>NZ_CP108247.1:0-4800000 GCF_045041205.1 Kitasatospora sp. NBC_00070 | reverse complement strand
CCGGGCGCAGCGCTGCTCGGCGTCGTCCTTCGCGGCCCCGGCGGCCTCCGCCGCGTCCAGCTCGGCCAGGGTGCGGCGGGCCAGCTCGGCCACCGCCTCCTGGCCGGCCGGCGAGAGGTCGGGCAGGCGGTCGTCGTCCGCCGGGCCGAGCCCCAGGTAGACCGCGGTCAGCGGGTCGAGCTCGGCCAGCGCGTGGACGTAAGCATCGGCGATACGGCGAGGGGTGGTGCCGTCGGCAGGGGAGTTGATCAGTGCTTCAACCATTCGGCCATCCTTCCGCAGGCGGCCGGGTTTGCAAGCCCCTTTGCCGAGGCTTGTGCCGATGTACCGTCAGCCGGCCCGCCGCCACGGCCTGCCACGCCAGGCCGCCACCGGGTCCCAGGTCGGACGACCCCGGGCGAACCGGTAGAAGCTCAGGCCGATCAGCACCGAGCAGAAGTGCCCGAGATCGGTGAAGGTGTGCGAGGTGATCAGCGGCAGCAGGTAGAAGAACAGCAGCCCACCGCCGTACAGCCAGCGCCAGCGCCCGGCGAACCGGTAGGTCAGCACCCCCTCGACCCCGGCCAGCGCGTACGAGACCCCGACGTCCACGGTGGTCGCCAGGTTCGCCGGCAGCCGTCCCGCATCCACGCCCCAGGCCACGATGCCCTCGCTGATCAGGGTGGCCAGCACGTGGGCGGTGAGCGCGACCGTGAGCCAGCGCCTGGTCCCCAGCCAGCGTTCGACCGGCACGTGGAAGACGTTGAAGATCACGAAGTAGAACGGGAACGCCGCCTGCTCGGTCCAGATCGCGCTGGCCAGCAACGCGTGCACGGGATGCGCCCGCAGCTGGTCGATGTTGGTGCTGCGCTTGCCCAGGAACCACTCCAGGTTGGCCGGGTCGATCCTGGCCACGACGAAGCTGGTGACGGCCAGCAGCAGCAACCAGCAGTACGTGCCCGGCGCCGCCCGGACGTACCGCCCGACCGCCCGCAGCGCCCTGACCGCAGGGCTCCCGCCCACCGGCTCCCGCACGGTCTCCTGCATCTGTGCTCCCGAATGCCGCTGACATCTGGTCACATGATGGTCCGGTATGCCCGTTTCGCCGGCCGGACCCGCCGGGTACGGCGGGAAACCGGGACCGTACGGCTACCCTGGCCGCCATGGCAGTCAGCGCAACGTCCTCGACCGATCCGGCCGCCCGACGGCCCGGCTACCGGCGGCTCCCGGTGCAGCAACGGCGCGAACAGCTGATCGCCGTCGCCCTGGAGCTGTTCGCCGCCCGCCCGCCGGAGGAGGTGAGCCTGGACGACGTGGCCGAGGCGGCCGGTGCCTCCCGTCCGCTGGTCTACCGCTACTTCGCCGGCAAGCAGCAGCTCTACGAGGCCGCCCTGCGCAGCGCCGCCGAGGAGCTCGCCGGCCGGTTCACCGTCCCGCCGGACGGCACCCCCACCGAACAGCTCTCGGCCGTCCTGGACCGCTACTTCGACTTCGTCGCCGAGCACCACACCGGCTACGGCGCCCTGCTCCGCGGCGGCTCGGTGGTCGAGACCGCCCGGACCGGCGCCATCGTCGACGAGGTCCGCCGCGCCGCCCTCCGCCGGACGGTCCGTCACCTGGGCGTCCGGGAGGCCGCCGGGCCCCGGCTCACCCTGCTGGTCCGGTCCTGGATCTCGGTGGTCGAAGCCTCCGCCCTCAGCTGGCTCGACGAGGGGCGGCAGATCCCGCCCGAGTCCCTCCGCGACTGGCTGCTCGACGAGTTCGTCGTGATGACCGCCGCCACCGCCCTCCACGACCCCCAGACCGCCGAGGTCCTCAGCCGCCTCCTCGCCCAGGAGGGCCCCGACGGCCGCGCCCCTCGCCTGGCGGCGCGCCTGCAGCAACTGCTCGCCTGACCATGGGACACGAGGTGCACCACCAGGGGCTCGGGGAACTGCGACGCCGGCCTCGGAAAAGGTGATCGTCGCGCAGGTGGTCAGGCACTTTCGCAGTGACCCCGGCGCCAGATCTCCTCGCCCACGCGGCGGAGCCGCACATCAGCAGAGCCCCGAGCCCCTGGGTAGTGCAACCTCGGGACCTGCAGAAAGCTCCGCGCCGTGGGAAGGCTCAGGCCTTGCCGAGGACCTGGCGTTGGCGGCCGAGGCCGTCGACCTCCAGCTCGACGACGTCGTCGGGCCGGAGGAACGGGGTGCCCGGGCGGCCGAGGGTGACGCCGGCGGGGGTGCCGGTGACGATCACGTCGCCCGGTTCGAGGACCATGAACTGGCTCACGTAGCGGACCAGTTCGTACACCGGGAAGATCATCGCCGCGGTGTTGCCGTCCTGCCGGAGCTCGCCGTTGACCCAGAGCCGGAGGCCCAGCCGCTGCGGGTCGCCGACCTCGTCCGCCGTGACCAGCCAGGGCCCGAGCGGCGTGAAGGTCTCCGCCGACTTGCCCTTGTCCCACTGCCCGCCCCGCTCGAACTGGAAGGCCCGCTCGGTCACGTCGTTGACCGTGGCGTACCCCGCGATCACCGCGGCCGCCTCGGCCTCGCTCTCCAGGTAGCGGCCGGTCCGCCCGATCACGATGGCCAGCTCGACCTCGTAGTCGGTCTTCTCGCCGCCGCGCGGGATCAGCACCTCGTCGTCCGGCCCGACCACGGTGTTGCTCGGCTTCAGGAAGACCACCGGCTCGGCCGGGATCGCCGCGCCCGCCTCCGCCGCGTGGTCCCGGTAGTTGAGGCCGATCCCGACCACCTTGCCCGGCCGCACCACCGGTGCGCCGATCCGCTGCCCGGTGAGGTCGGTCTCCGGGAGTTCACCGGCCGCCACCGCCCGGGCCAGCTCGGCCAGTCCGGTCGGGTCGAGCCCGGCCAGGAAGGCCCCGTCGATGTCCGGTGTCCGGCCGGAGAGGTCGAAAGCGGTGCCGTCCTGACCCAGCACCACGGGGCGTTCGGCGCCCTGAGGGCCGACACGGAGGAGCTTCACTGCCCATCACCACCTGGTTCGTCGCATGCCATCGAGGAGGCCGCACACCTCTCCCGTCCTATGCATCCGAGGTATATCAACGGCTCGGTCCTGCGAACCAGGGGGGACGGCTCGGCCAGTTCCTATCAATTCCTCCAAGTCGCCGAAGGCTCGAATCAGCGTCCCGCACTGTTGACACCCCGGCTGTCAGCTGTTGTCCGGCCGGACTGATAGACAGTCCGCCATGGCGATCAGCAAGCACATCGAGGATTTCCACGGCCTCCCCGTCTTCGACTTCCCGGGCCCGGAGGGCGGCGCGCTGCCCGCCCCGGAGTCGGTGGCCTGGCGGGTCCAGGTCGAGTACGACGGCGGCAGCGACTTCGCCGCGGCCTGGGCGGCGTTCCTGGCGGCCGTCGAGGTCGAGCGGGTCCGGGCGCTGGTGATCGGGCCGTGGTGGGAGGACGAGTACGAGCTGGTCGAGCCGGTGATCACCGCGCTGACCGGCAGTGCCGCCCGGCTCGGCGGGCTGCGGGCGCTGTTCCTCGGCGAGGTCACCTTCGAGGAGTGCGAGATCTCCTGGCTCCAGCTCGGCGACGTGACCCCGCTGCTGGAGTCCTTCCCCGCGCTGGAGGAGCTGGTGGTGCGCGGTGCCTCCGCCGACTACGACGGCAAGGGCGGGCTCGCCCTGCGACCGCTGCGGCACGAGAGCCTGCGCGCGCTCCGGTTCGAGGCCGGCGGCCTGCCGGTCGCGGTGGTCCGGGCGGTCGGCGGGTCCGACTTCCCGGCCCTGGAGAGCCTGGAGCTCTGGCTCGGGGTGGACGAGTACGGCGGCGACGCCGGGGTGGCCGACCTGGCGCCGGTGCTGACCGGCGAGCGGCTGCCCGCGCTGCGCCGGCTCGGCCTGGAGAACAGCGCGCTGCAGGACGAGCTGGCCGCAGCGGTGGCCGGATCGGCCGTGGTCGGGCAGCTGGAGAGCGTCAGCCTGGCCCTCGGCACCCTCACCGACGCCGGGGCGGAGGCCCTGCTCGGCCTGACCCACCTGCGCCGTCTCGACCTGCACCACCACTACCTCACCGAGGGGATGCAGCAGCGCCTGCGCGACACCCTGGGCGCGGCCGGGGTCGAGCTGGACCTCTCGGACCAGGAGAAGCCCGACGACGACTGGCGTTACGTGGCGAACGGCGAGTGATCGCCGTTGTCGGCCACCCGGGCCACCGCCGGGTCGAGCTGTTCGCGGCGGCGGTGCGGTCGTCCGGTCTGCCGGAGCCGACCGTGCTGCCCTGGGCCGAGGTGCTGCGCGGCCGGGTCACCGTCCCGGCCGGCGCCCTGGTCCGGGTGGACTCCCCCGGTGAGGATCCGGCCGTGGACGCGCTGCTGCGCGGGCCCGGCAGCCGGCCGACCCGGGTGGAGGGCTCGGCGGCCTGGTACGCCGGGCTGCTCGGCGGGCTCGCCACCCTGACGGCGGCGGTCGAACGGGCCCCCGGCGCCCGGCTGTTGGCCGATCCGGCGGAGACCGCCGTGCTGTTCGACAAGCGCCGCACCCACGCCCGGCTCACCGCCGCAGGACTCCCCGTGCCCCGCGCCCTCGGCCGACCCGTGGGCAGCTGGGCGGAGTTGCGCACCCTGCTGGCCACGGCCGGCCTGCGGCGGGTGTTCGTGAAGCCCGCGCACGCCTCCTCGGCCTCCGGGGTGCTGGCCCTGGAGTTCGGTCCGAACGGCCGGCTCCGGGCGACCACCTCGGTCGAGCTGACCCCCACCGGCCTGCACAACTCGCTCCGGGTCCGCAGCTACACCACCGAGCCGGAGGTCGCCACCATCGTGGACGCGCTGGCCCCCGACGGGCTGCACGTGGAGCAGTGGATACCGAAGGCGTCCCAGCACGGCCGCTCGGCCGACCTGCGGGTGGTCGCGGTGCACGGCAGGGTCACCCACGCGGTGGTCCGCACCAGCGCGGGCCCGCTGACCAATCTCCATCTGGGCGGCTCCCGGGGCGAGTTGGCGCCGGCCCGGGCCGCGGCCGGCCCGCGCTGGGCCGAGCTGCTGGAGCTGGGCGAGCGGGTGGCCGCCTGCTTCCCCGGCTCGCCGATGGTGGGTATCGACGTGCTGCCCGGGGCCGGCTGGCGCCGCTGGTACGTCGGCGAGGTGAACGCCTTCGGCGACCTGCTCCCCAACCTCCCCGGCCTGCCCGAGGGCCCGGCGGCCGGCCTCGACACCTACGGCGCCCAGGTCCGGGCCCTGCTCGGAGCGGAACGATGACCACCATCCCCGACATGCACCGGATCATCGGCAGCCACGACCTGCTGCTGGTCACCCTGGACACGCTCCGCTTCGACGTGGCCGAGGAGTTGGCCGCCGCCGGCCGGCTGCCCAACCTGGCCGCCGTCCTGCCGGGCGGCCACTGGGAGCGCAGGCACTCCCCCGGCAGCTTCACGTACGCCGCCCACCAGGCGATCCTGGCCGGGTTCCTGCCCACCCCGGCCACGCCGGACGGGCCGCACCCGCGGCTGTTCGCGGCCCGGTTCGGCGGCTCGGAGACCACCGAGGCGCGGACCTGGGTCTTCGACACCCCGGACCTGCCCTCCGCGCTGGCCGCCGTCGGGTACCGGACGGTCTGCGTCGGCGGGGTCGGCTTCTTCAACCGGCAGGGCCCGCTCGGCTCGGTGCTCCCGGGGATGTTCCAGGAGAGCCACTGGGAGCCGGAGTTCGGCGTGCCGTCACCCACCTCGTTCGAGGCCCAGGTGGCCAGGGTCGAGCAGCTGACGGCCGAACAGCCGCCCGGGCAACCGCTGTTCCTGCTGCTGAACGTCTCCGCCCTGCACCAGCCGAACTGGTTCCACCTGCCGGGCGCCACCCGGGCCGACGGCGACACCCGGGCCAGCCACGCCGCCGCCCTGGAGTACGTGGACGCGCACATCGGGCGGCTGTTCGCCGCGATGAGCCGCCGCCGCCCGTGCTTCGCGATCGTCTGCTCCGACCACGGCACCGCCTACGGCGAGGACGGTTTCACCGGGCACCGGATCGGCCACGAGGTGGTCTGGACGGTCCCGTACGCGCACTTCACCCTGCCCACCGGAAGCCACGGGAACCCCGCATGAGGCCCTACCAGTCCTACGTCTACGCCTACCCGCACAAGACCGCGTACCGGCCGCTGGAGCCCAGGCCGCCGCTGGGCGAGCTCTGGGCCGGCGAGCCGCAGGACGCGCTCTCGCTCTACCTGCACATCCCGTTCTGCGAGGTGCGCTGCGGCTTCTGCAACCTGTTCACCCGGATCGGTGGTCCGGACGGGCTGACCACCGCCTACCTGGACGCTCTGGAGCGGCAGGCGGTCACCGTCCGGGCCGCGCTGGACGACGGGGCCAGGTTCGCGGTGGCGGCCTTCGGCGGCGGTACGCCCACCTATCTGACGGCGGGTGAGCTGGAGCGGCTCTGCGATCTGACCGAGCGGCGGATGGGAGTGGACCTGCGGGCCGTGCCGCTCTCGGTCGAGGCCTCGCCGGACACCGCCACCGCCGACCGGCTCGCGGTGCTGGCGGAGCGCGGCACCACCCGGCTCAGCCTCGGTGTGCAGTCCTTCCTGGACGAGGAGGCCAGGTCGGCCGTCCGGCCGCAGAAGCGGGCGGCGGTGGAGGCGGCGCTCGGCCGGATCAGGGCGGCCGGCTTCCCGGTCCTGAACATCGACCTGATCTACGGCATCGACGGGCAGACCGGGGCGAGCTGGCTGCGCTCGCTCGACGCGGCGCTCGCCTGGCGGCCGGAGGAGCTCTACCTCTACCCGCTGTACGTCCGGCCGCTGACCGGGCTGGCCCGCCGGTCCACCCCGCAGGACTGGGACGCCCAGCGGCTGGCGCTCTACCGGGCCGGCCGGGACCACCTGCTGGCCCACGGGTACCGGCAGGTGTCGATGCGGATGTTCCGCCGGACCGACGCGGCCGCCGAGGTGGCGGGCGAGTACAGCTGCCAGACCGACGGCATGGTCGGCCTGGGCTGCGGCGCCCGCTCCTACACCGCCGGGCTGCACTACTCCTTCGACTACGCGGTGAACGCCACCGAGGTGCGCGGCATCATCGACGACTACGTGGCCACCACCGACTTCGGGCACGCCGAGCGGGGCTGGCCGATGGACCCCGACGAGGCCCGCCGACGGCACCTGCTGCAGTCCCTGCTCCAGGCCGACGGGCTCGAACTCGCCGACTACCGAAAGAGGTTCGGCAGCACCCCGGCCGAGGACTTCCCGGCCGAGCTGGCCGCCTTCGCCGAGCACGGCTGGCTGGCCGACGACCCCGCCCGGCTGACCCTGTCGGCCGAGGGGCTGGCGCACTCGGACGCGGTCGGCCCGGCGCTGTTCTCCCCCGCGGTGCGGGACCGGATGGCCGGACACCAGGCCCGGTGACCACCTTTCTCGGCCTCCCCGGCGCCGGAGTCCCGGAGTTGACCGTCCTCTACCGGGGCCCGCTGGCCTCCTGCGACTACGACTGCCCGTACTGCCCGTTCGCCAAGCGCCGGGACAGCCCGGCCACCCTGCGGGAGGACCGGGCCGCGCTGGAGCGGTTCTGCGACTGGGTGGCCGGACAGCCCGCCGTCTCGGTGCTGTTCACCCCCTGGGGCGAGGGTCTGGTGCGGTCCTGGTACCGCCGGGCGATGGTGCGGCTCAGCCTGCTGCCGAACGTCCGCCGGGTGGCGATCCAGACCAACCTGAGCTGCCGCACCGACTGGCTGGCCGAGGGCGACCCGGCGAGCCTGGCGCTCTGGGTGACGTACCACCCGGGCCAGGTGGCCCGGGACCGCCTGCTGACCAAGTGCCGGGAGCTGGACGCGCTCGGTGTCCGGTACAGCGTCGGTGTGGTCGGCCAGCCCGAACACCTGGCGGCCGCAAGGGAGTTCCGGGCCGCACTGCGCCCCGAGGTCTACCTCTGGGTGAACGCCGCCGACGGCCGGCGCTACACCGACGCCGAGGCCGCCGACTGGACGGCGCTGGACCCGCTGTTCGGCTGGAGCCGGGAGCCGCACCCGAGCGAGGGCCGCCCCTGCCGGACGGGCTCCTCGGTGATCTCGGTCTTCGGGGACGGCTCGGTCCAGCGCTGCCACTTCGTCCGGGCCCCGCTCGGCAACATCTACGACGGCTCCTACCGGGCCGCGCTGGCCGAGCGGCCCTGCCCGCTGCCGGTCTGCGACTGCCACATCGGCTACGTGCACCTGGAACCGCTGCCGCTGTACGAGGTCTTCACCGACGGCGTGCTGGAGCGCATCCCGTACGGGCTCGACGCGTACCGGCTCAGCCGACCAGCAGCGCCAGCTGCCCGGTGACCGGGGCGGCCCTGGGCGGCAGTCGAGCGGTCAGCCGGGCCAGGTCGCGGGCGGCGTCCTCGGCCTGACCGCCGCCGACCCCGGTGGCCAGCAGCTCACCGAGCAGGCCGACCGCCTCGGGCACCCGGCCGTCGGCGGCCAGCCAGAGCGCCAGGTCGTGGCAGGTCCGCAGGGTGCGCGGGTCATGGGCACCGCACTCGCGGGCGAACTCGCCGATCAGCGGCCAGAGCCGACGGGCCGCCTCGGTGGGCGAGCCGGCCGCGCCGAGCGCCCAGGCGGCGTCGGCCCGGGCCCGGAGCTCGGCGGCCCGGCCCGGCTGGATCTCGGCCAGCCGGCGGGCCACCTCCAGGCCGTCGGCCGGACGGTCCGCCGGGTCCTTGGCCAGCAGGTCGAGGATCAGCCGCTCCAGTGCCAGTGGGAGCTCGGGCGCGACCTGCCGGGGCCTCGGCGGATCGACGTCCACGTGCTGGCGCATCAGGCCGACCACCGTCCCGGCGTTGAACGGCCGCTGCCCGACCGACAGTTCGTACAGCATGCAGCCGACCGCGTACAGGTCGACCCGGCCGTCCACCGGCCCGTCCGCCCAGCGCTCGGGCGCCAGGTAGATCGGGCTGCCGATCACCGTCCCGATCGTGGTCAGGCCGCCCGGGCGGCCGTCCAGCCGGGCGATGCCGAAGTCCAGCACCTTGGCGTGGCCGGCTTCGGTGATCATGATGTTCTCGGGCTTGATGTCCCGGTGCACCACGTCGGCCCGGTGGGCGGCGGCCAGCGCCACGCAGACCTGGCCGAGCCAGTCCAGCACCTGCGGCAGCCCGGGCCTGGCCTGCTTGACCACCGCCGCCAGCGAGCGGCCCTGCACCAGCTCCATCACCAGGTAGGGGCTGCCGGTCGCGGTCTCGCCGATGTCGTGCAGGGTGACGATGTGCGGGTGGTTCAACTTGGCCACCGCCCGCGCCTCGTGACGGAACCGGGCGATGTCCACGGCCCCCAGCTCGGCCGAGTCGGAGATCACCTTGACCGCGATCTCCCGGCCGAGCCGGGTGTCGACGGATCGCCAGACCACGCCGAAGCCGCCCCGGCCGATCTCCTCGACCAGCCGGTACTTGCCGTCCAGTACGTCCCCGGCCCGCATGTGTCCGCTCCCCCCGCGTGGCGCCGTGTCGGGGAGAGTCCACCACACGACGGCGACCGGGAGGGGAACTACGGGCTACGCCTTGGGCTTCGGCAGGCCGGGCGGGTTCAGCTCGGGGGTCTGCACGGCCTCGTTCTCCAGCCCCCAGCGCTTGAGGACCTGGCCGTACGTGCCGTTCTTGACGATCTCCCCGATGGCCTCGTGCAGGGCCTTGACCAGGCCGTTGTCCTTCTTCGTGGTGGCGGCGATCTTGCCGAGGACGTCCGCGCCGGCGCCCGAGTAGGTGCCGATGATCTCGGTCTCACCGGTCTGCGCGACGTGGAAGGCGGCGGTCGGGTTGGGGCCGAGGTAGGCGTCGATCCGGCCCGAGCCGAGCGCCAGGTAGTAGTCGGCGGAGTTCTGGAAGTACTTGATGTCGACCGGCTTCAGACCGTTCCTCAGGTTCTCCTCGTTCCAGCCGATCAGCAGCTTCTCCTGGTTGGTGCCGGAGGCCACCGCGATGGTGTGCCCGGCCACGTCCTTGGGCCCGGTGACCTTCCAGCCGGCCCCCTTCTTCGCCTCGAAGCCGAGGATGTCCAGCCGGTAGGTGGTGAAGTCGTACTTCTCCTTCCTGGCCTCCGTCACGGTGATGTTGGAGAACCCCGCGTCGTACTTGCCGGCGTCCAGGCCGACGAAGATGTTCTCCCAGGAGACCGGGTTGAGCTCGACCTTGAGCCCGAGCACGTCGCCGACCAGGTAGGCGATGTCCGGCTCGGCGCCGATCACCGTCTTGTTGTCGTCGGCGTAGAAGTCCAGTGGCGGGGTGGTGCCGAGCGAGTCGACCACCCGCAGGGTGCCCCGCTTCCGGATCTCCTCGGGGACCAGGGCGGCGATCGCGTCCACCTTGCCGGTGGTGACCCGCTTCTGGTCGGCCGTCAGGTTCACCTTGGTCCCGTCCGGCGCGGTGTTGCCCTTCCCCGCGTTCAGGTCGGCGGCGGCCTCGCCGCCGCAGGCGGTGAGCAGCAGGGTGGCGGTCAGACCGGCGGCAGCGGCGACCAGGGCACGACGGGGTAGGGACATGGCGTTGCTCCAGAGGGGTGAAGGGAGGAGAGGGTCAGAGGACCTTGGAGAGGAAGGCGCGGGTGCGCTCGTGCTGCGGTGCGTCCAGCACGGCGGCCGGCGGGCCCTGTTCGACCACCACGCCGCCGTCCATGAAGACCACCGTGTCGGCCACCTCGCGGGCGAAGCCGATCTCGTGGGTGACCACGATCATCGTGGTGCCGGAGCGGGCCAGGTCCTTGATCACGTCCAGCACCTCGCCGACCAGCTCCGGGTCGAGGGCCGAGGTCGGCTCGTCGAAGAGCAGCACCTTGGGCTCCAGGGCCAGCGCCCGGGCGATCGCCACCCGCTGCTGCTGACCGCCGGAGAGCTGCCTCGGGTAGGCGTCCGCCTTGTCGGCCAGGCCCACCCGGGCGAGCAGCTCCAGCGCCTGCTTCCGGGCCTGCGCCTTCGGCCGGCGCAGCGCACTGATCGGGGCCTCGGTGACGTTCTCCAGCACGGTGAGGTGCGGGAACAGGTTGAAGTTCTGGAAGACGAAGCCGATGTGGGTGCGCTGGCGCAGCACCTCACGCTCCTTCAGCTCGTACAGCTTGCCGCCGGAGCGGCGGTAGCCGATCAGCTCGCCGTCGATCGAGACGTAGCCCCGGTTCAGCTTCTCCAGGTGGTTGATCGCCCGCAGCAGGGTGGACTTGCCGGAGCCGGACGGCCCGAGCACCACGGTCACCGAACCGGCGGCGACCTGGAGGTCCACGCCGCGCAACACCTCCAGCTGGCCGAAGCTCTTGTGCAGGCCCCGGACGTCCACCATCGTCGTGCCGGTCAACTGGTGCCTCCTGTGGGCGCGGTGAGTCGGGTGGCCTGGATCTGCCGGACCAGCGCACGGGCCCGTTGCAGCGGGGTCGGTGGCGGGGTGCGCTGCGAGCCGCGCGCGAAGTACCGCTCCAGGTAGTACTGGCCGAACGAGAGCAGCGTGGTCAGCACCACGTACCAGACGGTGGCCACCATCAGCAGCGGCACCACCCGGCCGGTCCGGCCGTAGACCACCTGGACCTGGTGGAAGAGTTCGCCGATCGCCATCACGTAGACGATCGAGGAGCCCTTGAACAGCGAGATCACCTCGTTGCCCGCGTTCGGCAGGATCGAGCGCATCGCCTGCGGCAGCACGATCCGGCGGATCTGCCGCAGCCGGGGGATGCCGAGCGCGGCGGCCGCCTCCAGCTGGCCGGCGTCCACCGAGATCACCCCGGCCCGGATGATCTCGGCGGCGTACGCGGCCTGGTGCAGCGCAAGACCGAGCACGGCGGCGCCGAGCGCGCCGAGCAGGTCCATGGTCTCGAAGCTGAGCACCGTCGGGCCGAACGGGACGCCGATGCCGAACCGCTTGTAGAGGTAGGAGAGGTTGAACCAGAAGACCAGCTGGACGATCAGCGGGATCGACCGGAAGGCCCAGACGTAGACCCAGGCGATGGTCTGCAGGATCGGGCTCCTGGACAGCCGCAGGAAGGCCACCACGGCGCCCACCAGGAAGCCCAGCACCGTTCCGTACAGCGTCAGTTGGAGGGTGACCCCGACCGAGCGCAGGATGGTGTCGGTGGTCAGGAAGGCCCGGAAGGTGGGCCAGTCCCAGCCCGGGTTGGTGGCCAGCCCGTGCAGGAACTGGGCCACCAGCACGGCGGCGGCCGCCCCGGCCAGCCAGCGCCAGGGGTGCCGGGCCGGGACCACCGGCAGCTCGGCCAGGTCGTCCTGGTCGGCGGCGGCCACCGGTCTCGCGGAGATGACGGTGCTCATGGCGGACCTCACGGACGCTCGGGCGGGCTGATCTCGGACGTGGTCAGGGCGGAGCCGGTGGTGCCCCACTTCTCCAGGATCTTCCGATAGGTGCCGTCCTGGATCAGCTGGTTGACCGCCGCCTGGAAGGCCGGGGTGAGCGGCGAGCCCTTCTTGAACGCGAAGCCGACGTCGAGCCGGCGGAACTCGCTCAGGAACCGGGTGCCGGAGGCCGGCTGCGACTCCTGGTAGCGCAGACCGTTGATGGTGGACATCACCAGGTCGACCTTGCCCTGCTGGAGGCTGGTCAGGGTGGCGCCGGTGTCGGAGTAGGCCCGCACCTCGTACGCCTTCTTCCCGGCGTCGGTGCAGACGTTCTTCTTCGAGTTCAGCGTGGTCTCGAAGGTGGTGCCGACGCCGGTGCCGATGGTCAGGCCGCAGAGCTGGGCGATCTCCTTGACCGGCTGCTGGGCGGTGTTGTCCTTCTTCACCGCGAAGCCCTGGCCGTCGTTGATGTAGGTGACGAAGTCGATCGTCTTCAACCGGGCCGTGGTGACCCCGAAGTTGCCGGTGCCGAGGTCGTACTTGCCGCTGTCCAGCGCGGGCAGGATGGTCTCGAAGGCCGCCTCCTCGCGCTCGATGGTGAGGCCGAGCACCTTGGCCACCGCGTCGGTGAAGTCCACGTCGATCCCGGCCGCCTTCTTCACCGCCGGGTCCGGGTAGAACGCGCTCGGCGGGGTGCCGGAGGATCCGCCGAGCTTCAGCCGCCCGGCCTTCCGGGTCTCCTCGGGGAGCAGCGCGGCCGCCTTGTCCGACTTCGGTACGGTCGAGACCACGTCCTGGGCCGCCGCCGCCAGCGCGGAACTCCCGGCCGGGCCGGGCGACTTGCCGGTACCCGAGCCGCAGGCGGCGGTGAGCACCAGCAGGGCGGCGGCGGTCAGCGTTGCGGGTGCGCGTCTCACGGGGTCGGGGCCTTTCGGGGGAGGTGCCGGAACGGGAGGTGCTTCTCGAAGGGCAGCGGGGCGAAGATCGCCGGGTCGCGGTCCAGGTCGAACAGCGGGGTGTAGCCCGTGGCCAGGTAGAGGCCCTTGGCCTCGGGCTGGCGCGGGCCGGTGGTGAGGTGGATCCGGCGGTAGCCGGCCGCCTCGGCGGCGAGTTCCAGCTCGGCCAGCACCCGGCGGGCCAGGCCGCGCCGACGGTGCGCCGAGTGCGTCCACATCCGCTTGAGCTCGGCGGTCCGCTCGTCGTAGCGGCGGTACGCGCCGCCCGCCACCGGTTCGCCGTCCGCCAGCAGGAGCAGCAGCGCGCCGTCCGGCGCCTCGAACTCGCTGTCCGGGAACCGGCTCATCTCCTGGTGGCCGCCCGGGCCGTACCGGGTGACGTACTCGTGGGTGAGCTCGCGGATCAGCGGCTCGGTGAGCGGGTCGGCCAGGGTGACCCGACGGACCTCCAGCAGCGCGCCGCTCATGCCTGCAGGGCGATCAGCTGGTGCCGGTCCCGCTCCCGGGCGGCCGCCTTGGCGGCGTCCCGCTTGGCGACCTCCTCGCGGACGATCGGGATCACGTACCGGCCGAAGTCGATGGCGTCGTCCAGCAGGTGGTAGCCCCGGGCCGACAGGATGTCCACGCCGAGGTCGTAGTAGTCCAGCAGCGCCTGGGCGACCGTCTCCGGCGTGCCGACCAGGGCGTTGGAGTTGCCCGCGCCACCGGTCGCGGCGGCGGTCGGGGTCCACAGCGCGCGGTCGTAGCGCTCCCCGGCGGCGGCGATCTCCAGCAGTCGCTGCGAGCCGGTGTTCTCCGGCGCCCAGCCGCCGTCCGCACCCTTCGCCCGGGGCAGCAGCTCACCGCCCCCGACCCGGGACTTGATCAAGTCGACGGTGCGGTGCGCCTTCTCCCATGCCAGCTCCTCGGTCGGCGCGATGATCGGCCGGAACGCCACCTGGATCCTCGGGGTGTCGGTCCGCCCGGCGTCCTTGGCCGCCTGTCGGACCCGCTCGATCTGCTCGGCGGTCCGGGCCAGCGGCTCGCCCCAGAGGCAGTAGATGTCCGCCTCGGCACCGCCGGCCGCGTAGGCGGCCGGCGAGGAGCCGCCGAACGAGACGTCCGGGCGCGGCTCCTGGACCGGGAAGACGTCCGAGACGAAGTCCTCGAACCGGTAGAACTCGCCCTCGTGGTCGAACCGCTCCCGGGTGGTCCAGATCTTCTTCACCAGCGCGATGTACTCCCGGGTGCGGGCGTAGCGCTGGTCCTTGGTCAGGAAGTCGCCCTCCCGCCCCTGCTCGCGGTCGCTGCCGCCGGTGATGAAGTGCACCGTCAGCCGGCCGTCGCTGATCTGGTCCAGGGTGGCGAAGGTCTTGGCGGCGTAGGTCGGGTAGGACACGTTCGGCCGGTGCGCCAGCAGGATCTGCAGCGTGTCCAGCTTGCTCGCCAGGAACGCGGCGGCCGGGGCCGGGTCGGGCGAGCCGGAGCCGTAGGCGAACAGCACCCGGTCCCAGCCGTACTCCTCGTGCGCCCGGGCCAGCCGCAGGGTGTAGTCGCGGTCGAAGGCGGCGGTGGTGCGGGTGGTGGTCTCCGAGCCGTCACCGGTGGCGGCGATGCCGAGGAATTCGACGGGCATGACGAAGGGCCTTTCGGTCGTGCGGCGAGCAGGGGGCAGCGGCGCCCGGGCAGGCCGACGGTGCTGCTGGGCGCTGGGGTGGGAAGAGGAGCGCGAGGGGCGCTGGGCGCGTGACGGCGCGAAGGGGAGAGAAGTGGAACAGGGGCCGGTGGAACGGCCGCGACTACCGGGTCAGGCGCAACACGCGGCCGACCACACTCGACCGAAGTCGATGTGGCCGCGCGTCACCAGGCGCTGCTGCTCGGGGTCCATGGAGGAAGTTGAACAGTGGATCTCACGGGGCGTCAACCTCTCCGCGATTCCTTCATGTTCTGTTATCAGTAGGAACGGACCGCTCTTGACAGTTGCCGTTCGTCCACGCCTACGATCGGGGGTCGGGCGCGTTGAGGGGCGCCGCCCGGCGTGACGGCCCAGCCACGTCTGGAGCCGGCCCATGGCCACTGTCCTGTCCACCCCCACCCGCCAACAGACCGACGAGGCACCGATCGTGGCCCGCCGCCGGCCCGGCCGCACGGTCGCCTCGGTGCTCGCCCTGCTGGCCCTGGCGATGGTGCTGAACTCCGTCCTGCGCAACCGGGCGTTCGGGTGGGACGTGGTCGCGCAGTACTTCACCACCACCGCGATCGTGCAGGGCCTGCTGCTCACGCTCTGGCTGACCGCCGCCGTGATGGTGCTCGGCTTCGCCCTCGGCACCGTGTTCGCGGTGTTCCGGCTCTCCGACAACCCGGTGCTGCGGAGCATCAGCTGGGGCTTCGTCTGGATCTTCCGGTCCACCCCGCTGTTGGTCCAGCTGCTGTTCTGGTTCAACATCGGCGCGCTCTACCCGACCCTCGGCCTGGGCCTGCCGTTCGGCCCGGAGTTCCTCACCGTGAAGACGGTCGACCTGTTCGGCCCGACCCTGACCGCCGTGATCGGCCTGACCCTGCACGAGGCCGCGTACGCCGCCGAGGTGGTGCGCGGCGGCATCCTCTCGGTGGACCAGGGCCAGCTGGAGGCGGCCCAGTTGATCTACAATCAGACCTACCAGGTGATCCCCCTGCTGCTGGTCGCCACCGTCTGGTACGTCGCGGTGACCAGCGTGCTCTCGGTCGGTCAGTACTACCTGGAGCGGTACTACGCCCGGGGCGCCATCCGGGGCGACCTGCCACCGACCCCGCTGCAGCGCGCCCGGGCCCTCTTCGCCCGTACGGGGGTGGCCCGTTGAGCACCCTGGCGATCATCGGGGCGGGTCCGCGCGGCACCGGGCTGCTGGAGCGGATCGCCGCCAGCGCGGCCGAACTGCTGCCGTCCGACCGGCCGTTGGAGATCCACCTGGTCGACCCGTACCCGCCCGGCGGCGGCCGGATCTGGCGGTACGACCAGTCCCCGCTGCTGCGGATGAACTCGATGGCGGAGGACGTCACGATGTTCACCGACGAGTCCGCCACCGTCGAGGGCCCGGTCCGCCCCGGCCCCTCGCTGGCCGAATGGGCCGCCCGGCCCGAGGAGTTCGCCCCGTACCAACCCGTCGCCGACCCGGCCGTCCGGGCCGAACTGCGCTCGCTGGCACCGACCGACTTCCCCACCCGGCGGGCCCAGAGCGCCTACCTGGACTGGGTGTTCCGGCGCGCGGTGGCCGAGCTGCCCCCGCATGTCACGGTCACCGTGCACCGGGACACCGCCCGCTCGGTCAGCGGCCCGCCGCACGGGGCGCAGCTGGTCCAGCTCTCCGACGGTGTGCTGGTCGCCGACCAGGTGGTGCTGACCCTCGGTCACCTCGGCGCCGCCCCCGACCCCCGGCACCACGACCTGGCCGCGTTCGCCGCCCGGCACGGCCGGTTCCACCTGCCGCCCGCCTTCTCCTCGGACGTCGACCTCTCCGGCCTGGCCCCCGGCGAGCAGCTGGTGCTGCGCGGCTTCGGGCTGGCCTTCGTCGACCTGGTCGCGATGCTCACCGAGGGCCGGGGCGGCCGGTTCGTCCCGGCGCCGGACGGGCTCACCCTGCGTTACCTCCCGTCCGGCCGCGAACCGGTGATCCACGTCGGCTCCCGGCGCGGCGTGCCCTACCACTCCAAGACCGGCTACCGGCTCCAGGGCCCGCCAGCCCCGCTGCCCCGGTACTTCGACGCCGCCGCCGTCGACCGGGTGCTGGCCGGCCCCGGACCGCTCGAACTACGCCGGGACTTCTGGCCGTTGATGGCCAAGGAGATCGGCTTCGGGCACTACCACGAGCTGTTCCACGCCCACCCGGAGCGGGTCGAGCTGCCCTGGGCCGACTTCCTGAACGACTACGACCGGCTGGACTGGTACACGCCCGAGCTGGCCGCCCTGGTGGCGCGGTCCGTCCCCGATCCGGCCGACCGGCTCGACTTCGAGGCGCTCGACCACCCGCTCACCGGCCTCCGCCTCACCCCCGACGCCCTCCAGCAGCACCTGCGCGACCACATCACCGCCGACGCCGACCGCCGGGCCGACCCCACGCACAGCACCGACCTGGGGGCCTTCCTCGCCCTGCTCTCGCTCTACGGCCAGCTCCCCCGGATCATGGCCACCGGCCGGCTCACCGCCGACTCGGTCGCCACCGAACTCGACGGCTGGTGGTTCGGCTTCTTCAGCTTCCTCGCCTCCGGCCCGCCGGGCTTCCGGCTCCGCCAGCTGCTCGCCCTCTCCGAGGCCGGCGTCGTCCGCTTCCTCGGCGCCGACCTGCGGGTCGAACCGGACGAGTCCACCGGCACCTTCGTCGCCACCAGCCCCACCACCCCCGGCCACCGGGTCCACGCCACCGCCCTGATCGAGGGCTACCTGCCCAAGCACGTGCTCTCCCGCACCGAGGACCCGGTCCTGCGCGGCCTCGCCCGCAACGGCGAACTACTGGAGGAGTCCGGCCTGCTGACCGTCTCGCTGGCCGACGGCCGCCTGCTCGACCCCACCCTCGGCAACGCCCCGCACCCCCGCCGCACCGCCCTCGGCCCGCACACCAACGGCCGCGCCTACACCGCCTTCGCCCGCCCCCGCACCAACGCCCCGGGCTTCCGCCAGAACGACACCGCCGCCCGCGGCCTCCTCACCCTCCTGGCAGACGCTTCGGCAGTTGCTCAACCGGCTACGGTCCAGGGGCTCGGGGAACTGCGACGCCGGCCCTTGCAAGGTGATCGTCGCGTGGATGGCCAGGCACTTTCGCAGTGACACCCGCCGGCCACGAACCGTCGCCGCTCCCCGATCCCCTGGACAGGGCAGCCTTGTGTCCTGCGTAAGGTGAGGCACACCCCGTACAAGGAAGTAGGGCTGTCATGGCGAAGCAGGCGCCGCAGAGCGACCCGGCGCAGGACCGGGCCGAGGTCACCGATCCGAAGCACGCGGCGGCCGGTCTCACCGCCGTGGCCCACAGCCTGCGGATGGCGAACGACCAGATGAGCCCCAAGCGGACCCTGGCCACCCTGCTGAAGGTGAACCAGCCGGACGGGTTCGACTGCCCCGGCTGCGCCTGGCCCGAACCGGGCAAGACGCATACCGCCGAGTTCTGCGAGAACGGCGCCAAGGCCGTCGCCGAGGAGGCCACCGAACGGCGGATCACCACCGCGTTCTTCGCCGAGCACCCGGTCGCCGAACTGGCCGAGCGGTCCGGCTACTGGCTCGGCCAGCAGGGCCGGCTGACCGAGCCGATGCTGCTCGACGCGGGTGCGACGCACTACACCCCGGTCTCCTGGGAGCGGGCCTTCGCGATCGTCGCCGAGGAGCTCACGAAGCTGCCCTCCCCCGACGCCGCCGCCTTCTACACCTCGGGCCGGACCAGCAACGAGGCCGCCTTCGCCTACCAGCTGTTCGCCCGTCAGCTCGGCACCAACAACCTGCCGGACTGCTCCAACATGTGCCACGAGTCCTCCGGTTCGGCACTGGTGGAGACCCTCGGGGTGGGCAAGGGCAGCGTCAGCCTGAAGGACCTGTACCAGGCCGACCTGATCATCGTGGCCGGGCAGAACCCGGGCACCAACCACCCCCGGATGCTGTCCGCACTGGAGCGGGCCAAGCGGGCCGGCGCGAAGATCGTCAGCGTCAACCCGCTGCCGGAGGCCGGGCTCGAGCGCTTCAAGAACCCGCAGAACGCCCGTGGCCTGGCCGGTGCGGGCACCAAGCTGACCGACCTGTTCCTGCAGATCCGGCTCGGCGGCGACCTCGCCCTGTTCCGCGCGCTGAACCAGCTGATCCTGGCCGCGAAGGACGGCGTCGACCACGACTTCGTCGCCGAACACTGCCTGGGCTACGAGGAGTTCGCCGCCGAGGCGGCCGCCACCGACCGTGCCGAGGTGCTCGCCGCCACCGGCCTGCCCTGGGAGCAGATCGAGCAGCTGGCCGAGCTCACCCTCAACTCACAGAAGGTGATCGTCTGTTGGGCGATGGGCCTGACCCAGCACAAGCACTCGGTGCCGACCATCCGTGAGGTGGTCAACTTCCTGCTGCTGCGCGGCAACGTCGGCCGCCCCGGCGCCGGTGTCTGCCCGGTGCGCGGGCACAGCAACGTGCAGGGCGACCGCACGATGGGCATCTTCGAGCGCCCCGCCCCCGCCTTCCTGGACGCCCTGGGCAGGGAGTTCGGCTTCGAGCCGCCGCGCGAGCACGGGCTGGACTCGGTCGACACCATCCGGGCCATGCGCGACGGCAAGGTGCGGGTCTTCTTCGCGATGGGCGGCAACTTCGTCGCGGCCACCCCGGACACCGAGGTGACCGAGGCCGCGATGCGGCGCTGCGCGCTGACCGTGCACGTCTCCACCAAGCTGAACCGCTCGCACGTGATCACCGGTGCCCGGGCGCTGATCCTGCCCACCCTGGGCCGGACCGACCGGGACCGGACCGCCGTCGGGCCCCAGTTCGTCACCGTCGAGGACTCGATGGGCATGGTGCACTCCTCGCGCGGCGGCCTCCGGCCCCCGTCCGAGCAGCTGCTGTCCGAGGTGGCCATCGTCTGCCGGCTGGCCCGGGCGGCGCTCGGCGAGGCGAACGACGTGCCGTGGGAGCGGTTCGCCGAGGACTACGACAGCATCCGGGACCGGATCTCCCGGGTGGTGCCCGGCTTCGACGACTTCAACGCCAAGGTCCGCCGCCCGGGCGGCTTCGCCCTGCCGCACGGCCCGCGCGACAGCCGGACCTTCCCGACCGCCACCGGCAGGGCCAACTTCACGGTCAACCCGCTGACCGCCCCCGAGGTGCCCGCCGGGCGGCTGCTGCTCCAGACGCTGCGCTCGCACGACCAGTACAACACCACCATCTACGGCCTGGACGACCGCTACCGGGGCATCACCGGCGGCCGCCGGGTGGTCATGGTCAACCCGGCCGACGCCGCCGAGCTGGGCCTGACCGCGGGCGGGTACGTCGACCTGGTCAGCGAGTGGGTGGACGGCACCGAGCGCCGGGCCCCGCACTTCCAGGTGGTGCACTACCCGGTGGCCCGGGGCGGCGCCGCCGCGTACTACCCGGAGACCAACGTGCTGGTCCCGCTGGACTCCACCGCCGAGATCAGCAACACCCCGACCTCCAAGGCCGTGGTGATCCGGTTCGAGCCGGACAGCACCGGCTGATCCCGTCGGCCGACCGACCGTCAGGTCCGTCGGCCGACACTCCGGCCCGCGAGTGACTGATTTGTCCGATCTGCACCTAATCTGACACCAGCTCACCCCCACCGCCGGAGGTACCCGCGCCATGGCCGACACCGTCCCGCAGCCCGGCAGTGCCGACCCCCGCGACCTCACCCAGGGGCCGCCCACCCCGGCCGCCCGGCTGCTCCCGCTGATCGTCCCGGCGATCCTCACCGGCATCGGCGCCGGCCTCACACTGATCGCGATCAGCAAAGTCGCCGGACGGCTGGAGAACCTGCTCTGGGAGATCATCCCGGACGGCCTCGACATCGACGGCTTCAGCCCGTGGTGGATCCTGCTGATCCTCACCGTGACCGGTGCCGCCGTCGGCCTGACGGTGTGGCGGGCGCCCGGTCACGCCGGACCGGACCCGGCCACCACCGGCCTGGTCGACCCACCGGTGCCGCTGTACGTGCTGCCCGGGCTGATCGTGGCCACCGTCCTGGCCCTCGCCGGGGGCGTCAGCCTGGGGCCCGAGAATCCGATCACGATGATCAACATCGCACTGGCGTACTGGCTCGGACGGCGTTTCATGCCCTCGGCCGGGCCGGCCCTGTGGGTCGGCCTGGCCGCCGCGGGCACCGTCGGCGCGCTCTTCGGCACCCCGCTCGCGGCGGCACTGATCCTCTCCGAGATGCCGGGCCCCGGGGCACTCTGGGACCGGCTGTTCGCCCCGCTGATCGCCGCCGTCACCGGGTCGATGACCACCCTGCTGCTGGTCGGCAACGACTTCGTGATCAAGGTCCCCGGCTATCCCGGCACCCGCGTGGTCGACGTGCTCTGGGCCCTGCTGGTCGGCGCGGTCGCGGCGGTGTTCGGGATGACCGCGGTCTACGTCTTCCCGCTGGTGCACCGCGCGTTCCGGCAGATCCCGCACCCGGTCGCGATGCTCACCGTCGGCGGGCTGACGCTCGGTGCCCTGGGCGCGCTCGGTGGCGAGCTCACCCTGTTCAAGGGGCTGGACCAGGTCAAGGAGCTGGCCCTCGACTACTCGCACTACGGCTTCTGGAGCCTGCTCGGGATGGCCGTGCTGAAGCTGGTCGCGCTGGTGGTGGCCTCGGGCTCGGGCTTCCGGGGCGGCCGGATCTTCCCCGCCGTCTTCGCCGCGGTCGCGCTCGGCTTCGCCGTCAGCGCGCTGATCCCCTCGGTGCCGCCCGCCCTCGCGGTGTCCTGCGCCGTCCTCGGCGTGCTGTTCGCGGTCACCCGGCAGGGCTGGCTCAGCCTGTTCACCGCCGGGGCCATCGTGCCCGACCTGGCGCTGCTCCCGCTGCTCTGCGTCGCGGCACTGCCGGCCTGGCTGATCGTCACCGGCCGCCCCGAGCTGCTGCTCGGGAGCGACGAGCCCGAGGCCGTACCGGCATAGACCGACCGGCACATGGTGGGCGGATGAAGGAGCGGCGGTGGGGTACGCACCCCAACGCCGCGACGCCGCCGACCATGTGCCGGTCGGTCCAAGACCGACGGGGCGTCAGCCGGTCGTGCTCGGGGAACCCTCGTTCTCCTTCGGGTTCGTCGAACCGGAGACCGAGGCGGACGCGGAGCCCGACTCCGAGCCGGTCGGCGTGCCGGAGCCCGTCGGCGTGCCCGTCCCGGTGCCCGGCGAGGACGTACCGCCGGACGGCGTGCCGGTCGGCGAGGTGGTGACGGGGGGCGTGACCGGCGGCGTGCCGGTCGGCGAGGTGGTGACCGGCGGGGTGACCGGTGCGGTCGGGGTGGTCGGGGTGGTCGGCGGTGCGGTCACCGGGGGCGTGGGCAGGTTCTCCGGCTTGGCCGGCTGGATCGGCGTCACCGCATCCGCCCCCTTGGGCAGCTCGGGCACCTTCCAGCTGCCGCCCGGGTCGTCCGAGACCGCCTGCGGGTCCGGCCGGACCGCGCCGAGGACCGGCATCGCACCGATCGGCGAGACCTTGATCACCGAGCCGGTGCGCGGCGCCTGCACCACCAGGCCGCCGCCGATGTACATCGCGATGTGGGTCGCACCGGCGTAGTAGACCACCAGGTCACCGGGGCGGAGCTGGTTCAGCGGCACCTTGGTCAGCTCAGACCACTGGTCCTGGCTGACCCGGGGGATGTTCAGCCCGGCGGCCAGCCAGGCCTGCGAGGTGAGGCCGGAGCAGTCGAACTTGTCCGGCCCGGTGCCGCCCCAGAGGTAGTCCTTGCCGAGCTGGGCCAGCGCGAAGGCGACCGCCTTGCGCCCGGCCTGCGAGGGCGTGCGCTCCCCCTTGCCCAGTGCGCCCGAGGCGAGGAAGGCCAGCTGCGCCTCGTCCGCCCGGTTCTTCTCCAGCTGCTCCAGCTCGCTGCGCTGCGCCCCGGTCAGCGAGCTGACCATCTGCTCGACCTCGGCCAGCCGCTTGGCCACGTCGGCCTTGCCGGCCTCCTGCTGGACGGCCAGCGCCTGGGCCTGGGCGAGGGTCGCCTCGGCCAGTTGCTGAAGCACCGTCAGGGTGGCCCGGTCGGCCTTCAGCCGGTCCAGGAACTCGCTCTGCGAGCGCGAGGCGGTGTTCAGCAGCTCGGCCACCACCGCCGCCTCGTACGGCGAGTCGGTGAACAGCAGCTCGGCCAGGTCGGACGCATTGCCGTTCCGGTACTGGGCGGCGGCCAGCTGGGACGCCAGGTCGCCGCCGGCGTCCACCGCGGCCTGCTGGTGCTCCAGCCGGACCTTCAGGTCGGCGACGGTGGTCTGCTGGGTGGCGAGCTTGGCGACCGTCCCGTTGTACTGCTCGGTGGCCGCCTCGGCCTCCCGGTACAGCTCGTGCAGCCGGTCCAGCATCGGGCCGAGGGTGGCCTTGGCCTGGGCCAGCGGGTCGGCGCCGGGGGCGACCGAGACGGGGGGCTGGGGAGCGGCGAACGCCGTCCCCGCCGTGCCGAAGGCGAGCGCGGCCAGGGCCAGTACCGCCCCGCAGCGCAGGGCGGCCCGCACCCAGGGCCGCACGCCGTTCTCCGTCGTCCGCACCCCAGCGCGCATCTGCTCGCCCTCCCCGTCGTCCCCGAGCCCGACCCGCCGTGCGGCCAGGCAATTCGGGCTCGATCCTGCCACGCACCACCCGGCTCGAGACAGGGGGTTACCCGGCCACCCGATGAATTCTCAGCTCAACTTCAGATTGGATGTGAGACAGCTCTCAACAAACCGTCACCAAACCGGACCTTATCTACCAAATCAGCTGGTCAGCGGCCACGGCTCCACACTTCGGAAGGGTTCCGGCAACCTCGGCGACACCATCGGAACCTCAGCTCCCGGCTCAGTTCACCTTCCGTTCACCAACCCTCCCTACCGTCGCCGATGACACCAGCGTCAGTCCGACAACTACGACGATTGTTTGGGTTATGGAACACATCACGTTCCTGGTGGCCGTTGTGATCATCACGGCGCTCGCCTTCGACTTCACCAACGGCTTCCACGACACCGCCAACGCGATGGCCACCTCCATCGCCACGGGAGCCCTCCGCCCGAAGGTCGCGGTCACCATCGCTGCGGTCCTCAACTTCGCCGGTGCCTTCCTCTCCGTGAAGGTCGCCACCACGATCTCCGGCGGCATCGTCAACGAGAAGACCGGTCTGCAACCGGCGATCATCTTCGCCGCCCTGGTCGGCGCGATCCTGTGGAACCTGCTGACCTGGTTGAAGGGCCTCCCCTCCAGCTCCTCGCACGCGCTGTACGGCGGCCTGATCGGCGCCACCGTGGTCGGGGTCGGGCTGAACGGCGTGAACTTCGGCGTCGTCGTCTCCAAGATCCTGATCCCCGCCGTGGCCTCCCCGATCGTGGCCGGCCTGGCTGCCTGGGGCGCCACCAAGCTGGCGTACCGGATCACCCGGAACGGCCGTGAGGCCACCACCAACAAGGGCTTCAAGGCGGGTCAGATCGCCTCGGCCTCGCTGGTCTCGCTGGCGCACGGCACCAACGACGCGCAGAAGACCATGGGCATCATCACCCTGGCGCTGGTCTCGGTCGGGGCGCTGCCGAAGGGCGCGCTGCCCCCCACCTGGGTGATCGTCAGCGCCGGTGCGGCGATCGCGATCGGCACCTACATGGGCGGCTGGCGGATCATCCGCTCGATGGGCAAGGGCCTCACCGACATCCAGGCGCCGCAGGGCTTCGCCGCCGAGGCGGCCGCCACCACGGTGATCCTGACCTCCTCGCACATGGGCTACGGCCTCTCCACCACCCAGGTCGTCTCGGGCGGCATCATGGGTGCCGGTCTCGGCGGCCCGAAGGCCGAGGTGCACTGGAGCATGGCCCGCCGGATGCTCTACACCTGGGGCCTGACCCTGCCCGCCGCCGCCACCGTGGCCGGCCTGGCCGCCTTCGTCGCGGACAAGGGCACCTGGGGCGTCCTGCTGGTCGGCGCCGCGCTGGTGATCGGTTCCGGCGCGATGTGGATGCTCTCCCGCCGCCGGCCGGTGCACGCCGACAACGTCAACGACACCGACGTCACCCCGGTCGAGCTCCCGCAGACCCCGGCCCCCACCCCCGCGTCGACCACCGTCGCGGCCTGAGCCCGGAAGGCTTCCTCCCATGAGCATGAGCATCAAGTGGGCCGCCCTGGCCGAGACCGCCGGCGTCAGCTTCGTGGTCACCGTCGCCACCGTCGCGGTCTTCGCCCTCGGCATCATGGCGCTGTCCCGCCGCGAGGCGGCCCAGGAGGGCGGCACCGCCGGAGCGGGTACCGCCAACCTGGCCCTGGCCGGGGCCTCGGTCTGCTTCGCCGCCTGCGCCTCGGTGGTCGGCTACGGCCTCTACCTGATCGCCGGCTAGTACCCCGGACACACCGCTGCCCTCCCCGTCCGCCAACGGGGAGGGCAGCGGCACGTCCGGGGTCAGTCGAGCGCGAGCTCGCGCGGCTGCCCGGCCGGGGCCTCGTCCCGGGCGGTGCGCAGCGGCACCTCGCGGATCAGCAGCACCACCAGGAAGGCGAGCAGGGCGAGCGGCGCGGCGATCAGGAAGACCGTGGCGACCCCGCGCCCGAACGCGTCGGTGACCAGCGGGACCACCTGCGCGGGCAGCGTCTTCAGGTCCGGGATGCCACCGCCGGCCGCGGCGGTCGGCAGGTGGGCGGCGGTCAGACCCTCCGTCAGGTGCCGGGTGACCTGGTGCGAGAGCAGCGCGCCGAGCGCCGAGACGCCCATCGCCCCGCCCATCGTCCGGAAGAAGGTCACCGTCGAGCTGGCGGTGCCGAGCTCGTGCCGGGGCACGGTGTTCTGCACGGCCAGCACCAGGTTCTGCATGGTCAGCCCGAGGCCGATCCCGGTGACCGCCATGGCCACCGCCAGCACCGCGTACGGGGTGTCGTCCCGGACGGTGCCGAGCAGCGCGAAGCCGACCGCGAGCAGTCCGGTCCCGGCCACCAGGTACGCCTTCCAGCGGCCGTACCGGGTGATCAGCCGGCCCGCCACGGTGGAGGAGACCGCCAGGCCGAGGATCATCGGCAGGGTGAGCAGCCCGGCCATGGTCGGCGACTCCCGCCGGGCCAGCTGGAAGTACTGGCTGAGGAAGGTGGTCGAGCCGTACATCCCGACCCCGATCAGCACGCTGGCGATCGCGGCCAGCGTGACCGTGCGATGGCGGAACAGGTCCATCGGGACGATCGGCTCGGCCGCCCGGCGCTCGGCGAGCACGAACAGGACGGCCAGCCCGAGCCCGCCGCCGACCATCACCAGGGTCTGCCAGGAAAGCCAGGGGTAACTGTCGCCGGCCAGCGAGATCCAGATCATCAGCAGGCTGACCGAGGCGGTGATCAGCACCGCGCCGAGGTAGTCGATCTTCACCTTGCGGTGCACCACCGGCAGCCGCAGGGTCCGCTGCAACACCACGATGGCGATCAACGAGAACGGGATGCCCAGGTAGAAGCACCACCGCCAGCCCAGCCAGCTGGTGTCCACCACCACACCGCCGATCAGCGGGCCGCCGATGGTGGCCAGGGCGAAGACCGCCCCGAAGTAGCCGCTGTACCGGCCCCGTTCGCGCGGCGGCACCATGGCGGCCAGGCAGATCTGGGCCAGCGCGGTGACCCCGCCCGCCCCGATGCCCTGGAGCACCCGGCAGGCGATCAGCTGGCCGGCGTTCTGCGACAGACCGGCCAGCGCGGAGGAGACGATGTAGATCACCAGCGCGATCTGGACCAGCAGTTTCCGGCTGACCAGGTCGGAGAGCTTGCCCCAGATCGGGGTGGCGGCGGTGAGCGAGAGCAGTGCGGCGGTGACCACCCAGGTGTACGCGGTCTGGCCGCCGTGCAGGTCGGTGAGGATGTGCGGCAGCGCGTTCGCGACGACGGTCGACGAGAGCACCGCCACGAAGAGGCCGAGCAGCAGCCCGGAGAGGGCTTCGAGGACCTGACGGTGGGTCATCGGGGCGGGGTCTGAAGTTGTGGTCATGCGGGTCCTTCGGCCTGGATTTTTGTTGCCTTTGGCAACCATAGGACGAGATGGTTGACAAAGGCAACAATCAGGCGGAGCCCTCAGCTCGGCTTGGGTTCGCCGATCGCGTCGTTGAACCGCTGGAGAAGATCGGCGAGTTGGGCCACGTCGGCGCTGTCCCAGCTGCCCAACATGTCCCGGAACCGGCCCAGCCGGCCGCTCCGGGCGGCCAGGTAGCGGGCCTCGCCGTCGGGGGTGAGCGAGACCAGCGAGGAGCGCCGGTCCAGCGGGTCGGTCTCCCGGGCGACCAGCTCCAGCTCCTCCAGCACCTTGACCTGCCGGCTGATGGTGGCCTTGCCCACCCCGAAGTGCAGGCCGATGTCGGTCAGCCGGACCTGCCCCCGCTCCTGGATGAAGCCCAGCATGCTGTACGCCACGCCCTCCAGCGCCGGGTGCACCTGCCGGGACATCTCGGCCGCCCTGGCCCGGCCGCGCCGGAACAGCACGGCCACCTCGCGCTCCACGGCGGTCAACGCCTGCTCGGCGGTCCGGTGGTCAGCTGCCCGCTCAGTCATGGCGTCAGTATCCCGCAGTCGAGCCTCCGTTGATCGACAACTGTTTCATGATATGAAGTATCCGTTTTGCCCTTGTTTGCGTTCTAAGGAGAGCTTCGATGGCCGACCCGGGCCGCCAGGGATTCCTCGCGGAAGTCAAGGACGCGGTCACCCCGCGCGCCGCCCTGCTGGTGATCGCGGTGCTGCTGCTGCAGCTCGGGTTCATCACCTCGTACGTCGGTGCCCTGCACCACCCGACCCCGCACGAGCTGTCGATCGCCGTGGTCGCCCCGCCCCAGGTGAGCCCCAAGCTGGTCGGTGCCCTGGAGTCGGTCCCGGACAACGCGGTCCGCGCCACCACCGCGACCGACCGGGCGGACGCGATCGCCCGGATCAAGGACCAGAAGATCTACGCCGCCTGGCTCTTCGACCCGGCCGGCACCCAGGACACCCTGCTGGTCGCCGACGCCCGCGGCCCGGCCGCTTCCACGGCCGCCGAGACCATCGTCACCGCCGTCGACAAGAGCCAGGGCCGGACGCTGCTGGTGGAGGACGTGCTGCCGCTCGCCAAGGGCGACGCGGAGGGCCTCTCCTCCTTCTACCTGGTGGTCGGCTGGTGCGTCGGCGGCTACCTGGTCGCCTCCATCCTCGGCATCAGCGCGGGCTCCCGGCCCGCCAACCCCAGCCGCGCGGTGATCCGGCTCGCCTCACTGGCGCTCTACTCCGTCGCGGCGGGCATCGGCGGGGCGGTCATCATCGGCCCGGTGCTGGACGCACTGCCCGGTTCCAGCTGGGGGCTGCTCGGGCTGGGCACGCTGGTGGTGTTCGCGGTCGGGGCGATCACCATGGCCCTGGAGTGCCTCTTCGACGTGGTCGGGATCGGGCTGGCGGTGCTGATCTTCGTGGTGCTCGGCAACCCGAGTGCGGGCGGGGTGTTCCCGCCGCCGATGATGCCCGCGTTCTGGCGCGCGATCGGCGCCTGGATCCCGAACGGGGCCGGCACCGACGTGGCCCGCTCCATCGCCTACTTCGGCGGCACCAACATCCTCGTCCCCCTCCTCGTCCTCGCCGCCTGGGCCGTCGTCGGCGTCGCCGTCACCATGGCCGCGGTGATCCGGCGCCCCCGCTACGGCCGCGAACACGTGACGGCCTGACACCCGGGCTGCACTGTAGGCAGGCGCCCAGCGGTCGACTACCCAGGGGCTCGGGGCTGCACTGTAGGCAGGCGCTCAGCCGTCAACTACCCAGGGGCTCGGGGCTCTGCTGATCTGCGGCTCCGCCGCGCGGGCGAGGAGATCTGGCGTGCGGGTCACTGCGAAAGTGCCTGACCACCCACGCACGCGTGACCTTTTCCGAGGTCGGCGTCGCCCACGCCGCGGAGCCGCACAACAGCAGAGCCCCGAGCCCCTGACCGTAGACGCCGAGCCATCTGCCAAAGGCCAGCGTCGCCCGCGCGGCGGAGCCGCACAACAGCAGAGCCCCGAGCCCCTGAGGGGTGCACCTCGTGCCAAAAAGTCGGCGTCAGGGGCCGGCGTGGGCGCCGGGGTTGGCGATGATGCGGCGGACGACGCCGACCGCGGCGCCGAGCAGGGGACCCCGGCGGCCGAGGGGGGAGACGGAGAGCCAGTTCTCGTTCCAGGGGCGGACGGTGACCCGGGCGGTGAGTTCGGCCCGCATGGTGGGGAGCAGCCAGTCGCCCAGCTCCGCGTAGCCACCGCCGAGCACCACGGCCTGCGGGTCGAGCAGGTTGACCGCCCCGGCCGCCGCGATCCCGAGCGCCGAGCCGGCGCCCGCCAGGGCGGCCAGCACCTCCGGATCCCCGGCGGCCGCCTGCTCGGCGAGCAGCGCGACCCAGTCGCCCCGGACGCCCTCCAGGCCGGCCGCCCGCAGGACGGCGGTCTCGCCCGCGTACTGCTCCAGGCAGCCCCGGGCGCCGCAGGGACAGGGCGGGCCGTCCGGCCAGACCGTGAGGTGGCCCAGTTCGCCCGCGAAGCCCCGGGCGCCGCGCAGCAGCCGGCCGCCGATCACGATCGCCGCACCGATCCCGGCCTCGGCCGAGAGGTGGCAGAAGTCGTCCGGGCGGCCCGCCAGCCAGAGTTCGGCCAGGCCGCCCAGGTTGGCCTCGTTGTCGACCTCGATCGGCAGCGCCGCCAGCTCGGCGGCGCCGGCGGCCCGCAGGGCGGACCGCAGTTCGGCTGCGACGGGCACCTCGCTCCACCCCAGGTTGGCCGCGCCCACGACCACCCCGCTCGACGCGCCGACCAGTCCGGGCACGGCCAGCGTCAGGCCGGCGGGCCGCAGCCCGGCCTGCTCGGCGGCCCGGCAGAGCAGCTCGGCCAGGTCGGCCAGGACGGCGGCCGGGGTGCGGCCCCGGTTGGCGATCTCCATCCGGTGCCAGCTCCGCACCTCGCCCCGGAGGTCGACCACGCACGCGGCCAGGTGCTCGACCCCGATCTCGCCGCCGATCCCGGCCGGCCCGTCCGGATTGAGCGTCAGATCGCTGCCGGGCCGTCCGACCCGGCCGTTCGGCGCGGTGGGCCCGGCCTCGGTCAGCAGCCCGGCCGCCAGCAGCTCCTCGACCAGCGAGGAGACCGCCGCCCTGGTCAGCCCGGTCGCCCCGGCCACCGCCGCCCGGGAGCACGGCCCGGCCGCGATCTCCCCGAGCACCAGGGCCAGGTTGGCCCACCGCATCCCCTGCTGACTCGCCGGTCCGGCCCGCACCGGCCCACCTCCTGTCCGTGCTGGTCCTGCCAGGTCACGGTCCGCAGCGTAACGGTCCGTACGTCCACACCCCGAGCGGCCCCCGGCGGCAGCTGACCCACCGTCACCGGCCGGCCTCCGCCGGGGACGGCTCGGCGGGCCGCAGGTCGGCCCGGTGGGTGAACACCCACCGGTTCATCGCCCAGTACCGGAAGAGCATCGCCAGGAAGGTCCCGACGATCATCCCGCTGGCGAAGTCGGCGACCTCCTCGGTGAGCGCGGTGACGTACGGCTCCCGCAGGTCGAGCAGGTACCGGGAGACCACCAGCGGCGCGTCGTTCACCAGCACCGCCAGCCCGCTGACCACCAGGTACAGCACCGCCTCGCGCTGCCGTCCGTGCGCCCGGAACGACCACTGCCGGTTCAGCACGTACGAGACGACCGTCGCGACCACGGTCGCGACGGTCAGCGCGACCACCGGCTTCTCCTGGAGCAGGGTGTGCCGCAACCCGAAGTTGAGGACCATCGTGAGCAGGAAGCACGTCCCGCCCACCAGCAAGAACTTCACCGGCTTGCGGTGCCGGACCAGGAACGGCCGGAGCCGCAGCGGGACCCGGGACAGCACCCGTTGCGTAGGTGACGGCATTTCGGCAGTTTCGCACGGCCCTGTCCGGTTCCGCCCGCGACCGCCCCGCGCGTCAGCCGGCGGTGATCCGCAGCACTCCCGTGGTGGTGCCCTGCAGCACCACCCTTCCGGGCGCGATGCTGCCCACCATCTGCAGCGTGTCGAAGATGAAGCCCGCCCCGAGGAAGGCCGTCCGCACCGTCCGGCCGGTGGCCGGGTCGATCTCGGCGTACGCATACGGGTCCAGCACCGAGGTGGCGTCGGTGCCGGGGATCACCGGGTTGCGCAGCACCGTACGGAGCAGCCCGTCGGCGGTGGACAGCCTCGGCACGGCGGCCGACCTGGTCCGGTTGTCCCACTTCAGGTCGCAGCCCGACCCGTCCGCCCGGACGTCCACCCGGCTCAGCCCGCCCCGGTAGCTGTCCGAGGACGGCACGCTCGGCCCGGCGTCCTCCGGCAGCTTCGGGTACGGGTAGCCGTAGGTGCTCGCCACGAAGACCGCGTTGCCGACCGCCACCGGCGAGTTCTCGCTGCCGCTGCCGCCCGCCCTGAGCACCGGCACCGAGCAGACCTGCTCCCCGGAGCCGGTCCGGTAGACCAGCAGGTTCACCGTGGGCGCGGCGTTGTCCACCACGGTCAGGTAGTCGGTGCCGGTGGTGGGCCCGAAGAAGGTCGGGGTGGAGCCGGTCCCCCAGCTGAGCTGCCCGGGCTTGCGCCCCGGCCCCCGGTCGTACGGCTGACGCCAGCTCACCTGCGGCGTGCCGTCGGCGGACGCGGTCAACAGGTAGGTGGCGTGGGTGGTGGCCACGGCCGTCCCGGACGGGGCGGTGGAGATCGAGTTGGCCACCCGCTCACCGGCCGGCAGGGCGAGGGTGCGGACCGTGCCGGTCCGGTCGTCGGCGGTGCCGACCACCCCGGCACCGGTGGCGAACCAGACCCGGCCCTGCCAGTCCGGCGACAGCCCGGTGACGGCGTCCCCGGCCGGGACCGCCCCCGCGAGCGGCAGCCGGGAGTCGACGTACAGCTCCCAGCCGCCGTTCGCGGTCCTGCGGTGGCCGATCCGCAGCAGGTCCTGGTTGCCGTCCACCGCGACCAGCCGGTCCCGGTGGTCCAGGTAGGCGTACACGCCGCCGAGCAACGAGCCCTTGGCCAGCGTCAGTTCGGCCACCGACCCGCTGGTCGCCGGGTCCAGCAGATGGACCGTCGGGGCCAGCCCGAAGATCTCCGTGCAGAGCGCGACCGGGTAGCCGTCCGACCCGACCAGCACGGTCGGGCAGGCGGACTGCAACGCCGTCCGGCTGGACCGGAGGCCGCCCGCACCCGGCCCCGGCAGCGGGGTGGCGTCGGACGAACCGGTGTCCCCGTGCATGGTGGCCGTGCCGGCCGGCCCCGCGAACGGGTTGGCGGGCGGCAGCGGGCCGTACGGGTCGGCGGCATGCGCCGGGGTGAGGCCGGTCAGCAGGAGGGCGGCCGTGGCGAGCACGGCGGCGCGAGTGCGCAGACGCATGGGATTCCCGTCGGAGGAGAGTGGACACAGGGGTGCACTCCGCCCGGCAGGACGAGAGACAGCCCGGCGATCAGCCGGGCAGGAGGCACCGCGCTCAACAGGCGCGGCAACAGATCGCCGAACACGCACGGGCCAGGTCGACATCAAGTCGACGGCTCAGATGTGCGTGACGGGTCATGGCCCCATGCTCCCGCCATGACACCCCGTCACACAACCACCGTCTCACCCACTGGCAGACACCCGTGGGCGACGCCGACCCTTTGGCACGAGGTGCACCACCAGGGGCTCGGGGCTCTGCTGATATGCGGCTCCGCAGCGCGGGCGGCGCCGACCTTTTGGCAGGTGCTTCGGAAGAGTCAGGGGCTCGGGGCCCTGGACAGTGCAACCGAGCGCCCTGCAAAAAGCTGAGCACCTGCCGACAACGCAGCCCCCGAACCCCTGGCCGGGGTCGGCCTAGGCAGCCACCAGCACCTCCGCCGGCTCCAGCGCCAGCCGCAGCACCTCCCGGACGTCCGCGACCGGGTGGACGGTGAGCCGCGCCAGCACCTCCGCCGGGACGTCGTCCAGGTCGGGTTCGTTGCGCTTGGGGATGATCACCGTGGTGACCCCGGCCCGGTCGGCCGCGAGCAGCTTCTGCTTCACGCCACCGATCGGCAGCACCCGCCCGGTCAGCGACACCTCCCCGGTCATCGCGACGTCCGTCCGCACCTTCCGCCCGGAGAGCAGCGAGGCCAGTGCGGTGGTCATCGTGATGCCCGCGCTCGGCCCGTCCTTGGGGACGGCCCCGGCCGGGACGTGCAGGTGGATGCCGCGTTCCCGCAACCCGGTCACCGGCAGCTCCAGCTCCGCGCCGCGCGACCGCAGGTAGGAGAGCGCGATGTGCGCCGACTCCTTCATCACGTCACCCAGCTGCCCGGTCAGCGTCAGCCCGGTGGCACCGGTCTCCGCGTCCGCCAGCGAGGCTTCGATGTAGAGCACGTCCCCACCCGCTCCGGTGACGGCGAGACCGGTCGCCACGCCGGGCACCGCGGTGCGCCGCTCGCCGGGCTCCTGGGCCGCCTCGGGGGTGTGGTGCGGGCGTCCGATCAGCGCGCGCAGCTCGTCCGGACCGATCGCGACGGGCAGCTCGCGCTCCCCGAGTTCGCTCTGCGCCGCGACCTTCCGCAGCACCCGGGCGATCGACCGCTCCAGGTTCCGGACCCCGGCCTCCCGGGTGTACTCACCCGCCAGCCGACGCAGCGCGGCCTCGTCGACCGTCACCTCACCGACCGTCAGACCGGCCCGCTCCAGCTGACGCGGCAGCAGGTGGTCCCGGGCGATGACGACCTTCTCGTCCTCGGTGTAGCCGTCCAGCCGGACCAGCTCCATCCGGTCGAGCAGCGGCTCGGGGATGGACTCCAGCACGTTGGCGGTGGCCAGGAAGACCACGTCGGAGAGGTCCAGCTCGACCTCCAGGTAGTGGTCCCGGAAGGTGTGGTTCTGCGCCGGGTCGAGCACCTCCAGCAGGGCGGCCGCCGGGTCGCCCCGGTAGTCGGAACCGACCTTGTCGATCTCGTCCAGCAGGACCACCGGGTTCATCGAACCGGCTTCCTTGATCGCCCGGACGATCCGGCCGGGCAGCGCGCCGACGTAGGTGCGCCGGTGACCGCGGATCTCGGCCTCGTCCCGGACGCCGCCGAGCGCGACCCGGACGAACTCGCGCCCCATCGCCCGCGCCACCGACTCGCCGAGCGAGGTCTTGCCCACCCCGGGCGGCCCGACCAGCGCCAGCACCGCGCCACCGCGACGCCCGCCGACCGAACCGAGCCCCTGGTCGGCCCGGCGCTTGCGGACCGCCAGGTACTCGACGATCCGGTCCTTCACGTCGCCCAGACCCGCGTGGTCGGCGTCCAGCACCGCCCGGGCGCCCGCGATGTCGTAGGCGTCCTCGCTCCGCTCGTTCCACGGCAGTTCGAGCACGGTGTCCAGCCAGGTGCGGATCCAGGAGCCCTCGGGCGACTGGTCGGAGGACCGCTCCAGCTTGTCGACCTCCTTGAGCGCGGCCTCCCGGACCTTCTCGGGCAGCTCGGCCGCCTCGACCCGGGCCCGGTAGTCGCCCTCCTCGTCGGCCGGGTCGCCGTTCAGCTCGGCCAGCTCCTTGCGGACGGCGTCCAGCTGACGGCGCAGCAGGAACTCCTTCTGCTGCTTGGCCACGCCCTCCTCGACGTCCTTGCGGATGGTGTCGTTGACCTCCTCCTCGGCGAGGTGGTCGCGGAGCAGGGTGAGCGCGTACTCCAGCCGGGCCAGCTGGTCGGCCTCCAGCAGCACCTTGAGCTTCTGCTCGGCGGTGGCGAACGGCGCGTAGCCGATGTTGTCGGCGAGCTCGCCGACGCCCTCGATCTGGGCCACCCGGTCGACGATCTGCCAGGCGCCGCGCTTGCGCAACCACTGGGTGGAGAGCGCCTTGTACTCCTTCACCAGCTCGGCGGCGCGCCCGGCCACCGGCAGCCCTGGGTCGGACTCGCGGAAGGTGCTGGTCTCCACCCAGAGCGCCGCGCCGGGGCCGGTCGTCCCGGCGCCGATCCGCACCCGGCGGACCGCCCGGACCAGCGCGGCCGGGTCGCCGTCGGCCAGCCGGCCGACCTGCTCGACGGTGGCCAGCGTGCCGACGGCGGCGTACGAGCCGTCCAGCCTCGGCACCAGCAGGACCTGGGGCTTGGCCCCGGCGCCGACACCGGCCCGGGCCGCCTCGACGGCGGCCCGCACCTCGGTGTCCGACAGGTCCAGCGGGACCACCATGCCGGGCAGCACCACCTCGTCGTCGAGCGGCAGCACGGGCAGGGTGAGCGGTGTGGACGTCGATGCCATGATCTCTCCCCAGTCAGTGAAGTTGAGTTGACCTGACTAAGGTTTGGCGAGAGCCGATTGTTCCCCGCCCGTTGTTCGCCCTGAGCGATCACCATCGGGGCCGTTCGGCCCGGGGCGTCGACCTGCGGAGTCGGGGAGTCAGGCCCGCGAGGGCGCGAGCCGGCGGACCAGGCGCCGCACCGGCAGACCCCGGTCGGAGCCGCCGCGCAGCCAGTGGCCGACGGCCACCCCGATCAGCAGGGCGGACGGGTGGCCGACCCGGCTGACGAGCTCGGACTCGGAGAGGAACTGATAGCCCGTCATCGCGACCGCACCGGTCAGCACCACCGGCCGGGCCCGCCCGGGGAGCAGCGCCGCCAGCGCGCCCAGGCTGGCCAGCACCGCGTAGCTCACGCCGATGTCCACGCTGTCCAGCGCGTCGGGGGCGAGCCGGCCGGAGGTGACCGCGAGGCCGACGGCGGCCTGCGAGAGCAGGGTGGCCAGCACGTGCCCGGTGGCCAGCACGCCGATCGTGCGCCGGGCGCCGATCCGGCGCTCCAGCGGCGCGACGGTGAGGGCGAAGGCCCAGAAGTACGGCATCCAGACCGGCCCGGCCACCCAGAGCCCGCTCAGCAGCAGCGAGCGGACGGGATGGTCCAGCAGGTTGTGCGCGTCCGAGCTGGAGAACGCCTGCAGGCGGTCCACCAGGTCGGCGTCGCCGAACCGGGCGAACAGCGTGGTGGCCAGCAGCACGGCGAGATACCCGAGTGCGAGGGGGTTGCGGCGCGGCGTGGGCACGGAACTCCGCAACCGCGACCGAAGATCTGCCATTCCACCCACCACCTGACTCGTGCCACCATGTCACTTGTCGTGCTCACGGTACTTCGCGGTTCTGGGAGCCCGCTGTGAATCCGCTGTGAACTTGGTTCGAACCGGGACACCCCTTGGTCCGGACCATCCCTTTGTTTACGGACAAGTAGCCGCTGTGCTGAGGAGTCTGCCATCCCTTCGACGGCATACGCACCGTTACGGGCGATATTTTCGCCCGGTAAGGTATCGCCCCGTGCCTCATCCCCGGCAGGGTCGGCACCGGCCCACCGGCCGGTTGTGTCCGGTTCACCTGCCGGGATGCTCGCGGTGTCCGTACGCTGCGAACAGAGCCGAGCGGTACACGGACCACACCCGTGCACCCCTTCGGAACCCGAGACCTCGGCGGACGGTCCGGGTGACCTCGACGGGCCTGACACAGGTCCGTCACGACGGAACCAAGACGACTACGAGCGGACCCCGCTGTCCCCACAGGCAGCCGGGCCGCAGCCCTGGGGGCGGTGGCGTGACCGTGACTGACATTCAGCAAGAGACGATCAACAGCAGCGCAGCGGTGAGCACTCAGCGACGAGTACTCGTCGTCGAGGACGAGCCCACCATCGCGGAGTCCATCGCGGCCCGGCTCGGTGCCGAGGGCTTCAAGGTGGCGGTGGCGCACGACGGCCCCGGCGCGGTCGACGGCTTCCACACCTGGCAGCCCGACCTGGTGGTGCTGGACGTGATGCTGCCCGGCTTCGACGGCCTGGAGGTCTGCCGTCGGATCCAGGCCCAGCGCCCGGTGCCGGTACTGATGCTGACGGCCCGGGACGACGAGACCGACCTGCTGGTCGGCCTCGGGGTCGGTGCCGACGACTACATGACGAAGCCGTTCTCGATGCGCGAGCTGGCGGCGCGGGTGAACGTGCTGCTCCGCCGGGTCGAGCGGGCCCAGCAGGCCGCCCGGACGCCCGCGCTGGGCAGCCTGCGGTTCGGCGAGCTGGAGATCGACCACGTGCAGCGCCGGGTCCGGATCGGCAGTGGCGACGTCCACCTGACGCCGACCGAGTTCGACCTGCTGGCCTGCCTGGCCGCCCAGCCGCGTGCGGTGCTCACCCGTGAGCAGCTGCTCGCCGAGGTCTGGGACTGGACCGACGCCTCGGGCACCCGCACCGTGGACAGCCATGTGAAGGCGCTGCGCCGGAAGATCGGCGCCAGCTGGATCCGTACCGTCCACGGCGTCGGGTACGCCCTGGAAGCACCGCTCTCCTAGTCGGGGTGCGAAGCCGGGCCACCGGGGGGCCCACGCTTCGTCAGCTCGGCCGGCGAGTCTCGCGGGGGGACGACGCAGAGGCGACATGACCTTTCCACAGCAACGCAACGGCACCTCGCGCGGCGCCGGCGATCCGGCCCGCCGCGGCCTGCTCAGCCGGGCCGGCAGTCGGCTCTGGGCCGACATCAGACCGCTGGACCCGGTCCGGTCGATCAAGGGCAAACTGACCCTGCTGGTGATCGTCTCGGTCTTCCTGGCCAGCCTGATGGTGGTGGTCGCGATCCGGTCCGAGACCCAGATCCGGATCATCATGATCTTCTCGATGATCGCCTCCCTGCTCTTCATGCAGTTCCTGGCCCACGGCCTGACCGCGCCACTGCGCGACATGACCGCCGCCGCCCGGGCGATGGCCGAGGGCGACTACAGCAGCCGGGTGGAGGTCAACTCCCGCGACGAGATCGGCGAGCTGGCCGCCACCTTCAACAAGATGGCCGGCGACCTGGAGGCCGCCGACCGGCACCGCCGGGAGCTGATCGCCAACGTCTCGCACGAACTGCGGACGCCGATCGCCGCGCTCCGCGCCGTGCTGGAGAACGTGGTCGACGGCGTGGTCCAGGCCGACCCGAAGACCCTCGGCGCCGCGCTGGAGCAGACCGAGCGGCTCGGCCGCCTGGTCAGCCACCTGCTCGACCTGTCCAAGCTGGACGACGGCGTGGTGCCGCTGGACGCCCGCCGGTTCGAGGTCCGGCCGTTCCTGGGCGGCGTGCTGCGCGGGCTCACCGTGGACGGCGCGACGGCCGGCGGCGCGTACGGCCGCCGGGAGGACGTCCGGCTGGCGCTGGAGGTCCGCCCGCCGGAGCTGGCCGCGGTGGCCGACCCCGAGCGGCTGCACCAGGTGGTGGCCAACCTGGTCGACAACGCCTGCAAGCACTCCCCCACCGGCGGCACGGTGACCGTCCGGGCGACGGCCGGCGAGGGGCCCGGCGCGCTGCTGCTGGAGGTGGAGGACCAGGGCCCCGGCATCCCCGAGCAGGACCGGGGGCGGGTCTTCGAGCGGTTCGGCCGCAGCGGCACCGCCACCGCGCTGGGCCCGGGCAGCGACGGCGGCACCGGTCTCGGCCTGGCCATCGCCCGCTGGGCGGTCGATCTGCACGGCGGCCGGATCGGGGTGGCGGAGACCGCCCGGGGCTGCCGGATCGTGGTCGCGCTCCCCGGCGGGGTACCGTCCGAGCAGGAGTTGTCACCGAACTGGGACATTCCCGCGGCGGGGACTGCAGCAGATCCGGCGCGCCTGCACTGACCTGCGGTAATGTCCGTACTTGAGGGGATTTCCACCGCTTCGGGAGGCGATCGCTTCCCCGTCGTTGGAACTTTCTAACGCACAGTTTCGGCCAAAATACCGGTCGGCACTGTGATCTGGGCGACGCCTGGCCCTGGGGGACTGCGCGATCAGTGATCGTAGGCGTAGCCTTAATCCCCGCTGTCCACCATCCCAAAAGGAAGCGGAAGAGGGCGGTTTGCCCCGTGTCGCCACACCCTGAAACCCCCGTCAGCTCGGCAAGCTCCACTGGCTTCGGCCCCAACGAGTGGCTCGTCGACGAGATCTACCAGCAGTACCTCCAGGATCCGAACTCGGTCGACCGAGCCTGGTGGGACTTTTTCGCCGACTACAAGCCCGGTACCGAGGTGACTCCAGTGACCCAGGCCGCGACCCAGGTCGGCCCCACGCCGACCGCCGTTGCCGCCCCTGCCCCTGCTGCTGTTCAGGCGGCGCCCGCCCCCGCTGCACCGGCCGCCGCCCCCGTGGCCGCGCCGGTCCAGCCGGCGCCTGCGCCACTGGCAGCGGCCCCGGCCGCGCCGCCCGCGCCGAAGGCGGCCCCCGCGGCTGCTGCCGCGCCGGCCGCAGGGTCGGGCCCTGAGCTGATCCCGCTGCGCGGCCCCTCCAAGGCCGTGGCCACCAACATGGACGCCTCCCTGGAGGTCCCGACGGCGACGTCGGTGCGTGCCGTGCCGGCCAAGCTGTTGATCGACAACCGCATCGTCATCAACAACCACCTGCAGCGCGCCCGTGGCGGCAAGGTCTCCTTCACCCACCTGATCGGTTACGCCCTGGTCCAGGCCATCAAGGCCAGCCCAGGCATGAACCACAGCTACAAGGTGGAGGACGGCAAGTCCTACCTGGTCAAGCCCGCGCACGTGAACCTCGGCCTCGCCATCGACCTGGTGAAGCCGAACGGCGACCGCCAGCTGGTGGTCGCGGCGATCAAGAAGGCCGAGACGCTCGACTTCCTCGGTTTCTGGATGGCCTACGAGGACATCGTCCGCCGGGCCCGCGCCAACAAGCTGACGATGGACGACTTCACCGGCGTCACCGTCTCGCTGACCAACCCGGGCGGCATCGGCACCGTGCACTCCGTGCCGCGCCTGATGCAGAACCAGGGCACCATCGTCGGCGTCGGCGCGATGGAGTACCCGGCCGAGTTCCAGGGCTCGTCCCCGGACACCCTGGCCAAGCTGGGCATCTCCAAGATCATGACCCTGACCTCGACCTACGACCACCGGGTCATCCAGGGCGCGGCCTCGGGCGAGTTCCTGCGGACGATCCACCAGCTGCTGCTCGGCGAGCACAACTTCTACGACGACGTCTTCGAGTCGCTGCGGATCCCGTACGAGCCGGTCCGCTGGGCCACCGACGTCGCCACCACCCACGACGACGAGGTCAACAAGACCGCGCGCGTCATGGAGCTGATCCACTCCTACCGGGTCCGCGGTCACCTGATGGCCGACACCGACCCGCTGGAGTACAAGCAGCGCAAGCACCCCGACCTGGACGTGGTCCAGCACGGGCTGACGCTGTGGGACCTGGAGCGCGAGTTCGCGGTCGGCGGCTTCGGCGGCCAGAAGATGATGAAGCTCCGCGACATCCTCGGCCTGCTGCGCAACTCGTACTGCCGCACCGTCGGCATCGAGTACATGCACATCCAGGACCCGAAGCAGCGCAAGTGGATCCAGGAGCGCCTGGAGAAGCCGTACGCGAAGCCGGAGCGCGAGGAGCAGCTGCGCATCCTGCGCCGGCTGAACTCGGCCGAGGCGTTCGAGACCTTCCTGCAGACCAAGTACGTCGGCCAGAAGCGCTTCTCGCTGGAGGGCGGCGAGTCGCTCATCCCGCTGCTGGACGCGACCATCGACGCGGCGGCCGAGCACCGTCTCGACGAGGCCGTGATCGGCATGGCCCACCGCGGCCGGCTGAACGTGCTGGCGAACATCGTCGGCAAGCCGTACGGCAAGATCTTCGGCGAGTTCGAGGGCAACCTCGACCCGAAGTCGATGCACGGCTCCGGCGACGTCAAGTACCACCTGGGCTCCGAGGGGACCTTCACCGGTCTGGACGGGGAGACCATCAAGGTCTCGCTGGCCGCCAACCCCTCGCACCTGGAGGCCGTCGACCCGGTGGTCGAGGGCATCGTCCGCGCCAAGCAGGACGTGCTGGACCAGGGCGGCACCACCTTCCCGGTGCTGCCGATCCAGATCCACGGTGACGCGGCCTTCGCCGGCCAGGGCGTCGTCGCGGAGACCCTGAACATGTCGCAGCTGCGCGGCTACCGCACTGGTGGCACCATCCACCTGGTGGTCAACAACCAGGTCGGCTTCACCGCCGCCCCGGCCAGCAGCCGCTCGTCGATGTACTGCACCGACGTGGCGCGGATGATCGAGGCGCCGATCTTCCACGTGAACGGCGACGACCCGGAGGCCGTGGTCCGCGTCGCGCGGCTGGCCTTCGAGTTCCGTCAGGAGTTCCACAAGGACGTCGTGATCGACCTCATCTGCTACCGCCGTCGCGGTCACAACGAGGCCGACAACCCGTCGTTCACCCAGCCGCTGATGTACGACCTGATCGACAAGAAGCGCTCGGTGCGCAAGCTCTACACCGAGGGTCTGATCGGTCGCGGCGACATCACCATGGAAGAGGCGGAGCAGGCGCTCCAGGACTTCCAGGGCCAGCTGGAGAAGGTCTTCTCCGAGGTCAGGGACGCCGCCTCGGCGCAGACCCCGGCCGCCAGCGGCAAGCCGCAGGCGGACTTCCCGGTCAACATCCAGACCGGCATCTCCGCGGAGATGGTCAAGCGGATCGCCGCCTCGCAGAGCAACCTGCCGGAGTGGCTGACGGTGCACCCGCGCCTGCTGCCGCAGCTGCAGCGCCGCACCGCCTCGGTCGAGGACAACACCATCGACTGGGCGATGGGCGAGACGCTCGCCATCGGCTCGCTGCTGATGGAGGGTCACCCGGTCCGGCTGGCCGGCCAGGACAGCCGTCGCGGCACCTTCGGCCAGCGCCACGCGGTGCTGATCGACCGGGTCACCGGCGAGGACTACACCCCGCTGCTGTACCTGACCGAGGACCAGGCCCGCTACACCGTCTACGACTCGCTGCTCAGCGAGTACGCGGCGATGGGCTTCGAGTACGGCTACTCGCTGACCCGCCCGAACGCGCTGGTCATGTGGGAGGCGCAGTTCGGCGACTTCGTCAACGGCGCGCAGACCATGGTGGACGAGTACATCGCCTCCGCCGAGCAGAAGTGGGGCCAGCACTCCGGCGTCACCCTGCTGCTGCCGCACGGCTACGAGGGCCAGGGCCCGGACCACTCGTCCGCGCGTCCGGAGCGTTTCCTGCAGATGTGCGCGCAGGACAACATGACGGTCGCGATGCCGACCCTGCCGTCGAACTACTTCCACCTGCTGCGCTGGCAGGCGCACAACCCGCACCACAAGCCGCTGATCGTCTTCACCCCGAAGTCGATGCTGCGTCTGAAGGCGGCGGCGAGTGCGGCGGCGGAGTTCACCTCCGGCTCGTTCCGCCCGGTCATCGGTGACACCACCGTCGACCCGGCGAACGTCCGCAAGGTGGTCATCACCGCAGGCAAGTTCTACTACGACGTCGAGGCGGCCCGTACCGAGCGCGGGGTCACCGACACCGCGATCGTCCGGGTCGAGCGGCTCTACCCGCTGCCGGTGGCCGAGCTCCAGGAGGAGCTGGCCAAGTACGGCGACGACGTCCAGTTCGTCTGGGCGCAGGAGGAGCCGGCCAACCAGGGTGCCTGGCCGTTCATCGCGATGAACCTGGTGGACCACCTCCAGGTCGTGATCGGCCGCAGCGCCGGTGCCGCCCGACTGCGTCGGGTCGCCCGCAACGCCTCGTCCGCCCCGGCGGTCGGCTCGGCCAAGCGGCACGCCGCCGAGCAGCAGGGCCTGCTGGACGAGATCTTCACCATCTGACGATCCGTCGGTGGCCATGGGCCCCGTCCCCCGCTTCGGCGGTGGGGCGGGGCCCATGGTCGTTCTCATCCCGAAAGAGCGGCCCAAGTCGGCTGCCGCTGCCGTATGTTCGTGGCACCTACTGGGCGGACTTCTTCGGGGGAGCCTTCGCATGACCACGGACTCGGTGTTCCAGCCGCTCTCCGCGGACGACCCGCGCGAGGTCGGCGGGTACCGGCTGGCGGCCCGGCTCGGGGCCGGCGGGATGGGGCGGGTCTACCTGTCGTACACGCCGGGCGGGCGGCCGGTGGCGGTGAAGGTGGTCCGGCGGAAGTTCGCCGCCGACCCGGAGTTCCGCCGCCGGTTCCGGCACGAGGTGGCCAACGCCCGGCGGATCCACGGCCTCTACACCGCGCTGGTGATCGACGCGGGCCCGGACGACCCGACCCCCTGGCTGGCCACCACGTACGTGCCGGGGCCCTCGCTCCAGCAGGTGGTCCGGGAGCACGGGCCGCTGCCGGTGCACACCGTGCTGCTGCTGATCGGCGGGATCGCCGAGGCACTGCAGGCGATCCACGGGGTCGAGGTGGTCCACCGGGACCTCAAGCCGGCCAATGTGCTGATGGCCTCGGACGGGCCGCGGGTGATCGACTTCGGGATCGCCAGGGCCGCCGACTCGACCGTGCTGACCGATTCCGGGTCGATGATCGGCTCGCCGCCGTTCATGGCCCCGGAGCAGGTCCGCGGCCTGCCGGTGACGCCGGCCGCCGACGTCTTCGCGCTGGGCGCGCTGGCCGCGTACGTGCTGAGCGGCGCGCTGCCGTTCGGCGACGGCCCGGACACCGCGGTGCTCTACCGGGTGGTACACGAGGAGCCCGAGCTCGGCGAACTGCCGGACAGCCTGCGGCCGTTGCTGGCCGCCTGCCTGGCCAAGCAGCCGGACGGCCGGCCCACGCCGGCCGAGCTGATCCGGGCCGCTCGCGAACACCCGCTGATGGGCGGGGAGTTGAGGTTCACCGAGAACTGGCTGCCGGATCCGGTGACGCTGGAGATCGCCCGGCGCTCGGCGCTGCTGCGGCCGCCACCGCCGACCGCCCCGCCCCGGCCGCGGACCACGCCCGTCCCGCCGCCCCCGCTCACCCCGACGCCGACCGCCCCGGCCACCGCGCCCGTCGCCGCCCCGCCGAGACCGCTCGCGCCACCGCCACCCGGTGGGTACGGACCGCCGCCCGCGCCGCCGGCCGCCCGGCCCGCCGGCCGGTGGTGGAACCGGCCACTGCTCGTCGGCGGCCTGGCACTGGCCGTCGTGGTCACGGCCGGCCTCACGCTCTGGCCGGAGTCCGGGGACGACGGCCCGTACGCCGCGGTCTACCGCGACCGGCAGCTGACCATCCCGCCCGCCGGGGACTACGAGTTCGACCTGGACGACGGCAAGGTGGTGCCGAGCGGCCAGTCGTCCTGGAACGTCACCACCCTGGGCCCGGAGTTCCGGGTGCACGGCGACTCGGACGTCTTCGTCGGCCGGGGCACCGGCCGGCTCGGGCCGGGGGACTGCGCCCTCGGGGTGGAGAGCGAGCCGGCCGCCGGCTCGGTCAAGTTCGACCAGGTGCCGCCGGGGCGCTCGTTCTGCGTCCGGTCCCGGGACACCGGCTCGGTGGCGGTGCTCCGGGTGGTGAAGCTCGGCGACAGCGACGGCCGGGCGACCTGCTCGCTGAGCTACTACCGGTTCCAGGGCTGACCGGCGGCCCGGACTATCCTGGGCCGGTCACACCCCAACCGACCGGAGCACACCGTGTACTTCACCGACCGCGGCATCGAGGAGCTGACGAGCCGACGCGGCGACGAGGAGGTCACCTTCGAGTGGCTGGCCGAGCGCCTGCGCGAGTTCGTCGACCTGAACCCGGACTTCGAGATCCCGGTCGAGCGGCTGGCCACCTGGCTGGCCAGGCTCGACGACGAGGACGAGGACTGAGCACAGCCCGACCGAGGGCCCGCCGGCAGCTGCCGGCGGGCCCTCGCCTTTCCCCGACGCACCCCCGAGACGACCCTGAGGTTCCCCCGAGGGCACCTTGACTTCGCCGTCACGCGATATATCGTGTTGTTCAGGGAGACGCGATACATCGCGATCCGACGAACGGGAGGCGGGACAGATCATGGGCAAGTGGACGGTCAGCGAGCCTGACAGCATCACCTTCGACGAGCCGGTCGGCACCCTCAACGTACGAGTGGTGGCGGGCGCGGTCAACGTGGTCACCGCCGAGGGGCCGGCCCGCCTGGAGATCACCGAGCTCAAGGGCGACCCGCTCCAGGTCACCCTGGAGAACGGGATCCTGACCGTGACCTACCCGGACCTCGCCTGGAGCGAGCTCACCGACTCCATCAAGTCGCTGGAGACCGTGAAGAGCTTCTTCAGCGGGCTGCGCCGCAAGCGCGAGGCGGTGGCCGTGGTCTCGCTGACCGTGCCGGCCGGCTCCGAGGTCAAGCTCGGCTCGGTCTCCGCCGACACCACCGTCTCCGGGGTCACCGGCCCGGTCACCGTGCACGGCGCGAGCGGCGAGACCACCCTGGTCGGCCTTACCGGCCGCACCGACGTGAAGACCGTCTCCGGCGACGTGAACGCCCAGTCGGTGGCCGGCGAACTCCGGGTCAACACGGTCTCCGGCCACCTCACCGTGGTCGCCGGGTCGGGCGACAAGCTGGTCGCCAAGTCGGTCAGCGGCTCGGTCACCCTGGACGTGGACACCACCACCCCCACCGAGCTGCACGTGAACACGGTCAGCGGCCCGGTCGCCGTCCGGCTGCCCTCGCAGGCCGACACCAAGGTCGAGCTGGGCAGCACCGGCGGCGAACTCTCCAGCACCTTCGAGGAGTTGACGGTCAGCGGCAGCTGGGGCACCCGGAAGCTCTCCGGCCAGCTGGGCTCCGGCACCGGCCGGCTCCAGGTCACCACCGTCTCCGGCGCCGTCACCGTCCAGCGCCGCCCGGAGGCCGAGGCCGAGCGGATCGACCTGGTCAAGGAGCTTCCCGCCGCCCCCACCGACACCACCACCCAGGAGAGCTGACATGACCCCCGTCTTCGGCCACGGCCGACTCCGCCTGTACCTGCTCAAGCTGCTGGACGAGTCCCCCCGGCACGGCTACGAGGTGATCCGCCTGCTGGAGGAGCGCTTCCAGGGCCTGTACGCCCCCTCGGCCGGCACCGTGTACCCCCGGCTGGCCAAGCTGGAGCAGGAGGGCCTGGTCGCGCACAGCACCGAGGGCGGGCGCAAGGTCTACCGGCTCACCGACGCCGGCCGGACCGAACTGGCGGCCCGGCAGAGCGAGCTGGCCGAGCTGGAGGTGGAGATCCGGGAGTCGGTGGCCCAGCTCGCCGGGGCGATCCGGGAGGACGTCCGGGACAGCGCCAAGGACCTGCGGGCCGAGCTCTGGGGCGCCGCCAAGGACGCTCCGTGCCCCAAGTTCGAGGACGGCGGCGACCCGTGGGCCGGCCCGTGGGGCGACAAGGAGTCCTGGCAGCGCGCCAAGGACGAGTTCGTCCAGTTCAAGGCACAGGCCAAGGAGCAGGCCAAGCGGGCCAAGGAGCAGGAGCGGGCGGCCAAGCAGAAGGCCAAGGCCGCCGAGGACGAGGCCCGTCGGCTGCGGGCGGAGGCCAAGGCCTCCCGGACGGCCGCGCAGCAGGAGGCGCTGCGGATCAAGCGCCGGATCGAGCAGCAGGTCAAGGACGCGGCGGCCGGCGGCGACTGGACCGCCGGGATCGCCGAGGGGATCTCCGAACTCACCCGCTCGCTGGCCGGCCTGGCCGACGCCGCCAAGTGGGGCCACGCGCCCGGCGCCCCGGCCGAGGAGGTCCGGCTGGACCGGATCGACCTGGACGCGATGGACCTGGAGAAGCTCGACCAGGACCGGGTCGACCTCGGCAAGCCCCCGGCCGACCTCCCCGCCTGGGCCGCCGTCGACCCCGCCGCCGACCCGGCCCGCGAGCTGGAGCGCCTGCTGGACCGCCTCCGCGACCAGGTCCGCGACACCGCCCGGGACACCGGGGTGACGCCCGCTCAGCTCGGCTCCGCCCAGCACGTCCTGGCGGCGGCCGCCGAGCAGCTGCGCCGCGCGCTGAACCGCTAGCCGGACGACGAAGGGGCGGTACCCGGATCCGGGTACCGCCCCTTCGTCAGGTCACGGTGTCAGGACCAGCTTGCCGAAGACGTCCCCCTCGGCCAGCCGGGCGAACGCGTCCCGGGCCTCGGTGAGCGGCAGCACGGTGTCGACCACCGGGCGCACCCCCGAGTTGGCGCAGAGCGCGAGCAGCGCGGCGAGCTCGTCCTTGGTGCCCATGGTGGAGCCCTGGACGTTGAGCTCCAGGAAGAAGATCCGGTTCAGCTCGGCGGCCTTCGGGCTCGGGCCCGAGGTGGCGCCGGAGATCACGATGGTGCCGCCGGGCTTGAGCGCCTTCACCGAGTGCGACCAGGTGGCGGCGCCGACCGTCTCCATGACCGCGTCCACCCGCTCGGGCAGCCGGGCACCGCTCTCGAAGGCGGCGTCGGCGCCGAGCCCGAGGGCCCGGGCCCGCTTGGCCTCGTCCCGGCCGGTCACCCAGACCCGCAGGCCGGCCGCCTTGCCCAGGACGATCAGCGCGGTCGCCACCCCGCCGCCGGCCCCCTGGACCAGCACGGTCTGGCCCGGCCGGGCGGCCGCCTTGGTGAACAGCATCCGATAGGCCGTCAGCCACGCGGTGGGCAGGCAGGCCGCCTCGGCGAAGGACAGCTCGGCCGGCTTCGGCAGCAGGTTCCAGGTCGGTACGGCGACCCGCTCGGCGAAGGTCCCCTGGTAGCGCTCGGTCAGGATCGACCTCGGCTCGTCCGGGCCGACCCCGTGCCCGCTCTGCCCGATCACCGAGTGGATGACCACCTCGTTGCCGTGCTCGTCGACACCGGCCGCATCGCAGCCCAGGATCATCGGCAGCCGCTCGGCGGGCAGCCCCACCCCCCGCAGCGACCACAGGTCATGGTGGTTCAGGGTGGCGGCCTTCACCGTCACCACACTCCACCCCGGCCGGGCCACGGGCTCCGGCAACTCCCCCAACTCCAGCGCACCGAGCGGGTCGTCGGCATCGATTCGGGCTGCATAGGCGGCGAACATGCCCCGGACGATAGCGGTGAACGCCCACTAACCGGAACCGGCCACCGGTGTGACTCCCACAACCTTTTGCAACTGCTCAGCCCGCTACGGAGTCAGGGGCTCGGGGCTCTGCTGATGTGCGGCTCCGCCGCGTGGGCGACGCCGACCTCGAAAGAGGTGATCGTCGCGTAGCCGGTCAGGCACTTTCGCAGTGACCCGCACGCCAGATCTCCTCGCAGTTCCCCGAGCCCCTGGACCGTAGACGCCGGAGCGCCTGCCTACAGCGCAGCCCCTGGACCGTAGGACCGAGCGCCCTGCCGAAAAGCTAGAGCCGCGCGACGCCCTCACGGCGGGCAGCCTCCGCGACCGCCTTGGTGACCGCCGGCGCGACCCGCTCGTCGAACGGCGAGGGGATCACCTTCTGCGGCGTCAGCTCGTCCGCGACCACCGCGGCCAGCGCCTTCGCCGCAGCCAGCTTCATCCCCTCGGTGATCCGGGTCGCCCGGACCTGGAGCGCACCCGCGAAGATCCCCGGGAACGCCAGCACGTTGTTGATCTGGTTCGGGAAGTCCGAACGCCCGGTGGCGACCACCGCCGCGTAGCGGTGCGCGACCTCGGGGTGGATCTCCGGGTTGGGGTTGGCCATCGCGAAGATGAAGCAGCCCTCGGCCATGGTGGCCACCACGTCCTCGGGGACGGTGCCGCCGGAGACGCCGATGAAGACGTCCGCCCCGGCCAGCGCGTCGGCCAGCGAACCCTTCAGCCCGGTCCGGTTGGTGACGGCGGCGATCTCCGCCTTGACGTCGGTCAGGTCGCCCCGGCCCTCGTACACCACGCCGCGCCGGTCGCAGACGGCCACGTCGCCGATGCCGGCCGCGACCAGCATCTTGGCGATCGCGATGCCGGCCGCACCGGCGCCGGAGATGACCGCGCGGAGCGAACCGATCTCCCGGCCGGTCACCTTGGCGGCGTTCCACAGCGCGGCGGTGGAGACGATCGCGGTGCCGTGCTGGTCGTCGTGGAAGATCGGGATGTCCAGGGCCTCCTGGAGCCGGCGCTCGATCTCGAAGCAGCGCGGGGCGGAGATGTCCTCCAGGTTGACGCCGCCGAAGGAGGGCGCCAGCCGGACCACGGTCTCGACGATCTCGTCGACACCGGTGCAGGCCAGCGCGATCGGCACCGCGTCCACGCCGCCGAACTGCTTGAACAGGATCGCCTTGCCCTCCATGACGGGCAGCGAGGCCTCCGGGCCGATGTCGCCGAGGCCGAGCACCGCGGTGCCGTCGGTGACGACCGCGACCACGTTGGACTTCCAGGTGTAGTCGTTGACCAGCTCGGGCCGCTCGGCGATGGCGGTGCAGACCTTGGCGACACCGGGGGTGTAGGCGAGGGACAGGTCGTCCGCGTCGCGCACCGGCACCGTCGCCCGGATCTCCATCTTGCCGCCGCGGTGGAGCGCGAACACGGCGTCGACCGGGTCGTAGGTGTCCTGAGTGCTGCTGTGGATGATCTCCGCTGCCACGATGACCTCTTCGTCATGATCAGCGAGGGCGGGCCGACGGACGACCGACCCGTTCGGATACCGAAAAATCCCGGACCCCGCCGAAGCGGGCCCGGAACGGGGTCGGGGCACTGCCGTCGGGCAACGCCCTCGAATGAGGGTTTTTGGGTGTCTCTGCGCTGTGCTTCCGGTCTGCCGAGGCATCGTCCGGTCGGTACCGGAGCATGAGCCTAGGTCGGACTGAGGCATCGCACCTATGCCTTCTTGTCCTTTTAACGCGCATGTCATTCGCCGCTAGGGGCACTTGACGACCCCTGAAATCGGAAGTTCCGGGGGCCCTGCACCGACAACGGCGAGCATGCGCGCACACCCGCAGGAGTGAACACCAGACTCGGAGGGGAGGTGGCGCCTCGAATCCGGAGTCGGCGTCTTCGACTTCCGGTTCTGCGCGCCCCAGGTCTGTCGCGACCTGGCGGTCTGGGTTCTGATCGGGGGTCACCCGATACCCGATTCTGACACATCCGAGACCCGATCCGGCAGGGCGGGATGGCAGGATCCCTGTTCCGGCCACCGACCAGGACCGTCCGCGCACACGTCGGCGCGGTCCCTCCGGTCCGGCGCACACCCGCGCCCGGCTCGGCGGTCCGGGTGGAACCCCTCTCCCACAGGAGGAGCTCGACCATGCAGCGAACCACCCTCATACCTCGTCAGATCGGCCGCTGCGGAGCGGCCGTGGCGGCGGGAGCCCTCCTGCTCACCGCGTGCGGCGGCGAGCAGGACCGGCAGAAGCCCACCGACGACCCGCGCTCGATGGTCCCGGCCGGGATCAAGGCCGCCGGTGTGCTCCGGATCGGCATCGACCTGAACTACGCCCCGGTCGACTTCAAGGGGACCGACCAGCAGGCGGCCGGTATCGACCCGGACATCGCCGAGGCGGTCGGCCGGGAGCTCGGCCTGCGGGTCGAGTACGTGGACACCGCCTTCGACAAGCTGATCCCCGGTCTGCACGCGAAGCAGTACGACGTGGTGATGTCCGCGATGAGCGACAACCGCCAGCGCCGCGAGGGCACCGACGACGCGGGCGGCCCGGTCGGCCCGGGGCTGGACTTCGCCGACTACTTCATCGCCGGGACCTCGATCCTGGTCCGCAAGGGCAACCCCAAGGCGATCTCCGGCCTGGACGACCTGTGCGGGCACACCGTCGCCCTGCAGCGCGGCACCACCCAGGCGGGCGTGATCGACCGGCAGAACGCCGCCTGCACCAAGGCGGGCAAGCCGCTCAAGGTGAAGCTGTTCGAGAACGACGACCTCGCGCTGGCCGAGCTGGCGGCCGGCCGGGCGGACGCCGACCTGAACGACTACCCGGTGGCCGCCTACGTGGCGCAGCAGCGGGACGGCGGCAAGACCTTCCAGGTGGTCGGCGCCCAACTGCAGCCGAGCCCGTACGGGATCGCGCTGACCAAGGACAGCACAGAGCTGCGCGAGGCCCTGCTGAAGGCGCTCAACCGGGTGATCCGCAGCGGCGAGTACGACCGGATCCTGGCCCAGTGGAACGTCTCGGACGGAGCGGTGCAGAACGCCGTCGCCAACGGCGGGTTCTGACCGTTTGCGGCCGATTGGTCTGCATACTTATACGCGGAGTGACAGGGGCACGGGATTGGTCCGGATAGCGGACACTCTGACCCCTCGTTATCCGATTTTGATCTGAATAGTGACCCGATCCCTGACCCCTGATGGCAGGATTCCCACCAACTCGGATCGCTTCAGCCCACCTCGGCGGAGGGTGGCGACAAGCCCCGGCACCCGTACGCCGCCCCCGCGGCGCGCTCCGCCCAGCCTCTCCCACAGGAGGAGACTCCCCCCATGACCGTCCGTAACCCGCGCACCCGCCTCTTCGCCGCCGGCGCCGTCCTCGCGACCGGTTCGCTGCTGCTCACCGCCTGCGGCAGCAGCGGCAGCTCCTCGCCGAGCGGCGCCGCGAGCCCGAGTGGATCCGTCCAGGCCGTCACCGCCGACGCCGCACTGGCCGCGCTCGTCCCGGCCGACGTGAAGTCCTCCGGCAAGCTGGTGGTCGCGGTCGACGCGTCCTACGCGCCGAACGAGTTCAAGGACGACAAGGGCAACATCGTCGGCATGGACGTCGACCTGGCCAACGCCATCGCGCAGAAGCTCGGTCTGACCGCGACCGTGGAGAACTCCCCGTTCACCGCGATCATCCCGGGCATCTCCGCGAAGAAGTTCCAGCTCGGCATGAGCTCGTTCACGGACACCAAGGAGCGCGAGCAGACCGTCGACATGGTCACCTACTTCACCGCGGGCACCTCGTCCGCCGTGAAGAAGGGCAACCCGGAGAAGGTCAACGCCGACGACCTGTGCGGGAAGAAGATCGCCGTCCAGACCGGCACCACCCAGGCCGACGCGATCAAGGACACCATCAACCCGGCCTGCGCCAAGGCGGGCAAGGCCACCGTCCCGAACGACGGCGACAAGTTCGACCTGCAGACCGACGTGACCACCGCGCTGGTCTCCGGCCGCGACCAGGTCATGATGGCCGACTCGCCGGTCATCGACTACGCGATCAAGCAGACCAACGGCCAGCTGGAGAAGCTCGGCGGCACCACCGACAGCGCGCCGTACGGCGTCGTGGTGGCGAAGGGCTCGGACCTCACCAAGGCCGTGCAGGGCGCGATCCAGGCCCTGATCGCGGACGGCACCTACAAGTCGATCCTGTCGAAGTGGGGCGTCGACGCCGGTGCGGTCGACAAGTCCGTGATCAACGGCGCCACCAGCTGACCCGTCGTCAGACCTCACTCCCCGAAGGTCCCCTGTGAACTCTCCCGACCAGGGGGTGGCGAAGCAGCCGGCACGGCCCGAGAACATCAAGGCCGTGCCGGTCCGCCACCCCGGACGCTGGGCCGGAGCAGTCGTCATCCTGGTACTCCTGGCGATGCTGCTCCACGCCCTGTTCTACAACAAGGCATTCCAATGGGATGTCGTCGGCAAGTACATCTTCGACTCCAGCATCCTGAACGGCCTGGTCGTCACGCTGGAGCTGACCGCGCTGTCCATGGTGATGGGCCTGGTCGGCGGTGTGCTGCTGGCCGTCATGCGGCTCTCGCCGAACCCGCTGCTCTCCGGCGTGGCCTGGCTCTACATCTGGATCTTCCGCGGCACCCCGGTGCTGGTCCAGCTGGTGTTCTGGAACTTCCTCGGCGCGCTCTGGCCGACCCTGTCGATCGGGATCCCGTTCGGCCCGGAGTTCTGGTCCGAGCCGACCAACAAGCTGATCCCGGTCTTCACCGCCGCCCTGCTCGGGCTCGGCCTGAACGAGGCCGCCTACATGGCGGAGATCGTCCGCGGCGGCATCCAGTCGGTGGACGAGGGCCAGTCCGAGGCCTCGCACGCGCTGGGCATGAGCCGGTTCACCACCATGCGCCGGATCGTGCTCCCGCAGGCGATGCGGGTGATCATCCCGCCGACCGGCAACGAGACCATCTCGATGCTCAAGACCACCTCGCTGGTCTCGGTGATCGCGCTGGAGGAGCTCTTCCGGGCCGGCCAGAACATCTACTCGCGGACCTTCGAGACCATCCCGCTGCTGATCACCGTCAGCCTCTGGTACCTGTTCCTGACCTCGGTGCTGACCATCGGTCAGTACTACGTGGAGCGGTACTACGCGCGGGGCAGCAACCGGGCCCTGCCGCCGACCCCGCTGCAGCGGATAAGGGCACTGTTCCAGGGCCGGCACACCCCGCCGGCCGCGCCGGTGGTCAACCCCGGGGTGCACGGCGGAGGTAACTTCTCATGACCGAGCTGACCAAGCAGGACCGGCCCGGGCACCCGATGGTCAAGGCCGAGGGCGTCCGGAAGTCGTACGGGCAGGTCGAGGTGCTCAAGGGCATCGACCTGGAGGTCAGGCAGGGCGAGGTGTTCTGCCTGATCGGTCCGTCCGGCTCCGGCAAGTCCACCTTCCTGCGCTGCATCAACCACCTGGAGAAGATCAACGGTGGCTTCCTGTCGGTGGACGGCGAGCTCGTCGGCTACCGCCAGAAGGGCGACCGGCTCTACGAGCTGAAGGACCGTGAGGTCGCGGTCAAGCGCCAGGACATCGGCATGGTGTTCCAGCGCTTCAACCTCTTCCCGCACATGACCGCGCTGCAGAACATCATCGAGGCGCCGGTCCAGGTCAAGGGCGAGAGCAAGAACGAGGCGAGGCAGCGGGCGACGGCCCTGCTGGAGCGGGTGGGCCTGGCCGACAAGGCCGACAACTACCCGTCCCAGCTCTCCGGCGGCCAGCAGCAGCGGGTGGCGATCGCCCGGGCGCTCGCCATGAAGCCCAAGCTGATGCTCTTCGACGAGCCCACCTCGGCGCTCGACCCTGAGCTGGTCGGTGACGTCCTCGACGTCATGCGCGACCTGGCCAGGGAGGGCATGACCATGATCGTGGTGACCCACGAGATGGGCTTCGCCCGCGAGGTCGGCGACGCGCTGGTCTTCATGGACGGCGGCGTGGTGGTCGAGTCCGGCCACCCGCGCGAGGTGCTCACCGACCCGCAGCACGAGCGGACCAGGGCCTTCCTCTCCAAGGTGCTCTGAGACGGAACGCGGCAGGCGCCCGTGCGATCCCCGGATCGCCGGGCGCCTGCCGCGTTCCCGCCGGAGGTAATACCCTGGGGGCAGCTCAGCCGTTACCGCCCCTGGAAGGACCCCCCGTGGAGCTCGCCGCGTACGCCAACTTCGCCGTTCGGCTGGTGAACAGCGAGGAGCCCGAGCGGGGCACCGACGCGCTCACCTCGGTCGAGGCGGTGCGGGCGCTGTTCGGGCCGTCGTCGCGGGCCGCCGGGCTGGCCGACGAGGCCGACCTGCCCCGGCTGCGGGCGGTCAGGACCAGGCTGCGCGGGGTCTTCGAGGCCGCCGCCGAGGGCGACGAGGTGCGCGGGGTCGACCTGCTGAACAGCCTGATGATCGAGTACCCGGTCAGCCCGCTGGTCTCCGGGCACGACTACCTGGACGACGCCGGGCGGCCGCGCTGGCACCTGCACCTGGCCGACAACGCCCCCACCGCCGCCGCCAACTTCACCGCGGTGGCCTGCATGGGCCTGGCCATCCACCTCACCGAGCTGGGCGCCGACCGGCTCGGCATCTGCCAGGCCGCGCCCTGCCGGAACGCCTACCTGGACACCTCCACCAACCGCTCCCGCCGGTACTGCTCCGACCGCTGCGCCACCCGCGCCAACGTGGCGGCGTACCGGGCCCGCAAGCGCGAGGAGGCCCGCCGGGCCGGCACCGCGGCCTGACCGGGCGTCAGAGGTCCAGATCGACCGGCCGGTACCGGCCGAGCCGGCCCGGCCGGGGCCACAGCCGGGCCACCACCCGCCCGAGCACCAACTCCTCGGCCACCGGCCCGTACTCGCGGCTGTCGCTGCGCACGCCCTGGTTGTCGGAGAGCATCCACCACCCGTCCGGCCGCCGCTCCGCCGCCCGTTTGAGCACCAGCAGCTCCGGCCGGCGGGGGTGCCGGAACAGCGCCACCGCCTCCGGCCGCAGCCGCGCCCCGTACCGGACCAGCACCAGGTCGCCGTCGCGCAGCCGCGGCCGCATCGAGGGTCCGGCCACCACGACCACCCCGAACGGGACCAGGCCACCGCCCTGCTGTCGCCCCGTCACCCCGACTCCCCCCTCCGCACACCCAAACCAACCCTCTGAGGGTAATCTCAGGCGCGGGAAGACGATCTAAGGAAGGACTCCCAATGCGTCTGTTTGCTTCGCGCGTCACCGCGCACGCCCACTGCGACCTGCCCTGCGGCGTGTACGACCCGGCCCAGGCCCGCATCGAGGCCGAGTCGGTGAAGGCCACTCAGGAGAAGTACCAGGCCAACGAGGACCCGGTCTTCCGGGCCCGGGCCATCGTCATCAAGGAGGAGCGGGCCGAGCTGGTCAAGCACCACCTCTCGGTGCTGCACACCGACTACTTCAAGGCCCCGCACTTCGAGAAGTACCCGCAGCTGCACGAGCTGTTCAACAACGCGGGCAAGGCGGCCTCGGCCGCCAAGGCGTCCACCGACCCGGCCACCGGCCAGGCTCTGCTGGACCTGATCGCCGAGATCGACAGCATCTTCTGGGAGACCAAGAAGGCCGCTGCCTGATCCCGGAGCCCACGCTCCTGTGCCCGGCCGCTCCCCGAGCGGCCGGGCACGCGTGTGAGAAATCGCCTTTCCGCTCCCGGTCGGGCCCCGAGTAGGCTCGCCCGTATGATCCGCACCGCCGCAGTCACCGACGTCCCCCTGATCCTCGACCTGATCCGCGAGCTGGCCGACTACGAGAAGGCCCCGCAGGAGGCCGTCGCCACCACGGAACAGTTGACCGAGGCGCTGTTCGGGGCCGCCCCGGCCGTCTTCGGCCTGATCGCCGAGGACGACGAGAGCGGCGAGGCGGTCGGCTTCGCGCTCTGGTTCCGGAACTTCTCCACCTGGCGCGGCACCCACGGGGTGTACCTGGAGGACCTCTACGTCCGCCCGAGCGCGCGCGGCGGCGGCCACGGCAAGGCCCTGCTGACCGAGCTGGCCAGGATCTGCGTGCGCAACGGCTACTCCCGGCTGGAGTGGTCCGTGCTGGACTGGAACGAGCCCTCGATCGGCTTCTACCGCTCGCTCGGCGCCGTCCCGATGGACGGCTGGTCGGTCTACCGGCTGACCGACGGGGCGCTGGCCGCGCTCGGCTCCGAGTAGCCGTACCGCCCGCCGGAGTTCGAACAGGTTAGCTCGTTCCCGTGACGACCGTCCCGGATCGCGACAAGCGTCGGTGGATAGCGGTAACGTCACGGGCGGATGCGCGGCGTTCCGACCTCTCCGGTGTGGGTATGACCGGTACGTACCGCACCACCCCTCTGGACAGTTGGGGCGAAGCAGTTGAACCGAGCAACAGGAAGTGCCGCGGCTCCCGAGCCGCAAGCACCTTGCGTCACCCAGGAGGTGAGGGTGTCCCAGATCGACGGCGATCCCGGCGTGAAGGACTTCGTCGAAGTCCGGCTGCCCGCGGCAGGGGCGTACCTCTCGGTGCTGCGGACGGCGACCGCCGGTCTCGCGGCCCGGTTGGACTTCACCCTGGACGAGATCGAGGACCTTCGGATCGCGGTGGACGAAGCCTGCGCCATCCTGCTCCAGCAGGCGGTCCCGGGCTCCGTGCTGAGCTGCGAATTCCGGCTGGTGGGCGACTCGCTGCGGGTCACCGTCGCGGCCCCCACCACGGACGGCCGGGCCCCCGAGCGGGACACCTTCGCCTGGACGGTGCTCTCCGCACTGGCCGGCGAGGTGGAGTCCTCGGTGGCCGCCGACAAGACGGTGAGCATCAGTCTGCACAAGAAGCGCGGCGGAGCACCGGCAGCGGTGTGACAGCCGCCGGTGTGAGGCCCACCCGCGAAGCCGTACGCCCGGCACCCCACGTGCCGCGCGTACGGCTCCCCCGTACCGCACCGCGGTACACCCCATGTGAAGTGCTCCCGGAACGGAACGGGTGACCGCCGTGAGTGATCTCGACCGCACAGGCCTTGCCGGAAGCCCGGCCATCGCCACCGCCGACGTGACGCTGCCGCCCCAGGTGAGTGGCGTCCCCCCGCAGCCCGCCCGAACCGCCACCGCCGACGTGCACCCGAAGGACACCCATCGGATGAGCCAGCCGACCGATCCGCCGCACGATCCGTCGCCGACGCCGGAGCAGCCGCCGGCTGCGGCCGGTACCGAGGAGGTGCGCCCGGCGGTCCCCGTCCAGGTGCACCGCTCCGGCGCGCCGGACCGGGAGGCCGCCCGGGCGCTGTTCGTCAAACTGGCCGGCCTGCCGGAGGGTTCGCCGGAGCGGGTCGAGCTGCGCAACCAGCTGGTCCGGATGCACATCCCGCTGGTCGAGCACCTGGCCCGGCGGTTCCGCAACCGCGGCGAGCCGCTGGACGACCTGACCCAGGTCGCCACCATCGGCCTGATCAAGTCGGTGGACCGATTCGACCACGAGCGCGGGGTCGAGTTCTCCACCTACGCCACCCCGACCATCGTCGGCGAGATCAAGCGCCACTTCAGGGACAAGGGCTGGGCGGTCCGGGTGCCCCGCCGCCTCCAGGAGCTGCGGCTCTCGCTCACCACGGCGACCAGCGAGCTGTCCCAGCGGCACGGCCGCTCCCCCACCGTGCACGAGCTGGCGGAGCACCTCGGGATCTCCGAGGAGGACGTGCTGGAGGGCCTGGAGTCGGCCAACGCCTACTCCACCCTCTCGCTGGACGTCCCGGACAGCGACGACGAGTCGCCCGCCGTGGCGGACACCCTGGGCGCCACCGACGAGGCCCTGGAGGGCGTCGAGTACCGGGAGTCGCTCAAGCCACTGCTGGCCCAACTCCCGCCCCGGGAGCAGAAGATCCTGGTGCTCCGGTTCTTCCGGAACATGACCCAGTCGCAGATCGCGGCCGAGGTGGGGATCTCCCAGATGCACGTCTCCCGGCTGCTGGCCAGGACGCTGGCCCAGCTCCGCGAGAAGCTGCTGGTCGAGGAGTAGGAACGACCACGGCCCGGCACCCCGTCTCGACGGGTGCCGGGCCGTGCCGTGTCGTACGTCAGTCGGCGGTCGGCGCGTAGAGCACCTCGGTCACCTTCGGGTTCAGCAGCGAGCCGATCCCGACCAGGCCGAGCAGCCCGACGGCCACCCCGGCGACCTGCATCGTGCCGCCGTTCTGCCACATGTAGTAGGCCACCGGCAGGCAGATCGAGTTGGTCAGCACGGCCGGGCTGCGCCCCCACCGGCGCGCTTTCAGCAGCGCGCGCCCCGCCAGGATCGGAAGCGCCCCCATCAGCAGCAGGATCACGCCGCCGAGCTCGCTGCGGCCCTGCGCCGGTGCGTCCCAGAGGAAGCCGGCCACGATGTCGTAGAGGCCCCAGCCGGCCAGCGCCGCGCCCTGCAGCGCGGTGATCGCGGCGCCGACGAGCAGCGCGGTGGGCCGGGCGGGGCTTGGGGTGATGGATTCAGCGGTCACTCCAGCAGGGTAGCCGCCGCGCTTGGATCACCGCCCCGTAGGCTGAGCGCCATGCGCGCTCTCCTGGTCGTGAACCCGAAGGCGACCACCACGAGTGGACGCACCCGCGACGTGCTGACCCACGCCCTGCGCAGCGACCTGGCGCTGGAGGTCGCGCACACCGAGTACCGCGGCCACGCCCGTGACCTGGCCCGGGAGGCGGCCGAGCGCGGGCTCGACCTGGTGGTCTCGCTCGGCGGCGACGGCACCGTGAACGAGATCGTCAACGGGCTGCTCACGCACGGCCCGTCCGACCGGGTGCCCCGGCTGGCCATCGTCCCCGGCGGTTCGACCAACGTGTTCGCCCGCACGCTCGGTCTGCCGAACGACCCGGTGGAGGCGACCGGCGCACTCCTGGACGCCCTGGAGCACCGGCGTGAGCGGGCGGTCAGCCTGGGCAAGGCGATGACCGAGGGCCTGCCGGACCGCTGGTTCACCTTCACGGCCGGCCTGGGCTTCGACGCGGGCGTGGTCGGCCGGGTGGAGGCCCAGCGGCGGGCCGGACGGAGGTCCACCCACGGGCTCTACGTCGGCCAGGCGCTGCGGCACTACGTGACGGAGCGTGAGCACCGCAGAAACGGCCCCATCACGCTGGAGCTGAACGGCCAGGAATCCGTGCCGGGCTTGGTGCTGGCGATAATCTCCAACACTTCGCCGTGGACCTTTCTGGGCAACCGGCCGGTCTTTCCGTCCCCCTCCGCGTCCTTCGACAGCGACCTCGACATCTTCGGCATCACTCGAATGACCGCGTTCGGCACGGCTCGAACGGTGCGTCAGATTCTGCGCTCGCACACGCCTGCGGACGGCGCCACAGGGCCGGTCGGCCCTACGGGCAAGCACCTCGTCTCCTATCACGACGTCCGACACTTCACCTTGGTTTCACAGGAACCGGCCCCGTTTCAGGTCGACGGGGACCACCTTGGAGACAGGAGTCGCGTCAGTTTCACAGGCGTTCGGCGGGCACTGCGTGTGATTGTGTGACCAGAAGGGCCCCCCGCCCTTCTTCTCGAACGCACAAGCCCCCTTCACCCCATAGAAGTACGGGCTGTGAGCTAGGCGACACCGAAGAATCAAAAATTCCTCGCCGAAGGGGGTTGTATCCGAGCCCGAGGTTTGCGAACCTCTACATGGCGATCGGGACACGTCGCAGCGGGACATACCGCGACAGTTCCCTTGATCCGCCCGAACCCCACTTCTGCACAGACCACCCGGGCCTCATGGGCCTTTGGTCCCTTTTGCTGTTGCGGGATTCGTGAAAGCGTTCACATTCACAAGCCACCACGATTGCGTCGACCGGGCCACAGCCCGCCGACCGGAGGAGTTGGACGAACATGGACTGGCGCCACCGCGCTGTCTGTCGCGAAGAGGACCCGGAGCTGTTCTTCCCGATCGGGAACACCGGTCCTGCTCTGCTGCAGATCGAGGAAGCCAAGGCCGTGTGCCGCCGCTGCCCCGTCATGGAGCAGTGCCTGCAGTGGGCACTGGAGACCGGCCAGGATGCCGGCGTCTGGGGCGGCATGAGCGAGGACGAGCGTCGTGCGATGAAGCGCCGCGCCGCCCGCAACCGGGCCCGCACCGCCTGACATTCCGTCAGCACCGCCTGATCAACACATGATCAAAGGCTTGGCCGCACCTTCGGCCGAGCCTTCCACGGCACGGACACTTGCTAGTGTTCACTGAGAGCAATACCGTGGAGCTGTGACGCTCACCGTGTGCAAGCACGTGGGGCGAGCGTCGAGCGACACCATAGAGCCCCCGTTCCGGCCGACTCCCCCCGACGGCCGGAACGGGTTGAGAGGCCCTGTCGACCCACCCCCCCCGGTCGACAGGGCCTCGTTGCTTTTCCCCCGTCCCGCCTACGGGACGGGGATCTCCAGGACCACCTTGGTGCCGCCCTCCGGGTTGGCCACCATGTCGAAGCTGCCGCCGAGCTCGTTGGTGGCCAGGGTCCGGACGATCTGCAGCCCCAGGTTGCCCGCCGTCTGCGGGTCGAAGCCCTCGGGCATGCCCCGGCCGTCGTCCTGCACCGTGATCAGCAGGTACTCCTCCGGCTTGGCGCCGCCGTTCCAGCTCTCCGACCAGCCGGTCCCGGTCGCGGGCGCCCGCCCGCGCAGGGCGCTGACCTCGACGCTGCCGCCGTCCTTCGGGTCGAACGCGTGCTCCAGGGCGTTCTGCAGCACCTCGGTCAGCACCATCGCCAGCGGGGTGGCCACCTCGGCCGACAGGATGCCGAAGCTGCCGGTCCGCCGGGTGGCGACCTTGCCGTCCTGGGAGAGCTCCATCACCATCGCCAGCACCCGGTCGGCGATCTCGTCGAAGGCGACCTGCTCGTCCAGGGTCTGCGAGAGCGTCTCGTGCACGATCGCGATCGAGCCGACCCGGCGGACCGCCTCGTCCAGCGCGGCCCGGCCGGCCGCCGAGTCCATCCGGCGGGCCTGCAGCCGGAGCAGTGCGGCCACCGTCTGCAGGTTGTTCTTCACCCGGTGGTGGATCTCCCGGATGGTCGCGTCCTTGGTCATCAACTCGCGGTCCCGGCGGCGCAGTTCGGTGACGTCCCGGGCCAGCACCAGCGAACCGGTCAAGGTCCCCTTGGGCTTCAGCGGGATCGCCCGCAGGGTCACCACCCCACCCTGCGCCTCCACCTCGGTCTGCCGGGGCGCCCAGCCGCTGGCCAGCTTGACCAGCGCCTCGTGCACCGCGGCCCGCGCCGGGGGCGCCAACTCGGCCGTGGTGCGCCCCAGGTGACTGCCCACCAGATCCGTGGTCAGCCCGATCCGGTGGTACGCGGACAGCGCGTTCGGGCTGGCGTAGGTGACCACGCCCTCCGCGTCCAGCCTGATCAGGCCGTCGCCGACCCGGGGCGCCGCGTCCATGTCGGTCTGCTCGACCCCGTGGTACGGGAACGTCCCCGCGGCGATCATCTGGGCCAGGTCGGAGGCGCTCTGCAGGTACGTGAGCTCCAGCCGGCTCGGGGTCCGCACGGTGAGCAGATTGGTGTTCCGGGCGATCACCCCGAGCACCTTGCCCTCCCGCCGGACCGGGATCGACTCGACCCGGACCGGCACCTCCTCCCGCCACTCCGGATCACCCTCCCGGACGATCCTCCCCTCGTCGTAGGCGGCGTCCAGCAGCGGCCGGCGGCCCCGGGGCACCAGATGGCCGACCATGTCGTCCTGGTACGACGTGGGCCCCGTATTGGGCCGCATCTGGGCCACCGACACGTACCGGATGCCGTCCCAGGTGGGAATCCACAGCACCAGGTCGGCGAAGGACAGGTCGGAGAGCAGCTGCCACTCCGAGACCAGCATGTGCAGCCACTCCACATCGGCACCGGTCAGGGTGGTGTGGCGGCGGACGAGTTCGTTCAGCGAGGGCACAGGGCGAGGGTATCCGCAGCGGGCCCCGGGCGGCTTCTCCGCTGTGGACCAGACCAATCCCGGGAGCTCTCTGGACAAGCCGGATTGGTCTAGTCCACAATGAAGGAGCACCAAGGAGCCGCCCCCCGCGCAACTGCCCTGACCGCGCGAGGCAGCTCCTCGGTCGGACGCCCCACACCCCGTTGGCCCCGCACAGCCGACGGCCGGTAGAGGCGCCCGACGACAGCTCCGGGCTGCGGTGCCGCACAGGTTGAGGGTCCTGTGTCGGCGCCGTGGCCCGTAGTGCTTTCCCGCTGCGCTCAGCTTTCTGCTGCTCCCGAGGTTGCACTATCCAGGGGCTCGGGGAACTGCGAGGAGATCTGGCGCCGGGGTCACTGCGAAAGTCCCTGACCACCCACGCAACGATCACCTTGCAAGGGCCGGCGTCGCCCACGCGGCGGAGCCGCACACCAGCAGAGCCCCGAGCCCCCGGACCGTAGCGGGCTGGGCACCTGCCTAGTGGGTCTCGGTGATCTTGGCAAGGGCGCGAGGTGCGTCCGGGTCCTGGCCGCGGGCGATGGCGACCTCGTAGGCGAGTTGCTGGAGCGGCAGGATCTCCAGGACGGGCTGGATCTCCTCGGGGACCCCGGGCGGCAGCGCGAAGCCCGCGGAGGCCGCGTCCACCTGGTCCTGCTGCCCGATCACCACCAGGTCCGCACCCCGCCCCCGCAGCCGGTCCAGCACCGGCTGGAGCGCTTCGCCGCCCTTGCCGTCCGGCACCACCGCGATCACCGGCGAGACGTTGTCGACCATCGCCAGCGGCCCGTGCAGCAGATCCGCGCCGGAGAACGGCGAGGCCGGGATGTAGGTGGTCTCCATCAGCTTGAGCGCGGCCTCCCGCGCGGTCGGGTACCCGTAGCCGCGCGAGGTGAGCACCAGCCGCTGGGCGAACCGGTACCGCTCCGCCAGCGCCTTCACCTCGGCCTGCCGCCCGAGTACCTGCTCGGCCAGCTCGGGCAGCACCTCGGCGGCCGAACCGTCCCCGCCGCGCAGGCCCTCGACCAGCAGGTAGAGGGCCAGCAGCTCGGCGGTGTAGGTCTTGGTGGCGGGCAGCGCCTTCTCCGGCCCGGCCAGCAGGTCGATGTGGAACTCGGAGACGTCGGCCAGCGGCGAGTCGGCGTTGTTGGTGACCGCCAGGGTGACCGCGCCGGCCTCCCGGGCGGCCTTGGTGGAGGCCACCAGGTCGGGCGAACCGCCGGACTGGCTGACCGTGACCACCAGCACGTCGGTGAGGTCAGGCCGGGCGCCGTACGCGGTGGTGGTGGACATCGAGGTGAGCCCGGCCGGCTTGCCGAGCAGGATCTCGATCAGGTACTTGGCGTAGAGCGCCGCGTTGTCCGAGGTACCGCGCGCGGTCAGCAGCACGAAGCGCGGGCGGCGGGCGGCGATGCCGGCGGCGACCTCGCGGATCTTCGGGCCGCCCTGGTCGAGGATCCGCCGCAGGACGGCGGGCTGCTCGGCCATCTCCGTCGCCATGATCCGGCCGGGGGCGGGCTGGTTCTGCGGGTCGGTCATCTGACGGTGCCTCCGCTCGGGACGGTCGCTCTCCATCCGTGATGCTACGAGCGTGGCTCCCCCACGGCACGCCGCGGTGCGCCGTCCGGGCAGCGGACGGCGCACCGCGGGACGCGACGGGGTGTCAGGACGGGTTGTTGATCAACTCGTCGATCTTGGCGTCGGTCTCCTGGGTGGCCTGGTCGACGGCCTTGCCCTTGAGGATGTCGTTGAGCATGTTCACCAGCAGGTTCTGCTTCTCGATCGCGCCCCAGCCGGGGGCGATCGGGGTGAACCAGGCGTCCGGCACCGCGTTGGCGGCGGCGGCGGTGGCGGGCTTGGACTTGAGCGGGCTGAGCTGGGTCAGGTTGTTCGGCAGGGTGTCCTTGTCGACCAGCACCTGCTGGGACTTGGCGCTGGTGAACATCCGGATCCAGTCCTTGGCCGCCTCCTGGGACTGCGACTTGGCGGTCACCGCGAGGTCCGAGCCGCCGATGAAGGACGGCAGCGGCTTCCCGTTCGGGCCGGGCATGCCGACCACCTTGAGCGAGTCCTTGAGCTTGGGGTCGCCGCCGACCGGCGCGGTGGCGGTGCCGATCTCCCAGCCGTTGCCGTAGAGCATCGCGGTCTTCGAACGGCCCAGCACGGTGGCCTGGTTGAGCTCGTTCACCGCCAGGTCGCCCTTGTTGTAGGTCTTCACCAGGTCGACGAAGTGCTGGATGCCCTGCTGGGACTTGGCGTCGTGCAGCGCGCCGTGCCACTTGCCGGTGCTGTCGAAGCGGGCGACGGTGCCGCCGTACGCGGCCACGTAGGACATCGCGGCGTACCAGTACGGGCCGGGCAGGTAGAGCGCGGAGTAGCTCTTGTCGGCCTTGTGCTTGGCCGCCACCTTGTCGAGCGCGGCGCGCAGCTCGTCCTCGGTCTTCGGGAACTCGGCGCTGCCGGTGGCCTCCTGGAAGGCCGCGGCGTTGTAGATGCCGACCCGGGCGCCCGCGTAGTACGGCACGCAGTAGAGCTTCTCCTGGTACTTGCAGGTGTTCTCCAGGCCCTGGATCCAGGTGTCCGAGTTCTCGAATCCGGCCTTGTCGACCGTCGCCAGCGAGCCGTTCAGGATGTACTTCATGGTCTCGGTGTTACCGAGTTCGACCACGTCCGGTGCCGAGCCGCCGGCCAGTGCCGCGTCCAGTTTGGCGATCTTGTCGGCCCAGGTCTGGTAACTGAGCTTGAGATCGACCTTCGGGTACTTCGCGGCGAACTCGTCATTCACCTGCTGGACCAGTTCGGGCCAGTTCTGCTGCGCCTCGTTCATCAGCCAGATGGTGACCGAGCCGGTGAGCGTCTTCGGGTCGGTGGTGCCCGGACCGCCGCCCTTGGCGCCCGAGCCGGCGCTGCCCCCGCAGGCCGCTGTGCTGGCGAGCAGTGCCGCGACGCCGAGCGTCGCCATGAGCCGACGGTTCACGCCATCCTCCCGGTTGCTTGGTCCGGTCGAACTGTGGTTTAGACCGGATTGCTGGAGACTGGCCTAGACCAAAGCTGGTGTCAACGATTAGTGGGGCCCAAGTGTCGGACGTTGTAGACCTGTTGTGAGTTGTGTGCGCCCTGTCGCCGTTCCGACACCTAGGGTTCCGTTAAGGCTCCCTTAAGGCCACCTTGAGAGAGCACGGTCATTTCCGGCGGGCATTCCGGAACGCCCCGGAAATGCCCGGACATGACAGAACTGACGCACCGTCACCCACCTGCGGCGGGACCGATTCCGGGGCTTCCGGGGAACCCCGGAAAACCCGGAAACCCACCTACCGGCGTAGGTGGGTTTCCGGGTGGCTGCGGAACTGTTCGGGCTACTGGCCGGTGAGCACCTCGACCGCGGCGAGCCCGAGGACCCGTGCGGCCCCGTGGGTGGCGATGTACAGGGCTCCGGCGGGCGCGGCCTGCGGGACCCCCATCTCGACCACGGCGCCGTCCGGACGGGCCGTCAGGACCCGCTCCAGCACCGCCGTCATCCACTCGTAGCGGTGCGCGTCCCGGACCACCAGGACCAGGCTGCGGCCCTCGGCCCCGGCCAGCAGCCGGGCCACCGTGGCGTCGATCGCCTCGGCGGTGGCGTCCGCCGACGCGACGGTGGCCTTCCGGGTGCCCGGGAAGCGGTCCGCCAGCAGGCCGGAGAGACCCCAGGGGGTGTCGTCGCCGACCGCGAAGTTGGGCTGGTCGGAGAGCGAGACCACGTACGGGCGCTCGGTCACCGGCGCGAAGGCCCGGCCCGGGGCGCGGACCACGCGCAGCGCGCGGCGGGCGGCCCGCAGGCCGATCGCCAGGTCGGGCTCGCCCGGCTGGGTCTGCGCCTCGATCCGGGCCCAGCTGCCGAGGGTGCGGACCCGCTGGGCCGCGTCGGCCAGCCGCTCCGCCGTCAGCGCGCCGGAGCGGACGCCCTCGACGATGGCGTCCCGGAGCTGCAGGACGGTCTCCTCCTCGGTGCAGCCACCGCCGACGCAGATCGCGTCGGCACCGGCGGCCAGCGCCATCACGGTGCCCGGGCCCATGCCGTAGGTGTCCGCGATGGCACCCATCTCGATGCCGTCGGTGACGATCAGGCCCTGGTAGCCCAGCTGACCCCGGAGCAGGTCGGTGAGCACCGCACGGCTGAGCGTCGCGGGCAGCTTCGGGTCCAGCGCCGGGACCATGATGTGAGCGGTCATCACGGCCTTGGCGCCGGCCTCGATGGCCGCCAGGAACGGCACCAGGTCGCGCGAGCGGAGCAGGTCGACGTCCACGTCCACCATCGGCAGGCCGAGGTGCGAGTCGACCGCGGTGTCGCCGTGGCCGGGGAAGTGCTTGGCGCAGGCGGCCACGCCGACCTGCTGGAGGCCCTCCACCCAGGCGGCGGTGTGCCGGGCGCACAGCTCGGGGTCGGCGCCGAACGAGCGGACGCCGATCACCGGGTTGCGCGGGTTGGAGTTGACGTCCGCCGCGGGGGCCCAGTTGTAGTTGACGCCGCAGTTGGCCAGCGCCCGGCCGAGCTCACGGGCGACGTCCCGGGTGAGCGCGGTGTCGTCCACCGCGCCGAGCGCCAGGTTGCCCGGCCAGGAGGAGCCGGAGCCGACCTCCAGGCGGGTGACGTCGCCGCCCTCCTCGTCGATCGCGATCAGCAGGTCCGGGTTCACCGAACGCAGCTCGGCGGTGAGCGCCGCGAGCTGCTCCGGGTCCACCACGTTGCGGGCGAACAGCGCGACCGAGCCGAGCCCGGCAGCCAGGTGCCGGCGGACCCACTCCGGCATGGTGGTGCCGACGAAGCCGGGCTGGAGGACCGTCAGTGCATCCCGGTGCAGCTGGTCGCTGTCGGTCACGGCGGGGGTGAGGATGCTCATGATCGGGTCATCCCTTCACGGCACCGGCGGTGAGACCGGAGGCGATACGGCGCTGGACGAGCAGGAAGAAGATCACCACGGGGATGGCCATCATGGTGGAGCCGGCCATCATCGGGGCGTACTCGGTACCGCGCGTGGTGGTGAAGTTGCCGAGCCACACGGTCGCCGTGGTGTTGGTCTGGCTGAGCAGCTGCAGCGCGTACAGGTACTCGTTCCAGGCCTGGATGAAGCCGTAGATCGCGGTGGCCACCATGCCGGGCGCGAGCAGCGGGAAGACCACCCGGACGAACGCCCCGGTCCTGGTGCAGCCGTCGACCATGGCCGACTCCTCGAGCTCCTTCGGGATGTTCACGATGAAGCCGCGCAGGGTCCACACCGTGAACGGCAGCACGAAGGTGAGGTAGGTCAGGATGATGCCGGAGAGCTTGTTGTACTGGCCCAGGTCGTTCAGCAGCAGGAAGACCGGGATGATCATCGCGACCAGCGGGACCATCTGCACCGTCAGGATGCCGACGATGACCACCTTGCGGCCGCGGAACGCGAACCGGGAGATCGCCAGCGCCGCCAGCAGGCCGACCACCAGGCCGATCGCCACGGTGGTGCCCGCGATGATCAGGCTGCGGGTGACCGGGCCCCAGAAGTCGGAGACGTCGAGCGCGCGCTTGAAGTTGTCCAGCGTGATCGGGAACGGCAGGAACTTCGGGTCGTTCGAGATCGCGTACTTGTCGGGCTTCAGCGCGGTGTTGACCATCCAGTACACCGGGAAGCCGAGGATCGCGGCGACCGCGACACCGATCAGGTTGTAGAGGCTGCGGCCCTTCGGGCGCGGCGCCTTGGACCTGATCTTCGGAGCGGGAGCGGCCTTCGCCGGCAGTTCGGTCACGGCGGTCTCGCGCGGGGCGGCCGAGTCGGTCATCGTCACTCCACCTCTCCAATCTTCAGCATCTGGCGCATGTAGACGGCGATCACGCCGAGCAGCAGCAGAACGGTCAGCAGGGCGATGGCCGAACCCATGGAGTAGTCGTTCACCACGAACGCCTTGTCGTACGAGTACGTGGTGAGCAACTGGTACTCGGGCTCGGGGTGGCCGCCGCGCATCAGGAAGACCTGGGCGAAGACGCCCATGTCCCAGATCACGGAGAGGGTGGCCAGCATGACGATGATCGGCTTCAGCACCGGGATGGTCACGTAGCGGAAGACCTTGAAGGCACCGGCCCCGTCCATCCGGGCGGCCTCCTCCAACTCCTTCGGGACCTGGGTCAGACCGGCGTGCAGGGTGATCGCCACGAACGGGACCGCGCCCCAGACCACCAGCGCCATGATGATGGCGAAGCCCTGGGTGGAGTTGATGAACCAGTTGTGCCGGTCGAAGTCCAGACCGACCTTGGTCAGCAGCCAGTTGACGACGCCGTAGTCGGTGTCGAACATCCACTTGAAGACGGTGACGGCGACCACGATCGGCATCGCCCAGCTCGCCACCAGGGCGATGTTCATCAGGGTCTTCACCCAGCCGGACACCCGGACCAGCAGCATCGCGATCAGCAGGCCGAACACCATGGTGAAGCCCACCGCGCCGACGGTGAAGACGATGGTGCGGACGACCACGTCCCAGAAGACGCTGTCGCTCAGCACGGTGGCGAAGTTGTCGAAGCCGAGCCACTCGGTGGGCTGGAAGCCCCACAGCTGGGACTGGCCGAAGTTCTGGAACGACAGGGTGAGCAGGCGGACCAGCGGGTAGCCGAGGACAACGGCCAGCACGAGCATGGTCGGCGCCAGCAGCAGCCACGGAGTGGCGGTGCCGGACAGTCGGCTGCCCAGCGAACGCCCGGGCGTTCTCCCGGGGGCGGGCGCGGCCGCAGATGATGAGGGCCGCTGCGGCGGCACCTTCGCGGTGGATGTGTCGGCACTCATCACGTGCTCCTCAGCTACGCCTGGCGCTTGCATACTTCAGGGGCCCTACGACCGGGGCCCGCCGGCCCCCCTGGACTGCGAGGGGGCCGGCGGGCTGACGGTTGATCAGGCCTTGTTGATCACGGCGTCGATGGCGGTGTCGGCGTCCTTCGCGGCAGCCTCGACCGTCTTCTTGCCCTGGGCGATGTCCTGCAGGGCGTTCTGCAGGATGTTCGCCTTCTCGACCTGCAGCCAGCCCGGCGCGGTCGGGACGAACCAGCTGATCTCGGCCGCGGTCGCGGAGGCCGCGGTCTTCGGGTCGGCCTTGAGCGGGGCCAGCTGGGTCTTGTTGTTCGGCAGGTTGCCCTTGGCGATCAGGGTCTCCTGCGCCTTGCTGTTGGTGAAGGCGTTGATCCACTCGGAAGCGGCGGTCTTGGCCTTGGACTTCACCGGCACGGCGAGGTCCGAACCACCGAGGAAGGTGGAGAGGTTCTTGCCCGACGGGCCAGGCAGCACGAAGGAGACCAGGTTGTCCTTCAGGGTGCCACCGGTCTTGTCGAACTTCGGGTCGGCGGCGGAGCCACCCTCCCAGCCGGCACCGTAGATCATGCCGGACTGGCCCAGGCCGTAGACGATGTAGCGGTCCGCGTCGTCCTTGGTCAGGTCACCCTTCATGTACTTGCCGAGGGCGTCCTTCCAGGCGGTCAGGCCCTTGATGGCCTCCGGGCTGGACAGGGTGGCCTTCCACTTGTCGCCGTCCTGCTTGGCGATCGCGCCACCGGCGTCGGTGATGAAGGAGGCGGCGGTGTACCAGTCACGCGAGGGCTGGTACCAGGCGGAGAACTTGTCGCCCTGCTTGGCCTGGATCTTGTCCAGGGCCGCGGTCAGGTCGGCGTAGGTGGTCGGGACGGCGGTGACGCCGGCGGCCGCGGCGATGTCCTTGCGCCAGGTGGCCACGCGGGCACCGGCGTAGTAGGGGACACCGTAGGTCTTGCCGTTGTAGGTGGCGGAGGCCTTGAGGCCGTCCAGCCAGGCACCGCTGTTCTCGAACTTCGAGGCGTCCAGCGGGGCCAGCGCGCCCTTGATCATGTAGGGCAGCATCTCCGTGTTGCCCATCTCGACCACGTCCGGCACGGCGTCGGTGGCAAGAACGGAGTCGAGCTTGGTGTTCTTGTCCTTCCAGCCGTAGTACTCGTGGTTGATCTTGATGCCCGGGTACTTGGCGGTGATGGCGTCGTCCGACGACTTCACCAGGTCCGGCCAGTTCTGCTGGGCGTCCACGGTCAGCCACACGGTGAGGGCGGTGGGGGCGGCCTCCTTCGCGTCACCGCCGCTCTTCGCGTCCGAACTGCAAGCGGCAAGACCGACGACCATTGCTGCGACGCCGACCGCCGCGATGAGCTGACGCTTCACGCCATCCTCCTGAGGGATGCCCGGGTTGCCCCCACCTGGGAGCGACGTACCGACATATATCGGTGGAAAGCCTGTCGCGAACCCTTGGAACGGGGTTGGGGAATTCATGCTTGGTCTGCAGTGGTGTAGACCAGATGCCAGGAGCTTGGCCTAGACCAATGGGCGTGTCAACGGCTCCAGAACCAATCAGGACCACCCGTTATCAAGCCGACACCGCTCATCGTTCATCGCGTGATGAGGGCCCCGTTCACAGCCCATACGTGCAACGATGTGTGCCGATGACGAGGAAGCGTGGCCTGGGAAGGCTTCGCGAGCACCGGGAGATGCGGCGGATGAGCAGCGACGGGGGCACCACTGCCCAGGTGAACCACCCCCAGGCCAAGGGCCTGCCGACGCAGGGCGTCGCCGACCCGACCGCGCGCGTCCCTAAGTACTACGGACTGAAGCGCCATCTGCTGCAGCTCACCGAGACCCAGCCGGCCGGCACCCCGGTGCCGCCGGAGCGGGCGCTGGCGGCACAGTTCGACACCTCCCGGACCACCGTCCGGCAGGCGTTGCAGGAGCTGGTGGTCGAGGGCCGGCTGGAGCGGATCCAGGGCAAGGGCACCTTCGTGGCCAAGCCGAAGGTCGCCCAGGCGCTCCAACTCACCTCCTACACCGAGGACATGCGGGCGCAGGGCCTGGAGCCCACCTCCCGGCTGATCGAGGTCGGCTACATCACCGCCGACGACCGGCTGGCCCCGCTGCTGGACATCAAGCCCGGCGGCCGGGTGCTCCGGATCGAGCGGCTCCGGCTCGCCAACGGCGACCCGATGGCGATCGAGGTGGCCCACCTCTCGGCCAAGCGCTTCCCCGCGCTGCGCCGCAACCTGGTCAAGCACAACTCCCTCTACACCGCGCTGCGCGAGGTGTACGGGGTGACCGTGGCGGAGGCCGAGGAGACCATCGAGACCACGCTGGCCAACCCGCGCGAGGCCGGCCTGCTCGGCTCCGACCTCGGGCTGCCGATGCTCCAGCTCTCCCGGCACTCCTTCGACGCCGACGGCGCGCCGGTCGAGTGGGTCCGCTCGATCTACCGGGGCGACCGCTACAAGTTCATCACCCGCCTGCAGCGGCCCGCCTCCTGACGGGGAGCAGTCCGCTATCCGGGAAGTTCTGCACGGAGTAGTGACACGGGTCACCCGGTGACCTAGATTTCGCTGCCGTAGTGACAAGTCGATCACCACGGGTGCTGCTCGGCGGACGCACGATCGGTGCGTTGCGGCGCGTGAGGTGAGCCCTCACCAGCGGAGCCGTTCACATGTCGTCAGAAACCCCGGCCGGAGCGCGGCTCCCGGTGGTCACCCCCGCGCGGGTGCTCGCCGGACTGAGCCTGCTGCTCCCGGTCGTCGCGATGCTCTGGGTCTCCTCGTACACCAAGGAGACCCCCGAACTCGGCGGACTGCCGTTCTTCTACTGGTACCAGCTGGCCTGGGTGCCGGCCTCGGCCATCTTCACGGTGACCGCGTACCTGCTGCTGCGCCGGGACGAGCAGGCCCGCAAGGCCGCCGCGGACGGAGCGTCCGCATGAACCACACCGGCGTCAACTGGACCGCGCTGACGGTCTTCCTGATCTTCTTCGTGCTGGTCACCGTGATGGGCTTCCTGGCCTCGCGCTGGCGCCGGGCGGACAACGCCCAGCACCTGGACGAGTGGGGCCTCGGCGGCCGCAGCTTCGGCACCTGGGTCACCTGGTTCCTGCTCGGCGGTGACCTCTACACGGCGTACACCTTCGTCGCCGTCCCGGCCCTGGTCTACGGGGCGGGCGCGGCGGGCTTCTTCGCGGTGCCGTACACGATCATCGCGTACCCGCTGGTCTTCCTCTTCCTGCCGCGCCTGTGGTCGGTCTCCCGGGTGCACGGCTACGTCACCCCGGCCGACTTCGTCCGCGGCCGCTACGGCTCCAAGCCGCTCTCGCTGGTGGTCGCGCTCACCGGCATCCTGGCCACCATGCCGTACATCGCGCTCCAACTGGTCGGCATCCAGGCCGTGCTGGACGTGCTCGGGGTCGGCGGCAGCGCGGACAGCAACTGGTTCGTCAAGGACCTGCCGCTGTTCCTGGCCTTCGCGGTGCTGGCCGCCTACACCTACTCCTCCGGGCTGCGCGCCCCGGCGCTGATCGCGTTCGTCAAGGACACCCTGGTGTACCTGGTGATCATCGTCGCGGTGATCTACATCCCGATGCGGCTCGGCGGCTACGGGGCGATCTTCGACTCGGCCGCCCAGAAGTTCAGCGCGGTGAACCCGGCCACCGGCAAGCCGGTCGGCTCGCTGGTCACCGGGCCCAAGGCGCAGTGGACGTACGCCACCCTGGCGTTCGGCTCGGCGCTGGCCCTCTTCATGTACCCGCACTCGGTCACCGGGGTGCTGGCCTCCAAGTCCCGGAACACGGTGCGCCGGAACATGGCCATCATGCCCGCGTACTCGCTGATGCTCGGGCTGCTCGCGCTGCTCGGCTTCATGGCCATCGCGGCCGGTGTCGGCAAGGGCGTGAAGGGCTTCAACCCCCAGCTCTCGGTGCCGCAGCTGTTCGAGAACATGTTCCCGGACTGGTTCACCGGGGTGGCCTTCGCCGCGATCGGGATCGGCGCGCTGGTGCCCGCCGCGATCATGTCGATCGCCGCGGCCAACCTGTTCACCCGCAACATCTACAAGGAGTACCTGAAGCCGACCGCCACCCCGGCGGACGAGACCAAGGTCGCCAAGCTCGCCTCGCTGCTGGTCAAGGTCGGCGCGCTGGCCTTCGTCCTGCTGATGGACAAGCAGTTCGCGATCAACCTCCAGCTGCTCGGCGGGATCTGGATCCTGCAGACCTTCGTCTCCATCGTCGGCGGCCTGTTCACCCGGTGGTTCCACCGCGGCGCCCTGCTGGCCGGCTGGGCGGTCGGCATGGCCTACGGCACCTGGAAGGCGTACGGGGTCTCCTCGGCCGCCACCAAGCACTTCGGCGGCAGCTCGGCCGAGATCCCCGGCGTCGGCGAGATCGGCTACATCGGCCTGACCGCCTTCGTGCTCAACGTGCTGGTCACCGTGGTGCTCACGCTGGTGCTGCGGGCCGCCAAGGTGGCCGAGGGCACCGACGAGACCAGCCCGTCCGACTACACGGCCGAGGCTCCGCCCCGGTCGAAGGCGACCGACGCCCCGGAGGCTCCGGAGCCCGTCGCGGCGCACTGATTCGTCCGGGCGCACCGGCCCGGAGCGCGCGCGCCCTGTGATCGCGCCGTCCTTCCGGTCAACACTGGAAGGACGGCGCGATCATTCGTATGACCGGACACGGGGAGAAGAACATGGCGGAACCCAGCAGCAACGTCCTGAACGGCCACCGCAGCACCGTCGGCACCGCGACGCCCCAACCCTCGGTGCTGATCGCCACCAGACACGGCGAGAGCATCGCCAACGTCGAGTTCCAGCTCGCCGCCGAGACCGGTGCCCTGACCGTCCCGATCACCTGCCGGGACGCCGACATCCCACTCTCGCTGCACGGCCAGGCCCAGGCCCAGGCCCTCGGCCGCTGGTGGGCCGCCCTCCCCCCGGCCGACCGGCCGCGCTCGGTCTGGTGCTCCCCCTACGTCCGCACCACCGAGACCGCCCGGATCGCGATCGCCCAGGCGAGCGGGCTCGGCGCGGTGCCGGTCGGTCTGCCCGTCCGCCACGACGACCGGCTGCGGGACCGGGAGCTGGGCGTGCTGGAGATGCTCACCAAGGCCGCGATCGAGAAGGAGCACCCCGGCGAGGCGGCCCGCCGCCGCAAGATGGGCGAGCTCTACTACCGGCCGCCGGGGGGCGAATCGTTTCTGGACGTCGCCCTCCGGGTCCGGAGCCTGCTCCGTGACCTCCGTGAGGAGGAGGACGGCCGGCCGGTGCTGGTGGTCGCGCACGACTGCCCGGTCCTGATGCTCCGTTACGTCCTCGACCGCCTGACCGAATCCCAGCTCCTCGACCTCCCCCCGGTCGCCAACTGCTCCACCAGCACCTGGCGCAACCACACCGGCCACCTCACCCCCGACGGCTGGAACCGCACCGACCACCTCTAGGCAGACGCTGCGGCAGCCAGGGGCTCGGGGCTCTGCTGATGTGCGGCTCCGCCGCGCGGGCAACGCCCACCTTCTGGCAGGTGGCTCGGAAGAGTCAGGGGCTCGGGGAACTGCGACGCCGACCTCGTACAAGGTCACCGTTGCGTAGGTGGTCAGGCACTTTCGCAGTGATACCCGCCAGCCACGAACCGTCGCCGTTCCCCGAGCCCCTGATAGTGCAACCGAGCGCCCTGCCAAAGGGCCGGGCGTCAGCCGAAGTTGCGGCGGTACGCCTGCGGGGTGGTGCCCAGCCAGCGGGTGAAGTGGTGGCGCAGGGTGGCCGCGTTGCCGAAGCCGCAGGAGGCCGCCACCGTCTCGACCGGCTCGTTGGTGCCCTCCAGCAGGCGCTGGGCCTGCAGCAGCCGCTGGTTGGTGAGCCAGCGGTGCGGGGTGGTGCCGGTCTCCTGCTGGAACCGGCGGGCGAAGGTACGCGGCGACATGTGGGCCCGGACGGCGAGTTGTTCCACCGTCAGCTCCTGGTGGAGGTGCCGGCGCAGCCAGTCCAGCAGGCCCCCGAGCGAGTCCTCGTCGGCCTCCGGCAGCGGGCGGGCGATGAACTGGGCCTGCCCGCCGTCCCGGTGCGGAGCGACCACCATCCGCCGGGCGATCCCCCGGGCCACCTCGGCGCCCTGGAACTTGCGGACCAGGTGCAGGCAGGCGTCGATCCCGGCGGCGGTGCCGGCCGAGGTGATCACCGGGTCCTCGTCCACGTAGAGCACGTCCGGCTCGACCCGGGTGAGCGGGAAGCGGGCGGCCAGCCGGTCGGTGTGCCGCCAGTGGGTGGTCGAGCGGCGGCCGTCCAACAGCCCTGCGGCGCCCAGCAGGAAGGCGCCGCTGCAGATCGACAGCACCCGGGCGCCGCGCTCGGCCGCCGCCCGCAGCCCCTCGATCAGCGGCGCCGGGTACTCGTCCCGGATCGTGGTGGCGGCGGCGATCACCAGGTCCGCCTGGGCCAGCCGCTCGGCGCCGTGCTCGACGTCGATGCTGTAACCGGCGTGGGTACGCAGCTTCCCGGGCCGGTCGGAGGCCACCGCGAAGTCGTACACCGGCAGGCCGTTGTCGCTCCGGTCGAGGCCGAACACCTCGCAGGCCAGGCCGAGTTCGAAGGGGTGGACCTCTTCCAGTACCACGGTCACGACGTTCTGCAGCATGCCCCCAGGATGCCCGATGGCAGGATATCGACGCAACAGGGCTTTTCTGCCACTCGTCCGGCCGCCGGGCTCCGAGGAGAGTGGGGACATGACCTCCTCCACCCTCGCAAGCACACTGGCCCTGATCGGCATCGTCGGCTCGTTCGCCCTGCTGGGCGTGCTGGTCGGCCGGGACGTCGAACGCACCTCCCGGCACGGACGCGACAACTGGCAGCGCCCCGGCGGCTATCCGCGCGACCCCGCCCCCGGCGACCGGTTGCTCGGCACCCTCCTCGCCGCCTCCGAGCGGCGTTCGGGCACACTGGCGGCATGGACCTCGTCATCCGCCGCGCCGTCGAAGGCGATCTCGAAGCAGTCGGAGCCGTCACCCACGAAGCCTTCGTCGGTGACGGCCACAGCCCGGCCGACGGCCCTTACGCCGCCAAACTCCTCGACGCCCGCCCCCGGTTCGAGCAGGCGGAACTCCTCGTCGCGGTCGATCCGGCCGACGGACGAGTACTCGGCTGCGTGACCTTCGCGGTCGGCGGCACCGACTTCGCCGACATAGCCGAACCGCACGAGGGCGAGATCCGGATGCTGGCGGTCAGCGGCGCGGCCCGCGGCCGGGGCGCGGGCGAGGCCCTGGTCCGCGCCTCGATCGCCCGCAGCCGGGAGCTCGGCCTGACCGCGATGGCCTTCTCCACCCGCCCGTCGATGACCTCGGCCCACCGGCTCTACGAGCGCCTGGGCTTCCGGCGGACCCCCGAACGCGACTGGGAGGTCCGCCCGGGCGTCCTGCTGCTGACCTACGGCATGGACCTCTGACGGGTCGTCCGGCCCTCGATGACCGCTCCGGCCCGGCCGGGCACTATGCTCTGTCGACCGTAGAGCGATTCCCTCCGGTGTCCATCTGGTGACAGTCCGCCCCGCAGCAGCCGGGCGGCCCGAGGGGCACGACGGCAGAGGCAGCGAAGGAGCCCGGGGACCCATGCAGGACGTGCCGCACCACGAGAGATCAGGTCCAGCCGCACGAACCCTGCAGGACATGCGGACGGCCCGACGGTCCACCGTGGTTCCCGGTCGGAGCCGCTACGTCGTCAACGTCCCGCAGCAGCGCCGGTCCGGGCAGCCCCGCCCGGTGGCCCGGACCAACGTGCCGTCCGCCAACCGGTACACCGCGGTGGACGGACTGCGCGGCCTGGCGATCATCTCGGTGTTGCTCTACCACACCAACTGGTTCCCGAACGGCCTGTTCGGCGTCGATGCGTTCTTCGTACTCTCCGGGTTCCTGGTCACCCTGCTGCTGATCCGCGAGCTCGACCGGACCGGCCGAATAGCCATCGGCCGGTTCTACCGGCGGCGGGCCAAGCGGTTGCTGCCCGGGCTGCTGGTCACGCTGCTCCTGGTGGTCCTGGTGGCCCTGTTGTTCAGCCCGGTCCGGGAGGCCGAACGGCTCCGGCCCGAGGGCTTGGCCGCACTGTTCCAGGCCGCCAACTGGGCCCAGGTGGCCCGTGGTGGAGCCTACTGGGACAAGTTCGCCAACATCGACCCGCTCTCCGCGATGTGGTCGCTCAGCATCACCGAGCAGTTCTACCTGGTCTGGCCGCTGGTCCTGGTCGCACTCTTCTTCCTCTGCCGACGCTCGGTACGGGCCGCCGGCGCGGTCACCTTCCTGCTCTTCCTGGCGGCGGCTGCCGTCGCGCCGCTGATGTGGGACGGCCACAACGCCGACCGGCTCTACCTCGGCACCGACAGCCGGGCGGTCGGCTTCGCCGCCGGCGCGGTCGCCGCCTTCGTGGTCCACCTGGGCCGCCGGCGGATCCGCAGCACCGGTCCGGAGGGGCGAAGTTCCGTCGCCGTCACAGTGCTGTTCACGGTGCTCGGGACCGGGGCCCTCGCCTCGGTGCTCTGGCTGAGTGTCAAGGTGGACCAGTACCAGATGCCGTGGCTCTACCGGAGCGGCGGACTCGCTGTGGTGGCCGTACTCGTCGCGGTGCTCACGGTGGCCCTCTGCCACGATCGGGGCCCACTGGCCCGGGTGTTCTCGTTCGGCCCGCTGGTGACCACCGGTCAGATCTCCTACAGCCTCTACCTGCTGCACCTGCCCGTGTACTGGGTACTCCAGCAACACACCGACGACGCCCCGCCGTCCCGGCTGTTCTTCCTCGGCGGCTCGATCACCTGGGTGCTCGCCTGGCTCCTGCACCGGTTCACCGAGCGCATCCGGCTGACCGACTGGCGGGTGAGCCGGGCGCTCCCGATCATCACCTTGGCGGCCGTGGTGACAGCTGCGGGAGCCTGGTGGCTGCCACAGGTGATCGAGCACCGAATGCGCCCCGCCGGGAAGCCGGTCGTACTCACCCTCGGCGACTCGTTCGCAGAGGACCTGGCCGCGACCCTCTACCAGAACGGCAGTGGCCGGTTCGCCGTGGTGGACGGCGGGATCAGCGGCTGCGGTGTCTTCGCGCCCGAGGCGGTGCGTGGCACCTCCGGTGTGGAGTTCCCGACCACGGACGAGTGCAAGCGCAAGGAGAGCGTCTGGCAGCAGCGGCTGACCACCGCCGCTCCCGACCTGGTGGTGCTCCATCTCGGTTGGGATGCCGCCGAGCAGGGTGTGCAGGGGCAGTGGATCTCCCCCTGTGCCCCGGAGTACCGCGGCCTCTACTACCCGCGCCTGCAGGCCCTGGTGGAGCTGGTCCGGCGCGAGGCCCCGTCGGCCCGCGTGCTGCTGATGAACGAGCGCAACGCGAACGGCGCGATCGACCTGAAGTGGGGCTCCTGCTACAACCGTCAGGTCGAGGACTTCGTGCTGGCCTCCGAGGGGTCGATCCACCTCCTGGATCTCGGTGGTTTCCTGTGCCCCCGGGGCGTCTGCCGGCTTCGGGACGAGCAGGGCGCCCCGCTCTACCCGAGGAACGACGGCGTGCACCTGGCCCCGGCAGGCAAGGAACTGATCGCCCCGTGGTTCGAGGACGAGATCGGCCGAGCGCTCGCCGGGCCGGCCCCGGCCGCAGCGCCGTCACCCGTGCCCAGCACGCCCGAACCGGTGCCCTCACCGAGCGCGGCCGCACCCACGAGTACGCCCTCCGGCAAGACGACCCCCTCGTCGAAGCCGTCCTCGACCAAACCGAAGTCCGGCACCCCGAGTTCGAGCCGCCCGGCCGGCAAGCCCAGTGGAACCCCCAATCCGGGCTGACCGCACGGCTCGGGCCCGGTACCGGAATGATCCGGTACCGGGCCCGAGCCGTGCGGTCAGTGCGCCGGGACCTGGTAGTCGCCGCTGAAGCAATCCCGGATTGCCTGCTCGGTCGCCGACCGTCCCGCGAACTCCATCCGGGGAGTGTCCTCCTCCGCCTTCTGGTTCGGGTCGGTGCCGAAGTACGCCGACCAGAAGTACACCCCGCCCAGCTTGCGCTCGTTGGCGACCTGGCAGACAGCGGCGAACCAGCGGGCCTGCACCTCGTTGTTGGCCGCCCGGCGGGTGTAGAAGTCGCCGGGCGCCTGGTAGGCGCCCTGCTGAGCCGGGATGCCGACCTCGGTCAACGTGGTTCCCGGCAGCGGCCCCTTGCCCTTCTTGTCCAGCCAGGTGTTCCACGACGCCACCAGCTCGGAGACCGGTGCGTCGTCGGTGGACTTCCTGGCCGGGAAGTAGGCGTCCACCCCGATCTCCTGGGCCGGCACCTGGATCTGTCCCTTGACGTAGTTGTCCCAGTTGCTGTCGTACCCGATCCGACCGGGGAAGAGGCCCTTGGCCTGATCCATCAGACCCTGCCAGGACGGGTCGCCCTCCAGCGAGTTGAGCTCGGTGCCGATGGTGAAGGCTTCGGCCTGGTGCTCGGCAGCCATCTTCAGGTACGGGGTGAGCAGCTTGCTGTACGAGGCGAACCACCTGGTCCGGTCCGAGGGTGTGATGTTGCCGCGCCACCCACCGGCCTGCGGCTTCAACACGACCTCGTCGAGGATCGGCCGGATGACCGTACGCAGCCCCGCCCGGTGCGCGGCGTCCACCAGGAGTGCCAGCCGGTCCGGGGTCGGTGAGGTCGGCTCGGTGAACAGCTCGTTGGAGGTCCTGCCACCGGTGTAGAACGGGAAGGAGATCGAGATCGAGTTGGCCTTCAGCCCCACCACGTACTGGATGATGCGGTCGGCCTTGCCCTGGACGAAGTTCTCCGGGTCCGCCGGGTCGTCCAGCCAGTAGACCTGGATGCCCCACTCCGGCGCCCCCTGCTGCCAGGCTTTGGCCACTCTGGGCCCCTGGTAGGTGTCGGACGGACTCGGGCTGGCGGCAGGCGACTGCCCGCCGGACCCGGCGACGACCACCCCGGGGCCAGGATCGGGCGAGATCGAACTCCCGCTCCTCGCCGCCACCTTGTCGAACTTGAGCGGATGGTTGCCGAACACGAACGGCACCGCGACGGTGACCCCGACGACCAGCACCGGGGCCGCGAATATGACGAGACGCTTCACGAGATTCCTTGAGCCTGCTCAGGCCGGCTTTGCGATGACGACGAACTGGTTCTCCTCGCGGCGGAGGAACTTGATCAGTCCACGCAGTCCACCGAGTCCTTCCAGGAAGGAGAAGACCGGGATCAGCGCGACGATCGCGATCGGCTCCCACCACTTGCGCCGGTAGCTGGCCGAGGAGAGCGCGTTGAGGCGCAGGCCCTCCCAGTAAGTCCAGATCACGTAGGCGAAGTTGATCGCCCAGATGAAGACCACCGACTGGGTGACGGGCGAGGTGTTCATCGTCCCGGTGAACCAGGCGATCAACAGGATCAGCCCGACGTGCTGAAGCGGGCCGAGCACCCAGCTGACCATGCCCAAGCCGATGAAGACCCGGTACTTCAACGGGATGGAGCGGTTGAAGCAGAGCGCCACCAGGCCCCAGGCCCACCGCTCGCGCTGCTTGATGAAGTCCTTCAGACCGGCCGGCGAAGCGCCGTAGCAACGCCCGTTGAACCAATCGCTGCGGCCCGGGTAGCGGGTGCAGAAGTTCAGGGCGTGCTGAGCGTCCTCGACGATCGTGTCGGGCCCGAAGTCCCACCCGATGGTCGCTTCGATGGACGCCCGCATCAGCAGCAGCTCGCCGTGCACCCCCGCAGTCGGGGTGCCGGTCCCCGTCATCGCCCGGAACCGCGCGATGTCGTCGGCCGGGCGGATCGCGTCCGCCAGCCAGGTGAAGGTGTTGACCGCGTTCTCCCGCGGGTACGTCAGGATCCCCTGCGCCATGTGCTTGGCGTCGTCGCCGGCCCTGCGCTGACGGTTGATGAACTGCGCGACCGAGGCGGCGGTGTCCGGGCCCACACCGGTGTCGTCGTCCATGTGCAGGACCCAGACGTCGTCCTCCGCGTCGCCTTCGGCAATCCGGAGTTCGTGCGAGTAGTGGTTGGCCCTGGCCTTGAACTTGGTGCCGTTCGGAGTCTGGTACGTCTTCGGGACGGTGACCACCCGGATCAACGGGCTGCGAGCCGCCAGCTCGTCGATCTTCTCCCCCGCTGCGCAGCCCTCCTCGGTCAGGATCTCCACCCGGAGCCACGGGAAGTAGGCCGGCAGGTGGTCAACGTAGGAGAGGACCGAGCGCTCCAGCGCCGGATAGGTGTCGTGCCGGCCGATGGTGGGCACCAGCACGATCAGGAAGTCGTCCTCGGCCGGGGCCGGCGGCACCATCTGCGCCACCTTCCGAAGCCGCCGACGAACCATCAGGACGCCCTGGAAACCGATCAGGACGCCCATCACGGGCATCGACCAGACGATGGTCAGCACCCAACCGAGCGGGCTCGGGTTCGGAACGAACGACCAGACCGAGAAACCGAAGATCACCAGGAAGGATATGTAGAACGGGAGCAGGCCGGGCTTCCAGTCCTGGTGCCGCTCGGCCAGCCGCTTCGCCTCACGGGAGATCGCGGGCACGGGCCGCACGGGCGCTGTCGTCATGTCAGTCCAGACTCCTGTGAACGGGGTTCCGACGGTCCGCTATGCGGTCGGCTCGGTCGGCTGCGCGATCGGTGAGGGATCGGCGGCAACCTGCGGAGCGGCCTGCTGCGGGACCGGCGCTGCCTGCGCGGGGCCGTCGTGCGGCACCGGCTGCTGCTGCGGCCCGCCCCAGGCCGACTGCGGCGGGGCCGGGGCGAAGGGAGGGGTCGGGGCGAACGGCTGCGGATATCCGTACCCGGCTTGCGGTGCCTGGCCGAAGGCCGGCCCCTGACCGTACGGCTGCTGGAATGCGGGCTGTGGGGCGAAGTCCACCCGGGCACGGGTCGGTTGGCTGCTCTCGCCGAGGAACGACCTGGTCAGCAGCACGACCAACACCGTGGTGACCGACAGGCCGACGACGAAGGTGAGCAGCTTGAGCAAGCCCTCGGTGGTACCGGTGAACCACTCCCGCTGCGGGGCGTCGAACAGCGCACCGGTCAGGCTGCGCAGGCGGTTGTAGCCCTCGACCAGCGCGACGCCGATCACCACGCCCCTGGCCCAGTACCGCTCGTTGAGGATCAGCCAGGCCGAACCGAGGTAGATCACCCCGTAGTTGAGCCCGTTGGTCTCGGCCTGGGCCGCACCGTCGCTGACCCCGTAGTAGAAGATCCCCTGTACGAAGGTGGTGAAGCCCACCTGCCAGAAGCAGTTGTAGGCCGACCAGAGGAGCAGCACCACGCCCCAACAGGCGGCGACCCAGCCGACCGTACGTACGTGTCGGCCGGCGTACCCCAGCACCGAAGTCGACACCGGACCTCACCTTCCCTCAGATCGCAGTCCCCCGGCCGGACCCGGTAGTGGGCAGCCGTCGGATCGGTCAAACCCAAAAAGGTTCCCACATTGATCCGTCACAACCCGCACTCGTATGCACAGGGCCGCGGATCGTTACCAAACTCATCCCATGTGCAGGGCGGACCAGTCGAAGTTCACCCCGAAGCGCCCGTAGCCCCCGGTGATCGCCATCGGGCTGTTGTAGGTCTCCTTGACGTCGGCCCTGGAGTTGACCACCTGGCCCGGCGTCACGTTCTTCTCCGTCAGCGACTGCCCCCAGACCGTCCAGACCGTCCAGGGTGTCCGCTTCAGGGTGTCCTTCTGCCGGGAGTTCACCGGTACGGCGAAGGACTCCGCCAGCATCCGGGGCTTGTTGTACGCGGCGAGACCGTCGTAGTAGCGCTTGGTCCACACCTCGCCGGTGCCGATCGGGTCCCGCGGGCTGCCGCTGTAGTCGTCCACCCCGACCACGTCGACGTACTGCGCGCCGGGATAGTAGCCCCACGGGTCGACGCCGGGGGCGCCGTCCCAGGAGACCGGGGTCCAGACGAAGATCAGGTTGTGCAGTCCCCGGGTCTCCACCAGGTAGCGGTAGGTGATCTTCCACAGCTTCTGAAAATCGGTGCCCGACTGTCCCGACCACCAGAAACTCCGATTGCAGCCCGGCACGTTCATCTCGTGGTACGGCCGGTACAGAACGGGAACGTCGTGCGCGGCCAGGTACTCCAGGTGGTCGGCCAGGTAGCGCAGGTCCTCCATCAGAGCCCGGTTCTCGGCCGTGCCCGAGCTCTCGTCCACCACCCGGCCGAACCAGCCGCGGTCGGTCGCCGCAGGCGAGTTCTCGCACAGCACCCGGTCGAAGGACTTGGTCGGCGAGCCTGGGTAGGGCTCGTGGAAGGACATCCCGACGATGCCTGCCGGGCCACCACCGTTGTCCGGGAGCATCGTGGTGGTGCCGTCGCAGTTCTGCTGCACGCCACTGGCCCCGTAGGTCCCGTCGTCCGGACGCGGGTGACCGGACCACACCGCCGTCAGCAGGTCGACGGCGTCGTCGGCGTACTGCCACTTGGCTGAGCAGGACGGCCACTTGTCCTTCGAGTAGGACCGGGGGTTCCCCACCCCCCAAGTACTCTGTCCGTAGCCGGGACCGAGGTCGGCCTCGACGAATCCCGGCAGCTTGCCGGTGATGTCGATCGCCTTCTTGTAGTAGTACCCGGCGGTCTTGGTCCCCGCGTAGTCACCGTACGAGGGGTTGTAGAGCTCGTTCTGCACCTCGACGTGCTGGCCGACGACGGTGCCGCGCGGCTTCCCCGCACGGGCGTCCCGCTCGAGGTCCGCAAGCATCTGGTAGACCGAGCGGGCGTTGGGCGAAGCCTTCGGGTCCCGCTCCAGCAGGACCTTTCCGAGCTCGGCCGTCGGCACCCGGGGTGCTCGGGAGGATGGCGGTCCGGACAGGGTCGGCAAGGGCGCCAGCCCAACCGGTCCCGGCAGCGGATCGTCCGAGCTGACCGCGATCACCGCCGTGCACAGAGCGGCGACGGCCAGCCCCGCCGCGGTCACCTTGACGGCCTTGCTCCGCAGCACCCCCGCCGGTATCACACCCATCCCCCTGACGCTTGATCATCCCGACAGGGAGACAGTACCGGGGCGAGGCGAGGCGACCGACCCCGCGTCTCCCGTTGTCAGCTGTGGGGCTGTGACAGCGCGCGCTGGGTCAACAGCTCACGCAGGTGGTCGGCGAACGCCGGGCCACTGTCGGTCGCGGTCTGGTCAGCCGTGGTCCCCCCGGCCTTGGCCGAGCCGGCCGAAGTGAAGTAGGCGAACCGGCCGAGCGAGCCGTGGGTACTGGCGCAGCCGACCGTCTGGCAGAACTCCTTGACGTCGTCGGCCGGGAGTCCCTTGATGTGCCCCTTGTACTTGGTCATCGCGGTCTCCGCCTGGAGCTTCTTGTCGAACACCGCAACGCCGACCACGATCGCGCTGTCGCCGGACGCGTAGGTCGCCCGGAACACCTGCTGGCAGGCCTGACCCGCGATCACGTCGCCGAGGCCGCCGATGGTGGCGTTCCAGCACGGTGTCGTGGTGGCGACCGCGCGGCGGACCCAGGTGTGACCGTTGATGGTGAGCGAGTCCTCCGGGAAGAACGCGGTCGAGGTGACCGGAGCCTTGTCGGTGGTGACGTCCCAGATCGCCTTCGTGCTCTCGTCCTCGCCGGCCGAGGCCGAGGGCTTCGCCGGTCCGGACGCCTTGGGCGAGGCGCTCTGGCTGGGGAGGGCGATCGGGTCGTCCTTGCCGGAGCGCGACACGGTCACCGCGACCGCCGTCAGCGCGCCGACCACCAGCAGCGCACCGACACCCAACAGGATCCGGTTGCGGGTCTTCCGACGCTGCTCGCCCGCGGCTTGCTCCGCGAGCTGCTCCCAGTTCGGTTCGGTCGGCGGCGGCCCGTACCCGGGATACTGCGGGTACGACGACTGCCCCTGCCCCGGCGGCGGACCGTATCCACCGTTGTTCATTCCCGCCCCATCACTCATGAGCGCAGATCCTAGGCCATCGCCCAATCCGCTGGACAGAGGTGTCCCACGGTCCGGCACGGCACGCCGCCGGTCACTGCAGGCTACTCATGCGCTACACGACACGACACAAGATGTGGGGTTACACGAGCCAGGCACCACTACATGTATGCTCGCTTTCGCTGTCGACGCAGGGGAACCCGGTGTGATTCCGGGACTGCCCCGCAGCGGTGAGCGGGCTCCTCCAGCAGGTTCCCGCAAGTCCGATGACCTGCCGACCGTGTGCCACAGGGCTTCCCCGCAGTCGCCATGCAGCACAGCAGTATCGTCCGGGCCTCGCGGGTGGGCCGGGGGGTGGTTCGCGCGCGCCGTGAGGTGTTCCGCGCTGCCTTCCCCTGCGCCCTGACGGGTCCGGTGCCCCTCGCCGACCGCCGCCGCCAGGAGAGAAGCGCCTTGACCATCGCTGCCTCAGTTGCCCTGCCCTCCCAGGGTTCTGCCGACTCCGCCCAGACCGATCCAGGTGCTGCGCTGCTTCGGCTGCTCACCGACCGCAGCATCGACCTGCCCCAGGTGGACCCCGGCCACGTCGCGGCCGCTGCGCTGCGCGGCCGGAACGCCAACTCGGACTTCGCCGAGCTGCGCGGACTGGCCGTGGAGGCTGCCGCCTCGATGATCGCCGAGGACCCGCAGTACTCGAAGCTCGCCGCCCGCCTGCTCGCGCTGGAGATCCAGGACGAGGCGATCGGCCAGGGCGCGCTCTCCTTCTCCGCCTCGATCGTGGTCGGCCACACCGAGGGCCTGATCGGCGACGTCACGGCCGCCCTGGTGGCCAAGCACGCCGACGCCTTCGACGCGCTGATCGACCAGCGCGGTGACGACCGCTTCGAGTACTTCGGCCTGCGCACCGTGCAGTCCCGGTACCTGCTGCGCCACCCGATCACCCGCAAGGTGATCGAGACCCCGCAGCACTTCCTGCTCCGGGTCGCCGCCGGTCTCGCGGTCGGCGACACCGAGCAGTCGGTGGCCGAGGTGGCCGAGCTCTACACCCTGATGAGCCGGCTGGAGTACCTGACCTCCTCGCCGACCCTCTTCAACTCCGGCACCAAGCACCCGCAGATGTCCTCCTGCTACCTGCTGGACTCGCCGCTGGACAACCTGGACTCGATCTACAGCCGCTACGCGCAGATCGCCCGGCTCTCCAAGCACGCCGGCGGCATCGGCCTCTCCTACAGCCGGATCCGTTCGCGCGGCAGCCTGATCCGCGGCACCAACGGCCAGTCCAACGGCATCGTCCCGTTCCTGCGCACCCTGGACTCCTCGGTCGCCGCGGTGAACCAGGGCGGCCGCCGCAAGGGTGCCGCCTGCGTGTACCTGGAGACCTGGCACGCCGACATCGAGGAGTTCCTGGAGCTCCGCGACAACACCGGCGAGGAGGCCCGCCGGACCCACAACCTGAACCTGGCGCACTGGATCCCGGACGAGTTCATGCGCCGGGTGAACGCCAACGCCGACTGGTCGCTGTTCTCCCCGGTCGACGTGCCCGAGCTGGTCGACCTCTGGGGCGCCGACTTCGACGCCGCGTACCTGAAGGCCGAGGCCGAGGGCAAGGCCGTCCGCACCATCCCGGCGCAGACCCTGTACGCCCGGATGATGCGCACCCTGGCCACCACCGGCAACGGCTGGATGACCTTCAAGGACGCCTCCAACCGCGCCGCCAACCAGACCGCCGTGCCCGGCCGCACCGTGCACTCCTCGAACCTCTGCACCGAGATCATCGAGGTCACCGACGACTCCGAGACCGCGGTCTGCAACCTCGGCTCGGTCAACCTCGGTGCCCACGTGGCGATCGGCGCCTCCGCGGCCGACCTGCTGAACGCGATGGACTGGGACCGGCTGGACGCCACCGTGCGCACCGCCGTGACCTTCCTGGACCGGGTCATCGACATCAACTTCTACCCGACCACCGAGGCGGGCACCTCCAACTCCCGCTGGCGCCCGGTCGGCCTGGGCGTGATGGGCCTGCAGGACGTCTTCTTCCAGCTCCGGCTGGACTTCGACTCGGCCGAGGCCAAGCAGCTCTCCACCCTGATCGCCGAGCGGATCATGCTGGTCGCCTACGAGCGCTCCAGCGAGCTGGCCGTGCAGCTCGGCCGGCACGAGGCGTACGCGGAGACCCGCGCCGCCCGTGGCCAGCTGCACGTCGACCACTTCGAGACCGCCCCGCAGTGGACCGAGCGCTGGGAGGCGCTGCGCGCCACCATCGCCGAGACCGGCCTGCGCAACTCGCTGCTGCTGGCGATCGCGCCGACCGCGACCATCGCCTCGATCGCCGGTGTCTACGAGTGCATCGAGCCGCAGGTGTCCAACCTGTTCAAGCGCGAGACCCTCTCCGGCGAGTTCCTCCAGGTCAACCCGTACCTGGTCCGCGAGCTCAAGGAGCTGGGCGTCTGGGACGCGCAGACCCGGGACGCGCTGCGCGAGTCGAACGGTTCGGTGCAGGACCTCAACTGGCTGCCCACCGAGGTCCGTTCGCTCTACCGCACGGCGTGGGAGCTGCCGCAGCGGGCGCTGATCGACCTGGCCGCCGCCCGGCAGCCGTACATCGACCAGAGCCAGTCGCTGAACCTCTTCATGGCCGCGCCGACCATCGGCAAGCTGAGCTCGATGTACGCGTACGCCTGGAAGGTCGGTCTGAAGACCACCTACTACCTGCGCTCGCGCCCGGCCACCCGGATCGCCCAGGCCGCCTCCTCCTCCGGGGCGAAGGCCGTCGTCCCGGCGCCGTCCGCGCCGGTCGTCGTGGCGACCCCGACCACCCTCACTCCGGAGGAGGAGGCGGCGCTCGCCTGCTCCCTGGAGAACCCCGAGTCCTGCGAGGCCTGCCAGTGAGCACCACCGACCGCGAGAAGATGCTGCTCGACCCGGGCTTCGAGCTGACGCTCCGTCCGATGCGGTACCCGTCGTTCTACGACAAGTACCGCGACGCGATCAAGAACACCTGGACCGTCGAGGAGGTGGACCTGCACTCCGACGTCGCCGACCTCGCCAAGCTCAGCGAGGGCGAGCGGCACATGATCGGCCGCCTGGTCGCCTTCTTCGCCACCGGTGACTCGATCGTCTCGAACAACGTGGTGCTGAGCCTCTACAAGCACATCAACTCGCCCGAGGCCCGGCTCTACCTGTCCCGGCAGCTGTTCGAGGAGGCCGTGCACGTCCAGTTCTACCTGACGCTGCTCGACACCTACCTGCCCGATCCCGAGGACCGGGCGGCGGCCTTCGACGCGGTGGAGAACATCCCCTCCATCCACCAGAAGGCGCAGTTCTGCTTCAAGTACATGAACGCGGTCGACCACCTCGACTCGCTGCAGAGCAAGGACGACCGACGGGCCTTCCTGCTCAACCTGATCTGCTTCGCGGCCTGCGTCGAGGGCCTGTTCTTCTACGGCGCCTTCGCGTACGTGTACTGGTTCCGGTCCCGGGGCCTGCTGCACGGTCTGGCCACCGGCACCAACTGGGTGTTCCGGGACGAGTCCATGCACATGGACTTCGCCTTCTCGGTGGTGGACACCGTCCGCCAGGAGGAGCCCGACCTCTTCGACGACCAGATGGCCAAGCAGGTCACCGAGATGCTGGAGGAAGCCGTCGAGGCCGAGCTCCAGTTCGCCGAGGACCTCTGCGGCGAGGGCCTGCCGGGGATGAACACCGCCTCGATGCGGGAGTACCTGCAGGCGGTCGCCGACCAGCGGCTGGCCCGTCTCGGCATGCCGATCCGGTACGGCTCCAGCAACCCGTTCGGCTTCATGGAGCTGCAGAACGTGCAGGAGCTGACCAACTTCTTCGAGCGCCGGGTCAGCGCCTACCAGACCGCCGTCGAGGGCTCGGTCGCCTTCGACGACGACTTCTAGGCCGCGACACCACCGGAGGGGCGCGGGGTTCTCCCCGCGCCCCTCCGGCGTGTCCCGGGCCGACCGGCCTCAGCCGAGGTGCAGCGTCGGGTCGCCCGCCAGGATCCGCCGGTGCAGCTCGGTCACCGCCCGGCCCGGGTCCAGCCCCTGATCCTCGATCAGCAGGTCCCGCAGCTCGCCGTACGCGGCCAGCGCCTCGGCCTGCCGCCCGTCGCGCAGCAGCGCCAGCATCAGCTGGGACCGCAGCCGCTCCCGGAGCGGGTGCTCCGCCACCAGACCGCGCAGCACGGGCAGCACCTCCGCATGCCGGCCCAGCGCCAGCTCCGCCTCGACCAGACCCTCGGCGGCCAGCACCCTGGCCTCCTCCAGCCGGCTCACGTACCCGAACACGCTCGGCCCGAGCGGCACGTCGACCAGCGCCGGACCGCGCCAGAGCTCCAGCGCACCGCGCAGCAGCCGGCCGGCCTGCCCGTGGTCGCCGGTACGGAGCGCCGCCCGGCCGGACTCCGCCAGCGTCTCGAACCGCACCGCGTCGATCGAGCCGGCCTCGGTCAGCAGGGTGTACGCACTGCCGGTGGTCCGCACCGCCCCCTTGCCGAGCAGGCCGCGCAGCCGCCAGACGTACCCCTGCAGGGTCTTCCGGGCGCTCTCGGGCTCGTCGGCCTGCCACAGCTCGGCGATGATCCGGTCCACCTGGACCGGCCGGTTGACGTTGATCGCCAGCAGCGCCAGCAGCGCCCGCTGCTTGGCCGCCGACAGCTCGATCTCCCGTTCGCCGCAGCGGAGTTGGAGCGGTCCGAGCAGACCGAACCGGGTGCCGCCGGACGGCTCGGCACCGGTCGGCCCGGGCGGGGCGAGGAGCCGGGGCGAGGGCGGGGACATGACGGACATTCAGCGAACCTCCACCGGAAGGCAGCGATACCGGGCCGGGAGGTCTGGACTCCCTGGCACGCTCCGCTCAGCATGCCCGGCCGCCGGGCCTGCCCGCGTCCGGTGTGTCACCTCGGCGCCTCGGAGCCCGGGCACCCGGGCACGCCGACCGGCTCAGTCGGTGACCGGCTCCACCAGTCCGGCCTCGGTCAGCCCGGCGATCCCGAGCGCGAACCGGGCGTCGTCCGGACCGCCGCCGCCCCGCCGGGTGTAGGCCGCCTCGATCTCCTCGGGCGTGCCACCGTCGCACAGCGCGTAGATCAGCCAGGCGTGCTCGTTCAGCCAGTGGAACCGCGCCGCCTCCGGCGAGTAGGCCAGCAGTTGGTGCTGGTCCGGCAGCGGGCAGACGGTCACCGGCTCGGCCTTCCGGTAGCCGCGCGGGTCGAGCGCGGGCCGCTGCACCGAGCCGGGCGCGGCGGCGGCCGGCTCGGGGACGGTCACCCGGACGGCCGGGGCGAGCGGCGCCACCGCGTCCAGCAGCCACCGGACGAACCGCCGGCCGGCCGGGGTGAGCGCCTCGCCGTGCACCTCCAGGGCCTGCCGGCCGAGGTAGCCGGCCCGCTCGGCACTGGTGTCGTACCCGCCCTCCCGGTCGGCCCGGCTGCCCGGGGTGGGCGCCCCCACGCCCTCGGTGACCGGCGGCGCGCCGAAGCGCTCCACCAGCTCGGCGGGGGCCTCGGCGGCGGCCGCGAAGAACAGCACCAGGTGGCTGTAGACGTGCAGGCCGGCCAGCACCCGGGTCAGCGTCCACGGGGCCGACCGCCAGGGGATCTCCACCAGGTGGCCGGGGTCGGCGACCATCGCGCCGGTCCGCAGCAGGTCGAACTGCTTGAGGTGCAGCCCCTCGTGCAGCAGGATCTCGGCGGTCATCCACGGGTCGTCGAGGTGCTCCGGCGCGACGAACAGCGCCGAGGGCAGCGGGTCGCCACCCGAGAACGAGTGCAACTCGCCGTCGTCGGCGGCCCCTTGGGCCAGACCGACCAGCGAGACGTGCGGGAAGACCCCGGCCCCCGCGTACGGCAGCAGCTCGGCCAGCAGCTCGGCGCCCCGGGCCAGCCCGGCCAGCTGGGCCTGCCCCGGGGCGATCCGGCGGGCGCCGCGCAGGTCGGTGAAGCTGCCCTGCTTGAGCTCCTCCAGCCGTACCGCGAGCGGCAGTTCGGCCACCTCGGGCCGGACCTCGGTCCACACCCAGCCGACCCCTCGGCCGGCCCACGGCCGGTGGTGCGGGTCCATCAGCCGCTCGGTCGGGCCGAGCCCGTCACCGGCGTCCAGGTCCGCCTGGGTCAGCTGCCGGGCGAACTCGCTCGGGCCCGGCCGGTGCCGCTCCAGCGCGACCAGGTCGTTCTCGAAGGCGTTCCGCAGCACCGGGTCGTAGAGGAACGGGCGGAGCCCCGCGTCCTCCTCCTTCGCCAGCCGCTCGAACCGTTCGGCCGCCTCGGGGAAGTCCCGGGCCAGCACCGTCAGCCCCAGCCGGTAGCGGGCGATGTTCCGGGCCTCGATGGCCCCGGGATCCCCGAACTGCGGGTCGGTGCCGAGCAGTCGGTCGATCTGCGAGTAGGACGGCGACAAGGTTCACCCCAGGGCTGGGTCGGTGGGTCGGGAGCGACGGCGGGCCGTCCACCGGGCTCTCCGGTGAACGGCCCGCCGTCGGTTGCTACTTCATCGGTGCGATGAGCGACGGGAGCCACTCGCGCTCGTACGGCGCGTCGGTGGTGATGCTCGGCACCGACTCGGCGGTCACCCGGATGTTCGGCAGTTCCACGGTCTGGGACGGCATGGCGTCTCCTTCCACTCAGCTGACGGGGCACTACCGAATCTAGGCAACTCCGGTGTGGCGCCGGTGTGGTGGCGCTCTCGCCGGCGGACCGGGGAAGGCTCCGCCGTCAGCTCTCCAGCGTCACGTCGAACAGGTCCAGCTGGAGCAGCGGGGTGACGGTGACGTTCCCGGTCCGGGTGGACCAGCCCGACTCCACCTTCTGGTACCAGAGCGGGATGGCGGGCATGTCCTGGATGATCATCTTCTCCGCCTGCCGGTAGAGCTCCCAGCCCTCCTGCTCCGAGGGCGCCGCGTCCGCCTCGGCCAGCAGCGCGTCCACCGCCGGGTTGGAGTAGCCGGAGCCGTTCACCGCCGCACCGGTGCGGAAGATCGGGTTGAGGAAGTTCTCGATCGACGGGTAGTCGGCGACCCAGCCGGACCGGAAGATCGTGGTGACCTGCTGCTCGTTGATCAGCTTGCGGAACTCGCCGAAGGTCGGCACCGGTGCGTACCTGGCCTCGACGCCCAGCGCCGCGGTGATGGTGCGGCAGGCCGCGTCGATCCACACCTGGTTGGCCGAGTCGTCGTTGGAGGTCAGCTCGATCGGCCCCTCGAAACCGGTGCTCTCGAACAGCGCCTTCGCCTTCTCCGGCTGGTAGCTGCACAGGTCGCCGCCGGCACCGCCGCCGTACCCGGGCACGATCGGCGGCACCAGGCCGTCCGGGAGCATCTTGTCGCCGTCGAAGGCGGTGTCGATCACGTACTGCCGGTCGATGGCCATCGAGAGCGCCTGCCGCAGCCGCGGGTCGGCGAACCGCGGGTCCCACATCGGGAACGAGATCGACTGCACGCCCATGTACGGCTTGGCCACGTAGCGCCCGGCCAGCTCCACCTTGTACCGGCCGCCGTCGAGCGCGTCCGCCGGGACGAAGTCGAGGTAGTCGAGCCTGTTCGCCACCACGTCCGCGTAGGCGTCCTCCAGCCGGCGGTAGAACCGGAACTCCACCCCGTCCACCCGGGGCTTGCGGGCCCCGGCGTAGGCGTCGTAACGGCTCAGCAGGATGTGCTCGCCGGGCGCGTGCGACTCGAAGCGGAACGGGCCGTTGCCGATCGGGTGCGCCTCGAACGCCTTCGGGTCGGCGAAGAAGCTGCGCGGCAGCGGGAAGAACGCCGTGTAGCCGAGCTGGGTGACGAAGGCCGAGAACGGCGCCGACAGGGTCACCTCGAAGGTGCTGTCGTCGATCACCTTCAGCCCCGCCAGCTCCGTCGTCTCCCCGCTCTGGTTCGCCTCGTAGCCCTGGATGTGGGACAGGTACTCGGCGCCCTGCAGCCGGTTCGGACCGTAGGTGGTGTGGTTCCAGGCGTCGACGAAGCTGCCGGCGGTGACCGGGGTCCCGTCGTGGAAGGTCCACCCCGGGTGCAGGGCGATCCGGTAGACCCGGGAGTCGGCCGAGTCGATCGACCTGGCCACCGCCCTGCGGGGTTCGGCCGTGTTCGGGTCGTACTCGACCAGACCGGTGAACAGCGCGTTGACGATCTTCACGCTGTCGCGCTCGGTCGCGTCGCCGGGCACCAGCGGGTTCTCCGGTTCGGTGCCGTTCCAGCTGATGATGTTCATCGGTGTGAAATCCCCTCGGTTCTTGGCGCGCGCACGGTCGCCGAGCCTGCGCCGACCGAGTCCAGCAGAACGGCGCCCGGAGCCGCCAGCATCGGAGTCCGACCCAGTCAGGTCGGCCGCGCCGGGGTGTCCGCACCGGGGGAACGCGAAAGGGCCGGCTCCGGGCGGGAGCCCGGAGCCGACCCTGACGGTCGATCAGTCGTTGGCGACCGTGGCGTACTTGGGCGTGCCCTCGGCCATCTGCCGCAGCGCGTCCTTGCGGTCCCGCTTGGAGAGCCGGTCGATGTACAGGTACCCGTACAGGTGGTCGGTCTCGTGCTGGAGGCAGCGCGCGAAGAAGCCGTTGCCCTCGACCCGGATCGGGTTGCCGTCCTTGTCCTGGCCGGTGACGATCGCGTAGTCCGGGCGGGCCAGCTCCATGTAGGCGGTGGGCACCGAGAGGCAGCCCTCCGGGGAGTCGTCCAGCTGCCGCTGCCCGGCCGGCAGGTCCACCAGCACCGGGTTGACCACGTGGCCGACGTGCCGGACACCGTCGTCGTCCGGGCAGTCGTAGACGAACACCTTGGCGTCCACACCGATCTGGTTGGCCGCCAGGCCGACGCCCTCGGCCGCGTACATCGAGACGAACATGTCGTCGATCAGCGCGGCCAGCTCGGCGTCGAACGCGGTGACCGTCCGGTTCTCCCGGTGCAGCACGGGGTTGCCGACCACGGTGATCGGGCGGGCGGTGCCCTTGTCGAGGTCGGGCAGCTCACCGACCACCTTCGGCTCCGCGGACTCCTCGTGCGCGTGGTCGTGCGGGTGGTCGTGGTCGTGCGCGTGGTCGTGCTGATCCGCCATCGTTGCTTCCGCTTTCTGGGTCTGCCGGAGATCTACCGGGTAAAGAGTACGGCGCCCGGTGGCTCACCGGCCCTTACTCAGCAGACCTCTTCGAGGTCCCGGTAGGCCCGGGTGGCGGGCGAGGCGGCCACCCAGTGGTCCAGCAGCGAGCCGACCAGCCGGGCCGGGGCGGCGATCCCGCACTCCCGCTCGGCCAGCCAGGACAGCCCGGAGCCCGCCTGGCTCAGGTGGCTGAGGTGGCCCGGGTGGGCGGCGTCACCGTCGTCGTGCGGGTCGTGGTGCACCGTCCGGCCGTCGTCCGCCGCCATCCGGCTCTCCGAGCAGGCCCGGCAGAGCAGCCGGACCGAGGAGGTCCAGTCCTCGGCCGCGTACCCCGCGTCGGCCACCAGCCGCTCCAGCGCGTCCCGGTCGGCGGCGGTGGCCGCCTGCAGCAGCACCACGTAGGTCGGCACCGGGGAGGGCGCCCAGAGCTCGATCTCGTCGAAGACCGGGTACGCCACCCCGTCCGCGACCCGCTCACCGTGCGGGGCGCCGTCGTGCAGCACCACCTCGCCCCAGCGGCGGCCCGAGGAGGGCAGCGGGATGGACAGCACCTCGATCCGGGCCGGGTCCAGCCGCCGGCCCCAGACCACCTCGGCCTCGCCCTCCGGGGAGAGCCGCACCGGCGTGGTGCCCAGGTCGAGCTGGACGGTGCCGTCCTGGGCCCCACCGGGCAGCCGCAGGCCGTACGCCTGCCAGGCCCGCCGGGCCAGCGGCCAGTCCTGCAGCGCGGTCGCGGTGATGCCGAGGTTCCACCAGTCCGGCGCGCCCTGCTCGCGGTCCAGCAGCGCGACCGCCCGCAGACCGGCGGCTCTGGCCTGGTCCCAGTCCCGGCGGAACTTGTGCAGCAGGGCGAGGTTGAACCAGGAGTCGGACAGCCAGGGCTCCAGGTCGGCGGCCATCACCAGCAGCGGCCCGGCGTCCTCGTAGCGGCCGTCACCGATCAGGGTGAACGCCCGGTCGGTGGTCTGCCGCCAGGTCGCCGACGGGCGGTGTCGTGTGCGGTGGAAGATCCTCACGTTCCGTCCCTGCCGTAGTCGTCCGCCGGTGTGCCCTACCCGGTCCGCCGGGGGCCTCTTCCCCGGCTTTTCCACGCTATGACGGCATCCAACCACGCCGCCCGTCGGCCGCGCTCCTCGCACCCGGGACCGACCGGGTTCAGTCAGGTCGGCCGACGACCGTGGCGGATCGGGCCAGTGCGTCGACCACCCGGGCGTCGTAGAGCCGGCCGCGCTCGGCCCGGAGCTGTTCGAACACCTCCTGCCGCCCGGCCGGTTCGGTCAGGCCCCGGCGGCGGGCGGCGGCCGACAGGTCGTCAAAAGCGTTCGCCACCCGGATGATCCGGGCCGCCAGTGGCAGGGTCCGGTCGGCGCCGCCGTCCGGACCCTGGCAGGGATCGGCCAGTCTGGCCACCTGTCCGGCCACCTGCCGGGGCACCCCGGTCCGGCTGATCACCTCGCTGCCGAGCCGGGCGATCCGCTGCTGCTCCGGCTGGGGCAACAGGGCGGTGGCCCCGTCCGGCACCGGCTCCACCAGCGAGAGCTGGCCGATGTCGTGCATCAGCGCGGCGTACTCCAGCAGGGCGAGGTCCCGGCTGCCGAGCCCCAGCTCGCGGCCGAGCGCGCAGGCGGTGTCGGCCACCCGGCGGGCGTGGCCCGGCGGGGTGTAGCCGGCCACCTCGGTGGCCCTGGCCAGCGTCTCGATGGTCTGCCCGGTGGTGGCCCGGACCGCCGCCGCCCGCCGGAACGCGGCCTGCGCCAGCAGCAGCGGGGCGCAGAACAGCGGCAGCGCCCACAGCCCCACCTCCCCCGCCAGCAGGCTGATCAGCATCCCGGTGGCGACGATCGCCGAGCCGATCCCGAGCAGCGAGCGCAGCTCGTCCTCCAGCGCGGCGGCGAACCGCAGGCCCGTCCTGGCCCGCCGCTGGACCGCCGCCAGGGTCGCGTCGCAGAGCGCCGCCAGCGCCGCCACCCCGGTCAGGAAGGCCCCGTACATCGGCCCGGCCGGCGGCAGCAGGTCCAGCGCGCCGCTGTTGTAGAGCGGCTGGAACAGCAGTGCCGCGAAGCCCACCGTGAGCAGCCGCCGGACCGCCCCGTCCAGCCGCCCCGGCTCAGGACCGCACCGCCGGTGCCGGTGCCTGCGGTGCCCGCGCAGCGGCGCCAGCCCGGCCAGCGTGCCGATCCCGGCCACCGCCACCACCTGCGCGACCCCGTGCGTGGTGGGCAGCCCGTGCAGCGGCCCGAGCAGCGCGTACGCCAGCGCGACGGCGGTGCCGATCGGGGCCTGCTCGCGGTCGCCCGGGAGGGTGACCCGGACCCGCTCGCCGACCGCGATCACCGCCGCGAAGGCGGCCGCCACCAGCGGGGCGGAGATACCGTGCGAGAGCGCGTCGGCGCAGGCCAGCAGCAGGAGCAGGGCCGCGGTGGCCCGGAGCGCCGTGGTCACGGCGCACCCGGCAGCAGGTCGCCGGCCGGTCGCCGGGCCGGTTCGGGCACCCCGAGCGGGATGTCCGGGACCTCGCCGGCCCAGCCGCCCGGCGGCGGCAGCGCGGGCTCCCAGCCGTGCAGCCGGACCGCCTCGACCAGCGCCCGGACCATCGCCGGGTCGAACTGGCTGCCCGCGCAGCGCTGCAGCTCGGTCACCGCCTCGGCCACCGGCCGGCCCCGCCGGTAGGAGCGGGTGGAGGTCATCGAGTCGAAGGCGTCCGCGACCGAGATGATCCGGGCGAACTCCGGGATCCGCTCCCCCGCCAGCCCCTTCGGGTAGCCGCGCCCGTCCAGCCGCTCGTGGTGGTGCAGGATGCCGTCCCTGGCCTCGCCGAGGAAGTCGATGCCACGGACCAGCTCGAACCCGAACACCGGGTGCACCTCGACCGCCCGCCGCTCGGCCTCGGTCAGCGGCCCGTTCCGCCGCAGCAGCTCGGTGGCCACCCCGAGCTTGCCCACGTCGTGCAGGGTGCCCGCGAAGTGCAGGGTGCGCAGCCGGTCCTCCGCCATGCCCAGCTGACGGGCGATCAGCACGGCGGCCCGGCCGACCCGCTCGCTGTGCCCCCGGGTGTACGCGTCCTTGATCTCCACCGCCTGCACCAGGGCCTGGACGGTGGCCTGATGGGCCGTCCGCTCCCGGTGCCCCTGCGCGGAGACCCAGGCCGAGATGGAGAACGGCAGCAGCGCCAGCACCGCCGCGAAGGCGCCGTACGGGCCCTGCCAGAGCACCGCGACCATCAGCCCGCCGGCCCCGTGCAGCAGGGCGGGCAGCACGGCACCGGCCAGCGGGACGCCCGGCCGGCCGGGGTCGGCCAGCCGCCGCATCCCGCCCACCAGGGCGGAGTTGACCAGGCAGAACGCCAGCACGGCCGCCAGCGCGGGCAGCACGGCGACCGGGAAGCGCGAGCCGAGCAGCAGCTCGGGCCCGGGCAGCAGCCGGAACAGCACGGCGGCGGCGAACGCGGACAGCGCCAGCTGGGCGGCGTTCCAGACCCGGCGGGCGGCCCGGTGCGCGACGGCCGGAGCGGTCAGCGCGGCGGGCAGCGCGACCAGCGCGGCGGCGGCCGGCGGCAGCATCAGCACCCCGGCGAACAGCACCGGCAGGAACGCGGGCCCGGCCCGCTCCGGGGCCGGTGGCGGCGCGGCCGGCCGCTGCCGCCCGCGCAGCGCCGCCCGCAGCAGCCGCAGGCACGGGGTCGGACCGCCCTGAGCGAGCGCGCCCCAGCAGACGTTCAGCACGGCCAGCAGCCCGACCCGGGGCCAGTCCACCGGACCGGTCAGCCAGTCGGGGCCTGGCAGCACCAGCGGCAGCAGGGCCCCGACCGCGCCCAGCAGCACCACGGCGCCGTACCGCAGCGCCGCTCCCGGCAACGCCGGGCCCTGGTCCTCGTCAGCGATCTCCGCCTCCCCGCCACGGCCGCAGTTCCCCTCGGGCACCCAAGGGCTGAGTGCTCGTCAGGAGAATAGGGCCCGGCCCGGCGGAGCGGACGCCCGATCACGGAATGCCCCGGTCGGCGCAGTGTCAACTCACTCGAACGAGTGAGGACCGGCGGACGACGAACCAGCCCGGAGGCCGGCACCGCCGACCGTCGGGGGACCTACTCGGCGGCCTCGGCCACCGTCAGCGACTCGCCGGCCCGCTGCCCCGCCCGGATCGAGTCGATCCGGGCCAGCACCTTGCCGCGCAGGTCGGCCGGGGAGTGCTCGCTGCTGCAGGAGCGCTTCACCAGCGCCTTGATCGCCTGCTCCAGGCCGTACTCCGCCAGGCAGGGGGAGCACTCCTCGAAGTGCACCTTCAGCTTGGCGCAGTCGCCCTCGGCCATCTCGTTGTCGAGCAGCTCGTAGAGGTGGTCGAGCACCTCTCCACAGTCGGTGTCGTGCGGATCGCCGCAGCTCATGAGCCCGAGCCCTTCGCTTCCTGCCCTGCCCCGCTGCCGGCCGGGACGAGCCCGCGCTCACGGGCGTAGTCCTCCAGCATGCCGCGCAGCTGACGGCGGCCACGGTGCAGTCGGGACATCACCGTGCCGATGGGAGTACCCATGATGTCCGCGATCTCCTTGTACGCAAAGCCCTCGACGTCCGCCAGATAGACCGCGATGCGGAACTCCTCCGGGATCGCCTGCAGGGCGTCCTTCACGTCGCTGTCCGGCAGGTGGTCGAGCGCCTGGGTCTCGGCCGACCGCAGGCCGGTCGACATGTGCGACTCGGCGCGGGCCAGCTGCCAGTCCTCGATCTCCTCGGCGGCGGTGCGCTGGGGCTCCCGCTGCTTCTTCCGGTACGAGTTGATGAAGGTGTTGGTCAGAATCCGGTACAGCCAGGCCTTGAGGTTGGTGCCCTCGCGGAACTGGTGGAACGAGGCGTACGCCTTGGCGAAGGCCTCCTGGAGCAGGTCCTCGGCATCGGCCGGATTGCGGGTCATCCGCAGTGCGGCCGAGTACATCTGGTCCAGGTAACCCAGGGCGTCCCGCTCGAAGCGGTCGCGCCTGGCGTCCTCGGTCTCGTCGGCCGACACCCGGAAGGTGTCCTCACCGATCGCCTCGGCCAGCTCGTCACCGGTCAGCATCTCGCTGCCCGGCTCCGTCTCGACCGGCTCGGCCTCGTGCTCCGCTCCGACGACCGGACCCACCTCCTCGGCTTCACGAGCCGGCACCTGAGTGGGCCGACCCGACAGCGAGGATATCGGGCTGACGGGCTTCTCGCCCGCGACCAGCCACTCGGACCAGTCGGGCACCGCGGCGTTGGCCGCCGCCCGCTCGTCCGGCCGTTCGGGGCACGCGATCGAACCCATCTGCCCTGCCTTCCTACCGGTCACCTTGCTGACGTCAGGTGTAAACCCGGCCGGGCGGCGAGGCATTCCCGGCGGGCTCCTCCGGTGGTCGGAAGGTCCGGTCAGAGCCCGAGGACCCAGTCGCCGACCGCCGTGGTGATCAGCTCCAGCGCCGCGTCCTGGTCCAGCGGGGCCCGCTTGGGCACCGCGAAGCCGTGACTGCCGTACGGGACCGCCACCAGGCGGTGGCCGGCCGGGAGTTCGGGGAACTCCTCGGGGGTGCCGAACGTGTCCTGCCCGGCCTGCACCACCAGGGTCGGGCAGCCGGTGCCGAGCAGTTCCTCCGCCCGGCTGCGCTCCGGCCGGCCCGGCGGGTGCAGCGGGAAGGCCAGCGCGAGCACGCCGACGGCGCCGACCTGCCCGGCCGTCCGGCAGGCCACCCGGGCCCCCGCACTGCGGCCGCCGGCCACCAACGGGAGCCCCGAACGGGCCAGTTCGGCCAGCACCGGCAGCCAGGCCGCGTCCAGCGTCTTCGGGACCGGACCGATCTTCTTCCCGGCCACCCGCCAGGGCTGGTCGACCAGCGCCACGGTGATCCCGCGCGCGGGCAGCGCGGCGGCCAGTGCCTGCAGGTCACGGGCGTCGACCCCGCCGCCCGCGCCGTGACCGAGCGCCAGCAGGGCCCGGGCCTTTCCGTCGGCGGGGAAACGGGTGATCCGGGCGTCGCCGACCGGGGTGGGGACAAGCATGGCGCTCCGTCAGAAGAGGGTGCTGTCGTCCGGCTCGATCTCGCTGAGCGGGCGCAGCAGGGCAGGGCTGTTGTTGCGGATGTTGCCGACCGCCGGGCCGATCGGCCGGGCCAGCAGCGCGCCGGGCGGCGGCGGGACCAGCAGGCCGCGCAGCTCGTCCGGGTCGGCCCGCGCCGGGTCGAGCCAGGCGTCGAAGGCCGACGGGTCGAGGAACAGCGGCATCCGGTGGTGGATCGGGGCCAGCGCGGGCTCGGCGTCGGTGGTGACCACCGTGCAGGTGACCAGCCACGCCTCGGGGTGCTCGGCCGGGAACCGGCGGTCCCGCCAGAACTCGTACAGCCCGGCCAGGGCCAGGGCGGTGCCGTCGGCCCGGTGCACGAAGTACGGCTGCTTGCGCGGCTTGCCCTTCTCCCCGGGTATGGTCTCCCACTCGTAGTAGCCGTCCACCGGCAGCAGGCAGCGCCGGGACGCGAACGCCTGTCGGTAGGAGGGCTTCTCGTGCACGGTGTCCGCCCTGGCGTTGATCATCTTCACCGCGCTCTCCGGCGACTTCGACCAGGCCGGCACCAACCCCCAGCGCAGCACCCGCAGCTGCCGGACCGGCGCCCCGCCGCCCTTCGGCGCCCGGTCGAGCACCACGAAGGCCGGGTCGGTCGGCGCCACGTTCCAGCTCGGCGCCAGGGTCTCCGTCGGGTCCCACTGCTCGACCCCGAAGACCTCGACCAGGTCCTGGGGCACGGTGGTGGAGGCGAAACGTCCGCACATGGTGATCAGCTTGCCACGGCCCTCCCGACCGGTCCGGAGAACCGGGCGGTTCCCTCCCGCCGTCCTGGCATGGGAGGGTGCTGGTTCGAACGCGGCGAGGAGGTACGGAATGGACTTCGCGGGACTGTGGGACACCGTCACCGCCACCCAGCCGGGGCCACCGCACTGGCTGGTGCTCGGCAGTGCGGCGGTCGCCCTGGTGGCGATCCTGCCGCACCCGGTCTGGCGGCTCAGCCGCAACGTGGTGACCATCGCCCACGAGGGCGGCCACGGACTGGTCGCGCTGCTGACCAACCGTCGGCTCTCCGGCATCCGCCTGCACTCCGACACCTCCGGCCTGACCATCTCCTCCGGACCGCCCACCGGCCCCGGCATGATCCTCACCGCGGCGGCCGGGTACACCGCCCCGTCACTGCTCGGCCTCGGCGGGGCCGCCCTGCTGGCCGGGCAGCACGTCACCCAGCTGCTCTGGATCGCCATCGTGCTGCTGGCCGGCCTGCTGGTGATGATCCGGAACGCCTTCGGCCTGCTCTCCGTGGTGGTCACCGGCGCCGCGTTCTTCCTGATCTCCTGGTACGGCAGCAGCCAGCTCCAGGCCGGCTTCGCCTACGTGGGCGTCTGGTTCCTGCTGCTCGCGGGTGTCCGACCGGTGCTGGAGCTGCAGGGCAAGCGGCGCCGCGAGGGTGCCCGCAGCACCGACGCCGACCAGCTCGCCCGCCTCACCCGCATCGGCCCCCTCTTCTGGGTCGGCCTCTTCCTCCTGGTCGCCCTCGCCTCCCTCGCCCTCGGCGGCACCTGGCTCCTCGCCTAGGCATCTACGGTCAGGGGCTCGGGGCTCTGCTGTTGTGCGGCTCCGCCGCGCGGGCGACACCGACCTTTTGGCAGGTGCTCAGCCCGCTACGGAGTCAGGGGCTCGGGGCTCTGCTGTTGTGCGGCTCCGCCGCGCGGGCGACACCGACCTTTTGGCAGGTGCTCAGCCCGCTACGGAGTCAGGGGCTCGGGGAACTGCGACGCCGGCCTCGGAACAGGTGATCCGTCCGTGCGTGGTCAGGCACTTTCGCAGTGACCCGCACGCCAGACCTCCTCGCAGTTCCCCGAGCCCCTGGCGCCGTAGGCGGCTGAGCGCCTGCCAAGAGCACAGCAAGTGCCGTCCAGCGGTGCGTACAGCGAGGGCCCCTAGACTGAGGCCATGACCGAAGCCCTGTGGCCCGCCCCCGTTGCGACCGGCGCCGTCGACGCCACCGTCACCATCCCCGGATCGAAGTCGGCGACCAACCGTGCGCTGGTGCTGGCCGCACTGGCCGACGGCCCGGGCTGGGTCCGCCGGCCGCTCCGCAGCCGGGACTCCCAGCTGATGGCCGACGGCCTGCGTGCGCTGGGCGTCGGCATCGAGGAGACCGTCAACAACGCCAGCGGCGGCACCGGCGGCGGCGAGGCGTGGCGGGTCATCCCGGCCGGCCAGCTCCGCGGCCCGGCCCAGGTGGACGTCGGCAACGCGGGCACCGTGATGCGCTTCCTCCCCCCGCTGGCCGCCCTCGCCGACGGCCCGGTGCACTTCGACGGCGACCCGCGCAGCCACGAGCGGCCCCAGCACGGCGTGATCGACGCGCTGCGCGCCCTCGGCGCCCGGATCGACGACGGCGGTCGCGGCGGCTTCCCGCTCACCGTGCACGGCACCGGCGCCCTGGACGGCGGCCCGGTCGAGCTGGACGCGTCCTCCTCCTCACAGTTCGTCAGCGCGCTGCTGCTCTCCGGCGCCCGCTACAACAACGGGGTGGAGATCCGGAACATCGGCGGCTCCGTCCCCTCCCTCCCGCACATCCGGATGACGGTCGACATGCTCCGCAAGGCCGGCGTCCAGGTGGACGCGCCGGAGGACGGCGGCGAGAAGGACGTCTGGCGGGTCACCCCGGGCGCGCTGCTCGGCCGGGACCTGGTGGTCGAGCCGGACCTCTCCAACGCCGCGCCGTTCTTCGCCGCCGCGCTGGTCACCGGCGGCCGGGTCACCGTACGGGACTGGCCCAGGCACACCTACCAGCCGGGCGACCAGCTCCGCGACCTGTACACCCGGATGGGCGGCAGCTGCCGACTGACCGACGAGGGGCTGGAGTTCACCGGCACCGGCAAGATCCACGGGATCGAGGCCGACCTGCACGACGTGGGCGAGCTGACCCCGGTGATCGCCGCGGTGGCCGCCCTGGCCGACTCCGAGTCGCACCTGTACGGCATCGCCCACCTGCGGCTGCACGAGACCGACCGGCTGGCCGCGCTGGCCAAGGAGATCAACGAGCTCGGCGGCGACGTCAGCGAGACCGCGGACGGCCTCCGGATCCGACCGCGCCCGCTGCACGGCGGCGTCTTCCACACCTACGAGGACCACCGGCTGGCCACCGCCGCCGCGGTGATCGGCCTGGCCGTCTCCGGGGTCGAGGTGGAGAACGTGGCGACCACCGCCAAGACCCTCCCGGACTTCCCGCAGATGTGGGCCGAACTGCTGGGCCAGGGCTGACGGGGAGTCGGGGACATGCGCCGTTACGGCAAGGACGCCGACGAGGACGACATCCGCAACCGCCCGGGCCGCAAGGGCTCCAAGCCGCGGACCAGGATCAGGCCCAAGCACGAGGACGCCGCCGAGGCGATGATCCTGACCGTCGACCGCGGCCGGCTGACCTGCCTGGTCGAGGCGGGCACCAAGCAGGAGCGCCAGGTGATCGCGATGAAGTCGCGTGAACTGGGCCGCAAGGGCGTGGTGGTCGGCGACGTGGTGCACGTGGTCGGCGACCTCACGGGCGAGCCGGACACACTGGCCCGGATCGTCCGGGTCGAGGAGCGCAGCTCGGTGCTGCGCCGCACCGCCGACGACGACGACCCGTACGAGCGGATCGTGGTGGCCAACGCCCAGCAGCTGGCGATCGTCACCGCGCTGGCCGACCCGGAGCCCCGGCCCCGGCTGATCGACCGCTGCCTGGTGGCGGCGTACGACGCCGGGATGCGGCCGCTGCTGGTGCTCACCAAGTCCGACCTGGCCTCGGCGGCGCCGCTGCTGGAGGCGTACGCGCCGCTCGGCATCGACTACGTGGTGACCCGGCGGGACGAGCTGGAGACCGCGGGGGCGGAGGCGGTCCGGGAGCACCTGCGCGGGCTCGCCACCGTCTTCATCGGGCACTCCGGTGTCGGCAAGACCACCCTGGTGAACGCGCTGGTGCCGCTGCACCAGCGGTCCACCGGCGTGGTCAACTCGGTCACCGGCCGGGGGCGGCACACCACCGTCTCGGCACTGGCGCTGCGGCTGCCGCCGCCGCCCGGGGCGAAGCCCGGCTCCAAGAAGGCGCTCGACCCGGGCTGGGTGATCGACACGCCCGGCTTCCGCTCGTTCGGCCTCTCCCACATCGACCCGTCCCGGGTCATCCTGGCCTTCCCCGACCTGGAGCCCGGCACCGAGGGCTGCCCCCGCGCGTGCAGCCACGACGAGCCGGACTGCGCCCTGGACGCCTGGGTCGCCGACGGCCACGCCGAGCAGGCCCGGCTGTACTCGCTCCGCCGGCTGCTCTCCTCGAAGGAGGCGCGGGAAGGTGACTGACCGGAGTCTTTCGGCCCGTCAGAAGTGTTGGATGGCCCCCGCGCGGTGATCATAGGAAGGTCGGACCAGTCGGTCCGGCCCTCCGAGGGGACAGGAGTCGGCTCCGATGGCATGGGCCCTGGTGATCATCGCCGGACTGTTGGAGACCGGTTTCGCGATCAACCTGAAACTCAGCGACGGCTTCACCAAGCTCTGGCCCACCGTCAGTTTCTGCGTCTTCGCCCTGAGCAGCTTCGGTCTGCTCACCCTCTCGCTCAAGACCCTGCCGGTGGGCCCGGCCTACGCGGTGTGGACCGGGCTGGGCGCCGCCGGCACGGCCATCTACGGGATGGTCTTCATGGACGAGACCACCTCCACCCTCAAACTGGTCTCGATCAGCCTGGTGATCGCGGGCGTGATCGGGCTCCAGCTGAGCGGCTCCGGGCACTGACGGCCTGTCCAATTCGCGAGCCGAACTGTCCGGATCCGTGGCCGCTCGTTAGGGTTCGGGCATGGCCGACTACCACGACGATCTCCGACTCGCCCACGTCCTCGCCGACTCGGCCGACTCGATCACCATGGAGCGCTTCAAAGCGCTGGACCTCAAGGTCGAGACCAAGCCCGACCTGACCCCGGTCAGCGACGCGGACAAGGCCGCCGAGGAGCTGGTGCGCAGCGTGCTCCAGCGGGCCCGTCCGCGGGACGCGGTGCTCGGCGAGGAGTTCGGCCTGCAGGGCTCGGGCCCGCGCCGCTGGGTGGTCGACCCGATCGACGGGACCAAGAACTACGTCCGGGGCGTGCCGGTCTGGGCCACCCTGATCTCGCTGCTGGAGGTCGGCCCGGACGGCGAGCAGCACCCGGTGGTCGGCATCGTCTCGGCCCCGGCCCTGCACCGCCGCTGGTGGGCCGCCAAGGGCCTGGGCGCGTACGCCGGCCGCAGCCTGGCGAAGGCGAGCCGGATCCACGTCTCCTCGGTCTCCCGGCTGGAGGACGCCTCGCTCTCCTACTCCTCGCTCACCGGCTGGGAGGAGCGGGCCCGGCTGGACGCCTTCCTGGACCTCTCCCGGTCCTGCTGGCGCACCCGCGCGTACGGCGACTTCTGGTCGTACATGATGCTCGCCGAGGGCGCGGTGGACATCGCCGCCGAGCCGGAGCTGAGCCTGTGGGACATGGCCGCGCCGTGCATCGTGGTGCAGGAGGCGGGCGGCCGGTTCACCGGTCTGGACGGCATCGACGGCCCGAACGGCGCCGACGCGGTGGCCTCCAACGGCCTGCTGCACGAGGAGACCCTGCGCAAGCTCAGCCTCTGACCCATGGTTGCGGGCCCCGGTGACGACTGACGTCTCCGGGGCCCGCGGTCTGAGGTGCCGTTACTTCTGCTTGCGCAGCTCGCGGACGGCGTCCTCCAGGCGCTGACCGTAGTCGGCGTCGGCCTGGCGGAAGTTGTTGATCGCGCGCTCGACGATGTCGTCGCGGTCGGCCGAGACCTTGGCGATGAAGCCGGCGAGGTTGGCGATCAGGCGGGCCTTCTCGTCCTCGGAGTACAGCCGGTAGAGGTTGCCGGCCTGCACGAAGTCGTTGTCCTCGCTGTGCGAGGGCGCCTCGTGGTTACCCGTCAGACCGTTCACCGGCACGGCGGCCCAGAGCGCGCGGCCGGTCTCGACGGCACCGCCGAAGCTGTTCGGCTCGTAGTTCTTCGAGCGGCCGTGGCGGCCGTCGTAGAGGTGGCCGTCGCGGCTGTTGGTGCGCGCCTCGGTGGCGTGCGGGCGGTTCACCGGCAGGTGGTCGGCGTTGATGCCGACCCGGTAGCGGTGCGCGTCCGCGTAGGCGAACAGGCGGCCCTGGAGCATCTTGTCCGGCGACGGGCCGATGCCCGGCACGAAGTGCCCCGGGGAGAAGATCGACTGCTCGACCTCGGCGAAGACGTTGTCGGGGTTCCGGTTGAGCTCCAGCTTGCCGATCTCGATCGGCGGGTAGTCCTCGTGCGGCCAGACCTTGGTCAGGTCGAACGGGTTGAAGCGGTAGTTCGCGGCGTCGGCGGCGGGCATGATCTGCACCTGCACCGTCCAGGTCGGGAAGTCGCCGTTCTCGATCGAGGTGCGCAGGTCCCGCTGGTGGCTGTCCGGGTCCTCGCCGGCCAGCTTGTTGGCCTCGTCCACCGGCAGGTTCTTGATGCCCTGGTCGGTCTTGAAGTGGTACTTCACCCAGAAGTACTCGCCGGCCTCGTTCTGCCACTGGTACGTGTGGCTGCCGTAGCCGTTCATGTGGCGGTAGGACGCCGGGATGCCACGGTCACCGAACAGCCAGGTCACCTGGTGGGTCGACTCGGGCGAGAGGCCCCAGAAGTCCCAGACGTTGTCCGCCTCCTGCGAGCCGGTGTACGGGTCGCGCTTCTGGGTGTGGATGAAGTCCGGGAACTTGATGGCGTCCTTGATGAAGAACACCGGGGTGTTGTTGCCGACGAGGTCGTAGTTCCCCTCCTCGGTGTAGAACTTCAGCGCCCAGCCGCGCGGGTCGCGCACCGCGTCGGCCGAACCGAGGTTGCCCGCCACGGTGGAGAACCGCAGGAAGGTCTCGGTCTGCTTGCCGACCTCGGACAGGAACGCGGCCCGGGTGTACGCGGAGACGTCCGCCGTCAGCGTGAAGGTGCCGTAGGCGGCGGCGCCGCGGGCGTGCACCACGCGCTCCGGGATGCGCTCCCGGTTGAAGTGGGCGAGCTTCTCGAACAGCGTCTGATCCTGGATCAGGGCCGGACCGCCGATGCCCGCGGTTTCGGTGTTCTGGTTGTCGGCGACCGGGGCGCCGGCCTCCGTCGTCAACGTGGGCCGCAGCTCGTCCTGGGTGGTCATGTCGGGTATGCCTCCGCGCATCCGGTCGTACCGTGCCTAAGTATTGGCTCGATCCTAGCTTGGACTTTGTCTAAGTCAACACTGGAACCAAGTCGAGAACGTGGCTTACCCTGTCCCCATGAGTGACCTGCTGGAACGACTTCGCGGACGCGGCTGGCGTCTCACCTCGCAGCGTCGTGTCGTGGCCGAGGTCCTCGACGGCGACCACGTCCACCTCACCGCCGACGAGGTGCACGCCCGGGCGGTCTCGGTGCTGCCCGAGATCAGCCGCGCCACCGTCTACAACACGCTCGGCGAGATGGTCTCCCTGGGCGAGGTGATGGAGGTCGCCACCGACGGCCGCGCCAAGCGCTACGACCCCAACGCCCGGCACGCCCACCAGCACCTCATCTGCTCCGGCTGCGGCTCCATCCGCGACGTCCACCCCCAGGGTGACCTGATCGCCGCCCTCCCGGCAGGGGAACGCTTCGGCTTTGTCATCTCCGGCGCCGAAGTCACCTACCGGGGCCTCTGTCCGGACTGCACCTAGGCAGGCACTCAGCTGCACCGTAGGCAGGCGCTCGGGCATCTACAGTCAGGGGCTCGGGGAACTGCGAGGAGATCTGGCGTGCGGGTCACTGCGAAAGTGCCTGACCACCCCTGAACGGATCACCTTGCAAGGGCCGGCGTCGCCCACGCGGCGGAGCCGCACAACAGCAGAGCCCCGAGCCCCTGGACCGTAGCCGGTGAGCCACCTGCAAAAAGGCCGGCGTCGCCCACGCGGCGGAGCCGCACAACAGCAGAGCCCCGAGCCCCTGGACCGTAACCGGCTGAGCACCTGCCAAAGGTCGGCGTCAGGCGCTGAGTTCGGAGTGCAGGGCGCCCAAGAGGCGTGAGGCGCGTTCGGTGACCTCGGCGGGGCCGTGGTCGGCGGCGCGGCGGCACCAGTTCTCCGCTTGCACCGGCTCCCCCCGCCGGAGGGCGAGGAGGGCGAGGCGCAGGGCAGCCCGACCGTGACCGGCGTCGGCGGCGCGGGTGTACCAGACCATCGCCTCCGCCTCGTCGTCCTGACGGGCCAACAGCAGCCCGAGGTTGAACGCGGCGCTCCGGCTGCCGGCCTCGGCCGCGCGCCGGTACCAGCTCTCGGCGATCTCCAGGGCGCCCCGCTCGGCGGCCCGGACGCCCATCCGGACCTGGGCCCGGCGGTGCCCGGCGTCGGCCGCCACCGCGTACCAGTGCTCGGCCTCGGCGTCCGCGTCACCGCGCCGGTCCAGCAGCGAGGCGAGCCGGAACGCGCCCTCCGCCGACGAACCCGCCGCCGCCTGCCGGTAGCGCTCCAGCGCACCCGTCAGCTGCCCACGCTGCTCCAGGGCGACCGCCAGCTGCAGCGCGGCCTCGCCGTGCCCCTCGGCCGCAGCGCGCGCGTACCACTCGTGCGCCTGCTGCTGCTCGCCGCGCCCGGCGTGCAGCACCCCGAGGTTGAAGGCGCCGTCCACGCTGCCGGCCTCGGCGGCCTTGGAGAACCACGGCTCGGCGCCCGACTCGTCGCCGCGCTGGAGCAGCACGACGGCCAGCGCGTTGCACGCCTCCCGGTGCCCGGCGTACGCCGCGCGCCGGTACCACTGCTCGGCCTGGGCCTCGCGCCCGGCACTCGCGCAGAGCAGGCCGAGGTTGAACGCGCCGTTCTGGTCGCCGGCCTCCAGGGCGGCGCGGTACCAGCGCTCGGCGTCGACGGCCTCCCCCCGCCCGGCGTGCAGCGCGCCGAGCGCGTTGGCGGCGTTGCCGTCGCCCGCCTCGGCGGCCTCCTGCCACCACTCGGCGGCGGCGGCCAGGTCGCCCGCGTCGCGGAGCAGGAAGCCGAGTGCGCAGGCCGCGCGCGGCTCACCGTTCTGCGCCGCCTGCCGGTACCAGCGCGCCGCCTCGTCGAGGTCGCCCCGCTCCTCCAGCAGCACCCCGAGCCGCAGCGCCGCGCGGGCGTGGCTGCGCGCGGCGGCGGTCCGGTACCAGGTCTCCGCGGTGTCCTTGTCGCCCGCCGCCTCGCGCATCCGGGCCAGCCGGTACGCGGCCTCCCGGTGGCCGGCGTCGGCGGACACCTTGAACCAGCGCTCGGCGCGCACGTCGCGCCGATGCTCCATCAGATCGCCCAGGGCGTACGCCCCGAGCGGGTGGCCGTGCTCGGCGGCGAAGTGCAGCCAGTACTCGGCCGCCTCCTCCTCGCCCTGGTCGCGCAGCTGCAGACCGAGCGCGTGCGCGGCCGGGGCCGAGCCCGCGACCGCGGCCTGCCGCCACCACTGGGCGGCCTCGGCCCGGTGGCCGCGCTGGTGCAGCAGCACGCCAAGGTTGTTGGCGGCGGCCCGCAGCCCGGCGGCGGCGGCGGTGCGCAGGTACGGTTCGGCGTCGGCCAGGTCACCCCGGCGGAGCAGCAGCGCGCCGAGCTGGCTGGCGGCGTTCGGGTCGCCCTGGTCGGCGGCCTGACGGTGCCTCGACTCCAGCGCGGCCTGCTCGCGGGCGGCCAGCGCGGTCTCGAAGCTGTCCCGGTCGGGTGCGGGATCGGCGGACTGCGACGCGTAGCTGCCGGCGGCGGGCGCGAACTCGCGGGCGGAGACCCGGACCAGGCTGTCGGGGCCGTACCCGGCGTCGGCGCGGGTGACGGTCAGTCCGCCGGTCCGCTGCGCGGGCAGGGCCGTGCCGGTGTCCTCGCTCTGCGCCCACGCCTCGGTGTCGGCCGCCCCCGCGGCCTTGCCCCCACTGCCCGGATCGTTCCTGCCGATCAGCTTCATGCCGACTCCTGCTCCCCCCGAGTGCTGCGGCACCCGCCGGGGACGTGTCGGATCAGTCGGTGCCGACTCCCCATGGCCAAGGGAGTCAACTGCCCTACGGCATCCCCCATGTGGTCCATCGTCGCATCACCCGCAACCCGCGTACACCTGCCCCGGCCAGGTTTTGGCGGGGCGGGCCGAAGCCCGGCGAGATTGCTTCAGCGCTTTGTCGATTTCCCGACACTTGACCCCCACAAACCCCGGGCACGCATCGTACCGGAGTGGACCAAGGATGAGCGCCCTCAATAAGGAAGCACCGAAGGCCCGGAGAAGAATCTCCGGGCCTTCGGTTCAGAGTAGCGGGGACAGGATTTGAACCTGCGACCTCTGGGTTATGAGCCCAGCGAGCTACCGAGCTGCTCCACCCCGCGTCGTTGTGTCCCAACCATAACACGGGGGTGGAGCAGCTCGTTAACCGCTGTTCGTCAGCCGGTCTTCTGCTGGCTCGCCGCGGCGGCGGCGTCCAGCGCGGCCTTCAGTGCCTTCTGGGCCTCGCCGTACTTGGCCCAGTCGCCGGCCTTCTGCGCCGCCTCGCCGTCGTTGAACGCCTTCTGGGCGTCCGCGATGGCCTTGGCCTGCTCGGCGTTGACCGTCCCCGGCGTGGTCGGGGTGGTGGGCGTGGTGCCGGGGGTGGTCGGCGCCGTCGGAGTGGTCGGCGTCACCGTGGTGGCGTTGCCGAGCACCTTCTTGAGCGCCTCCTCCAGGGTGTTCTCGAAGGCCACGTTGTCGTTGCCGTACACCGCCAGCACCTTCTGCAGCACCGGGTAGTCGGCGCCGCGCCCGCGCACGTAGACCGGCTCGACGTTGAGCAGGCCGCCGCCGACCGGGAGGGTCAGCAGGTTGCCGTACTCGATGTCGGAGTCGCCGCCGATCTTCAGCGTGTTGAGCTTGTTGGCCACGTCGGTGTTCGAGTTGAACTGCGACTGCACCAGCTTGGGCCCGAGCGTGTTGCTGTCCCCGGGCACCTTGAGGATGCGGATCTTCCCGTACTCCGGCCCCGGGTCGGCGCTGACCGCCATGAAGGCCGCCAGGTTGTCCCGCTTGCTGGGCACGAAGGTGGTGGTCAGCGAGAAGCTCGCCTGGGTCACCGCCGGGTCGGGCATCCGGACCGTCATGTAGTACGGCGGCTGCACCGCACCGGTGTTGGTGGTCGGGTCGACCGGGACCTGCCAGATGTCGGTGCCGTTGAAGAAGGAGTTGGCGTCCGTCATGTGGTACTGGCCGAGCAGGTCGCGCTGCACCTTGAACATGTCCTGCGGGTACCGCAGGTGCGGCATCAGGGTGCTCGGGATGTCCGCCTTGGCCTTGACCGTGCCGGGGAACGCCTTCATCCAGGTCTTCAACACCGGGTCGGCGTCGTCCCACTGGTAGAGCGTCACCTCGCCGGTGTAGGCGTCCACGGTCGCCTTCACCGAGTTCCGGATGTAGTTGACCTTGTTGACCGAGGTGAGCGTGCGCCCGCGCTGGTCGGTCAGCGAGTCCTTGGTGACGTCGCCCAGGGTGGTCTTGGAGGCGAACGGGTAACCGTCCGAGGTGGTGTAGCCGTCCAGCACCCAGACCAGCTTGCCGTCCTGCACCACGGGGTACGGGTCGGCGTCGATCGAGAGCCAGGGGGCGACCTTCTCCACCCGCTCCTTGGGCGTCCGGTCGTAGATCACCTTGGCGCCGTCGGTGATGGCGCCCGCGTACAGGATCTGCGGCTCGGCGAACCGCACCGCGTAGGCGGCCCGGGTGAACGGGTTGTTCAGCGAGACGCCGCTGTCCCCGGTGTACTTGTACTGCTTGTCACCCGCGTCGGTCGAGTAGTCGATCTCCTCGTTGGTGCCGCCGACGATCGAGTAGGTCTTGGTCTCCTCGCCGTAGTAGATCCGCTGCTGGTAGTCGCCCAGCGAACCGGTGGACGGCAGACCCGACTCGGTGAAGACCGGCTGGCCCTTGTCGTTGACCTGGTTGCCCTTGGCCGAGACGACGCCGTAGCCGTGGGTGTACTTGAAGTGGTCGTTGATCCAGTTCCGCTGCTGCACCCCGGCGAGGTTCAGCTCGCGCAGGCCGATCACGGTGTCCTGGCCGCCGGCCTGGCCGTTGCCGTACCGGTCCACGTCCAGCGTCTTCGGGAACTTGTAGTACGAACGCTGCTGCTCGATCTGCTGGAAGGTCGGCGAGACCACGTTCGGGTCCAGCAGGCGGATGTCCGAGATGGTCTGCGCGTCCGCCTTCAGCGCGTCGCTGTTGGTCGACGCCTTCGGCGCGTAGGCCTGGGTCTGACTGTCCGCGATGCCGTAGGCCTGCCTGGTGGCGTCGATGTTCTTCTGGATGTACGGCGTCTCCTTGGCCTGCTCGTTCGGCTTGACCTGGAACTGCTGCACGATCGCCGGGTAGAGCCCGCCGATCAGCACCGCCGAGAGCGCCATCAGCCCGAAGCCGATCAGGGCCGGGGCCCAGGTCTTCCGGATCGGGGTGAGGAAGAACAGCGCCGCACAGATGATCGCGACGAAGAACAGGATGGTCTTGGCCGGCAGGAACGCGTTGGCGTCCACGTAGCGCAGGCCGGTCCAGCCGTCCACGCCCTTGTACGCGCCGGACTTGACCGCCAGCGCGTACCGGTCCAGCCAGTACGCGGCCGCCTTCAGCAGCACGAACAGGCCCAGCAGCACGGCCAGATGGCCCTGCGCACCGCTGCTCGCCTTCCGGCCCGGGCCCTGCAGCCGCAGGCCGCCGTACAGGTAGTGCACGACCACCGAGGCCAGCAGCGAGACGATCACCGCGCTGAACGCGAAGCCGAGCAGGAACTCGTACCAGGGCAGCTCGAAGGCGTAGAACGAGACGTCCAGGTGGAACTGACTGTCCTTCACCCCGAAGGAGGTCTGGTTGGTCCAGAGCATCCAGGTCCGCCACTGCCCGGACGCCGCCGCCCCGGCCACCAGGCCGACCAGCAGCGAGGCCGCGATCAGCAGCCACTTCTTGTACGGGGCGATGCCCATCCGGTAGCGGTCCAGGCTCTGCTGCTCGACCGACATCGCGGCCAGCGGCGGCCGGAGACGGTACGCCAGCCAGGTGTTGAGGCCGACCACCACCGCCATCGCCAGGCCGAAGACGGCGAACAGGCCGACCTTGGTCCAGAGCTGGGCCGTGAAGACGGAGGAGTAGCGGACCGACTTGAACCAGAGCCAGTCCGTCCACAGGCCCGCGAACATCACGAACAGCAGGAAGAGCACCGCCAGCACCCCTGCGGTCAGCAGGAGCACTCGGGTGCGCCGGGAGGGCGGGCCGACTCTGGCGCGGAAGCCCGGGCCTCCCGGGCGGTCCGGCATCTGGAATACCAAGGTGGCACCTCTGCTGTGTCGTGTGTGGGTCGGTCTGGTCCGGTCTCCTGTGCAACTTAATCGGTCTTTACCTGAGTTCCCACGGTTCACCACGAGTTCGCCGCCGGGGTGGGCCGAACCGGGTGTCGGCGCCGCACGTGTGAGGATTGGGGCATGTCCGATGCACTTGATGCCCTGGCCGGCGGCAAGCCGCCCGCCGCCACCCCGCTCACCCGCGCCGCGCTGGAGATCGACGAGTACGCCGCCACCCTCGGCTGGGACCTGCCGACCCGGCTGTTCGCCCTGGTGGACAGCGCCGCGCTGCGCAAGCAGGACCCGAAGCTGGCCAAGCAGCTGGGCCTGACCGACGAGAAGCCCGGCGACCTCACCGTGATCGAGCAGGACGAGCTGCCCGCCGGGATGGAGCTGGACAAGTTCCTCGGCACCATCGCCTGGCCCGACCAGGTGGTCGGCTGCGCGCTGGTGGTGGAGCGTCAGATGCTGCCGCCGGGCGCCGAGCACAGCCGCCCGAAGAACGCCACCGAGGCCCAGCTCGCCGACTGGGCGGCCAACCACCCGGCCCGCGAGGAGGTCCGGATCACCGCGGCGGTGCTGCGCGACGGCAAGAAGGAGATCGCGCTCCGGCTGCGCTCCAAGGACGTCGCCCGCGAGGTGCTGACCGGCCCCGACCTGGTGCCCGGCCTCACCGAGGCGCTGCTCGCCACCTTCTCCTGACCGACTGACCCGCCGACCGGCTGACCCGCTGACCGGTCGTCAGCCGACGGCGCAGCCCGGCAGCGCCGCGCCCTGCCCGGCCCGGATCTGCTCCAGCGACTTGAGCGCACCGTCCAGGGTCTCCGTCTTCACCAGGCGGAGGCCCTTCGGCGTGCTCTTCGCCGCCTCGGCGCAGTTGTCGGCCGGGGTGAAGAAGTACTCGGCGCCCTTGTCCCGGGCCGCGATCAGCTTCATCGAGATGCCGCCGATCGGGCCGACCTTGCCGTCGTCGCTGATCGTCCCGGTGCCCGCGACGAACTTGCCGGCCGTCAGGTCGGTCGGGGTCAGCTTGTCCACGATGCCGAGCGAGAACATCAGGCCCGCGCTCGGGCCGCCGACGTCCTGCAGCCCGATGTCGATCTTGAACGGGTAGGTGTGCTCGACGTCCGGCCGGATGCCGACCACGGCGCGGTTCGCGTCCGTCGCCTTCCCGGTCACCACCGGCACCTGGACCTCGTCGGCCGCCGTCGCGGCGGCCCCGCCGCGGTCCTTCGGGACGATCGTGAAGACCGTGGTCTCGCCCGGCTGGTGCTTGGTCACCTGCTCGGCCACCTGCTCGGCCGTGGTCACCTTGGTGCCGTCCACCGCGACGATCCGGTCCCCCGCGTGCAGCTTGCCCTCGGACGGGCCGCCGGCCACCACGGACTTGACCACCACCTGGGTGCCGACCGGGATGCCGAGCTGGTTGAGCGCGGCGGTCTTGGCGCTGTCCTCGGAGGAGGCGAACTCCTCCGCGTTCTGCTGCTGCGCCTCCTGGTCGGTCTGCCCCTCGGGGTAGACGTTCTCGTGCGGGACCACCAGCACGTCCCCGCGCAGCCAGCCGATCACCGCCGACACCAGGCTCGGCTCGTACTTCGCCCCGGTCACCTGGACGGTCGTCATGTTGAGGTGTCCGGAGGTCGGGTAGGTCTCGTGCCCGGTGATCTGGATCACCGGCTTCCCGTCGTCCTCCTGCGTCCCGAGCGTGTTGTACGTCGGACCCGGGCTCATCTCCGTGTAGGGCACCTTCATCAGGACCGACGCACAGAGCAGTGCTATGAGCAGCAGGGTGGCGGCGAGCATCGTCGCGGAGCGGCGTGGCATGGGACCGACAGTACGGGACGGGGCCTTCACCGCGCCGCCCGGGTCACCGCTTCCCGGGCTCCGCCGGGGAGCCCGTGCTGCGCTCCATCGCGGCCCTGAACCGCTGGTGTTCGGCCAGTGAGGCGGGGTCTCCGGTGGCCCTCGGGGTGCGGGCGGCCCAGCCGGCCCAGAGCATGGCGGCCAGTGCCGCCACCACAGGAATGATCAACCAGGCGAGCGCAGCCATGTCCGTACTCCCAGCTCGTCGTTCGTATGAGCAGATTAACCACCCGGCTACCCAACGGCAGCAGCGCCATTCGGGTTACGGCACGACGATTTCGCTCACCACTGAGAAGTATTCGTATGACCGGATGCGACCGAACGGGTCTCGGGGCGGGTCAGCAGGAGCCCGCGCCGACCCATTCCTCCTCGCCGTCGGTGAAGACCTGGTGCTTCCAGATCGGCACCTCGTGCTTGAGGTCGTCGATCAGCCGACGGGCGGCCGCGAACGCCTCGCCCCGGTGCGGACAGGAGACCGCGACGATCACCGCCTTGTCGGTGATGTCCAGCCGGCCGATCCGGTGCACCGCCGCGAGCGCCCGGACCGGGAACTCGGCGACGATCTTCTCGGCGATCCGCCGCATCTCCTGCTCGGCGGTCGGGTGGGCGCTGTACTCCAGCGCCGCGACCGACTTGCCGCCGTCGTGGTCGCGCACCGTGCCGACGAAGACCGTGGTGCCGCCGGCCGCGTCGTCGCCCACCGCCTCGTACACCTCGTCCAGCGAGAGCGGGGTCTCGCGGATGGCCAACAGACGGATCGGGTCGTGGTTCTCGGACATGGTCACCATGATTCCTCATCCCCCGGGGTCCGCGACAAGGGGTTTCCGCATCACGATTGGGCCATTCCGTCAGGCGGAACAGATCGGCTCCACCCCGGGTGCGGAGGGCGCCGAGCAACAGGCGCACGGCCTCGGCCGCACGCCCCCTTACCGGTCAGATCCGGCGGCTCTTCCGGGCCCGCCGGACCAGCGCCGCCGTACCGATCAGCGCCACCGTGGCACCCGCCGCCCCCAGACTGGTCGCGGCCTCCTTGCCGCCCAGCCGGCGCCCGGCCACCGCGTGCTTGCCGGCCACCTGCGCCAGCAGCTCGCCCAGCACCTGCTCGTTGGTGTACGCGGGCCGCCAGCCCGCCTCGTACAACCGGCTCCCGGAGACCACCCACGGGTACATCGTGTAGGCGAGGTCACCCGCCGGGGCCGGGGTCAGGCCGAGCCGGTGCAGCCGGGCCGCCGTACCGAGCGCCAGCGCGGCCGGCAGCTCCATCCGACGGATGCCGGACAGCTGCTCGACGTCCTCCTGCTCCAGCCAGCCGTCGCAGCCGACCGTCACCTCGCCCTCGACCAGGCCGAGCGTCGCGTACTCCAACGCCACCGCCAGGTCGTCCACGTGGCAGAACTGCCAGCACGGCCTGGAGCCGGCCACCACCAGCAGCCGGGGTGCCTCGAAGTGCCTGGTCAGCACGGTGTCGATGCCGGGACCTACCACCACGGCCGGGCGCAGCACGGTGACCTGCAGCCCCGGGTGCGCCCGGGGCGCGCGGCGGGCCAGCCGCTCGATCTCCAGCAGGTCGCCGACCAGCGAGGCCTCCTCGGTGGCCCGCAGCTCGGCCGACTCGGCCAGCGGCACCTCGTTGTCCGCCAGCGCGCCGTAGACCATCGCCGAGGTGCACAGCACCACCCGGCCCACCCCGGCCGCCGCGGCGGCGGTCAGCACGGTCTGCGCCCCCCGCACGTTGTACGCGCTGCGCGCCCGGGCGTCGGTCTCCATCCCGAGGTCCATCGCCAGGTGCACCACCACGTCCACGCCGGTCAGCCGTTCGGCCACGGCCGGATCGCGGATGTCCAGCACCCGCCACTGCACCCCGGGCACGTCACCGCGCCGGTCGTCCAGTGCGAGCACCTTGCGCACTCCGGGGGAGCCGACCAGGCGCGCCGCGACCCGTTCGCCGAGCACCCCCGCGGCACCCGTGACGGCCACGGTGAGCGGCTTGCCGCCGTAGGCTGGAGACGGCGAACCCGCGGCAGCTGGGGCGTCCTCACCTCCGGTCAGCCCAGAGCGAACGTCCGAAGGCGGGGAACTCACCGGCCATCCTCCACGGTTAGCTTATGTGCGTACGTACGAGTGTCACGTACCGACCATCCTGCCCGAGGCGCGGCCCCGGCGGTGCACCCGGCGCGATCGGGCCGCGCGGCCGACGCCCTTCCCGGGCGCGCAGACCCCCGCCACACCACGCGCGTGACGGCCGATCAGATCGAGGACCCCGTGAGCGACCTCCCCTTCGGATTCGGCGTTCCTCCCGAGGAGCCCGAGGACGGCAAGGCCAAGCGCGACAAGGAGAACAAGGACGAGAGCGCGGAGCCCACGCCGCCGCAGCCGTTCGGTTTCGGTGGGGCCAACCCGTTCGGCGCGCTGTTCGGGATGGGCGGTCCCGGCGCTCCCGGCGGGGCCTCGGGCGACAATCCGTTCGGGGCGATGCTGGGCGGTCTGAACCCCAACGACCTCGGCGCGGCGTTCCAGCAGCTCGGCCAGATGCTCTCGTTCGACGGCGGCCCGGTCAACTGGGACCTCGCCCGCGACATCGCCCGGCAGACCGTGGTCGCCGAGCAGCCCGAGGGGAAGACCAAGGACCGCTCGGTGAGCGCCGCCGAGCGCTCGGCCGTGGCCGAGGCGGTCCGGCTGGCCGACCTCTGGCTGGACTCCGCCACCGAGTTCCCGTCCGGTGCGGGCACCGCCGTGGCGTGGAGCCGGGCGGAGTGGATCGAGGCCACCCTGCCGGTCTGGAAGGACCTGGTCGACCCGGTCGCCGAGCGGGTCGGCAACGCCATGGGCGGCGTGCTGCCCGAGGAGATGCAGGCGATGGCCGGGCCGCTGATGGGCATGATGCGCTCGATGGGCGGCGCGATGTTCGGCACCCAGATCGGCCAGGCGCTGGGTGCGCTGGCCGCCGAGGTGGTCGGCTCCACCGACGTCGGCCTGCCGCTCGCCCCGGCCGGCAAGGCCGCCCTGCTGCCGCAGAACGTCGCCGAGTTCGGCGAGGGCCTGAGCATCCCGGTCGACGAGGTCCGGCTCTACCTGGCCCTGCGCGAGGCGGCCCACCAGCGGCTGTTCGCCCACGTGCCGTGGCTGCGGGCGCACCTGTTCGGCGCCGTCGAGGCGTACGCGCGGGGCATCAAGGTGGACACCACCCGGATGGAGGAGCTGGTCGGCCAGCTCGACCCGAGCAACCCCGAGGCGCTCCAGGAGGCCCTGGCGAACGGCCTGCTCCAGCCCGAGGACACTCCCGCCCAGAAGGCCGCGCTGGCCCGCCTGGAGACCGCGCTCGCGCTGGTCGAGGGCTGGGTCGACGCGGTCGTGCACGCCGCCGCCGAACCGCACCTGCCGCAGGCCGGCGCGCTTCGCGAGACGGTCCGCCGCCGCCGGGCGGCCGGTGGCCCGGCCGAGCAGACCTTCGCCACCCTGGTCGGCCTGGAGCTCCGCCCGCGCCGCCTGCGGGACGCCTCCCGGCTCTGGGCCTCGCTGGCCGACGCCCGGGGCGTCGACGGCCGGGACGCGCTCTGGGAGCACCCCGACATGCTGCCCACCGCCGCCGACCTGGACGACCCGGACGGCTTCGTGCACCGCGGCTCCGGCGACGGCGCCGAGGGCGGCATCGACTTCACCGAGCTGGACAAGCTGCTCGGCGAGGCCGCCAAGGGCACCAAGGCCCCGGAGCCGGGCACCGCTCCCGGCGCCGGGGACGAGGGCACTCCGGGCAAGGACGAGGAGCCCGGCAAGTGACCGAGCTGCACGCCGACGCCGTCCGGACGCTGCGCTCCTGGTCGGTGTCCGACCCGGGGCAGGACCGGCTCCGGCTCGACTACCTCGACCATCTGGCCGACCGCCCGGACGGGATGTGGCGGGCCTGCCTGCCCGCCCACATCACCGCCAGCGCGCTGGTGGTGGACCCGTCGGCCGACCGGGTGCTGCTGACGCTCCATCCGAAGGTCGGCCTCTGGCTGCAGATGGGCGGGCACTGCGAGCCCGGCGACGCCACGCTGGCCGCCGCCGCCCTGCGCGAGGCCACCGAGGAGTCCGGCATCACCGGCCTGGAGCTGCTCACCCTCGACGGCAAGCCCGTCCCGGTGAAGCTGGACCGGCACCAGGTCCGCTGCACCGGCAAGGACCGGCCGGAGAACACCCACCTGGACGTCCAGTACGTCGCGCTGGCCCCGGCCGGGGCGCGGGAGCTGATCAGCGAGGAGTCGCTCGACCTGCGCTGGTTCGACTACGACCACCTGCCCGAGCCGACCGACGGGTCGCTGCGCGAACTCGTCGCGCTGGCCCGGAAACTGACCGAGGGTCGGTGACCCCGGCGGCGGCCGTCGCCGGGCCCGCACACCGCCGCAGTCCTCAGCCGCCGCCCCGGGCGTGCGGCAGCTGCGCTGCGGCGGCCACGCCCTCCAGGTAGCCGCGGGCCCGCTCGGTGTGCGGGTAGGTCGCCAGCAGCGCCCAGAACCGCGGGCCGTGACTCGCCTCCAGCAGGTGCGCCAGCTCGTGCAGCAGCACGTAGTCGACCACGTACTCGGGCATGCCCTGCAGGCGGTGGGAGAGCCGGATGCTGCGCTCGGCCGGGGTGCAGGAGCCCCAGCGGGAGTTCTGGTTGGTCACCCAGCGGACCACCTCGGGCCGGGCCCGGCCGCCGAGGTACTCGGCCGACAGCTCGGCGGCGCGCCGGGCCAGCGCGTCGTCGCCGAGCACCTTGCGGCTCTCCTGGGCGGCCAGCCGGTCGAGCATCCGGGCCACCCAGCGCTGCTCGTCGGCTCCCGACATCCGGGCCGGGATCAGCACCACCGTCCGATCGCCCTCGCGGTAGGCCGAGACCGTCCGGCTGCGGCGCGCGCTGCGCCGGACCTCGACCGCGCCCCCGCCCGGCAGCGGGACGGCCGGCAGCTCGGCCGCGCCGTCCGCCCGGGTACGCGTGGTGGGCGTCGCGGCTCCCGGCCCGGACGCTGCCCGGGCTCGGCGCGGCGACGCCGGAGGAAGGGAATCCCGATCGGCCGCCATGGCAGGTGACGTTACCCGCTGCCCCTGACAGCCGTCCCGGCCCCCGGGTCGGAAAAGTTGTCCACAGGCTGTGCAGAACGATCGTCCGACAAGCGCTCCGGCCTGTGGACAGCGCCCGGCGCGGTGGTGCCCGGATCGGGCATGCTTCCACCAGCCCGCCGTACCCACTCCGACCGGAGGCCGTCGTGCGCCCGATGGTGAAGCCCGCTCTCTCGCGTCTGTGGCGCGACCACGACACCCTGCAGTTCGGCACCGTCCGACAGCACGCCCGGGTGGTGGAACAGGTCAGTCAACCGGTCGCCGCCTTCCTGGAGCTGCTGGACGGGAGCCGGGAGCGGCCCGCCCTGCTGGAGGCGGGCGAGCGGCTCGGGCTCGGCCGGGAGGTCACCGAGCAGCTGCTCGGTTCGCTGGCCGAGGGCGGCCTGCTGGACGACGCCGAGGCCGGCCGGGCGCTGCTGGACAGCCTCCCGAAGGCCCGGCAGGAGCTGCTCGGGCCTGACCTGGCGTCACTCTCCCTGGTGCATCCGGATCCCGGCGAGGCCCCGGCCGTGCTCCGCGGCCGGGCCACCGCCCGGGTGGAGATCCACGGCGCCGGGCGGGTCGGCGCCGCCCTCGGGGCGGTGCTGGCCGCCGGGGGCGTCGGCGGCGTCACCCTGGCCGACCAGGGCCGGGTGACCGCCCGGGACTGCTCCCCCGCCGGCTATCCGCCGACCGACATCGGGCGGCTGCGGGCCACCGCCGCCCGGGAGGTGGTGCACCGCGCCTCCGGCGCCGTCGGCGAGCGGCAGCGCCCCCGGCCGCCCGAGGAGGCCGCACCGCCCGCCCTGGTGGTGCTCGCGCCCCGGGACGGCGCCGGTGCCTTCACCGGGATCGCCGCCGAGACCCACCGGCTGATGCGGGCCGGGGTGCCGCACCTGTACGTCGGCGTACTGGAGCATCTGGGCATCGTCGGGCCCCTGGTGCTGCCCGGCGCCTCGGCCTGCGGCTCCTGCGCCACCCTGACCCGCCGCGACGAGGACGAGGCCTGGCCCCGGCTGCTCGCCCAGCTCGGCGCCGACGGCCCCGGCCGACCGCGCACCCCCGCCTGCGACAGCGCCCTGGCCACCGCCGTCGCCGGGCTGGCCGCCCTGCACGTCGAGCTCTACCTGGACGGTGTCCGGCCACCGAGCGTGGACGGCTGGTGCGAGATCTCCGCCGCCGACGGGATGACCCGCCGCCTGCGCCTGCCCACCCACCCGGCCTGCGGCTGCACCTGGCCCTCCGGGCCGCCCGAGCAGCGGCCGGAGGTCTAGCCGGTGCCAAGGTCCGGGCAACCCCGGCGGAGCCGGATCGGGGAGCGGGCACAATGGCCAGTGACACGTCCCGCGGTGGGACTCGGAGCTGGGAGGCCCTGGGGTGAGCGATCTTCCGCGTCAGGCGGCCGCCCGGACGGGACCGCCCACGGCGTTGCACCAGCAGGCCACCGCTACTCAAACCACGACACGGGCTCCGGGCGGCGGAAACACCGACCGGACCGCTCGGGGGGCAGCTCATGTCTGAGATTCCGCGCAAGGCCGTCTCCCGCACCGCCCGGCTCGCCGCGCTCCCGCTGAGCTTCGCCGGCCGGGCGACGCTCGGCCTGGGCAAGCGCCTCGGCGGCCGCCCGGCCGACGAGGTCACGGCGGAGCTGCAGCAGCAGACCGCCGACCAGCTCTTCGCCACCCTGGGGAAGCTCAAGGGCGGGGCGATGAAGTTCGGGCAGGTGCTGTCGGTCTTCGAGGCCGCGCTGCCCGAGGAGGTGGCCGGCCCCTACCGGGCCGCCCTGACGAAGCTTCAGGACGCGGCACCGCCGATGCCCGCCACCAAGGTGCACTCGCTGCTGGCCGAGCGGCTCGGCCCGAACTGGCGGAAGAAGTTCCGCAGCTTCGAGAACCGCCCGGCGGCCGCCGCCTCGATCGGGCAGGTGCACCGCGCGGTCTGGCACGACGGCCGGGTGGTCGCCGTCAAGATCCAGTACCCGGGAGCGGGTGACGCGCTGCTCTCCGACCTGGCCCAGCTCAGCCGGGTGGCCTGGCTGCTCGGCCCGCTGATCCCGGGTCTCGACATCAAGCCGCTGATCACCGAGCTGCGCTCGCGGGTGGCCGAGGAGCTCGACTACGCCCTGGAGGCGGCGGCCCAGCAGCGGCACGCCGAGGAGTTCGCCGACGACCCGGACATCACCGTGCCCGGTGTGGTGGCCCAGGCCGACCAGATCCTGATCAGCGAGTGGCTGGACGGCACCCCGCTGTCCGAGGTGATCACCGGCGGCACCCAGCAGGAGCGCGACCGGGCCGGGCAGCTGCTCGCCCGCTTCCTGTTCGCCGGGCCGTCCCGGACGGGCCTGCTGCACGCCGACCCGCACCCGGGCAACTTCCGGCTGATCAAGGACGAGGGCCCGGTCGAGGGCTGGCGGCTCGGCGTGCTGGACTTCGGCACCGTCGACCGGCTGCCCGAGGGCCTGCCCGCGCCGATCGGCGACTCGCTCCGGATGGCACTGGCCGGCGACGCCGACGGCGTGCTGGACATGCTCCGCGAGGAGGGCTTCGTCAAGCCCGCGATCCAGCTCGACCCGGCCGCCGTGCTCGACTACCTGCTGCCGATCATCGAGCCGGCCACCGTGGAGACCTTCCACTTCACCCGGGCCTGGATGCGGGCCCAGGCGGCCCGGATCGCCGACCCGCGGTCCCCCGCGTACAACCTCGGCAAGCAGCTCAACCTGCCGCCGGCCTACCTGCTGATCCACCGGGTCACCCTGAGCACCATCGGCGTGCTCTGCCAGCTCGGCGCCAACGCGCCGTTCCGGGCCGAGATGCTGGAGTGGCTGCCCGGCTTCGCCCACCCGGTGGACGAGCCCACCGGCAGCTGACGCACCGGCAGACCCCGCGACAACGCGACGATGGCCGCCCCACTGCTGTGGGGCGGCCATCGTCGTCACGGGGGTGGAGCTGTTACTTCGTCAGGTCTCACATCAGGGCGACGGCGAGCGCCTTGCGGGCTCGCAGCGAAGCACGTTCGGCCCGCCGCACCAGTCGGGCGGCCCGGGCGACTCGCTCGCCCACCCGTTGGTGCTCCGCCTCCTGGAGGCGTTCTTGCATATGGGCGCGGGCCAGGGTTTCTTGCATGAGTTGCATCTCGCGGGTCCTGTTCTGGATCAAAAGTTCGTTGGTCTGCTCGAGGCGGACGGTCTGCTTGGCGGCGGTGGCGGTCATGTGGTGGTCCTGCTCGTGGTGCGTGCTCGGAAACGGACGGGAGTGGGCTGCATCGGCCTTGGCGGCCGCGATGCGGACCGAGTTGCGCAGTGCACTGTCCAGCGGGGGCTGCTCACCCCGACGGACGGTCACCGCACCGGACGCGGCGGTCACGCCACGACCTCGGTCTTGCGCGGACGGCCACGCGGCCGCTTCCGGGCCACCACGACACCCTGCACGAAGAGCTCGCCACCCCAGACGCCCCACGGCTCACGCCGCTCCAGCGCACCGGTCAGGCACGCGTCCTTGACCGGGCAGGTGCCGCACAGCGACTTCGCGTACTCGACGTCCGCCGGGGTCTCGGCGAAGAAGACCTCCGGGTCGAAGGCGCGACACGGGATGGGCTGGCCGTTGACCTCGGCCTGGTCGAGCGCGGTGAGCTGCATGAGAGAAACCTCCGGTGGATCGGCCTGGTCGGCCTTGGTGATGTCTGTCGGTACGGACGGGAGTGGCGGTGTGATGACCGTGGACACTGGCGTCTTCCTCGTCTTCTGCTGTGGATCCGGCCAGCTGACTGGTGGGGCTGGCCGGAGGTCCCGGAGGACCTGGGTGGATCTGACGTACCGGACAAAACAAGAGGGCCGCGAATCCCGGTGTAGACGGGTTCCGCGGCCCTGGAGGCTCGACCTGAGGCTGACTCAGGTTTGATCTCTCCAGGGTTCAGGGCCGCGGAAGGCCCACATCCGGACGGCCTCGGCAGCCACCAGGGCGGCCATGGCCTTCTTCTGCTTCTCGTCCTGCTGATCGGCGGCTCCGGCACCGTCGGCCTGCTGCGCATAGTCGCCATGCTTGGCGGCCGCAGCTGCTGCCTTCGATGCCATGAGCGGTCGCACGCTGGGAATGCCGCGACCGCCGCCGAACGTCGCCCCGGTGAGGGACAGACCCGTCTCGACGGAGGTGCCGAAGCTGCCGTTGCCCAGGCCATTAAGGCCGAGACCACTGACAACGCCGGAGACACCGGTGCCGTTGAGACCCGGACCGCTCAGCATGCCGACCTGCGAGAGGGCGCACGAAGGCATGGCGATGACGGTCTGGCCAGTCAGGTTGGTGATCGTCTTGGTTTCCACTGTCTTCGCCTCCTCTCGGCGCTCGCGGTGCCTGGTCTCCCGGGCCCCGATATTCGGATGATGGTCGGTCGTGCTGGTGATGCGGGTGGTGCGGGTCGTGCAGGTGGTGCGGTAATACCGGCAGGCGCGCGAAAGCGAGACCCTCGCGGCCTCGCGATCTCGTCCCCTTGACCGCTCCGGCAGGCTATTGCGCCGCATGTACGGCGCGCAAACTATTTTTCCGGCGAGTTTCGAAGAGCGCCCCGGGCGGCTCTCGGGAGCGGCTCAGGCCGACTCCTCAGACTCCCCCTGAGTCTCGTCGAGGGGTTCGTCCGTGGACTCGTCCACGGGCTCCTCCCCGGCACACAACGACAACACGGCGGCCCCGTATTTGTCCAGCTTCATCGCGCCCACACCCGAGATCACGGCCAGCTCGCGCTCGCTGGCCGGGACGTCCTCGGCGATCGCCATCAGGGTCGCGTCGGTGAAGACCACGTAGGCCGGGGCGCCCTGCTTCTTGGCCTGCACCGAGCGCCACTCGCGCAACCGCTCGTACAGCGCCTCGTCCATGTTCGACGGGCAGCTCTCGCAGCGGCGGAGCTTGCGCTCGACCGCGTCGGTCAGCGTGCGGTCGCAGACCCGGCACTTGACCGGGCCGCGCACCTTGCGGGCGGCGGACCGCTCGGCACCGAACTCGACCCCGCCGCGGCCGCCCTTGCCACGCGGCCCGGAGGCGCTGGAGCCCGGCCGCAGGCCGTCCAGGAAGCGGGTGGGCTTGCGGCTGGCCCGGCCGCCCGGAGAGCGGGACAGCGCCCAGGAGAGCGACAGGTGCAGCCGGGCCCGGGTGACGCCGACGTAGAGCAGCCGGCGCTCCTCCTCGACCTGCTCGTCGGTCTTGGCGTAGATGATCGGCAGGGTGCCCTCGGTCAGGCCGACCAGGAAGACCGCGTCCCACTCCAGGCCCTTGGCGGCGTGCAGCGAGGCGAGCGTGACGCCCTCCACCGCGGGGGCGTGCTGGGCGGCCGCGCGCGCGTCGAGTTCGCCCACGTACGCCCCCAGGTCGGCGATCTGACCGGCCGTCAGCCGGGCCGCCTCGAACTCCTCGGCGAGCCGGACCAGCGCGGACAGCGACTCCCAGCGCTCGCGCACGGTGCCCGAACCGGCGGGCGGCGCGGGGGTGAATCCCCGGCTCGCCAGCACCGCGCGGACCTGGCCCGCCAAGTCCGGCGCGTCGGCGGTCAGCGGGTCGGAGCCGGCCCGGGCGGCGCCGCGCAGCAGCATCACCGCGTCCCGTACCTCGGGGCGCTCGAAGAACCGCTCGGCGCCCTTGAGCTGGTACGAGATGCCGAGGTCGGCGAGGGCCTGCTCGTAGACCTCGGACTGGCTGTTGATCCGGAACAGCACCGCGATCTCGCTGGCCCGGACGCCCTTGGCGAGCAGCGCCTTGATCTCCCGGGCGGTGGTCTCGGCCTCGGTCGGCTCGTCGACGTACTCGGCGTAGACCGGCTCGGGGCCGGCCTCGCGCTGCGAGATCAGCTCCAGCCGGTGCTGGGCGGCCTGGCCGCTCGCCTTCGCCAGCAGGCCGTTGGCCAGGTGCACCACCTGGGGGGTGGAGCGGTAGTCCCTGACCAGCTTGACCACGGTGGCCTCGGGGTGCCGGGCCCGGAAGTTGAGCAGGTAGTCGGGGGTGGCGCCGGTGAACGAGTAGATCGTCTGGCTGGCGTCACCGACCACGCAGAGGCTGGCGCCGCCGCCCGTCCACTGGTCCAGCAGGCGCTGCTGGAGCGGGGAGACGTCCTGGTACTCGTCAACCGTGAAGTGCCGGTACTGGGCCCGGACCTGGCCGGCGATCTCCGGCCGGTCCTCCAGGATCGCGGCGGTGAGCAGCAGCACGTCCTCGAAGTCGATCACGCCGCGGTCGCGCTTGGACTGCTCGTAGGTGGCGTAGACCCGGGCGATCTCGGCCGGGTCGCGCGGGGCCTCGCGGCCGGTCTTGAGCACGGCGGCCGGGTAGTCGTCGGGCACGATCTGGGTGACCTTGGCCCACTCGATCTCGCTGGTCAGGTCGCGCAGCTCGGTGCGCTGGACCCGCAGGCCGCTGCGCCCGGCCGCCTCGGCCACCAGCTGGACCTTGCGCTCCAGCAGCCGGGGCACCTCGCCGCCGATCGCGCGCGGCCAGAAGTACTGGAGCTGGCGGAGCGCGGCGGAGTGGAACGTCCGCGCCTGCACGCCCTCGGCGCCGAGCTGGCGCAGCCGGCCGCGCATCTCCCCGGCGGCGCGGGCGGTGAAGGTCACCGCGAGCACCTGCTGCGGCTGGTAGACGCCGCTGCGCACGCCGTAGGCGATCCGGTGGGTGATCGCCCTGGTCTTGCCGGTGCCGGCGCCCGCGAGCACGCAGACCGGGCCGTGCAGGGCCGTCGCGACGGCCCGCTGCTCCGGGTCGAGCCCGGCCAGCACCGCGTCGGCGCCGCTGGGCGCCGGGTCGCCGTAGGCGGTGCCGTAGGGGGTGTCGTACCGGCCGGGGAGACCTGAGAGCTCTTCCTGCATGCCGTCCATCCTCGCAGGGCGGACCGACGTTCCCGCCCGGGTTGTCCACAGGCCCCGCCCGCTCAACGGATAATCAGCTCGCCGACCGGCGCGCGTGGTACGCCGCACACCGGCCGGGCGCACGGAATGTTCCGTCGCCCGCCGGACGTTGTCGGCCTTGACCGCACGCCCCCTCCCGAAGGAGTTCACCGCCATGTCCGGCAGCGTCACGATGTACAGCACGACCTGGTGCGGGTACTGCAACCGGCTGAAGAGCCAGCTGGACCGCGAGGGCATCGGCTACGACGTGATCAACATCGAGGAGGACCCGGCCTCGGCCTCCTACGTCGAGTCGGTCAACAACGGCAACCAGGTGGTGCCGACCGTGATCGTCAAGCCGGTCAACGGCGGCGAGCAGGTCGTGATGACCAACCCGAGCCTCCGTCAGGTGCAGGCCGCGCTGGCCGGCTGACCGAGCGTCACGAGCGCGCCGACGGCGCGTCAGAACCCGTGGCTCCGCTCCTCCCGGGGCGGGGCCACCGGTGTCTCAGGCACCGGCCTGGCGCTCAGCTCGCCGAGCCCGTAGACCAGTCGGCAGCGGTCCGCCGAGTACCTGGTCTCGATCACCCGGACCGGGCCGCGCGCGTCGTAGCCGACCCGGGTCTGCACCAGCAGCGGGGCGCCCGGGCCGCCCTGGAACCAGGCCGCCTCCTCCGGGCCCGGCATCCGGGAGACCAGGTGGTCCACCGCGCCGATCTCGGTCCGGCCGAGCGCGGCGAGCACCGCCTCGTCGCCGCCGGGCACCGGGTCCGGCTCCATCAGCGGGGTGCCCGCCGCCAGGCCCGCCCGGTAGTGGCTCTCCTCGATCGAGTAGGGCTCGCGGTCCAGCAGCCGGAGCTGCCGGCGCACCACCACCGCCTCGCCGGGCCGCAGCCCGAGCCGCTCGGCGATGTCCACCCGGGCCCGGACGATCAGCATCTCGAAGTCGACCGTGAGCCGGCGCCCGGCCGCCCTGGCCTCCCGGGCGTAGACCTCGGTCGGCGCGGCCAGGCAGTCCCGCTGCCCGGGCAGCTGGCCCGGCAGCAGGGCCGGGCCGTACACCCGGTGGTCCAGCACCGGATGCTCCTTCAGGTAGGTGCCCTTGCCCTGCAGCCGGACCAGCCGGCCCTCGTTGACCAGCACGTCGACCGCGAGCCGGACGGTGTTCCGGGCGACGCCGTACTGCTGCTCCAGCTCGGTCTCGACCGGCAGTGGCGCGTCGCCCCGCCACTCCCCGGCGGCGATCCGGCGGCGCAGGTCGGCGGCGAGTCGTTGGTACTTCGGTGATTGGGTACTGCCCCGTGGGATTGTCACCCGAGTGAATGTAGCGATCCGGCTTGCGCCATTTCAGCGAAACCGGCCAATATTGGCCGAGATCGGGGAACTCGGTATTGACCCCGACCAGGTCGTTCGCAGTCGCCCGGCGGCTCTCCGGTCCTGACGAAAGTCTGACCGGAAGGGTCGCATCCAGCCACGTACACCCGGGGGCGGAGCCATGCCCGTGACCAGTACCGCGCGCCACTTCAAGGCGCGGCCGATCAATCTTCCACACACCGGGGCCGCCGGTGCCGACCACCGCCCGGGGCGGGCCCTGGAGGCGGCCGACCGGGGCGCCTGGTCCGCCACCGCGAGCTTCCCGCCGCAGCCGCACAACGTGGCCAGGGCCCGGCAGCTGACCCGGACGGCACTGGCCGCCTGGGGTGCCGCCGAACTCACCGACAGCGCCGAGCTGCTGATGTCCGAGCTGGTCACCAACGCGCTGCGGCACGGCCGGGGCGCGGTCTCGATCACGCTGGCGCTGACCGACCGCACGCTGCAGATCTCGGTGGCCGACTTCGGCCGCAGCCTGCCGGAGGCCAGGGAGGCGGCCGACGAGGACGCCCACGGCCGCGGGCTGGCCATCGTCGGGGCGCTCTGCAGCGACTGGACGGTCACCACCCGGCTGACCGGGAAGACCGTCAGCTGCTGGCTTGATGTCGACCCGAAGAACGACTGAGCAGGTAATTTCGAATTCGGTCGAAATTAGCCGAACAACCGAATCACGATGACCGAAAGGGGCGTACGGCAATCAGCCGCACGCCCCTTTCCACTCCTACTGACGGACTACCAGCGAGCCGCACTCGGCAGTGGTTCCCCGTACCAGAGTTCGACCAGATGACGGGCGATCGAAATACCCGACGGCGGCAGGATCTCCCCCGCCTCCATCCCGGCCCGCAGCTCGTCCCGGGAGAACCAGCGCGCCTCCGCCAGCTCCTCGCCGTCCACCGTGATCGCGGTGCCGCCCGGGTCGGCCTTCCCCAGGAAGCCGAGCATCAGGCTGGACGGGAACGGCCAGGGCTGGCTGGCCACGTAGCCGACCTCGGCGACCTTGACCCCGGCCTCCTCCAGCACCTCGCGGGCCACCGCCTGCTCGATCGACTCCCCCGGCTCGACGAAGCCGGCCAGCGTGGACCAGCGGCCCTCCGGCCAGATCGCCTGCCGGCCCAGCAGGCAGCGGTCGTGCTCGTCGGTGATCAGCATGATCACCGCCGGGTCGGTCCGCGGGTAGTGCTCGGCCGCGCACGAGGTGCAGCGCCGGACGTGCCCGGCCCCGGCCTTCTCGGTCGGCTGGCCGCAGCGAGAGCAGAAGCTGTGCAGCCGGTGCCAGTGCTCCAGCGCGACGGCGTGCACCAGCAGCCCGGCGTCCCGGTCCGAGAGCAGCGCGCCGACCTCGCGCAGCCCGGCCGGACGGGCGTCGCCGTCCAGCCGCCCCGGCAGGCTGGAACCCGCCATCGCGAAGTACGAGGTGCCGTCCTCGTCGGTGCCGAGGAAGTAGCGGTCGCCGGTCTGCGGCGCCTCGAACGAGGGCAGCAGCACCAGCTCGGTGCCCTGGTCGGTGTCGACCACGAAGACCTCGCCGCCCGCGATCGGCAGCACCTTGGTGGTCGGGTGGCTCCAGGCCGCGGCCAGCCACGGCTCGTCGAAGCGGTGCTGGGCGGCCCGGTCGACGCCGACCCTGGCCAGCGCGAGCGGCTTGGTGTCAGGCGCGGTGCTCAACTCGGTCCCTCTCCGTTCGGTCGGACGTGCGGTCGGACGTTCGTTCGGACGTGCGGTCGGTGGCTGCCAGGAGGTTCATGCCTGCGGCCAGCTCTCGGCCAGCTCGCTCCACAGGTGGGCGGCGGCCTCCACGCCCTTGGCGAGCAGGTCCAGCTCGACCTTCTCGTTCACCGAGTGCCAGCCGTCCGAGGGCACCGAGATGCCCAGGAAGAGCACCGGGGCGCCGAGCACGTCCTGCAGGTCGGCGGCCGGGCCCGAGCCGCCCTCGCGGGTGAACAGGATCTCCTGCTCGAAGGCCCGGCCCATCGCCCGGACGGTGGCCTTCAGCGCCGGGTGGTCCAGCGGGGTCAGGCAGGGGCGGGTGGCCCCGGGGAAGGTCAGCTCGTACCGGATGCCCTCGGGCACCTGCTCGGCCACCCAGCTGCGGACGGCCTCCCTGACCTTCTCGACCTCCTGCCCGGCGACCAGCCGGAAGGACAGCTTGAGGTGCGCCTCGGCGGGCACGATGGTCTTGCCGCCCGGGCCGGTGTAGCCGCCCCAGATGCCGTTCACCTCGGCGGTCGGCCGGGCCCAGACCCGCTCCAGGGTGGAGTAGCCGGCCTCGCCCCGGGTGCCGGACGACTTGGCGACCCGCAGCCACTGCGCCTCGTCGAACGGCAGCGCGGCGAACAGCTCGCGCTCACGGTCCGTCAGCTCCACCACGCCGTCGTAGAAGCCCGGGACTGCGACCCGGCGGTCCGCGTCGTGCAGCCCGGCGACCAGCTCGGCGGCCACCTCGGCGGGGTTGGGCACCGCGCCGCCGAAGGAGCCGGAGTGGATGTCGGTGTCCGGGCCGTACAGGTCGACCTGCGCGTCGGCCAGGCCGCGCATGCCGGTGCAGACGGTCGGGGTGGTCTCGGACCACATCCCGGTGTCGGAGACGAAGACCACGTCGGCGGCCAGCCGGTCGGCCTCCCGGCGGATCAGCGCCTCGAAGTTCGGCGAGCCGGACTCCTCCTCGCCCTCGACCAGCAGCTTGAGGTTGACCGCGGGCGCCGTCCGGCCGGTCGCGGCCAGGTGGGCCCGCAGGCCCAGGGTGTGGAAGAAGACCTGCCCCTTGTCGTCGGCCGCGCCCCGGGCGTACAGCCGGCGGCCGACCACGGTCGGCTCGAACGGCTCGGTCGCCCAGCCGTCCTCCTTCGCGGCGGGCTGCACGTCGTGGTGCCCGTAGACCAGCGCGGTGGGCGCGGCCGGGTCCCCGGACGGCCACTCGGCGAACACCGCGGGCAGCCCGTCCGTCTCCCAGACCTCGACCACCGGGAAGCCGGTGGCCCGCAGCTGCTCCGCCAGCCACTCGGCGGACCGGCGGACCTCGCCGGCCCGGGCCGGGTCGGCGGAGACGGAGGGGATACGCAGCCAGTCGGCGAGATCGCGCAGGAACTCGTCCTGGTGCAGGTCGATGAAGGAGCGGACGACGCTGTCCGGGGTTTTCGTCATACGGACGACTTTAGTTCGCCACCGGTACTCGATGCGCCGTGCTCCCGAGGTGCGGACTCGTTACCTGCGTCACCCCCGGGGCGGGGGTGACGCAGGTGACGGAGCCTCAGGCCGAGCGGCGCAGCATGGTCAGCCTCGACCGGGTGAACAGCATCGCCAGCAGGACCGCCACGGCGGGCAGCACCACCAGGGTCAGCCCGATGTTCAGCCACGGGAAGGCGATCACGGCCTCCCGGACCGGTTCGTCCGGGCTCATCGGCATGACCTGGATCTTGCGCAGGGCGACGGCGGGCACCACGCCGCTGACGGTGCCGAGCAGCGCGCCCATCGCGGCGATCACCCCGCACTGAAAGCCGGACAGCCGACGCCGGATGCCGCCGGTGGCACCGACCGCCGCCAGCGTGGTGAGGTCGCGCTGCGAGTCGGCCGAGGCCAGCCCGGTGGCGATGCCCGCCGCGCCCAGCGCGACGATCGAGGCGAAGCCGGTCAGGGCGAGCAGGACCAGGTCGTTCTTGCCCCGGTAGCCGCGCTCGACGGTGAACTGGGCATCGCTGACGACATTGGCCAGCGCCGCCTCCGCCTTCTGTTCGTCGGCGCTGCTCGGCATCTCGGCCGGCTGCCAGACCGAGCCGCCCTCGGTGACCGTCAGACCCAGCCTGCGAGCGGTCTCCGGGCTGGCGAAGGCGCCGAGGTTGCGCAGCGCCGACGGGAACACCACCGCCTCCGCCTTGACGTCGTGCTGCTTCGGCTCGGCCCTGGTCAGCGTGGAGCCGCTGCCCGGGACCAGGCCCGTCGTGCTGTTCTGCTCCTCGGGCATCGGCTCCACCAGGGTCAGCGTGATGCTGCCGTCCTTGACGAAGTCCGGGTCGAGGACCACCACCTTGCCCTGGGCCAGCGCCTGCGCGGCCGCCGGGTCGCGGACCCCGGTCAGGTTGGCCAGCGCCGTGGCGTCACCGGCCAGCAGGGGACTGTTGAAGTCCGAGGCGTAGTGCCCGGCGGGGTGGACGCAGCGCGGGTCCTTGCGGAGCCGCTGGTACTCGTCGTCGGCGAGCGGACCGGTGTCGTACAGCGGGCAGCGGATCTCCTGCGGGACCTTCAGCTGGACGTAGCCGCTGCCGCCGCGTCGGGTCGAGCCGACCCCGGTCTCGAAGACGTCGCCGCGCGGGCCGAGCCCGGACATCTGCTGCTCCAGGGCGGCGCGCTCGGCCGCCAGCAGGCTGGGCTCGGCGTCCGGGCCGTACCCCAGGCTGATCTTCACCGCGCCGCTGGGCAGGGCGGCCTGGTAGTCCCGCCGCTGCTCCTGGTCCGAGCTGGTGGCGTAGATGCCGACCGCGACCGCACCGGCCACCGCCGCCATCACGGCCGCCACCGCCGGGGCGGTCCGCCCCCGGTGCCGGACCGAGTCGCGCAGCGCGAGCCGGGGGCTGAGCGGCAGCCAGCGGCCGAGCTTCCCGAACAGGCCGACCAGCATCGGCGTGCAGGCCACCATGCCGAGCTCGGCGATCACCGATCCGCCGAGCACCGCCAGCGCCCGGTCGCCCACCTGCGGGCCGAGCAGGGCGATCGCCGCGCCGCCGCCGAGCATCAGCAGGCCGAGCAGCGCCAGCTTGCGGCTGGGCGGCTTGACCGACCCCCGGCCGGTGAGCGCCGCCACCACGTCCTGCCGCGATGCCTGGACGGCCGGGACGACTGCCGCGAGCAGGCCGGTGACCAGCCCGATCAGGGCGATCCCGAGCAGGTCCAGCGGGGCCAGGTCGAAGCTGCCGAACCGGCGGCCGGCGAACTCCTCCAGCCACGGCCTGGTCACCGCGACGGTGACCGCCGCGAGCGCCACCCCGACCACCGACCCGGTCAGCCCGAGCACCATGCCGCCACCGAGCACCACCGAGCGGACGTGCGAACGGTCACCGCCACCGGCGGCCAGCAGTCCGAGCTGACGCCGGGAACGACGTGCACCGACGGCGAAGGCCGGACCGGCCAGCAGCACGATCTCCAGCAGCGCCATCCCCACCACCGTGGCGAGCACCGCCAGGGTGGTCCGGTCGACCGGACCCTCGCTGTACTGGTCCGGCTGGTTGTAGTACGGGATCTCGGAGCGCGGCGGCGGGTCGAGCAGCACGGCGCGCGAGGTGACCTGGAAGCCGTACTTGTTGAGCTCCAGTACCTTGGGCCAGCCCATCTTCTGGCCGGCGGGCATCCGGACCAGCCACTCGCCGGCTCCGGACGAGCCGCTCCTGCTCCCGTTGGCCTTGGCCAGCGCCTGGGTCAGCGCCTCCGGCCGGCCGATCACCCGGCTCTCGCCCAGCTCGCCGGGGAACTCCACCGCGGCGGTGATGGTGAAGGGCCGGTCCAGGCCGCGCAGCGTGGTGCTGTCACCGAGCTTGAGACCGGACAGCTTCAGGAACTCACCGGTGACAGCCAGCTCCTGGGCTGCGGTCGGCGCCCGGCCGTCGATCAGGTCGATCCGGCCGCGCCAGATCGGGTCCGTGAGGTCCGCCTCGCTGGTCCCGACCCTCAGCTGGCCGGCCTTGGTGGTCGCCGTGGTGCCCTCGCTCCGGACCACCGGGATCACCTGGGCCCCGGCCGGCAGCAGCTCCTTGGCCAGCACCCCCGGCTCGACGTCCAGGCTCCTCTGCTGCTCGGGAGTGGGCTTCTGCCCCTCCCTCAGGCCGTCCATGGTGAGGCCCTCGCCCGGTGTCGGCGCCTGGACCACGATCATGCCCCGCCCGAACGCGGACACCGTCGCGTCGGCCTCGCCCATGATCCGGGCGATCTTCTGCTCCGGCTCGAGCTGGGCACTGCGGAAAACCACGTCGGCACCGGCCACCCCGAGCACCGGAAGGGCGATCATCGCGATCACCAGCGCACTGCGGCCCTTGGCCCGCAGGGCGTCCCGGCGGGCGATCCGCAGGGCCACCCGCCACGCGCCGAGCTTCACTCCGCCACCGGTCCGGCGCTGTTGGTCGCGGCCGAGACCAGCAGGCTGGCGGCGTCGCGGCTGACGCTCTCGTCCACCACCCGGCCGTCCCGGATGAACACCACCCGGTCCGCCCAGGCGGCGTGCCGGGCCTCGTGGGTCACCAACATGGCCGCCGCTCCGGCGTCGCAGCGAGCCCGCAGGACGGCGAGCACCGCCTCACCCGTGGTGGAGTCCAGCGCGCCGGTCGGTTCGTCGGCGAGCACCAGCCGGCGTTCGCCGATCAGTGCCCGGGCGATCGCCACCCGCTGCTGCTGGCCGCCCGACATGTCGTCGGGGAAACGGTCGGCCAGCTCCTCGATGCCCAGCTCGGCGAGGGCCGCGAGCGCCTCGCGCCGGGCGGCCCGGGTCGAGACGCCGTCCAGCTCGCGGGGCAGCGCGATGTTCTCGGCGGCGGTCAGCGCGGGTATCAGGTTGTAGTCCTGGAACACGTAGCCGATCGCCCGGCGCCGGATCTGTGCCTGCTGCTTGCGGGAGAGGTCGCCGAGGCTCTGCCCCTCGACCAGCACCCGGCCGGTGGTCGGGGTGTCCAGCCCGCCGGCCAGGGTCAGCAGGGTGGACTTGCCGGAGCCGGACGGACCCATCACGGCGACCAGTTCGCCGGGGTGCACCTTGAGGTCGACGCCGCGCAGGGCGTGCACCTCGGCCGCACCGTGGCCGTGGACTCGGGTGACGTTCTCCAGGTGCAGCACCGCATCGGTGCCGGACCGGTTTTGCTGAGTGGTCAACTCTCCCCCTGCTGTGACGTTCGATCGGATGACGGTGGATCAGAAACGGGCGCGCCTGCGGGCGCGGGGCGTCTCTGCGGCCGGGGCGGGTGGAGCCGGCGGGGCGGGCGGCGGGGCCGGTTCGGGCGTCGGCCGGTACTGCGCGATCCGGGTCTCGCAGTGGTCCAGCCAGCGGATCTCGGCCTCGGTCTGGAAGATCAGCTGCTCCAGCACCAGCAGCCAGGCCAGGTCGGAGCGGCCTTCCCCCTCAGCCGTCAACGCCTGGCCCTTGAGCCGGGTGTAGTCCTGCAGTGCCTTCATGCTGTGCCGGCGCTGACCCTGGACCACCGCCTCGACGTCCACCCCGGGTACGGTGACCGCCATCGCCAGCTTTATCGCCAGCTCGTCCCGAGGCGGATTGGTCCGGGGCACCGGGGTGTCGAACCAGTGCCGCAGTTCCACGCGTCCCTGGTCGGTGACGGCGTAGTAGACGTGCCCCTCGGCGTCCTCACCGTGCGGGGCGACCAGGCCGTCCCGCTCCAGTCGGCCGAGCGTGGTGTAGACCTGACCGACGTTGAGCGGCCAGGTGGCACCGGTACGAGCCTCGAACTCGGTTCTCAGCTGGTAGCCGTAGCGCGGGCCCTGATCGAGCAGGGCGAGCAGACCGTGACGGATGGACATACCGAGTATGTATACCCGGTATGGTCCACGGCCTCAAGCTCTCCCGGTACCGTCACGTGGTGTGAGCCCGCTGCGCATCGCCACCTTCAACCTGTTGCACGGCCAGCCGCTGGCCGCCGACGGCAGTCCGCTGCCCTACCCCGCCGACCCGGGTGACCCCCTGGCCGACGCGGTCGCCGGGCTGGCCCCGGACGTGCTCGCGCTCCAGGAGGTGGACCGCCACCAGGAACGCTCCGGCTTCGCCGACCAGACCGCGGTGGCCGCCAAGGCGATGGGCGCGACGGACTGGCGGTTCGCCGCCGCCCTGCACGGCCGCCCGGCGGCGTCCACCGGCTGGGTCCTCGACCCCGCCGTACCGGGCCTCCAGGTCTACGGCCCCGACGAGGTCGGCGACTCCCCCGCCCCGTCCTACGGCACCGCGCTGCTCACCCGGCTGCCCGTCAGCCAGTGGCGGGCCCGGCGGTTCGCCCCGGCGCCGTTCGGCCTGCCGCTCCGGGTGGCCGGCCGGCGCGGGCTCACCCCCGTGCCGGACGAACCGCGGGCCGCACTGGCCGCCGTGCTCCAGGGCGAGCGGGGCGAGTTCACCGTGGTCGCCACCCACCTGTCCTTCGTGCCCGGCTGGAACATGGCCCAGCTCGCGGCGATCCGGCGCTGGATCGCGGACCTGCCGAAGCCGCACCTGGTGCTCGGCGACTTCAACCTGATCGGGGCGGTGCCCCGGACGGTGCTGGGCAGCGCCACCGCACTCGGCCGGCGGCCGCAGCGGCAGCTGCCCCGCCGCCGCAGCGGCCGGGGGCCCCGCCCCCGTCTCCAGGGCTGGCACGACCTCGCCAAGACCCCGACCTACCCGTCCCACCGGCCGGCGGTCCAGTTCGACCACGTACTCGCCACCGGCGTCCCCCGCTCCGCCGTCGGCAGCACGGACGCCCCCCGTACGGGCATCTCCGACCACCGCCCGCTCCTGGTCGAGGTCGACCTCTAGCCTTTCTGCAGGCGCTCGGGTCACTGCGAAAGTGCCTGGCCAGCTACGCGACGATCACCTTGCAAAGGCCGGCGTCGCCCACGCGGCGGAGCCGCACATCAGCAGGGCCCCGAGCCCCCTGGTGGTGCACCACGTGTCTAAGGAGTCCCTGGGGTTGCCTGGCTGAGCTGTGCGCTCTGGTGCGGGAGCTGGGGGAGGATCGGCTCGTACTGGAGGAGGAGCATCGCGGCGTCGTCCCCGAGCTTGCGCCCGACGTGGCGGACCACGTCGTCGTGGAGGCGGCGGAGGACCTCGACCGGGCCGCCGACCGCGCAGTAGGGGAGACGTTCGGCGAGGGGGTAGAAGACGCCCCGGTGGTCGCGGGCCTCGATGACGCCGTCGGTGAAGAGCAGCACCCGGTCGCCCGGCCGGACCGGGACGCGTTGGACCGGCGGCCGGACGTCCGCCGGGTCGAGGACACCGAGCGGCGGCACCGTCTCGGGCAGTTCGAGCGGCTGCGGGGCCTGGCCGGGGCGGAGCAGCAGCGGGGCGGGGTGGCCGCAGTTGACGATCTCGGCGGTGCCGTCGGCGCAGACGCTGATCAGCAGGAGGGTGACGAACTCCTCCTCCACGCCGGGGTGGTCGTTCTCGTGCAGGGCCCGGTCCAGGCTGACGGCCAGCCAGGCCGCCACCCGGTCGAGGGCGGGCTCTTGGTGGGCGGCCTCGCGGAACGCGCCGAGCACGGCGGCGGCGGTCTCGACGGCGGCCAGGCCCTTGCCCCGGACGTCGCCGATCACCGCGCGGACGCCGTGCCGGGTGTTCACCACCTCGTACAGGTCGCCGCCGATCGAGGCGTGCTCGGCGGCGGCGGCGTAGTGCACGGCGGCCCGGACGCTGCCGACCCGGTCCGGGACGGAGCGCAGCAGGACCCGGCGGGCGACCTCGGCGACCAACTGGGCGTCGGCGAGGGCCTGCTCCTGGCGGACCCGCAGGGTGGCGCTGACCCAGCCGATCCCGGCGACCAGCGCGATCGCGAAGACGGTGGCACTGTGCACGGACTGGCCGAGCACGTCGTGGTAGCCGGCCAGCGCGAAGGCGGCGATCTCGGTGAACAGTCCGATCAGCAGGGGGTACCAGGTGCGTCGGCTGACCACCGCGGCCAGCGCGGGGACAGCGGTGAGGGCGGGCTCGACGGTGACCGCGGAGTTGCTGAACCAGTCGAGTGCGATCACCAGCAGCATGCCGATGAACGGCAGTGCCATCGAAGTTTTCGGCCAGGTCCCGGTGACCGTGCCCGGAACAGCCCCCGGGGTCGGCCCCGCGAGCCGGTCTCTGATCCATCCGGTCGCGCTCAACTTCGGTCTCTCCAGCAGAAGGTGGCCGGTGCCTGGGACACCTGCGGTGATGACAGAGGGTCAGGTCGTGGAGCCCTGACCGATGGCCGGAGTTCGGGGGTGACCGGTTACCGACCCCACAATAGGCGCGAATAGTGCACAGCGCACAGGTTTCGCACGATGCTGTGACGAAATGGATGCTCTGCGTGACTCAACTTGTGTCATTCCCGATCAGGAGCCGGGTCAACTCTTTTCGACCGGGAAGTTCGGCCGGTCTTTCGATCCGGCCACTGCGGACGTAGAGGAACGAGGCGGTGACCTGCTCCGGCTCGACACCCGTCAGTTCGGCCCAGGCCAGCCGGTAGATCGCCAGCTGGAGCGGGTCGGCGGTCTCCTCCCGCTGGGTCTTCCAGTCCACCACCTCCCAGCGGGGGGCTGCTGGTGACCCTGAGCCACCGTCACCCTCCTGGTAGACCGCGTCGATCCGGCCGCGCACCACCCGCCCGCCCAGCACCAGCTGGAACGGCGTCTCCACCCGGTACGGCCGCCGGTTCGCGTACGGGCTGCGCAGGAACGCCTCCTTCAGCCGGTCCAGGTCGTGCTCGTCCTCGATGCCGTCGTCGTCCACGCCGGGGAGCGCGTCCGGATCCACCAGCAGCAGCGGTTCGATCCGGGCCTGCACCCAGGCGTGGAAGCGGGTGCCCCGGCGGGCGGCGGGCTGCGGCGGGCGCGGCATCGGGCGGGCCAGCTCCCGGGCGAAGCCGTCCGGGTCGGCGGAGAGCCGGAGCAGCTGGGTGGCGGAGAGCGAGGCAGGAAGCGGTACCTCCCGGACCGCCCGGCGGGAACGTTCCAGCTCACCCAGCAGGGCCGTCAGGTCGCGGTCCCAGGAGGCCACCTGCCGCTCCGACTCCGGGCTCATCCGCTCGGGGCCGGGCGCGGGTTCGCCGGCCAGCCGGCGGTGCACCACCTCGGCCACCCGGCGGCGGGCCAGCTGGGCGGCGGGGTCGAGCGGCAGCGGCCAGGGGGTCTCCACCGAGGTGTCCAGCGCCGGGTTCACGGCGTCCGGCAGCGGCGGCTCGGCCCAGACCTCGACCTCGCCGTTGCCGGGCTGCGCGGCGTGCTCGGACAGCGCGGTGAGGAAGGCCGACGGGCCGCGCCGCCGCTTCTGGCTCGGGCCCCACCAGTGGCCGGAGGCGAGCAGCAGTTCGCGGGGGCGGGTGAAGGCGACGTAACCGAGCCGGAGCTCCTCGGTGGCCGAGTGCCCGGCCATCTCGGCCTTGAAGAGCTTCATCTCCTTGGGCGTCAGGTCGCCGAGCACCGGCAGGGTGGCGGCGTCCCCGCGCAGCTCGTGCGGGAGCACCTTCTTGGTACTGGTCCAGCGCTCCCGGCCCTTGGCGCTCGGGAAAGCCTCCCGGACCAGCCCGGGCACGGCCACCACGTCCCACTCCAGGCCCTTGGACTTGTGCGCGGTGAGCACCTTCACGGTGTCCTCGCCGCCGGGCAGGCTGCTGTCCAGGCCACGCTCGTACTCCTGTGCCGCCCGCAGGAACGCCAGGAAGGCGGACAGGCCCGGGTCGCCGTCCAGGTCGGCGAAACCGGCGGCCACGTCCAGGAAGGAGTGCAGGGTCTCCCGACGGCGGGCGGCCAACGCGGTCGGGGAGGCGGAGAGTTCGACCTCCAGGCCGGTGACCGCCAGCACCCGGTGCAGCACGTCCATCAGCGGCTCGGCCAGCGAACGGCGCAACTCCCTGGTCTCCCGGGCCAGATGGGCGAACCGGACCCGGGCCTCCGGCGAGAACGGCAGTTCGTCGGGCTGCTCCTTGTCCAGGAAGCTCTCCAACGCGTCGGCCAGCGAGACCACTTCGGTCGGATCGGTCTCCGCCACCGCGGCCGCCAGCGGATCGGCGCTGCCGGCCGCCCCGGTCCGCACCAGCGCGGCGGCCCGGCGGCCGAGCAGCGCCAGGTCGCGCGGACCGATCCGCCAGCGCGGACCGATCAGCAGCCGGACCAGCGAGGCGTTCGCGGTCGGGTCCTGCAGCACCTCGCAGACCGCCACCAGGTCGGCCACCTCCGGCAGTTGGAGCAGCCCGCCGAGCCCGACCACCTCGACCGGCACCTCCCGGGCGACCAGCGCGGCATGGATGTCCGGGAAGGCCGAACCGCCGCGGCAGAGCACCGCGATCCGGCCCGGCGCGGTACCGGTGGCGGTCAGGTGGGCGATCCGGTCGGCCAGCCACTCCACCTCCTCGGCGTGGGTGGGCAGCAGTGCGCAGCGGACGAAGCCGTCCGACTCGGCGCCCGGCGCGGGCCGGAGCGCCTCCACGCCCGCGTGCATCTCCCGCAGCGGGACGGCCAGTTGGTTGGCGAAGGCGAGCAGACGGCCGCCGCTGCGACGGTTCTCGCTGAGCGAGTAGCGGTGCGCGGGCGCGGTGTTGCGGCGCGGGAAGTGCCGCGGGAAGTCGTCCAGGTTGGCCACCGAGGCGCCCCGCCAGCCGTAGATCGCCTGGCACGGATCGCCGACCGCCGTCACCGGATGCCCGCTGCCCGACCCGAACAGCCCCGCCAGCATGAGGCGTTGGGCCACCGAGGTGTCCTGGTACTCGTCCAGCAGCACCACCTGGAACTGCTCCCGCAACAACACCCCGACCTCGGGCCGCTGCTGGGCCAGCCGGGCCGAGGCGGCGATCTGGTCGCCGAAGTCCATCAGGTTGGCGGACTGCTTGCGACGCCGGTACTCCTCCACCAGCTCCAGCAGCTCCAGCCGGGCCCGGGACGTCACCGGGATCGCCCGCAGGTCGTCGTTGCCCAGCTTCACGGTGGCCGCGTGGTCCAGCAGCTCCCGGTCGAAGTCCCGCAGCCGGGCGGGCTCCACCAGGTGCTCGGCCAGCTCCGAGTCCAGCGCGATCAGCTCGGCGACCAGGCCGGAGAACGCACCGGTCAGCGCCGGGTACGGGCCGCGCGAGTGCCGCAGCACCCGCGCGGCCAGCTGGAACCGGGTGGCGTCGGCGAGCAGCCGGACGTCCGGCTCGATGCCCAGCCGCAGGCCGTGCTCCTTCAGCAGCCGGCCGGCGAACGCGTGATAGGTGGAGATCTCCGGTTCGCCGAGCGAGTCCTCGTCCTCGTCCAGCACACCGGCCCGCAACAGCGCCGTCCTGACCCGCTCGGCCAGCTCGCCCGCCGCCTTGTTGGTGAACGTCAGCCCGAGCACCTGCTCCGGCCGCACCGCCCCCGACCCGACCAGCCACACCACCCGGGCCGCCATCACCGTGGTCTTCCCCGACCCGGCCCCCGCCACGATCACCGCAGGCTCCAGCGGCGCCCCGATCGCCGCCATCTGCTCCCGGTTGAACGGGACCCCCAACAGCTCCTTGAGCTGGAACGGGTCACTGAGCAGGGATCGCATCCACCAACCCTAACGGCGGGCACCGACGAGCCGGAGCTGCGCTCGGCCTACGGCCCGGGGGCTCAGGGGCTCGGGGCTGCGCCTTTGGCAGGGCGTCCGGTTGCACTACCCAGGGGCTCGGGGCTCTGCTGATGTGCGGCTCCGCCGCGTGGGCGAGGAGATCTGGCGGGCGGGTCACCGCGAAAGTCCCTGACCACCCACGCAACGATCTCCCCTTCCGAGGCCGGCGTCGCCCACGCGGCGGAGCCGCACATCAGCAGAGCCCCGAGCCCCTGGTGGTGCACCACGTGCGCCCGCGCGGCGGAGCCGCACAACAGCAGAGCCCCGAGCCCCTGTGGGGTGCATGGCTCAGCGCCTGCCGACAGGTGTCAGTCGAGCAGTTGGCGCCCGTCGCGCTGGGCGGTGCAGCTGCCGCGGAAGTTGCAGCGGGCGCAGGACTCGCTGGTCCGGGGGCCGAACCGTTCCGCCAGGACCCGGCCGGCCGTGTCGGCGAGCAGGTTCTCGATCCACGGTTCCTCCGGCGGGCCCTGGTGCTGGACCTTGGGGGCGTCCGGCTCCGCCTTGGAGGCTTCCGCCCGGAGGTGGACCAGTTCGGCGCCACCGACCTCGGGGCGCTGCTCGAAGAACTCGTCCAGCGCCCCGGCCCGGGCGGCGAGCTGGTAGACGGCCAGCTGCTTGTGCTCGGGCAGCGACTTGTCGGTCGGCAGCTGCTTGCCGGTCTTGAAGTCGACCACGTACGCCCGGCCGGCCTCGTCCTGCTCGACCCGGTCCATCGAGCCCCGGATCCGGACGCTGACCTCGCCGACCGGCAGGGTGAGGTCGAAGTCGTGCTCGGTGGCGACGGTGCTCCGGCCGCGTTCCAGCACGTGCCAGTGCAGGAACCGCTCCAGCGCCGCCCGGGCCTGCTCCTTCTCCTGCTGGGACTTCCAGGGCGCGTCGAAGGCCAGTGCGTCCCAGACCGTGTCGAGCCGCTCCATCAGCACCGCCAGGTCGGCCGGGGTCCGCCCGGAGCCGACCTCGTCGGCCAGCGCGTGCACCACGTTGCCGAAGCCCTGGGCGGCGGTGGTGGTGCTGCCGGCCTTGACGTCCTTCTCCAGGAACCACTGCAGCGAGCAGCTCTCCAGCTGCTCCAGGCCGCTGCCGGAGAGCCGCACCGGCAGCTCGGCGTCCCGCAGCGGTTCGGCCGACTCGGTCCGGTCCACCAGGCCCCACCAGCGGTCGGGGTGGGCGACCGGCACCAGCGGGGCGCCGTCCTCGTCGGTGGCCGCCGCCAGCACGGCCAGCCGCTCCGCGGCGGCCCGGCGCAGCTCGGGCGGACGCGCCGGGTCCACCGTCACCGCCCGCAGCTCGGCGACCAGGGCGGAGACCGCCAGCGGCCGCTTCGGACGGTGCGTCACGTCCTCGACCGTCACCTGCGGGGTGCGCCGCAGCACCCGGCCGGTCCTGGGGTCGAGCTCCTCCCGGTACAGCTCGCGCAGGAACCGGGACGGCTCGTCGCCGTCCTCGGCCGGGGCCTTCACCGCCGTGACGATCAGCCGGTCCTTGGCCCGGGTGACGGCGGTGTAGAAGAGGCGGCGCTCCTCCCCCAGCAGCGCGGCCGGGGAGAGCGGCTCGGCCAGGCCGTCCCGGCCGATCCGGTCGGCCTCCAGCAGCGAGCCGCGGCGGCGCAGGTCGGGCCAGAGGCCGTCCTGCACGCCGGCCACCACGACCACCCGCCACTCCAGCCCCTTGGACCGGTGCGCGGTCATCAGCCGGACCGCCTCCGGCCTGACGGTCCGTACGGCCAGGGTGTCGGCGGCGATGTCCTGCGCCTCCAGCTCGGCCAGCAGTTCCTGGGCGCCCCGGTGCCCGGCCACCTGCTCCTCGGCCCGGGCGGCGGTCTCGAACAGCGCGCACAGCGCGTCCAGGTCGCGGTCGGCGTTGCGGCCGGCCGCGCCGCCGCGCAGCGCGGCCCGCTCCAGCCGTTCGCGCCAGCGGCGGCTGCCGTCCCAGAGCTCCCAGAGCGCGGCCTCGGCGCCGCCGCCGCCCGCGAGGTGTTCGCGGACCTTGCGCAGCAGCACGCCGAGTTCGCGGGCCCGGCGGGCGTAGCCGGGCTCCATCGCGACCAGCCGGTCCGGCTCGGCCAGCGCCTCCCGGATCAGCTCCTCGGCCGGGCGGACCACGGCGGGCGCCTCGGTGTCCCGCAGTGCCTGCCGTTCCTCCTCGCGCAGGGCCCGGCCGAGCCGCCGGAGGTCGGAGCCGTCCAGCCCGCCGAGCGGGCCGGTCAGCAGGGTGTGCGCCTGCTCGGCGGTGCACTGCGCGGCGGGGTGGGCGCAGACCCGAAGGGCCGTCAGCAGCGGGGTGACGGCGGGCTCCTCCCGGAGCGGCAGGTCGTCGCCGTCGATCTCCAGCGGCACCCCGGCCGCGCCGAGCGCCCGCCGGACGCCGGGGATGGACCGGCCGCCGGCCCGGACCAGCACCGCCATCTCGCCCCACGGCACGCCGTCCTCCAGGTGCGCCCGGCGCAGCAGGTCGGCCACCGAGTCCAGCTCGGCGCCGGGGGTCGGGTAGGTGTACACCTCGACCCGGCCGCCCTCGCGGGACGGCAGCAGGGCGCGGTGCGCGGCCAGCTTCTCGGCGGGCAGCCGGCCCATCGGCATCCGCCGGGTGAGCTCCCGGGCGGCGGCCAGCAGGACCGCGCCGGAGCGGCGGGAGACCCGGAGCACCTTGACCTCGCCGCGGCTGCCGTCGGCCGTCGGGAAGGTGTCGGGGAAGTCGAGGATGCCGTTGATGTCCGCGCCCCGGAAGGCGTAGATCGACTGGTCCGGGTCGCCGACCGCGACCAGGTCCCTTCCGCCGCCCGCGAGTTGGCGCAGCAGCCGGACCTGGGACGGGTCGGTGTCCTGGTACTCGTCCACGAAGACCACGTCGTACCGGGCCCGCAGCGCGTCGCCGACCTCCGGCCGTTCGGCCAGCAGCACGGCCCGGTGCACCAGTTCGGCGTAGTCGAGCACCCCGCGCAGGTCGAGCACGTCCAGGTAGTCGGCCAGGAAGTGCGCGGCGGCGGCCCAGTCGGGGCGCTGCACGCCGGCCGCGAACCGGCTCAGCTCGGCCTCGCCGAGGCCCAGCTCCCGGCTGCGGGCGAGCACCGCGCGGACCTCGTCGGCGAACCCCCGGGTGGTCAGGCAGGCCCGCAGGTCCAGCGGCCAGGCGATGCCGCCCTCCCCCAGCCGGACGTCCTCGGCGTGACCGGCCAGCAGCTCACGGACCATCACGTCCTGCTCGGGGCCGGACAGCAGCCGGAGCGGCTCGGCGTACGCGGTGGGCTCCTGGTGGGCCCGCAGCAGGGCGTAGCAGAACGAGTGGAAGGTGGTGGCCTGCGGGGTGGCCGAGCCGTTGCCGAGCCGGGTAGTGGTCCGGTCCCGCAGCTCCATCGCGGCCTTGCGGCTGAAGGTGAGCACCAGGATGCGTTCCGGGTCGGTACCACGTTCGATCCGCCGGACCACCGACTCCACCAGGGTGGTGGTCTTGCCCGTCCCCGGCCCCGCGAGCACCAGCAGCGGCCCGTCGGTGTGCTCGGCCACGGCCCGCTGGTACTCGTCCAGCACGGGCGGGGCCGGCTGCGCGAGCGGACTGCGGACCAGACGGAACGGGGAGGACACCCGGACGAGCCTACCGCCGCGCTCCGGGCGCTAGCGCCCGTCCCAGCGGGCCGCCCGGAGGTCCACCCGGGGCTCGCCGCCGACCAGCCGGAGCGGGGTGCCCTCGGTCCGGTACTCGGGCAGCGCCCGGTGCTCGTGCCCGGGCAGCGGGCGGCCGTCCGCCCGGACCACCCGCCACCAGGGCACGCCCGAGCCGTACAGCGCCATCACCCGGCCGACCTGCCGGGGGCCGCCCCGGCCGAGGTACTCGGCGACGTCCCCGTAGGTCATCACCCGGCCGGGCGGGATGCGTTCGGTCAGGTCGAGCACCGACTCGGCGTACGGCGGCAGCTCGTCGGACGGCTCAAGGTTGGTCACCTCCGGCATCCTGCCAAAACCGGAACGGTTCCGGCACCATCCGGTCGATCCGGACACTCCCAGGGAGGGATTCGGCGCGCCCGATGTGGCCCCTGTCCCGCAAGGGGCGACCCGGCGTGCCACCATCTTCGGGGCGGTGAGTGGTGATACGAGGACAAGACCAGATGACCGGGACGGTAGAAGTGGACGTGGACGAGGGCCCGGACGGGTCCGCCACCGCATCTCCCGGCCCACAGCCACCGTCGTTGACGTTGACCAAGGGGGAAGAAGGAGTGGCCGAGGAGCCACCGAGCGGCGACCACCTCGCCGTGGACGAGCCGCTGCTCGCCGCCCGGGCGCACCGCCCGTCCGACCTGATCCGCTTCCTGGCCGGGCTCATCGGCATAGTGGCGCTCTTCCTGGTGGCCCGCTTCGCGGTCTCCACCACCTCCGGCCTGGAACACGACATCGCGATCAACGCGGTCCGTATCCCCAGCTGGCTGACCACGGTCGCGGGCCTGGTGTCCAGCATCGCGGTGCTGGCCGTCCCGCTCTCCTTCGCGGTCGAGCGGCTGATCAAGCGGGACGGCCTGCGGGTGGCCGACGGCGTGCTCGCCTCGGTGCTGGCGTACGGGACCTCGCTCGGGGTGGACTGGTGGGTCGCCGCCGGCGCCCCGGAGACCGTCCGCACCGCGCTCACCCAACTGCCCCCGGGCGGCGAGCCGGTGCTGACCGACCCCGTGCACGGCTACCTCGCGCCGGTGATCGCCTACATGACGGCGGTCGGCATGTCGAGCCGCCCGCGTTGGCGGGTGGCGCTCTGGTCGGTGGTGGTGCTCAGCGGGCTGACCGAGCTGATCAGCGGGTACACCACGGTGCTCTCGCTGATGCTGACCGTGCTGATCGGCTGGTCGGTCGCCTACGCCACGCTGTACGCGATCGGCTCCCCCAACATCCGTCCGACCGGGCAGCACCTGATGATCGGCCTGCGCAAGGTCGGCTTCGCCCCCGCCGGTGCGCACCGCGCCCCGGACGCCCCGGGCGGCACCCGGCGGTACTACGTCGAGCAGCACTCCGGGCCACCGCTGGACGTGCACATCATCGACCGCGAGCAGCAGGCCTCCGGCTTCTTCTACCGGGCCTGGCGGCGGCTGCGGCTGCGCTCGGTCGCGGTCCGCCGCAGCCCGCAGTCGCTGCGCCAGGCGCTGGAGCAGGAGGCGCTGATCGCTTACGCGGCCACCGCCTCCGGCGCCCGCGCCCCGCAGCTGGTGGCCACCTCCGAGCTCGGCCCGGACGCCGCCATCCTGGTGTACGAGAAGCTGTCCGGCCGACTGCTGGACGAGCTCTCCGACGAGGAGATCACCGACCAGGTGATGGCCTCGCTCTGGGAGGCGGTGGACGCGCTGCACGAGCGCCGGATCGCCCACCGCCGGCTGACCGGCGAATCGCTGCTGGTGGTCGACGAGAAGACCGGCTACCTGGTCAACCTGTCCGGCGGCGACATCGCGGCCGGCGACCTGACCCTGCGGATCGACGTCGCCCAGCTGCTCACCACCTTCGCGCTGCGGATCGGCCCTGAGCGTTCGGTCGCGGTCGCCAACGGGGTGCTCGGCGCCGACCGGGTGGCCGCGGCGCTGCCGCTGCTCCAGCCGGTCGGGCTGAGCCGCTCCACCCGGATCGACCTGTCCCGGCTGAACAAGGAGCGCAAGTCCGCCGCCCAGGCCCTGGCACTGGCGCAGGTCACGGCGGGCGAGCGGACCCAGCAGCAGGCCGAGGAGGACATCGCGGCGGCGAGCGAGGACCTGCTCAGCCTGCTCCGCGGCCAGATCCTCCAGGTCGTCCCGGAGGCCCCGCTGGCGCCGGAGAAGATCGAGCGGCTCAAGCCGAAGACCGTGATCACCGTGGTGGCGCTGGCCTTCGCGGCCTACTTCGCGCTGACCACCATCAAGCCCGAGCAGTTCAACCTGGACCGGATGAACTGGGCCTGGGCGGCCGCCGCCCTGGCGGCGGCCGCGCTCACCTACGTGGCCGCCTCGATGAGCCTGACCGGTTTCGTGCCCGAGCGGCTGCCGTTCAAGCGGACCGTGGCGGCCCAGGTGGCCGGCTCGTTCGTGAAGCTGGTCGCGCCCGCCGCGGTCGGCGGCATCGCGCTGAACACCAGGTACCTGCAGAAGTCCGGCATCCGTTCCGGCCCCGCGGTGGCCAGCGTCGGCGCCTCCCAGCTGGCCGGGCTGGGCGGGCACCTGCTGCTGCTGTTCGTCTTCGGCCTGGTGACGGGCAGTCAGAAGCAGGGCAGCGAGGGCGCCGACAAGGCCGTGATCATCGCGATCCTCAGCGCGGCCGTGCTGGCCCTGGTGATCGCGGCGGTCGGCCCGCTGCGGCGGTTCGTGGTGACCAGGGTGCGCTCGCTGTTCTTCGGCGTGGTGCCCCGGATGCTCGACCTGATGCAGAGCCCGACCAAGCTGCTCACCGGGTTCGGCGGCATCGTGCTGCTCACCCTGAGCTTCACCGCCTGCCTGGACGCCTCGATCCGGGCCTTCGGGTACTCGATGAGCTTCTCCGCCGTCGCGGTGGTCTTCCTGACCGCCAACGCGGCCGGCTCGGCCATCCCCACCCCGGGCGGCATCGGCGCGGTCGAGTTCGCCATGATCACCGCGCTCACCCTGAGCGGTGTGGCCGCGCCGATCGCCACCTCGGCGGTCTTCCTGTACCGGGCGCTGACCTTCTGGCTGCCGGTGATCCCCGGCTGGTTCTGCTACAACGTCCTGCAACGCCGGGGCGCGCTGTAGAACGCCGAGAGGGGCGCGGGGCCAGTGGCCCCGCGCCCCTCGTCGTACCCGAGGTCTAGTAGACCGGCTTGTGCGGCTCGATCTGGTTCACCCAGCCGAGCACACCGCCACCGAGGTGGACCGCGTCCGAGAAGCCCGCCGACTTGAGGACGGCCAGCACCTCGGCCGAGCGGACGCCCGACTTGCAGTGCAGCACGATCTTCTTGTCCTGCGGCAGGGTCTCCAGCGCGTTCCCCATCAGGAACTCGTTCTTCGGGATCAGCACGGCGCCCGGGATGCTGACGATCTCGTACTCGCCGGGCTCGCGGACGTCGACCAGGAAGATGTCCTCGTCCTCGTCCTGCCAGGCCTTGAGCTGCTTGGAGGTGATGGTCGAGCCCGCGGCCGCGGCCTGGGCCTCCTCCGAGACGACGCCGCAGAAGGCCTCGTAGTCGATCAGCTCGGTGACCGTCGGGTTCTCACCGCAGAGAGCGCAGTCCGGGTCCTTGCGGATCTTGACCTGACGGTAGTTCATCTCCAGCGCGTCGTAGATCATCAGACGACCCACCAGCGGCTCGCCGATCCCGGCCAGCAGCTTGATCGCCTCGGTGACCTGGATCGAACCGATCGAGGCGCAGAGCACGCCCAGCACGCCGCCCTCGGCGCAGGACGGCACCATGCCGGCCGGCGGGGCCTCGGGGTAGAGGCAGCGGTAGCAGGGGCCGTGCTCGGCCCAGAACACGCTGGCCTGGCCGTCGAAGCGGTAGATCGAGCCCCACACGTACGGCTTGCCGAGCAGCACCGCGGCGTCGTTCACCAGGTACCGGGTGGCGAAGTTGTCGGTGCCGTCGACGATCAGGTCGTAGCCGGAGAAGATCTCCATCACGTTGTCGTTGTCGAGGCGCTCGTCGTGCAGGATCACGTTGACGTAGGGGTTGATCTCCTGGACCGACTCCCGCGCCGACTCGCCCTTGGAGCGGCCGATGTCGGACTGACCGTGGATGATCTGCCGCTGCAGGTTCGACTCGTCGACGGTGTCGAACTCGACGATGCCGAGGGTGCCGACACCCGCCGCCGCCAGGTACATCAGGGCGGGCGAGCCGAGGCCGCCGGCGCCGACACAGAGCACCTTGGCGTTCTTCAGCCGCTTCTGCCCGGCCATCCCGACATCCGGGATGATCAGGTGGCGGGAGTACCGGCGGACCTCGTCAACGGTCAGCTCGGCGGCCGGCTCGACCAGGGGTGGCAGCGACACGGGGACTCCGATGGTCGTCAGTTCGGGGCTTGGCTCGAGCCACCATCGGTGACTCCAGATACGCCAACAGTGTCACTCGGTCGGGGTATTCCGAGACAGCAGGTCCGATGGGTGAGACGGTCGGCGCCGGATGCTGGGACCACCCCCCGATCGCCCAACTCCCCTGGTGGGCGGCGGTCAGACCCGACAGGCGGTCTCCAGCCAGATGTCGCCGAGCGACTCCTCCAGCGGCACCTGTGTCCGCCAGCCGAGACGGTCCCTGGCGGTCCTGACGTCGGCCTGCCGCCACTGCACCGGCTCGCCGCCCGGGCGGTGCGGCGGGTGCTCGTGCCCCGTCCCGAGCGCCCCCACCCCGAGCTGCCCCGGCAGCGCCGCTACCCGGGCGTCCTCGCTGATCGAGCCCTCGAAGCCGGCGGCCCGCACCAGCAGCTGCGCCGCGTCCCTGGCCCGGACGGCGTGGCCGCTGCCGATGTTGATCACCCCGGTGGCGGCCGAGACGGCGGCCGACTGGATCGCCCGGGCGACGTCCCGGACGTCGACGAAATCCCGGTATCCGGACAGGTCGGGCATCCGGACCTGGTGCTCCTCCTGCTCCAGCGCCCGGCGCAGCCCCTCCGCCAGCCGTCCGAACAGCGAGGCCGCGGGCGACCCCGGGCCGACCACGTCGAAGACCCGGAGCACCGCCGCGTCCAGCCCGGAGGCCAGCACCAGCTCCGTCCCCGCCAGCTTGGAGACCCCGTACGGGCCGGCCGGCCGGGGCTCCGCGCTCTCCGGGACCGGCACCCCGCTGGGCATCGGCCCGTACTCGGCGGCGGAGCCGACGTGCACCAGCCTGGCCGGCTCCCGGCTGCGCCGGATCGCCTCGCAGACGGTGGCCACCGCGAGCGTGTTGGACCGGATCAGCGACCGTGAGCTGCCGTACGTCGCCCCGGCGCAGTTGATCACCGCCTGCGGGGCCACCGCGTCCAGGAACCGGGCCAGCGCACCGGGACTGCCCGCCGTCAGGTCGAAGCGGATGTCGGCCGAATCGCGTCGGCCGAGCACGGTGACCTGGAGGTCCGGTTCGACCAGCAGTCGTTCGGCGACCCGACGGCCGATGAAGCCGTCGGCGCCCAGCAGCAGCACCCTCATCAGGGGGTGTCCTTCCACGAGATACGGACAGGGGTTGGGGAGCGGCGGTGCGCGCCCGGCCGGCCCAGCACCAGCCAGGCGTACGGCAGCAGCAGGGCGGCGGCGGAGCCGCAGGTGAACAGTTGGGCGGTCTCCGGCCGCCACCGGGCGACCGTCGTGAGCAGCAGACCGGCCGAGCCAGCCGCCAGCAGGACGGCCACCGCCGGGGTGCCCCGGCCGCAGCGCAGCAGCACCGTGGCCGGGAGCAGCAGCAGTCCGAGCGCGGCCTGGCCGGCCCACTGCGGACCGTCGGCCCGCTGCACGGCCTGGTACAGCAGACCGCCGCCCGGGCCCGGGTCGACCACGTCGAGCAGCAGCAGGCCGACCAGGCCGAGCCCGGCCGTCGCCAGCAGCTGCAGGCCGGTGGCCACCGGCAGCGCGGGCCACATCCGGGCCCGGAAGTCGGCCATCGTGCGGGCCGCGCCGAGGTGGCTCCAGGCCACCTGCCGGAGCCACCCGGTGGCCCACTCCACCGCACCGGCGGCGGTCGCGGCGGCCACGCCGAGCACCGCCCCGGCCGGGCCGCCCGCCGTCACCGGCAGCACCACCAACAGGGCCACCCCGACGCCGTGGCCGGCCCGGTGCAGGACCGTTCCGCCTGATCCGGCGTCAGCCGACGGGTGGTCGGGGCGCGCGGGCGGACGGGCCGCCGCCCAGGCCAGCCAGCCGCCGCAGAGCACCGCCAGCGGCCCCCGGGCCACCGACGGCAGCAGCGCGGCGCCCCCGGCCAGCACCGCCGCCGGCAGCCCGTGCCGGACGGCGCTGCGCAGCGCCTGCCAGGACCGCTGCCCGCGGCGCACCGGCGGCACCGGCACGGGGGCGGTCGGCGGTCGGCGCGGGACCCGGGCGTACAGCTCCTCGGCCAGCGAGAACACGTCGGCGTGCCGGCAGCGGGCCGCCTCGGCCGGGCCGAGCCCGGCGTCCTCCAGGGCGGCGGCGATCTCCAGCGCGTCCACGGCCTGCTCGCACGAGGTGCGGTGACGCTCCATCAGCTCCCGCACCGGATCCACCTCCCGCCCGGTCATCAGACGGCCTCGGCCACGGACTCGGCCGGCCCCGCCACCCAGTACTCGGCGGGCCGGGCGAACGGCCGGGCGGCCGTCTTCGCCGCCGCCGGGAAGGCGGGCCAGCGGGACACCAGCTCCAGGTAGACCTCCCGGAAGGCGGTCACCACCGGCTCCACCGCGAACCGCTCCTGCGCCCGCAGCCGACCGGCCAGCCCGAGCCTGGCCCGCCGCTCCTCGTCGCCGAGCAGGGCCAGGCAGGCGGTGGCCAGCGCGGCGGGATCGCGCGGCGGGACCAGCAGACCGGTCGGTCCGACCACCTCCCGGGCCACCCCGACCTCGGTGGCCACCACCGCGCGGCCGCTCAGCATCGCGTCCGCCAGCAGGCGCGGGCTGCGCTGGGCCAGCGCCGAGAACACCACCAGGCTGCCCGCCGCCCAGACCTCGGCCGGGCCGCCCTCCGGCCTGCCCTCGAACGAGACCGCCGCGTCCACCCCGAGCCGCTCGGCTATCCCCCGGCAGTGCGCCAGGAAGCCCGGCGCCCCCTCCTCGCCGTACATCCGCAGCCGGGCCGCGGGCAGCTCGGCCCTGATCCGGGCGAAGGCGTGCAGCATCAGCGCCGGGTCGCGGCCCGGCTCCAGCGCCCCGGCCCAGACCAGCACCGGGCCCTCCGGCTCCGGCCCGGCCGCCGCCCGGGCCACCGCCGGGGTGCCCTCGTGCACCACCCTGATCCGGGCCGGGTCGGCCCCGCAGCGCTCCTGCCAGTGCCGGTCGTAACCGCTGCCCGGGGTGAGCACCGCGGCCTGCCGGTAGGTCTCCTCGGTCAGCAGCCGGAAGAAGGCGATCAGCAGCGCGCGGACCGGCCAGCGGTACGGCGCGGTGCGGTAGCTGCGGTACTGCTCGCGCAGGTGCAGCCCGTGCTCGGTGATCACGAACGGGACCCCGTGCAGCTCCTTGGCGACCAGCGCGGGCAGCGCGGCCGGGCCGCCGCCCACCACGTGGCACAGGTCGGCCGAGCCGAGCCCCCCGGGGCCGGTGCCGTACCAGGGCGCGGAGAGCGGGCGGAGGCACTGCTCCAGCAGGTCCGCCGCCACCAGCACGTCCCTGACCTGCGGCTGGCCCGCCGCCGTCTCGGCGCCGGGCGAGCGCCAGACCTGCTCCAGCACCCGCTGGGCCGGGCCCGAGGCCAGGAAGGCCGGCAGCGCGCCGTCCTCCCGGCCGAGCGCGGCCAGCCGGTGCAGCGCGGGGCCGAAGGACTCCCGCTCGCCGGGTATCACCAGCGAGCGGATCAGCGTCCGGTACGCCTGCTGGTAGGACCGCCGCCGGTGCAGCGCGGGCCCGCGCCCCTTCGGCCGCCGCCCCCAGAGCGACAGCTCGGCGACCGGCACCGGACCCTCGACCGGCCCGCCGCCACCACCCAGCAGGTAGAGCCGGAACTCGTGCTCCGGCAGGCCCTCGATCAGCCGCCCGCACCAGCTGTCGGCACGCTGTGCGTACGAGCTGGCACCCTCGGTGAGCAGAGCAATGCGCACGACGACCTCCAGAGCAGAGCGGTTCCCTTGACCGGGTGCGGTACCGCCGCGGCCTCAGCCGGCGTACCGGTAACTCGGACCGGGCTCCGGCGGGCTGCGCCGCACCGCTCGACACCCTGCGCAGCCGCAGACGCCTGCTGCTCCCCCACACCTGTTCGGTCCGACAGCACGAAGGTAGAACGAAACGCGGACAGGCCATCGGTCACCGACCAGGCTGCCACCTGAACGAGTGAAACCGCGTGACCTCGGCCGGGGTCCGCCGTTCTCCGGCCGTCCTCCGCCCCGTCAGCTCCGGGCCGTCAGCTCTCGGCCAGCAGCTCCCGCACCGAGCGCGCCACCAGCTCGGGGTGCTCCAGCATCGCCACGTGCCCCGAGTCCGGCAGCACCAGCAGCCGGGCGTCCGCGAACTCCGCGCAGGCCCGCCGGGCGGACCGGTACGAGACCAGCTTGTCGCGCAGCCCGTACACCAGCAGCACCGGCGCCTTCACCTGCGCCGCCTGCCGCCAGAGCGACTGCTCGCCGCGCTCGGTGTACGCCGCCACGATCCCGCGCGCCGACCCGGCCAGCGCCGACAGCGCGTACGGCAGCCCGGCCCGGCGCCGGTACTCCGCCACCGCCCGGTCCCACTGGGCGGACGGCACCGCCGCCGGGTCGCCGTAGACCAGCGCGAGCAGCTCCCGGGTGGCCTGCTCGACGTCGCCGCCGGGGCTGCGGGTCCGGCCCAGCAGCGCGGGGACGCCGGGCACCGCCAGCAGGCCGGTCGGCCAGGCGGTGCGCTGCGGCGGCAGCTCGGGCAGCGCGGGCGAGATCAGCGTGAGGCTGCGCACCAGGTCGGGCCGGAGCGCGGCCAGCCGGACCGCGACCGCGCCGCCGAGCGAGTTGCCGAACAGGTGCACCGGGCCACGGCCGGCCGCCTCCAGGTACCCGATCACCGCCCGGACGTGCCCGGAGACCGACAGGTTGCCGTCCTGCGGCGGTGCGGACCAGCCGAAACCGGGCAGGTCCACCGTCTCGGCCGCGAGCTCGCCGCCGAGCTCGGCGATCAGCTCGGTCCAGTTGTCCCCGGAGCCGCCGAGCCCGTGCACGAAGAGTGCGGGCGGCAGGCCCTCGGTGCCCGGCCCGGGACCGCGTACCGCGAGGACCGCCCCGGGGACCCGGACGGTCCGCTCCGGCCCCGCGTCCCCCGCCGCCACCTGCTGTTCAGTGCTCATGAGGCACGATCGTAGTGAGCCCGACCGCGTCGGCCCAGCCTCCACGTCGTCTCAAGCTCTGGACAGCGCAGGTGAGCCCCGTATTGTGTGCTTCCGACAAGGGGGTCCGGGTGCATTTCTCGCGCTCGCCCGGCGCGGATCGGGTTACCCAAAAGTAGAATCAGTCACCTTGCCAGCAATGCCCGGCACACCCGTCCCAGTGGGCGCTGCCGCAGACCGTGAAGTGAGGAGCGCCCGTGACGGCCGTCCAGGAGGCGCAGGAGCGCCCGCGTGGTGCCCGCCTGCCGCGCAGCGCCCGCCGTGAACAACTGCTCGGTGCCGCGCAGGAGGTGTTCGTCGCCCAGGGCTACCACGCCGCGGCCATGGACGACATCGCCGACCGCGCCGGGGTCAGCAAGCCGGTGCTCTACCAACACTTCCCCGGCAAGCTCGAGCTCTACCTCGCCCTGCTCGACAAGCACTGCGACGCCCTGGTGGAGTCCACCCGCGAGGCGCTCACCACCACCACCGACAACAAGCTGCGGGTGGCCGCGACCATGGAGGCGTACTTCAACTACGTCTCCAGCGAGTCCGGCGCCTTCCGGCTGGTCTTCGAGTCCGACCTGACCAACGAGCCCGCCGTGCGCGAGCGGGTCGAGCGGGCCGCCGACGCCAGCGCGACGCTGGTCAGCCAGGTCATCGCGGAGGACACCGACCTGCCCGAGGCGGAGTCCAAGCTGCTCGCCGTGGGCGTCTGCGGCCTGGCCCAGATCACCGCCAGGTACTGGCTCTCGCAGGACCTGGAGATCCCCCGCGACGCGGCCGTCAAGCTGGTCGCCAGCCTCGCCTGGCGCGGCCTCAAGGGCTTCCCGATGCACCCGGGCCAGGAGTCCTCGGACGCTTCCGCCGAATAGGCGATCAGCGGACCTTCGCCGTTCGGCGGGGTGGCTGGTCTAAGGTGAAGCCGTACGGCGCGAAGCCCGCGAACAGCGGTTCGAGCGTGTGGATGGCTGCAACCCGGAGGGACGGAAGCCGTGGAGGTCAAGATCGGCGTGCAGAACGCGCCCCGAGAGATCGTTCTCGAGAGCTCGCAGACTGCCGATGAGGTCGAGAGCGCGGTCACCAAGGCGCTGGAGGGCACCTCGAAGCTCTTCACGCTGACCGACGAGCAGGGCCGCCGCGTGATCGTCCCGGCCGAGCGCCTGGCGTACGTGGAGATCGGCGAGCCGAGCGTCCGCAAGGTCGGCTTCGGCAGCTGACGCAGTCCGGCAGTACCCGAACGGCCGCCCCCGGACAGGGGGCGGCCGTTCGGCTTTGGTGGGCGTACCGACCGGGGCGGCGGGGTATCCGAAGGGGAACCCCCTGGGAGGCAGCCCGTGGTCCTCGAAACGATCGCCTTCGTGCTCATCGGCCTGGCCGTCGGCTTCGGCGTGCTGATGCTGTTGCCCGCGTACTTCCCCGCCGCCAGATCGCTGACCGTGGCGACCGCGGTGGTCGCCGCCCTGCTCGGCGGCGTCATCTCCGGCTACGCGCTGGGCGGCCACCTGCCCGCGCTGGCGCTGCTCTTCTCGGCGGTCACCTCGGTGCTGCTGGTCTCGGTGCTCGCCCGTCCCGACCTGCCGGCCGGGACGGGGCGGCACCGGCACGCCTAGGTCACCGCTAGGAGGCGAGCCCGAGGGCGGCCATCCGCCGGGTGTGCGCCTCGGTGATCCGGTTGAACATCTTGCCGACCTCGACCAGGTCGAAGCCCTGCACCTCGGCGCCGCCGACCAGCAGGTTGGAGAGCGCGTCCCGCTGGGCCACCACCCGCTGGGACTGGCTGAGCGCCTCGCCCATCAGCCGCCGGCCCCAGAGCGCCAGCCGGCCGCCGACCCGGGGGTCGTCCTCGATCGCCTGCCGGATCCGGTCCACCGCGAACTGGGCGTGCCCGGTGTCACCGGAGACCCGGAGCACCAGGTCCCGGGTGTCGTCGTCCAGCCGGGCGGCCACCTCGCGGTAGAAGTCGGTCGCGATCGCGTCCCCGACGTACGCCTTGACCAGGCCCTCCAGCCAGTCGGCGGGCGCCGTCAGCCGGTGGAACGCCTCCAGCGGCTCGACGAACGGGGTCATCACCCCGGTCGGGTCGGCGCCGACCTCCACCAGCCGGTCGTGCAGCAGCTGGTAGTGCTGGTACTCGTTGGAGGCCATCCTGGCCAGCATCGCCTTGTCGACCAGCCCGGGCGCGAACTTGGCGTCCTCGGCGAGCCGCTCGAAGGCGCTCAGTTCGCCGTACGCCAGGGCGCCGAGCAGGTCCAGCACGGCGGCCCGGTAGTCCGGGTCGGCCGAGCGGACGGCCCAGCCGCCGATCGAGGCGGGCGGGTCGGAAGCGACGGAGGTGACGGATGCGTCCAGCGGGGTGCCGTCGTCGGCTGCCTGAGTGCTCATTGCGGTCACCCTATCGCCCGCGCGGCGGGCCTCCCGGTACGGAGTAGGGCACGTCACGTGTTCGAGTCGTCGCCTGACTGTATGGTGGTAGGGAAGCTCGATGTATCCCGGTGGCACGTGTTGGTGCCGCGTACGGACACCGGGCGTTCACGTACGCGGATGCCCGGTCGGAGACCCGATCGGCTCCGACCATGGCCCGGACCTCGGGCCCTGGCACCGCATCAGTGGCCGAGCGAGGGCCGCCGCGGACCACGCCGCCCTGGCGCAGGTCCCGCGCCTGGCCCCTCACGGGAATCCTCCCTTACGCCGCCGATCGACGCGCCCGTCACCGGGCCGGTCGAGTCGGCAGGCCGCGGGGGCCGGCGCGGTTGTGCGACCTCGTATCCGACGAGTCGGGCTGTTCTGCGGCCCGTTGCCGTTCACGAGGCTGCCCGCCCGCCCTCTCGCTCTCGGCCCCACCACATGGAAGAGGCAGCACCCTGTCCACCACCGCTGAACCCACCAAGACCACCTTCCGGGAGCTCGGGATCCTCCCGGAGACCGCCGAGGCCCTGGAGGCCGTCGGCATTCTCCACCCGTTCCCGATCCAGGAGATGACCCTGCCGGTCGCCCTGACCGGCCACGACGTGATCGGCCAGGCCAAGACCGGCACCGGCAAGACCCTCGGCTTCGGCCTCCCGCTGATCGAGCGCGTCGTGGTCCGCGCCGACGTGGACGCCGGCCGGGCCACCGAGGAGCAGCTCTCCGACGGCCCGCAGGCGCTCATCGTGGTGCCCACCCGTGAGCTCTGCACCCAGGTCACCAACGACCTGCAGACCGCGGGCAAGGTCCGCGACGTCCGGGTCCTCGCGATCTACGGCGGCCGGGCGTACGAGCCGCAGGTCGAGGCGCTCAAGAAGGGCGTCGACATCATCGTCGGCACCCCGGGCCGCCTGCTCGACCTGGCCGGCCAGCGCAAGCTGGACCTCTCCAAGGTCAAGGCGCTGGTGCTCGACGAGGCCGACGAGATGCTCGACCTGGGCTTCCTGCCGGACGTCGAGAAGATCATCACCATGCTGCCCGCCAAGCGGCAGACCCTGCTCTTCTCGGCCACCATGCCCGGCCAGGTCATCTCGCTGGCCCGCCGGTACATGAGCCAGCCGACCCACATCCGGGCGGCCGCGCCGGACGACACCGGCCACACCGTGGCCAACACCACCCAGCACATCTTCCGTGCGCACTCGCTCGACAAGGTCGAGATGGTCGCGCGGATCCTGCAGGCCGACGGCCGCGGCCTGGCGATGATCTTCTGCCGGACCAAGCGCACCGCCGCCGACGTGGCCGACCAGCTGACCCAGCGCGGCTTCGCGGCCGGCGCCGTGCACGGCGACCTCGGCCAGGGCGCCCGCGAGCAGGCCCTGCGGGCCTTCCGGGCCGGCAAGGTCGACGTGCTGGTCTGCACCGACGTCGCGGCCCGTGGCATCGACGTCGAGGGCGTCACGCACGTCATCAACTACCAGTGCACCGAGGACGAGAAGACCTACCTGCACCGGATCGGCCGCACCGGCCGGGCCGGCGCCTTCGGCACCGCCGTCACCCTGGTCGACTGGGACGACATCCCGCGCTGGCAGCTGATCAACAAGGCGCTGGACCTGAAGTTCCCGGACCCGGAGGAGACCTACTCCACCTCGCCGCACCTGTACGAGCTGCTCAAGATCGCGCCCGGCACCACCGGTGTCCTGCCGCGCTCCGAGCGGACCCGGGCGGGTCTGAAGGCGGAGGAGATCGAGGACCTCGGCGAGACCGGCGGGCGTGGTTCGCGCAGCGCGGCCGGCGCCGGCCGCGGTCGCCGTACCGAGGCCGTCGAGGCACCGGCCGCCGAGCGGCCGGCCCGCGCCCCGCGCGAGCGGCGTCGCACCCGGGGCGGCAGCACCGCCGACGGTGCGGTCGTCGCCGAGGCGGCGGCCGTGGTCACCGAGGCCGCACAGGTCGACGGTGCCACGGCGGTCGAGGGCGACGCTCCGCGTCGTCGTCGGCGTCGCCCGCGCTCGGCTGCCGCCGGCACCGAGACGGCGGCGGCTCCGGCCCCCGCGGTCGAGGCCGCCGAGGCGCCGCGCCGCCGGACCCGCACCCGTCGGACCACCACCGACGAGAGCTGATTTCTTCAGGACCCGAGGCTGCACCACCAGGGGCTCGGGGAACTGCGAGGAGGTCTGGCGCGCGGGTCACACCGCACCGTGCCTGACCACCTACGTACGCGTGACCTCTTCCGAGGTCGGCGTCGCAGTTCCCCGAGCCCCTGACTCCGTAGCGGGCTGAGCACCTGCCAAAAAGTCGGCGTCGCCCACGCGGCGGAGCCGCACATCAGCAGAGCCCCGAGCCCCTGACTCCGTAGCGGGCTGAGCACCCGCCAAAAAGTCGGCGTCGCCCACGCGGCGGAGCCGCACAACAGCAGAGCCCCGAGCCCCTGACTCCGTAGCGGGCTGAGCACCCGCCAAAAGGTCGGCGTCGCCCACGCGGCGGAGCCGCACATTAGGCTCGGCGGTGTGAGTACTCCGCCGTTTCTGAAGCTGCCCGTCTGTGCCAGTGCCGTCCGGCTGGCGACCTCGCGGGGGAGTTTCGCGTCGTTCGTCGCCGAGCCGGCCGGGCCGGTGCGCGGGACGGCGCTGCTGGTGCCCGGGTTCACCGGGAGCAAGGAGGACTTCATCGCCCTCCTGGAGCCGCTCGCCGAGCAGGGCTACCGCACGGTGGCGGTCGACCAGCGCGGCCAGTACGAGACCGGCGGCGACGCCGACCCCGCCGCGTACGCGATCGACGAGCTGGCGCTCGACCTGCTGGCGCTGACCGCGGCGCTGGGCACCACCACTCCGCTGCACCTGCTGGGGCACTCCTTCGGCGGTCAGGTCAGTCGGCAGGCGGTGCTGACGGCGGACCGCCGGGGCGGGCCGCTGCCGTGGCGGTCGCTCACCCTGCTCTCCACCGGCCCGGCCGCGATCGACCCGAACGAGGCCGCCCGCACCAAGCTGCTGATCGACGCGCTGGGCGGGATGAGCCTGGAGGAGATCTGGCAGCTGCTCCAGCAGCTGGAGCAGGACAAGCCCCGGCCCCGCCCCGAGATCGGCGAGTTCCTGCACCGCCGCTGGGTGGCCAACCGTCCCGAGGCGCTGGTCGTGATGGGCGGGCACCTGATCTCCGCGCCCGACCTGGTGGCCGAGCTGGCCGCGGTCGAGCTGCCCAAGCAGGTGGTCTCCGGCGAACAGGACTACGCCTGGCCGGTCCCGGAGCAGATCGCGATGGCCGCCCGGCTGGGGGTCCGGCACACCACGGTGCCCGGGGCGCTGCACTCGCCGAACGCCGAGCAGCCCGCCGCGACCGCCGCCGTGCTCGCCGATTTCTGGAACCGCGCGGAGTAATCGCAGGTCAGCGCCCTGCCGGGGTTTTCACCGACAGAAACTCGTTAGTTCGGGTAATATTTGATTCTGTCCGGGAATCATCGCGCTCCGAGCGCTGTTGGGAACAACGGCGCACCCGTGCGCCGAAACCGGGACTTTACGGGTGGGCAACCACCCCGAAGCAGCAGTACGACACCGTGGTTGATGAGGCTCGATCGGCTTCCGCCCGGTGTCGTTTGGTGAAGCAGTACGACAGCAGCACCCCGGACGACGAAGACCGAGCTGTCAGTTGAAGCCTCAGTCATGCAGTGAGGCAGGGAAGGGAGAGACCCATGCGTTTCGAGATCCTCCGCCTGGACGACGTCCAGGGCACCGCCACCGACACCCTGATCGCCGACGCGGACACCGTCCGCGAGTTCGTGGAGCGGGCCGCCCGCACCGGCGAGCGCCTGTACATCCGCCCGTTCAAGACGGTGTGACGGGTGCCGGGTCGGCTCCGGCCGGTTCCGCGACCCCGATCAGCACTGACGCCCCGTCACCGGCAACAACGGTGACGGGGCGTCAGTGCGTCCGCCGCGCGACCCGCTCCGAGCTGCCCGACGTTTGCCGCCGCCCGCCACGGGACATCCCCCAACGGGGCTGCCACCGGCCCGGACGGAACCGCACTCCATCCGGGTGATCGTCCTTGACGCGGCGCTCCGGAGGGAGGAGCGTTGTCCGTTATGAGGGGCGAGCCAAGCTGCCCGAGGTGCGCCGGCCGGGTCCGCGCGCCCGGTCTCTTCTCCGACACCTGGCAGTGTGACCAGCACGGCGCCGTGCACCCGATGCAGCCGGTGCTGCCACCGAGCGTCGAGGCGCTGGGGGTCGCCGTCGCCCGGTCCCAGGTGCCGGTCTGGCTGCCGTGGCCGCTGCCGGTCGGCTGGCTGTTCACCGGCATCGCCCACGCGGGGGACGACGTCTCCGGCGCCCGCGCCACCGCCGTGGCCTGCTCGGGCCCCGGGCCGCTGGGCGGTTTCGGCGAGCTGGTGCTGGTCGCCGAGGAGCTCGGCGTCGGCCTCGGTGCCCGGTACGCGGGCCTGCCCGGCCCCGATCCCGGCCCCAGCGTCTCGCTCTACAAGCCGGCCGACGCCAAGGTGACGGCCGCCGGCCGGCCGACCCCGATGTGGCACGTCCCCGAGGCGCCGGACGACCGGGCGGTCTACGTCGGCGAGGCGCGCGGGCTCTGGCTCTGGGCGATCGCCTGGCCCGAGCAGTCCGCGCTGATGATGTACGACGAGCTGGTGCTCACCGACCTGCGGGACGCGGGGGCCGAGCTCGGGCTGCTGCCCTGCGGGGCGCTGTCCCCTCGGCTGCTCGGCTGAGCGGGGCGCCGGGCGCGTAGATTGGGGCTCCCCGATCCCTGAGGAGCCGTCACCCGTGCGCATCGACCTGCACGCCCACAGCAACGCCTCGGACGGCACCGACTCGCCCGCCGAGCTGGTCGCGAACGCGGTGGCCGCCGGTCTGGACGTGGTCGCGCTGACCGACCACGACACGGTGGCGGGCCACGCCGAGGCGGCCGAGGCGGTCCGGGGCACCAGGCTGACCCTGGTGCCGGGGGCCGAGCTGTCCTGCCGGGTCGGCGGCGTCAGCCTGCACCTGCTGGCGTACCTCTTCGACCCGGCCGAGCCGGCCTTCGCCGCCGAGCGGGAGCTGGTCCGCACCGACCGGTTCCGCCGGGGGCGGGCCGTGGTGGAGCGCTGCCGGGAGCTGGGCGCGCCGATCAGCTGGGAGCAGGTCGAGCGGATCGCCGGCACCGGTTCGGTGGGCCGTCCGCACATCGCCAGCGCGCTGGTCGAGGCGGGCGTGGTGGCGACCGTCTCGGACGCCTTCACCCACGACTGGCTGGCGAACGGCGGCCGGGCCGACGTGCCCAAGCACGAGACCGACCCGGCGACGGCCGTCCGGCTGGTCCGGGCGGCGGGCGGGGTGCCGGTGTTCGCCCACCCGGGCGCGGTGAAGCGCGGCCGGACGGTCTCCGACCAGGTGATCGCCGACCTGGCGGCGGCCGGTCTGGGCGGCCTGGAGGTGGACCACCTGGACCACGACGAGGAGACCCGGGCCCGGCTGCGCGGGCTGGCGGCCGACCTGGGGCTGCTGGCCACCGGGTCGAGCGACTACCACGGTCACCGCAAGACCGTCCGGCTCGGCGAGTACACCACCGACCCCGCCGTGTACGAGGCGCTGCTGGCGCAGGCGACCGGAGTGCAGCCGATCGCCGGGTGAAGCCCGGCGCGCTGAGCGCGCGTCAGCGGCGGGCGGATCGGACAATTCGTCACATGAGCCGCGCAATCCCCCAGAACGATCCGCTCGCATGAGCTTCTTCGACGTCACGACCTTCGGGTCGCTCTTCGTCACCCTCTTCGTGATCATGGACCCGCCGGGCACCATCCCGATCTTCCTGGCGCTCACCTCCGGCCGGGCGGCCAAGGTGCAGCGCAGGATGGCCTGGCAGGCCGCCGCCGTGGCACTCGGGGTGATCACCTGCTTCGGCCTGTTCGGCCGTCAGATCCTGGACTACCTGCACGTCTCGATCCCGGCGCTCCAGGTCTCCGGCGGCATCCTGCTGCTGCTGATCGCGCTCGACCTGCTCACCGGCAAGATCGAGGAGCCGACCCAGACCAAGGACGTGAACGTCGCCCTGGTCCCGCTCGGCACCCCGCTGCTGGCCGGGCCCGGCGCGATCGTCGCGGTGATCCTGGCGGTCCAGGGCGCGCACGGGGCGGCCCAGGACCTGGCGGTGTGGACCGCGATCCTGGCCATGCACGTGGTGATGTGGCTGACCATGCGGTTCTCGCTGGTGATCATCCGGCTGATCAAGGAGGGCGGCGTGGTGCTGATCACCCGGCTCTCCGGGCTGCTGCTCTCGGCGATCGCGGTCCAGCTGGTGGCCAGCGGCGTCTACGGCTTCATCAAGGACTACCAACCGTGACCCGGGGCCTGACCGGACGTCAGTCCAGCGGGACGCCCCGGCGCAGCGGGTCGCGCAGGTCGGTGCCGTACCGGAGCCAGCGCTCCTCCAGCACGGCCGCGCCGTGCACCCGCTTGTAGCCGGCCTCGTTCGGGGTCATCGGCAGCAGCGGGAGGAAGCGCACCGGCTCGGCGGGCTCGGCCAGCTCCAGGTCAGGGACCAGGCCGCCGGGTTCGGCGGCCAGCACCGAGGTGAACGGGGCGCCCGCCCAGAGCGGCGCACCGAGGTCGAGCGAACCGCCCGGCGCCAGCACCAGACCCTCGACCTGCGGGGTGGCGGCGAAGGTGGCCAGCGTCCGGAGCACGTCGTCGTGGCCCCCACGGACCGTCAGCACCAGCTCGGCCCGGGGCCCGCGGACCGGGTCGGCCACCACCGAGGTGGGGTCGGCCATCGGTGCGGCGGACATCCCGAGCGTGACATACCTCACCAGGCCGTCGGGGTCCGGCCCGAAGCGGAGCACCTCGATCCGGTCCGCGCCGAGGAAGGTGACGGCGGCCCGGCCGCCCGGTTCGCCGAAAGTTGCCAGCAGGCGGGCCTCGACCGCGGCCAGCACGGACGCGCGGGAGAGCTCGGCGGGGTCGTGGAAGTCGTGCGCCATGGCCAGACCCTAACGCCCCGCTGACGTCCGGACCGTGCAGACCCCAGCGCTGGCGCCCTGTCAACTGTTAGGGTATGGAGCTGGCCACTGGAGAATCTCCGCCACACGGCCACGAAGTGAAGGAGGTGGTTCGCGGTGGATACCAGCCGACCATGCAGTACCGGCAGCTCTGCCCGGCCGCGTCGCCTTCACCCCGCCCTCGTCTGAGCGGCGGCCCCACTCCTCGACGGAGTTCCTGAGGCAGCGTCACGTCCGGCCGGGAGAGCACATTCCCCGGAGTCGCATCGTCCAAACCGCGCCCCAGCAAGGCACCTGGACTTTTCTGCACGGCTCCGGAACACCGGCCACGCCGGCCTTGAACGTGCCGCCCCGCCGTCGCACCACGGTCCGTCTGTCACGTGCCGCCCTGCGACGCCTCCTGCCCGAGGAGTCCCGTCATGTCGATGATCAACAACCTGCGTGCCGCCGTCCGTCCACGTCCCCGCCGGGCGGAGCTGAACGGCTTCGACCCGGCGCACGAGAGCCAGACCCCGTCCGCCGTGGTGGACTGCGCGGTGTACCAGGACGGCAAGCGGCACGGCGAGCGGTGCAGCCCCCGGGAGGCCGCCCGCCGGGTCCGCGCGGCCCGCGAGACGGATGCCGGACCGTTCAGCTGGATCGGCCTGCACGAGCCCACCGAGGCCGAGTTCGAGGGCATCGCCCAGCGCTTCGGCCTGCACCCGCTGGCGGTCGAGGACGCCGTGCACGCGCACCAGCGCCCCAAGGTCGAGCGCTACGACGACGTGCTGTTCGCGGTCTTCAAGACCATCCGCTACGTCGAGCACGACCAGCTCACCCCGACCAGCGAGGTGGTCGAGACCGGCGAGCTGATGGTCTTCGTCGGCCCCGACTTCGTGATCACCGTCCGGCACGGCGGGCACAGCTCGCTGCACGAGCTGCGCCGTCGACTGGAGAGCGAGAGCGGCGACGTCCCCGGCCTGCTGGCCAAGGGCCCGTCCGCCGTGCTGCACGCGATCGCCGACCAGGTGGTGGACAACTACCTGCTGGTCGCCGACCGGCTGCAGACCGACGTGGACGACATCGAGTTCGACGTCTTCGCCAACAAGGGCGGCCGGGGCGCGGACGTCGGCCGGGTGTACCAGCTCAAGCGCGAGGTGCTGGAGTTCAAGCGCGCGGTCTCGCCGCTGCTCCGCCCGATGCAGCAGCTTTCCGAGCCCGGCCAGCGGCTGGTCGACCCGGACATCCGCAAGTACTTCCGGGACGTCGCCGACCACCTGACCCGGGTGGTCGAGCAGGTGCACGGCTTCGACGAGCTGCTCAACTCGCTGCTCCAGGCCAACCTGGCGCAGGTCTCGGTGGCGCAGAACGAGGACATGCGCAAGATCACCTCGTGGGCGGCCATCTTCGCCGTCTCCACCATGGTCACCGGCGTCTACGGGATGAACTTCGACTTCATGCCGGAGCTGCACAGCCGGTACGGCTACCCGATCGTGATGGCCGGCATCGCCGTCCTCTGCATCGGCATGTACCGGGGCTTCCGCCGCAACGGCTGGCTCTAGGTCCTGCTGCGGCCGCCCCGGGCGACCAGCACCAGGCCGAGCAGGATGACCACCAGCGCCGGGTACGCGGCCACCGGCGGCAGCTGGCCGAGCCAGAGCGCCGCGATCAGCGCGGCGCCGGGGGTCTCCAGCAGGATCGCGGTCGAGGTGACCGACGGGCCCAGGGTCCGCACCACCCGGTTGCTGAGCGAGTGGCCGAGCAGCTGGGCGGCCACCATCAGCAGCGCGATCTGCCACCAGACCCCGGCCGACCAGCCACCCATCGACACCCCGCCGACCAGGCAGACCACCAGCAGCACCAGGGCCGTGGTGGCGTAGCAGACCAGCGTGTACGCCGTGGTGCTGACGGTCCGTCGGACCTCGGCGCCGAGCAGCATGTACCCGGCGGCGGCCAGCCCGGCGCCCAGCGCCAGCGCGTCCCCGAGCAGCGCGTCCGGCGAGAGCGACATGTCGACACCGGTCAGCACCAGCACCCCGGCGAACGCCACGCACGTCCCGATCCAGACCAGCCGGGGCGGCCGGTGCCCGAGCAGCCGCATCAGCAGGATCGTCCACAGCGGCGTGGTGGTCACCAGCGCGGTGGCCGAGGCCACCGAGGTCATCCGCAGGCTGGGCATCCAGAGCGCGAAGTGCAGCGCCAGCAGCACACCGGCCGCCACCGCCAGCAGCAGGGCCCGGCGGCCGATCCCGCGCAGCTCGGCCCGGTGCCGGAGCAGCGCGTACGGGCCGAGCACCCCGACCGACATGACGTTCCGCCAGAACGCGATGGCCAGCGCCGGGGCGGCGGTGGCACTGATCAGCGGGGCGGACAGCGAGATGCCGGCGATCGAGACCGCCAGCAGCAGCAGGTCCACCTTGGGCAGGGTGGCCGGGTGGGTGGCGGGCGCGGGGGCCGCCGGCGGGGCGGGCGTGGCGGTGTCGGGCCGGGCGGCGGGCACAGCTCTCCTCGGGGCGACGGAACGGGGACGGGATGCGGACGGACACCACGGTAAGGGCTGTAACGGACCCATGGAACTGTCGTCCTGCGCCGTGAGACACCACGCCGACAACACCCGGGGGTGAAGCCTTACGCTGTCGGCCATGGAGCCTACGACGACCGACGCCGCCACCGGACCCGACCGGGCCACGCTGGACCGGGCCCTGCTGGAGGAGGCCGCGAAGAAGTCCGGCCTGCTCTGGGTCCGGGCCGACGGGCAGCCGCAGAGCCGGGCCCTCTGGCACGCCTGGCACGACGGCGCGGTGGTGGTGGTCGGCGACGGCATCGAGCAGCCCCTGCACGGGCTGACGGCGGGTCAGCAGGCCGAGGTCACCGTCCGCAGCAAGGACAAGTGGGGCCGCCTGACCGCCTGGCCGGCCACCGTCAGCGAGCTCGCCCCCGGCAGCGACGCCTGGCTCGGCGCGGTCGAGGAGCTCAAGGGCAAGCGCCTGAACGCCCCCGACACCGACACCATCGCCGAGCGGTGGGCCCGGGACTGCCGCGTCCTCCGGCTGACGCCCACCGGCCCGCTCACCGAGCAGCCCGGTGCCATGCCGGACGACTCCCACGCCACCACCCCGATGCCCACCCCGGCCACCACCCGCAAGCCCATCCCGGCGGGTCTCCCCAAGCTCCTCTTCAAGCGCACCCGCTGACGCTCGGGGCTGCACCCTGGGCAGGCGCCCGGGCATCTACGGTCCAGAGGCTCGGGGCTCTGAGTCTTCCGAAGCACCTGCCAAAAGGTCGGCGTCGCCCCTCGCGGCGGAGCCGCACAACAGCGCCCCTGGTGGTGCGCCTCGTGCCCGAAGGTTGACCCTCACACCGTGTCAGGCCGTGGAGTAGCCCCATCATGTTCAGTATCGGAGACTTCGCGAAGCACGGCCGGGTGTCCGTCCGGATGCTCCGCCACTACGACGCCATCGGCCTGCTGCTCCCCGCCCGGGTGGACCCGTTCACCGGGTACCGGGGCTACGAGGCGGCCCAGCTCGCCCGGCTCAACCGCATCATCGCGCTCAAGGATCTCGGCTTCACCCTGAACCAGGTGGCCGCGATCGTCGACGAGCAGGTGAGCGCGGAGGAGCTGCGCGGGATGCTCCGCCTGCGGCAGGCGGAGCTGGCGACCGTGGTGCAGGAGGCAGCCGTCCGGCTGGCCCGGGTCGAGTCGCGGCTCCGAACGATCGAGAGCGAGGGGCACATGCCTTCCGACGACGTTGTGGTCAAGAGCATTCCGGCGGTCCGGGTGGCCCGGCTGTCCGCCGTGGCGGAGAGCTTCGAACCGGAGCACATCGGCCCGGTGATCGGGCCGCTGTTCGGGCGGCTCTGCGGCCTGCTCGCCGAGGCGGGGCTGACCCCGGCCGGCCCGGGCCTGGCGTACTACGAGGAGGACGAGCCCGGCACCGAGCGGGTCCGTGCGTTCGCGGCGATCCCGGTCGGTGCCGAGCCCGGTACGGTCCACGGCTTCGAGGTCGCCGACCTGCCCGCCCTGCCGGTGGCGGCCACCATCGTGCACCGGGGGTCGATGGACGACATCCTGCCGACCTCGCAGACGCTGGCCCGCTGGATCGACTCCACCGGCCACCGCTCGCTCGGCTACACCCGCGAGCTGTACATCGAGTGCGAGGGCGACCCGTCCACCTGGGTGACCGAACTCCAGGAGCCGATCACCGCCGCGTGACCCCGGGTCAGGACCCGGACAGCGCCCGGCTGTTGGACCACTCGCGGGTGGAGAGCACCAGCCGGTAGCCGTCCGGGTCCTCGACCGTCACGCCCCACTGCTCCCAGTACGGGTTGTGCGCCTTCACCCGGCGGCCGCCGTGCGCCTCCAGCCGGGCCACCAGCTGCTCCGACACCGGCTCGCCCAGATAGACAACGAAGAGGTCCTCGACGGTCGGCCGGGGCTGGATCTCCCCGGCGTCCACCAGCTCCAGGTGCCAGGCCGCGTCGGGCCGGCCGACCATCAGCAGGGAGTGCTCCTCCGAGGTCCCGTCGGCCTCCGAGCGCCACAGCACGCTCAGGCCAAGCCCGTCGACCCAGAACCGCTCCGCCGCCGCCAGATCCCTGGACGGCCTGGCGATCCTGACATGTGACGAACCGTTCACGATCTTCCCCTCTCGGTCGGTGGCCCCACCGTAGCGCCCGCCGGTCGGCGGGCTGCGGGGCGCCCGGACAGGTAGCCTGGGCCCGGATCGTCGCGAGAGAGGAAGTCCATGGCAGGGCCAGGCAGCCGGGTCTTCATCTCCCATCTTTCCGGGATCGCGGTCTTCGACCCGAACGGCGACCAGGTCGGCCGGATCCGCGACGTGGTGGTCTCGCTCCGGATCGGCGGACGTCCGCCCCGGGTGCTCGGCCTGGTGGTCGAGGTGGTCGGCCGGCGCCGGATCTTCCTGCCGATGACCCGGGTGACCAGCCTGGAGTCCGGCCAGGTGCTCACCACCGGTGTGATCAACATGCGGCGGTTCGAGCAGCGCCCGTCCGAGACCCTGGTGCTGGCCGAGCTGCTGGACCGGACCGTCACCTGGACCAAGACCGGCGCCGAGGTCACCGTGCTGGACGTGGCGATGGTGCAGACCCGGGTCCGCGAGTGGGAGATCAGCAAGGTCTTCGTCCAGGCCGGCAAGGTCTCCCGGCTGCGCAAGGCCAAGGGCGAGACGCTGACCCTGGACTGGTCCGCCGTCAGCGGCTTCTCGCTGGTCGAGGAGGGCCAGGGCGCGGCCAACCTGCTGGCCACCTTCGAACAGCTCCGCCCCGCCGACCTGGCCAACGTGATGCACCACCTCTCCCCCAAGCGTCGGGCCGAGGTGGCCGCCGCGCTGGACGACGACCGGCTGGCCGACGTCCTGGAGGAGCTGCCGGAGGACGACCAGGTCGAGATCATCGGCAAGCTCAAGGACGAACGCGCCGCCGACGTGCTGGAGGCGATGGACCCGGACGACGCCGCCGACCTGCTCTCCGACCTGCCCGAGGAGGCGGCCGAGCGGCTGCTGCGGCTGATGGAGCCGGACGACGCCGCCTCGGTCCGCCGGCTGCTCAGCTACGAGGAGAACACCGCCGGCGGTCTGATGACCACCGAACCCATCGTGCTGGAGCCGGACGCCACCGTGGCCGAGGCGCTGGCCCGGGTCCGGATCTCCGACAACAAGCCCGCGCTGGCCGCCCAGGTGTACGTCTGCCGCCCGCCGAACGAGACCCCGACCGGCAAGTACCTCGGCACCATCCACTTCCAACGGCTGCTCCGCGAGCCGCCGTACACCCTGGTCGGCTCGCTGGTCGACGACGACCTCGACCCGCTGCCGCCGGACACCCCGCTGCCGCTGATCACCAGTTACCTGGCGGCGTACAACATGGTGGCGGCACCGGTGGTGGACGAGGCCGACCACCTGCTGGGCGCGGTCACCGTCGACGACGTCCTGGACCACCTGCTGCCGAACGACTGGCGCGAGGCCGCCCTGCACGCGGGCGACGCACACGAGAGCGAGGCGAGTGGTGGACGCTGACCGGAAGAGCCGCCGGGACGAGACCCCGCGCCAGCGCCTCCAGGGCGAACTGCGCGAACTGCGCGAGCTCCGGGAGCTGCGCGCCCGCGAGGGCTCCCAGCGCCGTACGCCCCGCCCCGAGCCGACCGGCCCGGCCCGCAGCCGGCTGGACCAGCCGCGCACCGCCAGACCCGGCTTCATCACGCTGCCGGTGTACGACCCGGAGGCGTTCGGCAAGCTCTCCGAGCGGATCGCCCGCTTCCTCGGCACCGGCCGGTTCATCGTCTGGATGACGGTGGTGATCATCGCCTGGGTGCTCTGGAACACCGTCGGCCCGGCGAACCTGCGGTGGGACAACTACCCCTTCATCTTCCTCACCCTGATGCTCTCCCTGCAGGCCTCCTACGCCGCCCCGCTGATCCTGCTGGCGCAGAACCGCCAGGACGACCGGGACCGGGTCAACATGGAGCAGGACCGGGCCCGCAGCGACCGCAACATCGCCGACACCGAGTACCTGACCCGGGAGGTCGCGGCCCTGCGACACGGGCTCGGCGAGGTCGCCACCCGCGACTTCGTCCGCTCCGAACTGCAGGCGCTGCTCAAGGAACTGGACGAACGCCGGGACGTCGCCGACCGGTTGTGACCGGCGGCACGTTACCGCCGGGTCGGCGTCGTTTCGGCGCGCCGTACCATCAAGGCATGGCCAACGAGACAGAGGTTGCGGCAGGCGTCACGGAGGAGTCCGTACGCGAGGCGCTGGCAACCGTCAACGACCCGGAGATCAACCGTCCGATCACCGAGATCGGCATGGTGAAATCGGTCGAGATCGGTGACGGCGGCGCCGTCCGGGTCGCGATCTACCTGACCGTCTCGGGCTGCCCGATGCGCGAGACCATCACCGAACGGGTGACCACCGCCGTCTCCGGCGTCGCCGGGGTGACGGAGGTTCAGGTCGAGCTCGACGTGATGAGCGAGGAGCAGCGCAAGGAGCTCTCGCACCTGCTCCGCGGCGGCGCGCCCGAGCGGGAGATCCCGTTCGCCAAGCCCGGCACGCTGACCCGGGTCTACGCGGTCGCCTCCGGCAAGGGCGGCGTCGGCAAGTCCTCGGTCACCGTCAACCTGGCCGCCGCGATGGCGGCCGACGGCCTCAAGGTCGCCGTGGTGGACGCCGACATCTACGGCCACAGCATCCCCCGGATGCTCGGCGTCGAGGGCCGCCCGACCCAGGTCGAGGACATGATCATGCCGCCGTCCTCGCACGGCGTGAAGGTCATCTCGATCGGCATGTTCACCCCGGGCAACGCTCCGGTGGTCTGGCGCGGCCCGATGCTGCACCGGGCCCTCCAGCAGTTCCTGGCCGACGTCTACTGGGGCGACCTCGACGTCCTGCTGCTCGACCTCCCGCCGGGCACCGGCGACATCGCCATCTCGGTCGCCCAGTTGGTCCCGAACGCCGAGATCCTGATCGTCACCACCCCGCAGATGGCCGCCGCCGAGGTGGCCGAGCGGGCCGGCACCATCGCGCTGCAGACCCACCAGAAGATCGTCGGCGTGATCGAGAACATGTCGGGCATGCCCTGCCCGCACTGCGACGAGATGATCGACGTCTTCGGCACCGGCGGCGGCCAGACCGTCGCCGACGCCCTGACCCGCTCGGTCGGCGCCACCGTCCCGGTGCTCGGCTCGATCCCGATCGACGTCCGCCTCCGCGAGGGCGGCGACGACGGCCGCCCGGTCGTCCTGGCCGCCCCGGACTCCCCCGCCGCCACCGCCCTGCGCACCATCGCCGGCAAGCTCGGCGGCCGCCAGCGCGGCCTCTCCGGCCTCTCCCTGGGGCTGACCCCGAAGAACAAGTTCTGACGCGACGTCACCGAAGGCCCCGGGAGGTGCTCCCGGGGCCTTCGGCGTACCCGGGCCGGGGGCGGCTCCGGGAGAGGGCTCAGCGGCCGTTGTAGACCGTCAGGTCGGGGACGGTGGCGAAGCCGGCGCCGTAGGCGCTGACGCCACGGCCGTAGGCGCCGAGGAGGACGCCGGGGGCCTCGCCCGCGAGCACCCAGCCGTACTCGGACTCGCGGTAGCGGAAGGGCTGCGGGAGGCCGTTGACGGGGAGGCTGAGCGGGGACCAGCCGGGGCCGTCCAGGTCGTCGGCGAGGTCCCAGGCGAGGGCGCTCTGCTGGTCGAGCCAGTCCTGCCGGAGGGTACGGTCGAGCTGGCCGGGCCAGGTCGCGGCGAGCAGCCCCGAACCGGCCAGCCAGGCGGCGGAGGAGGCGGAGGTGGCTTCGAGCATGCCGGTGTTGTCCGCGCTGCGGCGGCTGTCCCGGCGGGCCACCGTGACCACCACGGCGAACTTGCGGACATCCCGGGCCTCGTAGTGCTTGGCGGGCTCCTCGCCGTGCCCCAGGGTGCCGTAGTCGATCGGCTGCTCGGCCCGGCCCGCCGCCGCCCCGGCCTGCAGCAGCCAGCGCCGCCCGGTCCAGCCGTCGTCCAGGCCGTACCAGGGGAAGTCGGCGGCCAGGTAGGGCGCCAGCGGGTCGGCCGCCGCCCGGGTCTGTGCTCCCACGGTGGCGCCCACCGTGGCCGTCCCCACCGCACGGCTCGTCGCGTCCATCCCTGGGCCTCCTCGTACCGCACTGATCAATGGCTCTCAGCACAATAGCGGCGGAGCCGCCGACGCCCCGCTCAGCGCGGCGGCCGGGCGGGGCGTACGGAAGGCGGGGTGGGTCAGGTGGCGTCCGGGTCGAACGGCGGGCGCTCGTCCTTCTTCAGCGGATCGGCGGTGACCGGGGAGGCGAGCGGCGAGGCCGACTTGGTCAGGTCGGAGACCGCCCGGCTCGGCGCCGGGTCGTCGTTGAGCACGGACTTGATGTCCAGCCCGTCCCGGATCTCCTTGAAGCCCAGCGGGTCCTCGTTGTTGCCGAGCAGCTGCTTGCGGACGAAGGTCTTCGGGTTCAGGTCCTCGAAGTCGAAGTCCTTGAAGTCCGGGCCCAGCTCCGAGCGGATGTCCTCCTTGGCACTGTCCGCGAAGGTGCGCACCTTGCGGACGAAGCCCATCACGTCCTGGATCAGCTTCGGCAGTTTGTCCGGGCCGAAGATCACGATGGCCAGGATGACCAGTGTCACGACCTCAAGTGGGCCTACGTCTGTGAACACCCGAGCTCCCGGCACCTGATGAAATCTGGACAGCGTCAGTACAGAGTAATGGCCACCGGCGTGTCCCGAGGCCCCAGCTTGATGAAGCTGTGGCAAAGATCCAGGCCGGCGGCCGGGCCCCCTGCGTGGTTCAGCGAAGGTAGTGCTGGGGCGCGACGGGTCGGCGGTCGGCCTCCGCGCTCGGCTGCCAACTGGGCAGCGCCGCCATCAGCCCGCCCGGCGTCCGCACCGGGTACGCGGCGGGGAAGTCCACCGGGACCACCACGGAGCCGCCGGGGCCGCTCACCGGGGTGACCGTGCCGTGCTGCTCCTCGCCGGAGACCGCGGAGACCCCGCCCAGGGTGACCGCCGCGACCGAGAAGGCCCCGGCCGCCGCGAAGACGAAGCGCCGGCCGAGCGGCGCGGAGCGCGTCACCGGCGGCTCGGCCGCGGCCGCCAGCGGGCGGAACGTCCGACGGGCCCTCGGGTCCACCCCCGGCAGCGGGGCACCGGCACCGAGCGCACCGCCCCCGAACGAGGCCCCGGCACCCCGGCCGAACGAACCGCCGGTCAGCCGGCTGCCGCCGAGCGTGCCGACCCCGGGCACGGCGGGACCGCCGGCCCCGGGGTGCTCGTCGTCCTCCGGCAGGGCGGCCACCGCGAGCAGCCGGGCCATCAGCAGTGCGGACGGGCCGGGGGCGGCGCTGCCGGTCAGCAGCTGCTTGGCGGACCGGCTCTCGTCCGCCTCGGCGAGGCAGTCGGGGCAGGTGGCCAGGTGGGCCTGGACCCGCTCGCGGGCGTCGTGGTCCAACTCGCCGTCGACGAAGGCGGAGAGCCGGTCACCGAGGTGGTGCTGCTCGGTGGGCGGCTCGGCGGCGGCCCGCAGCGGGACCGCCCGAAGCTCCGTCACCGGCTCGGCCCGACGGCCGAGTTGGGCCCAGCCGGAGCCTCGCCTGGCCCGGCCGGTGGGTTCGGCGGAGGTCACGCCGACCCCCGATCGGCCCCGGCGGGCTCGGCACCCACCGCCACCGGCTCGGCCCCGCCCCGGCGCACCCGGCCCGGAGCGGACCCCGGGGCACGGTGCTTGAGCGCGGCGCGCAGGTGCGAACGGCCGCGGTGGATCCGGCTGCGGACCGTCCCGAGCTTGACGCCCAGGGTCGCGGCGATCTCCTCGTAGCTGAGGCCCTCGATGTCACAGAGCACCACGGCGGCGCGGAACTCGGGGGCCAGGGTGTCCAGCGCCTGCTGGACGTCGGCGTCGAAGTGGGTGTCGCTGAAGTGCTGGGCCGGGCTCGGCTCACGGCTCGGCAGCCGCTCGGCGGCGTCGTCGCCGAGCGCGTCGAACCGGATCCGCTGACGGCGGCGCACCATGTCCAGGAACAGGTTGGTGGTGATCCGGTGCAGCCAGCCCTCGAAGGTGCCGGGGGTGTAGGTGGAGAGCGAGCGGAACACCCGGACGAAGACCTCCTGGGTCAGGTCCTCGGCGTCGTGCTGATTGCCCGTCAGGCGGTAGGCCAGCCGGTACACCCGGGCGCTGTGCGCCTCGACGATCTCCGCCCAGCTCGGCGGCGTCCAGGTCTGCGCGTCGGGGCCCTCGGCGAAGGTCGCGAGCGGGGCGGGGGCGTCGACCACCACGGTGTCGGCTGCGGTCGACTTGTCCAGGGGGGAGTGCGCAGACTGGTTCATCACGGGCTTCGGCGTACGGGCCGACGCAGAGCCGCTCAGGTGCCACGGCGTCCGGACGTCGTCCTCGGCCACACCTCCTCGGTCGGCTCTTCTGCCCAGCAGGGCCACCACCATATCCACCTCACCCGTCAGATCCGGATAAAGCACCGATTCCCGCCCGGGGAGCCACTGCTCCGTGGGCCGATCACCACTTCCCTTCCGGGTCAACGGCCGGTCTTCGAACGCGGTTCCCGCCCGGCCAGTAATCTGTGGCTGGAAATATCGACATCAGGCGCTCCGGAAGAGGCAGCCATCACCGACTTCGGGCCCGCACACGCGGCTCTCGCCGACACCTTCGTCGGCGAGGACGCGGTGCTGACCTACGCCAGGGCCCAGTCCGCGCGGACCGGCATCCGGGCGATCGGGCCGAGCGGCGGGTCCGCACTGCGGCTGCTGGCCGCCGCGGTGGACGCCAAGGCGATCGCGGAGGTGGGCACCGGCACCGGCGTCTCCGGGGTCTACCTGCTGCGCGGGATGCGGCCGGACGGCGTGCTGACCACCGTCGACCTGGAGCCGGTCCGCCAGCAGTACGCCCGGGAGGCGTACCACGCGGCCGGCTTCGCCCCGAACCGGGCCCGGTTCATCCCCGGCCGGGCACTGGACGTGCTGCCCCGGTTGGCGGACGGTCAGTACGACCTGGTCTTCTGCGACGGCGACCCGGCCGAATCGCAGGCCTACCTTGCAGAATCGTTGCGCCTGCTCCGCCCCGGCGGCGTGGTCTGCTTCGAAGGGGTGTTCCAGCAGGGCCGGTTGGCCGAACCCGACCACCACGACCCGCAGACCCGCGCGGTCCGCGAACTGGTCCGGGACGTCCGGGAGAGCGACCTGCTGCTGCCCGCCCTGCTGCCGGTCAGCGACGGGCTGCTCTGCGCCGTGAAGCGCTGACCCCACCGCCGTCCGCCCTCGGGCCCGCCGGGCAGCACTGAGCCCGGCTCCGAGGTTCCGGAGCCGGGCTCGGCGGTGTGCGCGTGTCTCCGGGGAGAACGCGGGATCACCCGCTGGGTCAGCCGGTGGCCGCCTTCAGGGCGTCACCGAGGGCGCTCGCCTCATCCGGCGTGAGCTCCACCACGAGACGTCCGCCGCCTTCGAGCGGCACCCGCATGATGATGCCCCGTCCCTCTTTGGTGACCTCGAGCGGGCCGTCACCCGTCCGCGGCTTCATGGCCGCCATGCTCGTTCCCCTTCCTGCAACCGCTCAGCTACGTCCCGGCAGTCCGTCCACCGCCGGTATCGAACGCATTGATCGGAAGCCATTATCCCGCATCGGATGGCTTGATGACCAACGTCACTCTCTCCGCACCACCGGCCACACCCGCCCAGAGCACCGCATTACCCGCCAGAAGCCCTGGCGGCACTGCTCCGGCGGCACCGCGAAAAGGTGCCGGACCTCACACTCCCCGCCACCCGCGCCCCTCGGGCATGCTGACTTCGTCCACCCTCGACACCCAGGGAGCCCCGCCCATGTCCGACTCCGTGCTGTTCGAACTCGACGGCGGCCTGGCCGTCATCACCATCAACCGGCCCGAGGCGATGAACGCCCTGGACATCGCCACCAAGGTGGCGCTCCGGGACGCCGTGATCGCGGCGGCCGAGGACGGTGCCGTCCGGGCGGTGCTGCTCACCGGTGCGGGCGAGAAGGCGTTCTGCGTCGGCCAGGACCTCAAGGAGCACCTCGGCCTGCTCGGCACCAGCGACGCCCCGCTGCGGACCGTCGCCGAGCACTACAACCCGCTGGTCCGGGCCCTGGCCGGGATGAACAAGCCGACCGTCGCGGCGGTCGGCGGCGTCGCGGCCGGCGCCGGGGCCTCGCTGGCCTTCGCCTGCGACTTCCGGATCGTGGCCGACACCGCGGGCTTCAACACCTCGTTCGCCGGGGTCGCGCTGACCGCCGACTCGGGCGCGTCCTGGACCCTGCCCCGGCTGGTCGGGCACGCCCGGGCCACCGAACTGCTGATGTTCCCGCGCACCGTGAAGGCGGCCGAGGCGGCCCAGCTCGGGCTGGCCACCAAGGTCGTCCCGTCCGCCGAACTGGCCACCACTGCCCGCGAGTTCGCGCAGCGACTGGCGCAGGGGCCGACGGTCGCACTCGGCGCGATCAAGACCGCCCTGGCGTACGGGGCCACCCACACCCTGAGCGAACTCCTCGACAAGGAGGACGAACTCCAGACGCTGGCCGGCGCCAGCGAGGACCACCGCATCGCGGTCAACGCCTTCGTCGCCAAGGAGCAGCCGGTCTACCTCGGGCGGTAGGCCCTCCGGGCGAGCGCTCGGCTTTTTGCAAGGCATTCGGTTGCACTGTCCAGGGGCTCGGGGCTGCGCTGTAGGCAGGCGCTCAGCCGTCGACTACCCAGGCGCTCGGGTCACTGCGAAAGTCCCTGGCCACCTACGCAACGATCACCTTGCAAGGGCCGGCGTCGCCCACGCGGCGGAGCCGCACAACAGCAGAGCCCCGAGCCCCTGGTGGTGCACCACGTGCCAAAAGGGTTCAGCGGGCGTGGCAGTCGATCAGGTGGTCGTTGACCAGGCCGCAGGCCTGCATCAGGGCGTAGGCCGTGGTCGGGCCGACGAAGCGGAAGCCCTGTTTCTTGAGCTCCTTGGCCAGGGCCGTGGACTCCGGTGTCACGGCCGGTACGTCGGCCAGGGTGTGCGGCGCCGGCCGGGAGCCGGGCTCGACCGCGAACTGCCAGATCAGCGCGTCCAGTCCGCCGTCCAGCTCGCGGGCGACCCGGGCGTTGGCGATGGTGGCCGCGATCTTGGCCCGGTTCCGGATGATGCCGGGGTCCTGGAGCAGCCGCTCGGCGTCCGCCTCGTCGAACTCCGCCACCGCGGCGATCTCGAAGCCGGCGAACGCGGCCCGGAAGCCCTCCCGGCGGCGCAGGATGGTGATCCAGGACAGCCCGGACTGGAACGCCTCCAGGGCGACCCGCTCGAACAGCGCGTCGTCGCCGTGCACCGGACGGCCCCACTCGGTGTCGTGGTAGACCCGGTAGTCGTCCGCCGAGTCGCCCCAGCCGCAGCGCCGCAGGCCGTCCGCGCCGAGCACCGCCCCGGTCACAGCCCGGCCCCGCCGTCCCGGTGGTCCGTCACCTTGGTGAACTCCTCCAGACCGGGCAACGGCTCCTCGCCCTCGGGCGTGTTCGCCTCCACCGAGCCGACCAGCACCGCGGTGGCCTCCAGCTCGGCGATCCGGGTGTCGCGGAGCGCGAGTTCGGCACCGAGGCGGTCGAGCACGTCGTCCACCTCGTCCATCCGGTAGCCGCGCAGCGCCATCGGCAGCCGGATCTCGTCCACGTCCGTCCGGCTCAACGGCCGGTCCTGCGGCAACCGGGCCGCGATCCGGTCGTGCACCGCCTCGGGCAGGGTCCCGCCACCACCCAGGGCCACCAGTGCGGTTCCACCGACCACCACGGCCATCGCGACCACGACCAACCAGAACACGAGCTGTCCTCCAGTACCTTCCAGTGGACCCGGCCAGAGAGATGGGATCATGGTCCCCGAACAGACCGGGGCCCATCATTGCACCCGGGCGAGCTGTGGAGGAGACACCGGTGGCACTCCGTCTGGGCCCACGCGAATTCGGCGAGGACGAACTGGTGATCATGGCCATCGTCAACCGCACTCCCGACTCGTTCTTCGACCGCGGCGCGACCTTCGCGGACGAGGCGGCGTTCGCCGCCGCGGACCGGGCGGTGGCCGAGGGCGCGGCGATCCTGGACATCGGCGGCGTGAAGGCCGGGCCCGGCGAGGAGGTGACGGTCGAGGAGGAACTGCGCCGGACGGTCCCCTTCGTGGCCGAGCTGAGGAAGCGTCACCCCGGGGCCGTGATCAGCGTCGACACCTGGCGGCACGAGGTCGGCGAGGCGGTCTGCGAGGTCGGCGCCGACCTGCTGAACGACGCCTGGGGCGGGGTCGACCCGAAGCTGGCCGAGGTCGCGGCCCGGTACGACGTCGGGCTGGTCTGCACCCACGCCGGCGGGGCGGAGCCCCGGACCCGCCCGCACCGGGTCGGGTACCAGGACGTGATGGCCGACATCCTGCGGGTCACCGTGGGGCTGGCCGAGCGGGCCGCAGGGCTCGGGGTGCGGCGGGACGCGCTGATCATCGACCCGGGCCACGACTTCGGCAAGAACACCCGGCACTCGCTGGAGGCCACCCGTCGGCTGCCCGAGATGACCGCGACCGGCTTCCCGGTGCTGGTCTCGCTCTCCAACAAGGACTTCGTCGGCGAGACGCTGGACCGCCCGGTCGACGAGCGCCTGCTCGGCACCCTGGCCACCACCGCGGTCTCCGCCTGGCTCGGCGCCCGGATCTACCGCGCCCACCAGGTCGCCGAGACCCGCCAGGTCCTCGACATGGTCGCCGCCATCCAGGGCATCCGCCCCCCGGCCGTCGCCCGCCGCGGCCTGGCCTGACGGCGGGTCCTGGCAGGTGCTTCGGGGCTACGGTCCAGGGGCTCGGGGAACTGCGACGCCGGCCCTTTCAAGGTGATCGTTGCGTAGGTGGTCAGGCACTTTCGTCTGTGACCCGAACGCCAGATCTCCTCGCAGTTCCCCGAGCCCCTGAACCGTAGATGCTCGATCGCCTGCCAAAGGTGCAGCCCCGAGCCCCTGACCGTAGATGCCCGAGCGCCTGCCAAAGGTGCAGCCCCGAGCCCCTGGACCGTAGATCCGTACGCCCTGCAAAAAGCTGAGCCCCTGCTAGATCTCGTTCGCCGGGCGGCGGTTCTCTGCGATGATCTTGAGGACCTCGTCGATCTCGTCCACCACGTGGAAGAGCTCCAGGTCGTGCGCGCTCGCCTTCCCCTGTGCGACCAGCGTGTCCCGCAGCCAGTCGACCAGCCCGCCCCAGTACGCCGAGCCGAACAGGATCACCGGGAACCGGGTGACCTTCTTCGTCTGCACCAGGGTGAGCGCCTCGAACAGCTCGTCCAGCGTGCCGAGCCCGCCCGGCAGCACCACGAAGCCCTGGGCGTACTTCACGAACATCGTCTTCCGGACGAAGAAGTACCGGAAGTTCAGCCCGAGGTCGACGAACTCGTTCAGCCCCTGCTCGAAGGGGAGCTCGATGCCGAGCCCGACCGAGAGGCCGCCGGCCTCGGAGGCGCCCCGGTTGGCGGCCTCCATCGCACCCGGCCCGCCGCCGGTGATCACCGCGTAGCCCGCGTCCACCAGGGCCCGGCCGATGGCCACCCCGGCCGCGTACTCGGGTGAGTCGACGGGTGTCCGGGCCGAGCCGAACACGCTGATCGCGGGCGGGAGTTCGGCCAGGGCGCCGAAGCCCTCGACGAACTCGGAGGTGATCCGCCAGACCCGCCAGGGGTCGGTGTGCAGCCAGTCGGTCGGACCCGTGGTGTCCAGCAGCCGCTGGTCGGTGGTGCTGGTGCCGACCTGGTCCCGACGGAGCAGGACCGGGCCCTTCCGCTTCTCCGGAACGTTCTTCCGCTCGGGGTCCTGGCCCTGGTCAGGGCTCTCCCCGTAGTGCTTTTCGTCTCCAGTGCCTGTCATGACGAAACCCTACGCCCGTTGTTCCCCGATTTCGGGGAACAACGGAAGGTACGGCCGGTGACGGTCAGTTGGCCGTCAGCCAGGCCCGCAGCCGGTCCTCGACCTCGGCGATGGCGGTGAGCGAGCAGTGCTCCTCGCGCTTGTGCGCCAGGTTCGGGTCGCCGGGGCCGTAGTTGACCGCCGGGACGCCGAGCGCGCTGAACCGGGCCACGTCGGTCCAGCCGAACTTGGCCCTGGCCTCGCCGCCGACCGCCGCCAGGAAGGCCCGGGCGGCGGGCTGGTCGAGCCCGGGCAGCGCGCCGGGCGCGGAGTCGGCGACCACCAGGTCGAAGCCCGCCAGCACCTCCCTGAGGTGCTCGAGGGCCTGCTCCTCCGACCGGTCCGGCGCGTAGCGGAAGTTGACGTGCACCACGCACTCGTCCGGGATCACGTTGGCGGCCACCCCGCCGCTGATCAGGTTGGCGTTCAGGCCCTCGCGGTACTCCAGGCCGTCGATCTCGACCCGGCGCGGCTGGTACGCGGTGAGCCGTCGCAGCACCTCGCCCGCCTTGTGGATGGCGTTCTCGCCGAGCCAGCTGCGGGCCGAGTGGGCCCGGGTGCCGGTCAGCCTCACGTCGACCCGCAGGGTGCCCTGGCAGCCGCCCTCGACCATCGCGCCGCTGGGCTCCAGCAGGACCGCGAAGTCGGCCGCCAGCCAGTCGGGGTGACTGGCCACCAGGTGACCGAGGCCGTTCCGGGACGCCTCGATCTCCTCGCAGTCGTAGAACACGAAGGTGAGGTCACGGTTCGGGTCGGGCAGGGTGGCGGCCAGCCGGAGCTGCACGGCGACGCCGGACTTCATGTCGGAGGTGCCGCAGCCGTAGAGCAGGTCGCCCTCGACGTGCGAGGGCACGTTGTCGGCGATCGGCACGGTGTCCAGGTGTCCGGCCAGCAGCACCCGCTCGGCCCGGCCCAGGTTCGTCCGGGCCACCACGTTGTTGCCGAACCGGTCCACGGTCAGGTGCGGGTACGCCCGCAGCGCCGTCTCCACCGCATCGGCCAGCGGGCCCTCGCTCCCGCTCACGGAGGGGAAGTCGACCAACCTGGCGGTCAGCGTGCCGCCGTCGAGGCCGAGGTCGAGGCTCTGGTGCAGGGACGTCTCAGGGCTGGTCATGCCGGCCAGCCTAGTAGCCGCCGTTGCAACCACCGGCACCGCACAGCCGTCCGAGTGGGTACGGTGTGCGGGCGAGAACGCGAGGCGAGAGGGGTAGTGGTGGCCGAGACTGCGGCAGAGGAGTCGACGGGCCGTCGGCGCCATCCGGTACGCCGGGTGCTGGTCGGGCTCACCGCGCTCGCGGTGCTCGCGGGCACCGTGCTCTTCCTCAACCGGGACAAGCTGAGCCCGCCGCCCGAGGGCTGCACGGTGGCCACCGGCACCGGCAAGGGCGACCTCGAACTCGCCCAGGCCGCCAACGCCGCCACCATCAGCGCCGTGGCCCTCTCCCGCGGCCTGCCCGAGCGGGCCGTCACCATCGCGCTGGCCACCGCGATGCAGGAGTCGAAGATCCACAACCTGGACGGCGGCGACCGCGACTCGGTCGGCCTGTTCCAGCAGCGCCCCTCGCAGGGCTGGGGCACCGTCCAGCAGATCAAGGACCCGGTGTACGCCACCAACAAGTTCCTGGACGGTCTGGTCAAGGTGCCCGGCTACGCCCGGCTGCCGCTCACCGACGCGGCCCAGGAGGTGCAGCGCAGCGGCTTCCCGCAGGCGTACGCCAAGCACGAGACCAACGCGACCCTGCTCGCCTCCGCCCTGACCGGCCGCGAGCCCGCCGCGCTGAGCTGCGTGGTGCACGACCTGGCGGCCACCGTCGCGGCCGCCAACGAGGAGCAGCCGCAGCCGAACCTGGCCGACCGGGCCCGCCGCGAGTTCGGCAAGCTGGTCACCACCACGCCGGTCCCGCCGGCCGGCAAGGAGACCCGGACGGTGCTGGCGCTCACCCCGCAGGCCGGGGCGGCCCAGCGGCAGACCGGCTGGGCACTGGCCCAGTGGGCGGTGGCCCAGGCCGGCGACCTGGGGATCGGTCAGGTCTCCTACGACGGCAAGGTCTGGAAGGTCGACAGGCCCGCCGACGGCTGGCAGTCGAAGGGCGCCGAGGGCGCCGGCGCGGACCGGGTGCTGGTCACGCTGGGCACCCCGAAGTCCGGTTGACGCACTGGTGAGCTACCACCGGCCGACCGGGTGATTCCGGTCAATCCCGGTGGACGGCACCGGGCGCTCTGACGGTCCGGCGGATCATCGCCGTACTTCCCTTGCCCACCAAGAGGAGTGACGTTTCGCCAGCACGCGCGGAGTTGGTCGAAATGTCGCGAATGTCGGAAAGAGGATCGTCCGATCTTTGCCGACCCTTGACCATAGGGTGGCGAAACCTTCTGACGGCTCCAGCGGTAATAACGTCGTCCGCCCGACGGACACCCCTGGCCCGAGCATGTGCACAGCCGGGGGGACCTCACCTCTTAGGAGCACCATGTCTCTCCCCCTCACGCGCCGGATCGCCCAGGCCGCGCTGCTCGTTGCCGCCGCCGCGACCCCGATGGCCGCAGCAGGCGCGGCGTCCGCCGCCGACCTGGTGCCGCCGACCGACCTGGGGGCCGGGCTGAGCCAGCTCGACCAGCCGCACGCGACGCTCCAGGGGGCCACCCACGACGCCGGCCACGCCGCCGCCGACACCACCGCGGCCACCGTGCAGACCGGCGTCCCGGCCACCGCCGACGTCGCGGGCAAGGCCGTCGCGGGCACCCTGCCGGACGCCGACCAGATGCTCGGCAAGGTGGCCGCCCCGGCCGCCAAGACCACCGAGACCGCGGGCGTGCTGGCCGCCGTCGCGGGCAAGGCCACCCCCGCCCTGGTCGACCGCCTCGCCCCCGCCGTCACCGACAAGGTGCCGCACCTGCCCGGTTCCCCGGCCGCCGGCACCCGCAGCGCGGCCGTCCCCGGCCTCCCGCTCGGTCAGCTCACCTCGGGCTCCCTCACCGGCCTCGCCTCCAGCGCCCTGCCCACCGGTGGCCTGCCCGACACCCACCAGCTCACCGGCGCCCTCCCGGGCGGCCTGGCCAACGTCGTGCCCGACACCGCCAAGCTGCCGATCGACACCCAGGACCCGACCGACAGCAGCAACCGCCTCGGCGGCGCGGGCAACCCGCTCGGCGCCGTGACCGGCCTCCTCGGCGGCGGCCTCCCCCTCGGCGGCCTGCCCGTCGGCGGCTGACCCTCCCGCACGAAGGGCCCCTACCGACCTCGGTAGGGGCCCTTCACTTTGGCGGGACGTTCACTTGCACTACCCCAGGAGCTCGGCGCTGCGCTTTCGGCAGGCGCTCAGCTTTTTGCACGGCGCAAGGCTGCACTGTCCAGGGGCTCGGGGCTCTGCTGACCTGCGACTCCGCCGCGCGGGCGAGGAGATCCGGCGTGCGGGTCACTGCGAAAGTACCTGACCACCTACGCGACGATCACCTTGCAAGGGCCGGCGTCGCCCACGCGGCGAAGCCACACAACAGCAGAGCCCCGAGCCCCTGACCCCGTAGCGGGCTGAGCACCTACCGGAACCTAGTGCTTCAGGCGGGCCACGGCCGCCGCGACGCGTTCGTCGGTGGCGGTGAAGGCCACCCGGACGAACCGGTCGCCCGCGGGGCCGTAGAAGTCGCCGGGGGCCACCAGGATGCCCAGGTCGGCCAGTTCGGCCACGGTCTCCCAGCAGGGGCGGTCCTGGGTCGCCCAGAGGTACAGGCTGGCCTCGGAGTGCTCGATCCGGAAGCCGTACGCCTCCAGCGCGGCCCGCAGCGCCGAACGGCGCGCCGCGTACCGCTCCCGCTGCTCGGCCACGTGCGCGTCGTCGGCCAGCGCCACGACCGTCGCGGCCTGCACCGGCGCGGGCACGATCATCCCGCCGTGCTTGCGGATCTCCAGCAACTCCCGGACCACCACCGGGTCACCGGCCACGAAGGAGGCGCGGTAGCCGGCCAGGTTGGAGCGCTTGGAGAGCGAGTGCACCACGAGCAGGCCCTCGTGGTCGCCGCCGCAGACGTCCTGGCGCAGCACCGAGACCGGGTCGGCCTCCCAGCCGAGTTCCAGGTAGCACTCGTCGCTGACCAGCAGCACCCGGTGCTCCCTGGCCCAGGCCACGGCGTGCCGGAGCTGGTCCGCCGTCAGCACCCGACCGGTCGGGTTGGACGGCGAGTTGAGCCAGAGCAGCCGGACCCGGGTGGGGTCCAGCTCGTCCACCGAGTCGTACGCGACCGGCTCGGCCCCGCAGAGCCGGGCGCCGACCTCGTAGGTCGGGTAGGCGAGCGTCGGGTAGGCCACCTGGTCGCCGGGGCCGAGCCCCAACTGGCCGGGCAGCCAGGCCACCAGCTCCTTGGAGCCGATGGTCGGCAGGATCGCGTCCGGGCCGATCTCGGCGCCGAGCCGACGGCGCAGCCAGCCGGCGATCGCCTCGCGGAGCTCCACCGGGCCCCAGACGGTCGGGTAGCCGGGCGTGTCCGTGGCGGCCGCCAGCGCCTGCTGGATCACCTCGGGGACCGGGTCGACCGGGGTGCCGACGGAGAAGTCGCAGAGTCCGCCCGGGTGGGCCAGCGCCGTCCGCTTGTACGGCTCCAGCTTGTCCCAGGGGAACGTGGGCAACAGGTCTGAGACGCGGCGCGCCGCCCCCGGGTGACCCGGGAGCGGCGCGTGCGTGGTGTCTTCGGTGCTCACTTGCTCAGTGGCCACTGTCGGCGTTCTGCGGCGGGAGGGCCGCGATGAACGGGTGGTCCGAGTCGATCAGGCCGAGCTTGGAGGCGCCGCCCGGGGAGCCCAGGTCGTCGAAGAACTCGACGTTGGCCTTGTAGTAGTCCTTCCACTCCTCCGGGGTGTCGTCCTCGTAGAAGATCGCCTCGACCGGGCAGACCGGCTCGCAGGCTCCACAGTCGACACACTCGTCCGGGTGGATGTAGAGCGAACGCTGGCCCTCGTAGATGCAGTCAACAGGGCATTCTTCGATGCACGCCTTGTCCTTGACGTCGACACAAGGCTGCGCGATGACGTAGGTCACGCTGTCGTTCCTCCTCGGTTGGGCGTGGCAGCCCAAACTAATTGCTTGCGTGCGCGGATACGCGCGGCGTCGTCGATGCCCGCCCCTAGTATCGCGGGTCAGAGACCGCAATTACACAGGAGGTGCCCTTGATGATGGATGGAACCGTCGCCGGCGGCCGTCCCGAGGTCCGGCTCGACCGCTCTGACGTGGGGCGACGAGTCTCCGTACGGCGGATTTCGGAGCTGGTGAACGACCGTCCGGTGTTCCGCGATGTGATCGGGGTACTCGCCCGTTGGGACGATCACGGCCTCACCGTGGTGCCCAGGACCGGCCCCGAGGTGTCCTTCCCGGAGAGACTGCTGGTGGCGGGCAAGCCGGTGCCGCTGTTCCCGGCCCGCCGCGCCCCACTGCCCGTCAGCTCCCCGGTCGAGCTGCAGCGGATCGCCGCCCGGGGCTGGCCCGCCGTCGAGCAGGAACCGCTCGGCGAGTGGACCCTGCGCGCCTCCGCCGGTTTCACCCGGCGGGCCAACTCGGTGCAGACGCTCGGTGATCCGGGCCTGCCGCTGCCCGAGGCGCTGGAGGTGGCGCGGGACTGGTACGAAGCACGCGGCCTGCCCGCCTTCTTCGAGGTGACCACGCCGGGCTCGCCGCCCGAGCTGGCCGCCGAACTCGCCCGGCTGGGTGCCGCCGAGGCCCCGACCACGGTCCGGGTCGCCCCGCTGGCCGGTCTGGTGAAGCTGGGTTCCGGACCCGATCGGGTCCGGCTCTCCCGGACCGCCGACGCCGACTGGCTGTCCCGCTACCGCCGGGTCACCGACGACCCCGAGGTCGAACGGGCCGCCCACCGGGTGCTGCACGGCGGCCCCTCGGTCTGGTTCGCCACGGTGCCCGGCGGCCCCGGCCGGCCGCCGGTCGCGATCGGACGGTGCGTCATCGACGGCCCCTGGGCCTGCTTCGGCGCGGTCGAGGTGGACCCGTCCGCCCGCCGGACCGGGCTGGCCTCCACCGTGATGGCCGTCCTGGCGGCGCGCGCCGCCGAGGAGGGCGCCACCGGCGCGTACCTTCAGGTCGAGGTGACGAACACGGGCGCGATCGCCCTGTACGACCGCCTGGGCTTCACCACCAGTCACACTTACCACTACGCCGGCCTGCCCCGGCGGTAGCGTCACCGGAGAGTGTGGACTGTGACCGAGCAGAGCCGTGCACGATTCCGCGCCGAGGCCAGGGCCGACGAGCCCGACCCGGTGCTGCTCTGTGTGCTCGCCGCCGCCGAGCACACGCTGGCCGAGCCGCCCGCCGACGGCTCCGAACCACCGACGCTGGACGAGCTGGTGGCGGCCTGTCAGGCCGCCCTGGACCGGCACGCCGCCGCCGTCCGACTGGCCGTGCGCGAACGGGCCCCGGCCGGGGCCGACGAGGTCGCCGCGCTGCTGGCCGCCGTGCTCGGCGGGCGGGAACGCTTCCACGGCCGGCCGTCCGACTACGGGCGGCTGGAGTCCTCGCTGCTGCCGGACGTGCTCCGGCGGCGGCGCGGGCTGCCGATCATGCTCGCGCTGGTCTGGCAGACGGTGGCCCGCCGGGCCGGGCTGACCGCCCACGGGGTGGCGCTGCCGGGCCACTTCATCGTCGCGGTGGGCGACCCCGCCGGGGGCGAGGACTACGTACTGGCCGACCCGTACCACGGCGGCCGGCTGCTCGACCTGCCCGACGTGGCCCGGCTGGCCACCGCCGCCGGGCACCACTTCTCCCCCGAGATGCTCAGCCCCGCACAGCCGTTGGACCTGGTCCTCCGGGTGCTCGGCAACATCCGCAGCTGGGCCGCCGACCGCCCCGAACACGCCCGCCACCAGCTCTGGGCCACCGAACTCTCCCTGCTGCTCCCCCGCCACCCCGCCCAGCTCCGACTGGAACGCGCCCAACTCATGGTCCGTACCGGAGACTTCATCGCCGGCGCAGCCGAGATGGACGCCTACGCGGAGATCCTCGACGCCTTCGACCCCGACGGCGCCGCCCGCACCCGCCACGAAGCCCGCGCGGCCCGACACCGCCTCAACTGAGCTCAGCCTTTTGCAGGGCCTTCGGGTCTACGGTCCAGGGGCTCGGGGCTCTGCTTTTGGCAAGTGGCTCAGCCCGCTACGGAGTCAGGGGCTCGGGGCTCTGCTGATGTGCGGCTCCGCCGCGTGGGCGACGCCGGCCCTTGCAAGGTGATCGTCGCGTAGATGGTCAGGCACTTTCGCAGTGACCCCGGCGCCGGATCTCCTCGCCCACGCGGCGGAGTCGCAGGTCAGCAGGGCCCCGAGCCCCTGGAGAGGGCAACCGGACGCCCTGCCTAGAGCCAGCCCTTTTCGCGGGCGAGCCGCACCGCTTCGGCCCGGTTCCGTGCCGAGGTCTTCTGGATCGCCATCGACAGGTAGTTCCGGACCGTCCCCTCGGAGAGGTGCAGCCTCGCCGCGATCTCCGCGTTCACCGCCCCGTCGGCCGCCGCCCCGAGCACGTCCCGCTCGCGGGCGGTCAGCGGGTTGGCGCCCTCCGCCAGGGCCGCTGCGGCCAGCGTCGGGTCGATCACCCGCTCGCCCCTGAGCACCCGCCGGACCGCCTCGGCGAGTTCCGCCGCCGGGGCGTCCTTCACCAGGAAGGCGTCCGCCCCGGCCTCCATCGCGCGGCGCAGGTAGCCGGGCCGTCCGAAGGTGGTGGCGATCACCACCCGGGTGCCGGGGGCGGCCCGGCGGAGCTCGGCCGCCGCCTCGATACCGGTCATCCCGGGCATCTCGATGTCCAGCACCGCGACCTGGACCTGATGCTCCAGCACCGCGGCCACCACCTCGTCGCCGCGCGCCACTTGGGCGACCACCTCGATGTCGCCCTCGAGCGAGAGCAGCGCGGCCAGCGCCTCCCGCACCATTCCCTGGTCTTCGGCCAGCAGCACCCTGATCATTCGGGCACACTATCGGCCACGGCCCGGACCGGGACCAGGGCCCGCAGCCGGAAGCCCTTCCCCCGGGCGCCGGGACCGGTGTCGAGCCGGCCGCCGACCAGCGCGAGCCGCTCCTGCAGGCCCGAAAGTCCGTTGCCCGCCGGGGACTTGCCCGGGCCACGACCGTTGTCGCTGACCTCCAGGACGGCGAACCGGCTGCCGTCCTCCTCCCAGGTGCGGTCGAGCCCGATGCCGCACCGGGTGGCGCCCTGGCCGTGCCGGACCACGTTGGTGACCGCCTCCCGGAGCGCCCAGGCCAGGGCGGCCGCCTCGGGGGCCTCCAGGTCGGGCTGCGGGTCGGCGATCGCCGGGTCGGCCTCGACCGCGATCTGGGCCGCCGTCAGGGCGCTGCGGGCGGCGGCGAGTTCGACCGCCAGGGTGGGGCGGCGGAAGCCGCCGATCGCCTCCCGGACGTCGGTCAGGGCCTGCCGGGCGACCTGCTCGATGTCGTCCACCTGGCCCCGGCCCGCCTCGGCCTTCTCCTGGTCCAGCAGCCGGCCGGCCAGCTGGGCCTTGATGGTGATCAGCGAGAGCGAGTGGCCGAGCAGGTCGTGCAGGTCGCGGGCGAGCCGCAGCCGCTCCTCGGAGGCCGCCAGGTGGGCCACCGTGGCCCGGGCCTCCCGGAGTTCGCGCATCGTGCTGATCAGGCGCTGCAGGCCGTTCATGGCCAGCCCGCTGAGGAAGCAGGGCAGCACGATCGCCGCCAGGGTGTCCCGCTCGGTGTGGATACCCAGCGCGACCAGCACCGCGATCACGGTGATCCCGGCCACCCCGATCAACCCGAGCCTGGGGGGCAGCACCGCCCCGACGCAGACCGAGGTGTAGGTGAACAGCACCAGCCAGGGCACCCCGAAGGAGAGCGAGGTGGCCAGCGCGATCAGCAGCATCGCGCCCGCCACCACCATCCCGCCGCGCCAGTGCGGGGAGGCCATCGAGCGGACCGCCACCATGCCCAGGTAGGCGGCCAGGAAGGCGGTCAGCGCGATCCAGCCGGCGAGCTTGCCCGCCAGGGTGTGCTCGTCACCGAGCAGGTCCTCCACCGGGTAGTAGAGGTAGACCATCCAGAGCAGCATCCAGGCGAGCTTGACCACCAGTTGGCGGACGTTCTCGACCCGGGCGCCGGGCACGACGGCGAACGACTCGGAACCGCCCGCCCCCGTCCCGGTGGGACGGAAGCGGGCGGGGATGAACTTCGACATGCCGGCCATCATGCCTGCTTGGTGTCCTTGCGGTAGAGGACGGCCGCACCGGCGACGAAGACCACCAGGAAGCCGGCCAGTCCCGCCACCGCACCGAGGTCCAGCGACTGACCCGGCTGCACGAAGCTGGCCAACTGGTTGTACAGGTACACCGGGTTGAACTGCGCCACCGTCTTGAGCGAGTCCCCGACCGGGAACCAGGTGCCGCCGAACAGCGCCATCAGCATGTAGACGATCATCACGATCGGCTGCACCGCGTCCGGCTGGGCCGCGTAGCCGAGCGCCACCCCGAGCGCCGCGAAGACGAAGCTGCCGAGCCACAGGGCCACCCCGAGGCCGAGCCACTGGGCGGCCGAGAGCTCGACGCCCTCGAAGGCGCCGATCACGAAGACCACCACGATCGCGGGCAGCGTGGTGACCGCGCAGGAGGCGATCTTGGCGACGGTGTACGCCCGGCCGGGCAGCGCGGTCAGCCGCAACTGCCGTACCCAGCCGCTCTTCCGCTCCAGCGAGATCCGCTGCGCGCTGCCGGTGAGCACCGCGCCGACCGCGCCGAAGGTGGCCATCGAGACCATGAAGTACGCCTTCACCGACACGCCGCCGGCCACCGTCTCGTTGCCGTAGGCGTTGATGAAGAAGAAGTAGAGCAGCGCCGGGTAGAGCACCGTGAACATCAGGTAGCGCTTGTTCCGGAGGGTCCGCAGGATCTCGAGCTGCACCAGGGTCTTCATCGCGCGTTCTCCTCGTCGGCCTCGCCGGTGATGGTCAGGAAGGCCTGCTCCAGGCCCAGGCTGGTGACTTCCAGGGCACGGGGGTAGAGCCCGGCCCGGTACAGGCCGGCCACCCCGGCGTCGGCGTCGGTGCTGCGGATCCGGACGCTGCGGACGCCGTCCGGACGGTTCGTCACGTCCAGCCCCACGGTGCCCGGCAGGGCGCGCAGCACGCTCTCCTCGGCCGACCCGTCGGCGGGGTGCAGCTCGAACGAGATCCGGCGGGCACCCGCCTTGGCCTTGATCTCGGCCGAGGTGCCGTCCGCGATCAGCCGGCCCCGGTGCAGCACCAGCACCCGGTCGGCGATCGAGTCCGCCTCCTCCAGGTAGTGGGTGGCGAACAGCACCGTGCGGCCCGCGTCCGCCTCGGCCCGCATCGCGGCCCAGAACTGCTGGCGGACCGAGACGTCCATGCCGGTGGTCGGCTCGTCCAGCACGATCAGGTCGTTGGCCCCGGCGATCGCCAGGGCGAACCTGACCCGCTGCTCCTGGCCGCCGGAGAGCTTGTCGACCTTGCGCTCGGCCAGGTCGGTGATCCCGGCGTGCTCCATCACCTTCGCCGGGTTGTGGCCCCGGGGGTGGACGTCGCAGGCGAACTTGACCAGCTCGCGGACCTTGACCTCGCCGAGCAGGCCGCCGCTCTGCAGCATCGCGCCGACCCGGCCGGCCTCGATCGCGGCCCGCGGGCTGCCGCCGAACAGCGAGACGGTGCCCTGGTCGGGCTCCCGCAGGCCGAGCAGCAGGTCCAGGCTGCTGGACTTGCCCGCCCCGTTCGGGCCGAGCAGCGCGACCGTCTCGCCGGGCCGCAGCACCAGGTCGAGGCCGCTCACCGCCTGCACCGAGCCGTAGCTCTTGCTCACCTGCCGGAAGGCGGCCACCTCGGTCTCCGCCGCTGTCACCGTGCCCATGTCCTGTCCTCTCCCCGTTCGGCCCGCTTCTCGGCCCGACCACTCAAGAATCCCGGGGACAGGGGGTCCGGCGTCAGTGTGCGCCGTCGTGTGCTCGGTATGACGGATGTCACGGGCCCCGGCGTGACACCGGGGCCCGTGACCGGTCGTCAGGCGCCCGAGTTCAGGCCCAACTCCCGCTTGAGGAAGTCGACCTGAAGCAGCAGCAGGTTCTCCGCGACCTGCTCCTGCGGCGTCATGTGGGTGACCCCGGAGAGCGGCAGCACGGTGTGCGGGCGGCCGGCGGCGAGCAGCGCGGAGGACAGTCGCAGGGTGTGCGCGGCCACCACGTTGTCGTCGGCCAGCCCGTGCACCAGCATCAGCGGACGCTCCAGCTTGGCGGCGTCGGCGGTCAGCGAGTTGGCGTCGTAGACCTCCGGGCGCTGGTCCGGGTGGCCGAGGTAGCGCTCGGTGTAGTGGGTGTCGTAGAGCCGCCAGTCGGTGACCGGGGCGCCGGAGACCGCCGCGTGGAACACGTCCGGGCGGCGCAGCACCGCGAGCGCGGCCAGGTAGCCGCCGTACGACCAGCCCCTGATCGCGACCTTCTCCAGGTCCAGCGGGTACTGCCCGGCCAGCGCCCGGAGCGCGTCCACCTGGTCCTCCAGGGTGGCCCCGGCGAAGTCGAAGGCGATCGCCTTCTCCCACTCCGGGCTCCGGCCCGGGGTGCCCCGGCCGTCCGCGACGATCACCGCGAAGCCCTGGTCGGCGAACCACTGCGAGGTCAGGTGCGGGTTCTGCGACCGCACCACCCGCTGCCCGTGCGGGCCGCCGTACGGGTCCATCAGGACCGGCAGCAGCCCGTCCCGCTCCCGGTCGTAACCGGTCGGCAGCAGGACGGCGGTCGGGATCCGGCGCTCACCCGCGAAGACGAACTCCGGCCGGGCGGTGATCAGCGGCGTCTCGGCGTACGAGGCGACGGTGGCCAGCGGCTCGCCGTCGACCAGCACCTCGACCCGGGCCCCGGACCAGGACGGGTCCGCGCTGACCAGCACCGTGACGTCGCCGCCCCGGACGGCCGAGACCGCGCCGGCCGCGCCGAGCCGGGTCAGGCCGGAGCCGTCCAGGCCGATCTCGAAGGTACCGATCCAGCCCACGACGGGGTCGGCCTCCTCGGCGCCGCCGCTCGCGGTGAACAGCACCGTGGCGCCCACCGAGAGCACCGACCTGACGTGCAGCCGACGGTCGGTCAGCTGCCGCTCCCCGGCCACCAGCACCCGGGCGCCGTCCTGGTCGGCGATCCGGACCAGCTGCCCGTCGGCGGTCCTGGCCGGCACACCGGAGAACAGGTCCAGCCAGACCGGGTCGGTCTCGGTCAGCACCGGGTCGGTCGCCCCGGTGGTCTGGTCGACCGTCAGGTACTGCTGGCTGCGCTGGTCGCGGGCCTGCACCAGCAGGGTGAGCTCCTGTTCGGACCAGTGCACCCGGGCCAGGTACGGGAACGCCGCGCGGTCCCAGTCCAGCTCGGTCCGGGAGCCGTCCAGGCCGAGCAGCCAGAGGCCGACCTCGGCGTTGGCGGTGCCAGCCGCCGGGTAGGCCACCTCGGCGGGCACGGTGCCGGGGTTGGCCGGGTCGGCGATCCACCAGCGCTGCACGGGGGCGTCGTCGGCCCGGGCCGCCAGCAGCCGGTCGCCGGCCGGGGCCCACCAGTGGCCGCGGTCCCGGTCCATCTCCTCCTGGGCGATGAACTCGGCCTGACCCCACGTCACCCCGGCCTGCTCCGGGGTGGCCAGCGCGCGGTCGCCGGAGCCGTCGGTGCGGGTCACCCGCAGCTCGCCCTCGACGGTCGCGTAGGCCACGTACTGCCCGTCGGGCGAGAACCTGGGGTCGACCAGCGGCCCGGCGGCGGGCAGCTCACGGGTCGGCCCGGCGCCCGTCAGGTCGGCGACGAACAGTCGGCCGGAGAGCGCGAAGGCGGCCAGCGCGCCCGCTCCGTCCAGGGTGTAGCCGACGATGCCGGCCGAGCCCTCCCGGCTGCGCTCGCGGCGGGCCCGCTCGGCGGCCGACAGGCTCTCCTCGCCGCCGCCGAGCAGGGCCACCGGGTCGGCGGCGATCCGCTCCGCGCCGGTGGCCGGGTCGAGGGTCCAGAGCAGGTTGGCGTGCTCCGCGCCGCCCCGGGCGCGGAGGAAGACGACCCGGGACCCGTCGGGTGCGACGGCGAAGGACCGGGGTGCGCCGACGGTGAAGCGCTGGGTGCGCGCGTACTGCCGGGGGAATGTGTCGGTGGTCATGGCACCGAACCCTAGACCTTGATCACTCTTTCGGAGCAGCCTCCGTAACCGGCCTCGGGAGGGCTTCACGCCCCCTCCCACCGGCCCGGGGGCCGGATGGCGGGCTGCTCCGGACGGACCGGACGGCTCACGGAAAGTAATGCGCCCCTCACTGATCGGGTATTCCTTGAGCCATCACGTCCCCCCTGCCGCCCCGCCCAGGGCGGTGCACCCGAGAAAGGGTGTGAGCCTGATGGCTCTCTCCATCTCCGCAGCCGTGCTGATGCTGGTCATCGTGGTGGTGCTGATCCGCCGCTCCGGACTGAAGCTGGCGCACGCGGTCATCTGCGCACTGCTCGGCTTCTACCTGGCGTCCAGCTCGATCGCCCCCTCGATCCAGCAGGTGACCAGCAACGTGGCCGGCATGATCAACGGCTTGAAGCTCTGACCGGACGGGACAGCCTGGTCGGTAGGCTGCCCGGTATGACCGCTGCCTCCGACCGGCCCGCGCGCCGGCTGCTGCTGGTGCACGCCCACCCCGACGACGAGTCGATCGGCAACGGCGCGACCATGGCCAGGTACGCCGCCGAAGGTGCCGCCGTCACGCTGGTGACCTGCACGCTCGGCGAGGGCGGTGAGGTGATCCCGCCGGAGCTGGCCGAGCTGACCGCGGACCGGACCGACACCCTGGGCACCTACCGGATCGGCGAACTGACCGCCGCGATGGGCGAGCTGGGCGTCACCGACCTCCGCTTCCTGGGCGGCCCCGGCCGCTACCGGGACTCCGGGATGATGGGCCTGCCGGAGAACGACCGCCCCGACTGCTTCTGGCGGGCCCCGCTGGACGAGGCCGCCGGGCACCTGGTGGCGGTGGTCCGCGAGCTGCGGCCGCAGGTCCTGGTCACCTACGACGAGCAGGGCGGCTACGGGCACCCGGACCACGTGAAGGCCCATCAGGTCGCCATGCGGGCCGCCGAACTGGCCGCCGACCCGGCCTGGCGCCCCGAGCTCGGCCCGGCCTGGCGGATCGCCAAGGTGTACTGGAACCGGATGCCGCGCTCGGTGATCGAGGCCGGCCTGGCCGCGACCGCCGCCGCCGCGCCGTTCCCCGGCGTCGCGGCACCGGCCGACGTGCCCGGGGTGGTGCCGGACGAGCTGGTCACCACCGTGCTGGACGGCGCGGCGTACGCCGGGGCGAAGGCCGCCGCGATGGCGGCGCACGCCACCCAGATCACCGTCTCCGGCGAGTACTTCGCGTTGAGCAACGACCTCGGGCAGCCGCTGGTGGCCACCGAGTACTACCAGCTGGTCCGGGGCGAGCCCGGGCCCGAGCTGCCGGAGACCGACCTGTTCGCCGGTCTCGGGCTGGAGGCGCACCGATGATCCGCACCCTGCCCGCCCGGATCCTCGGCAGCCGCGAGGAGCGGCTGACCGAGCGTCAGCCGTCGCGCACCGGACGGTTGGTGGCCTACCCGCTGCTGTTCGTCCTGGGCGCCGTGGTCTCGCTCTGCGGCTGCTTCGTCCAGTCGCTCTGGCCGCCGGCCGGCCTGCTGCTGGCGCTGGCCGCCACCCTCGCGGTGTTCTACGGCGGCCTGCGGGTGACCGGCACCAAGCTCGGCGCCGGGGTCCCGCTGGCGGGCTGGTTCCTGCTGCTGATGGTCCTGATGGCCCCGCGCCCGGAGGGTGACTTCGTGCTGGCGGCCGGGTTCACCTCCTACGCCTACCTGTTCCTCGGCGCGGTCGGCGGAGTGATCTGCGCCACCCTGCCGACCAGGTCCGGCTTCGGCTACGGCACCCTGACGCGCTGACCGGTCCCGAGCGGTCAGCCCACCTTTCCCGGAGGAACCGGACGTAACGGGTTCTATCCGAACCAGTTCGCCACGCACGTTTGCCCAGTAAGGTGGTGCCGCGACAGGCCTGCTGGCCTGCCGAAGCTATGTGAAGAGCTGGTGTCGGAGGGGTGTTCGGTCCCATCGGCCGGTGCAGCAGCCGCCGCCGGGAGACCGTGACCCCCACAACCCGCGACCGCCGTTCCCACGGCGCGGCCGCGAACCCGGAGCAGAGCAGCATTGAGCAGCCGCGAATCTGACAGCGCGCATCCGTCGCCCCGACGTACCGGGCCGGATGCCTACCCGTCGGGCACCCCGCCGTACGGCACGGGCATCCCGAACGGCTCCGGTGCCGACCCGTTCGGCCCGACGCCCGGTCAGCCAGCGGCCGCCCAGCCGGCCGAGGCCGACGAGGTGCCGAAGACCGAGACCACGCTGACCACCCGGGTCCGGATCAACATCCCGGGCTCCCGGCCGATCCCGCCGGTGGTGATGCGCAGTCCGGTGAAGAGCGGCGAGCCGGCCGAGCCCGCCGGCCCCCGGCACCGTTCGGCCGCCCCCTCCTCCCCGGTGCTGGGCGTGGTCGACGCGACCGCCCCGAGCAGCACCCCGGCGAACCTGCCGCCCGAGTGGCAGCAGGAGGGCCCGGCCGCACCGTCCGGGAGCGACACCGGCGAGTGGTTCCGGCCCCGGCAGAAGGGCCCGCAGGCCCCGGTGACCGCCGGTGCGCCGCGCGCCGAGACCGCCGACCGGCAGGCCCGCCCCGGCGGCCCCGGGATGCCGCCCGGGCCGCTCCCGTCCGGGGCCCCCGCCTCGCCGTTCGCGCCCGGCGGACCGCCCCCTGCGGGCGACCCGTACGCCGACCACCGGCCGCCGGCCGGGCCGTTCTCCAACGACCCGTACGCGGCCGACCCGTTCGCCGCCGAACCGTTCCGCGAGGAGCGGTTCCGCGAGGAGCCGGTCCGTCAGGCCCCGCCGGTGGCGGACCCGTTCGCGACCCGCCCGCACGGCGAGCCGGAGGACACCCAGATCGGCGGCTTCGACCCGATCCGGGACGACTACGAGGACTCCTCGGCCAGGCCCGGTGCCATACCTGGCGGTGCCGCGATGTTCGGCTCCGCCCCGCAGGCCACTCCGCAGCCCCCGAACGACCCGTTCGGCACCGGCCGGTCGCCCGCGCCGGGCCGGTTCGCCGACGTCTCGTACGAGCCCGCCGAGCCGTTCCCCGGCACCCGTCCGAACGGCTCCCGGCCGCCGGCCGCCGACCCGTTCGGCACCGCCCCCGCCAACCCGTTCGGCACCGCCGTGCCCGAGCCGGCCGCCGCCGAGGCCGAGCCGCCCGCACCGAAGCCCGCTGCCAAGGCCCCGGCCGCCGCCCCCGCCCGCCGGGGCAAGGGCCGCAAGCTGGTCACCTACGCCGTGGTCGGCCTGCTGTTCGCCGGCGCGGCCGCGTACGGCACCGGCCTGATGCTCAATCAGGCCGACATCCCCAAGGGCACCACCGTGCTCGGCACCGACATCGGCGGGGACACCCGGGACCAGGCGGTCAGCGTGCTGGACGGCACGGTCGCCAAGACCGGCCAGCAGCCGCTCAAGCTCAAGCTCGGCGAGCAGACGGTGGACCTGGACCCGACCGCCGCCGGGCTCGGCTTCGACACCACCGAGACGGTGGACGGGCTGACCAGGCACAGCTACAACCCGGTCGAGGTGATCGGTTCGCTGGCCGGCGGCAGCAAGGCGGTGGCCCCCGCCGTACGGGTCGACCGGGCCAAGCTGAAGGCCGCGCTGGAGGGCCTGAGCGCCAAGTCCAGCATGGGCCTGCAGGAGGGCTTCGTCCGGTTCACCCCGGACGGCAAGGCCGAGGTGGTCCCGGGCCGGGCCGGGCAGCGGGTGGACGCCGCCGCCGCGCTGGACCAGGTCGAGCAGGCGTACCGGGCCCGGGCCGCCGGGCAGCCGGACGCGGTGCTGAGCGTCCCGGTGACGGCGGCTCAGCCGAAGGTCTCCGAGGAGACGTTGAAGGCAGCCGCCGAGTCGCTCGGCAAGCAGGTCACCAGCGGGCCGGTCTCGGTCACCGCCGGCACCAAGCGCTGGGACTTCACCAAGACGATCGCCGCCAAGGTGCTCACGCTGGCCCCGGACGCCTCCGGCAAGATCGTGCCGACCTGGGACCTGGACAAGCTGACCGCCGAGCTGGACGGCGCCTTCGCCAAGAGCAAGACCAAGAAGGGCGGCGCGCTCGTCCCGATCACCACCCAGGACGTCGCGGACGGCATCACCTCGATGCTGGAGAAGACCGGCACCAGGGCGTACAAGTTCGCCTGACCCGCCTCGCAAGCCCCAGCGCGGGCCGGAGCCACCGCGGCTCCGGCCCGCGCTTTCCGCTCCCCCGGGCGGCGAATACTCGCCAGTGGCGTGAAATTGCCAGCAACCGTGCGTGACAACGACCCCGGTTGAATTGGGTCGATGGCCCCCAAATTCCCCGCCGGACCCAACAAAGCGGTAGTGTCCGATTATCGGACATGCAATTGCACTGGACATTGCCCGTGATAACCGTCATAACGGACACCGGGTCTACGCGCATCACATTCACGGATGCGCGGACAGTCTGTCCTGATACCGGAGTCGCCAAGTTCGGGTTACGGACGCGTGAACTCACTTTGTGACGCTATGTCCACTTTTGACGGTATCGCTGGACGCTTGTCAAGGTGTCTGGAACTACGAAGTGGTTGATATTCCAACACGAACCAAGAAATGCACGGCCAGCAACTGGGGAACTCTTGACGTTCGATAAACGACTTGCAAGAGTCCGTGCGATCACCTTTTTGCAGCCGCTACACCCCGGGCGGGAGCTCCAGCACCATGACTAACCCCACCAAGGCCCCCGAGGCCGACGAACTCGGAACGGCCGACACCCTCGCGCCGACCGACGGCGCGTCGGCCCCGGTCTTCCGCGGGCTCTCGCCCGGCAAGCTGATGTGGCGCCGCTTCCTGCGCGACCGCACCGGCGTGGTCAGTGCCGCCATCGTGCTGCTGTTCATCCTGATCGCCGTCTGTGCGCCGCTGATCTCGATGCTCTACGGCAAGGACCCGAACACGCACTACGGCCAGGAGACCCCCGGTCTGATGACCGACTCCTCCCTGCCGATGGGGCCCAACGGCGGCATCAGCGCCGACTTCTGGTTCGGCCTGGAGCCCGGGCTCGGCCGGGACGTGTTCATGCAGCTGGTCTACGGCATCCGGACCTCGCTGCTGATCGCCTTCCTCACCTCGCTGCTGACCACCGTGCTCGGCGTGGCGATCGGCATCGCGGCCGGCTACCTCGGCGGCAAGACCGACTACTTCATCGGCCGCATCATCGACGTGCTGATGTCGTTCCCGTCGCAGATCTTCCTGATCGCGACCATGCCGGTGGTGATCAGCCTGATGGTGGCGAGCGACGAGGCGGAGCCGGCCTGGCTGCCGTTCGTGGCCGTGACCATCGTGCTCTCCCTGCTGGGCTGGATGGGCCTGGCCCGCATCCTCCGGGCGACCACGCTGTCGCTGCGCGAGCGGGAGTTCATCGAGGCCGCGAAGGTGACCGGGGCCTCGCCGCTCCGGATCATCTTCAAGGAGCTGCTGCCCAACCTGTGGACGCCGATCCTGGTGCAGTCCACCCTGGCGCTGCCCGCGTTCGTGACCGCCGAGGCCGGTCTGTCCTACCTGGGCGTCGGCGTCACCGAGCCGACCCCGGACTGGGGCCGGATGATCGCGATCGCCGCGGACTACCTGCGCACCGACGTGACCTTCCTGCTCTTCCCCGGCCTGGCGATGGTGCTGTTCGTCCTCGCCTTCAACCTGCTCGGGGACTCCGTCCGCGACGCCTTCGACCCGAAGACGAAGCGCTGACCGTCGCCGGTCGTCGGTGAGCCGCGTACCAAGACCCACAGACTCCGGGGGGATCGGCATGCCCGCCCCGGGCAACCCACCACCTATCTGGCACTCAAGAGGCAGGAAGAACATGAACGCTCGTAAGTCGCGGCAGCTCGCCGCGGCCGTCATGGTTGTCGGGGCCCTCACCGTCACCACGGCGTGCTCCAGCGGCAACAGCTCGGGCACCAAGTCCGACCCCTCGAAGACCAAGGTCGCGGCCACCTCGATCACGGTCGGCACCGCCGCCGACTCGGTCGGCCCGGCCGTCGCGGAGCCCGGCGCGAAGAAGGGCGGGACGGTCACGATGATCGACCGCGACGACTTCTCGCACCTCGACCCGGCCCAGGTCTACCTGAACTACAACAGCGAGGCCTCGCTGCTCTTCACCCGTCAGCTCACCGGCTACAAGCTGCAGGCGGACGGCACCTCGAAGCTGGTCGGCGACCTCGCGACCGACACCGGCAGCACCAGCGACGGTGGCAAGACCTGGAAGTTCACCCTGAAGGACGGGGTGAAGTGGCAGGACGGCACCCCGATCACCTCGGCGGACGTCAAGTACTCGGTGGAGCGCACCTTCGCGCCGTTCATCAAGTCCGGCCCGACGTACCTCCAGACCTGGCTGACCAGCGACAAGTACCGCGAGGCGTACCCGGGCCCGTACGAGGGCAAGGAGCTGGACGCGATCCAGACCCCGGACGCGAAGACGGTCGTCTTCAACTTCAAGGACGTCCACCCGGACGCCAACTTCACCGTGGCGATGACCGGTTACGGCGTCGTGCCGAAGGCCCAGGACACCAAGGAGGCCTACGACAAGAAGCCGTTCTCCTCCGGTCCGTACCAGATCGCCGAGCACGTCACCGACAAGTCGCTCGACCTGGTCCGCAACCCCAACTGGGACCCGGCCACCGACCCGATCCGGAACGCGTACCCGGACAAGTGGCACATGGAGTTCGGCGTCCAGTCGCAGCAGTCCACCGAGCGTTTCATCGCGGACAACGGCGCTGACAAGACGACCTTCAGCTTCCACAACCAGGTCCACCCCACCTTCATCGACAAGGTGAAGGGCGACGAGACCCTCAAGTCCCGCACGCTCGAGGGCCTGACCCCGTACGTGGACTACTACTACATCAACAACAGCCGCATCAAGGACCAGAAGGTCCGCGAGGCGCTGCTCCGCGCGTTCCCGCACCAGCAGACCCGCGCTCTCCAGGGCGGCACCAGCTACGGTGACTACGCGACCAACTACATGAGCCCGACTGTTCTCGGCTACGAGGCCAACGACCAGTACGGCATCCTCAAGAAGCCCGAGGGCGACCCGGAGGCGGCCAAGAAGCTGCTCGAGGAGGCCGGCGCGACCGGTCAGACCATCGTCTACGCCTTCAACAACACCCCGCTGCAGCAGAAGGTCACCGAGGCGATCCGCGTCGCCCTGGAGAAGGCCGGCTTCAAGTTCGTCCCGAAGCCGCTCGACGCCAAGACCTACTACGACGCCATCGGCCTCGTGAACAACGAGTACGACCTGTACTGGGGTGGCTGGGGCGCCGACTGGCCGACCGGTTACACCTCGCTGCAGCCGGTGTGGGACGGTCGCGCGATGGCTGACGGTGCGGCCAACTACGCGCACGTCAACGACGAGGCCCTCAACAAGCTGATGGACGACGCGGTCAAGATCGCCGACCCGGTCGCCCAGGGCAAGGCGTGGGCCGCGATCGACAAGGAGCTGCAGAAGAAGGCCTACTCGATCCCGGACGTCTACCAGCGCTCGCTCAGCCTCTACGGCTCGGGCCTCGGCGGCGTCAAGTTCGACAGCCTGTTCGGCCTGCAGTACCCGCTGAACATCTACGTCAAGTAGTAACAGCCCAGCGGTAGTTCCATGGGGCGCCGGTCTCGCACATCCCCGAGCACCGGCGCCCCGTGGTCCGGCCATCGCCCCACCCGCCCTGCTCCGCCCACCGCACTCGCAGCCGGCGCCCCGACCAGGAGAGCCCGACCCCATGCTCCGTTTCCTCGTCCGCCGTTCCCTCGGCGCACTCGTCATCCTGCTGATCATCAGCATGGTCACCTTCGCGCTGTTCTTCGCCATTCCGGCGGACCCGGCGCGCCTCTCCTGCGGCAAGGTCTGCACGCCCGAGAACCTCGCCCTGATCAAGCACAGCATGGGGCTCGACGAGTCGACGATCATGCAGTTCTGGCACTGGTTCAGCGGGATCTTCACCGGCCGTGACTTCTCCGCCGGTCGCTGCGACGCCCCTTGCTTCGGTTACTCCTTCGTCAAGCAGGAGATGATCACCGACGTCCTGCTGGACCGCTTCCCGACCACGCTGTCGCTGACCATCGGCTCGGCCGTGGTCTTCCTGATCTTCGGCATCGGCACCGGCATGCTGGCCGCCCACAAGCAGGGCAAGGCCGCCGACAAGATCGCCAGCGCCGCCTCGCTGATCGCCTCCTCGATGCAGATCTACGTGGCCGGCCCGCTCGCCCTGTTCGCGCTGGTGTACTCCACCGACTGGCTGAAGCAGCCGTCCTACACGCCGATCACCGAGGACCCGGTCGCCTGGTTCACCGGTCTGCTGGTCCCCTGGATCGTGCTCTCGCTGATCTGGACCGCCAACTACACCCGTATGACCCGCTCCTCCATGGTCGAGCAGCTGTCCGAGGACTTCGTCCGGACCGCGCGCGCCAAGGGCATGTCGGGCCGCTCGGTCTTCCTCCGGTTCGCCTGGCGCGGTGCGATGGGCACCATCGTCACCGTCTTCGGCATCGACCTCGGTGTCCTGCTCGGCGGCGCGATCATCACCGAGACCACCTTCAGCCTGCACGGCCTCGGTCAGCTCGCGATCGGCGCCTACGTCGACTCCGACCTGTCGATGCTGGTCGGTGTCACCATGGTGGCCGCCACCCTGATCGTGGTCTTCAACATCATCGTGGACGCCGCGTACGCCCTGATCGACCCGCGCATCCGTCTGGCCTGACGGCCGACACCCCCTGGCCGTTCCAGCCCGCCCGACCTCACGTACCACACCGAGGAGCCCCGTCCATGACCACCCTGGCCAAGCCCGAGGAGGCGGCCGCCGACCGCGGCGGCAGCAGCAGCTCGCCCTTCCTCTCCGTCCGTGACCTCTCGGTCCGCTTCAGCACCGAGGACGGCGTGGTCCGGGCCGTGGACAGCCTGTCCTTCGAGGTCGAGCCGGGCACCACGCTCGGCATCGTGGGCGAGTCCGGCTCCGGGAAGTCGGTGACCAACCTGGCCGTGCTCGGTCTGCACAACCCGGACAGCACCGAGATCACCGGCTCGATCCGGCTGGCCGGCCAGGAGCTGGTGGGTGCCCCGGCCAAGGAGCTGGAGAAGCTCCGCGGCGCCACCATGTCGATGATCTTCCAGGACCCGCTGACCGCGCTGTCGCCGTTCCACACCATCGGCAAGCAGATCGGCGAGACCTTCCGGAAGCACACCGGGGCCAGCAAGAAGGAGGCCCGGGACCGCTCGATCGAGATGCTCACCAAGGTCGGCATCCCGCAGCCGACCACCCGGGTGGACGACTACCCGCACCAGTTCTCCGGCGGTATGCGCCAGCGGGCGATGATCGCCATGTCGCTGGTCTGCAACCCGAAGCTGGTCATCGCGGACGAGCCGACCACCGCGCTGGACGTCACCGTCCAAGCCCAGATCCTCGACCTGCTCAAGGACCTCCAGCAGGAGATGGGCACCGCGATCATCCTGATCACCCACGACCTCGGTGTGGTGGCCAAGACCGCGCAGGACATCATGGTGATGTACGCGGGCCGGGCGGTCGAGCGCGGCACCGTGCGCGAGGTGCTGAAGAACCCCCGGCACCCGTACACCTGGGGCCTGCTGTCCTCGATGCCCAGCCTCACCGGCCCGGTGGACGTCCCGCTCCGGCCGGTCCGGGGCACCCCGCCCAGCCTGATCAACCTGCCCACCGGCTGCCCGTTCAACCCGCGCTGCGACCACCGGGAGCAGGTGGTCGGCGGCAAGTGCACCACCGAGCGTCCGCCGCTCGCCCCGGAGACCGGGCACGCCACCGCCTGCCACCTGTCCACGGGACAGAAGCAGAGCATCTTCATCGACCAGATCCAGCCCCGACTCGGCTGAGAGGGACGGCGACACCATGAGCAACGAACTGACCCTCGACAAGCCCGACGCGAACCCCGCCACCGGTGACCCGCTGCTCCAGCTCTCCGGCGTGAAGAAGCACTTCCCGGTGATGGACGGTCTGCTGTTCAAGCGTCAGGTCGGCGCGGTCCACGCGGTGGACGGCATCGACCTCGACGTGTACGCCAACGAGTCGGTCGGCCTGGTCGGCGAGTCCGGCTGCGGCAAGTCGACCCTCGGCCGGGTGGTCACCCGCCTGCTGGAGCCGACCGACGGCAAGCTCACCTACGCGGGCCAGGACATCACCCACGCCTCCCGCAAGCAGCTGGCGCCGATCCGGTCCGAGATCCAGATGATCTTCCAGGACCCGTACTCCTCGCTGAACCCGCGGCAGACCGTCGGCGCGATCATCGGCGCGCCGATGGAGATCAACGGGATCAACCCCAAGGGCGGCATCCAGAACCGGGTGCAGGAGCTGCTGGAGACCGTCGGCCTCAACCCGGAGCACTACAACCGCTTCCCGCACGAGTTCTCCGGCGGCCAGCGCCAGCGCATCGGCGTGGCCCGCGCGCTCTCGCTCAGCCCGAAGCTGATCGTGGCCGACGAGCCGGTCTCCGCGCTCGACGTCTCGATCCAGGCCCAGGTGGTCAACCTGCTGCAGCAGCTGCAGAAGGACCTCGGCATCGCCTTCCTGTTCATCGCGCACGACCTCTCGATCGTCCGGCACTTCTCGCAGCGCGTCGCGGTGATGTACCTGGGCAAGATCGTCGAGATCGCGGACCGCAAGTCGCTGTACGAGAGCCCCCGGCACCCGTACACCCACGCGCTGCTCTCCGCCGTGCCCGAGGCCGACCCGGACGACGTCCGCGAGCGGATCCGGCTGGTCGGTGACGTCCCGTCGCCGATCAACCCGCCGACCGGCTGCCGGTTCCGCACCCGGTGCTGGAAGGCGCAGGACAAGTGCGCCACCGAGGAGCCGCCGCTGGTGCAGCTCTCCGGCAACCTGGCCGGCCACCTGACGGCCTGCCACTTCCCGGAGGACGGCAACACCGCCGCCGTCCCGGAGCCCCGGGAAGCGAAGGAACTGTAGAAGGCGGAAGGGCCGCCCCCGTCGGGGGCGGCCCTTCGTCATTTCTCCAGGTCGGTCTCACGCTCGGCAGCGAAGTGACAGGCCGAGTCGTGTGCCGCCAGATCGTGCAGCCAGGGCCGGACCACCAGCTCCGGCACCTCCTCCGCGCACTTCGGCTGGGCCTTCCAGCACCGGGTGCGGAACCGGCAGCCGCTCGGCGGGTTGGCCGGTGACGGGATGTCACCCACCAGCACGATCCGGTCCCGGTCGGCCCGCGCGGTCGGGTCCGGCACCGGCACCGCCGACAGCAGCGCCTGGGTGTACGGGTGGATCGCGTGGTCGTAGATCTCCAGGTCGCTCCCGATCTCGACCAGCTTGCCGAGGTACATCACGCCGACCCGGTCGGAGATGTGCCGGACGATCGAGAGGTCGTGCGCGATGAACATGTAGGAGAGGTTGAACTCCCCCTGCAGCTGCTCCAGCAGGTTGATCACCTGGGCCTGCACCGAGACGTCCAGCGCGGAGACCGGCTCGTCGCAGATGATGATCTCCGGCTTGAGCGCCAGCCCACGGGCGATGCCGATCCGCTGCCGCTGGCCACCCGAGAACTGGTGCGGGTACCGGTTGATGTACTCCGGGTTCAGCCCCACCACGTCCAGCAGGTCCTGAACGGCCTTGCGGCGGTCGCCCTTCGGCGCCACCTCCGGGTGGATCTCGTACGGCTCGCCGATGATGTCGCCCACCGTCATCCGGGGGTTCAGCGAGGTGTACGGGTCCTGGAACACCATCTGGATGTTGCGCCGCACCGCCTTCAGCGCGGCACCGCTCAGCCGGGAGATCTCCTCGCCCTTGTAACGGACCGAGCCGGCCGTCGCGTTCTCCAGGTTCATCAGCACCTTGGCCAGCGTGGACTTGCCACAGCCCGACTCGCCGACGATGCCCAGCGTCTCACCCTGCATCAGGTCGAACGAGACCCCGTCGACCGCCTTGACCGCGCCGACCTGCTTCCGGAACAGGATGCCCTTGGTCAGCGGGAAGTGCTTGACCAGGTCGCGCACCTCCAGGATCGGCTCGCCCTTCGGCACCTCCTGCTGGAAGGCCACCTCCTCCGGCACCGTGGTGCCGAGCGCACTCGCTCCGTTAGGCGTCACCGAGGGTCTCCTTCCAGTAGAAGCAGGCACTCTGCCGCCCCGTCAGCTCGGCCCCGTCCCGGTCGGTGACCTGGAACAGCGCCGGCACCTCCTGGCGGCAGATGTCCTGCGCCCGGGGGCAGCGCGGGTTGAAGGCGCAGCCCGGCGGGATGTGCAGCAGGTTGGGCGGCAGGCCCTTGATCGCGTAGAGCTCCTGGCCCTTCTGGTCCAGCCGGGGGATCGAGTCCAGCAGCCCCCGGGTGTACGGGTGCGCCGGGCGGGCGTACAGCTCGTGCACGGGTGCCGTCTCGACGATCCGGCCGGCGTACATCACCGCGATCTTGTCCGCGACGTCGGCGACCACGCCGAGGTCGTGGGTGATCAGGATCAGACCCATGTGGTACTCGGCCTGCAACTCCGCCAGCAGGTCCATCACCTGGGCCTGCACCGTCACGTCGAGCGCCGTGGTGGGCTCGTCCGCGATGATCAGGTCCGGCTCCAGGGCCAGCGCCATCGCGATCATGATGCGCTGCCGCATACCGCCGGAGAACTGGTGCGGGTAGTCCCCCACCCGGTCCTTGGCGGCCGGGATGCGCACCCGGTCCATCAGCTCGATCGCCTTGGCCTTGGCGTCCTTCCGGGAGGCGCCCCGGTGGGCCCGGAACATCTCGCCGAGCTGGAAGCCGACGGTCAGCACCGGGTTGAGCGAGGACAGCGCGTCCTGGAAGATCATCGCGATCTTCTGGCCGCGGATCTGCCGCCTGGTCTCCTTGTCCATGGTGAGCATGTCCTGGCCGCGGAACCGGATCTCGCCCTGCGGGATCCGGGCCGGCGGCATGTCCAGGATGCCCATGATGGCCTGCGCGGTGACGGACTTCCCGGAGCCCGACTCGCCCAGCACCGCCAGGGTCTCCCCCGCGCTCACGCTGTAGTTGACCCCGTTGACGGCCTTGACCAGCCCGTCCCGGGTCTTGAACTCGACGTGCAGGTCCCGGACGTCCAGCAGCGGCCCCTGGTAGGGCGCCTCGTGGACCTGCTTGCCGGTGTCGACTGCGGTGGTCATCGGTGCGTCCCTCGCTCTCAGCGCAGCTTCGGGTCGAGGGCGTCACGCACGGCGTCGCCCATCATGATGAAGGCCAGCACGGTGACGGACAGCGCGGCGGCCGGGAAGAACAGCACGAACGGGGCGGTGCGGATCACCTTCTGGGCCGAGGAGATGTCCACGCCCCAGGAGATGGTCGGGTCCTGCAGACCGATGCCCAGGAAGCTCAGCGTCGCCTCGGCGGTGATGTAACCGCCCAGCGCGATGGTGGCCACCACGATCACCGGGGCGATCGCGTTCGGCAGGATGTGCCGGAACATCAGCCGGTTGGTGCCCGCGCCGAGGGCCCGGCCCGCCACCACGTAGTCGGCCTGCTTGACCGTCAGCACCGCGCCGCGCATCACGCGGGCGATCTGGGTCCAGCCCAGGAAGGCCAGTGCGATGACCACGCTCCACACCGTGCGGGTGGTGAAGGCGTTCAGCAGCACCAGGGCGCCGAGCAGCAGCGGGATGCCGAAGAAGATGTCCACGATCCGGGAGATGATCGCGTCCACCCAGCCGCCGAAGTACCCGGACAGCATGCCGGCCAGGCCACCGAGCAGGGTGACCGCGAGGGTGACGCAGACACCGACGATGATCGAGGCGCGGGCGCCGTACAGCACCCGGGCGTAGATCGACCGGCCCTGGCCGTCGTAGCCGAACCAGCCGGCGCCGAAGACGTCGGCCCAGTCCGGCTTGCGCAGGTAGTTCTTGACCAGGTCCGCCTGGCGCGGGTCGGCGTCGGTGAACAGGCCGGGGAAGGCCGCGATCACCAGCAGGAGGACGATCAGCACGGCGGAGATCAGGAAGATCGGCCGCCGCCGGAGATCCCGCCAGGCGTCGCCCCAGAGGCTGCGGGCCTCCTCGCGCTTGGTCGGATCGGGCTCCAGTATGGTGTCCTGCTCGACCAGCAGGCCCTGACTGCCCGCGTAGTCCAGGTGGCTGCTGCCGGCCGGCGGGACCGGCCTCGGGTCGTTCTCGTCGTGCACGTCAGGCATAGCGGATCCTCGGGTCCAGGACGGCGTAGAGCAGGTCCACCACCAGGCTGGCGACCAGGTAGACCAGCACCAGGACGGTGACCACGCCGACCACGGTCGGGCCCTCCTTCTGGTTGATCGCCCGGTAGAGGATGTTGCCGACGCCCGCGATGTTGAAGATGCCCTCGGTGACGATCGCACCGCCCATCAGCGCGCCCAGGTCGGTCCCGAGGAAGGTGACCACCGGGATCAGCGAGTTGCGCAGCAGGTGACGGCTGATGATGGTGCGTCGGGGCAGGCCCTTGGCCGTCGCGGTGCGGATGTAGTCGGCCCGCAGGTTCTCGCCGATCGAGGTCCGGGTGAGCCGGGCCACGTACGCCAACGAGAGCGAGGCCAGCACCAGGCCGGGCAGGATCAGTTGGGTGATGTCCGTGGAGTCCTGCACGGTCGCGGTCACCCAGCCGAGATCGATCGCGAAGATGGTCTGGGCGATGTAGCCGAGCACGAACACCGGGATCGAGATCACCACCAGGGTGAGCACCAGCACCAGGGTGTCGGCGACCGAACCGCGCTTGAGACCGGAGAGCAGACCCAGCGTCAGACCGATCACGATCTCGAAGAAGAAGGCGACCAGGGCCAGCCGGATGGTGACCGGGAACGCGTCGGCCATGATCTCGGAGACCGGGCGTCCGGTGAAGCTGGTGCCGAAGTCCAGGGTCAGGACGTTGCCCATGTAGTGCAGGTACTGCTTCCAGAGCGGCTGGTCCAGGTAGAACTTGTGCCGGAGGTTGGCCACCGTCGCCGGGTCGGCCGCCTTGTCGCCGTACATGGCGGCGATCGGGTCACCCGGCAGGGTGTAGACCATCAGGAAGATCAGCAGGGTCGCACCGAAGAACACCGGGATCATCTGCAGCACTCGCCGTAGGACGTAGCTGCCCATCGTTCCTCCTTCCGCAAGAGGGCTAGTGCCTGGGCCCCGCCCCTGGGTCACAGGAGGCGGGGCCGGCGGGGGTGACTGTCAGCCCTTGACCTCGACCTGGGTCCAGGCCGGGTTGCCGAAGGAGTCGAACTTCACGTTCTGCACCTTGGTGGAGTAGCCGGAGTTGGTCCGGTAGTACCAGAGCGGGATCGCCGGGAAGTCCTGGGCGAGCACCGCCTCCGCCGCCTGGTAGCCGGTGACCGAGGCCTGCACCGAGGCGGCCTGGTCGGCGGTGTTGGCCAGCTGGTCGAACTGCGGGCTGCTGTAGCCGAAGTCGTTCGAGGCCGCACCGGTCCGGTAGACGTCGGCGAGGAAGTTGGCGTTCAGCGGGTAGTCCTGCTGCCAGCCGGTCCGGAACGCACCGTTGATGGTGTGTCCGGTGATCGCCGCACGGGCGGTCTTGAAGTCGGTCTTCGGGTCACCGGCGCAGTCGACGCCGGTGGACTGCCGGATCGAGTTGCAGACCGCGTCCACCCACTCCTTGTGCCCGCCGTCGGCGTTGTAGGTGATCAGCAGCTTGTTGTTCGGGACGCCGCCGCCCTCGGTGATCAGCTGCTTGGCCTTGGTGGCGTCGAACTTGCAGGAGTCACCGCAGATGCCCTCCTTGTAGCCCTCGACGCCCTCGGCCACCCAGGAGCTGGCCGGCTTGCGGGAGTTCTGCAGCACCGTCTTGGTGATGGTGTCGCGGTCGATCGCCATCGACAGGCCCTGCCGGACCTTGGCCTTGTTCGCCCCGGCCCAGTCGGACTGGTAGAGCGTGAAGCCGATGTTCTGGATCGAGCCCTGCGGGGCGTCGATCGCCCGGTCGCCGAGGTCGTTCTTGTAGTTGGCCAGCGCCGACGGCGGCACCTGGTCCATCACGTCCAGGTTGTTGGACTGCAGGTCCGCGTAGGCGGCCTCGGCGGTGGTGTACATCTTGAAGACGACACCGCCGTTCTTCGGCTTGTCCACGCCCTGGTAGTTGGCGAAGGCCTTGGTGACGACCTGGGAGTTGTGCTCCCAACTGACGAACTGGTAGGGGCCGTTGCCGACCGGCTTCTGGCCGTACCCGGTCGGGTCGGCGAAGAAGCCGTCCGGGAGCGGGGAGAAGGCGACGTAGCCGAGCTTGTACGGGAAGTACGACACCGTGTTGTTGAGCACGATGGTGAAGTGGGTGTCGTCCACCACCGTCAGGCCCGACATGGTGGTCTTGGTCGCGGCCCCGCTCTTCGGGTGCACGTCGGTGTAGCCCTGGATGTCGGAGAACCAGGAGCTGTTGATCTGGTTGTTCGCCGTGGTCGCCGCCCAGTTCCAGGCGTCCACGAAGTTCTTCGCCTTGACCGGCGTGCCGTCGTGGAAGGTCCAACCCGACTTGAGCGTCACGTTGAACGTCTTCGAGTCGGTGGTGTCGATCTTGTCAGCCATCTGCATCCGCAGCTTGCCGTTGTCCGGGTCGTAGTCGGCCAGACCCTTGAACAGGTTCTGCGAGATCCGGCCGCCGCCCACCTCGTTGGCGTTGGCGGGCTGGAGCGGGTTCTGCGGCTCGCTGCTCTGGTAGCTGAAGGTCTTGCCGGCGTCGGCCGAGCCGCCGCCGCTCCCGCTGCTTCCGCATCCGGTGGCCACCAGGGCCACGGACGTCGCACCGATAACGGCCCAGCGGGTTCTGGTGGCTGCGGGCATGGAGGGCTCCTCCTCAGAAGGTCTGTGACGCATCACACCCCATTCGACGGGCACCGGCCCGACGGCGCGACCGTGGTACCGCCGGATGGGTGGAGGCCACAACGCCGACGGCCCCACAGCGTGAGCTGTGGGGTCGTCAGGCTGAGGCTGGGTCAGACCGTGCTGAGCACTCGCTCGGCGGCGAAGTGACAGGCCGACTCGTGCGCCGCCGCACCGTCCAGGGACGGCACCGCGAGCAGCGGGACCTCGGTGGAGCAGCGCTCCTCCGCCTTCCAGCACCGGGTGCGGAACCGGCAGCCGCTCGGCGGGTTGGCCGGCGAGGGGATGTCGCCGACCAGGACGATCCGGTCCCGGTTCGCCCGTGCGGTCGGGTCCGGCACCGGCACCGCCGACAGCAGCGCCTGGGTGTACGGGTGGGTGGCGTGCTCGTAGATCTCCTCGTCGGTGCCGATCTCCACCATCTTGCCGAGGTACATCACGCCGACCCGGTCGGAGATGTGCCGGACGATCGAGAGGTCGTGCGCGATGAACATGTACGACAGCTCGAAGTCGCTCTGCAGCTGCTCCAGCAGGTTGATCACCTGGGCCTGCACCGAGACGTCCAGCGCGGAGACCGGCTCGTCGCAGATGATGATCTCCGGCTTGAGCGCCAGCCCACGGGCGATCCCGATCCGCTGCCGCTGACCACCCGAGAACTGGTGCGGGTACCGGTTGATGTACTCCGGGTTGAGGCCGACCACGTCGAGCAGGTCCTGAACGGCCTTGCGGCGGTCGCCCTTCGGCGCCACCTCCGGGTGGATCTCGTACGGCTCGCCGATGATGTCGCCCACCGTCATCCGGGGGTTCAGCGAGGTGTACGGGTCCTGGAACACCATCTGGATGTTGCGGCGGACGGCCTTCAGCGCGGCGCCCGAGAGCTTGGAGATGTCCTCGCCCTTGTAGAGCACCTGACCGGCGGTGGCCCGCTCCAGGTTCATCAGCACCTTGGCCAGGGTGGACTTGCCGCAGCCCGACTCGCCGACGATGCCCAGCGTCTCACCGCGCATCAGGTCGAAGGAGATGCCGTCGACCGCCTTGACCGCGCCGATCTGCTTCTTGAAGAGGATGCCCTGGCTGAGCGGGTAGTGCTTGACCAGGTCCTTGACCTCCAGGATGGGCTCAGCCATGGAGGGTCTCCTTCCAGAGGTGGCAGGCGCTCTTCCGGCCGGCGAGCTCGGCGCCGTCCCGGTCGAGCACCTGGTGCAGCGCGGGGATCTCGCTGCGGCACAGGTCGGTGGCCTTGTCGCAGCGCGGGTTGAAGGCGCAACCGGCGGGCACCTTCAGCAGGTTGGGCGGCAGACCCTGGATCGCGTAGAGCTCCTGGCCCTTCTGGTCCAACCGCGGGATCGAGCGGAGCAGGCCCTCGGTGTACGGGTGCGCCGGGTTGGCGTACAGCTCGTGCACGGGGGCGGTCTCGACGATCCGGCCGGCGTACATCACGGCGATCTTGTCCGCGACATCGGCGACCACGCCGAGGTCGTGGGTGATCAGGATCAGACCCATGTGGTACTCGGCCTGGAGCTCGGCCAGCAGATCCATCACCTGGGCCTGGACGGTGACGTCCAGGGCGGTGGTGGGCTCGTCCGCGATGATCAGGTCCGGCTCCAGGGCCAGCGCCATCGCGATCATGATGCGCTGCCGCATACCGCCGGAGAACTGGTGCGGGTAGTCGCCGACCCGCTGCTTGGCGGCCGGGATGCGCACCCGGTCCATCAGCTCGATCGCCTTGGCCTTCGCCTCCTTGCGGGAGGCGCCCTCGTGCACCCGGAACATCTCGCCGAGCTGGTAGCCCACGCTGAGCACCGGGTTGAGCGAGGACAGCGCGTCCTGGAAGATCATCGCGATCTTCCGGCCGCGCAGCTTCCGGCGCTCCTCGTTGCTCATCTTGAGCATGTCCTGGCCGCGGAACAGGATCTCCCCGGAGGTGATCCGGCCCGGCGGCATGTCCAGGATGCCCATGATGGTCTGCGCGGTGACGGACTTCCCGGAGCCCGACTCACCCAGCACCGCGAGGGTCTCGCCCGCGCCGACGCTGTAGTTGACGCCGTTGACGGCCTTGGCGATGCCGTCCTTGGTCTTGAACTCGACGTGCAGGTCCCGCACTTCGAGCAGTGGCGTGCCGGGGACGAGGCGGTCGGTCGCCTGGGCCTTCTCGATCACAGTGGTCATGGTGCCTACCGCCTCTCAGCGCAGCTTCGGGTCGAGGGCGTCACGCACGGCGTCGCCCATCATGATGAAGGCCAGCACCGTGAGGCTGAGCATCCCGGCCGGGAAGAACAGCGCGAACGGGGCGGTGCGGATCACCTTCTGGGCCGAGTTGATGTCGATGCCCCAGGAGATGGTCGGGTCCTGCAGACCGATGCCCAGGAAGCTCAGCGTCGCCTCGGTGGCGATGTAGCCGCCGAGCGCGATGGTGGCGACCACGATCACCGGGGCGATCGCGTTCGGCAGGATGTGCTTGAGCAGGATCCGGCTGGTGCCGGCCCCGAGTGCCTTGGCGGCGGTGACGTAGTCGGCCTGCTTGACCGTGATCACCGAGCCGCGCATCACGCGGGCCATCTGGGTCCAGCCGAGCGCGGTGAGCGCGAAGACCACGGACCAGACGGTGCGCTCGGTGAAGGCGTTCAGCACCACCAGGCAGCCGAGCAGCAGCGGGATGCCGAAGAAGATGTCGGTCACCCGGGACAGCAGGGTGTCGATCCAGCCGCCGAAGTAGCCGGCCAGCATGCCGATGAAGCCACCCGTGAGGGTCACCGCGGCGGTGACGCAGATGCCGACGATGATCGAGGCGCGGGCGCCGTGCACCACGCGGGAGTAGATCGACCGGCCCTGGCCGTCGTAGCCGAACCAGTCCGCCTGGAAGAAGTGGCTGTAGTTCGGCGGGCTCAGGTAGTGGTTGCGCAGGTCACCGGCGCGCGGGTCCACCGAGGTGAACAGGCCGGGGACCACGGTCATCACGATCAGCACCAGGATCAGCGCGGCCGAGATCAGGAAGATCGGTCGGCGGCGCAGGTCGTCCCAGGCGTCCGAGCCGAGGCTGCGGGCCTTCTCCGGCTTCGGCGCGGGGGCCGAACTGCCGCTCTGGGCCGGGATCTTGGCGGCGGTCTTCTTCTCGATCAGGTCAGGCATACCGAATCCTCGGGTCCAGGACCGCGTAGAGCAGGTCGACGATCAGGCTGGCGACGAGGTAGACGATGACCAGGACGACCACGAAGCCGACGACCGTCGCGCCTTCCTTCTGGTTGATCGCGCGGAACAGCGCGTTGCCGACACCCTTGACGTTGAAGATGCCCTCGGTGACGATCGCGCCGCCCATCAGGGCGCCGAGGTCGGTGCCGAGGAAGGTGACGACCGGGATCATCGAGTTGCGCAGCAGGTGGGTGCCGATGATCTTCCGGCGCGGCAGGCCCTTGGCCGTCGCGGTGCGGATGTAGTCGGCGCGGATGTTCTCCACGATCGAGGTGCGGCTCAGCCGGGCGACGTACGCCAGCGAGAGCGAGCCCAGCACCACGGCGGGAAGCAGCAGCTGACTCAGGTTCATCGAGTCCTGGACGGTCGGCGTGACCCACTTGAGCTGGTCCGCGAAGAGCGTCTGGAACAGGTAACCGAGCACCGGCACCGGGATCGAGATCAGGATCAGGGTGAAGACCAGGGTGCTCTTGTCGGCGAACTTCCCGCGCTTGAGCCCGGCCAGCAGGCCGATCCCGACACCGAAGACGATCTCGATGGCGAAGGCCATCAGGGCCAGCCGGATCGTCACCGGCAGCGCCTCGGTGATCACGTCGATCACCTGACGGCCCGCCATGGTCTCACCGAAGTCCCCGGTGAACAGGTTGCCCATGTAGTCGAAGTACTGCTGGTACCACGGCAGGTCGAGCCCCAGCTTGTGCTTGAACGCGGCGAGCTGAGCCGGGTCCGGCGCCTTGTCGCCCCACATCGCGGCGACCGGGTCTCCGGGAAGTATGCGGACCATGAAGAAGATCAGCGCAGTGGTCCCGAGGAAGACCGGGATCATTTGGAGCAGTCGCCTCGCGACAAAGCGCCCCATCGTGCCTCCAATTGATGCTCTCCGCCGGGCTGTTGTCCCGTATCGGAGGTTCTCGCCGTGACAACGGCCGGTGCCTTCCGCCTGGTGAGGCGGGGAGGGCACCGGCCGTGTCGGTTCAAGCCGCGCGGTGCAGGCCTGATTACTTCTGCTTGACCTCGACCTGGGTGAAGACCGGGTCGCCGAAGGAGTCGTACTTCACGTTCTGGACGTTCTTCGAGTAGCCCGCGGTGGTCTTGTAGTACCAGAGCGGGATGGCCGGCATGTCCTTGGCCAGCTGGGCCTCGGCCTGCTGGTAGAGCTCGGCGGTCTTCTCGACGCTGGTCGCCTTGTCCGCCTCGGCGGCGAACTTGTCGAACTCGGCGTTGGAGTAGCCGGCGTCGTTGGCCGCGGCACCGGTGCCGTAGACGTCCCGCAGGAAGTTGGCGTTCAGCGGGTAGTCCTGCACCCAGCCGGTCCGCATCAGACCGTTGACCTGCTTCTTCTTGATCAGGTCACGCGCGGTCTTGAAGTCCGGCTTGGCGTCGCCGACGCACTCGACGCCGGTGGACTGGCGGATGGAGTTGCAGACCGCGTCCACCCACTCCTTGTGGCCACCGTCGGCGTTGTACAGGACGGTGAGCTTGTTGCCGGGGACGCCGCCGCCCTCGGTGATCAGCTGCTTGGCCTTGGCGGCGTCGAACTTGCAGTACTCGCCGCAGGTGCCGGCCTTGTAGCCGTTGACACCGGGGGCGACCCAGCTGTCGGCGGCCTGGCGCGAGCCGTTCAGCACGGTCTTGGTGATGGTCTCGCGGTCGATGGCCATCGACAGGCCCTGCCGGACCTTCGCCTTGTCCACGCCCTGCCACTCGGGCTGGTACATCGAGAACGAGATGTTCTGGATGGCGCCCTGGGCCTGGTCGACCGCGCGGTCACCGAGGTCGTTCTTGTACGAGGCCAGGTTGCTCGGGTCGACCTGGTCGAGCACGTCCAGGTTGTCGGAGACCAGGTCCTTGTACGCGGCGTCGGCCTGCGCGTAGTTCTTGAAGACGATGCCGCCGTTCTTCGGCTTGTCGACACCCGCGTACTTGTCGAACGCGGCGACGGTGACGGCCTGGTTGTGCTCCCACGAGACGAACTTGTAGGGGCCGTTGCCGACCGGCTTCTGGCCGTAGGCCACCGGGTCGGCGAAGAACGCCTTCGGCAGCGGCGAGAAGGCCGTGTAGCCGAGCTTGTACTGGAAGTACGAGACCGGGCCGGTCAGCGCGATGGTGAAGTGGGTGTCGTCCACGACCTTCAGACCGGACATCTTGTCCGCGGCCGGGTCGCCCTTCTCGGGGTGGACGGCGTCGTAGCCGGCGATGTCCGAGAACCAGTCGGAGTTGATCTGACCGTTCTTGGTGTTGGCGGACCAGTTCCACGCGTCGACGAAGGACGCGGCGGTCACCGGGGTGCCGTCGTGGAAGGTCCAGCCGGACTTCAGGGTGACGGTGTAGTTCTGCGCGTCGGTCGTCTCGATCTTGTCGGCGACCTGGTTGCGCAGCTGGCCGTTGCTGGGGTCGTAGTCGACCAGACCCTTGAACAGGGTCTTGATGATGCGACCGCCACCGACCTCCATGGCGTTGGCGGGCTGCAGCGGGTTCTGCGGCTCGGTGCTCTGGTAGCTGAACGTCCCGGCCGCGTTGGCCGCTCCGTCCGAGCTGGACGACGAACCGCTACCGCAGGCGGTGGCCGCAAGGGCGACCGCGACGGCTGCGACGACCCACTTGGCCTGGCTGGCACCGCGCATGGGTGTGCCTCCTGAATTCCTGTTGCAAACGTGGAGCGCACCGCGGGGGGCTGACCGGCTTCGTCGCCGTGGGTCAGACGGTGCTTTCCTCGCTCAGGTTCGGCGCGCACCCCTGCGCAAACCTTTGACCCGAGCTCGACTGCACCCACTATCCGTCACGCTCGGATACGAACCAGGCCATTACTGATCTCAATTTGGTCACATGAACGGACGCTGAGTTTCGAGAATCGGACATACCAGACATACCCAGACAGGTACTAAACGGACAGTTGTCATGAATGACAGCTCGTCACGTCCGATTAACGAACACCTACCTCTCACAACCGCTACGCGCGTTGACAGCACAGCGTCACGAAAAAGCCCGGCCCGGCATCCCCAAGAGGGGTGCCGGGCCGGGCCGGTGGTACTGCGTCAGTTCTTCTTGGCGCGCGAGGCCGTACGGCCACGCTCCTTGGCGTCCAGGACGACCTTGCGGATGCGCACGGTCTCCGGGGTCACCTCGATGCACTCGTCCTCGCGGCAGAACTCGAGGCTCTGCTCCAGCGAGAGCTTGCGCGGCGGCACCAGGTTCTCGGTGGTGTCGGAGGAAGCGGCACGCATGTTGGTGAGCTTCTTCTCCTTGGTGATGTTGATGTCCATGTCGTCCTGGCGCGAGTTCTCGCCGACGATCATGCCCTCGTACACCTCGGTGGTGGGCTCCACGAAGAGCGTGCCGCGCTCCTGGATGCCCATCATCGCGAACGGCGTCACGACGCCCGCGCGGTCGGCCACCAGCGAACCGTTGTTGCGCATCCGGAGCTCGCCGAACCACGGCTCGTGGCCCTCGAAGATGGAGTGCGCGATGCCGGTGCCGCGGGTGTCCGTGAGGAACTGGGTGCGGAAGCCGATCAGGCCACGCGACGGGACGATGAACTCCATCCGGACCCAGCCGGAGCCGTGGTTCGTCATGGTCTCCATCCGACCCTTGCGGGTCGCCATCAGCTGGGTGATGGCACCGAGGTACTCCTCGGGGCTGTCGATGGTCATCCGCTCGACCGGCTCGTGGGTCTTGCCGTTGACGATCTTGGTGACCACCTGCGGCTTGCCGACGGTGAGCTCGAACAGCTCCCGGCGCATGGTCTCGACCAGGATGGCGAGCGCCAGCTCACCACGGCCCTGGACCTCCCAGGCGTCCGGACGCTCGGTCGGCAGCACGCGGAGCGAGACGTTACCGACCAGCTCGCGGTCCAGGCGGTCCTTCACCATGCGGGCGGTGACCTTGTGGCCCTTGCCGCCCTTGCCGACCAGCGGCGAGGTGTTGGTGCCGATGACCATCGAGATGGCGGGCTCGTCGACCGTGATCAGCGGCAGCGCGATCGGGTTCTCCGGGTCGGCCAGGGTCTCGCCGATCATGATGTCCGGGATACCCGCGACGGCGCAGATGTCGCCGGGGCCGGCCACCTCGGCCGGCTTGCGGGTGAGCGCCTCGGTCATCAGCAGCTCGGTGATCTTGACGTTCTGGATGGTGCCGTCACGCTTGATCCACGCGACCTGCTGGCCCTTGCGCAGCTCGCCCTGCTCGACCCGGCAGAGGGCGATACGGCCGAGGAAGTTGTCGGCGTCCAGGTTGGTGACGTGCGCCTGGAGCGGGGCGGCCTCGTCGTACACCGGGGCCGGGACGTGCTCGAGGATGGTGGAGAAGAACGGCTCCAGCGAGTCGCTGTCCGGCGGCACGGTGCCGTTCTCCGGCTTGGTCATCGAGGCCACACCGTCACGCGCACAGGCGTAGACGATCGGGAACTCGATCTGGTCCTCGGTCGCGTCCAGGTCCAGGAAGAGGTCGTAGGTCTCGTTGATGACCTCGTCGATCCGGGAGTCCGGGCGGTCCGTCTTGTTGATACAGAGGATGACCGGCAGCTTGGCGGTCAGCGCCTTGCGGAGCACGAAGCGGGTCTGCGGGAGCGGACCCTCGGAGGCGTCCACCAGCAGCACGACGGCGTCGACCATGGACAGGCCGCGCTCCACCTCGCCACCGAAGTCGGCGTGGCCCGGGGTGTCGATGATGTTGATCGTGATCGGCGCGCCACCCTCCTTGGGGTGGTACTTCACTGCCGTGTTCTTCGCGAGAATGGTGATGCCCTTCTCGCGCTCCAGGTCGTTGGAGTCCATCATCCGGTCGTCGAGGTGCTGGTGGGCGGCGAAGGCACCGGCCTGCTTCAGCATGGCGTCGACGAGGGTCGTCTTGCCGTGGTCGACGTGGGCGACGATGGCAACGTTACGAATGTCACTGCGCGTGGGCATGCTGAGCGGAATCTCCCGGATCGTGGGTTACGGCGCCCGGCTGCGTTCAGCGTTGATCAGCGTCTTCGCCGCGAGCGACCTGCGATCCGTTGATCGCTGCCGCCCGTTCCGCCTGCTACTACCGGTCCACCCGCCGGGCACGACATGCCACGGCTTCCTCCTATGGTACGTGGAACCACCGAGCGCCACCGAAACGGGCAGGCCGGACGGGTCACAGGGCGGTTCTGAACGGTCAGCCCCGGCGCAGACCGAGGTCCTGGAAGCGCGGGGTGGCGAAGCCGAAGGCGCCCGCGTTGGCCACCTCGGTCCGGACCGCGACCAGGTCGGGGCGCTGGTAGAGCGGGACGGAGTGGGCCACCTGCCAGATCCGCGCGTCGGCCTCCTGGAGCAGGGCCCGCCGGGCCGCCGGGTCGAGCTCGGCGTCCGCCTGGGCGAGCAGCTGGTCGATCTCCTCGCTGCCGGTCCTGGCGTAGTTCCGGCCGATCACCGGCAGGCCGTCGGGACCGGGCCGGGGCTTGCCGTAGCGGGCGGCCGCACCGGTGGCGTCCTGGCCGGCCGGCCAGGAGAACAGCGCCAGGTCGTACTCGCCGGTGGCCAGGTGGTCCGTCAGGAAGCTCTCCGCCGGGACGGCCTGCGGGCGGAGCGTGATGCCCGCCTCGGCCAGACCGGCGGTCAGCGCGTCGGCCGCGCGGCGGGCTCCGGCCGAACCCTCCGGGATCAGCAGGCCGAGGGCCAGTTCCTTGCCGTCCTTGGTGCGGGCCGCACCGCCCGGGTGCCAGCCGGCCTGGTCGAGCAGTTCGGCGGCGGAGGCACCGCCCGCGGCGGAGCTGTTGTCCTGGTAGCCGTCCTGACCCGCCATCAACAGGTGGTGCCCGAGCGGTACGGGCGTCAGCCCGAGCGGGTTGACGGCGGCCTCGGCGACCCGCTGCCGGTCGACCGCGCGGGCCACCGCCCGGCGGACGGCGGGGTCGGCCAGCGGCCCCCGGGTGCCGTTCAGGGTCAGCTGGGCGAAGGCCGGGGCGACGGCCCGGTGCAGCTTCAGGCCCGGCAGCGCCTCGGCCCGGCGCAGCGCCTGGGCGGACGCCTCGGCGACGGCGGCCGCGTCGGGCGGGGCGGCGTTGGTCTGCGCGGCCGGGGTGGCGTGGTCGACGGCGTCGGTGAGCGCGGCGATGTCCAGCGTGCCCTGGTCGAGGGCGTCCAGGCGCTTGGCCGCCGGGGTGGCCAGGAAGTCGATCGCCTCCGCCTTGGCGGGGTCGCCCCACCAGCGCGGGTTGCGGACCACGGTGGCCTTGCCGCCTGCCCGGTCGTACGTCTTCACCGTGAACGGGCCGGCCGACGGTGCGTTGGTCAGCGGCTGGTTGAAGGCGGCCGGGGTCGCACTGGCGGCGGCCGGGTAGAGCGGGCTGAACAGCGTCCGCCAGCCCGCGTACGACTGCTTGAACGCGACCTTGACCTCGCGGGCGTCGGCGCCCTGGGTGACGGCCGCGATCGCGGCGTAGCCCGCCGGGCGGTCGGTCCGGTAGGCCGGGTCGGCGGCCTCGCCCAGGGCGTGCCACTGGGCGATGAAGTCGGCGGCGGTGATCGGGGTGCCGTCGGTCCAGACCGCCTTCGGGTTGAGGCGGTACGTGACGGTCTGCGGGCGCTGCCCGGCCGGGGTGGACTCCGCGGCGGCCAGGTAGTCCGGGTCCGCGGTGGGGCGGGCGTGGTCGTCCCACCGGAACAGGTGCGGCAGCAGGGCCTCGGTGAGCAGCTCACTGTCGGCGGTGGCCTCCGGCTGGAACACGTTGAGCGTGGCCGGGACCGCCTCCACCGCCCACCGCAGCGTCCCGCCGTCCTTCACCTGGTCCCGGGCCACGGTGGCGACGTCCGACGCCCTCGGCTCGGGCCCCGGGTCCTCGGAGCACCCGGCCAACAGCACGGTCAGGACGGCAACGGCGAGAAGCTGACGGGCACGCATCTCCCGAGTCAACCGGCATCCGACGGCCCCCGATGCCTGACACGGCGCCAGACCCCCGCAGATGCACCCGAATGGCACTGCCCGGGGCTGCGCTGTGGGCAGGCGCTCAGCCGTCTACTACCCAGGGGCTCGGGGCTGCACCTTTGGCAGACGCCCAAGCATCTACGGCCAGGGGCTCGGGGCTGCACCTTTGGCAGACGCCCAAGCATCTACGGCCAGGGGCTCGGGGCTGCACCTTTGGCAGACGCCCAAGCATCTACGGCCAGGGGCTCGGGGAACTGCGAGGAGATCTGGCGCCGGGGTCACTGCGAAAGTGCCTGGCCATCTACGCGACGATCACCTTGCAAGGGCCGGCGTCGCAGTTCCCCGAGCCCCTGGCGCCGTAGGCGGTGAGCACCTGCCAGAAAGTCGGCGCCGCCCGCGCGGCGGAGCCGCTAGAGGGTCAGTTCGAACCAGACGATCTTGCCGTTCGGGGTGCGGCGGCTGCCCCAGCGTTCGGCCAGGAGGCTGACGAGCTGGAGGCCGCGGCCGCCTTCGTCGGTCTCCTGGGCGCGGCGCTGGCGGGGTTGGGCGTAGCCGTCGTCCCAGACCTCGCAGACCACCGTGCGGTCCCGGAGCAGTCGCAGGCGGATGTCGCCGTTGCCGTGCCGGAGGGCGTTCGTGACCAGTTCGCTGACCAGCAGTTCGGTGGTGTCGACGAGCTCGTCCAGGCCGCGGACCAGCAGCCAGGAGCAGGCGAGCTCGCGGGCCTTGGCGACCGAGGTGGGTTCGGAGGGGAGCTTCCAGTCGCCGACGGCGTCCTCGGGGAGGGGCTCGACCTTGGCCATCAGGAGGGCGATGTCGTCCTCGCCGTGATGGGGGATCAGCTCGTGCAGCACCTCGTCGCAGAGGCTCTCCAGCTCGCGGGAGCCGCCGGTGAGGGCGGTCCGGAAGGCCCTCAGGCCCTCGTCGAGCTGGTGCTTGCGGGACTCCACCAGGCCGTCGGTGTAGAGGCCGAGCACGGCGCCGTCCGGCAGTGTGACGGTGACCTCCTCGAAGGGCTCGCCGCCGACGCCGAGCGGTAGGCCGGGCGGGACCTCCAGCATCCGGGCGGCTTCGCCGGGGCTGAGCAGGACGGGGGGCAGGTGGCCCGCGTTGGCGAAGACGCAGCGCTGCTTGACCGCGTCGTAGACCGCGTAGACACAGGTGGCGAGGTAGACCTCGGCCTCCTCGCCGGGGGCGGTGGTGTCGCCGCCGAGGCCGCGAGCGATCTCGTCCAAGGCCGTGAGCACCTCGGCCGGGTCGAGTTCGAGCAGGGCCAGGGTGCGGACGGCGGTGCGGAGTTGGCCCATCGCGACGGCGGCGCGCAGGCCGCGGCCCATCACGTCGCCGATCACCAGCGCGGTGCGGCTGCCGGGCAGCGGGATGACGTCGAACCAGTCGCCGCCGACCTCGGTGTTGTTGTTGCTGGGCAGGTAGCGGCGGGCGATCTCCAGGCCGGTGGCGGCCGGGTTGCCCGGGGGGAGCAGGCTGCGCTGGAGGATCAGCGCGCGCTCGTGCTCGCGGCGGTAGAGCCGGGCGTTGTCGACGCAGACGGCGGCCCGGGCGACCAGCTCCTCGGCGATCGCCACGTCCCGGGCGTCGAAGGGCTCGCTGCCGATCGCGCGGGACAGCTGGACCAGGCCGAGCACCTGGTCGCGGGCGACCAGCGGGACCACCAGGGTGGAGCGCAGCAGCGGGTCGGGGCCGGGCTGCGGGACCACGCTGCGGCCGGTGCGCAGGGCGCGGGCGTGCGGGGAGCGGCGGGGGTAACAGAGCGAGCCGCCGGCCTCGGCGACCGGCACGGCGCCCTCGGCGCCGAGCACGCTGGAGGCGCCGCCGACCACGCTGGAGACGGCCACCCGGCGCAGCTCGCCGGAGCCGTCCGAGGCACCGCCCTGGCCGGAGACCGGGCCGGACTCGCCCGCCAGCAGGGCGGTGTACAGGTCGACGCTGGCCAGGTCGCAGAACTGCGGGACGATCACGTCGAGCAGTTCCTTGGCCGTGGTCTCCAGGTCGAGGGTGGAGCCGATGTGGGTGCTGGCCTCGTTCAGCAGGGCCAGGCTGCGGCGGACGCCGGCGGCCTCGCGCTCGGCAACGTGCCGGCTGGTCACGTCCAGCACCTGGCCGGCGACGCCCATCGGACGGCCGTTGGCGCTGTTCAGCCGGTACAGCGAGATCGCCCAGCGACGGCCGCCGTCCCGGGCCGGCACGGTGCTGGTGCGCGGCACGGCGCCGGTGAAGCGCAGGTCGAGCACCGGGCCGCCGCCCGCCAGCACCTTGCGCAGCGCGGCCAGCAGCCGGTCCGCCTCGCCGGGCAGGAAGAGGTCGTACGGGTTGAGCCCGGGGAGCTCGTGGGTGGGCAGGCCGACGGCGGTGGCGAACGCCTGGTTCACCCGCTGCAGGCGCAGCTCGGGGTCGAACAGGAAGAACCCGGTCGGGGTCTGCCCGAAGACCGCCTCGGAGGCGGCCAGGTCGGTCTCGATCCGGCGCAGCCGGCCGAGGTCGACGGCCAGGCAGGTGGCGCCCGGGGAGCCGCTGTCCGGCATCACGTAGAGCTCGGCCAGGCCCTCGGCGCCGGTGGCGTCCCGGTACGGGGCGGTGCCGACCCACTCCTCGCCGGCGAGGATGCTCTCCAGCCGGGCCCGGCCGCGCTGCCAGAGCTCGCGCGGGACGAAGGTGGTCACCGGGTCGGTGCCGACCGCATCCTCGGCGGGGACACCGAAGAACTCGGCCGCGCGGGCACTCCACTGGGTGATCCGGCCGTCCGGCCCGATCGCGAAGGTGGCGACCCGGATGTAGTCGTAGATCGTCCCGGACTTGTCGTAGTCACCCCAGTCGGCGGCGGCCGCGGCCGCCCGGAGACTCGGACCGCTCTGCTGCCCGGGCACGGCGACATGGCCGCTGTCGCTCGACGCTCTCCACGCCGGGATGCTGTTCAACGGTCCGATCCCCTCCAACCCGCGCCCATCCGGATGTCGAGAACACCGAGTATTCATCATCGGAGGGCAGGCGCACACGCCCCCAACATCACAACATCGACTCAGGACTCCCCTTCCCTGCTCCTCCATACCCGAAGGTGGCTGTTCGAACCGCCCGCGCGCCACAAGATCGCTGGTCGGCGCCCGGTCCCCGGGGCGTGACCTGACGCGTCACGGACAGGCCGGGCGTACCCCGCACACCGCCTGACGGACCGTCCGCTGCGCGGGCGGTCTCACTCCAGGTGATCGTCCGCGGGGTCGAGCTCGAACCAGACCACCTTGCCCATCCCCTCGGCCCTGGCGCCCCAGCGCAGTGCCAGCCGGCGGACCAGCTCCAGGCCCCGGCCGCCCTCGTCCGCCTCGGCGGCGTGCCGTTCCCGGGGCGGGTCGGGCAGCGGGTCGGAGATCTCCACCAGCAGGGTCTCGCCGAGGGTGAGCCGGACGCCGATCGGGGCACTGGCGTACCGGACCGAGTTCGTGACCAGCTCGCTGACCAGCAACTCGGCGGTGTCGGTGAGGTGTTCGACCTCCCACTCGGCCAGCGCGCCGCGGACCAGCCGGCGGGCCCGGGAGACCGCGGTGGGCTCGGCGGGCAGCGTCCAGCCGGCCGTCGGGATGCCCGCCCGGCCCCGGCCCAGCCGGGCCAGCAGCAGTGCCACGTCGTCGGGTTCGCGGCCCTGCTCCATGGTGTCCAGGACGGCCTCGCAGGCTTGCTGGATCGAGGCGTACGGCTGCTCCAGCACGGTGAGCAGCCGCCCGAGGCCGACGTCCAGGTCCTTGTCCCTGGACTCCACCAGGCCGTCGGTGCAGAGCACCAGCAGGCTGCCCTCGGGAATGTCCAGCTCGATCGACTCGAACGGGACCCCGCCGACCCCGAGCGGGGCGCCGGACGGCAGGTCGAGGATCTGGCCGACCCCGCCGGTCAGCGCGCTGCCGACCCTGGACGGCTCCTCGACCGGCTCCTTGGGCACGATCAGGATCGGCGGGATGTGGCCCGCCTTGGTCGCGGTCAGCCGCTGGGTGGACGGGTCGAAGACCGCGTATACGCAGGTGGCGAGCAGCGCCTCGTCCGGGCCCTGGGCCAGGTCGTCGGTCAGCTCGTGGACGTGCCGCAGCAGCACCTCGGGCGGCAGGTCGAGACCGGCCAGGGTACGGACGGCGGTGCGCAGCCGCCCCATCGTGGCGGCCGCCCGCAGGCCGTGGCCCATCACGTCGCCGACCACCAGCGCGGTGCGGCCGTCCGGCAGCGGGATGACGTCGAACCAGTCGCCGCCGACCTCGGTGCCGCTGCTGCCCGGCACGTACCGGTAGGCGACCTCGATGCCGGCCGGCTGCGGGACCTGCTGCGGCAGCAGGGTGCGCTGCAGGGTGAGCGCGGCGGTCCGCTCCCGGGCGTACAGCCGGGCGTTGTCCAGCGAGCTGCCCGCGCGGTCGGCGAGCTCGACCGTGAACGCCAGGTCGTCCCGGTCGAAGCCCTCCCGGTAGCCGGCCCGGCTGACCACCAGCAGGCCGATCACGATCCCCCGGGCCCGCAGCGGGACCACCAGCCGGGAGTGCACACCGAGGTCGTGGGCGGCCTGCACCTTGGGGTCGCCCGGATAGGTCAGGTCGCTCAACTCCTCGGGGCCGGAGAGCAGTTCGGGGATACCGGTGCGGAGTGCCCGGCCGAAGGCCGAGTCGTCGGCGAAGGTGATCCTGGCCCCCCGGCGGAGCATCACCTCGACCTCGGGGGCGTCCTGCACCGAGGCGGTGCCGAGCTGGAGCAGCGAGGTCCTGCGGTCGTGGCCGTGCCGGGGCAGGTCGTCGCCGTGCGCGACCGCCTGCAGCAGGATCACCGCCGCGTAGTCGGCCAGCCGGGGCACCACCGCGCCGGCCAGCTCCTGGGCGATCCGGGTGGCGTCCAGCAGGTCGCCGACCCGGGAGCCGAACTCGTTGAGCAGCGAGAGCCGGCGCCGGGCGTGCTCGACCTTGGCCACCGCCCGGTACCGCTCGGTCACGTCCATCACGGTGCCGGAGATCCCGAGCACCCGGCCCGCCCGGTCGGTCATCCGGCTGTACGAGATCGACCGGAAGCCGCCCGAGCGGGCGGTCACCGGGGAGGCCAGCGTGACGTCGATGACCGGCTCGCCGGTCGCCAGCACCTGGCGCTGGATCGCGGTGATCTCGTCGGCGGCCCGCTCGGGCAGGGTCTCCCCGGTGGTCCGGCCGACGTGCTCCTCGGCCGGGACGCCGTTCATCTCGGCCAGGGTGTGGTTGACGGCGGTGTACCGCAGCTCGGTGTCCAGGATCGCGATGCCCAGCGGGGACTGCTCGAACAGCGCGTCCCGGACCGCGAGGTCGCGCTCGACCGCCCGCAGCGCACCGGCCTCCGCCAGCGCCACCTGGAGGAACGGGGTGCCGTCCCCGTCCACCAGCAGGGAGATCCGGGCCTCCACCCCGACCTCCTCGTCGTCCCGGTGCCGCAGCGCGGTGAAGCCCTGCCAGTGGCCGTTCCGCAGGGTCGCCTGGATCGCCGCCCTGACCCGGCTCACCAGGTCCTGATCCGCCATCAGCTCGTCGATCCGCCGGCCCACCAGCAGCTCGCTCGGCCAGCCGAGCAGTTCCTCGGCAGCCGGGCTCCAGAGCACCACCCGCCCGGAGGTGTCCAGGATCGCGATGGCCACCTTCACCACGTCGAACAGGCTGCCCTCGGTGCGCTCGGCGAACGCCTCCACCGGGGGGCTGTCCAGCCCCGGGTACGGGGCGGTCGGGCCGCCCCGGGTGCCGCCCGAACGGGGCTCGGCGGGTGGGCGGGGGGCCTGCGCCGCAGCGGGCTGCGCGGCCGGGGGCCTGGGGGTCAGGCGGCGCAGCCGGGCCCGGGCCGAGGCGCTGCCGACCGTCCTGGGCCGTGGGGTCACACCCGCTCCGGCCACCGCCGGTCGCGGCCCCCGCCGGGAGGCTCCGTCCGCGGACGGCTGCGCTCCGCCGTCGTTACCCGTGCTCGACACCGACCGCCTCACCTATGGTGACGAATACTGCCGAAAAGTGACATACCCATCAGAACGCCAGGCTACCCCAGCGAACGGGTCGGCTTTTCCGATTGACCTACCTGGCCCAACCCTCCGCGGGGGCTCGGGGCTGCGCCGTTGGCAGGCGCTCCGGGTCTACGGTCCAGGGGCTCGGGGAACTGCGAGGAGATCTGGCGCCGGGGTCACGTACGAAAGTGCCTGACCACTTACGCGACGATCACCTTGTACGAGGCCGGCGTCGCAGTTCCCCGAGCCCCTGGCGGTGCACCACGTGCGCCCACGCGGCGGAGCCGCACAACAGGCAGAGCCCCGAGCCCCTGACTCTTCCGAACCATCTGCCAAAAGGTCGGTGTCACCTGCGGCGGGGCCCCTGGCTAGTGGAGCAGTGCGGCGACGTGCGGGAGGACCTCGCGGTCGTGGGTGAGCCAGTCGACGGTGGTGAGGTCGGTGGGGCCCAGCCAGCGGAGTTGGTCGTGGTCCTGGAGGGGACGGGGTTCACCGGTGATCAGTTCGGCGGCCCAGATCCGGAGTTCGAGGCCGGGGCGGACCAGCCAGCTGCCGGGGAGGCGGTGCAGGGCCCGGGCCCGTACCCCGAGTTCCTCGAAGAGCTCCCGCTCCAGGGCCTGCTGCTCGGTCTCCCCCGGTTCGGCCTTGCCGCCCGGGAACTCCCAGCCGCCCGCGACCTCGGGCGGGGCGCTGCGCCGGGCGGCCAGCACCCGGCCCTGGTGGAGGAGTGCGCCGCCGACCACGATCCGGGCGGGCAGGGGCTCCACCCAGTACAGCTGCTTGTGGCCCCTGGCCTCGAACTCGTCGGCCATCGCCTCGGCCGCCGGCCGGGTCAGCTCACCGGCCACCAGAGCGCGGTTGCCGTTGTCGTCCTGCCGCATCACCCGGTACGTCCCCATGGGCACCACCCTAGGGCCGCTGCGGCCCGGCCCGGTGGGGGGCGGGCCGGGCCCGGTGCGCTCCGAAAGCTACGGCCGCTCTGCTACCGGCGGGTACGGCCCGGGTTAACGGGAGGTAAGCGGCGGGCGGGCCCGGGACGAAGGTCGGTCCCCGGGCGGGTCCTGCGCCTCTGCCCGGCCGACGCGCCGCTGACTAGCGTCACAGGCACGGAGGCCCCGCCCGCGCCCGCCCGGGGCTCCCGACGAGAGGAGTCCCCATGCCCGCCACCGCCCGACTCTCCCGGCAGCCCCGGCGTCGCCAGGTCCTGGCCGGGTCGCTCGCCGCCGGGCTGCTCGCCGTGACCCTGCTGGGCTGCGCTGGGGCGGACGAGCCGGGCCCGGCCGCCGCCGGATCCGCCGCCACCGCCACGCCGAAGACGCTGCCGGCCGCCGAGGCGACCACGCTCTCCCAGCTCCCGGCCCGGCTGGCGGCGGACGGCACCACCGTGCTGGTCGGCGACCCGGACGCCCGGCACACGGTGCGGGTGTACGCCGACTTCCGCTGCCCGTACTGCGCGAAGTCCGAGGCGGCCACCGGGGAGTTGCTGGCCTCGGCGGCCGCCAGGGGCGAGGTGCGGATCGAGTACACACTGGCCTCGTTCCTGGACGGCAGGCTCGGCGGCTCGGGCTCGGTGAAGGCGGCGAACGCGGCCCGGGCCGCGCTGGAGGCGGGCAGGTTCGCCGAGTTCCACGCCGCGCTGTTCGCCAACCAGCCGGCCGAGGAGTCCAGCGACGCCTTCACCGACCGGTTCCTGCTCGAACTCGCCTCCGGCGTCCCCGGGTTGCGCAGTGACGGGTTCGACCGGGCGGTCGAGGGCGTGACCTACCGGGACTGGGTCGGCCAGGCCCAGGACGCCTTCCGGGCCTCCGGTGCGACCGGCACCCCGACCGTGCTGGTGGACGGGGAGAAGGTGGCCGGCGGCGCGCAGTACGACCGGGCCGCGTTCGCCGAGCTGCTGGAGCGGGCCGGCATACCGACCTGACCGGCGGCCCCGACTACCCGACCCGGGCCAGTACTTCGCCGCTCAGCACGGCGAACCAGCCGTCCGGGTCGGCCGCCCAGCGCCGCCACCCGGCGGCGATCCGGGCCAGCTCCCCGGGGGCGGCGAAGCCGCCGGCCACCGCCGCGTCCGCGATGCCGGAGCCGACCACCCGGTCCGCCCAGCTGTCGCCCCACCAGTCGCGCTGCTCGGCCGTGGCGTACGTCCAGGTGGAGGAGGAGCACTCGACCGTCCCGAAGCCGGCCGCCCGGGCCCAGGCCGCCAGCCGGCGCCCGGCGTCCGGCTCGCCGCCGTTGGCCCGGGCCACCCGCTGGTACAGCGCCATCCAGTCGGCCAGCTCCGGCAGTTCGGGGTACCAGGCCATCGCCGCGTAGTCGGCGTCCCGGCAGGCGACCACCCCGTCGGGCGCGGTCACCCGGCGCAGCTCGCGCAGCAGCGCCACCGGGTCGGCCACGTGCTGCAGCACCTGGTGCGCGTGCACGACGTCGAACTCACCGTCGGCGTAGGGCAGTCGGTACGCGTCGGCGGCAGCGAAGGTCACGTTGCCGATGCCCCGCCCGGCCACGTGCTCCGCCGCCTGGGCCAGCACCTCGGCCGACCGGTCCACCGCGACCACCCGCCCGGTCGGGCCGACCAGCTCGGCCAGGTCCGCGGTGATCGTGCCGGGGCCGCAGCCGACGTCCAACAGGGCCTGCCCGGGCCGCAGTTCGGGCAGCAGGTAGGCGGCCGAGTTCGCCGCCGTACGGGACCGGTGCGAGCGCAGCACGGCGTCCTGATGGCCATGGGTGTAGACGGCCTGACGGTCGGTCACGGTGGGCTCCCCTCGTCCTGACGGCCCGTTCGCCGACGTTTCGAGCCTACGCCGACGTCTCGGAGTTTGAGAACATCCGTCTCAGATGACAAGACGACTGCCGAGCGGGGTCGCCCCGGCGGGCGCGTTTCCGCGACAATCGGGCCATGGGAAAGACCTACGAACGAATCGACGGCCGCCTGCGGAAGTTCATCGAGGCGCAGCCGGTCTTCTTCACCGCCACCGCCCCGCTCGCCGAGGCCGGGCACGTCAACCTCTCCCCCAAGGGCCGGTCCGGCACCCTGGCGGTCCTGGACGAACTCACGCTGGCCTTCCTGGACTTCGGCGGCAGCACCGCCGAGACCCTGGCGCACCTGCGGGAGAACGGCCGGATCACGCTGATGTGGTGCGCGTTCACCGGCCCGCCCACCGTGGTCCGGGTGCACGGCCGGGGCGAGCCGGTGTTCCGGGACGACCCGCGGTTCACCGAGCTGCTCGGCCACTTCGACCCGACCGCCGACGGCAGTGCCCTGCGCTGCATCGTGCTGGTGCACGCCACCCGGGTCAGCGACTCCTGCGGCTTCGCGGTGCCGCTGATGGAGTACCAGGAGGACCGCTCGATGCACGCGGAGTTCTTCGACCGGAAGACCGACGAGGAGTTCGCCGTCTACTGCGAGGGCAAGCCGTACGTCCCGGTCAGCCTGGACGGCCTGCCCGCACTGCCACTGCCGCTGCCGCCCCGCCCCTGAGCGGCCGGGGCCCGGCCGCTCAGGGCTCCCGGTCACTCAGCCGATCTCCAGCAGCAGCCCGCCGTCGGCGGCCGGGACCACCCGGACCTGCTCCAGGGTGTCCACCTGCACGGTCGGGCCGAACGCCGCCGCGCGCGGGCCGACGCCGACCACCCGCATGCCGGCCGCCCGGCCGGCCATGATGCCCGCCTCGGAGTCCTCGAAGACCACGCAGTCCGCCGGGTCGACGCCGAGACCGGCCGCGCCCTTCAGGAAGCCCTCCGGGTCCGGCTTGCCGGCGCCCACCGACTCGGCGGTCACCCGCAGCTCGGGCAGCCGCAGCCCGGCTGCCGTCATCCGGGCGGTGGCCAGCGTCTCGTCCGCCGAGGTGACCAGCGCGTGCGGGAGCCGCTCCAGCGCGGCCAGGAAGACCGCCGCTCCGGGCACCTCGACCACCCCGTCCAGGTCGGCGGCCTCCTCGGCCAGCATCCGGCGGTTGTCCGCCAGGTTCTGCTCCACCGGGCGCTCCGGCAGCAGGATCGCCATGCTCAGGTGCCCCTGCCGGCCGTGCACCACCCGCATCGCCTCGTCACCGTCGATGCCGTGCTCGGCCGCCCAGCGCCGCCAGCAACGCTCCACCGCCGCCTCGGAGTTCACCAGGGTGCCGTCCATGTCGAGCAGCAGGGCGCGGGCGGGCAGGGTGACAGACATGGGCAGACTCCTCCGAGCAGGGTTTGTCATACCAGGTTACAAAACTCAGCGGAGTAGGTGGGCGTTGACCTCACGGGCCGCCTCGGCCAGCTCCGGGAGCTCGACCACCTCGACGCCCGCCGCGGTGAGCAGCGCCGTTCCCTGACAGCCGGTCACGAACAGGTCGGGCTCCCGCCAGGCCAGCACCACCCGGGGCAGGCCCGCCGCAATGATCAGCTGGGCGCAGGTGCGCGGCCGGGAGGCCCGCTCGCCGCACGGCTCCAGCGAGCTGTAGACGGTGGCCGTCCGCAGCCTCGGGTCGTCGGCGGGCAGCTTGGCGAGCGCGGACTCCTCGGCGTGCACCTTCGGGTCGGTCTCCCGGCTGTACCCCTCGCTGAGCAGTTCGCCGTCCGCCCCGACGATCACCGCCCCGACCGAGAAGGCGGTCTCCGAGAACGGACAGCGCCGGGACAGTTCGACGGCCCGGGCCAGCCAGTCGGCGTCGGTCTTCACGCGGTGGTCTCCTTCGGGGCGTAGCGGAGCAGCACGACGTCACCCACCGTACGGGTCCCCAGCAGCCGCATCCGCCGGGTCGGCCCGCCGGGGAAGCCGGCCGGGCCGACGAACCTCGGCGCGGCCGGCTGCCCGACCAGCAGCGGCGCCACCGCCAGCTGGAGCTCGTCCGCCAGGCCCTCGGCCAGGAACTGGGTGTGCACGCTGCTGCCGCCCTCCACCATCAGCCGTCGCACCCCGCGCGCGCCCAGGTGGTCCAGCACCGCGCCCAGGTCCAGCCGGTCGCCGGTGGCCACCACCTCGGCCAGCCCGGCCAGTTCGGCGGCCAGCCGGTCGCGTGCGGCGGTGCCGGTGTAGACCAGCCGCTCGCCGCCGGTGTGCCAGAAGTTCAGCTCCCTCGGCAGGTCGCCACTGCCGCTCAGGGTCACCTTGAGCGGGTACTCGGGCTGCCCGGCCCGGAGCCGTCCGGACCGCCGGTCGGGCGAGTTGACGAGCAGTCGGGGGTTGTCCCGGCGCAGCGTGTTGCCGCCGACCAGGATCGCGTCGCTGCCCGCCCGCAGCTCGTCCACCCGGTCGAAGTCGTCCGGACCGGACAGCAGCAGGCGCTCCGGCGAGGCGTCGTCCAGGTACCCGTCGACGGACATCGCGGCGCTCAGCAGGACGTACGGGCGGAAAGCCACGGGCCGGTCCGTTTCTCTAGGCGGTCCCGCCACCGTACGACAACGGCCGTCCGCCCGATGCGGACCGGGCCTACGGGATGATCCGGCGGCGGCGGAAGTCCTCGAAGATCTCCAGGAACATCGCCCCGGTGTCGACGAACTCGTGGAAGCCGAACCGCCGCGCCTTCGAGCCGTCCGCGAACATGTCGTAGTCCCAGGAGAAGACGAAGTCGCCGAACCCCCAGGAGGAGACCTCCTGGTAGCCATGCGGCGCCAGGCCGTGCTCGGCCACCATGGCGTCCCAGAGCGGTTCCTTGTCCGCCATCACCGTGGCCAGCGAGAGCGGCAGGGGCGGCGCGACGTCCAGCCCGAAGTACCCGGCGATCCTCGGCCAGAGCTCGCTCCACCGGAACAGGTCACCGTTGTTGATGTTGAACGCCTGGTTGGCGCACCGCTCGTCGGTCGCCGCCCAGACCGTGGCCCGGGCCAGCAGGCCGGCGTCGGTCACCTCCAGCAGGGCGTCGTAGGCGCCCGGCTTCCCCGGGAACCGCAGCGGCAGGCCCAGCTGCTTGGACATCGCGGCGTAGACCGCGATCACCATCGCCAGGTTCATCGGGTTGCCGAGCGCGAAGCCGGTCACCACCGAGGGCCGGATCGCCGACCAGGTCCACTCCTTGCCGAGCTGCCGGGCCGTCAGGAACTCCTGCTGGTCGTGCATGAACTCGGGCGGCATGAAGTACGGGTCGCTCTCCCGGGCCGGGGTCCTGAACGGGCCCAGGTGCGCGCCGTACACCTTGTACCCCTGCATCAGGCTGACGTGCCGCAGCCCGGTCGCGACCGGCTCGACCGCCTCGATCACGTTGGTCAGCATGGCCAGGTTCGGCGGCACCAGCTCGGCCCAGGTGGGCCGGTCCTGGTACGCGGCGTAGAAGACGTGGGTGACCTCGGTGAGGCCGGCCAGCTTCGCCTTGGTCCCGACCGGGTCGAGCAGGTCCACGCTCAGGTAACGGACCCGGTCGGCCGGTTCGCCGCCCCGGCGGGACAGGCCGATCACCTGCCACTCGCCGGTGGCCGCCAGGTGGTCGACCAGGTTGCGGCCGATCACGCCGTTCGCTCCGACGACCAGGGCGGTCTTGGTGGTCTCCATGGCTCGGTGGCTCCCTGTGCTCCGGTGGCGGCTCCGCGCGGTGCGGGCCCGCCTCGATCCTCCGTCGGGCCGCGTGATGAGTCCAGGTTCTGTTTCTACTGCCGGCCATAAGATCAGCTCATGGTGACCCTGCGGCAGTTGGAGTACCTGGTGACGATCGTGGACCAGGGCTCGTTCACCCGGGCCGCCGAGCTGCTGCACGTCACCCAGCCCGCCCTCTCGCACCAGATCCGGGTCCTGGAGCGGCAGTTGGGCGGTCCACTGCTGGAACGACTGCCCCGGCTGGTCCGGCTCACCCCGGCCGGGCGGTCGATGCTCCCGCACGCCCGGGCCGCGCTCGCCGAGACCCGCCGCGCCGAGCAGGCCGCCCGGCGGACCGCGGGCACCGCGAGCGGGGAGGTGGAGCTCGCCACCCTCTACGGCTACAGCCTCGGCCTGCTGCCTGCCGTCCTGCGGGCCTGGCGGCGGGTCCGCCCCGACATCGGCGTCCGGCTGTTCGAGCACCGGCACGCCGACGAGCTCCGCGACGCGATGGCCGCCGGGCAGGCCGACCTGGCCCTCGGCCCGCCGCCGCCCGGCTGGGCCGGGCCCGTCCACCCGGTCGGCGAGGAGGAGTTCGTGGTCGTGGTCGCGGCCGACGACCCGGCCGCCACCGGCCCCGCCCCGTTCGACCTGGCCTCGCTCGCCGACCGCGCCTGGGTGCACTACGCCCCCGGCAACGGCCTCGCCGAGCTCCTCGACCGGGCCTGCGCCGCCGCCGGGTTCCAGCCGCGCGCCGCCGTCCGGACCGAACAGACCGCCGCCGCTCCCCTGCTCGCCGCCGCCGGCCTGGGCCCCACCCTCGCCGCCGCCCACGTCATCCCGCCCGACTTCGACGGCCACCTGCTCCGCCCCACGCCGCCCGTCCGCCGTCCCCTCGCCGTCTGGACCAGGACCGACCCGGATCCCCTGACCGCCGCCTTCCGCACCGTGCTGACCCGGGAGGCCACCGCCCGCCTCGGCTCCGCCGCCTGACCCGCTCACCCGTCCCCGGAGTCGCCCACCACCAGGGCACGGATCGCGTGGTGGGTGAGCAGCATCGCCCAGACCTCCTGTTCCACCATGGCCGGGGACTTGGAGCGGAGCACCGGACGGGACCTGCCCCGCCGGGCGCCCAGTTCGTCGATCAGGGTGTCGAGGCGCCAGCGCTCGGCGTAGAGCCCGGCCAGTTCCGCCGCCGGCGCCCCGGACGGGTCCAGGATCGAGCAGACCAGCCGCCCCGCCCGGGTGCCCGTCGGGCGGCCGGACCGGTCGAGGGCGGGCAGCACACAGTCGACCACCCGGACCGGAACCAGGCGGTCGGCCGCCGTCGGGCCCGCCAGCCGGGACAGGTAGGAGCCGTCGGCGAGGAGGCGCAGCGGCGGCAGGTCCAGGGCCGGCCGCGCCTCCCAGAGCAGATCCGCACCGCACCCCCGGGCGCTGGTCCACAGGTCGTACGAGAGCGCGCCGCGCGCCGCCACCACGAGCTGCCCGGGCCGCAGTGCGGCCAGCACCTCGCGGGCCAGCTCGGCACCGGCCGCGTCGGCGGTGCCGAGCGCGGCCGCGCGGACCGCGTGCGTGGCGTTCTCGGCCAGCGCGAGCACCTTCACCTGCGGCAACGGCCGGCCGGCCGACATCCCGTCGGGACCGCCGTACGCCTCCCGGTTGTCGGGCGAGTCCGGTACGTCCAGCAGGGCCACGTCGAGCGACATCAGGCGCCGCTGCCAGGGCGGACGGCCGTCGGCGGCCGGCCCGGCCACCCGCTCGAACAGCAGCCGCAACGGCCCCGGGCCCAGCCGCTGCCGGGCCTTGGTGATCGCCGCCGTGGACGGCACCGGGACCGGCCGCGCCCGGCGGTGCTTGCGGGCGAGTCCGGCCAGCAGCAACCGCATCACCTCGCCGTACCCGCTGGCCGGGTAGAGCCACAGCGCCAGCGTGAAGTAGACGACCGTCCGCGCGGGCAGCACCCGGGTGCGCTGCTCGGTCCGCCCGGCGGCCTCGACGGCTCCGTCCACCAGGACTCCCGGCAACGCCCAGGTCAGCGCGCAGACCCCGAGGAGGTCAGCTAATCGCTCCCCCGGTTCGGGCGAGAACTGCCCGGTGCGCGCCATGGTTTCGAGCCCCCAGCCTGGAACGACCGCCGAGCCGGCGGGCCGCCCTCCGCCGCCGTGGATCACTCGCGCTGCGGCCCATGCAACCACGGTCATGTGTTCGACGGAAGCTTTCGAAGAAGACCCCGTGGAGAAACCGTGGCGGACTCGCGGACGGAACCAGCTGCGTGGACGATCCTTCCACCCTTCCCCGGATGGCCCGAAAGGCCGTGAACAGCCGTTAAGTTAGCGGTTTCTGACCCCTTGTCAGGTCGATCGACGCTATCTACCTTCGTGGATCAGGACCTCGGCCCCGCCGGCCCAACCGGCCTGCACCCGCCGCGCCCCGCGCCGTCATCCACTGCGCGACCACACCCCCGGAGGCGTCACATGCCCACTGCCGTGCTGGAACTCCCGACGACCGACTTCCGCGACGCGGGACCGCTCGAACTCGACGACGAGGTCATCGTGTTCGAGGACGACGACCGCAGCGACCGCGAGCACACGGCGTGCCTCGCCGACCCGTGGGTGACCGCCACCACCCGCTTCGCCTGCGAGAAGAACTCCTAACGGTGACCGGGCCCATCGCCGGCCGCAGCGGATGGTCCGACGACGTCTGGTCGTACCTGAACGATCCGCGGATGCCGGCGATGGAGCACGGTTGGAAGCTGCACGTGTCGGCCCGCCCGGGCGACCTGGCGGACGTCACCGAGCTGGTCCTCCCCGTCCTGCGACGGCACGTCTGCCACGCGAAGTTCGCCCGCGATCCGGAGACGCTGCGGGCGATCAACTCGGGGGTGCGGAGCGCGGGTGCGGTCGGCAAGGCGATCACCGTCTACCCCATGGCCGGCACCGTCGTCGCGCTCGCCGGGGACCTGGTCGCCGCGCTGCGCGGCCGGGAGGGCCCGCAGATCGCCAGCGACCGGCGGGTCGACCCGGACTCCCCCGTCTACTACCGGTACGGGCCCTTCACCGGCGACTACCGGACCGGCCGGAGCGGACGGCTGGAGTCGATCATGACCGGTCCGGACGGCCGGGTCTTCGACGGTCTGGCCACCGGTTCCTACCGGTGCCCGCCGTGGGCCGAGGATCCCTTCGCCGGCGAACTCGGGCGCGCCGGGAAACCGTCCCCGACCGGATTCGGCGGTGGCCGCTACCGGGTCACGGTCGGCATCGTGCGCAAACCGCAGGGCAACGTCTACCGTGCGGTCGACCTGGAATCCGGACAACCGGTGGTGGTCAAACAGGCGCGGGCGTTCGTGGCCGAGGACGAATCCGGCGCGGACACCCGGGACCGGCTGCGCAACGAACGCGCGGTGCTCGCCGTACTCGACTCCGTCCCGGGCGTGCCCCGGGCGCTCGACTACTTCCGGCACCGGTCGGACGAGTACCTGGTACTGAGTGACTGCGGCGACCGCAACCTGCGCCGGGAGATCCAGGAGCGCGGCCCGTACCTGGACGGGGACGCCCGGCCCGGGCGGACCCTCACGGGCCTGGCCATCCGGCTGCTGGCGGTCCTGGACGACATCCACGGCCGGGGCGTGATCCTCCGCGACCTCAAGCCGGACAACGTCGTGCTCGACCCCGCCGGACGCTGCCGGGTGATCGACTTCGGCGTCAGCTCCCTCGACGGCACCGGTCCGGCCGGGGCAACTCCCGGCTACAGCAGGCCGGTCGAGCGCACGGCCGGGCGGGCCGTGGTCGCCGACGACTACTACGCCCTGGGCGCGACCCTGTGCTTCGCCGCCACCGGCATGGACCCGGTGATCGTCGACCCCGACGCCGTGGTCAACCGGGACCGGACCCTGCTCGGCCTGGACCTGGCGCTCCCGGGGCACCGCGAACTCCTTTCTGCGATCGCCGAGTTGCTGAGCCTCGATCCGGCCGTACGGGCAGCCGGCGCCGCCCGGCTGCGCACCGGGACCTCGCCCCGGCGGAGCTCCCCACCGCTGTCCCGACCGCCCCGGATCGACGACGACCTGCTGGCGGGGATCATCGAGCACGCGACCGCGTCCTGCCTCGACGAGGCGCGCCGGATCGTGGACCCGACGCTCTCCGCCCGCGCGGCCGTCCCGACCCCGGTCGACGTCTACGGCGGAACGTCCGGGCTGGGACTGGAACTTCTGCAGCACACTCACCGCCCCGAGGTCCGCGAGGCCGTGGACGCGCTGGCGCGGTGGACCGCCGACCAGTCCAGGACCCTGTCGCCCGGCTTCTACTCGGGCCGCACGGGCGTCGAACTCTTCCTGGTCACCGCCGGGTTGGACGACTCCGCCGACCTCCCCGCACTGCCGACCGAAGGGCCGGACGGCGGCCCGCCGGAGGCCGACCTGATCGAGGGCGTCGCCGGCATCGGCCTCGGCCGGCTGCTGCTGGCCCGGCAGTCCGCCGACCCCCGCCTGACGGACCACCACCTCGGCATCGCCGACGAGTGCGCCCGGCTGCTGGCCACCGGCACCGCCCGACTCACCCCCACCGGCACCGCCAACGTCGGGACCGCCGCACTGCGCGAAGGTCTCGCCCACGGCGAGGCGGGCGTCGCGTACTTCCTGCTCGAACACGCCGCCGCGACCGGGGACCCGGCCGCCGTCGCCCGCGCCCGGGCGGCCTGCGCCCGCCTCGCCGCCGTCACCCCGGGCCTCGTCGCGGCGGCCGACCTGCCGGGGGCGACCCGCCGGTACGGCTCGTGGTGCCGGGGGCTGGCGGGGATCGGCTCGGTACTCGTCCGGGCCGCCGACCGCCTCGACGAACCGGCGTACCTCCTCCTCGCCCGGCGGACCGCCCGGACCTGCGCCGACCTGGCCCCCCGGATGCCGCTGGTCACCCAGTGCTGCGGCCTCGCCGGGGTCGGCGACCTGCTGGTCGACGTCGCGGTCGCCACCGGATCGGAGGAGTTCCGGGACGCCGCCCGCACCGTCGCCACCCTCGTCCTGACCCGCAGCGGCGGCACCTGGGCCCGCCCCACCTTCCCCGACGCGGACCTGGCCGGCTCCTCCGCCACCTGGGCCGGCGGCACGGCCGGCGTCCTCGCCTTCCTCCGCCGCCTGCACGACCACGGCGGCCCCCGCCTCGGCCTGCTCGGCTGACCGTCCGCCTCGTCGGGACACGTCGCCAGGCGTACAGTTTTCTGTACGCCCAGCAGAGGAGCCAAGCCGTGAAGACGATGACCTACTCGGAGTCCCGCGCACGGTACGCCGAGGTGCTCAACGCGGTCACGGACGACCGCGAGGAGATAGTGATCACCCGAGCCGGGCACGAGCCGGTGGTGATCGTTTCTCTGGAGGACTACCAATCGCTCAAGGAGACCGCCTACCTGCTGCGCAGCCCTGCCAACGCCCGCCGTCTCCTGGCCTCGATCGACGAACTGGAGAACGGCGGCGGGTCGGTACGAGAACTGGCGAATCCGGAGTGAAGATCACCTTCGCCTCCCGGGCCTGGGAGGACTACCTCTGGTGGCAGGCGCAGGACCGCAAGACCCTCAAGCGGATCAACACGCTCATCGCCGACGTGGCTCGCAACGGCAACGAGGGAATCGGTAAGCCCGAACCGCTGAAGCACGGCTTCCAGGGCTACTGGTCACGCCGCATCAACGACGAGCACCGCCTGGTCTACAAGGTCACCGACGATTCCGTCCTGATCGCCCAGTGCCGCTACCGCTACGAGAGCTGACCCCAGGCGACACCGACGGTGCCCGGCCCGCCAGAGGCGGGCCGGGCACCGTTGTCCGATCAGGCGTCAGACGTTGAACCTGAACTTCGAGCAGTCCACCGGATCCCAGCAACCACAAGGGTTTTCGCCCTCCTCTCGGGCCGAAGTCACCACCAGATCACCACCACCTGAGGCAAGGTCACCATCACGCGGCCTCGACGTCCGCCTGAGGCGCCGTCTCGGCGCCGCCCTGCACCAGGGTGAGCGTCGGACGCATGGCATTCTGCATGACGTCTCGGCACCGGCCCCAGGCTTCCGGCACCAGGTGCCCATACGTATCAACGGTCGTCTTGATCGACCGATGCCCGAGCCACCGGCTCACCTCATGGATGGGCACGCCATTGGCGAGCGCGGTCGAGGCGAAGAAGTGCCGCAGGCTGTGCGGCGTGTAGCCGCTGAGCTCCAGACCGGCAGCCTTGAGCGCCTTCTTCCAGTGGTAGCCGAAGGTGGAGGCTGTCGGCATAGACCCCTTGCCTCGCTCACGCGGTGCGAAGAGAACTTCCAGGCCCTCCACCAGAACTGACCCCCAGATACTTAGGTGGTGGTCGATCTCGTCCGCCAGGAACAGCGGCATCGGAACGTCCCGGTACTCGTCCGCCGTCCGGTGCTTGAGCGGCACCAGGCGCGTACGGCAGCCCTCCTGATTGGCCTTGGCGCTGATCTGCCGACGGAGCCGAAGGAAGCCACCGCGCTTGCACTCCGATGAGAAGCCCAGGGCCTCACTGATCCGGAGCCCAGCCCCGGCCATGAGCCACACGCTCAGCCGGTACTGGGAGGACATCGCAGCAGCAATGGCGTTCACCTCAGCGAGAGTTGGAATCTCGTCAGGGTCCACAGCGGGGACAGCAACCTTCAGAGGCTTCACTGCCGCACAGGGGCTCTCCGGTATCCGCTTCTCTTGAACAGCGGCCCTCATCATGGCCCGGAGGCAGTTCAGTCGGTCGTTGACCGTGGACGCTGCCAGCGTCTTGGACATCTCGGCTTGCAGCTTCTTCACATCGGCCGATGTGACTCCGAGGATGGTCTTTCCGCCCATGCTCGGGATCAGGTGGTTGTCGATGAACCCCTGGTAGTTCCTCCGGGTGCCCTCGTTGATCACATGCCGGGACAGCCAGTCAGCGGCCCAGACGCGGACCGGCAAGTTCCCTCGCTCAGGGTCGAAGTACAGCCCTTCGTTCTTGTCGCTCTCAACCTTGACCGCGAAAGCGTCGGCTTCCTTCTTCAGCCGGAACGACTTCTCTCGCTTCCTGCCGTCCCTGCCGCCGGGCTCCCTGTAGCGCACCGTCCACGGATGCCCGCACTTCGGGCTGTCGCACTCGCACTTCTTTAGAACGCTGGCCACTTGAACTCCCGCTCACCTCCCGGCTGGTGGGCGGCCCGTCCGCCTCTTGCCACCGGGTGAGCCAAGTTTCATCATGACCACCCCATGTTGTCAACACGGGGTGGGGCACTCGGTGTGGTACGTTTTTCGAATGGATGCAGACGAGAGCGGCTTCGAGGTCACGCAGCAGCAAGGCGCGTGGGTGGTGCGGATGTGGTGGCCGAGCGGCCCGATCAACGGCGGCCCGCAGCGCATCACCATCGAGCAGGCCGACGACGCGCCAGCCCGGGACGTGGCACGCGGGATCTCGACCACGGTTCTTCGCAGGCTGGATCTCCAGGCCGCCCTGGACGCGGCCAAGAAGCTGGCTCCTGAGGCCCTGACGACGCTTGAGGACCTCACCCAGAAGCTCAACGGCATGGGTGAGGCGGCCGGCCTTCTGCTGGCCAACGAGGGTGTCTCAGAGCAGTACTTGGCCATGCTGGCAGCGACCTACAAGGTCATGGCGGACACCGGTGCTCCGGCTCCCGTGCCGTGGCTGGCCCGGCTGATCGAGCGGCGCCCGGAGACGGTCAAGGACCACCTGAAGAAGGCCCGCAGGGACGGCTACCTCAGCACCCTCGCGGGGAAGGCAGGCGGAGAGCTGACCGACAAGGCCCAGGCCGTACTTGCGTCCATGGCCGAAGCAGCGGGAGAGCAGTAGCCCAACCCGCCGCACGACTTCGAACACCTAAGCCCCCGAGGCCACTCGGGGGCTTCACCTTTATCAGGGAGAAACCTTGGCCCAACTGATGACCGTGGATGACGTAGCCCAGTACCTCCGGACCCCGAAATCGTGGGTGTACGAGAACTGGCGACGGGAGCAGATCCCGTTCCGAAAGGTCGGCCAGGCTCTGCGCTGCCGACACGAAGACCTTGAGAAGTGGTTCGACACCCAGGAGGCGAATTGATGGACATAGACCCGTTCGGCGGGCTGCCGCCATGGCAGACGCCGCCACAGATCCCGGAAGAGGAGAAGGCCCGGACCCTGCGCCCTGTCGCAGTCGCCAGGGCGCTCTATCAGTCGATGATCTACGAGGAGAACAAGGCGGGACGCCTCGACCTCGGGGTGAACGACGGGCGTAACGGCTTGCTCTATCTGTGGGCCCTGATCCAGCACGTGAATGTGAAGTCATGCCGGACCTTCGTCTCGGACACCACTGTGGCCGAACACTTCGGGTTCGAGTCCCGCAACCATGGCTTCAAGCAGGCCAGGGAACTGGCAGAAGCCCAGGGCGTGATCCGTGTGCACGGCAAGAAAGGGCGTGCCTGGGAGGTGTCCCTCACGGTTCCCACTCGACTGAAGGACGAGTACCCAGAGCTGTGGGACTGCACCATCTCACCGACCAACAGGCCCTGAAGGCATCTCTCCAGGGTGCACTAACTTGGAACTCTTTACTCAGAACCTAGAACTGAGAACTGAGGACCTAGCCTCGGCCTTTCACGGCGGGCACTGTCCGACGGGTGATCAGAAAAGAGAAAAGTGCTTCTGACCTGCAACGATGGGACTTGTCTAGGGTCCAGTCAGCTGCGTGGAAAGAAGCACTTCTCAGGTGAACAGTATCGGGTCGTATCCGCGTGTTCGCGTCGAGGGCAACGGTCGTGGGGTGGTCTCGCAGTCCGGTGCCGTGCTGCTGGTCGAGACGGCCCGCAAGGTGGGGCTGGATGCGGCGATATCGACGGCGCTGGTGCCGTGGCGCAAGGCGCGTGTGGTCCATGATCCCGGCAAGATCCTGCTGGATGTCGCGCTCGCTGTGGCCCTTGGCGGGGACTGCCTGGCCGATGTCGCGATGCTGCGGGCCGAGCCCGCCGTGTTCGGCCCGGTGGCCTCCGATCCGACCGTCTCCCGTCTGGTCGACACCCTCGCCGCGGCCGGGCCCCGCGCACTCGCGGCGATCCGTCGGGCGCGGGCCGAAGTCCGCGAGCGGGCCTGGCGGTTGGCCGGCGAGGCGGCCCCGGACGCGGGCGGCGAGGTGACCGTGGACATCGACGGAGTGCTGGTCCTCGCGCACTCCGAGAAGCAGGACGCCGCCAAAACCTGGAAGAAGACGTTCGGGCACCACCCACTGTTCGCGTTCGTCGACCACGGCCGCGAGGGGTCCGGGGAACCGGTGGCGGGCCTGCTGAGGCCGGGGAACGCCGGCAGCAACACGGCCGCCGACCACATCGAAGCGGCCCGGACGGCGCTGGCCCAGCTCCCGAAGAAGTACCGGCGCGGACGCCGAACCCTGATCCGCACCGACTCCGCCGGCGGCACCCACGACTTCCTGAACTGGCTCACCACACGCGGCCGGTGGCTGTCCTACTCGGTGGGGATGACCATCACCGGCGGCATCCACCAGGCCGTGCTGAAGATCCCGGCCTCTGCCTGGACCCCCGCAGTCGAACCCGGCGGAGAGATCCGCGACGGCGCCTGGGTCGCCGAACTCGCAGGCGACGTCCTGAGCGGCTGGCCGAAGGGGATGCGGCTGATCGTCCGCAAGGAACGGCCCCACCCCGGAGCCCAGTTGCGCTTCACCGACGCCGACGGCATGCGGCTGACCTGCTTCGCCACCAACACCACCCACGCCCCGATCGCCCGCCTGGAGCTGCGGCACCGCCAGCGGGCCCGCGCCGAGGACCGCATCCGCGCCGCCCGCGACACCGGACTGCGCAACCTGCCCCTCCACCGGTTCGCGCAGAACCAGGTCTGGCTGGAGATCGTCCAGCTCGCACTCGACCTGCTCGCCTGGATGCCCATGCTCGCCCTGACCGGCACCGCCCGCCGCTGGGAACCCAAACGCCTACGGCTGCGGCTGTTCTCCGCCGCCGCCCAGCTCGTCACCACCGGCCGCTGCCGCTACCTCCGCCTGGCCCGCCACTGGCCCTGGACCGACACGATCACCAGCGCGTTCGCACGCCTACACGCCCTGCCAGACCCCGGCTGACCAGCGATAACGCCCCACCCCGACGAGCACTCGACCACTTCCGGAGCTGTGGAACCCGGCGCCCACCCGACGCGACAGCCGGGCCCTCGGCATTTCTACAGGCAGAAAACCCAGCCCGGACAAGCAGAAACGACCCGCCAGCCAAACTGACGAGCCGTCATGCAAGATCGAGGCTAGAACTCAGGACTCAGAACTTGAGACCTGAGACTTGTTAGGCAGAACTTGGGCATGGGCCCTCTCCCTAGATAGCAGCCTAGGCACCGCCCCTTTGGAAGGGCGGTCACAGGATCAGTACCAATCCGGCCTTAAGGGCCGGAAGGATCACAGCCCAGGCAAGCACACCACCAAAGGTGATGTGCCTCACACTTTCCGGCTCCATGGCCGGAAAACAGGGTTTGTGACACATACACCCTTAGTAGAGGCAGAAACAGAACTGGTCGGCTCCCAAGGCCGACCTCTTCTCTCTCTCCAACCAGCCCCGGCACTCCCAATCAGCCGGGGCTTACCTGTTCCCAGGACTCACCGGAGGTACCTCTTTGACTGACTTCGAGACCGATCCCGACAGCATCGCCGCAGATCAGGAAGACGCCACGGTGCAGCCGGGGCCGGCCGATCTGCCCGATCCGACGGAGGCCATCCGGGCAGAGATCCACCGCGAGTACGCGGAGCGCTTCGTGCTTACCGAGATCCGGACCCCGGCCGCCATCGGCGGGATTGACTTCCCCGACGGATTCACGGAACTGCTGGACTTCTCCAAATTCGTGGATGAGAACGGCGATCCCTGCACCGAGTCCATCGCCACCATGCTCAAGCCGTTTGGCACCCCAATCGAGGAGGATTACCCGGAGCTTCAGGGCGCCGGTTTCTACCGCGACAAGGGCCCGCTTTTCTCCCAGACGTCGCTTGACGCCCGCCACCGCTGAAAGGACCAACCATGACTGACAGCTCAGCTGAACCGACCGCGCTTAACCCTGATCCGGCCGAGGCCATCCGGGCCGAGATTGCCAGCAAGTACGCCTCGAAGCTGGCCAAGGCAAACCTGGTGACCGAGGCAACGCGGGTTGGTATCCGAATCCCGGATGCCTATCTGGAGTATCTCGACTATCCGCAGATTCACAACGGGACAGGTGAGCTTCTGCCTGAGGCCCTTGAATACATCCTGGATGCCTACGCCCACCACAAGCACCCGAAGCGCTCCCGGACTGTCGAACCCCAGGAGCCTCGCCTTTCTCTCGACGCACGCCACCGCCGCTAATAGCACTGGAGTTCACATATGGCCTATTCTTACCAGCACACCGGCACGAAGTCGTTTGTTCCCGAGGTCTGGGACTCACGGCTCTTGGTTCAGTTCGATCCGCTCCTGGTGTGGGCGTCGAACATCGTCGCCAACCGGAAGTACGAGGGCAACATTTCCCGTCAGGGTGATGTGGTCAGCATTAACAGTCTCGCAACTCCGACGGTTGGCGATTACAAGCTGCCGGACGGCATGACCCCGCAGCGTCCCGAGACGGTGGTTCAGAAGCTTTCGATCACCGAAGCAAAATATTTGCAGCTACTGGTCGAAGACGCGGAGCGCATTCAGAGCGCGGGCGCCCTGAACACGCCCATCAACCAGCAGATGATCCGGGCCCTGGCCCGCGAGGCGGACACCTTCATGGGTAAGGTGATTGCTGCCGGGGCAACTCCCATGCCTGCCATCTCCGCAACAGCCGCAGGAGCCCCGCAGGCGCTCTTCAGTGGCATCCTTGACATGATGCTCGCCCTGGACGACAACGACATCCCGGCGGGCCGTTACGTGGTCGTTTCGCCGAAGGTAAAGCGGTACCTGATTGAGCACCCGGCTATCGCGAATGCCGGGGCCTACGGTGAGGCCGGGGTTACCGCAAACGGCGTGGTTGCTCGCCTGGCGGGCTTCACCGTTCTGTCCACCACGGCTATGCCCGCAGGCGTGGACATCGTGGCCGGGCACCGCGAGTTCGCTACCTACGCGTCGCAGTTCAACGGTTTCCGCGCTGGAATGTCGGAGAAGTACCGAGCTGACTTCATTGACAATCTCCACCTCTACGGCGGCCGGATCGTGCGATTCCCGAACCTGGACACCACCAAGGCTGATCACACCTTCGATGAAACGAAGCCGACCAAGGGCATCGTCAAGGCCGCTGTTCAGTGGGCGGCCTAAGCATTAGTTAGATCCCTTCCGGGGCTCCTGTCATCTGGCAGGAGCCCCGGCTTTTTGCGTACCCGCTCACTGACAGATCGGCCGGCCTCCTCCATGGCCCGACTCCACCGTGAGGAGAAGTGCGCTGTCTACCGCCGCAAGTGTCTATTTCTCGTTTTCCGTACATCGAACTCTGTTTTGTAATGCAAGTCACAGGATGAATAGGTATCTATCGTGTGATTACGGACACAGTCAGAGCCCAGATCGGGGCCCAGTGTGGCGATTCTGGAACCGAGCTTCCGCATCATGGAATATTTGAAACCCGTACACGGTGGGAGGAGGCCACCCCCGGTGGGTCCTATTCAGAACGAATTAGGCATTACCCCGGCATTCATTGACATTAGGTTTATGAAGTTAATATCGAGTCGTTACTCTTCCGTGATACACACAGGTTCGTTAGCTGGGAAGATGAGGGCAGTTCCGCCGGTGCGACAGGGCGGGGTGTGGCAAGCCGTAAGAGTGAAGCTCCGGATGCCATTACGACGGACAGCTAACGAATCAAGGGGAAGCCGTGCGCAAGACAGTTCTGATGCCCGTGGAGAAGGTCCTTTGCGACGCTCACCTGGCGCGTGACAAGAGCGAAGAAGAGGCCACGGACGTCATCAGCCTCGCTGGCCGCGCATGGGATCTGTGCATGGAACACAGCCTCTCGTTCAGCCGGTACCTCGTTGATGCACTCGGGGTGCCTGTCGCACCTGACACCACTCCAGCCCCTGTCGAGCCGTCCCCTGTTCTGGTCCCGGAGGAGGAGGACCAGGAGGAGGCGACCGAAGAGGACCAGGAGGAGGAGCTGGCCGAGGCTGAGACCGAGCCACGTCCGTCAGTGATGATCACTGGTGAGATCCCGAAGTACACGTGGGATGACGCACGTGATGCGGTGCGCAACCTGGGCTACGAGGTGGTGGGTCGGGCGGATGAGACGACCGTGCTGCTGATCTGTGGGGATGGGGCGGAGCGCGCCACGACCAAGCTTCGGGACGCTCGGGAGCGTGGCATCCCCGCGTTCGACGCCACCCGGCCCGGGGCGTTCCGAGACGCTGTGTGCGCTGGTGAGTTCAAGGGTGGTGACCCTCTCCCGGAGGCTGTCCGCAAGGACGCTCAGGCCGTGATCAGTGACCGTGAGCGCAACCGGATGATCCGTGTCTGGGCCAAGGCGAACGGCTGGAACCTGCCTGCCAAGGGGCGCATCCCGATGGGCGTCAGTCACGCGTACCGGGCTGCCACACGGGAGCAGGACACCACTCCTCAGGAGTCCCACTCAGCAGCCTGACCCTGTTCTGACCGTACGTCCTTCACGGCGGCCGGGGTCGTCCCGGCCGCCGCTCACACCAACCAACTGGAGAGAGCGCAGCATGAACGGGATCACCTTGTACGGGCCGATCGGTGAGGCTGTCCGGGCAGTTGAGCCGCACGTGGAGTGTGACCCTGTGGGTGTCTACGTGGCTGCCCTCTCGATGTGGAGTGCTGCCATCGGTGACTCGGTCAAGGTCGTGTCCCGTGGCAGCACGCGCCCTGTACTGATCTGGAGTTCGTTGGTCGCTGGGACCGGGCGTGGGAAGGGCTCTGCGCTCCGGGCCGCTCAGCACATCATGCGGCCGTCCCTTGGCCGGTTCCTGGACACGCACACCACCAGTGGCATCACGTCCGGGGCTTCTCTGGTCAACTACCTTGCGGAGCAGGCGGGAGCGACGGAGGAGACAGAGGCAGGGCGCGACGTGCGCGCCTTGGTCATCGAAGAAGAGTGGTCGGAAGTGCTCCGCCGCGTGAAGCGCGACCCCTCATTCACAGCCAAACTCCGAACCGCCTGGGACGGCGGGTCACTACGGAACACGACCAAGGAAGATGCTCAGGCCGTCGATGATCCGGCCCTGGTGATGCACACGCACATCACCCCGTCTGACTGGTCCAAGTACATCGGTGCCGCTGAGGCAGCGGGAGGCAGCTACAACCGCATCATGCCTTTCCTGCTCCGCTCAGTGCCGATGCTGGATGACGAGTCCGCTGGTCTGCCGGACGTGGACGGGGCTGCTCTGGCCGACGCTTACGCGTGGGCTACCCGGGGCCGTGAGATCCACCTGAGCGCAGACGCTCGGCCGCTGTGGCGCACGATCCGCCGGTACGCCCGGATCATCGCTGAGACCCTTCCCGGGTCGCAGGCCGTGTTCATCGAGCGCACGGCCGAACAGACCCTGCGGGTCGCTGCCTGCCTGGCAGCCTCCGAACAGCTCGACGTGATCGACCACGCGTGCCTGTCCGCAGCGTTCTCCCTCGTTCGCTACAGCGTCCGGTGCGCGGTCGGCATCACAGCCGGAGCCGACGGACCGCAGGCAACCCGTCCCGTACTTACGCTGGCTGACAAGGTCCGGGCCCGGATCGCGATGAACGGCGGACGGGCCACCGCCTCACAGATCCTGCCGTACGTGAACGCCACTGCTGCTGAGGTCAAGGCCCTGCCCGGGATCACGGTCACCCTCGACCGTTCCAAGGTCGGCCGACCCGCATCCGTCTACACCCTGGCCACTGCGGGTGCCGCTGACACTCCACATAACTCTCCGCGCAGCCGGCCGCTACCAGCTGCTGAGAGCCGGAAGAACAGCCCGGCTGCTGTCGTGCGTCTCGACACCTACCGGCCCCGCGCCACCGCACCCGTACAGGCTCCGCGCCCCGTGCCGGTACGCGGGCACACCGCTTCGACGGTTAACCCGATCCTCGCTCTGCTCTGACCCACGAACATGAATCGGCCCCGGTCTGCATCTGCGGACCGGGGCTTCTTCGTTAGCTAGATCGGGACTGCTGCCCCTGTCGTTCTTACTTCGACTGGGTCGGCCGTGCTCGTTCCGGTCGTCGTCCCGTGCCGTCGCACGCGTCGCATGCGTGCTTGAGTTCGTCATTGCTGTTGGCGATCTTCACCGACACGAACCCAGTCCCCTGGCAGACGTTGCAGTACATGGCGACTCCTAAGAGACCGTGACGCGGCCGGTGCCACCGCAAGAGCTGCACTGGTACCGCATACCGTTCTGAGTGATGTACCCCTGCCCGCCGCAGGTACTGCACGGGATGGTGCCCAGTTCCGCCGGGAGCGGGGCCAGGAGTGGGGTCGGTCGGTCCAACAAACTCAATGATGCCATCAGTGGTCCCTCCCAGGACTTAACAGTGCGCTTGAGTGCGCCTACTCGGCGCTACGTCGCTTGAGCTTGCTCCGGCTCGTGGAACGGGCCGGGACAGGGTTTTGCACCCGGCCAGTTCGCAGGAGTGGCCGGGAGTTCGGGGTCAGCGCAGGAGCACGCCGAGCAGCAGGCCCAGGCCCGCGAGGCCGAGCGCGATGTAGTACCAAGCCTCACGCCTGCGTCTGGCGATCCGTTGGTTCTGGTGGTCAGTCACGGAACACCTTCGGTAGTCGGGTCAGTTGGGTGGCCCCGGCCAGGGCGGAACCAGCAACACCGGGCCGGGACCGTCCGGCCACCGTGGAAGGGGGAGCACGGCGCCGGAGACAATGGGTCAGCGGAACAGGGTGCTGTCGACGGGCTTCTGCCGCAATGGCTCACCGAGTTCGCGAGTGGCTCGCCATTCCTCGGCGGTCGGCTTCCGAACAGCGTCGATCCGTACTCTCCACCTGGGCTTCGAGACGCCCGGCGTCCGAAGGAAGATGAATCCCTGCATCGTCTGGTTGACGATGCCGACACGGTTGGTCCTGGTGTCCACAAGGACGATGCCCACGCACGCGGTGACCTGTTCAGCCATCAGGCGGTGCAGGCCGGGCAGGCACACGGTGGGTACTCCGTCATGGCACCGGAAAGGGAGTACTCATCCCCGAAGTGCTGACGGTTCGATCGAACAATTGGCGGACCGTCAGGCCGCAGGACGTACACCTTGATCGAGATCCACGAACTGTCCGAGGCGTCCGTCATCGTCGCCCTCCTCCTCGGTGGGGTAGCCGAACAGCTCCCTGTCGCTGTAGCCGTACGGCTCGATCTCGACGTACAGCCGGGTGATCCGGCGGCTGCTGGCACCCGACCACATGACCAACGTGCAGGCGTAGTGACCAACCTCGAACACCTGCAAAGGCGTTCGGTACGGCGCCGGTCCGCGAAGGTCCGAAACGAGGACCCCAACGGCCGGCCTCCAGGCCACGGAATCGGCCTCGGGGACCGGTTCCCGGAAGGCAATCGGGACCACAGGAGCTATGGGCCGGGGCAGGGTGGTGCTGGTCATGGTGGGGCCTCCGAGGGGATGGCTAGCCGGGTAGAGGGCGAACCAGGGTTGTTCGTTCTGGGTAACAGCTTCGGCACACGCCGCTACGCTCACCAGGGGCTCGGCCCCAACAACACACTTGACCGGGGGTGTTCACCCAGTGACGAACAAGCGGTACGCAGATGAGTCGGCAGCTGCCGCAGTCTTCTACGGGAGCGAACTGCGGCGGCTTCGAACTGCGGCAGGGCTGAGTCAGGACGACTTGGGTGCCGCCATCAACTACACCGGCAGCTACATCGGACAGGTTGAGGTCACCAAGCGGAAGCCACAGCGGGAGCTCTCTGAGCTGCTGGACAAGGCACTTGTCGCTGACGGCCACTTCGTGCGGCTCTGGGAACTAAGGGCCTGCCGGAAATCAACTCGCTGTCTTGATCTCTGCCGGTGGTGTGATGCCGTGGCGGGCAGCGAGGCCGAGGAGGTCGTCCAGGGTTGCCAGTCGGGTGTCGGCGGGCTCGATGGTGTGGCCGACTTCGTCGAGGAGGCGCCGGGTCTGGCTGACGACCCGGTTCAGGCTCTGGGGAACCACTGCGAAGAGCGGGGCGATCGTCACTTGCGGAAGCCGGTGTCGTTCGTAGAGGAGAGTGGCCAGGAGCCGGTCGACGAGGGTCAGGCCGGGTCGCCGGCCGGTGTAGCGACCAGGCGCGGGTGCTTTCTGCTGGTCACCGCCGCGTCGTTGGTGGAGGTCTGCTTCCCGCTGGCCTTCTCGTGCCGCGCTCAGCGCGGCGATAAGCCCGCTCCACTGCTCGTCCGGCATGCCGGTCAGGGCCGGGTGGACCAGCCATGAGCGGCCCGGGCCGGGCAGGTCCTGGGGCGGGATCGGTGGGACGCCGTCGCGACAGTGCTCCTCGGGGCGCAACGTGTAGTTCCAGTCACCGTGCCAGTCGTGGCGGTCCAGCGGCAGGGCGGCCATCTGTGTGTCGCCGATCGTGATGCCGGTCGGGTAACTGTTGGTGTCCAGGGCGGCGGTGACGGTCAGTCCGGTACTGGTGGTTGTCGCGGCGATGCAGTTCAACACGACTTCGTGGCTGGTCAGGGGGCGTCCGCGCCAGTTCATGCTGATGTGGGCGAACAGCCGGTGCTCGATGCGGTTCCACTTCGATGTGCCTGGCGGCAGTGTGCAGACGGTGACGGCCAGGCCGCTCTGTTCGGCGAACGCGGCCAGCTCGGTTTTGAAGGACCGGCGCCGGTAGCCGTTGGACCCGCCGGCGTCACAGGTGATCAGCAGCCGTCCGGCCTGCGGGTAGGTGTCCTTGCCGATCGCGGTCCACCAGCGCCGCAGGGACTCCACGGCGAACGCGGCGGTGTCGTGGTCGATGCCGACGTTGACCCAGCCGGTGTTCGCCGACACGTCGTAGACCCCGTAGGGGATCGCCTTGCCCAGCCTCTGGTCGGGGAAGTCGTGGGTGCGTACCGGGACCGGCTGCCCGGCCCGCGCCCACTCGGTGCCGGCGTTGCGGTACTCGCCGATCAGCTCTTTCTTCTTCGTGTCCACCGATACCACCGGGTCGCCGGCGGCCTGGAAGGCTTTGACCTGCTCGTTGATGTAGCGGAACTGCCCGTCGCGGTCGGGGCTCTGCTTGCCCTCGATGGTCTTGGCATTGCCCTGCAGGCTGAAGCCCTCGGCGTGCAGCAGGCCGGCGACGGTGTCGGCGGAACAGCGGTGACCGGCCGCCGTCAGTTCCCGGGACAGCTTCCTGGTCGACTTCGTCGTCCAGCGCAGCGGCGACATCGGATCCCCGCGCATGTCCGGCTCGACCAGCGCCAGCAGCGTGGGCACCAGTTCCGGGTCCAGGTCGGCCAGCCTCTTGCGGCCCCCGCCAGGCCGGCGGACCCGACCGCTCGGCTCCACCGCCCCGTCCAGTTCGTCCACCCCGCGCGAGACGGTGCCCTCGCGCATTCCCGCAGCCCGAGCCACCACCCGGATCCCGCCATGCCCCAGCGATCGCGCCTCAGCCCCAGCTGCCAGACGGCGTTGCCGCTCATCCAGATGCGGGAACAGCACCTCGAACTTCGCCGTCAGCGACGCCTCGATCTCCACAGATATGCCCATACCACAACAACGAGGCCCAGAACGGGAAGCAACGCTTTGTTCTCCGGCAGGCCCTAATCAACAAGGGGCCGTATCCGGACTGGTTCCGGGTGTACGTGGAACTCGAAGCCAGAGCAACGGTCATCCACAACTACACAGGCAGCTTGATCCCGGGCCTGTTGCAGACCGAGGCGTACGCGCATTCGGTCTTTCGCAAGGGGCGGCCGCGCGATTCGATGGAGACGACGGCTGAGAAGGTGCAGGCCAGGCTCAAGCGTCAGCTCATCCTGGGGCGGCCAACAGCGCCCCTGTTGTGGTCCGTCATCGACGAGGCCGCGTTGCGACGGATGGTTGGCGGGCCAGCCGTGATGGCAGAACAGCTTGCTCATCTGGTCCGAGCTGCACAGAGTCCCGACATCGAGATTCAGGTGCTTCCGTACAGCAGTGGAGCGCACGGGACCATGGAAGGCGGGCTGATCATTCTAGGCTTTTCGGACGATCCGGACGTTGCCTATGCGGAAAGTTCACTCGCAGGGCACCTAGCTGATGACCCCCAATCCGTGTCTGAGTGCGCGGACTCCTACGATCGCGTTAGAGCGGACGCGCTGTCTCCCGAAGCGTCCGTGGCTCTGATTCGCAACGTGATGAAGGAGTACACCCCATGAGCCTCGACCTCGACTCTGTGACGTGGCGGAAGTCCAGCTACAGCGGGGCCAATGGGGGCGACTGCGTCGAGGTTGGCGACGGCGTCCCTGGCCTTGTACCTGTCCGTGACTCCAAGGACCCGGAGGGCCCGGTTCTGGTGTTCGAGGCGAACCAATGGGCCGCCTTCGCCAGCTTCGCCGCCACCTTCACCATCTAACTAACCCTGCCCCCGCCTCGCGGCTTGACTGTCCGTCCTGGAGCCCCTGTTGCCACGGAGCAGCAGGGGCTTTGTGCTGCTCTTCGGGGTCACCACCAAGTCACCACAAGGCCAAGGAACACACAGAAACGGCCCGGACCACTCCGAAGAGTGACCGGGCCATATGCTCTCTGACCTGCTGGTTTGTGGCTACTGAGCAGGGGTGATAGAAGCCCCCGAATCAGGCGTCAGACGTTGAACCTGAACTCCACCACGTCGCCGTCCTGCATGACGTACTCCTTGCCCTCGATCCGGGCCTTGCCCTTGGATCGGGCCTCGGGGATGGAGCCGCACTCGACCAGGTCGTCGAAGGAGACGATCTCGGCCTTGATGAAGCCCTTCTGGAAGTCGGTGTGGATCACACCGGCCGCCTCGGGGGCGGTCGCGCCCTTCTTGATGGTCCAGGCGCGGACCTCCTTCGGGCCGGCCGTGAGGTAGGTCTGCAGGCCGAGGGTCTCGAAGCCGACCCGGCCGAGGGTGGACATGCCGGTCTCCTCCTGGCCCATGGACTGGAGGAGTTCGAGGGCCTCGTCGTCGTCCATGCCGATCAGCTCGGACTCGATCTTGGCGTTGAGGAAGATCGCCTCGGCGGGGGCGACCAGGGCCCGCTGCTCGGTCTTGAACTCCTCGTTGGTGAGCTCCTCCTCGTCCACGTTGAAGACGTAGAGGAAGGGCTTGGTGGTGAGCAGGTGCAGCTCCCGGACCGAGGAGGCGTCGAAGCCGACCTCGAACAGGGTCTTGCCGGACTCCAGGACCTTCTGGGCGGCCTCGGCGGCGGCCAGGGTGGCCGCGCTCTCCTTCTTCAGCCGGGACTCCTTCTGGAGCCGCGGCAGGACCTTCTCGATCGACTGGAGGTCGGCGAGGATCAGCTCGGTGTTGATGGTCTCGATGTCGTCCTTCGGCGAGACCTTGCCGTCCACGTGCACCACGTCGGGGTCGACGAAGGCGCGGATGACCTGGCAGATCGCGTCCGACTCGCGGATGTTCGCCAGGAACTTGTTGCCCAGCCCCTCGCCGACCGAGGCGCCGCGGACGATGCCCGCGATGTCGACGAAGTCGACCGTCGCCGGGAGGATCCGCTGGGAGCCGAAGATCCCGGCCAGCACGGCCAGCCGGGCGTCCGGCACGCCGACGACGCCCACGTTGGGCTCGATGGTGGCGAACGGGTAGTTGGCCGCCAGCACGTCGTTCTTGGTCAGGGCGTTGAACAGGGTCGACTTGCCGACGTTCGGCAGGCCGACGATTCCGATCGTGAGCGACATGTAGCGAAGTCCCGTGGGCTCGGAGGGCGTGGAGCGGCGCGGGTGCCCCGAGCCGATCGCCAAGTCTACGGCCCCGGTCACACCGCGCCGCCGGGCCACCGGGACGAAGCCGCCCGCCGCTGCCGTACGCCCCGGGCGGCGGCCCCCGGGCGGGCCGAGCGGCGACGGTGCGGGCGGCGACGGTGCGGGCGGGCGAGGCCGGGCGCCCGCCGATCGGTGGTTCGTTCCCGGACGTTACGCCGGCCGGGGACACGGAATGAGGCGAACGCGCCATTACACAGTGTGGCGATGATCGGACCGTACGTTGGACGGGTGGAGCAGAGCATCCGTACCCAGCCGCCAGGGCCCAGACGCCGACCGCCGACCGGCGCCGGCGAGGCCGCCGTACCGGGGCCTGCCACGCCCCCCGACGCCCGGGCGGCCGTCCCGAAGCCGAAGCTGCGGCTCACCCTGCCGGTACCGCTCCCGCTGCGCGGCCGGCCGAAGGCCCGGAGCGGGCCCCCGGCCCGGCTGACGGCGGTCGGCACCGGTGTGCTGGCGCTGGTCGCGACGGTGGCGGCGGCGGGGCTGGACCGGCTGCTGTTCGACGACCTCGGGGTGCTGTTCGGCCTCGGCTACCTGCTGGTCTGCTTCCAACTGGCCGTCCGGGTACGGCTGGCGGACCTGCCGGCCGCGCCGATCAGCGGGCCGATCGCGTTCGCGCTGGCGCTGGTCTGCTTCGCGCCGGGCTCGGCGTCGGGGGTGACCGGTCAGGTGGTGGCGCTGGCCAGCGGTCTCGCACTGCGGGCGGGCTGGCTGTTCACCGGCACCGGGCTGGCCCTGGTGATCGTGGCCGCCCGCTTCCTGGCCCAGCGCCGGATCCGGCGCAGCCGCACCTCCTGACCACCGGCCACTCGGCGGCCCGCTGACCACCGGTCAGCCGACGCCCCGGCCGCCCGGTTGACGGTGGTTCAGGACCGGGCGGGACGGCGTCAGCCGCTCGCGTCGGCGGCCATCGCGGCACCGACGATGCCCGCGTCGTTGCGCAGCAGCGCCGGGACCACCTCGGCCGGGCGCTCCTTGAGCAGCGGCAGGAACTTGTCGTGCTTCCGGCTCACTCCACCGCCGACGATGATCAGCTGCGGCGAGAACAGCATCTCCACCAGGTCCAGGTACTCGTCGACCCGCTCCGCCCACTCGGCCCAGCTCAGCTCGTGCCGCTCGCGGGCGGCCGAGGAGGCCCGGCGTTCGGCGTCCTTGCCGCGGAGTTCGAGGTGACCCAGCTCGGTGTTGGGCACCAGCGCGCCGTCGGTGAACAGGGCGCTGCCGATGCCGGTGCCGAAGGTGAGCAGCAGCACCACGCCGTCCCGGCCCTTGCCCGCGCCGTGCCTGACCTCGGCCAGGCCGGCCGCGTCGGCGTCGTTCAGCACCGTGGCGGGCAGGTCCAGGGTCTCCCGGAACAGTCCGGCGGCGTCCAGGCCGATCCAGTCCTTGGCCACGTTCGCGGCGGTGTGGATGCGACCGCCGACCACCACCCCGGGGAAGGTCAGGCCGACCGGCCCCTGGTGGCCGAAGTGCTCGACCACCTCGCGGACCGCCTCGACCACCGCCGAGGGCGAGGCCGGACGGGGCGTCAGCACCTTGTGCCGCTCCTCCGCCAGGGCACCCCGCCCGAGATCGACCGGGGCACCCTTGATGCCCGACCCACCGATGTCCACACCGAACACAGCCGTCACCGCGAACCTCCATCCATCCACAGACCTGTGGACAAACGTACGGGCCGACGGCGCGAACCGCGCTACAGCTTTCCGGCCGCCTCGGCCCGCAGGTCGCGGCGGAGCTCCTTGGGCAGCGAGAAGATCAGGTGCTCCTCGGCGGTCTTGACCGTCTGCACGTCGCCGTAGCCGCGCTCGGCCAGGTAGGCGAGCACGCCCTCGACCAGGATCTCCGGGACGGAGGCACCGCTGGTCAGGCCGACCGTGGTGACGCCGTCCAGCCAGCTCTCGTCGATCTCGTCGGCGAAGTCCACCAGGTGGGCGGCCTTGGCGCCGTACTCCAGGCCGACCTCGACCAGGCGGACCGAGTTGGAGGAGTTCTTGGAGCCGACCACGATCAGCAGGTCGGTCTCGGGGGCGATCTGCTTGACCACCACCTGGCGGTTCTGGGTGGCGTAGCAGATGTCGTCGCTGGGCGGGCTGACCAGCAGCGGGAAGCGCTTCTTCAGCTCGCCGACGGTGGCCATCGTCTCGTCCACCGAGAGCGTGGTCTGGGACAGCCAGACCACCTTGGACTCGTCCCTGACCTGCACGTTGGCGACGTCCTCGGCGCCGTCCACCAGGTGGATCCGGTCGGGCGCCTCGCCCATCGTGCCGACGACCTCCTCGTGGCCCTCGTGGCCGACCAGCAGGATGTCGTAGTCCTCGTCGGCGAACCGGACGGCCTCCTTGTGCACCTTGGTGACCAGGGGGCAGGTGGCGTCGATGGTGGCGAGCTTGCCGATCTTGGCCTCGTCGTGCACGGACGGGGCGACACCGTGCGCGGAGAAGACCACGATCGAACCCTCCGGCACCTCCTCCGTCTCGTCGACGAAGATCGCGCCCTGCTTCTCCAGGGTCTGCACCACGAACTTGTTGTGGACGATCTCCTTGCGGACGTAGATCGGGGCCCCGTACTGCTCGAGGGCCTTCTCCACGGCGATGACGGCGCGGTCGACACCCGCGCAGTAGCCCCGGGGGGCGGCGAGCAGGACACGGCGCTGCGCAGAGTTGGACATGGCTCCCATGGTACGGGCGGCCCCGGGCCGCGCCGACGGGTACCGGCTACCGGATACAAGAGGACAAAAGTGCTCAAATTTGAGCATGACTGAGCAGAGTGGAGCCCCGGGCGCCCTGCGCCGGAGCCTGGGCGTACGCGATCTGATGGTCTACGGGCTGCTGTTCATCGCCCCGATGGCACCCGTCGGCGTGTTCGGCGTGCTGGACGCCAAGAGCCACGGCGCGGTCGCCGCCGTGTACCTGGCCGCCACCGTCGCGATGGGGTTCACCGCCTACAGCTACGCCCAGATGGTCCGGGCGGTGCCCCGGGCCGGGTCGGTCTTCGCGTACGCCCGGGCCGGGCTGGGCGAGAACTGGGGGTTCGTGGCCGGCTGGATGGCGATGCTCGACTACCTGCTGATCCCGGCGGTGGCGTACCTGTTCTCCGGGATCGCGCTCCACTCGCTGGTACCGGACGTCTCCCGCTGGGTCTGGACGGTGCTGGCCGTGCTGGTGACCACCGCGCTCAACCTGACCGGGGTCCGGACGGCGGCGGCGGTCGGCCTGGCCGTGCTGGCGCTGGAGATCGTGGTGCTGACGGTCTTCGTGGTCTCGGCCGTGGTGGTGCTGGCCAGGGACGGCGCCGAACGGGACTGGCTCTCGCCGCTGACCGGGGTCGGCGGCTTCTCGCTGACCGCCGTGGTCTCGGCGGTCTCGGTGGCGGTGCTCTCCTACCTCGGCTTCGACGCGATCGCCTCGTTCGTCGAGGAGGCGGTCGGCGCCTCGGCGGCGGTGGCCAGGGCGGTGCTCTGGTGCCTGGCGCTGGCCGGGGTGCTGTTCGTGACCCAGACCTACCTGGCCGCGCTGCTCACCCCGGTGACGCCGCAGCAGCTGGCGGCCGACCCGGCCGCGCAGGGGTCCGCCTTCTACGACACCGTGGACGCCTCGATCGGGCACTGGCTGCAGACCCTGGTGGCGGTCAGCAAGGCGATCGGCGCCGCCTTCGCCGCGCTGGCCGGACAGGCGGCGGCCGGCCGGCTGCTGTTCGCGATGGCCCGGGAGGGGCGGCTGCCCCGGGCACTGGCCGCGGTGGACACCCGGACGGCGGTGCCCCGGCGGGCGCTGCTGACCGCCGCCACCGTGACGCTGGTGGCGGCGGCCTGGGCGGCCGGCCGGGACGACGGGCTCGACCAGCTGACCTCGGTGGTGAACGTCGGCGCGCTGTCCGCGTTCGGGCTGCTGCACGCCTCGGTGATCGGCTGGTACACCGTCCGGGGCGACTCCCGGGACTGGTTCCGGCACCTGCTGATCCCGCTGCTGGGCATGGCGGTGATCGCCTGGGTACTGGTCGAGGCGTCCAGCACCGCGCAGTGGGTGGGCGCGAGCTGGCTGGCCGTCGGGCTGCTGGTGCTGGTGGTGCAGAGCCCGGCCGTCCGGCGCGGGCGCTGACCTCCGCCGGTTACTTCCGGCCCGCACTCCAGTTCAGGCCCCAGCCGTACGCCTCGTCGATCTGCTGGTGGTTCGAGTGGCCGTCGACCGCCTGGAAGTACCGGCCCTCGCGGTTCACCACCAGCCCGTCGCCGTCGTTCTCCAGCAGCGCGACCACGCAGCTGGTGGCCGGGAAGTCGCAGCCGTCCAGCGGCAGTTCGACCGGTGCGCCGGTGGCCGGGTAGAGGGTGGCCAGGCCGTTCAGACCGGTCAGCGGCTGGTTGTCGAAGGCGAACGCGAAGACCACCAGACGCTGGATCAGGTCCGCGTGGTCGAGGTTGATCCAGAGGTCCTCGCCGGTGGTCACCGCGCCGGTCCGGTCGTCGTTGGCCAGCTGGATGAACGGCGGCTGGTGCAGCGCGCCGAACCGCTGGCCGATCGCCTGCACGATGCCGGAGCTGCCGTCCCGGAGCTGCCAGAGACAGGCCAGGTCGAGGTCCCGGCCCGCCATCGGGGACTGGCCGACACCCCGCATCCGCTTCGCCAGCCAGCCGGTGGCCCCCGACTGCTGCCGCTGCGGCGCGGCGCCGGCGGCGGGTGCCCAGTTGAGGTTGACCCGGAGCAGACCGCCGACCGCACCGTGCTTGCGCAGCGAGAGGCGCGGGGCCTCCTTGGTCAGCGTGATCTTGCTGAAGTTGAGCGGCGCGGCGGCGGGCGGGGCCATCGGGGGCGCCGCCGTCGGCGCGGCGAAGGGCGGCGCGGCAGGCGGAGCGACGGGCGGTGCCGGCGGGGCGACGGGCGGAGCGGGCGCGGCGGCCGGGGTCGTGACCGGCGCCCGGTCGGGCTCCGAGTCGACCTGGATGCCGTAGTCGGTGGCCAGCCCGGCCAGCCCGGAGTCGTACCCCTGGCCCACCGCGCGGAACTTCCAGCCCTCGCCCCGCCGGTACAGCTCGCCGAGCACGAAGGCCGTCTCGGTGGTCGCCCCGTGGTCCTCGAACCGGACCAGCTCCGCCCCGGAGGCCGCGTCCAGCACCCGCAGGTACAGCCCGGGCAGCGCGCCGAACCGGCCGCCGTCGCTGGAGGCCGCCAGCACGACCGTCTCCACCGCCGGGTCGAGCCCGGACAGCCGGACGGTCAGCGCGTCCACCACCCCACCGGGCACGGACCGCTTCCCGGTGTGCCGGACCGCGCCGGAGACGTCCTGCGGCTGGTTGTAGAAGACGAAGTCCGCGTCGGACCTGACCCGGCCGGCCGCCAGCAGCAGCGCGGACGCGTCGGCGTCCGGCACGCCGGGACCGGTCGACCAGCCCAGCTCGACCAGCACCTCGGCCGCCGCCACCGGCACGTTCGCACCCTTGGAAATCACCATCAGCCCGCCGCTCCCCGAAGTTGACCTCTGCTCGCCGGTCCCACCCTAGGGCCGAAACCCCGGAGCCGAAGCGGGCGCGGCGTCGGTGGGCCCGGTTAGCCTCGTCGGTATGGCCAACACCAGCTCACCCGAGGCGCCGATCCCGGTCGGCAAGGTTTCCGCACTCATCGGCGGGTGGGTGGACCGGCTCGGGGCGGTCTGGGTGGAGGGTCAGATCACCCAGCTCAGCCGACGGCCGGGGGCGGGCGTGGTGTTCCTGACGCTGCGTGACCCGGACCGGGACGTCTCACTGACCGTCACCTGCTTCCGGCAGGTCTTCGAGCAGGTCGCCGAGGACGTCCAGGAGGGCTCCCGGGTGCTGGTCCACGCCAAGCCCGAGTGGTACGTGGCCCGGGGCACCCTCTCGCTGCGGGCCACCGAGATCCGCCTGGTCGGCCTCGGCGAGCTGCTCGCCCGGCTGGAGCACCTGAAGCGGAAGCTGGCCGGCGAGGGCCTGTTCGCCACCGAGCGCAAGCAGCGGCTGCCGTTCCTGCCGCACTGCATCGGCCTGGTCACCGGCCGGGGCTCGGCCGCCGAGCGGGACGTGCTGGAGAACGCCAGGCGCCGCTGGCCCGCCGTCCGCTTCGAGGTCCGGAACGTCCCGGTGCAGGGCGGCGCCGCGGTGGCCCAGGTGACCGCCGCCGTACGGGAGTTGGACGAGCATCCCGAGGTGGACGTGATCATCGTGGCCCGGGGCGGCGGCAGCGTCGAGGACCTGCTGCCGTTCTCGGACGAGGGCCTGGTCCGGGCGGTGGCCGCCGCCCGCACCCCGGTGGTCAGCGCGATCGGGCACGAGCCGGACCAGCCGCTGCTGGACTTCGTCGCCGACCTGCGGGCCTCCACCCCGACCGACGCCGCCAAGCGCGTGGTGCCCGACGTGAACGAGGAGCTGACCCGGGTGCACCAGCTCCGGGACCGGGCCAGGCGGCACATCACCCACCGGGTGGAGCGCGAGCAGGCGGGCCTGGCCGGGCTGCGCAGCCGTCCGGTGCTGGCCGCCCCGCACCGGCTGGTGGACGGCCCGGCCGAGCAGGTCGCGGCCCTGCTGGAGCGCTCCCGCCGGGTGCTCGGCCACCGGCTGGACGCCGCCGAGTCCGACCTCGGCCACACTCTGGCCAGGGTGGTCGCGCTCTCCCCGCTGGCCACCCTGCAGCGCGGCTACGCGGTGCTCCAGCACGCCGACGGCCGGGTGGTCGGCGACCCGGCCGACCTGACGCCCGGTGAACTGCTGCACGCCCGGGTCGCCGAGGGCTCCTTCGAGGTGACCACCCGTCAGGACTGAAGCAGTCGCTGCCGGGAGAGCGGGACGGAGTGCTCGTGGAAGCCGAGGCTGCGGTACAGCGCCTCGCCGCCCTCGGTGGCGTGCAGGTCGATCCGGGTGACCCGACGGGCGTCGAACCAGGCCAGCAGGGCCTCGGTGCAGGCCCGGGCGTGGCCCTTGCGGCGCCGGCCGGGGTCGGTGCAGATGTTGAAGACGAAGCCGAACAGCCCGTCGGGGTGCCCCGGTGCGGGCAGCCGGTGCTCCAGGGTGCCGACCGCGCAGGCGGCCAGCCGCCCGGGGCGGTCCGGGTCGTCCAGCACGAAGGCGGGCATGGTGCGCAGCTCGTCCGGCCCGGCCAGCCGCTCGCGCAGCACCCGCTCGGCGGCCGGCTGCCAGCCGCCCGGGTCGGGCCGCCCCGACATCGCCTCGAACATCAGGCCGCGCAGCCGGACCAGCTCGGCGGCGTCCTCGGGGGTGGCGGGTCTCACCTGGGGCGTCATGGCGCCGAGGGTAGCCAGCCGGGACGGCGGGACACACCCGAATTGTCCGTCGCAGCGCCTACCCTGACGGAATGACGGAGCAGCAGGGGAATAACGCGGACGACGGCCTCGGTTACGAGCAGGCGCGGGACGCGCTGCTCGACGTGGTCCGGCAGCTGGAGGCGGGCGGCGTGCCGCTGGAGGAGTCACTGGCCCTCTGGGAGCGCGGCGAGCAGCTGGCCAAGGTCTGCCAGCGCTGGCTGGACGGGGCCCGGGCCCGGCTCGACGCGGCGCTGGCCGCCGAGGGCGGGGAGACCGACGGCGAATAGCCTCCCGCTCTTCATGTGATGTGGTTCACAGGGCAGTTGCGGAATGGTTTAAGTTTCACCTAACGTTGGACCGTACCGAACGGCGCGCAAACCGCTGCTCCGTGACGAAGACGTTTATCCCGTAGAGGTGGACCCGTAATGACCCTGGCTCTCGACGCCGCCGCCCAGGACCTGCTCTTCCGTGAGGCCCGCACCGCCAACACCTTCACCGACGAGCCGGTCAGCGACGAGCAGATCCAGGCCGTCTACGACCTGGTCAAGTACGCCCCGACCGCGTTCAACCAGCAGCCGCTGCGCGTCGTCCTGGTCCGCACCACCGAGGGCCGCGAGCGCCTGGTCCAGCACCTGGCCGACGGCAACAAGGCCAAGACCGCGGCCGCCCCGCTGGTCGCCATCCTGGCCGCCGACAACGAGTTCCACGAGGAGCTCCCGGCCCAGCTCCCGTCCTTCCCGCAGGCCGCCGAGCTGTTCTTCACCGAGCGCCCGGTCCGCGAGGCGTCCGCCCACTTCAACGGCGCCCTGCAGGCCGCGTACTTCATCGTCGGCATCCGCGCCGCCGGCCTGGCCGCGGGCCCGATGACCGGCTACAACGCCGAGGGCATCAACAAGGAGTTCTTCGCCGACGGCGAGCACTCGGTGCTGGCCGTGGTGAACATCGGCAAGCCGGGCGAGAACGCCTGGTACCCGCGCTCCCCGCGCCTGGCCTACGACGAGGTCGTCACCACCGTCTGACGGTGACCCCCGCAGGTACGACGAAGCCCCCGGCCACGGCCGGGGGCTTCGTTCGGTTCCGGGGCTAGCGGAGCGACTGGGCGAACTCGGTGAGCTCCTCCCAGCCGGCACTGCCGGTGACCACCGTGGTCGCGCTGCCGCTCTGGACCACCAGGGCCCGGTACGACTTGCCCTGGTAGCGCTGCCACTCCTGGCCGCCGATCGTCGCGGTGCCGTCGGGCTTCGCACCCTCGACCGCGGTGTTGACCGCCTGCTCGCGCGGCTCCACGCTCTGCTCGACCGCCGCGTACTGACCGCCGGGGGTGAGGAAGCCCAGGTGCCACGCCTTCGGGCGCTTCTTGTCCTGGTTGTACTCGACCGAGGTGGCCTTCCACCGCTCGGACAGGCCCTCCGGGGCCAGCACCGGGTACGGCGCGGCGCGCTTGGCCGAGGCCGCCGAGGAACGGTAGTCGACCGCCTTCAGCCCCGAACCCTCGGAGTGCGGGATGAAGAGGTACCCGACGAAGACCACGCCACCGATCGCCAGCATCGACAGGACCATGTCCCGTACCGTCTGCCGGCCTCTCATGCTGCTTTTCCCTGCCACCCCCTCATCGTGAACCATCCCCTCCCCCGGCCCTACCACCGGGGTCCTCACGGACGGGTGAACCGGCCGCCGGAGCCCCGGCAGGGAACGCAGTGCGAGGCCAGCCGGGGGTGCGCCACAGACAGTCATCGGGTGGACAGATACGATCGCAGGACCCTCATCACGGCGTTCGACCTGGCACTTGTCGGGCGCTCTGGCCGTCGCGTACAGAGAGGTATCGACGATGACCGCCCAGCACAGCAACTTCCCCAGCTCCCTGATCGTGGCCCCGGAGGCCCCTGATCGGAACCTCGCCCTCGAACTCGTCCGGGTCACCGAGGCCGCCGCCATGGCGGCCGGCCGGTGGGTCGGCCGGGGCGACAAGAACGGCGCCGACGGCGCGGCCGTGAAGGCCATGCGCACCCTCGTCTCCACCGTGTCGATGAACGGCGTGGTCGTCATCGGTGAGGGCGAGAAGGACGAAGCCCCGATGCTCTACAACGGCGAGCGGGTCGGCGACGGCACCGGCGCCGAGTGCGACGTCGCGGTGGACCCGGTGGACGGCACCACGCTGACCGCCAAGGGCATGGCCAACGCCGTCGCCGTGCTGGCCGTCGCGGACCGCGGCACCATGTTCGACCCGAGCGCGGTCTTCTACATGGACAAGCTGGTCTGCGGCCCCGAGGCCGCCGACTACGTCGACATCACCGCCCCCGCCGCCGTGAACATCCGCCGGGTCGCCAAGGCCAAGGGCAGCTCGGTCGAGGACGTCACCGTGATGGTGCTGGACCGGCCGCGCCACGACGGCCTGGTCAAGGAGATCCGCGAGGCCGGCGCCCGGATCAAGTTCATCTCGGACGGCGACGTGGCCGGCGCCATCATGACCGCCCGCGCGGGCACCGGCGTCGACCTGCTGATGGGCATCGGCGGCACCCCCGAGGGGATCATCGCGGCCTGCGCCATGAAGTGCATGGGCGGCGTGATCCAGGGCCGGCTGTGGCCCAAGGACGACGCCGAGCGGCAGAAGGCCCTGGACGCCGGCCACGACCTGGACCGGGTGCTCACCACCGACGACCTGGTCAGCGGCGAGAACGTGTTCTTCGTCGCCACCGGCATCACCGACGGCGAGCTGCTCCGCGGCGTGCACTACCGCCAGGCCACCGCCACCACCAGCTCGCTGGTGATGCGCTCGAAGAGCGGGACGATCCGTCAGATCGACTCCACCCACAAGCTCTCCAAGCTGCGGGCCTACAGCGCGATCGACTTCGACCGCGCCAACTGAGCTCGGGAAGGCGCCCGGCCGGCTACGGTCCAGGGGCTCGGGGAACTGCGACGCCGGCCCTTGCAAGGTGATCGTCGCGTAAACGGTCGGGCACTTTCGTAGGTGACCCGAACGCCAGATCTCCTCGCAGTTCCCCGAGCCCCTGGGTGGTAGACGGCTGAGCGCCTGCCAACAGCCGGGCGCCGAGCCCGGCTCAGCCGGCTATCCGGCGGGCGGTCGGGATCCGGAGCTCGGCCTCCCGGCGCCGGCGGCGGGCGAGCACCACCCGGCGCTCGGCCGCCGTGAGGCCGCCCCAGACGCCGTAGGGCTCGGGCTGGGCGAGGGCGTGCTCCCGGCACTCCAGCAGGACCGGGCAGCGGGCGCAGACCTGTTTGGCGTGCTCCTCCCGGGACAGCCGGGCCGCCGTGGGCTCCTTGGACGGGGCGAAGAACAGCCCGGCCTCGTCCCGTCGGCAGGCCGCCCCGGTGTGCCAGGGACTGTCCTCCTGGTGCTCGAGCCGCTGCGCCGCCACCGCCGGTGCGGTGGTACTGCGGGCCGCCGGTTGGGCGGCGGCACGGACGCTGGACTCGATGGGATGCAGCACGGCTTTACTCCTGACGGGCTCAAGAGAACTCGGGGGAAGGGCTCCCTGCCCGGCTGCCCCGTTACCGACCCCACTCACGCCATCCGTGGGTCTCAGCCGCCCCCGGGGTCACAGCCGTACAAGAAACGATATGCGTCAGGAACTACCCCACCGCCGCCGGATTCATGCACACCGCATGCGTTCGACTACGGGCTGCACTCGACCCAGGATCGAGTGCCTGCCCGGAAGTTGACGCCCCGTGAGATTTCGGCAGGTCAGCCGTCGAGCTGCTTGCGCACCCATTCCCTGAGCTTCTTGCCCCGACGGGGCCTCGCCTCGCAGCCGCCGAAGATCGCCGCGCCCTTCACCCGGACCACCGGCGCGTACGGGTCGGCCGCGGTCTGCTCCCGGACGTCGAAGCCGCCGAAGACGCCGATCCCGCTGCCGTGCAGCGAGACGTTCTCCGGCACCTTGATGTCGACCCCGCCGAAGACCGCCCAGACCTCGATCTCCACCTCGGGCGACTCGAAGACGGCGTCGCTGAGGTCGATCTCCACCCCGCCGAACACCGCCACCGCGCGCAGGTGCGAACCCACCCGCCAGCGACCCTTGCGGCTGGTGCCGCCGAAGACCGCCATCATGGTCGGCGACTCGCTCCGGGCCGGCAGCTGCGGCGCGCGGTGGGTCACGCCCTGCGGCTTCTCGGTGGACACCGGCCGGTGTGCGGGCAGGTCCCTGGTCAGCGGCGCCAACTCACCCAGGGTGCGGGCGTTGTAGGCCGCCTCGATCCGCTCGGAGTGCTCCTCGACGGTGAGCCGGCCCTCGGCGTACGCGTCCCGGAGCAGCTCGGCGATCCGCTCCCGGTCGGCGTCCGAGGCGCGCAGCTCGGCCTCCGCCACCGGGGTCACGTCGAACGGCTGCTTGGTCAGGTCCGGCTTGGCCTCGGACTTGGTCATCGGTACGGGCGGCTGGCCCGGCTTTTCGTCCATCGACGGCGAGTTGTCCACGGGGGTCAGCCTAGTCACCGGAGCCCCTTCCGAACGAGAGTTCGGCGGCACTCGACGTGACCCCGGTCACGCAGGTTCACCTGCGCGCACCGGCCGCCCGGCCGGGACCTAGTCTTGAAGGTGCTTCGTCGACGCAGCCGGATCAGTTAAGGACCTCCACCCATGGCTCCCACGCCAGAGTTCGCCTACTCCGACCTCCTCCCCCTCGGTCCGGACCCCACCCCGTACCGCAAGCTGACCTCCGAGGGTGTCAGCGTCATCGAGGCGGGCGGGCGCCGTTTCCTCCAGGTGGAGCCCGAGGCCCTGCGGCTGCTCACCGCCGAGGCGATGCACGACATCTCGCACTACCTGCGCCCGGCCCACCTGGCCCAGCTCCGCCGGATCCTGGACGACCCGGAGGCCAGCCCGAACGACCGCTTCGTCGCGCTGGACCTGCTGAAGAACGTCAACATCTCGGCCGGCGGCATCCTGCCGATGTGCCAGGACACCGGCACCGCGATCGTGATGGGCAAGCGCGGCCAGAACGTGCTGACCGAGGGCCGCGACGAGGCGGCCGTCGCGCGCGGCGTCTACGACGCGTACACCAAGCTCAACCTGCGCTACTCGCAGATGGCCCCGGTCACCATGTGGGACGAGAGGAACACCGGCAACAACCTGCCGGCCCAGATCGAGCTCTACGCGACGGACGGCGACGCGTACAAGTTCCTGTTCATGGCCAAGGGCGGCGGCAGCGCCAACAAGTCGTACCTCTACCAGGAGACCAAGGCCATCCTGAACGAGGACTCGATGCTCAACTTCCTCGAGCAGAAGATCCGTTCGCTGGGCACGGCGGCCTGCCCGCCGTACCACCTGGCGATCGTGGTCGGCGGCACCAGCGCCGAGTTCGCGCTGAAGACCGCCAAGTACGCCTCGGCGCACTACCTGGACGAGCTGCCGACCAGCGGCGACGCGGCCACCGGGCACGGCTTCCGGGACCTGGAGCTGGAGGCCAAGGTCACCGAGCTGACCCAGAAGATCGGCATCGGCGCCCAGTTCGGCGGCAAGTACTTCTGCCACGACGTCCGGGTGATCCGGCTGCCCCGGCACGGCGCCTCGCTGCCGGTCGCGATGGCCGTCTCCTGCTCGGCCGACCGCCAGGCGCTGGGCAAGATCACCGCGGACGGGATCTTCCTGGAGCAGCTGGAGACCGACCCGGCGAAGTACCTGCCGGACACCACGGACGAGCACCTCGACGACGACGTGGTCCGGATCGACCTGAACCAGCCGATGTCCGAGATCCGCGCCGAGCTGGCCAAGTACCCGGTGAAGACCCGGCTCTCGCTCACCGGCACGCTGGTGGTCGCCCGCGACATCGCGCACGCGAAGATCAAGGAGCGGCTGGACGCGGGCGAGGGCATGCCGCAGTACCTGAAGGACCACCCGGTCTACTACGCCGGGCCGGCCAAGACCCCGGAGGGCTTCGCCTCGGGTTCGTTCGGCCCCACCACCGCCGGGCGGATGGACAGCTACGTCGACCAGTTCCAGGCGGCGGGCGGCTCGATGGTGATGCTCGCCAAGGGCAACCGCTCGAAGCAGGTCACCAAGGCGTGCGCCGAGCACGGCGGCTTCTACCTCGGCTCGATCGGCGGCCCGGCCGCCCGGCTGGCCCAGGACTGCATCCGCAAGGTCGAGGTGCTGGAGTACGCCGAGCTGGGCATGGAGGCGGTCTGGCGGATCGAGGTCGAGGACTTCCCGGCCTTCATCGTGGTCGACGACAAGGGCAACGACTTCTTCGCGGAGGTCACCGAGGGACCGCTGATCACCAGCCTGCGGGTGCGGTCGGCGGAATAACGACAAGTGCCCCGCTCCACCTGCGCGGTGGGCGGGGCACTTGACTTGGATTTGCCGCTTACGGGAGGTTGACGACGTTTCCGAGCGGCTCGAAACCGCCGTCCTTCTTCGGCTCCTCGGTGCCGGGAACGAGCGGGGCGGCCTCGGTCGCAGGCTCGACGGCGGCCAGCTCCTCGATCACCTCGAGCAGTTGGGCCTTCTGCGCCTCGGTGGCAACGGTCTGCTCGACGGGTGCGGCCTCGGCCACCGGCTGGGCCTCGTTCGGGGTCGCGGTGGTGGTCTCGGTGTCGGCCATGACGCCGCCTTTCGGGGTAATGAGATTTTGTGTCAGCCCGGACGGACGGGTCAGGGCGCGCGCCCAGTATCGTAGGCCTCGCTAAATGTCTTATAAACATCCCGAGGCTCGTCCACTTCTCCAACGTTTGCCAGTCTCCTCATAAGCTGACGCCTCACCTTGGCCATCATCGGGGGATCTCCATGGAGCTTCAGGGGCAGCCGCACGCGCTGCGCTTCCAGGTGCTCGGCCCCGTGCAGGCCTGGCGCGGGGAACAGCACCTCTCACTCGGTTCACCGCAGCAGCAGGCCGTCCTGGTCGCGTTGCTGCTCAGCCACGGCCGCCCGGTCGCCACCCAGGACCTGGTGGACGGCCTGTGGGGCGACCGGCCGCCGCCGCAGGCGGTGGCCGCGCTGCGCACGTATGTCTCCCGGCTACGCGCGCTGATCGAGCCCAACCGCGAGATGCGGGCCCCCGCCGAGCTGCTGGTCTCGGTGAGCGACGGCTACGCACTTCGCATCCCACCGGAGTCCCTCGACCTCTCGGTCTTCGAGCGCGAGTTCACCCACGCCGCGATGGCCAAGGCCGGTGGCGACTACCGCGAGACGCACCGACTGCTCGCCTCCGCGCTCTCGCTGTGGAGCGGACGGCCACTGGCCGGCATTCCCGGCCCTCATGCCGAAGCTCACCGAGGCAGACTCGCGGAGCGTCAGGTCGCGGCCTGTGAGGAGCGCTGCTCGGCCGCGCTGGAGATCGGACTGCACGCCGAGACGGTGTCCGAGCTCAGCTCGCTCTCCGCCGAACACCCACTGCGGGAACGGCTGCGTGAGCTGCTGATGCTCGCGCTGTACCGGTGCGGGCGGCAGGCCGAGGCCCTCGGCGTCTACACCGACACCCGAAAGCTGCTGATCGAGGAGCTGGGCGTCGAGCCCGGCACCGGGCTGGCCTCGATGCACTCACGCATCCTGGCGGCGGACCCGACCCTGATGCCCGCACCGGCAGCAGTCGGCCGGGCCATCGAACAGGACGAGGCCGCTGCCTTCGTACCGCCTGCTCAACTCCCTGCGGACGTATCGGACTTCAGTGGCCGCACCGAACTGGTGACGGAACTTCGCGACGTGCTGCGCAGCGGTTCCGGCCAAGCTGTGGTGGTCACCTCGCTGGCCGGTATCGGGGGCGTCGGCAAGACCACGCTGGCCGTGCACCTGGCGCACAGCATCCGGTCGGAGTTCCCGGACGGTCAGCTGTACGTGGACCTCCGCGGTCCGAGCGCGTCCCCGGCAGATCCGGCCGTGGTGCTCGGTGACTTCCTCTACGCGCTCGGCGCGCCGGAGACCCCGGACACGCTCGAACAACGCGCGGCCCTGTACCGCTCGTTGCTCGCGGACCGCCGCATGCTCATCCTGCTCGACAACGCCAAGGACGCCCGGCAGTTGCTGCCGCTGATCCCCGGTGTCTCCGGCAGCGCGGTCCTGGTGACCAGTCGGTCGCGACTGGCCGAGTTGCCCGGCGCCCATCTCGTGGACGTGGAGGAACTGACGCCCGAAGAGGCGCTGGCCCTGTTCTCGGCCATCGTCGGAGAGCAGCGGGTCGCCGCCGAGCCCGAGGCCGCGCTCGCGGTCGTCCGGGCCTGCGGATTCCTTCCGCTGGCGGTCCGGATCGCGGCTGCCCGGCTGGCCAGCCGTCCGCGCTGGAGCGTCTCGGACCTGGCCAGGCGCTTAGCGGACCAGCGGCGCCGGCTGCACGAGCTGCAACTCGGCAACCTGGCCGTGGAAACCACCATCGGTCTCGGCTACGGCCAGCTTCAGCCGGCGGAGGCCCGAGCCTTCCGGCTGCTCTCGCTGGTGGACTCCCCCGACCTTCCACTGGAGGCGGTCGCCGCGCTGCTCGGCACCGACCAGGACGAGGCGGAGTCGCTGGCCGAGGCACTGGTCGAGGCCAACATGCTGGAGTGCTTCACCCCGGGCCGCTACCGCTACCACGACCTGCTGCGGCTGTTCGCCCAGCGGCAGAACGAGAAGCTCAAGGACACCGACGAGCAACAGGCCGCCGTGCTGCGCCTGTTGGACCGGCTGCTGGCAACCATGCGGAATGCCGCTCGGGCGATCGAGCCGGACGACATGCTGCCCGAGACGCTGCACCAGCCGGTGTCCGCCGGGTTGCGGCTGGCGGACAGCTCGGCGGCCCATGCCTGGCTGCGCTCCGAACTCGCCCTGCTGCTGAGCGTCATCGAGGCCGCCGTGCAGGAACCGCTGACCCTGCTGCGCCCGACCGTCGACCTGCTCATGGTGCTGAACAGCCTGGTCGAGGATCCGACACACGGTCAGCGCATCCGGGTGGCCCTGCACGCGGCCGCCCACCCGCACGCCGACGCCGACACACTCGCCCGGGTCCGGCTCGGCCTCGGCTATCTGCAGCACGTGGCCGGGGACTACCAGGAGGCCGAGGTCTCGATCCGGCAGAGTCTCGCGCTCCAGGGTGCGGAGGACTACACGCACCTACGGGTCAACGCCGCCAACCTGCTCGCGGTCGTGCTGAGTCTGGCGGATCGGCCGACCGAGGCCCTGCCCTTCTTCGAGCAGGCGTCAGCGATCAGCCGCCACCTCGGCGCAACCATCAGCGAGGCCCGCCTGCTCGGCAACATGGCTCGGGCGTACCTCGCCGTCGGCCAGTCGGAAGATGCCGTCCGGTCCGCACACGCCGCAGTCGCCGCCGCACGGGCATCCGGGAACATCCCCTGCCTCGCCGACACGCTCTACCAACTCGGTGTGGTGCTCCGCTCGACCGGCTCCCCCGGCGAGGCCGCTCCTCACCTGCGCGAGGCGCACAAGCTCTACCAGTCCGAGCAGCGCCGCATCTGGGAGGGTTACTCGCTCGCCCGCCTCGCGCCCTGCCTGCTCGCCGACGGCCAGTACGCCGAAGCGGCAGCGGCGGCGGACGAATCGCTCGCCATCGCCCAGGAGCTGGATGCGGCGTACTGCCAGGGCATGGCCAACGCGGCACTCGGCGAAGCGCTCCTGAAGCTGGGTCAGCCCGCGCGTGGGCTGGCCTGCCTCCAGGAGGCGCTCGCCGTCTTCACGCGGCTCGGTGTGCCCGAAGTCCTCCCCGTGCAGGACCTCATCGAGCAGCAACAGCACACCGAGCCCGCCGCACCCCCCGCGCCGTGACCACCTGCCCCCCGACAGGCCCCCCTTGAGGTGTCGGTGCTCCCGCAGCCCCCCGGCTGCGGGAGCACCTCGACGCTTCCCCGGCGCTGATCCATACTCTGGCACCTCCCGATTGACATCCGATAAACGCCCGGACCGGTCCGCGTCGGTGCTGCCCGGGACGGCCCGCCACCCCGTCGCGCCACTCGGCGCGGGACGCGCTTTCACACCACCCCCTGCCGCCCCGGAACGCTCCGGCCATCCCGGCCATATTCATCCCAACAGCCACGAGTTGGCCGGAAAAGGACCCTACGGTCGGTTGATCGCGCCTATTCTCGGAGGCCAGCGACGTATTGACGGCGGGCCGGCAAGTGGAGCGGAGCACCAGGCAGGGCGGCGACGCAGCACAGAGTGACGCGGGAGCGTGACGGACCGTCACGCACGGTGGACGGCGCCGCCAGGAGGCAGCCCGGGCACCGGCGGGTGGCGGCCAGGGTGGAAAGGTGCCTCTCAATCGTGACGACCGGTCAGATATCCGATCCCGCCCAGGGCCACGGGCCCTCCCACGCCGACCACCAGTGCCGCCGTCGCACCGAGCGCGCGCTCCAGGCGGTGGCCTTCGACACCATCGGCGCCCGCTACGCCGAGGCGTTTCCGGACAAGGCCGGCCAGCTGGCCTGCGGCGCCTGGCTGCTGGACGCGCTGGAGCCCGGTGCCCGGGTGCTGGACGTCGGCTGCGGCACGGGCGATCCGACGGTCCGCCAGTTGACCGACGGCGGCCTGCGGGTGACCGGGATCGACCTCTCGGACGGGATGCTGCGGCTGGCCAGGCAGGGCGTGCCGGCCGCCGAGTACCACCGGATCGACATGTACGACCTGGCCACCGAGCGCGCCGCCCGGGCCTGGGGCGCGACCGGGCTGGGGCCCGAGGCCGCCGGGCGGTACGCCGCGGCCACCGCGTTCTTCTCGCTGATCCTGCTGCCGCAGGCGGAGATCCCCGAGGTGCTCGGCCGGATCCGGGCGCTGCTCCGGCCCGACGGCCTGCTCGCGCTCGGCATGGTCGAGGCGGATCTGGACCACGCCCCGCTGCCGTTCCTCGGCCACGAGATAAGAATCAGCGGCTACCTGCGGGAGGAGCTGGAGCAGACGCTGCGCCGGGCCGGGTTCTCGGTCGAGGCGCACTCCGGCCATCCGTACGCCCCCGCCAGCACCACCCTGCCGCCGGAGGAGCAACTGTTCCTCCGCTGTCGACGGGTCGGCTGATCGACTGTTGGTCCCCAGCTCTCCTCTCGCAGAACGGCAGCCCGTGCGCGACCTCCCCGAGCCCCTGACCGGGCAGCCTCCCGCCGTCCCGCCCCAGCGACGCCCGCCGCCGCTGCCGGGCGGGCGGCCGCGTACGGCCGAGCGGCTGGCGTACCTGGACAGCGCGACCCGGCGGATCAACACCTCGCTCGATCTGACCGCGACGCTGCGCAACCTCGGCAAGGTGCTGGTCCCGGCGCTGGCCGACGCGGCCGTGGTACACCTGCGCGAGCCGCTGCCCGACCTGGAGCGCGACCCCGGCAGCCCGACCGCGCTGACCATCAGGCACCGGCACGGCACCCGGCTCGGCCGCCGGGCCGGCACCCGCCGGCTGCGGCCCGGCGGTCCGGTCGCCCGCGCGCTCGACCAGCAGTTCCCGACCGGCCCGGTGGTGCTCGGCACCCCCTCGGCCGCCCGGCTCCGGCCGCTGCTGGAGGAGCTCTACGGCGCCCGGACGCTGGGCCGGCTGGCCAGCGGGACGGCGCTGCTGGCGCTGCCGCTGCGCGGCCGCAAGACGGTGCTCGGCCTGCTGCTGCTGATCCGGCGGCCCGGCAAGACCAGCCCGGCCGCACCCCGGCCGACGCCGTTCGGCGGCAAGGCGCAGCCCTCGGACGCCTTCGAGCTGACCTCCGCGTACGACGCCGCGATGGCCTTCGACGCCACCGACACCGCGACCGCCGCCCACCTGGCCACCCAGGGCGGCCTGGCGGTGGACACCGCGCTGCGCTACACCCGCGAGTGGGAGATCGCCGACGAGCTGCAGCGCAGCATGCTGCCGACCCACCTGCCGCAGCGGCACGGGGTCCGGCTGGCGCACCGTTACCTGCCCTGCGAGCGCGGCACGCAGGTCGGCGGCGACTGGTACGACTCCGTCCCGCTGCCGGGCAACCGGGTCGCCCTGATCGTCGGCGACGTGATGGGCCACTCGCTCACCTCGGCCGCCATCATGGGGCAGCTGCGCACCAGCGCGCAGACCCTGGCCGCCCTCGACCTGCCCCCGCACGAGGTGCTCTACCACCTCGACGAACAGGCCCAACGCCTGGGCCGGGAGCAGCACTTGGCGACCTGTGTGTACGCGGTCTACGACCCGATCGCGAACCGGGTGGTGCTCGCCAACGCGGGCCACGTGCCACCGGTGCTGGTCGGCCCGGACGGGCGGGCCGAGCTGCTGGAGCTGCCGCCCGGGGCGCCGATCGGGGTCGGCGGGGTGGACTTCACCTCGGTCGAGCTGCCCGCGCCGCCCGGTTCGGCGCTGGTGCTGTTCACCGACGGCCTGGTGGAGTCCCGGCGGCGGTCGCTGACCACCGGCCTGGAGCTGCTCCGGGCCCGGCTCGGCGGCGCGCACCGGCACTCCCCCGAGCACCTCTGCCAGGAGGCGCTGCGGATCCTGCCGCCCGGCGACCGGGCGGACGACGTCGCCCTGCTGGCCGCCGCCTTCGACGGCATCCCGGCCGAGGACGTGGCGTACTGGTTCCTCCAGCCCCGGCACGAAACCCCGGGCCGGGCCCGGCGGTTGGTCGGCCACGCGCTGCGCCGGTGGGGGCTGGAGACCCTCGCGGAGAACACCGAGCTGATGGTCAGTGAGCTGGTCACCAACGCGATCCAGCACGCCACCCGGCCGGTGACCCTGCGGCTGGTGCGGACGTCGGTGCTGCGGTGCGAGGTCGGTGACGACAGCGCGTTGTTGCCCCGGGCCCGGCGGGCGGGTCCTGAGGACGAGCGGGGGCGGGGGTTGCAGATAGTGGCGCGGTGCGCCGAACGCTGGGGCGCCACCCGCCTCGGAGCCGGGAAGGTTGTCTGGTTCGAGCAGCGGTTGCCGAAGGGCGAAAGTACCTGACCATGCACGCTGGGTGCATCTCAGGCCAGAGTGGTCAGGGCTCCCAGGGCCTCGGTGCCGAGGACCACCTCCGCCAGCGGGCGGTTGTCGGCCAGGCGGTGGACGGCGCGGACCACGTCGGCCTGCCAGAGCAGGTCGAGGGCGTCGGCGATCTCGGCGGCGGTGGCGTGGTCGCCGAGCGCGGTGCGGGTGTGCCAGTCCCGGAGCAGGGCCTTGACCACGGTGAACGCCAGCCGGCGCCCCCGGACCAGCTCGGCGCGGGAGTTGAGGGCGAAGACGTCGATGGTGGCGTTCCCCTTGGCGGTCAGGCCCTGGTAGGCGCCGGACTCCAGGTAGAGCAGCAGGTGGTCGGCCGGGTCCTCGGTGGCCGGGTCTATCAGCAGCGGGGCCCCGCTGGCCGGGTCGGTCGGGAACCGGTCGCGCTTCTGGTTGGAGTTGCAGTACGCGCAGGCCAGCAGGTGGTTGTGCCAGTCGAAGGTGCGCAGCGGCGCACGGGCGATCGGCTCGAAGTGGTCGATGTCGGTGCCCAGGTTGTCCCCGCAGTACATGCAGCGCAGCAGCCCGGGGGTCATCCGGTGCAGCAGGGTGCGCAGCTTCGCCTTGGGGTCGCGGGCCGTCCGCCAGGCCGCCCGGCCGGTCGCCGTGGTCGGCCCCGCCTTCCGGATCGCCTCGGTGCGGCGGAGCAGGTCGGCCTCCAACTGCGCGGTCAGCGGCGGCCGTTGCAGCGGGATCATCGCGCACCGCCCAGTCTGTCCCTGGCCTCGTCGACCCGGGCCGCCAGCGAGGCGTTCAGCCGAGCGCCCAGCTCGCGGTACTCGGCCACCTCGGCGCTGGAGGCGTGACCCGCGTACAGCTTGCGCTCCAGGGTGATCAGCAGCCGCCGTTCCGCCTCGGCCTGCGGGGAGTAGACGCTCGGCAGGGCGAACAGCTCGGTCAGCGCGGCGTCGTCCCCGCTGCCGTAGACGATCCGCTGGTGCAGGTCCTCGTCCAGCACGTACGGCGCCGACTCCTCGCCGGGGCCGGGCAGTCGGACCAGCCCGCCCGGGTCGGCGGACTGGCAGACGTACGGGCTGTGGGTGCTGACCACGAACTGGAGGGCGGGGAAGTGCGCGACCAGCCACTCCCCCAGGCGCTGCTGCCAGTCCAGGTGGAGGTGCGCCTCGACCTCGTCGATCAGCACGACGCCCGGCACCGGGACGCACGGCGGCGTGCCACCGATCACCAACTCCTGCTCCGGGAATGCCTGGTGGACCCGGGACAGCAGGTCGAGCACCAGGCCGACGGCCGCCGTCAGCCCGCCGCCGAGCGGGTACTCGGTACCGCCGCAGTCGACCTGGAGGCCGTCGCTGTCGATCCGACCGATCCGGTACCCGGCGGGCAGCAGCCCGTCGTCGAGCAGCGCCCGGACCCCGGCCACCAGCTCCACCGCCCCGGGCTGGCGCTCCAGTGCGAGCAGCTGCTGCCCGACCAACCAGGCGATGCCGTCGGTGAGTTCACGCCCGGCGGGGTAGCCGGCCCAGAAGCCGAGCACGCCGTTGCGCCGGGCGGTGACGCCGTCCTCGGTCCGGCTGACCCGCCAGTGCGCGCCGTCCAGCCGGATGCCGCCCTCGTCCTCGCCCGGGGCCAGCCAGCCCACCGGGTCGGTGTCCTCGCCCAGGGCCGCCGCCAGGGCGGCCAGCAGGGTGGTCTTGCCGGCGCCGTTCGGACCGGCCAGCACCGTCCAGCCGGCATGCGAGCCGTCCGGCCGGGTCAGGTCCAGATCGACGTTCCTGACACCCCGGAAGCCGCGCAGGTTCTCCACTTCGAGCCTGGAGACGTACATCCGCCCACCCCTCCCCGATCACTGCGGTCAGCCTAGGTAGTGATTACCCGTCAAGGGACGGTCCTGACCGGCAACGCACGGAGAACCTCCGGCGGCGGGGCGGCGAACCTCACATCACGGGACGATCCGCACCGGCAGCTCGACCAGCACCTCGCGCAGCGCGGCGGCGAACCGTTCGTACTCCGGGGTGCGGGCCGAGCCCGGGCGGGTGGCCAGGCCGATCCGGCGGCCGGGCGCCGGATCGGCGAACCGGACGGCGGCCAGCCGGTCGGTCCGGCCCGCCTCGACGTCCAGCGCGGTGGCCGGCAGCAGGGTCACCCCGAGCCCGCCCGCCACCAGCTGGACCAGGGTGGACAGCCCGGCGGCCCGGGTCGAGCCGCCCGAACCGTCCGCGCCGACCTCCCGGCAGAGGTCGAGCGCCTGGTCGCGCAGGCAGTGGCCCTCCTCCAGCAGCAGCACGTCCAGGTCGAGCAGCACGTCCCGGGGCACGTCGACCCGGCCGGCCAGCTCGTGCTCGGGCGGGGTGACCAGCACGAAGTCCTCGTCGAACAGCGGGATGTCCCGGGTCGGCGAGGCGCCACCGGAGGGCAGCGCGAGCAGCAGCACGTCCAGCCGCCCGGCGGCCAGGCCGGCCAGCAGCGCGGGGGTGCGCTCCTCGTGCACGTGCAGTTCGAGCTCGGGGTAGCTGCTCCGGACCAGCCGGAGCACGGTCGGCAGCAGGTACGGTGCCACGGTCGGGATCACGCCGAGGTGCAGCGGCCCGGTGAACGGCCGGCGGGCCGCCTCGACCTCCTCGGTGAGGGCGTGCAGCGCCGACAGCACCCGGCGTGCGTGATCGGCGACCCGCTCCCCCAGGGGAGTGATGATGACCCTCCGCGTCGTACGCTCGACCAACTGCGCACCGAGGGTCTCCTCCAGCGCGGCGACCGCGCCGGACAGCGCGGGCTGGCTGGTGCCGCCCGCGGCGGCGGCCTCGCGGAAGTGCCGGTGCTCGGCCACCGCCAGGAAGGCCCGCAGCTGGGCGAGGGTGGGAGTACGGGGCTTGGGGCTCACGGTACTGATAACTCTCTCCGATCAGTTGCAACGAGTCTAACGATTTCCGCTATCAGTCGCCGTGTGCGACTGTTGATGTTGTCCGCATTCCGGACAAATTCCCTCTGTTTCCAAGCCTGGAGAAGCGAACGTGCTTACGATCGGTGACAAGTTCCCGGAGTTCGAACTCAACGCCTGTGTCGACCTGGATGCCGCGAACGCCTTCGCCGAGATCAACCACAAGTCCTACGAGGGCAAGTGGAAGATCGTCTTCTTCTGGCCGATGGACTTCACCTTCGTCTGCCCGACCGAGATCGCCGCGTTCGGCAAGCTGAACGAGGAGTTCGCCGACCGGGACGCCCAGATCCTCGGCGTCTCCGGCGACTCCGAGTTCGTGCACCACGCCTGGCGCAAGGACCACAAGGACCTGCGCGACCTGCCGTTCCCGATGCTCGCCGACGTCAAGCACGACCTGATGCGGGCCTGCGGCGTCGAGGGCGCGGACGGCACCGCCCAGCGCGCGGTGTTCATCGTGGACCCGAACAACGAGATCCAGTTCGTCATGGTGACCGCCGGTTCCGTCGGCCGTAACCCCAAGGAGGTCCTCCGGGTCCTCGACGCGCTGCAGACCGACGAGCTCTGCCCGTGCAACTGGACCAAGGGCGAGGACACCCTCGACGCGCAGACCCTGCTGGCGGGCTGACCCATGGCACTGGACGAGCTCAAGGCCGCCCTGCCGGACTACGCCAAGGACCTCAAGCTCAACCTGAGCGCGGTCATAGGCAACTCGGAGCTGCCGGCCCAGCAGCTCTGGGGCACCGTGCTCTCCTGCGCCATGGCGACCCGGTCGCCGGCGGTGCTGCGTGAGCTGGAGCCCGTCGCCAAGGCCGAGCTGAGCCCGGCGGCGTACAACGCCGCCAAGGGCGCGGCGGCGGTCATGGGGATGAACAACGTCTACTACCGGACCACCCACCTGCTCTCCGACAAGGAGTACAGCGGGATGCGGGCCGGGCTGCGGATGAACATCATCGGCACGCCGGGTGTGGAGAAGGCCGACTTCGAGCTGTGGTGCTTCGCGGTCTCCGCGATCAACGGCTGCGGCCAGTGCCTCGACTCGCACGAGGGCGTGCTCCGCAAGGCGGGCGTCGACCGCGAGGTCATCCAGGCTTCGATCAAGATCGCGGCGGTGCTGCAGGCCGTGGCGGCCACCCTCGACTCCGAAGCCGTGCTGGCCGCACTGTAGGCAGAGCATCCGGTTGCACTACCCAGGGGCTCGGGGAACAGCGACGAGATCTGGCGTTCGGGTCACAGGCGAAGGTGCCTGACCACCCACGCACGGATCACCTCTTACGAGGTCGGCGTCGCAGTTCCCCGAGCCCCTGGCCGTAGCTGCCGAAGCACCTGCCGAGATTACTGGGAGCGGGCTGCTTCGAGGGCTTCGAAGACCTGTTGGCCGGCCGCGGCGCGGCGGCGGAGGTGGACCACCACGGTGTTGGTGACGGCGATCAGGGGGACGGAGACGATCGCGCCGCCGATGCCACCGACTATGGTGCCCGCCGCGACGCCGAGGACCACGGCCAGTGGGTGGACCCGGACCGCGCGGCCGAGGATCAGCGGCTGGAGCAGGTGCCCCTCGATCTGCTGCACCGCGACCAGTACGACCATCACCATCAGCGCGGTGAACGGCCCCTGGGTCACCAGCGCGATCAGCACCGCGATGGTCCCGGTGACCAGTGCCCCGACCAGCGGCACGAAGGCCCCGAGGAAGACGATCACGGCCAGCGGCAGCGCCAGCTGGACACCGAGCAGCTGGATGCCGATCCCGATGCAGAGCGCGTCGATGAAGGCCACGCAGACGGTGCCGCGCACGTACGCGGTCAGGGTGGCCCAGGCCTTCGGCCCGGCCCCGGCCATCGCGTAGCGGGACTGCCGGGGCAGCATGCCGAGGGCCCAGCCCCAGATCTTGGCGCCGTCGTAGAGCAGGAAGAACGTGGTGAAGGCGGTCAGCACCACGCCGGTCAGCACCTCGACCGCGATCGTCACACCGGTGAAACCGGCGGAGGTGATCTGCTCGGAGTTGGTGCCGATCGCGGTGGAGATCTGCTTGGCGAAGTCGGTGATCTGTTGCTGCGTCAGGTGCAGCGGCCCGGTGACCAGCCAGTCCCTGAGCTGGTCGACGCCCGCCTGCACCTGGTCGGTGACCGAGTGCAGGTTGGTGGTGACCTGCCAGACCACGAACCAGCCGACCAGCCCGATCCCGGCCACCCCGCTCAGGAACGTTCCTGCGGCCGCCAGCGAGCGCGGTACGCCGTGCCGGCGGAGCCAGGAGACGGTCGGCTCCAGCAGCGCGGAGATCAGCAGGGCGGCCAGCACCGCGAAGGCGACCAGCCGGAGCATGTCGACCACTTCGAACAGCAGGTAGAGCGCGGCGGCCAGCAGCAGCAGCCGCCAGGTCGACTCGGCCGCCACCCGCAGCCCCCAGGGCACCGCCTCGGCCGGGGTGGCCGGACGGGGGGCGTGGTACTCGCGGACCGGCTCAGACTTGATCTCGACCACCACCGGCTCGGGTTCACGGGGTGCCGGGAGCGGCTCCTCCGGTTGCTGCTCGTTGCGCGCGGCCGCGGTGGCGGCACGCTGCTGCAGCTCGCTGCCCAGTCGGACCGCCGCCCGGGATATCCACCAGCCCTGCGTCACCTAGACCACCGTTCCCCGTTCGCGCCGTGGGTCCCGCCACGACCGTCCGGGACGACCGTACCCGGCGGAGGCGGGGCGGCACGCGGGAGTTCGGGGGTACCGATCCGACAAACCGTCACACACCGGTACGTTTCGATCCCCCTAAATCTGGGGAAGGGCCCCGATACACGAACCATCTGTCCGCGGACCGGCGGTTCCGGAGCAACCAGGACCCACTCCGGGCGTCGCGTACCGCACCCAGGACCGCACCGCCCGTGGCGCGCTGGTCAGCCGGCCCGGGCGGCGCGGCCCGCCCCCAGGAGAGACGACGAAGGCCCCGATCCCAGCGGGATCGGGGCCTTCGGTGGTCTGACGGTGTGTCTAGTACCAGTGGTGCGACTGCCAGAAGGACCACGCGCCACAGGGCGAGCCGTAGCGGCTGTTCATGTAGTTCAGGCCCCACTTGATCTGGGTGGCGGGGTTGGTCCGCCAGTCGGCGCCGGCCGAGGCCATCTTGGAGCCGGGCAGCGCCTGGACCAGGCCGTACGCGCCGGAGCTGGCGTTGCTGGCGGTGTAGTCCCAGCCGCTCTCGCGCTTCACGATCTGGCTGAAGCACTGGAACTGGTTGGCGTCGCCGACGATCTGGAGTGCCATCTCCTGGACCGAGCCCGGGCTGACGGGGGTCATCGCGGAACGCGCCTTGGCGCGGTTCGCGGCCTCCTCGTCGGCCTTGCGCTTCGCCTCGGCGGCCTTGGCGGCCTTCTCGGCGTCGGCCTTGGCCTGCGCGTCGGCAGCGGCCTTCTGGCGCGCGGCCTCCTCGGCAGCCTTCTTGGCCGCGGCGTCGGCGGACGCCTGCTGTGCGTTCGCCTGCGCGGTGAAGTGGTCGCTGACGGCCTGCGCCTGGGCACCGATCGGGACGTCCTGGAGCAGGGTGGCTCCGGCGACGTCGACCGTCTGGGTCTGCGTGCCCTCGCTGCCCGAGGCCACACCCACGACGGCACCGACAGCGGTGACGGCGGTGGCTGAGGCGACAGCAACTCCCCGGACCGAGATCCGAGTCACATGGTTTCCTTCCGGCGTCGCCCCGTGCACGTGACCGCTGGGGCGCAACATGCCCCTCGTCGCTGGTCTCCATGATGGTGCTGGTCACGGGAGACACGGGCCCGGCACCGGACCGGCGGGTGCCGGATCGGCGTTTCGTTCGGGCGGCGTACGGCTCATCGTTGTTCAGTTTTCCACCCGATAACCGGAGTTGTCGGGTGATATGTGCCGTACGCGGGGCCTGACAGAACCCTCACCATGCCGCACGGGGACGGGTCAACGCAATTCCCGGTTGCGTGGCGCATCTCACAGACTTCGCGACCAGCACGTTTGCCCGAGTGCCCGGCGAAGGATCGTCAGATGTGGTGACAGCAGCGGGACCTGATACTTCGTACCAGGTCCCGCTGTCCGATTCTGCCCCGTTATGACCTGGGGCGACCTAGGGGTTCACGTCCTCCAGCAGCTCCGTCACCAGCGCCGCGATCGGCGAACGCTCCGAGCGGGTCAGCGTGATGTGGGCGAACAGCGGGTGCCCCTTCAGCTTCTCCACCACCGCGACCACACCGTCGTACCGGCCGACCCGGAGGTTGTCGCGCTGGGCGACGTCGTGGGTGAGCACCACCCGCGACCCCTGGCCAATCCGGGACAGCACGGTGAGCAGCACGTTCCGCTCCAGCGACTGCGCCTCGTCCACGATCACGAAGGCGTCGTGCAGCGACCGGCCCCGGATGTGGGTGAGCGGGAGGACCTCCAGCATCCCGCGGGAGATCACCTCCTCGATCACGTCCGGGGTGGTGACGGCCGAGAGGGTGTCGAAGACCGCCTGGGCCCAGGGGCTCATCTTCTCCGACTCGGAACCGGGCAGATAGCCCAACTCCTGCCCACCGACCGCGTAGAGCGGCCGGAAGACCATCACCTTCCGGTGCTGCTGCCGCTCCAGCACCGCCTCGAGACCGGCGCACAGCGCCAGCGCGGACTTGCCGGTACCCGCCCGGCCGCCCATCGAGACGATCCCGACCTCCTGGTCGAGCAGCAGGTCGAGGGCGACCCGCTGCTCGGCGCTCCGGCCGCGCAGCCCGAACACCTCGCGGTCGCCCCGGACCAGCCGGACCCGGCCGTCCTGGGTGACCCGGCCGAGGGCCCGGCCGCGCTCCGAGGTGAGCACCAGCCCGGTGTGCACCGGGAGCTCCTCCGCGCCCAGCACGTCCACCGCGGTGTCGTGGCCGGCGCCGAACAGCGCGTCCACCTGGTCGCCGGAGACGTGCAGTTCGGACATTCCGGTCCAACCGGAGGTGATCGCCAGCTCGGCCCGGTACTCCTCGGCGAGCAGGCCGACCGCGCTGGCCTTGATCCGCATCGGCAGGTCCTTGGAGACGACGGTGACGTCGTACCCCTCGGCCTGCAGATTGCGCGCGACGGCGAGGATCCTGGTGTCCGCCTCGCCGCCGCCGAGCCGGTAACCGGCCGGGAGCACCGAGGTGTCGGAGTGGTTGAGCTCCACCCGGATGCTTCCGCCGAGCTCGCCGACCGGGATCGGCTCGTCCAGGCGCCCGAAGCGGACCCGGAAGTCGTCCAGCAGCCTGAGCGCCTGGCGGGCGAAGTAGCCCAGCTCCGGATGGTGCCGCTTGGCCTCCAACTCCGTGACCACGACCACGGGGAGGACGACCTCGTGCTCCTCGAAACGGGTCATGGCGAGTGGATCCGCCAGGAGCACGCTGGTGTCGAGAACGTACGTGCGCCGGTCTGGTGTCCGGCGGCTCTTTGTACTGACCACTAGGCCTCCAGAGCGGATGACCCTGCGTCACCCGCGGCATGCCGGTCCCCGCGACCCCGGTTGGCCGGAGTACCGGTCTGACAGGGGTATTCCCAGGCGAACCGCACCGCGAACCCAACGACGGATCATCGTTGGTTAACTTTCGGTGCGTCAGCTCGAACCGGGCCCTCACAGCCCGAGGCGACGGTTCCTCAGCTGGTAGTCCCGCAGCGCCCGCAGGAAGTCCACCCGGCGGAAGGCCGGCCAGTACGCCTCGCAGAAGTAGAACTCGCTGTGCGCGCTCTGCCAGAGCAGGAAGCCGGAGAGCCGCTGTTCGCCCGAGGTGCGGATCACCAGGTCGGGGTCGGGCTGGCCCTTGGTGTAGAGGTGCTCGGCGATGTGCTCGACGTCGAGGATCTCGGCGAGCTCCTCGATCGAGGTGCCCCGGCCCGCGTGCTCCTGGAGCAGCGAACGGACCGCGTCGGCGATCTCGTGCCGGCCGCCGTACCCGACCGCGACGTTGACGGTGATGCCGTCGATGTGGGCGGTGGCCTCGGCGGCCTCCTTGAGCACGTCCGAGGTCCGGGACGGGAGCAGGTCGAGCGCACCGACCGGGTGGACCCGCCAGCGCCCGTCGGCGGCCAGCCGGCGGACGGTGTCCTCGATGATCCCGAGCAGCGGCACCAGTTCGTCCGCCGGGCGGGAGAGGTTGTCGGTGGAGAGCATCCAGAGCGTGACCACCTGGACGTGCGTCTCGTCGCACCAGCCGAGGAACTCGCTGATCTTGTCCGCGCCGCGCTGGTGCCCGTCGGCCGTGGTGCCGCCGGTGGCGCGGGCCCAGCGGCGGTTGCCGTCCAGGATCACGCCGATGTGGTGCGGGGTGTTCGCGAGGTGGACCTCGACCCGGCGGCCGTAGAGCCGGTAGGCGTTGTCCAGCAGGGTTCGGAGACCCGGCGTGCGCTCCACGACGTCGCGCAGACCCATGGTGTTCGGCCCCTCCGTGCTCGGTCCTCCTCGGGTACGGCAAATACCCTCGCGCAGCCTACTCCCGGACCGGTCCGCACGGTAAAGCCGCAGGTACCGAAGGTGTCACGGCCCCGAATCGACCGTGTGACGCCGGACACGGAACGGTCTCCGGTTCCTTAAATGTCCCGTAAGCCGACGCCGGGTTCTTGACGCTTGCCAATGGTCTAGTCCAGCTTTTGACCGAGGGCAGCAACCACCCCACAGGTCGCCGCCCTCGCCAAGCACCACTGCGGACCTCCCCTCCCCCACACGGAGCCGCCGCGACCCCCACCGCGGCGGCTCCTCCCCTCCCCACAGGAGCGTCTCCATGGCCCGAACGCTGCAGCAGCCGTCCCACCGGCGCCGGCGCAGCCCCCTCCCCGCCGCCCTCGCGGCCGGGACCACCGCGCTCGCCCTGGCCGCCACCGGCCTCGCGCTGTTCGCCGGCGGCGCCAGCGCCGCCGTGGGCAACCTGGTGAGCAACGGCGGCTTCGAGGGAGGGAACCTCAGCGGCTGGACCTGCACCGGCGGCGCGAGCGTCGTCGGCACCCCGGCCCACTCCGGCTCGTACGCGCTGAACGCGGCGCCCACCGCCGGGGACACCGCCGAGTGCCGGCAGACCGTCAGCGTGCTGCCCAACACCAGCTACGCGCTGGCCGGTTGGGTGCAGGGCCCGTACACCTACCTCGGCGTGCGCGGCACCGGCGGCACCGACCCGTCCACCTGGTCGAGCCAGTCCAGCTGGAACCAGCTCTCCTCCACCTTCACCACCGGCGCGGGCGTCAGCAGCGTCACGGTGTACGTGCACGGCTGGTACGGCCAGGGCGCCTACAACGCGGACGACATCACGCTGACCGGCCCGGGCGGCACCGCCTCCCCGAGCGCCTCGGCCTCGCCGAGCGCGTCCGCCAGCGCCTCCGCCTCCCCGTCGGCCAGCGCCAGCCCGAGCGCCTCCGCCTCCCCGAGCGCGTCCGCCTCGCCGTCGGCCAGCGCCAGCCCGACCGTCACGCCCACCGGCCCGGTCACCGACCTGCCCAAGCACGTGGTCACCGGCTACTGGCACAACTTCGACAACGGTGCGACCGTCCAGAAGCTGAGCGAGGTGCAGAGCGCGTACGACATCATCGAGGTGTCGTTCGCGGACGCCGTGCCGACCAGGACCGGTGCGATCACCTTCCAGCTCGACCCGGGCCTGTCCGGCAAGCTCGGCGGCTACACCGACGCGCAGTTCCGGGCGGACGTGAAGGCCAAGCAGGCGGCCGGCAAGAAGGTCGTGCTCTCCATCGGCGGCCAGAACGGCGCCATCTCGGTCGGCGACGCGACCGCCGGGGCCGCCTTCACCGACAGCGCCTACGCGGTGCTGAAGGACTACGGCTTCGACGGCATCGACGTCGACCTGGAGAACGGCGTCAACCCGGAGCAGCTCGGCACCGCCCTGCTCAACCTGCAGGCGAAGATCGGCTCGAAGTTCGTCCTGACCATGGCGCCCGAGACCATCGGCGTCTACAGCACCGACGGCGCGTACTTCAAGCTGGCGCTCAAGACCAAGTCCATCCTGACCGTGATGAACACCCAGTTCTACAACTCGGGCGGCATGAACGGCTGCGACGGCAAGGTCTACAACCAGGGCACCATCGACTTCATCACCGCCCAGGTCTGCACCCAGATCCAGGGCGGCCTGCGCCCGGACCAGGTCGGTATCGGCGTCCCGGCCTCCGCGAAGGCGGCGGGCGGCGGCTACGTGGCCCCGAGCGTGGTCAACAACGCGCTGAGCTGCCTCGCCACCGGCACCAACTGCGGCAGTTTCGTCCCGCCGGCCAAGTGGCCGACCATCCGCGGCGCGATGACCTGGTCGACCAACTGGGACGCCAACAACGGCAACGCCTTCTCCAACACCGTGGGCCCCTTCGTCCACGCCATGCCGTAACACCTCCCCGGTGCGCCGCCCTATGAGGGTGGGGCCGCGTACCACCGAGGCCCGCCGTACCCACCAGGTGCGGCGGGCCTCGTCGTTGGCGGTGCGTCAGACCGTGGGCCGCCCGGTCACCAGCACCGCGAGCAGGGTGCCGAGCAGCAGGAACGGGCCGAAGGCCAGCGAGTCCTGCCGCCCGGCCCGGCGGGTGAGCAGCAGGGCGACCGCCCAGAGGCCGGCCAGCAGGAAGGCGTACACCAGGCCGGCCAGCACGGTGGCCCAACCGGTGACCGCGAGCAGCGCGCCCAGGCTCGGGGCCAGCTTGGCGTCGCCGAGGCCGATCGGGACGAGCAGCGCCAGCAGCGCGAAGCCCAGGCCCAGCGCCAGTGCGGCGAGCAGGCAGCGCAGCAGTGACTGACGCTCCGTCACCAGCAGCAGGATCGCGGTGCCCGCCGCCAGCGTCGCGGTCAGCACGTCCGGCAGCCGGTGCACCGAGGCGTCGACCAGGGCGAGCACCACGCCGAGCAGGGCCGTCCAGACCAGCACCGGCCACCCGGCCACGCCGTACCCCGCCCCGACCGCCGCGCCCGCCCCGGCCGACACCAGCGCGGCCGTCGGCAGCGACAGCGGGCGCGCCGCGGGCTCTCCCTCATAGGGGACCGCGTACCGGCCGACCGCCCGGCGCACCCCCGGGGCCAGCACGAGCCCCACCGCCACCCCACCCAGAATCGCGAACACGGGACCAGCCTGGCAGAACGACATGACGTTGTGTCCAAGAGCACGCGATGGGCCGGGGTCTTCGGTCGTAAAGTTACCTGCCATGCAGGTCATCCAGTCCAGCAAGCTTGCCAATGTCTGTTACGACATCCGCGGCCCGGTGCTCGATGAGGCGATGCGACTGGAGGACCAGGGGCATCGCATCCTCAAGCTGAACACCGGCAATCCCGCCGTCTTCGGCTTCGACGCGCCGCCCGAGATCCTTCAGGACATCCTGAAGAACCTCTCCTCCGCGCACGGCTACGGCGACTCCAAGGGTCTGCTCTCCGCCCGCCGGGCGGTGGTGATGCACTACGAGGAGCGTGGCCTGCACGGCCTCACGGTCGAGGACGTCTTCCTCGGCAACGGGGTCTCCGAACTGATCCAGCTGGCGATGACCGCGCTGCTGGACGACGGCGACGAGGTGCTCGTGCCGGCGCCGGACTACCCGTTGTGGACGGCCTCGGTCAGCCTGTCCGGCGGTACCGCGGTGCACTACCGCTGCGACGAGCAGTCGGAGTGGTACCCGGACCTCGCCGACATCGAGGCCAAGGTCACCGACCGGACCAGGGCGATCGTGGTGATCAACCCGAACAACCCGACCGGGGCGGTCTACCCGCTGGAGGTCCTGGAGGGCATCGTCGAGATCGCCCGCCGCCACAAGCTGGTGATCTACGCGGACGAGATCTACGACAAGATCCTCTACGACGACGCGGTGCACGTCCCGCTCGCCACCCTGGCGCCCGACCTGTTCTGCGTCACCTTCAACGGCATGTCCAAGTCGTACCGGGTGGCGGGGTTCCGCTCCGGTTGGATGGTGCTCTCCGGCGACCGGACCAGGGCCCGCAGCTACATCGAGGGCCTGACCGTGCTGGCCAGCATGCGGCTGTGCGCCAACATGCCCGCCCAGCACGCGGTGGCGGCGGCGCTCGGCGGCCGGCAGTCCATCAAGGAGCTGATCCTGCCCGGCGGGCGGCTGCTGGAGTCCCGGGACGCGGCGTACAAGCTGCTGAACGAGATCCCCGGGGTGAGCTGCGTGAAGCCGAAGGGCGCGCTGTACGCCTTCCCGAGGCTGGACCCGCAGGTCTACAAGATCAAGGACGACGCCCAGATGGTGCTGGACCTGCTGCGGTCCCAGCGCATCCTGATCGTCCAGGGCACCGGCTTCAACTGGCCCGAGCCGGACCACTTCCGGCTGGTCACGCTGCCCCGGGCGGAGGAGATCACCGACGCCGTCACCCGGATCGGCGACTTCCTGTCCGGCTACGCCCAGCCCTGAGCGGTCCGGATACGGCTACGGCCGGAGTCCCGATCCGGACGATCCCCTCTTGGTCGGGGGAGGATCGTCCGGCCGAGGCTCCGGCCGTAGCCGTCTCTGCCGCGTCAGCCGAGGCGCTGCACCAGCGCCTCGTACTCGTCCCAGAGGGCCTTGGGGGTGTGCTCGCCGAACAGCTCCAGGTGGGCCGGCACCAGGGCGGCCTCCTGGCGCCAGATGTCGGCGTCCACCGAGAACAGCAGGTCGAGGTCGCGCTGCGGGATGTCGAGGCCCTTGAGGTCGAAGCCCTCGACGGTCGGCAGCACGCCGATCGGGGTCTCGACACCGGCGCCGACGCCCTCCAAGCGCTCGACGATCCACTTCAGCACCCGGCTGTTCTCGCCGTAGCCCGGCCAGACGAAGTCGCCGGCCGTGTTCTTGCGGAACCAGTTGACGTAGTAGATCTTCGGCAGCTTGGCCGCGTCGGCCTGCGCGCCGAGCTTCAGCCAGTGGCCGAAGTAGTCGCCCATGTTGTAGCCGCAGAACGGCAGCATCGCGAACGGGTCGCGGCGCAGCTCGCCCACGGTGCCCTCGGCGGCGGCGGTCTTCTCGGAGGCGATGTTGGCGCCCAGGAAGACGCCGTGCTGCCAGTCGAAGGACTCGGTCACCAGCGGGACGGCGGTGGCCCGGCGGCCGCCGAACAGGATGGCCGAGATCGGCACCCCGGCCTGGTCCTCCCACTCCGGCGCGATGGTCGGGCACTGCGCGGCCGGGACGGCGAACCGCGCGTTCGGGTGGGCGGCGGGGGTGCCGGACTCGGGGGTCCAGTCGTTGCCGCGCCAGTCGGTCAGGTGCGCCGGGGGCTCCTCGGTGAGGCCCTCCCACCAGACGTCGCCGTCGTCGGTCAGCGCGACGTTGGTGAAGACCGTGTTGCCCCAGAGGGTGTCGATCGCGTTGGCGTTGGTGTCCACGCCGGTGCCGGGGGCGACGCCGAAGAAGCCGGCCTCCGGGTTGATCGCGTAGAGCCGGCCGTCGGCGCCGAACCGCATCCAGGCGATGTCGTCGCCGATGGTCTCGACCTTCCAGCCCGGGATGGTCGGCTGGAGCATCGCCAGGTTGGTCTTGCCGCAGGCGGACGGGAAGGCCGCGGCGATGTACTTGGGCTCGGCGCCGCTCGGCGGGGTGAGCTTGAGGACGAGCATGTGCTCGGCCAGCCAGCCCTCGTCCCGGGCCATCGTGGAGGCGATCCGGAGCGCGTAGCACTTCTTGCCGAGCAGGGCGTTGCCGCCGTAGCCCGAGCCGAAGGACCAGATCTCCCGGGTCTCCGGGTAGTGCGAGATGTACTTGGTGGTGTTGCAGGGCCACGGCACGTCGGCCTCGCCCTCGGCCAGCGGGGCGCCGACGGTGTGCACGGCCTTGACGAACTCGCCGTCCTCGCCGAGCTGGTCGAGCACGGCCTGACCCATCCGGGTCATCACGCGCATCGAGACCGCCACGTAGGCGGAGTCGGTGATCTCCACGCCGTACGCCGCCAGCGGCGAGCCGACCGGGCCCATCGAGAACGGCACGACGTACATCGTGCGGCCCTTCATGGCGCCCTTGAACAGACCGTCCGTGCCGGTGAAGATCTCCCGCATCTCGGCGGGGGCCTTCCAGTTGTTGGTCGGACCGGCGTCCTTCTCCTGCTCGGAGCAGATGTAGGTGCGGTCCTCGACCCGGGCCACGTCCGAGGGGTCGGAGGTGGCGAGGTAGGAGTTGACCCGCTTCTCCGGGTTCAGCTTCCTGAAGGTGCCCTGGGCGACCAGCAGATCGGCGAGGCGCTGGTACTCCTCCTCCGAGCCGTCACACCACTCGACGCGGTCCGGCTGGGTCAGCTCCGCGATCTCGCTCACCCAGGCCAGCAGACGCTTGTGGCGGGTGGGCGCGGATGCGCTGAGAGCAGAGTTCTCGTACGACACGATCGCTCCGTTTCACGCCATCTCGGCTAGGAGACGGCGTCGCGGGGGTTTGAGGGTGGTTACACCGTAGCTCCGGCCTCAAGGCCCCAACACGGCAAGATGGCAATTTCGACCGAAGTTTTGCGCCATCCTGGCTAAGTACTGGGCGGTAACAAGGCACAGAAGTCCGACCCCGACCCTCTGGCGACCTCGATCCAATACTCCATAACGTCCAAAAGTGGTGACCGTCACTACCTACGTGCCAGTAACCTACGGAACCGTAGGTAGCATGTTGGCCATGACGGACGTATCGGTCGAGATCAAGCCCATCTGGCGCGGATGGCTGCACGCGGGGATGTTCCCGGCGGCGCTGGCCGCCGGAATCGTGTTGATCTGCCTGGCGGATTCCACCGAGGCCCGGGTCGCCTGCGCGATCTACTCGGTCAGCGCCTGGCTGCTGTTCGGGGTCAGCGCGGTGTACCACCGCTTCACCTGGGGGCCGCGCGGCGACGCGATCCTGCGCCGGCTCGACCACGCGAACATCTTCCTGATCATCGCGGGCTCGTACACCCCGTTCACCATCCTGTTGCTGGAGGGCGGCCAGCGGGAGCTGCTGCTCTGGCTGGTCTGGGGCGGAGCGCTGGCCGGGATCGCGTTCCGGGTGTTCTGGGTCGGGGCGCCGCGCTGGCTCTACACGCCCTGCTACCTGGCGCTCGGCTGGGCCGCGGTGTTCTTCCTGCCCGAGTTCCTGCAGGCCGGCGGCGCGGCGGTGGTCACGCTGCTGATCGTCGGCGGGGTGCTCTACAGCCTGGGCGGGGTGGTCTACGGACTGAAGAAGCCGAACCCGTCACCGCGCTGGTTCGGCTTCCACGAGGTCTTCCACGCCTTCACCCTGGGCGCGTTCATCGCCCAGTACGTCGGCATCTCACTGGTGGCGTACAGCGTCGCCAACTGAGCGGCCGTCCAGCCGTTCCCTGGCCCGGCGGCAGCGTTCGCAGTGCGCCTCCGCCGGCTCCTCCGGGCCCTGCCGCCCGTGGCCCCGCACCCGGAACCGGCGGGCCACGTCCAGCATCACCAGGGCGACCTCGGCCGCCGCGACGACCCAGACCAGCTGCGGGCCGCCGAACACGTACGCCAGCACCACCGCCAGCGCGGCGGCCACGCCCACCAGCGCGCCCTCGACCCGCACTCCCCGCGCCGCCATCTGCTCCCCCTTCAGCCACCCGCCGGGTACTCAACACCACACACGGTGACATACCGGTCGGGCGGCCAGGCGAACGAGGGGTCAACGGTTCGTCAAATCGCCGGGTGAGCGCACACCGGAGGCACACGACGAAGGGCGGTACGGGGACTTCCCCGTACCGCCCTCCCGTCCGGTGGATCAGCCGTCCTGCCGGTGGCGGCGGACCGCCAGGCCGATCCCGGTGAGAGCGGTGGCCGCCAGGGCCGCGCCCGCCACTCCCGCCGTCAGCGACGGCAGACCGGCCGGCTCCGCAGCCGGCCCGGCCGCCTCGTAACCACCGCCCTTGCCCGCCCGGTCGTACGCCGAACCGGGCAGCTTGTCGCCGTACCGCTGGTGCACCAGCTGCTGGTACCCGGCCAGGCTGACCCCGGCCGAGCCGACCGACCGGACCGCGTCCTCGTCCAGCGGCAGCACCCGGTCGCCGCGCAGCACGTACCAGGCGTTCAGCTGCGGCTCCCGGAAGACCGTGCCGCCGCCGGTGCTCGCGGCCTGCGCCGCGTAGTCGGTCTCGTCACCGCCGGTGGCGATGTTGACGACCCGCCAGCCGCCGTCCTGCTTGACGGTCCAGACCGAGGCGGTCTGCCCGTCGGCCGCGACCACCTTGCTGGCCACGAACTCGGCCTTGGCCACGACCGCACCGGCCGTGCCCGCCACGAACGCCGGGTCCAGGGTGTAGACCGGCACGGTGGCACCGCTCAGCCGGGGTGCGGCCTGTGCGGCGGCCCGGGCCTCGTCGGCCGGGCTGAGGTCGAGCGACTTGGTCGGCGGCGCGCCCTTGCGGGCGAAGAACCGGCCCAGCTGGTCCAGCACGGCCGGGGACTCGGCCGCACCCCGGGCCGCCGACAGCTCGGCGGCGGCGAACGGGGCCGGGGCGCCGCCCTCCGCCGCCTGGGCGGGGAGCGCGAGGGCCAGGCCGAGGGTGGCGGCCAACGCGGTGACGGCCGCCAGGCGGCGGGTGTGCCTACGCATCTCGGTCATCTCCTCACGCACCGATCCGGTAGAGGGAGTGGGTCCAGGAGAACGAGCTGTTGCTCACGTAGTACGAGTAGTCCGCCCAGTTGTAGCGGTTGTTCGACGGCCACGGGTCGCCCCAGTAGACGAAGTTGTTGCTGGTGTCGTAGCCGTAGATCACGTGCATGTGCCCGCCGCCGGAGCTCCACTGGATCCGGGTCTCGATCGGCCGGTTGGCGTTGATCTCGGTCTGCACGGTGCTGTTGCGCAGGTAACCGGTGACGTACGAACCGGAGTTGATGCCGATCCAGTTCAGCGCGGTCTGCACGTTGGCCAGCGACGCCTGGTTGTTGGGGCAACTGGCGTTCACGGACCGGTTGAAGGCCACGTTGCAGAACTGGTTCTGGCTGTAGGTGTAGCCGAAGTAGGTGGCGATCGTGTTGCCGCTCGCCGCCCAGCACCAGTTGGTCTGCTGCTGCGACTGCATGGTGATGTTGAGCTTGCGCGCCGCCAGGGCCGAGACGGCCCCCGGGGTCACCGAGGCCGGCTGGAGGTGGGGGATGGTGGCGGCCGGCGCCGGGGCGGCGGTGGCCACCGTGAGGGCCGGCGCGAGAATGCCGAGAGCGAGGGCGGCGACCGCCTGACGCAGGCGTGTCCGGGAAGTTGGCATGGGCTTCTCCTCCTTGCGAGTCCGCAGGAGAGGGGATGTGGGGGACCGCGTCCGGACGCGGTGGACAGAGCATCGGCCCGTGCCGTGTCCCGGTCAACGGACCAGGTCGGCCGCCCCGGCCGGGTGTGAACGGACCCGCCCGCGATGTGAACGGAACTCCCGTTCGGGGGCCGGATATCCGCGCCACCTGATGACAACTCGCCTGCCACGTGTGAATATTCACGGTCAACCAGGCAGACGGGAGTCGGCTATGCAGCAGACCGTCCAGCCCGAGCTGGCGGCGGTACTCCGTACCGGCCCCTTCCACCTCGCCCTGCGCGCCGCCATCAGCGCCCGCGGCCTGGCCCTGAACCGCCTCCGGCAGCACCTCGCCCAACGCGGCGTCCAGGTCGGCGTCACCAGCCTGAGCTACTGGCAGCAGGGCAGGCGCCGTCCCGAGCGGGCCGAATCACTGCGCGCGGTCCGGGTGTTGGAGGAGGTGCTGGAACTCCCCGAGCACTCCCTCACCCGCCTGCTCGGCCCCCGCCAGGCCCCGGCCGGACCCGCCTCGCCGGCCACCCGCCCGTACCGCGACCTGATCGCCCCGGCCGCGGCGGTGGACGGCCTGCTCGCCACCATCGCCGGCCCGCCGGACACCGGCCTGCACACCGTCACCCACATCGAACGGATCCGGATCGGCGCCGACCGGCAGATGGTCCGCCGCGACTCCCAGCACGCCCTGCGGGCCCACCGGGACGGCATCGACCGCTACCTGGCCCTCTACCAGGGCGACCCCGGCTGCGACATCGGCCGGGTCACCGTCCGGGCCGAGGAGAACTGCCGCCCCGGCCGGATCCGCCGCGACCCCGAAGCCGAACTCCTGGTCGCCGAACTCCTGCTGGACCGCCGCCTGCGCACCGGCGACACCCACCTGCTCGGCTACGGCTTCGACGACGCCCCGGCCCCCGGGCCCAGCTGCGAGTACGTCCGGGGCTTCAACTCGGGCGCCGGCCAGTACGTCCTGCAGATCACCTTCCACCCCGACGCCCTCCCGGTCCGCTGCCACCGCTTCACCTCCCGCAGCCCGGGCGGCGAACCGTACGAGACCGAGGAGCTGACGCTCGACGGGCACCACTGCGTGCACCTGGTGGCGAGCGCGCTGACGCCGTGTCTGCTGGGCATCCGCTGGGACTGGGACTAGAAGCCGTCCTGCGCACCGCCCGCCGCCGCGTCGCGTCGGCGCCGGACCACCAACACCCCGCCCGCGCCGAGCCCGGCCACCGCGACCAGGGCGCCCAGCGCCCACGGCAGCCCGGAACCGCTGTGGCCGGCGGGGGTGGCCGCCAGGGTGACCGGGGTCGGGCTCGGGGTCGGCGTGACCGTCGGGGTGGGGCTCGGCTCCGGGGTCGGGCTCGCGCTCGGCGTCGGCGTCGGCGTCGGCGCGGGTGACGGTTCCTCAGGAGTCGGGCTCGGCGGCGGGGTCGGGCTCGTCGTCGCCTGCGGGGGCGACGCCGGCTTGGCGGTCGGCGTGGCCCGGGGGGTCGGCTTCCGGGTCGTGCCGGCGGGGGCCGGGGTGGCCGGCTGGGCCGGGCTGCCGCCGGTGAAGGAGAAGCTCACCCCGCCCAGCTTGCTGACGGTGATCATGGAGCACGGTCCGAGGGCCGCCATCGCGCTGAGCTCGTACACCCCGTTCGGGCTGCCGACCGGCATCGACAGGGTCTCGTGCAGCACGTGCCGGCCCCGCGACAGGCCACCGAACCGGACCTCGTCGGAGACCCAGCTGCCCATGGTCCCGGCCATCCGGGGCGGCTGCCAGGTGAACGAGAAGCCGTGCGCCGGGCCGCCGTCCACACTCAGCCGGGCGGACGGTGCCGGGCCGGGGGTCTGCTGGTCCACGGAGACGATCTGCAGCTGCCACACGGCCGATCCCTGGTCCGGGGCGTCCAGGGTCAGCACGTTGTCGACCGTCCGCGAGCCGCCCATCCGCACCTGGGGGACCTGGCCGTACACGCCGTCGGTCCGGTAGGTGCCGGTGGCCATCGACGTGCAGACCTCCGCGTGCGCCACACCGGCACCCGGCAGCACGGAGAGGGGTATCGCGAAGGCCAGCGCCAGGCCGCGTCTCGTCATGGCCCCGGATCCTAGTGCCGCCCTCCCGGCGCCCCCGACCCGGGTGTCAGACCTCGAAACTCAGGCTGACGCAGTCCTCGACGGCCCGGTAACCCAGCTTCTGGTAGATCGAGTTGCTGGTCGGGTTGCCGAGGTCCGTGTAGAGCAGTACCTCCGCCGCGCCGCCGGCCAGCGCCTGGGCCGAACCCGCCGCCACGACCCCGCTCGCGTAGCCCCGCCCCCGGTGCTCCGGCGGTGTGTAGACCGGCCCGATCCGCGACATCCCGGCGATCACGGGGCTGACCCCGGCGAACGAGACCGGGGTGCCCCGGTGCTCCCAGATGTGCAGGTGCCCGCCGGCGGTCCGCCGTTCGACCGTGGGCCGGTGGTTCTCGCCGGGGACGGCCAACTCCGCCTCGGCGACGAATTCCCCGAACCACCTCACCAGCAGCTCGACGTCGTCCGCCGTGGCGGGCCGGACCGTCCCAGCGGGCAGCGGTGAGGGGTCGACCAAGGTCCCCAGTCTGTACAGCCGTTCGTTCGCGGTGACGGTGCTCTCCGCCGCCCAGGCCGCCGCGAAGGCGTGGGCCGGGGCCACCCCGCCGCCCAGCCCCGACAGCTCCGTACCGGCCAGCGCGAGCGCCAGTTCGGTGGCCGCCCGCTCCGGCATCAGACTGAGCCGGAGCGGGTACGGCGGCGTCCGCGCGAAGGCGCCCACGACCGGGGCGTCCGGCCCGGGGCGCCACCAGCCGTACTGCGGATCGTCCGGGCCGAAGACGTGCGGGCCGCCCTCGGTGAGGTTGTGCACCAGGGTGAGCAGCACGGTGTTCTCGGCCGGATGGGCGGCCAGGAAGTCACCGGCCTGCGCGCGGAAGTCGTCCAGGGAGGGGCTGAGGGTCCAGGTCATGGGGCATTGTGGCTGATCACCGACGGCTCACGCACCGAGGTTTCCGACCCGCACCCCGAGCTTCCCGGCCAGCTCCGCCGGGTCCGCCGTCGGGGCGTCGCAGCTGAAGTGGTGGCAGACGTACGCGGCCGGCTCGCCGGCCAGCAGCGGCCGGTCGGCCAGCAGCGGGACCTCCGTCGAACCCGGCTCACCGACCGCCACCACGGCGCCCGGGGCGGTGCCGAGCAGGGCGGTCCGGTGCAGCAGCGCGGTCTCGGCGGCCCCGGGCCGGCCGATCACCGCGACCTCGCGCGGCCCGTCGGCCAGCGCCTCGGCGGCGGCCAGGCCCCAGCCGATGAACCGGGGCGCCCGGCTTCCAAGGGCGCCGACGATGCCCAACGCCCGCTCGGCGGCGGTCCGGTGGCGCTCGGAGCCGGTGTAGGCGGCGTAGCTGAGCAGGGCCTGTGCGGCGGCGGTCCACCCCGAGGGGGTGGCGTTGTCGGTCGGGTCCTGCGGGCGGCGGATCAGCTGCTCGGCGTCGTCCGCCGTGTCGTAGAGGGCGCCCGAGGCAGTGTCGACAAAGTGACCCAACACGGTGTCGAGCAGCCCGCCGGCCAGCCCGAGCCACTCGGCGTCGCCGGTCACCGCGTACAGCGCGAGGAAGCCCTCGGCGGTGTCCGCGTAGTCCTCCAGCACACCCGCGTTGGCACCGGCCCGGCCGTCCCGGGAGGTCCGCAGCAGGCGGCCGTCCTCGGTCAGGTGGACGGCGAGCAGCAGGTCGGCGGCCCGGACGGCGGCCTCCACCAGGTCGGGCCGCTCCAGCAGGGCGCCGGTCTCGGCCAGCGCGGCGATCGCCAGCCCGTTCCAGGCCGCCACCACCTTGTCGTCCCGGGCCGGGGCGGGCCGCTGCCGACGGGCCGTCAGCAGCCGCTGCCTGATCCGGCCGTACGCCTTGTCGTCCGCCGGGTCGGCGAGCAGCTGGAGCACCGAGGAGCCGTGCTCGAAGGTGCCGGTCACCTCGAACAGCCCGATGGCCAGCGCGCCGTCCTCGGCGCCCAGCACCTCGGTCAGCTGCTCGGGGGTCCAGGCGTAGTACGCGCCCTCGGCCGACTTGCCGGTGGCCGGGTCCAGGCTGTCGGCGTCCAGCGCGGAGGCGAAACCACCCTCGGGGGTGCGGAGTTCGGCGAGCAGGAAGTCGGCGGTCTCCAGCGCGATCCGGCGCGGCAGCTCGGCGCCGGTGGCCCGCCACAGGTGCAGGTAGACCCGGAGCAGCAGGGCGTTGTCGTAGAGCATCTTCTCGAAGTGCGGGACCACCCAGTCGGCGTCCACCGCGTACCGGGCGAAGCCGCCGCCGAGCTGGTCGTAGATCCCGCCCCGGGCCATCGCCTCGCAGGTGTGCCGGGCCATCTCCAGCGCCTCGGCCGAGCCGGTGCTCGCGTGGTGCCTGAGCAGGAACTCCACCGCCATCGACGGCGGGAACTTCGGCGCCCCGCCGAAACCACCGCGCTTCGCGTCGTAGCTCCGGCCGAGCTCGGCCGCCGCCTGCGCCAACTCCTCGGCGCCGGGCACCCGGTGGACCCCACTGCCGGCCCCGTACACCGAGGCCCGCTCGGCCAGGTCGGCCCTGATCCGCTCGGCCACCTCGCCGACCTCGTCCCGGCGGTCCCGCCAGGCCGCGCTGACCCCCTCCAGCACCTGCCGGAACCCGGGCATGCCGTGCCGGGGCGCGGGCGGGAAGTACGTCCCGAAGTAGAACGGGTCCTTCTCGGGCGTCAGAAAGACCGTCATCGGCCACCCACCCTGCCCGGTGGCCGCCTGCACCGCCTCCATGTACACCGCATCCACATCGGGCCGCTCCTCGCGGTCCACCTTCACCGCGACGAAGTGCTCGTTGGCGTAGGCGGCGATCGCCTCGTCCTCGAAGGACTCGTGCGCCATCACATGACACCAGTGGCACGCCGCGTACCCGACGCTCAGCAGCACCGGCACCCCGCGCCGCTCGGCCTCCGCGAACGCCTCGGGGCCCCAGGGCCACCAGTCCACCGGGTTGTCGGCGTGCTGAAGGAGATACGGCGAGGTCGCGTCCGCGAGACGGTTCGGCATGCCCCCATCCTTGCGCATCATCGCGCAGGAACGGTGTCAGTCCTTGGGCTGCTCGGGCTCCTCGACGAAGTTCACCCGGCCGAACTGCTTGTTCATCGACTTGACCAGGAACCAGGTGGCGACGCCGAGGACGGCGAAGACCACGAAGCCCAGCAGACCGGGCGTCACCTTGGCCTTGTCGAAGGTCTCGGCGGCGAGAGTGGTGAGGTGCATCGGGGTGCTCATGTCTCCCATGGTGACCCGGCCCTACGCGGGCCGGGTCACCGGGGTGGGTGCGGGTCGGGGTGTCAGACGGTGGTGACGGCGGTGCGCAGGCCGGCGAACAGGTCGTCCTCGGGGAGGTCGGTGTCCACCAGCGAGCGGACCAGCTCGTAGTCCTCGGTCGGCCAGACCTTCGTCTGGACCTCGATCGGGATCCGGAACCACGGGCCGTCCGGGTCGATCTGGGTGGCGTGCGCGATCAGCGCGCGGTCCCGGGTCTCGAACCACGCGTCGCAGACCACCCGGGTGGTGATCTCGCGCTCCTTACGGCCGCTCTTCTCCCACCCCTCGATCCACTCGCCGTACGGCGACTCGAGGTCGTTCTCCGTCAGGTAGGCGTGCATCGCCCGGATCCGGCCCATCGGGAAGCCGTGGTTGTAGTAGACCTTGGACGGCTGCCAGGGCGCGCCGGCCTCGGGGTAGGCGTCCGGGTCACCGGCGGCGTCGAAGGCGGCCATGGTGATCTTGTGGGTCATGATGTGGTCGGGGTGCGGGTAGCCGCCGTTCTCGTCGTACGTGGTGATCACGTGCGGCCGGAACTCGCGGATCAGCTTCACCAGCGGGGCGGCCGCCTCGGCCACCTCCTGGAGCGCGAAGCAGCCCTCGGGCAGCGGCGGCAGCGGGTCGCCCTCCGGCAGGCCGGAGTCGACGAAGCCGAGCCAGGCCTGCTTGACGCCGAGGATCTCGCGGGCGGCGTCCATCTCCTTCCGGCGCACCTCGTGGATGTTCTCCTCGACCCACGGGTCGCCCTGGAGCTTGGGGTTGAGAATCGAGCCACGCTCACCGCCGGTGCAGGTGGCGACCAGCACGTCCACCCCCTGTGAGACGTACATGGCCATGGTGGCGGCGCCCTTGCTGGACTCGTCGTCCGGGTGCGCGTGTACCGCCATCAGTCGCAACTGCTCAGTCAACGCCTGGTTCCTTCCGGGAATCATCCGGTTCGTCGGGCCGGTCCCCCGCCGCGTCCGGCGCGGATGCTGCCCTCCTATAGTGACTGACCGGTGGGTCCGTCCATTCCCCCGGTGGACCGTGGGCCCCTCGTCGAAAGGACTGAGCCGACCATGGACTCCGGACGTACGACCGTCGCCCCCGCCCGCTACGGCAAGCGCAGCGACCGCGAGGCCGACCGGCGGCTGCGGATCACCGGCCTGGTCTGCGGCGCGCTCGGCCTGGCCCTGGTCGGCTGGATAGGCGTCAGCTACGTCTCCAAGGGCTCGGTCATGAACGGTCTGATGCCCGGCTTCCAGGTGGTCTCGGCCGAGGCGATCCAGGTGCAGCTCTCGGTGCTCAAGGACGACGGCACGGCGGGGGTCTGCACCGTCCGCGCGCAGTCCGAGGACGGCGGCGTGGTCGGGCTGCACGACTTCCCGATCCCGGCCGCCGGATCGCGCTACGACGAGGTGGTCACGCTGCGCACCACCGCTCGCGCCACCGCTGCCGAGCTGCTCGGCTGCGCCCCCGGTAAGTAATCCGTTCGGGCGCATATTCGAGGCCGGGACCGGGCATCCGTACCGGGTACCACCGGCGGGGACGCGGCGATGACCCTCCCGCTCCGGTCCGGAAATTGTTAGGGTCGTGGTTTCGCCCCTCTCCGGCCGGACGGCAAGAGAGCGGGCGATGCTTTGTAGTACGACCCGTTCCCGGCTGACACCAACCCTCAGCGCAGCCCAGCACCTACGAGGAGCACCTGTGACCCAGACCAGCGAGAACGTGACCTGGCTCACTCAGTCCGGCTACGACCAGCTCAAGGCCGAGCTGGACTACATGACCGGCCCGTGGCGCGCCGAGATCGTCAAGAAGATCGAGGCGGCCCGCGAGGAGGGCGACCTCAAGGAGAACGCCGGCTACCACGCGGCCCGGGACGACCAGGGCAAGGGCGAGCTGCGGATCCGCCAGCTCACCCAGCTGCTGGAGCGGGCCAAGGTCGGCGAGGCCCCGGCGGACTCCGGCGTGGTGGCCCCCGGCATGGTCGTGACGATCGCCTTCGACGGCGACGAGGACGACACCATGGTCTTCCTGCTCGGCTCCCGTGAGATGGCGGGCGCCTCCGAGGTGGACGTCTACTCCCCGCAGTCCCCGCTCGGCTCGGCCATCGACGGCAAGAAGATCGGCGACGAGGCGCACTACGAGCTGCCGAACGGCAAGCGCGCGATGGTCAAGGTGATCGCGGCCAAGCCGCACGCCTGATCCCCCCGACACGCCCGAGCGGCGGCCGCCCCCACCGAAAAGGGGACGGCCGCCGCTCGCGTGCGTACGGGGGTGCTCAACTCACGCAGAGCGGGCCCGGCTCAACCCACCGCAGAGCGGTACTTGCGGACCGACAGCCAGGAGAAGAAGGCCATGATGGCCAGCGACCACAGCACCGAGAGCAGCGCCGCGTTCTCCATCGGCCAGCCGCCGGTGACCGGGCCGACCTGGTTGCCGAACAGGTCGCGGCAGGCCTGCACCGTCGCGCTGAACGGGTTCCAGTAGGCGACCGGCTGCAGCCAGCCCGGCATCGAGCTGACCGGGACGAAGGCGTTCGAGATGAAGGTCAGCGGGAACAGCCAGATCAGACCGGCCGAGGTGGCCGCCTCCGGGCTGCGCACCGACAGGCCGATCAGCGCGCCGATCCAGGAGAACGCGTAGCCCAGCAGGAGCAGCAGCCCGAACGCGCCGAGCGCCTTCAGGAAGCCCTCGTGGATCCGCCAGCCGACCAGCACCGCGACGATCATCAGCACCAGCAGGGTGAACGCGGTCTGCACCAGGTCGGCCAGCGTGCGGCCGACCAGCACGGCGGAGCGGGTCATCGGGAGCGAGCGGAACCGGTCCACCAGCCCCTTGGTCATGTCCTCTGCGATGCCGGCCGAGGCGCCGGCCACCGCGAAGGTGACGGTCTGGGCGAAGATGCCCGCCATCAGGAACTGGGTGTAGGTGCTGGCACTCGCACTGGTGCCGGGGATCTGGATCGCCCCGCCCATCACGTACGAGAACAGCAGCACGAACATCACCGGCTGCATCAGCCCGAAGACCACGATCTCCGGGATCCGGGTCATCCGGCGCAGGTTGCGCTTGGCGATCACCCAGGAGTCGTGCAGCATCGCGCTGACCCCGTGCCGCTGCTGCGGGACGGCGCCGCCGATCGCGTGTTCGGTGGCCGTGGTCATCAGGCGTCCTTCCCGAGGCTCTTGCGGCCCTTGCCGGGCTGCTCGTCCTCGTCCTCGGTCTCCGCGACGGTGGCATGGCCGGTCAGCGAGAGGAACACGTCGTCCAGGGTCGGGCGGCGCAGGCCGATGTCGTCGATCTCGATCGAGCGGGCGTCCAGCTCGCGGATCACGTCGGCGAGCACCTTGGCGCCACCGCTGACCGGCACGGTGATCTTCCGGGTGTTCTTCTCCAGCGTCGGGTCGCCCTTGGCGTACGGCGCCAGCGCGGCCAGCGCCTCGGTCACGTCGTCCCGCTCGTGCACCACCACCTCGACCCGCTCGCCGCCGATCTGGGCCTTGAGCTGGTCGGCGGTGCCTCGGGCGATCACCTTGCCGTGGTCGACCACCGCGATGTCGTGGGCGAGGCGATCCGCCTCCTCCAGGTACTGGGTGGTCAGCAGCAGGGTGGTGCCCTGCTCGACCAGGGTCTCGATGACCTCCCAGAGCGCGAGCCGGTTGCGCGGGTCCAGACCCGTGGTCGGCTCGTCCAGGAACATCACCGGGGGCCGGACCACCAGTGCGGCCGCCAGGTCGAGCCGGCGGCGCATGCCGCCGGAGTAGGTCTTGGCGGTGCGGTCGGCGGCCTCGCTGAGGTTGAACCACTCCAGCAGCTCGCGGGCGCGGGCCTTCGCGTCCCGCACGCTCATCTGGTAGAGCTCGCCGACCATCTGCAGGTTCTCACGGCCCGTCAGGTACTCGTCGACGGCGGCGTACTGACCGGAGAGGCCGATCAGGCTGCGCACCTTGTTCGGGTGCTTCAGCACGTCCACCCCGGCGACCACGGCACGGCCGGAGTCGGGGCGGAGCAGGGTGGTGAGCACGCGGACGGTGGTGGTCTTGCCGGCGCCGTTCGGGCCGAGCAGTCCGAGCACCGTGCCCTCGGGGACGTCGAGGCTGACGCCGTCAAGGGCACGTACGTCACCGAAGGTCTTGACCAGGTTCTCGGCTTGGATGGCTGGCGCCATGAGCCTGCCTCATCTCCTCTGACGATATGACTGATATGTCCACTCTGACCCGAGGGGAATACCCGGGCGAACCGGAATCCATGCCGGGAGTGACATCGGAGAAACGCGATGCATCGCGAGAATGACAGCTCGCGATATATCGCGTCAAGGATCAGGCGCACGGCGCAGCGAAGGCAGCGCGGAGCCGATCCGCGCTGACACCCTCTCAGCTCGGACTGACAACCGCCCCTGGTTTTCCGGCTGTCGGCGTTCCCGGGCGCTACTGAGTGACCACGTAGCCCGTGTGCCGGAGGTCGCCCAGCACCGCGGCGCAGTGCTCGGGCCCCTTGGTCTCCAGGTGCAGGTCCACCTCGACCTCGGTCAGCCCCAGCCGGGGGTCGATCCGGACGTGCGCGATGTCCAGCACGTTGGCGTCCACCCGGGTGAGCACCGCCAGCAGGTCGGCCAGCGCCCCCGGCTTGTCGGTCAGCCGGACCCGGATCGACAGGTACCGGCCCGCCGCCACCAGCCCGTGCCGCAGCACCCGTTGCATCAGCTGCGGGTCGATGTTGCCGCCCGAGAGCACCGCCACCACCGGGCCCCGGAAGCTCTCCGGATGCTCCAGCAGCGCGGCCAGCGGGCTCGCCCCGGCCGGTTCGACCACCAGCTTGAGCCGCTCCAGACTGAGCAGCAGCGCCCGGGACAGCCCCTCCTCGGAGACCGTCCGGACGCCGTCCGCCAGGGTGTTCACCACCTCGAACGGAATGTCACCCGGCCGGCCCACCATGATCCCGTCCGCCATGGTGGCGAACCGCTCCAGCGAGACCGGCCGCCCCGCCGCCAGCGAGGGCGGGTACGCGGCGGCGTTGGCCGCCTGCACCCCGATCACCTGGACGTCCGGGCGGAGCGGCTTGACCGCCGCCGCGATCCCCGCCAGCAGCCCGCCGCCGCCCACCCCGACCAGGATGGTGCGGACCTCCGGGCACTGCTCCAGGATCTCCAGGCCGACGGTGGCCTGGCCGGTGACGATGTCCCAGTGGTCGAACGGGTGGATGAACACCGCGCCGGTCGCGTCCGCGTACTGCTGCGCCGCGTTCAGCGCCTCGTCCACGGTGCTGCCGTGCAGCCGGACCTCGGCGCCGTAGTCCCTGGTCGCCGCCACCTTGGGGAGCGGGGCCGCCAGCGGCATGAAGACCGTCGACCGCACCCCGAGCAGCGAGGCGGCCAGCGCCACCCCCTGCGCGTGGTTGCCCGCACTGGCCGCCACCACGCCGCCGGCCCGCTCCACCGGCGACAGTCCGGCGATCCGGACGTACGCGCCGCGCAGCTTGAACGAACCGGTGCGCTGCAGGTTCTCGCACTTCAGGTGCACCGGCGCACCGATCAGCCCCGCCAGGTAGCGGCTGCTCTCCATCGGCGTGACCCGGGCGACCCCGGCGAGCATCTTCTGCGCACCACGGACGTCGTCCAGGGTGATCGGCCAGTTGCGCATACGTCCTCTTCGAGGCAGACGGTCCGGAAGACAGGGGCTCGGGGAACTGCGACGCCGGCCCTTGCAAGGTGATCGTCGCGTGGGTGGTCAGGCACTTTCGTCCGTGACCCCGGCGCCGGATCTCCTCGCAGTTCCCCGAGCCCCTGGGCCGTAGCACCGGAGCGCCTGCCCAGGGTGCGGCCCCGCCGAAAGGCCGGGCGTCAGCCCAGGGCGCGGGTGAGGTCCGCGAGCAGGTCGTCGATCGACTCGATGCCGACCGAGACCCGGATCAGGTCGGCCGGCACCTCGAGGGCGGAGCCCGCGACCGAGGCGTGCGTCATCCGCCCCGGGTGCTCGATCAGCGACTCGACGCCGCCCAGCGACTCGCCGAGGGTGAACAGTTCGGCCCGGTTGCAGACGTCCACCGCGGCCTGCTCGCCACCGTTGACCCGGAACGAGACCATCCCGCCGAACGCCTTCATCTGCTTGGCGGCGATGTCGTGCCCGGGGTGCGAGGGCAGCCCGGGGTAGATCACCTGGCTGACCTTGGGGTGGACGGAGAGCAGCTCGGCGACCTTCGCGGCGTTGGAGCTGTGCCGGTCCATCCGGACCCCGAGGGTCTTGATGCCGCGCAGCACCAGCCAGGCGTCGAACGGCCCGGCCACCGCGCCCATCGCGTTCTGGTGGTACGCCAGTTCCTCGCCGAGACCGGCCTCGGCCGCCACCAGGGCGCCGCCGACCACGTCGGAGTGGCCGCCCATGTACTTGGTGGTCGAGTGCACCACCACGTCCGCGCCGAACGACAGCGGCTGCTGCAGGTACGGGCTGGCGAAGGTGTTGTCCACCACCAGCAGCGCACCGGCCCGGTGGGCCACCTCGGCCAGCCCGGCGATGTCGGAGATGCCGAGCAGCGGGTTGGAGGGGGTCTCCACCCAGAGCGCGCGGGTGTTGGGGCGCAGCGCGTCCCGGACCGCCGCCAGGTTCTGGGTGTCCGCGACGGAGAACTCGACGCCCCAGCGGGTGAGCACCTTGGCGAACAGCCGGAAGGTGCCGCCGTAGGCGTCGTTCGGGATGACGATGTGGTCGCCCGGCTTCAGCACGGTGCGCAGCAGGGTGTCCTCGGCGGCCAGGCCGGAGGCGAAGGCGAGGCCGCGGGCACCGCCCTCGATCGCGGCCAGGCACTCCTCGAGCGCGGTACGGGTGGGGTTGGCGGAGCGGCTGTACTCGTAGCCGTTCCGGAGGCCGCCGACGCCGTCCTGCTTGTAGGTGGACACCTGGTAGATCGGCGTGACGACGGCCCCGGTCTGGGGATCTGCTTCCTGACCCGCGTGGATGGCGAGAGTCTCGAAGCCCTGGGGAAGCTGGTGCTCGGTCATACCGCTGAGCCTAGGGCCTGTCCGACGGTTCCCGCCGGATCAGCCCGACGCGGGGGCGAAACGGGCCAAGGGCGGGCAGAGCGCCCGCGGTGCCGACCACCCGTCAAGTGCGACGCGCCGGGCGGCTACGATCTGCACTTCCCGCACACATGTTCAGGGTGCGGACGGAACGTCAAAGGGGGAGGAACGCATGGGCACGCCCGCGCGACCCACCGGAATGAGCACGGCCGGACGGGCCGCCCTCGCGGTCGCCATGCTGGTCGGCTTCTACCTGCTCGCGGCCGGCCTGGTGCTCGGCGTCCTGGGCGCCGACGTCGCCCTGGTCGTGGAGACCGGGCGGCTGAACCCGGCGATCGGCAAGCTGATCCTGCTCAGCCTGGCCGTCGCCTATCCCGTGCTCCGGGTGGTCTTCCTGACCCGCCGTCCGCGCGAGCGGGGCGAGGCGTACGGCCTGCCGGTGACCCGCGAGCAGCAGCCGGAGCTGTGGGCCAGGGTGGACCGGATCGCCGAGCGGACCGGCGTCCGCGGACCGGCCGAGATCCGGCTGATCCCCGAGGTCAACGCGGGTGTCCGGGAGGACACCAAGCTGCTCGGCCTGATCCCCGGCAAGCGGCACCTGGTGATCGGCGCCCCGCTGCTGATCGGCCTGACCGAGGCCGAGCTGGACTCGGTGCTGGCCCACGAGTTCGGCCACTACAGCAACCGCGACGTCCGGCTGGCCGGGGTCACGGTGGCCGGGCGGAGCGCGATCCTGCACACCATCCACGGCCTGCACGCGCGGGCCGACGGCCACCAGGCCCAGCAGCAGGCCGAGCTCAGGGCGAAGGCCGCGAAGCGGCTGGCCAAGGGCAAGAAGGTCACCGAGGAGAAGGCCGGCGGCGGTGTCGACCGGGCGCTGGCCAAGCTCTTCACCCAGTACGCCAAGCTGTACTTCCGGGTCTCCGAGTCGGTGAGCCGCCGTCAGGAGTACGCCGCCGACCGGTCCGCCGCCGCGATCGCCGGGCGGGACGCCACCGCCGCCGCGCTGCGCCGGCTGCCGCTGCTGGACGCCGCCGAGAACTTCTACCTGCACCGGTACGCCACCATCGGCTGGTCCGCCGGTCTGCTGCCGATGCCGGGTCAGGTGTACGGCGGGCTGGCCGAGCTGCTCGCCGACCCGAAGCGCCGTCAGGAGCTGGCCGAGCTGGCCCTGGAGCCCGCCGAGGAGGAGGCCGACCCGTACGACTCGCACCCGCCGATCGCCCAGCGGGTGGCCGCGATCGAGGCGCTGCCCGACGACGGCCGGGCCGCCGAGGGCTCGGGCCCCGCGCTGGTGCTGCTGCACGAGGCCGAACGGACGCTGGCCGCGCTGGAGTCGGTCTGCCTGGTGCCCGAGGCCGCGACCAAGCGCCGGGTGACCTGGCCGGAGCTGGTGCGGACCGTCTGCCTGGCCGACTGCCGGGAGGACTGCCAGCCGATCCTGACCGCGCTCACCTCCGCCGGGCTGCCCGGCACGGTCGAGGCACTGCTGGACGCGATCGACGCCGGCCGCACCTGGGAGCTGGCCGGCCGGCTGCCGCGCGACGAGCAGGCCGTCGCCCCGACCGGCCTGGCCGCCCGCGAGGCGGCCCGCCCGGTCTTCCGGTCCACCCTGGGCCGGCTCACCGTGCTGGCGCTGGCCGAGTCGGGCCGGGCGCACTGGGAGTTCTCCTGGTCCACCGCCGCCGTCCTGCACCTGCCCGACGGCTGGGACGAGACCTTCTCCGCCGCCCTGGACGCCGCGGTCGCGGACGTCCCGGACACCGCGCCGCTGCGCACCCTGCTCACCACCGCCGGGCCCGTCCCGGCCGCTCACTGAACCACCGGAGTCCCCACGCATGCTGTTCCTCACCATCGCCGTCTGCGCGCTGCTGTTCACCCTGTTCAAGTCGCTGAAGGCCAAGCGGGCCGCCGGCGTGAGCCACGCCGAGGTGCTGGCCGACCCGGCCCGCGCCTCCCAGTTCGGGCTGGTGCCCAACCAGGGCCTGGTGCTCGGCCGCACCACGGTCGACGACGACGCCCGGATCGCCCTGTCCGCCGCCCGGGACGGCAGCTGGCGGGAGGCCGCCGCCTACATCGAGGCGGCCGGCACCGACTGGGACGAGCGCTGGGAGCGCACCGAACTCTTCGTCAACCCGGCCGCCCAGGACGACGGTTGGCTGAACGCCTGGCGGATGGAGCAGCCGGAGAACTCCGACGCCGCCGCGCTGCACGTGGTCGCCCTGGTGCACGCCGGCTGGGCGATCCGGGGCTCGGGCTACGCCAACACGGTCACCGACGAGATGCGGGACGGCTTCCGACGCAAGCTCCAGCAGGCCACCGAGGCCGCGGCCGAGGCCGTCGCGCTGGCCGCGCCCGCCGACCCGAGCCCGTTCCTGGCCCAGCTCGCGCTGGCCCGGGGCGACAACTGGTCGAACGACGACTTCCGGATGTTCTGGGCCAAGGCGGTCAAGCGGGCCCCGCTGAACCGGGACGCGTACTGGCAGGCGATGCAGTACTGGTGCCGCAAGTGGCACGGCAGCAACGAGCTGATGCACGCCTTCGTGGACGAGGCGATCGCTGCCGCCCCGGCCGGCAGCCTGCTCGGCACGCTCAAGCTGGACGCGTACGAGGAGCAGTACGACGACGCCGCGAGCCGGACCTCCGCCGAGCTGCGGGCCGCCGTCGACGCCGTGCTGGCCGACATCGCGGCCGCCCGGCCGGACCACCCGGAGCTGCCCGCCGCCCGGGGCCGGGTGGTCCGCTTCCTGGCCGGCCAGGGCCGGCACGCCGAGGCGCTGGCCCAGTTCCAGGCGCTCGGCCCGGTGATCCCGATGCCGTTCCTGGGCGACCCGGACGAGTTCGTCGAGCTCCGGGCCAGGACCGTGGTCGCGCTCTCCCGCTGACCGCCGCCCGGCGGCCGTCCCGGTGGAATCCCGGGCGGCCGCCGGGCGTTGCAGAGGGCACCGTCCCCTGAGCACTGGGAGCAGCCGTGCTGTTCAACCGTCACAAGAGCGAGCTGGTCACCGCCGAGCAGGCCCTGCCCGGCCGGGCGGCCCCGCTGTTCGCCCTGACCGAGCCGCACACCGTGCTCGGCACCGCCCTGGCCGGCCCCTACCCCGCCGGGCTGGAGACGGCCGACTTCGCGATGGGCTGTTTCTGGGGCGCCGAGCGGAAGTTCTGGGAGCTGGACGGGGTGTGGACCACCCTGGTCGGCTACCAGGGCGGGCACACCCCGCACCCGACCTACGAGGAGGTGTGCAGCGGTCTGACCGGGCACACCGAGGCGGTCCGGGTGGTCTACGACCCGGCGCTGGTCTCGTACGGGACGCTGCTGAAGACCTTCTGGGAGGCGCACGACCCGACCCAGGGTTTCCGGCAGGGCAACGACCAGGGCACCCAGTACCGCTCCGCCGCGTACACCCACACCCCGGCGCAGGCCGCCGAGCTGGCCGCCTCGCAGGCGGCCTTCCAGCCCGCGCTGACCGCGATCGGCCTGGGCCCGATCACCACCGAGACCGGCCCGGCCGGCCCGTTCTACCCGGCCGAGCCTTACCACCAGCAGTACCTGTCCGACGCCAAGAACCCGAACGGCTACTGCGGCCTCGGCGGCACCGGTGCCAGCTGCCCGATCGGGGTGGCCCGCACCCAGGGCTGAGCACGCGCGAAGGCCCCGCCGGTTCCGGCGGGGCCTTCGTCACGTACAGGGTGTCAGCTGGTGGCGTCGAGCAGCTGCTTGATCTGCTCGTAGCTCATGCCGCTCTGGTTCAGCACCTTGATCTGCGCCTCCGGGATGCCCTTGGCCGTCAGCTCCTTGAGCTGGGCGTCGGTCAGCGCGGCCGCGGTGCCGCCGCCACCGATCTTGCCGCCGGCCTTGCTGCCCATCATCGAGGTGACGATCTGCTCGAAGTCGGCCATCGCGAACTTGGTGGCACCGTCCGGCGCCTTCGGGGCCTCGGCCGCGTCCTTGCTGAAGGTCACCTTGACCGGCAGGTGCGCGTCGGCCGGCAGCTTGGAGTCGATCTGGGCCAGGTCGAAGGAGATCGCGGAGACCGAGCCGTCCTTGATGAAGACGTCCAGGCCGACCTTCTTGTCCGGGATGTCGGTCGGGGCGCTGCCGGGCAGCTTCTCCATGCCCGGGATGTCCTTGAGCACCGGCTTGACGCTCTTCAGCAGGTCGTCCGCGAGGGCCTTGGCGGGGGCGGAGACGTAGATGTGCTCGGCGCCGTCCTGCTTGCCCTTGTCCTCGAAGGTGACGTTGCGGGAGAGGACGTCCTTGACGGTGTTCACCAGGCCGGAGGCGACCTTGGGGTCGACCGACGGAGCGGCCGAGGCGCCGCCGGCCTTGCTGCCGGCCGCCTTGGTCGCCTGCTCGGCGAGGTCCTTGAGGGCCTTGCCCTCGACCTCGACCCACTTGCCGGCCACGGCGTCCTGGATCACCTTCGGGAAGGCCGAGGCGGCGTCCTTGAGCTCACCGGCGTCCTCGCCGGCCAGCTGGGCGACGCCGTCCACGTCGGCCTTCAGGTAGAAGTTGCCGTCGACCCAGCGCAGCTCGGCGTAGCTCTTGCCGCTCTTGCCGGCCAGCGCGTACGCGACGTCGAAGCCCGGGTCCTGGCCGAGCGAGTTGAGCGGGTCGGCGCCGGACTGCGCGTTCTTGAAGGAGTCGAGGTCCTTCAGCGGCTTGTCGGCGCTGACCGCGACCGAGATCTTGAGCTCGGCCATCAGCTCGGCGGTCTTGCGGTCGAGGTTGTCGCCCTTGGCGCTGGCGAGCTTGTCGAACGCGATGATCTCGTCGGCGGTCGCCCCGAAGGAGAGCTCGGCCTTGAGGGTCTTGCCGTCGGTGATCTTGCCGAACGCGTCGGAGACCTTCTCGGCGGCGGTCAGCTGCTTGACGGTGCCACAGGCCGCGAGGCCGGTGGCGAGGACGACGGTGCAGGCGGTCGCGGCGAGGGCCCCCCGGGCCGCGCGGCGCATGGTGGTGTTGATGGAACTTCTCCCCCGTGAGGCTGCGCCCTGGTGGTGTGTGCAACCGGGCCGCAAGGTTTGACTGCTGCTGGATACGTCCCCAGACAAGCAGCTTTCACCCGCCGGGGCACCCCGATTTCGCCGCTCGTGGCGGAATCGGGACGTGCCCCATAACTTATCCGGTTCTTACGACAGTCCGACTGCCGGGGGGTCAGACCGCGCTGCCCGCCTGCCAGCCGGCCCAGTCCATGTTCCAGCCGCTCAGGCCGTTCGACGGATCGACCGTCCGGTCCCCGGAGTTGATCACCTCGACCACGTCGCCCACCATCGAACTCGCATAGAACTTGGCCCCGTTGGTGTTCGGGTCCGAAGCACCCTTGGCGTCCCTGAGTGCGATGCAGCCGTGGCTGGTGTTGGCCTTGCCGAACTGCGAGGCGGGCGACCAGTAGTTGCCGTGGATGAAGGTGCCCGAGGTGGTCAGCCGCTGCGCGTGCGGCACGTCCGGGATGTTGTACTCGTCGCCCAGGCCGACCGTGGCGGAGTCCATCTTGGTCTGCTGGTACTGCTCGGAGATGACCAGCTTGCCGGCCCAGGTCCGGTGCTCGGGGGCACCGCCGATGATCGGGTAGGTCGCGGTGACCTGACCGTCGGTGGTGACCGTGAGGGTGTCGGCGGAGAGGTCGGCGACGCTGGTCTGGCTGCGGCCGATGGTGAAGCCCACGTCCTTGGACTGGGTGCCGTAGACGCCCTTGGCGCCCTCCACGTCCTTCAGCCGGAGCTGCAGGGTGACCCGGGTGCCCTTCGCCCAGTACTGCTGCGGCCGGAAGTCCAGCCGGGTGCTGGAGAACCAGTGGCCGACGATCTCGACGCCGGGCTGCGCGGTCACCGTGATCGCCTGCTGGACGGCCTTCCGGTTGGTGACCGGCTTGTTGAAGTTGATCGAGACCGGCATCCCGACCCCGACGGTCGCGCCGTTCTCGGGGGTGAAGTAGCCGATGAAGGTGTTGGCCGGCGAGGCGGTGCCGAACTTGGTGTTGGCGTCCGCCTCCAGCTTGGCCGCGTCCGTCGCGACGGCCGCCACGGTGTACTCGGTGCCGCTGGTCAGCGGCCCGGTGGAGACCCAGCTCGCGCCGTCGGCGGCGAGCTGCCCGGGTATCTCCTTGCCGTCCTCGCCGGTGAGCTTGACCGAGCCGAGCCTGCCGTCGACCACGGTGACCTTCACCGGCTCGGCGAAGGAGGCGTCCGTCACACCGTCGGCCGGGGTCACCGTGATCCTGGCGACCGAGGTCTTCGGCGAGGCGCTGCCACCGGCCCCGGTGCTGCCACTGGCGCCGCCGCCGGCGCCCTTGTCGGAGTCGCCGCTGCAGGCCGCCAGCAGCAGCACCGGGGCGCCCAGCAGGCCGCCCAGCACGCCGCGTCGGGTCCAGCTGCCGCCGGGGGTGGGGCGCTGCTCATCGGCTGACGTCACGGTGGGTCTCCCTGCTCTTCACCTGCGGGCGTTACGGATACAAACAACGCAATCCAGGACGAACCGGTTCCGTCACCAAACGGTTGAGATCGTATGAGACTACTGAAGATGCCGCCATAACGGACGAATCGCCCGCCCGGGGAGCCGGACGGGCGATCGGTGGTGCGCAGGGGACTACTCGGCCGCCTCGACGGCGTACTCGTCCCAGTTCTCGTCGGTCGGGTCGAACTCGGTCTGGGCGGACTCCCAGGTGGCCGAGGTCAGCTCGATGCCGGGCACCTCGCCGAGCAGCGCCACCGGGTCGATGAAGTGCGCGAGCGAACCGGACGGGTCCACCTCGATCGCCTCCACCGACTGGGTGCGCTCCTCGTCGTCCAGGTACTCGTCGCTCTCGACCTGGGCGAGGGCGGCGGCCTTCAGGGCCTGCTCGTCGGTGATCTCGGCGATGATCTCGATGCTGAGGCGTACGTAACGCGGGGCGTCCTGCTCGGGCAGGTCAGTGCTGGTCATGTGTGCGAGCGTAGGCGAGTCGCGGCCCTCCCGGGAAACAGGGAGGGCCGGCCCCCGGAAACCGGGGACCGGCCCTGCCGTTCTCCGTCGGACTCCCCCACCCGGGAGTCACGGAGACGCGCCTCGCGGCGCGGTAGGTGCCGCAGGAGCCGCCGCACCCTGACCTCGGCCGAGACCGGTGCCAGGGGCGGGACGACGGCAACCCCTACGGGCGGACACGGTGGGCCGGGTCAGGGCCGACCGACGTGTCCGTGGTGACGGCGGTGCCGGGGAGCCGCTCCCGACCGTTGCTGTCACCATGCTCGGCGTCTTGCCGTGACTCATACATTGCCCGAGCCGTGTTAAGCGCGTGATGCGCGGAGGTGACGCCGGTGTACCACTTCGTGAGGAGACGAATCCTCACCCGTCCGGCGCCACCCTCCGGCTGACGACAGGTCAGTGACCGGCCCGGTTGGCCAGGAAGGCCAGCAGGTCCTGGCTGGTCACGATGCCCTGCGGCTTGCCCTCGACCAGCACCACCGCGGCGTCGGCCTTCTCCAGGACGGTCATCAGGCTGGTCACCGTCTCACCGGAGCCGACCACCGGCAGCGGCTTGGACATCACGCTCTCCAGCGTGTCGGTGAGCGCGATCCGCTGGGCGAACAGGCCCTCCAGCAGCTCCCGCTCGACCACCGAGCCGATCACCTCGCCCGCCATCACGTCGGGGTGCGCGGCCCCCGCGGAGACCACCGGCATCTGGGAGACGCCGAAGTCCCGCAGCACCCGGACCGCCTCGGCGACCGTCTCGCTCGGGTGCATGTGGACGAACTGCGGGATGCCCTCGTGCTCGATCGCGTCCTTGCGGGCCAGCACCTCGCCGATGTGCGCCTCGTCGGTGCCCGAGGGCAGGAAGCCGTAGTCGGCCATCCAGTCGTCGTTGAAGATCTTCGACAGGTAGCCGCGGCCGCCGTCGGGCAGGATCACCACGACCACGTCGTCCGGGCCGAGGCCCTTGGCCACCTCGAGCGCGGCCACCACGGCCATCCCGCAGGAGCCGCCGACCAGCAGGCCCTCCTCCTTGGCGAGGCGGCGGGTCATCTGGAACGAGTCCTTGTCGGAGACCGCGACGATCTGGTCCGCCACGTTCCGGTCGTAGGCGGTCGGCCAGAAGTCCTCGCCGACGCCCTCGACCAGGTACGGCCGGCCGGTGCCACCGGAGTAGACCGAGCCCTCCGGGTCCGCGCCGATCACCTTGACCGCGCCGCCGGAGGCCTCCTTGAGGTAGCCGCCGGTGCCGGAGATGGTGCCGCCGGTGCCGACGCCCGCGACCAGATGGGTGATCTTCCCGGCGGTCTGCTCCCAGAGCTCGGGGCCGGTCGAGTGGTAGTGCGAGGCCGGGTTGTCCGGGTTGGAGTACTGGTCCGGCTTCCAGGCGTTCGGGGTCTCCCGGACCAGCCGGTCGGAGACGTTGTAGTAGGAGTCCGGGTGCTCGGGGGCGACCGCGGTCGGACAGACCACCACCTCGGCGCCGTAGGCCCGGAGCGTGTTGATCTTGTCGGTGGAGACCTTGTCCGGACAGACGAAGATGCAGTGGTAGCCCTTCTGCTGGGCCACGATCGCCAGGCCGACACCGGTGTTGCCCGAGGTGGGCTCGACGATGGTGCCGCCCGGCTTCAGGGCGCCGGACGCCTCGGCGGCCTCGATCATGCGCATCGCGATGCGGTCCTTGATCGACCCCCCGGGGTTGAAGTACTCGACCTTCGCCAGCACGGTGGCACTGATGCCCTCGGTGACCTTGTTGAGCTTCACCAACGGCGTGTTGCCGACCAGGTCGATGATCGAATTGTGGTACCGCACGGGGGTCCTCCCGGTCTGGGACGCTACGACAGTTATGGGTACTTCAAAGCCTAGGGCGTCTCAAGGAATGGACGCACCCGCGCCGGGCCTCCGATCCGGCGGGTTCGATCCCGGCCGTTCACCCACCGGATGGACGATCCGCCCCGATAGGCCCCCGGCCCGGTGGGTACCTAACAGGGACAGAGCACAGCTGGTGCCCCGGCAGGGGCCGGGTGAAGGGGGGCCGGGATGACAGCGTCACAGGTGTCACGGGCCCGGGTGGCCCGCAAGATCGCCACGGCGGCCGCGTACGGGGGCGGCGGGATCGGGCTGCTCGGGGTCGGACTGATCGGACTGCTGGTGACCGAGAGCAGGCTGGCGGTCCGCGCGGTCGGGCTGCTGGAGGGCGACCCGCCGCCGGCCGACGGCGTGTACGGGGCGGCCTTCGCCGACCCCACGAGTGACCAGCCGCCGCTGGTGCTCGCCTTTCTGGGTGACTCGACGGCCGCCGGGCTCGGCGTGACCAGGGGCGAGGAGACCCCCGGCGCGCTGCTCGCGACCGGGCTCGCCTCGGTGGCCGAGCGCCGGGTCCGGCTGGTGAACGTGGCCAGGTCCGGCGCCCAGTCGGTGGAGCTGGCCGGGCAGGTGGAGCTGGCCCTGCCGCACCGGCCGGAGCTGGCCGTGATCATCGTGGGCGCCAACGACGTGACCAAGCACACCCCGGCCCCGCTGGCCGTCCGTCAACTCGGCGAGACGGTACGGGCGCTGCGCGCGGCGGGCTGCCAGGTGGTGGTCGGCACCTGCCCGGACCTCGGCACCATCAAGCCGGTCCGGCCGCCGCTGCGCTGGGTGGCCCGCCGGCTCAGCCGGCAGCTGGCGGCCGCCCAGACCATCGCGGTGGTGGAGCAGGGCGGCCGGACGGTCTCGCTCGGCTCACTGCTCGGCCCGGAGTTCGCGGCCCGCCCGGAGATGTTCGCGGCCGACCGCTACCACCCCTCCGCGCAGGGCTACGCGACCGCCGCGATGGCCCTGCTGCCCTCGCTCTGCGCCGCGCTGGACCTCTGGCCGGAGGAGTCCGGCCCGCGGATCGAGGCCGAGCAGGTGCTGCCGATGGCGGTGGCCGCCGCGGCCGCCGCCGGGCGCTCCGGCACCGAGGTGGCCGCCGCCGAGCGGCTCGGCGACCTCGGCCGGCGCTGGGCGCAGGTCAAGCTGCGGCTGCGGCTGGGCCTGCCGGAGAGCTCCGAGCGCGTCCCCGAACCGGGGTCGGCGTCGGCCAACTCACACCCGGAGACGGGTGACGTCAGAGCTACCAAGCGGTAACTTTCCTCCCGGGCCGACCGCTTGGGCCGGAGTACGGTCGGATGTGCAGGCCCAGCAGCCCGGAGACACTCAGCGAGGAGCCCGTCATGCCCGAAGCCGTCATCGTCAGCGCCGCCCGTTCGCCGATCGGCCGGGCCTTCAAGGGCTCCCTCAAGGACATCCGGCCGGACGACCTGACCGCCCAGATCATCGGCGCCGCGCTGGCCAGGCTCCCCGAGCTGGACCCGCGCGACATCGAGGACCTGATGCTCGGCTGCGGCCTGCCCGGCGGCGAGCAGGGCCACAACCTGGCCCGGATCATCGCGGTCCAGATGGGCATGGACTACCTGCCCGGCGCCACCGTCACCCGGTACTGCTCCTCCTCGCTGCAGACCACCCGGATGGCACTGCACGCGATCAAGGCGGGCGAGGGCGACATCTTCATCTCGGCCGGCGTCGAGACCGTCTCGCGCAGCGTCAACGGCACCTCGGACGGCATGCCCGGCACCCAGAACCCGCTGTTCGCGGACGCCGTGGCGCGCACCGCCGACCGGGCCGCCAAGGGCGGCGGCGAGTGGCACGACCCGCGTGAGGACGGCCTGCTGCCGGACGCCTACATCGCGATGGGCCAGACCGCCGAGAACCTGGCCGCGCTCAAGGGCGTCACCCGGGCCGAGCAGGACGAGTTCGGGGTCCGCTCGCAGAACCTGGCCGAGGCGGCCGTCAAGTCGGGCTTCTGGGCCCGCGAGATCACCCCCGTCACGCTGCCCGACGGCACCGTGGTGAGCACCGACGACGGCCCGCGCGCGGGCGTCACCCTCGACGCGGTCTCCGGCCTGAAGCCGGTGTTCCGCCCGGACGGCACGGTTACCGCCGGTAACTGCTGCCCGCTGAACGACGGCGCCGCCGCCCTGGTGATCATGTCCGACACCAAGGCCCGCGAGCTCGGCCTGACCCCGCTCGCCCGGGTGGTCTCCACCGGGGTCAGCGGCCTCTCCCCCGAGATCATGGGCTACGGCCCGGTCGAGGCCAGCCGGCAGGCCCTCAAGCGGGCCGGGCTGACCATCGACGACATCGACCTGGTGGAGATCAACGAGGCCTTCGCGGCCCAGGTCATCCCGTCCTACCGGGACTTGGGCATCCCGCTGGAGAAGCTGAACGTGAACGGCGGCGCGATCGCGGTCGGCCACCCCTTCGGCATGACCGGTGCCCGGCTCACCACCACCCTGATCAACTCGCTGCAGTGGCACGACAAGCAGTTCGGCCTGGAGACCATGTGCGTCGGCGGCGGCCAGGGCATGGCGATGGTGATCGAGCGACTCAGCTGAGTGACGGTGGCGGTCCGCACCACCCGTTCGGAGTGACCCTGTGTGACTGAGGGCCGGATCACATCGCGATCGTGATCCGGCCCCTCGAATGCCCTCCGGAGGCCGTTTTGTCGACGCCCCGAAGTCGGTCAACTCCGCAGCGTAGAACGGTACTACCTAACAATTTGGGGACAAGGACGAAAGTCACGGACAAATCGGACATCTGCCACTGCAGCAACTCCCCACCATGCGGCAGTGTGGAGAGGTAACCCCGTTCCACTCCTCGCTAGGAGTACGTTCCGTGAGCGCCGTGTACATCTCCCTGCTGCTGGTCCTGATCGCCCTCTGCGCCGCTGTGTTGCTGCAGCTGCGCGGGCTGGCCCGTCGGCTCGCCGTCCCGTCCGAACCCTCAACTGCCGCCGCCCCGGCGCCGGTTGACGAAGCCGTGATCCGCCGCGCGGTCAACGAGGCGCTGGCCGCCGACCGTGAGCGGGAGATAGCCGAGGCCCGGGCGTTCTGGGCCGAGCAGGAGGCCAGGGCGGCCGAGGACGCCCCGCTCTTCGACTCCCCCTTCACCAGCGCCGGGGTCAACCCCGGCGAGGAGTGGCCGCTGTTCTTCCCGCGGCCGACCGGCCCGCAGGACGCGGCCGACCACTCCGGCACGATGGACCCGGAGTTCGGCGAGGCACTGCGCTCCGCGCTGGAGGACCTGATCAACGAGGACGGTGGCACCCCGGCCCGTCCGGCCGGCGGCGGCCACCCCGCCGGCGGCCACCCGTCCGGTGCCGGTGCCGCCCTCGGCGGCGAGACCGCCGGTGAGGCCCGGGCCCGCCGCGAGGCCGACCTGCTGGCCACCGGTCTGGAGGCCGGGCTGCTCGACACCGAGCCCGCCCAGGAGGCCGAGCCGGTCGCCGCCCCCGACCCGCGCCGCCACCCCTCGCACCCCGACTTCGTGCCGAGCCAGGCCCCGTCCCACGAGTGGACCGACACCCGGCTGGCCTCGCTGGCCGAGGAGGCCGTCGCGCTCACCGACGTCCGGCCCGGCCCGCTCGGCACCCTGGACGTGTACGCCTTCGCCGACGGCACCACGCTCTGCGTCGCCCCCGGCGACCGGGAGGCGGCCTACCGCCTGATCGACGCCGTCCGGGCCGGTGAGGACGTCCGGCTGCTCGGTGGCTCGCGGTTCTCCGGTTCGTACTCGCTGACCTTCTCCACCGACGAGGAGACCGTCTACGTGCTGGCCGACCGGGTGGTCGCCAGCATCTGATCCGACGCCGAAGGCCGGTCGAGTCCCCGGGGTTGCCGACTCGACCGGCCTTTCGCGTGCCCGGGGCCGTCGCCCTCGGTGACCGTCCGGTCTCAGCCGGTCAGCTCGTCGACGTCGCGGACCTCGGCCACCGCCTCGGCCAGGGCCGGGGCGTCCGCCACCGCCGCCAGCTCGCGCCCGGCCACCGCCAGCTGGTCCCCGACCGCGAACGCCCCCGCGTCCGGGAACACCCGGTCCTGCTCCCCCGCCGCCGCCAGCGCCCGCCCGGCCAGCCGGGCGGCCAGCGCGTGCACGGCGGCGGCCCGGGTCGGATGCCCGGGCACCGGCCCGAGCAGCCGGCTCTGCGGCATCGAACGGAAGCGGTCGGCCAGCCGGTCCACGGCGGCCAGCAAGGTCTGCGCATCTGCCATGCCGCGAGCCTAGGCCCTGGTGCCGACCCCCCGGAAACGCCGGAGGCGCGGCCGGACCTGGTGGTCCGCCGCGCCTCCGGAGATGGGTGTCCGGCAGTGCCGTCCGGGACTAGTCGTCGCCGCGCAGGATCGCGATCAGCCGGAGCATCTCCAGGTAGATCCAGACCAGCGAGAGGGTCAGCCCGAAGGCCGCCCGCCAGGACTCCTGCTGCGGGGCGCCGCCCTGGATGCCCGCCTCGATCTCGGCGAAGTCCAGCGAGAGGAAGAAGGCACCGAGCGCGATGCCGACGATGCCGACCAGGATGCCGAGCGGGCCCGAGCGCAGGCCCATGTCGGCGCCGAACAGCGAGGCCACCAGGTTGATCACCATCAGCAGCACGAAGCCCATCGCGATCGCGATGCCGATCCTGGTGTAGCGCGGGGTGACCCGGATCCGGCCGGACTTGTAGGCGATCAGCATCGCCGCGAAGACCGCCGCCGTGCCCAGCACCGCCTGGATCGCGATGCCCGGCCACATCTCGTTGAAGGCGTGGCTGATGGCGCCGAGGAAGAAGCCCTCCAGCGCCGCGTAGGTGATGATCAGCGGGGCGCTGACGCTGCGCTTGAAGCTGATCACCATGCCGACCGCGAAGGCGGCGAAGGCGGCGACCATGGCCGGGCCGAAGTTGGCCGCGGGCAGCAGGAACCAGGCGACCGCACCGGCCGCGACCAGGGTGAGCAGGGTGAGCGCGGTCCGGGCGACCACGTCGTCCATGGTCATCCGGCCGGTCTGCAGCGGGCCGGCGGACGGCGCCTGGTACATCTCGACCAGCTGCTCGTCCGTCACCGGACCGGCCTGCGGCTGGGCGTAGGGGTTGTTGCCGTACGGGTTGCCCGCGCTCGGCGCCCCGGCCTGCGGCCGGCCCGTGTTGAACCCCGCGTAGCCGGTGCCGTTGTCGCGGGTGAAGGACCCCTCCCGCGAGAAGACCGGGTTACTGCTTCTCATGTCATTCCCTCCGGGGCGGCATGGTGCCGCCCGCACCGCTCCAGGGTAATGCCTTGGCAAAGGGAACGGCCTACGCCGCGAGGATGATCTCTCCGGTCGCCGCGGATCACGCGGCCGGCCGACGTACGCGGAGTGGTGCCCGGGGCCGGACTCGAACCGGCACGGCCTCGCGGCCAAGCAGTTTTAAGCTGCCCGTGTCTGCGTTCCACCACCCGGGCGGGAACCCCATCCGCCCCTGTCGGGCTACCCCCGAGACTAGTCGCCCGGTGCGCCCTTTCGCACACTCTCCGCCAGCTAATTTGTCATGTTTCCTTGCCATCTGACGAATCGTCGGTGATTCGGCCAACCCCGATCCGGAATCGGCCACGGCACCGGTCTCAGGGGTTGTGTCATACCGCAGGAGGAGATGGCCGGACCCCGCGTACGCCCAGCGGCGGTGCTGCCAACCGTCCCCGGGGGCGACGGATTCCATGATCGTCCAGCGGACGATGGAGTCACGGTCGGCGCCCTGTGCACCGACCGTCCACACCACTTCCGCACGCCCCGTCCGCAAGGAGTCCCCCGTGACCACCACGACCGCATCCGCCGTCAAGACCGGCCAGGCGGCCGCCCGAGCCACCGGCCTGAACAAGGTCTACGGGGAGGGCGAGACCAAGGTGGTCGCGCTGGACAACGTCAGCGTGGTGTTCCCGCAGGGCCAGTTCACCGCGATCATGGGCCCGTCCGGCTCGGGCAAGTCGACGCTCATGCACTGCATGGCGGGCCTCGACACGGTCTCATCCGGCTCCTCGATGATCGGCGACACCGAGCTGGTCGGCCTGCGCGACAAGCAGCTCACCAAGCTCCGCCGCGACCACATCGGCTTCGTCTTCCAGGCGTTCAACCTGCTGCCCACGCTGACCGCCCTGGAGAACATCACGCTGCCGATGGACATCGCCGGCCGCAAGGTCGACCAGGCCTGGCTCGACCAGGTGGTCGAGACGGTCGGCCTCTCCGGCCGGCTCTCGCACCGCCCCTCGCAGCTCTCCGGCGGCCAGCAGCAGCGGGTCGCCTGCGCCCGCGCACTGGCCTCCCGGCCGGACATCGTCTTCGCCGACGAGCCCACCGGCAACCTCGACTCCCGCTCCGGCGCGGAGATCCTCTCCTTCCTCCGCAACTCGGTCCGCGAGCTCGGCCAGACCGTCGTGATGGTCACCCACGACCCGGTCGCCGCCTCCTACGCGGACCGCGTGATCTTCCTCGCCGACGGCCGCATCGTCGACGAGCTGGCCAACCCCACCGCCGACAGCGTCCTGGACCGGATGCGCCGCTTCGACGCCAAGGGCCGCACGAGCTGACGCTCCGCCACCCGCCGGCCCGAACCCAACTCCCCCCAGGACACCCCATGTTCCGCACCGCACTGCGCAATGTGCTGGCCCACAAGGGCCGTCTGCTCATGACGGCGCTGGCCGTCATGCTCGGCACGGCCTTCGTGGCCGGCACCATGGTCTTCTCCGACACGCTCGGCCAGGCCATGAAGAACAGCTACTCGAAGAGCTACTCGGACGTCTCCGTCCTGGTCACCGACAACGCCGCCGGCTCCGACGCCTCGGCCCGGGACCGGAGCGACGCCACCGAGGCCGAGCTGACCAGGACGACGGTGGACCGGATCGCCGCCCTGCCGGGCACCGCCAAGGCCCTGGGCGTGGTGGGCGGCTTCACCGGCGTGGCCGACCGGAAGGGCGTGCTGATCGGCCAGGCCTTCCAGGCCCGCGGCTCGAACTTCAGCCCCGGCGCCGACGGCAAGGACAGCCGCTACCCGATGGCCGAGGGCCGCGGCCCGCAGAAGTCCGGCGAGATCGCGCTGGACCAGGAGACCGCGAGCAGCGGCGGCTACAAGGTCGGCGACAACGTCCGGATCGCCGGCAACGGCCCGGCCGTCGACGCCAGGCTGACCGGCGTCTTCACCACCGACGACCCGCAGGTCACCTCCGGCGGCACGCTCACCCTGATGGACACCGCGAGCGCCCAGCAGTTCCTGCTGACGCCCGGCCGGTTCAGCACCGTCACGGTGCAGGCCAAGCCCGGGGTGACGCAGAGCGCGCTGCTCGGCGAGGTGCAGACGGTGCTCCCCAAGGGCACCCAGTTCATCGTCCAGACCGGTGACCAGCTGACCGCCGACGAGACCAAGATGATCTCCGACGGCATGTCCGGCATGAAGACCATGCTGCTCGCCTTCGCCGGGATCTCGCTGTTCGTCGGCATCTTCATCATCGCCAACACCTTCACCATGCTGGTCGCCCAGCGCACCAAGGAGCTGGCGCTGCTCCGCGCGGTCGGCGCCGGGCGCTGGCAGGTCACCAAGTCGGTGCTGATCGAGGCACTGGTGATCGGCCTGACCGCCTCGGTGGCCGGTCTGCTGGCCGGTATCGGGATCGGCGCCGGGATGCAGACGCTGATGACCGCACTGGACACCGGCATGCCCACCGGGTCGCTGGTGGTCGCCCCGGTGACCGTCGCGGTCGCCCTGCTGGTCGGCGTCCTGGTGACCGTGCTGTCCGCGGTGCTGCCCGCGATCCGCGCCTCCCGGGTCGCCCCGGTGGCCGCGATGAGCAGCGGTGACCAGCCCAGCACCCACAAGAGCCTGCTGATCCGGAACATCATCGGTTCGGTGATCGCGGCCGGCGGCTTCGCGCTGATCCTCGGCGGCGCCTCCGCGGGCGGGGAGAACGGCCGGTACCTGATCGGCGGCGGCGCACCGTTCGCCATGATCGGCATCTTCGTCCTGCTGCCGCTGCTGTCCCGCCCGGTGATCGCCCTGGTCGGCCCGCTGCTGGCCAAGCTGTTCGGCACCCCCGGCAAGCTGGCCCGCCGCAACGCGGTCCGCAACCCGCGCCGGACGGCCACCACCGCCGCCGCGCTGACCATCGGGCTGACCCTGGTCTCCGCGATGACCGTGCTCGGCGCCTCGGTCGGCGGCGCGGTGGACCGGATCGTCACCAAGGGCATGGTCGCGGACTACAACGTGACCACCGCCAACCGGATGGGCATGTCGCCCGAGCTGGCGGCCGACGTGGCCAAGGCTCCCGGCGTGGCCGCCTCCAGCCCGCTGACCAACGTCTACTGGGAGCTGGACGGCCGGAACCGGGCGATCAGCGGCATCGACGCCCAGAGCCTGGACAAGCTGCTCGACCTCACCATGGACAGCGGCTCGGCCGCCGCGCTGAGCCAGGGTCAGGTGCTGGTCAGCAGCGAGCAGGCGAAGAGCTCCAACCTCTCGGTCGGCAGCACGATGAAGGTCGCCTACGGCGACGGCAGCACCGGCACGGTCACCGTCGGCGGCGTCTTCCAGCCGATCGACCTGCTCTCCGGCACGGTGATGTCCAACGCGGAGATCACCAAGCACGCCAAGGGCGACACCGACATCAGGGACGTCCTGGTCCGCGGCACCGACGGTGCCACCGCCGCCCTCCAGCAGTCCATCAAGGACGCCACCGGCCGGAACCCGGTGATCGAGGTGAAGAGCCAGGAGGACATGAAGGAGGAGTTCAGCAAGATCATCTCCTTCGCGCTCAACATGATGTACGGCCTGCTGGCGATGTCCGTCCTGGTCGCGGTGCTCGGCGTGGTCAACACCCTGGCCATGTCGGTCTTCGAGCGGAAGAGGGAGATCGGAATGCTGCGGGCGATCGGTCTGGACCGGAGCGGCATCAAGCGGATGGTCCGGCTGGAGTCGGTGGTGATCTCGCTGTTCGGCGCGACCATCGGCGTGCTGCTCGGGGTCTTCCTGGCCTGGGCGGTGAACGGCACCCTGGGCTCCAGCATCCCCGGCCTGGTCACCGAGCTGCCGTACGGTCAGCTGCTGCTCTTCCTGCTGCTGGCCGGGCTGGTCGGCCTGGTGGCCGCGCTCTGGCCCGCCCGCCGGGCGTCCAAGCTGGACATCCTGGAGAGCATCAAGACCGACTGACGGTCCGTAGGACGCCGCAGGCCCCCACCCGTGACCTTGGGTGGGGGCCTGCCGCCGCTCCCGGCCCCGACGGGCCGGTGCGGGCAACGCAGCAGGCCCCCGCCGGGAGGGTTTCCGGTGGGGGCCCGCTCTGCTTCGCTCTGAACTGCTGTACTCCGCCCGGTCGCACGGCCGGCTGAGCACCACGGAGGTCGTGGTCCGGCGACGCTGCCGGGCGGAGAGCCTCCGACTCATACCCCGGGTCGTCCCGGGGCCAGTCGTCCTACTTGCTGCTCGCGAGCTCCTTCACCGGCTCGGCGGGGGCGGCGACCGCCACCGGCTTCGGCGCGGGGGCCGCGGCCTCCTGGAACGCCTCGAACGGCTTCTCCATCTCGGCCAGACCCACGGTCTCGCGCTTGAGGAACATCGCCAGCGTCCAGTCGGTGAAGACCCGGACCTTGCGGTTCATGGTCGGCACCCGGCTGCCGTGGTACAGGCGGTGGAACCACCAGGCCGGACGGCCCTTCAGCTTGTACTTGCCGAAGAGGATCGCCACGCCCTTGTGCAGGCCGAGACCGGCCACCGCACCGAGGTTCTTGTGCTTGTACTGGGCCTGCGGGAAGCCCCGCATGCCCGAGATCACGTTGTCGGCGAGCACGATCGCCTGACGGACCGCGTGCTGCGCGTTCGGCGGGCACCAGGCGCCCTCGCCGACGGCGAGGTCGGGCACCTGGGCGTTGTCGCCGGCCGCCCAGACGTAGTCGAAGCCCTGGACCTGGAGGGTCGGGGCGGTGTCCACGTGACCGCGCGGGCCGAGCGGCAGACCGAAGTGGTTGAGGATCGGGTTGGGCTTGACGCCGGCCGTCCACACGATGGTGGAGGCGTCCGCCTCGACGCCGTTCTTCAGCACCACGTGCTGGTCGACGCAGGAGTCCATCGAGGTCTCGATGTAGATCTCGATGTTGCGCTCTTCGAGCTTCTCCTTGGTCCACAGACCGAGGTCCGGGCCCATCTCCGGGAGGATGCGGTTGGCCGCCTCCACCAGGATGAAGCGCATGTCGTCGCGGCTGACGGTCTTGTAGATCTTCGCCGCGTCCCGGGCCATGTCCTCGACCTCGGCGATGGTCTCGACGCCGGCGAAGCCGCCGCCGATCACCACGAAGGTCAGGGCCTTGCGGCGGATCGCCTCGTCCGTGGTGGACTCGGCCTTGTCCAGCTGCGCCATGACGTGGTTGCGGAGGCTGATCGCCTCCTCGACCGTCTTCATGCCGATGCCGTGCTCGGCCAGGCCGGGGATCGGGAAGGTGCGGGAGACCGAGCCGGTGGCCACGACGAGGTAGTCGAAGGGCAGCTCGTAGGCGTCGCCGGCCGCGGGGTGGATGGTCGCGACCTTGCGGGCGTGGTCCACGCCGGTCACGTGACCGGTGAGCACCTCCGCCTTCTTGAGGGCGCTGCGCAGCGGGGCAACGAGGTTGCGAGGCGCGACGTTGCCGCCGGCCGCCTCGGGGAGGAAGGGCAGGTACGTCATGTACGACCGCGGGTCGACGACCGTGACGGTCGCTTCGCCGTAGCGCATCTTCTTGAGGATGCGCATCGCGGCATACAGGCCGACGTAACCACCGCCGACGATCAGGATGCGAGGACGCTCCGTGGTGCTCATATCCGAAAGTATCCACCCCCGGTTGGGGGCACCTTCGTGAGGCCCGTCACAAGCCACTGGACAGCACCTGCTACACTGCCCGGCCACACTTTCCCGGCCCGGGTGTCAGGCCGCGCCGCCGGGCCGGCTCCCGCCTGGCACCCCGTCGATCGGGCGGCCCTGAGCAGCAACGATCCCCGGAACGAGCGGGTTCCCGCACTGGTGTTTCGATTCCATTACCGACCCCGAAGCCTGCCTGCGATCCGATGGACACCCACCGGAGTCGACCTTCGGTCCCGCATTCCGGACGGAGCGGGCGTCGGAGTGCGACGAATGACTGGATCGCCATGTGAAGAAATTCACGAAGTTTCTCGCGGCACGCCGTGCAGCGCGCGGCCCCGGGTGCCACAGCGGCGTCCCGGGGCCGTCCGGACGGGGTCCGGCAGGGGTCTTCGAGGGGGTCGGGCGGAGGGTCAGGAGACCAGGCTCCAGGCGATCCCGTCGAGGATGTCGTGCTCGCTCACCACCAGCTCGGCGGCGCCGGTCCGCTCCATGATCTCCAGCAGCACCAGGGCACCGGCCCCGATCACGTCCACCCGGCCCGGGTGCATCACCGGGATCGCGGCCCGCTGCTCGTGGGTCATGGTCAGCAGCCGGCCGGACACCTCGCGGACCTGGTCCACCGTCAGCCGGGCGTGGTGGATGACCTCGGAGTCGTACGAGGGCAGCTCCAGCGCGATGCCCGCCACTGTGGTGACGGTGCCCGCCAGGCCGACCAGGGTGGCCGCGGTGGTCAGCGGGACGGCCTCGGCCGCCACGTCCAGCGCGGCCCGGACGTCTGCCCTGACCCGGTCCTGCTGCTCGGGCGTCGGCAGCTCCGTACCGGCGAGGTGCCGCTCGGTCAGCCGGACGCAGCCGATGTCCACCGAGCGGGCCGCCTCGACCCGCTCGCCGCCGAGCACGAACTCGGTCGAGCCGCCGCCCAGGTCGAACACCAGGTACGGACCGGGGAACTGACCACCGGTCAACTCCTTGGTGGCGCCGGTGAAGGACAGCCGGGCCTCCTCGTCGCCGCTCACCACGGTCGGCTCGACACCGAGGATCTCCCGCACCCCGGCGACGTACTCGGCGCTGTTCTCGGCGTCCCTGGAGGCGCTGGTGGCGACGAACCGCAGCCGGTCCGGGCCGACCCCGTGCTCGGCCAGCACGGCGGCGTACTCGCGGCAGGCCGCGAAGGTGCGCTCCAGCGCCTCCGGCGCCAGCCGTCCGGTCCGGTCGACGCCCTGGCCGAGGCGGTTGATCACCATCCGGCGGTCCAGGTCGGTGATCTCCCCCGTCTCCGGGTCCAGATCGGCGACCAGCAGCCGGATCGAGTTGGTGCCGCAGTCGATCGCGCCGACCCGGGTGGTGCTCACGCGGACTCCCCGGTCTGCTCGGCGTCCTGCTCCGCCTCGGCGCGCTTCTTGGCGGCGCGCTCGGCGGCCAGCTGCTCCTTGGCGGCGATCACGGCCGCGTGGTCCTGGTTCTTGGCCCGGTTCCTGGCCACCCGGCCACCGGCCGCCTCGACCTCCTCGGGCGAGACGCAGGGGCCCTTGGCCCACCACTCCTCCAGCATCCCGATCGCCTCGTCGCCGAGCGGGTTGACCCCCGGACCGGCCGCCAGCGAGTGGCCGACCAGCACGTGCAGGCACTTCACCCGGTCCGGCATGCCGCCGGCGCTCGGGAAGCCCTCCAGCACCTCGATCGCGTCCCGGCGCGCGACGTAGTCCTCGTGCGCCTTCTGGTACGCCGCCGCCAGCTCGGGATCCTCGGCCAGCCGGGCGGTCTGATCCTTCATCACCCCGTCCGCCTCCAGGGTGCCGATCAGCGAGGCGGCCTTGGGGCAGGTCAGGTAGTAGAGGGTGGGGAACGGCGTGCCGTCCGGCAGCCGGGGCGCGGTCTCCACCACGTCGGGGTTGCCGCACGGGCAGCGGTGCGCCACCCCGCGCAGGCCGCGCGGGACGCGGCCGAGCTGGGCCGCGATCGCGGCGACGTCCTGGTCCGGGACGGTCGGGTTCTCAGTCATGGGGATGTGCTGCCTCTGGCGGGTACGGGGGTGGAGTCGGCCTGGTCGACCGAGTCCCAGACACTGGCGTACCAGGGCTGGGCGGCCTTGGCCTGCGGGGCTGCCCCCGCGTCGGCCGAGGAGGACTTGCTGCTCGGCGGGTTCGGGTCCACCGAGATGAAGGGGGTCTCGCCGGGCATCGCGTAGTGCAGTCGCTGCCGGCCCTGCGCCTTGACGAACTCCGGGTCCTGCCAGCGGGCCCGCTCCCGGCGGAGCTGCTCGACCTGCTGCCTGGCGTGCTCGGCCTTGGCCCGCTGGGCGGAGATCTCCGAGCGCTGCGAGATGAACTGCCGGGTCGGGTAGGCGAGGATCGCCACCAGCGAGCAGAGGACGAGCACCAGCACGGTGGCCCGGCTGGTGAAGCGCGGTCGCGCCGCCAAGCCCGGAATCTTCCACATCGCTGGTACCCCTCCTGATCACATGCCGGTGCCCCGGCCCTCCACCCTACGGGGTGGGAGCCGGGGCACCGGTGCAGACGCCTGTGTGTCAGTCCGCCGACCGGCGGGCCCGACGTCCTGGTGTGACTACTCGGCCGACTTGAAGCGCGGGAACGCGCCGCGGCCGGCGTACTCGGCGGCGTCGTCGAGGATCTCCTCGATGCGCAGCAGCTGGTTGTACTTGGCGACGCGCTCGGAGCGGGCCGGGGCGCCGGTCTTGATCTGGCCGCAGTTGGTGGCGACGGCGAGGTCGGCGATGGTGACGTCCTCGGTCTCACCGGAGCGGTGCGACATCATGCAGCGGTAGCCGTTGCGCTGGGCCAGCTCGACGGCGTCCAGGGTCTCGGTCAGCGAACCGATCTGGTTGACCTTCACCAGCATCGCGTTGGCGGTGCCGGTCTCGATGCCACGGGCCAGGCGGACCGGGTTGGTGACGAACAGGTCGTCACCGACCAGCTGGACCTTGTCGCCCAGCTCGTCCGTCATGGCCTTCCAGCCGTCCCAGTCCTGCTCGTCCAGCGGGTCCTCGATCGAGACCAGCGGGTACGCGGCGACCAGCTCGGCGTAGTACGCGATCAGCTCGGCGGAGGAGAGCGCCTTGCCCTCGAACTGGTAGGCGCCGTCCTTGAAGAACTCGGAGGCGGCGACGTCCAGGGCGAGCGCGACGTCCTTGCCCGGGGTGTAGCCGGCCTTCTTGATGGCCTCGACGATGAGGTCGAGCGCCTCGCGGTTGGAGTCGAGGTTCGGCGCGAAGCCGCCCTCGTCGCCCAGACCGGTGGAGAGGCCGCGCTCCTTCAGCACGCCCTTGAGCGTGTGGTAGACCTCGACGCCCCAGCGGACGGCCTCGGAGAAGGACTCCGCGCCGATCGGCGCGATCATGAACTCCTGGATGTCGACGTTGGAGTCGGCGTGCGACCCACCGTTGAGGATGTTCATCATCGGGACGGGCAGCACGTGCGCGTTCGGGCCACCGAGGTAGCGGAACAGCGGCAGGTCGCTGGCCTCGGAGGCGGCGTGCGCCACGGCGAGCGAGACACCGAGGATCGCGTTGGCACCGAGCGAGGACTTGTCCGGGGTGGCGTCCAGGTCGAGCATGGCCTGGTCGATCAGGCGCTGCTCGGTGGCGTCGTAGCCGACCAGCTCCGGGCCGATCTGCTCGATGACGGCCAGCACGGCCTTCTCGACACCCTTGCCGAAGTAGCGGTTCTTGTCGCCGTCACGCAGCTCGAGGGCCTCGAAGGCACCGGTGGAGGCGCCCGACGGGACGGCGGCACGGCCGGTGCTGCCGTCGTCCAGACCGACCTCGACCTCGACCGTGGGGTTGCCACGGGAGTCGAGAATCTCACGGGCTACGACGACATCAATGGACGGCACGTGGCATCTCCTTGACGGAAGCGGGATGTGTTGTCGTTACGACCAGAGCCTAACCGCACCGGAGCCCGGGGCCACGCTGACCTTGGTCCCGTCTCACCGTGTGGCCCGGCTACTCATCGGTAGTTCACCTGAATGACCGCAAACGGGGCCGTACCACCCGGAAGTGGTACGGCCCCTGCTGACGGAGTGTCGCGGGAGTTCCGCGTCAGCCGAGCTTGAGCAGCTGGCCCGGCAGGATCAGGTCGGGGTCGCCACCGATGGTGGACCGGTTGGCCTGGTAGACCTGCTGCCAGTCCTGGCCGTGCGCGGCGGCGATGTCCGAGAGCGTGTCGCCGGACTTGACGGTGTATCCGCCGGTGGCGGGCGCCGGGGCGGCGTGCTTCGGCGTGCTGACCTTCGGCGCGTCCACCTTCGGGGTGGCGGGCTTCGGCGCGGTCTCCTGCTTCGGTGCGGCGGCCTTCGGGGTGGCCTTCGGCGCCGGGGTACGGGTCTCCGAGCGGGAGGACTTGCCGGCCGAGGTGTCGACCTGGGCGGCCGAACCACCCTTGCTCAGGCCGGCCTTGACGGAGCAGACCGGCCAGGCGCCGGGGCCCTGCGAGGCGAGCACCTTCTCGGCGACCGCGATCTGCTGGCCCTTGCTGGCCTGGTTGGCCTGCGGGGCGTAGGACTGACCGCCGAACGCCTTCCAGGTGCTCGGGGTGAACTGGAGGCCACCGTAGAACCCGTTGCCGGTGCTGATGCCCCAGTCGCCGCCGCTCTCGCACTGGGCGACCTTGTCCCAGGTGTCGACCGGGGCGGCGTGCGCGCCGGTGGCGGTCAGCAGCGGGAGTGCGAGGCCGACGCCCGCGACACCCGCCACGGCGATGGCCTTCTCGGTCTGCGTACGACGACGATGACGGCCCGAACCGGTGAAGAGCATGAAGAAGTCCCTCTCCGCACGCCTGCGAGGTGAGCTGTCGGGTTCGGACCGGGAGGTGGCCCGGCCGCCACTGCTGGCGGCTTCACCCCAAGCCGTGGGGGACGGCGACTTACCTGGGTCCCCCGCCCCTGCCCAAGGGTCTGGTCGGTGTCCCGGCAGCGCGGCGGGCAGGATTCGGCGTTCCGCGCTCGGGGTTCGCAGCTGCGAACACCAGGGAGAGTAAGCAGATGACCCGATGGATCACAAGCTTATGTCGAACAGATCACACAGAAATCACGCTCCGCTGCGGGTCGTCCACAAACCATACTGGTATGTCCGGATTGATGTGTACTCAGATCACGCCTGATCAGATCTGACCGACACGCCGTCAGTGCGGGTCGGTGACCTCCGGCGTGAACGAGACCGGCAACTCCCGCAGCCCGCGCATGATCAGCCCGCCCCGCCAGCGCAGCTCCTCCGGTTCGGCGGCCAGTTGGAGGTCGGGCAGCCTGGTCAGCAGCGTGGCCAGGGCGAATTGACCCTCCAGCCGGGCCAGCGGGGCACCGATGCAGTAGTGGATGCCGTGCCCGAACCCCAGGTGCGGGTTGTCCTTGCGGGCCAGGTCCAGGGTGTTCTCCGCGGCGAACCTGGCCGGGTCCCGGTCGGCCGCCGCCAGCACCACCAACACCGGGTCGCCGACCGGGATGTCCACCCCGCCGATGGTGAGCGGCTCGGTGGCGAACCGCCAGGTGGCCAGCTCCACCGGGCCGTCGTAGCGCAGCAGTTCCTCCACCGCCGTGGCCAGCAGCGCCGTCTCGCCGCGCTGCACCGACTCCTGCAACAGGGCGCGCTGGGCCGGGTTGCGGAGCAGCGCGTAGGTGCCGTTGCCGATCAGGTTGATGGTGGTCTCGAAGCCGGCGAACAGCAGGATGAAGGCCATCGCCGCGGCCTCGTTCTCGGTCAGGTGCTCACCGTGGTCGCTCGCCCGGATCAGCCCGGAGATCAGGTCGTCGCCCAGGTCGGCCCGCTTCCGGTGGATCAGCTCCAGCAGGTAGGTCCGGATCCGCTTCACCGCCCGGCCCACCCCGCCGCGCTGCCCGCCGTGGTGGCGGATCATCGCCCCGGCCCAGTCCCGCAGGTCGTCCTGGTCCTCCGGCGGCACCCCGAGCAGGTCGCAGATCGCGTAGATGGGGAGCGGGAAGGCGAACTCGTGGATCAGGTCGGCCGACCCGCGGGCCGCGAAGTCGTCGATCAGCCGGTCCGTCAGCTGCTGCACCCGGGGCTCGAACTCGGCCACCCGGCGCGGCGTGAACGCCTTCGACACCAGCCGCCGCAGCCGGGTGTGGTCCGGCGGGTCGATGTTCAGCAGATGCGTCATCAGATCCGCCTGCCGCTCGCCCGGGATGCCGACCCGGCCGGTCTTGTGCGCCTGCCCGCTGTGGTGCGCCGGGTTCTTCGACAGCCGCCCGTCCGCCAACGCCTGCCGGGCGTCCGCGTACCGGGTGACCAGCCACGCTTCCACCCCGCTGGGCAGCGTGGTGCGGTGCACCGGCGCGTGCTCGCGCAGCCACGCGTACGCGGGATAGGGGTCGGCGGCGAACTCCCAGGTGAAGAGTTCCGGCTGGGTGGTTCGGTACGTGTCCGGCATGTCGTGCACCGTAACCTGCCACAAGAGGAGTGAGCTGGGTCACCTGGCGGGTAATTGCTCTTGCGGAGGATCGTGGCGTGCTTACGATCCTCCGATACGGTCTCGGTGGACGCCGGTGCGGCGTGCTCCACCGGGCGTAGCTCTTTGGGAGGAGCAGGCCATGCGGGTAGCCGGGGCAGTGGTGGTCATCGCGGTGCTCGAAGGCGGTTCGGGAATCGAGCTGGCCCGCCGGTTCGCGGCGGCCGGGGCCGCCGGCATGCTGATCGCCGACCAGCGCCCCGGGGTCGCCGAGGACCTCGCCACCGAACTCGACCGGCCCGGCTGCCCCGTGGTCGGCGTCAGCGGCGACGCCCGGCAGCCCAGTGACGTGGCCGCGCTGGTGGCCACCGCCGCGGAGCACCTCGGCCCGATCGACCTGTTCTGCGTGGCGGGCCCCGACGGCGAGCGCATCCTCCCACTGGCCGAACTCCCCGACCACCTCGACCCGCTGGCCGAACTCCTGGCCCAGATCGGCGACGCCATCAGCGAGGTCATCCCCCGCCAACGCGGGGTCCACGTCCCGCACTAGGCAGGCCCTCGGGCATCTACGGTCCAGGGGCTCGGGGCTGCGCTGTTGGCAGGCGCTCAGCCGTCTACTACCCAGGGGCTCGGGGAACTGCGAGGAGATCTGGCGTTCGGGTCACTGCGAAAGTGCCTGACCACCTACGCAACGATCACCCTGAACGAGGCCGGCGTCGCAGAGCCCCGAGCCCCTGACCGTAGAGCTGAAGCACCTGCCAAAAAGTCGGCGACTGCCTACTTCTCGGCGGAACGGATGTCGTCGCGGTAGGCGCGAGCCGCCCCTCGGAGGGCCGCGTCGATGTCCACGTCGGCGTCGTAGGCGCGTTGGGCGACCGCGAGGAGCAGTCGGCCCGCCGACTCCGGGGTGAGCTCGGTCGGGAGGGCGTACGGGGCGTCGGGGACGGCGGTGAAGCCGGCCCGGCGGACGCGGGAGACCAGCTTGGCCGCGTAGGCGAGTGAGGGGAGCCCGGCGGGGACGCCGTCCAGGATGGAGTCGCGCTGCTTCTCGGCGGCCTTGAGCTGCTCCCAGTTGGCCTCGACCTGGGCGGACCCGGTGGCCTCGACGTCGCCGAACACGTGCGGGTGGCGGTACATCAGCTTGTCCACGATGTCGCCCGCCACGTCGTCGACGGAGAACGGCTCCTCGGTGTCCTCCTCGGCGATCCGGGAGTGGAAGAAGACCTGGAGCAGGACGTCGCCGAGCTCCTCACGGAAGGTCTCGCGGTCGCCCTCCTCGATCGCCTCGACCAGTTCGAAGGTCTCCTCGACCAGGTACTTCACCAGCGAGTCGTGGGTCTGCTCGGCATCCCAGGGGCAGCCGCCGGGCGAGCGGAGCCGGTCCATCACCGAGACCAGGTCGAGCAGTCGGGCGCCGGGCAGGTCGTAGGAGCCGGGCAGCAGCTCGATCTCCGGCACCCGGCCGGCCTCCTCGACGGCGATCCGGGCCAGCGCGTCGGTGAGCCCGGGGTCGCCGTCGGAGCTGCCGAGCCAGACCACGGTGCCCTCGGCGCCGGTCAACAGCCGGGCCAGCGCCGGGGCGGTGTCGCGCTCGACGAGTTCCACCTCGACGCCGGCCTGGCGTACGGCGGGGAGTTGGGGGTGGTCCTGGTCCCCGGCGAGGACCCGGGTCGCCCCGTGCAGTGCCTGCCAGGCGGGCCAGGAGAGCAGGCCGGGGGCGACCCGGTGGGTGGTGGTGAGCAGGATCAGCTTCGGAGTGTCCACCCTTCGAACCTACCTGGCCGGGCCGGCGTCAGGCGCCGCCGGCCACCGGCTGCCTGAGCCAGTCGGAGACGGTGTTGGTGAGGCCGATCTGCTGGACGTCCCACCGGCCGTAGCGCGGGTTGACCTCGATCTTCAGCTTGGCCCCGGCATCGGTGAGGGCGGCCCGGATAGCCGCGTCGCCCTCGGCGGTGCGGGCGTCCTTGCCCTGGGCGGCGGCGAGCTTCTGGATGCCCAACTGCTGACGGTAGAAGGCGGAGACGTCGCCGGCCGGGACGCTCTGCTTGAACAGCAGCTCGCGTTCGAGCTCGGCCGTGCCGCCGAGCAGCTTGGCCTCGCCCGCCTTGGCCTCGTCGATCTCCCCGTCCGTGACGGTGAGTTGACGGTCCGCCAGGGCCCGGTCCACCACCTGGTTGAGCACCAGCTCGGCCACCGTGCGCCGGACCAGCCCGGCCCGCTCGGTGGTCTGCTCGCCGCCCGACTCGGCCGCGACGGCGTCCCGGAGTCCGGCCACCCGGGACTCCACCGAGGCGATGGTGATCTGCGCGCCGCCGACCACGGCCGCCGAACCCTGGTGGGGCGCCCCACCGCAGGCGGCCAGGGCGGCCCCGGCGAGCAGGGCACCGACGGCGGTTCGGCCGTGGCGGAGCGCAGAGCGGGTGCGGATCACGTGGGGCTCCCGGGAGTTGTGGGGTGCGCGTGGTTCTCCTGTCGGTGCTCAGTCTCCAATCTCCGGGGCGTTTGGCCAAGGGTGTCGGCGCGAGCCAAAAGACTTCTTTCCCCGGCATTCCGGACGTCGAATACCGGTTGTCGACTCGAACTGTCGGCGAACTATCATTCGATCCTCTGATCATCGCGTGCAGGTGGGGTTCCGTTCAATGAAGTTGTCCCGTGTTTCGACCGTCCTGACGGCAGTGGCACTCGCCCCGGCGATCCTCTTCCCGACCACGGCCTCGGCCGCCGACACCCCGGCACCGGCCGGGATCTCGGCGCCGGACCAGGCGGACGAGGACAACCGGGTCGCGATCCTGCGGATCATCGGCGACAAGAGCACCGGACGCCACCTGATGGCGGCAGCCCAGAAGGCCATGGACGGCACCCCGGCGGACCGGGTGGAGTTCCTCGGGACCGGCCGGTACGCGGCCCAGTTGACGGACGACCGGGTGCGGGTCGCCCGGGCCCTCGGCGAGGGCGGCCCGGCGGTGCAGGCGGCTGCCGGCGCCGCCCTGGACGTGAACACCGCCGCGGCCATCCAGGAGTTCCTGACCACCGGCCTCGGAAAGGCCCGGAGCGCCGACCGGGTGACGGTCAGCCGGCTCGCCGAGACCGAGGGGCCGGCCGTCCGGAAGGCCGCCCTGGCCGCGCTGGAGTCCGTTGACCACCAGGCGATCGGCGCGTTCTTCAACGGCGGCCGGGACAAGGCCGAGGTGGACGACCGGGTGGAGACCGCCCGCCGCTCCGGGGTCGGCGGCCCCGCCGTGCAGGCCGGAGCCAGTAAGGCTCTCAATGGTCCGTACGAGCTGATCGCCGCCTTCCTGAACACCGGCTGGGCGAAGGCCGACGCCAAGGACAAGGCGGACGCCAAGGCCGCTGCGGACAAGGCCGCCGAGGAGCAGGCGGCGAAGGACCGGGCCGCCGCCGAGCAGGCCGCGAAGGACAAGGCAGCCGCCAAGGACAAGCCCGGCACCGTCACGCCCGCGAACGTCACCACGACGGAGACCACCACGACCACCACCGCCCCGGCGGCCGAGCTGGCCGCCACCGGTGGCGGCGCAGGGCTCCCGTGGCAGGTCGGTGGCGGTGCGGCCGCCCTCGCGGCCGGCGCCGCGCTGGTGCTGGCCACCCGCCGCCGGACCGGCGCCGAGGGCTGACCGCCCGTACGACGACCGAGGGCGGGCCGGGGGCCTACTTCCTCGCGCCCGCCAGGTCGTCGAACATCGTGCTCAGGAACTCCCGGCACCAGTCCAGCAGTTCACGCCCGACCAGCGGCTTGCCGCCGATCCGCCCGGTGGACGGCCGGGGCACCAGCAGCTGCTGGGCGGTGGCCTTGACCTGGCTGCGCGGGTAGAGCCGGTTCAGCCGCAGCTGCTGCGACTCGCGCAGCTCCACCGGCCCGAACCGGACGTTCGCCCCGGCCAGCGTGATGTCACCGATCCCGCACCGCCGGGCGTACAGCCGCAGCGCCGCCACCAGCAGCAGGTTCTCCACCGCCTCCGGCAGCTTGCCGTAACGGTCCGTCAGCTCCTCCCGGACCTGGACGATGTCGTCCTCGGAGTTGACCGCCGCGATCGATCGGTACGCCTGCAGCCGCAGCCGCTCGCCGGGGGCGTAGTCGTGCGGCACGTGGGCGTCCACCGGCAGCTCGATCTTCACCTCCAGCGGCTCCTCCTCCGGCTCCGCCCCGCCGCCGGCCAGCGAGTCGCGGAACTCGGCCACCGCCTCGCCGACCATCCGCATGTAGAGGTCGAAGCCGACGCCCGCGATGTGCCCGGACTGCTCGCCGCCGAGCAGGTTGCCCGCGCCGCGGATCTCCAGGTCCTTCATCGCCACGTACATGCCCGCACCCATCTCGGTGTGCTGGGCGATGGTGGCCAGCCGCTCGTGCGCGGTCTCGGTGAGCGGCTTCTCCGGCGGGTACAGCATGTAGGCGTAGCCGCGCTCGCGGCCACGGCCCACCCGGCCCCGCAGCTGGTGCAGCTGGGACAGCCCGAAGGTGTCGCCGCGCTCCACGATCAGGGTGTTGGCGTTCGAGATGTCGATGCCCGACTCCACGATGGTGGTGGAGACCAGCACGTCGAACTCCTTCTCCCAGAAGTCGACCACCACCTTCTCCAGCAGGTTCTCGCCCATCTGCCCGTGCGCGGTGGCGATCCTCGCCTCGGGCACCAGCTCCTTCAGCCGGGCGGCCGCCTTGTCGATCGACTCGACCCGGTTGTGGATGTAGAACACCTGGCCCTCGCGCAGCAGTTCACGTCGGATCGCGGCCGAGATCTGCTTCTCGTCGTAGGGGCCGACGAAGGTCAGCACCGGGTGCCGCTCCTCCGGCGGGGTGGTGATGGTGGACATCTCCCGGATGCCGGTGACCGCCATCTCCAGGGTGCGCGGGATCGGGGTGGCGGACATCGTCAGCACGTCCACGTTGGCCCGCAGCTTCTTCAGCTGCTCCTTGTGCTCGACGCCGAACCGCTGCTCCTCGTCGACGATCACCAGCCCGAGGTCCTTGAACCTGGTCTCCGAGGAGAACAGCCGGTGGGTGCCGATCACCACGTCCACCGAGCCCTCGAACAGGCCCTCCAGCACGGCCTTCGCCTCGGAGTCGCTCTGGAACCGGGACAGCGCCTTCACCACCACCGGGAAGTTGGCGTACCGCTCGGCGAAGGTGGAGAAGTGCTGCTGCACCAGCAGCGTGGTCGGCACCAGGACGGCCACCTGCTTGCCGTCCTGCACCGCCTTGAACGCCGCCCGGACGGCGATCTCGGTCTTGCCGTAGCCGACGTCGCCGCAGATCAGCCGGTCCATCGGGACCGACTTCTCCATGTCCGACTTCACCTCGGCGATGGTGGTCAGCTGGTCGGGCGTCTCCGCGTACGGGAAGGCGTCCTCCAGCTCGCGCTGCCAGGGGGTGTCCGGGCCGAAGGTGTGGCCGGGCGCGGCCATCCGGGCCGAGTACAGCTTGATCAGGTCGGCGGCGATCTCCTTGACCGCCTTCTTGGCCCGCTGCTTGGTCTTCGCCCAGTCCGCTCCGCCGAGCCGGTGCAGGGTCGGGGCCTCGCCGCCGACGTACTTGGTCACCTGGTCCAGCTGGTCGGTCGGCACGAACAGCCGGTCGCCGGGGTGCCCCTTCTTGGCGGGGGCGTACTCCAGCACCAGGTACTCGCGGGTGGCGCCCTGCACGGTGCGCTGCACCATCTCCACGTACCGGCCGACGCCGTGCGCCTCGTGCACCACGTAGTCGCCGGCCGCCAGCGCCAGCGGGTCGATCGCGTTCCGGCGCCGGGACGGCATCCGGCGCATGTCCTTGGTGGAGGACTTCTGGCCGGACAGGTCGGTCTCGGTGATGACGGTCAGCCTGAGCTGCTCGTCCACGAAGCCGTGCTCGATCGAGCCGCAGGAGACGTACACCACGTCCCGGGTCGGCGCCTCGGCCAGGTCGGCCACCAGCCGGGCCGGGATGCCCTCGCCGCTCAGCACCTCGGCCAGCCGGGACGCCGGGCCGTGGCCCTCGGTCACCATGACGACCCGCCAGTCGGCGTTCAGCCGCTCCTTGGCGTCCGCGATGGCGCGGGCGGTGTCGCCCCGGTACGCCTCGACGGCGTGCATGCCGAGGGTCAATGTGTTGGCATCGAACTCAAGGATCTCGGTGACCGACGAGTCACTGGTGGCGAACGGGCTGACGGACCACCAGGGCAGGCCGACCTCGGCCGCGTGCTCCCGGACGTCGGCCAGCGACCAGAGCGAGGCCGCCGAGACGTCGATCATCTCGATGTCGATCGGACGGTCGCCGCCGCTCGCCGCCGCCACCCAGGAGGCGTGCAGGAACTCCTGGCTGGTCGCCACCAGGTCGGCGGCCCGGGTACGGACCCGCTCGGGGTCGCAGACCACCGCGACCGAGCCCTGCGGCAGCACGTCGAGCAGCAGCTCCATCTCGTCCACCAGGACGGGCGCCAGCGACTCCATGCCCTCGACCGCGATGCCCTGGGCGATCTTGTCCAGGATCTCGGCCAGCTCCGGGTGACGCTCCGCCAGTTCGGCGGCCCGGAGCCGCACTTCGTCGGTGAGCAGCAGCTCGCGGCAGGGCGGCGCCCAGAGCCCGTGCTCGGCGATCTCCAGCGAGCGCTGGTCGGCGATCTTGAAGAACCGGATCTCCTCGACGTCGTCGCCCCAGAACTCCACCCGCAGCGGGTGCTCCTCGGTCGGCGGGAAGACGTCCAGGATCCCGCCGCGGACGGCGAACTCGCCGCGCTTCTCGACCAGTTCGACCCGGGAGTAGGCGGCCGCCGCGAGCTTGCGGGCCACCTGCTCCAGGTCGTGCTGCTCGCCCCGCACCAGGGCCACCGGCTCCAGCTCGGCCAGGCCCTTCACCTGCGGCTGCAGCACCGAGCGGACCGGCGCCACGATCACCTGCACCGGGCCGGCCGCTGGGTCGTCGGCCCGCGGGTGGACGATTCGGCGCAGCACCGCGAGGCGGCGGCCGACGGTGTCCGAACGCGGCGACAGCCGCTCGTGCGGGAGCGTCTCCCACGCCGGGAACTCCGCCACCGCGTCCGGCGGCAGCAGCGAACGCAGGCTGGCCGCCAGGTCCTCCGCCTCCCGTCCGGTGGCGGTCACCGCGAGCACCGGGCGACCCCGCTCCCCCGCCTTCCCGGCCAGCGACCGGGCCAGCGCGGCGATCGCGAACGGGCGGGCGGCGGGCGGCCCCACCAGGTCGAGGTGGTGCCGCTGCCCGGCAGCCGCGGCCTCGATCGCCTCGGCGAGGGCGGCGTCCCGTACGACGACATCGAGCAGTCCGGACAGGCTCATACTTCTCGGCTCCACGGCTGGAATGCCCCGTCACCGGAGCGACCGGCCGGGCAACGCGAACGGCCCGAAACGCGGAGCGCCCGGGGGTGTCCACACTACGCCGTGACCAACCTTTTGCAGGGCTGCGCCGTAGGCAGGCGATCAGCCGTTGACTACCGAGCGGCTCGGGGCTCTGGCGCGTGCCCGGCGGAGCCGGGAGCGCAGGTGCCCGAGCCCCACAGATCACGAACTCGACATATTGCTGTCACTGCACGTCCATGGTGGTCGAGCAGGATGGTGTTCGTGCCCGCCGCACCCAACCGTGGGGGATGGCTGTGGTGGCGCAGACGCACCCCGATGGGGGTCGGAGTGCGTGGCCGGGCGGCCCTGGGTGGGGGCGCCCGCGCCCATTCGAGGAGCCGTGGTGCCCTTTCCTGAAGGGCGCCACGGCACCTGGCTTTTCCGGGGGCTTTTCGCCGGGCCGGACCCGTTCCCGCCACTTTGCCCGAAGGCCCACGCGGCCCGGCCGGGCTCCGTACTCTCTCGTGTGAAGGCGGTGTGGGGACACCGTGAACCGCGATGGAGGGGGTACTTCGTCATGCGCGTCGTGATCGCAGGCCAGGGGTACGTGGGGCTGCCACTGGCGGTCCGGGCCGCCGAGGTCGGGCACCAGGTGGTCGGGTACGACGTGGACGAGCGGCGGATCAAGCGGCTGGCCCTCGGTGAGTCGTACGTCGAGGACATCCCGGCGGAGCGGCTGCGGCCGCTGCTGGAGAGCGGGGTCTACCAGCCGACCGCCGACCCGGCCGAGGTGGCGGGCTTCGACATCGCGGTGATCACCGTGCCGACGCCGCTGCGGGACGGGGTGCCCGACCTCTCGTACATCGAGTCCTCGGCCCGGCTGCTCGCCCGCCACCTGCGGCCCGGCGCCACCGTGGTCCTGGAGTCCACCACCTATCCCGGCACCACCGAGGAGCTGCTCGCACCGCTGCTGGAGCAGGGCTCGGGGCTGACGGCCGGTCAGGACTTCCACCTCGGCTACAGCCCGGAGCGGATCGACCCGGGCAACCCGACCTGGAAGCTGGAGAACACCCCCAAGGTGGTCTCCGGCACCTCGCCGGCCGGGCTGGCGGCGGTGGACGGCTTCTACGCCCAGCTGGTCGAGCGCACCGTCCCGGTCTCCTCCACCAAGGAGGCCGAGCTGACCAAGCTGCTGGAGAACACCTTCCGGCACGTCAACATCGCCCTGGTGAACGAGCTGGCGATGTTCGCGCACGACCTCGGGATCGACGTCTGGGAGGCGATCGACGCCGCCTCCACCAAGCCGTTCGGCTATCTGCGGTTCACCCCGGGGCCGGGTGTCGGCGGGCACTGCCTGCCGATCGACCCGTCCTACCTGTCCTGGCGGGTGGAGCGGGCACTCGGCCAGTCGTTCCGGTTCGTCGAGCTGGCCAACGACGTGAACAGCCACATGCCGGACTACGTGGTGCGGCGGCTGACCGAGGCGCTGAACGACCGTCAGCGGTCGGTCAAGGGCTCCAGGGTGCTGCTGCTCGGCCTGGCGTACAAGAAGAACACCGGGGACGCCCGGGAGACCCCGGCCGCCCGGGTGGCCGAACTGCTGGTCCGGATGGGGGCCGAGGTCCGGGCCGCCGACCCGCACGTGGTGGTCGGCGTGCACGTGCCCGACCCGGTGATCCCCGGCCAGCGGGCCGCCGAGCCGGACAGCCACGGTGACCCGTTCGCCGCCGTCCGCCGGGTGGACGCCACCCCCGAGGAGCTGGCCGCCGCCGACGCCGTGGTGCTGCTCGCCGACCACGACGACTTCGACTACGAGGCCGTCACCACGCACGCCCGCTACATCCTGGACTGCCGCCGCCGGCTCACCGGTGCGACCGTCGAGGTGCTCTGAGCCGACCTGGTCGGCCCCGGACGGCACGGTGCCCCGGTCTCCGAGGTGGAGACCGGGGCACCGTCGTCCGTGCCGACGGTCCGTCAGCCCCGGCGGATCACCTCGCTGGGGTACTCGTGGCCCTCGTCCACGATCACGATCTTCGGGATTACCCGGGTCTCGGCCTCGCCGGGCCGACCGGCCGGAGCGGCCGGCGGGGCCGGGGGCTTCGGCGGGACGGCCGGGGTCACCGGGAGCACGGCGGTGGGCACCTCGGTGGGCCGGTCCCGGGGCGCGTCCTGCGGTGCTGCGGCCTCGGCCGCCACCCCCGACTCGGGCTCGGGCTCAGGGGCCACCGGCGGCTTCTCGATCTGGCCGACCACCGCACCGGTCAGCGCGGCCAGGGTCTGCTTGATGTGGTCGAGGTGCTGCTGCACCTGCTCCATCTCGGCCGCCCACTCCCGCTGCCCGCGCTCGCTCTCGGCGTGGATCTTCTCCGCCTCGCGCCGGGCCCCCGCGATCAGCTCCTCGGCCTTGGCGTTCGCCTGGGCGTCGGCCTGCTTGATCTGGGCAAGCACCGACTCGCGGTGCTGCTCGGCCTCCTTGAGCCGGCGCTCGGCGGTCGCGGAGATCTTGGCGTCCTCGGCGTCCGCCTTGGCCTCCTCGGCGGCGAAGCTCTCGTCGGCCCGGCGGCGCAGCTCGGCGAGCTTGTCCTCGGCCTGCTCCTCGGCCTCGGCCGCGGCGACCCGGATCTTGGCCGCCTCGGCGGTCGCGCCGTCCCGGGTGCTCCTGGCCTCCCGGTCGGCGGCCGCGCGGAGCGACTCGGCCTCGGCCCTGGACCGCTCGTCGGTCCGGCGGGCGGCCTGGTCGGCGTCCCCCCGGGTGGTGGCGGCGAACTCCTTGGCCTGGGCGGCGGCCGCCTGCCCGGCCTCGTACGCGTCGTCCCGGGCGTCCTCGGCGGCCCGCTCGGCCAGTTCCCGGACGGCCACCGCCTCGGCCTGGGCGATGCCCATCAGCTTGACGGCCTGCTCGCTGAGCAGCGCGAAGTCCGGATCGGGCGCGTCGGCGGCGGCCCGGGTGACCTCGTCCAGCCGCTTCTCCATCTCGCGGAGACCGGTGCCGAGCACGCTGAGCTGCTCCCACGCGTGGTCCCGTTCGGCGGTGAGTGCGGCCAGCGCCCGATCGACCTGCTCGGGCGCATAGCCCCGTCGGGCAGCGGTGAAGCCGTGCTGGGAGACTGCGTCGCTCATGGGCTCTTCCCCTCGTGCTCGCGGGCTGCGGAGCCCCGGTGGCGGACCTGTAGGAGGAGCGCCGGTACGACGTTCCTCTTGACCTATTTTGCGCAGATGGGATCGAAACCCAAACAAGACGGAGCCGGGGTACGTCCGACAGTTGTCGTCGTACCCCGGCTTCCGTGACCCTGCTCACTCGGTCGCGGTACACATTCGGGCGAGCGGGAGGATCAGAACAGCCCGTCCCAGAACTGCTCCAGCAGCACCGCCCACCAGGTCTCCGGGGACTGCAGCGCGGCCGGGTCGACGGCCAGCAGCTGAGCCTGGAAGTCGGTGGTCCAGCGGCCCGCCTGATCGGGCGTCAGCCCGTAGCGCAGGCGCCACATCCGGCCCAGCAGGGCGAGCGAGCGGACGAACTCCGGCACGCCGGTGTTGACGAACCGGGGGGTCTCACCCGGGTTCTCCAGGTCCACCGCCACCACGGCGGCGGTGCCGTACTGGACGCAGAGCTGGCGGCCGTAGTCGTTGCCCAGCACCAGGTAGCCGCCGAAGTCGGGACCGGCGGGCAGCCCGCGTTCGGCGGCCAGCTCGGCCAGCGTCGGGATCGGGCGGCCCTCCTGGGCCTGGGCCCAGAAGAACGGCGCGAAGTCGCGCGGCAGCCCGGCCCACATCAGGGTCTGCGCGACCGGCTCGGGCACCCCCTGCCGGGAGACCGCGCGCTGCTCGAACCGGAACACACTCGGCCCGAACACCTGGCCGAGCTCGGCCGCCAGCTGCTGCGGCGCGGCCGGCGGCAGCGGCACCGGCGCGCCCGAGGGCGCGCCGGGCTGCGGCAGCGGCGCGCGGACCGGCCGGGGGCGCTGCGGGGCGGCCGCGAGCTGGTGCAGCTGGTCCACGTGGTCCAGCAGCACCGCCATGCCGGCCTGCCGGGCCTGCTGGTCGCGGCCGTACGGGGCGGTGTGGCTGAGCCGGACGTTCGGCCAGGCCGCCCGGACCATCCGCAGGCAGTAGCCGCCGGGCAGGTCGCAGCACTCCAGGTCGGTGTGCAGTTCGAGCACCTGGTCCGGCGGGACGTTGAGCCGGCGGAGCTCCTGGAGCGCCTTCCACTCCGGGTGCGGGGTGCCGGGCTCGCTGCGCTGGATCAGGGTCTGCTCGGAGCCGTCCGGCCCCCGGTAGCGGACCACCGCGCTGCTGCCGGGGCCGATCGACGGGACGCCCGGGTTCACCGGCGGTGCGACCGGCACCGGCGCCGGCGCCGGGGGTGCGGCCGGGGCCGGGGCGCCCAGCGAGGCGGCGTCCGGGTAGCCGTAGCCGACCGGCGGTGCCCCGGGGACCGGCACCGAGCCCGGCCCGGGCTGGGCTGGCGGAGCCTGCGGGGCGCGCAGCTCGGCGGGCGGGGGCGGCGGCGGGGCGCTCGGGGCGCGGCCGACGCCGGGTGCGGCGGGCGGCGGGGTCGCCGGGCCACGCAGCTCCACCGGCGGCGGGGGCGGCGGCCCGGCCGGGTGCCCCGGCGGCGGGACGGCGGCGGGCGGCGGCACCTGGGGGGCGCCGGGCAGGCCGTGCAGCCCGGGCAGGCCGTCGGCGGCCAGCAGGGTCGGCGCGTACGGGGAGGCGGGCGGCGGCACCGGCGCGCCGCCGTACGGCGGTGTCCCGGGCGGCGGCGGGGCGAGCATGGTCGGGGCGTCACCGACCGGCCGGCCGGAGGCCGCCGGGGTGGTGAACACGGCGGGCGGCGGGGTCGACGGACCGTCGGCCGCTCCCGGCTCCGGCAGGTACGCCACCGGGACGACCGGGGTCGCCCCGGCCGGCACCGGCGGGGTCGGGAGCTGGGTCTGGGTCGGGGTCGGGGCGACGGCCTCCGGGGCCGAGCCCTTCACCAGGTCCGGGCCCTTGGCCGGACCTGGCTCGCCGAGCCGGGCGTGCTCGGCCGCGATCGCCGCCTCGCCCGCGTCCTTGAGCCACTGCGGCGGGCTGAGCAGGAAGGAGGTCGCCTCCACCGCACCCTGTACGGGCTTGGCCGCCCCCGCCGGGTTGGGCTCGGTCGGACCGCCGTAGGCGGCCTCGTAGCGGCTGACCACCTCGTTGACCGGCAGGGCCGGCCAGAGCGTGCTGGCCCCGCTGTCCCGGGCGATCACCAGCCGGGGCCCGGGCGCCGCACCGGGGTCGGCCGACGGCGCCTCCGCGCGCTGCTCCGCCCAGCAGACGAAGCCGAGGTCGAACTCCCGGACCCGGGCCTCGCGTTGCAGGGCGCGCGGCACCCCGGCGTTGATCCAGTCCTCGGCCAGCTCCTGCGCCTGCGCGTACGTCACCACGCCTGCTGCGCCCCTTCCCCGGTCACCGGGACGGCGCGGACGAACCCGCCGTCCACCATCATCGCCGCCACCGTCTCCAACTCCTGCGGGCTGCCCGCCAGTCGGAGCAGGAACTGGTCGAAGTCCGCTCCGCAGGGCAGCAGCAGCCTGGCCACCCGCTGCTCGGGCGGCTCGCCCGGGTCGCCCGCGTCCCGGGCGTCGTCGTACAGGCAGAACCAGACCGAACCGGCGTCCGCACCGCGCACCTTGAGCGCCAGCAGGCCGCCCTGCACGTAGGCGATGCCCAGGTAGTCCTTGGTCAGGTGGTCGCGCAGGCACTTGTTGGCGTACACCAGGTCGTGGACGCCGTACTCCTCACTGAGAGTCAGGAACGGCTGGTCCAGCAGCAGCCCGAGCTCGGTGTCCAGGGCGACGCCGACCGGGGCCCGGCCGCCCGCGAGCTTGAGGAAGTCGCGGTAGGCGGGCGGCAGCGGGTGGCCGAGCCGCTGCTCGGCGCGCTGCACCAGATCCTCGGTGACCGCCAGCGGGTCGCCGCCGTCCCGCGCCAGCGGGAAGTGCACGGGGCGGTGCTCCTGCAGCGGCCTGGTGCCGCGCCGGCCGTGGTCGGCGCCGGAGTGGGCCAGCCCGCCGTGGTGCCGGAGCAGCGCCTTGACCTCGACCGGGACCAGCTCCATCCGGCGCCAGCCGGGTGCGGCCCGGCCGCTGACGTGGTGCCAGGTCCAGCCGGGCGGCGTGGCCACGGCGGTGTCCTGGTCCGCCCAGAGCTCGTGCCCGAGGGTGTACAGCGCGGCGTTCGCCGACACGTAGTCGGTCAGCCGCAGCTCGTCCACGCCGAAGCCGTCCGGCGGGTCGGCCACCTCGGCCACCGCCGCGGCGTACGGCCCGAAGTCCGGCAGCCCCGCCTCGTCCACCCGTACCCCGGCCGGGTACTTCCCGGCCCGGACCGGATCGGGAAACTGCACCACCTGCCCCGCGTACGCCCCGTTGGGCGCGGCGGCAGTACCGGGCCGACCTGTCGTCATCTGGGTGCCCCCACTGGCTGCTGCGACGATTGCTGCAGACAGCCTAGGGGGTGCGACGGGGCACGGGTGGCCCCGGCCCGGGCAGTCCGGACGCGGACCACCCGGGCCACTGCTGCTCCGTCAGATCCCGTCCGGTCAGATCCTGGCCAGGGCCTTGGCCAGCGTCTCGGCGATGAAGGTCTGCTGGTCCTCGGTCAGGTGCGGGTGCAACGGAAGCGTGAGGATCTCCCGGGCGGCGCGCTCGGTGACCGGGAAGCTGCCCTCGGGGTGGCCGAGGTACTGGAACGCCGGCTGGAGGTGGACCGGGACGGGGTAGTGGATGCCCGCGCCGATGCCGGCCGCGTGCAGCGCGCCGAGCACCTCGTCCCGCCCCCGGGGCACCCGGACCGCGTAGAGGTGCCAGACGTGCTCGTTCCCGGGCAGGGTGACCGGGAGGGTCAGGCCCGGCAGCCCGGCCAGCAGGTGGTGGTAGCGGACGGCGGCGGCCCGGCGGGCGACGTTCCAGCCGGGCAGGTGGCGGAGCTTGGCCCGGAGCACCACGGCCTGCAGGGTGTCCAGCCGGGAGTTGAAGCCGAACCGCTCGTGGACGTACTTCTGGCTGGACCCGTGGTCACCGATCTCCCGTACCAGCGAGGCGAGTTCGGCCGAGTCGGTGACCACCGCGCCCGCGTCGCCGTAGGCGCCGAGGTTCTTCCCGGGGTAGAAGCTGGTGGCGCCGAGCAGTCCCCAGGAGCCGGACGGACGGCCGTGCCGGGTGGCGCCCTGGGACTGGGCGCCGTCCTCGATCACCGGACGGCCCTCGGCCAGCTCCAGGATCTGCTCCATCGGCGCGAGCTGGCCGTTCAGGTGCACCGGCAGGTACGCGTCGGCGGCGGCCTCGGCGGCCCGGGCCGGGTCGATCAGCAGCGCGTCCGGGTCGACGTCCACCAGCACCGGGTACAGCCCGGCCCTGACCACCGCCTCGGCGGTCGCCACGAAGGTGTTGGCGGGCAGCACCACCCGGGCGCCGGGCGGGAGTTCGAGGGCGCGCAGGGCCATCTCGATCGCGTCGGTGCCGTTCGCGGTGCCGACCGCGTGGGCGACGCCGGAGAAGGCCGCGTACTCGGCTTCGAAGGCGGTCACGTCCGGGCCCTTGATGTAGGCACCGGAGGTCAGCACCCGGTCGAAACCGGCCCGGACCTCCTCGGCGACCTCGGCGTGGGCGGCTTGCAGGTCGACGAGCGGAATCGGGTTCATCCGACGGGCCCTTCCAGGGAGAGGTGTTCGACGAGCAGGGGCAGGGAGCCGCCGGCCAGGCAGCGGCCGGTCCGGGCGTCCCACTTCCAGTGGTGCCGGGGGCACTCGATCACGCCGTCCGCGATCACGGCGTGCACCAGGTCCTCGCCCGCATGGGGGCAGTGGCGCTGGAACCGCAGGCCGTCCCGCTCCACCAGCTGTTCGGCGGCGGCGGTCCGCTCCCGGACCAACTGCCGGGTCTGGGCGGGCTGGTGGCCGTAGCGGAGCAGGCTGAGCAGGGTCAGGTCGAAGACGTCCGGGTCGCGGTGCAGGCTGAGCCGCATGGAGAGCAGCGCCTCCTCCCAGCCGGCCCGGCCGTCCAGCACCGCGCGCAGCGCCCGGGCCGGTACCCGGATGGTGTAGGCGGGGTCGACCGGTTCGTCCTCCAGCTCGACCCGCTCGGCCAGTTCACCCAGCGGCAGGGCGCAGACCGTGCCGTCGGTCTCCAGCCGCAGGTCGCGCCGGTAGTCGGCGAGCAGCGGCCGGTTCAGCTGCTGGAGCCTGGCGAAGTGCTCGGCCACCTCGGCGGCGTCCACGGTCGGGGCCGGACCCCGGTGGTAGTCCTCCCACTCGTCCCGGCGGCGCTCCCGGTACGCGGCCAGGTACCCGGCCGGGTCGGTGGCCCAACCACCGGGCTCGGACGGGGAGTCGACCAGGTCACCGGGGGCGGTCCGGAGCACCTCGGTGTCGGGGCAGGCGTCCGCGAAGGCCCCGGCGACGTCCTCCCAGTGCGGGAAGATGGTGGCCGCCCGGTCGTTGAACCGGTCCAGCTCCGGGTCGAGGAAGCAGGCAGGACCGGCCGAGGGCAGGTAGGCCCGGGCACCGGTCAGCTTCACCTTGCGGACCAGGGTGTCCAGCAGGTCGGCCCGGACGGCGGCGGTCTTGGCGGCCATCGCCTCGGGCGGGTAGTCGTAGGCGTTCGGGTACCACATCGCGCCGGAGTACTGCGCGGCCAGCAGGTCGATGTCGTCCGGGAGTTCGGACATCGGGGTGTTGCAGTCGTTCAGGTCGAGGAAGCGGTAGCCGCCGAGGTCGAGCAGCAGGCCGCTGTCCTCCTTGTGGCTGGTGTCCAGCAGCATGGTGGCGGTCGCGTCCGGCCCGAGCAGGTGCGTCTCCCGGTGGCCGAGCAGCACCTGCCGGCCGAAGCCGAGCCGGTTCAGCCGTCTGCGCAGCCCGTGCGAACGGAACCTCGGCACCAGCACCGTGACGTCCCGGGAGAGCTGGCCGAGCAGCCGCTCGTCGAAGTGGTCCTCGTGGGTGTGCGAGACGTACAGGAAGTCGTACCGGCCCTCGACCACCTCGGGCAGCAGCGCCCGGTTGTCGGGGTAGGGGAACCAGGCGTCCAGGAAGGCGGGGTGGAACCAGGGGTCGATCAGGATCCGCAGACCGGCGTGCCCGACCACGAATCCCGCGTGACCGAGATGCCTGATCTCGGTCAACCGAGGATCGCCCGGAGCGCACCGACCACGGTGTCCTGCTGCTGCTCGGCGAGCGTGTGGAAGAGCGGCAGGATCAGCGAACGCCCGGTCAGCAGCTCGGTGTTGGGCAGCGGCACCCGGGCCGCGTCCTTGTACGGCGCCTCCAGGTGGGCCGCCATGATGCCGCGCCGGGCGGACACCCCGGCCGCGGCCAGCCGGGTGAGCACCTCGGTGCGGTCCGGCGCGTCCTCGGGCAGCAGCAGCCAGCAGGCCTGGAAGTTGCCGGTGCCGTGCGCCGGGTCGGCCACCAGCCGCTCGCCCAGCGGACCGAGCAACGACCGGTAGCGGTCCGCGAGTTCGCGGCGCCGGGCGACCATCGCGGGCAGCTTGCCGAGCTGCACCAGGCCGATCGCGGCCTGGATGTCGGTCATCCGGTAGTTGTAGCCGATCTCGTCGTACGTCTCGACCACTCCGGCGCCGCCACTGGCGGCGTGCCGGTCGGCAGCCGAGACGCTCATCCCGTGCTCGCGCAACCGCCGCAGCCGGGCCGCGAGTTCACCGTCCTGACAGGTCACCATGCCGCCCTCGCCGGTGGTCAGCAGCTTGCGCGGGTGGAACGAGTACGCGGCGATCGCGGCCCCGCTGCCCACCGGGCGGCCGCGCAGCAGCGACCCGGCCCCGCAGGCGGCGTCCTCGATCACGGTGATGCCGCGCGGCCCGGCCAGTGCCTCGATCGCGGTCAGGTCGACCGGCACGCCGCCCTGGTCCACCGCGATCACCGCCCTGGTCCGCTCGGTGAGCAGCGGCGCCACCGTCCCGGCGGTCAGGTTGCCGGTGGCGAGCTCGACGTCCGCGAAGACCGGGACGGCACCCACGTAGGTGACCGCGTTGGCGGTGGCGACGAAGGAGAGCGAGGGCACCACCACCTCGTCCCCCGGGCCGACCCCGGCGCCGATCAGCGCCAGGTGCAGCGCGGTGGTGCAGGAGGAGACCGCGACGGCGTGCGGCACCCCGAGGTACTCGGCGAAGGCCCGCTCGAACTCGGCGACCCGGGGGCCCTGGGCCACCCAGCCGGAGCGGACGGCCTCGGCGGCGGCCTGGGCCTCCTCCTCGCCGAGCCAGGGGACCATGACAGGGATGGTGGACACGGGGCTGCTCCCGGGTGCGCGGTACGGAACCCCGGGGCCCGCTGCCCCGGGGTCTACGACGGACGGCGGTGCTACTGCTCGCGCCACCAGGTGACCAGCTGGCGCAGGCCCTCGTCGAGGCCCAGCTCCGGCTTCCAGCCGAGCTCGCGCTCGGCGGCCGAGATGTCGGCCAGCCTGCGGACCACGCCGCCGGCGGTGCCCCGGGCCGGGCCGTGCTCGACGTCCAGCTCGGAGTCCATCGCACGCAGCAACGCGTCGGCCAGGCCGCGCAGCGAGACCTCGGTGGAGGTGGCGATGTTGTAGACCCGGTCGGTGACCGGGGCGGCGGCGGCCAGCAGGTTGGCCCGCGCGATGTCCTCGGTGTGCACGAAGTCCATGGTCTGCGCGCCGTCGCCGAAGATCAGCGGCGGCTCCCCGCCGTTGATCCGCTCCATCCAGCGGATGAACACCTCGGTGTAGCGGCCGTGCACGTCCATCCGGGGGCCGTACACGTTGAAGTAGCGCAGGGCCACGTAGTCCAGCCCGTACATCGCGTGGAAGCTGCGCAGCAGGCCCTCGTTGAAGACCTTGGCGGCGCCGTACAGCGTGTCGTTGTGGTACGGGTGCTGGGTCTCCGGCGTCGGGAAGGTGTCGGCCAGGCCGTAGACCGAGGCGGTGGAGGAGGCGACCACCTTCTTCACCCCGCACTCGGCGGCGGCCTCCACCACGTCGAAGGTGCCGTCCACCATGATCTCCAGGGCCAGCCGGGGTTCGGCGGCGCACTGGGTGATCCGGATCGCGGCCAGGTGGAACAGCAGGTCGGTGTCGCTGCCGAGCAGCTCGCGGAGCAACGCGCGGTCGCGGATGTCGCCGTCCACCACCCGGAGTTGCCCGGGCGCGGCGATCGACTCGGCGTGCGCCAGGTTGGCCATCCGGCCCCGGACGAAGTTGTCGAGCACGACCACCTCGCGGGCCCCGCCCACCAGCAGTTGGTCGACGACGGTCGAGCCGATGGTCCCGGCACCACCGGTGACCAGACAGCGGGAACCCTCGATCGGGACAGCGTTCATCGGGCGGTGGCCCTCTCCTGAGCAGTGATCAGTTCTACGTCGCCGGTGGTCTCCACCGGCACGGTGGCGCCGCCGAGTTCGAGGCTGCGCGAGGCGGCGTGCAGCAGTCGCAGCACCCGTAGCCCGGACCGGCCGTCGGTGAGCGGGGCCCGGCCCTCGGTGATCGCGGCGGCGAACTCAGCCATCACGTTCCGCAGCGCCTCCTGCTCGACCAGCGCGGGGGCGACCATCTCGCCGACCCGGTAGGAGATCAGCGCCTGGTGCCGGATCGCGTCGGTCAGCTCGTCCGGCGGGGTGAGGTCCACGCCCCGGTCGTGCACCGCGAGGCGGGCCTGCGGGTTGAGGTCGTCCCAGACCAGGGTGCGCCGGGAGCCGCCGATCATGGTGGTCCGGACCTTGGTCGGGGAGAGCCAGTTGACGTGGCAGTGCGCCAGCGCGCCGTTGCTCAGCCGCACCGTCAGGTACGCCACGCAGGCCCGGCCGGCCCCGATCGGGTCGGCCCCCTGGGCGCTCACCCCGACCGGCTCGACGCCCGGCGGCAGCACGAAGTCCAGGATCGACAGGTCGTGCGGGGCCAGGTCCCAGAGCACGTCCACGTCGGGCTGCACCAGCCCGAGGTTGATCCGGACCGAGTCGAAGAACTGGATGTCGCCCAGCTCGCCGCCGTGCACCAGCTCCCTGATCCGGCGCACCACCGGCGTGTAGCAGAAGGTGTGATCGCACATCAGCACCAGCCCGCGGGCCTCGGCCAGCTCGCAGAGCTCGGCGGCCTCCTCGGCGGAGGTGGTGATCGGCTTCTCCACCAGGACGTGCTTGCCGGCCTCCAGCGCGGCCCGCACCAGCTTGTAGTGCCCGGCCGCCGGGGTGGCGATCGCCACCGCCCGCACCCGCGGGTCGGCCAACACCTGTTCGAAGGAGGTGGTGGAGCCGACCGTGCTGTACTCCCCCAGCACCCGGCGGGACTTGGCCTCGTCCAGGTCGCAGAGCCAGTGCAGCCGCAGCGCGGCCGTCTGCTGCGCGTTCCGGACCAGGTTCGGCCCCCAGTACCCGGCGCCGACCACGGCCATGCCGATCCGCTCGGCCACCCTGGGCTCGGGCACCCCGGGTGTCGGTACGTGCTCACCCGGTGCCTCGTGCGCCACTGCGTCGGACGAGACCGCTCCGGACGACGTCATCGCAAGACCCCCCTTGCTCGGTACCGGCGGCCCCTTCGCCGTCGGCTGCCCCGCATTCGGCCGACTCCGCCCGCTCCCCCACGGTCGACCCGGCCCTGCTGCCGGAACGGTATCGGCTGGCGTCAGCGGGCGGGGGCCGAATCGGGAAAACGTGGGGGAATGGTGAAGCCTGATCAGCGGACGGCGGGTCAGCCACCCGATCAGCCCCCGGTTTCGGCAATGTCTGCGGCGTTTGGCACGCTTGACCCCTACCGTCGGACAGCACCGTCCGCCGGACCGTCGACACAGGTGAGGAGCAGCCGCCATGGAGCAGACCGACCCGTCGCCCCTTCCGGCGCTGCGCCACCACCGGGACAGCCTGCTCCCCGCCGTGGCGGCCGCGCTCTCCCTGAAGAACGGCACCGTGCACACCCTGGCCGGGCACAAGCCCGACCTGGTGCCGGAGCTGCACCCGCTGGTCGCCGACTTCCTGGCCGGGCTGCCCGCCGAGCAGCGCGAGCGGTTCGTCGGCCGCTGCCCCGAGGCGGAGCTGCTGTCCCGGTACCTGACCGAGGTGGACACCACCCGGTCCAAGCGGTCCGCCCGCAAGCCGCTCACCCTGCCGGACGCCCGCAAGGCGCTGAAGGGCTCCCGGCTGACCACCGTCCGGATCCGGGAGGAGGGCGACCCGGCGCACGGCACCCACGCACCGCCCTGCCGCTCCTGCGAGCCACTGCTCGGCCACCTCCAGGTGGCCAGCGTCGCGGTCGGCCCCGCAGCCTCCTGACCACGTCCCCTCCCACCCCGACCCCGTACGACTGGAGCCCGCACTGAACTCCGCCCTCCGCACCCAGCCACGCTTCCCGGCCGACGTCGCCGCCGCGCTCAAGCAGGCCGGCTGGCACCCGGGCCGGTGGCAGATCCGGCAGGCCGAGGAGTGGGCCGACGCCCTGGTCGCGCACGGCGCTCCGGACGGGGTCCAGCACGCGGTCTTCCCGGCCGCGATCGAGGCCTGGGCCGAGTTCGGCGGGCTGGCCGTCGAACTGACCGGCGCCGGCCGGGAGATCGCCCGGACACCCTTCCTGCTCGACCCGCGCTGCGGGCTGCACCAGCCCCGCACCCTGGCCGACCTCGGCCGGGCGCTGGGCAGCCGGGTCGCCCCGCTCGGCGAGGAGGCGTACGGCCAGGCCCTGCTGGCCCTCGACGAGGACGGCCGGGTGTACAGCCTGGACCACACCGGCGAGTGGTACCTGGGACGTTCGGTCGACCAGGCGGTGGCCACCCTGGTGCTCGGCCTGCAACCCGAACGGCTGCCCGCGCCGACGGTGTGACGGCTCTCTCCGGCACGTGACACTTTCGCCAATCCACTGCCGCCGAGCACCCGTTGAGTCCACACTGACCCCCAGCCCGATTGTGGAGCTTTCGCGGGGAACAGCAGGAGGATTCGCGTTGGAACGCCAACCGCTCTTCGACAACGCCAAGTTCGCGGCGGTCGCACTGGTGGTCTGCGCCCACACCTGGATGCCGCTGCTGGAGAAGAACCGCACGGTCGGCGCGGTGGTGCTGACCATCGCGGCGTTCTCGATGCCGGTCTTCATCGTGCTCTGCGGCTACTTCTCCCGGCCCAGGACCGGCCGCCCCCAGGTCGACGGCGGGCGGCTGATCTCCCAGCTCGTGGTGCCCTACCTGGTCTTCCAACTCCTCTACAACCTGGTCGGGATGGCCCTGGAGCAGGACCTCCAGCCGATCCGGCTGCTGGAGCCGCGCTGGCTCACCTGGTTCCTGCTGTCGCTGCTGATCTGGCGGCTCAGCGTGCCGCTCTGGACGGCGCTGCGCCACCCGCTGCCGATCGCCGTGCTGGTCGCGGCCGGTTCCGGTGCGGTGCACGCCTACCCGGCCGAACTCGCGCTCGGCCGCACCCTGGGCTTCCTGCCCTGGTTCGTGCTCGGCCTGGTGCTCCGGCCCCGGCACTTCGAGCTGCTCCGGCACCGGACGGTCCGCGCGCTGGCCCCGTTCGGCCTGCTGTCCGCGTTCGCCGCGATCTGGCTGGCCTACCCCAAGCTGCTGAACACCGCCTGGGTCGAGTACACCGAGACCGCCGCCCAGCTCGGCGTCGGCTACCCGGTCTGGCTGGCCGTCAAGGCCGCCCTCGGCCTGCTCTCGCTGGTCGCCGCCGCCTCCTTCCTGGCCCTGCTGCCGGCCGGCCGGCAGCGCTGGACCTCGCTCGGCGCCGCCTCGCTGTACGTCTACCTGCTGCACGGCCTGCCGCTCAAACTGCTGCAGGCCAGCGGCGTCTACCACGCCCGCTCGCTCCAGCACTCCTGGACGGCGCTGCCGGTCTACGGCGGGTTCGCACTCGGGCTCGCGGTGCTGCTCAGCCTGCCGGTCAGCGTCCGGCTGTTCGGCCCGCTGGTGCAGCCGCCGGTCGGCCGGCTGCTGCTGCGGGCACCGGCGCCTGACGCTACGCCAGCGGACCGTCCTGCACCGCGAGCCGGGACGGCAGTACCGCCTCCACCCGGAACCCCCCGTCCGGCTCCGGTCCGGCACTGAAACTGCCGCCCAGCGCGAGCACCCGCTCGCGCATCCCGACCAGCCCGTTGCCCCCGCTCGGCAGACCCGCCGCCCGCTCGCCACCGCCCGGGCAGTCGTTCAGCACCGCCACCCGGACACCGTTCGGCACGAACGCCAGCAGGACCGAGACCCGGGCCCCGCCGGCATGCTTGTGAGCGTTCGTCAGCCCCTCCTGCACCACCCGGTACGCGGTCTGCTCGGCCTCCCGCGCGTACGGCCGCCGGGCCCCGCTGACCGTCAGGGTGACCAGCATCCCGGCCGCCTCCGACTGCTGCACCAACCGGGTCAGCTCCGCCAGCCCGGCCGGGCCGGCCGCCGGCTCCTCGGACATCCGCAGCACCCCGAGGATCTCGCGCAGCTCGTTCAGCGCCTGCCGGCCCACCTCGCCCATCAGCTTGGCGCTCTGCTGCGCCTTCGCCGGGTCCTTCGGGATCACCCGCTCCAGCGCCCCGGCGTGCACCACCATCAGGCTCACCCGGTGCGCCACCACATCGTGCATCTCCCGGGCGATCCGGGTGCGCTCCTCCAACCGGGCCCGGCGGGCCCGCTCCTGCGCCTGCTCGGCCAGCAGGTCGAGCTCGGTCTCCAGGCCGTGCGCCCGGTCCTTCAGGCTCTCCACCAGCCGACGGCGCGCCCCCAGGTACAGCCCGGTCACCACCGGCGGGACGGTCACCCCGATCGCGATCAGCACCGCCATCACCACGAACACCCAGGTCGGCGGCAGCTGCTGATCGGCCGTCCGGCCCTCCGGCAGGAACATGTAGAACAGCACCACCACGGTGGTCTCGACGAACGCCACCGCCCAGAGCGCCACCACCCGCCACCGCCGGCTCGGCCACTCCCAGGTCGCCGCCAGGGTGTACAGCGACACCATCAGCAGCACCACGCCGAACGACCCCGGCACGAACAGCAGCGCCACCACCACCGGTACGGCGGGCCACCTGCGGCGCACCACCAGGCTCGCGCCCGAGAGCGCCCCCAGCACCGCCGCCAGCACCGCGACCGGCAGCGCCCACTCCAACTGCACCCGAACGGTCGAGAACGCCCCGAACGCACACTCCAACCCGGCCAGCCCGGCCAGTCCGACATCCAGCACCACGCTGCGGCGCCGCCCCCACCACCAGAGTGATCGGCCCGGCCCGCCCCCGTCCGGCGAGTTGCTCATGGAGGCCAGCCTATGCGAGCGGCCCGCCGTCACGACGGGCCATTTCGCCGCACTGTCGGCAGGCGTTCCGGGGCTACGGTCCAGGGGATCGGGGCCGCACTGTCGGCAGGCGCTCAGCGGTCGACTACCCAGGGGCTCGGAACACAGTGCCCGAGCCCTGCGGGCAGTGGACCCCTAAAGACTGTCCGCGATGCGGTTACCTCGCCGAGACGGCACCGGGTGCCACCTATGCTGGTCGCGTCGGACAGCGCGGTCCGCACACACCGCCTCTACCCAGGCGGCGAGAGCCGTTGCCGAACCCCACCACCACAGGGAGCCAGCCGTGACCGCTCCGGTCCCCACTCCGGCGGAGAGCCCCACGCCGATCGCCGACAACGCCGCGCTCCGCGCGGACATCCGCCGCCTCGGCGACCTGCTCGGCGAGACCCTGGTCCGCCAGGAGGGCGCCGAGCTGCTCGGCCTGGTCGAGCAGGTCCGCCTGCTCAGCCGGACCGACGGCGAGGCGACCGCCGAGCTGCTCTCCGGTATCGACCTGGAGACGGCGGCCAAGCTGGTCCGGGCCTTCTCCACCTACTTCCACCTGGCGAACGTCACCGAGCAGGTGCACCGCGGCCGCGAGTTCGCCACCCGCCGGGCCAAGCACGGCTCGCTGCTGGCGCAGACCGCCGACCAGCTGGCCGACGCCGACCCGAAGCACCTGGCCGACACGCTGGCGCACCTGGCGGTCCGTCCGGTCTTCACCGCGCACCCGACCGAGGCCGCCCGCCGCAGCGTGCTCAACAAGCTGCGCCGGATCGGCGAGCTGCTGGAGCGGATCCACCGCGAGCACGCCGCCTCGGGGCTCTCCACCACCGACCCGGTCCGGCACTCCTCGGCCAAGCGGCAGGCCGACCGCCGCCTCGCCGAGGTGATCGACCTGCTCTGGCAGACCGACGAGCTGCGGATCGCCCGCCCGGAGCCCACCGACGAGGCCCGGAACGCCGTCTACTACCTGGACGAGCTGTACCGCGAGGCCGTCCCGGAGGTGCTGGAGGAGCTGCACGAGGAGCTGGCCCGGGTCGGGCTGAGCCTGCCCGAGGGCGTCCGACCGCTGACCTTCGGCACCTGGATCGGCGGCGACCGGGACGGCAACCCGAACGTCACCCCGCAGGTCACCTGGGACGTGCTCAACCTGCAGCACGAGTACGGCATCAAGGACGCCCTGGCCGCCGTCGACGACCTGCGCAACTCGCTCTCCACCTCGGTCCGGCTGGCCGGCGCCTCGGAGGAGCTGCTCGCCTCGCTGGAGGCCGACCTCAAGCTGCTGCCCGAGCTGAGCCCGCGCTACAAGCGGATGAACGCCGAGGAGCCGTACCGGCTGAAGGCCACCTGCGTCCGGCTCAAGCTGGAGAACACCCGCGAGCGGCTCGCCGCCGGCACCCCGCACGTCCCCGGCCGGGACTACCTGGGCACCCGCGAGCTGGTCGCCGACCTGAAGCTCATTCAGGACTCGCTGCGCGCCCACCGGGGCGAGCTGATCGCCGATGGCCGGCTGGCCCGGGCGATCCGCACCGTGGAGGCGTTCGGCCTCCAGCTCGCCACCATGGACGTCCGCGAGCACGCCGAGGCGCACCACCACGCGCTCGGCCAGCTCTTCGACCGGCTCGGCGAGGAGGCGTGGCGCTACGCGGACATGCCGCGCGAGTACCGGCAGAAGCTGCTCGCCAAGGAGCTGCGCTCGCGCCGCCCGCTGGCGCCCACCCCGGCCCCGCTGGACGCGGCGGGCACCAAGACCCTCGGTGTCTTCAACACCATCCGGGAGGGCTTCGAGCGGTTCGGCGACGAGATCGTCGAGAGCTACATCATCTCGATGTGCCAGGGCGCCGACGACGTCTTCGCGGCCACCGTCCTGGCCCGTGAGGCCGGCCTGATCGACCTGCACGCGGGCATCGCCACCATCGGCATCGTGCCGCTGCTGGAGACCACCGACGAGCTCCAGGAGGCCGACCGGATCCTGGACGAGATGCTCTCCGACCCGTCCTACCGCCTGCTGGTCTCGCTCCGCGGCGACATCCAGGAGGTGATGCTCGGTTACTCGGACTCGTCCAAGTTCGGCGGCATCACCACCTCGCAGTGGGAGATCCACCGGGCCCAGCGCCGGCTGCGCGACGTGGCCCACCGGTACGGCATCCGGCTGCGGCTGTTCCACGGCCGCGGCGGCACCGTCGGCCGCGGCGGCGGCCCCTCGCACGAGGCGATCCTGGCCCAGCCCTGGGGCACCCTGGAGGGCGAGATCAAGGTCACCGAGCAGGGCGAGGTGATCTCGGACAAGTACCTGCTCCCCTCGCTGGCCCGGGAGAACCTGGAGCTGACCATCTCGGCCACGCTGGCCGCCTCCGCGCTGCACACCGCCCCGCGCCAGGCGCCCGAGGAGCTGGCCCGCTGGGACCAGGTGATGGACCAGGTCTCCGAGGCCGCGCACACCTCGTACCGCGCGCTGGTCGAGCAGGAGGACCTGCCGAAGTACTTCTTCGCGGCCACCCCGGTGGACCAGCTGGCCTCGCTGCACCTGGGCTCCCGCCCGTCCCGCCGCCCGGACTCCGGCGCCGGCCTGGACGGTCTGCGGGCGATCCCGTGGGTCTTCGGCTGGACCCAGTCCCGGCAGATCGTGCCCGGCTGGTACGGCGTCGGCTCCGGCCTGGCGGCGGCCCGGGCGGCCGGTCTGGGTGACGTGCTGGCCGAGATGCACGGCCAGTGGCACTTCTTCCAGAACTTCCTGTCCAACGTCGCGATGACGCTGGCCAAGACCGACCTGCGGATCGCCCGGCACTACGTCGAGCAGCTGGTCCCGGCCGAGCTGCACCACGTGTTCGACCAGATCGTGGCCGAGCACGAGCTGACCCTCAAGGAGGTGCTCCGGCTCACCGGCGAGAGCGAACTCCTGGAGCACAACGAGGTGTTGAAGCAGACCTTCACGGTCCGCGACGCCTACCTCGACCCGATCTCCTACCTCCAGGTGGCGCTGCTCCGCCGCCAGCGCGAGCTGGTCGCCCAGGGCCGCGAGGAGGACCCGCTGCGGGCCCGGGCGCTGCTGCTGACCGTCAACGGCATCGCCGCCGGTCTGCGCAACACCGGCTGACCCGGCCGGAACGCGGGGAGGGGCGGTCCGCAAGGACCGCCCCTCCGTCGTCTGCCGACGCCCGCTCAGTGCACCGTCACCCGGCCGGACTTCCGGCGGCGCAGCCACATCGCCGCCCCGCCCGCGACCACCACCAGGCCGCCGCCCACGGCGTACAGCCCGGACGAGGTGCCCAGCTCACCCGCCTCCGGGGCGGGGAACTGCGCGGCGGCCGGCTCCGGCGACCCGGCGGGCCGCCCCGTCGGGTCGGCCGCCTGCGCGGCCGTCGCCCCGAACACCGTGGCCGCCAGCACCAGCGTCGTACCACCCAGCACACGTCCGACACGGACGCGCTGTGACCGAATCACGGTCCCTACCCCCAGATCCAACCCCTCAACCCTGCGTACCCGACTGACGCTATCCGATCGGACCGGTCGTTCCCACACGGTTTCCGGAACGATCGGGCAAGCGTTGCACGACCGTTGTGCAAACCCAGCGCGGCGTCTTGACGGACCGTCAGGAGTTGTAGGTGCCCTGGGCCCGCTCCAGCCCCTCCGCGAGCAGGGCCTCCACCGCGTCGGCCGAGCGGTCCACGAACCACTCCAGCTCCTTGCGCTCGGTCGAGGAGAAGTCCTTGAGCACGAAGTCCGCGACGTCCATCCGGCCGGGTGGGCGGCCGATCCCGCAGCGCAGCCGGTGGTAGTCGGGGCCGAGCGACTTGGTGATCGACTTCAGGCCGTTGTGGCCGTTGTCGCCGCCGCCGAGCTTGAGTCGCAGGGTGGCGTAGTCGAGGTCCAGCTCGTCGTGCACCGCGACGATCGCCGAGGTGGGCGCCTTGTAGAAGTCGCGCAGCGCGGTGGTCGGGCCGCCGGAGAGGTTCATGAAGGTCATCGGCTTCGCCAGCACGACCCGCTTCCCGCTGATCCGTCCCTCGGCGATCCCGGCCCGGCTCTTGTGGGTCTTGAACCTGGCACCGATCCGCTGGGCCAGCAGGTCGACCACCATGAAGCCGATGTTGTGCCGGTTCCGGGCGTACTCGTCGCCCGGGTTGCCGAGGCCGACGACCAGCCACGGACCGTCGTAGTCGTTCATGTACCGCTCCTTCTTCGGATACCGCCATCATCCCGGACACACCGCTGCCCCGGTCACTCCGAACGGAGTGACCGGGGCAGCGGTCAGGCAACGGGTGAGGCTCAGGCCTGGGCCGCGGCGGCCTCGGCGTCGGCGTCGGCCTGCGAGGCCTGGGCGCCGATGACCTGGAGGACGACGGTGTCGCCGTCGACGGCCAGGGTGGTGCCGGCCGGCAGGGTGATGTCCTTGGCCAGGACGGAGGCGCCGGCCTCGAGGCCCTGGACCGAGACGGTGACCGACTCGGGCAGGTGGGTGGCCTCGGCCTCGACCGGGAGGGAGTTCAGCACGTGCTCGAGCAGGTTGCCACCGGCAGCGAGCTCGCCCTCGGTGAGGATCGGGATCTCGACGGTGACCTTCTCGCCGCGCTTCACGAGCAGCAGGTCGACGTGCTCGATGGTGCGCTTGATGGCCTCACGCTGGATGGCCTTCGGCAGCACGTACTCGTCCTTGCCGTCGATCGGCACGACCAGCAGGGCGTTCGAGGTCTTCAGCGCCATCATCAGGGCGTGGCTGGGCAGGTTCAGGTGAACCGGGGTCTGGCCGTGGCCGTAGACGACGCCGGGGACGAAGCCGGCGCGACGGGCGCGACGGGCGGCACCCTTGCCGAACTCGGTGCGGGACTCGGCGGCAAGGCGGATCTCGGACACGTCTGCTCCTCTTGGGGAAAACGGGTGCAGACAAGCGAAAACCGCCGAAGCCACACCCTCAAATACCTGGGGGTTCGCTCGACGGCAGACGACGGCTGAAGGTTTTTCAGCAGCGCGTCGATCACGGAGACGGCACCGAATGGGCGCACAGCATCCCTCGCCGAGCAGTCTCACGAGTCTAACCGTACGGCTCGTCAACCACGAAATCGGCCCCGGCGCTCGACTGAGCACCGGGGCCGGATCACAGCTGACGCGGGGTCAGTGCACACCCTCGAAGAGGCTGGTGACCGAGCCGTCCTCGAAGACCTCGCGGATCGCGGCGGCGATCGACGGGGCGATCGAGAGCGTGGTCACCTTGTCCAGCTGGAGCTCCTGCGGGGTCGGCAGGGTGTTGGTGAACACGAACTCGCTGACCCGGGAGTTCTTCAGGCGGTCGGCGGCCGGGCCGGACAGCACACCGTGGGTGGCGGCCACGATGACGTCGGCGGCGCCGTTGTCGAAGAGCGCGTCGGCCGCGGCGCAGATGGTGCCGGCCGTGTCGATCATGTCGTCGACCAGGACGCAGACCCGGCCCTTGACGTCACCGACCACCTCGGCGGACAGGATGGTGTTGGCCTGGGTCATGTCCCGGCGCTTGTGGATGATCGCCAGCGGCGCACCGAGGCGGTCCGACCACTGGTCGGCGACCTTCACCCGGCCGGCGTCCGGCGAGACGATGGTCAGCTTCGACCGGTCGACCTTCCGGCCCACGTAGTCCGCCAGCAGCGGCAGCGCGAACAGGTGGTCCACCGGGCCGGAGAAGAAGCCCTGGATCTGCGCGGTGTGCAGGTCCACCGCCATGATCCGGTCGGCGCCGGCCGCAGCCAGCAGGTCGGCCACCAGACGGGCCGAGATGGGCTCGCGGCCCAGGTGCTTCTTGTCCTGCCGGGCGTAGCCGTAGAACGGCAGGATCGCCGTGATGCTGCGGGCCGAGGCCCGCTTCAACGCGTCGATCATGATGAGCTGTTCCATGATCCACTGGTTGATCGGAGCCGTGTGGCTCTGCATCACGAAGCAGTCCGCACCACGGGCGGAGTCCAGGAAGCGGACGTAGATCTCACCGTTGGCGAAGTCCAGCGCCTTGGTGGGCACCAGTTCGGTCCCGAGCGCCGCGGCGACTTCGGCCGCCAGCTCGGGGTGGGCACGGCCGGAGAAGAGCTTGAGCTTCTTCTCACCCGACGTCGTGATCCCGCTCACTGCACCGTCTCCTCGTGTTGCTGACGCACATGAACCCGCCGCGCCGCACCCCGGCTCGGCCGGGATCGGTGGTCAACGGGGATGGGGAGTACGCCCAGACACGGGCCAGGGAGCCCAGTGGCGCACGTATGTACTCCAGGTTACGCGCTGGGCCGCGAAGCGTCCGCCCCGGGCCCACTCCCCAAGATCCCCAGGGGACCGTTCAGGCCCCGTTCGCCTCGGCCGCCGCACGCGCCGAGTCGGTGCCGGGCCGCTTGCGCTCCACCCAGCCGGGGATGTTGCGCTGCTGGGCCCGGGAGACCCCGAGCGCACCGGCCGGCACGTCGCTGACGATCACCGAACCGGCCGCGGTGTAAGCACCGTCACCGACCGTCACCGGGGCGATGAACATGTTGTCCGAACCCGTGCGGCAGTGGGCCCCGATGGTGGTCCGGTGCTTGTTCACACCGTCGTAGTTGACCGTCACGGAGGCCGCGCCGACGTTGCTGTGCTCGCCGATGGTGGCGTCCCCGATGTACGACAGGTGCGGCACCTTGGCGCCCTCGCCGAGCTCGGAGTTCTTGATCTCCACGTAGGTGCCGGCCTTGGCCTTCCGGCCCAGCTTGGCGCCCGGGCGCAGGTAGGCGTACGGGCCGACGCCGGCCAGCTCGCCGATCTCGGCGCCGATCGCCGTGGTGTTGCTCACAGTGGCGCCCGCGCCGACCAGGGTGTCGGTCAGGGTCGAGTTCGGACCGACCTGGCAGCCCTCGCCCAAGTGGGTGGTGCCGTGCAGCTGGGTGTTCGGCAGCAGCACCGCGTCCGGCTCGTAGCTGACCTGGACGTCGATCCAGGTGGTGGCCGGGTCGACCACGGTGACGCCCGCGCGCATCGCCCGCTCGGTCAGCCGGGAGTTCAGGATCCGGCGGGCCTCGGCCAGCTGGACCCGGTCGTTGATCCCCAGGATGTCCCGGTAGTCGGCGGCCACCACGGCGCCCACCCGGTGACCCGCCGTCCGGAGGATGCCGAGCGTGTCGGTGAGGTACTCCTCGCCCTGCGAGTTGTCGGTGGTGACCTTGGCCAGCGCCTCGGCCAGCAGCTTGGCGTCGAAGGCGAAGACCCCGGAGTTGATCTCGGCGATCGCGCGCTGCGCCGGGGTGGCGTCCTTCTCCTCGACGATCGCCGCGACCGCCTCCGCGTCGTCCCGCAGGATCCGGCCGTAGCCGGTGGAGTCCGGCACCACGGCGGTCAGCACGGTGACCCCGTTGCCCTGCTCGACGTGCGCGGCGACCAGCGCGGCCAGCGTGCCGCCGGTCAGCAGCGGGGCGTCGCCGGTGGTGATCACCACCGTGCCGTCCGGCTCGCCGCCCTCGGCGGCCAGTGCCGCCAGCGCGATGCGCACCGCGTGACCGGTGCCCTTCTGCTCCAGCTGCACGGCGGTCCGTACGTCGGGGTGGCACTCGGCCAGATGGGCCTGCACCAGCTCGCGCTGGTGACCGACCACCACCAGCAGCCGATCCGGCGTCAACTCCTGGGCGGCGGACACCGCGTGACCGACCAGGGTGCGGCCGCAGATCGGGTGCAGCACCTTGGGCAGGCTCTTGGACTTCATCCGAGTCCCGCCGCCGGCGGCGAGCACGATCACGGCAGCAGGGGTGTTGGCACTCACGCGGGAGGCTCCTCGGTTCGGCGCAGGGAGGGGAGGGACGCCCGAAGGCCGGCACTCCGCACGGCCGCGCTCCCGGGCTGCCCCGAGCTTAGCCCGGACAGCAGGCAGCCCCCGGACCGCCGTCGCGGTCCGGGGGCTGTCGCGGACGCTCCCGGAGGAGGATTCGAACCCCCATAAGCTGGACCAAAACCAGCTGTCCTGCCCTTAGACGATCCGGGAAGGAGCTGCACCGTGCCGGTCGCCCGGCATGCGGTCCACAGCCTACGGGGTAAGGGCTCTGACATCCACCACCCTTAGGGGCCCCTAGCCGTGGCCGACACGTCTTCCCAACCGGGGCGGCAGAACTTACGATGCCGTAGGTTACGGCTACGTAGGTAGCCCCTTCCCTCAAGGAACCCCATGACGATCCAGGCCAGCGAAGCGCCCCCAGAGGCTGATGCCATCGCCGCCACCCAGCTCTCCGCCACCCGAGGTGGCGAGAAGCAGGGCCTCGCCGAGCGGATCACGCTCGGCCTCTTCATCGGGGTGCCCTTCCTGGCGCTGCTGGCCGTCGTGCCGGTGGCCTGGGGCTGGGGCCTCGGCTGGACCGACCTGGCGATCGCCACGGTGATGTACTTCGTCGCCTGCCACGGCATCACGGTCGGGTTCCACCGCTACTTCACGCACGGCTCGTTCAAGGCCAAGCGCCCGCTGGTGATCGCGCTGGCGATCGCCGGCAGCCTGGCGATCGAGGGCCCGCTGGTGCGCTGGGTGGCCGACCACCGCAAGCACCACCGGTTCAGCGACAAGGAGGGCGACCCGCACTCGCCGTGGCGTTACGGCGAGTCGGTGCCCGCGCTGCTCAAGGGCCTCTGGTGGGCCCACATGGGCTGGCTCTTCGACGAGGAGCAGACCTCCCAGGTCAAGTACGCGCCCGACCTGGTGAAGGACCCGGCGCTGCGGACCGTCTCCCGGCTGTTCTGGGTCTGGACCCTGGTCTCGATGCTGATCCCGCCGCTGGTCGGCGGTCTGGTCTCGATGTCCTGGCAGGGCGCGCTGACCGCCTTCTTCTGGGGCTCGCTGGTCCGGGTGGCCCTGCTGCACCACGTCACCTGGTCGATCAACTCGATCTGCCACGCGATCGGCTCCCGGCCGTTCAAGTCCCGTGACAGGTCCGGCAACGTCTGGTGGCTGGCGGTGCTGTCCTGTGGCGAGTCCTGGCACAACCTGCACCACGCCGACCCCACCTCGGCCCGGCACGGGGTGCTGCGCGGCCAGATCGACTCCTCCGCCCGGCTGATCCGCTGGTTCGAACTGGCGGGCTGGGCGACGGATGTGCGGTGGCCGGACGCGGAGCGGATCGCGGCCCGCCGCACCGCATGACCCGACGCCTGCAGCATGATGTAAGGGTGAACGGGAGCAACGGAGACACCACGGACGGCCGGACCACACGAGCGGAGACCGCCCGTACCCGGTCGGCCGCTCCCGCCCGGACCACCAAGGCGGGCCGGGTCAGGATGACCGGCAAGCAGCGCCGCGAACAACTCCTCGACATCGGCCGGACGGTGTTCGCCGAGCGCGGCTACGACGGCACCTCGGTGGAGGAGATCGCCGAGCGGGCCGGGGTCTCCAAGCCGGTGGTCTACGAGCACTTCGGGGGCAAGGAGGGGCTGTACGCGGTCGTGGTCGACCGGGAGATGCAGCTCCTCCTCGACATGGTCACCGGCGCGCTCACGGGGGGACACTCCCGCGAGCTGCTGGAGCAGGCCGCCTTCGCACTGATGGACTACATCGACACCTCGACCGACGGCTTCAAGATCCTGGTCCGGGACTCCCCGGTGGCGCAGTCCACCGGCAGCTTCGCCTCGCTGATCAGCGACATCGCCACCCAGGTCGAGGACATCCTCGGCCTGGAGTTCAAGTCCCGCGGCTTCGACGCCCGGCTGGCGCCGATGTACTCACAGATGCTGGTCGGCATGGTCGCGCTCACCGGCCAGTGGTGGCTGGAGGTCCGCCGCCCGGGCAAGGCCGAGGTGGCCGCCCACCTGGTGAACCTGGCCTGGCACGGCCTGGAGGGCATGGAGCGGCACCCCAAACTGGTCGGCGACCGGCAGCTCTGACCCTCGCGGCAGCTGTGCCCGCGGTGTTCACCGAGGAAGTCTTGACGTCAAGAGGCTTCATATCGACACACCCGTGGCTACACTGATCCACATGGAGGACGAGGTCGACCGGCTGGTCGCTGCATGGCGCCGTGAGCGCCCCGACCTCGACGTGCGACCGCTTGAGGTGCTCAGCCGGGTCAGCCGGCTCGCCAGGCACCTGGACCGCGCCCGCCGCACCGCCTTCGCCGAGCACGGCCTGGAGCCGTGGGAGTTCGACGTGCTGACCGCCCTGCGCCGGGCCGGCTCCCCCTACCAGCTCTCCCCCGGCCAGCTGCTCACCCAGACCCTGGTCACCTCCGGCACCATGACCAACCGGATCGACCGGCTCACCGGCAAGGGCCTGGTCAAGCGGCTGCCCGACCCCGACGACCGGCGCGGTGTGCTGGTCCGGCTGACCGAGGACGGGCGGGACCGCGCGGACGAGGCGCTGGCCGGTCTGCTGGCCCACGAGCGCGCCCTGCTGGCCGAACTGACGGGGCAGCAGCAGACCGAGCTCGCGGGGCTCCTCCGCCAGCTGGTGGCACCGTTCGACGCGATCTGAGTCCGCCTCCGGCTGTGCCGCAGGCAGGCGCTCGGGCTGCGCTCCAGGCAGAGGCTCAAGCATCAACGGTCCAGGGGCTCGGGGCTCTGCCGATCTGCGGCTCCGCCGCGTTGGCGAGGAGATCTGGCGCTCGGGTCACTGCGAAAGTGCCTGACCACCTACGCAACGGTGACCTTGTACGAGGCCGGCGTCGCCCACGCGGCGGAGCCGCACAACAGCAGAGCCCCGGGCCCCTGTATTCCGACAGCTCGTGCCTAGAAACCGTCCGGATAGGGGCTGCTGAGGGCGGGGACGGGCTGGGCGACGGGGGTGTGGTAGCCGGGGAGGAGTTCGGCCAGGCGGCGGCGGACCTCGGCGTCGGAGTTGCCTGCGGCGGCCTGGTAGAGGCCGGTCAGGCCGCCGGCCAGGTCCTCGGGGCCGGCCGTGTGGTCGGCGACGGTGGCGTAGATCCGGGCGTGGGCGGTGGGGACGCGGACCTCGCCCTCGGAGAACAGGGCCTCGTTGAGCTTCTCCCCGGCCCGGAGGCCGGTGTACCGGATCTCCACCTCCTCGGCCTCCAGCTGGACCTGCCGGGCGAAGTTGTGCACCAGGTCGACGATCCGTACCGGCTCCCCCATGTCCAGCACGAACACCTCGCCGCCGTGCGCCATCCGCCCGGCCTCCAGCACCAGGCCGACCGCCTCCTCGATGGTCATGAAGAACCGGGTCACGTCGGGGTGGGTGACCGTCACCGGGCCGCCGCTGCGGAGCTGTTCGGCCAGCACCGAGAGCAGCGAGCCCCGCGAGCCGAGCACGTTGCCGAACCGGACCGCCGAGAAGACGCCGGTGCCGAGGTTGCGGGCGTCCCGGGCGTTGGCCTGCACGATCAGCTCGGCCAGCCGCTTGCTGGCGCCGAGCACCGAGGTCGGGTCGGCCGCCTTGTCGGTGGAGATCAGCACGAACCGCTCGACGCCGGTGGCGAGGGCGGCCTCGACCAGGTTGTCGGTGCCCAGCACGTTGGACTTCACCGCCTCGGAGGGGTGACGCTCCAGCAGCGGGAGGTGCTTGTGGGCGGCGGCGTGGAAGACCACCTCGGGCCGGAGGTCGCGGAAGATCTGCTGGATTCTCGGCCGGTCCCGGATGTCGGCGATCACCAGCGAGTCGTCGGTGAGCAACGCCTCGCCCCAGATGTCGAGTTGGAGCCGGTGCAGGTTGGACTCGTCGTGGTCGAGCATGTACAGCTCGGCCGGACCGAAGGCGTGCAGCTGACGGCAGAGTTCGCTGCCGATCGAGCCGCCCGCGCCGGTGACCAGGACCCGGCGGCCCTCGATCACGGCCCGGACGTCCGAGGAGACCACGTGCACCTCGTGCCGGCCGATCAGCCGGTTGACGTCCAGGCTGCGCAGGTCGGAGCCGACCACCTCGCGGCGGAGGGCGGAGAGGAAGGACGGCAGGTAACGGACCGAGGCGCCGGCCGCCGCCGCCGCAGTGGCCAGCTGGCGGACCCGCTGGTGGGCCAGCCCGGGGATCGCCAGCACCACCACCTGGGCTCGGTGCCGGACCGCGATCTCGGTCAGCTCGGCGAGCGCGCCGAGCACCGGTGCGCCGCTGACCAGCTGACCGGCCTTCAGCGGGTCGTCGTCCAGCAGCCCGACCGGGAGCAGCCCGAAGTCGGGTGTCCGGTCGAGGTCGCGGACCAGCGCGGTGCCGGCCGAACCGGCACCGACCACGATCGTACGCAGACCTGAACCGCCTTCCTGGAGTGGATGGTTGGACGGATTCAGGCGTGCGGCATTGTTGTACGGCGACATGTGTCCTCCGAATTCCCTGACCTGACGATGTCGGTACCTGGGCTTGGGGGGCTGGTCAGCCGGCGCCGGGGCCTGTGGCGACGGTTGGGGTGGCGCGCGGGGTGGGCGGGGTGACCGGTTCGGAGGGGCTGACGCCCGCCCGTCGGGCCACCGCGACGGCGGCGAGGGTGGAGTGCACCCCCAACTTGCCGAGCACGTTCTGCATGTGGGTGCGGACGGTGTGCGGCGAGAGGTAGAGCCGCTCGGCCACGGCCTGCCGGCCGAGACCGGCGACCATACAGCGGAGCACCTCCTCCTCCCGGGGGGTGAGGCTCTCCACCAGCCGTTCGCTCTCCGTCCGGTCCCGCCGGGCGGCGGTCAACTCCCGTACCACCCCGGTGAGCAGGGCGGGCGGCAGATGGGTCTCGTCCCGCAGGACGCCGCGGATCACGGCCATCAGCCGTGGCAGCGAACTGTCCTTGGCCACCCAGCCGCAGGCACCGGCCTGCAGTGCCCGGACGGCGCGGCGCGGGTCGTCCTCGCGGGCCAGCACCACGGCACGCAGCTCCGGGTACGTCCGACAGGCCCTGGCCAGCAGGGGTAAGCCGTCGGGCGCCGGCCCGGCGGGTGGCCTGAGCGGGCCCGGCTGGGTCGGCACGGAGAGCCGACCGGGTGCCGGTGCACGGCCGAACTGCCCTTCCGGCTCGGACTGTTGGCGGGGGCGGCGCAAGGCGGCGGCGCCCACGGGGCCCAGGTCCGCGTCGATCAGGATCACGTCGAAGGCCCGCCCTTCGGCGGCGGCCCGCTCCAGGGCGCGCTCGGCGCCGGCCGCGCTGCCGGCCACGCCGACCTCGACGTCCGCCTCGGCGGCCAGGGTGGCCGCCAGCGCCTCGGCAAAGATGCGGTGGTCGTCGACCACCAGGACGCGAACCCGCCCCATCGTCGTTCCCCCCTGCTCAGGTGCCGACCCCCACCGGCTGCCGGGCCCACTGCGGCGGGCTCGCCCACTTCATGCCCCCCGGTTCCCTGCGGGACTCAGCGTACGGAAGAGGGCAGCGCATCGGTGGGGATTTGGTGAAGTTTCGTCATTCACCGCGCAGTTGTCCGGACATGACGGCGCCCCGGGCCGACGCTGGGTCGGCCCGGGGCGCTGTACCGCCGCAGGTCAGCTCAGCCGACGCGCCCCGGCCGCCGGGGTGGCGGTGAAGGTGCGCGGGTCGGCGTACCCGGCGGACTTGAAGGCACCGGTCACGGCGGCCGCGACGGCGTCCAGCCGTTCGGCGTCGACCAGGGCGATCACCGAGCCGCCGAAGCCGCCGCCGGTCATCCGGGCGCCGAGCGCACCGGCCTCGACCGCCACCGCCACCGCCAGGTCGGTCTCCGGGCAGGAGACCCCGTAGTCGTCCCGGAGCGAGGCGTGCCCGGCGGTCAGCACCGGGCCGAGCCCGGCGAAGTCACCGGCGTCCAGCAGGGCGACGGCCTGCCGCACCCGGGCGTCCTCGGTCACCACATGCCGGACCAGCGGCCGGAGTTCGGCCGGCAGCGCGGCCAGCGCGGCGGGCAGCCCCGCCGGGTCGAGGTCGCGCAGGGCGGGCAGCCCGAGCAGCGCGGCGGCCCGCTCGCAGCCGGCCCGCAGGTCGGCGTACGCACCGTCGGCCAGGTCGTGCTTGACCCGGGTGTCGATCACCAGCAGGCGCAGGCCCCGACCGGCCAGGTCGAGCGGCACCTGACGCTGCGCCAGGTCCCTGGTATCCAGGAAGAGCGCACCGCCCTCGGCGCAGCAGGTCGAGGCCATCTGGTCCATCACCCCGCACGGGACGCCGACGAAGGCGTTCTCGGCCCGCTGCGCGAGCAGGGCCAACTCGGCCGCGTCCAGGTCCAGTTCGTACAGGTCGCGGTAGGCGGTGGCGACCACGCACTCCAGCGAGGCGGAGGAGGACAGGCCCGCTCCGGTCGGCACGTCGCTGTCGAACCAGAAGTCCGCGCCGCCGACCGGGTGCCCCGCCTCGCGGAACGCCCAGACCACTGCGGCGGGGTACTTGGCCCAGCCCGCCACGGCGCCGGGGGTCAGCCCCTCGACGTCCAGCTCGGTCACCCGGCCGTCGCCCTGCTCGCTCCACAGCCGCAACAGGCCGTCGGTGCGCAGGCGGACGGCCGCCCTGGTGGTGTGCGGCAGGGCGATCGGGAGCACGTAGCCGTCGTTGTAGTCGGTGTGCTCGCCGATCAGGTTGACTCGGCCGGGCGCCGCCCAGACCCCGGTCGGGGCGGCGCCGTGGACGGACTGGAAATCGGTCATGCGGGCTTCTTCTCCAGGGTGAACTGCCAGGCGTCCTTGACGATCTCGTCCAGGTCGGCACGACGGGGGGTCCAGCCCAGCGCCTGGTGGGCGCGGGCGGCGGAGGCGACCAGGACGGCCGGGTCGCCGGGGCGGCGGTCGGTGACCACGACCGGGATCTCCCGGCCGGTCACCCGCTTCACCGACTCGATCACCTGGCGGACGGAGAAACCGCTGCCGTTGCCGAGGTTGCAGATCAGGTGCTCGCCGGGCTTGGCGGCGTCCAGCGCCAGCAGGTGGGCGTCGGCCAGGTCGGCCACGTGGATGTAGTCGCGGATGCAGGTGCCGTCCGGCGTCGGGTAGTCCTCGCCGTAGACCGCGATGTGCGGGCGGTCGCCCAGGGCGGCCTGGAAGACCAGCGGGATCAGGTGCGACTCCGGGTCGTGCCGCTCGCCGTACGCCCCGTACGCCCCGGCCACGTTGAAGTAGCGCAGCGAGACGGCGGCCAGGCCGTGCGCGACCGCCTCACTGGTGATCAGGTGGTCCACCGCGAGCTTGGTGGCGCCGTAGGTGTTGGTCGGCGAGGTGCGGGCGGTCTCGGCGATCGGCACCTCCTCCGGCTCGCCGTAGACGGCGGCGGTGGAGGAGAACACCAGCTTGCCGACCCCGGCCTTGCGCATCGCGCTGATCAGCTCCAGCGAGCCGGCCACGTTGTTCCGCCAGTACTTCTCCGGGTCGGCCACCGACTCGCCGACCTGCGAGCAGGCGGCGAAGTGCAGCACGCCGTCAAAGGAGGAGTCCAGCACCTCGGCCGCGTCCTGGATCCGGCCCCGGACGAACTCGGCCCCGGCCGGGACCCCCTCACGGAAGCCGGTGGAGAGGTCGTCGAGCACGGTGACCTGGTGGCCCGCCTCCAGCAGGTGCGCGGTGACCACACTGCCGACATAACCGGCGCCACCGGTGACCAGGTACTTACTCATGTTGCGACCTCCCGCAGGCGACGGGCCGCCGACTCCGGCGACACGTCGTTGATGAATGCGTCCATGCCGGACTCGACGCCGGCCAGGAACTTGAGCTTGCCTACCGTACGACGGATCGTGAACAGCTCCAGGTGCAGTGCCAGCTCGGTGCGGTGCCGGGCGGGCGCCTGGTGCCAGGCCGCGATGTACGGGGTCGGAGCGGTGCCGTCGAACAACCGGTCGAAGCGGCGCAGCAGTTCGAGGTAGATCCCCGGGAACTCGGCCCGCTCCGGCTCGGTCAGCCCGGTCAGGTCGGCCACCCGGCGGTTCGGGTACAGGTGCACCTCGTACGGCCAGCGGGCGGCGAACGGGACGAACGCCGTCCAGTGCTCGCCCCGGAGCACCACTCGTACGGGATCGGCGAGTTCGGCCGCGAGCAGGTCCTCGGACAGGTTCCGGCCGGTGGCGGCGCGGTGCTCGTCGGCCCGGGCGATCATCTTGACGGTGCGGGGGGTGACGAACGGAAAGGCGTAGATCTGGCCGTGCGAGTGGGCCAGCGTGACGCCGATCTCGGCGCCGCGGTTCTCGAAGCAGTAGACCTGCTCGACGCCCGGCAGCGCGGAGAGCTCGGCTGTCCGGTCGGTCCACGCGTCCAGCACCAGGCGGGCTTGGTCCTCGCTCAGGTCGGCGAACGACGCCCGGTGCTCGGCGGTGAAGCAGACCACCTCGCAGCGGCCCACCCCGGCCGCCAGCTCGCGCAGCGGTGTGGCGTCCGGCTCCACCTCGGCGGCGGCACCGAGCGCGAGCGAGGGGAACCGGTTCTCGAACACCACCACCTCGTAGTCCGACGCCGGGATCTCGCTCGACCGCCCGTCCCGGGACGGGCAGAGCGGGCACTCGTCGGCCGGCGGGTGGTAGGTCCGGCCCTGGCGGTGGGCCGCCACCGTGACGTGGTCCCCGGTGACCGGGTCGCGGCGCACCTCCGACAGTGCGGTGGTCGCCTCCAACGGACGCAGGTCGATGGAGGAGCGGTCGGTGGGGCCCTCCGCCGCATCGAAGTAGATGAGCTCGCGACCGTCCGCGAGCTTGGTCGTGGTCTTCTGCACGGCTCCGCCTTCCGAATGTGCGCTGCGCTCACATAATCAAACACAACTGCACACGAGTCAACACCGGGGCTCAGGGCTGCACTTTCGGCAGGCGCTCGGGGCCGCACGGTCCAGGGGCTCGGGGCTGCACTGTTGGCAGGCGATCGAGCATCTACGGTCAGGGGCTCGGGGAACTGCGAGGAGATCTGGTGTTCGGGTCACTGCGAAAGTGCCTGACCACCCCTGAACGGATCACCTTGCCCGAGGTCGGCGTCGCAGTTCCCCGAGCCCCTGACCGTAGATCCGGAGCATCTGCCAAAGGTCGGCGATGCGGGTGCGTCAGGGGCGGGTGATGCGGGCGAGGAGGCCGGTGCGGACGGCGAGGGCGGTGGCTTCGAGGCGGGTGCGGGCGCCGAGCTTCATCAGGACGCGTTGGACGTGGGTGCGGGCGGTGCTCGGGGCGATGCCCATGCCGGCGGCGATCGCGGTGGTGTCCTGGCCCTCGGTGATCCGGAGCAGGACCTGGACCTCCCGCCGGGTCAGGGCCCGGAGCAGCCGCAGCGAGTCGTCGTCCGGTTCGGGCACCGGGCGGAGCACCCGCTCGAAGGCCCCCTGCAGCACCTCGACCGCGACCGCCGCCTCGCCCGCCCGGACCCGGGCGATCGCCCGCTCGACCACCTCGATCCGCTCGTCGCTGCGGACGTAGCCCGCCGCGCCGGCCGCGAAGGCCGCCGCCACCCGCCCGGGCTCGCCGACCGGGCCGAGCACCACCACGGCGATCTCGGGCCGTTCCCGGCGCAGCCGCCGGAGCGGCTCGAAAGCGTCCGGAGCACCCGCTCCGGCCACCCCCAGCAGGCAGACCTCGGGACGTCGGCCGACCACCGACTCGGCCACCGCCCGGGCCGGCGAGCCGATCGCGAGCACCCGGTGCCCGCGCAGGGTCAGCGCGGCGGCCAGCGCCTCCGCGAGCAGTCTGTGGTCGTCGACCACCACGAGCCGAACGCCCACGGCGCCCTCCACTCCCCGTCCGGCCACCCTCCGCACCCCGTCCGTACCCGGCGGGCCACCGTGACGCACCATCAGAGCGCATTCGGCCCCGGCCCGCCAGAGCGCGGGCGGGTCGGGCCGCGCCCTCGGGAAACACAACAGGCCCCCGCCGAGATGGCGGGAGCCTGTGATGAGTGGAGCCCCCATGCGGAATCGAACCGCAGACCTTCTCCTTACCATGGAGACGCTCTACCGACTGAGCTATAGGGGCGAACCGGTCGAACGAGGAAGACATTACACGGTGATCGGCCCGTACGGGAAATCCGTTCCGCCACCCACCCCGCTCCCCGCCCGACGGCCCGTCAGCCGGGCTCGGCGAGCAGCCCGGGCCGCCGTACCGCGCCCAGGTCGCGCCCCCGGGTCTCGGGCAGCGCGAGCAGGCTGAGCAGGGAGACCACCCCCACTCCGGCCGCGTACCAGCCGATCGGGACGGCGGTTCCGTAGACGCCGTACAGCCGGGTGGCGACCAGCGGGGCGGTGGCCCCGCCGACCACCCCGCCGAGGTTGTAGCCGAGCGCCACGCCGGTGTACCGCACCCGGGTCGGGAACAGCTCGGGCAGGTAGCCGGCCACCGGCCCGAAGTGCAGCCCGAGCACGGCCATCGAACCGATCAGCGCCACCCCGACCAGCACCGGCCTGGCGGTCTCCAGCAGCACGAAGAGCAACGGCGCCCAGCCGACGCCCAGGGCGGTCGTGACGATCAGGGTCCGCCGTCGGCCCCAGCGGTCGCCCTGCCCCGCGCTGAGCCAGACCGTGCCCGCCATGGCCAGCGCGCCGGCCAGCAGCAGCCCGAGCACCAGGCCGCCGGCCAGGCCGAGTCCGGCGGTCGCGTAGGCCAGCGCGTAGGTGGTGGTCAGGTAGAACAGCGTGTACCCGACCATGATCGAGAGACCGGCGAGCAGCACCGTCCGCCCGTGCTCGCGGAGCAGCTCGACCACCGGCACCCGGGCCCGCTCCGGCTGCTCCCGGAACAGCGGCGACTCGGCCACCCGTAGCCGGACGAACAGCCCGAACGCCACCAGCACGGCCGAGGCCAGGAACGGCACCCGCCAGCCCCAGCCCAGGAAGGCCGACCTGCTCAGCCCCTCGGAGAACGCCAGGAAGACCGCGTTCGCCAGGAAGAAGCCCGCGCACGGCCCGAGTTGCAGGTACCCGCCGTACCGCCCGCGCCGCCCCGCCGGGGCGTGCTCGGCCAGCAGCAGGGCCGCGCCGCCCCACTCGCCGCCCAGGCCGATCCCCTGACAGAACCTCAGGACGACCAGCAGCACCGGCGCCCAGCTCCCCCAGGCCCCGTACCCGGGCAGCAGCCCGACCAGCGCGGTGGACACCCCCATCAGCAGCAGCGAGCCGACCAGGGTGGTCTTCCGGCCGAGCCGGTCGCCGTAGTGCCCGAACAGCACCGCCCCCACCGGCCGGGCCAGGAACGCCACCGCGTACACCGAGAAGGCGGCCAGCAGCCCGCCGGCTGCACCGAGGCCGGGGAAGAACACCTGGCCGAAGACCAGCGCGGCCGCCGTCCCGTAGATGAAGAAGTCGTAGAACTCGATCGTGGTGCCGACCAGCGCGGCCGCCGCCACCCGGCGGAGCGCCGGAGCCTGTTCGTCGGACCGGTCGGCCACGGCCGCCGGAGGGGAGGAAGTCATGCCCCCACCCTGGAGCGGCCGGACCGGCCCGGACAGCGGTCAGCCGGGTGATCCGGGAGTGCGGTCCCGGATGTCCGCCGGGGTGGTGCATGTCCCGGTACCTGGCGGTATGGTGTGCGCTCCTGGGCAGGAAAGGACGCGGACATGCAGGGGCTGTTGAGCAATCGTGGTGTCCTCCACCGGGTCCTCCCGGTACTCGGCCTGGCCCTCGGATTCTTCCTGCTGGACCTGGGGCTGACGCTCTGTCGGGAGGGCGCCTCGTTCGGCTGGCCGATACCCGGCGCGGTGGTCGCCGCCGGCTCCCTCGGGCTGACGGTGCGCAGCTTCCGCTGAGCGTCCCGTTCTATGCTGGGTCGACCCGGTACGCCCGATTCCCAGCGCAGTAGGTGAGCACGTGTCAGCCCCTGGCCGTCCCCGTGCCTGGTGGGCGCACGCCGCCCGGGCCGACCGGCCGCCCGTCCCCTGGACGCTGGTGATCCGGGCCGCGACCGGCATGCTCACCCCGCTCGCCCTCGGCCTGCTCGGCGGCCGCCTCGACCTCGGCGTCTACGCCGGACTCGGCGCGATGCACGCCACCATGAACGACCGGCTGGAACCCACCGCCCTCCGGGTCCCCCGGATCGCCGGAGCGGTCACCGCCTCCGCACTCGGCATGCTGGTCGGCGCCGCGCTCCAGCACGCCGGCGCCGGGACGCTCACCGCCGGCGCCGCCCTCACCCTGGTCGCCTTCGCCTCCGGCGCGCTCAGCGCCACCGGTCCGCGCGGCTCGGGCGCCGGGATGCTGCTACTGGTCTCCGCCACCCTCGGCGCCGGGATGCCGCTCTCCCACCCCTGGTGGGCCGCTCCGCCGATGATGCTGCTCGGCGCCGGGTACGTCCTGCTGCTCGGCCTCCCGCACCGTGCCCACGCCGACCACCCCGACGCCGACCCGCGCCGCCGCGCCCTGGCCGCCGCCCTGCGCGCCCTCGGCGCCACCCTCGCCGACCTCGGCACCCCGGCGGGCTCGGCCTCCCGGCAGCTGCTCACCGCCCGGCTCAACCAGCTGCAGGACCTGCTGCCCCCGGCGCACCGTCAGGAGGCCGAGCCGGTCCGGCAGTTGCGGCGCCTGTACGAAGCCGTGCTGGGCGCCACCGAGACCGCCGGCGGACTGCTCTGGGCCCGGCGCCCCGTCCCCGCCGAGGTCGCCGCCCTGCCGGACGCCCTGGCCGACGCCGTCCTCGGCGCACCCCCGCCCCGCTACCCCGACTGGCACCCCGACACCCCCGCGCTGCGGGCCCTGGACACCGCCCTGCGCGCGGTCGCCGACACGGCGGCCGGCCGCCCCGTGGTGCTCGGCACCGCCCCGGCACCGCCGCCCGACCCCTGGCGGCTGCGGGCCCGGCTGCTCTCCCCCGGCTCCGCCCGGTACGGCCTGCGGGTCGCGCTCTGCATCGCGGTCGCCGGGGTGGTGACCGCCGGGGTGCCGCTCAGCCGCAGCTACTGGGTGCCGATGACGGTCGCCTTCGTGCTCAAGCCCGACCTCGGCTCGGTCTTCCAACGGGCCGTCAGCCGGTCGGTCGGCACGGTGCTCGGGGTCGCGGTGGCGGCGGCCGTGCTCTCGGTCACCTCCTCGCAGTGGACGCTCACCGTGATCGCCGCCCTCTGCGTCGCGCTGCTGCCCTACTCGGCCGGGGTGCACTACGGCCTGAACGCCGCCGTGATGACGCCGATGGCGCTGATCCTGGTCCAGTTCGGCGGCGAACCGGGCACCGAGGAGCTCTGGCCCCGGGTGCTGGACACCGCCCTCGGCAGCGGCATCGTGCTGCTCTTCGGCTACCTGCTCTGGCCCGAACGCCCCCGGCACCGGATCGAACCCAAGCTGGTCGCCGCCACCACCGCCGTCCGGGCCTACCTGACCGCCGTGGTGGCCGAACCGGAACCGCTCGCCGAGGTGTGGCTGCGCCGCACCGCCTACCGCGCCCTGGCCGACGCCCGCCAGGTGGTCCGGCACGGCCTCACCGAACCACCCCCGAACGGCCGGCTGGCCGAACTGTGGCTCCCCGCCACCGCCGCCCTGGAGCGGCTCGGCGGAGCGGTCGCCGCCTACGGTGCCCAGCTCCGCTACGGCGGGCGCAGCCCCGACCCCACCGAGGTCGACCGGGTCCTGGACGCCCTCGACCGCCTCACGGCTGCCGCCCGCGACCACCGGCCCCCGAGCGGGCCGGCGGCGCACCCGACGGGGCCGCACGACCCCGCACTCAGCGTCCTGGGCCGTGCGGCCACCGAGCTCGACGCGCTTCTCGCCTGAGCATCTTGGCAGGGCGTTCAGTTGCACCACCCAGGGGCTCGGGGAACTGCGACGGTTCGTGGCTGGCGGGTATCACTGCAAAAGTGCCTGACCACCTACGCAACGATCGCCTTTTCGAAGGCCGGCGTCGCAGTTCCCCGAGCCCCTGACCGTAGATGCCGAGCCACCTGCCTGAAGGGGCGCCTGGGGTTACTCCTGTTCGGCGAGTTCCATCCAGGCGAGTTCGAGCTCTTCCTTGTCCTCGCGGACCTTGCGGAGCTGGGCGTCCAGGTCGGAGATCTTGGCGAAGTCGGCGGCGTGTTCGGCGAGTTGGGCGTGGAGCTTGACCTCCTGGGCGTCCAGCTTGACGATCTGGCGCTCCAGCTTCTGCATCTCCTTCTTGATCGCCCGGCTGTCCCCGGCGGGCTTGCCCGCCGGGGCGGCGAGCGCTGCGGGGACGGCCAGCTCGACCATCTTGGCCCGCCGCTCCAGGTACTCGTCGACACCCTTCGGGAGCATCCGCAGCCGCTGGTCACCGAGCAGCGCGTGCACGGTGTCGGTGGTCCGCTCGATGAAGAACCGGTCGTGGCTGATGACCACCATCGAGCCGGGCCAGCCGTCGAGCAGGTCCTCGAGCTGGTTCAGGGTCTCGATGTCGAGGTCGTTGGTGGGCTCGTCGAGGAAGAGCACGTTGGGCTCGTCCATCAGCAGCCGGAGCAGCTGGAGCCGACGCCGCTCACCACCCGAGAGGTCGCCGACCGGCGTCCACTGCTTGTCCTTGGTGAAGCCGAACTGCTCGCAGAGCTGACCGGCGCTCATCTCCCGGCCCTTGCCGAGGTCGACCCGGCCGCGGATCTGCTCGACGGCCTGGAGCACCCGGGTGGCCGGGTCCAACTCGGCGATCTCCTGGGAGAGGTAGGCCAGCCGGACGGTCTTGCCGACCTTGATCACGCCGGACGCGGGCTGCACGTCGCCCTGGGTGGCGTGGGCGGCCTGCATGGCACGCAGCAGCGAGGTCTTGCCCGCGCCGTTGACGCCGAGCAGACCGATCCGGTCACCGGGGCCGAGGTTCCAGGTCAGGTTCTCCAGCAGCAGCTTGGGACCGGCCTTGACGGTGACGTTCTCCAGCTCGAAGACCGTCCGGCCGAGCCGGGCGTTGGCGAACTTCATCAGCTCGCTCTTGTCCCGGGGCTCCGGCACGTCGGCGATCAGGGCGTTCGCGGCCTCGATCCGGTAGCGCGGCTTGGAGGTCCGGGCGGGGGCGCCCCGGCGCAGCCAGGCCAGCTCCTTGCGGGCCAGGTTCTGCCGCTTCTGCTCCTCGGTGGCCTCGGCCCGGGTGCGCTCGGCGCGGGCGAAGACGTAGTCGGAGTAACCGCCCTCGTACTCGCGGACCTCGCCGCGCTGGACGTCCCACATCCGGGTGCAGACCTGGTCCAGGAACCACCGGTCGTGGGTCACGCAGACCAGGCCGGAGCGGCGGTTCTGCAGGTGCTTGGCCAGCCAGGCGATGCCCTCGACGTCGAGGTGGTTGGTGGGCTCGTCCAGCACGACCAGGTCGTGCTCGCCGAGCAGCAGCTGGGCCAGCGCGATCCGGCGGCGCTCGCCACCGGAGAGCGGGCCGATCACGGTGTCCAGGCCCTGGGGGAAGCCGGGCAGGTCGAGGCCGCCGAACAGGCCCTGGATGATGTCGCGGATCCGGGAGTCGCCGAGCCACTCGTGGTCGGCCCGGCCGGCGATGACCTCCTGCCGGATGGTCTTCTTCGGGTCCAGCGAGTCGTGCTGGGTGAGCACCGCGAGCTGGAGGCCGCCGGAGTGGGTGATCCGGCCGCTGTCCGGCTCCTCCAGCTTGGCCAGCATCCGGATCAGCGTGGTCTTGCCGTCACCGTTGCGCCCGACCACACCGATCCGGTCCCCCTCGCTGACGCCGAGGGTGACCCCGTCGAGCAGGGCCCGGGTGCCGTAGACCTTGCTGACGGACTCGATGGTGGCGAGGTTGACGGCCACTGCAGCTGCGCTCCTGGAACTAGAGAGGCCGGGAGACGTCCCGGGGTCTCCAGCCTAGTGGGGTGCTCAGCCGGCGCTGTCCAGCCGTCCGCGCTGCTCGGCCGACAGCTCCAGGTCGAGGGCGGCCAGGCTCTCGTCCAGCTGGGCCACCGAGGAGGCGCCGACCAGCGGGACCACCGGGATCCCGCCGCCGATCAGCCAGGCCAGCACGACCTGGTTGACGGTGGCGCCGGTCTCGGCGGCGACCTGGTCCAGGACGGTCCGGCGGGCCCGGGTGCCCGCGTGGTCGAAGGCCGGGCCGAGCGGCTTGTCCGGCCGGGTGTAGCCGCCGCCGAGCAGCGGCGAGTACGCCACCAGGGTGAGCGCCGGGTCCTCCCGGACGTAGCTGAGCAGCTCGCCGTTGACCGCGCCCTGGTCGCCGTCGACGCTGAGCGCACCCGGCAGGTCGGCCCGGCGGCGGAAGTAGCTGTGGCTGTACTGGAGCACCTCGTACCCCGGCAGCCCGGCCTGCGCGGCCAGGCTGCGGGCCCGCTCGACCCGCCAGGTCCAGTGGTTGCTGACGCCCAGCAGGCCCACCGTGCCCTCACCCACCAGCGCGCCGAGCGCCTCGACGGTCTCCGCCAGCGGCACCTTGGTGTCCTCGACGTGCGCGTACAGCAGGTCGAGCCGCTCGACCCCGAGCCGCTCGCGGCTCTGCTCGGCCTGCTCCCGGACCGCCCGGGCGGACAGGCCGGCGCCGTTCTCCACGTACCCGGTGCCCGGGGCCAGCGGGCGCGCGCCGAGCTTGGTGGCGATCACCACCTCGTCGGTGACGCCCCGGCTGCGCAGCCAGCGGCCGACCAGCAGCTCGCTGGCGTCGCCCTGGCTGCCGTCGATCCAGTACGCGTAGTTGTTGGAGGTGTCGATGAAGGTGCCACCCGCCTCGACGTACCGGTCCAGCACGGCGAACGAGGTGGCCTCGTCGGTCAGCGTGCCCATCAGCATGGCGCCGAGGCTGAGCACGCTGACCTCGCGGCGGGTCTTCGGGTCGGTGCCGATCGTGCGGTACTGCATGCCAGACTCCCCGTCTCACGGCCCGTCGACTGCGGGCGCTGACCAGGAGTCTGGATTCTGGAGTGCACTCCAGGTCAACCGGCCAGGACCGCCGCTCCCGGCACCGGGCCGTACGTGGCGTGCGCGGCCCGGCAGGTACCGGAGGCCAGCAGGGCCGCCGCGACCGCGGCGGCCCTCTCGGCGTCGGCGACCAGGAACGCGGTGGTCGGGCCCGAGCCGGAGACCAGCGCGGCCAGCGCGCCCGCCTCGGTGCCGGCCAGCAGGGTGTCGGCCAGCGCGGGCCGGAGCGAGACGGCGGCGGGCTGCAGGTCGTTGGTCAGCGCCTTGGCCAGCGCGACCGGGTCACCGGCGGCCAGGGCGGCCAGCAGCGCCGGGTCGGCGTCCGGGGTGGGCACCTCGACGTCGGTGTGACCACCGGTTTCGGCCCGGAGGCGGTCGCACTCGCCGTAGACCGCCGGGGTGGAGAGCCCGCCGTCGGCCACCGCGAAGACCCAGTGGAACGTCCCGGTGACCGGCAGCGGCTCCAGGAGCTCGCCCCGCCCCCGGCCCAGCGCGACCCCGCCGAGCAGCGCGAAGGGCACGTCCGAGCCGAGCTCGGCGGCCAGCTCGTGCAGCACCCCGGCCGGGGTGTCCAGGCCCCACAGCGCGTCGCAGGCGACCAGCGCGGCCGCCCCGTCGGCACTGCCGCCCGCCATGCCGCCCGCGACCGGGATCGCCTTGGCGATGTGCAGCGCGACGTTCGGCTCGATGCCGTGGTGGGCGGCCAGCAGCCGGGCCGCGCGGGCGGCCAGGTTGGTGTCGTCCAGCGGGACCGAACCGGCATCGGGCCCGGAGCAGGTGAGGGTGACGCCCTCGCCGTGACGGGCCGTCACCTCGTCGCCGAGGGCGACCGCGAAGAACACGTTGGCCAGGTCGTGGAAGCCGTCGGCCCGCAGGCCGCCGACCCCGAGCTGCACGTTGACCTTGGCGGGCACCCGGACCGTGATCACTCGGCACCCCCGACCGGCTTGTGCTCGGCGATCGCGGCGAACTGCTCGACCGTCAGCATCTCGCCGCGCAGCTTGTGGTCGATCCCGGCGGCGGCCAGCGCCTGCTCGGCCCCGGCCGCCGAGCCGGCCCAGCCGGCCAGGGCGGCCCGCAGGGTCTTCCGGCGCTGCGCGAAGGCGGCGTCCACCACCGCGAACACCTCCTTGCGGGTCGCGGTGGTCTGCGGCTGCTGACGGCGGACCAGCGAGACCAGCCCGGAGTCCACGTTCGGCGCGGGCCAGAAGACGTTCCGGCCGATCGCCCCGGCCCGCTTCACCTCGGCGTACCAGTTGGCCTTGACCGAGGGCACCCCGTACACCTTGTTGCCCGGCTTGGCGGCGAGCCGGTCGGCGACCTCGCTCTGCACCATCACCAGGGTGCGTTCGATGGTCGGGAAGGTGGCCAGCATGTGCAGCAGCACCGGCACGGCCACGTTGTACGGCAGGTTGGCGACCAGCGCGGTGGGCGGCGGGCCCGGCAGCTCGGTGACCTCCATCGCGTCGCTGAGCACCAGGTCGAAGTCCTTCACCCGCTCCGGCAGCCGGGCGGCCACCGTGGTCGGCAGGTGCCTCGCCAGCAGCGGGTCGATCTCCACCGCCGTGACGTGCTTGGCCACCTCCAGCAGCGCCAGCGTCAGCGACCCGAGCCCGGGCCCGACCTCGACCACCACGTCCTCGGCCGTCACCCCGCCCGCCCGGACGATCCGGCGCACGGTGTTGCCGTCGATCACGAAGTTCTGCCCGCGCTGCTTGGTGGGCTTCACCCCGAGCGTGGCGGCCAGCTCACGGATGTCGGAGGCGCCGAGCAGGAAGCTGTCGGCCGTGGGGGTGGGGTCGCTGTTCACCCACCAAGGATACGAGCCGTTCAGTACCCGAAGGCGCGGGCGGTGTTGGCCGCGATCGCCGTGGCGAGGCCGTCGTCGGACAGGCCCAGGGTGGCCGCCATCGAGCGCAGGGTGACCGGGATCAGGTACGGCGCGTTGGGGCGGCCCCGGTACGGGTGCGGGGTGAGGAAGGGCGCGTCGGTCTCGATCAGCACCCGGTCCAGCGGGGTGGCCAGCAGGGCGTCCCGGAGCGGCTGGTTGGCCTTGAAGGTGACCGGGCCGGCGAAGGAGAGGTACCAGCCGTGCTCGGCGCAGACCTTGGCCATCTCGGCGTCGCCGGAGTAGCAGTGGAAGACCGTCCGCTCGGGCGCGCCCTCGGCCAGCAGGACGTCGATCACGTCCTGGTGCGCCTCCCGGTCGTGGATCACCAGCGCCTTGCCGTGCCGCTTGGCGATCTCGATGTGCCGGCGGAACGACTCCTTCTGGATGTCCACGCCCTCCGGCCCGGTCCGGAAGTAGTCCAGACCGGTCTCGCCGACCGCGAGCACCTGCGGCAGCGCGGCCAGCCGGTCGATCTCGGCCAGCGCCGCCTCCAGCGCGGGCGAGCCGCCCGGGGCCCGCTGCTGCCCCGACCAGCCGTCGGGGTCGCCGAGCACCAGCCGGGGCGCCTCGTTGGGGTGCAGCGCGACGGCCGCGTGGACCTGCTCGAACTCCGCCGCCAGCTCGGCCGCCCAGCGGGAGCCGGCCACGTCGCAGCCCACCTGGACCACGGTGGTCACCCCCACCGAGGCGGCCTTGGCCAGGCTCTCGGCGGGGGTGCCGGACTGCATGTCCAGGTGGGTGTGCGAGTCGGCGACCGGTACCCCTAGGGGGACGGGCAGCGGCGGCGGGGTCGAGCGGTCGTCGGCCATCAGGCGGCGGGCTTCTCTTCCAGGCGGGGGAACAGGATCTCGCCCTTGGTCACCGTGGCGCCCACCGGCAGGCGGCCCCAGTCGGCGACGGTGGCGATGGTCTGCGCGGCCAGCGGGCCGAGCTCCGGCTCAGCGCCGAGCGACTCCCAGAGCTTCTCGGCGGTGGCCGGCATCAGCGGGTTGAGCAGCACGGCGGTCGCCCGCAGCGCCTCGGCGGCGGTGTACAGGATCGTCGCGAGCCGGGCCTGGCCCTCCTCCGACGTGTCCTTGGCGACCTTCCACGGCTCCTGCTCGGTGAGGTAGCCGTTGACCTGCTTGATGAACTCGAAGACGGCCGCGATGCCGCCCGCGAAGTCCAGCTCCTCGCCGATCTTGCGGTCCGCGACCTGAGCGGCCGTCACCAGACCGTCCGCGACGGCCTGTTCGGCCGCACCGGCGGCCGTGGCGGCGGGCAGCGAGCCCTCGTAGTACTTGCCGACCATGGCCGCCACCCGGGAGGCCAGGTTGCCGAAGTCGTTGGCCAGCTCGGAGGTGTACCGGGCGGAGAAGTCCTCCCAGGAGAACGAGCCGTCGGTGCCGAACGGGATCGCCCGCAGGAAGTAGTACCGGTACGCGTCCACCCCGAAGTGCGAGGTCAGCTGCTGCGGGGAGATGCCGGTCAGGTTCGACTTGGACATCTTCTCGCCGCCGACCATCAGCCAGCCGTTGGCGACCACCCGCTTGGGCAGCGGCAGCCCGGCGGCCATCAGCATGGCCGGCCAGATCACCGCGTGGAACCGCAGGATGTCCTTGCCGACCAGGTGCACCGAGGCCGGCCACAGCTCGGCGAACCGCTCCGGGTCGGAGCCGTAACCGGCGGCGGTGATGTAGTTCTGCAGCGCGTCCACCCAGACGTACAGGACGTGCTTCTCGTCCCAGGGCAGCGGGACGCCCCAGTTGAAGGTGGAGCGGGAGATCGACAGGTCCTTGAGGTCCTGCTCGACGAACCGCAGCACCTCGTTGCGGGCCGAGGCCGGGGCGATGAAGTCGGGGTTCTCGGCGTAGAACTCCAGCAGCTTCGGGCCGTAGGCGGAGAGCCGGAAGAAGTAGTTCTCCTCCTCCAGCCACTCGACCGGCTTCTTGTGCACCGGGCAGAGCTTCTCGTCCTCGGTGGCGCCCGGCAGCAGCTCGCCGGGGAGCTTGTACTCCTCGCAGCCGACGCAGTACGGGCCCTCGTAGCCGCCCTTGTAGATCTCGCCCTTGTCGAACAGGTCCTGGACGAACTCCTGGACCCGGTCGGTGTGCCGCTGCTGGGTGGTGCGGATGAAGTCGTCGTTGGCCACGTTGAGGTGCTGCCAGAGCGGCTTCCACTCCTCCTCGACCAGCTTGTCGCACCACTCCTGCGGGGTGACCCCGTGGGCGTCCGCCGTGCGCATGATCTTCTGGCCGTGTTCGTCGGTACCGGTCAGGTACCACACCTTCTCCCCGCGCTGGCGGTGCCAGCGGGTGAGGACGTCCCCGGCGACGGTGGTGTACGCGTGGCCCAGGTGCGGGCGATCGTTCACGTAGTAGATCGGGGTGGTGACGTAGTAGGCCGAGTTCGATGCCTCGGTGGTGCTGTGGTCTGCAGTGGCCGCCATGGTCGGAAATCTTAGCGGCGCGAAGGAACCACCCTCGACTCGATTGGCTCGGGGGTGGTCCCCAGGGACGCGAGGGTCAGGCCGCGCGGCCGAACAGCGAGCGCAACCAGGTGCCGAACGAGCGGTGCGGCAGCCGGGTGTGGTGCGGGTGCTCCGGCTCGGCCCGGCCCGCGTAACCGGGGGCGTGGTGCCAGGACCGCTCGACCGAGGCGACCCGGCCGGCCGGCATGATCCGCACGGTGTGCCCGCCGCAGCCCGGGCAGGTCGGCTTCAGCAGCGGGGAGGGGACCCGGACGCCGTTCGCGTGGTACTCGACCACCAGGTGGCCGTCCCGCGCCTTGTGGTGCTCGATCCGGTAGTCCTGCTCCCAGCCGTAGCCGCAGCTCAGGCAGGCGAAGGAGTACGCCTCCCGGACGGTCTCCACCGGCGTCGGCGGCCTGGTCGTGCCCAGCGTGGGGTCGGTGTTCGTCGGACTGCCGATCGTGTCGCTCATGACCGTCTCCCAGCGCCCGCCGGGCGTTCGCCCGGCTCGGGTCTTTCCATCCCAGGGAATGCCCGGGGCCCGGACTCCGCCAACCGGGTTTCCGAAGCTTGGCTCCGAATTGGAAATACCTGTACGACAACCGGGCCAAAGCTTCAACAACCCATGGTTTTACGGAGTGCTTCCTCCACGGTACGCGCGTGTCCGGCGGCCCGCGTCAGCTGCCGTGCTTGGCCGCCACCACCGCGTCGAACACCGCCCGCTTGGGCAGCCCGAGCTCGGCGGCGACCGAGGCGATCGCCTCCTTGCGGCCCTCGCCCGCCTCCTGCTCCCGCAGGGTGACCAGCCGGGCCAGCTCGGCCGGGGTGCGCTCCTGCGGCGCGGTCGGCGGGGCGCCCGCCACCACCACGGTGATCTCGCCCCGGACCCCGTCGGCGGCCCAGGCCGCCAGCGTGGCGAGGCCGCCGCGCTTGATCTCCTCGTACGTCTTGGTCAGCTCGCGGCAGACGGCCGCCGGGCGGTCCGCCCCGAAGGCGTCCGCCATCGCGGCCAGCGACTCGGCGATCCGGTGCGGGGCCTCGAAGAACACCATGGTGCGCGGCTCGGCCTTGAGCTCGGCCAGGGTCCTGGCCCGGTCGCCGTTCTTCCGGGGCAGGAAGCCCTCGAAGGTGAACCGGTCCACCGGCAGGCCGGACAGCGCCAGCGCGGTGAGCACGGCGGACGGCCCCGGCACGGCGGTGACCTTGATCCCGACGGCCACGGCGGCGTCCACCAGCCGGTACCCCGGGTCCGAGACGGACGGCATCCCGGCGTCGGTGACCAGCAGCACCCGGGAGCCGTTCTGCAACGCCTCCACCAGCTCCGGGGTCCGGCCCACCTCGTTGCCCTCGAAGTACGACACCACCCGGCCGGTCGGGGTCACCCCGAGCGCCTGGGTCAGCCGACGCAGGCGGCGGGTGTCCTCCGCCGCGATCACGTCCGCCGTGGCCAGCTCGGTGACCAGTCGGGGCGGCGCGTCCGAGACGTCACCGATGGGAGTTCCTGCGAGCACGAGTACGCCTGTCACCCACCCATCCTCCCAGCTTTTCCCAGGCGCTCAGCCGTCGACCACCCAGGGGCTCGGGGAACTGCGACGCCGGCCTCGTACACGGTGATCGTCGAGTGGGTGGTCAGGCACTTTCGCAGTGATGCCCACCAGCCACGAACCGTCGCCGTTCCCCGAGCCCCCGGACCGTAGCCCTGGAGCATCTGCCGAACAGCGGGAGCAGAAATGGTGACGAAAGGGGCAGGATCACGGCGGGCCATTGCCTGCTCGGGAGCCGCCCCTACGATGTGGCGGGTGAGCGGCGAAAAGGGCCTTGAGGGGCCGGCTGGCGTAGACCACTCGGAGCGGGGCGGGGCCGTCCTGCTGGACGATGCTGCCGCCGTGCCGAGCCCCCGGGCGGAAGAGCCCGAGCGGCCGAGCTGGCGCGGTGCGCTGGAACGGTTCGGGCACCGGCCGACCGACCGGGCCGGGACGGCGGAGCGGCTGGTGCCGCCGATGCCGGACGGCCCCGGCGTGACGCCCGACCGGGTACCGCCCTCGCCGCTGCTGCTCCGCCTCGGGGTGCGGCTGCCGGACGCGCTGTGGTCCTGGCTGTGCCGCTGGGCGGGCTGGCTCGGCCCGCTCGCGGTGGCACTGTTCGCCGGGGTGCTGCGGTTCAGCGGTCTGGGCGGCCCGCACTCGATGATCTTCGACGAGACCTACTACGCCAAGGACGCCTACTCGCTCTGGCAGGTCGGCTACGAGACCAGTTGGCCGGACGACGCCAACGGCAAGATCCTCTCGCCGGTGCAGTCCGTCCCGTTCCGGGCCGACCCGTCGTACATCGTCCACCCGCCGGTCGGGAAGTGGCTGATCGGGCTGGGCGAGCAGCTGTTCGGGATGAACCCGTTCGGCTGGCGGTTCGCGGTCGCGGTGCTCGGCACCCTCTCGGTGCTGATGGTCGCCCGGATCGGTCGGCGGCTGTTCCGCTCCACCCTGCTCGGCACGGTGGCCGGGCTGCTGCTCGCGGTGGACGGGCTGCACTTCGTGATGAGCCGGTCGGCGCTGCTCGACCTGGTGGTGATGTTCTGGTGCCTGGCCGCGTTCGGCTTCCTGCTGCTCGACCGGGACCGGACCAGGGCGCTGATCGCCCGTCGGCTGGAGCACACGCCCGGCGGTGACTGGCTGTTCCTGGGCTGGCGCCCGTACCGGCTGGCGGCCGGGGTCTGCATCGGTCTGACCCTGGCCACCAAGTGGAGCGGGATGTACATCCTGGTCGCGTTCTGGCTGCTCGGCACCTGCTGGGACCTGGGCGCCCGGCGACTGGCCGGGGCCAGGCGCCCGGTGCTGGGGGCGCTCCGGGACGGCCTGGTGGCCGGGCCGGTGCTGCTGGTCGTCACGGTGTCGGTCTACCTCGCCACCTGGACGGGCTGGTTCATGTCCAGCACCGAGCCGAACAAGGGCGGGTACGACCGGGGCTGGGCGCTGCACCGGGAGGGGCTCTCGCCCGAGTCCGTCATGGGCGTCAGGATGCCGTTCCGGTTCGACCTGACCTGGGTGCCGGACGCGCTGCGGAGCCTCTGGCACTACCACGTGGGCGTGTACGACTTCCACGTCCACCTGACCAGCGGGCACACCTACCAGTCCAACCCGTGGAGCTGGCTGCTGGTCGGCCGTCCGGTGTCGTTCTTCTACGAGTCGCCGAAGCTGGGCCAGTCCGGCTGCAAGGTGAACGAGTGCGCGGCCGAGGTGCTCGGGATCGGCACGCCGCTGCTCTGGTGGACGGGCCTGGTCGCGGTGCTGTTCTGCCTCTACCGCTGGGTGCTGCGGCGGGACTGGCGGGCGGGCGCGATCCTGTGCGGGCTCGGAGCCGGGTACCTGCCCTGGTTCATGTACCAGGAGCGCACCATCTTCCTGTTCTACGCGGTGGTCTTCGTGCCGTTCCTGGTGCTCGCGGTGACCATGATGCTCGGGGCGCTGATCGGCCCCGCGACGGCCTCCAGGGACCGCCGCGTGATCGGCGGCACGGCGGCCGGGCTGCTGGTGCTGCTGGTGATGTGGAACTTCCTCTACTTCCTGCCGATCTACACCGGCCAGACCATCCCGATGGACGACTGGCGGTCCCGGATGTGGTTCAACAGCTGGATCTGATCCGCCGTCCGGCGGATTCTGTACCAGATGCGTCACAACTGACCCTCGAACAACAGGTACACGGAGTTCCCCCACCTACTGTGGAGTGGACCTGCCATGACCATCGGGGGAATTCCGCGCCATGAACAACGCCGCCAAGATAGGCATCGCCACCGTCTGCACGGCGCTGGTCGGGGTCGCCGGATTCGGCGCGTACAACGTGTACGACGCAATGAACGGGGAGGACTCCGCCAAGTCGCCCAAGGTCCGTACGGTGGTGGCCGAGGCGCCCGCCGCCGACCTGGCCGCAGCCGGGGCCAAGGCGTTCCTGGAGGCGTGGGCCAAGGGTGACCTGGAGGCGGCCGGGGCGCTGACCGACCAGCCGGACACCGCGATCGCCACCCTGCGGGCCTTCCAGGAGAAGGTGAAGCCGAGCGGCGTCACGCTCACCCCCGGTGGCACCCCGACCGCCTCGGCCGTCCCGTCCGCGAGCGCGTCCGCCTCGGCGAAGGCCAGCCCGAGCGCGAGCGCCTCGGCGAGCGCCCCGACCGGCACCGAGGTGCCGTTGAGCTTCCGGGCCAAGGTGGAGTTCGCCGGGACCGCCAACGCCTGGAACTACGAGGGCCGGCTCGGCCTGGTCAAGATGAGCGACGGCAAGGCCGCCGTGCACTGGACCCCGAACGTGATCCACCCGAAGCTGGACAGCGGCGAGAGCATCTCGGTGAAGCCGGTCTTCGCCGAGCCCGCGATGGTGGTGGACCGCAACGGCAAGCCGCTGAACTACCCCTCGCTGACCCCCGCCCTGATGGCCAGGTTCAAGCAGAACGCCGCCGGGGCCCCGGAGGACGCCGGGACCGGTGTGGTGATCACCAAGGACGACGGCAGCGGCACGGCGGACAAGCTGTTCACCATCACCGACCCGAAGCCCGTGCCCTCGCTCAAGCTGACCCTGGACGGCAAGCTCCAGGCGGAGGCCGAGAAGGCGGTGGCGGGCGCGTCCAAGGGCGGCACCCTGCCGGCCTCGCTGGTCGCCATCGAGCCCAGCACCGGGAACGTGCTGGCCTTCGCCAACGCCCCGGCCGGCGGGCAGAACCGGGCCTTCCTGGCCGCGATCGCACCGGGCTCCACCATGAAGGTGATCACCGCGGCCGCGCTGCTGGAGGCCGGGGTCAAGCCGGACGACGTGCTGCCCTGCCCCGCCACCCTGAACGTGGCGGGACAGACCTTCAAGAACGACTTCACCGAGCCGCACGAGGACTGGAAGTTCTCCCAGGACCTCGCCCAGTCCTGCAACACCGCCCTGATCAAGAAGGGTCTGGAGGTGCTGAAGAGCGGCGACATGGAAGCCCTCGCCAAGGACGCCTTCGGCATCGGCCCGACCTGGAAGACCGGCATGCTGCTGGCCCCCGCCAAGGCCCCCGCGCCGACCGGCGACAACCTGCGCGCCGCCCAGCTGATCGGCCAGGGCCACATCACCATGAACGCCCTCACCATGGCCTCGATCTCCGCGACCGTGCAGAGCGGCACCTTCCGGCAGCCGATCCTGGTGCCCGGCTCCGAGCAGCAGAAGGCCGACCGGACACTCTCCCCGGCCACCCTGCAGAGTCTGCGCGCGATGATGAACCTGACCGCCACCAGCGGCACCGCCGCCGGGCCGATGAGCGGCATCACCGCCGGGGCGGGCGCCAAGACCGGTACGGCCCAGGTCGACGGCCAGGCCGACGACAACAGCTGGTTCACCGCCTACCGGGGCAACCTCGCGGTGGCCGCCGAGGTCGGCGGCGGCGGGCACGGCGCCGCGGCCGCCGGACCGGCCTCCGCGATGGTGCTCAAGGTCGGCAACGGCTGACGCCGGATCAGGCCACGGGGTGCCGGTGCCCCGCCGGGCCGGCGGCGAAGGCCCGCAGCAGGTTCTCGGTGACCTGCCGGGTGAACGCCCCGGCCCGGTGGTCCATCCCGTGGTCGGCCCTACCGCCGCCCGGGCCGTCGGCGTCCAGCGCCTCCACCCAGCGCATGGTGCCGGTGGCGAACACCCCGGCCCCGCCGGCCACCGTGCCGTACGCCGAGTCGGCCCGGCTGCGGCGACCGTCGCAGACCACCGGTGAGCTGGCGACGATCTCGATCGGGCCCGCCGCCGGGCCGGCCGGGGGCACCCGGTCGTACTCGACCCCGACCAGGTGCGGGAAGCTGTCGCCGGCCACCGCACCCGTACCGGCCAGCAGCCAGTGCCCGGGGTTGCTCACCACGTACGGCGCGTCCACCGGGTAGCCGTCGTAGCTCACCCCGAGCAGGCCGCTCTCCGGGTCGGCGCCGGGCCCGTCCCGGAAGTCGGTGGTGGCGGGCCGCCCGGCCCGGAAGCCGGGGTCGTCCCGGTAGTCGGACTTCCAGCACACCACCGTCCGGTCGGGGCCGAGCGCCGAGGGCTCGTAACGGACCCTGCGGTAGCAGCAGTTGGCGCCCAGGAAGGCCAGGTTGGTGCCCGCGTCGCGGGCCGCCGCGACGTGCTGCCGCTGCTCGTTCGACCAGTACTCGTCGTGTCCCAACGAGACCACCGCCGCGGCCCCGCGCAGCAGTTCGGGCTCCCGGGCCAGGTCGGTCCCGGTGGCGTAGCCGAGCGGCAGCCCGAGCCGCTCGGCCAGCGCGATCAGCGGGGCCTCGTAGACCAGGAACAGCCCGGCGCCGTCGTCGTAGCGGTACGGCCGGTCGAAGACGACCTCCAGCGCCCGGGTGCCGTAGCCGCCGGTCGGGCCGTTGTAGAGGCTGTAGCCGCCCCACTCGTTGTACGCCTGCCAGGTCGCCACGGCGTTCACCAGGACGGTCCGCCCCGCGGTCTCCCGGGAGCGGACGGTGACCGGGACGTACCGCTGGCCTGGGCCGCCGACCGCGTCCAGCCGGAGCAGGTAACCGCCCTCGGGCCAGCCGGTGGTGTCGACCGTGGTGGTCCGCGGCCAGTCGGCCCGGACGGTCCTGGTCCCGGCGGCAACGGTGGGCCCCGGGCGGGCCACGCCGGGCAGCCGCTCGGACCGCCAGACCAGCCGGGCCCTGGCACCGCCGTACCAGCCCATCCGGTAGGCGGAGACGGTGAAGCCGGGGGCGGTGGTCGACACGTGCAGGCCGAGCGGCTCGCCGGGGAGCACGCTGACCCGGTCGGCGAAGCCCTCGATCGCGTCCTGCGGGCCCGGTGCGGTGACCCTCCAGTCGGCGTCGCCCGGGCGGTCGTTCTCGGCCCTGGTCGGCGAGGGGCTGGGCAGCGGCTGCTGGTCGGCGACCGGGGGCTCGGTGGCGGCCGGGGTGCTCCCACAGGCCGTCAGGCCGGCGGCCGCCACGGCCAGTCCGAGAAACGTCCGCCGCCCGGTATGTTGCGCCATGCCCGTATCGTCCCACGCCCCGGCCGGGAAACCGGGGAGCGGCCCGGGTCAGAGCTGAACGCCCGTCAGGATCGTGGTGAGCCGGTCCCTCGGCCGAGGCCCGGCGGCCAGCCGGGGCCAGATCACCAGCACCGCCGGGAGCGCCAGGTAGCCGAACCGGCCGGCCGGGGCGAGCGTGAACGCGACGGTCAGCCCGACCGCCAGCACGTCGCAGGCGGCCACCGCCGAGGTCGGCGGGTAGGCCAGCAGCCAGAGGGTGACCCCGAGCGCGCCGAGGCAGAGCAGGGTGAGCGAGATGGTGTGCCCGGTCGGCCCGAACCCGGCCAGCACCTTGCCCGGCAGCGGGCTGCCCGCCGGGGTGTGCACGGCGGTCAGCCCGAGCGGGAAGCGCACCACCTGTTCGCGCAGCACCTGGCCCTGGGTCAGCAGGTACGGCAGCACCAGCGCGAGGCCGCCGGCCACCGCCGTCAGCGTGGCGCGGGCGGCCGGGCGGCGGCCGTACAGCCGCCAGAGCAGCAGCGCCGCCACCGGGAGCGCGGGCCAGGCGGTCCACTTGAGGGTGCAGGCGAGCACCAGCACCAGACCGGCGGGGACCGCCCGGCCCTTGGCGGCCAGGGTCAGCGCCAGGCAGCAGACCCCGATCAGCGGCAGGTCCACCCCGCCCACGACCAGCGCCAGCGCGATCAGCGGGGAGGCGGTCAGGGCGGCCAGCGGCAGCAGCGGCGAGGCGGCGGGCTGCGGCCGGAGCAGCCGCCAGCAGGCCAGCAGGCAGGCCAGGAAGGTGACGGCGAACCAGATCCGGGCGTCCCCCAGCACCGTGGTCACCGGGTTCCCGTTGCCCAGCAGCGCCCGGGGCAGCCCGAACAGCGCCATGGCCGGCAGGTAGGGGTCGTAGTCGGTGACCCGGGCCGGATCGGGCAGGTACGGGCTGCCGGTGTGCAGCAGCAGGACGGCCGAGCGTTCGACCACCATCACCTCGGACTGGTGCCGGCCCTGCAGCACCAGCAGCACCAGCGGCAGCAGGACGGCGCCGAGCACGGCCGCCCCGGCCGCCGCCCGCGCGGCGTACCGGCGCGGCAGGGCGAGGCGGAGCACGGCGGCCAGGCCGTAGGCGGGGGCCGCCACGGTGCCCCAGAAGATCTGGTTCGGCAGGTCGGAGACCAGCGGGAAGGCGAGCGCCCAGCCGGCCGCGACCGCGCACCCCAGCACCTGGACGGTCCGCCGCCGGGTCGGCCGGAGCCGGGCCCGGCGGGCCGGGTCGGTGGACGTGCGCTGCTCGGGTATCCGGGCGGCCACCCCCGACCGGGGTGCCTCGTGCAGGGGACAGACCGCCTGCTCGGGTGCTCCGGGGGTTCGGGTGGTCGCCATGCTGGAAGGGTAGGGGCTGAGTTGTGCTGTTCCGCAGAAGGAGCGGCAACTGTTATGTGGAGCTCTTGGCAGGACCCGGCGGCGCGGCGCCGGGTCCTCCGCCGGTCAGCCCGTCCGGGTGGGTTCGGGGTCCGGCCGGTCGAGCTTGGAGTGCTTGACGCTGTAGCCGAAGTAGACGACGGCGGCGACCGCCAGGGCCGCACCGAAGAACGCGTACGTCACCGCGTGCAGCTCGGAGATCAGGTAGGCGCAGAACCCGACGCTGAGTACCGGCACCACCGGGTAGCCCGGCACCTTGAAGCCGCGCGGCAGGTCCGGCTGGGTGCGGCGCAGGATGACGACGCCGACCGAGACCACCGAGAACGCCACCAGGGTGCCCAGGCTGGTCAGGTCGGTGAGGATGTCCAGCGGCACGAAGGCGGCCAGCACCGAGACCCCGAGGCCGACCACCACGGTGTTCCAGACCGGGGTGCCGGTGCGCGGCGAGAGCTCGGCGAACTTCTTCGGCAGCATGCCGTCCCGGCCCATCGAGTACAGGATCCGGGTCTGACCGTAGATCACCACCAGGGTGATGCTGAAGATCGAGACGATCGCGCCGACCGCGAACATGACGGCGGGCCAGCTCTGGCCGGTGACGTCCTGGAGGATCTGCGCCAGCCCGGCCTCCTGGCCGTCGAACTGCTGCCAGGGCTGGGCACCGACGGCGGTCACCGCCACGCCGATGTAGAGCAGGGTGACCACCACCAGCGAGATGATGATCGCCGCCGGCAGCGTCCGGCGCGGGTTCTTGACCTCCTCGCCGGCCGTGGACACCGCGTCCAGGCCGATGAAGGAGAAGAAGATGCTGGACGCGGCCACCCCGATGCCGCCGATGCCCAGCGGCATGAACGGGGTCAGGTTGCCGGCCTGGAAGCCGGTCAGGCCGATCGCGATGAACAGCAGCAGGATGACGATCTTGATGACCACCATGGCCGCGTTCACCCGGGCCGACTCGCTGGCGCCGCGGATCAGCAGTGTGACCACCATCGCCACCAGGATCACGGCCGGCAGGTTGAACACCCCGCCGTCGCCGGGCGGGGCGGCCATCCACTCCGGCAGCGTGAAGCCGAAGGCCAGGTCGAAGAACTTGTTCAGGTACTGCCCCCAGCTGACCGCGATCGCCGAGGCCGAGACCCCGTACTCCAGCAGCAGGCAGACCCCGACCCCGAAGGCGACGATCTCGCCGAGGGTCGCGTACGCGTACGAGTAGGAGGAGCCGGAGACCGGGATCGCCGAGGCCATCTCGGCGTAACACAGCGCGGTGAGCCCGGCGGTGACGGCGGCCAGCAGGAAGGAGAGCACCACGGCGGGCCCGGCCTCCGGCACCGCGCTGCTCAGCACGAAGAAGATGCCGGTGCCGACGGTCGCCCCGATGCCGATCGAGGACAGCTGCCAGAGGCCGATCGAGCGGCGCAGGTGGATGCCGGACCGGCCGCCCTCCTCGGGCGCGCCGACCGGCGGCGCGTCGGCCACCCCGCTCTCGGCGATCAGGGTGGCGACCGGTTTCTTCCGGAGCAGGCGCGAGCCGGGGGTGCTCTGAGTGCTCAAGGGGTGGTTCCTTCGGGGCGGGGGAGGTCGGGGCCGGCCTGGCGGGTCGTCAGGCGGTGACCGACAAACCAGACACTTCGCACGCGGCAGACTACGCCTCCGGCCCCCGGATCAGGCTCCGGCCACCCGCCGGGGGTCACTCACCGCCGGACCGGGCGGCCACCAGGGAGCCCTGGCTCGGCTCGACCGCGCTGACCACGAGTTCCGAGTTGACCACCGGTTCGGGCTCCTTCGCCCGCAGCACCGCCAGGACCAGCACCAGGAACCCGACCAGTACGTAGACCTCGCCGCCGAGGTGCTCCCACGGGGACAGCTGCAGCTCCAGCCCGTTCTTGTGCGGCACCATCCACATGCCGCGCGACAGGAACGCGACCACCACCAGCGCGAGCACGGCCCGGTACGGCAGGCGGCGGCTCCGCTGGGCCGCCTCGGCGGTCAGCAGGACCAGCAGGGGCACGCACCAGATCCAGTGGTGGGTCCAGCTGATCGGCGAGATCAGCAGCGCGGTGATCGCGGTGCAGACCACCCCCCAGGCCTCGGCCCGGGGCGCGCCCCCGCGCAGCGAGCGGGTGGCGAGGGCGAGGCCGCCGATCGCCACCAGGCCGGCCACCGCGGTGGCCGGGAAGCCGGGGTGCTCGGTGTGCAGCAGGCGGGCCAGCGCTCCGCTGATCGCCTGGTTGTCGACGATCTCGGTGCGGCCGACCCGGGTGGAGTCCCACAGGTAGGTGGTCCAGAAGCCGTAGGAGGCGCCGGGCAGCGCGACCGTCCCGATCAGCGCGGTGACCAGGAAGGTGGCGCCGGAGACCATGGCCGCCCGGATCCGGCCGGTGAGCAGCAGGTAGACCGCGAATATCCCCGGGGTGAGCTTGATGCCGATGGCCAGGCCGATGCCGATGCCCGTGAAGCGGTGCTTGTGCGTCAGGTCCCAGAGCACCAGACAGGCGATCACCAGGTTGATCTGCCCGTACTGGAGGGTGGTGTAGACGGGTTCGAGGAAGACCCCCGCGCCGACGGCCAGCAGCAGCGCGGGCGCCCGGCGGCCCGGGCGCGGCCAGCCGACCAGCCGGAAGGAGAGGTGGACCAGCAGGGCGAGCAGGGCGATGTTGGCCAGGGTGACCACCACCCGCAGGACCGATATGTCGAACCAGGTCGCGGGGACGAACAGCATCGCGGCGAACGGGGGGTAGGTCGCCGGGAGGTTCCAGCCGGGGAGCCGCATCGCGTAGAGGTCCTGGCCGTTGGCGACCGCCGCACCCTCCGCCCGGTACACCAGCATGTCGACCATCGAGAAGCCGTGGAAGTGCCGGATCACCGCGAAGACCGAGAGCAGCGCCAGCGCGACCAGCGCCGTGCTGGCCGTACCGGTCCGCATCAGCGCCCTGAGCCGGTCAGGCATGACGACTCGCCGTCGAGCGGGCAGCCGGAGTTCGACGGTGTGACGACATGACGGTTTCCCCCTATGGGCACGGCTCGGAGCCGTCCACGCTAACCCAGCCCGGTACACCGCAACCGTGACTCCCGCCACATCCCTTGTCACAGTGCGGCTGCAGTCCCATGAGATTTTGCCCAGGCTCCGTCAGTTCCCGTTCAGGACGGCCTGCATGACGGCCTTGGCGATCGGGGCGGCCAGCCCGCCGCCGGTGACGTCGGTGGCGTTGCTGTCCGCGATGACCACCGCGACGGCCACCGGGGGGACCTGGTTCGAGCCGCTCGGCTTGGCCCAGGAGATGAACCAGGCGTACGGGATGCCGGAGTTGTCGATGCCCTGCTGGGCGGTGCCGGTCTTGCCGCCGACGGTGGCCCCGGGGATCCGGGCGCTCCGGCCGGTGCCGGTCTCCACCACGTCGGTCATCAGCTTCTGCACCTGCCCGGCCACGGCGGGGCTCATCGCCTGCCGGTAGTCGGTGGGCTGCATCACCTGGACCGAACTGCCGTCGCTCTTGGTCAGCTTGTCCACAAGCTGTGGATACCGCACGGTGCCGTTGTTGGCGACGCCCGCCGCGACCATCGCCATCACCAGCGGGGTGGCGGCGGTGTCGAACTGGCCGATCGAGGAGAGCGCGACCTGCGAGGCGTTCATCTCGGTGTCGAAGTTGGACCGGGCGGCCCGGACGGGCGTGTCCAGCTTGGCGTCGTTGAAGCCGAAGTTCTGCGCCATCGCGACCATCTTCGGCAGGCCGACCTGGGTGCCGAGGTACCCCATCACGCTGTTGCAGGACCGGACCATCGCCTCGTCCAGCGACTGGCCGGGGGTGTCGCAGGCGCTGGTGTCGTTCACCAGCGGGGTGGTGGTGCCCGGCATCACGAACGGGTACGGCGCGCCGGTCGGGGCGTCGATGTCGGTGACCACGCCGTTGGCCAGCGCGGCGGCGGCGGTGACCACCTTGAACGTCGAGCCGGGCGGGTAGATCTGACGGAGCGCCCGGTTCAGCATCGGCTGGTTCTTGTCGGCCTGCAGCTTGTTCCAGGCGTCCTGGTCGGCGGTCGACGAGCCCGCGAAGCTGCCCGGGTCGTAGCTCGGGGTGGAGGCCAGCGCGAGGATCCGGCCGGTGGCGGGTTCGATCGCGGCGACCGCGCCGGTCTGCCGGCCCAGGCCGTTCACCGCGGCCTGCTGGGCGGCCTTGTTCAGGGTGGTGTGGACGTCGCCGCCGGGGTTCTGCTTGCGGGCGATCTCGTCCCAGATCGCCCAGCCGGCCAGCCGGGGGTCGGTGCCGGAGAGCAGGTCGTCCTGGACGCCCTCGAGCTGGGTGTTCCCGTACGTCTGCGAGGAGTAGCCGGTGACCGCGGCCCAGGTCGGGCCGTCGGTGTAGGCGCGCTTGTAGGCGTACCGCCCGCCGGTCGGGGTGGAGCCGGTGACCGGGTCGGACCCGACCAGGAGGTTGCCGCGCGGCTGCGCGTAACGCTGGATGGTCTCCCGCTGGTTGGCCGGGTTGTCGTCCAGCGACTTGGCCCGGAACACCTGGACGTAGGTGGCCTGGCCCATCAGCGCGAGCACCAGGACCAGGCAGAAGGTGCCGGCCCGGCGGCCGGTGGTGGAGATCCCGGGCAGCCCCTGCGGGCCGCCGGTGGAACGGGCCTCGGACCTTCGTCGCGACGTCACGGCTGCTCCACCAGGTCGGCTGCGGGCTCGGGGGCGGGTCGGCGGGCCTGGTCGCTCATCCGGACCAGCAGCGCCACGATGATCCAGTTGGTCACCACCGAGGAGCCGCCCTGGGCGATGAAGGGCAGCGTCATCCCGGTCAGCGGGATCAGGTCGAGCACGCCGCCGGCCACCACGAACAGCTGGATCCCGACGATCGCCGCCAGGCCGATCGCCAGCAGCCGGCCGAACGGGTCCCGGAGCGCGATCCCGGTCCGGAAGCCCCGGGAGATCAGCAGCGCGTAGAGCAGGAACAGCGCGATCAGCCCGACCAGGCCGAGCTCCTCGCCGATGGTGGCCAGGATGAAGTCGGACTTGGCGGCGAAGCCGATCAGGATCGAGTGCCCGAGCCCCAGCCCGGTGCCGAGCACCCCGCCCCAGGCGAACGAGAACAGCGACTGGGCGATCTGGTTGGCGCCCTGGCCGGCCGCGATCGAACCCAGCGGGTCCAGCCAGTCGGTCACCCGGCTGTGCACGTGCGGGGAGAGCCAGCCGACCGCGACCGCGCCGACCGCCGCCAGGAACAGGCCGATCGCGATCCAGCCGCTGCGCGCGGTGGCCACGTAGAGCATCACCACGAACAGGCCGAAGAACAGCAGCGAGGTGCCGAGGTCGGTCTCCAGCACCAGTACCCCGACGAAGGCGGCCCAGATCAGCAGCACCGGGCCGAGGTCGCGGCCGCGCGGGAACTGGAACTTCCACACCTTCTTGCCGGTCAGCGCCAGCGCGTCCCGGTGCACGGCCAGGTAGGCGGCGAAGAAGACCGCCAGCAGGATCTTGGCGAACTCGCCCGGCTGGAACGAGATCGGGCCGATCACGATCCAGATCCGGGAGCCGTAGACCGGCGGGAAGAAGATCGGCAGGATCAGCAGCACCAGGGCCACCAGGGCGCCGATGTAGGCGTACCGCTGGAGGATCCGGTGGTCGCGCAGCAGCACCACCACGCCGATGAACAGCGCCACCCCGAGGGTGGACCAGAGCAGCTGGGTGGGCGCCGCCTCGCTCTTCGGGGTGGCCAGGTCCAGCCGGTAGATGACGACCAGTCCGATCCCGTTCAGCAGGATCGCGATCGGCAGCAGCAGCGGGTCCGCGTACGGGGCCTTCCAGCGGATCACCCCGTGCGCGAGCAGCGCGAGCACGCCGAGCGCCGCCCCGTACCCGGCGGCGCCGGACGGGACCTCGCCGTCGATGTTCACGCCGACCTCGATGTACCCGAAGACGGCGATCAGCACCGACCCGAGCACCAGGGCCAGTTCGGTGTTGCGACGGCTCTTGACCAGGCGTCGGCCCGGCGCACCGGCTCTGGCTACGGCGGAGGGAGAGGCCACGGGCGTCCTGTCGGGGGTAGCACGGCGGGGGCGGACGGGCCGTCAGGTCCCGTCCACCCCCAGCTGGTCGGCGGTCAGACGCCGGCGGGCGCCTGGCCGCGGGCGGCCTCGACGGTGGCGCGCAGCTCGGCCTCCGCCTCGGCGCTCAGCGAGGTCTGGATGATCTGGCCGCCGTACTGGGCGACGGCCGGGATCACCTTGTCGGCGGTGGCCTTGCGGACCAGCAGGAAGACGGCGGCGCTGCCCGGGGTCAGGTGCTCGCCGACCTGGCGCATGAAGTTGTCGTCCACCCCCACGTCGGTGGAGGCGCCGACGGCGGCACCGGTCGCCCCGCCGACGGCCGCGCCGAGGAACGGCATGAAGAACAGCAGGCCGATCACGCCGCCCCAGAGCGCACCGGAGGCGGCCCCGGCACCGGTGGTGGAGACGGCCTGGTGCAGCTTGATCTTGCCGTCCTGGCGGCGCTCGACGACGACCGCGTCCTCGAGGTCGATCAGCTTCTGCTTCTGCAGTCCGACCACGGTGCTCCGGACCTGCTCGGCGGTGGCGAGGTCGGGGTAGGCGATCGCGAACAGGTTGCTCACGGGGTGGGTCCTTCCAACTCGACGGGCACGGCTTCACAGGCACCCTAACGAGGATTAGCCATATTTATTACCGTTGATGCCGGTGTGTCCGATATTCACCCGGCCATCGAGCTCATCCGGCCAGTGCGGCGAGCTCGGCCGGGTAGTCCGGCAGCTCGACGCTGCTGACCTTGCGGCCCTCCTCCAGCATCCAGTTCAGCAGCGCGGGCCGGTTCAGCATCGCGTCCCGCAGCCGGCCGCCGATCCGGCCGGGGGCGAGGAACTTGCCGGTCCGGTCGCCGCCCTTCTGGCAGCCCTGCGCGTACTCCCGCAGCCGGCCCTCGTACGCGGCGAACGCCGCCCGGTGGTCCCCGGCCGCCCGGGCCAGCTCGCCGGCCAGCACGTACGCGGCGACCACGCCGGTGCCGGTGCCCATGCCGCCGATGGTCGCGCCGCAGGCGGCGTCGCCGACCAGGGCGGTCCGGCCCCGCGACCAGGTCGGCACGTCGGCCCGGCTGATCGAGTCGAAGTACAGCTCGGACGCCCCGTGGAGCGACTCCAGCATGCCGGGCACCTCCCAGCCGATCCCGGCGAAGTGCTCGGCGATCAGCGCCTTCTGGGCCGTCAGGTCGTGTCGGTCGTAGGTCAGTTCCGGGGCGGCGAAGACCACGAAGGCGTCCGCCAGCCCGGGGTCGCGGTGGCCGCCGCCGAGCTGGGCCAGCCGGCCGGGGGTGTTGCAGCCGACCGTCTCGCGGCCGAGGCCGAGGTGGTTGGGCAGCTTCCAGGTCGCCGCGTAGTAGCCGAGGTGGGTGACGAAGTCCCGCTCGGGGCCGAAGGCGATCCGACGGACGTTCGAGTGCAGGCCGTCGGCGCCGATCACCAGGTCGAACTCGCGCGGCGCGCCGTGCCGGAAGGTGGCCCGCACCCCGTCGGCGGTCTCGGTCAGACCGGTGACCGAGTCGCCGAAGACGTACTCGGTGTACGGCAGGCTCGCCTCGTACAGCGTCCGGGACAGGTCGCCGCGCAGCACCTCGATGTCGCCGCCGGTGAACTCGGCGGGCAGCCGCAGCCGCTGACGCCCGTCCGGGTCGACGAAGGTGGTGGTCCGGCCGCCGGTCTGCAGCCCGCGCAGCGTGTCCAGCACACCCATCCGCTCCAGCACCGTCAGGTGGGTCGCGCCGCGGAAGTCGACCGCCTGGCCGCCCTCCCGCAGGGCCGGGGCCAGCTCGACCACGGTGGGGCGGAAGCCGTACCGGCCGAGCCAGTGGGCCAGCGCCGGACCGGCGATGCTCGCACCCGAGATGAGGACGTTCTTGCCCATGGGAGACCCCCGTCAGAAACTGTGTCCGTCGGACACTTTCGATACTGTGTACAGTAGACGCAGTTTTACCGCCGACACAAGGGGAGCTGCCGTGCACCAGGAACCGGACCCGGCCGCGCGGCTGCTCTGGGGCCCGCCACCGAAGGCGGGCCGGGGCCCGAAGGCCGCGCTGAGCCTGGACCGGATCGCCCGGGCGGGCATCGAGATCGCCGACGCGGAGGGGCTGGGCGCGCTCTCCATGCAGCGGGTCGCCGGGCTGCTCGACTACACCAAGATGGCGCTCTACCGGTACGTCCCCGGCAAGGCCGAGCTGGTCGCCCTGATGGTCGACGCGGCGATCGGCGCGGCCCCGCCGGTCGACGGCACCGGCTGGCGCGACCCGCTCGCCGACTGGTCCAGGCGGCTGGCCGCCGTCTTCCGGCGGCACCCCTGGCTGCTGGACGCCACCGTCGGCCCCCGGCTGGTCGGCCCGGCCGAACTCAGCTGGATGGAACGGGCCGTGGCCGCCCTGGCCGACACCACCCTGACCGGCGCGGAGCGCCTCGACGTGGTCGCCGTGCTGGCCGGCCACGTCCGCGCGATCGCCCAGCAGTCCCGCGCGGCCGGGCCCGAGGGCAGCCCCGAGCAGCAACTGCTGGTCACCCTCGGCTCCCTGATCGCCACTCACCAGGACCGCTACCCGGCCACCGCCGCCGCGATGGCCGACAGCGGGTCGGGCGGGCAGGACCAGGCGCTGGAGTTCGGGTTGCGGTGCTTCCTGGACGGGCTCGGCGTGCTCATCGGCGGACGCGGTCCGGGAGTTCAGCCGTAACGACCGGCGTTGGTGATCCGAACTGATGATCCATAAGATGCGGGCCGTGACCACACGACGACGACTGCCGGCCCGCCCACTCGGGCTACTGGCCGCCCTGGCGATATCCGCCGGGGCCCTCCTGCACGGGATCCCCGCGTACGCCGACGAGACCACCGCCGGGGCGGCGGCCGCCGAACCGCCCCGGGTCGACCTGGTGCTGGACGTGAGCGGCTCGATGCGGGCCACCGACATCCAGGGCAAGAGCCGGATGGCGGTGGCCCAGCAGTCGCTGAACGAGGTGATCGACGCGCTGCCGGCCGAGACCTGGTTCGGCATCCGCACCCTCGGCGCGACCTACCCGGGCAACGACAAGACCGAGGGCTGCAAGGACACCAAGCAGCTCTTCCCGGTCGGGAAGACCGACAAGACCGAGGCCAAGACCGCCGTGGCCACCCTGCGGCCGACCGGCTGGACCCCGATCGGCCTGGCCCTGCGCGGCGCCGCCCAGGACCTGGGCACCGGGCCGACCACCCGGCGGATCGTGCTGATCACCGACGGGGAGGACTCCTGCGCCCCGCCGGACCCGTGCGAGGTGGCCCGTGAACTGGCCGCCCTCGGCACCCACCTGGTGGTCGACACCCTCGGGCTGGCGCACGACGACAAGACCCGGCAACAGCTGCTGTGCATCGCCAACGCCACCGGCGGCACCTTCACCGACGTCCAGACCCAGCAGCAACTGACCGAGAAGGTCAAGCAGTTGGTCAACCGGGCGGGCAGCACCAACCGGGTCGCGCCCGCCAGGGCGACCGGTACCGAGAAGTGCGAGACCGCTCCCGTGCTGACCCCCGGGGTCTACAGCGACCGGGAGAAGTTCGCCGAGCACCGGGTCTACCGGGTGAACGTCCGGCCCGGCCAGGAGCTGCGGGCCTCGGTCAGCATCTCGCTGGACCGGGCGCTGGCCCGGGACTACGGCGTCCTGCTGAAGGCCACCGACCAGAGCGGCCAGGAGCTGGTCCGGGGCACCGACGCGGGCAGTGGCCGGACCGACGTGGCCTCCACCGGCGTCCGCTGGTCCTCCGGCCGCACCGCGTCCCCCTCCGCCTCCGCCACCCCGCGGCCGGAGGACACGGTCTGCCTGGTGGTCAGCAACTCCTTCGCCCCGGCCCCCGGCGTGGCCGCCGAACCGGGCCTGCCGCTGGAACTGACCCTCGACGTGGCCGCCGCCTCCCCCGCCCCCGACGGCTGGTCCGCCGGACTCGGCCGGGGCTGGGTGCTGCTGCTGGTGCTCACCCTGGCCGGCCTGCTGACCGGGCTGGTCTTCGGCTGGCTGGCACGCTGGCGAATCGCTGTCTGGCGGGAGAACTGACCATGCGTACCACTGCACTGCGAGCCGTCCTGCTCGCCACCGCCGGGCTGCCGCTGCTGATCGCGGCCTCACCCTCGCCCTCTCCCTCGCCCTCCGCTTCGTCGTCCGCTTCGGGGGCTGCTGCGGGGGCCGCCAAGCCGGTGACCGACGCGGGCACCAGCTTCCTCACCGCGGTCGCCCTCGGCACCGGCCAGGCCGCCGACGTGGCGGCCTCCACCGGTGACTACCTGTACTGGGCCTTCGGCGCCGCCGAGGGCCAGACCACCACCGTGGACGTGACCGTCACGCTGCCGCCGAGCGCCGACCGGCACGGGCCGCAGAGCTGGTCGGTCGAGCTCTTCGACGGTCTGCGCCGCCGTCAGTCCTGCACGGCGGGACCGCAGGACGCCACCGCCGAGACCGCCGCCGGCACCCTGGCGCTGCGCTGCACCCTGCGGCAGATCCGATCCTGGGCCGAGCCCTGGTCGGGCGACCCGCTGCCGGGCACCTACTACGTCCGGCTGACGGCCGGTCAGGTGCCGCAGAACGACCTCGGTCTGGCGGCCCAGGTCCAGCTGCGGCTGAGCAGCAAGGGCGGGGCGGGCAACGCCCAGCCCGAGGGCGGTGAGCTGCGGGCACCGCTGGTGCCGCCGGTCAACGCCGGGTCCCCCGCAGCTGCGGCGGCGGCCGCCCCGACCGCGGGCACGGCGCCGTCCGACCGTGCGGTGGCCCCCGAGGAGGAGGAGACCCACTGGTACTCCGCCCCCTTCCAGGGCCGCAACACCCGCTGGTTCTGGACCGTCGGCGGCGGCATCCTGGCCTCCCTGGCCGGTGTCCTCGGCTACCGCCTGACCCGCCACCCCCGACGCAGCACCCCGGCCACCCCCACCCCGGGAGCTGCGCTGTAGGCAGGCGCTCAGCGGTCGACTACCCAGGGGCTCGGGGCTCTGCCGATCTGCGGCTCCGCCGCGTGGGCGAGGAGATCTGGCGTTCGGGTCACTACGAAAGTGCCTGACCGCCCCTGAACGGATCACCTTTCCCGAGGCCGGCGTCGCAGTTCCCCGAGCCCCTGATGGCTGAGCCCGAAGCGCAGCTGCCCCGATCCCCTGACTCCGCCGAACCACCTGCCGGTTGTCACTGCGTCAGCACCAGCCGTACCCCGAAGTTGCGGTATCCCGCCCGGTCGAAGCAGGCCGCCATCGGGCGGTTGTCCAGATCCGTGTCGGCGCCGATCCGCGTTGCGCCCCGACCCGCGTGGAAGCGGGTGATCGCGCCGAGCAGCTCGTCCGCGTACCCCCGCCCACGCATCTCCGGCAGCACACCGAGGTACCCGACCACCGGGCCGCCCTGGTTGGCCGAGGGCAGTGCGAAGCCGGCCGGTGCGCCCTCGGGTGTGTACGCCAGCAGCCACCAGGAGCGTTCGCCCGGCATCTGCAGGTAGCAGTCCAGCGTCTCCCTGGCCTGGCCGTCCGCGCCGAGCCGGGCGAGGTCGCGCCGGGTGTCGTCGTCCAGGCTGCCTTCGGCGACCTGCCGGAACATCTCGACGAAGACCTCGTCGTCCGGTTCGGCCCGGAACACCAGCCGGCCGCTCGGCTCGGGCACCGGCAGTTCGGGGGTCCACTCGTAGCGCAGGCGCTCCAGCCGGCCGGTCAGGCCGCTCCGGGCGGCTGCGGCGCTGCGCCACTCCAGGGCGGCGGCGACCGCGGGGCCGTCGCGCCAGCCGGCGGCCAGGAAGAGGTGCCACTCGGGGAGTCCGTCCCAGCCGACCGCCCGGAAGGCGTCGTGGGCGGCGCCGAGCAGCCGGGCCGCGAACCCGACCCGGTCGGGGACGTCGGGGGCCACCCAGACGCAGTCCAGCGCCAGCGGCCGGTCACTGGTCGGGAAGGCCCACCAGACGGCGCGGGCGAGCAGCCGCCCGTCGTTGTCCTGGGCGATCCAGGTGTGGGCGGGACGGTAGCCGCCGTTGCCGAGCATGCTGCGGTAGCGCTCGGGGTCGGCCCAGCTGACCGGTTCGTCGGTGTGGCAGGAGAGCACCAGGTCGAGGTCGGCCTCGACGGTGGGACGGAAGGTGACACGGGAAGACACGCTGCCTCCGAGGACAGTCGGGAGGCGCTTCCGTGCGGTGGGGCCCTAACGAGCCGTGCGGGAAGGAAGCGCCGCGAGGATGTGGGTGTACATCGCAGGGCCTCCTTCCTCCGCCCGAGGCGGACCTGGCGCCGGGTGCGCCATCGGGCGGGACACTACCCGGCGCCGGATCCGACGGTCCAGCGGTTAATCCGCTACTCCGCGACCTCGTGGTCGTCGTGCAGCCCGCCGCCCGCCGAACCGCCGGAGGTGTGCTCCGGGGTGACCGGCCGGGACAGCGAGGAGAGGTCCCAGGCGTAGGTGCCGACCGCGTTGGCGATCACGTCGATGTTCAGGTCGAAGGCCCGGTGGTCGAAGTTGGCCAGTGTGTCGCAGGCCTGGTGGTAGCACTTGTCGAAGGCCACCCCCGCCGTGCCGCCGTACTTCGCCGCCTGGGCCTCGGACTTGATGCCCTCGGCCCCGGTGGCCGAGCCCCCGGCCGGGATGCCCGCCGCGATGAACGGGCCGTAGTCCGAGCGGCCGGTGAAGTCGGCGCCCTCGTGCGGCTTCCGCCGCCCGTCCAGGTAGCCGTTGAGCAGCCGCTCGATCTGTGCCGAGCCCTCCGGGCCCGGGCCGGAGCCGACCCGGTCGGAGTCGTCGCCGTCGTAGACGAACTGGGCCGAGTTGGGCGAGGCGATCATGTCGAAGTTCAGGTACAGCTTGATCTTCTTCTGCTCGGCCGCCGGGAGCGCCGCGACGTACGTCTTCGAGCCGACCAGCCCGAACTCCTCCGCCGACCACCAGGCGAACCTGACCTTGTTCGCCACCGGACGGGCCGACAGGCTGCGGGCCACCTCCAGGATGCCCGCCGAACCCGAGCCGTTGTCGTTGATGCCGGGACCGGCCAGCACCGAGTCCAGGTGGGCACCGACCATCACGGTGTTGTTCTCGTCCCCGCCCCGGGTCTCGGCCAGCACGTTCCAGGTCTTCCGGGTCTCCACCCGGGTCCTGATGTCCAGGTCGAGGGTGACCGGTCCGGCCGCCGCCTTGGCCGTCAGCGCCAGCCCGTCCGCCTGGGACAGGCCGCCGGTCGGCACCTTGGCCACCGTCGGGTCGCCGAGGGTCCCGGCCAGCGGGCCCTCCGTGTTGTTGTAGATCAGCACGCCGACCGCACCGGCCGCCGCGGCCGCGGTCTGCTTGACCGCGAAGCCGCACCCGCCGCGCACGATCAGCGCGATCCGCCCGGTCACCGCACCCGCCGGGTAGTCGGTCGCCGCGCAGCCGGCGGTGGCGCCACCGGGCACCACCGCGAGCTGGGCCACCAGCCCACCGGCCGGGCCGCTGGCCGAGTAGGTCATCGCGGCCACCGCGACCTGCCCGGCCTGCGGCGAGACCACCGCCAGCCGCTCGGCCAGGGTCTCGTTGAAGACGTAGTCGAACTCCTGCCGGGAGACCTTCAGCCCGGCCTCCCTGGCCTTGGCCGCCACGTACTCGGCCGACTGGGCGTGTCCCTCCGAACCGGCCACCCGGGTACCGCCGTTCCGGTCGGCGATCCGCTGCAGCCGCTCCAGCGTGCTCCAGGCGTCCTTCCCCCGGCTCTGCTCGACCAGCTCGGCCGCCAACCGGGCGCCCCTCCCGGCCGGGTCCGGTCCACGGCCGTGCGCGGCCGCCCCGGCGGCACCGGCCAACACCAACGGCGTGGTCAACGCGGCCACCGCCAGCGCGGCGCCGGCGCAACGACGGGTACGAGAGCTCAAGGCGATTCCTCCGACAGTCCGTCAACATCCAATGAGGAGTGTGGAGAGACCGTAGCGGGAGTTCGCCCGGTGCACATCAAGAACCCCGAACAAGTGACCGCCGACCGGGGCAACGCAAAGGTCCCGCCCGATCTTCCGATCGGACGGGACCCTGTTGGTGGAGCTGAGGGGATTCGAACCCCTGACCCCCTCGATGCGAACGAGGTGCGCTACCGGACTGCGCCACAGCCCCAACGAGAAGAAACTCTAGCACCTCTTCGCGGGAGCTCGTGACCACCCCTCACCTGGCGCTACTCGTTCGCGGCGCGCGGGCGGGAGGGGTAGTCCTCCTCGGCCCCGGGGGTCGGTTCGGCGTACTGGTCGAAGAGCTGGGTGTTGCGGGACTCGGTGCCGCGGCCGGCGTCCCAGGTGGAGCGGGGGTCGAGGCCGCGGGTGGAGCGGGGGGCCACCGGGGCGGTGACGTAGGTGGGGAGGGGGACCGGGACGGGCTCCCAGGAGTCGGGGCCGGCCGCGGCGCGCTCGCGCATGCCGTCGACCCACTCCTCGTGGTCGGTCGCCTCGACCAGGGCGGACTCGGTGGTGGCCAGCCGCAGGTGCGGCCGCCCCTCGGCGGGGGCGGCGACGGGTGCGGGGGCCGGGGCCGAGGGGGCACCGGACGTCCGGGCGGGCTGCTGACGCTCCGTCGACTGGGGACGCTCCGCCGGTCGAGGGCGGTCGGCCTGCCGGGGCCGGTCGGCCTGGCGGGGCGCGGCGGCCCGGGTGCGTTCGCGGTCGCGCAGCCGCTCCGCGTCCCGGGCGGCCCGGGTGCGGTCGAGCTTGACCTCGTACCGCTGGCGCTCCAGCCGGCGCAGGTGGCCGATGTAGAGGGTGAGCAGCAGGCCGGGCAGCGCGGGCACCCAGAGGAAGGCCACTCCGAACACCGCCGCGGCCACCGCACCGGCGGCGAAGGCCAGGAAGAGCGCGGTGACCATCCGGCGCCGGCGGGCCAGCAGCCGGGCCCGGCGCTCGACCGAGCCCCGCGCGGCGGCCGCCACGGCGGAGGGCGGGGCGGGGAGGGCGTGGGTGGCCGGTTCGGGGCTCGGCTCGGCCGGGGCCGCGCTTCGGGGGTCGGCCTCCGCCGCCGGGGCGGAGTCCGACTCAGGACTGGTCTCGTCGTCGCCAGGTTCCCGGGCCGCCCGCCGCTCCATGGCCGACCGTCCGGCCAGCAGGCGGATCGCGGTACTGAAGCGTTCCGTCGGACGCGCCTCGTTGAGCTCGTCCTGCCTGCGGAGCCACATCGGCACCAGATAGGCAGCCCAGGCCCCTACGATGACCGCGTAGATAAGGCCGCTACTGCGCATGTTTCACACGGTACGGGCGCGGGGGAAGGCCCGGCAGCAATTTGGCGCGGCGTGTCGTGTGATCAAGCTGATTCTCCGACTATTTTGCCGGTATTTGTGACCACTCGGCCGGGCAGCGATGCCATATCGATATCTATTTCGAACATGTATTCAATTACCGTCCCGGCCCTGGGACCTGACCGACCGCCAGCGGGCCAGCATGCCCTCCGGCACCTCCTCGGCGGTCAGCGCGTACACCAGATGGTCCCGCCAGTCGCCGTCGATGTGCAGATAACGCGGCCGCATTCCCTCCTCGCGGAAGCCGAGCTTTTCGGCCACCCGCCGGCTCGGCCAGTTCTCCGGCCGAATGCAGACCTCCAGCCGGTGCAGGCCGAGCGTGCCGAAGCAGTGGTCCACCGCGAGGGCGACGGCGGTCGGCATGATGCCCCGCCCGGCCACCGACTCGTCCACCCAGTACCCGATGTTGGCCGAGCACATCGAGCCCCAGGTCATCCCGCCGACCGTCAGCTGTCCGACCAGGCGGCCCCGGTGCAGCACCACGAACGGCACCATCCGGCCCGCCGCCGCCTCGTGCCGGAGGTAGCGGGCCATCTGCCGGAAGGTCGGCCGGGGCACCCCGGCCCGGCCGGAGCCGGCGGGCGGGACGGTGGCCTCCCAGCGGCGCAGCCAGTCCCGGTTGCGCTGGCTGACCTCCTGCCAGGAGCGTTGGTCACGGACCCGGATCGGGCGCAACGCGACGTCCCCGTCCAGGAGTTCGACCTGCCAGGAGGCGTTCAGGACGCACCCCCCTGGTCGGTCCCGGCGGGCCCGCCCGAGCCGGCGGGCCGCGGGTGGTCGCCGCCGCCGAGCTGGTCCACGGCGTGCGGCAGCAGCGGGGCCAGCACGGCCAGCCCGTCCCTGACCCCGCCGGTGGAGCCCGGCAGGTTGACGATCAGGGTCCGGCCGGCCAGCCCGGCCAGGCCCCGGGACAGCGCCGAGGTGGGCACCTTCTCCCGGCCGTACGCCCGGATCGCCTCGGCGATGCCGGGGATCTGACGGTCGATCACCCGGGCGGTCATCTCCGGGGTGAGGTCCATCGGCGAGATGCCGGTGCCGCCGGTGGTGACCACCGCGTCGTACCCGGCGGCCACCGCGGCCCGCAGGGCGGCCTCCACCGGCTCGCCGTCCGGGACCACCTGCGGCCCGTCCACGGCGAAGCCCATCGCCCGCAGGCCCTCGGCGACCAGCGGGCCGCCCCGGTCCTCGTAGACCCCGGCCGAGGCCCGGTTGGAGACGGTGACGGCGAGCGCCCTCATGACGAGGCCGTCCAGTCGCCGCTCTTGCCGCCGGTCTTGCTGAGCACCCGGACGTGTTCGATGGTGGCGCCCTTGTCGACGGCCTTGACCATGTCGATCACGGTCAGCCCGGCCACCGCGACGGCGGTCAGCGCCTCCATCTCGACGCCGGTCCGGTCGGCGGTCCGCACGGTGGCGGTGATCTCCACCGCGTCGTCGGCCACCGTGAGCTCGACGGTGACGCCGGAGATCGCGATCGGGTGGCAGAGCGGGATCAGCTCCGGGGTCTTCTTGGCCCCCATGATCCCGGCGATCCTGGCCACCGCGAGGGCGTCGCCCTTGGGGACGCCCTCGCCGCGCAGCAGCTCGATCACCCGGGGGGCCACCCGGACCCGGCCGGCGGCGACGGCCGTCCGGACGGTGGTGGCCTTCTCGGAGACGTCGACCATCCGGGCGGCGCCGGTCTCGTCGACGTGGGTGAGACGCGGTGTTTCGGACAAGGGGACTCCACGGTGGCACGGGTCAAGTACCGCGCTACCGTACAACCCCGCCCCGGTCAGCCCGTGAGAAGGACCACATCGACGGTGCGTCCGGCCGCCACCGAGGTCTCCTCCTCGGGCACCACGATCAGGCAGTTGGCCCGGGCCAGCGCGCCCACCAGGTGCGAGCCCTCGCCGCCGACCGGCGCCACCTCGCCGTCCGCGTACCAGCCCCGCAGGTACTGCCGCCGCCCGGCCGGCGAGCGCAGCTCGCCGGTGCAGACCGCGCCGACCACCGGCCGGTGGACGTCGGGGGCGCCCATCATGGTGCGGATCACCGGGCGGACGAACAGCTCGAAGGAGATGTAAGAGCTGACCGGGTTGCCCGGCAGGGCGAGCAGCGGGGTGCCCTGGATCCGGCCGAAGCCCTGCGGCTTGCCGGGCTGCATCCGCAGCCTGCGGAAGTCCATCTCGCCGTACTCGGCGAAGACCTCCTTGACCACGTCGTACGCGCCGACGCTGACCCCGCCGCTGGTGACGATCAGGTCGGCCCGGCCGAGCTGGTCCTCCAGCACCGCGCGGAGCACCGCCGCGTCGTCCGGCACGCCGCCGACCCGGTAGGCGATCGCCCCGGCGTCCTGGGCGGCGGCGGTCAGGGTGAAGCTGTTGGAGTCGGAGATCTGGCCGGGGCCCACCGGCTCGCCGGGCTGCACCAGCTCGCTGCCGGTGGAGAGCACCACCACCCGGGGACGGGGGCGGACCCGGACGGTGGCCCGGCCGATCGCGGCCAGCAGGCCGAGCTGGGTGGGGCCGAGCAGCGCGCCCGCCTCCAGCACCCGCTCCCTCGCCGACAGGTCGCTGCCCCGGCGGCGGATGTGCGCGCCCTCGGCGACCGGGCGGAGCACCCGGACCTCCTCGGCACCGCCCGCGGGCGCGGCGGTCATCGCGTCGGCGGCCTCACCGGTGCCGGTGCCGCCGTCGGTCCACTCGACCGGGGCGACCGCCTCGGCACCGGGCGGCATCGGCGCACCGGTCATGATCCGGGCGGCCTGCCCGGGGCCCACCTTGGGGAGTTCGGCCGCACCGGCCGCGATCTCGCCGACCACGGTGAGCACCGAGGGGTACGGCCCGGTGGCCCCGGCGGTGTCGGCGGTGCGGACCGCGTAGCCGTCCATCGAGCTGTTGTCGAAGGGCGGCAGGTCGACCTCGGAGTCGACGTCCTCGGCCAGCCGGCAGCCCTGGGCGTCGAGCAGCTGGAGCTCGATCGCCGGGAGCGGGACGACATCTGACAGGACGTCCGCCAGATGCTCGTCCACGCTCCACATGCGCGGCGGCGCCGGGGTCTCTTCGCAGCAGGAATCCGAAGTCGTCCCGGTCATCGCCCACACTCGCCTTCTGGTCAGCTCTGCATCTCCGTGGCGACGAACTCCTTGAGCCAGGAGCGGAAGTCCGGGCCCAGGTCATCACGTTCGCACGCCAGACGGACGATAGCGCGAAGGTAGTCCGCCCGGTCGCCGGTGTCGTACCGGCGGCCCTTGAAGAGCACGCCGTGCACCGGGCCGCCGCCGGTCTCGTCCCGGGTCGCCAACTCGCGCAGCGCGTCGGTCAGCTGGATCTCGCCGCCCCGGCCGGGCGGGGTGTCGCGCAGCACGTCGAAGACGGCCGGGTCGAGGATGTAACGGCCGATCACCGCGTAGTTGGACGGGGCTTCGGCGGTGTCCGGCTTCTCCACCAGGTCGGTGACCCGGAACACGTCCTCGCCGAAGCCGTTCGGCTTGACCGCGGCGCAGCCGTACAGGTGGATCTGCTCCGGCTCGACCTCCATCAGCGCCACCACCGAGCCGCCGAGCTCCTGCTGGACCTCGATCATCCGGGACAGCAGCGGGTCGCGCGGGTCGATCAGGTCGTCACCGAGCAGGACCGCGAACGGCTGGCCCGCGACGTGCTGTTCGGCGACCGAGACCGCGTGGCCGAGGCCCTTCGGGTCGCCCTGCCGGACGTAGTGCATGTTGGCCAGCTGCACCGACTCCTGGACCCGGCGGAGCTTGTCCTTGTCACCCTTACGAGCGAGCAGCTCCTCCAGCTCGTAGGCCCGGTCGAAGTGGTCCTCGAGAGCGCGCTTGTTGCGGCCGGTGACCATCAGTATGTCGGAGAGGCCGGCCGCGGAGGCCTCCTCGACGACGTACTGGATCGCGGGCTTGTCGACGACCGGCAGCATCTCCTTCGGGGTGGCCTTGGTCGCGGGGAGAAACCGGGTCCCCAGCCCGGCGGCAGGCACCACGGCCTTGGTGACAGGGAGGCGAGTCTTCGTCGTCATGCTTCAGACCTTACTGAGGCGGGGTTCCACCGGGCTGATAGCAGGGTTAACCAGCGATGAAACCGAACAGCTGGTCAGGGGCCCGTGTCGTGTCCAGCAGCCACGGCGGCCGTCGAGTGGGCGGTCCCGGCGGAGGTGAGGGAGACCTCTTCGGCACCGGGCGACAGATTACCGGGGTTTTCCACCGCCTCCGCCACGGCCACCACCGGACCTCCCTCGGACGCCTCGGAGCCGGTCAACTCGGCCGCCCCGCGCCAGCAGTCACCGCCCCCGGCGCGCGCCGCACCGAGCGCGCGGTCGGCGGCGCGCAGCAGCAGGGCGGCATGCGCACCGTCCTCCGGCAGCACGGCGATCCCGACCGACGCGGTCAGGCCGTTCCGCCCGGACACCCGGCCGGGTTCGGCCCCGGCCGGGGACCAGTCGAGCAGTTGGTGTCTGCGGACCGTCCAGCAGAGCCGCTCGGCCACCTGCACCGCGCCGTCCAGGCCGGTGTCGGGCAGCACCACCAGGAACTCCTCGCCGCCGTACCGGCCCAGGGTGTCCGAACGCCGGATCTCCACGCTCAGCCGCTGCGCGAGGTCGCGCAGTATCGCGTTGCCCCGGGCCCGGCCGTGCTCGGCGACCACCGCCTCGAAGCCCGCGATCTCCACCATCAGCAGCGCCAACGGCCGTGGCACGGCGCCCGGGTCGACCCGGCGGGCCCGCTCCACCTCGCGGTCCAGGGTGAGCTGGAGGTGCCGGTAGTTCCACACCCCGGTGAGCGGGTCGCAGGAGGCGGTGCGCTGGAGCACGTCCCGCTCGGCGGTCAGCTCGTCGACCCTGAGCCGGAGCGCGGCCTCCCGGGTCTCGGCGTCGGTGGCGCGTCGGCGCAGCCGAACACCCGTCAGGACGACGGCGCCCAGCGCCGGGGCGCTCAGCACGGCCAGCGCCTGGACCAGGAACGGGGTGGACATCCGGTGCCTTCCGCATGTCAGGCTCTGTGCACCGGGCAGCCGCCGCTCGCCGAGGAGTGCGGGCGGGCCACCCGGCCGGAGCGGGACCAAGGAGTATCCAGTGCACAACGACAAAGCCGGTCTGAGGTCACGCCTCCTCGCGGAACGGCGTGAACTGTCCCCCGAACGGCGGGAGCACGCGGCCGCCCGGCTGGCCACGCACGCCGGGTCGCTCGCGCGGGCGGGCCAGACCGTCGCGGCGTACGTCTCGGTCGGCGCCGAGCCCGGCACCCGGCCGCTGCTGGACGCACTCCGGGCGGGCGGGGTCCGGGTGCTGCTGCCCGTGCTGCTGGCCGACAACGACCTGGACTGGGCCGAGTACCGGGGCCCGGAGTCGCTCGCCCCGGCCGCCCGTGGGCTGCTGGAGCCGACCGGCCCCCGGCTCGGCCCGGACGCGGTCTGCGAGGCCGCCCTGGTCCTGCTGCCCGGCCTCGCGGTGGACCGCCTGGGCATCCGGCTGGGCCGCGGCGGCGGCTCCTACGACCGGGTGCTGGCCCGGCTGACCCGCCGTCGGGCCGAACCGCTGCTGGCCACCCTGCTGTACGACACCGAACTGCTGGACACCGTGCCGGCCGAGCCGCACGACCTGCCGGTGCACGCCGCGGTCACCCCGTCCGGCGTGCACCGGCTGAGCCGGTGACCCGGAGGAGAGGCCCTACCCGCTGGTGAGCACCAGCTTGTGCTTGGTGGCCTGCTCGACCGCCTCCGCCGACCAGGCCCAGGGCAGCAGGTCGCCCTTCAGCCAGAGCGCGGTCTGGTCGTTGTAGTTGTCGTGGAAGGCGTGCCCGGAGGCGCCGCCCACGTTGATCCAGTGCGAGGCGTCGAAGTTGCTCAGGTCGACCACCATCCGCATCGAAGGCACCCAGTCCACCTGGTAGCCGGCCGCCGCGTTCCAGCCCGCCGCGTTGACCGCCGCGGTGCCGCCGGAGAGCTGGTACGGGCCCCGGTTCAGCAGCCGGTGCACCAGCCCGGAGGCGATCGAGGAGTCGTCCTTGCCGAGGGTCTGCTCGGTGAGCGTCAGGGTGTGCAGCCGGCCCCAGGTCCAGGTCGAGATGTCCTTGGTGAGCTTGGCGGTCAGCTCCTGCCGGGCGTTCTTGAGCGACTCGGCGAGCAGCTTCCCCAGACCCTTCTGGGTCTGGTGGTTGCCGTCCTTGTACTCCCACCAGGGGCTGTCCGGCTGGTCGAGCAGGGTGCGCACCACCTCGGTCCAGCGGTCCCCGCCGTCCGGCTGGGCCTGCCCCGGGTCGCGGGTGCCGCAGACGGTGACCGGCGGCGCCGGGTTGAGGTCGTCGTCCGGCAGCGTGGAGTCGCGCTTCTGACGGACCAGCAGGCAGTCGCCCTCGACCCGCAGCCCGGCCGGGAACTTCTGCCCGAAGGCGAGCGTGAGCAGCTGGCGCCAGACCGCGTTGTAGTAGGCGGCGGCGGCCGAGTCGGCGTCCTGGTGGAAGTTCCAGTCCTTCAGCAGGTCCTGGGCCTCCCGGACGTACGGGTCGTCGATCCGGACCTTGAGCAGCAGCGGCACCAGGGTCTTGGCCATCACGCTGGTGTTGTCCAGCTGCATGACCCGCATGTCGTCGGGGGAGATCTTGCCGCCGTTCTTCAGGCGGTCGGTGATCTGGTCGGTGATCTCCTTGGCCCGGGTGCCGTACTCCCAGTCCTTGGTCAGCAGGAAGCCGTACTTCTGGTCCACCACGGCCTGGTTGGCGGTGACGATGTACCCGGCCGAGGGGTTGAAGCTGTACGGCAGCGACTTGAACGGGATCGGCTCGGCCTTCCAGCCGTACGAGGAGTCCCAGCCCGGCGCGGGGTAGCGGCCGTCGCCCTTGGTGCGCTGCGGGATCATGCCGGGGGCCTGGTAGCCGATGTTGTTCTTGGTGTCGGCATAGATCAGGTTCTGCGCGGGGACCGCGAAGTCGGCGGCGGCGGCCCGGAAAGCGTCCCAGTCGGCGGCCCGGTCCAGCTTGAAGACCGCGTCCATGGTCTTCCCCGGGATCAGCGCCGTCCACTGCAGGGCGACGCCGTAACCGGCCGCCCGGTCCGGGGCGTTGTCGGCGGGGGCGTACTTGCCGACGTTCTGCTGCTCGGTGCTCTTGTCGGAGATCAGCGGGCCCCGGTCGGTGGTGCGCACCACGATGGTGCGGTCCTCACCGCCGGCCACCTTGATGGTCTCCTTGCGGGTCTCGAAGTTCTTCTGCCGGCCGTCCACCAGGTAGGTCTCCGGGCTGGTGACCTTCTCCAGGTAGAGGTCGGTCACGTCAGCGCCCAGGTTGGTGAAGCCCCAGGAGATGTTCTGGTTGTGGCCGATCACCACGCCCGGCGTCCCGGCGAAGGTGTAGCCCGCGGTGTCGAACTGGCAGGCCGGGCCGACGCTGCGGCAGTGCAGGCCCATCTGGTACCAGACCGACGGGATCGACGGGCCGAGGTGCGGGTCGTTGGCCATCAGCGGCTTGCCGGTGGTGGTGAACTGCCCGCCGACCACCCAGGAGTTGGAGCCGATGCCCTGACCGGGGCGGCCCAGCAGCTGCGGCAGCGTGGCCATCCGGTCCGCGACGTCCTTGAGCAGCGCCTCGCTGCCGGCCCGGCTCTGGGTGGTGCCCGCCCCGGTGCTCGGTGCGGCGGTCCCGTCGGCCGGCTGGTAGGCGCCGTCGGCGCCGACCTTGCCGGTCTTCACGATGGTGCCGTTGCGGTCGTACGGGTAGGCCGGGTAGAGCTGGTCGATCTTCTCCGGGCTGAAGTCCTGGGCCAGCAGCGAGCGGTCGATCTCCTCCTGCATGTTGCCGGAGAGGTTCCAGGCCATCGCCTTGAGCCAGGAGACCGAGTCCACCGGGTCCCACTGCTCCGGCTTGTAGTCGCCGTTCACCGCGCCGAGCAGGGAGTACTCGAGCGAGGCCGAGCTGCCGCCGGGGTGCTCGGCCAGCCAGGCATTCACACCCTCGCTGTACGCCTTCAGGTACTTCTTGGTGTCGTCGGAGAGCTTGCTGTCGTACTCCTCCTGGGCCACCCGGCGCCAGCCCATGGTGCGCAGGAAGGAGTCGGTCTCGACCTGGCCGGAGCCGAACATCTCGGACAACCGCCCGGCGGTGACGTGCCGTCGGACGTCCATCTCCCAGAACCGGTCCTGCGCCTGGACGTACCCCTGGGCCCGGAACAGGTCCTCGGAGCTGTCGGCGTAGAGCTGCGGGATCCCGTTGCCGTCCCGCTTCACGTCCACCGGCGCGGTCATCCCGGCCACCTTGACGCTGCCCTCGACCACCGGGAAGGAGGACCGGACGGTCTGCACGGCGAAGAACCCGGCGCCCGCCGTACCCGCGATCAACACCACGACCAGCACGAGCACGAACAGACGAGCGCGCCGGAACCTCTTCGAGCGGGGCATCTGGTTGAGTCCTTGGCTGGGAGACGGGCGGCCGTGACAGACCACCACATTAGGGCGCACCGGCCGAGGGGGCCGCACCCGGGGGCGCCCACGTCGGGTCAGGTGGACCCTACCGGGCCAAGCTGAGCGGAAGCTGGTCGGCCGGATGTAAAAGAACAGGTAAAATGTTAGACTCGGTAACGATTCCGGCCGACGGACCGTCAGGTCCCCGGGTGGATGCTGCCTTCAGACGCCCCATCAGCCCGCCCCCCTCACTCTCCCGAGGTGCCACTGCGTGACTGTCGACGACCTGAACCGCTTTCTGCTCGAAGCCGCCGTGGTCCTGCTGATCGCGGTGGTCGCGGTGCGCATCTCGACCCGCTCCGGCCTCCCCAGCCTGCTGATCTACCTCGGCATCGGCGTCGCCCTGGGCCAGAACGGTCTCGGCATCGAGTTCGACAACGCCGCGCTGACCCAGGTGCTGGGCTACACGGCGCTGGTGGTGATCCTCACCGAGGGTGGCCTGAAGACCAGTTGGCGGTCCATCAAACCCGTGATGCCGGCCGCCACCGCGCTGGCCACCGTGGGCGTCGCGGTCAGCGTCGCGGTCACCGCGGCCGGGGCGCACTACCTGGCCGACTTCGACTGGCGCACCTCGCTGCTGCTCGGCGCGATCGTCTCCTCCACCGACGCGGCGGCGGTCTTCTCGGTGCTGCGCACCGTCCCGCTGCCGTCCCGGCTGACCGGCCTGCTGGAGGCCGAGTCCGGCTTCAACGACGCCCCCGTGGTGATCCTGGTGCTGGCCTTCGCCACCAGCGGACCGCTGGACTCCTGGTACGTGCTGGTCGGCACGATCATCGCCGAGCTGGCGATCGGTGCGGCGGTCGGCCTGGCGGTCGGCAAGCTCGGCGCGTACGCCGTCCGGCACATGGCACTGCCCTCCTCCGGTCTGTACCCGATCGCGGTGATGTCGCTGGCGGTCGGCGCGTACGCGGGCGGCGCGCTGCTGCACGGCTCCGGCTTCCTCGCGGTCTACGTCGCCTCCCTGGTGCTCGGCAACTCCAAGCTCCCGCACGGCCCGGCGGTGCGCGGCTTCGCGGACGGGCTGGCCTGGATCGGGCAGATCGGCATGTTCGTGGTGCTCGGCCTGCTCTGCACGCCCGCCAGCATGGGCAGCGCGATCGTCCCCGCCCTGGTGATCGGCACCGTGCTGGTCTTCCTCGCCCGGCCCGCCTCGGTACTGCTGTCGATGACGCCGTTCCGGCTGCCCTGGCGCGAGCAGGCCCTGCTCAGCTGGGCCGGGCTGCGCGGCGCGGTGCCCATCGTGCTGGCCACCATCCCGCTGGTCGCGCAGGCGCCGCTGGCCCGCGAGGTGTTCAACATCGTCTTCATCCTGGTGGTGGTGTTCACGCTGCTCCAGGGCCCCACCCTGCCGCTGGTCGCCAGGTGGCTGCGGATCTCCGAGGGATCGCTCGGCCACGACCTCGGGATCGAGTCCGCCCCACTGGAGCGCCTGCACGGCCAGCTGCTCTCGGTCTCGCTGTCGGCCGACTCCCGGATGGCGGGCGTCGAGGTCAGCGAGCTCCGGCTGCCGGCCGGCGCCGCCGTCACCCTGGTGGTGCGCGACGGCAGCAGCTTCGTCCCCGACCGCACCACCGTGCTCCGACCGCTGGACGAGTTGCTGGTGGTCACCACCGAGGAGGTCAGCGAGGCGGCCGAGCGCCGGCTGCGCGCGGTCGACCAGGGCGGAAAGCTGGCGGGATGGCTGCGCGGGCGGTAGTCCGTGTGTTTTGCGCGACGTTCACCTTCGGTTCGCTGGGCGAGTCGCCCGTTCGACCCGTAGGATGACGGATAAAGCTTTGGTATCAACTGACACATCCGCAACATCTGCCTGAAGCAGAGTTGGCGCGACCGCTCGGCGGCCGCGGTCCGCAGCAGTTCCTGCCCCCTGGCCCCGCTTCCGAGACGGCCAGCCGGACCCGGTATCACCCCGGTCGACGCGCGAGAGGACGACTCTCGGCGCCGTCGGGGTCTCCCAACCCCTTCCGCGCTACCAGGCAGCAGAAGGAAACCCACCGTGACGGCCCGCCGAACGGTCGACAACCCCACCCGCGTCGGGTACGGAGCGCTGCTCCGCACCCCCGGTGCCTGGACCTTCCTGGCACCCGCCTTCGCGGCCCGGCTCCCCTACGCGATGCTCAGTCTGGGCATCGTGCTGCTGGTGCTGGACACCCATGGCTCCTACGGCACGGCCGGTCTGGTCGCGGCGGTCTCCGCCGTCGCCCAGGCCCTGATCGGCCCGCAGACCGGCCGGCTGGCCGACCGGTACGGGCAGTCCGCCGTGCTGCTGCCGAGCATCGTGGTGCACGCGCTCTCGGTCGGCGCGCTGATCGCGCTGGCCGTCGGCCAGGCACCGGTCTGGGCGCTGTTCCTGGCCGCCGCGCCCGCCGGGGCGAGCGTGCCGCAGATCGGCGCGATGGTCCGGGCCCGCTGGGTCTCCCGGCTCTCCGACTCCCCGGCCACGCTGAACACGGCCTTCGCCTTCGAGTCGGTCACCGACGAGTTCACCTTCGTGATCGGCCCGGTGCTGGCCGGCACCGTCGCGACCACCCTCAACCCCTCGGTCGGCCTGATCGCCGAGGCCGCCCTCACCGTGGCCGGCGGTCTGGCCTTCGCGGCCCAGCGCTCCACCGCACCCGCCCGGCACCCCGGCACCGCCGGGGTCAAGCGCGCCTCGGCCCTCGCCTCCCCCGGCGTCCGGCTGCTGGCGGGCTCCTTCCTCGGCGTCGGCACCATCTTCGGGGCGATGCAGGTCTCGATCACCGCCTTCGCCCGGAGCACCGGTCAGGAGGGGATGAACGGCATCGTCTACGGCGTCTTCGCCGGCGGCTCGATGCTGGCCGGCGTGCTGTACGGGCTGATCGCCTGGCGGCACTCCGCCCGGCAGCGGATGCTCGGCTGCTACGCCCTGCTGGTGCTCGGCTGCTCCACCCTGTGGGCGATGCCCAACCTGACCGCGCTGGCGGTCGCCGCGCTGTTCTGCGGCCTGGCCATCGCCCCGACCCTGATCACCGGCTACACCCTGGTCGAGACCCTGGTCGCGGACGGCGCCAAGACCGAGGCCTTCACCTGGCTCACCGGCGCCATCGGCCTGGGCCTGGCGACGGGCTCCACGGTGGCCGGCGTGCTGATCGACCGGCACGGCGCCTCCGGCGGGTTCCTGGTGCCGGTGGTGGGCTCCGGACTCGGCCTGGTCGCCCTGCTGACGCTGCGTCGGCTGCTGGTCCCGCCGAGCACCCCGAGCCGTACCGTGGCCCGGGGCGGGACGCTCGGCAGCGGGCAGGCGTCCGTTCTCACACCTGCGGCGCTGGACTGATTACCCGGAATGCCGCATCATTGAGGATCGTTAGCACTCATCAGGCGAGAGTGCCAGGGGGAAGTGCAGGAGGAAGACAAGTGCCCACGTACCAGTACCAGTGCACCGAGTGCGGGACCGGCCTGGAGGCGGTGCAGAAGTTCAGCGACGACGCGCTGACCACGTGCCCCGAGTGCCAGGGACGGCTTCGCAAGGTCTTCTCCGCGGTGGGTGTGGTCTTCAAGGGCTCCGGCTTCTACCGCACCGACAGCCGCTCGTCGTCGAGCAGCTCGGTGAGCTCCTCGACCTCGTCGACGTCCTCGGCCCCGGCCGCCTCGACGCCTGCTCCGGCGGCCTCGACCAGCTCGTCGTCGTCCGCCCCGGCGTCGACCAGCTGACCACAGCTGTTCCGGATGGCCCGGCCCCGCACCTCGGTGCGGGGCCGGGCCATCCGGCTTTTCCACAGCCCTGTGGGTGACCTGCGTCGTCCACAGCCCCCGGTTGTCCACAGGGTTGCGCCCGGTCGCACCACCGGGCACGGCCGGCCCGCACGCTGATCCCGCGTCGTTCCCCGACGACGCGCCCCGATCGGAGGCGGTGCCCCATGACCACGCTGCACACCCTGCACACCCGCGCCACGGTGCCCCAGGCGGCCTCGTCGGTGCCGCCCCGCCAGGCGGTCCCGGTCTTCCCACCGATCCGCCGCGGCGCCGGTGGCCGGCATCGGCTCCAGCGGGCCGTCCGACACCGCCCGGGCCTGCTCGCCACCAGTCTGCTCGCCGCGGCCACCGCCCTCGCCGCGGGCCCGCTCCGGCCCGGCTCGGCACCCCCGGCCTCGTCCCCCACGGTGACCACCGAGGCCGCCGTCGCGCCTCGCTGCCCCGGCACGGCTCCGCCCTCGTAGTCGACGGGGCGTCAACTCCGCGCCGGGAAGTTCACCCGTGACCGATCTGGCCCGGCATCGTTCAGCGCGGCATGAAGGGCTTCAAGGAATTCCTGCTCCGCGGCAATGTCATCGATCTCGCCGTCGCCGTCGTCATCGGCGCGGCCTTCACCAGCGTCATCAACGCCTTCGTCGACGGAGTCATCAACCCGCTGGTCGGGGTGTTCGGCACCAAGGACCTGGCCGCCTACTCGTCCTGCCTGAAGGGCCCCTGCGCGGTGGACGCCGCCGGGAAGGTCACCTCCGGCATCTTCATCCTGTGGGGCTCGGTGCTCAGCGCCGTGCTCAGCTTCGTGATCACCGCTGCGGTGGTGTACTTCATCCTGATCGTCCCGACCAAGCGCCTGATGGCCAAGTACAAGACCCCGGCCGACGCGGCCGCCGAGGCGGAGGCCAAGGAGGTCCAACTGCTCACCGAGATCCGCGACGCCCTGGTCCGCCAGCGCTGACCCGCTCCCGCTGACCCACCCCCGCTCGCCCCGCACCCGGCCGCCGTCCCGCTACCCCCCGTGGTGCGGCGGCCGCTGACTCCGGTACCAGTCGATCCCGCGCCCCGTGCTCTCCCCCGCACCGCCCCAGCCCTGATCGGTGTCGTCACTGGTCTGCCGGTCGAAGGGGTCGTCGAAGACCAGCTTCGGCTTCGGCCCGGCATCCTGCCCCGGCTGCTCCGGCTCCCGCTGCTCGGGCTGCTGCTCCGGCACCGCACCCACTCCCTCTCACGTCCGCGACCGATCCCCTCCAGCCTAGGCCGCCACGGCGACGGACCTGGTCGGGGCAGAAGCCCCGACCAGGTCCGTCGGTGTCGAGCCGGGCTCAGGCGGCTTCGAAGCCCGCGTGGTCGGCGATCTTCTTGAGCTCAGCCAGCGCGTGCTTCTCGATCTGCCGGATCCGCTCCCTGGTCAGCCCGTGCTGCTTGCCCACCTCGGTGAGCGTGCGCTCACGGCCGTCCTCCATCCCGTACCTGGACCGGATGATCGAGGCGGTGCGGTCGTCCAGCCGGCCGATCAGGTCGTCCAGTTCCTCCCTGCGGAGCATGACCATCACGGCGTCCTCCGGCGAGACGGCGCCGGTGTCCTCGACCAGGTCACCGAACTGGGTCTCGCCCGCGTCGTCCACCGCCATGTTCAGACTGACCGGGTCGCGGGCCCAGTCGAGCACGTCCTTGACGCGCTGCTCCGTGGTGTCCAGCTCGGCGGCCACCTCGGCCGGGTCGGGCTCGCGGCCCAGCTCCTTCGCCTTCTCACGCTGCACCCGCCGGATCCGGCCTAGCTCCTCCACCAGGTGGACGGGCAGCCGGATGGTGCGGGACTGGTCGGCTATCGACCGGGTGATCGCCTGCCGGATCCACCAGGTCGCGTAGGTGGAGAACTTGAACCCCTTCGCGTAGTCGAACTTCTCGACCGCCCGGACCAGACCGGCATTGCCCTCCTGGATCAGGTCGAGCAGCGGGAGACCGCTGCGCGGGTAACGCCGGGCCACCGCCACCACCAGCCGGAGGTTCGACCTGATGAAGACGTCCTTGGCGCGCTCGGCGTCCTCGGCTATCGCCTCCAGCTCCTCCCGCTTCGCGCCCTTGGGCAGCGTGCCCTGGTCCAGCAGGTGCTGGGCGTAGACCCCGGCCTCGATCCGCAGCGAGAGCTCGACCTCCTCGGCGGCGTCGAGCAGCGGCGTCCTGGCGATCTCGTCGAGGTACATACCGACGAGGTCGCGGTCGGCCTCAAGGTTGTTCGGGCGGGCCGCGCGAGTCCGGTCGGCCCTGTCGCGAACGACGGCACGAGTGGCCATGCTTGCTCCCTTGCTGCTGGTGCCGGTCTTCGGATCTCGCCCCGCCAGGTGTCAGCCGGGGCAAAGAGGTGCGGGCCTCCCGGAGGCTCACACGTAACGATCCAACGCACAGAATTCGGACAAGATTCCCAACTCACCCAGTTTCTTCTCCGGATGCAGTATCCTGCGACTTTTCACCCGCGATCATGAACGCTCGGTGAGCCATCGGCGACCCGGAGTGGCCGGTCGGCGCCCCGCACTCCGTCAACGAACAACGACGGGCATCCGCAGCTTCTCCCCACAAAAGATGCCAAATCGCGATCGGTCCGGGGCCGGATCCACCGCTCGCCCTGGGAAGGTGTCTGCCATGTACCCGCCCATCGACGGCACCCGCGCCGCTCCCGGGTCGGCCTCCGCCGCCGCCCGCCGACGGCAGCGCCTGCTGATCTGCTCGGCCCTGGCGCTCGGTTCGGCCGTGCTGCTCGGCGGTCTGGCGGCCCTGGTGGCGTCGCACTGGAGCCCGCTGGTCCGGTTCGACCGGGGGGCGGTGAACCTGCTGCACGGCTACGCGGTCCGGCACACCATCTGGACGGCGGCCATGCAGACCCTCGGCGACATCGGCAGCACCGTCATCATGCGGGCGCTGCTGGGGCTGGCCGCGGTCTGGCTCTGGGCGATCGGCGCCCGCACCCTCGGCGGCTGGGCCGGCGCCCTGATACTCACCGGCTGGCTGGCGGGTCTGCTCGGCAAGGAGGGCATGGGCCGGGACCGTCCGCACTTCGCCACCCAGGCCACCCAGGCCGACGGGTACTCGTTCCCGTCCGGCCACGCCCTCGCCTCCGCCGTCAGCTGCGCCGCGCTGGTGATCCTGGTCTGGCCCCGGGCCAACCGGGCCGGCCGGGCGGTGGCCTGCACCGTCGCCGGGCTCGCCGTGCTCGCGGTCGGCTGGACCAGGGTCGCGCTCGGCGCGAACTGGCCGAGCGACGTGCCGGCCGGCTGGCTGACCGCCGCCCTGGTGGTCGGCGCCGTCACGCTGGCCGTCGAACTCTGGCGCCCGGGCGCCCTGTCGCAGGACGTCCGCCGGGTGGACTGGCGGACCAGGCCACGGATCCAGCGCGTCCTGGCCGTCGGCCCGATCACGGCGCCGGACCTCGAACAGACCACCGGTCCCGACCTCGCCGACGAGCCGCTCACGGCGCCCGCCCGCCGAGCTGACGGTCAGTGAGAAGCGTCACACCCCGGTTCGGCCGACACTCCGGAAGGGAAGGGACAGGGGCCCCTCAACCGATTCAGTCCCCCGCCACACCGGAAAAATCGGGATCAACCGCCCGGTTCACGGCAGACCGGGACGGGCGGCCACACACCTCCCGCCAGCTCGGGAGACGTCCGGCACACGGCACGGATCTCCCCACCGAGTGCCGTGGTGAGGCAGACTGCTGCCGCCGGGTGTGCCTGCACCCGACCGGGCCGGGCAGTCGCAGCACCGCAACCGCACGTCCACTGCCCAGGCACCGAGCGATGGGGGGCGAATGAACACGCACGCGACCGACGGGCCCGCCGGCCCGTACGGCGACCCGCCCACCATGTCGCTGCGGCCGATAGTCGACGACCAGCCGGCCCCCGGCGGGCAGCCCACCGTCCAGCTCGGCCACCAGGTGCCCACCCCCCGGCTGCCGTACCCCCCGGTCCCGCCGCCCCCGGCCGCACCCCCCGCCACCGCGCCCGCGGAGGCCGCCAAGCCGGCCTCCACCGCCCGCAACGGCATGATCATGGCGCTCGGCTCGCTGACCTCGCGAGCGCTCGGCTTCGTCCGGGCCGGCGTGATCACCGCCGCGCTCGGCACCCGCGCCATCGCCGACGGCTACGCGGTGGCCACCATGCTGCCGAACACGATCTTCATCATGCTGATCGGCGGCGTGCTCAACTCCGTCTTCGTCCCCGAGCTGGTGCGCGCCGCGCAGCAGCACGCGGACCGTGGCGTCGCCTACACCAACCGGCTGCTGACGGTCTGTGGCGTCGCCCTGGTCTCGATCACCGCAGTGGCGTTCTTCTGCGCCCCGCTGATCGTGGACAGCTACATCTCCTACGGCCCCGGCGACGCCGTCCAGCGCGACCTGACCATCGCGCTGGCCAGGTACTGCCTGCCGGCCATCCTGTTCTACGGCTTCTTCGGCCTGCTCGGCCAGGTGCTCAACTCGCGGGACAGGTTCGGCGCGATGATGTGGGCCCCGGTGCTCAACAACGTCGTGGTGATCGCGGTCTTCAGCCTCTACCTGGCGATCTGCGTGCACGCCACCGACGCCAAGGACGTCTCGGCCGGCGCGACCATGCTGCTCGGGCTCGGCAGCGCCTTCGGCATCCTGGTCCAGGCGCTGGCCCTGGTGCCCTCGCTGCGGGCCTCCGGCTTCCGGTACCGCCCGCGCTTCGACTGGCGCGGCTCCGGCCTGACCACCCCGCTGCGGGCGGCGGGCTGGGCCCTGCTGCTCGTGGTGGTCACCCAGGTGGCCTTCCTGCTGATCACCAACCTGGCCACCGGCGCGGGCACCCTGGCGAAGCAGGAGGGTCTGGAGCAGGGTCTGGGCTACGTTCCCTACAACAACGCCTACCTGCTCTTCATCGTCCCGCAGGGCATCATCACGGTCTCACTGGTCACCGCGATCCTGCCGAGCATGTCCCGCTCGGTCACGGCCGGCCGGTTCGAGGACGTCGGCCGGGAGCTGGCGCAGACCCTGCGGAGTTCGGCCGGGATGATCGTCCCCGCCTCGGCGATCTTCCTCTCGCTGGCCGGCCCGATCGCCTCGCTGGCGTACGGGCACGGGAACGTGTCGTTCGCGGACATCGACGTGGTCACCCAGATCCTGATGGCCTTCTCGCTCGGCCTGCCCGCGTTCTGCGCCCAGTACGCGCTGGCCCGCGGCTTCTACGCGATGAGCGACGCCAGGACCCCGTTCTGGCTCACCACGATCACCTCCGGCAGCAACGTGCTGCTCTCCTGGGTCGCCTACCTGGTGCTGCCGAGCCGCTGGATCATCGTCGGGATGGCGGGCGCCCACACCGTCGCGGTCCTGATCAGCGCGGCCATCACCGGGCGGGCGCTCGGCCGCCGGCTGCGCCGGGAGGCGGCCGCCGTGGCCGCCCCGCTGCCCGCCGACGCCACCCTTGAGCTCGGCGCCGGGCGCCGGGCCCGGATCCGCAGCGGCCTGGACGGCGGGCGGCTGATCACCCTGCACCTGGCGCTGGCACTGGCCTGCGCCCCGGGGGCGCTGGCCGCGTACTGGCTGACCGGCCGGCTCGGCACCGCGCTGGGCGGCGGCGTGCCGGCCTCGCTGGCGGCGATGGTGGCCGGTCCGCTCGCGGTGCTGGTCTCGGTGCTGCTGCTGGCCCGTCCGCTCGGTGCGGGTGCGGCGGTCGCCCCGCTGGCCCGCAAGCTGCGCATCCCCTACCCGGAGCCGGCCGTCGGCGGCGGCAAGCACCGGCGCTGACCGGGAGCCGGCGCCCCGTCAGCTCCCGGCGGTGGAGCGGCTTGTGACAGACCCGTGACACGTTCCGCCCCGGCGGCCGGTCGTGGACGGCCGGTCGGGTGTTAGCGTCGGCCCAGCCTTCCGTGCGCGGGCAGCGACGGCCGGAATCCCGGAAGGTCCGACACGTGCCGGACCGGTCGCCGAATCGGCCCCGGATCGGCCCCGGGAAGGTCCGCTGACTCCGTTGACCCCTGCACCTCGGCACGACCGGACGCCGGCCGGCCACCCGAGCGGTCCCGGCCGGTCCCGCCCGTCCCGCTTCGTCGCCGCCGTGGTCGCGGTGAGCACCGGGCTGGCGCTGTGCTCGATCGCCGCCTCGGCCGCCCCGGAGCCGCCCGGCTCGCCCGCCCGGCAGCGCCAGTTCGCCTCCGCTGCCGCCGAGTTCGACGTACCGCCGGGCGTGCTGCTGGCGGTCGCCTACCAGCAGACCCGCTGGGAGTCGCACGACGGCGAGCCGAGTACCACCGGCGACTACAACGTGATGGGTCTGACCCAGGCCGACCCGTCGGGCTCGAACGCCGAACCGCCCGGCGGCAGTTCGGCCCCGGGGACCTTGGCGGAGGCGGCCACGCTGCTCGGGCGCCCGGCCGCGCAGCTGCGCACCGACCCGCTGCAGAGCATCCGGGGCGGCGCCGCACTGCTCGCCAAGTACCAGCGGGAGAGCGGCGGTTCGCTCGGCAGCGGCCCGACGGCCTGGTACAACGCGGTGGTCCGGTTCAGCCAGGCCGCACCCGCCGCCGGCGGCAACGTCTTCGCCGACCGGGTCTTCGAGACCGTCCGCAGGGGCGCGGCCAGGACCACGGCGGACGGCCAGACCGTCCGGCTGGCCGCCGACGCCGGGCCCGCCGCCGACCACCCGGCGACCTCCCGTCCCGGCACCTCCGAGGACCTGGCCTGCCCCGCGACCCTGAACTGCCGGGGAGCCTGGGCCGACGGCGCCAACTACGCGGCCACCGACCGGCCGGCCGACGGCCAGCGGATCGAGTACATCGTCGTCCACGACACCGAGGCGTCGTACGACGACACCGTCGAGGCCTTCCGGGACCCGGCCACCGGGGCCAGCGCGCACTACCTGGTCGGCGCCCACAACGGCAGGGTCGCCCAGCTGGTCGGCACCGGGAACACCGCCTGGCACACCGGCAACCGGACCTTCAACATGCACAGCATCGGCGTGGAGCACGAGGGTTGGGCACTCGGCCGGGACGGCGAACGGCCGACCTGGTACTCCGAGCAGCTCTACCGCTCCTCGGCCGAGCTGACCAGGTTCCTGGCCGCGAAGTACGGCATCCCGCTGGACCGTCAGCACGTCATCGGGCACGACGAGATCCCCAAACCGGTCGACTCGGCGCCCCCGATGCACTGGGACCCGGGCACGTTCTGGGACTGGTCGCACTACCTGGACCTGCTCGGCGCACCGATCCGCGCCGGCACCGGCGGCTCGCCCTCGGTCGGCGGCAAGGTGGTCGTCGCCCCGCCGTTCGACGCCCGCAACCAGCCGCCGGTGGCCGAAGTGGGCCCGCGTCCGGAGAACTTCGTCCTGCTGCGCACCTCCCCCGACGAGGCGGCCCCGCTGATCAACGGCGGCACCAACGCCGCCTCGGACGTCCGCGCCAAGGCGGTGGCCGGCAGCAGCTACGTGGTGGCCGACCTGCGGGGCGACTGGATCGCGATCTGGTACGACGGCGTGCAGGGCTGGTTCCACGACCCGGACGGCCGGAACGCCGCCGCCGACCCCCGGCCCGGCCTCGTGGCCGCACCGCGCCCGGGCGTCGCGAGCATCCCGCTGTACGGTCGGGCCTTCCCGGAGCAGGCGGCCTACGCCGGGCACCCGGGGGTCCGGTACGACGCCGCCACCCACGCCCCCGTCCCGCTGAACCTGACCGTCCCGGCCGGGCAGCGGTACACCCTGCTCAGCGAGACCCCGGTCCGGGGCGACAACTTCTACGACGTCGACGGCGTACGGGCCGTGGTGACCGGCGAGGACACCTACTACCCGGTCCGCTACGGCCACCGCCTGGGCTTCCTGAAGTCCACCGACGTCGAGTTGACCGCCGCCGCCGACCCTCAGCCGACGGGCTGACCGGCCCCGGTCGCCGGGTCACCGCCCCGGTGCATCCAGGCCCGCCGGTCCAGCGTCGCCAGGGCGGTGTTGGCCACCGCCACCCCCGCGAACACCACGGCCCACCCGGGCCGGCCCACGCCGTACAGGGCGGCCGACGCCGCTCCGAAGACCACCGCCTTCACGACCAGCACCCCCGCCAACGGCACCCGTATCCGGGCCTTCGGTGCGGCGTACAACCCCCACAGCACGGCCGCCGCCGTGGGCGCGGCCACCGCCAGGAGCAGCCGGAGCAGCACGGGGTCGGGCAGCTGCCACCCCCACCAGGCGAGCGCGGCGAGCGCCGCCAGCTCCAGGACGAAGGCCAGGCCCTCGTTGGCCACGTGCAGGGGGGTCGGGAGCTTCATCCGGCTGCCATCCTTCGTCGCGGGCACGGGCTGGGCACGGGCTGGGCCCGGACCGACCGCAGCGTCCGCCCCGGGTACGACCGAGGGCCCCGAACGCGGTGGTCCGGGGCCCTCGGCCAGGTGTGCCCCATGCAGGATTCGAACCTGCGACACCAGCTTTAGGAGAGCTGTGCTCTATCCCCTGAGCTAATGAGGCGTAACCGGTAACAGACTAGCGGATCGTGCGCCCGGCTCTCGCGCCCTTTCCGCCGCCGCCTCCCGGCCCACGCCCCGTCGGAGGGTCAGGATTCGGCGGCTTCCTCGGCGGCCCTGACCTGCTCCGCGAAGTCCTCCGCCGGGAGACGTTCCACGGTCGCGCCGTGCTCGGTCGCGAACTCCGCGACGGGCGCCGGGGACTCCTCCTTGATGTCCAGGACCAGCAGCCCGGTGCCGTCCGCCACCCTGGGACCGAGCACGATCAGCCCGGCGCCGCCGGTGGCGCCGCGCTCCTGCTCGGCGGCGTTGCCGAGGGCGGCCCCGGCCGCGAAGCCGAGGAAGGCGCCGACCGGGCCGCCGAGCATCCCGATCAGTCCGCCGACCACGCTGGAGCCCACCGTGGGCACACCCGCGCCCCGGGCGAAGCTGTCGCCCATCTCCAGCAGGCCGTCCGTCGAACGCTCCAGCACCGCCGCCTGCCGCAGGCCCGGCAGGTGCTTGGCGGGCTCCAGCGCGGCCCGGCAGGTGTCGGGGTCGGCGAAGGCGAGCAGGACGACGTTGTGCTGGTCGGTCATCGCGTTCCGATCGGTCGGGTGGGCACCGGGAGGACTGGCGCCCGAAATGACGGGCAGCCGTTCGGTGCCGCTGTCAGGCCATCCTGGACCCGGCGGTCCTGACGGTGCCACAGGCCACGCCCATTCAGGGCGCGCCGGGAACCGACGAGATGTCACCCCGGCGTCGTGGCGGGCGGGTGGTGCTGATGGGGTTGGGGCAGGATCGGGAGGGAGCCGGGAAATGGGTAGGTCGGTGGAGGACGCGGTGCGGGCACAGCGATGGGCGCAGGTGGCGGTGGGCTGTGCCGGGGCGGCGGTCCTGGTCCTGGTGACCCTGGTCGGGCTGCGCGGGATCGGGGTGATGGTGGCCGGACTGCTCGGGCTCGGGGTGGCGGCCGCCGGCGTCTGGTGGGCACTGGCCCACCGGGGCCCCGCCCGGCTGTTCGGCATGGTGCTCGCGGTGGCGGCACCGGTCTGGGTGCTGGGCTTCCTGGTGGACAGCGGGATGGGCGTGGCCTCCCTGCTGGCCGTGGCGCTCTGGACCGGGGCGATGACCGCCGCGGCGGAGGCCCTGCGGCAGGACCGCAAGGAGCGGACCGTCCGGGAGACCCCGGCCGCCCGGCCCGCCCGGCCGGTGCTGATCATGAACCCGAAGTCCGGCGGCGGCAAGGTCGAGAAGTTCGACCTGGTGGCGAAGGCCGAGACGCTCGGCGCCCGGGTGCTGCTGCTGGACGGACAGGACGTCAGCGAGCTGGCCCGGCAGGCCGTCCGGGACGGCGCCGACCTGCTCGGCGTGGCGGGCGGCGACGGCACCCAGGCCCTGGTGGCGGCGGTCGCCGCCGAGCACCGGCTGCCCTTCCTGGTGATCTCGGCCGGCACCAGGAACCACTTCGCGATGGACCTCGGCCTGGACCGGAACGACCCGGCCCGCTGCCTGGACGCCCTCACCGACGGCACCGAACTGCGCATCGACCTCGGGTCGGTGGCCGACCGGCCGTTCGTCAACACGGTCTCCTTCGGCGCGTACGCGGAGATCGTGCAGAGCCCGGAGTACCGGGACGCCAAGGCCGCCACCGCACTCGGCGCGCTGCCCGACCTGCTCGCCAACAAGCTCGGCGCCCGGCTCACCGCGCAGGCGGACGACACCCGGCTGGCGGACCCGCAGGCGCTGCTGATCAGCAACAACCCGTACGAGACCGGCGACCTGCTCGGCGCGGGCAGCCGCCCCCGGCTGGACGGCGGCAGCCTCGGGGTGCTGAGCCTGCGGGTGGACGGCGCCGCCCAGGCCGCCGAGCTGGCCCTGCGCGGGGAACAGGCCCAGGGATTGACCGTGCTGACGGCCCGGCAGGTGACCGTGACCGCCGACACCGAGGAGATCCCGGTGGCCGTGGACGGCGAGGCGCTCACCCTGCCGACCCCGGTGCGGTGCGAGATCCGGCCGGGGGCGCTGCGGGTGCTGGTGCCGCGCGACCGCCCCGGGGCGACGGCGGTCGCCCCGCTGCGGAACTGGCGGCAGGTCGGCAGGCTGGCCCTGGGGCACTGATCGCGGCGCGGGTGCGCGAGGATGACCGAACCGGAACGGAAGAGGAAGTGGCGAGAGATGCGTAGTCCGACGGCCGGACCGATCGTGCTGGACCTGGCAGCCCTGGACCGGGCGGTGTACGGCGCGATCGCGATCACCCCGACCCCGTCCCTGGACGGCGCGATGCGGCGGCTCTCGCACACCGCGAACCACTCGAAGATCTCCTTCGCGCTGGCCGGGCTGCTGGCCCTGCGCGGCGGGCGCGCCCGGCGGGCCGCCCTGCTCGGGGTGGCCGCGATCGGGGTCGCCTCGGCGGCCGCCAACCTGCTGGGCAAGAACCTGGTCCGACGGGAGCGGCCGGACCGGCTGGGCGCGCTGGTGCCCGAGGCCCGGCACGTGCGGATGCCCACCTCGGCGTCCTTCCCGTCCGGGCACTCCGCCTCGGCCTTCGCCTTCGCCGTCGCGGTGGGGGCCGAACTCCCCAGGACCGCCGTCCCGTTGTGCCTGCTGGCCGCCACCGTCGCCTACTCCCGGGTCCACACCGGCGTCCACTACCCGGGCGACGTCATCGCCGGCTCCCTCCTCGGCGTCGCCTCCGCCACCGCGGTCCGGATTTCGCTCGCCTGATCCCTCGGCACACGGCCGGGCACCTACGGTCCAGGGGCTCGGGGAACTGCGAGGAGGTCTGGCGCCGGGGTCACGGACGAGAGTGCCTGGCCAGCTGCGCGACGATCACCCTGCAAGGGCCGGCGTCGCAGTTCCCCGAGCCCCTGGACCGTGCAACCGGACGCCCTGCCCGGAGCGCAGCCCCGGCCCCTGATGGGTCACCAGAAGAGGTGGGCCCGCAGCTGACGGGGTGTGATGGGGAGTGTGGATTTCTGGGAGTACGTCAGCAGCCGTCGGGAGCAGCTGCTTTCGGATGCGTTCCAGCACGCCAGCGCGGTGTTCCAGTGCATGCTGGTGGCCGCCCTCGCCGGGGTGGCGATCGGGGCGCTGACCTACCGCAGCGAGCGGGGCGGCCGGATCGCGGTGCTGACCACCGGCACCATCCTGACCCTGCCCTCGTACGCGTTGCTGGGCCTGCTGATCCCGGTGCTCGGCCTCGGTGTCCCGCCGACCGTCACGGCGCTGGTGCTGTACGCGCTGCTGCCGATCGTCCGGAACGCGATCGTCGGGCTGCGCGGGGTGGACCCGGCGCTGGTGGACGCGGCGCGCGGGATCGGGATGACCGGTGCGGCCCGGCTGCTGAGGGTGGAACTGCCGATCGCGTGGCCGGTGATCCTGGCGGGCATCCGGGTCTCCACCCAGATGAGCATGGGCATCCTGGCGATCGCGGCGTTCGCCTCGGGGCCGGGGCTGGGCAACGAGATCTTCTCCGGGCTGGCCAGCCTCGGCAGCGCCAACGCGCTGAACGAGGTGCTGGCCGGGACCCTGGGCATCGTGCTGCTCGCGCTGCTCTTCGACGCCGCGCTCGTGCTGCTGGGGCGCCTGACGGTATCGCGAGGACTGCATGGCTGACGTCACCGGCGCGACCATCGAGCTGGAGCAGCTGACCAAGCGCTACCCGGGCAGTGCGAACCCGGCGGTGGACTCGGTCAGCATGGAGATCGCGGCGGGCGAGACGGTGATCCTGGTCGGCCCGTCGGGCTGCGGGAAGTCCACCACGCTGCGGATGATCAACCGGCTGATCGAGCCGACCTCCGGCCGGATCAGGATCGGCGGCGAGGACGTCACCGACATCGACCCGGTGAAGCTGCGCCGCCGGATCGGCTACGCGATCCAGTCCTCCGGCCTGTTCCCGCACCTGACGGTGGCGGAGAACATCGCCCAGGTGCCGAGGATGCTCGGCTGGGACAAGAAGCGGGTCAAGGAACGGGTGGAGGAGATGCTCGACCTGGTCGGGCTCGATCCGCGCGAGTTCCACGACCGCTATCCGCGCCGCCTCTCCGGTGGGCAGCAGCAGCGGGTCGGGGTGGCCAGGGCGCTGGCGGCGGACCCGCCGGTGCTGCTGATGGACGAGCCGTTCGGCGCGGTGGACCCGATCACCAGGGACCACCTGCAGGACGAGCTGATCCGGCTGCAGCACGAGCTGCACAAGACCATCGTCTTCGTCACCCACGACTTCGACGAGGCGATCAAGCTGGGTGACCGGATCGCCGTGCTGCGCGAGCAGTCCAGGATCGCCCAGTTCGACACCCCCGAGGCGATCCTGACCAATCCGGCGGACGAGTTCGTCTCCGGTTTCGTCGGGGCGGGCGCGGCGCTCAAGCGGCTCAACCTGACCCGGGTCCGGGACGTCGGGGTGGCCGACTGGCCCGCCGTCTCGGCGGACGAACCGCTCCAGGTGATCTTCAATCGGCTGCGGATCGGCGGGGTCAGCGAGCTGCTGGTGCTGGACCGGCACAGCCGCCCGTACAAGTGGCTGCGCCGGGGCGACCTGGCCCGGGCCCGGGGGTCGCTGGCCAGGGCGGGCACGCCGGTGACCCACACGGTGAGCCGGGACGCCACCCTGCGGGACGCGCTGGAGGCGGTGCTGACGGACAGTTCGGGACGGGTGCCGATCACCGGGCGGCGCGGCGAGTACCTCGGCGTGGTGGACATGGAGACGCTGCTCAACTCGGTGCACGAGCTGCTGGAGGCGGACCGGCTGGCCGCACTGGAGGGCCACGAGGAGCTGGTCGAGCACCAGCAGCCGCACACCCGAGAGGAGTTGGAGGGCCGGTGATCACCCGCGGCAGACTGCTCACCACCCCGGCCGTGCTGGCCGGGGTGCTGCTGGCGACCTACCTGTGGATCGTCAACGCCCCGCTGGACTCGATCGAGCGGAACGCGCTGGACGGCGGCCAGGTCCGGCTCTACCTCTGGCAACAGGTCGAACTGACCGCCGTCTCCACCTTCTTCGTGCTGCTGCTGGCGCTGCCCGCCGGGGTGCTGCTGACCCGCGGGTTCGCCCGGCCCGCCGCACCGGCGGCGGTGGTGCTGGCCAACCTGGGCCAGGCCACCCCGGCGATCGGGCTGCTGGCGCTGCTCACCTTCTGGCTCGGCATCGGGGCCAGGACCGCGCTGGTGGCGATGGTCGCGTACGCGGTGCTGCCGGTGCTCAGCAACACCATGGCCGGGTTGCGGGCGATCGACCCGGCGCTGCTGGACGCCGCCCGGGGCATCGGGATGTCCTCGCCCGGGGTGCTGACCAGGGTCGAACTCCCGCTGGCGGTCCCGCTGATCCTGGCGGGCGTGCGGACCGCGCTGGTGCTGAACGTCGGCACCGGCACGCTCGCCTCGTTCGCGGGCGGCGGTGGTCTCGGCAACCTGATCACGGCGGGCATCACCACCCAGCGGACCAGGGTGCTGGTGGTCGGCGCGGTGCTCACCGTCTGCCTGGCCCTGCTGGTGGACTGGCTCGCCTCGCTGGCCGAACTCCGGCTCAGCCCGAAGGGGTTGGAGGTCGGGCGGTGAGGCGGTCGGCGGCCCTGGCGGTGGTGGGCGCCCTGCTGCTGGCCGGCTGCGGCCTGCACAGCGGCAGCGTGATCCCGGCCGACGTGGCGCCCGGCTCGCTCGGCCAGGGCCGGCCGCTGGCCGGGGCCGACCTCACCATCGCCTCCAAGAACTTCACCGAGAACGTGATCCTGGCCGAGATGATCGGCCTGGTCTGGACGGCCGCCGGGGCCACGGTCACCGACCGCACCAACATCTCCGGCTCGATCGGCGCCCGGCAGGCGATCGTCTCGGGCACCGCCGACGCGATGTACGAGTACACCGGCACCGGCTGGATCACCTACCTCGGCCACACCGACCCGATCACCGATCCGCAGCAGCAGTGGCAGGCGGTGCACGACGCCGACCTGGCCAACGGCGTCACCTGGCTGCCGCAGTCCGCGCTGAACGACACCTACGCCTTCGCGGGCAACGCCGCCAACGTGGCGAAGCACGGGCTGCACACGCTGTCCGACCTGGCGGAGCTGTCGCACCGCGACCCGTCCGCCGTGTCGCTCTGCGTGGACAACGAGTTCAGCGTCCGGGACGACGGCCTGCCGGGAGTGACGGCGGCGTACGGGATGACGGTGCCGCGTTCCAACATCCGGACCATGGACGCCGGGATCGTCTACACCACCGTGGCCGACGGCTCGGCCTGCATCCTCGGCGACGTGTACAGCACCGACGGCCGGATCGCCGCGCTCGGCCTGAGCGTGCTGGCGGACGACCGGCACTACTTCCCCAACTACAACGCCGCCCCCGAGCTGCACAGCGCCACGCTGGCCAGGTACCCCGTGCTGGCGGAGCTGCTCGACCCAATCTCGGCCCGGCTCGACAACACCGTCGCCCAGCGGCTGAACTCCAAGGTGGACGTGGACGGCGAGGACCCTCGCCAGGTGGCCCGCGACTGGCTGATCGAGCAGGGCTTCATCACCGCGGGCTGACCAGCAGGGCGGCCAGGTACTCCTCCAGACGGTCGGTCAGCAGGGCCGGGGTGAGGTCGGTGCGGCCCAGCTCGCGCCAGGGGGTGGCGACCTTCTCCGCGTCGGGGGCGTAGGCGAGGGCGTCCAACAGCCGCCAGTACAGGTGGGCCGCCGGGTCCGGGTCGAGGACACCCCCGGCGGCCGTGTAGCGGGCGGCGAACCGCAGGCCCTCGGCCGGGCCGTGCAGCAGTGCCAGCGCGGTGGAGCAGTGCGCCACGTCGAGGTCGGCCGGGCCCCAGGAGGTCTCCACCCAGTCCACCACCCCGCTGATCCGCAGCTCCGCGCCGGTGCCGCTGAACAGGACGTTGCCGGGGTGGAAGTCCCGGTGCAGGAAGGTCCCCCGGTACGGCGGCGGGTCCCGGCGGATCACCTGCACCGCGCGCTCCCAGAGCTCGGGGCGGGCGGTGTCCTCGGGTATCCGGACCCGCTCCGGCCCGGTCCAGGGCTGGTACTCCCGGGGGCGGGCGGCGACGGCGGTGCGGTGGATGGTCACCAGCTGACGGGCCAGCAGCTCCGCCCGGGCGCCGGCCTCCCCGTCGTCCAGCCGCACCGTGCCGGGCAGCAGCGTCATCAACAGCGAGGGGTGGTCGCAGTGCAGACCCGCCGGGTCCACGGCGTGCAGCCCGGCGGCGGGCACCTCGGTGGGGCCGAGCAGGGTCAGCACCTCGGCCTCCCGCCCGAGCAGCGCCTCGGCGTGCTCCAGGAAGAACGGCTGGACGAACGAGCGCAGCACCAGATGGGTGGGCCCGCCGGCCGGCCGGTCGATCCGCAGCCGCCGCATCTCGGAGGTCCAGCCCCCGCGCAGCCGTTCCACCGCCCCGATCCGCTCCCCCGCCCCCAGGGTCGAGGTGACCCAGGCCCGGGTGGTGGCCCAATAGTGATCGTCAACACGCTCTTCCTCGGCCATGGCGGCGACCCTATCGGGCAGGGTTAGGCCGATGACGGGTCTTTCCGGGGAGGGTGAGTTGACGGCGGATCGGATGATCGAACTCCTGCTGGACCAGGGGAGTTTCAGCTGCTGGGACCAGCCGGTCGAGTACGACGGGGACGAACCCTCGTACGGGGCGACGCTGGCCAGGGCGAGGGCCAGGACCGGCCTGGACGAGGCGGTGACCACCGGTCGGGGCCTGCTGGCCGGCCGGCCGGTGGCGGTGGTGGTCTCGGAGTTCGGCTTCCTGGGCGGCTCGATCGGGGTGGCCACCGCCGAGCGGATCACCAGGGCGGTGGAGCGGGCCACCGCCGAGCGGCTGCCGCTGCTGGCCCTGCCGGTCTCCGGCGGCACCCGGATGCAGGAGGGCACCGCGGCCTTCCTCTGCATGGTGCGGATCTCCGCCGCCGTGCTGGCCCACCAGGAGGCCGGACTGCCCTATCTGACGTACCTGCGGAACCCCACCATGGGCGGGGTGTTCGCATCCTGGGGCACGCTCGGCCACCTGGTGCTGGCCGAGCCGGGGGCCCGGCTCGGCTTCCTCGGTCCCCGGGCCCACCAGGAGCTGCGCGGGGTGGAGCTGCCCGCCGAGGTCCAGCTCGCCGAGACGCTGGCCGGGCGCGGCCTGATCGACGCGGTGGTGCCGCCCGGGCAGCTGGCCGAGGTGGTCGGGCGGGCCCTCGCGGTGCTGGCCGACCCGGCCGAACCGGCCCCCGCAGCGGGCCCCGCGCACACCCCGGCACCGGCCGACGCCTGGGAGTCGGTCGGCCTCAGTCGGCTGCCCGGACGGCCCGGGACGGACGCGGTGCTGGCGGCCGCCGACCCGGGCGTGGTGGAACTGGCGGCCCCGGACCGGGCGTTGGTCCGGGCGCTGGTCAGATTCGGCGGACAGCCCGCCGTCCTGGTCGGCCAACGCCCGGGCTCGGCACACCCGTTCACCGCCGCCGACCTGCGCGCCGTCCGGCGGACGGCCGGGATCGCCGAACAGCTCGGACTGCCGCTGGTCACCCTGGTGGACACCACCGGGGCCGAACTCTCGGCCCAGGCCGAGCTGGACGGCCTGGCGGTGGAGATCGCCCGCTGCCTGAGCGCCCTGGTGGCGCTCCGCACCCCGGTGCTCTCGGTGCTGCTCGGCCAGGGCTCGGGCGGTGGCGCGCTGGCGCTGCTGCCTGCCGACCTGGTGCTCGCGGCCGAACACGGCTGGCTGGCCCCGCTGCCGCCCGAGGGCGCCTCGGCGATCATGCACCGGGACGGCGCGCACGCGGCCGAGCTGGCCCGCTCCCAGGGGATCGGCGCCACCGACCTGCTGGCGGCCGGCCTGGTGGACCGGATCCTCCCGGAACGGCCGGACGCCGCCGAGGAGCCGGACGCCTTCGCCGACCGGGTGGCCGGGGCGATCGCCGCCGCCCTGGGCGAGCTGACGGACCGTCCGATCGAACAGCGGACGGCGGACCGCCGGACCCGCAACCGTCGGCTGGGGGGCGGCTGAACAGGGCGAACGCGGAGCCGGCGGAGGGGATTTTTGCACTGATCATCCGGGCGCTAGGCTGAATTCGATTAGTCACCATTCAGACGGATGATCAGATCAGATCTTGAGTCACCTCAGAAACCTCCTCCGTAGCGTCTGGCTGTGGCCTGCCCTGGCCATGCTGCTGGTCGGTCTGCGCCACACCACCCGCCCCGAACTGTGGCGCGACGAGATCTCCAGTTGGAGCGCCGCCACCCGCGACCTCGACCAGCTCTTCGGGATGCTGGCCAACGTCGACGCCAGCAACGGCGCCTACTACGTCCTGCTGCACTTCTGGTCGGCGGTGTTCGGCGACTCGGTACTGAGCCTCCGGCTGCCCTCCGCGCTGGCGATGGCCGGAGCGGCCGCCTTCACCGCGCTCGCCGCCCGGCGACTGTTCGGCAGCCGGACGGCCGGCCTGGCCGCCGGGCTGCTGCTGGCCACCGTCCCGCTGATCTCCCGCTACGCCCAGGAGGTCCGCTCCTACGCCGTGGTGACCTGCGCCGTGGCGGCGGCCTGCTGGCTGCTGCTCCGGGCACTGGACCGGCCCGGAGTGGGCCGCTGGTCGCTGTACGCACTGGCGATGGCGGTGGCCGGCTGCTGCCACCTGGTCTCGCTGAGCAGCCTGGTCGGTCAGGTGTTCCTGGTGCTCGCCCAGTGGTGGGCCCGCCACCGGGAGCCGCGCGCGGCCCGGGTGCTCTGGCACTTCCCGCTGGCCGTGCTGGTCGCACTGGCCCCGGCCGTCCCGGTGGCCGTCTACGGCGACCGGCAGGCGGGCCGGCAGCTCGGCTGGCTGCCCAAGCCCTCGGAGCCGGCGCTGCACTACTTCTGGCGGAGCCTGCTGTCCCCGCTGGACCTGCTGTACTTCTTCGGCGCCTGCGCCGTGGTCGCCCTGCTGCACCCCCGGTTCACCCGGGGCGCGGCGCAGGCGCTGCTGCTGGCCGTGCTGCCGGTGCTGGCGGTCTGGCAGGCCTCGCAGGGCACCTCCTCCTACTTTCTGGACCGCTACCTGCTCTTCACGGTGCCCGCGCTGGCCATGCTGGCGGGTGGCGGCCTGGGCGCCCTGGCGGACCTGCTGGGCCGGCCGGCAGCGGCACCCCGTCCACTGGCCGTCGGCACGGCGCTGGCCCTGGTCGCGATCCCGCTGCTGGCCGGCGAACCCCTCCAGGAGCAGCAACGCACCGTGCTCGCCCACGGCGACCGGGACTTCGCGGGCGGGGCCGACGTGATCGCGGCGGGCTACCGGCCGGGCGACGGGATCGTCGTGACCGGCGGCGCCCAGGCCTGGGCGATGGTCGGCCCCGGCCTCTCCTTCTACCTGCCGGACTCGGTCCGCCCGGTCCCGCTGATGATCGAACGGGACGCCACCCAGGCCGAGGACCTCTACGACGTCCCCTGCCCGGTGGCCGAGCGCTGCGTCGGTGACACGCCCCGGATCTGGGTCGTTACCATCGACGCGGGCGACAGCCCCTACCAGGGACTGCCGAGCGACCAGACCGCAGCTCTGCAGAACGCGTTCGTCCCCACCCAGATCCAGATCGTGCCGGGTCTGCGGGTGTCTCTGCTGGTGAGAAAGGCATAAGCGTGACCACGGCTGACCTGGAGAGCTCCTTCGCCGATCTTGGTGAGGTGCTGGTGATCATTCCGACGTACAACGAGGCGGAGAACGTCGAGCGGATCACTGCCCGGGTGCGGGCGGCGGTGCCGGAGGCGCATGTTCTGGTGGCGGACGACAACAGTCCGGACGGTACGGGTGACATCGCGGACAAGCTGGCCGCTGCGGACGGGCAGGTGCATGTGCTGCACCGTCGGGGCAAGGAGGGGCTGGGGGCGGCGTATCTGGCGGGGTTCCGGTGGGGGATCGACCGTGGGTACCAGGTGCTGGTGGAGATGGATGCGGATGGTTCGCACCGGCCGGAGGAGCTGCCGCGGTTGTTGACGGCGTTGCGGGGTGCGGATCTGGTGCTGGGTTCGCGGTGGGTGCCCGGTGGTGAGGTGGTGAACTGGCCGCGTTCGCGGCTGTTGTTGTCGCGTGGTGGTTCGCTGTATTCGCGGTTGATGCTGGATGTGCCGATCAAGGATGTGACGGGTGGGTACCGGGCGTTTCGGCGGGAGACGCTGGAGGGTCTGGGGATGGAGCACGTCGCTTCGGCGGGGTACTGCTTCCAGGTGGATCTGGCGTGGCGGACGGTGAAGGCGGGTTACAAGGTGGCGGAGGTGCCGATCACGTTCGTGGAGCGTGAGCTGGGTGCGTCCAAGATGAGCCGGGGCATCGTGCTGGAGGCCCTGTGGCGGGTCACCGCCTGGGGACTCACCGCCCGCCTCGACAAGCTCCGCCGCAGCTGACGGCAGCTCAGGCCCCGCGTGCGGGGCCGGTACTTCCGGGTGAGGATGGAGGCCCCAGGCCGCCCCGGAGGTTTCGCGTGACAGAGTCGCCGACCCGGGCTCCGCGGGAGCCCGGCCGGTGGGCCCGGGTCAGGAGCAGGCTCGCCGCCCTGACCGCGACCGCGAAGGGCCTGCCCGACCGGATCCCGATCGTCGGCCGCGCGGTCGGGCAACTCGTCCGGGTCAACCTGCTGGACAGCGCGACCCGGCTGGCCGCCCAGGCCTTCCTCAGCGCCCTGCCCGCCCTCTTCGTGGTCGCCGTGTTCGCCCCCAGCAGCGTCCGGGACGGCGTGGTCGGCTCGCTCCGGGACCAGCTCGGCCTGCAGGGCGAGGCCCAGCAGCAGGTCCGGCAGCTGATGTCGGCCGGCCACGACGACGTCGCCCAGAGCTTCGGCCTGATCGGCGCCCTGGTCACCCTGCTCTCCGCGACCGCCCTCAGCCGGGCCATGCAACGGGTCTGCGAACGCTGCTGGGAGATGCCCAGGTCCGGCACCCGGGTGGCCGCCTGGCGCTGGCTCGCCTGGCTCGCGGTGTGGCTGGTCGTGCTGGTCTTCCAGGCCCCGGTCCGCAAGGGCTTCGGCGCCGGGGCCTGGCTGGGACTGCCGCTCTTCATGCTCCTCGCCACCGCCCTCTGGTGGTGGACCCAGCACCTGCTGCTCGGCAGCCGGGTCCGCTGGTACCCGCTGCTCCCCGGCGCCCTGCTGGCCGGCGCCGCCATCACCGGCCTCGGCATCGCCGCCCAGGTCTACCTGCCCGGCGCGGTCTCCCGCAGCATCACCAAATTCGGCCCGTACGGCGTGGTGTTCACCTCGCTGTCCTGGCTGATCGTGCTCTTCACCGCCGTCACCCTGGCCATCGCCCTCGGCCGCGTCGTGGCCGAGGAGCCCCTGCTCGCCCGCCACCTCGGCAGCCCCACCCAAGCGGGCACCTGGGGCCGCCGGGCCTGACCGGTGAACTGCGCTCCGGGCTCGGCCACCAGGGGCTCGGGGCCGTAGCACTGGAGCACCTGCCAAAAAGCTGAGCGCCTGCCTACGTGAGGCGAAGCAGCCGCGACACGATCGACGGCGGGGCGAGATCCGACTGCAGGGTCACCGGTACCTCGACCTTGCCGTCGCCTTCGCCCGCCGCGATGGTCCCGACCTGGGTACCGGCCTTGACGGAGTGGCCGAGCTGCTGGGTGTTCATGGTGAGCTGGGCGGTGATCCCGGACCAGCCCGCGACCGTCAGGTCCTTGGTGGCGACCACCGGCACCTGACCGCCGAGCCCGTCGTCCACGTACCCGACGACCTGGCCCTGCTTGGCCAGGGTCTGGCCGGTCAGCCCGTCCTGGGCACCGGTGATGATCTTCTGACTGACCGTCTGGGCCGCCTTCAGCAGATTGTCCACGGTGGTCGCCGGCTGTCCCAGTGTGACGCCGATGATCATCCGCTTGGTGCCGCCGACGTCCTTGACCGCCGCCCACATCAGGCAGGAACCGGCGGGGGTGCTGGAACCCGTCTTGCCGCCGATCACGCCGTTCTTGGCGGAGAGCAGGCCGTTGGTGTTGTAGATCCGCTGGTTGTTGAAGGTCATGTCCGGGGTGGCGACCACCTGGCGGAACACGTCGTCCTTCATCACCTGTCCGGCCAGCTTGAGCTGGTCCTTGGCGGTGCTCTTGGTGTCGTTGTTGTACCCGGCCGGGTCCGCGTACGTGGTGTTGGTCATGCCGAACGCCTTGGCCTCGTCGTTCATCTTCTTGACGAACTCCGCCTCGGAGCCGGCGTCCCAGCGGGCCAGCAGCCGGGCGACGTTGTTGGCCGAGGGCAGCATCAGCAGTTCGAGCGCCTCGAACTGGGAGAGCTTCTGGCCCTCGGTGAGCTGGGCCCGGGACTCGTCCGTGTTGGCGGACTCGTCGGCGGCCTGCTTGTCCACCGTGATCACCGAGCCGGGCTCACCCTTCTTCAGGGGGTGGTCCCGGAGGATCAGGTGGGCGTTCATCACCTTGGTGACACTGGCGATCGGCACCGGGGTCTCGGGCCCCGAGCTGCCCAGGCTGCCGACCCCGACCACCTCGGCCGCAGCCTGGCCCTTGGCCGGCCAGGGCAGGGCGAGCGGGCTGCCGGTGAAGGTGTACGAGTTGGCCAGCGAGAGCTTGACCTTGGGGTCCGGCAGCGGGCGGAGCAGCTGGGCGACCACCACCGCACCGATCACCACGACGAGGAACAGGCTCCAGACGGTGACCCGCTTGACGCCCCGGCGGAGCGGCGAGACCGGACGGGCGGAGAGCGCGGCCAGCACCTCCATCGCCTCGTCGGTGGTCTCGGGCACCGGCAGCGGGGCGGGCGGCTCCTCGACCGGCAGACCGGCGGGCTCGGGGACGGTCCAGACCTGCACCGGCGGCTTGGCGAACGCGACCACCGGCTCGGCCTCGACCTCCGCGACCTCGGGCTCGGCCTCGGGCTCGGGCTCGACCACCTCGGGCTCCGTCACCTCGGCCTCGATCCGGTCCTCCTCGACCTCGTCCGCCTCGTCCTCGGCGTCCCGAACCGCGAGACGGGGATCGACCCCCCGGGGCTCCTCGGCGGCCTCGGCCGCCACCGCCTCAGACTTGTCCGGGCTGGTCACAGCCTCGGGTTCGGTCTCCTCCGGCAGCCGGAGCATGGTGGTCGCGTTGTCCACCGGCAGCCTCAGCATGGTGGTCCGGCTGTCCACATCCCGGACCCTCAGCTGGACGGTGGAGCCGTTCGTTCCGGTCCCGGTCGCATCGACCGACACCTCCTCCTCGCCTTCCCCGTCGCGCCGCACCTTGTCGGGGGACTCGCCCACGTAACCCATCCTCCTCGTCCGCCGTACCGGCCGAACCCGATTTCCATTCGCCGGTTAGCTGTCCAGTCTCCGGCACCGAGGGCCGTAACGGCCGTCACACCCCGCCCGACCGGCCACTATTCGGCCGAACCGACCTCGGACCGGGCTCTCCCAGCCAGGGACGCGAGGCCCGTACGGGGCGGTTCCAGCCCCCACCGCTAGGTCACGATTCGGAGGCGTACTCGACAAGCCGCTGTGAGAGGCGTCACTCTGTCATTCATCCACGCGGGGAGGCTTGGATGGGCAAGAGCCGCAGAACTATTCCCGAGGAACTCCTGTTGCTCGCCTTGGACCCGACCACGGGCACCACGGCGCAGCCGCAGACCCTCGACCTCGGACTCGCCGGGGCACAGCTCGTCGAGCTGTCCTTGGCCGGAAGGATCGTCCCGGACGGGGACCGGATCGCCGTGGTGCTGCCACGACCGACCGGTGACCCGACCCTGGACCACGCACTGGAACTGCTGCGCCGTCGTGGCAGCCCGGTGCGGGCCGCGCACTGGATCGGCGGGCCCCGACTGGGGCTCCGGCAGACCTACCTGGCGCACCTGGAGAGGTGCGGCATGGTGACTGCCGTGCCGGGCCAGGTGTGCGGTGTGCTGCCGACGACGCGTTACCAGGCGTCGGACGACTGCACCAACGCCGCGATCAAGCAGCGGCTGGACACCGCGATCCGCACGGGCGTCCCGCCGGACCCCAGGACGGCCGCACTGGCCGCACTGGCGCATGCCGTCGGCCTGGGCAAGCACCTCTACCCGGGCAACGAGGGCAGGTCCTCGCGGTCACGACTGCGCGACCTGATCAGGTACGACCCGCTGGGCGGCATGGTGGCGCACGCGGTGATGGACGTTCAGAACGGGCTGCCCAACCAGGCCCGTGGTCCGGCGACGGCCGCCGGACCGACCAGGCCGGCGCCGACCGGTCGACCGGCCCCGAGCCGGCCGACCTCGGGCGGCAACGGCCACGGGATGGTCAGCCGGGCGGTAGCCCGCTGACCGGAGCGTACGGCGGACCGTGCGCGCCGATGAACGGACGGACCCTTCGGGGCGGTCGGACCAGGCAGTCAACTGCCGGTCCCGACCGCCCCGTTGGCATTTCACGGCGGCGCGGGCCGCTATACCGGTTCCAGGGCCGGGGCGCAAGGGCCATGATCCCGATTGAGTGGTTTTCCGATGATCTGTTCTAGTGCCCTCCTGTGATTCCCCCGCGCCGGACCGAGTCAAGATGGCATGCTGCTCCAAGTCAGGGGGGTTGGTACCAATTTCCACAGTCTTCCGAGGCGCGCCACTCTCCGGTGCGCCAGAGGCCCGGCCGGAGGTCGATGTGTCCGCCAACATCAATCCGACAGTTCGGCGACGCAGGCTCGGCGCCGAACTGCGGCGTCTGCGCGAACTGAAGGGGCTGACCGCCGAGGAGGTGGCCGGCCGTCTGATGGTCTCCCAGTCCAAGATCAGCCGCCTGGAGAACGGGCGCCGCTCGATCAGCCAGCGGGACGTCCGGGACCTCTGCGACGTCTACGAGGTCGGCGACGAGCGGGTCAGGGCCGGGCTGATGGAGATGGCCCGGGAGTCCCGGCAGCGCGGCTGGTGGCACGAGTTCGGCGACATCCCGTACAGCGTCTACATCGGCCTGGAGGCCGAGGCCAGCTCGATCCGGGCCTACGAGTCCTCCTTCGTCCCCGGTCTGCTGCAGACCAGGGAGTACGCCGAGGCGGTGGTCGAGGGCACCCAGCCGGACACCGAAGTGGGCGCCATCAAGCGGCGGGTGGACGTCCGGCTGAAGCGGCAGAGCCGGATATACGGCGAGGACCAGCTCGGCAGTCTCTGGGTGGTGATAGACGAGGCCGTGCTGATCCGGGTGGTGGGCGGCCCGCGGGTGATGGCCGATCAGCTGCTCCAGCTGCTGGAGTTGAGCGAGCGGCCGAACATCAACCTGCAGGTGATCCCGTTCCGGCACGGTGCGCATCCCGGCATGACCGGGACATTTTCCCTGATGGAGTTCCCGGAGTCGGCGGATTCGACCGTCGTCTACTTCGAAGGAGTGACGAGCGACCTCTACCTCGAGAAGGAGGCCGACGTCCGCCGCTATACCAATCTGTACGACCACCTGCGGGCCGCAGCGCTCAGCGTCGCGGAGAGCCGGTCATTGATTCACACCTATGCAGAGGGGTTCAAGAGATGAGCACGAAGTCGACCAGCAACCTGACCTGGCGCAAGAGCAGCCACAGCGGTGGCAACGGCGCCTGTGTCGAGATCGCCGTCCCGAGCAGCGCCACCATCGCCGTCCGTGACTCCAAGGACCCCGAGGGCCCCCAGCTGCACTTCAGCCAGGAGGCGTGGGCCACGTTCGCCACCGCCACCGCCACCGGTGCCTTCGGCGAGATCTGAGACCCCGTCGCCCCGGGGAGCGGGCCGCAGGCGACCAGCCGGCGGCCCGCTCCGCTGTTCCCGGGCTACTTCAGCGGGTAGCGCTCCGACCAGGCGGCGCCGCGCAGTTCGGGCCCGTGCAGCAGTTCCAGCACGAAGTCGTCGGCCAGCTCCAGGATCGTGCCCCGGCCCTCCAGTTCGGCCAGCAGCTCGGGCGGCAGCGCCGTCTCGCCGTGCAGGGCGCCGAGCAGGCTCCCGCAGACCACGCCGGTCGAGTCACTGTCTCCGGAGTGGTTGACCGCCAGCAGCAGGCCGGACTTCAGGTCGTGCGCGACCAGGGCGCAGTAGACCCCGATCGCCAACGCCTCCTCGGCGACCCAGCCCTGGCCCAGCTCCTCGACCCGGTCGGCCGACGGCTCCCCCGCCCGGACCGCGTCCAGCGCCTTGCGCAGCGCCGCCGTGGTCTCCTCGTGGCCCGGGTGGTCGGACAGCGTGGCCAGCGCCAGGTGGACGCCCTCCTCCAGGGTGCCGCCCCTGGCCACCGTGTGCACGATCACCGCGAAGGCCCCGGCCGCCAGGTAGCCGGTCGGATGGCCGTGCGTCAACACCGAGCACTCGACCGCCAGTTGGAACACCAGGCCGGGCTCCCAGGCGGTCAACAGCCCGAACGGCGCGGCCCGCATCACCGTGCCGCACCCCTTCGACTCCGGGTTGCGCGGCGCATCGAGCGTGCCGGGCCGCTCCGCGTCCGGGCCGGTCAGCCCCGACAGGCAGGCCTGCCCGGGGGCGCGCTGCGCGTACAGCCACTCCTGCCGCCCGAGCCAGCCCAGGTCGCTCCTGCGCTCGTCCGGGCCCCAGTCGTACTGGGTCGCCGCCCAGCGCAGGTACGCCTGGTGCACGTCGGTCGGCGGATGCCAACTCCCGCCGTCCCGTTGGGCATGGGCCCGGATCAGCCCGTCCACGGTGAACAGCGTCATCTGGGTGTCGTCGGTGACCCGGCCCGCCCGGCCGTACGCGGGGACGTAGCCCGACACCCCGGCCGACCCGTGCGCGGCGCGGATGCTCTCCAGCGACTCGAACTCGATCCCGGCGCCGAGCGCGTCACCGATCGCCCCGCCGAGCAGACAGCCGCGCACCCTGCTGCGGAAGTCCTGCTGCTGCGCGCGCGACCACAGTGGCATCAACGGACGGCACCTTTCCTCGGGTACGGGAGCTGCCCGCCCCCGGCGGCGGCCGGGCTGGAGCGCATCCGCACTGTATTCGAATACCGCTCCGATTTGGACCTCCGCCCGCGAACACCAGCTCGTCAACACATTGTTGCCACAGCGCCACCCGGCGGCCATCCGGCAACGCCCGGAGGTTCCTAACGTCCGCAGCATGACCACCTCCCCCTCGCGTCTCGCCCTCGCCGTGGCCCTCACCAGCGCGCTCACCCTCGGCTCCGGCGCGCTCGCCACCGGGACCGCGCTGGCCGACTCCCCCACCCGGTCCGCCCAGCAGTCCGCCCACCGCATCCCGTTCACCGCCGCCACCGTGACCCAGCAGGCGGACGGCTCCTTCAAGCTCGACTGGACCGCCCCCGGCACCCGCCGGGTCACCGTGTACGCGGGCACCGACCGGGACGGCATCCGGCACCGCACCCCCGTCGCCCGGGGCAACGGCTCGGCCACCGTCACGGTCACCGGGCTGGCCACCGCCGACCGCTGGTTCTTCGAGCTGGTCCCGGACCGGGGCGAGTCGCTGACCGTCGCCGACCGTTCGCTGCACCTGGCCTCCGCCCCCAACTTCCGCGACGCGGGCGGCTACCGCACCGCCGACGGCCACTGGGTGAAGATGGGCGAGGTCTACCGCTCGGACGACCTGAGCAGGCTGACCGACGCCGACCTGGCCAAGCTCCAGCGGCTCGGCCTCCGGCAGGTCTTCGACCTGCGCACCCCCGGCGAGCAGAAGACCGCCCCCGACCGCATCCCGGCCGGCGCCACCGTGGTGAACGCCAACGTGCTCGGCGTCGCCGACACCGGCGCCTTCAACGTCACCTCGCCCGCAGCCGCCGTCCAGGCGATGGTCGACGCCGAGCGCGTGATGGTCGCCGCCGACAGCGCCAGGTCCGCCTACCGGAACGTGCTCCGGGCCGCCGACGACCGGCACGCGATCCTGTTCCACTGCACCGCCGGCAAGGACCGCACCGGGTGGGCGAACGCCGCGCTGCTCACCGCGCTCGGCGTGCCGCGCAGCACGGTCGAGGCCGACTACCTGGCCAGCAACGACTACCGGGCGGCGGCCAACGCGGCGATCCTGGCGCAGCTGCCGGCTCCCTACCAGGCCGTCTACAAGCCGCTGCTGGACGTCCGTCCGGAGTACCTGAACGCCGGCTTCGACGAGGTCCAGGCCAAGTACGGCTCCTTCGACCGCTACCTCAAGTACGGCCTCGGCATCGACGCCCACCAGCTCCGCGACCACCTCCTCGCGGGCTGACTTCAGGCAGGCGATCGGGCATCCACGGTCCAGGGGCTCGGGGAACTGCGAGGAGATCTGCCGTGCGGGTCACTGCGAAAGCACCTGACCCTGTACGCACGTTGAACGCTCCTTAGGTGGGCGTCGCAGTTCCCCGAGCCCCTGGTGGTTCCCCTCAGTCGAGGACGGGGAGCAGTTGCGGCAGGTGGCCGTCCGAGGCCAGGGCGGCCGCCCTGCGTTCGGGGGTGACCTCGCCGTAGGTGGTGGTGCGTTGGCGGTGGGGGCGGCCGGCGGCTTCGGCGATGGCTTCGAGGTCGCGGACGGACATGTAGCTGCCGTAGGCGGAGCCGGCCATCCGGGAGATGGTCTCCTCCATCAGGGTGCCGCCCAGGTCGTTCGCACCGGAGCGGAGCATCTCGGCCGCCCCCGCCGCCCCCAGCTTCACCCAGCTGGTCTGGATGTTGGGGATGTGCGGGTGCAGCAGCAGCCGGGCCATCGCCATCACCGCACGGTTGTCCCGCATGGTGGGCCCCGGCCGGGCGATCCCGGCCAGGTAGACCGGGGCGTTGGTGTGGATGAACGGCAGCGTGACGAACTCGGTGAAACCACCGGTCCGTTGCTGGATCTCGGCCAGCAGCCGCAGGTGCCCCAGCCAGTGGGTCGGGTTGTCCACGTGGCCGTACATCATGGTGGAGGACGAGCGGATGCCCAACTCGTGGGCGGTGCTGACCACTTCCACCCAGGTGGCGGCGGGCAGCTTGCCCTTGGTGAGCACCCAGCGGACCTCGTCGTCGAGGATCTCCGCCGCCGTGCCGGGGATGGTGTCGAGGCCGGCGGCCTTCGCCTCGGCCAGCCAGTCCCGGATCGAGAGGCCGGTCCTGGTCGCGCCGTTGACCACCTCCATCGGGGAGAAGGCGTGCACGTGCATGCCGGGCACCCGGGCCTTCACCGCCCGGGCGATGTCGAAGTACGCGGTGCCCGGCAGGTCGGGGTGGATGCCGCCCTGCATGCAGACCTCGGTGGCCCCGACCTCCCAGGCCTGCTCGGCCCGGTCGGCGACCTGGTCCAGCGAGAGGGTGTAGGCGTCGGCGTCGGTGCGCCGCTGGGCGAAGGCGCAGAACCGGCAGCCGGTGTAGCAGACGTTGGTGAAGTTGATGTTCCGGGTGACGCAGTACGTGACCTCCTCACCGACCGCGTCCCGGCGGACCGCGTCGGCGATCCCGCAGAGCGCGTCCAGCCCGGCGCCGTCGGCCCGGAACAGGGCCAGCGCCTGGCTGTCGGTGAGCCGGGTCGGGTCGTCCGCCGCGACCGCCAGGGCCTCCCGCAGGTCGCCGCCGAGCCGCTCCGGCGCCGAACTGCCGACCTGGGCGCGGAGTTCGTCCCAGTCGCCGTAGACCTCCTCGAAGTCGGCCCGCCGGTCGCCGGTCCGCCCCTCGGTGTCGATCTCCAGGTGCAGCTCGGTCCGGCCGAACGAGACCGGCAGGTCCTCCGGCTCCTGCCAGGGCAGGCCCACCGGCATCGCGTCCTCCCGGGCCAGCCCGGTCTCCGGATCGGCCAGCGCCCGGACGTGCGGCAGGATGCGCGGGTCCAGCCACGGTTCGCCGCGCAGCAGGTACTCCGGATACACCGTCAGCCGCTCGCGCAGCGCGAAGCCCTGGGCCGCCGTCCGGGCGGCCAGCTCCTCGATCTGCGGCCAGGGGCGCTCGGGGTTGACGTGGTCGGGGGTGAGCGGGGAGACGCCGCCCCAGTCGTCGATGCCCGCGCCGATGATCAACGGGTACTCCTCGTCCACCAGGTTCGGCGGGGCCTGGATCCGCGCCGACGGGCCGAGCACCAGCCGGGTGACCGCGATCGCGGCGGCCAGCTCCTCCAGTTCGGCGTCCGGCATGGCCCGCATCGCGGTGTCCGGCTTGGCCCGGAAGTTCTGCACGATCACCTCCTGCACGCCGTGGTAGCGGCGGGCGGTGCGGCGGATCGCGAACAGCGCGTCGGCGCGCTCCTCGTAGGTCTCCCCGATGCCGATCAGCACCCCGGTGGTGAACGGCACCGCGCTGCGGCCGGCGTCCTCCAGCACCCGCAGCCGGACGGCCGGCTCCTTGTCCGGCGAGCCGAAGTGCGGGCCGCCGGGCTCGGACCAGAGCCGGGTCGCGGTGGTCTCCAGCATCATCCCCATCGAGGGGGCGACCGGCTTGAGCCGCTGGAAGTCGGTCCAGCTCAGCACCCCGGGATTGAGGTGCGGCAGCAGCCCGGTCTCCTCCAGCACCCGGATCGACATCGCCCGGACGTACGAGAGGGTGTCGTCGTACCCGTGCGCGTCCAGCCACTCGCGGGCCTCCGGCCAGCGGTCCTCGGGGCGGTCGCCGAGCGTGAACAGCGCCTCCTTGCAGCCCATCGCCGCGCCCTGCCGGGCGATCTCCAGCACCTCGTCCGGCGAGAGGTAGAGACCGTGGCCGTCCTTGCGGAGCTTGCCGGGCACGGTGACGAAGGTGCAGTAGTGGCAGCGGTCCCGGCAGAGCCGGGTGAGCGGGATGAAGACCTTCTTCGAGTACGTGATGACCCCGGGCCGCCCGGCCTCGGCCAATCCGGCGTCCCTGATCCGGGCCGCCGTGGCGCAGAGGTCCGTCAGATCGGCGCCGCGGGCCCGGAGCAGCACCGCCGCTTCGGCCACGTCGAGCGCCACCCCGTCCCTGGCCCGGCGGAGTGCGCGCCGCATCGAGTTGGCCGTCGGGGCGGTCGGCTGGTCCTCCGAAGGATTCATGAGGGCGACGATACCCAGCGGTTCGTCCACCGGGATGACACGACCCTGATGTGGACTCAGGGTCGGCTGCACCCCTGGTCGTACGGGCGTCCCGCCCTCTGGGGCGATGCCCGGGAACCCGGCAGGGGCTCTAATGGTTGTGCAGAGCAGGACATCTGACGACGACAGGGGTAGAAGTCATGGTGGACCAAGTGCAGCCGTACCGATCCGGACGGCGTGCCACCGCCCGGGTGCTGGTCCCGGTCGGTGTGGTGGCCCTGACCGCGGCCGGGATCGGTCTGGTGCCCGCGATGGCCGGTGACTCGGGGCCCTCGCTGCCCGCTCTGACGGCGGAGCAGGTGGTGGCCAAGGCGCTCGGCTCCGACACCGAGGCGCTGTCCGGCACCGTGAAGGTCAAGGCCGACATCGGCGTGCCGGCCCAGCTGCTCGGCGGGCTGCCCGGCGCCGGCGGCGGCTACCGAGGCGGCGGCGACCAGGGCGGCTCGGCGGCCGCCCCCGAGGGCAAGCTGCTCGAACTGCTCGGCGGGGAGCACACCCTGCAGGTCGCGGTGGACGGTCCGGACCGCCAGCGGATCGGGCTGATCGGCGGTCTGACCGGCTACGAGCTGGTGCACAACGGCGGCGAGCTGTGGGCCTGGGACAGCAAGAGCAACGACGCGATCCACCTGACCGGCCCGGCGGCGGCCGCCGCCCAGCGGCCGAAGACCCCGCTGCCGGTCACCCCGCAGGACGCGGCCCGGAAGTTCCTCACGCTGGGCGCCGAGTCCACCTCCGTGGTGGTGGACGGCACCGCCGAGGTGGCCGGGCAGAAGGCGTACCAGCTGAGCGTGAAGCCGAAGCAGAGCGGCTCGACCATCGCCGAGGTCCGGATCGCGGTGGCCGCCGACAACGGTGTGCCGCTGGCCGTGGTGGTCCGCTCGGCCGACGGCGCCAAGGTGCTGGACGTGCACTTCAGCCAGGTCTCGTTCGCCAGGCCGAGCGCCTCGACCTTCGCCTTCACCGCCCCCAAGGGCGCCAAGGTGACGGAGCGTCGGGCCGACGCCGCCGAGGCCCCGCCCGCCCGGGACGGCGCCGCGGAGCACCTCCCGAGCGCGGCCGGGGCCGGCGGTTTCGACCTGGTCGGCCAGGGCTGGGCCACCGTGCTCACCGGCAAGCTGCCTGCGGGCGAAGGGAGTTCGTTCGCCAAGGCGCTCGGCAAGCCGGTCGGCGGCGGCACCCTGATCGGCACCAAGGTGCTGAACGTGCTGATCACCGACGACGGCCGGGTGTTCGCCGGTGCGGTCACCCCGCAGGTGCTGCAGAGCGCGGCCGGGGTGAAGTAGGTGGCTCTTCTCGAGCAGTCGGACGGCCGGGCGGCCACCAACCGCCCGGCCGCCTCGGCGGACGTGATCCGCACCAGCGGCCTGACCAAGCGGTTCCGGGGCGGGCAGCTGGCGGTGGACAACCTGGACCTGACGGTCCCCAGGGGGTCGGTCTTCGGCTTCCTCGGCCCGAACGGCTCCGGCAAGACCACCACCATCCGGATGCTGATGGGCCTGATCGCCCCGACCGCCGGGGTGGCCACCGTGCTCGGCGAGCCGATGCCCGGCGCGGTCTCCTCGGTGCTGCCCCGGGTCGGCGCCCTGATCGAGGGCCCGGCCCTGTACGGCTTCCTGTCCGGCCGGGACAACCTGGCCCGGATCGACGCCGCCGACCCGACCACCGACCCGCGCACCCGGTCCCGCCGGGTCGACGAGGCGCTGGACCGGGTCGGGCTGACCGCCGCGGCGGGCAAGAAGGCCCGGGCCTACTCGCTCGGCATGAAACAGCGGCTCGGGCTGGCCTCGGCCCTGCTCCGGCCGCGCGAGCTGCTGGTGCTGGACGAGCCCACCAACGGCCTGGACCCGCAGGGCATGCGGGAGATCCGCGCGCTGATCCGGGAGGTCGCGGCCGACGGCACCACCGTCTTCCTCTCCTCCCACCTGCTCGACGAGATCGAGCACGTCTGCACCCACGCGGCCGTGATGGCCAAGGGCCGCCTGCTGGTGCAGGGCACGGTGGCCGAGCTGGCCGCCCGTGCCTCGGGCCGCCTGGTGGTCCGTACGCCCGACGTCGCGCTGGCCGCCGAGGTGCTGGCCGGCCGTCAGGTCACCGACCTGACGAACGACGAGGACCGGGTCTCCGGCACCCCGCTGGGCGACCAGGAACTGCCCAAGCTCTGCGCCGCCCTGGTCGAGGCCGGGGTCCGGGTGCACGGCTTCGGCGTGGAGCGCGGCACACTCGAGGACGCCTTCGTGGCACTGACCGGGGAGGGTTTCGATGTCGCTGGTTGAGACGCGGCCGATGGCCGCCGCCGTGGCGGTGCGGGGTTCGCTCTCGCTGTTCCGCAGCGAGCTGGGGCTGACCTTCCGTCGGGCCAGGACGATCACCCTGCTCGGCATCCTGGCCGCACTGCCGGTGCTGATCGGCCTGGTGATCAAGTGGCAGACCGACGAGTCGGGGGGCGGCGGCGGTCCGGCCTTCATCGCCCAGGTGACCCAGAACGGCCTGTTCCTGGTCTTCACCTCACTGGCCGTCACCCTGCCGATCTTCCTGCCGATGACGGTGGGCGTGGTGGCCGGTGACTCGATCGCCGGTGAAGCCGCCTCCGGCACCCTGCGCTACCTGCTGGTCGCCCCGGCCGGGCGGACCAGGCTGCTGGCCGTCAAGTTCGCGGCGGGGATGACCTTCTGCCTGGCCGCCACCCTGGCTGTCGCGCTGTCCGCCCTGGCCACCGGCGCGGCCCTGTTCCCGCTCGGCGAGGTCACCCTGCTCTCCGGCGACACCGTCGGCCCCGGGGCGGCCCTGTTCCGGGCGGTCCTGGTCGCCCTGGTGGTCGCCGCCTCACTGGCCGGGCTGGTCGCCATCGGCCTGTTCGTCTCCACCCTGACGGGCAGTGGGATCGCCGCCATGGCCACCACGGTGGTGCTGGTGATCACCGTGCAGATCCTGGACACCTTCCCCCAGCTGCACGCCATCCAGCCCTACCTCTTCACCCACCACTGGCTCAGCTTCGGCGACCTGCTCCGGCAGCCGATCTACTGGGACAACGTCCTGCAGAACCTCGGCCTCCAGGCCGTCTACGTAGCCGTCTTCGGCTCCGCCGCCTGGGCCCGCTTCACCTCCCGCGACATCACTGCGTGAGCTCGGCGCAGCGCTGCAGGCAGGCGCTCAGCGGTCGACTACCCAGGGGCTCGGGGGCGGTGCTGTAGGCAGGCGTTCAGCCGTCTACTACCCAGGGGCTCGGGGCTCTGCTGACTTGCGGCTCCGCCGCGTGGGCGAGGAGATCTGGCGCCGGGGTCACTGCGAAAGTGCCTGACCACCTACGCGACGATCACCTTTTCCGAGGCCGGCGTCGCCCACGCGGCGGAGCCGCACATCAGCAGAGTCCCGAGCCCCTGACTCTTCCGAGCCACCTGCATCGTCAGGCAGTACGCGAGGTCGCGGCTGCGCAGGCGAGGACCGGGAGTTGGGTCGGGGAGACCAGGAAGAGCGGGGACCAGCCGGGGCAGACCAGGCGGACACCGGCCGTCAGGCCGTGCAGGCGGGCCCGGTGCGACCCCTTGAGCTCGACCCGGTCCAGCCGGTAGGGGGACTCCAGGGTGATCGCCGGGTGGCCGGGGCGCTGCCAGCGGAAGGTCACGGGGCCGCCGGGGTGGGCGGCACTGAGCAGGAGCTCACCGGTTTCGGCGGCATCCATCTCGCGGCGGACGGCGGGCACCCGCAATGCCCCTCCGGAGGCCAGGACCAGGGCCCCGTCCACCGCCCCGGCACGTCGGAACGGCCGGGCCACCCGAGCGCTGAGCTGGACCATCGCGACTCCTCCCGGGCCTCACCGAGCTGTGGCACCCCGGACGTTAGCAGGAGTGCGGCCCGGTTGAGGAGATCCGGAAACGAGTTCTTCACACCACGGGACGTCAGGCCGAGAGCGCCCGCTCCGGTGCGTCGGCCACCGCGACCGGCCGCGCGAGCGCGGCCGCCGCCCGGTTCTGCCGGAGCCGCCGCAGCGCGTCCCAGCTCAGCATCACCAGCGCGACCCAGACCAGGGCGAACCCGGCCCAGCGGGCGGGCGGCATCTGCTCGTGGAAGACGGTGATCCCGAGCAGGAACTGGAGCACCGGCGCCAGGTACTGGAGCAGCCCGAGGGTGCTCAGCGGCACCCGCAGGGCGGCCGCGCCGAAGCAGAGCAGCGGGATCGCGGTGATCACCCCACTGAGCATCAGCAGGCCCGAGTGTCCCCAGCCGGCGACCCCGAAGCTGCCCTCGCCGCGGACCGCCAGCCAGATCAGGAAGGCCACCGCGAAGGGGAACATCACCGCGCTCTCCAGCGCGAAGCTCTCCTGGCCGCCGAGCGCGACCTTCTTCTTGAGCAGGCCGTAGGTGCCGAAGGAGAACGCCAGGGTGAGCGCGATCCAGGGCAGTCGCCCGTAGCCGACGGTGAGCACCACGACCGCGGCCGTTCCGACGCCGACCGCCACCCACTGGGCGGTGCGCAGCCGTTCGCGCAGCAGCAGGACGCCGAAGGCGATGGTGACCAGCGGGTTGATGAAGTACCCGAGGCTGGCCTCGACCACGTGGCCGGCGTTCACCGCCCAGATGTACACGCCCCAGTTGACCGTGATGGTCATCGCGGCCAGCACCGAGAGGGCCAGCCTGCGGGGCTGGGCGAGCAGCGGCCTGATCCACGCCCACCGGCGCTGGACCAGCAGCAGCAGGGCCACGGCCACCAGCGACCAGGTCATCCGGTTGGCCAGGATGTCGACCGCGCTGCTGGGCTCCAGCAGCGGCCAGAACAGCGGGAAGAGCCCCCAGATTCCGTACGCGGCCACGCCGTAGCCGATCCCGTTGCCGCTGCCGGCCTCTTGCTTCCCCGCCATTGACCGGCCGCCCTCCGCGCGCACTGCTCTCCGGTCGAAGGTAGCGGCAGGGAGGGCGGGCTGTCATCTCCGTATCAGGGTTTGACTCATGACAGGTCAGACGGCCGCGGCGACCGTCTCCGCCAGCGGGGTGGTCGGACGGCCGATCAGCTTGCTCAGCTCGCCCTGGTGCCGGGCCAGCTCGCCCCGGGCGATGGCCGCGTCGACCTCGACCAGGATCGTGGCGAAGCCCTCGGGCAGACCGGCCCCGACCAGGACGGCCCGGTGCTGCTCGGCGGGCAGGTCGCGGTACTCGACCGGCCGGCCCGAGGCGGCGGCCAGCGCGGCCGCGTACTCCGAGAAGCTCCAGGCGCTGTCCCCGCTGAGCTCGTACACCCGGTTCGCGTGGCCCTCGCCGGTCAGCACCTCGACGGCCGCGTCGGCGTAGTCACGGCGGCTGGCGGTGGCGATCCGGGCGTCGCCGTTGCTGCCGACCACGGCGCCGTGCTCCAGGGCGACGGCGGCGTTGGCGGTGTAGTTCTCGGTGTACCAGCCGTTGCGCAGGAAGACGTAGGGCAGGCCGGAGGCCAGCACGGCCGCCTCGGTGCCCTTGTGGTCGTCGGCCAGCGCGAAGTTGGCGTCGTCGCCGCCCAGGATGCCGGTGTAGGCGAGCAGCGCGACCCCGGCCGCCTTGGCCGCCTCGACCACGGCGGTGTGCTGCGGGATGCGGGTGCCGACCGCGTTGCCCGAGATCAGCAGCACCTTGTCGCCGGCCCCGAAGGCGGCCGCCAGCGTCTCGGGCCGGTCGTAGTCGACCACCCGGACGTCGACGCCCCGGGCCGCCCAGTCGGCGGCCTTGTCGGCCGAGCGGACGGCCACCGCGAGCTCGGTGGCGGGGACCTTGGCCAGCAGGCCCTCGACGACCAGGCGGCCGAGCTGTCCGGTGGCTCCGGTGACGACGATCATGACGTTCTCCCTGCGGTGGGCTCTTGTGCTGACAGCACTCACCGTATGTACTGGACTTACCAATCGGAAGTACGCACTTCGAAGTAGGGTACTGACATGAAGGTAAGTGTCGAGGAGCTGCAGCACCCGCCGGACGTCAACGACCGGATGTGCCCGTCCCGGGGCGTGCTGGAGCACGTCACCAGCCGCTGGGGCGTGCTGGTGCTGATCGCGCTGGCCGAGCGGGAGTACCGGTTCAGCGAGCTGCGCCGCCGGGTCGCCGGGGTGAGCGAGAAGATGCTCGCCCAGACCCTGCAGAACCTCGAGCGGGACGGCTTCGTGCACCGCGAGGCGCACCCGGTGATCCCGCCCCGGGTCGACTACCGGCTCACCCCGCTCGGCGTCGAGGCGGCCGAGCTGGTCGGCGGCCTCGCGCACTGGGTGGAGCGGCACACCCCCACCGTGCTGGCCACCCGGCTGGTGTACGACGCCGCCCGCTGACCCCACGGCGGGGGCCGGCGGGCGGCGGGGCCGGGTCAGGCCACCGTCCAGGTGTCCTTCCCGGTCAGCAGGGCACCCAGGTCGCCCCGGCCGTGCTGCTCGACGGCCAGGTCGAGCTGATCGCCCATCAGGTCGTCGTAGACCGGCCGTCGGACCGCCCGCAGCACCCCGATCGGGGTGTGGTGCAGGGTGTCGGCGTCGGCGATCCGGGACAGCGCGAACGCCAGTGCCGGGTTGGGGTGGTGGGCGTCGTGCACCAGCACGTCCGCCCGGTTCTCCTCGCTGAGCGGCGCCACGTACAGCTCGCCGACCGCGTCCCGGAAGACGCCCCGGCCGGCGAAGGTGACCGGCTGCCCGTGCTCCAGCCGGATCAGCGCCTCGTCCCGGGTACCCGGGTCCTTGAGCACCTCGAAGGCGTTGTCGTTGAAGATGTTGCAGTTCTGGTAGATCTCCACCAGCGCGGTGCCCTGGTGCTCGGCGGCCGCCCGGAGCACCGACTGCAGGTGCTGGCGGTCCGAGTCGATGGTGCGGGCGACGAAGGTGGCCTCGGCGCCGATCGCCAGCGAGAGCGGGTTGAAGGGGTGGTCCAGCGAGCCCATCGGGGTGGACTTGGTGATCTTCCCGACCTCACTGGTGGGCGAGTACTGACCCTTGGTCAGCCCGTAGATCCGGTTGTTGAACAGCAGGATCTTCAGGTTGACGTTCCGGCGCAGCGCGTGGATCAGGTGGTTGCCACCGATCGACAGCGCGTCGCCGTCACCCGTCACCACCCAGACCGACAGGTCCCGCCGGGAGGCGGCCAGGCCGGTGGCGATCGCCGGGGCACGGCCGTGGATCGAGTGCATCCCGTAGGTGTTCATGTAGTACGGGAAGCGCGAGGAGCAGCCGATGCCGGAGACGAAGACGGTGTTCTCCCGCCTGATGCCCAGCTCGGGCATGAACGCCTGGACGGCGGCCAGGATCGCGTAGTCCCCGCAGCCGGGGCACCAGCGCACCTCTTGGTCGGTCTTGAACTCCTTGGCGGTCTGCAGCGCCTCGGCCTTGGGGACCAGTCGAAGGCTCTCCATCACTTCTCCTCCAGAGTGCCGATGGCGGCGGACAGCACGTCGGCCAGCTGGGCCGCCTTGAACGGCAGCCCGCGCACCTGGTTGTAGGACTCCGCGTCCACCAGGTACTTGGCCCGCAGCAGCAGGGCGAGCTGGCCGAGGTTCATCTCCGGCACGATCACCTTGTCGTACGCCTTCAGGATCGAACCCAGGTTCGCCGGGAAGGGGTTGAGGTGCCGCAGGTGGGTCTGCGCCACCTCGCCGCCGTCGGCCCGGAGCCGGCGGACGGCCGCGGTGATCGGGCCGTAGGTGGAGCCCCAGCCGAGCACCAGCACCCGGGCCTTGCCGGAAGGGTCGTCGACCTCCAGGTCGGGGACGTCGATCCCGTCGATCTTGGCCTGCCGGGTGCGGACCATGAAGTCGTGGTTGGCCGGGTCGTAGGAGATGTTCCCGGTGCCGTCCTGCTTCTCGATCCCGCCGATCCGGTGCTCCAGGCCGGCCGTGCCGGGCACCGCCCACGGGCGGGCCAGCGTGGCCGGGTCGCGCTGGTACGGCCAGAACTCGCCGTCGTGGTTCGGTCCGGTGGCGAAGTCCGGGTCGATGGACGGGAGTTCGTCCACCGTCGGGATCCGCCAGGGCTCCGAGCCGTTGGCCAGGTAGCCGTCCGAGAGCAGGAAGACCGGGGTGCGGTAGACCACCGCGATCCGGGCCGCCTCCAGTGCGGCGTCGAAACAGTCGGCCGGGGTGGCCGGGGCCACGATCGGCACCGGCGCCTCGCCGTTGCGGCCGAACATCGCCTGCAGCAGGTCGGCCTGCTCGGTCTTGGTGGGCAGGCCGGTGGACGGGCCACCGCGCTGGATGTCCACCACCAGCAGCGGGAGTTCGAGCGAGACCGCCAGGCCGATGGTCTCCGACTTGAGCGCCACCCCGGGGCCCGAGGTGGTGGTGACGCCGAGCGCCCCGCCGAACGCGGCGCCGAGCGCGGCACCGATCCCGGCGATCTCGTCCTCGGCCTGGAAGGTCCGGACGCCGAAGTTCTTGTGCCGGGACAGCTCGTGCAGGATGTCCGAGGCCGGGGTGATCGGGTAGGAGCCCAGGAAGACCGGCAGGCCGGAGCGCTGCCCGGCCGCGATCAGGCCGTAGGACAGCGCGAGGTTGCCGGAGATGTTCCGGTAGGTGCCGAGCGGCAGCCTGGCCGGGGCCACCTCGTAGGAGACCGCGAAGTCCTCGGTGGTCTCGCCGAAGTTCCAACCCGCCCGGAACGCCGTGATGTTGGCCTCGGCGATGTCCGGCTTCTTGGCGAACTTCTGCCGCAGGAACGCCTCCGTCCCGTGGGTGGGCCGGTGGTACATCCAGGACAGCAGCCCGAGCGCGAACATGTTCTTCGCCCGCTCGGCGTCCTTCCGGGCCAGGCCGGAGTCCTTGAGCGCCTCCAGGGTGAGCGCCGTCAGCGGCACCCGGTGCACGTGGTACGCCTCCATCGAGCCGTCGGCCAGCGGGTCGGCGGCGTAACCGACCTTCGCCAGCGCGCGCTTGGTGAACTCGTCGGTGTTGGCGATGATCTCGGCGCCGCGCGGCAGGTCGCCCAGGTTGGCCTTGAGCGCCGCCGGGTTCATCGCGACCAGCACGTTCGGCGCGTCACCCGGGGTGAGGATGTCGTGGTCCGCGAAGTGCAGCTGGAACGACGACACGCCGGGCAGGGTCCCGGCGGGGGCCCTGATCTCGGCCGGGAAGTTCGGCAGCGTCGAGAGGTCGTTGCCGAACGACGCCGTCTCCGAGGTGAAGCGGTCACCGGTGAGCTGCATACCGTCACCGGAGTCCCCGGCGAACCGGATGATCACCCGGTCCACCCGCCGGATCGGCTTCGCGGGGCGCTGCCGCACGCCCGGGGGCGGGACCGGCCCCGAACGGCCGTCGCCGCCGTCAGAGCCGTCCACTGCCTCTGCCTGATCCACCTGACTGGTCACTGCCGCGGACCTCCTCGTGGGCGCCAGGCGCGGGCGTGAGCCGTGTGCCCCGTCCGCGTGGTGCACTGCTTCGCATCCTAGGCGGCCGGAACCCGCGCGGGCCGTAACTTCGGGTCAACGGCGGGGCCCTCCACCGGTACACAACGTTGACGCTAGGGGTCTTCATGCCCCGCGCAGGGGTGGCTCGATCAGGACTGTAGGTAGGTGAGCACCGCCAGCACCCGACGGTGGTCCTCGGGGCTCTGGCCGAGGCCCAGCTTGAGGAAGATGTTGCTGACGTGCTTCTCCACCGCGCCGTCCGAGACCACCAGCTGCCGGGCCACCGCGGCGTTGGTCCGGCCCTCGGCCATCAGCCCGAGCACCTCGCGCTCGCGCGGGGTCAGCCCGGCCAGCACGTCGCCCTTGCGGCTGCGGCTGAGCAGCTGCTGGACCACCTCCGGGTCCAGCGCGGTGCCGCCGTCGGCCACCCGGACCACCGCGTCGACGAACTCCCGCACCTCGGCCACCCGGTCCTTGAGCAGGTAGCCGACGCCCCGGGTGGAGCCGGCCAGCAGCTCGCTCGCGTACTTCTCCTCGACGTACTGGGACAGCACCAGCACGCCCAGCCCCGGGTACAGCCCGCGCAGCGTGACGCAGGCCCTGACCCCCTCGTCGGTGTGGGTCGGCGGCATCCGGACGTCGGCCACCACCACGTCCGGCAGCGCGTCGCCGGCGGCCAGCTCCTGGACGGTGCGGACCAGCGACTCGCCGTCCCCGACGCCCGCGACCACCTCCAGGCCCCGGTCGGTGAGCAGCCTGGTCAGGCCCTCGCGCAGCAGTACGGAGTCCTCGGCGATGACGACACGGAGCATGACGGCCTTTCGGGCAGGGAGACCGGACGGCGTCCAGTCTCCCGCATCCGACGATCCGTCATGTCGGGCGGGCTCCCCGTCACATGGTGCGGATGGCCACCGCGTCGCACAGGCCCTGCAGGGCCGCCTTGGCCGGGCAGTCCGGCAGCGGGGCGAGCAGCGCGCGGGCCTCCTCGGCGTAGCGCAGGGTGTCCCGGCGGGCGCGCTCCAGCGCCGGGTGCCGGCGCAGCAGCTTGAGCGCCTCGGCGTGCAGCTCGTCGTCGGCCGCCAGGTCGAGGGTGAGCAGCTCGCGCAGCCTGAGGTCCTCGGGGTCGGCCTGGTCCACCGGCATCTGCTGGAGCAGCAGGATCGGCAGCGTCGGCACGCCCTCGCGCAGGTCGGTGCCGGGGGTCTTGCCGGACTCGTGGCCGTCGCTGGCGATGTCCAGCACGTCGTCGGCGAGCTGGAACGCGGTGCCCATCCGCTCGCCGTACAGGCGGAGGATCTCGACCGCCTCGGGGGTGGCGCCGGCCATCAGCGCGCCGAGGTGGCAGGCCACCGCGACCAGCGAGCCGGTCTTGCCCGCGATCACGTCCAGGTAGTGCTGGAGCGGGTCGTCCTCGGGGCGCGGGCCCGCGGTCTCCAGGATCTGACCGGTGACCAGCCGCTCGAAGGCGTCGGCCTGCAGCCGGACCGCCGCCGGGCCGAGGTCGGCCAGCACCTGGGAGGCGCGGGAGAACAGGAAGTCGCCGGTCAGGATGGCGACCGAGTTGTCCCAACGGGAGTTGGCGCTCGGCGCGCCCCGCCGGACGGGGGCCTCGTCCATCACGTCGTCGTGGTACAGGGTGGCCAGGTGGGTCAGCTCGACCACCACGGCGGCGGGGACCACACCGGGCGCGTACGGGTCGCCGAACTGGGCGGCCAGCATGACCAGCAGCGGGCGGAAGCGCTTGCCGCCGGCCTCGATCAGGTGGCTCGCGGTGACGGTGATGAACGGGACTTCGCTCTTGACCGTCTCGGTCAGGGACGCCTCGACGGCGTCCATGCCGGCCTGGACGTCGCTGGTGAGATCGCGGTCCTGCACGCTCAGCCCGAAGGGCCCCACGACGGTCACGCAGACCACTCCTGTCCCTGGTCGATTCGCGGCCTGGTCCCTGAGTGCCGCCGCTGGCCTACTAGGAGGGTATCCGGTCGCGAGTGGATCACTGCACGGGCGTGCGGACCTCCCCGGGCCCTGTCACGGAACAGGGCCCGCAGCCTGCGGCTACGGGCCCTGTCGCGGTCGCTCAACGCGTGAAGACCGAGGCCGAGGAGGCCAGGTCGAGGAAGTACTGCGGGGCCAGCCCGAGCACCAGGGTGACCAGGACGCCGACCGCGATGGCGGTGCTGGTGAGCACGCTGGGCACGGCCACGGCGGGCCCGCCCGGACGCGGGTCGGAGAAGAACATCAGCACGATCACGCGGATGTAGAAGAAGGCCGCGACGGCCGAGCTGAGCACACCGACGATCACCAGCGGCGTGGCGCCGCCGGCCGCCGCCGCCTGGAACACCGCGAACTTACCGGTGAAGCCCGAGGTCAGCGGGATGCCGGCGAAGGCCAGCAGGAAGAGCGCGAAGACCGCCGCCAGCAGCGGCGAGCGCCGCCCCAGCCCGGCCCAGCTGGACAGGTGGGTCGCCTCCCCCTTGGAGTCGCGCACCAGGGTCACCACCGCGAACGCGCCGAGGGTGACGAAGGAGTACGCGGCCAGGTAGAAGAGGACCGCCCCGACGCCCTGCTTGTTGGAGGCGATCACGCCGGTCAGGATGAAGCCGGCGTGCGCGATCGAGGAGTACGCCAGCAGTCGCTTGACGTCCTGCTGGGTGACCGCCAGCACCGCGCCGACCACCATGGTCAGGATCGCCACGCCCCACATGACGGGCCGCCAGTCCCAGCGCAGGCCCGGGAAGGCCACGTAGAACAGCCGGAGGAAGGCCCCGAACGCGGCCGTCTTGGTGGCCGCGGCCATGAAGCCGGTGACCGGGGTCGGCGCGCCCTGGTAGACGTCCGGGGTCCAGGAGTGGAACGGCACCGCGCCGACCTTGAAGAGCAGGCCGACCGAGAGCATCGCCAGGCCGATCAGCAGCAGCGCGTCGTTCTGGGTGGAGCCCGCGAGCGCCGGGGTGACCTGGGCGACCCCGGAGACCACGTCGGCGATCTCGCCCAGCCGGACGGTGCCCGCGTAGCCGTACAGCAGCGCGATGCCGAACAGGAAGAAGGCCGAGGCGAAGGCGCCGAGCAGGAAGTACTTGACCGCCGCCTCCTGGGAGAGCAGCCGGCGGCGCCGGGCCAGCGCGCAGAGCAGGTAGAGCGGGAGGGAGAAGACCTCCAGCGCGACGAACATGGTCAGCAGGTCGTTGGCGGCCGGGAAGAGCAGCATGCCGCCGACCGCGAACAGGGTGAGCGGGTAGACCTCGGTGGAGGCGAACCCGGCCCGGGTGGCCTGCCGCTCCTGCTCGCTGCCGGGGACGGACGCGCCCTGCGGGACGAAGGCGTCCACGGCGTTGCCGTTCAGCTTCGGCTCCAGCCGGCGCTCGGCGTAGGTGAGCACGGCCACCGCGGCGGAGAGCAGGATCAGGCCCTGCAGGAACAGCGCGGGGCCGTCGATGGCCACCGCGCCCATCGCCAGCAGCCCGGCCTCGGTGGAGGCGTGCCCCTGGGCGGCCAGCACCACCACGGCGCCGAACGAGGCCGCCAGGCCGAGCAGCGCGATGGTGACCTGGGCGCCGTACCGGGCCCGGCGCGGCAGGAACGCCTCGGCCAGGATGCCCAGCAGGGCGGCCCCGAAGACGATCAGCATCGGCGAGAGCTGGCCGTACTCGATGTGCGGCGCCGGGATGCTGGGGCTGTTGCCGCCCGCGGCGGCGAGCCAACCGCTCACTTGTGCTCACCTCCGGTGGTGGCGGCGACCGGGTGGGCCGGTGCCGGGTCGGTCTGCTGCACCTGGGACATGGTGGCGTCCACGGTCGGGTTGACCAGGTCGGTGAGCGGCTTGGGGTAGACGCCCAGCAGGATGGTCAGGGCCACCAGCGGGGCCACCACGGCCAGCTCACGGACCTTCAGGTCCGCCATGCCCGCCACGCCCTCCTTGACCGGGCCCGTCATGGTGCGTTGGTAGAGCAGCAGCGCGTACAGCGCGGCCAGCACGATGCCCAGGGTGGCGATGATCCCGATCACCGGGTACTTGGCGAAGGTGCCGACCAGGACCAGGAACTCGCTGACGAACGGGGCGAGCCCGGGCAGCGAGAGGGTGGCCAGGCCACCGATCAGGAAGGTCCCGGCGAGCACCGGGGCGACCTTCTGCACCCCGCCGAAGTCGCTGATCAGGCGCGAGCCCCGACGGGAGATCAGGAAGCCCGCAACCAGCATCCAGGCGGCGGTGGAGATGCCGTGGTTCACCATGTAGAGGGTGGCACCGCTCTGCGCCTGGGTGGTGAAGGCGAAGATGCCCATGATGATGAAGCCGAAGTGCGAGATCGAGGCGTACGCGACCAGGCGCTTGATGTCCTTCTGACCGACCGCCAGCAGCGCGCCGTAGACGATCCCGATCACGGCCAGCACCAGGATCACCGGCCCGAAGGTGGTGGACGCGTCCGGGAACAGGCCCAGGCAGAACCGGAGCATCGCGAAGGTGCCGACCTTGTCCACCACGGCGGTGATCAGCACGGCCGTCCCGGCGGTGGCCTCGCCCATCGCGTTCGGCAGCCAGGTGTGCAGCGGCCAGAGCGGGGCCTTCACCGCGAAGGCGAAGAAGAAGCCCAGGAAGAGCGCCTTCTCGGCGGTCGGGTCGATCACCAGCTTGCCGCTCGCGATCGCGTCGGTCAGCGTCGGCAGGTCGAAGGTGGCCAGGCCCTGCCCGGAGGCGATCACGTACAGCCCGATCACGGCGGCCAGCATGACCAGACCGCCGAGCAGGTTGTAGAGCAGGAACTTGACGGCGGCGTACGAGCGCTGGGCGCTCGCGTCCGGCCCGCCGGCCCGGTCGCCGAAGCCGCCGATCAGGAAGTACATCGGGATCAGCATGGCTTCGAAGAAGACGTAGAACACGAAGACGTCGGTGGCCAGGAAGGAGACGATCACCATCGCCTCGACCGCCAGCACCAGGGCGAAGAAGCCCTGGGTGCGGCGGAGGTTCTCGAAGGTGCCGTCCGGGTTCTGGATCGGCTCCGCGTCGTGCCAGGAGGCCAGCAGCACGATCGGCACCAGCACCGCGGTGAGCAGCACCAGGACCGCGCCGATCCCGTCCACGCCGAGCGAGAAGCTGATCCCGAACGACCTGATCCAGCTGTACGACTCGGTCAACTGGTACCGGTCACCGCCGGGTTCGTACCGGACGGCGACCAGCACGGCCAGCACCAGGGCGGCCGTCGAGACGGCCATCGCGGTGAGCTTCGCCGTCCGCCGGCGGGCCTCGGTGGTGCCGCCCGGCAGCGCCGCGGTGAGCACCGCCCCGGCGGCGGGGACGGCACAGGTGGCGGTCAGCAGGTAGCTCATCGCCGTACCTCCCTTACGGAGTGAGAGGACATCAGACCGACCTCATCAGGAGAGTGGTGGCGACCAGCACCAGGGTGCCGCCGAACATCGAGAGCGCGTAGGTGCGGACGTAGCCGGTCTGGATCCGGCGCAGCCGGCCGGAGATCCCGCCGATCGTGGCGGCCAGGCCGTTCACGAAGCCGTCCACCGCCTTGCTGTCCAGGTAGACCAGCGAGGCGGCCAGGGCGGAGCCGGGGCGGACCAGCACGGCGTGGTTGAAGTCGTCCTGGAGCAGGTCGCGACGGGCCGCCCGGGTGAGCAGCGAGCCCACCGGCGGGGTGACCGGCACCGGGGCGCGACCGTACATCAGCCAGGACAGCAGCACGCCGCCGGCCACGCAGACCGAGGTGAGCACGGTGACCGTGGTGGCGTTCAACGGCGAGTCGCCGTGGGCCAGTCCGGTGACCGGCTCCAGCCAGCCGACGAAGGACTCGTTGAAGGCGAACAGCCCACCGGCGAAGACCGAGCCGAAGGCCAGCACGACCATCGGCAGCGTCATGCTGGCCGGGGACTCGTGCGGGTGCGGCTCGTGGCCCTCCGCGTCGGGCTGCCAGCGCTTCTCGCCGAAGAAGGTCAGGATCATCACCCGGGTCATGTAGAACGCGGTGACGGCCGCGCCGACCAGGGTGCAGAGGCCGAGGATCCAGCCCTCGGTGCCGCCCTTGGCGAACGCCGCCTCGATGATCTGGTCCTTGGAGAAGAAGCCGGACAGCCCGGGGAAGCCGATGATCGCCAGGTAGCCGAGGCCGAAGGTGACGAAGGTGACCGGCATGAACTTCCGCAGGCCGCCGTAGTGCCGCATGTTCACCTCGTCGTTCATGCCGTGCATGACCGACCCGGCGCCGAGGAACAGCCCGGCCTTGAAGAAGCCGTGCGTCACCAGGTGCATGATGGCGAACGCGTAGCCGATCGGGCCGAGACCCGCCGCCAGCACCATGTAGCCGATCTGCGACATGGTCGAGCCGGCCAGCGCCTTCTTGATGTCGTCCTTGGCACAACCGACGATCGCACCGAACAGCAGCGTCACCGCACCGACCACCACGACCACGGTCTGGGCGTCGGGGGCCAGGTTGAAGATCACGCTGGACCGGGTGATCAGGTAGACGCCGGCGGTCACCATGGTGGCCGCGTGGATCAGGGCCGAGACCGGGGTCGGGCCCTCCATCGCGTCCCCGAGCCAGGACTGCAGCGGCACCTGGGCGGACTTGCCGCAGGCGGCCAGCAGCAGCATCAGCGCGATCGCGGTGAGCTTGCCCTCGCTCGCCTGCTCGGCGGTGCCGAACACCCCGGCGAACGTGACGTCGCCGAACTCGGTGAACATCAGCATGATGCCGATCGACAGCCCGAGGTCGCCGACCCGATTGACCAGGAACGCCTTCTTCGCGGCCACCGCGGCGCTGGGCTTGTGCTGCCAGAACCCGATCAGCAGGTACGAGGCGAGCCCGACGCCCTCCCAACCTGCGTACAGCAGAAGGTAGTTGTCCGCCAGCACGAGCAGCAGCATGGCGGCCAGGAAGAGGTTCAGGTAGGCGAAGAAGCGACGGCGGCGCGGGTCGTGCGCCATGTAGCCCATCGAGTAGATGTGGATCAGTGTCCCGACACCCGTGATCAACAGCACGAAGGTGACCGAGAGTTGGTCCAGCTGGAAGGCGATGTCGGCCTTGAAGCCGCCGACCTCGATCCAGCTGAAGAGGCGCTGGGAGATCGAGCGGTGCTCGGCCTCCCGGCCCAGCATGTCCGAGAACAGTGCCAGGCCGAGCCCGAACGAGGTGGCGGCCAGCGCGGTGCCGAGCCAGTGCCCGTAGCGGTCGAACAGCCGACCGCCCAGCAGCAGCAGGGCAGCACCGAGCAACGGGGCCGCCACGAGCAGCGGAATGAGTGAGTTCACCGTGGGCCCTCCGCCTACAGCTTCATCAGGTTGCTGTCATCGACCGAAGCCGAGTGCCTGGACCGGAAGATGGACACGATGATGGCGAGGCCGACCACGACCTCGGCCGCGGCGACCACCATGGTGAAGAACGCGATGATCTGGCCGTCCAGGTTGCCGTGCAGCCGGGAGAAGGTGACCAGTGCCAGGTTCGAGGCGTTGAGCATCAGCTCGACGCACATGAAGAGCACGATCGCGTTCCGCCGGATCAGCACGCCGGAGGCCCCGATGGTGAACAACAGGGCGGCCAGGTAGAGGTAGTTGACGGGGTTCACGCCTGCTCCTCCTGCTCCGGCCGGGACTTCGGCGTGGTCTCCAGCGCCTTGCGCGGGCCCGCCACCGGCGGCCGGGCCGACGGCCCGCGGCCCAGCCAGTCGGCGGTGGTCGCCTCCAGCTCGGCCATCCGGTCCAGCATGTCCCGGCTGACGTCGCGGATCTGGCCGCGCTCGCGCAGCGTGTTCATCACCGAGTCCTCGCTGATGGTGCCGTCCGGCAGCAGCGCCGGGATGTCCACCGCGTTGTGCCGGGCGTACACGCCGGGGGCGGGCAGCGGCGGCAGCTGGATGTTGTCCTTGACCCGCTGGGCGGCCAGCTGACGCTGGGTCAGCGGGGCCCTGACGTGCTCGCGGTGGGTCAGCACCATCGCGCCGATCGCCGCGGTGATCAGCAGCGCGCCGGTCAGCTCGAAGGCCCAGACGTAGTCGGTGAACAGCAGCCGGGCCAGGCCCTGCACGTTGCCCTCGGCGTTCGCCTCGGTCAGGCCGGCGAAGGTGGAGAGCTTGGCGTTGGAGATCCCGGCGATCAGCAGCACGCCGAAGCCGAGGCCGCAGAGCACGGCCGCGACCCGCTGACCCTTCAGCTGCTCCTTGAGCGAGTCGTCCGAGGTGACGCCGACCAGCATCAGCACGAACAGGAACAGCATCATGATCGCGCCGGTGTAGACCACGATCTGCACCACGCCCAGGAAGACCGCGCCCTGGGCGAAGTAACAGACCGCCAGCGCCATCATGGTGGCGGCCAGGCAGAGCGCGCTGTGCACCGCCTTCTTCATCAGCAGCATGCCGAGCGCGCCGCCGACCGCGAGCACGGCGAGGATCCAGAACTGGACCGCTTCTCCGGTGGAGGTCATCCCTGCACCTCCCGCTCCCGGTCGGTCTTCTCCTGCTGGACGGTGCCGGGCGCCGCCTGGGTGATCTCCCCCAGGTAGTAGGCGCTCTCGCCGGCCCCCGGGTAGTAGGCGTGCGGGGCGTCCACCATGCCCTCGGTGAGCCCCACCAGCAGCTGCTCCTTGGTGAAGATCAGGTCGGCCCGGGAGGAGTCGGCCAGCTCGTACTCGTTGGTCATGGTGAGCGCCCTGGTCGGGCAGGCCTCGATGCACAGCCCGCACAGGATGCAGCGGGCGTAGTTGATCTGGTACACCGCGCCGTACCGCTCACCGGGCGAGTAGCGCTCCTCGTCGGTGTTGTCCGCGCCCTCGACGTAGATCGCGTCGGCCGGACAGGCCCAGGCGCAGAGCTCGCAGCCGACGCACTTCTCCAGGCCGTCCGGGTGCCGGTTCAGCTGGTGGCGGCCGTGGAAGCGCGGAGCGGTGGGCTTCTTCTGCTCCGGGTACTGCTCGGTCAGCCGCTTCTTGAACATGGCCTTGAAGGTCACGCCGAAGCCTGCGGCCGGGCCGAGGATCGACCCCTTGTCGGTCTCGTCGGACATGGTCAGCTCCCTTCCGGCGAGGAGTGGTTGGCGCCGTTGAGGGCGTCCTGGAGTTTCGGGGCCCGGCTGGGCCGACGCGGTACCGGCGGCAGGGTCTGGCCGGGCAGCGGCGGCACCGGGTAGCCATCCGCCATCGGGTCGAACTCGGCCTGCTCGGCGGCGGCTTCGCTCTCCTTCGGCTTGACCAGGTCCCGGATCAGGAAGGCCAGCAGGATCACCACGATCGGTGCCCCGACGTACAGCACCACCTGGCCGAACTGGTAACCCTCGTTCCGCAGCGCGCGGACGCTGGCCACCATCACCAGCCAGACCAGCGAGACCGGCAGCAGCACCTTCCAGCCCAGCTTCATGAACTGGTCGTACCTGAGCCGGGGCAGCGTGCCGCGCAGCCAGATGAAGAAGAACAGCAGCAGCTGGATCTTGATGGTGATCCAGAGCAGCGGCCACCAGCCGTGGTTGGCGCCCTCCCAGAAGGTGGAGATCGGGTACGGGGCCCGCCAGCCGCCCAGGAACAGGGTGGCCGCCACCGCCGAGACGGTGACCATGTTGACGTACTCGGCCAGCATGAACATCGCGAACTTCAGCGAGGAGTACTCGGTGTTGAAGCCGCCGACCAGCTCGCCCTCGGCCTCCGGGAGGTCGAACGGCGCCCGGTTGGTCTCACCCACCATCGCGATGACGTAGATGATGAAGGAGACCGGCAGCAGCACCGCGAACCAGGTCGGCTGCTGGGAGGCGACGATCTCCGAGGTGGACATCGAGCCCGAGTAGATGAAGACCGCCGCGAACGACAGGCCCATCGCGATCTCGTAGCTGATCATCTGCGCCGAGGACCGCAGCCCGCCGAGCAGCGGGTAGGTCGAGCCGGAGGACCAGCCGGCCAGCACGATCCCGTAGATGCCGACCGAGGCCACCGCCAGGATGTAGAGCAGGGCGATCGGCAGGTCGGTGAGCTGCATCGGGGTACGGGTGCCGAAGATCGAGATCTCGTTCCCGGCCGGGCCGAGCGGGATCACCGCGAAGGCCATGAAGGCCGGGATCGCGGCGACGATCGGGGCCAGGACGTAGACCACCTTGTCGGCGTTGGTGACCACCAGGTCTTCCTTCAACGCCAGCTTGATGCCGTCGGCCAGCGACTGCAGCATGCCCCAGGGACCGTGCCGGTTCGGGCCGATCCGCAGCTGCATCCAGGCGACGACCTTGCGCTCCCAGACGATCGCGATCAGCACCGTGCCGACCAGGAAGGCGAAGACGAAGACCGCCTTGATCAGCACCAGCCACCACGGGTCGTGCCCGAAGAAGCGCAGGGTGTCGGAAGCAGCGAGTGTCATGACTCCTCCGCCGGGGCGATGGTCACCAGGTGGCCGGTGGTGGTGCCGAGGGTGCGGTACGCGCCGCCCGGCGTGGAGTTGAGCGGCAGCCAGACCGTGCGGTCGGGCTGCTCGGGGTTCAGCTCCAGCGGCAGGGTGAGCGAGCCGGCCGGGCCGGTGACCCGGAGCGCGTTGCCGGCCCCGATCTCGGCGGCGGTGGCGGGCGAGATCCGGGCCACCGCCGGGTGCCGGGTGCCGGCCAGGTGCTCGTCGCCGATCTGCAGCGTGCCCTGGTCGAGCAGCAGCCGGTGCCCGCCGAGCACCGCCTGGCCGACGGCCGGGCGGGGCAGCGGGACGGTGGCCGTGCTCGGCGCGGCCGGACGGTCACCCGCCCAGGGGGCGAACCGGTCCAGCTCCAGCCGGGCGGCCCGGACGTCGGGCAAGCCGATCGGCCGGTCCAACGCGTCGCTCAACATGCTCAACACCCTGACGTCCGAGTGCAGGTGACGGCCCATCAGCTGGTCGGGCTTGATCGCGGTCTCGAACATCCGGACCCGGCCCTCCCAGTCCAGGAAGGTGCCGGTCTTCTCCGCCACGGCGGCCACCGGCAGCACCACGTCGGCGCGTTCGGTCACCGCGGACGGCCGGATCTCCAGCGAGACCACGAACCGGACCCGGGCCAGCGCCTCGTCGGCCAGCGCCGGGTCGGCCAGGTCGTCCAGGCCCAGGCCGCCGATCACCAGCGCGTCCAGGTCGCCGTGGGCGGCGGCGGCCAGGATCTGGTCGGTGTCCCGGCCGCTCCTGGACGGGAGTTCGGCCCCGCCCCAGATCGCCGCAGCCTCGGTCCGCGCCTCGGCGGCGGAGACCGGGCGGCCGCCGGGCAGCAGGCCGGGCAGCGCCCCCGCCTCGACGGCGCCGCGCTCACCGGCCCGGCGCGGCACCCAGGCCAGCTCGGCCCCGGTCGCGGCGGCCAACTTCAGCGCGGCGGTCAGCCCGCCGGGCACGGTGGCCAGCCGCTCGCCGACCAGGATCACCGCGCCGTCCTGCCGCAGCAGTTGACCGGCCCGGCCGGCCTCGTCACCGAGCGCGGTGTCGTCGGCCAGCGCGGTCAGCCACTCGGCCTCGGTGCCGGGCGCGGCGGGCAGCAGCGCACCGTGCAGCTTGGTCAGGCCCCGGCTGCGGTGGCTCGCCACCGCGAAGACCTGGAGCCCGGTGGCCCGGTTGGCCTTGCGCAGCCGCAGGAAGACGACCGGCGACTCCTCCTCGGGCTCGAAGCCGACCAGCAGCGCGGCGGGCGCGGCCTCGAGCGACTGGTAGGAGACGCCCGTGCCGTCCAGGTCGACCCCGCGGCCGGCGACCGCGGCGGCCAGGAAGTCGGCCTCCTCGCCGCTCAGCGGGCGGGCCCGGAAGTCCACGTCGTTGGTGCCGAGCGCGACCCGGGCGAACTTGCCGTAGCCGTACGCGTCCTCGACCGTGACCCGGCCACCGGCCAGGACGGCCGCGCGGGCGCCGCGCAGGCCCGCGGCGGCGGCGGCCAGCGCCTCCGGCCAGGAGGCGGCGACCAGCTCACCGTCCTTGCGGACCAAGGGGGTCGACAGCCGGTCGCGCTGCTGGCCGTAGCGGAAGGCGAACCGGCCCTTGTCGCAGTTCCACTCCTCGTTCACCGCCGGGTCCTCGCCGGCCAGCCGACGGAGCACCTTGCCCCGGCGGTGGTCGGTGCGCTGGGCGCAGCCCGCCGAGCAGTGCTCGCACACGCTCGGCGAGGAGACCAGGTCGAACGGGCGGGAGCGGAACCGGTAGGCGGCCGAGGTGAGCGCGCCGACCGGGCAGATCTGGATGGTGTTGCCGGAGAAGTACGACGCGAAGTCGTCGCCCTCGCCGGTGCCGACCTGCTGCAGCGCCCCGCGCTCCAGCAGCTCGATGAACGGGTCGCCGGCGATCTCCTGGGAGAAGCGGGTGCAGCGGGCGCAGAGCACGCAGCGCTCCCGGTCCAGCAGTACCTGACTGCTGACCGGGACGGGCTTGGCGTAGGTCCGCTTCATGCCCTCGAAGCGGGAGTCGGTCTCGCCGGTGGACATCGCCTGGTTCTGCAGCGGGCACTCGCCGCCCTTGTCGCAGACCGGGCAGTCCAGCGGGTGGTTGATCAGCAGCAGCTCCATCACGCCGCGCTGGGCCTTCTCGGCCACCGGCGAGCTGACCTGGGTGCGGACCACCATGCCCTCGGTGACCGGGATGGTGCAGGAGGCGACCGGCTTGCGCTGGCCCTCCACCTCCACGATGCACTGCCGGCAGGCCCCGGCCGGGGCGAGCAGCGGGTGGTCGCAGAACCGGGGGATCTGGGTGCCGATCTGCTCGGCGGCGCGGATCACCAGGGTGCCCTTGGGCACACTGACCTCGACCCCGTCGATGGTGAGCGTGACCAGGTCGGTGCTGGTCTGCGGCTCGGTCACGGTCATGCGTGCACCTCCCTCTCGGTGGTGGACTCGTGGGCGCTGCGGTCGGCCCAGACGGTGGAGGCCGCCGGGTCGAACGGGCAGCGCCGCTCGCTCAGGTGCTGCTCGTACTCGGCCCGGAAGTACTGGAGCGAGGAGACGATCGGGCTGGCCGCACCGTCGCCGAGCGCGCAGAACGACTTGCCGTTGATGTTGTCGGCGATGTCGAGCAGCTTCTCCAGATCGCCCGGCACGCCCTGGCCGGCCTCGATCCGCTTGAGCAACTGCACCAGCCAGTAGGTGCCTTCACGGCACGGGGTGCACTTGCCGCAGGACTCGTGGGCGTAGAACTCGGTCCACCGGGTGACCGCGCGGACCACGCAGGTGGTCTCGTCGAAGATCTGCAGCGCCTTGGTGCCGAGCATCGAGCCGGCCGCGCCGACGCCCTCGTAGTCCAGCGGGACGTCGAGGTGCTGGTCGGTGAACATCGGGGTCGAACTGCCGCCCGGGGTCCAGAACTTGATCCGGTGCCCGGCCCGGACGCCACCGCTGACGTCCAGCAGCTGACGGAGCGTGATGCCGAGCGGGGCCTCGTACTGGCCGGGATTGGTGACGTGGCCGGAGAGCGAGTAGAGCGTGAAGCCGGGCGACTTCTCGGTGCCCAGCGACTTGAACCACTCGTTGCCCCGGGCCAGGATCGGCGGCACCGAGGCGATCGACTCGACGTTGTTGACCACCGTCGGGCAGGCGTACAGACCGGCGATGGCGGGGAACGGCGGCCGCAGTCGCGGCTGGCCGCGGCGGCCCTCCAGCGAATCCAGCAGCGCGGTCTCCTCGCCGCAGATGTACGCCCCGGCGCCCGCGTGCACGGTGATGTCCAGGTCGATCCCGGAGCCGAGGATGTTCTTGCCGAGGTACCCGGCCTCGTACGCCTCGGCCACCGCCGCGTGCAACCGCCGCAGCACCGGCACGACCTCGCCGCGCAGGTAGATGAAGGCGTGGTCGCAGCGGATCGCGTACGAGGCGATGATCATGCCCTCGATCAGCGAGTGCGGGTTGGCGAACAGCAGCGGGATGTCCTTGCAGGTGCCCGGCTCGGACTCGTCGGCGTTCACCACCAGGTAGTGCGGCTTGCCGTCGTTCTGCGGGATGAACTGCCACTTCAGGCCGGTCGGGAAGCCGGCCCCGCCGCGGCCGCGCAGGCCGGAGTCCTTGACCAGCGCGATCAGGTCGTCCGGCGCCATCGCCAGCGCGTTGCGCAGGCCCCGGTAGCCGTCGTGGCGGAGGTAGGTGTCGAGCGTCCAGGGGCGGGTGTCGTCCCAGGAGGCGGACAGCACGGGCGAGAGCAGCTTCTCGGCCGGCTCTACGGAGGTCATCACGCTTCCGTCCCTTCGTGCCGGGGGGCCACGACCTTGGCGCCCGGGGTGCCGGGCAGTGCCTCGCCCTTGGCCAGCCGGAGCCCGGCCAGCGAGGGCGCGCCGCCGGCGCCGGAGGCGTCCACCGCGCCGGGGCGCTCGTCCGGGAAGCCGGCCAGGATCCGGGAGGTCTCCTTGAACGAGCAGAGCTTGGCGCCCCGGGTCGGCCGCGGGTCGTGCCCGGCCCGCAGGTCGTCCACCAACTGCCGCGCGCTGTCCGGGGTCTGGTTGTCGAAGAACTCCCAGTTGACCATCACCACGGGGGCGTAGTCGCAGGCCGCGTTGCACTCGATGTGCTCGATCGAGATCTCGCCGTCGGCGGTGGTCTCGTTGTTCTCGATGCCCAGGTGCTGCTTCAGCTCGTCGAGGATCTGGTCGCCGCCGAGCACCGCGCAGAGCGTGTTGGTGCAGACGCCCACGTGGTACTTCCCGGCGGGCTTCCTGCGGTACATCGTGTAGAAGGTCGCCACCGCGGTCACCTCGGCCGTGGTGAGCTCCAACTGCTCGGCGCAGAACCGGATGCCGGTCGGCGTGACACAGCCCTCCTCGGCCTGCACCAGGTGCAGCAGCGGCAGCAGGGCGGACCGGGCCACCGGGTAGCGGTCGATCAACTCCTTGGCGTCCGCCGCCAGTCGGGCGTGCACCTCGGCCGGGTACGGCTTGGCCGGCAGTGCCGGCATCCCCAGTTGGACGTCACTCACCGGTCCACCCCTCCCATCACCGGGTCGATCCCGGCCACCGCGACGATCACGTCGGCGATCTGGCCGCCCTCGCACATCGCCGCCATCGACTGCAGGTTGGTGAACGAGGGATCGCGGAAGTGCACCCGGTAGGGCCGGGTACCGCCGTCGCTCACCACGTGCACCCCGAGCTCGCCCTTGGGCGACTCGACTGCCGTGTACGCCTGGCCGACCGGGACCCGGAAGCCCTCGGTGACCAGCTTGAAGTGGTGGATCAGGGCCTCCATCGAGGTGCCCATGATCTTCCGGATGTGGTCCAGCGAGTTGCCCATCCCGTCGGGACCGACGGAGAGCTGCGCGGGCCAGGCGATCTTCTTGTCCGCGACCATCACCGGTCCCGGCTTCAGCCGGTCCAGGCACTGCTCGACGATCCGCAGCGACTGGTGCATCTCCTCCAGGCGGATCAGGAACCGCCCGTAGGAGTCCGCGCTGTCGGCGGTCGCCACCTCGAACTCGTAGTTCTCGTAGCCGCAGTACGGGTCGGTCTTGCGCAGGTCGTGCGGCAGGCCGGTGGCCCGCAGGATCGGGCCGGTGGCGCCGAGCGCCAGGCAGCCGGCCAGGTCCAGGAAGCCGACGTCGACCAGCCGGGCCTTGAAGATCGGGTTGCCGGTGGCCAGCTTGTCGTACTCGTGCATCCGGGAGCGGAGCAGCTTGACCGCCTCGCGGATCTGGTCGACCGCGCCGGGCGGCAGGTCCTGGGCCAGCCCGCCGGGGCGGACGTAGGCGTGGTTCATCCGCAGGCCGGTGACCAACTCGAAGACGTCCAGGATCAGTTCGCGGTCCCGGAAGCCGTAGATCATCAGCGTCGTGGAGCCGATCTCCATCCCGCCGGTGGCCAGGCAGACCAGGTGCGAGGAGATCCGGTTGAGCTCCATCATCAGCACCCGGATCACGCTGGCCCGGTCCGGGACCTGGTCGGTGATCCCGAGCAGCTTCTCGACCGCGAGGCAGTACGCGGTCTCGTTGAACATCGGGGTCAGGTAGTCCATCCGGGTCACGAAGGTGGTGCCCTGGACCCAGTTGCGGAACTCCATGTTCTTCTCGATGCCGGTGTGCAGGTAGCCGATCCCGCACCTGGCCTCGGTCACGGTCTCACCGTCGATCTCCAGGATCAGGCGCAACACACCGTGGGTGGACGGGTGTTGCGGACCCATGTTGACGATGATCCGCTCGTCGTCGGCCCGGCCGACGGCCTCCACCACCTCGCCCCAGTCGCCGCCGGTGACGGTGAAGACCCGTCCCTCGGTGGTCTCCCGGGCTTCGCTCTTCTCGTAGTCAGTGGTCATCAGCTGTACGACCTCCGCTGGTCGGGCGCCGGGATCTGGGCGCCCTTGTACTCGACGGGGATGCCGCCGAGCGGGTAGTCCTTGCGCTGCGGGTGGCCGGTCCAGTCGTCCGGCATCATGATCCGGGTGAGCGCCGGGTGGCCCTCGAAGACCAGGCCGAAGAAGTCGTACGCCTCGCGCTCGTGCCAGTCGTTGGTCGGGTAGACGCTGACCAGCGACGGGATCCGCGGGTCGGCGTCCGGCGCGGTGACCTCCACCCGGAGCAGCCGGGTGTGGGTGATCGAGCGCAGCGGGTAGACCGCGTGCAGCTCGCGCCCGGTGTCGCTCGGGTAGTGCACCCCGTTGACCCCCAGGCAGAGTTCGTAGCGCAGCGCCGGGTCGTCCCGCAGGATCCGGGCCGCCCCGAGCAGGTGCTCGCGGGCGATGTGGAAGGTGAGCTCGCCGCGGTCCACCACGGTCTTCTCGATCACCTCGGCCGGGTCGAGCCCCTGCTCCTCCAGCGCGCCCTCGAACTCGTCCGCGACCTCGTCGAAGCCGTGGCCGTACGGGCGGTTGCTGGCGGGCGGCAGCGCGATCGGGGCGGACAGGCCGCCGAAGCCGGAGGTGTCGCCGCTGCCCTGGGCACCGAACATGCCCTGGCGCTTGCCGACCACCTCGACCGCCAGCTCCCGGCGGGTGCCGGGGACGGGTGTCTGCTCGGTCATCGCAGCAGCCCCCGCATCTCGCTGGTCGGGGTGGCCCCCAGCGCCAGCTCCTCGGCCAGCTCCTCGGCCCGGAGCCGGTTCGCGCCCAGCGGCTCGTGCTGGATCTTCTCGTGCAGCTTGAGGATCGCGTCCATCAGCATCTCCGGCCGCGGCGGACAGCCGGGCAGGTAGATGTCGACCGGGACGATGTGGTCCACGCCCTGCACGATCGCGTAGTTGTTGAACATCCCGCCCGAGGAGGCGCAGACGCCCATCGAGATGACCCACTTCGGGTTCGCCATCTGGTCGTACACCTGGCGCAGCACCGGCGCCATCTTCTGGCTCACCCGGCCGGCCACGATCATCAGGTCGGCCTGCCGGGGCGAGCCCCGGAAGACCTCCATGCCGAACCGGGCCAGGTCGTAGCGGCCCGCCCCGGTGGTCATCATCTCGATCGCGCAGCAGGCCAGCCCGAAGGTGGCGGGGAAGAGCGACGCCTTGCGCACCCACCCCGCCGCCGTCTCGACGCTGGTGAGCAGAAAGCCGCTCGGCAGCTTCTCCTCGATTCCCATCAGATCCCTCTCAGCCTTCTCCAAGTCCGGTGGTTTGCCCTTGGGTTCACAAGGGGCTGCTCAGTCCCACTCCAGACCGCCGCGACGCCAGACGTAGGCGTACGCGACGAAGACGGTGGCGATGAACAGGAGCATCTCGACCAACCCGAAGATCCCCAGGGAGTCGAAGCTGACCGCCCAGGGGTAGAGGAAGACGATCTCGATGTCGAAGACGATGAAGAGCATCGCCGTGAGGTAGTACTTGATCGGGAACCGGCCGCCGCCCACGGGCTGCGGGGTCGGTTCGATGCCGCACTCGTACGCCTCCAACTTGGCCCGGTTGTAACGCTTCGGGCCGGTCAGCGAGGCCATCACGACGGAGCCGACCGCGAACGCCGCCGCGATGGCACCGAGTACGAGGATCGGCGCGTAGGCATTCATAAGCCCCCGCTCCCTCCGTCCAGTCGTCCTTGACTGCAGATCGGAACTGACGGGTCACGCTGTGGTTGACCCGTGATCCAACCCGTGAGATCACCTCATGTGAGGCAGTTCACAAGGGCTGGAACGAGCGCATCCTATGCCCGTCGGCTTGTGATCTGCGACACGCAGTTCTGGATGATCTTTGTGATCTGCGCCACCTCGCAAAGCGCCACCAAGGCGCGGAAGTCGTCTTCAATCAACACAGTGCAGGCAACTGCTCACAAACCGTCGCATTCGCCTGTGAAGTGACTGGTCAGAGCGCTTCGCCCATATCAATGGGAACGCGTGCCGGGCAAATTTCAAAGACCCGGGTCGACGTGATAGTGGATCTCACCCGACCGGGTGGCGGGCTCCGAACGCGCGCTTGACCTTTCGTTCACAAGCGCACGAACACCCGGTCCGACTACCGGCGTTCGCCCCAGACCCGGGACGCGATGCCGACCCGGTTCCGCACCCCGAGCTTGCGCTGGATGTTGGCCAGGTGGTTCTTGACCGTGCCGGCCGAGATGAAGAGCTGCTCGGCGATCTCCGCGTTGGTCGACCCGTCCGCCACCAGGCCGGCCAGCTCGCGCTCCCGCGCGGTGAGCGGGTCGGCGGGCGGGTCGACGGGTTGGTCGACGGGCACCGCCTCGGGGGCGGGCAGCGCCCGGAGCAGACGGACCGTCAACTGCGGGCTGATCAGGGTGTCCCCCGCCATCGCCGCCCGGACCGCCTCCACCAGCAGGGCCGGGCTGGAGCGCTTGAGCAGGAAGCCGGTGGCCCCGTTCCGGAGCGCCGCGTGCACGTACTCGTCCAGGTCGAAGGTGGTCACCACGACCACCTTCACCGGGTCGGCCACCTCCGGACCGGCCAGCCGCCGGGTCAGCTCCAGGCCGTCCAGCTTCGGCATCCGGATGTCCGCCAGCACCACGTCGGGCCGGAGCAGCCGGGCCTGCTCCAGTGCCGACGCCCCGTCGGCCGCCTCCGCCACCACGGTCAGATCGGGCTGGGCGTCCAGGATGATCCGGTACGCGGTGCGGATGGCCTCGTGATCGTCGGCCAGCAGGATGCGAATGGTCACGAGGCCCCCTCGGCCGATGGCGGAAACGTCGCGGTGACCAGCCAACCCCGCCCGGCGCGCCCCGCGTCGAGCGTACCGCCGAGTGCCTCGACCCTGGCCGCCAGCCCGCTCAGCCCGTGACCGCCCCGCCGACGCGCCGGGCTCTCGGCCGCGCCCCCGTCGTCGGCGATCGTCAACTCCAGCCGACCAGCGCGACCGTGACGGAGCGTCACCGCGACGGTCCGCGCTTCGGGGGCGTGCCGCCGGACGTTGGTCAGCGCCTCGACCACGATCCGGTACGCGGTGGCCCCGGTCTCCCGGCCGACCGGCCGCTCCGGCAGGTCGAGCCGGACCTCGGCCGCCCCGGAGGCGGTGAACCGGTCGGCCAGTAGCGGGAGTTCGGCGATGCCGGGCTGCGGGCTCCGCCGCGCCCCGGTGGCCGCGTCCGCGGTGCGCAGCAGGGCGACCGTCCGGTCCAGCGAGGCGAGCGCCTGCTGTCCGGACTGCTCGATCCGGCGGAACACCTCGGCCTGCTCCGGGTGCCCGGCCGCCAGGAAGCCGCCCGCCTGGGCCAGCGCCAGCATCCCGCTCACGTCGTGGGCCACGAAGTCGTGCAGGTCGTGGGCGAGTTCGAGCTGCTCGGCCCGCCGTGCGGCCGCCACCTCGCGCCGCCGGAGCCCGTCCAGCGACCAGAGGTACCCGCCGACCAGGACCGCCCCCAGCGTTCCGGCCGCACCGAACCCGAGCAACCCGACCCGCTGCCAGCCCTCGACCGGGGCGGCGTACCGGAACGGCCAGCCGAGCAGCGCCACCGCCAGGACGCCGGCGGCCGGCCATCCCCGGCCGGACCGCACGGTCACCGTCAGCAGGGCCAGCAGCCCGCCCAGTTCGACCACCCCGAGCAGCCCGGCCGGACCGCCCTCGGCGAATCCGCCCACCGCCGCCCCGGCGGCCGTCAGCCCGAGCGAGCCCGCCCCGGCCACCGCCGTCGCCCCCGGCCGCCTGCTCCACAGCGCGGCCGCGACCGCCAGCACCGGTACGGCGCTCCCCCACTCCCCGATCATGCGACCAGCCTAGGGGCAGCGGCACAGCCTGTGCCGAACGGCACATGACGGGGCATCGGAGCGCCCGCGGACCTCCCGATCGGCATCTGCCGCCGGTGCTCCCGCGCCGACAGGCTGGAGGCACACCGAACGAGAGGAACTCCGATGACCACCGTCACCGCTTACGCACCGGCCGCCCCCACCGTCCTTCCCCCCGCCCGCTGGGCGGTCCGCACCGCCAAGCTCGCGGCCCTCACCACCGTCCCGTCCGGGCTCTGGCGGGTCGCCCTGGGGATCGGCCTGCCGGTCGGCTTCTCCGGCGCGATGGAGCGGCAGATGACCGCCCACATGCCGGGGTGGGGCACCGTCTACGTGATCGCGCTGAGCGCCCTCGCCGAGGCGCTCGCCTTCCTCTCGCTGGGCCTGGTCCGCCCTTGGGGCCAGCGGGCCCCGCGCTGGCTCCCGCTGATCGGCGGCCGCCGCATCCGCCCGCTCACCGCGGTGCTCCCGGCCGCCGTCGGCGCGCTCGCCGTCACCCTGGTCACCTGCGCCGCCGGCTTCGGCGGCTGGTACGGCCCGAACGCGATGGGCAGCCCCGAGGCACCGCAGGGCCTGGCCGGCCTGGTGATGACCCTCTGCTACGCCCCGCTGCTGCTCTGGGGCCCGTTGCTGGCGGTGGTCACCGCGGACTACTACCGCCGGTCCAGGGCCGGTTCGCGCTGACCCGGCGTCACCGGCACCGGCACCGGCACCGGGGTCGGCTCGGGAGTCGGGGCCGCGCTGCGGCGGCCCCACTCGGTGCCGACCAGCACCAGCAGGGCGCCGGACAGGGCGAGCGGGCCGAGGTGGTCGCCGGCCAGGGTGATGCCGAAGACGGCGGCCCAGAGCGGCTCGGTGCCGAGCAGCAGGGAGACCCGGGACGGCGAGGTGGCCCGGACCGCCCAGGTCTGCACCAGGAAGGCGAACAGCGTGCAGAGCAGCGAGAGGTGCAGCAGCAGCGCCCAGTCGGCGGCACCGTAGGAGGCGGCCAGGCTGACCGGGGACGGGCCGACGAACGGCGCCACCACGGCGAACACCAGGGTGGCGGTGGCCAGTTGGACCCAGGTCAGGGCGCTGGAGTCGGTGCCCTTGATCACCCGGAGCCGGGACACGGTCAGCACGTTGACGGTCCGCACCACCGCCGCGCCCAGCACCAGCAGGTCACCGAGACCGGGCACCCGGAAGCCACCGCCGCCGGTCAGCAGCGCGACGCCGAGCACCGAGAGACCGGCCGCCGCGACGAACGCCCGGGGCAGCGCCGTCCGGCTCAGCGCACTCTCCGCGAGCGGGGTGAACACCATGGTCAGACTGATGATCAGCCCGGCGTTGGTGGCCGAGGTGTGCACGGCCCCGTAGGTCTCCAGCAGGAAGATCGCCCCGAGCACCAGCCCGAGCACCGCGCCCCCGAGCCACTCCCGGATCGTCAGCCGCAGCAGGGCCCGCCAGGTGAACAGTGCCAACAGCGGCAGCACCAGCCCGAACCGGAGCACCAGCATGGCCACCACGCTGTCCGGCGTGGCCACGTTCTTGACCGCCAGGAAGCTCGACCCCCACACCACCGCGACCCCGAGCACCGGCAGGTCGCGGACGGTCTGAGCAGCGGAAGTACGCATCGGGGTCTCCTCCGAGGGCAGGGCGAGCCGGACCCGTACGCCGTCGGACGGAGAACCACCACCGTGGGTGGTGGCGGGCCATCGTCGCCCACCGGGGCCCCGGTGATCAACACCATTCCGGTCCACGGACGGTGCCGGCGCACCGCAGGCGCCCCGCCCGGCCTCGGCGACCTGACCGACCGGATCCCGCCGACTGGCCGGAACCGGTCGCACCTGACATCGTGCATACCGACCGGACGGCTGGGCAGGGATGATTGGTCCATGTCAATCCATCCTCCGGAGGCACCCCAAGTGCTGCGCAAACACTGGGCGTTACTGACCGCCGCCACCACTGTGCCGCTCCTGCTGACCACCTCGGTCGGCGTCGCCGACGCCGCCCCCGTCGCCACCGTGACCTGCGCCTACACGCCGGCCGTGCCCGCCGACAACTTCAAGGGCATCCCGGTCTTCGACGCCAAGAAGGCCGCCCAGCCGTACAGCGCGACCCTGAAGACCACCCAGGGGACCATCACCTTCAAGGCGTCGACCGCCCAGGCGCCGTGCACCACCTTCTCGTTCCGCTTCCTGGCCGAGCACGACTACTTCGACAAGAGCCACTGCCACCGGCTCACCACCGAGCGGATCTTCGTCCTCCAGTGCGGCGACCCGACCGGCACCGGCAGCGGCGGCCCCGGCTACTCCTTCCCGGACGAGAACCTCACCGGTGCCACCTACCCGGCCGGCACCGTGGCGATGGCCAACGCCGGGCCGAACACCAACGGCAGCCAGTTCTTCTTCGTCTGGAAGGACACCAAGCTCTCCCCCGCCTACACCCCGTTCGGCCAGGTCACCGCCGGTCTGGACGTGCTCCAGAAGATCGCCGCCGGCGGCTCGGACTCGCAGAACAACCCGGGTGACGGCTACCCGAACCTCGTCCCCACCTTCAAGAACGTCAAGATCACCAAGCGCTGACCCCGCACCGCCCCGCTCCCGTACGGTGGTGCCCGCCGCCCACCCACCACCGCACGGGAGCACCACCATGGACGCCACCACCTGGGACACCCTCGACCGCCTGGTCGCCTGGCTCGACCGCGAGAGCCGACTCCCGCCGGGCGACGAGAGGCTGCTCCGTATCCTCAAGGTCTCCGAGGAGACCGGCGAGGTCGCCCAGGCCGTCCTCGGCGCCACCGGCCAGAACCCCCGCAAGGGCACCACCCACACCTGGACCGACGTCCAGCACGAACTCTGCGACGTGGCCTTGGCCGCCCTGGTCGCCCTTCGCACCCTCACCCCGGACGCCCGCACCGTCTTCGCCGAACGGATCGCCTACGTCGACCGGCGGTCCCAGCAGACGCCCTGAACTACCGTGCCACGTCCAGGGTGTGGCCCACGGTGTCCGGGCGGGTGAGGGTGGCGAGCATGCAGTGGGCCACGTCCGCGCGGGAGACGGTGCTGCCGCCGGGGAGGTTACGGTCCAGGGCGGTGCGGTAGGCGGCGGTCAGCGGGCCGTTGGTGAGGCGGGGCGGGCGGACCGAGGTCCAGCCGAGCGGGGCGGCCCGCAGGACGTCCTCCATCCGGGCCAGGTCGGCGTAGTGCTCGCAGAGGAACAGCCGGGTGAGCGCGGCGCCGACCCGGCGCATCAGGAAGGTACCGGGCCGGGCCAGTGCGGAGCCGTACGGGGGTCAGGCGTTGGGGGCCACCTTGGCGAGGCCGTTGATGATGCGGTCCATCGCGTCGCCGCCCTGCGGGTCGGTGAGGTTGGCGAGCATCTTGAGGACGAACTTCATCAGGACCGGGTGGGTCAGGCCGCGCTGGGTGGCGAGCTGCATCACCTTGGGGTTGCCGATCAGCTTCACGAAGCCGCGGCCGAGCGTGTAGTAGCCGCCGTAGACGTCCTTGAGGATGCGCGGGTACGCCTCCAGGGCGCGCTCGCGGCCCGCGTCGGTGATCCGGGCGTTGGCCTGGACGATGACACCGGCGGCGAGCTGGCCGGACTCCATCGCGTAGGCGATGCCCTCGCCGTTGAACGGGTTGACCATGCCGGCCGCGTCGCCGACCAGCAACAGGCCCCGGGTGTAGTGCGGCTGACGGTTGAACGCCATCGGCAGCGCCGCGCCCCGGATCGGGTCGGTCATGTTCTCGGGGGTGTAGCCCCACTCGGCGGGCATCGAGGCGCACCACGCCTTGAGCACCTCGCGCCAGTCCAACTCCCCGAACGCGGGCGAGGAGTTGAGGATGCCGAGGCCGACGTTCGAGGTGCCGTCGCCCATCCCGAAGATCCAGCCGTAGCCGGGCAGCAGCTTGCGGTCGCCGCCCCGGGTGTCCCAGAGCTCCAGCCAGGACTCCAGGTAGTCGTCGTCGTGCCGCGGCGAGGTGAAGTACGTCCGGTACGCGACGCCCATCGGGCGGTCCTCGCGGCGGTGCAGGCCCATCGCCAGCGAGAGCCGGGTCGAGTTGCCGTCGGCCGCGACCACCAGCGGGGCGCGGAAGGTGACCGGACGCTTCTCGTCGCCCAACTTCGCCGTCACGCCGACGATCCGGCCGGTCCGGTCGTCCAGCACCGGGCCGGTGACGTTGCACTTCTCGTACAGCCGGGCGCCGGCCTTCTGGGCCTGACGGGCCAGCAGTTCGTCGAAGTCGGCGCGCTTGCGGACCAGTCCGTAGTCCGGGAAGGCGGACAGCTCGGGCCAGTCCAGCTCCAGCCGGACGCCGCCGCCGATGATCCGCAGGCCCTTGTTGTGCAGCCAGCCGTTCGAGGTCGAGACGTCGATGCCCATGTCCACCAACTGCTTGGTGGCACGCGGGGTCAGACCGTCGCCGCAGACCTTCTCGCGCGGGAACTCGGTCTTCTCCAGCAGCAGGACGTCCAGACCCGCCTGGGCGAGGTAGTACGCGGTGGTGGCACCCGCCGGTCCCGCGCCGACCACGATGACGTCGGCGGTGCTCTCCACGGTCTCGCTGCTCAGGTCAACTGCGGTCTCGGACACGGCTGGGCACACTCCTGCGATGCGGTCGGCTGGCTTGGACGAGTCTAGGCGGTGGGCTTGAAGCCCCGGTGCAGAGCCACGATGCCGCCGGTGAGGTTGCGCCAGGCGACCTTGGTCCAGGCGGCCTGCTGCAGGCGGGCGGCCAGCGCGGGCTGGTCGGGCCAGGAGCGGATCGACTCGGCGAGGTAGACGTAGGCGTCCGGGTTGCTGCTGACGGCGGTGGCGACCGGCGGCAGCGCCCGCATCAGGTACTCGGTGTAGACCGTCCGGAACGGCGTCCAGGTCGGGGTGGAGAACTCGCAGATGACCACCCGGCCACCGGGCTTGGTGACCCGGTACAGCTCGCTCAGCGCGGCGTCGGTGTCCTGCACGTTGCGCAGCGCGAAGGAGATCGTGACGGCGTCGAAGCTGTTGTCCGCGAACGGCAGCTTGGTCGCGTCGCCCGCGGTCAGCGCGAGTTCGGGGTGCCGGGCCTTGCCCTCGGTCAGCATGCCCAGCGAGAAGTCGCACGGGACGACGTCGGCGCCCGCCTCCACGAACGGCAGCGAGGACGTGCCGGTGCCGGCCCCCAGGTCGAGCACGGTCTGGCCCGGCTGGGCGGCCACCGCCTCGGCCACCGCACGGCGCCAGGCGCGCGCCTGACCGAGGGAGAGCACGTCGTTCGTACGGTCGTACTTGGCGGCGACGTCGTCGAACATCGCGGCGACTTCGTGCGGCTGCTTGTCCAGAGAGGCTCGGGTCACGTCCCCCATTGTTCACCACCCCACCCCCGCCCCACCGCCAGGGGCTCGGGGCTGCACCCACGGCAGGCGCTCGACCGTCTACTACCCAGGGGTTCGGCGCTGCGCTTTTGGCAGGGCGTTCAGTTGCACTACCCAGGGGCTCGGGCCTGCGCTTTTGGCAGGGCGTCCGGTTGCACTACCCAGGGGCTCGGGCCTGCGCTTTTGGCAGGGCGTCCGGTTGCACTACCCAGGGGCTCGGGGAACTGCGAGGAGATCTGGCGTGCGGGTCACTGCGAAAGTCCCTGACCACCCCTGAACGGATCACCAGTTCCGAGGCCGGCGTCGCAGTTCCCCGAGCCCCTGGACCGTAGACCCGAAGCACCTGCCAGAAGCGGAGCGCCTAGCGGCGCGCCCTGCGGCCGGGCTTGCGGCGGCGGGAGCGCTTGCCGTGGGTGAGGGCGGGCATGTCGTTGCCGAAGGCCTCGGTGGCGAAGGCGACCGTGGTGCGGGCCTGGGTGACGGGGGTGCGGGTGCGGTGGTGCCGCCAGATCCGGGCGGCGCAGAGGGCGAACAGGACCAGGGCGATCGGGACGCTGGTGCGGGCCAGGCCGACGCCGGCCGGCTGCGGGTAGCGGTTGCCGCAGACCCGGACCGCGCCGGGGTCCGCCGCCGCGTACTCCAGGCAGATCGCGTCACCGGCCTTGGCGTGCTCGGGGACCCAGAGGTCGGTCGCGGTCAGCGGGCGGCCGTCGGCCCGGTAGCTGATCGAGCTGTAGGTGGCGCTGCCCGCCGGGAGTTGGGTGATGGTGCCCTGGACCCGGACCGGGTCGGCGCCGATCCGGTCGGCCTGGTCGGCCTGGCGCCAGCCGAGCAGGCACATGCCGAGCGCGAGCACCGCGCTGAGCACGGCCGCGAGGTACCAGCCTCGACCGAGGCGCGCGTTGCGCGGGCGGGGAGCGGTCGCGGATCGCATGGTTCCTGTCGGCTTGCCGGACCGGGCTGGGGAGGACCCGGTAACCCGTCCGCAGTACGGAGGGCTGTCCGGGATCGTAACCGCTGGCGACCCCTCAGGTCACGGCGAGCATCCATCAGTTTGTATGAATAAAGGGGGCGTTAAGGGGTTGACCTTTCCCGGACGACCCGCCTGACGCCCTGCCAGGCGGCAGGTCAGGCGGCAGGTCAGCGGCGGCGGTACAGCAGCCGCCCGCCCAGCACGGTGGCCAGGCAGCACCCCGCGCCGAGGCGTTCCAGCTCGGCCACCGAGGCGGCTGCGAAGACCGCCAGGTCGGCCCGGCCGCCGACGGTCAGCGGTCGGTGCACGACCGAAGCCAACGGGGCGTCCGCGAGCGGGTCGAGTCCGCCCGGTGTGCCCGTCCCGGGCAGCGCGGTCAGGCCCGAACGGGCCACCGCGGTGCGGACGGCGGGCAGCGTGAAGGGGCCGGCCAACGCGGTCACGCCGTGCGCGAGCAGGCGCTGCAGGCCGAGCCTGGCGCTGCCGCCCCGGCGCTCCTCGGGGACGGCGGTGAGCAGCGGCTCGGTGCCGAGCTCCTCCCGGGGGTCCGGGTGGTACGCCGTCTCCAGCAGCCACCGGCCGTACGGGTTGAGCAGACCCGGCGTCAGCAGCCCGTCCCACTCCCGGACCCGGGCCCCGCCGCCGGCCAGCTCGGCGTACGGGCCGAGGGCCGCCACCGTCCCGCCGTCGACCAGCACCGCCCCGTCGGGGATCGACGGGGCGGCGGGGTCCACGACCAGGACGGTGGCCCGGTGCAGGGTGAGCATCAGGTGGTGGAGAGGATCTTCAGCTCGGGGTGCGCGGTGCCGCCTTCGAGCGCGGTGGAGGCGATGTGCGAGGCCACCCGGGGGTCGACCGGGTCGTTGGCCGGGTCGTCCAGCACCCGCAGGTGCTGGTAGGTGGTGGAGCGCTGGGCCGGGGTGCGGTCGGCCGCCCGGATCAGGTGGATCAGCTCGGTCAGGTTGGAGCGGTGCTTGGCACCGGCCATCGAGACCACGTTCTCCTCCAGCATCACCGAGCCGAGGTCGTCCGCCCCGTAGTGCAGCGAGAGCTGGCCCGCCTCCTTGCCGGTGGTGAGCCAGGAGCCCTGGATGTGCGCGATGTTGTCGAGGAACAGCCGGGCGATCGAGATCATCCGCAGGTACTCGAACACGGTCGCCTGGGTGCTGCCCTTGAGGTGGTTGTTCTGCGGCTGGTAGGTGTACGGGATGAAGGCCCGGAACCCGCCGGTGCGGTCCTGCACCTCGCGGATCATCCGCAGGTGCTCGATCCGCTCGGCGTTGGTCTCGCCGGTGCCCATCAGCATGGTGGAGGTGGACTCGACGCCCAGGCCGTGCGCGGTCTCCATGATCTCCAGCCAGCGCTCGCCCGACTCCTTGAGCGGCGCGATCGCCTTGCGCGGCCGCTCCGGCAGCAGTTCGGCACCGGCGCCCGCGAAGGAGTCCAGGCCCGCCTTGTGGATCCGGGTGATGGCCTCCTCGATCGAGACCTTGGAGATCCGGGCCATGTGCTCGACCTCGGAGGCACCGAGCGAGTGGATCACCAGCTGCGGGAACGAGCCCTTGATCGCGGCGAACGCGGTCTCGTAGTACTCGACGCCGTAGTCCGGGTGGTGGCCGCCCTGGAACATCACCTGGGTGCCGCCCAGTTCGACCGTCTCGGCGCAGCGGCGGAGGATCTCCTCCAGGTCGCGGGACCAGCCCTTGTCGCTCTTCGGCGCCACGTAGAAGGCGCAGAACTTGCAGGCCGTCACACAGACGTTGGTGTAGTTGATGTTCCGTTCGATGATGTACGTCGCGATGTGCTCGGTGCCCGCGTAGCGACGGCGGCGGACGGCGTCGGCGGCGGAGCCGAGCGCGTGCAGCGGCGCGGAGCGGTAGAGCTCCAGCGCCTCCTCCGGGGTGATCCGGCCGCCGACGGCCGCACGGTCGAGGACGGCCTGCAGGTCACTGGCGGAAAGGTTCTGCTCGGACACCTTGCTGGCCTTCTTTCTCTTCCGACGTCGGACCGAACCAGCGTACGCCAGCCCCGGCACGCGCCCACGGGCGTGTCGGGGCCTGCGCGAAGGGGGTCAGGCGGGCTGGAGCAGAGTGACCGTCACGTCCGGGGCGAAGCCGCTGTCGTGACCGATCCGGCGGGCGAACTCGGCGATCCCGGCGAGCTGCCGCTCGCCGAGCGAGAAGTCCAGCGCCTCGCTGAAGTACCGCTCCAGCACCGGAGCGTCGAAGGACTCCCAGCGGGCGGCCTGCGCGGCCACCTGGCCGGCCTCGGCCAGCGAGAGGTCGCGGGACTCCAGGAAGGCCCGGTGCACGGCGGCGACCGTCTCCGGGCTGCGCTCGACGTAGTCCCGGCGGGCGGCCCAGACCGCGAAGACGAACGGCAGGCCGGTCCAGTCCTTCCACATCGCGCCCAGGTCGTGCACCGCCAGGCCCTGCTCCGGGGCCTGCTCCAGCGAGGCGCGCAGCGCCGGGTCGCCGATCAGCACCGCGGCGTCGGCCTCGGCCAGCATCGCGTCCAGGTCCGGCGCGGCGGTGAAGTACTCGGGCCGGACACCCTCGCGCTGCTCCAGCAGCAGCCGGGCCAGCCGGACCGAGGTCCGGGAGGTGGAGCCGAGCGCGACCCGGCGGCCGTCCAGCTCGGCCAGCGGCAGCTTGCTGACGATCACACAGGACATCACCGGGCCGTCGCTGCCGACCGCGATGTCCGGGAGCACCACCAGCCGGTCCGCGTTCCGCAGGTACTCCACGCAGGTGATCGGGCCGATGTCGAGCGCCCCGCTGACCAGTTGGTCGCTGAGCTTCTCCGGGGTGTCCTTGGTGAGATCGAGGTCGAGCAGGTTGCCGGTCCTGGCCAGTCCCCAGTACAGCGGAAGACAGTTGAGGAACTGGATGTGCCCGACCCGGGGCCGTACCGCCGCCGAGCCGCTCGTGTCCTGACCGGTCACCGTGTGTCCTTCCTACCTGCCCGTTTCGTGCGCTCTCCGCAGCGTATGCCCGTTGACGCCGGCCGGGTGGTCAGGGGCCCCTGACGATCCGTGTCACGCGCGCGCGGGACACGAGCAGCGTGGCCTTGGTCACCCCTGGTCGGGGCTGCCGCTGCGTGCTACCGTTCCATCCAGTTGCAGTTTGATTCCCCTTGCAGTACTTGAAGCCTGCGGAGCATGTAACCCGTGGGCTTTTTGTAGTTTTTCAGCGTTATCGAAAAACTCCGGACCCTTCCGGAGGCGGGGCGATCAGCGCAGCGGACCGGTTCCACACGGTGTGGTTACCGAAACGTCCCTCGCAAGGAGAACGGCATGGCTCAGGGAACCGTCAAGTGGTTCAACGCTGAGAAGGGCTTCGGCTTCATCGCCCAGGAGGGCGGCGGCCCCGACGTCTTCGTCCACTACTCCGCCATCAACGCGAACGGTTTCCGCTCGCTGGAGGAGAACCAGCCGGTCTCGTTCGACGTCACCCAGGGCCCGAAGGGCCCGCAGGCGGAGAACGTCACCGCTATCTGATTATCTCCTCTGATGATCTGATCGCTCTGGACCCCTTTCGGGTCCGGCGGCGGCCACTGCGGCCGTCGGTAGGAGCATGACGAGTAACACCAAGGGGGCCCGCCACGTCTTCGGACGCGGCGGGCCCCCTGCCTCTGTCCCGGCCCCCGCCAGGCATGATCGGGGCCATGCACCTGCTTCGGGCCTTCGACCGCCAACTGCACCGGATCGGGATCGACGGCTACCTGCTCCTGCTGCTCGGCACCGTCGGCCTGGCCACCCTGCTCCCGGTCCGGGGCACCGCCGCCGAGGTGGCGGGCGAGTCGGTGAGCGTCGCGGTCGGCCTGCTGTTCTTCCTGTACGGCGCCCGGCTCTCGCCCCAGGAGGCGCTGGCCGGGGCCCGGCACTGGCGGCTGCACCTGCTCATCCTGGGCTGCACCTTCGTGCTCTTCCCGCTGCTCGGCGAGGCCACCCGGCTGCTCCCGGCCGCCGTGCTGGCCCCGCAGCTGGCGACCGGGGTGCTCTTCCTCACCCTGCTCTCCTCCACCGTGCAGTCCTCGATCGCCTTCACCTCGATGGCCCGGGGCAACGTCGCCGCAGCGATCTGCGCGGCCACCTTCTCCAGCCTGGTCGGCATCGTGCTCACCCCGCTGCTCGCCGCCTGGCTGCTGGCCGGCAGCGCCGGGGTCCAGGTCAGCGGGCAGCAGGTGCTGGACATCGTGCTGCAGCTGCTGGTCCCGTTCGCTCTCGGGCAGTTGCTCCGGCGCTGGGTGGCGCCCTGGCTGCGGCGGCACCGCTGGCTGACCATGCTGGTCGACCGCGGCTCCATCCTGCTGATCGTCTACACCGCCTTCAGCGAGGGCGTCACCGAGGGCATCTGGAGCCGGGTGACGGTCCCTCAGCTGCTCTGGCTGGCCGCGCTCTGCCTGGCCATGCTCACCCTGGTGCTGCTCTTCACCGGCACCGCCGCCCGCCGCCTCGGCTTCTCCCGGGCCGACCGGATCACCGCCCAGTTCTGCGGCTCCAAGAAGAGCCTGGCCAACGGCCTCCCGCTGGCCACCATCCTGTTCCCCGCCGCCACGGTCGGCATGACCGTGCTCCCCCTGATGCTCTTCCACCAACTCCAGCTGATGGTCTGCACCGTGCTGGCCCAGCGCTGGGCCAGGCAGCCGGACTAGAAGCGGTCGGTGGCCAGCTCCACGCCGAACGGCTCCGGAAGCCGGAGGGACGTCCCGAACGAGTGCGGTCCGTCGACCAGGGTGTAACCCAGCGGGCCGGGGGTGGAGAAGAGCGTGCAGGTGCGCTCCTGACGGTCCACCAGGAGGTCCAGCGGCGCACCGTACTCGGCGTAGCGACGGCGCTTCACGACCGGGTCGGTGTCCCCGTTGGAGTCGGAGGTCACCTCGACCACCAGCAGGGTCTGGTCAGGGAGTAGCGCCTTCGCGTCCTGGGCCAGTGCTCGCGGCACCACGGCGATGTCGGGCACGTACCAGTTCCTCGACCCGGGAAGATCGAGGTTGCCCGAACCCGCGAGGCAGTCCAGCGCACGGATCCGCTCCCGAAGTTGCTCACGGATGTTCTCGGCGGCGGTTTCGTGACCCCAGGTCGGCGACATCGGCTCGATGACCCCTTCGATGATTTCGGAGCGGTCGCCGTTGATGTGCTGGATCGCGTACTTCAGCGCCAGCTCCGGATCCACCTGCTGGTACGAGTACTCCTGCGGGGCGGCACTCATGGGCTCTTCCTTCATCCTCATCCACGCTACCGCCGTGGCCCGGGCCGGTGGGCGAGGTGCACTCCAACGGGTGATGGCCCGCTCCCCCTTGGGGAACGGGCCATCAGGTGGAGCGGGGTCAGGCGGCGACGGCGATCTTGTCGCGGGCGGGGGCGTCCTCGGTGAGGAGGTCGCCGGTGGGGTTGTTGTAGGCGGTCAGGTCGAGGGTCTTCTCGCGGGCCGCGACCAGGATCGGGACGACCGACTGACCGGCCACGTTGGTGGCGGTGCGGATCATGTCGAGGATCGGGTCGATGGCGAGCAGCAGGCCGACGCCCTCCAGCGGGAGGCCGAGGGTGGAGAGGGTCAGGGTCAGCATCACGATCGCGCCGGTCAGACCGGCGGTGGCGGCGGAGCCGATCACCGAGACGAAGGCGATCAGCAGGTAGTCACCGACGCCGAGGTCGATGCCGTAGACCTGGGCGACGAAGATCGCGGCCAGCGAGGGGTAGATCGCGGCGCAGCCGTCCATCTTGGTGGTGGCGCCGAACGGGACGGCGAACGAGGCGTACTCGCTCGGGACGCCGAGCCGCTCGGTGACCCGGCGGGTGACCGGCAGGGTGCCGACCGAGGAGCGCGAGACGAAGGCGAGCTGGATCGCGGGCCAGGCGCCCTTGAAGAAGTTCAGCGGGTTGAGCCCGCCGACGAAGCGCAGCAGCAGCGAGTAGACGCCGAACAGCACGATCGCGCAGCCGACGTAGACGTCGATGGTGAGCGTCGCGAAGGGCTTGAGCAGGTCCCAGCCGTAGACCGCGACGGACTTGCCGATCAGGCCGAGGGTGCCGAGCGGGGCGAGCCGGATGACCCACCAGAGGGCGGTCTGGGTGAGCTCGAGGATCGCCTCGTTGAGCTTGCGGACCGGCTCGGCCTTCTCGCCCAGCTTGAGGACGGCGGCGCCGACCACGATGCCGAGGAAGACGATCTGCAGCACGTTCACCTTCAGGAAGGCGTCCGCGATGTTGGTCGGGATGATCCCGGTCAGGAAGTCGATCCAGGTGCCGGGCTTCTCCGGGGCCTTGAGGCCCTGGGTGGAGAGGTTGGCACCCTCGCCCGGGTCGGTCAGCAGGCCGAGACCGAGGCCGACGCCGACCGCGATCAGCGAGGTGATCAGGAACCAGAGCAGCGTGCGGCCGGCCAGCCGGGCGGCGTTGGTGACGTTCCGCAGGTTGGCGACCGAGAGCACGATCGCGGTGAAGACCAGCGGCGGGACGGCCAGCTTGAGCAGCTGGACGAAGGTCTTGCCGATGGTGTCCAGGGTGGTGGTGAGCCAGGCGACGTCCTGGACCCGGGCCAGGTAGCCGAGGGCCAGGCCGAGGACCAGGCCGCCGACGATCTGGACCCAGAAGGGGGTCTTGCGGACCTTCGCGAGGAAGGTGGGCGCGGGCGCAGTGGACATGGTGGTGCGGCTCCGAGGCAGGAGGAGGGGGAGGGGTGGAGCAGAGGCGGCGACACGGCCGGGCCGACCACGGCGGGGAGGAGCCGGGGGCCTCAGGGGCGACGTGCCGCCTGGGTACAGCTGACGGTGCGACAGCCGCTGTCCACGGCGCCGGGCAGGCACGCGCAGCGCACGGACGCGGGGTCCGTGTCGTACTGCCGAGGCGTGCCTGAGGTGGTCATGGGCGACAGACTAGCAACAAACCTTTGAGATGTTCAAAGTACTTATTTGAGCTACGGCCACGAACCACCCCGGCACCCCCGGGTTCACCGCTTCAGGTAGGCCGCCGTCATCGCCTTGACCACCGGGCCGGCCAGGCCGCCACCGGTGATCCCGTCGCGGTCGGTGGAGCCGTTCAGCACCACGGCGGCAGTGGCGATCCGGTGGCCCCTGCCGTCGTCGGCGTAGGAGGTGAACCAGGCGTACGGCAGGCCCGAGTTGTCCACGCCGTGCTGGGCCGTGCCGGTCTTGCCGCCGACCGTCAGGCCGGCGATCGCGGCCGCCTTGCCGGTGCCGTCGGTGACCACCGAGACCATCGCGGACTGCAACTGCTGCGCCGTCCGCTCGCTCATCACCCGCCCCAGCTCGGCGGGCGGGAACGCCTGCACCGTCCGCCCCGCGTGGTCCGTGAGCTTCGACACCGTGGACGGCGTCATCAGCAGCCCGTCGTTCGCGATCGCCGCCGAGACCATCGCCATCTGGAGCGGCGTCGCGGTCACCGAGAACTGCCCGATCCCGGTCAGCGCCACCTGCGAGGGCTCCATGCCCGCCGGGTAGACGCTGGCGGCGGCCCGTACCGGGGTGTCCAGCTTCTCCAGGTTGAACCCGAACTTCGCCGCCTGGGCCGAGAGCGCCGCCTCCCCGAGGTCGGCCGCGGCCTTGGCGAAGACGTTGTTGCAGGAGTACTCCAGCGCCGTCCGCAGGGTGGCGTTCGCACAGGGCGCGTTGGGGTTCTCGTTGGTCAGCACCGTCCTGGTGCCCGGCAGCGTGTACGGGTTGGGGCTGGCGGTCGGGGTGTCCACGTCCGGGTAGCGGCCGGTCTCCAGTGCGGCGGCGGCGACCACCAGCTTGAAGGTGGAGCCCGGGGCGTAGGTGGCGCGCAGCGCGCCGTTCACCATCGCCTTGCCGTTGTCGGCGCTGAGCCGCTGCCAGGTCCGCCCGTCCGCCGCCGACCGGCCGGTGATCCCCGACGGGTCGTAGGACGGGGTGGAGACCAGCCCGAGGACGGCGCCGGTGGCCGGGTCGATCGCCACCGCCGCACCCTGCCGGCCGCCGAGCGCGTCCCAGGCCGCCCGCTGCACCGCCGGGTCGATGGTGCTGACCACGTCGCCACCGGCCGGGCGGGACCGGGTGAGCGGGCCGGTGAGCGCCCCGACCGGGTCGGCCAGCCGCGGATCGGTGCCGTCCAGCAGGTCGGCGAACAGGCTCTCCAGCTGGCTGCTGCCGTACGCCTGCGAGGTGTAGCCGGTCAGCGGGGCGTAGAGCGGGCCGTCGGTGTAGCTGCGCTGGTAGGCGAGCGAGCCGCCGGTCGGCACCGAGCCGGTCACCGGCTGCCCGCCGACCAGGATGTTGCCGAGCGGCCGGGCGTAGCGGTCGATGGCGATCCGGGCGTTGGCCGGGTTGCCCCGGTAGTCGTCCGCCTCGGCCACCGCCAGCCAGGTGGCCCGGGCCATCAGGGCGAGCACCAGCAGCAGGCAGAACATCGAGGCGCGGCGCAGCGGCCCGGCCATCACGTCACGGGTCCTGGGGGTCTTCATCCGTTCCCTGTACGGCCCCCGGAGCGGCTTCCCGTCCGCGCGGCGGCCGGTCACGGCCGGTGTCCCGGTCCGGCCTGGCGAGTGCTCAGCTGTCGGACTGTCAGACGACGAACGATCCCGTGCGGTTCCTGGCCGGCCGATTGACCCGATCCGGTTATACGTATAACTTGATGACTTACCGCCGCCTTCCCCTGCCCCAGGAGACCGAACCCCATGGGCTACCTCGCCCTGCTCCGCGCACCGCACGTGACCCGTCTCCTGCTCGGCACCCTGCTCGGCCGCCTCCCCGCCGGGATGACCGCCCTGGTGATCGCCCTCGCCCTGCGCGACGCGGGCACCCCGTACAGCAGGATCGGTCTGGCCACCGCCGCGTACGCGATCGCCGCCGCGATCGGCGGCCCGGTGCTCGGCCGGATCGTCGACCGGACCGGGCAGCCGCGCGTCCTGCTGGCCTCCGCCGTGGTCGCCGGCGTCGGGTACGCGCTGCTCGCGCTGGCCCCCGGCTCGGCTTGGGCCGCCCCGCTCGGCGCGGCGATCGCCGGGCTCGCGATGCCGCCGCTGGAGCCCTGCCTGCGGGCGCTCTGGCCCGCCGTGGTCGACGAGGAGCAGCTCGACACCGCGTACGCCTTCGACTCGGCCGCTCAGCAACTCCTGTACGTGGCGGGCCCGTTGGCGGTGGCCGGGATCGCCGCCGCGTTCTCGCCGGTGACCGCGCTGTGGACGGCCGCCGGGCTCGGCCTGGCCGGCGCCCTGGTGGTCGCCACCGCCGCCCCCGCCCGGGCCTGGCGGGCCCCCGCCCGGCACGCCTCCTCCGGACTGCTCGGCCCGCTGCGCTCGCCCGGCCTGGTCCTGCTGCTGGTCGGCCTGGCCGGTGCGGGCTGGACCGTCGGCGCCCAGAACGTGCTCTTCATCGCCTACGCCGAGAACCACCGGGGCGACCTGCCCGGCGGGGCCGGGCTGCTGCTCGCGCTGGCCGCCCTCGGCGGTCTGGTCGGCGCGCTCGGCTACGGCGCGGTGAAGTGGCGCAGCGCCACCGCCACCCGGACCTGGGTGATCGCGCTGGCGATGGCCGCCTCCTATCTCCCCCTGCTGCTGCTCCCCGCCCCGCTGCCGATGGCCGCGCTGGCCCTGCTCTCCGGCATCGGCCTGGCCCCCCTGCTGGCCGCCGCCTTCGTGCTGATCGCCGAGCTGGCCCCGACCGGCACGGTCACCGAGGCGTTCGCCTGGCTGATCACGCTGTTCGCGACCGGCAACGCGGCGGGCTACGCCGTCTCGGGAGCGCTGGTCTCGCGCTCCCTGACGGCGGTCGCCCTCTGCGCGGTCGGCGGCATCGGCCTCGGCGGACTGCTGCTCTTCGGCACCCGCCGTTGGTTCAGGACGACGGGGACCGCCGGCAGGGGCTCGGGGAACTGCGACGCCGACCTCGGAAGCGTCGCACCCGCGTAACCCGCCAGGCGCTTTCGCTTTCGAGGTCGGCGTCGCCGACGCGGCGGAGCCGCACGTCAGCCCCGGGCCCCCGGGCGGGGTACCTCAGTGCCGGCGGCCTCGCTGACGACTCGTCAGCCCGAGCACCGCACCCGCCGCGGCCAGCGCCAGCGCCAGCACCGCGAAGAACGCCGCCGGGAAGTCCGCCCCGGTGTCCGGCAGGCCGCCGGTCGGTGAGGCGGTCGGCAGCGGGGTCGGCGGCACCGGCGTGACGGTCGGCGTCGGCGGGGTGGGCTCCGGGCTCGGGGTCGGCGGCGGGGTGGGCTCCGGCGGGAGGACCAGGCCGAGGTCCAGGTTGAGCTGGGCCTCGCCACCGGACACCGTGACGTTCTCGGTGATGCCGGTGACCGGATCGGCGTCGGAGTCCTCGGCGCTGGCCGCCGTCCGGCGGACCGCGTCCTTGAGGGTGACGGCGGCACCGGCCGGGATGGTGGCCAGGTCGAACTGGACCGCGTAGGTGCCGTTCGGCAGCTTCCCGAACAGGTAGAAGCCCCGGCCGTTGCTGGTGGAGGTGGCCGGCTTGCCGTTCAGGTTGCGGACCTTGCGCCCCTTCCCGTCCAGCAGGTACGCGGTGACCCCGCCGACGCCGGGCTCACCGGCGTCCTGCAGGCCGTTCTTGTTGAGGTCGTTCCAGACGAAGTCGCCGATCGAGTTGGCCGGCGGGGTGGGCTGGTGCACCCCGACGCCGACCTTGGCGGGCTCGGCCGGCAGCAGCTGCTGGCCGCTGCTGTCGGTGGCGGTGTAGGCGAAGCTGTTCCAGGCGAACGCCGCGTCAGGGGCATCGTACGAGGCCACCATCGGCCAGGTCAGGGTGAACAGCCCGCCCGAGGGCATCGTGCCGGGCCGGGAGATCCGGAACCAGGTGGTCACCCCGGGGCCGGGGAAGGTGGTGCTCCACTCGGCACCGAGCGGGCAGCCCGCCGGACCGCCGAGCGAGACCGGACGGCACGGGTCGGGCGCGGTGGAGTACTCGATCACCACGGTCGGGTCGCTGCTCACCAGCGGCTCGGTCAGCGAGGGCGTCCAGGCACTGCCGCGCGAGGTGTCCGGCCGCAGCACGTACCCGTCGCCCGGGGTCGGCAGGCGGTCGTACGCGACGAAGTCGGTCACGGGGTCGGGCGAGTCGTTCCGGACGGTCATCCGGTAGGAGATCTGCCCGCCGGGCGAGGAGGTGCCGGAGCTGCCGTAGTCGCTGTCCTCGTCGCCCTTGACCTCCTTGTAGGCCCGCAGCACGGCGGGCACCTGGACCTCCACCTTCGAGGAGGCGTGGCAGAGCTTCTCGGTGGTGTCGCCGTTGCGGTTGAGGTCCTCGGTGTCCGGCACCGAGCTGTCGGCACCGTAGAACTTGCAGGTGACCGGGGGTGACGCGCCGTCAGCCGTGACGTAGATGTCGTTGGTGAAGGTGCCCGGCTGGGCGCTGCCCGCGGCCTGGACGTCGAACAGCACCCGGTAGGCCAGGTTGTCGTGCAGGTAGGTCATGTCGGGGCTGCCCGCCGGCCAGGTCATCCGGATCAGCTGCCGGCCGTCCTTGCCCGGCAGCACGGCGACCTCCGCGGGGGCCTTGGCGTCCGACCAGCCCGGGTCGGCACGGACCGAGCCGTCGACGAAGACGAAGCCGGGCGGCAGCAGGTCGTAGAGCACCAGCGGCTTGTCCAGGGCGTGGCCGGTCCGGTTGTACGGGATCACCTGGAAGGTGGCGGTGCCGCCCGGCGCGAGCACCGAGCCGTCCGTGGTGGTCTTCGCCGCGCCGAGGTTGGTGGCGGCGGTGACCGTGGTGTCGGCGCAGGCGGTGGCGGTGTCGGTGGTGGTGCCGTCGGTGCCGACCACGTCCACGCAGTTGTGCAGCGGGGTCGGTGCGGTGGCGCCGTCGTGGCCGGTGTACAGCACCTGGGCCAGCACCTGGACCGAGTTGCCCGGGCTCCACCCGGTCGGGATCGGACCGGCCCAGCTGAACCGCAGTCCGTGCAGCCAGCGGCCGGCCGGGATGCCGAGCACGTCGTTGGCCGGGTCGCCCGCCCCCGTCTCGATCTTGACCCGGCGGGCACCGGCGCCGTTGAAGGCGGTGCCGGGGGTGAAGGTGTGCCAGGCCGGGTCGCCGTTCAGGCGGTAGTCCAGGGTCAGCGCGATGCTGGTCGGGTTCCAGGCCTCCAGCTGGATGCTCTGCGGGGCGAGCCAGTTGTAGAGGTCGGTGGTGGTCCCGGTGCCCGGGTCGGTCATCACCAGGCTGGTGATCGGGACCGAGACGTTGTTCGGGAACAGGCTGAACGAGCCGATGTCACCGGAGACGAAGCTCGACTGCCAGACCTTGGCGGAGGAGACGTGCACCCCGGTGCTGGGGTCCTGGAAGGTCGGGCTGACCGCGGTGGCGGTGTCCAGGTCCCGGGCGGCGTCCGGGCCGAGCGGGTCGCCGTTCAGGGTGACCGAGTTGGTGGCGGTGCTGCCGGTCGGGAAGGTCGGGGCGGGGAAGTTGACCACCAGCACCCCGGGGTAGCGGCAGCCCGCCTGCCCGTTGCCCGCGGTGAAGGCACCGATGTCGTACTCCCAGGTGTTCCCCGTTCCCACCTGGCTCCAGCCCGGCGAGCGCGAGGTGTCCACCACGGCGCCGGGCGGCAGCGTGTCCACCAGCTTGGCGAGGTCCAGGTCGACGTTCGGCACCCCGTCGGTGGAGCAGGTGCCGAACTGGTACGTCACCGTGCGGCCGTCCTGGCTGCTGGTCTGGACGCCCTTGGTCACCTTGTACTGCGGCTGCACCACCGCCGTAGTGGTGGCGGTGCCGGTCTGCGGGGTCTCGCCGTCGGCGGTGAAGGTGGCGGTGTTGACCGCCTGGGTGCCGTTGGCGGTGGTGAAGTTGGGGTACTTGAGGGTGACCTTGACGGTGGCGGTGGTGCCGGGGGTGAGCGGGTTGAGCGCGATGTCCAGCGTGCCCCCCATCGTCCCGGCGGCCGGCACGGTGGATTCGTCGACGTCCACGGTGCTGGCGTCCGGGGTCCAGCCGACGAACTCCATGCCGGCCGGCAGGGCGTCGGTGATCTTCCCGTTCTCACAGTCGTTCAGCGAACAGGTGTAGCTCAGGGTGTAGGTGACGTTCTCCCCGGGCGCCGGGTTCGCCTTGTCCACCGTCTTGGTGAACGTGATCGCCGCCAGCGCGTTCGGAGTGCCGGACATCGTGCCGGCGAGCAGGCTGGCGGAGAGCAGCCCGAAGGCCGTCAGCAACCGGGGGACCCGGGATCTCTTCCACATTCCCCCATCTGATGCCATTGGTGATGATTTGTCCGGTATGACGCGGCGGACTCGCCAATCGATAGGACCAAAAGGTCGTCAGATGGGCTACGCGGAGCGGCTGGTGGAGCTCCGGAGCACCAGCGCGGTGGCCAACGGGGCGACCGGCGGGACCGGTTCGCCGCGCAGCAGGGCCGCCAGGGCGGCGACCCCGGCCCGGCCGAGCCGCTCCCCCGGCAGGTCGACGGTGGTCAGCGGCGGCGCCAGCAGATCGGCCACCGGGATGTTGTCGATGCCGACCACCGAGACGTCGGCCGGAATCCGCAGCCCGAGTTCGGCGGCGGCCTGGTACAACCCCGAGGCGACCACGTCGTCGTCGCAGACCACCGCGTGCGGGCGGTCCGGCCGGCTGAGCAGCCGGTGCGCGGCGGACCTGGCGGCGCGCTGACCCTCGTTCAGGGTGACGCCCAGCTCCAGCACTTCGAGCCCCTCGGTGGCCGCCTCGAAGGCGGCCTGCCGGACCCGGAAGGTGTACGCGGAGTGGGTGGACCGCAGGTGCCCGATCCGCCGGTGGCCGAGCCCGGTCAGGTGCTCGACGGCGGCCCGCATGCCGCCCGCGACGTCCAGCTCGACGGTCGGCCGGGGCCGGCCGGTGCCCGGGTCGGCGAGCGCGGGGTCGGCGTCCAGGAACACCGCCGGGGTGCCGGCGGGCAGTGCGCCGAGCTGACTGTCGTCCGGCGAGCAGACCAGCAGTCCGTCGAACCGGCTGGTGGTGGCCGCCTCGGCCAGCGTCGCGCTGCCCCAGCCCGAGCTCACCACCACGGCCAGGCCGTGCCGGCCGGCCTCCTCGTGCACCCCCACCAGCACCCGGCCGAAGAACGGCCCGAGGATGTTCGGCACCGCGAGCAGGATCATCCCGCTCCGGCCCAGCCGCAGTTGGCGGCCCGCCGCCTGCGGGCGGTAGCCGAGCGTCCTGGCCGCCTCCCGGACCCGCTCCCGGGTCGCCTCGGAGACCCGCTGCCCGGCCTCCGCCCCGGAGAACACCAACGAGACCGTCGCCTGCGAGACCCCGGCCAACCGGGCCACGTCGCGGCCGGTCGGGCGCCGGGACGCCGGGTTCGGTGCGGAGGGCTCGGTCATCGCGCGGGGACGGCTCAGCCCTGCGCCCGGGCGGCCGCCGCACGGGCGGCGTCGTCGGCGGCGTCCTCCTCGGCGGCGACCTCGGCCGAACGGGACCTGCGGTTGGCGACCTTCTCGGCCAGCTGCGCGGACATCTCGTCGCGCTGCTTGCTCAGCAGGATGTAGCTGAGCGGGGCGGAGACCAGGCCGGCGATCAGCACCAGGAAGACCACCCCGGTGCTGCCGGTCACCGGGATGACCCCGAAGCGGCCGAGCAGCATGGCGAGGAGCAGGCACGACAGGAAGATGCTCAGGCGCATCGAGGTGTAGCGGAGCGTGGCGTGCTTCTTGCTGCTCACGGGGACGTCCTTCACTGCGGGGGTACGGCTGACGCGGCTATCCAGTGAAGCACGACCACCCGGCCGGCCCTTGGCAGGGGCTCGGGACTGCACCTTTTGGCAGGGCGCTCAGCCTTTTTTCAGGCACTCAGCTTTTTGCAGGCGCTCGACTTTTTGCAGGCACTCAGCTTTTTGCAGGCGCTCGACTTTTTGCAGGTGCTCCGGTGCTACGGCCCAGGGGCTCGGGGAACTGCGAGGAGATCTGGCGTTCGGGTCACTGCGAAAGTGCCTGACCACCTACGCGACGATCACCTTGAACGAGGCCGGCGTCGCAGTTCCCCGAGCCCCTGGGCCGTAGGCGGCTGAGCAGTTCCCCGAGCTCCCGACCGTAGATGCCGGGCCGCTTGCAAAAGGCCGGCGGAGCCGCACCTCAGTGGAGGTCGAGCCACATGGTGACGTCGTCGCGGTCGTCGCCCGGGGCCACGCGGATGGCCCCGGGGACGCGGCCGACCTCGGTGTAGCCGCAGCGGGTGTAGAAGTGCTCCAGGCCGAGCCCGCCCCGGAGGGTGAGCCGGAGGCCGGCCCAGCCGGCGTCGCGGGCGACCCGGGCGGCCTCGGCCATCAGCTCGACGCCGTAGCCGCTGCCCTGGAAGTCGGGGTGCACCATGACCCGCTTGAGCAGCCGCCAGTGGTCCATCAGGTCGAACCGCATGTCCTCGAAGAACAGCGCCGCCACCAGCCGGCCGCCCGGCTCGTGGCCGACCAGCAGCAGGTCCGGCTGCCCCGGGCCGAGGCCCGCGAACTGCTTCTCGGCCGCCACCCAGACCTGATCCTCCGTCACCGGCGGGACGAACCCGACGGCGCCGCCCGCGTTGGTCGCGTCCGTCCAGAGGGTGATGATCGAGGCCCGCAGTTCCGGGGTCGGCTCGGGGGCCAGGGTGAAGGTGAGCGTCATGAGCACCAAGCCTAGGCGGCGGCCGTGACAGGCCGGGCGGGGCCGCTGCGGCCGAGGCAGAGGCAGAGCAGCACGGCCACCGCGCAGAGCGCGCCGGCGCCGTACCAGGCCAGGTCGTAGTCGCCGAACCGGTCCCGGCTCAGGCCGGCCAGGCCGGCCAGGCCGGCCACCAGGGCGGCGCCGAGCTGGTGGCAGGCCAGCACCCAGCCGAACACCACCGGGGCGTCGGCGCCGAAGTGGCGGCGGCAGAGGGCGATGGTCGGCGGCACGGTGGCCACCCAGTCCAGGCCGTAGAAGATCACGAACGCCAGGATGGGCGGCTCCGGCGAACCGGCGAACAGCTGCGGCAGGAAGAGCAGCGAGAGGCCGCGCAGCGCGTAGTAGGTGACCAGCAGCGAGCGGGAGTCGAACCGGTCGGTGAACCAGCCGCTGGCGATGGTGCCGGCCACGTCGAAGACGCCGACCAGGGCGAGCAGGCCCGCGGCCGTGGTGACCGGCATGCCGTGGTCGTGCGCGGCCGGGATGAAGTGGGTGCCGACCAGACCCGCCGTGGTGGCACCGCAGATCGCGAACGAGCCGGCCAGCAGCCAGAAGGCGCGGCTGCGGCTCACCTCGCGGAGGATCCGCAGACTGCGCAGGATCGCGCTGCCGTCGGTGCTCGGCGCGGGCGGCTGCTCGGTCGCCCCGTACGGGAGCAGGCCGAGGTCGGCCGGGCGTTCGCGCATCAGCAGCAGCACCGGGAGGGCGACCACGGTGGCGGAGACCGAGACCACCACCACGGCGGTGCGCCAGCCGTGCTGCTCGACCAGCCAGGCGAGCAGCGGCATGAAGACCAGGTTGCCCGCCGCACCGGCGGCGGTGAGCACGCCGGTGACCAGGCCCTGGCGGGCGGCGAACCAGCGGCCGGAGACGGTGGTGGCGAACGCCCCCGCCATCGAGCCCGAACCGAGGCCGACCAGGACGCCCCAGCAGAGCACCAGTTGCCAGCTCTGCGTCATCAGCATGGTGAGCCCGGCGCCGGTGGATATCGTCAGCAGGGCGCTGACCACGATCAGCCGGACGCCGAAACGGTCCATCAGGGCGGCGGCGAACGGCGCGGTCAGGCCGTAGAGGGTCAGGTTGACCGAGACGGCGGCGGAGACGGTGCCGTGCGACCAGCCGAACTCGGCGTGCAGGGCATCCATCATCAGCCCGGGCGTGGACCGGAAGCCGGCCGACCCGAGCAGCACCAACACGGCCACCCCGGCCACCACCCAGGCGTAGTGCGGGCGGCGGGACTTCACGGTGGTGCGGGTTTCGTTCACGTGCTGATCCTCTTGTACGACACGCCAGGGGCTCGGGGAACTGCGAGGAGATCTGGCGCCGGGGTCACTGCGAAAGTGCCTGACCACCTACGCACGCGTGACCTTTTCCGAGGTCGGCGTCGCCCACGCGGCGGAGCCGCACATCAGCAGAGCCCCGAGCCCCTGGACCGTAGACGGCTGAGCAGCTGCCGAAAAGCCGAGCCTCCTGGGGGTGCGCCTCAGGGACGGTCGGGGACGCGGTGGAGGGTGCGGATGGGGCGGGTGAGCAGGAGCGCGGCGACCACCAGGAAGGAGACCACGATGCCTACTTGGAGGACCCGGGTGGCGCCGAAGGCTTCCACTGCGGGGCCGGCCAGGGCGCTGCCGATGGGGAACATGCAGACCGAGCCGGCCACCTCGTAGGCGTGGATCCGGTTGAGGACCTCGCCGGGGACCTGGGTCTGCACGTTGGTGGCCCACATGACGCCCCAGAAGGTGAGGCCGACGCCGACCACGAGCTGGGCGGCGGCGAGCAGCCAGACCGGCCAGCCGGCCACGATGCCGATCGGGTAGAGCGGGAAGACCAGCATCGCCACCGCACCGGCGGCGAGCGGGCGTTCGGGCTTGTAGCGGATCGCCAGCAGGCCACCGAGCACGGTGCCGGCGCCGAACGCGCAGTTGAGCAGGCCGTACACGGTGGGACCGTACTCGGGCACGATCAGGCCCGCCGCGATCGGCATCTGCGGGCCCCAGCTGAGCACGGTGAAGAACAGCCAGATCACGATGACGCCCCAGAGCCAGCTGCGGGCGCGGAACTCGTGCCAGCCGACCACCAGGTTGCGCCAGAGGCTGTCGCCCGGCGGCGGGGCGGGCACGGTGCCGAGCCGGAGGGCGAGCAGGCAGGCGGCGCTGATGCCGAAGGTGACGGCGGCGATCAGCATCACCCAGCCGGTGGCGGCCGAGCCGACCAGCAGGCCGGCCAGGGCCGGGCCGAGCAGGCCGGTGAACGCCTCGGCGGTGCGCAGCACGCCGTTGGCGCCCTGGACGTCGCGGGCCACCAGCGGGACGGTGGAGGCGGCGCCGGGCTGGAACATCGCGGCGGCGGTGCCGGCCACCGCCAGCAGGGCGTAGAGCTGCCAGAGTTGGTCGATGCCGCGGAAGAAGAGGACCGCCAGCAGGATCCGGGTGGTCAGGTTGGCCAGGTCCGCGCCGATCATCATCCGGCGGGCGGTGAACCGGTCGGCGAGCACGCCGCCGAACAGCACGAGGCCCGCGAACGGGCCCATCAGGAAGGCGAGGGCGAAGCCGACGGTGCCCAGTCCGTGGCCGGCACCGATCAGGCCGGCGGAGACCGCGACCGGGAGCATCGCGTCACCCAGCAGACCCGCGCTGCGGGCGGTGAAGTAGTACCGGAAGTTGCGGGACCAGATCGCCGGCGCCTCGGCCGACCGGTCCACGACCGATCGGATCTCGACGGACTGGTCCTGGAGTTCGGGGAGCGTCACCCCAGCAGTTTTGGTGTAGACCACTCGGAATTCCAGTGGTTTATGGTCACGATCGGACGGCGGCGCGGCATGCGCGCCCCGAGCACGGCACGACGGCCACCGTCCGATCCGGGTACCCGGGGCCCCAGACCCGCGCACCGAGCGCTCCGTACTCGTCAAGGAAGGCTCCACCGGCGCGCCCGGCAGCATACGACCCCCATGCTGACCGCACCGGCACTCCCTCGACGTCCCCTCACAACGGAGAACTGCACCCAAGAGTGATCAGTTGGATACGTCACGTCAATGGGTTGTCGGAAATTCGGAATGGTTGCGGCGCATTTGGCACTCACGGGAGCACGCGGCAGAGACCTAGGCGATCAGTGCGCCCCCTGCGCCGCTGGTCCGCTCCATGGCCGGAGCCACCATCGCACCGTCGCCGATCTCGCACCAGACCCGCTTGCCGGAGCCGTCCGGGTACCAGCCCCAGCGCTCGCACAGCAGTTCCACCAGCTCCAGGCCCCGCCCGTTGGTCGCGTCACCCGCCGCGCACCGGGGGGCGGGGGCGATACAGCTGCCGTCCGACACCTCGACCCGGACCAGGGTCGGGGCCGACCGGCCGCCGCCCTCCGGCAGCGGGACCGAGAGCCGGAGCACGGCCGGCGATCCGGTGTGCACCACGGCGTTGGTGACCAGTTCGGAGACCACCAGCACCAGGGTCTCGGCGATCGCCGCGTCCGGGTCGAAGCCGTGGCCCTGGAGCCGCGAGCGAACCCACCGGCGCGCCCGACCGACCTCGGCCGGGTCCGCCTGGACCGCCAACTGGACCTGAAGTACCTGCACCGCTCCACCACCCGCACTCGCAGTTCGAGGCCCGGTCGGACCGGCCATGGCTCCGTCACGAATACGCCTCAGAATGATCCGGCAGGACGGTCGCAGCAAGCGCTTCGGGCATATTCCAGCGATCGGGGGACAGCGCAGTGCATACTGTCCCGCTCACTCTGGCGAGCGTCGCACCGGCGATCGTCCGGCCACCCGCTCCGACCTGGCCTTGGGACGGGACGGCGCGAGCGTAACGAAACGTACCGCGCGACGACGCCGATCCGCCCACCGCCACGAGCGAACCACCCTTGCTACATCTGTCCACCACGGATCGAACGACGAAAGTCCGTACCGCCACCACCAGCTGACGATTCGAAACTTCTTCATACGATTCCCTTCGCCGACGATTCCCGGCCGGTTACCGTGGAGCCGAGCAGGGGGAGGGGCGATGGAGACCGCCGAACCGGTCCCGAGCTGGGACGAGCAGATCCACTGGCGGCTGGCCCGGGGCGAGGAGACCGCGCTCGCCGAGCTCTACGACCGGTTGGCGCCCCTGGTGCACGGCCTGGCCGGCCGGATCCTGACCGATCAGGCCGCCGCCGAACAGCTCACCCGAGAGGTTTTCGGCCAACTCTGGGAGCACCCCGAGTCCTTCGACCCCCGGCAGGGTTCGCTGCGGGCCTGGCTCGGCTCGCTGACCCGGCGGCGCGCCCTGGACCGGCTCCGGCTGGACCACGCCGACGACCGGGAGCTGCGCGAGCGCGCCGGGGCCGCCCGGGCCCAGTACGTGGTCGACTCGCTGCCCGACCCGTTGCGCGAGACGATCGCGCTGGCCTGGTTCGACGGCCGCAGTTACCAGGAGACCGCCCGGCAGTTGGGGATCACCGAGCAGGCCGCCAAGCAGCGGCTCCGGCTCGCCCTCCAGCTGCTCGCCACCGAACTGGCCGACGAGGAGGGCGAGTCGTGACGCTTCAGGAGGACCACGCGGCCGAGCTGCGGCACGAGGCGTACCGTTCGCTGCTCGGCGCCTGGGCGCTGGACGCCTGCCCGCGCCGCGAGGCGGCCGAGCTGAACCAGCACCTGGCGGTCTGCCCGGACTGCGCCGAGGAGGCCACCCGGCTGCGGAACGCGGCCGGCCGGCTCTCCCCCGACGAGCCGCTCGACCCGTCGGGCTCGCTCCGCCAGCAGGTGCTGGACTGGTGCCTGGCCCGCCGCCCGGCTCAGCTGCCCGTCCCGGACTGGGCCGCCCCGTACGCGACCGAGACCGCCAAGCTGGACGCGCTGCTCCGTGACCTCGGCCCCGAGGAGTGGCAGGAGGTGGCCGAACTCCCCTGGTACGGCGGGGTGCAGCGGTGGCGTCCGGCCGAGGTGCTGGGGCATCTGACCGCCGTGGACGGCTACCTGGCCCCCGGCCTCGGCCTGCCCGACCCGGTCCCCGGCGCCGCCACCACCGCACCGGTCCGGGTCCCCGTCCAGCACGGCCCGGCCACCCGGGTCCCGGCCCAGGGCAGCCCCGCCGCCGGGGTGCTGGACCGCACCGCCCGACTGCTCGCCGTCCAGACCGACCTGGCCCCGGGCACCGCCCGGGCGCAGTGGCGGCGGCAGGGCCACGCGCTGGTGCGCAGCGCCGCGCTCCGGCCGCAGGGCGGTGCCACGGTGGACTTCGGTTTCGCCCGGCTCCCGCTCCGGGACGCCTTCGTGGACCGCGCCTTCGAGTGCTGGGTGCACGGCGACGACATCGCCCGCGCGGTCGACTACCCCTACCCGCCGCCGCTGCCCCGGCACCTGCGGCTGATGGTCGACCTGGCGGTCCGGATGCTCCCGATCGCGCTGGCCGCCACCCGGCCGCCGACGCCCGGGCCCGGGCGGGCGCTCCGGCTGGTCATCGAGGGCCCGGCGGCCGGTGAGTGGCTGATCCCGCTGGACGGCTTCGCCGCCGAGGGGCCGCCGGTGGCGGAACTCGTGCTGGACGGGCTGGAGTTCTGCAACCTGGTGGCCGCCCACCGCGACCCCGACCGGATCCCGGCGGGCGAGTACGGCGACCGCGCCGCCATCCGCGACCTCCTCCGGGCGGCACCGTTGCTCTCCCGGCCGTAGGCAGGCGCGTCAGCATCTACGGTCCGCCGTGCAAAGGGGCTAGGCGAAGACCACGGTGCGGGTGCCGTTGAGCAGGACACGGTGTTCGCTGTGCCACTTGACCGCGCGGGCCAGCGCCTGGCACTCGACGTCGCGGCCGACCGCGACCAGCTGGTCGGGCGTCACGTCGTGGGTGACGCGGGCGACTTCCTGCTCGATGATCGGGCCCTCGTCGAGGTCGGCGGTGACGTAGTGGGCGGTGGCGCCGATCAGCTTCACGCCCCGGGTGTGCGCCTGGTGGTAGGGCTTGGCGCCCTTGAAGCTCGGCAGGAAGGAGTGGTGGATGTTGATGATGCGTCCGGTCAGGGCCTTGCACAGGTCGTCGGAGAGCACCTGCATGTAGCGGGCCAGCACCACCAGGTCGACCTGCTCGGCCGCCACCAGGTCGAGCAGCTGCTGCTCGGCCTCGGCCTTGTTGTCGTGGGTCACCGGCAGGTGGTGGAACGGGATGCCGTAGGACTCGGTCAGCTCGCGGAAGTCGGTGTGGTTGGAGACCACCGCCGCGATCTCCACCGGCAGGGCGCCGATCCGGGTGCGGAACAGCAGGTCGTTCAGGCAGTGCCCGAACTTGCTGACCATCAGGACCACCCGCATCCGCTCCGCGCTCGGGGTGATCCGCCAGTCCATCCGGAACGAGGCGCCGATCGCGGCGAAGCTGGCCCGGAGCTTCTCGGTGCTGACGGGTTGTTCGGCCGAGAAGTGCACCCGCATGAAGAACAGTCCGCTGTCACCGTCGCCGAACTGCTGACTGTCGATGATGTTGCAGCCGGTCATGAAGAGGTAGCTGGAGACCGCGTGCACGATCCCCTGCTTGTCCGGGCAGGACAGCGTGAGGACGTACTGGGCGCTGGCCGTCGGCTGGTCCACGGGTGTCGTTCCGTTCTGCGGGCGCTGGTGGCGGACCGCCCAGGGTGTCACATACCGGACGGGCACCGCCGGACCGACCGCAGTGCGGACGGCTGCGCTGCGGTGCGGACGCGCTCAGCCGACCCGGGTCAGCGACCGCAGCGTCTCCAGCGAGTGCGGCGGCCCCGCCGGGTCCTCGCCGTCGGCCAGCGAGAGCCGGGTGTGGGCGGCCAGCGCCGCGTCGACCGCCTCGGGCCAGCCGGGGTGGCCCAGGTAGGCGGCGGCCGGGGCGTCCGCGCCGATCTCGTGCAGCACCCGGAGCACCCGGAGCACGGCGGCGTCCACCAGGGCCGCCTCCTCGGCGTCCCGGAGGATGGTGCCGACGTACTTCTCGGCGGGCCAGCGGTCCAGCCAGGTGTCCTCGACCAGCCGGTAGACGGCGTCGGTGACGTCGCCGAAGCCGCCCTGGCCGGTCAGCCAGGTCCGCTGCTGGAACGCGGGGTCGGACAGCATGTGCAGCGCCGAGCGGAGTCGGGCTCGCCAGCGCCACCAGGGCAGGTCGTTGAGCGGCATGCCGCCCATCGTGCTTGAGCGGTGCCCGCTACGAGAAGGGGTTCGGGCAGACCGATACGAAGAATCTGTACTCGCGGACATGGAGAGCGATGCTACGTGCCCGGACTTCACACGTTCTACTCGCGTCATTCGGTCATCCCACCCGGAGTTCCACCCCCGTTGGCCCGTCGTTCGCTTTTCGTCCCTCTCGGCGCACTCCGCCAGGTCAAGGCTGACCCTGGCCGACCAGGCCGGAGCAGTTCGATCCCAGGAGGGGCACCCCATCATGAGGCGGAGCGGATCGCCCGAGCACCCAGAGCCGACCGGCACTCCCGGCCGGACCGGCCGATGCCGCCGCACCGCCGGAGCGGTGGCCGCCGCGCTGCTGCTCCCCGCCCTGCTGTCCGCCTGCGGGGGGCCCGCCGACGCGGCCCCGCCGGACGAGATCACCGTGATGACCTGGGCGCCGTCCGGCACCGGCTCCGCCGACCGGCCCGGGATGACCGCGCTGGCCGGGGCGGTCGGCCACGAGCTGAACGCCGGGGGCGGGCTGGCCGGCCACCGGGTCAAGGTGCTCACCTGCAACGAGCACAACACCGCCGAGGGGGCCACCGAGTGCGCCCGGCAGGCGGTCGCCGCGCACGCGCTCGCCGTGGTCGGCTCATACAGCCAGTACGGCGATGCGTTCATGCCCACCCTGGAGGCGGCCGGCATCCCCTACGTCGGCGGCTACGGCCTCTCCACCCCCGAGTTCAGCAGCCCGTTCTCCTACCCGGTCTCCGGCGGCACCCCCGCGCTGATCGCGGGCAGCGGGCAGCAGCTGGTCGAGGCCGGCTGCAAGAGCGTCGCGGTGGTCCGGCCGGACACCCGGGCCGGTGACACCCTGCTCGGCTTCCTGGCCGGGGCGCTGAAGCCCGCCGGGATCACGCTCAAGGACGTCAAGGCGCCCGAGCGGTCGAACGACTACACCGAGATCGCCAAGAAGGCGATCGGCGACGACCGGGCCGGCAGCTGCGTGATCGTGGCGCTCGGCTTCGAGCCGACCGCCAACCTGCTGGACCCGTACCGGCGGCTGCAGCCCCGGCGGACCCAGCTCGCCTCGGTGATCGGCAGCTTCCAGCAGTCGGTGGTCGACGCCACCGGCGGCGACGCGGGCCCGCTCAGCGGCGCGCTGGCCACCGGCTGGTACCCGCCGGAGAGTTCCCAGGTCTGGGACGTGCTGCGGTCCACCGTGCGGCTGCACGGCGGCGGGGTCCCGATCGACGTCTCGGACCCCGGGGTGCAGACCACCTGGGTCGCGTACGAGGTGTTCCGGCAGGCGGTGGAGCGGGCCGGGAACGGCAAGCAGATCACCACCAAGGCGCTCCGCGGCGTGCTGGACGGCGGCGAGCCGATCGAGACCGCCGGCGCCACTCCCCCGCTGAGCTGGGGCCTCACCAACATGCTGCCCAGCGCGGACTCGCCCCGGCTGGTGAACACCGCGGTGACCTTCCAGCGGGTGCAGGGCGGCCGGCTGGTCGAGCAGCGGGCGGGTTTCGTCGACGTCCGGAAGGTCTTGGCGGGCTGAGCCGGGGACGGCGCAGGCCCGGCTCCCCCGTGGGGGGCCGGGCCTGACGGCCGTTCAGGGGCTCCGACGGACTCAGAGGTCGGTGTCGGCCTTGGTCGGCAGGCCGGCCTGGGCGGCGATCGCGTTCCACAGGGTGCTGGCCTGCTTCTTGGCCACGGTGGCATCGCCGCTGGCGGTGTTGCCGAGCTTGTAGTGCGGGTTGTCCTTCTTCGCCGGGTCGCAGGCCGCGACCGAGTCGGCCGCCCAGAGCGCGTACTCACGGTCGGCCTTGGCCGAGGCCTCCCACGCCTTCTTGAGTTGCTCGGCCAGCTGGGGGCCGCCGGTCAGCTGGTCGGTCTTCAGCGCCGCCAGGCTGCCGAGCAGCTGGTCGCGCTGGGCCGCCGCGTCGGTGAGGGCCTGCTGGGACTCGGGCAGCTTCTCGCACTTGCCCACGGCCTGGACCGCGCTCCCCACGCTCTGCCGGGTCGCGTTCGCGGTGCCGAGCACGGTGGAGAGCGCCTGGGCCTGGGCCTTGGCCTCCGGGCTGATCGTGCCCGCCGTACCGGCGCCGGCGGCGGCCGACCCGGCCGAGGGGGACTTGGCCACCGGGGCGGCGCCCTTGTCGGGCGTCTCCCCGCCACCGCTGAGCAGCACCGCGACCAGGATGCCCGCCGCCGCGCACCCCGCCACCACACCGCCGATGATCAGCCGGTTGTTGGCCCGCCGGGGCTCCGGGGCGGAGGACATCGGGGCGGGGTACGCCGGGGGCGCGGGCGGGAACTGCTGCCCCCCGTAGGAGGGCTGCTGACCGCCGAAGCCCTGACCGCCGTACGACTGCTGCTGGTCCCCGAACGACTGGCCGCCGAAGGACTGCTGACCACCCATGGACTGCGGCGGCTGCCCGTAGCCGGGCTGCTGACCACCCGTCGGATCGCTGGTCGGGTACGGCGGCAGGAACTGGGTGGCCGGCGCGGCCTCGGGGGCCGCCTGCTGCTGCGGCACGCCTGGGCCCCCGGGGTACGCCTGACCGCCCAGGTACTCCGGACCACCGCCCTGGAACTGCTCGGTCGGCACCCCCTGCTGGACCGGCGGCTGCGCGTTGGCATCCGGCTCCGGTCTGAAGAGGTCGTCCAGGTTGAAGTCACCTGAGTTGGAGTGGGAGTACGAGCGGCGCTGGCTCAACGCGATTCCTCACCTGTGCACGGCCCACGACCGCACCGCGGGGGCCTTCCTCGGTTCTTCCGCGCGCTCGCTGCCTCTACCACGCAGGGGACGCCGACTATCACGCCCAACCTACCCCTTCGTTCCCGAAGGTGACTACGCGCCCTGGAAGTCCGTCACGCGGCCTCCAACTCCATCCGGGCCTGGAACTCCCGCACCGCCCGGTGGCTGCGGTACGGCTCCAGCCGGCGGCGGAACTCGTCCAGGTACTCCACGCCCCGGTTGGACCGCAGCCCGCTCAGCAGCCGGACCGCCTGGGTGCCGGTCTCGCAGGCCCGCTCCAGGTCGCGCAGCTGGAGCTGGGCGGTGGCCAGCAGCACCAAGTCCACCGCGCGGCGGCGGACCCTGGTCGGCGGGTGGAGTTCGAGCGCGGTGCGGGCGTACTTCTCGGCCTGTACGGCCTGCTCCAGATCCCGGTGGCAGTGCGCCAACTCGTCGGCCAGGTACGCCTCGTCGAAGTGCACGATCCAGTCCGGGTCGTCCTCCGGGTTGCGCTGCTCCATCGCGGCCAGCGCCTTGGCGGCCACCGCCTCGCAGGACCGGACGTCGCCGAGCAGGGCGTGGCCCCGGGCCTCGGCGGCGTAGAACATCGCCATCGCCGTCGGGGTGGCCACCGAGCGGGCGCCCTCCTGGGCGGCGCGGGCGAGTTGGGCGATCTCGCGCGGATTGCCCAGCGCGGCCGCCAGGTGGCTCATCGAGGCGGCCAGCACGTAGCCGCCGTAGCCCCGGTCGTCGGCGGCCTGGGCCAGCCGGAGCGCCTGGATGTAGTAGCGCTGGGCCAGGCCGGGCTGGCCGGTGTCCACCGCCATGTAGCCCGCCAGCTCGGTCAGCCGGGCCACCGCGCCGAAGAGTTGACGGCCGGTCTCCTCCCGGTACGCACCGCTGAGCAGACCGGAGACCACGCTGTTCAGGTAGTGCACCACCACGGGGCGGACGTGCCCGCTGCCGAACCGGTGGTCCAGGTCGACCAGCATCTGGGTGGTGGCGCGGATCGCCGCCACGTCCGCCAGGCCGACCCGGGGGCCGCCGGTGCGGGCCACCACCGGATCCGGCGGGGTGATCAGCCAGTCCCGGCTGGGCTCGACCAGCGCGGAGGCCGCCACCGTGGCGCCGGACAGGAACTCCCGGCGGCCGACGTCACTGCGCCACAGCTCGCAGACCTGGTCCAGCGCGCCGCTGAGGGTGGCGGCGAACTGCAGGCCGACCCCCGAGCTGAGGTTCTTGCCGTCCGCCATGCCGATCTCGTCCACCGTGACACCACGGCCGAGTTTGCGGCCGAGCGCCTCGGCGATCACCGCCGGGGCCTGGCCGCGCGGCTGTTGGCCGCGTAGCCAGCGGGCCACCGAGGTCTTGTCATAGCGCAGGTCGAGGCCGTGCTCGGCGCCACAGAGATTCACCCGGCGGGCGAGGCCCGCGTTGGAGCAGCTCGCCTCCTGGATCAGCTGCTGCAGACGCTCGTTGGGCTGCCGTGCGACGAGTGCTCTTGCGGCCATGGGCTTCGCCTCCCCACGCCCCCGGCCCTGACCGGCGGGCGACGATTTGCTGCTCGAACTGCCGACGTGCCGACCGGTTGGGACATCTGACTTCAGGTTAGCGATCAGCAACACCAGCGGGATACCCACGGTGACGGGCCCACCCCCCACGCGCCCTGCCAAATGCCCCTGTGCGCCCCCTGTTACGCCGTCTGGGCTCCTCCGTCTTCTACCCGCCCCCGACGCCCCGGAACCCGTCCGGCAGTTGCCCTCCGCCGCCGGCCGCCGTCACCGGTACGGGTGACAGAGCCCGCCGGCCGGAACCCGCCGGGCCACGGACCGTAACCCCACTCACGGACGGTAGTTGAGCAGCACGTGGAAGACACCCCGGAAGCCCCCGAGTCGGGCCTGCCCAAGCCGCTCAGCGCGGCCCTCAGCTACGTCGAGGACCGTCACTGGGAGGTCGCTCCCGGGACTTGGCTGCTCGACGACGACGGCCCGGCCCGCTGCTCCTGCGGCGAGCAGCGCTGCCCGCTGCCCGGCGCGCACCCCACCCACCCGGAGTGGCGCGGCAAGGCCAGCGCCGGTCCCGGCGTGGTCCGCCGCTGGTGGTCGGAGCACCCGGCGGCGTCGATCCTGCTGCCCACCGGCCGGTTCTTCGACGTGCTGGACGTCCCGGAGGTGGCGGGCTGCCTGGCGCTGGCCCGGATGGAGCGGCTGAACCTCCAGCTCGGCCCGGTGGTGGCGGCCCCCGCCTCGGCCGGCCAGTCCGGGCGCCGGCTGCTCTTCCTGGTGCTGCCCGGGGTGGTGGCCAAGCTGCCGGAGATGCTCCGCCGGCTCGGCTGGGGCCCTGGCCGGCTGGACCTGGTGGCGCGCGGCGAGGGCGACTGGATCGTCGCACCGCCCTCCCGGGTCGGCCAGTTCGGCCCGACCCGGTGGGCCAGGCCGCCGTCCGAGCTGAACCGCTGGCTGCCGGACGCCGAGGACCTGATCAGCCCGCTGGCGTACGCCTGCGGCCGGGAGGCCCCGCCGCTGCGGCCGCCGGCGAACCAGCCGGCCGGCGTGCACTGAGCCCGGACCGGGGAGTTGACGGCGGCTCAGCCGCCCCTTCGAACTGCCGTCCTACGCCTATCGGGTGAGGGCGCGCACCGCGCGGGACCACGCGCGCGACTGACGGGCCCTGGCTCCCACCGGAGTCGGGGCCCGTCACACGTTTGCCCGGATAAGACACCGACGTACCCGGTCGGCGGGGGTGGAAGCCGCTCGTACGAGTGACAGCGCTCAAGGATTGCCAAGATCTGCCGAGGGGAGGAATTGCTCCGAGAGGGGCCGCAGGAGGGGCGCTCGGACGGGGAAGCCGAGTGAGGCGGATCGGGGGGGGGCTCTCGGGGGAAGGCGGGGGACCGGAGGGGGATCGGTGGGGGACGACGGAGCCCGGTGCCAGGGGAGGCACCGGGCTCCGCCACACCACTGCCGGGGCTACTGGACCTCGGCCACGAACAGGTGCGCGGCGATGTCCTTCGGGAGCTCGGCCGCGCTCTCGCCGGAGCCGACCAGCACGCCGCCGTCCACCCCCGCGCCGACCCGGACGGTGTGGCCAGGGCGGATGCCGGCCCGACGCAACGTGAGCATCAGGCCCTCGTCGGTCTGGATCGGCTCGCCGATCCGGCGGACCACCACGTTGACCCCGTCCGTACCGACCCGCACCGAGTCCAGCGTGGTCAGCGCGGCGTCGAAGCCCTCGCCCTCGGCCCGGGTGTCGCCGAGCTCCTCCAGGCCGGGGATCGGGTTGCCGTACGGGGACTGGGTCGGGTGACCGAGCATCGCGAGCACCTTGCGCTCGACCGTCTCGCTCATCACGTGCTCCCAGCGACAGGCCTCCTCGTGCACCTGCTCCCACTCCAGGCCGATCACGTCGACCAGCAGGCACTCCGCGATCCGGTGCTTGCGCATCACCCGGACGGCGAGCCGCCTGCCCTCCTCGGTCAGCTCCAGGTGCCGGTCACCGGCCACCTGGAGCAGGCCGTCCCGCTCCATCCGGCCAACCGTCTGGCTGACCGTGGGGCCACTCTGTTCGAGCCGTTCCGCGATCCGGGCACGCATCGGGACGATGCCCTCCTCCTCCAGCTCCAGAATGGTGCGGAGGTACATCTCTGTGGTGTCGATCAGCCCAGACATCGCCGCTGGCTCCGTTCCTCGGTATCCTCACCGCCAATTCTGACGTACGGGGGAAGCAACCGGTGGCCCCCGACCTCTTCTTCCCCGGGCTTTCCGTCAGCTCGGGAGCTTTTTCGTCACTGTTGACAGCGGTGCCCCCGAGGCCGCACGGTGCTGGCCGTAGCTTTCTCCCACAGCTGCGGTCTGGACCACCGGACCGCCCCCACGGTACGGAGATCTGATGAGCGACCTGGTCGGGCAGTACTTCGACGCCGCCGTGGAGCACCTGCACCGGATCAGGACCGAGGAGGCCGGCTCGATCGAACGGGCGGCCGAGCTGCTGGCCGAGGCGGTCGCGGACGGCCGACGGATCTTCACCTTCGGCGCCGGGCACTCCTCGCTGGCCGCCCAGGACGTGGTCTACCGGGCCGGTGGCCTGGTGGTGATCAACCTGCTGAACGTGCCCGGCATGACAGGGGTGAACGTGATGCCCGCGCCGCTCGGCAGCGCCCTGGAGCGGGTCTCCGGGCTGGCCACCACCACCCTGGACCTCACCCCCGCGAGCGCGGGCGACCTGCTGTTCGTGATCTCGCTCTCCGGCCGCCAGACCATGCCGGTCGAGCTGGCCCAGCACGCCCGGGCCCGTGGTCTGACCGTGATCGGCGTCACCTCGCTGGCGTACCCGGGCGAGGTCAGCTCCCAGCACTCCTCCGGGACGTACCTCAAGGACCACTGCGACGTGGTGCTGGACAGCAAGATCGCGGTCGGCGACGGCGAGCTGAGCCACCCCGCGGCCGGGACCTCGTTCGGCTCGGTCTCCACCATCGTCACCAGCGCGCTGATGCAGGCCGTGGTGGCCGCCGCGGTCGGCCGGCTGGCCGACCGGGGCATCACTCCCCCGCTGTTCCGCTCCGGGAACGTCGACGGTGGCACCGAGTGGAACGTCAAGGTGATGGCGGACAACGCCGAACGGATCTACTACGCGTTCTGACCCCGGCGCCCGCCGGCCGACCGGACCGATCGTCAGTTCCCCGGCGATCATGGCCAGTTGCCACGCATACTGGCCGGACACCGAGCGTACCGCCGCTCCGTCGGGGGCAGTAGGTACCTGCTGACGCGGACGGCGAGGGGCGGGGGTCCAGATGGTGGCGGCCGGTGGCGGGCGTTCGATGGGGTGGGTACGCGAGGACGAACTGCTGCCCGAGCTGTTCTGGACGGCGGACTCCTCCTCCCTCCAGGGCCAGCGGCGCGCGGTCGCGCTGTCCCGCTGGGAGCTGCTGCTGCTGGTGCTGGCGGCCTTCGCCGGCTCGGCCGACGGCAGCCTGTGGGCCTGGTCGGCGGCGCTCGCCTACCTGCTCACGGTCGGCCTGGCCACCATCACCGGACGGCAGAACCCGCAGGGCCTCTGGTACGAGGGCCGGGCCGCCGCCGAGTCGGTCAAGACGCTGTCCTGGAAGTACGCGGTCCGGGCCGACGCCTACCAGCCGCCGCCGAAGACCCTGCCGGACGCCGAGCGGCTCTACGACGTCCAACTCGGCGGCGTTATCAACCAGTTCGGCACCAGCCGGGCGATCCCGCAGCTCGGCCGGGTGCAGGCCGAGCTGCAGTCCTGGCGCGGCCCGCTGGCCGGGCGGCCGCCGACCCACCCGCAGATCACCGACTCCATGCGGCAGTTGCGCGACCAGCCGCTGACCGTCCGCCGCGAGGTCTACCTGCGGGAGCGGGTCAGGACCCAGCGGGAGTGGTACCGGAACAAGGCCAGGTACTGCACCAACGCGACCCGGTGGGCCGACCTGCTCGGCGTGGTGCTCCCGTTCACCGGCCTGGTGCTGGCGATCCTGCGGGCGCTCGGCGAGTTCACCTTCGACGCGCTCGGCGCGGTCTCCGCGGTGGCCGCCTCGGTGTCCGCCTGGGCCCAGCTCCGCCAGTACCGGCCGCAGGCCGCCGCCTACTCCATCGCCTCCTCCGAACTCGCGGTGATCGAGACCCAGTTGACCCAACTTGCGGTGGACGCCCCGGACGCCGAGGAGAACTGGGCCCGGCTGGCCCGGGACGCCGAGGACGCCATCTCGCGGGAGCACACCACCTGGCAGGCCCGACGCGAGGTGCGCACCACCGACGCACCGCTCTAGGCCCGGTCGGACCACTTCTCGGAGGTAGCCACGTGGTGTTGCAACTGGTCGAGGTGGGGGACTCCCGCTCGCTCGCGGTCGAGACCTTCGGCGATCCGCACGGGCGGCCGGTGTTCGTCCTGCACGGCACCCCCGGCAGCCGGGTCGGCCCCTACCCCCGGACGTCCGTGCTCTACCGGCTCGGGGTGCACCTGATCGCCTTCGACCGGCCCGGCTACGGGGACTCCACCCGGCTGCCCGGCCGCCGGGTGGCCTCGGCGGCGGCCGACGTGGCGGCGATCGCGGACGCGCTGGGGCTGGACGAGATCGCGGTGCTCGGCCGGTCCGGCGGCGGGCCGCACGCGCTGGCCTGCGCCGCCCTGCTGCCGGACCGGGTCAGCCGGGTGGCCGCCCTGGTCAGCCTGGCGCCGCGGAACGCCGAGGGCCTGGACTGGTACTCCGGGATGACCGCGTCCAACGTGCACGCGTACCAGGAGGTGGAGCGCGGGCAGCACCGGTTCGCCGCCTCGTTCCAGGCCAGGTCCCGCCGGATCAGGGCCGACCCGGCCAGCGTGATCGAGGGCCTGGTGCCCGAACTCGGGCCCACCGACCGGGCATTGGTGACCGACTCGGGCATCAGGAAGCGGCTGATCTCCACCTACCGGCAGGCGTTCCGGAACAGCGCCGACGGCTGGATCGACGACGTGCTGGCCTTCACCACCGACTGGGGCTTCAAGGTCGAGGACATCGCCGTCCCGACCCGGTTCTGGCACGGCGCGGACGACCAGTTCTCCCCGGTCGACCACTCCCGCTGGCTGGCCGACCACATCCCCGGAGCGGAGCTCTACCTGGAGCCCGGCGCGGCCCACTTCGGCGCCCTCCAGGTGATGGCCGAGGCGATGCGCTGGGCGGGCGCCGCGGACTGACCGGCGCTACGGCCGGACCAGGGTCGGCGGCTGACCACCCGTCAGCACCGCGAGCAGGTTGGCCACCGCCAGGTCGCCCATCGCCTGCCGGGTCTGCACGGTGGCGCTGCCCAGGTGCGGGGCCAGCACCGCGTTCGGCTGCGCCAGCAGCGCCGCCGGGACGGCCGGTTCCCGCTCGAAGTTGTCCACGGCGGCGGCGGCGAGGTGCCCGGAGGCGAGGGATTCGGCCAGATCCTGCTCGTTCACCACCCCGGCGACCACGCTCACCACCACCGCCCCGGCCGGGAGCCGGGCCAGCCGCTCCCGGTCCACCAGGTGCCGGGTGGCGGCGCTGAGCGGGCAGGTCACCACCAGCACCTGCGAGCGGGCCAGCAGGTCGTCCAGCGGCAGCCACTCGGCCCCCGCCTCGTCCGCCGCCGGCAGCCGGTTCCGGTTGTGGTACGCCACCGGCATCTCGAAGCCGACCGCCCGCCGGGCCACCGCCCGGCCGATCCGGCCCATCCCGAGGATGCCCAGCTGCGCACCGGTCAGCTCCATCCCGAGCAGGAAGGTCGGCGCCCAGGCCCACGGCTCACCGGAGCGGAGCAGCCGCTCGCCCTCCCCCAGCCGGCGGGTGGCGGCGAGCAGCAGCGCCCAGGTGAAGTCGGCGGTGGCGGCGGTCAGCACCCCCGGGGTGTTGCTGACCAGCACGCCCCGGGCGGCGCAGGCGGCGTGGTCGATGTTGTGGGTGCCGACCGCATGGTTGGCCACGATCCGCAGCCCGGGCCCGGCCGCCGCCAGGAACTCGGCGTCCACCACGTCGTCCAGCGTGGTGATCACCCCGGCCTTGCCGCGCACCGCCGCGAGCAGCTCGGCCCGCGCCATCGGCCGCTCCTCGTCGTGCGAGGTCACCTCGACGTACGGGGCCAGCCGTTCCACCACACCGGGCGCCAGCCGCCGGGTCACCAGTACCGAATCCATCCCCCGACCCTAGTCGGGCCGGGCGCCGGACAGGGTGTCAGCCCAGGTCGGGCGCCTCCCGCAGCTCCACCGCCACCGGGGTGGCGGCGCCCAGCTCCAGCACCACCAGCTCGTTCGCGCCGACCCGGAGCAGCGGCTGCGGGCAGAACACGGTGACCTGCGGGCCGCGCCCGTCGTAGCTGCCGAGCAGGAAGCCGTTCACCCAGATCCGGCCGCGCCGGCCGCCGGTCACCGCCAGGAAGGTGTCACCGGTCGCCTCCAGCGTGAACTCGCCCCGCCGCACCGGGCCTTCGGTCCCGAGGTCGAGCGGCGGCAGCTCCGCCCCCAGGTCGAGCACGGCCGTCCGGCAGCCGTGCAGGTACTGCCGCTCGTGCCGGACCCCGCCCGTGATGCCCTTCCGATCGCCGGTGCCGGGGCCGTAGTTGACCCGGCCGAGCGAGTCCACCAGCAGCTCCAGCGACACCCCGCCGGGGACGGTGAGCGCGTCACCGGCGACCCCCCGGGCCAGCTCGGCCACCCGCTTGCCGTCCACCGACAGCACCGCTCGGTCGTGCAACCCCTCCACGGTCAGCGGCAGTTCCGGCCGGTCGGCCGGAACTTGGAACCGGTAGCTGACCACCCCGTGCTCGATCCCCAGCTCCTCGAAGGTGGGCGGCACCGGGTGCTCGGTCTCCGGCCCGAACGGGATCGGCGCCGATCCGGTCAGCGGCACCGACCGGGCGGCCAGCACCGGCGGCAGCTCCGGCAGCGCGGGCATCCGGTCGTCCAGGTAGCGGGCCTGCTCGGGGTGCTCGGCGGCGAACTCGGCCAGCACCGCCCGGAACAGCTCGTACTTCTCGGTCACCGCGCCCCGCTCGTCCAGCGGGGCGTCGTAGTCGTAGGAGGTGGTGACCGGCTGGTACGGGGACTCCTCCCAGTCCGTCGAGTTGAACGGCGGGTCGGCGTGGTTGGCGCCCGCGCCGGTGCCGAAGTTGCTGCCGCCGTGCGCCATGTAGAGGTTGACCGAGCCGCCGGCCGCCAGCATCCGGCGCAGCGTGTCGGCGGCGTCGGCCGCGTCCCGGGCGTGGTGCGGCTTGCCCCAGTGGTCGAACCAGCCGTTCCAGTACTCCATGCAGAACGGCGCGTCCTCCGGCCGGTGGCGGCGCAGCGTCTCGAACGCGGCCTCCGGCTCGGAGCCGAAGTTCACCGTGGCCAGCACCCCGGGCAGGGTGCCGCCGGTGAGCATGTGGTCCTCCGGACCGTCCGAGGTGAACAGCGGGACCTCCACCCCGCGCCGGAGCAGCCCGTCCGCCAGGTGCCGCAGGTACGCCCGGTCGCTGCCGTAGGAGCCGTACTCGTTCTCCACCTGGACCATCAGCACGTTGCCGCCCCGGGTGGTCTGACGCTCCACCACCGAGGGCAGCAGCCGGTCGAAGAACGCGTCCACGGCGGCCAGGTACTCCGGGTCCGAGGTCCGGGCCCGGCGGCCCACCCGCGCGGTCAGCCAGCCGGGCAGCCCGCCGTTGTCCCACTCGGCGCAGATGTACGGGCCGGGGCGGACGATCGCCCACAGGCCCTGCCGGGCGGCCTCGTCCAGGAACGCGGGCAGTTCCGCCAGCCGCCGGAAGTCACCGGGGCGGGGTTCGTGCAGGTTCCACGGGACGTACGTCTCGACGGTGTTCAGTCCCATCGCCCGCAGCGCGGCCAGCCGGGCGGGCCACTGCTCGGGGCGGGTGCGGAAGTAGTGCACGGCACCGGACAGGATGCGCAGGGGGCCGCCGTCGAGCCGGAAACCGCTGGAGTCGTAGGTGAGCATGGCCCCAGCCTGCGGCAATCGGCAGGTCAGGGCCATGGACAAAGCCCCGGCGGGTGTTGGATTGTCGGTCCGGAGGAGGTACGTCGTGGAGCGCTGGTGGCACTACCTGACGCCTGGTCCGGCCCAGCTGGCCACCGGGCTGGCCTGCCTCGGGGTCGGGATGCAGCGCGGTCGGCTGCCCACCGTCGGACCGCGCACCCTGGACCACTGGGTCGCCGTGGTGGTGATCACCGGACGCGGCTGGTTCACCGGGTCGGGCGGCGTGCGGCAGCCGGTGACCGCCCCCGCCGTGCTCTGGCTGCGCCCCGGGGAGCCGCACCACTACGCACCGGACCAGGGCGGCTGGGCGGAGTCCTTCGTCGACTTCACCGGCCCGGGCACGGCGGGCTACGCCGAGCTCGGCCTGCTGCCCGCCGTGGACGTGACCCCGCTCACCACCGCCGACCCGGCCGAGCGGGTGGTGGCCCGGATCGCCGGCGCCTGCCGCCGGGGCGGCCCGCTGGTGGACCTGGAGTCCTCGGCCGGGGTGCACGAGCTGCTGGTCGAGCTGCGCCGCCACCGGGCCGACCTCGACCTGGCGGGCGAGCCGGTGCTCGAAGTGCTCCGCCGGGACGCCTGCCTGCCGCTCTCGGTGGCCCAGCACGCCCGCCGGGCCGGGCTGACGGTGGCCGAACTGCGCCGCGCCGTCCGCTCGGTGGGGGCGGTAGGCCCCAAGGAGTACCTGCTGACCGTCCGGCTGAACGAGGCCAAGACCCTGCTGGCGGCCAGCGAGCTCCCGGTCGCCGCGGTGGCCCGCCGGGTCGGCTACCAGGACCCGGCCTACTTCACCCGGATCTTCACCCGCCGGGTCGGCCTCGCCCCGTCCGCCTTCCGTACCCAGCAGTACCGGGGCGACGGCCGCCTCCGCGCGGTCCCCCACGACGAACTGGCCGAGGAACTCACCGGCCTCTACGGCCCCGAACGGGCCTCCGACGAGGCCCACCGCGCCAGCGGGTAACCTCGTTCACCGTGGACCCCAAGACCCGAATGCGAATCGTGAGCGGCGCACTGGCGCTGCTGCTGGCCGTCGTGATCATCAGCGCCCTGACACACCGCTGAGCGCCGCGGGCGCCGCCAGCCTTTTTGCAGGGCGCTCAGGGCTACGGTCCAGGGGCTCGGGGAACTGCTGATGTGCGGCTCCGCCGCGTTGGCGACGCCGACTTCCTGGCAGATGCTCAGCCCGCTACGGAGTCAGGGGCTCGGGACTCTGCTGATGTGCGGCTCCGCCGCGCGGGCGACGCCGACTTCCTGGCAGATGCTCAGCCCGCTACGGAGTCAGGGGCTCGGGACTCTGCTGATGTGCGGCTCCGCCGCGCGGGCGACGCCGACTTCCTGGCAGATGCTCAGCCCGCTACGGAGTCAGGGGCTCGGGACTCTGCTGATGTGCGGCTCCGCCGCGTGGGCGACGCGACTTCTTGGCAGATGCTCAGCCCGCTACGGAGTCAGGGGCTCGGGGAACTGCGACGCCGGCCTCGAAAGAGGTGATCTGTGCGTAGGTGGTCAGGCACTTTCGCAGTGATACCGCCAGCCACGAACCGTCGCCGTTCCCCGAGCCCCTGGACCGTAACCGGCTGAGCCCTGCGGACAGCTGAGCGTCAGAGCTGCTCGACGACGTAGTCGATGCAGGCCGTGAGGGCCTCGACGTCGGACGGGTCGACGGCCGGGAACATCGCGACCCGGAGCTGGTTGCGGCCGAGCTTGCGGTAGGGCTCGGTGTCCACGATGCCGTTGGCGCGCAGCGCCTTGGCGATCTCCGCGGCGTCGATCGAGTCGTCGAAGTCGATCGTGCCGACGACCTGCGAGCGCTCCTCGGCCTTGGCCACGAACGGGCGGGCGTAGGAGGACTTCTCGGCCCAGCCGTACAGCCGCGCCGAGGAGTCGGCGGTCCGCGCCACGGCCCAGTCCAGGCCGCCCTGGCCGTTCAGCCACTCCAGCTGCTCGGCGAGCAGGAAGAGGGTGGAGATCGCCGGGGTGTTGTAGGTCTGGTCCTTCGAGGAGTTGTCGATCGCGGTCGGCAGGTCGAAGAACGGCGGGATGTACCGGCCGGAGGCGGCGATCTCGGCGGCACGCTCCAGCGCGGCGGGCGAGAAGGTCGCGAGCCAGAGGCCACCCTCGGAGGCGAAGGACTTCTGCGGCGCGAAGTAGTAGACGTCGGTCTCGGTGATGTCGACCGGCAGCCCGCCGGCGCCCGAGGTGGCGTCGACCAGCACCAGCGAGCCCGCGTCGCCGCCCGCCGGACGGCGGATCGGCATCGCGACACCGGTGGAGGTCTCGTTGTGGGTGAGGGCGTAGACGTCCACGCCGGCCTCGGCGACCGGGAGCGGGTGGGTGCCCGGCTCCGACTTGATCACCGAGGGCTCGCCCAGCCACGGCGCGGCCTTGACCGAGGACGCGAACTTGGAGGAGAACTCACCGAAGTTGAGGTGCTGGGACTTCTCGCGCACCAGCCCGAAGGCCGCGATGTCCCAGAACGCGGTGGAGCCACCGTTGCCGAGCACCACTTCGTAGCCCTCGGGCAGCGAGAACAGGTCGGCGACGCCCTCGCGGACGCGCTTGACCACGTTCTTGACCGGGGCCTGCCGGTGCGAAGTACCCAGCAGCGAGGTGCCGGTGGCGGCGAGGGCACTCAGTGCCTCGGGGCGCACCTTGGACGGGCCGCAGCCGAAACGGCCGTCTGCGGGCTTGATGTCAGCGGGGATCTGGATCTTAGCCACGGCGGCAGCCTACTGCCCGGGGTGCCGAACTCGCAGCGCCCGTCCGCACGCTGAGATGTGATCTTCCCCGCTCAGAGCAGGTGTCGAGCGGGTCCGGGGCGACTGCCCCGGACCCGCTCGAAAGAGTGACGCGACGTCAGTGCGCGATCGACTCGAAGCCCTCGATGTCCTGCGGCCCGCGCGCGGCCGGGCCGATGTAGCGGGCGGCCGGGCGGACCAGCCGACCGGTGCGCTTCTGCTCCAGGATGTGGGCCGACCAGCCGGCCGTCCGGGCGCAGGTGAACATCGAGGTGAACATGTGCGCCGGGACCTCGGCGAAGTCCAGCATGATGGCGGCCCAGAACTCCACGTTGGTGGCCAGCACGCGGTCGGGGCGGCGGTTGTGCAGCTCCTCCAGCGCGGCCTTCTCCAGCGCCTCGGCGATCTCGAAGCGCGGGGCGCCGAGCTCCTTGGCGGTGCGGCGCAGCACGCGGGCGCGCGGGTCCTCGGCGCGGTAGACGCGGTGGCCGAAGCCCATCAGCCGCTCACCGTTGTCGAGGGCCTTGCGGACGTAGGCGGCGGCGTCGCCGGTCCGCTCGATCTCCTCGATCATGCCGAGCACCCGGGACGGGGCGCCGCCGTGCAGCGGGCCGGACATCGCGCCGACCGCACCGGAGAGCGCGGCGGCCACGTCGGCACCGGTGGAGGCGATCACCCGGGCGGTGAAGGTGGAGGCGTTCATGCCGTGCTCGGCGGCCGAGGTCCAGTACGCGTCGATCGCCTTGACGTGCTTCGGGTCCGGCTCGCCGCGCCAGCGGATCATGAACCGCTCGACCACGGTCTCGGCCTTGTCGATCTCGCTCTGCGGGACCATCGGGCGGCCCTGGCCACGGGCCGACTGCGCCACGTAGGAGAGCGCCATCACGGCCGCCCTGGCCAGGTTGTCCCGGGCCTCCTCGGCGGAGATGTCGAGCAGCGGCTTGAGGCCCCAGACCGGGGCCAGCATGGCGAGCGCGGACTGCACGTCGACCCGGATGTCACCGGAGTGCACCGGGATCGGGAACGGCTCGGCGGCGGGCAGGCCGGGGTTGAACTTGCCGTCCACCAGCAGGCCCCAGACGTGCCCGAACGAGACGTGCCCGACCAGGTCGTCGATGTCCACGCCGCGGTAACGGAGCGCGCCGCCTTCCCGGTCGGGTTCGGCGATCTCGCTCTCGAACGCGACGACTCCCTCGAGTCCGGGTACGAAGTCGGACATGACGGCTCCTTCAGTGATCCGATCCGGCGGGCCGCCGTTGGTGGGGCGGGCGACGCCGGTGACCGATGGTGTGTTGGCACTCGGTGTCAGCCTGACAGGCACGGAGTGCATTGCGCCAGACACCACTACGGTGATGTTTCCCGAAAGACCGCCCCGGCCCGGACAGTCACAGGTCCGGCGACAGTGGCGGACCGTGGCGGGACGTACCGGACGAACCCGGGCAATCCCCTGCGTGGCGAGGTGTGGAGCGGTGGCGAGACACCTTATCTCCCACCCGGGTTTGCCTGGACGTAGCGGTATCCGACGCTTGTCGTACGGGATGATGTTGCCGTGCCTACCGCGGATCGTCACCCGACCCCTCCGGCCACGCCCACCGAGGCCCGGCCCAGCCCGGACCCGAGCGTGATGCGCAAGCATTACCAGCACGAGGGCCTGGCCGAGAAGCAGCTCACGGCCGAGCCGGTCGCCCAGTTCACCGAGTGGTTCCACCAGGCGGTGGAGGCCGGGGTGACCGAGGCCAACGCGATGGTGCTGAGCACCGCCGACGCGCAGGGCCGGCCGAGTTCGCGGACGGTGCTGCTGAAGGGCTACGACCGGCGCGGCTTCGTGTTCTTCACCAACTACGGCTCCCGCAAGGGCAGCGAACTGGCCGTCAATCCCTGGGCCTCGCTGCTCTTCCCGTGGATCTCGCTCTCCCGCCAGGTGGTGGTCACCGGCCGGGTCGAGAAGGTCGGCCGGGACGAGACCGCCGCCTACTTCCGGACCCGCCCGCACGGCTCCCAGCTGGGCGCCTGGGCCAGCGAGCAGTCCAGCCCGGTGAGCAGCCGGGAGGTGCTGGAGCAGCGCTACGCGGAGCTGGAGCGGCGCTACCCGGAGGGCGAGGGCGTGCCGGTGCCGCCGTTCTGGGGCGGCTACCGGGTGGTGCCGGAGACCGTGGAGTTCTGGCAGGGCCGGGAGAACCGGCTGCACGACCGGCTGCGCTACCTGGCCGAGGCCGGCGGCTGGCGGGTCGAGCGGCTCTGCCCGTAGCCGGGGCGTAGGCGGCCACACGGGCGCGCGCGACTGACCCTACGTCAATCGCAGTAGTGGCCCCTCGCACGAACTGATGGATTTATGGCCATTTGGCGGGCGGTACGTAGGCGCGTCCGGGACACTCGGCGGTAGTCGGGCGGGCCCGGAGCCGGAGCAAGCGACTCTGGGTTACCCCGTTTCCCCGCGCTTCAACCGCAGAAACGAGACTGCAATGGTCACCGCACTCGCCACCCGGCCTGCTGACCGCGACTCCGTCGAGCAGCCCGCCCCTCGGGCCTCGCTCGCCGCCCTCGCCGCTCTGGGCACCGACCACCTCACCGCCGAGCTGCACCGGGCGCTGCCCGGCCAGGAGAGCGGCCAGGTCGCCGTGGCGGCCTTCAACTCCTCCATCTGACGGTCGCCGCACAGCCGACGCCTCGTCATGTCCCGTCCCCCCGCGCCGTTCTCGCAGTTCGTCCTCAAGGTGCACAGCCGCTGTGACCTTTCCTGTGATCACTGCTACGTGTACGAGCACGCCGACACCAGTTGGCGTGGCAAGCCGCGCACCGTCTCGGAGCGCGTGCTCGCGGCGACCGCCGACCGCATCGCGGAGCATGCCCTGGCCCACCGGCTGACGGCCGTCCACGTGGTGCTGCACGGCGGGGAGCCACTGCTCGCGGGCCCCGTCGTGCTGCGCCGGGCCGCCGAGCTGCTGCGCGCCGCCCTCCCCCCGGGCTGCGCGCTCGACCTGCGGATCCACACCAACGGCGTCCAGCTGTCCGAGCGGTTCCTCGACCTGTTCGCCGAGCTGGACGTCAAGGTCGGCATCTCGCTGGACGGCGACCGGGCCGCCAACGACCGGCACCGCAGGTACGCCGACGGACGCAGCAGCCACGCCAAGGTGCTGGCCGCCGTCGAGCTGCTCCGCAGTCCGGCCTACCGCCACCTGTACGCCGGTCTGCTGTGCACCATCGACGTCGAGAACGACCCGGTCGCCGTCTACGACGCGCTGGTCGAGCTCGCCCCGCCCCGGATCGACTTCCTGCTCCCCCACGCGACCTGGGACGATCCGCCGAAACGTCCCGCCGGCGCGGGGCCCGCGCCGTACGCCGACTGGCTGCTGACGATCCACCGGCGCTGGACGGCGCAGGGCCGCCCGGTGCCGGTCCGGATCTTCGACTCGGTGCACCGCACCCTGCGCGGCCGCTCCAGCCTGACCGAGTCGCTCGGGCTGGACCCGGCCGACCTGGTGGTGATCGAGACCGACGGCACGCTGGAGCAGGCGGACAGCCTCAAGACGGCGTACGACGGCGCACCCGAGACCGGCTTCGACGTCTTCGCGCACACCCTGGACCAGGTGGCCGGGCACCCGGGCATGATGGAACGTCAGTCCGGGCTGGCCGGGCTGAGCGCGGACTGCCGGTCCTGCCCGGTGGTCCGCTCCTGCGGCGGCGGTCTGTACGCGCACCGGTACCGGAGCGGCCGCGGCTTCGACAACCCCTCCGTCTTCTGCGGGGATCTGATGAAACTGATCACCACCGTCCGGGACCGGGTCGCCCCGGTCAGCACCGTCCCGCCCCAGCCGGGCCCGGCCGAAGGGACGCTCACCGAGGCCCAGTTGGCCGAGCTGGCCGCCGGGCACGGCAGCGCCGGCACCGTCCGGGCGCTGGCCACCGCCCAGCTCGGGCTGACCAGACGGCTGCTGGCCGCCCTCTCGGCCGGCGCCCCGGAGCCCTGGTCGCTGCTGACCGAGCTGGACGGCACCGCGCCGGACGCGCTGGACGCCACCCTCGGCCACCCGTACGTCCGGGCCTGGGCGGTGCGCTGCCTGGACCGTGACCCCGGGGCCGACCTCGGCGGCTTCGCCGAGCTGGCCGCCGCCGCCGCGCTCCGGGCCGGCCGCGAGTTCGAGCTGCCAGTCCCGGTCCGGGGCGGCGCGGTGCACCTGCCGACGCTGGGCCGGGTCGAGGTCGGCGGAGCGGGCGAGGCGGTGCTGCGCGGCGGCAAGGACGGCTTCACCGTCCGGGACGTCGAGGTGGGCTGGGACGACCCGGACGGCGGCCCCTGGCAGCCCGTCCGCCGGGTCGCGCTGCCCGGCGGCTGGACGCTCGCCCTGGAGGACACCGACCCGCAGCGGGACAGCCACCAGTGGCCGGTCGCCGACCGGCTGACCGAGGACGAGCTGCTCGCCTGGACGGGCGGCCTCCGGGAGGCCTGGGAGCTGCTCGGCCGCGACCTGCCCGAGCACGCGGCCGGCCTCCGGGCCGGGCTCGGCACCCTCACCCCGCTCCGCCCCGGCCCCGCCGGACGGGACGTCAGCGCGGCGGCCCGGCAGGCGTTCGGCGCGGTCGGCATCGCCCGGCCCGGCACCGCACCGATCCTGGCGCTGCTGCTCGCGCACGAGTTCAACCACGTCAAGCTCGGCGCCGTGCTGGACTTCCACGACCTCCACGACCCGGCCGACGACCGCCTCTTCCACGCCCCCTGGCGCCCCGACCCCCGCCCGCTGGAGGGCCTGCTCCAGGGCACCTACGCCCACCTCGCGGTCACCGAGTTCTGGGCCACCCGGGTCCGCGCCTACGCCGGCCTCGACAGCCCCGCCGCCGCCCACGCCCACACCCAGCACACCACCTGGCACGCCCACACCACCACCGCCGTCGAAACCCTCCTCACCTCCGGCTCCCTCACCCCCGTGGGCGCCCGCTTCGTGGAGGGCATGCAGTCGAGTACGGCGCTCGCGCATCTACGGTCAGGGGCTCGGGGAACTGCGACGCCGGCCTCGGAACAGGTGATCCGTGCATAGCTGGGTAGGCACTTTCGCAGTGACCCGAACGCCAGACCTCGCCGCCCACGCGGCGGAGCCGCACATCAGCAGGGCCCCGAGCCCCTAGGTAGTGCAACTCAAGGAGAGAGCGTCCGTGATCGGCATCGACGAACTGGAGCGCGACCTGCGGTCCCTCGGCATCCAGCCGGGCGAGACCCTGCTGGTGCAGTCCTCGCTCCGCGCCGTCGGCCCGATCGCCGGCGGCCCGGCCGCCCTGCTGGCGGCGCTGCGCCGCGTCCTCGGCGAGCGGGGCACCGTGCTGGCCTACACCGCGACTCCCGAGAACTCGAACACCTCCCGCCTCTCCCTCGCCCCCACCGACGGGATGACGGAGCAACAGAAGCAGGCGTACTGGGATTCGCGCCCCCCCTTCGACCCTGACACCACCCCGACCTCGCGCATTCTCGGCCACTTCTCCGAGGTGCTCAGGCAGACCCCGGGGGCCCGTCGCAGCCACCACCCGCAGACCTCGTTCGCCGCGATCGGCCACCGCGCGGCCGAACTGACGGACGATCACCCGCTCGACTCCCACCTCGGCGAGGACTCCCCGGTCGGCCGGCTGTACGCCGCACGGGCCCGGGCGCTGCTGATCGGGGTACCGGTCTGGTGCTGCACCGCGCTGCACCTGGCCGAGTACCGGCAGCCCGATCCGCCGATCCAGACCTACAGCTGCGTGCTGCCGAGCGGCCTCTGGCAGTCGTTCGACGCCGTGCACCTGCGGGACGAACACTTCGAACCGATGACCGGCGTGCTCGGCGAGATGGCCAGTCTGCGCCGGGGGCGGCTCGGTGCGGCGGACTGCTTCGTGATGGACATCGCGGACGGGGTGGACGTGGCCGACAAGTTCCTCCGGGACAACGCCCTATTCCATTCGCGAACCTGACCTTCCTACACTGAAGGCCCTCTGTGAGGGAACGACGCGGTTGGGAACTGTGGACATCCCGGCTACGTCTGAGACGGTGCACCACCAACACACCGGATGGTCTCGGGGGAGGCGCGTGTGTACGGCGACGACGACCCTGGCGGGTGGGACGAGAACGCGGAGCGTCCGTACTTCTTTCTCAGCTACGCGCACGTCCCCAGGTCCCGCACCGGCGGGGCCGGTGATCCCAACCAGTGGGTGAACCGCCTCTTCAACGACCTCTGCGACGAGGTGCTGCACCTGACCGACCTGCGCGGCGGAGCGCCGGTCGGTTTCATGGACCAGTCCATGCACCAGGGCCAGCTGTGGGCCGAGCGGCTCTCCCAGGAGCTGGCCAGCTGCCGGGTGTTCGTGCCGCTCTACTCGCCGCGCTACTTCACCAGCGTGGCCTGCGGCCAGGAGTGGCACTCCTTCGTCCAGCGGCCGGTCTTCCCGGAGCGGCAGAGCACCGAGCGGCCGACCGGCATCGTGCCGGTGCTGTGGATCCCGATGAGCGATCACCAGCTGCCCGAGGTGGCCCGGCAACTCCAGTTCAACCACCGGGGGTTCGGCCCCGACTACGAGGCCGAGGGGCTGTACGCACTGATGCGGCTCGGCTACTTCCGCCGGGCCTACGAGCTGGCCGTGCACCGGCTGGCCGAGCGGATCGTGGACGTGGCGGCCAGCACCGTGATCCCGCCCGGCCGGCCGCTGGACTTCCAGGCCCAGCCGAGTGCCTTCCCGACCCCGCGCACCCGGCAGTTACGGATCTCGGTGCTCTCCTACCCGCAGGCCGAGGTGCCGGAGGGCCGGAACCCGGACTACTACGGGCCGCAGCCGACCGACTGGCGCCCGTACCAGCCCGCCTCGTCCCGGCCGCTCGCCGACCACGCGGCCCGGGTGGCCCGGCAGTTGGGCTTCGAGCCGAGCGTGCACGCGTACGAGGACGAGGCGGAGGCGATCCTCGCCGAGGGCCCGCCGACCGCGCCCGGGCTGCTGCTGCTGGACCGCTGGGCCCTGCGGGACGAGACCCGGCGGGCGGCGGTGGTGGACTTCGACCGCCGCAACCCGTCCTGGGTGAGCGTGCTGGAACCGTGGAACAGCACCGACCCGGACTGCGTCGCCGACGGCGAGGCGCTCTCCGAGCTGAGCGCCCGTACGCTGCGCTCCCAGCACCGTGACAGCCGGCCGAGCTTCCACGGCAGCCCGGCCGAGCTGGGCTCGCTGGAGGAGTTCGAGGCGGCGCTGCCGCGCGCGGTGATGCGGGCCAAGTACGCCTTCGAGGAGAGTTCGAGGCCACCGAGCGGTCAGGGCAACCAGCCCGACGGGACCGGCGGCCCGGGCAGTGCCAGGCCGAGCCTGCGCCGGGCCTTCGAGAGTCCGTCGAGTGCCAGGGAGGAGCCGCCACCACGACGGCCCTGGAGTCGGGACGACCGGGACAGCGACCAGTCGCGCTATCACGAGGAGGACGATTCTCCCCCGGGGATCGCCTTCGGGGGAGGAGAGTTATGACCGACAAGCCGACCAGGAAGCTCCGGATGGCCGATCCGGTGGAGGACACCGAGCCGCAGGCCAGCGAGGACCGCCAAGGCCGGGTGGTGACCTTCTACTCCTACAAGGGCGGCACCGGCCGCACCATGGCGCTGGCCAACACCGCCTGGATCCTGGCCGCCAACGGCTTCCGGGTGCTCACCGTGGACTGGGACCTGGAGGCGCCGGGCCTGGCCAAGTTCTTCCGGCCGTTCCTCGACCAGGGCGCCCTCGCGGGCACCACCGGGATGATGGACCTGATCACCGACTACCGGGAGGAGGCGCTCCGCGAGGTCGAGCACCCGCCGGGCTGGCACCAGGACTTCGCCCGGGTGCACCCGCACGCGCTGTCGCTCTCCTGGCCCGGCTTCCCACCCGGTGGCAGCCTGGACTTCCTCTCGGCCGGTCAGCTCAACCGGGACTACTCCGAGGTGGTCGGCCGGCTCGACTGGGACCTCTTCTACGACCGCTTCGACGGCGGGCAGTTCTTCGACGCCCTGAAGCGGGACATGAGCCGCCGCTACGACTACATCCTGATCGACAGCCGGACGGGCCTGTCCGACATCGCCGAGATCTGCACCGTGCAGATGCCGGACGACCTGGTGGTCTGCTTCACCCTGAGCGACCAGAGCATCGAGGGCGCCTCGAAGATCGCCCAGCACATCAACGACCGGTACCGGGAGCGGGCAATCCGCATCCTGCCGGTGCCGATGCGGATCGACGAGGGCGAGAAGGAGAAGGCGGACGCCGGCCGGGCGCTGGCCCGGCTGCGGTTCTCCGGGCTGCCCGAGGGCCTGGTCGAGGAGGAACTCGCCCACTACTGGGGCTCGGTGGAGATCCCGTACCGGCCGTTCTACGCCTACGAGGAGATCCTCGCCACCTTCGGCGACCAGACCGGCACCCCGACCTCGATGCTGGCCGCCTGCGAGCGGCTCACCTCGGTGCTGACCAAGGGCCGGGTCACCGCGCTGCCGCCGCTGGACGAGGACGTCCGGCTGCACTGGGTCGAGGCGTACACCCGGCGGCGGCCGACCGTGCCCGCCGACCTCTACCTGTCCTTCGTGCCCGAGGACCGGATCTGGGCGGACTGGATCGCCGCCGTGCTGGAGAGCGCCGGCTTCCGGGTGGTGCCCCGGGACATCGGCGCCGGGGCGGACACCCGGCAGGAGACCGAGCGCGGCATCGACGCCGCCAACCGGACGGTCGCGGTGCTCTCCGCCGCGTATCTGAGGGCCCCTCAGGCCCGGGCACTGTGGGACTCGATGGGCGGTTTCGACCCGTCGGGCAGCCGTCGCCAGATCGTCCCGGTCCGGGTCAGCGACGTCCGGCTGAACGCGCCGTTCGTCAGCCGCAACCCGGTCGACCTGGTCGGCCGGGACGAGAGCCAGGCCGCCGCCATCCTGCTCCGCGCGCTCGGCCGGGCGGACGCCGACATCGACGCCGAGGTGCAGATCCCGCGGTTCCCCGGCACCCGGCCCTCGTACTGGTCGGTGCCGCAGCGCAACCCGTCCTTCACCGGCCGGGCCAAGGTGCTGGAGGAGCTGCGCGAGCAGCTGGTCGGCGGGCCGATGGTGGTGCTGCCGACCCCGCAGACGCTGTACGGGCTCGGCGGTGTCGGCAAGTCGCAGCTGGCACTGGAGTACGCGCACCGCTACATGTCGCACTACGACCTGGTCTGGTGGATCGACGCCGAGCAGACCGACCTGATCCCCACCGCGCTGTCCGACCTGGCCGGGCGGCTCGGGCTGCGGGTCGGCGACAGCGTCAACGAGGCCGCCGAGGCGGCCCGGGAGGCGCTCCGCCGGGGCAACCCGACCTCGCGCTGGCTGCTGATCTTCGACAACGCCGACGAGCCGAGCGAGATCCGCCGGTTCTTCCCCGGCGGCTCCGGGCACATCCTGGTCACCTCGCGGAACCAGGCGTGGTCCGGCCAGGCCGGGGTGCTCGGGGTGGACGTCTTCACCCGTGGCGAGAGCGTGGAGCACCTGACCCGGCGCACCCGGGGCCTGTCCCGGGCCGACGCCGACCGGGTGGCCGAGGCGGTCGGCGACCTGCCCCTGGCGGTCGAGGTGGCGGCCGCCTGGCTGGACACCACCCGCACCCCCGTCGACACCTACGTCCGCCAGCTCCAGCAGGAGGCCACCCGGGCCCTCGCGGTCGGCCGCCCGGCCGACTACCCGACCCCGGTCGGCGCCACCTGGAACGTCTCGATCGCCCGGCTGCGCGAGCAGTCCCCGGCCGCCGTACGGCTGTTGCAGCTCTGCGCGTTCTTCGCGCCGGAGCCGATCTCGATGGACCTGTTCTACAGCGACCAGATGATCAAGTCGCTGGTGAAGTACGACGAGGACCTCAGCGACGTCTTCATGCTGGGCAAGGTGATCCAGGCGGTCGGCCGGTACGCGCTGGCCAAGGTGGACGCGGGCAGCAACAGCTTCCAGGTGCACCGGCTGGTGCAGGCCGTGGTCCGGTCCGAGATGGACGACAGCGCCCGCGAGGCCGCGATGCACGAGGTGCACCGCATCCTGGTCGGCGCCAGGCCGGCCCTCGGCGACACCGACAACCCGGCCAACTGGCCGAGGTTCGAGAAGATCTGGCCGCACCTGGCCCCCTCCCGGGCGCAGGACTGCGACGAGCGGGAGACCCGCGAGCTGCTGATCGACCGGGTCCGCTACCTGTGGAAGCGCACCGACCTGGACAAGGCCCGCACCCTGGCCGAGCAGCTCGACGCCACCTGGACCAGCCGGCTCGGCGGCGAGCAGGACGAGGTGGAGTCCCGGCACCTGCGGCGCCAGGTGCTCAGCCTCAACTTCCAACTGGCCAACGTGGTCCGCTCCCAGGGCAACTTCGCGGACGCCCGCTCGCTCGACGAGCGCACCCTGGCCGGGCAGAAGACCCTGCTCGGCGAGCACAACCCGTACACCCTGATGACCGCCGGATCGCTCGGCGCCGACCTGCGCGCGCTCGGCCGGTTCCAGGAGGCGCTGGACCTCGACCTGGAGACGTACGGCCAGTTCCGCGAGCTGTTCGGCGAGGAGAACGCCCGCACCCTGTCGATCGCCAACAACCTGGCCATCGACTACCGGCTGGTCGGCGACAGCGAGGCGGCCCGCGACCTGGACCAGGACACCTACGACCGACGGGCCGCGGTGCTCGGCCCGCGGCACCCGTACACCCTGTCCAGCAAGTCCAACCTGGCCCGCGACCTGCGTGAGATCGGCGACTACAAGGGGTCGATCGAGCTGCTCAGGGAGGTCACCGAGGAGCTCGCCGACGTGCTCCAGGCCGACCTGCCGGAGAACCTGCGCAACGCCAAGTCCCTTGCGGTGTCGCTCCGTCGGGACGGTCACCTGCGGGAGGCCAGGCAGCTCACCATGCAGACCTACGAGCGCTACCTGGACCGGTTCGGCGCGGAGGCGGCGGACACCCTGGCCTGTGCGCTCAACCTGGCCGCCGACCACAGCGCCTCCGGCGACAAGGAGGCCGCCCGGGACCTGGCCACCACCGTCTACGAGGGGCACCAGCGGCTGTTCGGCGACGAGCACCCGTTCACCCTGGCCTGCGAGAACAACCTCGGGATCTACCTGCGCGGCAGCGGGGACGTCGAGGCGGCGATCCGGCGCGGCACGCACACCGTCGGGACCCTCCGCTCGGTGCTCGGCCCCGACCACCCGTTCACCCTGAACGCGATGATCAACCTGGCCAACGCCTACGGCGACGGCGGACAGCCCGCCAAGGCCGAGGAGTTGGAGCGGGCCGCCTACGCCGGGCTGTGCAACCGGTACGGTCCCGCCCACCCGGACGCGATCGCCTGCGAGTCCAACCTCGCGGTCACCCTGCGCAAGTCCAACCCGGCCCAGGCCGCCGAACTCCGCGAGCACGCCCTGTCCGAGCTGCTCCGGCTGTTCGGCGAGGAGCACCCGAACACCGTCTCCACCCGGGGCTGGCGCCGGATCAACCGCGACCTGGAGCCGCAGCCGGTCTGATCCAGGCCCGCCGCCCGGTCGGCCCCCCTCGGGTGGCTACCGGGCGGCCAGCCAGCCCGCGTACGAGGGGCTGCGCCCGGCCGCCTCGGCGTGCGCGGTGCGGGCGTAGCCGGTCACCTCGCCGGCGGTCCCGGCCGCCGCGGCGGCCGGGTGCCAGCCGAGCAGGTGCCGCCAGGTCAGCGGGGAGCCGGCCAGCGGGACGGTGACCAGCCCGGCGGTCGGCGGGAAGGTGGCCCGGCACAGCCCGACCGCCCGGCCGACCTGCACCAGGTGCACGCAGGAGGCGGTGTCGGTCTCGTACATCGACAGCGGGGTGAAGCCGGCCCGGCTGCAGGCCGCCGCGAAGCAGTCCGCGAAGCAGCCCTCCCCCGGCGCCAGGGTCCACTGCTCGGCCGCGAGTTGACGCAGGATCAGCTCCTGCTCACCGGCCAGCGGGTGGTCGGCCGCCAGCATCACGAAGATCGGGTCGGTGCCGATCTCCCGCCAGGCCAGCTGCTCGTCACCCTGCGGCCGGCTCTCCCCGCAGCCCCCGACCAGTGCGAAATCCAGCCGCCCGGAGGCCACTTGGCCGACCAGCTGGCGGGTGGACCAGGAGGTGGCGGTGGTCACGGCGGCGCCGGGGTACTCGGCCATCAGCCGGTCCACCAGGGCGCCGAGCAGCGGTCCGTGGGTGGCGCCGAGCCGGAACCGGGGCGGCCCGTCGAGTGCGTTGGCGAACCGGGCCGCCTCCTCCTGGAGCTCCCGGGCGGCCGGCAGCAGCACCCTGGCCCGGTCCAGCACCAGCTCGCCGAGCGGGGTCGGCTGTACGCCCTCCCGGCTGCGCTCGAACAGGTCCCCGCCCAACAGGCGCTCGATCCGCTTGAGTTGGGTGCTCAGCGCGGGCTGGGCCAGGCCCAGCGAGACCGACGCCTTGGTCAGGCTGCCCGCCTCGGCGATCGCCCGGATGGTTCGCAGGTGGCGCAGCTCCAGCTCCATCCGACGAACGTACGGGCGACGGCTCGCCCGGACAAGGGAGCCGTCGCCCGGGAGGGCGACTGGCACCATCCGGCCACCCGGGCCCGCCCGGCCACCGGGGTCAGGCGCTCCGGTCGGCCAGCGGGAACCGCTCCAGCACCGTGTAGCGGGACCCGCCGAGGCCCGTCTCACTGCGCATCAGGCAGAGTTCACCGGCCCGCCACTCGACGCCCCGGAAGCCCTCCAGCGCCCCGGCCAGCCACGGCAGACCGCCCGCGTCGGTCCGCCGGTCGGCCCGGCGGCTGCCCCGCGCGGCGCCCGACCGGGCCAGGGTGAGATGCGGCTGGAAGCCGAGCCGGTCGCTCTCGACGCCCAGTTCGGTGACCCCGGCCCGGACCGTCTCGGCCAGTCGGCGGAGCGCCCGGACCTCCCCGTCCACCCCGGCCCAGAGCGCCCGGTCGCCGAAGCAGCCGCTGCCGGCCAGCCGGAGCCGGTGCGCACCGTGCTCCCCCGCCGACCGGGCCAGCAGCCCGGTCAGCGCGGGCAGCTCGGCCACCGGCAGCTCGCCCAGGAAGGCGAGCGTCAGGTGCCACCCCGCCACCTCGGTCCAGCGCAGCCGTTCCGCGCCCGGCAGCTCGCGCAACGGCGCCACCGCGTCGGCCAGTTCCTGTACCGCGTCGACCGGCGGGTTCACCGCCACGAAGAGCCTCATGGCCCCATGATCGTCCACCGGGGCCGTCCCGGGGGAACGATTTCGGTGCGGATCCGTGCCGGTGGCCCGGCCGGTCCTGGAGACCAGGCTCCGGGGCCGGACCGCCGGACCGCCGTCAGCAGGCGGTGGCCAGCTCGCGGGTGCGGACCGGGCCGCGCGGCACGAAGGCCACCACCCGGGAGCCCCGGTGCAGGTCGACCCGCACCTTGAGGTCGGCCGCCCGGGCCAGCACCAGGCCGACCACCAGGGCGGCCAGCGCGGAGACCGCGCCGCAGGCCAGCAGGCCGAGCCGGGGCCCGTACACATCGGTCACCCAGCCGACCACCGGGGCGCCGATCGGCGTGCCGCCGGTGAAGACCAGCACCAGCAGTCCGCTCACCCGGCCGCGCATCTCCGGGTCGGTGGACAGCTGGATCATCGAGTTGACCGAGGTGTTGAAGGTCAGGCCGAAGACCCCGATCACGGTCAGCAGCAGGGCGAAGGACCAGTACCCGGGGGCGAAGGCGGCCAGCACCTCCAGCGCGCCGAACACCAGCGCGGCACCGACCAGCCGGCGCAGCCTGGGCACCCCGCGCCGGGCGGCGAGCAGCGCGCCGGCCAGCGAACCGACCGCCATCGCGGTGTTCAGCAGACCGTACTGCCCGGCACCCACGTGGAAGGTGTCGTAGGCGAAACCCGACAGCAGGGTCGGGAAGTTGAACCCGAAGGTGCCGATGAAGCCGGCCAGCACCATCGGCCAGAGCAGTTCCGGACGCTCCTTCACGTACCGGAGCCCCTCCCGGAGTTGACCGCCCTGGCGGGCCACCCGTTCGGTCGGGCGCAGCTCGCCGGTCCGCATCGCCAGCAGGCCGCCGATCACGGCGGCGAAGGACACCGCGTTGACCGCGAAGGCCCAGCCGCTGCCGACCGCGGCGATCAGCAGACCGGCCACCGCCGGACCGATCAGCCGGGCGGTCTGGAAGTTGGCCGCGTTCAGGCTGACCGCGTTGGCCAGGTCCTTGGCGGGCACCATCTCGCTGACGAAGGCCTGCCGGGTGGGGTTGTCCACCACCGTGACCAGGCCGAGCAGCAGCGCGAAGACGTAGACGTACCCGGCGGTGACCGCCCCGGAGATGGTGAGCACCGCGAGGCCGACGGCCAGCAGGCCCATCGCGCCCTGGGTGGCGATCAGCAGCCGCCGCTTGGGCAGCCGGTCGGCGAGCACGCCGCCCCAGAGGCCGAGCAGCAGCATCGGGAGGAACTGCATCGCGGTGGTGATGCCGACCGCGAGCGGGCTGCCGGTCAGGCTGAGCACCAGCCAGTCCTGGGCGATCCGCTGCATCCAGGTGCCGGTGTTGGAGACCACCTGACCGGCGAAGTAGTAGCGGTAGTTGCGGATCCGCAGCGAGGAGAACATCCCGCCGGGCCGGGTGAAGCGGGCCCCCGTCGGGCCGTCCCCGCCCGGTGCCTGCCGGAGCGGGGTGGACGCGGCGGTCGGTGCCGCCGCGGTGCGTTCGTCGGGGTCGTCGTCGCCGTTGCCCGGCAGACCCACGGGGGTCGGCGCCAGGCTGTCGGCGGGGGCAGCGGTGGTGGCTGCCGATTCGGGTGTGGAGTCGTCGGTGCGGATGGCGGCGCTGGCGGCGGCCGGCGGTGTCACGGTGCTCTCCCCTCGAAGCGCGACCACGGCGGTGGCGGTGGTCGCACTGCTGGTTGATCGGTGGTGTGGTGCGGTGATGCGGTACTCCTTCTTCTTCCGGTCCCGACGACGTCCTGGCGGAGGCCCTGGAGGTGGTCCAGAGCCGGTCTAGAGGTGGGCCAACTTGTAGAGGACGGGTGCGGCCTCCTTGAGTACCGCCCACTCCTCCTCGGTCAGCCCCTGGGCCAGCTCGGCCAGCCAGGCGTTCCGCCGGCGGCGGCTCTCCGCGAGGATCGCCTCCGCCTGCTCGGTCGCACTGACCACCACCTGACGGCGGTCGTCCGGGTGCGGCTCGCGCCGGACCAGGCCCTTCTCCTCCAGCATCGCGATGATCCGGGTCATCGAGGGCGGCTGGACGTGTTCCTTCCTGGCGAGCTCACCAGGGGTGGCCTTGCCGCACCGGCCGAGGGTGCCGAGCACCCCGATCTCGGTGGGGCTCAACGACTCCTCGACCCGCTGGTGTCGCAGTCGGCGGGAAAGGCGCATGGCGGAGGAACGCAGCTGACTGACCGCTGCGAGGTCCTCCTCGGACATCTCGGGCATAGTCCTTAGCCTATCTCATTACTCTCGCTAATAAAAATTCATATCGGTCGGGTCGCGGGAAGACTGGACGTACCGTCAGGACTTCGTGCCCAGCTCTTGGCGTACTCGTGAAGGACCCATCCTGACCTGGGAGTTCACCAAATCCCCCAGGGTTGCCCAGCCTCCGGCCCGCCGATAGCCTCCAGGTTGTCAGGAACACAGCACGCCGGCGCAGTGCACCCCACCCCCGTCCAGGGAGTCTTCTTGGGTCACATCGACCACGCTGTCCACGGCTGGGTCACCCCGGCGATCTCGTACTTGGCCGCCTGCCTCGGGGCCCTGCTCGCCCTCCGCAGCACCCGGTGGGCGCTGCTCACCGAGGGCCGGACCAGGCGGAACTGGCTCACCTTCGCCTCGGTCTCGCTCGGCGTCGGCATCTGGAGCATGCACTTCATCGCGATGCTCGGCTTCGCGGTCCGCGGCGCCGAGATCCGCTACAACGTCCCGCTCACCGTGCTCAGCCTGCTGGTCGCCATCCTGGTGGTCGGCGCGGGCATCTTCACGGTCGGCTACAGCAGCCGCCCGGTCGGCTCGCTGCTGGCCGGCGGGATCGCCACCGGGCTCGGCGTCGCCGCGATGCACTACCTCGGGATGGCCGCGATGCGGGTCTCCGGCACCATCGCGTACGACACCACCACGGTGGCGGCCTCGGTCGGCATCGCGGTCCTCGCGGCGACCGCCGCCCTCTGGGCCGCGCTGAACATCCAGGGCACCGCGGCCGTGCTGTCCGCCGCGCCGGTGATGGGGATCGCGGTCTGCGCGATGCACTACACCGGCATGGCCGCGATCAGCGTCCGGCTCTCGGAGGTCCGCACCACCCCGCCCGGGGTGATCGGCCTGCAGTTCGTCTTCCCGCTCGCCGTCGGGCTCGGCACCTACGTCTTCTCCAGCGCCCTCGCGTTCGCCGTCGCCCCGAGCAAGCAGACCGGGCGCTCCTCGGTCTTCCTCGGCCCGGCCGCACCCCTCACCGTCCGGGCTCGGTAACCCCCCGGACGAGACGGGCCCCCGCCGCTGCCCGGCGGGGGCCCGTCCTGTGTCCGGCCCGGGTTCAGCCGCGCAGGTGGGCGGGGGTCTCGGGCGGGCAGCTCTTGTGCACGAACGCCCGGCGCAGCTGGTGGTAGCTCTCGCCCGGGTCGAGGAAGTTGTGCCGCATCCGGGCCAACTCCTCGGCGCGGTACGCCGCCAGCGGCTTGACCGCCTCGTCGTCGGCCCGGCGCTGCTTCTTCGCCACCAGCCTGGCGGCCAGTTCACCCGACCCGGCCAGCAGGTCGGCCTGCTCCTGCACCCAGCCCCGGAACGCCGTCGAATCACCACCGCCCACCCGGTCCACCAGACCGAGCGCCAGCGCCTCCCGGGGCCCGACCGGCAGCGCGGCAGCGGTCAGCCGCTCCGCCTGCTCGGCGCCGACCCGCCGCGGCAGCGTGTAGGTCCAGTACTCGGAGCCGTACAGCCCCATCAGCCGGTAGTGCGGGTTGAGGACGGCGGAGGCCCGGCACCACACCTCGTCGGCGGCCAGCGACAGCATCAGTCCGCCCGCCGCCGCGTTCCCCGCCAGCGCCGCGACCACGTACTTGTCGGTGCTGGTGAGAATCGCCTCGACCAGGTCGTCCATCGCGTTGATGTTCGCCCAGGACTCCGCCGCCGGGTCGCCGGCCGCCTCGATCACGTTCAGATGGATACCGTTGGAGAAGAAGTCCCGCGACGGCCCCAACACCAGCACCGACGTCGGCCGCGCCACCGCCGCCCGGTACGCCGCCAGCAGCCGACGGCACTGCGCCGTACTCATCGCCCCACCAGGGAACCCGAACTCCAGATACCCGACCTCCCCCGCCTCCCGGTAGCGGATCTCCGACCAGGTCTGCCGCCCGGCCGCCCGCTCGGGCGTGACCGGCACCTCCGGTACGCCCGCCAGCACCAGCGCGGGGCCGAGCACCCGGGCGGCGGGCAGTTTGAAGGTGGGTGGTCCGCCGGCCTCCCGGCGCGGGCGCAGCTGCGGTATCCACACCGCGCCGTCGGCGGTGGCCCGGCAGACCGCGCCGTCCCTGGTGGCGATCAACTCGCCGGGCCTACCGCGCAGTTCGTCCTCCGCGCAGCCGCCGTGCAGGAAGTACTCCCGGCCCAGCAGGGTGTCCAGCACCCCGGGCTGACTGTCCGCCGCCCGCAGCTTGCGCAGCACCGTCGCGGTGTCGTCCGCCGCCCAGTCGATCCGCCGGAACTCCTGCGCGTGGTAGGGGCGGAGCTGCCCGGTGACGTCCCACTGGGAGTAGTCCAGCGGCTCGGGCCCGTACCAGCCGCCCGCGAACCGCTCGACCGCCAGCAGCACCGCCTCGACCGCCGCATCCGCCACCTCGTTGCGGTACACCTCGCTCTTCCCGCCGGCCCGGACGGCGAACGGCACCGACGCCCAGACCGGCCCCGCATCCATCTCCGCCACCGCCTGCAACACCGTCACACCCCACTCGGCCGCACCCAGATGGATCGCCCAGTCCAGCGACGACGGCCCCCGGTCCCCCTTCGGCCCCGGATGCACGATCAACACCGGATACCGCTGCCAGACATCCTCCGGCACCGCCCGGGTCAGCATCGGCGCCAGGATCAGATCCGGCCGGAACCGCTCCACCCCGGCCCGCACCGCCTCGTCCCCCAGCGCGAGTTCGACCCCCAGCGTGTGACCACGCTCCCGCAACTCCACATGGACACGCTGGGTCAGGCTGTTGAAAGCACTGGCGATCAGCAGAATGCGCATTTGCCCTCCGACGGCAGGTCAGCAGTACCGCGAACTCCCCCGTTCACGCCCTGCTCAGCCCCGCCCCCGAGCTCCGGGCGAGCTCATCCAAACATGTCCATGCCCAGTCGAACCGCCACCCCGGGGACCTCTACAACACCCCTCCCAAACGCCCGCCGGGAACGCACCGAGCCCTCCCAAGCAGTGCTCGGGAGGGCTCGGTGGTGACGCTCGGATCAGCCGAGGCCGAGGGCCGGCATCAGGTAGTAGAAGGCGAAGACCGCGGCGACCGCGTAGAGCGCGACCGGGACGGTGCGGCCGCGGCCGTCCGCGAGGCGCAGGACGCAGAAGGCGATGAAGCCGAAGCCGATGCCGTTGGTGATGCTGTAGCTGAACGGCATCAGGACCATGGTGAGGAAGGCCGGGACGGCGATCGTGTAGTCGGACCAGTCGATGTCCCGGATCGAGTTGGCCAGGATCAGGAAGCCGACGGTGACCAGGGCCGGGGTGGCGGCCTGGGCCGGGACCATGGTGGCGAGCGGGGTGAGGAAGAGCGCGACCAGGAACAGCGCGCCGGTGACGATGGAGGCGAAGCCGGTCCGGGCTCCCTCGCCGACGCCGGCGGTGGACTCGACGAAGCAGGTGTTGGCGGAGGAGGAGGTCGCGCCGCCCGCCGCGGTGGCGATGCCGTCCACCATCAGGATCTTGTTGATGCCGGGCAGGTCGCCCTTCTCGTCCAGCAGGTGCGCCTCGTCCGCGACGCCGAGGATGGTGCCCATCGCGTCGAAGAAGCAGGACATCAGCACGGTGAAGACGAACAGGCAGCCGGTCAGCAGGCCGACCTTGCCGAAGCCGCCGAACAGGCTGACCTGACCGACCAGGCCGAAGTCGGGGGCGGCCACCGGGTTGCCCGGCCACTCCGGCACGGTCAGGCCCCAGGAGGACGCCGGGATGCTGGCGGCCTGGTCGATCAGGACCGCGACGGCGGTCATGGTGGCGATGCTGATCAGGATCGCGCCGGGGACCTTACGGATCATCAGGACCAGGGTGAGCAGCAGGCCCAGGATGAAGATCAGCACCGGCCAGCCGTTCAGGTGGCCGTCCGAGCCGAGCTGGAGCGGGACGGTGGTGTGCGCGGCGTCCGGGATCCGGCTGACGAAGCCCGCGTCCACCAGGCCGACCAGGCAGATGAAGAGGCCGATGCCGATCGCGATGGCCTTCCGCAGGCCGAGCGGCACCGCGTTCATCACCCGCTCGCGCAGCCCGGTGGCCACCAGGATCATGATCGCGAAGCCGGCCAGCACCACCATGCCCATCGCGTCCGGCCAGGTCATCCGGGGGGCGAGCTGGAGCGCCACGATCGTGTTGACGCCGAGCCCGGCCGCCAGACCGATCGGCACGTTGCCGATCACACCCATCAGCAGCGTGGTCAGACCCGCCGTCAGGGCGGTCGCGGTGACCAGCTGGGCACTGCTCAGGTGGGTGCCGTTCATGTCGACCGCGCTGGCCAGGATGATCGGGTTGAGCACCAGGATGTACGCCATGGTGAAGAAGGTGGCGACCCCGCCACGGACCTCACGGGCGAGCGTGGAGCCGCGCTCGGAGATCCGGAAGAACCGGTCCAGCGGGCTGGACGGCTGCGGGGCGGCCGGGGAGGGCTCGGGCGACGTTGCGGTCGGCTGGGCCAGCGGAGACATTCGCGTCCTCGTCAGGTGGGGGAGGTGAGGAGGGCGGAGACCCGGAGCGTCACTGGCCGGGGCTGCCGGGCGACGGCCGGGCAGTCGGGGGATCGCACCAGGACCGTAGCGGATTCTCAGTATGAGTTCCTCGATCGTGCACGCGCCATCTTCGCGCGTAGAAAGAGCCCATTACGGTCAGAATCGATCACAGCTCGCTCCCACCACTACGGCCCCACCCAACCCGCCCCGTAGGCTGGGCCCCATGGCCAAGACCGCGCTGCGCCCCTCTCCCCCGCCGCTGGAAGCGAACGACGTTGCGATCGTCGGCGGCGGCACGGTGCTCTGGTTCGTCGGCTTCCTGGTGCTGATCCCCTTCAAGGGCAGCCTGGAGCAGCACGGGCACGGCAGCTGGCCGTGGATCTGCCTGACCGGGGCCGGTCTCGGCCTGATCGGCCTCTGGTACTGCCGGGCCCGCCGGGACGCGATCCGTCGCAGCAAGGCGAGCCCGGTCGAGGGCGTGGGCGAGAGCGCGACCGAGGGCCCCGCCACTCGGTTGGACTGAATCGGCCCAAGGTAGGGCGCACCGCGCAAATCGCCCACCTAGAGTCGGTCCCATGACTCATCCTGCGGAGCACACGGCGACCGAGCCCGGCGACGACCCGCCCGCCCGCCGTCCGCGGCAGGAGGACCACGGGCGCCCGGGCGGCCTGACCGCCGCGGAGGTCGCCGAACGGGTGGCCCGCGGCGAGGTGAACGACGTACCCGTCCGCTCCAGCCGGTCGACCCGGGAGATCGTCCGGGCCAACGTGTTCACCCGGTTCAACGCCATCATCGGCGTCATGTTCGGCATCATCCTGGTGGTCGGACCGCTCCAGGACGGGCTGTTCGGCCTGGTCATCGTCGCCAACACGGCGATCGGCATCATCCAGGAACTGCGCGCCAAGAAGACCCTGGACGGACTGGCCGTGATCGGCGAGGCCAAGCCGCAGGTCCGCCGGGACGGCGCCACCCAGCAGGTCGCGGTGGCCGGCATCGTGCTCGACGACACCGTGCTGCTCGGCATCGGCGACAAGGTGATCGTGGACGGCCTGGTCACCGAGGCGGACGGCCTGGAGATCGACGAGTCGCTGCTCACCGGCGAGCCCGACCCGGTGCTCAAGCAGCCCGGCGACCAGGTGATGTCCGGCAGCTTCGTGGTCGCCGGGAGCGGGGCGTTCACCGCCACCAAGGTCGGCCGGGAGGCGTACGCCGCGCAGCTGGCCGAGGAGGCCAGCCGGTTCACCCTGGTCAGGTCGGAGCTGCGGAGCGGTATCGACGCGATCCTGAAGTTCATCACCTGGCTGCTGATCCCGACCGCGATCGGCCTGATCATCAGTCAGCTCGCGGTGGAGCGGAACGACTGGCGGGAGGCGGTCCGCCGGATGGTGGCGGGCATCGTGCCGATGGTGCCCGAGGGGCTGGTGCTGCTCACCTCGGTGGCGTTCGCGATCGGGGTGGTCCGGCTCGGCCGCAAGCAGTGCCTGGTGCAGGAGCTGCCGGCGATCGAGGGGCTGGCCCGGGTGGACACCGTCTGCCTGGACAAGACCGGCACCCTCACCGAGGGCGGCATGGACCTGGTCGAGCTGCGCCCGCTGGCCGCACCGGACGGCGGGGTCGACGGCCACCTGCGGCCGGACGCCCCACTGGCCAACCACGTGCTCGCCGACCGGAAGGTGCTGCAGCAGGCGCTCGGCGCGATGGGCGGTGCGGACTCCCGGCCCAACCCCAGCATGCAGGCGGTGATCGACGCCTACGGGGACAGCGCCGGCGACGGCGAGCGCTGGCGGGTGCTGGAGGCGGTGCCGTTCTCCTCGGCCCGGAAGTGGAGCGGGGTCCGGTTGCTGGAGCCGGCCGGCACCGAGGCGAGCTGGCTGCTCGGCGCCCCGGACGTCCTGCTGCCGGCCGGCCACCCGGCGCTGGCCGAGGTGGACGAGCTCGGCTCGCGCGGCCTGCGGGTGCTGCTGCTCGGCCGGACCACCCAGGCGCTGGACGCCCCCGACCCGGCCGCCGACCTCCAGCCGCTGGCCCTGCTGGTGCTCCAGCAGCGGCTGCGCGAGGACGCCGCCGACACCCTGCGGTACTTCGAGAGCCAGCAGGTCGAGGCCAAGGTGATCTCCGGCGACAGCGCGGTCTCGGTCGGCGCGGTCGCCGCGCACCTCGGACTGCCCGGCGCGGAGCGCCCGTTGGACGCCCGGACGCTGCCCACCGACGCCGAGGAGCTGGCCGAGGTCGCCGAACGGACCACCGTCTTCGGGCGGGTGACGCCGCAGCAGAAGCGCGAGCTGGTCGGCGCGATGCAGTCCCGCGGGCACACCGTGGCGATGACCGGCGACGGCGTCAACGACGTGCTCGCGCTCAAGGACGCCGACATCGGGGTGGCGATGGGCTCCGGCAGCGAGGCGACCCGGGCGGTGGCCCAGATCGTGCTGCTGAACGACAGCTTCGCCACCCTGCCCTCGGTGGTGGCCGAGGGCCGCCGGGTGATCGGCAACATCGAGCGGGTGGCCAACCTCTTCCTGGTGAAGACGGTCTACTCGGTGCTGCTCGCCCTGCTGGTGGTGATCACCCAGGTGCCGTACCCGTTCCTGCCCCGGCACTCCACTCTGCTGAGCTCGCTGACCATCGGCATCCCGGCGTTCTTCCTGGCCCTGGCGCCGAACAACGAGCGGGCCAGGACGGGCTTCGTCCGCCGGGTGCTGCGGCTCGCGGTGCCGGGCGGGGCGATCGCGGGCGCCGCCACCTTCACGGCGTACATGCTGGCCAGGACCGACCACGCGACCGACCTGAAGGCGGACACCAGTGTCGCGACGCTGACGCTGTTCCTGGTGGCGATGTGGGTGCTGGCGATCGTGGCCCGGCCGTACAACTGGCTGCGGATCGCGCTGATCGCCACCATGGGCGGGGCCTTCACGCTGGTGCTGCTGGTGCCCTGGCTGTCGGACTTCTTCCAGCTCTCGCTGGCGGGCACCCGGGACCCGTGGGTCGGGGTGGGCATCGCCGCGGTCGCGGGGGTGCTGCTGGAGGTGGTCTGGCGGGTCATCGTCCGCCGCAACGGCGAACCCTGAGCCGCCGCAGCGGCCCGCCCCCTGCCTCGACGGGGGCGGGCCGCTGTCCTGCGGCGGACTACTCGAAGTCCCGGGCCGCCAACAGCTCGTAGGCCCGGTCCGGCTCGGCCAGCGCGGCCAGGATCTCGAACCGGCGGTGCCACTGGCCGACCGACCAGGCCAGCCCGGCGGCCAGGCCCTCGGGGGTGGCCGCGTGCAGCAGTCCCGGGACCGGAGGGACCTCGAACTCGTCGTCCTCGTCGGCGGCTTCGGCGTCCTCCGGGTCGTACGGCTGCTCGGGGGCGGCGGCGGAGGTGTCCCAGCGCCAGCCGATCGCCGCCTCGCCGCCGTCCGGGCCGACCACCAGCAGCTCGTCGTGCTCCTCGTAGACGGCGGGGCAGCCCGGCAGCAACTCCCGCACCACGGCGGGGGTCCGGTGCAGGGTCCCCTCGGAGAGCACCCGGCCACCGGCCACCTCGCTGGCCAGCGAGACGTGCAGGCGCTCGGCCAGCTCGGGTGCCAGCTCCGGGGCCACCGGCAGCAGCGGGTACGGGTGCAGCAGCTCGACCAGGTCGGGGGCGTCCGCGACCACCGCCTCGGTGGCGTCCACCAGGACGGTGCCGTCCGGGCGGCGGCCGGTCTCCGGGTCCATCGGCGGGACCGCCCTGACGGTGTCCAGCGGCTCCACCCGGTCGACCGGGACGCCGGCCAACGCGCTGTGGATGCCGTGCAGTTGACGGTGCGACACGGTGGAGGCCGGGTCGGCGAGCCGGTCCAGCAGCTCGTCCGGGCCGTGCGGCTCGGCGAGCAGCGCGGCCAGCGTGGTGCGCACCCCCAGCGCGTGCAGGAAGGTCTCGTCCAGGGTGGTCCTGGCCTCGTCGTAGAGCCCGCGCAGCAGCGGGTCGGCCCCGGCGGCGCGCAGACCCGCGGGCTCCCGGCCCGCCAGCACGGGGTGGTCGCGCAGCCACCAGGCGGTGTACGGCGGGAGGTCGACGTAACTCCCGTTCGGCAGCAGGGTCCGCACCGGGTTGACCACCGCCTCCCGGTACGGCGGACGGGACAGCAGGGCCAGTGCCTCGGGCCAGGCGTCCTCGTCCACCAGGTCCAGGTCGCGCACCGCGAGCAGCTCGGCGGCCACCGGCGGGACGCCCAACTCGCCGCTGTCGTCCGTGTGCAGGCTCTCCAGGATGTCCTCGCACCAGTCGGCCAGGCCGTCCGGGGCCTCGTCCAGCAGGCCGGTCGGCCGGCCGCCGGCCGCCCGGTCGGCGGGCGCGGTCGGGTCGAGCCGCTCCAGGTCGTCCGGGTCGAGCACCACGTCCTCGGCCCTGACCAGCACGAAGTTGCTCAACGCGCCGACGGCCGCCAGCACTTCGGGGCCCCAGCGGTCCAGCAGGTCGTCGTCCACGTATCCGGCGTCGTCCTCCCTGGCCAGGGCGGAGAGCGGGGAGTCGGGCAGGATCAGCTCGCCGGCCCGGGACAGCTCGCCCTCGTCGTCCGGCAGTGCCAGCCGGGCCAGCCAGCGGTGCTCGCCGGGGGTCGCCCCGGCGGCCTTGACCAGCGCCAGCACCGCGTCCGCCAGGTCGACGGCGGCGTCGAAGTCGTCCTCGCCGAGCTCCAGCGAACGGGCCACCGCGGCCCGGACCTCGGGGGTGTCCAGCACCCCGGCGGGGGTGGCGGTACCGGCGCCGAGCTTGGCCAGCAGCGGGTGCGCCGCCTCCGGGTGGGCCAGTCGCAGGTCGAGCAGGCCGAGCGCCTCGGCCAGCGACTCGGGGTAGCCCTCGAAGCCGGCCCAGTCGGCCGCGTCCGAGGGCAGCAGCACCCGGCGCGGGCCGCGGACCGTCCGGCCGTCCGCGAGCGGCACCGGCAGTGCGCCGAGCGACTCCGGGTCGGCCCCGGCCAGCGCCGCGTACAGGTTCCGCCACCAGGCCGGCTCCCGCTCCAGGCCGCCGAGTTGGTCGACCACCTCGGCCAGCGGCACCCGGCGGACCGCGAGCACCCGCAGCTCGGTGCGGCGCTCCAGCCCGGCCGGCAGCAGGCCGGGGAAGATCGGCGCCAGCGCCTCCACCACGTCCCGGTCGGCGCCCTCCAGCAGCGTGGCGTCCCGGGGCCGGAGCGCCGGGGTGCCCTCCTCCACCGGGGCCGGGTGCGGCAGGAACGGCGTACCGGGCAGCCGGTGCAGGATCGCCGACCGCAGCGCGTTGTCCAACGCGCCCTCGCCGAGCGGCCCCGGCACCAGGCCGAGCGACCCGAGGTCGCCGCCCCTGGCCCGCAGCAGGTCGGCGTACGCGTCCGCCGCGCGCTCGGTCAGGAAGTCGGTGAGCGGGCCCGGCGCGACGTGCCTGCGGGTCGGGTCCAGCGGGTAACCGGCGATCAACAGCGCCGGTACGCCCAGCGGTTCGTCGCTCGGGGTCGGCGCGTGCACCACCGGATCGGTCCGCAGCGGCTGCGGGGTCCCGTCCGGGGAGACCGGCACCGCCCAGGTCACCGACCAGTACGGGCGGGCGCGCTCCTCGGTGGGCCGGTCGGCCAGCAGCTCGGGCGCGGTGCCGCCGCTCCGTGTGACGGTCTGCCAGCTGGTGCTGCGGTCCCCGTCGGTGAGGACCACGGTGGTGATCCCCTCGGCGGGCTCGGGATCAGCCGAACGGGTCAACGTCCGGACGCCGTCCGGCGTCTCGACGGTGACCTCGGCCAGGCCCGGCAGGGTGAGCAGCAGCGCGTCGTCGATCCCGGCCAGCAGACGGCGGGTCAGATCCTCGGCGGCGGCGTCCCGGAGCGGGAGCACCACCACGGTGTCGTAGCCGGTCGGCGCCGCGCCCTCGGCCGGGAACGGCAGCCGCAGCAGCGGCACGTGGCCCTCTCGGCGGCGCAGCTCCTCGACCAGCTGGGGCCGCTCCTCGGTGAGCGCCTGCGCCTCGGCCAGCGACCAGCGCACCCCGCCGTGGGCCGAGAGCACCGCCGGCTCGTCGGTGACTGCGAGCACGGCGGCGAAGCCGACGCCGAACCGGCCGACCGTGCGGGTCTCCTCGGTACGGCCCTCGTCGGCCCGCTTGGAGGAGGCCCGCAGGGTGGCCAGCGACTCGACCGCCGCCTCGTCCAGCGCGGCGCCGGTGTTGGCGGCGGCCAGTACGCCGTCCCGCAGGGTCAGCCGGAGGCGGCCGGGGCCGGTGCCGGTGCGGGCCGCCGCGTCGGCGGCGTTCTGCGCCAACTCGACGATCAGGCGGTCGCGGTAGCCGCCGAGGGCGAGCTCCTCCTCCGCGTTGGCGTCCTCCCGGAACCGGGCCGGGGCGGCCGTCCAGGCGTCCAGCACCCGGCGCCGCAGGCCCGCCGTGTCGAAGGGGTCGGCCACCTGCTCGTCACTGCTGCCACCGATGATCCGAGGCTCCACTGCACTGCCGCCTTCCGCCGCCACCCTGGCCCTGCCGTACGGGGGCATTCTCCCCTGCCGCAGCGACGACTCCGCGCAGGGGCTCGGGGCTGCCCTTCCGACAGGCGCTCCGGCGCTGCGCTCCAGGCAAGTGCTCAGCGGTCTACTACCCAGGGGCCCAGGGCTGCGCTGTAGGCAGGCGCTCCGGCGTCTACGGTCCAGGGGCTCGGGGAACTGCGAGGAGATCTGGCGTTCGGGTCACTGCGAAAGTGCCTGACCAGCTACGCACGCGTGACCTTTTACGAGGTCGGCGTCGCAGTTCCCCGAGCCCCTGACTCCGTAGCGGGCTGAGCACCTGCCAAAAGGACGGCGTCGCCCACGTGGCGGAGCCGCACACCAGCAGAGCCCCGAGCCCCTGACTCCGTAGCGGGCTGAACACCTGCCAAAAGGACGGCGTCGCCCACGCGGCGGAGCCGCACACCAGCAGAGCCCCGAGCCCCTGACTCCGTAGCGAGCTGAACACCTGCCAAAAAGTCGGCGTCGCCCACGCGGCGGAGCCGCGCGTCAGGAGTGGCCGAGCTCCTCGGTGGGGGCGTCGGGTTCGACCGAGCCGCTGGTGCGGTCGGGGTGGAGCTGCATCGGTTCGAGTTCGAGCTCGTCGAGGATCAGCTCGGAGGGGGCGGGCGGGGCGGGGATGACGGCTGCCTCGGAGTGGCCGCCGCAGCCGTAGGCGAAGGAGACGACCTGGCCGTCGGCCGGACCGAACTCGTTGCCGCAGATGCCGAACGCCTGCCCGAGCGAGCCGCCGATCGGGATCAGGAAGCCGCAGGTGTCGCAGTTGGCCGGGGCCGCCTGGGCCATCGGCGTCTGCGGACCGTGGGCGGTCTCCCAGCGGTCGGCGGCCAGGTGCAGGCCGAGCCGGGACAGCACCCGGGGGCGGCCGAGGCCGAGCTCCCCCGCGATGGCGCTGATCTGGGCCCGGACCGGGGTGGGCTGGACGTCGCCCTCGGTGACGACCAGGTCCTCGGTCTCGTCGAGGGCCGCCACCGAGTTCGGGGCGGGTTCGTCCTCACCGGACCAGCCGGGCTCCAGCCGGAGGTCGTCCGCGTCGGTGGGGAGCAGGTCGCCGGGACCCATGTCACCGGGACGCAGGCGCTCGCTCCACGGCACCCACTGCGGTGCGAGCACCGCGTCGGGGCCGGGCAGCAGCACCGTCTCGTCCAGCGTGACGTTCTTCGCCCGGGGCGCCCGGGCCACCGTCACGGCCCAGTGCCAGCCGCGGTACGCCGCGTCCAGGCACTCGAACGTGTGGGTGACGACCCGTTCGCCGTCGGCGCGGACACCGAGGTGCGCCCCTACGGCCTCCGGGCCGACCGCCTCGACGGCGGCCTGACGGGCGATCTCGACGGCCTCGGCACAGAGCCGGTCGGGGGTACGGCTTCGCATCGCAGCACTCACGGCGTCGATTCTCTCCCAAGTTCTGTAGCCTGCGGCCCATTTGCCCACGGTCCGTCAGCTGCTGGACCCGCGCGGTCCTGTCCGGAGCTCCGGTCCGGTGGGCACCGTCTCTCGTATCATTCTGCGCGACCTGCGCCTGTCCGCTGACCGGCCGCGCCGCCCGCTGGGCAGTGCACGCGCGTAGTGCAGGCTACCCGTCGGTCGGCCACCCGGGACAGTCCGGCTTGGAGGCGGGTCCGGCAGAGTACCGGTGATCATGGTGATCCGCCGCGTTGTCCGGGCAAATCTCGGGCAGGATTGGCTACGTGGCGGACGAGATCCCGCCGCGGCCCGACCCGGACGGCCGAAAGCAACCAGGCCCGCCGGTGCCGGTACCGCGGCAGCCAGACCCCGTCCCCTCGGCGAGCGACAGCGGGCCGCCGCCGGAGGGTGGACCGACGCCGCCCCGCCGGAACATGTTGGTACGCGGTGCCTCCTCGGCGGGCCTGCGGACCGGGCGGGTGGTGCACGGCACCGGCCGCCGGATCCGCCGGGCCACGGCCGCCGAGGGTGCCGGTGAATCCGGCCTGGCCAAGTTGATCGAACTGCACGCGCTGAACTCCTTCGGCGACATGCTGATCGGGATCGCGCTGGCCTCCACCGTCTTCTTCTCGGTGCCCACCGGCGAGGCGCGGGGCCGGGTGGCGCTCTACCTGCTGGTCACGATGGCGCCGTTCGCCCTGCTCGCCCCGGTGATCGGCCCGCTGCTGGACCGGATGCCGCACGGCCGCCGGTCCGCGGTGGCGGTCTCCATGCTGGCCCGGGCGATGCTGGCCTGGACGATGGCCGGCCCGGTGGTGGACGGCGGCCTCGCGCTCTACCCCGCCGCGCTCGGCGTGCTGGTCGCCTCCAAGGCGTACGGAGTGGTGCGCAGCGTGGTGGTGCCACGGCTGCTGCCGCCCCGGCTCTCGCTGGTGAAGGCCAACTCGCGGGTGACGCTGGCCGGGCTGCTGGCCGGCATGGTGGCGGCCGGGGTGGGCGGCCTGCTCCATCTGATCGGACCGGCCTGGCCGCTGCGCGGCGCCTTCCTGGTCTTCGTGGCGGGCACCCTGATGGCGTTTCACCTGCCGCACCAGGTCGACTCGGCCAAGGGCGAGCAGCGGGCCGTCCTGCACTCCGAGGAGCACCTGAGCGGGGAGGAGCACCGGCGCAGGCCGGACCGGGCCCGGCTGCGGACGGTCGGCCCCTCGGTGATCCTCGCGCTCCGGGCGGTGGCCTCGCTGCGGGCGCTGGTCGGCTTCCTGGTGATGTTCCTGGCCTTCCTGCTCCGGGAGGACCCGGTCGGCGGCCTGCAGCCGACGGTCACCATCGGGGTGGTGGCGGCCTGTGCGGGCGGCGGCAACGCGCTCGGTTCGGTGCTCGGCTCCTGGCTGCGGACCCGGAGCTCCGAGCTGATCGTCACCGCCGGGTTGCTGGTCGCCACCACGGCGGCTGCGGCGGCCGCGCTCTGGTACGGACTCCTGACGGTGGGTCTGGTCGCGGCGGCGGCCGGGGCGGCCGCCTCGCTGGGGAAGCTGGCCCTGGACGCGCTGATCCAGCGGGACGTGCCGGAGGCGGTCAGGACCTCCGCCTTCGCCCGGTCCGAGACGCTGCTCCAGCTCTGCTGGGTGGCCGGCGGCGCGCTGGGGATCACCCTGCCGCTGGACGGCTCGCTCGGGCTCTGGACGGCCACCGGACTGCTCTCGGTCCCGCTGGTCTGGACGGTCTGGGCACTGCACCGGCTGGGACCGCGCCGGGCGCCCCGGACCGCGTAGGAGTGACCGTTCGGGTGAAGCCCCTCCGGCACGCGACCGGACGGGGCCACCCCGGAGTTCGGTGATCGGGCCGGGCCGGTAGCCTCTAGCCCATGAGCCTCAGCACCCGTGTCATCGCCGCCGTCGGCGCCGTTGTCGTGATCGGCGCCGGCACGGTCGGCCTCTCCATCGCGCACGCCAGCGACCAGGGCAAGCCGGCGGAGCCGAAGGCCACCCTGGTGGTCGGCCGCTCCTCCATCGACTCCGGCCCGTTCGGCGCGTCCTGCTACAACGACGGCAAGCCGCTGGACGAGGCGGCCCAGACGAAGTGCCAGGAGAGCGCCGCCAAGGCCCGCGAGGCCGGCACCCTGCCCAGCCTGGACGTGAAGGTCGGCGACCGGATCGGCGTCGGCGTCGACCCGAAGGTGGCCGACAAGGGCTGGTTCGCCTTCACCGACGGCGGGCAGCAGCAGCGCGCCACGCTGGCCTCCACCCGGGTCGGTTCGACCTTCTCCGGCCTGCTCCCGGCCTCCGGCCTGCTGGCCGCCACCGAGAAGACCACCGTGACCGTGGTCGAGGCGAACGAGAAGACCGGCGACATCCTGGGTGTCTGGTACTTCCAGCTGAAGAACAAGGACGCCGCCGGCGAGCAGCAGCCTGCCGCCCAGCAGTCCCAGTGACGGTGACGCACCCCCAGCACGGCGACGAGCAGCCGGGTACCCCCCGGCTGCTCGTCGCCGTTGCCGTCTCCGCCGAGGCCGAGGCGGTGCTGCGCGGGCTGCGGGACGGCGCCCGGATGGTGCCGCTGGACGTCGGCGAGCTGCGCCGCAGCGAGCACGCCTCGGGCACCGAGGTGGACGTCCTGGTGGCCGGGGTCGGCCCGACGGCCGCCGCCGTCTCGGTGGCCGCCGTGCTGGCGCAGCACCCGTACGACCTGGTGATCTCGGCCGGGATCGCCGGGGGGTTCGTCCCCCGGGCGCCGATCGGGGCGATCGTGCTGGCCGAGGAGCTGGTGGTGGCCGACCTGGGCGCGCAGACCCCGGACGGCTTCCAGGACGTGACCGAGCTCGGCTTCGGCCGGATCAGGTACACCCCGCCGCCCGGCGCCGTCCGGCTGGCCGCCGACGCGCTGGACGCCGCGACCGGCACCGTGCTGACGGTGTCCACCGTGACCGGCAGCGCCGAGCGGGCGGCCGAGCTGACGGCCCGCCACCCGCACGCGGTGGCGGAGGCGATGGAGGGCTACGGGGTGGCGCAGGCGGCCGAGCGGTACGGCGTACCGATGCTGGAGCTGCGCACCGTGTCCAACCCGGTGGGCCCCCGGGACCGGGCCGCCTGGCGGATCGGCGAGGCGTTGGGCGCCCTGGAGCGGGCGTTCGTGCTGCTCCCCTGCCGGGAGCTGATCGAGGAGGTCACCCGATGACCCTGCAGGTCGCCTACTCCCCCTGCCCGAACGACACCTTCGTCTTCCACGCCTGGGCGCACGGGCTGGTGCCCGGCGCCGAGGCGCCCGAGGTGACCTTCGCGGACATCGACGTCACCAACGGCCTCGCCGAGCGCGGCGAACTGGACCTGCTGAAGATCAGCTACGGCCAGCTGCCCTGGGTGCTGGACGAGTACGCCCTGCTGCCCTGCGGCGGCGCGCTGGGCCGGGGCTGCGGCCCGCTGGTGCTGACCCGGCAGCCCGGCGCGGCGGCCGACCTGACGGGCCGTACGGTCGCGGTGCCGAGCGAGCGCTCCACCGCCTACCTGCTGTTCCGGCTCTGGGCGGCGACCGCGGTGCCCGGCGGCTTCGGCGAGATCGTGGTGCTGCCGTTCCACGAGATCATGCCCGCCGTCCGGGACGGCCGGGTGGACGCCGGACTGGTGATCCACGAGGCCCGCTTCACGTACCGGCAGTACGGCCTGCACCGGCTCGCCGACATGGGCGAGGCGTGGGAGCAGGAGACCGGCCTGCCGATCCCGCTCGGCGCGATCGTGGCCCGCAGGTCGCTCGGCCGCGAGCGGCTGGCGGAGCTGGCCGCCACCATCCGCAGCTCGGTCCGGCTGGCCTGGGAGGACCCGGAGGCGTCCCGGCCGTACGTGCTGGCGCACGCGCAGGAGATGGACCCGGCGGTGGCGGACCAGCACATCGGGCTGTACGTCAACGAGTTCACCGCCGACCTGGGCGAGGCCGGCTACGCCGCCGTGCGCGGCCTGCTCACCCGGGCCGCCGCCGAGGGGCTGGTGCCCGCCATCGGCCCGGGTGCGCTGGAGTTCTGAGCGCTGCTCAGACGTCGAACTGGTCGGCCACCGCGCGGAGCAGGCCGGCCAGCTTCTCGCCGGTCGCCTTGGCCGGGTAGCGGCCGTGCTGGAGGCCGGGCAGCACCGCGTCCAGGGTGGTGATCAGGTCCTGCACGATCGGTGCCATGTCGTCCGCGCTCTTGCGCTGGGCGGCGGCCACCGAGGGCAGCGCCTCCAGCAGCGTGACCGACATCGCCTGGTCGCCCCGGTGCCCGGCCACCACGCCGAACTCGACCCGCTGACCCGGCCGGAGCGCGGTCACCCCGGCGGGCAGCGCCTTGGTGTGCACGAAGACGTCGCCGCCGTCGTCGCGCGACAGGAAGCCGAAGCCCTTCGTCTCGTTGAACCACTTGACCTGGCCGGTGGGCATCTCGAAAAGTCCTCGTGTAGGTACGGGGGGACCCCGGCCGTGGGCCGGGGATCACCGGGGGGTGGATGACGAGCCGACCGCGCTGGGGCGTCAGGTCGGGCTCGGGGTCAGCAGCCTAATGATCCGTCAGTGCCTCACCGGCACGCAGCCGGTTTCCCGTACGGCGCTCTGACGTGCCAGGCACGGCCCGACCGGGGCCTGGCACGGCCGGCAAACGGCTGAGCGCTCGGCACCGGCGACACCCCCGATCAGACTGCGGGGCACCCGAACGGCCCCGTGCGAAGGCTGCATACCCTGCCCACCGGCGGCCCGAAACTTTCCGTCCCCGAGGAACTGCGCGCTGTGACCGCCCCGGGGATCGGCGCAGGTCGGGCGAGCGCGGCTCAGGCGGGGGCGTTCAGCTTGTCGCCGAGCCAGCCGAGCGAGGCCGGGAGCATCCGGCTCCAGGTGTTGAAGTTGTGCCCGCCGGTGTCCAGCGTGATCGAGGACACCTTGGTGGGGCTGCCCTTGGCGGCCGCCGCGAACTTCTGGGTGGCCGGGTAGTAGTCACCGTCGCCCTCCTTGCTGCCGCCGACCAGCAGCGAGACCCCGGGCTTCGGCAGGTTGGCCAGCCGCCAGTCCAGGTCGGCCTGGTCGCGGCGGGCCTGGCTGCCGCCGAACAGGTCGCCGGTGGTCGGGTCCTCGGCCGCCTTGTAGTAGCCGGACAGCGAGACCCCGGCGGCGAACACGTCCGGGTGCTTCATGGCGAGCTTGAGCGCGCAGTAGCCGCCGGTGGAGTTCCCGATCACGCCCCAGTTGCCCGGGCCCGAGGCGACCCGGTAGGAGTCCCGGATGGTCTGCGGCACGTCCTGGGCGAAGTACGTCTCGGACTGCGGGCCACCCGGGATGTCCTCGCACTCGGTGTCCCGGGGCATGGCCGGCGACGGGCGCATCAGCACCAGGACGTACGGCTTGGTCTTCCCCTCGTTGATCAGCGACAGCTCGGTGGAGGGGTAGTTCAGCTTGGTGATCAGGTTCTTCGCGTCCCCGGGGAAGCCGGTGATGGCGATCGCGGCCGGGAACCTCTTGTCCTTGAACTCCGGCTGGAAGTACTGCGGCGGCAGGTAGACGTACCCCTCGGTGGTCAGTCCGGTGGCGGCGCCGGGGATCCGGATCTTCTCCAGCTTGCCGACCGCCGCGGGCTCCCGGCCGACCGTGTTGGAGCCCCGGACGTTCTCGTTCGAGATCGTCTGGACCACGGCGCCCTTGCGGCCGTCCGCGAGCTGGCTCTGGATCACCACCGGGCCGTCCTCGTTGGTGCCGATCAGGTCGGCCCAGCTGCTGTAGAAGGCGAAGTAGTTGTTGGCCACCAGACCGACGGTGCACATCACGGCGAGCTGGGTGGCCAGGATGGTCCCGAGCCGGCCGAACACCGTCGCCCAGCTCCGCTTCGCCAGCCGGGGCCAGAGCCAGACGGTCGCGGCCACCATCAGCACCGACACCAGCGTCGACAACGCGAGCACCTTGTGACTCGTCAGACCCATGTGTTCGTTCGCCCCTGCTCTGCCCGCTGGCTCCACCCGACTCCCTCCAGACTGCCTGAGTGCCGGCTGGGAGACCTGAGCGTCTGGGCCGATCCCGCCCCCGCCGATCGACGGGGGCGGCGGGCTGCGACACTTGACCCGTCCCGGGCCACGTCGTCGAGGAGTCACCGTGAGCAGCAGCACCACCGACCGTGGCGACGGCCTGGTCCGTGCCGGTTCGATCGTCTTCCTGATCGGTGCGGTGGCCACGATGGTGACCTTCGTCCCGCTCTTCTTCGACCTGCCCCGGCTCCCGTCGATCGCCTACTGGGTCTCGATGGTCATGCCCCTCGGCTTCCTGATCGCCCTGACCGGCCTCTTCCTCTCGGCCCGCCGCACCAACCAGGTCTGACCTGCTCCGCCATAGGCAGGCGCTCGGGCATCTACGGTCAGGGGCTCGGGGCTCTGCCGATCTGCGGCTCCGTCGCGTGGGCGAGGAGATCTGGCGCCGGGGTCACTGCGAAAGTGCCTGACCGCCCCTGAACGGATCACCTTGCACGGGTCGGCGTCGCAGTTCCCCGAGCCCCTGGCGGTGCACCACGTGCGCCCACGCGGCGGAGCCGCACATCAGCAGAGCCCCGAGCCCCTGGGTAGTGCGACCTCAGCTCAGATGTCCGGCGAGCCAGGCGGGGAACTCGGTGAGGTCCGGGAGGACCACGTCCGCGCCGGCCGCGTGGAGTTCGGCGGCGCTGTACGGCCCCGTGGCCACGCCCACTGCCACCGCGTCGGCCGCGCGGGCGCCGATGATGTCGCCGAGATGGTCGCCGACGTAGACGGTGGCGTCGTGCAGCCGTAGGGCGTCGCCCTTGGACTCGGCCCAGGTGTCGCCGACCAGGATGTCGGGGGTCAGGCCGACGTGGTCGAGCTGGAGGCGGGCGTTGGGCTCGTACTTGCCGGTGATCACCGCGATCCGGCCGCCGTGGGCCCGGACGGCGGCCAGTGACTCGACGACGCCGGGGAGCAGCAGCGTGCCGGCCAGCGCGTGCTCGCGGTAGAGCGTCCGGTACAGGTCCACCATCTCCGCCACCGCGTCGGCCGGGAACCAGTGCCCGATCTCCTGCACCAGCGGCGGCCCGAGCCGGGTGACGGCCAGCGCGCTGTCGATCGGGACGCCGGTGGCGGCTGACAGTGCGTCATAGGTGGCCTGGATGCCGGGCCGGGTGTCGAGCAGGGTCATGTCGAGGTCGAAGCCCACGGTGAGAGACATGCCCCCACCCTAGAAGGCGGAATTTGCCCCGTTCGTGGCGGCCAACTTAGGTTTGCCTGAGCTGACTGCGAAATGGGACAAATGGCTGACATCACCGAGCCGGGCCGCCGGGCGCTGCTGCGCCGGCGAATACTCTGGCTCACCGCCGCCGCGGCCGTCCTGCTGGCCGCGGTCCTGCTGAGCCTGACGGTCGGCAGCCGTACCGTCCCGTTCGGCGAGGCCGTCTCGGCGCTGCTGCACGGTGGCGACACCGCCGACGCCGTGGTGGTCCGCGAGCTGCGCCTGCCGCGCACCGTGGTCGGCCTGGCCGTCGGCGCCGCGCTCGGGCCGGCCGGGGCCGTGATGCAGGGGATCACCCGCAACCCGATCGCCGAACCGGGCATCCTCGGCGTCAGCCAGGGCGCCGCGGCCGGCGTGGTGTTCGCGATCTCGGTGGCCGGGGTCGGCTCATTGGCCGGGTACGTCTGGTTCGGCTTCGCCGGGGCCGCGGTCGCGGCCGTGCTGGTGTACGCGCTGGCGGGCACCGGCCGGGGCGGGGCGACGCCGGTCAAACTGGCCCTCGCGGGCTCCGCGACGACCGCCTTCATCGCCTCGCTGATCACCGCGGTGCTGACCACCGACGCCGCGACGATGGACCAGTTCCGGTTCTGGCACGTCGGCTCGCTGGCCGGCCGGACCGCCGACGTGGCCTGGCAGCTGCTGCCCTTCCTGCTGGTCGGCACCGCCCTGGTGTTCGCGGTGGCCCGGGGGCTGGACGCGCTGGCGCTGGGCGACGACACCGCCAAGGGCCTCGGTGCGCGGACCGGCACCACCCGGGCCGTCGGGGCGCTCGGAGCGACCGTGCTGACCGGTTCGGCGGTGGCGGCGGCCGGGCCGATCGCCTTCGTCGGCCTGGCGGTGCCGCACGCCGCCCGGGCGCTGGTGGGCACCGACCACCGCTGGGTGCTCACCCTGTCGGCGCTGCTCGGGCCCGCCCTGTTGCTGCTCGCCGACACCCTGGGCCGGGTGCTGTTCCCGCCGTCCGAGGTACCGGCCGGGGTGATGACCGCGCTGGTCGGCGTCCCGGTGCTGGTCGCACTGGTGCGCCGGAAGAAGGTGGTGGCGGCATGAGCGTCCCGCTGAGCGGTTACTCGGTGGCCCGGTTCGGCCCGGCCTCGTTCCTGGTGCACCGGCGGTCGGTGGCGGTCGCGGCGGCGCTGCTGGTGCTGCTGTCCGGGGCGGTGGTGGCCTCGCTCTGCCTGGGCCAGTCCACCGTCTCGCCCGCCTCGGTGCTGGACGTGCTGCTCGGACGGCCGAGCCCGGACCAGCTGGTGGTCGGCGAGCTGCGGCTGCCCCGGGTGACGGTGGGTCTGCTGGTCGGCCTGGCGCTCGGCCTGGCCGGGGCGCTGGTGCAGACCGTCGCGCGCAACCCGCTGGCCAGCCCGGACGTGATCGGGGTGAGCCACGGCGCGAGCGCGGTGGTGGTCGGCCTGATGGCCTTCGGGTACGTGCAGACGGCCCGTCAGGTGCCGTGGGCGGCGGTGGCCGGCGGCCTGGCGGCCGGGCTGCTGGTCTACCTGCTGGCCTGGCGGCGCGGCATGCACGCGCAGCGGTTCGTGCTGATCGGGATCGGCATCTCGATCGCGCTCTCCTCGCTCACCTCGCTGTTCCTGACCAAGGGCGACGGTCTGCAGGCGCAGCAGGCCAAGGTCTGGATGACGGGCAGTCTGAACGGCGCGGGCCTCGACCAGGCCGGCCGGCTGGCCTGGGTGCTGCTGGCGGCCGTCCCGGCGGTGCTCTGGGCGGCCAGGGCACAGCGCGGCATCTCCTTCGACGACGCCACCGCGGTCGGCCTCGGCCTGCGGCTGAACCGGATCAGGCTCGGCATGGCGCTGCTCGGCATCGTGCTGGCCTCCTGCGCGACCGGTGCGGCCGGGCCGGTGGACTTCGTGGCGCTGATGGCGCCGCAGATCGCGGTCCGGCTGGTCCGGGGCGCGCAGCTGCCGCTGTTCTGTTCGGCGCTGACCGGTGCCGTGGTGGTGGTGCTGGCCGACCTGCTGGCCCGGCGGCTGCTGGCGCCGGTCGAGCTGCCGGTGGGGGTGGTGACGGCGCTGGTGGGTGCGCCGTACCTGATGTGGCTGTTGATCCGTTCCCGTCGTGGAGGTTCCTGATGCACCGCCTGGAAGCCCGCGGGCTGACTCTCGCGTACGAGTCCAGGACGGTGGTCGAGGAGCTCGACCTGACCGTGCCGGACGGCGCCGTGACGGTCATCGTCGGCCCGAACGCCTGCGGCAAGTCCACCCTGCTGCGGGCGCTCGGCCGGCTGCTGAAGCCGGCCCGCGGGGCGGTGCTGCTGGACGGCGCCGAACTGGCCGGCATCCCGACCCGGACGATCGCCCGGCGGATCGGCCTGCTGCCGCAGTCGCCGGTCGCGCCGGAGGGGATCTCGGTCGGCGACCTGGTGGCCCGGGGCCGCCAGCCGCACCAGAGCTGGTGGCGGCAGTGGTCGGCGGCGGACGAACAGGCGGTCACCGAGGCGCTGGCGCGCACCTCCACCACCGAACTGGCCGAGCGCAGCGTGGACGAGCTGTCGGGAGGTCAGCGGCAGCGGGCCTGGATCGCGATGGCGCTCGCCCAGGACACCGACATCCTGCTGCTGGACGAGCCGACCACCTTCCTGGACATCGCCCACCAGGTCGAGGTGCTGGACCTGGTCCGGCGCCTCAACAAGGAGCGCGGCCGGACGGTGGTGGCCGTGCTGCACGACCTCAACCAGGCCGCCAGGTACGCCGACCACCTGGTGGCGATGCGGGACGGCCGGATCGTCGCGCAGGGGCCGCCGGCCGAGGTGGTGACGGCCGAGTTGGTCCGGGAGGTGTTCGGGCTGGACGCGGTGATCGTGCCGGATCCGGTCACCGGGACGCCGCTGGTGATCCCGGGCGCGCCCTGGACGGGCTGACCGTACGTCATCCGACAACTCGGACATAATCGACATCACTCGTACTGTCGAACCGTCCGAGGTGCCGATGCCACGTCAACTCTCCCGACGGACCGCGCTGGCCGGACTGGGGGCGGCCCTGCTGACCGGCTGCACCGGACCGGCCCCGTCGGACTTCCCCGACCTGCCGTCCGGCACCGGGACGCCCAGCCCCGCGCCGGTGCCGAGCGTCACGGTGACCGCCGCCACCGGCGAGGTCCAGGTGCCCGGCGCACCGAACCGGCTGGTGGTGCTGGACACCGCCGAGCTGGACTCCGCCTTCACCCTCGGCATCCCCCCGGTCGGGGCCGCCCGGGCCGCCGCCGACCGGGAGCTGCCCGATTACTGGCCGGCCGCCTGGCGGGCCCGGATCGCCCCGGTCGGCACCGTCGGCAGCCCGGACACCGCCCTGGTCACCGCCCTCGCCCCCGAGCTGATCCTCGGCAACCGGACCCGGGACGACGCGCACTACGACGCCCTCCGGGCGATCGCCCCCACCGTGCTGAGCCAGACCACCGGCTTCCCCTGGAAGGACAACTTCCAGCTGCACGCCCGGGCCCTGAGCCGGCAGGCCCAGGCCGCCGTCGTCACCGCCGAGTACGGCCGGCACGTGGGCCGGACCGCCCAGGCGATCGGCGACGCCGGTTCGGGCGGCCGACGGATCAGCATCGTCCGGTTCGTCGAGGGCTCGTCGACCGTCCGGCTGTACGGGAAGCAGAACTTCCTCGGGACCCTGCTCGCCGACCTCCAGCTCGGGCGGCCCGACCCGCAGAACGTCGACCAGTTCGCCGTCGAGGTGCCGCCCGCGCAGATCGCCCAGGCCGACGGCGACGTGCTCTTCTACTCGACGTACGGCGACCCGGCCAGGGCCGGGACCGACGCGGTGCTGGCCGGTGCCGGCTGGCAGGCGCTCGGCGCCGTCAGGGCGCACCGGGCCTTCCCGGTGGACGACCAGCTCTGGTTCCAGGGCATCGGCTACACCGGGGCCAACCTGATCCTGGCCGAGCTGCAGCAGTTCCTCGGCGCCTGACGCCGCCTCACTCCTCGGCCACCGCCTTGCGCCGACGCAGCGTCACCACCAGCAGGAACAGCGCCGACAGCACCGCCGCCAGCCGCAGCGCACCCGGTGCACCGTCCCAGACCTGCCGCCCCAGCTGATCGGCAGGGCCGGCCGGGGCACCCCACCGGCCCTGGGCCCGGCCCCACTGCCAGACCGCCGTCGCGGTCAGCGTGCCCAGCGGCACCACCAGCACCGCGAACTTCCTGGTCAGGTCACCCAGCCGGGACACGTACGCCAGCGCCCAGCCCGCCAGCAGCGCGAGCAGCTGGCCGGTGCCCGCACCCGCCAGCAGCACCACCACCGCGAGCAGCACCAGCGGCGAGGGGCGACGACCCGTCAGGAACGACCGGGCCGGCTCCTCCCCGGCCGGGGGCTCCGCCGCCTGCTCCTCCGCCCGCTGCTCCGGGAGCAGCCCGACGGCGGGCTCCGGCTCGGGCACCGGGAAGTCGAAGGTGATGCTGTCCCACCCCGGGAAGTCCTCGGCGGTCAACGGCCGGCTCGGCACCGCCCGGGTGATCAGCCACGCCCCCTCGGACGGCACCTCGGGAGCCCGCTCGGCCGGCACCTCGGGCGCGTACACCGACTCCGCCACCTCGGCCGACGCCTCCCCGGACCTCCGCCCCAGCACCCGCCACGGCCCGTCCACCCGCCACCACTCGCCGTCCGCCATGACCACCCCTCACCTCACCACCGACGCTACCCACTTCCACCCCCCACCACGACCCCCTTCACGCCCCCACGCCCCCACCGCACGCCCTACCGGGGCGCCCTCAGGGGCTCGGGGCTCTGCCGATGTGCGGCTCCGCCGCGTGGGCGACGCCGACTTCTCTGCAGGTGGCTCGGCATCTACGGTCGGGGGCTCGGGGCTCCGCTGATGTGCGGCTCCGCCGCGTGGGCGACGCCGGCCCTTGCAAGGTGATCCGTCCGTGCGTGGTCAGGCACTTTCGCAGTGACCCGCACGCCAGATCTCCTCACCCACGCGGCGGAGCCGCACATCAGCAGGGCCCCGAGCCCCTGGACAGTGCAACCGAGCGCCCTGCCATAGGTGCAGCCCCGAGCGCCTGCCAAAGAGGCTCTGGCTTGTTTGCCCGGGTGCCGTAATCTGGGTCGGATGACCAGCCAGCAGAGCGAGCCCCGCCCGGCGAGGGCCGCTGCACCCCGGACGCTCGCCGAAGAGCTCCGCGCCCGCGACGACCACTCGCTGGCCGCCCTGCTGCATGCCCGCCCCGATCTGCTCAACCCGGTGCCGAGCGACCTCACCCAGTTGGCCGCCCGGCTCTCCAGCCGGGCGTCCACCCTCCGGGCGCTGGAGCGGCTGGACCGCTTCACCCTGCAGACCGCCGAGGCGCTCGCCGCCGCCCCCGAGGGCTGCACCGACACGGTGGTGCGGAACCTGCTGGCCGGCCCCGCCCGGGTGAAGCCGCATCCCGCCGCGACCCCCGCCGACCGCGCCGCCGTCACCGCCGCGCTGCCCGCCGCGATCGCCACCCTCCGCTCCCAGGTGCTGCTCTGGGGCCCCGACTCGGCGCTCCGGCTGGTGATCGCGGTCCGCGAGGCGCTCGCCCCGACCGCCGCCAACCCCGGCCGGACCGGCCTCGGCCCGACCCTGGCGGAGGCGACCCTCGGCATGTCGCCGGCCCGGCTCCAGCAGCTGATCGCCGGGGCCGGACTGCCGCCCACCGCCGACCCGGTGACCGCCGTCGCCGCGCTCGGCGGCCTGCTGCAGGACCGCAAGCGCTGCGCCGCGCTGCTGGCCGAGGCGCCGGCCCCGGCCCTCGCCCTGCTGGAGAAGCTGGTCTGGGGACCGCCGACCGGCACCGTCCCGGACGCGGGCCGGCCGGTCACCGCGGACGAGGCCCGCAGTCCGGTCGAGTGGCTGCTCGCGCGTGGGCTGCTGCTCCCGTCCAGCGCCGGATCGGTGGTGATCCCCAGGGAGTTGGCGCTGCACCTGCGCGGTGAGCGGAGCCACCGGACGGTCGAGCCCACCCCGCCCGTGGTGACGCCGACCGTCGAGCGCGATCCACAGGCTGTGGACAACGCGGCGGCCGGACAGGCGTACACCGCCGTCCGCACCCTCGAGGAACTGCTGGACGCCTGGGGCCTGCAGGCCCCGCCCACCCTGCGGGCCGGCGGCCTGGGCGTACGGGACCTCAAGCGGGCCGCGCTGATCCTGGAGTGCACCGAGACGACCGCCGCGTTCTGGCTCGAACTCGCGTACACCTCCGGCCTGTTGGCGCCGGACGGGGAGACCGACGAGCGCTGGGCACCGACCCCCGCGTACGACCTCTGGCTGCAGCAGCCGACCGCCGACCGCTGGTCGCTGCTGGCCCGCAGCTGGCTGACCGCCACCCGGGTGGCCGGGCTGACCGGCACCCCGGACGGCAAGGGGAAGACCCGCGCCCCGCTCGGCCCCGAGCTGGACCGCACCCTCGCACCGTCCGTGCGCCGCGCGACCCTCGAAGCGCTGGCCGGGCTGCCGGCCGGCGGTGTCGCGGACGCCGCCGGGCTGCTGCCGCTGCTCCGCTGGCAGCGTCCGCTCCGGGGCGGCCCGGTGGGCCCGGACGGCCGGGACTTCCGTGACCACCTGGTCGACTGGACCCTGCACGAGGCCGAGCTGCTCGGCATCACCGGGCGGGGCGCGCTCGGCGCACCGGCCCGGGCGCTGCTCGGCCGCACCGACCCGGCCGCCGCGCTGGACCCGCTGCTCCCGCAGCCGCTGGACCACGTGATCCTCCAACCGGACCTGACCGCGATCGCGCCCGGTCCGCTGCTCACCCCGCTCGCCCAGGCGCTCGGGCTCTGCGCGGACATCGAGTCCAAGGGCGGCGCGACGGTCTACCGGTTCACCACCGGCTCGATCCGCCGGGCGCTGGACGCCGGGCGGTCCGCGAGTGACCTGCACACCTTCCTGGCCCAGCACTCCCGCACCCCCGTCCCGCAGCCGCTCAGCTACCTGATCGACGACGTGGCCAGGCGGCACGGCGTGCTCCGGGTCGGCGCGGCCTCCTCGTACCTGCGCTGCGACGACCCCGGGCTGCTGGCCGAGGTGCTGGCCGACCGGCGGTCGGCCGAGCTGCGGCTGCGGCTGCTCGCCCCGACCGTGCTGGCCGCCCAGGCCGGGCCCGAGACGCTGCTCTCGGTGCTCAGGTCGATGGGGTACGCCCCGGCCGCCGAATCCGCCGACGGCGACGTGCTGCTGACCCACCCCGACAGCCGCCGGACCCCGCCGCGCACCGCCCCCACCCCCGTCCCGGACGGGCCGCCGGAGCCGGACCAGGTGCTGCTGACCGCCGCCGTGAAGGCCGTCCGGGCCGGCGACCGGGCCGCCACCGCCGTCCGCCGGGAGACCGTCGCGGGGCCGGCCGCCCACCGCCCGCAGAGCGGCCCGGCCCGCAGCGACCTGCGCCAGCTCCCGCGCACCGCGGCCGCGGACACGCTGGCCGCGCTGCAGACGGCGGTGCAGCTCGGCGAGCGGATGTGGATCGGCTACGTGAACGCCGAGGGCCTCTCCTCGCAGCGGGTGATCGACCCGGTGAAGGTCGAGGGCGGCTACGTCACGGCGTACGACCACCTCAGCGACGAGGTCAGGACCTTCGCGCTGCACCGGATCACCGGAGTCGCCGAACTGGCCGACAGCGCGCAGTAGGGTCGGTCGCATGGAGCTCGCACCCGGTATCAGGTACGCCGTCATGGACCGCCACGGCGGGGTCAGCAAGGCCCCGTTCGACTCGCGCAACCTCGGCGGGCGGACCGACGACGACCCGGCCGACGTCCGCCGCAACCGCGAACTCACCGCGCTGGAGCTCGGCCTGGACCCGGCCCGGGTGGTGATGATGCGTCAGGTACACGGCACCGAGGTCGCGTACGTCACCGAGCCGTTCGACCCGCGCACCGCCCCGCCGCTGGACGGCATCGTCACCGACCGCCCGGGCCTCGGCCTGGTCGCGCTGGCGGCCGACTGCGCCCCCGTGCTGATCGGCGACCCGGTCCGGCGGCTGGTCGGCGCGGCGCACTCCGGCCGGGCCGGTACGGTCGCCGGGGTGGCCACCGCCCTGGTGGCGGCGCTGACCGCACGCGGCAGCGATCCGGCCGACCTGGTCGCCCTGGTCGGCCCGCTGGCCTGCGGCCGCTGCTACGAGGTGCCCGAGCAGATGCGGGCCGAAGCCTGCGAACGGCTCCCCGAGCTCTGGGCCACCACCCGGCAGGGCACCCCGGCCCTGGACGTCCGGGCTGGCATCACCGCCCAGCTGACCAGGGCCGGGGTCGGCGGGATCCGGCACGACGACCGCTGCACCATGGAGGACGAGGACTTCTTCTCGCACCGCCGTGAGCAGGTCACCGGCCGGTTCGCCGCCTACGTCTGGCTGGACTGAGCTACTTCGCCTGCTGCTGCTTGGCGGCCTGCTCGGCCTGCTGCTGCTTGGCCTGCTCCATCAGCACCTCCGGGTCCGGCGGCGTCGGGTCGACCCCGCTGATCAGCTCGGTGGCGGTGAAGGCCACCGTGCCGAACAGGCCACCCGCGTTCTTGATGTCGGGCATGCCGGCCGGCTTGGCCGCGTAGGCCGGCGCGGCGGCGGCGGCCAGCGCGGCACCGGAGAGGACGACGGCGGCGAGTACGCGATTGGGCATCTTCATGCCCTGCTCAACGAGCACTTCCCGACCAGGTCACCCATAACCACCCGAGTGCGGGACACTGGAAAGTCTGCGACCTGACAACCGGAGGACTCCCCGCGTGAACGACGGACCGCTGATCGTCCAGAGCGACAAGACCCTGCTGCTGGAGATCGACCACCCCAAGGCAGCCGACTGCCGCCGTGCGATCGCGCCGTTCGCGGAGCTGGAGCGGGCGCCCGAGCACGTCCACACCTACCGGGTCACCCCGCTCGGGCTGTGGAACGCCCGGGCGGCCGGGCACGACGCCGAGCAGGTGGTGGACGCCCTGGTGAAGTACTCGCGCTACCCGGTGCCGCACGCCCTGCTGGTCGACGTGGCCGACACCATGGGCCGGTACGGGCGGCTGCAGCTGTCCAAGCACCCGGTGCACGGGCTGGTGCTGAGCACCACCGACCGGCCGGTGCTGGAGGAGGTGCTGAAGTCGAAGAAGATCGCCCCGCTGGTGGGCGCCCGGCTCGACCCGGACACCGTGATCGTGCACCCCTCGGAGCGCGGCCAGATCAAGCAGGTGCTGCTCAAGCTGGGCTGGCCGGCCGAGGACTACGCCGGGTACGTGGACGGCGAGGCGCACCCGATCGAGCTGGAGCAGAACGGCTGGACGCTGCGCCCGTACCAGCAGCAGGCCGTCGAGGGCTTCTGGCACGGCGGCAGCGGTGTCGTGGTGCTGCCCTGTGGCGCCGGCAAGACGCTGGTCGGCGCCGCCGCGATGGCGGAGGCCAAGTCGACCACGCTGATCCTGGTCACCAACACCGTCTCGGCCCGGCAGTGGAAGCACGAGCTGGTGAAGCGGACCTCGCTGACCGAGGACGAGATCGGCGAGTACAGCGGCACCCGGAAGGAGATCCGCCCGGTCACCATCGCCACCTACCAGGTGATGACGACCAAGCGGAAGGGCAGCTACGCGCACCTGGAGCTGTTCGACGCGCGGAACTGGGGCCTGGTGGTCTACGACGAGGTGCACCTGCTGCCCGCGCCGGTGTTCAAGTTCACCGCCGACCTACAGGCCAGGCGGCGGCTCGGGCTGACCGCCACGCTGGTCCGCGAGGACGGCCGGGAGGGCGACGTCTTCTCGCTGATCGGGCCCAAGCGGTTCGACGCGCCGTGGAAGGAGATCGAGGCGCAGGGCTACATCGCGCCCGCCGACTGCTGCGAGGTCCGGGTCACCCTGACCGACTCCGAGCGGCTGACCTACGCCACCGCCGAGCCGGAGGAGCGCTACCGCTACTGCGCCACCACCGCGACCAAGCGGCGGGTGGTGGAGGCCCTGGTCAAGAAGCACGAGAAGGACCAGACCCTGATCATCGGCCAGTACATCGACCAGCTGGACGAGCTGGGCGAGGTGCTGAACGCGCCGGTGATCAAGGGCGAGACCAGCAACGCCCAGCGGGAGAAGCTGTTCGAGGCGTTCCGGACCAAGGAGATCAGCGTGCTGGTGGTCTCCAAGGTGGCCAACTTCTCCATCGACCTGCCCGAGGCGACGGTGGCCATCCAGGTCTCCGGCACCTTCGGCTCCCGGCAGGAGGAGGCCCAGCGGCTGGGCCGGGTGCTCCGCCCGAAGGCGGACGGGCACTCCGCGCACTTCTACTCGGTGGTGGCCCGGGACACCGTGGACCAGGACTTCGCCGCCCACCGGCAGCGCTTCCTGGCCGAGCAGGGCTACGCGTACCGGATCATCGACGCGGACGACGTCCTGTAGCCCCTGACGGCGTATCAGGGTGCACCGAGGGCGCGCGGACAAATGATTCGCGCCACGGGTGGGGGCAGGTCTAGGATTTCCGGTCTTGCCCCCTCCCGAAGCGTGGTGCCGTCCAGGCAGCCGTGGGAGCCCGTCCGGTCGGCAACCGGGCGGTTTCTTCACCGTGAGCTAACGACGAGACCGCCGCCCCACGCCGGGCGGCCGGGAAGGTTCGCTGTGCACTCCCCCGCCCCTGTTGACCCTCTGCTCCAGCGCGAGCGCGACCACCTCGCCGCCTCCCGGGACGCGCTGCGCGCGATGCGCGCCGACGTCGAGTCACTCGACCTGCGCGACGTGACCGGCACCTGGGTCTCCGCCGCCGTCCTGCAGAACCAGATCACCAACCGGATCGCCGCGCTCGCCGACCTGGCGCACACCCCGCTGTTCTTCGGCCGGCTGGACTACCAGCACGCGATCAGCGAGGAGCAGGCCGAAGGAACAGCGGGTGCCGCGCGAAGCGCGTCGAGCGAGGGTGGTGGTGGGCGACGGGCGGGCGGCGAGCGGTTCTACATCGGGCGGCGGCACGTGCACGACGCCACCGGCGACCCGATGGTGATCGACTGGCGGGCGCCGGTCTCCCAGCCGTTCTACCGGGCCAGCCGGACCGACCCGCTGGACGTCGACCGCCGGCGCCGGTTCGGTTACACCGGCGGCGAGTTGACCGCGTACGAGGACGAGCACCTGAGCGACCCGGCCGAGACGGAGGGCGCCTCGGCCCTGCTCGCCGCCGAGATCGAGAAGCCCCGCGTCGGCCCGATGCGGGACATCGTCGCCACCATCCAGCCCGAGCAGGACGAGATCGTCCGGGCCGAGATCGGCGGCACCGTCTGCGTCCAGGGTGCCCCCGGCACCGGCAAGACCGCGGTCGGCCTGCACCGGGTCGCGTACCTGCTGTACGCGCACCGCGACCGGCTCGCCAAGTCCGGCACCCTGGTGGTCGGGCCGAACCGGTCCTTCCTGCACTACATCGAGCAAGTCCTGCCCGCCCTGGGCGAGTTGGACGTCGCCCAGGCGACCGTGCAGGAGCTGGTCAAGCACGTCGAGATCCGCGCCGAGGACCCGTCCGAGGCCGCCCGGCTGAAGGGCGACGCCCGGATGGCCGAGGTGCTGCGCCGTGCCGTCCGGTCCGGCATCAGCCTGCCGACCGAGCCGCTGGTGGTGGTCCGCGGCTCCCGCCGCTGGCGCCTGCCGGTGTACGAACTCACCGAGATCATCGAGGAGTTGCGCAGCCGGGAGATCCGCTACGGCGCGGCCGGCGAGGCGCTGCCGCAGCGGCTGGCGCACGCGGTCCTGCTGAAGATGGAGCAGGGCGGCGAGGCTCCCGACGACCGGGTGCAGGACGCGGTGGCCCGCAACCCGCAGGTCAAGGCCCTGGTCAAGCAGTGCTGGCCGCCGGTGGACCCGGCCAAGCTGGTGCACCGGCTGCTCACCGACGCCGAGTTCCTGGCGAGTTGCGCGGACGGCATCCTGACCGAGGACGAGCAGGCCACCATCCGCTGGGCCAGGCCCGGACGTTCGGCGAAGACCGCGCCGTGGACCGCCGCCGACGCCGTCCTGGTCGACGAGACCGCCGACCTGGTGCAGCGCACCGCCTCGCTCGGCCACGTCGTACTGGACGAGGCGCAGGACCTCTCGCCGATGCAGTACCGGGCCGTCGGCCGCCGGTGCAGCACCGGCTCGGCCACCGTGCTCGGCGACCTCGCCCAGGGCACCACCCCCTGGGCGACCGGCAGTTGGGCCGAGGCCCTGCACCACCTCGGCAAGCCGACCGCCCACGTCGAGGAGCTCACCAAGGGCTTCCGGGTACCCGAGGAGGTGATCGCGTACGCCTCCCGGCTGCTGCCCGCGATCGCCCCCGGCCTGGCGCCGGCCACTTCGGTCCGCGACGCACCGGGTTCGCTGACCCTCCGTCAGGTAGAGCCGGAAGCACTGGACTCGGCGCTGGTGGCGGCCTGCCGCAGCGCATTGCAACGCGAGGGCTCGACCGGGCTGATCGCGGCGGACGCCCGGATCCCGGCCCTCTCCGCCGCCCTCACGGCAGCCGGGCTGGCCCACCTCGAACCCGGCACCGAGACCAGCGCCGACGCCCGCCTCACCCTGGTCCCCGCCTCCCTCGCCAAGGGCCTCGAGTACGACTACGTGGTCCTCGACGAACCCGCCGCAGTGGTCGCCGGCGAACCCGACCTACGGACCGGCCTGCGCCGCCTCTACGTCGCCCTGACCCGAGCGGTCTCGGGCCTGGCGGTCCTGCACGCCCAGCCCCTCCCCGAACAGCTGCGCTGAGCAGAGGCCCGGGGCCGCACTTTTGGCAGGTGCTTCGGCATCTACGGTCAGGGGCTCGGGGAACTGCGAGGAGATCTGGCGTGCGGGTCACGGCGAAAGTGCCCGACCACCTGCGCAGCGATCACCTTGAACGAGGCCGGCGCCGCAGTTCCCCGAGCCCCTGACCGTAATCGGTTGAGCACCTGCAAAGGTCTAGGCCGTGTTTTAGAAGGCGTCGAAGGTGTGTCTGGTTGGTTGTCCGGGGGAGCTTCGGGTGGCCAGCCAGAGGATGAGGTCGCGCGCGGTCGTGTGGATGCTGGTCTCGGTGACGATGTGGTGTTCGTGTCGGCTCGCGTCGCGGCGGACGATCTCGTATTCGCCCTTGTCGAGGACGGCGACCGAGACGTACCAGGCCGGGTCGTCCTCGTCGGGCTGGATGACGACGAAGGTGTTGTCGGTGTCGTTGAGGTCGTCGAGCAGCATGAAGATGGCGTCTTCGGACGGGTCGTCGATGTGGTCGCCGTTCTCGCTGTCGGCGCAGTAGTGGGTAGCGGCCACCGGTTTCTCCCCTTGTGCGACACCCCGCTCCGGGCTCGCGGCCAGCATGGCACGCGAGCCCGGCACGTCGACTCTCACAGCCACTGGTTGATCGCGGCGACGAGGACGGCCGCCTCGAAGCGGACGGCGAGTTTGTCGAAGCGGGTGGCCACCGCCCGGTGCTGCTTCAGCCGGTTGATGCCGCACTCGACAGCATGGCGGGCTTTGTAGTCCTCGCGGTCGAAGCGGGGTGGACGTCCACCGCCCGCACCCCTCCGCTTGCGGTTGCGGATCTGGTCGGCCGGCTCCGCGATGGTGCACCGGATGCCGCGTCGACGCAGGTAGGCCCGGTTCGCCTTGGACGAGTACGCCTTGTCGCCGCGCACCCGAAGCGGGCGGGTGCGGGGTCGGCCCGGACCGGTTCTGGGCACACGTATCGCGTCGAGCACCGCCTCGAACTGCGGCGAGTCCCCGCGCTGGCCGGCCGTGACGAGCAGGGACAGCGGCTTCTGCCGTTGCTCGCACGCCAGGTGAATCTTGGTCGTGAATCCGCCTCGTGACCGGCCCAGCCCGTGGTCCGCGGGCTCCTTGCCCACGCCGCCCGGCGGCTCCTTCTGCGCGGCCCCGTCACGTCGGGCGCCCGCGGCGTGTTGGTGGGCCCGGCAGATCGTGGAGTCGACGTTCACCTCCCAGACGATCATCCCGGCCGCATCGCCCCGCGCCTGCAGGCCGGCAAGGAGCTGCTGCCAGACACCTTGTCGCTGCCAGCGGCGGAACAGGCCGTAGATCGTCTGCCAGGGTCCGTACTCCGGCGGAACGTCCCGCCACGGAGCTCCCGTCCGTACCCGCCACCGAATCCCGTTGACCAGCCTACGACGCGACCTCGCCGGACGACCCACCCCGGCCATCGGCAACAACGGCTCCAGCACAGCCCACTGATCATCCGACAGATCCCCACGCCCCATCCACACAGCCTGGCATCACACCAAACCACCTTCCAAAACACGGCCTAGGCGTCGATCACGGCCCGCCATTCGGCGACCTTCGCGGCGTCGACCGGGGTGTCCCAGCCGTTGGCGCGGACCGGGCCGCCGACGTGGAAGCCGTCGAAGCCGGCGGCGCGGAGGTCGGGGATGTGTTCGGCGCGGAGGCCGCCGCCGATCAGGATCTGCTGGCGGTAGCCGGGGTCGCCCGCCTTGGCGAGTTCGCCGGCCAGCACCTCCCGGCCGTCGCTCACGCCGGCCGCGGAGCCGGAGGTGAGGAAGGTGTCCAGCCCGGGCAGGTCGCCGACGGCGGCCCGGACGGCGGCCCGGTCCGCGCTGTGGTCGATCGCCCGGTGGAAGGTCCAGCGGCAGCCGGCCACCGCCTCCGCGACGGCCCGGGTCGCGGCCAGGTCCACCGCCCCCTCGGCGTCCAGGAACCCGAAGACGAACTCCTCGGCGCCCTCGGCCCGCAGCGCGGCGGCCCGCGCCTGCAGCTCGTCCAGGCTGCCGGGGGTGAAGCCGTCCCGGAGCCGGAGCATCACCCGGAGCGGGATGCTGACCGCGTCCCGGATGGCCACGAAGTCCGCGAGGGCGGGGGTGAGACCGTCGGCGGCGATGTCGGCGACCAGTTCGAGGCGGTCGGCACCGCCCGTCTGGGCAGCCCGGGCGTCCTCCGCCGTCAGCGCGATCACTTCGAACATTGGTCTAGACATATTGCTTACCCTGCCATATCCGGAGGCCCGTCGGCGAGCCCTCTGCACGGGAAACAGTTCGGCCCCGCCGAGGTGCGGGCCCGCGCTCCCCAGCATGGCCACCGCCCGGCGGGGCCGCATCCCACGCGGGTCCGGCCGCCGGACCGGCGTCGGGAAGAATGACCGCCATGACCTCCGCGCTGCTGGACCGCTGGACCGCCCTGCTGCTCCGTACCGGAGCCACCGTCGACCCCGCGCCGTACGGGCGCGACCTGCTCGCCCGGTGGGCCGAACCGCAGCGGCACTACCACCGCACCGAGCACCTGACGGCCGTCCTGGACCAGATCGACGCCCTGGCCGGACACGCCGAGGACCCGGACGCCGTCCGGCTGGCCGCCTGGTTCCACGACGCCGTGTACAAGCCCGACCGCTCCGAGAACGAGGAGCGCAGTGCCCAGCTCGCGATCCGCGCCCTGCGCGAGGCCGGGCTGGCCGAGGCGCTGGTGGAGGAGGTCGCCCGGCTGGTCCGGCTCACCGTCGGCCACCACCCCGCCCCCGGCGACCGGAACGGCGAGGTGCTCTGCGACGCCGACCTGGCCGTGCTCGGCGGCACCCCCGGGCAGTACGCCGACTACGCGGCCGCCGTCCGCACCGAGTACGGCTTCGTCCCCGAGGACGCCTTCCGGACCGGGCGGGCCGAGATCCTGCGGCAGCTGCTCGCGCTGCCCGCGCTCTACCGGACGGACCACGCCCGGGAGCGGTTCGACGCCGCCGCCCGCCGCAACCTGGCGGCCGAGCTCATGCTCCTGGAGCGCTGACCGGGCGACCGGCCTTCCGCCGCCGCAGCCCGGCGGCGGTCAGCCGGGCCACCAGCTCCTTGCTGCCGACCGGCTGCGCGCCGAGCCCCACCGCCTGGTCGTACCAGGCGGCCGGGATGTCGTAGTGGTCGCGCTCGAACCCGCGTGCGGGCGCGCCCAGCCGCTCCGCGAAGGCGTGCAGTTCCTCGTAGGAGACGTCGCTCACCAGGTGCGACCAGTGCTTCCCGTGCCCCGGCCAGGACGGCGGGTCGATCAGGATCACGACAGCGCACCCACCGGCGCCACCACGGCCGCCTCCTTGCCGCACACCCAGTGCGGCTCGGGCCCGAGCTCCGGCTCCACGCTCAACGCGTGCGGGTCCCCCTCGGCGGCGCACACCTCGCACAGCGGCCAGCGCCCGTACGCCTCCAGCAGCTTGTCCTGCACGTCCTGCGCGACCAGGCCGAGCACGTAGTCCGTCCCGTCCGGCCACTGCTCCAGCCACCAGCGCCGGTGCGTCACCGCGTCCTCCACCAGCGACACCACCTGCGGGTCGGCCACGTCCCGGGCGGTCAGGTCGGCGAGGATCAGCGCCCGCGCACTGTGCAGCGCGGCTTCGATGTCAGAACTCATCCGTCCATTGTCCCGCAGCCCGCCACGGAGCCGGAAACGCCGGCGGAACGCCGCAGGGCGGCCTCCCCGGTGAAGGGGAGACCGCCCTGACGGACGTTCAGAACGTTCCGATCCTCGGGAGGATCAGAAGTCCATGTCGCCACCCGGCATGCCGCCGCCCGCGGGGGCACCGGCCTTCTCGGGCTTGTCGGCGATGACGGCCTCGGTGGTGAGGAAGAGCGCCGCGATGGAGGCGGCGTTCTGCAGCGCGGAGCGCGTGACCTTGGCCGGGTCGATGATGCCCGCGGCGATGAGGTCGACGTACTCGTTGGTCGCGGCGTTCAGGCCCCAACCGGGCTGCAGGTTGCGGACCTTCTCCACGACGACGCCGCCCTCGAGGCCGGCGTTGACCGCGATCTGCTTGATCGGGGCCTCCAGCGCGACGCGGACGATGTTGGCACCGGTGGCCTCGTCGCCCTCGAGCTCCAGCTTGTCGAACGCGACCGAAGCCTGCAGCAGCGCCACGCCACCACCGGCGACGATGCCCTCCTCGACGGCGGCCTTCGCGTTGCGAACGGCGTCCTCGATGCGGTGCTTGCGCTCCTTGAGCTCGACCTCGGTCGCAGCGCCGGCCTTGATCACGGCCACGCCGCCCGCGAGCTTCGCCAGGCGCTCCTGGAGCTTCTCGCGGTCGTAGTCCGAGTCGCTGTTCTCGATCTCGGCGCGGATCTGGTTGACCCGGCCGGCGACCTGGTCGCTGTCGCCGCCACCGTCGACGATGGTGGTCTCGTCCTTGGTGATGACCACCTTGCGGGCGGTGCCCAGCAGGTCGATGCCGGCGTTCTCGAGCTTGAGGCCGACCTCCTCGGAGATCACGGTGCCACCGGTGAGGATGGCGATGTCGCCGAGCATGGCCTTGCGGCGGTCACCGAAGCCCGGGGCCTTGACGGCGACGGACTTGAAGGTGCCACGGATCTTGTTCACGACCAGGGTCGACAGGGCCTCGCCCTCGACGTCCTCGGCGATGATGACGAGCGGCTTGCCGCTCTGCATGACCTTCTCCAGCAGCGGGAGCAGGTCCTTGACCGAGCCGATCTTGGAGTTGGCGATCAGGATGTACGGGTCCTCGAAGGACGCCTCCATCCGCTCCAGGTCCGTGGCGAAGTACGCGGAGATGTAGCCCTTGTCGAAGCGCATGCCCTCGGTGAGCTCGAGCTCCAGACCGAAGGTGTTGCTCTCCTCGACGGTGATGACACCTTCCTTGCCGACCTTGTCCATCGCCTCGGCGATGAGCTCGCCGATCTGGGTGTCGGCGGCCGAGATGGAGGCCGTCGAAGCGATCTGCTCCTTGGTCTCGACATCCTTGGCCTGGGCCAGCAGCTGGTCCGAGACGGCCTTGACGGCCTTCTCGATGCCGCGCTTCAGGGCCATCGGGTTGGCGCCGGCCGCGACGTTGCGCAGACCCTCGCGCACGAGCGCCTGGGCCAGCACGGTGGCGGTGGTGGTGCCGTCGCCCGCGACGTCGTCGGTCTTCTTGGCGACCTCCTTGACGAGCTCGGCACCGATCTTCTCGTACGGGTCCTCGAGCTCGATCTCCTTGGCGATGGAGACGCCGTCGTTCGTGATCGTGGGGGCGCCCCACTTCTTCTCCAGGACGACGTTGCGGCCCTTGGGGCCGAGCGTCACCTTGACGGCGTCGGCAAGCTGGTTCATGCCACGCTCAAGGCCGCGGCGAGCTTCCTCGTCAAACGCGATGATCTTGGCCATCGGAAGTGGTCCTCCAGGACACGGTCGACTGCACCGGACCGAGGGGCGCCCGCGACGGACGGCCCTGGTGTGCGGGGGTCTTGTCCCCTACCGCTCCCGGGGGCCTCACCGACCCGGTCCGTTGTCACTCTCATGCTGCGAGTGCTAACGCCAATGATTAGCACTCTCGGGTATCGAGTGCAAGCCCAATCGTGGTAGTGACACGCAGATCGGTCATCCCGGCGGGGACGCCGACGGGCCCGTACGACGATGTCGTACGGGCCCGTCGACCAAGCAGGTGACGCCAACTCGCGGCCGAGCCGAGGTCCCCAGGGGTTCGGAAAGGTCAGACCGCCGCGCGGACCATGTCCGCCTGCGGGCCCTTCTGTCCCTGGGAGATCTCGAACTCGACCCGCTGGCCCTCCTCGAGGGTGCGGTAGCCGTCCATCTGGATCGCGCTGTAGTGGACGAACACGTCCGCACCACCGTCGACCGCGATGAAGCCGTACCCCTTCTCCGCGTTGAACCACTTGACGGTGCCCTGAGCCATTCCGAACTCCCCTTGTGCTGTGCTGGCCCTTCGCGGACCCGCAGGATGCGGGCCCAGGTCTGAACAGGCACGCCCGAGGGAACCCCCCCTGGGCGCAGCCGCGCTCGCCGCAAGCGCCCCACCGGTGCACCGCGAGGCGACCCGGCCGACGGGTGAATGCGTCGATCGCGGCTGAATGTATCCGGACAGACGCCCTCTGCAACAGGGCCAACCTTGCCGAATTCATCGGCAGTCGAATGGGATATCGCGGGAGGAAGGCGGCAGAGCGTGGCAATTCACTCCGGGCATAGCGGACTCATCACCGCAAAATGCGGCCAGATTTCTGACGCTTGCCTGACATCTTCTGTCTCACGCGGTCCGGCGGATGTCTCAACGGCCGGACGGGCCTTGCGTACGCGATCGGCTGACGGTGCGTGGGGAGGGCGGCGGTAAGAGCGGGGATACGCCGACTTCCGTCGCACTCTACTCCCTCCCGGGTGCCCGCTTTTCCACCCGACATAGGGCCGCGCCGCCGTCGGAAGCGGAAATAGGGATTCCGGTTCGGACGGCGGCGCGGCCGTATTCGGTGAAGTGCGGGAACTCAGCAGCCGCCGGCCACCGCGGGAATGATCGAGATGCCCGCGCCGTCCTTGATCTCGGTCGCCAGGCCCTCGGCGAAACGCACGTCGTCGTCGTTCACGTACACGTTCACGAAGCGGCGCAGCTTGCCCGCGTCGTCCAGCACCCGGGCGGCGATGCCGGGGTGGTTGGCGTCCAGGTCGGCGATGACGGCACCCAGGGTGTCGCCCTCGGCGGTGACCTCGGCGACGCCGCCGGTGTAGGTGCGCAGGATGGTCGGGATGCGGACGGTGGCGCTCATGCACGGACTCCTAGCGGGGAGGTGAGGGGGGATCAGGCGGAGGCGAGACCGGCGGCCCGGAACGAGTCCAGGGTCGGGCGGATGGTGGCGGTCAGGCCCGCGTCGGCGACGGCGTCCAGGGTCTTCAGACCGTCCCCGGTGTTGATCGCGACGGTCTCCTTGGACGGGTCCAGCTGACCCGTCTCGACCAGCTTCTTCAGCACCCCGATGGTCACCCCGCCGGCCGTCTCGGCGAAGATGCCCTCGGTCCTGGCCAGCAGCTTGATCGCCTCGACCACCTCGGCGTCCGTCACGTCCTCCACCGCGCCCCCGGTGCGGCGGGCGATGTCCAGCACGTACGGGCCGTCGGCCGGGTTGCCGATCGCCAGCGACTTGGCGATGGTGTTCGGCTTGACCGGGCGGATCACGTCGTGACCCGCCTTGAAGGCGGCGGAGACCGGGGAGCAGCCCTCGGCCTGGGCGCCGAAGATCCGGTACGGGCGGTCCTCGACCAGGCCGAGCTTGATCAGCTCCTGCAGGCCCTTGTCGATCTTGGTGAGCTGGGAGCCCGAGGCGATCGGGATCACCAGCTGCTCCGGCAGCCGCCAGCCGAGCTGCTCGCAGATCTCGTACGCCAGGGTCTTCGAGCCCTCGCCGTAGTACGGCCGGAGGTTGACGTTGACGAAGCCCCAGCCCTCGCCGGCCGGGTCACCGATCAGCTCCGAGCAGAACCGGTTCACGTCGTCGTAGTTGCCCTCGATCCCGACCAGCTCGCCGCCGTAGACCCCGGCCATCACGACCTTGCCCTGCTCCAGGTCGTGCGGGATGAAGACGCAGGACTTGAAACCGGCCCGGGCCGCGGCCGCGCCGACGGCGCCGGCCAGGTTGCCGGTGGAGGAGCACGACAGGGTGGTGAAGTTGAACGCGCGCGCCGCCTCGATGGCGCAGGCGACCACCCGGTCCTTGAAGGAGTGGGTCGGGTTGCCCGAGTCGTCCTTGACGTGCAGCTGGGCGGTGAAGCCGAGCTCGCGGCCCAGGTTGTCGGCCTTCACCAGCGGGGTCCAGCCCGGGTTCAGGTTCGGCTTGCCCGCCACGTCGGCCGGGACGGGCAGCAGCGGGGCGTACCGCCAGATCGAGGCCGGACCGGCCTCGATCCGCTTGCGCAGCTCCTCGGCGGAGTCGGAGCCGAAGTCGTACGCGATCTCCAGCGGGCCGAAGCACTCGACGCAGGCGAAGCTCGGGCCGAGCGGGAATCGGGTGCCACACTCGCGACAGGACAGGGCGGCAGCGGGGCCGAGGTCGACGGTCGGGGCGGCAGAAACAGCGGTAGCCATGATGGCGGAGGCCTCTCTCCTCATCTTCCCCGTGACGCGGTCGCGCCACAGGACGGAATTGGCACCTGTCCCGCCGGATGGCCACTGCTGGGCCGGCCGTGCGAGAAGGTTGCCGGGACTTCGACGGGCCGTTCCCTCAGTCCCTCTGGATGAGCTCTGTGAAGTTGTGGTCCTGCTCTCCGGCCGACCCCGACGTGCGAAGGTCTGACCGCAGTACGAAGACTGTATCCGAAGGCGCCGGGCAGGGAACCGCGCGTCCGAGTCGCGAGATGCCCCGTCCCGAGAACGCCAGTCCGACCACTCAGCCCGAGGAGAACAGACGTGTCCGACCAGCCGACCCCGGCCGACCCGCCCGAGGAGCTGCTGCCGGAAGTGGCCGACTGGCTGCACCGGCGCTCCTGGACGACGGCCGACCGGCCGCCGGCCGACCTGCTCACCGCCAAACGGGCGGCCGGCCCGGCCGGGACGGTCAGCGTGGTGCTGCCCGCCCTCGACGAGGAGTCCACGGTCGGCGAGATCGTCCGGGTGATCCGGCGCGAGCTGATGGAGCGGCTGCCGCTGGTGGACGAGATCGTGGTGGTCGACTCGGGCTCGGCCGACCGGACGGCGCAGACCGCCGCCGCGGCGGGCGCCCGGGTGGTGCACCGGGACGACGTACTGCCCCGGCTGCCGGCCGCCCCGGGCAAGGGCGAGGTGCTCTGGCGCTCGCTGCTGGTCACCTCCGGCGAGATCGTCTGCTTCATCGACGCGGACCTGCGGGAGTTCGACCCGGCCTTCGTCTCCGGCATCGTCGGGCCGCTGCTGACCGATCCGGCGATCCAGCTGGTGAAGGCGATGTACGACCGGCCGCTGGAGACCGCGGGCGCGGTGGTCCCGGCCGGGGGCGGGCGGGTCACCGAGCTGGTGGCCCGGCCGCTGCTGAACCTTCACTGGCCCCAACTGGCCGGGTTCGTCCAGCCGTTGGGCGGCGAGTACGCCGCCAGGCGGTCGCTGCTGGAGCAGCTGCCGTTCCCGACCGGGTACGGGGTCGAGCTCGGCCTGCTGGTGGACGCGCTCGACCGGGTCGGCCTGGACGCGCTGGCCCAGGTGGACGTCGGGGTCCGGCACCACCGGCACCAGGACGGCCAGGCGCTCGGCCGGATGGCGGCCACCATCTACCGCACCGCCCTGGACCGCCTGGACCGCACCCACCGCCTCAAGACCACCCCCGACCTGGTGCACCCCCTGCTCACCCAGTTCACCCGCGACCCCGCCACCCGCGAGTTCACCGCCCACACCCACCCGGTCGGCGCCCTCGAACGCCCCCCGATGCTCACCGTCCCGGAGTACCTCAGCCCGCTACGGTCCAGGGGCTCGGGGAACGGCGACGCCAGCCCTTTCAGGGTGATCCGTCCGTGAAGGGTCAGGGACTTTCGCAGTGACCCGAGCGCCAGACCTCCTCGCAGTTCCCCGAGCCCCTGGACCGTAGATGCCCGGGCGCTTGCCGAGCCAGGGGGAGTCTCGGGTGGTTTGGGTGACCCGGGGCGAGGCAGAGTTGAGGCATGGCCGATCACGCGACCGAACGTTCGAATCCGACCGGGGCCGCCCCCATCCTGGTGGCCTCCAACCGAGGGCCGGTGTCCTTCACCGCCGAGGACGACGGCTCGCTGACCCTGCGCAGAGGCGGTGGCGGCCTGGTCTCGGGCCTGTCCGCGATCGACGACCCGTCCGCCGTCTGGGTCTGCGCCGCGCTCTCCGAGGCGGACCGGACGGCGGCCCGCCGCTCCCCCGACGGCCGACTGGACCTCGGCGGGTTCGAGGTCGGCGGCCAGGCTGTCCGGATGCTGGACATCGATCCCGGCACCTTCGCCCGGGCCTACAACGGCGTGGCCAACTCCACCCTCTGGTTCGTCCACCACCTGCTGTACGAGACCCCGGTGGCGCCGGTCTTCGACGACCGGTTCCGCCGCGAGTGGGACTCCTACCGGGCGTACAACACCGCCTTCGCCGAGGCGCTGGCCGCCGAGGCGGCACCGGGTGCCGCGGTGCTGATCCAGGACTACCACCTGTCCCTCGCGCCGGACCAACTCCGACAGCTGCGGCCGGACTTGAGGATCGGTCACTTCTCGCACACCCCGTGGGCCCCGCCCGAGTACTACCGGATGCTGCCGGACGACGTGGCCGCCGACGTGCTGACCGGCATCCTCGGCGCGGACCGGGCCGCGTTCCTGACCCGCCGCTGGGCGCTGGCCTTCGCGGACTGCTGCGAGGCGGTGCTCGGCGCCACCGTGGACCGGGCCGCGCTGACCGTGACATACGCCGGCCGGACCACCCGGCTGGGCGTGCACGCGCTCGGCGCGGACGCCGACTTCCTCCGCGAGCGGTCCCACCAGCCGGACGTGGACGCCCGGTTGGCCACCCTGAAGGAGGCCGTCGGGCCGCGCAGCACGATCGTCCGGGTGGACCGGACCGAGCTGAGCAAGAACATCGTCCGCGGCCTGCTGGCCTACCGGCACCTGCTGCGCTCCCGCCCGGAGTGGCTGGACCGGGTGGTGCACATCGCGTTCGCCTACCCGTCCCGGCACGACCTGCCGGAGTACCGGGAGTACACCGCCGCGGTGCAGCGGATCGCCCAGGAGATCAACGACGAGTTCGGCACCGCGTCCTGGCAGCCGCTGATCCTGCACGTGAACGACGACTTCCCGCGCTCGCTGGCCGCCTACCGGCTGGCCGACGTGGCGCTGGTCAACCCGATCCGGGACGGGATGAACCTGGTCGCCAAGGAGGTGCCGGTGGTCTCCGACCAGGGCTGCGCCCTGGTGCTGTCCCGGGAGGCCGGCGCCTACGCCGAGCTGGCCGACGACGCCCTCACGGTGAACCCGTACGACGTGATCGAGACCGCCGACGCGCTGCACCGGGCGCTCACCATGCCGACGGCCGAACGGACCGAGCGCACCAAGCGGCTGGCCGCCGCCGCCACCGCCCTGCCGCCGCAGCAGTGGTTCCTGGACCAGCTCGCGGCGCTCCGCGAGTAGCCCGGGAACCACTGCCGTCGGGTCAGGCGGCGAACCCCCCGTCCACGCTGATCGCGGTCCCGGTGACGTACCGGCCGTCCGGCCCGGCCAGGTACGCCACGGCGGCCGCGATCTCCGCCGACTGCGCGTAACGCCCCAGTGCCGTGAAGCCGTTCACCGTCTCGGCGAACGGTCCCTCGGCCGGGTTGGCCTCGGTGTCGGTCGGGCCGGGGTGCACCAGGTTGACGGTGATGCCCCGGGGGCCGAGCTCCCGGGCCAGCCCCTTGACCATGCCGATCTGGGCGGTCTTGCTCGCCGCGTACAGGGCGAGGCCGGGGAAGACCACCCGCTCGGCCACGTTGCTGCCGATGCCGATGATCCGGCCGCCCTCGGCCAGGTACGGCAGCGCCGCCTGTGCGGCCACCAGCGGCGCCCGCACGTTCACCGCCAAGGTGCGGTCCAGCAGCTCCAGTTCGAGCTCCTCCAGCGGGCCCATCGGGAACACCGCCGCGTTGTTCACCAGGATGTCCAACCGGCCGAAGGCCGCGGCGGTCCGGTCCACGGCCGCCCGGACCGCCGCCGGGTCCGCGCTGTCGGCCTGGATCGCCAGAACCCGCCGGCCGAGCTTCTCGACCTGCTCGACCACCTGCCCGGCCCGCTCCGCGTTCCGTTCGTACGTCAGCGCCACGTCGGCGCCCTCCTCGGCCAGCCGGTGCACCACGGCCGCGCCGATCCCCCTGCTGCCGCCGGTCACCAGGGCCACTCGTCCCTCAAGTCGCTTCATGGGTAACAGCATTGCCGTCGGAGCGGGGACCTTCCGGCGGCATTCGGACCTCGCGTTCCGGGGTGCGGCGTCACCACGACCTCCGCACCCCGGAACGACGGTCAGCCGGCCACTCCGACCACGACCGCCTGACCCGGGGTCACCTTGACGTTGAGGTAGCTGTAGGTGACGCCGTGCTCGACCTTGGTCAGCGCGGCCTTGGCGGCGCCGTTCACGGTCAGCGTCGGGTGGCTGCCGACGAACCTGGCCTCCCAGGTGTAGGTCCGGGACGCCGAGTGGTTGGTCAGGGTGGAGCTGGTGGCGCCGTCGTGCCGCAGGCTGACGGTGTCCTTGCCGACCGGGATGTCGTCGACCTGGACCCAGTCCATCCCGGCGGGCAGCCGGGACTGGGTGGTCAGCTTGCGGTTGGCGGCGTCCGGGTCGAGCCCGAGCAGACCGGAGACGGTCTGGCCGACCAGCGTGAAGGAGACCTCGGGGTAGTCGCCGTTCGGGCCCTGCGAGGCGTTCACGTGCTGGACGTCGCGCTGGTCGTAGACGTACCGCATCCACTTCCAGGCCGCGTCGTTGCGGTTGTTGTTGAAGAAGGTGTCCGGCAGGTAGGTGAACGCCTCGATGTTGGACGGGCCGTCCGGCCCGGCGGCCTGGGCGTCGATGTAGTCCAGGTAGGCGTCGTTCCGCGGACCGGCGTCGATGATCTTCTTCATCGGCATGAACCAGCTGTTCTCCAGGCCCCAGCCCTTGAACGCGGTGCCGTCGAGCGAGTAGGCCCGGACCATGTCGGCGCCCGAACCGGTGCCGCTCCACTCCGCGTTGAAGTACTGCTTGAGCGCCGTCGCCTGCTGCTCCGCCTGCGCGGCCAGTGCGGTGTCGCCCTTGGCCTTGGCCAGGGCGGCCACCGCCAGGTACGCCTGGTACTGGGCCGCGATGCCGTCGCCGGCCTCCGCGAGCTTCTCGTTGCCCTGCTCGTTGTAGCTGGCGGTGCCGGAGAAGATGCCCTTGCCGGTGCCCTCGGCGACCTGCACCGGGCCGTTGCCCTTGGCCGCGTTGTGCAGGGCGACGAACTCCTTGGTGGTGTGCTGGTAGAAGTCCCAGAACACCTGGTCGTCGACGTACGCCGGGTCGCCGCTCCAGCGGTACGCCTGGGCCGCCTTCTCCACCAGCTCGAACGGGGCGGGCACCTCCCGGACGAAGGAGTTGGGGTTGCGGTAGTCGATGCTCAGGTAGGTGCCGGTGTCGAAGTTCTGGGCCCAGACCGGGTAGTACTTGTGCACCTCGGTCGCGGAGGCCGCGAAGGAGTGCAGCATGTTCCGGTTCTCGGCGGTCAGGCCGAGCACCTGGGCGCCGACCACCTGGTGCGCCATGTCCCGGGAGTAGTAGCCGCTGCGGTTGGCGTACCCGGCCCAGTAGGACGCGCCGTAGGTGGCGGTGCCGGTGCCGAAGCGGTTGTTCTCGTCGACGTTCACCGGGCCGGTCGAACCGGGCAGCGTCACCCAGCTGTTGGCCTTCCGCTTGGCCCAGTCGAACATCTCGACGACCTTCGGGTCGGAGGAGCTGATCCGGGGGTCGGCCGGGGCCGCCGGGGAGATCATCACGTCGTCCACGTTGAGCCAGCCGTCGCCGGACTCGAAGGCGATCTCCAGCTTGTCGCCCTTGGCCACCGAGACCCGGCTGACGGTGTGCCGGGAGTACTCGTACCGCTCCGGCACGGTGACCGCGCCCGCCTCGACGCCGTTCACCCGCACCACGAAGCGGCCGTTCGGGCCGCCGGTCGCGATCCAGGCCGAGATGTCGTACCGGCCGGCCGTCGGAGCGGTCAGGGTCTGCCCGACCCGGAAGCCGGGGCCGCCGTCCAGGTACGCCAACTTGGCGCCGCCGTGGGGGTAGTTGGTGGCGACACCCGCACCCGAGGGGGTGAACTCCCAGCCCCTGGTGCCCAGCTCGAACCCGGGGTTGAGGACCGTCGGCACCTTGGCGGCGGGGGCGGCACTGGCCACCGCCAGGGTCTGCGGGACGAGCGGTATCAGCAGTGCGAGAGCGGTGAGCAGCGGCAGTCTGGTGCGTCGCATCAGGGTCTCCAGGTCTCTCCGTTGAGGGAGCGCCGACGCTAACAGCGAGCCGGGCGGGCTTTCAATGCACCGAGGCAAGAATTCTCGCCGCCCTGCACGATCTCGAAGAAAGTTTTCATCCATCCATTGCAAGTCGGTTCCACTCGTTGCTAACGTCCAGCCCGTCAGACCCCCACCCTCGAAAGGCACCACCATGGCCACCCTGGACCGACGCGGACTGCTCAGACTCGGCGGCGCCCTCACTGTTGGCGCCGGGCTCGCCGCGTGCTCCGGCACCGGCAGCGGCAACGACGGCGGCGGCGCCGGGGACGCCCACAAGGGCGAGATCACCGTCTGGAGCTGGCAGGGTCCGGCGGCCCAGCTCAAGGCGCTGCTCCCGGAGTTCAACAAGGCGTACCCGGACATCAAGGTCACCGTCCAGGACATCGGCAACCCGGCGATCTGGGACAAGATCACCACCGGGCTGGCGGCCGGCGGCAGTGGCCTGGCCGACGTGCTGCACATCGGGGTGGACTACCTGCCCGGCTACGTGGAGAAGTTCCCGGCCGGCCTGGCCGACCTCGGCCCGCTCGGCGCCAGCAAGTACAAGGACGCCTTCGCCCAGGGCCTGTGGCAGACCGTCGCCCCGCAGAGCCGGGTCAACGCCCTGCCGTGGGAGGCCAACTCGGGTGGCTTCTACTACCGGGCCGACCTCTTCGAGAAGGCCGGCGTGGACGTCGAGTCGCTGGGCACCTGGGACGAGGTGATCGAGGCGGGCAAGAAGCTCAAGGCCGCCACCGGCGCGTTCCTGCTCGGCATCGACAAGCCCGCCTCGCAGCCCGACGCGGCCAACTTCTTCCAGCTGCTGCTCCAGCTCCAGGGCAAGTTCTACTTCAACATGGACGGCGCGATCACGCTGGACTCCCCCGAGGCCGTCACCGCGCTCACCCTGATCAAGAAGATGAACGACGCGGGCCTGGTCAGCGACCTGTCCGGCGGCTGGAGCGCACTGGAGAACTCGATCAAGCAGGGCACCGCCGCGGTGCTGCCCTGGCCGACCTGGTTCGGCGGCATCATCGAGGGCCTGGTCCCGCAGGAGGCCGGCAAGTGGAAGGTCCGGCTCCCCCCGGCCGTCCGCCGCGGCGGCTCCACCGCCGCCACCGTCAACTCCACCCACCTGGCGATCGCCGGCTCCAGCAAGCAGCAGGCCGCCGCCTGGACCTTCATCGAGTACGTGCTCACCAAGCCGTCCTCGCAGGTCTCGATCTACCGGGGCAAGGGCATCGCGCCGGCCCTGATGGCCGCGTACGACGACTCGGTCTTCCACGAGCCCTCGGCGTTCTTCAGCGGACAGAAGAAGGGCGAGATCTTCCTCGACGCCCTGAAGGCCCCCTCCCCGGCCTTCAACTACTCCGCCGACTACGCCCGCGCGCTCAAGGTGGTCACCGACGCCCAGACCAAGGTGCTGCTCAAGGGCGCCGACCCGGCCGAGGTGCTGAAGCAGGCCGCCGACCAGCTGGCCCAGCAGACCGGGCGCAAGGTCGTGCGATGACCCGTCGCACCATGCCCTACCTGTTCGTGCTCCCGGCGGTGGTGCTGTTCGCCGCTTTCAAGCTCTACCCGATCCTCGCCTCGTTCCGGCTCAGTCTCTTCAAGCAGTCGGGCGGGGTGGAGACCTTCGCCGGTCTCGACAACTACGCCCGGCTGCTGGACGACTCGCTGTTCTGGACCGCGCTCGGCAACAGCGGGGTGATCCTGGCGGTCCAGGTCCCGCTGATGCTGGCCCTGGCCACCGGCCTCGCGGTCGCCTTCAACTCCAGTCTGCTGAAGGCCCGTTCGGTGTTCCGGCTGGGCTTCTTCCTGCCGATGGTGACCGGCCTGGTGGCGTACGGGATCGTCTTCTCGGTGCTGCTCAACCAGCAGTACGGGCTGGTCAACTGGCTGGTCGGGACCGACATCCCGTGGCTGACCGACCCGCTGCTGGCCAAGGTCTCCCTCGGTCTGGCGCTCACCTGGCACTACACCGGCTACAACGCGGTGATCCTGCTGGCCCGGCTGCAGACCGTCCCGACCGAGCTGTACGACGCGGCGGCGGTGGACGGCGCCGGGGCCTGGGGCGCGTTCCGGCACGTCACGCTGCCCGGGCTGCGGCCCGCGCTGCTGCTGACCACCGTGCTCTCCACCATCGGCACCCTGCAACTCTTCGACGAGCCCTACGTGCTGACCGGCGGCGGGCCCGACAACGCGACCCTGACGATCGGCATGTACCTCTACCAGAACGCGTTCAAGTACTTCGACTTCGGCTACGCCTCGGCCATCGCCTACGCGCTGGCCCTGCTGATCGGGGCGCTCGGCCTGCTCCAGTTCAAGGTGCTCGGAGGGAAGTCGTGAAGCTCCGCAGCCTCACCCTGACCTGGTCGCTGGCCATCACCCTGGCCGCCGTCCTGGTCCCGTTCTACTGGCTGGTGATCGCCGCCACCCACAGCACCCAGGAGATCTTCCGGACCCCGCCGCCGCTGCTCCCCGGCGGGCACCTGCTGGACAACCTGAACAACCTTCAGGAGAAGGCCGACTTCGGCCGGGTGGTGCTCAACTCGCTCGGCATCGCGACCGTCTACACCCTGCTCGCCGGGACGGTCTGCACCCTGGCCGGCTACGGCTTCGCCAAGTTCCGGTTCCGGGGCCGGGAGCCGCTGTTCGGACTGCTGATGCTCGGGCTGGTGATCCCGGCCCAGGTCACCCTGGTCCCGCTGTTCAAGCTGATGGCCGAACTCCAGTGGCTGGACACCTACCAGGCCGTCCTGCTGCCCAACCTGGCCCTGCCGTTCGGGATCTTCCTGATGCGGCAGTCGATGGCCGCGCTGCCGGACGAACTGCTGGACTCCGGCCGGGTGGACGGCTGCGGGGAACTGCGGCTGTTCCTCCGGGTCGCACTGCCGCCGATGCGGCCCGCGCTGGCCGCGCTCGCCATCTTCCTCTTCCTGTTCCAGTGGAACGAATTCATCTGGCCGTTGATCGTGCTCCGTTCCGAATCCTCGCTGACCATCCCGGTCGCGCTCGCCTCCCTCCAGGGCGTCGACGACACCGACTACGGCGCGATCCTGGCCGGTACGGCGATCGCCGCACTGCCGATGGCCGCGCTGTTCCTCGCCCTCCAGCGGCACTTCGTGTCCGGGCTGCTCGCCGGGGCGGTGAAGGAATGAGCACCGACCAGGAGGCGGTCACCACCGCCGAGCTGGCTCCGGCCACCTTCGAACCGCTGCTCGACCAGGTCTCCATCGCGGTCCCGAACGGCCACTGGTCCAGCACCGAACTCCCGTCCGGCATCCGGCTGGTGGCCGTCGAGGCGGCCGAAGGCCCGGTCGAGGTCCGGCTCACCGTCCCGCTCGGCGACGCCGCCGGGTACTGGCACCCGCAGGGCGGCTGGCGGCGCACGCTGCCCGCCGACTGGGAGGGCCGGGCCAAGGTCTCGCTGGTGGACGCGCTGGCCACCGGCTGCCTGTTCGACCACGCGGGCGCCACCCTGCTGACCTTCGCGGCGGCCGACCCGGTGCCCGAGGCCGAACTCCGGTTCGGCGTCTCGGAGGAGACCGACAGCTACGTGGTGCAGCTCCGGCTGCCGCCCGCCACCGACCCGCACCGGCTGCTCTTCGTGCCCCGCTCGACCAGCGTGGCCGAGGCCATGCGGGCGTTGCGCGGCTGGTACGCCGCCGGGATCGACCCGATGCCGGTGCCCGAGGGCGCCCGTACCCCGGTCTACTCGACCTGGTACGCCTTCAACCAGCAGGTGGACGCCGAAGCGGTCGAGCAGGAGGCCGCCCTGGCCGCCCGGCTCGGCTTCGGCGCACTGATCCTGGACGACGGCTGGCAGCTCGGCGGCCAGGGCCGGGGCTACGCCGGCTGCGGCGACTGGCGCCCCGATCCGGCCAAGTTCCCCGATCTGGCCGCGCACGTCGGCCGGGTCCGCGACGCCGGTCTGCACTACCTGCTCTGGACCGCCCCGCTGCTGGTCGGCCCGCACTCCGCGGCCTACCGCAGGTGGGCCCCGACCGTCCCGGCCACCGTGCCGGGGGCGTACGTGCTGGACCCGCGCCTGCCCGAGGTCCGCCGGCACGTGGTCGAGCTCTGCGCCTCCCTGGTGCGGGAGTTCGGGGTGGACGGGCTGAAGCTGGACTTCCTCGACGAGGCCATGGTGCACGCCGGGGACGGCGGCCCGGACGTCGGCCGGGCGATGACCGTGCTGCTCGCCGAGCTGCGGGCGGAGCTGGAACCGATCCGTCCCGGACTGCTGCTGGAACTGCGGCAGCCCTACGTCGGGCCCGGCATGGCCCCGTACGGGAACCTGCTGCGCTCCTTCGACTGCCCGGCCGACTCCACCGCCAACCGGGTCCGCACCATCGACACCGCCTTCCTGGCGGTCGGCGGCGCGGTCCACTCCGACATGCTGCTCTGGCCGCCGGAGGCTCCGGCGCACAGCGCGGCCCGGCAGTTGATCGGCGCCCTGCACTCGGTACCGCAGGTCTCCGTCCGGCTGACCCGGCTGTCGGAGGAGCACCGGGCCACCGTGGCCTTCTGGCTCGGGCAGTGGCGCCGGCTGCGCGACACCCTGCTGGACGGCGAGGTCGAACCCGGCCGCCCGGACGAGCTGTACCCCGTGGTGCGGGCCACCGGCGACGGGTTCCAGCTGGTCAGCGTGCACTCCGAGCAGGTGGTGCCGGTCGTGCTGACCCCCGCTCAGGAACTGGTCCTGGTGAACGGTTCGGCGGCGGACCGGCTGATCCTGGAGGTGGCCGAGCCGGGCGGTTCGGCCGAACTCGCAGTTCACGGCCCCACCGGCCGTATCATCGAACGGAGTCGGCTCACGCTGCCGCCCGGCCTGCACAGCCTGCCGGTGCCACGCTCGGGCCTGGCCACTCTCAGCAGCTTGGAAGGGACGGCATGAAGGTCGGTATCACCGAACTAGCGGCTCGCGCGGGTGTCAGCGAGGCGACCGTCAGCCGGGTGATCAACCGACGGCAGGGGGTCGCCAAGAAGACCCGGGACGCGGTCGAGCAGGCGATGGCCGAACTCGGCTACGAACGCGCCACCCCCGGCCAGTTGGTGGCCGTGGTGACGGAGCACATCTCCAACCCGTTCTTCGCCGACGTGGCCGAACGGATCGAGTCCGCGCTCGCCCCGCACGGGCTCAAGATGGTGCTCTGCCCCGCCTTCCCCGGTGGGGTGCAGGAGCGTGACTTCGTCACCGCGCTGGTCGACCGGGGCGTCGCGGCGGTGGTCTTCCTCTCCGCCAGCAACACCCTGGAGGGCGCCGACACCGAGACGTACGAGCTGCTGCGGGACCGCCGCATCCCGTACGTCGGCGTGAACGGCCAGTTCGAGGACGGCCACCCGGCCCCGGTCTTCTCCACCGACGACTCGCTCGCCGCCGAGCTGGCCGTGGACCACCTCTACCGGCTCGGCCACCGCCGGATCGGGATGGCCTCGGGCCCGGCCGGGAACCACCCGGCGGACCGGCGGGTGGCGGGCTTCATGACCGCGATGACCCGGCGCGGCCTGGCCGACGCCGAGCAGTGGGTGATCCGGCAGTCCTACACCGTCGAGGGCGGGCAGGCGGCGGCCGCCGCCCTGGTCCAGAAGGGCGCCACCGCGATCGTGGCGGCCAGCGACTTCATGGCCCTCGGCGCCATCCGCGGGGTACGACGGCAGGGCCGCGCGGTCCCCGAGGACGTCTCGGTGGTCGGCTACGACGGCACGATGATCACCGAGTTCACCGACCCGCCGCTGACCACCGTCCGGCAGCCGGCCGACCGGCTGGCCCTGGAGGTCGGCCGCAGCGTGCTCGCCCTGGTGGCCAACCGGCCCGTCCCGGTGGGCGAGTTGCTCTTCGACCCCGAGCTGGTGATCCGGTCCACCACGGCGGCGGCGCCGAGCTAGAGCTCGACCGCCAGCGCCGCCAACAGCTCCGCCACACCGACCGGGCCCGCCACCAACAGGTCGGCCCGGTCGGCCAGTTCGGCGACCGGGGCCTCGCCCGTGGTGGCCGAACTGCACACCAGCACGGCCGGGTGGCCCTCGGCCCGGCGCTGCTCCAGCGCGGCGTACGCGGGCAGGTCCCCGAGGTCGTCCCCGGCGTACAGCACCGGGCCGGGCGGGCGTTCGGCCAGGAACGCGGTCAGCGCACCGCCCTTGTCCACCCCCGGCGGCCGGAGCTCCAGCACGTACCGGCCCGGCTCCACCAGCAGCCCGTGGGCCGCCGCCAACTGCTCCAGCGGGGCCCGCAGTTGCTCCAGGACGCGCTGCGGCTCAGCGGTCCGGCGGGTGTGCACGGCCAGGGCGCGGCCCTTGTCCTCGATCCAGGTGCCGTCCGGAACCCCCGACTCGGCCAGCAACGCCGGGAGTTGCTCCCGTACGGCGGCCACCCCGGGCGGTGGCGGCGGCGAGGTCAGCACCCCCGCCTCCCAGCGCTCGGCGCCGTACTGGCCCAGCACGGTGAACCGCTCCAGCCCGGCGAAGCCGCCGTACTCCACGGCCACCGCGGCCGGACGGCCCGTCACCACCACCACGGCGCCCAGCAGGGGGGCCAGCGCCTCCAGGGCGGCCACTGCGGCGGGGTGGGCCCGGGCCTGGTCCGGATCCGCCACGATCGGGGCCAACGTGCCGTCGAAGTCCAGCGCCACCACGGCGGACCTCGGCTCGGCCAACAGCGCGGCCAACCCGGCCCGGCCGGCGGACGTACTCGGCTCAGGAATACCCATGCCTCGACCATACGGGCTCGGGGCTGCACCGTAGGCAGGACGCTCGGTTGCACTACTCAGGGGCTCGGGGCTCTGCTGATCTGCGGCTCCGCCGCGTGGGCGAGGAGATCTGGCGATCGGGTCACTGCGAAAGTACCTGACCACCTACGCGACGATCACCTTGCAAGGGCCGGCGTCGCCCACGCGGCGGAGCCGCACAACAGCAGAGCCCCGAGCCCCTGGACCGTAGCCCCGAGCGCCCTGCAAAAGGGTCGGCGTCAGCGCTCCGCGCGTTTTGCGTCGCGGACCCGGCGGAGGCGGTTGACCAGGACCGGGGCGTGGGCGAGGGCCTCCTGGCGGTCCAGCAGGCGGTTGAGGATCTGGTAGTAGCGGGTGGCCGAGAGGTCGAGTTCCTCCCGGACGGCGCGCTCCTTGGCGCCGGTGGTGCGCCAGGTGCGGCCCTCCAGGGCGAGCACGGCGAGCTCGCGGTCGGTCAGCTCGGACATGGGCGGGTCACCTCCACTTACGGGGTGTCATTCTGCCCGGTCAGGCCGACACAGTGTGCCGCCCCCGCCGTCGGGGCGGGGGCGTTAGCGTCGGGTGCCATGACCAACAGTTTCGCTCTGAACATCCCCGACGCCGAGCTCGAGCCCGACCCGCTGGACCCGGCGCAGATCGTCTCCGGCTCCCCCGAGGTCTCCGGCAAGGTGGTCTGGGAGTCGCCGGACGGCCGCCGGATCCGTGGCATCTGGCAGATCACCCCGGGCGTGGTGACCGACACCGAGGCCGACGAGATCTTCGTGGTGATCAGCGGGCGGGCCACCATCGCGTTCGAGAACGGCACCGTGCTGGAGGTCGGTCCGGGCGACCTGGCCGTGCTGGCCGAGGGCGACCGGACCACCTGGACGGTGCACGAGACCCTCCGCAAGGCGTACGCGATCGACCTCGGCGCCGACGGCTAGACCTACTTGCGGGCCTCTGCGGCGGCCTCTGCGGCGAAGCCCTGGAGCTTGGAGAGCGTCTCGCCGCCGCCGTCCTTCACCGCGCCGCCGATCTCCTTCTTCAGCTGCTCGCTGACCTTCCCCCAGGACGGCTCGGCGTACGGGTAGAAGTGGGCGTCCGGCAGGGCGTCCAGGAAGGGCTTGAGGTCGGCGTGCGCGGCGTCGGCGGTCATGTCGACGCGGGCGTCCTGGGTGACCGGCAGCATGTTGTAGGTCTCGTAGAACTTCATGGTGTTCTCCTTCTGGTAGGCGAAGGAGAGGAACTTCTTGATCTCGGCGCGGTGCCCGTTGGCCTTGAAGGCCATCATCCAGTCGGCCACCGCGAAGCTGGCCGCCTTGGACTGCGGGTCCTTGCGCGGGATCGCCGCCAGGCCGTAGTCGATCTTCCCGGTGACCGCCTTCTGGACCAGCGCGGGGTGGCCGTTGAGCATCGCGACCTTGCCCGCCGCGAAGTCCGCGAAGGCGGTCTTGCGGTTCACCGTGCCGGGGTCGGCGTAGGTCAGGCCGTCCTTGACCAGGTTGGTGCGCAGCCACTCGAAGGTGGCCCGGTTCTGCGTGCTGTCGATGCTGTAGTTGCCCGCGTCGTCGGCCAGTCCGCCGCCGCCGCTCATCGTCCACATCAGCGACTCGGCCTGTGCCTCCTCGGGGCCGAGCGGCAGTCCGTACGGGACCACACCGGGCACCTTCTGCTTGATCAGCTTGGCGTCCTTGCGCAACTCGTCCCAGCTGGCGGGGGGTTGGCTGATGCCGGCCTTCTCGAAGATCGCCTTGTTGTAGAAGAAGGCGCGCGAGGAGGCGATGAACGGGATGCCGTACTGGCTGCCCAGCACCTGGCCGGCCTTGGCGAACGCGTCGATCGTGTTGACCTGGGCGTCGATGGTGAGCACCTCGCTCACCGGGTACAGCCGGCCGGCCGCGACCTGGTCGGCGTAGCCACCGGTCTGCAGCATGTCCGGGATCCGGCCGCTCTTCAGCAGCTCGCCGACCCGCTTGTCGATGTCGTCCCAGATCACCACTTCGAGGTCGACCTTGATGCCGGAGTTGGCCTGCTCGAACCGCTTGACCAGGTCGTTCCAGTACAGGCTGGAGGTGTTCGCCGGGCTGTCGCCGTAGTCGGCCACCACCAGGCGCAGGGTGACGTCACCGCCGGAGCCGAGCACGTTCGAACCGCAGCCGCTGAGCAGCAGCGCGGTGGAGGCGGCGAGCGCCGTCAGGGGCAGGACGGGCTTCCGGGTAGCGCTGAACAACGGGGGACCACCTTCGGGGGGAGGAGGAGCGTCGGCCACCCTCTCAGCGCCGGGTACTACTGGTCCAGACCTCTGACCGGGGTAGTTACCCAATCTCCGCCGCCGTTGCGCCCCTTGCAACGACCGGCGCCGTTCAGACCGCGATCACCCGGACTCCGGCCTCCGTGAAGGCGGCGGTCAACTCCGGGCCGATCCCGGTGTCGGTGACCAGCGCCGAGACCTGGTCGAGCCCGCAGATCCGGGCGAAGGCGCGGTGCCCGAGCTTGGAGGAGTCGGCCGCCACCACCACCCGGCGGGCCCGGTCGGCGAGCAGCCGGTTGACGCTCGCCTCGCCCTCGTTGTGCGCGGTCGCACCGTGCTCGGCGTCGAACGCGTCCACGCCCAACACCGTGATGTCCAGCGTGAGTTCGTTCAGCACCAGGGAGGCCAACGGCCCGATCAGCTCGTACGACTGCGGCCGGGCCACCCCGCCGGTCAGCACGATCTTCACCTGCGGACGGACCGTCAACTCGTTGGCGATGTTGACCGCGTTGGTGACGATGGTGACGCCGGGGCCGGCCCCCTCGGGCTCCGGGCGGACCGCCAGCGCGCGGGCCACCTCGGTGGTGGTGGTGCCGCCGTTCAGGCCCACCACCTCACCGGGGGCGACGAGTTCGGCCACCGCGGCGCCGATCCGCTGTTTGGCGTCGGCATTGCGGGCGGTCTTGTAGCGCAGCGGCAGATCGTACGAGACATTGTGAGCGACCGCCCCGCCACGGGTCCGGGTGACCATCTGCTGGCGGGCCAGTTGGTCCAGGTCGCGCCGGATGGTCGCGGCCGACACGCTCAGCGCCTCGGCGGCCTCCTCGACCTCCAACTTGCCGTACTCGTTGAGCAGTTCCAGCAACGCGTTCCACCGCTCGTACCTGGACACGCAGATGCCGTCCCTTCCAGTCCCGGAGCCGCCGTACGACGGCGGGGTCAGCTTCCCACAGTTCCATCAAGCGAGCCGCTCTTGCGCAATGATGCTCGAAACCTCTATAAATCAAACAGCTTCACGCATTCTACTCCGGAGCCCTTCCGAAGGAGCCCGTATGCCCTTCTCCTCACTGACCGCCGAGGAACTCGCCACCCAGCCCGCGAACTGGCGGCAGGCCGCCGCCCTCGCGCCCGCCGCGGCGCCCGTCCTGCCGCAGCGCGGCGAGCGGGTCGCGGTGGTCGGCTGCGGCACCTCCTGGTTCATGGCCCAGTCCTACGCCGCGCTGCGCGAGAGCGGTGGGCACGGCGAGACGGACGCGCTGGCCGCCTCCGAGTTCCCGGTCGGCCGCCGCTACGACCGGGTGCTGGCGATCACCCGCTCGGGCACCACCACCGAGGTGCTCGAACTGCTGGAGCGGCTCAAGACGCCCAGCACGGTGCTCACCGGCACCCCGGGCAGCCCGGTGTTCGAGGTCGCCGAGCAGACCGTGCTGCTGGACTTCGCCGACGAGCGCTCGGTGGTGCAGACCCGGTTCGCCACCACCGCACTCGCCCTGCTGCGCGCCCACCTGGAGCTGGAGGGCGCCCTGCCGCCCGGCACCGGGCGGATCGCCGAGGCGGCCGTGGACGCCGAGGCGGCGGTCGCCTGGACGGTCCCGGCCGAGCTGGTCGCGGCCGAGCAGGTCACCTTCCTCGGCCGGGGCTGGACCTACGGGCTGGCCCAGGAGGCCGGGCTGAAGATGCGCGAGGCGGCCGGGGCCTGGACCGAGTCCTACCCGGCGATGGAGTACCGGCACGGCCCGATCGCGATCGCCGCGCCCGGCCGGGCGGTCTGGGCCTTCGGCGAGCTCCCCGAGGGGCTGGCCGAGCAGGTCGCGGCGACCGGCGCGGTGCTGGTGCACGAGCCCGGCGGCGACCCGCTGGCCGACCTGATCCGGGCCCAGAAACTCGCCGTCGCCACCGCCGAGGCCCGCGGCCTCGACCCGGACCGGCCGCGCGCACTGACCCGTTCGATCATCCTCACCTGACCGCCGCCTCCCGTTCGGGATTAGGTAAAGAAGATTGCCTATCGCCACCCAAACGCCCTTAAGCCATCCTTAAAGGCGACAAACCTCACCTCGCTGGACCAGACCAATCGCGCAACTGGACTAGACCTCTCCGACTTGGTCAAGGGAAACTGTCCCCCGTGAAGCACGTCATCGCACTCGATGTAGGCGGAACCGGCATGAAGGCCGCGTTGCTCGCCCAGGACGGCTCCGTGCTGTTCGAGGCACGCCGACCGACCGGGCGGGAGCACGGCACCGATGCCGTCGTCGCCACCATCCTCGACTTCGCCGCCGAACTGGCGGCCGAGGGGCTCGCCCGTTTCGGCAGCGGCCCCCTCGCCGCCGGCGTCGCCGTGCCGGGGACGATCGACGAGAAGAACGGGATCGCGGTCTTCTCCGCCAACCTCGGCTGGCGGGACCTCCCGATGCGCAAGCTGCTCGGCGAGCGCCTCGGCGGCCTGCCGGTCGCCCTCGGCCACGACGTCCGCTCCGGCGGGCTGGCCGAGGGGCGGATCGGTGCCGGGGCGGGCGTGGACCGCTTCCTCTTCATCGCGCTCGGCACCGGCATCGCCGGGGCCATCGGCATCGGTGGGTCGATCGAGGCGGGCGCGCACGGCTACGGCGGCGAGATCGGCCACGTGGTGGTCCGCCCCGGCGGCCCGCTGTGCGGCTGCGGTGCCCGCGGCTGCCTGGAGACGCTGGCCTCGGCCTCCGCGGTCTCCCGGGCCTGGGCCGAGGCGAGCGGCGACCCGGACGCCGACGCGGCGGCCTGCGCCACCGCCGTCGACGCCGGGGACGAACGCGCCCTGGCCGTCTGGCGGAACGCCGTCGAGGCACTCGCCGACGGGATCGTGCTGGCCCAGAGCCTGCTCGACCCGTCGACGGTGATCATCGGCGGTGGGCTGGCCGAAGCCGGTGACACGCTCTTCACACCATTGCGCGCAGCGGTGTCCGAGCGGCTGACCTTCCAGATGCCCCCGAAGGTCGTACCCGCCATGCTCAGAGACACCGCCGCATCCCTGGGCGCGGGCCTGCTCGCCTGGGATCTGCTCTCCATGGAGGTGACCGCGTGACCGCGGACCGAACTGCACTGGCCGGCGCCCGACTGGTCCTGCCGGGTGGTGTCGTCGAGAACGGCCGGCTGGCCATCGAGGGTTCGCGGATCGCGGGCCTCGGCGGCGAGAGGGAACCGGGCGACGTCGACCTGACCGGGTACACCGTCGTCCCCGGCTTCGTGGACCTCCATGTGCACGGTGGTGGCGGCGGCAGCTACGCCTCCGGCATCGCCGAGGAGGCCCTCACCGTCGCCCGGACCCACCTGGCGCACGGCACCACCACCACGATCGCCTCCACCGTCACCGGGGAGATCGACGAGCTCTGCCACCAGGCGGCCGTCCTCTCCGAGCTGGTCGAGGACGGCGTGCTGGCGGGCGTCCACTTCGAGGGCCCGTTCATCTCGCACAACCGGTGCGGCGCGCACCGCCCGGACCTGCTCCGCGACCCGGACCCGGCGCTGGTGCGCAAGCTGGTGGACGCCGCCCGCGGCACCGCGAAGATGTTCACCCTGGCACCGGAGCTGACGGGTGGTCTGGAGTCGGTCCGGATGCTCGCCGAGCTCGGGGTGATCGCGGCCGTCGGGCACACCGACTCCGACTACGCGAAGACCCTGGAGGCCGTCGAGGCCGGGGCCACCGTGGCCACCCACCTGTTCAACGCGATGCCGGGCATCCAGCACCGCGCGCCCGGCCCGATCGTCGCCCTGCTGGAGGACGAGCGGGTCACCGTCGAGCTGATCAACGACGGCGTGCACCTGCACCCGTCGGTGCTCGACCTCGCCTACGGCACCGCGGGCGCCGAGCGGGTCGCGCTGATCACCGACGCGATGGGCGCGGCCGGGATGGGCGACGGGCTCTACCCGCTCGGCCCGCTCCAGGTCCGGGTCGAGAACGGCGTCGCCAGGCTGGTCGAGGGCGGCTCCATCGCGGGCTCCACCCTGACCCTGGACGTCGCCTTCAAGCGCTCCGTCACCGTCAACGGCCTCTCGCTCAACCAGGCCGTCACCTCGCTGTCCACCGTGCCGGCCAGGCTGCTCGGCCTGTCCGACTCGATCGGCTCCCTGGAGGTCGGCAAGAACGCCGACCTCGTCGTGCTCGACTCCGAAACCCACGATCTCGTCGCGGTGATGCGCCGCGGCGAGTGGATCGTCGGCGCGGACCGGCTCGCCAAGGCCCACGCGGCCTGACACCCCGTCCCACCGGGGAGGTGAGCAGCGGTTCTGCGTCCCGCTGCCCACCTCTCCCTGGGGGACACCCATGCCCGTTGCCCGTACCGCCGACCTGCTCGCCTCCGCCGTCGCCGACGGCCGCGGCCTGCCCGCCTTCAACGTGATCACCCTGGAGCACGCCGAGGCGATCGTCTCCGGGGCCGAACTCACCGGCAGCCCGGTGGTGCTGCAGATCAGTCAGAACGCCGTCGCCTACCACGGCGGCCGGCTGCTCCCGCTGGCCCGGGCCTGCACCGAACTCGCGGCCGCCGCCAAGGTGCCGGTCTCGCTGCACCTCGACCACGTCGAGGACTTCGACCTGCTGCGGGCCAGTGCCGCCGCCGGGTTCAGCTCGGCGATGTACGACGCCTCCGCGCTGCCGCACGACGAGAACGTCAAGCGCACCGCCGAGGCCGCCGACTGGGCGCACCGGCACGGCCTGCACCTGGAGGCCGAACTCGGCCGGGTCGGCGGCAAAGACGGCGAGCCGCCGCTCTCCCCGCACGCCCCCGGTGCCCGGACCGACCCGGCCGAGGCGGCCCGCTACGTCGCCGAGACCGGGGTGGACGCGCTCGCGGTGGCGGTCGGCAGTTCCCACGCGATGACCACCCGGACGGCCCTGCTCGACCACGAGCTGATCCGCCGTCTGGCCGAGGCGGTGCCCGTCCCGCTGGTGCTGCACGGCAGCTCCGGGGTGGCCGACGAGGAGCTGTCCGCCGGGATCGCGGCCGGGCTGGTCAAGGTCAACATCGGCACCGCGCTCAACACCGCGTTCACCCCGGTGGTCCGCCAACGCCTCGCCGAGGAGCCGGGCCTCACCGACCCGCGCAGGTACCTCGCCCCGGCCCGGTCCGCGATGGCCGAAACGGTCGCCCGCCTCTCCCACGTGGTCGGCCGGGCCCACCGAGCCGCGCTCTGAGCAGGCGCTCGGGGCTGCGCTCTAGGCAGGCGGCTCGGTTGCACTATCCAGGGGCTCGGGGAACTGCGAGGAGATCTGGCGCTCGGGTCACTGCGAAAGTCCCTGACCACCCACGCAACGATCACCTTGCAAGGGCCGGCGTCGCAGTTCCCCGAGCCCCTGGTGGTGCACCACGTGCACCACGTGCACCACGTGCGCCCGCGCGGCGGAGCCGGGGATCAGCTCGGGTATTCGTTGACGGTCATCGGGGTGAGGGCGACCTGGTCGACCAGGATGCTGTTGCTGCTCCCGGCCGGGATGCTCACCGTCACGGTGTTCGTCCCGGCCTGCAGCTCCGGCCATATGTTGGTGCTGTACCAGGCCTGGGCCGGGTCCACCCCGGCGCCGGAGTAGTTCTTCACGACGATGCCGCCGTCCCGGTCCTTGCCGTTGACCGCGACGGCCGCGTTGAAGTTCTGGCCGGTGTTGTTGAAGTGCAGCCAGAACTTGTACGCGCCCGCGCTCGGGGCCGTGAACGTCCAGGTCACCGAGGAGCCCGCGGTCAGCGTCAGGTAGCTGCCGTCCGCCGACTTGGCGCCCTTCACGCTGTTGCCCGAGGGGGCGTTCTGGCCCTTCAGTGCGCTCGCGTCCGCGACCGGCTTGCCGTCCGGGGTGGCGCTCGCGGAGGGCGAGGCGGACCCGGAGGAGGCGGTCGAGGGGTTGACCGGGGCGCTGCTGCCGCCGGTGGCCTTGTCGTCCTTCTTGCCGCCGTCGCCCATCGAGAGGGCTACCCCGGCGCCGATCGCGATCGCGGCGACCACCGCGACGGCGCCGATCACCACGCCCTTGCTGCGCCCGGCCGGCTGCTGCTCGCCCGGCTGCGGGCGGGAGTGCTCGGCGTACCGGGGCGCCGGCGGCTGCGGGATCTGGGCGGTGACCTGCCGCGGCGGGCCCGGGAGGGTCGGCGGCTGCGCGGGCTGCTGACCGTACTGCGCGCGGCCGACCTCGACCGGGCGGGAGTAGGAGGAGTCGCGGGGCCGGCTGGCCACTTCCTCGCCGTCCGCAGGACGGTAGAGGTACGCGAACGGGTCTTCCTTCGCCGCGTCCTCGGGCGCTCCGTTACTGCCGGCCGTCGTCACGGTGGTCAACTCCCCATCGCAGCACTCCGTACGGCGGCCGAACGCCGTACGGGCAGATGAACGCTCGTACCAGGCGAACCCTACCTGCCGAGCGCGACGCGGCGGAAAGTCGGTTCGCGGCCCGCGCAATCAGGAGGACCGGTGGAGAAGCCGTACGGAGAGGTTCACCCCGCGCGCCGGTGCGAACGCTCGCCCCGCGCGCCCCGGGCCGGGCCGCCGCGGGCCCGCTTCTCGTCGTACATCCGCTCGTCGGCCACGTGCAGCACCTCCTCGATGCTCATCCCGCAGCCCGCCCAGCCGATGCCGAGGCTGACCCCGACCCGGGTGGTCCGGTTGTCGATCCGCATCGGCGGGATGATCGCGTTGCGCAGCCGTCCGGCCAGGTCCTTGGCCTCCTCGCGGCCGATCCCGTCGGCCAGCACCACGAACTCGTCACCACCGAGCCGGGCCACCGTGTCACCCTCGCGGACCACCTGCTGGAGCCGTCTGGCCACCTCGATCAGCACCCCGTCGCCGGCCTTGTGGCCGAACCGGTCGTTGATCGACTTGAAACCGTCCAGATCGCAGAAGATCACCGCGAGCCCCTTCTCGGCCGTGCCCGGCCTGATCGAACCGCCCCACAGCTCGCTCCCGCCCGGCAGCTCGGCCGGGATCACCGCGTGCACGTGGTCGGCCGGCACCTCGGTGCACTCCCGGGGGCGGCCGAACTGCTCCCGGTCGGGATAGGGCGACCGGCCGAAGCCGTCAGGGGTCCCGTAGCCGTGCGGCAGCGCGATCTGGCCCCCCTGGCCGTCGAAGGCGCCGTGCGCCCCGTACGAGGCTGCCTGACCGGCGTACGCGGGCTCTGTGTCGTGGCGCTCCTGCTCCGGGTGCACGGCGGGTGCGCCGGGCGCCTGGGCGCACAGCCGGCGGCCGAGCCGGGTGCGCAGCTCGGCGCTGTTCGGCAGCCCGGTGAGGGCGTCGTGGCTGGCCCGGTGGGCGAGCTGGAACTCGTGCCGCTTGCGTTCCTCGATGTCCTCGACGTGGGTGAGCAGGAAGCTCGGGCCCTCGGCCGCGTCGGCCACCACCGAGTTACGCAGGCAGACCCACTGGTAACCGCCGTCCCGGCGGGACAGCCGCAGCTCGGCCCGGCCTCCCTCGGCACTGGTCCGGTTCAGCAGCTCCAGGTCGTCGGGGTGCACCAGGTCGGCGAACCGCTGCTGCCGCAGGGTGGCCCGCGGACGGCCGAGCAGCCGGCAGAGGGCGTCGTTGACCCGGGTCAGCTGGCCGGTGCCGGCCCCGTGCAGCTCGGTGATGGCCATCCCGCTGGGGGCGTACTCGAACGCCTGCCGGAAGCTCTCCTCGCTGGCCCTGAGCGCCTGCTGCTCCTTCTCCAGCCGGGCCAGCGCCCGCTGCATCTCCGCGCGTAGCCGGGCGTTCCCGATGGCGATCGACGCCTGGAGCGAGAACATCTCCAGCGCCTCCCTGGTCCACGCCCCGGGCCGCTTGCCGCTGCGCGGGCGGTCCACCGACAGCACGCCGAGCAGGTCTCCGCCGGCGCTGTACATCGGGGCCAGCAGCACGTCGGCCGGGTGCCAGTCGTTGGTGTACACCGGCAGCGGGCCGTCCCCGGTCCAGCTCGGGATGTCGGTGCCGATCGCCCAGCCCCGGTCGTACGGCAGGAAGCGCAGCGTGCCCCAGTGGTCGCTGACGCTCAGCATCCGCTCCCAGGACTCCCGCGAACCGACCTGACCGAGCAGCACCGCGGGGCCGCCGAAGGCGCTCTCCTCGAGCTCCCAGACCGCCGCCACCACCAGGTCGCCGTCCGGCCGCACCAGGCTGACCGCCGCGGCGTCGAAGCCGAGCCCGTGCACGGCACCCTCGACCACGGCCTGCAAGGTCCCGGCCAGGCTGCGGGCAGCGTTGAGGTCCGCCACGACCCGGTGCAAGGTGCGGAGGGTCGCGAGGCGGACGTAGGGCTCCGACTCGGCTTCCATGCGGGGGCTCCCCGGCTGCTTCGGATAGTTCTTGATGGTTATCGTCCGATTGCCAGAAGAACTGAATCACAGGGAGCACAACGTTCGGCACGCTCGGTCAACAATAGGTCACCACTTGTGACCCAAATCACACAATGCACATGACCGAAACCGCAGCTCACCCGCCATGGAGATGACATCTCCGGACAATCGCGACCATTGGCGGTTCCGGTCGTCCACGGCCCGGACCGAAGGCCGCCGCCGGTTCAGCCCTCCGACCCAGCGGTCCTACGACCACGGCCCGATGCCGCCCGCCCGGCCGGACGACTACCGTGCGGTACGTGCAGACGTCCCCGCAGTCCTCCACCACCAGCCCGGCCGCCACTCCCGAGGAGTTCCGCGCGGCCCTCGGCCAGCTCGCCTCCGGCGTCGCGCTGGTCACCGTCCACGACCCCGAGGACGAGGAGGACGCCGGCATGACGGCGACCTCGTTCCTCTCGGTCTCGCTGGAGCCGCCGCTGGTGCTGGTCTCGGTCCGCGAGGACTCCCGGATGGACGAGGTGCTGACCCGGTCCGAGCTCTGGGCCGTCTCGCTGCTCGGCGAGAACCACCGGGCGGTCGCCTCCCGGTTCGCCATGAAGGGGCGGCTGAGCGACCGGCTGCTGTTCGCCGACACCGCGCACCACCGGGGCGCACACACCGGGGCGCCGCTGATCGACGGGGCGCTCGCCACCGTCGAGTGCCGCACCGTCCAACGCATCCCGGCCGGCGACCACGTCCTGCTCCTCGGCCACGTCCTCGCCGCCACCGTCACCGCCCCGGGGGCCGCCCCCCTGCTCTACCACCGCGGCGGCTACCGCCACCTCGCCTGAACAGGTCCTCCGGGCTCGGCGCTGCGCCTTTGGCAGGGCGTTCGGGGCTACGGTCCAGGGGCTCGGGGAACTGCGAGGAGATCTGCCGTCCGGGTCACTGCGAAAGTGCCTGACCACCTACGCGACGATCACCCTGAACGAGGCCGGCGTCGCCCACGCGGCGGAGCCGCACAACAGCAGAGCCCCGAGCCCCTGGACCGTAGCCGGATGAGCACCTGCAAAAGTTGAGCTAGTCGGCCGCAGGCCGGCTGCGGCCCTGCTTGAGGTCGGAGCGGTGCCGCTTGTTGGAGAGGCGGCGTTCGATCATGCCGCGGGTGGGCTTGGTCTTGCGGCGGGTCTTGGGCGGCGGGGCGGTGGCCTCGCCGAGCAGGGCGGCGAGCCGGGCCGCGGCCACCTCGCGGTTGCGCCACTGCGAGCGGTGCTCGGAGGCCCGCACCACCAGGATGCGGCCGTCCACCAGGCGGTTGGCGAGCCGCTCCAGGGCGCGGTCCTTCCAGACCTGGGGCAGGGCGTCCGAGGCCGCCAGGTCGTAGCGGAGCTCGACCTGGGTGTCGGAGGTGTTGACGTGCTGGCCACCGGGGCCGGAGGAACGGGAGAAGCGCCAGACGAGCTCGGCGTCGGGGACGACCACCGATCCCCGGACGCGGATGGGCTCGGGCATACGCCCATCATCTCCCGCCACTGCGGCGCGGTCACCAGGTTTACGCCTGGGAGGATGGGCGGTGTGATCGAGCTCGGCTACGCCCTCTCCAACCGTTTCCCCGACCCTCCGCAGACGGACTACCGGACCGCACCGGTCCGCAGCCTGCGGCACGACCTGTTCTGCGGCGACGTCTACCTGGATGCGGACGGCGCGGAGTTGTCCACAGGCTGGGGATGGGTGCCGGTGCTGGACTTCGCCTGGGCGCTCTGCGACACGGTCGAGCACCTCGACCAGGACCGGCGCGGCAGCCGCTCCGCCACGGTGCAGACGTACGACCTGGACTTCACCCAGAACACCGAGCTGCTCCGGTTCGCCCGCCGGTTCGGCCTGGTCGAGATCAGCGCGACCTGGCTGCCGGACGAGCCGATCGCGGTGGTCCGGCACGCCGATCTGCGACGGGAGGCCCGGGACTTCCTCCAGGACGTCCTGGCCGACCTGTTCGACCTGCACGAAGGACTGGCCGACAACCCGAACATCTGGACGGTTCAGGGGAAGTTTCCCCGGGTCTGAGCCCCCTTCGGGGTCCCGGCATGAGAAATTGGCGGCCGCGGCAGGAACCACCGGCCCCGCCGCTCGCGTTCTTCCGACAAAAGCGACGAAGGGACACCACACCATGCCAGTGAGCCTCTCCAAGGGCGGCAACGTCTCGCTCACCAAGGAGGCCCCCGGCCTCACCGCGGTCAACGTGGGCCTCGGGTGGGACGTACGCACCACCACCGGTGCCGAGTTCGACCTGGACGCCAGCGCCATCGTGCTGAACGCGGAGGGCAAGGTGCTGACCAACGAGCACTTCGTCTTCTTCAACAACACCAGCGCCCCCGGCGGCACCGTGGTGCACACCGGCGACAACCGTTCCGGTGAGGGTGCCGGCGACGACGAGGTCATCAAGGTCAACCTGGCCGGCCTGCCGGCCGAGGCGGCCCGGATCACCTTCCCGGTGTCGATCTACGACGCCACCACCCGCGGCCAGAGCTTCGGCCAGGTCCGGAACGCCTACATCCGGGTGCTGAACCAGGCCGGCGAGGCGGAGATCGCCCGCTACGACCTCTCCGAGGACGCGGCCACCGAGACCGCCATGATCTTCGGCGAGCTGTACCGCAACGGCGCCGAGTGGAAGTTCCGCGCCATCGGCCAGGGCTACGCCTCCGGCCTGGCGGGGATCGCCCAGGACTTCGGCGTCAGCATCTGACGTTCCGACACGACCGAGGGGCGCGAGGATCACTCCCCGCGCCCCTCGGTCGTACCCGGGGTCAGCCCAGCTCGGCCCGGAGCTGGGCGACCTGGATGATCTCGGTGTCGTCGTGCGGGGTCAGGTCGACCACCTCGGGCCTGGCGTGCTGCTCGTCCGGCTCCGGAGCGGCCACCGGCTGCTCGGCGGGCTGCTGCCGGGCGGCGTAGCGGGCGCTCTCGGCGAGCGCCTCGTCGCCGAGCACGTCGGCCAGGTCACCCTGGGCGCCCAGCTCCGTCACGCTGCCCACGGCGGGCGCCGGGGCGGCCGCCCGGACGGCGGCGGCACCGGCCGCACCGCTGCGGCCGAAGAAGCTGAAGTTCGGCACCCGGGAGGCGGGCCTGGCCCGCTGCCGGACCGCGACCACGGACTCGGCCGAGGCCCCCGGCGCGGACAGCACCGGCCGCTCCGGCGCGGCACCGAGCTGACGGACCGTCGGGACGGTCTCCGGCAGCGCGGCCGGGCGGAGCACCACGGCGGCCCGCTGGTCGCTCTCCCGCCGGGCCTCGGCCCGGTCGGCCTCCTGCTCCAGCTGCCGCAGGACGGACGCCGCGCGGACGTAGGCGGCCGGGGAGGCGGGGTACTTGGGCCGGGCGGCGGCCAGTGCCCGCTGGTGCGCCTCGGCCTCCTTGAGGGCCTGCTCGGCCACGCTCACGGCCCGCTCCCGGAGCAGCCGGGCGATCTCGGTCTCGGCCTTGGCCAACCGGGACTTCTCCGCCGTCAGCCGGCGGCCGAACCGGGTGGCCCGCTCCTCGGCCACCTCGGCGGCGTACTCGGCCTCGGCGAGCTGCTCCTCGAAGCGCTCCTCGGACCGCTTCCGGCGGGTGGCGGCCAGCTCGGCGGCCACCCGGGCGGTGCGGTCGCGCTGGCGCAGCACCACGCCGACCCCGACCGCGGCGAGCACCGCCGCGATCCCGACCGAACGCACCACGAGGGTGTCCGGACTGGCCGCGAGTGCACCGAGGGCGGCGACGACGAGTACGCCGATGGCGATCGGCGGCACAGAGCGGCCGAGGAGTGAGGAGTGCCGGTGGCGTCCGCGAGACATGCCAAAGAAACTAGCGTGCGAATTGGGGCGCTGTCAGCCTGGGTTCGTTTTCCGCTCTTGACAGTCCGTCACGGCCACCGCCGGTGACCGGTTCCCGACGCCCCGTCAGCGCGGCGAGGGGGCCGGGCCGGTCGGCCCCTCGTGGTCCTCCGGGAGCCGGCAGACGTGCTGCAGCCAGAGCGCGGCGGCGACCACCGCGGCCCCGGCCAGCACGGCGAAGCCGGCGGTGATCGCCTGCGAGGAGCGGGCCGGGTTGTCCAGCTGGCTCAGCAGGTGGATGCCGGTGCCCGCGTACACGCCGGTCATCAGCGCCGAGACCAGGGCGCTGGCCTGGGCCAGCACCACCGCCCGGGCGGCGGCCAGCGGGTCCACGCCCTTGGCGCCGGGCTGCCGCTCGCGGACCGCCTTGAGCCGGGACCGGAGCGAGATCGCGGTGGCCAGCAGGACGACCGCGACGGCCGCGAGCACGATCGGGGCGGCCGCGGGCACGCCGGGCAGGTGGCCCAGCGAGTCCCACAGCCGGGCACCGGCCCAGGCGAGCGCCGTCGCCACGGCGGCGATGGCGAGCAGCAGGCGGAGGCGGAGCGGCTTCACGGAGGTCCTTCCCGGCGGGTGAACGGGCGGTGCGAGATCCTGACGGCTGGTCAGCCCACCGTACCGGCGCTCACCCGGTCCGACGGCCGACCGGATCGGGAAGTTCCTGGACCCGCCGGCGATCGGCGGGTCTCACTCGGGCAGCCGGAGCTGGATGTCCTCCCGGCGCCGGACGCTCTGACCGGGCAGGTCGGCGATCTCCTTGAGCAGGTCGGCCACCCGGCCCAGGCCCGGCAGCTCGCCGTCCGGGTCGGCGTCCTGCCACGGGGCGAGCACGAAGGCCCGCTCGTGCGCCCGGGGGTGCGGCAGCAGCAGCTCCGGCTCGTCGCTGGTGACGCCCTCGTACGCCAGGATGTCGACGTCCAGGGTGCGCGGGCCCCACCGGACGGTGCGGACCCGGCCGAAGGCGTCCTCGACCGCGTTGGCGCGCTCCAGCAGCGAGTGCGGCGGCAGCGTGGTGCGCAGCACCACGACGGCGTTGAAGTAGTTGGGCTGCTCGTCCGGGCCGCCCAGCGCCTCGGTCTCGAACACCGCGGAGACGGCGGTGATCCGCACCCCGGGAGTGTCCTCCAACGCGTCCACCGCGCCCTGCAGGGTCTCCAGGCGGTTGCCCAGGTTGCTGCCGAGGGCGACCACCGCGCTGCGCGGGTTGTGCAGGGTCGAGTCGGCGGTGTCCACCCGGCGTTCCAGGTCGAACGTGGTCGGCGAGGCGGTCGGGTCGCTGGTGCTCATCAAGATCCCTCTGCGGCTTCGGGGGCGGGACGGGGCACGGACGTCACGCGCGGCCCCGGTGGATGGTGATCGTGACGTCGTCGAACGGGACGGTGATCGGGGCGTCCGGCTTGTGCACGGTGACCTCGACCTCCTCGACGGCGGCGTGCTTCAGGCACTGGTCGGCGATCCGCTGGGCCAGCGTCTCGATCAGGTCGACCGGCTCGCCGGAGATGATCGCGGTGACCTCCTCGGCCACCACGCCGTAGTGCGCGGTACGGGTCAGGTCGTCGCCGGAGGCCGCCGGGCGGGTGTCCAGGTACAGCACCAGGTCGACCACGAAGGTCTGGCCCTCGATCCGCTCGCGCTCGAAGACGCCGTGGTGACCCCGGGCGCGGAGGCCCCGCAGTGTGACGCGGTCCAGCAACTCACTTCTCCCATGTGGACAGGCCCCGCGCAGGGCGGGGCGCCGGGCCTCGTCGCCCGCGACCTTCGAATCTACCTGCGGGCGACGACGAACCCCGACCGTCCTACCCGGCACCGCGCGGCGCCACGCGCGCCGGAACGGCCATTGACGTGAACATCCGGTGCACGTCGCGACAACACTTCCGGCCAGGGCCGGATTCCCTGCCACCCTGCTCGGGCGTCAGTCCTCTTCCTCGTCGTCACCGCTGGTCAGCACGGGTGAACCGTGGTGCGACCAGAGTTTCCAGCCGGCCGGGGTCCGGCGGAACAGGTTGGTGGAGACCACCTTCCCACCCACCAGCGGGCCGAGCTCACCGTCCTCCTCGGCCTCCCCGCCGGACAGAATGTTCTCGGTACAGGTGACCAGGGCCACATCGCCCTGCACCTCGCACTCCACATCGGTCAGGAAGAACTGGATGTACTCCGTGTTCATCATGATCAACATGTACGAACGGGTCACCTGGGCCCGGCCGCGCAGCACCGGCCAGCCGGGGTGCACGCAGACCGCCCCGGTCTTGTCGTCCGCCTCACCGGGGCCCAGCCAGGCGGCCTCGACGCCCTCCAGGTCCCCGTTCTCCAGCGCCTCGTAGAGCGCCTGGTTGGCTGCCAGGACGGCGTCGCGGTCCAACGCCGCCGCCGTCGCCCGGTCATCGGTCGACCTGCCGTCACCCGCCATGCTTCCTCCGCAGTGCCAAGCCAGCATCCCCTCCGGGGCCCATCTCACCGCCCCCTTCGTGCCGCCCGTTCCCAGGCCGCCACCACTCGTACGGCATCGGCGGTGCCGGCCACGTCGTGCACCCGGACCGCCCACGCACCCGCCCTGGCCGACAGCACCGAGACGGCCGCGGTGGCGTCGTCCCGCTCCCTGGCCGGGCGCGGCTCCCCGGTTCCCGGGTTGGCGAGCAGCGTACCCAGGAACCGCTTGCGCGAAGCGGCCACCAGGACGGGCCGCCCGAGCGCGGTCAGCTCGGCCAGCCGGCCGAGCAGGGCCCAGTTGTGCTCCTCGGTCTTGGCGAAGCCCAGACCCGGATCGAGCACCAGCTGATCCTCCCTCACCCCCGCCGCGGTCAACGCCGCCATCCGGTCCTTCAGTTCGGCCACCACGTCGGTCACCACGTCCTGATAGACCGCCAGCTTGTCCATGTCCGCCGACTGCCCGCGCCAGTGCATCACCACGAACGGCGCCCCGGTGGCCGCCACCACCGCTGCCATCCCCGGATCGGCCAGCCCGCCCGACACGTCGTTCACCAACCGGGCCCCGACCGTCACCGCCTGCTCGGCCACCGCCGCCCGCATGGTGTCCACCGACACCACCACCCCCGCCGCCGCAAGCTCCCGGACCACCGGGATCACCCGCCGCAGCTCCTCCTGCTCCGTCACCCGCCGCGCCCCCGGCCGGGTCGACTCCCCACCCACGTCGACCAGGTCGGCACCCCGCTCCGTCAACGCCAGCCCATGCGCCACGGCCGCCGCCGGGTCCAGCCACAACCCCCCGTCCGAGAACGAGTCGGGGGTCACGTTGACCACCCCCATCACAGCGCAGCGATCAAGACGCGGAAGCCCGGGCAGGTTGCTCATCCGGCCATTATGTGTGGCTCCACCACACCGGCGCCGCCGCCCTTTCGGCAGGTGCTCAGCCCGCTACGGTCCAGGGGCTCGGGGCTCTGCTTTTGTGCGGCTCCGCCGCGTGGGCGACGCCGACCTTTTGGCAGGTGGTTCGGAAGAGTCAGGGGCTCGGGGAACTGCGACGCCGGCCCTTGAAAGGTCACCGTTGCGTAGGTGGTCAGGCACTTTCGCAGTGACCCCGGCGCCAGATCTCCTCGCAGTTCCCCGAGCCCCTGGGTAGTGCAACCGGACGCCCTGCCAAAGGTGCAGCCCCGAGCCCCCCGGGCAGTGCAACTTCCCTAGGCCGCCTTCGGCAGCGGCGCAGCCTCCGGCATCAGCCCCTGCCGCTGCCGCTTGCGCCCGAACCTCGGCATCCCCAGCGTGATGAACGCCTCCGCCTGCATCGCGGCGAAGCCGATCCGCGGCAGATCCCTGGTCTGCGGATACACCAGGAACCGCGGCTCCCACTCCGGCTGGAACTTCGCGTTGAACTTGTACAGCGACTCGATCTGGAACCACCGCGAGGAGAACACCAGCAGCCCCCGCCAGGCCCGCAGCACCGGCCCCGCCCCGATCCGCTCCCCGCGCGCGAGCGCCGAGCGGAACATCGCGAAGTTCAGCGAGACCCGCCGCACCCCGAGCGCCGGCACGGCCTGCAGGGCCGCCACGATCAGCAGCTCGTTCAGCCCCGGGTCGGCCGCCCGGTCACGCCGCATCAGTTCCAGCGAGATGCCGTCGGCACCCCACGGGACGAAGTGCAGCACCGCCTTGAGGTCGTCGCCGCTCTCGCCCTCCTCGGGGGCCTTGTGGGCGGTGACCACCACGCAGTCGTCGTCGCCCGGGTCGCCGAACCGGCCGAGCGCCATCGAGAAGCCGCGCTCGGTGTCGGTGCCGCGCCAGCGGGCGGCGGCGTCGGCGATCCGGTGCTTCTCCTCCTGGCTGAGGTCCCCGACCCGGCGGACCTGGCAGGAGTAGCCGTTGCGCTCGATCCGCTTGACCATCTGCCGGACGTTGCGCATCGCCCGGCCGGAGAGCGAGAAGGTGGTGGCGTCCACGATCGCCTCGTCGCCGAGCTCGATCGCGTCCAGGCCCGCCTCCCGGGTCCAGATCTCGCCGCCCAGCTCGCTGCAGCCCATCACCGCGGGCACCCAGGCCCGCTCCCTGGCCTCGGCCATGAAGAGCTTGATCGCCCCGGGCCACGCCTCGTAGTCGCCGACCGGGTCGCCGGAGGCGAGCATCACGCCGGAGACCACCCGGTAGGAGATCGCCGCCTTGCCGGTCGGCGAGAACAGCACGCTCTTGTCCCGGCGCAGCGCGAAGTAGCCCAGCGAGTCCCGGGCGCCGTGCTTGTCGAGCAGCGCCCGGACCTTGACCTCGTCCTCGGCGGTCAGCTCCGGCTGCGGCCGCTCCGGCCGCAGCGCCAGGTACGCGGTGGTGCCCGCGGTCAGCAGGCCGAGCGCGCCCAGCGAGTAGCCGACGTACCAGGCGACCCGGTCGTTGCGGTAGTCGATCGGACCCTCGAAGCCGAACAGGCCGTACGCCACGTGCTGCAGCCGCTCGAACAGGCCCGGGTCACCGATCTCGGCCCCGTGCCTGACGCCGACGATCACCAGGCCGAGCCCGACGCTGACCAGGGTCAGCAGGACGAACGCGACCACCGCCCGCCAGCGGGTGCGCGGGTCGGCCTTGGCGTAGAACTCGCGGTGGTGCACCAGCAGCACCACGAACAGCACCAGCGAGATCACCGCCGGACCGACCTGGTGCCAGCGCAGCAGGTGCAGGCCGGCCCCGATCGGGAGCAGCACGCAGACCGCGCGCCAGGCCCGGCGCTTCCGGCGGCGCAGGGCGTGCGCCAGTATCACCAGCAGCAGGCCGACCATCAGGGTGCCCGCCGCGGCCAGCGTGGTGGTGCCGCCGGGCAGCTGCCCGGCCAGCCAGTGCATCTTGGTGTTGCGCAGCTTGGGGAACACCGCACAGGCGATGTCGACGAGACCGATCAGCAGCGCGGCGTACCCGACCGCACCGGGCAGCCAGGCACGGGGCACCGAGGCGGCCTGCGTCCGCAGGTGCTGGAACCTGCGGCGCGGCTGCTCCCCCGGCGCCTCGACGGACGGCTCAACGGACACTGGAACGCTCATGGAGAGTCAGCGTAGGTGCTGCGGCGGTCCGTTCTGTCACTCCGTAGGAGGAGTCGTGATGAACCTTCATGACAAATCCTTGATCTGGCAATCGGACCGTCAAGTTGGAGCCCCAGTACGGTCGTTGCTGGAGCCCCCGGCGACGGCAGAGCCCTGGGGACGGGTGTGCCCGCCCCGCCGAACGGCGGGTGCGGGCCTGGTGGTGCACGCGGGGCGCGGATCGGCGCCGCACACGGGTGGACGCCGCATTCTAGGCCCTCGGTTGCGCCCCCGGAGCCCCGGCGGCGGCTACCCGTCCGGCGCAGCTCCGGTGGCCCCGGCCCGGCCGCTCGCCACACGATGTTCCGGGACCCCGGTGCGACCGGAACGGGCCACGCCACCGACCGGACCACCGTGCTGACGGACGTTCAGTAGGAGAGATCCATGCTCAGTACCCGTGCACTCTTCCACCAGATCTACGCCCACGACGAGGCGTACCAGCTGTTCTGCAGCGTCGCGGCCGGCGGCGAGGACCAGGGCGGCTGGGAGAACGAGCGGATCACCGAACTCACCACCGACCCGGTGCTCGCCCCCAAGATCGCCCGGCACGGAGCGGACGAGCGCAAGCACGGCCGGATCTTCACCCAGCTGCTCAACAAGCGCGGCCTGAGCAAGGTCTCGATCCCGCTCGACACCGACTACTGCATGCTGCTCGAACGCCAGGGCATCGGCCTCTCCCACCACCGCCTGAAGTCCGCCACCCCGCTCGACGACCGGGAGATCATCACCTACCTGGCCCACAGCCGGGTCACCGAGCAGCGCGCCTCGGAACAGATGCGGCAGCTGGTGAGGGCGTACAGCGCCAACCCGGAGCTCGGGAAGGCGCTCCGGATGATCTCCGCCGACGAGGACAACCACCTCGCGTACTGCCACGAGGAGCTGCTCCGGCTCGCGGCGGCGGGCCACGAGCCGTACATCCGGCACACCCTGGAGTCGATCGCCCGGGCCGAGATCCGCACCCACCGCGACGTCGGGCTGGCCGTGATGGGCGCGATGGGACGCATCCTCCGGTGGCCCCGCCACCAGCGCCTCCTGCTGGCGGCCGGCCTGCACGTCCTCTACCTCTACGAACGCACCGTCGGCTGGCGCCGGATGGTCACCCTCGCGATGCCCGCCAAACGCAACGCCCTCGGCTGAGGCCGCCTGCCTCCGGGCATCAGCCAGGCACTACCCAGGGGCTCGGGGAACTGCGAGGAGATCTGGCGCCGGGGTAACTGCGAAAGTGCCTGACCACCTACGCGACGATCACCTTTACCGAGGCCGGCGTCGCAGTTCCCCGAGCCCCTGACTCTTCCGAAGCACCTGCCAAAGGGTCAGAGTCACCCCGGAGGGCCGGCTACCGCCCGATGATCAGGCTCATCGCCTCGGCGCGGGTGGCCGGGTCGCGGAGCTGCCCGCGGACCGCGGAGGTGATGGTCTTGGCGCCGACCTTGCGGATGCCCCGCATCGACATGCACATGTGCTCGCACTCGATGACGACGATGGCACCCCGCGGCTCCAGGATCCGCATCAGCGAATCCGCCACCTGGCTGGTCAGCCGCTCCTGGACCTGGGGGCGGCGGGCGTAGACGTCGACCAGGCGGGCCAGCTTGGAGAGGCCGGTGATCTTGCCGCTGGTGGACGGGATGTACCCGACGTGCGCGACGCCGCGGAACGGCACCAGGTGGTGCTCGCAGGTGGAGAACACCTCGATGTCCTTGACCAGCACCATCTCGTCGTGGCCGAGGTCGAAGGTGGTGGTGAGGACGTCCTCCGGCTCCTGCCAGAGCCCGGCGAATATCTCCTTGTACGCGCGGGCCACCCGGGCCGGGGTCTCCAGCAGGCCCTCGCGGTCCGGGTCCTCACCGATCGCGAGCAGCAGCTCGCGGACCGCGTTCTCGGCCCGCTTCTGGTCGAACGTCCCGATGGCGGCGGCGTCCTGCTCCAGGGTCACCGGGTCGATCATCTGTGCCTCGCTTGGTTCAAGGGGAAGGGCCGACAGCACGAATGCCGCGCCTCCAGGGTACAAACCCTGGTGGCGCGGCATCCATTCCGTACGGTCGGTCAGCTCTCGGCCGGGGCCTCGGGCTGCTTGACCGTGTCGACCACCGGGGCGGCGATCTCCGACTGGGCGGCGTTGGTGAGCGCCAGCTCCTTCGGGGACTGCACGGGCGGACGGGTGGACGGCGTACGACGGGACGAGCCCGTCCAGGCCGGCCGGGCCGGGCGCCTGACGATGGAGCGGAAGATCTCGGCGATCTGCTCCTTGTTCAGGGTCTCCTTCTCGAGGAGTTCCAGCACCAGGTTGTCGAGCACGTCGCGGTTCTCGACCAGGATCTCCCAGGCCTCGTTGTGCGCGTTCTCGATCAGCTTCTTGACCTCCTCGTCCACCAGCCCGGCGACCTCTTCCGAGTAGTCGCGCTGGTGGCCCATCTCGCGGCCCAGGAACGGCTCGGAGTCACTCGTGCCGAACTTGATCGCACCCAGCCGCTCGGTCATCCCGTACTGGGTGACCATGGCGCGGGCGGTGGCGGTGGCCTTCTCGATGTCGTTCGAGGCGCCGGTGGTCGGGTCGTGGAAGACCAGCTCCTCCGCCGCGCGCCCGCCCAGCATGTACGCCAGCTGGTCGAGCATCTCGTTGCGAGTGGTCGAGTACTTGTCCTCGTCCGGGAGCACCATGGTGTAACCCAGGGCCCGGCCGCGGGACAGGATGGTGATCTTGTGCACCGGGTCCGCGTTGGGGGAAGCCGCCGCGACCAGGGCGTGACCGCCCTCGTGGTACGCGGTGATCTTCTTCTCCTTCTCGGACATGATCCGGGTGCGCTTCTGCGGTCCGGCAACGACCCGGTCGATGGCCTCGTCCAGGATGTTGTTGTCGATCAGCTTCTTGTCCGAACGGGCCGTCAGCAGGGCGGCTTCGTTCAGGACGTTGGCGAGATCGGCACCGGTGAAGCCGGGGGTGCGCTTGGCGACGGCCTTGAGGTCGACGTCCGGCGCGACCGGCTTGCCCTTCTGGTGCACCTTGAGGATCTCCAGGCGGCCCATCAGGTCCGGGCGGTCGACCGCGATCTGGCGGTCGAACCGGCCGGGGCGCAGCAGCGCCGGGTCGAGGATGTCCGGGCGGTTGGTGGCGGCGATCAGGATGACGCCGCCCTTCACGTCGAAACCGTCCATCTCGACCAGCAGCTGGTTGAGGGTCTGCTCGCGCTCGTCGTGACCGCCCCCGAGGCCGGCCCCGCGGTGCCGGCCGACCGCGTCGATCTCGTCGACGAAGACGATCGCCGGAGCGTTCGCCTTGGCCTGCTCGAACAGGTCGCGGACCCGGGAGGCACCGACACCGACGAACATCTCGACGAAGTCCGAGCCGGAGATCGAGTAGAACGGGACGCCCGCCTCGCCGGCCACGGCACGCGCCAGCAGGGTCTTGCCCGTCCCGGGCGGGCCGTACAGCAGCACGCCCTTGGGGATCTTGGCACCGACCGCCTGGAACTTGGCCGGCTCCTGCAGGAACTCCTTGATCTCGTGGAGCTCCTCGACCGCCTCGTCGGCGCCTGCGACGTCGGAGAAGGTGGTCTTCGGGGTGTCCTTGGTCAGCAGCTTGGCCTTGGACTTGCCGAACTGCATGACCCGCGAGCCGCCACCCTGCATCTGGTTCATCAAGAAGAGGAAGACCAGCACGATGATGACGATCGGCAGCATCGACAGCAGGACGCTGACGAAGGTCGACTGCTTCTCGGGGACGACGGTGTAACCGTTGGGAACCAGGCCGGGGTTCTTGCTCAGGTCGTCCGCGACAGCGGCGCCCTGGTCTCCGATGTACGAGGCCTGGAACTTGGAGCCGGAGGGAACCTTGCCATTGCTGCCAACCGGCAGCTTCTGACCGTCCCTCAGCTCGACCTTGATCAGATTCGAGTCGCCGGTGGTGATCTGCACCGACTTCGCCTGATTGTTGTTGATCGCAGCCACGATCTGGCTGGTGTCCACCGTCTTGGAGCCGCTCGAGTCGGAGACGACCTGCATCAGCACAATGACGGCTAGGACGGCCAGCACGATCCACATGATCGGCGCACGGAAGTATCGCTTGACGTCCATCCATGCGGGGCGTTTCCGCCCCGTCCCTCCTGCCACTCAACGGCGCTGCACGGCTGTGGGCCGTCGGCGCATTCCGGGTATGTGCTCATCAGAAGAGCGGTTGATGGGACCGTACCGCAGTCCTCTCCACCCGAGGCGAGAGCACCACGACTACGACGTATTTTCCTACCCCGGCACAACGGGCGGGAACATCGCACTGTTCCCGCCCGTCGCCCGATTGGGGCAGCTGTTGTCGGACGGTCCGTCAGCCCCCGTAGACGTGCGGGGCCAGCGTGCCGATGAACGGCAGGTTGCGGAGCTTCTCCGCGTAGTCCAGGCCGTAGCCGACCACGAACTCGTTCGGGATGTCGAACCCGACGTACTTGACGTCGATCTCGACCTTGGCCGCGTCGGGCTTGCGGAGCAGCGTGCAGACCTCCAGCGAGGCCGGGCCGCGCGAGCCCAGGTTGCCCAGCAGCCAGGACAGCGTCAGGCCGGAGTCGATGATGTCCTCGACGATCAGGACGTCCCGGCCGGCGATGTCGGTGTCGAGGTCCTTCAGGATCCGGACCACGCCGGAGGACTTGGTGCCCATCCCGTAGGAGGAGACCGCCATCCAGTCCATCGTCACCTGCGAGTGCAGCGCGCGGGCCAGGTCGGCCATCACCATCACGGCGCCCTTGAGCACGCCGACGATCAGCAGATCCCGTCCGGCGTAGTCCTGGTCGATCCGCTCGGCCAGCTCAAGCAGCTTGGCGTCGATCTCGTCCTTGCTGATGAGCACCTTCGCCAGGTCGGCGCCCATGTCGTTGTGATCCACCGGGGATACGTCCTCAAACGTTCGGGGTCCTGTGTCGGCGGCGGCCCTGCGACCAGGTGTTCACTCGTCAGTCGCTCTGTCGCCGAAACACCAGCGTGCCACACCTACGGGTGACCTCCACGCCACCGGGTAGGTGCAACGGCCCCTGGCCGCGCCAGCCGGTCACCAGCAGGTCCACGGTTTCCAGGTGACGGGCGAACAGGTCACCGGCCGGGCAGCCCGCCCTGAGCGCGGCCCGACGGAGCAGGCGGCGGCGGACCGCCGAGGGCAGTTCGGCCAGCTTTGTGACGTCCAGCGCCCCTTCGGCCGTCCGGAGGTCGCGCTCGGCCAGCGCGGCCCACTGGTCCAGCGCGTCCGCGTCGTCCCGGAACAGCCGGGCGGTCCTGGCCAGCGCCTCGACCACGCCGGCGCCGAGGTGCTTCTCCAGCACCGGCAGCACCTCGTGCCTGACCCGGGAGCGGGTGTAGGCCGGGTCGCTGTTGTGCGGGTCGTCCCAGACCGGGATCGACTGGGCGGAGCAGGCCTGCCGGGTGGCGGCCCGGTCGAGCTCCAGCAACGGGCGGCGGTAGCGGCCCTTCTGCGCGGGCATCCCGGCCAGCGAACGGGAGCCGGAGCCCCGGGCCAGACCGAGCAGCACGGTCTCCGCCTGGTCGTCCCTGGTGTGGCCGAGCAGCACGGCCGCCGCACCGAGCCGCTCGGCGGCGTCGTCCAGCGCGGCGTACCTGGCCTCCCGGGCGGCGTTCTCCGGGCCGCCCTGACGGCCCACCAGGACCGGGACCGCCTCCACCGGGTCCAGGCCCAGCTCGCGCAGCCGCTCGGCGACCTGCTGGGCCCGCTCGGCCGAACCGGCCTGGAGTCCGTGATCCACCGTCACCGCACCGACCCGCAGGCCGAGCTTGGGCGCCTCGAAGGCGGTCGCGGTGGCCAGTGCCATCGAGTCGGCGCCGCCGCTGACCGCGACCAGCACCAGCGGCGAACCGGGCGCGGCGGGGGTGCGGGGCAGGCCGGAGGGGTGTCGGCGGGCGTTGCCGATCAGGGTGGTGGCACCGGCGGCACCGCTCAGGGCGAGCTCGGACGGACGGCTGCGGGGCGCCCGGGCGGCCGGGGTGGTCTCGCCCAGGTCTGCGGCGAGTTCGGCGAGGGTACGGCGGACGGCGAGGCGTATCGCCGCGACAGCGGGGTGTGGTCCCACGGGTAAGCACTCCTTGGCGGAGAGGCGGAGCAGATGGTGACGCGGCGTCAGCGCACGGTCACCGGGTGCTCACAGATGGTCGCAGAATCCGGGCACCGGCTACGCCACCCGCGCCACCGGTACGACCACCGTCCCACGTACGAGTGAATGAAGAAACGTTCATCCGCAGCCAACGGGTCAACCGGCGCGAACGTACGGACGACCCGGTCGCCCGGTCCGGTCTCAGGCGGTGACCCGGGCCACCCAGGCGCCCGGATTGTGGATCTCGTCACGGGTCGGCAGCGTGTTCGGCGAGGTCCAGACCCGGTTGAAGCCGTCCATCCCGACCCGGTCCACCACGCCCCGGACGAAGACCGCCCCGTCCTGGTACTGCCGCAGCTTGGCGTCCATCCCGAGCAGCCGCCGGACCACCAGGTCCAGCCGGCCGGCGCCACCGGCCCGGCGCCGCTGGAACTTCTCCCGGATCTCCGCCACGCTCGGCACCACGGCGGGGCCCACCCCGTCCATCACCACGTCGGCGTGCCCCTCCAGCAGGGACATCACCGCCGTCAGCCGGTTCAGGGTGTCCCGCTGCTGCGGGGACTGGACCACCTCCAGCAGACTCCCCCGGCGCTCCTCCCCACGCCCGGCCAGCAGGTCCCTGGCCCGGTCCAGCAGCGCCACCGGGTCGACGTCGGTCTGCGCCAGGAAGGACTGCACCTCGGACTGGATGTGGTCGCGCAGCCACGGGACGGCGGTGAACTGGGTCCGGTGGGTCTCCTCGTGCAGGCAGACCCAGAGCCGGAAGTCGTGCGGGTTCACGTCCAGCTCGCGCTCGACCTGGACGATGTTCGGCGCCACCAGCAGCAGCCGCCCCGGGGTCAGCGGCGGGAGCGCCTGCCGCGGCGTCTCCAGGATCCCGGCCGGGCTGTCCGGCGCCACCGGCAGCGCACCGGGGAACTCGGCCGGGGCGAAGGTCTCGTACTGACCGAGCACCTTCCCCGACAGGAACGCCAGCACCGCACCGACCTCGACCCCGGTGGCCTTCTCACCGAGCGAACCCAGCGCCGCCGAACCGGGTGAGTCCGAGCGACGCGACTGCAACTTCTCCACCAGCGGCCGGACGATGGTCCGGAAGCCCGCCACGTTGGCTCTGATCCACCCCGGCCGGTCCACCACCAGCACCGGGGTGGCGGCCGTGGTCAGCAGGCTGCTCGATCCCATCCGGGTGAAGGCGCGGACGTGCTCCTCCGCCTCCAGCGCGTGCCGCCGGAGCTCCGAGACCACCGCCCGCGCCTCGGCCCGACTCACCTCCGGGCCCGACCTCGCCAGCCGGGTCGCCGTCGCGACCGCGAGATCCCAGTCGACCATCCCAGCCCCGCCGCTAGCGCTCGTCATGCCCTCACCGTACGGGACCACCAGCGGCTCGGGCAGATGCTTCGGAGGCTGCGCCTTTGGCAGGGCGTCCAGTTGCACTACCCAGGGGCTCGGGGCTGCGCCTTTTGCAGGGCGTCCGGTTGCACTACCCAGGGGCTCGGGGAACTGCGAGGAGATCTGGCGCCGGGGTCACTGCGAAAGTGCCTGACCACCTACGCAACGGTGACCTTTCAAGGGCCGGCGTCGCAGTTCCCCGAGCCCCTGACTCTTCCGAACCACCTGCCAAAAGGTCGGCGTCGCCCACGCGGCGGAGCCGCACAAAAGCAGAGCCCCGAGCCCTTGGGTGGTGCAACCGGGCGCCCTGCAAAAAGCTGAGCACCTGCCTAGTGGCAGCCGCAGGTGGCGAGTTGGCCGACGACCCGGTCGACGGCGGCGCGGGCCGCGTCGGGTGTGGCCGTGGTGCGGGTCATCAGGGCGAAGGCGAGTGCCCGGCCCTCGGCGTCCAGGACGGTGCCCGCCAGGGTGTGGATGCCGCTGCCGGCCAGGGTGCCGGTCTTGGCGCGGACGATGCCGATCCCGTTCTGCGCCCGGGTCGCGACGCCGAACCGACTGAGCAGCGTCCCGGTGAAGCCGGCAATCGGCAGGCCGGTGAGCACCGGCCGCAGCCGCGGCTGCTCGGGCGATGCGGCCAGCGCCAGCACCTTGGAGAGCACCAGCGGCGAGATCTGGTTGCCGGTGTGCAGACCGCTGCCGTCGTGCAGGACCACGCCCGCCATCGGGACGCCGAGCTTCTCCAGGGTCAGCCGGGTGGCGGCGAAGGCGCCCTCGAAGCTCGGGGGCTGCTTGGCGGCGATCGCGACCTGACGGGCCATCGCCTCGCTGAGGGTGTTGTCCGAGGTGGTGAGCAGGCGTTCGACCAGCCGGGCGACGGTGGGCGACTCGACGGCGGCGACCGGCTGGGCGCCGGCCGCGGCGACCACGCCGGGCTTGGGCTTGCCCTGGACGGTCACGCCCTCGGCACCGAGCGCCGCGGCGAAGGCGTCAGCGGCCTGGCCGGCCGGGTCGAAGACCCGGGCCGGGGCCTCGTCGGGGGACTTCGGGTCGATCCGGCCCTCGTTCACCATCAGCGGGGTGACGGTGGCGATGTTCATCGCGTCGTGCTGCGGGTGGTTCGCCGGGCCGGTGTACATCGAGACGTCGAAGCCGAGCTTGACCGAGCTCAGCCCGGCCGCCTTGAGGGCCGCGGCGGTCCGCTTGGCCAGCTCGGCCACGGTGGCGGGGGCGGTGTCGGGGTCCACCGGCAGGCCACCGACCTTGACCTGGTCGACGGGCAGCGTGGAGAGGGTCGGGTCGCCGCCGCCGACCAGCACGATCTCGTCCGGTGCGGTGCCCTTGACCACCCTGGTGGTCAGCCGGGTGTCGCCGGGGATCAGCTCGAGCGCGGCCAGCGCGGTGAGCAGCTTGGTGGTGGAGGCGGGGGTGGCCGGGGTGTTCTCGCCCGCGCCGTACAGCAGTTGGCCGGTGGCGCCGTCGGTGATGGCGAAGTTGAGGGTGCCGAGCGCCTTGTCCTGGAGCAGCGCGGCCAGGTCGCGCTGGAGTCCGGCGGTGGTCGGCATGCCCTCCGCCCCGGTCGTACTGGCGGCCAGCACCGGGCCGCCGGTGGCAACGGCCTTGAGCCCGGCGGCGGTCGGCGGCTGCGGCGTACCGCTGCCGGTCTTCCCGGGCGTCGCACCCGGGCTCGGATCGGCCCACGCCGGACTCAGCGCACTCGCCGTCAGCGCCACCCCGAGCATCCCGGCGACCGCCATCCGGCGACCACGCCCCACCCCTGCACCTCGCTGCACCGACCGGCCCCTTTCCTGAGCACACCCTCCCGTAGGAGACACTTGGATTCTGTCAGTCCCTACCTTGGAGGAACCGTTGGAGTTCGACGTCCTGATCGAGATTCCGAAGGGCTCGCGGAACAAGTACGAGGTCGACCATGAGACCGGTCGCCTCCGTCTGGACCGGATGCTCTTCACCTCGACCCGCTACCCGGCCGACTACGGCTACGTCGAGGGCACCCTCGCGGACGACGGCGACCCGCTGGACGCGCTGGTCATCCTGGAGGAGCCGACCTTCCCGGGCTGCCTGATCAAGTGCCGCGCCATCGGTATGTTCAAGATGACCGACGAGGCCGGCGGCGACGACAAGCTGCTCTGCGTCCCGGCGACGGACCCGCGCTGGGAGCACCTGCAGGACATCCAGCACGTGTCGGAGTTCGACCGCCTGGAGATCCAGCACTTCTTCGAGGTCTACAAGGACCTGGAGCCCGGCAAGTCCGTCGAGGGCGCCGACTGGGTCGGCCGCGTCGAGGCCGAGGCCGAGATCGTCGCCTCGGTCAAGCGCCACGAGGAGTCCGGCCACTGAGCCCGGCACCGACACCGGCCCGACGGGCCACCCCGGCCGGGGCGAGCAGAGATGCTCGCCCCGGCCGTTTTTCTGCCCTTCGACGGCAGCCGGTACCGATGCGGGCGGCGCGGTGCCGACACTTTTCCCGACACCCTGTCGGCATCATGTTGACTTAGGTAAGGCTAACCATAAGAATCAGGGCCAGCATCCGCCCCAACCGGAGGTCCGCATGACCAGCCCTGAGCCCACCCCGTTCTCCGTCGTGCTGCGCACCGCCAGCGCCGCCGAGCACGAGGCCGCCGAATCCTCCTCGTTCATGGGGCACCTGCTCAACGGGCGGCTGGGCGTGGAGGCTTACGCGGAGCTCTCGGGGCAGCTCTGGTTCGTCTACCGGGCACTGGAGGGCCGGGCCGCCGAGCTCGCCGAGCACCCGGTGATCGGTCCGTTCATCGACCCGGCGCTGTTCCGCACCGCCGCCCTGGAGGCCGACCTGCTGCACCTGCGCGGCGCCGACTGGCAGGCCGGGCTGACCGCCTCGCCCGCCACCGCCGCGTACGTGGCCCGGCTGGAGCAGTTGATCGACACCTGGCCGGCCGGGTACCTGGCCCACCACTACACCCGCTACCTGGGCGACCTGTCGGGCGGTCAGATCATCCGTGGCATAGCCGAGAAGACCTGGGGCTTCGAGAAGAAGGGCCCCGGGGTGCACTTCTACGTCTTCGAGCAGGTCGAGAACCCGGCCGCGTTCAAGCGCGACTACCGCTCCAAGCTCGACGCGGCCGGCCAGGCGCTGGACGAGGTGGAGCGCCGCCGGGTGACCGACGAGACCAAGAAGGCGTTCACGCTGAACGGCGCGATCTTCTCGGACCTGGACCTGCGCTACCCGCTCAGCGCCTGATTCCTCAACGCCGCTGCCCCCTGGTGAAGTTCACCAGGGGGCAGCGGCGTCTGCCCGGTCCTACCTGACGGTGCGACGGCGCAGCAGCACCGTGGTGCCGCCACCGAGCAGCAGCAGCCCGGCCGCCGTGGCGACCAGCGGGACGATCGGGGTGTCCATCCCGGTGGAGGCCAGCTCACCGCCGGTGGAGCCGCCGCTGCTGGTCAGCACCGCGCCGCCGCCGGTGCTGCCGCCCGGGGCCGGGGCGGGGGTGACCGTACCGCCGGTGCCCGGGGCCGGGGTGGGCACCGTGGCGCCCTTGTCGAAGACCAGCGAGGCGGTGACCGGGTCGAGCGCCGCACCGGCCTGGTAGAAGCCGCTGAAGACCGAGGCGCCCTCGGCCGTCAGGGCGGCCGGGAGCTGATTGAGCGTCACCACGCCGTCGACCGGGGCGAAGCCGGCCTTGGAGACGTCCAGCGCGGCGACCTTGGCGCCCTTGAGCTCGGTCACCTTGCCGTCCAGCGCCTTGGACTTCACGTCGGCGGTCAGGAACGCCCCGCCCTGGTCCACCCGCAGGCCGAGATCCGCGAAGGTCAGGTCGAGCTCGTAGCCGCCGTCCTTCGGGTGGGCCAGGAAACGCACCGAACCCTTGAACGCGGCCGTCACCACATGCGTCTTGGTGTTGTACGCGCCGCTGCCGCCGCCGAACCGGAAGTCGGCCGCACCGCCGCCGAACTCCACCTTGCCCGCAGCGGCCGGCGTCTTCAGGTAGGCGCGGAAGGACTCCTTCACGCCCCAGTCCAACGCACCGTCCAGGATGGGCAGTTCGGCGGGCGTCTGGGTCGGCGAGGCACTCGCGGACGGCGAGGCGGGGGCGGACGGCGAGGTGCTCGCCGACGGCGAAGCGGAGGGCGACGGGGCGGTCTTCCGGAAGGCGAGCGTGGCGCTGACCGGGTCGAGCGCGGTACCGGCGCCGTAGAAGCCACCGAAGGCCGCCGCACCGTCGGCGGTCAGGGTGGCCGGCAGCTCGGTCAGCGTCACCACCCCGTTGACCGGCGCGAAGTTGGCCTTGGACACGTCCAGCGCGGCTGTCCGGACGCCCTTGAGCTCGGTCACCTTGCCGTCCAGCGCCTTGGACTTCACGTCGGCGGTCAGGAACGCGCCGCCCTGGTCCACCGCGACGGCCAGGTTGGCGAAGGTCAGGTCGAGCTCGTAGCCGCCGTCCTTCGGGTGGCCGAGGAAGTGCACCGAGCCCTGGTACCCGGCCGAGACGGCGTGGGTCTTGGTGTTGTACGCGCCGCTGCCGCCGGCGAACCGGAAGTCGGCCGCGCCGCCGCCGAACTCCACCTTGCCCGCAGCGGCCGGGCTGGTCAGGTAGCTGACGAAGGACTTCTTGACGCCCCAGTTCAGGACGCCGTCCACGATCGGCAGTTCGGACGGCGCGCTCGGGCTCGCCGACGCAGAGGCCGAAGCCGAAGCTGAGGGAGAGGCCGAGGCGGACGGGCTCGCGGACGGCGACGGCGTCGACTTGGTCAGCACCAGCTTGACCGGGTCCATCGCCGCACCGGCCTGGTAGAAGCCGCCGAACGCCTTGGAGCCGTCCTCGGTCAGCGTGGTCGGGGTGGCCACCCCGGTGGTGGTGTCGCGGCCGACCGCGAAGGTGACCAGCGGGACGTCCGAGCGCGTGACCAGCTTGGTGCTCTTCGCCTTGGTGGTCGGGTCCTCGGTGGTCTCGGCGGTCACCGCGTCCACCGTGATGGTGCCGGTGGAGCCGGCGGTGGTGAGCTTGAAGTCGGTCAGCGCGATGTCCAACTGGCCCTGGTGGCCGGTGAAGTGGAGTCCGCCGGTGAAGGCGCCGCTGATCGTGTGGGCGGTGCCGTCGTATGCGCCGCTGCCGTCCAGGTGGAAGCTGCCATCGGCGTTCCGGGTGGTGCCGCCGGTCAGCTCGATCTTGCCGCCCTGGGAGGCGGGGCCCTCCAGGTACCTGCGGAAGGACTCCTTGACGCCCCAGTCCAGCGAGCCCTGGTCGTAGACCACCGTGGCCGGCCCGGCCCCGAACGCCACCGAGGGCATGCCGACGGCGGTCAGACCGAGCCCGACCACGACGGCGGCCAGGGCCGGAAGGGGGGTGCGGTTGCGGCGGGCGCTCTTGGCGGTGACGGACATGGTGCTGGTACTCCTTCAGGAACGGCGGCGGGGAAGAGTTCAGACGGTCCGGCGACGCCGGACCAGCAGGGTGACGGCCACGGCCGCACCGGCGGCCAGCGCCCCGCCGCCGACGGCGATCCACGGCCAGGGCGAGGATCCCTGGCCGGTGACCGCCGCGACCGGCGCAGCGGACGCCGGGGCGGCGGGGGTGGCGGGGGTGGCGGTCGGGGTGCTGCCGAGGTTCGGCAGCGGGGGGAGGGCGGCGGCCGGGTCGAGGGCGACGGCGAAGCTCAGCGGGTCCATCGCGGTGCCCGCCGGGTAGAGCCCGCCGAACGCCTTGGCGCCGTCCTCGGTGAGCAGCAGCGGGAGTTCGGTCACCTTGAGCAGACCGCCCTCGGGCTTGAGCGCGGCCGCGTCGAAGGTGCCGAGCGGGACGGCCGGGAGCTGCTGGGCCGCACCGCTCACGGTCCTGCCGGACACGTCGGCCAGCAGCGTGCCCTTGCCCCCGGCCACCTTGACCGCGGGGTTGGTCAGGCTGAGGTCGAGCCCGTACGCGTCGCCGGTCCTCAGGCCCCGGAACCGGACGGTGCCGGTGAAGGCGGCGGTGAGTTCGCCGGTGGCCGGGTCGTAGCTGCCCTTGGCCGGGGTCCAGCGGAAGAACGCGCCGCCGTCGGCGGCGCCGTCGGCCGGCTGCCAGTCGCCCTTGGCGATGGTGCCGGTGACGTAGTCCCGGAAGGTCCGGCGGACGCCCCAGTCGAGCGCGCCCTGGGCGAACTCGGTCCCGGTCACGGCCGGCGGGGCCGCCGGGGTCTCGGTGGCGGCGGCCGGGGGCGGCGGCGTGGTCGCCGGGGTGCCGGCCGGCGGGGTGGCCGGGGCGGCCGGGGTCGCAGCGGCGGCGGCCTTGACGTCGACCGAGACGGTCAGCGGGTCCAGCGCGGTGCCGGCGGTGTAGAAGTTGCCGAACGCCACCGCGCCCGAAGCCGTCAGCGTGGCGGGCACGTTGGAGAGCGTCAGGGTGCCGGAGCGGCCGCGCAGGTCGAGCCCGTCCAGGCCGAGGTCGACCAGCTTGGCCTGGGTGGCGTTGCTCACCACACCGGTGTCCTTGGCCTTGCTGCTGACGTCGGCGTACAGGCCCGCGCCGCTGCCGCCGGCCTTCAGGGTGAACCGGCCGAGCTTCATGTCGAGGCCGTAACTGCCGTTGGACTCATGCCCCTTGAAGGTGACCCCGCCGGAGAAGGCGGCCGTCAGCGCACCGCTCTCCGGGTCGTACGTCCCGGTCGCCGAGTGGAACCGGAAGGTGCTGCCGCCGACCGTGGCCGCCCCACCGGTGAGACCCCAACTGCCCTTGGCGATCGGGCCGGTGACATAGCTGAGGAAGGACTGCTTCAACCCCCAGTCCAGCCGCCCGCCGGCAACCGTACCGGGCGCCGCCAGCGCCGGGACGCTCGGCAGGGCGACCAGCAGCAGCGACGCGAGCACCGCGACCAGGGTGGCGGCAAGGCGGCGCAGACGTCGCGGTACGGGCATGGCGAAGGGCTCCTCGGCAGCATGGGTTCGGAGTGGGCTCAGCAGAGCCCCCCCTTGCGGATGTCAGGTAAGGCTAACCTAATATATGCGTCAAGAGACACCCCGGGTCCACCACCGCTTCACGGTCCGGACGTGCCAGCACCCAGCTAAGGAGCAGCAGTTGACGGGGACCATCCGAAACCGGGCCCGCGCGCTGGGCCTCGCCCTGCTGCTGGCCACCGTGGCCGCCTGCGGCGGCACCGCCGCCGGGTCCGGGGCGGCGAAGGCCCCGGCCGCGCCCGACCGGGTCGAGCCGCTGGCCGCCGCCACCCCCGTGCTGCCCGCCACCGTCACCTCGGCCGACGGCCGCCAGGTCACGGTGTCCGTCGCCGACCGGATCATCCCGCTCAGCGGCAGCCTGTCCGAGCTGGTGTTCAGCCTCGGCCTCGGTGACCGGGTGGTGGCCCGGGACGTCTCCACCACCTTCGAGCAGGCCGCCGCGCTGCCGGTGATCACCCAGGCGCACGACGTCTCCGCCGAGGGCGTGCTCTCGCTGCACCCCACCGTCGTGCTGGCCGACCGGTCCACCGGCCCGGCCGAGGCGATCGCACAGATCCGCGCCGCCGGGGTCCCGCTGATCGTGCTGGACGACGCCAAGCAGCTCTCCGACATCGACAGCCGGATCGCCAAGGTCGCCGCCGCCCTCGGAGTGCCGGACGCCGGGCGGCAGTTGACCGAGCGGACCGCCGCCCGCACCCAGGAGGTGCAGGCCGCCGTCCGGCACACCGGCGCCAAGCCCAAGGTCGCCTTCCTCTACCTGCGCGGCAGCGCCTCGGTCTTCCTGCTCGGCGGCGCCGACTCCGGCGCCGGCTCGCTGATCGACGCGGTCGGCGGCGTGGACGCGGGCACCGCCTCCGGGCTGACCGGCGACTTCACCCCGCTCACCAGCGAGGCACTGGTCAAGGCCGCCCCCGACGCCCTGCTGGTGATGAGCAAGGGCCTGGACTCGGTCGGCGGCATCGACGGGATGCTCAAGCTGCCCGGGGTCGCCCAGACCCCGGCCGGTCTCGACCGCCGGGTGGTCTCGGTGCCGGACGGCGTCCTGCTCAGCTACGGCCCGCGCACCCCCGAGGTGCTCAGGTCGATCTCCGACCAGCTCTACGGGGCCGCCAAGTGACCGCCACCGCCCTCCCGTTGACCCGCCCCAGGGTCAGCCGCAGCACCCTGCTCACCGCCGGGCTCGGGCTCGCCCTGCTGGTCGCCGCCCTGCTGGCGGCCGGGGTCGGCGCCTACCGCATCCCGCTCGGCGACCTGCTCGCCTCGGTCGCGCACCGGGCCGGCCTCGGTGGCCACGCGCTCGACCGGGTACCCGAGTCGGTGCTCTGGAACGTCCGCTTCCCCCGGGTGGTGCTGGCCCTGCTGGTCGGCGGCTCGCTCGGCTGCGCCGGAGCCCTGATGCAGGGCGTCTTCGGCAATCCGCTGGCCGAGCCCGGCGTGATCGGGGTGTCCTCCGGCGGCGCGGTCGGCGCGGTCGCCTGCATCGTGCTCGGCCTGGACGCGCTCGGCAGCTGGACGGTCACCGTCTTCGCCTTCGTCACCGGCCTGTTGACGGTCTTCGCGGTGTACGCGATGTCCCGCTCGGGCGGCCGGACCGAGGTGGTCACCCTGGTGCTCACCGGGGTCGCGGTGAACGCCTTCTGCGGCGCGCTGATCGGCATCTTCCTGTTCACCGCCGACAGCGCCGCGATCAACCAGGTGACCTTCTGGCAGCTCGGCTCACTCTCCCAGGCGACCTGGGGAAAGGTGCTCGCGGTCCTGCCGTTCGCCCTGCTCGGCCTGGCCGTCGCGCCGTTCCACGCCCGGAAGCTCGACCTGCTGGCGCTCGGCGAGCGCCCGGCCAGGCACCTCGGCGTGGACGTCGAGCGGATGCGGCTGGTGCTGATCACCGTGGTGGCGCTGCTGACCGCCGCCGCCGTCTCGGTCAGCGGCATCATCGGTTTCGTCGGCCTGGTCGTCCCGCACCTGCTGCGGATGCTCGCCGGTCCCGGGCACCGCTTCCTGCTGCCCGGCAGCGCGCTGGCCGGCGCGCTGGTACTGGTGCTCGGCGACCTGGCCGCCCGCACCCTGGCCCAGCCCGCCGAACTGCCGCTCGGCGTGCTCACCGCGCTGATCGGCAGCCCGTTCTTCTTCTGGCTGCTCCGCCGGACCCGTACCAAGCAAGGGGGTTGGGCGTGAAGCGACGCCGCCAGGTGCCCGAACGTCCGCTCCCGGGCGCCGAACTGCTCACCGCGGCCGGCCTCCGGCTGGAGGTCGAGGGCCGCGAACTGCTGGGCGGGGTGGACCTGGTGGTCCGGGCCGGCGAGGTGCTCGCCCTGCTCGGGCCGAACGGGGCCGGCAAGTCCACCCTGCTCTCGGTGCTGGCCGGGGACGTCACCCCGACCTCCGGCACGGTCACCCTCGGCGGCCGCCCGCTGGCCGGCTACCGCCCGGCCGAACTCGCCCTGCACCGGGCGCTGCTGCCGCAGTCCGCCGCGCTCTCCTTCCCGTTCCCGGCCGGCGAGGTGGTCCGGATGGGCCGCGCGCCCTGGGCCGGTACGGCGGCCGAGCAGGAGGACGACGCGGCGGTGGCCGCCGCGCTGGCCGCGACCGAGTCGGCCGCCTTCGTGGACCGCCCGTTCACCGCGCTCTCCGGCGGCGAGCGGGCCAGGATCGCGCTGGCCCGGGTGCTCGCCCAGCGGGCCGCGCTGCTGCTGCTCGACGAGCCCACCGCCGCCCTCGACCTGCGCCACCAGGAGCTGGTGCTGCGGGTGGCCAGGGACCGCGCCGAGGCGGGCGACGCCGTGGTGGTGGTGCTGCACGACCTCTCGCTGGCCGCCGCCTACGCCGACCGCGTGGTGCTGCTCGCGGGCGGCCGCGCGGTGGCCGACGGACCGGTCGCCGAGGTGCTGAACGCCCCGCTGCTGACCGAGGTGTACGCGCACCCCGTGGACGTCTTCCCGCACCCGGTCAGCGGTGTCCCGCTGGTCCTGCCGTCCCGGCACTGAGCTGCCCGCCGCCGGGGCGGGCAGCCCCGGTGCGGGTCAGTCCTCGTCGTCCAGCCGGAAGCCGACCTTCAGCCCCACCTGGAAGTGCGCGACCCCGCCGTCGGCGATGTGCCCCCTGATCTGCGTGACCTCGAACCAGTCCAGGTTGCGCAACGTCCGCGAGGCCCGCCCGACCCCGTTCCGGATCGCCGCGTCCACCCCCTCGGTCGAGGAACCGACGATCTCGGTGACCCGGTACACGTGTTCGCTCATGGCTCTTCTCCCATCGGTGCGCCCCCGGTCCCACCGTGCCCCAGCCGAACCGGTCCCGCACGCTCACCCGCCGGTGAGCAGGTCGTCCACCCTGGCCTCGCCCTCCCGGTAGCGCCGGGTGATCTCCGCGCTGCAGTCGTCCGCCCGCCGCTGGAGCGCCTGCCTGCGCCCGGAGACCTCCCGCTCGTGCAGCGTCAGGCGCTCGACGGCGGCCACCAGTTCGACGGTCTGGTGGGCCTCCAGATCGGCCAGTTGGACGTCACCCATCAGGGCGTCCGCCTCCCGCTGGTAGCGCTCCCCGCGCGGCGGGCCGAGCCGCAGGTGCCTGGCCGGGCGGCGGACCGGTGACGGGGTGTCGGCCAGGATCGCCGGCAGCTGGTCGAGCAGCGCGTCCGACAGCCCGTCACCCCCGGGCTCGGACCCGGTGGACCGCCGGCGGGCCAGCTCGGCCCGCAGGATGTCCAACCGCCCGTGCAGCAGCCGGCGCAGGTACGAGAGGTCGGCCTCCTGGTCCTGTGCGTCCCGGCGGAGCAGCCGGAGCTGCTCCAGGCCGAGCCCGGTGAGGCCGTACTCCTGCTCGTGGGCCGTGCTGCTCGCGTCCATCAACCAACCACCTGCCGCTGTACCGGTCACTGATCCCCCACTGAGTCCGCCGCCGGATGCCCCGTGTCCGGTGACGCCCGCCCGACGCCGGGAGTTCCCGCCGGGCAGCGACTCCACCCGTGCGAGCGACCCCGGAACTCCCTACCCCGCATGGGTACTCGTCCACGCGTCGCCCACAGCGTGCCATCCGGGACCGGCCGGTGCACCGCCCGTGCACCCGAACGGCCCCCTGGCGAAGGGGGGTGGCTGATACGACCGGAACAATCCGCAGGCCGTGCCCCTCGTCCGACCGCGCGCGGAATGCGCCCCCGGCGTGCGCGACCCTGCCACGCGCCCGTGGGGCGGCCGACGCGCTCCGGCAGAATGAGGCCCATGCGAGCAGTGGTGCAACGGGTCGCCGAGGCGGCCGTGACGGTGGACGGCGAGACGGTCGGCGCGATCGAGGGCCCCGGGCTCTGCGTGCTGGTCGGGGTGACCCACGCGGACACCCCGGAGCAGGCCGCCCAACTGGCCCGGAAGCTCTGGTCGGTACGGCTGTTCGACGGCGGGGAGACCGAGCTGTCCTGCTCGGACCTGGACGCCCCGCTGCTGGTGATCAGTCAGTTCACGCTCTACGGCGACGCCCGCAAGGGCCGCCGCCCCACCTGGAACGCGGCGGCCCCGGGCCCGCAGGCCGAGCCCCTGGTGGACGCCGTGGTGGCCGAACTCCGGGCGCTCGGCGCCACGGTGGAGACCGGCCGGTTCGGCGCCGACATGAAGGTGTCGCTGGTGAACGACGGCCCGTTCACCGTCCTGCTGGAGCTGTAGGGCCTAGGCCGGGACGATCACGTCCTGGCTGCCCGGCACGCCGTCGGCCAGCAGCACCTCGTCCACCGGCACGTTCCGCTTCACCAGGGCCAGCGCGATCGGGCCCAGCTCGTGGTGCCGGGCCGAGGAGGTCACGAAGCCCACCGGGCGGTCCTGGCCGGGCCGGAGCACCTCGGCGCCGTGCGCCGGGAGCTTCTCCTCGGTGCCGTCCAGGTTGAGCAGCACCAGGCGGCGCGGCGGCTTCCCCAGGTTGTGCACCCGGGCCACCGTCTCCTGGCCCCGGTAGCAGCCCTTCTGCAGGTGCACGGCGCTGGACAGCCAGTCCACCTCGTGCGGGATGGTCCGGTGGTCGGTCTCGAAGCCCAGCCGGGGCCGGTGGCCCTCGATCCGGAGCGCCTCGTACGCCCACACCCCGGCCGCCGGGCCGTAGCCCGCGGTCAGCTCGGCCAGTCGGGCCCGCGGCACGAACAGGTCCCGCCCGTACGGGAGTTCGCGGACCGCGGCGGCGCCCTCCGCGGAGGCCTCGGAGCCGGCCGGCAGGTACACCACGGCGTACTCCTCGGTCGCGTCGGCGACCTCCACCCGGTAGAAGAACTTCATGCTCTCCAGGTACCCGATCAGCGCCGCCTGGGTGCCCGGCTCGACGTGCGCCCAGGTGGTCTCGCCGTCGTCCACCAGGTAGAGCGCGTGCTCGACGTGCCCGTTCGGGGAGAGCACCAGCGCGTCGGTGGCCTGCTGCGGCGGCAGCGCGCTGACGTGCTGGGTGATCAGCAGGTGCAGCCAGCTCAGCCGGTCCGCGCCGGTGACGGTCAGCACGCCCCGGTGCGAGAGGTCCACGAACCCGCGCCCCTCGGCCAGTTCGCGCTGCTCGGGGAAGAGGCCGCCGTAGTGCGCGGCCACCCCTTCGTCGGCTCCTTCGGCGGGGACGGCACCGGGCAGGGCAAGCAGCGGACTCTTCATGACGGCAAGCTTACGACTGTGCCCCGCCGAGCTTGGCGGTGCAGTCCGCGCAGCGGCCGAAGATGGCGAAGTGCTTGAGGTCGGTGTCGAAGCCGTGCTCCGCGCGCAGGCTGTCGATCAGCGGCGCGGCGATCGCGGTGTCGGTCTCGGTGACGCTCTCGCAGTCCCGGCAGACCAGGTGCAGGTGGGTGTGCCGGCCGGCCAGGTGGTACGTCGGGGCGCCGTGGCCCAGGTGCGCGTGCGAGACCAGCCCGAGCTCCTCCAGCAGCTCCAGGGTCCGGTACACGGTGGAGATGTTGACCCCGCTGGCGGTCTTCCTGACCTCGTGCAGCAGCTCGTCCGGGGTGGCGTGGTCCAGCGTGTCCACCGCCTCCAGCACCAGCTGGCGCTGCGGGGTGAGCCGGTACCCGCGCTCGCGCAGGTCGGCCTTCCAGTCGAAGGGGGTCTCGGTGTCAGCCACGGTGCGCCTGCCCTGCCTCTAGGGCCTGCTGACCATTCGCGTCGGATCAGGCCGGGTGCGACAAGTGTAGGGACCGACCATCCGGTCGGCCCCTACGGTGCACCACCGGCTCAGCGGAAGAAGGCGATGCCGTCGTCCGGCAGGTCCGCGATGTCCTGGATCAGCTTCGCCGGGTTCAGCACCTTCCTGAGCTGCGCCGACATGTACGGCCGCAGCGGCACCTCGGGAGCGGCCTTCTCGCCGACCCAGAGCAGTTCCTCGGCGACCATGCCGTAGAGCCGCTTGCCGCCGGTGTACGGGGCCGCGCCCTCGATCCGGGCGACCGCGTCGGTGGCCAGGTCGATCTGCGGCTTGCCGTCGTGCAGCTTGCCGTACCAGATCTCCACGGTGCCGTCGTCGCGGACCGAGGAGACCTCGATCTCGCGCTCGCCGCTGGTGCCGTGCTGGTTGCTGGTGATCCGCCAGAACCCGTGCTCGGTCTCCAGCGGGCGGACCTTCTCACCGTCGTTGTCCAGCACCCAGGAGCGGGAGCGGAACTCGAGGAAGGCCCGGGTGTCGTGCCGGAACACGATCTCCTGGCCGAAGTTGCACTTCTCGGTGCCCGGGAAGTCGTAGACGCCCGCGCCCTCCCAGGTGCCGAGGAGGAAGGCCAGCGGGACGACGTCCTTGTGGAGGTCAGAAGGGATCTCGATCATGTTCCTGGTCGCTGTCGTCGGTGTGGGACTGCCTCAACCGTACGGGAGGGATCAGCGCTGGCCCTGGTAGAGCTTCATGACGGCGAAGATGGCGAACCAGGTGATCAACACGGCCATCAGGGCGAGCAGACCGTCGAAGAACATTTCCAGACCGGACACGGGGCGCTCCCATTGCGGCGTTGCGGTACAGAGCAGGACGGGCTGAGTCTATCGGCCCGGTATGCGCCGGTCTCGGTGAGCCCCGCCACGTCGTCTATAAGGTGTCACCATGCCGAAGAAGCTGGTCATCAAGGTCACCGCCGGAGCCGACGCCCCGGAGCGCTGTTCGCAGGCGTTCACGGTGGCCGCCGTCGCGGTCGCCAGCGGGGTCGAGGTCTCGCTCTGGCTGACCGGCGAGGCGACCTGGTTCGCACTGCCGGGCCGGGCCGCCGAGTTCGAGCTGCCGCACGCCGCGCCGCTGCCCGACCTGCTGGACGCGGTGCTGGCGGCCGGCCAGGTCACCGTCTGCACCCAGTGCGCGGTGCGCCGGGGCATCGTCGAGCAGGACCTGGTCGAGGGTGCCCGGATCGCCGGGGCGCAGCTGTTCGTGCAGGAGATCATGGCCGACGACGTGCAGGCCCTGGTCTACTGATCCGGCCGGTCCCGGTCGTGGCCGGGCTCGTCCCACCGGGGGTCGTCCCAGCGCGGGTCCTGCCACCAGTCGTCCTCGGGGTCGCGCTTGTTGGCGAAGATCGCGGCGGTCGGCGGTATCACCGCCGCTACCACGCACATCCCGATCGCGGCGGGCACCGAGAAGAACCGCACCACTCCCCAGGCCAGGACGAACATCGTCACGCAGACGGCCATCATGACGAAGTAGTAGAGGTGCCTCCGGCGCTGCTGCACCCTTCCACGGTACGGCCGAGGGCCCCCTGCGCGGCAGAGGGCCCTCGGTCGTACGTCGGGGAGCTGTCGGGTCGTCAGACCGCGATCGCGACCTCGGTCTGGGCGCCCTGGGAGGCGACCACGACCCGGTCCACGGTCGCGCCCGGGACCAGCGCGCGCAGCGTCCACTTGCCCGGACGGGCGAAGAAGCGGAACTGCCCGGTCGCCGAGGTGGGCACCTCGGCCGTGAACTCGCCACTCTCGTCCAGCAGACGGACGTAACCGTTGACGGGCTCGCCGTCGCGGGTCACCGAACCCTGGATGATCGTCTCCTTGGCCACGTCAACTCCTGCCAGATCGGGGCCACCGGCCTTCGCACCGCACATGATGTCTTCCCTTCCTACGGTTCGAGAGGCTCAGTTGTCGCCGAGCGCGATCGGCACGCCGACCAGGCTGCCGTACTCGGTCCAGGAGCCGTCGTAGTTCTTGACGTTCTCCTGGCCCAGCAGCTCGTGCAGCACGAACCAGGTGAGCGCGGAGCGCTCACCGATGCGGCAGTACGCGATGGTGTCCTTCGCCAGGTCGACGCCCTCGGCGGAGTAGAGCTCCTTGAGCGCCTCGTCCGACTTGAAGGTGCCGTCGTCGTTGGCGTTCTTCGCCCACGGGATGTTGCGGGCGGACGGGACGTGGCCCGGACGCTGCGACTGCTCCTGCGGGAGGTGGGCCGGGGCGAGCAGGCGGCCGGCGAACTCGTCGGGCGACCGGACGTCGACCAGGTTGAGGGTGCCGATCGCGTTCACCACGTCGTCGCGGAAGGCGCGGATCGACTTGTCCTGCTCCTGCGCCTTGTACTCGGTCGCGGCGCGCTCGGGCACCTCGGCGACCAGCTCGCGGGCGTCGAGCTCCCACTTCTTGCGGCCGCCGTCGAGCAGGCGGACGTCACCGTGGCCGTAGAGCTTGAAGTACCAGTAGGCGTACGAGGCGAACCAGTTGTTGTTGCCGCCGTAGAGCACCACGATGTGGTCGTTGCCGATGCCCTTCTTCGAGAGCAGCGCCTCGAAGCCGGCCTGGTCGACGAAGTCGCGGCGGACCGGGTCCTGGAGGTCCTGCTTCCAGTCGATCCGGACCGCGTTGCGGATGTGGTTCAGCTCGTACGCGGCGGTGTCCTCGTCAACCTCGACGACGACGACCTTCGGGTTGTCCAGGTTCTCCTGGACCCAGTCGGCGTCGACCAGGACGTCACTGCGGCTCATGGTGGTGTCTCCATCCGGGGGCGGTACTGCGGAAGGGGTGCGGAGGTCTGTGTGAGCGGCACCCCGGGAGGCCGGGCCGTCCGGAATTCTGTCCGAATACCGAGACGCACGGGCGTGGCCGGGGTTGGGCTTCCTTGCAGGGGTGCCGAGGCGGCCTGAGGCGTGGAACTGCCTGGTCAGAGCCAGCGGCAAGGGAGTGGGCAGGGCCGGACGTGCCGGTCAGAACCGCCCGTTCAGCGCATTCGACACAGGCAGGCGGCCACGCGGCACAGGTCTACCGCCCGCCGCTTCGTGAGGTCCGCCTGTCGCTTCATGCTGACGATGCTAGGGACTCGGACCGGCCGCTGTCATCAGCGTGTCGAATAGTGAGACGATTCGCATCACATAGTGAGATTTGCGGGTTTCCCGCCCTACTCGCACCGGGCCCGGCCCCGTCCGCCACCCGGCCGGGCAGGCCCCGGAACGGCAATGCTGGACAGTGCGTCTCGCAGAGCGGACGGGGCGGCCGGTCAGCCGACCAGCCGCGAGCCGATCCACACCAGCGGCGCGGCCACCGTGAGCGGCAGCACCACACCCGCCGTGAAGTGCACGAACCGGGACGGGAAGTCGTACGACGCCACCCGGTGGCCGACCACCGCACCGACCGCCGCCAGCCCCGCCGCGGCCGGCGGACCGCCCGCCAGCACCCCGGCGGTCGCCCCCAGCATCACCGCGGCGACCGGCCCGAGCGCACCCCGGACCGGGGCCGCCGCCAGCAGCGTGCCCACCGCGACCGCGAGCAGCGCGGCCGGGGCGTGCCCCGCGAGCAGCAGCCCGGCCATCAGCCCGGTCAGCAGCACGCCGGAACCGAGCACGGTCAGCGCATAGAACCGCTCGGCCGGATCGGCCGGCCGGAACGTCTGCCAGACCAGCACCACCACCAGGCCGACCCCCAGCGCCACCGCCAGACCGGTCGCCCCACCCACCAACACCCCGGCGTCGGCGGCGAAGCCCGTCAGCGCCACCCCGGCGATACCCTGCCGGGCCGGCCACATCCCGTGCAGCCTGAACCACCCCACCGCGGTCAGCCCCTGAGCCACCGTCAGCCCGGCCGCAAGGCCGTACCGGCCCCCGAGAGCGGCCACCGCCAGCAGTGCGCACAGGCCCGCCGTCAGCACCGCGGGCCGCAGGCCCGGCGCCACGATCGGCGAGTCGCTCTTCGCGGGGGCGGCGGTCAGGACCATTTCTGCACTGTCCAATCTGGGGGCTGCGCTGTAGGCAGGCGCTCAGCGGTCTACTACCCAGGGGCTCGGGGCTCTGCCGATCTGCGGCTCCGCCGCGTGGGCGAGGAGATCTGGCGCCGGGGTCACTGCGAAAGTGCCTGACCGCCCCTGAACGGATCACCTGGTCCGAGGTCGGCGTCGCAGTTCCCCGAGCCCCTGGCGCCGTAGATCCGAACCACGTGCCGGAAGGCCGGGTCAGCCGCCGGCGAAGGGTGGGAGGGCCTCGATGGTGCCGCCCTCGGTGAGGGGGACGGTGGTGTGGTCGCGGGCGCCCACCTGGTGGCCGTCGACCAGGTAGGAGCAGTGGGTGAGTATCCGGAGCAGCTGGGGGTTGTCGCCGTGGCGCTGCCGGACCTCGGCCAGCGCCTCGCCGAGCGTGGCGGCCAGGTACGGCTCCTCGGCGACCCCTGCGGCGGCCTTGGCCGCGGCCCAGTACCGGAGGGTGCCGGTCACCCTGGTGGCCCCGGGCGCCGTCGCTCGTGCGGTGGAAGTGTGCGCTGCCATGGCAGCCCTCCTCGTCGTCCTCGCCCGGTGCGGTGCGCCGGCTCTGCTGCCGGGGCACCCACGCCAAAGGTGTACACGTACGGTGCGGCCGGTGCGGCTCCCATGATGGACCGGCCGGGCCCGGAAGCCGTAACGGCGCTGGTCGCGCGTGGCGCGTTCGGCACCCGGTGAACGGCGCGGACGTGGCGGGAGTCACGCCCGGAGTGACCCGATGTGGCCCGACGACGCGTGCACAGCCCTCCCCGTGCGGGGAGTGGTCGGCTATTCTCGTGGCGTGAGGGACCTGGGCAGAGTCGCCCCCGGGTCCTTTTGTGCTTTCAGGACGCCACGTACGGATGGCCTCCCGGGACGGTGCCCCACCCGCACCGTTGCCGGCGAGGACCGACCGGCCGGAGCCGCACAACGGTGTGCGGGAGCCCGGCCGGGCGGGAGTGCAGCGGGAGCAGACCGGAAGGTTCGCGGATGAGCAGGACTGAGACGGAGCATCAGGGGTTGCGGGACCCCGGACGCACGCCCCGGCCGGTGCTGCGCGCTCACGAACCGGTCGGATCTCGTCCCTCGGACGTCCGCTCCCCCACCTTCACCGCAGCCCGCCACCGGCCCCCCGGCCGACCGGCTGCGACCGCGACGACCCGGAAAGGGGACTACCGGGTATGAGTTCTCTCCTCCTGCTCACCAACGCGCTGCAGCCTTCCGCCGAGGTACTGCCTGCCCTCGGCCTGCTGCTGCACACCGTCCGGGTGGCCCCGGCCGAGGGCTCCGCCCTGGTCGACACCCCGAGCGCCGACGTCATCCTGGTGGACGGCCGCCGGGACCTGCCGCAGATCCGCAGCCTCTGCCAGCTGCTCCGCTCCACCGGGATCGGCTGCCCGCTGATCCTGGTGGTCACCGAGGGCGGCCTGGCCGCCGTGACCGCCGAGTGGGGCATCGACGACGTCCTGCTGGACACCGCGGGCCCGGCCGAGGTCGAGGCCCGGCTGCGGCTGGCGATGGGCCGGCTCCAGGTGGTCTCCGACGACAGCCCGATGGAGATCCGCAACGGCGACCTGGTGGTCGACGAGGCCACCTACTCGGCCAAGCTCAAGGGCCGGGTGCTCGACCTGACCTTCAAGGAGTTCGAGCTGCTGAAGTACCTGGCCCAGCACCCGGGCCGGGTGTTCACCCGGGCCCAGCTGCTCCAGGAGGTCTGGGGCTACGACTACTTCGGCGGCACCCGGACGGTGGACGTGCACGTCCGGCGGCTGCGGGCGAAGCTCGGCGTCGAGAACGAGCAGCTGATCGGCACCGTCCGCAACGTCGGCTACCGCTTCGTCATCCCGGAGAAGCCGGACAAGGGCGAGCGGCCCGGGCTGGAGCAGCGCTCCCCGGCCGCCCGCGAGTACTGACGGCCCGGCGGCCGGCCGTGACCGGCTTGTCCGACTACGCCCCGGCCTGTCCGGGGCGGGTCGGGCGGCCAGCCGTACCCCCTTGCGCGACCCGCGTAGACTCCCCCCGTGGCCAAGGTGACGCGTGACGATGTAGCCCGACTGGCTGGGACCTCGACCGCGGTCGTCAGCTACGTCATCAACAACGGGCCGCGACCGGTCGCGCCCGCGACCAAGGAGAAGGTGCTCGCGGCGATCGAGCAGCTCGGCTACCGGCCGAACAGCGTCGCCCAGGCGATGGCCTCCCGGCGGACCAACCTGGTCGGCATGGTCGTCCCCGACGCCCGGCAGCCGTTCTTCGCCGAGATGGCGCACGCGGTCGAACGGGCCGCCTCCGAGCGCGGCAAGCTGGTGCTGATCGGCAACTCCGACTACGTGGACGACCGCGAGGTGCACTACGTCCGCGCCTTCCTCGGGATGCGGGTCTCCGGCCTGATCCTGGTCAGCCAGGGCCCCTCGCAGCGGGCCGCCGAGGAGTTCGCCGCGATGGAGGGCGCCAAGGTGGTGCTGCTGCACCGCCGGCCCGAGGCGATCGACGACGTCGCGGTGGTCACCGACGACGTGGGCGGCGCCGAGACCGCCGTCCGCCACCTGCTGGAGGTGCACGGGCACCCGTACGTGGTCTGCTTCGGCGGCCCGGTCGAGCAGCCCGCTCCCGGCGACCCGGTGATCGACCACGTCGAGGGCTGGCAGCGCGCGATGGACGCGCACGGCCTGCCGGTCGAGCCCAACCTGGTGGACGCCCCGTTCCACCGCTACGGCGCGTACGAGGTCGCGGTCGCCCTGCTGCGCTCGCCGCAGCGGCCGCCGGCGATCTTCTGCTCCACCGACGACCAGGCGATCGGCGTGCTCCGGGCCGCCCGTGAGGTCGGCCTGCGGGTGCCGGAGGACCTGGCGGTGGCCGGCTTCGACGACATCCCCGAGGCCGCGCTGGCCGACCCGCCGCTGACCACCGTCGCCTCGGACCGGGACGCGATGGCCCGGGCCGCCGTCGACCTGGTGCTGGACGACTCGCTGATGGTGCCCGGCTCGGACACCGAGCGGGTCCGGAAGTTCCCGTCCCGGCTGGTCATCCGCCGTTCCTGCGGCTGCGGAGCCCCCTCCCAGGGCTGACCAGGCTTTATGAGAAGTCAACGGGCTTCTCGGGCGGCTCTGACCGCGCTCTCATCCGGCTCTCATCAACCGGGCGGACGTTGGATGCATGAGCGACCAGCACCGCAACACCGAAGACCAGGGTCCGTACGGCTACCCGGGCTGGACCCCGCCGCAACCGACCGAGGCGCCGAGCGCCCACGTGATCGAGGGCACCGTGCTCCCGCACGGCCCGTACGCCGAGGACTTCGCCGCACCGCCGACCGAGCCCGTGCCCCCGGTCAGCCACGCCCGTAAGGGCTTCCTCAAGGGCCGGCTGGCCCTGGTCACCGCCGTGGCCACGGTGGCCGCCCTGCTCGGCGGGGTCACCGGCGGGGTGATCGCCGCCGACCACGGCTCCGGCGGCAGCAGCTCGAGCACCCTGGTGCGCCCGGTCTCCGCGAAGTCCGACGGCAGCGCCGACGTCACCGCGATCAACTCGGCGGTCTCGCCGAGCGTGGTCCAGATCACCGTGAAGTCCGCCTCCGGCACCGCGACCGGCACCGGCGTGGTGCTCACCGCGAACGGCCAGATCCTGACGAACTACCACGTGATCTCCGGCGCCGTCAGCGGCGGCGGCCAGCTCACCGTGACCTTCAAGGACGGCTCCACCAAGACCGCCACCGTGACCGGCACCGACGCCTCGCTGGACGTCGCCGTGATCACCGCGAACGGCGTCAGCGGGCTGCCCACAGCCACCCTCGGCGACTCGGACGCCGTCCAGGTCGGCGACTCGGTGGTCGCCATCGGCAACCCCGAGGGCCTGACCGGCACCGTCACCTCCGGCATCATCAGCGCCAAGGACCGCCCGGTCACCGTCCAGGTCGACGAGTCCACCACCAGCGGCAACGGCGGCTTCGGCTTCCCCAACCTGCCCGGTCAGCGCAGCTCCGGCAGCTCCACCGGCGGCGACACCGCCAACTACAAGGCGCTGCAGACCGACGCCGCGCTCAACCCCGGCAACTCCGGCGGCCCGCTGATCAACGCCGCCGGCCAAGTGATCGGCCTCAACTCCGCGATGTACTCGGCCAGTGGCTCCAGCTCGACCGCCGGGTCCGGCACCGCGGGCAGCGTCGGGCTCGGCTTCGCCATCCCGATCAACGACATCAAGGACGTGCTGCCCAAGTTGCAGGCCGGCCAGCAGCTCTGAGCAGCACAATGACCGTACGACCGGACTAGGAAAGGTCCCGCCCCGATGACACCCCCCGCCGACGACCGCACCTCTGCCGAGACCCCGGGCAGCACGGCCCGGCTCCTCGTGGTCGACGACGAGCCCGCGCTGCGGGACGCCCTGGAGAGCAGCCTCGCCTTCGAGGGCTACGAGGTCACCACCGCCACCGACGGCTTCGAGGCGCTGGACGCCGTCGAACGCGACCACCCCGACCTGGTCCTGCTCGACATCATGATGCCCCGGATGGACGGCCTCACCGCCGTCCGCCGGATGCGGGCCCGGGGCGACACCGCCCCGGTCCTGATGCTCACCGCCCGGGACGCGGTCGGCGACCGGGTCACCGGTCTCGACGTCGGTGCCGACGACTACCTGGCCAAGCCGTTCGAACTCGACGAACTGCTGGCCCGGGTCCGGGCGTTGCTCCGCCGCAGCGCCCTCGCCTCCGAGGCCGCCGCCCGCGCGGCGGTCGAGGCCGAGGACACCGAGGTGATCGCCTTCGCCGACCTGCGGATGAACACCGCGACCCGCGAGGTCACCCGGGAGGGCAAGCCGATCGAGCTGACCCGGACCGAGTTCATGCTGCTGGAGATGTTCCTCTCGCACCCGCGCCAGGTGCTGACCCGGGAACAGATCCTCAAGGCGGTCTGGGGCTTCGACTTCGAGCCCTCCTCCAACTCGCTGGACGTCTACGTGATGTACCTGCGCCGCAAGACCGAACAGGGCGGCCTCCCCCGGCTGATCCAGACCGTCCGCGGCGTCGGCTACGCCCTCCGGTCCGCCACCGGCCCAGCGGCGTGAAGAGACTCACCGGCTGGTTCCGCAGCCGCTCCCTCCGGAGCCGGCTCGCCATGCTCACCGCCGCCGCGGTGGCGGTCGCCATCGCGCTGTCGGCGCTGGCCTGCTGGTTCATCGTCAGGGGACAGCTGTACGAGCAGGTACGGAGCAACCTCAGGGGCGCACCGAACTCACCGACCGCCGGTACTCGGCCCGGGGCCACCTACTGGCCCTGTGGCGCCACCCCGGACTCGGCGCTGGCCAATGCCACCGCCGCGGTCGGCAAGCTGCCGGCCGGGCAGCCGCTCGGCCCCCGCTGGCCGCTCCAGGCCATCAGCCCCGACCAGCAGATCTGCCTGCAGATCGGCTCCAACCACGCGATCAAGGTCACTTCGGTCGACCTGGCACTGCTGAACTCCACCACCGCCCCCGGGACGTACGTCTTCCACGAGAGCACGTACACCAACGGGGAGTCGGTCATGGTGCGCGCCTCAACCTTCCCCTACGAGGGGCAGACCTACGTCATGCTGGCCGCCGAGCCGCTCGCCTCGGTGGAGAAGTCGCTCCAGCAGCTCGCCTTCATCCTGCTCGCCGTCGCCGCCCTCGGCGTGGTCGGGGCCGGGGTGACCGGCCGGCTGGTCGCGCGGTCCGCGCTGAAGCCGGTGGACCAACTCACGGGCGTGGTCGAGCACATCGCCCGCACCGAGGAGGTCGGCTCCACCATCCCGGTGCACGGGGACGACGAGATCGCCCGGCTGTCCTCCTCCTTCAACTCGATGTCCACCGCGCTGGCCAACTCCCGTGACCGGCAGACCCGGTTGATCGCCGACGCCGGGCACGAGCTCCGCACCCCGCTGACCTCCCTCCGCACCAACGTCGACCTGCTGATCCGCTCCAACGACACCGGCCGCCCGCTGCCCGAGGCGACCCGCACCAAGCTGCTCGGCAACATGAAGGCGCAGATGCAGGAACTCACCCTGCTGATCGGCGACCTGCTCCAGCTGTCCCGCCCGGACTCCCCCAGGCCCGGTCAGAACCCCACCGTGGTGGCCCTGCACGAGATCGCCGACCGGGCCGTCGAACGGGCCCGACTGCGCGGCCCCGGACTGCACTTCGAGCTCGCGATCCAGCCCTGGTACGTGCACGGCGACGCCGCCGCACTGGAGCGCGCGGTGATCAACCTGCTGGACAACGCGGTCAAGTACTCCCCGCCGGCAGGCACCGTCGAAGTCTCCCTGCTCCAGGGCAGGTTGACCGTCCGCGACCACGGCCCCGGCATCCCGCAGGACGAACTCCAGTACGTCTTCGACCGGTTCTGGCGCTCCCCGTCCTCCCGTCAGCTCCCCGGTTCCGGCCTCGGGCTGTCGATCGTGGCGCAGGCCGTCCGCGACTCCGGCGGCGAGGTCGCCCTCGGCGCACCCCCGGACGGCCCCGGCACCCTGGCCACCGTCCGCCTCCCCGGCCAGACCGACCGGCCGTAGGCGGCAGGCGGACCGCACGCGAGAGGGGCACCCCCGCAGGGGTGCCCCTCTCACTTCAGGTGTGCGGTGGACGTCAGTTGACGTCCTCGCCGACGCCGATGACCTTGATCCGGTCCTGCGCCGGGACCGCCAGCGGGGCGGTGGCGGAGGAGTTGGCGCCGAGGTAGGCCGCGAACAGGTCGAGGTCGGAGACGCCGACCAGCTTGTCGGTGCCCGCCGCGAAGGTCGGGAAGCCGTCGCCGCCGCCGGCCAGGAACTCGTTGGCCGCGACCCGGTAGTTGGCGGTCGGGTTGATCGGGGCGCCGTTCAGCTTGACCGAGTCGGCCGGCACCCGGTCGGCGCCGGTCTTGTTCAGGTCCAGGGTGTAGGTCAGGCCCTTGGAGTTCTGCAGGATCTTCGGAGCGGCCGTGTTGAGGCCGCTGACCTGCTCCTTGAGCAGCTGCACGACCTGGGCACCCGTCAGGGTCTTGACCTGCATCATGTTGGTGAACGGCTGGACGGTGAACGCCTCGCCGTAGGTCACCACGCCGTCGCCCTCGGCGCCGCTGGCCTTGTAGACCAGGTCGGAGCGGATGCCGCCGGGGTTCATGAAGGCGATCTGCGCGCCGCCCTTGTCGGCGGGCGCGAGCCCGGCCAGCTGGGCGTCGGCGATCACGTCACCGAGCGGCTTCTCGTACGCGCTGGAGCCACGGCCGTTGATGTCCGCGCCGATCCAGCCGAGCGAGCGGTTGGCGATCGGAGCCGCCAGCTTGCTGTAGCGGCTGATCAGCGAGGTGATGTCGGCGGCCTTCTCGGTGGTGCGGCGCACCACGTGGTTGGCGGCGGTCACCGAGGGGCGGACGATCGCGCCGGAGCGCTTGTCCAGCTTGAGGTTGATCTCGGTGTACAGCCGGCCGAACGAGGCGGCGCTGGTGACCGACCGCAGCTGGCCGTTCGGGTCCGGGATGGCGCAGGCGTACGCGTTGTGGGTGTGCCCGGTGACGATCGCGCCGATCGCCGGGTCGAGGCCCTTGGCGATGTCCACGATCGGGCCCGAGATGCCCTGGCCGGCCGCGCCGCAGTCGTAGTTGTAGGTGCTGGAGGCCGGGTAGCCGCCCTCGTGGATCAGCGCCACGATCGAGTCCACGCCCTGGCGCTTGAGCTCCTTGGCGTACTTGTTGATGGTCTCGATCTCGTCGCCGAACTTGAGACCCTGGATGCCCGCCGCGGTGACGATGTTCGGCGTGCCCTCCAGGGTCGCGCCGATGAAGCCGACCTTGACGCCGTGGACGTTCTTCACCCAGTACGGCTTGAGGATCGGGCGGCCGGTCTTCTCGTTGGTGACGTTTGCGGCCAGGTACTCGAAGTCCGCGCCCTTGAACTTGCGGCCCTTCTCGTAGCAGCCGTCGGTCGGGTGGCAGCCGCCGTTCTGCAGCCGGAGCAGTTCCTTGGAGCCCTCGTCGAACTCGTGGTTGCCGACGCTGGTGACGTCCAGGCCGACCTTGTTGAGCGCCTCGACGGTGGGCTCGTCGTGGAACAGGCCGGAGAGCAGCGGGCTGGCGCCGACCAGGTCGCCGGCCGCCACGGTGACCGTGTTGCGGTGGCCCTCGCGGGCCTGGCGCAGTGCGGTGGCCAGGTACTCCATGCCACCGGCGGGGGTGTCCACCACCTTGCCGGTCGCCGGGTCGATCTCCTTGATGTTCCCGGAGGAGCCGGCCGGCGGCTCCAGGTTCCCGTGCAGGTCGTTGATGGCGAGGATCTGGAGGTCCTCGGTCTTGGGCTGGTGCCAGTTCCAGTCCCAGCCGTGCGCCTGGGCGGCGCTCGGCACCAGCAACGTCCCGAACAGGCCGACGACGGCGGCCGCGGCGTACGCGGGCCGACGGAAGCGGCCGAGCTGACCGACATTGGGCATGAGGTTTCCCCTGCACCGTTTGGGGCTCCGCCGTGGGGTGGAGCCGAGGGTGGTGTGACCCGATGCAGCCTAGAGTCAACGCGCGTAGCTGTCAGGACCCCGGAGGTAACGAGAGCGTTTCCTGCAGACGAATCCGACCGGACCGCCGGGGACTGACGGCCCCTCACCGCCGGGGCTCGGCCTCCAGGTGCCGCTCGGCCCGGTCCCGCTCCGCCACCGCGTCCTCGGTCATCGCGCGGTCGGTGTACACCAGCGGCCGCTCGGCCTCGGTGATGATGTGCTTGACCACCTGGACGTTGCCGTTCACGTCCCAGACCGCGATGCCCGGGGACAGCGTCGGGATGATCTCCACCGCCCAGCGGGGCAGGCCGAGCACCCGGCCGGTGGCTCTCGCCTCGTCGGCCTTCTGCATGTAGATGGTCCGGGTGGAGGCCATCTTGAGGATCGCCGAGGCCTCCTTGGCCGCCGCCCCGTCCACCACGTCGGAGAGGTGGTGGACCACCGCGACGAAGGACAGCCCGAGCCGCCGACCGAACTTCAGCAGCCGCTGGAACAGCTGGGCCACGAACGGGCTGTTGATGATGTGCCAGGCCTCCTCGACCAGGAAGATCCGCTTCTTCCGGTCCGGACGGATCCAGGTGTGCTCCAGCCAGACCCCGACGATCGCCATCAGGATCGGCATCGCGATCGAGTTCCGGTCGATGTGCGAGAGGTCGAAGACGATCAGCGGCGCGTCCAGGTCGATGCCGTCGGTGGTGGAGCCGTCGAACATGCCGCGCAGGTCGCCGTCGACCAGCCGGTCCAGCACCAGCGCGACGTCCAGGCCCCAGGACTGCACGTCCCGGACCTCGACCCCGAGCGAGTCGGTGGAGCCCAGCTCGGGGCTGCGCAGGGTGGTGATGATGTCGTCCAGCACCGGCTGACGGTCCGTCACGGTGGCCAGCACATGGGCGTGCGCGGCCTTCAGCGCGAAGCCCGCCCGCTCCTCCAGGCCGCGCCCCATCGCCACCTCGATGATGGTGCGCAGCAGCGACAGCTGGCCGGTGGTGGTGATCGCCGGGTCGAGCGGGTTGAGCTTGACGCCGCCGTCCCGGGCGGCCATCGGGTCCAGCCGGATGGACTTTATCCCCAGCGCGTTGGCGATCAGGTTCCACTCGCCGACGCCGTCCTCGCCCTGCGCGTCCAGCACCACCACCTGGCGGTCCTTGAACCGCAGCTGGCGCAGCACGTAGGTCTTCTCCAGCGCCGACTTGCCGTTGCCGGACTCGCCGAGCACCAGCCAGTGCGGGGCGGGCAGTTGCTGCCCGTACAGCTGGAACGGGTCGTAGACGTAACCCTTGCCGCTGTACACCTCGCGGCCGATGATCACCCCGGAGTCGCCCAGCCCCGGGGCGGCGGTGGGCAGGTACACCGCCTGGGCCTGGCCGGTGGAGGTGCGCACGGGCAGCCGGGCGGTCTCCACCTTGCCGAACATCAGGCTGGTGAAAGCGTCGGTCAGGCTTCCGATGGCCATCAGTGGTCCTCCCGGGAAGGGTCAGCGGCGGATGCCCGTGGCGAACGGGAGGGTGTTGACGAAGGCCCGGTGGTGCTCGCGGTCGCACCACTCCAGCTTGAGGTAGCTCTTGCCCGCCGAGGCGCGGATGGTGCGCTTGTCGCGCGCCAGCGCCTCCGGGCTGCGCGAGGAGACCGTGATGTACCCGACCAGGTTCACCCCGGCCGCGCCGGAGGCCAGGTCGTCGCCGCGCTGGTCCACCCGGCCGGTGTGCGCCAGGTCGCGCGGGTCCACCGTGCGGTTCATCTTGGCGGCCCGGCTGGCCTCCGCCTCGTCGTTGGTCTTCTCGGTCAGCATCCGCTCGATCGCGACGTCGGTCGGCTCGAGGTCCATCGTGACCGCGACGGTGCGGATCACGTCCGGGGTGTGCACCAGCAGCGGGGCCAGGAAGTTCACCCCGACCGGGGTGAGCGGCCACTCCTTGATCCAGGCGGTGGCGTGGCACCAGGGCTCCCTGGTGGCCGACTCCCGGGTCTTGGCCTGCAGGAACTGCTGGTGGGTGGCGTCCAGTTCGGCCGGCCAGGCGTTCCGCTGGCTCATCGCCTGGATGTGGTCGATCGGGTGGTCCGGGTCGTACATCGAGTGCAGCAGCGAGGACAGCCGGGCGTGGCCGAGCGGCTGCCTGACCCGGATGTCGGCCTCGGCCAGCCGGGCGCAGATGTCGGTCAGCTCACGGGCCATCACGGCCGCCAGTCCCTCGTCGTCCCTGGCCCGCCGGGCCCCCGAGGTACGGCCCATCGCGTGCGCCTCGGCCGCCAGGTCTCGGGTGTAGTGCATGCAGGCCACCAGGTAGGCCCGGTGCTGCTCGGAGGAGGTGGAGACCATCGACTGGAGCTGGTCGTAGCTGTCCTGCAGCCAGCCCGGCGAGGACGGGTTGCCCCGCCGCTCCACGTCCTTGGCGTGCGCGTCCGGGTCGGCCGGCAGCGTCCGGGCCAGGATCTGCAGCCGGGTCACGAAGCCGTCCCCGTTGGCGACGTGCTTGAGCAGCGTGCCGAACCGGTCGACCAGCGTCTCCTGGTCCTCCGAGTCGCGCAGCCCGACGCCCGGGCCCTCGATCTCGATCGCGGCTGTCACGGTACGGCGCTCCAGGTGCATCAGCACCCCGACCTCGTCCGGACCGAACGGCGCGGACAGCCAGCGCAGCCGTCCGACGCCGGGCGGCGGGCCGATCTCGATCTCCCGGCCGTCCAGCCGGGTGCCGGCGTCCACCACGTCGGACCGCCACAGGCCCCGGCCGCTGCGCGCGGTGCGGCGGTAGGTGCGGTTGATCTCCACCCACTTGTAGAACGTCCGCCGCCGGTAGGGCACGTAGACGGCCATCACGGCGAGCAGCGGCAGGCCGATCAGACCGGCGATCCGCAACGGCAGGACCGGCATCGCCAGGCCCCACACCATGCCGAGGAAGGCGCCGAAGATGATCAGCACGATCTCCCCGGACTCCCGGTTGCGCCCGATCGGCGCGTTCGGGCGGGACTTGCCGATCAGATAGGTCCGACGCTGGTGCACGTACGGCTGGGCGTAGGAACCACCGCCGTACTGTTCGCTGCTCACTGGCCGGTCACGCTCCCTTCACTGGGTTGGTGGTCGGGGCGGGGGCCTGGGCCGGCGGGGCCGGGGTGCGGGAGCCGTGCGCGGCGATACCGGGGGCGACGGAGCCGCCGCCCGCTCCGGTGGAGGCGTTGGCGGCCTGCGGGCCGCCGCGCGAACCGTGCGTGGAGATGCCCTGCTTGACCAGGTTGGCCGGGCCGTTGATCATCGCCGAGCCGGCCGAGACGGCGCTCGCCCGGGCGTTCCGCAGCTGCATCATCTCGTCGCCGAAGCCGGGGACGAAGCGGTAGACGGCGGCGCTCGCGAAGATCGACAGGAACAGGATGGCCAGGCCGGACAGCACCTTGGAGAAGTCGTCGGTGACCCCGGCACCGGTGGCCACCGCGCCGGCCAGACCGAGGATGATCACGATGATCGGCTTGGCCAGGTCGACCGCGAGCATCACCCCGGCCCAGCGCCGGACGTGCTTCCAGAGCTGCTTGTCCACCAGCCCGGCGTACACGGCGGTGCCGAGCAGCGCGCCGACGTAGAGCATCGCGGCCCGGATCAGCAGCTCGATCCAGAGCACCGCGGCGGCCAGCACCGCGACCAGCGAGATGATGATCAGGATCAGCGGCCCGCCGCCGATCGACCCCTTCTCCAGGGTGTCCGCGAAGCCGCCCAGGTAGGTGCCGGTGTCGGACTTGGTGCCGGCCGAGATCGCGTCGGTCAGGCCGTCGGTGGCGGAGACCAGGGTGTAGAGGATCAGCGGGGTGAAGGCGGAGGCGATGACGGTCAGCCAGAGGAAGCCGATCGCCTCCGAGATGGCCCCGGCCAGCGAGGCGCCGCGGACCGCGCGCTTGGTCACCGCGAGCAGCCAGAGCACCAGGGTGATCACCGTGGAGGCCGCGAACACCACCGCGTACTGCTGGAGGAAGGCGGCGTTGGTGAAGTCCACCTGGGTGGTGCCGTCGATCGCGCCGGACAGCGCCCGCACCACGTAGGCGGCGGCCTGCGCGCAGCCCTTGGCCAGCGAGCCGAGCGGGTCGGTGATCCCGCCGCCGATGGTGCCGCCACCACCGCTGGGGACCACCACCGCACCTGAGGGCGCGTCACAGACGCTGGGGCCGCCCGGCAGCGGCAGGTTGCACCGGGGGGTGGGCGAGGGCACCACCGGATCGGCCCACGCCTGCTGGGCGGCCAGCAGCACCAGGACCGGGAGCGAACCGAGCAGCGTGGCCGCCCGGCGGAGTCGGTGACCGTCAACGGGCATAGCGGAAGCCTCCGAAGTCCTGGACGGCGCCGGTGATCTCCTCGGCGGTGGCGGCCTGCTGGTCGCCGGGCAGCGGGGCCGGACCGGACCGCTGGGCGAAGTCGGTCAACTTCCAGTCGGCTCCCGTCCAGCGCATCGTGACGGTGAGGGTGAACCAGTTCTCGGTGACCGGGCGCACCGAGGAGGCCCCGGCCAGCCCCAGCAGGCCGGTGCACCAGACCTCGACCACGGTGGCGGTGTCCGCGGAGTTGGTGGACCTGGTGCCGACCGGGATCGTCCGGCTGACGAAGGTCGTCCCCTTCGGCGCCTTCCCCTTGTCGTCCAGGCCGAGCCGGGCCAGCGTCTCCTTGCTGAACGCGGCGTCCAGCCGGGCGGTCAGCGCGGCCTGGCTGGAGGCGTCCGCGATGGTGGCCAGCACGGTGCGCCGCCCCTCCGCCCGGAGCATCTCCACCGAGCCCAGCGCGACCGCGTAGTTGGCGGCGGCGGACTGGGCGCCCTGGCCGGTGTGCGGGTACCCGACGCCGATGCCGTTCGAGGCGGTGGCGACCGGGAGTTGGCCGGTCGGTGCGGTGGCGGAGGCGGGCGGGGCGGTCACCTGGTCGGCCGAGGCGGCGGCGCCCGGGTCCGGCTTGTCCCGGTTCGCGATCGAGATCGCCACCACCAGCAGGGCCACCACCAGCAGCACGGTCAACAGGGTGCGCAGCGGGCGCGGCTGACGGCCCGTCGACTGGTAGACGGACTGCTCGCCGACCGGCAGCCGCGTCCGGGTGTGCGGCTGGTCGTCGGACACCGGCACGGCGACCCTCCTGGTACGGGGAGCCCGGCGGGCGCCCAATCGTGGACTGACTGTGCTGCGCGAACGGGTTGGGATGCGCGACAGCCCGGCGGCGACGGCCGCCTGGCCGCACCACCGGGGTTAGGACTGTCCGATCGTCAGATGGCCATGCCGTACACAATGGTGAACAGAGTGCCGAGCGATCCGATGATGAACACGCCGGTCAGCCCCGCGACGATCAGCCCCTTGCCCTGTTCGGCCCCGAAGGTGTCCCGCATCGCGGTCGCGCCGATCCGCTGCTTGGCGGCACCCCAGATCGCGATGCCCAGGCAGGAGAGGATGGCGACCGCCATCACCACCTGGACCATCGTCCTGGCCTCGGCGCCGAGACTGGCGAACGGGCCCCAGTCCGGGGCGATGCCGCCGATGATGGTGTCGATGCCCGCCTTCTTGGGGGGGTCCTCGGCCAGGAAGCCGATCCGGTCGCTCAGCAGGTTGCTCTGGTTCATTCCATCTCACCGCCCGATCAGGCAAATTCAAGGCCCCGGACCAGGGTTGCGCGAAGGGCCGGTACCCATTCTTGGCCAGATCTGATGCCGACTTGGCTGCTTCTCGCGGATTGGTCGCAGGGGATGGGACACGTACGCCAGGATGTCCACCGTACGAATGATACCGCTCACTCTTTGTATCTGCGATGATTGCGCTGAGCAATGCCTTCTCGGACACAGGAAACTGACGCCTCGTCGGGACGGTGCTGATGCTACTCGGGAAGGCCAAGGCCGCCACAGGCGCCGTCGGCGTGCTCGCCGTCGGTTTCGTCGCCGTGATCGTGCTCGGTACGTACGCCGCCAGCGGGGCCCCGGCCGCCGCCGGAAACCAACTCGCCCTCTCCAGCCGTTCGGTGCCGGCCGCCTACCAGGCGCCGATCGAACAGTGGGGCGCGCTCTGCCCGGAGCTGTCGCCCCCGCTGCTGGCCGCCCAGCTCTACCAGGAGAGCGGCTTCAAGCCGACCGCCAAGAGCCCCGTCGGCGCCCAGGGGATGGCCCAGTTCATGCCGGACACCTGGGCCGGCTACGGCCGGGACGGCAGCGGCGACGGCAAGGCCGACCCGTGGGACCCGCTGGACGCGATCGCCTCCGCCGCCACCTTCGACTGCGCGCTCGCCAGGTTCGTCGCCAAGGTCCCCGGCGACCTGCAGTCGAACATGCTGGCCGCCTACAACGCCGGCCCCGACGCGGTCACCAGGTACCAGGGCATCCCGCCGTACAAGGAGACCCAGGGCTACGTACGGAGCATCAAGTCCCTGGCCCAGAGCTTCACCGCGCCCGTCGCGGGCAGCTCGCTCGCCCTGTCCGCCCAGTCCGCCGGGGCGATCTACTACGCCCAGCGCACCCTCGGCACCCCGTACCTCTGGGGCGGCAACGGATGGGCCTCGCAGGACGGCCGGTTCGACTGCTCCGGGCTGACCCAGGCCGCGTACGCCAGCGTCGGCATCGAGCTCCCCCGGGTCGCCAACGACCAGTGGAACTCCGGACCGCACCCCAGCCGGGACCAACTCCGTCCGGGCGACCTGGTCTTCTTCGCCACCGACCAGAGCGACCCGCGCTCGATCGACCACGTCGGCATCTACGTCGGCGGCGGGTCCATGATCAACGCTCCGCACACCGGCGCGGTGATCCGCTACGACAGCATCGACCGGGCCAAGTACTTCGGCGCCACCCGGGTCACCCCCGACGGCGCGGTCGCCCTGCCGACCAGGAACGCCGACGGCGACATCGCGAGCGGCGGCCAGGGCACCGGGCGGGAGTGACCGCACCGACCAGAGGTGTGTGACCGTGCGGTGGACGGTCAGTCAATTTTTCATAACACCGCGTCGAGACGGAACCCGATACCCCGGTTCCGGCGTTGTGACCGATGGCGAACAATCGGATCCGACGGAGGTGTGGCGTGTCGACGCTGCTCGGCGGCACGACCGGGCCCGACCTGGAGCTGCTGCGTGCGGTGAACGGGCTGGCCGACTCCGCACCCTCCTGGGTCGACGGCACCGTCGCCTGGTTCGGCGAGTACGGCCTGCTGCTCGGCCTGGCCCTGATCGGCGTGGTCGCCTGGCTCCAGGCCCGCCGCCGCCCGGACGCCCCGGTCGCCATCGCCGGCCTGCTCTGGGCCCCGCTGGCGGTCGCCCTCTGCGAGCTCGCCAACCTGCCGATCTCCGCCCTGGTGAACCGGCCCCGCCCGTTCGTCGACCACCCGGACCTGGACGTCCTGGTGGCCGGCAAGGAGGGCACCCTCTCCTTCGTCAGCGACCACTCGGCCATGTCGATGGGCCTCGCGATCGCCCTCTACCTGGTCAACCGACGGCTCGGGCTGGTCGCCGCCGGGCTCGCCCTGCTCCAGGGCTTCGCCCGGCTGTACGTCGGGGTGCACTACCCGACCGACGTGCTCGGCGGCTACGCGCTGGCGGCCGCGGTGGTCCTGCTGCTCGCCCCGCTCGCGATGGCCGTCCTGGTCCCGCTCTGCCACGCCCTCGCCCGGACCGCCCTCCGCCCCCTGCTGGTGGCCCCCCAACCCCGCCGCCGCTCCCGCCGCCACGCCGAACGCGACCTCGCGGCGTAGGCGCTCAGCTTTCTGCAGGGCGCTCGGTTGCACTGTCCAGGGGCTCGGGGCTCTGCTGATGTGCGGCTCCGCCGCGTGGGCGAGGAGATCTGGCGCTCGGGTCACTGCGAAAGTGCCTGACCACCTACGCGACGATCACCTTGCAAGGGTCGGCGTCGCAGTTCCCCGAGCCCCTGACCCTTCCGAAGCACCTGCCTAAAAGTCGGCGTCGCCCACGCGGCGGAGCCGCACATCAGCAGGGCCCCGAGCCCCTGGCTTCTGCAGCATGTGCCTCGGCATCCCTGCGGGAGCGTTCCCGGGAGCGGCGGGCGGGGGCGGACCAGCCGCAGGTGCAGTGGGCGATGGCAAAGGAGCCGCGTTCGTCGATCGTCACGTGATGCTCGCGGGGCACCCTGCCACGGTAACCGCTCCGCCGACCGGCGCGAAATGAACACTGTGCGCCGGTCCGCCCGTAACCCCGGGGCCGTCAACTCGTTTGCCACGCAAGAGCTCTGCCCATCCGGGGTGGCTGCTTGCCGGGCCCAGGCCCGAGGGGGTTGTCGCTGTCGTGAAGAAGTCCGCTCGTACCGCCACCGCCGTGGCGGTGCTCGCCGCCGCTCTGACCGCCTGTGGAAGCGGGTCGGGCCACCCGGCCGGTGGTTCCGCCGACCAGCTGTCGGCCGACCCGCTGACCGCCGTCCGCAGCGCGGCCGACATCACCGGCCGCACCGGCTCCGCCCAGGCGGTCACCGAGCTGACCACCGAGTCGGGTGACAAGAAGGCGGTGTTCACCGGCGCCGGCGGCTACGACTACGTGAAGCGGATCGGCCGCCTGGACATCACCGTCCCGCCGGGCGCCGCGACCACCGGGAAGATCGCCGAGGTGGTCCTGCCCGGCACGGTCTACCTGCAGAACAGCGGCGCCAAGATCCCCGAGGGCAAGTGGGTGAAGCTGGACATCCGCCAGCTCCCGGACGGCAACCTGGTCAGCAGCGGGGCCACCGACCCGGCCAGCGCGGCCGGCGCGCTGCGCGGTGCGCAGCAGGCCGAGCTGGTCGGCACCGAGTCGGTCGGCGGGGTGGAGCTCAAGCACTACAAGGGGGTGCTCGACCTGGCCAAGGCCGCCGAGGCCACCGGCGGGCGGGGCGGGGACGGGCTGCGGATGGCCGCGGGGACGTTCACGGTGAAGGAGATCCCGTACGAGGTCTGGCTGGACGGGCAGGGGCGGCTGCGCAAGGTGGTGCAGACGTTCGGGTTCTCCGGGGTGGCCGGGTCGAAGCAGCCCAAGGACCAGGTGAAGGTGGTCTCGGTGCTCTCGCTGTCCGAGTTCGGGAAGCCGGTGGAGGCCGCGGAGCCGGCGCCGGCCGAGATCTACTCCATGCGGCCCGATCGGCCTGCGGCGTCCACCCCGCCGAAGTAACCGCCCGGATGGTGGCCAGAGATGGCCCGTCCGTGCCATGCGGCCGCGTGCCCCGGCTCCCTACGCTGGAGTCGGGGGCGGCACGCCACCGGTCGGACGGGTCCATGGGGGTGGAACGGGTGATGGCGTCCTCGGGGCCCCGCGGCGGTCACGACCAGACCGCCCTGGACGAGATCGAGCTGACCGGGGAGCTGATGATCGCCGCCTCCGACAGCGAGAGCGAGCGGCTGGCCCCCGAGCGGATCGACGAGGTGCTGCGGTCGGGTGACGAGGCGTCCGGCTGACCGGGCGTCAGACCCGCGCCGGCGTCAGGTCCGCAGCAGGCGGGAGATCGCGGCGGTGGCCTCGGCCACCTTCGCGTCCAGCTCGGCGCCGCCCTGCTCGGCGGCGGCCGCAACGCAGTGCCGCAGGTGCTCCTCCAGCAGCGAGAGCGCGAACGCCTGCAGCGCCTTGGTGTTGGCCGAGACCTGGGTCAGGATGTCGATGCAGTACACGTCCTCGTCGACCATCCGCTGCAGACCGCGCACCTGACCCTCGATCCGGCGCAGCCGCTTCAGGTGCTCGGCCTTCTGCGAGCTGTACCCGTGCGGGCCGTGCCCGGCCTGCTCCTGGTGCCCGGGCTCCTGCTGGAGCTCGGCGTCCTGTGTCCCGACGCTGGTCATCCCGTCCGCCTCAGTCTCGGTGCTCACCTGTCCGTAGGGCTCAAGTGTCCAACACCACGGGGCCCGGGTCTGTTCCTCCGTACGAGCGGCGCGACCGATCTCCGACCGCAACAGGGGGGTAATCGGGCCGCTGTTCCGTCAGACTGATGACTCACGTCCGCACACCGGTGTGCGGCCCCGACCGCACCGCCGCGTGCCGAAGTGCGGAACCGGATGCTCCGGCTCCGTGAACATCACCCCGTTTGCGCACTTCTGACGCCTTGCGCCTAGCATCGTTCAGTCCCTACCCCGCACATCGGAGATTTCCGTGCGTTTTAGCCTGACCCCGAAGGAGACGAGCTTCTACGACATGTTCGCCGCAGCCGCGGAGAACCTGGTCGTGGGATCGAAGCTCCTGCTGGAACTGCTGGGTTCAGACGTGTCGGCCCGCGCGGAGATCGTCGAGCGCATGCGCGCCGCCGAACACGCCGGGGACGACACCACCCACGCGGTCTTCCACCAGCTCAACTCCTCCTTCATCACGCCCTTCGACCGCGAGGACATCTACAGCCTCGCGTCCTCGCTGGACGACATCATGGACTTCATGGAGGAGGCGGTCGACCTGGTCGTCCTCTACGACATCCAGACCCTGCCCAAGGGCGTCGAGCAGCAGATCGAGGTGCTCGCCCGGGCTGCCGAGCTGACCGCCGAGGCGATGCCGAAGCTGCGCACCATGACCAAGCTCACCGAGTACTGGATCGAGATCAACCGGCTGGAGAACCAGGCCGACCAGATCCACCGGAAGCTGCTCGCCCACCTGTTCAGCGGTCAGTACGAGGCGATCGAGGTGCTGAAGCTCAAGCAGGTCGTGGACGTCCTCGAAGAGGCCGCCGACGCGTTCGAGCACGTGGCCAACACGGTGGAGACCATCGCCGTCAAGGAGTCCTGACCAGCGTGGATACGGCAGCACTCATCGCCGTCCTCGGGGTGGCGTTCTTCTTCACGTACACCAACGGCTTCCACGACTCGGCGAACGCCATCGCCACCTCGGTCTCCACCCGGGCCCTCACCCCGCGCGCCGCGCTGGCGATGGCCGCGGTGATGAACCTGGCCGGTGCCTTCCTCGGCACCGGGGTCGCGAAGACCGTCTCCGAGGGCCTGATCGCCACCCCGACGGGCCGTCAGGGGATGGGCATCCTGTTCGCCGCCCTGGTCGGCGCGATCACCTGGAACCTGGTCACCTGGTACTTCGGGCTGCCCTCGTCCTCCTCGCACGCCCTGTTCGGCGGCATGGTGGGCGCGGCGCTGGCCGGCGGCACCAAGGTGATCTGGTCCGGCGTGGTGGACAAGATCATCATTCCGATGTTCCTGTCGCCGGTGATCGGCCTGGTGGCCGGTTTCCTGGTGATGCTGGCGATCCTGTGGATCTTCCGGAAGGCCAACCCGCACCGGGCCAAGCGCAACTTCCGGGTCGCCCAGACCGCCTCGGCCGCCGCGATGGCGCTGGCCCACGGTCTGCAGGACGCCCAGAAGACCATGGGCATCGTGGTGATGGCGCTCACCATCTCCGGTCACCAGAGCGGCAGCGACATCCCGGTCTGGGTGAAGATCTCCTGTGCCACGGCGCTCTCGCTGGGCACCTACGCCGGTGGCTGGCGGATCATGCGGACCCTCGGCCGCAAGATCATCGAGCTGGACCCGCCGCAGGGCTTCGCGGCCGAGACCACCGCCGCGACGATCATGTACATCACGTCGTTCGTCTTCAAGGCGCCGATCTCCACCACCCACGTGATCACCTCGGCGATCATGGGCGTGGGGGCCACCAAGCGGATCCGCGCGGTCCGTTGGGGCGTGGCCAAGAACATCGTGCTGGGCTGGTTCATCACCATGCCGGCCGCCGCCCTGGTCGCCGCGCTGATCTACTGGGCCGTCTACCTGGTCTTCTAGCGCGACCCGCCGGTCACGGCACGACGAAGGCCCGCCCCCACATCACGGGGGCGGGCCTTCTCCGACTTCGCGGCGGCACCGCCATGCAGCGCCGCGAAGCAGTCTTAGCCGAACCGGCCCGAGATGTAGTCCTCGGTGGCCTGGACGGACGGGTTGGAGAAGATCCGCTGGGTGTCGTCGAGCTCGACGAGCTTGCCCGGCTGGCCGACCCCGGCGAGGTTGAAGAAGGCGGTGCGGTCGGAGACCCGGGCCGCCTGCTGCATGTTGTGGGTGACGATCACGATGGTGAACTGCGACTTGAGCTCACCGATCAGGTCCTCGATGGCGAGGGTGGAGATCGGGTCCAGGGCCGAGCAGGGCTCGTCCATCAGCAGCACCTGCGGCTCGACCGCGATCGCGCGGGCGATGCAGAGCCGCTGCTGCTGACCGCCCGACAGGCCGGCACCGGGCTTGTTCAGCCGGTCCTTGACCTCGTTCCAGAGGTTGGCGCCCTGGAGCGACTTCTCCACCACGCCGTCCAGCACCGACTTCTTCTTCACGCCGGCCAGCTTGAGCCCGGCCGCCACGTTGTCGTAGATCGACATGGTGGGGAAGGGGTTCGGCCGCTGGAACACCATGCCGACGGTGCGGCGGACGGCGACCGGGTCGACCGCCGAGCCGTACAGGTTCTCGTCGTCGAGCAGCACCTTGCCCTCGACCCGGGCACCGGGGATCACCTCGTGCATCCGGTTCAGGGTGCGCAGGAAGGTGGACTTGCCACAGCCGGAGGGGCCGATGAAGGCCGTCACCGAGCGGGGCTCGACGGTCATCGAGATGTCCTCGATGGCCTTGGTGGTGCCGTAGTAGGCGGACAGTCCGCTGACGTCGATGCGCTTGGCCATGATCTTTCGTCTTCTCTCGTCTTCTGGGGCGTCAGTCGGTGTGTCAGTGACCGGACTTGGGCGAACGCCAGCGGGCGATGCCCCGGGCGACCAGGTTGAGCGCCATCACGAAGGCGATCAGCACCAGTGCGGCGCCCCAGGCGCGGGCGTACCCGAAGTCGTTGTTGGTCTGGTACTGCTGCCAGATGTAGAGCGGCAACGACTGCTGCGGACCCTCGAACGGGTTCGAGTTGATGATGTCGGCCCCGAAGACCAGCATCATCACGGGCGCGGTCTCACCGGTGATACGGGCGACCGCCAGCATCACACCGGTGGTGATGCCACCGATCGCGGTCGGCAGGACCACCCGCAGGATGGTCTTCCACTTCGGCACGCCCAGTGCGTAGGAGGCTTCGCGCAGCTCGTTCGGAACGAGCTTGAGCATCTCCTCGGTGGAACGGACCACCACCGGCATCATCAGGATCGCCAGCGCGAGGCTGCCCGCGAAGCCGGAGTACTCGAAGTCGAAGAGCAGGATCCAGAGCGAGAGAATGAACAGACCGGCGACGATCGACGGGATGCCCGTCATGACGTCGACGAAGAAGGTGACCGCCTTGGCGAGCCGGCCACGGCCGTACTCCACCAGGTAGACGGCGGTCAGCAGACCGATCGGGGCCGCCATCAGGGTGGCCAGACCGACCTGCTCCAGGGTGCCGATCAGCGCGTGGTAGACACCACCACCCGCCTCGGTGAACAGCACGCCCTTCATCGAGTGGTTCAGGAAGTAGGCGTCCACCACACCGGCGCCCTGCTGGACGGTGTAGAAGACCAGCGCGACCAGCGGGATGACGGCCATCACGAAGGCCAGCCAGACCACCGAGGTGGCGAGCCGGTCCTTGGCCTGCCGACGGCCCTCGATCCGGGCGGACAGCCCGTAGGTGATGCCGACGAAGAGCAGACCCGCGATCAGACCCCACTGGATCCGGCTCTGCAGGTCACCGACCAGGCCGATCAGGACGCCGAGCGCGATCGCGACGGCGGCGATCCCGGCCGGGGCCCAGTTCGGCAGCCGATCGGTCGTCAGACCCCGGTGCAGCTGCGGCGGCACGGTCACGGTGTCGGTAACGGCGCTCATCAGTTGGCCCCCGAGTATTCCTTGCGGCGCGCGATGATCATGCGAGCGGCGCCGTTCACCAGCAAGGTGATCACGAACAGGACGAGGCCGGAGGCCATCAGCGCGTTCCGGCCGTTCTCGCCGGACTCGCCGAAACGGAGCGCGATGTTCTGCGCGAAGGTCCCGCCGCCCGCGTCGAGCAGGTGCAGCGAGAGCTGCGGGCTGGCGGAGAGCACGGTGGCGACCGCGATGGTCTCACCGAGCGCCCGGCCGAGGCCGAGCATCGAGGCGGAGATCACGCCCGGGCGGCCGAACGGCAGCACCGCGGTGCGGATCATCTCCCAGCGGGTCGCCCCCAGGGCGAGCGCCGCCTCCTCGTGCATCCGCGGCGCCTGCTTGAAGACCTCGCGGGAGACCGCGGTGATGATCGGCAGGATCATGATCGCCAGCACGATGCCGACCGTGAACAGGGAACGCGGGGCGGCCCCGACCTTGGTCGAGTCGAGGATGTACGTCCAGCCGAGGTACTCGTCCAGCCAGCTGGTCAGACCGCGCAGGTGCGGCACCAGGAAGAGCGCGCCCCAGAGGCCGTAGACGATGCTGGGCACGGCCGCCAGCAGGTCCACCAGGTAGGCGAACGGCTGGGCGATCCGGCGCGGGGCGTAGTGCGAGATGAACAGCGCCACGCCGATGGCGACCGGAACCGCGATCACCATCGCGACGATCGCGCTCGCGACGGTCCCGAAGACCAGCACGGCAATGCCGAAGGTCGGCTTGGGAGCGTCCGGCATCCACTCGAAGGTGGTGAAGAAGTTGCCCTCGTTGTGCCCGAAGGCGAGCAGCGAACGGTACGTCAGGAACCCGGCGATGGCGGCCATGATGACCAGCAGCAGGATGCCCGAACCGCGGGAGAGGTTGAAGAAGATGGCGTCGCCGCGCCGACTGTCCCGGCGCTGGCGTGCCCCGCCGCGCGTGGCAGCAGGGGGTGATGAAGTCATGGTGTGTACTCCGGTCTGGTGGTGCTGCCCCGCGGAGGGCGGCACCATGGCGGCGGTGCCCCGGACTTGTGGTGCGGTGGTGGATCCGGCCGGGCAGCCCCGCCCCCCTCAACTGAGGGCCGCCCGGCCGGTGGTGCGGTGGATCTAGGCGAGCGCGGTGACCGCGGCCTTCACCTTGTCACCGAGCTCCTTGGGGAGCGGGACGTAGCCCTTCGGCGCGATGGCCTGCTGGCCGGCGTCGCTCACCGTGTAGGTGAGGAAGGACTTCAGGGTCTCCAGGGTCTCGGCGTTGTTGCCCTTGTCGCAGACGACCTCGTACGTGACCAGGACGAGCGGGTAGGAACCCTCCTCCTTGGTCGCGTAGTCCAGGGTCAGCGCCAGGTCGCTGCCGGTGCCGGCGATCTTCGCCTTGGCGAAGGTGGTGGCGGCGTTGGCGGCGGTGGCCTCGACCGGCTTGCTGGCGCCGGTCGCGATGGCGGCCGACTTCAGGTTGTTGGTCTGGGCGTAGGAGAGCTCGGCGTAGCTGATCGAGTTCGGGACCGCCTTCACCTGGGCCGAGACACCGGCGCTCAGGTTGGCCGACTGGCCGCCCTTGCCCGCCCAGGTCTTGGCCGGCGCGTAGGTCCAGGCACCGGCCGAGGCCTTCGACAGGTACTTGGTGAAGTTCTCCGTGGTGCCCGAGTCGTCCGAACGGTGCACGGTCTGGATGTCGGCGTCCGGCAGCTTGGCGGTCGGGTTCAGCTTGGCGATCGCCGGGTCGTTCCACTTGGTGATCTTCGAGTCGAAGACCGCGGCCAGGGTCGGGCCGTCGAGGACCAGGTTGTCCACGCCGTTCACGTTGTAGATGATCGAGATCAGACCGGCCACCAGCGGCAGGTTGATGCCCTGGCCGGTCTTGCAGACCGCCTTGGACGCGTCGACCTCGGCCGGCTTCAGGGCCGAGTCGGTGCCCGCGAAGGCGACCTTGCCCTGGTTGAACTGCTGGACACCCGCGCCCGAGCCGCCGCCCGAGTAGGTGATCGTCGAACCGGTGCAGGCGTTGCCGTAGGCAACCTTCCACACGTCGATGGCGCTGCCCTGCGCGGTGGAACCGGCGCCGAGGAGCTGGCCGGCCTTGCCACACGCGATCGCGGCGGCGGACGGGCCGGCCGAGCCGGACGCCTTGGGGTCGGCGTTGTCGTCCGAGCCGCAAGCCGCGAGCGACAGCGAGCCAACGAGCGCCATGGCACCGATCGCGAGGGCCTTGGAGCGGCCGTTCCGCTGGAGCTTCACAGGGGTTCCCTTTCTGTGGCACCACCCGTGCTCTGCCTGCTCCCGACGTGGGACGGCGGTACGGGTTCTGCTGTGGTCCGGGGCCCGTGCGGCCCTCCGGTGCTACCGAAGTTAGGCCGGGCAGGTGACGCGTCAGGCGGTCACAAGTGAACGGAGAGTGAACCTGTAGCGGATGGCGGGAAACACCGATCGGTAGTAACGGTTGCGTCACGGACAGGGCGCGACGAGATCACTCGTCCGCGAACCGCCCGGACGCCGCGTCGCCCAGCGCCGCCAACAGCGCGTCCACCAGCTCCCGGTCCCGGGCGTGGGTCAGCCGGGCCTTCGCCTTCCGCGGCGACAGCCACTTCAAACGGTCCACCTCGCGGTTCGGCGTGAACGAGCCACCGGTCGGCACCGCCGCCCAGTACCTGACCTCCTTGGCCCGCCCCTGCGCCAGGTAGTGCTGGGTGGGCAGCTCCACCCCCAGCACACAGCGCAGCCCGGTCTCCTCCCTGACCTCCCGCAGCGCGGCCGCCCGCCAGCCCTCCCCCGGGTCCAGCTTCCCCTTCGGCAGCGACCAGTCGTCGTACTTCGGCCGGTGGATCAGTGCGATCCGCGGCTTCTTCCGGCCCACGCCGCTCTTCTTCGGCGGCCCCGGCACCCAGAGCACCGCCCCGGCCGCCAGGATGGTCTGCCCGTGCCGGGCCGGCCGCCCGCGCGTCCCCCGGACCGGTGCGGTCAGCAGCTTGCCCATTCGTGCCATCCGTGATGCTGGAGAGTCGGCCACTGGTGGCCGAAGGCGTACCTCGCCGCCTCCACCTCCAGCCGCTGATCAGCATGCACCACCCCGAGCACGTACGCCGTCGCCGGGGTGATCCGCGGCGTCCGCGCCGCCGTCGAGACCGTCACCGCCGCGTCCGCCGCCTCCTGGTGACGGTCCAGCACCCGGTCTATCCCGTCCAGTTCCGACAGCCCCGCACCGCACACCTCCAGCGCGTACCTGGCCCGCTTCGCCAGGATCCGCACCCGGTGCCACGGCGCGTCGTCCGCCGCCACCACCGCGTCGGCGTCCACCGGCGCACCCTGGGCCGGCACCGCCCCGAGCCGGTGCAGCCCCTCGCCCCCGTACGGCGCCCGGGCCGGCGGCAGCGTCGCCACCCCCGCCTCCAGCACCCCCAGCGCGGTCGCCACCCGCGGCCGCAGGTCCGCCTCGCCGCCCGGCAGCATCGGCACCTCCCCCGCCAGCAGCGTCATCCGGTCCGCCAGCGCGTGCAGCCGGGCCGACCGCAGCTCCTGCAGCAGCGCGGTGTGCGCCCTGGTCCTGGCCAGCGTCAGCTGACGCTCCATCAGGGCCCGGGCCTTCGGCGCACCGGCGTGCCCGGCCAGCATCCCGGGCCGGCCCGGGTCCGTCTCGCTCAGCGAGTCCAGCGCCGCCAGCAGCCGCGCCGACCGCCGGACGTACCCCGGCTCCTGCGCCAGCAGCCCCGACAGCCAGCGCAGCTCCGTCCGGGTCTCCTGCGCCCAGACCGGCTCGAAGACCGTCGAGAAGGTGTGCAGCGCCCCGCCGATCCGGCGCACGCACCGCAGCAGCTCCCCCGTCCCCGAGGCCACCCCCTGCCCGCCGCCCCCGGCGCTCGGCAGCGAGCCGGTCCGGGACCCGGCCTCCCCCACCGCCAGCGGGAGCGCTCGAAGGAACGCCCCCGCCCGGGCGTTCAGGTACCCCGCCAGCACCTCCCCGGCCGGGGCCGGGTGGTCGGTGCGCTCCGTCGTCGTCGGCAGATCGGTCATGCTGATTCCTCGTCCCCCCGAGGGCTGTCCCCGCTGTGGTGGCGATGCCCCGGGGATGGTGACTGTCTGTCAGCTCCTGCTACGGCAGCTTGCGTCGGCGCTGCCTGGAGTCGATCAGCAGGTCCTGCACGTGCCGACGCGGCCGCCCTTCGGCGTCCTGCGCGTGCCTGGTCCAGCGGCCGTCCGGCCCCAGGTGCCAGGACTCGGTCTCGTCCGACATCCCGAGGTCGATCAGGCCCGACAGCTCCGCACGGGCCGCCGGGTCGGTCACCTTCACCAGCGCCTCGATCCGGCGGTCCAGGTTCCGGTGCATCATGTCGGCGCTGCCGAACCACACCTCGGGCTCACCGCCGTTGCCGAACACGAAGATCCGGGAGTGCTCCAGGAACCGGCCCAGGATGCTGCGCACCCGGATGTTGTCGCTCAGCCCGGCCACCCCGGGGCGGACCGCGCAGATCCCGCGCACCCAGACGTCGACCGGCACGCCGGCCTGCGAGGCGCGGTACAGCGCGTCGATCACGGACTCGTCCACGATCGAGTTGACCTTGATCTTCACGAAGGCCGGCCGCCCCGCCCGGTGGTGCGCGATCTCCTGCTGGATCCGCGCCACCAACCCGTCCCGCAGCCCGCGCGGCGCGGTCAGCAGCCGGCGGTAGGACTCCCGGCGCGAGTAGCCCGACAGCCGGTTGAACAGGTCCGACAGGTCCGCACCGACCTGCGGGTCCGCGGTGAGCAGCCCCAGGTCCTCGTACAGCCGCGCGGTCTTCGGGTGGTAGTTGCCCGTCCCGACGTGGGCGTACCGCCGCAGCGTGTCGCCCTCCTGACGGACCACCAGCGAGAGCTTGCAGTGCGTCTTCAGCCCGACCAGGCCGTAGACCACGTGGCAGCCCGCCTCCTCCAGCTTGCGGGCCCACTTGATGTTGGCCTGCTCGTCGAAGCGCGCCTTGATCTCGACCAGCACCAGCACCTGCTTGCCGGACTCGGCCGCGTCGATCAGCGCGTCCACGATCGGCGAGTCGCCCGAGGTGCGGTACAGCGTCTGCTTGATCGCCAGCACGTCCGGGTCGTTGGCCGCCTGCTCCAGGAAGGCCAGCACCGAGGTGGAGAAGCTGTCGTACGGGTGGTGCAGCAACACGTCCCGCTCGCGCATCGCGGCGAAGATGTCCGGCTGCGAGGCCGACTCCACCTCGATCAGCCCACGGGCCGTGCCCGCCACGAACTTCGGGTAGCGCAGCTCCGGCCGGTCCAGGTCGGCGATGCCGAACAGCCCGGTCAGGTCCAGCGGGCCCGGCAGCGGGAAGACCTCGGCGTCGGTGATGTTCAGCTCGCGCACCAGCAGGTCGAGGATGTAGGGGTCGATCGACTCCTCCACCTCCAGCCGCACCGGCGGGCCGAACCGACGCCGCATCAGCTCCTTCTCCAGCGCCTTGAGGATGTTCTCGGTGTCGTCCTCCTCCACCTCGAGATCCTCGTTCCGGGTCACCCGGAACGCGTGGTGGGCCAACACCTCCATCCCCGGGAAGAGCTCCTCCAGGTGCGCCCCCATCACGTCCTCCAGCGGGACGTAGCGCTGGTCACCCGCCGCCAGGAAGCGCGCCAGCGACTGCGGCACCTTCACCCGGGCGAAGTGCTTGTGCCCGGAGACCGGGTTGCGCACCACCACGGCCAGGTTCAGGCTCAGGCCCGATATGTACGGGAACGGGTGCGCCGGGTCGACCGCCAGCGGGGTCAGCACCGGGAAGATCTTCTGCCGGAACAGCGTGTGCAGGCGGGCCTGCTCCTTCTCCGCCAGCTCGGCCCAGCGGACCAGCTCGATACCCTCCGTCGCGAGGTCCGGCAGCACCTCCTGCTGGAAGGTCGCGGCATGACGGGCCATCAACTCGCGGGACCTGGTCCAGATCTGGTCCAGCACCTCGCGCGGCTGCAGCCCGGAGGCCGACCGCTGGGCCACCCCGGTGGCGATCCGGCGCTTCAGCCCGGCCACCCGGACCATGAAGAACTCGTCCAGGTTGCTGGCGAAGATGGCCAGGAACTTGGCCCGCTCCAGCAGCGGGATCTGCGGGTCCTCGGCGAGCTCGAGCACCCGCTCGTTGAACGCCAGCCAGCTGCGCTCACGGTCGAGGAACCGGCCCTGCGGCAGCTCCTCCAGCTCCTGGCCGTCGACCTCCAGATCGACCTCGGCCAGCGCCAGCGACGGCGGCAGGGCGGTGGCGGTGGCCGCAGCGGTGACCGCGGCTGGACTCTTCGGGCCCTTCGAGCTCTTCGGGACGGAGGCGGGACGGGGGACGCTCATGGGCTCCAGCTCCTCCAGCAGGACGTTCTCCGGGTTCCCGGCGGCAGGCGCCAGAACCCAACCGCCCGGGGCGGTCGGCGACCGGTCGGCCGAGGGGTCTCCGGCCGACCGGGGGCGTGGCACTGCTGACGTCGTCCTGTGATCTTTGCGGCGTTAACTTAATCCACGGTAAACACCGCATGGCCAGGAGGAAAGCTGAGTCGGTCACCCCGTGTCCGGGCCGGATCACCGGCCGGTACGGGCCCCGGCTGCTTCCGGCTACCGCTCGGCTCCCGCTCGGCCGCCGCTCGGTTCAGCGCGGGTCGGCGGTGTTCAGGCGGTACATCAGGTCCACCTCGTGCACCGTGAAGCCCAGCCGTTCGTAGACCCGCACCGCGGCCGGGTTGTCGGCGTCCACGTAGAGCAGTACGGCCGGGACCTTCCGGTCCTCCGCCAGGTGCCGCAGACCGGTCGCGGTCAGTGCCCGGCCCAGCCCGTTGCCCTGCTCCGCCGGGTCCACCGCCACCACGTACACCTCGCCCAGCCCGTCCGGGTGCACCTTGGTCCAGTGCGAGCCGACCAGCTGCTCCCCCCGCCAGGCCAGGAACAGGCCGGCCGGGTCGAACCACGGCTCGGCCAGCCGCTCGGCCAGGTCCTGCTCCGTCCAGCTGCCCTGCTCGGGGTGGTGCGAGAAGGCCAGCGCGTTCAGCCGCAGCCAGGCCGCGTCGTCCTGCCCAGGCCGGAAGGTCCGCACCGTCACGCCCTCGGGCAGCACCGGCTCGGCCAGCTGCTCGTCGGCCGGCCGGCGCATCTGCCGCAGCTCCCGGATCAGCTCCGCCCCGTACTCCGCCGCCAGCCGCGCCGCGCCCGGGTGACCGCCGTGCGCCCAGAAGTCCACGGTGCCCGCATCCGCCTCGGCCAGCGTCGCGTCCAGCAACTGCCGCCCGAGCCCGAGCCGCCGGAGGTCCGGATGCACGGTCAGCTCCACCGTGGTCCGCTCCTCCCCCGCCTCCAGCTGCGCGTACCCCGCGGGCACGCCCTCCTGACGCTGCACCAGATGGGTCACCCCGGGCCGCGCACTGTCCACCCGCAACCGCAGCCGCCCCGCCTCGGACACCGCCTCCCGCCCGTCCTCCACACTCGCCGCCGCGAGCACCGCCCTGGCCGCCGCAAGATCGTCCGGACCGAGGGTCTCGGTGCTGCGGATACCGTCCTGACTCGGGTTCGTCGTCTCCATGAGGCCGACCATACGCGGCGTCAGGAACCTAAACCGGACGGTCCGCCGGGTCCGCTCCGACGGAGTCGCCGGCCCGAGGTCCCGGATCGGGTTGGGCTGGTCGTTCCGGTCCGGAAATGCAGAAAGCCCCTACCCGATCCCGGGTAGGGGCTTTCTGACCAAAGATTGTTCGGCGGCGTCCTACTCTCCCACAGGGTCCCCCCTGCAGTACCATCGGCGCTATGAGGCTTAGCTTCCGGGTTCGGAATGTAACCGGGCGTTTCCCTCACGCTATGACCACCGAAACACTATGAAACTGCATGACCGCACCACACCCGTGACCAAACGGTGTGGGGTCGTTGTTTCAGAACAACACAGTGGACGCGAGCAACTGAGGACAAGCCCTCGGCCTATTAGTACCGGTCAGCTCCACCCCTTACAGGGCTTCCACATCCGGCCTATCAACCCAGTCGTCTACTGGGAGCCTTACCCTCTCAAGGAGGTGGGAATATTCATCTCGAAGCAGGCTTCCCGCTTAGATGCTTTCAGCGGTTATCCCTCCCGAACGTAGCCAACCAGCCATGCCCTTGGCAGAACAACTGGCACACCAGAGGTTCGTCCGTCCCGGTCCTCTCGTACTAGGGACAGCCCTTCTCAATATTCCTACGCGCACAGCGGATAGGGACCGAACTGTCTCACGACGTTCTAAACCCAGCTCGCGTACCGCTTTAATGGGCGAACAGCCCAACCCTTGGGACCTACTCCAGCCCCAGGATGCGACGAGCCGACATCGAGGTGCCAAACCATCCCGTCGATATGGACTCTTGGGGAAGATCAGCCTGTTATCCCCGGGGTACCTTTTATCCGTTGAGCGACGGCGCTTCCACAAGCCACCGCCGGATCACTAGTCCCGACTTTCGTCCCTGCTCGACCCGTCGGTCTCACAGTCAAGCTCCCTTGTGCACTTACACTCAACACCTGATTGCCAACCAGGCTGAGGGAACCTTTGGGCGCCTCCGTTACTCTTTAGGAGGCAACCGCCCCAGTTAAACTACCCACCAGACACTGTCCCTGATCCGGATCACGGACCCAGGTTAGACATCCAGCACGACCAGAGTGGTATTTCAACGACGACTCCACAACAACTGGCGTTGCCGCTTCAAAGTCTCCCACCTATCCTACACAAGCCGAACCGAACACCAATATCAAGCTATAGTAAAGGTCCCGGGGTCTTTCCGTCCTGCTGCGCGAAACGAGCATCTTTACTCGTAATGCAATTTCACCGGGCCTATGGTTGAGACAGTCGAGAAGTCGTTACGCCATTCGTGCAGGTCGGAACTTACCCGACAAGGAATTTCGCTACCTTAGGATGGTTATAGTTACCACCGCCGTTTACTGGCGCTTAAGTTCTCAGCTTCGCCTAGTCGAAACTAGACTAACCGGTCCCCTTAACGTTCCAGCACCGGGCAGGCGTCAGTCCGTATACATCGCCTTACGGCTTCGCACGGACCTGTGTTTTTAGTAAACAGTCGCTTCTCGCTGGTCTCTGCGGCCGGCCCCAGCTCAGGAAGTAAATTCCATCACCAGTTCCGGCCCCCTTCTCCCGAAGTTACGGGGGCATTTTGCCGAGTTCCTTAACCATAGTTCACCCGAACGCCTCGGTATTCTCTACCTGACCACCTGAGTCGGTTTGGGGTACGGGCCGCCATGAAACTCGCTAGAGGCTTTTCTCGACAGCATAGGATCATCCACTTCACCACAATCGGCTCGGCATCAGGTCTCAGCCTCAATGAGTGACGGATTTGCCTATCACTCGGCCTACACCCTTACCCCGGGACAACCACCGCCCGGGCTGGACTACCTTCCTGCGTCACCCCATCGCTCACCTACTACCCTGTTGGGTCAGCGGCTCCACCACGTCCCTTTGTCCGAAGACTCCAGGCCGGCTTCGCGGCTTTAGCATTCAGAGGTTCGACGTTGGCGCTTCAAAGCGGGTACGGGAATATCAACCCGTTGTCCATCGACTACGCCTGTCGGCCTCGCCTTAGGTCCCGACTTACCCTGGGCAGATCAGCTTGACCCAGGAACCCTTGGTCAATCGGCGCAAGAGTTTCCCACTCTTGTATCGCTACTCATGCCTGCATTCTCACTCGTGAACCGTCCACAACTGGATTCCTCCGCTGCTTCACCCGGCACACGACGCTCCCCTACCCATCACAGCGGGCGTTGGCCCTATAGCTGCAATGACACGACTTCGGTGGTGTACTTGAGCCCCGCTACATTGTCGGCGCGGAATCACTTGACCAGTGAGCTATTACGCACTCTTTCAAGGGTGGCTGCTTCTAAGCCAACCTCCTGGTTGTCTCTGCGACTCCACATCCTTTCCCACTTAGCACACGCTTAGGGACCTTAGTCGGTGTTCTGGGCTGTTTCCCTCTCGACCATGGAGCTTATCCCCCACAGTCTCACTGCCACGCTCTCACTTACCGGCATTCGGAGTTTGGCTAAGGTCAGTAACCCGGTGAGGCCCATCGCCTATCCAGTGCTCTACCTCCGGCAAGAAACACGTGACGCTGCACCTAAATGCATTTCGGGGAGAACCAGCTATCACGGAGTTTGATTGGCCTTTCACCCCTAACCACAGGTCATCCCCCAGGTTTTCAACCCTGGTGGGTTCGGTCCTCCACGAAGTCTTACCTCCGCTTCAACCTGCCCATGGCTAGATCACTCCGCTTCGGGTCTTGGGCATGCAACTCAACCGCCCTATTCGGACTCGCTTTCGCTACGGCTACCCCACACGGGTTAACCTCGCTACACACCGCAAACTCGCAGGCTCATTCTTCAAAAGGCACGCAGTCACGAGACAATGGGCAAGCCCACTGTCCGACGCTCCCACGGCTTGTAGGCACACGGTTTCAGGTACTATTTCACTCCGCTCCCGCGGTACTTTTCACCATTCCCTCACGGTACTATCCGCTATCGGTCACTAGGGAATATTTAGGCTTAGCGGGTGGTCCCGCCAGATTCACACGGAATTTCTCGGGCTCCGTGCTACTTGGGAGAAGCTCAAGTGAGCCGCACAGATTTCGTCTACGGGGGTCTTACCCTCTACGCCGGACCTTTCGCATGTCCTTCGACTATCCATACGGTTTCTGACTCACCGACCGGCCGGCAGACCGATCAAGAACTTTCCCACGACCCCGCTCTGGCAACCCCTGCCGGGTCTCACACCAAAACGGTTTAGCCTCATCCGGTTTCGCTCGCCACTACTCCCGGAATCACGGTTGTTTTCTCTTCCTGAGGGTACTGAGATGTTTCACTTCCCCTCGTTCCCTCCACACACCCTATGTGTTCAGGTGCGGGTGACAGCCCATGACGACTGCCGGGTTTCCCCATTCGGAAACCCCCGGATCAAAGCCTGGTTGACGGCTCCCCGGGGACTATCGTGGCCTCCCACGTCCTTCATCGGTTCCTAGTGCCAAGGCATCCACCGTGCGCCCTTAAAAACTTGGCCACAGATGCTCGCGTCCACTGTGCAGTTCTCAAACAACGACCAGACACCCACCTTGATGCTCAATACAGAGCACTTCCAGTAGGACCGGCACTGAAGCAACGACCATGACGGCCGTTCCCTCAGGACCCAACAACGTGCCCGACACACCCAAACCCAGACCCTTTTCCACGCCGAAGCAGTACTAAGAGACGCGCCTGTGTGTGCCGAATAGTCAACGTTCCACCCATGAGCAACCGTGTGAGACATTCGCTCACATCCGGCCATGTGCTCCTTAGAAAGGAGGTGATCCAGCCGCACCTTCCGGTACGGCTACCTTGTTACGACTTCGTCCCAATCGCTGGTCCCACCTTCGACGGCTCCTCCCCTTACGGGTTAGGCCACCGGCTTCGGGTGTTACCGACTTTCGTGACGTGACGGGCGGTGTGTACAAGGCCCGGGAACGTATTCACCGCAGCATGCTGATCTGCGATTACTAGCAACTCCAACTTCATGGGGTCGAGTTGCAGACCCCAATCCGAACTGAGGCCGGCTTTTTGGGATTCGCTCCGCCTCGCGGCATCGCAGCCCTTTGTACCGACCATTGTAGCACGTGTGCAGCCCAAGACATAAGGGGCATGATGATTTGACGTCGTCCCCACCTTCCTCCGAGTTGACCCCGGCAGTCTCCTGTGAGTCCCCATCACCCCGAAAGGCATGCTGGCAACACAGAACAAGGGTTGCGCTCGTTGCGGGACTTAACCCAACATCTCACGACACGAGCTGACGACAACCATGCACCACCTGTATACCGACCACAAGGGGGCGACTATCTCTAGCCGTTTCCGGTATATGTCAAGCCTTGGTAAGGTTCTTCGCGTTGCGTCGAATTAAGCCACATGCTCCGCTGCTTGTGCGGGCCCCCGTCAATTCCTTTGAGTTTTAGCCTTGCGGCCGTACTCCCCAGGCGGGGAACTTAATGCGTTAGCTGCGGCACCGACGACGTGGAATGTCGCCAACACCTAGTTCCCAACGTTTACGGCGTGGACTACCAGGGTATCTAATCCTGTTCGCTCCCCACGCTTTCGCTCCTCAGCGTCAGTAATGGCCCAGAGATCCGCCTTCGCCACCGGTGTTCCTCCTGATATCTGCGCATTTCACCGCTACACCAGGAATTCCGATCTCCCCTACCACACTCAAGCCTGCCCGTATCGAATGCAGACCCGGGGTTAAGCCCCGGGCTTTCACAACCGACGCGACAAGCCGCCTACGAGCTCTTTACGCCCAATAATTCCGGACAACGCTCGCACCCTACGTATTACCGCGGCTGCTGGCACGTAGTTAGCCGGTGCTTCTTCTGCAGGTACCGTCACTTGCGCTTCTTCCCTGCTGAAAGAGGTTTACAACCCGAAGGCCGTCATCCCTCACGCGGCGTCGCTGCATCAGGCTTTCGCCCATTGTGCAATATTCCCCACTGCTGCCTCCCGTAGGAGTCTGGGCCGTGTCTCAGTCCCAGTGTGGCCGGTCGCCCTCTCAGGCCGGCTACCCGTCGTCGCCTTGGTAGGCCATTACCCCACCAACAAGCTGATAGGCCGCGGGATCATCCTGCACCGCCGGAGCTTTCCACCAACCCCCATGCAGAGGAAGGTCATATCCGGTATTAGACCTCGTTTCCAAGGCTTGTCCCAGAGTGCAGGGCAGATTTCCCACGTGTTACTCACCCGTTCGCCACTAATCCACTCCGAAGAGCTTCATCGTTCGACTTGCATGTGTTAAGCACGCCGCCAGCGTTCGTCCTGAGCCAGGATCAAACTCTCCGTGAATGTCTGCAGGTAATCCTGCAACCACTCGCGTTGAGCGGCACGGCAACCACCGGAATAGGCGGCCCCGCGCACTGCGTCCTCGCTAGTGTTTTACTTCATAAAGGAATCTCCAACCCCAGAATAATCTGAGGCCGGGGATGTCAACATATCTGGCGTTGACTTTTGGCACGCTGTTGAGTTCTCAAGGAACGGACACTTCCTTCGAGCCGCTTATCAGGCGGACCCTCCGGGCGCTTCGTTCTTTCGTGTTCCGAGCTTATCATGTCCGCCGTTCGGCGTTTCCGACCCGCTCTTTCCTTCGGCCTTTCGGCGCTTCCGACTCTATCAGGTTTCCCTGACCGGCCGTTCCGCGCTTCCGGATCCTCAAGAAGCTTGTGCCGTAACCGACCTGACGGCCTGTCCGACGTTTCAAACCTTAGCCGATCCCCGCTCCACAAAGCGAATCCAGCCGCAATCCCTTAAATGTGCACACGCCAATTCGCACTGGGTCGCAAAAAAGCACGATCCAGCTCAAGAAGTGGAGAAGTGGTGTTTCAGGAGATCGGCTACCCCGGGAACGTCCGTGCAGAGCGCGCGTCCGTTTCTCCCTGTCAGGCAGCTCGAAGAACACTAGACCTCCGAGGGGCCCACGTCAACACCGGCCGGAGCGTCCGCCAGCTGGAAGGTCAGCACCGCGACGTCGTCGTCGTGGTCGGAGCTGACGCCCATGGCCCGCAGCAGCCGGGAGCAGACCACGTCGGGGGTTCCCACCGCGCCGGCCAGGGTGTGCGCGAGCTGGTCGATGCCCTGGTCGATGTCCTCGTCCCGGCGTTCGACCAAGCCGTCCGTATAGAGGACGCCGGTGGTGCCGGGGAGCAGGCGCAGGGTGTGCGAGAGGTGGGTGCCGTCGCCGGTGCCGAGCGGGGGACCGTTCTGCTCCTCACCGCGCAGGACCGTGCCGTCGGGGCAGCGGAGCAGGAGCGGGAGGTGGCCGGCCGAGGCGTAGACCAGGGTGCTGGGGGCCGGGTCCCAGACGGCGTAGGTGCAGGTGGCGATCTGGTTGGCGTCGATCTCCATGGCGAGGCCGTCGAGCAGGGTCATCACCTCGTGCGGCGGGAGGTCGAGGCGGGCGTACGCCCGGACCGCCGTACGGAGCTGGCCCATCACGGCGGCGGCGCGCAGGCCGCGGCCCATCACGTCCCCGATCACCAGGGCGGTCCGGCCGCCGCCGAGGCCGATGACGTCGTACCAGTCGCCGCCGACCGCCGCCTCGGCCCCGCCGGGCTGGTAGGTGGCGGCGACGGTCAGGCCGTCGGGCTGTTCGAGCTTCTGCGGGAGCAGGCTGCGCTGGAGGGTGACGGCGGCGGCGCGCTGGCGGCCCTCGGACTCGCGGAGCCGGGTGGCCGCCTGCACCTGGTCGGTGACCTCGGCGGCGAAGATCAGGACGCCGATCGGTGGGCCCGCCTCCGTGCCGGCGTCCTGGTCGGCCTCGCTGCCGAGCGGGACGCAGGAGACGTTGTAGTAGCGGTTGCCGCCCAGGCCGAGGATGCAGCGGGACTTCACGCTCCGGGGGCGACCGCTGCGCAGTGCCTGGTCCATCAGCGGGAGCACGCCCATCGCGGCCAGCTCGGGGAGCGCCTCACTGGCGGGCAGTCCGTTGGTGCGTTCGCCGAAGAGCTCGCGGTAGGCGCGGTTGGCGTAGCCGAGCTGGTGCTGCGGTCCGTAGGTGACGGCGACCGGCGCGGGCAGCCGGCCGAGGACGTTGCGCAGGTCGTACAGCTCGTGGATCTCGCGCAGGTCGAGCAGTGGTCCGGGACGGCCCGACTCGCGGGGGCCGGGCACGGTGAACGGGTCGCCGGTCGCGGTGGGCGGGGCGGCGCGCCACGGGGCTCCGGCGAGCCGCGCGCTCCAGCGCATGAGGTTCAAACGACGGCCGTTTCTTTGGACAGCGAGCTGGGAGACCTGGGAAGATCATCTGACGGATAATCACATCGTGTGCCTGGCAGGACACTCGGTGTGATGAGCCGGACGGGCTGATCCTGTCAGGCCGGGGCTCGATTCCGAAAGTCGTACGACGATTGCCGTGCGTCCCGGCCGCCCTCCCCGCGCCGTCCTCACTGGCGGAACCCGGCCTCGAACTCCGACCGCGGGTGCTCGACCGTCCCGAGCGAGACCACCTCCCGGCTGAACAGGCCGCCCAGCAGCCAGCCCGTCAGCACCCTGATCCGCCGGTCGGTGCTGGGCAGCCGGCGCAGGTGCCGGGCCCGGTGCAGCCACCAGGCGCGGCGGCCGGTGAGCTGGCCGCGCCGGGTGTGCGCGACGCCCCGGCCGAGACCGAGCGAGGTCGAGCAGCTCAGCCGGTCCGGCAGGTACGGGGCGGGTGGCCGGCCGTCGAGCACGGCGGCCAGGTTCTCGGCCAGCAGGGTGGCCTGGGCCAGGGCGTGCTGGGCGTTCGGCGCGCAGTAGGCGTCGGACCCCGCCGCCGCGTCGGGGACGGCCGCGCAGTCCCCGGCGGACCAGACGTCCGGCAGTGCGGTGCCGTCCGGACCGACCGCCTGGAGCGTGGGCAGGCAGCGGACCCGGCCGGACCGGTCGAGCGGCAGGTCGGTGTCGCGGAGCAGCGGTGCGGGCCGGACGCCGGCCGTCCAGACCAGGGTGCGGGCGGCGAACCGGCTGCCGTCCGAGAGGCTCATCACCCGGTCGGTGGCGGACTCCAGGGTGGTGGAGAGCCGGACGTCGATGCTGCGGTCGCGGAGCTCGGCCAGGGTGTGCGCCGCGAGTTCGGGCGACTCCTCGGGCAGGATCCGGGCGGTGGCCTCGACCAGTACCCACCGCAGGTCGTCGGCCGCCACGTTGTGGTAGCCCTTGGTGGCGTACCTGGCCATGTCCTCGAGTTCGGCGAGCGCGCCGACGCCCGCGTAGCCGGCACCGACGAAGACGAAGGTCAGCGCGGCCTGCCGGAGGGCGGGGTCGCGGGTGGTGGAGGCCAGGTCGAGCTGCTCCAGCACGTGGTTGCGCAGGCTGACCGCCTCACCGACGGTGGCGAAGCCGAAGCCGTGCTCGGCCAGGCCGGGCACGGGGGTGGTCCGGGAGACCGAGCCGGGCGCCACCACCAGGATGTCGTACGGGAGTTCGGCCGGTTCGGCGCGCTCCCCCCGGCGTGCGCCGTCCACCCGGACCCGGCGGGCGGCGTGTTCGATCCCGGTGACCCGGGCGGTCAGCACCCGGCAGTGCGGCAGCACCCGGCGGAGCGGGACGACCACGTGCCGGGGGTCGATCGAGCCCGCCGCCACCTCCGCCAGCAGGGGCTGGTAGGTCAGGTAGGGCTGCGGTTCGACCAGGGTGATCTCCACCCGGCCGTCCCGGAGTTGGGCCTTGAGCAGCTGCTGGAGGCGGAGTGCGGCGGCGGTCCCGGCGCATCCTCCGCCGACGATCAGGATCCTGATGGGGGCGCCTCCTTCCGGTGTGAGCTGGTTCACGCCTCCATGACGCCCTGTCGGGTGGCTTCTTGTCCACAGGCCGTACCGGATCGGGTGGTTCGATCCGGCCGGACCGCGATCGGGGCGGCGGCCGAATCCGCCGTCGGAGTGCCGGTTTTGCCGTGAGGGTGGGGTTTCGGTCCACTTCTGCCGCGAACTTCCTTGAACTATGGTCGGATTGTGCGTCGGGCCGGACCGTTGTCCGCCCCGAGCGGTATCTGACTGCGGCAGGGCCAACCGGGGAAGGGTGGTCCACAGTGGCCGCCCGACCGGGGACGGCCCCGTGGGATCGGGCGCAGCGGCGCACCTGGGGGGTGTGTCGCGGCCGAACTGTGGCGCCCGGTACCGGGCACCTGTGGGGGAGGTTGGAATGACAGATCAGGATCAACTACTCGGACTGCCCGTGCCATCGTCGGCGGGCGAGAGCCCGGTCGGCCACGGTGTGGTGCCGGAGCAGCGCGGCCCGGTCCAGCGCGAGTCGTACGGCGCTCCCGGGGCGGTCGCCCCGGCGTCGGCGTCGGCTGCGGCGGACGACGCGGGAGGCACTGCGCGGCTGCGGGTGGACGCCCGGCGGAACCTGGAGAGCGTGCTGCGGGCCGCCCGGCAGGTGTTCGGGGAGATCGGCTACGGCGCCCCGATGGAGGAGGTCGCCCGGCGGGCCGGGGTCGGCGTCGGCACGGTGTACCGGCGCTTCCCGAGCAAGGAGGTCCTGGTCCAGCGGATCGCCGCCGAGGAGGTCGCCTGGCTGACCAGTCAGGCCAAGGAGTCGCTGTACGGCGGCGCCGGGCCGTGGGAGTCGCTGGCCGGGTACCTGTCCCGCGCGGTCGGCTCCGGCGCCGGGCGGCTGCTGCCGCCGTCGGCGTTCCGGTACGCCGACGAGCTGGCCACCTTCCGGGACGCGGCGGACCTGCCGCAGGTGCCGGTGCAGCGTGGATCGGAGCCGGTCTGGGATGCGGATCCCCGCCAGTTACTGCACCTGCTGGCCGCGTTGGTCGCTCGCGCGGCGGCGGCCGGCGAGCTGCGGGCGGGGGTGACGGTGTCGGACGTGGTGCTGGTGCTGACGGCGGCGGTGCCGGTGCATGCGCGGCCGGCGCGGGGCGAGGGCGACGAAGGTCAACCCCAGGACGCCCCGGCCGAGCGGTTGTTGCAGATCCTGCTGAACGGGCTCCGGGCGGGCTGAACCTCTCGGCACCCGACTCGGCGGACGGGGCTCGACGGCCTGCCGGAAGTCCCCGGGGGTTGCCCGATCGGGTGGGCTGGGGTGGAGCGGCTTTCCGCCGGGGCTGCACTATGCCAAGCTTTGGGCGTGGTTGGAGCCATTGTCCCGTTGCGCGCCGTTCGCCCGGCCATGTCCGCGCCCCCTGCGGTCCGCCGTATCCAGGTGTCCGGGAGGGCAGGTTGAGCGCCGAGGAGCAGAACGAGTACGGCCACGGCCTCGGAGCCCCCGGGCAGGTGCCGGACCAGGCGGCCGCGCCGAGCCGTGAGTCGCTGACCGGGCGGGTGCCCGGCCAGGCGGCCGCCGGACACGGCGGGGTGACCCCGGAGGCGTTCGTCGGGGCCGAGGGCGAGCCGCCCGCCCGGCCGGTGGTGCCGGCGCCCGCCGATCCGGTGGACGGTGAACGGCCGCCTTCGGACGCCGAGTTGACGGCCAAGGTGCGGGCCGGGGACGACACCGCGTACGAGGAGATCTACCGGCGGCACGCCGACTCGGTCCGCCGCTACGCCCGGACCTGCTGCCGGGACAGCTTCACCGCCGAGGACCTGGCGGGCGAGGTGTTCGCCCGCACCCTGCAGGCGCTCCGGGCGGGCAAGGGACCGGAGTTCGCGGTCCGCGCGTACCTGCTGACCGCCGTGCGGAACGTCGCCGCCGCCTGGGCGCGGAGCGAGCGGCGCGAGCAACTGGTGGACGACTTCAGCACGTTCGCGCAGACCTCGGCCGCCACCATCGACCTGGACCTGGCCGACCCGGGCGCGGACGCCTGGGCGATGGCGCTGGCCGACCAGCGGATGGTCATGCAGGCGTACGCCGAACTCCCCGAGGACGACCGGGTGGTGCTCTGGCACACCGAGGTCGAGCGGGAGTCGCCGAAGACCGTGGCGGTGCTGCTGGGCAAGACCGCCAACGCCACGGCGGTGCAGGCGCACCGGGCCCGCGACCGGCTGGCCGCCGCCTTCCTGCAGGCCCATGTGTCGGGCAGTCAGGAGCGCGACTGCGAGGCGTACGCCAACCGGCTCGGCTCCTACGCCCGGGGGTCGCTGCGCAAGCGCGCCTCGGCCGAGGTCGGGCGGCACGTCCAGGAGTGCGACCGCTGCACGGCGGCCTACCTGGAGCTGACCGAGATCAACACCGGGCTGCGGGCGATCCTGCCCGGCGGGGTGCTGCTCTGGGTCGGGGCCGGGTACTTCACGGCGGCTGCGGCGGCCGTCGGTGCCGGGGCGGTCGGCGCGGGTGCGCTGGCCGGTGCCGGTGCCGCGTCCTCCGGCTCCTCCTCCGGCGGTGCCGGGGCGGTGGCCGGGGAGGGTCTGGGTACGGCGGCCAAGGCCGGGATCGCGGCCGGGATCGCGGTGGTCGCCGCCGCGGTGGCCGCGTACGCGCTGACCGGTGCACCGGAGCCCAAGCAGCCGGCGGCGGCCCCGGCGGTCAGCGCCACGGCCGCACCGCTGCCCGCTCCCGAGCCACCGAGCCCCACCCCGGAGGCCACCCCGACCCCGGAGCCCGAGCCGTCCCCCACCCCGACCCCGGAGCCGACGCCCATCCCCGCGCCGAAGCCCGCGCCGGTGCCCTCCCCGACGCCGACCCCGGAACCGCCGGCCGAGCCGACCCCGACGCCCACCCCGCCGCCACCACCGGTGGTCGAGCTCCCGCCGGTCCCGACCCCGCCGCCGGTCCCGACGCCCACGCTCCCCACGCCGCCGGTGCCCCCGATGATGCCGACCGACTTCTGGGCCGACGTGCTGCCGTTCGGCCCGAACGGCGCGCACCGTGACCCACCGCCGGGCCCCGCCGTCCGGCGCGGCGGGAGCTGGCTCTGGCAGCGCTCCGACCTGTCGATCGGCGGCAGCCGGTACCAGCACGGCCTGAGCGTCTACGCGCCGTCCGCGGTGACCATCGACCTGAACCGGACCTGCACCACCTTCCGGGCGAACGCCGGGGTGGACGACTTCGGGATCCGGGTCGGCACCGTCAGGTTCAGCGTCGAGGGCGGCGACGGCCGGGTGCTCTGGAGTTCGGACCGGGTCGGCCCCGGCGACGCCGCGGTCCCGGTCCGGGCCGACCTGACCGGCCAGCGCTCGATCCGACTGGTCGTCACCTCGAGCGCCGACGGCTGGGGCCTGATCAACCTGGCCGACTGGGCGGACGCCCGGCTCAGCTGCCTCTGACGTGACGGTGCCCCGGGCCGCTGGGCGGTCCGGGGCACCGTGACGGTCGGTCAGACGGCGCAGGCGCCGTCCGCGCAGCTGTCCCCGTGCGGGGCGTCGGGCTCGGCCGCGGTCTCGGCCGCCACCTGCTCCAGGACCCGGAGGAAGGTGTCCGCCTCCTGGCCGCCCTGGACCGCCCACTTGCCCTCGAAGACGAAGGTGGGGACGGCGGTGATGCCGATCTCCCGGCCCTCCGCGAGCTGCGCCCGGACGGCATCCGCGCCCTCGTCACCGGCCAGGTAGCCGGTCACCCGGTCCCGGTCCAGCCCGGCGGCCACCGCGATCTCGGTGAGCTGCCCTTGGTCGCCGACGTCCACGCCCCGGCTGAAGTGCGCGGTCAGCAGCGCCTCCTTGAGCACGCCCTGGACCGCCGCGCCGTACTCGCTCTCGGCCAGGTGCAGCAACCGGTGGCCGAGGAAGGTGTTGGCGTGCAGCGCGGTGTCGAAGTCGAAGTCGATGCCCTCGCCCTTGCCGAGCTCGGTCACCCGGGCGTCCATCGCCACCGACTGCGGCCCGTACCGGTCGGCCAGCCAGGCCCGGTGCGGGGTGGCGGTCTCGGGCGCGTCCGGCACCAGCTGGTACGGGCGGTAGACCACCTCGACACCGTCCTTGCCGGCGAACCGGTCGAGGGCCTGCTCGAAGCGGCGCTTGCCGACGAAGCACCACGGGCATGCGACGTCCGACCAGATCTCGACCTTCATGACGGTGACTCTCCTGCTCTCGGGGGGACTGCCCCTGAGAACCCCGCACCCCCGGACCTGATTCCCGGCCGTCGGCGGCTGTGACCGCGAACACCCAGGTCAGTGCGCCGGCGGGGCCGGCACGACCAGGACCGGGCAGGCCGCGTGGTGCACGGCGGCGGTGCTGACCGAGCCGAGCAGCAGGCGGCTGAAGCCGCCGTTGCCCCGGGTGCCGACCACCAGGGTGTGCTGGCCCCGGGTGCAGCGCAGCAGGACCTCGATCACGTTGCCGAGCACCACGTGCAGCGCCAGTTCTCCCTGGTACGGGCGGCCCCTGGCCTGCTGGACGGTGGCCACCGCCCGGCGCAGCCCGTCCGCCATGCTGGCCGACAGGCGTTCGATGCTCTCCTGGACCAGCTCGATCATCCCCGGCGGGTAGCCGGTCGGGGACGGGTTGACCACCGCGAGGACGTACAGCGGCAGGCCGAACAGCTCGGCCTCGGCCATCGCCCGGTCGAGCGCCCAGAGCGACCCGTCCGAACCGTCGCAGGCCGCCAGCACTCCGGGCGGATCGGCGCTCGGCGACTCCCCGAGCACCGGCAGCACCTCGGGCACCGGCGTCTCCGGCCCGGCGACCTTCTCTGAGCTCGACACCCTGCCATGATGACCCGTCAGCCGCCGGTGGCCGGTGCAGGCGCGCGCGGCGGTCGCCCCGCTCAGGCCGGACGGGCCAGGGCCGGCCGCTCCGGGGCGGGCAGCCCGGTCCAGCAGGAGCCGTGCCGGCGGGCCAGGATGCGGCGGAGCCAGAGCTCGGTGGAGACCAGCTCGGCCAGGCCGGCCAGGGTGCCCGGCGGGGGCGCGGCGGCCGGGTCGGTGGCCTCGGCCAGGGCGGCCCGGACGGCGGGCAGGTCGATCAGCCCGGCCTCGGCCAGCAGGGGCGCGCGGAACAGTTCGGCCAGGCCGTCGGCGGCGAGCCGCAGCCCGTCCCGGTCCGGGCCCTGGCGGTCCGGCCGGGCCGCCCGGCCCCAGTCCGGCGGCAGGTCGGCGCGGGCGGCGCCGGTCAGCACGGCCCGCAGCAGCGCGTGCCGGGCGCCGGGCTGGAGCCGGGTCTCGATCGGGAGCATCCGGGCCGCGCGCACCACCTGGTTGTCCAGGAACGGCGCGTGCAGCCGCTGCCCGCGCTGCTCGGCGGCGTGCAGCAGGGTGCGGTACTCGGCCGCGTGCCGGTGCAGTGCGTACCTGGCCCGGCGGGCACCGGGCGGTTCGGCCGGCACCGGGCCCCGGGCCGCCAGCCGGAGCCGGAGCGCGACGGCGGACAGCGCGTCGTCGGACAGCCAGCGGGCGGCGGGGCCCGGCACGCACCAGGCGAGTTCGGCCGCCGAGACCTCGCCGAGGCTGCGCCCGGCCAGGGTGTGCCGGACCGTCAGCCGGACGGCCGCGTCGTCCAGGGCCTCCGCGTACCGGGCGCGGGCCAGCCGGTGGGCGGCGCGCCAGACCGTCAGGGGCGTGCGCAGGGTGTCCAGTACGCCGGTGGCCGCCGCCCGTTCGGCCCCGGTCAGCGCGGCCACCGGAGCGGCCAGCCGCCGGGCCCGGCCGGCCCGGACCAGATCGGCCAGCCGGGCCGGGTGACCGTCCAGCACCTGACGGGCGCCGTAGCCGGTGAGGTGGTCCGCACCGCCCGCGCTCAGCCGGCTGCCGATCCGGGCCGCCGCCACCAGCGCCGTCCCCGGCTCGTCGGTGAGCGGGCCGGGCGGCAGCCCCGCGCCGGGGTCGGCCAGCTCGGCGTACGGAAGGGTGGACGGCAGCACCAGGTGCCGCAGCCTGGGCAGTTCCGCCACGGTGCCGGCCGGGCTCTCCGCCGCGTCCCGGAGGGTCACGGCGGTCAGCACCTCGGGCCCGGCGGGGGCCGGTCCGGCCGGACGGGCCCAGGAGCCCTTCACCGCACCGGTCCGGGGAGCCGACGGGCCGTCAGCCGACGGGTGGTCGACGCTCGGTGCGGCCGGGGCGATCGGTACGGCGGCGGCGAGCAGCGCGACGGTGGCGGAGGCCGTTCCGTACGAGAGGTCGACGCCGAGCCGGGGCCGGTCGGTGCCGCCGCCGGAGGCGCGCACCCGGCAGCGGACCGACTCCAGCAGCGCGCGGGTCAGCTCGCGCACCGCGGGCGCCTCCTCGCGCTCGAAGGGTGCGCCGCCGCGCTCCGGCTCGTAGGTGGAGACGTGGGCGCGCCCGTTCCGCAGCCCGAGCAGATGGCCGGGGGCCACCCGTTGCACTCCCAGGTACGGCGAGCCCGAACCGACCGCCTCGGGCGACTCCGGGCAGGCCAGCCGGGCGGCCAGGTGCCCGGTGTCCAGCGGGGCACCGACCAGGTCGGCGAGCGGGAGCGCGGCGGTCGCGTACGCCGTGCCGCCCGCCCACGGCGTGTGGAAGACCGGCAGCACCCCGGCCAGGTCGGTGAGCAGCACCGTGCTGCGAGGTCCCGTGCGGAGCACCACCGTGTAGCTGCCGGGCCAGGTGGTGAGGTGGCGCACCGCCCCGCCCCTGGCGGTGGCCAGGCCGGCCGCGAGCTCCGGGTCCGACGCACCGCAGCGGCCGAGCACGGCCAGTCGTACGGTGCCCGGCTGGTCCGACGCCTCGTCGGCCACGTCCGCCGGTGCCCCGGTGGTCACCTCGGCGGGCGCTCCGGGGCGCAGCGTCACCAGCCGGATCTCGTCCGGCCGCCAGTCCCCCACCGCCCACAACGGGCTCGGGCCCGGCCACAGCGTCATGGCGGCCAGCGGGCGGACCGCCCCGATACCCGGCAGGGGTGCACCTGGGCACCAGCCCGTGAGCCACCGCATCGTGCCTCCGCTCCGCCGCGACACCTGCCGTACGGAGGCCATCGTGCCACCGAACACCGGCAGTTGGGCAGAACCCCCGGAAGCCGGGGGCTGGTGGAAGGTGGCAGGTGGCAGGTGGCTCAGCACACCAGGGGCTCGGGGAACTGCGACGCCGACCACGGGGCGGGTGCAAAGTGCGGGAGTGGTCGACCCCGGGCGCGGTTGAGGTCGGCGTGACGTGCGGGTTCAGGCGAAAGTGCACCACCATGCACGCGGCGATCACGCTCCGGAGGCCGGCGTCGCCGTTCCCCGAGCCCCTGGTGGTGCACCACGTGCCAGAGCGGGGCCGGCGGGCCGGGCCTCCCCCTCCGTGGCCCGGGCCGCCGTGGGGGGAATGGGGTTCGGTCGGCATGGACATCGCCGGATGGCCGAAACTCATCGCACAGCCCGGGAGGGCATCCGCATGCCCTCCCGGACCCCACCACCGCCCGCGGGGATGTAGGCAGCGGTGTCCCCCGGCCCGCCGGGTCCTCGACGACGGGCCGACCCACAGCCTCCAGCGAATCGCCGACCTGCCGATCGGGCCAGGGAGCACAGCCGGGCGCACATCTGCACCGGACCGGAGCACACCGGTCCGCCGCGCTCCCGGTGGCCCGGACCCGCCCGCGCGCCACCCCGCGCGGGATTCGTTGAGCGGCACGCGATCCCGCCATCCGGAATCCGGACTCTTAACCCTCGGAACCCGGACGACTACGCTAGGTGCAGCAGTGGCGAACGCCGGGGTCCGGTAGCGGGCCCGCCACCCCGTCCGCCACCCGCGGTCGGCCGCCGTACCGATCACGATCAAGCCAACTGCCCGGACGCACCGGCCACGGGCCGGGCCGACCCGCCCACGCCCGAGAACCGCCGGACATCGCCAGGGGGTGCCGCAGCAACCATGACCGTCAGCTCACGAGGGCCGAACGAACGGCTCGGCACGCTTCTCGGTTTGGCCCAGATCAGCAACGCGGGCCTGGCCAGGCGGGTCAACGACCTGGGCGCCCAGCGCGGCCTGACGCTGCGTTACGACAAGACCTCGGTGGCCCGCTGGGTCGGCAAGGGCATGATCCCGCAGGGCCCGGTGCCGCACCTGATCGCGACCGCGATCGGCAGCAAGCTGGGCCGCCCCGTGCCGCTGGACGAGATCGGGCTCGGCGACACCGACCCGGCGCCCGAACTCGGCCTGGCCTTCCCCCGGGAGGTGCCGGCCGCGGTCCGGTCGGCCACCGACCTCTGGCGGGTCGACCTGGAGCTGCGCCGAGGCCCCGGCGGCGGCCGGTGGAGCGACAGCCTGGCGGGCACCTTCTCGGTCGCCGCGTACGCGACGCCGGTCTCCCGTTGGCTGATCACCCCGGCCGACGGCTCGGTGGCCCGGGGCGAGCCCGCGCCCGACCTGAGCGGCTACCGGGTCGGCCACTCGGACGCCGCCAAGCTCCGCGAGGCGGCCCAGGAGGCCCGCCGCTGGGACTCCAAGTACGGCGGCGGGGACTGGCGTTCGTCGATGGTGCCGGAGTGCCTGCGGGTCGAGGCGGCCCCGCTGCTGCTCGGCTCGTACAGCGACGCGGTGGGCCGGGCGCTGTTCGGCGCGACGGCCGAACTCACCCGGCTGGCCGGGTGGATGGCCTTCGACACCGGCCAGCACGAGGCCGCCCAGCGCTACTACATCCAGGCCCTCCGGCTGGCCCGGGCGGCGGCCGACGTGCCGCTCGGCGGCTACGTGCTCGCCTCGATGAGCCTCCAGGCCTGCTACCGGGGCTTCGCCGAGGAGGCGGTCGACCTGGCCCAGGCCGCGCTGGAGCGGAACCGGGGCCTGGCGACCACCCGGACGATGAGCTTCTTCCACCTGGTCGAGGCCCGGGCCCACGCCAGGAACGGCAACGCCCCGGCCTGCGCGACCGCGCTCTCCGCCGCGGAGAGCGCGTTGGAGCGGGCCCGCGCCGGTGACTCCGACCCGCCCTGGATCGACTTCTACGCCTACGACCGGCTGGCCGCCGACGCCGCCGAGTGCTTCCGCGACCTCGGCGAGCCCAGCAAGGTCCGGCAGTTCACCCGCGAGGCGCTGGCCCGCCCGACCGAGGGCTACGTGCGTTCGCACGGCTTACGGCTGTTCGTCTCCGCGATGGCCGAGGCCGAGGCCGGCGACCTGGACGCCGCCGTCGCCGCCGGCGAACGCGCGGTCGAGGTGGCCGGCCGGATCTCCTCCCAGCGCAGCCGGGAGTACGTCCGCGAGCTGCTCCGCCGGCTGGAGCCGTTCCAGGAGGAGCGCCGGGTCCGCGAGTTGACCGAACGCGCCCGACTGGTGCTGGTCGCCCCCGTCTAATTCGAAGGCCCGCGCGGCAGGACGCGGGTAGTGTTCCTGGTGTCCAGGTGCGCAGGCAGGGGCTACTTCGGCTCTGGCGGGCGCGGGTTCGAGTCCCGCTTCCACCTTCGGGTGGGGTAGCTCAGTCGGTAGAGCACCAGATTTTCGCCTCTGCTGCTTCGGTTCTCTGGACACCTACTTCTGAACAGCTTTCCGCGGCTCCGCCCGGCGGCTCTGCGATGCCTCCCTGCGGCTTCACCACCCAGCAGGGAGACATCGGCATGTCCCGGTTCAACGTCCGCACGGCCAAGGCCGCTTCGACCTCCCCCGTGCGCACCACCGGCCGGCCGACGGTCACCGGCGAGGGCGGCCACGGGTACCTGCGCGACGCGCGCTCCGAACTCTTCCTGCTCGCGGTCGCCAACCTGGTCGGACAGCGCTCGTTCTACGAGAGCGCCGAGGCCAGGGACGACCGCTACACCAGGCTGGTCCGCGAACTCGCCGTCAGCGATCCGGAGTGGACCCTCGCGCTGCTCCGCTGGCTGCGGTACGGGGCCCAGCTGCGGACCACCGCGCTGGTCGGCGCCGCCGAGTTCACCCGGGCCAGGCTCGACGCCGAGCTGCCCGGCCACTCCCGGCAGGTGATCGACGCCGTGCTGCAACGCCCGGACGAGCCGGGCGAGTTCCTGGCCTACTGGACCGGCCGGTACGGCCGGTCACTCCCCAAGCCGGTCAAGCGCGGGGTCGCCGACGCCGCCCGCCGGCTCTACAACGGCCGGGCCCTGCTCAAGTACGACACCGGTTCCAAGGCCTACCGCTTCGGCGACGTCCTGGAGCTGACCCACCCCTCGCCGGACCCGCAGAAGCCCTGGCAGGACGAACTGTTCCGGTACGCCCTGGACCGGCGGCACCACCCCGACACCGCGGTCGTCCCGACCTCGGACCAACTGCTGCTCGCCAACCGCGAGTTGCTGGCCACCCCGGTGGCGGAGCGGCGCGCCCTGGTCACCGGCCCGGGCGGTGCGGAGCTGCTGGCGACGGCCGGGCTGACCTGGGAGGCGCTGGCGGGCTGGCTGCAGGGGCCGCTGGACGCCGCCGTCTGGGAGGCGGTCATCCCGTCGATGGGTCCGATGGCGCTGGTCCGCAACCTGCGCAACTTCGACCGGGCGGGCGTGAGCGACGAGGTGGCCGCCGAGGTCGCCCGACGGATCAGCGACCGGGGCGAGGTGGCCAGGTCACGGCAGTTCCCGTTCCGCTACCTGGCCGCGTACCGCAACGCACCGTCGCTGCGCTGGGGGCATCCGCTGGAGCTCGCGCTCGGGCACTCGCTCGCCAACGTGCCAGCGCTGCCCGGACGGACGCTGGTCCTGGTCGACCGCTCGTGGTCGATGTTCGACCGGCCGAGCGGTCAGAGCCGGCTCAACCGGGCCGACTCGGCGGCGATCTTCGGCACCGCGCTGAAGGTCAGGGCCGCCGACGCCGATCTGGTCGAGTTCGGTACCGGCAGCCGGCTGCTCACGGTCGACCGGGGCGAGTCCGTACTGAAGGTTCTGGACCGGTTCGGTTCGCTCGGCGGCACCGACACCGCCGAGGCGGTCCGCACGCACTACCGCGACCACGACCGGGTGGTGATCGTGACCGACGAGCAGGCGCAGCGGGCACCGTCCGGCGATCCGCTCACCCCCGTCCCGGCCAACGTCCCGGTCTACACCTGGAACCTGGCCGGGTACGCCGCCGCCCACAGCCCGTCCGGCCCCAACCGGCACACCTTCGGCGGCCTGACCGACGCCGCGTTCCGGCTGATCCCGCTGCTGGAACGCGGCCGCGACGCCGGCTGGCCCTGGGAGTGAGATCCGGTCACCCGCCCACCCGGGCGGGTGACCGGGACTAGCATCGCCGGAGAGCTGGGAATCGGCGAAGGAGCGGGCATGGCCGAGGAGTTCGACGTCGTGGTGGTCGGTGGGGGGATCGTCGGGCTGTCCACGGCGTACGCGTTGACGGTGGCCGGGCCCGGGGTGCGGGTGGCGGTGCTGGAGAAGGAGCCGGACTTCGCCGCCCACCAGACCGGCCGCAACAGCGGGGTCATCCACAGCGGGGTGTACTACCGCCCGGGGTCGCTCAAGGCGCGGTACGCCACGTCGGGCGCCGCCGAGATGGTGGAGTTCTGCCGCGAGCAGGGCATCCCGTACGAGGTCACCGGCAAGCTCATCGTGGCCACCGGGGAGGGCGAACTCCCGCGCCTGCGCGCCTTGGCGGAGCGCGGCCGGGAGAACGGCATCCCGGTCACCGAGCTCGGTCCGGCCGGGATCGCCGAGTACGAGCCCGAGGTGACCGGGCCGGCCGGGCTGCACATCGGCACCACCGGGATCTGCGACTACCCCGCCGTGGCCCGCCGGTACGCCGCGCTCGCCGCCGAGGCCGGGGCGGTGCTGCGCACCGGCACCGCGCTGCGGGCCGTGCACCGCCGCCCGGACGGGCTGACCCTGCACGCCGGGGACCGCGAACTGCGCACCGGCGTGCTGGTGAACTGCGCGGGCCTGCACAGCGACCGGATCGCCCGGCTGGCCGGCGACGACCCGGGGGTGCGGATCGTTCCCTTCCGCGGCGAGTACTACGAACTCACCAAGGAGCGGAGGGAGTTGGTGCGCGGGCTGGTCTACCCGGTGCCCGATCCGGCCTTCCCCTTCCTCGGCGTGCACCTCACCCGGGGCATCCACGGTGACGTGCACGTCGGGCCGAACGCCGTCCCCGCGCTGGCCCGCGAGGGCTACGACTGGCGCACCGTCCGGCTCGGCGACCTGGCCGAGACGGTCCGGTTCCCCGGCACCTGGCGGATCGCCCGGCGGCACTGGCGGTACGAGCTGGGCGAGTTGCACCGTTCGCTGTCCAAGCGGGCCTTCACCACCGCGGTCCGGCGCCTGCTGCCCGCGGTGACCGCCGCCGACCTGGTCCCGGCCACCGCCGGGGTCCGGGCGCAGGCGGTGGCGGCGGACGGGACGCTGCTGGACGACTTCGCCTTCGCGGGCTTCGACCCGGCCGACCCGGGGTCGACCCGGCGGATGGTGCACGTGCTGAACGCCCCCTCCCCGGCGGCCACCGCCTCGCTCGCGATCGGCCGCGAGGTGGCCCGGCGGGGGCTGGCCGCGCTGGCCGCGGGCGGCTGAGGCGGACGGCCGCCGGCCCCGGACCGGCCTCCCGTAGACTTGGCCGATTGTGACTGCCACCGCCCCCAGCCCCCAGCCGTCCCCGTCCGCGCGCCTGTCCGCCGCACCCGCCGGGTACCCCGCGCCGATGTACCCGCACCGGGCCACCGAGGCCCAGCACCGCGAGCACCGGATCCGCAGCTTCCAGCCCCGCCGGGGCCGGATGACCCCCGCCCAGGCGGGCGCGCTGGACCGGGGGTGGGAGCGGTACGGCCTGGCGATCGACGGCAGCCCGCTGGACCTGGCGGAGCTGTTCGGCGGCCTGCCGGTGACCCTGGAGATCGGCTTCGGGATGGGCGAGACCACGGCCGCGATGGCGGCGGCCGACCCGGCGATGGGCATCCTGGCCGCCGACGTGCACACCCCGGGCCACGGCAACCTGCTCCAGCTGCTGGAGCGCACCGACTCGGTCAACGTCCGCCCGGCCGCCGGGGACGCGGTGATCCTGCTCCGCGACATGCTGCCGGACGCCTCGCTGGCCGGACTCCGGGTCTACTTCGCCGACCCGTGGCCGAAGCCGAAGCACCACAAGCGCCGGCTGGTCCAGGAGTCCTTCCTCGACCTGGTGCTGCCCCGACTGGCGCCCGGCGCGCTGGTGCACTGCGCCACCGACTGGGAGCCGTACGCCGAGCAGATGCTGGCCGTGCTCTCCGCCTCGCCCGAGCTGACGAACCTGCACCCCGAGGGTGACGGCACCGGCTGGCTGGAGCCCGCCGAGCACCCGGCCGGCAGCGTCCCCGGCTACGCGCCGCGCCCGGACTGGCGGCCGGTCACCAAGTTCGAGCGGGCCGGGATCGCCAAGGGCCACGTCGTGCACGACCTGCTGTTCCGCCGCCGCTGACCGCACCTGGACCGGACCGGCCGGCGCCCTAGCACACCGGGTGATCCGTTCGGTGCGGATCGCCCCGACGCCTCCCGTCGGGGCCGGGGGTTCCCCTACCCTGTGCGCGTGAGCAGTCCGCCCAGCGGCGGCCCGTACCCCCACGCCCCGGCCCCGGCCGGGGAACGCGCCGTCACCGTCGACCCGCCCACCCGCACCACCGCCGGCACCCGGACCATCCCGGGGCCCCGGGTGCGGCGGGCGGGCCCGTTGCTGTCCTGGCACCCGTACGTCCGCGCCGAGGACCTGCTCCGGCGCGCCCGGTCGCTGCGCTACCCGGCGCTCTCCTCCGCGCTGGCCGCCCTCGCCCTGGCGGGCTGCGGGGTGCTGATCCTCCAACTGGTGCACCGGCAGACCGGGACCACCGGGCTGCTGGTCGGGCTCGGGCTGGCGCTGCTGCCGCTCCCGTTCGTGCTGGGCGCGCTCGCCTGGCTGAACCAGACCGCCCGGGTGCCGCTCCGGCACACCCTGTTCTGCCTGGCCTGGGGCGCCTGCGCGGCGACCACGGTGGCGATCCTGGCCAACGGCTGGGCCGGTGACTTCCTGATCGCCCGTCAGGGCAGCGACCGGGGCGAGACGCTGCTCGCCGACTTCGCCACCCCGCTGATCGAGGAGAGCGCGAAGGGCGCGGCGCTGCTGATGCTGCTGCTGCCGGTCCGCCGCCGGCTCCGCTGTCACGTGCAGCGGATCTGCGCGGTCCCGCTCCGGCACCGGCCGGCCACCGGGCGGCGGGCGGCCCGTACCGGCCGACCGCACCGCCCGACGGCGGGCCGGCCCCGGCTGCGCCGGCTCCCGTACTTCCGGCGCCCGGCCCGGGCCCGTACGCACACCCGGGCCAGGTCCAGCCCCCGCACCCTGTCCGCCGGGGTGGTGCTGGGCGGGGTGACGGCCTGCGGCTTCGCCTTCACCGAGAACGCGCTCTACCTCGGGCGGGCCTTCACCGACGACCAGCAGAGCCGGCTGGACAGCATCGGCCTGGGCGGGGCGCCGAGCCTGCGCGACTTCGACTCCACCGTGCACACCTTCGTGCTGCGCGGCCTGCTCTCGCCGTTCGCGCACCCGCTGTTCACCGCCCTGGCCGGCCTCGGCATCGCGATCAGCCTGACCACCGGACGGCACTGGCTGGCCCGGCTGGCCGCCCCGGTCGGGCTGCTGCTGGCGATGACGGTGCACGGCGGCTGGAACGCCGCCGCCGGGCTGGGCACCAACGGGTTCCTGCTGTTCTACGCCGCGCTGATGGTGCCCTGCTTCGCCGCCCTGGTCTGCTTCGCGTTCTGGGCCAGGACCCGGGCCAGAGCGGGCCGGCACCGCCCTTCCCCGGCCTGAACCGAAACCGATTTCCCTTTCGCCCGGCACTCACGTAGTGTCGTGTTTACCGACGCGGGGTGGAGCAGCTCGGTAGCTCGCTGGGCTCATAACCCAGAGGTCGCAGGTTCAAATCCTGTCCCCGCTACTCAGTAGCACAGAAGGCCCGGCAGACATCGTCTGCCGGGCCTTCTGCCGTTCCCGGGCACCCCACCACCACCCGCACCGAAACCGATTTCCCTTTCGCCCGGCACTCACGTAGTGTCGTGTTTACCGACGCGGGGTGGAGCAGCTCGGTAGCTCGCTGGGCTCATAACCCAGAGGTCGCAGGTTCAAATCCTGTCCCCGCTACTCAGTAGCACAGAAGGCCCGGCAGACATCGTCTGCCGGGCCTTCTGCCGTTCCCGGGCACCCCACCACCACCCGCACCGAATAAATCCGTTGTGCCGTCCGGGAGGGCTGCCTACAGTTGGCAGCACACTGAAAGGAGGTGATCCTGAGTTGAGTTCCATCAGGATGTGTGAGGTGGCTGCTCGCTAGAGCCGCCCCTGCCTGTGCAGTAGTGAGGCCGGTACCAGCCTCCGGCGGCAGGCAATTCCCAGCAGTCACCCGGCCCGTGGGTTCACCGGAGACATCCCCGGTGCCTCGACGCCCGTCCCCTTCGGGGGCCGGCCGCGAGGAGCGAACCCACGGGCCGTCTGCATGTCCGGGGCCGGTACGTCATGATGGTGCGCCGGGGGTGGGTGCGATGGCGGAACAGCGGGTGTCCCGGCAGGAGTTGATCCGGCGCAGGCGGCGCGGCGGGTTCGTCGGACGGCGGGCCGAGCTGGCCGCGTTCCGGGAGAACCTGGACCGCGACCCGGCCGACGAGGCGTACCAGTTCCTGTTCCACGTCCGGGGCAACGCGGGCGTCGGCAAGACCTCGCTGCTGCGGCAGCTGGAGGCGGTCGCCCGGGAGCGCGACTCGGTCACCGCGTACCTGGACGACGACGTGCACAGCGCGGTCGAGGCGATGGCGGCGATCAGTGCCCAGTGCGAGCGGCAGGGGCGGCCGCTGAAGCGGTTCGACCGGCTGCTGGCCGGCTACCGGCAGCGGCGGCACGAGGCGGAGAGCGCCGAGCCGGGGCAGTCCGACGGGGAGCCCTCGGTGGCCGGCACCCTGGCGGCCCAGGTCGGTCTGGCCGGGCTCGGCGCGGTGCCGGTGGTGGGCGCGCTGGCCGGTGCGGTCGACCCGCAGCAGGTGGCGCTCGGCGCGGACCGGCTACGTGGCCTGCTGAGTGCGCGGCTGCGCAGCCACGACGACGTGCAGCTGGTGCTCACGCCCGTCCCGCTGCTGACCCCGGTGTTCCTCGCCGACCTGGCCGAACTGGCCGGGCGGCTGCCCCGGGTGGCGCTGTTCTTCGACACCTACGAGCGGACCGCCCCGGTGCTGGACGGCTGGCTGCGGGAGCTGCTGGTCGGCGGCGGGTACGGCGACCTGCCACTGAACGTGCTGGTGGTGCTGGCCGGGCAGCGCCGGCTGGACCCCCGGGTCTGGGCCGACTCGATGGACCTGGTCGCCGAGCTGCCGTTGGAGGTGTTCACCGAGACCGAGGCGCGGCAGCTGCTGACCGCCCGGGGGATCACCGACGAGCGGGTGACCGGGACGGTGCTCCGGCTGGCCGGCGGGCTGCCGGTGCTGCTGGACACTCTGGCGCAGACCAGGCCGGCCGGTCCCGAGGCGGTGCAGGACCCGTCCGGCACCGCCGTGGAGCGGTTCCTGCGCTGGGAGACCGACCCGGAGCGACGGGCCGCCGCGCTGGCCTGCGCGCTGCCGCTCCAGCTCGACCAGGACGTCTACGAGGTGCTGGCCGAGGGCGACCACTACGCCTGGCTGCGCGCCCTGCCGTTCGTCAACGACCAGGCGGGGCGGGTCCGTTACCACGACGTGGTGCGGACCCCGATGCTCCGTCTGCAGCGCACCGGGTCACCGCTCGGCTGGCGCGAGCAGCACACCGCGCTGGCCGAGGCGTTCGGACGCTGGCGGGCGGCGCTGGAGCAGGACCTGCCGCCGGACGGGCGCTGGGCGGACGGGACCTGGCTGGAGTACCGGCTGGGCGAGACCTACCACCGGCTCTGCGCCAACCCGCACCAGGCGCTGCCCGCCGCCCTGGTGGAGCTGGTCGCCGCCTGCGCGAGCGGCGACTCGGCCTGCCGACGGGCCGCCCAGGTGGTGGTGCAGGCCGCCCGGGACACCGAGGCGGAGCCGCTCGGCCGTTGGGGCGAGCGGCTCGGCGGCCTGGACGAGGACCCCGAACTCGCGCTGCTCACCCTGCTGTTGACCGAGCCGGGACTGCCCGCCGAGCACCGGGCGGACTGCTTCCTGGCCCGGGCCGGCCGGTACGGGGCCGCCGGCGACCACCCGGCGGCGGTGGCCGACTGCACGGCGGCGCTGGCGCTCGACCCCGGCTCCGCCCGGGCGTACGCGTCCCGGGCGGTCGGCCTGCGGGCGCTGAAGCAGCTGCCGGAGGCGCTGGCCGACTACCAGCGGGCCGTCGAACTGGCGCCCGGGCAGCCCGCGTTGCTGGTACAGCGGGGTCGGCTGCTGCGCACCCTGGGCCGCTTCGAGGAGGCCCTGCGCGACCTCGACCTGGCCGTCGGGCTCGACCCGGCGGACTGGCTGCACCGGGCCGAGCGCGGCGAGACCCACCGCCTGGCCGACCGCCCGGCCGAGGCGCTGGCCGAGCTCACCCGGGCCACCGAGCTGAACGGCGCGGCGGCCTGGCCGTGGGCCAGCCGGGGCTGGGTGCTGCACCAGCTCGGCCGGGGCGGCGAGGCACTGGCCGACCTGGACCGCTCGCTCGAACTGGACCCGCGCCAGCCGTGGGCCCTCACCCGCCGGGCCGAACTGCACCGCAGGGCGGACCGGTTCGAGGCGGCGCTGACCGATCTGGACCTGGCCGTCACGCTCTCCCCCGGCTGGCAGTGGGTGGTCGCCGAACGCGGCGAGACCCACCGGCTGGCGGGACGGCCCGGCCGGGCACTGGCCGACTTCTCCCGGGCGATCGAGCTCAGCCCGACGTACGCCTGGGCCCTGGTCCGCCGGGGCCAGACCCACCAGCTGCTCGGAGCGCACCGGGAGGCGCTCGCCGACTGGGCCGAGGCGCGTCGGCTCGACCCGGATCTGACGGACCGGATGCTGGCCGCTGCACAGCACCGAACCGGCACGTTCCGGGTCCGGTTGGCGGAGGGTGGCGCCGGGGGCCTGCCCGGGGCGTGACGGGTCCGCTACAGTCGCAGCGCGGTTCGGGCGGCGGGAGGGGCGTGCGGTGGGACTGGAACGTGACGGGCAGTTGGCACCGGCGGCGCGGGCCGGGCTCGGCGCCGTGGTCGGGGCCGGCCTGCTGGGGCTCGGCCTGTACGCCTCGGCCAGCGCGGACTGGGCGGCGGCGCTCGGCGGCGGCCTGGTGGTGTCGGCCAGTTCGATGATGGTCGGCGGCGCGGTCGGGTTCCTGTTCGGCATCCCCCGGCTGCTGACCAGCGGTGCGGCGGCCCAACCCGCCGACCTGAGCACCACGTCCACCGCGAGCTACGCGCCGAACACCAACCTGGAGCAGGTCTCCGACTGGCTGACCAAGATCCTGCTGGGCGCCGGGCTGACCCAGATCGGCACCCTGCCGCGCCGGCTGGCACAGCTCGGCGACGCGCTGGCCCCGGTGGTCGGCAACGGCAGCGGCGCCTCGGCCTTCGCGGCCTCGCTCGCGGTGTACTTCACCGTGGTCGGCTTCCTCTCCGGCTGGCTGCTCACCCGCCTCCGGCTGGCCCGCGCGCTGTCCACCGCCGACCGGCAGACGCTGGCCGACTCGGTCGGCCAGACCGTCCGCCGGGCCCGGGAGCTGAACTTCAGCCCGGCCGAGGTCAGGAAGCTGTTCGAGGCCGAGACCGAGGGTCTGCGGGTGCAGGCGCTGGCCCTGTTCCAGGGGCGGCCGGACCACGAGAACCTGCCGCTGGTGATCGGCGCGATCCGCAGCGACCTGTCCGCGTTCGAGCTGCTGCAGGCGATGCTGGCCGCCCGGGAGGCGGTGCTCCAGCTCCCGCTGACCCCCGAGGAGAAGCGCAGCCTGCGCTTCGCGGTGGAGGACAAGCTGCGCAACGTCAGGACCGCGCCGCGGGACTCCCGCCGCCGGGTGGTCGGCGAGGAGATCCTCAAGAAGCTCCCCGCCGAGGTCCCGAGCCCCACCGCCGCGCCTTCCTGAGCACCAGCACCCGGCGGGTCCGGCCGTCGCCCGGGCGGGCGAACCTGACGATCTCGCTGGCCACCCGGTGCTCGCCCAGCGCCGAGCGCAGCTGCGGCAGGTGCGGGCAGGGGCGGCCGGCGCCGTCGTGCAGCGGGTGGACCCGGACCTCGCCGTCCGGGTCGGTGACCCGGACCAGCTCCAGCAGCCCGGCGAGCTGCCGCTCGGGCGGGAACAGCTCGGGGTAGGCGAACAGCAGGTAGGCGCTCAGGGTGAGCGCGAACGAGCCGTCGGCGAACGGGAGTCCGGGCAGCGCGGCGGCCACGTAGCGCTCCGGCCGGGCGGCACTGTCGGCCGCGAACAGCCGGCGGGCCCGGTCCCAGCTGCGCAGGTAGCGCTCGGGGCACAACTGCCCGGCGGGCAGGTGCCGCTCCGGGGCCACCGCCAGGCAGGCGGCCATCCGGTCCCGGCCGGCCACCGCCAGCGCGGTGAGCTCGGGCCGCGGGGCCGCGTACGCCGGATCGGTGGCGATCACCGTGACGCCGAGCTCACGGGCCTCGGCGGTCAGCCCGGCCGCGCCGCCCGGGCAGTCCAGCACCGGCCCGGGCACCGCAGCCAGCGCGGCCCTGGTCAGGCCGAACAGGCCGCAGTACTCGTCCAGCGGACGCGAGGTGATCAGCGTGCCGGGGGTGTGCACCGGACCTCCCGGGGATGCGTCAGGCCCGGTACCGGGGAGCGGTACCGGGCCTGTTCATCGGAGCACGGGAGCGGCTGGGCCGCATCCGGTCAGCGGCTGCCGCACAGCCCCTTGACCGCCGCCCGGGAGAGGTTGGTCAGGCCGCGGATCAGCGCCGGGGTCAGGAAGACCAGCACCAGGCCGAGCAGCGAGACGCCCGCGAGGTCCCCGGCCGAGGTGAGGTAGTACTCGTGGTGCGCCCCGGCGTCGGTGGTGAAGTCGTAGACCCGGTAGCCCGGCCAGTCGGTGTAGCGGGCGAACACCCAGTGGTAGGCCGGGTAGAGCGCGAGCACCCAGCCGGTCACCAGGAAGGTCACCGTCAGGGTGAAGCTCAGGATGCTCCAGGGCAGCATCAGCACCTGGTACAGCGCCGCCTTCCAGCCCGCCTTGTCGGCCATCCGGGCGGTGACGGAGCCCCAGAAGCCGGGCCGGGACTGCGCCACCGGAGCGGGGGCGGCGACCTCGGTGCCGAGCAGGGTGGCGGCCCGGTGCCGCTCCAGCGCGGCGAAGCCCCGCGATCCTGAGGTGAACAGGGCGAACACCGGGAACCCGAGCGCGGTCACCAGCAGGCCGACCCCGAGCGAGAAGAAGGTGACCGCGAAGGTGAAGCCCAGGATCGCGATCGGCAGCGAGCCGAGCACGAAGCCGACCTCCCGGTAGGTGGCAGCGGCGAACGGCGCCCGCCAGAACCCCGGCCGCACCCGACCGCTGCTGTTGCCGACACTGCTGCTGCGCTCGGCGTACGGGAAGGTCTGACTGGTCATCACCGGCTCCTCGGTCTGGTTGCCCTGCTCGCTGCCCACCCCTCAAAGGTGCCCGATCGGAGCCGTCCGCGACATGAGGTCCCCCGGCGGACCGGGGGTGGGGATTACCCCACCCCCGTCCGGGACGGACGGCTCCCGGCCCGGGCAGCGGCTACCGTACGAGGGTGAACGACGACGACCTCCGGCTCAGCCCGCGCACCCGTGCCGACGACCTGCTCGCCTGGGCGGCCGACCAGGGGCTCGAACCCGTCCCGGTGGAGGCGGTCCGGACGGTGCTGGCCCTGCTGGAGCTGGGGGACGGCCGGATGCACGACGGCTACCCCGAGCTGAGCTCGCCGGTGGTCGAGCAGCTGCTGTACGAGCGGATCTACATGTACGTCCAGCCGGCCGCCGACCCCGGCGCGTACGGGCGGGCGGTGGGGCTGCTGATCGACCGTCAGCGGGCCGCCCGGCGGCTGAACGCCAAGCGGCAGGAGCGGCTGCACGCCGAGGTGGACTGGCAGGGCGAGCTGCTCTGCGGGCTGCTCCGCCAGCCGCACCTGGTCACCTGGCCCCGGCTGTACACGCTGCTGCTCCGGGCGGCCGGGGTGGACACCACCGACGAGGCGGCGGTCCGGGCCTGGCTGGACGGCTTCCGGGACCTGACGCCGGAGCAGCGGGCCGAGGCGTACGGCGCGCTCACCGAGCTGGACGAGATCGACGCCGACGGCGGCTGGGGGCGGACCAGGCTGATCTCGATCGGGATGGCCACCGACGGCGCCCGGATGCTGCTGGAGAACCGGCTGATGCAGCGCAGCTACCGCAACCTGGCCGGGCTGAACGCGCTCGGTCTGCCGATGCCGGACGAGCTCTCCGGCGACTTCGACGGCTTCGAGGCCGCAGTGGCCGAGGAGGCGCTCCGGCTGATCGGCGAGTGGACCGTCCCCGGGCTCCCCGCCCTGCTGGTGCACGAGTACCCGGACCTGGCCCCGGAGCCGGGCACCGAGGAGATCGAGGCGTACCTCGCCGAGCAGGCGGAGCGGACCGCGGCGGAGGAGTGAGGGAGCCGGACCCGCCGTCTCGGCGGGCCCGGCTCCGACGGTGCGTCAGGGGTTGATGCCGCGCTCGCGCAGCCAGTCCAGCGGGTCGATCGGGGCGGCGCCGTCCGGCCGGACCTCCAGGTGCAGGTGCGGTCCGGTGACGTTGCCGGTGGCCCCGACCTTGCCGAGCACGGTGCCGGGGGCGACCTCGCCGGAGGCGGTGACGATCGAGGAGAGGTGGCAGTACCAGATCTCGGTGCCGTCGCCCAGGGTCTCGATCACCCGGTAGCCGTACGCGCCCGACCAGCCGGCCGAGGTGACGGTGCCCGCGCCGACCGCGGTGACCGGGGTGCCGGTGGGCGCCGCGAAGTCCAGGCCGGTGTGCAGGTGCGACCAGTACGAGCCGGACTGGCCGTAGTGCGCGGTCAGCTCGTAGTTGGTGGTCGGCGCCGCGAACGCGCCGCGCTGCTCGGCGCGCTTGGCCTCGGCCGCCTGGGCGGCCCGCTTGGCCTCCGCCTCCTGGGCCGCGGCCAGCCGGGCGGACTCGTCGGCGGCGGTGCGCTGCCCGTCCGCCTGGAGCTGGATCCGGGCGGCGAGGGCCAGCCCGGGGTCGGCCGAGAGGAGCAGCTGCGGCCCGTCCTGGTCGGCGGAGTCGGCGGCCGCGACGGCGGGCGGCTGCGGGGCCGCACCGGCCGGGGCGGCGGCGGCGAAGGCCGTCGCGCCGAGGGCTGCGGTCATCGCGGTGACGCCGATCAGCGGACCGCCGGAGCGGGGCTGACGGGGCATCCGGTGCCTGGCTGCGTCCGGGTGGTCCAGCAGCAGCTGGTTGCCGGAGTCGGTACGGGGGTGTGCCGGGGAGTGCGTCGACGCCACGGAGGCGCGCTCCTTTCCTTCCTTCGCGCCTACCGGGTTAGCTGACGGGTTCGGAGCAGGAAGGTCTCCTACGACCGGGTGCGGGACTCGGTCGATTCACCCCAAGGAACGGTGGTTCCCCGGCTCCCGGACCCACCGGCGAGGCGGGTCCTGAGGATTAGGCGACGGCGCACGGTGCCGTTCTGGGTACGGCGTTGCCGACCGCGCTGCGTTATCAAACGTTAATCCTAGGAGCCCATGATTCCAAGCGGCTAGCGAGGTGCAGTCCATCTCTTCTGACGACCCGTGACCGGAATGCGGCTTTTGCTCGACTACTCGGTGACGGTGCGCGACGGCCGGTTGAGTATCCGTACTCAGGCGCCCGGCAAGGGAGTTGGAGACCCTCGGGACATGAGCACTCCGATGCAGCCCCGGACCACCAACGCCTACTACCTGCAGGCCGTCCTGTCCTTCGCCCTGGCCTCCGCCGCCCTGGTGATCGGGATCGCCTACCTGCCGGTCGACCCCTGGATGCGCGGCTTCCTGGCGGTCGGCCTGCTCTACGAGGTCACCGCGGCGTTCACCCTCGCCAAGGTGGTCCGCGACCGCCAGGACGCCGGCCAGATCTCCTCCCGGGTCGACCAGGCCCGGCTCGACAAGCTGCTCGCCGAGCACGACCCGTTCCGGGTCGAGGGGATCTGAGCGACGGTCAGCCCGCGGCCCGCTTGGCGGCGTAGGTCTCCCCGCCCGCCGCCCAGTTCTCCAGCGGGATCTCCTCGATCACCACGGTCACCGCCTCCGGGCTCACACCGGTGATCCGGACGTAGGTCTCGGTGAGCTCGCGGGCGATCTCGGCCCGCTGCTCCACGGTCCGACCGGCCAGCTGCTTGACGTTGATGAACGGCATGACGACCCCTCAGGTTCGGTGCGGTGCGATCGCCCCGCACGCTATCCCACCGGCTCCCCGGGCCGACGGGCACTTGACGGCTAAGGCTATTAGCCTTAGCTTTATGGCTATGACGCAGACCTTCACCACCCAGTACCTGGACGTCCCCGGCGGCCGGCTGGCCTACGACGACACCGCCACCGAGACCGGCCTGCCGGTCGTCCTGCTCCCCGGCATGCTGGACTCCCGCACGGTGTACCGGCACCTGCGCCCGCTGCTCACCGCGGCCGGCCACCGGGTGGTCACCCTGGACCTGCGCGGTTTCGGCGAGTCCTCGATCGCCTGGAGCGACTACTCCCCCGCCGCGATCGCCGAGGACACCCTGGCCCTGCTGGACCACCTGGGCATCGAGCGGGCCGCCCTGGTCGGCAACTCCTACACCGGCGCCACCGTGCTGCGGGCCGCCGGCCTGGCCCCCGAGCGGGTGGCCGGCATCGCCCTGGTCGACGCCTTCGTGGAGAACCTGCCGCCGACCGCCCTCCAGCGCGCCCTGCTCAAGGTGCTCGGCCTCGCCCTGGTGCACGTCCCCGCCGTCTGGGGCGGCTACCTCGGCAAGGCGTACCCGACCGCGAAGCCCGCCGACTTCGCCGAGTACCGCAGCGCCGCCGTGGCCGCCCTGCGCACCCCCGGCCGCAAGCAGGCCACCCGGGGGTACGTCACCGGGGACTCGGCGCCGACCGGCTGGGCGGCCGGGCTGCGCTGCCCCGCGCTGGTCCTGATGGGCAGCCAGGACCCGGACTTCCCGGACCCGGCCGCGGTGGCCGACCGCCAGGCGGTCGCGCTGAAGGCCCGTAAGGTGATGATCGACGGTGCCGGGCACTACCCGATGGCGGAGTTCCCGCAGGCCACCGCCGACGCCCTGCTCCCCTTCCTGGACGAGGTCGCCTGATGCCGAGGGCCGGACTCTCCCCCGCCGCCGTGGTCGACCACGCCCTGGAGCTGATCGACGCCCAGGGCTCCGACGGCCTCACCCTGGCCGCCGTGGCCGCCCGGGCGGGGGTCGCCACCCCCTCGCTCTACAAGCACGTCACCGGCGGTCTGACCGAGCTGCGCCGGCTGATCGCCGTCCGGGTCACCGAGGAGCTGGCCGAGCGGCTGGCCGACTCGGCGGTCGGCCGCAGCCGGGACGAGGCGATGACCGCCCTGCTGAACGCCTACCTGGACTACGCCGAGCAGCACCCGCGCCGGTACGCCGCCCTGCCGCAGGCCCCCGACCCGGACCCGGACCTGACCCGGGCCGCCGCCCGGCTGGTCGGGGTGATCATCACGGTCCTGGACGGCTACGGCCTGACCGGCGACGAGTCGGTGCACGCCGCCCGGGCGGTCCGTTCGACGGCGCACGGCTTCGCCTCGCTCGCCGCGGGCGGCGCGTTCCGGATGGCGGCGGACCTGACGGTGACTCGGCAGCGGCTGATCCGGGTAGTGGTGGAGGGCTTGCGGGTGTGGCCCGCAGCGGGATAAACCTCAGTTCGGCGGAACGGTATCCGTTCGGGTGGTTTTCGAGACCGTTCCGTCGCCAAGACCGGCCGACACTGGCAGGGTTCAGGCATCCCCGCCTGTCACCAGCACGAAGGATGTGGGCAGATGACGCAGACCGCACGGACGGCCCGTCCCGCCACCACCCGCATCCCCGGCCAGCGCGCGGCCCTGGCCGCTCCGGCCGCCGTCGACGCGCCGGGGCCGAGTACCGCGCGGCGGTTCCTGGAGGTCCTCCTCGGCGCCCGCTCGCTCCGCCCGGTCACCGCCGGAGCCCGCCAGTCGTACGGCGAGTGCGACGGCCAGTGAGGCCGTCCGGCCGCCGACAGAGGGATGAAACGGACATCTGACGCTAGATTGAGCTGACGGACGGTCAGCCCAGGCGGAGGTCAGGTGCCCGCAGTCACCACGATGGCCCGGCAGATCACCGGGCGGCTGCGGCGTGGCCCGGCGGGCCGCTGGGCCGGTCAGCTGCTGGACGGCGATCCGACCGCCGAGAAGGCCGCGCTCGGGCTGCTCCTGCTCCTGGTCGGACTGCTCTCACTGCTGGCCATCGCCGCCCCCACCGGCTGTCCGCCCTCCGCGCTGGCCCTGCCGCTGATCCTCGGCGGCTTCCTGCTGCACACCCGCCGGCAGTGCGGCCTGCTGCTCGGGGTCGCGGTCGGCCTGGCCGCCTGCTGGTGGCTGCGCGAACCGCTCGGGGTGACCCCCGGCTCGGCCTGGGTGGTCGGCGCGGCGGCCGTGGTGGTGCTGCTGACCTCCCGCCACCGCAGCCGGCTCGGCCTGCGCGGCACCCGGGGCGACGCGATGCTGCTGGAACTCTCCGAACGCACCACCGCACTCGGCCGGCTGCCCGACCACCTGCTGGACTGGCGGTTCCACCAGGCGCTCGCCCCGGTCAGCGGCACCTTCTTCTCCGGTGACTTCGTGCTCTCCGCGCACCGCCCCGACCGGGACCTGCTCGAGGTCCTGCTGGTGGACGTCTCCGGCAAGGGCAGCCGGGCGGCGGCCCGGTCGATGCACCTCTCCGGCGCCTTCGCCATGCTGCTCGGCTCGGTACCGCCCGAGTCCTTCCTGCCCACGGCCAACGACTTCCTGGCCCGGCTCGGCTGGGACGAGGGGTTCGCCACCGCCGTCCACCTCGCCCTGCACCCCTCGCACGGCGGCTACCGGATCTTCACGGCGGGCCACCCGCCGGCCGCCCAGTACCGCCGGGAGTCGGGCGGCAGCTGGCTGCTGCTCGACGGTGGCGGCGGCCCGGCGCTCGGCATCCTGCCCGGCGCCCCCTACCCGCCCACCGAGGGACGGCTCGACCTGGGCGACTCGCTGCTGCTCTACAGCGACGGCCTGGTCGAGGTCCCCGGCGAGGACATCGACGACGGGATCGCCCGGCTGCTGCGGGCCGCGACGCCGCTGCTCCGCTACGGCGGCGGCGACCCGGCGGCGGAACTGATCGGCACGGTGGCCCGCAACGTCGCCGACGACCGCACCCTCGTCGTGCTCCGCCGCCTCGGCGCCGGCGGCTGACCCTTCGCAGGGCGCTCAGTCTTTGGCAGGTGCTCAGCCGTCTACCACCCAGGGGCTCGGGGCTCTGCTGATCTGCGGCTCCGCCGCGTGGGCGAGGAGATCTGGCGATCGGGTCACTGCGAGAGTGCCTGACCGCCCACGCGACGATCACCCTTTACGAGGCCGGCGTCGCAGTTCCCCGAGCCCCTGGTGGTTGAGCCCGGAGCGCAGTGACCCGAGCGGGCGGTTGTGGCTAAACCGCCAAATAGGGGGTGAGCAAATAGGATGTTCAGCATTACTTTGGGCAGATGAGCGAGCGGAAGGGCGGGGCTTCCGATGGACCTGACCTCGCCATGGCTGCCGCCGGAGGACGAGACCCGGGTGCAGGGGCCGCGGACGTCGATGCGGTGTGTCCGGCTGCTGCTGCGCAGCGGGAGTGCCACCGAGCTGCTCGGCACGATCCTGGCGGAGGGACCGGCCTGGATCACCGGTGAGGGTTCGGCGCTGTACCTGACCGATCCCGAGGGGATGCTCCGGCTCGCGGCCTCGCACGGCCTGCCGGAGTGGGCGCACGAGCACTACAGCACCGTCGACCCCACGTCCGACCTGCCCGCCGCGCTCGCGTTGCGGCGTCGCGAGACGGTGCTGCTCAGCCCGGAGCAGACCAGTGCCGACTACCCGAAGACGCTGGCCGGCCGGGGCACCGGGCTGGTCGCGCTGGCCGTCATGCCGTTGCTGGTGGACGGGGTGGCGATCGGGGCGCTGGCGCTCGCGCTGGCTCACCGGGGCACCGTGCCGCGCCGGGACATCGACGTGCTGGAGACCCTGGCGGAGGCCGTCGCGCACCGGATCTCGCATCTGATCGACCACGTCCAGGCGGTCGACCCGCACCTGCCGCCCGGGGTCCGGGCCGGCGGGACGCCGTCCGGGCAGCCGGTGCTGGCGCTGGCGGCGCTGGCGGCCGGGGCGGGGGCGTTCGATCGGGACCTGGTCACCGGGGAGACCGCCTGGGACGCCCGGGCGTACCGGCTGTTCGGGCTGACCGCCCCGCCGGCCGCGGAGACCGCGCCGGCCCCGGACCTGGCCAAGCTGGTGCACCCCGAGGACCTGCCGGACCTCCAGGCGGGCATGGCCGAGGCGCTCGCCTCCGGCGGTCCGTACCGGCTGCGCTACCGGGTCCGGCGGGACGACGGGAGCTCGGTGCTGGTGCAGGAGGACGGCGAGGTGATGCTCGACACCCACGGCCGCCCGGTCCGGGTGGCCGGCCTGCTGACCGACCGTCAGCGCACCGGTGAGGCGGCCGACCCCGGCACCCGGCCGGCCGACGGGCCGGTCGCGGGCGCCAGGTCGGCGCTGCTGCTGGCGCTGACCAGGACGCTGTCCCGGGCGGTCAGCGTCCGGGACGTCACCACCGCGATGACCGACATAGCCAGACCCGCGCTGGGTGCGGCCAGCCTGGTGCTCGACCTGGTGGACGAGGGCCGGCTGCTGCCGGTCTCGCACACCGTCTTCGGCGGCCCGTACCGGACCGAGCTGAGCCGGCTGCACGACCTGTCGGCCGGGGTGATGCAGTCCGCGCTGGCCCGGGCCGTCCCGCTGTTCAGCGAGCCGGGGCAGCGGGCCACCGGCAATCCGCTGGCCCCGGCGGCCTGGGCGGTGCTGCCGCTGGTGGCGTCCGGGCGGCAGGTCGGCTCCTGCCTGATCACCTTCGCCACCGAGCGGGCCTTCAGCCGGGAGGACCGCACCATGTACTCGGCCTTCGCGGGCATCCTGGCCCAGTCGTTGGAACGGGCCAGGCTGTACGACATCCACCACCACCGGGCGACCGAGCTGCAGCGGGCGATGCTGCCGCGCAGCCTGCCGGAGCTGCCCGGGGTGTCGGCCGCCGCGCGCTACCTGCCGAGCACCGAGGGGATGCAGATCGGCGGCGACTGGTACGACCTGATCGCGCTGCCGGCGGGCCGGGTCGGGCTGGTGATCGGCGACGTGCAGGGGCACAACGCCGAGGCCAGCGCGGTGATGGGCCAGCTCCGCAGCGGGCTGCGGGCGTACGCCACCGACGGGCACGACCCGGCGGCCACCCTGGCCAGGACCAGCCGGCTGCTGGCCGAGCTTGACACCGACCTGTTCGCCACCTGCCTCTACCTGACGCTGGATCCGGTCACCGGCCGGCTCGACGGCGCCCGCGCCGGACACCCGCCGCCGGTCCGGATCACCGGGCACCGGGCGGTCGAGCTGGAGCTGCCGGGCGGGCCGCCGCTGGGGGTGGACCCGCACGGGGACTACCCGCTGACGGTGGGTCGGCTGGCTCCGGGCGAGACCCTGCTGGTGTACACGGACGGCCTGGTCGAGGACCGGGGCGAGGACTACGACGACTCGGTGCAGCGGATGATCGGCGGGCTCGAGCTGTGGAGCCGCCGGAGCGGCGGGGCGAGCCGGTCCGGGGCGGACGGCGCGCTGGAGCGGCTGGCCGACCTGCTCACCCTGAACGTGACCGAGCGGCACTCCCGCCCGGACGACGTCGCCTTGCTGCTGCTGCACCGGACCCGGCCGGCCGACTGAAACTACTTGCCGGTAGCCGGACTTGACGGTACACGGCCGCCCACCTGCGGTTCTGAGCGGGCGTCAGGACGTTCGTCCCACATTTTGACCGGATCAGATCACCGAACGTCAGATCCGTTCATACTTCCGTAGGAACACCACCCTAGAATTCGCCGCGTGACGATGACTCAGTGGTTCGGTGCGGCCCTCGCAGGCATTGCCGTTCTCGCTCTCCTGACCGCCGCCCGGTACCACGCGGTCAGCCGCACCCTGCGGGCCGGGCTGGCCGAGCAGGAGCGGGCGAACGCCGAACTCCGGGAGCAGGTCAGCGCCGAGGCCGCGCGCCGGAGCACCGAGAGCGCCGCCGTGCAGCAGGAGCAGGAGCTGAACGCCTCCACCCAGCGGGCGTTCCTCAGCGTGGCCCGCCGGATCCTGGTGATGGCGCACGACCAGCAGGCCGGGCTGGACGAGATGGAGCGCACCCACGACGACCCGGAGCTGCTGGAGGGTCTGCTCCGGGCCGACCACGCGGCCGCCCAACAGGCCCGGCTGGCGCAGACCCTGGCCGTGCTCTGCGGCGCCCGGGCCGGCCGGCACTGGCCCGAGCCGGTCGCGCTGGAGGACGTGGTGCGCGGGGCGCAGTCCCGCATCCTGCCGTTCCAGCGGGTGGTGGTCAGCAGCCGGATCGAGACCGCCGTGGTCGGCGCGGCCGCCGAGGCGCTGATCCACGCGGTGGCCGAACTGCTGGACAACGCCACCCGCTACTCCCCGCCCAGCACCCAGGTGTTCGTCACCCTGATGCCGGTGCACAACGGCGTCGTGATCGAGATCGACGACGGCGGCGTCGGGATGCCCGAGCACGCGATCGAGAAGGCCGCCGCCGCCCTGGCCGGCGGCTCCGGCCTGGAGGTCTCCCGGCTCGGCGAGGTCCCGCAGCTGGGGCTGGCGGCGGTCGGCCGGCTGGCCGAGCAGTACGGCTTCCGGGTCACCCTGAGCTCGGCGCCCTCGCCCTACGGCGGGGTCCGGGTGGTGGTGCTGCTGCCGACCGCGCTGCTCACCGAGCCGCTGCCGACGCCGGCCGCCCCCTCCGCCGAGCGCCGGGCCGCACTGCCCGACCGCCCGACCGCCGCCCGGCCGGGTCAGGGCGGGCTGCCCCGCCGGGCCAACCGGCGCGGTGCCGCCGAGCCGACCACCTCCACCTTCGGCGGTACCCCCGTGCCGCCGCGCTCGGCCCGGGAGGCGCAGACCTTCATGTCGCTCTTCCAGGCGGGCACCGCCAGCGGCCGGTCGGCCGCCAGGCACCAGCAGGACCCGCTCCCCGACTCCCCCCAACCCCAGCGCTCCGGAGACTCCCATGACCCCGAATCCTGACCTCGGCTGGCTGCTCGCCGACATCGTCACCGTTCCCGAGGTCCAGCACGCCATCGTGGTGTCCAACGACGGGCTCGAGATCGGTCGCAGCGAGCGGATCGCCCGGGACGACGCCGAGCGCCTGGCCGCCGCCTGCTCCGGCCTGCAGTCGCTGGCCAGGGGCGTGGCGCACGGCTTCGGCGGGCCGCAGAGCAGCACCCGGCAGATCATCGTCGAGTACGGCGGCGGCTACCTGTTCGTGGTGGCGGCCGGCGCCGGGGCGCACCTCGCGGTGGTGACCGGCGAGGCGGTGGACGCGGGCCTGGTGGCGTACCAGATGCAGGTGCTGGTCGAGCGGATCGGCAGCCACCTGACCAGCCCGCCCAGGGCGGAGCACGCGACCGGGAGTACGCGGTGACCGGCCCGGTCCGGCCGTACGTGATCACCGGCGGGCGGAGCCGCCCGAGCCGGAACGTGCTGGCCCTGGAGAGCCTGGTCTCCACCGTACCCGGCAGCACCCCGGAGCCGGTGGGTCTGAACCGGGAGCAGCAGCGGATCCTGACGATCTGCCAGGAGCTGCTCTCGGTCGCCGAGATCGCCGCCCACCTGCGGCTGTCGCTCGGTGTGGTGAAGGTGCTGATCGGTGATCTCTGGGACCTCGGCGCCGTCCTGGTCCGTCCCCCCGTGCCGCAGGCCGAGCGCCTGCCGGCCACCCTCCTGGAGGAGGTGCTCCTTGGTCTCCGCCAGCTCCGCTGAGCCCCGGCCCGCCTATCTGCCGGACACCGTGCAGAGCGCCGTGAAGATCCTGGTCACCGGCCCGTTCGGGGTCGGCAAGACCACCCTGGTCGGCTCGCTCAGCGAGATCGCCCCGCTGCGCACCGAGGAGACCATGACGGTCGCCGGTACGGACGTGGACGACCTGACCGGACGGCCCGACAAGACCACCACCACGGTGGCGCTCGACTTCGGCCGGATCACCCTGAACGCCCGGCTCGCGCTCTACCTCTTCGGCACCCCGGGCCAGCAGCGGTTCTGGCCGCTCTGGGAGGACCTGTCCCGCGGGGCGCTGGGGGCCATCGCGCTGGTGGACTCCCGGCGGATCGAGGAGAGCTTCGACGTGCTGGGGCAGTTGGAGGAGCAGCGGATCCCGTTCGCGGTGGCCGTCAACACCTTCCCGGACACCCCGGACCACCCCGAGGACGAGCTCAGGGCGGCGCTCGACCTGCTGCCCGAGGTGCCGATCCTCCGGTGCGACGCCCGGGACCGCCGGGCCTCGTACGACGTCCTGATCGACTTCGTCGACCACCTGCACTCGACCGCCGTACTGGAGCTCCAGCGATGACGACTCCCCCACCGGAGACGGCCGCCGCCGTCCCGCCGCCCGGCTGTCCGGCCCACCGGCCGCCCGGCCCGGCCGGCACCCCGCTGTACGGCGCCGCGGTGGCCGACGACCCGCACGGCCTGTACGCCCGGCTGCGCGATCAGCACGGCCCGGTGGCGCCGATCGAGCTGGAGCCCGGGGTGGAGGCCTGGCTCGTGCTCGGCTACCCGGAGCTGCTCGAACTCACCCGGAACGAGCAGCTGTTCTCCAAGGACTCGCGCCGCTGGCGGGTGCCGGCCGAGGGGCGGCTGAAGCCGGACTCCCGGCTGCTGCCGATGACCTCCTGGCGGCCGACCCTGCTCAACCTGGACGGTGCCGAGCACCAGCGGCTGCGGGCGGCGGTCTCCGAGACGCTGGCCCGGATCGACCACCGGCAGCTCCGGCAGGCCACCGAGGCCGCGGCGGACACCCTGATCGACAGCTGGGGCCCGGACGGCACCGCCGACCTGATCGCCCAGTACGCCCGTCGGCTCCCGCTGATGGTGTTCACCCAGCTGATCGGCCTGCCGGCCGCGGCCGGGCCGCACATCGTCGAGCTGATCAGCCACTTCGTGGACAGCAGCGACAAGTCGGTGCGGGCCAACGCCGAGTTCCAGGCGATCCTGCTGGACCTGGTCCGGCAGCGCCGCGAACGGCCCGCCGCCGACCTGACCTCCTGGCTGCTGGCCCACCAGGCCGGGCTGTCCGACGAGGAGGCGGTGCACCACCTGGTGGTGATCATGGTGGCGGGCAACGAGACCACCATCAACTGGACCGGCAACACGCTCCGGCTGCTGCTCACCGACCGCCGGTTCCGGGCCACCCTGACGGGTGGTCGGCTGACCGTCTCGGACGCCCTCGACGAGGTGCTCTGGCGGGACCCGCCGACCCAGAACTTCCCCGGCCGCTGGGCCACCGGCGACACCGTGCTCGGCGGCCAGTACATCAGCGCCGGCGACATGCTGGTGCTCGGCCTGGCCGCCGCCAACGCCGACCCCTCGGTGCTCACCTCGGACGGCGTCGGCGGCAACCGGGCCCACCTGGCCTGGGGCGCGGGCAAGCACGTCTGCCCGGCCCAGCACCCGGCCAGGCTGATCGTGGAGACCGCGGTGGAGACCCTGCTGCACCGGCTCCCCGACCTCCAACTCGCCGTCCCCGGGCACGAACTGGCCTGGCGTCCGTCCCCGTGGTCGCGAGCCCTGGTCTCCCTGCCGGTGCTCTACAGCGCCTTCACCCCGCCCCGCACTCCCCCCTCCGAAAGGCCCGCATGGACACCTCCGTCAGCCCCGTCGAGCTCGACCCCTTCGGAGGCGACCAGCACGCCGAGAACGTCCTCCTCCGGGCGGCCGGGCCCGCGGTCCTGGTGGAGCTCCCTGGCGGGGTGGTGGTCTGGGCGATAACGCAGCACGACACCCTCCAGGCACTGCTGAACGACCCTCGGGTGGGCAAGAACGCCCAGCTCTGGACCACCTTCCGGGAGGGGCGCCTGCCGGAGGGCTGGCCGCTGCTCAACTTCGTCACGGTGCCCGGCATGGTGACCGCCGACGGCGAGGACCACCGGCGGCTGCGCGGGCTGGTCACCCAGGCCTTCACCCCGCGCAGGATCGCCGAGCTGGCCCCCGCGATCCGGGCCAGGGCGGTCCGACTGCTCGACGAAGTGGCGCTGCTGGAAGGCGACTTCGACCTGCGGAAGCACTTCGCCTACCCGCTCCCGATGCAGGTGATCGGCGAACTCCTCGGCCTGCCGCCCCGGCAGCAGGACGAGCTGCACGAGCTCTCCAACACCCTGGTCTCCAGTTCGGCCACGCCCGCCGCGGCGGTCGCCGCGCAGCAGGGCCTGTTCGCGCTGCTCGCCTCGGTGGTGGCGGCCAAGCGGGCCGAGCCCGGTGACGACCTGACCACCGACCTGATCGCCGCCCGGGCCGACGACGACCGGCTCACCGAGCAGGAGCTGGTCGGCACCCTGCTGCTGATGCTGGTCGCCGGGCACGAGACCACGCTCAACCTGATCACCAACGCGGTCCGGGCGCTGCTCGCCCACCCGGAGCAGCTGGCCGGCGTGCTGGACGGGACGTACACCTGGGCCGCGGTGGTCGAGGAGACGCTGCGGTACGACTCGCCGGTCGGGCAGTTCCCGCTCCGGTACGCGACCGAGGACATCGCGGTCGGGGAGGTGGTGATCCGTCAGGGTGACGCACTGATCGCCTCGTACGCCTCGGCCGGCCGCGACGAGCGGCACTTCGCGGACGCCGACCGGTTCGACCTCGGCCGCACCCCCGCGAAGCACCTCTCGCTCGGTCACGGCCCGCACTTCTGCCTCGGCGCCGGGCTCGCCCGGCTGGAGGCGGAGACGGCGCTGCGGGAGCTGTTCGGGCGCTTCCCCGCACTCCGCCTCGCGGACGGGGCGGCACCGGAGCCGATCGCGTCCTTCATCAGCAACAGCGTGAAGACCTTGACGGTCCGGACGAGCTGATCGTTGGGCCTTTGGCAGGGCGTTCAGTTGCACCACCCAGGGGCTCGGGGAACTGCGAGGAGATCTGGCGTGCGGGTCACTGCGAAAGTGCCTGACCATCTACGCGACGATCACCATTTCCGAGGCCGGCGTCGCAGTTCCCCGAGCCCCTGGCGGCTGAACGTGTGCCGGGAGGTAACTGTTCGGCGGGGCGGTCGTTGGACCGGCCATGCGTAAGATCACGGCGCTTGCCGTCCTCACCGCGGCCGGGCTGGCCCTTGCTGTGCCGGCTGCTCAGGCGGACAACAACATGGGCGGGAAGCTCAGTACGGATCATCCGGTGGGTGCGGCGGGCACCTGCGTCGAGCAGATCGGCTCGATCCCGTTGCTGGGGAAGCAGGCGTCCGCCGCGACGCCGGTGTGCGGGGCGTACGCGGTGGTCCCCCGGGGTTAGTCGAAGAGGGCGTTCAGTTCGCCGTACTCCAGACCGCCCGTCAGGGCCTGGTAGCTGCCGGAGCCGTAGACCTCCTCGGCCGCGCGGCGGACCGCCGCGTACGCGACCTTGGCGAGGCCGGGGCCGAGGCTGATCCGGGCGACGCCGAGCCGGGCGAGTTCGGCGACGGTGGGTGCGCCGGGGCCGCCGCCGACGTTCAGCCGGACGCCCGGCAGTGCGGCCAGCAGTTCGGCGATCACCGCCGGGTCGGACAGGGCCGGGACGAAGATGCCGTCGGCGCCCGCCGCCAGGTAGGCCCGGGACCGCTCCACCGTCTCCTCGACGCCGCCGGCGCCGAAGATGAAGACGTCCGTGCGGGCGTTCAGGTAGAGCCGGACGCCCGCCGCGTCGGCGGCCTTCCGGGCCGCCGCGACCCGCTCGGCCGCCTCGGCGACCGGACGCAGCCCGGCCGCCCCGCTGTCCTCCAGGTTCATGCCGACCGCGCCGAGCGCGAGCAGCTCGGTGACGGTCCGGCCGACCCCGGCGGCGTCCTCGGCCAGGCCGTCCTCCAGGTCGGCCGTCACCGGGACGTCCACCGACCTGACCACCAGTTCGGTCTGGGCCAGCGCTCCGGCCAGGTCGAGGCCGCCGCCGTCCCGGACGCCCCTGGTCCAGGAGACGCTGGCGCTGGCGGTGGCCACGGCGGGGGCGCCGGTGGCTTCCACCAGCCGGGCGGTCGCCGCGTCCCAGACGTTGGCCAGCACCAGCGGGGTGCCGGGGACGTGCAGTGCGTGCAGAAGGTCGGCCTTGGCCTGCTGAGTCGTCGTCATGACCCCTACCCTGTCAGTCCGGCCCGGAGCGGGCCCGGCGATTTTCGGACCTGAACGGATCAGTTCTGCTTGGGGGCCGGGCTGAGGCGGCAGGTGACGCCGATCCGGTTCCAGGAGTTGATCGAGATGATCACCGCGAGCAGCTGGGCGAGCTCGTTCGGCGAGAACTGCTTGGCCGCCTCCTCGTAGACGTCGTCCGGGACGTGACCCTCGCTCAGCCGGGTGACCGACTCGGTCAGGGCCAGGGCCGCGCGCTCCTTCGCCGTGAAGTACGGCGTCTCCCGCCAGGCCGGCAGCGCGTACAGCCGGTGCTCCTGCTCGCCGGCCTTCCGGGCGTCCGCGGTGTGCATGTCCAGGCAGTAGGCACAGCCGTTGATGGACGAGGCCAGCGTCCGCACCAGTTCCCCGATCACCGGGTCCACCAGCGGGCGGGAGGCGGCGTCCAGGGCGATCATCGCCCGGTACCACTCGGGGGAGAGCTCGGGCATCGAGAAGCGCTGCTCGGGGGCGGCCACGTAGTCCTTCGGTGCGTTCGTCATGATCCTCAGCCTAGGTGCGCAGCGGCCCGCTCCCATGGTTCATTGGGGCGATGGAATCCTGGGCCACTTTCGGTGGCGACCTGCATCTGGACCTCTCCGCCGGACGGGCCCGGGGGCTCGGGCTGCGGGCCGCGCTGGAGGACGCGCTGCGGGCCGCCGCCCGGGACGGGCGGCTCGCGGCGGGGACCAGGCTGCCGTCCTCGCGGGTGCTGGCGGCGGATCTGGGGATCGCCCGGAACACCGTGGCGGAGGCGTACGCGCTGCTGACGGCGGAGGGCTGGCTGACCGCGCGTCAGGGGTCGGGGACGGTGGTGGCGGAGCGCGGGACGGCCTCGGCGGCCTCCGCGCCGCGGACGCCGCAGCGGACACCGGCCGTGCGGTTCGACCTGATGCCGGGTCGGCCGGATCTGGCCCTCTTCCCCCGGACCGCCTGGCTGGCCGCCGCCCGTCGGGCGCTCTCGGTGGCACCGCACGAGGCGCTCGGGTACTCGGACCCGCGCGGGCGGATCGAACTGCGCCGGGCGCTCGCCGACTACCTCGCGCGGGTGCGCGGGGTGCGTACCGACCCGGAACGGATCCTGGTCTGCGCCGGCTACACCCAGGGGCTAGCGCTGCTCTGCGCCGCACTGCGCGAGCGCGGGGTCGGCGCGGTCGCGGTGGAGGAGTACGGGCTGCCGCCGCAGCAGGCCGTGATCACCGCCGCCGGGCTGGCCACCGTGCCGCTGCCGCTGGACGGCGGCGGCGCCAGGACCGAGCTGCTCGGCGGGCTGGACGCCGGGGCGGTGGTGCTGACCTCGGCGCACCAGTTCCCGACCGGGGTACCGCTGCGGGCCAACCGCCGGGCGGCGGCGGTGAGCTGGGCCCGGGAGACCGGCGGGGTCGTGATCGAGGACGACTACGACGGCGAGTTCAGGTACGACCGGCAGCCGATCGGGGCGATGCAGGCGCTGGACCCGGAGCGGGTGGTCTACGCGGGCACCGCCAGCAAGAGCCTGGCCCCCGGGCTGCGGCTCGGCTGGCTCGTGCTGCCCGCCGCACTGGTCGAACCGGTGATGCGGCAGAAGGAGTTGGCCGACGGGCAGTCCGGGGTGATGGACCAGCTGACGCTGGCCGAGCTGATCACCTCGGGCGGCTTCGACCGGCACGTCCGGCGCTGCCGGCTGCACTACCGGCGCCGCCGGGACCAGTTGATCGCCACCCTGGCCGAACGGGCGCCCGAGGTCCGGGTGACCGGGATCGCGGCCGGGCTGCACGCGGTCCTGGAGTTGCCCGCCGGGTCGCTCAGCGACGCCGAACTGCTGCGCCACGCAGGCTGGTTGGGCCTCGCGCTGAACACCATGTCGGGCTGCCGGGCGGACTCCGCAGGACCTGCCCCGGACGCCCCGTCCGCCCTGGTGATCGGCTACGGCACCCCGCCCGAACGGGCCTGGCCCGGGGCACTGGAGGCGCTCTGCACGCTGGCCACCCTCTGACCCGGCGTCAGCCGGGTCAGGCCCGCCCGCCGATCTCGAAGAGCAGCGCCATGAACCCCAGGAAGACGTGGGTGGCGACCATGTAGATCAGGACCCGCTTGAGCACCCGGCGGTCCGTGCGACGGCCGGCGTCGTTGGTGGTGGTGAGCTTGGCCATGACGGGTGTCCCTTCTCAGTGCGGGTTGCCGAGGCAGAGGTTGCTGCCGGGGCTCTGGAGCAGGGTGTGCAGGAACAGCAGCTCGACGCCGTCGGGCGACTCGGCCGCGATGCAGTGCGGGGTGAGCGAGTCGAAGTGGGCCGAGTCGCCCGGGTCCAGCAGGTGGTTCTGCTCCCCGAGGGTGAGCCGCAGGCGGCCCCGGGTGACGTACAGCCACTCCTCCCCCGGGTGCACCCGCACCACGGCGTCCTGCAGTCCGGGCGGCACCTGGACGTGCAGCGCCTGGAGCGCGCGCCCCGGCGCGCCCGCCCGGCGGTAGCCCCAGCCGCCCGCGCGGTCCGGCTCGATGACGCCACCCCGGATCACCGGCTCCGGCTCGCCCGGCTGCTCGCCGAGCAGGTCGGAGACGGTGGTGCCGTAGGCCCGGGCCAGGCCGAGCAGGACCGGCAGCGAGGGCTGCCGCAGACCGGTCTCCAGGCGGGAGAGATAGGCTGGGGAGAGCCCGACCCGACCGGCCGCCGCCTCCAGGGTGAGCCGGCTGGCCGAGCGGTGTTCACGGAGTCGGGCGCCGAGGCCCTCGACCTCCTGGTCCACGTTCATGGGCCCAGTTCACACCCGCCGTGCCTCAGCGGCAAGCAGTTTGCCTCTGAGGCAAAAGCTACGGCCGGGGGATGTTCCGCAGGTTGCTCCGGGCCAGGTCGATCATCCGGCCCACCCCGCCGGAGAGCACCGTCCGCCCGGCCGCCAGCGCGAAACCCTTCAGCTGGGCGGCGGTGATGTGCGGCGGGATGGAGAGCGCGTTCGGGTCGGTGACCACGTCCACCAGCACCGGGCCCGGCCGCTCCAGCGCCCCGGCCAGCACCTCCCGCACCTTCGCCGGGTCGGTGACCCGCTCGGCGGGCAGCCCGACCGCCCGGGCCAGCGCCGCGTAGTCCACGTCGCCGTTGTCGATCTCGGCCTCGGGATAGCCGCTGACCAGCATCTCCAGCTTGATCATGCCGAGCGCCCCGTTGTTGAACACCACGATCTTGACCGGCAGCCGGTACTTCGCCACGGTCAGCAGCTCGCCCAGCAGCATGCCGATCCCGCCGTCCCCCGACATCGAGATCACCTGCCGCCCCGGCGCGGCCAGTTGGGCCCCGATCGCGTGCGGCAGCGCGTTCGCCATCGACCCGTGCAGGAACGAACCGATCACCCGCCGCCGCCCGTTCGGCGACAGGTAGCGGGCCGCCCAGACGTTGTTCATCCCGGTGTCCACGGTGAACACCGCGTCCTCGGCCGCGAGTTCGTCCAGCACCGAGGCGACGTACTCCGGGTGGATCGGGACGTGCTTCTCGATCTTCTTGGTGTAGGCCCCGACCACCTCTTCGAGTGCCTTGCAGTGCTTGGCCAGCAGTCCGTCCAGGAAGGACCGGTCGGTCTTCTGCTCCAGCAGCGGCAGCACCGCCCGCAGGGTGGCCGCGACGTCCCCGTGCACCGCCAGCTCCAGCGGCGTCCGGCGCCCCAGCCGGGTCGCGTCGTGGTCGACCTGGACGGTGTTGGCACCCGGCAGGAACGAGTCGTACGGGAAGTCGGTACCCAGCAGCACCACCAGGTCGGCCTCGTGCAGCGCCTCGTGGCAGGCGCCGTAGCCGAGCAGCCCGCTCATCCCGACGTCGTACGGGTTGTCGTACTGGATCCACTCCTTGCCGCGCAGCGAGTGCCCGATCGGGGCCAGCACCCGCCCGGCCAGCTCCATCACCTCGCCGTGCGCCGCGCGGACCCCCGCGCCGCAGAACAGCGCGACCCGCTCGGCCGCGTTCAGCCGTTCGGCCAGCGCCTGCACCTGGGACCACGGCGGGGCGGCGACCGCCTGCTCGGTCAGGAAGCTGCCGGTCCCGGTCGGGTTCGCGGCGGGCAGCGCGGCCACGTCGCCGGGGAAGACCAGGGTCGAGACGCCCCGGGCGCCGAGCGCGTGCTGCACCGCGACCCGGAGCAGGCGCGGCAGCTGGGCCGGGGTGGAGACCATCTCGCACCAGCTGCTGCAGTCCACGAACACCCGCTCCGGGTGGGTCTCCTGGAAGAAGCCGGTGCCGATCTGGGCGCTCGGGATGTGCGAGGCCAGCGCGAGCACCGGGAGACCGCTGCGCTGGGCGTCGTACAGCCCCTGGACCAGGTGGGTGTTGCCGGGGCCGCAGGAGCCCGCACAGACCGCCAGACGGCCCGTCAGTTCGGCGTCGGCGGCCGCCGCGAAGGCGCCCGCCTCCTCGTTCCTGACGTGCACCCACTCGATCCCGTCCGTCCGCCGGATGGCGTCCACCACGGGGTTGAGGCTGTCCCCCACCACCCCGTAGACCCGCTCCACCCCGGCCTGCCGGAGTACCTCGACCATCTGCTCGGCCACGCTGACCACGGTTCCACCTCTCACTCTTGGCACTCGGAAGACACGGGCTCGACTGTCGGCAGGTGGCTCGGAAGAGTCCAGGGGCTCGGGGAACTGCGACGCCGGCCCTTGCAAGGTCACCGTTGCGTAGCCGGTCAGGCACTTTCGCAGTGACCCGCACGCCAGATCTCCTCGCCCACGCGGCGGAGCCGCACATCAGCAGAGCCCCGAGCCCCTGGACCGTAGACCCGGAGCACCTGCCCAGAGCTCAACCCCAGGCCGGGGTCGGCCTATTCGGCGGCCAGGTGCGGCGGTTCCGCTCCGCTGCCGACGGAGGGGCCCGGCTGTTGCTGGCGGCGGGCCGGCTCGCGGCCGGGCGGCTGGAGGCAGCGCTCGGGCGTCTCCGGGACGACCATCGGGCGGGAGGCCGGGCGGCCGGGCTCGATCCGGAGCGGTTCGCCCTCGTGCAGGACGGTGATCGAGGTGCCGCGGCGGAGGGTGTAGGTGGTCCGGGCGTGGGTGATCTCCACGTGCAGCAGGTTGCCCCGGGTCTTCATCGCGAAGGCGAGCCGCCGCAGCCCGGCGGGCAGCCGGGGCCGGAACGACAGGTGCTCGGCGTTGTCCCGCAGGCCGCCGAAGCCGGCCACCAGGGCCAGGCAGGCCCCGGCCAGCGAGGCCATGTGCAGGCCGTCCCTGGTGTTGCCGCCGAGGTCGTGCAGGTCCATCAGGGCGGCTTCGGCGGTGTAGTCGTAGGCCAGGTCGAGCTGGCCCACCTCGGCCGCGATCACCGCCTGGGTGCAGGCGGAGAGCGAGGAGTCCCGGACCGTCAGGCGCTCGTAGTAGGCGAAGTTGCGGGCCTTCTGCTCGTCGGTGAAGGCGTCGCCGCGCACCTGCATGGCCAGCACCAGGTCGGCCTGCTTGACCACCTGCTTCCGGTACAGGTCGAAGTAGGGGTAGTGCAGCAGCAGCGGGTACTTCTCCGGCGGGGTGGCCTCGAAGTCCCAGAACTGGTGGTCGGTGAAGCCGTCGGCCTGCGGGTGCACCCCGAGCTTCTCGTCGTACGGGACGTACATCGCCCGGGCGGCGTCCCGCCAGGCGGCGGTCTCCTCGGTGTCGACGCCGAGCGCGGCGGCGGTCGGCTGGTGCCGGGCGGCGGCCTCGGCGGCGGCCCGCAGGTTGGTCTGCGCCATCAGGTTGGTGAAGACGTTGTTGTCGGCCACCGCGCTGTACTCGTCCGGCCCGGTGACGCCCTCGATCCGGAACCGGCCGGCCGCGTCGTGGTGGCCGAGCGAGCGCCACATCCGGGCGGTCTCCACCAGCAGTTCGAGGCCGTACTCCCGCTCGAACTCCACGTCGCCGGTGGCCCGGACGTACCGGGCCGCCGCCACCGCGATGTCGGCGCCGATGTGGAACGCGGCCGTCCCGGCCGGCCAGTAGCCCGAGCACTCCTCGCCCCGGATCGTCCGCCAGGGGAACACCGCACCGGCCAGGCCGAGTTGGGCCGCCCGTTCGCGGGCCAGCGGGAGGGTGGTGTGCCGCCAGCGGAGGGCCTGCTTGACCGCGTCCGGCAGGCAGTAGGTGAGCACCGGGAGCACGAAGGTCTCGGTGTCCCAGAAGCTGTGGCCGTCGTAGCCGGGGCCGGTCAACCCCTTCGCGGGGATGGCCCGTTCCTCACTCCGGGCGCCGGCCTGGAGCACGTGGAAGAGCGCGAACCTGACGGCCTGCTGGAGCTCCACGTCGCCGTCGATCTGGACGTCGCTGGTCTCCCAGAACTCCTTGAGGAACTCCCGCTGTTCGGCCACCAGGCCGTTCCAGCCGGTGTACCGGGCGGCGGTCAGCGCGGCCTCCACCTGGTCCCGGACGGCGGGCAGCGAGCGGGTGGCCGACCAGCCGTACGCGGTGAACTTGGTGAGCCGCAGCTCCTCGCCCGGGTGCAGCACCGTGGTGACGCTGATCCGGCCCTGGTCCTCGGTGCACTCGGCGGTGACGTGGAAGCCGTCCGGGCCCTCGATCAGGTGGTCCATCCCGACCGCCACCCGCTGGCCGCTGTACCTGGTCCGGTGCACCAGCACCGCCTTGGTGCCGGCGGCCAGCCCGGCCTCGGCCACCAGCGGGGCCTCCAGCACGGCGGCGGCCCGGGGGTCCGCCTCGCCCCCGCCCGGCAGCTGCTCGTTGGCCACCAGTTCGGACTGCAGCACCACCCGGATCGGCCCGTCCACGGCGGTCACCCGGTAGTCCACCGCCGCGATCGCCCGCTGGGTGAGCGAGACCAGCCGGGTGGAGGACACCTTGACCGTCCGGCCGGCCGGCGAGGTCCACTCCGCGTCCCGCCGGAGCAGGCCCTCCCGGAAGTCCAGCCTCCGCTGGTGGTGCAGGAGTTCGCCGTACCTGAGGTCGAACGGCTCGTCGTCCACCAGCAGTCGGATGATCTTGCCGTTGGTGACGTTGATGACGCTCTGGCCGGACTCCGGGTAGCCGTAACCGCCCTCCGCGTAGGGCAGCGGGCGGAGCTCGAAGACGCCGTTCAGATAGGTGCCCGGCAGGCCGTGCGGCTCGCCCTCGTCCAGGTTGGCGCGCAGGCCGATGTGACCGTTGGAGAGCGCGAAGACCGACTCGGACCTGGCCAGGCCGGCCAGGTCGAGGCCCTGCTCGGTGACGCCCCAGGGGTCGACGCTGAAGGTGGTCTGCGGGCTCATCGGGTGTCCTCCGGCCGGCCGTCGATCAGTTCGGCGAGATCGTCCACCACCAGGTCGGCGCCGTGCTCCCGGAGCGCCTCGGCCTGCCCGGTCCGGTTCACCCCGACCACCGTGCCGAAGCCGCCAGCCCGGCCGGAGGCGACGCCCGCCAGGGCGTCCTCGAACACGGCGGCGTGCGCGGGTTCGACGCCGAGCGCCCGGGCCGCGGCCAGGTAGGTGTCCGGGGCGGGCTTGCCGGGCAGCTTCTCCCGGCTCGCCACCAGCCCGTCGATCACCACGTCGAACAGGTCGTCGATCCCGGCCGCGCGCAGCACGTCCCGGCAGTTGGCGCTGGAGGAGACCACCGCGCGGGGCAGGCCGAGCTCCCGCAGCCGGTGCAGGTAGGCCACCGAACCGGGGTACGGCTGGACGCCCCGCTCCCGGATCATCCGCAGCACGGTGTCGTTCTTGGCGTTGCTCAGCCCCTGCACCGTCCTGGTCCCCGGCGGGTCGTCAGGGGTGCCCTCGGGCAGCGTGATGCCGCGCGAGGCCAGGAAGGTCCGGGTGCCGTCCAGCCGCGGCCTGCCGTCCACGTACTCGTCGTAGTCGGTCGGCTCGAACGGGGCGAACCCGGAGCCGGTCTCCGCTCTGAGGAAGGTGTCGAACATGTCCTTCCAGGCGGCCGCGTGCACCTTGGCGGTCTGCGTCAGTACGCCGTCGAGGTCGAACAGGAACGCTTCGATATGGTCCGGGAGCCCCAGCATGACTATCAGTCTGGTCCTCCGGAGCGCCGAAACCGCCCATTCGCAGCGTGTCTGGCGCGTCGCGAACGGGCGGTCCCGGTAAAGCCGCTGCCGTCACATCGGGACGGGCGTGATCAACGAGAAGACCGCACCGTCCAGGTCCTGGACCAGGGCGACCCGGCCCCAGGGCTGGTCGGTCGGCGGGTCCAGCAGGTTCCCGCCCGCCCGGACCAGGGCGTCCACCGTGCTGTCCACGTCGTCCACGGCGAAGTAGGTGCGCCAGTGCGGCGGCGTGCCGGGCGGGTCGTTCGCCAGGTCGAGCACCCCGGCGACGCCCCGGCCGGCCACGTTGTACGACAGGTACTCGGGCATCTGCTCCATCGGGGCGATCCTGGCCCCGAACACGGCGTCGTAGAACGCGCCCACCGCGCCGGGGGCGCTGGTGTGCAGCTCGTTCCAGACCACCGCGCCGGCCTCGTTCACCAGCTGGGCGCCGAAGAAGTCCAGCGGTTGCCAGACCCCGAACACCGCGCCGCTCGGGTCGGCCGCCACCAGCATCTTCCCGGTGCTGCCGACGGTCATCACGGGCAGCAGTACGGTGCCCCCGTTGTCGCCGATCGCGGTCAGCGTGGCGTCCGCGTCGTCGGTGCTCAGGTAGGTGGTCCAGTTGGACGGCACCTGCGGCTGCCCCGGCTCCACGTCCACCGGACCCATGATCCCGGCCACCGGCTTGTCGTTCTTCGCGCAGATCGCGTACCCGCCGAACTCCTGCGGTCCGATCTCGCCCTGCCAGCCGAACAGGTCCTTGTAGAAGTCCAGTGCGGCCTGCTGGTCGCGCGCGTTCAGATCCACCCAGCACGGCGTGCCCACCGCATAGGGTTCGGTCACCTCGACCATGCGTCATCTCCCATCGAACCGGCCCCCGCCGCCCACCCTCACCGGCCGGGCGGCATCCCGCCACCGGAGCGGCGGCCGGGCCGGGCCCGGCTCAGCCGGGCTCGGGTGCGGTGATCCGGACCTCGTGACGGGCGGCCTTCGGGGCCAGGAAACGGCTCAGCAGCTCGCCCTCGGTCACCAGACCGTCCCGCTCCGCCGGGGTGAGCCGCCGGAACGGGCGGGCCGTCAGCACCGCCTCGCCCTTGGCCGCCGCGTGGCGCCAGGTGGCGGCCACGAAGCCGTCCACCAGGACCGAGCGCGGCATCTCGTTGACGCCGGCGAAGCCCTGGTCGGCGAAGTCGACGGTGAGCACCCGGCCGCGGTCGGCGTGCGAGAGCAGCAGGTTGTCGAAGTCGTACAAGTAGCGCACCGGGGCCGGGGTGTCGGCGGGCGGGCGGGGCGCGTCGGGCAGGTCGAACAGCTCCCGGCCCTGCTCGTCCCGGAACACCACCAGCTGCGGGCGGAGCCGGTCCAGCACCTCGGCCAGCCGGGTCAGGCCGCTCCACTGCTGGATGTCCCGCACCGTGCACGGGCCGAAGCCGGCCAGCTGCCGGAGCACCAACTGCTCGACGTCGGGTGCCGGTTCGAGCTCCCGGCCGGGCCACTGCTCGACCGGGAGGTGCGCCACCGGGCCGCTGCGGCCCCACAGTCCACGGGGCGGCACCTGCACCAGCGGCACCACGGCCCGGACCGTCTGGGCCATCGCCGCCCCGTCGTACGCCGGGAAGTGCTCGGTCAGCAGCTTGCCCAACTCGGCGAAGGTCAACGCCCGTTCGGCGAACGCGGCGCGGCCGACGGCGGCCAGCTCGGCAAGGTCCAGGCCCACCAGCTTCCGGCCGAACGCGCCACGGGTGCCCCGCTCGATCACCGGCTCCACCAGCGGGCGCAGCCAGAGCGCGTCCTCCACCGTGACCAGGTGGATGGTGCCGCGCATCAGCGCGATCCGCAGCAGCCCGCCCTCGGCCAGCAGCCCGGAGGTCTCCTCGGGGGTGTACCCGGCCAGCCTGGTCCACAGCCCGACGTACCAGGTCTGCGGGGTCTGCGCCTGCAGTCCGAGCAGCCGCTCCAGCGCCTGGGGCACCGTCAGTTCCGAGCGCTCCAGCAGCAGCTGGCGGGCCAGCGTGGCCCGGTTGAGCTCCCTGCTGTCCAGCGTGACGGTCATCGCTCCCCCTCGGGTCCGGCCTTGCAGCGACCGTAGCGGCACTGCTCAGGCCGCGCTGGCCCGACGGTCCGTCAGCGGTACCAGCGCGGCGGACTCCAGCGGCGCGGACGGGTCGACCGACAGCTCCGGCGGGGCCGGTTCGGCGCCGGCCCGGACCAGCAGGTCGCCGATCGCGGCGATCATCGCGCCGTTGTCGGTGCACAGGCCCGGTGGCGGCACCCGCAGGGTGATCCCGGCCGAGGCACAGCGCCGCTCGGCCAGCTCGCGAACCCGGGAGTTGGCCGCCACCCCGCCGACCACCACCAGGGTGGTGATGCCGTGGTCGGTGCAGGCCCGGACGGCCTTGCGGGTCAGCACGTCGGCCACCGCCTCCTGGAGCGCGGCGGCGGCGTCCGGTACGTGCGGGGCCTGCTGCGCCTCCACCCAGCGGGCGGCGGCGGTCTTCAGGCCGGAGAACGAGAACGCGTACGGGGCGTCCTGAGCACCCGTCAGCGGTCGCGGGAAGCGGACCGCCTTCCGGTCGCCGGTCCGGGCGGCGCGGTCGATCGCCGGGCCGCCCGGGTAGGGCAGGCCGAGGATCCGGGCCACCTTGTCGAAGCACTCGCCGGCCGCGTCGTCCAGGGTGTCGCCGAGGTGCACGATCGGGTCCCGCGCCAGGTCGCGGACCAGCAGCAGCGAGGTGTGGCCGCCGGAGACGATCAGCACCACGCAGGGGTTCGGCAGCGGCCCGCCGGCCAGCCCGGCGGCGGCCACGTGCCCGGCCAGGTGGTGCACCCCGTGGAGCGGCACCCCGAGCGCGAACGCGTAGCCCTTCGCGGCGGCCACCCCGACCTGGAGCGCCCCGGGCAGACCGGGCCCGGTGGTCACGGCCACCGCCCCGACGTCGGCCAGGGTCAGCCCGGCCCGCCGCAACGCCTCGGTGACCACCGGGGCGACGGCGTGCACATGCGCCCGCGCGGCGATCTCCGGCACCACGCCGCCGAACCTGGCGTGCTCGTCCATGCTGGACGCCACGGCCTGCCCGAGCAGCACGCCGTCGCGCACCAGACCGGCGCCGGTCTCGTCGCAGGACGACTCGATGCCCAGCACCACCGGGGACTCCGGCATGACCCAACCTCACTACCTGCTGCTCGGGAAAAGTACCTGCACATAGTGTGCAACAAGCCGACCGCCCGCCGGGCCGGGGCCCGACCCGGCGAACTCCTGCCGGGCCCACCCTCCCGACGGTAGGTTCAACGGGTGGGTGAGCGGTGGGGTGAGTGGGTGCGGGTCCCGGTCGGGGACGAGGCCGCACGGTGGGCGACCCGGGGCGGCAGTACCAAGGTCCTGCTGGTCGTGCACAACGTCACGTCCGCGACCAGGCTGCTGGACGTGGTGCCGCTGTTCCGCGACGACCTGCGGGTGCAGCTGCTGGCCACCTGTACCGGCTCCTCGCCGTTCCAGGCCGGCCTGGCGGAGCTGTTCGACGCGGTCGGCGTGCCGCTGCTGCCCTGGGAGCAGGCGGTCGGCACCCCGGTGGCGCTGGCGATCTCGGCCAGCCTCGGCGGCCAACTCGACCGTATTCAAGGGAAGTTGGTCGTTCTCTCGCACGGCGTCGGGTACAATAAGATACTCGCGCCAGCCAGCCAGCCAGCCAGCCAGCCAGCCAGCCAGCCAGCCAGCCAGCCGTTCGTGTTCGGCTTCGACCCGGCGCTGCTGCTGGACGAGGCCGGCGTCCCGTTCGTGGACGCGATGGTGCTCTCCCACCCCGAGCAGGTCGAACGCCTCGCGGCCGCCTGCCCGCCGGCCGCCGCGACGGCGGTCCTCGCCGGTGACCCCTGCTACGACCGGCTGCTGAGCGAGCGTCCGCTCCGCGAGCGCTTCCGCCGCACCCTCGGCGTCCACCCCGGACAGCAGTTGCTGCTGCTCAACTCCACCTGGAACCCGAACGCGCTGTTCGGCGACGGCGGCCCGGTGGACCTGCTCCCGCTGCTGCTGCCCCGGCTGCGCGCGGAACTCCCGGCCGACGAGTACCGGGTGGCCGCCGTGCTGCACCCGAACATCTGGCACGGCCACGGCCCCGGGCAGATCCGGCTCTGGCTGGACGCCGCGCAGCGGGCCGGGCTGACCCTGATCGACCCGGTGCACGACTGGCGGCAGGCCCTGCTCGCCGCCGACGCGGTGCTCGGCGACTTCGGCTCGGTCAGCTACTACGCCGCCGCGCTCGGCACTCCCGTCCTGCTCGGCGCGGCCTCGCTCGACACCCTCGGCCCGGACAGCCCGGTGGCCGACTTCGTCCGCAAGGCACCGCAGTTGGACCCGTACGCCGCCCTGCTGCCGCAGCTGGACCGGCTCCGGGCCGAGCACCGGCCGTTCCCCGGCCCGGCCGCGCTGACCAGCTCCGACCCCGGCCGGGCGGCCGGGCTGCTCCGGGCGCTCTGCTACCGCCTGATCGGGCTGCCCGAACCCGGGACGCCCGCCCTCCTGGACCGGCTGCCGCTGCCGCCGTACCAACCGCCCGTGCGCACCGCCCCGTTGCGGGTCTGCACCCGGGTGCTCCGGCACGGCGCGGTCGAGCTGCACCGGACGGTCTCCCCCGAGTACGAGCCGGACGGCCCGGGCGAGGGCCACCTCGCGGTGCACGAGGACACCCTGGACCGGGAGGTGCTCGACCTGGCCGACCTGATCTACCGGTACGGCGCCCCGGACGACCCCCGGTTCGGGACGCCCGCCGACTGGACCGCCGAGGTGCTCGACCGCTTCCCCGGCTGCTCGCTGGCCGCCTACGTGACCGGCCCGCACCACTGCGTGGCCCGGCACCGCAACGGCCTGCTGGTCGAGTTGACCACCACCGACGGCGGCGCCGACCCGGCCGCCTGGGCCTCCGCCCTGCTGGCCCGGCCCGCCCCCGGCCCACTGGGCGTCCGCACCGGCAGCACCAGCCACACCGTGCTGGTCACCGAGCTCAGGCGCTAGCCCGCTCGCGCAGCGCGTGCAGGAACGGCAGGTGCAGCGCGGCGTTCTCCCGCCCGAGCAGCACCAGCGCCTCCTCGATCGCCACCGCCGCCTCCGCCGGGCGCCCCTGGGCCAACCGGGCCTCGGCCAGGTTGGTCAGCGTCCGGGCGGTGTTGTAGTCGTCGCCGTGCTCCCGGAACCAGCTCAACGCCAGCTCCAACTGCTCGACCGCCCGGGCCGGTTCACTCGCGAGCGCGCGCCCCCGGTGCCGCCGCAGCAGCGCCCGGGCCCGAGGCACGTCGGCCCGGCCGCGGTCACCCTCGGTGATCCCGCCGAGCAGCCGGTCGGCCTCCTCGAAGCAGTCGTACGCCTCGGTGAACCGCCACTGCCGCAGCCGCAGCAGCCCGAGCGACTCGACCGCGGTGGCCTGCCCGCGCAGGTGCCCGGCCGCCCGGTCCGCCTCGGCGGCGGCCATCAGCTCGGTCTCGGCCTCGTCGTACTTCTTCGACTCGACCAGCGCGAAGGAGAGTTGGGTGTGCATCCGGCCGGCCAGGTCGGTCCCGGGGGCGAACGCCTCGGCCGACCGGACGCCCGCCCGGAGCGCGGGCAGCAGCAGGTCGTGGCCGGCCGCCTTGAGCTGGAGCGCCCACAGCGCCTCGACCAGCTGGCAGACCAGGTCGTGCCAGCCGAACTCCCCGGCGGCCCGGACCGCCTCCAGCAGGTTGCCCAGCTCCCCGCTCAGGGCGGCCACCGCGGCTCCCGGGCTCTCGTACTCACCGCGCCCCAACTCCCGGTACAGCGGGCCGAGGTGCCACCGCTGCGGCAGCGCCGCGTGATCCGCCCGGACCGCGAAGTGCAGCAGTGACTCCACCGCCCGGCGGACCGCCGCCGCCCCGGCCGCCAGGCCGTCCTGCCGGACGGCGGCCTGCTCGGCGTGCGCCCGCACCATCGGGCGGTACCGGTAGCGCCCGTCCCGCTGCGGTTCCAGCAGCCGCTGCTCGGCCAGCTCGGCGAGCAGCTCCCCGGCATCGGCGAACTCCCCGACGGCGTGCGCGAGTTCAGGGCCGATCGCGGCCCACGGGCGGAGCCCGCCGAGCCGGTACAGCCGGGCCGCCTCCGGGGACAGCCGCCCGTACGCGTCCTCCACCGCCACCTGGGCGGCGTCCGCCTCCCCGACCCGGGGCGCGGGCACCGTGGCCAGGTACGGCGCGGCCGCCCGCAGCGCGAACGGCGAACCGGCGCAGCGCGCCAGCAGCGCGGGGAGGGTGGCCTTCGCCGCCCCGACCGCCTGACGGCCCGCCAGTTCGGTGAGCAGCCGGGTGGCGTCCTTCCCGCTCAGCGGGCCGACCGGCACACCGACCGCGTCCAGACCGGTGAGCGGACGACGGGCCACCACGACGGTGCACACGCCGGGCGCCGAGGTCACCAACGGCAGCACCTGGGCCGCCGACTGCGCGTGGTCGAGCACCAGCAGCAGGCGCCGGTCGGCCAGCGCCGTCCGGTAGGCGGTCAGCCGGTCGTCCAGGCCGAGCGGGACGGTGTCGGCGGGCATCCCCAGGTCCAGCAGCAGCCGGCGGAGCAGCGCGGTCGGGGTCGGGCTGGTGCCCAACGCGCCGCCGCGCAGGTCGAGATAGAGCTGCCCGTCGGGGAACCGCCGGATCTCCCGGGCACCCCAGTGCACCGCGAGGGTGCTGGTGCCGATGCCTTCGGGGCCGTGCAGCACGGCGACCCGGGGGCGCCCGTCCGGCTTCCGGTCCGCCTCCTGGTCGAGCTGCTTGAGCGCCTCCCTGCGGTCGGTGAAGAACCGCACCGAGGCGGGCAGCGCCCTGGGCACCGCGGGACGGTACGTACCGGCCCCGGCGTTGCCGTTCAGCCAGGCCGACAGCTCCAGCGCGAAGGCCGGATCGGCCTGGGCCCGCGCCACCAGGCGCCCGGCCAGCTGCTCGCGCTCGGCCGCCCCGGTCGGGGCCGGCACCTCCCGCCCGAACGCCCGCCTGGTCAGCCCGCCGACGGACTCCCAGGCCCACCTGCCCGCCTCGTTGGCCATCGAGGCACCGACGGCGCCCAGCACCGCGGTGACCGCCGAAATCGACAGCGGATCGAGCACGCCACTCCCCCTGGTCCGACCGGCTCTTCGGCCCCACCGTAGCCTGCCGCCGTCGCCGGGCGGGGTCCGTTCCCCGATCCGGCGGCCCGGTGTGCCCGACTATGAACCCCGGATATACACCCTGGGTAGAGTGCCGTCCATGTCACTCGGTCAGATCCTCCTCGGCCTCCTGGAGTCCCAGCCGCGCCACGGCTACGACCTGAAGCGCGCCTACGACGAGCAGTTCGGCCGCACCAGGTCGCTGCACTACGGGCAGGTGTACTCGACGCTGTCCCGACTGCTGAAGAGCGGGCTGGTCGAGGTGGAGGGCGTCGAGCCGGGGGACGGCCCCGAGCGGAAGCGGTACGCGATCACCGAGGCCGGGGTGACCGACGTCGGCGAGTGGCTGGCCCGGGCCGAGAGCCCGGAGCCGTACCTGCAGAACACCCTGTACGCCAAGGTGGTACTCGCGCTGCTGACCGGGCGCCCGGCGGCGGAGGTGCTCGACCTGCAACGGACCGAGCACCTGCGGCAGATGCGGGTGCTGACCCGGCGCAAGGACTCCGGTGACCTGGCCGACCAGCTGATCTGCGACCACGCGCTGTTCCACCTGGAGGCGGACCTGCGCTGGCTGGAGCTGACGGCGGCCCGGCTGGACGAACTGCGCGGGCAGGTCGGCCGATGACGGCCCCGGCCGAGGCCCGTACCGGGCAGCGGTCCGCGCCGGCGACCGCGCTGCTCAGCGGGACCGGCCTGGCGAAGGCGTTCGGCGCCACCGCCGCGCTGCACGACGCCTCGCTGAGCGTCGAGGCGGGCGAACTGGTCGCCGTGATGGGCGCCTCCGGCTCCGGCAAGTCCACCCTGCTGCACTGCCTGGCCGGGATCGTCCGGCCGGACGCGGGCGAGGTGACCTACCGGGGCACCCCGCTGGCCGGGCTCACCGACGCCGGGCGCAGCGCGCTGCGCCGCAGCGACTTCGGCTTCCTGTTCCAGTTCGGCCAGCTGGTCCCGGAGTTGACCTGCTTGGAGAACGTCGCGCTGCCGCTCCGGCTGAACGGGCTGCGCCGCCGCCCCGCCGAGCGGCTGGCCCGGGAGTGGTTGGAGCGGCTGGAGGTCACCGGCACGGCCGCCCAGCACCCGTCCGACGTCTCCGGCGGCCAGGGCCAGCGGGTGGCGCTGGCCCGGGCCCTGGTGACCGGCCCGCAGGTGGTCTTCGCCGACGAGCCGACCGGTGCGCTGGACTCGCTGAACGGCGAACGGGTGCTCCGGCTGCTCCGGGCCGCCGCCCGGGAGTCCGGCGCCGCGGTGGTGCTGGTCACCCACGAGGCCCGGGTCGCGGCGTACGCCGACCGCGAGGTCGTGGTCCGGGACGGGCGCACCGTGACCCGCTAGGGAGCGTATCGAGTCGTGATCAATCTGTGGGATGTGCCTTCGTGGCACGGCCCGGTCCGGTAGACCGTCTTGCGTGACGCGAGTTCAACTGACTGATGATGAGTGGGAGTTCATCGAGCCGTACCTGCCGATCGGCGAGTACGGCCCGTACCCCGAGCGGCTGCGGCAGCAGTTCGAGGGTGTGATCTGGCGGTTCAAGACGGGCGGGCAGTGGCGGGAGATGCCGACGGAGTTCGGCGCCTGGTCGACCGTCCACAACCGCTTCCGGCAGTGGCGCAACGCCGGGGTCTTCGAGGCCCTGCTGGAGGGCACGATCGCGGAAGCCGCGAAGCGCGGTGAGGTAGATCTGTCCCTGGTCAGCATCGACTCCACCACCGCCCGGGCCCACCACGACGCGGCCGGCATGCACCTCGACGGGGACGTCGTCACCGCCCTGGAGAAAGCCGCCGCCGAGGAGGAGAAGGCTAGGTCAAAGGGGGCGGCCTCGAAGAACAAAGCGGGCAGGAGGCCGAAAGCGATCCCGCGCGAGAGGAGCGAAGACGCATCCGGCGTCGGCACGGACTCCGACTGAAGGCCGCCCTGCTCGGCAGGTCCCGGGGCGGACTCACCAGCAAAATTCATCTCGCCGCGGACCGCGGATGCCGTCCGCTTGCACTTGTCCTGACCGCCGGACAGGCCGGGGACAGCCCGCAGTTCATCCCCGTTCTGAAGAGGGTGCGGGTGCGCGGGCCCGTCGGCCGTCCCCGCACCCGGCCGGACGCGGTCGCCGGGGACAAGGCCTACTCGTCCCGCGGAAACCGCGCCCACCTGCGTAAACGCCGAATCAAGGCGGTCATCCCGGAGAAGAAGGACCAGGCCGCCAACCGGAAGAAGAAGGGCTCCGGAGGCGGCCGCCCCGTCAGCCACGACGCCGACCTCTACAAGGAGCGGAACACCGTCGAGCGCGCGATCAACAGGATGAAGGCGTGGCGCGGCATCGCCACCCGCTACGACAAGACTCCGGGCAGCTACCTCGCCGGCCTCCACCTCCGCGCCTCGATTATCTGGATCAAGGACCTCACGCGAAGCTCCACTTGATCACAACCAAATACGCTCCCTAGACCCCGTCAGGGGCCGTCGGGTGTCAACGGGGCGTCAGGATCGCGGCCGGCGCCGCCAGGAGGGCGTCAGGGAACGGTCGGGCGCGAACCGTCCCGCCTAGAGTCGGGGCTGTCGACGGCGCCCGCCCCGCTCCGTGGGGGAAGCCGCGTGCGGGCCGACAACGGAACGAGCCGCAGACCCCCGGGGGTCTGCGGCTCGTTCCGTGACGCTGCGGATCAGATGGACTGCCAGGCCGGCTTCGCCGCGTAGGTGGCGCGGAAGTAGTCGGCCAGCTTCAGACCGGACGCGGCCGCCTCGTCCACCACCACGGTGGCGTGCGGGTGCAGCTGCAGGGCCGAGGCCGGGACCAGCGCGGACAGCGGGCCCTCGACGGTGGCGGCGACGGCGTCGGCCTTGGCCTCGCCGGTGGCCAGCAGCACCAGATGGCGGGCCTCCAGGATGGTGCCGATGCCCTGGGTGATGACGTGGTGCGGGACCTGGTCGAGGCTGTCGAAGAAGCGCGCGTTGTCGACCCGGGTCTGCTCGGTCAGCGTCTTGATCCGGGTCCGCGAGGCGAGCGAGGAGCACGGCTCGTTGAAGCCGATGTGCCCGTCGGTGCCGATGCCGAGCAGCTGGAGGTCCACGCCGCCGGCGGCGGCCAGCGCGTGGTCGTACGCGATCGCCTCGGCGGCGACGTCCTCGGCCGCACCGTCCGGACCGAAGAAGGACGCCTCGGTCAGCCCGAGCGGCTCGATCACCTCACGGAGCACCACCGAGCGGTACGACTCCGGGTGGCCGGCCGGCAGGCCGACGTACTCGTCCAGCTGGCAGACCCGGGCCCGCGAGACGTCGAGCGCCCCGCTGCGGACCTTGGCGGCCAGTGCCTGGTAGATCGGCAGCGGCGTGGAGCCGGTTGCCACCCCGAGCAGCGCATCGGGCTTCCGCGTCACCAGCTCGGCCATCGCCGAGGCGATGAGCTCGCCGCCGGCTGCGGCATCGGGGACGATGACGATTTCCATGGCTCCACCGTTCTGAGTCGCGCTGTGGTCTAGACCAGACGGAACCAAGCCTATCGCGCCGACCGCCACCGGGGCAGACCCGCCGCCCGATTGCGCCCACTCGTTCCAGCCCTTGAGACCAATGCGACAGGCAGTCGCCCGGGACAGCAACCCCGGTCCGGCCATCAGGGGAGCCGGGCCGGGGGTGTCGGCGCACTCCGCCGGTCCCGGTCCGGGTGGCCGGGGTCACGCCGCCGACGGGCACCCGGTAGAACAGTCGGGGGCGGCGGGGGTCCGCCACCGGAGGGGAAGTGACGCGGTGGACGACGGCACGGAGCTGGCCCGACGTTTCGAGGAGCACCGGCCGCACCTGCGCGCGGTGGCCTACCGGATGCTCGGCTCGATCGCCGAGGCCGACGACGCGGTGCAGGAGGGCTGGCTGCGCCTCGACCGCACCGGCGCCGGCGAGATCGAGAACCTCGGCGGCTGGCTGACCACGGTGGTGGCCCGGGTCTGTCTGAACCTGCTGCGCTCCCGCGAGCAACGCCGGGAGGACCCACTGGAGTTGCGCATCCCCGACCCGGTGGTCAGTCACCAGCGCGGCGTCGACCCGGAGCAGCAGGTCCTGCTCGCCGACTCGGTGGGACTGGCCCTGCTGGTGGTGCTCGAATCCCTCGGCCCGGACGAGCGGATCGCCTTCGTGCTGCACGACATGTTCGCCGTGCCGTTCGACGAGATCGCCCCGATGCTCGACAAGTCCGGTGCGGCGGTCCGGCAGTTGGCCAGCCGTGCGCGCCGCAAGGTGCAGGGGCGGGCACCGGCCCCCGATCCCGACCTGAGCCGTCAGCGCCTGGTGGTCGACGCCTTCTTCGCCGCCACCCGCGACGGGCGGTTCGACGACCTGGTCGCCGTCCTGCACCCCGACGTGGTGCTCCGCTCCGACGGCGGCCCGAACCGGCCCCGCCAGAGCGTGGTCCTGGAAGGCGCACGGACGGTCGCTTCGCAGGCCGTCACCTTCGGCAAGCTGGCCCCGTTCGCCCGGCCCGCCCTGATCAACGGCGCCGCCGGAGTGGCCGTCGTGGTCAACGGCAAGCTGTTCTCGGTGATGGCCTTCACGGTGGTCGACGGCCTGGCCGTCGCGATCGACGTGCTCATCGACCCCGAACGCCTCGGCCGGGTCGACCTCACCGCGCTCGACCTCTGAACGGGCGGGGCGGTGGGCTGCTCCCATCGCCCCGGTCGGACGGTAACTCGGCTTATGGAGAGGGGAGTTACCGTCCGACCGGCAGGCCGGCGGCGGCGTCCGACCCGATGAGCACCTTCTCCAGGTTCGCGGGCACCCCGGTCGCCAGCAGCATCGCCGCGCCACCCTGCTGCAACCACCGCAGGTGCGGGTCCCGCAGGCTCTCCGCGCGCTCCGAGGCGAGCATCTCCGCCAGCTCGGCGGGCAGTCCCGTCGCCAGGAGCATTGCCGCGCCACCCTGCTGCATCCACTGAATGTTCTGGTTCGTCGTCATGCAGAGAACGTTACGGAGCACCGGAGTTCGCCGACATCCGATGCTCCCCCGGCCGTCGAGGGGGGTTTTCCCCCGTACCCGGGTACGGGTGTGCCCAGGGCCCCGACCGCGCGGATCGGTCGGGCACCGACCACGGTTGCACGCCTGTGACAGGAGGCGGACCCTTCCCGGACCCCCGGTACGCCAGACTTCTCCTGTCGCACAGAGCAGCGAGCTACCGAACAGGCGGACACGCCACGGGGGGAAGCAAGGCTCGGGCGAAACCCACACCCATCCCACCGTTTCCCGAGGAAACCGCCATGTCCGCTCGCTCCCGCCGCCACACCGCCATCAGCCTCGCCATCGCCGTGACCACCGGTACCACCCTGCTGCTGACCTCGTGCAGCGCCTCGACCACCGCCAACTCGGCGGCCGCGGCGACCGGTTCGCCCGCCGCTCCTTCCGTGGCGCCGTCGGCCGCGCCCACCGCCGCGCCCACCGCTCCGCCCACCGCTTCGCCGAGCGCCGACCCGACCGGCGCGCCCACCGCCACCCCGAGCGCCCCGAGCGCCCCGCCCGTCGCCCTCGCGGCCGTCGCCGACGCACCGCGGGCCGTACTGAACGGCACCGCCCGCAACGGACTGACCATCAGCAACGGCACCCGGTACGTCGTGATGAACGGCACCACGGTCGACTTCGGCACCGAGGTCCGCGACCTGGTCTGGTCCCCGAACGGTCGCAAGGCCGCGTTCGTCAACGGGGCCGGTGACCTGGTCGTCACCGACCCGGACGGCAGCTCGCGGGTCACCGTCGCCCGGCACCCGGCCGGTGAGACCTGGTCGCACCCGGCCTGGCAGGTCTCGGCGGCCTCGCCGTACGGCTACTACACGGCCAAGAACAACCTGTTCTTCACCGCCGCCAAGGGTGGGGTCACCCGGCTGAAGTCCGTGCCCGCCACCACCGTCGGCGGTACGCCGCAGCTGCTGGGACTCGGCACCTACTCGGGCCCGGACAGCGCGCAGAACCCGACGACCGGCAACGTGTGGGCGGCCGGCGGCGGCGCCGACGGCCGTACCGTCTACGCGAACAGCGACAGCGGCGAGGTCTTCATCCGCGACGAGGCCCTGCGCCAGCAGGGCGGCCCGGTGGCCAAGGGCTCGGAGCCCACGCTGTCGCCCGACGGCCACGACATCGTCTTCGTCCGCGCGGTGAACGGTCACGACCACCTGTTCCGGACCGACAGCCACGAGATGACCGGCCCCGCCAAGGACCTCACCCCGCACGCCACCACGGACTACACCGAGCCGGCCTGGTCCCCCGACGGCCGCACCGTCGCCGCCCGGACCCCGGCGGGCATCGTGACCCTCCCTGCGAACGGCTCCGCCGCCCCGACCCTGGTGTCCGGCCACCACGGCCTGCCGGCCTACCGCCAGCTCGGCTGAGCCCTTCGGCCCAACTCGCCGCCCCCGTGGGCCCGTTCAGCCGGTCGGCTGGGCGGGCCCACGGCCGGTTGCGGCGAGTTCGGCCCGCAGCTCCCCGAGGTGCGCGTCCGCGTTGTCGTGCGGCAGGTACTCGATCACGTCGAAGAACCGGAACAGCACCTGCGCCCCGGTCACCGCGAACTCGTAGTCCGCGTACCCCACCACCGCACCGAGCTCTCCCCGGACCGCACCCCGGACGACATGCGCCGTCAGCTCGTCCGGCTGCTCCGCTGTGAGCCCGCGCCGGGCGTTGGGCCTGGCCAGGTACGGGCACACCATCGAGGCGTACAGCATGCAGGCCCGGTGCCCCGGACCCTCCAGCGTCGGGGCCAGATTCCGGTACGGCCGCCCGGCCGCCAGCGCGGCACCGATCGCGGCCCCCTCGGCCGCCCCGACCACCCGCCACACCGGCCCGCGCGGCATCAGCACGTTGCACACCGAACAGAGCCGCTGCTGCGCGCAGTCGGCACTGCGGCCGTAGTCGGTCAACGCGAACTGCGGCTGCCCGTCCTGCCACGGCGTGATGGCGGGCACCGGGTAACCCCGATCGTCCCGAGGTCGGTCCCGGACGGCGGGCGGCATGGGCACGAGGTCGAAGCGCACACCCCATACCTACCAGCCCCCGGCCGTGGCACCCCCGGCGGGTCGGGCCGACGAGGTCACGGAGAGCCGGGGACAGGGAATCCGAGGGGCGCGCCGTCGACGCATCAGCGGCGCACGAACCCTTGGAGCGGGGCCGCGGAACAGGGCCTCAACTTCGGGTTGCTGAGCGCGTCTGGGCACGGGCCGGGACACATAACTCCGGCCGTCGCCTCGGCCGTGGCAGAGGTCACAGCCGACCGGCCGGCCCGAATTCATCGACAACTACGGGACACCCAAGGCGAGTTCGTCCGAACCACCCGGCGACCACGGATGGCTCACCCGATGGGGTGAACTCTGTGACCCGCGTGCGGCCGACTCCCTGGTTGCGCCAACAGCGGGGCACCACGATTCACCTGGCCACATACAGGGAGCGCCCGCAGCCCGTAGCGCCTGACACGGTGAACCACCGGCCGATGGAGGACCCGCACGAGCCCCCAGAGTTGACAAGTTCAATTGGCTGAGCCCCAGGGTTATCAACTTTGGGCCCGGCTGCCCAACGGGCCATGCGAGGGGAGCAGCGAATGACTGGGAGAGGTCGCCCCAGCAGGGCGGTTGTGTACAAGCGGCTGGACGCCGCCCTCGCCGAGCTGAACCAGCGGTACGGAGGATTGCCGGACCCCCGGGAGGCCCAAGCGATCTGGGATGACATCTGGCATCAGGAGGCCCACCACTCGACAGCCCTGGAAGGCAACACCCTGGTCCTGCGCGAAGTCCAGGCCCTCCTCGATCAAGGGCGAGCCGTAGGAGCGAAGCCACTGGCGGAGTACAACGAAGTCCGGGGTTACGCCGATGCTGCGCGCTGGGTCTACCGGCAGGCGCTCGACCCCGGGGAATGGCACGACGGCAGGCTGCTGACCGTCGCCGAGGTCCGCCAGGTCCATCACACGGCCCTGACACCGGTGTGGGATGTGGCGCCTCACCCCGACGCGGCGGACCGGGAGAGCCCAGGAAACTTCCGTGAGCACGACATCAGACCTTTTGCAGCAGGCATGGCACCACCGGCCTGGCCACTCGTCCCCGCCCGCGTGCAGCAGTGGGTCGAGGACGTGTTCGTCCTTGCAACGCGGCTCACCTCCGGGGCCGGCCCCGAACGCCCCCTGCCCGAAGAACTGGCGAAGGTGCACAACGACTTCGAGCAGGTCCACCCGTTCATCGACGGAAACGGACGCACCGGGAGACTGATTCTCAACCTGGTCCTGGTTCGCCTCGGCTACCCTCCTGTGATCATCTTCAAGAGGCAGCGGGACGCCTACCTGACGGCGATGCAACGGGCCGACACCGGCGACTACGGCTCCCTCGGAGAGCTGATCGCACGAGCGATGCACGACAACCTCAACCGCTTCATCGTGCCGAACGTGGCGGGACCGGCCCGCATGGTTCCTCTGGCCGCCCTGGTGGACACGGAGTTCTCGCTGCCCGCCCTGCGACAGGCGGCCCAACGCGGCCGCCTGGAAGCGTTCCAGGGATCGGACGGCATCTGGCGCAGCTCTCGGAAGGCCTTGGACACATACAGGGCCGCGAAGCACCAAAGGCGCCCGAAGAGCCCCTAGGCCGGCCACGACCGGGGCCGGGCGCACCATTGTGGGACTCCGACCACACCGCTTGCGGAATCTCCCAGTTGCCCGGAGAACGCGAAAGCCCCAGGCCGTTGACCTGGGGCTTTACTGTGGAGCGGGCGACGAGAATCGAACTCGCGCTATAAGCTTGGGAATCTCACCAACTCAGGCCCCGTAAAAGGCTTCTGACCAGCCATTACCTGCCACTCAGCGGCATCGGCCCTGGCACGCCAGCCACCCTCAACTGACCGCGATTTACCGCTGCCATCCGCTGGTTAGGGCACACGAAGGGCACGTCCCTCGGACGGGACGCAAACTATGCCGACGCCATCGGCTTGATGGACGAGTCATGGGCCATGGCATCCCACTTGACGTCCAAGTACGCGAAACTCTCGTCGACCCGCGCCACCTGTGCCGGCCCGGAGAGCTGATCCTCGCTCTCAAACACGATGACGGACTCCCCGACCTGGAGATCGACAGGAATCCTGGAGCGCCGTACGCGTGCGTAGCCTTCAGGAGAGGACACGTTGAGATCGATCTCCAGCCGCACCTCTGCCGTCGGCTGAGTCATTTCGGCCATGCTGGGTTCTTCCTCCGCCCTGTCTCAAACAGTGTGTGCAGTCGGTTAACGTCCGATTCGTGCAGATTGATCCCGAAGATCACGTCATGGTGATGTGTGGGAGGTTCCGAGCGTCGCACACCAAAGCCGTTTTCCTCAAGGACCGATTGGGCAGTGACGAAGATCGTTCGTCCTCCCGCAGTGGATTCTCGGCAGACCCTGTGGAGCAAGCTCTCCTCTTGCTCCTCGTCAGCGCTGCGCTGGATGGCGACCGTAGAGATCGAGTAGAGGATCGGGATGCCTTCCAGGCGGCAGCTTTCAGCCTCGTCCTCGGCCTGGTCAATCAGCTTCTCAACACTGATCGGCGCAAACCGCACGACTAACAGGTCCCCTACTTCGACGCGCATACCTCCAAGCTAGATCGCCTGCGGGCTGGTCGCGCGCGGGCTCTTTGCCCATGTGGGCGGCTGAGCGGGGTGGTCCCCTCCTCGATCGGGCAGCTTCGCCGCACCCGGGTTCTCCAGGGGCCGCCAAGGCTCACGTCCGTGACGCTTGCGCCTGGCCTTGGCGGCCCCTGGGGGTTCCGGGTACGCCCTTGGGTGTCCGATCGAGGAGGGGACCGTCCCGCGACCCACCACGTTCACCACGACGGCGGTGCACCCTCGCGCCTGCCGGCCTCCCCCTCCGAGAGAGGGCGGGGTATGTGGTTGAGTCCTATGGATCTCAGTGCGTGCTCGCTACAGACGCGCGCCGGCGGAGCCGGGCCGGAGCGGGGCGAAGACAGGAGCGTCGGCCCGGCGGTGAGCCGGGGCGCGCGCGGCGAGCGTAGCGAGTCGCCTTGAACCCGTAGAGAAGGTTTTTACTCAACGCCCCGACATGGTCAACGTTCGCCCATCGTGGGAACGGACATGGGGAGCGTCGTCCTGGAGTGCATCCGTGATCCGTACGGCAAAGACCTCGCCCATGTGGGCGCTGGCCTCCTCAGGTGTCAGCCACTCGACGGCCGTCGACTCCTCCGAGAGCTGCTCGCTCCCGCCCTCGGGGTGGCACCGGAAGACCAGCGCGACGATGCCACGGGTCATGTTCTTGTAGACCCCGGTCAGCCGGTCCACGGTGACCTTGATGCCGGTCTCCTCGTAGATCTCCCGGCGAACGCCGTCCTCGACCGTCTCGCCGAGTTCGAGCACGCCACCCGGGGGCTCCCAGGTTCCGTTGTCGGCCCGGCGGATGGCCAGGACCCGACCGTCCTCACGGACCACCACGCCGGCCACCGACACGGAGTGGAGCGGCGTTGACGGGGCTTCTCGGCGGCTGCTACTCATGTACAGGAGGATAGGAGAACAGAAGGACTATGGCGAGCGGTGAAGCGGCCTCTACGGCCAAGGCGAAGTATCTGCAGATCGCGGACGACATTGCGACGCAGATCCGCTCCGGAGCGTTGGCACCCGGCGAAGCGGTGCCCAGTGAAACTGAGCTGATGGCAAGGTACGGCGTCGCGTCCGGCACAGTGCGGAAGGCGATTGCCGAGCTGCGGACGATGCAGTTGATCGAGACGCACCACGGCCGGGGCTCCTACGTCCGCTCTCGCCCTCCGGTGCAGCGGAAGTCCTCGGACCGGTTCCGCCGCGCCCACCGGCTTGCCGGCAAGGCGGCTTACCTGGCTGAGGCGGAGCAATCCGGCGGCATCCCATCGGTGAACGTGCTCTTCGTAGGGCCGACGGACGCTCCGAGCGATATCGCCGAGCGGCTGGGGATCAAGGTCGGCACCAAGGTGCTTGCGCGCAAGCGGCGGTACTTCCGAGACGGGACACCCACCGAGGAAGCCACCTCCTACCTGCCCTGGGACGTCGTCAAGGACATCCCCGAGATGTTCGCCGAGAACCCCGGGGGCGGAGGGATCTACGCCCGCCTGGAGGAACGCGGCTACGTGCTCGCCGAGTTCACGGAGACCGTGCGCGCCCGATTGGCGACCAAGGCTGAGAGCTCCGCGCTCGCGCTGAGCCCCGGCTCACCTGTCATCCACCTGGTTCGGGATGCGATCACCAGCGAAGGCCGCGTGGTTGAGGTCTGCGACACCACCATGGCCGCTGACCAGTTCGTTCTTGACTACCGCTTTGCGGCTCGCGACTGACGGATCATCACCCTGACAGCCCGCCACAAGATTCTTTCTCGTGGCGGGTTGACTCATGTACAGGAGTCGGGCACTCTTCTATCCATCAGCTCATGTACATGAGTGCATGAGGGAACCTCTTCTAGAGGAGCTGCACGATGGCCGTCTTCAAGATCGACACTTCGACCGCGTTCGTGTTCGTCGTCATCCCGCCGGCGCCGAAGCTGGTGAACAAGCAGACGGGCGAGATCGCCCTCGACCGGGAGACCGGCGCGAAGCTGATGACCGTGGGTCTGACCGTCGCCGACGACGGTGAGGCGAACCTCTACACCGTGACCGTGCCGGAAACGGGGATCTCCGAGGGGCTGATGGTCGGTCACCCAGTGGCGGTGACCGGGCTCAAGGCCCGTGACTGGGAGAACGAGTTCAACGGCCAGAAGCGGCACGGCATCTCGTTCCGCGCGATGGCCATCACGTCCCTCGTCCCGGCTCCGGCGAAGGGCTGAGCGCCGTGTCCGAGCTGCTGACGCTGATCGAGGTGGGCGGTCCTGTGGCCGCTGTCGCCGGTGGTGCGGCGTACGCCCGGGTCAAGGCTCCGGCGGTGTACTGGTCGGCGGTCGGTCTGCCGGTCACGGCGGTCCGGTTCTCCGCCACCTACGGAAGCACGATGGACGCCTGCGGCCTCACGGTCGCTCCGTCCCGGCTCCGGGTCCTGCTCACCCGGGCGACCACCCGGCGGGAGATCCGCCCGGTGCCTCCGAAGATCCGCCGCGTCCGTCCGACCTCGACGGGCCTGCGGGTCCGCCTGCGGCTGGCACCGGGGCAGGAACCGGCGGACGTGGCCGCCTCGGCGGAACGCCTTCGCCACGCCTGGGGCGTGCACGCTGTCCACGTGGCGTCGGTCAAGCCCGGCGTGGTGGAGCTGCGGATGACCGGCTTCGACGTGCTCCGCAACGTGCGGATGCCGCGTCGACTGCCGGCCGGTGAGCTGCTGGTCCCAGTCGCGCTGCGGGACGACGGTACGGCCTTCGTCCGCGACTACCGGGCCATCCCGCACTGTCTGACCCTGGGCGCGACGCTCACCGGCAAGTCGGTCTACATGCGCAACCTGATCGCCGGTCTCGCCAAGCTGGACGTGGCACTGGTGGGGATCGACTGCAAGCTCGGCGTCGAACAGGCGCCGTTCGCTCCCCGGCTGTCGGCGCTGGCGACCGACCCGGACAAGGCAAGTGCGCTGCTGGACAAGCTGGTTGCCGAGATGGAAACCCGCTACGACCTGATCCGCGACCAGCAGGGGATCACCGGTTCGGTGCCGGACGACGAGATCACCTCGGACATCTGGGGCCTGCCGGCCAAGCTGCGGCCGGTGCCGCTGGTGCTGATCGTGGACGAGGTCGCCGAACTGTTCCTCGTCGCCACCCGCAAGGACGAGGAACGCCGGGACCACATGGTCACCCAGCTCATCCGCCTCGCCCAACTCGGCCGCGCGGCCGGAGTGTTCCTAGAGGTGTGCGGCCAAAGGTTCGGCTCCGAGCTGGGCAAGGGTGCCACGATGCTCCGCGCTCAGCTCACCGGCCGCGTGGTCCACCGCGTCAACGACAAGACGACCGCCGAGATGGGTCTCGGCGACATCTCGCCCGAGGCGGTTCTCGCCGCAACGCAGATCGCCCCGGAGATGCCCGGCGTCGCGGTGGCCGGTGACTCCTCCGGCGGCTGGTCGCGCATGAGGACTCCGAACCTGTCCCTCGCGGACGCTGCCCGGATCTGCCGGGAGACCGCCCACCTCGCCCCGGTCCTGCCCGCGCTGGCGGCCTTCCGCCCCTACGTCCCGCCCGTGGCACCCCCGGTCGGCGGCCCCTCGCTGGTCAAGCCCCGCCCCGTCACCGGCTGACCCACCCTTCCCACCCGGTCCGGCGTGACCGCCTCACGCCAAGTCCCTACCCGAGCCATGCCCAAAGCCGGAAGGACCAGCCCCATGGCCGCCAGGAAGACCACCCGCACCAAGCCCGTCCCGCCCAAGTGCACCGCCTGCGCCGGACAGGGCTGGGTCACCGAGACCCACACCGTCGGCCGGGGCAAGAACACCCGCCCCGCCGGAGAGGTCGAGGTCCTGTGCCCGACCTGCCTCGGCTCCGGCACCGCCGCCGCCTAGCCACCCAGAGCGCCAGGACCGGGCGGCCGGCCACTCCAGGCCCCGCCCGGCCCCCGCCCCAACTCCCGGAAGGAGAAGGCCCGATGCGACTGCCCCGCACGGACGCCGTACTCGTCCAGGCCGCCATCGCCGGCGCGCTGTCCTTCGCCCACCTCCATGACCTCGCCAACGCCGCCGGGCAGCACGGCTGGAAGGCATGGGCCTATCCCGTCTCCGTCGATCTGCTCCTGGTCGCCGCCTGGCACCGGATGCGCGTCCTTCGGGCCTCGGGCTCACCCGCACGGGCTGCCTGGACCTGGTTCGCCATCGCTCTGGCCGCATCGCTCGGCGCCAACGTCGCCACCGCCGGACTCCTCGACCTCGACCACGTCCCGGCCTGGCTGCGAATCCTCGTCGCAGGCTGGCCCGCCCTCGCCTTCTTCGGCGGCACGCTGCTCGCCCACACCGCCACCACCACCGCGCCCCCGGCGGAGCCTGAGCCCGACCTCCCGCTCTACGAGGCCGAGATCGCACCTACGCCCACCCCGGTGGCCGAGCCCGTTCCGGAGGCTGTCGAAGCTCCCGAGCCGACTCCCGCGCTCCCGGCCGCACCGTCCCCGGTCGTCCCGACCGTGGCGGTTCCTGCCGCGCTGATCGAGCACGCCCGCAAGATCGCCGACGAACACCAGACCCGTACCGGCGCCCCGATCGACTCGGCGACCCTGCGCGTCCGCCTCGGTGTCCCGCCGCAGTTCGCCGACGCCATCGCCGCCCAACTCGCCTGACAGGAGGTCAGCCATGCCCCGCCCGATCCGCCCGCGCAACACGATCCGCATCGGTCCCGTCCAGGTCGCCACGTACTACGACGGCCACGGCCGCGAGAAGCACACCGCCGTCTGCACCGCCCCGCGCTGCGGCTTCTCCGCCGACTACGACTCCCGCCCCGCCGCAGAGATCGCCGCCCGCACCCACCGCTGCACCGTCCGCTGACAGGAGACCCGCCGTGAACATCACCCTTCCCCTGGTCCTCGTCCTGGGCGGCGCCGCCTACGCCGCGATCAAGCTCCTCGGCATCCGCCTGTGGGTCGCCGCCCTGATCGCCCTCTTCGGCTTCTACCTCGCCGGCACCTTCCTCGCCCCCGTCATCGACCAGACCACCCGATCCGGCGTCAACGCCGTCACCGAGAAGTGAGAGGACAACCCGCCATGACCAGCACACTCCTGGCACCACCGATCACGCTCACCCCGGACGCCTCCGGCTTGATCGCCGAGATCGAGGTGTACCTCGCCACCTTCCCCGCCCCGGCCCGAGTCCTCGTCCCGTACGTCTGCCCGCTCGGCAGCACGGTGCAGCTCTGGAACGCCGGCTTCCCGCAGGCCGGTCCGACGTTCCTCGACCGGATCGCGCACCGCACGGCCCGGCCGACCCCGGTGAGCATCGCCGATCACCTCCGCCTCGCCTCGCGCTACATCAACACCTTCGGCTGGGTTCAGGGCGCGCTGTGGGACTCCGCCGGCCGGGTCTGCCTCCTCGGCGCACAGGCCGCCGTCCTCGCTCACGGCTACGGCACCCCGGACACCGCCCGCCGGGCCCGCATCCAGGTGATGGAAGTCCTGCACGCCACCGGACGGCCCGTCACCTCCCCGGACGAGTACAACGACACCCCGACCACCCGGCAGGCCGACGTTCACCACCTGCTCGACCGTGCCGCCGTCCGCGCCGACTCCCTGGGGCTGTGAACGAGATGACCGACTCGACCGCATTGTTCGCCGCCGCCTTCGCGGCCCTGTTCGCCGCGCACCACCTGGCGGACTACCCGGCCCAGACCGACCACCAGGCCGCCCACAAGGCAGACCGGACGCTCACCGGCTGGATCGCCAACCAGGTTCACGCCGCCAGTCACACCGTCCTTACCCTGCTGGCGCTGGTCACCCTCGCGGCCGTCCTGCACACCCCGTTGACCGTCTCGGGCGTCGCCGCTGGCCTGGCCTGGGTCCACCTGTCGCACTCGGCCATCGACCGCCGCCGTGCCGTCGCCTGGTGGATGGATCACACCGGACAGACCGGATTCCGCGCCGCCAGCGGAGCAGCCCACGTCGATCAGGCCGCACACATCGCCCTCGGCCTGCTCCCGGCCGCGCTCCTGATCGCCTCGCTCTAACCGGCCTCCGGGGCGGCCACAAGCCGCCAAGCATCGCACCGCCCCGGAGACCACGCCCCTCCCGAACCCGCAGCACAAGACCACGACCAGAAGGAGAGCTTCATCATGCCCCAGCACAACCACGCCCAGGCCCGTCACTGCTCCGACTGCTCCGGCTTCGCCAGCGTCGCGATCGCCACCGGCCTCCGCCGCACCGACGGCTCCCGCGACACCGTCCCGGTGAACTGCCCGACCTGCCACGGCGCCGGCACCCTCCCGGCCCCCACCCGGCGCACCCTCACCCGGGCCTGACCCCGGTGGGCGCCCACTTCGACTGGTCCGACAAGAAGCACTGGTCCCCGCGCCCGGAGCCCTGCGGCATCTGCGCCAAGCCCACCAACCTCCGCTCCGACCGGGGCAAGCCCGCCCACAAGGTCTGCGCCGAGACCTGGACCGACCAGCACACCAAGCCCACCGACAAGTCCTGACCGCCCGGCCCCGGAGCCGACTCACCCTCGGCTCCGGGCCCCTGTCGCACCGGAGGTGACCCACATGACCGCCATCGCCCCGCCACCGCTCGCCGACCTGACCGCCCTCGCCCAACTCGGCACCATGCCCGCCCTCATGCGGCAACTCGCCGGCCTCGGCGGCTGCGGCCGACCGGTCCGCCTCGACGGCCACCGCACCGAACACAGCGTCAACACGGCCACCGGCGAGATCGGCCCCGTCGTCCACCACCTCAACTCCACCGACCTCGCCGCCGGCCACCTGCTCGTGCGCTGCAACAACCGCCGCACCACCCGCTGCCCCGCCTGCGCCGAGACCTACCGCCGCGACACCTACCACCTGATCACCGCCGGACTCACCGGCGGCAAAGGCACCCCCGCCACCGTCACCGCGCACCCCCGCGTCTTCGCCACCTTCACCGCCCCCGGCTTCGGCGCCGTCCACAACCGCCCCTCCACCGGCCGGTGCCGCTGCGGCACCCAACACACCGAAGGTGCAGCCGAGTTGGGAACGCCGCTCAACCCGGACACCTACGACTACCGCGCCGCCGTGCTCTGGAACGCCCACGCCGGGAAGATCTGGGCCCGCTTCTCGATCTACCTGCGCCGGGAGATCGCCAAGCGCGCCGGCCTCACCCAACGCGAGTTCCGCGACCACGGCCGTGTGTCCTTCGCCAAGGTCGCCGAGTACCAAAAGCGCGGCGCCGTCCACTTCCACGCCGTCATCCGCCTCGACGGCCCCGAAGGCGGCGACACCCCGCCCCCGGCCTGGGCAACGCCCGATCTCCTCTCCGACGCCATCCGCGCCGCCGTCACCGCAACCGAGATCCCCGGCCCCGTCCTCGACGGCACCGCCCACACCTTCGCCTTCGGCAAGCAGCTCGACATCCGACCCATCCGCACCGCCGACTTCACCGCCGGCACAGCCCTCACCGAACGCGCCGTCGCCGCCTACATCGCCAAGTACGCCACTAAGGGCGCCGAGACCGCCACCGGCACCCTGGACCGCCCCGTCAAGCTCCTCGCCGAACTCGCCCACCTCGACCTCACCGAGCACGCCCGCCGCCTCGTCCGCACCTGCTGGACCCTCGGCGCACGCCCCGAACTCAAAGAACTCCGCCTCCGCGCCTGGGCCCACATGCTCGGCTTCCGGGGCCACTTCTCCACCAAGACCCGCCGCTACTCCACCACCCTCGGCGCCCTCCGCGAAGCCCGCGCCGCCTGGCGCAAAGCCCAAGCAACCAGCGACACACCGCCCCTGCCCACCCCGGGCGACGACACCGAACCGACCACCCTCGTCCTCGCCCACTGGACGTTCGCCGGCGTCGGCCTCACCCCCGGCGAACGCTGGCTCACCGAAGCACTCACCCCCGCACCCGGAACCGAAGGAGAACCCACCCATGGCTGACCAACTGCTCACCATCAGGGAGGTCGCCGAACGGCTCGGCACCTGGGACACCAGCGGGGAGCGCTTCCCGCGCCGACTGATCGCCGAACGCCGGATCGCCTACGTCAAGGTCGGACGCCATGTCCGCGTCTCCGCCGCCATCCTGGCTGCCTTCATCTCTGCCAACACCGTGCAGCCGCGCCAGGCCCGGCGGACCATGCGGGCGGTGGCGTAAGTGGCAGGCAAGCGCCGGCAGTTCGGCCGAATCCGAAAGCTCCCGTCCGGGCGCTACCAAGCCCGCTACCCCGATCCGGACGGCCTCCTGCGCCCGGCTCCGGAGACGTTCGAGACCAAGCGGGACGCTGATGACTGGCTGGCTGCTACTCAGACTGCGCTCAACAACAAGGACTGGCGCGACCCAGACGCCGGGGCAATCAACTTCACGACGTACGCCGAAGCGTGGATCACCGAGCGGGACCTGATGGCCACCACGGACGAGCTGTACCGCCGTCTGCTGCGGCTGCACCTCGCGCCGACCTTCGGGGCCTGGGACCTGGACGAGATCACCGCTCCCCGCGTCCGTACCTGGCGGGCCCAGCTGCTGGCCTCGGGCAAGCGCATCACGACGGCCAAGGCGTACCGGCTGCTGAAAGCGATCCTCGCGACCGCCGCCGACGACGAGCTGATCAAGCGCAACCCCTGCCGGATCAAGGGCGCGGGCAAGGAGTCGTCAGACGAGCGCGGTACCGCCACGATCGAGCAGGTCTACGAGCTGGCCCAACTGGTCGGCGGACGCTGGCGGGCCATGGTCCTGCTCGCCGCGTTCACCACGCTCCGCCCGGAGGAACTCGCCGAACTGCGGCGCTCGGACGTCGACCTGGTGGCCAGCACCGTCCGGGTCCGCCTGGCCGCTCCCGAGCTGAACACCGGCCGGCGGGTGGTGGGCGACACCAAGTCCGAAGCGGGCAAGCGCACCGTGACCATCCCCGCCGTGGTCCTGCCGGACATCCGGCTGCACCTGGAGCTGTTCGCCGAGAAGGGCGCCCAGGGGCTGCTGTTCGTCGGCGAGAAAGGTGCTCCGTTCCGGCGCACCTCGTTCGGGCGGATCTGGAAGAAGGCGCGCGACAAGGCGGGCATGCCGGGCTTCCGCTTCTACGACCTTCGGCACACCGGCAACACCCTGGCGGCCACGACCGGCGCGAGCCTCAAGGAGCTGATGGCCCGGATGGGGCACGCCTCGGTGCGGGCCGCGCTGATCTACCAACACGCCACCAGCGAGCGGGACAAGAAGATCGCCGACGGCATGGACGCCGCCATCACCAGGTCCCTCGGCAAGGGCACGGAAAAGGCTTAGGGCACGCAGGGGGCACGGGGTCGAAAATGACCCGGGAAACATGAAAGGCCCGGCTCGGGGATCATGTCCCTGAGCTGGGCCTTTACTGCTGGAGCGGGCGACGAGAATCGAACTCGCGCTATAAGCTTGGGAAGCTCATGTTCTACCATTAAACTACGCCCGCACTGACGAGCCGTCAGTGACTGCTCGATCGTCTGACACTCTACCCCATCCGTAGGCTGACCTGGGCCGGGCCGGTGAGGGGCGGCGAGTTGGGGCGGTGAATGTCCGGTAGATCCCCTAATGTGACGCTGGCTCGGGGTGTTTGTGGCCCCTGGGGCGTGGTGGCGTCATCGGGTTTGGGAAGGGGATCGCAATGGAGCAGCGCACTGTCGTCCGCTGTGCCGAGGGGCACCTGTTCAGTACTTCGACGTTTCCGATGCAGACGCTCGGGGCGGCGCGGCTGGGGCCGGGGCGGTTGATCCGGTGTCCGCAGTGCGGGCGGTTGCGGAGTTCGGTGCCGGCGGATGTGAGCGAGTTGTCCGGGGTGCAGTTGGCGCGGGCGCTGCGGCTGGAGGCGGCGGAGTTCCTGGCCTGAGCGCCTGAGCAGCGGATCGGCCTCGACCGTGCCCCGGACGGGATTCGTCCGGGGCGTGGTCATGCACGTACCCTCGGGGACGTGCTGCTCTCTGACAAGGACATCCGTACCGAAATCGACAAGGGCCGGGTCGTGATCGACCCGTTCGACCCTGCGATGGTCCAGCCGTCGAGTATCGACGTCCGGCTGGACCGCTACTTCCGGGTGTTCGAGAACCACCGGTACCCGTTCATCGACCCGTCGGTGGAGCAGCCGGACCTGACCCGGCTGGTCGAGCCGGAGGGGGACGAGGCGTTCATCCTGCACCCGGGTGAGTTCGTGCTGGCCTCGACCTACGAGACGGTCACGCTGCCGGACGACATCGCCTCCCGGCTGGAGGGCAAGTCGAGCCTCGGGCGGCTCGGGCTGCTGACCCACTCGACGGCGGGCTTCATCGACCCCGGGTTCAGCGGTCACGTGACGCTGGAGCTGTCGAACGTGGCGACGCTGCCGATCAAGCTGTACCCGGGGATGAAGATCGGTCAGCTCTGCCTGTTCCGGCTGTCCTCGCCGGCCGAGTTCCCCTACGGCTCGGAGCGGTACGGCTCGCGGTACATGGGCCAGCGCGGCCCGACGGCCTCGCGCTCACACCTGAACTTCCACCGCTCGGACGTGTAACGAGCGCACGCGAAAGGGGGCCGGTCCACTGGACCGGCCCCCTTTCGCGCAGTCGGTCAGGCCCGCTTCGGCCGGGTCACCGCGATCAGCTCGCTGCCGTCCTCCGACAGCGTCAACTCGGTGCGGAGCTCGGCCAGTTCGCCGAGGTGGTGCAGGTGGGTGCCGCCGCAGGCGATGGCGGCGGAACCGGCCGGGAGCTCGCAGTGCCACTGGCGGCGGGCGGTCAGCTCGGGGCCGGGCACCTCGATCCGGACCGGGGCGTCGGCCGCGACCCAGGCGGCGAGCTGGGCGTTGACCGCCTCGGTGAGGGCCGGCAGGGCGTCGGCCAGGGCCGGGAACTCCTCGGTGGCCTCGGCGGTGAAGCCCTTCTTCCGGAGCGACTTGCCGAGCCGGTAGGTGTCGGTGCTGGCCTCGGTGTCCATCACCGAGGAGGCCATCGCCAGGCTGTCGAAGTCGGGGCTGCCGAAGGCGTCGGAGCGGCCCGGGTCCTTGCGCCAGCGCGGCGCGATCGCGGCGTTCAGGGCCAGCGCCAGCAGGTGGCAGCCGCTGTGCGCGGCGGAGAGCAGCGCCCGACGGTCGGCGTCGACCGACAGCTGGGCCGGCCGGCCGGTGACCGCGCCCGGGTCGGTGGCCAGCACGTGCAGCACCAGCCAGGACCACTCCGGGTCGCCCCGCCGGACCGGGATGTCCGCGCCGACCAGGAACTCGCCGGCCGGCCCGTGCCCGCCGGTCAGGCAGTCGACCACCGGGTGCGCCACGCCGTCCACGGTCAGCGTGCCGAGGTCGGCGGGCTGGTCGGGCCAGGTGTGGTCGAGCGGGTGGAACGGGGTCGCCTCGGTGACCACCGCGTACCGGCCGTCGGCGAGCGGGTGGACGGCGAGCACGGGTGACTCGCCGGTCACCGCCCCGGCGGGGAAGCTGACGTGGGTGGTGGGGAGGGTGGTCATGCGAGGGCTCCGTACGAAGAGATGGTTCAGCCGAGCGTGGGGAGCTTGATCAGCACCAGCAGAGCGAGCAGTTGCAGGGCGGCGGCACCGGCGGCCTTGCCCCAGGGCAGGTCGTGCACCCGGCGCACCATGGTGGTCAGCAGCACCGCGCAGATCAGCCAGGTGACCCAGCCGAGCACCTGGACCACCAGGTTGTCGGCGGGCAGGAAGAGCGCCAGCAGCAGTCGGGGGACGTCGCTGGTCCAGCCGATGATGACGGCCAGGCCGACGGTGGACTGCCAGGGGCCGTCGCCGCCGAGCTGGCGGGCCAGGCCGTAGGTGACCGCGCCGAGCATCACGCCGGCCAGCGTGAAGCCGACCGCCGCACCGGCGATCGCGGTCAGCGCCACGGTGAAGGTGGAGTTGACCACCTCGTCCTTGGTCAGGCCGATGCCGAGCACCGCGAGCACGCCGTAGGCCAGCGAGACGGTCAGTGCGGGCAGCCAGACCTGGTGGTCGCGCATCCGGTCGAAGGTGGCGGACGGGGCCCGGTAGATCCCTGTCAGCAGTTCCTTCCAGGCCAGCCGGGGGCCACCCTGGTGCGGGGCGGACTGACCGCCGGCCCGGTACACCGCGACGTTGTCCTGCCCCTGCGGGCCGGCGTGGTCCGGGCCGCCCGGGTAGCCGGGGCCGGCCGAGTAGTACTGCTCGTCCTCGACCGTGAAGGCCCGGGTGTGCCCCGGCTGGTCGGGGTCGTACGCCCCGGGAGCACCCGGAGCCCCAGGACCACCGGGAGCCCCCGGCGGGTAGCCCGGGTGGGGTGCGGTGAAGTACTCCGGCTCCCCCACCGGGCCGCCCCCGGGGTACTGCTGCGCGTCCTGCCCACCGGGCGCCGCTGCCCACCCCCGTCGGGGGTCGGCGGCGCCCTCGCCGTTGTCGTATCCGTTGCCAGCCACGAGTCGAAGGTACCCGTTCGAGCTGACCGCCCGTCGGTTGATCATGGCTTCGGCGCGGGATTGCAGCAGTGCTGTGACCCCGTCACGGACGGGGTCACAGCCGGGGTCAGCGCGCGGCGACCGAGCGGGCGTGCACGACCGCCGCCGAGGTCTCGCCGGCCGGGCAGCCGCCCGGGCCGGCGGTGGTGCGGACGGCACCGACCGGGAGCAGCACGCCGCAGGCGATCCGGATGCCGCTGGGCAGCTCGTTGTCGGACTCGACGGTGGCGCCGTCGCCGATCACCGCGCCGTCCAGCGAGCTGCGCGCCCCCACGGTGGCGTACGCGCCGACGATGGAGTCCTTCACGTAGGCGTCCGGGCCGATCACCGCGCCCGGCAGGATCACGCTGCCCTCGACGATCGCGCCGGCCTCGACCACCGCGCCCTCGGAGACCACGGTGCCGGAGCTGAGCACGGCGGCCGGGGCCACCGTGGCGCCCGGCAGCAGCAGCGCCTCGCCGGTCGGGCCCGGCACCGCCGGGGAGTCGACCAGGCCGAGCACCAGGTCGGCCGAACCGCGGACGAAGGCGCCGGGGGTGCCCAGGTCGAGCCAGTACGAGGTGTCCACCACGCCGCGGACCAGCGCACCGGTCTCCAGCAGCTCGGGGAAGGTCTCGCGCTCGACCGAGACCTCGCGGCCGGCCGGGATCCGGTCGATCACCGAGCGGGTGAAGACGTAGCAGCCGGCGTTGATCTGGTCGGTGACGATCTGCTCGGGCGTCTCCGGCTTCTCCAGGAACTCCAGCACCCGCCCGTGCGCGTCGGTCGGCACCAGGCCGAAGGCGCGCGGGTCCTCGACCCGGGTCAGGTGCAGCGTGACGTCCGCCCCGGCGGCCACGTGGCCGTCCCGCAGGGCGACGATGTCCAGGCCGGAGAGGATGTCGCCGTTGAAGACCAGCACCGGCTCGTCCGGGCCGCAGGTCAGGCCGGAGGCGGCGTTCCGGATCGCGCCACCGGTGCCCAGCGGCTCCTTCTCGGTCAGGTAGACCAGTTCGATGCCGTACGGGCTGCCGTCCTGGAAGTGGTCCTCGAAGACCTCGGCCAGGTAGGACGTGGCCAGCACCACCCGGGTCACCCCCGCCGCCGCCGCCCGGGCCAGCTGGTGCGCGATGAACGGCACCCCCGCCACCGGCAGCATCGGCTTCGGGGTGTGGGTGGTCAACGGCCGCAGCCTCGTGCCCTTCCCACCGACCAGCATGATCGCCTCGGTCATGGTCCGTGCCTCTCCCCTTGCCCCTTGCCGTCACCGGCTGTTCCGGGGCGACTCACCTGTCCTGTCCGGGCACCCGCACACACGGGCACCCGGGCCTACTGTATTTGCTTCCAAAGCCACCCCGTTCCAGCGGGGTTGCGACACATACCGACGCACCGTTCACCTGACGGAAAGCGAACCGGCCCCGAACGCCCCAGCAGGGGGCGTCGGGGCCGGTGCTGACGAGCGGTCAGGCCTCGACCGGCTCCGGCTCGGCCGGCTTGGCCTTCACCGAGTCGAGCAGCAGCTGGGCCACGTCGACCACCTTGAGGTGCTCCTTGGCCGCGCCCTCGTTCTTCTTGCCGTTCACCGAGTCGGAGAGCATCACCAGGCAGAACGGGCAGGCGGTGGAGACGATGTCGGGGTTCAGCGACAGCGCCTCGTCCACCCGCTCGGTGTTGATCCGCTTGCCGATCCGCTCCTCCATCCACATCCGCGCACCACCGGCGCCACAGCAGAAGCCGCGCTCCTTGTGCCGGTGCATCTCCTGCTGACGCAGACCGGGGACCTTGTCCATGATCTCGCGCGGCGGGCTGTAGACCTTGTTGTGCCGGCCCAGGTAGCAGGGGTCGTGGTAGGTGATCAGACCCTCGACCGGGTTGACCGGCAGCAGCCGGCCCTCGTCGATCAGGTGCTGCAGCAGCTGGGTGTGGTGGATCACCTCGAAGTGCCCGCCGAGCTGCGGGTACTCGTTGGCGATGGTGTTGAAGCAGTGCGGGCAGGTGGCCACGATCCGCTTGACCGGGGCGTCCTCCAGCGCGGCGTTCAGGGTCTCGACGTTCTGCGCGCCGAGCATCTGGAACAGGAACTCGTTGCCGAGCCGGCGCGGGGAGTCGCCGGAGCAGGTCTCCTCCTTGCCGAGGATGGCGAACTTCACGCCCGCGGTGTGCAGCAGCTCGGCGAAGGCCTTGGTGGTCTTCTTGGCCCGGTCCTCCAGGGCGCCGGCGCAGCCGACCCAGTAGAGGTACTCGACCTCGGCCGGGTCGATGTCCTCACCGATCACCGGCACCTCGATGCCGGTCTCCTTCTTGAGCTCCTTGACCCAGTCGAGCCTGGCCTTGGTGGCCATGCCCCACGGGTTGCCCTTGTTCTCCAGGTTCTTGAGCATCGTCCCGGCCTCGGTCGGGAAGGAGCTCTCGATCATCACCTGGTAGCGGCGCATGTCGACGATGTGGTCGATGTGCTCGATGTCCACCGGGCACTGCTCGACGCAGGCCCCGCAGGTGGTGCAGGACCACAGCACGTCGGGGTCGATGACGCCGTTCTCCTCGGCGGTGCCGATCAGCGGGCGCTCGGCCTCGGCCAGCGCGGCGGCCGGCACGTTGGCCAGCTGCTCCGGGGTGCCGATCTCGTTGCCCTCGGCGTCCTTGCCGCCGCCGGCCAGCAGATACGGCGCCTTGGCGAAGGCGTGCTCCCGGAGGCTCATGATCAGCAGCTTCGGGGAGAGCGGCTTGCCGGTGTTCCAGGCCGGGCACTGCGACTGGCAGCGGCCGCACTCGGTGCAGGTGGAGAAGTCGAGGATGCCCTTCCAGGCGAAGTGCTCGACCTGGGAGACGCCGAAGTTCGCGTCGTCGGCCGGGTCCTCGAAGTCGATCGGCTGCCCGCCGCTGGTCATCGGACGGAGCGCGCCGAGGGCGACGCCGCCGTCCTCCTCGCGCTTGAAGTAGATGTTGAAGAAGGCCAGGAAGCGGTGCCAGGCGACACCCATCGAGGGGTTGATCCCGATCGTGGCGGCCCAGGCGAACGAGATGCAGATCTTCAGCATCGCGAACAGGTAGATCAGGTTCTCCAGGGTCCCGTGCGCCAGGCCCCTGAAGGCCAGCACCAGCGGGTAGGAGACCAGGTACGCCGCCTCGTAGTGGTCGACGCCCGCCAGGGCACCCTCCAGGCCGCGCAGGATCATGATGCAGAGGCCGATGCCGAGGATCGTGTACTCGACGTAGAACGCCTGCCAGGCGATCGAGCCGGCGAACCGGGACTTCCGCCCGGCCCGGCCCGGCAGGCTGAGCAGGCGGATCACGATCAGGGTGGCGATGCCCAGCGTGGTCAGCGTGCCGACCAGCTCGGTGAAGATCTCGAACGGCAGCCAGTGCCCGATCACCGGGATGACCCACTCGGCGTCGAAGAGCTGGCCGAAGGCGGTCACCAGGGTGGAGACCAGGGTGAAGAAGCCGACCGCGACGAACCAGTGCGCGACGCCGACCACGCCCCAGCGGTTCATCCTGGTGTGGCCGAGGAACTCGACGGCGACCGTCTTCGTCCTCTGCACCGGGTTGGCGGTACGGGTGGAGTCCGGCGCACCGGTCTTCACCACCCGGTAGATGTACGCGGCCGCGCGGGCGGCGAGCGCGGTGCCGATCACAGTGGTGACCAGCGAGATGACGATCGCTGCTAGCTGCATCGGCTCTCCGTCTCAGCGGCTGGGGTGTAACGGGTCGGGTGGCGGACCCTCCGAGTGTACTCATCAGTAACTTTCAGGGCCGACGGCCCGGAGACTACCGCGCGTTAACACCCATTCAGAAGATGCTCAAGGTATGGCGGCAGTCACTAAGGGGATACTCACCCGTCCGGTCGAGCCCTGCGGATAAGCGCGCAGTAAAGTTGAGCCCGGTCGGCTCATGACTGTTGACGCACCCGATCGGGTCGTGCATCCTTGAGCCTGTAAAGCTCAACTTCTTCATGGAGGTACCAACGATGGCACGCGCGGTCGGCATCGACCTCGGCACGACGAACTCGGTCGTCAGCGTTCTCGAAGGCGGTGAGCCCACCGTCATCACCAACGCCGAGGGCGCCCGGACCACGCCGTCCGTCGTCGCCTTCGCCAAGAACGGCGAGATCCTGGTCGGCGAGGTAGCCAAGCGCCAGGCGGTCACCAACGTGGATCGCACGATCCGCTCGGTGAAGCGCCACATGGGCACGGGTTGGAAGATCAACCTGGACGGCAAGGACTTCAACCCCCAGCAGATCAGCGCCTTCATCCTGCAGAAGCTGAAGCGCGACGCCGAGGCATACCTGGGCGAGACGGTGACCGACGCGGTCATCACCGTCCCGGCGTACTTCTCCGACTCGGAGCGCCAGGCGACCAAGGAGGCCGGTGAGATCGCGGGCCTCAACGTCCTGCGCATCGTCAACGAGCCGACCGCGGCCGCGCTGGCCTACGGCCTCGACAAGGACGACCAGACCATCCTGGTCTTCGACCTCGGCGGCGGCACCTTCGACGTCTCGCTGCTGGAGATCGGCGACGGCGTCGTCGAGGTGAAGGCCACCAACGGCGACAACCACCTCGGTGGCGACGACTGGGACCAGAAGGTCGTCGACCACCTGGTCAAGGTCTTCCAGTCCGGTCACGGCGTGGACCTCTCCAAGGACAAGATGGCGCTCCAGCGCCTGCGCGAGGCGGCCGAGAAGGCCAAGATCGAGCTGTCCTCGTCCTCCGAGACCTCGATCAACCTGCCCTACATCACCGCGTCGGCCGAGGGCCCGCTGCACCTGGACGAGAAGCTCACCCGGGCCCAGTTCCAGCAGCTGACCGCCGACCTGCTGGAGCGCTGCAAGACCCCGTTCCACAACGTCATCAAGGACGCCGGCATCGCGCTGTCCGAGATCGACCACGTGGTCCTGGTCGGTGGCTCCACCCGGATGCCCGCCGTCGCGGAGCTCGTCAAGGAGCTGACCGGCGGTCAGGACGCCAACAAGGGCGTCAACCCGGACGAGGTCGTCGCCATCGGCGCCGCGCTGCAGGCCGGTGTGCTGAAGGGTGAGGTCAAGGACGTCCTGCTGCTCGACGTCACCCCGCTGTCCCTGGGGATCGAGACCAAGGGCGGCATCATGACCAAGCTGATCGAGCGCAACACCACGATCCCGACCAAGCGCTCCGAGATCTTCACCACGGCCGAGGACAACCAGCCGTCCGTGCAGATCCAGGTCTACCAGGGCGAGCGCGAGATCGCGGCGTACAACAAGAAGCTCGGCATGTTCGAGCTGACCGGTCTGCCGCCGGCCCCGCGTGGCCTGCCCCAGATCGAGGTCACCTTCGACATCGACGCGAACGGCATCATGCACGTCGGCGCCAAGGACCTCGGCACCGGCAAGGAGCAGCGGATGACCGTCACCGGTGGCTCCGCGCTGCCGAAGGACGACATCGAGCGGATGATGCGCGAGGCCGAGCAGTACGCGGCCGAGGACCACGAGCGCCGCGAGGCCGTGGAGACCCGGAACCAGGGCGAGCAGCTGGTCTACTCGACCGAGAAGTTCATCGCGGACAACACCGAGAAGCTGCCCGAGGACGTCAAGACCGAGGTCGAGACCGCGATCGGCGAGCTCAAGGAGAAGCTGAAGGGCGAGGACATCGCGGCGATCCGCGAGGCCACCGAGAAGGTGTCCACCACCGCCCAGAAGCTCGGCGCCGCGCTGTACGCGCAGAACGACGCCGCGGGTGCCGCCCCGGCCGGTGACGCCGCCGGTGCCGCCAAGGACGACGACGTGGTCGACGCCGAGATCGTCGACGACGAGAAGCCCAAGGGTGGTGCGGCATGACGGAGAAGCCGCAGGGCGGCGAGCCCGGCGACGACTCCGCCGCCGAGGAAGCCGTGCTGAAGGCCGCCGAGGAGGCCGTCGCGGGTGCCGGTGCCGACGAACTCGCTGCTGCGAAGCGTGAGTTGGCCGAGCGCACGGGTGACCTGCAGCGTCTCCAGGCCGAGTACCAGAACTACCGCAAGCGGGTCGAGCGGGATCGTCTGACGGTCCGCGAGATCGCGGTCTCCAACATCCTGGAGGCCCTGATCCCGGTGCTGGACGACATCGGCCGGGCCCGTGAGCACGGCGAGGTCACCGGTGGCTTCAAGTCGGTCTCCGACAACCTGGAGACCGTGGTCGCCAAGCTGGGCCTGCAGCAGTTCGGCAAGGAGGGCGAGCCCTTCGACCCGACGCTGCACGAGGCGCTGATGCACAGCTACTCCTCGGACGTCACCGAGGACACCTGCGTGCAGATCCTCCAGCCCGGCTACCGGATCGGCGAGCGGATCATCCGCCCGGCGATGGTGGCCGTGGCGGAGCCCCAGCCGGGCACCCAGAGCACGGCCGCGCCGGATGCCGACTCGTCGGACTCCGACAAGGCCGACGGTGCCACCGAGAGCTGACCGAACGAGCGCTGCGGAGTCGTCCGTCGTCCTGGACGACGGGCGGCTCCGCAGTGCCGTCTCCGAACGAGCAACAGCGAACGACGCCGGGAGGTGGCAGCAGCCATGAGCGCGAAGGACTACGTGGAGAAGGACTACTACAAGGTCCTCGGTGTGCCCAAGGACGCCACCACCGCCGAGATCAAGAAGACCTACCGGAAGCTCGCCCGCGAGTTCCACCCCGACGCCAACAAGGGTGACGTCAAGGCGGAGGACCGGTTCAAGGACATCTCCGAGGCGTACGACGTCCTGTCGGACGACAAGCGCCGCAAGGAGTACGACGAGGCCCGCAGCCTGTTCGGCAACGGCGGGTACCGGGCCGGCGGCCCGCAGGGCGGCAGCTTCGACTTCGGCGACCTGTTCGGCAACAGCCCGCAGGGCGGCGGCGGGGTCGGCGACATCTTCGGCGGCCTGTTCAACCGGGGCGGCCGGCAGCCGCAGCCGCGCCGGGGCGCCGACGTCGAGACCGAGGTGACGCTCGCCTTCGAGGAGGCGGTGGACGGCGCGACCGTCCCGCTCCGGATGACCAGTCAGGCCGCCTGCCGGGTCTGCTCGGGCACCGGTGCCAAGGCCGGCACCACCCCCCGGGTCTGTCCGACCTGCGTCGGGGCCGGCACGGTCAGCCGGGGTCAGGGCGCGTTCGCGCTCTCCGAGCCCTGCCGGGACTGCAAGGGCCGCGGCATGCTGGTCGACGACCCGTGCACGGTCTGCCACGGCAGCGGCCGGGCCTCCTCGGCCCGCACCATGCAGGTCCGGATCCCGGCCGGGGTGCAGGACGGGCAGCGGATCAGGCTCAAGGGCAAGGGCGCCCAGGGCGAGCGCGGCGGCCAGCCCGGTGACCTCTACGTCACCGTGCACGTCGACGCCCACCCGGTGTTCGGCCGGAAGGCGGACAATCTCACCGTCACCGTGCCCATCACCTTCCCCGAAGCCGCGTTGGGCGGCACCATCGAGGTGCCGACGCTGAACGGACCTTCGGTCAAGCTCAAGCTCCCGGCCGGGAGTGCCAACGGCCTGACCATGCGGGCCCGCGGCAAGGGCGCGACCCGCACCGACGGCACCCGCGGCGACCTGCTGGTCACCGTGGAGGTCGTGGTCCCCAAGCACCTCGAGGGCGAAGCCCTGGAGGCCCTGGAGCAGTACCGCGAGGCCACCGCCTCGGACGACCCGCGAGCCGCCCTGTTCAAGGCGGTAGAGGGAGCGTGATGACCCGATGACCCCCGACACCCCGATCGGTCCGGGGCCCGGCCTCGGCGAGGGCCTCCCCGGCGGCCCCGGCCTGGGCCGCCCGCGCCCGGCCGCGACCCACTACGTGCTGACCGAGGACACCCCGGTCTACGTGATCTCGGTCGCCGCCGAGCTCTCCGGCCTGCACCCGCAGACCCTGCGCCAGTACGACCGCCTCGGCCTGGTCTGTCCCGACCGCACGGCCGGCCGCGGCCGCCGCTACTCCGCCCGGGACATCCAGCAGCTCCGCGAGGTCCAGCGGCTGTCCCAGGACGAGGGCATCAACCTGGCCGGCATCAAGCGGATCATCGAGCTGGAGAACCAGGTGGCCGCCCTGCAGTCCCGGATCGGCGAGCTGGCCGACTCCCTGGAGGGTGCCGCCTCGGCCCTCCAGCAGCGGGAGGCGGCGGTGCACGCCTCGTACCGGCGGGACCTGGTGCCGTACCAGCAGGTACAGCAGTCCAGCGCCCTGGTGGTCTGGCGGCCCAAGCGCTGACCCTGCCCGCAGTCCACCCGAGCCGCCGGTGCCCCCAGTCAGGGGGCTACCGGCGGCTTACGTGCAGTGGGAGAGTGCCGGATACCGATGGTTCGCTTCCGCCGTAGCAGACCGGAGAAGGCGGCGGAAGCCTAAGATCCCCTCTGTACCCCATGTGTCCGCGACCAGCAGCAGCTGAGCCAACTCCGAGGAGCCGCAGATGAGTGAGACGGCTGAGCCCGGCCTCACCACGGGCGGGCTGAGCATCCTGTCGGCGGACGCCAGGGAGCTGTACCGGGCGGTGGTCCGGTCCAACGAGGAGCTGGCCCCGAGCGATCTTCCGGCGGACGCGAAGCCGGCCCTGCAGGAGCTGCTGGACATGGGCCTGCTGGTCCCGGACACCGACCGGCCCGACGTGCTCGTCGCCGTCGATCCGCAGCAACTGGCGGAGGGGCTGGCGGCCGCCTGGCAGCAGCAGGCGCTCAACCTGCTCACCCGCGCGGTGGCGCTGCCGGCCGCGCTGAAGGACCTCACCGAGGAGTTCCACCCCTCGGAGCAGGCCGGCGGCACGATCGAGTACGTCCGCGGCAAGGTGCTGATCAACCAGCGGCTCCAGCAGCTCACCAACAGCTGCTCGGAGGAGTTCCTGGCCGCCCAGCCCGGCGGGCCCCGCCCGCCCGAGGCCCTCGCCAGCAGCATCGACCGCGACCTGGCGCTGCTGCGCCGGGGCGCGACGGCCCGCACGATCTACCACCCGAGCACCCGGTACCACGCCCCGACGCGGGATTACGTCGCCGCCGTCACCCAGGCCGGAGCCCAGGTCAGGACGCTCGACGAGCCGTACACCCGCATTCTCGTGATCGACCGGCGGACCGCGATCATCCCGGTCGCCGACGACCTGAGCCTGGCCGCTTTCGTGCATGACCAGGCGATCATCAGCTACATCGTGGCCGAGGTCTTCGAGCGCAACTGGAGCCGCGCCATCGACTTCGACGGCGCCCGCGCGGTGCCCCAGCAGGTCGTCTCCCGGCTCCGGCAGACGATCATCGACCTGATGCTGAAGGGAACCAGCCACCGCGTGATCGCGCGCAGTCTCGGAATCAGCGAGCGCACCTTGGCGCGCCACATCGCCGAGATGCGCGAGGACTATCACGTCGAGTCGCTGTTCCAGCTCGGGTGGGTCCTGGCCCGCTCCAACCCGACACAACCAGAGGTCGAGACGCCCGGTTTCGAGTGATCGGTCCCCCGTGGCCGATCACGGATTCCGCCCCGCTCAGGTCCAGTTGCTGTCCTCGAGAGTCACCACGTTGGTTACCCGCACAGCCACGCTATTGGCAGGCTCATGCGAAGAAATGCTGTCGGCGACCTGCGCGCCAACTGCGAAGACCCCAAGGGCGACAACGAACGAAACCGCTATGCGGCGCACCGAACGGTAGAAGCCTGACATGCGACTACAACCTCCCCAAGCCCTGCGGCATCCAGAAAGTACCAATGAATAAGACAATCGCCCACATGATGCCGCAGAATGCGCCTTCATGTCACCAGAGGCTGGTCATCTCGGGTGCGTCATCTGCCTGCCATGCAGTGAGATGACACCACGGAGCAGTGGACGCGAAGAGAGCAACCGATGGACGATCAGTTCGCTCCCGATGCCCCGGCTTGATCACCACACTTGCCGGTGCACATTCAAATTACCCGGCCTTACCGCCGAACTGATCCTCCCCCAGCAGCCACCAACCAGCCGCCCGGAGTGCACCTTCCCGAACGGCGACCCCGGAGTCGACATGAGTGAGCCCTACCTGCGCAATCGCGCCACCCAGACCCCCGAGGGTCGGCGCGCTCGGGTGTTCCTGGCCGCGCCGCTCATGCGGCTGACCGGACCGGCCGACAGCGTCGTCACCCTGGCCAGCCGGACCAGGCTGACCACCCTCCGATCCACCCTGCTGAAGAGCGGTGCCGCGGTCTACAGCGCGCACCACAGCGACGCCTGGACGGTGGCCGGCCGCGCGCCGGAGCCCCGGGTGCCCTCCGACTTCCGCGCGTTGCAGACCGCCGACCTGGTGTTCGCCTACGTCGGCGCGCCGCTCTCGGCCGGCGTCGCCCTGGAGCTCGGCTGGGCCTCCTCGCTCCGCAAGCCGGTGGTGCTGCTGGTCGACGAGGCCATCACCCACAACCCGCTGATCGCCACCATCGAGCAGGTCGCGCCCGTCCTGCCGCTGGTCTTCGACGACACCTGGTCCCAGGACGCCCTGCGGCACACCGTGGAGACCGCGCTGGACTGGGCCGGCATGGCCCTCTCGCTCCGCGAGGGCTTCTGGACCGCGCCGACCGAGGCCTTCCCCATCCCCCGCCAGGAGCCCCCGCTCTCCGGCTTCGGCTACTGGGCCCCGGGCGTCGCCACCGGCTGAGCGGGTGGCGGGAGTGCTCGGCCCCCCGGCACCTCCGCCCCCCGCATCTGCCAGCCCAGCTGGAACAGTGTCTCGGCGTCGTACCGCTCCCGCAGTCGGGCGATGTGGCCCGCCACGGTCCGCTCGCTCAGGCCGAGCCGGCTGGCGATCTTCCGCTGGGTCAGCCCCTCGGTGAGCAGGCTGCCGACCTGCTCGTGCACACCGTCGCCGTCGGCCCCCCAGGGCACCCGCTCGGCGCGTTCCCAGTCCCGTTCGAAACCGCTGACCAGGAAGGCCACCACGGCCGGGTCCTCGACGATGGCGGCGGTGGCGTTGTCCGCGGCCGCCGGGAGGACGGCCGTCGTCCGGTCGTAGATCAGCATCCGGGTGAACGGCTCGTCCAGCACCCGCACCCGCGCACCCCAGTCGCTCAGCACCGCCGCGTACTCGGCGGTCGGGCCGTCCGCCCGGGCGCCGTCCTGGTAGAGGATGTGCAGGACCCCGCCGTCCTCGACGAACCGACGGGTCCGGTCCATCCCCACCCGCACGTGGTCCATCGGCCTGGCCCCACCGGGGTGCGCGGCCAGCAGCTCGTCCCGGCGGTCCACGTCGAGCTGGACGATCCTGGACCGGATCTCCTCCATGTCCTCGATGTGCAGCACCGTGCTGGTGCTCTCGATCCGGCGTGGAACCGCGTCGTACGCCCGGGTCAACTCGGCCAGCAGGTCCGGCACTTCGTCGGCCTGCCGGAGCGCCCGGGTGCCGACCGTGCGGAGTTCGGCACCGCGCTGCTCGGCGATCGTCCGCGGGTTGACCGCGGTGAGCGTGGCGTCGCCGGTGTGGTGGATCAGCAGGCCGAGCCCCAGCAGGCGCAGCACCGTCCCGGTGTCCTGGTCGGCCACGTCGCGGAACAGCACCCGCCCGCCCTGGGCCAGCACCTCGGCGTAGAACGCCCGCTCGGGCTCACTCACCAGCACGGGCGCCCCGCATCTGCCAGCCCAGCTGGAACAGCGTCTCGGCGTCGTGCACCTCGCGGAGCCGGGCGATGTGCCCGGCCACCGTGCGCTCGCTGAGGCCGAGCCGGCTGGCGATCTTTCGCTGGGTCAGCCCCTCGGTGAGCAGCCGGCCGACCTGCTCGTGCGCGCCGTCGCCGACGGCCCCCCAGTGCACCCGCTCGGCCCGCTCCCAGTCCCGCTCGAAACCGCTGACCAGGAAGGCCACCACGGCCGGGTCCTCGACCACGGCGGCCCTGGTGTTGTCGGCCGCCGCCGGGATGACCGCCGTGGTCCGGTCGAAGATCAGCATCCGGGTGAACGGCTCGTCCAGCACCCGCACCCGCCCGCCCCACTCGCTGAGCACCGCGACGTACTCGGCGGTCGGGCCGTGGTCCCTGGCGGGCGGCTGGTAGAGCAGCCGCAGGGTGGTGCCCCGGTCCAGGAAGCGGTGCAGCCGGTCCCTCCCCTCGCTGAGGTGCTCGGCGGGCTTGGCACCGCCGGGCTGGGCGGCCAGGCACTCCTCCTGGCAGTCCGCTTCGAGCTGCAGCATCCGGGACCTGATCTGCTCCATGTCCTGGATGTGCAGCACCCCGCCGGAGTGCTCGACCTTGCGCGGCGCCGCATCGTAGGCCCGGCCCAACTCGTCCAGCGGCGCCGGGAGTTCGTCTGCCCTGACCAGCATCCGGGTGCCGGCCGAGCGGAGGTCGGCGGCCAGCCGTTCGGCGACGGTGCGCGGGTTGACGGCGGTGAGGGTGGCGTCGGCGGCGTGGTGGACCAGCAAGCCGAGCTCCAGCAGCCGGAGCACGGTGCCCGCGTCCCGGTGCGCCACGTCCCGGAACAGCACCCGGCCGCCCTGCGCCAGCACCTCGGCGTAGAGCGCGCGTTCGGCCTCACCGGGCAGCGGCAGGTCAGGCACCGCGGCCGCCGCGGAGCAGCCAGCCGAGCTGGAACAGGGTCTCCGCCGCGTGGAGTTCGCGCAGCCGGGAGATGTGCCCGGCGACGGTGCGCTCGCTCAGCCCGAGCCGGGTGGCGATGGTGCGCTGGGTCAGGCCGGCCGCGAGCAGCCGGCCGATCTGCTCGTCGACCGGGCGCTCGTCCGCGCAGGTGTCGGCGTCGCTCCACTTCACCCGCTCGGCCCGGGCCCAGTCCCGCTCGAAGCCACCGACCAGGAAGGCCACCACGGCCGGGTCCTCGACGAACGCGGCACTGCTGTGGTCGGCGGCCGCGGGGACCACCGCGACCGACCGGTCGAAGATCATCACCCGCTTGAACGGCTCGCCCAGCACCCGGACCGCCATGCCGAGTTCGCCGATCGCGGCGGCGTACCCGACGGTGGGCTGGTCGGTCCGGACGGAGGGCTCGTAGAGCGCCCGGACGGTGCCGCCGCGGCCCGCGAAGTCCCGGGCCCTGGCCACCGCCCGGTCGAGCTGGGCGGGCGGCAGCGGGCCGCCGGGCTGGGCGAGCAGGATCTCCTCCCTGGTCCCGCCCTCCAACTCCCGCATCCGGTGCACGATGTCGGCGGCCTCGTGCACGTGCCGGACCACGCTGGAGCGGACCGAGCGGCGCGGGGCGCTCTCGTACACCTTCGTCAACTCACCCAGCAGGGTGGGCAGTTCCTCGGCCTCGACCAGCAACCTGGTGCCGGTCGAGCGGAGTTCGGCGCTGATCCTGGCGCCGACGGTGCGCGGGTTGACCGCGGTGTAGCCGGCCCCGTGCGCGCTGCCGACCAGCAGGCCGGCGGCCAGCAGCCCGGCCAGCGCGTCCTGGTCCACCCCGGCGGCCATCGCCAGGGTGATCCGGCCGCCCTGGGCCAGCACCTCCAGGTACAGCTCGCGTTCGGCCTCGTCCGGCAGCCGCGGCTCAGTCACCGCGCCCTCCCCGCATCTGCCAGCCGAGCTGGAACAGGGTCTGCGCACCGTACTGCTCGCGCAGTCTGGCGATGTGTCCGGCCACCGTCCGCTCGCTCAGGCCGAGCCGGCCGGCGACCGCGCGCTGGGTCAGCCCGGTGGCGAGCATCCGGCCGACCCGGTGGGCGGCGGCCGGAAGCTGCGACGCGCCGCCCAGCCGGGACCAGTCGACGGTCTCGGCCCGGTCCCAGTCCCGCTGGTAGACGGCGACCAGGAAGGCGACCGCGGTGGGGTCGGAGATGAAGGCGGCCCGGCCGAGGCCGTCCGGGGCGGCGGGCACCACGGCCACCGCCCGGTCGATGATCAGGATCCGCTGGTAGGGCTCGTCCAGGATCCGCAGCTCCGAGCCCTGCGCGGACAGCGCGACCGCGTAGTCGACGGTGTGCGGTTCGGCCAGCGCGCCGGGCTGGTAGACGGTGCACATCCGGATGCCGCGCCGACGCAGCGCCAGGTCCTGCGGGCGGGCCACCGCCAGCGTCTCGGGGTGCCGGGTGCCCGGCTGGGCGGTGAGCACCTCGAACCGGCACTCGGAGAGCAGTTCGGCGATCCGCTGCCGGATCTGCTGCCGGCCGTCGAGGTAGCTGGGCCGGTCGGGTTCGAGCGCGACCCGCGGGGCGGACTCGTACGCCCGGGTGAGCCCGCTCAGCTCGTCGGGCAGTTCCTCGGCGCGGAGCAGCAGCCTGGTCGCGGTCGACCGCAGCTCGGTGCAGAGCCGTTCGCCGACCGAGCGCGGGCTGACCGCCAGGTAGATCCGGTCGAGGGCGTTGGGCAGCACCAGACCCGAGCTGACCAGCTGGTCCAGGGCGGCGCGGTCGGTGTCGTCCAGGTCGTCGAGGGCGGCGAACGGCAGCCGGCCGCCGTCGGCCAGGATCGACAGGTAGAGCGCGCGGGCGGTCTGGTCGGGCAGTTCCTCGGTGGAGGCCACGTACGGGTGCACCTCCTAGCCGTCGCTCACCCGTGGGTCGTCCAGCCCATGATCTCCCAGGGAGGATCCGACGCGTCCCCCGAGCCCGAAGGCCCGGGGAACCCGTCGACATCACGCTCGGTCAGAGCACTTCCGGTGAGGCGGAGCAGCAACGCCTCGCCGACTCCGGACCGGGGCCATCACCACACATGGCGATCCGATCGGGGCCCCACTTCGTCTGCACCGGCACGCGTACGTACCGGTGCACCCCCGTAGTGGAACAAGTCGCCGTTCCCGAGCTGCGGTTGCCCGGGCGACCTGGGCGTGCCTCCACCCTCACAGCGGGGCGGCCGGTGAACAAGGGGCGTCCGACTGCATGTTCCCGCAAGTGCAGGAACCTGCAGCCGGAGCCGACCCGCCCGGTGTCGGACGGGCGGTCAGGCGACCCGTACCCGGCCGAGCAGCCGGCCGTCCAGCAGCCCGGCCAGGGTCCGGACCAGGGCGACCGCCCAGGCCGCGACCAGCAGCAGGTAGAGCGCGACGGCCAGCCCGGTGAAGCCGTCGAACCCGGTGTGCCTGGCCAGCCCGGCGGTGCCGGTGACCATGGTGCCGACCGGGAAGGTGAAGGCCCACCAGGTCATCGCGAACGGCATCTCGGCCCGCAGCGCCCGCAGGTTGGCGGTGATCGCCACCCCGAGCCAGAGCACCGCGAAGCCGGTGGCGGCGACGCCGTACAGGACCGCGAAGCCGAGCGCGGGCCCGGCCAGCGCGGGGGCCGCCGTTTTCGCGGCGTCGGCCAGCTGGTTGACGGCGGTGGTGGACTGGCCGAGCGGGCCGAGCACCAGGAACAGCGAGGGGGTCAGCACCAGGGCGGGCAGCTTGCTGTGCACCAGCCCGGCGAAGACCACCGGCAGCACCAGCAGGGTGCCGAGCAGACTGGCGCCGAACAGCGCGTAGCAGCCGTACAGCATCGCGGGGCCGAGCGCGGCGGGCAGGTGCGGGATCAGGGCGGGGCCGAGCGCGGCGGCGACCATCGGGGCGACCACCGGGAGCAGCCAGGTGGGGTTGGCCCGGAGGGCGGAGACCCGGTGCCGGGTGATCATCAGGTACGGGATGCCGGCCGCCACCAGAACGGCGTAACCGGTGCCGACGGTCCACAGCACCAGGTCGATCGCGACCGCGGGCCCGGTGCCGATCAGCCGGGAGCCGAGGGCCAGGGTGCCGTAGCCGACCGCGATCAGGGCCATCGGGGGACAGCCGTAGAAGACGGCGGTGGCGGGCTCGTCGAGCAGCTGCTCGCGGGCGGTGGCCCGGTGCCGGGTGAGGTGCACCGCGCGGCCGGCCACCAACGCCGCCAGGGCGAGGAAGGAGAGCACCCAGACGACCTCGCCGAAGCCGATCAGCCCCGGGACGTGCACCGGGAGGGCGGCCGCCGCGTTGGCGACGATCGCGGTGCCCATCACGGCGGCGTACCAGTTGGGGCCCAGTCGGCCCAGGTCGAGGCCGTATGCGGCGGTGCGGGAAGCGGTGAGGGTGGCCATGCCTCCACCTTGCGACCCGGAACGATCATCCGGTAGCGCGCTGTGCCCTATGAGCACATAGCCTGACCCTATGCCCCTCTCCCCGCGTGTCCCCGAGCTCGGTGCCCTGGAACTGCTGCTCGCGGTGGCCAGACTGGGCAGCGTCGGCCGGGCGGCGGCCGAGCTGGGGGTCAGTCAGCCCGCCGCCAGCGCCCGGATCAAGGGCATGGAGCGGCAGATCGGGGTGCCGCTGCTGGAGCGCTCGCCGCGCGGCTCGCGGCCGACCGAGACCGGCCGGGTGGTGGTCGAGTGGGCCCGCAACGTGGTCGAGGCGGCGCAGGCACTGGACGCCGGGATCGACGCGCTGCGCGGGCACCGGGACGCCCGGCTGACCGTGGTGGCCAGCCTGACCGTGGCCGAGTACCTGATGCCGGGCTGGCTGCTGGCACTGCACCAGGCCAGCCCCGGCACCTCGGTGATCCTGCGGACCGCGAACTCGGCGGACGTCGCCTCGCACGTGCTGGCCGGCGACGCGGACCTCGGCTTCGTGGAGGGCCCGACCACGCCGCCCGGGCTGGCCGGCGCGGTGGTGGCGGCCGACCGGCTGGTGGTGGTGGTCGCCCCGAGCCACCCGTGGGCCCGCCGCCGCACCCCGCTGACCGGGGCCGAGCTGGCCGCCACCCCGCTGGTGCTGCGCGAGCCGGGCTCGGGCACCCGGGAGGTGCTGGAGCAGGCCTTGGCCCCGTACGGCGGGGCGACCACGCCCCGGCTGGAGCTGGCGTCCTCGACCGCGCTGAAGGCGGCCGCGATGACCGGCGCCGGGCCGGTCTGCCTGAGCGAGCTGGCCGTCACCGAGGAGCTGGCCACCCGCCGCCTGGTCGCGGTCCCGGTGGAGGTGGACCTGGCCCGGCCGCTGCGGGCGGTCTGGCCGGCCGGTCACCGCCCGGCCGGCCCGGCCCGCGAGCTGCTCGGCCTGACCCGGAAACACTGAATCCCTTACCCGGCGAAGTTGAGCGAGGTAGACTCAACTTGTCGCACAGTCCGTCTGTCATAGAGGAGGCCGCCCGCAGTGGACGCCAGCAAGTTCACCAGCAAGACCCAGGACGCCCTGTCCGCCGCGATCCGACAGGCCAGCGCCGCAGGCAACCCGGACGTCAAGCCGGTGCACATCCTGCTGGCCCTGCTGGAGCAGCCCGAGGGGATCGCCCGCCCGCTGCTCGAAGCGGTCGGCGCGGACGTCCCCGCCGTGCTGGCCGCCGCCCGGCGGCAGCTCGGCACCCTGCCCAGCGCGCAGGGCTCCACCGTCTCGGCCCCACAGCTGGCCCGGGACACCATGGCCGTGCTGACCGAGGCCGGCAAGCGCGCCGATGACCTGGACGACCAGTACCTCTCCACCGAGCACCTGCTGGTCGGTCTGGCCACCGAGGGCGGGCAGGTGGCCGACCTGCTGCAGCAGCACGGCGCCTCCGCCAAGGCGCTGCTGGCCGCCTTCAAGGACGTCCGGGGCAGCGCCAAGGTCACCTCGGCCGACCCCGAGGGCACCTACAAGGCGCTGGAGAAGTACGGCACCGACCTCACCCAGGCCGCCCGGGACGGCAAGCTCGACCCGGTGATCGGCCGGGACCAGGAGATCCGCCGGGTGATCCAGGTGCTCTCCCGCCGGACCAAGAACAACCCGGTGCTGATCGGTGAGCCCGGCGTCGGCAAGACCGCCGTGGTGGAGGGCCTGGCCCAGCGGATCGTGGCGGGCGACGTGCCGGTCTCGCTGCGCGGCAAGCGGCTGGTCTCGCTGGACCTCTCCGCGATGGTCGCCGGGGCGAAGTACCGGGGCGAGTTCGAGGAGCGGCTGAAGGCCGTGCTGAACGACATCAAGTCCAGCGACGGCCAGGTGGTCACCTTCATCGACGAGCTGCACACCATGGTCGGCGCGGGCGCCGGCGGCGACTCCGCGATGGACGCGGGCAACATGCTCAAGCCGATGCTGGCCCGCGGCGAGCTGCGGATGGTCGGCGCCACCACGCTGGACGAATACCGCGAGCGGATCGAGAAGGACCCGGCGCTGGAGCGCCGGTTCCAGCAGGTGCTGGTCGGCGAGCCGACCGTCGAGGACACCATCGCCATCCTGCGCGGCCTCAAGGGCCGGTACGAGGCGCACCACAAGGTGCAGATCGCGGACGCCGCCCTGGTCGCCGCCGCCACCCTGTCCAACCGCTACATCACCGCCCGCTTCCTGCCCGACAAGGCGATCGACCTGGTGGACGAGGCGGCCTCCCGGCTCCGGATGGAGATCGACTCCTCCCCGGTCGAGATCGACGAGCTCCAGCGCGCCGTGGACCGGCTGCGGATGGAGGAGCTGGCTCTGGAGAAGGAGTCCGACCCGGCCTCGGTGGACCGGCTGGACCGGCTGCGCCGCGACCTGGCCGACAAGCAGGAGCAGCTGAGCGCGCTGAACGCCCGCTGGGAGCAGGAGAAGAAGTCCCTGAACCGGGTCGGCGAGCTCAAGGAGCGCCTGGACGACCTGCACGGCGCCCTCGAACGCGCCCAGCGGGACGGCGACTTCGAGCGCGCCTCCAAGCTGATGTACGCCGAGGTGCCGGCCGCCGAGCAGCAGCTCGCCGAGGCCCAGCAGCACGCCAAGGACGAGGACGCAAGCGAGTCGATGGTCAAGGAGGAGGTCGGCCCGGACGACGTGGCCGACGTGGTGGCCTCCTGGACGGGCATCCCGGCCGGCCGGCTGCTGGAGGGCGAGAGCGCCAAACTGCTCCGGATGGAGGACGAGTTGGGCCGCCGGCTGATCGGCCAGCGGGAGGCGGTGGCCGCGGTCTCGGACGCCGTCCGGCGGACCCGCTCCGGCATCGCCGACCCGGACCGGCCGACCGGTTCGTTCCTCTTCCTCGGCCCGACCGGCGTCGGCAAGACCGAACTCGCCAAGGCGCTGGCCGACTTCCTGTTCGACGACGAGCGGGCGATGGTCCGGATCGACATGAGCGAGTACGGCGAGAAGCACTCGGTCTCCCGGCTGGTCGGCGCCCCGCCCGGTTACGTCGGCTACGAGGAGGGCGGCCAGCTCACCGAGGCGGTCCGCCGCCGCCCGTACAGCGTGGTGCTGCTGGACGAGGTGGAGAAGGCCCACCCCGAGGTCTTCGACGTGCTGCTCCAGGTGCTGGACGACGGCCGCCTGACGGACGGTCAGGGCCGTACGGTGGACTTCCGGAACGCGATCCTGATCCTCACCTCCAACCTGGGCTCGCAGTACCTGGTCGACCCGGCCACCCCGGAGGAGCGGAAGAAGCAGCTGGTGCTGGACACCGTCCGGTCGGCGTTCAAGCCCGAGTTCCTGAACCGGCTGGACGACATCGTGGTCTTCGAGCCGCTGGGCACCGCCGAGCTGAGCCGGATCGTCGACCTCCAGGTCGGCCTGCTGGCCGGCCGGCTGGCGGACCGGCGGCTCACCCTGGACGTCACCCCGGCGGCCCGCGACTGGCTCGCGCTGACCGGCTACGACCCGGCCTACGGGGCCCGGCCGCTGCGCCGGCTGGTGCAGTCCGCGATCGGCGACCAGCTGGCCCGGGCGATCCTGTCCGGGCAGGTCCGCGACGGTGACACGGTGCTGGTGGAGCGGGACGAGGACGCCGACCGGCTGACCGTCCGGGCCGAGCAGCCGACCGCTCCGCCGGCCAAGCGCTGACCCCGCCCGCGCGGCCCGGGTACCCCCTGTGTCCCGGGCCGCGAATGAGGCAGGATGGTGCCTGGAAGGGCGGCCCCTCATTGCCAGCCACCCTTGTGCACTGAGAAGAGGACCCCCTGATGAGCATCGACCCGTCGTCCATCCCCTCGTTCGGCGCCCCGCAGGGCGGCCAGCCGGGCCCCTCCGGCCCGCCGCCGATCGTGGTGCCGGACCAGGCGCTGGTCACCCAGTTGCTGGACCAGATGCAGCTCAAGCACGTCGTGGACGACGAGGGCGACCTCACCGCGCCGTGGGACGGCTTCCGCGTCTACTACATGTTCCGCGGCGACCAGAAGGAGCTCTTCGCGGTCCGCGCCTTCTACGACCGGTCCTACCCGCTCGAGGACAAGGCCGAGATCCTCGACCTGATCGACGAGTGGAACCGCGAGACCCTCTGGCCGAAGGTCTACACGCACACCCACGAGGACGGCGTGGTCCGCCTCATCGGTGAGTCCCAGATGATCGTCGGCACCGGCGTCAACCTGGACTACTTCGTCACCACCACCGCCAACTGGACCCAGGCCGCGGTCGGCTTCGAGCAGTGGATCGTCGAGCGCCTCGGCCTCCAGAAGGAGATCGAGAGCGAGAACGGCGAGGGCGACGCCGCCCCCACCGACGAGAGCTGATCCCCCGCAGCACCACCCGCAGGCCCGCCCCGTCCGGGGCGGGCCTGCGCGCGTGTCCGGAGAAGTGCTTGCCCCCGCCCGGCCCACCGCAGAGGATGACCTCGACCACCAACTGAGGAGCCGGGATGGGTACGAGGCCGCTGCTGAACCGCAGGCTGGCGGGGATGGGTTCGACGATCTTCGCGGAGATGTCCGCACTGGCCGTCGCCACCGGTTCGATCAACCTGGGCCAGGGCTTCCCGGACACCGACGGCCCGCGCGAGATCGCCGAGGCGGCCGCCCGGGCGGTGCTGGACGGCCGGGGCAACCAGTACCCGCCCGGCCCCGGCATCCCGGAGCTGCGGGCCGCGGTGGCCGAGCACCAGCAGCGGTTCTACGGGCTGTCGTACGACCCGGACACCGAGGTGCTGGTCACCGCCGGGGCGACCGAGGCGATCGCCGCCGCGCTGCTGGCCCTGCTGGAGCCCGGCGACGAGGTGATCGCGCTGGAGCCGTTCTACGACTCCTACGCCGCCTGCATCGCGATGGCCGGCGCCACCCGGGTGCCGCTCACCCTGCGGGCCCCCGGCTTCCGGCCCGACCTGGACGAGCTGCGCGCCCTGATCACCCCGCGCACCCGGCTGCTGCTGGTGAACACCCCGCACAACCCGACCGGCACCGTGCTCACCCCGGACGAGCTCCGCGGCATCGCCGAACTCGCCTGTGCGCACGACCTGCTGGTGATCACCGACGAGGTGTACGAGCACCTGGTGTTCGCCGGTGCGCACCACCCGATCGCCGCCCTGCCGGGCATGCGCGAACGCACCGTGAACATCTCCTCGGCCGGCAAGACCTTCTCCTTCACCGGCTGGAAGGTCGGCTGGGTGACCGGCGCGCCGGAGCTGGTGGCCGCCGTCCGGACCGCCAAGCAGTACCTGACCTTCGTCAGCGCGGGGCCGTTCCAGTACGCGGTCGCCGACGCGCTGCGGCTGCCCGACGCCTACTTCGACACCCTGCGGGCCGACCACCTGCGCAAGCGGGACCTGCTGGCCGAGGGGTTGGAGGCGGCCGGCTTCGAGGTGTTCCGGCCACAGGGCACCTACTTCATCACCACCGACATCACCCCGCTCGGCGAGACCGACGGGCTGGAGTTCTGCCGCAAGCTGCCGGAGCGCTGCGGGGTGGTGGCGATTCCGAACGTGGTGTTCTACGACGACACCGAGGCCGGCCGCAGCCAGGTGCGCTGGGCCTTCTGCAAGCGCGACGACGTGCTCGCCGAGGCGGTGGCCCGGCTCCGGCGGCTCTGACCGGACGCGCCACCCCCGACGGTCGGTGGGCGTACCCCGGCGCACGACGGTCGCACACGGCGCATACCCCGGCGACAGGGGCGCGCGCCGGACAGAGTCGTGCACCGGGATGATCACACCCAGACGGAGAGTGCCACCGGAACGGTGAATGCCGGGCAAAGCTGGGTAAATCCCTGACGGACCCGGAGAATTCGTGCTTCTCTGCTGCTGAATCTCCAGCCGGAATCCTTCCTTCCACGGTCGGCCGCGCCAGGGACCGCACAGCCTCGAACAGCCCCGCCACCGTGCCGGGCCGGATGCTGACGGCGGGCGCGCACGGAGCTGAAACGCGGAGCCCAGCATGCTCACCACACTGCAGACCTCCTACACGGACACCCGGGCCGGTGACCTGGCCTGGTGCCTGGGCGGCAATCCGCTGCCCGCACTCGCGGTGCGCGACCTGAGACTCGACCGCCTCGGCACCGACCGGCTCTCCGGCGGGACGCTCCAGCTGAGACTGCTCGGCGCCTCCCACCAGGTGATCCTGGCGGCGGGCCCCGGCGAGTGCCTGGAGACGGTGGCCTGCCTGCCGGGCCGCCGCACCCCGCTGCCCGCCCGGGTGGCCGAGCAGGTCGGCGGCTGGGAGTACGAGTTCGCGGCCCGGATCGAGGAGCTGCCGCCACACGTCTTCGCCGCCCGCGCGCAGGAGCTGCTGGCGCTGGTTGAGGGCCATCCGAGCGCACTCGCCGGGGTGTTCCCGGGCGACCCGAGCGCGTTCACCGCCCTGGTCGCCAGCGGCGACGAGCGCCGGGTGAACTGGCGGACCTGGCACGCCTACCCCCAGGAGGGCCGGCTGGTCTGCACCCGATCCTCACTGACGGTATTCGGAACTCCGTCCGAGCCGGACCCGAGTGGCGGTAGCCCGTGTTGATGAAACGTCAATTCACTGCACGGCCCTGTCCGTCGAATGGGTGCAGCGGTCGGCCACCCACCTCGCCTAGCGTTTGTTCGTGATCAACCATCCGGCGGGCCGACCCGTCCAGCCGAGCACCGAGGACCCGGCCGGACTGGCCGGGATCGGCGCCCGCGCGGTCCGGGCCGGCGGCCCGGCGGGCGGCCCCGGCCGCCGGTGGCCGGGCCGGGGCCGGGCCAGGCCGGCCCGGCTGCTGGTCCTGCTGGCGGCCTTCGTCTGTGCGGCCTGCGGTCTGGTGTACGAGCTGGAGCTGGTGGCCCTGGGCGGGCACCTGATCGGCGACCCGATGACCCAGACCTCGGTCGTGCTCTCGGTGATGGTGTTCGCGATGGGCGTCGGCTCGCTGGCGGCCAAGCGGCTCACCCGCCGCCCCGCCACCTCCTTCGCCCTGGTCGAGTGCGCGCTCGCGCTGACCGGCGGACTCTCCGTGCTGCTGCTCTACTCGGCCTGGGCCTGGCTGGACCGGTACGGCGTGACGACCGCCGGGGTGGTCGGCACCACCTTCCTGATCGGCGTGCTGATCGGCGCCGAGATCCCGCTGCTGATGACGCTGATCCAGCGGATCCGCCGGGAGGACGCGGGCCGGGCCGCCGCCGACCTGTTCGCCGCCGACTACGTCGGCGCGCTGATCGGCGGGCTGGCCTTCCCGTTCCTGCTGCTGCCACTGCTCGGCCAGACCACCGGGGCGCTGGTGACCGGCGCGGTGAACGCGGTGGCCGGCGCCGCCGTGGTGCTCTGGCTGTTCCGGGACGAGCCCTCGCCGCGGACCAGGCTGCTGCTCTGGGCCGGCTGCGGCCTGGTCCTGGTGGTGCTCGCGGTGGCCGCTGCCTTCACCGGCGTGATCGAACGGGCCGCCCGGAACGCGCTGTACGGCGCCCAGGTCCGGCTGGCGATCCAGAGCAGGCACCAGGAGATCGTGCTGGCCGGCTCCGCCACCGAGGCCCCCGACACCGACCGGGCCACCGCCGGTGCCGAGCCCGCGCCCCGGGTGCCCCCGCAGCGGGTCGCCCCGCTGGAGCTGTTCCTGAACGGGCGGCTGGCGCTCTGCGGCCCCGACGAGTACCGGGAGCACGAGGCACTGGTGCACCCCGCCCTCGGCAGCGGCCCGGTCGGCCGGGTGCTGCTGCTCGGCGGCGGGGACGGCATGGCGCTCCGCGAGGTGCTCGGGCGGGCCGCCGTCCGGGACGTCACGGTGGTCGAACTCGACTCCGCCGTCCCGGAGTTGGTTCGCCGGGACGCGGCCCTCTCGGCGCTCAGCCGGCACTCGCTGGAGGACGCCAGGGTCCGGCTGGTGACCGCCGAGCCGCTGCACTGGCTGCGCAGCGCGGGCTCGTACGACGTGGTGCTCTCCACCCTGCGCGGACTCCCCTACGACTCCCGGGAGTTCTACGGGCTGGCCGCCCGGGCGCTGGCCCCCGGCGGGCGGCTGGTGGTGCGCACCGACACCGTCTGGTCCACCGAGGCCACGGTCCGCGCGGTCGGCCTGCACACCGTCCCGTACGCCGCCGCCGACGGCCCGCGGAGCTGCCCCGCCGGGCCCGGCGGTCCGGAGACCTTCGTGCTGGCGGCCCGTACGCCGCCGCAGCTGGTGCTGACCGCCCCGACCCGCTCGCTCACCACCGAGACGCTGCTCGGCACCGCCGACCGGCTCGCCGCCCAGCGGCCCGAGCGGGTCCCGGAGCCGCGCGGGCTGCTGGACTGAGCGGGCGCCGGCCCAGATCGACCTGACCGGATGCTCTCGGTCCGGGGGCCGGGTCGGTAGGCTCGCAGGCATGGAGCATGAGGTTGTCGTCCAGCTGCCGGCCACCGTCGTCCTGCAGGCACTGCGGGACCGGGATCTGCTGGTGCGCTGCGTCCCGGGCCTGAGCACCGAGGCCGAGGCCGCCGGTAACGAGCTGGCCGGGCGGCTGCGGCTGCGGATCGGTGGCTCGACCATCACGTACAAGGGCGTGCTCTCGCTGATCGACGGCCGCGAGGGCGTGCTGACCGCCCTGGCCGAGGGCCAGGAGTCCCGGGGCAGCGGCGAGGTGACCGCGACCGTGCGGATCTCGGTGCAGCCCGGCGCGGACGACGGCAGCAGCGCACTGCGGTTCACCGCCGACCTGACCGCCACCGGGCGGCTGACCGAGTTCGACGCGGTCGCCCTGGGCACGGCTGGCCGCCGGCTGCTGGACCGGTTCGCCAACGACCTGGCGGCCGAGGTGAGCGGCGCCGAGCCGGAGGCCGCCACCGTGCTCTACCTGGAGGACCACGCGGCGGGCTTCGCCACCGAGCTGGACGACGACCTGGCCGACCTGATCGCGTTCGCCGACGAACCGACCGATCCGGTCGAGCCGCTGCCGGTCGAGCCGCTGCCGATCAAGGACGCGGGCCTGGAGTACCTGACCGGCGACAGCGGCGCCGGGCCGGTCCGGCGCAGCATCGTCGGCCGGTCGGCCGAGGAGGTGGACCACGCGCCGCCGCGCGGCCGGTACGCGCCCGCGCTGCCCGCCCGCAGCGCCCGGGCCAGGGCCGCGACCCGCTGGAGCGGTCCGGAGCCGCTGCACCAGCAGGACCGCACCGCGCTGCCCTGGATGATCGGCGGCGGAGTGGCCCTGATCGGCGGCGCGGTGGTGCTGGTCCGCGCCCTGCGAAAGCGCTGAACCCCTCCCCCGTAGACTCAACGCCCATGAGCAACGACCGCGACGCCCTGCTGGCGCAGATCAAGGACAAGGCCGTCGTGCACGGCAAGGTCACCCTCTCCTCCGGGCTGGAGGCCGACTACTACGTCGACCTGCGCCGCATCACGCTGGACGCCGAGGCGGCGCCGCTGGTCGGCCGGGTCATGCTGGACGCCGCCGCCGACCTGGAGTTCGACGCGGTCGGCGGGCTGACCCTGGGCGCCGACCCGGTGGCGGCCGCCATGCTGCACGCCGCCGCCGCGCGCGGCCGGAAGCTGGACGCCTTCGTGGTCCGCAAGGCGGGCAAGGCGCACGGCCTGCAGCGCCGGATCGAGGGCCCGGACGTGAAGGGCCGCCGGGTGCTGGCGGTCGAGGACACCTCCACCACCGGCGGCTCGGTGCTCACCGCCGTCGAGGCGCTCCGCGAGGCGGGCGCCGAGGTGGTCGGCGTCGCGGTGATCGTGGAGCGCGGCGCGGCCCCGGCGATCGAGCAGGCCGGCCTGCCGTACGTCACCGCCTACACCCTGGACGACCTCGGCCTCTGAGGTCCCGGGCGGCCGCTGACGGTCCGACAGCCCGACGGTGCCCGGTGTTTCACGTGAAACACCGGGCACCGTCATAACGTGATGAATCAGACATTTCATGGCAGGGTCGCCCCATGGCGACTCCTTCCTTCGAAGACACCGAGGACTTCACCGACGCCGATCGCGGGTTCCTGGAGGCGCTGGAACCCGCGATCGTCACCGACCCGACCGGCCGGGTGGTCTGGGACAACGACGCGTACTCCTTCCTGCAGAAGGACTGCCCGGACACCGCCACCCCCAGCCTCTGGCGGCAGGGCCAACTCAGCTCCCGCCAGGGGCTGTTCAAGGTCACCGAGGGGATCTACCAGGTGCGCGGCCTGGACCTCTCCAACATGACCCTGGTCGAGGGCGACCAGGGCGTGATCGTGATCGACCCGCTGATCTCCGCCGAGACCGCCGCCGCCGCGCTGGCGCTGTACCGCCGCAACCGGGGCGACCGCCCGGTCACCGGCCTGATCTACACCCATTCGCACGGCGACCACTTCGGCGGCGCCCGGGGCGTCCTCCCGCACGGCCACCGGCCGGTGCCGGTGCTCGCCCCGGCCGGCTTCCTGGAGCACGCGGTCAGCGAGAACGTGTACGCCGGCAACGCGATGACCCGGCGAGCGGTCTACATGTACGGCGCCCGGCTGCCCAAAACCCCCGACGGCCAGATCGGGGCCGGCCTCGGGATGACCACCTCCACCGGCACCATCACGCTGATCGCGCCCACCGTGGACATCACCGCCACCGGTCAGGAGGAGGTGGTGGACGGCGTCCGGATCGTCTTCCACCTCACCCCGGGCACCGAGGCGCCGGCCGAGATGAACTTCCACTTCCCGCAGCGCAACGCCCTCTGCCTGGCCGAGAACGCCACCCACACCATGCACAACGTGCTGACCCTGCGCGGCGCGGTGGTCCGGGACGCCCGGGTCTGGGCGCACTACCTGGACGAGGCGTGGCAGCTGTTCGGCGAGGACACCGACGTCTCGTTCGCCTCGCACCACTGGCCGACCTGGGGCCGGGAGCGGATCGGCGAGTACCTGACCAGGCAGCGCGACCTCTACGCCTACCTGCACGACCAGAGCCTGCGCCTGCTGAACAGCGGGCTGACCGGCCCGGAGATCGCCGAGGAGCTCACCCTGCCGCCGGCCCTGGAGCGGACCTGGTCGCTGCGCGGCTACTACGGCTCGCTCAGCCACAACGTGAAGGCGGTCTACCAGCGCTACATGGGCTGGTACGACGGCAACCCGGCGAACCTCTGGCCGCACCCGCCGGCCGAGCAGGGCGCCCGGTACGTCGACCTGCTCGGCGGCCCGGACGCGACGGTGGCCAGGGCGCAGGAGTACGTGGCGGCGGACGACCTCCGGTTCGCCGCCACTCTGCTCAACCACGTGGTCTTCGCCGACCCGGCGCACACCGGCGCCCGGGAGGCGCTGGCCGGCGTCTACGACCGGCTCGGCTTCGGCGCCGAGAACGGCACCTGGCGGAACGTCTACCTGACCGCCGCGATGGAGCTGCGCGGCACCCCGGCCACGGTGGACCTGGAGACCACCAACCCCGAGATGGCGATGGCCCTGACGGTCGATCAGCTGATCGACTCGCTGGCGGTCCGGGTGAACGGGCCGCGCGCCTGGGACACCCCGCTCACCGTCGACTGGCTGCTCACCGACGAGGGGCGCGGCTGGCGGCTCACCCTCTCCAACGGTGCGCTGACCCACCGCAGTGCCCCGGCCGGGCAGTCGCTCGGCGCGGGCGGGGCCGACCTGACGCTGACCCTGACCAAGCCCCAGCTGCTCGGCCTGCTGGCCGGGCAGCAGCCGGACGGGATCGAGCGCTCCGGCGACCCCCAGGCGCTGGCCCGGCTGTTCGGCCTGCTGGACACCCCGGACCCGAACTTCCCGATCGTCACGCCGTAGAACTGCCGAAGGGGGCCCCGCCCGGGGCCCCCTTCGTCGTATCCGTCCGGGCTCAGCCCTTGCGGTGCCGGCCGCCGGCGACCGGCTCGCCGCCCTCGGCGACCTCGGCCTTCTTCTTCTTCCGCTCGCGCAGCACCTCGAAGATGATCGGCGAGACCGAGACCAGGATGATCAGCGCCATCGCCGGGATCAGGTACTTGTCGATCACCGGCGCGAGCTGGTCACCGGTGAAGTAGCCGATCAGCAGCATCGACTCGGTCCACAGCACCCCGCCGACCACGTTCCAGACGAAGAAGGTCTTGGCCGGCATCTCCAGGGTGCCCGCGACCGGGTTCAGGAAGGTCCGGACGATCGGGATGAAGCGGGCCAGCACCACGGCCTTGGCAGGGCCGAACTTCTCGAAGTACTCCTCCGCCTTGACCACGTACTCGCGGCGGAAGATCTTCGAGTTCGGCTTGTCGAACATCCGCGGGCCGACCTTGGCCCCGAAGTAGTGCCCGAGCTGGGCCCCCGCCACGGCGCACACGGGCGCGCCGATCAGCAGCAGCGCGATCGACATCTGGGCGCCCTCGCCCAGCACCGACGAGGCGGCCGAGGAGGCCGCCACCCCCGCCAGGATCAGCAGCGAGTCGCCCGGGAAGAAGAACCCGACCAGCAGGCCGGTCTCGGCGAAGATGATCGCCAGAATGCCGATCGCACCCACCGATGCGACAAGGGCTTTGGCGTCAAGCAGATTGACGGCGAGCTGGTTGTAGTCCACGGGCGCAGGATAGCGCCCCCACCTTGCCGGGGGCTCAACGTCCCTCCCCCGCCGGGGCCCTTCGACCCCTCTCCCGGCGCCGTCCGTCCCAACCAGCGGGCCGCGGGGTGATCCCGGGGCGGGAGTCTGGGAAGATGACACAGGTGTCCGGCCCGCGGTCGCACCCACCCTCAGTGCACACCGCGGCGGACTCCGTCGAACCGAGGTACCACCAGCCGCACCGCAGAGCCGCGTCGGCATTCCCGGTACCGCGCGTCGTACCGAAGGCGTACCGAGCGTCGGACAGGTCGTCCGTACGCCGAGCACCGACAGGAGCGGATTCGCATGCCCATCGCAACTCCCGAGGTCTACAACGAGATGCTGGACCGGGCCAAGGCGGGCAAGTTCGCCTACCCGGCCATCAACGTCACCTCGACCCAGACCCTGCACGCCGCGCTGCGCGGCTTCGCCGAGGCCGAGAGCGACGGCATCGTCCAGATCTCCACCGGTGGTGCGGAGTTCCTGGGTGGCCAGCACAACAAGGACATGGTGACCGGCGCCGTCGCGCTCGCCGAGTTCGCCCACATCGTGGCCGCCAAGTACGACATCACCGTCGCGCTGCACACCGACCACTGCCCCAAGGACAAGCTGGACGGCTACGTCCGCCCGCTGCTGGCCATCTCCGCCGAGCGCGTGAAGAACGGTCAGAACCCGCTCTTCCAGTCGCACATGTGGGACGGCTCGGCCGAGACCCTGGCCGACAACCTGGCGATCGGCCAGGAGCTGCTGGCCCAGGCCCGGGCCGCGAAGATCATCCTCGAGGTCGAGATCACCCCGACCGGTGGCGAGGAGGACGGTGTCTCGCACGAGATCAACGACGAGCTCTACACCACGGTGAACGACGCCGTCCGCACCGCCGAGGCGCTCGGCCTGGGCGAGCAGGGCCGCTACCTGCTGGCCGCCTCGTTCGGCAACGTGCACGGCGTGTACAAGCCGGGCAACGTCGTGCTGAAGCCGGAGCTGCTGCGCGAGCTCCAGGACGAGATCGGCAAGCAGTACGGCAAGAAGGACCCGTTCGACTTCGTCTTCCACGGCGGCTCGGGCTCCACCCCCGAGGAGATCGCCACCGCGCTGGAGAACGGCGTCGTGAAGATGAACCTCGACACCGACACCCAGTACGCCTTCACCCGCCCGATCGTGGACCACGTGTTCCGCAACTACAACGGCGTGCTGAAGGTCGACGGCGAGGTCGGCACCAAGAGCACCTACGACCCGCGCACCTGGGGCAAGCTGGCCGAGGCCGGCATGGCCGCCCGCGTGGTCGAGGCGACCCAGGCGCTGCGTTCCGCGGGCACCCGGATCAAGTAGTCGCCGGTTCGGCACGACGGAGCCCCCTCGACTCTTCCCGGTCGAGGGGGCTCCGTCACGTTCCGGGTGCTACGGCCTGAGCTCGGTGTACGCCTCAGCACTGCTGTCCTTGAGGAAGGTCCAGCAGCGCTCGGCCTCCTCGGTCTCCTGGATCGCCTCGGCGGCCCGGGCCAGCCCGGCCAGGCAGCGCAGGAATCCCCGGTTGCCCCGGTGGTCCCACGGCACCGGCCCGTGGCCCTTCCAGCCGGCCCGGCGCAGCGAGTCCAGACCACGGTGGTACCCGGTCCTGGCGTAGGCGTAGGACTCGACCACCCGACCGGCGTCGTAGGCGTCGTCGGCCAGCATCGCCCAGGCCAGCGAGAAGGTCGGGAACGCCGCGGCGACCTGGGTCGGCGAGGCCGACTCCTCGCCCAGCATCCGGTAGGGCTGCTCGTCCTCCGGCAGTCGGGTCGGCTCGGGGCCGCCGAGCAGGTTCTGGTGAATACTCATACCTGCAGTCTGCCAGTCGGACCGACCGGGTCAACCACGGCAGACGATTCGAAGATCCTGTGACCGGCCGGAGGAACTGGCCGAGCGACAGGTATCGTCCTGATCGACAGTGCGTCAGTTCTGCCGGCCGACCAGAGAGCTTCAGTAGTGCGACCCAACCCCAGCAGCTCCCCCGCCCCCAGCCGTCGGCGCGCCGCCAACGTACGGCGGCGGAAGCAGCGGGTGCGGCGCCGGCGGGTGCTGGCCGTGGGGCTGGTCGCGGCACTGACCGTGCTCGGCGGCGCCGCCGCCTACAAGCTGACCGGTGACTCCGGCGGGACGCCGGCCGGCGGCCCCACCTCCCAGGCCAGGGCGGTCCCGGCCGCCGAGTCCCCCGCCACCACCCCGCCGCCCGCCGAGGTGCCGCCGCCCGCGCCCGCCCCGACCCCGGCGGTCGACGGGAAGGGCCTCGGCACCTTCACCACCGTCCAGGCGAACGGCCCGGTGGTCGGCAAGGGCGGGACCCTGCGGAAGTACAAGGTCGAGGTCGAGGACGGGATCGGCATCGACGCCGCGACCGCCGCCCAGCAGGTGCAGAACATACTCGCGGACAAGCGGAGTTGGACCACCGACGGGAAGGACTCCTTCCAGCTGGTGGCCACCGGGACCTACGACTTCACGGTGAAGATCGCCTCGCCGGAGGAGGTCGACAAGATCTGCGCCACCGCCGGGCTGGACACCGGCGGCGAGGTGAACTGCAACGTGAACCGCCAGGTGATGGTCAACATCAAGCGCTGGAACACCGGTTCACCGAAGTTCAGCGGCCCGATCGAGGAGTACCGGGCCCTGATCATCAACCACGAGGTCGGCCACCGGATCGGCCGCAACCACCTCGGCTGCCCCGGCCCGGGCCAGCCGGCCCCGGCGATGATGCAGCAGATCTACGGCCTGGAAGGCTGCGTCTCCAACGCCTGGCCCTACAACGACGCCGGCAAGTACCTCACGGGCCCTGCCCGCCCGTAGCCGGGGGCTCGGCTTTTGCAGGTGCTCAGCCCGCTACGGAGTCAGGGGCTCGGGGCTCTGCTGATGTGCGGCTCCGCCGCGTGGGCGACGCCGGCCCCTGCACGGTGATCCGTCCGTGCGTGGTCAGGCACTTTCGCAGTGACCCGCCCGCCAGATCTCCTCGCCCACGCGGCGGAGCCGCACGTCAGCAGAGCCCCGAGCCCCTGGACAGTGCAACCGAGCGCCCTGCAAAAAAGTCAGCCCATGATCGGCAGGTACTCCGCGAGGTTGCTCCGCTCACCGCTGGCGTGCAGCGCCGTGTCCGCGACCGCCGACCAGGTGGTGCGCCCGGTGGCCAGGCGGAGCCAGGTGAGCGGGTCGGTCTCCACCACGTTGGGCGGGGTGCCCCGGGTGTGCCGGGGGCCCGGGACGGCCTGCACGACGGCGTACGGCGGGATCCGCAACTCGACCGCACCGCCCGGGACTTGATCCGCGAAGGCATCGGCCAGCAGCCTGGTGACGGCGGCCAGCGCCTGCCGGTCGTGCGGGAACGCGGCCAGCTCCAGGGCAGCCGCCAGGTCGTCCGCGTGCACCACTGTCTCGACCAGCCGGGTGACCAGGAAGTCGGTCAGCAGGATCGGCCCGAACCGGATCACGAACCGCCGTGCGGGGTCGGCCACTTCGGGCCGATCCAGGGCCGCCAGCAGCTGGTCGCAGGCGAGGTCGAACTCCTCGGCCACCTCCGCCGGCGAGCCGGCGAAGGCACCCTCCGCGTGCTCCCGCACCGCGGCGTCGATCGCCGCCGAGGCGGTCCTGGTCGCCCCGACCCACTGCACCAGCGAGAGCGGTGCGCCGTCCGGCACCGGCTCGTCGAGGTGCCGGGGCAGCCAGTCCAGGCAGAAGCCGAGGTGCGCGATCAGCTGCCGGACCCGCCAGTCGCCGAGCCCGGTCGGCCGGTCGAACAGCGAAGCGGCGTCCGGCCGGGCGCACAGCTCGTGCACCGCACCGCGCAACGCCTCGGTCTGCCCGGCCAGGGCGGACCGCACCTTGGCGGGGTCGTAACTACGGGGACGGTTCGCGGAGTTCGCCATTCCGCGAGGGTACAGCGAAGGGGCGGCCCGACCGGGCCGCCCCTCAGCTGCCGAGACGCCGTCAGGCGAGCAGGGCCTCGATCACGCCGGTGTGCGCGTCCGTCAGCTCGGCCAGCGAGACGGTGAACTGGCCCTGGATCTCCAGGGAGTCACCGTCCACCACGCCGATCCGGGTGGCCGGCAGGCCCCGGGCGCCGCACATGTCGTTGAACCGGAGCTCCTCGCTGCGCGGGATCGACACGATGGCGCGACCCGCGGACTCGGAGAACAGGAACACGAACGGGTCCAGGCCGGTCGGCACGATCAGGCGCGCGCCGTTGCCGCCCTTGAGGCAGCTCTCCACCAGGGCCTGGGCCAGGCCGCCGTCGGAGAGGTCGTGCGCGGCGTCGATCATGCCGTCGCGGGAGGCGGCGATCAGGATGTCGCCGAGCAGCCGCTCGCGCTCCAGGTCCACCTTGGGCGGCAGGCCGCCGAGGTGGTCGTGCGCGACCTGCGACCAGGCGGAGCCGCCCAGTTCGTCGGCGGTGTCGCCGAGCAGGTAGACCAGCTGGCCCTCCTCGGCGAAGCCGATCGGGGTCCGCCGGGTGACGTCGTCGATCACGCCGAGCACCGCGACCACGGGGGTCGGGTGGATGGCGGTGTCGCCGGTCTGGTTGTACAGCGAGACGTTGCCGCCGGTCACCGGGGTACCGAGGACCAGACAGGCGTCGGCCAGGCCACGGGTGGCCTCGGCGAACTGCCACATCACGTCCGGGTCCTCGGGGGAGCCGAAGTTGAGGCAGTCGGAGACGGCGAGCGGCTTGGCGCCACCGGCCGCGACGTTGCGGTACGCCTCGGCCAGCGCCAGCTGGGCGCCGGTGTACGGGTCCAGCTTGGTGAAGCGGCCGTTGCCGTCGGTGGCCACCGAGACGCCGAGGTTGGTCTCCTCGTCGATCCGGATCATGCCCGAGTCCTCGGGCGTGGCCAGCACGGTGTTGCCGATCACGTAGCGGTCGTACTGGTCGGTGATCCAGGACTTGGAGGCCTGGTTCGGCGAACCCGCGACGGCCAGCAGCGCGGCCTTCAGCTCCTCGCCCGTGGACGGGCGGAGCAGCCGCTCGGCGGTCGGCGCGTCCGCCTGCAGGGCGTCCTGCCAACTCGGCCGGGCGTACGGGCGGTTGTAGGTCGGGCCGTCGTGCGCGACCGAACGCGGCGGGACGTCGACCACCAGCTCGCCGTGCCAGAAGATCTCCAGCCGCTCGCCCTCGGTCACCTCACCGATGACGGTGGCGATGACGTCCCACTTCTCGCAGATCTCCAGGAAGCGGGCGACCTTGCCGGGCTCGACGATCGCGCACATCCGCTCCTGCGACTCGCTCATGAGGATCTCCTCAGGAGAGAGCGTGTTGTCGCGCAGCGGCACGGTGTCCAGCTCGATCCGCATGCCGCCGGAGCCGGCCGAGGCCAACTCCGAGGTGGCGCAGGAGAGTCCGGCACCGCCGAGGTCCTGGATACCGAGCACCAGCTTCTCGGCGAAGATCTCCAGGGTGGACTCGATCAGGAGCTTCTCCTGGAACGGGTCACCGACCTGGACGGCCGGGCGCTTGGCCGGGCCGGTCGCGTCGAAGGTCTCGGAGGCCAGCACCGAGACACCGCCGATGCCGTCGCCGCCGGTCCGGGCTCCGTACAGGATGACCTTGTTGCCGGTGCCGGACGCCTGCGCGAGGTGGATGTCCTCGTGCTTCATGACGCCCACGCAGAGCGCGTTGACCAGCGGGTTGCCCTGGTAGCAGGAGTCGAAGACGACCTCGCCGCCGATGTTCGGCAGGCCCAGGCAGTTGCCGTAGCCGCCGATGCCGGCCACGATCCCGGGCAGCACCCGACGGGTGTCCGGGTGGTCGGCCGCACCGAAGCGCAGCGGGTCCATCACGGCGACCGGGCGGGCGCCCATCGCCAGGATGTCGCGGACGATGCCGCCGATGCCGGTGGCCGCGCCCTGGTAGGGCTCGATGTAGGACGGGTGGTTGTGCGACTCGACCTTGAAGGTCACCGCGTAACCCTGACCGACGTCCACCACACCGGCGTTCTCGCCGATGCCGACCAGCATCGCGTCGCTGTCCGGCTTCTTCTCGCCGAACTGCTTGAGGTGCACCTTGGAGCTCTTGTAGGAGCAGTGCTCCGACCACATCACCGAGTACATCGCCAGCTCGGCGCCGGTGGGGCGCCGGCCGAGGATCTCCCGGATCTTGGCGTACTCGTCGGCCTTCAGGCCGAGTTCGGACCAGGGCTGGTCGGCCTCGGGCGTCTGCTCGGCGTTCTTGACGGTGTCGAGGGTCATCAGGCGTTCACCAACTGCTTGAGGACGGAAGTGAAGAAGCCCAGGCCCTCGGTGGTCGGGCCGGTGAGCGGCTCGACCGCGTGCTCCGGGTGCGGCATCAGACCGACGACATTGCCGGCGGCGTTGGTGATACCGGCGATGTCGCGGTACGAACCGTTCGGGTTGACGTCCAGGTAGCGGGCCACGATCCGGCCCTCCGCCTCCAGCTGGTCGAGCACCGGCCGGTCCGCGACGAAGCGGCCCTCGCCGTTCTTCAGCGGGACGACGATTTCCTGGCCGACCGTGTAATCCCGGGTCCAGGCGGTGCCGGCGTTCTCGATCCGCAGCTTCTGGTCGCGGCAGACGAAGTGCAGCGAGTCGTTGCGGGTGAGCGCACCGGGCAGCAGGTGCGATTCGCAGAGCACCTGGAAGCCGTTGCAGATACCGAGGACCGGCATTCCCAGCTTCGCCTGCTCGATGATGGTGGCCATCACCGGGGAGAAGCGGGAGATCGCGCCGCAGCGCAGATAGTCCCCGTAACTGAATCCACCGGGGAGGACGACCGCGTCGACCTGGTGGAGATCCTTGTCACGGTGCCAGAGGGCGACCGGCTCGGCGCCGGCCAGCCGGACCGCGCGCTGGGCGTCGCGGTCGTCGAGGGAACCGGGGAAAGTGACGACGCCGACGCGAGTGGTCACTTCCCCTCCTCCTCGATCCGGACGGTGAAGTCCTCGATCACGGTGTTGGCGAGGAAGGTCTCGGCGGCTTCCCGGATCCGGGCGAGCGCGGCGTCGTCGACCGGACCCTCCAGCTCCAGTTCGAATCGCTTGCCCTGACGGACATCGGCGATCCCGGCGAATCCAAGACGCGGCAGTGCACGCTGCACCGCCTGGCCCTGGGGGTCGAGGATCTCGGGCTTGAGCATGACGTCGACTACGACGCGAGCCACTGGCACTCCCGGTGGTGTGGTGCGTGAGGCGGGGGACCTCCAGACTACCGGGGCATTCGGGCGACTTTGCTGGCCGGGCCGGGTCCGGAGCAGGCGACGCGCGTAGACCTACGCCCCTTACGTCCCAAGGGTTCCGTCCTCCCCATGCCCTCCGGGCACCCCCCTTTACGACGGATTCCGCAGCCGCTTGTGGAACGCCCGAATACCGGCACTACGGGACAGAACGACCATCCACATCACTCGCTATCCCACGCCGACGAACACACGTGAATATCCGGAAAAGAAAGCAGGACTCTTCGATTTCGGCCCCCTTTGGGTGCAGAATAGGGCCACCGGTGACGGCGAGTGCTGCGTATCCAGCGCGGCTTCCTGCCTGCCCGTAAGCGCTCGCGTGACTGGTGCACATCGGGTCGCACGGGCGCATCCCGCATCCGGCGGCCGAATTGCCCGAGAGGATCGACACCCATGGCTCAGCGTGTAGTTGTCACGCTCTCCGACGACCTGGACGGCGGCGCCGCCGCCGAGACCGTCCACTTCGGTGTGGACGGAAAGTCGTACGAGATCGACCTGTCCCTGGACAACGCGGAGAAGCTGCGGGAGGCTCTCGCCCCGTTCGTCGCGGCCGGCCGCCGGCAGAGCCGCGCCGGAAAGTCCTTCCGCCGCACCGCACTCACCCCGGACCCGGCCGCCGTGCGCGCCTGGGCCCAGTCCCGCGGCATGGAGCTGCCCGCCCGGGGCCGCATTCCCAAGCACGTCTACGAGTCCTTCGCCGAGGCCAACTGACCTGGTCCGACCGGCTGGTCGCCCCGCCCCGACCGCCCCGGCGGAAAGGGTGGGGCGACCACTCGTTCCGATGGGGTAGAGTTCTTTCTGTCGCCAGCCCGGGAGACCGGACGGCGGCCGGTGCTTCAAGAAGCACCGTGCGGACGTGGCTCAGTTGGTAGAGCATCACCTTGCCAAGGTGAGGGTCGCGAGTTCGAATCTCGTCGTCCGCTCGCAGTGAAAACAACCGAAGATCGTGCGGACGTGGCTCAGTTGGTAGAGCATCACCTTGCCAAGGTGAGGGTCGCGAGTTCGAATCTCGTCGTCCGCTCAGTGGAAGGACCCCCTCTTCGAGGGGGTCCTTCGTCGTTTCCGCCGCCCCGCCCCTGACATTTGTCACCGCCGACCCGTGTGAACGCGTCCCCCACCGGTGACGGCGCGCACTGCCCACCGGGCCGCCCGGACGGGAGGCTCGGTACATGGACAACAGCCGCACCGAGCCACCCGTCATCGAGGTCACCGGCCTGCGCCGGCACTACGGCCCGGCCGGGCCGGGCGGCTTCGACGCCGTCCGGGGCCTCGACCTCACCGTCCGCCGGGGCGAACTCTTCGCCCTGCTCGGCACCAACGGCGCCGGCAAGACCTCGACCATGGAACTGATCGAGGGCCTGGCCGCACCGACCGAGGGCCGGATCCGGGTGCTCGGCCACGACCCGTACCGGGAGCGCGCCGCCGTCCGGCCGCGGATCGGGATCATGCTCCAGGAGGGCGGCTTCCCGTCCGAACTGACCGTCGCCGAGACCGGCCGGGCCTGGGCCGGGATGACCACCGGCGCCCGGCCGGTGGACGAGGCGCTCGACCTGGTCGGCCTGCTGCACCGGCGCACCGTCCGGGTCAAGCAGCTCTCCGGCGGCGAACGCCGGCGGCTCGACCTGGCGCTGGCCCTGCTCGGCCGCCCCGAGGTGCTGTTCCTGGACGAGCCCAGCACCGGACTCGACCCGGAGGCCAGGGCCGCCACCTGGCGGCTGGTCCGCGAACTCCGCACCCAGGGCACCACCGTGCTGCTCACCACACACTACCTGGAGGAGGCCGAGGAGCTCGCCGACCGGCTGGCCATCATGCACGGCGGCCGGATCGTCACCGAGGGCACCGTGGCCGAGGTGATCGCCGGGCGGCCGTCCCGGATCGCCTTCGAACTCCCGGAGCGCAGCGGCCCGTTCGAGGCCACCGCACTGCCCGCACTGCCCGGCGCCGAGGTCACCGCCGAGGGCCGCCGGATCACCGTCCGGACCCCGACCCTGCAGTCCACCCTCACCGAGCTGCTCGACTGGGCCGCCCGGCACCAGGTCCCGCTCGGTGCGCTGGACGCCCGCAGCGCCTCGCTGGAGGAGGCCTTCCTCGCGGTCGCCGCCACCCCGTCCACCCCCGCCGCCCTCCCCGCGACCGAGCCGACCGGAGCCGTCCGATGACCACCGCCACCAGCCGCCTGCTCTCCCTCGGCCGGGCCGAGACCACCCTGCTGCTGCGCAACCGGACCGCCCTGTTCACCGCCCTCGCCCTACCGGTGCTGATGGTGGTCGCACTGGCCGAACCGATGAAGCAGCAGGCCGATCACTACCCCGGCGTCCCGACCGGCGCCCTGCTGGTCACCGGGTTGCTCGGACTGATCCCGATGTTCGTCGTCTACTACAACCTCACCGCCGCGTACGTCGCCCGGCGCGGCGAGCTGGTGCTGAAGCGGCTGCGCACCGGCGAGGCCCGGGACCTGGAGATCCTGGCCGGCACCGCCGTCCCCTCGGTCGCGCTGGCCCTGCTGCTGAGCGTGGTGCTCTGCGGCACCGGGGCCGTGGCACTGGACCTGTCGATGCCGGTCAACCCGCTGCTGGTGCTGGCCGGGCTGACCCTGAGCATCGTGCTGCTGGTCGGGCTCGCCGCACTGTCCAGCGTGATCACCAGGACGGTCGAGAGTGCCGGCCTCACCACCCTGCCGGTGCTGCTGCTCAGCCAGTTCGGCTCCGGCCTGCTGATCCCCCTGGACACCATGCCCGACCAGCTCGCCGCGGTCTTCCGGGCGCTGCCCACCACCCCGGCCCAACAGCTGATCCGGCTCGGCTGGTTCGGCACCGACGGCACCGCGCCCGCCACCGACTTCGTCGGCAGCTGGTCCGACGCCCTCCCGCTGCTGGCCCTCGCCCTGGCCTGGACCGCGGCCGCGGGCTGGGCCACCGACCGCTGGTTCCGTTGGGAGCCCCGGCGCTGACTGATAGGAAGACCACAGCACCGAAACCCTCCGGAGGAGAACCCGTGGAACTGGCCCACCCGCTGCGCCGCTGGCACGCCCAGGGCAAGCCGCAGCGGACCGAGCTCTACGTCCGCTGGTCGCTCTACATCGCGGTGGGCGTCGAACCCCTGGCCGTACTGGGCACCGCCGTGGGACAGGCCGAGAAGCTGTCCGTGCTCACCCTGCGGGTGCTGGCCCTCGGCGCGCTGACCGGCACGGTCCTCTCCCTGCTGCTGGTGCGGGCCGGGCTGGCCCACTACCTCGGCCGCCGCCCCCGCCCCGGGGTGCTGCTCGCGGTGTCCACCACGGTGGCACTGGCCGGTGTCTGGGCGCTGGTGCTCACCGGCGGGGACGACATGACCGGGGTGTCGATGTCCCCGCTGCTGCTGATGTTCTGGTTCGGCCCGGTCACCGTGGTCCTGCCGCACCGGCTGTCCGCCGCGTTCGGCGGCATCGTCCTGGTGCTGGTGCTGCCCGCCCTGCTGCTGGCCGGCTTCTCGATCGGGACCGCCCTCGGGGTGCTCACCGGCATCGCCCTGTCCTGTCTGCTGTTCGGCGTCACCTGCCGCTGCTCGGCCTGGCTGTCCGGCGTGGTCTGGGAGTTGGACGGGGCCAGGGAGACCCAGTCCCGGCTGGCGGTGGCGGAGGAGCGGCTGCGGTTCTCCCGTGACCTGCACGACGTGCTCGGCCGCAACCTCACCACCATCGCGCTGAAGAGCGAACTGGCCGCCCAACTCGCCCGCCGGGGGCGCCCGGAGGCCGCCGACCAGATGACCGAGGTGCAGCGGATCGCCCAGGAGTCCCAGCGCGAGGTGCGGGACGTGGTCCGGGCCTACCGCACCGCCGACCTGCACGCCGAACTCACCGGCGCCCGTTCGGTGCTCCGCGCCGCCGACGTGGCCTGCGAGGTCGAACTCGGCAGCGTCGACCAACTCCCGGTCACCGCACAGTCGGTGCTCGGCTGGGCGGTCCGCGAGGCCACCACCAACGTACTCCGGCACAGCGAGGCCACCAGCTGCCTGATCCGGCTCCGGGTCGGCGGCGGCCAGGCCCTGCTGGAGATCGAGAACGACGGCGTGACGGAGGGTCGGCCCGGCACCACCGGCACCGGCCTGACCGGCCTGCGCGAACGGCTCGCCGTGTACGGTGGCCGACTCGACACGCCCCCGGCCGGGCCCGGCCGGTTCCGGCTCACCGTGGACCTGCCGCTGACCGCACCCGCCCTCTCCATGGAGGTCTCCGCCGGATGACCATTCGCATCCTGCTCGCCGACGACGAGCACCTGATCCGGGGCGCACTGGCCGCGCTGCTCGCCCTCGAGGACGACCTCACCGTGGTGGCCGAGGCCGCCACCGGCCCCGAGGCGCTGGCGATGGCCAAGGCGCACCGCCCCGACGTCGCGGTGCTCGACCTGCAGATGCCCGGGATGGACGGCATCGAGGTGGCCACCGAGCTGCGGCGGGTCCTGCCGGACTGCCGCACCATGATCGTCACCGGCCACGGGCGGCCCGGCTACCTCAAGCGCGCCCTGGAGGTCGGGGTCCGGGGCTTCCTGCCGAAGACCGTCTCCGCCGCCGACCTGGCCGGCCTGATCCGCACCGTCCGGTCCGGCGGCCGGTACGTCGACCCGGAGCTGGCCGCCGACGCCATCGCGGCCGGCGAGAGCCCGCTCACCCCCCGGGAGACCGACGTGCTGGAACTGGCCGCGCACGGCACCTCGATCGCCGAGATCGCCGAACGCGCCTCGCTCTCGGCCGGCACCGTCCGCAACTACCTCTCGGCCGCCGCCACCAAACTCGGCGCGGAGAACCGCCATGCAGCGGTCCGCATCGCCCGCGAACACGGCTGGATCTGACCGCGTGGGCGACGCCGATCTTCTGGCACGAGCTGCACCACCAGGGGCTCGGGGCTCTGCGACGCCGGCCTCGGAAAAGGTGATCCGTGCGTAAGGGGTCAGGCACTTTCGCAGTGACCCGCACGCCAGATCTCCTCGCAGTTCCCCGAGCCCCTGGGTAGTGCAACTGGACGCACTGCCAAGAGCGCAGCCCCGAGCCCCTGACCGTAGATGCTCGGGCGCCTGCCGACAGCGCGGCCGCCTACTCCCAGGTGTTGCCGGTGAGCCGCTCGTACGCCTCGACGTACTTGGCCCGGGAGGCCGCGACGATCTCGGCGGGCAGCGCCGGCGGCGGGAGCTCGCCCTTGGGGTCCCAGCCGGACTCGGGCGAGGCCAGCCAGTCGCGGATGAACTGCTTGTCGAAGGAGGGCTGGGCGTGCCCCGGCTCCCACTGGTCGGCGGGCCAGAAGCGCGAGGAGTCCGGCGTCAGCACCTCGTCGCCGATCACCAACTCGCCGTCCAGCAGCCCGAACTCGAACTTGGTGTCGGCCAGGATGATGCCGCGCTCGCGGGCGATGTCCCGGGCCCGGCCGTACACCGCGAGGGTGGTCTGCCGGAGGGTGGTGGCCAGTTCGGCGCCGAGCCGGCGAGCGGTCTCCTCGTAGGGGACGTTCTCGTCGTGCTCGCCGACCTCGGCCTTGAGGGCCGGGGTGTAGATCGGGGCGGGCAGCTCGGAGCCGTCCTCCAGGCCCGCCGGGAGGGCGATGCCGCAGACCGTGCGGTCCGCGCGGTACTCCACCAGGCCGGAGCCGGTCAGGTAGCCGCGGGCCACGCACTCGACCGGGGCCATCTCCAGGGCGCGGCAGATCAGCGTGCGCCCCTTCCAGTCGGCGGGCGCCCCGGCCGGGAGCTCGGTGGAGATCACGTGGTTGGGGACGATGTCGGCGATCCGCTCGAACCACCAGAGCGAGAGCTGGGTGAGGATCCGGCCCTTGTCCGGGATCTCGTTCGGCAGCACCCAGTCGAAGGCGGAGGTCCGGTCGCTGGCCACCATCACCAGGTCGCCGTTGGCGGCCCGGTAGAGGTCGCGCACCTTGCCGGTGTGCAGGTGTTCCAGACCAGGTACCTGGACCGGCTCGGGCTTGGTGACAAATCCGCTCAAGGTCGTCTCAGTCCTCAGAGAAGGGGGGCTCCGGGGTCCGAGTCTTTCATGGGCGGCCCACTGCCTCCTTGCACAGGTGGTCGAGCAGGTTGGCGGTGGCCCGCTGGATCCGCTCGTCGGTGTGCCCCGGCCGGTCCAGCGCGGGCGACCAGGCGAAGGTGCCGGCGGCGAACACGTACGCACCGCTGGGCGCCCGGTAGAGCGAGGTCTCCTGGTACCTGATCCGGCCCGCCGTGTCCCGGTAGGGGGAGTGCGCGAGCAGGGAACGCTCGGTGTGCTCGGGCAACGCGACCTTGGGGTAATAGCGGTCGGCCTCGCCCGCCACCAGGCCGGCCAGCTCCTCGCCCTCCGCCAGCCCGGTGCCCTCCCAGAGCCAGTGGCCGGTGTTCCGGGCCACCAGCGGCACGGGGGTGGGCACCCGGCCGGCGTACTGGACGCCGAGCAGGTGCTGCTCCGGCTCGCCGGCGTCCCGCCAGAGCGCGCTCTGGCCGCCCGCCGGACCGGCCGCCGGGTGGCCCGGGTGCAGCCGTTGGCGCTTGCGGCAGTTGAGCAGCCGGTTGGGCTCCCCGGCCGGGCTCTGGGTGAGGTCGACCCGCCAGTACATGGAGTTGGCGGACAGGAAGACCAGCGAGGTGCCGCCGTCCCTGGCCCGCTCGACCGTCCGGCGCATCGGCTCGGACCAGTACTCGTCGTGGCCGGGGAAGATCAGCGCCCGGTGCCGGGACGGGTCGACCAGGCCGGCGTGCAGATCGGTCGCGGTGGCGTAGGCGAGGTCGTAGCCGTAGCGCTCGGCCCAGCGGATGAAGTCGTACACGTGGCCGACGTGCAGCGGCAGCCCGGCCCCCGCGTGCGGGCGGTCGAAGGAGACCGTGACGGCCGCCTCCTGCTCGCCCAGCAGCCCGCCGTGCCCGTCCCAGGCGTGGTAGAGGCTGGCCCCCTGGCGGCCGTCCTCGGGGAACAGGTTGTACGCCTGCCAGGTGACGTCCGGGATCACCAGCAGCAGCTCGGCGGGGTGCGTCTGCTCGTCGAAGTCCCGCACGGTGAACGGGATGTGACTGCGGTGCAGGTTGTCGGCGGTGGTCAGCACCGCGACGTACGCGCCGGGGCGCCAGTGCGTCGGCACGTGCAGCCGCCAGGACTGCCACCAGTGGTGGCAGGAGACGGTGCGGCCGACCACCAGTGGCGCGGGCTGGGCCAGCCCGGCGATCAGCGGACTGGACGTCACATGGTGGGCGCCGTCGCCGCCGTAGTGGCCGATCCGGTAGACGTCCACGGTGAACTCGCGCGGCGGGTTCACCGTGACCCGCAGGTCGATCGAGCCGCCGGGGCGGATCACGCCGGCCGAGGCGAAGCCCTTGATCTGCTGCTGCACGTCGTCCGAGTTGGCCGGGGTGCCGACCGGCGGCCGGGGGCGGGGCACGCCCGCCGGGAGTTGGCCGGGCGCGTCCAGGCTGACGTACCACGGGACCGCGCCCTCGATGCCGGCCACGTACTGGTCCGGGCTCCGCAGCCACGGCAGTGGGCCCTGGCCGAAGGGGTCCGAGACACCGTGCTTCAGCGTGCCCGACTCCCAGCGGCGGTTGAGTTCCGTCCCCACGCGCCCCTCCCACACTCGCACCGGCCCGACTCGGCCCCCGGTGGCATGTGCCAAGCGGATGTGCGTGCGGTCCAGCACACCACAGTGCTGGCGCTGCGTCACCCCACCGTAGCAACAAGTATTGTTGAAATTTTGTTCGTCTCCGGAGCGACCCGACCGGGCGTCAGAGCCGGACCGGGCCGGCCAGTCGCAGCCCGGCCGACTCCAGCCAGGATCGCAGCGGTGCGTCCTTGCCCTGCTCCACCGCATCGGCCACCAGGGCGGCCAACTCGGGGCGCCGGGTGCCGCCCAGCAGCAGCACCGGGCCGTCCAACCAGTCCATCCCGGGGCGGCCGAGACCGGTGTCCACCGCCGCCAGGCAGACCAGCGCGGTGACGTGGTCGACCAGCAAGTCCCGCCCGCTGCGGACCACTTGCAGAGGGGGCGCGACCTGCGCGGTGCGCGCCAGGTGGGCGGCGAGTGCTGCGGCCAGGGGCTCGCCGGCCCCCTCCGCGAGCCGGGCCAGCACCAGGTGCAGGGCGGGTGCGGCCTGCTCCGGGGCGCCCTCACCGAGCACCGCCCGGAGCGCGTCGGCCTGACCGCGCCAGCCGAGCTCGACCACCTCGGCCGGGTAGTCGGCCCAGTCCAGCTCCCGCCAGCCGGTGCCCGCGGTGCCGAACGGCTCACCGAACAGCACCTCGGCCGCCATCAGCGAGACGGCCGCGTCCACCGAACCCGGCTCCTCCAGCAGGTCACAGGCCGGGCGGTCGCCGAGCCGGGTCTCGTACCCGTCGGCCAGCCGGTCCCGGCGGGACAGCTCGGTGAGGGCGGCGACCACGCCCGCGTTCAGGTGGGCCGGGTGCCGGCCGAGCCGCCAGGCGGGCAGCGCGACCCGGGTGAGCAGCCTGTCCCACCCCGCGTAGGCCAGGCCGACCTGCTCCTGCGCGGCGATCCGCAGGCCGTAGTCGACCGACTTGGCCTGCTCGGAGGCGGCCGCCGCGACCGCCCGCTCCAGCTCGGCCGAGTGCTCCCGGCAGGCGCCGAGCAGCAGCTTGGTGATCCGGTCCAGCAGGGCGGCGGGCCCGCGCCGGGGCTCGCCGAGCGAGGCGTCCAGACCGCGCAGGAAGCGCCGGGCGGCGGCGATCTCCGGATCCGCGGCGGCGGCCGTACCGGCCACCACCGGGGCCAGCAGGGCGCGCAGCTCCCCGGCCCGCATCCACCAGAGGAACGGCGAGCCGATCACCAGCACCGGCGCTGTCCCCACCGCCCGGTCGGGAGCACCGGACAGCACCTCCCCGGCCACCGGGGCGGCCGGGGCCACCGGGTGTCGGCCGGGCCGGTGCACCTCCTCCAGCCAGCTGTCGCAGTCCGGGGTGATCGCGATCCCGGACGGGGCGGGCACCCCGAGCCGCTCGGCCAGCTCACCGATCTGGCGGTAGAGCTCGGGGGCGGCGGAGCGGGCGATCGGCACCGCGGGTGTGCGCGGTGGCTCGGCCCGGGCGTACGTCCTGGCCACCAGCCAGGTGCCGAGCAGCACCAGGACCGCGATGCCGCCCACCACCCAGCGGGCCGCGTCCCAGGCCGCCGCGTCGGCGGAGCCGGGAGCGCCGATCCGGCCGGTGAACCGGCCCGCGAACAGCACCACCGCTAGGGCGGCGGGCAGCGCGGCGACCCCCAGGGCCCGCCCACGGACCCGGAGCACGGCCTGGGCACGTGCGCGGGCTGCGTCGACAGCGGCCATACGGCGCGGCACCCCCTTCGGAGCCGACCGCCACGGATCGCGGCGGCTCCCGGTGACGGGAGGTCGGCCACGACCCGGGCACCCGAGCCGACTCGAAATGATCAGTATCCGAACGGGGGACGACGGACGTCGGCCCCGCTTGTGCATCGTGCTTGGCACTTCTGACAGTTCTGACGCCTGCCCGTGGGCGGGCGTTCCGGATCGCTACCGTTTCCACCCGTCCTGGTGACACGACGGCCGAACCGAGCGCCACCGACAGCATCCCCCCGGCCGCGCCCGGACACCCGGTGGCGGCCGCACCGGCGGACGGCCCGCCGACGCGATCCAGCGCACCCTACGACCCGGGGCCCGGTCACGTCAGCCGGATGGCGACCGGATCACCCGAAGGACTGGAATCCTGCCGCCGACCGGTGTGGCGACTGGTGCCCGAGAACGCCGGAGGGCGCTGCGGCCGGTGGGATGACCCCGGTCGCAGCGCCCTCGGTGGACGGTCGGCTACTGAGCCGCCTTCAGCGCGATGTCGGTACGGTGCTGCCCGCCCTTGAGCGAGATCCGGGCGACCCCCCGGTAGGCCAGCTCGCGGGCCTCGGCCAGGTCGGCCCCGGCCGCGGTGACCGAGAGCACCCGGCCACCGGCGCTGAGCACCTCGCCGGCCGGACCGGCCGCCGTCCCGGCGTGCAGTACGTACGCGCCCTCGGCCTCGACCGCGTCCAGGCCGTCGATCGGGTCACCGGTGCGCGGGGCGGCCGGGTAGCCCTCGGAGGCGATCACCACGGTGACCGCGGCGCCCTCGTCCCAGCGCAGCGGCTCCAGGGTGTCGAGGGTTCCCTCGGCGGCGGCCAGCAGTACGCCGGCCAGCGGGGTGCGCAGCCGGGCCAGCACCACCTGGGTCTCCGGGTCGCCGAAGCGCGCGTTGAACTCGATCACCCGGGTGCCGCGCGAGGTGAGCGCCAGACCGGCGTAGAGCAGGCCGGAGAACGGGGTGCCCCGGTGCCGCAGCTCGTCCACGGTCGGCTGCAGGACGGTCTCCAGGACCTCCTGCACCAGGCCCTCGGGCGCCCACGGCAGCGGCGAGTACGCGCCCATGCCGCCGGTGTTCGGGCCCTGGTCGCCGTCCAGCGCGCGCTTGAAGTCCTGCGCGGGCACCAGCGGCAGCACGGTGACGCCGTCGGTGATCGCGAACAGCGAGACCTCGGGACCGTCCAGGTACTCCTCGATCACCACCCGGTCGCAGGAGACCGCGTGCGCCAGCGCCTCGGCGCGGTCGGCGGTGACCACCACGCCCTTGCCGGCCGCCAGGCCGTCGTCCTTCACCACGTACGGGGCGCCGAAGGCGTCCAGCGCCTCGGCCGCCTCGGCCTCGGTGGTGCAGACGTAGGAGCGGGCGGTGGGCACGCCGGCGCCGGCCATCACGTCCTTGGCGAAGGCCTTGGAGCCCTCCAGCTGGGCGGCCTCCCCGGACGGACCGAAGACCGGGATGCCGGCCGCCCGGACGGCGTCGGAGACGCCCGCGACCAGCGGGGCCTCCGGGCCGACCACGACCAGGTCGGAGCCGAGCCGCCGGGCCAGCGCGGCCACGGCCGCACCGTCCAGCTGGTCGACCGGGTGGACCGTCGCCACCTGTGCGATCCCGGCGTTGCCCGGGGCACAGTGCAGCTCGGTGACGGCGGGATCTTGGGACAGAGAGCGGCACAGGGCGTGTTCGCGGGCGCCGCCGCCGATGACGAGGACCTTCACGCCTTGAAGCGTAGTCGGTGGCCGGATCGGGTCGGTCGCAGGGCCCGTCGGAACCTCCAACCGGAGCCGTCGACGGGCCGCCGGAGTTGGAGGAAGCTCCATTCCCGCCCCGGGGTGGGACCGCGCGGAGCGGCCGGGTCAGGGAGACAGGACCGGACGGGCTCGCTCGGAAGGGTGAAATCTCACCGACCGCCGCAACTCTCCCACCTCGGCTTGATGGGGTGAAATCCGATAACGATCGCTGCCGAAGCGGCCACATGGTCAGCCATTTGGCGGTAAGAAGTGCTGTTGGACGAGCACCGGCCGTCACCGTTGCACGACACCATGGGCGACCCACACCGCTCGCGGTGCCGACCGTCCGACGCAGTGTCACATCTGGCCGGTGTCCGGAACACTGACCGCTCGACGCACCGTCAGGCCCGGTACCCGCCAGGGCCTCAGCAGTCCGCCCGCCACAGGGAGCCCCACAGGTGAGCCAGCCGGAAATGCAGCCCGAGGAGAGCCCCTGGGGCAAGGAGGTCGGTGAGGAGGACCAGCCCGTCGCGGCCTCCACCGCACGGACCCCCACCCGCCGCCGCACCGATCTGAGTGCCCGCCAGTTCCCGCTCGGGGACTGGGGGGAGCCGGCCGAGCGGCTGGAGGAGCTGTACCGCTGGTCCGAGGAGCGGGCCGTCGAGGCGATCGACTGGTACCGCCGGGACCGGGTCTGGAAACGCCGCTGGGCCAGGCTGCTGCGGTTCGGCGCGGCCGGGTTCGCGGTGGGCGGGGCGGTCGACCCGCTGCTCGCGCTCAGTGGCGTCTCCTGGGCTTCGCCGAGCTGGGGCTACGTCGGCCTGGCGCTCTCCGCCGCCTGCCTCGGGGTGGACCGGGCGTTCGGCCAGACCTCGGGCTGGATGCGGGACGTCAGCACCGCCCAGGCGCTGCAGCGCCGGCTGGAGGCGTTCCAGTTCGACTGGGCCTCGGAGTGCGTGCGCGAGGTACTCGGCCCCACCGAGGGCACCGCGGGCGAGGCGGCCGAGCGCTGCCTCGGCGTGCTGCGCCGGTTCTGCGAGGACGTCTCGGACGTGGTCAGGGGCGAGACCTCGGAGTGGATGCTGGAGTTCCGCGCCACCATGACCCAGCTGCCCACCCAGTCCCCCGGCCCGTGGGGCGGCCGCACCGAGAGCGGGGCCGGCGCCCAGGTCCGGATCCTGCCGCCGCCGGGCGCCCGGCCGACCATGCCGCGCCAGCGTCCGCCGGAGGGCCCGCTGCGCTGACCGCGCACCGCGCGGGCGCCCGGTCGGGCGCCCGCGCAGAAACGATGCATCAGCCCCGGCAACGGGCTCAGGCGCCCTCGCCCCACCCGTTCAGGCGAAGACGATCATCGAACCCTGGGTGACGCTCCGGGTGGCCGCCGCGTACAGCCCCGCCCAGGCGTGCCGCTCCCGGGCGAACGGGTGCTGGTCGTCGATCGGCGGCTCGAAGGTCTGCTCCAGGTCGGTCGGCGCCAACGGCCGGGTCGGGGCCGGCGGGTTCAGCGGGTCGAGACCCAACACCGGTGCCACCGCCTGGAGTTCGCGCAGCAGCCCGTGCGAGGAGCCGAGCGGGCCGCCCGAGGCCAGCAGCTCGTCCGCGACCAGCGGGAGCTGGAAGTCGATCGGTACGTACGCCCCGGCGTGGTCGAAGTGCCAGACCAGGTGGGACTGTTCGGCGGTCGACTCGAACATCTCCAGCAGCTGCTCGTAGTCGCCGCCGAGCGCGTCCACCGGCTCGATCGCGAAACCGGTCAGGCCCAGCAGGTAGGCCCGCCGCAGGAAGTGCAGCGAGTCGTAGTCGAAGGCGGCGATCGGCTCCACCGAGCCGCTGAGCTCCGGCGAGTACCGGTACACCGGAACCTCCGGCAGACCGTGCGCGACCAGGGCCGCGTTGTAGCGGACGAGGTCGTCCCGGAACGGGTTCTCGGGGCTGTGCGTCAGGACGTCCACCAGCGGGACGAGCCAGAGGTCGCAGGCCATGGGCCGGCTCTTCCTCTCAGAGGGCGGACACGGGAAGAGCCCACCCTACTGCGCCACCGGCTCCTCGGTACCTGCCCCGGCCCGGGGCTGTCGCGGACGGCCGAAACGGCCCGGCGGGACGGCCCTGGGCAGCGGCACCAGACCGAGCCCGACCTCGCCCGCCGCGGCGGCCGGAGCCGTCGGCTGCGGCGCCGCCACCGGCTCGCGGAGCAGCGGGAGCACCGCCACCGAGTCCAGCGGCCGACCGGTCAGCCGGGCCAGCAGCTCGACGGTGAACAGGTTGTACTCGTTCACCACCTGGTGCGCCCCCGGGATGTCCCGGGCCTCGATCCGGTCCACCAGCTCCGGGTGCCGGTCCCAGCAGACCCCTTCGAGCCCGCCGGCGGACCGCAGGTACGGGGCGGCGAACATCCAGGACTGCACCCGCAGCCAGCCCAGGTAACCGGAGACCCGGCTGTTGTCGAGCAGCGCCCCTGCCTCGTGCCAGAACCGCAGGTCGCAGCCGACCAGCACGTCCAGCTGACCGGACCGGGAGGCCCGCTGGGCCGCCTCGGCCCGGCGGCGCAGCGAGGGCAGCCGCCGCCAGTCGTAGCCGCTGGCCCGGGAGCCGAGCTGCCGGAAGGCGCTGTCCGTCAGCATGGTGCGGGCCTCGAAGATCTCCACGAAGTCCGACCAGTCGAACTCCGGGACGGTGAAGCCCCGGTGGTGCTCGGCCCGGAGCAGGCCCTGGGCCGCCAGGTCGACCAGGGCCTCCCGCGCCGGGGTGGCGGAGACGCCGTACAGCTCGGCGATCTCCTTGACGGTGAAGTTGCGGCCGGCCGCCAGGCGGCCCGCCATCATCTCCTCGCGCAGCGCGGCGGCGATCTGCTCGCGCAGGCTGTTGCGCTGGATCGCCGGGCGGCCGTCGCCGGGGGGAGCCGTGGGGCTGGACATCCGGGCGGCAGCCTCCTCTCCGGGCTCGGCACTGCACGGCGGCCGGTCCGACAGGAACACGACCAGGGCTCATCTTCTCAAATGCGCCCACCCGGTGCGCAAGAGCCCTATCAGTGTCCATACCTGGACATGCGCCCGGCCACCGGGGCGGCCCGGTGCGGCACCGGGCCGGCTCAGCGCTGGACGGGGGCCGGGATACCGAGCAGCCGGTCCCGGTGCACCGGGAACTCGGAGCGGGCCTTGGCCGCCCCCGCCGGGTCGAAGTCCACGGTCAGCACCTGTTCGCCCGCGCCGGCCTCGGCCAGCACCTTGCCCCACGGGTCGACCACGATGCTGTGCCCGGCCTGCTCGACCCCGCCGTGCGTCCCGGCGGTGTTGCAGGCCAGCACGTACGCCTGCTCCTCCACCGCGCGGGCCCGGGCCAGCAGGGTCCAGTGCTCGCGCCGCCGCTCCGGCCAGGCGGCCGGGATCAGCAGCAGCTCGGCCCCGGCGTCCAGCAGGGCCCGGAACAGCTCCGGGAAGCGCAGGTCGTAACAGGTGGCCAGGCCGATGGTGCCCAGCTCGGTGGTGGTGGCCACGATCTCCTGCCCGGCCCCCATCGCGATCGCCTCGCCGCTGTCGAAACCGAAGCGGTGGATCTTGCGATAAGTGGTGGTCAGCTCCCCGTCCGGGGCGAACAGCAGGGAGGTGTTGTAGATCGGGCCGTCCGGATCGCGTTCGACGATCGAACCGGCATGCAGCCACACCCCGGCGGCCCTGGCGGCGGCCGACATCGCCTCGGCGGTCGGCCCGTCCAGCGGCTCCGCACCGTCCGACCAGGCGTCGTAGGCGAAGCCGCCGAGTGGCCACAACTCGGGCAGCACCACCAGGTCGGCGCCCTCCTGGGCACGGACCAACGCGGCTACCCTGGCCCGCCGTTCGGCGGGCGGTTCGACGTCCGAGACGTCGATTTGGATCAATGAAGCGCGCACACTACCACCGTCCATGAGACCAGTCCTACGATCGTCACCCGAAAGCACTGCCCGGCTGTCACCCGGCAGCGTAACGTGCGGTTAGCGCCGCCGCCCGGAAGCCGGAACACCCGGGTTCGCGCTCCAGGGCGGCACAGTACGGAAGCTGACGGAGGGCCGGAGAATCCCGTGACGGAGAACCAGACCGTGCAGGCTTGCATCGACGCATGGACCCAGTCCATCGAGGCGATAGCCGAGTTGCTGGCCCCGCTGCCCACCGACGCCTGGAACCGCGCCACCGAATGCCCCGGCTGGTCGGTCCGTGACGTCGTCTCGCACATCATCGCGCTGGAGTCCGAACTGCTCGGCGACCCGCGCCCGATCCACTCCCTGCCGCGCGACCTCCGGCACGTCACCGACGAGTTCGCCCGCTACATGGAGCTCCCGGTCGACAAGCGGCGCTGCCACACCGCGCCCGAGATGACCGGCGAGCTGGAGTACACCGTCATCCGCCGCTCGCGGGCGCTGCGCACCTCCAAGCACGAGCCGGACGACCTGGTCCGCTGGCCGGCCGGACCGCTCTCCCGGGACGTGCCGTACACCGAGCTGCTCCGGCTGCGCACCTTCGACGTCTGGGTGCACGAGCAGGACCTCCGCCGGGCGCTCGGCGTCCCCGGCAACCTGGACTCCCCCGCCGCCCTGATCTCCCGCGACGTCCTGCTGGCCGGCCTCCCCAAGGTGCTCGGCAAGGCCGTCGGCGCCCCTCCCGGCACCACCCTCGCCCTGGACGTCTCCGGCCCGGTCGAGTTCCTCCGCACCGTCCGGGTCGACGAGACCGGCCACGCCACCGCCGACGAGACGGTCAGCCTCGCCCCCGACGTCCGCCTCACCCTCGACTGGGAGACCTACCTCCGCCTCGCCTGCGGCCGCGGCCGCCCCGGCCCGGTCACCGTCGACGGCGACCGGGAACTCGGCGCCCGCATCCTGGCCCACTTCGCGGTCACCCCCTGACGGCGCGTTACACCCCGTTCGGAGCACACCCGCTCCGCACGCGGGGTGGCGCACCACACGCTCCCACCAGTTCGACTCGTACCACCATGCCACCCGTACGGCCTCGTTGTTCCGGGCAGCCCATGCACCCGAACGCGAAGGAGGGCCGTCCTGCACGACAACACCGGACAGCACATGGAACTCGTCCGCTCCAGCTTCCCGGTCACGGGGCAGCCGATCCGGGTGGTGATGATCGACGGGGAGCCGTGGTTCGTCACAGCGGACGTCTGCAAGGTCCTCGGCCGGGGCAACCCGAGCCAGACCGCCAAACTGGTCGGCGAAGAGCACTGCAGGACCGTGAACGGCCGCGCTATTACCCTCATTCGGAATGAGGGTAATAGCGAAAGCGCAGGTGAGAGGCCCTACCGGCGGGGCTACCCGCTGCTCAACCTGATCAGCGACGCGGGGCTCTACACCCTGCTCATGCGATCGGACAAGGCTGCGGCCAAGCCGTTCCAGCGTTGGGTCACCGCCGACCTGCTCCCGTCGATCCGGCGCGGTGACACCGACGTGCCGAAGCAGCAGCAGCGGATGGCCGAGACGCTGAGCGAGGCGATCGGTCAGCAGGTGCAGATCCTCGCCGAACTCGGCCAGGAGACGGTGCCGGCATCCACGTCCGCTCGGACGGGACGGTGCACTGCCGGCACGGCGAGATGGAGTTCCGGGTGCCGAGCCGTCAGGAGGACAGCGGGCCGCCGTTCGGCCCGTACTTCGAGTGCCTGACCGTGGAGCGGGTCGGGATCCGGGGCAGCCGGATGATCCCGCGCTGCGAGAAGCTCAAGCTGGTCGACCCGATCCGCCGCCTCGTGACCCGTCCACCTGCGGCCGCCTCGCGCGGAGGAGCCACCGGCATCCGGGCCACCGTGCACGGCGAGGTCGGGCCGATCAGGTTCCGGACCGGGTGCCCGAGTTCAACGAGATCCTGCGGAGCAACGGCCTGCTGCCGTGGCGGCCGGACGCGCCGTCGATACCCTCGCCTCCAGCGAGGGTATCGACGTCTCCGCAGGTCGGAAACCCTAAGCCAGCCGGCGCAACCGCAGGATCATCCCCGTCCCGACCCCCAGCGGTACGAACAGCCAGCACAGCGCCCACCGGTACGCCTCCGCCGAGTGCACCCCGTCCGCCCCCGCCAGGGTGTCGAGCAGCAGGCCGACCCCGAAGAGGGTGATCACCGTGCCGATGAAGCCGCCCATGTTGGCGATGCCGGAGGCGGTGCCCAGGCGTTCGGGCGGGTTGTGGGCGCGGGCGTAGTCGAGGCCGACCAGTGAGGCGGGGCCGTTGGTGCCCATCACCACCAGCAGGACGAGCAGCAGCCAGAGCGGCGGGTGCGCCCCCGGCCAGGCGAGCACCACGGCCCAGCTGACCGCCGTGGCGGCGATCACGGTCAGGGTGATCGGCATCCGGGCCCGGGCCGACCGGGAGAGCAGCCGTCCGAGCAGCAGCGCGCAGACCATGTTGCTGCCGACCAGGACGGTGAGCAGGCCGCCCGCCTCGCCCCGGGTCATGCCCTGACCCTCCACCAGGTAGGGCATCCCCCAGAGCAGTCCGAACGCCGCGCCGGGGAACGCCGTGGTGAAGTGCACCCACATGCCGAGCCGGGTGCCCGGCTCGCCCCAGGCGTCGCGGATCTGCGAACGGACCCCGAGCCGCCGCCCGGCCGTCGGCACCACCGCGACGCCCGCCGGGGCCTCCCGGAGCAGCAGCGCGACCAGGGCGAAGACCCCCACCCCGAGCAGGGCGACGAAGGCGAAGCTGGCCGTCCAGCCCTCGCGGTGCAGGGCCTGGGCGAGCACCACGGTGGTGATCAGGTTGCCGCCCATCCCGGCCAGGCCGGTGAGTTGGGCTACCAGCGGGTTCTTCGCGGCGGGGAACCAGCGCGCGGAGACCCGCAGCACGCTGATGAAGGTCATCGCGTCCCCGCAGCCGAGCACCGCCCGGGAGACCAGCGCCGGTCCGAACGAGGTGGAGAAGGCGAAGGCGAGCTGACCCAGGCTCAGCAGCAGGATGCCGGTGAGCAGCACCCGGCGCGGCCCGAACCGGTCCACCAGCAGCCCGACGGGTATCTGCATCGCCGCGTAGACCAGCACCTGGAGCACCGCGAAGGTGGAGAGCGCGGAGGCCCCGATGCCGAACCGTTCGACGGCGTCGATCCCGGCCACGCCGAGGCTGGTGCGGTGGATCACCGCCAGGACGTAGACGCTGACCCCGATCCACCAGGCGAACCAGGCGGCCCGGCCGCCCGGCGGCGAGACCGGCAGCGCGGTGGTCGGCAGGGGTGACCGCTGGCCCGGGACGGCTCGGAGGGCGGCGGGGCTGGCGGTCTCGGGGTCCACGGTCACGTCGAACAGACTATGCAGCGCGTCAACCACGGCCGGCCCGGGACGGGCAACGATCCGGGCACGAAGGGCCGGTTCAGCCCCTGAGCAGCCAGCTCACCGTCCGGGTCATCCGCTGCTCGCGGAACGCCTCGTCGCGGACCCAGTCGGTGTCGTCCCGGACGGTCGCGGTGACCGTGACGGTCCGTCCGGCCGGGACGGTCAGCCCCGCCGTGTCCAACCAGCCCCGGTCCTCGGCCGGGCTGTCCACCACCCGGCCGTCCACCCGCCACTCCACCGCGAGCCGGCGCGCCCCGGTCAGCGGCAGCGGCCGCACCGCCAGCCGGGGCCGTCCGGTCACCTCGCCGGCCGCCGGGACCGGCGGGTCGGTCGGGCCGACCCGCTGGTAGATCTGCTTGATGATGGCCTCCCTGGAGGGCAGGTTGTAACTGCCGCCGAGGGTGCGCATGACCGAGTCGGCGGTCGGCCGGTAGACCCCGTTGGCGCTCCGGTACGCGCCGATCACGCCGCCGCCGTCGGGCGACTCGGTGCCCAGCCAGCGCCACCACTTCTGCCGGTCCCGGCGCATCCCGTCGGCGTCCTGGGTGGACAGGTTGGGGTAGTCGGCGTCGGCCGGTGCGCTGTCGTACTCGTCGCCCAGGTCGCCGACGGTGTGCCCTATCTCGTGCTGGATGATCCGCCCGGCGTCCGGGTTGCCGCCCGCCAGCGTGGTCACCCCGGTGCCGCCCGCGCCGCCGTACTCCTTGGAGTTGGCCAGTGCGATCAGGTACTGCGGCCCCTCGCCCTCCCCGGCGTACCGGGCGGTGGCGGTCTCGTCGGCGCAGAGCAGCCGGGCGGTGCCCTCGCACCAGAAGTGCATGCCGAGCGGCGAGCCGGGGCGGCGGCCGGACTGGTCGCCCTCGGCGATCCCGGCCGCGGGGGAGATCACCTCGACCCGCCTTATGTTGAAGAAGCCCTGGTAGCTGCGGAACGGCTCGATCTCCATCAGCGACTGCCAGGCCAGGTCGGACTGCTGCCGGAACAGCTCCTGCTGCTCGGCCGTGTAGCCGTCGCCGAGCAGCACCAGGGTGATCCGGTTGGCGGGCGCCCCGGTCCGCCGTATGTCGACGGTCGGGGCGGCCCCGTCCGGCCGCAGCCCGGCCTGCCGCAGGACGTGCGGCGGCAGGGCCAGTTCCGGGGCCGGGGACGGGACGCCGATCACGTCGTACGGCGGCGGGGAGGCCACCTCCAGCGCGGCGGGCAGGACGGCCGCGGCCAGCAGGACGGCGGCGGCCAGACCGCGGAGCAGACGACGGCCAGGATTGCCAGAAGGCATACGGGTTCGTCCTCGCTGCTCCGGTCACCCGGCGGGGGGCTCGGGTGGGGGGTCGCGAAGACGTACCCGGTCCGGCCGCCCCCGCAGTCCCCCCGTGCGCCAAGTTCCCCGGACCGGTGCAGCCGGTCGGCCGACCGGCCCAGCCCCGGTTGCGGGTCAGCCCCGGCGGGACCGCCCGGCCTGCAGCACCAGGTGCGTCGCGACACCGAACAGCAGGCCCCAGAACGCCGAGCCGATGCCGTACAGGGTCATCCCCGAGGCGGTGGCCAGGAAGGTCACCACCGCGCCGTCCCGGCCGTGCTCGTCGGCCGTCGCGCCGGTCAGGCTGCCCTGGAAGGAGGCCAGCAGGGCGGTGCCCGCGACCACCGCGACCAGCGCGGTGGGCAGGCCGGTGAAGAGGCTGACCAGCACCCCGGCGAAGCTGCCGATCAGGATGTACAGCACGCCGGTGGACATCCCGGCGACGTACCGGCGACGCGGGTCGGGGTGGCTCTCCGGGCTGGTGCAGATCGCGGCGGTGATCGCGGCCAGGTTGACCCCCGGCGAACCGAACGGGGCCAGCAGCACCGAGAGCCCGCCGGTCGCGCCGATCAGCAGCCGGTCGTCCGGCTGGTAGCCGGAGGCCCGCATCACGCCGAGACCGGGCGCGTTCTGCGAGGCCAGCGCGACGATGGTGAGCGGCAGCGCGAGCCCGACCGTGGCGGCCCAGCTGAACTGCGGCACCGTCAGCTCCGGCCGGACCGGACCGCCGGCCCCGAACTGCAGCGGCAGTCCGACCGTGACGGCCGCCAGCAGACCGCCCGTCAGCAGGGCCACCGGCACGGCGTACCTGGGCACGAACCTGCGGGCGGCCAGGAAGGCCGCGAAGCTGCCCAGCACCAGCACCGGGGCGGTCTTCAGCGAGGTGAAGATCCCGGCCCCGAACGAGAACAGGATGCCCGCCAGCATCGCGTTCACGATCCCCACCGGGATCGCCCGGATCAGCCGCCCGAACAGCCCGGTCACCCCGAACAGCGCCACCAGCACACTGCTCACCAGGAACGCCCCGACCGCCTCCCGGTACGGGTACTCCCCCAGGCTGGTCACCAGCAGCGCCGCGCCCGGGGTGGACCACGCCGCGATCACCGGGGTCCTGGTCCACCAGCTCAGCAGCAGGCAGCTCAGCCCGCTGCCGATCGACACCGCCCAGATCCACGAGGCGGTCTGCCCCGGGTCCAGGTGCCCCGCCTCGGCCGCCGCCAGCACCACCACCAGCGGTCCCGAGAACGACACCGCCACACACACCAGCCCGGCCAGCAGGGCCGGCCCCGACACGTCCCTGCGCAGCGACGGCCGAGGCTCGGTGGTGTCCTGCGGTGCCGCTGTCGTCCCCCGTGTTCCAGTCACCCCGGCAGTATCCCGGAGGGTGCCCGAACAGTGCTCGAAAAAGATTTCCGAACCCACCTGCAACCCCCGGGCGGGATGCACGTCTTAACCGTTGAAGGCACGGAGAGCAGGGTCCGGCGGAAGTCGGGCAGGCGGCGCCCCTTCACCAACTCATCGCCAGTTTCAGCTCCTTGGGGGAGACACGTCATGCGCACGCCCGTTATCAACCGTTTCGCGAAGATCGTCCCGCTCGTCGCCGTCGCCGCCCTCACCGCCGGGCTGACCGTCCTCCCCGCCTCGACCGCCTGGGCCTGCGGCGACGAGCCCGCCCCGGCCGCGACCGAGGCGTGGGAGCACCACGCCACCGAGCCGGTCACCACGATCATCCCGGGGACGCCCGACAGGATCACCGTGGGTGGGCCCAAGGTGGAGTTCGGCCTCAAGTTGTCGAACGGGACCGGCGAGGACTACCGGAGCATCGCACCCCGCCCCGCCCTGTGGAACCCGCAGTCCGGCGACGTCTCCAACGACCTGCGGAAGGTCAACCTCCGCCCCGAGGACATCACCGTCGAGATGATGGTCGACGGCGGCTGGAAGAGCCTCCCGCTCCGGCACAGCTGCGACCCGGTCCTCAACAACATCGACGTCACCGCGGGCAGGGGACCGCTCGCGGCCGGCCAGACCAAGCGCTTCCTCTTCCGGCTCGGCCTGAAGAGCAGCACCCCGGTCGAGCAGAAGTCCGTCGAGGTCCACCTCGGCGAGGGCACCGAGCCGCTCACACTGACCATGGTCCGCCCGCCCGCACCCAAGACCCCCGCACCCAAGACCCCCGCAGCCCAGGCCCCCGCCGCCGTGCCCGCCGCCGCCAAGGACGTGCCCGCCGCCGCGCCGACGCCGAGCGTCTCGCCCACTGCCGCTGCCACCACCGAGCTGGCCGAGACCGGCAGCACCACCCCCAACACCTTCCTGCTCGCCTCCGCCGCCGCCATGGTCGCGCTCGGCACCGGCGTGCTGCTGATGGTCCGTCGGACCCGTCGCACCCGGGGCTGAAACGCCGGACGGGCCCTGCTCCCGAGGGAGCAGGGCCCGTCCGTGTGCCGAAGGGGCGTCAGCCCCAGGTGATCAGACGCTTCGGGCGCTCCAGGACGGCGGCCGTGTCGGCCAGCACCTTGGAGCCCAGCTCGCCGTCGACCAGGCGGTGGTCGAAGGAGAGCGCCAGGGTGGTGACCAGCCGGGGCACCACCTTGCCCTTGTGCACCCACGGCAGCTCCCGGACCGCGCCGAAGGCCAGGATGGCGGCCTCGCCGGGGTTGAGGATCGGGGTGCCGGTGTCGACGCCGAAGACGCCGACGTTGGTGATCGTCACGGTGCCGCCGGACAGGTCGGCCGGTGAGGTCTTGCCCTGCCGCGCGACGTCGGTCAACTCACCGAGGGCGAGCGCCAGTTGCGGCAGGGTCTTGGACCCGGCGTCCTTGATGTTGGGCACCAGCAGACCGCGCGGGGTGGCCGCCGCGATCCCCAGGTTGACCTGGCCCTTGAGCACGATCTCCTGGTTCGCCTCGTCCCAGGCGGCGTTGATCTCGGGGTGCCGCCGGATCGCGGTGAGCAGCGCCCGGGCGACCAGCAGCAGCGGGCTGACCCGGACGCCCTCGCCCAGTTCGCCGCTCGCCTTGAGCTCCCGGACCAGCTTCATGGTCCGGGAGACGTCGACCTGGATGAACTCGGTGACGTGCGGCGCGGTGAACGCCGATGCCACCATGGCCTGCGCGGTGGCCTTCCGGACGCCCTTGACCGGCACCCGGACGTCACCCGCACCGACCGGCAGCGGGGTCGCGGCCACCACGGCCTCGACCACCGGCGCGGGAGCGGAGGCGGGGGCGACCGCGGCGTGCACGTCCTCCCGGGTGATCACACCGTCCGGGCCGGTCGGGGTGACCGTCCGCAGGTCGATGCCCAGGTCCTTGGCCAGCTTTCGCACCGGCGGCTTGGCCAACGGCCGCTCCGCCGAGGCGGGTTCGGGCTGCACGGGGATCACCACGACCGGCGCCGGAACGGCGGCGGCCGCCGGGGCCTTCCGGGCCCGGCGCTGGGCGCCGCCCGTCCGCGGGCCGTACCCGACCAGCACCTCGCGGCGCTCGGGCACCGCGGCCTCCGGCGCCTCGGCGGCCGGCACTGCCGCCGGGGCGGCGGCGGGAGCGGGCTCAGCGGCCCCTTCCCCCACCGCGATCGCGATGATCGCGGTGCCGACGTCCACCGTCGAACCGGCCGGGAAGAACAGCGTCTCGACGACCCCGTTGAACGGGATCGGCAGCTCGACCGCCGCCTTCGCGGTCTCCACCTCGCAGACCACCTGACCGTCCGTCACCACGTCACCGGGCTTGACGTACCAGGTCAGGATCTCGGCCTCGGTCAGACCCTCGCCGACGTCCGGCATCTTGAACTCGCGGAGCGAGCGCACTTCAGTGGTCATTTCGCTCCTCTTCTCAGAACGCCAGGGCGCGGTCGACGGCGTCGAGCACGCGGTCCAGGTCGGGCAGGTAGGACTCCTCCACCCGGGACGGCGGGTACGGGGCGTGGTAGCCGCCGACCCGGAGCACCGGGGCCTCCAGGTGGTAGAAGCAGCGCTCGGTGATCCGGGCCGCGAGCTCGGCGCCCAGGCCCATGAAGACCGGCGCCTCGTGCACCACGATCGCCCGGCCGGTGCGCTTCACCGACTCCTCGACGGTGGCGAAGTCGATCGGCGAGATCGACCGCAGGTCGACCACCTCGAGCCGGCGGCCGTCCTCCTCGGCCGCCGCGGCGGCCTCCTGACAGACCTTCACCATCGGCCCGTACGCGATCAGCGTGGCGTCGGCACCGGGCCTGACCACCCGCGCGGCGTGCAGCCCGAGGTCGGCCGAGTCGCCGACCTCGCCCTTGTCCCAGTATCGGCGCTTCGGCTCCAGGAAGATCACCGGGTCGTCCGAGGCGATCGCCTGCCGGAGCATCCAGTGCGCGTCGTGCGCGTTGGAGGGGGTGACCACCCGCAGGCCGGCCGTGTGGGCGAAGTACGCCTCGTGCGACTCGCTGTGGTGCTCGACCGCGCCGATGCCGCCGGCGAACGGGATCCGGATGGTGACCGGCATCTTGACGTGCCCGAGGGCCCGCGCGTGCATCTTGGCCAGCTGGGAGACGATCTGGTCGAAGGCCGGGTAGACGAAGCCGTCGAACTGGATCTCCACCACCGGGCGGTAGCCGCGCAGCGCCAGGCCGATCGCGGTGCCGACGATGCCGGACTCGGCGAGCGGGGTGTCGATCACCCGGTCCTCGCCGAAGTCCTTCTGCAGGCCGTCGGTGATCCGGAAGACGCCGCCGAGCTTCCCGATGTCCTCGCCCATCAGCAAGGTCTTCGGGTCGTTCTCCAGCGACTTGCGCAGCGCCTCGTTGAGCGCCTTGGCGATGCTGAGCTGACCTGCCATCAGTGGTTCTCCCCGCCCTCGAAGGAGGCGGCGTACGCCTCGTACTCGGCCCGCTCCTCGTCCACCAGCGTGTGCGGCTCGGCGTAGACGTGGTCGAAGATCAGCGTCGGGTCCGGGTCGGGCATGTTCCGGACGCCCTCGCGGACCCGCAGGCCGAGCTGCTCGCTCTCCGCCTCGACCCCGGCGAAGAACGCCTCGTCGGCCAGGCCCTCCGCGTCCAGGTACGCCTTCAGCCGGGAGATCGGGTCCTTGACCTTCCAGGACTCGGTCTCCTCGGTGGCCCGGTAACGGGTCGGGTCGTCCGAGGTGGTGTGCGCGCCCATCCGGTAGGTGAACGCCTCCACCAGCACCGGGCCCTGGCCGCTGCGGGCGTGGTCCAGCGCCCAGCGGGTCACCGCGAGGCAGGCCAGCACGTCGTTGCCGTCCACCCGGACACCCGGGAAGCCGAAGCCGGAGGCGCGGCGGTAGAGCGGGATCCGGGTCTGGTTGGTGGTGGGCTCGGAGATCGCCCACTGGTTGTTCTGACAGAAGAACACCACCGGCGCGTTGTAGACCGAGGCGAAGGTGAACGCCTCGCTCACGTCGCCCTGGCTGGAGGCGCCGTCACCGAAGTACGCGATCACCGCGTCGTCGGCGCCGTCCTTGGTGATGCCCATCGCGTAGCCGGTGGCGTGCAGGGTCTGCGCGCCGATCACGATGGTGTAGAGGTGGAAGTTCTTCTCGTTCGGGTCCCAGCCGCCGTGGTTCACGCCGCGGAACATGCCGAGCAGGTTCAGCGGGTCGACGTCGCGGCACCAGGCCACGCCGTGCTCCCGGTAGGTCGGGAAGGCGTAGTCCCCGGTGCGCATCGCCCGTCCGGAACCGACCTGGGCCGCCTCCTGGCCGAGCAGCGAGGCCCACAGGCCGAGCTCGCCCTGGCGCTGCAGCGAGGTCGCCTCGGCGTCGAAGCGCCGGACCAGCACCAGGTCCCGGTAGAGCGAGCGGAGCTCCTCCGGCGTGGTGGTCAACGGGAAGTCCGGGTGCTCGACCCGGACGCCTTCCGGCGTGAGCAGCTGGACCAGCTCGGGCTGGGCGTCCGGCCGGCTCTCCGAAGAACCCGGCGAGAGGGTGTCAGGGACGGCGGGGGCAGCCTTCTTGCGCGCCCTCGTCGTGCTTTTGACGGTCACGTTCACTCCTCGGTCTGTCCGGCCGCCCGGGGTCGCCGGTGACCGGTCCGGTCACCGCCTCGCAGGAGCGCGTGGGTATGCGCACCGACTGCTCAGCAGGTGGTGTTCCTTTTCCGACGGCGTCCCTCACGAGAACGTTACCCAGCGCAGCCCCTTGGCGCTTCTGCGCTAGGACGTCCTAGTTGTTCGGGTTTCGTGAGCGCCGCGGGTGTGGCGCGGCTCTCATTTCGTGGCCGTCAGGACACCTGCGCACGCTATCCGGGCAGCAGTCTCCGCGTAAGGGGGTAACGGGCATCAATTTCCGGCCGCCGGTCGGCACGGAGGATAGGTCTTCTGTACGTATATATGGGAGCATTTGGCCGTGACTGGAAACGGACAAATCAGGGTATTCCTGCTCGATGATCATGAGGTCGTCCGACGGGGCGTGCACGAGCTGCTCTCGATCGAGGACGACATCGAGGTGGTCGGCGAGGCCGGCACCGCCGCCGAGGCGCTCACCCGGATCCCGGCCGTGCGACCGGACGTGGCCGTGCTCGACGTCCGGCTGCCGGACGGCAACGGGGTCGAGGTCTGCCGCGAGGTGCGCTCCCAGCACCCCGAGATCAAGTGCCTGATGCTCACCTCCTTCTCGGACGACGAGGCGCTCTTCGACGCCATCATGGCCGGGGCCTCCGGGTACGTCCTGAAGGCGATCCGGGGCACCGACCTGCTCTCGGCCGTCCGCGACGTGGCGGCGGGCAAGTCCCTGCTCGACCCGATCGCCACCAGCCGGGTGCTCGCCCGGCTCCGCGACGGGGGCGAGAAGGAGGACGAACGGCTCGCCCAGTTGACGAAGCAGGAGCGCCGGATCCTCGACCTGATCGGCGAGGGGATGACCAACCGGCAGATCGGCAACGAGCTCCACCTGGCCGAGAAGACCGTGAAGAACTACGTCTCCAGCCTGCTCGCCAAGATGGGCATGGAGCGCCGGACCCAGGCCGCCGCGTACGTCGCGCGGCACCAGGCGGACCACCACCACTGAGAGCAGATCGCTGACACTGTGTCAAGTACCCCTGCGGGCAAGCACTACGCTCAGGGCACGTGACCCACGGCACCTCCTTCGCGTGCGCACCGGCCCGCCCGGACACCAGCGCACCCCCCATCGGCACGCTCAGTCCCCCGGTGCAGGACCGCACCCTGGCCGGGGTGCTGCGCACCTACCGGCTCACCCGGTTCAGCGCCATACCGGTCGCCGAGGGGCTGCTCAACCGGGGGTACCGGGTGGAGACCGAAGCCGGCCGGTTCTTCCTCAAGTGCTACGTCGACCAGGCCACCTCCACCCGCCCCGTAGTGGCCGCCCAGCACCGCGCGACCACCGCGCTGGCGGCGCTCGGGCTGCCGGTCGCGCCCCCGGTCCGGACCCGGGACGGCCGCACCTGCACCAGCCGGGAGGGCCGCCTGTTCGCGCTCTTCCCCTGGGTCGAGGGCGAGCACCGGCACGGCACCGAACTGGACCTCCGGGAGGGCGGCGACCTCGGCGCCCTGCTCGGCCGTCTGCACAGCGCCCTGGCCCGGGTCTGCGCCCCCGTCCGGCAGCCGGCCGGCCACCGGTCCGCCGACCCCGAGGAGACCGCCCGCCTGGTCGGCCGCCTCCGCGACCGGGCCGTCGCCGCCGGGCCCGCTCCCTTCGACACCCTCGCCGTACGACGGCTCACCGAACGGCTCGACCTGCTCGACACCCACCGCCACCGCCGCCCCGCCCCACAGGCCGCCCCGCCCACCGGCTGGACCCACGGCGACTTCCACAGCCTCAACCTGCTCCACCGGCAGGGCCGGGTGACCGCCGTCCTGGACTGGGACAAACTCGGCCTCCGCCCGCAGGCCGAAGAGGCCGTCCGGGCCGCCACCCTGCTCTTCGACGACCGCACCACCGGCGTCCTCGACCTCAACCGGGTCCGCCGCTGGTCCCGCGCCTACCGCGCGACCGGCGCCGCCACCGCAGCCGACCTGGCGGCCGCCGCCCACCGGGTCTGGTGGGAACGCCTCAACGACCTCTGGATGCTCCAGTGGCACTACCAACGCGCCGACCACCGCGCCGACCCGCTCTTCCCCGCCTCGGCCGCCCAACTCACCTGGTGGTGCCAGGAGTACGAACAGGTCCTGGACGCCCTGACCAACTGAGCGCAGGCGCCTCCGACTTTTGGCAGGTGGCTCGGCATCTACGGTCAGGGGCTCGGGGCCCTGCTGATGTGCGGCTCAGCCGCGTGGGCGACGCCGACCTCGTACAAGGTGATCGTCGCGTAGGTGGGCAGGCACTTTCGCAGTGATATCCGCCGGCCACGAACCGTCGCCGTCCCCCGAGCCCCTGGACCGTAGACCCGGAGCGCCCTGCAAAAAGTTGAGCGCTTGCCTAGGAGTTCAGCTGGTTCGGCTCCGCCGCCGGAGGGCTGCTCGCCGGCGGGGTGGGGGTCGGCGTGGGCGTCGGGGTGGGGGTCGGCGTGGGCGTCGGCGACGACGACTTCGACGGGCTCGGCGACGGCGTCGGAGTGGGCGTCGGGGTCGGGGTGGGCGTCGGGGTCGGCGACGGCGTGGGGGTGGGCGTCGGGGTCGGCGACGGGCTCTTGGTGGTGTTCTTGGAGGCCGACGGGCTCGGGGTGTCCGCCGACGGGCTGGGCGTGACCGGGGCGGAGTCCGAGGTCGCCGGGGTGACCGGCGTCCCGGTGCCGTGGTTGCCGTTCAGTGCCAGCCCGATGCCGATGCCTGCGGCGCCGAGCACCAGCAGCACCCCGGCCACCACCGGCCAGGGGTTCCGTCGCCGCTTCGGTTCCTCGTCCGCCGCCCCGTCGTCAGCACCCGCACCCACGGCGGGATACGGCGCCGAGGGCGTCTTGAACGGTGAGCCCACCGGGTAGCCGAGCACGGCCGTCGGGTCGGTGGACGCCCCGACCCCACCGAGCGGCTCGGTGATCGCGGTGCCCCCGCTCGGGACCCCCTCGTAGCCGGGGTATCCCCCGGTGTTCCCGGACCCGGCCGCCGCCAGCCCGGCTGCCGCGGCGGCCGCGGCCGCGGCACCCGCCGCGTACCCGGCACCCGCCGCACCGTGCATCTCGCGCAGTGCGTGCTGCAGGTGCGCCCGGAACTCGTCCGCGTCCTGGAACCGGTCGTCCGGGTCCTTCGCCAGCGAGCGCAGCACCAGCGCGTCCAGCGCGACCGGCACCCGGTCGTTGGCCTGCGAGGGCGGCACCGGCGCGTCCTGGACGTGCTGGTAGACCACCGAGAGCGGGGTGTCGCCGGTGAACGGCGGTCGCAGCGCCAGCAGTTCGTACAGCATGCAGCCGGCCGCGTACAGGTCGGAGCGGTGGTCGACCGCCTTGCCGAGCGCCTGCTCGGGCGAGAGGTACTGCGGGGTGCCCATCACCATGCCGGTCTGGGTCATCGTGCTGGCCGCGCCGGTGAGCGCGCGGGCGATCCCGAAGTCCATCACCTTGACCGCGCCGCCGGTCGTGATGATCACGTTGGCGGGCTTGATGTCGCGGTGCACGATGCCGTGCCGGTGGCTGTAGGCGAGCGCCTCCAGCACCCCGGCGATGATGATCAGCGCCTGGTCGACCGGCGGCGCCTCCTCGTCCACCAGCAGTTCGCGGACGGTGCGGCCCTCGACCAGCTCCATCACGATGTACGGCGTGGACTCGCCGTTCTCGATCTCCTCGCCGGTGTCGTAGACCGCGACGATCGAGTGATGGTTGAGCGAGGCGACCGAGTGCGCCTCGCGGGTGAACCGGAGCCGGGCGGTCTCGTCCTGGGCGAGTTCGGTACGGAGCAGCTTGACCGCCACCGTCCGGGCCAGCCGGACGTCCTGGGCCGCGAACACCTCGGCCATCCCGCCCCGGCCGAGCCGGTGGGTGAGCCGGTAGCGGCCCTCGCCGACGGTGCCGAGCGGTGCGGCGGTGCCCCGGCCGGGGGTCGCCGGGCCGGCGCCGCCGCCGGCGGGCAGGACAGCCGTCTCCGCCGTCTCGGCGGTGCTGGGCGTGGGGGTGGCCGCCGGCACCTCGGGCGTGTCGGGGGTCTCGTCCGCGCCGTCGCCCGGCTGCTGTGTCTGTGCCATCACTCCTCGCCCCGGGCCGTTCGCCCTGTCAGTTGCGTCCTTGGAACGCTACCGCTTCGGCGGGTCCGGCGTGCCGTGGCGGAGCCGGTACGACGGTCAGATCGGCCGGTCCGGAAGGTACTGGCTCGAAGCCGCCGACCCACCGGTACCGTACGTGTCCTGCTCCCGCTGCTTCTCCTGCTTGGCCGCCACGATCGCGACGATCACGCAGGCCAGCAGGATCACCCCGATGATCACCCCGACCACCACCAGCGCGGTCGAGCACCCGTTGCCCTTGGCCGGCTGCGGGGCGAACCGCGGTGCGGCGTACGACTGCTGAGGGTACTGCGGCTGAGCCACCGGGTACCCCTGCTGCTGCGGGAACGGCCCCGGCGTGTGCGGCCCCGGGTACGGCTGGGCGAACGCCGGCGGCGGGGTCTGCGGCCCGTACGGCGGCGGGGTGGACGGCTGGTAGGGCTGGTGCACCTGCGGGGCGGGCCCGCGCAGGTCGCCGCCGACCTGCGGGAAGCCGGTCAGCGAACCCCCGACCGCGGCCGCGCCGCCGGCCGACACCGAGCGCGGACCCTCGCCGATCACCAGCGGGGTGACCGTGCGCAGCGGCATCCCGGCGTCCGGCGCCCCGGCCGCGATCCGCTCCAGCTCGGCCCGCATCGCCTCGGCGGTGGGGAACCGGTGCCCCGGGTCCTTGCGCAGCGCGCGGGCCACCAGGGCGTCCACCCCGGGGCGGACCGCCGGGTTCAGCCCGGACGGCGAGGGCGGCTCCTCCTGCACGTGCTTGTACGCGATCGAGAAGGGCGAGTCGCCGTCGAACGGCAGCTGCCCGGTGAGCAGCTCGAACAGCATGCAGCCGACCGAGTAGAGGTCCGAGCGGGCGTCCACGCTCTTGCCGAGCGCCTGCTCCGGCGAGAGGTACTGCGGGGTACCGACCACCATGCCGGTCTGGGTCATCGAGGTCACCCCGGACTGCAGGGCGCGGGCGATGCCGAAGTCCATCACCTTCACGGTGCCCTTGGCGCTGACCATCACGTTGCCCGGCTTGATGTCCCGGTGTACCAGGCCCTGGTCGTGCGAGGCCTCCAGTGCGGACAGCACCGCCCCGGTGATCTTCAGCGCCTGGTCGGCGGGCATCGCGCCGTGCCGGGCGATCGCCTCGCTCAGCACGTCGCGCAGGGACTCGCCCTCGACGTACTCCATCACGATGTAGGGGGTGGTCGCGCCGTCCGGGCCGATGTCCTCGCCGCTGTCGAAGACCGAGACGATGTTGGTGTGCTGGAGCCTGGCGACCGCCTGCGCCTCCCGGCGGAACCGCTCCCGGAACGCCTGCTCCCGGCCCAGCTCGGTGTGCAGGGTCTTCACCGCCACCTTGCGGTCCAGCACGGTGTCGTGCGCCAGGTGGACGGAGGCCATCCCACCCTGGCCGAGCAGGTGCCGCAGCACGTACCGGCCGCCCGCCAGCGAGTGGCCCCCGACCGTGCTGCCGTCCTCGCCGCTCATGCTCTCCTGCTTCCCCCTCCGGCTGCGGAGGTGTCCCGGCTGCGCGGCCGTCCGGTTCCCGAACCGGACCGACCCCGGCCGCCGGCCCGCAGGGGCCCGGCGACAGGGGTCAGGGTATCGGCTCGGTCCGCCGCCACCGGGTGCCGGGGCGGGGCCGTGTCCGAGCTGGAACGAAGTCCGCGCAGCAGCTCTACAGGTACGGCCCCGAACGGATGCCGCGCCCCTCGGCCGGCTCGTCGAACTCCGGTTCGGCGCCGTGGCTGCCGGGCGGCAGTGCGCGCCGCATCTGCTCCAACTGGGCCCGGGCGGCCATCTGCTGGGCGAACAGCGCGGTCTGGATGCCGTGGAACAGGCCCTCCAGCCAGCCGACCAGCTGGGCCTGGGCGATCCGCAGCTCGGCCTCGGTCGGGATGGTGTCCTCGGTGAACGGCAGCGAGAGCCGCTCCAGCTCCTCCACCAGCTCCGGCGCCAGGCCGAGCTCCAGCTCCTTGATCGAGCTGGCGTGGATGTCCTTCAGCCGGGCCCGGCTCGCCTCGTCGAGGGGGGCCATCCGGACCTCCTCCAGCAGCTGCTTGATCATGCTGCCGATCCGCATGACCTTGGCGGGCTGCTCGACCATCTCGGTCACCGGCAGCTCGCGCGGCTCCATCGCCTCGCCCTCGCCGATCCGGCCGAAGCCGGATCCGGGGACCGCCCCGATCGGCATCCCGTCCGGGCCCACGACCAGCACCTTCGGGGCGTCCTCCGACTGCGACCGTTCGTTCATCGGCTTAGTCATAGCTCCTTCATATGCTTCACGCGGGGAGAGGGTCAACTCGTCGCCCATCATGCCGGGTACCGGGCCGCCCGCGCCGGTGATCCGCGCTGACCCGGTGTCAGCGGCGGCGCAGCCGCAGGCCGACCAGCCCCAGCCCGCAGCCGATCATCGCCAGTCCGGCGCCGAGCGGCAGTTGCAGGTTGGAGGCGTCGGTCCAGCGCAGCGGGGCGGTGAACCCGGTCGCCATCCGGGCGGCCGTGGCCGGCCGGTGGTCGGCCGCCTCGACGGTTCCGGTCTCGGCGGACGGCTCGGTCGGGCCCGCCGGGTCACCGGCCTCGGCCGCCGGAGCAGCCGGCCCGGCGGGGAGGACGGGAGCGGCCGGAGCGACGCGCGCGGCCGACGGGGCGGCGAGCTGCTCGACGGCGGCGGCCGCCGGAGCGGGCGGCTGGAGGACGGGCTCCTGGTGCGGCCGGGCCGGCGCCACCGGCGGCGCGGGCACCGCCGGACCGGCGGCGGCCGCCGGGGTCGGCTCGGCCACCGGGCTCGGCAGCGGCGTCGGCTCCGCCGCAGGCGTCGGGGTGGGCGTCGGCAACGGGCTCGGCTCGGCGGACGGGCCGGCCGACGGACCGGCACTGGGCACGACGGACGGCGTCGGGGTGGGCGTCGGCGCCACCGACGGTACGGGCGAGGGGTCGACCGCCCGCGACGGCTCGGGGCGCACCGGGTGCTCGGGCCGCGCGGGGTTGGCCGGGACGGTCCGCACCGGGGTCGTCCCCGGGCGGACCGGCAGCTGCACGGTCGGCAGGGCAGGCAGGGCGGGGAGCTGGGGCAGCACCGGGAGCTCGGGTATCACCACCGAGGGCACGGACGGCAGCACCACCACCACCTGCGGCGGGCCGACCGGCTCCCGCTGGTCCGCCAGCGCGACCGGCCCGGCCAGCAGCAGCGGGACCGTCACCCCGGCCAGCACGGCGGTACGCCACCGCACCGCCACCGGAACGGGACGTGCTGAGAACGCGAACGGAAGTGCGGCCACGGAGGGAGGTCCTTCCGACGGCCGCCCGCGCTACGACGCGGACGGCGGCGGGACAGCTCCGCACCAGCCTCACACACTCCGACATTCAGAGCATTTCGGACTCACCCAGGGGTCCGCCGCAGCCTCTGGCCGACGCCACGGCGGACCCTCGGGGTCAGCGCGTGAGCAGCACCTTGCCGACCTGCTCGCCCACCTCCAGCACGCGGTGCGCGTCCGCCGCCGCCGTCATCGGCAGCACCCGGTCGATCACCGGCTTCACCACCCCCGCCTCGATCAGCGGCCAGACGTGCTCGCGGACCGCCGCCACGATCGCCGCCTTCTCGCCCAGCGGCCGGGCCCGCAGCGTGGTGGCGGCCACGGCGGCCCGCTTGACCAGCAGCTTGGAGAGGTCCAGCTCGCCCTTCACCCCGCCCTGCAGCCCGATCACGACCAGGCGGCCGTTGGTCGCCAGCGCGTCGAGGTTCCGGTCCAGGTACTTGGCGCCCATGATGTCCAGGATCACGTCCGCCCCGGCCCCACCGGTGGCGGCGGCGACCTCCTCGACGAAGTCCTGCTTCCGGTAGTCGATGCCGACGTCCGCACCGAGCTCGGCGCAGCGGGCCAGCTTCTCCGCACTCCCGGCGGTGACCAGCACCCTGGCCCCGACCGCCTTGGCCAGCTGGATCGCCATCGTGCCGATCCCGCTGGCGCCACCGTGCAGCAGCACCGTCTCGGCGGGGCGCAGGTGCGCGACCATGAACAGGTTGGACCAGACCGTGCAGGCCACCTCCGGCAGCGCGGCCGCCTCGGTCAGGCTCAACCCCTCCGGCACGGGCAGCAGTTGGCCGACCGGGACGGCCACCAGCTCGGCATAGCCGCCGCCCACCAGCAGGGCGCAGACCTGGTCGCCGACCGCCCAGCCGGCCACCCCGGCCCCGAGGGCGACGATCCGTCCCGAGCACTCCAGCCCGGGGTACGGCGAGGTCCCGGCCGGCGGTGCGTAGCGGCCCTCCCGCTGCAGCAGGTCGGCCCGGTTGACCGCACTGGCCGTGATCTCGACCAGCACCTCCCCGGCGGCGGGCACCGGGTCGGGCACCTCCGCCCACACCAGCGCTTCGGGACCACCGGGCTGAGGAATCGTCATCGCATGCATGACCCCGACGGTACTGCCCCGAGCGGGGCCGATCACGGAGGTCGCGGCAGCGGCCTCAGGCCGGCGGGGCCGCCTGCTGGATGGTGATGACGCGGTCGGTGAGCTGCAGGACGGCAGCCTCCGGCTCGGTGTAGTTCAACACCCGCCGCCCCCGCACCACCGCCACCACCAGATCCGCACACTCCCGCGGACTACGCCCCGCCTCCGCCCGGGTCACCGGACGCTCCACCACATCCAACCCGTTCCCGTACGTCAACAGGTCCTCCATCACCGCCCCCGCATGCGGACTCAGCATCGACATCCCCAACAACCGCCCCGCCGAACTCGAACTCGTCACCACCACATCCGCACCACTCTGCCGCAACAACGGCGCGTTCTCGTCCTCCCGCACCGCCGCCACCACCGTCGCCCCCTTGTTCAACTGACGCGCCGTCAACGTCACCAACACCGCCGTGTCATCCCGCTCCGGCGCGACCACCACCCGACTGGCGGTGGGCAGTTCGGCGCGCAGCAGGGTGTCGGTCCGGGTCGCGTCCCCGATCACGCCGGTCAGTCCGTCCCGGGTGGCCTGGTCGACCACCTTGCGGAGCGGGTCGACGATCACGATCTCGGTCCGCGCCACCCCCTGACCCAACAGGGTCGCCACCGCATGACGCCCCTTCGTCCCGTACCCGATCACGACGGTGTGCTCGCGCACGGTGGACCTCCAGCGGGTTGACGACGGCGGATGCCGGCGACGATACCGAGGCCGGTCAGATTTCGAAGGCCAGCACACCGGCCGGCACTGCGGCAGGAAGGCGAAGGACTGACGGACGCCGTTCCGCTCACCGCTCCGGTCGATCTCACGACTCGCCAGCCGGGAGTCGCCGCCGTACGGATGCTGCCGTCATCCTGGTCCACGTGACGAAGAACGATCAGCCTTCCGGGCCCGGGCGCTCGCGGTACCGCCTGGGTCGACGCCCTGATCCCGACGCCGAGTCCGGCAGCCGGATCACGCTGCCGACCCGGCCGCCGGAGCCGCCGCTGCGCCAGGTCTCCCGGCGGCTGGTGCTGGCCCTGAGCGTGCTGATCGCCACCACGCTGATCGTCTGGCTGGACCGCAGCGGCTACAACGACAACTCCGACGGCGCGGTGGACCTGCTGGACGCCGCGTACTACGCCACCGTCACGCTCTCCACCACGGGGTACGGCGACATCACACCGGTCAGCGACGGGGCCCGGCTGACCAACATCCTGGTGATCACACCGCTGCGGGTGGTCTTCCTGATCATCCTGGTCGGCACCACCCTGGAGGTGCTGACCGAGCGGACCCGTCAGCAGTGGCGGATCGGCCGGTGGAAGGACACCGTGCGCGAGCACACCGTCGTGATCGGGTACGGGACGAAGGGGCGTCATGCGGTGGCGACCCTGCTGGGTCAGGGGGTGGCGCGGACCGAGATCGTGATCGTCGACCCCCAGGCGAAGGTGATCGAGCAGGCGGCGATGGACGGCCTGGTCGGCGTCCAGGGCGACGCCACCCGGACGGACACCCTGCTGCGCGCCGAACTCGGGCGGGCGGCCCGGGTGGTGGTCTCCCCGGGCCGGGATGACACGGCGGTGTTGGTGACGTTGACGGCGCGTCAGTTGAACAAGGGGGCGACGGTGGTGGCGGCGGTGCGGGAGGACGAGAACGCGCCGTTGTTGCGGCAGAGTGGTGCGGATGTGGTGGTGACGAGTTCGAGTTCGGCGGGGCGGTTGTTGGGGATGTCGATGCTGAGTCCGCATGCGGGGGCGGTGATGGAGGACCTGTTGACGTACGGGAACGGGTTGGATGTGGTGGAGCGTCCGGTGACCCGGGCGGAGGCGGGGCGTAGTCCGCGGGAGTGTGCGGATCTGGTGGTGGCGGTGGTGCGGGGGCGGCGGGTGTTGAACTACACCGAGCCGGAGGCTGCCGTCCTGCAGCTCACCGACCGCGTCATCACCATCAAACCGGCCTGAGCCGCCGTCAAGGGGTGGCCAGGGTCTCGGCCCGGCCGTCGGCCGGGACCCCGCCGGGCGGGACCACCGCGAGCGCCTCGGCCAGGGCCAGGCCGCGCAGCATCGCCGGGCCGTCGAAGGCCAGCGGCACCAGGCCCCGGTCGGTCCTGACCACCGGGACCAGCCGGGTGTCGGCCGGATGGCCGGGCAGCGCGACGGCCACCGGCTCGGTCCGCAGCTCCGGCCCCGGGCGGCCGGCCAGCCGGCCGAGCAGCGGCAGGGCCAGCGTGACGGTGCCCGCGACGGCCGCCAACGGATTGCCCGGCAGACCCACCAGGTGCCGCCCGTCCGCCAGTTCGGCCAGCAGCATCGGGTGGCCAGGACGGACCGCCACACCGTCCACCAGCAGCCGGGCACCGGCCGCGGCGAGCGCCTCGTGCAGGTGGTCCACCGGACCGGCGGCCGTCCCGCCGGTGGTGACCACCACATCGGCGGACGAGTGCCGGATCACGTCCCGGAGCAGCCCGAAGTCGTCCCCGACCCGGCGCTGCCCGACCAGCTCCGCACCGGCCGCCGCCAGCCACGGCGGCAGCAGCGGGCCGAGCGCGTCCCGGACCAGGCCCGCCCCGGGGAGACCGGAGTCCAGCAGTTCGTCACCGAGCAGCAGCAGTTCGACGGTCGGCCGGCGGTGCACGGTCAGCCGGTCGTAACCACAGGCGGCGGCCAGCCCGAGCACTGCCGGGGTCACCACCGTCCCGGCCGGCAGCAACGCCTCGCCCCGACGGCACTCCTGACCACGGGGCCGGACGTCCTGACCCGGCGTCACCTCGCCCCTCCCGTGCAGCACCACCCCGTCGGTCCGGCCGTGCTCCCGGCGCAGCACCCCGGTGGCACCCGGTGGCAGCTGCGCCCCCGTGGCGATCTGCACCGCCGCCCCGTCGGCCAGCGGGCCGCACGACTCCCCCGCCAGCACCCGCCCCGCCAGCCGCCACGGCCCCGGCCCGGCCACCGCCCAGCCGTCCATCGCGGACGTGTCGAAGGACGGCAGGTCGGTGAGCGCCGCCAGCGGCTCCGCCAGGGTCTGTCCGAGCGCCGCACCCAGCGCCAGCGCGCCCGCCGGCAGCGGCTGACGGACCGCCAGCCGCGCCGCCCGGCGGGCCTGCGGCCACCCGCAGTGGTGCAGACCCTGCACGGTGGCGGCCGCCGCCACCGTGGTCACGCCTGCTCTCCGGCCCAGCGTTCGGCCAGCGCCGCCGTCCGCGCCTGCGCCTTGGCCACCTCGGCGGGCCCACCACCCTGCTGGGCGGCCGCATAGCCGACCAGGAACGCCGTCAGCGGTGCGGCGGGCCTGGCCACCCCGTGCGCCACCACCCGGGCGAGGTCCAGCAGCCCGGCCACGTCCACCTCCAGGTCGATGCCCAGTTCGGTGGCGACGTCGGCGATCCAGTCATCCAGCGTGCGCTCCATGGCCCCATGCTGCCTGATCGACCGCCCCCCGCCACGCTCCGGGTCATCACCACCGCGCGTCGCTTCCCTCACCCGGCCCCACCCCCACCCGTGAGCGCACGGCAGGTGCTCCGGAAGGCAGGGGCTCGGGGCTCTGCTGATGTGCGGCTCCGCCGCGTGGGCGACGCCGACTTTTAGGCAGGTGCTTCGGAAGGGTCAGGGGCTCGGGGAACTGCGACGCCGACCCTTGCAAGGTGATCGTCGCGTAGGTGGTCAGGCACTTTCGCAGTGACCCGCACGCCAGATCTCCTCGCCCACGCGGCGGAGCCGCAGATCAGCAGAGCCCCGAGCCCCTGGGTAGTCAACGGCTGAGCACCTGCAAGGAGCTATGCGTCCCGGAGCCGGGCCAGTTCGAGGTCCTCCCAGGTGTCGCAGTCGTACGAGACCCCGTCCGGGTCCGCCAGCCGGGCCGGGCGGAGCGGGGCGAGCAGGTGCCGGAGCGGCAGTCCGACCGGATCGCCGAGCCCGGCCAGGGTGCCCCGGAGGGCCGGGGTGCGGTAGGCGCCCACCAGCAACTGGTCCCGGCCGGCCGCGTCGACCAGCAGCGCCCCGTCGTGCTCCGCGAGCGCGTCCAGCAGCCGTCCTACGGTCCGCCCGTCCAGGAACGGCAGGTCCGCCGCGAGCAGCAGCACCCGGTCCGCGGTGAGCTGCCCGAGCCCGGCCGCGACCGCCGCGACCGGGCCGCCACCGGGCGGGTCCTCCCGGGTCCAGTGCACGCCGCCGCGCTCGGTCGGCCGCTCGGGGCCGACCACCACCACCGTGCGGGCGTCCGGGCAGGCGGCGAGCACCCGGTCGAGCAGGGTGTGCCCGCCGACCGTCAGGCCCGGCTTGTCCACCCCGCCGAGCCGGCGGGCCGCGCCCCCGGCGAGGACGAGTGCGTCGTAGGCGGTCATCCCGCCGGTGTCCCGCTCACGGGTCCTCGACGATCTCCGCGTCCACGATGCCGTTGTCGCCGTTGGACAGCTCCTCGGGCGTGAGCACGTTGGCCGCCGCGCTGAGCTCGAGCATCACCGGGAGGGTCAGCCCGCCGTACCGCTCGTTGACCATCGCGGCCAGGGCCTCGGCGTCGTCGGGGTGGGCGGCCAGCGCCCGGTCGAAGTCCTGCAGGTACTCGCTGGTGAAGGTGAGCACCCGCATCGCGTCGTCGTCCGCCCCGGGCACCCGGTGGCCGGCGATCACCCGGTCGGCGCCGAGGTCGGCCAGCCGGGCGAGGTTGTGCGACCACTGCTCGCGTTCGGCCGGGTCGGTGTCCGCCGTCCAGACGTGGGTGCCGTTGTAGACGAAGTCCCCGGCGACCACGGTGCGGCTGCCCGGGACGTGCACCACGGTGGAGCCCGCGCTGTCGCCCTGCCCGAGGCTGAGCACCCGGATCAGCTGACGGTCGATCATCAGCGGCTGCGGCAGCAGCGGGGCGGGCACCAGCGGGTGGTCGGGGATGTCGTCCCCGTACACCGGCTTCCACTGGGCCACCTTGGCGGCCAGGGTCGCCACGATCCCCTCCACCACCAGCGGGGCGGCCAGCAGCTGCGCCTTCGGGAAGAGCCGGAGCACCTCCTCGGCACCGAAGTAGTGGTCCGGGTGCTGATGGGTGATCACCACCGCGAGCAGCTGGCGGCCCTTGCCCGCCACCCACTCGGCCAGCTCCCGGCCCGCGCTCCGGGTCAGCTGGGCGTCGACCAGGATCGCGGTGCGCTCGCCCATGATCAGGCTGGAGGTGGCGAAGAAGGCCGTCTCGGGGCCGGTGAAGACCTCGATCCGCAGCGGGGCCGGTGCCGGGCCCGGGTGCCCCGCACCGGCCGGTTCGGCTCCGGCGGTCCCTTCGGGCTGGGACGGCGTCACATCGGCTCCCTGGTCGGCGCGGTGGGCCCGGGCCGGGCACCGTAGGGCTCCAGCTTGGGAGGAAACCGCCGGGATTGCCGGGTAGGCGCGCCCAGGTGAGTGATCACGCACGTCCCGGGCGCCGCCGACGCCGCGGTTACTTCTTCCCGGTGAGCTTGTCGAGGCGGGCGGTGAGTCCCCAGGCGGTGACCCGCCACAGGGCCTCCAGCACGATGCCCCGGCTCATCTTGGACGCACCCAGCTCACGCTCCACGAACGTGATCGGCACCTCCGCCACCTTGTAACCCGCCTTCACCGTCCGCCACGCCAGATCCACCTGGAAGCAGTACCCCGCCGAAGCGACGTGCTCCATCCCCAGACCCTCCAGCGTCTCCCGCCGAAACGCCCGGTACCCACCCGTCACATCCTTGATCGGCACATCCAGCATCAACCGCGAATACAGCGAACCACCACGCGACAACAACAGCCGCGAACGCGGCCAGTTCACCACCTCACCACCGGGCACCCACCGCGAACCCAGCACCAGATCCGCACCCCGCAACGCCGTCAACAACCGCGGCAGCTCCTCCGGCCGGTGCGAACCATCCGCATCCATCTCCACCAGCACCTGGTACCCACGGTCGATCCCCCACCGGAACCCCGCCAGATACGCCGCCCCCAGCCCCTCCTTGCCCCGACGGTGCAGCACATGCACCTGCCCGTCCGCAGCGGCCAGCTTGTCCGCGATGTCACCCGTACCGTCCGGACTGTTGTCGTCCGCCACCAGAACATGCGCCTCCGGCACCGCCGCCCGCACCCGGGCAGTGATCCGCTCGACGTTCTCCGCCTCGTTGTACGTCGGAATGATCACCAGCACCTCACCAAGATCGGCGAAGGAGCTCTCCAGGTCAGCCGTGGTCACGTCTCTGATGCCTTTCGGGTACAGCGGGTGAGCAGCGAGCACTGGTGGCCGCTGGTCCGGGTCCATGAGGCGCACCCCGTGAGGCCCGGGCTCGTCGGATACGAAGAAGTACAGGAATAGTGCATGCTACGACGACCAGCCTGCCCGACCGTTGCCAGGGCGGTGCTGCACCCGCTCAACAGATAGTCTTCCTGTTCAACTTGCACACCCGTGGGTCGCGAAGCAACCGGTCGCTCGCGTCCGACTAGCCCGCCCTCCCACCCGCCCCGGCGCTGGTGGGAGCACCCGGCAGGTCGGGCCTTGCCCGCGCCGGTGTGACCGAGAACGTGCGGCACCGCCGCACCGAGCAGGGTGGAGTGCCGGACCGATGCGGGACTTGAAGCAGCTGGTGAAGGCGTACGACGTGCGTGGTGTGGTGCCGGATCAGTGGGACGAGTCGTTGTCGTTCGCGTTGGGTGCGGCGTTCGTGCGGGTGGTGGGTGCGTCGGCGATCGTGGTGGGGCATGACATGCGGCCGTCGTCGCCGTCGCTGTCGCGGGCGTTCGCGCTGGGTGCGGCGGCGTCGGGTGCGGACGTGGTGGAGATCGGGCTGTGCTCCACCGACCAGCTGTACTACGCGTCGGGGTCCCTGGACCTGCCCGGTGCGATGTTCACCGCCTCCCACAACCCGGCGCGGTACAACGGGATCAAGCTGTGCCGGGCGGGTGCGTCCCCGGTGGGGCAGGACACCGGCCTGGACGAGATCCGTGAGCTGGTGGAGTCCTGGACCGCCGCCGACGACACCGTCACCGTCCCCGCCCTGGACGTCGAACCCGGCACCCTGTCGGCCCGCGACACCCTGAAGGGGTACGCCGGGCACCTGCTGGGCCTGGTGGACCTGACCGGCATCCGCCCGCTGAAGGTGGTCGTCGACGCGGGCAACGGCATGGGCGGCCACACCGTGCCCACCGTCTTCGCCGGCCTGCCCCTGGACCTGGTCCCGCTGTACTTCGAACTCGACGGGACGTTCCCCAACCACGAGGCCAACCCCCTGGACCCCGCCAACCTGGTCGACCTGCAGGCCAAGGTCACCGAGACCGGCGCCGACCTCGGACTGGCCTTCGACGGCGACGCCGACCGCTGCTTCGTCATCGACGAGAACGGCGACGCGGTGTCCCCCTCCGCGATCACCGCGCTGGTCGCCGCCCGCGAGATCGCCCGCGCCCAGGCCGACGGCGAGGCCAACCCGGTGGTCATCCACAACCTGATCACCTCCCACACCGTCCCCGAAGTGGTCCGCGAACTCGGCGCCACCCCCGTCCGCACCCGGGTGGGGCACTCCTTCATCAAGCAGGAGATGGCCACCACCGGCGCCGTCTTCGGCGGCGAGCACTCCGCGCACTACTACTTCCGCGACTTCTGGCGCGCCGACACCGGCATGCTCGCCGCCCTCCACGTCCTGGCCGCCCTCGGCCACCAGGACCAGCCCCTGTCCGCCCTCACCACCCAGTACGACCGCTACAGCGCCTCCGGCGAGATCAACTCCACCGTCACCGACCAGCACGCAGCCACCACCAAGGTCCGCACCCACTACGCCGACCACCCCCACGCCCAGGTCGACACCCTCGACGGCCTCACCATCACCACCCCCACCTGGTGGCTCAACCTCCGCGCCTCCAACACCGAACCCCTCCTCCGCCTCAACGTCGAAGCCGACACCCCCACCACCATGACCACCATCCGCGACACCGTCCTCACCCTCATCCGCACCTGACGGACCCGACCACCCGCCGACCGACCCACCGGCACGCCCGCGCCGCGGCGGGTCGGTTAGGGTCGGGTAACTCCCGTACGAGAGCGAACAGGACGTGTCCATGGACCGGCTCGCCAACACCGTCCGCCCCTATGCCTGGGGGTCGGTCACCACGATCCCCGCGTTGCTGGGTGTCGAGGCGACCGGCGAACCCCAGGCCGAACTCTGGATGGGCGCCCACCCGAGCGCCCCGTCCCTGGTCGACCGGGGCGCTGGTCCGCGTGCCCTGGACGAGCTGATCGGGGCCGACCCCGAGGGCGAGTTGGGCGCCGCGACGGTGGCCAGGTTCGGCCCTGCCCTGCCGTTCCTGTTCAAGGTGCTGGCGGCCGGGGTGCCGCTCTCCATCCAGGCGCACCCCACCCTCGCCCAGGCCCGGGCCGGCTTCGCCGCCGAGGAGGCCCGGGGCATCCCGCTGGACGCGCCGGAGCGCAACTACCGGGACGCCAACCACAAGCCCGAACTCATCTGCGCGCTGGACGAGTTCGAGGGTCTGTGCGGCTTCCGCCGACCGGCCGAGGCAGCCGGGCTGCTGGCCTCGCTGGCGGTGCCCGAGCTGCTGCCGCTGGTCGAACTGCTGCGCGGCAAGCCGGAGTCGGAGGCGCTGAGCGCCGCGCTGGCCGACATCCTCTCGATGACCGGCGAGCACGCCACCGCCGTGGTGGCGGCCACCGCCGCCGCGATCGAGCGGGCCGCCGCGACCGACGACCCGACCGGCCAGTTCGCCGGATACGCCTTCGCCGCCCGGGAGTTCCCCGGCGACACCGGGCTGCTGGTCGGCCTGCTGCTGAACCACTTCAGGCTCCGGCCGGGCGAGGCGCTCTACCTGGGGGCCGGCCTGCCGCACGGGTACCTGCGGGGTGCCGGCGTGGAGATCATGGCCAACTCCGACAACGTGCTGCGCTGCGGTCTGACGCCCAAGCACGTGGACCCGGCCGAACTGCTCCGGGTGGTCGACTTCCAGGCCGGTCCGCCGGAGGTGCTGCGGCCGACCGCCGACGTCGGCGGCGAGGAGCTCTACCCCGTGCCGATCGACGAGTTCCGGCTGTCCCGGTACGTGCTCACCGGGGTGGCCCGGGTGCTCGACGGCCGGGCCCCGCAGATCCTGCTCTGCACCAGTGGCAGTGCCGAACTCACCGGCGCCGACGGCACGGTGCTCACCCTGGACCGCGGCCAGTCCGCGTTCCTGCCGGGGACGGGCACCGAGACCCTGCTGACCGGCGCCGACGCCACCGTCTTCCGGGCCACCGTCACGCTCTGAGCCCGGGACGGCCCGGGAGGCCGCCGCCGTGTCCGAGGCGCGGAATCCCGGGCGCCCCGGGCCCGCCCGCTGCCAGCATCACGGCCATGACCCACGACCTGCGCATCTGCTTCGTCGGCGACTCCTACGTGGCCGGCCTCGGCGACCCTCGCTTCCTCGGCTGGGCGGGCCGGCTGGCCGCCCGCACCATCGCCGCCGGGCGGCCGCTCACCGGCTACAACCTCGGGGTCCGGCGGCAGACCTCCGCCGACGTGCTGGCCCGGTTCCGGAGCGAGTGCGGCCCCCGCCTGGCACCCGCCGACGACCCCCGCGTCGTCCTCTCCGTCGGCGTCAACGACGCCACCCACGAGGACGGGCGTCCCCGGGTCACCCCGGACGAGTCCTCGGCCAACCTCGGCCGGCTGCTCGACCAGGCCGCCGCCGAGGGCTGGTCCGTCCTGGTGGTCGCCCCACCACCGGTGGCCGACCCCGGGCACCAGGCCCGCACCGCCCTGCTGGACCGGGAGTTCGCCCGGATCTGCCGCGCCGCAGGCGTCCCCTACGCCCCCGTCCACCAGCCCCTCGCCGCCGACCCCACCTGGATCCACGAAGTCCGCACCGGCGACGGCGCCCACCCCGCCGAGGCGGGCTACGACGCCCTCGCCGACCTGATCGCCCCGCACTGGGACGCCTGGCTCGACTCCGGCCGGTAGCGCCGCCGGGACGGGATTGTAGGGTCCGCTGGCTGATGAGCAATCACAACCTCGCGACCAGCAGTGATGTCGACGGTGAGCAAAGGGCAGTCGTCCACTGGTCGCCTGATCATGAGCAATCGGACCGATTTCATGATCAGCGACCGCGAGCTTCAATCGACTAAGCACCCAACCGGCGGTTGGGCATATGGTCTGCGCATGCCTCTGCCCCAGCCGAGCTCACATGGCGCCAGCGACGTACGCCAAGCCGAAAGCGGGCGGCCCGTCACCCGGCTTACTCAGGGCAAGCTGTGAGCTTCAACCCTGACGAGATGATCATCCCTGCCGCTCTGCCCCAGCGGGAGCGAGCGATGTTGCGCTCCCTTCAGCTGACCGACATCGTGCGCACCCCACGCGACGAGAAGGTGTTCAAACGAACTCTGCTCGCACACGGGTGGACACAGGACATGATCTACCTTCTGGAGCACGAGCGCGGTGGCCGGCCTCGCTCGGGCCGCTACGAGCTGGCGGCGGTGCAGCGGCTCATCACACGAGGCGATTTCCAGGCGATGCTCGTGTTGCACTACGAAAGTCGTTTGAGACTTCGGGCGAGGCTTCGGGCAGCAGAGCCCCCCAACGTGCAGTCTGCCGAATCGCGTCGCGCTGCCAGCGCGCGTCTCACGTGGAGAGAGGCCCAGGAGGCGTACCGCTCACAACTCGCGGCCCGTCATGCGATGGAGTCCCGTGCACGCCCGGGCTCGACCGTCTCTCAAAGGGCGGTGGTTCCCACGCAGCCGCAGCGCGTTGAGGCCCATGCCGCCCCTCGGCCAGCGAGCAACGGTGCCATGGCGCCCAGCAGCCAGCGGTGCCCCGTTTGTGATCAGGGCGGCGTGCCGCAGGGCCGCTTCCGTCATTCACGGTGCGACGGGAAGTCAAAAGCGGCATCGGCACCTTCCTCCCGGTTCCAGGATGATGAGGCAGCGCGAAAGTACCGCAGGCTGGTGGAGACAGTAGAGCGTCGAGAGGAACAGACACGTGGACGCCGTGGCGGCGTGGGTGCGTCCCATCGAGTCCGAATCGCCGCTGCGCGAAGGGCAGTCCTAGTCCGGTCTGGAGGCCGGTGCGAGAACCCAGATTGCCTGGGTCAGCCCGAGGATCTGACTGACGACGGGCGCCCGATATTGGAAGTCGATCACGTTGAGAAGTTGGCGGATGGAGGGCGCGACCACCCGTCGCAAATGGTTGCGCTCTGCCCGAACTGTCATGCGGTGAAGACTCGGGGACGCACCCGAGACTCCCTGCGAGAAGTGCTGGCTGGCGTGGCGGCACGAGCGCATGCCACCTGGGTGGCTGCGCCTATCACACCAGAACAATCTTCCTAAACAGGATATTCGGGCCTACTCGACGAAGAACTCGGAGCCGTGTAGTGGTCCAGATACTCCTGCATCTCGGTGTCGATCGCCTCGTCGCTCCCTCCATTAACGACGTTCCAGAGGCGGTTCTCGAGCCAGAACCGGTAAGCGAAGTACTCGAAGGAGGGAGCGCACCAGAGGATCTCAGCTTCCTGGGCGACGAGGTCGTCCAAGTCGCTCTCCGGCTCGTAGTCGTCGGAGTCTCGCGCCTCGTACTCGAATTCGTAGTCGAGGTAGGAGTTGACCACGAACACCTCGCCGGACGGCCGCAGGTAGAGGTACCAGAGAACGCAGTCCTGTTGGTCTCGGAAGAATCGAACGAGGAACGCGCCCGGCTCGACGGGGCTAGGCAGCGGCTCCGACAGGCTGCTCCAGCAGCCGGTCACTGATACCTCGTCCAAGGCGCCGCGCAGGTTTGATGAGGTGTAGAACGTAACGAAGTCCTGGGGCAGCGCCAGTCCTTCGGCGGCCAGGTGGCGTTCCAACTCGTGAAGATTCTCAACCTCGTTCGGATCCGTGTCGCCGGGATCGTCGAGCCACTGAAACGCTCCAACGAAGCGGCTTGCGTCCAACGTTGGCAGGCTGGCGTAGGGGTACCTCTCGTACGTGTAGCGGCAGAGCCGGTAGTCGCCGAGGTCGGTAGCGCACCAGGCGGCACGGAAGTCGACGGTCATCAGTGGCTGCTCCGTTCGAATCAGGACACGCGCTCCGCAGCATGCCACTCCGCTCCGACATCGAACGGGCCGTTACTCAAGGCTCCGGTTGGTTCTGTACTTTGAGCCGTGGCTGAGCGCCTCGGGGGCGAAGCGGGATACCCCATCCCGCGGCAGCGCGCGCCAGGGTTGAGTGGCTCGCTCCGCACTCGGCTGCCAGCTCGACAAGGGTCCTTCTTCTGCCGAGGTACTCGTGCTCGAACCATTTCCTGTCGATGAAGTGCTCTCTTCGACGCCCTTGCTGGTGGAGCGTGACACCAGTTCTGGTGAGCTCTCCACGGACGACGCTGGTGCTGGTGCCGATGAGTTTGGCGATCTTGGCGATCGACAGCTGCTGTTCCACATAGAGCTCGCGGAGCCGGTCCGCTCCGAGGTCTCCGACCCGCGGCGTGGGATCGTTCGGCCGCCTGTCTTGCCTGGGGAGTTCGGGGAAGGTTGTTCCGGTTGCATCGCAGTACAACCGGACGTTCTCAAAACTCAGCCCGGTTGCTGCCGCGACCTCGGCGAGGGAAGCATCAGCGCCCTCGATACGACGTAGGACCTCGTCCAGGCCATCGGAGTCCTGCCCAGGCCACGACGTGACGCCCGTGACCCACTCGACCGGCGGCTCCCAGAAGATGGGTTCATTGGTGATGCCCTGATCATCGAGCGCCGCCTGTGCTTGTCGCACGATGAGTTGTCGGATGGCGGGATCCATGCGGAATCGCAACACGTTCCAGCCCGTACAGACCGTGGGAGAGTCCATTCTCCTGCCCGCCAGGCTGGTCAGGTCTGATCCGGTCAGGAGAGAGCGAAGGTAGAGGTCGAGCAGCCGGAGGTGGCGCGCGCCCGGTGGTCTCCAGCCCTGGCGCTTGCAGAGGTCCCGATGGAGTTCGCTGTCGAGCCGTACAGCAGCATCGGGTCCTCCGAAGAGAGCCCGGCGGCGCTCATAGTTGATGGGGGAGCCTTCGCTGTCCAGGCCGGCGGCAAGCTGGGCCACGGCCGACACGACCGCATTGTGCCCTTCGTCCTGCGGCCCGAGCAGCATCTGCACTGCCCTCTTGCTGGTGGGGATGCCGAGCATGGCGCATGCGTGTGGATGGGCGAATGAGACAGGGGCTCGTGCCACGAGGAGGAGTGACGAGAGCGTCCACCGCTGGGGGTAGGGCTGGTAGTTGGGGGCGGTGCTGTCGGCAAGTCGGATCGTCCAGGAAGGCCACATCAACTTCGGGATCATGGTGGCCCGGCGCCGAAGGTCCGCTCGTGATGCCTTGGGGATGGCGGGGTTTGAAGTGGCTGTTCCGTAGCGGAGCCGGTGGTGCGGTTGCAGACCCGGGTCGAGTGACGCCAGCACGCGGGACATCAGCGGCGGGCTGAGGCGTCGATACGTGCGGAGGACGTTGGACGGAGTAGCCGTGACGAAGCGCTGCCGGTCTCCTTGTGTGATCCAGTTCAGGACGACGCTGCTGCCGGGTGTCTGATCGTCGTAGGCAGCTAGGGCGATCACTGTGCCGGTTGCGGCGGTCGCGGCGTCCTCGGAACCTAGGCCGTGGAGCAAGAGGATGGGTGCACGGTCGAGCTCTCGTAGTGCGTCACCCAGCAGGTCCGGGAGTTCCATTCGGTTCGAGTGGAGGACGGCTAGGGCTTTCCAGGCGAGGGTGTAGAGATCGTGGAGTGTTCCGCGCGCGGACTCGGGGTCGCCTGCGTCGAGGATCTCGTCGATTCGGGCCTGTGCCGCTATCACTGCCCCGCCTCCTGGAACGCTCACTGCGGGACTGTCTCCCAGTGGGTGCGTGCACTGGATTCGCCCGAGGCTGGGTGCATGTCCATGGCGGCTGGCGGGGAGGGGGCGGGCTTCGCAGGCCGGGCAGGTGTCGAGAAGCAACAGGCTGTGCTGGCGGCAGGCGAAGGACCAGGGCAGGCGCCATCTCAACTGCCACCGGTCTCCTGTCTCGTGGAGGCAGGAGGGGCAGTACCGGCTGCCGCTGGTTCCGCGCCAAGTCGGCGAGCGGGCGAGACCGCGTGTCTGGGGGCGGATGGCGATGGAGATCCCGTCCTGCGGACTGAGCGTCATCCGGGTCAGATCCGCCGGCGCTACCCCGGTGGCACGCGAGAGTGCTCCGAGCTCGTGTTCGGTCAGCGCTACCACCATGCGGCGGGTCTGGGAGCGGTTGAGGTTGAGAAAACTCAGCAGGCCTGAGGCGTTGATTCTGAGCCGGAAGGCGTAGGCCTCGATCCAGCTGTCCAGGGCTTCGCCGGGAATCGGCGGTACGAATATCGGCATGCGGTCCGGTGACCAGGTCATCAGGCGGTCCGTCTCCGCGGAGTCCGGTTCTTTGGCCGGGAGGTCAGCAATCCGGCCTCGATCGCTGCGACAAGTTCCCGTCTGGCGTCCTCTGCTGCCGCGTCGTTCTTCACCTTGTCCATGAGTTCGGTGTCGAGCCGCTCGTATCCAGTGCGGATGGCTCGCAGGCAGCCGCGGTTGATCAAGGCCATGAGTGAGGCGAAGTGACCGCTGGAGCGGGCGAACAGGTAGTCGCTGAGGTTGTCGGCGAGCATGCCCGGATACAGCTCGGAGAGCACAAGTTGACGCTCGATCGACAGTAGGAGCCGGCGCCACTCCTGTCGTCCTTGCTCGTCCTCGACTTGGAAGGGCCGCAGGGTCAGCGGCGTGGTCCGGCGTCCGAACTGCGCGAACAGCATCTGCTCCGGGGCGTGTCCCTCTGTCAGGATGCCCCGCTGCCGCACCCCGACACCGACGTAAATGAGAGTGACCGGGAAGGTGTTGGAGAGGAACTTGAGGTGGTTGGCCATCCGGACGGCATTGGCATTGGTGTGGGACGGGGCCAGGAAGTGGATGTCGTCGACGATGAAGACGGCCGTTTTCATCGTCAGGACTGCGTCCTTGGCGCGTTCGGCGAGCGTGTCGGCATCACCGCGGTCGGGGAGACCGTAGAAGCGGCAGATGGCGGCGTTCAACCCTCGGATGTGGGTGTTCCCGGTCAGTGCGACGTAGATGAGCGGTACACGACGTTGGCCGTCAGGTGTGGTCTCGCCTCGCAGGGCGACCTGGCGGCGATAGTAATCGCGGGCGTAGTCGAGGATTGCGGTGCTCTTTCCCAGGCCGGGATAGGCATCCACCAGGACGGCGGGCTTGGCCTTGTCGCCGTCGTGCCGGTTGGAGTCGACGATCTCGGTGAGATCGTCGTGGAGCTCCAACAGCTGAGGCGTCTTGATCGGGCCGATGTTGGCGTGCCAGACCACACGCCGATCGTCGTAGCGCACCAGGTCCTGCGCGGACAGCGCGGTTCTCTCGGCCTTGGTCAAGTGCTCGGGCTTGGCCCGGTCAGCGCCGTAGACGAAGTCCAGCAAGCCCTTGAGCCGAGTCGGCGAGTACTGCCGGTCGTCGCCTTCGAAACAGTCCCGCCCCGGTTCTGTACTCACCGGCTCTCCCAGGCGTCGGCGTAGAAGTCTTCTTCCTCCGCCAGCGACACCTGATCGTCGCCAGGGAATGGAGCGTCGCACTCCTCGTCCTCGTCGTCGTCCCCGCCGAGGTCCTCCGCCCCGGTGAGAGCCGGATCCGGCTCGATGGAGCCCTCCACGACCCGCGGCGACTGAACGGTGTCGGCGTAAAGCGCTGCAACTCGCCGGGCCGTGGGCAGTGCCGCAGCATCGTCCGTTGCCTGCCCCTGCCCGAGCAGGCGCAGACGCTGTTGGGAGAGGCGCACGGCCATCCGCCGCTCGGCGGCCCCGGCCGTCAGCCCGGCTCCCCACCGGTCCAGCAGCTCGACCAGGGCGCGCCGGGTGTCAGGAAAGCGATGGGTCTTCGTGGCGAGCCTTCGCGCGTAGCCAGCGGCCTCGCGGCTGACCGGGCCGTCCATGGCCGCAGCATGCTCCCACTTGAGCGAGTGCCACCTCTTGTCCTGCGGATCCTGGAAGTAGACCTGGGTGACGTCTCCGGAATCGATCGCGATGGGCCACTTTCCTGCTTCCGGCCCGCGCACTGAACTGGGCTTGTTGCGGAAGTCGTTGAGGGCGTCCCCGTTATAGATCAGAGTGTCGTGCTGCACCCCGTAGTGCTGGATGGTGACGTATGCCTCCTCCAGAAACTCGTAGACCGTGTCCGGGCGGATCGGGATGGTCAGCGGGCCTGCCCGGTTGATGCCGTGCTCCAGCATCTCCAGCGGGCTCAGCTTCAGCTTCGGGAACTCGGGGATCACCAACCCGCGGTGGTGGCGCCGGTGATAGACCAGGACGATCCATTCGCGAATGATCGCCTCGAGCTCGTCGATGAAGAAGAACGCTTCCTCCTCCACCTTCTCGCCCCGGCTGTGGACGTCCGGTCCCTTGTAGCCCGGGAGCGCCGCGAGGAGTCCCTCACGCAGGGTCCTGAACCAGCGTTCGATCGGCTTGTCGGTAGGGGTGTAGGGCCGGGCCGGCTGCAGGGAGATATTGAACTTCTCGCAGACGCTGCGGATGTGGTTCGACAGGTAGATCTTGCCGTGGTCGAAGACGATGGTCTCCGCCGCGACGCTTGGCAGCAGCGGCAGACCGTTTACTGCGGCGTCCACCAGCTTGCGGGGGTCGACCACCACGTTGGCCGGGATACCGCAGTACGGCAGAGCCTCCGCACTTCCGGACCTGACTGGGCTGTGTGGGCGGACCGTCTCGAACAACACGCCAGCCACGTCAACCGCCTTCGTTGACACCGGGGTCAGCCGTAGGCCAGTGATGCAGCGGTCGTAGAGGTCCATGGCGATCGTGAGCTCGCACTGCACCCAGCGGCAGGTCACCGGCTCCATCGCGAAGACATCCAGGGTGTTGGTATCCAAGATGACGTACTCACCCGGACGGGTCGCCCGCAGTCTCCCGTAGGCGCCCTGCGGGCGGTTCGCGATCGATCGCTTCCCCTTCGTGCTGCCAGTGAACGCGTTCGTGCCCCGATCCAGCGCCCGCAAAATCGCGTATGCGGTGGTCCGTGCAGGTGAGGGGACTTTCTCGGCGTCCTCGCCGTTCTTGTCGGCGTCGCGTTGCTTCTCGGCGAGTCGTTCCTCGATTTCCAGAAGTAGCAGGTCGCGGACCGGACGGCTGGCCTTGACGTAACGGGCGACCGCTTCTCGGGCCGCATCGAGCCATCGGGGATCAGCCCGGTCCAGCACGTCCGTCGTGGGACGTTCCTTCACCAGTCCGGCGGGGCCAGACTCAGCCAACGCAGCCCATCGGCGGACCGTGCTCTCGCCCACCCCCAGTTCGTTGGCCTTCGCCGCATATCGCCGCATCATGGGAACCCCTGAGGCGTATGCGGGTCGCGGCTCACCCTCCAGGGCCAGTTCAGCGCAGCCCAGCCGGTATCCCGTGAGCACCTCCTGGACATGCCGGTACTTCACCGTCAGCGCATCGTCCTCGTCCTCGCTCAGCGTGCCCAGTACCGTCGCAACGGCAGTCTCCGGCTCCGGCGTATCGAGAAGGATGCGGGTTGTGGGATGTGACAGCAGCATCGCGGTGTCCACCTGCCGCCACTTCGGCTCCCCCAGGACCCCCACTTGCTGTAGCAGCACCCTGCGGCCCTCGATCTCGGCAACAGTGAACTGCTCGCCGTCGAAGGTCAGCGGCAGGCCCGGGCGCAAGGTCGTCGTCCATCCGCTCACATCGTCCTCCGAAGCACCGACTCGCCGGACAGCGGACGCGTCAGATCAGTGGTCAACTTTCCCGACCACAGCAAGGCCAGCAACGACGGCCTCGCCTGATACCTCGGGCGGCCCTCCGCCAGCCGCAACTCAGCGTCAGCCAGTTGCTCACCATCGCGCACGCCCGCCCAGGCCCGGTCGACGTCCTCTTGCGGAACGACACCCGGGCGCCGATACCCAGCCAGGAAGCGGACGTTCGCCAGGAGTACGACGTCGGCCCCCGACCAGATCTCGTACTCCCAGCCGCGCCGCTCGGCGATCTCACCAGGCCAGGCCAGCGCCTCCGCAATCTTCGGGTCCGTCAAGCGCTCCGCCGGCTTCACGTTCACCAGCCGAGCCGTACCCGTCGTCGACACAAGCAGGTAGTCCGGGACGTGATGCCGGGTCCGCCCTCCGACCCGTGCCACCAGGCGAAACGGCTGTGCGTAGATGTGGCGCACCAACGGATCGAAGTCCGCCAGCAGCAACCGGGCGAGCTCCAGCCGGCTCTCATGCACCACCAACTTCCCCATGGTCGTTGAGGCGTAGGCACCAGAGAAGTGCTTGTCACCGTGCCGGGAGCGGACCTGCCTCCACGGCTCGGAATGGTGAAGGTCCTGCAGCCGGAGGAGTGCAACGTCGTATGCGAGGACGCCGCCGTCCTCATAGCGGACCCAGGCGATCGGTTCTCCACCGCCAAGACGGCGCTTCTCTCCAGCTTGTCCGGACATGTGCGCGACTGTAAAAGCAGCCGAGCATCCGAAATCGGGAGAGATCGGAGTAGCTCATCTTCTGTCCGAGGAGGTCCGCCTCGTCGCTCACCCTGTATCGACATTGATCATCTGGTGCTCATGATCAGTCGATACTGCTCACCATCTTTCCTGTCGAAGCTCACACCGCCTGACTGCAGCAGCAGGTGGCGGACCCCTGGGCCCTGAACTGGAGCTCAGGGGTCCGCCGCCCAGCCAGCTCATCATCGAGTCGGGCGGGGCGATGCGATCGCCCCGCCCGCTCGCCACTAGCCTCGATCTTGCATGACGGCTCGTCAGTTTGGCTGGCGGGTCGTTTCTGCTTGTCCGGGCTGGGTTTTCTGCCTGTAGAAATGCCGAGGGCCCGGCTGTCGCGTCGGGTGGGCGCCGGGTTCCACAGCTCCGGAAGTGGTCGAGTGCTCGTCGGGGTGGGGCGTTATCGCTGGTCAGCCGGGGTCTGGCAGGGCGTGTAGGCGTGCGAACGCGCTGGTGATCGTGTCGGTCCAGGGCCAGTGGCGGGCCAGGCGGAGGTAGCGGCAGCGGCCGGTGGTGACGAGCTGGGCGGCGGCGGAGAACAGCCGCAGCCGTAGGCGTTTGGGTTCCCAGCGGCGGGCGGTGCCGGTCAGGGCGAGCATGGGCATCCAGGCGAGCAGGTCGAGTGCGAGCTGGACGATCTCCAGCCAGACCTGGTTCTGCGCGAACCGGTGGAGGGGCAGGTTGCGCAGTCCGGTGTCGCGGGCGGCGCGGATGCGGTCCTCGGCGCGGGCCCGCTGGCGGTGCCGCAGCTCCAGGCGGGCGATCGGGGCGTGGGTGGTGTTGGTGGCGAAGCAGGTCAGCCGCATGCCGTCGGCGTCGGTGAAGCGCAACTGCGCGCCGGGGTGCGGCCGTTCCTTGCGGACGATCAGCCGCATCCCCTTCGGCCAGCCGCTCAGGACGTCGCCTGCGAGTTCGGCGACCCAGGCGCCGTCGCGGATCTCTCCGCCGGGTTCGACTGCGGGGGTCCAGGCAGAGGCCGGGATCTTCAGCACGGCCTGGTGGATGCCGCCGGTGATGGTCATCCCCACCGAGTAGGACAGCCACCGGCCGCGTGTGGTGAGCCAGTTCAGGAAGTCGTGGGTGCCGCCGGCGGAGTCGGTGCGGATCAGGGTTCGGCGTCCGCGCCGGTACTTCTTCGGGAGCTGGGCCAGCGCCGTCCGGGCCGCTTCGATGTGGTCGGCGGCCGTGTTGCTGCCGGCGTTCCCCGGCCTCAGCAGGCCCGCCACCGGTTCCCCGGACCCCTCGCGGCCGTGGTCGACGAACGCGAACAGTGGGTGGTGCCCGAACGTCTTCTTCCAGGTTTTGGCGGCGTCCTGCTTCTCGGAGTGCGCGAGGACCAGCACTCCGTCGATGTCCACGGTCACCTCGCCGCCCGCGTCCGGGGCCGCCTCGCCGGCCAACCGCCAGGCCCGCTCGCGGACTTCGGCCCGCGCCCGACGGATCGCCGCGAGTGCGCGGGGCCCGGCCGCGGCGAGGGTGTCGACCAGACGGGAGACGGTCGGATCGGAGGCCACCGGGCCGAACACGGCGGGCTCGGCCCGCAGCATCGCGACATCAGCCAGGCAGTCCCCGCCAAGGGCCACCGCGAGCGCGACATCCAGCAGGATCTTGCCGGGATCATGGACCACACGCGCCTTGCGCCACGGCACCAGCGCCGTCGATATCGCCGCATCCAGCCCCACCTTGCGGGCCGTCTCGACCAGCAGCACGGCACCGGACTGCGAGACCACCCCACGACCGTTGCCCTCGACGCGAACACGCGGATACGACCCGATACTGTTCACCTGAGAAGTGCTTCTTTCCACGCAGCTGACTGGACCCTAGACAAGTCCCATCGTTGCAGGTCAGAAGCACTTTTCTCTTTTCTGATCACCCGTCGGACAGTGCCCGCCGTGAAAGGCCGAGGCTAGCGTCGAGGAAGCGCCAGCAGGTTGTCGCTCCACTTGCCGTCGGCGTGAGTCCGAAGGTACTTCTCACCCTGCTTGGGCGTGACGACGGCAACGTCAGCACGGTTTCCCCGACCGTCGTCGGTGTAGGCCTTTCCGCCGGTCTCGATCCACGCGACGATCGAGGCCCGCGAGTTGTCGCCGACCTTCCCGTCAGCCCGATCCGTCCACCACAGGTGGACGATGTGCTCGTGCTTGTCGCCGCCCGAAAGCCGGACAGCTGTGATCTGAATCGCCATGTTGTTCTCCTCACGTGTGGTGCCGCTAGGCGGCCTGGCAGTGAGGGTCATACGCTCGGTGTGTGATCACGGGTTGCGTATCGACCCTCGACTGAGGCGGGCATTGGCGTGCCCGCCTCAGTACGTCTTGTGGCCCTCGTCTGTCGGACTTCGGGACTCGTTAGCGAGAGCATCTGATGCTGGGCCATTGCTCACCCAGTACCGCCATTGCTCGTCGAGTGCTCATGATCAGCCGATATTGCTCACGAAATCGCGGACCCTACAGGGATCAGGTGACGTCCCGGGTCATGTCGACGAAGCGGGAGTAGTGGCCCTGGAAGGCGACCGTGATGGTCGCGGTGGGGCCGTTACGGTGCTTGGCGACGATCAGGTCGGCCTCGCCGGCTCGGGGGGACTCCTTCTCGTAGGCGTCCTCACGGTGCAGCAGGATGACCATGTCGGCGTCCTGCTCGATCGAGCCGGACTCGCGGAGGTCGGAGACCATCGGCTTCTTGTCGGTGCGCTGCTCGGGGCCACGGTTCAGCTGGGAGAGCGCGATGACCGGGACTTCGAGCTCCTTGGCCAGCAGCTTGAGGTTTCGGGACATGTCGGAGACCTCCTGCTGCCGGCTCTCGGCCCGGCGGGAGCCACCCGACTGCATCAGCTGGAGGTAGTCGATGACCACCAGCTTGAGGTCCTGACGCTGCTTCAGCCGGCGGCACTTGGCCCGGATCTCCATCATCGACAGGTTGGGCGAGTCGTCGATGTAGAGCGGGGCGGCGGTCACGTCCGGCATCCGCCGGGCCACCCTGGTCCAGTCGTCGTCGGTCATGTTGCCGGACCGCATGTGGTGCAGGGCCACCCGCGCCTCGGCCGAGAGCAGTCGCATGGCGATCTCGTTGCGCCCCATTTCGAGCGAGAAGATCACGCTGGGCAGACCGTTGGTGATCGAACAGGCCCGGGAGAAGTCCAGTGCCAGGGTCGACTTGCCCATCGCGGGACGGGCCGCGATGACGATCATCTGGCCCGGGTGCAGCCCGTTGGTGAGCGCGTCCAGGTCGGCGAAGCCGGTGGGGACGCCGGACATCTGGCCCTGCCGGGACCCGATCGCCTCGATCTCGTCGAGGGCGCCCTCCATGATGTCGGCGAGCGGGGCGTAGTCCTCGCTGGTGCGCTGCTCGGTGACGGCGTAGATCTCGGCCTGCGCGGCGTTCACGATCTCGTCGACGTCGCCCTCGGCGGCGTAGCCCATCCCGGCGATCCGGGTGCCGGCCTCGACCAGGCGGCGGAGCACCGCGCGCTCGTGCACGATCTGGGCGTAGTACTCGGCGTTGGCCGCCGTCGGGACGGAGTTGACCAGGGTGTGCAGGTAGCCGGGGCCACCGACCCGGACCAGCTCGCCGCGCTTGGTGAGCTCGCTGGCGACGGTGATCGGGTCGGCCGGCTCGCCGCGGGCGTAGAGGTCGAGGATGGCGCTGTGGATCAGCTCGTGGGCCGGGCGGTAGTAGTCGAGCGGCTTGAGCACCTCGACCACGTCGGCGATGGCGTCCTTGGACAGCAGCATGCCGCCGAGCACGGACTGCTCGGCCGCGAGGTCCTGCGGCGGCACCCGCTCGAAGGCATCCGACCCGGCCCGCTCCTCGGCCGAGTCCGTATTGGACTCCTTGCGCTTGCCGTTGCGCTGGAAGCCACCCTTGCCGAAGGAGCCGCCGCCCTCGCTCTTCCGGCTGACCGGGAGACGGTCGCCGGGGCCGTCCGGGAAGTCCGCCGGGCCCGGCGGGAAGGCGTCGTCGGACGGCTGCCAGTCGTCCTCCGGCGGAGGGGCGTCTTGGTCGTCGTACTGGGGGCCGGTCACGCGTCTTCCCCGATCAGCGAGTGGTGCGAGTTGTTGCCAGGCGGAGCGAATGGGGGTGGTCCTCCTTCTTACGCCACCGCACCGACAAATCGCCCGAGAGCGACCAACGCTAAGGCGCCGGGTACCGATCGGCCAAGATGGTTATCCACAGGGCGTGTGGACGACGGGCCCATACCTGTGGAGAACTCCCGCAATCCTGTGCACAACTCTGTGGACCCCACTGTGGACAACCCGCACAGCTGTTCATCGCACCAGTTCTGACCTGGGATGATCTCCTCGACCGGCTGTGCATGAGAAATTCTTCACACAACCGCCCGGACGGCGGCCCGGAAGCCCTACCCGACCAGTCGCTCAGCGTTTCGAGTAATAGTCCATTAGCTCTTGTGCCCATTACCTGTGGATGAGTAGCCTTGCTGGCATGAAACCCGCCGCCGTCACCCGCCGCCGACACGACCGGGAGATCCTCGCACTGGCGGTCCCCGCGTTCGGCGCACTGGTCGCCGAACCGCTCTTCCTGATGGCCGACTCCGCCATCGTCGGCCACCTCGGCACCGCCCAGCTGGCCGGCCTCGGCATCGCCGGCGCCGTGCTCTCCACCGTCACCGGCGTGTTCGTCTTCCTGGCCTACGCGACCACCGCGGCGGTGGCCCGCCGGATCGGGGCGGGCGACCGCCGGGCCGCCGTCCAGCAGGGCATCGACGGGATCTGGCTGGCGCTGCTGCTGTCGGTCGGCGTGGTGGCGCTCACCGTCCCGTTCGCCCCGCTCGCGGTGGACCTGCTCGGCGCCTCGCCGACCGCGGCCCCATACGCCGTCAGCTACCTGCGGATCAGCGCCCTCGGTATCCCGGCGGTGCTGCTGGTGCTGGCCGCCACCGGCGTGCTGCGCGGGCTGCAGGACACCCGCACCCCGCTCCGGGTGGCGATCGCCGGCTTCGCGGCCAATCTGCTGCTGAACCTCGCCCTGGTGTACGGGGCCGGGCTCGGCGTCGCCGGGTCGGCCTGGGGCACCGTGCTGGCGCAGACCGGGATGGCCGCGGTGTACGTCCTCGTGGTGGTCCGGGGCGCCCGCCGGGAGGGGGCCGGGCTCCGGCCCGACCTGCCCGGCATCCGCGCCTGCGCCCGGGCCGGCGGCCCGCTGCTGGTCCGGACGCTCAGCCTGCGCGGGGTGCTGATGATCGCCACCGCGGTGGCCGCCACGCTCGGCGACGTCCAGGTGGCGGCCCATCAGATCGCCATGACCATCTGGGTGTTCCTGGCCTTCGTGCTGGACGCGATCGCGATCGCCGGCCAGGCCATCATCGGCCGCTACCTGGGCGCCGCCGACGTGCCGGGCACCCGGGCGGCCACCCGTCGGATGATCGAGTGGGGCCTGCTGGTGGGGGTGCTGCTCGGGCTGCTGCTGGTGCTGACCCGTCCGCTGTACGTCCCGCTGTTCAGCGCCGACCCGGTGGTCCGGCAGCAGCTCTCCGACGTCCTGCTGCTGGTCGCGCTGACCGAGCCGGTGGCCGGGGTGGTGTTCGTGCTGGACGGGGTGCTGATGGGCGCCGGGGACGGTCGCTACCTGGCCTGGGCTGGCCTGGGCACCTTCGCGGTGTTCGCCCCGGTGGCCCTGCTGGTCCCGGCACTGGGCGGCGGGCTGGCCGCGCTCTGGTGGGCGATGAACCTGTTCATGCTGAGCCGGGCCGCCTTCCTCTGCCTCCGGGTCAGGACCGGGCACTGGCTGGTCACCGGCGCCGTCCGGGCCTGAGCACGAAGGCCCGACACGAAGACCGAACGCGAAACGGCCCGGCTCCCCCGAAGGGGAACCGGGCCGTTCGTGCTACGGCGTGACTCAGGCAGCGACGACGTCGACGTCGAGGTTGGCCTGGACGTCGGCGTGCAGCTTGACCGAGACCTTGTGGGTGCCCACGGTCTTGATCGGCGAGCCGATCGCGACGGCGCGCTTGTCCACGGCCGGGCCGCCGGCAGCCTTGACGGCAGCCACGACGTCGGCCTGGGTCACCGAGCCGAAGAGGCGGCCGGCGTCGCCGGACCGAACGGCCAGCTTGACCTGAAGGCCCTCGAGCTGACCCTTGACCGCGGTCGCGGCCTCGAGGGTCTGGATCGAGTGGATCTTGCGGGCGCGACGGATCGCGTCCACGTCCTTCTGGCCGCCCTTGGTCCAGCGGATGGCGAAGCCACGCGGGACCAGGTAGTTGCGGGCGTAGCCGTCCTTGACCTCGACGACCTCACCGGCACTGCCGAGGCCGGGGACCTCGTGAGTGAGGATGATCTTCATTCTTCGGTCACCCTCTCTTAGCGCGTGGTGGAGGTGTAGGGCAGCAGCGCCATCTCACGGCTGTTCTTCACGGCCGTGGCGACGTCACGCTGGTGCTGGGTGCAGTTGCCGGTGACCCGGCGGGCGCGGATCTTCCCGCGGTCGGAGATGAACTTGCGGAGCAAGTTCGTGTCCTTGTAGTCAACGTAGTTGACCTTGTCCTTGCAGAAGACGCAAACCTTCTTCTTAGGCTTGCGAGCAGGCGGCTTCGCCATCATGTGCTCCTGTGATTACGAAATCTGTCAGCATTCCGGGCTTGGGGGCCCGGTAGCACCGCTCTAGAACGGGGGCTCCTCCGAGAAGCCGCCACCGGCCGGGGCACCCCAACCGCCGCCGCCACCCTGGTTCCCACCAGGGGCCGGAGCGCTGGAAGCCCACGGGTCGTCGGACGGAGCGGACTGGCCGCCACCGGAGTTTCCACCCCAGTTGCCGCCGCCGCCCTGACCGCCACCGGAGCCGCCGGAGCCGCCCCAGGAGCCGCCCTGGCCGCCGCCGGCCTGCTGGCCGCCGCCGCCGAAGCCACTGCCGCCACCGGGACCGCCGGAGCGGTTGGCGCGGGTGACCTTGGCGGTCGCCGAACGCAGGCTGGGACCGACCTCGTCGACCTCGACCTCGAAGACCGTCCGCTTCTCGCCTTCCTTGGTCTCGTAAGACCGCTGGCGCAGTCGGCCCTGCACGATGACGCGCATGCCGCGCTGCAGCGACTCGGCCACGTTCTCCGCCGGCTGACGCCAGACGTTGCACGTGAGGAAGAGGCTTTCGCCGTCCTTCCACTCGTTGGTCTGACGGTCGAAGGTGCGCGGGGTGGACGCGATACGGAACTTCGCGACCGCCGCACCCGACGGGGTGAAGCGCAGCTCGGGGTCGTCGACGAGATTGCCGACGAGGGTAATGACGGTCTCGCCTGCCATGGTGGTGGTGACCTCTCGGAAAGAAGTTCTGCGGTGCTCGTCCGCTGTTTCACGTGAAACAGCGAACGTGAGCCCACCTGACGCCTAGGGCGTCAAGCAGTGGCTCAGTGGGTGTCCGGGCGCAGGACCTTGGTCCGCAGAACCGACTCGCTCAGGCTGAGCTGGCGGTCGAGCTCCTTGACGACCTCAGGCGTGGCCTTCAGGTCGATGACCGAGTAGATGCCCTCGGACTGCTTGTTGATCTCGTACGCCAGGCGACGACGACCCCAGGTGTCGATCTTCTCGACCTTGCCGCCACCGGTGCGGACAACGTTGAGGAAGTTCTCGATCAGCGGGGCGACAGCGCGCTCCTCGACCGAAGGGTCGAGGATGAGCATCAGCTCGTAGTGACGCATGGGTAACCCACCTCCTTTGGACTCAGCGGCCACGGTCTCTCCGTGGCAGGAGGGTTGTGCAGCGTCGGCACCGATGCGGTGGTGCCGTACCGAGAACGTAGCCCTCGGCACTGACAACCGGCCCCCAGCCCGGTGAAGGGCAGACGGGGGCACAACTACACCAGTGCAGACCGCACAGCCTACCCGCACCCGTACGGCCCAACAAAATTTAAGGGGCAAACTGCACACGGGTTGTGATCCAGCACCCAAGCGCCGCAATCTGGACAGAACGGCTCTTCCACCCAGGAGGTGGGCTCCAATGGCTCAGACCGTGCGCCGCACTCCGCCGTTCACCCTCAACACCGACGGGCACCCGCACCCGCGGGAGAACACGCTGGTCGGGATCGCCGCCGTGCTCGGCCTGCTGGCCTTCACCACGGCGTTCTTCCACAACCTGCACCTGCTCAGTTCGTGGGCCGGGCTCTTCGGCATCGCGATCGCCCTCTGGGGCCAGTTCGTCTCGGTCACCACGGCCGAACGGTTCGTACTGATGGTGTCGCTGGGCATGTCCGGGGTCGGCTTCTACCTCGGGATGGCCCACGGCGGGCTCTACGGGGGCGCGTGACCGGCCCCGCGCGCTGATTCGTCCGGAACGATCCCCGCGCGCCGCGTAACCTCGGGCGCCCCCGTCGCGTACATACCTGTGCACCCCTTGCGACGGGGGCGCCATCCTGCCTCCTGACCGACGCGGACAGCCGGGCCAGAAACGGACCATTCGGGCGATAGGGTCACCCTGGACCGGCTGACCCAGAAGGAGCAACCCCAGCATGAGCCTGCGCCTGAGGACGATCACTCGCGAGGAACACCTGGCTTTCATCCGGACGCGCCCGTCCGCGAGCCACATGCAGGTGCCGTCCTGGGGCGACGTCAAGTCGGAGTGGCGCACCGAGAGCATCGGCTGGATCGACGAGGCCGATCAGCTGGTCGGGGCCGGCCTGGTGCTCTACCGCCAGCTGCCCAAGCTCAAGCGCTACCTGGCCTACCTGCCCGAGGGCCCGGTGATCGACTGGTTCGACCGGGACCTCGGCCGCTGGCTCGACCCGATGCTGGCGCATCTCAAGTCGCAGGGCGCCTTCTCGGTGAAGATGGGGCCCCCGGTGGTGATCCGCCGGTGGAACGCGCCCACCATCAAGGAGGCGATCGCGGGCCGGCAGGCCAAGCGCCTGCGCGACCTGGAGCCGGACTGGTACGAGCCGCGCGCCTTCGAGCTGGCCGAGCGGCTGCGCAAGGCCGGCTGGCTGCAGGGCGAGGACGGCGGAGCGGGCTTCGGCGACGTGCAGCCCCGGTACGTGTTCCAGGTGCCGCTGGCCAACCGCTCGCTGGACGACGTGCAGAAGGGCTTCAACCAGCTCTGGCGCCGCAACATCAAGAAGGCCGAGAAGAGCGGCGTCGAGGTGGTCCAGGGCGGCTACGAGGACCTCGCGGTCTTCCACAAGCTGTACGTGGTGACCGCCGAGCGGGACCACTTCACGCCCCGCCCGCTCTCCTACTTCCAGCAGATGTGGACGGCGCTCACCGCCGAGGACCCGAACCGGATGCGGCTCTACCTGGCGTACCACGAGGGCGAACCGCTGGCCGCCACCACCATGCTGACGGTCGGTGAGCACGTCTGGTACTCCTACGGCGCCTCGGCCAACCACAAGCGCGAGGTCAAGCCGTCCAACGCGGTCCAGTGGCGGATGATGCGGGACTCCTACGCGCTCGGCGGGAGCATCTACGACCTGCGCGGGATCAGCGACACGCTGGACGAGGACGACCACCTGTTCGGGCTGATCCAGTTCAAGGTCGGCACCGGCGGCCAGGCCGCCGAGTACGTCGGCGAGTGGGACTTCCCGCTCAACAAGCTGCTGCACAAGGCGCTGGACATCTACATGTCCCGCCGCTGACCGACCGTCTCACCCCGGGGAGAAGCCGATGACCTTGTCGCTGTATCTCGACACCGCCAGATGGCGGGCCCACCAGCAGTCCGTGCTGGCCGAGTTCCCCGGCCTGGTGCCGGTGGCCAAGGGCAACGGCTACGGGCTCGGCAACGCCCGGCTGGCCGAGGAGGCGGGCCGGCTCGGCACCGGGCTGCTCGCGGTCGGCACCGCCGACGAGGCCAGGGCGGCGGCCGGGGTCTTCGACGGCGAGCTGCTGGTGCTGACCCCGTACCGGATCGGGGAGGAGCCGCTGCCGGCCGGGGTGATCCGCACGGTGGCGCACCTGGAGGCGGTCCGGGCGCTGCCGCCCGGCTCCCGGATGGTGGTGGAGTGCATGACCTCGATGCGGCGGCACGGCATCGCGCCCGGCGAGCTGGCCCAGCTGCCGACCGAGGGGCTGAGCCTGGAGGGCTTCGCGCTGCACCTGCCGCTGGACCGGCCGGACGGGTCCGACCCGGTGACCGAGGTGGCGGCCTGGGTGGACGCGATCGCGGCGGCCGGGCTGCCGACCGGCACGGTCTACCTGAGCCACCTCGGCTCGGCCGACCTGGCCCGGCTGGCGCAGCGGTACCCGGCCACCGTGTTCCGGTCCAGGATCGGCACCCGGCTCTGGCTCGGCGACCCCACCACGCTGCAGGCCAGGGCCACCGTCATGGACGTCACCCCGGTGGCCAAGGGCGACCGGTACGGCTACCGCCAGCACCGGGCGCCCTCGGACGGGCACCTGCTGGTGGTCTCCGGCGGCACCGCGCACGGGGTCGGCCTGGAGGCCCCCAAGTACGTGCACGGGATGGTGCCCCGGGCCAAAGGTCTGGCCCGGGCGGGCCTGGCCACCGTGAACCGGACGCTCTCGCCGTACTCCTGGAGCGGGCGGCAGCTCTGGTTCGCCGAGCCGCCGCACATGCAGGTGAGCATCCTGTTCCTGCCCGCCGGCGGCAAGCCGCCGGTGATCGGCGACGAGCTGGCGCTGAACACCCGTCACACCACCACCCACTTCGACCGGGTGGTGGACGGCCCGCCGGTGCTCAGTCGTTCTTGACCGAGCTCTGCTCGGGCAGCCAGTCGACGTCCTCGGCCAGCCGGTACTCCTGGTAGCTGCCCTCCTCGCGCAGCCGGCGGGCCTGCCCGAGCACGAAGACGTCCGGGGCGTGGTCCAGCACACCGCCCGACGGGTCGTCACTGCCGTCCTGGCGGACCGGGTCCAGCTCCGGCCGGAGGATGTCGCGGACCACCAGGTAGCACAGGTAGAGCGTGCCGAGCAGGTGCAGCACGATGGCCAGGTGGTACCAGTCCTGGCCGATGCCGTGCTGCTTGGAGTCGCCGGTGAAGGCCAGGTAGGACCAGACGCCGAGGAAGTACAGCACCTCGCAGGCCTGCCAGATCAGGAAGTCCCGCCAGCGCGGCCGGGCCAGCGCGGCGAGCGGGATCAGCCAGAGCACGTACTGCGGTGAGTAGACCTTGTTGGTCAGGATGAACGCGGCCACCACCAGGAAGGCCAGCTGGGCGAAGCGCGGACGGCGCGGGGCGGACAGCGCCAGCCAGCAGATCCCCAGGCAGCTGAGCACCAGCAGACCGGCGATCCAGGTGTTCAGGGTCTCCAGCTGCTTGCCGCGGTCCTGCATCAGGATCAGCCAGAACGAGCCGAAGTCCTCCTTGCGGGTCTGGCTGAAGGTGTAGAAGGTGGCCCAGCCCTTCCAGTTGGCCGCCATCACCGGCAGGTTGACGAGCAGCCAGGCGCCGACCGCACCGCCGGTGGCCGCCCAGAAGGCACGCCGGCGGCCGGCCCGCCAGCAGAGCACCAGCAGCGGGCCGAGCAGCAGCAGCGGGTAGAGCTTGGCCGCGGTGGCCAGGCCGATGAAGACACCGGCCCAGACCGCGCGGCGGCCGGACCAGTACGCCATCGCGACGGCGCAGAAGGCGACCGCCAGCAGGTCCCAGTTGATGGTGAAGTTGAGCGCCAGCGCGGGGGCCAGCGCGAACAGCAGCGCGTCCCAGGGGCGGCGGCGGTGGGTCCGGGTGAGCGCCACCACGACGACCACCGCGCAGACCATCAGCATCCCGGCGTTGATCAGCCAGAACAGCTGCTCACGGGTCTCGGTGGAGCCGCCACCGGGCGTCAGCCAGGCGGCCACCTGCATGAACAGGCCGGTCAGCACCGGGTACTCGAGGTACTGCATGTCCGGGCTGGGCTGCGGCAGCATGTCGACGTACGGGGTCAGCCCGGTGGCGAAGCCGCGCCAGGTGTACAGGTGCGGGATGTCGCTGTAACAGGCGTGGGTGTACTGGGTGGTGGCGCCGCGGAACCAGCCGCCGTCGTAGCAGGGCAGCTTCTGCAGCATGCCCAGCACGCAGACCACGATCACCGTGACGGCCAGGAAGCGGGCCGGGATCCACCAGTTGACGCCGAGCAGGGCACGCCGCCCGGGCGGGCCGCCGAACAGCTCGCTGCCCGCGGCGGAGACCGGGTCCTCGTCCGCGGGGACGACCACCGTGTTCGGCAGCGGGCCCACCTCATCGTCCACCGGCGCCGTGGCCGTGCTGCCGTTCTCGTCCCGAGCGATCGACGTCATGGCGGACATGATGCCGCACCGGTCGGCTCCGCAGCAGGTGCCCCCGCCATCCGGTTCCGAACGCGCCGGTGGCGGCCCTCCGTGGAGGACCGCCACCGGTGGAGCCGGGTCCGGGTCAGTTCTGGCCGGGGTTGGCCGCGATGCCGTTGGCCGGGTCGGTCGCGGGCGGGCTGCCCGTCCCCGTCCCGCTGCCGGTGGGCTTGGGCGGCTTGGTCCTGGTCGAGGACGGCGAACCGCTCGGGCAGAGCGGCGCCGGCAGCAGGCAGGACTCGTTGGGGCTCGGGGTGGTGCTCGGCGTGGTCGGCGCGCTCGGGGAGAGCGACGGGACGGTCGGCGCGATGGTGGTCGGGTCGGGCACCGGCGTGGTCGCGGTCGCCGTGGCGGAGGCCGAGGCGGTGGCCGGGGCACCCGAGGAGTCGACCTGCTCGCCGATCTCGCCCGGCTTCGGGAAGGTCTCCTTCGGCTGACCGTTCAGGATCGTCTTCATGTAGCGGGTGAAGATGTCCGTCGGGAAGTCACCACCGTGCACCTCGTCCTTGCCCGCGGTGCCGTCCAGCGTGAGCAGGCCGGGCTTGCCCGCCTCCTCGCGCCACATGCCGACCGAGGTGACCAGCGAGGGGGTGTAGCCGACCCACCAGGCCGACTTGCCGCCGTCGGTGGTACCGGTCTTGCCCGCGATCTGCCGACCGAGCGCGTTGGTCTTCTCACCGGTGCCGATCTTGGCCACGGTGGTCAGCACGTCGGTGACGTTGTCCGCGACCACCTCCTCCAGCACCGGCTTGGGGGTCGGCTTGGCGAAGGTCTTCAGCTCCACGCCGCCGCGGATCACCTTGCTGACCGAGTACGGGTCGGTCTGCATGCCCCGGGCCGCGAACACCGAGTAGGCGGAGGCCAGTCGGATCGCGCTGGGGGTGGAGGTGCCGAGCGGGAAGGTGGTGGTCGAGGAGTCGGTCAGGCTCTCCTTGCGCAGGCCCATCTGCTCCACCAGGGTGCCCACCTGCTTGGTGCCGACGTCCTGGCCGAGCTGCACGAACGGCACGTTGTAGGAGTAGCGCATGGCCTCCCGGAGCGAGACGTACCCCGGGTTGGAGCTGCCGCTGTTCTTCTGGTGGTACGGCTTGCCGTCGTCGCCGATCACCGGGGAGCCGTCCAGCTTGTGGATCTCCGACTTGTCGTCGGCCAGGTAGCGGCTGTCGGCGTTGATCCGTTTCGGCTTGCCGTCGTTGCCGGTCTCGGTCTGCACGCCGTACTGCATGGCGGCGGCCAGCACGAAGGGCTTGAAGGTCGAGCCGACCGGGACGCCGAGGGTGTCGGCGTTGTTGGTGTGGTGGCCCTGCTCGACGCCGGGGCCGCCGTAGATCGCCACGATCGCACCGTCGTTGGGCACCACGGTGGCCGCGCCGATCTGGACGAACTTGTCCTTCTCGCGCTTGTCCGGCTTCAGGGTGTCCGCCTGGAAGTCGTCCACCGCCTTCTTCAGCGCCTCCACCTTGTCCTTCTGGAAGGTGGTGTGCACCTGGAAGCCGCCCTTGGCGATGGCGGCCTCGGTGATGGTCTTGTCCTTGCTCATCAGGTACTTGTTGGCCAGCTCGACCATGTAGCTGACCTGGCCGTTCATGCTGGCCGGGGGCTTCTTCTCGACCGGCTCGGGGAAGGCGGCGCAGGTGGCCCGCTTCTCCTTGGTGATGGCGCCGGTGGTCACCATCCGGTCCAGCACCTCGTTCCAGCGCTTGACCGCCCGCTCGTGGTTGGCCGGGCTGGTGGCCGGGTCGTAGAGCGCGGCGCCCTTGAGCAGACCGGCCAGCAGCGCGCTCTGGCAGAGGTTCAGGTCCTTGGCGTTCACGCCGTAGTACGCCTGCGCGGCGGCCTGCGCGCCGGTGGCGCCACGGCCGAACCAGCTGGTGTTCAGGTAGCCGGTGAGGATCTTGTCCTTGCCGTCCTCCTGGTTCACCTTGAGGGTGATGAAGAGCTCCCGGACCTTCCGGCTCAGGGTCTGGTCCTGGTTCAGGTAGGCGTTCTTGACGTACTGCTGGGTGATGGTCGAGCCGCCCTGGGTCTCACCACCGGTGGCCATGTTGTAGACGGCCCGGGCGATGCCCTTGGGGTCGATGCCGCTGTCGTCCCAGAAGGTCGCGTTCTCGGTCGAGATGGCGGCGTTCTGCAGGTCCTTGCTGATGTCGCCGAGCTCGACCACCTGTCGGTTGGTGTCGCCCTGGCGGGTCATCTCGCTGCCGTCGGCCCAGTAGTAGATGTTGTTCTGGCTCTCCACGACCTTGTTCAGGTCGGGGATCGGCGTCATCGCGTAGGCCACGCCGACCGCGCCCACCCCGGCGCCGAAGAACAGCAGCAGGGTGCTCAGCTGCAGCTTCCAGGACGGGATCCACCGCCGGAAGCCGGTCTTGCCGAACCGCGGGTAGTCGATGAACCGCTTCTTGGCCGGCTTGCCGTTCCGCCCGACCGTGGTCGCCCCGGCGGCCGCGCCGCGACGGGCGTTGCCGCCACCGGCACCGGCGGCGGCGCCGCCACGGGCGCCCTGCTGCCTGCGCATCTCGGCCCGGGTCAGCCGGGGCTGCTGGGCGGTGGGCCGCCCCCCGGAGGGGCGTTCGCCGCCACGGCCGTACGAGGGCGCGCCCTCCGGCGGGTTGCCGTAGGCATACGGTCGGCCGCCGTCGGCCTCGCGGCCCGACGGTTCCTCGCCGCCCGGGTTGGACGACCTCCGACGGTGTTCGCTCATCTTCCAGCCACTCCTCGGTCCTCGCGCACGGCCGACAGCCCGTGCACACGCGACAGAGTACGCAGCTGGAAATCACACCTAATCGGGCATCAGGTACCAACTGCCGCATAACGGCGCCAGATCATTACATGCCCGTTGCCAACCCGCCCCCGGACAGCCCCTGACAGGGGCTCAACCCGGCCGACGGAGATCCTGTGATCACATTCACCCGAGTCGCTCTTGCTCGTTCCGTGACCCAGGTTTACTGTTCTCGATATATCGAGCCGATACATCGGAGCGACATAACGCACGGGCATACCGGCGGAGGGAGGCGGAACGACAGTGAGCAGACGCTCGGGAGTCCTCGAGTTCGCCGTCCTCGGCCTGCTGCACGACGCACCGATGCACGGCTACGAGCTGCGCAAGCGGCTCAACGTCCTGCTCGGCTCGTTCCGCGCGTTCTCCTACGGCACGCTCTACCCCTGCCTGAAGAGCCTGGTGGCCCAGGGCTTCCTGGTCGAGGACAACCCCGACACGGAGTACGTCCCCGCCACCGCGCTCAACGGCAAGCGGTCGAAGATCGTCTACCGGCTGTCCGCCGAGGGCAAGCAGCGTTTCGAGGAGCTGCTCGCCGACTCCGGCCCGGACGCCTGGGAGGACGAGCACTTCGGGGTGCACTTCGCCTTCTTCGGTCAGACCGACCGGGCCGTGCGGATGCGCGTCCTGGAGGGTCGCCGCAGTCGGCTGGAGGAGCGGCTGGAGCGGATGCGCAGCTCGATCGCCCGTACCCGCGAGCGGTTCGACGACTACACGCTCGAACTGCAGCGGCACGGTCTCGAATCGGTGGAGCGCGAGGTCCGTTGGCTCAACGAGCTGATCGAGACCGAGCGGGCCAACCGCACCGGGCGGCCCGGTGCCGCACCCGGTGACACCAGTACTTCGGACGGCCGTGGCCAGGAGGCCGGGTCCCCGGACCCGCCGAGGCCACCGCACGACCGCCCGGGGCGTTCCTGACGGAACGCTGAACCCGCCGCCACCTTCCGGTGCGTGCGGCGGGGACTGGGCGCGTCGCGCCCACCAGAAGAGAAGTTGAGCGAGACCGCCCGTTCGGGTGGGTCTCATGATTCAAAGGGAGCAACCGGAATGGGTTCGGTTCGCGTAGCCATCGTGGGCGTCGGCAACTGTGCCGCGTCGCTGGTTCAGGGTGTCGAGTACTACAAGGACGCCGACCCCGCCGGCAAGGTCCCCGGGCTGATGCACGTGCAGTTCGGCGAGTACCACGTCCGTGACGTGGAGTTCGTCGCCGCGTTCGACGTCGACGCCAAGAAGGTCGGCTTCGACCTCGCGGACGCCATCGGCGCCAGCGAGAACAACACCATCAAGATCTGCGACGTGCCGCCGACCGGCGTCACCGTGCAGCGTGGTCACACCCTGGACGGTCTCGGCAAGTACTACCTCGAGACCATCGAGCAGTCCGACGAGGCCCCGGTCGACGTCGTCCAGGTCCTGAAGGACCGCCAGGTCGACGTCCTGGTCTGCTACCTGCCCGTGGGTTCCGAGGACGCCGCCAAGTTCTACGCCCAGTGCGCCATCGACGCCAAGGTCGCCTTCGTGAACGCCCTCCCGGTGTTCATCGCCGGCACCAAGGAGTGGGCGGACAAGTTCACCGAGGCCGGCGTGCCGATCGTCGGCGACGACATCAAGTCGCAGGTCGGCGCGACCATCACGCACCGCGTGATGGCGAAGCTCTTCGAGGACCGCGGTGTCCTGCTGGAGCGCACCATGCAGCTGAACGTCGGCGGCAACATGGACTTCAAGAACATGCTCGAGCGTGACCGCCTCGAGTCGAAGAAGATCTCGAAGACCAACGCCGTCACCTCCCAGGTCCGGGACCGCGACCTGGGCGCGAAGAACGTCCACATCGGCCCGTCGGACTACGTCGCCTGGCTCGACGACCGCAAGTGGGCGTACGTCCGCCTCGAGGGTCGCGCCTTCGGCGACGTGCCGCTGAACCTCGAGTACAAGCTCGAGGTCTGGGACTCCCCGAACTCGGCCGGTGTCATCATCGACGCCGTCCGGGCCGCGAAGATCGCGCTGGACCGGGGCATCGGTGGCCCGATCCTGTCGGCGTCCTCGTACTTCATGAAGTCCCCGCCGGTGCAGTACTTCGACGACGAGGCCCGCGACAACGTGGAGAAGTTCATCCGCGGCGAGGTCGAGCGCTGAAGCGCCTGAGCTGACGACCCGAAGGGCCCTGACCGGTGGTCAGGGCCCTTCGGGCTGTCCGGCGCTGACCGCGGGTCGGCACCCGGCCGGGAGCCGGTCAGGTGTCCCGGCCGTCGTCCGGCCATGTTTCACGTGAAACATCGGCGCCGATCATGGCACCCTTGGCGGGTGGCTCAGACGGGTAACGGCGGCAACTCACTCACCGGCCTGTTCCGGGCTGCCGATTTCCGGCGCCTGCTCACCGCCCGGGTGCTCTCCCAGCTCTCCGACGGCGTCTTCCAGGTCTCGCTGGCCTCGTACGTGATCTTCTCGCCCGAGCGGCAGTCCAGCCCGGCCGACATCGCCTCGGTCCTGCTGGTGCTCCTGCTGCCGTTCTCGATGATCGGCCCGTTCGCCGGCGTGCTGCTCGACCGCTGGCGCCGCCGACAGGTGCTCTACCTCGGCAACCTGGCCCGGTGCGGGCTCGGGCTGGTGACCGGCGCCCTGCTGCTGGCCCGGGTGCCGGACTGGCTCTTCCTCGGCGCGGCCCTGCTGGTCACCGCGCTCAACCGGTTCATCCTGGCCGGACTCTCCGCCGCACTGCCCCGGGTGGTCGACCGCCCCGAGCAGCTGGTCACCGCCAACGCGCTCTCCCCCACCCTCGGCACGGTCGCGGCGGCCTGCGGCGGCGGCCTGGGCTTCCTGGTCCATCTGGTGCTGCCGCCCGGTCCCCGGGCCGACGCCCTGCTGGTCACCGTCGCTGCCCTGCTCTACTTGAGCTCCGGCCTGACCGCACTGCGGATGGACCCCGACCTGCTCGGCCCCGACCAGCGCCCCGACCGGCCGCCGCTGCGCCGGGCCCTCGGCCTGACCGCCCGTGAACTCGCGGACGGCGTACGCCACTTGGTCCGGGACTGCCGTCCCGCCGCGCACGCGCTGGCGGCCGTCACGGCCGCCCGGTTCTGCTACGGCATCCTGGTCGTGGTGCTGCTGATGCTCTCCCGCTACACCTTCAACGACCCCACCGACAGCGCGAGCGGTCTGGCCACCCTGGGCCAGGCGGTCGCGGTCTCCGCCGTCGGCTTCTTCCTCGCCGCCGTGATCAGCCCCTGGTGCACCCGCCGGCTCGGCCTGGCCGGCTGGCTCACCACCTGCGCCGCCTCCGCCGCCGTCTTCGTCCCCGCCCTCGGCCTGACCTTCTCGCTCGGCCCCACCATGGTGGCGGCCCTGTTGCTCGGCGTGGTCACCCAGGCCGTCAAGATCTGCGCCGACACCGTCGTCCAGGAGTCCGTCGAGGACGCCTACCGCGGCCGGGTCTTCGCCATCTACGACGTCCTCTTCAACCTCGCCTTCGTCGCCGCGGCCTTCGTCACCGCCCTCGTCCTCCCGCTCGACGGCCGCTCCGTCCCCCTGATGCTCACCGTCGCCCTGCTCTACGCTCTGACCGCCGCCCTCTACGCCCGCGCGGCCCGCCGCTCCCCCGTCCCGGCCTGAGCGGCCCTCGAACGAGCCGGAGGTGGGTACTTCCATTACCCACCTCCGGCTCTCTCACCGGACTACGGCTGGACCAGCTCGTCGAGCTCGTCCGCCGTGGCACCGTCGTCGATCGCCCGGAGCAGCCTCAGCCGCCGACGGGCGATCTCCTTCTCCTCGTCGTCCAGCACCACCCGCTCCAGCCGGTCGACCCGGTCCGCCATCGCGTCGATCTTCCGGCCGTTCCGGCCGACCTCCACCGCCAACGCGTTCAGCAACGGGACCACGCTCGTCCCGATCACCGACCGGACCGCCCGCTCGGCCACCGTGGCGACCGCCGCGTCCACCGACCCCTCGGGGTACTGGAACCGGCTGTCCACAACCCCGTCCACGGGGTTGTCCACAACCTCCCGCCTGGCCTGCTGCTCCAGATCGAGCAGGTAGCACCGCACCTGACGTGCGGTTTCGCTGTCCCGCAGCAGCATCGCCACGTTCAGCACCGTCCGGCGGGTGAACAACGCGAGCGACCTCGCCCGCGACTGGATCCCACTGAGTTGCTTGAAGTAACCCAGTTCGCTGCCGGTCAGCACCTGGTACCCGTTGCCGACCAGCTCCTGCCGGTGGTCGTGGACCACCGCCTTGATCACGGTCTCCCCGACCCCGAAGTACCGCGCCACCGCATCGGTGGTCACGTGCACCCCGTCCGGCAGGAAGGCCAGCGCCTTCACCCGGTCCAGCACCTCGACCCGCCCGCTCACCGTCGCCCGCATCGTCGGGGACTCCAACAACACCGCGTCCACAGCCATGGCTGCGTCCTCTCGTTCCGGAGGAAGGAACGTCCTCCCCCTCGAACGGCTCAACGCGACGACTCATCAGTCAGTCACACCCGACGACTCCGACCACTCAATCGAGCGGATTCGCTAAAGCGACATCTGTTCAAACGATCTTGTGATCCGACAAATCGGGCGCGGTGATCACGGTTGGATGTCCATTCCCCCACCCGGGCCGAACTGGCTACCGAATGCGGCTGACCTGCCGATAGCTTGCACCGTTCACGTCTGGCAGCTCATTCACACTCGGGGGAATCCCATGCCCACTCCGCCTTCGCCACAGGTGCCGTACGGCGCTGCGCCCGTCGACCCCGCCGCCCCGGCCCCGGCTATTCCGGCCCAGCCGTCCGAGCAGTTCCAGCAGGGTCTGCCGACCGGGCCGTTCTGCCGTTTCTGCGGTTCGGCCCCGGCCGTGGAGGCCACCATCCGCGGGCACCAGGGCTTCCTGGTGATCATGAAGTTCCTCAAGCTCGAGGGCCCGTTCTGCCGGACCTGCGGTATCGCCGCGCACCGGGACATGACGGCCAAGAGCCTCTGGCAGGGCTGGTGGGGCATCGCCTCCATGGTCATCAACCCGGTCACCATGCTGATCAACATCCCGCAGCGGGCGAAGATCAACAAGCTGGCCGAGCCCATCCCCGGCGCCCCCGGCCAGCCGATGAACCCGGGCAAGCCGGTGTTCCAGCGGGCGGCCATCCTGGGTCTGTTGCTGCCGGTGATCGTCGCGCTGGCGATCGGGTTCTCGCTCAAGGGCGACCCGTCGTACGCCTCGGTCGGTGACTGCGTGCACAACCGGAACACCGCCGTGGCAGCGGGCACCGAGGACAACAACCCCGACGTCGTGGTGCTCGACTGCACCGACCCGGACGCCGAGGCGAAGATCGTCGGCAAGGTGGAGGGGACCATCGACGAGTCGGCCTGCGACAAGTTCCAGGACGCGGACGGTCTCTACACCGAGAAGCAGGGCTCGCGGAAGTTCACGCTCTGCCTGCACTTCCTCAAGTAGGCACGGCACGCGTTGAGGGGGCGTCCGAATCGGACGCCCCCTCAGTGCGTTCCTACTGCTGCTCCGCCCACCACGCGCGCAGCGCGGCCTCGGCCTGGTCGGGGTCCATCGGCCCGTTCTCCAGGCGGAGTTCGAGCAGGTGGCGGTACGCCTGGCCGACCTGGGGGCCCGGTGCGAGGCCGAGCAGCTCCATGATCTGGTTGCCGTCCAGGGCGGGCCGGATGGCGTCCAGCTGCTCCTGCTCCCGGAGTTCGGCGATCCGGGTCTCCAGCGAGTCGTACGTCCGGGAGAGGGCGGCGGCCTTCTTCCGGTTCCGGGTGGTGCAGTCGGAGCGGGTCAGCTTGTGCAGCCGTTCCAGCAGCGGGCCGGCGTCGGTGACGTAGCGGCGGACCGCCGAGTCGGTCCACTCGCCGCCGCCGTAGCCGTGGAAGCGCAGGTGCAGCTCGACCAGTCGGGAGACCTCGTCGGTGAGGTCGTTGGAGTACTTGAGGTCGCGCATCCGCTTGCGGGTCATCTTGGCGCCGACCACCTCGTGGTGGTGGAAGGAGACCCGGCCGTCGGACTCGAACCGCCGGGTCCGCGGCTTGCCGATGTCGTGCAGCAGCGCGGCCAGCCGCAGCACCAGGTCGGGCCCGTCCTGCTCCAGCGCGATGGCCTGCTCCAGCACGGTCAGCGAGTGCTCGTAGACGTCCTTGTGCCGGTGGTGCTCGTCGCTCTCCAGCCGGAGTGCGGGCAGTTCGGGCAGCACGTGGTCGGCCAGACCGGTGTCCACCAGCAGCCGCAGGCCCTTCACGGGGTGCTCGGCCAGCAGCAGCTTGTTGAGCTCGGCCTGCACCCGCTCGGCCGAGACGATGGTGATCCGGTCGGCCATCGCGGTCATCGCGGTGACCACCTCGGGGGCGGGCTCGAAGTCCAGCTGGGCCGCGAACCTGGCCGCCCGCATCATCCGCAGCGGGTCGTCGGAGAACGACTCCTCCGGGGTGGCGGGGGTGCGCAGCACCCGGGCCTCCAGGTCGTCCAGCCCGTGGTGCGGGTCGACGAAGCCGCGGCCGGGCAGGTCGACGGCCATCGCGTTGACGGTGAAGTCCCGCCGGACCAGGTCCTGTTCGATCGTCTCGCCGTAGGTCACCTCGGGCTTGCGCGAGGTGCGGTCGTACGCCTCGCTCCGGTAGGTGGTGATCTCGATCAGGAAGGACCCGTCCTCGGTGTCCTTGCGGGCGCCCACGGTGCCGAAGGCGATGCCGACGTCCCAGACCGCGTCCGCCCAGCCCTTCACCAGCCTGAGCACCTGCTCGGGGCGGGCGTCGGTGGTGAAGTCGAGGTCGTTGCCGAGCCGGCCGAGCAGCGCGTCCCGGACCGATCCGCCGACCAGGGCCAGCCGGTGCCCGGCGGCCCGGAACCGCTCGGCGATCTCGTCCGCGACCGGGGAGACCCGGAGCAGTTCTTGCAGGCCGAGGGCCTGCGCCTCGCTCAGCCCGGGGGCGGCGGCACGGGCATCGGTGCTGGCATCGGTGCTGGACGGACTGGTGCTGGACTCATTGACAGTGGACACGGCTCACAAGGGTACGTGCCCTCCCCCCGGATACCGCACGGCCTTTTCCCCCGTCAGCCCCCGGCCCGCAACACCACCGCGCCACCGGCCTCGTTACCATGCCGGTGGAGAGATCCCGGCCCGGGCCGTCGGCCGCTGCTGCGGGGTCCCCCTTCCAGGACCGCATCAGTTCCACCCGATCCAGAACGGCGAGGTCGAAGCGCGTGGTTGAGCCGGTACGGCAGTCGGGTCCGCGTACGGTGCCCCGGAACCGATCGGGCCGGATGGCCAGACGGCTCTCCGGCCTGCTGGCGTTCGGGGCCGTCCTGGTCACCGGCGTGCTGCCGGCCGCGGCCGCACCGCCCGGCTTCGTCGCCGCCGCCCCCGAGTACCCGGCCACCGTGGCCATCGACTCGATCGCACCCAAGGTGGCGGAGAACGGCGGCACCGTGGTGGTGACCGGAGTGGTCACCAACTCCGGCCCGGACCCGCTCAAGGACGTCACGGTGAGCATCCGGCAGCAGTCCGCCGCCGGCTCGACGGTGCGCACCCGCAGCGGGCTCGACCAGCTCGCCCGGCGCGGCGATCCGGGCTCCGCGGACGGCACCGCGATCACGGCCGGTCGGGCCGGCCTGGGCACGCTGGCGGCGGGCCAGAGCCTCCCGTACATCGTCCGGGCGTCGGTCGCCGACCTCAAGGTCGGCAAGGGCGGGGTGTACGAGCTGGCGGTGGACGTGGCCGGCGGCACCCCGGACGACGACGCCGCCCACACCCTGGGCATCGCCCGGAGCTACCTCCCGTACCGGAACGAGGCCGTCCCGCACCCGACCGAGCTCGCCGTGGTCTGGCCGATCACCCACGCGCCCGAGCTGGTCGCCCAGACCATGCAGGACAACGACCCGACACCGGTGCTGCGGGACGACAGCCTGGCCACCGAGCTGGCCCCGGGCGGCCGGCTGCACCAGCTGGTGCAGACCGGCGGCCAGCTGCCCGGCCTCACCTGGGTGATCGACCCGGACCTGCTGGACACCGTGTTCGCGATGACCCGGCCGTACCGGGTGCAGAAGCCGAACACGGCCGGGGAGCCCGCCAAGGAGGGCAACACCGTCCCCGGCGTCGGCACGGACGCCGCGACGGAGTGGCTGAAGCAGCTCCGCACCGCCGTGGCCGGGGCGGGCAGCCAGGTGGTCTCGCTGCCGTACGCCGACCCGGACCTGGCCTCGATCGCGCACAACGGCGCCGGGCTGAACGGGATGGCCGACACCCTCCGCAAGGCCCGGACGGCCGGTGAGGTGACCGCGGAGGGACGGCTGGCCGCCGACGTGCAGTCCGACGTCGCCTGGCCCTACCAGGGGTACCTGGACCAGCAGATCGCCGCCACCGCCGCCGCGGCCGGGGAGAACCTGCTGCTGGCCAACAGCGCGAGCATCTCGGACGCCGCGCTCAACCACACCCCGAGCGCGGCCCGCCCGATCGGCAACGGTCAGACCGCGGTGGTCGCCGACTCCACGATCTCCGACCTGTTCCAGCCGGACCTGGCCTCCCCGCAGGCCCGCACCGCGGCCGTCCAGCGCTTCCTGGCCGAGACCATGGTGATCAACCGTCAGCTCCCGGAGACCGCCCGCACCCTGCTGGTGCTGCCGCCCCGGAACCTCACGGCCGGTTCGGCCGGCGCGCTGGCCGAGGCGGTCACCCAGGCCCAGCAGGCCGGCTGGGCCCGGCTGGTGAACCTCCGGACGGTGGCCGCCGCCCCGGCCGACCCGGAGGCGAACACCGCCGTGGCCGGCCCCGGCGACTATCCGCAGCAGCTGCGCGCGGGCGAGCTGTCCGCCGCCACCCTCGGCCGGGTGATGGACCTCCAGGGCGAGCTGGACCAGCTGCTCGTCATCCTCACCCAGCCGCAGCGGGTGCGCGGCCCGTTCAGCGCCGCGATGATCCGCTCGATGGCCACCGCCTGGCGGGACCAGCCGCCGGCCGGCGAGTCCTACCGGACCGGTGTGCGGGACTACCTGGCCAGCCTGGTCGGCGCGGTCAAGCTCACACCCAAGAGCACGGTCATCCTCGCAGGTGACAACGGCATGGTGCAGGTCAGCATCAAGAACGACCTCAACCAGGCGGTCGGCAACCTCCAGGTCCAGCTGACCTCCAGTCAGCCGAACCGGGTCAGGGTCGGCATCAAGCAGAACGTCGTGCTGGAGGGCACCACCAGCCTGACCCTGCGCTTCCCGGCCCAGGCTCAGAACAACGGGCCGGTGCCGGTGACCGCCCAGCTGATGACCACCGGCCCGAACCCGCAGCCGTACGGGAAGCCGGTGGTCTTCACGGTCAAGGTCACCTCGGTCACCTCGGGCGTGCTGTACGTGATCGGCGGCGGCGTGGTGCTGATGCTGCTGGCCGCCGTCCGGTTCACCCAGCAGCGGCGCAAGGGCGCCCCGGCCCCCGAGGACGACGGCGGCGAGGCTCAGGAGGGCGCCCCGGCCGACGGAGGCGCGGCGCAGGAGACCGGCGCAGCTGCCGAGGAACACGCCCCCGGTGATGAGAAGGTGGGGCACTGAGGCGGCCCCTTCCGGGCGGCCCTACCCGAGCATCGATGAGGTGGCATGAGCGGGCCGCGCGAGGAGCGAGCACAGGGTCGTGAGCAGGGTCGCGCCGCCACGGGCCAGGACGGTGCGGCCGAGCAGCCCGCCGACTGGTACCTGACGGACACCTACGCCCAGGACCCGTACGCCACCGACCCGTTCCCGAGCGAGGTCGGGCCCGACCCGTACGGCCTGCGGACCGCGGCGCTGCCGCAGCAGCAGGCCACCCAGGACGACCCGCAGACCCTCCAGCTGCGCCAGGAGCCGCCGCCCGGACCGGCCGCCGGTCTGACCGCGCCCACCCCGCGCTGGCCGGCCGCGGCCGCCGCCGAGGCAGCGTCCGGCGGCGCCGCCGAGCCCGCCGAACCCGCCCGGGCGGGCGGGGCGTGGGACACCGAGACCACCGAGTACGTCGGCGTGGACACCCTGCTGGCGAAGGCCGAGGAGCCGCGCCCGTTCGTCCCGCCGATCGAGTTCGACCCGCCGCTCTCCGCGGCCGAGATCGGCGGCCCCGAGCTGCCGCCGACCCCCGGGCCGGTGTCTCCCGCACCGGTGTCCCCCGAGCCGGTGTCCCCCGAGCCGGTGTCCCCCGAGCCGGTGGCGGAGCAGCGCCCGGAGCCGGCCGGCGGCGGCAGGTCCGGCAGCCTGGTCAACTCCAGCGCGATCATGGCCGCCGGCACCCTGGTGTCCCGGGGCACCGGCTTCCTGCGCACCATGGTGATTGCCGCCGCGATCGGCGTCGGCACCATGGGCGACTCCTACAACGCCGCCAACACGCTGCCCACCCTGCTCTACATCCTGATCGGCGGCGGCGCGCTGAACGCGGTGTTCGTCCCGCAGCTGGTCCGCGCGATGAAGCAGGACCAGGACGGCGGCACCGCCTACGCCAACCGGCTGCTCACCCTGGTGATGGCCGGCCTGGCCGGGGTCACCTTCCTCGCCGTGCTGGGCGCCCCGCTGCTGGTGCAGCTGATCTCGCACTCGCTGATGCGCGACCCGGCGAGCGCCGACACCACGGTGGCGCTGGCCAGGTACTGCCTGCCGACCATCTTCTTCATGGGCATCCATGTGGTGATGGGTCAGATCCTGAACGCCCGGGGCCGGTTCGGCGCGATGATGTGGACCCCGGTGCTCAACAACGTCGTGGTGATCTTCACCTTCAGCCTGTACATCTGGGTCTTCGGCACCTTCCAGCGCTCCGAGGTCACCCCCGCCACCATCTCCCCCGAGGGCATCCGGCTGCTCGGCCTGGGCACCCTGATCGGCCTGGCCCTGCAGGCGCTCGCGATGATCCCCTACCTGCGGGCCGCCGAGTTCCGGTTCCGGCCGCGGTTCGACTGGCGCGGCCACGGGCTCGGCAAGGCGGCCCGGCTGGCCAAGTGGACCTTCCTGTTCGTGCTCGCCAACCAGGCCGGCTTCCTGGTGATCACCCAGCTCGCCACCGCGGCCGGTGCGGCCGCCGAGAAGACCGGCCACCTCGGGGTGGGCCTGGCCGCCTACTCCAACGCCCTGCTGATCTGGCAGCTCCCGATGGCCGTGATCACCGTCTCGGTGATGAGCGCGGTGCTCCCCCGGCTGTCCCGCTCGGCCGCCGACGGCGACGCCGGGGCGGTCCGGGACGACCTCTCCTACGGACTGCGTACCTCGGCGGTGGCGATCGTGCCCGCCGCCTTCCTGTTCCTCGCGCTCGGCCCGGTGATCGGCAGCGCGATCTACGGCCTGGGCAACGGCGGCTCGGTCGCGCACAGCACCACGGCGGTCGGCTACATGCTCTCCGCCTTCGCCCTGGGACTGATCCCGTACTCGGTCCAGTACGTGCTGCTGCGCGGCTTCTACGCCTACGAGGACACCAGGACGCCGTTCTCCAACACGCTCTGGGTGGCGCTCTGCCAGGCCGCCACCGCGGTGCTCTGCTGGTTCGTGCTGCCCGCCCAGTGGGCGGTGACCGGGATGGCCCTCGGCTACGGACTGTCGTACGCGGTCGGCGTCGCGGTCGCGGTGCCCAGGCTCAAGGCGAAGATCGGCGGCCTGGACACCGGCCGGATCGCCAAGACCTACATCCGGCTGGCGATCGCCTCGCTGCCCGCCGCGGTGCTCGGCCTGGCGGTCAGCCTGCTGCTGAACGAGCTGCTCACCGGGCTGATCGGCGACTGGGCGGGCGCGGTGCTGACCGTCCTGGTCGCGGGCGGGCTGCAGCTCACGGTGTTCGCCCTGATCGCCCGCCGGATGCGGATCGAGGAGCTGAACGCGATGATCAGTATGGTGCGGAGCCGGCTCGGCCGCTGACCGGGAGTCAGCCGGGATCTTCCGCTCCCTCAGGCCGCGTGCCACCGCCCGGAGTCGGGCCGGACGGTCGCAATCGGAACGCAACCAGTCGGCCCACCCAACGGTCGTAGCAGGGGAGGAAGAGTGGGCACAATTGTCCTGGCACGCTGCCGACCCCCGAGGCCGGCGGGGCGGCCGGCATTCCGGGACCCGGGGCGACACAAGGGGAGGCAGGACAACGGTGGCTGATGGCACCAAGGCGGTTGTCGACACGTCCGTGACGGACGACGGGACGGCACCGGCCACAGCCGGGGAGAGCCCGGCCGACGAACCGGCGGCGGAGAGCGCCACCGAGGCCACCGCCCCGCTGTCGGCCGCCGAGATCGCCGCCGAACTCGCCGGGCGCCGGGCGAAGTCCGACCCGGCCGACGAGGCAGATCCGGCCCCGGGGGACGACCGGAGCACCGAGGACACCGGGGACGCCGAGCCCGAGCAGGCCGACGAGGACGCGGAGTTCGACCCGGCCGCCACCCTGGACCAGCCGACCGGTGAGCTCCCGCTGCTCCGCCCCGCCCCCGACCGGCACAGCGGCGACCGGATCGCCGACCGCTACCGGCTGGAGGAGTGCACCACCCAGTCCGAGTTCTTCAGCAGCTGGCGCGCGGTGGACGAGAAGCTCCGCCGCGCGGTCGGCGTGCACCTGCTCGCCGCCGGCCACCAGCGGGCCCGGGGCGTGCTGGCCGCCGCCAAGTCCGCCGCCCTGCTCGGCGACCCGCGCTTCGTCCAGGTCCTCGACGCGGTCCAGGAGGGCGACCACGTCTACGTGATCCGGGAGTGGCTGCCCGGCGCCGCCGACCTCGCCCAACTGCTCGCGGACGGGCCGCTGGAGCCGTACGACGCGTACCAGATGGTCCGTCAGGTCACCGAGGCCATCGCGGCCGCCCACCGGCGCGGCCAGGCCCATCTGCGGCTCACCCCGAGGTGCGTGCTGCGCACCGAGAGCGGCCAGTACCGGATCAACGGCATCGCGGTGGACGCCGCGCTGCGCGGCCTGCCCGACGACGACGCCGCGCTCACCGACACCCGGGCGATCGGCGCCCTGCTGTACGCGGCGCTGACCCACCGCTGGCCCTACCCCGAGGACCGGTACGACCTGCAGGGCCTGCCCAAGGACCTCGGCTGCGTCCCGCCGGACCAGGTCAGGGCGGGCGTGCACAAGGGCCTGTCCGAGATCGCCGCCCGGGCCCTGTGCGAGCAGCCCCCGCACCACCTGGACCCGATCACCACGCCGGAGGAACTGGCCAAGGCGATCGCGCTGATGCCGAAGATCCGGCAGCCCGAGCCGCCCCCGCCGCCGGCCTTCACCCCGCCGCCCCGGCCGCAGCCCCGGCCGCACCAGCAGCGCCCGCAGATCCGGCTCGCCGACAGCCCTGCCACCGTGATCGCCCCGGCGGCCGCCCGGCCGAGCAGGCCCCGGCTGCGCAGGCTGGTCCGGGTGACCGCCTCGGTGGTCGCGCTGGCCGCCATCGGGATGGCCTCCTGGCAGCTGGTCAGCAAGTTCAACAAGCACGACCGCAACAGCGAGGACGGGCAGGTGCAGCCGCCCCCCGGCCAGAGCGCACCGGCCACCCCCGGCGGCACCACCGCCAAACCCGTCACGATCGCCGGGGCCACCCCGTTCAACGCGCTCGGCGACGACAAGGACCAGCACCTGATCGAGGCCCCACTGGCCTTCGACGGCAATCCGGCCACCGGCTGGCAGACCTCGGGGTACGACGACAACCTGGGCGGCGAGTACCGCCCGGGTACCGGTCTGCTGATCGACCTGGGCTCGGTCCAGCAGGTCGGCTCGGTGGAGGTCCAGCTCGGCGGCCCCAGCACCGTCCAGCTCCGGGCCACCTCCAAGGACACCGTGACCACTCCCCCGGCCACCAAGGCGGGCCTGGAGGCCATGGGCGCACCGGCCGCCCAGGAGACCGGCAGTACGGTGAAACTGACTCCGGCTCAGCCACTCACCACCCGCTACCTCTTGATCTGGCTGACCGGCGTCCCCAAGGATGGCTCCGACGGGAAGTACCGCGGCAAGATCGCCGAGGTGAAGGTCACCAGCTGACGGGGAGGGGGCGACCATGACGGAGCAGATCCCGGACGCCACCCTGCTGGCCCGGCACACCGCCGGGGACCCGGACGCCTTCGGCATCCTGGTGCACCGTCACCGGGACCGGCTGTGGGCGGTGGCCCTGCGCACCCTGGGCGACCGCGAGGAGGCCGCCGACGCCCTGCAGGACGCCCTGGTCTCCGCCTTCCGGGCCGCCCACACCTTCCAGGGCCGCTCGGCCGTCACCACCTGGCTGCACCGGATCGTCGTGAACGCCTGCCTGGACCGGGCCCGCCGGGCCGCCAGCCGGCCGGCCACCCCGCTGGATCCCGAGCGGCACGGCCTGGAGGCCCTGCTCGGCAGCGCCGAGGCGACCGAGACGGTGGTGGTCCGGGCCGAGCTCCAGCGCGAGGTGACCGCCGCACTGGCGGCCCTCCCGATCGAGCAGCGGGCCGCCCTGGTGCTGGTCGACATGCAGGGGTACGCCGTCGCCGAGGCCGCCGAGCTGCTCGGCGTACCGGTCGGCACGGTGAAGAGCCGGTGCGCCCGGGGGCGGGCCAAACTGCTGCCGCTGGTCCGGCACCTGCGCACGGTTTCACGTGAAACACCGACGGAGGCGGCGTCGCCCGACGGTGTTTCACGTGAAACCGGTGCGCCCGGCAGCACCCCGGGGAACCAGGACGGCCCGCGCTCCGTCCCACCACCGCCACGCCCCGGCCAGGCCCTGAGAGGAGACGTGACACCACGATGACCCCCTCCTGGACCGAGCCCGGCCACCCCGACGTCGAGCTGCTGGCCGACCTGGCCGAGGACCTCGTCGACCCGGCCGAGGTACCGCTGCTGCGGGCCCACCTGACCGACTGCGCGGAGTGCGCCGACACCTGGGCCGCGCTGGCCGAGGTCGGCGAACTCCTCGGCGCGGTGGAGGACTTCCCCCCGCTGCCGGCCGAGTTCGCCGACCGGATCGACGCCGCGCTGGCGGTCGAGGCCGCCGCCCCGGTGACCCCTGCCGCCGATCCGCTCGGGACCGCCCCTCCGCTCTCCCACCGCCCGGCCGGGCCGGGCCGCCGCCTCCACCGCCGGGGCCGGGTGCTGCTGGCGACCGCCGCCTGCCTCGCCGTCCTGGGCCTGGGCGGCACCCTGCTCGGCCACCAGGGCACCACCAGCGGCGGCGGCACCGGCACGACGGACGCCGCCGCCCGGCCGGCCGCGGCCGGGGCCCGGGTCTTCACCGACGACGCCGAGCTGGCCGGTCAGATCCAGCTGCTGCTCCGGGACGGGTCGACCCCCGCGAAGACGACGGACGCCCCGCACAAGGAGCCCTCGCTCGGCGCCGGTGCCGCCCCAGAGTCCGGCACGGTGGCAGGCGCGGGATCCGGGGCCACCGCCCCCTGCCCGGCGACCGCCCCCGGCACCCCGCTGCTCGCCACCCCCGGCCGGTTCGGACCTGACCAGGTCACCGCCCTGGTCTACCCGCTCGACGGCGACCGGCTCGACGTCTACCTGGTGACCGCCGACTGCCGGGTGCGCCTGCACCGCACCGTCCCCGCCGGGTAGGAGACGGGCGTGACCCGTCCCACTCGGACGACCACTCTGCGAGCCCTTGCTGCAAGCGCACCGGGGAATGAGCGACACTGGTGAATCGTTGTCCCGGGCGGCGGAGCAGGACCGCCCTCCCCGCAAATGCGCGGGTCGCGATGCGAACCAGGAGATGCAGTGAGCGACGTCCGTAACGTGATCATCATCGGCTCAGGACCGGCCGGCTACACCGCTGCCCTGTACACCGCCCGAGCCTCCCTCAAGCCGCTGGTCTTCGAGGGTGCCGTCACCGCCGGTGGCGCGCTGATGAACACCACCGAGGTCGAGAACTTCCCCGGGTTCCGGGACGGCATCATGGGTCCCGAGCTGATGGACAACATGCGCGGCCAGGCCGAGCGCTTCGGCGCCGAGCTGGTCCCGGACGACATCGTCGCGGTCGACCTCACCGGTGACGTCAAGACCGTCACCGACTCCGAGGGCACCGTGCACCGGGCCCGCGCCGTGATCGTCACCACCGGCTCCCAGCACCGCAAGCTCGGCCTCCCGAACGAGGACAAGCTCTCCGGTCGCGGCGTCTCCTGGTGCGCGACCTGCGACGGCTTCTTCTTCCGCGACCAGGACATCGCCGTGGTCGGCGGCGGCGACACCGCGCTGGAGGAGGCGACCTTCCTCTCCCGGTTCGCCAGGTCGGTCACCATCGTCCACCGCCGGGACAGCCTGCGCGCCTCCAAGGCGATGCAGGAGCGGGCCTTCGCCGACCCGAAGATCAGCTTCGCCTGGGACAGCGCGGTCGAGGCCATCCACGGCGACCCGAAGCTGACCGGTGTCACCCTGCGCGACACCACCACCGGCGAACTGCGCGAGCTGCCGGTCACCGGCCTGTTCATCGCGATCGGCCACGACCCGCGGACGGACCTGTTCACCGGCCAGCTGGACCTGGACGCCGAGGGCTACCTCAACGTCGAGGCCCCCTCGACCCGGACCAACATCCCCGGCGTGTTCGGCGCCGGCGACGTGGTCGACCACACCTACCGCCAGGCGATCACCGCCGCCGGCACCGGCTGCTCCGCCGCCCTGGACGCCGAGCGCTACCTGGCCGCGCTGGACGACCTGGAGAGCCAGGCCGCCGCAGTCGTCGCGGTCTGACCGCAGCGCAGCTCCGCCCGTCCCCTGTTTCACGTGGAACGACCCCGTCGGGCCGGTCCGGTGAAACAGGGGGCACCGCAAGAAACAGAACGGCCCCCGCCGTTGTTCTTCTCAGCACCACCTCGTTCTGACCCTTAGGAGCTCCCGTGGCCGGCGCCACCATCACCGTGACCGACGCGACCTTCGACGCAGAGGTCCTCAAGAGCGACAAGCCCGTCCTGGTCGACTTCTGGGCCACCTGGTGCGGCCCGTGCCGTCAGGTCGCCCCGATCCTGGAGGAGATCGCGACCGAGCACAGCGACAAGCTGACCATCGCGAAGCTCGACGTCGACGCCAACCAGGGCACTGCCGCCCAGTACGGCGTGATCTCCATCCCGACGCTCAACGTGTACCAGAACGGCGAGCTGGTGAAGAGCATCACCGGTGCCCGCCCGAAGGCCGCGCTGCTTCGCGAGCTGGCCGAGTACATCTAGTCCCGGCAGGCAGCACACCGTACGAAGAGAGGGGCCCCTCCGGGGCCCCTCTCTTCGTCGTCTGCCCGTCGGGACCACCTGGCGTCAGAACGGCCGCAGCGCCGGCTCCTGCCGGGCCCCGCCCCTGGCCCCGCCGAGCAACCGCTCCAGGGCCACCTCCACGTCGCCCTTCCAGGACAGCGTGGTGCGGGCCTCCAGCCGCAACCGGGGGTACCGGTGGTGCGGCCGGACGGTCTTGAAGCCGACCGCCCGCAGGTGGTCCGCCGGGAGCAGGCAGCTGGGGGTGTCCCGGCCGGCCGCGCCGATCGCCTCGATCGCCTTGAACCCCCGGCCGACCACGTCCTTCACCACGGTCTGCACCAGCACCCGGCCGATCCCCTGCCGCTGGTAGCCCGGCAGCAGCCGACTGACCATCAGCTGGACCGCGTCCGGCGAGACCGGACTGGTCGGGAAGGCCGAGGAGCGCGGCACGTACGCCGCCGGGGCGTAGAGCACGTAGCCGACCGGCAGCTCGTCCACGTAGACCACCCGGCCGCAGGAGCCCCACTCCAGCAGGACGGCCGAGATCCACCCCTCCTTCTCCAGTTCCGGCTTCCCGCTCTCCTCGGCCGCCCTGGCACTGACCGGATCCAGCTCCCAGAACACACAGGAGCGGCAGGGCAGCGGAAGATCCCCCAGGTTGTCCAAGGTCAGCGGAGCGATCCTGCGCCCCATGACTCATCCCTCCTCCACGGCCCCCCGACGGACCGTCAGCACCGAGCGGCTCTCCCCGTACGACGAACGACGATGGGTGCATGTTTCACGTGAAACATGCACCCATCGGAACGGACCGGCAACCCGGCACCGCGGACCGCCTCAGCTGCCGGACAGCCGGAGTCCCTCGTCCCCCGGCGCCAGGCTGTCCAGGATCCGGTTCAGGTCCTCCACCGAGGCGAACTCCAGCACCACCTTGCCCTTGCCGAGCTTGCCGTTGCGCTGCGAGACCTCGACCTTGACCCGGGTCTCGAAGCGGTCCGAGAGGCGCTCGGAGAGGTCGTTGAAGGCCGGCGAGAGCAGCCGGCCCGCCTTCGGCCCGATCGGGCGCTGCGGCTTCTCGTCCTTGTCCATCACCGCGACGATCTCCTCGGTGGTCCGCACCGAGAGCCCCTCCGCGATGATCCGGCGGGCCAGCTGGTCCTGCCGCTCGGCGTCCGGCACCCCGAGCAGCGCGCGGGCGTGACCCGCCGTCAGCACCCCGGCGGCCACCCGGCGCTGGACAGTCGGCGAGAGCTTCAGCAGCCGCAGGGTGTTGGAGACGTGCGAGCGCGAGCGGCCGATCCGGTCGGCCAGCACGTCGTGGGTGCAGGAGAAGTCCTGCAGCAGCTGGTCGTAGGCGGCCGCCTCCTCCAGCGGGTTGAGCTCGGCCCGGTGCAGGTTCTCCAGCAGCGCGTCCAGCAGCAGCTTGTCGTCGTCGGTGGCCCGGACGATCGCCGGGATCAGGTCGAGACCGGCCTCCCGGGAGGCCCGCCAACGCCGCTCGCCCATGATCAGCTCGTAGCGGTCCGCACCGGTCTGCCGGACCACCACCGGCTGGAGCAGGCCCACCTCCTTGATGGAGGCGACCAGCTCGGCCAGCTTGTCCTGGTCGAAGACCTCACGCGGCTGGCGCGGGTTCGGCGAGATCGAGTCCAGCGGCAGCTCGGCGAACCGGGCCCCCTCCACCGGCGCCAGCGCCTCTTCCAGCACACCGCGCCGGGGCAGCCCCGACTGGTCCCGGGCGATCTCGGCCGCCACCTTGGCGGCCACCGTGCCCCGGTCGGTCGGCAGCACCGGGACGGCGGACGGCGAGAGCGCACCGGCCGTCCGGTCCGGCGACGGCTCCGTCCGGGCCGGCGCCACCGTCGCCCCGGTGGCCGGCGTCGCCGCCGGAATCAGTGCTCCGAGCCCGCGCCCCAGGCCCCTGCGCCCACCACTCACCGGTTGTCCTCCATCGTGCTGCCGTGCTGTGCCATCGGGGCCGCCGCGCCGTTGCGCTGCTGCCCCACCGCGGGTGCCGCCGAACCGTCCGCCGCCAACCCGGCGGCCCGCAGGGCGAGTTCCCGCCCGGCCTCCAGGTAGGAGAGCGCCCCGGTGGAACCCGGGTCGTAGGTCAGCACGGTCTGCCCGTAACTGGGTGCCTCGGAGATCCGCACCGAACGCGGGATCGCCGTGTTCAGCACCTGCTCGGCGAAGTGTGTCCGGACCTCCTCGGCCACCTGCGCGGCCAGCCTGGTCCGGGCGTCGTACATGGTGAGCAGGATGGTGGAGACGTGCAGGGTCGGGTTCAGGTGCGCCCGGACCAGCTCGACGTTCCGCAGCAGCTGGCCCAGCCCCTCCAGCGCGTAGTACTCGCACTGGATCGGGATCAGCACCTCCTGACCGGCCACCAGGGCGTTGACCGTCAGCAGCCCGAGCGAGGGCGGACAGTCGATCAGGATGTAGTCCAGCGGCTGCTCGTACGCGGTGATCGCGCGCTGCAGCCTGCTCTCCCGGGCCACCAGCGAGACCAGCTCGATCTCGGCGCCGGCCAGGTCGATGGTGGCGGGCACGCAGAACAGCCCCTCCACGTCCCGGACCGGCTGCACCACATCGGCCAGCGGCTTGCCCTCGACCAGCACGTCGTAGATCGACGGCACGTCGGCGTGGTGGTCGATGCCGAGCGCGGTGGACGCGTTCCCCTGCGGGTCGAGGTCGACCACCAGGACGCGCAGCCCGTGCATGGCCAGTGCGGCGGCGAGGTTGACGGTGGTGGTGGTCTTCCCCACCCCGCCCTTCTGGTTGGCCACCACGATCACCCGGGTCGAGGCGGGCCTGGGCAGCCCCTCACCGGCCCGTCCGGCAGCCGCCACCGCGGCCATGGCGGCCCGTGCGATGGGCGTGTCATCGACGTGGTCGATGGTCTCCGAGTCCTGCATGGGGGTCAGTGTTTCACGTGAAACCGGAGCGGCAACAGTCACCGCCCGGCTGCGGCCAAGGATTCCGGAAAGCAGTGAGCGACGTTTCACGTGAAACACCATGCCCACAATGTCGGAAATCTGACGGTGCGACACTCCGACCGCCCCGGACGCACCGGAGCGGGCACCCGTCCGGGTACCCGCTCCGTCAGTGCACTGGGCCGTTCGCCGCGCCCCGGGGCCACCGGGTCAGCGCCGACGCCGCCCGCCGGCGCCGCCCCGGCCGGTCTCGGCCGGCCGGCCACCGCGCCCGGCCCGGGCGGCCCGGGCCCGCCGGGTCGCCGCCTTGACCCCGCCGGGGCTCTCCCCCGCCTCCACCCGGACCACCCGGGTCGAGGTCTCCAGCAGACCCTCGCCGACCGCCAGCACCGACCACTTCACGGCACCCAGCTTGGTCAGCGCCGACCGCGAGTCGGACAGCTCCTGCTCCGCGGTGTCGCCCTTGAGGGCCAGCATCTGCCCGTACGGCCGGAGCAGCGGCAGGCCCCAGCCCGCCAGCCGGTCCAGCGGGGCCACCGCGCGGGCGGTCACGATGTCCACCGCGAGCTTGCCGATCATCTCCTCGGCCCGGCCGCGCACCACCGTGACGTTCTCCAGACCGAGCTCCCGGATCACCTCCTCCAGGAAGGTGGTCCGGCGCAGCAGCGGCTCCAGCAGGGTCACCGAGACGTCCGGGCGGACCAGCGCCACCGGGATACCCGGCAGCCCGGCGCCCGAACCGACGTCGCAGAGCGAGGCGTTGGACGGCAGCAGCTCGGCCAGCACCGCGCAGTTCAGCACGTGCCGGTCCCAGAGCCTGGGCACCTCCCGCGGACCGATCAGACCGCGCTGCACTCCCGCCGTGGCCAGCAGCTCGGTGTAGCGCACGGCCATCGGGAACCGGTCCCCGAAGATTTCCCGGGCCACCGCCGGAGCCTCCGGCAGACCTCCCGGACCGCCCTCCTCGGGGGTTCCCTCGGTCTGCACGCCGTCCGTGTCCATCTCTGCCTCTCCGCTCACCGTCTGCACCACACCCACGCTGGCAACCACTGTGTCACGCAGGAGCCGTTTCACGTGAAACAGCGCACTCATGACGCCCGTTCAGCCCGTCCGCCCGGCCGGCCGTCCGCCGGGCCCGAGCGGACGACGACCCCGCCCGCACCAGGCGGACGGGGTCGTCGGACCGACCTGCTGCGGGTCAGCGCGGCAGCACGACCACGCAACGCTGGGGCTCCTCGCCCTCCGACTCGCTGCTCAGCCCCGCCGCGGCCACCGCGTCGTGGACCACCTTGCGCTCGAACGGCGTCATCGGGCGCAGCTTGACCTGCTCACCGGAGGACTTCGCCTGCTCGGCCGCCTCCGCGCCCAGCTGGGCCAGCTCCGCCCGCTTGCGCGCCCGGAACCCGGCAATGTCCAGCATGAGGCGGCTGCGCTCACCGGTCTCCCGGTGCACGGCCAGCCGGGTCAACTCCTGGAGTGCCTCCAGCACCTCACCGTCCTGGCCGACCAGCCGCTGCAGCGAGCGGTCGTTGCCTTCGCCGACGATGGAGACCAGGGCCCGGTCGCCCTCGACGTCCATGTCGATGTCGCCGTCCAGGTCCGCGATGTCGAGCAGACCCTCGAGGTAGTCGGCCGCGATGTCGCCCTCCTGCTCCAGGCGGGCAACGAGGGTGTCGGCGGCCGGGCTGTCGGTGGCGATGGTGCCGTCCGTCACTGCTGGACTCCTTCTGGAATGGGCCCTCGGGTGGGGCCGAGAACGAAGATCAGTGGGCCGTTACGGCCGGGACCGGACCGGTCAGGGCTTCTTCTTCGGCCGCTGGCCCGGCTGCCCGGTGCGCTTGGGCTGCTGCCGCTGGCCGCCGCCCTTGGCCGCCGTCGGCTTGGCCGCGGCGGGCTTCGCGTCGGCCGGCGCGGACTTCTCCAGGCTCGGCTTGGCGTCCTCGGCCGCGCTCTCCGCCTCGGCGGTGGACGTGCCGCCCACACCCTGCTGACGCTGGGACTTGGTCAGCTTCTTCGGCTGCTGCCGACGCGCCTGCACGGCCTCCTGGACGGCCTCCTCGGCACTGGCGGCCGCTGCGCTCTTGCCGCCGCCACCGGAGATCGTCGCCAGCAGACCGGCCTTCTTCACCGAACCGTCCGGGTTCAGCCGGCCGGCCTTCTTCAGGCGGGCCTGCCGCTCGGTCCACGCCTGGCTGCCGGGCGTCGGGTTGTTGCGGATGACGATCAGCTGCTGACCCATCGACCAGACGTTGGTGGTCAGCCAGTAGACCAGCACACCGACCGGGAAGTTGATGCCCATCACGGCGAACATGATCGGGAAGATGTACATCATCATCTTCTGCTGCTGCATGAACGGCGTCTTGACCGTGAGGTCCATGTTCTTCGTCATCAGCTGACGCTGGGTGATGAACTGCGACAGCGACATCAGGATGATCATCACGGCCGTGACGATCTTGACACTGATCTCGGTGCTGCCCAGGAAGGTGGCCGACAGCGGGGCGCCGAAGATGTGCGCCTGCTGGGCGCTGTTCAGCAGCGTCGGGGTGATGACACCGATGGTCTTGTCGTTGGCGACCGAGGCCAGCACACCGTAGAGCGCGGTGAAGAACGGCGCCTGGACGATGATGGGGAGGCAGCTGGAGAACGGGTTGGTGCCCGCCTCCTTGTACAGCTTCATCATCTCTTCGGACTGGCGCTGCTTGTCGTTCTTGTAGCGCTCCTGGATGGCCTTCATCTTCGGCTGGATCGCCTGCATGGCCCGGGTCGCCTTGATCTGCTTCACGAACAGCGGGATCAGGCAGATCCGGATGACGACCACCATCGAGGCGATGGCGAGACCCCAGGCCCAGCCACCGTTCGGGTCGAAGACGTGGCTGTACAGCGAGTGGAACTGGACGATGATCCAGGACACCGCTGTGTAGAGGGGACTCAGAAAACCGAAGGTCACCGGTCAGACTCCTTGGACATCGGGCTTCGCCACCGGCTCCGGCTCGGCGGTCCCGCTCGTGGGGCTCAGCAGATCGCGCAGCCGGCGATGCCACACCGGGTGCTTGCGCGGCGGTACGTGGTCGACCCCACCGGGGGACCAGGGGTTGCAGCGCAGGATGCGCCAGGCGGTCAGCCCGCTGCCCTTGATCGCCCCGTGCGACCGCACCGCCTCGTACCCGTAGTGCGAACACGACGGGTAGTAGCGGCAGACCGGGCCGAGCAGGGGACTGATGGTCCACTGGTAGAGCCTGATCAGCCCCATCAGCAGATACTTCATCGCCCTGCTCCCGTCGGCGCGCCGCCGGTCGGCTCCACCCGGAGCAACCGCCGTAGCGCCGCGTCCAGGTCCTGTTCGAGATCCCGGTACGTGGCCGCCCCGGCCTGGGGCAGTGCGCGCACCACGATCAGGCTACCTGCGGGCAGCTCGGACAGACGCTCGCGTACCAGATGACGTAGACGCCGCTTCACCAGATTGCGCACGACCGCCGGACCGACGGCCTTGCTCACGACGAAACCCGCACGCGCCGAAGGAAGCCCCTCGGCGACGTGCGGGCGGGAGTCGCTGTTCCGGTCGGTCGGTCCCGCTGGCTGTCCGTCTCTGTTGAGATGGACGACCAGCAGGGGCCGACCGGCCCGACGACCACGTTTGACCGCGGTCGCGAAGTCCTGGCGCCGCCGCAGCCGATTCTCGGAGGGCAGCACTGCAGTCCCTTAGACGCGAATCAGGCGGAGATGTTGGTACGGCCCTTGGCGCGGCGGGTCGCCAGGATGGCGCGGCCGGCGCGGGTACGCATCCGCAGCCGGAAGCCGTGGGTCTTCGCGCGACGACGGTTGTTCGGCTGGAAGGTGCGCTTGCTCACTCGGGGGCTCCTGGGGTGAATCGTAGGATGACGGGAAATCGCTTGGCCGTCACCGTGCGTCCGCGTGATCTCCCCTGGATGGGAAATCCGGCCTCAACATCCCAGGTCGGCTGGGGGTTGAGGCGATCCACGGCGCCCGTGCTGCGCGCCTTATGGATGCGGGCGGACCCGCGGACATGCGGCAGCGGCCATCGACAACTCGACCTGGTCACGGTACGCGGGACGGGTGCGGGGGGTCAAACCGGGTGGTGGTCACCGGCCCGCCGGATCACCCACGACGGCTGTCCGATCATGATAGAGGCCAAGCGCCGCAAGGCCGGCACCGACACCGCCCGATCCGACCCGGTCACCCGACCGCCCTACCCACAGCCTGTGGACAACAACTTGAATCAGCCCAGTCGGCTGACTACCGTTGCAGGACTTGTCGGGTTTGTTCGTCTGGATCGGACCGGTACCCGAGTCCTTTGAGACCCCCGCTCCGGGGAACGAGAAAGCGTGCACCAGTGGCTGATGTCAACAGCGATCTCGTCGCGGTCTGGGCGAGGGTCGTCGAGCGGCTGGTCAACGACCCGGACGTCGGGGACAGCGACAAGATGTGGCTGCGGCGCACCCAGCCGATGTGGATGATGCACGACACCGCCCTGTTGGCGGCCCCGAACGAGCGGGCCAAGCAGGTGCTCGAGGGCCGGCTGCTGCCGCCGCTGACCGAGGAACTGAGCCGGGGCTTCGGCCGACCGGTCCGGATCGCCGTGATGGTGGACGCCAACGCCGTGCCGCCGCCCGCGCCGCAGGCCCCGGCGGAGCAGTCCGCCGAGCAGGCCCCGGCCGAGGAGTGGCCGCCCCGGCCGCCGTACCGCGAGGAGCCCGCCGGGTACGACGGCCGGCCGCAGGAGTCCGGCCGCTGGCCGTCCCAGAACCAGGACGGCTACCCGTCGCAGCAGGACGGCTACCAGCCCCAGGAGGGCTACTCCCGGCCGTACGAGACGCCGTCCGAGCAGGGCTACGAGCGCGGCCGCTACGACACCGCCGGCTACCAGCAGCGCCCGGCGCCGTACGGCGGCGGCGAGCAGCAGTCGTCCTGGACGGCCGCCGAGGCCGGGCCGGAGAACCGTGGCTGGGAGTCCGGCTACCCGGGCCGGGAGAGCGGGCAGGACGATCTGTTCGGCGGCGCCTACGGTGCCCAGCCGGGGAGTGCCCCGATCCGCCGGGTGCCGTCCCGGCCGCCGCTCGGGCAGTCCGAGCAGGGTTCCCAACTCCCGGACGTCCGGCCGCAGTCGGGGCCGCCCGGGCGCGGCGGCCCGGCCGAGCGGACGCCGAGCCCCGGGGTGCCCGCCCCGCCCGGCGCTCCCCCGGCCGGCGGCAGCTCGCGCAAGGACGAGCCGGCCGCCCGGCTGAACCCCAAGTACCTGTTCGACACCTTCGTGATCGGCGCCTCCAACCGCTTCGCGCACGCCGCCGCGGTGGCGGTGGCCGAGGCCCCGGCGAAGGCGTACAACCCGCTCTTCATCTACGGCGAGTCCGGTCTGGGCAAGACCCACCTGCTGCACGCGATCGGGCACTACTCGCGGAGCCTGTTCCCGGGCACCCGGGTCCGGTACGTGAGCTCGGAGGAGTTCACCAACGAGTTCATCAACTCGATCCGGGACGGGAAGGCCGACGCCTTCCGCAAGCGGTACCGGGACATGGACATCCTGCTGGTCGACGACGTGCAGTTCCTGGCGTCCAAGGAGTCGACCCAGGAGGAGTTCTTCCACACCTTCAACACCCTGCACAACGCCAACAAGCAGATCGTGCTCTCCTCCGACCGGCCGCCCAAGCAGCTGATCACCCTGGAGGACCGGCTCCGCAACCGCTTCGAGTGGGGGCTGATCACCGACGTCACCCCGCCGGAGCTGGAGACCCGGATCGCGATCCTGCGGAAGAAGGCGATCCAGGAGCAACTGAACGCTCCCGCCGACGTGTTGGAGTTCATCGCGTCCCGGATCACCCGGAACATCCGGGAGCTCGAGGGCGCCCTGATCCGGGTCACCGCGTTCGCCAACCTGAACCGGGCGCCGGTCGACCTGGAGCTGGCCGGGATCGTCCTGAAGGACCTGATCCCCGGCGGCGACGAGGACGCGGGGCCGGAGATCACCGCGCAGGTGATCATGCAGCAGACGGCCGCGTACTTCGGCCTGGGCGTGGAGGACCTCTGCGGTTCCTCCCGCAGCCGGGTGCTGGTGACGGCCCGCCAGATCGCGATGTACCTCTGCCGGGAGCTCACCGACCTCTCGCTGCCGAAGATCGGCGCCCAGTTCGGCGGCCGGGACCACACCACGGTGATGCACGCGGACCGGAAGATCCGCTCGCTGATGGCCGAGCGCCGCTCGATCTACAACCAGGTCACCGAGCTCACCAACCGCATCAAGAGCTGAGCCCGGGGCACCACCGGGTCCTTGAAGGGGAGTCAGCGGCCGCTGGCTCCCCTTCGGCGTACCCGCCGCCCTGCGGCCCGCTCCGGGGTCCGGGACGCGACGAGCGGGCCGGCCGGGGGCCAGGCGGGCGAAAACAGGTGTGGAGCGGTCGCCGGTCGGGCAGTAATCCACCGACTGACGCTCCGCCAGGCCGGCTGCCACGCCGAACAACTGACCAGCTATTCGAACAGCTCGGAGCCGTAGGGCCGCAATCCACAGGATCGGGTGGTTTTTCCCCGTCCACAGCCTGGGGAGCCCCGAGTTATCCAGAATTCCTCCACAGGCCGGGCGCCGCTACGCTCTTCGACGCAGGTCAGACCCCTGTGTACTTGTGCACAACAGTTATCCACAGGCTGTGGACAGTTGACGGGCCGCCAGGGGGCCGAATGGGTTGTCCACCGCTTGTCCCCAGGACCAGGGCGGTTATCCCCAGGTTCTCCACAGCGACGTCCACAGTTCGACAACATTGGCTGCCCGTTCACCGGGCGGTGTGAAAGCCGTCACGTGACGTTGACCGGAGCCCGTGGATAACCGGTCCATGATCTGGGGACGGACCTGGGGATAACCTGTGGATACCGAGAGTGCCCTGTGGGTAACGCTCGGTCGTCCACAGCAGGGCCCGGTTGTCCACACTCGGGGTCCACAGGCACTGTGGACAAAAAACCGGGTCTGACCTGCGAAAACGAGGTTATCCACGGTATCCACAAGCCCTACTACTACCACTACACCTATAGACCCCTGAACATGCTTAATCGTGGGGTGGGCCGAAATCTGTGGACAACCGGATCGCGACATCTGTTCGGGTTGCTTCCGCCCGTGTGCCCCGTCTGTCGGTGGAGTAGGAGAGACTGTTCTCCGGCAACCGGAGCCGAGCGGGCTCAGCCCAGCGGGTCCGGTCCGGCCAGACGATCAAGACGCTGACAACAGCAGGACCCAGGAGGCGGTTACCGGTGAAGTTCCGGGTGGAGCGTGACGTCCTCGCGGAGGCGGTGGCCTGGGCTGCCCGCAGCCTCCCGGCGCGGCCGCCGGTGCCGGTGCTGGCCGGCCTGCTGCTGACGGCGCAGGACGGCAGCCTGGCCCTCTCCGGCTTCGACTACGAGGTCTCGGCCCGGGTCGAGCTGGCGGCCGAGGTCGAGGAGGCGGGCACGGTGCTGGTCTCCGGCCGGCTGCTGAACGACATCTCGCGCAACCTGCCCAACCGGCCGGTGGAGATCTCCACCGACGGCATGCGGGTCAGCGTGGTCTGCGGCTCCTCGCGGTTCACACTCCCCACCCTGCCTGTGGACGAGTACCCGTCGCTGCCGCAGATGCCCACCGCGACCGGCACGGTCTCCGGCGAGGTCTTCGCCTCGGCCGTCAGCCAGGCCGCCGTCGCGGCCGGCCGGGACGACACCCTGCCGGTGCTCACCGGCGTCCGGGTGGAGATCGAGGGCGACAAGATCACCCTGGCCGCCACCGACCGCTACCGCTTCGCGGTCCGCGAGCTGATGTGGAAGCCGGAGCAGGCCGACATCTCGGCGGTCGCCCTGGTGCCCGCCAAGACCCTGCAGGACATCGCGAAGTCGCTCGGCAGCGGCGACACGGTCTCCATCGCGCTCGCCTCCGGCGGCGCCGGTGAGGGCCTGATCGGCTTCGAGGGGGCCGGCCGGCGGACCACCACCCGCCTGCTGGAGGGCGAGTTCCCGAAGTTCCGCAGCCTGTTCCCGACCGAGTTCAGCGCGGTCGCCGCGATCCAGACCCAGCCGTTCCTGGAGGCGCTGAAGCGCGTCTCCCTGGTGGCCGAGCGGAACACCCCGGTCCGGCTGAGCTTCGAGCAGGGTGTGCTCACCCTGGAGGCCGGCTCCGGCGACGACGCCCAGGCGACCGAGCGGGTGGAGGCCGACCTCGAAGGTGACGACATCTCGATCGCCTTCAACCCCGGCTACCTGGAGGAGGGCCTCAAGGCCATCGACTCCGCGTACGCACAGCTGAGCTTCACCACCGCCACCAAGCCGGCCCTGCTGAGCGGTCGTCCGGCGGTGGATGCCGAGGCAGACGAGGCGTACCAGTACCTGATCATGCCGGTCCGGCTCTCCGGCTGACCGGCCTCCACAGGCTGTGGACGGCCTCCCCCGACCGGCCGCGGTCAGGGGAGGCCGCGCTGGTTCCCGGCGTAGGCTCAGCCTGTGCGGCAACGGCGCCGCCGTCAGGCACGTCACCACAGGTAAGGACTTGTCATGGAGCTCGGCCTCATCGGTCTCGGCAAGATGGGCGGCAACATGCGCGAGCGCATCCGCCGCGCAGGGCACACCGTCATCGGTTTCGACCGCAACCCGGAACTCGCCGACGTGGACAGCCTCGAGGAGCTCGTCAGCAAGCTCCAGGCCCCGCGCGTGGTCTGGGTGATGGTCCCGGCCGGCGGCCCGACCCAGGACACCGTGGACCAGCTGGCCGAGCTGCTCTCCCCCGGTGACGTGGTGGTCGACGGCGGCAACTCGCGCTGGACGGACGACGTCAAGCACGCCGAGGCGCTGGCCACCAAGGGCATCGGCTTCGTCGACTGCGGCGTCTCCGGCGGTGTCTGGGGCCTGGAGAACGGCTACGCGCTGATGTTCGGCGGCGAGGCCGCCGACGTGGCCAAGGTGCAGCCGGTCTTCGACGCGCTCAAGCCCGAGGGCGACTTCGGCGCGGTGCACGCGGGCAAGGTCGGCGCGGGCCACTTCGCCAAGATGGTCCACAACGGCATCGAGTACGCGATGATGCAGGCCTTCGCCGAGGGCTGGGAGCTGCTGGAGGCGGCCCCCGAGGTCACCGACGTGCGCGAGGTCTTCCGCAGCTGGCAGGAGGGCACCGTGATCCGCTCCTGGCTGCTCGACCTGGCCGTCCGGGCGCTGGACGACGACGAGCACCTGGCCAAGCTCAAGGGCTGGGCCGCCGACTCGGGTGAGGGCCGCTGGACGGTCGAGGCCGCGATCGACCACGCGGTGCCGCTGCCCGCGATCACCGCCTCGCTGTTCGCCCGGTTCGCCTCCCGGCAGGACGACTCCCCGCAGATGAAGATGATCGCCGCGCTCCGGAACCAGTTCGGCGGCCACGCGGTCGAGTCCAAGTAACTCACCAGAAGGCGAGCGCAGTTCACCCCCATGCATGTCGCGCACCTGTCGCTCGCCGACTTCCGTTCGTACGCCGGGGCCGAGGTGCCCCTCGACCCCGGCGTGACGGCCTTCGTGGGCCCGAACGGCCAGGGCAAGACCAACCTGGTCGAGGCGATCGGCTACGTGGCCACCCTGGGCAGCCACCGGGTGGCCACCGACGCCCCGCTGATCCGGCTCGGTGCCGAGCGGGCGGTGGTCCGCACCAGCATCCTGCGGGACGGCCGGTCGACCCTGGTCGAGCTGGAGATCACCGCGGGCAAGGCCAACCGGGCCCGGATCAACCGATCCGACAACGTCCGTCCCCGGGACGTGCTCGGCCTGCTCAGGACGGTGCTGTTCGCTCCCGAGGACCTGGCTCTGGTGAAGGGCGACCCGGGTGAGCGCCGCCGCTTCCTGGACGAGCTGCTGACCGCCCGTGCCCCCAGGCTGGCCGGGGTCCGGCAGGACTACGAGCGGGTGCTCAAGCAGCGCAACGCCCTGCTGAAGACCGCCGCCCAGGCCCGCCGGGGCGGCGGCAAGGGCGCCGACCTCTCCACGCTGGAGATCTGGGACGGCCATCTGGCCCGGGCCGGCGCCGAGTTGACGGCCTTTCGGCTCCAGCTGGTGGCCGCCCTGCAGCCGCTGGTGGCGCAGGCGTACGAGCAACTGGCCCCCGGCGGCGGGGAGACCGTGCTGGAGTACCGCAGCTCCTTCGAGGGCGCGCTGCCGGGCAGCCGGGAGGAGGCCGAGCAGCAACTGCTGGAGGCCCTCCGGCAGGCCCACCCGCAGGAGGTGGCCCGCGGCCTGACCCTGGTCGGCCCGCACCGCGACGAACTGGGCCTGCGGCTCGGCCCGCTGCCCGCCAAGGGCTACGCCAGCCACGGGGAGTCCTGGTCGTACGCGCTGGCGCTCCGGCTGGCCTCGTACGAGCTGCTGAAGGCGGACGGCGGCGAGCCGGTGCTGATCCTGGACGACGTCTTCGCCGAGCTGGACGCCCGCCGCCGGGACCGGCTGGCCGAACTGGTGGCCGGGGGGGAACAGGTGCTGGTCACCGCCGCCGTCCCGGAGGACGTGCCGAAGGCGCTGGCCGGTGCCCGCTACGCGGTGGCCGACGGCACGGTGACCCGTCTGGACCCGTAGGGGCGCCGTCGTCCCGAGGCCGTACTCTGGAAACTTCATCCACAGCCTGGGGAAAAGGAGTGCCGCCATGGGCGAGACACCGGAGCTCTCGGGCGTGGACCTGGCCCGGGTCGCGCTGCGCGCGGCGAAGGAGCAGGCCAGGCAGCGGGGCGAGCAGGTCAGGGAGAAGCGCGAGGCGAAGCGGCACGGACTGCGCAGCGGGGCGCGCGCGGACGGCCGCGATCCGGTGCCGCTGGGGGCGGCCCTGACCAGGCTGATCACCGAGCGGGGCTGGGAGGCGCCGGCCGCAGTGGGCGGGGTGATGGGCCGCTGGCCGCAGATCGTCGGTCCGGACATCGCGGCGCACTGTGTGCCGAAGGAGTACGCGGAGGCCGAGGCGGTGCTCACCGTGCAGTGCGACTCCACCGCGTGGGCCACCCAACTCAGGCTGCTGGCGCGTCAGTTGGTGGCCAGGCTGAACCACGAGCTGGGGCACGGCACGGTCAAGGTGATCAAGGTGCTGGGGCCGGCCGCGCCGCAGCGCGGGTACGGCCGGCTGCGGGCCCCGGGGAGCAAGGGGCCGGGCGACACCTGGGGGTAGCCCCGGTGCCGAAGGGAAGCTGATCCTCCGGAACCGCTGACGGCCCTTTTGAGCGCTCTGAGCCCCCCTGGCGAGTATCGGGACATGTCCCGAGGGTATTCAGGGCGGCTCATCTGCCTTCTGAGGCTGCCAAACGGCCATCTATGTCAGTCCTACCGGTAGACTGAGAGCCAAACACTGTTGCGCGTAGCAACCGAGTCGAAACGCCGTGGTCGCAGGCTCGCCCGCCCGATGGGCAGGTCTGCGGCCCGCGCTGTGCCAGAGAGGGCGCTTCGTGGCCGATTCCGGCAACTCCAGCCAGACCCCAGACCCGACCGACCAGGCGTCCGTGCCCGTCGACGCCCGTGGGGCGTACGACGCCAACGCGATCCAGGTCCTGGAGGGCCTCGACGCCGTTCGCAAGCGCCCGGGCATGTACATCGGCTCGACCGGTGAGCGCGGTCTGCACCACCTGGTGCAGGAGATCGTGGACAACTCCGTCGACGAGGCGCTGGCGGGGCACGCCGACACCATCGACGTGACGATCCTGGCCGACGGCGGCGTCCGGGTCACCGACAACGGCCGTGGTATCCCGGTCGGCATCATGCCGGGCCAGGACAAGCCGGCCGTCGAGGTCGTGCTGACGGTCCTGCACGCGGGCGGCAAGTTCGGCGGGGGCGGCTACGCCGTCTCCGGCGGTCTGCACGGCGTCGGCATCTCGGTGGTGAACGCGCTCTCCACCCGCCTCGCGGTGGAGATCCTCACCGAGGGCGCCCGCTGGACGCAGGAGTACAAGTCGGGTGTCCCGACCGCGCCGCTGGCCAAGCACGAGGACGTCGACCGGACGGGCACCACGGTGACCTTCTGGGCCGACTCGGAGATCTTCGAGACCACGGTCTACTCCTTCGAGACGCTCTCCCGCCGGTTCCAGGAGATGGCCTTCCTGAACAAGGGCCTGTCGATCTCGCTGACCGACGAGCGCCCGGAGCACGCGGACGACGAGGGCAAGCCGCTCACCATCACGTACCGCTACGACGGCGGCATCGCCGACTTCGTCACCCACCTGAACTCCCGCAAGGGCGACGTCATCCACCCCTCGGTGATCGACTTCGAGGCGGAGGACAAGGAGAAGACGATCTCGGTGGAGATCGCGATGCAGTGGAACACCTCCTACACGGAGAGCGTCTACTCCTTCGCGAACACCATCCACACGCACGGCGGCGGTACCCACGAGGAGGGCTTCCGGGCCGCGCTGACCGGCCTGGTGAACCGCTACGCGCGGGACAAGAAGCTGCTCCGGGAGAAGGACGACAACCTCTCCGGCGAGGACATCCGCGAGGGTCTGACCGCGATCATCTCGGTCAAGCTCGGCGAGCCGCAGTTCGAGGGCCAGACCAAGGACAAGCTGGGCAACACCGAGGTCAAGACCTTCGTCCAGCGGGTGGTGCACGAGCAGCTGAACGACTGGCTGGACCGCAACCCCACCGAGGCCTCGGACATCATCCGCAAGTCGATCCAGGCGGCCACCGCCCGGGTCGCCGCCCGCAAGGCGCGCGACCTGACCCGCCGCAAGGGTCTGCTGGAGTCGGCCTCGCTGCCGGGCAAGCTGAGCGACTGCCAGTCCAAGGACCCGGCCGAGTGCGAGATCTTCATCGTCGAGGGCGACTCGGCCGGCGGCTCGGCCAAGCAGGGCCGTGACCCGAGGGTGCAGGCCATCCTGCCGATCCGCGGCAAGATCCTGAACGTCGAGAAGGCCCGGATCGACAAGGTGCTGCAGAACACCGAGGTCCAGGCGCTGATCTCGGCCTTCGGCTGCGGGATCATGGAGGACTACGACGAGTCGAAGCTCCGCTATCACAAGATCGTCCTGATGGCGGACGCCGACGTCGACGGGCAGCACATCCGCACCCTGCTGCTCACCCTGCTGTTCCGCTTCATGCGTCCGCTGGTCGAGGGCGGCTACGTCTACCTGGCGATGCCGCCGCTGTACAAGATCAAGTGGGGCAAGGACGACTTCGAGTACGTGTACTCGGACCGGGAGCGCGACGCGGTGATCTCGGCCGGGGTCGCCGCCGGGCGCCGGCTGCCCAAGGACGACGCCATCCAGCGGTTCAAGGGTCTCGGTGAGATGAACGCCGAGGAGCTCCGGATCACCACCATGGACCAGGCGCACCGGCTGCTCCAGCAGATCACCCTGGAGGACGCGGCCCGGGCCGACGACCTGTTCTCGGTCCTGATGGGCGAGGACGTCGAGGCCCGCCGGTCCTTCATCCAGCGCAACGCCAAGGACGTCCGCTTCCTGGACGTGTGACGCACCCTCAGCACACCTCCAGTCCGCGTGAAAGGAAACTGACCAGCAGTGGTCGACGAAAACCGTCCTGACGGCGAGCAGCCGGACACTCTCTCCACCGACACCTTCGTGTCCCGGGTCGAGCCGATCGAGCTCGAGACCGAGATGCAGCGCTCGTACCTCGACTACGCGATGAGCGTGATCGTCAGCCGGGCGCTGCCCGAGGTGCGCGACGGCCTCAAGCCGGTGCACCGCCGGGTGCTCTACGCGATGTACGACGGCGGCTACCGGCCCGAGAAGGGCTACTACAAGTGCGCCCGCGTGGTCGGCGACGTGATGGGCAACTACCACCCGCACGGCGACACCTCGATCTACGACACCGTGGTCCGGCTGGCGCAGCCCTGGTCGCTGCGGATGCCGCTGGTGGACGGCAACGGCAACTTCGGTTCCCCGGGCAACGACCCGGCCGCCGCGATGCGGTACACCGAGTGCAAGATGATGCCGCTGGCCATGGAGATGATGCGGGACATCGACGAGGAGACCGTCGACTTCGCCGCCAACTACGACGGCCGCTCGCAGGAGCCGACCGTCCTGCCGGCCCGCATCCCCAACCTGTTGATCAACGGTGCCACCGGCATCGCGGTCGGCATGGCCACCAACATCCCGCCGCACAACCTCCGCGAGGTCGCCTCCGGCGCGCTCTGGGCGCTGGAGCACCCGGACGCCTCCAACGAGGAGCTGCTGGAGGCGCTGATCGAGCGGATCAAGGCGCCGGACTTCCCGACCGGTGCGCTGATCGTCGGCCGCCGGGGCATCGAGGACGCGTACCGGACCGGCCGCGGCTCGATCACCATGCGCGCGGTGGTGGAGGTCGAGGAGATCCAGGGCCGGCAGTGCCTGGTGATCACCGAGCTGCCGTACCAGGTGAACCCGGACAACCTGGCGCTGAAGATCGCCGACCTGGTGAAGGACGGCCGGGTGGCCGGCATCGCCGACGTCCGGGACGAGTCCTCCAGCCGGACGGGCCAGCGCCTGGTGGTCGTGCTCAAGCGCGACGCGGTCGCCAAGGTGGTGCTGAACAACCTCTACAAGCACACCGACCTGCAGACCAACTTCGGTGCCAACATGCTGGCCCTGGTCGACGGGGTGCCGCGCACGCTGTCGCTGGACGCCTTCATCCGGCACTGGGTCAACCACCAGGTCGAGGTCATCGTCCGCCGGACCACCTTCCGGCTGCGCAAGGCCGAGGAGCGCGCGCACATCCTGCGCGCCCTGCTCAAGGCGCTGGACCAGATCGACGCGGTGATCGCGCTGATCCGGGCCTCGGACAGTGCGGACGCGGCCCGCAGCGGCCTGATGGGCCTGCTCGACATCGACGAGCTGCAGGCCAACGCGATCCTGGAGATGCAGCTGCGCAGGCTGGCCGCGCTGGAGAGCGCGCGCATCCAGAGCGAGCACGACGAGCTGCAGGCCAAGATCAACGAGTACAATGCGATCCTGGCCTCGCCGTCCCGCCAGCGCGAGATCATCTCCGAGGAGCTGACCGCGATCGTCGAGAAGTACGGCGACGAGCGGCGTTCCACGCTGATCCCGTTCGACGGCGACATGTCGGTCGAGGACCTGATCGCCGAAGAGGACATCGTCGTCACGATCACCCGGGGCGGCTACGTCAAGCGCACCCGCTCGGACCTCTACCGCTCGCAGAAGCGCGGCGGCAAGGGCGTCCGGGGTGCGCAGCTGAAGCAGGACGACCTCGTCGACCACTTCTTCGTGACCACCACGCACAACTGGATCCTGTTCTTCACCAACAAGGGCCGGGTCTACCGGGCCAAGGGCTACGAGCTGCCGGACGCCGGCCGGGACGCCCGCGGCCAGCACGTGGCCAACCTGCTGGCCTTCCAGCCGGAGGAGCACATCACCCAGGTGATGGCGGTCCGCACCTACGAGGACAAGCCCTACCTGGTGCTGGCCACCCGGGGCGGTCTGGTGAAGAAGACCCCGCTGAAGGACTACGACTCGCCGCGCTCCGGCGGTCTGATCGCGATCAACCTGCGGGAGATCGAGGACGGCCGGGACGACGAGCTGATCGGCGCCGAGCTGGTCTCCGCCGACGACGACCTGCTGCTGGTGTCGAGGAAGGCCCAGTCGATCCGGTTCACCGCGACCGACGAGGCGCTCCGGCCGATGAGCCGGGCCACCTCCGGGGTGAAGGGCATGGCGTTCCGCGAGGACGACGAGCTGCTCTCGATGAACGTGGTCCGGCCCGGCACCTTCGTCTTCACCGCCACCGACGGTGGGTACGCGAAGCGCACCGGCGTGGACGAGTACCGTGTCCAGGGCCGGGGCGGTTTCGGCACCAAGGCGGCGAAGATCGTCGAGGGTCGGGGTTCGCTGGTCGGGGCCCTGGTGGTCGAGGAGACCGACGAGATCATGGCGATCACCCTCTCGGGTGGTGTCATCCGGACCAGGGTTTCCGGAGTTCGTGAAACCGGACGTGACACGATGGGCGTCCAACTGATCAACCTCGGAAAGCGCGACGCGGTGGTGGGCATGGCCCGCAACGCGGAGGCGGACGATGAGGAGGTCCTGGAGGAGGAGGGCACTGCCCCCGACACCTCCGAGGCCGCAGACGGTGTGACCACGGCTGACGACGTGGCCGAACAGGCCTGATCGCGAGCCCTGGTGGCCGGTGCCCGACCCTCGTGGACGGGCACCGGCCACTGACCAGTACCGGGCAATCCGGCCGGGCGCTGGAGCAGGTGAAACGAGCAGGCCGGTGACCACCCGACCTGCTGGGTGAGTTGCGGGAGGACCAGGGTGAGTGGAGCCACGGGTGCTGCGGGCGGTACCGGGGGCGGACTGCCGGGCGGCGGTTCGTACGGTGGAGCCGGCGGCGCGACCGGTGGACTGCCCGGGGTGCCGCCGCGCCCGGCCGGTGCACCTCCGGTAGGGGGTGACTCCGCCGCCTCGACCTCGTTGATGCCGCCGGTCGCCGCCGGTCCCGGTGGCGGTGGTGGGTACGGCTCGGCCTCGCAGCCGCCCGCGCAGCAGCCGGCCCCGGCCGGCTTCTCGACGCCGACCACGTACACCAAGGGGCAGCCCACGCCGCCCCGGGGCACCCGGACGGGCCCGCCCGGGCCGGCCGCTCCGGCGGCGGGTGCGGGTGCTGCGGCGCGCCGTCCCGGCCCGGCGGCGCCGGTCGGCCGGGTCCGCAAGGCCCGGCTGCGGGTGACCAAGGCCGACCCCTGGTCGGTGATGAAGGTCAGCTTCCTGCTGTCGCTGGCCGTCGGCGTGGTCGTCATCGTGGCCACCGCGGTGCTCTGGATGACGCTGGACGCGCTCGGGGTCTTCGACTCGCTGGCGAGCACGTTGAAGGAGGTCACCGGCAACGACTCCACCGGGTCCGTCGACCTGATGGACTACGTCGGCTTCGGCAAGGTGATGATGTTCACCACCCTGATCGCGGTGGTGGACGTGGTGCTGATGACCGCGCTGGCCACCCTCTCGGCCTTCATCTACAACACCGCGGCCGGCTTCACCGGCGGCATCGAGCTCACCCTGGCGGAAGAGGACTGACGCTCCGTCGGTTGTTTTGAGCCACCTTCGGTCCCCTGTTCGGGAACCGGAATCAGCGGGCCCCGAAGGCTGTTCCAGCCTTCGGGGCCCGCTGCATTCGGGTGATCGCCGTCCGGTCCCGGCGTGCCGCACGGTGGGCGGCGGGCCGGGCTGTGTTGGCTGTCCGGGAGGCGGGGGCCGACAGAGAGGCGATTCAGCGGTCGGAGGCGTGGCATGGCACAGCTCGCAACACAACTGCTCGGGGCGGTCGAGGACTTGCTCGGGGCCCGGATCCCGCTCCGGATCCGGCTCTGGGACGGCAGCGAGGCCGGCCCCGCCGACGGCCCGCTGGTGGTGCTGCGCAACCGCCGGGCGCTGCGGCACCTGATCTGGCATCCCGGCGAGCTCGGCCTGGTCCGGGCGTACGTCTCCGGTGACCTGGACCTCGCGCCGGACGCCGATCTGTACGAAGTGCTGGCCCGGGCCGCGGAGTTCGCCGAGCGGCCGGAGATCCTTGCGCTCCGGGTCGGGCCCCGGGACGTGGTCGGTCCGGTCGGCCGTCGGCTGCTCGGGCTGGCGGTCCGGGCCGGCGCGATCGGCCCCCGGCCCACTCCCCCGCCGGAGGAGGCCAGGCTCGGCGGCGGCAGCGCGCACAGCCGGGGCCGCGACCGGGCCGCGATCAGCCACCACTACGACGTCGGCAACGAGTTCTACGGCCTGGTGCTGGGCTCCTCGATGGTCTACTCCTGCGCCTACTGGGAGCCGGCCGCGAAGAGCCTGGAGGACGCCCAGACGGCCAAGCTGGACCTGATCTGCCGCAAGCTCGGCCTGCGGCCCGGGATGCGCCTGCTGGACGTCGGCTGCGGCTGGGGCTCGCTGCTGCTGCACGCGGCCGAGCACTACGGCGTCCGGGCGGTCGGTGTCTCGATCTCGGCCGAGCAGGTCGCGCTGGCCCGGCAGCGGGTCGAGCAGGCCGGGCTGGGCGACCGGATCGAGATCCGCCTGCAGGACTACCGGGAGATCTCCGACGGCCCGTTCGACGCGATCTCCAGCGTCGGCATGGCCGAGCACGTCGGTGCCGTCCAGTACCAGGTCTACGCGAGCCGGCTGTACGAACTGCTGGCCCCCGGCGGGCGGCTGCTGAACCACCAGATCGCCCGCCGCCCCGACCTGCCCGGCATCCCGTACAGCCCGAGCCCGTTCATCGACCACTACGTCTTCCCGGACGGCGAGCTCTCCCCGGTCGGCAGCACGGTCGGCGCCCTGGAGGACGCGGGCTTCGAGGTCCGCGACCTCGAGTCGCTGCGCGAGCACTACGCCCTCACCCTCCGCGAGTGGGTCGCCAACCTGGAGGCGCACTGGCCGGAGGCGGTCCGCCTGGTCGGCGCCGGCCGGGCCCGGGTCTGGCGGCTGTACATGGCCGCCTGCGCCCTGGCCTTCGAGCAGAACCGGATCGGGGTCAACCAGATCCTCGCCGTCCGCACCGCCCCGGGGGGCGCCAGCCGGCTGCCCGCCACCCGCTCCCAGTGGCTCGCCGCACCCCCTGAGCTGGGACCCGCCGATACGGATTTGGGAGATCGGCCGTCGGTCCGCTAATCTTTCAGTGCGGCAAGGGCCTATAGCTCAGACGGTTAGAGCGCTTCCCTGATAAGGAAGAGGCCACAGGTTCAAGTCCTGTTAGGCCCACCTGCGAGAGCGGCCCGGATGATTCGTCATCCGGGCCGCTCTGTTTGGTTGTTGCACGGATGGTGGCAGTGATCCCGGGGGAGGGATTGGTGTGACGAAGGCCGCAGTGGCGGGCGTGGTGCTGGCCGGATTGCTGGTGACCGGTTGTTCGGCCGGGTCGGGGGGCGGGTCCGCACCGCCCGGGGCGGCGCCGGCCCCGACGGTGTGCGCGTCGCCGAAGCCCACCAGCAGCTGGCTGGGCGGCTCCACCGAGGGCCTGCCGGAGGACGTCCGCTGCCTGCCGCACGTCGCCGACGGCGACCTGCTCGTCGCGCCGCCACTGGCGGACGGGACCGTGGTCGAGGGCCGGTCGATGACCGTCCACGTGACGGAGGGCACCACCCGCGCGGAATCGCTCGCACTCTGCCGCAGGCTCACCGACCTGGGGTACGGCACGGGTGGCAGGCACGGCCTGTCGATCCTGGGCGTCGGCGGCGCCGAGGAGGCGGGGCAGTACGTGTCGATGCCGAACCGGCCGCCCTGCGAGCAGATCCGCTAGTGCTCCGGGGGCGCCCTCTGGCGTTTGTGGGGGCGGGGCCGGAGGATGGGGATCTGCCGAGCTTGGGGTGAGTGGTGTGGCGATCTTCTGGGCGATGAGCCTGCCGGGGCTGGTCTGTGCGCTGGTGCTGGTGGCCTTCCTGGACCAACTGGCGCTGCGGGCCGGGCGGGCCAAGTGGGTGCCGTGGCGCGGGACGGGGCGGGAGGGACAGATCTCGGCGACCGGTTTCGAGCAGCTGCACGCGCAGTTCGCGGCCGGCAAGCAGCACGAACTGGAGCAGCGCAAGACCACGTTGATGCTGCGGGACGAGGAGGGCGACGGCGCCCCGCCGCTCGGGCCGGTGGATCTGGACGGCGGCCGGGCGGTGCTGCGGCTGCCGAGCCGCTAGTCGTACGACCGGGGGCGTACCGTCAATCCCGGGTGCCGGTCGGGCGGTTGACCGGTCGCGGTGACCTCTCGGGAAGTGGTTACCGATGTGTATCATCGGCCGCAGGGCGGTCTGCTTGCCGGTCGCCGGTTCGTGCTCGTACATACCGAGGGTCCGCGGTTTCTGGGCCCATCCACAGCAAGAAGGACGAGGTCCCCGCGGTGAAGAAGCTTCTCCTGGTCGCCCTGGTCGCCCTCGGCGGCTTCTTTGTCTACCGGCAGGTCCAGGCGGACCGCGCCGAGCAGGACCTCTGGACCGAGGCCACCGACCCGGTCCCGGCCGGTCGCTGACCCGACCGACGACCTTCACGGGTCGGTCCCGGCCCTTCGGCCGGGGCCGACCCGAAGTCCGTTCCGGCCGGGGTGTTTTGCGGAACAGCCGGGGGGAGCGGGTACGCTGGTGCGCAGCACGGCGACCACGGGGCTTTAGCTCAGTTGGTAGAGCGCTGCCTTTGCAAGGCAGATGTCAGGAGTTCGAGTCTCCTAAGCTCCACAGCGTGGTGACGGTACGGCCGCTGACCTGGGATCAGGTCAGCGGCCGTACCGCGTTCTCGCGGCGGGTCAGTGCGGCTTGCGCGGGTCGTGCGGCTTCGGCCGGTCCTCGTGGTCGGGGTCCTCGGGCTCGGCGCCGGGCGGGGTCGGGGTCGGGGTGGACGCGGCGGTGGCGCCGGTGCCGACCGGGCCCGAGCCGTTCAGCTGGGATTCGGGGGCCTGCTCGGCCGGCGGCTCGACCAGCCACTGCGGGGTGCTGCGGCTGCGCCACCACTGCCAGGCGACCAGCCCGGAGGCGATCGCCAGCGCGCCGGTGACGGCCAGGCCGGTGGCCCAGCCGTGCCGCTGCTCCTTCTTGGCGTTCCTGGCCGCCAGCTCGCCGATCTCGGTGGCGCTGACGTGGCCCTGCAGCGCGGTGAACGCGGCGGCGCCGCGGAGCTGGGCCTCCTGGGCGACCGGGGTGATGCCGGCCTTCGCCTGCTCGACCGCCTCGGTGACCCGGGGGAACACGGTGACCCGGGCCTGGTCGGCCGCCCGGGTGGCGGAGAGCTTGGCGGCCAGCGCGGCCTCCTGGGCCCGGTGCACGGCCTTCAGGGTGCTCTGCTGGGTGTGCGGCGGCAGCGAGCCGAAGGCGTGCTCCAGCTGCGGTGCGAGGTGCTTGACGTACTGGACCCTGGCGGCCTGGGCGGCCTGGCCGGCGCCCGTCCTCGCCTGGCTCCCGGCCGCCTGGACCTTGGGGCCGAGGCGGAGCCTGGCGTCGTCCATCACGGCCGCGTAGTGCTGGGCGGTCTCCTTGGCGGTGGCGGCATAGGGCGCGAGGGTGTCCCTGGCCTTGTCGGCGGTGTCGCGGGCTGAGTCCAAGCGGGTCACGAGCTTCTCCTCCTCGATGGCGTCCTGTATGCACATTTCCACCTGATTGGAGATCATGCATGTCCGTTTGTCCCACGGCACGCCGGGTTGCTCCGGAAGCGGGTGTCGAAACCACTGCTCGGCCCCGGCCGGCGGACCGGTCGTGGGATGATCGAAGGCCAGTTGACCCAGAGAGACTAGGAAGGCACACCGTGGCCCAGGACCTGATCGCGACCCTGAAGACCAACCGCGGCGACATCGTGGTCGAGCTCTTCCCGAACCACGCGCCGAAGACGGTGGCCAACTTCGTCGAGCTCGCCGAGGGCACCCGGGAGTGGGTCGACCCGCGCACCGGCAAGCCGTCGAACGCGCCGCTCTACAACGGCACCGTGTTCCACCGCGTGATCAAGGACTTCATGCTCCAGGGCGGCGACCCGCTGGGCACCGGCACCGGCGGCCCGGGCTACAAGTTCGCGGACGAGTTCCACCCCGACCTGGCGTTCACCAAGCCGTACCTGCTGGCGATGGCCAACGCCGGCCCGGGCACCAACGGCTCCCAGTTCTTCATCACGGTCGCGCCGACCACCTGGCTCACCGGCAAGCACACCATCTTCGGCCAGGTCACCGACGCGGCCAGCCAGAAGCTCGTGCAGGAGATCTCCGAGGGTCCGACCGGCCGCGCCGACCGCCCGGTCGAGGACATCGTGATCGAGTCGGTCGAGATCACCCGCGGCTGACGATCCGTCGGCAGTAGCCTTACGGTCCCGGTGGTGCCCCGCGGCGCGGTGGAGCCACCGGGACCAGTCGTGTGAGGGAGGGGAACCGCGGATGCTTCCGGACGAGTCGGCCAGGACGGGTGCCGAGGGCGGCCACCAGTTGCCCGGCTGCTACCGGCACCCCGAGCGGGAGACCGGGGTGGCCTGCGGGCGCTGTGGGCGGCCGATCTGCCCGGAGTGCATGGTGAGCGCCTCGGTGGGCTTCCAGTGCCCGGAGTGCGTCCAGGGCGGTCACCGGGAGGTCCGGCGGGCCAGGACCAGGTTCGGCGGGCTGCCGGTGGCGGACGGGGCGCTGGTCACCAAGACGCTGATCGGGCTCAACCTGCTGGTCTTCGTGCTGACCGAGTACGTCCGGCCGGAGTGGTGGGACACCCTGGCGCTGCAGAGCGCGGCGCCGCCGCACTGGTTCGAGACCTACGGGGTGGCCGCCGGTCCGGAGCAGTGGTACCGGCTGGTGACGGCGATGTTCGTGCACGGCGGGGTGGCGCACCTGGTGATGAACATGGTGTCGCTCTGGGTGCTGGGCCCCCAGCTGGAGCGGGTGCTCGGGCGGCTGCGGTTCACCGGCCTGTACGTGGTCTCCGGGCTGATGGGCGGCGCCTTCTCGTACCTGTTCGCGGGGGAGCGGCTGAACTCGGTCGGTGCCTCCGGTGCGATCTTCGGACTGCTCGGCGCCACTGCGGTGCTGTACCGGGTGAGCCGGGTGCCGCTCGGGCCGGTGATCGCGCTGCTGGTCTTCAACCTGGTGATCACCTTCTCGCTGAGCAGCGTGATCGACTGGCGCGCGCACCTCGGCGGGCTGGTCGCGGGGGCGGTCACGGGGGTGGGGCTGATGTACGCCCCGCAGGCCAGGCGCGGCCTGGTGCAGGGCCTCACGGTGGCCGGGGTGCTGGCGGCGACGGTGCTGATCGTGGTGCTGCAGACGGCCCGTCTGAACGGGTGATCCCCGAGGCCGGGCGGTGTTTGTCCACAGTCACTACCGGGGTCCGCACGGTCGATGTCAGTGCGAACTGCTAGGGCCACGGTCTACGCGCGTCTAGCTGCTCATTCGGCCGGAATTCGGAGAAAGCTGCGGAGCTCGAACGAAAAAGTTATCCACAGGGTGGGTCGACTTTTCCCCAGTGTGGATAACCGTGTGGACAACCCGATGGTCCGATCACCGGAAGCGCCGGTTCCGGGCACGCCGAAGCACCGCCCCGGGTGACCGGAGCGGTGCTTCGTGAGGTGCTCAGCGGGAGAGCGTCACTTCCACTGCGTGGAGACGCCGAAGCCGGCCGCGATGAAGCCGAAGCCGGCCAGGATGTTCCAGTTGCCCCAGTCCTGGATCGGCCAGCTGCCGCTCGTCACGTAGTAGGTGACGATCCAGACCAGCCCGACCAGGAACAGTGCGAGCATCAGGGGTGCCACCCAGCCGCGACCGGAACTGATCTTCACCGCTGTCGTGCCCGACGGCGGCGGGGTGTAGTCGGACTTCTTGCGGAGTCGAGACTTCGGCACGAGGGGTTCTCCTGTCGATGCGCTGTGACCGCGCAGGGTGCAGCGGGGGCGGGCGGCTGTGGGGACCGGGCAGTACGGAAACGGTCGGTCCGGTGTCCACGGGCCGAAAACCCGCAGCGCGAACCGGACCGGTGCTCCGCACATGCCACCGGCGTCCGTTAGCGTAGTGGCTCGCCGGGTCGTAAGGAGATAAGGGTACGGTGCCGAATTCCACGATTCCCTCCCGTTCGGGGCCCGAACGGGCTCCGCGCACCCGAATTGTCGGACGTGCCCTGACCTGCACCGTGTTCGCACTCGCCGGTCTGCTGTTCTACATCAGTGCGGACACCGCCCGCGGCACCGATCTGCGCACCGACAACTCGCTGCTCAGACTCAGCGACGTGATACGCCAGCGGAGCACCCAGAACCAGCAGGCCCAGGCCGAGCTCAGCGACCTGCAGGGGCAGGTGGACGCGCTGGCCAAGGGCCGGGGACAGAGCCCCGCCGAGGCCGACCGGCTGGCCGTGCTCCAGCAGGAGGCCGGTCTGCAGGCGCTGCAGGGCCCCGGGCTGACCGTCACGCTCAACGACGCGCCCCCGAACGCCACCGCCAAGCTGCCCGGCATCCCGGCCCCCGGCGTCAACGACCTGGTGATCCACCAGCAGGACATCCAGGCCGTGGTGAACGCGCTCTGGCGGGGCGGCGCCGAGGGCATCCAGGTGATGGACCAGCGGCTGATCTCCACCAGCGCGGTCCGCTGCGTCGGCAACACCCTGCTGCTGCAGGGCCGGGTCTACTCCCCGCCGTACGTGATCAAGGCGGTCGGGCGGACCGACAGGCTGAAGGCCGCGGTGAACGCCGACCCGACCATCGCCAACTACCTCCAGTACGTCGACGCGTACGGCCTCGGCTGGAAGCTCCAGGAGAGCAACGAGCTCGCGGTGCCCGGATACACCGGAACGGTCGACCTGCGCACGGCTTCCGGTCAGTAAGGGCACAGCGCACCTGCCCGGCGGGGGCCGCCGTCTACTCTTGACCCCGACCCGAACTCCGAGGAGCACCATGTACGGCTGGATCTGGCGGCACCTGCCGGGGAACGCACTCGTCCGCGCGGTGCTCGCGCTGCTGCTGGCGCTCGGAGTGGTCTACGTCCTGTTCCAGTTCGTCTTCCCGTGGGCGGAACCGTTGCTCCCCTTCGGCGACGTCACGGTGGACGAGGGCAGCGGCGTCGGCTGAGCCGTGCTCCCCGCCCCACCCGCCCGACCAGTACCAGCCCAGGAGTAGCGCACCGATGACCGCCGCAGGCAACCCGCCCCGGATTCTCGTGGTCGACAACTACGACAGCTTCGTCTTCAACCTGGTCCAGTACCTCTACCAGCTCGGTGCCACCTGCGAGGTGGTCCGCAACGACGAGGTGACGGTGGATCACGCGGTCCGCCGGGCGGGCGCGCTGGGCTTCGACGGGGTGCTGCTCTCCCCCGGTCCCGGGGCGCCCGAGGAGGCCGGGGTGTGCATCGAGATGGTGCACCACTGCGCCCGGATCGGGCTGCCGCTGTTCGGCGTCTGCCTGGGCCTGCAGTCGATCGCGGTGGCGTACGGGGCCGTGGTCGGCCGGGCGCCCGAGCTGCTGCACGGCAAGGTCTCGCCGGTCACCCACCGGGACGGCGGGGTGTTCGCCGGGCTGCCCTCGCCGCTGACCGCCACCCGCTACCACTCGCTCGCGGTCGAGCCCGGCACGGTGCCCGCCGAGCTGGCGGTCACCGCGGAGACCGCCAGCGGCGTCATCATGGGCCTGCGGCACCGCGACCTCCCGGTCGAGGGCGTGCAGTTCCACCCGGAGTCGGTGCTCACCGAGGGCGGGCACCGGATGCTGGCCAACTGGCTGGCCGAGTGCGGATACCCGGAGGCGGTCGGCCGGTCGGCCGGCCTCGCCCCGGTGATCGGCCGGGGCTGAGCCGTGACGGCGGTACGCCCGGAGGGGCGCGCGCAGGGCGATCCGGCGGGCGGAGCGGGTGACTGGGGGGTCTACGAGCCGGTCGAGGACCAGCCCTGGACGGACGACCGGACCATGCAGCTGCGGGTGGTGCCGTCCGCCGTGCTGCCCCCGCCGGGGCGGCGGGCCGACCGCCGCCGCACCGCGCTGAGCTCGGGCAGCGGCCGCCGCCGGGCGGCCGGCCGGGCGGGTGCGGCCGTCCCCCGGCCCAAGGAGCGCCGCCGGGTGGTGGCGGCCCGGGTGCTCGGCGAGCTGTTCATCACGCTCGGACTGGTGATGCTGCTGTTCGTCTCGTACCAGCTGTGGTGGACCAACGTGCAGGCCGACGCGGCCGCCGACGGCACCCGCAGCCAACTGGAGCAGCAGTGGAGCCAGGCGCTGCAGAGCCCGCCCGTGACCCCGGCGCCGGGCGCGAGCGTGCCGCCGCCGGCCGCCTTCGAGCCGGGGCAGGGCTTCGCGATCCTGTACATCCCCAAGCTCGGCCTGAAGTACCCGATCGCCGAGGGCACGCTCAAGCAGCAGGTGCTCGACAAGGGTCTGGTCGGCCACTACACCGGCACCGCGATGCCGGCCGACAAGGCCGGCAACTTCGCGATCGCCGCGCACCGCACGACGCACGGTCAGCCGTTCCGGAAGATCGGGCAGTTGGTGCCGGGGGACCAGATCGTGGTGGAGACCGCGACCTCGTACTTCACCTACCAGGTCGCGGGCGGCATCCCGGAGACCCCGCCGTCGAACGTCACGGTGATCCAGCCGGTGCCGAAGGGTTCGCCGTTCAAGGAGGCGGGCCGCTACATCACCCTCACGACATGCACGCCGGAGTTCAGTGCCCGGGGAAGACTGATCGTCTTTGGCAAGATGGTGGAGGAACGACCGAGGAGCCAGGGACAGCCCGCCGCACTGAACGGCTGACCGGCCGACGGAGGGGCGCGCAGTGCAGATCCAGCTGAACGGCCCCGCACCAGCGCCCCGGCGGCGCGGCCGGGGCGCGGCCGTCCTGGGCGTGGTCGGCGAGCTGCTGATCACCGCCGGGCTGATGCTGGCCCTGTTCGTCGGCTACTCGCTCTGGTGGACCGGCGTGGTGGCGGACCGTCAGGCGGACACCGCCGGCGACCGGCTGCGGGACACCTGGTCGGCCCCGGCCGTGCCCGGGGCCCCGGCGGCCGCCGCCCCGCCGGTCTACGCGGCCGGCGACGGCCTCGGCTTCCTGCACGTCCCCGCCCTCGGCCGGGGCGACCAGACGCTGATCCGGATGGGCACCGACCCGGCCGTCCTCAACGAGGGCGTGGCCGGGGTCTACGAAGGCCCGTACCGCTCCGCGATGCCCTGGGACGCCCAGGGCAACTTCACCCTGGCGGCCCACCGGGACGGGCACGGCGCGCGCTTCCACGACCTGGACAAGGTCGTCCCGGGCGACGCCGTCGTGGTCGAGACCCGGGACCAGTGGTACGTCTACCGGGTCGACGGCAGCCTCCCGCAGACCTCCAAGTACGACACCGGCATCATCGCCCCCGTGCCCAAGGGCTCCCCGTACACCGGTCCGGGCCGCTACCTGACCCTGACCACCTGCACCCCCGTCTACACCTCCCGCTACCGGATGGCGGTCTGGGCCTCGCTGGTCCGGGTGGACCCGGTGGACGCGAAGCGGACCCCGCCGGCCGAGCTGCGCTGAGCCGGGGCGCGGGAACGCCGGAGGGGGCCGCCCACCGGGCGGCCCCCTCCGAGGTGACGCGGGGTCAGTGACCGGTCGCGGGCGGGCTGCTCTTGTCCGCAGCCCGGGTGACCAGGCCGACCTGGGTGTTGGGGTCCACCTGGGTCCCGGCCGGGGGCAGCGAGCTCTGCACGACGGCGGTCAGGTCCTGCGGGCCGGCGATGAAGGTGTAGCGGAGGCCGAGCGCCTCCAGCTGCTTGATCGCGTCCTTCACCGTCTGGTTCTGCAGCGGCGGCACGGTGACCTTGTCCTGCATCTTGTAGACCGTCAGCGTCACCTTGGAGCCGGGGGCGACCTTGCTGTTGGCCTTCGGGTCCTGACCGGAGACCTGGCCGACCTTGGACTGGTCCGCGGTGGTGGCGGACTTGACCTCCACCTGGAAGCCCGCGCCCTCCAGCGCCTGCCGGGCGGCGTCCTCGGTCTGGCCGACCACGCCGGGGACGTTGACCTTGGCCTGGCCCTGCGAGACGACCAGGGTGACGGCGGAGCCGGGCTCGGCCTTGCCGGCCGGCGGGTTCTGCGAGATCACCTTGTCCGGGGCGACGGTGTCGTTCGCCTCGTAGGTGGTCTTGACGGTGAACCCGGCCTTGGTCAGCTTCTCCTGCGCCTGCGCGAGGGCGTTCCCGGTCACGTCGGGCAGGTCGGCCTGGGCCGGACCGCTGGACAGCTGGACCTTGATCTGGGTGTCGGCGGCGATCTGGGTGTTGGGGACCGGGTCCTGGGTGCAGACCTGACCCTTCTTCACGGTGGCGTCCGGGCAGGCGATCTCCGCGCCGGCCACGACCTGGAGCTTCTCGTTGACGTTCTTGGCCTTGGCCTTGGCCTCGTCCAGGGTGAGCGTGACCAGCTGCGGGGCGGCCACCTTGCTGCCGGTGCCGCCACCGCCCTTGGTCATCGCGTCCACCACGAAGTAGGCGCCGACCAGCACCAGCACCGCCGCGATCGCCAGGATCACCCAGGAGGTGTTGTTGCTCTTCTTCGGCTGGTTGCCGCGGCGGCCGCGGTCGTGGTCGTCGTAGCCGCCGTTCCCGTTCCCGCCGTTGCCGTAGCCGTCGTCCTGGTAGCCGTAGCCCGGCTGCGGGGAGCCGACCTGCGGCAGCATGGTGGTCGGGCCGGCGCCGCCCTGCTGGGGCAGCAGGTTGGTCTGGCCGTACGGGTCGTGCTGGGCGTTCGGGTAGCCCTGCTGGTCGTAGCCGTACCCGGCGGCGCCGTAGGCGGCGGCCTGCTGGGCGGCGGCGACCGGGAGGCCGTCGAGGAAGCGCTCGATGTCGTCGCGCATCTCGTCGGCGCTCTGGTACCGGTAGTCCCGGTCCTTGGTGAGCGCCTTGAGCACGATCGCGTCGATCTCGGGGCGCAGCTCGGGGTCGTACGTCGAGGGGGGCAGGGCCTCCTCGCGGACGTGCTGGTAGGCGACCGCGACCGGGGAGTCGCCGACGAACGGTGGGCGTACGGCGAGCAGCTCGTAGAGCAGGCAGCCGGCCGAGTAGATGTCGGACCGGGCGTCCACGGTCTCGCCCTTGGCCTGCTCCGGGGAGAGGTACTGGGCGGTGCCGATGACGGCCGAGGTCTGCGTCATCGTCATCCCGGCGTCGCCCATCGCCCGGGCGATGCCGAAGTCCATCACCTTGACGTTGCCCTGCCGGGTCAGCATCACGTTGGCGGGCTTGATGTCGCGGTGCACGATGTTGGCGCGGTGCGAGTACTCCAGCGCCTGCAGGATGCCGATGGTCATCTCGAGCGCGCGCTCGGGCAGCAGCCGCCGCCCGGAGTGCAGCAGCTCGCGGAGCGTGGACCCCTCGACGTACTCCATCACGATGTAGGGGATGGAGATCCCGTCGATGTAGTCCTCGCCGGTGTCGTACACGGCGACGATCGCGGGGTGGTTCAGGGAGGCCGCGGACTGGGCCTCGCGGCGGAACCGGGCCTGGAACGACGGGTCGCGGGCCATGTCGGCGCGGAGCGTCTTCACGGCGACGGAGCGGCCGAGCCGGGTGTCATGGGCGAGGTAGACCTCGGCCATGCCGCCGCGTCCGAGGACGCCGCCGAGCTCGTACCTGCCGCCGAGGCGACGAGGCTCTTCCATAGTTCCGACCCTCTCCCCCACCGGCTGGTGAGGATGTGACGTAGGTGGTCCCCGCACGTTGTGTTGGACGCTTCCGCCGTCACCTCGGTTCTGTGACGTCGGCCCCACGGCCGGAGCCGTGCACGGCGGTGGGCGGACCCGCTGTTTGCGGATACGCTACCCGCCCGACCTGAGGGAGCCGGAACAGCCCGCAGGCTGAGACCGGACCGGTACCGACCGGGCGGGTCCCATTGTGACAAAGGACCGACCGGGTCGGTACGGAATCCGGTGTGATCCGGGGAGCGGGCCTACCGGTCCAGGGCCGCCTTCATCAGGGCCTTGGCGATCGGTGCCGCCAGCCCGCCGCCGCTGATCTGGTCCCGCTCGCTGGAGCCGTCCTCGACCACCACCGCGACCGCGACCTGCCGGCCGTCGGGCGCCTTGGCGTAGGACATGAACCAGGCGAACGGCAGCCCGGCGTTGTTCTCGCCGTGCTGCGCGGTGCCGGTCTTGCCGCCCACCTTCAGGCCGTCGATCTGGGCCTTCGTGCCGGTGCCGTTCTGCACCACGCTCTCCATCAGCTGCTGGAGCTTCTGCGCGGTGGCCGGGCTGACCGCCTGGCTGAGCTGCCGCTCGGTGTGCTTGGAGATGGTGGTGAGGTTCGACGCCCGCTCCTCGTCCACCAGGTACGGGGTCATCAGCCGGCCGTCGTTGGCGATCGCCGCGGCGACCATCGCCATCTGCAGCGGGGTGGCCCGGGTGTCGTGCTGGCCGATCGAGTCCATCGCGGTGCCGTCGGCGCTGGACTTGGCGGGGAAGAACGACTCCGAGGCCCGGATCGGGACGTTGATGCCGGGGTTGTTGAAGCCGAACCGCTCGGCCTGGGTGCGCATCTTCTCGCCGCCCAGATCGGCGCCGATCTTGCCGAAGACGGTGTTGCAGGAGTAGTCCATCGCGACCTTGACGGTCGCGTTGGCGCACGGCTCGTCGTCCGAGGCGTTCTTCAGCTCGACGTTGGTGTTCGGCAGCACGTAGTGCTGCGGGGTGTCGGTGACGTCCCCGATGTTCTGGTAGCGGCCGTTCTCGAACGCGGCCGCCGCGGTGACCAGCTTGAAGGTCGAACCGGGCGGGTAGGTCTCGCGCAGTGCCCGGTTGAGCATCGGCTTGTTCGGGTCGGCCTCGAGCTCCTTCCACGCCTTGGCGTCCTCCGGGCCGGTGCCCGCGAAGCGGCCCGGGTCGTAGGACGGCGTGGAGACCAGCGCCAGGATCGCCCCGGTGCGCGGGTCGATCGCGACCGCCGCGCCCTTCTTCGCGCCGAGCGCGTCGTACGCCGCCTTCTGCGCCTTGGCGTTCAGGGTGGTGACCACGTCGCCGCCCTGCTTCTCCTTGCCGGTCAGCATGTCCAGGGTGTTCCGGAAGAACAGCCGGGAGTCGGAGCCGGACAGGATGCCGTCGGAGAGCGACTCCAGCTGGCTGGTGCCGAAGGCCTGTGAGGAGTAGCCGGTGACCGGGGCCCACAGCGGGCCGTCCACCCAGGAGCGCTTGTACTTGTAGCGGTACCCGTTGACGAACTCGGACTTGGTGACCGGTTGGCCGCCCGCCGCGATGATGTTGCCGCGCGGGTAGGCGTACCGGTCGTACTTGTTCCGGTCGTTGTGCGAGTTGCCCGCCCACGCCTCGGCCTGGACGCCCTGCACCCAGTTGACCCGGACCAGCAGGGCCAGCACCAGGACCAGGCAGAAGATCGAGACCCGTCGGATCGGCTTGTTCACGCGAGGGCTCCCCGGGTCTGTTCGGTCGCGCCGTCCACGGCGGTGGTGGGGGCCGGTTCGGCGGCCGGCCGGCGGGCGCTGTCGCTGATCTTCAGCAGGATGGCGACCAGGGCCCAGTTGGCGACCAGTGAGGAACCGCCCTGGGCCAGGAAGGGCATGGTCATACCGGTCAGCGGGATCAGCCCGGTGACGCCGCCGGCCACCACGAAGACCTGGAGCGCGAAGGCGGAGGACAGGCCGACCGCGAGCAGCTTGCCGAACGGGTCGCGGGCCGCGATCGCGGTGCGCAGGCCGCGCTGCACGATCAGGCCGTAGAGCAGGAAGATCGCCATCAGCCCGGTCAGCCCGAGCTCCTCGCCGAACGAGCCGAGGATGAAGTCGCTCTTGGCGGCGAACTGGATCAGCCAGGACCGGCCCTGGCCGAGCCCGGTGCCGGTGGTGCCGCCGGAGCCGAAGGCCATCAGGGTCTGGCCGATCTGCTCGGTGGCCCCCTTCGGCGGGGACGGGGCGAACGCGGCCATCGGGTCCAGCCAGGCGTCGATCCGGGTCTTCACGTGCGGTTCGGAGGTGGCCACCAGGGCCGCGCCGCTGATCGACATCAGCAGGCCGAAGACGATCCAGCTGGTCCGCTCGGTGGCGACGTAGAGCATCACCACGAACAGGCCGAAGAACAGGAAGGAGGTGCCGAGGTCGGTCTCGAACACCAGGATCATGATCGACAGCAGCCAGACCACGATGATCGGCCCCAGGTCGCGCCCGCGCGGCAGGTACATCCCCATGAAGCGGCGGCTGGCCAGCGCCAGCGCGTCCCGCTTGACCATCAGGTAGCCGGCGAAGAACACGGTCAGGATGATCTTGGCGAACTCGCCCGGCTGGATCGAGAAGGAGCCGAACCGGATCCAGATCTTGGCGCCGAAGTCCTCGGCCCGGCTCGGGAAGAAGGCCGGGGCCGCCAGCAGCACCAGGGCCAGCACCATCGAGATGTAGGTGTAGCGCTGGAGGATCCGGTGGTCCTTGAGCACGATCACCACGCCGATGAACAGCGCCACCCCGAGCCCCGACCACATCAACTGGTTCGAGGCCGCCGGGAAGTTGTTCCTGAGCAGGCTGCCGGCCTTGTCGAGCCGCCAGATCATCACCAGCCCGAGGCCGTTCAGCAGCGTCGCCAGCGGCAGCAGCAGCGGGTCCGCGTACGGCGCGAACCGGCGCAGCACCAGGTGCGCGACCAGGGCGAGCACGCCCATGCCGAGGCCGTAGCCGAGCATGCCGGACGGCAGCTTGCCGTCCATCGCCAGCCCGACGTTGGCGTACGCCAGCATCGGCACCACCACCGCGAAGGCCAGCAGCACCAGCTCGGTGTTGCGGCGGTTGGGGGCGCCCTGGGGGGTGATGGTGGTGTTCTCCCGACGCCTTCGGCGTGGTTCCTCACCACCGGTCTGACTACTGCTCAGGTCAAAGGTGCTCACGTGACGGCCGCTCCCCGACGGCGTGGGACCAGCTGGAGGTCGGTGTCGCTACTGGGTCGGGCAGGAGGTGGCCAGCTTCTGTTCCTGCTCGTTCAGGGTCGGTGCGGTGCCGGGCGGCGTGGCGGCCACCTTCTTGCAGACGGCCACCTGCTCGCCCAGCTGCTTCACCTGGTCCTCGGCGTCGGTCAGGCTGGTGGCCTGGATGGTCTTGGTGACCTGGGTCCGCTGGTAGGCGGGCAGGAACTTGAGCTCGACCTCGCCGTGCTGACGGTAGACCGAGGAGAGGTCGAGCCCGGCCAGGTTCTGGTTGATCCCGCGGTAGACCGCGACCGAGTCGCCGTCCGCGCCCACGTAGTACTGGCTCTGGGTCCAGCGCCAGCCGAAGTACCCGGCGCCGCCGAGCAGCCCGACCAGCACCAGCAGGGCGACCGAGAGCTTGAGCCAGCGGCGCTTGCGGCGCGGCTCCTCCTCGAACTCGTCGTAGTCCTGCTGCCCGGCGTAGCCCTCGGCGGGGCCGAAGCCGGACTGGTAGCCGTCGGCCGGGCCGAAGGCGCCCTGCGGGGCGGCCGGCCGGCCCAGGCCGGCCGCGCGGCCGGCCGGGGTGTTCAGGATCGCCTGGTCGGTGGCGGACGGCGGGGTGTCGGCCACCGCGCCCACCACCACCGGGACGTCGGCCAGGCCGCCGCTGAGCAGGTCGGTGGCGCCGACGTCGAGCACGTCCGCCACCACGCAGGTGATGTTGTCCGGGCCGCCGCCGCGCAGCGCCAGCTGGATCAGCTCCTGGACGGTCTGCTCGGGGGAGTAGAAGCTCCCGAGCGTCTCCTCCAGGGTCTGGTGGCTGACCGGCCCCGACAGGCCGTCGGAACAGATCAGGTAGCGGTCGCCGGCCCGGACCTCACGGATCGACAGGTCGGGCTCGACCTGGCCGCGGCCGTCCAGCGCGCGCATCAGCAGGGAGCGCTGCGGGTGGGTCTCGGCCTCCTCCGGGGTGATCCGGCCCTCGTCCACCAGCCGCTGCACCCAGGTGTGGTCCTGGGTGATCTGGCTGAGCGAACCGTCCCGCAGCAGGTACGCGCGGGAGTCGCCGATGTGCACCAGGCCCATCCGCTGACCGGTCCACAGCATCGCGGTCAGGGTGCAGCCCATGCCCTCCAGCTGCGGGTCCTCGTCGACCATCTGACGCAGCCGCTCGTTGGCGCCGTGCACCGCGTCGTTCAGCAGGGTGAGCAGGTCGGCGCCGGGCACGTCCTCGTCCAGCCGGACGATCGAACCGAGCACCTCGGAGGAGGCGACCTCGCCGGCCGCCGCCCCGCCCATGCCGTCGGCGACCGCCAACAGCCGCGGGCCGGCGTAGCCGGAGTCCTCGTTCCCCTCCCGGATCAGCCCCTTGTGGGATCCGGCGGCGAAGCGCAGCACGAGACTCATGCGGTCCGGGCCCTCCTTCGGGTGGACGGTGTGCTGTCCCTCATGCGCCGCTACTTCCGCAGTTCGATGACGGTCCTGCCGATTCGGATCGGCATGCCCGGCTGGAGCGGCGTCGGCGTGGTGAGCCGCTGCCGGTCCAGATAGGTGCCGTTGGTGGAGCCTAGATCCTCGACCGTCCACTGCCCAGTCTGATCCGGGTAGATCCTGGCATGACGGGAGGACGCGTAGTCGTCGTCCAGCACGATCGTGGAGTCGTGGGCCCGGCCCAGGGTGATGGTCTGCCCCTGGAGGGCGACCGTCGTCCCGGCCAACGAGCCCTGCACGACCACGAGTTGGGTCGGGCCGCCACGACGGCGGCCACCCTGGGTGGGTGGCCCGGACGCCTGCTGGGGCGGCCTGGCGGCCCCACCCTGGCCCGCACCGGCGGCCGCCGGAGCAGCCGGGCGGCGGGCGGTGCGCTGGTTCACCTTGGTGCCGAACAGATCACTGCGGATCACCTGCACGGCAACGATGACGAACAGCCACAACACGGCCAGGAAACCCAGCCGCATGACCGTCAAGGTCAGTTCTGACATAACCGCCCGCTCTACCCTTCGACCTGTCGGTAGACGATGGTGGTGCTGCCCAGGACGATCCGTGAGCCGTCGCGGAGCGTAGCGCGCTGGGTGTGCTGTCCGTCCACCACGATGCCGTTGGTCGAGCCGAGGTCGAGCACCATCGCGGGCGTGCCCGGCCGGATCTCGGCGTGCTTGCGGGAGACCCCTGGGTCGTCGATCCGCACGTCGGCCTCGGTGGAGCGGCCGAGCACGCAGGCGTTCCCGGTGATCTGGTGCCGCTGCCCGTTGACCTCGATCCAGCGCCGGGTGGCGGCGCCGCTGTGGCCCGCCCCGGGGAACGGCCGGACGTTGCCGCCCGCCTGAGGGGGCGTCGGAGGCATCGAAGGGGGCGCGACGGGCGGCGGCGGCGCGTACGGGGCCGCGGCGCCCGGCTGCTGCCACGGTGCGCCGGGGGCCGGCGGCGTCGGCGGACGGTCGTACCCGGGCGGCGCGCCGGGGACGGCCGCGGGCGGGCCGCCGTACGGCGCGGCCGGCTGCTCGGCGGCCAGCGTGCGGCTGCGCACCCGGTAGAGCCCGGTGTCCAGGTCGTCGGCCTTCTCCAGGCTGACCTGGAGCGGCCCCATGAAGCTGTAGCGCTGCGCCTCGGCGTACTCGCGCACCATCCCGGCCAGCTCGGTGCCGAGCTGGCCCGAGTAGGGGCTGAGCCGCTCGTGGTCGTGCGGGCTGAGCTCGACGATGAAGTCGTTCGGCACCACGGTGCGGTCGCGGTTCCAGATCGTGGCGTTGTTGTCGCACTCGCGCTGGAGCGCGCCCGCGATCTCCACGGGCTGCACCTCGGACTTGAACACCTTGGCGAAGGTGCCGTTCACGAGACCTTCGAGTCGCTGCTCGAACTTCTTCAGTACTCCCACTGGGGCACCCCCTTCCTAGGGCGTTCGATCCGGCCGCTGTTCGGGTCCGTCAGCGGTACTTCCGTGCTGATCGTATCCACGCCCGGGCCATCCGTACGGTTCCCCGGGCACGGCGGGGCGCAAGCCAGGGCTACCCGGAGCGGCCCTCGCTCACCCCTCGCTCACCCGTTCGCCTGCACCCGACCGGCCCCCGGCTGCGGTGCTCGGCCGACTGCCGCGCTCCGGTTGCGGACCGCGGGAGGAAGGGATTCGTAGTGCACCCGCAGGTCGTGCTAATGTTTTCCACGTCGGAAGGGGCAGCCGCAAGGCAGCCGGACGGAAGGCCAGCGAGACTCAGGTCGAGCAAGCCGGAAGAACTTACGGCGACACCCATGCGCGGGTGGCGGAATAGGCAGACGCGCTGGATTCAGGTTCCAGTGCCCGAAAGGGCGTGGGGGTTCAACTCCCCCCTCGCGCACCAGCAAAGGGTGCCTCTCGAAAGAGAGGCACCCTTTCTTGTTGTTCCGCCCGGGTTCACCGCCCGGGTTGTGAACGCCGGTTGTGAACGTCCTCAGCTTCCTCCCAGATCGCGGTGGCATCCTGCTGCCTCCCGCTCTCTGGAGTTCCGATGCCCGCTGCTGTCCTGGCCGGCCGTGCCGCGCGGCGCCTGGTGCGCCGGCTGTGCCGCCTGCCCGTCCGGGTGGTCGCGGCGGGCCGCCGGTGCCCCGGTGGCGACCCGTCGGCCGAGCCGGCTCCCGATCCGGTCGCGCTGACCGAACGACGGCTGCTCGCCATGCATCCCGGCCTGGTCCGGCACGCCGGCCTGCTGGCCGGGATCCGGGACGACCTGCTCTCCTGGCAGGCCCGCGACGCCGGGCTGGCCGAGGTGGCCGGGGTGCTCGATGGGGCGGGGATCGGGTACGCCATGGTGCCGGACCCGGGCTACCGGCACCGGCTGGCGATCCGGCCGGGTGACCGCGGGGCCGTCCTGGACGCCTTCGCCGAAGCCTGCGCCGACCGGCCGGTCTACTTCGAACTGCTCGGTCACGGCAAGGAGTTGGGCCTGACCCTGGCCGACGGCCTGGCGGCGGCGGTGGCCGCCGTCGAGGCCGTGCCCGAGCCTGCGGACCCGGCCGAGCCGTCCGGGCCGGGGGAGCCGGGGGAGCCGGAGATCGAGCGGGTGAAGGGCCTGCGGGTGTTCCGCCCCACCGTGACCACCGGCCGGACCCTGTACTACGGCGCCGACCACGGCTGCGACCTGGAGTTCTGGGACCCGGGCGCCGAGGGCACCGGCGTGGTCGCCGCGATCGCCGAGACACCGTACGGCTGGTGGCTGCCCTCGATGGAGACCTCGGGCCCGGTGCGGATCGCGGGCCGGGACGTCCCGGTGCTCGGGTCGCTGGCCGGCACCTTCCCGGGGGACATCGACTTCCCGGTCGACGCGGTGATCACCTGGGTGGACGACGGCGACCGCCACTGGCGGCACCGCCGGGCCGAGGCGCTGGCCGCGGCGGGCCCGGACCTCCCGCTGGACGCCGCCGAGCACCGCTACCGCAACCGGGGCGAACTCCGGTACTGCCTGCGGTCGATCGCCTCCTACGCGCCCTGGATCCGGCAGGTCTTCCTGGTCACCGACGACCAGGTGCCGCCGTGGCTGGACACCGCCCACCCCGGGATCACCGTGGTGCCGCACCGCGAGCTGTTCGCCGACCCGGCGGTGCTGCCGGTCTTCAACTCGCATGCCATCGAGACCCAGCTGCACCGGATACCCGGTCTGGCCGAGCACTTCCTCTACTTCAACGACGACCTCTTCCTCGGCCGCCCGGTCCAGCCGCAGTCCTTCTTCCTGGGCAGCGGCCTGCCCCGGATCCTCCGGAACGACCGGACGGTCCCGCCCGGCGACCGGACCGAGGAGGACAGCGTCTACGCGGCGGCCCAGAAGAACGCCCGGGCCGCGCTGCTGGCGGCCTTCGGCCGGACCTATCCGCAGATCCTCAGCCACTCGCCGCACCCGCTCTCCCGCCGGCTGCTCGCCGAGTCCGCCGAGCGGTTCGCCGCCGGTCTGGCGGAGACCGCAGGGTCGGTGTTCCGGAGCGCCGCCGACCTGCCCCCGGTCACCCTGGCGCTGTACGCCGCACACGCCACCGGGCACGCGGTGGACGCCCGGCTGGAGCACTTCTACGCGGGGACCGACCAGCCCGACCAGCTCGGCCGGCTGGCGGAGCTGCTGACGTCCCGTTGGGCCGACACGTTCTGTCTGGCCGACGGGGACGGCCGGGAGATCCCGGCGGAGGAGCAGGGCCGGGTGCTGGCCGGGTTCCTCCGTGACTACTTCCCGGTGCCCTCCCCGTACGAGCTGCCCGCCCCCGGTGGGGCCTGAGGCCCCGGCGCTACTCCCCCGCCGCGGGCAGCTCGGCCCGGACCAGGAAGCCGCCCTCCGGGGTCGGCTCCGCGACCAGGCCGCCGCCCAGCAGGACCGCCCGCTCGCGCAGCCCGACCAGGCCGTGGCCGCCGCCGGGCAGGGCCTCGGCGGTGTCGGCCGGCCGGGTCGGCGGGCCGTTCCTGACCTCGACCAGCAGGCGGGTGCCCCGGGCGGTGAGCCGGACCGCCACGGCGGCGCCGGGCGCGTGCTTGCTGATGTTGGTGAGCGCCTCCTGGACGGTCCGGAAGGCGGCCCGTTCGACCGCCTCCGGCCAGGGCCGGTCCCCGCTCGCCAGGCTGCTGGTGACGGTCAGTCCGCTGTTCTCGATCAGCCGGGGCAGGTCGGCCAGCCGGGGCTGCGGGGCGAGCGGATCGGTGCCCCGGACCCCGGCCGCGCGCAGCACCCCGACCATCTGCCGCAGCTCCTCCAGGGTGCGGACCGACAGCTCCCTGATGGTCCGTGCGGTGGCCTTGGCGGCCGGGTCGGCGGTGCTCACCTGGAGCGCGCCGGCCTGGATGCTGATCAGGCTGACCTGGTGCGAGACCACGTCGTGCATCTCCCGCGCCAGCCGGGCCCGCTCGGTGCTCAGCACCCGGTCGGCGAGCAGCCGGTTCTCCCGCTGCCGACCCTCGGTCAGTTCGTCCAGCCGGGCCGCCAGTTCGGTCCGGGTCCTGGCCAGCAGGCCGAGCGCGGCGGGCCCGGCGCCGAGCATCACGCACTGGATGGCGTACAGCGCGTTGTCCTGGTCCAGCGCCAGCGGGTGGTCCTCCAGCGGCCAGTGGAAGAACTCGACCAGCGCGAAGACGCTGGCGCTGAGGGTGGTGACGCGCAGTCCGGGGCGGTATGCGGCGACCGAGTAGACCGCGGTGATCGGGGCGATCCAGATGTAGTTCACGAAGGTGCCGGGCAGCACCAGCAGCAGGGTCAGCAGCGGGAAGCGGCGGCGCAGCAGCAGCGCCCCGGTGGCCAGCCCGGAGAGGGTCAGCTCCCACCAGGAGGAGTTCCTGGCGACCAGCGCGGCGTCCATGGCGGCCAGCAGCAGCGGCAGCAGCAGCATCGGCCAGGGCGCGGTCAGCCGGGCCCTGGCGGCGGCTCTCATGCCCTCGGCTCGGGCGGGGTCCGGACCAGCCCCGCCCGGTTGGCCAGCACCGCGGCCTGCACCCGGTTGGCGGCACCGAGCTTCCCGAGGATGGCGCTGATGTGGTCCTTGACGGTGCCGGTGCCGAGGAACAGCCGGTCGGCGATCTCGGCGTTCGACAGGCCCTCGCCGAGCAGCGCCAGCACGTCCAGCTCCCGGCCGGTCAGCCCACGGGTCAGCGCCGCCGCCTCGGCGTCCGGGCCGCCGCCGTCCACGTAGCCGCTGATCACGGTGCGGGTCACGGTCGGCGAGAGCACGCTGCCGCCGGCCGCGAGCACCCGGACGGCGTGCACCAGCTGCTCGGGGGCGGTGTCCTTGAGCATGAAGCCGGCCGCCCCGGCGCGCAGCGCGGTGCCGATGTACTCGTCGGTGTCGAAGGTGGTCAGCATGGCCACCGCCGGGGGGTGCGGCAGGGCGCGCAGCCGGCGCAGCACCGAGATGCCGTCCAGGTCGGGCATCCGGATGTCGAGCAGCACCACGTGCGGACGCAGCAGGGTGACCTTCTCCTCCGCCGACGCACCCGAGCAGTCGCCCACCACCTCCAGGTCGGGGGCCGACCCGACGATCAGGCCCAGGCCGGAGCGGACCAGGATCTCGTCGTCCACGATCAGGACGCGGATCGCCGTCATGGTCTCTCCCTCGGGGTGGTGCGGGTGCTCGGTCTTCTGAGCCTAGGGGCAGGTCGGAGCGGGTGGGACGGCAACCGGTGGGAGAGCACCCCCGCCGATCGGCGGGGGACCGAATCCGCTACCTGGTTCACGTAATTCTCATCCGTGGTGAGCAACCATGGGAATGCGGTGAAGCCGCCCGTCGGCGGTCTCGTGCGGATGCGCCCCCACAACTGATCGTTTGGAATTGAGCTGTGTCCCCCACCGTGAAGCCGGAGCCTCCGACCGCCATCGCCGACGAGCGCCCCGGGGCGGCCGCCCGGCTGCTGGCCCGCTGGCGGCCCAGAGCCGCCCGGGCCACCGTCTGGTACCTGCGCCTGCTGGCCCTGCTGAATCTGGTGGCGGTGCTCGCCGTCCCGTTCCGGGACCAGGTGCAGACGCACAACGAGGGCGAGTTCTTCACCCCCTACCTGATGACCGCCGGGTTGACCTCGGCGGTGCTCTCGCTGCTGCTGGCGGTGGCGATGCGGCGGCGGAAGCGGGCCGCGTGGATCTTCAACACGGTGGTCTCCGGGCTGTTCTTCCTGCTGTACCTGACCGCGATGGTCTGGACGGAGGACAACGTCCGGTTCAACCACCATCCGTTCAACTACTTCTCCACCGTGCTCACCGGGCTGTTCTTCCTGGCCCTGCTGGTCGGGCGCCGGGAGTTCACCTCCAAGGGCGACCGCTCCAACCCGAAGGCGGCGGTGGCGGCCTTCGCCGGCGGTCTGCTGCTGGGCGGCGGGATCGGCGCGCTGCTGGTCGGGATGACCAACACGATCACCGGGGCCGGCTTCGGTGACCGGTTCGGCTACTCGATCGCCCGGATGATCACGCTCCAGCCGACCGAGCACGCCTCCAGCGTGATCTCCGTACCCACCTGGGTGAACGGGTCGATCAACCTGATGAGCGCGGTGCTCTTCCTGCTGGTGATGTACGTGGCGTTCCGCTCGCCGCGCGGCCAGGAGCTGCTGACCCCGCAGGACGAGCTGCAGCTGCGGGAGCTGCTGGAGAAGCAGGGCGAGCGCGACTCGCTCGGCTACTTCGCGCTCCGCCGGGACAAGGCGGTGGTCTTCTCGCCGAGCGGCAAGGCGGCCGTCGCCTACCGGGTGCTCGGCGGCGTCTCGCTGGCCTCCGGCGACCCGATCGGCGACCCGGAGGCGTGGCCCGGCGCGATCGACGCCTGGCTGTCCGAGGCCAGGGAGCACGCCTGGGTCCCGGCCGTGATGGGCGCCTCCGAGGACGCCGGCGTGATCTACGCCCGGCACGGCCTGGACGCGCTCGAACTCGGTGACGAGGCGATCGTCGAGCTGGACGAGTTCTCGCTGGACGGCCGCGCCATGCGGGTGGTCCGCCAGGCGTACAACCGGGTCAAGCGCGCCGGGTACACCGTGCGGGTCCGCCGGCACGAGGACATCCCCGAGGCCGAGATGGCCGAGCTGGTCCACAAGGCCGACCACTGGCGGGACGGCGCCACCGAGCGCGGCTTCTCGATGGCGCTCGGCCGCCTCGGCGACCCGGACGACGGCCGCTGCGTGATGCTGGAGTGCCACGACGCGGACGGCGAGCTGCGCGCCCTGCTGAGCTTCGTGCCGTGGGGGGCGAACGGGCTGTCGCTGGACCTGATGCGCCGCGAGCGGGACACCGAGAACGGCCTGATGGAGTTCATGGTGATCGAACTCCTCCAGCGCGCCAAGGAGGTCGACCTCGAACGGGTCTCGCTGAACTTCGCGATGTTCCGGTCGGTCTTCGAGCGCGGATCGAAGCTCGGCGCGGGGCCGGTGCTGCGCCTGTGGCGCTCGGTTCTCGGCTTCTTCTCGCGCTGGTGGCAGATCGAGTCCCTCTATCGGGCCAACGCCAAGTACCGGCCGATCTGGGAGCCGCGTTATCTGCTCTTCGAGAAGAGCAGCGAGATTCCGCGCATCGGCATCGCCAGTGCCAGGGCCGAGGGTTTCATCACCGCGCCCAGTCTTCCCGCCCTGTTCCGCCGTCGGCACGCCCGGCCCACCGCCGATTCGGTGGCAGAGGCCGTCCTGCCGGTCCCGGAACGCGGCGGGGAGGGATAGTCCTCCGCCGGGGGGCGGAGGACTTCCCGCCGCTACCTGCCGACCGGGGGATGAATTCAGGGTTCTGTCCCCCTGGAGGATGACCTGGCTTCGGCTCAGGAGCTGATGCGGCCCGTTTATCGGATACCTACTGTTGATGTAGGACACCACGCATTAATGGGTGTGCGGGAAATGTGGGAGTGAGAACGGGGACAGCAGTGACGCAGCACGGAGTGCTCAGGCGGGCCGCCGCGGCCGAGTGGGGCGCGATGTTCTCCACCGTCAGGTCGGAGATCGCGCGCAAACGGTTCGCCGCCGTCCCGCTGGCCACCACCGCCACCCTGCTGGTGCTGCTGTTCAGCATCGTCCAGCACCTGCCCGGCGGGGAGCGCTTCGTCACCCACGTGGGTGTGGTCAAGGCCGGTCTCCCGCTGGACGTCTCGCTGCTGCGCACCCCGCTCTCGCTGTACGTCCCCGCGCTCGACCTGCCGGTCTGGGGCGCGCTGGTGCAGGTCTTCCTGGTCTTCGGCCTGGCCGAGCTGGTGCTCGGCCGCCGGCTGACCCTGGTGGTGGCCTACGCCTGCACGCTGGCGGGCACGCTGTTCGCCCGGGTCGGGGTGGCGATCGGCCCGGACCACCTGTTCGGCTTCCCCGCCTCGGTGGCCCACGTCCGGGACACCGGCCCGTCCGCCGCGGTGGTCGCGCTGGCGATCGTGGTCGCGATCCGCTGCCGGGCCTGGTGGACGGCCGGGCTGGTGGGCGCGCTGATGGTCGCCGAGGCGGTCGTGCTGCCCAACCTGGCCGGGCTGGAGCACGTGGTGGCGCTGCTCACCGCCGTGCTGCTGGCGGCCGCGGTCGAGGTGTTCGGCGACTTCTGGCCGCGGGTGCTGGCGGTGGTCGGTGCCGCCACCTCGGTCGCCACCGAGGCCCGGCGCCGCCGGGCGGCCGCTGCTGCTGCCGCAGCCGCCCCGTCCCGGGTCATGGTCTCCTGACCTCCCGGCCCCCGGCTCAGCTCCTCGGCAGCGCCAGCTCGAACCAGACCACCTTGCCGACCGCCTTCCGGGCGGTGCCCCACTTCTCGGCCAGCTTGCTCACCAGGTTGAGGCCCCGGCCGTTCTCGTCCAGCTCCTCGGACGGCTCCAGCGACGGCAGGTTGTGGTTGTCGTCGCTGACCTCGACCAGCAGCTTGTCCACCCGGATCAGCTGGAGCTGGACGTGGTCCCTGGCCACCCGGACGGCGTTCGTCACCAGCTCGCTGACCAGCAGCTCGACGGTGTCGGTCAGCGCGGTGAGCTGCCAGGCGGCCAGCTGCTCGCGGACCAGCTGCCTGGCCCGGCGGACCTCGGTCTCGTCCACCGCCAGCTCCCAGGTCTGCACGTCGGTCGGCGCGACCCCGTCGAAACGGGCCACCAGCAGGGCGATGTCGTCCTGCCGGTCCTCCGAGTGCAGGCGCTCCAGCACCACGTCGCAGGCCTCCTCGGGGCTCTGCTTCGGGTCGATCAGGTTGCCGCAGAGGGCGGCCAGGCCGGCTCCTATGTCGCCGCCCCTGACCTCCACCAGGCCGTCGGTGCAGAGCACCAGCATCGAGCCGTCCGAGACGTCGATCTTCTTCGAGACGAACGGCACCCCGCCGACCCCGATCGGCGCGCCGGACGGGATCTCCAGCAGCTCACCGGTGCCGTCCGGGTGCACCAGCACCGGTGGCACGTGCCCGGCGCTGGCCAGCTCGCAGGTCCGGTTGATCGGGTCGTAGACCACGTACAGGCAGGTGGCCAGGTGGTCGTCGCCGAGCTTGTGGGCCAGGTTGTCCAGGTGCCGCAGCAGCTGGCCCGGCGGCAGGTCGAGCGCGGCCAGGGTCTGCATCGCGGTGCGGAACCGGCCCATCGCGGCCGCCGAGAGCAGGCCGTGGCCCATCACGTCGCCGACCACCAGGGCGACCCGACTGCCGGGCAGCTGGATCGCGTCGAACCAGTCGCCGCCGACCTCGGCCTTCTGGTCGCCCGGCAGGTAGCGGTGGGCGATCTGCACGCCGGGGATCTTCGGCGGGCGGGTCGGGATCATCGAGCGCTGCAGGATGGTGGCGGTCTTCGCCTCCATCCGGTGCAGCCGGGCGTTGTCCAGCGAGAGCGCGGCCCGGGCCGCCAGCTCGCGCAGGGTGGCCGCGTCGGCGTGGTCGAACGGGGCCCGGTCGGGCAGCCGGAGCAGCTTGAGGATGCCGAGCACGGTGCCCCGGGCGGACAGCGGCAGCACCAGCATCGACCGGCCGGTCACCACCGGCACCAGCTCCGGGCTGCCGAGCGAGGCCGCGTAGTCCACCGCCACGTCCGGGTTGACCACCGGGACCAGCACCGGCTGGTTCTCCTGCAGGGCCAGGCCCGGCGGGGTGGAGCGGGGCATCGCCAGCAGCGCGCCCTCCTCCAGCACGTGCTCCCACTGGCCCACGGTGGCGTTGAAGGACCGGGCCACCCGGCGCAGCATGGTGGTGTCGGAGGGCCGGTTGATCGGCAGCACCGAGTCGGAGATCAGGCCGTCCCGCAGGTCGACGCAGGCGAAGTCGGCGATGCTCGGGACCAGCACCTCGCACAGCTCGCGCGCGGTGGTGTCGAGGTCCAGCGTGGTGCCGACCCGGTTGCCGACCTCGCTGAGCAGCGCGAGCTGCTCCCCGGCCGGGCTGCTGGTCAGCAGCTCGACGTCGGGCGAGGCGGCGGTCGGACGGGACGGGACGGGCGGGTGGGCCCGTCCGCCGTGGCCGTTGCTCCTGGAACGGTCGGCTGCTGACTCGATGGCGGGGCCTCCCGGGGTGGGTCCGACGGACGACATGGAGCTCGGGTCACGCGGGGCGGGGACCGATCCGGCGCCGCTGGCCAGCAGCTGGAGCGAGCCGTCGGGGGCGGGGCGCTGCGGTTCGGCCGGGCGTCGGCCGGCCCGGGGCTGGGCGGCGCGCTGCTGCGCGGTCGGGTACCGGCGGCCCAGGCCGGTGGCAGCGGCCCTGGCGGTGCCGGTCGGCTCGTACGGCTGCACCGGGAGCCGGGTGGAGGCGTCCACCCAGAGGGCCGGCAGGCCGGCCGCCCCGAGCTGGCCGAGCAGGCGGCGCCGGCGGTCCTCGGAGCAGGTGGGCAGCAGCGCGGCCAGCGGCCCGGTGTCGCCCTGCCCGGCCGGGGTGAGGTCGGGGCGGAGCCGGTGCAGGCCGCCGACCGGGCCGGGGGAGGGGACGTACGGGAACTGCCGGCTGCCGAGCGCGATCCGGGGGCCGCCGGCCCGCAGCGGGCGGGCGTCGGCGGCCAGCGCGAGCAGCCCGCGCCCGGTCGGCTCGGTCAGCGGGTAGGCCCACCAGAACACGTCGCGCAGCCGCTCCTCGCGGTCCACCACGGCCATCGCCCCGGCCCACGGGACGCCGCCGGTCTGGGTCAGGTCGTCCAGGGTGTCCAGCGCGTCGCAGCGACGCCCGGGGCCGGCCGCCCTCCCGGGGCCCTCCGACCGGGGCTCGACGGCGGGCAGCAGCCCGGAGGCCGTCCGCCCGAAGGCCACCTCGGCCCGGTGACCGAACAACTCCTCGGCGGCCCTGCTCCAGTACGTGATCCGACCGTCCGGATCGATCAGCACCACGGCCAGTCGCACCAGGGTGACGACGGCCGGCTGATCGGCCGACGGTGGGGAATCTGGCTGGTCCACCATGAATTGGGTCTGCTCCCGCCTGGCCGCCGCTTCCTGTCTGATCCGGTCCCGCTGCACCCTCCAGCGAAGCACGGCGGGGGGCGGCACTGAAAGCGAAACGGGGAGATTCGTAAGTATCAGTTGCGTGTCACCCTCCGTGCGCCCCCTCGTACCACCGGTTCGTCCGGCGGCGCCCCGGTAGGGTGACAGGCCGTATCCCCCGGACGGAGGCACAGCAGGTGAGCGCGGAGAGCAGCAGCCCCGTCCAGTGGGCGGATCAGGAGCGGTGGCAGCTCGAGGAGCGGGTGGCGGCGGCCGAGCTGGCCTGGCTGACCCTGGAGGTGGACGTCGAGACCCTGCGGGTCGAGATCGACAACTTCGCGCTGATCCACCACCAGCTGCTCGGCCCGCTGTACGCGCGGCTGGACGAGCTGGACGCGCTGGTCGCGGAGACCGTGGCGGCCCGGACGGGTGCGCCCGAGGACCTCCGCCGGGCGGCCGAGGCCAGGCAGCGGGTGGACGAACTCCCGGACCTGGACGCGCTGTTCGACAGTCTGCCGACCGAGCCGGCCACCGAGCCCGAGCCGCCCCGCCGGGTCCGCCCCGGCAAGGAGGCGCAGCGGCTCTACCGCGAGCTGGCCCGCCGGGCGCACCCGGACCTCACCACCGACCCAGCCGAGCAGGAGCGCCGGGTGGCCTTCATCGCCCGGGTCAACGAGGCGTACGCGCACGGGGACGCCAAGGCGCTGGCCGAGCTGACCGAGGAGTGGTCCACCGCGCCGGAGGCCGCCCCCGCCCCCGAGGCGCCGGACCGGCCGGACTGGCTGAACCAGCGGCTGGAGTGGCTGACCGGCAAGATCGGCCGGCTGGCCACCGAGCAGGTCCGGCTGGAGAACACCCCGATGGGCGAGCTGCTCCGGCTGGCCCCGCAGGAGCCCGACCGCCTGCTGGAAGAGCTGGCCGACCAGTTGCTCGGCCAGGCCGCGGCCAAGCAGGCCGAGTTGGAGCGGTTGCTGGCCGGGCCGGGCGACAATGGCGTTGACCACCAACGGACACAGGAGACCCAGACGATGTTCGCCCAGCAGCTCCCCACCACCGACGCCGCCTCGGTGCCCGCCGAAGCCCCGCTGCTCGACGTCCGCGAGCAGGACGAGTGGGACGCCGGGCACGTCGACGGCGCCCTGCACATCCCGATCGGCGAGGTGATCGCCCGGATCGAGGAGCTGCCGGACGAGAAGCTGTACGTGCTCTGCCGGGTCGGCGGCCGGTCCGCCCAGGTGGTGCAGTACCTGGTCGCGCAGGGCCGCGAGGCGGTCAACGTGGACGGCGGGATGTTCGCCTGGGAGGCGGCCGGCCGCCCGATGGTGAGCAGCGACGGCCGGGACGCCTTCGTTCTCTAGTAGCGCCCGCCCCCGTAAGGCAGGATGACCGGGCACACCGCAGCCCGAGGGGAGATCCGGCCGTGCGTACCTGGTCCACCCCGGCGCTGGTGGTGCTCTGTGCCACCGGGGCGGTGCTGCTCGGCGGCACCGCCCTGTTCCTGGCCGCGCTGTTCCTGCACTCGGCGCCGTCCAATGCGCTCTCCCAGGAGTACCGGGCCGAGCTGGACGCGGTGGTCTATCCGGAGTTCGAGCAGAACTGGCGGCTGTTCGCGCCCAACCCGCTCCAGCAGAACGTGACGGTGGACGCCCGGGTGCAGACCATCGCCGCCGACGGCACGGTCACCACCCGGGAGTGGGCCGGTCTGACGGCGGGTGACATCGCGGCGGTCCGCGGCAACCCGGCCCCCAGTCACGTGGACCAGAACCTGCTGCGCCGGGCCTGGGACTTCTACGACTCCACCCACACCGAGCAGCAGGGCACCGGCTCCCGGGCCGTGCTGGCCGAGCAGTACCTGAAGCGGACGGCGCTCCAGCGGCTCGGGCCGGCCGAGCCGGGCCTGCGGTTGTTCCAGGTCCAACTGCGGGTCGGGACGGCCGAGCTGGCCCCGCCCGCGTGGAGCCGGGAGCAGGTGGACACCGCGCCGAAGTACCGCGAGCTGCCCTGGTGGCCGGTGGGCGAGGCCGACCTGCGGGGGCTGTGGTGAGCACCCCGGCGTACGACACCCCGCAGCATGACAGCCCGCAGCAGGACGCCGCGGAGCAGAGCCCCCCGGAGCAGACGGAACGTCAGCTCCTCGACGCCGTCCCCCGGCAGCGCTCCCCGCAGCGGCTCGCCCTCCGGGCCCGCCGTTCGGACCGGCTGCGCACCGCCTTCACCACCTTCACCGGCCGCCCGCTCGCCCCGTACCAGGCGGCGGTGGCCCGGATCGGCTTCGGGCTGGCCTGGGCGGCCTACCTGATCCGGGAGTGGCCCAACCGCCGGGTGCTGTACGGCGACCGCTCGCCCTGGTCGGCGGAGCTGGCCGACCGGCTGCTGGCGGAGAACCACGCCTTCACCGTGCTGCCCTGGTTCCAGGGGCGGCTCTGGTTCGAGCTGGTCTACCACCTGGCGATCCTGGCCGCCGTGCTCTTCACGCTCGGCTGGCGGACCAGGGCCAGCGGCGCGGTCTTCCTGGTCACCGTGCTCTCGCTGCAGAACCGGAACGTCTTCGTCGGCGACGGCGGCGACAATGTGATCCACCTGATGGCGGTCTACTTGGTGCTCACCAGGTGCGCCCGGGTCTGGTCGCTGGACGCCCGGCGCGGCCGGGACGGCGGCGCGGTCTGGCTCTGGCTGCTGCTCGGTGCCGGGCTCGCGGCCGGGCCGCCGTCCTGGCCCTGGCTGCTCTGGCTGGTGGCCGGGCTCTGGTGGTCCGTCAACCGGTGGCGCCCGGACGGCGAGCCGCGCGCGGTGCTGGACGCGCTGGCCACCATGCTGCACAACTGCGCGATGCTGGTGATCGCGGTCCAGGTGGTGCTGATCTACGCCACGGCCGGCTGGTACAAGGTGCAGGGCTCGCGCTGGCAGGACGGCACCGCGCTGCACTACCCGCTGCACCTGGACTACTTCACGCCCTGGCCCTGGCTCTCCGGGCTGGTCGGCTCCAGCCTGCTGGTGGTCTTCCTGTTCAGCTACGGCACGGTGATCATCCAGGTCGCCTTCCCGTTCACGCTGTTCAACCGGCGGCTGAAGAACGTCCTGCTGGCCATGATGATCACCGAGCACCTGGCGATCGCGGTCCTGCTCGGCCTGCCGTTCTTCTCGCTGGCGATGGTCGCGGCCGACGCGGTCTTCCTGCCGACCGCCGTCCTGCTGTGGGTCGAGCGCCGGGTCCGGGGTCCGGGGGCCCGCAGCGTCTAAGCTGTGCCGTATGTCCTGGTTTGCGGCCCTGCGTGACAGCGTGCGCGCCGGGTTGAAGGTGGACCGGACGCTCTCCAACCCGAAGCGCGCGCTGCGCGGGGCGGTCGCCGCCGCGCTGGTGGTGTTCCCCACCCTGGCGCTGGCCGGTCCTGGACCGGCCACCTCCGCCGCGATGGGCGCCTTCATCGCGGGCACCGCGACCTTCCAGCGCAGCTTCCGGCCGCGCGCCTCGCTGGCCGTCGCGGCGGGGATCGGACTGGGCGTCAGCACCTTCTGCGGCTACCTCGCGGTCGGCGTCCCCGGCGCCTTCCCGGTGCTGCTCGCGGTCTGGGCCTTCGCCGCCGGGCTGGCCTGGTCGATCGGCCCGAGCGGCGGCGTGGTCGCCAGCACCACCGTCTCGGTGATGCTGGTGGTGGTCCAACTGCCCGTCAGCGTGCCCACCGCACTGGGGCACGGTCTGCTCTGCGCGCTCGGCGGCGGCACCCAGGCGCTGGTGGTCACGCTCTGGCCGATCGAGAGCTGGCGGGCCCAGCGGGACGCCCTCGCCGACACCTACGCCGAACTCGCCGACTACGCCCGCAGGCTGCGGCAGGACCCGGTCGCCCACGTCGACCCGGCCCCGTTCATCCTGGCCAGGCAGGCCGCCGCGCTGACCCCCTGGCAGGCCAGGCACCGCCCGGGCGAGCTCAAGGGACTGCGCGGTATCGCCGAACGCGTCCGCCCGACCCTCGCCGCACTCGCCGACCCCAAGGTCGGCGCCCCCGCCGAGGGCCCCGCACGGGACCGGGCCCGGGAGGTGCTGGCCGCCGCCGCCGAGGCGATGGACGCGCTGGCCCGGGCGATCCGCTCCGGCGATCCGCTCCGGCTGCCCAAGTCCACCCCCGCGCTCACCATGGTCGGCCGGGAGAGCCGGGACGCCGAGGACGGCCGCAGCGTGCTCACCGGCGCCGCCCGCCGCTCCGCCCGCCGGCTGACCAGCCTGCTCCGCAAGGCCGTCGACACCCTGGACAAGCACGACCAGGACACCGTCAGCAGCCCGGTGATCGGGCCCGGACTGCACCGGCCCTCGCTGTTCCGGCTGCTCCCGGTCGCCGCGCTGGCCGTCCGCCGCCAGCTCCAGCCGCGCTCGGCGGTCTTCCAGCACGCCGTCCGGCTGTCCTGCGTGGTCACCGCCGCCTACCTGGCCGCCAAACTGCTGCACCTGCACCACGGCTACTGGGCCCCGCTCACCGCCGCCATGGTGATGCGCCCCGACTTCGCCCAGACCTACAGCCGGGGCGTGGCCCGGCTGGCCGGCACCGTGGTCGGCGTCGCGGTCAGCACCGCCGTGGTCCAGCTGTTCCACCCCGGCCAGTGGCTGTCCGCCGCGCTGGCGGTGGCCTTCATGGGCGGCGCCTATCTGACGCTCCGTACGGGCTACGCGGTGATGACCGCCTGCGTCTCCAGTTACGTGGTCTTCCTGCTCGGCCTGCAACCGGGCAACCCGCTGCAGACCGCCGCCGAACGGATCACCCTGACCCTGCTCGGCGGCTCGATCGCGCTGCTCGCCTACGCCCTCTTCCCCACCTGGCAGACCGCCCGGCTGGCCGAACGGCTGGCGGAGTGGCTGGCCGCCGCCGGCCGGTACGCCGGCTCGGTGCTGACGGTCTTCGGCGACCCCGCGGGCTCCGAGCACCGGACCGTCCGGACCGCCCTGCTGGACTCCAGGGAGGCCCGCTCCGAGCTGCTCCAGGCGATCGAACGGGCCGACGCCGAGCCGGTCCGGCACGACTCGCACCTGCCCGAGCTGTCCCGCAAACAGATCGACCGGGCCCGTGCCGCGATCGGACTGCTCGGTCGCAGCGCCGTCCTGATGGAGGCTCACCTGCCGCCGGAGGACGCCGACCCGGTGCCCGGCGCCACCGAGTTCGCCGAGGAGCTCAGGGACGCCACCGCGATCGCCGCCGCCGCCCTGCTGGTCGGCGACCCGGTCGACCTCGGCGGTCTGCGGGCCGCCCACCGCAAGTGGGACGAGCAGCTCGCCGGTCTGCCCGCCACCGACCGGGTCGAGGTGGCCCGGGCCGGCTCCCGGCTGCTGCTCTCCGCCCTGACCGACCTCGAGAAGGCCACCCGTGCCAAGCGCCCCGTACCCTCGGGGGCGTGAGCAGCAGCATCGGTACCCCGCACGCGGGCGAACAGTACGACGACGCCTTCGCCCCCTCCGGTGGCGACGACCGCGAGATCGGGGTCGGCCCGCACCCCGAACCCTGGCCGGCCGGCCCGCAGTACGACCCGGAGCTGCTCGCCCACGGCGACCGACGCAACGTCACCGACCGGTACCGCTACTGGACCCGGGAGGCGATCGTCGCCGACCTGGACACCCGGCGGCACGGCTTCCACGTCGCGGTGGAGAACTGGCAGCACGACTTCAACATCGGCTCCGTCGTCCGGACCGCCAACGCCTTCCTCACCGCCGAGGTGCACATCGTCGGCCGCCGCCGCTGGAACCGGCGCGGCGCCATGGTCACCGACCGCTACCAGCACGTCCGGCACCACGACTCGGTCGCCACCCTGGCCGCCTTCGCCGCCGCCCACGACCTCCCGATCATCGGCATCGACAACCTCCCCGGCGCCGTCCCGATCGAGACCTTCCCGCTGCCCGCCCGCTGCATCCTGCTCTTCGGCCAGGAGGGCCCGGGCCTCACCGAGGAAGCCTGGGCCCACGCCACCGCCGTCTGCTCCATCGCCCAGTACGGCTCCACCCGCTCCATCAACGCGGGGGCGGCCGCCGCCATCGCCATGCACAGCTGGATCAGGACGCACGCTGCGCAGAGCTGAGACGTCAGCCACCAGGGGCTCGGGGAACTGCGAGGAGGTCTGGCGTCGGGGTCACTGCGAAGGTGCCTGACCAGCTACGCGGCGATCACCTTGCGAGGGTCGGCGTCGCAGTTCCCCGAGCCCCTGGACAGTGCAACTAGGGGTCAGTTGAACAGCAAACGCCAGGTGTGCGGGCCGGGTAGGCCGTCCGCTTCGCTGCCGGTCCAGCCCTGGGCGGTCTGGAAGTCGGCGACGTTGAGCCGGTCGCTCTCGGACCAGGACGGTCCCGGCCCTTCGGTGTAGTGCCGGCCGAAGCCCTTCTGCACCAGCTGCCGGCCCAGCAGACTGATCGACTCGTTCGACCGCCCCGGCCCGAACGCGTCGGCCCCGGGATACGGCGGCACCCCACCGGCGGGCGGCGGCGGCGGCGCTGCGGCGGGGATGTCCCGCCCCTTGCCGTTCACCAGGTAGTCCCAGGTGTCCTTGCCCGGCAGGCCGTCCGCCTCGGACCCGCGCCAGCCCTGGGCCAGCTGGAACGCCTCGGTCGCCCGCCGGTCCGGCTCGCCCCAGGTGGGGTCGGGGCCCTCGCCGTAGAACCGGCCGGCCCCGCGCTTGACCAGCATCTCGCCGAGCTGCTGCACGTAGCGGTTGGACTGGCCGGGCCCGAACTTGTCCGCCCCGGGGAAGTCGTCCGCCCGGGGACCGTCCAGCCCCCGGTAGCGGTAGGCGACGTAGGAGGCGGAGTTGCTCCAGTACGCGTACGGGGTGGCCCGCTTCCGGGTGCCCGGCCGGGTCTGCTCGTACGCCGTGTACTGGGTCTGCGCCGCGTTGGTCCAGCCGCCGAAGATGACGGTGTGCGAGCCCGCACCGGGGTTGGCCGGGTTGTTGTAGATCAGGGCGTCGCCGGGTTGGAGCTCGCTGCGGCCGATCCGGGTCGCGAAGTCCGGCAGGGTCCAGGTGGTCTGACTGCTGCCCAGGCCCCAGGCCATCGAGACGAAGCCGGAGCAGTCCTGCCGGTAGCCGTCGGACCAGTAGCTGCTCATGCTGTACGGGACCTGCTGGTCCACCCAGCGCTGGGCCCGGGCCAGGATCTCGGTGCGGGTGGTGGTGCCGACCGAACGCAGCCGGGGCGCCTGCTCGGCCTGCCGTCCGAACAGTGGACTGACCTCGCCCTGCGGGGTGGAGCCGGTGGCGCTGCCGCTCGGCTGGGGGGCCGGCGTGGCCCCGGTGGCCCCGGCGGCCGCGCCGCCGCCCAGCACGGTGCCGACGGCGGCGAACAGGACGGCGGCCCGGCGGGCGCCGTGCGCCGAACGGTGGCCGCCGTCGGCCGGACCGGCCCCGTGCATCCGGGCCAGCCGCCGGGCCGAGCAGCCCGCGCAGGTGCAACTCCGGTCCGGTTCTATCTCGGTGAACTCGATCAGCACGGTCTGACCCTGCCTCTCCTCGGGTGTGCTGGAGGAGATCTGTTCCACCGTGAGCTGCCGCTGTATCAGCAGGAAAGGTCACAAATAGGATTTATCTCCACGAAATCGGCGGATTGGCGGGGGAGTACTCGGGCTCGGTCCAGCTCAACGGGGCGGCGTGGGCCAGCTCGACCACCCGCTCGACGGTGAACCACACCGTGCGCTCGGCGTCCGGTTCGGCCCGGCCGGAGACCAGCAGGGCGCCGCCGGTCTCCCAGTCGGGCAGCAGCAGCCCGGCGGCGGGGTTCAGCTCCATGTTGCCCAGGGTCATGAACATGTTGTTGCCCGGGTAGTCCGGCCAGCTCAGCAGCTCGGGGCCGTGCACGGCGAGGAAGCCCGGGTGCCCGCCCCGGTGCGAGGCGTCCACCCGGCCGTCCGCGTCCGCGGTGGCGACGAAGAAGGTGTCGCTGGTGGTCGCCGCGAGCTGCTGGCGGGTGCTCAGCCGGGTGCCCGAGCCGAGCAGTTCCGGCGTGGCCGGGGCGTCCAGCGGGTGCCGCCGCTGGATGTACTTCGGGCAGTTGGCGTACACCTGCTCGGCGGTGATCACCAGCCCGCCCCGGCCGTCCGGGACCGAGCGGCCGTTCAGCCGCATCCGCCGACGGCCGGCCGGGTCCAGTGCGATGGTGCCGACCTCGGCCGGTGCCGCCAGCACGGCCGCCAGCGGGTCGCCGGGGACGGGGCGGGCGGCCACCGCGAGGGTGCTCCCGTCCGCCGCCAGGAAGCCGGCGGGCCCGCTGAGCATGCTCGCCCAGACCCGTCCGTCCTGGTCGGCGGCACCGACCACCAGGGTCCGACGCTCACTCAGGAACCGTGCGGCCACGGCCGGGACGACCGCGCCGATGCCCCGGCCGACGTGGTCCGCGCGCTCCTGCACCCCGGCCCGGGCCTGCACCGCCCGTTCGCCCTGGTGGAAGGTCTCGATCGTCATCGTGCTTCGCCTCCCGCTCCGCCGGCCTAGAAGAATCCGCAGGTCGGCGCGGCCGCGACCGGGGCGGGCGTGCCTTCGAGACCGGCCGGGGCGTAGATCTCCAGCCGGATGCCGTCGGGGTCGGCGAAGAAGATCCCACCGGACCCCGCGCCCTCGCCGTGCGGGACTACGCCGTCGTACGCGAACTCGGCGCCCAGCGCGCGCAGCCGCTCCTCGGCGGCACGCACCTCGTCCAGCGAATCGACCTGGAAGGAGAGGTGGTGCAGGCCGGCGGTGCCGGTGTCGAAGCCCGTCCTGCTCTGCTCCCAGAGCGTCAGCAGCAGTTTGCCGTCCAGGGCCAGGAAGGCGAAGCGACGGTCCGTCCCGGTCCCTTCGCCGGCCAGGTCCAGGCCGAACGCCTCCCGGTAGAAGGCGACGGAACGGGTGACATCGGTGACGTTGAGCCCGACGTGGCCAGTCTGCATGACAGCTCCCCTGGTGAAGTATCTAACCCTTATCAAGGACTGTAGAGGTTAGAGATTCGAGGCGTCAACCACTACTGCTCGGAGAACCGGTTAGAAGTAGACTCGGCGCCATGGCTGACCCCCGTGACCCGCGCCCCTTGATCGGCGAGCCGCTCTCGCTCGACCTGCTCAACACGCGGTGGAACGGCGGCACCGTCCAGGACCTGCTGACCAGGCAGGACGGCTACCGGATCTGGCTCTCCTCGGCCGGCCTGGCCGAGCGCTGCCCGGCGGACGACGCCGGTCTGGCCGCCACGTCGGCCGCCCGCGACGCGCTGGCCGACCTGGTCCGCGCGGCCGAGGAGCAGCGCACCCCGGACCTGGGCGCCCTGAACGACGTCCTGGCCCACGGCCGGCTCCGGCGCACCCTCACCGCCGCCGGCCCCGTCGAGACGGTCGAGGTCGACTCCCCCGGATGGCTGGCCGCCTGGCTCGCCGCCGACGACTACCTGGCCCTGCTCCGGCAGGGCGCCCACCGCATCAAGCGCTGCGCGCACGAGAACTGCATCCTGCACTTCTTCGACACCTCGCAGAACGGCCGCCGTCGCTGGTGTTCGATGGCCGTCTGTGGCAACCGCGCCAAGGCGGCCCGCCACTACGAGAAGACCGCCCGCTAGACGCCGGAAGGCCCGGACTCCCGCGGGGGTCCGGGCCTTCCGCGGTCGGGGTCAGGCGGCGAGCTCGGCCTCCGGGGCGGGGGCGTCGGCGGGCTTGCGGTCGCGCATCACCAGGGTGGCCAGCAGGGCCGCCGCCAGCACACCGATCGCGCCGATGGTGAAGGTGGTCGACATCGAGCTGGTGAAGGCCGCCCGGGCCGCGTCGACCAGGCGGGTGTCGCCCTGGGCGACGGCCAGGGCGCCGGCGATCGACTGCTTGGCCACCGCAGGGGCGTCGGCGGGCATCGCGGCGGCGTACCCGCTGGTCAGCAGCGAGCCGAGGATCGCGATGCCGAGCGCGGTGCCGGCCTGCTGGATGGTGTCGTTCAGCGCCGAGCCGACGCCCGCCTTCTCCTGCGGGATGGTGTCCATCAGCGCGCCGACCGCGGCCGGCATGGCCAGGCCCGCACCGAGGCCGAGCAGGCCGAGGGCGACGGCCGGGACGGCGAAGCCGGTGCTCGCGGTGACGGTCGCCAGCAGGACGAAGGAGGCGGCCATCACCAGCATGCCGACCAGGATCAGCAGGCGGTTGCCGATCTTCGCGGCCAGCCCGGCGCCGGCCCCGTTGCCGATCAGCGCGGCGACGGCCAGCGGGACGAACGCCAGGCCGGCCTCGACCGGGGAGTAGCCCAGCACGAACTGCAGGTACTGGGTGAGCACCAGCAGCAGGCCGCCGTTGCCGATCTGAACGAGCGTCAGCGAGAGCGAGCCGCCGCTGAAGTTGCGGTGCTTGAACAGGGCCAGCGGGACCATCGGCGCCGAGCTGACGTTCTCCCAGAGCACGAACCCGCCGAGGGCGAGCACCGCGACCACCAGGGTGACCAGCGAGCGGCCCGCGAAGGCGCCGTGCTGCGGGATCTCGATGATCCACCAGATCAGCGCGGTCATGCCGGCGGCGGAGAGCACGGCGCCCAGCGGGTCGGGCTTCTGCCACGGGCCCTTGGACTCCGGCATCAGGAGCAGGCCGGCCAGCACGGCCAGGGCGACGACCGGCACGTTCAGGAAGAAGATCGAGTGCCAGGAGAAGTGGTCGATCAGCACGCCGCCGAGCACCGGGCTGCCGACCAGGCCGAGCATCGAGACCGAACCCCAGGCCGCCATCGCCTTGCCGCGCTCGTCCTCGTCGAAGACGGTGATCAGGATCGACAGCGTCGAGGGCATGATCAGCGCACCGCCGACACCCATCGTGATCCGGGCCGCGATCACCTCGCCGGGGCTGTCGCAGAAGGCCGCGGCCAGCGAGGCCAGGCCGAACAGCAGCAGGCCGACGATCATCACCTTCCGGCGGCCGAACCGGTCGCCCAGGCTGCCGGAGGTGAGCAGCAGCCCGGCGAAGACCAGGATGTAGGAGTCCAGGATCCACTGGATGTCCTGGGCGTCGGCGCCCAGATCGGCGGTCATCGAGGGCACCGCCACGGTCAGCGCCATGCTGTCGATCACCAGGACCAGCGTGCTGAGGCACAGCACGATCAGGATCCACCAGCGGTGGGGGTTACGGGTTTCCATGGTCGGCCCTTTCGGCTGCGCACACTGTTCCCTCGGTGAGAACACTGTACGCAGCTGCGTACAGTGTGCGCAATCCCCTTGATGTGTACGCTGGATGCGAACGCTGTACGCACCGAGGAGTGAGATGGCAGCCAAGACGAACCCCACCCCGTCCGTGTGGACCCGGCGGCGCCCGGCCGAACAGCCCGGGCTCAGCCAGGCGGCGATCGTCCGGGAGGCGATCGCGATGCTGGACGCGGACGGCATCGACGCCCTGAGCATGCGCAAGCTGGGCGCCCGGCTGAACGCGGGCGCGACCTCGCTCTACCGGCACGTCGCCACCAAGGACGAGCTGATGGAGCTGGCGGTGGACGAGGTGGTCGCCGAGATCACCGTCCCGCCCGCGGGCGGGACGGACTGGCGGGCCGACGTCACCGCGGCGGCCGGCTCGTTCCGCGCGACGGCGCTGCGCCACCCCTGGCTGCCCTCGGTCCTCGGGGAGGCCGGGCTCGCCTACCTCGGCCCCAACCTGATGGCCTTCTCCGAGCGGCTGGCCGCGCTGTTCACCGCGATCGGCTTCCCCGAGCCGCCCCGGGCGATCGACACCGTGCTCTGCTACGTCATCGGCATGAGCACCACCGAGGCGGCCTGGCTCACCACGGTCGCCCGCTCGGGTGAGACCGAGGCCGCCTTCATCGCCCGGCTGATGCCGGCCGCCCAGGAGGCCGCGGCCGGCCACGAGCACCTGGGCGCCACGTACGACCCGGCCACGGCTCCCGACCCGGTCGAGATCCGCGAGACGAAGTTCGCCTACGGGCTCGAAGTGGTCCTGGACGGGCTGGCGCTGAGGCTCCCTCAGACCTCGGGCCCGAGCAGCTGACCGAGGGCACGGCGGATCTCGGCCCGGCTCGGGTCGACCCCGGCCCAGGCCGCGTGGCCGTCGGGGCGGACCAGCAGCACGGTGTCGCGGAGCTTGCCGTGCGGGGAGGCCGGGGCGGCGGCCACCACCCGGTCCTGCCACGGCTCCAGCAGCGGCTGCTGGTCGTCGTTGGAGACCAGCACCGCCTTTCCGGCCCGGAGCGCCTCGTACAGCCGGGTCGGTGCACCGGGCTCGTCCACGGCGAGCCGCAGGTCGGGGATCCGGCGGCCGACCAGGTGGTGGGCCTCCTTCGGGGCGGGGTACTGGACGGCCACCCCGGAGACCTGCCGGGCGCCCAGCTCGCTCAGCGGGCCCAGCAGGCCGGCCGCCGAGACCAGGGTGGAGCGCAGCAGCCGGGTCGGCACCGAGTTGGCCAGCGCCAGCCGGACCAGGGCGCCGGAGCTGCGGACGGCCGCCCGGCCGACCGGGTGACGCTCCGTCTGGTAGGTGTCCAACAGGGCGTCGGGGGCCCAGCCCCGGACCGCGCCGACCAGCTTCCAGCTCAGGTTGGCGGCGTCCTGCAGCCCGGTGTTCATGCCCTGCCCGCCCGCCGGGGAGTGGCAGTGCGCGGCGTCCCCGGCCAGGAAGACCCGACCGGAACGGTAGTTGGGCACCTGGCGCTCGTCGCTGTGGAACCGGGACACCCAGCGGGCGTCGTGCAGGCCGTGGTCGACCCCGAAGGCGTCCCGGGCGATCCGGCTGATCTCGGCGAGCTCCACCGGTGCACCGTCCGGGAGTTGGCGGGTCCGGTCCCAGGCGATCACCCGGTACCAGCCGTCGCCGAACGGCACCAGGAAGGCGAAGCCGTTCTCCCCGGCGGCGACCGCCAGGGTGTCGGTGGGCGGGTGCTCCAGCCGGACGTCGGCCAGCAGCACCGAACTCACCACCGACTCCCCGGGGTACGGCAGCCCCAGCAGGTCGCGCACCGCGCTGCGGACGCCGTCGGTGCCGACCGCGTAGCCGGCCCGGTAGGTCTCGCCGCTCCTGGTCTCCAGCTCGACGCCCCGGGCGTCCTGCCGCAGCCCGGTCACCTCCGCGCCCCGGACCAGCACCGCACCGGCCTTCACAGCCCGCTCCTGGAGCAGTCGTTCGACGTGGTACTGGGGGGTGATCAGCACGAACGGGAACCGGCTGGGCAGCTTGCCCAGCTCCACCTTGAGGTTCCCGAACAGCCGCAGCTCGGCCAGCGGCGTCCCGGTGGCGATCAGGTCGTCGGCCAGCCCCCGGGCGTCCAGCTGTTCGAGCGTGCGGGCGTGCACGGCGAAGGCCCGGGTCAGGTTGGACTCGGCACCGCGCTTCTCCAGCACGGTCACCCGCAGCCCCGCGACGGCCAGGTCACCGGCCAGCAGGAGCCCGGTCGGGCCCGCGCCGACGATCACCACATCGGAGGCCAGCTGATTGTCGGACATGCCATCTCCCGTTGATCGGACCAGCGTTCGGCTCAGCACCTGAGCCTTCTAAGCTCCCTCTCAGCCTTCCATCATCGCTGCCCCATCAGACGCTGTGAATCTCACTGGCATGACAGAGCTCGCACCCCGGGGCACGACCGTGGTCGGCCCGCCCCCTGCCGACGAACGTCCGACCAGGACGAAACTCGTCGAGGTGGTCGTCCCGGTCCACAACGAGGAGCACACGGTCGAGCGGTGCGTCCGCCGGCTGCACGCCTACCTGGCGGAGACCTTCCCCTATCCGTACCGGATCACCGTCGCGGACAACGCGAGTGTCGACGGCACCTGGGCGGTGGCCACCGCGCTGGCCGCCGAGATCCCCCAGGTCGAGGTGGTCCACCTGGAGCTCAAGGGCCGGGGCCGGGCGCTGCGCCAGGTCTGGGGCGACAGCGACGCCGACGTGGTGGCGTACATGGACGTCGACCTCTCCACCGGCCTGGAGGCGTTCCTGCCGCTGGTCGCCCCGCTGCTCTCCGGCCACAGCGACCTGGCCATCGGCAGCCGCCTGCACCGGGGTTCGGCGGTGGTCCGGGGCCCGAAGCGGGAGTTCATCTCGCGCGGGTACAACGTGCTGCTGCGGGCCACCATGGCGGCCAAGTTCTCCGACGCCCAGTGCGGGTTCAAGGCGGCCAGGACCGAGGTGGTGCAGCGACTCCTCGGCTCGGTCGAGGACAACGCCTGGTTCTTCGACACCGAACTGCTGCTGCTGGCCGAACGGACCGGCCTGCGGATCCACGAAGTCCCGGTGGACTGGGTGGACGACCCGGACAGCCGGGTCGACATCGTCCGCACCGTCCTGGACGACCTCAAGGGCATGACCCGGGTGGCCCGCCGCACCCTCACCGGTGGCGGCCGGGTCGACCACCTGCCGACCCGGGTGCAGCAGGCCCAGCTCCCACCCGGCCTCGGCCGGCAGCTCGCCGGCTTCGCCGTGGTCGGCACCCTGAGCACGCTGGCCTTCGTGGTGCTCTTCCTGACCACCCGTCACCTGGTGCCCGCCTTCTGGGCGAACGCCTTCGCCCTGGCCGTCACCGCCGTGGCCAACACCGCCGCCAACCGCCGCTTCACCTTCGGCGTGACCGGCGCCCGGGACGCCCTCAAGCACCAGATCGAGGGCGGCATCGCCTTCCTGATCGGCCTGGCCCTGAGCAGCGGAGCCATCGCCCTGCTCCCCGCCGACAGCTCCCACGCCGCCGAACTCACCACCCTGGTGGCCGCCAACGGCCTGGCCACCCTGATCCGCTTCCTGCTCCTCCGGGTCTGGGTCTTCAACCCCCGGCGCCGCTAGCTCTCGGCAGGTGCTCAGCCCGCTACGGACCCAGGGGCTTCGGCACACGGTTCGGAAGTCAGGGGCTCGGGGCTCTGCTGATGTGCGGCTCCGCCGCGTGGGCGACGCCGACCCTGGCAAGGTGATCGTCGCGTGGGTGGTCAGGCACTTTCGCAGTGACCCGAACGCCAGATCTCCTCGCAGTTCCCCGAGCCCCTGACCGTAGCTGCCCGAGCGCCTGCAAAATGTGCAGCCATCGAGCCCTTGGACAGTGCAGCCAGGCCGTCTGCCAAGGGCTCAGTTGTGCCGGCGGACCTCGATCGTGCGGAAGCGGCTCGCCACGAACGCCGCGTCGCAGTAGGCCGCGTTGGCCGCCGGGTTCGCCCCGGTGCCGTGCAGGTCGGAGAAGGCCGCCGTCTGGTTGGCGTACACCCCGCCGGTGAGGTTGAGCGAGAGCGAGACCCCGGCGTCCAGGCAGGTGGCCACCAGCGCGGCCTCCACCACCTCGTCCACGGTGTACCCGGCCGCGGTCATCGCCCCCTGCTCGCGGACCGTCCGCCCCAGCAACTCCACTGCGGCGGCGGCGGATTCGACCGCCACCACGAACGAGACCGGACCGAAGCACTCACCCAGGAACGCCGCCCGGTCGTCCGGCTTGTCCGCGTCCACCTTGACCAGCGCGGGCGTCCGCACCGTCGCCGCCGGGAACTCCGGCGAGGTCACCACCCGCGGGGCCAGCGCGAGTTCGCCGTACTCGCCACCCGCGGCCCGGACGGTGCGGCCGAGCACCCCGGGGTTGACCACGGCCCCGAGGATGGCCGAGGCCCGGGCGTCGTCCGCGAGCAGGCCCTCGATCGCGGCGGCCAGGTCGGCCACCACCTCGTCGTACGACTTGCCGCCCTCGTCGGTGCGGACACCGGTGCGGGGGATCAGCAGGTTCTGCGGGGTGGTGCACATCTGGCCGCTGTAGAGCGAGAGCGAGAAGGCCAGGTTGGCCAGCATGCCCCGGTAGTTGTCGGTGGAGTCGATGACGACCGAGTTGACCCCGGCCTTCTCGGTGTAGACCTGCGCCTGCTTGGCGTTGGTCTCCAGCCAGTCGCCGAACTGGGTCGAGCCGGTGTAGTCGATCAGCTTCACCTCGGGCCGCACGGCCAGTGTCTGCGCGATGGTGGAGCCCTCGTGCTCGGCGGCCAGGCAGACCAGGTTGGGGTCGAAGCCCGCCTCGGTCAGCACCTCGCGCGCGACCTGCACGGTGAGCGCCAGCGGCAGGGTGGCCCGGGGGTGCGGCTTGACCAGCACCGGGTTGCCGGTGGCCAGCGAGGCGAACAGGCCGGGGTAGCCGTTCCAGGTCGGGAAGGTGTTGCAGCCGATCAGCAGGGCCAGGCCGCGCGGCACCGGGACGAAGTCCTTGGTCATGGTGAGCGGGTCCCGCTTGCCCTGGGGCTTGGTCCAGGACGCCTGCTCGGGCAGCCGGGTCTGCTCGATCCAGGCGTACGCCACCGCCTCCAGACCGCGGTCCTGCGCGTGCGGGCCACCGGCCTGGAAGGCCATCCCGTACGCCTGCCCGGTGGTGTGCATCACCGCGTGCGCGAACTCGTGCGAGCGGGCGTTGATCCGGGCCAGGATCTCCAGGCAGACCGCCGCGCGGACGGTCGGGCCGGCCGCCGCCCAGCCGGGGCGGGCGAGTTCGAGTGCGCCGATCAGCGCGTCCACGTCGGCGTGCGGGTAGCTGACGCCGAGTTCGATGCCGTACGGCGAGGACTCGCCGCTGACCAGCTCACCGTCGGTGGGCTGCCCGGCCAGCGCGAACACGGTGCCGAGCACCGCGTCGAAGGCGGCCTGGCCGTCGGCCTGGCCGGTCTCGCCGTACGCCTTCGGGAACTCCGGGTACGGCGACCAGTAGTCCCGTGCCGTGGTGGCCTCCACCGCGCGGGTGAGAGTGGGCTGGTGACGCTCGATCAGCTCGGCGACGACGGGGTGGGTGGCCGCTGCGGTCATGACGCGCTCCTTTTGGGGCGGACTGGTCACCCCTCAGCGTAACCGAACGATCGGTCGGGTCAATGGGGCAGTTTCCGGGACCGGTGGCGCCCGGACCGGAAGCGGCGGCCATACTCGTTCACATGGCCGAGAACTCCACCCGTACCGCCTACACCGTCGACTCGCTGCTCGCCGTCACCGTCGGGGTCTTCAACGAGCGCGGATACGACGGCACCTCGATGGAGGACCTCTCGCGGGCGGCCGGGATCTCCAAGTCCTCGATCTACCACCATGTCCGGGGCAAGGAGGAGCTGCTCCGGCTGGCCGTCGGCCGGGCGCTGGACGCGCTGTTCGGCATCCTGGCCGAGCCCGAGGCGCTGACCGGCCGCTCGGTGGACCGGCTGGAGCACGTGGTCCGCCGCACCGCCGAGGTGCTGCTGACCGAACTGCCCTACGTCACGCTGCTGCTCCGGGTCCGTGGCAACACCGCCACCGAGCAGTGGGCACTGGAGCGCCGCCGGGACTTCGACCACCAGGTGGCCGAGCTGCTCCGGGCCGCCGTCGAGGCGGGGGAGCTGCGGGCGGACGTCGAACCGCGACTGGCCACCCGGCTGCTGTTCGGCATGATCAACTCGATCGTGGAGTGGTACCGGCCCGGTGGCAAGCACGCCGACGGTGTCGCCGAGGCTGTGGTGCACCTGGCCTTCGACGGTCTGCGGGCCTGACAGTGCCGGCTGACAGACTCCCGTTATGACCGAGATCCCTGCGCATTTCGCCCCGCCGATGGCCGAGGACTACCGCGAGCCGCTGCCGCTCACCGGCACCGAACGCGAGCTGCTCACCGCTTACCTGGACTGGCACCGGGAGACCCTGGCCCTCAAGTGTGCCGGGCTGTCCGACGCCGAGCTCTCCTCGCACCCCGTGCCGCCCTCCGCGCTCAGCCTGCACGGCCTGCTCCGGCACCTGGCCGGGGTGGAGCGCTGGTGGTTCCGGCTGCAGTTCGCGGGGGAGGAACTCCCGATGCTGTACTACTCCGACGAGGACCCGGACCAGGACTTCGAGCGGCTGGACGGCAGCGTGGCCGAAGCTCTCGCCGTCTGGCGCACCGAGTGCGACCACTCCCGCCGGATCGTGGCCGCCACCGCCGACCTGGACGCCACGGGCACCCACCGCGCCACCGGGAACCCGGTCTCGCTCCGGCGTATCCTGATCCACATGCTCGCGGAGTACGCCCGGCACAACGGGCACGCGGACATTTTGCGCGAGCGCCTGGACGGTTCGACGGGCTACTGATCGCTCCGAGCATCAGCCATCAGGGGCTCGGGGAACTGCGACGCCGACCTCGTGCAAGGTGATCTGTGCGTGGGTGGTCAGGCACTTTCGCATGTGACCCCGGCGCCGGATCTCCTCGCAGTTCCCCGAGCCCCTGACCGTGGATGCTCGAGCGCCTGCCTAGACCGGAGGGACCTGGTCCGTCTCTTCGAAGACCAGCAGGGTCTGGGTCGCCAGGACCTGAGGGATGCCCTGGATCTGGCCGAGCACCAGCTCCCGCAACGCGTGGTTGTCGGCCGTGTGCACCAGCAGCAGCACGTCGAACTCCCCGCCGACCAGCGCGATGTGCGCCACCCCCGGGAGGGCGAGCAGCTGCTCGCGGACCGTCCGCCAGGAGTTCTGCACGATCTTGAGGGTGATGTACGCCGAGGCTCCCTGCCCGGCCCGTTCGTGGTCTATCCGAGCGGTGAAGCCCCGGATGATCCCGTCCTCGACCATCCGGGCGATCCGGGCGTAGGCGTTGGCCCGGGAGACGTGCACGCGCTCGGCGACCGAGCGGATCGAGGCCCGGCCGTCCTGCTGGAGCAGCCGGAGGATCGACCGGTCGACCCGATCCAGGCTGGACGTCTGTTCAGTGGACACGGCCCCCGACCCTCCCGAAATGGACATGCTGTCTTCAATAGACCGCCGCTCGGGCCGATTGTCCACCACTCCGGCGCAGCTGTGGCCAGATTGAACAGACAACCGAACAATCGGTAGGGAGGAGCTGCTCCGGCGACCAGCCATGTCACCCCTCGTGCACCACCGGCATCACCTGCCCCTGTCGCACCCTCCCCCACCCTCTGGAGGTGCCCGAGATGACCGTTCTCGATCATCGACACCTGGCCGCCCCCGTGCCCGGCTGGCGTCCCGACGCCACCGGCCCGCGGACCGATCCCGCCCCGCTGCTCCCCGACGAGTCCCCGTACCGGGTGCTCGGCACCCCGGCCGCCGAGAAGGCGGATCCGGAGCTGCTCGCCGAGCTCTACCGCCGGCTGGTGGTCGGACGCCGCTACAACCAGCAGGCCACCACGCTGACCAAGCAGGGCCGGCTCGCGGTCTACCCGGCGTCCACCGGTCAGGAGGCCTGCCAGGTGGCGGCCGCGCTGGCGCTCCGTCAGGACGACTGGCTGTTCCCGAGCTACCGGGACACCCTGGCCGTGGTGTCCCGGGGCGTCGACCCGCTGGAGGCGCTGACCCTGCTGCGCGGCAACGCGCACACCGGGTACGACCCGAAGGCGACCCGCACCGCCCCGCTCTGCACCCCGCTGGCCACCCAGGCCCCGCACGCGGTCGGCCTGGCGTACGCCGCCCGGCTGCGCGGCGAGGACACCGTCGCGCTCGCCCTGCTCGGCGACGGCGGCACCAGCGAGGGCGACTTCCACGAGGCGCTGAACTTCGCCGCGGTGCTGAACGCCCCGGTGGTCTTCCTGGTCCAGAACAACGGCTACGCGATCTCCGTCCCGCTCACCCGGCAGTCCGCCGCTCCGACGCTCGCCCACAAGGCGGTCGGGTACGGCATGCCGGGCCGGCTGGTGGACGGGAACGACGCGGTGGCCGTGCACGCGGTGCTCACCGAGGCGGTCGAGCGGGCCAGGTCCGGCGGCGGTCCGACCCTGGTCGAGGCGCTGACCTACCGGATCGAGGCGCACACCAACGCCGACGACGCGACCCGCTACCGGCAGGACGAGGAGATCGCCGCCTGGCGCGAGCACGACCCGATCCTGCTGATGGAGCGTCACCTCAGGGCCGCCGGACAGCTGGACGACCGGCTGGCCGCCTCGGCCACCGAGGAGGCCGAGGCACTGGCCGCCCGGATGCGCGCCGAGTTCCACACCGACCCCGAACTGGACCCGATGTCGCTCTTCGCGCACGTCTACGCCGAGCCCACCCAGCAACTGATCGAGCAGGCCGCCCAGTTGACCGCCGAGCTGGATGCGGAGGAGCAGGCCCGATGAGCACCACGGTCGAGACCCGCAGCATGGCGCAGGCGCTCAACTCCGCCCTCCGGGACGCGATGCGCGCCGACGAGTCGGTGCACGTGCTGGGCGAGGACGTCGGTGCGCTCGGCGGGGTCTTCCGGATCACCGACGGCCTGACCGCCGAGTTCGGCCCGCAGCGCTGCCTGGACACCCCGCTGGCCGAGGCCGGCATCCTCGGTACCGCCGTCGGCATGGCGATGTACGGGCTGCGCCCGGTGGTGGAGATGCAGTTCGACGCCTTCGCCTACCCGGCGATGGAGCAACTCGTCTCGCACGTCGCCAAGATGCGCAACCGGACGGCCGGGAAGCTGCCGCTGCCGATCACCATCCGGATCCCGTACGGCGGTGGCATCGGTGGGGTCGAGCACCACAGCGACTCCTCCGAGGCGTACTACACCCACACCCCCGGACTGCACGTGGTCACCCCGGCCACCGTGGCCGACGCGTACGGGCTGCTGCGGGCCTCGATCGCCTCCGACGACCCGGTGGTCTTCCTGGAGCCGAAGCGGCTCTACTGGGGCAAGGACGTGCTGGACGCGACTGCGCCGGTGGAGCCGATCGGCCGCGCGGTGCTGCGTCGTCAGGGCCGGTCGGCGGTGCTGATCACCTACGGTCCGTCGCTGCCGGTCTGCCTGGAGGCGGCCGAGGCGGCGCAGGCCGAGGGCTGGGACCTGGCGGTGCTGGACCTGCGCTCGCTGGTGCCGTTCGACGAGGCGACCGCCGTCGAGCTGGTCCGCTCGCTCGGCCGCGCGGTCGTGGTGCACGAGTCGACCGGTTTCGGCGGTGCGGGCGCGGAGATCGCCGCCCGGCTGACCGAGAAGTGCTTCCACCACCTGGCCGCCCCGGTGCTCCGGGTGACCGGCTTCGACATCCCGTACCCCGCTCCGATGCTGGAGCACCACCACCTGCCCGGGGTGGACCGGATTCTCGACGCCGTGGCCCGGCTGCAGTGGGAGGAGTGACGATGATGCCGGTGGTACGCGAGTTCACGCTGCCCGATCTCGGTGAGGGTCTCACCGGGGCCGAGGTGGTGCGCTGGCTGGTCGAGGTGGGCGAGGTGATCGCCGTGGACCAGCCGGTGGTGGAGGTGGAGACCGCCAAGGCGGTGGTCGAGGTGCCCTGCCCGTACGGCGGCGTGGTCACCGCGCGGTACGGCGCCGAGGGCGAGGAGGTCCCGGTCGGGGCCCCGCTGGTGACGGTCGCGGTGTCGCCCGGCGCCGACGGCCCGGCGGTCGAGCCGGTGGAACGGCCGCTGGTCGGCTACGGCGTGGCCGAGCGGCAGCCCGGCGCCCGCCGGGCCCGGCTCGGTGCGAAGGCCCCGGCCCCGGTGGTGGTCCCGGCCCCGGTGGCCGTGGTCGAGGTGCCGGTGGTCGAAGCACCGGTGGTGCTGCCGGTGATCTCGCCACTGGTGCGCCGGCTGGCCCGGGAGCACGGCCTGGACCTGGCCGGGGTCACCGGCAGCGGTCCGGACGGACTGATCATGCGCCGGGACGTCGAGCAGGCACTCGCCCCGGCGGCAGCCCCGGTGGACGAGAACCTGGTCCCGCTGCGCGGGCTGCGCCGCGCGGTCGCGGAGAAGCTGACCCGCAGTCACCGGGAGATCCCGGCCGCCACCTGCTGGGTGGACGCGGATGCCACCGCCCTGATGGAGCTGCGCGCCCAGCTGAACCGCTCGGCCGGTCCCAAGGTCAGCGTGCTGGCCCTGCTGGCCCGGATCTCCACCGCCGCGCTGGCCCGCTTCCCGGAGCTGAACTCCAGTGTCTCGGCGGACGGTTCGGCGATCGTCCGGCACTCCGCCGTGCACCTCGGCTTCGCGGCCCAGAGCGATCGCGGCCTGGTGGTCCCGGTGGTCCGGGACGCCCAGCTGCTCGGCACCGAGCAACTCGGTTCCGAGCTGGCCAGGTTGACCGAATCCGCCCGGTCCGGCCGGCTCACCCCGGCCGAGCTGACCGGTGGCACCTTCACGCTGAACAACTACGGCGTGTTCGGGGTGGACGGCTCCACGCCGATCCTCAACCACCCCGAGGCGGCGATGCTCGGCGTCGGCCGGATCACGCCCAAGCCCTGGGTGTTCGAGGGTCAGTTGGCGGTCCGCCAGGTCACCCAGCTGTCGTTCACCTTCGACCACCGGGTCTGCGACGGCGGTACGGCGGGCGGCTTCCTGCGGTTCGTCGCGGACTGCGTGGAGCAGCCCGGAGTGCTGCTCCGTCAGTTGTGAGCGCGGAAGCGTAGCGCCGTGGGAGCCCGGGTGTCCGGGCTTCCACGGATTTGTCCGATGAGCTGTACGGCCGTGCCAGGCTGCTGGACCTCAGCAACTGGTACGACCGGAAGCGAAACGATTCTCTTGGGCACTCGTCAAATCGCGGTGAAGACAGCCTCGTTGAGGGTCCGGGCGGGGCGCGGCTCGGTCGCGGTGGCCGCCGTACCCGGCCTTCCGCCGGTGGACCCCGAGCCACCCGTGCGGGTGGCACCCCCGGAGCCGGAGCCGGCCCCTGAGCCGAAGCCGCTGGCCCTCGGCCTGGTGACACCGGTGGCCGCCCCGGTGGCCGACCCGCAGCCGGAGGCACCCGGCCCCACGGCCGAGGGCGCCGCACTGGTGATCCCGGCGCGGCCGTCCCGCCCCCCGGCCATCCCGGCTCCCGCCCCGGCCCAGGCGCCGGCTCCGGCGCCGGCTCCGGCGATCGAGCCGTTGGTCACCGGGGCCCCCGGCCTCAACTGGGCGGGCCCCGGCGACCACTGGAGCCGGGCCTGGGCGCTGGACACCCTGGGTGCGGCCGAAGCCCCCGCCCCGGCGGCCGACCGCAGGCCCGCCGACCTCCGGGCCGCCGCCGAACAGCCGCCCACCGCCCGGGACATCGAGCTGATCCGGGACACCCTGGCCGTGGTGGAGCCGCTCGCCGACCGGGCCACCGCCCACTTCTACGCGCTGATCTTCCTGCACCACCCCGAGGTCAGGGCGCTCTTCCCGGCCGCCATGGACGTCCAGCGCGACCGGCTGTTCCGTGCGCTGCTGATGGCCGCCCGCAGCGCCGACGACCCGGCCGGGCTGACCGAGTACCTGACCCGGCTGGGCCAGGGGCACCGCAAGTACGGCACCCTGACGGGTCATTACGCCCCGGTCGGGGAGTGCCTGGTGGCCGCGCTGGAGAAGTACTGCGGCAGCCGGTGGGACGCCGGGACCGAGCTGGCCTGGCGGCGGGCCTACGGGCTGATCGCCAAGGTGATGACGGACGCCGCCGAGGCGGCGGCCAAGTCCTCCCCGCCGTGGTGGCAGGCCGAGGTGGTGGAGCACCGGCTCCGAACCCCGGAGATCGCGGTGATCACGCTCCGTCCCGACCAGGCGTACCCGTACCGGGCCGGGCAGTACACCACGCTGGAGACGCCCTGGTGGCCCCGGGTCTGGCGGCACTTCTCGTTCGCCACCGCGCCCCGGCCGGACGGGCTGCTCACCCTGCACGTCAAGGCGGTGCAGGCGGGCTGGGTCAGCAACGCGCTGGTGAACCGGGCCGCCCCGGGCGACGTGCTCCGGCTCGGCCCGGCGGCCGGCACCATGCGGGTGGACCACGACCGGGGCGCGGACCTGGTCTGCGTCGGCGGTGGCACCGGGATCGCCCCGATCGCCGCGCTGGTCGAGGAGGTGGCCGGGCACGGCGCGGCCGGCCGTGCGGTGGACGTCTTCTACGGGGCCCGCCGCCAGGAGGAGCTGTACGAGCTGGAGGCGCTGCGCGGACTGTCCGACCGGCACTCCTGGCTCACCGTCCACCCGGTGCTGTCCGAGCAGCAGGCGGTCGGCCTGCTGGCCGGCGAGCTCCCGGACGCGGTCTCCCGGTACGGCAGTTGGGCCGGCCGGGACGCCTTCCTGAGCGGCCCGCCCGCGATGGTCCGCCGGGCCAAGCAGGCCCTGACCAGGGCGGGTGTGGCGGTCGACCGCGTCCACCACGACCTGGAGGCGCTCTGACGGAGGCTCAGGCCAGATCGGCGGCGAGCATCGCCCGGACGCCCTCGATGTTCGCCGCCAGGTAGGCCCGCAGGCTCGGGGGGACCACGTTGACCGAGGTGACGCCCTCCCGGGTGAACGGGAGGCGGACGATCTCGTACTCGCCCTGCGGGTCGTCCACTTCGGGGCCGTGCCGCCGGGCCGGGTCCATCGAGCTGAGCCGGCAGACGAAGAAGTGCTGGATCTTGACCCCGTGCGGGTGGGCCGGGGTGCCGTCCTCGTGGTGCGAGTGCGCGACGGTGTCGACGAAGGCGGGGACCACGTCCTCGACCTTGCCGCCGAGCTCCTCGTCCACCTCCCGGTGCAGCGCCTCGACCACCGTCCGGTCGGTGGGCTCGACCCCGCCGCCCGGGGTGATCCAGTACGGCTTCGCCCCCGGCCTGGTCCGTTTGATCAGCAGCAGGGCGGCCGGCGCGTGCGGGTCGTCCGGATCCAGGTCCAGCAGGATCGCCCGCGCGGTGCGCTTGACGACAGGACGGACGGGGCCGGCCATGACCACCTCCGGAGCAGGAGCGTTGTGCGGGATTCTCCCGCTCTCCGGGACGGCCGAAACTCGTACAGACGCGCGAGCCGGCGGCTTCGGTTCCGCCGAACGGCTGATTCGGCGTGCCCGAGCGTGTCAGGGCGTCCGGAGCCAGTCCGGCGTAGTGGATCTTCGATACCAAGGCATATGCCAGGCGGAGATCACCCCGGGGCCCTGCGGGCTCGCCGGTGGCCTTCGATTCAAAGGTTTTTCGGCGGCATTGCTGGCGGGAATGATTGCAGGCATGCCCGCCCTGTGCTGCAATGAGCGCCAATCGGGCAGATCGGAGCTTTCCCGTCCGGATGCCCACATCTGCACTGACTCGGGCAGGGGGCTGGGTATGGCAGTCAATCAGATCGCGCAGACGACCCGGAACATACGGGGCGTCAGGTCGCCGTCCCGGGCCGTGCCGACCCGGGAGCCGACCCTGATCGCCTCGGTGCAGCGGGCCCTGCGTCTGCTGGAGGCGGTCGGCGGTCACCTGCAGGGAGCCACCGCCAAGCAGCTCGCCCGGGCCGCCGGGCTGCCGCTCGGCACCACGTACCACCTGCTCCGCACCCTCACCCACGAGGGCTACCTGCGCCGGGCCGAGGGCAGGTTCTTCTACGGCGCCTCGGTGGACGGGATCGGCCGGGCCGACCACCGGCAGTCCGAGCGGGCCGACCTGCGCAGCCGGATGGTGCGGCTGGGCGAGGAGTTGGAGGCCGCGGTCTACTTCGCGGTCTACCAGGACGGCGAGATCCGGGTGGTCGACGTCGCGGCCGGGTCCAACCGGCCGGCCGTCGACGAGTGGGCCGACTTCCGCAGCACCGCGCACGCCCACGCGGTCGGCCAGTGCCTGCTCTCCCAGCTCGGCGAGGAGGCCCGCCGGGACCACCTCGACCGCCACCCCCCGGTCGAACTCACCCCCACCACCGTCACCGACCGCGCGGTGCTGCTCCGCCGGCTGGCCGCCGCCGAGCCGACCCGGCCGGTGCTGGAGCGTCAGCAGTACGCGCTCGGCACGGTCTGTGCCGCGGTGCCGATCACGGTCGGCTCCGCCGTCGCGACCATGGCGCTCTCGCTCCCGATAGACCGGGCCGACCAGCTGCCGGCCAAGGCCGAGCGGCTGCGTTCACTGGTCGGAGCCATGTCCCCGTCGTTCGTCCACTGATTCGCCGTCCGTGTCCGCTCACCATTTGAAAAAGCGCATCTTGTCCACTTCGTCCCCAAACCTGGACGATGGTTGTGAACGGGGACACGGGGCAACTCCTGAGCCGTAGCTTGCACCCCCTCGGCCACCAGGGCCGGCGGCCGCCCCCTCCGGGGCGCCGTTCCACTACATCGAATCGCATGTCCGGTCACAGCGGCGCACCCTCGGCACGTCGGAGGGCCGGGCAGAACGAGAGGTACTGGCGCATGCACAGCACAGTCCAGGGCCACGTGGTGATGAACCTCGTGGTCTCGCAAGAGCTCTCCTTCCGCATCGTGGTCGACCTCGACTACGACCCGGTGGACCCGTTCGCCGTCCGGTGCACCTTCCACCTCCCCGGCGACGAGCCGGTCACCTGGGTGTTCGCCCGGGAACTGCTGCTGGACGGCATCAGCCGCCCGACCGGTGAGGGGGACGTGCACATCCACCCGGTCGGCGAGGAGCTGTCCGAGGTCTGCATCGTGCTGCACTCGCCGGACGGCGACGCGCTGCTGCGCGCCTCGGCCCCGCCGCTGATCGCCTTCCTGGCCCGCACCGACCGGCTGGTCCCGATGGGCCAGGAACTCACCGGGCGGGAGCTGGACGACCAGCTCGCCGACATCCTCAGCCGGGGCTGCGAGAACCTCGGCTGACCGTCGGTCAGCCGTCCCGGACACGGAGACGGGCCCACCGCTCGAGGCGATGGGCCCGTCCCTGCGGTCCGGCCGGAACCCCGGGCCGGGTCGGTGTCAGTCGTCGTCACCGAAGGCCAGGTTGAGGCCCCAGGACACCACGCTGATGATCAGCGCGCCGAGCAACGCCGCCCAGAAGCCCTCGACGTGGAAGTCCAGGTCGAGCTTGTCCGAGGCCCAGGAGGTCAGCCAGAGCATCAGGGCGTTGATCACGAAGGTGATCAGGCCCAGGGTGAGGATGAACAGGGGCAGCGAGAACAGCTTCACCAACGGCTTGATCAGGAAGTTCACCACGCCGAAGATCAGGGCGACCGCGATCACCGTGATGGTCTTGCTCTGCCAGTCGTCGCCGGACAGCGTGATGCCGTCCACGATCCAGGCGGCCACCCAGATGGCGGCCGCGTTGATCAGGGTCTTGAGGACGATGCTCTTCATGGGCCAGAGCCTGGCAGGCGGCCGGGGCCCAGGGGAAGCTCTCCGGCCGCATGTTGTTCAATGTGGCCACCACGACATGGAGGGTGCGCCCCGATGAAGGTCTTCCGCCTGGACCAACTCGACGCCGAACGGGCCGCCGAGGAGGGCGCGTACCTGCGCTTCCTGAAGGAACGGAACATGTCCGCCGGGCTGTACGCGCTGTCCCCCGGTGACACCGACCCGCAGTCCAGCCACCCGCAGGACGAGCTCTACCAGGTGGTCAGCGGCCGGGCCGAACTGACCGTCGGCGCCGAGACCACCACGGTCGGCCGGGGCAGCGTGGTCTACGTACCGGCGGGCGTGCCGCACCGGTTCCACCACATCACCGAGGAGCTCCGGGTGTTGGTGGTGTTCTCCCCGCCGGAGGACTGATCCCCACCGCCGGTTAGGGTTCGGCTGGGCCGACCAACCGAGGAGAATCCCGTGACCTTCACCGACGAGCTGTGGTCGGCCATCGAGCCGATCTACGCCGAGATCCTGGCGCACCCCTTCATCGGCGGACTGACCGACGGCACCCTGCCGGCGGACGCCTTCCGGCACTTCGTGGTGCAGGACTCGCACTACCTGCGCGACTACGCCCGCGCGCTCGCCGTCTGCGCGGCGAAGGCGCCCGACGAGCAGGACGTCCGGGCCTTCGCCGACGACGCGGTCGGCGCGCTGGCCGCCGAGCAGGGGATGCACGCCGAGTTCCTCGGCGCCTTCGGCGAGACCGCCGAACAGGCCGCCGCCGAACCGGTGCTGCCCACCACCCGGGCCTACACCAGCTACCTGCTGGCCACCGTCTACGGCGGCTCGTTCGCCGAGGCCGTCGGCGCGGTGCTGCCGTGCTACTGGATCTACGCCCGGGTCGGCGAGCAGTTGCTCACCCGGTCCTCGCCCGACCCGCTGTACGCCAAGTGGATCGCCACCTACGGGGACGAGACCTTCCAGGCCGTGGTGCGCCGGGTGCTGGCACTGACCGACCGGCTCGGCGAGCAGCTCGCCCCGGCCGAACGCCGCCGGGTGATCGAGCACTTCACCACCACCTCGCGCTACGAGTGGATGTTCTGGGACGCCGCCTGGCGGCGCGAGGTCTGGCCGGTCTGACCAGCCGCCGGACGGACCGTCCGGGCACCCCCGACCCCGGGTCGACCCTCCCCGCGGTCTCGGGGTGATCTCCGGGTTCTCTCCGGGCTGGAACCCCTCGGAAGCCGGACCGGTGCCCTGTACCGTCGAAGTATCGAAGCAAGCGGGACGCGACGGAACAGCCGTCACCGGCCCGAGGGGAGAGAAGGAACGGACATGGCTGAGCTCTGGAAGTCGCTGCCCTCGTGGGTGCGCAACATCGTCGTCCCGATCGTGGTGCTGATCCTCGCCTGGAACCTGGTCTGGTTCGTGATCGGCGCGGTCACCTCGCTGATCGCCTTCCTGATCAAGGCCCTGGTCCTGGTGGCCGTCGCGGCCGGTGTGGTGATCCTGGTGAAGAAGGCAGCCAAGAGCTGACCCGCGGCGCACGGACACCGGGCACGGTACCCCTCGCGGGGGTGCCGGGCCCGTCCGCGTTCCGGGCGTCGCGGGGGAGCCGCCCTGGACCAGCCCGGGGCGGACCGCTACGGTGTTGAACGTTTGTTGCAGGCAATTCCGCCTGTGGACACGGGAGCTCGGAGCACCGGGCTGAGAGGGCGCTGAACGGCACGTCACGTGCCGGCCGCTGCGCCGACCGCAGGAACCTGACCGGGTAATGCCGGCGTAGGGAGATAGAGGTCTCATGACCACGTTCGACGCACAGCAGAAGTCTGCCCCGAGCGGCGTGACCAGCGCGACCACCGGTTACCCGACCCCCGCCTGGCGCAAGGCGTACCGCGAGGGATCCCGGCCCGACCTCCGGGTGCCGTACCGCGAGGTGCAGCTGACCAACGGCAAGTCCGTTCCGCTGTACGACACTTCGGGCCCGTACACCGACCCGACCTACCAGCCCGACGTCCGGCGCGGGCTGCCCGCGCTGCGCGACCCGTGGATCCGCCAGCGCGGGGACGTCGAGGAGTACGACGGCCGGGAGGCCCGGCCCGAGGACGACGGGATCAAGCACACCTCGCCGCGCGGCGGGAACCTGCGCAACCTGGACGCGGTCTTCCCCGGCCGTCCGCGCCGCCCGCTGCGCGGACGTGACGGAGTGCCGGTGACCCAGCTCGCCTACGCGAAGCGCGGGATCGTCACGCCGGAGATGGAGTTCATCGCCCTCCGGGAGGGCCTGGACGCCGAGTTCGTCCGCAACGAGGTGGCGATCGGCCGGGCCGTCATCCCGCTGAACGTGAACCACCCCGAGGTCGAGCCGGCCGTCATCGGCACCAACTTCCTGGTGAAGATCAACGCCAACATCGGCAACTCCGCCGTCACCTCCTCGATCGAGGAGGAGGTGGAGAAGATGACCTGGGCGACCCGCTGGGGCGCCGACACCGTGATGGACCTCTCCACCGGCCGCAACATCCACACCACCCGCGAGTGGATCCTGCGCAACTCCCCGGTGCCGATCGGCACCGTGCCGCTCTACCAGGCGCTGGAGAAGGTGGACGGCAAGGCCGAGGAGCTGAGCTGGGAGGTCTACCGCGACACGATCATCGAGCAGTGCGAGCAGGGCGTCGACTACATGACCGTGCACGCCGGCGTGCTGCTGCGGTACGTCCCGATGACCGCGCGCCGGAAGACCGGCATCGTCTCGCGCGGCGGCTCGATCATGGCGGCCTGGTGCCTGGCGCACCATCAGGAGAACTTCCTCTACACCAACTTCGAGGAACTCTGCGACATCCTCGCGGCCTACGACGTCACCTTCTCGCTCGGTGACGGCCTGCGCCCCGGCTCGACCGCGGACGCCAACGACGAGGCGCAGTTCGCCGAGCTGAGGACGCTCGGCGAGCTCGGCCGGATCGCCCGGGCGCGCGATGTCCAGGTGATGATCGAGGGCCCCGGCCACGTCGCGATGAACAAGATCAAGGAGAACATGGATCTCCAGAAGGAGATCTGCGACGAGGCGCCGTTCTACACCCTCGGCCCGCTCACCACCGACGTCGCGCCCGGCTACGACCACATCACCTCGGGCATCGGCGCCGCGATGATCGCCTGGTGGGGCACCGCGATGCTCTGCTACGTCACCCCCAAGGAGCACCTGGGCCTGCCCAACCGGGACGACGTCAAGACCGGCGTGATCACCTACAAGATCGCCGCCCACGCCGCCGACCTGGCCAAGGGCCACCCCGGCGCCTCGGACTGGGACGACGCGCTCTCCGACGCCCGGTTCGAGTTCCGCTGGGAGGACCAGTTCAACCTGGCCCTCGACCCGGAGACGGCCCGCGCCTTCCACGACGAGACGCTCCCCGCCGAGCCCGCCAAGACCGCGCACTTCTGCTCCATGTGCGGCCCGAAGTTCTGCTCGATGAAGATCAGTCAGAAGATCCGCGACGAACACGGCGACGGCTCCACCGCCGTCAGCACCGCCTTCGACGCCGACGCCCTGGCCGGCATGCAGGCCAAGTCCGAAGAGTTCGCCGCCGCCGGCAACCGGGTCTACCTCCCCCTCACCGACTGACCGCCCACCACCCAGACCGCGCTGCCCCGGGGGGAGGAGGGGATCCCCCGGGGCAGCGCTGCACCGTTGTCCGCACGGCTGTTGCCACGAAGGGGGACAGCTGGCGTTGGAGGATCAGCTGTACGAGCCGGCAGCTCCGACAGTCACACCGACGAGAGCCGGGGAGGTCCTGCTGGTGGGGGATGCCGGGACCATCGGAGCAGCCCGTACCTGGCACGAAGCAGTGGGGAACCTCGAGTTGTACGCGCGGGGGCAGCGGGTGGATCCCGCCGGCTGGTCACGGGCGGAAGAGCGGATCAGCCAGGCACGGGACGCGTTCTACGCCAGTGCGCGGCGCGATCTCGGGATCGCGGGTCCCCCTCGGCCGTCGGGGCGTTGGCCCCGGTCGTGGCAGGACCCGGGTCTCGGCTGACGTCCCGTCGCCACCGGGCCGCGCCGCTCCGGGGGCAACGAGAACCCGGAGCAGCGCTTCGTCCGCTCAGGCCTGCCAGTGCGGTTTGCCGCTGACCATGCGGCAGGTGAGCAGGCGGCCGGTGGCGTCGTGGGTGCTCCGGCCGAGGTCGGCGTCCCGGCAGAACTGGCCGGCTTTGTAGCAGTTGCCCGCGTTGGAGACGATCTCGCAGGGGCCGGCCGCCGCCGCGGTGGTGGGGGCGGGGGCGCTCGGGGCGCTGGTGGTGTGGCGGGGCTCGGCGGGTTTGGGGGTGGCCGGGGGTGCGGGGGCCTTGGTGGCCGGGGTGGTCGCCGCCGGTGCGGGGGGTGCGGGCGGCGGGGTGGTGGCGTCGGCCGTCGGGGTGGGGGCCGGGGTCGGAACGACGACGGGTGCGGCGGGGGTGGTCGCGGCGGCCGGGCTGGAGACCACGGTGCGGGCCGGGACACCGGTGTCGGTGGCCGCCGACCCGCAGCCGGTCAGCGAGAAGCCGATCGCGAGGACGAAGCCCGCGGCGGCAGCCAGCCGCCGGCGGCCGACGGGTATGGACGAGGGCATGACGGTGAGGTGCTCCGATCCGTCTCGGGTGGGCAGACCCGGGAGTCAACCAGAGGACGGGCGCGTTGTTCACCGTTCCGGCACAGATCCCTCACCCGTTGGGAAATCGAGACCTTCCGGCCGGGTCAGGCGAGGGCCAGCAGGTCGCCGACCCGGTCCGAGGTGATCACGCCGAGCAGGTAGCCGTCGTCGTCGACCACCGGCCAGACCGTCAGCCGCATGGTCCGCATCGCGAGGGCGGCGGAGGCCAGACCCATGGTCGGCCAGGCGAACGGGCCCCGCTGGTGCGCGGTGGTGCCGACCAGGGTCCGCTCCGAGTACCGGGAGCGGGAGAGGAACGGACTCATGGCGACCCGGGTCACCAGCCCCTCGCAGCGGCCGTCGTGGTCCCGGACCAGCAGGTAGGGGACGTGCGCACTGCGGAAGATCTCGTTGGCGTGGCCGACGGTGCGGTCGTCGGTGATCTGGAAGTCGTGGTGCTCCAAGGCGTCGGCGACGGTCAGCCGTCCGGCGCCGGGGAAGGTGGTCACTTCAGTGGTCGGGAAGGTGGTGGTCACGATGTCACCGGCGCCTGCCCCGGGTGGCGGCTTCGCCGGCCCGGTGTCGTCCCTGCGACCAGGGCGGACCGGCGGACCGGACTTCGGGGTGCCCTGGAGGAGGCCCAGGCTACTCCGGTGCCGGGGCGCGCGGAGTACGGTGGGCAGTACCGAGGACACGTCGACCACCGGCAGCCTGCCGGTGCCCGCCCTGGGTGGCGAACGGTCCGGAACCAGGGCCGGATGGGCGGATTCCGATGCGGACCGTCAACTTTCCGAACAGCGCCGGTGGTTGGGCATCCCCGGGGATGCCGCCACTGCCCCGGCTGGTACTGGAGCGGACCCGGGACCGGGACGGCCTGTTCGACGGTGCCTGGTGGCCCCGCTCCACCGACCTCGGGGCCGAACTGCCCGATCTGATCAGCGCCCTCGCCGCCCACCCGGGCGACCGGATCCTCCGGGTCGCTCTGGACCCGGCGGGCTGGCACCGGCTGCCGGTCGCGGTCGCCGCGAACGGGCTTCCGGTACGGGTGAGTTGGTGCTCGACCAGCGCGGGTACGGTCACCCTGACCGGCGCCGGTCAGCAGCAGCTGCTGCTCCTGGTCGTGCCGCCGGACACCGCCCCGGCCGTCGCGGCGCGGGCGATGTCCGGCGCGGCGGCCACCGGCAACCACACCCCGGCGGCGGAGCTGCTGGCCGAGCCCGGGTAGACCCGGTGAGCCGGCCGGCTCAGACGTCGTCCGGGCTGGTGAAGTCCGGCGAGCTGTACCCGGGGCCGGTGAACTCGGCCGGCCGCGGGGTCCGGCCGTCGGCCTCGGTGACGCCCTCGACACCCGGGCTGGTGAAGTCCGGGGAGCTGTAGCCCGGGCCGGTGAACTCGGCCGGTCTGGGGGTGCGGCCGTCCGCCGCGGTGACGCCCTCGGCGCCCGGGCTGGTGAAGCCGGGGCTGGTGTAACCGTGGTCGTTCGGGCGGGTGTTGGGACGCGGAGCGGGCAGCCCGGCCGGTTCGGTGTAGAGGTTGTCGAGCAGCCAGGGGAGCAGCGCCCGCTCGCGGAGGGCGATCTGCCAGAGCCGCCGGGCCTCGGCGAGGTCGCCGTCCTGCCTCGGGGCGGCGCCGTCCCTGAGGGCGGTCAGCAGCAGCCCGACGCTCCCGACCAGCAGGGCGACCCCGCCCACCGCGAGCGAGACCCAACCCGCCGTCACCACCGCGTGTGCCAAAGCGAGTTCGGGAGCCGCGCCGCGCATCGCGTAGCCGATCAGCAGCAGCACCACGCCGCCCGTCCCGGCCAGGATCGGGGTCAGCACGGTGAGCACCGGGAGCAGCCCGGCGCCCTCTTCGGAGCGGAGCCGGTCGGTCAGCCCGAGCGGCGCGGGCGGGCCGGCGTCGCGGAGTGCGGTGTACCGCTGGTACTCCGGGTCGGCGGGAGCCGCGATGGTGTCGGCCAGCTGGGCGGCCTTGGTGCGCAGTTGGGCCGAGTTGAGATGTGGCCCGGATGCCCTGAGCGCCTCGGTGAGGCGGGCGTCGCGCAGGGCCTCGTCCAGGGCCCGGTCGAAGTCCGCTCGGTCTTCGGCCTGCAGGTGCGGGGTGGTGTTGACCACGGGGTACCCCGTTCCGTCGTCGCGGAGGTGCGATGAGAGTGGTGCGGGATGTCGGTGCGAAAGGTCGGTGCGGGATGGGCCGGTGCAGGGTGAAGTGGCGCGCGGACAGCGCGCCGGTGCCTCGATGGTAGGGGTGGGAACCGACCCGGACACAGTCGGTTTCCGGAATTTCAGCTCGTTCGGGACGAGCTCAGAACCGCTCAGTGACAGTTCAGTCCGACCCTCGGGAAGCTCAGTTCAACGGCAGCCGGGCGACCAGCAGCCGCCCGTCCATGGTGACCCCGCCGTCCATCGCGATCGCCAGCTCCTCCGCGTAGATGTACGGGCCGGGGATGTGCGGCGGCGCGCCGTCCTCGGCGTGCGCCGTGCCGGTCAGGTAGGGGATCGGGCTGTGCCCGTGCACCACCCGGTGGCCGCCGTAGGCGCCGAGCAGCTCGTGCACCGCCTGCGCGCCCGCCTCGCCGCGGAAGGCGAACCGCTTGGTGAAGCGGCGGAAGCAGTCCCACCACTCGTCCGCGCCCTCGCCGGCCAGCAGCCGGTGCACCGACTCGTTGACGTCGTCGATGGTGTCGCCGTACTCCAGGTACGCGGTGGTGTCGGAGTGCAGCAGCAGGTGGCCGTCCTCCAGGGCGATCGCGGGAAGCCGGGAGAGCCAGCTGACGTGGTGGGTCTCCAGCCGCTCCAGGTCGGTCTGCTGACCGCCGTTCAGCCGCCAGGCGGCCAGGAAGGAGGCGGTGCCCGCGGTCGACTGGACCGGTTCGTCGCCGTACCGGGCGGCGCCCAGGAAGAGCAGTTCGTGATTGCCCATCAGGGCCCGGCAGTACCCGCCGGCGGCGGCGGCCTCGGCGGCCAGCTGCATCACCAGGTCGATCACGCCGATGCCGTCGGGGCCCCGGTCGGTGAAGTCACCGAGGAACCAGAGCCGGGACCGCCCGGCGGACCAGTGGCCCTCGGCGTCGATCAGGCCCTGCTGGTGCAGCGCGGCCAGCAGCTCGTCGAGGTAGCCGTGCACGTCGCCGACCACGTACAGCGGGCCGGGCGCCTCGCCGGGCTCGGGCTGCGGGTAGGGGTAGTGCAGCTCCTCGGCCGGGACCGGCGGGCCGAGCTCGATGGTCGGCGGGTCGTCCGACCCGGCCGACTCCCGGTAGCCGGGGTCGGTCTGACCGACCGTCTCCCGGTAGGCCGGAGCGGTCTGACCGGCCGTCGGCCAGTGCTGTTCGAGGAAGCGGGCGCCGCCGTATCCGCTGTACGTGGCGTCGTAGCCGTAGCCGCCCACCGGCTCGGGCGGCTCGTAGTAGGAGCCGTACGGGAGCACGTCGAGGTCCTGCTGCTGGCGGGGGCCTGACTCGGGCAGCTCAGGTCCGGGGAGGCGGTCCTCGGGTGTCATTCGCCCATCATAGGAAGAGGCCTCTCCCGTCGTCCTCACCCGGTGCCCACCAATTGCCCGAGGTGCTGCCCGGCGGGTGCCCACCGGTGGTCCGGGAGCGGTCCCGCCGGGCGGCGGGAGGGCGGTGTGCGGTGCGGCCGCGACCGCCGTCAGACCTCCCCCGGAGGGCGGGGCGGGCTGACCGTGGTGCGGGGACTACGGCGTTGCGAGGAGGCGCGGATGATCAGTTCGGTGGGCATCAGGGTGCCCGGCGGCGGCCCGGCCGAGGCGGTGCGGAACCGGGGCGGGAAGAGCCGCCCGACGTCCACTCCGGTACCGGAGTCGACTCCCTCGATCGCGTCGATGAGCAGGTTGACCACGGTGGTGCCGATCCGACGGGGTTTCAGCGACAGGGTGGTGATCGGCGGCTCGGTGCCGGCGTACACGTCGCTCTCGCTGCAGCAGACCAGCAGCAGGTCGTCCGGCACCCGCATCCCGTACCGCCGGGCGGCGGCCAGCAGGTCGGTGCCGTTCGGGTCGAAGAGTCCGTAGACCGCGTCCGGCCGGTCGGGCCGGGCGAGCAGTCGGTCGGCGGCCACCGCTCCGGCGGCCGGGTCGTGGGCGGGGTAGGTCTCGTAGACCGGCTCCTGGCCGACCCGGCGGCACCAGTCGAGGTAGGCCTCGGTGGAGAGCCGGGTGTAGGTGTCGGTGGAGGTGCCGGTGAGCAGGCCGATCCGGCGCGCGCCGGCCTCGCTCAGGTGGTCGAGGATGCCGAGCACGGCGGCCTCGTGGTCGTTGTCCACCCAGGCGGTGACCGGGCAGTTGCCCGGCTTGCCGTCGCTGACCACCGGGACTCCGGACCGGTAGAGCTCGCTGACCAGCGGGTCCTGGTCGGGTGGGTCGATGACCACGGTGCCGTCCAGGGCGATGTTGCCCCAGACGTCGTGCCGGGAGGAGGCGGGGAGCACGACCAGGGCGTACCCCCGACTGAGCGCCGCGCTTGTCGCGGCTCGCGCCATCTCGGCGAAGTAGGCGAACTCGGTGAAGGTGAACGGCTCCTCGCCATAGGTGGTGACGGTCAGTCCGATCAGGCCGGACCGGCCCGTGCGCAGGGTGCGGGCGGCGGCGGAGGGGCGGTAGCCGAGGCGCTCGGCCACCTCGCGGACTCGGCTTCTGGTCTCGTCGGGCAGGCGGCCCTTCCCGTTCAGGGCGTCCGAGACCGTGGTGATCGACACTCCGGCGGCTGCTGCCACATCCCGGATGCCGGCCCGTTCCAGTCGCCGCGAAGGGGTGGGTCGCCGACCGCTCTGATTGGCTGCTGCTGTCATGGCGGACCGATCGTATGGCTCATGACGCCCTGTTGTGACCGGGGCCGACCGGAGGGCAGAAGAACCGTTTCTCCATGAGTCATCGCGGTGCAAGCCCTTGGATACCCGTCCTGTTCCAGCCTTCTTACCTCTGACATGTGCCATAGGAACCCGGCAGAATGGCTGATCGGTATCCGTACCCCGAACGAGCAACTCACCCCTACGGGTGAGCGGTCTCGGTATCGTTCGGGGCACCCGACCGGGGTGGTACGGGTGCGCACCAAGGGCCGAGCGCGTACGGCGATCCCGGCCGCGCAGGGCACCGCAGAATTCGCTAAGGAGAGCACCGTGACCGGTACGGCAGCGCAGGGTCCCCGGCTGAGGCCGACCCTGGACGGCATCCCGACCTACAAGCCGGGCAAGCCGGCCAGCGCCGACTCGTACAAGCTGTCCTCCAACGAGAACCCGTACGAGCCGCTCCCCGGCGTGCTGGACGCGGCCGTCGCGGCGGCCGGTTCGTTCAACCGCTACCCGGACATGGCGTCCAGCGAGCTGGTCGCCGAGCTGGCCGGCCGGTTCGGGGTGCCGCTGGAGCACGTCGTGCTCGGCACCGGTTCGGTCGGCGTGGCGCAGTCGCTGGTGCTCTCCACCGCCGGGCCCGGCGACGAGGTGATCTTCGCCTGGCGCTCCTTCGAGGCGTACCCGATCATCACCCAGGTCGCCGGGGCCACCCCCGTCCCGGTCCCGCTCACCGCCGGTGAGGAGCACGACCTGGACGCGATGCTCGCCGCGATCACCCCGCGGACCCGGCTGATCTTCGTCTGCAACCCGAACAACCCGACCGGCACGGTGATCCACCGCGCCGAGCTGGAGCGCTTCCTGGACGCCGTCCCGAGTGACGTGCTGGTCGTGGTGGACGAGGCGTACATCGAGTTCATCCGGGACGAGCGGGTGCCGAACGGCCTCGACCTCTACCGCGACCGCCCCAACGTCTGCGTGCTGCGCACCTTCTCCAAGGCGTACGGCCTGGCGGGCCTGCGGGTCGGCTTCGCCGTCGCGCACGAGCCGGTGGCCACCGCACTGCGCAAGACCGCCGTCCCGTTCGGGGTCAGCCAGCTCGCCCAGGATGCCGCGGTGGCCTCGCTGCGCGCCGAGGACGCCCTGCTGGTCCGGGTCGAGGCGCTGGTCGCCGAGCGTGGCCGGGTGGCCGCCGCGCTGGCCGCCCAGGGCTGGGAACTCGCCGACACCCAGGCCAACTTCGTCTGGCTCCGGCTCGGCGAGCGGACCCTCGACTTCGCCGCCGCCTGCGCCGCGGCCGGCGTCGTGGTCCGCCCGTTCCCCGGCGAGGGCGTCCGCGTCACCATCGGCGAGCCGGCCGGCAACGACCTCTTCCTGGCCACCGCCGAGACCTTCCGCAAGTCGCTCTGAGCGCACCCGGACCCCGAAGGGCCCGCAGCTACCGGCTGCGGGCCCTTCGGGGTCGGACGGGTGTCAGCTGCCGCCCGCCCGGGCGGCGGCCGGGGAGCCGAGGCCGGCGGCCGACCAGCGCTGCGGGTTGCTCCCGTTGCAGTCGTACAGGGTCACCCGGGTGCCGTTCCCGATGTTCCCGTCGGGGAGATCGAGGCAGCGCCCCGACTGCGGGTTGAGCAGGGCCCCGTTGGCCCGGGGCAGCCACTGCTGGTTGCCCGCGTCACTGCCGGCCGGGTCCTTGCAGTCCCACAGCGCGACCGGGGAGCCGTTCACGGTGCCGTTGCCCTGGACGTCCAGGCACTTGCCGAGGACCCGGAGGGTGCCGTCCCCGCGGATCTCGAACTGCTGGGCCGTCGAGGGGTTGCAGTCCCAGATCTGGATCGCGGTGCCGTTGTCGGTGCCGGAGGCGTTGTCGTCGAGGCACTTGGCCTCGCTGACCCCGGAGACCAGGCTGGTCCTGGCCGCCGTCGGCACGGAGGAGTAGTCCAGCACCGAGAGGTTGCTGACCGCGCCGTCGAAGGTGGTGCTCGGCTTCGACTGGTACCTGTACCGGCCGACCGCCAGCGGGCCGGTGGCGTTCCAGGCCAGCTCACGGGCGTGGTAGCCGGTCCCGGCCAGGGTGCCGTTGACGTACAGCGCGAGCTGTCCGGTGGGCTGGTCGTAGGTCGCGGTCAGCTGGGTCCAGGTGCCGACCTGGATCGCGGCGGCGGCGTTCATGGTGAGCGTCTGGTCGTAGGACCAGTCCTCGTTGTCGCGCTGGGACATCCCGAACCGCCAGGTGCTGTCGCCGCCCTCGGCCCAGAGGACGAACCCACTCGCGTGGGCGCCGTCCTGACTGACGATCACACCACCGGGGGTGTCGACCCGGGCCCAGGTGGAGACGGTGAAGCTGTGGCTGGTGTCGACCACAGGGGCGGAGGTGGTGGCGACACCGGTCCTGCCGTCCAGGTCGAGCACCTTGGTGGCGGTACCCGCGACGGTCGCATCGGTCCAGCCGGCCCCGGCGCCCAGGGTGGCGTCGGTCCGGCGGCGCAGGTCGCCGGCGGTGCTGCCGGTGCCCTCGTTGAGATTCCAGTGCGAGCGGGAGATCCGGGCGTCGCCGACGGTGTTGGCGGTGCCGAAGCCGGTGACCACCTTGCCGGTGGCGGTGCCGTTCAGGGTGACCAGCCGCTGCCGGCTGTCCAGCGCCCAGAGGTCGGCGACCGTGTCGGCGCTGGTGTCGCCGGAGGAGCTCAGCACCGGGTAGTCGGTGGCCTTGAGCTGCTGGGCGATCCGGGTGCGCCTGCTGTGGTCACCGAGGGCGGCGACATCGGCGGCGTTGGCGTACTGGTAGACGTCACCGGTGCTGTCGTCCCGGGCCCAGAGGTCGGGCAGGCCGTCGCCGGTGGCGTCGCCGGGGGCGATCAGCGTGAGCCCGTCCCAGCCGGCGGAGCCGAGCACGATCGGATCGCGCAGGGTGCCGGTGGCACCGCTGCCCTGGAACAGGATCAGCTGGGTGCGGCCCTTGCCGTCGGTCTCCACGGTGATCAGGTCGTTGCGCGGGTCGCCGGCCTCCTTCCTGGCGTCGCCGACCGCGAGGATCTGCCTGACCCGGCTCCAGTCCGCCGCGTACTCGTCGCCGCAGGGGGCGCCGGTGGCCTGCACGAGGCAGTCCTGCGGGTCGGGGCGGCCGACCGGCAGTTGCTTGGCGGAAGCGAAGTAGAGGTTCGCGTTGGCGGCCAGACCCCCCTGGGTCAGCGAGTTCCGGTAGAGGTAGAGGGCCTTGTCGCGGTAGGCGAACAGGTCGTCGTAGCGGATCCCGTTGCCACCCCGGTGGGTGACCAGGGTGCCGTTCCAGCCCTTGCCGCCCGGGCTGTTGGCCTTGTCGGAGGCGGTCACCCCGGCGGCCGGGTCGCTCGCGGTCGGGTAGACCACCAGGTCGCCGCCGGGGGTCGGGGCGAGCAGGTCCACCCGCTCGTCACCGGTGATGTCGCCGAGCACGGTCTTCGCCGCCGGGTTGTCCGGTGCGTAGAACGTGTAGGTCTGCTGCTGCGAGCGGTTGCCCGCCCGGTCGACGGCCTGCACCCGGAGGACGTTGGTGCCCCAGGTGGTGGGCGTCAGGTTGATCGCGGCGCTGCCGTCACCGGTGGCGTCCACCCGCTGGGCGCTGCCGACCGGGATGTTCCCGTTGAACGCGTACTCGTAGAACAGGACTCCGCTGGAGGCGTCGGCCGAGCGGACGGTGAAGGCACCGGGCTGTCCGATGAACTTGGACGAGCCGGGCAGGGTGCCGGCCGGCGGGTACTCGGCGGAGGTCACCACCGGCACCGAGGGCGGGGTGGTGTCGAGGCTGAACATGCAGCCGAACGACCAGTTGGCGGAGATGCGGTCGCCGTCGCCGCCCTGGGCCTTCCAGTAGTACCGGTGGCCGTCCTGCAGGCTGGTGGTGGTCGCCGAGGCCCAGTGGGTGCCGCCGGCCGAGGCGATCCAGCCGCTGTCCCAGGCCACCGGCTCGCCGGCGGTGGTGTCGTGGACGACGAAGTGGGTGTCGTTCGTCTGGTTGTCGGGGTCGCCGATCCAGGCCGAGAACTGGATGCCGGTCGCGGCGTTGGTCGCCCCGATCCAGCCGCAGCCGTTGCCGTTGGCGTTCTGCGGCGCGGGGTTGATCGCCAGGCTCCACGGGTCGTACGGTGCCCGGTTGTACTCGATGTACAGGAACGGCAGGTTGTTGCGGTCCCGGGTGAAGCGCTTGAACGAGTAGTTGCCGCCGGTCTTCGACTCGTCGGCGGAGAACAGCGCGAAGGTCAGGTTGCCGCGCCACTCGTTGTCGGCCAGGTGCTGGCGGACGTCCCACTCGCCCCGGGTGGTGGTGCCCGGGCAGCCGTTGCCGCCGGAGCTGTTCATCCAGGAGGTGCCGATCGCGCCCCAGTCCCAGGGCTGGGAGTTCCAGGTGGTGCCGGCGCCCAGCGTGTCGGTGGCGTGCAGCACCACACCGCGGTTGTTGGTGCAGGTGGCGTCGGCCGCGTAGGACTGGGTGGCGTACAGCGACGCCTTCTTGATGCTCTTGTCCCGCAGGTCGCCGGTGTCCAGCTGGACGTAGTACCGCTCCAGGCCCTTGGCGGTCTGCCACTGCTGGTAGCCCACCCCCGGGTCGTAGGAGGCCGAGTAGGCGTCGTAGTTGACGGTGTTCGGGTAGCCCTCCTGGACCCAGGCCCAGTGCTGGGTGCCCCGGTTGGTGGGCTGCCAGGCGGGGTCGATGAAGACCGGGTAGGTGGTCTTCGGGTCGGCGAGGAAGCCGGCGTCGGGGGTGAGTGCGACGGTGCCGGCGCCGAGGTCGGTCTTCAGCCGGCTGACCTTGGCCTGCCCGCCGGGGCCGTCCTCGTCGGAGGTGGGCTTGGCGGCGGCCGCGTTCGCGCCCGCCGCCGGGGCGGCCGACAGCGGGGCAGACTTGAGGGCCCTGGCGGCGGGTGCGGCTGGAGCGGAGGTGCTGGAGTCCCACATGGTGGGGGACGGCGCGTGGAAGACCAGTCGGCCGGCCTCGTCGGTGGCCTTGAGGTTGCCGTGCTGGTCGGCGGCGACGCTCACGCCCTGGCTCTTCAGACCCATGGTGAGCTTGGCGAGCTTCGGGCTGCGGGCGGCCTCGGCCGACTTGACCACCAGGACCTGGGAGATGCCGCCGGCCTGATCGGCGGTCAGCTTGAGGTCGGTGCCGGGTGCGACCTCGCGGTAGGTGGCGGTGTCGCCCTCCACCGTGGGCACCGGCAGGGCCTCGGGCCAGCTCAGGACGATCTTCTTGCCGTCCTGCTCCAGGGTGGCGAGCGGTGCGTTGCCACCGCCGGAGAGGGCCAGCGCGCTGCCGGTCGCCCGGGGCCGGAGCAGGCCGTCGGCCGACTTGCCCAGCGTCGCGTCCAGCTCGGCCCAGCGGTCGCCCTGCCTGGTCCGCACCGGAGCGACGCTCCGGGAGAGCGCGAACGAGCCGTCCGGGTTGGCCACCACGGTGTCGGTCTCGGTGGTCAACGCCGGTACGGGGACCGGCTTCCCGGTGCGCTTGGCCTCGGCCTGCGCGGCGGACTCGGCTCGCTCGCGCGCGCTGACCGGTCGGTCGGGCGCTGTGGTGTGGTCGGCCGCCCCCTTGGGGTCGGCCGCGAGCGCGGCGGGAGCCGCTCCCAGCAGGCCGACGGAGAGGGACAGGCTGACCAGACCCGTGAGCGCGGCGGACCGGCGGCCCGGCCACCTCCGAGGTATGGCCCCCATTGGAGTACTCCCAGCATTCATGGTGCGTAGACGACAGATCGCGAACGCTAGCACCGGATCAAATGCATCTGATTCACCGTCACGGGAGGGGGGAGTGGTGCAGATCATACGGATACGGAGTGTTGTTGATCCACTCTCCGGGGTCATTCTCATGATTTCTTTAGGTGAGGGTGATAGCTCGCCATAATCGGGCAAATCGGGCACTGATCCCCCGCCAATGTGACGGTGCGTTGGATATCACCGAGCTCCGTCACAAATTGATGACCTTTGTGACGAGGTGTCATCCCTTGCCGAATGATTGACCGCTGCTTTACCGCAGGTAGGCTCCCGCCGAAATTGATCATTACTAAAATTGGGGGGCGTGCCGTGCCGGCCGTGCCTGAACTTTCCGTACCCAGAAGGCGGTCAGCCGTCTTCCGGCGCACCAGTACCACCGCAGTGCTGGTGCTCTCCCTGTTGGCCGGAGTTGGTCCGGCCAATGCCGTCGAGTGGAAGCCGAAGGACACCAGGCGCTGGTCGCCCGGCAAGCTGACGGCGTCCCAGTCGGTGCCCGGCAAGGACGCGGCGTCGCCGACGGCCCGGGCGGCGAAGGGCGACGGCGCCCCCAAGTGGCAGCCCGGTGCCGTGGACTGGCCGGCCGCCACCGAGGCCGAGGTGGACCTCGGGGCGACCGCCGCCGGCGCTCGCGGCTCGCTGTTCGCCGCCTCCGGTGCCGCCGCCCCGGGCCGGGTGGGCAACGCCCCGGTCTGGCTCGACTCCCCGTCCGCCTCGGCGGCTCCCGGGGTGCAGCGCCGCGCGTCCGGCCCCAAGGCCGGCAAGGCCAGGGTCAAGCTCGCCGACCGGGCGAGCACCGAGAAGCTCGGCGTCAACGGCCTGCTGCTGACGGTCGGATCGGGCGAGGGCACCGAGGCCGGCGCCCCCGTCAAGGTCTCCGTGGACGTCGCCGGGATCGCCGGTGCGTATGGTGGTGACTGGCTCTCCCGGGCCCGCCTGGTGGCGCTGCCCGCATGCGCGCTGACCACGCCCGACCGGGCCGAGTGCCGTACCCAGACGCCGGTGCAGACCGCTACCGACCCGGCCCGGCCGGGTCTGCTGAGCGCCGAGGTCGCGATGCCGACCGGCGGCGCCGCCCCCGCTCCGGCCGGCTCCACCCGGCTGAACGCCGCGCCCGGCGGCGGTGCCATGGTGCTGGCCGCCACTGCCGCTCCCGGCGGTGGTGCGGGCAACTACGGCGTCAGCAGCCTTGCCCCGTCCGGTACCTGGAGCGCGGGTGGCAACACCGGCGGCTTCAGCTGGTCCTACCCGATCGACGTGCCGGATGGCCTCGGAGGCTCCAAGCCGAACGTCGGACTCTCCTACAGCTCCCAGGCGGTCGACGGCCGTACTGCCGCGACCAACAACCAGGCCTCCTGGATCGGCGAGGGCTGGGACTACACCCCGGGCTTCGTCGAGCGCCGTTTCAAGCCCTGCGCGAAGGACGGCCAGACCGGCTCGGGCGAGCAGTGCCTCTCCGGCTACAACGCCACCATCTCGCTGAACGGTCGCTCCTCCGTCCTGGTCAAGGACGACACCACCGGCACCTGGCGGCTCGAGGGCGATGACGCCTCCAAGGTCGAGCTGCTCACCGGAGCCGCCAACGGTGACAACAACGGTGAGCACTGGCGGGTCACCACCACCGACGGTACCCAGTACTGGTTCGGGGCCGGCCGCAAGCCGGGCAACCCCGCCGCGCCGGCCACCAACTCCGCCTGGACCACCCCCGTCTACGGCAACAACGCGGGCGAGGAGTGCAACAAGGCGGCCTTCGCGGACTCCTTCTGCAACCAGGCCTGGCGCTGGAACCTCGACTTCGTGGTCGACGCCAAGGGCGGGATGATCACGCACTGGTACGACACCGAGACCAACAACTACCAGCGCGGTGTCTCCGCCGCGAACCCGACCGGGACGCTCACCTCGTACATCCGCGGTGGCACCCTGAACAAGATCACCTACGGCTCCAAGCTGTCCGACCCGGACACCGTGAAGCCGACCGCCCAGGTGCTGTTCGGCACCTCCGAGCGCTGCCTGGCCGACGGCTCCTTCGACTGCGCCCCGGCCAAACTCACCAAGGCCAACGCGGCCAAGTGGCCCGACGTCCCGTTCGACCAGAACTGCGCCGCCACCGGCACCTGCGAGAACTACTCCGCCACCTTCTGGTCCACCAAGCGGCTCACGAAGATCACCACCCAGGTGCTCAGCGGCACGTCCTACCTGGACGTGGACTCGTACGACCTCACGCACGAGTTCCCGGACCCGCAGGACCACACCGCCCCGGCCCTCTGGCTGGCCTCGATCACCCACAACGGCCACGACGGTGCCACGAAGCTCAGCACTCCGCCGGTCACCTTCACCGGCCAGCTGATGAACAACCGGGTCGACTCCAGCGGTGACAACCGCCCGCCGCTCAACCGCCGCCGGATCGTCGCGATCACCGCCGAGACCGGCCAGGTCACCGACGTCGCGTATGCCGAGCCCGACTGCGCGCCGGGCGTCCTGCCCACCGCGCAGGACGCCAACACCAAGCGTTGCTACCCGGTCTACTGGAGCCCGGACGAGAAGAGCCCGGTCGACCCGGTGCTCGACTGGTTCCACAAGTACGTGGTCTCCGCGGTCACCGAACGGGACCCGTTCGGCACTTCGCCCGACCAGACGGTGCGCTACGAGTACGTCGGCGACGCCGCCTGGCACCGCGACGACGACGAGCTGACCGAGGACAAGCGCCGCACCTGGAACCAGTTCCGCGGCTACGAGCAGGTCGTCACCCGCACCGGCGCCGCGCCCGACGTGGTCGGCAAGTCCGCCGCCTTCTTCCTGCGCGGCATGGACGGCGACGTCAAGGCCGACGGCAGCAAGCGCTCGGTGACCTTCACGGACAGCACCGGAGCCACCGTCAAGGACGCCAACCCGCTCGCCGGTTCACCCCGCGAGACCCAGGCCTTCGCCTCCGACGGCGGCGCGCTGACCGTCTCCTCGCAGTCCGACCCGTGGCTCTCCCCGGTCACCGCCGGCCACAGCCGCGGCGGCACCCTGCCGCCGCTCACCGCTCAGATGCTGCGCGGCGGTTCGGCCCGGGACCGCGCGCTGCGCAGCGACGGCGGCTGGCAGACCACCTCCAAGACCGCGGCCTTCGACACCGTCTACGGCATGCCCGTCAGCGTGGTCGACAAGGCCGACGGCCTGGCCGACATCTGCACCACCACGAGCTACGCCCGCAACACGGCGGCCTGGATGGTCGACCGGGTCTCCGAGACCGTCCAGATCCAGGGCGGCTGCGCCACCACCCCGACCGAGGCCAACACCCTCGGGCGCAACCGCACCTTCTACGACGGCCAGGCCCACGGCACGCTGACCGGCCCCGGCCTGGTCACCGGCACCGAGGAACTGGACCGCTTCGAGAGCGGCCAGCCCAAGTACACGACCGCCTCCACGGTCGGCTACGACGGCTACGGACGGGTCGTCACCAGCACCGACGCGGCCGGTGCCACCACCACGACCGCCTACACCCCGGCCGGGCCCGCCCTGCCGGACACCGTGAAGGTCACCAACGCCAAGGGCTGGGCGACCACCTCGACCTTCCACCCGACCCGTGAGATCGCGGTCAAGACCGTCGACCACAACGGCCGGACCAGCGAGCAGACCCTCGACGCCCTCGGCCGGGTCACCGCGACCTGGCAGCCGGGCCGCTCCAAGGCCACCCAGAGCGCCAACACGGTGCTGGAGTACGAGCTCCGCAACACCGGCACCAGCTCGGTCACCACCAAGTCCCTGCGCGCGGACCAGTCCTACCGGGTCGGGACCGAGATCCTGGACGCGTTCGGGCAGACCGTCCAGCAGCAGAGCGACACCGCGAACGGCGCCGCCGGACGCATCGTCAGCGACACCTTCTACGACACCTTCGGGCGCGCGAAGAAGTCCAACAAGGCCTACGGCAACACCGCCTCAGGACCGACCACGACCCGGTTCGTCGCCGACGACAACATGGTCCCCGGTCAGAGCGCGGTCTTCTACGACGGCCAGGGCCGCCCGGTCACCCAGACCTTCTCCTCGAAGGCGATCGAGCAGTGGCGCGGCACCACGTCCTACCCGGGTGTGGAGCGCACCGACACCACCCCGCCCAAGGGCGACATCGCGACCAGCGTCATCACCGACGCCCGCGGCCGCTCGGTCGAGAAGCGCCAGTACAAGGCGGGCGCGCCGAACGGTGAGTACGACGCCACCCGGTACGCCTACGACACCGAGGGCAAGCTGACCCGGGTCGACGACCCGGCCGGCAACGCCTGGAAGTACGGCTACGACCTGCACGGCCGTCAGACCAAGGCGGAGGACCCGGACAAGGGCACCACGACCACGGCGTACGACGCGGCCGACCGGCCGGTGACCACCACGGACGCCCGCGGTGTCGCCACCTACGTCAGCTACGACATCCTGGGCCGCCCGACCTCTCGCAACCTCAACGCGGTGGACGGCACCAAGCTCGCCACGTACGACTACGACACCCTGCTCCCGGGCCTGCCCACCGCCAGCACCAGCTGGGTCAACGGCAAGGCCTACCGCCAGGAGGTCACCGGCTACGACACGCTCTACAACGCGCTCGGCAGCAAGCTCACCGTCCCGGACGGCGAGGGCGCACTGTCCGGCACCTACACGGCGAGCACCCAGTACGACGCGGTGACCGGGCTGCCCCGCCGGACCACCCTGCCCGCGGCCGGCGGACTGCCGTCCGAGCGGCTCTCGGTCGGCCGGAACGTCAACGGCCTTCCGGTGTCCATGGGTTCGGACAGCGTCGACTACGTCAACTTCACCGACTACGACGAGTTCGGCCAGGTCCAGCGGACCACCTTCGGCGACGTGCCCAAGCAGGTCGCCTTCACCACCACCTACGACCCGGCCACCGACCGGGTGCTGCAGACCCAGCTGCAGAAGCAGGACCAGGCCAACCCGGTCGACATCACCGACTACACCTACACCGAGGCCGGCGACGTCACCTCGGTCAGCACCCAGCAGGGCGCCGTCCGTGACACCCAGTGCTTCACGTACGACCACCTGCGCCGGCTGACCCGGGCCTGGACCGACCTCGGCACCACCACCAGCAAGCCCGGCCCCGCCGTCCCCAGCCTCGGCGGCTGCACCAACACGGCCCCGCAGACCGGGAAGATCGGCGGCCCGGCCCCGTACCGGCAGTCCTTCAGCTACGACGTGACGGGCAACCGCACCTCGTTCACCGACCACGACCCGGCCGGCGACCCGCTCAAGGACACCACCACCACCCTCAGCTACCCGGCGCCCGGCCAGCCCAAGCCGCACGCCCCGACCAGCACCACCACGAAGACCGGCAACGGACCCACCGTCACCACCGGCTTCACGTACGACCAGACCGGCAACACGCTCACCAAGCCCGACGCCGCCGGCAACACCCAGACGATGACCTGGACCCCGGACGGCAACCTGGAGAGCGCCAGGACCGGCGCGGGCACCTCCACCTACGTCTACGACGCCGACGGCAACCGCCTGCTGCGCCGCGACCCGGGCAGCACCACCCTCTACCTGGGCAGCACCGAGCTGACCCTGAACACCGTCAGCAACACGGTGAGCGGCACCCGCTACTACAGCACCGCCGCCGGCCCGGCCATCGTCCGCAGCTCGGACGGCCGGCTCGCCTACACCGCCACCGACCACCACAACACCGGCACCACCTCGGTCGACGCCGCCACCCTCCAGGTACAGCGCCGGGCCACCAAGCCGTTCGGCGAGGAGCGCGGCACCCAGCCCACGCCCGGCAGCTGGCTCGGCGAGAAGGGCTTCGTCGGCGGCACCCAGGACAAGGCCACCGGCCTGACCCACCTCGGCGCCCGCGAGTACGACCCCCGGCTCGGGACCTTCCTGTCGGTCGACCCGGTCATCGACCCGTCCGACCCGCAGCAGCTCCAGGGCTACCTGTACGCCAACAACAGCCCGCTCACCTTCACCGACCCCGACGGCCTGTTCTGGGGCAGCCTCAAGAAGGCCGTCAGCAAGGCCGTCAACACCGTCAAGGACAACTACAAGGCCATCTCCAACATCGGCCACACCGTCCTCGACGTGGCCGGCATGATCCCGGTGATCGGCGAGATCGCCGACGTCGCCAACGGTGTCTGGTACGCCGCCGAAGGCGACTGGAAGAACGCCGCGATGTCCTTCGCGGCCGTGGTCCCCGTGGTCGGCAGCGCCGTCACCGGAGCCAGGGTCGCGGCCAAGGCCGCCAAGTACGTCTCCAAGGCGACCAGCCGCACCAGCAAGGCCTCCTCCGCAGCCCGCCGAGGCACCAACTGGAGCGCCAAGGCAGGCCCGCCCCCGGGCAAGACCAAGGCGAGCGGCGCCAAGTCGACCGTCTCGGGCGGCAAGTCCGGTGGCAGCAAGGCGAGCAGCGGCAGCTCGGGCGGCTCCAAGGCGAAGAGTTCGTCCGGTTCCAGCGGGCGGTCAGCCAACTCCGGCAGCCGGCAGTCCCCGGGCTGCAACAGCTTCCTGCCGGACACCGAGATCCTGATGGCCGACGGAACCCGGAAGCCGATCGACCGGATCGTCAACGGCGACCAGGTGCTGGCGTCCGATCCGGCCACCGGGAAGATCACGGCCAAGGACGTCACCGCCGTGATCACGGGTGACGGGGTGAAGAACCTGGTCGAGATCACCGTCACCGCACCGGCGGCCACGGACACGACGGGCGCCAAGCCCCAGGCCGTCACCGCGACCGACAAGCACCCCTTCTGGCTTCCCGAGCAGAAGCAGTGGGCTGACGCCGATCAGCTGCAGCCCGGTCAGTGGCTGGAGACCTCCTCCGGCACCAAGGTCCAGATCAGCAGCATTCGTCGCTACACCCAGTCGCAGGGTGTCAGGAATCTGACGGTCAGTGACCTGCACACGTACTTCGCGGTTGCCGGGGAAACCCCGGTGCTGGTGCACAACAGCAGCACCTGTGATCTCCCCTCCCACGAGAACGTCAACGGTGGGCACACGATCGCCAAGCACGTGGCGAAGGACGACGCGTACCTGATCGGTCGGACGCAGCCGAAGCCCAACGGGAGCCCCGGAATTCCCAATGCGTCCTCGTTCACGGATCTGCGGGCCGCCGAGATCGAAACCCAGACGAACATCAATGCGCACGCGTCCGGGATCTCGTGGTGGCTCGGCAACTCGAACACCTCGCAGATCACCTTCCACTCGCCGATGTTCGATCCCACGCATGCGATGGTGTACAACCGGGATGCCGCCACGTGGGGGCCCGGTGCGACCGTGGTGACCGTCATCAAGCGGGATGCGGGCATGCCGGACGGGTACTCGATCTTCACCTCGTTCGCCAATCCCTGACCCGCCCCCGCAACCGTCCGGACAAGAGAGGAAAGGCAGCCATGCTTCAGCAGGTTCCCGTGGAGCTCGACGACTACCGGGACATCGAGGGGTTCGACCTGGAGGGTTTCCCGGAGGCAGGGAACTTCGAGGTCGAGCTGTTCGACGACCCTGAGGTCGACGGTCTCTCCCTTCGATTCGTGGATCGCCTGCTGAACGTCACCGTGGCGTTTCCCTGGTGGGACCGGATGGAGGCCTGGAGTGAGGCCGATGTTCCGACCGGAACGATCAGTGAACCCTTCGCCGATCTGGAGCAGGGGTGGCGAATTCTGATCTGGGAGCACCAGGGGTTCGTTTTCGTCATGGAAGGTGACGACGACGTCTTCCACACCTGGATCCGGATTCCCGTGGCGGTCTGGTCTGCGGCCTGGCGATCCCAGCTGGGTCGTGCCTGACCTGCCGCCTGCGCGGCAACAGCCCCACCGGAGTCGATCCGGTGGGGCTGTTGCCGTCAGCCTCAAGGCCGGTGGTGCCGAGCCGGCGCCCGACGGGGCCGGTCCTGCCGGGTGAAGGTTGGCCGCCCTGGCTGGGAGTTGGCTGGGAGTGGCCCCCGTCCGCCGGGCCGTCCGGCTCCCGCCGAGCGGTGCCGGGGGATATGTCCGGGGCTGACGGTCAGGGAACTCCCAGGTGGGGCACAGGGATTGGCAAGAGCTCGGCGGCAGGCTGTGCGGCATGAAGGCGCTCCCTCGACGGCGTGCTGCCGTCCTCGTCAACTCCGCGCTCGTGGTCGCCCTGCTGGGTGGGGCGGTGGTGGTGTACACCACGCTCGACAGCGGGACCAGTACGGCGGCCAGCAAGTCACCGGTCCGGTCGGCCACCGTCACGAAGGGCACGGTCCTGGCCACGGTGTCCGGATCGGGTGCCCTGTCGTCGCCCAGCGACGCCGGCCAGGACTTCGTCACGGGCGGGAAGCTGACCGCCGTGAAGGTCTCGGTCGGGGACGCGGTGAAGAAGGGCGACGTGCTGGCGACGGTGGCCACCACCGACGCGCAGCAGCAGGTGGACGCCGCCAAGAAGGCGCTCACCACGGCCGAGGCGAACCTGACCAAGGCCGAGGCCGGGCAGAAGGTCACCACCAGCACCCCGGGCAAGACGGACGCCCGGACCGGCCAGCAGGCCCCGGCGACCAGCACCACCACCACCGAGGTGGACGACGCGCAGGTGGCCCAGGCCGAGCAGCAGGTGGAGACGGCGCAGACCAACCTCACCAACGCCCAGACGGCGCTGGCCGGGACCACCCTGACCGCCTCGGCCGACGGCACGGTGGCCTCGGTCGCCGGCAAGGTCGGCGACACGGTGACCGGCAGCGGCAGCGGCAGTGGTACGAAGAGCACCACCACCACCAGCTCGGCCCCGAGCGGCTTCGTGGTGCTGACCAACCCCACCGGCATGCGGGTCACCGCGAGCTTCTCCGAGCTGGACTCGCTCAAGGTGAAGAAGGGCGCCTCGGCCACCGTCACGCTCAACGCCCAGTCCGACACCAAGCTCAACGCCACGGTCCTGTCGGTGAGTTCACTCCCGAACAGCAGCAGCGGCAGTGGGGCCGGCAGCAGCAGCGCGGTGCAGTACAGCGCGGTCCTGCAGATCACCGGTGACACCGGCAAGCTGCGCACCGGCCTGAGCGCGACCATCTCGGTGATCACCGGCCAGGCCGACAACGCGCTCTCCGTCCCGACCGCCGCCCTCTCCGGCACCGGCAGTTCCCGGACCGCGACGGTGGTCAAGGCGGACGGCAGCACCGAGCGGGTCAGCGTGACCGTCGGGGTCGAGGGCGACAGCACCGTCCAGGTGCTGGAGGGTCTGGCCGAGGGTGACCGGGTCGAACTGGTCAGCACCACGGTCAGCGGCGGCAACGGCTTCCCGAGCGGCAACTTCCCCGGCCTCGGGGTGGCCGGCGGCGGCCAGGGCGGCGGCACCCGCAACGGCGGTACGGGCGGCGCGCGTTGATGGGCGGCAAGCCTCCGGTGATCCAGCTCCGCAGCGTCGCCAAGCGCTACGGCCACGGGGACGCCACCGTGCACGCGCTGCGCGGCCCGGACGGCCCCGACGGCAGCCCGCTCGGCGTCAGCCTGGACATCGAGGAGGGCGACTTCGTTGCGGTGATGGGCAGTTCGGGCTCGGGCAAGTCCACCCTGATGAACATCCTCGGCTGCCTGGACGTGCCGACCGCCGGCCGCTACCTGCTGGACGGCACCGACGTCGGGCACCTGGACGAGCAGCAGCTCTCGCTGGTCCGCAACCGCAAGATCGGCTTCATCTTCCAGTCCTTCAACCTGGTCCCGCGGACCACCGCCCTGGCACAGGTGGAGCTCCCGCTCGCCTACGCGGGCGTCCGCTCCGCCGAACGCCGCCGCCGGGCGCTGGCCGCGCTGGAGCGCGTCGGGCTGGCCGACCGGGCCGGGCACAAGCCGAACGAGCTCTCCGGCGGTCAGCAGCAACGTGTCGCGGTGGCGCGAGCGTTGGTGACCGCACCGGCCATGCTGCTGGCGGACGAGCCGACCGGAAACCTGGACAGCCGCTCCACCGACGAGGTGCTCACCATCATCGAAGGACTCAACCGGACCGGCCGCACGGTCGTCCTGATCACCCACGAGGACGAGGTCGCCGAACGCGCCAAGCGCGTGATCCGCCTGGTGGACGGCGCCATCGCCTCGGACGTCCGGCAGGGGGTGGCGGTGTGATCGCCTGGCAGATGATCCGCTTCGCCTTCGGCGGCCTGGCCGCCAACAAGGTCAGGTCCGCCCTGACCATGCTCGGCGTGCTGATCGGGGTGGCCGCCGTGATCCTGCTGCTCGCGGTCGGCAACGGCTCCTCGGTCGCGGTGAAGAACTCCATCACCGCGCTCGGCACCAACTCACTCACCGTCAGCTCCAGCAACCTGCGCGGTTCGGCCACCGCCGCCAAGCCGCTCACGGTCAAGGACGCCAAGGCGCTGGCCGAGGCGCAGGCCCCGGCGATCAAGTCGGTCGCCCCGGTGGTCACCACCTCGGGCACGGCCCTGTACGGGGACATCTCGCACGCGCCGGGATCGATCGTCGGCACCTACCCGGCGTACTTCGAGACCGCCAACCAGAAGATCGCCAAGGGCGACTACTTCTCCAACGACGACGTGCTCAACTCCCGCAAGGTGGCGGTGATCGGCTCCACCACCGCGACCCAGCTGTTCGCCGGCGAGGACCCGGTCGGCAAGCGGATCGTGATCGGCGGCACCCCGTTCACCGTGACCGGGGTGCTGCAGACCAAGGGCAGCAGCGGCTTCAGCGACCCGGACGACGTGGTGATCGCGCCGCTGCCCACGGTGCAGAACGCCTTCACCGGCTTCGGCTCGGTCAGCCAGATCCTGGTCCAGGCGAGCAGCGCCGAGTCGACCACCGAGGCGCAGGCCGAGATCAGCCGGGTGCTGCTCGGCTCGCACGCGATCGCCGACCCGACCAAGGCGGACTTCCGGATCAGCAACCAGACCTCGCTGCTGACCGCCCGGGAGTCCACCACCAAGACCTTCACCGTGCTGCTCGGCGCGGTGGCCGCGATCTCGCTGCTGGTCGGCGGGATCGGGATCACCAACATCATGCTGGTCACGGTGACCGAGCGGACCAGGGAGATCGGCATCCGCAAGGCGCTCGGCGCCCCCCGGGCCGCCATCCTCGGCCAGTTCCTCACCGAGTCGACCCTGCTCTCCGTGATCGGCGCGGGGCTCGGGGTGGCGGCCGGCCTGTTCGGGTCCCGGTTCACCATCGTCGGCATCACCCCGGTGGTGATCCCGGAATCCGTGCTCGGGGCGTTCGCGATCGCGGTCGCCATCGGCCTGTTCTTCGGCAGCTACCCCGCCAACCGGGCCGCCGCGCTGCGCCCCATCGACGCCCTCCGTCACGAATAAGGAGCCACCATGACCTCCGAGACTCCGACCACCGACGACCCGCTCGCCACCCCGCCCGACGCCCGGGACGTGTCCGCCGAGTTGGCCGCCGCCCCCCGGCGCAAGCTCCCCTGGCCGACCCTGGTGCTCGCCGGTGCCGTGCTCACCTCGCTCGCCTTCGCGGGCGGCGTCCAGTACCAGAAGAGCAACGGCACCCCGGCCTCCTCGCCGCGCGCGGCCGGCCCCAACCAGCAGGCGGGCGGTCAGAACGGCTACGGCGGCGGGACCCGCCGGGGCCAGAACGGCACCGGCGGCACCAACACCAACCAGCAGCCCGGCGGCTTCACCCGGGGCACCGTCAAGGCGGTGGACGGCTCCACCGTCTACCTGACGGACGCCAACGGGAACACCGTCAAGGTCACCACCACCGACACCACCAAGGTCCAGCTCGCCAAGGAGGGCAAGGCCGCCGACCTGCAGCCCGGCCAGACGGTCACCGTGGTCGGCACCCCGGACGCCTCCGGCGGGTACACGGCCAGCCAGCTCACCGAGGGTGCGGCCGCGGGCGGCTTCGGCGGTTTCGGCGGGAACCGGCCCGGAGCGGCGGCGCCCTCGCCCACCGGCTGACCTGATCTCATCAGGTCCTCATCAACCGGGCGTACGCTCCCCGGGCTATCGTCCTTGGAGTACGGCCGAAGGGGACCAAGCCCGACCGGGAGGCGGACCAGCAGTGCAACGGACAGCGACCACGCCCATGAGCCCGACCAGCGCCGCCACCGGCGAGGCGTACCTGCTGGTGGTGGACGACGAGCCGAACATCCGCGAACTGCTCTCCGCCTCCCTCCGGTTCTCCGGATTCCGGGTGGCCTCGGCGGCCACCGGCGAGGAGGCGCTGAGCTCGATCGCGGCCGAGCGCCCCGACCTGGTGGTGCTCGACGTGATGCTGCCGGACCTGGACGGCTTCACCGTGGTCGAGCGGCTCCGCGAGCAGGCCCAGTGGCCGCAGCCGGTGGACCACGTGCCGGTGCTCTTCCTCACCGCCAAGGACGGCACCACCGACAAGGTGCACGGCCTGGCGGCCGGCGCGGACGACTACGTCACCAAGCCGTTCAGCCTGGAGGAGCTGATAGCCCGGATCAGGGCGATCCTGCGCCGGGCCGGCGGACCGGTCGAGGACGGCCGGCTGACGGTCGGTGACCTGACCCTCGATCCGACCGCGCACGAGGTGACCAGGGCGGACCAGCCGATCGGCCTCTCGCCGACCGAGTTCAAGCTGCTGCACTACCTGATGGCCAACGTGAACCGGGTGGTCTCCAAGGCGCAGATCCTGGACCACGTCTGGGCCTACGACTTCGGCGGCGACCTCTCCATCGTCGAGTCGTACGTCTCCTACCTGCGCCGCAAGCTCGACTCGGGCCCGGCGCACGGCCCCAAGCTGATCCACACCGTCCGCGGCATCGGCTACGCGCTCCGCCGCCCGCTGTCGTAGATGTCCCGGGTCTCGCTCCGCACCAGGCTGCTGCTGCTCACCCTGCTGCTGGTCATCACCGGCCTGGCGGCCAGCGACGTCTTCGTGCTCGGCACCGTCCGGGGCAACCTGGTGGACCGGGCGGACGAGCAGCTCCAGCGGTTCGCCGAGCCGCTCTCCCGCCGCGACCCGGAGCGTGCCCTGGAGGCCCGCCAGCTCAACCAGGCGGCCAACCGCCGGCTCGCCCCGGCGCTGCCCAGCCAGTACCTGGTGCAGTTCCTGGGCGCCGACGGCAGCGTCGACCAGGTGCTCCGCGAACCGATGAGCGACGCCGACCCCGGCCCCCGCCTCACCGGCCTGGGCCCGCTCGACCGGCCCTTCGACGCCCCCGGCGAGCACCCGGGCCACCGCTGGCGGGTGCTCGTGCTGCCGATCGCCAAGAGCACCCCGAGCACCTCGCAGTACGTGCTGACCGCGATCTCGCTCGACGACGTCGACTCCACCGTCTCCCGGCTGGAGACCTCCTTCCTCGCGATCGGCGGCGTGGTGCTGCTGCTGATCACCGCCCTCGGCGCGGTCGCCGTCCGGGCCGGGCTGCGCCCGCTGTCCCGGATCGAGCAGGACGCCGAGCTGATCGCCACCGGCGGCCTCTCGCACCGGATCACCCAGCCCCCGACCACCACCGAGGTGGGCCGGCTCACCGCCGCGCTGAACAGCATGCTCGGCCAGCTCGAATCGGCCTTCGCCGCCCGGGCCCGCTCGGAGGCCCGGATGCGCCGCTTCGTCGCCGACGCCTCCCACGAGCTGCGGACCCCGCTCGCCGGCATCCGGGGCTTCGCCGAACTGCACCGGATGGGCGCCCTCCAGGACACCGACCGGGCGATGGACCGGATCGAGTCCGAGGCGATCCGCCTCGGTACCCTGGTCGAGGACCTGCTGACCCTCGCCCGGCTGGACGAGGAGCGCCCGCTCGACCTGGCCCCGATGGACCTCCGCACGCTGGCGGCCGACGCCCTGCACGACCTGACCGCGCTCGACCCGGGCCGCCCGGTCTCGCTGACCGGCCCGGCCGGCGCCGGCGCCCCCCAGCCCGCCCCGGTGCTCGGTGACGAGGCCAGGCTCCGCCAGGTGGTCACCAACCTGGTCGGCAACGCCGCGAAGCACACCCCGCCCGGCACCCCGGTCCGGATCGGCGTGGGCCGGACCACGACCCACTGCGTGCTCGAGGTGGCCGACTCGGGACCGGGCCTGACCCCCGATCAGTCCGCCCAGATCTTCGACCGGTTCTACCGCGTCGACCTCTCCCGCAGCCGCCAGGACGGCGGTGGCGCCGGTCTCGGCCTGGCCATCGCCCACGCCCTCACCAGCGCGCACCACGGCTCCCTGACGGTGGAGTCCGGCGTGGGCGAGGGCGCGGTCTTCCAGCTCCGGCTGCCCCCGGCCTGACCCCGGTGTTCGAACCGACCTAAGCATCGTGGATACTCTCCTTGTGAACGTGAACACGTTCACAAGCGGACAAGCTTGATCGCATCTGAGCCTAAATCTGCTAAAGATGCTATCTGTCCGTTATGTGTGAAACATCACCGGCCGGAGAGAGGGCGAAGTGGACCTAGCAGTCGCTCACGAGACCATCGCGCGATGGCAGTTCGGGATCACCACCGTCTACCACTACCTCTTCGTTCCGCTGACGATCAGTCTGGCGTCCCTGGTGGCGGGCCTGGAGACGGCCTGGGTCCGCACCGGCAAGGAGAAGTACTTCCACGCCACCAAGTTCTGGGGCAAGCTCTTCCTGATCAACATCGCCATGGGCGTGGTGACCGGCATCGTCCAGGAGTTCCAGTTCGGGATGAACTGGTCCGACTACTCCCGCTTCGTCGGCGACGTCTTCGGTGCCCCGCTGGCGATGGAGGCGCTGATCGCCTTCTTCTTCGAGTCCACCTTCATCGGCCTGTGGATCTTCGGCTGGGACAAGCTGCCGAAGAAGATCCACTGCGCCTGCATGTGGATGGTCGCGATCGGCACCCTGCTCTCCGGCTACTTCATCCTGGCGGCCAACTCCTGGATGCAGCACCCGGTCGGCTACACCGTCGACCCGGTCACCGGTAAGGCCCAACTGACCGACATCGCCCGGGTGCTGTTCCAGGACACCACCGTGGTCGTCGTCCTGCACACCATCACCGCCGCCTTCCTGACCGGCGCCGCCTTCATGATCGGCATCAGCTCCTTCCACCTCTGGAAGACCAAGAAGAGCGGCACCCCCGACCCCAAGAGGACCGCCGCCATGCGGACCTCCCTCCGGCTCGCCCTGGTGGTCGCCGTCATCGCCGGCCTCGGCACCGCCCTCAGCGGCGACAGCCTGGCCAAGGTGATGTTCCGTCAGCAGCCGATGAAGATGGCCTCCGCCGAAGCCCTCTGGGACACCGAGGCCCCGGCCCCGTTCTCGATCTTCGCGGTCGGCAACGTCAACGAGGGCCACAACTCGGTCGCCCTCGAAGTGCCCGCCATACTGTCCTTCCTCGCCAACAGCGACTTCACCTCCGCCGTCCCGGGCATCAACGAGACGGCGGCCGCCGAAGCCGCCCGCTACGGCGGCGACCCCAAGGACTACATCCCGAACATCTTCGTCACCTACTGGGGTTTCCGCCTCATGATCGGTTTCGGGATGACCTCCTTCGTGGCGGCCCTGATCGGCCTCTGGACCACCCGCCGCAAGTTCTGGCTGGCCCCCGAACACCGCACCGGCCCCGACGAAGTCCCCAAGCTCATGCTCACCAAGAACCGTGAGCTGAACGGCTTGCTCACCAAGTGGAGTTGGCGGATCGGCATCCTCACCATGGGCTTCCCGCTGATCGCCAACAGCTTCGGCTGGATCTTCACCGAGATGGGCCGGCAGCCCTGGGCCGTCTTCGGCCTGATGAAGACCTCCGCCGCGGTCTCCCCGAACGTCAGCGTCACCACCCAGGTGATCGCCCTCTCCACCTTCACGGCCCTCTACGCGATCCTCGCCGTGATCGAGGTCAGACTCCTCGTCAAGTACGCCAAGGCGGGCCCCGTCACCACCGAGGAACCGCCTACCAAGGACCCGACCCTGCGCCCCGGGCCCGACGACGCCGACAAGCCCCTCGCCTTCGCCTACTGAGGACTCCCGATGCAACTCCACGACGTCTGGTTCATCCTGATCGCCGTCCTCTGGATCGGCTACTTCTTCCTCGAAGGCTTCGACTTCGGCATCGGTGTCCTCACCAAGCTGCTCGCCCGCGACACCACCGAGCGCCGGGTCCTGATCAACACCATCGGCCCGGTCTGGGACGGCAACGAGGTCTGGCTGCTCACCGCCGGCGGCGCCACCTTCGCGGCCTTCCCGGACTGGTACGCCACCCTGTTCTCCGGCTTCTACATCCCCCTCCTCCTGATCCTGGTCTGCCTGATCATCCGAGGAGTCGCCTTCGAGTACCGCGCCAAGCGCCCGGAGGAGCGCTGGCAGCGCAACTGGGAGCAGGCGATCTTCTGGACCTCCCTGATCCCCGCCTTCCTCTGGGGCGTCGCCTTCGCCAACATCGTGCACGGCGTGGACATCGACGAGCGCAAGAACTACGTCGGCACCCTCTGGGACCTGCTCAACCCGTACGCGATCCTCGGCGGGCTGGTCACCCTCACCCTCTTCACCTTCCACGGCGCCCTCTTCGCCGCCCTGAAGACCGACGGCGACATCCGCACCCGGGCCCGCTCGACCGCCCTCCAACTCGGCCTGCTCACCGCCGTGCTGGCGCTGGTCTTCCTGATCTGGACCCAGTCCGACAGCGGCAACACCTGGAGCCTGATCGCCCTGGTGATCGCCGTGGCAGCCCTCCTCGGCTCCCTCGCCGCCAACCAACTGGCCCGCGAGGGCTGGGCGTTCATCCTCTCCGGGATCACCATCACCGCCGCCGTGGCGATGCTCTTCCTCGCCCTCTTCCCCGATGTGATGCCCTCCACCCTGAACCCCGAGTGGTCGCTCACCGTCAGCAACGCCGCGTCCTCCGCCTACACCCTCAAGCTGATGACCATCGTGGCGGCGATCTTCACCCCGCTCGTCCTGCTCTACCAGTCCTGGACCTACTGGGTGTTCCGGAAGCGGATCGGCACCCAGCACATCCCGGCCGCGCACTGACCATGCGACCCGTCGACCCCCGCCTCCTCCGCCAGGCCAGGACCACCCGTACCTTCCTCGCCGGATCAGTGGTCCTCGGCGGGGTCGGCGCGGTCCTCACCGTCCTCCAGGCCACCCTGATCACCGACATAGTCGTCAGCGCCTTCCAGCAACACACCTACGCCCTCACCACCCCCCTCACCCTGCTCGCCGCCACCGCCCTCGGCCGCGCCGCCGTCGCCTGGCTGACCGAACTGACGGCCCACCGCTCGGTCGCCCGGGTCAAGTCCACCCTCCGCCGCCGCCTGCTCGACCACGCCACCGCCCTCGGCCCCGGCTACCTCTCCACCCGCCGCACCGGCGAACTCACCACCCTGGCCACCCGAGGCGTCGACGCCCTGGACGACTACTTCGCGCGCTACCTCCCCCAGCTCGCCCTCGCCCTGGTCGTCCCCGCGATCGTCCTGCTCCGCATCCTCGGCGCCGACCTCACCTCGGCCGCGATCATCGCCGGCACCCTCCCGCTGATCCCGCTCTTCATGGTCCTCATCGGTCTCGCCACCCAGAGCCAGATGGACCGTCAGTGGAGCACCCTCTCCCGGCTCAGCCACCACTTCCTCGACGTGGTCGCCGGTCTCCCCACCCTCAAGATCTTCAACCGGGCCAAGCACCAGGCGGCCACCATCGCCCGGATCACCGACGACTACCGCAAGGCGACCCTCCGCACCCTCCGGATCGCCTTCGTCAGCTCCTTCGCCCTGGAACTGCTGGCCACCCTCTCGGTCGCCCTGGTCGCCGTCTCCATCGGCTTCCGCCTGGTCAACGGCACCCTCACGCTGGAGACCGGCCTCCTCATCCTGATCCTCGCCCCCGAGGTCTACTTCCCGATCCGCCAGGTCGGCGCGCTCTACCACTCCAGCGTCGAGGGCCTCTCGGCCGCCAACGAGATCTTCGAAGTCCTCGAAACCCCCCTCCCCACCCCCGGCACCACCCCGTCCCCCGACCTCCACACCGCCACGATCACCCTCACCGCCCTCACGGTCGCCGACCGCCTGCCCCCCACCACCCTCACCCTCACGCCCCACACCGTGACCGCCCTCACCGGCCCCTCCGGCTCCGGCAAGACCACCCTCCTCTCCACCCTGCTCGGCTTCACCACCCCCACCGCCGGCACCATCCGCATCGACGGCCACGACCTCACCACCCTCGACCCGGCCACCTGGCACCGCCAGATCGCCTGGGTCCCCCAGCACCCCCACCTCTTCGCCGGCACCGTCGCCGACAACATCCGGCTGGCCCGCCCCGACGCCACCGACGAAGACCTCCGAGCCGCCCTCACCGCCGCCCACGCCACCGACTTCGCCGACCTCACCCTGACCCTCGGCGAGCACGGCGCCGGCCTCTCCGCCGGCCAACGCCAACGCCTCGCGCTCGCCCGCGCCCTCCTGACGGACCGTCCCCTTCTCCTGATGGACGAGCCCACCGCCAACCTGGACAGCGCCAGCGAACAGGTCATCGTCGCCACCCTCCAGGCCCTGAAGAACCGCACCGTCCTCTTCATCGCCCACCGCCCCGCCCTCCTCCAAACCGCCACCACCCACCACCACCTCCAACCCCAGACCACCCCCACCACCCCCACTACCCCGACGACCCTCCCCACCCTCCCCACCCCCACCACCCCTGAAGGGCGAGAGGGTCTGCTGCGGGAGGGGGCGCCGGACGGGACGGTCCCGGAGGGGGGCGTGGTGCGCGATTTTCATACCGCCAACGGCGACTCAGCCCCACCCACCGGGTCGGCGGTAGGAAAATCGTGCAGCCCCCCGGAGCGGACCGTCCCGTCCGGCGCCCCCGGTCCCCACACACCCGAGAGCCCCGCCGTAACCCCAGCCACCCCCACCCCCACCACCCCCCGCCTCACCCTCGCCACCACCCTCGGCACCCTGGCCCTCACCTGCGCCGTAGCCCTGATGGCCACCTCCGGCTGGCTCATCTCGTACGCCTCCGAGATGCCCCCCGTGCTCTACCTGATGATGGCCGTCACCTCCGTCCGCGCCTTCGGCATCGGCCGCAGCGTCTTCCGCTACGCCGAACGCCTGGTCTCGCACGACGCGGTGCTCCGCGCCCTCGGCGCGATCCGCACCACCGTCTACCGCCGCCTCGAACTGCTCGCCCCCACCGCCCTCCCGGCCTTCCGTCGGGGCGACCTGCTCTCCCGCCTGGTCTCCGACGTCGACGCGATCCAGGACCACTACCTCCGCTGGAAGCTCCCGGCCGCGATCGCCGTCACCGTCTCCGCGCTCTCCTCCCTCGCGCTGGCCGCATTCCTCCCCGTCGCCGGCGCGGTCCTCGCCCTCGGTCTGCTGCTCGCCGGAGCCGTCGTCCCGGCCCTCGCCACCCGCGCCTCCGCCCGTACCGAACGGCAACAGGCCCCGGCCCGAGGTGAGTTGGCCACCGCCGTGGTCGACACCCTCACCGGCACCGCCGAACTCACGGTGGCCGGTGCGCTGCCCGCCCGGCTCCGTACCGCGCACGCCGCCGACGGCCGCCTGACCACCCTCGCGGCCCGCTCCGCCGCCACCCTGGCCGCCTCCACCGGCCTGACCGCCGCGCTGACCGGACTCACCGTCACGGCCGCCGCAGCCGTCGGCGTACACGCCGTCAGCACCAGTGCGCTGCCGGGGGTCTGCCTCGCCCTGGTGATCCTGCTGCCGCTCGCCGCCTTCGAAGCCGTCACCGGCATGCCCACCGCCGTGCAGGCCCGCGCCCGCAGCAAGTCCGCCTCGGCCCGGCTCGACGAACTCCTCCGCACCGACCCACCCGTCCTGGAACCGGCAGGCGCACCCCACTTCGGCCCCAGCTCCCACCTGACCACCCACCAGCTCGCCGCCCGCTGGCCCGGCCGCAGCACCGACGCGATCCACGGCATCGACCTCGACCTCACCCCCGGCCGCCGGATCGCCGTCGTCGGCCCGTCCGGCTCCGGCAAGACCACCCTCGCCCACACCCTGCTCCGGTTCCTCGACCCCAGCGCCGGGAGCATCGCGCTGCACTGTCCACAGCCTGTGGACACCCGGGCCATCCAGTCCGACCAGGTCCGCCGCTCGGTCGGCCTGTGCGCCCAGGACGCCCACATCTTCGACAGCTCGCTCCGCGAGAACCTCCGGCTGGCCGCGCCCGCCGCCACCGACCAGGAGCTGGCCGCCGCGCTCTCCGCCGCCCGCCTGCTCCCCTGGGTGCAGAGCCTCCCGGACGGCCTGGACACCATGGTCGGCGAGCACGGCGCCCGGCTCTCCGGCGGCCAGCGCCAGCGCCTCGCCCTGGCCCGGGCGCTGCTCGCCGACTTCCCGATCCTGATCCTGGACGAGCCCGCCGAGCACCTCGACCTGCCCACCGCCGACGCACTGACCGCCGACCTGCTGGCCGCCACCACCGGCCGGACCACCCTCCTGATCACCCATCGGCTGGCCGGTCTGGACGCGGTGGACGAGATCCTGGTCCTCGACCACGGCCGGATCGTCGAACGCGGCACCTGGTCCGAGCTCACCGCCGACCCCACCACCGTCTTCGCCGCCACCTGGCACCGCGAACAACTCGCCGACCTCGGCCTCGCCGCCCTCACCCCCACCCCCACCAGGCCCGACCTCCCGCCCGCCCGCCACACCACCGAGCAGCCGCAACCACCACTACAAACCACCACAAACTAGGCTCATCCCATGGAGATCCAGCCCGACCCGGGCAGCACCGGCGAACCCACCCCGCACCGCGTCCCCGAGATCGCGTCCCTGGGCCTGGACACGCTGGTGACCGAGGTCTCCGAACGCCTCCAGTCCGCCGCCGCCGTCACCGACCGGATGCAGCGGCTGCTCGAGGCCGTGGTCTCGGTCGGTGCCGGGCTCGACCTGCACGCGACCCTCCAGCGGATCGCCACCGCCGCCGCCGAGCTGGTCGACGCCAGGTACGCCGCGCTCGGCGTGATCTCCCCGCACGCGGACGGGCTCTCCGACTTCATCCACATCGGCATCGACGACGAGACCGCCGCCACGATCGGTGAACTCCCCGCCGGGCGCGGCATCCTGGGGGTGCTGATCGACCACCCGGAGTCGCTCCGGCTGACCGACCTGTCCACCGACCCCCGGTCCACCGGCTTCCCGCCGCACCACCCCCCGATGAAGTCCTTCATCGGGGAGCCGATCCGGGTCCGCGACGAGGTGTTCGGCAACCTCTACCTGACCGAGAAGAAGACCAGCAGCGGCGCCTTCACCCCCGAGGACGCCCAGGTGGTGCACGCGCTGGCGGCGGCCGCCGGGGTCGCGATCGAGAACTCCCGCCTCTACGAGGAGGGCCGACGGCGCGAGCGCTGGATCGCCGGTGCGTCCGCCGTCACCACCGCGCTGCTCTCCACCGACCGGGCCCAGGTCGCCCTGACCGTGGCCGCCGAGCAGGTCCGCGAACTCGCCGACGCGGCCCTCGGCATGATCCTGCTGCCCACCGGCGACGGGCAGATGCGGGTGGCGCACGCCTCCGGCGAGAAGGCCGAGTTCGTCCGGGGGGAGCTGCTGCCGCCCACCAGCTTCGCGGCCGAGCTGCTCCAGGGCGAGAGCGTCTACATCGACGACATGGCGAACGACCCCGACGTGGTGATCCGGCTGGCCCGGAAGTTCGGCGCCTCGATGGCCGTGCCGATGATCGCGGCGGGCCGGGTGCTCGGCGGCCTCTGCGTCTGGCGCAGCCAGGGCGCACCGCCGTTCACCGACTCCGAGAAGCAGCTCGCCGAGGCGTTCGCCTCGCAGTCCGCGCTCGCCCTCCGGCTGGCCGAGGGACAGCGCGACCAGCAGCGCCTGGCGGTCTTCCAGGACCGCGACCGGATCGCCCGCGACCTGCACGACCTGGTGATCCAACGGCTGTTCGCCACCGGCATGATGCTCGAAGGGGCGGCCCGCCGGGCCCTGGTCCCCGAGGTCAAGGTCGGCATCGGCAAGGCGGTCGACGAACTCGACGCGACCATCCAGGAAGTCCGCACCACCATCTACGCGCTCCAGCACGACGACCACGGCGACGAGCCCGACACCCTGCGCACCCGGGTGCTCCGGGAGGGCAGCCAGGCCGCCGCCGCCCTCGGCTTCAAGCCCTCGATGACCTTCACCGGTCCGGTCGAGAGCCTGGTCGGCGAGAAGAGCGGCCGTCAACTCCTGGCCGCACTACGGGAGATGCTCTCCAACGCGGCCCGGCACGCGCGGGCCTCCCGGGTCGGTGTGGAGATCGACGCCACCGTCCACCTGGACGCCGAGGGCCATCCGATCTCCGGCGACCCGGACGTCTACGACCGCCCCGGCTGGCCCGGCGTGCTGCTGACCGTCACCGACGACGGCGTCGGCATCCCGGACGGCGGGCGGCGCAGCGGTCTGCGCAACCTCACCCGCCGCGCCGAGACGCTGGGCGGCGCCGCCTGGCACGAGCCGGGCCCGGACGGCAAGGGCACTCGGGTCCGCTGGACGGCGCGGCTCTGAACCCCGCCACCGGCGATCCCGTCACCGTCTGTCCGGCCACCGTCGATCCCGCTGCTGTCACCCCTGCCGGTCCAGCGGCTCCAGCCCCAGCAGCCGCTCCAGCACCGCCGCCACCCCGTCCTGCTCGTTGCTGACGGTGTGCTGGGCCACGGCGGCCAGCACCTCCGGGTGCGCGTTGGCCACCGCGTACGCCGAGCCCGCCCAGGCCAGCATCTCCAGGTCGTTGGGCATGTCGCCGAAGGCCACCACCTCGCTCCGGTCGATGCCCTCGGCGTGGCACCAGTCGGCCAGGGTGGACGCCTTGGTGACCCCGAGCGCACTGATCTCCAGCAGCGCGAACGGCGAGGACCGGGTGATCTCCACGTACCGGCCGGCCACCTCGCGGGCCTTGCCGAGGAACGCGTCCGGGTCCAGCTCGGGGTGCTTGACCAGCAGTTTGAACAGGCCCTGGACCTGCCCGTCGGCGAGCAGCAGCTCGGCCGGCGCCACCGCGTGCGGTTCGTCCGAACCCCACATCCGCAGCTGGTAGCCGTCCTCCCGGGCGAATCCACCGGGGAACTCGAAGGCGAACGCCGACCCGGGCAGCTCGGCCCGGAGCAACTGCACCACCGTGAGCGCGTCCGCCGCCGCCAGCGGGTAGGTGCGCAGCAGCTCGCCCCGTCGGACGTCCACCACCGCGCCGCCGTTCGAGCAGATCGCCACGCCGTGCCCGCCGATGTGCGCGCTGACCTGCGCCATCCACCGGGGCGGCCGGCCGGTCACGAAGACCACCTGGACGCCCGCCCGCTCGGCGGCGGTGAGCGCGGCCGCGGTCCGGGGCGAGACGCCGCCGCCGGGGCAGAGCAGGGTGCCGTCCAGGTCGGTGGCGATCAGGCGGGGGAGCGGCTGGGAGGGGGTGGCAGTCACCGCTCCATCTTCGCTCACCCCGCCCGATCCGCCGCCGACCAGGACGGCACCTGGTGATCGTGCCCGGTCAGGGGTGCCAGATCTCCTTGATCTCGGTGACCTTCCCGCTGCCGTCCACCGCGATCTCGTAGATCCCGTTGGAGCAGCTGGCCGGGTCCTGCACCTCCACGCCGAGCAGGCAGTCGCCCACGTGGGTGAACAGCTCGCCGACCGGCACCGTCTTGAACTTGCCGGGGCCGTTGACGATCTGCGCCGTCACCTTGGCCGCGAGCATGTACGTCTTGTCCGCACCCGCGCCGGCGTAGTGGCCGTCGTTGGGGTCGCAGACGAACTTGGCGTCCTTCACGAACAGGGTGTCCTGCTTCGGCGGCTTCACCGCCTGGACGTACTTCCGGCCGGCCTTCGGCGTCGGCGTGGTGCAGCCCGTCGGGTCCGCGTCGTCGGCCGAGCCGCTCGCCGACGGGGTCGGGGCCGCCGACGTCTTCTCCACCGGAGCCTGCGGCGGCGTGCTGCCGGCCGCCGGGGCCTGCACGTGGTTGGTGCTGCTCCCACGCGTCGAGTGCTTCTGGCACCCGGTCAGACCGATGACCACGGCCGAGACGACCGCAACTCCCGTGAGCAGCCTACGAGCTGACATATCGCTGGTTCCCCCATGCTCGATCCACACCGGCACACCCCGGCCCGGCACTGACGACCCGACAGGCTACCCACTCACCACGCCCCCGCGCTCCCTGCCCCCGCCCCGACCCCCACCCCCGCAGGTCACCCCGGGTGTCACCCCGGAGCGAGGAATGCATCACGGATGGTCCCGGTGGCGCACCGCGCGCCGGGACCTGGTGAACTTCTGTCGTCCGGTGCCGGTGCCGGCGGCGAGTTCGCCGAGGCGCTCGCCGATCACGGACACGCCAGGGAGGGGCTCCTGCGCGTAGTACCAGGGCTTGCGTCGGCGCAGCAGGGCCTCTCCGTGCTCGGGCCAGGTGAATTCGGGCTTGCGCAGCAGCTTTCGGAAGACCGTGTCGACTGTGTCCGGGTGGGCGGTGGCCAAGCGACGGATCGGCCGCGGCGAGATCGAGTCCTCGCGCAGGTACGCGCGGAGCACGTCCCGACGCTGCCTGCGTCCGGCGTGGGCCGGGTCGGCGAAGTGGTCCCGCAGCATCCCGTAGTCGGCGTAGAAGGTGAGTCCGTCGACCGCGTCGTAGATGACGCCGACGGTGTCCGAGTCCGCCAGGGCTCGCGGCAGTTGGAAGCCCGGAAAGTCGGATCCCAGCAGGCGCCTGCCCCGGGCGCGGTCGGGCTGCGCGGCGGCGGCCTGCTGCCGGTAGTAGGAGTTGAGACGGTACTCGGCTTCGGCGGGGGGAAGGACCAGCTCGTCGCCGCCGAAGAACTCGACGAACACCTGCCGGTCAGCCCGCATCGACTCCCATCCCTGCTTGATCTTCTCGGAGTTGCGGAAAACCAGCTCGGGGTGGTCGGTGGCGAGCTGGAGTGCGGCCCGGGCGATCTCGGTGGCGTTGGACTTCGGGTAGGACGACATCGCCCCGGAGATCAGCCAGGCCCCGTCCGCCGTGTGGACGGGCAGCAGGGAGGCGACCAGGAACTCTCCCCTGGACACCCCACGGAAGGCTGCCGGTCCGACGTTCGAGTACGTGCGGTACTCCAGGTCGTCAACCAGGTTCAGCAGGACGACGGCGGTACCGTCCTTGCGCCGGATGGGGCCAATCACCGGTCGAAGAGCGCGCTCCGGGTGAAGGCGACGAGTTGGCCCTTCAGGTCGGAGCTCCGCTCGATGAGGCTTCGCAACGACGCCTCGTCCTCGCCCGGTACGACGACAACCATGCAAGCCCTCTCGATCGTGAGGGTGTCCACGCTCACCGCGCCAGGTAGGAACGATATGCCTCGACCCGTTCCGCTTCAGCCGGAGCCGGGTCGGGCAAAGCGCTCACGGGGCCGAGAGGAAAGCGTAAGCAGCCTGGCCGTCCGCTCGTGCGGCGGCATCACGCAGTTCGCGCCAAGCCGCGTGCTGCGGATCGTGCAGTGCCACGGCCAGAGCCAGCTTCTTTCGGTCCGACTTCTCCAACTGTCCGCGCATCTCGATCGGGTTCATCGGCAGGGACAGCAGGAATGCCAGGTCGCGAAAGTGCCGGTCAGGTGGCGCGGTCTTGATACCCACTGCGGCGGCCTTGGCAACGATCGCTCCCAACAGGTTCGGGCGGTGAATGGTGCCCAGACGCTCACCGAGTCTCACCCGGACGGATTCGGTGCGCTGTACGGCTTGGCGGCCTCCGGGAACCTCCAGGGTCCGACCCGGTGGGGTGGTCGTCAGGTTCGCCCGCGGTCCCAGATTGTCCGGGGCCAGCACATCCACCACCAACTGCCCCGGTGCTGCACCGCGCATGTAGCGGTGCAGGAGGTTTCCCTGAGGGGACATGCCTGCAGGAGCGAAGCCGAGATCACCGAGGGACGTCACCAGTCGGCTCAGGCTCAGCTGGTCGGACTGGAGGTCTGCGAGCACATCCAGGTCAGCGCTTGCGGCCGGCGGTGTTCGGCCGTGTTCCAATCCGTGCAGCAGGACCATTTGCCCACCGATCAGGGACCACGCCTGCGGAACCCTCTCCGACAAGTCCAGCAGCACGCCCCACAGCTCCACCAGCGGTCCGGTCATGAGGTCGGACTCGATCGCAACGAAGGCCGTCGCACCTGTCATTCGGCGTCTCTCCGCTTCGGCATCCGGTCGATGATCAGCCGGAGCAACTCCGCAGCAGCGGTGTCGCCACGGTCCTGCCGGGAGTCGAGCAAGTCCGCTGCCACCACCGCGGCCGGTGCGTCGCCGCTCTCTCCGGGGGCGGCATCCGAGCGCAGGAAGGTCCATGCCTCCCCGGGGGCCACGCGTACGAGCAGGTTTCCCTGGGCGTTGTCGCGGGCGAGTCCGAACCGCGCTTCCAACTCGCCGACCTTGTCCGGGTGCACGTAGATCTCGGCCTGGCCCGGTGCCAGATAGCCGGCCCCGACCCGGGCCGCTGCACTGACACCACCGCGAACAACGTCGGGGTCGGCCAGGAGGGTTGGCAGCAGTCCACTGTGAACGCGATAGCGTCGGCACTCGGCTCGGGCCCGTACCAGCTGCCCCAGGCGGGCGACCGGTAGTTCGTCGTGAGCCGTCATGTTCCTGAGCCGACTCGTGATTCTGGACCACTCCGCATCGGACAGACCTGGTGCTCGCTGACCGGTGAGGGCGGCAAGGACACCCCAAGCGTTGCGCACGGAGAGCGGGCGGCCTGCCGCACCGCCGCGCTCCTTCCGCTGTCGAGCGCTGTGACCGTCGACCAGCCAGCGCCCTCCGACCTGCTGACCTTCCAGCGCCCCTGCGCGGAGAAGCTGTCTGACGCGGGAATCGTCGATGCCGAGCAGCGCGGCGGCCTGCTTCACCGAAAGCAGTTCCATCAACCCTCCTTGCGTGTTCTATCCCGTTGTCGGGAGGGAATACGCAACAAGCATCCTCTCGAAGCGGACCTTGCGTCAAACCTCCCGAATTCAGGATCGAACACGCAAGAATGCTGAGGCAGCGACGCCTGACCTGCGCAGGAGATGCCCCGGCTCAGTCGAGTCCGAGCAGCGCGCCCTCTCCAACCAGTGGCTTGAGGTCGGTCAGCCAACGGGCGTTGGGGTCGTACGCCGCGAAGAACGGATGGCCGACCAACTCCGGGTCGCGGGCCTGGACGTAGTGCAGGACGAAGGCGCGCTGGCCGGCGACCTCGGTGATCCCGTCCACCTGCACCTTGCCCGGGGTGGCCGACATGATCGGCCCGCGCACCGTTCGAGCCAGGCCGGAGACCTGTGCGTACGCCTCGCGGAAGATCTCGTACGCGCGCGACAGCGGCACCGCGAAGTAGTCCTGCGGCCCGGTGTCCCGCTCGACGAACATGTAGTACGGGACGGCACCGAGGGCGACCAGCTTGCGCCACAGGCCGGTCCAGTCGCTCGCGCGGTCGTTCACTCCCCGGATCAGCGGCGCCTGGCAGCGCACCACTGCTCCGGTCCCCTGCACCCGCCGCAGCGCGCGTTCCGACTCGGCGGTGGCCAGCTCCCGGGGATGCGAGTAGTGGCCCATCAGTGCGAGATTGCGCCCGCTGTGCACCACCCGCTCGAACAGGCGCAGCAGGTCGTCGGCGTCGGGGTCGGTGAGCACTCGGTGCGGCCAGTAGGACAGCGCCTTGGTGCCGATCCGCACCGATTCCAGGTGCGGGATGTCCAGCAGCGGCTCGACGTACCGGGCCAGCACCGCACTGCTCATCATCAGGGGATCGCCGCCGGTGATGAGCACGCTGGTGACCTCGGGGTGCGCAAGTACGTACTCGCGCAGCGCCGTCGCATCGCCGCTCGCCATCCGCATACCGGGCTCGCCGACGAACTGAGGCCAGCGGAAGCAGTAGGTGCAGTACGCGTGGCAGCTCTGGCCCTGACGCGGGAAGAACAGCACCGTCTCCGGATACTTGTGCTGAATGCCCTCGATGGGAAGGCCGTCCGACAGGGGGGTGTTGAGCACCTGTTGGCCGCCGGGATGTGGGTTCAGCCGCATGCGGATCCCGTGCACCTCCGCCTGTAGCTGCGGGGCCGGAGCTCCCTGGGTGAGCAGCGCGGCGATGCGGTCGATGTCACCCTTCGGCAGCATGTCGGTCTGCGGGAAGACCAGGCGGTAGATCGGATCGTCGGGTGCCAGGTCCCAGTCGATCAGCTCGTCGACCACATAGGAGTTGGTCCGGAAGGGCAGCACCTCGGCGACAGCGCGGGCCCGCAAGCGATCGGCCGGGTCGAGACCGGCGCGTGAGAGCAGCGCATCGAGATGGGGCAGAGCGAGCGCGCGGAAGGCGGGCCGCCGATCACCGTTCTCCGCTGTCACTCCGGACCTCCGTGCCGCCAGGTGACGGTGAGTCACCCGACATCACGTCAATGATGGCATGGGGCAAGGGCGTCAGACGGACGAACGCGACCGCGTCGGTGCCGTACTTCTCGAAGTAGGCGGTCGCGAGCGCCTGGAGGAGTCCCTGCTCGGCCCCGCCGATCATCTCCAGCTCGAACAACTGGTCCGCTCGTCCGTCCACCCGGACCTGCACCTGGCGGTCGCGCCGTCTGGCGAGCTCCACCACCACGCGCTGGTCGCAGACGTACAGGCCGCCCTCGTGCCGGACGTAGTCCAACCGCATCGGCTCTCCGGCCGCCCGGCCGCCCTCCTCGAGCACCTGCACGTGCCGCGTCAGCAGCTCGTCGATGGAGCGACTGTTGCTCCACAGCTCGGCGAAGCGCTCGGAGACGAAGGAACCCAGCGGGGTGGTGACGCGGACCTCCAGTTGCTGACCCTCACCGGAGAGTCGGTTCACCGGGTAGAAACTCACCATCATGCGTTCGCCGGACCGGTACAGCTGAATGGACGGGGCCGCCGCGTAGACGCGCACCTGCAGCTGCCCCCGGCGCTCTTGGGGCAGTTGGGCCGCCAGCTGCCTCAAGTCGCGCAGGTTCCGCATGACCTCGTGGCGTACGTCGGCGCTGAGTTCGTGGGAGCGCTGCTGAGCCGCCAGCGAGTCCGGGTCGAGCAGCATGACGCGGACGGTGGCACCTCGGTTGACCGCGCTCCGGGCCGCCTCGGCGAAGCGTTCGGAGTTCCGGCCGGAGACCAGGTAGGAGAAGGTGTCGAGTACCTCGACGATGTCGCTGGTCTGGGCCACCTTGTCGCAGAAGGACGGATAGTCGAGACGGAGGTGCTCACGGACCCGCTCCTCCTCCAACCTGGTGAGGAACGGCTGGATGATCAGAAGGGTGATCATCGTGGTGAGGAGCTCCGGCGCCAGGTTGAGCAGCAGGTTCTGCCGGAAGTCCGGCAGGCCGCGAGCGAACCAGAGACATAACGCCACGCACCCGCCGAGCACCGCACACAGCAGGAGTACCCGCCGACGAACACCGCCGTCCCCGAACATCCGATGCCCCCGTACGAGTCCGCCCGCCGCTGGAATGCACCCCCGTGCATCGGGCACCTCTGTACGAACGTGTTACCCGCCCGGTCATGCGGTCATGCCGCAGGGCTCCGAGGAGCACCGGGCCAAGGGCTGTTGGCAGAAGGAGCGGCCCACTGCGATGCGCTCGGCGTGGCCGGTTTCTCCGCGGTGCGGACGTAGGGTCGAGGGCATGCGCTTGAGTACGGTGATCCTCCCCATCCACCGGTGGAGCGAGGGGCAGAAGATCTGGCGGCGGGCCGAGGACCTCGGGTTCCATGCCGCGTACACCTATGACCACCTGTCGTGGCGGTCGTTCCGGGACGAGCCGTGGTTCGGGGCGGTGCCGACGCTGACGGCGGCCGCGACGGCGACCGAGCGGATCAGGCTCGGCACGTTGGTGACCTCGCCGAACTTCCGTCATCCGGTCACGCTGGCCAAGGAGTTGGTGTCGCTGGACGACATCTCCGGTGGGCGGGTGACGGTCGGGATCGGGGCCGGCGGAGTCGGGTTCGACGCCACCGCGATGGGGCAGGAGGCGTGGTCGCCGAAGGAGCGCGCCGACCGGTTCGGGGAGTTCCTGCCGTTGCTGGACAAGCTGCTCCGCCAGGACTCCACGACCGAGAGCGGTGCGTACTACTCGGCGGTCGAGGCGCGGAACATCCCGGGCTGCGTGCAGCGCCCCCGGGTGCCGTTCTACGTGGCGGCGGCCGGGCCGCGCGGGATGCGGCTGGCGGCCGAGTTCGGGCAGGGCTGGGTGACGTACGGCGATCCGAAGGGGCCGGCCGAGGTGCCGGTGGAGCAGGCGCCTGCGGTGATCGCCCGGCAGATCGAGAAGCTGACGGCGGCCTGCGAGGCGCAGGGCCGGGACGTGGCCGAGCTGACGAAGGTGCTGCTGCAGGGTTCGACGGCGGAGAAGCCATTGCAGTCGGTGGACGCCTTCGTCGACTGGGCCGGAACGTACCGGGAGTTGGGCATGACGGAGCTGGTGATCCACTGGCCGGTGCCGGACTCGATCTTCGCGAACGACCTCGCCGTCTTCGAGCGGATCGCCACCGAGGGCCTGTCCCAACTGGGCTGAGCGGCAGCGGGCGGGTGCCGACGGGGGCGGTGCCCGCCTGGGCCCGTTGCGGTTCGATCACGAGGTGTCCGATTGGTCGGGCATTGCGGTGGAGTGTCTGGCACAACTGTGTTGGTGGTGGGGGCAATGGCCTCTCATAATTCTGCTGACACACGTGACAGTCGGCTTTTGGCGGGGCGGAATCGAGCGCCCGGCGAGGGAGCGGCGCACGTTCCGTTTTCCTTTCCGGGGGAGTCCCTTGTCTGCGCCTGAGAACGCGCCCGAGAGCGCGCCGATAAGCGCGCCCGAATCGGTGCCAGAATCCGTACCGGAGCCGGTGGGTGACCCGTCGGTCGAGCTGTCGGTCGAGCCCGCCGCCGCCCCGGCCGCCCGGAAGCTTCCGCGTGCGGTGGTCGTCGCGCTGACGGTCACCGGGCTGCTCGCGGTCACCGCCGCCAGCGCCACCGTCACGGTGGCGATCGGCAAGCCGGACCGGAAGCCGCACGTCGTGGCCGCCGCGCCGACGGCCAGTGCGAGCGCGAGCCCCAGCCCGAGCGCGACGCCTTCGCCCGTCCCGGTGCCGGCCCCGACGCCCACCCAGGCCCCGGCCCCGGTGAGCACCCTGCACGGCACCGTGGACGGCAGTACGCACGGCGGCGACCTGCGGTTCTTCCTGCTCCCGATGCCCGCCGGCGCCGAGTCCTACGGCTCCGCCGACGGCATCAAGGTCGAGCGGGACGAGGTGAAGAAGGACTTCGAGAGCGACTCGGCCGGCGAGGAGAGCCTCAACTACCTCGGCTACAAGGAGGGGGCGACCCGCCGCTACCGCACCGCCGACGGGCAGCAGGAGGTCGAGGTCCGGATGCTGCGGTTCAAGTCGGCCGCGGACGCCCGCAGGTTCGCCGACGGCATGAGCTTCAAGGACGTCCAGGAGTTCGACATCGACGGCGACTCCAAGGGCAAGGGCGTCCTGATGAAGCCCGAGCAGGAGGCGTGGACCGGACGACTGGTCGGCGTGTCGAGCGTGGGCGACGTCGAGTACGAGATCACCGTCCTGGTGAAGGGGACGCCCGACAAGGCGCCGCTCCAGGATGCGATGAAGCGTCAGCGGGAAAGGCTGAACTCCGGTGGCTGAGTCGAACAATTCCCCCGAGCCCGACGCCGTGCAGGACCTCGTCCCGGGCGGCGGGCCCGAGGCCGTACGTGCGCCCGGGACGGCACCCGAGCCCGAGCCCGCTCCCGAGCCCGAAACCGCGCAGATCCCGCACCAGGCAGGCGAGTTCGGCAGCGCCGAGCTGCTCGCGGCCGGTACCGAGGAGCAGCCCCCGGCCGCCCCGCGCCGCCCGCTGGGCACCGGCAGGCTGCTGCTCGCCGCGCTGCTGGTCGGTCCGCTGCTGGGCGGGTCGGTCGGCTACGCCGTCCAGGCCGCCCGCCCGGCCACCCCGCTGCCCGGGCTGCCCGTCGCCGCGCCGCAGTACCCGACCGCTCCGGCGGACGAGAAGGCGGTGGCCGACGGGACGTTGAAGCCGCTGGAGATCGACGGTGACCTGCGCAAGCTGTTGATCACCAAGCCCGACGGCGCCGAGGACTGGGACAACTACGGTCGCGGCGACGACAGCGGCTGGATCAGCGCCGGCGAGCGGGCGATGTCGTACGGCAACTCCGACAACGTGTTCCGCCGGATGCTCCGCGAGGGCTTCCGCCGCGACGCGATCGTCACCTGGCGCAAGGGCGAGACCCGTTGGCGGGTGGAGCTGATCCAGTACCAGTCCGACAAGGCGAGTTCGGCCGGTCAGCTGGCGCTCGAACGGGACGACAACGGGGCGACCACTCCGCTGCCCGGTACCGCCAGTGGTGTCTACCTGACCCCGCCCGAGGCGCACACCTACGTGGAGAGCACCGAGAAGTACTACTTCGGGCAGGCGTTGGCGCGACGCGGCGACCTGGTGATGCGGATCAGCGTGTACGCGCCCGCCCAGGTGAACGCGGACGAGCTCAAGGACGTCGCCAAGCGGCAGTGGGAGCGACTGGTATGAGCATCATCGAGAACCCGCCGGCCGACGGGCAGCAGCCCGAACTGCCGCCGACCGCCCAGGCGGAGGGGCACCCCGGGCAGTCGCCGGCCGCCCCGGCGGAGCAGCCGCCGGCACCGCGTCGTCCGCTGCACCCGGCCCTGCGGGCGGGGGCCGCCGTGCTGGCGGCCGCCGTGCTCGGGGTCGGCGTCGGCGTCGGCATCCTGCGCACGCAGTACGCGGACGAGGACACCGCGCCGGTGGCCGCGCCCGCTCCCTCGGCCACGCCGAGCGCGAGCGCGACGCCCTCGTTCGGCGCCAAGTCCAACGGCACGCACTTCGGTTCGATGCGGGACCTGCTGCTCCCGATACCGGAGCAGTACCGGCTGGGGCCCGACGCGGGCAGCTACGGCAACGACACCGAACTGACCGAGGACCAGCGCAAGGGCTGGATCGAGGACCAGGTCCGCGGCCTGCCGAAGAAGCTCCAGGACGCGCTGCGCAAGGAGTGGGAGAGCACGCCGCTGAAGGGCGGCGGCGTCCGCACCTACATCGCGCCGACCGGCGACTACACGGTGACCGTCTGGCTGCTCCAGTACCACCAGGACGCGGTCAAGGCCGACGCCGCCTGGAACAGCGTGCTGGCCTCGGACTCCGGGCTGTTCCGGCTCGGGCCGAAGACGCCGGGGCACGAGCAGGCGAGCTGCTACCTCCCGTACGCCGACCCCGGCGACAAGATCGACCGCCTGGTCTGCTCGGCGGCGGAGGGTGACCTCCGGGTCGAGATGGAGGTGGAGGGGGTCGCCCCGCTGCCCAAGGACAAGGCCGTGAACTTCTTCAGCCAGCAGCTCGACCGACTGGCCCGCCCGGGAGCGTCCGTATGACCGATCAGACCGAGAACACCACCCCGGTCCCGCCGCAGCCGAGCACGCCGCCCGCGGCCGGGCCGGCACCCGAGCCCACGCCGGCACCCGAGGCACCTGCGGCAACCGAGGCACTCGAGTCCGCTCCCGCTACCGGCCCGGTCGAGTTCGACGCCTGGGCGTTGGCGGCCGAGGTGGTGGCCGAGGAGCGGGCCCGCCGCCCCCGGCGCCGGATCAAGCTGCGCTGGGCCGCCGCCGCACTGGTGGTGGTGCTCACCGGCACCGCCGCCGCGGTCGCGATGACCTCGGTGGAGCGGACCGACCTGCCCGGCCTGAAGACCCCGAACGACGGCCGGTACGTGTTCCAGCCCCTGGCGCTGCCGCCGCTCCCGTCCGGCAAGCCCGCGCCGAGTGCCACCGAGGCGAAGCACCGTCACCACGCGGACCTCCGGCTGCTGGTGCTGCCGGCCCCGGTCGGCGCGACGGTCTCGCCCGCCCCGGCGCCGGGTCAGCCCGCCGCCCCGGCGGAGTGGAAGTCCTGCGAGGACTACGCCCAGCTGGACAAGGACCCGGTCAAGATCCAGCAGCAGCTGGACGAGAACGCCTGCCGCGGCGCGGTCCGGCGGGTCTGGACCGGGGCGGACGGCACCCGGGCCGAGACCTGGCTGCTCAAGTTCGGCTCCGAGAGCGAGGCGGAGGCGTTCCGCCTGAAGATGAACGACGGCGAGCTCAAGGAGCCGGCCGGTCTGGAGTACGCCGGCCTGAAGCTGGACCCCTCGCTGGAGGGCAAGGTCTCGGTGGACTTCACCAGGACGACGGCGGGTGCCGAGAAGGAGCCGGTGGGCCGGGCCGCCTACCTGCGGAACGGCGACGTGGTGGCCATGGTGGTGCTGAGCAACCCGAAGGGCGTGCCCGTCCAGGCGTTCCGTCAGGTGGCGATCCTGCAGAACCAGCTGCTGGACTGACGGTGGCTCAGCGGCCCGACCCCTGTCGACCCCTAGGGGTCGGGCCGACGCGCGTCATCCTGCAGGGTTACCCGGCCTCGTCATCCCAGCTCATGCCGCCGGGCTCGGGCGCCCAGTAGTTTGGGGTCGTGTCCACTGTCATCAAGACGGACGGCCTCACCAAGAAGTTCCCCCGGGTCACCGCGCTGGACCAGCTCACCGTTGAGGTGCAGCCCGGTGTGGTCGGCCTGGTAGGGGCGAACGGGGCGGGCAAGTCCACACTCATCAAGATCCTGCTCGGGCTGGCTCCGGCGACCTCGGGGACGGGCCAGGTGCTCGGCCTGGACATCGCCACCGAGGGCTCGGCCATCCGCGAGCAGGTCGGCTACATGCCCGAGCACGACTGCCTGCCGCCCGACGTCTCGGCGACCGAGTTCGTGGTCCACATGGCGCGGATGTCCGGCCTGCCGGCCGCCGCCGCCCGTGAGCGCACCGCCGACACGCTGCGCCACGTCGGCCTCTACGAGGAGCGGTACCGCCCGATGGGCGGCTACTCGACCGGCATGAAGCAGCGGGTGAAGCTCGCCCAGGCGCTGGTGCACGACCCGAAGCTGGTCCTGCTGGACGAGCCGACCAACGGCCTCGACCCGGTCGGCCGGGACGACATGCTGGCGCTGATCCGCCGGGTGTACACCGACTTCGGCATCTCGGTGCTGGTCACCACCCACCTGCTCGGCGAGCTGGAGCGGACCTGCGACCACCTGGTGGTGATCGACGGCGGCCGGCTGCTGCGGTCCTCCTCCACCGCCTCGTTCACCGAGGTGACCCAGCTGATCGCGGTCGAGGTGACGGACCGTCCGGACGACCCCGGCTTCGACGCCGAGGCGGCCGTGCTGGCCCGGCTCACCGGGGCCGGCCTCTCGGTCCGCACCGACGGCACCAAGATCCTGCTGGTGCGGCTCAGGGACGACGACACCTACGACGTCATCCGGGACACCGTGGCCGAGCTCGGCCTCGGCCTGGTCCGGCTCGAGCAGCGCCGCCACCGGGTCGCCGAGATCTTCGCCACCGAGACGGGAGGGCCCTCCGATGTCGCTGCCTCCTGACACCGCGCCCGACAGCGGGGTCATCCACAACATCGGCTACCGCAGCTACCAGGGCCCCCGGCTCGGTCGCGGCTACGCCACCGGCGCGCTCTTCGTGCAGGGCCTGCGCGCCGCGTACGGCCTGGGCCGCTCCGGCAAGTCCAAGGTGCTGCCGATGCTGGTGGCCGCCGCACTGGCGCTGCCCGCGCTGATCTTCGTGGCGGTCGCGATCATCACGAAGTCGGACAAGCTGGCGGTGGGGTACGCGGACTACATCTCCCTCTCGGTGATGGGGATCTTCGTCCTGCTCTTCCTGGCCGCGCAGGCCCCGGTGCTGATGTCCCGCGACCTCCGGCACAACACCGTCCCGCTGTACTTCTCCCGGCCGATCACCCGGGGCGACTACGTCCAGGCGCGCTTCCTCGCGATGGCCGCCGCGCTGATGCTACTGATGACCGTGCCGCTGGTGCTGCTGTACGTGGGCGCGCTGCTGGCCGGCCTGCCGTTCGGTGAGAACACCGGGCACTTCGCCCAGGGCCTGTTCGCCGCGCTGATCTACTCGGCGCTGTACTCCGCGATCGGTCTGCTGATCGCCGCCGCCACCCCGCGCCGGGGCTTCGGCGTCGCGGCCATCATGGGCGTGATGTTCGTCAGCATCCCGCTGGTCGGCATCGTGTACGGCCTCGGCAGCCCCGGGGTCGGCCCCGCACCGGAGTCCGCCAACTGGGCGGCCGTGCTCTCGCCGAGCACCCTCGTCCACGGTCTGGTCAACGAGATCTTCTCGATCACCACGGGTGGCTCGATGCACGCCCCCGGCGGGCTCGGCATCGCCGTCTTCGCGCTGGAGACCGCCGTGCTGACCGGCGGTTCGTACTGGCTGCTGCAGCGCCGCTACCGGAACATCTGAGAGGTCGTCATGGCAGTCATCACCATCGACAAGGTCTCCCGCTGGTTCGGCAACGTGGTCGCCGTCAACGACGTCACCATGGAGATCGGCCCGGGCGTCACCGGGCTGCTCGGCCCCAACGGCGCGGGCAAGTCCACCCTGATCCACATGATGAGCGGCTTCCTGGCCCCGTCCTCCGGATCGGTCACCCTGGACGGCGCGCCGATCTGGCGCAACCAGCAGGTGTACCGGCAGATCGGCCTGGTCCCCGAACGGGAGTCGATGTACGACTACCTGACGGGCTGGGAGTTCGTGCTGGCCAACGCCGAACTGCACGGTCTGGCCGACCCGGGCGCCGCCGCGAAGCGGGCCATCGGCCTGGTCGAGATGGAGTACGCGCAGGACCGGAAGACCGGGACGTACTCCAAGGGTATGAAGCAGCGGGTCAAGATGGCCTCCGCGCTGGTCCACGACCCGGCGGTGCTGCTGCTGGACGAGCCGTTCAACGGCATGGACCCGCGTCAGCGGCTCCAGCTGATGGAGCTGCTCCGCCAGTTCGGCGCCGACGGCCGCACCGTGCTGTTCTCCTCGCACATCCTGGAGGAGGTCGAGCAACTGGCCCGGCACATCGAGGTGGTGGTGGCCGGACGGCACGCCGCCTCCGGCGACTTCCGCAAGATCCGCCGGCTGATGACCGACCGGCCGCACCGCTACCTGGTCCGCTCCAGCGACGACCGCAGGCTGGCCGCCGCGCTGATCGCGGACAGTTCCACCGCCGCCATCGAACTCGACTGGCACGAAAAGGCGCTGCGCGTCCAGGCGATCAACTTCCCGCAGTTCACCACGCTGCTGCCGAAGGTCGCCAAGGACGCCGGCATCCGGCTCTACACCGTCTCGCCGGCCGACGAGTCGCTGGAGAGCGTCTTCTCCTACCTCGTCTCGTCCTGACGCCCCGTGCCCGTCGCTCCGAAAGGCTGACCCCGTGAACCTGACCGTCGCCAGGCTGACCGTACGCGGCCTGCTGGGCCGCCGCCGCGGCCTCCTGCTGCTGGTCGCCCCGGTCCTGCTGCTGGTCGTCTCCCTGATCACCCGGTACCTCGACAAGCAGTCCCAGGCCCCCGACATCCTCGGCCGGCTCTCGCTCGGCACGCTGGTGCCGATCATCGGTCTGGTGATCGGGGCGGGCGCGATCGCCACCGAGATCGACGACGGTTCGATCGTCTACCTGCTGGCCAAGCCACTGCCCCGGTGGAAGATCATCACCACCAAGCTGGCCGTGGCGATCGGCACCACCTGGCTGTTCGCCGCCCTCCCCACCCTGCTGGCCGGGTTCATCCTGGTCGGCGCCCAGGACAACCTGGCGATCGCCTACGCGGTCGGCACCATGGTCGCCGGGGCCGTGTACTGCGCGGTCTTCCTGCTGCTCGGCGTGGTCACCCGGAACGCGGTGGTGGTCGGCCTGGTCTACGCCCTGGTCTGGGAGAGCCTGATCGGCAACTTCGTCGAGGGCGCCCGCACCCTCAGCATCCAGCAGTGGGGCCTGAGCATCGCCAAGACCATCGCCACCGACGGCGCCATCACCGCCCCGGTCTCCCTCGGCGTCGCGGTCCCCCTCCTGGTCGTCGTCGCCATCGCCGCCACCGCCCTGGCCACCGTCAAACTCGCGGGGCTCACCCTCTCCTCCGACGAATAGCCCTGCCGGGGGCTCCGTCTTTTTGCAGGGCGCCCGGTTGCACTGTCCAGGGGCTCGGGGCCCTGCTGACTTGCGGCTTCGCCGCGCGGGCGAGGAGATCTGGCGCCGGGGTCACTGCGAAAGTGCCTGACCATCCACGCGACGATCACCTTGCAAGGGCCGGCGTCGCAGTTCCCCGAGCCCCTGGCGTCGTAGGCGGGCTAGCGGAGGACGAGGTTGCGCCCCGCACCCCAGCCCGCGGCGGCGGCCAGTGCGGCCATCACCAGAAGCAGCCCCAGCGGCAGCTCCCAGCCCCCGGTGAGCTGGTGCAACGCACCTGCACCGACCGGCCCGGCCGCGGCGACCAGGTAGCCGACCGCCTGCGACATGCCGCCGAGCTGGGCGGCGCCGAGCGCACTGTCGGTCCGCAGCACCAGGAAGGCCAGCGCCAGTCCGAGCGAGCCGCCCTGGGCGAGGCCGAGCACGGTGGCGGAGACCCAGGCGCCGGAGACCGGCGCCAGCAGCAGGACGACCACGCCGGTCGCGTTCAGGGCGGCCATCGCGACGGCCAAGCCGCGCTGACGGGTCATCCGGCCGGCGATCAGCGGGACCAGGAAGGCGCCGGCCACCTGCACCAGGTTGCTGAACGCGAAGACCAGGCCGGCTTCGCCCCGGGCCATCCCGTGGTCGACCAGGATGGTGGGCAGCCAGGCGATCAGGGTGTAGACCATCAGCGAGGAGATGCCCATGAAGGCGCTCACCTGCCAGGCCAGGCCGGACTTCCAGACGCCCTCGACCGGCTTCCCGACCGGTGCCGCCGCGACCGCGGCCCGTTCCTGACGGGACCTCAGCACCTGCGGCAGCCAGGCCACCGCCGCCACCAGCGCGAGCAGCGACCAGGCGCCGAGCGAACCCTCCCAGCCGCCGCCGAACACCTTCTCCAGCGGCACCGAGACGGCCGCCGCCAGGGTGGCGCCGATCAGCATCGAGGTGGAGTAGACGCCGGTCATCGCGGCCGCCCGGCCGGGGAACTCGCGCTTGACCAGGCCCGGCATCGAGACGTTCAGCACCGCGATGGCGACCCCGATCACCATGCAACCGGCGTACAGCGCGAAGGAGTTGGGCAGCACCCTGAGCAGGATGCCGGCGCCGAGGGTGAGCACCGCGCCGAGCACCACCTTCTCCGCGCCGAACCGGCGGGTCAGCCGGGGGGTGAGCGGGGCGCCGAGGCCCTGGAACAGCACCGGCACGGTGGTGATCAGGCCGCTCGCGGTGGCGGACAGGCCGAAGGTGCGCTGGATCTCGCCGAGCAGCGGGGAGACGGCGGCCAGCGAGGCCCGCATGTTGAGGGCGACCAGCACGATGCCGAACAGCAGCAGGGCGGGGTGCGCGAGAGTGCTACGGGTACGGACCTTCGGTGCGGCGACCGGCTGGGCCTGGGTGACCGTCATGGTGCTGTTTTCTCTCCGGGCAGGGGTGAACTGGGCAGGGGGCTACGGGGTTCGCCCGGCCGTCACTTCCGCGCGGCGATGGCGGCCAGCAGCTGCTCGACCGCGCCGATCGGCTCGGCCAGCAGGGACCGACAGGCCGCCTCGGCCAGCTCCGGGTCGCCGCTCTCGATCGCGTCGACCAGGGCCTGGTGGGTGGCCACCACCACCTCGGGCATCTCGTGGTCACCGAACGAGGCCCGCATCGACTCGCGCACCGAGGCACCGAAATAGCGGTACACCTCGGTCAGCGCGGGGTTGTGCGCGGCCTCCACCACGGCGGTGTGGAACTCCAGGTCGTGCTCGACGGTGGCCTCCCGCCCGGTCCGGTCGGGCTCGGCGGCGATGATCTCCGCCTCCCGGGCCAGCGCGGCCCGCATCCGGGCGATGTCCTCGGGGGTGTGCCGGAGCGCGGCCAGCCGGGCCGCCTCGGTCTCCAGCGCGGCCCGGACCTCCAGGACGTCCCGGACGCCCGACCGCTGCACACCGCGCAGCACCGAGGCCGGGTCGCTGGTGCTGCGGACGAAGGTGCCCTCACCCTGCCGGGAGACCAGCATCCCCGCGTGCGCCAGCACCCGGATCGCCTCCCGGACGGTGTTGCGCCCCACCCCGAGCCGCTCGGCCAGCTCGTGCTCGGTCGGGATCTTCCCCCCGACCGGCCAGCTGCCGGCACTCAGCTGCTCCCGCAACTGCTCGATCGTCTCGTCCACCAGGGAACGACGCCCGGCGGCCTGCAGTCCGTCGCTGCTCATCGGGGGCTCCTCTCGCGGTGGACGACAGTCATCCTACAACTGCTTGTCCGGTCATCCTACAACTGGGGGTGGGGGTCGGCACCCCGATGTCATGGCTACCGGGAACCGGGAGGCCGTAGCCTGCGTTTCTCCGTTCGCCGTTCCCTCTTCCGGAGTTGGAGTACCGCCCCATGGTGTTCAAGAAGCTGCTCGGTGCGCTCGGGGTCGGCGGCCCCACCGTCGACACCGTGCTGGCCACGCCGTCGGTGCAGCCCGGTGGACTGATCCAGGGGCAGGTCAACCTGGTGGGGGGCACCCAGGAGGCGAAGATCTCCGGCATCACGCTGACCCTGGTGGCCCGGGTGGAGATCGAGCACTCGGAGGGGGAGAGCGACGGCCTGGCCTCGTTCGCCCGCTACTCGGTCAGCCCGCCGCTGGCCTTGGCCGCCGGTGAGCAGTGCTCGATCCCGTTCGCCGTCCCGGCGCCGTACGAGACGCCGGTGACCTCGGTGGCCGGGCAGCACCTGCACGGCATGTCGCTCGGCGTCCGGACCGAGGTGGAGATCAGCGGCGCCCGGGACAAGGGTGACGTCGACCCGCTCGGCATCGAGCCGCTGCCGCTCCAGCGCGGCGTGCTGGAGGCGTTCGCGGCGCTCGGCTTCCGCTTCCACGGTGCCGACCTGGAGCATGGGCGGATCCGGGGCACCGGGCAGAGCCTGCCGTTCTACCAGGAGATCGAGTACCTGGCCGGGCCGCAGTACGCGCACCTGTTCAAGGCGCTGGAGCTGACCTTCCTGGCTGCCGCCGACCGGGTCGAGGTGGTGCTCGAACTCGACCGCCGGAGCAGCGATGTGATCAACCGTCACGTGCTCGACCGGAGCTCGGCCGGTCAGGACCTGACCGCCGTGGTGGACGGCTGGATCCGGCACGCCCTGGCGAACGCCCCGTCCGGGCACGGCGGTGACGGGTACGGTTTCGGCGGTGGCCTGGTGGCCGGCGCGGCGGCCGGTGCGGTCGGCGGCCTGGTGCTGGAGGAGTTCGCGGACGAGTTCGTCGAGGAGATCTTCGAGGACTGATCCGGAGGCTGTCCGTCCAATGGGCAGCCCGGCCCGTGACTCCGCAATGTTGCCTTTATATGCTCCGCAGAAGCTCCGAAGGGCTGTATGCGGTTCTTTCCGACAACAGGCCCCACGGGAGCGGTGCTGACCGACCTGTTCCTGCCTGCTGGTGGAAGGTGTGCGTATGTCTGGCCAGAGGCCGGGGTCTTCGGACCACGACGCCGAATGGTGGCGTGACGACGTCTCCTACGGCGCGCCCTATCGCGACCCGTACCAGGAGCAGCAGCCCGCTCAGCAGTACCAGGGCCATCAGCCGCAGCCGACGCCCCGTCAGGCCGCCGTACCGGGCCAGCAGGGCGGCCGGGCCGAGGCCCGGCGGGCGCAGCAACAGCAGCAGGCCAGGGCCGAGGTGCCGCCGCCCGCAGGCCCCGGCGGGCGGGCCGCCGCCCGGGCCGCCGCCAAGGGCAAGGGCCGGGGCGGGCCGGCCGGTCCGGGCGGGAAGAAGCGCAACCGGAAGAAGGTCGTCGCCTGGGTGACGGCCGGGACGCTCGGTCTGGTGGTGGCGACCGGCGGCGCGCTCTACCTGAAGTTCAGCGGCAACATCACCACCTTCGACAAGGACGGCCTGAGCACCGACCGCCCCGACGCCGCCGCCCCCGACGCGAACGGCAACACCCCGATCAACGTGCTGCTGATCGGCTCCGACTCACGGGCCGGCGGCAATGCCGACCTGGGTGGCGGCGAGGACGGCGGCGCCCGCTCCGACACCACGATCCTGCTGCACGTCTACGCCGACCGGAAGCACGCGGTCGGAGTGTCCTTCCCCCGCGACGCGATGACTCCCCGGCCCAAGTGCAAGCTGCCGAACGGGAAGTGGACCAAGGAGGAGACGAGCATCCAGTTCAACTCCGCGTTCTCGGTCGGTGAGACCGACGTCGGCAACCCGGCCTGCACCCAGAACACCGTGGAGAAGATCACCGGCCTGCGGGTCGACCACACCATCGTGGTCAACTTCCAGGGCTTCGCCTCGATGACCAGCGCGATCGGCGGCGTCAACGTCTGTCTCCCGAACGCCATCTACGAGAACGACCTCAATCCCAAGCTCCCGCGCAAGGGCAAGCAGATCTTCCCCAAGGGCGAGCAGACCGTCTCCGGTCAGAAGGCGCTCGACTACGTGCGGCTCCGGCACGGCGTCGGAGACGGCTCCGACATCGGCCGGATGAAGCGTCAGCAGGCCTTCCTGTCCGCCCTGATCAAGGACGTCAAGGGCAAGGGCATGGACGCCACCACCCTGCTCCCGCTGGCCGACGCGGCCACCAAGTCGCTGATCGTGGACGAAGACCTCGGCTCGCCCACCAAGTTGCTGTCGTTCGCGCTGTCGATGAAGAACATCGACCTGCACAACATTCAGTTCATCACCGCCCCGTGGCGCTTCGAAGGCGCCCGGGTCGCCCTGACGCCCGAGGCCGCCGTGCTCTGGCAGGCGCTCAAGACCGGCAAGACGCTGGACGGCCAGGACGCCAACGCCGCCGGTGCGGCCCCCGCATCGCAGGCTCCGGCCGCACCCGCCAGCTCGGCCCCGGCCGCACCGCCGGCCGCCGTCAAGGGCGCCGGTATCAAGGTCTCGGTCTACAACGGCACCACCACCGCCGGGCTCACCACCGGGGCGGTGAACGCCCTCAAGGAGTCCAACTTCACCGTCGGCACGGTCGGCAACGCCTCCACCCAGACCCACGCCACCACCCTGGTCCAGTACGGCCCCGGCCAGAAGGTGTCCGCCCAGACCGTCGCGGCCCTCTTCCCCGGCGCCACCCTGGAGTCCTCCACCAAGGCGGGCATCAACCTGGTCCTCGGCAAGGACTACGCCGCTGCCAACGGCGGCACCACCAGCCCGGCCACCACCCCGACCGCCATCCCCAGCAGCATCGCCCAAGCCGCCCGCCCCGCAGACACCGCCGCCTGCGACGACGTCTCCTACGGCCCCGCCGGAGGCTAGCCTGATCGGGGCCCTGCTGTTGGCAGGTGGCTCGGCATTTACGGTCAGGGGCTCGGGGCTCTGCTGATGTGCGGCTCCGCCGCGTGGGCGACGCCGGCCCTTGCAAGGTGATCGTCGCGTGGGTGGTCAGGCACTTTCGCAGTGACCCCGGCGCCAGATCTCCTCGCAGTTCCCCGAGCCCCTGGACCGTGGATATCTGAGCGCCTGCAAAAGGTGCAGCCCGGCCTACGAGAAGAGCCGCTCCAACACGACGGCCACGCCGTCCTCGTCGTTGCTGACGGTCACTTCGTCCGCCACCGCGAGCAGCTGCTCGTGGGCGTTGGCCATCGCCACCCCGTGCGCGGCCCAGCCGAACATCGGCACGTCGTTCGGCATGTCCCCGAACGCGATCGTCCGGGAACCCTTCACGCCGAGCCGGTGCGCCGCCACCGCGAGGCCGGTGGCCTTGGTGAGGCCGAGCGGGAGCAGCTCCACGATGCCGGCCCCGGCCATGGTGACGCCGACCAGGTCGCCGGCGACCCGCTGGGCCACCTCCGCCAGGGAGTCGTCGCCGTGCCCCGGGTGCTGGACGTAGAGCTTGCTGATCGGAGCCACCAGCAGTTCATCGACGCCGACCTGACGGATCGGCAGCCCGGTGCCGATCTCCAGCTGGTAGCCGGGGCCGCAGAGCACCTCGCCGTCCAGCCCGTCCTGGTTGGCCGCGATCGCGAGCGTGCCGATCTCGGCCTCGATCTTGGCGACCGCCTCGGCGGCCGCCCGGCGGTCCAGGGTGAGCGAGGTGAGCAGCCGGTGCTCCCCGGCGTCGTACACCTGGGCGCCCTGCCCGCAGACCGCGAGCCCGGTGTAGCCGATCTCGTCGAACACCGGCCGGGCCCAGACCGCGGACCGGCCGGTGACGATGATGTGCAGCGCCCCGGCCGCGACGGCGGTGGCCAGCGCGGCGCGGGTACGCGGGGTGACGGTCTCCGCCGAGTTCAGCAGCGTCCCGTCCAGGTCAGTGGCGACCAACCCGTAGGGCAGGGTGGTCACTTGACCGGTTCCAGGACGGCTCGCCCGCCCAGGAAGGGCCGCAGCGCCTCCGGTACGGCGACCGAACCGTCGGCCAGCTGGTGGTTCTCCAGGATCGCCACGATCATGCGCGGGACGGCGACCAGGGTGCCGTTCAGGGTGGCCAGCGGACGGACCTTGCCGCCCTCCTCGCGCAGCCGGATGGCGAGCCGGCGGGACTGGAACTCGGTGCAGTTCGAGGTCGAGGTGACCTCGCGGTACTTGCCCTGGGTCGGGATCCAGGCCTCGATGTCGAACTTCCGCACCGCCGAGGAGCCGAGGTCGCCGGAGGCGACGTCGATCACCCGGTAGGGGAGTTCGAGCGCGTTGAGGAAGTCCTTCTCCCACTGGAGCAGGCGGCGGTGCTCGGCCTCGGCGTCCTCGGGCGTGGTGAAGACGAACATCTCCACCTTCTCGAACTGGTGCACCCGGATGATGCCCCGGGTGTCCTTGCCGTAGGTGCCGGCCTCGCGCCGGAAGCAGGACGAGTAACCGGCGTACCGCAGCGGCAGCTTGGCCTCGTCGATGATCTCGTCCATGTGGTACGCGGCGAGCGGGACCTCGCTGGTGCCGACCAGGTAGCGGTCCTCTTCCTCGAGGAAGTAGACGTTCTCCGCCGCCTGGCCGAGGAAGCCGGTGCCGTCCATGGCCGCCGGGCGGACCAGGGCCGGGGTGATCATCGGGGTGAAGCCGGCCTCGACCGCCTGCGCCACCGCCATGTTGACCAGGGCGAGCTCCAGCAGCGCGCCGACGCCGGTCAGGTAGTAGGAGCGCGAGCCGGCCACCTTGGCGCCGCGCTCGGTGTCGATCGCGCCGAGCACCTTGCCCAACTCGACGTGGTCCTTGGGCTCGAAGCCCTCGGCCGCGAAGTCGCGCGGGGTGCCGATCTCCTCCAGCGTGACGAAGTCCTCCTCGCCACCGACCGGGGCGGCGGGGTCGATGAGGTTGGCCAGCTGACGGATCAGCCGGTCGGCCTCCTCGTTGGCCTCGCGCTGCTCGGCCTCGGCGACCTTGACCTCGGCGGCCAGCTCGCCCGTGCGCTTGAGCAGGGCGCTCTTCTCGTCACCCTGGGCCTTGGGGATCTGCTTGCCGAGCGTCTTCTGCTCGTTGCGCAGGTCGTCGAAGCGACTGCCCGAGGAGCGGCGCCGTTCGTCGGCGGAGAGGAGGGCGTCGACCAGGTCGACGTCCTCACCACGGGCACGCTGCGAGGCGCGCACTCGGTCGGGGTCCTCACGGAGCAGGCGAAGGTCAATCACGGGGCCCAGCCTACCGGGGCAGGGCTGCCGGACCGGAACCCGTTTCGGTGTCGCGGTTCGGGCCGCTGGGGCGGGAGGGGCCGGAGTGTCGACTCCGCGTCGGATATGTCGCTTTCTGACCGCTTCTCTGGCATCCTGCCCCCGGCCATCCACCCCTACGCAGGTCAGCGGGGTGTGGATGTGGCCCGGAGCCTGGGGATAACTGCCGCCAACCTGTGGATAACTGCTGTGCAGAGCCCGCTCCGGGCCGGATTTCCACAGGCTCGCCGGCGGGCCTGTGGATGACCGAGATGTGCAGGCAGCTCCCGTGATCTGCGAAGGAATTGGGGTTTCAAACCTCGATTCCTCCTCTCGGGTGAGGGAATTCGCGCACTCGGACGGGTGATTTGCCAGTGGAAGGATGACTCTGGTCCGATTAGTCGGGTCTAGCCGAGAAGCGGATGATCTGACCGCCCCGGCCAGTGGATATGCCGGTTTGTCGACTCGTCCCCAAGCCTGTGGATAACTGTGGATAACTCGGCCGTTCCCGGCCTGTGGATGGATCTGGGGACTGTGGACGAAGCCGTCCGCCCGCCGACGGGTGCGGCGGGCGGCGGTAGGGAACGGTCGATCGACCGGCCGGGTGAAGCTATCGGCGCGTCGGAAACTGACATTTCCCGGCAGAAAATGATCGCAATGGAGCAACTCCGACCAGAGCGGTCTCAGACCTCGCCGCGCCCGTCCAGAGCACGGGAGAGCCAGTCGGCGGCCAGGCTGAAATCCTGGTCCGAGGTGCCGGGCCGCAACGCGGTCGGCCGTCCCCGGTCCGCCCGGGGATAGGAGCCGAGGAACCGCACCTGCGGGCAGATCCGTCGCAGCCCCATCAGCGCCTCGCTCACCCGGCGCTCGCTCAGGTGGCCCTCGCAGTCGATCAGGAAGCAGTAGTTCCCGAGACCCTCGCCGGTCGGCCGGGACTCGATCCGCATCAGGTTGATCCCCCGCACCGCGAACTCCTGGAGCAGCTCCAGCAGCGCGCCCGGGTGGTCGTCCGGCAGCCAGACCACCATCGAGGTCTTGTCCGCCCCGGTCGGCGAGGACACCCGGCCCGGCCGCCCCACCAGGACGAACCTGGTGGTCGCGTTCGCCGCGTCGTGGATGTCGGTGACCAGCGCCTCGAGACTGTAGATCGGCGCCGCGAACTCCCCGGCGAACGCCCCGTCGAACCGGCCCTCCTGCACCAGCCGCGCGCCGTCCGCGTTCGAGGCGGCCGACTCCCAGCGGGCGTCCGGCAGGTTCGCCGCGAGCCAGCGGCGCACCTGCGGCTGGGCCACCGGGTGACTGGTGACGGTCTTGATGTCGTCCAGCGCCGTCCCCGGCCGCACCAGCAGCGCGAACGAGATCGGCAGCAGCACCTCACGGTAGATCATCAGGGCCGTACCGGTGGCGAGTTCGTCACTGGTGGCGGTGACGGCACCCTCGACGGAGTTCTCGACCGGCACGAACGCGCCGCTCGCCTCGCCCGCCCGCACCGCGTCCAGCACGGCCGGCACCGACGCCAGCGGCACCAGCTCCCGGGTCGCGGCCTCCGGCAGCGTACGCAGCGCCGCCTCCGTGAACGTTCCGGCGGGGCCGAGGTAGGTGTAGCGGGTGGCCGACATGCCGCCTCCGTACGAAATGCATCTGGTGCTGCCCGACCAACCCACCTTAGTCACTCCCCCGACCCACCACCCCCGCCGTCCGCCCCGTGGGCACGAGGCGCACCACCCAGGGGCTCGGGGCTCTGCTGTTGTGCGGCTCCGCCGCGCGGGCGCACGTGGTGCACCGCCAGGGGCTCGGGGAACTGCGACGCCGGCCTCGGAAGAGGTCACCGTTGCGTAGGCGGTCAGGCACCTTCGCAGTGATACCCGCCGGCCATGAACCATCGCCGTTCCCCGAGCCCCTGACCGTAGACCCGGAGCGCCTGCCTATCCGAGCAGGAACTGCCCGACGTACCCACCCTCGGGCGCCCCCGGCGGGACCACGTAGAGCCCGCTGGCCTCGTGCCGGAGGAAGCGGGAGAGCCCGTCCCCCCGCGCCAGCTTCCGTTGCACCGGCACGAACCCCGTCATCGGATCGGCCTGGAAGGCCACGAACAGCAGCCCCGCGTCCGGCGACCCGTCCGCCGTCACCCCGTCCGCGTACGAGAACCCGCGTCGCAGCATGGTGGCCCCGCCGTTCGAGGCCGGTGCCGCCACCCGGACGTGGGCGTCGGCCGGGACGGCCAGGGTGCCGTCCGAGGTCCGGGCGGACAGGTCGACCGGGGTGCTCTCGGTGCCGCCCGAGAGCGGGGCGCCGTCCGACTTGCGGCGGCCGACCACCCGCTCCTGACGGTCCGTCGGCAGGTTCTCCCAGTTGTCGAGCAGCATCCTGATCCGCCGAACCACCGCGTACGTGCCGTCGGCCGGCCAGCCGTCGCCCGCTCCGCTGGTGAAGACCTTCTCCTCGAAGCCGTCCTGGCCGGGCTTCGGGTTGTTGGTGCCGTCGACCTGGCCCATCAGGTTGCGGCCGGTCATCGGGTGCGCGGTGGCGCCCGGGGTCCGGCCGAAGCCGGCCATCTGCCAGCGCAGGGTGGCCAGCCCGGCGGCCTGCCGCTGGAGCACCCGCAGGGCGTGGAAGACCACCAGGGCGTCGTCGGCGCCGATCTGCACCCAGAGGTCGCCGTCGCTGCGGGCCCGGTCGATGGCGTCCCCGGGGAAGTCCGGCAGGGGGGTCAGTGCGGCCGGGCGACGGTCCGTCAGGCCGGCCTTGTCGAACAGCGTGGCGCCGAAGCCGAAGGTGACGGTCAGCGAGCAGGGCCCGGCGTCCCGGGCGATCTGGTTCTCCGCCGACGGCGCCTCCTCGCCCCGGGCCAGCTTCGCGGCCGTCGCCGACCACTGCTGCAGCAGCTTCCGCAGCCCGTCCCGCCCGGCCCCGTCGACCAGGTCGAAGGCGGCCAACTGGACCCGGGCCTGGGCGGGTTGCAGGATGCCCGCCTGCCGAGGGCCGTGGAACGGGACGGCCGCCCGGCCGAGCGCGTCGCCGGTGCCCGAGGAGCCGGGGGCGGCCAGGGCCTGGCGGCCCAGCGCGCCACCGGCCACCCCGACGGCCAGGCCCGCCCCCGCGCTGCCGAGCAGGGCCCGGCGGGAGGGTCGGAAAGCTCCGGAGGAGGGGGTCATGCGGAGTCAGCCGATCTTCAGCGGTTTGACCTCGGTCACCTGGTCGATGTCGGAGGACCGGACGGTCACCGACACCACCCAGTTGCCCGCGAGCGGGAGTTGGCCGGTACCGGACCAGCGGCCCGGACCCTCGGCCTTGAGGGTGACCGGGAGCGGGCCGAGATCCCGGTCCGGCAGCGTGAAGGCGACCTCCACCTCGGGCACCTCGACCGGCTGCCCGGCGGTGTCGGTCAGAGCGAGCCGCACGTCGTTCAGCCCGACGCCGGCCGGATTGAGGGCGACGGTGGCGGTGCCCTTGGCGTTCGGGGTGCGGCCGCCGGTGTCGTACGGGAGCTTGAGCTCCACGGTCTTCCCCGGCACCGTGACGGCGCCCGCCGCCGGTGCGGTGGCACCGCTCCCCGGCGCGGCGGCGACCGCCTCGGCCACCTTGCCGGGCGGGGTGTTGGTCAGCATCGTGGTGACCACCAGGATCACCACCGCGACGGCGGCCTCGACCAGGACGGACCGGCGCAGCCCCGCCCGGGCGGGCGTGCCGTCGCGCTCCTGACGTACCGTCGCCTCGGCCCGGGCCGCCTGCTGCCTGGCCAGCTGCGCGGCCCGCACCGGGTCGGCCCCGTCAGGCACGGGCCCCGTGGTCGCGGGCTCCTCGGTCGTCACCGGCCCGGCCGGAGCCGCGTCGGGGGCCGAGCGCAGCCGGGCCACCCAGCCCCGGGAGAACCAGGCGACGCCCACCATCGCGACCACGGCGCCGGTCTTGATCAGCAGCAGCCGGCCGTACTCGGTGTCCACCAGCGCGCCCCAGCTGCCCAGTCCGCGCCAGGCCTGGTAGACGCCGGTCAGCACCAGTACCCCGACCGCGCCGAACGCCAGCTTGGAGAACAGCTCGACCGCCCGCAGCCCGACCCCGTTGCGCAGCGCCAGCAGCAGGGTGGTCAGCCCGCCCAGCCAGAGCGCCATCGCCAGCAGGTGCACCATCGCGGCCGGCAGGGCCAGCCAGACCTGCTCGCCGACCGAGGCGTGGTCCGCCCCGGCCCAGGTGGCGGAGAGTGCCACGGCCAGCACCAGGCCGGCCACGCCGAGGCCCAACCGGGCGTCCCGGAGCGGCCGTTCGGCCGCCCGCCGCTCCAACTGCCGCAGCTCGTCGGGCTCGTCGGCTTCGTCCTCGCCGGTCTGCGGGGTGGGCTCCGGCCTGCTCTGCCCCAACTGCCCGACCAGCAGCGACAGGAAGACCCCGGCCGCCGCCAGCAGCAGCAGCCGGACCGACAGCGCCGTCCCGATCCGTTCGTCCAGGGTGCTGCGCACCAGCGTGAGGTCGAGCGCCTGCCCGATCCCGGTGCCCCGCTCGTACGGGCCGCGCAGCAGCAGCACCGCGACGGTGGAGACCAGCAGCGCCACCCAGCCGGTCATCAGGAGTCGCTGCACCGACCGGACCGCCGCCCCGGCGGGCCAGCAGACCAGTACGAACGCGGCCGCCCCGGCCAGCAGTGCGAAGGCGGCGTACGCGATCGTCCGGCCGGTGCCGTAGGCGAAGGCGACCACGCCGTCCGCCTCGACGTCCTGGAGGGCGGCGGCCGAGACGGTGGTCGCGGAGGGGGCGCCGATCGAGAAGGTGAAGGCGCCGCCGATCGGGTGCGAGTCCTCCGAGACGGCCCGCCAGGCCACCGTGTAGGTGCCGTTGGCGAGGCCGCTGCGGAGCGCGACCCGCGCGGTGGCGGCCTTGCCGTCGACGTGACCGGGCTCGCCGGAGTCGACCGACGTGCCGTCGGGGCCGAGCACCCGGACCGAGTCGGGGGAGAGCGAGACGCCCTCGCTGAAGGTCAGCGTCACGGTGGCCGGCGCGGTGGCCACCACCGCGTTGTTCGCCGGGTCGGTGGAGACCAGCGTCGCGTGCGCGGCCGCCGTACCGGCGCCGCCGATCAGCAACAGCACGGCCGTACCGACGACCGTCAGCAGGGCACCAAGCCTCTTCCACATGAGCTACTGGCTCCCGGGTCGGTAGGTGAGGGGCTCGACCGGCACCTGGACGGCGATGGTCCCGCCCTTGGCGAAGGTGAGTTCGAGTTCGAGCCGGTCGCCGACGGCGGGTGCCTTCGTCCAGCCCATGATCATGAGGTGGTTGCCGCCCCGGGAGAGCTGCAGCTCGCCGTTGGCGGGCACCGGGAAGGACGTCACGTCCTCCATCGTCCGCTCGGTGGAGCGGTGCATGGTGACCGAGCTGGCGCCGGGGCTGCTCACCCCGACCAGCTCGTCGCCGGCCGCCCCGGAGTTACGGACCGTCAGGTAGCCGGCCGCCATCCCGCCCGGGCTCGCGGGCGCCGGGATGTAGGAGTCCACCACGGCCAGCGTCGCCACCGCGGCGGGGCTGTCGGAGCCGCAGCCGACCAGCACCGTGCCGACGGTCAGCGCGGCGGCCAGACCGGCCCCGAGCAGGGCCCGGCGGCCGAACGGGCTCACGCCGGCACCCCCTTGGCCAGCAGTGGCAGGTCGTGCTCGAAGGTCTGCACCGAGGTGCTGCTCAGGTAGAGCAGGTGCGCCTTGTCGTCCTGCGGCAGGAAGGTCAGCACCTGGGCGCCGTGCGAGGAGGTGACGCTGCCGTCCTTGTTCACGATCGGGTCCTCGACCAGGACGCCGAGCGACTTGGCGGCCGTCTTCACCTGGTTCAGGTCGCCGGTCAGCCCGATGAAGCTCTTGCCCATCGCGTCCAGCCAGGTGCGCAGCACCTGCGGGGTGTCCCGCTGCGGGTCGGTGGAGACGAAGACCACGTCGATCTTCTTCTGCTGCTCCGCCGGGAGCTTGGACATCGCCACGCCGATGTCGCCCATCGTGGTCGGGCAGACGTCTGGGCAGCTGGTGTAGCCGAAGAACAGCAGAGTGGGCCGCCCGGCGGTCTGCTTGCGCAGGTCGAAGGGCTGCCCCGAGGTGTCGGTGAGGGTCAGCTCGGGCTTCTCGAAGTGCTTGCCCAGCACGGTGGCCTGGTAGGGCGAGCTGCTGCTCTCCTTCGAGACCTTGGCCGGGCCGTCGGCGCTGCCGGCACCGGAGCCGCAGGCGGTCAGCGCGAGGGCGGCGGTCAGCGCGAGGGCGGCGGCGCCGAGCAGTCGGGAGGAAGGGGTACGTGCCATTGCGGGGGTCCGATCGTGGAGCGTGCTGCGGCCGGCCCCGGCCGCCGCGTGGCTCGCGGCGGCCGGGGCCCGCCCGGAATCAGGAGGCGCTGTTCTTGCGGCGCAGGCCGAGCACACCGAGCGCGGCACCGATGACGCCGACCACGATGCCGACCACACCGAGGGTGCGGGCGGTGGAGTCGTCCGAGTTCATCGAGGCGTGGTCGGCGGCCTGGTCCTTGGCGGCGTCGGCGGAACCGGCGCCGTGGTGGTCACCGGCACCGGCGGCGGGAGCCTTGGTCAGGGTCAGCACCGGGGCGGGCTTGGCGGGCTCGGCCTGGCCCTCCTTGGCCTCGTCGATCCAGCGCACCACGTCACCGTTGTCGTAGGTCTGCAGCGCCTTGAAGGTGAGCTTCTCGGTGTCGTCGGGCATCGCGCCGAGCGAGACCGAGAAGTCCTGGTACTGGCCGGGGCCGATCTTGGTGCCCGCGTCGGCGGTCCAGGTGATCTTGGAGACCGCCTCGGTGATGTCCTTGCCGTGCGACTTCAGCGGCTTGTCGAGCTTGGACTTCTCCAGGGTGGCGGTCCAGCCCGGGATCGGCTGGGTGCGCACCGAGGCCATCGGGTGGTCCAGCGGCAGGTTGACCTCCAGCTTCACCGTCGAGGCGGAGTCGCTCTCGTTCGGCACCCGGAAGGCGACGGCGCTGTAGCCGCCCTGCTGGGCCGAGCCCGGCTGGACGGTGACGTGCGCGAAGGCGGGGGCGGCCAGCGCGACCACGGAGGCCGCGGCGACGGTGGCGGCAGCGGCGAGACGACGGGCAGGAGAGATACGCATGGAAGTGGGCTCCAACGGAGACGGGCACGCGGGCAGGCCGGAACGGCGGCGCGCGTACGCAGGGGGGAGTGACGGACAGCCAGGGCTGTACGCGCGCTCCCGACGAGGTCTCAGCTCGGCCGTCGGTTCAGCGCGCGTACGCCGCCACGGGCGGGCCGCGGCGCAGCAGGCTGTGCCGCAGTGCGGCCGCGCCGGGCAGCCGCCAGTCACCGGACCGGGGCGCGCCCGGCCGGGGCCGGCCGGGCGTCGCCGGGCCCAGCAGCAGGGTGAGGAGCAGCGCGAAGGCGGTCCGCAGCGGAGCGGCGAACTCCTGCGCCACCTCCGCCGTCAGCCGCAGCAGCCGCCACAGGGCGGCCTCGCCACGGCGCAGCCACCAGCCGGCCAGCACGGCGGCGGCCAGGTGGCCGAGCAGCATCGGGCCGGTCAGCCCGAGCCAGCCGGCCGCCTCGGGCCCGGCGGTCGCGGGGTACGCGGCCGGGTCGAGACCGGCGGCGCTGACCACGCCGCCCGGGTTGTCGACCAGGGTGGCGGTGCCGCTCTCGTCGCAGACCAGCCGGCTCGCCACCTGAGGCAGGGTCAGCCCGCCGCCATGGTGCATGCCCGGCATCGCCGGGCCGCACAGGAAGTGGAAGAGCAGGTGCAGTCCGAGCTGACCGGCACTCAGCGCTCCGGCGATGGCGGCCATCGAGCGCTCCCGCCCGCCGAGCAGCACGGCCAGGGCGCAGACCGCCGCGAAGCCGGTGACCAGCGCGGACGTCCCGACCTCGCCGTCGCCCACCAGGGCGTGCCCGGCGGCCGCGATCAGCGTGCACACCAGGGCGAACGGCACCGCCCGGGCAAGCCGCAGGTCCCAGGCGGCGGCCGGGGCACGGAGGCCCGCTGCGGCAGCACCCGGGAGCGGGGCGAGGCGGTGGTCGGTCATGGCTGGGACATCCTCTCACCGCCTACACCGGGCGAGGGGGGAGGGGCGGAAAATGGCCCGCCCGGCCCCCGGCGGTTGGCCCGTTCGGGCCCGGCGTGCGCGCCGAGCAGTGCGCCGTTCGGGCACACCCTGCTGCACCAGTCCATCCGCTGAACGGGTGGTACCGGGCCTTCCGCACGGTTCATCGCGCCATGGGCCGGAGATACCTAGTTGTATGTGGAGCCGCAGCCAGGAGGGACCTCCCGTGGACATCTGGTGGACTCTGCACCTCAAGCGCGACCCGGCCAGCGTCCCGCTCGCCCGGCGCATCCTGCTCGGCGCGATGGACTCCGCCGGCGTCGATCCGCAGGTCGCCTTCGACCTCGGCATCGCCCTCACCGAGGCGTGCGCCAACGCCGTCGAGCACGCCACCTCCACCCGTCCGGACGAGGGCTTCCAGGTCACCGCGTCGATCTCCGGTGACCGCCTGCGGATCGAGGTCACCGACACCGGCCCCGGCCTCCCCCCGGCCACCGCCGTCGTCCGGCCGCTCACCCTCCCCCCGCTGCGCCGCCAGGCCGGCCCCGCCGTCCGCCCCCCGGGCCGCTGTCGCACCCGCCGCGGCCGGGCCACCCTGCCGGCCCCCGCCCTCACCGCCCACCGCCCCCGCACCGGCGACCACCCCGCCCCGTACGACACCCACGTCCTCCCGGCCGGCCGGCCCACCACCGCCCGCCCGATCGACCTGGACACCCTGCCCGACCTGACCGCCGAGAGCGGCCGCGGCCTGTTCCTGATCCACGCCCTGACCGATCACGTCCAGTTCCGCAACCACCCGCTGCGCGGGGCGATCGTCAGCTTCGACAAGGTCCTCAAGTGGCAGGACGACGCGCTGCTGCGGGCCGCGTCCTGAGCCAGCTCGGCTGACCCGGCGTCAGGCCCCCGTCCGCTCCGCGGTGAGGGGCCCTGACCCCCCGTTCACAACGGCAGTCGGCCCGCCTCCTCACACAGGGTGTGGACGAGCTGCGCGACGTGCGGCCGGTCGCTGCGGCCGAGGGTGGCGACGCCGATGTGCCGGACCGGCCCCGGTGACCTGATCGGCACGGCACACAGGCCGGGGATCTCCGGGGCGAGCGCGATGGAGGGGATCAGGGAGATCCCCACCCCTGCGGCGACCAGGGAGCGGGCGAAGAAGTAGTCGGTGGTAGTCCCGCGCACCTCCGGATCGAATCCGGCCCGCTCGGCGTAGCGGCGCAGGTACGCCTCGGTCTTCAGACAGCCGAGCACCCAGGGCTCGGCCGCCAGCTCGGCGAGGTCGAGCGCCTCGTGGTCCGCGAGTCGGTGCCCGAGCGGCAGGACCACGTGCAGCGGGTCCGCCAGGAGCGGCGTCCACTCCAGGCCGGAGCCGCCGCCCGGCCCGACCGGGAGCGGGCCGTCGAAGTGGTAGGCGAGCGCGAGGTCCACGGCGCCCTGGCGGACGAGCGGCAGGGTGTCCTCGGGTTCGCCCTCCCGGACGTGGAGCACGGTGTGGGGGTGGGTCGCCATCAGCCGGGAGAAGGCGGCGGGCAGCAGCGGCCGGCCGCCGCTGGTGAAGGTGGCGACGGTGAGCCGGACGCGCCCCGTGTCCAGCTGGGCGACCTGCCGTCGTGCGTGTTCCAGCTCGGCCGCGACGGATTCGGCGGCGCCGAACATGATCCGGCCGGCCGGGGTGAGGGTGACCCCACGGGTGCTGCGGTCGACGACCAGGGTGCCGAGGGCCCGCTCCAGCGCGGCCACGTGCTGGGAGACGGCCGACGGGGTGAGGCGCAGGGCGGTGGCCGCCTGGTTGAAGCTGCCGTGCTCCGCCACCGCCCGCAGGACGCGGAGCCGCTGCACATCGATCAACAGTTTTCCTTAACACCGGGTCAGCGGGTGGGGACTTCTGCTGCCGACGATAGGTCGCCACGATGAGGGCATGCAAAGGATCTGCGTGATCGGCGGAAGCCGGTACTTCGGCAAACTCCTGGTGGACCGCCTGCGGGCCGAGGGTCACCAGGTCACCATGATCAACCGGGGCTCCACCGCGCCGCCCGCCGGCGTCGAGCACCTCGTCGTCGACCGGAACGACGAAGCCGCCCTGACCGCCGCGCTGGACTCCCGCACCTTCGACGTCGTGGTGGACCAGGTCTGCTACACCCCGGTGCAGGCCGCCATCGCCGTCCGGGCCTTCGCCGGCCGGACCCGGCGCTACGTCATGACCTCCACGATCGAGGTCTACGACCCCGGGACCGCGGCGCTGCCGGCCGTGGCGGCAGGTACGCCGGTGCCGGAGGCACTGGTGGACCCGGCGACCTGGCAGGTGGTCACCGACCTGCCCTGGCACGACGACGCGTACCTGGAGGCGCACTACGCCGAGGGCAAGCGCCAGGCGGAGGCCCTCTTCACCCGGGCCGGCGTTTTCGCGTTCGCCACGGTCCGCAGCGCCCACGTGCTCGGCGGCGGCGCCCAGGAGTTCACCGGTCGGCTGGCGCACTACGCCGCGCGCATCGCCGCGGGGGAGGAGATCGCCGTGCACGCGCAGGTGCTGCCCACCGTCTTCATCCACCACGAGGAGTTGGCGGAGCTGTTGCGGTGGGCGGCCACGGCCGACTTCACCGGTCCGCTCAACGCCTGCTCCGACGGCCCGCTGGACGTCCACGACCTGGTCGCGGTGATCGCGACGCAGGCCGGCCGGGCGCCCGTCCACCGGACCGTCCCGGCGGGCGGGGAGGCGTCGCCGTTCTCCCACGACCGCCACTACGCGATGAGCAACGCCCGCGCGAAGGACCTGGGCTTCGCCTTCTCCCACACCGCCGACTGGCTGCCGGGCGCCGTCGCCGAAGCCCTCGCCGAGCCGGCGCCCACTCTCTGAGGCCGATGCAAGATGCTCCAGGTCGGCGCCGCTCAGGTCGGGCAGGCCCGACCCTGGCACCGGGCCGGGTGCAGCTCGCCGCCTCCGGCGCGGGCGGCGTGGTGATCGAGGGCGACAGCACCGTCTGGTGGGACGTCGGCTGCCCCGGGTCTCCCGGACGGGGGATCAGGAATTGCCGGTGGTCCGTGCGCTCCGGAGCATGGGGGCATGGATCACCTGATGCGAGCCGAGTACGGTCCCGACGGGCAGTCGGGCGGGGTGAAGAGCTGGCACATCACGGTGGGGGACACCGTCACCGCGATGTGCGGGCACGAGCTGGTGGCCGGCGGCGAGACCCGGGAGCCGACCCGCTGGTCCGAGCAGCCGGACCTCAACTGCCACACCTGCGGGGCACTCTTCCTGCGCGAGGCGCCCTATCTGCCGAGCGAACACCTCTACCGCGAGCAGCCGTAGCCGGCGGGCATGGAGCCGACCGAGCTGGTCGAGGAGCTGTGCGCCCGGATCGACCGGATCGACCCGCTGCTGCACGCCTTCACCCCGGAGCCCGGCCGCTACCGCCGGCTGGCCGCCGAGGCCGGTGAGCTGGAGCGGGCGTACGGCGGCGGGGAGCACCCGCCGCTCTACGGCGTGCCGGTCGGGATCAAGGACGTGATCCACGTCGACGGGCTCCCCACGCACGCCGGCTCCGCGCTGCCGCCGGGCGTCCTGGCCGGTCCCGAGGCCACCCTGGTACGGCGGCTGCGGGCGGCCGGCGCGCTGATCGCGGGCAAGACGGTGACCGCCGAGTTCGCGCTGAACGCCCCCGGCCCGACCCGCAACCCGCACCATCCGGCGCACACCCCGGGCGGTTCGAGCAGCGGCTCGGCCGCCGCCGTCGCGGCCGGCCTGGTGCCGCTGGCGATCGGCACCCAGACCGTCGGCTCGGTGATCCGTCCGGCGGCCTACTGCGGCGTGGTCGGCTTCCGCCCCACCTACGGCCGGATCCCGACGGACGGGCTGATCGCCGCCGCCCCGAGCCTGGACACCGTCGGCGTCTTCGCCCCGGACCTCGCGGGGGCCGAACGCGCGGCGGCCGTGCTCTGCGACGGCTGGCGCCCGGCGGTCGTGGCCGGGATCCGGCCGGTCCTGGCCGTCCCGGTGGACTACCTGACGGCGGTCTCACCGGCCGGCCGGGACGCCTTCGAACGGGTCGGTCTGACGGTCCGACAGATCACCCTGCCGTGGACCCCGGCCGAGCTGGCCGAGGACATGCGGGTCATCACGCGCTACGAACTCGCCCAGGTGCACCGAGAGTTGTTCCCCCGCTTCGCCAACCTCTACCGGCCCGAGACCGCCTCGGCGATCCGCCACGGCCAGGAGATCAACCCCACCGCGTACGCCGCCGCCCTGCGGGCCCGCACCCGCTACCGCGACCGCCTCGCCGACCTCACCACGTCCGAGGGCATCGACCTCTGGGTCACCCCCGCCGCCACCGGCCCCGCCCCACTCGGCCTGGAGAACACCGGCGACGCCGTGATGTCCCTCCCCTGGAGCCACGCCGGCTGGCCCGCCCTCACCCTCCCCACCGGCACCGTGGACGGCCTCCCCGTCGGCCTCCAACTCATCACCCCGGCCGGCACCGACGAACACCTCCTCGCCTGGGCCCGGACCCTCCACCTCCAGGGGCTCTGACCCTGCGCTCCGGCTCAGCCTCCAGGGGCCCGGGCCTCTGCGTTCCGGGCTCAGCCGTCAGGGGCTCGGGGAACTGCGACGCCGGCCTCGTTCAAGATGATCGTCGCGTAGGTGGTCAGGGACTTTCGCAGTGACCCGAACGCCAGATCTCCTCGCAGTTCCCCGAGCCCCTGACCGTAGATGCCCGAGCGCCTGCCCACGGCGGAGGCGCCTGCCTACCGCGCAGCGGAAGCCTATGCTGGGCAGCCGGAGGTGCGCGGTGACCGGAGCAGTGACGGACGGACGGATCCAGCGGGGCAACGAGACCCGGCGGGCGGTCCTCGGCCGAGCCGTCGAGCTCGCCTCGGTCGAGGGCCTCGGCAGCCTGTCGATCGGCCGGCTCGCCACCGACCTCGGGCTGAGCAAGAGCGGGGTGTTCGCCGCGTTCGGCTCCAAGGAGGAGCTGCAACTGGCCACCGTCCGCGCCGCCCGCCGGATCTTCTACGACGCGGTGGTCGCCCCCGCCGAACAGGCCGCCCCCGGGCTGCCCCGGCTGCGGCTGCTCTGCGAGAACTGGCTGGCCTACACCCAGGGCAAGGTCTTCCCGGGCGGCTGCTTCTTCCAGTCCGTCTCGGCCGAGTTCAACACCCGGCCGGGGCCGGTCCGGGACGTGCTGGCCGACGCCGCCCGCGACTGGGAGGGCCTGCTGGTGGACCTGATCCGGACCGCCCGCGCCAACGGCGAGCTGCGGCCGGACGTGGAGCCGGAGCAGCTGGCGTTCACCCTGATCGGGCTGATGGAAACCTCCAACGCGCACGCCCTGCTGCTGGACGACCCCACCCGCTACGTCCGCGCCGCCACCGCGATCGCCCACACCCTGACCTCCGCCGGCGTCTGAGGCCCGGCCTCAGCTCAGCACCGTCGGCATCAGCAGCGAGAACGTCCCCTCCCGGTCCGGGTAGCGGATCGCCAACGGCGCCACGGGGCTGCCGAGTTCGAGCATCAGCTGGTCCCGGCGGCCGGCCGTGATCGCCTCCAGCAGGAAGTCCCGGTTCACCCCCATCCGGAGCGCCTCGTCCTCGGCCGCACCGCCCTCGCCCGCCACCCCGAGCGTGCCGTCGGCGCCCACCGTGAGCACCGACACCAGCTGCTCCACGCCGTCCTGACTGCGCGTCACGGTCCGGCCGGGCCCGGCGACCAGTCCGGCCCGCAGCTCGGCGGCGTCCACCGCCAGCCGCCGGGTCGGCTCCAGGCGCAGCATCGGACGGTAGTCCGGGAAGTCCTGGTCGACCCGCTCGCCGGTCACCACCCGCTCGACCCCGGTCACGGCGAGGGTCAGCCGGTCGCCGTCGACGGTCAGCCAGGCGTCCTCGCCACCGTCCAGCAGGGCCCGGGCCTCGTCCACGAAGGCCGTCGGGGCGATCGCGCCGACCGGCGGGCCGTCCAGGTCGGCCGCCGGGGCGAGCGAGACGGCCAGCCGGTAGCGGTCGGTGGCGACCAGGCGCAGGCCGTCCGCCCCGAGTTCCAGCAGGACGCCGCAGAGCGCGGGCATCCCGGGGTCGCTGCCCACCGCGAACCGGACCGCGTCCAGCGCGGCGGCCAACTCGTGGGCGGGGGTGGTGAGTCGGGTCGGGTTCATCGGGTGCTCCCTCTGGTCGAGCAGTGCGCGGACCGTGGAGAGTTCGCGACGCGCGTCGGCCAGGCCGTCCTCCAGGCGGCGCAGGTGGGTGTCCAGCGTCTCCCGGGCCACGGCCGGATCGGCCGACAGCACCCGGGAGATGTCCGGCAGCGGCATGCCGACCCGGCGCAGCCGGGCGATCAGCCGGGCCTCCCGGAGCTGCTCCTCGGCGTACCAGCGGACCCGGTCTGCGGGTCCACCCAGGCCGGGCCGAACACGCCCGCGCCGTCGTAGAACCGCAGCGCGCTCACGCTGAGCCCGCTCTGCCGGGCCATCGCTCCGATGCTGCGCATCACGTTCTCCACACCGAGGACTCTGGGGGCTCGACCTGGTCGAGGGTCAACCACCCACGGTAGTCCGGGCCCGCAAACGGCCCAGAAACTGCACGAACGGTCGTGCTAATATATTGTCCTGACCGGCTGCGCACCCAGGTCGCGGCCCTGCCGGGGAGTGCCCATGGACCTGTCCACCGCTCTGCTCCGTACCGCGCTCAACGCCACCGCACTGGCCTCGCCCCGGCTGGCGGGCCGGGCCGCCTTCGAGGTCTTCTGCCGCCCGCTGCGGCGCAGCCGGGTCCGGTCGGCCGAACGCGAGCTGCACGCCCTCGCGGTCACCGAACGGCTCGCCGTCGAGGGCAAGACGGTGACCGCCTACCGCTGGGGCGACGGGGCCCGCCCGGTGCTGCTGGTGCACGGCTGGCAGTCCAGGGCCTCCCGGTTCGCCCCGCTGATACCCGGCCTGCGCGCCCTCGGGCTGACACCGGTCTCGTTCGACGCCCCCGGCCACGGGGACTCCGGCGGTCGGGCCACCAATCTGATCGAGGTCCGCGCCCTGATCGGCCAACTGCACGACAGGTACGGCCCGTTCGAGGCGGTCGTGGCGCACTCCTTCGGGGTGACCTGCGCCTTCGCGGCGCTCCGTGACGGGGTGAAGGCCGACCGGCTGGTGGCGATCGCCGGGGTGAGCGAATTCGCCTTCCTGCCTGCGGAGTTCCGTCGGCAGCTGGGTCTCGGTCCCTGGGCCGAACGGGAGTTGGGCCGTCGGATCGCCAGACTGCTGCCCGCCGGACAGGGCCTCGACACCCTGGACGCCACGTACCGGCCGGCCGACCTGGGCCTGCCGATCCTGGCGGTGCACGACGAGGACGACCCGACCGCACCGCTCACCCAGGCCCGCCGCCTGCAGGACGCGTACGGGGAGCAGCTCCAGCTGGTCGTCACCCGGGGCCTCGGCCACCGGCGGATCCTCGGCGAGCCCGCGGTGGTCGACAACGTGCTCGGCTTCCTCGGGGCGGAATGACGACGGGCGGCTCCCCCGGGTACCGGGGGAGCCGCCCGTCGGGCGAACCGTCAGCCGCCGCTCTTGCGGCGGAAGTTGCGCTTGCCGCCCGCGGCCGCGTGGGTGCCGTGGACCTTCGACTCGCTGCCGGGGCCGCCGCCGGAGCCGTCAGTCCGGACGCCCTGCTTGCGCTCCAGGGCTGCCAGGAACTTCGCCTTCACGTCGTCGGGCGCGGCGGGAGTCTGCTCCGTGCTCTGCGGATCGACGGATTCGGGTGTGCCGCTGCTCATGGGTTGACCTCCAGAAGACCAGTGTTGCCAGCCTCACCATGTCATGCCGGGACCGGTCGGTCCCACCATTTGACCGCTCAGTGCGGATGGTCCCGGTAGTGCGGTCCGCCGATCAGGAAGAGCAGCAGGGCGGTCGGGAAGCCGAGGGCCGCGATCACCACGACGAAGAACTCCAGCACCATCACAGCGAGCTCCTGGGGGAGAGGACGGAAGCAGTGAATCTGACGTTATGTCCAGATTCACCCGACTGCCACTCCCCTCGTCCCACCGAGGGATCATCGCCCGGACCCTGTCCGCCCGTCCGCTCCGCCGCCACACTGGCGGGATGCAGGTAGAGCTGGCGAGCGAACCGCACGAGCCGGGGAAGCCGAGCGAGGACTTCGCCGCGACCTCCCCGGAGGCCCTGGTACTGCTGGACGGTTCGAGTGCACCGGACGGCCTCGAATCGGGCTGCCGGCACGGCACCGCCTGGTACGTCCGGCGGCTCGGCGTGCACCTGCTGGCCCGGCTGACCGACCGGCCCGACCGCTCGATCGCCGAGTGCCTGGCCGACGCCATCGTGGAGACCGCCGCCCTGCACGGCGGCCGCTGCGACCTGGCCCACCCCAACACCCCGGCCGCGATGGTGGTCGCCGCCCGGCTGCACGGCAGCTCGCTGGAGTACCTGGTGCTCGGCGACTCCCTGCTGGTGCTCCAGCCCGAGCAGGGGCCGCCCCGGGTGATCGGCGACAACCAGCGCTTCCCGGCCGGCGAACTGCTCCGCCGCCAGATCTGGTCCACCGTCCCGGGCTCGGCCGACCGCCGCGAGCTGCACCTCCGGTACGCCCTGGCGGTCCGGGCGGCCCGCAACTCCGGCACCGGACCGTGGATCGCCGCCGCCTCGCCCCGGGCCGCGGCCCACGCCGAGACCGGCTTCGTCCGCCTGACCACCCTGCACGCGGTGGCCGCCCTGACCGACGGAGCGGCCCGCTACACCGAACGCTTCGGCCTCGGCAGCTGGTCCGACGCCCTCCACCTGCTCGCCGAACGCGGCCCCGCCGAACTCATCGCCCAGGTCCGCACCACCGAACGCACCGACACCAGCTGCGAACGCTGGCCCCGCGGCAAGGCCCACGACGACGCCTCGGCCCTCTACGCCCGGATCTGAACCGGTTTTTTGCAGGCGCTCAGCCAGCTACGGTCCGGGGGCTCGGGGAACTGCGAGGCGGGCCCTTGCAAGGTGATCCGTCCGTGAATGGTCAGGCACTTTCGCAGTGTGACCCGCACGCCAGATCTCCTTGCAGCTCCCCGAGCCCGCTGGACCGTAGACCCGGAGCGCCTGCAAAAAGTGCAGCCCCGAGCCCCTGGACCGTAGATGCCCGAGCGCCCTGCAAAACGGATCAGTCCGTCGGCTGACCGAACGCGCCCGACTGGAAGTCCCGCATCGCCTGCTCCAGCTCCCGGTGACTGTTCATCACGAACGGCCCGTAGTGCGCCACCGGCTCACGGATCGGCTGCCCGCCCAGGATGATCACGTCCAGGTTGGGGTGCCGGGAGTCCTGCTTGGCATCGGCCGAGATGGTGAGGGTGTCGCCCTCGCCGAAGACCGCCGCCTGCCCGCTGCGGAACGGCCGCCGCTCCGCGCCGACCGTGCCGTCGCCGTTGAGCACGTACGCCAGCGCGTTGAAGTCCTTGCGCCAGGGGATGGTGATCTCGGCGCCGGGGGTGACGGTGGCGTGCAGCAGGGTGATCGGGGTGTGGGTGACGCCGGGGCCCTCGGTGCCGTCCAGCTCGCCGGCGATCAGACGGAGGATCGCGCCGCCGTCGGGCGAGGTGAGCAGCTTGACGTGCCCGCCGTGGATGTCCTGGTAGCGCGGGGCGGTCATCTTGTCGGCGGCCGGGAGGTTGACCCAGAGCTGGATGCCGTGGAACAGGCCACCCGTCAGGACCAGCGACTCGGGCGGGGTCTCGATGTGCAGGATGCCGGAGCCGGCCGTCATCCACTGGGTGTCACCGCCGCCGAGGTGGCCGCCGCCGCCGTGCGAGTCCTTGTGGATGAACTCGCCGTCGATCAGGTAGGTCACCGTCTCGAAGCCGCGGTGCGGGTGCCAGGGGGTGCCCTTGGGCTCGCCCGCGGCGTAGTCCACCTCGCCCATCTGGTCCATCATGATGAACGGGTCGAGGTACTTGGTGTTGATCTTCGCGAAGGCCCGGCGGACCGGGAAACCCTCGCCCTCGAAGCCCTCGGGAGCGGTGACCACCGTCAGGACCGGCCGCGACACGTTGGTCGTGGGGTCGGGGGTGGCGACGCGCGGAAGGGTCAACGGGTTCTCGACGGTCACGGCGGGCATGTCGGTCGGCCTCCTTCTGGGGTCTGTGGCCTACATCCGCAAAGGTAGTTCAACTCTCAACAAGAAGCAAGTTGAAAGTTGAACCACATCACGGTGGGCCGGCCGGGCCTGGGGTCGGGCGGAACTCAGCCGTACATCCGGCGCATGGTGAAGTCGACCATCTGCTCCACGGCCTTGGCGTCGAACACCATCCGGTGCTCGCCCTCCATGTCCAGCGCGAAGCCGTACCCGGTCGGCAGCAGGTCGAGCACCTCGGCGCCGGTGACGCTGAAGTGCTTGGAGTCCTTGCCCGCGTACCGGCGCAGCTCCTTGAGCGAGCTGAACATCGGGATCACCGGCGTCGGGGTGTTGTGCAGGGCCAGGAAGCCCGGGCGGTCGCCGCGCGGGCAGTGCACCTTCGAGGTGATGAAGATCGCCTGGAAGTCCTCGACCGGCATCGACCCGGTGGTGAAGGCCCGGACCGCGTCCGCGAGGGATGGCGGCGAGGGTTCGGGGTAGAGAGACTGCTGGGGGGCGGCCTGTGGCGGCTGCTCGCCGTACTGGCCGGGGCCCGGCATGCCGTTCATCCCCTGCTGCTGGGCGTGCTGCTGCTGCGCCTGCTGCTGGTAGGGGTCGCCCTGATACCCGGTCTGCTCGTAGCCGTACACAAGGGCAAGGCTATCGGGGGACGTGACCGTGTTCATAGCCCTTTCACGTCGAGGGGCTTGAACAAGTTACTTACGGGTAGCATCATGGTGCCTACTGGTGGGTAAGTGGGGCGCTCGAAGGCGGCGGACCCCGGAAGCGACGAACCGGAGAAACGGTCATGGGTCACTACAAGTCCAACCTGCGTGACGTGGAGTTCAACCTCTTCGAGGTGTTCGGCCGTGACCAGGTGTACGGCACCGGTCCGTTCGCCGACATGGACGTCGAGACCGCGAAGAACATCCTCGCCGAGATCTCGCGTCTCGCCGAGAACGACCTCGCCGCCTCGTTCGTCGACGCCGACCGCAACCCGCCGGTCTTCGACCCGGAGACCAACACGGCGCCGATCCCGGCGACCTTCAAGAAGAGCTACCAGGCGTACATGGACGCCGAGTGGTGGCGGCTGGGCATCCCGGAGGGGATCGGCGGCCAGGCCACCCCGTCCTCGCTGATCTGGGCCTACGCGGAGCAGATCCTCGGCTCCAACCCGGCGATCTGGATGTACTCCTCCGGTCCGGCGTTCGCCGGCGTCGTCTACGACGAGGGCACCGAGGAGCAGCAGAAGGTCGCCCGGCACATGGTCGAGCGCCAGTGGGGCGCCACCATGGTGCTGACCGAGCCGGACGCCGGTTCGGACGTCGGCGCCGGCCGCACCAAGGCGATCAAGCAGGAGGACGGCTCCTGGCACATCGAGGGTGTGAAGCGCTTCATCACCTCGGGCGAGCACGACATGTCCGAGAACATCATCCACCTGGTGCTGGCCCGCCCCGAGGGCGGCAAGCCGGGCACCAAGGGCCTCGGCCTGTACATCGTGCCGAAGTTCGACTTCGACTGGGAGACCGGCGAGCTCGGCGAGCGCAACGGTGCCTACGCGACCAACGTCGAGCACAAGATGGGCCTCAAGGCGTCCAATACCTGCGAGATGACATTCGGCGCCAAGCACCCGGCCAAGGGCTGGCTGGTCGGCGAGAGCGTCGACGGCATCCGCCAGATGTTCAAGATCATCGAGTTCGCCCGGATGATGGTCGGCACGAAGGCCATCGCCACCCTCTCCACCGGCTACCTGAACGCGCTGGAGTACGCCAAGGAGCGGGTGCAGGGCGCCGACATCTCCAACTTCCTGGACAAGGCCGCCCCGCGCGTCACCATCACCCACCACCCGGACGTCCGCCGCTCGCTGATGACCCAGAAGGCGTACGCCGAGGGCATGCGCGCCCTGGTGCTCTACACCGCCTCGGTCCAGGACGACCTGGTGGCCGCCCGCCTGCGCGGTGAGCACGACGACGCCGCCGAGCGCCTGAACGACCTGCTGCTGCCGATCGTCAAGGGCTACGGCTCGGAGAAGTCCTACGAGCAGCTGGCCCAGTCGCTCCAGACCTTCGGTGGCTCGGGCTTCCTGCAGGAGTACCCGATCGAGCAGTACATCCGCGACGCCAAGATCGACACCCTGTACGAGGGCACCACCGCGATCCAGGGCCTGGACTTCTTCTTCCGGAAGATCGTCAAGGACGGTGGCCAGGCGCTCACCGTGGTCTCCGAGCAGATCAAGAAGTTCCTCGCCACCGGTGAGGGCGGCGACGCCCTGGCCACCGAGCGCGAGCTGCTCGGCAAGGCCGCCGGTGACCTGGAGGCGATCGTCGGCAAGCTGCTGGCCGACCTCTCCTCGGTCGAGCAGGACGTCAAGAACATGTACAAGGTGGGCCTCAACACCACCCGCCTGCTGATGGTCTCCGGCGACGTGGTGGTCGGCTGGCTGCTGCTCCGCCAGGCCGCCGTGGCGCTGGCCAAGCTGGAGGCGGGCGCCACCGGCAAGGACGTCGCGTTCTACCAGGGCAAGGTCGCCGGGGCCCGCTTCTTCGCCCGCAACGTGCTGCCGACCGTCACCCCGCAGCGGCTGATCGCCGAGGGTGTCGACAACGAGATCATGGAGCTCGCGGAGGAGGCCTTCTGAGGCCCGCCCCCCATACCGCCTGACACACCCTCAGCACCACGGGGCCCGGTCCACCAGGACCGGGCCCCGTGGTGCATGACCGGTTCTCGGTGCCGCGGCTCCGGCAGCCGCACCCCTGACACCGGCGCTTCACCGTTGTGTCACCGTTGTTGAGTTCACAACGTCATGTCCGTGTACGGGCATATGCTCGGGTGCGAAGACCGGTCCCCCATCCGGCTTCCGCCCTCCCTCAACTCAGGAGCAGCATGTCGACCGCCGCCCGCCCGGCCTCCTTCGACCGAACGCACACCGATGACCTGATCAGTTTCCTCGGCACCTCGCCGTCACCGTTCCACGCGGTGGCCAGTGCGGCCGAGCGGCTGGAGAAGGTCGGCTTCCGTCGAGTGGCCGAGACCGAGGCCTGGGACGCGGCCGCCGGCGGTCGGTACGTCATCCGTGGCGGGGCGCTGATCGCCTGGTACGTCCCCGAGGGCGCGGGCCCCGAGACCCCGTTCCGGGTGGTCGGTACCCACACCGACTCGCCCAACCTTCGGGTCAAGCCGGTGCCGGACACCGGGACGTCCGGCTGGCGGCAGGTCGCGGTCGAGATCTACGGCGGCGTCCCGCTGAACACCTGGCTGGACCGCGACCTCGGCCTGTCCGGCCGACTGGCACTGCGCGACGGCAGTGTGACGCTGGTTCAGCTCGACGAGCCGCTGCTGCGGGTGCCGCAGCTGGCGATCCACCTGGACCGGCAGGTGAACGAGGGCCTCAAGCTGGACAAGCAGCGTCACCTGACGCCGATCTGGGGGATCGGCGCGGTCAACGAGGGCTCCCTGATCGAGTACGTGGCCGAGCGCGCCGGCGTGGCCGCGGACGCCGTGGTGGGCTGGGACTTGATGACGCACGACGTGCAGCCGCCGTCGTACCTCGGCCGCGACCGCGAGCTGCTGGCCGGGCCCCGGCTGGACAACCTGCTCTCGGTGCACGCCGGCACCGCCGCGCTGGCCGCCGTGGCCGGCGGCGACCTGCCGTACATCCCGGTGCTGGCCGCGTTCGACCACGAGGAGAACGGCAGCGAGTCCGACACCGGCGCCCAGGGCCCGCTGCTCGGCAACGTGCTGGACCGCAGCGTGTACGCCCGGGGCGGCTCCCTGGAGGACCGCGCCCGCGCGCTGGCCGGGACGATCTGCCTCTCCTCCGACATGGGGCACGCCGTGCACCCCAACTACAGCGAGCGGCACGAGCCCGGGCACCATCCGATGCCGAACGGCGGGCCGATCCTCAAGGTCAACGTCAACAACCGCTACGCCACCGACGCGGTCGGCCGGGCGGTGTTCGCCGCCGCCTGCGAGAAGGCCGGCGTGCCGTGGCAGACCTTCGTCTCCAACAACTCGATGCCCTGCGGCACCACGATCGGCCCGATCACCGCGGCCCGGCTCGGCATCACCACCGTCGACTGCGGCATCGCGGCGCTCTCCATGCACTCGGCCCGGGAGCTCTGCGGGGCGGACGACCCGTACCTGCTGGCGGCGGCGCTCAAGGCGTTCCTGGAGGGCTGACCGACGCCGAAGGGGGCACCCACCGGGCGGTGGGTGCCCCCTTCGTGACGCCCGGTCGGACGCGGTCGGACGCGGTCAGGCGATCGAGGCGGCGATGATCGCGGCCACCGCGAGGTTGCAGCTGGCGGTCACCCAGACCGCCGGGTGCGGCTCCGGGTCGACCAGGATGGCGCCGAGCTTGCCCGGGGTGACCACGTCCAGCAGCCAGAAGGCCACCGCCATCAGCACCAGGCCGAGCAGGCCGAAGGTGGCCGTCGCGGCCAGGCCCTTCCCGAAGTCGTCGTAGGTGTACATGATCGCGGTGAAGACGATCCCGCCGATCCCGAGCAGCGCGGAGCTGAGCACCACGGCGGCGTTGCGGTTACGTTCCACCCAGATCTGGTGGCCGAGCTTGCCGGGCGTCAGCAGGTCGACCAGGCCGACCCCGAGCAGCAGCAGGACCACCCCGACCGCGCCGTATACCGCTGCCGCGCCAAGCCCGTTGACGATGTCGTGCACGGTGAGCCCCCTGGGAGGAACGAGTCGGTGTCCCGGCCCGGGACCGGCCAAAAGATATCCCATGGGATCGGTTTCCGGACCTCCCCAGTAGCATCGTCGGCCATGACCTCCACTCCGGTACCCGGGCGCAGACGCTCGGGCTTCGTCTCCCTGGGCATGGTCGGCACCCTGGCGCTCGCTCTGACCAGCTGCTCCTCCGGTGGCAGCACCCCGCGCCGCTGCGTCGACCCCGGCAGCCTCAAGGTGCTGGACAACCACTCCTGCTCCGACGGCGCGGCGGCGGCCGGCCGCTGGTACTACTGCGGCTCCGGTTCCGGCATCGCCACCGGCGGCACCTTCGCCAAGGGCGACACCAAGCGCGGCGGCTTCGGCTGCCCGAGCGGCTCCTCCGGCTCCGGCGGGGGTTAGGGGCCTCTCTTCCGGATCCCGCCGGGCGGGCGGTGGTGGGGCACGTACCTCGTCGGTCGCCGATGCTCCGCATGGACTTCCTCCTCGGCGCCGCCGAGCCACGCACCCCAACACCGCCCGCTGATCCGACGGGATCCGGAAGAGAGGCCCCCCGATGCGCCGTCACGTCATCGAACCCCGCCCCGACTGGCAGGCCACCGTGGAGGGCCAGGGGCTGATCTACGCGGTCTGCCAGGACCCCTGCAACCAGGGCGGCCCGCACGCCTACTGGGACGAGAGCGCGTACTACGAGTTGTCGCTGCCCGAGGTGGAGGCGCTGGAGGAGGTGGTCGAGGAGCTGCACGAGCTCTGCCTGACCGCCGTCGAGCACGTGGTGCGGACGGAGCGGTACGCCGACTACGGGCTGACCGACCCCCGGCTGACCGCCGTGATCGCCGAGTCCTGGCGCCGCCGCGAGGAGCAGCCCTCGGTGTACGGGCGGTTCGACCTGGCGTACGACGGGGTCGGCCCGGCCAAGCTGTTCGAGTACAACGCCGACACCCCGACCTCACTGATCGAGGCGGCCGGCCCGCAGTGGTTCTGGATGGAGCAGCGCTTTCCCGGCGCCGACCAGTGGAACTCGCTGCACGAGCGCCTGGTCGCCTCCTGGCGGCGGCAGAAGCACCTGCTGCCGCCGGGGCCGGTGCACTTCGGGCACTCGCGCGGCGACAGCGAGGGCGAGGACTGGATGACCACCCTCTACCTCCAGGAGACCGCCGAACAGGCCGGGCTGGAGACGGTCGGCATCGCCATGGAGGACATCGGGCTGGACGGGCTGACCGGCCGGTTCGTCGACCTCGACCAGCGGTTCATCCGCTCGATCTTCAAGCTCTACCCGTGGGAGTGGCTGACCGAGGAGGAGTTCGCCCCGGCGCTGCTCGGCGGGATCGACCTCGGCGGCTCCACCGGCAGCACGCTGTGGATCGAGCCGGCCTGGAAGATGCTGCTCTCCAACAAGGCCCTGCTCGCGGTGCTCTGGGAGCTGAACCCGGGCCACCCCAACCTGCTGCCCGCCTACCTGGACGGCCCGCGCGAACTGGTCGGGACCGGCTACGCGATGAAGCCGCTGCTCGGCCGCGAGGGCGCCGGCGTCCGGATCGTCGAGCCGGACGGCAGCCAGACCCGGCTGGCCGAGTGGGCGGGCGATCCGGACCGGTACGGCGCCGAGGGCTTCTGCTACCAGCAGCTCTGTCCGCTGCCGGACTTCGACGGCAACCGCCCGGTGCTCGGCACCTGGGTGGTGGACGGCGAGGCCGCCGGCCTCGGCATCCGCGAGACCGACGACAGCCCGATCACCCACCAGGGCGCGCGCTTCCTGCCCCACCTGATCCGCTGACGGGGAGTCAGTCCTCCTCCACCAGATGGTCGACGCAGACCGCGACGGCGAGCAGCAGCCCGGCGTCCGCCGCGTCGGCCACCCGGACCCCGTAGGTGTCCCGGAACCGGAACCACTTGCGGGAGATCTCGGCCACGGTGTCCCCGTGCGCCTCGATCCGGTACTCCTTGTCGATCAGGTTCCCGTGGATCTCCAGCTCGCCGCCGTCGGCCAGCTCCACGTGGAACTTGTCCCGGAACGGGGTGAACAGCTTCTTCCGGACGGTGGCGACCACGTCCCCGCCACTGTTCTCGATCTTCATGGCGTCCCGGACGGTCAGCGCCTTCTCCTTGATCACCGCGACCAGCCGCCCCTGCGGGTCCTTCAGCTCGAAGGTGTCCCGCAGCCGCAGCACCTTGGCGTCCACCAGGAACGCCTTGGCACCGTCCTCGTCCTCGATCCAGTAGTCGTCCCCGACCGTGAACAGCCGCTCCCTGACCACGTACTTCATCCCGCACCGCCTGACGTCGTGTCGGATCCCCCTGCGGAGAAATACTGCCGGAGGGTCATGCGGTTGGATGGGAACATGGCTACTCGTGCACGTGTCCGCGCCCCCGAACCGGTGGGGAAGGGCGGCTGGCTGAACACCGGCGGCAAGGATCTGTCGCTGGCTGACTTCCGCGGCAAGATCCTGGTCCTCGACTTCTGGACCTTCTGCTGCATCAACTGTCTCCACGTCCTGGACGAACTCCGGGAGCTGGAGGAGAAGCACCGCGACACGGTGGTGATCGTCGGCGTGCACTCGCCCAAGTTCGTGCACGAGGCCGACCACCAGGCCGTGGTGGACGCGGTGGCCCGGTACGAGGTGCACCACCCGGTGCTGGACGACCCGGAGCTGGTGACCTGGAAGCAGTACGCCGTCCGGGCCTGGCCGACGCTGGTGGTGGTCGACCCGGAGGGGTACGTGGTCGCCCAGCACGCCGGTGAGGGGCACGCGCACGCGATCGCGAAGCTGGTCGAGGAGCTGGAGGCGGAGCACGCGGCGAAGGGGACGCTGCGCCGCGGCGACGGCCCGTACGTGGCGCCGGAGGCGGTCGCGGGGGACCTGAAGTTCCCGGGCAAGGCGGTCCGGCTGCCGGACGGGCACTACCTGGTCGCGGACTCGGGGCACCACTCGCTGGTCGAGCTGGCCGAGGACGGCGAGACGGTGGTGCGGCGGATCGGTGACGGCGAGCGCGGCTTCGTGGACGGCACGGCGCCCCGGTTCAGCGAGCCGCAGGGCCTGGCCCTGGCCCCCGAGGGGCTCGGCTACGACGTGGTGGTGGCCGACACGGTGAACCACGCGCTGCGCGCGGTCCGGCTCTCGGACGGCTCGGTCAGCACGCTGGCCGGCACCGGCAAGCAGTGGTGGCAGGGCTCCCCGACCGAGGGGCCGGCCACCGGGGTCGACCTCTCCTCGCCGTGGGACGTGGCGTTCTTCGACGGCCGGGTCTGGATCGCGATGGCGGGGGTGCACCAGCTCTGGGCGTACGACCCGGCGACGGAGACGGTCGCGGTGGCGGCCGGCACCACCAACGAGGGACTGGTGGACGGCCCGCTGGCGGAGGCGTGGTTCGCCCAGCCGTCCGGGCTGGCGGTCTCGGCGGACGGCGAGCGGCTCTGGGTGGCCGACTCGGAGACCTCGGCGGTGCGCTGGGTTTCACGTGAAACACGGTCCGTGCACACCGCGGTCGGCACCGGCCTGTTCGACTTCGGCCACCGGGACGGCGCCGCCGAGCAGGCGCTGCTCCAGCACCCGCTCGGGGTGACCGTACTGCCCGACGGCTCGGTGGCGATCGCCGACACCTACAACCACGCGCTGCGCCGCTTCGACCCCGCCACCGGCGAGGTCAGCACGCTGGCCACCGACCTGCGCGAGCCCTCCGGGGCGGTGCTGGTGGACGGTGACATCGTGGTGGTGGAGTCCGCCCGGCACCGGCTGACCAGGCTCCGGCTCCCCGAGGAGGCGGTCCGGGTGGCGGCGGTCGCGCACCGCACCCAGCGGGCGGCGACCGAGGTGGCGCCGGGCGCGCTCCGCCTCGAGGTGGTCTTCCAGGCCCCGAGCGGCCAGAAGCTGGACGAGCGCTACGGCCCGTCCACCCGGCTGCTGGTCAGCTCCACCCCGCCCGAGCTGCTGCTCTCCGGCGCGGGGGCCGACACCGACCTCTCCCGTGAGCTGGTCCTCTCGGGAGAGCTCACCGAGGGCGTCCTGCACGTCTCCGCGATGGCCGCCTCCTGCGACGACGACCCGGGGATCGAGTACCCGGCCTGCCACGTCCACCAGCAGGACTGGGGTGTCCCGATCCGGATCACCGAGTCCGGCGTCGACCGGCTGCCGCTGGTGCTCGCGGGCCTGGAGTAGTCCCGGTCAGCCGGCTGCCAGCCGGTCGGTCAGGCGCTCCTTGGCCTCGGGCCACTCGTCCACGAGCATCGAGAAGTACACGCTGTCCCGCCAGCTGCCGTCCCGGCGCTGGCGGGACCGGCGGAAGGTGCCCTCGTACCGGGCGCCGAGCCGCTTGATCGCGTTCTGCGAGCGCTCGTTGAGGTGGTCGGTCTTCCAGCAGACCCGGCCCATCCGGAGGTCCTCGAACGCATGGGTGAGCAGCAGCAGCTTGGACTCGGTGTTGACGGCCGTCCGCCAGACCTCGCGGCCGTACCAGGTGCCGCCGATCTCCAGGCTCTCGTCCTGGCCGGAGGCGTCGAAGTAACAGCTGATGCCGACCGCCCGGCCGGTGTCCAGCCGGATCACCGCGAACGGGTGGCAGTTCGGGTCCTCGAGCCGGTCGGTCACGTTGGTGACCATCTCCGCCGGTGTGCCCGGGATGGCCACCGGGATCCAGCGGAACACCTCCTCGTCGCCCCCGGCCGCCTCGAAGAGGTCCGGGGCGTGGGCGGGGGTGAGCGGCTCCAGCCGGACGTGACGGCCGGTCAGGACAACGGGGTAGGGCAGCTTCGCGGTCATGTCGCCACGCTATCCACTCATTGAACTAGGTGCAACACATATTTGCACTAGTGCAAATGCTCATTGATGTGAAGGCTCCAGGACCGCCCCGACCGACGACGAAGGGCCCCGCGCGATCGCGCGGGGCCCTTCCTGTCCGACTACCCGATCAGATGAACGAGTTGATCTGGATCGTCTCGGTCCGGCCGGGGCCGACGCCGATCGCCGAGATCGGTGCGCCGGACATCTCCTCCAGCGCCTTCACGTAGGCCTGCGCGTTCTTCGGCAGGTCGGCGAAGGTCTGCGCCTTCGAGATGTCCTCGGTCCAGCCGGGGAGGTTCTCGTAGATCGGCTTGGCGTGGTGGAAGTCCGACTGGTTGTACGGGAGCTCCTCGACGCGCTTGCCGTCGATCTCGTACGCCACGCAGACCGGGATCTCCTCCCAGCCGGTCAGCACGTCCAGCTTGGTGAGGAAGAAGTCGGTCAGGCCGTTCACCCGGGTCGCGTACCGGGCGATCACGGCGTCGAACCAGCCGCAGCGCCGGTCGCGCCCGGTGGTGACACCGCGCTCGCCGCCGATCCGCCGCAGCGCGTCGCCGTCGGCGTCCAGCAGCTCGGTCGGGAACGGGCCCGAGCCGACCCGGGTGGTGTACGCCTTCAGGATGCCGATGACCCGGTCGATCTTCGTCGGGCCGATGCCGGCACCGGTGCAGGCGCCACCGGCGGTCGGGTTCGACGAGGTGACGAAGGGGTACGTGCCGTGGTCGACGTCCAGCAGGGTGCCCTGGCCGCCCTCCAGCAGGACGACCTTGTTCGCCTTCAGCGCCTCGTCCAGGACCAGGGTGGTGTCGGCCAGGAAGGGGCGGATCTTCTCGGCGTAGCCGAGGTACTCCTGGACCACCAGGTCGGCCGGGATGGCGCGGCGGTTGTAGAGCTTGACCAGCAGCTGGTTCTTGTCGTGCAGGGCCGCTTCGACCTTCTGGACGAGGATCGACTCGTCGAAGAGGTCCTGGACCCGGATGCCGACGCGGTTGATCTTGTCCGCGTAGGTGGGGCCGATGCCGCGACCGGTGGTGCCGATCCGGCGCTTGCCGAGGAAGCGCTCGGTGACCTTGTCCAGGGTGCGGTGGTACGGCGTGATCAGGTGGGCGTTGCCCGAGATCAGCAGCTTCGAGGTGTCGATGCCGCGGTCGTTCAGGCCCGCCAGCTCGGAGAGCAGCACGCCCGGGTCGATCACCACACCGTTGCCGATCACCGGCGTCACGTTCGGGCTGAGAATGCCGGAAGGCAGCAGGTGCAGGGCGTACTTCTGATCGCCGATGACCACCGTGTGACCGGCGTTGTTGCCGCCCTGGTAGCGAACGACGTAGTCGACGGAGCCGCCGAGGAGGTCCGTCGCCTTCCCCTTGCCCTCGTCTCCCCACTGGGCACCAACGAGCACGAGTGCCGGCACAGGCGTACACCCCTTCCGGTTGGGGCATCCTGCGTAGGCCGCAGTCTGCCCCGAGATAGACGAAGCCCCTGGCGCAATAGCGCAAGGGGCTCTTGCACCGAGAGATTACCTGAGGAAGGACCGGTCGTGTCGTCGCTGTCCACGCCCGAAGACCGCGCCGTCGATCCGGACGCCCCTGGTCAGCTGCTGGTCCTGCTCGACCCGGCGGCCCGGCAGGCCGACGGCGAGTCGGTCCGGATCGCCCGGGACGTGCTCTGCGGGGGTGCGGACGTGAAGGTCGCGCTGCCGGAGAGCCCGTCCGAACTGGACCGGGTGCTGGCCCATCGCGGCCGCCGCCGACCGGTTGTGATCGGTTCCGATCTGGCGTTGCAACGCGTGCTGGGGGCCCTGCACCGACAGCGTGAGCTGGGCACGGACCCGGTCGGCCTGGTCCCGGTCGGGCGGCCCGAGGCGGTGGCGGCCGGCCGCTCGCTGGGCGTGCCGGCCCAGCCGGTGGCGGCGGCCAGGGCGGTCCTGCACGGGGCCGCCCGCAAGCTCGACCTGCTGGTGGACGACGGTGGCGGGGTGGCGTTCGGCGGGGTCAGCATCCACACCCACGGCCCCGGCCGCCCGGTCGGACTGCGTTCGCTATGGGCGAAACTGGCTGCGGCCGAGCAGGCGACCCCGCCCGGTTCCGACGACCCCAGGCTCCGGATCGAGGCGGACGGCCGGCTGCTGGTGGACCTGGACGAGCCGGTGCACCGGCTGCGGGCCGCCCTCTCCGCCGGTTCCGGCGACATGGAGCTGCTGCTCCAGCTGGCCCGAGGCCCGCACGCCGTCCGGGCCACCCGGCTCGCGGTGACCGGCCGGGGCTTCGGCTACCAGGCGGACGGCTGCCGGGTCGGCCCGGTCCGGTCCCGGGTCTGGACCGTCCATCCGGGGGTCTGGCAGCTGCTGCTCCCGGTCACGTGAGCAGCGTCACGTCCGAAGGGCCCGCCCGACGGTCCGTCAGGCCGCCGACCGGGTCACAGTCCGGGTGCGACAAGGCCCGACGCGCATTCAACGAATTGTTGCCGGGAAAAACGCGGGAGCGGTAAGGGGTTTTGTCTACGCGCGTCGCTATCGGATCGGCCAATTCACCGCCCGTTCGCTGTTCGGGAAGGCGTACGGAACTGCCCTAGACTCGAAGACGTGCCACGTGGAGACGGACGACTCAACCACGATCTTCTTCCCGGCGAGAAAGGCCCCCAGGACGCTTGCGGCGTCTTCGGTGTCTGGGCTCCCGGCGAAGAGGTCGCAAAGCTCACGTACTTCGGCCTCTATGCCCTGCAGCACCGCGGACAGGAATCCGCGGGCATCGCAGTCAGCAACGGAGCCCAGATTCTCGTCTTCAAGGACATGGGACTCGTGTCCCAGGTCTTCGACGAGGCCTCGCTGGGTTCGCTGCACGGTCATATCGCCGTCGGACATGCCCGCTACTCGACCACCGGGTCCTCGGTCTGGGAGAACGCCCAGCCGACCTTCCGGGCGACCGTTCACGGTTCGCTGGCCCTCGGCCACAACGGAAACCTGGTCAACACCGCCGAGCTCGCCGAGATGGTGGCCGCACTGCCGGGCGAGGAGCACGTCTCGCGCTCCGGCCGCTCGGCCGCGACCAACGACACCGACCTGGTGACGGCGCTGCTCGCGGGCCACCCCGATCTCTCGATCGAGGAGACCGCCAAGCAGATCCTGCCCAAGGTCAAGGGTGCGTTCTCGCTGGTCTTCATGGACGAGCACACCCTCTACGCGGCCCGTGACCCGCAGGGCATCCGCCCGCTGGTGCTCGGCCGCCTGGAGCGCGGCTGGGTGGTGGCCTCCGAGACGGCCGCCCTCGACATCTGCGGCGCGTCCTTCATCCGCGAGGTCGAGCCCGGCGAGCTGATCGCCATCGACGAGAACGGCATGCGCACCTCGCGCTTCGCCGAGGCCAAGCCCAAGGGCTGCGTCTTCGAGTACGTCTACCTGGCCCGCCCCGACACCTCCATCGCCGGCCGCAACGTGCACCTCTCCCGGGTGGAGATGGGCCGTCGGCTGGCCAAGGAGGCCCCGGTCGAGGCCGACATGGTGATAGCCACTCCCGAGTCCGGCACCCCCGCCGCGATCGGCTACGCCGAGGCCAGCGGCATCCCGTACGGCTCCGGCCTGGTGAAGAACGCCTACGTCGGCCGCACCTTCATCCAGCCCAGCCAGACGATCCGTCAGCTCGGCATCCGGCTGAAGCTGAACCCGCTGCGCGAGGTCATCCAGGGCAAGCGCCTGGTGGTCGTGGACGACTCGATCGTCCGTGGCAACACCCAGCGCGCGCTGGTCCGGATGCTCCGTGAGGCGGGCGCCGCCGAGGTGCACATCCGGATCTCCTCGCCGCCGGTCAAGTGGCCGTGCTTCTTCGGCATCGACTTCGCCACCCGCGCGGAGCTGATCGCCAACGGCATGACGGTGGAGGAGATCGGCCGCACGCTCGGCGCGGACTCCCTCGCCTACATCTCGATCGACGCCATGATCGAGGCCACCACGCAGCCCAAGGACAACCTCTGCCGGGCCTGCTTCGACGGCGTCTACCCGATGGAGCTGCCGGACCCGGCGCTGCTCGGCAAGCTGCTGCTCGAGGCCGAGATCGCCGGTGGCAAGCAGCAGCCCGCAGTGCGCACCAAGCCGACCGGCTCGGACCTGGACGGTGTCCAGTCCCTGCTCGGTGGCCACGGCGCAGCCGACGCGCTCCGGCGTCCCTAGGGGTGGTCTGACCGTTCGCGTCAGACCACCCCAGTCCCACCACCCCCGACCCGAGAGGGCCGTCAGCAGTGACCAGCAACCAGAGCAGCGGCGCCACCTACGCCGCCGCAGGTGTCGACATCGAGGCGGGCGACCGCGCCGTCGAGCTCATGAAGCAGTGGGTGAAGAAGGCGGACCGTCCCGAGGTGGTCGGCGGGCTCGGCGGCTTCGCCGGGTTGTTCGACGCCTCCGCGTTCAAGCGCTACGCCCGCCCGCTGCTGGCCTCCGCCACCGACGGGGTCGGGACGAAGGTCGCCATCGCGCAGGCGATGGACAAGCACGACACGATCGGCCACGACCTGGTCGGCATGGTCGTCGACGACCTGGTCGTGTGCGGCGCCGAGCCGCTCTTCATGACCGACTACATCTGCGTCGGCAAGGTCGTGCCGGAGCGGGTCGCGGCGATCGTCAAGGGCATCGCCGAGGGCTGTGTGCTGGCCGGCTGCGCGCTGGTCGGCGGCGAGACCGCCGAGCACCCGGGCCTGCTCGGCCCGGACGAGTACGACGTCGCGGGCGCCGGCACCGGTGTGGTGGAGGCCGACGCGCTGCTCGGTGCGGAGCGGGTCAGGGCCGGTGACGTGGTGATCGCGATGGCCGCCTCGGGCCTGCACTCGAACGGTTACTCGCTGGTCCGGCACGTGCTGCTGAACGAGGCCGGCTGGAAGCTGGACCGCAAGGTCGAGGACTTCGGCCGCACCCTTGGCGAGGAGCTGCTCGAGCCGACCCGGATCTACTCGCTGGACTGCCTGGCGCTCACCCGGGCCACCGAGATCCACGCCTTCTCGCACGTCACCGGCGGCGGCCTGGCGGCCAACCTGGCCCGGGTCATCCCGACCGGTCTGCACGCCCGGTTGGACCGAGGCACCTGGTCCCCGCTGCCGGTCTTCCAGACCGTGGCCAAGGTCGGCAACATGGCCGCCCTGGAGATCGAGAAGACCCTGAACATGGGCGTCGGCATGGTCGCCGTGGTCCCGCCGGAGTCGGTCGACACGGTGCTGGCGATCCTGGAGGACCGCGACGTGGAGGCCTGGTTGCTGGGCGACATCGTGGACCGCACCGACGAGCACGGTGACGCGGCGACGCTCTACAACGCGTACGACGGCTTCCGGCTCAGCTGAGCCCGGTTCTGTCCCTGAGGGCCCCTCCGGGGGCCCTCAGGCGTTTCTCCGGGGCACCCGAGCGCCGGGTGGGCCGTGCGGGAACGCCGAAAACCGGCTCGGCGCCCGTGGGCACCGAGCCGGTCAGGTCAGGCTCTTACGTGCGGCGGCGGGACTGGCTGCTGCCCGCGTCCGCTTCCGCGTCGTCATCCTCGTCGGCGTAGAGGTCCGCATACGCCGCGTAGGGATCGTCCTCTTCCTCTTCTTCGATCGGTTCTGGCTTGATCGAAGCGGTGGAGGGCGATACACCCAGCTCGCTGGACAGACGGTTGGCGTCAAAGCCGCCGCCGTTGTACTTCAGCTCGCGGGCGACCTTCGTCTGCTTGGCCTTGGCCCGGCCGCGCCCCATGGGTCGACCCCCTCAACGATGGGGCTCACGGCCCCGAGTCTGACACGTGTTCATGATCAGGAGCGGTCTGCCCGAAGTGGGAGAACCGTCCCTTGGAGCATTAACGGTACCTGTTTCCGCCGCCGAACGGTACGTCGCCGGTGTGACGTGGCGCGCACTGCCACCCCCCGAAACCAGGTCCTTCCAGGTCACGAGGGGATTTTCGGGCTTTCGCAGGCTGTTCAGAGCCTGCCCAGGCCAGTTGTTCCACGACCGATTATCCCCCGGGAGGGGGCCCGACATCGCCCGTTCGGGCTACCGATCGAGAATCCGGTTCCACATCGTGATGCGGGGGAGGAGAGCCTCCCCCGCGGTCACGGCTCAGCTCCGGCGGGCACCGGGCAGCAGCACCGAGCGGAGCGCGCTGATCTCCCGCATCCGGCGCTCGGCCAGCCGGTCGGCGGCCACCGCCGGGGGCACGCCGTCGGCGGCGGCCCGGGTGAAGATCTCCAGCGTGGTGTCGAAGATCCTGGTGGCCTTGGTCTTGGCCCGGTCGAAGTTGTAGCCGCCCTTGTGCTGCGACTCGAACTCGTCGGCGACCTGGATCACGCCGCCGGAGTTCACCAGGTAGTCCGGCGCGTAGAGGATGCCGCGGCCGGCCAGGTCCTTCTCCACGCCCGGGTGGGCCAGCTGGTTGTTGGCCGCGCCGCAGACCACCGCGGTGCCGGCCGCGCCGAGCGCGCCGACGGTGTGGTCGTCCAGCGCGCCGCCGAGCGCGCAGGGGGCGTAGACGTCCAGCCGGGCCTGCAGCAGGGCGGCGGTGTCCGCCACCACCTCGACGTCCGGGTAGGCGGCCCGGACCCGGTTCACGGCGGCCTCGGAGACGTCCGTGACCACCACGGTGGCGCCGTCCGCGACCAGGTGGCCGACCAGGTAGTGGCCGACCTTGCCGACGCCCGCGACGCCGACCCGGCGGCCGCGCAGGGTGGGCTGGCCCCAGCTGGCCTGCGCGGAGGCGCGCATGCCCTGGAAGACGCCGAAGGCGGTCAGCACCGAGGAGTCGCCGGCGCCGCCCTGCTCGGGCGAGCGGCCGGTCACGTAGTCGCACTCGCGGGCCACCACGTCCATGTCCTGCACGTAGGTGCCGACGTCGCAGGCGGTCACGTAGCGGCCGCGCAGCGACTGCACGAAGCGGCCGTAGGCGCGCAGCATCGCCTCGTTCTTCGCCGTGGTCGGGTCGCCGATGATGACGGCCTTGCCGCCGCCCAGGTCGAGCCCGGCGAGCGCGTTCTTGTAGCTCATCCCGCGCGAGAGGTTGAGCGCGTCCTCCAGCGCCGCCTCCTCGGAGACGTACGGGAAGAAGCGGGTGCCGCCGAGGGCCGGGCCGAGGGCGGTGGAGTGGATGGCGATGATGGCCTTGAGGCCGGAGCTGCGGTCGTGGCACAGCACGACCTGCTCGTGGCCGTCGTTCGGCGCGCCGTCCAGCTCGGTACGGAAGATCCTGCTCAGCACGCCGGGTGCGGGGTACGAAGCGGACAGGGTCTGTACGTCGGTCACTGTGGTGACTCCAGTATCTGTGGCCCACTGCTGTGGTGTGGGCGCCTGAAAGTAAGCCTAGCCCTGGGGCCGCGGCCGGTTCTGCCCCTCGGCACAACGATTCAGCCCCGTCCGGGGTACCCCGTCGGCTCCCCCGTGCGACGATGCCGGATGTGACCGCTGTGCGTACCTCGGTGCTCCCGCCCTACGCGGCCCATCTGCGCGTGTACGAGCCGCTGGCCGCCTATCCGGGCCCGGAGCGGGCCCGCTGGCAGGCCTACGCGGCCCGGTACGGCCCGGACGCGGTGGAGGCGGCCCAGGCGGTGGCACCGGCGGTGCTGGCCGAGCAGCGGGGCGCGCTGGCCGAGCTGCTGGCCCGGACGCCCCGGGCGCTGCCCGAGCGGGAGAGCGAGCGGGCCTTCGTCCGGGTGGTGGAAGGGGTGACCTACGTCTGCCCGTGGGCGACCAGGCTGCGCAGCTGGCAGGCGATGGAGGAGCTGGCAGAGTCGCTGCCGGTGGCCCTGCTGGACACCGTGCTGCCGCCGGTGGTCCGGGCGGCCGCGCAGGCCGACCGGGAGCGCTGGCGGGCGGCCCACCCGGACGACCGGCCGTGGATCCTGACCAACCGGTGGGAGGTGCCGGTGCGCTGGTTCCTGCCGTTCGGCACCGAGGATCGCTGCTTCCTGCCGGCCGGCCTGCCGGACCGGCCGGCGGCGCTGTTCTACCTGACGCCGATGGCGCAGGCCCGTCGCCGGGTGGCCCGGGGGTACCGGGCGCTGCGCGAGCGGGTGCCGAGCGGGGCGCTGGCCAGCGGGGTGGAGGAGCTGGGGCGGTGGCTGGAGGAGTTCCACCCGCGCTCGCTGGTGGAGCTGGACTACGGCGGCCTGGTGCACCTGCTGGGCACCGACCTCCCGGACGAGGACTCGGTCGGCGAGATCGAGGCGGGGGTGGCCGCGCTGCGGGCCGGTGACGGGCGGGAGGCGGCCCGGATGTACGAGACGGTGACCGAGCGCTGGCGGCGGGTGCACGCGCTCCGGTACGCGAGCTGACGGCGGGGGACCGACGCCGGGGGAGCGGCGCCGGGCGGGCTGACGCGACGTCAGTCCGGGTGGGGGACGGTGTCAGTGCGGCAGGCGATGATGGTTGGGACCTTTGGGCCTGGGGTCCGGGACGAAGGTCCCGGTTCGGGTCAATACCCCTCGAACGTGACACTACTCACCGTTGACGCTTACTTACGCCTATGTGTAAAAATGGGACAACCAGCCCAAGTTCACTCAGATGTATCCACTTCTGAGTGGATCTGGGAGCAGTGTCTGTTTTGCGGGGAAACGAAGGGTCTGGTCCTCTCCTAACCGCTTGTCACCGATTGGTGACTGTCCGCTATGGGACGGTCCATGGCCATCCGTCGCTCTTGAACCCGTGAGGGGTCAATTTTGGCGGTTTGGCCGATGGGGCTGGACGAATGGTGTAGTTGTAGACACCAGGACAAGCCGTTCGTCCTATTACCGACTCGGCCCGTCTATGCCATTTCGGGCATCGCGGGCCAAGGTGCAGAATTTGAAGGATAGAACCGCCCTGGTTCGGTTCTCCCGAGGAGGCCGCTCATGACCGCTCGTACGCCTGACGCCGAGCCCCTGCTGACGCCGGCAGAGGTCGCCACCATGTTCCGCGTTGACCCCAAGACGGTCACTCGCTGGGCCAAGGCGGGCAAGCTCACGTCCATCCGCACTCTCGGCGGCCACCGCCGGTATCGCGAGGCGGAGGTGCGCGCACTGCTGGCCGGTATTCCGGCACAGCGCACCGAAGCCTGAGAAGGCCCCTCCGGGGCCTTTTCGCCAGCTCACTGCAAGGGGCCGCATCCCTGACTCCGCCGGGTCGAGGATGCGGCCCCTTTCGGCTTGCCCGGAATGCAGTGTTCCTATTGGGACTGGTGTGAGGTGGGGGAAAAGTGGGAGAATGCATGTGCAATTTTATATATTAAATCAGCGACCCCGGGAGAGGGGTCGGACCTGTCCGGTCTCAAGAAAAGATAAGTGACGACCATCACAGCGGCGTTATCTTGTGGTCTAGACCTACTGTGGCGTAGAAGCTGACGCCCGGTCAGCGGCAACGCGAAGAGGCCCGGAGCCTGACGGCTCCGAGCCTCTTCGGTACGGCGATCCTGACGGGACTTGAACCCGCGACCTCCACCTTGACAGGGTGGCGAGCTAACCAACTGCTCCACAGGACCAGAGTGTTACTGCGATCTGCCTTGTCCGTCTGCTTCTCGCTCGCGAACAAGACAGATCGTACTGCATCCCGGGCCCCCAGGTCGAACCGGCTCCAGGGCCTCTCTTTCGGATCACGCCGCCCGCCCGGCGTGATCCGAAAGAGAGGCCCTACAGCCCGGCGGCCGCCGCCTCCATCGCCTTCAGGATGCGCTTCTCCGAGACGGGCGTCGGGGTGCCGAGGCCCTGCGCGAAGAAGCTCACCCGGAGCTCCTCGACCATCCAGCGGATCGCCCGCAGCTCGGCCGAGGGCTCCCGGCCGGCCGGGACCTTGCCGAGCAGCTCGCCGTACGCGTCCTGCACCTGCTGGACCTTGTGCAGGTGCAGCAGGTCGCGCTGCGGGTGGTTGGGCAGCGCCTCCAGCCGGCGGTCGACCGCGAGCAGGTAGCGCTTCAGGTCGGGCAGCCGCTGCCAGCCGGTGGCGGTGACGAAGCCGGGGTGCACCAGCGAGGCGAGGTGCAGCCGGACGTCGTTCACCGCGGTCAGCAGCACCGGGCTGGAGACGCTCTTCAGCCGGTTGGACGCCTTGTGGAAGGCGATCAGCGCGGTGGCGGTCTTCAGCGTGGTGTCGGCGGACAGTTCGTAGAGGTCGGCCCTGACCTTGTCGTACAGCTTGGTGAAGGACGGCTCGTCCCAGGCAGGACCGCCGTTCAGCGCCATCAGCCGGTCGGTGGCGGCCGCCACGATGTCCTCGAACAGGGCCGGGATCGACCCGTGCGGGCTGTACGAGAGCGCCAGCTTGGCCTGGTTGCCGAGCCGCTGCTGGATGGCCTTGGCGGGGGAGTTGATGCTCAGCATCAGCAGCCGCCGGGTGCCCGCCCACATCGCCTGCTGCTGGGCCTCGGGGGTGTCGAAGAGCCGGATCGCCACCGAGTCGCCCTCGTCCACCAGGGCCGGGTACGCGCGCAGCGAGTGGCCGCGCGAGCGCTGCTCGAAGGTGCGCTGGAGCACCGGCAGGTCGGCCGGCCAGCCGGTCAGGCCGGTCTGCTCGATGCCCTGGCCGGAGGCGGCCGAGGAGAGGGTCTCCTTGAGCTTGGGCTTGAGCTTGAGCCGCAGGTCCTCCAGGTCCTTGGACTCGGCCAGCTTCTTCTTGCCGTCCACCACCCGGAAGGTGATCCGCAGGTGGTCCGGTACCCGCTCGTCGTCCCAGGCCTCCGGCGGGACGGTGATCGCCGACATCCGCTTCAGGATGTGCTCCAGGGTGGGCAGCAGCGGCTCCTGACGGTCCCTCACCTGGCGCAGCGCGGCGGCGGCGAAGTCCGGGGCGGGCACGAAGTTGCGGCGCAGCGCCTTGGGCAGCGAGCGGATGTACGCGGTGACCAGCTCGGTGCGCAGGCCGGGGATCTGCCAGTCGAAGCCCTCGGCGGTGACCTGGTTGAGCACCGGGAGCGGGATGTGCACGGTGACGCCGTCCGCGTCGCTGCCGGGTTCGAACTGGTAGGTCAGCTTGAACCGGAGCTTGCCCTGCTGCCAGTGGTCCGGGTAGTCCGCCTCGGTGACGCCGTCCGCCGAGTCGTTGATCAGCATCGACTTCTCGAAGTTCAGCAGGTCCGGCTGGTCGTGCCGGGCCTTCTTCCACCAGGCGTCGAAGTGCCGGGTGGAGACGATGTCCTCGGGCAGCCGGGTGTCGTAGAAGTCGAACAGGGTCTGGTCGTCCACCAGGATGTCCCGGCGCCGCGCCCGGTTCTCCAACTCGGCCACCTCGCTGAGGAGTTGACGGTTCTCTCCCCAGAAGCGGTGGTGCGTCTCCCAGTCGCCCTCGACCAGCGCGTTGCGGATGAACAGCTCGCGGCAGAGCTCCTGGTCGATCTTCCCGAAGTTGATCTTCCGCTGGGCGACGATCGGCATCCCGTACAGGGTGACCTTCTCGTACGCCAGCACCGCGCCGGCCTTCTTCTCCCAGTGCGGCTCGCTGTAGCTCTTCTTGATCAGGTGCTCGGCCAGCGGCTCGACCCACTCGGGCTCGATCTTGGCGTTGATCCGGGCCCACAGCCGCGAGGTCTCCACCAGCTCGGCCGACATCACCCAGCGCGGCGGCTTCTTGAACAGCCCCGAGCCGGGGAAGACCGCGAACCGGGCGCCCCGGGCACCGGCGTACTCGCGCTTCTCCACGTCGAACAGGCCGAGGTGGGAGAGCAGGCCGGAGAGCAGCGCCTGGTGGATCCGGTCGGCGTCCGGCTCGGCGTCCTCGTGCGGCTCCTCGATCGTCACGCCGAGCTGCTTCGCGACCGTGCGCAGCTGGGTGTAGATGTCCTGCCACTCCCGTATCCGCAGGTAGTTCAGGAACTCGGACTTGCACATCCGGCGGAACGCCGAGGAGGAGAGCTCCTTCTGCTGCTCCTTGACGTACCGCCACATCGCCAGGAAGGCCAGGAAGTCGGAGGTCTCCGAGTTGAAGCGGCGGTGCCGCTCGTCGGCCGCCTGGCGCTTCTCGGCCGGGCGCTCGCGCGGGTCCTGGATGGAGAGCGCGGCGGCGATCACCATCACGTCCCGGACCACGCCGAGCCGGTCGGCCTCGATCACCATCCGGGCCATCCGGGGGTCGACCGGCAGCTGGGCCAGCTTCCGGCCGAGCGGGGTGAGCCGCTTGCGGTGGTCCTTCTCGGCCGGATCGAGGGCGCCCAGCTCGTGCAGCAGGTTGACGCCGTCCTTGATGTTGCGCGAGTCCGGCGGGTCGAGGAACGGGAAGGCGGCGATGTCGCCGAGCCCGGCCGCGGTCATCTGCAGGATCACCGAGGCGAGGTTGGTGCGGAGGATCTCCGGGTCGGTGAACTCGGGGCGGGAGAGGAAGTCCTCCTCCGAGAACAGCCGGATGCAGATGCCGTCCGAGGTACGGCCGCAGCGGCCCTTGCGCTGGTTGGCACTGGCCTGGCTGACCGCCTCGATCGGCAGCCGCTGGACCTTGGTGCGGTGGCTGTAGCGGGAGATCCTGGCGGTGCCGGGGTCGATCACGTACTTGATGCCGGGGACGGTCAGCGAGGTCTCGGCCACGTTGGTGGCCAGCACGATCCGGCGGCTGTTGGAGCGTTGGAAGACCCGGTGCTGCTCGGCCGAGGAGAGCCGGGCGTACAGCGGCAGCACCTCGGTGAACTTGAGGTTGAGCTTGTTGAGCGCGTCGGCGGTGTCGCGGATCTCCCGCTCACCGGAGAGGAAGACCAGGATGTCGCCCGGCCCCTCGGCCTGGAGCTCCTGGGCGGCCTCGCAGATCGCCTGCACCTGGTCGCGGTCGCGGTCGACGGCGGTGTCCTCCTCGCCGTCCTCGCCCTCCTCCAGGATCGGGCGGTAGCGGACCTCGACCGGATAGGTGCGGCCGGAGACCTCGATGATCGGCGCGTCGCCGAAGTGGTTGGCGAACCGCTCCGGGTCGATGGTCGCCGAGGTGATCACGACCTTGAGGTCGGGCCGGCGCGGCAGCAGCTGCTTGACGTACCCGAGGATGAAGTCGATGTTGAGGCTGCGCTCGTGCGCCTCGTCGATGATCAGGGTGTCGTACTGGCGGAGCTCCCGGTCGGTCTGGATCTCGGCCAGCAGGATGCCGTCCGTCATCAGCTTCACCAGGGTGTCCGGGCCGACCTGGTCGGTGAAGCGGACCTTCCAGCCGACCGCCTCGCCGAGCGGTGTGTGCAGCTCCTCGGCCACCCGCTCGGCCACCGTGCGGGCGGCGATCCGGCGCGGCTGGGTGTGCGCGATCAGGCCCTTCACGCCCCGGCCGAGCTCCAGGCAGATCTTCGGGATCTGGGTGGTCTTGCCGGAGCCGGTCTCACCCGCGACGATCACCACCTGGTGGTCCCGGATCGCGGCCAGGATGTCGTCCTTCTTCTGGCTGACCGGAAGCTCCGCCGGGTACGTGATCTCCGGCACCGCGTTCCGGCGCTGTTCGACCCGGAGTTCGGCGCGGCCGATCTCCGCCGCCAGCTCGGCCGCGATCCTGTCGCGGGCCTCCGGCTGGCGGACCCGGCGCGCTCCGTCCAGCCGACGGCCGATCCGCTGCTGGTCACGCAGTGTCAGCTCGGGCAGCCGAGCGGCCAGCTCCCCGACGGTGGGTACCTCGGTGGGCTGGACTTGGGGAGAACTCACTGCGGACATCCCTCTAGGTTCGCAAGGAGGGGCGGGCGGGCGCACCTCGGTTTTCGAGCACCTCCAGTGTCACAGACCGCCGACGGACCCCCGTCGTAGGCTGCGGCAGGATGATCCGGGCGGTTCGCACCCGGAACGCCCGACGCTCGCGGCGGCGGAGCCGGACGGGTCGCCCGGTGGGCGACGGCTGCGGAACCGCCGGAGTCCGAGGTGCGGGCGGGCTCCCCGGGACTGCGGTGTTCGGATAGCCTTTTGACGGATTGTCATCCTGCAGGTACGAGGTTCCGGGGGAGCCATTTTGAACTTCATCAGCGAAGCATGGGACGACGCCAAGGACCTGGTCGGTGCGGGCGCCAGGGTGGTCAAGGACATCGTCATGGCACCCGCCGAGATCGCCCGCTGGGCCCTGGGTGAGATGTTCGGCGGCGGCGAGGACGAACTGCGCCAGATCGCCAAGGAGCTCGCCGACCTCGGCAAGGAGTTCGACAAGCTCAGCACCGAGGTCAACTCCGCGCTCGGCAAGCTCACCTGGCACGGCCAGGCCGCCGACGCGTTCACCACCCACGCCCAGGGCCGGGTCCGGGAGATGGCCGGGGTCGCGGACGAACTGAGCGGACTGAGCAAGGCGGTCGAACGCCTGGCCAGCTTCTGAGCCGGACGGTGGGTCCGTCGCCGCAAGACCGTCACGAGGACAAGGGATACGGGGAACCATGGCTGGTGAACAGTTCGGCGTAGAACTGCAGGAGCTCGGCAGGATCCAGCAGGACTGGCAGCAGGCCAGTCAGCGGATGGCCGAGATGCAGCAGAAGCTCGGCAAGATCCAGGAGACGCTGGCGAAGGCGGTCGCGGTCGACCTGGCCGCCAGCCCGCTGGCCGGCATCGTCGGCTTCGGGATCGCCTTCGACGTGCTCCGGGACGCCAAGGACGTGGAGTCCAGGGCCCGGCACCTGATGGCGACCAAGGAGAAGCTCACCCAGGCGATCGCCGAGGACACCGAGAAGATCAAATCGGTGATCCAGTCCTACACCGACGTGGACCACAAGGTGAAGGACGACATCAAGGGCCAGGACAACGCCCGCCCGAAGGGTGGCGACTCGCCGCCGACCCAGATCAACAGCAAGGACAAGCCCGGAGGCGGCGGCGGTCAGTCCAAGCCCTCGGGTGGTAACGGCAACCACGGGGACTACGCGGACCACAGCACCGGCGACACCGGCGTGAAGTACATCAACGGCGACAGCTGGGAAGACTGGAACGGGAACAGCAAGACCCACCCGAAGAACGGGCACGGCGTCGGCGCCAAGGTCCGGCCGAACATGGACGGCCTGGACGCCGACCGCAAGGCGATCCTCGAGCGGGCGATGAAGCGCGTGGACATGAAGCTCGGCTACAGCCAGGGAGCGATCACCGACGGCTACCGGGTGGACTGCTCGGGCTTCGTCAGCGCGGCCTGGGGCATCCCGCCGGGCTCCTACGGCGGCCTGAACACGGACGCGCTGATGACCAGCCAGTACTCGTACAAGATCAGCAAGAACGATCTGCAGCCCGGTGACGCGCTGATCAACAGCGATCACACCATCCTCTTCGGAGGGTGGGCGAACCCCGAGCACACCAAGTACATCGCCATCGAGAACGCCAGTCAGGCCGGCACGGCCTCCAGGGTGGTCACGATGGGCGACTCGTACGGCTTCTACCGCCGCAAGGACCTCTGAGCCGTCGGTCGGTCACCGCCGCGTGGCGGTGACCGACCGAGGTCAGAGCAGGAAGAGCTTGGCAAAGGGTGCTGTGATCCGCACCTGCCGTGAGCCGAAGTCGACGAGCACCGCGAGCTCGCCCTCGACGGCGATGGCCCGGCCCAGGCCGTACTCGTCGTGGGAGACCCGATCGCCGACGGCGAACCGCTTGATCTGCGGCGTGGGCGCGGGGCGGAAGGGGCTGGTGGGGAGATGGCGCCGTGGCGCTGAATTCGTCATCCGTTTCAGTATGCGCCCAAATCCGGGCGCTGGGACCTGCCGCCAGGTAACGGATTTTCGGATTTTGTGGATCATGGACTTTTCGGTGCCGCAGCAGGCCGGGCGGCGGTCGCCCCGGGGCGGGCCCGCAGACTCGGCGCGTCGGATCCCCCCGCGGTGGCAGGATCCCTGCTACAGTCGTGGTAGTTGCAGTTGTGGTTCCCATGAACTTGTGTGCGCCTGCTGGTTGTGACCGCAGGCGCGTTTTTTGTTTCCCGGCTCTTTCCCCGGGCGGGCCCATCACGGCGACGCGGAGCTTGCGAAACGTGAGCTCTGGACAGTCCCCTGAAGGAGTTTTAAATGGCTAATGGCACCGTGAAGTGGTTCAACTCGGAAAAGGGCTTCGGCTTCATCGAGCAGGAGGGTGGCGGTCCTGACGTGTTCGCCCACTACTCGAACATCAACGCCAACGGCTTCCGTGAGCTGCTCGAGGGCCAGAAGGTCGAGTTCGACGTCACCCAGGGCCAGAAGGGCCCGCAGGCGGAGAACATTCGCCCGCTCTAGTAAGACCTATGCCCGTACGGCCGCCTAGGCGACCTTGGGGCAGCATGTCGCAGCCCCCGAGTGCTTCACTCGGGGGCTGCACTGTTTTCCGCTCCCTCTCCGCCGGGGGCTCGCTGTGCCCTCGGGTGGGGTGGGTGACGGAGAACGAGAAATCCCCCGGTGAGTGAACTCACCGGGGGATTCTCAGCAGGTGGCCAGGGCCGGGGTCGAACCGGCGACCTTCCGCTTTTCAGGCGGACGCTCGTACCAACTGAGCTACCTGGCCGTACTGCACCGCCTCTTGCGAGACGAGCGATCCTGACGGGACTTGAACCCGCGACCTCCACCTTGACAGGGTGGCGAGCTAACCAACTGCTCCACAGGACCTCGTGCGGAGCACATCCGCTTCGGCGTCTTGCGACGCCGACTTTACTACGGTACTGCCGTGCCCCCAACGGGATTCGAACCCGTGCTACCGCCTTGAAAGGGCGACGTCCTGGGCCACTAGACGATGAGGGCTTGCGGCCCGCCCGGCTGACCAGCAGCGGTCGGGGACGTGAGAAGCATATGGGATGCCGGGCGGGAACGCCAAAACGGTTTCGGCCGCGCGGATCGGCGGCGGGCTCAGGACCAGCCGAGTTCGTGCAACTCGTGGTCGTCGAAGCCGAAGTGATGGGCCACCTCGTGGATGACCGTGGTGCGGACCTCCTGGACCATCTCGTCGTAGGTCTCGCACAGGCGGGTGGTCGGGCCCATGTAGACGATGATCCGGTCGGGCAGCACGCCGGCGTACCACTCGCCGCGCTCGGTGAGCGGGGTGCCCTCGTACAGGCCGAGCAGCTCGGGGTCGGCCGGGTCCGGTTCGTCCTCCACGAAGATGGCGACGTTGTCCATCATGGCCGCCAGTTGCGGCGGGATCTGGTCCAGGGCATCGGCGACCAGCGTTTCGAACTCGTCCCGGGTCATGTCCACCGACTCATTGTCGGGTGTGGGGTGACGCCGTGCCAGATCATCGACGCCGGTGATTCACTGGACCGGTGCTGAGCGACCGGGTGAACTGGCGGGACGAGGGGCCGGTGCTGGCCGTGGTCGCGGTGGGCGGGGTGCTCGGCGCCTGCGCGCGGTACGGGGTCGGGCTGCTCCGGCCGGCCGGAGCGTCGGCCTTCCCCTGGGGCACGCTGCTGGTGAACGTGGTCGGCTGCGCGGCGATGGGGGTGCTGATGGTGCTGGTCACCGAGGTGCTGACGCCCCATCCGCTGGTCCGGCCGTTCCTCGGCACGGGGGTGCTGGGCGGGTTCACCACCTTCTCGACGTACGCGGTCGACGTGCACCGCCTGCTGGCGGGCGGCGAGCCGGCCCGGGGGATCGCCTACCTCGGCGGCACGCTGGTCTCCGCGCTGGCGGCGGTCTGGGCCGGGACGGTGGTCACCCGGCGGCTGGCGGTGCCCCGGTGAACTGGCTGCTGGTGGCCGCCGGGGCCGCGGTCGGCGCTCCCGCGCGCCACCTGGCGGACCGGCTGCTGCGGGCCCGGTACGGCGGCGGCTTCCCCTGGGGCACCCTGACGGTCAACGTGCTGGGGTCGCTGCTGCTCGGGGTGTTCGCCGGGATCTGCTCGGCGCGCGGGCTGCTGCTGCTCGGCACCGGGCTGTGCGGGGCGCTGACCACCTACTCGACCTTCTCGTACGACGTGCTGCGGCTGGTCGAGGGCGGTACCCGGGGCCGGGCGGCGGTCTACCTGGCCGGCACGCTGGTGGCCGGGATCGGCGCGGCCTGGGGTGGGGCCGAGCTGGCCGGGGCGCTCTGAGGGACCGGGGTGGGCCGGTGGGCGCTGACCCGGCGTCAACCCGGTGCCCGGCGGGGCGGCTTGCGGAGACCGGGGGACGGGCCGTGTCCTGGCGGGCCGGTGCGCGTTGGTCACCACAGGCGGCCGGGCGCGGCTGGTGAGCAGGGGGAGGTGCCCAGGTGGCGGCGGTGCGGATGCGGACGGGGCGGCGGGTCGCGGGAGTGCTGGTGCTGGCCCTGGCGGGAGCCGGGCTGACGGGCTGCATGTCGGTCGGTGGTGACTCCACCGACACCCTGCCGAGCAACGCCCCGGCGGGCCGGAGCGGTTCGCCCGGCAAGGGCGGGAGCGGGGCGCACCTGCCGGGGCGCGGCAGCAGCGGGCAGCGGGTGGAGCACTTGGGGGGCGCGAGCCCGTCTACGCCCGCCGGAGTGAGCGAGGCCACGCCCGCGGTGCCGGGAGTGACCCCGGCGCCCGGCGCACCCGCCCAACCCGGCCGGAGCGAGTCGCCGAGCGGTGCCCCCAGCGGGGCGGCCACCGGCCCCAGGCCGGGTTCGGGCGGCTCCGAGCCGGGCCCCAGTGGCCACCCGCAGCCCTCGCCCAGCAGTGCGGCGAGCGCCACACCCACCCCGGTTGGCCCCAGCTCTCCGGTACCCTCGGGAAGTGACCCCGGATCTGCGGCCCCGAGCCCCAGTTCCGCCGGGCAATAGCGGTCTGGCCAGCAGGTTTGCCTTAGATCCACAGGCTGCCGTATGGTGGTAGATCGTTACTTTGATTCATTTGATTGGCGCCCTGAAATCCCTGGCGCCCTTGGCGCGTTCCGGCGATTCGGTGGCTGACCGCATAGAGGCGGTTTGTAAACAGAACCCCGGACTTTGGCGCGTGCCACTTCCGGAAGGTTTTGCATGTCCCTCGTTGACAACGACCGCTTCGCCATGCCCGCGAACGGTTCGGACGCCCTCGACACCCTGGTCGAGACCCCCGAGGTCGAGATCCTCGACGACACCCTGCTGGACGACTCCGCCGAGCTGGTCGACGAGACCGCCGCGGAGGAGACCGAGCCCACCATCACCTTCGGCGACCTCGGTCTGCACGACGACGTGGTCCGGGCCCTGAACAAGCGGGGCGTCACCACCCCGTTCCCGATCCAGGCCGCGACCATCCCGGACGCGCTGGCCGGCAAGGACGTCCTGGGCCGTGGCCGCACCGGCTCCGGCAAGACCCTGAGCTTCGGCCTCCCGATGCTGACCCGGATCGCCGCCGCCGAGGGCCGCACCAAGCCCAAGCACCCGCGTGGCCTGATCTTGGTCCCGACCCGTGAGCTGGCCATGCAGGTCGCCGACGCGCTGGAGCCGTTCGGCTCGGTGCTCGGCCTCAAGCTCAAGGTCGTCTGCGGTGGCACCTCGATGTCCAACCAGATCTACGCGCTGGAGCGCGGTGTCGACGTCCTGGTCGCCACCCCCGGCCGACTGCGCGACCTGATCAACCGCAACACCGCCAAGCTCGACGAGGTAATGGTCACCGTCCTGGACGAGGCCGACCAGATGGCCGACATGGGCTTCCTGCCCGAGGTCACCGAGATCCTCGACAAGGTCCCGAGCGGCGGCCAGAGCCTGCTGTTCTCGGCCACCCTCGAGAACGAGATCGACAGCCTGGTCAAGCGCTACCTGAAGAACCCGGTCACCCACGAGGTCGACGCGGCCCAGGGCGCGGTCACCACCATGAGCCACCACATCCTCGTGGTGAAGCCCAAGGACAAGGCCCCGATCACCAACGCGATCGCCGCCCGCAAGGGCCGCACGATCATCTTCGTCCGTACCCAGATGGGTGCCGACCGGGTGGCCGAGCAGCTGATCGAGGCCGGTGTGAAGGCCGACGCGCTGCACGGCGGGATGACCCAGGGCGCCCGTACCCGGGTGCTCGGTGACTTCAAGGACGGCTACCTCAACGTGGTCGTCGCCACCGACGTCGCCGCCCGTGGCATCCACGTGGACGACATCGACCTGGTGCTGAACGTCGACCCGGCCGGTGACCACAAGGACTACCTGCACCGCTCCGGCCGGACCGCTCGCGCGGGCCGTTCCGGTGCCGTCGTCACCCTGGTGCTGCCGCACCAGCGCCGTGGCGTCTTCCGTCTGATGGAGGACGCGGGCGTGGACGCCTCGCGTCACATCCTCGACCACGCCTTCGACCCCGAGGTGACCCGGATCACCGGTGCCCGCTCGCTGGTCGAGGTGCAGGCCGAGTCGGCCGCCGGCATCGCCGGTGCCGCCGAGCGTGAGGTCGCCGACATGGCGCGCCAGCTGGAGCGCGCGCAGCGTCGCGCCAACGAGCTGCGCGAGGAGGCCGACCGCCTGGCCGCCCGGGCCGCTCGCGAGCGGGCCGAGCTGGGCATCGAGGACGAGCCGGTCGTCGAGACCGCCGCCGTCGAGGTGCCGGAGGGCGACGAGGCCGCCGAGACCGAGACCGTGGCCGCGCCGGCCGCCGTCGAGGCCGACCGCGCCCCGGCCTACCGCGAGGCGCGCAACGAGCGTCCCTCGTACGGTGACCGCGAGCAGCGTGGCGGTTTCAACCGGGACCGTGACGACCGTGGTGGCCGTTCGGGTGGTTTCAACCGTGACGACCGCGCCCCGCGCACCGGTGGTTTCAACCGTGACGACCGTCCGTCCGGCGGCCGCTCCTTCGGTGGCGACCGGGACAACCGCTCCGGTGGCTTCAACCGTGACGACCGTGGTGGCCGTTCGGGTGGTTTCAACCGTGACGACCGCGCCCCCCGTACCGGTGGTTTCAACCGTGACGACCGTCCGTCCGGCGGCCGCTCCTTCGGTGGCGACCGGGACAACCGCTCCGGTGGCTTCAACCGTGACGACCGTGGTGGCCGTTCGGGTGGTTTCAACCGTGACGACCGCGCCCCCCGTACCGGTGGTTTCAACCGTGACGACCGTCCGTCCGGCGGCCGCTCCTTCGGTGGCGACCGGGACAACCGCTCCGGTGGCTTCAACCGTGACGACCGTGCCCCGCGCACCGGTGGTTTCAACCGTGACGACCGCCCGGCGCGTTCGTTCGGTGACCGCCCGTCCTTCGGTGACCGCGACAACCGCGGTGGCGGCAGCCGTCCGTTCGTCCGTCGCGACGACCACCGCTCCGGTGGCCGTCCGCAGACCGGTGGCACCGGCGGTGGCTTCAACCGTGACGACCGTGGCGGCCGCCCGTCCTTCGGCGACCGTGACAACCGTGGCGGCGGCAGCTTCAACGGTGGCGGCGACCGCAACAAGCCGCGCTGGAAGAACTGACGCTCGGTAGTACCTCTGAGACGGGCCCGCTCCACTTCGGTGGGGCGGGCCCGTTCGGTTTATTGGCGTGCTGCGGGCGCGGAGTGTCGCTAGCGTCCTCGGCATGAGCAGCAGACTGCACGAAGTGGCCACCGTGAACGAGGAGATCGCCGCGCGGGGGAGTTACCTGGCCGGCGACGTCGAGGTCGAGGTGGGCGGGCTGCTGTCCGCCGCCCGGGCCGGCACGGTGTCCTACGGCCCGGACCATCGGCAGGTGGCCACGGGGGAGTTCGGCGGGGTGCCGGAGGTGACGGCCGAGGGCAGCATGCAGGCCGCCCGGCGGCTGACGGAGCAGGGCGGCTCGGGGGTCGCGGTGCTCAACTTCGCCTCGGCCCGCAATCCGGGCGGCGGCTACCTGCGCGGGGCGAAGGCGCAGGAGGAGGACCTGTGCCGGAGCGCCCTGCTCCACCACTGCCTGCTGGCCGCCCCCGACTACTACGAGGCCCACCGGGCCTCCGGTGACCTCCACTACAGCCACCGGGTGATCTGGTCACCGGCGGTGCCGGTGATCCGGGACGACCGGCGTGAGCTGCTCGCGCAGCCGTACCCCGTCTCCTTCCTCACCTCGCCCGCACCCAACGCCGGGCAGCTGGCGCTCCGTTCGGAGGGCCGGCCGGTGGACGTCCGAGCGGTGCTGGCGGAGCGGGCCGGGCGGGTGCTCGGGGTCGCGGCGGCGCACGGGGTACGGGAGTTGGTGCTCGGGGCGTGGGGGTGCGGCGTCTTCCGCAACGACCCGGCCGAGGTGGCCGACGCCTTCGCGGCGGCCCTCGGCTCGTACGGCGCGACCTTCGACCGGGTGGTCTTCGCGGTCTGGGACCGCACCCCGGTCTCGGCGAACCGGGCGGCCTTCGAGGCGCGGTTCGGGGTCTGACGGGCCGGGAGGTGCCGGGCCGTCAGGAGAGCAGTGCCCCGCGCAGGGCGTCGAGGTCCGCCTCGGTCACGCCGTGGGCGTGGAGGTAGCCGGGGATGGAGCCGTGCAGGTCGTGCAGGCGGGCCAGTGCGGCGTGGAGGTGGTCGGGGCGGACGGGGTGGGCGAACTGTTGCCGGCCCTCCTCGTCGGTGTAGGGGATCGGGCCGTTGTCCAGGCCGAGGTTGCGGTTGGAGCGCAGGTAGTCGGCCATGATCTCGGCTTCGGAGAGGCCGGCCAGGGACTGGATGACGGCGATGGTGAGGCCGGTGCGGTCCTTGCCGACGGCGCAGTGGATCACTGCGGGGAAGGCGTCGGGCTCGGCCAGCCGGCGGACGGTGCCGGCCACCGCGGGGCCGCCGACCTCGGCCATGAAGGGGTAGGCCTCGGCCTGGGTGGCGGGCCAGGTCGGCTTGCTGCCGTCGCCGTCGGGGACCAGCGGGAGGTGGTGCAGCCGGTAGGTCAGGCCGTGGCGTTCGTCCGGCCAGACGGCGAGCTCGGCCGCGGTGCGCAGGTCGATGACCGTCCGGACGCCGAGGGCCTTGAGGCGCTGGGCGCCGTCCGGGGTCAGCCGGCTGAGCGAGCCGGAGCGGTACAGCAGGCCGGTGCGGAGCCCGCCCACCCCCGCGTCGCGGAAGTTCTGCACGTCGGGCACATCGAGCAGGGTGGACGCGGCGTCGAACTCACGGTCGGTCGTCATGGCCGTCACGGTAGCGTGCGCGGCGCGGGGGGACCGGGGAATTCCGGCAACCCGGAGGGCAGTCGGTCAGCGGCCGCCGGCCAGGTCGAGGAAGCTGCCGGTGACGTACGAGGCGCCGGGGGAGAGCAGGTAGAGGATGCCCTCGGCGACCTCCTCGGGCCGTCCGCCCCGGCCCATCGGGAGGTGCGGGCCGAGCCGGTCGACCCGGGCGGGTTCGCCGCCGAGGGCGTGGATGTCGGTGTGGATCAGGCCGGGCCGGACGGCGTTGACCCGGATGCCCTCGGGGGCGACCTCCAGCGCCAGGCCGGTGGTCATGCTGTCCAACGCGCCCTTGGAGGCGGCGTAGTCGACGTACTCGTTCGGCGAGCCGAGCCGGGAGGCGGCGGAGGAGACGTTCACGATCGCCCCGCCCCGGCCGCCGTACCGGGTGGACATCCGGCGGACGGCGGCGCCCGCGCAGAGGAACGGGCCGGTGATGTTGGCGGCCCAGATCCGGGCCAGCCGGTCCTCGTCCAGCGCGTCGAGGCGGCCCTGCTTCTCCAGCGTCCCGGCGTTGTTCACCAGGGCGGTGAGCGGGCCGAACTCCTCGTCCACGGTGCGGAACAGCCGCTCGACCTCGGTGCTCCGGCTGACGTCCGCGCGGACCGCGAGGGCGGTGCCGCCGGCCACCTCGATCCGCTCCACCACCTCGGCCGCGGCGGCCTGGTCGGAGCGGTAGTTGACACACACCCGGTAGCCGCGTTCGGCGGCGAGCAGGGCGGTCGCGGCGCCGATGCCCCGGCCGCCGCCGGTGATCAGGATCACTTCATCACTCATGGCCCCGACCGTAACCGACCGGCCGGCGCGGGCTCCCGGGGGACCGCCCTCAGCGGGACCGGGCCCGGATGGCGGCGATCTTCGGGGCGCGGCTCTTCGGCGAGTCGAGGCTGAAGCCGCGGGCGTCGCCGAGCTGGTCCCGGACGAAGGTCTCGGTCCGGGCCACCGTCTCGCGCAGGGCCTCGTCGACCGGGACGAAGAGTTGGTGGACGATCTCGCCCGCTTCGGTGTCGTACTCCCAGATCCCGACGATCCGGCCCCGGTCCACCACCAGGTGGCTCTGCGGGTCGGCCTCGCCGCCGAAGCTCCGGCCGCCCTTTGCGGCGGGGGAGGGACGTTCGGCGTCGGCGGGGTCGAGCAGCCGGGCAAGGTCGCGGTGCAGCAGGTGCAGGCCGTCGATCCCGGCCAGCAACGCGTACGAGGGCGTGCCCGGGACGGTGAACTCGTCGAACTCGGACCGGAGTTCGGCCCGGATCAGCAGGTCGGTGCCGGGCAGTGCGACCAGGTCGAGCGGGGCGGTGGCGGCCTTCGCGGTGGCGGCGGTGAAGCCGGTGAACCAGCGGAGGTGGCCGATCGAGGCCGGGCCGGCCCAGGAGAAGTACCGCGCGGCCAGCTCGGCGGCCGAGCCGTGCACCGGCTGGTCCCAGCCGACATAGCCGTAACGCTGTTGGTCCAGACGGCCGTTGACAGGGACCCGGCGGATCAGGCCGCGGGCCTGGAGCAGGCCGAGGGCGATCGGCAGGGTGGTGGTCCGGCCGCGTCTGCGGCCCGGTTCGCCGAGGCCGCGGACCTCGTCGCCGACCGCGGCCCGGATCGCCGAAGGCTCCAACGGCTCGGTCTCGGAGAGGACTTGGCAGATGGCGAGGCAGAGCTTCTCGATCTCGTCCCGGCTCACGCCGAGGTGCTTCCCGGCCATCGCCACGTCGCTCTCGGGCACCGCGGCCCCGGCGGCCAGGCCGAGGGCGTAGTCGGCGGCAGGCAGCACGTAGGTGCAGCCCCGGGCGGACGGCAGCTCGTGCACCTGCACCGCTGCGACGGCCGCGTCCACCGCCGCCCGGTCCAGGCCGGCCCGGGCGAACAGGCCCAGGTACGGGGCCGCGCCGCCGACCGAGCGGGCCCAGCCGGTGGCCGCCAGCACCTCGGCGGGCGAGGCGCCGGGCCGGCCGCCGTCCAGCCACTGCCGGTGCGCCCACCAGGCGCGGAGCTTCGCCGTCGGGATCCCGCTGTTCGCCATGGGGCCAGTATCGGCGGGCTGCGGCCGGGGCGGGTGCAGCCCGCCCCGGCGGGTCGGCCGTCCGGTGCTTCCGGCCTGGATAACTGTTCGACTCGGGGGTGCCGGGGCGGGGAGACTGCGGTGACCCGTCAGCGGCCGCCGAGGAGGCGAACCCCCGTGCACGTCCTGCTCTCCGGCATCGTCGGATCCACCGCGTACGGGCTCGCGCACGCGGGCTCGGACCTCGACCGGCTCGGCCTGTTCGCCGCCCCGACCGAGGAGCTCCACGGCCTGCACCGCCCGTCCGAGTCGCACGTCACCACCTCGCCGGACCGCACCCTGCACGAGGCGGCCAAGTGGTGCCGGCTCGCCCTCGGGGGCAACCCGACCGCTTCGGAACTGGTCTGGCTGCCCGAGGAGCTGTACGAGGTCCGGACGCCGCTCGGCGAGGAGCTGATCGCGATCCGTACCGGGCTGCTCAGCGAGCGGGCGGTCAGGAACTCCTATCTCGGCTACGCCACCCAGCAGTTCAGGAAACTGACCACCCGGGACACCAGCGACCCGGTCACCCGGGCCCGGGCCGCCAAACACGCCCGGCACCTGATCCGGCTGGTCCGCCAGGGCGTCGGTCTGCACGAGACCGGCCACCTGGAGATCCGGCTCGCCGACCCGGCCGAGGTACGCGCCTTCGGCGAACGGATCGCCGACCGTCCGGAACTCGCCACCGCACTGCTCGCCGACGCCGAGGACCGCTTCGCCCGGCCGGGCGTCCTGCCGGCCGCCCCGGACGAGGCCCCGGTCGAGTCCTGGCTCCGCCGGGTCCGGGCCGCCCACCTCGCGGCCGCCGCCTGACACCGGGCGCGGCGCGCACGGCAATCGGGTGGCCAGAGAGCAGGGGGCACCGGGTAAGATCTCGGTGGCGGCGCCCAGGTATGACGGGGGCGCAGGCTGACGGGCCGCTAGCTCAATTGGCAGAGCTGCGGACTTTTAATCCGTAGGTTCAGGGTTCGAGCCCCTGGCGGCCCACCTCTTGGCAGCACCCCGGCGAGTTCCAGTGGCCGGGGTGCTGCGTCGTTCCCGGGGTCGGGGCGCGCTGGCCGACCGGGGTGACCTGGACCGGGGCCGACAGGCAGGTGTACGCCTCGGCGTCGAAGCGGGCCGTCAGCGCAGCAGGCGGCGTTCCTTGGCGGCGGCGACCGCGCCCGAGCGGGTGTCGACGCCGAGCTTGTCGTAGATCCGGCCGAGGTGGGTCTTGACGGTGGCCTCGCTGATGAAGAGCGCCCGGGCGATCTCCCGGTTGCCGAGGCCCTGGGCCAGCTGGGCGAGGATCTCCTGTTCGCGTTCGGTGAGTTGGGGGGCCGGGGTGCGGAGCTGCGCCATCACCCGGGAGGCGACCGGCGGGGAGAGGGTGGTACGGCCCTCGGCGGCCGCGTGGATGGCGGCGAAGAGCTCCTCCGGGCGTTCGGCCTTGAGCAGGTAGCCGGTCGCCCCGGCGGCGATCGCCCGGTTGATGTCGGCGTCGGTGTCGTAGGTGGTGAGCACCAGGACGTACGGTGCGCCCGGGCGGCCGGCGATCTGCCGGGTGGCCTCCACCCCGTCGATGCCGTCGCCGAGTTGGAGGTCCATCAGGACCACCTGGGGCCGCAGTTTGACGGCCAGCGCGACCGCCTCCTCGCCGCTGCCCGCAGCGCCGACCACCTCGATGTCGTCGGCGCTGCCGAGCAGCGCCAGCAGTCCGGCGCGGACCACGGCGTGGTCGTCACAGACCAGCAGGCGGACGGGAGTTGTGGCGGTCACGGGGCCTCCAGGGGGATGGCGGCGGTGACCACGGTGCCCTCGCCGGGAGTGGACTCGACGGTCAGGGTGCCGCCCAACTGCCGGACCCGGGCCCGCATCGCGGGCAGTCCGTGGCCCCGTCCCGCCGACTCGGTCGGGCCGCCGAACCCCCGCCCGTCGTCGCCGATGTCCAGCACCACCTGGTCGCCCAGGTACGACAGGGTGAGCGCGGCCGTCCGGGCGCCGGCGTGCTCGCGGACGTTGGCCAGCGCGCCCTGGGCGATCCGCAGCAGCGCGCTCTGGACGGCGTCCGGCAGCGGCACCGGCGTGCCGTCCAGGTGGCAGCGGACGGTCAGTCCGCTCTCCGCGCTCTCCCGGTCGGCCAGGATGTGCAGCGCCCGGTCCAGCCCGGTCCCGTCGGCCAGGTCGGCCGGGGCCAGGTCGCGGACGAAGCGGCGGGCCTCGGCCAGGTTGCGGGCGGCGATCGAGGCCGCCGTGTGCACGTGGGAGCGGGCGGTGGCCGGGTCGCTCTCCCAGGTCCGGTCGGCCGCCTGGAGCAGCATCTGCTGGCTGGACAGGCCCTGGGCCAGCGTGTCGTGGATCTCGATGGCCAGCCGCTGACGCTCCGCCAGGGTGCCCTCGCGCCGTTCGGTGGCGGCCAGTTCGCTCCGGGTGGAGACCAGGTCCTCGATCAGCGCCCGCTGCCGCTCGGCCTGCCGCTCCATCTGCAGGAAGACCACGGTGGCCAGCCCGGCCACGGCGGGCGGGGCGATCAGGCCGACCGGGTCGAGGCCGGTGAGCTTCTCCTCGGAGTACACCACCAGTGCGGTCAGCCCGGCCACCAGCGGGATCGCGGCCCGAGCCGGCAGGGTGCGCAGCGCGGTGTAGATCAACGGCACCGCGCACCAGGCGAAGCTCGGCGCCAGCAGGACCAGCACCGCCCAGAGCCCGGCCACCACCGCCAGCCGGACCACCCGGACCGGTCGCGAACCGGGCCGCAGCCAGGACCACCGGCCGGGGCGCGGCGCGGGCCGGGAGCCGGACCGCAGCCAGGGCAGCTCCGGGAGCTGGGCCAGCGCCAGGGCCAGGCTCAGCCCGATCACCCAGCCCGCCCGGTCGCTCTCGCCGTGCCGGAGCAGGTAGCGCAGCAGCGAGGCACCGAGCAGCAGCAGGAACGCGCCATACATCACCACGGTGAGCCGGTCGGTGCCCGGGTCCCTGGTGCCGCTGGTCGACACGGCCGATCCTCCGCTCGTGGGTACTGTCCGTTTCGTACCCATCCTCACCCGGGCCCGCGTCCCCGGCATCAACCGATCGGCTGACCCGGCGCGCCGCGCCCCGGCGCCCCGGCGGGCTCGGCCACGATGGGGGCATGCCTCAGATGACCGAACCCCAGTGGCGCGCCTTCCTCTCGACCGGGACCCGGACCGGCAAGCTCGCCACCACCCGGGCCGACGGCAGCCCGCACGTGGCGCCGGTCTGGTTCCTGCTGGACGGGGACGACCTGGTGCTGAACACCGGGGCCGACACGGTGAAGGGCCGCAACCTGGCCCGGGACGGCCGGGTGATGCTCTGCGTGGACGACGACCGGCCGCCGTTCGACTTCGTGCTGGTCCGGGGCAAGGCCACGCTCAGCGAGGACCTGGCCGAGGTCCGGGACTGGGCGGCCCGGATCGCCGCCCGGTACATGGGCGAGGACCGGGCCGAGGAGTACGGCGCCCGCAACGGGGTGCCCGGCGAGCTGCTGGTCCGGATCCGGATCGAGAAGGTCACCGCGGTCGGTGCGGTGGCCGACTGACCCGGTCGGGAAGGGGCCTGGGTACGATCGCCGGATGATCTCCAGCGACCCGGCTCCGACGGACCGTCAGTTCCTCTTCGTGCTCGGTTCCGCCCGCTCCGACGGCAACACCGAGCAGCTCGCCCGGCGGGCGGCGGAGCACCTGCCCGCCACGGTCGGGCAGCGCTGGCTGCGCCTCACCGACCTTCCGCTGGACCCGTTCGACGACATCCGGCACTCCGGCGACGGGACCTACCCCGAGCTCACCGGCAACAGCCGGGAGCTCTTCGAGGCCACCGTCGGCGCCACCGACCTGGTGATCGTCTCGCCGCTCTACTGGTACACCCTCTCGACCAGCGTCAAGCTCTACCTCGACCACTGGTCCGGCTGGTTCCGGGTCCCGGGGAGCGACTTCCGGGCCCGGATGAAGGACCGCACCCTGTGGGGCGTCACCTCGCACTCCGGCAACCCCTCCGACGCCGACCCGCTGATCGGCACCCTCCGGCTCACCGGCGACTACATGGGCATGCGCTGGGGCGGCGTGCTGCTGGGCACCGGCGGCCGGCCGGGCGACGTGCAGCGGGACGGGCTCGCGCTGGCCGAGGCGGAGACCTTCTTCACCGGCGGCTGACCCCGGGCAGGGGCAGGGCGGGGCTCAGCGGACCAGCAACTCCCGGGCGTCGTCCGGCGCCCGGTCCCGGCTGCGTCCGAACAGCACCGCCAGCAGGCCCAGTCCGGCCACCGCGCCCGCGCACTGGGCCAGCACGAAGAGCGGTACCGAGCCCGGTGCGATGCCGGTGTAGCTGTCGCTCAGGGCGCGGCCGACGGTCAGCGCCGGGTTGGCGAAGCTGCCGGAGGAGGTGCCCCAGCAGGCGGCGCCGATCCAGCCGGCCACCGCGACCGGCGCCCAGCCGCCGTGGCCCGACCTGACCAGGCCGAACACCAGCAGGACCAGCACCCCGGTGGCCACCGCCTCGGCCAGCCAGAGGTGACCGGCCGAGCGCTGCTGGCCGGAGAGTTCGAGGAACGGGCGCTCGAACATGGTGTTGGCCAGCCCGGCCCCGGCCACCGCGCCGACCAGCTGGGCGGCGACGTAGCCGCCCAGCTCACGGAGCGTCGGCCCGGTGCCGGTGCGGCGTCCGGTCCACCAGGCGGCGGCCGAGACCAGCGGGTTGAAGTGCGCGCCGGAGACCGGTGCGAGCAGCGCGATCAGCACCGCCAGTGCCAGCACCGAGGCGAGCACGTTGGCCAGGAACTGCACCCCGCCGTCCGCGCTCAGCGCGGCGGACCGGATGCCGGAGCCGATCAGCACGGCGGCCAGCAGAGCGGTGCCGACGGCTTCGGCGGCCAGCCGTCGGGGCAGCGAGGGGGTCGTCATGCCGTCATCGTCGCGACTGCCCGGGCGTCGGACAATTGGCCGGTACGCCCAAGGTCGGGCCGCTGCCGGGGCCCTCGCTCGGAGACTCGTACGGCGTGCGCCGGGTGCGGGCTTGACCCTCACGCGACGTGAGGCGGCAGAGTCGGGGTCAGCAAGGAGGGAGCGGACGATGGGCGAGGAACTCTCGGTCGGTCAGGTGGCCGCCGTCGCCAAGGTGACGGTACGGACCCTGCACCACTACGACGAGATCGGACTGCTGTCACCCGGCGGCCGGACCCCGGCCGGGTACCGCCGCTACCGGGACACCGACCTGGACCGGTTGCAGCAGATCCTGTTCTACCGCGAACTCGGCTTCTCCCTCGAGGAGATCGCGGCCATCCTGGACGACGGCACGGTCAGCCCGACCGAGCACCTGCGCCGGCAGCGCGACCTGCTGCACGCGCGGATCAGCCACCTCCAGGAACTGGCCGCGGCCGTCGAACACGCCATGGAGGCGAGCAGGATGGGCATTCAGCTGACCCCGGAGGAGAAGTTCGAGGTCTTCGGCGCGGACTACCAGGAGAGCTGGGAGACCGAGGCCGAGCAGCGGTACGGCGACTCCGCCGCCTGGCAGCAGTCCAGGCGCCGGACCTCGCGCTACACCAAGGCGGACTGGGAGCGGATCAAGGCCGAGGGCGAGGCGCTGAACGCCCGCTGCGCCGCCGCCCTGGCCGCCGGGACCGACCCGGCGAGCGCCGCGGGCATGGCGCTGGCCGAGGAGCACCGGCGGCAGATCACCGACACCTACTACGACTGCGGGTACGCGATGCACCGCGGCCTGGGCGAGATGTACCTCGCCGACGAGCGGTTCACCGCCGGCTACGAGCGGGTGGCGCCGGGGCTGGCCCGGTGGCTGCGGGACGCGATCGTGGCGAACGCGGACGTCCACCAGGCCGGTTGATCAGGCCACCCCGCGCCCGAAGGCCCGGCGGTAGGAGGTGGGCGAGGTCCGCATGGTGCGGCCGAAGTGGTGCCGGAAGGTGGCGGCCGACTCGAAGCCGACGGCCGCCGCGATCTCCTCCACCGTGCCGTCCGGGTCCTCCAGCAGCGGGAGGCTGGCCGCGATCCGCTGGGTGATCACCCAGCGGATCGGGCTGGTGCCGTTGCGGGCGGTGAAGTGCCGCAGGTACGAGCGGTCGGACATCCTTGCGGCGCGGGCGAGTTGGGTGATCGTCAGCGGGGTCGCGAGGTGGTCCAGCGCCCACTGCATCGAGCGGGCGATGCCGTCGTCCTCCGCCTCGACCGGGCGGACCGCGGCCTCGATGAACTGGGCCTGGCCGCCGGCCCGGTGCGGCGGGACGACGAACCGACGGGCCACCGTGTTGGCGACCTTGGCGCCGTGGTCGCTGCGCACCAGGTGCAGGCAGAGGTCGATGCCCGCCGCACTGCCCGCGCTGGTCAGCACCGAGCCGTGGTCGACGTACAGCACGTCCGGGTTGACCTTGACCAACGGGTAGCGCTGCTGGAGGAGTTCGGCGTACCGCCAGTGGGTGGTGGCCTCCCGGCCGTCCAGCAGGCCGGCGGCGGCGAGGGCGAAGGCGCCGGAGCAGATCGAGACGATCCGGGCGCCGCGCTCGTGCGCGGTGCGCAGCGCGGCGACCAGGGCGGGGGAGACCTCGCCGCCGAAGGTGTTCGGCACCGCGACCACGATCACCGTGTCGGCGTCGGCCAGTTCGTCCAGCCCGTGGTGGGCGGTGAGGGAGAAGCCGCCGACCGCGTTCAGCGGGGTGCCCGGGTGCTCGGCGCAGACCTTCAGGCCGTACCAGGGGGTGGCCAGCAGGCCGGTCAGCTCCGGCCGGGCGAGGGCGAACACCTCGACCACCACGCCGAGTTCGAACGGGGCCATGCCGTCGAAGGCGTACACCGCGATGGTGTGCACCGGCTCCGGGCGGGGGCCGATGCTGACGGCGACGGGGTGGGCGGGCGGCTGCGCGGCCATCGGACGCTCCTGGACAGGCTGGCGGGATCTTGGCGAGTGTAGTCGTGCCCGCCACTGTCGGGCGCCGGTGCCCGGATCGCAGGATGGAGTCGTCAGCCAGCGAGCAGAACCGACCGACCGGAGCCCGGACATGACCACTACCGCCCCCACTGCCGCCCCCGCCGCCGTCACCTCCCCCGTCACCGAGATCCCGGCGCTCTCCCCCGAGCGGGCCTTCGGCTTCTTCGCCGAGCGGCTCGGCTGCCAGGCCGACCCGGCGGACGTCTGGTACGCGCTGCGGGACGGGCGGCAGGACTTCACGATCGTCGACGTCCGGGCCGAGGGCGCCCACCGCAAGACCCACCTGCCCGGCGCGGTCAGCCTGCCGCTCGCCGAGATCACCGCCGAGCGGCTGGCCGAACTCCCGGCCGGGCTCCTGGTGGTGTACTGCTGGGGCCCCGCCTGCAACGGCTCCACCAAGGGCGCGATGAAGCTCGCCGCACTCGGCCGTGAGGTCAAGGAGATGATCGGCGGCCTGGAGTACTGGATCCGCGAGGGCTGGCCGACCGAGGGCCGCCGCCCGGTCGACCCGAAGACCGCCACCCCGGCCGACCTCGGTCTGGTCTGCTGACCGCGGCCTTCCTGCAGAGCCCGGGCCTGAGCGGGCACGACGGAGGCCGGACCCCGCCCCGGGGTCCGGCCTCCGTCGTGCGGGTGCAGCGTCAGCCGGTCAGCCGGGCCATCCAGGCCTCGACCTCGTCGGCCCGGCGCGGCAGGCCGGCCGAGAGGTTCTCGTTGCCGTCGGCGGTGACCAGGATGTCGTCCTCGATCCGGACGCCGATGCCGCGGTACTCCTCGGGGACGGTCAGGTCGTCCTGCTGGAAGTACAGGCCGGGCTCGACCGTGAGGCACATGCCGGGCTCCAGCAGCGCGTCCACGTACTGCTCGCGGCGGGCCTGCGCGCAGTCGTGCACGTCCAGGCCGAGCATGTGGCCGGTGCCGTGCAAGGTCCAGCGGCGCTGCAGGCCGAGCTCCAGCACCTTCTCGACGTCGTACACCGAGGCGTCCAACAGGCCCCAGGCGAGCAGGCGTTCGGCCAGCACGCGCTGCGAGGCGTCGTGGAAGTCGCGGAACCGGCCGCCCGGCCGGACGGCGGCGATGCCCGCCTCCTGGGCGTCGTAGACGGCTTCGTAGATCTTGCGCTGGAGCGCGTTGAAGCGGCCGTTGATCGGCAGGGTGCGGGTGACGTCGGCGGTGTAGAGGGTGTGCGTCTCGACGCCCGCGTCCAGCAGCAGCAGCTCGCCCGGGCGGACGTCGCCGTCGTTGCGGACCCAGTGCAGGGTGGTGGCGTGCGGACCGGCGGCGCAGATCGAGCCGTAGCCGATGTCGTTGCCCTCGACCCGGGCGCGGCGCCAGAAGGTGCCCTCGATCCAGCGCTCGGAGGTGGCCACGGCCTGGCCCAACTCCCGTACCACGTCGGTGAATCCGTTGACGGTGGCGTCGCAGGCGGCGCGCAGCTGGGTGATCTCCCAGTCGTCCTTGACCAGCCGCAGGCCGCTCAGGAAGGTCTTGAACTCCTCGTCCCGGTCCTCGTCCAGCACCTCGGCCAGCGCGGCCTCCAGACCGGCGTCGTAGCTGCGCACGATCCGGGTCGGCGCGGCGGGCGCGGCGGCGAGCTCCTCGGCGGCCTTGCGGACGTCCCGGCAGGGCAGGCCGAGCAGCTGCTCGGCCTCGGTCAGGCTGTGCCGGCGGCCGACCCAGAGCTCGCCGTTGCCGTCCAGCCAGAACTCGCCGTTCTCCCGGTTGGAGCGGGGCAGCAGGTAGAGGCTGAACTCGTGGCCGCCGTCGACCGGCTCGGCCACCAGCACCGCGTCCTCGGTCTGGTCACCGGTCAGGTGCACGTACTCGCTGGCGGCGCGGAACGAGTACTCGGTGTCGTTGGCCCGGGTGCGCAGGTTGCCCGCCGGGATCACCAGGCGCTCGCCGGGGAAGGCGGCGGACAGCCTGGCCCGTCGCTCGGCCGCGTACGGAGCCTGGGCGACCGGCTCCAGGCCGCGCAGCTCGGTGTCGGCCCAGCCGGACTTCATCGAGTCGGCCAGCTCGTCGGAGACCTCTCCGTACAGTCCGTTCTTGCGGCCCTTGACGGGCTGCTCCTCGGCCTGGTCACCGCCTGCGGCACCCTCGGGGTTCTCGGCTGCCGCCGGGCTACGGTCCTCGGTCACGTACGTCGCCTCCTTGCGAGTGGTTCCGCCCCGGACGCATCGGATCGCGACGCGCGTGGGCGGCCGTAGGCCCCATCGTACGGACCGATGGACGAACGATTGATCGGGAGCCGGAGAAACCGGCGAAACCTAGTCGAAACGGGCGGCCAGCAGCACCAGGTCGTCCGAGCCGTCGGTGGCGGCCGGGGCGCTGCCGAGCAGGTGGCCGAGCAGGCGGTCCGGCTCCTGCCGCAGCTCGCGCGGGGCGTCGGCGGCGGCCCGGCGCAGCGCGTTCTGGCCGGCGTGCAGGGTCGGGCCGCAGCGGCGGGCCAGGCCCTCGGTGTAGAGCACCAGCAGGTCACCGGGCTCGGCGTCGAGCTCCACCCCCGGGGCCTCCCAGCAGCTGAGCATGCCGAGCGGGGCGGAGAGCGAGGTCTCGACGAAGTTGGCGCCGTACCTGGTGACCAGGATCGGCGGGCAGTGCCCGGCGCCGGCCAGCGTGATCCGCCGCTCCTCGGGCTGCACCCAGGCGTAGAGCGCGGTGGCGGTCCGGTTCGGCTCGGTGGTCTTGAGCAGTAGTTCGAGGTCGCCGAGCACCGAGACCGGGTCCTCGCCCTCCAGCACCGCGTACGCCCGCAGCGCGGCCCGGACCCGGCCCATCGCGGCGGCCGCGCCGGGGGCCGAGGCCGGCCCGGCCCCGGGGCCGTCGCCGGAGACGCTGCCGACGGTCAGCCCGAAGGTGCCGTCCGGCAGGGCGATGGCGTCGTACCAGTCGCTGCCGGCCGAACGCTCCAGGGCGGCCGGCACGCAGCGGGCGGCCAGCCGCAGGCCGGGGGAGACCGGCAGCCGGTCGGGCAGCAGGCCCCGGCGGAGCGCCTCGGCCTGCTGCTCGGCCCGGTCCGAGACGAACTGCTTGGCCAGCAGCGGGGCGGCGAACTCGCAGTACCGGTGCACCAGAAGGAGGCGGCCGGGGTCGGGCTCGGCGGGCTCGTCGTAGAACCAGACGGCGGCGCCCAGCGGCCCGTCCTGGTCGGTGCCGAGCGGTACGGCGTAGCAGGCGCCGAGGCCGAGCTGCTCGGCCACCTGGCGGAACCTCGGCCCGGCCGCGGGGTCGGTGGCCAGGTCGGTGATCAGCAGCCGGCCGGGCTCGGCGGGGTGGCTGAGCAGCCCGGAGAACGGGCCGTGCTCGGCCGGGACGGTCTCCAGCGCGCCGAGTTCGGACCGGTCCAGGTTGAGGCCGACCGGGCGGCCGGTGCCCCGGGCGGTGGTGGTGATCAGGCCCCGGCGGGCCCCGAGCAGGGCGGCGCCGGAGGCCAGCACGGCAGCCAGCGTGTCGGCCAGTCCGCGGGCCCGGACGAGCAGCTCGGTGTGCTCCTGGAGGACGGTGAGGTCGGACAGCTGTCCGACCAAACGGTCCTGCAGACCGGCCGTCTCGCTGACGGCCAGGAAGCCGAGGTCCGGCAGCACGGTGGCGGTCGCCGTCAGAGGCTTGGCGTCGGTCATGTCCCAACTCCCCACACAGTGGTATGTGTCACGCAGAACCACCAGGACCGCCCAAAAACGATTCCTACTGTCACTACTCGGCATTAATCCACCACTTGTACACAGGCCGATCGGGGCATGTCCAGATTCGGGACGAGGTCGGTCGGCGGGTGCGGTGGTGGCCGTCGGGGGCGGATCGGCCGCCCCGGGAGGGCTGCCACGTCCCGACGCTCCGTCAGGGGGCCGTCCGGATCGTATGGTTCGGGGAGCCGGTGCCCGGCCGGGCCGGTGCTCACTCACTCGTACGGTGGAACCAGCCGGCTCCGACAGGCGTCCATCTGGTCGCATGCGGGATTCTCGTTCCGGGGGCCGTCCGCTCCAGGCCCCAGCCCACCCTGTCGTCCCGGTCACTCCCGCCGAACCGCCCGTGCACCGGTGCCGCCCCCGCATCCGGGGCGCAGCCGCGGCCGACGGTCCGACTGCCCGAGCCCCACGGTCGCGGAAAGGAACGAGCGCAGATGCCATGGACGCGTCCCCGTCTGAACCGGAGCAAGACCCGGAGCAAGGCGCACCGCAGGAACCTGCCCGCCACCCGGTCGCCCTGGCTGCGCTGGCCCGGCAGCCGGCGCCGGGTCAGGGCGGCCCTGCTGGCGGCGGCCCGGACCGCCGCCGGGTACGGCTGGCCGGTGCTGCCCGGCGCGTACGCGGTGCCCGGCCTGCTCGGGCCCTGCTCCTGCGAGGACCCGGGCTGTTCGGCCCCCGGCGCGCACCCGCACGAGCCGCCGCTGCCGGCCGCCACCACCGATGCCCGGATGGTGGGCTGGTGGTGGGCCGAGCGCTCGCCGGACGCCTCGGTGCTGGTGGCCACCGGCCGGACGGTCAGCGCGGTCAGCCTGCCGGCCGACGCGGGGGCCAGGGCCCTGGAGTACTTCGAGGTGCTGGACGTGCCGGTCGGCCCGGTGCTGCTGGCCCAGGACCGCTACGTGCTGCTGGTGGCGCCGTACACGCTGGCCGAGTTGGGGGAGCTGCTGGCCGAACAGCCGTGGGTGCCAGGGGTGATGCGCTATCACGGCCCGGACGGCTACCTGCTGTTGCCGCCCAGCCGGACGGCCGAGGGCGCGGTGCGCTGGATCCGGCCGCCGATCGGCGGGCGTCCGTGGCTGCCCGAGGTGGGCGGTCTGCTGGGGGCGCTGATCGCGGCCAGTTCGGCGGCGGCGGGCGGCAGCAGGCTGGCCGGCTGAACGACCTGCCGCGCTCAATTCCCGTACGGAAAAAGAAGATCCGGCCGCTGGCGACGGGGGATGCACCAGCGACCGGACTGTTTAAATGGTAACAAAGATCCGCGTGCGCGCCAATTTGTCCGCACACTCTGTCACCTGGCAGTTTTCCTTCCGGTCGGAAAATGTGACGCGAGTCACTTTCCCGGTGGAACGCCGGGGGAAAAGCCTCAGTTCAGCGTCACCTGACGGCTCACCAGGTGACCCCGGACCCGGCGCTGCTCGGCGGTGAGCGGGGTCTCGTCCTTCAGGGTGGCGGCCAGTCGCTCGGCGAACTCGGCGGCGGGCGCCTCGCAGTCGGCGGCGGTCATGCTCTGCGGCAGGTCCCAGACCGGCACGGTCACCCCGTGCGCGCGGAACGAGCCGACCAGGCGGGTGTCCGCACCGAGCGAGGACTGCTCGGCGGCGGTCAGCTTGGCGAGCGCGTTCAGCAGCTGCTCCTCCGGCACGGTCATGGCCCAGCGCAGGTGGTTCTTGTCCGGTGCGGCGCACCAGTACGCGGACGGCACGCTGCTGAGCTTCTCGGTCGGGATGGCGGCCGCGTTGGCCTGCTCCAGCGAGGCGGCCACGTCACCGGTGGCGGTCTCCGCGTCCTCCAGCCAGAACTCGAAGCCGGTGTGCACGACCGGTACGAACTCGGCCTCCAGGTCGAGCAGTTCCTGCAGGCGGCGGCCGCCGGGGACGGTCCGGCGGGCCGGCACCGGGCTGCCCGGCTCGGTGGTCAGGGCCAGCTCCAGGGCGTCCGCCAGGTCGCGGCTCAGGTCGCCGGAGGCGGACTGGGTCTGCAGGCCGAGCAGGATCGAGCCGTCCGGACGGCGCAGCGCGGGCCAGGCCAGCGGCAGCACGGTGGCCAGCGTCACCGAGGGGACCGGGCCGGTGGCGGCGTCGGCGATGCCCTTGGCCAGGGTGAGCGGCACGGTGGCGGAGGGGACCAGCTCGCGCAGCGCGACCCAGTCGGCCTCGCCGGGCAGGCCCTCGAACGGGCGGTGGACCAGCTCCTGGACCGCGTGCGCGGCCTCGCGCCCGTGGCACGCCTTGTACCGGCGGCCGGAACCGCACGGGCAGTCCTCGCGGGCCCCGACCACGGGGATCTCGCCCGAGGTCACGGCGGTGGACGGACGGTTCTGCGGCGACTTCTTCGCGGCCTTCTTGGCCATGGTGCGGCTCTCCCGGTACGGCGACGTGCTTGCCCGGGCAGCCTACTGAGCTTTCCGGGCCGACCGGACAGCTCCGGCCCGGCGACCCTCTTCCGGGTGTCCGGCGGGGCCGCGCGGGGCGGCCGGTCAGGCGCTCCGCGCCCCGGGCGCGGGCCGCAGCGGGAGTTCGGCCCAGACCGTCACCTGCCCGGGTGCGTCCCGGACGCCCCAGTCGTCCGCCAGCCGGCCGACGATGGTCAGGCCCCGGCCGCCGCGCGAGGTGAGCGAGGGGCGGGCCGGCAGCGGCCTGGTCACCGCACCGCCGTCGGTCACCTCCAGGGTCAGCTGCCCGCGCCCGGACAGCTGCCAACGGACCGTCACCCCGCCGGGCTCACCGTCCTCGCCGGACCGCACGCCGACCAGGACGGGGGCCGGCACCGGTGCCGGCGCGTCGTCCTTCAGGTCGGCCAGCCGACCCAGCGGCCGGGCGTACCGGCAGGAGTTGCTGAGCAACTCGGACAGGATCAGGACCGCGTCGTCGATCACCGTGTCGGCGACCTCGTGGTCGCCGAGATCACGGCGCAGTCGGCGTCGTGCCGCTCCGACCCCGGCGGGCCCGTGCGGCACCGCCATGGTCGATGAAGTCGGCACCTCTTGTGCCATCATCAACGCCACCCCCGGACCTCCTTCAGCATTCGCCGAGGGATGGATGCCCCTTGGTAATGGGTCGGAAACGGGCATCCGGCGATCGCGGCGGGACATTAACGGGCACCGCAACTCACCGTACGCAAATGGTGATTAGCTGCTCACAGACCGTTGTCCAAACGGCCGGAATTGGCCACTCCCGGTACTTCACGCCGGAGTTCGCGCCAGTTCGCGCCCCTCGCGCGGGGCGTTTATCGGCCGAGTTGGTCGAGCACGGCGCGCGGCCGATTGGTGATGATCGCGGTCACCCCGAGTTCCAGGCAGAGTTCGACATCGGCGGCCTCGTCCACCGTCCAGACGTGCACCGAGTGCCCCGCCCGGCGCAGCGCGCGCACCAGCCCGGGATTGGACCGGACCAGGTCAATGCCGGGCCCGGCGATCCGGGCGCCGCCGGGCAGCGCCTTGGTCCGGCCGAGCACCGGGAGCCTGCGGTCGAACAGGTAGACGGTCGGAACGGCGGGCGCGGCCCGGCGGATCCGGTGCAGCGAGAGCTCGGAGAAGCTCATCACCCGCACCGTGGACCCCTCCGGGCTGTCCGGAAGCAGTCCGTACCGGGTGAGCAATCGGAGCAACTCGGCCTCGGTGCGCCCCGCGAACCGGGTCGGGTGCTTGGTCTCGATGGCCAGCTCCACCCGCCGCCCGGCGTCCGCGACCAGTTCGAGCAACTGGGCCAGCGTCAGGACGGGGCTGGGTTCGGGAGCCGCCGGGGCCTTCCAGGAGCCGAAGTCGAGCTCGTTCAGCTGAGCCAGCGTCAGGGCGGAGACCGCGCCCCGGCCGTCCGAGGTCCGGTGGACCGTCCGGTCGTGCACGCAGACCAGCTGCCCGTCGGCGGTCAGCCGGATGTCGGCCTCCAGGCCGTCGGCGCCCTCCGCGACGGCGAGCGCGTAGGCCGCCAGGGTGTGCTCGGCGCGGGCGGCCGAGGAGCCGCGGTGCGCGATCACCTTCACGGCGCCGCAGTCGGTGGCGTCCTGGCTGGTCAACGGCTGGTTCCGGGTATCCACACCGGTAACCCTACGAGCAGCCGGACGACCGGCGGCCGCCGCCACGGGAAACTCCGGGTGAAGTTCCCGGGGCGGCGGCCGGTCGGTGTTACTTCCGCCGGGTCACCGCGAGGGTGGCCAGCGCCGCGACCAGGAAGCTGAGCACCGAGGCCGAGGTCCAGGGCTGCGCCTCGAAACCGGTCGCCGACTGCAGGTCGTGCCAGCGGTCGCTCCAGCCGTCGATCGCGGTCGGGGCGATGAACTGGTAGGTCGCGAAGCCGAGCGCCCACGGCAGCAGCATCAGCCAGCGGGCCGGGGCGTCCTCGGCCAGGTTCCAGCCGCGCCGGCCCGAGCCGAGGAAGTAGTCGGCCGCCAGCACCGCGAACATCGGCACGAAGACCGAGCCGATCAGGCCGAGGAAGGCGTAGTACGAGGCGGTGAACTCGTCGGTGAGCAGCGCCAGTACGGTCACCAGCGCGCCGATCCCACCGGTCAGCAGCCGGCGGTCGACCTTCGGCAGCAGGTTCTGGATCGACATCGCGGTCGAGTACACGTTGGCGAAGGACTGGTCGGTCTCCCGGACCACCAGCACCAGCAGGAAGGCCCAGCCCGCGGCCACCCCGGTGAAGGAGGAGAAGATCCGGCTCGGGTCGCCGTCGGACTGCAGCAGTGCCACCACGCCCAGCAGGTAGCACCAGACCTGGGCCAGCGTGTAGCCGGAGAAGGTGGCCCAGAACGCCGCACCGGCGGTGCGGGCGTGCCGGGTGTAGTCGGCGGCCAGCGGCACGAAGGAGATCGAGACCGCGATGATCGCGTCGGTCGCGGAGAGGAAGCCGGTCCAGTTGCCCGCACCGGGGTTCGGCACGCCTTGGCGGACCAGCTGGACGGTGAAGTAGACCATCGCGATGCCGACGGCGATCGTCACGTACTTGCGCAGCACCGCGATCGCGCCGAGCGGCCAGATGGTCAGCGCGGTGGTCAGCAGACCGGCCAGCACCACGAACAGCCAGCGCCAGCCCTGCGAGCCGGTCACCTCCTGGGCGCCCATCGCGATCACCAGCAGCTCGTACACGCCCCAGCCGATGCACTGGGCGATGTTCAGCACGGTCGGCACGTAGGACAGCCGGGTGCCGAACAGGCCGCGCAGCACCGTCATCGCGGGCGCGCCGGTCCGGGCGCCGATCAGGGCGGTCACCCCGAGCATCGCGGTGCCGATCACGGTGCCCACCACGGTGGCGGTGATCGCGGCGACCAGCGAGAGCTCGGAGCCCTTGGCACCGATCACGGTGGCCGCGCTGGTGAAGCCGATCAGGCTGACCCCGAGGTTGGCCCAGAGCGAGAACAGCGCCCGGAAGTCGAGGGTGCGAGGAGGTGCGGTGTCCAGGACGAGCGGCGCCTCGGCGCGCGCGGACGGTTCCTGGACAGGGGCAGGCGAAACAGCCGTCATGGCCGATGCTCCCTACGCCGGCATTACCCGGACAGGTTCGAGCGGTCTGCGCTCCCTCGCCGTAGTGCCAGCACCTGCATGGCGTACGGTCGTTCCGCGCACTCTCAGCCTGGACGGTCCAAGCTCCCGCGTGTCAGTTTGGAGCGCCAGGCTAGCGGCCGGGCGGCCGAACACCAAGGCGAGCGGGTGGCCGTCCGGATCGCGGGACGAAGCGGACCCCCGGGGATCGTGTCGGGAACGGGTAAGGATTCTTAAGAGTTCTTCACCGGGCCCCATACGACAACCGAATCACGCATACGAAAAACTGTGGACCAAGGTTCTGTCAGCTATGGAGGTCGTCCGTGAGCACCGAGCACGCGAGTGGGTCCACCGGGCCCGAGGAGGAGCGCACCTCCACGGGCCAGGGGGTGGTGAGTCCGGCTGAGAGCGTGTCGGCCGATGCCCCCGCTGCTCCTGCCGTCCCGGCGGCGGCCCCGCCGGCCGCCGAGCCGACGCCGACGGTCGCCTTCGGCAAGGTGACCCCGCCGCCGGCCCCGGCCGCCCCGTCCTACCTCGACGCACCGCCGCCGGTGCTGCCGCCCGCGCCGCCGGTGGCCGCGGCGCCGTCCTACCTGGACGCGCCGCCGCCGCCCGCGCCCGCGCCTGCCGCCTACCCGGACGTGCCGCCGCCGGCTCAGGCCGGGAACCCGTACGCCACGCCGGTGGCTCCGGCCGCGCCGGCCGTGCCTGCCGCCGAGCTGCCGCCGGTGCAGTCGGGCCCGCCGACCCACCAGGCCGCCGAGCCGCCGCACCACCCGTTCGGCGCCGGCACCCCGCTGGGCAGCTGGGGCACCCCGCCCGGCGGCCTCGACGGTCCGGGCGGCCCCGGCCTGCCGGGCCAGCCGTTCGGCCCGGGTGCCGTCCCGGCCCCCCGCCGCAAGCGCGGCGGGCTGATCGCGCTGGTCGCGGCCGTCGCCCTGCTGGCCGGTCTGGCCGGGGGCGCGATCGGCGCCGCGGTGAGCGACCGGGACGGCGGATCGAACTCCTCGTCAGGGCGCGGCAGCAGCACCACCGTCCAGGCCAGCGAGAACAAGCAGGCGATCAACCGCTCGCCCGAGTCCGTCGCGGGCATCGCCGGCAAGGCGCTGCCGAGCGTGGTCACCATCAAGGCGCAGGGCTCGCAGGAGTCCGGCACCGGCACCGGCTTCGTCTTCGACACCGAGGGCCACATCCTCACCAACAACCACGTGGTCGCCCCGGCGGCCAGCGGCGGCAAACTGACCGTCAAGTTCTCCGACGGCTCGTCCTACCCGGCCTCGGTGGTCGGCCGGGCACAGGGCTACGACGTGGCCGTGATCAAGCTGGACAGCCCGCCGAAGGACAAGCTGGTCCCGCTGCCGCTCGGTGACTCCGACAAGGTCGCGGTCGGCGACGCCACCGTTGCGATCGGCGCCCCGTACGGCCTGGAGGGCACCGTCACCACCGGCATCATCAGTGCCAAGGACCGTCCGGTGGCCTCCGGCGACGAGACCGGCGCCCAGTCCTCCTACATGAACGCCCTGCAGACCGACGCCTCGATCAACCCGGGCAACTCCGGTGGTCCGCTGCTGGACGCCGCAGGCGCCGTGATCGGCATCAACTCGGCGATCCAGTCCAACAGCAGCAGCAACGGCCGGGCCGGCTCGATCGGTCTCGGCTTCGCCATCCCGATCAACCAGGCCAAGCGGGTGGCGGGCGACCTGATCAAGACCGGCACGCCGGTCTACGCGATCCTCGGGGTGCTGCGCAACGACGACTACAAGGGCGACGGCGCGCAGATCCGCAGCTCCGCGGTCGGCGACAGCGCCGCCGTCACCCCCAACGGCCCCGCCGACCAGGCCGGCCTCAAGGCCGGCGACGTGATCACCAAGCTCGGCGGCCACGTCATCGACAGCGGCCCGACCCTGGTCAGCGAGATCTGGACGTACAAGCCCGGCGACAAGGTCGAGGTCGAGTACACCCGCGACGGCAAGGCCGCCAAGACCACCGTCACCCTGGGCGAACGCAAGGGCGACAACTGACCCCACCGGCAAAACGGTGTGCACGGAACCCCACCGGACCCGTTAGGCTGACCTCCGCCTGGAGAGTTGCCCGAGCGGCCTAAGGGACCAGTCTTGAAAACTGTCGTGGCGTAACCCGTCACCGTGGGTTCAAATCCCACACTCTCCGCTGGTGGGGGTATCCCCAGCTCAGGGCGGGTATCGGCGAGCGGCCGGTACCCGCCCTTTCGCATGTTGTCTCACTCCGCGTCGCCGATATCCCGCGCGGGTCCAGCCCGTGTGGAACATCTGTGGAACGCCGACCCGGGGTGCTGACGGCCTACTCCTGCATGTCCTGACCGTTCAGGAAGCGCTCGATCAGGGCGTTGGAGTGGTCCTGACGGTTGTTCAGGATCTTGGCGTAGAACCGGTACAGCACCGCCACGCTGTGCCCGGCGCGACGCGCCACCTCCACCGGGTCGACGCCGGCCACCAGCCAGCCGGACACGGCCGTGTGCCGCAGCTCGTAGGGCACATCGGCGAGGGGGGTCTCCACCTGCTCGGGGGCGAGAACCGCCGTCCGGGCGTCCTTCCAGAGCGCGGCGTACTCCTTCGTGAGAAGGCGCCCACCCTCCGTCGCCCGGAACAGCCGCCCGTCGGATGCGACGCCGAACCGCTCGATGTGCTCGCGCAGCAGCTGCACGTGGACCGGCGGAATGGGCACGTCGCGTGTGGCGCTGCGGGCCCGACGCTTGAGGCCGCGCTCTTCGTGTGATTGGCCGTCATCCGTCCAGCGTGAGCCGACCCTTGGGGAGCTGCCGGCCAGCACGATCCGCCCCCACCCGGACTCCGGAAGGGTGCAGTCCGTGATCCGAATGTCCATCGCCTCGGCCGGCCGGGTAGCCGCGTAGAGCATGCAGCCGTAGAACGCCCGCAGGTGGCTCCCGCGCGGCGAGACCGTACCGGCAGCCTCGATCAGAGCGTGTCCCTGCTCCGGCCCCGGGACCCAACGCCAGTCGATCTCATCGTCGGTCTCCGGCGCTTCCCAGTCCACGAATTGGAGCGGGTTGGCCGGCAGTCTGCGGCGCTCAACGGCGTACCGCAGGGCGTTGTTGAACACCATGCGCTTGCGGGTGATCGTGTTGTCCGCAGCGACCTGCCCGTTCAGGAGGCGGGACAGGGCCTCAAGGGCGGTGCGCACCCTCTCGGAATCCTCCAACTCCCCGATCCCGATGGACTTCTTGGCCAACCACGCGAGCGCGGCGGTGACCTCTGCGGGCGCTTCCGGCTGCTGGGGTGAGAAGTTGAACGCCCAGCACGACAGGGCCTGGCGGAGAACGCGGTGATCAGGCGCGCCCCGTCGGTCGGTGACGAGCGCGGGGGTGATGGTGGCGAGCGCGTCCGCACGTGCGGACCGGCTCTTGGCGGATGCCCGGGTCCACTTCTTCTCCGCGTACTCCGTCGCGTGCTCGAACCAGGTGACCTGGTCGCGCTTCCTGAGTTCGGACACCGGCAGACCGCTGTCGGTGTCGAACTGCTCGCCCTTCTGGATCGCGGTCATCAGTTGGGCCCGTCGGCCGTCCGCCAGGGTCTTCGTGGCGAACGTTCGGGAGTGCGGGTTCTGACCTACGCGCCAACGAAGTTGGTGCGGCTTGCGGCCGCGCTTGAGATCACGGATGGCATAGATGTGCACCTCGAAGGTCAGCAATTCAGCTCCGTACGGATGAGGGGCCCGGCGAATGCCGGGCCCCTGGTGGCGATGGGTTGTCAGGCAGCGATCTGGCAGGCGGTCAGCCAGCTGTCGAGGTCGGCGCGGTCCACGCGGAGCTGAGCGTTGGGGAGCTTGATCAGGCGCGGCCCCTGGCCTCGGGCGCGCATCCGATAGAAGGCGGCGCGGCTCATGTTGATCTCTTCGAGGACGGCGGAGAGCTTGAGCAGTTCACGCTTAGCCATGCAGATCCTCCGGTGAGCGGTTCGGGTGTGGTGGAGAGGGTGCGGCGTTGAGGCGTGTGCGTGTGTCCGAGGTGGGGATTTCTGCGTCACAGCGTCATACGCGTCACATAGGGGGTCTGAACTGGGGTTTTGGCGTGACGCAGGAGTCGGGCCGGGTGGCGTCTGCGTCACGCGGCTGCGTCACGGTGACGCGGGGGCGTGACGAGGGTGACGCAGGATGACGCAGAGCTTTTCGTCTGCGTCACGCCCTTCTGTGCAGGTCAGGGGTCGTTTTCCGGCGGCCGTGACGAACGTGACGCAGCGGTTCCTACTTAGGAAAAATTGAGGGGCTGTTGTTGTAGTTCGGCGCTCTCTCAGGGCGAGGAGCGGAGCCGCTGCGCGGCACGACCTCAAGCGGCTTCGCCGAACAGCAAGAGGAGCACCGGGCCCCGGGCGGAGCCGGTGCTCCTCTTGCTGTTCAGGCGGTGACCCGGGTCAGAGCAGTGGCGGCTGCTCGTGCGGCGGCTTCGGGGGCTCGGGGGCCGGGCGCTCGACTTCGAGGTAGCGGCCCTCCCGGGTGCGGCCGGAGTCGACCAGCACGCCCCGGGCGGCAAGGGTGGGCTGGAGGCGCTTCAGTCGGTCGGAGAGCACCTTGCCGGTAGTGGGCCAGCCCTTCGGCAGGGGCTTGAATTCCTCGCCGACGTAGAGGCGGCTGAGGCAGTCGAGCCACTGCGTGGACGTCAGCCGCTGCGCCTCCCCCGGCGCGATGGTCTCGGCATGCCGCAGGACGGTCTGCGCCATCAGGTCGCCCTCGATCACGTCATCGTTCAGGTCGTCCAGGCAGGCCCGGTAGGCGGGCAGCGAGCCCCAGCCGGTGGCGGCGTCGAGCTGCGCGCACAGGTGCGCGAAGTCCGCCATCCGCAGATCCGTCGGCGTCTCCGCGTCCGCCGCCCGGACCTTGACGGTGAGGTCCAGGAGCGACCCGAGGACGGTGGGCAGCACCTGCGCGTACTCGGCCCACAGCTTCGCCTCGGTGCGGCGCTTGGCGGGCCGTACCAGTCGCAGCGGCAGCAGGCGTTCCGCGAGGTCGGGGCGGATGACGCCGACGTCGATGCCGGTTAGGAGCATGGGGCGGCGGTAGCCGACGCGGAAGACGTCGCCGTCGGTGAAGAGGGCCCGCTTGACGTTCTCGGCTCCGGTGACGATGCAGCACATCGCGTCGGAGAGGTCGGGGGTCATGTGGGACAGGTTGTCGAGCGCGGTGATCCACCCGGCCGCCACAGCGGCGAGCAGGTTCTCCTCGTCCTTCGGGGCCCGGCGCAGGTCCCCGCTCATCCCCTCGACGATCCGAGTGAGCATCCGGCCGGCCGTGGACTTGCCCGCGCCCTGCGGCCCAGTCAGGAACACGGCCGGAACCGGCACGGACGGCCCCAGGCACCCGATCAGCCACGCGATCGCCAGGCACTCCGTCTGCGCGGTCGCGAAGTTGCACAACCTCAGCAGCAGGTCGATGCCCTTGCCATCGGTGTCCTTGACGGGCACCGGCAGTTCTCCGGTGAGCTGGGTGCGCCGCCAGCAGACCTCTCGCGGGTCGGGGACGATGGTGTCCCAGCCGGTGGGGTGGATGCGCACGGAGAGGCCGTCGGAGCGGCCCAGGTCCAGCCATGTCGCCCCGTCGAAGCCGGGGGCGACGCGGATGTGGACGGGCTGCACGTCCTCCGTCAGGGCGAGTGCCTCGATCAAGTCCAGCGCCTCCTTGAGGGCGGTGCCGTTGAACACCCCGAGGCCGTCGCGGAAGAGACCGACCATGAGTTCCTGGCGGTGGCTGCCGGTGGTGCCCTGGGAGCGGATCGGACGCGCGACGGGGTGGCCGGTCTTCTGGGCGTAGACGGTGCCGTCGGCGGTGCGGAAGTACCGGAAGTGGGCTTGCGCGTAGTCGGTGATGATCTCGCGTGCCGGGGTCTTCTCGTCCTCGGCCATGGCTACATCCCCAGCCTGTGGACGGCGTTGGCCCACGCGTCGGCGCAGTGCCGGGCGGACTCGCCCTTGGCCTGCGCGGCGGCGAACAGCCGCTCCGTGTGCGCGTCGGTCAGGCACCCGCACCGGCCGTGGGTGGACAGCACAGCGAGGAAGGCCCCGAACACGGTCGCGTGGACCGCACTGGCGGCGTCGGTGATGCGCTGGACGGCCATGGTGATGCCACGGTCCAGGTAGGCCGGGCTGCGGTGCGGGCACCTCCCGCCACCGGTCGGCGCGGACACGGCCACCGGACGGGCCGGGGCGAGCTGTCGAACGACCAGGGCCCGGACGGTGTCCGGCAGGGCGGTGAGGGTGCCGGAGCCGCGGCCGACCCACCGGGCGTAGGACATGGACGACTTGAGGTCGATGCCGGGCCGCACCGCGTTGGCCGACGGCATCGCGCCCCGGTAGAGCCAGTGCTCGCCCCGGGTGGTGGGAACGGTCAGGGTGGCGGGCAGGTTGGCGCGGGCCCAGGTGGTGGCGTCGGTGTTATCGAGGTCCACGGCGGTCAGTCCGGCGCCGCCGGGGTGGTAGGCCACCCCGGTCGCCTCGCGCCACGCGGCGGCCCACTCCTGGGAGTTGAGGACGGCGGGGTCGGTGGTGGCGGCGGCCCAACCGTGGCAGGGGGCCGGGCAGACGCAGGGGCCGGGGGTCTTCATGTTCGGCCGGCCGCCGCACGCGTTGCCAGTGCAGGCCTGGCAGTTGCCGAACGGCACCTTCCCCGCTCGCAACGGCAGCACCGGCACGCCGGACGCCGCCAGCGAGAGGGCGGTGAGCAGGTGCTCTCCCCGGATGTGGGTCGGATCGGTCATGCTGGGTGTCTCCAGTTCTCTAGAGCAGTGCTGGATTGGCGGCGGCCCCGGTTCTTGCCGGAAGGGGGCCGCCGTTCTCGTTCTCGGCGCAGACCTTGTGTGCGGGCCTGCGCTGGTCGTCGCGCAAGGGTGTGGGCCTGCCGCACCAGCGGCACGGCAGGTTCCGGGTGTGGTCGAAATGCCTGCCGTCTCGCCAGTCCAGGAGCGCCACGGACCCGCTCCGGTCAGCCAGTCGCAGCGAGGCTGCGTTCTGAGAGGGCAAGCAGGGCCTGACGGCCGATCAGCTCCGTGTACGCCGGCGGGATTGCCTCCCGCAGCCCGTCCCGGGTGGCCCAGTGCATGCCCATCACTTCCGGGCTGCGGGCGAGAGGGACGTTCGAGAAGTTGCCGACGACGTGCATGAACTCCCCCTCACCCACGGGGCGGCCCATCTTCGCGACGCGGGCCGTGTGCCCGGGGTGCTCGGGCTGTTCGAGCCGGAGGCCGCCGCCGGTCTCGAAGAGGCGGTGCCGGTAGGTCCGCAGGCCGAACGCCGCGCCGCAGAGCATCACCGGCTCCAGCAGCTCTCCCCGCGCTTCCTCGACGTTCTCGATCACGTAGGGGCGGCCGGTGGCCCGCATTGCCTCCCGGGTCGGTCCGATCAGGTCCGGGTGCTCGCGCCCCCGGATCTTCTGGCAGCGGGTATAACGCTGGCACGGCGGCGACCCGCTCACCAGGTCGAAGAGGTGCCCGTGGCGGGTGATGAACTCGACCGCGTCGCCCTGCACGAACTCGAACGGGTACCGCGTCTGCGGGTCCAGGTCGACGCCCAGGACGCGGTATCCGGCGAGGTGGTAGCCCATGCTGGCGCCGCCCTGGCAGCAGAACGCGTCCAGCACGGTAAGGCCGTTCCAGGGCCGGGTGGGCAGCCACCCGGCGGCCGGCCGGGCCCCCGGGACCATGACCGGGGGCCCGGGCACGGTGCGGGGCTCAGGCGGCACGGCGGGACGCACCCGGGAACGGCAGGACCGTCGCGAGCCGCACGGCCGGTGCCGGCGCGGTCTCGGGCGCGGGTTCCCGCTCCGTGGGCGGAGTGGGCCCGTCCTCGTCCAGCGCGGCGGTGCGGGCGGCGGCGGACTCGGCGAGGACCATGCGGACGGCGGCGGAGTGCGTCCGGGAGCCGCGCAGGGACCAGGCGACGGCGGCGGACAGGGTGGCGCCGGGGGCCATGAGGGCAGCGGCGGCGATGAGTTCCGGGTTCACGACTGGGTTCCTCCGGTGCGGGTGGCGAGGGCGCCGGGGCCGGTGCGGCGCCAGCGGCGGGGCTCGTCTCGGTCTGCGGGGTCGTAGATGACGGGGCCGGTGGCGCGGTCCTTGGCGCGGTACATGGCGGTGTCGGCGGCGGTGAGCGCGGTGGTCAGGGAGCGGTCGGGCAGGTCGGCGACACGCGCGATCCCTATGGACGCCCCTCGCGGCAGGCTGTGCCCCTGGTAGGTGACGGGCTCGCTGAGGTAGGCGTTGAGGAAGTACAGCCGCCGGGCGGTCTCCAGGCGGGAGAGGGGGCGGATGACGGCGAACTCGTCCCCGCCCAGGCGCGCGGGGTATCCGAAGTCGCCAGTCCAGTGGGTGAGGTGGGCGGCGGTGTCCTTGAGGACGGCGTCCCCCGCCGCGTGTCCGTGGGTGTCGTTGACCTGCTTGAAGCGGTCGAGGTCGATGAACACGACCACCGCGTCGGGGCGGCGCATGATCCGCTCGGCGCGGGTGGTGAAGGCGTCGCGGGTCAGCAGGCCGGTCAGCGGGTCCCGGCCGGCCTTCTCCAGGCGGCGGCGCATCAGCGTGGCGTGAGCGCCCCAGGCGGCCAGCGGGAGGGCGGCGGCGATGAGTTCGGCGTTCATCAGGCGGTTCCTCCGGTTCCTCCGGTTCGGGCGGCGAGGGCGAGTGCGTCGAGCAGGTCGGTGCCGAGCTGGCCGAGACGGGAGTTGATCGCCTCCCAGGACTCGGGGTCGATGTGCATGAGCGCGGCGAGGGCTTCGGGGGTGTGGCCGTTGGCGGCGGCGGTGAGCGCTTCGCGCAGGTGGACGGCGGCCAGTGGACGGACCGTCAGCGGCGGCGGGGTGGTGGCCATCAGCCGAGGGTGGAGCTGAAGTTGATGAAACTCTGGACGAGGTTGTTGATGGGGGCGGCGAGGCCGGTGGAGGCGAGGAAGAAGCCGAAGAAGACGGCGACGGTCGCGGAGCTGTAGCCGAGGGCCTTGAAGCGCAGGAGCAGGCCGAGGGCGATGCCGAACAGCACGACCAGGGAGACGGTCAGGGCCATGGTGGTTGTCCTTCACGGATCGGTGGTGCGGGGCAGGGCGGGGGGTTCAGCGGGTGCCGGCGGTCCAGGTGCGGTGGGCGACGTTGTAGAGGTGGCGGCCGATGCGGATGCGCTTGCCGACGCCCTTGCAGCGGCGGCAGGTCTTGCCGCGCTTGGGCTTGCCGCGCCGGTCGAACTTGAGCTGTGAGCCGAGGCCGTCGCACTTGCGGCAGTCGCCGAACGGCGAGGCAGTGCACAACGCTGCGTAACCAGCGGCGGAGAGGAGCAGGGCGGCGAGTGCAGCCGGTATGAGGGTGCTCATGGGTGCCTCCGGGCCGTTTCCGGGGTTTGAGCAGGCCAGACGCTAGGCGCTAGGAACCTGATCAGGGGATATTTGGGTCGCTAGCGGGGTCGCTAGGTCTAGCGAGGGTGGTTGCTAGGCCTAGCGACCTTTCGGGGCTATCCGGCGTCGCGCTTCTTGTTGCGCTCGGTGACGACTCGGGTGATGTCGGCTCGGGTGATGCCCTTGCGGCTGGTGCCCTTGCCGTCGTCGGTGGTGCCCCACACGTCGCCGGTGGTGATGCCGTAGGGCTTGAGCGCGGTCACCAACTGGTCGGCCTTGGCCCGGCCCTCCAGCTCGCCCCACAGGCCGTAGGCGTCCGGCCGCAGCTCCGCCAGGCGGGCCACGACGGTCACGGACCACAGCTTCGGCTCGTCCGGGCCCATGACGGCGAGGACATCGGCCAGCAGGTCGTGCGCCGGGGCGGCCGCGGCTTCGCTCTGGTCGGTGCCGGCGGCGTGACCGGTGAGCAGTCCGGCGATCTCGCGGGCGGCGCGGGCGCGCTGGGCGATGGTCTCGGCGGCGGGGGCGTCCACGAAGACGCAGCGCACGATCTGCGCGTCCGCCCCCTCGCCGCCGACGTAGTAGGCGATGCCCTTGTCGTCGCGCGAGAAGGTGGTGGCCTTCACGCCGCGCTTGTAGGAGCTGGTGCCCAGCACCATGTCGTTCTCGACCTGGCCCATGACCTTCAGGCACAGCCGCAGGATCGCGTTGGCGCTGATCCCCGTCGGCAGGGACTTCGCGTCGGGGCGCTGGGTGGCCAGCAGCAGCACGATCCCGGTGGCGGGGCCGCGCTTGACCAGGTCGGTGCAGATCTCCTCGAACTCCGCCCCGTACTTGGGGTGCTCGAACCAGACCTGGCACTCGTCCACCCCGACCACGACCGGGTGCAGCCCCAGCGACTTGTTGTTCGCCAGTTCGCTGGTCACCTTGGACTCGGGGCAGATGTCCCGGGGCAGGGAGCGGATCACCTTGGTGCGGCGCCGCAGTTCCTCCCGCAGCGCGCGCATGCTGGTGATGGCGTACTCGAAGTCCTCGTCGTCGTCCCCGGCCCGGTGGCGGTGGCTGACCTTGTCCCCGACGGGGTCCAGGTCACCGGTGCCCTTGAGGTCGTAGGTGTGCAGCTCGGCCCGGGGGTCCAGGGCGGCGATCAGCAGCAGCAGACGTAGCAGGAACGTCTTGCCCATCCGGGGCAGGGCCCCGATGACCCCGGCGATGAACATCAGCGTGACGTTGACCCAGGTGCCGCGCTGGTCGGTGGCGAACGGGATCGGGTTGAACAGGTCCACCGTGCCGTTCACCGCGAGCGGCCAGGCCGGCATCTTCGCCTTCGCCATGTCCTGATCCCCGACCCACAGCACCATCCGGCCGGTGTGCTCACCGGGGAACGGCTCCGGCCACACCGTGCCGAGCGGCCGTCGCAGACCGGAGGCGAGGCGCTCGCGGCGGTCCATCACATCCGCCACCGTCACGCCGTGCGGCAGCTCCACGTCGGCTCGCCATCCCGGGCCGTCGCGCATGATCGGGGCCGGGAACGTGATCGCGGTGCCCTTGGTGCGGGCGGAGGTGATGCCGCCGATCCCCAGCGACTCCAGCGCCCGGATCACCATGTCGGAGGTGAGCTTGGGGGCCTTGGCCTTGGTCACCGAGCGGCCGATCAGCGGCTCGTCCGCCGGCGCCCCGACCACGCCGAGGGCCAGCACCACGGCGGCGGCCAGCATCAGCACCGTCGCCATGCTGGTCAGCACCAGCAGCACGATCACCGCCGCCACGCCGAACACCGACCCCAGCACGCTGATCAGGCCCCGCAGCCGCACCCGGGCGTCCCGCTGCCGGGTCAGCCGCAGGTACAGCTCCGCGTCCTCGCGCCGGGCCGCCGCCGCCCGCAGCGGCTGACCTTCCGCATCGGACGCCCAACGGCCCAGGAACCGGCCCAGGCGGGCCGTCCCGCGCGGGGAGCGGCCCGCCAGGCGCGCGGCGTACAGCGGGGTGCGGATCGCGTGGTAGGCGACCGTGTGACCCACCAGGGTTGCCGTGTAGGTGAGTTGGGTCCGCAGCTCGGTGCGGGACAGCAGCCACGCGGGCAGGATCGGGCGCCGCGCCCCCTCCACCGGCGGCAGCGGGGCCGCCGGCGGCTGGTCGACGTACACCGACGGCAGGTCGTCATCGCCGTCCGGGTCGGCGTCGGCGAGGGCGACCGGGGTGGGGCGGCGCTCGGCCCGGGCCTTGCCCAGGTCGAGAACGCCGCCGCTGCTGTTGCCGGTCGGGTCGGTGGCCATGTCGGCCTCCAGACGCGCGAACAGCTCGTCCTCGCTGCCCGGTTCGTGATTGTCGAAGTGGTTCACTGAAGGTCCTTCCTCAACTGCACATCAGAGGGGTGAAGGGCCCGGGACGGCCGGACAAGCTGCCAGGCCGTGTGGCCGTCCCGGGGCGGATTCAGCGGGAGCCGTGCTGGGCGCGGTTGGCGCCGCACGCGCAGTGGGTGGTGCGGCCGGGGCAGAACAGGCCGCACTTCAGGCACTGCCAGCCGCTGCCGGCGAGCTCGGACAGACGGTTCATCAGGTCACGCATGACGGTGATCTCCTGTTCAGGCGGAGGCGATGAGGGCGGCGGCGGTCTCGACCGTGTGGTGAAAGGCCTGGTCGAGGGCGTAGGCGCCGTTCATCCCGAAGTCGGTGAGGCGGACGAAGTTGGCCTTGCCGGTGGCGTCGGCCAGGCGGCGGAGCGGCTCGCGCCGGTCGGCCGCGTAGTGCGTGACCGCCGACAGGGCCAGGGCGACGGCGACCGGGCCGGGCCGCAGGCGCACCCCGAGGACGCGGGAGCCGATCAGGAGTGCTGCGGTCTGGGTGGCGGTGTAGGTGGCGACGTGGGCGGCGCAGGCGCGGCGGCCGGCCGCGCTGGACTGGCCGTCGTTGTGGTCGTGCTGGCCCTTGTTGCTGGCCTGGTGGTCGGTCTGCACCCAGTGGTCCGCCAGATCACCGGCGGCGCGGAGCAGGGCGTAGACGGCGGCGAAGCGGGCGGCGTGGGAGGTCACGGCGCATCTCCAACATGTCAGTGGTTCACGGCTGTTGAGTGTCAGAGGCCGAGGTCGGCGGGGTCCCAGTCCCGCCGGTGGAACGCGATGATGCGCAGCGTCAGGTCGGCGAGCTGGGTGGTGACGCGGAGCCAGCCCAGGTCCTCAGCGACACCGTGGCCGACGGTGGCGGGGTCGATGTTGAGGGCCTCGCGCCACTGCTCGAACGCGGTGAGCGGTGCGGGCAGCCGGTGGTCGTAGAAGGTCATCTCGACCATGTCCGAGCTCACGTTGAACGTCGGGGCGGGCAGGTCGGGGTGCTCGGTGACCAGCAGCACGAACAGCTGGGCGGCGCGGAGCTGGTCGGCGGCGGTCGGGGCCTGCGTGATGGTGTCGTTCATGGGGAATCTCCTGCTCAAGGTGGGGGTGGTCAGTGGGTGTCCGCGCTGGCGGCGAGGGCCAGCAGTGCGGGCGCGGCGCTGTCGGCGGTGCGGTTCTCCTGGTAGCGGGCGGCGACCCAACCGGCAGACCAGCCGGTCAGCTCGACCACCCGGCGCTGCGGAATCTGCGCGGCGTGAGCCGCACCGACGATCAGCCGGGCCCGCTCCTCCGGCACCCGCTCGGCGACGGGTTCGGCGTTCAGGAGTTCATGACGCAGCCGTTCAAGGGCATCGCGCTCACGGTGCTCACGCTCGCTCACCTCACGCTCACGACGCTCGCTCTCGGCCCGCCCGGCCGCCTCCAGCCGCTCCCGCTCCTGGCGTTCCGCGAGGGCCAGTTGCTGTTCGTGCTCACGCTGCTCGCGCAGCAGAGCGGCGTCGTGCTCACGGCGCTCACGCCCCCGCCGCTCGGCCGCATCGAACTCCGCCAGCCGCTCCGCGCGCTCCCGCTGCCGCTTCTCCTCCAAGGCCCTCTCGCGCTCGGCCCGCTCGGCGCGCTCACCGGCTTCACGGTCGGCCAGCGCGGTGCCGATCGCCCGCCGGTAGGCAAGGGCGGCTTCGGCGGTGACGATCAGCAGCAGCGGCGCCACCGAGTGGACCGCCACCCCGACCGGGTCACGGTCCAGGGCGGACAGACCCACGTTGAGCAGCAGCGTCATGGCGCCGGTGAGCCAGCGCAGCACCACCGGCCAGCGGCCGCCTTGCCCGCCGAGGCGGGCGAGGATGGCGTCCATCCGGACGACGATCACCACCGCCGCGTCCACCACCAGGGGGAGGATCGGCGCCGTCCACTCCCACCCGTGGGGGGAGTGTGCGCGCATCAGCGGGGTCACCGTGAGCACGCTGTAGAGCACCGCGCCGAACGTGATCGTCCACGTTCCAGCGGTCAGGGCCCGCTCGGCCGAGCGGATCTGATCGGCAGTCACCGGAAGCCTCACTCCGACCACCCCGCCTGTGCCGGCGGGTGGATCGTGAGCGCGGGGTGAGCGGCCGTGAGCGCGGTGAGCACCGCTCGGTCGCGCTCCCGCACAGCGGTCAGCTTCTCTTGCTGCCGACGGGTGGCGGCGGCGTTGAGCTCGGCCGCCAGACGCACCCGGCGCAGCGACTCCTCCACGTCCGTGCGGGCGGCCATCACGCCGCCTTGCCGAACGTGGTGGCCGGCGGGCGACGGCGGACGTTCAGCCGCACCAGCGGCGCCGGCGCCGACTTCAGCAGCCGCTCCGCGTAGGCGGCCAGCTCGAAGTCCTCCCGGCGCAAGTCCTCCAGCACCGCGCCGGCCACGTCCAGCCGAACCGCCCGCTCCTGCGGGCTCTCGCCCGGCGTACCGGTGAACAGCTCGGTGTCCACGCCGAGCGCCAGTTCCGCGAACTCCTCGCTGTCGAGTGCGCGTTGGCCTGCGATGATGTTCCTCATGGGTCGTACTTCCCTCCGGATGCGACGGCCCTGAGCGGCCCCGGTGTGACAGCACCGGGGCCGCAGCCGTACTGCGAGTAGCCACTCGACCGAGCAGCCACGGAACCCGCCGTGCCCACCACCCAGGGGCGGCACGAACGGCGAGAACCGCGAGCGACTGGGGCGAGCCTCACCGGCCAACAGCCTGGCGAGGCCACCTATGCGACCTGCTACGAACCACGTTCATCACCCCCTCAAAGCCGACGGACCACGGGAAACGCACTGCACGGGGGGCCACGCCCCCACTCTCCGGCCGTTGCTCGCGGTCACCGGGCCACCTCGCCAGTAGGAGCCGAAGCCCCCGTTCCCCTGGCCTTTGCGGAGATTGCAGCGTCCTCCGCCTCAGCTCACGCCCAGCCGGACATCAGTCCGGGGCGCGTTTGTGCAGTTCAGAGCAGCCCAAAGAAGGGCCTTCTGACCTGCGGGGAATAACCGCAAGGCCAGAACAGCTCCTAAAGAGATGCTGTCCTCAACTCCTCTTGAGGAGTTGCTAGAACCATGACGGTCTTTCAGGTAGTCGTCAACACCTCTTGAGGACTTACGATGATGCGAGACCAAGACAGGACGGTGACCAGCCCGATGGCCAACCAGTACGAGCGGATTTCAACCGATCTGCGGCGCCAGATCACCAGCGGCGAACTGGCCCCGGGCGACAAGCTCCCGGCGGAGACCGCACTTGCGGACCACTACGGCGTGAGCCTGCCGACCCTTCGGCAAGGCGTAGGCGTGCTCCAAGCCGAGGGGTTGATCGAGAAGCAGCACGGGCGCGGCACCTTCGTCCGACGCCGGCCGAAGTCGGTCACGCGCACCAATGACCGCCACCAGTGGGAGAAGGACCGCGCACGCGAACCCGAGGACGTGCGCCGCAAGACCGGAGCGACTGAGCACGACACCGGGCTGGTCATCAACGACCTGATTTTCGGCGCCGAGTACGACCAGGTGCCCGCCCCCGCCGAACTAGCCGATCTGTTCGGGATCGAGGAGGGCGCCATCCTGCTAGAGCGGACCTACCGGACCCGCTACCGCGAGGAGCGCACCCCGATTCACCTGGTCCGCTCGTACCTGCCGCTGAGCTTGATCTCCGGCAACCCGGACCTTCTCCGGGCCGACAGCGAGCCCTGGCCCGGGGGCACGCAGAACCAGCTCTACACCCTCGGCATCGAGCTGGACCGAATCGTGGAGACCTTCCGGGCCCGGCCCCCGACGCCCGATGAGAGCGAAGAACTCGGCCTGCCGGTCGGTGTGTCCGTGGTGGTCCTCCGCAAGACTTCGTACGACACCGACGACCGGGTGGTCGAGGTCTCAGAGGTGATCCTGCCGGGCGACCGCACCGAGCTGGTTTACACGACCAAGCTGAACAGGTGGTGAGCATGACCAGCGTGGTAAGCGTGATCACAGCGGTGCACGGGCCGAGCGCTAAGTTCCTGGCGGACGCCTACAAGTCGCTCAACGAGCAGCAGCTCCCTGCCGGTTGGGACTGGCAGTGGGTGATCCAGCAGGACGGCGAGACCGATGACGTCGCCCCGTACGTGCCCGACGATCCCCGGATCAGCTTCGGCCAGGGGCGTCATGGTCGCGCAGCGATGGCCCGGATGATGGGCATGTCCAGGGTTGTCGGGGAATACGTCCGGGTCCTGGACGCGGACGACATGCTCACCCCGGGAGCACTGGCCCGTGATTTGATGGTGCTGACCGGTCAGCCGGGCATCGCATGGACCACCTCACGAGTGCTCGACCTCCTCCCGGACGGCAGCACGGTCGGCTTCGACCAGGACCCGCCCGAGGGGCCAATCGAGCGCGGTGAGGTACTGACGCACTGGCAGGCCCATGACTTCAGGGCTCAGGTCCATCCGGCGACGTTGTGTATGCGGCGGGATCTGGTGCTGGCACTCGGGGGATGGATGGCACTGCCCGCTTCGGAGGACACCGGGCTGCTGCTGGCGCTCAACGCGGTAAGCCGCGGCTGGTTCACGGCGGAGACTGGACTCCTCTACCGGAAGTGGCCCGGACAGAGCACCAGCCAGGCTGCCCACAGCGAGCGGGAAGAGCGTGTCGCCCGGATGGCCGTGGTCGAGGCCCGGGCCGAGGCGCTGCTCGCGCTGGAGAACTGGCGCATCGACGCAGCCTGAGCAGGACACAGGGCGGAGTGGCCCCGGCGGGATCTACTGCCGGGGCTGCTGCGTTTCCTCGGAGGTGCGAGTGGTCGGCAGGATCAGGCCGCGAGATGAGTGCTGGTCACCAGCGAAGCCGCCACGTACGCCGAGGTCAGCACGAGCCACCTCGTGGAACACGTTCACGGCCCGGAAGAATTCGGCGTGGAGAGCGCGCCAGTCGGCGAGAGTTCCCTCGACCAGGCGGCGGGCTTGCCAGTCGATCGCGAGGGTGGCGGTGTTGACGGCGTGGGCCGCTTCGATCACGTCGTCACCGGCGAGCATCATCAGGCGCTCGAAGGCGAGGGCGCGGCGGCCCTCGGCTTCGGTGAGGTCCATCAGCAGTTCGTGTTCGGTGCGGGGCATCGCCCGGATGTCGTGGGTTACCTCGTAGGCCAGCACGGCCGCGTACACGCAGGAGCGGACGCCGCCGACGTACTCCACGTAGGTGTCGAGTTTCTTCTCGTCCCAGCGGACCCGGAGGCCGTCCTTGCGCTTGCTCCGCTCCATCAGCTGGTTTGTCACGTACGTGGTCAGCGCGCCGAGCATGACAGCAGCGATGGTCACGAGCTGGGTGATGGTATCCACGGGCCCCCGCACAGGATGTGAAGCACAGTCAGATCAAGCTGCCGAGCCTAGCGGCGGGCGGGGTGGATGTGCAGGGGAGGGGGAGCGATGAGAGGGTGCGTAAAAATCTTCTCTACGGGTTCAAGGCTCGCGGCGCTGGCCCGCCGCTCGCCGTCGCTCCTGTCTTCGCCCTGCTTCGGCGGCGCCGGCCGCGCCATGCTGGCGGCCAAGTGCCGAGTGGAGGTTCAGATCCCGCCGTGGCCGGGGCGGGCGGTTCCACGGTTTTACCCACCTGCCAGGACCGGAACCCGCACCGAGCAAGACCAGGGGGCCGCTCGGCCAAATTGCGGTCAGGCCCAAAAGCCCTGACCGAGACGCGATGAGCTTACGGCCCTCCGATCATGCTCGGATCCAGACCAGACAGGGCACCGGCCAAAACCGCTCCACTACCCGCATACGCCAGCGCGCCTTTGCATTTCTAGGACAGCTGTGGACGCACGCGCACCTGAGAACGCAGACTCAATGTGCTGCGCAGATCGTCATAGATGGGCGAAAGCCTCTCATCAACCCAAAGTCTGACAACAAGTGCATATGACTGCTTGACACTTGCGGCGTGCCATCTGTTCCTGTTCCGTACAGCGACTACGAACTCGGAGGAATACTGCTCCAAGTAAGGAAGACTACGCGTCCAGGTCCGCGAACCGAGCTGATTTGCGCCAGCCGAGCGAATGGGGACACTAGGCGTCAAGTCAACCTTGTTTCGACCCGGAATATCTGATTTCTTAACCGCTTGGCCGCCAGTGAGGACAGCCCCATCCTCCATGAAGAGAGCGAGGACCTTCTCAGCTGACAATCCTCGCACCACTTCAAACTGCATCCGACTGGCCATGTAGTCAATCCGCCGCGCCCGAACTGGGGGATCATAGCTAAGAGAAACCGAAATTCCTCGCGTAAGACTCCGAGCCTCATAAAAGGTTGATGGAATCGGCACAGTATAAATGTGCACCCCGTCGATTGGAATCTCTTCTTCACAATACATGAGGACATCATGCGACGAGCTCCACGTGGCACGAGAGGGATTAATCTCCCCATACCCGCGCAGCTTGAGATTTCGAACGACACGCTGTCCTGCTGTTGTTCCTTGGGGTTCCGGAATGTCTAGCTTCCGAGCTTCGGCTCCCTGAAGCAAGAGAGCGCGGATTAGGTTAGCTGACGACTCGGGGTATTGGCCCTGAACTTCCGCAGCTGCACGCGCCACCAACGGGGCAGCGAAGCTTGAACCAAAATCATGCGTAACCACACCGGTGGCATCCGGGCGGCCATCAGCGACGAGGACCTTTAGCTCATCGCGCTCGACGAGCCCCAATACGGGATGCTGAGCCACGGTGCCGGCAGATGCAACCAACTCGGGCTTCACTGCACCATCAATTCCAGGACCAACCCGTGACATTGGAGAAGGCCAGCCAGCCTGCCCCAATGGCGTGTGGCCCACAGGAAGAGCCAGTTCTGTACTAGCAATGCCTCCAACGGTCAGCGCGATAGCTGCTGGCGCTGGGTCCATTAGCCTCGCACTGTCACCATCAATGAGAGCACTCGCATAGTCTTCACTCAGATCCCGATCGAAATCGTCGAGGTAATCACGAGGAAAAACCAGTCCTGTTGGCACTACAAGCACCAGGTTAAGTTCCCGTGCCAGCTCATCCAGAACAGCTGCAAGATTCGGCGCGCGCCCCCCATCGAATACGTTGGCGGGATCTCCAATGCTAAGATTAATAATCCTCACGCCAGCTGCTGCAAGGTATCTGACTGCGTTACTAATCTCAGTAACAGGAAGGCGCCCCGACGGCAACTCATTGTTGCCATCCAAAATCCTGACTGAGAGGATCCTGCATGGCGGAACTTGCCACTCTTTACTGGCCAGCTGTCCCCTGATAGAGCCACGCAAAAGAATGCTAGCTACAGCCGTCCCATGCCCATGTCTGTCAGCGCCATCCGGGATTTCGGAGTCAAGTGAAACCGACTCGACGATACAACCCTTGAGCAAGGGATTTTCGGAAACAACTCCACTGTCGATAATGCCCACAAGTGGGGCATTTTCCGGCGAAGATGGAAGATGGGCAAAACTATCAGCCGAAAGCTCACTCGGGGACGAGTTGGTGGCTAATGCGCCAGCTACCAATTCGACTCGTGCGATGATATCGACATTCAAAAGCTGAGAAATTACTTCTGTGTCAACCCGAGCCCTAAGGACAAGAACCCCGGAAAGGTCACTCGAAAATGAGTCGAGAACCTCGCCGCCGACAGCTTCTAGCGCCTCACGTAGAGCGCGCATCCAGCTAGCTGCCCGATCGGGGTCACCGGGATGCCAGAGGTCAAGGTCAACGACATGGGTTTCTTCGTTCAACCCATTACTGAAAAGATTTTCCAACAGCCGCCCCTGTCGGTCAGTTCGATCATAGGGGCGGATTTGCATGATGCTATCAAAAAAGGAAAAGTAGGCCGGATTCTTCTTGCCTTCTTCTTCTCCTCTTCCGTATTTTTCAAGCCGTTCGAGAAATAGCGTCAGCTCACTATCATCGCTGAACGCGACAACCCTCTTCCCCTGACCGTTGTCTACGATTCGAAGGCCAGCGCGAGCCCAGTTCTTCTCATCCTCGCTATCAATTCCAACCTGCGAGGACGCAATCTCGACCACCATCACGAGGTGTGGCTCGATTCCAAGGGCTGGCTCGCGCTGGGAGACTGCTTCGATGATAAATTCAGCATCCCTGCTGAGCGCTTCGGCATGCTCTTCAGCGCTAGCATGGTGGCGCTTCCCGCCTCCGCCACCTGGTGTGCGCTTCCGTTCGCCGTCTACAGCGACGCGCCCAAGTGGCAGGTGCACAAGCTCGGTGGGGAAAAGCCCGGGAAGAATGCTCAATTTTCTTGCTCTCCAGCATCTCTCAAGCGACGACGGCGGGAGTGTGCAGAGCTAAGAATATCATCCGTTGCTACGAATGTCCGACCTTCGAGTACAACCTTGCGCATAGCATCTTGGCAGACCATTTCGATCTGGGCATGACTCATGCCAGAGAGGCTTCGTGCGACATTTGTTCGATTTATCTTGACCTGCATCCTTCTGAGCTTAATTGACAGAAGGGCCTCGATCTGAGACTGGTTCGGATTCTTGAAGACTGCAATTTCATCGAAGCGTCGCCATACGGCTGAATCAAGCATTGCGGCATGATTAGTTGTCGCTACGATGATATTGCTGCCCTGGTACTCCTCTAGCTCTTGCAGGAGGACGGCAACGACCCGCCGCATTTCTCCGTGGTCAGCGGATTCGCGCTCCGACGCTACAATATCAATCTCATCGAAACTCAAAACCCAGGATCCCTGGGCCGCAAAGTCGAGGATCCTTTGAATATGCTTAGCCGTCTGCCCCAGGTACGAAGATACAAGCGAGGCCAACCGAACTTTAACAATCGGAACACCTAGGCCGTGTGCAATAGCTTCGGCAGCTCTAGTTTTCCCTGTCCCACTTGGGCCGGCCAGTAGGAGCCGACGGCGAGGCTGGAGTCCATGGGAAGCAAGAAGATCAGCGTTGAGGTTCTCTGCGACGAGGTCTACCAGCACTCTCTGCGTTTCAGAAGAGAACACGAGATCTTCCCAGGACGTCCGTGACTGTGAGAGCGATACGAGCGGAACGTCATCGTCACTAGTCGGAAGCGGCTTCATCGTGCTCACGGTGAGCGGCCTCTTCCGTAGTTCTCTCAGTCGAGCTGCGCGCTCAAGGTTGGCAGCGAAATCCTCTGGGTAGCCCAATGCCTCATGCCCACTCAATGCCGCCATCAAGGACTCTTGAACGTGTCGGCTAGGTAGGTCAGGACGCGCAAGCCTGTCGCCTTGCTCCCTCGTGGCCACGCGTCCTCCTCCATCTCGACGTTAGCCAGGCATACCTCACCTCCTGTATCATACCCCATCCGACCATCTGTTAAGCCAGTTTCGTCGAGGCAACACGCTTCAGGGGGTGTAGTGGCGACTCCAGGTTCGTCCCTTCCATATGATTGCTCTGACTGCCCAGATCTTGGCCGTGCCATTATTTCTTCATTTTCCAAAACTAAGGGCAATGAAGGAAAGGTGCTAATTCTCACCGGCAATTGCCCTAGATGCAGTCACCATTTCACAATTTCCCTTAACGTTGCAGCCCAGGAGATGATTCCAGGGAGCACCCTCGTGGGGCAAACAGCAACCGGCGGCAATGGCGGTGTGACAGGCCGCCCTCAGGAACACGTAGTAAATTGCCGCTGCGTTTCAGAGCATGAGGGCCAAAAGGGCGATGAAGTCGGCTGCGGCGCTGTTACTCGGATTAGGCTGAGGGGATAGCTATGGGATCCAAGGACGCTCCGCCGCCAGATGTCGACCTATCATCCGTTCCAGCGAATTCCATCACAATTGAGCTTTCAGATCTGCCGGCGTCCGCCGAGGATCTGCGGTGGGAAAAGATCGCTGAGTCTGAGCGGATCCAGGCCCTACCAGGGGTGCGCAGGGCGGCCGAGAAGTGGGGTGCTACAACCCTCGTAATTACCGGCCTCCTTGCAACAGTGACTACTGTTAGGGGGGCTGCTGACCTTGGCTCACTTCGGGACTTCTGGCCTGGCCAAATTCTCGCCGGGGTGTTCTCCGCGCTTTCGCTCATTGCGGCGCTGGCGAGCGTTACTCTTGCAGCCTTGGCTGCACAGGGCACACCTATCAGGATGGTTGCTAGTGGTCCCAGGTTGAAAGAAGCCTCGTTGTACGAGGCGGGCAGGGCCAGCCAGCGCCTTAGGCTGAGTAGGAGGTGGGCTCTCGCCATTCTCCCGCTTTTTATGATCGGAATGGGGATCCTGGCCTACTCCCCAAAGGAATCAGCTGAACCTCCGGCAGTGCAGATCACGGACTCGAACGGCATCAAGCGATGTGGAACGCAGGTAAAGTCTAGCGGTTCTTCATTTGTCTTGGTGAACAACGATGGGGCTTCCGTGGAAATTCCGCAGTCCAGCGTTCGTGACATTGCTGCGGTTAAGACATGCAAGCCCAGCGCCCCGGCAGCGAAGTAGCGGGCACATCGGGCACACCCGCACCGTCGGGATCCCACCCGACAGAGCACGAGGTCCACAGGCGAGTGTCTATCTGCGCTACAACAGCCCCGTACTCCGGCAGACAGCCCCGGACGCTAGGAAACGGTGTGTGCGGGTCAGAGGTCGTCTGATACCTAGCGGAGAACACGTCCAGGTTGCTTCGGGACGAGGGGCCCGGTCATCATGATCCGGACCAGTGGCGGACCATGGTCGGTGGGCCGCACGTCGGCAGCAGCTCAACGGTAGTTTGGTCAGCGGCCTGTAAATCTGTCGATGTTGCTGGGCAGGCGAGGCGTGCCAGATCGGGTGGTACGTGTGGGCTGTGGAACATGCGTGGAACGCCAGCGGGCTCCGGCCAGCGATGCGCAGGTGAGCGGCAACATCCGCGATGTTCTTGAAAACTGTCGTGGCGTAACCCGTCACCGTGGGTTCAAATCCCACACTCTCCGCCGGAGCACGGCCCCCGACCAGTCCTGCTGGTCGGGGGCCGTCGGCGTTTTACGGGGGAGTTGACGCAGTCGGGGTGGGCTGATGGTGGGTCAGGGGGCGGGCGGGGAGAGTTGGTTGGTAGGCCATGCCCGCCGTCCGGAGAGGACCGACCACGTGATGGAGACCCGGGGACCGAGCAGGGGCGGGTACGTGCTGGTGGAGGCGGGCACCGGGGTGCCGGAGGTGGTGTTGCTGGCGGCCGGGGGTGAGCTGGGGGTGGCGCTGCGGGCCCGGGAGATCCTGGAGGGTGACGCGATCGCCACTCGGGTGGTGGTGATGGTGTGTGCGGAGCGGTTCGAGCGGCAGCCCGCTGCCTACCGGGATGCCGTGCTGCCGAGGGGAGTTGTGGTCCGGGTGTCGGTGGACGCGGGGGCCGTGCTCGGCTGGCACGCTTTGGCCGGTGAGGCCGGGGTGGCGGTCGGGCTTGACCGGTCCGGACTGTCCGCGCCGTACCGGACGCTGTACGAACAGCTCGGCTTCACCCCCGAGCGGATCGCCGCCCAGGCCCGCCGCAGTCTGGCGAAGGCCAGGGAACGGGCCGCCTGACCCGCAGTCACTCAGCTCCACACAGCGCCGTCCGGTAGGCCCGGGCGGCGCTTCGTCGTGCCCGGGGCTGCCGGGAGCTGCGGCACCGCGTGCCACCCTCGGCCGGGGATCTGACGACGAATCCCCGGGACTATGTCGGAACGGGGCCGGCCGGGAATTCGACCATGATGCGTCGGCTTTTCCGAAAAAACCAAACCGGATGGTATTCAATGACACAGTGCCGGACACCTGACGGAGTTCGAAACACGCCGTTGACCTCGTGGTTTGTCCTGCCCAGACTCAAGAAAGGTTGCCCTCCGCACCGGTTCAGGAACACAGCGGCGGTATTCGCAGCCGCACTTTCCGGGCAGCTGAGGAATTAACGACCACGGAGGTTCTGAGTGAGTAGCGACGTCATTGCGGCACGGTCGGCCGAGTCCGGTCCGCCGTTGTCGGAGAGCGAACTCGACTACTGGAAGTCGCTCCCGGCCCAGCAGCAGCCCTCCTGGCCGGACCGCGGGCAGCTGGCCGAGGCCACCGGCGAACTGGCCGACCGGCCGGGGCTGGTGAGCTTCGCCGAGCTGATCGAGCTGCGCGCCCTGCTCGCCGAGGTGGCGGCCGGCCGGCTCCAGGTGGTCCAGGCCGGGGACTGCGCCGAGGACCCGGCCGAGTGCGAGCCGGGCTACGTGGCCCGCAAGGTCGGTCTGCTGGACGCGCTGGCCGGGGTGGTGTCGATGAACACCCTGCGTCCGGTGGTCCGGATCGGCCGGCTGGCCGGGCAGTTCGGCAAGCCGCGGTCCCGTCCGACCGAGAGCGTCAACGGGGTCGAACTCCCGGTCTACCGGGGGCACCTGGTGAACAGCCCGGAGCCCGACCCGGAGCTGCGCCGCCCGGACCCGGGCCGGCTGCTGAGCGGCTACGACGCGGCGGCGACCGCGTTCGCCGCGCTCCGGGCCCGCTCGGCGGCCGGTCTGCCGGCCGCCGGGGCCCCGGTGTGGACCAGCCACGAGGCACTGCTGCTCGACTACGAGGTGCCGCTGCTCCGCCGCACCGACCAGGGCCGGGTCTACCTGGCCTCCACCCACCTGCCCTGGATCGGCGACCGGACCCGCCAGTTGGACGGTGCCCATGTGGCGCTGCTCGCCACGGTGGCCAACCCGGTGGCCTGCAAGGTCGGCCCGGACCTGAGCGTCGCGGACCTGCTGACACTCTGCGCGCGGCTCGACCCGAGCCGCGAGCCCGGCCGGCTCACCCTGATCGCCCGGATGGGCGCCGACCTGGTCGAGGACCGGCTGCCCGCGCTGGCCGCGGCGGTCAAGGCGGCGGGTCACCCGGTGGTCTGGCTGACCGACCCGATGCACGGCAACACGGTGAACGGGCCCGGCGGTCTGAAGACCCGGCTGGTCGAGACGGTGGTGCAGGAGGTGCGCCGGTTCCAGCTCGCCCTGCTGAGCGTCGGCGCGGTGCCGGGCGGTCTGCACCTGGAGGCAACGCCGGATCAGGTCACCGAATGCGCCTCGGGCGACCGGCAGTTGGCGCACATCGGGGACAAGTACACGAGCTTCTGCGACCCCCGGCTCAACCCGGGGCAGGCACTTGAGGTCGCGGCGGCCTGGCGGGGCTGAACGGCTCTGCGGATCAGTCATTACCGGCCGGCAGCGGTCGATCATCCTCGGGCTTTGGGGTCGCTATGAGTGTCCATGGAATGGAAAACAGGGTCGCGCTGGTCACCGGTGCGGCCGGCGGAATCGGCGGGGCCGTGGTGCGCGCGCTCTCCGAACGTGGCGTCACGGTGGCCCTGGTCGACCGGGACGGGGACCGCCTGACGGCGCTCGCCAAGGAACTGCGCAACGCGGGCGGCCGGGCCGAGGCGTTCCCGGCCGACGTGACGGACAGCGCCGAGGTGGAGGCCGTGGTCGGGGCCGTCGAGCAGCAGCTCGGCGGTATCGACTACCTGGTCAACGGCGCCGGGGTGCTCCGGCTCGGCGCCGCCAAGGACCTGACCGACCAGGACTGGGCCGCCACCTTCGCGGTGAACACCACCGGGGTCTTCTTCATCTCCCGGGCGGTGGTCAACCGGATGGTGGCCGGCGGCCGACGGGGCGCGATCGTCACGGTGGCGTCCAACGCGGCCGGCACCGCCCGGGTCGACATGTCGGCATATGCGGCCTCCAAGGCGGCGGCCACCATGTTCACCAAGTGCCTCGGCCTCGAGGTGTCGAAGTTCGGCATCCGCTGCAACGTGGTGGCGCCGGGCTCGACCGACACCCCGATGCTGTCCGCGCTCTGGGAGGACGACAGCGCCGCCCAGGCCTCCATCGACGGGGTGGCCTCGGCCTACCGGGTCGGCATCCCGCTCGGCCGGATCGCCCAGCCGTCGCACATCGCGGACGCGGTGCTGTTCCTGCTCTCGGACCAGGCCGCCCACATCACCATGCACGACCTCACCGTGGACGGCGGTGCGGCCCTCGGCCACTGAGCCGGCCCGCCCGTCCTGCCGCCGGCCCGACCACCCCGACCCCGGCCCGGGCGCCCCACCCCCGGCCGACCCCGGCGGCGGGCTGCCCCACCAGCCCGTCGCCCCGCGCGCCGCCCGTCGGTCAACGCAGCCGCCAACTCCAAGCGGTGCCAAGAGACTTGAGAGGACGCCGGGATGGCCATCCCGACCATCAGCCCGTACCCGATGCCGCAACAGGGCGACCTGCCCGAGAACACCGCCCGGTGGACGGTCGATCCGCAGCGGGCCGTGCTGCTGATCCACGACATGCAGCGGTACTTCCTCAGGCCCTTCCCGGCGGGCGAGTCCCCGTTCACCGAGCTGGTGGCCAACGTGACGCTGCTCCGGGAGCGCGCCGCCGAGCTGGCGATCCCGGTCGCGTACACCGCGCAGCCGGGGGGCATGACCTCCGAACAGCGCGGCCTGCTGGCCGACTTCTGGGGCCCGGGGATGAATCCCTCGGCGGCGGACCGGGAGGTGGTCGAGCCGATCGGGCCGGGGCCGGGCGACCTGGTGCTGACCAAGTGGCGCTACAGCGCGTTCCACCGCACCCCGTTGCTGGAGTCGCTGCGCGAGCAGGGCCGGGACCAGCTGATCGTCTGTGGGGTGTACGCCCATGTCGGGGTGCTGGCCAGCGCCTTGGACGCCTACAGCCACGACGTCCAGCCCTTCCTGGTCGGTGACGCGGTCGCCGACTTCACCCTGGAGTACCACCGCCTGGCGCTGAGCTGGGTGGCCGAGCGGTGCGGGATGGCGGTCAGCACCAAGGCCGTGCTCGCCGACCTCGGCTGAGCCTGATCCGCGTACGAGTCGACAACCAGCCTTCAAGGAGCGGGACATGACGGACAGTCCGGTGGGTGAGGCGCTGCTGAGCCGGATCCTGACCGGGCGGCAGCCCGAGTTCGCGCTGCTGTACCGCCCGGTGAGCGGTTCGCCGGACCGGGTGGACGTGCTCGGCGGCACGGTGACCGAGCTGTCCCGGCTGGCCGACCTCCCGCTGGCGGCCGGCCGCCCGGCCACCGGCCGGGCGGAGCACGAGGTGCTCGCGGTGGTCCCGTACCGGCAGATCGCCGAGCGCGGCTTCGCGGTCGCCGACGACGGCGCCCCGCTGCTCGCCCTCGGCGTGGCCGAGCAGGACTCGGTGCCGCTGGCCGAGCTGCTCGGCCAACTGCCGGATCTGGAAATCGAGTTGACTGAGGGCCGGTACGACGTCGACGACCGGGCGTACGCCGAGGTGGTGCGCCGGGTGCTGGCCAACGAGATCGGCACCGGCGAGGGCGCCAACTTCGTGATCCGCCGGGCCTTCGTGGCGGACATCTCCGACTACGCCCCGGCCGCCGCGCTGACCTTCTTCCGCCGGTTGCTGGAGCGGGAGCGCGGCGCGTACTGGACCTTCGTCATCCGCACCGGGGTGCGGACCTTCGTCGGGGCCACCCCCGAGCGGCACCTCAGCCTCTCCGGCGGGATCGCGGTGATGAACCCGATCAGCGGCACCTACCGCTACCCCGCGACCGGGCCGACACTGACCGGGGTGCTGTCCTTCCTGGCCGACGCCAAGGAGGCCGACGAGCTCTACATGGTGGTGGACGAGGAACTCAAGATGATGGCCCGGATCACCGAGGCGGGCGGCCGGGTGACCGGCCCGCACCTGCTGGAGATGGCCAGGCTCGCGCACACCCAGTACTTCATCGAGGGGGAGACCTCCCGCGACCCGCGCGAGATCCTCCGCGAGACGCTGTTCGCGCCGACCGTCACCGGCAGCCCGCTGGAGAGCGCGGCCAAGGTGATCCGCCGGTACGAGCCGCGCGGCCGGGGCTACTACAGCGGGGTGGCCGCGCTGATCGGCCGGGACGCCGAGGGCGGCCGGACGATGGACTCCTCGATCCTGATCCGGACGGCCGACATCTCCGCGACCGGCCGGCTGACCATCGGGGTGGGGGCCACCCTGGTCCGGGACTCCGACCCGGAGTCGGAGGTGGCCGAGACGGCGGCCAAGGTGGCCGGCCTGCTGACCGCGCTCGGCACGCGTCGGCGGACCCCGGATCGGACCGCCGCGCCAGCGGAGTTCGCGGCCCACCCGGCGGTGCTCGACGCGCTGCGGGAGCGCAACGTCGGGCTGGCCCCGTTCTGGCTGACCGCCGCCGGGGAACGCGGCCACCCGGTGCCCGAACTGATCGGCCGTCGGGTGCTGGTGCTGGACGCCGAGGACACCTTCACCGCGATGTGGGACCACCAGTTGCGGGCCCTCGGCCTCGCGGTGACGGTCCGGCGGTTCGACCAGGAGTACAGCGTCGAGGGCTACGACCTGGTGCTGCTCGGCCCCGGCCCCGGCGACCCGCAGGACTCGGACCACCCGAAGATCGCCCACCTGGAGCGTGCGATCCGCCAACTCCTGTCCACCGGACGGCCGTTCCTGGCGGTCTGCCTCAGCCACCAGGTGCTCTGCCGGGTGCTCGGCTTCGACCTGGTCCGCCGGGACCGGCCGAACCAGGGGGTGGCCAGGACCATCGACCTGTTCGGCCGGGCCGAACGGGTCGGCTTCTACAACACCTTCGCCGGCCGGGCGGACCGGGACGTGGTCGAACTCCCGGTCGGCACCGTCGAGGTGAGCCGGGACCCGGCGACCGGGCAGGTCCACGCCCTGCGCGGCCCGGGCTTCCGGTCGGTGCAGTTCCACCCGGAGTCGGTGCTCAGCCGGGACGGGCTGCGCGTCATCACCGGCATGCTGCTCGCCCTGCCGGTCGGCCGGCGCCCCGCCCTGGCCGGGCTCGGCGCACCGTCCGGTCGCTGAACCAGCGCCCCCGCACGCCCCGTTGTCGGCCCTCGAGTTCACTGGGACCTGAAATGAGCAGTCCGGTCGTCGTGTTGATCGGCCCACCCGGAGCGGGCAAGAGTCACATCGGGCGGGCCCTCGCCGGGTACCTCGGGGTCCTGTTCCGGGACACCGACTCCGACATCGAGCGCGCGGCCGGGTGCGGGATCGGGCAGATCCTGGAGCGGGAGGGCGAGGCGCACTTCCGGGTCCGCGAACGCAAGGCGGTGCACCGGGCGCTGGCCGGACACCCCGGGGTGCTCGCGCTCGGCGGCGGAGCGGTGCTGGAGGAGTCCACCCAGCGGCTGCTCCGGCAGCACCGGGTGGTCCATCTGGCGGTGTCCCCGCAGCAGTTGGCGGCCCGGATCGGTACGGCCGCGACCCGGCCGCTGCTCGCCGACGACCCCGAGGGCCGGCTGCGTACGCTGCTCGCGGTGCGGAACCCGATCTACCGCCGGCTGGCCACCTGGACCGTCCCGGCCGGTGGCCGGAGCCACCTGGTGGTGGCCCGGATCGTCACCCTGCTGGCCGACCGGCCCGCTCCCCGGGGGCCGGCCGAGGCCGGCCCACCCGGGAGACCGGGCGGGTCAGGCGCGGCGGCGCACCGAGGCGCGGGCGATCCGCTCGGGCGTGAGGTGGGCGGTGGTTCTCGCCGAGCCGCCGAGCTCAAGCGAGCGGATCAGCTCCGGCTTCACCAGCCCGGGCACCAGCATGGCCCACCAGCCGGCCACCCGCTCCAGCAGGTCGGCCCGGCCGGTCAGCACCTGTGAGGTGAGCTGGATGCCGGTGAACGAGGAGGTGATGGTCGGCGCGGCCACCGCGATCTCCACCCCCGGCAGCAGGTCCTCCTGCGCGGCCAGCAGCAGGTCCCGGACCAGGTTGATGTTCACCTCCCAGGCCTCGATCTGCGGCTTGTCGAAGGCGCCGTGCTCGATCACCAGACGGACGGTGGCCCGGATGATCGGGTCGTTCTGCAGCGCGCGCGCGTACGCGATGGTCAGGTCGATGACGCTCTGGAAGCTGCCGCTCGCCAGGTCGAGCTCCTCGAGCCAGGGTGACTGCGCTTCGGTGACCGCGAGAGCCAGTTCCTCCTTCGAGGCGAAGTGGAAGTACACCGCGCCCTTGGTGAGACCCGCGACGGTCAGGATCTCGGCCATCGTGGCCGCCGCGTACCCCCGCTTGGCGAAGACCTGGGCAGCAGCGTTCAGGATCTGCTGCCGGGTGTGTACTGCGCGTGCCTGCTGAGCCATCGTTCTCCTGTTTCTTGGTGCGCACCCTCACACTACAAACCGACCGGATGGTACTCTATCGTTGCCTGGAGCGAGGGCGCACCAGGGCTTGGCGCGATGAGTGGCCGAGGAGGGCGAGGCTTCTGTCTGGTCGATCCACGTGCTTCGCATGCGACTTGCCCGGGCGGCCCGTCCCGGGGCCGCTGCCGACCGACTGCGTCTGAACCTACGACTGAGTCGATCGACGACTGCTGCCAAAGCCTATCCTGGCGCGGCAGCGTGCACGATGAATGGCTACGGAGCAGGTTTCGTTTTGAGCCTCGCGTCCTCCGTAGGTTCCGCGACGTTCGCACGCACCGAGGTTACCCGGCGGTTCGGACAGCATCCGACCGCCGTCACGAGTCCGCCTCCCCATTGGGTGGCCGACTCAATACCCATCCCTGGGGGAGATTGCACATGGGGTCAGTGCTGTCGGAAATCGGATGCCTGCCGCAGTCGGCAGGAACGGACCAAATGGATCCGGAGCTCCACGAGCAGACTGTGCCGCGGCGTTTTGTACACCGGGCCTCGATATCCGAGGTCATGCTCACCGGGTGGCGGAAGACCGGCGCGGACCGGTTTCTGCTGGGGGCCCAGTGGCCGCGGACACACAGTTTCTACCGGCCCGTCGCAGGATGCTATGACCCGCTGTTGCTGGCCGAGACGATCAGGCAGTCCGCCATGCTGATCTCCCACGCCGGGTACGGAGTTCCGACGGACTACCCGTTCCTGCTCTGGAGCCTGTCGTACCGGGCCGAGCCGACCGCCATGGTGGTCGGCCAGACCCCGGCCAATCTGACGATCAGTGCGACCTGCCAGGACATCCGGTTCCGCCGGGGAATCATGGCCGGAATGCAGTACGAGACGGTCGTCCACCGTGGTGCCACCCGGCTGGGGGTGGGGACCTTAAGGATGGACTGCATGGCCCCCGACACCTATGCCCGGCTCCGCGCGCCCCAGCTGTCCCAGCGCTTCCCCGACCTGGTGCCGCCGCAGGGCGAGTACCAGGAGGACAAGGCCAACTCGGTGCTGGTGCCGACCGGCGAGTGGTACACCTGGCGGCTGCAGGCCGACCGCCGGCACCCGGTGCTGTTCGACCACCCGGTCGACCACGTGCCGGGCATGGTCATCGTCGAGGCGATGCGGCAGGCGGCCAACAGCGTCGCCGGGGCGGCCGCGGTGGCTCCGTTCGAGATGGACACCAATTTCGTCCGCTACGCGGAACTCGACCTGCCGGTCATCGTCAAGGCATTCCCCGGGCCGATCGGCCCGAACGGTGAAATGAGCGTCCGGATCACCGTGGAGCAGGACGGGGTGTCGGTGGCCACCGGCCAGTTGATGACCCGGCAGATCATGCGGGAGGAATCCCGGGAGGAATCCCTGCTCGTCCGGAAGGCCGGCTGACGATGGAACTGCCGAAAGGCATTCTGCTCACCGGCGGCACCGGATTCATCGGAAGCCGGGTGCTCGGACTGCTCACCGCCGGAGCGACCCCGGAGAATCCGGTCAGAGTGCTGACGAACCGCCGGTCGCTGCCCGCGGCCGAATTCGGCACCGTTCAGCCTTTCCACGGGAATCTCGCCGACGCCGCCTCCCTGTACGGCGCCTGCGAAGGTGTGGACACGCTCGTCCATCTCGCGTCCCAGATCGGTGGTGACCCGGACTCGCTGCGGAGGGTGAACGAACTCGGCACCAAGGCGCTGCTCGCCGAAGCCGCCAGGGCCGGGGTCGGGCGGGTGCTGCTGCTCAGCACCACGGCGGTCTACCAGGACGGCGTGCACCAGGATCTGACGGAGTATCAGCCCGATCTGGTGCCTTCCTCGGAGACCAGCAGGACCAGGCTGGCGGCCGAGCGCGCGGTCCTCGCGGCGGGGGGTGTGGTGATCAGGCCGCACCTGGTCTACGGGAGGGGGGACACCTGGGTGATCCCCGCGCTGGTGGAGCTGCTGGACCGGATCCCGCACTGGATCGACGGTGGGCGGGCGCGGATGTCCGCCATCGCGGTGGAGGACCTGGCCCGGCCGATCGCGGCGCTGGCCCGGCAGCCCTGGGGGCCGGTGCCGGGCGGCCGGATCTACCACGCCAGCCACCCGGAGCCGGTCGCCGTCCGGGAGTTGGCGACCCTGGTCTGCGCCGCCCTGGGGCGGCCGCTGCCCTCGGGCGAGATCAGTGTGGCGGAGGCCCGACGGCTGCTGGAGGGCGTCGGGTCGGCTCCGTGGGGACGGCGGCTGTCCCTGCTGGCGGTCGAGCACCGCTACCGGAGCGACCGGCTCTGGCGGCGGACCGGCTGTGACCCGGGCCCGGGCCTGGCGGCCCGGTTCCCGGCTCACGTCCCGTGGTACCGCGAACTGCTGCCGCCCTCGGGCGTGTCGGCCAGCATGGCCGGATGACCGGGAGCGACAGCGCGGCCGGCCTCGATCCGAGGCCGGCCGTCCGGCGTTCCGGGCGCGTCCTGGCCGACCAGGACGACCGGTACGGCCTGCGGCGGCCGGCCCACCGGGAGCTTCGGCTCCCGGTGGGCCGGCGGCTCGCCGGTCGGGTGCGCCCGGCCCGGCGCGGGCAGGGCGGCCCGCTCGTGCTCGACCGGTGTGGTGCGCAGCCCGGCCAGCCGCTCCTGGGTGATCAGGGCGGGCAGCAGGGCCTGCCAGAGCAGCGAGATCATCCGGGGGCTGAGCCAGTCCGGGTCCCGCCGGGCCAGCGTCTCCACCCCGGCGCCGGCCGCCGCCAGCAGGGCCGCGCTCTCGGCCGTGCTGACCTCGGGCCGCAGACCCTCGCGGGCCGCCGCCCGGCTCAGCAGCCGGTCGATCATCAGCGCCCAGCCCGGGTACGGGTTGGGTCGCAGGCTCTCGGCCAGCGCGCCGTCCTCGGTGAGCCGGAGGCCGGCCCGGAACACCACGTCCTCGGCCAGCCTCCTGGCCAGGCCGTGGCTCAGGTCGATCAGGTACTGCAGGGGGCAGTCGCTGGAGTGCCGGGCGGAGCGGATCGCCTCGCGCAGCCCGTCCCGGGACGCGGCCATCACGGCCTCGGCGAGCTGCTCCTTGGAACCGAAGTGGAAGTACAGCGCGCCCTTGGAGATGCCGGTGGGCCGGATCACGTCGTTCAGGCCCGTCATGGCGAAGCCCGCCTGGTCGAAGGAGGCCGAGGCGGCCGCGATGAGTAGTCGGCGGGTGCGCTGCGCCCGTTCCTGACGGGGCATCAAGGGTCTCCCTCGGGGAGTCGGTCGCCGACCGGCCCCTGCGGGCGGTCCGGGCGACAGTTCAAGTGGTTGTATCGCATCGTAACAAACCAACTGGGCGGTATCTAGTATGCTGCATCAGGTCGGGACCGCCCGGACGTTGTGGTCCGACCGAGGTCGTGCCAAGATGACGAAGTAGATGAAACCAACCAGTCGGTTCTGTATCGTATCCATCACCAGCACCTCGCATCTGGCTCATCGTCGCCATCCGGCGCTCGGAGCCCGCCAGGTTCGCGACCGCAGAAGAGGGGACGGGGGCTGTGGAAGGTGTAAGCGACAAGAACGTTCCTGAGCACATCTGGGGAGATGTGGCGGATGACTTCGTCACGGAGTTCTCCCGCCGGATGCTCGCCTCGCTGAAGCGCCGTGACCAGCGCGCCAGGGGCGAGTGGTACATCTCCGGGCTGCTCTCGGTGCAGGGCCGCAAGTCGATGCGGGCGTTGGCGGCGGTGGCCGGCTACGGCGCCGCCGAGCAGAGCCTGCACCACTTCATCAGCGACTCCTCCTGGCGCTGGGGCCCGGTCCGCCAGGCGCTCGGCAAGCACCTGGACCGGGTGCTGCTGCCGCAGGCCTGGGTGCTCAACTCGATGGCGATCCCGAAGGCCGGCGAGCACTCGGTCGGCGTCGAGGAGTCCTTCCGTACCGAGCTCGGCCGGGTGGTCAACAGCCAGCAGGCGTACGGGGTCTGGCTCGCCAGCGAGGACATGAGCGCGCCGGTGAACTGGGGGCTGGTGCTCCCGGCGGACTGGCTGGCCAACGAGGAGCGCCGCAAGCGCGCCAAGATCCCGGACGAAGTCTCGGCCACCACACCGGAGTTGTGCGCGGTGAACAGCGTGGTCGAGCTGGCCGGGCCGGACTGGGGGCTGCGCCGCCGCCCGGCCGTGCTGGACGCGCGGGAGCTCGACGCGACGGTCCTGGTCGAGGAGTTCTGCCGCCGCAACGTCCCGTTCGTGATGCGGGTGAGCGGTTCGACCCGGCTGGTCGGCTTCGACGGCAGCCTGCCCGGGCGGGGCGAACGGGTCTTCCAGGCCCAGCAGTTGATCGAATGGGCGAAACGGTTCTCCCGTCCGGTCGGCTGGGTGGACCCGGAGTACTCGATCACCAGGTCGATACTCGTCAGCGGGACCAGGGTCACCATGCCGACGATCCGTCGGCCCGGTACCGTGGCCGCGCCGGAGCGGGCCCTGGCCCTGGTCGGTGGCTGGTCGGGCGCCAAGGGACGGCCCGCCGAGCTCTGGCTCTCCAACCTGGTGGACGTGCCGCCGGTGGCCCTGCTCCGGCTGGGCCGGCTCACCCGGCGGGTGGCCAAGGACTTCGGCGAGGTCAGTGGTCGGGTCGGGATGCGGGACTTCGAGGGCCGCTCGTACGCCGGCTGGCACCGGCACGCGACGCTCTGCTCGGTGGCGCACGCGATCTCGGTGCTCTCCACCGCGCGTCGGCAGGGTTTCGACAAGTCCCAGGAGCTGTCGGCCTGATGGCGGCGGGGGCGGCGGACGTGCGGGGGCGGCGGTCCGGGGCAGACCCTGGCCGGCGGCCGCCGCGCCGGGGTGCGGCCGAGCGGTCAGTCCGCCCGGTGCAGCAGTTCGGCCTGGCCGGCCCGGCGCATCGCCTGGATCGGGACGTCGCTCCGGCCGGTCATCAACTCCAGCTGTCTGGCGGCCTGGTGGACCGCGAAGGACAGGCCGTCGACCACGGTGGAGCCGGCGAAACCGGCCGCCTTCACCAGCCGGGTCGGCCAGGCCGAGCTGACCACGTCGAAGACCGCCGCGCGGGAGTGCATCACGGCTGCCGCGAAGGTGTCGGCGGCCCCGGCCGGCAGGGTCGAGACGACCAGCCCGACCCCGGGCAGCAGCTCGTCGAGCTGCCCGAAGGTGTGCACGTCCACCGCGATGCCGAGCCGGCCGGCCGCCGCCGTGGCCTCGGCCGCGCGGCTGCGCTCCCGGACCACCACGGCGGGCTCCAGCACGCCGAGCTCCCGCAGGGCGGCCAGCGCCGAGCAGGCGGTCGAGCCGCCGCCGAGCACCACCGCGGAGCCGGGTGAGGTGACCCCGGCGTCGTGCAGTGCGGTGAGCATCCCGTACACGTCGGTGTTGTCGCCGTGGCTGCGGCCGCGGCGGTAGACCACGGTGTTCGCGCCGCCGACGTCCAGCGCGAGGTCGCTGACCTCGTCGATCAGCGGCAGCACGGCGCGCTTCAGCGGCATGCCCAGGGAGAGCCCGGCCAGGCCGGCGGTGGATCCCGCCAGCACCCCGGGCAGCCCGGTCTCGTCGCACTCGATGCTCTGGTAGCTCCAGTCCAGACCCATCGCGGTGAGGGCGGCGCGGTGCAGGACCGCGGTGAGCGACTGGCCGACCGGGGAGCCGAGTACCGCCGCGCGGCGGGCCGTCTGGCGAGGCGGCACGCTGCTCTCCAGCACGGGTGGCTGTTCGGTGCGCATCGGTGGTGCTCCTTTCGCCAGGGGAACGCCTGCCCGGACCATTGAGTTCCGAATGTCGTCCCCGTTGCCCCCCCACCATAGGTACTCGGTACCCGGAGCGGTTGACCGGGTTGACACAGAGTCACCTTCGCGAACGACCTGACGAAGTCGCCCCCCGAAACCGTCAGAATGGCGGCCCCGGGCCCCGGTCGGGGCCCGGACGATCTCCGCCGCGCGACGCCGGCCTTTCGCCGCCGACGGCGCGGTTCGAACGGGTTCGAAGGCGGCGGCGGAAGCAGGCGGATTTCTCCGCTCCGAAAATCCGACGCACCGTCAATTCGTCGACGGTGCAAGGTGATGAAGTCGATGATCCGCCATTGCGACCTGTTCGGTGGCTGCGGGACAGTCGAGGGGACGGGGTGACCGCAGGGATCCCGGATCTGACGAATTCCGAATGGGAGCAGCGACCGTGACCAACGTCGCCATCATCTACTACTCGTCCACCGGCCACGTGTACAAGCTGGCGGAGGAGGCCGCCGCGGCGGCCGAGAAGGCGGGCGCCGAGGTCCGGCTGCGCAAGGTCGCCGAGCTGGCCCCCGCCTCCGTGGTCGCCGCGAAGCAGGAGTGGGCCGAGCACGTCGAGGCCACCAAGGACGTGGTCGAGGTCGCCCTCGACGACCTGGAGTGGGCCGACGTGGTCCTGTTCGGCACCCCGACCCGGTTCGGCCTGCCGGCCGCCCAGCTCAAGCAGTTCATCGACACCACCGGTGGCCTGTGGTTCCAGGGCAAGCTGGTGAACAAGGTGGTCTCGTCGTTCACCTCCACCTCCACCCTGCACGGTGGCCAGGAGAGCACCCTGCTGGCGCTGAACAACACCTTCTACCACTGGGGCGCGATCATCGTGGCCCCCGGTTACTCGGACGGCATCCAGTTCGCGCCGAGCAACGGGAACCCGTACGGCACCAGCCACGTCTCCAACAACCTGGTCGGTCCCCCGAACGACGAGAACCTGGACGCGATCGCGTACCAGACCCGGCGCGCGGTGCAGATCGCCACGGCGCTGAAGGTGGGCCTGGCCGCGATCTGAGCCGGCCGCGACGATCTTCCGTGAACGGACGCAGGGGATTCCGGATTCTTCCGGAATCCCCTGTTTCGTTCGGCCGGCAGGCCAGCTGACGAAGTAGCCGAACCATTGTTGCCGCTGGTGCCGGATTCCTCCAGAGTTCTGTGCAGAGAGCACGGCTCGGTAATTCCGGTGGGAGGAACGACAGATGTCAGCGGTGACCATCGCCTGGACCGTACCGGTCAATTCCGGGACGACCCCGGAGCACCAACAGCTCGATGCCCGCGGGCTCTGGCGGCAGCTGCTGGCGAAGGCGGAGAACCCCGTCCCGTACCTCCCCGCGATCACCGAGTGCACGGTGCTCGACCGGTTCTCCGGCGGTTTCACCCGCAGCATCGTGCGGGACGGCCGGACGGTGTTCCAGCGGGTCGAGGTCGAGCCGGGGGAGTCGGTGCTCTACCGGCAGCCGGGGGACCCGGAGATCAAGTCGATCGGCAACCGGATCGACCGGACCGAGGACGGCGACCTGGCGCTGACCATCTCGGTCGAGCTGGCCCCGGCCGGGATCGAGCGGGCGGTCCGGGAGAGCAGGTTCCTGGAGGCCGCGGACGCCTACTTCACCGATGCGCTGCGGGCCGCGATCGACGAGATCCGGACCGCCCGCCCGGCCCTCGCCGGGCCGTCCGCCGGGCTGACCGACGCGGCCTGAACCCGCCCCGCCCATCCCCCACAGGAGGAACCTGATGACCGCACGATTCGACGGCAAGGTCGCCCTGGTCACCGGCGGCGGCTCCGGTATCGGCCGGGCCACCGCGCTGGCCTTCGCCCGTGAGGGAGCCACCGTGATGGTGGCCGGCCGGGAGCCGCACGAGCTGCGGGAGACCGTGGCGCTGATCGAGAAGGAGGGCGGCACCGCCGACTGCGCCCGGGCCGACGTCACGCACGGCATGGACGTCATCAAGCTGGTGCGCTCCACGGTCGAGCGGCACGGCGGTCTGCACATCGCCTTCAACAACGCGGGTGTGATGGGACAGGCCAGCCCGCTGGCCGAGGTCTGCGAGGCGGTCTGGGGCGACATCCTGGCCACCAACCTGACCGGGGCCTGGCTGCTGATGAAGCACGAGATCGCGCACATGAAGGCGAACGGCGGCGGCGTCATCATCAACACCGCGGCCAACATCAGCATCCACGGCCGGGTGCCCGGCTTCGGCGCCTTCGCCGCCTCCAAGGCCGCGCTCTCCACCCTGACCAGGACCGCCGCCCGGGAGTACATCAAGGACGGCATCCGGATCAACGCGATCAGCCCCGGCACGGTCGACACCGACCCGGACCGGCGCTCCGACGAGAGCGAGCAGCAGCGCTCCGAGCGGGTCCGGGCCGGCCTGCCGGTCGGCCGGGTGGCCAGGACCGAGGAGATAGCCGACACGGTGCTCTGGCTGGCCAGCCAGGAGGCCCGCTTCGTGGTCGGCCACGACCTGGTGCTGGACGGCGGTGCCACCGCCTGATGGGCGGGATCCTGCGCGAGCTCTCCGAGGAGGGCGTGTCGCTCTGGTTGGACGGCCTCGGCCGGGACCGGCTGGCGGACGGCGGTCTGACCGGGCTGGTCCGCGACCGGTACGTGGTCGGGGTCACGGGTGCGCTGGGCGACGGCGACGCGTACCGCGAGCAGCTGGCCGCGCTGGCCGCCTGCGGTGCCACCGCCGCGACGGCGCTGCGCGAGCTGACGATCAGTGACCTGCGCTGGGCCTGCCAGGAGCTGGAGCCGGTGTACCTGCGGACGGCGGGTCTGGACGGGCTGGTCTCGGCCAGGATCGACCCCGCGTTCGCCGAGGGCACCTGCCTCACGCTGGCCGAGGCCCGCTCGCTGCACCTGGCGGTGGACCGGCCGAACCTGCTGCTGGAGATCCCGGCCACGCCCGAGGCGCTGCCCGCGATCACCCGCTGTCTGGGCGAGGGGATCGGCGTGCACGTCTCGCTGGTGCTCACCGAGGAGCGCTACCGCCAGGTGCTGGAGGCGTTCCTGGCCGGTCTCGAACTGGCCGTCGCGAACGGCGTGGACGTCTCCCGGATCAACTCGGTGGCCGGGCTGCCGGTCGGCCTGCTGGACACCGTGCTGGACCGGGAGTTGGACCTGATCGGCACCCAGGAGGCCCGGGCGTTCCGGGGCCAGGGCGGGATCGCGCTGGCCCGGCTGGCGTACCGGCGGTACGAGCGCGCGCTCGGCTCGGCCCGCTGGGGCGGCCTGGCCGCGCTCGGGGCCAGACCGCAGCGGCTGCTCTGGGACGCCACCGAGGTGATGGACCGTCGGTACCGGGACACCCGCTACGCCGAGGAGCTGGTGGCGCCGAACTCGGTCACCCTGCTCTCCGAACGGACCCTGACCGCCCTCGCCGACCACGGCCGGCCCGCCTCGGCGGCCCGGTTCGCCGGCGGGTACGCGGACGCCGAGCAGGTGCTCGGCTATCTGGACCGGTTCGGCGTCGACCTGCCGAAGCTGCTGGCCGGCGCCGAGCGCGAGGCGCTGGCCGGGCTGCGGCTGGCCAGGGCGGCGCTGCTGGAGCGGGTGCTGGCCCGGCTGGCCGAGTTCGGCACCGCGGCCTGACACACCGTCCGATCCACCCGATCCGCCCCGAACCGACCCGCCCCGAACCGTGTGAGGAGAGCTCCGATGGCGAAGATCCTGCTGGCCGGTGGCGGCATCGGCGGCCTGGCGACGGCGCTCGGCGTCGCCCGGCAGGGCCACCGGGTGGTGGTGCTGGAGAGCCGTGACACCTTCACCGAGCTCGGCGCGGGCATCCAGCTCGCCCCGAACGCCTTCCACGCCCTGGACCGGCTCGGTGTCGGCGCCGAGGTCCGCGAGCGTGCCGTGCACATCGACGAGCTGTGCTTCATGGACGGCACCACCGGCGAGGCGGTGGCGCGGATGCCGCTCACCGAGGGCTACCGGGAGCGGTTCGGCAACCCGTACGCGGTGGTGCACCGGACCGACGTGTACGCCCCGCTGCTGGCGGCGGCCCGGGCCACGCCGGGCATCGACCTCCGCACCGGCGCCGCGGTGACGGGCTACCGGCAGCACCGGGACGGCGTCACCGTCCGGCTGGCCGACGGCGGGCGGGTGCACGGCGACGCGCTGATCGGCGCCGACGGCATCAACTCCGCCGTCCGCAGGCAGCTGGTCGGCGACGGCGCCCCGAAGGTCTCCGGCCACACCATCTACCGCTCCGTCATCCCGATCGAGCGGGTGCCGGTCGAGCTGCGCTGGAACACCGTCACGCTGTGGGCGGGGCCGAAGTGGCACTTCGTGCACTACCCCATCGCCGGTGGCCGGTTCCTGAACCTGGCGGCGACCCGGGACGACGGCGCGCGGCAGGCGGTGACCGCCGTGCCGGTCGGACGGGACCTGGTGCTGAACGGGTTCCCCGGGCTCGGCGAGGTGCCCCGGCGGCTGCTGGAGCTGGGCGAGGAGTGGCGCTCCTGGGTGCTCTGCGACCGCGACCCGGTGGACCGGTGGACCGACGGCCGGGTGGTGCTGGTCGGCGACGCCGCGCACCCGATGCTGCAGTACGCGGCCCAGGGCGCCTGCCAGGCGCTGGAGGACGCGGTGGTGCTGGGCGAGCTGATCGGCACCGAGGCCGGGGAGTTCGAGCAGCGCTTCGAGAAGTTCGTGGGTGAGCGGCGTGAGCGCACCGCCGCCGCCCAGATGGTCGCCCGGGAGCTGGGCCGTCGGCTGTACCACCCGGAGGGCCGTCGGGCCGGGGAGCGCAACGCGATGCTGGCCGCGCTCCGGCCCGACGAGCTGTACCGGAAGGTCGAGTGGCTGCACGGCGCCCGGGTCGGCGAAGGCCGGGTCACCGAGCCGCCGCTGATCGGCCGTCGGACGGGCACCGTCCGCTGAGCCGGCGGGCCGGACCCCACGCCCCCTGGGGTCCGGCCCGCATTTTCTCGGAATGACAGAATTCCTGTCATTCAAATCACTGTCCTATGCATTTGCCCGATGGCCGAACACTCCGGCCGGAATGGCCGGTTCGCGCCCCGGAGGGCGTGCGCGACAGGTGAGTGCGCCGGGGTGGCGCGCGACGGGTGGGTGATCCTTTCGGCGCGCCGGTCCGAAGGCCGCACCGCGCTGCCGCCGTTCAGAGGTAACCGCAGGTGGGCGCCGGTGTGTCTGCCCACGAACCGGATGTTCCCGCACTATGCGGATCCGGGGTCACGTCACGCTAATGGGCGAAAAGGTCGGCCGGTACTGGCGCTTTGTCGATTTGTTGCGGAAATGTGGTCCCCGGCGTCGCAGCCCCGCAGTTGTTCGTCTGGCCGCGAACTTCGGCAAGCAGGACCGCAGTACCAGTGCAGTACAAGCAGTGAGCGCAGTACCGGAAGTACCGCAGCAGCTATCTGGAGGCTTTACATGGCTCGCACTCGCACCACCCGACTGGTCGGCCTGCTGGCCGCCGCCCCGCTCGCAGCCGCCCTGCTGCTCGTGGGCGCCGGCGCCGCCTCGGCGGACAACGGAGCCCTGGCGGGAGACGGTTCCAACAGCAGCGTGGTGTCCAACGTCGGCAGCGGGAACATCTTCGGCACCGTCACCGGCAACTACAACCAGACCCAGCAGGTGGCCACCGGCTCCGGCGCGTCGAACCAGAACAACAACCTGCAGGTCAAGGACAACGCCGGGTTCATCTTCAGCGACCAGGGCAACCGCGACTTCAACTTCGTCTTCGCGCCGGTCTTCCACTGAGCGGTCCCGAGCCGTCCGGCGGGGGCGCCGGGCAGCGGGAGCGGCCCCGGGTGAGCTGAGCACCCGGCCGCACGACCGACCGAAGCCGTACGGGGTGGAGAGGGTCACTCACTCCCGGTTCAGTGCGTACGACCTCTGTGGGCGGTGCCGTTCGACGGCACCGCCCACGGGCATCTCCGGGCCGCCGCTCCGGCCCTCGCTCCGGGCCGGCCGGTCAGCGCCGGCCGCTCAGGGTGGCGCCCAGGCTGGCCAGCACCACACAGGCGATACCGGCCAGTTGGGCCGCTCCGAGCAGCTGGTGCAGCACCAGCAGACCGATCAGCGCGCTCACCGCGGGCTCCAGACTGACCAGCACGCTGAACACCCGCTGCGGCAGCCGGCGCAGCGCGGTCATCTCCAGCGCGTACGGGATCACCGGCAGCAGCAGTGCCACCCCGGCCACCGCGAGCAGCAGCCGCACCGGTGACCCACTGGTGGTCAGCCCGTCCCAGGCCTCGACCGCGCCGAACGGCGCCAGCAGCACCGCGCTGACGGACAGTGAGACCGCGAGCCCCTGGAAGCCCTGGAAGGTGGCGCCGACCCGGTCGGTCAGCAGGATGTACCCCGCGTAGCAGGCGGCCGCACCGAAGGCGCAGGCCAGCCCGACCGGGTCCAGGCCGCCGCCGCCCTGGTGGCCGCCCTCGCCCAGCAGGGTGAGCAGCACGACCCCGCCGCCCGCCAGCAGGGCCCAGAGCAGATGGGTCACCCGGTGGGAGAGCGCCAGCGCCACGCCCAGCGGGCCGAGGAACTCGATGGTCGCGGCCGTGCCCATCGGCAGCCGGTCCACCGCCCCGGCGAACAGCAGGGTCATCCCGGCCGAGGCCGCCCCGAGCAGGGCGGTCGAGCCGAGCTCCCGCGCGCTCCGGCCGCGCAGTCTCGGCCGGGTCAGCACCAGCAGCAGCGCCGCCGCGCAGGCCAGCCGGAGGAAGGTCGCCCCGCCGACCCCGAGCTGTCCGAACAGCGGCTTGGACAGCGCGATGCCGAGCTGCACGGCGAACATCGCCACCACGCAGAGCACCGGTGCCGGGATCCGGGCGGAGCCTCGGGGAGCGGTGGGCAGCGCGGTGCCGGTGGTGCCGGTGGTGCCGGTGGTGCCGGTGGTGCCGGTGCGCTGCGTGGTGGCGCGGTCGGCCGGGCCGGCGGACAGGTCGGGGCGGGACATACCGGTCAGTCTCGCGTAAGGACCGTAGGCCCGGCAAGCACATGTCCTGGCAGGTGCGGACGGGTGAATTCACCGGCCGGATCTCGCATTTGTCTGACGAACAGTCAGTATCGAGGGGTGATGCGCTTTCTGGGCCCCGCTGCCCTCACCGCGGCCTCCCTCGTCCTGCTGCTCGCCACGGACGGGCTGCCCGACGGCAGCACCGCCTCGGCCGCGGAGCCGGTGGCGGTCGCCGCGCCCGGTCCGGCCGGGCCGCCCCCGGCCGCTGCTGCCGCGCCGGCCCCCGTCGTGCTCCGGGCCACCGTGCTCGCCGACCGCTCCAGGACCAAGGCACTCGCGGCCCGGCAGGTGTTCAGCGGGCCGGGCTTCGACGCCTGCACCGCCCCGTCGCCGGAGACCATGGCGGCCTGGAAGCAGAACTCCCCCTACGGTGCGGTCGGCATCTACGTCAGCGGGGGCCAGCGCGGCTGCTCGCAGCCCCGGCTGACCGCCGACTGGGTCCGCCGGGTCCGGGCGATGGGCTGGCAGCTGATGCCCACCCACGTCGGCCTGCAGGCCCCGTGCAGCACGCTCGGCAACAAGCCGAAGCGGATCGACCCGGCCGGTGCCGTCCGGCAGGGCCAGACCGAGGCGGCCGAGGCGGCGGCCGCCCTGCGCGCGCTCGGCCTCGGCCCGGGCAGTCCGGTCTACCTGGACATCGAGTCCTATCCCCGGGGCGACCGGGCCTGCGCCCAGAGCGTGGTCGACTTCACCGTCGGCTGGACGCAGAAGCTGCACCAGGAGGGCTTCCGCTCGGGCTTCTACTCCAGCGCGGACTCCGGCATCGCCGACCTGGCCGCCGCCGCCCGCGCGGGCAGCTCCCCGCTCCCCGACGCGATCTGGTACGCCCGCTGGGACGGCCGCGCGGACACCGCGGGGGTCAGCGGCCTGGACGCCGGACAGTGGTCCGACCGTCAGCGCATCCACCAGTACCAGGGCAACGTCCAGGAGACCTGGGGCGGCGCCACCCTCGGCATCGACCGCAACCAGTTGGACGGACCGGTCGCGACCTGAGCTCGGGCGATCCGTCCCGGAGAGGTGACTTTCGCCGCTGACAGTCCGGTGCCTTGACGTCAGAATCGGGTCCGAGCAGCATCTCACCACCCGCCAGTAGTCGTGGCGTGCTGCCCCGCCCGCCCGGTCAAGGAGGACCCGCGTGTTCAGCACGATGCAGGACGTACCGCTCACCGTCGCCCGGATTCTGACGCATGGCTCGACCCTGCACGGCAACTCCACCGTCACCACCTGGGACGGCACCGGCCCGGTGTCCCGCAGCTACGCCGAGGTCGGGGCGCGGGCCGGGCGGTTGGCGCACGCGCTGCGGGACGAGCTCGGCGTGGTGGAGGGCACCACGGTGGCGACGTTGATGTGGAACAACGCCGAGCACCTGGAGGCGTACCTCGCCGTCCCGTCGATGGGCGCGGTGCTGCACACCCTCAACCTGCGGCTGCCCGGGCACCAGTTGGCCTTCATCGTCAACCACGCCGCCGACCGGGTGATCCTGGTCGACGGCAGCGTGCTGCCGCTGCTCGCCGCGGTGCTGCCGCAGCTCAACCCGACGCTCGGGCACATCGTGGTGAACGGCCCGGGCGACCGCTCGCTGCTGGACGGCTTCGCCGGCCGGGTGCACGAGTACGAGGCGCTGATCGCGGACCGGCCCACCGACTACCCGTGGCTGACCGACATCGACGAGCGCCGAGCCGCCGCGCTCTGCTACACCTCGGGCACCACCGGCGACCCCAAGGGCGTTGCGTACAGCCACCGTTCGGTCTACCTGCACTGCATGCAGGTGAACTCCGCCGACAGCTTCGCCCTGACGGCCCGTGACCTGGCGCTGCCGGTGGTCCCGATGTTCCACGTGAACGCCTGGGGCCTGCCGTACGCCGCCTTCATGTCCGGCGCCGGGCTGCTGATGCCGGACCGCTTCCTGCAGCCCAAGCCGCTGGCCGAGATGATCGACCGGATGCGGCCCACCGTGGGCGCCGCCGTGCCGACCATCTGGAACGGCCTGCTGGACGAGCTGGACGCGGGCTCCTACGACACCTCCTCGATCCGGATGGTGGTGATCGGCGGGTCGGCCTGTCCGCCCGCCCTGATGCGCGGTTTCGAGGAGCGGCACGGCATCCGGGTGGTGCACGCCTGGGGCATGACGGAGACCTCGCCGCTCGGCTCCTTCGCCCAGCCGCCGGCCGGCCTGACGCCGGAACAGGAGTGGCCCTACCGGGTCAGCCAGGGCCTGTTCCCCGCCTCGGTGGAGGCCAGGCTGATCGGGCCCGGCGGCGAGCGGATGCCGCACGACGGCGTCTCGGCGGGGGAGTTGGAGGTCCGCGGGCCGTGGATCGCCGGTGCGTACTTCGCCGGCGCGGGCCAGGAGCCCGAGCGCCCCGAGGACAAGTTCAGCCCGGACGGCTGGCTGCGCACCGGTGACGTCGGCACCATCACCCCCGACGGCTACCTGACGCTGACCGACCGGGCCAAGGACGTGATCAAGTCCGGCGGCGAGTGGATCTCCTCGGTCGAGCTGGAGAACCACCTGATGGCCCATCCGGAGGTGGCCGAGGCGGCGGTGGTGGCGGTGCCGGACGAGAAGTGGGGCGAGCGTCCGCTGGCCACCGTGGTGCTGCGGCCCGGCGCCACCGCCGGCCTCGCCGAGCTGCGGGCCTTCCTGGCCGGCCGGGTCGCGTCCTGGCAGCTGCCCGAGCGCTGGTCGATCGTCGAGTCGGTCCCGAAGACCTCGGTCGGCAAGTTCGACAAGAAGGTCATCCGCGCCCAGTACGCGGCCGACGACCTGGACGTGACGCTCCTCGGCAAGTGACCGGCCGGCCGGTGCTCACCACCGACCGGCGGCCAGTGCGCCGGCCAGGTCGAGATCGTCCGTGCGCACCTGCGGGGCGGTCCCGGCCGTCGACCTGAGCGCGACCGCCGCGCCGTACCCGGCCGGCACCGGCACCCCGGCCAGGCCCCAGCCCGCCGGCCCCGCGGGCGTGGGGCCGGCCCAGGAGCCGGACTCAGGACCGAAGCCCACGTGGTGTCCGGCCAGGCCGTCGGCCAGGCCGATGCCGGTGCCCTTGAGGTGGGCCTCCTTGCGGACCCAGCAGGCCAGCAGCGCGTCCGCCCACCGCGGTTCCGGCAGCCGGGCCAGTGCGGCCCGCTCGGCCGGGTGCAGCTGCGCCGCGATGTCCGGGCCGTCGGACCCGGTGAAGACGGCGCGTCGCTCGACGTCCACCCCGACCGGCCGGTCGGCCAGCGCGATCAGCGCCAGCCCGTCGGTGTGGCTGAGCGAGAACTCCGGCGCCCGCTCGGCGACGGCCACCGGACGGCCGTGCGGCCCGCCGCAGCCCGGGCAGTCGGCCCGGCCGTACTCCACCCGGTGGGCGGGCCGGCCCAGGGCCTGCGCCAGCACCACCCGGAGCGCCACGTGGGCGACCAGGTAGAGCTCCCGGTCGGCGGCCCGGACGAAGGTCGCGGCCCGCCGGGTCTCCTCCCGGTCCAGCACCCACCGGGCCTCGGTGGCCGCCGCAGCGCTGAGTGCGGTGACCTCGACCCGCCAGACCCTGGCCCGGCCCGCGCCCCCGCTCATCGGGCCAACACGGGCCGTACCGAGCGCAGTCGGTGCACCAGTCGGGTCAGTTCGGCCGGATCGGGGCAGTCCAGCAGGGCCCAGCCGAGCCGGTCGGCGGAGGACCGGGGCGGCCCGACCGGTGTGCCCGGCCTGGCGTCCACACCGCTGCGGACCACGCCGGGCCAGGCCGCCCACTCGGTCTCGCCGGCCGACTCCAGCACGCCGGGCCGGTCGGCGACCAGGAAGCAGCTGCCCGAGTACCTCGGCTCCAGCTCCGGGGCCGGCCGGAAGGCGCTGCCCACCGCGAGGTTGAGCACCTCACCGAACAGGTCCACGCCGTAGGCGATCGACATCGCGTCCATGCAGTGGTCGCCCGGCGCCCGGACCGCCACCTCCATGATCACCAGATCGTCGCCCCGGGTGCGGAACTCCACGAACATGATCCCGGTGCGCATCCGGATCGCGTCCGCGACGGCCTGGCCCAGCGCGTCGGCGGCCCGGCCGAGGCCAGGGTCGACCCGCTCGTGCCCGGAGAAGTGCGCGAGCTCCACGAAGTCCGGTGCGCCGGTGGTGAGTTTGCGGGTCAGGCTGCCGAAGCAGACCCGGCCGTCGGCCACCAGGCCCTCCCAGGAGTACTCCTGACCCTCGACGTACTCCTCCACCAGCAGCTGCCCCTCCGCCTCCCGGCGGCGCACCGCGTCGGACCACTCGGCGGGGCTGCCGATCCGCTCCACGCCGTCGCTGCCGGCCCGGTTCAGCGGCTTGACCACCACGGGCAGCCGAGCCGACGCCCAGCCGGTCGCGGCGGACAACCGGGGCACCTTGAGGTGCTCCGGCTGCGCCAGCCCGGCGGCGGCGAACCGGAAGCGCTGCTGGGCCTTGTCCCGGGAGACCGCCGCCGCGTCGAGCCCCGGGCCCGGCAGACGGTGCTGCTCCTGGGCCATCGCCCCGGCGAGCACGTGGATCTCCGAGGAGGCGAGCACACCGTCCGGCCGCAGCCGCCGGACCAGCGCGTCGGTGGGCCGGATCCAGCCGTCGTCGCGCCCGGCGAGGGCCGGGTCGACCTCGGCCGTGTCCACCACGCAGTCGTACCACCCGCGCAGCGCGGCGGCCCGGTCGGCGGTCTCCACCAGACCGACCCGCAGCCCGAGCCGCTCGGCTGCCCTGAGGTACCCCTCGGCCATCGGCGCCGCGCCGATCAGCACCACGGTCGCGCTCATCGCTGTCCCCGCTCGGCGAGTTCGAGGGCGAGGGCCCGGCGGTCGGTCTTGCCGTTGGGGTTGAGCGGGAAGGTGTCCAGCCGGGTGAAGCCGCGCGGCACCATGTAGCCGGGCAGCCGCCCGCCGAGCGCGCCGCGCAGGGCGACCGGGTCCTGGCCGGGCCCTGTGTAGCACGCCTCCAGCGCCACCTCGCCGGAGGCGTCGGGCAGGGCGAGCACCACGGCCTCCCCGACGCCGGGCAGCGCGCGCAGCGCGGCCTCGACCTCGCCGAGCTCGATCCGGTGGCCCCGGACCTTCACCTGCTGGTCGAGCCGGCCGAGGTGGACCAGGGCGTCGCCGACCCGGGACACCCGGTCCCCGGTGCGGTAGTAGAGCTCGGGACCTGGCGGACCGTCACCCTCGTGCAGCACGGCCCGGCCGTCGGCGAAGGACAGGAACCGTCCGCTGTTGTCGGCCGGCCGGAGGTAGCCGGGAAAGCGCTGCGAACCGCGCACGCACAGCTCGCCCTCGTCGGCCGGTCTGCCGTCCTCGTCCACCACCAGGAAGTCCAGGTGCGGGTAGGGCGTCCCGATCGGGACCGTCCCGTTCGCCGAACTCGGCCAGTCCTCGGGCCGGGTGGGCAGCCGGTACTGGGTGCAGGCGACCGTCACCTCGGTCGGGCCGTACAGGTTCTCCAGCACGCTCTGCGGCGCGGCCGCCCGCCAGATCCGGATCTGTTCCAGCGTCAGCTGCTCGCCGCCGAACAGGCTCCAGCGCAGGCTGGGCATACCGGCCGGGGTCAGGTCCCGCAGCCGTTCGGCGTAGGTGATGACCGAGGGCACCGAGAACCAGTGGGTGATCTGGCGGCGCTCGATGAAGCGGGCCGGGCGGACCAGCTCGTTCCGGGTGGGGACCACCAGGGTCGCGCCGGAGCCCCAGGCCGAGAACATGTCCCAGACCGTCGGGTCGAAGGTCAGGTCGAAGGTCTGCGACAGCCGGCACCCCGGGCCGAGCTCGTAGCGCGCGATCGCGTAGTCGAGCAGCGCCGCGACGTTGCCGTGCTGGATCGGCACGCCCTTGGGCGTGCCGGTGGAGCCCGAGGTGAAGACGATGTACGCGATGTCGTCCGGCCCGGGCAGGTGGACGGGCACGCTCGCGGCCGCGTCGGCGGCCAGCGGCGCGTCGGCGCGCACCACCGGCACCGGCAGGTCGGCGGTGGGGGCGTCGGCGAGCACCACGTCCAGCTCGGCCAGGGCCACGGTGGTGGCCAGCCGCTCGGGGGAGAAGCCCGGGTTGAGCGGGACGGCGGCGCTGCCGAGCCGGTTGGCCGCCAGGTAACCGGCGTACGCGGCGACGCTGCGGTTGGCCAGCACCCCGACCCGGCGGGGGCGTCGGCCGTCCAGCGCGGCCAGCAGCCGGGCCGCCGTCCGGGCGGCCTCCTCGGCGAGTTCGGTGTAGCTGAGGCGTTCCTCGCCGAGCTCGAGGGCGGCCAGCCCGGGGTGGCGGGCGGCGGTGTCGGCGAAGCGTTCGTAGAGGGTGGGCCGGTCGGCCATCTCAGACCTCCTCGACGTAGGCGTTGTAGTAGACCGGCGTGCCGAGGAAGGAGGAGGTGAAGACCCCGCCCACCTTGGACCCGCTGAGGGCCACGTGCAGGTACGAGAAGAGGGCCACCATCGGCACGTGGTCGCGCAGCAGGTGCTCGTCCAGCGCGGCCCACTCGGCCGCCGCCTCGGCGGCGGGCAGCCGGCCGATCCGCTCGATCTCGGCGTTGACCCCGGGGTCGTCCAGGTAGACGAAGTTGTCGTTGCCGGTGGGGCCGATGGTGCGGCCGTCGAACATGCCGAGCAGGGTGGACGCGCCGGGCCAGTCGGCGGCCATGCACATCAGGTAGAGGTCGTACGGGTGGCCCTGGGTCTTGAGCGTGGCGTTGTGCGAGGGGCGGTCGATCTCGACCAGCTCGGTGCGGAAACCGGCCCGGTCCAGGCTCTCGGCCAGCGCCCGGCCACCGGCCATGAAGTAGTCGCCGCTGCGGCAGAGGATGCGCAGCTCGGGGCTCCGCCCGGCGAGCAGCTCGGCGGCGGCCCGGGGGTCACCGTGCTCGCCGGCGGGGTACGGGTCGGGGTAGTCGCGGTGGCCGATGGTGGCGGCGGGCAGCAGGGTGTGGACCAGCCGCCCCTGGGCCTCGCCCAGCATGTTCTGCCGGATGCCGCTGCGGTCCACCGCGTGGGCGATGGCCCGGCGGACGTCGAGGTCGGTGACCCGGGCGGTGTTGACCGCCAGGTACCAGACCAGCGGGGTGGCGTCCCGGCGCAGCCGGCCGGCCAGGGTGGGGTCGGCGATCAGCTCGGCGGCCACCGACTCGGGCGCGTTGTTCTCCGCCACGGCGTACGCGTCGATGCCCCGGTCGGCCCGGGTGCGCCGGTTCTGCTCGCCGTGCTCGATGCCCATCTCGATCTCCACCCGGTCCGGGTGGTCGTGCCGGACGGGGTCGGTGGCGGCGTCCCAGTACGGGTTGCGGACCAGGGTGAGCCGCTTGCCGGGGATGTGCTCCGCGATCCGGTACGGGCCGCTGGCGACCGGTGCGTGGCCGTAGTCGGCCCCGGTGTCGGCGTCGGCGGGGACCGGAGCGGTGGTCGGCTGGGAGACGGCGAACGGCAGGTCGGGGTGTGGGTCGCGGAAGCGCAGCACCAGACCGTGACTGCTCGTCAGCTCCAGGCCGGGGACGTCCGGGCCGTCCTGGTACGGGCCGCGGTACCCGCCGTTCTCGCCGAGCCAGTTCCGCAGGTGGGTGGGGCCGTCGGAGATCTCCGGCGCGAAGGAGCGGGCGATGCCGTGGGCGACGTCCGCGGCGGTGACCTCGCGGCCGTCCTCGAACCTGACGCCCCGTCGGAGGGTGAACTCCCAGCGGCGGCCGTCACCGTCGAGGTCCCGGCCGGGCGTCTCGGCGAGGTCGCCGACCAGCACCCGGCCACCGGCGCCGTCCTCGCGGAACATCGTCAGGGTGCGGAACAGCAGGTGGCCGATGGCCAGCGACTGGAGCGTGTAGCTGCGCTGCGGGTCGAGGTGGTCGTACTCGCCGTCGCGCAGGATGTGCAGGGTGCCGCCCCGGCGGGCGCCGGGCCGGGCCGGGGCCGGGCCGCGCGAGGCGGCCGGGTCCAGGGCGATCACGTCGCCCGTGGCGGGGGGAGTCATGCGGGTACCTCCAGGGTGGGACGGGCGGCGGTCAGGAACCCGCCGCCGGCGAAGATCAGCGGCTGCTCGGCCGGGAGCAGGCTGAGGGCGCGTACCTCGCCCACCACGATCGAGTGGTCACCGGCCGGGTGGATGTCCCGGACGGCGCAGTCGAACCAGCCGGCGCCGTCCAGCAGCACCGGGTTCCCGGTGACCGGTCCCGGCATCCAGGCGTCGTCGGCGAAGGCGGCGGTGCCGCCCGGCCGGGAGGGGTCGGCGAATCGGCGGGCGGTGGCCTGCTGACCGGAGCTGAGCACGGTCACCGCGAAGCTGCCGGTGTCGAGCAGGTGCTCGCGGATCCGGGCCCGTTCGCCGATGCAGACCAGCACCAGCCGGGGGTCGAGGGAGACCGTGGCGAAGGAGTTGGCGGTCATGCCGAACGGGCCGTCGGCCGTCCGGGTGGTCACCACGGTGACCCCGGTGGCGAAGCGGCCGGCCACCTGCCGGAAGAGCCGGGTGTCGGTGCCGGTCACTGGACGGACCGCCGCAGTTCGTCCAGCGTCTCCAGGCCGGCGAGCACCGTCCGGTCCGGGATGCCGAAGTCGATCAGGCAGGCGAGCTCGTCCACCCCGGCGGCCTTGGCCCGCTCCACCACCGCGGCCGCCTGCGCCGGTGTGCCGAACAGTCCGCTGGAGCTGTAGTAGGTGTCGAAGGAACGGCGGACCAGGAAGTCGATGTCCGACTCGCGGAGCTTGTCCACGTCGAAGCCCTGCAGGATGCTGGTCGCCGACCGGGCGATCAGCCGGAACGAGCTCTTCAGGTACGCGGTGAAGGGCTCGCGGACGGTCTCCCTGACCTGGTCGGCGTCCTCGCCGAGGTAGGTGTGCAGCATCAGCGCGACGTGGCCGGGCCACCCGTCGTGGTCCGGACGGTCGGCCAGCGCCTTGCGGTAGAGCGCGATCTTCTCGGCCAGCTGGTCGAAGTCCTGGCCCAGCAGGTGGGTCAGGACACCCGCGCCGGCCTGGCCGGCCGCCTGGAAGGTCTGCGGACCGCCGGCGCTGGTCACCCAGATCGGCAGCTCGGCCTGGACCGGCGGCGGGAAGACCTTGACCTCGGCGGGCTTGCCCGCGCCGTCGGTGACGGCGAGCGGTTCGCCGCGCCACAGCGAGCGGACGGTCCGGACCGTCTCCAGCACGGCGTCCTTGCGGTCGGCGTAGCCCTCGGGACGGAGCGCGAAGTCCACCGCGTTCCAGCCGGAGGCCAGCGAGACCCCGGCCCGGCCGTTCGAGAGGTTGTCCACCACGGACCACTCCTCGGCGATCCGCACCGGGTGGTGCAGCGGGGCGACCACGCTGCCGGCCCGGACGCCGATCCGCTCGGTCACGGCGGCGACGGCCGCCGCGGTGACCGCGGGGTTGGGGTAGAGCCCGCCGAACTCGTGGAAGTGCCGCTCGGGCGTCCACACCGCGGCGAAGCCGTGGGTGTCCGCGAACCTGGCACCGTCCAACAGCAGGTCGTACCGGCCGCGCGAGCCGCCGATCGCCCCGTCGGCGAAGTAGAACAGACTGAAATCCATGGGAAGCCTCGGTGGGGTTGCGCGGGCCGTCAGCGGACGCTGAGCGGACGCAGGTCGGTCCAGACGGTCTCGATGTGGGCCAGGCACTCGGTGCGGGTGCCCCGGTGGCCGGTCTCGCGCCAGCCGGCGGGTACGGGGGTGACGACCGGCCAGACCGAGTACTGCTCCTCGGCGTTGACGACGACGGTGTGCACGGGCTGGTACTCCTGCTCGGACATGGGGTGGTGCTGCCTTTCGACGGAGGAAGGGACGGTCATGCGGAGATCGGGTCCGGGAGCTGGTGCTTGATCCGCACCATCGAGGAGGTGACCAGGGGGATCAGCGCGAGGCCGAACCCGAGGGTGGTGATCAGGACGGCGCCGCGCAGGCCGACGGCGGAGCCGAGCACGCCGCCGAGCAGGGCGCCCAGCGGGGCGACACCCATCGCCACGAAGCGGTTGGTGGCGGCGACCCGGCCCTGCAGGCTGTCGGGGGTGATGGACTGACGGATCGTCAGCATCGTCACGTTGTTGGCCACCCCGAAGGAGGCGAACAGGAAGTTGACCACCATCAGGGTGCCGACGGCGAGCGCCCCGCCACCGTGCACCAGGGCGATCGCCGGCATCACCAGGTTGGCCACGCTCGCCGTGATCAGCATGGTGCGGCCGTAGCCGAGCTTCTTCGGCAACCGGCCCGCGAACATCGCGCCGACCAGGAAGCCGGGGCCGAGCGCGGCCATCACCAGGCCGATCTGACCCGCCGACAGGCCCAGGGTGTGCGGCATGAACTGGACGAAGACGACCTCGAAGCCGGTGAACGAGACGTTGAAGATCGAGGCCATGATCGTGGTGGTCCGCAGCGGCTCGTTGCGGAACACCACCGAGAGTCCCTCCCGGACCTGACGCAGCGTCCCGGCCGCACCGGTGGCGCCGGACGGTTCGGCGGCCGGCTCCCGCTGCTTGATCAGCCAGATGTTCAGCACCGAGACCAGGTAGGAGACCGAGGCGGCGAGCACCGCGACCGGTGCGGTCAGCCACTGCACCAGCACACCGGCCAGCGCCGGGCCGCCGATGGTCGCGGCCGACTGGCTGGTCCCGAGCGCCGAGTTGCCGGCGGCGAGGTCCTCGCGCTCGACCAGCCGGGGCAGGTAGGCCTGCGCGGCGACGTCGAACAGCACCGTGCAGCAGCCGGCCAGGAAGCCCAGCAGGTACAGCCAGCTGATCCCCAGCTGGTGCATCCAGTACAGCAGCGGGACGGCGCCGAGCACGAGGGCCCGGCCGAGGTCCGCGGCGGCCATCAGGTTGCGTCGGCACATCCGGTCCACCAGGACACCCGCGAACAGCGAGACCAGCAGGTACGGCAGCCGGATCACCGAGGCGAGCAGGCCGACCTCGGCCGAGCTGGCGGACAGCGCCAGCACCGCCGCCAGCGGCAGGGCGAAGTCGCTGATCTGGGCCGCGAACTGAGAGGCCGTCTGGCCGATCCACAGCTTGGTGAAGTCGGCGTTGCGCCAGACGCTCGGGCGGGCGTCCCGCGCCTGTTCCGGTGGGGTCTCGGTGGTGGTGGGCATCGGGTGCTCCTGGGGGTTCGGAGGAAGAGGGAGGAGGGCCGGCCGGCCGCACTGCTCGCGGCCGGCCGGAGGGTGCGGTGCTACTCGGCGACGACGCCGCTCGGCCGTCCCGCCGCGGCGGCCTCGATCCGGGCCGCGACCTTCGGGACGTTGGGCTGCTCCAGCATCGAGAAGTGGTTGCCGGGCGACTCGTCGATGAGCAGGCGGCCGTCCACCCGCTCCTTCCAGCCGAAGTCCCAGCCGGTGAACAGCTCGGTCTCGGCGCGGATCAGCAGCGCGTCGCCGCGGAACGGCTCGCGCGGGGTGTCGCGGTAGGTGATCAGGGCCCGGGCGTGCCGCTGGTAGAGCCGGACCAGCCGGCGCAGGTCGTCCACGGTGGCGGCGTCGGCGCGCTCGTCGTCGGTGCCGTGGGTGAGCTGGATGACGTACCGGAGCCGGGCGTCCTCGTCCAGCGCCTCCAGCACCGCCTCGGTGGTCGGCAGCTTGTGGCCGAACGCACCGAGGATCGCGGCCGACTCCGAGGTCACGTACCGCGGCGGCACCGGGTCGTCGATGCTCGCGCTGACGATGGTGAGCATCGCCACCTCCTCGCCGCCGGCCTGGAGCTGACGGGCCATCTCGTACGAGATCATCCCGCCCATGCACCAGCCGCCCAGGTGGTACGGGCCCTCGGGCTGGATCGCCCTCAGCTCGGCGAGGTAGAGCGCCGCGATGCCCTCCATGGTGTCCGGCCTGGGCACGTCCGGACCCGCGTACTCAGGGGCCTGCACGGCGTAGAACGGCTGCTCCGGGTCGAGCGCCTCGACCAGCTCGGCGTAGCTGAACACGCTGCCGCCGAGCGGGTGGACGAAGAAGATCGGCGGCTTGGAGCCGGTCGAGCGCAGCGCGACCACCACGCTGTTGACGACCTCCTGCTCGCCGTCGATGATCCGGGCGATCCGCTCGATGGTGCCGCCCTCGAACAGGGCCGCCACCGGCAGCTCGACCTCGGTGATGTCCGGCAGCCGCATGATGACCCGCAGTGCGGAGATCGAGTTGCCGCCGAGCTCCAGGAAGGCGTCGGTGACCCCGATCCGCTCCACGCCGAGCACGTCGGACCAGATCTCGGCGAGCGCCCGCTCGGTCGCGGTGCGCGGCTCGACGAAGATCCCGGCGGCGGACTCCTCGCGGCCCGGTGCGGGCAGCTGGTTGCGGTCGATCTTGCCGTTCGGGGTGAGCGGGAAGGCGTCCAGCACCACGAAGGCGCTCGGCACCATGTAGTCCGGCAGCTCGGCGGCGACGGCGGCCCGCAGCTCGGCGGTGGTCGGCGCGTCGCCCACCGGGGTCAGGTACGCGGCCAGCCGCTTGTCACCGGGCCGGTCCTCCCGGGCGACCACCACCACCCGGCCGACGCCGGGGTGCCGGGCCAGCACCGACTCGATCTCGCCCAGCTCGATCCGGAAGCCGCGGACCTTGACCTGGTGGTCCGAGCGGCCGAGGAACTCCAGCTCACCGGACGGCAGTCGGCGCACCACGTCGCCGGTGCGGTACATCCGGGCGCCGGGCGTGCCGGCGAACGGGTCGGGCAGGAAGCGGTCGGCGGTCAGGTCGGCCCGGCCGAGGTAGCCGCGGGCCAGCCCGTCGCCGGCGATCCAGAGGTCACCCGGGACGCCCTCGGGCACCAGGCCGAAGGTCTGGTCCAGCACGTGCACCCGGGTGTTGGCGATCGGGCCGCCGAGGGTGACCGGCGCACCGGGCAGCACCCGCTGGAGGCAGGACCAGATGGTGGTCTCGGTCGGGCCGTAGGCGTTGTGGACCACCGGGAACCGCGCGGTCAGCTCGGCCGCCAGGTCGTCCGGCAGCGCCTCGCCGCCGGAGATCACCCGCAGCGCCGGGTCGGCCCGCAGCCCGGCCTCCACCAGCAGTCGCCAACTGGACGGGGTGGCCTGCATCACGGTGGCGCCGCTGGTCTCCAGGAAGTCGCGCAGCCGGGGGCCGTCCACCGCGATGTCGGGGGCCAGGATCAGTTCGGCGCCGACCAGCAGCGGCAGGTACACCTCCAGGCCCGCGATGTCGAAGGAGAGCGAGGTGACCGCCAGCAGTCGGTCCCGATCGGTGATCTCCAGGTCCCGCTCGAAGGACTGCAGCAGGTTGAGCAGGGCGCCGTGCGGGATCTGCACGCCCTTGGGGCGGCCGGTGGAGCCCGAGGTGTAGATGACGTAGGCCAGGTGGTCCGGCGTGACCGCCAGTGGCGGCTCGTGCTCCGGGTACCCGGCCGTGGCGGCCGCGTCCACTGCCAGCACCCGGGCGCCGGCCGGGTCGAGCGCGCCGACCAGCTCCGGGTCGGCGAGCAGCACCGAGACCTCGGCGTCGGCGAGCATGAACTCCAGCCGGTCGGACGGGTACCCGGGGTCGAGCGGTACGTACGCGCCGCCCGCCTTGAGCACCGCCAGCAGGCTGACGATCAGGTCGGCCGAGCGGGCCAGGTGCACGCCGACCAGGACGTCGGGGCCGACCCCGAGTTCACGCAGCCGCCAGGCCAGCCGGTTCGACCGGGCGTGCAGCTCGGCGAAGGTCAGCACGGTGTCGCCGGAGCGCAGCGCCACCGCGTCCGGGCGCTCGGCGGCGCGCCGGGCGAGCAGCTCGGGCAGGGTCTGGCCCGGGGTGCGCGGCGCCGCGGTGTCGTTCCAGCCGCTCACCAGCCGGGTCAGCTGCTCGTCCGCGAGCAGCCCGGCGGCCTGGGCCGGGGCGGTGGGCTCGGCCACCAGGGCGGCCAGCGCGGCGGCGTAGTAGCCGCCGATCTCGGTGATCCGCCCGGCGGAGAACTCGGCCAGGTCGTAGTTGAACCGCAGCCGGACCTCGCCGGTGGCCGGGTCGGTGCCGAAGTTGGCGGTGAACGGGAAGTTGGTCTGCTCGAAGAACTCGCCGCCGGTGACGGCGATCTGCTCCAGCGTCATGTCGTAGCTGCGGAAGCTGCGGTGGTCCACCACGACCTCGAACAGCTCGGGGCGCCGCAGGTCCTGCAGCAGCTGCGCCATCGGGTAGCGGCGGTGCGCGAGCGCCTCGCTCTCCTGACGGTGGATCTGCTGCGCCAGCTCGATCCAGCTGACCCCGGCCACCTCGGCCACCAGCGGCAGGGTGTTGAGGAAGAGGCCGACCACCTGGTCGCCGTCGGCGGTCTCCGGGCGGCCGTTGCTGACCCGCCCGGTCACCACCCGGGTGGAGCCGGAGAGCAGTGCCAGCACCCGGGCGTGCGCGGCGAACATCACCGACTTCACCGGCACCTTGGCCCGGGCGGCCACCGCGCGCAGCCCGGCGGTCAGGTCGGCCGGCAGCGGTACCTCGTACACCTGGGCGGTGCGCTCGGTGGCCAGGCCCTGGTCGGGGTACCGGGGCAGGCCGGTGAACTCGGTGTCGGAGAGCGTGCGGGCCCAGAAGTCCCTGGCCTCCTGGCCGGCCAGCGCCTGCTGCTCCAGGGCGAGGTAGTCGCGGAACCGGGTGGCCGGGGCTTCGGGTTCATTCGTCCGCCCGGCCAGCCGGGCGTCGTAGCCGGTGAGCAGCTGGGAGGTCACCAGGGACAGGCTCCAGCCGTCCAGGATCGCGTGGTGGAAGCTCAGGTTGAGCTGGAAGTCGTCGTCGGCGAAGACCAGGACGTGCAGCTTGAGCAGCGGGGCGACGGCCAGGTCGAAGGCGGTGGCCTTCTCGGCGGCGGTCCACTCGGCGGCCCGGCGCCGCTGGTCCTCGGCGGGCAGGCCGCGCAGGTCCTCGACGGTCAGCGGGGTCGGCACGGCCGAGTGCACCAGCTGCATCGGCTCGCTGAAGTTGGTCAGGTCGATGGAGCTGCGCAGCATGTCGGAGCGCGCGATCACCCCGGCGAACACCTCGTCCAGCGCGGCCCGGTCGAAGCGGCCGGCCAGCCGGATGGCGGAGATGTCGTGGTAGGTGGGCGTGTCCCGGTCCAACAGGCTGTGGTAGAGCATGCCGGACTGGAGCCTGGTCAGCGGGTAGGCGTCGACGATGTCGCCGAGGGTCATGGCGGTCCTTTCCAGGACGGTCGGGGAGGGGGTGCTACTTGGCGCGGAGCTTGGCCAGGTCCGCCGGGGAGAGCAGGCCGAAGGCGGCGACCGGGCGCTGCTCCTGGGCCACCTCGGTGCGGGAGGCCAGCCAGCCGGCCACCGCCTCGACCGTCTGATGGGCGAACAGTTCGGTCAGCGGGAGGTCGAGGCCCTGCTCGCGGGCGAGGCCGACGACCCGGACGGCGTGCATGGAGTCGCCGCCGATCTCGAAGAAGTTGTCGGTGGCGCCGACCCGGTCCAGCCGCAGCACCTGCTGCCAGAGCTCGGCGAGCTGCTGCTCGGTGCCCTCGCGCGGCGCGGTGTACCCGGCGGTCGAGGACCGGTCCCGGTCGGGCACCGGCAGCGCCCGGCGGTCCACCTTGCCGTTGGGGCTCAGCGGCAGCGCGGGCAGCGCGACGAACGCACCGGGCACCATGTAGTCGGGCAGCAGCCGCCCGATCCCGGCCCGCAGCGCGGCCCGGTCGGGCACCGGGCGGCCGTCGGCCGTCGGCGTCAGGTAGGCGACGATCCGCCGGTCGCCCGGCTCGTCCTCCCGGACGATCACCACGGCCTGGCCGACGCCCGGCTGTTCGGCCAGCGCCGCCTCGATCTCGCCGAGTTCGATCCGGAAGCCGCGCACCTTGACCTGGTGGTCGATCCGGCCGAGGTACTCCACCGTGCCGTCGGGCCGCCAGCGGGCCAGGTCGCCGGTCCGGTAGAGGCGGGCGCCGGGCTCGGCGAACGGGTCCGGCACGAAGCGGTCGGCGGTCAGCTCCGGCCGGCCGCCGTAGGCCCGCGCCAACTGCACACCGCCCAGGAAGAGTTCGCCGGGCACACCGATCGGGGCCGGGGCCATCGAGCGGTCCAGCACGTACACCCGGGTGTTGGCGATCGGCGCGCCGATCGGCACGGTGGGCCTGGTCCAGCCGGGGCGGCTGGACCACCGGGTGACGTCCACGGACGCCTCGGTGGGCCCGTAGAGGTTCTCCAGGGCGGCGGTCGGCAGGGCGCGGTGGAAGCGCCGGGCCAGCTCGGCCGGCAGTGCCTCGCCGCTGCACGCCACCAGCCGCAGCGAGTGGCAGTCCGGGGCCGCGGCGGCGGTCAGGAAGGTCTCCAGCATCGGCGGGACGAAGTGACACACCGTCACCCGCTCGCGCTGGATCAGCCCTGCCAGGTAGTCCGGGTCGCGGTGTCCGCCGGGCTCGGCCAGCACCATCCCGGCCCCGGCCAGCAGCGGCCAGAACAGCTCCCAGACCGAGACGTCGAAGCTGATCGGTGTCTTCTGCAGCACCGTGTCGTCCGCGCCGAGCCGATAGGCGTCCTGCATCCACAGCAGGCGGTTGACGATCCCCCGGTGCGGCACCTGGACACCCTTGGGGCGGCCGGTGGAGCCGGAGGTGTAGATCACGTACGCGATGTGGTCCGGACCGGCGGTCGGCTCCGGGGCGTGCCCGGGATACCCGGCCCCGGCCTCGGGGCCGACCCGGAGCACCGTGACGCCGTCGGCGGCCGGTGCGTCCGCCGCGCCGTCGGGGCCGGTGAGCAGCACCGGGACGCCGGAGTCGGTGAGCATGAACTCCAGCCGCTCCCGCGGGTAGCCGGGGTCGAGCGGCAGATAGGCGCCGCCCGCCTTGAGCACCGCCAGCAGGGCGACCATCAGCTCGACCGAGCGCTCCAGGTGCACGCCGACCACCACGTCGGGGCCGACCCCGAGCTCGCGCAGCCGCCAGGCCAGTCGATTGGCCCGCCGGTGCAGCTCGGCGTAGCTCGCCTGCTGCCCGCCGATGCGCACCGCGGTCCGCTCGGGGGAGCGCTCGGCCTGCTCCTCCAGCAGCGAGGTGAGGGTGCGCTCCAGGTCCCAGCCGACGGCGGTGCCGTTCCACTCCCGCACCACCCGGTGGCGCTCGGCCCGGCCCAGCAGCTCGACGGTGGCCACCGGCACGGCGGGGTCGGCCGCCACGGCGGCCAGCACGTTGGTGAGGTGCTCGATCAGCCGCCCGATCGTCGCGGGGTCGAACAGGTCGGTGTCGTAGTCCAGCCAGCCGAGGATCTCCTCGCCGGTGTCCAGCATCCGCAGGTTCAGGTCGAACTGGCTGTTCGCCTCCGACACCTCGACCAGCTCGCTGGTCACCCCGGGCGCCTCGAAGGCGCCGAGCCGGACGTTCTGCAGCGCGAACAGCACCTGGACCAGCGGGCTCCGGGAGAGGTCACGCTCCGGGGCGAGCTCGGCCACCAGCCTGCCGAACGGCACCTCCTGGTGGGCGAAGGAGGCCAGCGCGCTGTCGGTGACCCGGCGGACCAACTCGTCGAACCCGGGCTCGCCGTGCAGGTCGAGCCGGACCGGCACGGTGTTCAGGAAGCAGCCGACCAGGTCCTCGAACTCGGCCCGCTCCCGGTTGGCCACCGGGGTGCCGACCAGCAGGTGGTCCTGGCCGGTGTAACGGGAGAGCACCACGCCGAACGCGGAGAGCAGGGTCATGAACAGCGTGCCGCCGCTCCGCAGCGACAGCTCGCGCAGTCGCTCGGACACGGCCGGGTCCAGCACCAGCCGGCGGCGCGCGCCACGGTGCGCCTGGACGGCGGGTCGGGGCCGGTCGGTGGGGAGCTCCAGCACGGTCGGCACCCCGGCCAGCTGCTCTGTCCACCCGGCGAGCAGCGCGGCCGCCGCGTCGTCGTCCGGCTCGGCCCGCTGCCAGCGGGCCACGTCGGCGAACTGCAGCCCGGAGCCGAGCTCCGCCGCGCCGTCGGCCAGGGCCGCCCGGTAGGCCCGGGAGAGGTCGTCGAGCAGCACGCCGAACGACCAGCCGTCGAAAACGATGTGATGCACCGTCAGGACGAGCAGCTGCTCGTCCGCGCCGCTGCGCAGCACCAGCGCCCGCAGCAGCGGGCCGGCGGCCAGGTCGAAGGGCCGCTTGGTCTCCCGCATCGCCTCGGCCAGCGCCGCCCCGGCCGGGTCGGGCGCGGTGCGCAGGTCCACCTCACGCACCGTCACCTTCGCCCCCGGGGTGGGCTGCTGGATCGGAGCTCCGCCGGTCAGCGTGAAGCCGGTCCGCAGCACCGCGTGACGACGCAGTACGGCGTCCACCGCGATCTGCAGGGCCCCGAGGTCGAGCGGCCCGCGCACCTTCAGCACCAACGGCATGTTGTACGCGGCGTCGCCGGGGCGCAGCTGCTCCTCCAGCCAGAGCCGCTCCTGGGTCCAGGAGAGCGGGGCCGGTGCGTGCTCGTCGGACCGGGGGACCGGCCGCTCGGCGCCCGTGCCCCGGCCCGTCCGCTCGACCAGGGCGGCCAGCCCGGCGACGGTCGGGTGCTGGAACAGCTCGCGCAGCGACAGGGCGACGCCCAGCGTGCGGCGGACGCGCACCAGCACCTGGCTGAGCAGCAGCGAGTGGCCGCCGATCGCGAAGAAGTTGTCCCGGCTGCCGATCCGCTCGCGGCCCAGCACCTCCCGCCAGATCCCGGCGAGCTGCTCCTCCAGCTCCCCGGCCGGAGCCACGTACCGGCCGACCGCGGCCTCCTCGCGGCCCAGCCGGCGCAGCGCGGCCCGGTCGGTCTTCCGGTTCGCGGTGAGCGGCAGCTCGTCCAGCACGACGAAGGCGGACGGCACCTTGTGCTCGGGCAGCGCGGCGGCCAGCGCGGCCCGCAGCTCGGCCAGGTCGGGCCGGACGTCGCCGGTGGCCAGGTAACCGACCAGCCGGTAGCCGCCGGACCGTTCCGGCACGGCCAGCACCACGGCCTGCCGTACGGTCGGCTGCGCGGTCAACGCGGCTTCGATCTCGGCCGGTTCGACCCGGTGGCCGCGGATCTTGACCTGGTGGTCGGCCCGGCCGAGGTGGTCGATCAGACCGTCGGGGCGCAGCCGGGCCAGGTCACCGGTGCGGTAGACCGGGTCGGGACCGGCGGCCGCGAGCGGGCTCCGGCCGAACCCGCCGGTGCCCTCGGCGTAACGCGCCAAGTGCGGCGTGCGGACCACGAGTTCACCGATCTCGCCGATCGCGGCGGGCCGGTCACCGGCCAGGACCAGCAGCTGCACCTGGTCGATCCCGGGGCCGAGCGGCACCGGGCCGGCGCCGCCCGGCGCGGGCTGCCCGGCCCGCCGGGCCAGGTGCACCGAGACGGCCTGCGGGGTCTCGGTGGCGCCGTACAGGTTGAGCAGGTCGGCGGCCGGGGCGAGCGCCGCCCAGTCCCGCAGGGTGCGGTGGCCGAGCACGTCGCCACCGAAGCCGGCCAGCCGCAGGAGGGGCCAGCCCGCGCCGTCCGCGGCGGCCAGCGCGGCCCCCAGCGCGGGGGTCAGGTGGGTGACGGTGATCCGGTCCCGGCGCAGCGACTCGGCCAGCGCGGCGGTGTCCCGCAGATCGGCGCCGGGGAAGACGGCGCCGGCGCCGGCCCAGAGCGGCGCGAGCACATCGCGCAGGAAGGGGTCGTGGCCGAGGCCGGAGAGCACCGAGAACCGGTCCTCGGGGCCGAGTGCGAAGGCCCGGGTGTACCAGTCGAGGAAGTGCGCGAGCGGGCCGTGGTCGCCGAGCACCCGCTGCGGGCGCCCGGTGGTGCCGGAGGTGAAGCTGACGTAGGCCAGGTCCCCGGCGGTCGGCCCGACCGGAGCGGGCAGCGGGTCACCCGTGGCGTCGAAGGGGATCACCGGGCCGGTCATGAAGCTCTCGACGGCCCGGCCGGGGGCGGCCGAGATCCACGCGACCGGCTTCAACTCGGCGGCCCGCAGGGCGAGTTCGGCTGCCGGGTAGTCGGCGTCCAGGATCGCGAAGGCCGCCCCGGCGCGCAGGGTGGCGAGCAGTGCCACCACGACGGCCGGGTCACGGGTCGCCTGAACCGCCACCACGTCGCCGGGGTGGACGCCGTGGGCGAGCAGCCGCGCGGCCGTCCGGTCGGTCTGCTCGGCGAGCTCGCGGTACGTCCAGCTGCGGTCCGGGCCGATCAGGGCGGGCCGGTCGGGCTGTCGGCGGGCGTGCGCGGCCAGCCGCTCCAGTACCGATCCCGGGTAGCCGGCGGGCAGTTCGAGGGTCGGGTCGGGGGTGAGCGCGGTGGCGCGGGCGGTGGCGAGGGCGAAGGCACCGACCGGGCGGGCCGGGTCGGCGACGGCCTGGGCCAGCACCAGGCCGACCTGCTCCAGCAGGTCGGCCACCCGCTCGGCCTCGTACAGCTCCGCGTCGTACACCGCGTCCAGGGCCAACTGCCCGTCCACCGTGGAGACATAGAGGGTCAGGTCGAACTTGCTGTCGATCTCGGGGAACGGCAGCTGCTCGACCGTGCAGTCCGGCAGCTCCAGCGGGGCGGCCGGCGGCAGCACGTTGAAGAAGACCTGGACCAGGCCGTTCCGCCCGGGGTCGCGGTCCGTGGCGCGGTCGGCGGCCAGCTGCTGGAACGGCACCCGCTGGTGGGCGAACGCCTCCAGCGCGCTGTGCCTGACCCGGCCGAGCAGCTCGGCGAAGGACGGGTCGGCCCCCAGGTCCAGCCGGACGGGGAGGGTGTTGAGGAAGCAGCCCAGGACGCGGTGGTCCCCGGCCCGGCGGGTGGAGACGGGGGTGCCCACCAGCAGCTCGGGCAGGCCGGTCTGCCGGGAGAGCACCACGCCGAAGGCCGACAGCGCCGTCATGAACAGGGTGCATTCGTGGGTCCGGCCGAGCTCGCGCACCCCGGCGCTGACCGTGGCGTCCAGCAACAGCCGCTGCTGGGCACCGGGGTGGCTCCGGACGGCCGGACGGGGCCGGTCGGTGGGCAGTTCGAGCACCCGGGGCGTCTCGTCGAGGTACTCCCGCCACCAGCCGAGCAGGCCGTCCAACGCCTCGGGGGTGAGCTGCTCGCGGTCGGCGTGGACCGCCTCGACGAACTGGCGGCGGACCGGCGGGAGGTCCGGCTGACCGCCGGTCGGCGCGGCCCGGTAGACCGCCGACAGCTCGGCGAAGAACAGGCCGAACGAGGTCCCGTCGAACACCAGGTGATGGACCGTCACCACCAGCAGCTGCCGCTGCTCGGCGGTGCGGATCACCAGCACCCGCAGCAGCGGCCCCTCGGTCAGGTCGAACGGCCGCCGGGCCTCCCGCAGCGCGGCCTCCCGGCCGGCCTCGGCGGCGTCCGGCAGCTCCCGGAGGTCCAGCAAGGTCACCGGCGCCTCGACCGTCGGCAGCACCTGCTGGACGGGGGTGCCGTCCAGGTCGGCGAAGACCGTGCGCAGCGCGGAGTGCCGGGCCACCACGGTGTCCACGGCGTGCTGCAGGGCGGCCGGGTCGAGCGGACCGTCGACCCGGGAGATCACCGGCATCAGGTACGCGGTGCCGCCCGGCCGCAGCTGCTCCTCGAACCACATCCGCTCCTGGGTGGAGGAGAGCGGGAGGCCGGGAGCCGCACCGGCGGTGGGGTCGGGGGCGGGCTCGGTGAAGGTGTCGGTCATGTCAGGTCCTTGGTGAGCAGCAGGTTCAGCTCGGATGCGAAGAGGCCGGCGAGCAGGGCGAGGGTGTCCGGCGGCAGCAGGCCGAGCGGCGCGTGCAGTGCACCCGTCAGCTCGTCGCCGTCCTCCCACAGCTCGCAGCAGAGTTCGGTCTGCGGGCCCAGCGGCGGGGCCGGCCGGGGGCGCAGGGTGGCGGCGCCGAGCCGCACCGGGGCGCCGACCCGCTGGAGCACGAGCATGGTCTGGTAGAGCGGGGATCGTCCGGCCGGTGGTCGCGGTGCCAGCGCGGCGATCCGGTCGGTGGGCAGCGCGGCGTGGGCGAACGCCGCCAGCAGCCGGTCGCCGATCAGGGCGAGCAGCTCCGGGCCGGACGCGCCGGGGTGTCCGGGCACCCGGATGGGCAGGCCGTTGGCCAGGTACCCGATGGTCCGCTCGTCCGCCGGGGCCCGGTCGGCGACCACGGTGCCGATGGCCAGGTCGAGTTGGCCGGTCCAGCCGGCGAGCGCCCGCCACCAGGCGGCGAGCAGCAGGGTGAGCGCGGGGGTGCGGTGGCGGACGGCCGCCGCCCGGAGCAGCCCGGCCGTCCCGGCGGGCAGCGCGATCGGCCGCCCGGTCACCGGGGAGGTCCAGAGCTGCCGCAGGTCCGGTGTGGCCACCGGCAGCGCCAGGGGCTCCAGGCCCGCCAACTCCGCCTGCCAGAAGGCCCGGTCGGCGTCGTCGGCTGGTCCGGCGGCCGGGGGCCCGGATGCCGGCGGCAGTGCCGCGCCGTCCCAGGCGGCGGCGAGGTCGCCGAGCAGGACCTGCTCCGAGTGCGCGTCGTACACCGCGTGGTGCACGGCGATCAGCAGGGTGTGCCGGTCGGCACGCTCCGTCAGCAGACCGGCGGCGAGCAGCGGGCCGTTCGCCAGGTCGTGCACGGAGGCGGCCAACTCATCGGTGAGCGAAGTGAGTTCACTCTCGCCCGGGCCGGAGCGACGGAGCAGTGGAGGCAGTGCGGGGTGCGCGGCCACGGCCCGGTGCGGTCGGCTCCGGTCGAGCGGGAAGGTGGTCCGCAGCGCGGGGTGTGCGGCGGCGACCGCGGCCAACGCCTGCTCCAGGCGTTCGGCGTCGATCGGCCCGGAGACCTCGATCCGGCTCATCGCCACGTGGCCGGGTGCGCCGGGCGCCAGCTGCTCGGCGATCCAGAACCTGCGCTCGCCGGACGAGAGTTGACCGTCAGCGCGGCCGGGCCGCGAAGCCGTGCGCCCGGGCCGGCGGGCGGCCAGTCGCTCCAGGGCGACGACGGTGCTGTGCCGGTAGACGTCCCGGGCGGAGAACTCGGTGTCCAGCAGGACGGACAACCGGGCGGCGATCCGCAGCATCTGGAGCGAGTTGGCGCCGAAGGACAGCAGGTCCTGGTCCGGGCCGAGCCAGGGCACGCCGAGGATCTCGCGGACCGCACACAGCGCCGGTGACCCGTCCGGTCCCGGTACGGGTGCGGGCGCCCCGGTGGGCTCCACCGGGCGGACCAGCCGCTCGACGGCCCGCAGGTCGGCCTTCCCGGTCGGCCCGAGCGGGAGGGCGTCGAGCCGGACGAACCGGTCGGGCCGCAGGTACGAGGGCAGCGCGGCCGCGCTCAGGCGGCTCAACTCCTCGGCCGTCAGGGCCGGTCCCGGTTCGGCCGTGTAGGCGCAGACGGTGCCGGTGACGGTGCCCTCGGCCGTGCGGACCGGCAGCAGGAAGCACTCCCGGACGCCGTCCAGGGCGCCCAGCACCCGCTCCACCTCACCCGGTTCGATCCGGTAGCCGCGCACCTTGAACTGCCGGTCGGCGCGGGCGAGGTAGCTGAGCCGGCCGTCGGCCGCCATCCGGACCAGGTCGCCCGTCCGGTAGACTCGCAGCGGCTCCCGGCCCGGCAGCTCCAGGACACCGAAGCGCTTGGCGTTCTCCTCCGGCCGGTTGACGTAGCCGAGTGCCAACCCGTCGCCGCCGATCAGCAGTTCGCCGACCTGGCCGACCGGGGCGAGGCCACCCTCGGTGTCCAGCACGGCCAGCACGGTGTTGCGGATCGCGGTGCCGATCGGGATGCCGTCGGCCGCGTCGAGGTCGGCCGCGGACACGTCGTGGGTGGTGGCGAACACCATCGACTCGACCGGGCCGTAGCAGTTGCTCAGCCGGACGCCGGGGTGCCCGGCCAGGAAGGTCGCGAGGTGGGACGGGGAGACCCGCTCGCCGCCGACCATCAGATGGCGGACGCCGGTGAAGGCGTCGGGGTCCTCGTCCAGGATCAGGTTCGCCAGCGAGCTGGTCAGGAACAGGGTGTTGACCCCGTCCTCCCGGACCAGTCGGCGGAGCCCGGCCGGGGTCAGCAGACCGTCCGGGACCTCCACCGCGCAGCCGCCGTTGAGCAGCGGGCCGAAGATCTCCAGCGTCCCGGCGTCCCAGTACGGTGCCGCCACCAGCGGCATGACGGTGTCCGGTCCGAGGTCCGCGTAGCCGCCGTCGAGGAAGCTGCGGAGCACCGCCCGGTGCGGGACGGCCACGCCCTTGGGTCGGCCGGTCGAGCCGGAGGTGAAGAAGACGCAGGCCGGCGCGTCGGCGCCGGTCTCCACCGGCGCGAGGTCGGCGCTCGGCGCCGCGCCCGCCCCGGGTCGGCCGCCGTGGGGTCGGCCGCCGTGGGGGAGCGCGGCACCGGGCAGTGCGACGACGGGTACCGCGGCCGACACCAGGCCCGCACCGGTGGTGTCCAGCACGAACGCGGCGGCCAGGTCGTCGACGACCCCGTTGACGCGCTCGGCGGGCCACTGCGGGTCGAGCGCGGCGTAGGCGCCGCCTGCCAGCAGGACGCCCAGCGCGGCCACCGTGAACGCCTCCCCGGGACGGGCCAGGACGGGAACGAACGAGCCGGGCCGGACGCCCAGGTGGCTCAGCGTCAGCTGCACGGCGCGCGCCCGTTCCACCAGTTCGTGGTAGCTGACGACGCGTCCGCCCGCCCGCAGCGCGGGAGCGTCCGGCGTCCGCGCGGCCACCGCCAGCACCGCGTGGTGCGCGGTGGCGGCGGTGGGGATGGCGGTGCTCGGACCGAATGACAGTGATCCGTTCATGATCTCGGCGGCGGGCCGCCACTCCTTCGTTCTACTGCTGGGCGGGACCGCTCAGCGCGGCGTTCACCGTCTCGGTCAGCCCGTCCGGGGTGGAGTTGAGGACGTCGAGGAACTCGACCTCGACGCCCCACTGCTCCTCGATCCGGGAGACGATCACCACCGCGTGGAACGAGTCGCCGCCGTGCCCGATGAACGAGCCCTCCCCCGGCACCTCGACGCCGAGGACGTCCGTCACCAGAGCCCTGATCTCGGTGGCGGAGACGCGCCCGGCGAACGTGTTCTGGACTGACACCGGAACCAACTCCGAATTCTTGGAAACATTAGCCGTGGACATGACAGATAGGGTCCGGTAAATCTGGACACATTGCTGTCGTGCTGCATTCATGCTGATTAATATTTCGCGGTGGCCGATCGGCCGTCCGCCACCGCGCTGCTGCCTTCCTGCGCTGCTGCCGCGATATCGTCGCGGCAGCAGCGGGCGACTAGCTCCAGCCGGTGTCGGGGAGACCGAGACCGGTGGCCGAGACGACCGTGGACGGGCTTCCGGGCTGTTCGGCGGTGGTCACGGTGGCGCCCAGGGCCAGGGCCAGCGCGCCTGCCAGGGCGGCGGAGAGCATGATGATTCGCTTGCGGGTGACGCTCATTTTTTTTATTCCCCCATGATTCGGTGCAAAGGCCCTCGGGGGATCGCCCCGTTCGGCCATGTCCCAAGCATCGTGAATTGGTAGGTCGCAATCCAGCTCGAAAGGCCGCATGATGGTGAGCTGCACCAAGATGAAGGGCGACCAAAGAGTGAATAACACTCCTAAATCAGACATCATGGCCCGGCTGCAGGACCTGCAGGCCGAGGACATGCAGGTCTACGGATGGGCCGTCACCCACGGCTGTCTGGTGGCCGAGGACGCTGCTGTCGGTCTGGGCATCTCCCCCGAGCGGGTCGCCCGCTCGCTGGAGCTGCTGGCGGCCGTGCCACTGATCAGCCGGGACGGCGACGACCAGCACAACGGCGGGCCACCCGGCTGGAGCCCCGTCGACCCCCAGCTGGCCAGCGCCGAGGTGGCCGCCACCGAGTCCAGGCTCCGCCGGGGCCTGGCCGGCATCTTCTCGATCTGGGACACCGTCGACTCGCTCAACGCGCTGTACGCGACGGGTGTTCAGGAGGCCGCCAGAGAAGCGCCCTTGGAGCTCGTCGAGTCACTGGACCGGGTGATCGAGATGCTGGAGGAGGCGAGTGACGCCTGCCGGTCGGAGGTGATGACCTCGCAGCCGGGCGGGGGGCGTCCGGCCGCGGAGCTGGAGCAGTCGATCGCCAGGGACCTGGCGATGATCGAGCGCGGCGTCCGGATGCGCACGCTCTACCAGCACACCTCGCGTCACCACGCCCCGACCCAGGTCTACGTCGAGCGGGCCACCGCGATCGGCGCCCAGGTGCGCACCCAGGTCGAGCTGTTCGGCCGGATGATCGCCTTCGACCGAGAGGTGGTCTTCCTCCCGCACTCGGAGGTCAAGGGAGGGGCCGCCGTGATCCGGGATCCGTCCACGGTCGCCTTCCTCTGCACCGCCTTCGACCGCAACTGGCAGATGGGCGCCCCGTACAGCCCGGCTCTCGCGGACGGTGAGGTGCGCGAGGGCGTCGAGCTGGCCATTCTCACCATGCTCAGCGAGGGTCTGCGGGACGAGACCATCGCCCGCCGGCTCGGCGTCTCCCTGCGGACCTGCCGCAAGTACATCGCCGACCTGTTCGAGCAGCTCGGTGCGGAGAGCCGCTTCCAGGCGGGCTACCTCACCCGGGCCCGGGACCTGCTGGACGGCTCAGCCGCGCGCGGCGCCCACCTCGGCGAGTGAACCGATCCGGCCGAGCAGGTCGACGATGCGGGACTGGACGTCCTCGGAGGTGGAGCGTTCGGCGAGGAAGAGCACGGTCTCGCCGGTCCGCAGCCGGGGCAGTTCCTGCGGGTCGAGGTCGACCGAGGTGTAGACGACCAGCGGGGTGCGGTGCAGCCGGTCGTTGGCGCGCAGCCAGTCGAGCAGGCCGACCCGGCGGCGCCGGATCTGCAGCAGGTCCATCACCACCAGGTTCGGCTGCACGCTGCTGGCCCGGGAGACCGCGTCGTTCTCGTCGGTGGCGTGCTCGACGTGCATGCCGCGCCGCTCCAGGCTGGCGATCAGCGCGGCCGCGATGTCCGGGTCGGACTCGACCAGCAGCACCCGGGAGGAGTGGTTCTCGCTGTCCTTGGGCGCCAGCGCCCGGAGCAGGACGGCCGGGTCGGCCCCGTACGCGGCGTCCCGGGTGGCCTGGCCCAGGCCGGCGGTGACCAGCACCGGCACCCGGCTGTTGAGCGCGGCGGTGCGCAGCGACTGCAGCGCGGTACGGGTGATCGGCCCGGTCAGCGGGTCGACGAAGAGCGCGGCGGGGTAGGCGGACACCTGGGCGTCCACCTCCTCGCGGGAGCGGACGATCACCGGCCGGTAGCCGCGGTCCTGGAGGGCCTGCTTGGTGGACGGGTCGGGCTCGGGCCAGACCAGCAGGCGGCGCGGGCCGCCGTCGACCGTCGGCACCACCATGGTCGGCGGGTCCTCGGCCCCGGTCGGTGCCGACTCCGGCCCGGCCAGGGCGAGTTCGGCGGTCGGCCGCGGGGGCGTACGGGGTTCGACGGGCGCCGGGGGCTCGCCACCCTGCTCCGGCGCACTGGCCAGGGCGGGCAGCGCGGGGCGCTCGACCGGCGCGGACTGCTGCGGGAAGGCGCTCGGGAACGCCCCGGCGAAGCCACCGGACGGGCGCGGCGGGGTCAGCTCGCCGAGCCCGCTGCCGACCGGCCTCGGCTGCTCGGCAGGCGGCTCGACGGACGGTTCGGGACGGCTCTCCCCGGACGGGAGCTCAAGTGCCCGGCGGGCCGGCACCTCGGGGGATGGCGCAGGCGCGGGGCTCGGCTCCGCCTGGGCGGGCAGCGCGAGCCGCCGACGCCGGCCGGTCGGCTGGACGGCCGGCGGTTCGGTCGGGACGGGCGGCACCTCGACGGGTGCGGGCAGCGCCAGTTCGAGGCCGGGGTAGACCGGCGTGCCGGGGTCGGGCACCCCGGGGATCGACAGCGACTCCGGCAGCCCCCGACGGCGGCGTCCGACCCGCCCGGGCTCCTCCTCGGCCACGGCCGGCTCGGCGACCGGTCCGGCGGCCGGCGGTTCCGGCACCGGGCCGGGGCCGAGGGCGATCGGACCCCGGGCGGGCTCGGCCTGACGGTCCGTCGGGCCGCCCGGCTCGGCCTCCGCCCGCTGCTCGCCCCGCTGCTCGACCGGCTGCTCGTCGGTGCCGCTCGCCGGGACGGCCTCGGCCACCGGCTCCTTGGCCTCCGCGACCTCGGCCGGGGGGACCTCGGGCAGGTCCGGCAGCATCGCGGTGTCGGTCTCCTTGGGCACGTGGTGCTGCCCCACCGCGCGCGGCCCGGTCACCGTGGCCGGGTCGAGCGGGAGTTCCACCACGTACGTGGTGCCGGCCCGGGACGGCAATTCGTGCCGCTGGAGCACCCCGTCGTGTCGCTCGACGGTGCTCCGGGCGATCGGCAGGTGGACCGGGTTGACGGCCCGGGACGGCCCGCGCACCTCGATCCGGGCGACCTCGCCGCGCTGGGCGGCGGCCAGTACCACCATCGGCGCCTCGGCCGGCCCGTCCGGACCGGCCGTCGTGCCGGGGGTGTCCAGCGAGAGCGCCACGCCGCTGACGTCCGCGACCAGGTGGGCCAGTGCCCGGGCGAGCCGCTCGCGGTCGGCGACCACCTCGACGCCCGCCGCGTGCACCGAGTACCTGACCCGGCCCGCGCCGACCAGTTCACCCGCCTGCTCGACGGCGCGCTGGACCACCTTGTCCAGCCCGACCGGGCGGCGGTCCAGCTCCTGCCGGCCGTTCTCGGTCTCGGTCTCGAACCGCTGGTGGTCCAGCACCCCGTCGATCAGGGTGCCGAACCGGCGGCACTCGTCGGCCAGCCGCCGCAGGGTCCAGTTGGCCTCCGGCCAGAGCTGCCCGGCCGGGTCGGCGGCCAGCGCGTCGATCCGGCGGTGCAGGGTGTCCAGCGCGCTGCCCAGCTCGCTCTCCAGAACGGCCGTCAGATGCTCGTTCCGGGCGACCAGCGCCAGCTCCCTGGTCCGGTCGGTGAACGTCATCACCGCGCCGACCAGTTGGTCGCCGTCCCGGACCGGGGCGGTGGTCAGGTCGACCGTCACCGGCCTCCCGTCCTTGCGCCAGAGCACCGCACCCCTGACCCGGTGCTTGCGGCCGGAGGTCAGGGTGTCCAGCAGCGCCGAGCCCTCCAGGGCCAGCGGGCTGCCGTCCGCCTGCGAGTGCTGGATCAGCGGGTGCAGCTCGCGGCCGCCCAGCTCGCTGGCCCGGTAGTCGAGGATGTGCGCGGCGGCCGGGTTGACCAGCACCACCCGGCCCTCGAGGTCCACCCCGAGCACGCCTTCGGCGGCGGCCCGCAGGATCATCTCGGTCTGCTTGTGCTGCCTGCGCAGCTCGGCCTCGACCCCGAGCCGGCTGCTCAGGTCGCGGACCAGCAGGAGCAGCAGCTCACCGGCGGAGCCGCCGTCCTGGGGGAAGCGCGAGCTGTAGCCGGAGCCGCCGCGCTCCTCGCCGTCGTCCGTGAAGTCGTTGCCGGAGACCTCGACCGGGAAGGTCGAGCCGTCGGTGCGCCGCGCGGTCATCCGGACCGGCCGGTCCAGACCCTCGGGCTCGCGCGGGGCGGGCCGCATCGAGCCGGGGATCCGGCTCGGGTCGAACTCGGGCAGCAGGTCCAGCACGCCCATCCCGACCAGCGAGGTGCCGGGGGTCTGCAGCGCCTGGACGGCGGCGGAGTTGGCGTCCACGACGGTGCCGTTGCTGTTCACCAGCAACAGTGCGTCGGGCAGGGCATCGAGTATGGCGGCGAGGCGAGCAGCGCCTCGGATCGGCCTGCTGCTCACGTCGACAGGTCTCCTCACGGCTTGCGTCACGGCGTGCGACCGGCGGCTCGCGCTCTCCTCGGGAGACTGGAGTATCTCATTCTTCTTTGCGCCGTGGACGACCCGGCCGGTAACGTTGTCGGTGGTTGGTGTCAGGCCTCGGGGTTGTGGCATCATCTCAGTCGCACGGAGTGCACCGCTGGTCGGTGCGATCCGTCGTGGAGGAGGCTTCGCCTAGTCCGGTCTATGGCGCCGCACTGCTAATGCGGTTTGGGCCTTCAAGCCCATCGAGGGTTCAAATCCCTCAGCCTCCGCCACTGGAGCCCCGTCGGTCACTGACCGGCGGGGCTCCTGCCGTACCCCCGGGCAAACGATTTCGCCCCAGGTCGAGGGTCATGTAATGTTGTCCCCGCACCGCCCCGCAAGGCCCAGGCCGCACAGGGCGAGCGCTCATAGCTCAACGGATAGAGCACTTGACTACGGATCAAGAGGTTGCAGGTTCGAATCCTGCTGAGCGCACCACGCACCACCGCTCTGCGGCCCGCACGTTGGGCCGCCCGAGCGCTCATAGCTCAACGGATAGAGCACTTGACTACGGATCAAGAGGTTGCAGGTTCGAATCCTGCTGAGCGCACAGATCGAAGGCCCCGGGTGACCCACCCGGGGCCTTCGCCGTTCCCGGCCCACCGGGCCGCTACCTGACCCACGGTGCGGACCGGGGCGTGAGGAACCACTCGGAGGAGGAGAGCGGCCGCCCGCTGCGCGCGGTGAGCGGCGCCGGGTCGTACCGGATCAGCTCGGGCTCGGCGTGCAGTTCGACCAGCAGCTCGGCGAGTTCGGGCGCGAGGTCCGGTGGGCCGCTGAGGTAGATGTCGTGGCCGGACCAGTCGGCGCCGTCCCGCAGGCCGGTCCGCAGCAGGTCGACCGCCGCCTCCCGTTCGGCGCCGTCCTCGGGGGCCGCCAGCACCACCTCCAGCCAGGCGTGTTCGGCCACCAGCGCCCGGACGGCCGGCAGGTCGTACTGGTCGGCGTCCTGCCGGGCGGCCAGGAAGACGGTGGCCGCCCGCTCCCGGCCGCGCGCCAGCTGCTCGATCAGCGCCTTGACGGTGGCCCAGCCGGTGCCCCCGGCCACCGCCAGCAGCGGCCGGTCGGACCGCTGGTCGAGCACCGTGTCGCCGATCGGCGGACCGAGCAGCAGCGTCTCGCCCGGCAGCACGTCGTTCACCAGCAGGCTGCTCAGCTGCCCGCCGAACACCCGGCGGACGTGCAGCTCCAGGGTGCCGTCGGGGCGCGGCGCGCCCGCGATCGTGTACGGGCGCCAGAGCCGGGGGAGCCGGGGCGAGCAGAGCGAGAGGTACTGGCCCGCCGTGTAGGGGTACGGGTGGTCCGGCCGGAGGGTGAGCACCACCAGGTCGGCCGCCGCCCGCCGACGGTGCGTCACCTCGGCCTCCCACCGGACCGGGCTCTGGGCGGCGGCCCTGCCGCCGTCCAGCATGGTCTGCGAGATCACCGTGTACGCCTCGGACCAGGCCTTCTCGATCTCCTGGGTCCAGGAGTGGCCGGAGAAGTGCCGCAGTGCGGCGAGCAGGCTGGCCCCGACGGCGGGGTAGTGCTCGGCGGTGACCTGGAACTTCCGGTGGTCCCGGCCGAGCGCGCGCAGGTACTCGGTGAGCCGGCCCGGCTGTTCGAGCTGGAGCACGAGTTGGGTGAGCGCGTGGAACAGGCGGTCGCGCTGTTCGGTCAGATCCTTCGGGAAGAGCCGCCGGAGCTCCGGGCTGTGTGCGAACAGGTGCACGTAGAAGTACTTGACCAGCTGGTCGGCCCGGCGTTCGACGACGGCGAAGCTGGCGCGGATGACCGCTGGGTCGAAGGACACCGCGCAGATTCTACGCAAGCTGCGAATTATTCGAACAGGTATCAGTAATGAACGGTCAAGCACCGGACAGTAACGGCCGGTTGACCGCCAACCCCGAGTGGCTGAAAACGGATGGCCGGTCGGCTTCCTAGGCTGCCGGACGAGTGACCGCCAATCGGGTAGCACTGGGGCATTCATCGCGGTGTCACGGTATGACGGACTCCAGATCGTGATTCCGTTTTGTCAGAACTTATGCCCGCCGCGCCGGTTGGCGGCCGACACGAAGGAGAGCCGGATGAGCCGACAGTCCTCCCACGCCGCCGAGTCGTCAGCCACCAGCTCGGGCCGGCCGGCGACGAGATCACCCCGACGCAACGGAATCACCCGGAGAATGGCCGCGATCACGGCCGCCGGGCTGCTCCTCGGCTGGAATACCACCCTGCTCGGACCGGCTGCCGAGGCCCAGCAGACCCCGGATTCCTGGACCGCCGAGCGCCGGGCCGTGCTGCCCTCCGGCCTCGGAATCCAGTTCGACTTCGCCCCCCTCCCCGGAGTCGCGGTTCGCAGCGTCCCCGGAAAACTCGCCACCGGCGGCCCGGGATACGCCGACGGGCTGCGCGGCGGTGACCCGGCCACCGGCTTCGAACTCGGGGTGGAGCGCCCGGTGGCCGACGGTTCCTGGCGCACCCTCGGCACCCTCCAGCTGTCCTTCGGCCGCGCCGTCCGCAACCCCCGGCTGCACCTGAGCGGACTGGCCGCGCTGGCCACCGGCAAGGGCGGCACCACCGGCACAGCGAGCCGACTGACCGTCACCGGCGGTTCGCCGAGTGCCCCCAGCCTGGTCGCCCGCACCGACTGGGCCGGCTGGACGGTCGGCGACAACGCCCTGACCCCGACCGGCGAAGGTGCCGCCGACGGCACCGGTCTCGGCAGCGGCACGCTCGAACTCTCCGGCACCGTCAGCACCGTGACCTTCCGGGTCGAACAGCGCAGCACCGCGCGGGAGGGCTCGACCACCGCCCCCGCACCGCTGGCGCAGGCGTACACCGTGACGCTCGACGAGGGCGTCGGCACCGCCCCGCAGGGGTACGGCAACGCCTCGCACCTGGTCTCGGACGTCTTCCTCGGGCGGACCGCCGCCGGGGTCGCCGGGGCACGCCCGGTGCTGGCCGCCGCCTCGCTGCACCCGCTGCTGCCCCCGGGCGACCTGACCCCGCAGGAGCCGGCCGAACTGAGCGAACGGGCCCAGCCGATGGTCGAGGTGGACGGCGGCGCGGCCCGTCGCAGCCCCTGGGCCAACCCGGCACCGCCCGCGCTCCAGCCCGGGCGCGGCGAGTACCAGGGCGCCGACCCGACCGTGCAGTTCCCGGCCGAGGCGGCGATCGGGCGGTACTACGACCTCACCGTCCCGGTCAGTCCCGGTCCGGGGCCGGCCACCCTGGCCGGCTGGATCGACTTCGACCACAACGGCAGGTTCGACGCCACCGAACGGGTGCAGAGCGAGGTGCTGGTCAGCGCGAAGACCGCGCGGCTGGAGTGGACCGTCCCCGGCAACGCCGCCGCCGGCGAGACCTGGGCCAGGCTGCGGATCGCCCGCAACTCCGCCCAACTCGTCACCCCCGGCGGCTTCGCCGACTCCGGTGAGGTGACCGACCAGCGGATCAACCTCACGGTCGGCGCCGCCCGGCCGGAGATCACCGGACCGGTCAGCGGCGCCGTGGTGGCCGACGTCCGTCCGGAGATCCGTGGCGAGGGCGGGGTGCAGGGCGCCACCGTCGCGATCATGGCCGGTGACGCCACGCTCTGCCGGGCCACCGTGGGCAAGGACGGCCGGTGGGGCTGCCGGCCCGACGCGCCGCTCCCGGCGGGCGCGCACACCCTCACCCCGGTGGAGACCACCAAGGGCGGCGTGGTGCTGCGCGGCGAGGAGGTGCGGATCACGGTCAAGACCGCCCCGCCGGCCGCCCCGGTGCTCACCCTGCCCGAGTACACCAACGACCCGGGCCTGCTGCTGACCGGTACCGGCGATCCCGGCAGCACCGTCTCGGTGGTGGACGCCGCCAACGCGCCCGGCGCCGGGCGGATCGCCGGAGAGCTGTGCAGCACCGCCGTGGCGGCCGACCGCAGTTGGTCCTGCCTGCCGGTGGAGAACCTCGCCGACGGCAGGCACCAGTTGACCGCGGCGGCCACCGACGGCGCGGGGAACCGGACCGCCGGAGCACCGGCGCCGCTCACGGTCGACACCGTGGCGCCGCCCCGGCCGGTGCTCGGCTCGCCCGCCGCGGGCGCCGAACTCACGACCGTCCGCCCCCGGCTGACCGGCCGGGCCGAACCCGGCTCCACCGTCACCGTCACCACCCGGGGAGGTACGGCCGGGGAGCGGGTGGTGCTCTGCACCGCCGTGACCGGGGTCGACGGGGCCTGGAGCTGCACGCCCGCCCGGGATCTGACGGCGGGTGAGCAGAGCCTGGTGGTCACGGCCACCGACCGGGCGGGCAACGCCACCTCGGCGGACGCGGTCACGGTCACGGCGCGGCCTGCGGCGGTGGCCTCGCCGTCGCCGTCGCCGTCGCCGTCGCCCTCGCCTTCGCCGTCCGCTGTGGTGTCGGGCCTGCCCTCGGTACCTGCCACGCCCTCGGCCTCGCCCACGGTGTCCGCGGTGCCTTCCGCTGGGGTGCCTTCGGTCATGCCTACGCCGTCGCCTGTGCTGCCGGTGCCCTCGGACGTGCTCGTGCCCTACCCGTCGCCGGCGGGTGTGCCGGGCGCCTCGGGTGTGCCGTCGCCCTCGGCCTCGGTGGCCGAGGTCGGGGAGCCGTTCGGCGAACCGATGTTGACGCCGGAGGAGGCGGCGGCGTTCCTGCCGATCGTGGTCCCGCCGGTGATCGCCGAGACGCCTGCGAGCCCGGCGGCGGCTCCGGCGGGTGTGGCCGCGTCCCCGTCCCCGTCCGCCTCCTCCGAGCCCGCTCCGGCAGCGGTCGCCGCCGTGCCGTCCGCGCCCGCTCCGTCGTCCGCCGTCGCCGCACCGCCGGCCGGGGTGGCGACACCGTCGGCCGAGGTGACCGCACCGGCCGTCGGAGCGGCCACGCCGGTGGCCGGCGTGGCGGAGGCGGGGGGTGCCGTACCCGCAGCGAGCGCTGCGGCCTCGCCGTCCGCGAGCGTCTCGCCCAGCGTGAGCGCCGCACCGTCCGCGAGCGCCTCATCCGTCGCGAGTGCATCGCCGTCCGCGAGTACCTCGCCGCTCGTGAGCGCCTCGCCCGTCGCGAGTACCTCGCCGTCGGCGAGTCCGGCCGCCGGCAAGGCCACCAAGGCCGCCGCACCCGCCGCGCCCGAGGGGTCCGAGGGCTCCGCTCCCGAGAGCCCGTCCGCCGAGGCGGCTTCGGCCACCCCGACGGGGCCGGAGGAGCGCAACCTCGCCGCGCCGCCGGTGGGCGCCGAGCGTCCGAGCGCCGAGACCTGGCGTACGGCGGCCTGTGGCGTGCTGCTGATGCTGGTGGCGGTCGGGCTGCTGACCCGTCGGGTGTTCGGGCGTGGTTCGGGTGGGCGGCGACGTCGCTGAGCTGGGGATCTGACGGCGCGTCGCCCGACGCGCCGTCAGATTGGCCGCGACACGCCGAGTACTAAATGTCGCATTTGATGACTTATCAACTTAGCCTGAATCTGGCCCCGCCCGATCACATCCCGGGCCGCCCGTCGCGCGACACACCGACCCCCAAGGAACCGTGCATGGACGTCACCCGCGACCCTTCGCCGCGACCGAATTCCTGGCCCCCGACCCCGCCGGAGCTGCCGCAGCGCGGCGGCGGCGCCACCCAGCTCAGCAAGGCGGTGGCCGAGGCGGTCGCCAAGCCGTTGATCAAGGCCAGGCCGGTGGTGATCGTCCCGGACGAGCTGGACACCGAGTCCGAGCTCGGCGCCCGGACCCTGGTGGACGCCCTGGCGGGACCCGACACGCCGTACGGACCCGCCGTCAGGACGGCTGCCCGGTCCGGCCAGGCCGACGGTCCCGCCGGCGCGTCGAGCAGCGAGTCCCGGGCGAGCCGTCGGCCGCCCCGGACCGATCCCACCCTCCGTGAGCACCAGGCCCGTTCGCTGCCCGGCTGGCTCGCCCTGCTGGTGCTGCTGGCCGCGACGGCCGGGGTGGTCCTGGTGCTCGCCGGTGCCGGGGTGATCCCGCACTTCGACCCGCTGCCGGACCTCCGCACCAGCGCCGCCAAGGCGAGCGGCGGAGCCGAGATCACGGCCCGCTCGATCGTCGCCGTCTCGGCGGCCGGGCTGGTGGCGCTGACCACCCTGGCCGGACTGCTGGTCAACGCCGGTGGTGAGACCCGGGTGCTCAGCCGCTGGGGTCGCTACCGGGGCACCGTCCGCCGGACCGGTCTGCTCTGGGTCAACCCGCTGCTGCGCCGCCGCCGGGTGGACGTCCGGCTGCGCCACTGGCGCAGCGAGCCGGTCCAGGTCGCCGACCGCACCGGTACCCCGATCGTGGTCCGGCTGCTGATCGTCTGGCGGGTCCGGGACACCGCGCGGGCGACGCTCGCCATCGCCGAGCACGAGGACTACCTGCGGGAGCAGGTGCACGCGGTGCTCACCCGGACCGCCAGCGCCCTGCCCTGCGACAGCAACTCCGCCCCCGGTCCCGCCCTGCGGGACGGCCAGTGGTTCGCCGACGAGCTGACCAGGTCGCTGGCGGCCGAGGCGGCGCCGGCCGGGATCGAGGTCTACTCGGTCCAGCCGCTCGCCCTCGACTACGCGCCCGAGGTGGCCGAGAGCATGCGCCGCCGCCGCCTCGCCGACCTGGACGCGGGGCTGCGGACCGTCCTGGTGGACGACGCGGTCGAGGCCGCCGCCCTCGCGGTCCGCCGCCTGGAGCGGGCCACCGCACACGAGTTGGACGAGGCCGCCCGCAGCGCGCTGATGGAGCACCTGCTGGTCGCGTTCGTGGCCCCCGCCGGGGTGGCCGCCTCGGTACCCTCACCGGCCGTCCGGGCCGGGAGGAAGGAAGGAAAACCCGCGTGAAGATAGCCACCGACCCCGCCCTGATCGGTTTCTCCGAGAGCTCCCCGACCGCCGGACCGTGCGCCTGTGCCCACTGCCTGGCCACCGCGCGCCACCTGCTCAGGACCCGGAACACATCCGGACCCGGCGAGGTGGAGGGCAGCCGAATGCACCGGGCGGTCCGGGCCACCTGCGTCGCCACCACCGTGCTGGCCGGTGCGGGAGTGATCGGCCTCGGGCTCGGCGCGACCACCGCGAACGCCATGCCGGCGCCGGGCAAGCAGGGCTGGGACGGTTCGAAGTACTGGTTCAAGAACGCCAACGGCGAGTGGCGCTACACCAGTTACCTCTCGGTCTACCGGGCCCGCACCGGCCAGGGTGCCGGTCCGTCCTCCGCAGGCTCCACCGGCTCGTCCACCAACTCCGGTGGGATCCAGCAGGGTTGGGACGGTTCGAAGTACTGGTTCAAGAACGGCAGCGGCGAGTGGCGCTACACCAGCTATCTGTCGGTCTACCAGGCCCGCACCGGCCAGGGCGCCGTCGGCGGCACCGCTCCCGCCCCGACGCCCGCGCCGCCGACCGCGCCCGCGAAGCCCGCCAACGGCTCCGTCGAGTCGGCGATCGCCTTCGCCTCGGCCCAGTTGGGCAGGCCGTACCTCTGGGGCGGCAACGGCCCGGCCGGCTTCGACTGCTCCGGCCTGGTGCAGCAGGCGTACGGTCGCGCCGGGATCAGCCTGCCCCGGGTCGCCGACGACCAGTACGCGGCCGTCACCCCGATCGGCTCGGGGCAGCTCCGCCGGGGTGACCTGATCTTCTGGTCCAACAGCAGCCGGGCCTCGGGCATCCACCACGTCGCCATCTACCTCGGCGACAACAAGTACCTGGAAGCCGCCCGCCCCGGCACCACCATCCGGATCTCGACCCTGAGCAAGGGGTACTACCCCACGCACTTCGGCCGCCCGTAGTCCGGCGCCCCTCATGCCTTCCCGGCGCTCCGCCGACTGTGGCGGGGCGCCGGGAAGTCCACGTTCCGACAGTCCCACCCTCAGGGCGGCACGTCAGGGGCGTGGCCACCCGCGCGAGCCGCCCGTCCGGCAGTTCACGCGGGCCCCGCGCCCCGATGCGCCGTCAGCCGGCCCCCGGTCGGGCGGTCCGCCGTCAGGCCGAGGCCGCGTCCAGCAGCGCCAGCTCCTCCGCCCCGAGCTCCAGCCGAGCCGCCGCCAGCAGCGCCGGCAGCTGCGCCACCGTCCGCGCGCTGGCGATCGGTGCGGCGACGGTCGGCTGCGCGGCCAGCCAGGCCAGTGCGACGGTGGCCGGCGCCACGCCGTGCGCGGCGGCCACCCGGTCCAGCGCGTCCAGCACCTTCGGCCCGCGCGGGCTCTCCAGGTAGCGCGCGGCGCCGAGCGCCCGGGCACTCGCCACCGGGTCGCCGCCCGGCCGGTACTTGCCGGTCAGGAAGCCGGAGGCGAGCGCGTAGTACGGCACGGCGGACAGCCCGTACGCCGCGACCACGTCGGCGAGCGGGCCCTCGTAGGTGTCGCGGGAGACCAGGTTGTAGTGCGGCTGCACCGCGACGTACGCCGCCAGCCCCTCCCGGGCGGAGAACTCCAGGGCCTCGGTGAGCCGCTCCGCGCTGATGTTGGAGGCCGCCACCGCCCGGACCTTGCCCTCCCGGACGAGCTGGTCGAGCGCGGGCACGAACTCCTCGACCGGCGTCGAGGTGTCGTCCCGGTGGGTGTACAGCAGGTCGATCCGCTCGACCCCGAGCCGGCGCAGCGACTCCTCGGTGGCGGACTTGACGGTCACCGCGGACAGCCCGGTGGCCTCCGGGTGGGCGCCGACCTTGGTCGCCACCACGATGTCGGCCCGGTTGCCCCGGCTGCGTAGCCAGTCGCCGAGGATGGTCTCGGACTCGCCGCCGGTGTTGCCCGGCACCCAGGCAGAGTAGACGTCGGCGGTGTCGACGAAGTTGCCGCCGCCGGCCGCGTACGCGTCGAGAACGGCGAAGGAATCCGCCCGGTCGGCGGTCCAGCCGAACACGTTGCCGCCGAGCGAGAGAGTGGACACGGTGAGATCAGAACCGCCGAGGGTCACCCGGTGGGGAGCATCGCTGAGCTTGTCGGTCATGACCGCAGTCAACCGGATCGGCCGGGCCGCCATTCCGGCCGGGGACCACTTTTCACAAGGCTGTCGCACGCCCGTCGCAGACCGGCGGCCGGTTACTCTCCGGTCACTCCTACGAGGGGTCCGGGGTGTTCCCCGACCGGCCGGGTTGGCTAGAGTCCTGCCCATGGCTGACAACGACTACGACCCCGCCGGCAACACCCAGATGTTCCGGGCGTTCGTCGAAGAGACCCCGCCCGCCCAGGCGCCCGGTTCGGTCACCACCTACGGCAGCGCCAGTGGCAGCAGCAACCGCACCGGCCTGTTCGTCGGCATCGCGGTGGTCGCCCTGCTGGTGCTCGGCGCCGTGGTCTGGCTGGCCGTCAAGTAACCACCTCCGCCGCACCCGGCTCCGGCCGGGTGCCCGGCGCTGCACACGGTCGCGACGGACCCGGTCGGGCAGAACCTAGACTGGCCGGGCCCGAGCGACCCGTACACCAGTGCCACCGGAGGCCACCGTGACCCAGCAGTCCACCGAGATCGCCCGCAGCCTCGGGCTGTCGGGTGCGGCCAACGCCCGCGACCTCGGCGGCTACCGGACCACGGACGGCGCGGTGCTGCGGCACGGGGTCGCGCTGCGCGCCGACGCGCTGAACCGGCTCACGGCCGAGGACGGCGCGCTGCTGGTCGCGGCCGGCGTCCGCCGGGTGGTCGACCTGCGCAGCACGGACGAGGTCCGCGAGGCGGGCCCCGACCTGATCCCCGGTCTGCCCACGGCCGACCTGGTCGAGCTCGCGCGTTCCACCGAGCCGGTCACCGTCGAGCCGGTCGGCGTGGACGGCCCGACCCTGCACCACCTGCCGGTGTTCGCCGCCGACTTCGACATCTACGTGGCGCTCCGCGACGCGCTGGCCGACCGGGACGCCGACAAGCAGTTCGCGCTGCTCGGCGACGGCAAGGCAGCCGGGATGATGACCGGCCTCTACCGCTGGTTCGTCACCGACCCGGTGGCCCGGGACCGGTTCGCCACCGTGCTGCGGCTGCTGGCCGCGCCGGACGGCCCGCCGGTGCTGTTCCACTGCTCGGCGGGCAAGGACCGGACGGGCTGGGTGGCCGCCCTCACCCTGACCGCGCTCGGCGTCGACCGGGACACCGTGTTCGAGGACTACCTGCTCACCAACACCCGCTCGGCCGCGCTGATCGCGCACATCGTGGAGAGCTTCGGCACCCAGGGTCTGATGAAGGACCCGACCCTGCTGCTGCCGGTCTTCCGGGCCGAGCGGGCGTACCTGGAGGCGGCCTTCGAGGAGGTCGCGACCGGCTGGACCTCCTTCGAGCACTTCTGGCAGGCCGGTCTCGGCCTGGACGACAGCGTGCTGGCCGGCCTGCGCGCCAACCTGCTGGCCTGACTGACCCCCCGGCCCCCGTTACTCCCGCTGCCGCTACTCGCTGATCAGCCCGGCCCGCAGCTGGGTCAGCGTCTTGGTGAGCAGCCGGGAGACGTGCATCTGCGAGATGCCGATCTCCTCGCCGATCTGCGACTGGGTCAGGTTCCCGAAGAAGCGCAGCATGATGATCCGGCGCTCGCGCGGCGGCAGCTTGGCCAGCAGTGGCTTGAGCGACTCGCGGTACTCGACGCCCTCCAGTGCGAGGTCCTCGTAGCCGAGCCGGTCGGCCAGTGGGCCGTCACCGTCCTCCTCGCCGGGAGTGGAGTCCAGCGAGCTGGCGGTGTACGCGTTGCCGACCGCGAGCCCCTCCACCACGTCCTCCTCGGTGACGCCGAGGAAGACCGCCAGCTCGGCGACGGTGGGGGAGCGGTCGAGCTTCTGGGACAGCTCGTCGCCGGCCTTGGTCAGCGCCAGCCGGAGCTCCTGCAGCCGCCGGGGCACCCGGACCGACCAGCTGGTGTCCCGGAAGAAGCGCTTGATCTCGCCGACCACGGTGGGCATCGCGAAGGTCGGGAACTCCACCCCGCGCTCCGGGTCGAACCGGTCGATCGCCTTGATCAGGCCGATCGTGCCGACCTGGACGATGTCCTCCATCGGCTCGTTCCGGCTGCGGAAGCGGGCGGAGGCGTACCGGACCAGCGGCAGGTTGAGCTCGATCAGGGTGTCGCGGACGTACGTGTGCTCGTCGCTGCCCGGCTCCAGCACGGCCAGCCGCTGGAACAGCGAACGCGACAGCGTCCGGGTGTCCAGCGTGCGGTCGACGACCAGGACGGGCGAGGACGTCTGCTGCGCCGGGATCTGCTGCCCCGTCACCTGCCGGCCCGTCACCTGCCCCGATGTCGGCTCGGCCACCGACACGAGAGCCGCCGCCATACCGTGGCCCTCCGCACTGCCCAGCTCTCCGGACATGCTCCCCACCCCCCTCGTGACTGACTGTTCAACGGGTATCACCCAGTGACAGTTCCCGGAGCCGGACGACCCCTCCAGCTCAATACCGGACCACGCGCCCCGGCAAACCCGAACGTCGCAAGATGTCACTCAGCGGTAACGCGCAGCGAGGACCCTACTCCTCCCAGGAGTTCCCGGTCCGCAGTCTGGCCAGGATTCTGGACAGTAGTCGGGACACGTGCATCTGCGACATGCCCAACTCGGTGCTGATCTGGGACTGTGTCAGGTTCGCGAAGAACCTCAGCATGATGATCCGCCGCTCCCGCTCCGGCAGCTGCACCAGCAGGTGCCGGACCATGTCCCGGTGCTCCACGTCGGCGAGCGCCGAGTCCTCGTACCCGAGCCGGTCCAGCAGGGCCAGTCCGCCCTCGTGCTCCTGGGCGGCCTCCAGCGAGGCCGCGTTGTACGCCCGGCCGGCCGCCAGGCAGGCCCGGACGTCCTCCTCCGGGATGCGCAGGTTGGCCGCGATCTCCGGCACCTTGGGCGAGCGGCCGTGAGTGATGGTCAGTTCCTCCATGGCGCCGCTGACCTGGACCCAGAGCTCCTGGAGCCGGCGCGGGACGTGCATGGTGCGGACGTTGTCCCGGAAGTACCGCTTGATCTCGCCGAGGATGGTCGGCAGCGCGTAGGTCGGGAACTGCACGCCCCGGGTCGGGTCGAACCGGTCGATCGCGTTGATCAGGCCGATCGTGCCGACCTGGACGATGTCCTCCATCGGCTCGTTCCGGCTGCGGAACCGGGTCGCGGCGTAGCGCACCAGCGGAATGTTCGCCTCGATCAGCGCCGCCCGCACCCGCTCGCGCTCCGGTGCGCCCGGCGGCAGCTCGGCCAGCCGCTCGAACAGCACCCTGGTCAGCGTCCGGACGTCCACCGAACTCCGGGCGCCCGGCGGACGATCCCTCAACTCCACCAGCGGGTCCGCCTGCTGAGCCTCGCCGGGCTCCTTCGGCACGGTCTCCTCGCTGGTCTCCGGCGCGCTGCTGCCCTGTGTCTGCACGGACACGTCACCCCTCCCTAGTCCCTGCGAATCCGACCCACCGGCTGTGGTCCGCGCTCGCTCATCACCTCGCCAGCTTCCGGCAAAACCGGTCATAGCATCACAAGTCGTGCACATCGCGGGCAAGTACCGGCGGTTGGCGTGTTGGTGGATTGTCGGGAGAGCTGCCGGGTACGCAGAGACCCCCTGACGTCCTGCATGCCAGGGGGCTCAAGGGTGCTACGGGTACGATCGTCCAGCTGTGGACGATCAGACCTCGATGTCGGCGATCACCCAGGTGGCGAACTCACGCCACTGTCCGGCGGCAGCCTGATGGGCCGGGTGGCCGATGTACGCGGCCAGCGCCTCGCGGTCCTCGACCTTGCTGTTGATCGCGTAGTCGTACGCGATGTCGCGGTCGGTGGTGTTCCAGCCGCACTCCCACTCGCGCAGCTCGGGGATCACGCCACCGAGCGCGTCGAACGCCTCGGCGCCGGCGAGCGCCCGCGGGTCGTCCTTCGTGACGCCGTCGTTGAGCTTGAACAGGACCAGGTGCCGGATCACGCTGCCGCTCCTAGCGGGGGGTGAGGGTGTACTGCTCGAACCCGCCCACGGTAGCCCGGGACACTCCGGGTCAGCTCACCAGCCCGGTCATGAAGGTGCCGACCGCCTTGGCCGCGTCCGAGATCCCGACGAACCCCGACTGGACCAACTCGGCCGCTCTGGTCGGAGAAGTGATGACCGTGTAGATCACGAAGATCAGCAGCATCCACATGCCGATCCTCTTCGCCTGTGCCACCCGAACCGCCCGCCTCCCGATCGCCGCACCACCTGCCCCGCAGCTTATCCACCGGACGGCCCATCAGGTGAGTGCCCCGTTCACTCCCCAGGACGAAGGTCCCCGCAAGACGGGCCCTTCTCCGGATGCCCACCCCCACCCCGTCCCGCAGGATGGAACACGTACCGAGGGATCTGGCAGGAATCACCGGTACGTGGACCGGAGCTCCCCGCTGTGGGACCGGGCGTCGTGACTTCCCCCCGACACGACCCCGGTTGTGGGACTCCGCCGGGGCAGCCGTCCGTCCCCCCGGGACGGCTGCCCCCTCCAACCACGAGCAGGCCCCGCACTCACCGGGCACCGGTGGTCAGTGACCCGAGAGCGCGGGGCCTTCAGCATCCGTCCCGGGTGCTCGTATTGCTTGTCTTCCCTCTCGGCCCGTCAGCCAGTTCATACTGGCTTGGGCAAGTTCGGTTCTGAGACGGGAGGGGACTGATGGCAAGCGGTCCCTGGACCCCGCCGGAGGGGTCGTGGGCGTCGTCAGCGGCCAACCGGAAGAACATGCAGGCGATCCGGAACCGGGACACGGCGCCAGAGCAGGCCATCCGGTCCCTGCTGCACGCCGCTGGTCTGAGGTACCGGGTCTGCGCCCGCCCGCTGCCCGATCTCCGCCGGACGGCAGACCTCGTGTTCCGGCCCACGAAGGTCGCAGTCTTTGTCGATGGTTGCTACTGGCACGGCTGTCCGGAGCACTACGTCCCGCCCAAGACCAATCCGGGCTACTGGTCTGACAAGGTCGCCCGCAACATTGCCCGTGATCGTGATACGGACGCTCGGCTTCAGCAGGCCGGGTGGACAGTCCTCCGATTCTGGGAGCACCAGTCAGCCGACGAGTGTGCTCTCCTCGTCGCTGACACCGTGGCTGCCAGACGGATTGGCCTCCTGCGTAGGAAGCAGGCTCCGGGTGAGCAGTGACCCGTCGTTGAGGGCCTCCTCCGGGTCCGGAAGGACAGGGCCGGTCCTGTTCAGCGCTTCGGCAATCGCTCGGCCCACGGCCTCCGCGACCAGGGGCGGGAAGGCATTGCCGACCTGCCGGTAACGGGCCGTCTTCCCGCCGTAGAACTCCCAGTTCTCCGGAAACCCCTGGATGATTGCGGCCTGGCGGACCGTCAGCATGGGCCCGGTGTCAGACAGCAGGTCCCGCTGCGGAACAACCTTGTCCATGTCGTTGGCGACGCCCATGCCGTCGACTCCGAGCGCGGCCCAGGCCTTCTTCGCCCGGGTGGGCCCCAGATCGGCGCCTCCGTGCTTCTTCGAGCCGCCCACCAGTGTGGGGGCGATCGAGCCCTGCTTGGCCTTCCGCAGCCAGCGTTGGTAAGCAGCCTCTGCTTCCTGGACGTCCAGCGGGTCGCTGAGGGTGCGCTTGTAGGCGGTGTACCTGTTTCGCATGGTCTTCTGCAGCGCGTTGGCCACGGTGACCGGCTGGTCATTCGGCTCAGGCCAGTCAAAACCGCGGTACACGTCACTGCGGATCATCACCAGGATTGCGCGAGGCCGGAGCTGAGGAACAGCGAAGTCGCCTGCCTCCAGGACCTTCCAGCCGCAGAAGCGGTACCCCGCAGACCGAAGGCGCTGCACGATCTGTTCGCGGTAGCCCTTGAACTTGTGGTCGGGTTCGAGGATGCCGCGGACGTTCTCGATCATGACCGCCTTGGGGCGCAGGTCCTCCACGAGGTTGAGCATGGTCGGAAACAGATCCCGCTCGTCGTCCGCGCCGAGCTGTTTGCCTGCGATGGAGAAGGGCGGGCATGGCACCCCTCCGGCTAGGAGGGCCAATTCCTCGCGTTCCAAGCCTTCGATCTCGGAGAGTGGCTTGAAGTCCTTGACATCGATGCTGAGCACCTTGCAGTGCTCGCGTTCGTAGTCCCAGCCCGCCCGGTCCCGCAGATTGAGCTTCAGGGTCTCTACTGCGTGCTTGTCGATCTCGACTAGTGCAAGGTGCTTGAACCCTGCGGCGTGGAGCCCGACGGCCTGCCCGCCGGCGCCAGCACAGATCTCAATCGAGGTCAGCGGCTCGGCGCTGGGGGCCATCTGGGATCCTCCTGATTTCATCCGTCAGAAGGTCCAAGTGTCGCAGAGCGCCGAAGGAGCTTGGAACGACACTTCGGACCCTCATCCGCGGTGACATCAGGCAAGCCTGCCCGAGGCCTCTGTCACTCCCGCCGCTAGGGCTCCCTGGTGGAGTGCAGCAGGCTGTACAGCCTGCTCTTGAGAGCATCCCGGTGAGCAGCTGGCAGTTGCCGGTAGAGGCCCCAGACGCGCTCGCTCTGGTTGATCACCCTTGCGTCATGGACCATCCAGGCCAGCAGGTCCTGCTTGTCCCGACGAGACAGCGCCTCGATCCGCTTCCAGACCTCACCGTCTCCAAGCTGAGGTCCGGTGAACTCCTTGACGGCCTCGTTGCAGCGTGCGCACTCGGTGATCAGGTTTTCGGGGGTCGCTGATCCGCCTGCCTCGTGTCCGACGACGTGGCCGAGAGTCATTCTGGCGAGGATCGACGGACTCTCCGGATAGGGCTCTCCCGCTCCGACCCCGCATCGGCGGCACCGCGAGCCGTCGCGCTCCAGGACGAGCCGCCGTGTCTTCGCGCTGATCTGGCGCAGCCCGGCTGCCCGGTGCTTGGCCTCCCAGACAGGCAGACCGATGGTCTCGAGGTACAACTCATCAGGCGCCAGGCCGGGCATGTCGCGGTATGTCCTGATCACCCAGCCCGCCGGCCGCAAATCTCGCATGCGGCGGTCGACCTGCTCGGTGCCCACGATGGCGGCGCGGATCTCTTGCTTCTTGAATTTCGCCCCAACGCCCTGTTCCTGCAGCCAGAGGGCTACGCGGATGCGCGCCCCCAGCGTCTCGTTGCGCCAGTCCAGCGGCTCGTTCACGGGCCCACTCATCCTCAGGTAATAGGTCATACATTCGACATTCACTCGCTCGAGTGAAGCCACCCTATGATGCCTGTGCTTGCCGGGCAAGTTGGGGCATGCTGATCAACATGCCGACAGATAAATTCTGCTTGCCTGATGCTGCCGCGACAGGGCGGATGACCGTCTTGGAGGTCTGCGCAGGGGCGGGAGGGCAGGCGCTGGGCTTGGAGAGGGCTGGCTTCACGCACTCATGCTTGGTGGAGCTTGATGCGGATGCCTGCGCCACGCTCCAGGCCAATCGCCCGAAGTGGCCGGTCCTTCAAGGTGACGTGCGGCAGCTCCAAGGTGCGCCGCAGCTCGGAGCCGCACCGGACTTGCTGGCCGGCGGTGTGCCCTGTCCGCCCTTTTCGCTGGCGGGGCGTCAGCTGGGCAAGGCTTCGGCGTAGTCGCGTGATGTCCGGTTTGTGATCACGTGAGGCCGAGGAGGGCGAGCGGCCGGGTGACGTCTCGGGCGTTGCGGCGGAGGGCGGCGGCGATGTTGGTGACTCCGGCAAGCTTCAGAGCGCCGATGGCGAGGTTTCGCCAGGTCGCCATCGCGCGCGGTGCGTTGCCGGTGCGGAGCTGGGAGGCGTCCTCGGCGAATGTGGTGTCCCTGACGTGGTGCAGGGCCTCGATGTGCCAGTGGTCGCGGATCAGCTTCGCGAGCTGGGCCGGGGTGGCCTGGTCGGCGGTCAGGCTGGTGACGGCGTAGACGGTCTTGATGGTGGTCTTGCTGGTCTTGCGGTCGGTGCGGCGGCGCTTGATCTGGATGGCCTGGCGGGCGCCGGGGAAGAGCAGGTTGTTCACGGTGGCGACCTTGATGCGGCGGATCTCGAAGCGTCCGTGACCGGTGTCCTTGGTGCGGACCTGTAGTGGGATGTCCTTCCAGGGAAGGGACTTGAGCTGCTCGCGGAGGTTCTTCTGGTTGCCCTTGACGATCACGATGTAGTGCGCCTTCCGGCCGAGGAGGTAGCCGGCGTGCTCGCGCTGGGTGTGCATCGCGTCGCTGGTGACGACCGTCCCGGCGAGGCCTGCGACGGTGTCGAGCAGGGGTTGGAAGCAGGTGATCTCGTTGGTCTTCTCGCCGACGTCCAGCTGGGCCAGCACCAGGCCGGTGGTGTGCTCCATGGCTGCCAGGAGGTGGACCCTGCGGCCCTTCGCCTTGGCGGCTCCGCGCAGGCTCTTGCCGTCCACCGACACTCCGCGCAGGTCGGCGGCACCGCTCGGTTGGGGGCGGCGGTCGGCGAGCCAGCGGCCGACCGCCTGGTCCAGCGCGTCGCCGTCGATGCGGGCCAGGAGCCGGCGGACCGTCGACTCGACGGGCACCAGCCGCGTGGGCAGCAGCGGATCGATACGGATGCCGAGGCACTCCAGAACCTGAGCAGGGGCGTCGGCGATCCACTCGCCGACGGCCAAGAGCGAAGTGGCCCCGGTCAGCACGGCGCATGCGGTCAGCGTCAGTACGACGGCCAGGGCGTGGCGCACTCCGCGTGGGTCACGGGGGTCCGGCACCTCGGCCAGCCGTTCCAGCAGCCCCGGGATCTCCTCGGGTACGACCTCGGGGCGCTCGCGGAGCTGGTCAAGGGCAGGTGGGATCGGCAATGATGCGTCGGCAGGCACGGTCTTCCACTTGGATCACGGGGCGTCGAGAACTCCATGATCTTGGAAGCCGTGCCTGTCTTTTTCCCGGGACTGCCCACCCGACAGATCGTCACAAGCCGGACGTCATGCGACTACGCCGAAACCTTGGTCAGCTGGGGAGGGCCGATCCGAGGGACTTGTTCCCCGCAGTGCTTGCTCTGGCGGGTCGGCTTCGACCGAGGGCGATCATGATCGAGAACGTTAAGGGCCTTCTCTCCCCTAAGTTCGCCGACTATCGCGAGGAGATAGCCGGCGAGCTGTTGGCCCTCGGCTATGAGTCGGAATGGCGGTTGCTGAACGCCTGCGACTTCGGAGTGCCCCAGCTGCGCCCCAGGGCCGTCCTGGTGGCCTTGCCGTCTGCTCTCTGGGGGCAGTTCGAATGGCCGGTCCCGTTGCTCCGCGAGGGCTTGGTGACCGTGGGCCGGGTCCTCCGAAGCTCAATGTCCTGGGATGGCTGGGAGCTGGCGGACACCTGGGCGGCCCTTGCGGACCAAGTCGGCCCCACCATCTGCGGCGGGTCCCGAAGGCATGGCGGTCCAGACCTGGGGCCCTCGGGGGCACGGAAGGCATGGGCCAAGCTCGGCGTTAACGGGGTCAGCCTTGCCAATCGGGTGCCGAGCAAGGGGGATCAGTTGCCGATCCGGCTGACCACCGATCAAATAGTCCTTCTCCAAGGATTTCCCGGCACCTGGATGTTCACCGGAAACAAGACTGCGCGCTACCGCCAGATTGGTAACGCCTTCCCACCGCCGGTTGCGGAAGCCGTGGGCCGCTCCCTTGCTGCTGTGTTGAGGCCAGCACCGCGTCAGCCTGCTGTGTAGTTGCCGCTTGGCACAGTGGTCGAATTTTTTAGTATCTATATGAACTATAGAATGAGAAAACTGATCTGGCGCTTCGGGATTTAATCGAAACTGCTACAGATCACGCCTCGAGGCTGGCGAGCAGGGCATCCTTTTCCTGCTTCGGAAGCGACTTGTCTTTCTTGATGAGGTTCCCAATGATAGAAGGGGTCAGGCTTGGATCAATTTCCAGGGAGCACAGGGTGTACACATCGGTCCCCTGGGCCTTCCCTGCGTGGATATCGAGTCCGAGCTCCCTGAGCTCACGCATACGCCTCTCTGCGTGGACAGAGTCGGCAGCGATGATGCGGAGCATCATCGCCGGCACAGGCTCCCCTGCGCGCTGCAGGAGGATGCTGAAGAGCTCTTCATGGATTCGTGTCCCATACGGCACCTTGAGGTACTTCGCCGGTATCCGGCCGCCGAACTGCTCAGTAAGAGTCTCGCTGAGGCGCTCCCTGAGTTCGCGAAAGGCAGGGCAGGACTCTGGGAGCTGGTCCCTAAGCAGGGCTTGCATGGACTCGGCGAGCACCTGCTTGGCAAAGAGGTAGGCGTCGATCAGGTCCTGCGGCGACGCGTCGGGCTCTGAAAGCTGCGAGTGGAGCTGCCCCACTGCATATACCGTGTCGGGCTTGAGGCGATGCCAGCTTTTCTGGGCACTAGCACTGTTCCTTGGCATTCGGGGTTCCATCCCTATCGCTTGACGGCTTTGGCGAGGATGTCGTCAGGAGGGTACCTGAGGATATGGGTGTCCTCGCCTGCACTTTCGACGGCATCGAGGTCGCCAAGCCATTCCCTGAGGAACTGGGCGCCCTGGCGGTCCTCGCTATTGGCGCGCATGAAAGTGACCCTGCTGCCGATGCTGACGCGTGCGTCGCGGTTTCCTCCAGAGGTCGCGAGTGATTCCTGGAGCCCCAATCCGGCTGCGAAGCGTCGAATATCTGAAACGAAGTCGAGGACAATTACACGTTCCTTGCCCGGGGATAGTCGGAGTCCTCTCCCGAGCTGCTGGACAAAGATCCTTCTGCTATGGGTGACCCGCTGAAAGACAACGATGTTGACGTCCGGGACGTCGACGCCCTCGTTGAGGACGTCGACCGCGCAGAGCACGCCGGTGCGGCCGTCAGCGAAATCCCAGAGGATGCGGCCGCGGGTTGCGGTGTCAACGGCCTTACCGCTCGAGGTGCGTGAAGCGATGACCTCTGCACTGGTGAAGCCAAGTGCGTTGATACGTCCAGCCATGCGCTCGGCATGGTCGATGGTGCCGCAGAAAACGATGGCTCTCGGCCTGCTCTGCTCGCACCATGCCTCTGCGAGCCGTTCAGCGACAGCGTCATCCCACTCATCAATGAACAGGGTTCGGTTAATGCCTCGGGGGGTTAGCGTCGGCCCGGAACTCCCAGGATTACCTGCGGTCAGCGAGTCCCAGTCAATATTGTCTGTATACATGCGATAGTCAACATTTGCTAGATAGCCGTCGCGTAGGCCCCGCACCATATCAACGTTGACGATAGGGAAGTCGAACCAGTGAGACAGGGCTGTCCCGTCAGGCCGCCAAGGGGTAGCAGTCATTCCGACCAAGAAGGCGCCACCGCTTCCTGCGGAGAGCTCCTTCAACACGGTGTTGTACGTGCTGGTGCCCAGGTGATGGCATTCATCCACGATGACAAGTCCGTAGTCAGGCAAGGGCCGCCCCGAAGAGACAGCGCCAGCCACGCTGTCCACGCAGGCGAAGACGATATCGAGGTCGGCAAGCACGCCCGGACCAGGCCGCTCACTACCGTTCCACACCCCGGTCGAGCAGGAAGCCGGGAGCATCGGCCAGAACGAGCGCTCGAGCTGGTAGACGAGCTCGTTGCGGTGGGCTAGCACGAGTGCCTTGATATCCGGCCGTGCCGCGGCGTATCGCCGGTAGAACTCCGCTGCAACGAATGTCTTCCCCAAGCCAGTGGCGAGGACGACAAGGGAACTCCGGGCGCCGTTGACGAGCTCGCCCATCATCCCGTCTACTGCGGCCACTTGGTAGGAGCGGAGCTGATATCTGTCGGGATCGCGTTGGGACAGCGGCTCCGCAGGGACCCGCTCTGCCTGACGGAGGAGAGTCCGGCGGTCCCATAGCTGTAGCTTGAGGCCACGTGCGACGAGCTGTTCCTGCTGCATCCTGACGCTCGGATCAAACCCGCTGGTGCTGACGACGACGGGGATGTCCGCATCGTATCGGCGGCATGCAGCTACGGTCTGCGCGATGACGTCAGGCCCTACCGGGAGGCGCCAGCGTTTCACCTGGAACAGCCACCGGCGGCCGCCCCGGGTGGCGATGACATCGGCTCCGCCGTCTCCCGACGCGCCGACGAGCTGCACGCCGGTATACCCCTGGGCGGTGATCAGGCGCTGCACAGTCCGCTCGAGCGCTTGCCATCCCGTGCCGTCGAGGTGGAGGTCAGTGGCGATCCGTTGAGTCATGAGAGCTTGTCACTCAGGAACTCAGCGGCGGCACTGGCGCGAACAACGAGCAAGCGCTCGGGCTGCTCGTATCGGAGATAGGAGGCGCAGTCCTCAAGACAGCGCAGATACTTCAGATGCAGCTCCTCGCGGAGTTTCTCTGCAACGATGGGGCCAACGTCCGCAGCCTCCGGCCAACCGTCGGACCAAACCTGGCCGCCGAACCAGCCTCCGGGGTGCCGATTGAAGAAGGAGGCGAGCGTGTCCTTGTCGCAGAAGCGGAGGTACCCTCCCGTCTTCTTCAAGCGGCTGAGCTCCGATAGGTCGACTCCAGACTTGATCATCGACTCGGCCATGGAGCGCTGTTGGGTCTCATCGAGCTCATCGTAGAAGTCTTCTGCTCGCGGGACTGTAGCGACCTTCTCAGTGATCTGGCTGAACAAGTCCTTAATCTGTGTTCTGACCGTATCGGCATTCTCGGCGACCGATTCCCCCCAGCCCTGCTTGAGGATCTCTGAAGTCAGGGTCGCGATTGTGTGAGCCCGCTGGCCCCGCAGGTTCGCGTGCAGGGCATGCAGGTACTGGGCCGCCTCTGAGGCGATGAGATACTCGGGGCGCAGGCCCATGTCAGTGAAGGCTGGGTGGGTCAGGTCGGCGTAGACGGTCATGTGCCCCGGCTTGGAGTTCGTAACCAGCGGGACAGGCTCGTGCCCGTGGGCCGCAGCGATCGGACGCATGACCGAGCGGACCTCGATATCCAGCGGGTCGGTCGGCTTGCCGTTGGCGAGCGCGATGACAAGCCGCGAAACGCTGAGGCCAGGCCGTTCTTCGGACGCCGGCTCGAGAGCTTCGGAACTCGCCGGATGGGGGGATCCCTTGACGCTGTTACATACCGAGCAGCGCTCCTCTCCCGCCTTGTTTGCCGTGCTGCAGAATGCGCACGCCCAGGGCATCTCAATCTTCGTGACCTGCGAGGTGCCGCAGTGCTGACAGGAAACAGCCGATCGCTGAATTGGCTTCTGGCAGTCGGTGTTGCGGCATGGCTTGCTGTCGAGGACGAATTCGCATCCGCTGCAGGTCTCGGCATCACGGGGATTCTGGAAGCCGCACTCCGGGCATTCCGGCAGGGCCTCGATGGGGGGCTCGCCGGCTGTCTCGACTAGCTCCCACCACTTGGCGTCGTCGTAGTAGCCAACCTCGCGGTTGAGGAACCGCCGGTAGTACTCTCTCTCGACGTCGCGCGGAATGCGTGCTGCCTTGCCTTTCGCGACGTCATAGTGCCCCATATACATGTCGCCGCGACCGATATTCCTGACTTTCCGGTAACCCTGGAAGAGCTGGGATACGTGGGAGCTGTTGGGGATTCCCTCCTCCCATTTCGTGGGCAAGAGGGATCCGCCACGCAGGTAGGCCATGGCGGCCTGCCACTCCGTCGTTGCCTTCTGGAAGTCCTGCTTCTGGAAGTCTACCGGAACCTGGTCGAGGTGTACCTCCCCCACAATACGGCCATACTGCTGGTCAATCGGATACTCCCGCTCAGGCCTGCCGGTAGCCTGGTCGGTGTACTGGAAGAAGGCTTCCTTCTCAGCGACACGGATTGCGCGGCCGTTGCGGATGAGGTCGATGCCGAAGTCGTCCTGATCGTCGAATCGCTGGATGCCCACCCATCCCCGGATCCGGTGCCTGATCTCCCTGCTCTCACCTCCGCCGCAGCGGAGGCAGTACTCTGCAGCCCCGAACTCGGTGCCGTCCTGCAGGCACCGGCGTGACTGGTCGATGACCTCATCGAACTCGACACGTGCAGAGATGTTCCCGTGGGCCTGGCGGGTGACATACCGCTGAGTCGACCACGTGCAGTGCTCGAACGGCTGACAGCGCACTCCGTTGACGTTTATGTGGACCGGCTCGCCGCATTCGCCCCTGAGGAGCGTGGCGTACCGGCGGCCGATACGGTCCCGAAGGGTGTTCTTAGGGATCTTGGCGAGGTCGCGGATGAACCCGCTGTTGGCGTCACCAGCAGGCCACCAGCCGCGAACCTCGACCACCGTGCCGTGCTCAAGGCCCTGCGGCTTGTCCCGCCGCTCTGCCGTGACGGTGAACTTCCTGTCCTGAATGAGCCTCGGAAGGTCTAGGACGACTTCGACGGCGTAGTCATCGTCCCTCCGGGCAGAGACAACGCGGGTCACACGACCGAGCTTCCCGGTCGCGATGTTGAAGCCCATCCCGAACAGGCCAAGCGTGTCGTAGTGGTTCTTGTTGCTGAAGCCTGCCCGCATTGCATCGGCGATCTGTTCCTCTGATAGGCCAGCACCTGTGTCGCGAACCCGGACCAGGCCTTCGTCCCTGCCGACCTCGGCGTTCCCGGGGATGTCGATGAGCACCTGACGCACAGGTGACGACTGCCCGGCTGTCTCCGCGGCTCGGAATGAGTCGATAGCGTTATCGATCAGCTCGCTCAGCGCGTCCAGCGGGCTGATGGGCGTCCGGGTGAGCGCCACCAGCACGTCAGGAGTCGGGGTGATGTCGAGCAGTTTGTGCGCCATCGGCAAGGACATTCCGTTCTCTGGCGGGGTGTAAGACAAGCGCAGGTTAATCTTCGGCAACCCTTGCCTGGTGGCGTTGGCAGAGGCTTCATTCCGGATGTTCAAGGTCAGCTTGATGCGCGGCGAGCCGCTGTAGCAGCATCCTGTCCGCTTGGGCTGTCCTGTTGAGTAGCTGGACGAACCACGGTGCGATCCAGGATGTCGATCGGTACGGCCACTCACCCAACCTGAGAAGTTGCCCTGGCTGCCAGTGCGGTGCTGGCCTTATGGATGACCGTGTTGCCGCCTGCAGCTCAATCTCAGGCTCACCGTCGACCGGCTCACGTCGGCCGAGCTGGGCTGTGACGCCGATCAACCACCACTGGAACATCCATTGAGCACGCTCGGGCGACTCCAGCGCAGCGCGTACGGGAGCTGTTGTCAGGCCGGCCGCGCGATATGCCGCGAGGGCAAGCCCTGGAGGTGGCTCCAGCAGCCCAGCGCTTTCCTCTGTCACAGGGTCCGCATAGTCCTGTGTGAAGGAGACTGGCCTTTCCGCAGCGCGGTCGATCTCCTCGTACGTCGTCTCAGTGATCTCCGCATCCAGATACTGTCTAACGCCCTGGAAGAAATGGCCCGGCGTCTCAATGCACAGCTCGGCGCCCGACCGTAGCCGCAGCTCGTCGTACAGCATGGGCCAGGGGCGAGGCCCCCGGCCAGACTCCTCCGGCTCGTACCAGTCGCCCTTGGTGACATCAGCCGAAATGAAGAGGACGCGGGCCAGGCTGTCGGAAGACTTCGCCTCTTCCACCAGCTCCTCCCATAGCAGAAAGTCCCCCGCTGCTTGGAGAGGCGTGGCCTTCCCACGGTCGGAGAAGCCCGGGGGGATGTTGTTGGGGAACCGGTACTCGGCGGCTTCCTTGACTCGCTGGCGCAGGACCTCCTGGGCGGGCTGCTTCCCGATGCGGTCGCCGTAGAGCTCGGCGACGCATGGCAGTACTGGGTCGTTGGATGCCACTGATGCCAAGGCGACGTCATGTTCGTTCTTCAGCTTGGCGACCTGCTTGAGGAGCGTCTCCTTCCAGTCCGTGAACCGCTCCTCCACGGCATCCTGGTTGATCTGACTGTCCAACTCCCTGATGGCATCGTCGTCTTGCGCGTACTTCGCCAAGAGATCCTTGACAAGTGCGCTGGCTCCCAGAAGGGCTTTCCGCGCCTCGTTGAGTTTGCGGTTGACGTCGTCGGGAGCGCTTCGCAGGGTGCTAGTCCGGGAAGCGATCACCCGGTGCCTTCCCCGCACAAACTCCAGGCCAACCTGATAAGGGAGCCACAAGCGCTCCTTGACACGCTCCAAAGCAGCAAGAACCTGAGCACGGGCGGGCGGCGTGTACTCGTACAGGCTCAGCAAGACGTTCGTGTCGAGCACAACGAGAGCCTCAGTGAAAAACCGCCGACGATCTTCGTCGCACATCAGGCCACCAGGTTGCAGCCAGGCCTTGTACTGCTGCAGCATTCCAGACTCGTTCTCCACCAGCGCACCCCAGTCCGGCAAGTTCACTACTCTGGGTGATCATTCCCGCACTGCGGGCCGCAGTCAAGGCGTTCGGAGATCATAGCCCCGGGCCCGCCCTGCGATACCTGCGATGTAGCGTCCCGTTGCATTCAGCCATCCAGTGGGGGGCTGCCTGGGCTACACGGCGGCAAGACATCACAAGAAGTTCGCCGCACTCATCAACAGGCGATCTTGGACCTGGGCTCGACCTTTGCGAACTACGTAGGGCCCCGATCCAGTGGATCGGGGCCCTACGTCGAGCTGGCGGTAGCGGTGGGATTCGAACCCACGGTGAAGTTGCCCCCACACACGCTTTCGAGGCGTGCTCCTTTGGCCGCTCGGACACGCTACCGAGACGAGACTCTACCGGACGGGGTGGGCGGGGACGAAATCAGTTCAGCGGTGGGTGTCGAAGAAGGTGCGGAGCTGGTCGGCGCAGGGGCCGGCGAGGACGCCGTGGACGACCTCGGGGCGGTGGTTGAGGCGGGGGTCGCGGAGGACGTCGAGCAGGGAGCCGGCCGCGCCGGCCTTGTCGTCGTAGGCGCCGTAGACGACCCGGGCGACCCGGGCGAGCACGATGGCGCCGGCGCACATGGTGCAGGGTTCGAGGGTGACCACCAGGGTGCAGCCGGCCAGCCGCCACTCGCCGAGGGCGGTGGCGGCCTGCCGGATGGCGACCACCTCGGCGTGGGCGGTGGGGTCGCCGACGGCCTCGCGCTCGTTGTGGCCGCGGCCGAGGACCGTCCCGTCGGGGCCGAGGACGAGCGCCCCGACCGGTACGTCACCGGTGGCGGTGGCGAGTGCGGCCTCGTCGATGGCGAGGCGCATCGCGTCCGTCCAGCGGTCACGTACCGGGTCGGGGCGTACGGGGGCCGGGAGCGGGGCGATCTGCATGGGACCAGTGTCGGGCACCGCGCGACCGGCTACCGCACCGCCTCCAGCACCTCGCCGCAGCCGATCGCGTCGGCGATCTCGGAGAGGGCGTCGCCGGGCATCGCCCCCTCGCCGCTGAGGTCGAGCAGCCCCTCGGCGGGCAGGCCGAACTCGATCAGCAGCTCCGGGTCGCCGAGCGGGCCGACCGGGACGCCGCCCGGGCCGGTGGCGCCGGCCGCCTCGTCCTCGTCGTCGTCGGAGCCCTGGTCCGCGTCCTCGTCGTCGAGGTCGGTGACCAGGCTGTCCAGGTCGTCGAAGTCGGAGTCGCCGACCCGGTCCAGCAGTTCGTCGGTGAGGATCGAACCGTATGAGCTGCGGGCGGCAGCGGCCCCGTCGGAGACGAAGATCCGCGGATCGTCCTCGCCGTCCACCCGGAGGACGGCGAACCAGGCGTCCTCCTGCTCGATGAAGACCAGGACGCTCTCGTCGTCCTGGGCCGCCGCCCGGGCCAGGTCGGCCAGGTCGGCAATGGTCTCGACGTTGTCCAGCTCTGTCTCGCTCACATCCCACGCGCCGTCGGTGCGAGCAAGCACTGCAGCGAAGTACGCCACCAGGGACTCTCCCAAGATTGGTCTCGGCTGTAGGCGATCTCGGGCGAACGCGGTCTGGCCGCCCCCGCGCCAGAGGCGGCCCGCCGTTCGGACCGTCCCTCCGGCATCGTGACAGAAAGCCGGGCCCTGCGGGGAGTGTTCGGCAGCGCGTCTTCGCAGGTCGTGTCGGAAGACGACGATGGAGGGCCGACGCGCCGTCAGATTCGGAAGGTTCGCATCCGGAGCGCCTCACGGAGTCGGCGCTCCTTGGTGCGCCGGGGCTGCACCCTGGCCCGCAGTTCCCGGGCTTCGGCCAGCTCACTGAGGAAGCGGGCACGCCGTCGGCGGCGTTCCGCTTCGGTCTCGGGTCGGGCCTCGGGCTGCTCTGTCGAGCCGGGCCCGGCGTGCGGGGTGCTCTTCATACCGTCCGACTTTCCCAGAACTGTCCGGTAAATACCACAGGAGGTGCGGGGGTTTCGGGATTGCCGACGCGCGCCGGGGAGGAGAGGTGGTGAAGGGGTGAAGGCCGCCCGGGACGCCCTGGGGCGGCCCCGGCAGGTCGTACATGTGTGCCGTTGCCCGTTATGGTCGGAGCATGCGTCTCCATGTCGTCGACCACCCGCTGGTGGCCCACAAGCTCTCCACCCTGCGCGACGAGCGCACCGACTCACCGACCTTCCGTCGGCTGACCGACGAGCTGGTCACCCTCCTCGCGTACGAGGCCACCCGGGAGGTCCGGACCGACCAGGTGGAGATCACCACCCCGGTCGCGGTCACCACTGGGACCCGGCTGAGCTACCCGCGCCCGCTGGTGGTGCCGATCCTGCGCGCCGGGCTCGGCATGCTGGACGGCATGACCCGGCTGCTGCCGACCGCCGAGGTCGGCTTCCTGGGCATGGTGCGGAACGAGGAGACCCTGGAGGCCTCCACGTACGCCACCCGGATGCCGGAGGACCTCGCGGGCCGTCAGGTGTACGTGCTGGACCCGATGCTGGCCACCGGCGGCACGCTGGTCGTGGCGATCCGGATGCTGATCGAGCGCGGCGCCACCGACGTCACCGCCGTGGTGCTGCTGGCCGCGCCGGAGGGCGTCGCGATGATGGAGCGCGAGCTGGCCGGGCTGCCGGTCACCGTGGTCACCGCCGCCGTGGACGAGCGGCTGAACGAGAACGGCTACATCGTGCCTGGCCTGGGCGACGCGGGCGACCGCCTGTACGGCACGGCCGGCTGACCGAGCGGACACCGCAGCAGGGCCCGACCTCCGTGGAGGTCGGGCCCTGCTGCGTACGCGGTGCGGTGGGCGGGTCAGCAGCTGCCCGGCAGCGAGGGGGTCGGCGAGGGCTTGGTGGCGAGGGCCAGTGCGGCGGCCGCCTGGTCGGGTTCGAGCAGGGCGGTGAAGGCGTCGCCGACCACCACGTCGACCGAGGGGTCGACCCGGGTGTCGGCGGTCCTGGTGGCGCCGGTGACCTGGGAGGCGAGCAGGGTGGCGCCGCCGAGGCCGGCCGGGCCGCTGATCACCTGGACGGTGGTGGTGGGCAGCTTCTCGACGGTGGCGGGCGCGTTGCCGACCTTGCCGATGGTGAAGCCGCGCTTCTTGAACTCCTCGGCGGTCCGCGCGGCCAGGCCGGACTTGGCGGTGGCGTTGTAGATGTTCACCGTGACGGCGGCCGGTTGCGGGACGGCGGTGCTGCTCGGTGGCGCCGACGGTGCCCCCGGAGCTGCGTCCGGTGCGGCCAGCGGTTTGCCGGAGACGGTGGCGGCGGGGGAGGCGCAGGCCTGGGCGGTACCGCTCCGGTTCTTGCCGGAGAAGATGTCCACCAGCTGCACGCCGCCGAGGCCGATCAGGGCGAGGGCGAGCAGCGAGCCGATCAGGGCCAGGACCTTGCGGCTCCTGCGGGGCGGGCGTCCAAGGCGGGGGTAGGAGTTACCGGTGATCCGGTACTGCTTCCCCTTCAGTCCCTGGGGAGTCAACATGCTCACGGGTCGGTCTCCCCCTCGTGCCAGGGCAAGGCTCGGTGACGGGTGCGGCCGGGAGGGCGGATCGCCGGGATGCTTTCGGCCGTACTCAGCAGATTAGTGCCACTCCGGGTGCGAAGGTACTAAATGATCATCATCTGGAGTACCCGGGCACTCGAAAGGATGTACCGGCACCCGAACGGCTGCGCGGAGGATGACGGCAGGTCAGGAGCTCGGTGAGGCTGGTGGGTAGTCCATCTCCAGCACCCGCGCGTGCAGCACCTGGCGCTGCTGGAGCGCGGCCCGCACCGCGCGGTGCAGCCCGTCCTCCAGGTAGAGGTCGCCGTGCCACTTCACCACGTGGGCGAAGAGGTCCCCGTAGAACGTGGAGTCCTCGGCCAGCAGGGTCTCCAGGTCCAACTGCCCCTTGGTGGTCACCAGCTGGTCCAGCCGCACCGGGCGCGGCGCTACGTCCGCCCACTGGCGGGTGCTGGTCCGGCCGTGATCCGGGTACGGCCGTCCGTTGCCGATGCGCTTGAAGATCACACGGAAAGCCTACCGTCACGTCGCCCCGAGGCACAGCAAGCGCGGCGCGGCCTGCGTTCGGAGATTCATAGGGATTACATAGGAAGTGTCCCTATTTGTGGGCACCTGTTTTCTGACGATGCCTCCGACCCGAGCGGGAGTCCGCCCAGATGACCACCCAGGAAATGCCGTCCGCCGTCCAGGAGATCGCGGCCGGGTACGCCTTCACCGGCCCCGCGCTGGAGCTCGGTGCGGTGCTGCTGGACGGCGCCGCGTACCCCGGGGCGCAGGTCCGGATCCCGCTCGGTGTGCTGAACCGGCACGGGCTGGTGGCCGGGGCGACCGGGACCGGGAAGACCAAGACGCTGCAGCTGATGGCCGAACAGCTGTCGGCGCAGGGCGTGCCGGTCTTCCTGGCCGACATCAAGGGCGACGTCTCGGGGATCTCCACCCCGGGCGCGGTCAACGACAAGGTGACGACCAGGGCCGGGGAGGTCGGGCAGCAGTGGCAGGGCCAGGGCTTCCCGACCGAGTTCTACGCGCTCGGCGGCCTCGGCACCGGCATCCCGCTGCGGGCCACCGTGACCAGCTTCGGCCCGCTGCTGCTGGCCAAGGTGCTGGAGCTGAACGAGACCCAGGAGTCCTCGCTCGGCCTGATCTTCCACTTCGCAGACAAGAACGGCCTGGAGCTGTACGACCTCAAGGACCTCTCGGCGGTGATCTCCTTCCTCACCTCCCCGGAGGGCAAGGAGCAGCTCAAGGGCATCGGCGGGCTGTCCTCGGCGACCGCCGGGGTGATCCTGCGTTCGCTGACGGTGCTGGAGAACGAGGGGGCCGGGGCGTTCTTCGGCGAACCGGAGTTCGACACGGCGGAGCTGCTGCGGACCGCCCCGGACGGCCGGGGCGTGGTGTCGGTGCTGGAGCTGCCCGCGGTGCAGGACCGGCCGCGGCTGTTCTCGACCTTCCTGATGTGGCTGCTGGCCGACCTCTACCAGGAGCTGCCCGAGGTCGGGGACCTGGACCGGCCGAAGCTGGTGTTCTTCTTCGACGAGGCGCACCTGCTCTTCAAGGGCGCATCGAAGGGCTTCCTGGAGGCGATCACCCAGACCGTCCGGCTGATCCGCAGCAAGGCGGTCGGGATCTTCTTCGTCACCCAGACCCCGAAGGACGTCCCGGCGGACGTGTTGGCGCAGCTCGGCAACCGGGTGCAGCACGCGCTGCGGGCCTTCACCCCGGACGACGCCAAGGCGCTGAAGGCCACCGTCTCCACCTTCCCGAAGTCGACGTACGACCTGACCGAGGTGCTCACCCAGCTCGGGACGGGGGAGGCGGTGGTGACGGTGCTGTCGGAGAAGGGGGCGCCGACGCCGGTCGCGGCGACCCGGCTGCGGGCGCCGCAGTCGCTGATGGGGCCGGTGGAGGAGGCGGCGCTGCGGGCGGCGGTGGAGGGGTCGGCGTTGACGGCGCGGTATCGCGACGCGGTCGACCGGGAGTCGGCGTACGAGAAGCTCGCGGCACGGGGGGCGCCGGAGCCCTCGGTCGCGGAGCCGGAGCCGGAGCCGGAGGCAAAGCCGACTGAGGAGGGTGGTGGGCTGCTCGGGTCGTTGTTGAGCAACCCGATGCTGAAGTCGTTCGCGCGGTCGGCGGGGACGCAGTTGGGGCGGGAGATCTCGCGGAATCTGTTCGGGACGTCGAGGCGGCGGCGGTGAACGGCGAAGGTGCCTGGACCGGTACGTGAGTGCGACGTTCCTGAGGTTGGCGTCGCAGTTCCCCGAGCCCCTGACCGTAGCTGCCGACCCACCTGCAAAAGGCCGGCGTCGCCCGCGCGGCGGAGCCGCAGATCAGCAGAGCCCCGAGCCCCTGACCGTAGCTGCCGAGCCACCTGCCTAAAGGGTCGGCGTCGCCCGCGCGGCGGAGCCGCAGATCAGCAGAGCCCCGAGCCCCTGACCGTAGCTGCCGAGCCACCTGCAAAAGGCCGGCGTCGCCCGCGCGGCGGAGCCGCAGATCAGCAGAGCCCCGAGCCCCTGTCTGCCGAACCACCTGCCGAAAGGTCGGGGTTCAGTGGAGGGCGTGGCCGATGCGGTCCATGGAGGTGAGGCGCATCAGGCCGTAGTTGTAGAACTCGACCTCGGGGAGGCCCAGGTCGCGGAGGACGGCGATCTTGGCGGCGAGGTTCTCCGGGCTGTCGCAGTCGGAGGCCATGGGGCGCAGGATGACCGCCATCTCCTCGGGGCGTACGCCGTGCAGGGCGAAGGCGGCGAGCTTCTCGCGGACGGCCTCGGGGGTGGTGGCGTAGCCGAGGGTCTCGATCTGGTGGGCGGTCTTGGCGAGGGCGGGCAGGTCGATGCCGGAGAGCCAGCCGGTGCCGGGGCCGCCGCCGTCCATGAAGGTGAGTCGCATGCCGCCGGCGGTGGCGGCCTCGGCGACCTCGGCCGCCAGCGAGGTGACGGTGCGGGCCGAGGCGTCGATGTAGGCGGCCACCGCGCCGTCGGCGAGCTCGTCCAGGGCGACCGGCTCGGCGGCCCGGCGCTCGTCGGCCAGCCGGGCGCGCAGCTCGTCCCGGACCACCGTCCGGACGTGCTCGGCGTCGGGGCCGGCGTTGGCCAGGCAGTGGGGGCAGAAGCAGACCCCGAGCAGGGCCTCGGCGACCGGGCCGAGCTCCTCGAAGTAGCGCTCGTGGTGGTAGCCGTGCCGGAGGCCGTGGAAGTGCAGCGACTCGGCCCGGATCGCGTCCACCCCGTACCGGGCGAACTCGCCGACCAGGGTGGTGGCGTACTCGCGGACCTCGGGGTTGGCCGGGCAGAGCTCGGTCAGGTGGCGGTCGCCGAAGGCGTTCTCGGGGGAGACGTCCGGGTGCCGGAAACCGAGCCGGTCGTTGTGGCAGAAGACCGTCCAGGCGTGCAGCTTGAGCCCGCGCCGCCGGGCCTGCTCGGCCGCCTCGGCGAACGGGTCGCGGTCGCCGATCGCGGTGGACGGCAGCGGGGTGAGCCGCCGTCCGGCCCAGCGGGCCGGGTCGGGGCGGAAGTAGGCGGCGCCGGGCTCCAGGTAGCGGATCACCCGGCGGGGGTTGTGCGGGAAGACGTCGCGCGCCTCGTGGTAGACGGACGCCAGGGTGACGCCGCCGACGCCGGCTCGGTCGGTCAGGTTGCCGAAGAAGGTGTCGGCGCCCTCGTCGATCAGGTCGGTGGCGAAGGCGAGGACGGACGACTCCACGGGGCGGCTCCGGGGCAGGTGGTGCGGGGGACCCCACGCTAGCCGGGGGTGCCCGTATTGGTCTATACCTGACCGCCCGGACGGCTCACAGGCCGAGGTCGTCCAGCTCCTTGAGCAGCTGCGCCCGCTCGCTCGGCGGGGCCTCGGCCTGGCCGGGCACCGGGGCCGGGGTCGCCGCCGGGGCCGCGTCGGCGCCCTTCCGGGCGCGGAAGATCCAGGCGCCGGCCAGCCCGCCGAGCAGCCCGCCCAGGTGGCCCTGCCAGCTGACGCCCGGAGTGCCGGGTACCGCCGTGGTGAGGATGTAGGCGAAGGACGCTCCCATCACCACGCCGATCAGACTGTCGATCAGGTTCCGGTCGATCAGGCCGCGCAGCACCACGTAGCCGAAGTACCCGTAGATCACGCCGCTGGCCCCGACGGTCACCACCCGGTCGTCCGAGAACAGCCAGACGGCCGCCCCGCTGGTCAGCACCAGCAGGGCGGTCAGCCCGAGGAAGCGCTTGATGCCCCGGTACGCGGCCAGGAAGCCGAACACGAACAGCGGGCCGGAGTTTCCTTCCAGGTGCTGCCAGTTGACGTGCAGGAACGGCGCGGTCAGCAGGTCGGCGAGCTGGTCGGGCCGGTGGGCCACGATGCCGCCCTCGACGGTGAGCCGGTAGTCACTCAGCCAGTTGGCCAGTTGCACCGCCCAGACCAGACAGAGCACGCCGAACATCACGAAGAAGGCGCGCCGGGCGTCGGCCACCATCCGGGCCGGGTCGGCGATGCTGCTGGGCGTGTTCTGGGCTGCCATGGCCCCGACTCTACGGGGCGCTCCTAAACTGCGGGAGACGCCCGTCACCCACCAGTGAGGATGCCCCCGCGATGAGCCAGCGCGCGCCGCTCCCGTACGAATTCCTGCCGCCCGTACCGTCGTTCGAGCTGACCAGTGCCGACCTGACGGACGGTGGGCGGACGCCGTACCGCCACGTCCACAGCGGTGGCAACGAATCCCCGCAGCTCTCCTGGTCCGGCTTCCCGGCCGGCACCCTGGGCTTCGCGGTCACCTGCTTCGATCCGGACGCGCCCACCGCCAGCGGCTGGTGGCACTGGCTGGCGGTCAACCTGGCCGCCGACGTCACCGAGCTGCCGCGCGGCGCGGGCGCCTCCGCCTCCAGCCTGCCCGGTCCGGCCTTCCACGTCCGCAACGACTCGGCCGGCTACCGCTACGACGGTGCCGCCCCGCCGCCCGGGCCGGCCCACCGGTACGTCTTCGCGGTGCACGCGCTGGACGTCCCGACGCTGGACCTCGGTCCGGACACCCCGGCCGCCGTGGTCGGGTTCAACCTGACCTTCCACACCCTCGCCCGGGCGGTGCTCGTGGTGGAGCACGCCAGCGGCTGAGGCGGCCCCCGAGGGGCGGACCTGACGTATCCGGAGTGATCCTCGGGGTGCCCACCGGGTGCTCCGTACGGGGACGAAAGTCCTGATGGCAGTGGGTCCGCCGGGGTCGCGGGAGCGGGTGGGGGATGCCGGTCGGGTGCCGCCGGGCCAGTAAACTGGCGGCATCCACCGCGCAGCCACAGGGAGAACCGAGCCGCCATGTCACTGACCGGGAAGCACATTCTCTCCAGCGATCTCTTCGACCGGGACGAGTTGGAGCGGCTCTTCGAACTGGCCGACCTGCTGGTGCCGGTGGCCCGGGGGCAGCAGGTCACCCGGGTGCTCGAAGGGGCCGTGCTGGCCAGCCTGTTCTTCGAGGCCAGCACCCGTACCAGGCTCAGCTGCGAGACCGCCTTCCTCCGCCTCGGCGGCGGTGTCACCTCCACCACCGGGACGGAGGTCACCTCGATCGCCAAGGGCGAGACGCTGGCCGACACCAGCCGGGTGGTCAGCGGCTACTGCGACCTGGTGGTGATGCGGCACCCCGAGGTCAGCTCGATCCACGAGTTCGCCGCCGCCACCAACGTCCCGGTGATCAACGCGGGCAACGGCGCGGGCGAGCACCCGACCCAGGCGCTGCTCGACATGTTCGCGATCCACCGCGAGTTCGGCCGCCTCGGCAAGACCGTGGACGGCAGCCGGGTCGCGCTGGTCGGCGACCTGCGGCACGGCCGCACCGTGCACTCGCTGGTCAAGCTGCTCTCCCGGTACGAGAACCTGACCATCGTCTGCGTCGCCCCGGACGAGCTGAACATGCCCGCCCACCTGCTGGAGCTGGCCGCCGAGCGCGGCCACACGGTGGAGGAGAGCGACCAGCCGAGCCTGGGCCTCAAGGACGCCGACGTCGTCTACACCACCCGGCTGCAGACCGAGCGCTTCAAGGACCGGCCGCTGCCCTACAGCGACGACTTCCGGGTGGACGCCGCGCTGGCCGACCGGGTGTTCCGGTCGGACGCGGTGATCATGCACCCGCTGCCCCGGGACGGCCGCCCCGGCTCGAACGACCTCAGCCCCGACCTGAACCGCGACCCCCGGCTGGCCATCTTCCGGCAGACCGACGCGGGCATCCCGACCCGGATGGCGCTGTTCGCCTCGGTGCTCGGGGTGGCCGACGAGATCCGCGACTCGCTGCGCCCGGCCCGCTGGTACCGGCCCGAGTTCGTCGGGCCGGACGACGCGCCGTTCTACAAGTAGTCGCTCCGGCGAGTGGTCGGCCTACACGTGGTCGGCCGGGGCCCCCGGAGCCGGCCGGTCCTCGGGATCGGTCGGCTCCGCCGCCTCCAGCTGCCGCTCGGCGAGGTCGTCCAGCCAGCCCTGGGCCCAGCCGCGCAGGGCCGACACCCGGTCGGCGGTCAGCCCCAGAGCGGTGAAGCGGGTGTCGTCGATCCAGTCGGTGCCGCCCAGCCGGGCCTGCAGCTCCGTCAGGTCGAGACCGTCCGGGCCGCTGTGGTGCCGGCCGAGGGTCTCCAGCTCCGGGTAGGACCAGCGGTCCGAGAGGGCGTGCAGATCGACCAGGTCCCGGGGCAGGCCCCGGTCCGCGAGCGCCCGCACCTCCGTCCCGGCCAGGTCGGCCAGGGCCAGCACCGGACCGTCCGGTCCCTGCACCGGCTGCTGCCAGAAGGTCTCCTTCCGGAGCTCGACCCCGTACACCTCGGCCGTCCCCGGATCGGTCGCCGCCAGCGCGGACACCAGCGGATCGCCCACCAGCACCTGGACCGACCAGCCGCGCCGCGCCAGCCCGTCGGCCACCGCCCCGGTCAGCCTCGGCAGCGGTACCGGACTCTCGGTGGCCAGCTCGACCGTGCGCACCGGCCGGTCCGGCAGGCCGTGCGCCCGGGCGGCACAGTCCCCGCCGAGCACCAGCGGGTACGTCCGGCCCACCACGAGCAGATCGGCGAGCAGCCGTCGGCCGGTATCGGTCATAGGTGACATACCGTCAGTATTACGTACGTACCATGAAGGTACGGAGATGCCATGAACCGTCAACAGGTGGAATCCAGCTGTCTGCGCTCCGTCGGCCATCAGGGCACGACGCTCGAGCTCGAGTTCCACAGCGGCTCGGTCTACCGCTACCTGGACGTGCCGCCCGAGGTGCACCGCGAACTGCTCGCCGCGCCCAGCCTCGGTCGCTACTTCCACCGGGCCGTCCGCGACCGCTACCCGTACGAGCGGCTCACTTGAGCTTCGCGGCCTTCTCGGCCTTCGCCGCCTGCTTCATCTCCTGCTTGTGCGCCCGCACCTTCACCAGCGACTCGGGCCCGGTGATGTCCGCCACCGAGCGGAAGGCGTCCTGCTCCCCGTACACCCCGGCGGCCTCCCGCCAGCCCTCCGGCCGCACGCCGTACTGCTTGCCCAGCAGGGCCAGGAAGATCTGCGACTTCTGCTTCCCGAACCCCGGCAGCGCCTGCAGCCGCCTCAGCAGCTCTGCCCCGGTCGCCGCCCCCTCCCAGACCGCCGCCGCCTGCCCGGCGTACTCCGCCACCAGGAACTGGCAGAGCTGCTGCACCCGCTTCGCCATCGACCCCGGGTACCGGTGCACGGCCGGCTTCTCCGACACCAGGGCGGCGAACTCCTCGGGGTCGTAGACGGCGATCCGGTGCGCGTCCAGGTCGTCGCCGCCGATCCGGTCCAGAATCGTCCGGGGCCCGGTGAAGGCCCACTCCATCGGGATCTGCTGGTCCAGCAGCATCCCGACCAGCGCCGCCAACGGGCTGCGCCCGAGCAGTTCGTCCGCCTCGTCCTGCTGTGCCAGGTGGATTTCGGTAGCCATGGGCCGAAGCCTAGGCGTGCCGACCGGCCGGGGCCGGTCGGCACGCGGCGGGCGCTACTCGGTGGCGGCCCACTCGACGAGCTGGACGATCACGCCGTTCGGGTCGGTGACCTGGAACAGGCGCTCGCCCCAGGGCTCCTCGCGCAGCTCCATGGTGATCGGCACCCCGGCGGCCCGGAGGCGGTCGTGCTCGGCGGTCAGGTCGGTGACCACGAAGGCCAGGATCACCCCGGCGGCGTGCTGGTCGCGGAAGCCCTCCGGCAGCACTTCGAGGCCGCGCCGCAGGAAGACCACGTTGGGTGCGCCCTCCCGGGCGAGGGAGGCGAAGCCGTCCGCGGCCATCTCCTCCCGGAAACCGAAGTGGCTGGTCAGGAAGGCGGCGGAGGGCTCGACCCGGTCGACGGTGAGCGAGACGGCGGCGGCGGTGATCTGCACGGCACTCCTTGGGTCGGTGAATTCCGTACGGCGTACTCTATACGCCGTACAACAATGGCGCCCGCAGTTTATTCCCCAGGGTCCGGACAGGAGAGGATGGGGCCATGGCGAAGGACCGAAGCAGCGCAGGCGACCCCTCCCGCACCCTCGCCCTGCTCTGGCGCGAGCCGGGCGGGGCGCCGGCCGGCGGGCGTGGCCCCCGGCCGGGGCTGAGTGTGGACGCGGTGGTGCGGGCGGCCCTGGAGCTGGCCGACGCGGAGGGTCTGGACGCCGTCTCGATGCGGCGGGTCGCCCAGCAGCTCGGCGTGACGCCGATGACGCTCTACACGTACGTGCCCGGCAAGGCCGAGCTGCTCGACCTGATGCTGGACACGCTGTTCCAGCGGATGCCCCGGCCGGTGGATGCCGGTGCACCCTGGCGCGAGCGGGTGACCGCCGTCGCCGAGGCCAACCGGGCGCTCCACCTTGCCCACCCCTGGGTGGCCGCCCTGCCCGCCACCCGGCCGCCGCTCGGGCCGGGGCTGATCGCCAAGTACGACCACGAGCTGAGCGCCTTCGACGGCCTCGGCCTCCCCGACCTGGACCTCGACGCGGCCCTCGCCCACCTGCTGGACTTCGTCCGCTCCACGGCGCGGACCGCGCTCGAGGCCCGGGCCGCCGAGCGCGACAGCACGATGTCGGACGCCGACTGGTGGGAGGCCAACGCGCCGATCCTGGCCAAGGTCTTCGACCCCGAGCGCTTCCCGCTGGCCACCCGGATCGGCGCGGCCGCCGGCGAGGCCCACCAGGGTGCCTACAGTGCCGACCACGCCTACGAGTTCGGCCTCCGCCGGGTCCTGGACGGCTTCGCCGCGCTGATCGCCGAGCGGGCCGCCGGGGAGTGACGCCGGGTCAGTCCTGGCCGTCGCAGGGGGAGCCGTCGTCGTCCGGGGTGGTGTGCAGGCGGGCGAGGGCGGACCTGAGGATGTCGATCTCGGCGGGGGCGAGGTTCCGGAACAGGTCGGCCTGGACGGCGGCGAGGGTGGTGCGGAGCTCGGTGACCAGGGCGGTGCCCCGGGGGGAGATCTCCACGATGTGGCGGCGGCGGTCGGCCGGGTCGCGGCGGCGCTCGGCGAGGCCGTCGCGTTCGAGGTCGTTGAGCAGGGCGACGGTGACGCTCTTGTCGACGCCGAGGGTCTCGGTCAGGCAGTGCTGGCCGACCGCGCCCTGGTCCTGGAGCACCATCAGGACATGCCCGTGCCCGGGCTTCAGCCCGTGCTCCGCCATCGCCTTCCTGACCCGGGTGCCGGCGAGGTGGCCTTGGAAGGCCAGGGTCAGTACGGGAAGGTCCTCCATCACGCCGTCAACCCTACCGGGGGCGAATTGTCGCACCCATTCAATGGTTGATGCTCTTCAACTATCTGCTAGCCTCCACGGTACTCGCCCGCGATCCGTCCGGAGGCCCGTCGTGTTCATCGCCTATGTCGTCACCGCAGTCCTGCTCGCCCTGGTCCTGCTGGCCTCCGCCTCGGCCAAGCTGAAGCGGGACGAGAAGGTGGTGGCGAGCATGACCGGCATCGCCGTGCCGCTCGGCTGGCTGCCGCCGCTGGCCGCCTGCGAGGTGGCCGGTGCGCTCGGCCTGCTGGCCGGGATCTGGATCGGACCGCTCGGGGTGGCGGCCGCCGTCGGCGTCGTCCTCTACTTCGTCGGCGCGGTCGGCGCGCACCTGCGCACGGCGGACTACAAGGGCACGCCCCCGGCCGCCGTGCTGCTGGTGGTCTCGGCGGCCGTGCTGGCGCTGGCGGTCGCGGCCTCCTGACCGGCTCAGCCGGCCGAGCCGGTCCAGGTGACGGTCTTGCTGTTCATGCCCTTGCCGTAGTGGAACTCCACGTAGAAGGGGTCGGCCCCGTTGTTCGGCAGGGCGTACGCGGACACGCTGGACGAGTCCTGGCCGGGGGCGACGTCGTTGGCGATGAACTTCATCCGCCCGCTCCCGTCGATCACGTGGTAGATCAGGTTGCCCTTGGTGTTCTTGACGAAGGGTGCCCCCGAGCCGTAGAGCGAGAGCTCCTCGGGCCCGGTGTTGACGACGGTGATCCGGACCTCGACGATCCTGGTGTTGTCGGGGACGTCGCCCACGCCGCCGCTCGGGACGTACGGCACCGGCTTGGCCATCGTGACCTTCAGCCCGTCCTCGTAGGTGTAGGACTCACCGAACCCGAGGTGCCGGGCCTTCTCGTCCGCCGCCTTCTTCGCCTGCTCGGCCGCCTGCCGCTCCCGCTCCTTCGCCTGGGCGGCCTCGAACTGCTGCCGCTCCTTCGCCGCCTGCTCCCTGGCGGCTTCGACGCGGATGTTCTCGGCCTTCTCGTACGCCCGCCGGTCCTCGTTGACCTGGTGCACCCGGACCGCGAAGAATGCCCCGGTGCCGGCCGAGACCAGCAGCCCGGCGACGCCCAGCAGTACGCCCGCGAGGGCCATCCCGCGGTTGGTCGCCAGACCCCTGCGCGCGTAGCTCAGTCCGATGCCACCGAAGATCACGGCGAGCAGCGACGGCAGCCAGGACAGCCAGAACAGGATGATGGCCAGACCGAAGAGCGCGCCGACGATCCCGAGCACCATCGCGGCGATGCCCAGACCGTTGCGGGGCTGCGGCGCCGGCGCCGGGTACGGCTGCCAGTACGGCCCGCCCGGGACACCGCCCGGTATCTCGCCCGGCGCCGGGGCGGGCCCGGGCGCGGCGGCCCCGTCCTGCTCCGGGGCCTCGCCCTGGCCCGGGACCGGCGCGGCCCACGGGTTGGCGCCGGCCTGGTCCTCGGCGGACTGCGGGCTGTCGGGCGGGGCGGGAGTGGTCATACGGAATCCTTCGGACACGTGGAGACGGTGAGCGGCTGTTCGGTCGCGACGCCGAAGTCTGTCCTGCTCCCCCCGGCGCCGGCGACCCGATTTCCGCGCCCCGGACACCGATCCGGGCCGGAGCCGCACGTCGTCACCCCGGGGCGGGAGGCCGACAGGGTCGGCGGCTGATCAACATACCGGGGCCCGGCGGACGACCGGCAGTGCGGCCCGGGCGTCCGCTCAGCGCCGGGGCTTGAGCCGGCGCAGGGTGAGGCCGCCGCTGGCCTGCTTGAACAGGTACTCGGCGCGCTCGTACGAGAGCCTGGCCCGGCCGGTCTCCGGGCAGAGGTCGGCGGTGGGGGCGCGGGCCGGGCCGGGGCGGCGGTCGGTGAGGAAGAGCGGGCCCCGGGTGCGGCCGTCCAGCAGCCCCGGGAGCAGCCGGGCGGTGCCGGACCGCCAGCCGATGCCCGGCCCGGCGGTCCGGTCGTCGAGGTCGAGCTGCTCCACGTCCAGCGCCAGGACGGCCGTCACCCCGGCGCCCGACTCGTGCAGCAGGCGCCACAGGGTCCGTTCGCGCAGGCCCACCTCCGGCCGGGCGCAGAGTTCGTCCAGCCGCTCGCCGGCCAGCGGCTCGACGGCGGGGCGCCGGGGTTCGGTGCGGCGTTCCACCAGGTCGGCGATCCCGGCCGGTCCGGCCCGGAGCGCGAACGAGCGGACGGCCGCCCGGTGCCGGTTCCAGGTCCGGGCCGCCGCCCCGTCCCAGGCCGTCGCGAACACCCCGGCCACCTGAGCGGCCGTCAGGTCGGCGGACGGCAGCCCCGCCCCGAGCGCCAGCTCGAGCCGGCGCAGGGTCTGCCCGTACGAGCGCACCGTCGCGGCGTCCAGCCCGGCTCCGGCCAGGAAGTCCCGGGTGGCCGAGCCGAGGGTGGGGCCGGTCGGGAGGTGTGCGGCGAGGGCGTCGGCCCGGCCCAGCAGGAAGGCGCGTTCGGCGGCGTTCCGGGTCAGTGCGGCGGCCCGCTGGAACTCCAGCCGGGCTTCGGCGGGCCGGTGCAGCCGGGCCAGCAGGTCGCCCCGGACGCTGGGCAGCAGGTGGTAGTCGCGCAGCGCGGGGTCGGCGGTCAGCGGCTCGGTCAGGTCGAGCCCGGCCTGCGGGCCCCGGGCCATGCCGACCGCCACCGCCCGGTTCAGCCGCACCACCGGCGTCGGCAGCAGCCGGGCCAGTGCCTCGTACAGGTCGGCGATCCGGCCCCAGTCGGTCTCCTCGGCGGTCCGGGCCCGGGCGTGGCAGACCGCGATCGCGGCCTGCAGCACGTACGGGCCCGGCGGCCCGCCGAGTTCGCGGGCCCTGAGCATCGCGGTGAAGCCGCGCCGGATCAGCAACTGGTCCCAGCGGCCCCGGTTCTGTTCGTGCAGCAGGACCGGTTCGCCGGCCGGTCCGGTGCGGGCGGCGGAGCGTGAGGCCTGCACCTCCAGCAGGGCGACCAGGCCGTGCACCTCGGGCTCGCGCGGGGCCAGCACGGCCAGCAGACGGCCGAGCCGGAGGGCCTCCTGGCACAGGCCGGGCCGCATCAGGTCGTCGCCCGAGGTGGCCGAGTAGCCCTCGTTGAAGATCAGGTAGATGACCTCGAGCACGGACGAGAGGCGCTCGCCGAGCTCCTCCTCGCCGGGCAGCTCGAACGGGACCTGCCGCTCGGCCAGCGTCCGCTTGGCGGCGGCGATCCGCTGGGTGACGACCGGGCCGGTGACCAGGAAGGCGCGGGCGATCTCCTCCGCCGTCAGGCCGCCGAGCAGCCGGAGCGTCAGGGCGGCCCTGGCCTCGGTGGGCAGCACGGGGTGACAGGAGATCAGCATCAGCCGCAGCAGGTCGTCGGGCTCGGGGTCGGCCTGCTGGGCCGGCTCCAGGGCGAGCTGCTCCTGCTTGCGGAGCAGCCGCTGGTCGCGCCGGATGTGGTCGACGGCGCGGCGCTTGGCGATCGCGGTCAGCCAGGCACCCGGGTTGTCCGGCACGCCGGTGCGCGGCCACTGCTCCAGTGCGGCGACCAGGGCGTCCTGGGCCAGCTCCTCGGCCAGGCCGACGTCGCGGACCATCCGGACCAGACCGGCGATGATCTTCGCCGATTCGAGTCTCCAGACCGCACTGATCGTCCGGCGGGTATCCAGCACGGTGACCATGACAGCACACCTGCCCCGGCTCGACGACGGGCCGGGGCAGGTGGGCGTGCTGACGCGGGGTCAGCCGGTGAAGACCTCCTGGATCCGGCTCTGGCCGTCGCCGACGATCCGGCGGAACCGGCGGGCCAGCTCGATCGCCTCCTCCTGGGAGCGGACCTCGACCAGCGCGAAGCCGGCCACCGCCTCCTTGGCCTCGGCGAACGGCCCGTCGGTCACGGTGATCTCGTCGCCCGAGGAGCTCACCAGGATGCTGGTCGGACCGAGGCCCCCGGTGGCCAGCAGGACACCGGAGGCGGTCAGCTCCTCGATGAACCGGCCCATCTCGGCGAACAGCTTCTCGTCGGGAGCGGAGCCGTCGGCGTTGGTGGTCATCAGGTAGCGCATGGGGTGCCTCCGGGGGCTGTCGTATCGGTGCTTGCGATCGGTGCTTGTGCCGGTACGTCGAACAGGCCGATCCGACAGGGAACGCGCACCGTTCCCTGTCACAGCGCCCGGACGACGTAGCGGTGAGAGACCGAACCCCGGAAGGAACCCCCTGATGACCACCGTCCAGCTCCCCGCCGCCCGCAGCACCGCCGTCGGCACCCGCACCCTGCTCGGCTGCGCCGTCCTGACCACACCGGTCTGGGCCGTCCTGGCCCTGACCCAGGCCGCCACCCGGGAGGGCTTCGACATCACCAGGCACCCGCTGAGTGTGCTGAGCAACGGCTCGCTCGGCTGGTTGCAGATCACGAACTTCCTGCTGGTCGGGGCGCTCTACCTGGCCGGCGCGGCCGGGTTGCGCCGGGTCGTCGACAGCGCCTGGGTGGCCCGGCTGGTCCGGACCGCGGGCGTCGGGATGGCCGCCGCCGGAGTGTTCGTGCTGGACCCCGCCGACGGCTTCCCGGTCGGCACCCCGGCGGGGAGGCCGGCCACCATGAGCTGGCACGGCACGGCCCACCTGGTGGCCGGGTCGATCACCTTCCTGGCCCTGATCGCGGCCTGCTTCCTGCTCGGCCGGCACTTCCACCGGGCGGGCCGCCGGGGGCCGGCGGTCGGCTCCCGGATCGCCGGGACGGCGCTGCTGCTCGGCAACGGCTGGGCGATGGGCGGCGGCCCGGCCGGTTCGCTCACCCTGGCGGTCGGCGTGCTGGTCGCCATGCTGTGGATCTCGGTGATCGCCGCCGGGTACCGTCGGGGCCGCTGAGCAACCGTCAGCCCGACAACGGAGTGGTCATGTTCGAAGGAAAGCTGGTCAGGCTGCGGGCGTTGCGCGCCGAGGACGCGGAGCACCACCTCCGCTGGCGCAACGACCCCGAGGTGGTCCGGCCGGCCGCCGCCGGGGACCCGTGCTTCGGGCCGGTCACGGCGGAGGCGATCGGGCTCGGCTTCGACACCATGCTGCGGCTGATGCCGCGCGAGTCGGCCGTGCTCACCGTCGAGGACCTGACGGACGGTCGGGTGATCGGCATGGCCGACTACCGCGACCTGGACCCGTACGCCGGGGTCGCCACCCTGGGCGTGACCATCGGCGAGCCGGCGTACTGGGGCCGGGGCCACGGCTCGGAGGCGCTCGGCCTGCTGGTCGACCACCTGTTCGGCGCGTACGGGCTGCACCGCCTGGAGCTGGACACCTGGAGCGGCAACGAGCGGGCCGTCCGGGCCTTCACCCGGCTCGGCTTCCAGGAGGAGGGCCGCCGCCGCTCCGCCGTGCTGGTGGCGGGGGAGCGGTACGACCGGGTGCTGTTCGGGCTGCTCAGGGAGGACTGGGCGCGCCGCGGCTGACCCGGTGCTCCGGCAGGCCGGGCCGGCGGCCCACCGGGCAGGGCCGGATCCGAGGCTCGGTCAGCCCCGGTACGGCGGGGTGATGCCCCAGTCCCAGCGCGGCATCGGCGTCTCCGGGAGCGGCGGCGGGTTGGGGCCCGAGTAGATCAGCGCCATCCGGGTGCCCCACTCCAGGTAGTACGCGAGCACGCCCCGGAACTCCGGATCGGCGGGCAGGCCGACCTCGTCGGCGGTGTCCAGCAGCAGGGCGACCCAGCGGCTGCGCTGCTGCTCGGTGACGCCCCGGCCCAGGTGCCGGGAGGCCATGTGCCGGTGGCCGCCCAGCTCGGTGCTGTAGCGGGCCGGGCCGCCGAACACCTCGCCGAGCCAGGCCGCGACGTGCCGGGCGTGCTGCGGGTCCATCCCGGCGAACACCGGGGCGAGGATCTCGTCCTCGGGGACGCGCTCGTAGAACCGGGTGAACAGCCGGTCGAAGGCGGCGGCGCCACCGGCCCACTCGTACAGGGTCGGGGTCGAGCCGCCCTTCCCCTCGACGGCGGTCACCTCGTAGTGCCGCATCTCCTCGATCGACTCGACGTAGGGCTTGATCTCGGCGAAGAAGGCGGCGAACAGCTCGCCCTTGCGGAAGCCGCCGAGGTGGTCCTCGGCGGAGGTCCAGCGGATGCGGAGGACGTAGGCGCTCGGGTCCTCCGTGCAGCGGGCCAGCTCGTAGTCGACACACTGCTCGGCCGCGCCGAGCGGGCCGGCGGCTCGGAGGTACGCGGCCTCGAAGGCGGCGCGCTGTGGTTCGGCGATCCGGTACCGGATGTACTCGACAATCATGTGCTGACTCAACGTCAGGATCGTTGCCCGGACAAGGACTTGAGGAGGAGAAGCGGTGACGGCGCCGGGGCCTGCCGGGTCAGGGCTTCGGGGTGAAGGCGTGGGCGTTCTCGGCGGCCCACTGGCGGAAGGTGCGGGCGGGGCGGCCGAGCAGGGTCTCGGTGGTGTCGGCGAGGACGGCGGGGTGCTGCTCGGCGGCCTGCCAGAGGTCGAGCAGCGCGGTGACCATCACGGCGGGCAGGAAGCCGCCGAGCTGCCGCTCGGCCTCGGCCCGGGTGATCCGCTCGACCGGGATCTCCCGGCCGACGGCCTCGGACAGCACGGCCAGCTGCGCGCGGAAGGTGAGGGCCTCGGCGCCGGTCAGCGTGACCGGGCGGCCGGTGAGCGCGTCGCCGGTGAGGGCCGCCACCGCGACGTCGGCGATGTCCTCGGGGTGGATCGGCGCGAGGTCGGCGTCCGGATGGGCGAGTTGGACGGGCAGGCCCTGCCCGACGAAGTACGCCCAGCCCAGCGCGTTGCTGGCGAAGGCGTCCGGGCGCAGGAAGGTGCCGGTCAGCGCGGAGGCGGTGAGGGCGCGCTCGACCCGGTGGCTGTGGCTCGCGAGGGCGTCCTGCTCCGGGTCGGGGCCGAGCACCGAGGAGGAGGAGAGCAGCACCACGTGCTCGACCCCGGCCGCCTCGGCCGCGGCGGTCAGCTCGTCGATGCCGGTGGGCTCCGGGTAGAGGAAGACCTGGCGGACGCCCCGCAGGGCGGCGGCGAAGGTCGCCGGCCTGCCGAGGGCCAGCTCGGCCACCTCGACGCCCGCCGGGACGGTCAGCTCGGCGGGCCGGGCGCTGGCGGCCCGGACGGGGTGGCCGGCGGCGTGCAGGCGGTCGAGGACGGCCCGGGCGACCTTGCCGCGGGCGCCGGTGACGAGGGTGGTCATGGGGCTGCTCCATTCGTTGGTGAAGACATATGCATGCTTACATGCACACGTTTTCATGTCAACACATGTATTCAGGGAGTCATCCAGATATCATCGGCCCCATGACGAAGCGCGAGCCGAGCACCGCCGAGCGGCTGCTGGACACCGTGGGCCCGGCCTTCGGGAAGCTCCGGCGGTCCACCCTGCTGGAGGTCGAGAACCCGGTCTCCCAGAAGGACCTGAGCCGGACCTTGGTCCTCAATATCGTGCTGGAGGCCGAGCAGGCCGCCGAGCCCACCGAGGTCACCGTCGGCGCGGTCTCCGCCCACCTGGGAGTGGACCCCTCGGTGGCCAGTCGGATGGTGTCCGACAACATCGCGGCCGGCTACCTGATCCGCGCCGCCTCCCAGCAGGACGGCCGCCGGACGGTCCTGCACCTCAGCCCCGAGGGCCGGGAGCTGATGGCCCGTTTCCGCCGCCACCAGCGCGCCGCCTACGAGGCGGTCACCGCCGACTGGTCCGAGGAGGAGCGGCTGGAGTTCGCCCGGCTGATGCTCAAGTACGTCGCGGACCAGGACGCCCTGCGGAACCGCTGACGGCCGTCGCCCGGCCATCGGGCGGAGCCGGGTGTGGGCGTCTGTTGCCGTTTCCGGGACGGCGGGGTGGAATGCCCGGATGGACAGTGCGGCGCCCTATCGAGCGGTCCTCGACGAGGTCGGCCCCCGGCTCCGCCGGCTGCGGACCGACCGGGGGCTCACCCTGACCTCGGTCTGCGAGGCCACCGGCATCTCGAAGAGCACCCTCTCCCGGCTGGAGTCCGGGCAGCGCCGCCCGAACCTGGAGTTGCTGCTGCCGCTCGCCGGGCTCTACCGGGTGCCGCTGGACGACCTGGTCGGCGCGCCCGAGGTGGGTGACCCCCGGGTCCGGCTGGCGCCCCGGTCGCTGCCGAGCGGGGGTACCTACCTGCCGCTCTCCCGGACGCCGGGCCCGCTCCAGGCGTACAAGATGATCATTCCCGACCGGGGTGGCGAACCGGATCTCCGCACCCACGAGGGCCACGAGTGGATGTACGTGCTGGACGGGTGGCTCCGGCTGGTGCTGGCCGACCACGACTTCGTGCTCGGCCCGGGCGAGGTGGCGGAGTTCTCCACCCGGGTGCCGCACTGGTTCGGCAGCGCCGACGGGCGGCCGGTCGAGGTGCTCAGCCTGTTCGGCCGGCAGGGGGAGCGGATGCACGTCCGGGCCAGGCCCAAGGCGGGCTGATCCGCCGCGGGTGTTGACGAAAGAAAGTGTGAGTGGTTGAGTACTCACATGCCAACGCAACGACGCCAGCTCTCCACCGCCGAGGAACGCCGCGAGACGGTGCTCCGCACTGCGATCGGTGCCTTCGCCGCCCGGGGGTACTTCGGTACCACCACGATGGAGGTGGCCAAGGCGGCCGGGATCTCGCAGGCGTACGTCTACCGGCTCTTCCCGAGCAAGGAGGAGCTGTTCGCCGCCGTGGTCGAGCACTGCTTCGTCCGGGTCCGGGGGAGTCTGGAGCTCGGCGCGGCCGACGCCCCGGGTGGCTCGCCCGAGGTGGTGCTCTCCGCGATGGGGGAGGCGTACGCCCGCCTGATCAGCGACAACGACCTGCTGCTGGTCCAGATGCACGCCCAGGCGGCGGCGGTCTCCGAGCCGGCCATCCGCACCGCGGTCCGGGCCGGGTACGCCCGCCTGGTGGAGTACGTGCGCGGCGCCTCGGGCGGTGACGACCGGCAGGTGCAGGAGTTCTTCTCGGTCGGCATGCTCTGCCACCTGCTGGTGGCGATGGACGCCGACGCGGTGGACGCCCCGTGGGCGCGCACGCTGAAGTCGGGTATCCGGCACTTCTAGGTCGCGGGCCCCGGGCGGCCCGGCGTTTCTTTCGGTCCTCGGACTGAGTAATCAACCACACATTATCGGGTCAGGCCGGTCGGCCGCCCCCTCGTCACCCTGGAGAACGCCATGCACGCCATCGCCACCAGCGTCGCCGCCCTGCTCGCCGTCGGGACGGGCGGCGCCGGCTGCCCCGAGCCCGTCGGTATCGACCGGAGCGCCCCGGTGATCACCCGCGACGAGATCGTCATCCACGCGCCGCTGGACCGCGTCTGGCGGATCCAGACCGACGTGGAGAACTGGCCGGCCTGGCAGCCGGGCGTCGGCTCGGTGGTCAAGCAGACCCCCGGCCCGCTCCGTCCCGGCTCGTCCTGGGTGTGGTCCACCGAGGGGCTGGAGGGGATCACTTCGACGGTGGTGCAGGTCGACCCCGGGCGCCGGATCGTCTGGGGCGGCCCGGCCCAGGGCATCACCGCCGTGCACGTCTGGACCTTCACCCCGACCCGGGACGGCGTCCGGGTGCACACCGAGGAGTCCTGGACCGGCGAGCCGGTCAGCGCCGATGTCGAGCTGCTGCAGCAGGCACTGGACGGCTCGCTGGAGCACTGGCTGCACAACCTCAAGCAGCGCGCCGAGCAGGGTGCGTGACCTGCGGTGACCTGCGTGACCTGCGGGCGCTGCGGGCGCCCGGTTTTTTCGGCCCCATGAGTGAGTGAGTGACCACACAAGGAGTGCTGCTGTGTCCAGGACCGTGGGTGGCGAAGCCGCCCGACCTGCCGCTCGACCCGCTGCCAGGCCCGCCCCTCGGCCCCCCGCCGTGCTCGCCGTACTGGCCGCCGCGCAGTTCGTGGTGGTGCTGAGCACCTCCATCGTCAACGTCGCCCTCCCGGCGATCCGGGCCGGCGTCGGCCTCTCCGGCGGCGGCATGACCTGGGTGGTCAACGCGTACGGCCTGGCCTTCGGCGCACTGCTGCTGCTCGGCGGGCGGGTGGCCGACCTGACGGGGCGCCGGCGGGTCCTGCTCGGCGGACTGGCGGTCTTCCTCGCCGCCTCGGCGGCCGCCGCGCTGGCGGACGGTCCGGGGCAGCTGATCGCGGCCCGCGCGCTCCAGGGCGTGGGCGCTGCGGCGATCGCCCCCGCCGCGCTCTCGCTGGTCATGCAGGTGTACCCGCCGGGGCCGGGGCGGGGCAGGGCGCTCGGGGTGTGGGGCGCGGTCTCCGGCGCCGGGGGCGCGGCCGGGGTGCTGCTCAGCGGGGTGTTGACCGCGACGCTCGGGTGGCAGTCGGTGTTCCACACCAGTGCGCTGGGCGCCGCGCTGGTCCTGGCCGCCGCCGTGCGCCTCGTCCCCGGTGACACCCCGTCCGGAGCCGGACCGCGGAGGGTCGACCTGGTCGGTGCCGTCACCGTCACGGCGGCCTTGGTGGTCCTGGTCCACGGGCTGACCCTGGCCGGACGCTCCGGCTGGACCGACCCGTGGGCGGTCGCCAGTGGCGGTGTCGCGGCGGTCCTGCTGGCGGTCTTCGTCCGTACCGAACGTCGGCATCCCGCACCGCTGTTGCCGCCGCGGCTGCTGCGCACCGGCTCGGTGGCCGCCGCCAACCTGCTGATGGCCCTGCTGGGCGCGGTCTGGATCGGGCTGTTCTTCTTCCTCCCGCTCTACCAGCAACAGGTGCTCGGGAACGGCCCGTTGCAGGCCGGGCTGTCCCAACTCCCGTTGGCGGCGGCGAACATCCTCGGCTCCTCGCTGGCCCCGAGGGCCGCCCGCAGGTTCGGTGCGGTGCCGACCCTGGCCGGCAGCCTGGCGCTGCTGTCCGGCGGACTGGTCTGGCTGGCCGGCATCTCCGTGACCGGCGGCTTCGCCACCGACGTGCTCGGCCCCACCCTGCTGATCGGCCTGGGCCTGGGGGTCGCCTTCGTCCAGCTCACCGCGGCCGCCGTGACCGGCGTACCGGGGCCCGACGCCGGGCTCGCCAGTGGCCTGGTCAACACCACCCGGCAGATCGGCGGCGCGGTCGGTCTGGCCGTGCTCGCCACCCTCGCCGCCGCCCGGACGGCCGCGGTCGGCGCCGGACAGCCTCATGTCGTCGCCCTCACCGCGGGCTACCGGACCGCCTTCCTGGTCTCCGCCGGGGTGGCCGCCCTCGCCGCCGCACTGACCCCGTTCGTGGCCCGGGCCCCCAGGCCGACCGCCCGGCCCGGCACGGCCGCCGCTCCACCGGAGGCCGGTACCGAAGCCGGCCGGTAACCGGCCGCACCGCTGACACCCAGTCGACTCACCGATGAGAGAAGTGGATCCGACCATGAACAAGCCCTACCTGACCGGTCACTACACCCCCGTCGCCGACGAGATCTCCGCCACCGGGCTGACCGTCGAAGGCGTCCTGCCGCCCGAGCTGACCGGCCGGCTGATCCGCAACAGCCACAACCCCAAGCCCGGCATCACCCCGACCCACTGGTTCAAGGGCAGCGGCATGGTGCACGGCATCCGGCTCCGGGACGGCCGGGCCGAGTGGTACCGCAACCGCTGGGTGCACACCCCGGCCCTGGACGGCGCGCCGTACCTGACCGAGCACGGCCCCGACCTGACCGCCAGCACCGCAGGGACGCACGTCATCGAGCACGGCGGCCGCCTGCTGGCGCTCTGCGAGGCGAACCTGCCGTTCGAGCTGACGGCCGAGCTGGAGACGGTCGGCGCGTACGACTTCGGCGGCAGGCTCACCTCGGCGATGACCGCGCACCCCAAGGAGGACCCGGTCACCGGCGAGCTGCACTTCTTCGCCTCCTCGCCGTTCCCGCCGTACCTGGTCCACCACGTGGCCGCGCCCTCCGGCGAGCTGCTGCACAGCCAGGAAGTCCCGGGCGCCACCGCCGCGTTGAAGCACGACTTCGCCATCACCGAGCACCACGTGGTGTTCCTGGAGGGCTCGGTCACCTTCGACCACACCGAGCACTCGGGCATCCCGTACGGCTGGAGCGACGCCCAGCCGTCCCGGATCGGTGTCATGCCGCAGGGCAACGGCCGTGCGGCCGAGGTCCGTTGGTTCGAGATCGGGCAGGGCTACGCGATGCACCTGGCGAACGCCTACGAGGACCGGCAGGGCCGGATCGTGGTCGAGGGCCCGTCCGTCGGCCGGACCGGCTGGCAGCGCTCCTGGAACTGGTGGGTGGGTGCGCCGGACCGTGGCGCCGAGCCCAACTCCGGCTCCCGCGGCGTCCGGTGGACTGTCGACCCGGTGGCAGGCACGGTCCGGGAGGAGTTCACCGACGACCTGACGGTGGAGTTCCCGACCATCAACGAGGAGTACCTCGGCCGGGAGCACCGCTACCAGTACGCGCTGTCCTTCCCGGACGACCAGGGCATCGGCAGCCACGCGCTGGTCAAGTACGACCGCACCACCGGCGCCCGGCAGCTGCGGCCGGTCGGGGTGGGCCAACTGCCCAGCGAGGCGGTGTTCGTACCCGCCGCCGGGGCCACCGACGAGGACGCCGGCTACCTGCTCACCGTGGTCGGCGACCTGAACGCCGATGCCTCCCGCCTGCTGGTGCTCGACGCCTCCGACCTGGCCCTCCCGCCGGTCGCCACCGTCCACCTGCCGCGCCGGGTGCCGGCGATGATCCACGGCTCCTGGATCCCCGACGCCGCACTGAACCGCTGAACCGCTGACCCGCCCGTCACCCGAACCGATTCCCGAGGAGAAACCATGTCCGAGCAGTTCGTGAAGACCGACGCGGCCCAGGCGTCGAAGAAGTCCGACCGGAAGCGCCGCCGCCGGGTGGCCGAGGCCGCCGCCTACACCGGCCTGGGAGTGGCCGTCCTCGCCGAGCCCTGGCTGCTGCTGCTCCTGGTCCCGGCCCTGCTGCTCGCGCTGCGGGACTGACCCGCTCACGCTCCACCGGCCCCGACTGCTCCGGCAGCCGGGGCCTTCGGCCGTCCGGGGCGTCGTTCGGGTGATCCGGGGCGGGATCGCCGGGCAAGCGGGTGAACGGCCCGTCAGGATGTTCGACGGCCGGCCGCCGCGCGGTATCCCTGCGGAAACTGAGCATCCGTCAGGACATCGGGCACGGCCCGGAACAGGTGGGTTCATGAGATCTCGCAGTTGGCGCAGTCGGGTCACCGCCCTCGGGGCGGTGCTGGCCACCGCCCTCACGGTCGGCGCGGCGGGCCCGGTGCCCGATCAGTCGGACGACCTCGGCCCGGAGATCACGGCGATCATGAACAAGCCGGCCTACCAGCACGCCCAGTGGGGCCTGTTGGAGATCGACGACGCCACCGGGCGGGTGATCCACTCGCGGTACCCCGACCAGTTCTTCATCCCCGGCTCGACCGCCAAGCTGGTCAGCGTCTCGGGTGCCTGGCACACCCTGGGCGGCGACCACCGGTTCAGCACACCCGTGCAGGCGGTCGGGGACCGCGACGGCACGGTGCTGAACGGGTCGCTGGTCCTGGTCGCCCAGGGCGACCTGACGATGGGCGGCCGGACCAAGCCGGACGGCGGCGTCGACTACACCACGATCGACCACACCTACGCGAACGACGTCCCGGGCGCCACCCTCACCCCCGAGAACCCGCTCGCCGGACTGGACGAGATCGCCCGTCAGGTCCGCGAGTCCGGCCTCACCGAGATCCGGGGCGACGTCGCCGTCGACTCCCGGCTGTTCACCACCTCGGAGGGCCTCGACCCGGGCCCGGACCCGCTGATCGTCAACGACAACGTGATCGACCTGCTGACCACCCCGACCGCCCCCGGCACGACGGCCCGGCTCAGCTGGCGGCCGCAGGTCGCGCCGTACCAGGTGGAGTCGACCGTGCAGACGGTCGCGGCGGGCGGGACCACGGACATCGCGGTCGCCGCCTCGCCGGACGGCACCCACTTGACCCTGTCGGGCACCATCGCGGCCGACGCTCCGCCGACCCTGCGGATCTCCCACGTGCAGGACCCGGCGGCGTTCGGGCGGACGGCACTGATCGAGGCGCTGGCCCGGGCGGGCGTCACCGTCACCGCGCCGCCGACCGGACCGAACCCGGCCGGCGTGCTGCCCGCCACGTACGACGGCACCCAGCGGGTCGGCGCGTACGTCTCCCCGGTCTTCGCCGAGTACGCCAAGCTGATCCTGAAGGTCAGTCACAACCTCGGGGCCAACCTGACGATCTGTCTGATGGCCGTCACGGCCGGCAGCCACCAGTGCGACGGCGGCTTCCCGGTCCTGAACGCCTTCCTGCGCCAGGCCGGTATCGACCCGACCCAGGCGCAGCTGCTCGACGGCCGGGGCGGCAACCCGATCGACCGGGTCACCCCCCGGGTGGAGAACGAGATCCTGCACTACTGGCAGGGCACCCCGGACGCGGACCGGTTCCGCGAGGCGCAGCCGATCCTCGGCGTGGACGGCTCGCTGGCCACCGCCTGCGCGGGCTGCCCGACCTGCCCGGGCAAGGGCAAGGTGTGGGCCAAGCCGGGCTCGGTGCTCGGCTTCGACGCGCTCAACGAGCGGCTGGCCGTCGGCGGCGAGACCCTGGGCGGCTACCTCGACGCGGGGCACGGGCGGCTGCACACCTTCTACCTGGCCGTGAACGGCGCCTCCACGCCGGACATCAACAGCTTCTTCGACGTCATCAACGACCTGTCCCGGATCTCGGGGCTGCTCCAGGAGCAGGCGGAGCGGGCTTCCTGACCTGAGCCGGGAGCGCGACGGAGGCCCCGACCGCCCGGCGGTCGGGGCCTCTGTGCTGCCGGGGGTCAGGCGGGCAGCGCGTCCACCGTCGCGACGACGGTGCCGAACAGGTCGGCGACGGTGGTCAGGGCGGCGGCCTGGAGCGCGGCGGCGGGCAGCACGCCGCCGTCCGGGCCGGGGAGGGCGCGGGTCGCGGTGGTCTCGGCGACCACGGTCGGGCGGTAGCCGAGGTTGAAGGCACCCTGGGCGGTGTAGCTGACGCACATGTGGGTCATGAACCCGGCCAGCACGAGGTCCTTCCGGCCCAGCTCGGCCAGGATCTGCTCCAGCTCGGTGCCGTGGAAGGCGTTCGGGACCTGCTTGACCACCACCGCCTCCCCGTCGGCCGGGGCGACCTCGTCGCTGATCGCGCCGACGTGGGCCCGGATGTCGTACGGGGTGCCCTCGCCGCCGTCGTTGAGGACGTGGACCACCGGGGTGCCGGCGGCCCGGGCCCGGGCCAGCAGCCGGGCACCGGCGGCGAGGGCCTCCTCGGCGCCGTCCAGGGCCATCACACCGGTGCGGTAGGTGTTCTGAAAGTCGATCATCACCAGGACGGCGTCGGCGAGCCGGGGCGGCTCGTTGTCCAGGCCGCTCAGGTCGCGGAGGGTGGTGGAAGGGCTGACGGTGGTCATGCTCTTGGCCTTTCGGTCGTCGTTCGGGCATGGCGAAGCCGGCTGGCTCGCAGCTCGGGAGAGGGGGAGGGGGAGGGTCAGGCGGGTTGGGTGCGGAAGCGGCGGCGGTAGGCGGCGGGCGTGGTGGCGAGCTGGCGCCGGAAGGCCCGGTGCAGCGTCTCGGACGAACCGAAGCCCGCGACGGTGGCGACCTGCTCCAGCGGGGCGTCGGTGCTCTCCAGCAGCCGACGGGCCGCCTCCACCCGGGCGGCCTGGACGTAGTCGGCCGTACTGGTGCCGGTCTCCTGCTTGAACACCCGGGCGAAGTGACGCTCGCTCAGGCACATCCGGGCCGCCAGGGCGGCGGCGGACAGGTCCTCGTCCAGGTGGTCGGCGATCCACAGGCGCAGTTCGTCGATGTCGCGGCGGGCGGAGGCCGGGCGGCTCAGCGGCACCGAGAACTGGCTCTGGCCGCCCTGCCGCTTGAGGTACATCACCAGCTGCCGGGCCACCGCGAGGGCGACCTCCTCGCCCTGGTCCTCCGCCACCAGGGCGAGGGCCAGATCCAGACAGGCGCTGATCCCCGCACCGGTCCAGAGCCGGCCGCGGTCGGTCCGGACGAAGATCGGATCCGGGTCGACCGTGACGGCCGGGTGGTCGGCGGCCAGTTGGGCCGCCGTCGACCAGTGCGTGGTCGCCGTCCGCCCGTCCAGCAGCCCGGCCGCCGCCAGCACGTGCGCGCCCACGCACACCGAGGCCACCCGGCGCGCCAGCGGGGCGGTCTCCCGCACCCACGCCACGATCTCCGGGTCGACCTTCGCCACCGGCCCGTCCCCGGTCATCTCGACCGCCCCGGGCACCAGCAGGGTGTCCACCTGCCCGCCGACCTGACCGAAGGTCAGATCGGTCAGCAGCCGCACCCCCGCCGAGGTCCGCACCGCACCGGCCGTCGGCCCGGCCAGCCGCACCTGGTAGCCGGCCCGGCCCGCGGTCTCCCGGTTGGCCAGCGCGAACACCTCGGCCGGACCGGTGACGTCGAGCAGGTCGACGTAGGGGAAGACCGCGATGACGACGCGGTGGGGAGTGGGCATGCCTCCATCGTGGTCGCGTTCGGCGATGGCCGCAATGACGATTCCCTGTCAGATCCGGACATCGGGTCGGTCCGACGGCGCGGTCGGGGTGCGGCTATGCCGAAGGCACCGGCCGCTGAGCGGCCGGTGCCTTCGAGTGGTGTCCCCTGTCCCGTTCGGTGGTGACCGGGTGCTACTCCGGGAGGCCGGTCCGCCGGGCGCCGCGGCGGTCCAGGGCCTTGGTCAGCCGGCTGCCGAGCCGCTGGGCCGGCCGTTCGATCAGGTGGAAGGTGAGGTGGCTGACCCCGAGCACCACGGCGCAGAACCCGATGCCCAGCACGGCCCTGGTCCCCAGTGAGAGCGAGGTGACCGGGGTGGGGGAGATCAGCCAGAGCAGCGCGGTCAGCAGCACCGCGTGCACCAGGTAGACCGAGTAGCTGATCGAGCCCAGCCAGGTCAGCGCCTTGGGCATCCGCAGACGTCGCAGGGCGATGCCGACGGCGAAGGTCCCCCAGGTGGCCAGCATGGTGGTGACCCAGTGCCACTGGAAGGCGGGCGCCGCCTGACCGTTCTCACCGTAGCGACCGCCGACGTACAGGATGGCCGGGGCGGTGACGGCCAGCGCCACGGCGCACCTGACCCAGCCGATCTGGCGCTGTTCCACGCGGTAGATGGCGGTCCCCGCGAACATGGTGGCGAGGATGGTCATGCTGAACCAGCCGGGCATCCGGCTGTTGCCGACCAGCAGGCCGAGGGCCAGGGCGCCCAGCACCACTGCGCCGACGGTGGCCAGGCTCCGGCGGCGGCTCATCACCGCGAACAGCCCTACCGCCATGACGACCGCCGCGACCAGGACCGCGCGGCGCAGGCCGGGCAGGTCGTGGGCGAGCGTGTACAGCGGGAAGGCACCCACCGCGAGCACGGCCACCAGGGCGAACGCGGTGGACAGCTCGGCGCTGCGCCGGTGCACACCGAGGACGAAGAGGGACGCCACCAGGAGGTAGAAGACCATCTCGTAGGAGAGCGTCCACATGACGAAGACCGCGCCGCGCACGCCGAGGAAGTCGTGCAGCATGGTCACGTTGCCCAGGGCGGCGATCGCCGGGTGCTCCACCGTGAACGGGCTCAGCGGCGTGAGCGCGTCGGTGTACCAGCCCAGCTTCCAGGTGACAGCTCCGAGAGCCACCACGGCCAGGCAGAGCGGGTAGATCCGGAACAGACGGCTGATCCAGAAGCCCCGGACACTGCCCCTGCGCTCCAGCGAAGCGGGCACGATGTAGCCGCTGACCAGGAAGAACAGGAAGACCGCGTAGCTCCCGATGTCGAACCGGCCGGACAGCCGGGCGAACTCCTCCGGCACCACGACCTGGACGTAGTGCTCGACCACGATGGCCAGCGCGGCGAACCCGCGCAGGGCGTCGAGCCAGCCGAGTCTCGGCTTCGCTGGGCTGGGGGCAGGCCCGGCCTGGTCCCCCGCGGTCTCGGGGGCGGGTGCCTGGGTTATGAGGGGCATTCGAGGAGATTAGCGCACGCCTCCGGGGGTAAACTGCCCCGCCCGTCGTTCCCCGGCGGGGCCTCCGCCCCCGGCCGCCGGGGCCGTGCGGAGGCCCCGCCGGGGAACGACGAAGGCCCGGGGCGGAAGGGCATCACACGCGCCTGAGCGCGGGTTCGAGGTCGGGCTTGCCCGCCGACGGCCGGGGGGCGTCGGGCTGCCTGAACAGCCTGCTGGGCCACCACATCCACCGCCCCAGGTCCAGGGTCAGTGCGGTGACCAGCACCGAGCGGACGATCATGGTGTCCAGCAGCACGCCGAACGCCACCGCGAACCCGAGCTCGGCCGCGAACACCAGCGGCAGCGAGGCCATCGCCGCGAAGGTGCCGGCCAGCACCAGCCCGGCCGAGGTGATCACACCTCCGGTGCTGGACAGGCCCGTCAGGGCGCCGCGCCGGGTGCCGTGCAGCAGCGCGACTTCGCGCACCCGGGTGACCAGGAAGATGTTGTAGTCGATGCCCAGGGCGACCAGGAACACGAACGTCAGGAGCGGGAACGAGGCTTCCGCGCCGGCGAAGTGGAACACGTGGGTGAACACCAGACTGCTCACGCCGAGAGCCGCTCCGAACGACAGCACCACCGTCGCCATGAGCAGCAGCGGCGCGACGATCGCGCGCAGCAGCAGCGCGAGGACGAGGAGCACCACCACCAGCACGATGGGGATGATCACCTTCGAGTCGCGGGCGGCCGCCTCCTGCGTGTCGAGCATGATCGCCGTGCTGCCCCCGACCTGGGCATCCGCCCCCTCGATCCGGTGGACCGCGATCCTGGCCTGCTCGACCGTGCGCATCGCGGCGCTGCCGCTGGGGTCGTCCCCGAGCTCCCCGAGCATGATGGCCTCGCCGTCCTGGACCAGCGGAGTCGAGACGCCGACGACTCCCGGTACGCCGGACAGCGCCGTCCGCACCTGCTCGGCCGAGGCGGCCCTGGCCACGACGAAGACGGGGTCGCCCGACCCGGCCGGGAAGTGCTCGGACCGGATCCGCTCGCCGACAGCCGTCTGGGGCGTGCCGGTGAACTGGTCCTTGCTGGAGAGTCCGTCGGCCTTGAGCCCGAGCACTCCGATCGCCACGGCCCCGAGGACCAGCGTGGTGCCGATCCACACCAGCCGCGGCCGGCGCGAGACACCGGTGCCGACCCGGGTCCAGATGCCTCCCTGGGCCGCCCCGGCCGATCCGTACGACGGCTTCACCGGCCAGAAGATCCAGCGGCCGCAGACCACCAGCAGGGCCGGCATCAGGGTGACCATGGCGAGCAGCCCGACCAGGACGCCGACGGCGCAGGCCGGCCCGAGCCCCTGGGTGGAGCTGAGGGTGGCCAGCATCAGCAGCGTCAGGCTGACCGCGACGGTCGCGGCGCTGGCGACGATCGCGGGACCGGAGCGGTACAGGGCCTCGGCCATCGCCTCGTGCCGGTCCTCGTGCCGCAGCAACTCCTCCCGGTACCGCGAGATCAGCAGGAGGGCGTAGTCGGTGGCGGCGCCGAACACCAACACCGTCAGGATGAAACCGGTCTGCTTGTTGACGACGAGTCCGGCGTTCTTCGCCAGCAGGTAGATCACCGCCTCCGACGTGACCAGGGCGACGCCCACGGTCAGCAGCGGGAGCAGCGGCAGCAACGGGCTGCGGTAGGTGAGCAGCAGCATCACCACGACCACCAGGGCGGTGATGGTGGTCAGGACACCCCCACCGCTGAAGGCCTTGATCGAGTCGGACGCGTGACCGGCCGGTCCGGTCACGTGGAAGCCGAGACCGTTCGCGTTCTCCTCACCGACCCTGGTCAGCGCGTCGACGGTGGTGCCGATCCCCTCCCAGCCCGTCCGGTCCTTGTGGAGCTGGACCACGGTCTGGATGGCCTTGCCGTCCTGGGACCTCGACGGTCCCTGCGGCTGCCCCACCACGTTCGCGATGCCCTTGAAGGCTTCGGCGTCGGCCTGGGCCTCGGCCAGGTCGGCGGCGGTGACGCCCTCGGGCCGGTCGTAGACCACGATCGCGGGCAGGGTGTCGGCCCGCTGGAAGTTCTCGGCCCGGGCGACCACCGTGGTCGACTCCGCGTCACCGGGCAGCCAGGCCGAGTTGTCGTTCTCCTCGACGTCGCCGAGCCGGCCGGCCAGCATCAGGACCGGGAGCAGCAGGATCGCCCAGAGCGCGAGGACGACCCATTTCCCCACCCTGCCACCGGGCAACGAAGCCATTCTTCGCATCATGTTGATCCCTCTGCTTCTCGACCGTGGTCTCGTGGCCTGCGCCCGACGTCCCAGCAGTCCGACGACACAGTCACCGGGAATGTCAGGTGGCGTACCGGCCCCGGTCACCGAGGTGACCCCGCCTCGGATCGAAGGCGTGCTCCGCCGTCTCCTCAGGGGCGGCTCGGCTGGATCATCCTGCGGCCGGCCGTGCTGCCGCCGTCCACGGCGACCGAGCTGCCCGTCATGTAGGGGAAGTCGTCGGAGGCGAGCCCGAGCACGGCGCGGGCGATCTCCGCAGGCTCGGCCATCCGTTCCAGGCCGTCGATGTTGAGCGGGCCGAACGCCTTCTTGTACGCCGTCCAGGCGTCGTCCGGGATCCCGGGCGGGCGGACGAACGGGGTGTCGGTGGTGCCGGGCAGCAGGGCGTTGACCCTGATGCCCCGGGTTCCGTAGGCGAGCGCGGCGGCCTTCACGATGCCCTGCACCGCCCGCTTGCTCGCGGTGTACGCGGTACTGGTCGGCCTCGCCTGTTCGGCGGCGGAGGAGGAGGTGCAGATGATGACGCCGTGTCCGGCCTCGAGCATGTACGGGACCTCGTACCTGACGGCGAGGAAGACGCCCCGGGCGTTGGTGGCCTGGACGTCGTCCCACTCCTCGACGCTCAGCTCGTGCGGCAGCTTGCCGTTCCCGATCCCCGCGTTGTTGAAGGCCACGTCGATGCCGCCGTACCGGCTCGCGACCCGGTCCACGAAGCTCCGGACCTGGTCGGCCACCCGCACATCGGCCTGGACGTACGTGGCCTCGCCGCCCGCGTCCCGGATCTCCCGTTCCACCTGGCGCCCCAACTCGGCCCGCCTGCCGCAGAATCCGACCCGGGCGCCGGCCGCCGCGAAGGCCTGGGCGGTGGCCCGGCCGATGCCCGAGGTGCCGCCCGTGATGAGCACCGACTTCCCTTGGAACCGCCCGTCCCTGGTGCGTGACCCGGCCTGGCCGGCGCTCGCCGCCGGTGCGCCGAGGACCGAGCCCGCCATCCCGAGGGCGGCCGCGCCACCGAGCAGGGAGCGTCGTCCCAGGGAGCCGGCCTTCGTGTTCGTGTTGGTCTCCATGGCGATCACCCTCGCAGTCCGGCCCGGTGGTCCGGCTCCACCCGTGGGCCGGTCCTCGCGGCCGGTGGGAGGAGGCGCCCTCCTCCCACGGCAGGACCCGGGGCGCACCGGCGCCCGCCTATCGTGAAGCGCGTGAATCGATCAGGGATTGAGCTGGTGTTCGACCGACGGTTCGCCGCCGTGCGGGCGGTGGTGCTCGTCGGTTTGCTCGTCGGCGATCTCCTGCTGGTCCACCGGCCTTCGGGGGAGCGGGACTTGGGCCTCGCCGCAGCCGGGCTCGCCCTGTGTGCGGTGGCGGGCCGGTGGGCGTTCGGCGCGCTGCTCACGCTGTCCGGCCTGCTGGTCGCCGCGCACGCGCTCGGTTCGGACATCGTCCCCGCCCTGAAGGTGCTGGCCGCCGTCGTCCTCTTCGAGCTGGCCGTACGGGAGTCCGGCCGCCGCCCGGTGGCCGGGGCGGCGGCCCTGGCGCTCGCCGTCGCGGTGAACCGCCTCGCCGACCTGCCCGGTGAACTCCCTTCGGTGCTCTACAAGATGGGCATCGTGGCGGGCCTGCCGCTGCTGCTGGGCGCCTACGTACGGGCCACCCGCGACGCGGCCCGCACCGCCCGGGTGCACGCCGCCCGGGAGGCGGCCGGCGCCGGGCAGCGGCTGCTGGCCGCCCGCGCGGCGGAACGCACCGCCATCGCACGGGAGTTGCACGACCTGGTGGCCCATCACGTCTCGTCGATGGTGCTGCGGGTCGGTATCGCCCGGCACGTCATTCCCGCCACCGTCGACGCACGGGTCACCGAGGTCTTCGACGACCTGCACGCCAGCGGCAGCGAGGCGCTGGCCGATCTGCGCCGCCTGGTGGCCGTACTGCGTGACCCGGACAGTGTCGCGGGAGCCGGGACGGCCGCCGCCCTGGTCACGCCGGGGGCGCTGCCGGCCGCGCTGGAGTCGGTGCTGGAGGGCAGCCGCCGGACCGGTCTGGCCGTCTCGGCGGTCGTGGATCCCGCTCTCGCGAGCCTCGACGCGGTCCGCGGTCTCGCGGTGCTCCGCCTGACCCAGGAGGGTCTGGCGAACGCGGCCAAGCACGCCGGCCCGGGCACCCGGGCCGAGTTGACCGTACGGGTGGCCGACGACGACGCGGTGCACCTGACGCTCCAGGACGACGGGGCGGGGGATGCCGGACCGTCGGCCGCGCGTCCGTCGGGGCACGGGCTGGTCGGCATGCGCGAACGGGTGGACCTGTTCGGCGGCCGCCTGGAGGCGGGCCCCACGCCCTGCGGCTGGCGCCTGACGGCCGTACTCCCGGCCCCGGTCGCCCCCGTCCGGGTCCCGGAGCGGACACCGTGATCCGCATCCTGGTGGCCGACGACCAGCAGCTCGTCCGGATGGGCCTGCGGATGCTCTTCGAGCAGGCCCCGGACATCGAGATCCTCGGCGAGGCGGACAACGGCGCGGAGGCGGTCCGGCTGGCCGAGCGCCTGCGCCCGGACGTCGTCCTGATGGACCTGCGGATGCCCGTGCTGGACGGCATCACCGCCACCCGCCGCATCCTGGCCGCGCACCCGGCCACCCGCGTCGTCGCGCTCACCACCTTCGACGACGACGATCACCTCTACCCGGCGCTCGCGGCCGGGGCCTGCGGCTTCCTGGTCAAGGACACCCCGCCGGCCGAGTTGATCGACGCCGTACGCCGGGCCGCGGACGGCGAGGCCCCGTTCAGCCGGGCCGCGCTCGACCGGCTGGTCGGCCACGCGGTCGACGCCCGCACCGGGGCGCTCCCCGGCTCCCGTGCCGACCTCCCGGAGGTGGCCGCCATCACGCCGCGCGAGCGCGAGGTGCTCGGCCTGGTCGGCAGCGGCCTGTCCAACAAGGAGATCGCCGCCCGCCTGCACCTGGGCGTCACCACGGTCAAGACACACGTGGCGAACCTGATGGCGAAGACCGGCCGGGACAACCGCATCCGCCTCGCCGTCCTCGCCGTCGCCACGGGCGTCACGCCGGACCAGTCGCCGTGACCCGGCCACAGCCGCTCCTCGGGGAGGAGACGACGGAGGCCCGGACCGCCGAGCGGTCCGGGCCCTCAACCGGCGGAGCCGGGTCGCACGGTGGGCTCAGTGGTCGAACCATCCGCTCCGGCGGGCGTAACTCCCGGCCTGGAAACGGCTCTCGGCACCGAGATCGCTCATGATGTCGGTGACATGCCTCCGGTAGGAGCTGATCGACATGGTGAGCCGCCTGGCCGCCATCTCGTCCTTCATCCCCGATTCCAGCAGTTGGACGATGGAGCGTCGCAGCTCGTCCTTGGCCGACCCGTAACCGACTCCGCTCGGCGCCGACGTGAACGGGAGCGCTGAGTCCCACGTGCCCTCCCATGATCGGTAGAGGTGGTCGACCAGGGACGGGTCTCGGATGGCGATCGCACCCTCGCCTCCGGCGGTCCGCTGGTCCGCGATCACCGCGGTCTCCCAGTCGAAGAAGATCACCCGGTCCGGGATGTGACCGGTAGTTCGTACCAGTGCGCCCAGCGCCGTCATCTTGGTCAGGTGCTGCTGCATGTACTGGTGGGCGAGTACGGAATGCGGGTAGAGAGTTCGCATCTGAATGCCCCGGTCGATGACTTCGGCGGTGCGCGCCAAGCCCTCTTCCAATGCTTCTTGCGGCGGTAGCCGGGGGTGGGCCGCGGCCACCTCAATTCGTACGCCGGCCGACAGTCGCGCCAGGGTCGAGCGAACGGTGTCCAGCAGGGTCAGGTGCTCGATCGGATTCTGCATGAAATGGCTCTGCCAGGACTCCTCGAAGACCGGCTTCATGGCCATTACATGACTTCTCAGCCGTTCGGCCTCCCGATGGTGCTTCTGAATCTCGGCCTCGATCGGGCCGGCCAGGTGGGCCGCCGCCGCGTCCGGACTGGCAGGGATGTAGCCGAGCGCCTCGTCCTCGGGCGAGCCGGCCGGGTCGGCAAGATCATCCGACTTGTCGTGTTCATCCCGCTCCGGGCGCAACAGGTGGAGTTTGACCAGGTCGCGCACGGCGGTGTCGATGTCCGCCAGAGGGGCACCCAGCCGCATCGCGGCTTTGGCCGGGTCGAGCCGTCCCCGCTCCAGTGCCCATCGGTAGAGGGCGATGTGCAGGTCCCCGAGGGGTGGTGTGCCACTCGCCCCCGAGATCGTTTTGTGCATCTTTCGTACCCTTCGCGGGTGAGTGCTAGTCGCTTGCCACTTCTTGTCACCAGGGTTGCCCTGGCGCCTGCTACGTCAAGTCGGGCACGGTTGTCCCAGCGGCCAGAGACGCCGGCTGAAAGCAGAAGCAGACTAAGCAGGGGGATCCGTCCGTGAAGCTCAAGTTCGTCGTAATGTCGCTTATTTCCATCCTTTCCCTTGGTGGAATCGCCCTCGCCGCAGCCCCGGCTCCGGCCGCCGTCCAGGTGACGGCGGGCAGCACCCCCCTCGGCTCCAACGGAGACATCATCTGGCACTAGCCGGTGGTCCGGTGGCGACGGGGGTGAGAGATGTGATTCCGGCCAGGTATGTGACGTCCGGAGTAGAAAGCGGCTGCCTGATGCATTATGTGGTTTCTGGATGTGCGGATATGTGCTACGGATCGATCGCTCGGGGCAGTCTGTCCCACGATGTGGACGAAGTCGACCCGGTTTCGGGTTCTGAGCTGCCCGTCCACGGTGCCGGAGCCGGGTCATGAGCGCGCTGTCGGCCTTCGACGGGCTCACCGGCGGCCTGCCCGCCCGGGACTGGGACGACCTGGCCGGGAACCGGCTCTACTCCTCCCATGACTGGCTGCGGTTCTGCGCCACCGACGTCGGCGGCCGCACGGCCACCGGCGCGGTGCACGCCGACGGTGCGGCCGTCAGTGTCACGGCGGTGGCGGAGGAACCCAACCCCTTCTACCGGTGGCACACCCAGCTGACCTCGCGGGGTCTGCCCGCCCCGCAGGCGGCCGGCCTGCTGGTCGGACAGCGTCGCGGCTACCAGACCCACCTGCTCACCCGCGACGGCGTGAGCGTCGAGAGTGCGGCGCCGGCCCTGCTGGACGGGGTCCGCAGGCTGGGGGCGGAGCTGGCCGGCAGCGAGCTGCTGCCCGACGCGGCGCCGGGCTCCGTCCCGTGTGTCGCGAGCTTCCTCGGCACCCCGGACGTCCTGGCGCTGCGCTCGGCCGGGGTCGAGGCGATGCCGGTGCTGCTGACCACGGACGCCTGGGTCTCGGTCCCGGCGGGCGGGTGGCCGGAGTGGCTGCGGACGCTGCCCTCCAAGGGGCGTCGCGATTCGGTGAAGCAGGAGGTCAAGGCCTTCGGCGCAGCCGGGTACGAGATCACCCAGGCCCCGCTGGCGGAGTGCTACCGGCAGGCCGCCGAATTGCTGGCGGATACCCAGAAACGTTATGGGCATGCCTATGACACGGCCGTGCTCACCGAGTCGTTCCGGCTGCAGGGCGCCGCCATGGGCGCAAAGGCGCAGGTCCTGTTCTGCGGTCGGCCCGGCGAGGCCGCCGTCGGCTTCTGCCTCTTCTACATCCACGGGGACACGCTGTTCGTACGGGCGGTCGGATTCGATTACGAACGACTGGTTCGTGGCGCGGCGGAGTATTTCAATCTTGTGTACTACGCGCCGGTCCGGATCGCCGCCGAGCACGGCCTGCGGTGGATCCACCCGGGCATCGAGTCCCCCGACGCCAAGGCACTCCGCGGTGCGCGGCTGCGGCCGCTCTGGCTGCTCGACCTGTCACAGGACAGCGTGCTGACCGGCCACGGGGACGAGATCCGTGCCCACAACGCGGCGCAGCTGGGCCGACTCGCCGACATCTCCCCCGCCGTGGCGAAGGCGCTGGAACTCGACCTCTGCGCGCCGTTCTGCTGAACGGCTGACGCGCCACGGCCGGCCCGGCGCGCAACGGCACGCCTGACCACGCGGCGGCCCCGACCGGCACAGCCACCCCCACCGGCATGCCCGCCCCATCGGCACAGCCGCTCCTCCGGCGTGCCCGCTCCGCGAAACAGTCAACGAACAGAAGGAGTCCCCGCACGTGTCCACAGAGTCTTCCCCCCTGCCCGGCGCAGTGCTGTTCATGGGCGACCTGGTCGTGCTCGCCCGGCAGGGCCGGCTGATCCAGGACACCAGGCGCCGGGGCCTCGCGGCCCTCGCGGTGGTCAGTACCGACACCGACCTGGAGCGGCTGGCGGCCGCCCGGGCCGACGGCACACACCCGTTGAGCGAGCTGACCGAGGTCGTCCAGGTGACCGACGCCAGGATCGCCACGGTGCTGCCGGCCGTGCAGCCGCTGCTGCGCAGGTACGACGTCCGCGGTGTGATCTCGGTCGGTGAGGTGTTCGTCGAGCCGGTGGGCGTGCTGGCCGACTGCCTGGGCCTGCCCGGCGTCGGTTCCGCCGCCGCCGTCATCTGCCGCAACAAGCTGCTGCAGCGCACCGCCGTGCCGGAGTTCTCGCCGCGCTGGCAGGTCGTCCCGGTCGCCGAGCGTGCCGGATTCAGTCTGCCGCAGGACGAGTTCCCCGCCGTCGTCAAGCCGGCCGGCCGGTTCTACAGCTCGGGTGTCCGTCAGGTCTACAACCAGGCCGAACTCTCGGCTGCGCTCGGTGAGTTCGGCTCGGACGAGATCTCCCTGGTGGAGAGCCGGGTGATCGGCCGGGAGTTCTCGGTCGAGGCCCTGGTCCAGGGTGGCGAGGTCTTCTGGTCCGCCGTCACCGGCAAGGAGACGAACGAGCACGAGAGCGACTTCTTCACCGAACTCTCCCACACCAGCCCGGCGTTGATCGAGCCCGAGGAGGAGGCGGCGCTGCTCGCGGCGAACACCGAGATCCTCCGCCGGGTCGGCGTCCGCGACGGCATCACGCACGCCGAGTACCGGCTCACCGCCGACGGTGTGGTGCTGATGGAGGTGGCCGCCCGGCTGCCCGGCGACGCGATCACCTTCCTGTGGGAGCTGGCCGTCGGCGAGCCGTTCGAGCCGGTGATGCTGGACCTCGCGCTCGGCGTGCCGGCCTCCTACCCGGCGCCGCGCCGCCGTGCCCGTCAGCACTTCCTCGACCACCCGCACGGCGTCCTGCGCGACGTCACCGCGGACGGGGTGGAGGTCTCCTGGCCCAGCCGGGACGACCGCTGGCCCCTCATGACTCCGGCCCCGGTCGGCGCCCCGGCAGAGCCGCGCGCCGTCCTGGTCGGTCGGCTGCCCGGCGATCTGCTGGGCATCCAGAAGGATTCCGGCCATCGGTCGGCATCCGTGATCGTCGACGCCCCGCTGGACACCGATCCGGAGCTGGTGACCAAGCAGGCCGTCGAGCGCGTGACGCTCGTGGTCGACCCGGTCTGACCACCGTGACCCACGTCCGGCAGAGCGGCGACGACACAGAACATCCGAGAAAGGAACGAGACAGATGACCACTGCCATCGACACTCCCAAGTGCCTGGTGTGCGACACCGACTTCGAGGTCCAGGCGGACTGGGAGAAGGGCGAGATCACCGAGTGCGGGGCCTGCGGCCAGGAGCACGAGGTGGTCGAGAAGACCGACGCGACCGTTCGCGTCGAGCTGGCACCCGAGGTTGAAGAGGACTGGGGCGAGTGACATTTCCTGAAGAGGTACTGCTTTCGGTCACCATGCTGCGACCGGACGAGAAGCTCGTGCTCCAGGCGCTGCGCGCCGAGGGCCTGAACGTCCGTCCGATCCTGCTGGAGGACCTGGCGGGGGTGGTGGCGGGGCACACGGCCCCGCCCGGCCTCGCCCTGATCCGGAACCTGTCCCACCGGGAGGCGATCGACGTCGCCAGGCGGCTGGAGTTCGTCGGGGTGGAGACCCTGAACCGCGCCGCCACCATCGAGACCTGCAACGACAAGGGCCTGCAGGCCCTGATCTTCGCCCAGCACGGGATCCCGCACCCGGTCTCGCTGCACGCGTACAGCTACCAGCAGGTCCGCGACTCGGTCGCCGAGCTCGGCTGGCCGAGCGTCCTCAAGCCGGTCAGCGGCTCGTGGGGCCGGGGCGTCACCCGGATGACGGACGAGGAGTGCGTGGACGCCTGGGTCGGCGGGCGCGAGTCCGCCGACGCGGCGGGCAAGCTCTTCCCCGTCCTGGTGCAGAAGTACATCGACAAGCCGGGCCACGACCTGCGGGTCGTCGTGGTGGGCCGGACGCCGGTGGTCGCGATCCAGCGGGTCTCGGCGGACTGGCGGACCAACACCCATCTCGGCGCCGAGGTCGTGCGGGTGGACATCACCGACGAGATCGAGAAGCGCTGTGCGCAGGTCGTGGACGTCCTGGGCGAGGGCTTCTACGGAGTGGACCTGGTCGAGGACCGCTCCACCGGTGAGCTGATGGTCCTCGAGGTGAACGCCAACCCGGAGTTCGCCCGCTCCTCGGCGAAGCACGGCGTGAACGTGGCCGGCCACCTGGCCGCGTATGTCGCGGAGTCCTACGGGCGGAACACCGTCCCGGCAGCCGCGTAAGAGGGAGAGGAATCCCATGGAACTGTTCGACACGGCCACTGTGCTGACCCGGGTCCTGACCTCGGGCGTGGTCATGAGCATCGAGAAGAGCGACCGCGAACTGCCGGGTCTGGAGCGGTTGCTGACCAAGCAGAGCGGGTACGGCAAGGCGGTCCTGCTGAACAGCCGCAGCGCGGCGGTGCACGCCGCGCTGGTGGGCCAGGGCATCGGGCACGGCGACGAGATCAGCCGGCCCGGCCTCGGCGCGAAGGACCTGGCGTTCCTCGCCTGGCTGGGCGTCACCGTGGTCGAGGGCGGCCCGGCCGCCTTCGACCACATCGCCCTGGACGCCGAGAACGCCCACCGGCTGGGCGAGTTGGCCCGGGCGTCGACCGCCCCGGCCCTGGTCGTGGACCTCACCGGGCTGGGCTTCGGCCCGGCCGCCGCGGTGCTGACCGACGACCCGGCCGTCTGGGCCAGGGCCGAGCGGCTGAAGATCTTCGGCGCCTACGACCTGCGCACCATGTGGACCCAGGAGGAGGACTCCGCGGATCTGGTGCCCGGAGTCCAGTTCAACTACCGGCTGAGCCCGCTGGTCGCCGCCTGCGCCCGGATGGCCCTGAGCCAGGCGACCCGGCCCCTCACCACTTCCGGAGCAACGACGTGATCACTGACTTCCCGGCCAAGCCGCTTCCCCTGCCCGACACCGAGGAACTGACCGCCGAGCTGGCCGCGTTCGGCGGCGGGGCGATGATCCCCAAGGAGCTGCGCCGCACGATCTTCCCGGTCATCACCAAGGAAGACGTCTTCAACCTGATGCTCGCCCAGCGGGCGAAGCCCGAGCGGGTGGTGGCCGACTTCGCGGAGGCCTACCGCACGTACGTGGGGGCCAACCACGCCCTGCCCACCGCGAGCGGCACCTCCAGCCTGCACCTGGCGCTGGTCGGCGCCGGGGTGCAGCCGGGCGACGAGGTGCTCGTCCCGGCCTTCACCTTCATCGCCACCGCCCAGGCCGTGGTCGCGGCGCACGCCGTCCCGGTGTTCGTCGACATCGACCCGCTGACCTACTGCATGGACCCGCAGGCCGCCGCCGCCGCGATCACCGCCCGGACCCGCGCGATCATGCCGGTCCACGTGCACGGCCTCCCCGCCGACGTACCGGCCCTGCGCGCCCTCGCCGACCGGCACGGGATCGCCCTGGTCGAGGACGCCTCGCACGCCCACTCCGCGAAGATCGGCGACCAGGTCGCCGGTTCGTTCGGTGACGCCGCAGGCCAGAGCCTGATGGCCGACAAGAACTTCCCGCTCGGCGGCGAGGGCGGCATCGCGTTCTTCAAGGACGGCGAGTCGTACCAGCGCGCGGCCGACTACCTGGAGCGCCACGGCATCGACTACGGGATGTCCTGGGTCGCCGCCGCCTTCGGCGCCAGCCAGCTCAAGCGCCTGCCGTACTACGACGAGGTGCGGGCCCGCAACGCCGCGCTGCTGGGCGAGGCGCTGAACGGCACCGGCCTGTTCCGCGCGCCGTACGTGCCCGAGGGGCACACCCACGCGTACAACATGTACCGGATCACCCTGCTCCCCGAGGCCGTCGGCCTCGGTGACCTGCCGGTGTGGGCGGTCAAGGAGGCGGTGCACGAGCTGCTGGTCGCCGAGGGTGTCCCGGCCCGTGAGTGGCAGAACACCCCGATCCCCTGCCACCTGCCCTTCCGGCACCGGACGGGCTTCGGCAACGGCTACCCGTTCTCGCTCAACCCCGGCGCGGTCCGCGACCACAGGCCGGAGGACTTCCCGGTGACGCTGGGCATGCTGGACAGCACCCTGGTGCTCTGCCGCGAGCTGCGCGCCCCGGTCGAGTACGAGCGGGCGCTGCGCTACGCCGACGCCTTCGAGAAGGTGGCCCGCCGCCCCGACGCGATCCGCAAGCTGGTCGCGGACGGCGACTACCGCCGCCCGTACGAGAAGGCGGCCCGCCTTGGCTGAGCAGAAGAAGATCCGGGTCGCGGTCGCCGGGGCCAGTGGTTACACCGGCGGTGAGGTGATCCGGCTGCTGCTGGACCACCCGCAGGTGGAGCTCGCGTTCCTGTCCGCCGAGCGCAGCGCCGGTACGCCGGTGGGCGCCGTCCACCCCTGGCTGCGCAACCACCCCGGCGCCGCCGGGCTGAAGTTCCGCAAGCTGGAGGAGCTGGAGGAGGTCGACGTCGCCTTCGGGTGCCTGCCCACCGGCACGCTGCCGGCCCGGCTCCCGCTGATCGCGGGGAAGGCCGCGCGGGTGCTGAACCTGGCCGGGGACTTCCGGCTGCGTGACCCGCAGGAGGTCCAGGAGTTCTACCCGAAGACGGCTGCCAGCCCGGCCGAGGACGAATTCGCCTACTACATACCCGAGTTGTCCGACACGGTGCCCGACAGCCGTTTCATCAACCTGCCGGGCTGCATGGCGGTCGCCACCATCTACGCCCTGTACCCGCTGTTCGCCGAGTCGCTGGTGCAGCCGCAGGTCGTCGTCGACGCCAAGACCGGCTCGACCGGTGGCGGACGCGGCGGCACCGAGCAGCCGGCCGAGCGGTCCGGGAACTTCCGGGTCCACAAGCTGCACGGGCACCGCCACACGCCGGAGATCCGGCAGGCGCTGGCCGACTACGCCGGGGCCGCCCCCGACCTGCGGTTCTCCACCCACAGCCTGGACGTGCCGCGCGGCATCATGGTCACCGCGTACACCAAACTCCAGCCGGGTACCGCGGCGTTGGACGTCAAGCGGGCGTTCGCCAAGGCGTACGTCGGCAAGCCGTTCGTCCGGGTCCGCCCGGCACCGAAGGCGCCGCAGGACTTCCCGATGCTGAAGGCCGTGGTCGGCTCCAACGTCGCCGAGGTGGCGATCGCCGTCAAGGACGACCAGTGCGTCGCCGTGACCGCGCTCGACAACCTGATCAAGGGCGCCGCCGGGCAGGCCATCCAGGCGATGAACCTGGTCAGCGGTTTCGAGGAGACGGCGGGCCTGCCCCGGACGGCGGTGTCCCCGTGAGGCCGCTGTACGTGGTCAAGGTCGGCAGCGCGACGCTCGACCGGGTGGTCATCCACGCGGAGCTGGCGCAGCTGGTGGCCCGGGGCGCCCGGGTCCTGCTGGTGGCCGGTGGGGCGGTCGGGATCGAGCGGCACTACCGCTCGATCGGCCGCCCGATGCCCGAGCTGCGGCTGCCGAACGGCGACGCGGTCCGGTACTGCCCGCCGGAGGAGATGGCCCACCTGGTCGACGCGTACGAGCGGGTCACCCTGCCCGCCGTCGAGGAGGGCCTGCGCGAGCACGGTCTGACGGTCTTCACCGCCGTCGCCGCCCGCGGCGGCCTGGTGACCGGCCGGGCCAACCGGCCGCTCAAGGCGGTCTCGGCGGCCGGCAAGGCCACGGTGGTCCGCGACCACCGGGCCGGCGTCCCCGAGGAGGTCGACACCGTGCGGCTGAACGCGCTGCTCGACACCTACGACGTGGTCTGCCTCTCCGCTCCGGTCCGCGACCGGGACGGTGGCGCGCTGCTGAACGTGGACGCCGACGTGCTGGCCGCCGCGCTCAGCAACGCGCTGGACGCCGACCACCTGCGCCTGGTGACCGGCACCGCCGGGCTGCTCACCGACCCGTCCGTCCCCGGCTCGACGCTGCGGCACGCCCACCCGGGCGAGGCCGGCCGGTACGCCGGCGGCCGGATGCGGCAGAAGGTCCGGGCCGCCGAACTCGCCCTGGCCGGTGCCGCCGACGTGGCGATCACCGGGCCCCACACCATGGCGGACCCGGCGGGCTGGACCCGCTTCTGGCGAACCCCCGCGCCGGAGCCCGAGCTGACCCTGCTCGGCCGCGCGGTCGGCGTGCCGTCCGTCTCCGGCGACGAGCACGAACTGGCCCGCTACCTGCTCGGCTGGTGTGCCGAGCACGGGATCGACGCGGAGATCGACGAAGTCGGGAACCTGGTCGCCACCCGGGGCACCGGCGAACGCCGGCTGCTGCTGCTCGGACACCTGGACACGGTTCCCTACCGGTGGCCGGTCGAGTGGCGGGACGGCGAGCTGCACGGCCGGGGCAGCGTGGACGCCAAGGGCAGCCTGGTGAACTTCCTGGCGGTGCTGGCCTCGGCCGAGATCCCGGCGGGCGGCCAGCTGCGAGTGGTGGGCGCGGTCGAGGAGGAGATCTCCTCCTCGAAGGGCGCCTTCCACGCCCGCGACCGCTACCCGGCCGACGCGGTCGTGATCGGCGAGCCCAGCGGCTCGCAGAAGCTGACGCTCGGTTACTTCGGACTGTTCAAGCTCCGGGTGACGGCATCGGTGACGAGTGGTCACTCGGCGGGCCTGGACGCCGTCTCGGCGCCCGACGCGCTGGTCCGCACGCTGGAGGACATCCGGGGCGCGGTCGAGAAGGAGGCGTCGGACGCGCTCAGCGCGGTGATCGACATCCGGTGCGAGCCGGGCCGCGAGAGCCAGCGGGCGATCGGCATCCTCAACTTCCGGATCCCGCCGCTCGCCGACCTGGCGGTGCTCCGGGCCGCCGCGCTCGCGCAGGCCGGGCCCGGCGTCGAGATCGAGGTGCTGCGGGCCACCCCCGGCTACGCCGGTGGCCGGTCCACCTCACTGGTCAAGGTCTTCACCCGGGCCTTCGGGCAGGCCGGCATCCGTCCCACCTACGTCGTGAAGAAGGGCACCTCCGACATGAACACCCTCGCCACCACCTGGCGGGACGTTCCGATGGTGGCCTACGGGCCGGGCGACTCCGCGCTCGACCACACCGACGAGGAGCGGATCGGCGCCGACGACTACCGCACCGCGCACTCCGTGCTGACCGACGCCGTCGCCCGCTGGTTCGCGCTCGAAGAACGGAGCGGGTCATGACCACCCTGCTGGATGCCGAAGTACCGCTCAGTGTCGGCGAGTTGCTCGCCGCACGGGCCGTCGGGGCCCGCAAGCTGGTGATCGACATGGCCGCGAGCCCGCGCGGCTGCCACCTCGGCGGCAGCCTGTCCGTGCTCGACATCCTGATCGCCGCGCTGCACCGCGCCTCGTCGGACGACGGGACGGAGGTGGTCCTGAGCAAGGGCCACGCCGCCGCCGGTCTGTACGCGGCGCTGCACGTCAGCGGGATCCTGCCGGAGAACCCGGCGCCGCTGTACGGGCAGCTCGGTCACCCGTACACCGGCCACCCGGGGCCGAAGGTGCCCGGGGTGCGCTTCCCGACCGGGAGCCTCGGACACGGCGTGCCGTACGCGGCGGGCTGGGCGATGGCCCGCCGGATCGGCGGCCAGGGCGGTCTGGGCATCGCGGTCGCCGGTGACGGCGAGCTGCAGGAGGGCCTGGTCTGGGAGACCTGCCAGGTCGCCGCGGCACAGCAGTTGGGCAACTTCGTGCTGGTGGTCGACCGCAACGGCGGTCAGAACGACGGCATGGTGCAGGACATCTCGCCGCTGCCGAACCTCGCCGAGCGGTTCGCCGCCTTCGGGTTCGACACCGTGGAGGTGGACGGGCACGACCTGACCGCGCTCACCGAGGTGCTGCGCGACGACCGTTCGGCGGCCCGCCGTCCGCTCGCCGTGATCGCCGACACCGTCAAGGGCAAGGGGGTCCCGGCCGTGGAGGGGAAGGCCGGGTCCCACTACGTCACCATCGACGCCGCGCGCGCCGCCAAGTGGAAGCGGATGATCCGATGACCAGCTCCGGACGTGACGCCTACCGGGACGAACTCACCCGGCTGGCCGAGACCGACCCCACCGTCGTCTGCCTCGAAGCAGACCTGGGCGGCAAGGGCCACCCCTTCCAGGCGGCCCACCCCGACCGCTTCTTCAACCTCGGCATCGCCGAGGGCGCCATGATCGACATGGCGACGGGGCTGGCGGCCGCCGGCTACAAGCCCTTCGTCAGCACCTTCGCGCCGTTCGCCGCGCTCCGGGCCGCCGAGAGCCTCAAGCTCACCCTGGGGTACCTGGGCGCCGGGGTCACCGTGGTCGCCCCGTACGCCGGTGTCTCCGGTGCCTGGTTCGGCACCACGCACCACTGCCTGGAGGACTTCGCGGTGCTCCGCAGCATCCCGGGCGTGACCATCGCCGCGCCGTACGGCGCGGCGGAGATGCGGGCCGTGGTCCGGGCCGCGGTGGAGTCCGGCCGGCCGCACTACATCAGGACGGGCCGCAACGCGAGCTACCAGAGCCTGAGTTGGGACGGCGACCGGCTTCCGGTGGTGAACTGGGAGCATCCGGCGGAGCGCGCCGCGACCTGCCTGGTCTCGGTCGGCGAGGAGGGCACCCGGCTCGCGCTGGCCGCCCGGGAGCTCCACCCTGAGGTCGCGCACGCGCACCTCACCTACCTCGACCACGCCCACCTCGAGCTCGCAGCCGCCGAATTGACGACCCGTCACTCGCGCTTCGTGGTGGTCGAGGAGCACCGGCGCGAGGGCGGCATCGCCGAAGCGCTGGCCCTGCTGCTGCCCCACTGCGAGGTCACCGGCGTCAACGCCGGTCACGCCTGGCCCACCCAGGGTGGCGACCACCACGAGGTGATGGGCCAACTCGGCCTGGACCTGCCCGCCGTGCTCTCGGCCCTGAACCTTCCGATGGCGCTGTCCGCCTGAGAGCGGTCGCCCCCGGCCTCATTCCTTCACTCTGGAGTCCTCCCGTGTCCCACCAGTTCGAGATCGACCACCTGGGCCAGACGCCCACCCCGGCCCCCGCCGTCCCCGGGGCCCGCAGGGGCGGCCGGGTCACCCTGCTCGCCGACGCGCCGCCGGAGCACGTGGACCCGACCCAGATGTACATCGGCACCACGCTCGGTGTCGCCACCGGCATCTTCCACCGCACCCTCACCGGCTACCTGGAGACCCCGGGCAGCGGCCCCCGCAAGCTGGTGGGCGACCTCGCCACCGACACCGGCCGGACCACGGACGGCGGCCTGACCTGGACGTACACGCTCCGCGAGGGCCTGTTCTTCGAGGACGGCACCCCGATCACCTCCCGCGACGTGGCGCACGCCGTCGCCCGCTCGTTCTCCTCGAACGGTGTCTACGGCCCGCAGTTCATCCAGCAGGCCCTGGACCCGGAGCGCAGCTACCGAGGCCCGTACGAGGACGGCACGCCGGCCCCGGGTGTCACCACCCCCGACGACCGGACCATCGTCTTCTCGCTGCCCGAGCCGCAGCCCGGCTTCCCCTTCATGGCCACCACGACCACCACCACGCCCGTCCCGCCGGACCGTGACACCCGGGACGGGTACGAGACCTCCTGGCTGGCCACCGGCCCGTACCGGGTCAAGGAGTTCGTCCCCGGCGACCACTACCTGCTGGAGCGCAACCCGCACTGGGACCCGGCCACCGACCCGATCCGCAGCCAGTACCCGGACGAGATCCGCTGGGAGTTCGGCGTCGCCCGCCAGGAGCAGACCGAGCGTCTGCTGGAGCCGAACGAGGCCGACGTCCTCGCGGTGGCGACCTTCGACGTCGCCGAGGACCGGGTGGCCCAGGTCGAGGCCGACCCGACCCTGCTGGCCCGGGTCATCGCCGGCCCGACGGCCTACCTCCAGTACGTCTACATCAACACCCGCCGGGTCACCGACGTGGATGTCCGCCGCGCCCTCAACTACGCCTTCGACCGGGGCACTTGCGTCGAGCTGGCGGGCGGGAAGGCCGGTGCGCAGCCGGGCACCACGATCCTGGCCCCGATGGTCCCGGGCTACCGTCACCACGACGTCTTCCCGGCCGGTCCGAACGGCGACCCGGTCAAGGCCAAGGAGCTGATCGCGGACAAGGAGCTGCGGCCGCTGGTCTTCGCCTACCCGGACACCGCCCCGAACCGCCCGGTGGCCCCGGCGGTCAAGGAGGCGCTGGAGAAGGCCGGCTTCGAGATCGTGCTGCGGCCGGTCGACAAGTCCGCCTTCTACAGCCTGATGGGCAACCCGGACAACGACTGCGACCTGATCTACGGGGTCTGGGGGCCGGACTTCCCGGACGCCTCCGGCGTGTTCGACGTGCTCTTCCGCGGTGACCGGCTCACCGACGGCGGCAACATGAACCTCTCGTACTTCGACGACGCCGAGATCACCGAGGAGATCGCCCGGCTCGGCCAGGAGCCGGACCGCGCGGCCGTCGCCGACGGCTACGCCGAGCTCGACCGGCGCCTGATGGCCGAGCACGCGCCGGTCATCCCGGTCTACTACAAGCGCCAGTTCACCCTGTTCGGCCCCCGGGTGGGCGGGCTGTTCCTCAGCGCGCAGTACTTCGTGCCGAACCTCACCCGCATGCACGTCGTCGACTGACGACCCGCTGCACCCCCGCCAGTCAACGACCCAGCAGAATCGGAGAGTTCGCCATGACGGACCACATCACTGAGCTGTACAACAAGGAGAGCCTGGCCAAGGGCAGCGCGCTCCCCGGCATCATGGGCGAGGTCGAGCGCGACCCGGCCCTCGCCAACTGGACGGGCTCGTACCTGTCCAGGCCGCTGTTCATCGAGAAGCGCGAGATCCAGGCGTTCGCCGACGACGTCCTCGCCCTGTTCGACGTGATCACCTCGCTGCCGCAGCGGCTCTTCGACGGTGACCTCGACCGTTACTGCGACGCGCTGGGGATCGACGACCAGCGCAAGAAGCTGATCATCCGCCTCGGCGGCATCACCCCGCCCCGCTACGGCCGCGCCGACATGTACCACAACGGCACCTCCTTCAAGCTCCTGGAGATCGGCATCGCCAGCGAGGTCGGCGGCGCCGACCGGGCCGGCGAGATCCCCCGCGCGCTGCTGGACGCCGAGCCGTTCGCGGCCTTCGCGGCGCAGCACGGCCTCGGGTACACCCACACCGGCCGCGCGGTGGCCGAGACCCTGGTGCAGGCGGGCGCCGAGATCGCCACCGGACGTGAGCCGGTGGTGGCCCTGCTCGAAGGCCCCGGCGGGCTCGCCAACTACGCCAGCCACTGGAACACCTTCCGCGACGTCATGCGCGGCTTCGGCGTGGACTTCCACGTCGCCGAGGTCGGCGACGTCGAGGACCGGGACGGCAAGCTGCACCTGGGCGACCTGCCGGTCGACGTCATCCTGCGCTGCTTCACCGTCGAGGAGATCATCGGGGACGAGCACGGCGCCGAGCTGGTGGAGCCGATCTTCCGGGCCCACGAGGCGGGCACCGTCTTCCTGTTCACCCCGATGGAGAGCAACCTGTTCGCCAACAAGGCCTGCCTGGCCCTGCTCTCCGACCCGCGCCACCGGTCGAGCTTCTCCGAGGAGGAGCTGACCCTGATCGACCGGGTGCTCCCGTGGACCCGTTCGCTGAAGGGCGAGCCGTCGCCGGAGCACGACGAGCTGCTCGCGTACGCCCGGGAGCACCGCGAGGAGCTGATCCTCAAGCCGAACGCCTTCTACGGCGGCACCGGCGTGGTCGCCGGCTGGACCAGCACCGAGGACGAGTGGCTGGCGGCCCTGGCGCAGGGCGTGGCCGAGGGCGCCATCGTGCAGGAGCGGGTCGTGCCGCGCTCCGAGCCGGTCGTCAACCCGCTGACCGGTGAGGAGGAGGCCTGGCAGGCGGCCTGGGGCCTGTTCTACACCCCGGGCGGCTACGCCGGTGCGTACGCGCGAGCGGTGCCGGCCTTCGAGAGCCCGGTGATCGGTGTCACCGCGTACAAGAACACCCGCACCGCCGGAGTGCTCCACTACTGAGCACTGCCCGGCCAGGCCCCGCGCCGCGCGCCCTCCGCTCTCCCCGGTGGGCGCGCGGCGGCTCTCTCCCCCGCCGGGAGGCGGACGGTGGGTACAAGTCGCATCCGACTTGTCACCACCCGCCGCCGCTGGCCCCCGGCTCGTGGCCTGGGGCAGGCTGGCTGCCGGAGGGGGCATACCAACTCCCAGGAAATCCCTCGCACTTCGGCTCGTACTCCGGCGCGGCCGAGATCGTTCGGCGTGGCCGGACCGCCGAGGAGACCGTCGGGCGATTCGCCCTTGCCGGTCCTCGGGTGGGCCGACCGTTCCTCAGCGCGCAGTCCCCTGCCCCACCCGACCCGTGTCCGCAACGTCGCACGGTACCGACCACAAGGAAACGAAATGAGCAGTCCAGCACCTTTGCGCACCGCGCTGTCGGCCAACTTCGGCGGCCTGCCCCGTCCGTTCTGGATCGTGTTCGCCGGGATGATCGCGAACCGGATCGGCACCATGGTCGTCCCGTTCCTGGTCTTCTACCTGGGCTCGCGGGGCATCACCACCGCGCAGACCGGCGGCATCGTGGTGGCGCTCGGCGCCGGCGGGATGTTCGGCCCGCTGCTGGGCGGCCTGCTCGCCGACCGGATCGGCCGTCGGCCCGCAGTGATCATCGGCCTGGTCGCCACCCCCGCGGGCCTGGGCGCCCTGCTGGCCGCGCCCAACGCGGTCACACTGGGCGTGGCGGCGGCGCTGCTCGGCCTGACCTCGGGCATCTACCGCCCGGCCGCGTCGGCGCTCGTCGGCGACGTCGTCGGGACCGACCTGCGCGGTAAGGCGTTCAGCCTGCTGCACTGGGGATTCAACATCGGTACGGCGGCGGCGAGTGCGGGTGCGGGCTACCTCGCCGGGCGTGGCTTCTGGCTGCTCTTCCTGCTGGACGGCGCGACCTGCCTGGTCTACGCGGGCATCGTCCTGGTCGGCATCCCGAAGGACCTGCCGAGGCCCAAGGTCACCAAGGCGCCCGGCAGTGGGGGCTACGGCGTCGTCTTCCGGGACCGGCTGATGGTCGCCCACATGGCGCTCAGCCTGCTCGGCATCACCATCTACACCCAGACCGAGTTCACCATCCCGCTCGCGATCCGCTCGGACGGCCTGTCGCCCGCGGTGTTCGGGATGGTCGGCGTCGCCAACGCGGTGCTCGTGGTGGCCCTGCAGCCGGTGCTGTACGGACGGCTGTCCGGCCTGCCCCGGGTCAAGGTGCTGGCCGCCTCGTGGGCGCTGATCGGCCTGGGCGTCGCCTCGACCGGGCTCGCCCACCAGGCCTGGCAGTACGTCCTGACGGTCGTGGTCTGGTCGCTCGGTGAGGTCGTCAACGGCGTCGTCGCCGGGGCGATCGTCACCGACATCGCTCCGGAGGAGGCCCGGGGCCGGTACCAGGGTGCGTTCAGCTGGGTCTGGTCGGCCGCGCGGCTGGCCGCGCCCGTCATCGCGGTGGGCCTGTTCACGACGATCGGACCGGCCGCCCTCTGGTGGGGCTGCGCGGTGGTCGGGCTGCTCACCGCCGTGGCGACGGTGCGGCTCACCGGCGCCGTCGAGCGGCGCCTGAGCGTCACTCAGCAGGTCGAGACCAAGGTGCTGGAGCCGGCGTGATCCGGCCGATCCAGATGGACGAGTGTGACAACCGGCGGGCCGACCCGTGCCCCGTCGTCGCAGCGACCGAACGCCACGTGCGGGCGGTTACCGGTGAGGACAAGGTGTGGCAGGCAATCTGACCCAGGACGAGGCGCGGGAACGCGCGGCGACGCTCTCCGTCGACGCGTACCGGGTCCGGATCGACCTGACCCAGGGCCCGGAGACCTTCCGCTCGACCACGACGGTGCGCTTCAGCTGCGCCGAGCCCGGCGCCACCACCTTCATCGAGCTCGCCGACGCCGACGTGCACGAGGTCGTCCTCAACGGGAAGCCGCTGGAGGGCACTTCGCGCAGGGGCCGGATCGCCCTGCCCGGCCTCTCGGCCGACAACGAGCTCCGCGTCGTCGCCGACTGCCGCTACTCGCGCACCGGCGAGGGCCTGCACCGCTTCGTCGACCCCGCCGACGAACGGGTCTACGTCTACAGCCAGTTCGCGACCGCCGACGCGCACCGCGTCTTCGCCTGCTTCGACCAGCCCGACCTCAAGGCGCGGTTCGAACTGACCGTGGTCGCACCCACCAGCTGGGAGGTCGTCTCCAACTCGGCTGCGGAGGAGGCCGGAGAGGCCGGCGCCGCCGGCACGGTGTGGCACTTCCCGCCGACCGATCCGCTCCCGACCTACGCACTCGCGCTCGTCGCCGGTCCTTACCACGTGGAGCAGGACCGGCACCGGGCCGAGGACGGCCGGATCGTCCCGCTGCGGCTGCTGTGCCGCGCCTCGCTGGCCGAGCACCTCGACGCCGACGTCCTCTTCGACATCACCAAGCGGGGGTTCGACTTCTTCGACGAAGTCTTCGGCACCGCCTACCCGTTCGCCAAGTACGACCAGGTGTTCGCACCCGAGTTCAACGTCGGCGCGATGGAGAACGCCGCCTGTGTCACGGTCAACGAGAAGTACGTCTTCCGTTCGCGTGCCACCGCCGCGCTCCGCGAACGGCGTGCCGAGACCCTGCTGCACGAGATGGCGCACATGTGGTTCGGCGACCTGGTGACCATGCGGTGGTGGGACGACCTCTGGCTCAACGAGTCGTTCGCCACCTATGCGGGTGTGCTCGCCCAGTCCGAGGTCACCGAGTGGACCGGCGCCTGGACGACGTTCGCCAACCTCCGCAAGGCGGAGGCGTACCGGCAGGACCAGTTGCCGTCGACGCATCCGATCGCCGCGGACATCCCCGACATCGCGGCGACCGAGGTCAACTTCGACGGGATCACCTACCTCAAGGGCGCCTCGGTGCTCAAGCAGTTGGTGTCCTACGTCGGCCGGGAGAACTTCGTGGCCGCGATCCAGGTCTACGTGCGCCGCCACGCGTGGGGCAACACCACGCTGGCCGACCTCCTCGCCGCCCTGGAGGAGACGTCCGGGCGTGATCTCGCCACCTGGTCCGAGGAGTGGTTGGAGACCTCCGGCGTCAACACCCTGCGTGCCGCCTGGGAGTTGGACGACGCCGGCCGGGTGACCAGGTGCACCGTCGTCCAGGAGGCCCCGGCCGGCCGGCCGGTGCTCCGCTCGCACCGGATGGCGATCGGCCTCTACGACCGTGGCCCGACCGGCATCGTCCGGCGGCGGCGCGTCGAGCTCGACGTCGTCGGGGCGCGCACCGAGGTGCCCGAGCTGGTCGGCGAGACCCGTCCGGATCTGACGCTGCTCAACGACGACGACCTGACCTATGCCAAGGTCCGGCTCGACGACCGGTCGCTGGAGACCCTGCTCGGCGGGATCGGCGGGATCGGCGAGATCCGTGACCCGCTGGCCGCGGCCCAGACCTGGACGATCGCCTGGGACATGACCCGGGACGCCGAACTGCCGGCCCGCGACTACGTCCGCCTGGTCGTGTCGGGCCTCGGCTCGGTGACCGACGCGACCCTCGCGCAGACCCTCCTCGATCAGGCCCGCAAGGCCGTGCACGACTACGCGTCCCCGGAGTGGCAGGCCACCGGCCTGGAGTCGCTCGCGGGTGTGGCGGCCGAAGCGTTGCGCCGTGCGGCACCCGGGTCCGACCTCCAACTGGTCTACGCGCAGGCGCTTCTCGGGACGGCGACCTCGCCCGAGCACCTCACCTTCCTGCGCGACATCCTCGACGGTGCCGATCACCTCCAGGGCCTGCGGGTCGACGTCGACCTGCGCTGGGCGCTGCTGCGCCGGCTGGTCGTGCGTGGGGCCGCCGGGCCCGCCGAGATCGACGCGGAGCTGCGACACGACCACTCGGCGGCCGGCGAACGCAGCGCGGTCGTCTGCCGGGCCGCGATTCCGACGCCCGAGGCCAAGGCATCCGCGTGGCAGCGGATCCTCTCCGGCACGCTGTCCAACAGCCTGCTGCGCGCGACCCTCGAAGGTTTCGCCGAGCCGGACCACCGCGATCTGCTGGCGCCCTTCGCCGACAGGTACTTCGCCGAGGTCGGGCAGGTCTGGTCCGGCTCGGCCGGCGGCACGGCCCAGCGTTTCGCCCGGGACGCCTTCCCCTCGGGAGCGATCTCCGAACGGACGCTGGCCTCGGCGGACGCCTGCCTCGCCCGCGAGGACGTGCCGACTGCCCTTCGCCGCCTGCTCGCCGAGGGGCGCGACGAGATCGCGCGGGCGATCCGGGCCCGGCGCCGTGACGCCGACCACCGGCCCGTCGGCCCTGACCCGGCCGCAAGCTGACGGCCGAGGGTGCCCGCCCCCTTCGGGCACCCTCTGGCAGTGCCCCTGACGGGTGGCTGCCACCTCTCGCATCCACCTCACCGCGGTCCCGGGGTAGTGACACCCGCGACCTTGCCCGTTCGGAAGGACCAATGATGGAGTCGGCAGAGATCCGCCGCCGGTGGCTGCGCTTCTTCGAGGAGCGCGGACACACTGTCGTCCCGTCGGCGTCCCTGGTCGCCGACGACCCCACCCTGCTGCTGGTGAACGCGGGCATGGTGCCGTTCAAGCCGTACTTCCTCGGTGAGGTCAAGCCCGCCTTCAGCCGTGCGACCAGCGTGCAGAAGTGTGTCCGGACCCCGGACATCGAGGAGGTCGGGAAGACCACCCGGCACGGCACCTTCTTCCAGATGTGCGGCAACTTCTCCTTCGGCGACTACTTCAAGGAGGGGGCGATCAGCTATGCGTGGGAGCTGCTGACCTCCTCCGTCGCGGAGGGTGGTTACGGCCTGGAGCCGGAGAAGCTGTGGATCACCGTCTACCAGGACGACGACGAGGCCGAGGCGATCTGGCGGGACAAGATCGGTGTCCCGGCCGAGCGGATCCAGCGCCTGGGCAAGGCCGACAACTTCTGGTCGATGGGCGTCCCCGGCCCGTGCGGCCCCTGCTCGGAGATCAACTACGACCGCGGCCCCGCCTACGGCGAGGAAGGCGGCCCCGCCGTCAACGGCGAGCGCTACATGGAGATCTGGAACCTGGTCTTCATGCAGTACGAGCGCGGCGCCGGCTCCGGCAAGGACGACTTCCCCATCCTGGGCGACCTCCCCAACCAGAACATCGACACCGGCCTGGGCCTGGAACGCCTGGCCACCATCCTCCAGGGCGTCGACAACCTCTTCGAGATCGACACCAGCCGGATGATCCTGGACCGCGCCGCCCAGCTCACCGGCCACACCTACGGCGCCGACACCAAATCCGACGTCTCACTGCGCGTGGTCGCCGACCACATCCGCACCTCCGTCATGCTCGTCTCCGACGGCGTCACCCCCGGCAACGAAGGCCGCGGCTACGTGCTGCGCCGGATCCTGCGCCGGGCGATCCGCAACATGCGCCTGCTGGGTGCCACCGAGCCGGTCGCCAAGGTGCTCTCGGACATCACCATCGACGCGATGGGCCCGCAGTACCCGGAGCTCTTCGAGGAGTGCAAGCGGATCGAGACGGTCATCGTCGCCGAGGAGGCTTCCTTCCTCCAGACGCTGCGCAGCGGCACGACGATCCTGGACACCGCCGTCGCCGAGACGAAGTCCGCCGGTTCCACGGCGCTGGCCGGTGACCGGGCCTTCCAGTTGCACGACACCTTCGGCTTCCCGATCGACCTGACGCTGGAGATGGCCGCCGAGCAGGGCCTGTCGGTGGACGAGGACGGTTTCCGCCGTCTGATGAAGGAGCAGCGGGACCGGGCCAAGGCCGACGCCAGGGCGAAGAAGCACGGCCACGCCGACGTCTCCGCCTACCGCGCCGTCGCCGACTCGGCCGGTGCCACGGTCTTCACCGGGTACGCCGACACCTCGGGTGAGGCCACGGTCGTCGGCCTGCTGGTCGACGGTGTGTCAGCCCCGGCCGCGCAAGAGGGCGACGACATCGAGCTGGTGCTCGACCGCACCCCGTTCTACGCCGAGGGCGGCGGCCAGCTGGCCGACCACGGCCGGATCCGCATGGATTCGGGTGCCGTCGTCGAGATCCGCGACGTGCAGCAGCCGGTGCCCGGCGTCATCGTGCACAAGGGCTCGGTGCTGGTCGGCGAGGTCGTGGTCGGCTCGGCCGCGTACGCGCAGCTGGACCTGGAGCGCCGCCGCGCGGTCTCGCGGGCCCACTCCGCCACCCACCTGACCCACCAGGCGCTGCGTGACGCGCTCGGCCCGACCGCCGCGCAGGCCGGGTCGGAGAACGCCCCGGGCCGGTTCCGGTTCGACTTCGGCGCGCCGACGGCTGTCCCGAGCGCTGTCCTGGTCGATGTCGAGCAGAAGATCAACGAGGTGCTGGCCCGTGAACTGGAGGTCACGGCAGAGGTGATGACGATGGATCAGGCCCGCAAGGCCGGCGCCGTCGCGATGTTCGGCGAGAAGTACGGCGACGCCGTCCGGGTGGTGACCATCGGTGACTTCTCCAAGGAGCTCTGCGGTGGCACGCACGTCGGCAACACCGCGCAACTGGGTCTGGTGAAGCTGCTCGGTGAGGCGTCGATCGGTGCCGGGGTGCGCCGGGTGGAGGCGCTGGTGGGCGCCGACGCGTACAGGTTCCTGGCCAAGGAGCACACCGTGGTGGCCCAGCTGACCGAGCTGGTGAAGGGCCGTCCGGAGGAGCTGCCGGAGAAGATCTCGGGCATGCTCGCCAAGCTCAAGGACGCCGAGAAGGAGATCGAGCGCTTCCGCGCGGAGAAGGTGCTCGCGCTCGCCGCCGGTTTGGTCGGGAGCGCCGAGGACGTCAACGGCGTCTCGGTGGTGGCCGCCCGGGTCGCCGACGGCACCGGTGCCGACGACCTGCGCAAGCTGGTCCTCGACGTGCGGGCCCGGCTCGGCTCGCGCGCGGCCGTGGTCGCCGTCTTCACGGTGGCGGGCGGCCGGCCGGTGACCGTGGTCGCCACCAACGAGGACGCCCGTGCCCGTGGCGTCAAGGCCGGTGAGCTGGTCAAGGTCGCCGCCAAGACCCTCGGTGGCGGCGGTGGCGGCAAGGACGACGTCGCCCAGGGCGGCGGCACCAACCCCGCCGCCGTCGACGACGCCATCGCCGCCGTCCGGCAGCACGTGAGCGTGAAGGGCCGATGACGTGCTAGCCGCTCGCCCCCTCCCCGAACGCGGCGAGACCCACCTCTGGATCGGCGACGGGCACGGCTCCGTACCGGACCAGGACATGGAGCTCCTGGCGGCGGACGAACGGGACCGGTCCACCCGGTTCTCCCGGAGCGAGGACCGTCGCCGCTTCGTCGCCGCCTGGGCCTCCGTCCGCCGCACGGTGGCCGCCTATTCGGATGTACCACCCGCGGAGATCCGGTTCGGGCGCACCGGCCCCGCCGGCCGCGAGAGCCTCCGGTACCGGCCGCTCGTCCTCGCGTCGTCGAACGCACGGGTGTTCCTGAGCGTGGCTCGGTCCGAGGAGCTCTGGCTGCTCGGACTGTCGGTGGAGGACCCGATCGGGGTGGACCTCGAACACGTCCGGAGCTTCGACACCGAAGGACTCATCGACCGCTGCCTGGCACCCGAGGAGCAGCAACAGGTACGGGCTCTCTCCCCGGGCGGCCGTAGCGCGGCCTTCGTGCGCGCCTGGACCCGGAAGGAGGCACTGATGAAGGCGGCGGGCCTTCCGTTGACCACCGCGCCGCACCGGGTGCTGGTGCATCCGGGCCGGACCGGGCCCGTGTCGGTGGACCTCGCGGAAGAGTGCCGGGTACCTCCCGACCGCTGGACGGTCCAGGACCTGCCGATGCACGGGCCGGTGCTGGCGGCGTTCGCCCGGCCGATGACCAGCACCGGCTCCGTGTCGGTCCACGACACCACCGCGGCCGGCGACGGCCCGGCCTGACCGTTCGTCCGCCCGACCCCGACCTCACCCCGTGGATTCGGGGCAGCACCGACTGGAGAGAGCAGCCAATGTCCACCACCCACCGGGCCGGCGAGCGGAAGTTCCTCTTCCTGCTCGCCGGCTCCCGCCCGGACGGCAACACCGAGACGCTCGTACGGCGGGCGGCGGCGGCCCTGCCCGAGAACGTCGAGCAGCAGTGGCTCCGGCTGAGCGACCTCCCGCTCCCGGCGTTCGAGGACCGCCGGCACGTCGGCCCCGGCGTGTACCCCGAGCCGGCCGGGAACGCCCGCGTGCTGCTCGACGCCACCCTGGCCGCCACCGATCTCGTCATCGCGTCGCCGCTCTACTGGTACAGCCTGTCGGCGAGCGCCAAGCTCTACCTCGACCACTGGTCGGGCTGGATGCGCGTCCCCGGCGTCGACTTCAAGCCCCGGATGGCCGGCAAGACGATGTGGAGCGTCAGCACCCTGTCCTCCGAGGACCACGCGATGGCCGGCCCGCTGATCGGCACCCTGCGCAACTGCGCCGACTACCTGACCATGCACTGGGGCGGTTCACTGCTCGGCTACGCGAACGCCCCCGGCCAGATCCTCGCCGACACCGAGGCACTGCGGTCCGCCGACTCCTTCTTCCCGGCGACGGTGCGGCCCTAGGCGTCCCGCAAGACGCCGCTGAGACGGGAACGACGAAGGCCCCGACCGCAGTGCGGTCGGGGCCTCGCGTTTGCCTTGGCGGGCGGGTGCGGAGGATACGAGACCAGCACCCCGCCGCTGTCGGATCCTGCGGGAAGCCCGGTTGGTCGAGGTCCTGTCCGAGGGGATTCACTCTCCGGCGGTCGGCGGCGGGGCGGTGTTCATCTCCGCGTTCGGGTGGACGACATCGCGGAGCGTCCGCAGGTTGGTGACCAGGTCGCCCAGCTGTTCAGGGGTGAAGAGGCCCGTGAACCAGCGCTCGATCTCGTCGAGGTGCTCGGCCAGCGCCCCGCGCAGTCGGTCTGCGCCTTCGGCGGTGAGGACGGCATAGGTGCTGCGCCGGTCGTCGGCCCTCGACTCCCGGTTCACCAGGCCGCCGCGCTGCAGGCGGTCCACAACCCGCGTGGCGCCGCTGGTCGACAGGAAGGACTGGGCGGCCAGGTCGGTCATCCGCAACCGCCCCCCGGGGGACCGGCTCAACCGCATCAAGGCCTCGAAGTCCAAGGACGACAGTCCTGCCTTCTCCAGGGTCGGCGCCAGCTTCGCGATCAGCCCGTCGCGGGCCTCGAAGAGCAAGCCGGCCGCAGTCAGGCGGGGGTCGTCGAAGACATCGGATCGGTCCATGCCCTCATCCTAGCCGCAAGTGCTTGCCGTGCGGACAGTTGACACGCGGAATATCCGCGAGGTAGACATCTGCTTGCGACGAGGATATTCCTCGCAGCAACTAAATGACCCATCGCGGACGCCGACCGACCGCGCAACCCCGCACCACGACGAGGAGTTCACCATCATGACCACCACTTGGGTTGCAGGCTTCCGCTCCGCCGTCCTCAGCCCCCACGAGGCCATCCAGATCAAGCCCTCCCGCGGATTCCACGACCAGACGCTTCGCCAGATCCTCCGCCTCGACGGCGGCGGCAAGGCGTTGCGCGTCCTCCTCAGCAACGAGTACGGCAAGGAACCCCTGGTCATCGGGGCAGCACGGCTCGCGGTCCGCACCAGCGGCAGCGCCGTCGACCCCGCCACCGACACCGCGCTGCGGTTCGGCGGCGCGACCGAGGTGGTCATCCCCGCCGGCGAGCGGCTCCACAGCGACCCCGTCGCCCTCGCGGTGCCCGCAGGGACCGACCTGGCGCTGACGCTCCGTCTGCCCGAGGACACCGGCCTCGCGACGTACGCCCACACCCCGTCGCAGAACGCCTACGTGCTGCCCGGCAACGCGGTCGCGGCGGACTTCACCGGTGCCGAGGAGATCGACGGCCGCTACTACGTCACCGGCATCGACGTCCTCGCCCCCGAAGGCACCGCGATCGCTGTCGCGTTCGGCGACTCCTGGTTCGAAGGCGTCGGCACCTCCACCGGCGCCAACGAACGCTTTCCCAACCAGCTGAGCCGGCGGCTCGACTGTGGCTGGGTGGTCAACCAGGGCATCGGCGGCAATCGCCTGCTGACCGACGAGGTCGGCCCGCGCGGCCTGGCCCGCTTCGAGCGCGACGTCCTCCAGGTGCCCGGCGTCACCCATGTGCTCTTCCACTTCGGCCTCAACGACGTGGGCCTGCCGGGCATGTTCGGTGAGCCCCCGGCCACCGCCGAGGACCTGATCGCGGGCTTCACCGCGCTCGCCGGCCGCGCGCGTTCGCACGGGCTGACCACGATCGGCATGACGATGGGCCCGTACGCCGGCACCGTCTACCCGGGTATCGACACCCCTGAGGGCCGCGCGGTGCGGCGTGAGGTCAACGCGTGGATCCGCACTTCCACCGTCTTCGACACCGTCGTCGACGTCGCCGCAGCCGTCCAGGACCCGGACGCGCCGGACTCCATTCGGGCCGACCTCGACAGCGGCGACCACCTGCACCTCAACGACGCGGGCGCGCACGCGATGGCCGCCGCCGTCGACCTCGCATACCTGCGCCTGTGACAGCACGTCACCGGCGGCGTCCGCCCGAGCTCCGGTGGACGCCTCGCAGGCAGCGAGGAACTGCGGCAGCACGAGGGATGGTCACCTGATCCTCGCCCGGGCCGGCGGGTGGGCATCGAGGGAGGCCGTCGCCACCCGGCGACCCTGGCATCCGGGGTCGCCGGGCAGGTGCAGCCGCCAGGCGCCATGAGACTCGGGCGACCCGGGTGCTGCGAGGAAGAGCCGTCGAGACCACTGATGACGCCGTGAGCGCGGGCGTACTCGTCCAAGTCGTCGACGGCGAACAATTGGCTGTTCCACTCGCCCGGCCAGACCGCGTAGAGGGTGGACTTGCCGCTCCGCGCTCGTTCGCAGGCCCCGGGGTCGGTGCCGTGGGAGACCGTGCCCTCTGCCGTGATCTCGATGTAGCAGGATCGCTCCGACGCCGGATCGCAGGAGGCGACAGGCAGCCAGTCAGACCTTCACCACCACGACGTGGTCCGGTAGCAACCTCTCCAGATCCTCCGTGTCGGAGGCGAAGACCGTCACCTGACCTCGCTGCCGCAGCGCTACTACCGCGAGCATGGCGTCGATCGCGTACTTGTGCCCGTGCAGGCCGGCGTCCGCCAGCAGCCGACGCGCTTGTCGCGCCTCGTCCTTGCCCAGTTCGGCGACGTTCACCCGTGACAGCACCCAATCCCAGCGCTGTTCGGTGGTCCGTGCGTCGTACGCCTCGACCAAGGTCATGGGCGAGGTGACGATCTCCGCCTCACCACGGGCGGCGAGGTCGAGCCGGGCGATCATCATGCGATCGCCGCTGACCGCGAGCGACAGGGCTTCACTGTCCAACACGAAGACGCGCAGCCGCCGGACTTCCTCGGCGCGCTTCTTCACGCGGCCGCCCCGCTGCTCTTGCCACGGGCCACCCGGCGCCGATCGTGTTCCGCATCCAGGTCGTCCAACTCCGCGTAGGCGGCAGCCCGTTCGTCGCTACGGATCGGCCCGTGTTCCTCTTCCAGCCATACGACCAGCTCCTGCAAGCGATCGCGGTCGCGCTTGGCCCGGAGGGCGTCGGCAACGTATGCGGACAGGCCGCGTTCGGCAGTGTCCGCGCGGATCTCGTCCAGCAGGTCTTCGGGGAGCGTGACGGTGACCTTCTTGGATGCCATACAAGTCACCATACTCGCCATAGTCGAGGATGGCATGGCTTCCCTGTGTCTGGTCCGAGCGATCAGGCCGCATCCATGCAACGACGAAGGCCCCGGACCGCTGAGCGGTCCGGGGCCTTCGTGAAGGCGGAGGATACGAGATTCGAACTCGTGAGGGTTTTATCCCAACACGCTTTCCAAGCGTGCGCCCTAGGCCACTAGGCGAATCCTCCGTGGGAGAGCTTAGTACATGTTCGGGGGTGCTCGCGACCACCCATCCGCAGGTGGGTGGGGGTAGTGGCCTGCGGTTCGGGGTGGAGGGGTGGTGGTGGGGCTTCGGTCGGGGATCCGCTACTCTTGGGGCAGCCCCTCGTGCGGCGTTATCTCTCTGAACTCCCCCAGGGCCGGAAGGCAGCAAGGGTAGGAGGGCTCTGGCGGGTGCACGAGGGGTCCTTGCGTTCCCGGGGGACCGCGTTTGTCCGCCCGTCCCGATATCGTCGGGGGTGTGTCCCTAGCCCTGTACCGCCGCTATCGCCCCGAGACTTTCGCCGAGGTCATCGGGCAGGAGCACGTGACCGCTCCGCTCCAGCAGGCCCTGCGCAACAACAGGGTCAACCACGCCTACCTGTTCAGCGGCCCGCGCGGGTGCGGGAAGACCACCAGTGCCCGCATCCTGGCCCGCTGTCTGAACTGTGCGCAGGGCCCGACGCCCACCCCGTGCGGAGAGTGCCAGTCCTGTACGGACCTGGCGACCGGGGGGCCCGGTTCGATCGACGTGATCGAGATCGACGCCGCCTCGCACGGTGGTGTGGACGACGCGCGTGACCTGCGCGAGCGGGCGTTCTTCGCGCCGGTGCACAGCAGGTACAAGATCTTCATCCTGGACGAGGCGCACATGGTGACCCCGGCCGGGTTCAACGCGCTGCTGAAGGTGGTGGAGGAGCCGCCGGAGCACCTGAAGTTCATCTTCGCCACCACCGAGCCGGAGAAGGTGATCGGGACGATCCGGTCCCGGACGCACCACTACCCGTTCCGGCTGGTGCCGCCCGGCACGCTGCGGGACTACCTGGCGCAGGTGTGCGGGCGGGAGCAGATCGCGGTCGAGGACTCGGTCTTCCCGCTGGTGGTCCGGTCCGGCGCGGGCTCGGTCCGGGACTCGATGTCGGTGATGGACCAGTTGCTCGCCGGGGCCGGCGAGGGCGGCGTCACGTACGCGATGGCCACGGCGCTGCTCGGGTACACCGACTCGGCGCTGCTGGACGAGGTGGTGGACGCGTTCGCCGCGCAGGACGGGGCGACGGTCTTCCAGGTGGTGGACCGGGTGGTCGAGGGTGGGCACGACCCGCGCCGGTTCGTCACCGACCTGCTGGAGCGGCTGCGTGACCTGGTGATCCTGGCCACCGTGCCGGACGCGGGGGAGAAGGGGCTGATCGACGCCCCGGCCGACCGGGTCGCGATCATGCAGGCCCAGGCGGACCGGTTCGGTCCGGCCGACCTGAGCCGGGCGGCCGACCTGGTCAACACCGGGCTGACCGAGATGCGGGGGAACTCCGCGCCGAGGCTCCAGCTGGAACTGATCTGTGCCCGGGTGATGCTGCCCGGCGCGTACGGCGACGAGCTGTCGCTGCAGGCGCGGCTGGACAAGCTGGAGCGCCGGGCCGCCGCAGGCGGATTCGCGGCGCCGCCGTCGGCTGCCCCGCCGATGCAGGTGCCCCCCCCGATGCAGCAGGCACCGCAGGCACCGCCGGTCCAGCAGGCCCCGCCCGTGCAGGCCTCCCCGCCCGTGCAGGCCGCACCGCCGGTCCAGGCCGCACCGCCGCAGGCCGCCCCGCCCGGGCAGGTGACGCCGGGTCAGCCCGCAGCCGCCGCCCCCGGCGCGTGGCCGATCCCGCGCAGCTTCCCGTCCGCCGGTGCGCCGGCGCAGGAGGCGCCCGCCCCCGCCCCCACGCCGGTGGCACCGGCCCAGCCGGCCCCGCCGGTCCAGTCGGCGGCTCCGCAGCCGACGGCCGGTCAGCCCTCGGTCTCCGCCCAGCAGGGCGCGGGCCAGGTCAGGCAGCTCTGGCCGCAGATCCTGGAGGCGGTGAAGAACCGCCGCCGGTTCACCTGGATCCTGCTCAGCCAGAACGGCCAGGTCGCGGGCTTCGACGGCAGCGTCCTGCAGGTCTCGTTCATCAACGCGGGTGCCCGCGACAGCTTCGTCGGCAGCAACAGCGACGAGGTGCTCAAGCAGGCGCTGGCCGACTCCCTCGGGGTGGACTGGCGGGTCGAGTGCATCGTCGACCCGTCCGGTGGCACCAGCGGCGGGGTGGCCGCCGGAGCCGGTGGCAACCCGCCGCCGTCGACCGGGGGTTGGGGCGCCCCGCAGCAGAGTCAGCCGCAGCACCAGCAGCAGGCACAGCAGCAGGCCCAGCCCCCGCAGCCCGCGCCGGTGCAGGCCGCACCGCCGCAGCCCTGGTCGGCCCAGACCGCGCCCCCGTCCCCGCAGCAGCCGGCGGCGCCTTCCCCGGCGGCCCCGGCGCCCGCCCCCGTCCGCGCGCCCGCGCCGCCGGTCGACGGGCCGCCGGCGGAGGACTACCCGCCGGACGACTACGACCTGGAGGGCGACGCCAGCTTCAGCGGCCCCTCGCCCACCCAGGTCGACCAGGGGGCGCACAGCCAGGAGCTGATCGTCCGTGAGCTGGGCGCCACGGTCCTGGAGGAGATTCACCACAACCGCTGAGCCCGGCCGACGTAGGCTCGGGTCGGAAGTGTTTCCGCAGTCGTGAGTCGTACAGGTACAGGAGTGAGCCGTGTTCCCTGGTGGTGGCCAGCCCAATATGCAGCAGCTGCTGAAGCAGGCGCAGAAGATGCAGGAGGAGCTCGCCAAGGCGCAGCGCGAGCTGGCGGAGGCGCACGTGGCCGGTTCGGCGGGCGGTGGCCTGGTCGAGGTGACGGTGACCGGTGCGGGTGAGCTGGTCTCGCTGACCATCGCGCCGGCCGCGGTCGACCCGGAGGACACCGAGACGCTGGCTGACCTGATCCTGGCCGCCGTCCGGGACGCGAACGCGACCGCCCAGAAGATGCAGGCCGAGCGGATGGGCCCGCTGGCCCAGGGCCTCGGCGGCGGCATCCCCGGTCTGCCGTTCTGACCTGCCCTTCTGCCCTGCCGCCGGTTCCGCACCGGCGGGGCGGCGCGAGATTTATGGTGAGTCGGGCGTCGGACGGTGTGTCCGACGCCCGATTCGTTGGATGATGGCACCGGAGCCGACGGCACCGCCGGTGGCCAGGGCCCGAGGGAAGGCGCGAAGTTGTACGAGGGCGTGGTTCAGGACCTGATCGACGAACTGGGCAGGCTGCCCGGCGTCGGGCCCAAGAGCGCGCAGCGGATCGCCTTCCACGTGCTGCAGGCCGACCCGGTGGACGTGCGCCGGCTGGCGCACGCGCTGCTGGAGGTCAAGGAGAAGGTCCGGTTCTGCGTGGTCTGCGGCAATGTCGCGGAGGCCGAGCGGTGCCGGGTCTGCCTGGACCAGCGGCGCGACCTCGCGGTGATCTGCGTGGTCGAGGAGCCCAAGGACGTGGTGGCGGTGGAGCGGACCCGCGAGTTCCGCGGCCGGTACCACGTGCTGGGCGGCGCGATCAGCCCGATCGAGGGCATCGGGCCGGACGACCTGCGGATCCGCGAGCTGATGACCAGGCTGGCGGACGGCACGGTCACCGAGCTGATCCTGGCGACCGACCCCAACCTGGAGGGGGAGGCGACCGCCACCTATCTGGCCCGGCTGTGCAAGCCGATGGGCCTGAAGGTGACCCGGCTGGCCAGCGGCCTGCCGGTCGGTGGGGACTTGGAGTACGCCGACGAGGTCACCCTCGGACGGGCCTTCGAAGGGAGACGACTTCTCGATGTCTGAGCAGCCCAGCAGTACCCAGCCCGCCGGCGCGCACCCCGGTGCCGCCGCACCCGGCGGCCCGCAGCACCGGCACGAGCCGGACGACTTCGCGGTGCAGATCGCCGACTCGGTGGAGAGCTTCGTGCTCGCGGTCACCGAGGTCGCCAAGGGCGACGAGCCCGGCAGCGTGGTCTCGCTGCTCCTGCTGGAGGTCTCGCAGCTGCTGCTGGCCGGTGGCCGCCTGGGCGCGATCGAGGACGTCGTCCCGGAGGACCGGTTCGAGCCGGACGCGGGCCCGGAGCCGGACGGGGTCGAGCTGCGCGAGCGGCTGGCCGCGCTGCTCGCCCCGATCGACGTCTACCACGAGGTCTTCGACCCGTACGGGCCGCCGGAGAAGCCGAGCGCGTTCCGGATCTCGGACGACCTGGCGGGTGTGGTCGCCGAGCTGCGGCACGGTCTGACGCACTACCAGGAGGGCCGGGTCAGCGAGGCGCTCTGGTGGTGGCAGTTCTCCTACCTGTCCAGCTGGGGTTCTACCTGCACGGCGGTGCTGCGGGCACTGCAGTCGCTGATCGCGCACGTCCGGCTGGACAGCCCGATCGGTGCGGCGGCGGACGGTGCGGACACCGACGACGACGGGCTGACCGACGAGCAGCTGGAGCAGCAGGCGGGCGACCTGATGGTCGCCGAGCTCGGCCTGTAGGCGGCGCCGCGCCGGTGTGACGCACCAGTCACCGCCCACCCGCCGACGCGAAATCCGAGGTGCCGCGTCCACCTCCCCGGCGATTCTCCGGGGAGGTCGGGCCGGGCCCGCAGACCTGCCGGTCCCGGCGGCCGGACGGCTGCCCACCTCGTGATATCCGCGTCTCATCATATGGAAACCGCAGGTCGGGCCCAGGCCGCTCGCTAGACTGGCGCCGACCGCAGCGCCCCCGTTCCCCCGGGGGTGCGGGGGCCACCAGTCCCCCGAAAACGACACTAGTCGAGGAGCGCACGTGGGCCTTGTCGTGCAGAAGTACGGCGGCTCATCCGTAGCGGATGCCGAGGGCATCAAGCGCGTAGCCCGCAGGATCGTCGACACCAAGAAGGCCGGCCATGAGGTCGTCGTCGTGGTGTCCGCCATGGGCGACACGACGGACGAGCTCATCGAACTCGCGGAGCAGGTCTCCCCGATCCCCTCCGGACGCGAGTTCGACATGCTGCTGACCGCTGGCGAGCGGATCTCGATGGCCCTGCTGGCCATGGCGATCCGGTCGCTGGGCCACGAGGCCCAGTCCTTCACGGGCAGCCAGGCCGGGGTCATCACCGACTCGGTCCACAACAAGGCGCGCATCATCGACGTGACGCCGGGCCGGATCCGGAACGCCCTGGACGAGGGCAACATCGCGATCGTGGCCGGCTTCCAGGGTGTCTCCCAGGTCAGCAAGGACATCACCACCCTCGGCCGGGGCGGCTCGGACACCACAGCGGTGGCGCTGGCCGCCGCGCTGAGCGCCGAGGTCTGCGAGATCTACACCGACGTGGACGGCGTGTTCACCGCCGACCCGCGGGTGGTGAAGAAGGCCCGCAAGATCGACTGGATCGGCTTCGAGGACATGCTGGAGCTGGCCTCGTCCGGCTCCAAGGTGCTGCTGGACCGCTGTGTGGAGTACGCGCGGCGCTACAACATCCCGATTCACGTACGCTCGTCCTTCTCCGGTCTGCCGGGGACCATTGTCAGCAGCATCAACCCGACCAAGCCCGAAGGGGGCGAGATGGAGCAGGCGATCATCTCCGGAGTCGCCCACGACACGTCCGAGGCCAAGGTCACGGTCGTTGGCGTGCCCGACAAGCCGGGCGAGGCCGCCCGGATCTTCCGCGCCATCGCGGACGCCGAGGTCAACATCGACATGGTGGTGCAGAACGTCTCGGCGGCGTCCACCGGTCTCACCGACATCTCCTTCACCTGCCCGAAGACCGAGGGCCAGAAGGCCATCGACGCCCTCGGCCGGGTCAAGGAGGGCATCGGCTTCGAGTCGCTCCGCTACGACGACGCGATCGGCAAGATCTCGCTGGTCGGTGCGGGCATGCGCTCCAACCCCGGCGTGACCGCGACCTTCTTCGAGGCGCTCTCCGAGGCCGGCGTGAACATCGAGCTGATCTCCACCTCGGAGATCCGGATCTCGGTGGTCACCCGTGCGGACGACGTCAACGAGGCGGTCCGGGCCGTGCACAGCGCTTTCGGTCTGGACACCGAGACGGACGAGGCGGTCGTCTACGGCGGTACCGGCCGATGACCCCGGAGAGGAGGCCGAGCCTCGCGGTGGTCGGCGCCACGGGCGCCGTCGGAGCCGTACTGCTCGGCCTCCTCTCCATCCGGCGGGACGTCTGGGGGGAGATCCGGCTGATCGCCTCGTCCCGTTCGGCGGGCCGTCGGCTGACGGTCCGCGGGGTGGAGACCGAGGTGGTCGGGCTCGACGAGGAGGCGTTCGCCGGGATCGACGTGGCGATCTTCGACGTACCGGACGACATCGCCGCCCGCTGGGCCCCGATCGCCGCCGCCAAGGGCGTGGTGGTGGTCGACAACTCCGGCGCGTTCCGGATGGACCAGGACGTCCCGCTGGTGGTCCCCGAGGTGAACGCCCCGGCGGCGCTGATCCGCCCGCGCGGGATCATCGCCAACCCCAACTGCACCGTGCTCACCCTGATCGGCGGGCTGGCCGCGCTGCACTCCGAGTACGGCCTGAGCGAGCTGGTGGTCGCCGCGTACCAGGCCGCCTCCGGCGCCGGGCAGAGCGGGGTGGACACCCTGCGGACCCAGATCGCCGAGGTGGCGGGCACCTCGGTCGGCGAGCAGACCGGTGACCTGCGGGCCGTGGTCGGCGACAACGGCCCGTTCGCCGCGCCGCTGGCCCTGAACGCGGTGCCGTGGTCCGGCACGGTGGAGGACGGCGGCTGGTCCTCGGAGGAGCTCAAGGTCCGCAACGAGTCGCGGAAGATCCTCGGCCTGCCGGGTCTGAAGGTCTCCGCCACCTGCGTCCGGATCCCGGTGGTCACCACCCACTCGCTGGCCGTGCACGCGGTCTTCGAACGCGAGGTGAGCCTGGTCGCCGCGCAGGAGATCCTGCAGAACGCCCCGGGCGTGGTGCTCTACGACGACCCGGCGGCGGGGGAGTTCCCCACCCCGAACGACGCGGTCGGGACGGATCCGGTCTGGGTCGGCCGGGTCAGGGTCGCGCTGGACGACCCCACCGCGCTCGACCTCTTCGTCTGCGGCGACAACCTGCGCAAGGGCGCCGCCCTGAACGCGGTGCAGATCGCCGAGCTGGTGGCGGCGGAGTTCTCCCGGCTGGGCTGAGCCCGGGTGTGGTCGTCCGGTGGAGGTTGAGTCCGGGTGAACGGCAGACGATCCGTCAGATTCCCCCGCAAGGGCACTGGAGGCACCCCGGCAGGTGCGGGAGAATGAGCCCGCAGTCGGGGGCAACCATGACAGGGGATCAAGTGTCCAACATGCGTGGCGAACGTGGTGGGGGCAGTGCGGGTGGGCACGGTGCGCGTGGCGGCGCGGCCGGTCGGTAGCCGGATGGGCACCGCCGCGGCGGACGCGGCGGGAGCCAGCGTCGATCATCTGACCGCCACCTACCAGGCGCACTACCGCTCCCTGCTCCGGCTGGCGGCCCTGCTGCTGGACGACGTCGCCTCCTGCGAGGACGTGGTGCAGGAGGCTTTCATCCGGGTGCACGCGGCCCGGCGCCGGGTCCGCGAACCCGAGAAGACCCTGGCCTACCTGCGGCAGACCGTGGTCAACCTGTCCCGCTCCACCTTGCGCCGGCGGATCATGGGCCTGCGGCTGCTGCCCAAGCCGATGCCTGACATGGCCAGTGCAGAAGAAGGCGCCTACGATGCGCTGGAGCGCGACCAGTTGAAGGCCGCGCTCCGAGGCTTGCAACGCCGTCAGCGGGAGGTGCTGGTGCTGCGCTACTACGCCGATCTGACGGAGGCCCAGGTGGCCGACGCGCTCGGGATCTCGGTCGGCTCGGTGAAGGCGTACGGCTCGCGCGGCCTGGCCGCGCTGCGGGTGCTGATGGAGAGCAGCGATGACTGACGGCCGGCGGCCCTCGGGGGAGGACCCGTTGGTGCGGGAGCTACGCGACCGGCTGCACCGGGCGGTGGCCGAGGTCGAGCCCGACCCGACCGCGCTGCCCCGGCTGCACGACCAGGTGCCCCGGCGCCGGGCCAGGCAGCGGACCAGGTGGACGGGCGTGGTGGCCGCCGCGCTGCTCGCCGCCGCCGCCCTGCCGACCATCCACGGGGTGCAGCAACTCGACCTCTCCGGCGGGCCGGTGGACGGCCCGCTCGCGACCGGGCCGTCCGGCCCGGCCGTCACGCCGGGGCCGTCGAGGAGCGGCGGCACCGGTCGGCCCACCTCGCTGCCGATGCCGGTCGTCACCGCCTCGCCCGTCGGCTCCCCGACCGAGCCGCTGCCCGAGGTGACCACCAGCGGGTCGCTGGCCGGTGTCCCCGGCTCGCCGACGGCGGGCACGGTGCCGGTGCCCGGCTGCGGACCGGCCGACCTCGGGCAGGGCAGCTCCCACCTGGCGGCGGCCGATCCGGAGGGTCGGGTGTACGGGTGGTTCCGGGTGGTCAACACCTCCGGGCGGGCCTGCGAACTGGTCGGCGGCGGCCGGCTGGTGACCGACTCGGCCACGGTCAAGGTGGCCCCGCACACGGCCGGCGGGCCGGCCGCCGGGCTGGCCGAGCCGGTGGGGGGCGGGCCGGTGCTGCTCCCGCCGATGGCGGGTTACCAGGTCCGGTTCGGCTGGGTGCCGGACGGGCCCTGTCCCGGTGCCGAGGTCGTCAACTCCCGGGCGCTGGCGGCCGGTCCGGGATCGGGCGGGACGGCGGGCGCGAGTGAGGCCCCCGGCCCCGAAGCCTCGCCGTCGGCGGGCGAGTCGCCTGCCCCGACGGCCAGCCCGACCCCGGGCCGCCCCACCCTCACCCTCACCCACACCCCGGACCCGGGCGGCCCCCAGGTGGTCGCCACCCTGGCCAACGCCTGCACGGGCACCGTCTACCGCAACGGCCCGGAACGCATCCCGGACACCTCCCCGTCGACGGGGCCGTAGGTCGGCGAGCTCGGCCTTTTGCAGGGCGCTCGGCTGCACTGTCCAGGGGCTCGGGGCTCTGCTGATGTGCGGCTCCGCCGCGTGGGCGAGGAGATCTGGCGTGCGGGTCACTGCGAAAGTACCTGACCACCTACGCGACGATCACCTTGCAAGGGCCGGCGTCGCCCACGCGGCGGAGCCGCACAACAGCAGAGCCCCGAGCCCCTGACTCTTCCGAGCCACCTGCGAAAAGGTCGGCGTCGCCCACGGGGCGGAGCGCAGCGTGAGGCCCTGGTGTCGGGGGTGGGTGTAGGGGTCGTTACCGTGGTGTGTGTGTACCGGTTTCTCCTGACTTCGCGCTGGCTCGGCGGCACCGTGGTCGCCGTCCTGGCGGTCGTGGTCTGCCTGTTCCTCGGTTCCTGGCAGCTCAGCCGGTTCGAGGACCAGGTGAAGCGGCACCAGGACGCGGTCCGCTCCGCCGACGCGGCGACCGGCGGTGCGGCGGTCCCGTTCGCCGAGCTGCTGCCGGACGCGCGGGCCCGGGTGACCACCGAGACGGTCGGCCGCGCGGTCACCCTGACCGGCCGGTACGACGCGGCGCACCAACTGCTCGTCCCCAACCGCACGGTGGACGGCAAGCAGGGCTACTACGTGCTCACCCCGCTCTGCCCGGACGGCGGCGGCAGCGCCTGCGTGGCCGTGGTCCGCGGCTGGGTGCCTGGCCCGGCCGCAGGGCGGACCGCGCCGGAGGTCGACCCCGGCCGGGTGACCGTCACCGGGCGGCTGCAGGCGCCGGAGAACAGCGGCAGCAACGGTGCGGTGGCCGGCGGCCTGCCCGAAGGGCAGCTGGGCACGATCAGCCCGGCGGCGCTGGTGAACGTGCTGCCGGACGTCGGGTACGACGGCTGGGTGGCCGCCGACACGGTGGCGGACGGCCTGACCGTGGTGCCGACGGTGCAGCCGCAGGGCGGCAACGGTCTGAGCCTGCGGGCGTTCCAGAACCTGGGCTACACCCTGGAGTGGTTCGTCTTCGGCGGCTTCGTGGTCTTCATGTGGTTCCGGCTGGCCCGCCGCGAGGCGGAGAACGCCGGTGACCGGGCCCTCGGACTGGACCCGGTCACCGACTAGGTCAGTCGTCGCAGTCGTCGTTGTCCGCGCCCTTGTGACCGGTGCTCCGGTGGCCCTTGGACTTCTTCGCGCTCTTCGAACTCTTCGAGCCCTTGCCGGACTTGGCCAGCAACTGGGCCTGGACCGGCGAGACCGTCCCGGCCACGGTGCCGGCCGACCGGTCGTCGCAGTCGTCCGAGCCGGACGAACAGCCCGCTGCGGTCAGCAGCAGCGCCAGTACGGCGCCGGAGGCCACCACCCCACGTCTGATGCTCAACGCGCTCTCCCCAGGTGCCGCAGTGTGAAGTCGATCTCCAGTCGGAGCTGCTTGATCCGCTCCTCGACCACCAGTGAGCCGTGCCCGGCATCGTAGCGGTAGACCTCGTGCTCCTTGCCGAGCTCCTCGAGCCGGGTCACGTAGTTGTCGATCTGCCGGATCGGGCAGCGCGGGTCGTTCACCCCGGCGCTCAGGTAGACCGGCACCTTGACCTGCTCCACGTAGCTCAACGGCGAGGAGGCGTGCCAGAGTTCGGGCACCTCCTCGGGCGAGCCGCCGAACAGGGTGCGGTCCAGCGACTTGAGCGCCTCCATCTCGTCCTGGTACGAGGCGAGGTAGTCGGCGACCGGTACGGCGGCCAGGCCGAGGGTCCAGCTGTCCGGCTGGGTGCCGAGGCCGAGCAGGGTGAGGTAACCGCCCCAGGAGCCGCCGGAGAGCACCAGCTGGGACGGGTCGGCCAGGCCGGAGTCGACCGCCCAGTCCCGGACCGCGCCGATGTCCTCCAGCTCGATCAGGCCGACCCGGCCGTGCAGCGCGTCGGTCCAGGCCTGGCCGTAGCCGGTGGAGCCGCGGTAGTTGACCCGGACCACCGCGAAGCCGTGGTCCAGCCAGGCGGCGGGCCCGGCCGCGAAGGAGTCGCTGTCGTGGTGGGTCGGGCCGCCGTGCACCTCGAACAGGGTGGGGAACGGGCCGGTCCCGGCGGGGCGTTGGACCAGTGCGTGCACCCGGCCGCCCGGGCCGTCCACCCAGACGTCCTCGACCGGCACCGAGCCCGGCGGCACCGGGCCGGGGGCCCGCAGCACCACGGTGCCCGCCGTGGAGCGGACCGCTGAGGGTTCGGCCGCCGAGGACCAGAGGAACTCCACCGTCCCGTCCGGCCGGGCGGTCGCGCCGGAGACGGTGCCGCGCGGGGTGTCCAGCCGGGTCAGCCCGCCGGTGGCCAGGTCGTAGCAGAACAGCTCGCTACGGGCCTCGTACTCGTGCTCGACCAGCAGGGCGCGGGCGTCGGGGAACCACTGCGCGGACAGGTCGCCGGGGAACTCCCGGCCCTGGTCGTCGCGGAGGACCAGCGCGGTCTCGGTGCCGGTGGCCACGTCCCAGAGGGCGGGCTCCCAGCGGCCGGTGCGCTGGTGGGCGATCAGCAGCCGGGTGTCGCCGTCGGCCGGGGCGAAGCCCAGGCAGGCCACCCCACTGGGGTGTTGACGACCCGTCACCTCGTCCAGCTCGGCCACGGTGGCGCCGTCGGCGAGCCGGAGCACCCGGATCGCCGAGTGCATCGCGTCGCCGTGCTCGGTGTGGTCGATCGCCAGCAGGGTGGAGTCGTGGCTGAGGTCGCCGACGCCGCCGTACTCCTCGTGCCGGTAGATCCGCTCGACCTCGGTGGCGCCGGGGCGGCGCAGGTAGAGGGTGGTGCCGTGCTCGTCGTCCGAGGTGCCGACCACCACGGTGCCGTCCAGGCCGAGCGCCAGACCCGCGTCGTACGCGGCCGGCACCCCGGGCACGGCGTGCTCGTCGGGGCCGCCGGTGAACGGCTGGCGGCGCCAGACGCCCAGTTCGTCGCCGTCGGTGTCGTCGAACCACCAGATCCACGCGCCGTCCGGGCTGAGCTCGGCGTCGGTGGTCCCATTCGGGCGGGAGGTCACCCGGCGGTGGGTGTCGGCCGACCGGTCCCAGGCGTAGATCTCGTACGTGCCGGTGGAGTTGGAGACGTAGAGGGCGCGGTCGGGGGCCTGCTCCGCCCAGTCGGGCAGGGAGACCCGTGCCGCCCGGAACCGCTGTTCCCACTCCGGTACGGGGCTCTTCTCGTTGCTCATCCCCCCATCAAACCCGATCCTCGCGGCCCGGCGGAACGGTGCGGCCCCGCCGGTCAGACGAAGGCGCACTGCACCACCCTGATCCGGTCCCGCCAGACCGTCACCGCCGTGGCGCCGCCGGCCGGGCCGCCGAACGACTCGGCCAGCACCCGGTCGAACGCGCCGGACTCCAGTGCCTCGGACAGCCGTCGGGCCCGGTCGAAGCGGGCCTGGTCGGGCCCCTGGTAGGGCAGTCTGCGCCAGTGCATCGGGGAGGCGCCCGGCCCGTAGCGGTGGCCGCCGAGGCTGGGGTGCGGGAGGGCGAGCGAGAGCGCGTACAGGTCCTGCTCGGCCCGGTCGGCGGTGGTGCGGAACCAGGGCGGCCCGACCCGGAGCCGGGCACCGTCGGGCTCCACCGGGACCGGGCCGGTCTGGGACCAGCCAAAGGCCGTGATCACCGGATCCCGGAGCACCGATTCGAACAGCGGCCGGAGGGCGGAGAGCGGCCGCTGCTGCACCCGGCAGGCGACCGGCTGGCGACTCCGCTGGATCGGGACCCCGAAGAACTCGGTCGGCGTGGTCACGGACTGCCTCCTGCTGCTGCTCTGATCTGCTGCGCTGAACCGCTGGTCGTTGCTCGCGGACAGGACCTTACCTAGATGCGTTCGCGAACGCGAACACGTATTCGATTTATTTTCGATTCCCTTGGGTAGGTCACCGAACCGGCTGGTCACCGGCCCCGAGGGGTGGCAGCATCGGCAGGTCGGCGCTGTTAGCCTCGTTCGCGAACGCGGCTGTCGCCCGCGCCCTCGCCCGGGTCGGAGTGAGGGGCCGACTGCCGTGAGGGGAGACGACGAGATGCCCGCGACCGTGCCCGGCGACACCGGCGACGCGCTCTCCCGGCTGGTGCGCGAGGCGCTGGACCGTCCCGGGGTGACCTTCCGGCGGCTCACCGAGAGCACCGTCGACCCGGCCACCGGCTACCGCCCCGGCACCACCTGGCTGCACAAGCTGGTCCGCAACGAGGTGGTCCGCGCGCCCGAGCCGCAGGTGCTCCGCGCGCTCGCGGCCGGGCTCGGCCTGCCGCTGCTCCAGGTCCAGCGCGCCGCCGCGGCCCAGTACCTGGACTACGTCACCACCGAGCTCACCGGCCTGCCCGCCGACGCCCGGGCGATCGTGGCGCACCTGGCCGAGCTCGACCCGGCCGACCTGCCCCGGGTGCGGGCCGTGATCGAGGCCCTGGTGGCGGCTCGCGGCGACTCCGAAGGCGCTGCGGAGTACTGACCGTCGGACCCGTGTGTCGTCCTCGCCAGTCCCCGTAATCGGGTGTACGTTCGATTCCAGCTGGAGTCGCACGCATCCGCCGTCAGCGGGAGGGGGCACATGAACAGGGTCACCTGGTACCACGCCGAACTCGACGACGGCGCTCCGCTGGTGCTGCTCACCTTCCCCGACGAGTCGGTCCTGATCGGCGACCCCCGCACCCTCCCGCCCAACCTGCTGCCCGCCCTCGCCGCCGCCCTGACCACCGGGCCGCTCACCGCTGTGCGGATCGCCGACCTGATGGCCGACCTCTGGAAGTACCCGGATCCGGCGAACGGCACCAGCCATCAGGGGCTCGGGGAACTGCGACGCCCACCCGGGAAAGGTGATCCGTCCGTAAAGGGTCAGGCACTTTCGCAGTGACCCGCACGACAGATCTCCTCCTTGCAAAGAAGTGCGGCGGCCCCACCAGGTCTCCCCGGTAGGGCCGCCGCACTCGCTCAGTACCGCCGGTTCACTCCGTCCGCCGCGCCAGGGCCACCCGGGAGCGGGTGAAGGCGGCGGCGAGCACCCAGGCCAGCAGCGGCAGCCCGATCACCAGTGCGGCCAGCTCGGGCCACGGGATCACCAGCGGGTTGCTGCCGATCCGGAACGAGCCGGAGCCGAGCTTGGCCTCGATGCCGAGGTTCTGCACCCGCTGCAGGGCGGCGGCGGGCACCAGCCCGGCCAGTGCCCCGATCGAGGCGCCCATCGCGGCCACCACGGCGCACTGGAAGGCGGACAGTCGGCGGCGGATGCCCGGGGTGGCACCCACGGCGGCCAGGGTGGCCAGGTCCCCCCGGCTGTCGGTGGCCGCCAGGCCGGTGGCGATGGCGGCGGCGGCGATGGCCACCGCCGAGGCGGCGGCGGCGAGACCCAGGACGAGGGCGTTGCCGGAGCCCTCCTGGTAGCCGCGCTCCACCGCGAGCTTGCCGGGGCCGGTCTGCACCACGGCGGAGGTGACGCGCTGCACCTCGGCCGAGGTGAGGGTCCGGGCGGGCCGCCACACCGACTGCTGGTCGACCGAGAGCAGCCCGGCCGCCAGGGCGGCCGCCGGTGACATCACCGCGCGGGCGGCCTGGGCGGTGCCGGTCACGGCCACGCCCGGCAGGCTGACCGTACTGGTCTGGTTGCCCTCGGGGCCGGTGGCACCGAACCGGGTGAGCTGCAGGGTGACCTTGCCGTCCTGGAGGTAGCCGGGGTTCAGGACGACCACCTGACCGTCCGCCAGCGCCTTGGTGGCGGCGGGCGAGTCCACGCCGAGCAGGTTGTGCAGCACGGCCGGATCACCGCTGATCACGTCCCGGATGTCCTCGGGCTCGGCGGCGGAGCCGCGCGCGCAGCGGAGGTCGATGCCGCCGGGACCGGGCGGGGCCAGGCAGGTGTTCCCAGGCGCCGGGGCGACCTGCACCCGGCCGCAGAACGAGCCGGGCGTACTGTCGCAGGCCCCGTAGCTGAGCACGCTCAGGTCCGCGCGCTGCCCGAGGTCGGGCACGGTGCCCTCCACGGCGGTCCGCAGCGCGGCGGCGTTCTTCGCGGTGGACACCGCCAGGCTGTCGGGGCCCCGGACGGACTCGGCCTTCAGCACCACGGCACCGGACGGGGCCGAGGCCACGTACCCGGACCGGGCGGCCGACTCGCCGCTGGCCTGGAAGGTCAGCACCGCGACGGCACCGGCGACGGCGGCCATCACGGCGGCGACCGCCGGGGCGGTCCGGCCGCGGTTGCGGGCCGAGTCGCGCAGTGCGAGCCGGGGCGAGAGCGGGAGGAACCGGCCGAGCCGGCCGAACAGGCTGATCAGCAGCGGGGTGCAGGCGATCAGTCCGAGCTCGGCGAGCACCGAGCCCGCCAGCACCGAGCGCGAGCCCGAGTCGGAGAGTTCGCCGGTCAGCGCGAGGGCGGCGCCCGCCAGGGCGGTCAGTGCGCCGACGACGGCCAGCCACTTGGCCGGCGGACGGGAGGTGACCCGTCCGGTGAGGGCCGCTACCACGGGCTGCCGGGCGGCCTGCACCGCCGGCACGAACGCGGCCAGCAGGCCGGTGACCACACCGAGCGCCACGATGCCCGACAGGTCGGTGGGGTTCAGCGCGAAGTGCCCGAACCGGGCCCCCGACCTGCCCTCCAGGTAGGACCGGGCGACCAGGGCGGTCACCCCGCCGAGCACCACGCCGGCCAGCGCACCCGCGCCGCCGAGCACGATGCCGCCGCCGAGCACGACCCGGCGGATGTGCGCCCGGTTGCCGCCGCAGGCCGCGAGCAGCCCGAGCTGCCGCCGGGAGCGGCGGGCGCCGACCGCGAACGCCGGACCGGCCAGCAGCACGATCTCCAGCAGGGCCAGCCCGGCCGCCGTGGCGGCGATGGTCTCGGTCTTGCGCAGCGCCTCGGTGTCCAGGGTGCTGGCCCTGGAGCTGACCTCGGTGGCCGGCGGCGGGTCGGCGAGCACGGCCCGGGAGGCCACGGTGAAGCCGAAGGCGTTGGCCTGCTGCACCGCCTCCCAGCTGAAGGCGGCGTGCCCGGGCAGCGAGACCAGGTAGTCGCGGGCACCGGGGGCGGTGGCCAGGCCGGTCTTCTCCGGCAGGGCGGTGAGCAGACCGCTCAGCTCGCCCGGTCGGCCGACCAGCCGGTTCGCCCGCAGCTCGCCGGGGTACTCGACGGCGGCGCTGATCCGGAGCGGCTGGGTGGTGCCCTTGAGCGTGGTGCTCTGGCCGACCTGGAGCCCGGAGTCGGTGAGGAAGGCGGTGGTCGCCGCGACCTCGAACGGTGCGGCGGGCCACGCCCCCTGCCGGAGCGTGGTGATCCCGGCGGCCAGCGGGTCCGCCAGGTCCATCCCCCAGACCTGCACCTGGCCCTGACCGTACGTGGTGCTGGTCAGGTGGTAGCCGGTGGTGGCCTCGACCGGCAGCAGCTTGGCGTCGGCCGGCAGTGCCTGCTCCAGCAGTCGTTGCAGCGGCTGGCCGCTGCGGGCCGCCTCCTCCGGCGTGGGGGTGGGCTTCACCCCCTTCTGGGACAGGATCGAGGTGTTGTCGATACTGGGCTCCGCGCCCTGCACCAGCCGCCAGCCGGGCTGGGCACTGGTGCTGACGTACGCGTCGGCGGTGCCCATCAGGCGGGTGCTGTGCTCCTGCGTGGTGAGCTGGGTGCTGCGGGCCACGATGTCCGCGCCGGTGACACCCACCACCGGCAGCGCGATCATGGCGATGATCAGGGCGCTGCGCCCCTTGGCCCGCAGCGCGTCGCGGCGGGCGATCCGGAGCGCGGCCCGCCAGGCGGAGAGGCTCATCGGTTCTGGTCCGTCCTGTTGGCGGCGCCGCCCGGGCGCTCCTCCACCACCTGCCCGTCGGTCAGCACCACCACCCGGTCCGCCCACTGCGCGTGGGCGGGTTCGTGGGTCACCATGACCGCGGCCGCGCCCGCGTCGCAGCGGGCCCGCAGCACGGACAGTACGGTGTCCCCGGCGGCCGAGTCGAGCGCGCCGGTGGGCTCGTCGGCGAGCACCAGCCGGCGTTCGCCGACCAGCGCCCGGGCGATCGCGACCCGCTGCTGCTGTCCGCCGGACAACTGGTCGGGGAAGCGGTCGGCGTACTCGGCCACGCCGGTCTCGGCGAGCGCGGTCAGCGCCTCGGCCCGGGCCCGGCGGCTGGTCACCCCGTCCAGTTCGCGCGGCAGCGAGACGTTCTCGGCGGCGGTCAGTACGGGGATCAGGTTGAAGTCCTGGAAGACGTAGCCGATCGCCCGGCGGCGGACGGCGGACAGCGCGGTCCTGGACAGCCTGCCCAGGTCCTGCCCCTCCACCCGGACCTGGCCGGAGCTGGCGGTGTCCAGCCCGCCGGCCAGCGTGAGCAGAGTGGACTTGCCGGACCCGCTGGGGCCCATCACCGCGACGAACTCCCCGGGACGGACCGACAGGTCGATCCCGCGCAGGGCGTGCACCTGGGTCGCGCCCTGACCGTGTACCCGGGACACCCCGCGCAGGCGGAGGACCGCCCCTTCGCTTTCCCTGATCTCTGTGGCTGTCACTCGTCGGCTCCTTCTCGTCGGCCGTCACCCGAGGCACCGGGCGCAGCACAGCTGCCGTCCGTCGGCGGGGCCGGAAGGCGGCCTCACCCGGGGCGGCACCCCAGTCACTGTCCTGTCAGACCCGGTCAGTCGAACCACCCTGACGTGCCTGCATACCGAGTATGTATACCCGGTATGCAGCCGCGCTTCAAGCGGTCAGTGGAGCCGATCTGCCGACCCGTTCGCCGGATCTGCCCAGGTCGGACGGGGCGCGGCGGCCCTGGCGATCGAATTCTCGGTGGGCCGACCAACTTGCCGGACTGTTCCCACTGACCGGCGTGACCTCGGGCCGGGCACGACCGAGGGCCCCGCCGGAGTGATCCGGCGGGGCCCTCGGTCGTACGGTTCCGCTTGGTGCCGCGCCCGCTCAGGAACGCCGTCCCGGGAGCAGCGCGGCGGGCAGCAGCCCCAGCGCCAGCACGCCCCCCGCGACCAGGTAGGTGAGCCGGAACCCCGCCGGATCCGGGCCGGCCGCACCCAGCACCACCGAGATCAGCGCGGTGCCGGTCGAGGCCCAGACCTGGGAGTTGATGCTCAGGACCGTGCTGGCGGCCGCCAGCTGCTCCTTCGGCAGGTCGCGGCTCGCGGTCGTCATGGTCGGCATCAGCACCATCCCGGCGCCGACGCCCATCACCATCGCCGAACCGACCACCCGCCAGGCCGGCACCTCCGGCACGCCGACCTGGAGTCCGGTCAGGACCATCCCCAGCGCGCCCAGGGCGACGCCGGTGGTGATCAGCCGCCGGGGCGAGACCCGGTCGATCCGTCGCGCGGCGACCTGCAAGGACAGGCCGACGGTCAGTCCGACCGGCGCGCCCAGCAGTCCGACCTCGGTGGCACTCACACCCCGGGCCAGCTGCCAGTACATCGGGCCGAGCAGCATCGAGCCGAAGTAGCCGGCGGTGAACAGCGCGAGCGTGCCGGCCCCGGCGGCCAGCCTGCGGTCGCGCAGCAGGCGCAGGTCGAGCAGCGGCTGACGGGCGGTCAGCGCGCGCCACCCGAAGGCGGCCACCAGCAGCGCTCCGGCCAGGGTCGGGAGCAGCGCCCCGGCGGCGCCGAAGTCGCCCCGTTCGCCGCCTCTGGCCAGGCCGAACAGCAGCAGCGCGAGGCCGGGCGAGAGCGTCAGCAGCCCGGCGACGTCCAGCCCGGGCGCGGCGGCCGGGTCGACCGGCCGGTCGGACCGCAGCAGCTTCCCGGCGAGCAGCAGCGCGGCCGCGCCCACCGGCAGGTTGACCAGGAAGATCCAGTGCCAGGAGGCGACGTCGAGCAGCCAGCCGCCGAGCACCGGGCCGAACACCGGCCCGATCAGGATGGGCAGCCCGCCGACCGCCATCGCCCGCCCGAGCCGCTCGCTGTCCGCGGCGCGCATCACCATCGTCATGCCGACCGGCATCAGCAGCCCGCCGCCGAGCCCCTGCACGGCGCGGGCGGCGATCAGGCTGCCCGCGTCCCAGGCGAAGGCGGCCAGCACGGAGCCGAGCGTGAACAGGGTGAGGGCGGTCAGGTAGCTGCGCTTGGCGCCGATCCGTCCCATCGCCCAGGCGGCGGTCGGGATCACGGCGGCCAGCGCGAGCGTGTAGGCGGTGGTGGCCCACTGGATGGTGGCCAGCGGGGCGTGGAAGGTCTCGGCCAGGCTGCGCAGCGCGACGTTGACGATCGTGGTGTCCAGCACCGACATCATCGAGCCGGTCACCACCACGACGAGGGTGCGGTTCAGGACCGTGGCCGAGGGCCGGGGGAGGTGCCGTGGCGCCTCGGCGAGCTGGGCCGTGCTCATCTCCCGCGCCTTCAGCCCTGGTACGGGTGGGTGCTCCGGGCGTCCCGCAGGACCCGTCCCCACCAGGCGAGTTGGCCGAGCATGCCCTTGACAGCACCTGCGGGCACGTCGGTGTCACGCGGCGCCCCGTCCGGACCGAGGCCCGACCACGGCCCGTGCAGGCTGACCGAGTCGCGGACCGTCACGGCGTGCAACTCGGCGAAGATCAGCCGGAGTTGCTCGACGGCGCGCAGCCCGCCGCCGAGCCCGCCGTACGAGACGAAGCCGACCGGCTTGGCGTGCCACTGCTGGTGGTGCCAGTCGATCAGGTTCTTCAGGACGGCCGGGAAGCTGTGGTTGTACTCGGGCGTGATCGCCACGAACGCGTCGGCGTCGGCCAGCCGGGGGGTCACGTCCGCGAGGGCGGCGGCGGTCTCGGGGCTCGGCGTGCTGCCCCAACCGGGCATCACCAGCGGCAGGTTGACCTCGGCCAGGTCGATGACGTCGAACTCCAGGCCGGCCTGGGCGGCGGCGGCCCCGACGAACCAGTCGGTGACGGCCGGCCCCTGGCGGCCCTCCCGGACGCTGCCGATGATGACGGCCACGCGCAGCGGCGCGTCCCGGTCGGCGGCGCCGGCGGTGGTGCGGACGGCGGTGGCTGCGGCTTCGCTGGCAGGCATGGTGGTGTCCCCTCCTCCTGGGCGACCGCCCGTCGCGGCCTCCCCTCCGGTAAAGTACAACGAGCGTTGTCTAAAGTGCAACGGTCGTTGTAATTTCTCTCGGGAGGCATCTGTGAGCAGCGGCAACGAGACCTGGTCGGCGGAGGCGCAGCGCGAGCTGTCGCCCCGGAAGCTGGAGAAGCAGATCGCTCTCGCGAGCGCGGCCTGTTCGGTCTTCGGCCGGGAGGGCTACGCGAGGGCCTCGGTCGACGCCCTCGCCGCGGCGGCGGGCGTGTCGACCCGCACCCTCTACAACCACTTCCCCGGCGGCAAGGCCGATCTCTTCCGGACCGTCGTCACCTGGACCTCCGGTGAGGTGCGGGATGCCCAACTCGCGCTTCTACGCGCCTTGGTGGATCCCGAGCGGCCGCCCCGCCCGGCGGAGCTGGAGCGTGACCTGATCGCGCTGGCCCGCGCGTTCGTCGGCCTGATGGCCGACCATCCGAACCACTTCGCGCTGGTCCGCCACATCCACGCCGAGGCGGACCACGTACCGCCGGAGGTGCTGGCGGCCTGGAAGGACGCGGGCCCCGGCCCGGTCGGCCGGGCCCTCGCCGAGACGATGGCCGGCCTGGCGGCGGCCGGGCTGCTCGACCCGCACGGGGACGTGGCCATGGCGGCGGCCCACTTCATGGCGCTCACCTCGCACTTGATCGTGCAGCTCTCGCACTACGGTGTCCTCCCGCTGCCCAGGGAGGAGACCGACCGGCTGATCGAGGCGGGCGTGCTGGCCTTCGTACGGGCGTACCGGGCGGGCTGATCCGCCGCTCTGCCCGGGCGGTCTGCTCGGCCGGGGGAGTCGTGGCCCGCCGGTCGAGCTCAGCGGAACCGGTCGGCGTGCTCGACGGCCCAGTCGTGCAGGGAGCGGGCGGGGGTGCCGGTGACGTCCAGGACCGTACCGGTGACCGGTTCCGGTGCGTCGACCCGGGCGGCGACGAAGTCGAGCGCGCCGTCCACGATCCCGAGTGGCCAGCCGCTGTCGACCAGCTGCCGACGGGCCGCCGCCCGGGAGATCTCCTCCCACCGGACCGGCCGGCCGACGGCCGCACCGATGATCCGCACCTGCTCCGCCTGGGTCGGCGACGCGGGCCCGGTCAGCGCGTACCGGGCCCCGTGGTGCCCGTCCTCGGTCAGGGCCCGGACCGCCACGGCGGCGATGTCCCGTTCGTCGACCAGGGTCAGCCCGGCTGCGCCACCGTAGCCGCGCACCAGGCCCGTGGCCCGGATCTCCGCAGCCCAGCGCAGGGCGTTGGCCATGAAACCGTGCGGCCGCAGGAAGGTGTACCGCACGCCGGAGCGGACGATCAGCGCCTCGACCTCGGCGTCCGGCCGACCGGGCGACTCGGGCTCCCCGCCGGGGACGTCCCGGACGGCGGCCGAGGACAGGTACACCACCCGGCGGGCGTTCCCGGTCAGCGCCGCCACGGCCTCGGCGGCGCCCTCGGCCGAGTGCAGGGGCCAGGCGAGGAACACGGCGTCGACCTCCCGCGCGGCCGCCGCCAGGCTCTCCGGGTCGGTCAGGTCGCCGCGTACGAGCGTTGCCCCGCTCGGCAGTTGGGTTGCGCGCTCCGGTTCGCGGGTCAGCGCCAGCACCTCCGCCCCGCTCCGCAGCAGGCCCGAGGTGACGTGCCGGCCCACCGTGCCGCTCGCTCCGACGACCAGGACCTTCGGTGACTGCTCAACCATGACCGGACTGCCTCTCCCTGACGGCATCTCACCCGTTGTGGTGCCGTTGGCTCGACCGTAGGTCGCCTGGCGAAGACTTCCCATGCGCCCGGGTCTCCGATTCATACGCGATCGTCTTCGTCGGGCCGGTATCTTCTGCGGATGGATGTCCTCAGTGACGTGGTGGCGGTCATGCGCACCGGTGAGCCCCGCTCGGCCCGGGTGGAGTGGTACGGCCCCTGGGGGCAGCGCTTCCTGCCCGCCCCCGGCGGCGGGTTCCAGGTGATCCTGCAGGGCTCGTGCTGGCTGATCCCCCGGGAGAGCGAACCGGTCGCACTGGGCGTCGGCGACGTGGTCTTCATGCCGCGCGGGCACGACCACGCGCTGGCCGACCATCCGTCAACTCCGTTGGCCGAGGCCGCCTGCGACCCGCAGGACGGCACCTGGCGCGAACAGCGGCACGCCACCGCCTCGGTGGGCCGGCCGCCGGACGGCACCGGGCCCGCCACGGTCACCGGGCCCGCCACGGTCACCCTCTGCGGCGCGTACCAGCTCGACCCGTCCCGGGCGCACCCGCTGCTCCGGGACGTGCCGGACGTCCTGCACCTGCCCGCCCGGCTCGGGCGCCACCCCGAGATCCGGGCCGCGGTCGAACTCCTCGGCGGTGAGCTGGAGCGTCCTCGGCTCGGCGCGGACACCGTCGTCCCGGCCTTGCTGGACATGCTGCTGCTCTTCATCCTCCGCGCCTGGTTCGACCAGCCTCCGGCCGGGGAGCAGGGCCCGGCCCACGGTTGGGCCGCCGCACTCGGGGACCGGGCCGTCAGCGCCGCGCTGGACGCCGTCCACCGCGCACCTGACGCCCCGTGGACGGTCGAGAGCCTCGCCGCCAGAGGCGGGCTGTCCCGGGCGGCCTTCGCCAAGCGGTTCGCCGCGACGGTCGGCCGGCCGCCGCTCGGGTACCTGACCTGGTGGCGGATGACCACGGCCGCCCGCCTGCTCCGGGAGACGGACAGCCCGCTCAGCTCGGTGGCCGAACGGGTCGGCTACGGCTCGGAGTTCGCCTTCGCCAACGCCTTCAAACGGGAGTACGGCCTGGCCCCGGGCCGGTACCGGCGCGGGGGTGCGGGACGGCGGGACTGAACGGGTGGGCCGGTGCGGGCGCGCGCTCGTTCGGTCCCGCCGGGGACGGTTCAGGCCGGGAGGAAGAACCCGGTCACGTCGGCGAGCCGGCCGTCGCGGTGCAGCGCGGTGCTGACGCCCGCCATCGCGGGCTCACCCTGCTCGCTGAGCTGGGTCCACCGGGCGAGCGAGCGGTCGTGGTGCTCGAGCACCTCGTCGATGCGGAACCGGTGACCGGGGAACGTACCGGCGAACCCGGCCATGTAGTCGGCCAGTTCGGCCAGGCCGCTGACCTCCGTACCCGGGTCGCGGTAGCCGACCTCGTCCACCGCGACCGCCCCGAGCGCGGCGAGCCGCTCGCCCGGTTCGGCCGACCAGCAGGCCGCGTAGTCCGTCCAGAGCTGCTGTGTGTCACTCATCGCTGTCCCTCGTTCGTGGGGCCGATCGACGCGAGCGCGCCATCGGTGACGGTGTGCAGTTTGGTGATCGGCAGGCCGGCCCGGACCAGCACCAACAAACCCTGGTAGAGCGCCAGCAGCTGAGCGGCCGTCATCTCGACGTCCAGCTCCGCCGGTACGCGTCCGAGCGCCCGGGCCCGGGTCAGGGCGTCGGCGAACCCCGCCTCGATGGTGGCCAGGCCCTGCCGTACGCCGGCGGCGGCCTGGGGGACGGTGAACGACTCCACCGCCGTGTTGGTGAGCAGGCAGCCGGGATCGGGGTCGAGCCCGGTCCCGTAGGCGGAGGTGAAGAACGACCGGATGCCCGCCACCGGATCGGCCGGCTCCGACAGGTGGGTCCGGACCCGCCCTTGCACCACCTGCTCGTGGTACGCCTCCAGGGCCGCCTGGAACAGGCCGTCCTTGTTCCGGAAGGTCCGGTACAGGCTGCCCGGGTGCAGCCCGGTCGCCTCCTCGATGTCCCGCAGCGAAGCTCCCTGGTACCCCTGGCGGCGGAACAGCCGCATGGCGGCGGCCAACACCTCGGCCCGGTCCCAGAGTTGCTTGCGCCCCATGGTCACCTTCCGAATTAGTTGAACGACTGCTCACAAAATAGCACGCGCAGCGCCGTCCCAGATCGGATGCCCGATCACCGACCGGCACCGCACAACGGAGCAGGGCCCCGCCGGATCTCTCCGACAGGGCCCTGCTCGTACCACTGGCTGTTTCGGGCCGGTTGGCCCGCAGAAGGTCAGCCGAGGTCGGTGAGACCGAGGCGCTCGTCGCGGACCTCGGCCCAGCGAAGGGAGTCCCGGATGCCCTCCGCGATGGAGAAGCGCGGCTCCCAGTCGAGCAGCCGCTTCGACCGGTCGCTACGGGTGAACGCACCCGCCACGTCGCCCGGTCGGGGGCCGGTCTCGACCAGGGAGACCGGCTGGTCGACGACGTCGTTGAAGGCCGCGGCCAACTCGGTGACGGTGGTGCCGGTGCCCGTGCCCAGGTTGATCACCGAGGACTGCTGCTCCTCCAGCGCGCGGTCGAAGTGCTGCAGTGCGGCCACGTGCGCGGTGGCCAGGTCCCAGACGTGGACGTAGTCACGGATGCCGGAGCCGTCCCGGGTCGGCCAGTCGGTGCCGGTGATCTGGAACGGCACGCCGGCCTCCTGGGCCTCGATCAGCTTGCCGAGCGCGTGGCTGGGCCGACGCAGCTGCAGGCCGGTCCTCAGCTGAGGGTCGGCGCCGATCGGGTTGAAGTAGCGCAGGGAGAGGATGCGGATCGACTGGGTGGCGGCGATGTCGGCGAACATGCCCTCGCAGACCGCCTTGGTCCGGGCGTACGGGCTCTGCGGCGAGATGCCGGAGTGCTCGTCGACGCTGAAGTCGGCACCAGGGAGGTAGATCGACCCCGAGGAGGAGAAGATCATCTTCTCGCAGCCGTTGCGGATCAGGTGGCCGACGAAATCCAGGCTCTTGGCGACGTTCGCCCGGTAGTACCCGAGCGGGTCACCGACCGAGTCCGGCACCACGATGAGCGCGGCGCAGTGCACCACGGCCTCGATCTCCGGGTGCTCGGCGAAGATTCGGTCGACCAGGGTGCCGTCGGCGATGTCCCCCTCGTAGAAGGCGCGGCCCGTGACGAACTCGCGCCGGCCGGTCACCAGGTTGTCCAGGACGACCGGAGTGATCCCGGCATCCAGACAGGCCGAGGCAACGGTGGAGCCGATGTACCCGGCACCCCCGGAGATCAGAACCTTCATAGGTCGGACCAACCCTTCTGTGTGCCCATGCACTGGGCCCTGTTGTCGGTGACCGATCGAGCGGACCTCGGGGCCCGGGTGACCACAGTGGTGAGTGCCGACGTTGCCCCCACAACGGGCTGCGGCCCCGTCTGCAGATCGGATACCGAGAAGGATAGCGGGCGGGTGGAAATCTCCCTCGATCAGGGTGACTTCCCGGCGGCCGACCCGCCTGCCGGGCTCCGGATAAGGGAGTGCCGAATATCAAACCGATCCAATGGGGGTGCGTGTGACCATCCCAACTCTGCCGGGTTGCCAGCAAGTTGACGCGCAATCAACGCCCTGACTCTGGGGTATACCGCTCGCATTCCCCGTCGCATCACTTGATTCAGGTCGACGCTTGGATTATTCGGACATTTCAGGGCGATCAGAGTCGCAAGCGCGCAGAAGGGGCGACTTTGAAAACACCAAGGTCAGGGCATTGCCAACGCTCGAACCGGTCAGTAACATCGACCACCGCTGCAGCCGGTGCGCCAGGGGGATGGAAGAATTAAGGCGACGGAACGAACAGCCTGGGATACCGTCTGGGATCCAATCCGGACTGCGACTTACCGATAAGACAGAATGGGATGAATATGATTCTCCCGAGGTCCCTGTTGGCCACCAAGTACCCGGATTCCATTGGGGCATGGGTGGCCGAAATGGCCTACGGCACTGCTGATCCGATCCGCGAGGCAGTTTCCCGGGAGGTGCGCTTCGACACCTTGGGATACAACGACCCCGGGAGCGTCGGGCGGGCTCGTGAATCCCTGACTTCATGGCTGGGGAACTCCTACGGCTGGAGGGTCGATCCGGCCGCCATCGGATTTGTCAGCGACGTGGTGAGCGGATTCCAGGCGGTAGTGCGGCATTTCCTCCCGCCGGGGGCACCCGTGGTGGTGCCCACACCGGCCTACGCGCCGTTCCTGACCGTGCCGGAGCAGTTCGGCCATCCGGTACTGCGGGTTCCCGGGATCGACGGGCCGTCCGGTCATCGAATGGATCTGGCCGGCATCGACCGGGCGCTCGCCGCGGGCGGACGGCTGGTGGTGCTCTGCCACCCGCACAATCCGACCGGCCGAGCATTCACCCGTGAGGAACTGTCGGCACTGGCCGGGATCGTCGACTCCCACCAGGCCCGGGTGTTCAGTGACGAAATCCACGCGCCCCTCAACCTGGCGGGTCGGCCCCACGTGCCGTACGCATCCTTGGACGAGCGGACCGCCGGGCACACGATCACCGCGACCTCCGCGTCCAAGGCGTGGAACATCTCGGGGCTCAAGTGCGCACAACTGGTCTTCTCGGCCGAACAGGACGCTCAACTCTGGTCTGGGGTAGCTGACTTCTACATCCGGTCGGTGTCCCGGCTGGGTGTCGCCGCCCTCTGCGCCGCCTATGAGGAACAGGGCTCGCTGGACTGGCTGGTGGCCACCCTCGGGCGCTTGCGGGAGAACAGCCGGACCGTGGCGGAGGCCGTCGCGGCGGACATGCCCGGTGTGCGGTGCACGCCACCGGAGTCGACCTACCTGGCCTGGCTGGACTGTCGGAGCCTCGGGGTGACCGACGTGGCGGCGTACTTCCGCGAGCACGCGGGCGTGGCCCTGTGCGACGGCGAGGAGTTCGGCAGTCCGGGCTTCGCGCGCCTCAACTTCGCGCTTCCGCCGGACCAGTTGGAACGGGCTCTGGCCGCGATGGCCGGAGCGGTTGCGGACCGGCGCCGGCTGCCGCCGCCCGCACACGTCGAATCAGCAGAACGAACAGGGGTGGGACAGCAGTGATCCGGGTGCTGGTGGCGGGGTACGGGGTGATGACCCGCGGGGTCATTCCCCACCTCGCCAAGCGAGCTGACATGGCGGTCTCCCTTCTGAGCAGGCATCAACTCACGCCCCCGTGCGAGGGGGTGGAGATCGCCTCGCTGGACAGCCTGGCGGACGCACCGTTCGACGTCATCCTCGGCTGTTTCGCGGACGACGAGCGCAGCCGCGAGTTCTGGACGGACCCACGCGTGGTCGGTGCACTCTCCGGAGTGCGCACCACCTGCATCGAGATGTCGACGCTCAGCGTGGACTGGGCGGTCGAGTGGCACGACCGGATCGCGCGGACCGGCGGTGTGAGCTTCGAATCGCCGGTGACCGGGAGCCGGGCCGGCGCGACGGACGGCACCCTTGCGGCCTTCGTGCACGGGAGTGCCGACGACGCGCGTGCGGAGCTGGTGCTCGGCACGTTCGTCCGCAACCGCTACGACTTCGCGGTGCCGGGCAACCCGGCCCGTTTCAAGCTCGTCTACAACGCCTGGGGGGCCTCGATCATGCACTCCGTGGCCGCGTACGTGCCCGCCCTCCAGGAGGCACTGGGCCAGGACTTCGACGTCGCCCGGCAGATCCTGGGTGCCGAAGGCTGGATGGCTCCGGTCTGCGCGAGCAAGCTGGACCGGACGGTCGCGCAGGACTACTCGGACCCCGACTTCGCCCTGCGGCACCTGGTGAAGGACCTGCGCTACGCCCACGACGTACTGGGTGACTCCAACGAGTTGCTCGACCTGGTCTACCGCTCGTTCCGGGCGGCCGAGGACGCCTACGGCGGCGCAGCGGACTTCACCGCGGTGACCGGACCGGCGGTGCGGGCATGAGATCCACCGACGTCGACGAGCTCAGGGGCCGGTTGACCTCCGCGCTCGCCCCGGTGACAGGGGCCTCGGTCGCGCTGTCCGGCTCGCTCTCCCGCGGCGACTTCCGCACCCGGGACGGTCAGGTGGTCTCCGACCTGGACCTCATCCCGGTGATCCGGTCCGAGGCGGACGCCGGTCCGGTGCGAGCCCAACTCGCCCCGGTACTCCGCTCGCTGTCCGACGACTCCGGTCTGACGGTCAGTGCGGCGATCACGCTCGCGGACAACTTCTTCCGGGTCCGGCACGCGGCCTACGTGACCAGCATGGCCACCCGGCCGTTCATCAGCGACCCGCTCGGCCTCCAGGCCCACCTGGACGGCCTGCCGGAGCGGGCGTCGGAGAGCGTGCTGCCGTGGCTGGCCCAGCCGGTCGCGTACTACCTGGCCAAGTCCGGTTTCGCAGGCCGCGAGGAGAACATCGGGAAGGCCGTGGGCGCGCTCCGGCGGCTGCTGGCGGAACCCGAGCTGGCCCACACCATCGGTGCGCCGGCCGACGACCCGACCGGTGACGTTCCGCCGTCCGACCTGACCGCGCTGTACCAGGTCTGTACCGCGGCGTTGGGGACCCTGGCCGCGGACCACGGCGTCCGACTGCTGCCCTCATCGGCCGAGTTCCTGGCCCGCGCCGCCGAGGGGGACACCGGGGAGGCGACGTTCCGCGCTGTCCGTGACCGAGCCTTCCTGGAGAACCAGGGCCTCCCGTTCGAACTCTCGTGCCTGACGGCCCGTCCCACCCCCGCCAGCGATCGGAGCCAGTGAGCGTGTCCATCAACCTCCCGAACAGCTTTGTCGTCTCGGCCACCACGGCCGTGTTCGACGAGCCGGAGGCCGTCGACTTCCGGTCCTTCGCCCAACACGGCCTGCCGGTGGCCCTGGTGGAGCAGCTGCAGGCCCGGCGTTTCCTCGTGACGACCGCGCGGGTCACCTCCCAGGTGTCCGGTGAACAGTCCATCGACTTCGTCGAGACCTTGTTCAAGGTCCCGGTCCGGCTGAACGGCAGGGACTTCCTCTTTCCGGTCGTCACCTACGTCGACCACCCGTACTCGCTGATCCGCGGCTACCTGCTGGGCTTCAACAAGCTCTTCGCACCCAGGACCGCTGACCCGGGCATCCTCACGGCGCCCGGGCTGGAGGTCGACCTGCGGTCCCGGACGGATGAGCTCACCGTGGCCGAACTCCTGCCCCCGGAGCAGGAGTTGCCCATGCTGCTGTGGACCGACTACTCGGTCGGGGACGCCCGCTCGCACGGCCTCGCCACCCTGGACGTCGACGCATACGAGCGTCAGGGGGTCCGCTCCCTGGAGGCGCGCACGACGTCTCAGCTGATCGGCGGCCGGAACGTGACGGTGCGCCGGCTGTACGAGATCCGGGACACCTTCGTCATCCGGGGCACGATCCCGCTGGCGTAGCCCGAAGCACAGAGGCCAGGCCCCCGGGACACCCCCGGGTCCTGGCCGACAGGCGGGCGCCGACCGACACCGTCACGCGCCCGTGGGAACACATGAGGGGGACTTGTCGTGACCGAGGTACTGCCGGGGCACACCGGCACGTGGAAGAGCAAACCGGGGATGAGGGTCGCAACACTCGGCCCGGCCGGGACGGATGCGCACGCGGAGGCCACCCGGCTCTTCCCCGAGGTGGTGCTGGCGGACTCCTTCGCCGATGCGGTCGCGTACGGGGAGGAGCACGGCACCTACGCCCTGGTGGCTGCGGGCTTCATCGAACGCGGTGGCACGGAGGTCGTGGACAGCTGGGTCGATCTGCATTTCAGGGCGTACGGGCGGATGTCCCTCGCGGCCGTCTGGGAGCAGCAGACCAAGGACATGTGCATCGCCACCAACGCGCAGCGCTCGCGGACCCTGGAGGGCGTCCGCCGGATCGCGATCCACCCGGCCACCGCTTTCTTCGCGCGGAAGTACACCCCGCAGGCCGAGATCCACTACGTCAATGCCAAGCCCATCGCGGTGGACCAGGCGAACGAAGGCGTGGTGGACGCCTGCGTCGGGTCACTGGACGTGGTCTCGAAGGCGCCGAACCTGCTGGTCCACGAGATCTTCAAGCCGACCATGGTCTGGTGCCTCTACGAACCGCTGACCGAGCCCCTCGGCACCGGGGCGGCGCCCTGCCCCGCCTCCTCCGAACCCGAACCTACCCCCTCTCACCTGGTGGCACCGTGAACACGACCCTTCCCACCCCCGAGGCTCCGTCGGGCGAGCGGCACGAGGCCGGGTGCGCCGTGCTCGTGCTGGAGTTCGCCAACGAGATCCCGCGCCGGTCGCTGGAGGCGGTGCTCCCCGAGGGCCCGTCCGTCGTCCGGCACCGGATCGACCCGCTTGCCAACCCGGCACTGCTCGTCGGGCCGCACCCCGTGGCCGAGCAAGCCGCCCACTGGCTCGGGGAGTCGGCGCTGCCGGAGGGACCGCTCCTGGTGGTCGCCTACTGCTCCGGCGCGGTGCTCGCTCAGGCCCTTGCCGAAGCGTGGCCCGGCCGGTCCTCGGTGCTGCTCCTGGAACCGGCGGACCTCGGGCCCGACGACCCGCAGGCCCTCCTCGTCGAACTGGCCCGGAAGCTGGACGGTGGAGTCGACCTCGCGAACCTGCCCGAGCTGCGCGGTCGGACCGAAGCGGCTGCCTTCGACGCGGCGCGGAGCTTTCTGCTCGAGGTCCTTATGGCCGTGGCCCCGGACCTGCCGGCGCCGATCGCGGAGAGCCTCGCCGGAAAGCAACTCGCCTGGTTCTCGTACGGGTTGGCGGCTTCGGTGCACGAGACCCGGGTACGGCAGCCCACGCGGGTCTTCCTCAGCGAGGGCATCGCCTGCTCGCCGCCCTGGGCGGGTGCCGGGGTTGAGATGCTTCCACTGCCGCAGGCGGAGCTGTTCGCCGCCGACGCCGTCCGGACGGCAGCCGAGGAGGCCTTGGCGGTCCTGACGGCTGCTCACCTCGGAGCCCTGCCGGAGGCGGTGGCCTGATGCCGAAGACCGAGGCCGACGTCGCCTGGCAGTCGATCGACACCAGCCGGGTACCCGACGGACTGCCGTGCGCCGTGGGCGCCGACCTTGCCCCCGACACCCTGCTGGCGGCGTTCCGGCACGGCTTCTTCCCGCTCCCCACCGAGCACGCGGACGGCGTGGAGATCAACGAGATCATGTTCGCCGTCCATGTCGAGCTGGGCACCGTGCAGGAGTTGCCCACCCAGAACCCGCTCGGCCGGTTCGCCACCGTGTGGTGGAACCCTGCCCGCCGCCCCGTCTTCCGCCCCGGCGACGTGCACCTGTCCACCAATCTCCGCCGTAGGCTCCGCAACCGCCTGGGCTGGACCACCACCTGCAACACGGTTTTCGAGCGGGTGGTCACCGAGTGCGCCGAGAACCGGGCGCACGAACGCCAGTGGCTCTCGGCGACGTTCGCGCAGTCGCTGGCGGACCTGCACCGCCAGGGCTGGGCGCACAGCGTCGAGGTCTGGGAGGGCGAGGAACTGATCGCCGGCGTTTTCGGGATCGGCTTCGGCGGAGTGTTCAGCATGGACTCGACGTTCCACCGCCGCCCCGAGGGCAGCAAGGTGGCCATCGCTGACCTGCAGGGCCGGCTCGCGGGGAGCGGCGTGGCGTTCCTGGACGCGCAGATGCCGGGCCCGCTGGCCGAGGGCCTGGGGGCCCGGCCGGTCGACCGGGACGACTACCTGGCCGCTCTCGGTGCGGTGGACCAGCCGCTGCGGCTGGACGAAGAGCCCAAGCACGCGGCCTGGCTGGCCGCGGCGGCGGGCTGAGGCAGGTGCCGAACATGCATGTCAGTACTGGAGGAAACGTGTACGCCACCGGTCACCCGGTCACCCTGATCAACCAAGTGGAGGCGGAGCGGATCGCCGTCGTCGACGGGGCCCACTCGTACAGCTACGGGCGGCTGCGCGCCGACGCCGAGGCGCTGTCCGCACAGCTCATCGCGACAGGATCCGGACGCGGCGACCTGATCGCCCTCCACGCCCGGCGCGGTTACGGGGCCGTGGTCGCCATGCTGGCGGTGCTGTCCGTCGAGGCCGGCTACGTGGTCGTGGACCCGAACCTTCCGCAGGTCCGCCGCGAGCGGATCCTGCGCACCGCCCGCCCGGTGCTGGAGCTGCACCCGTCGGACGGCTGCGCACAGTGGACCCAGACCCCCAGCGCCTTCGCCCCCGAGCCGGCCGCGTCCGGCGGGGTCACCCCCCGCCCGGCGGCGTACCTGGTTTTCACCTCGGGGAGTACCGGGGAGCCGAAGGGCGTCCGCGTCTCGCACGACTCACTGGCCTGGCACTCCCGCGCGGCCGGCGCCGTCTACACCCTGGACAGCGAGGACCGGGTGCTCCACTCGACCTCGCTGACCTTCGACGTCGCGGCCGAGGAGCTGTGGCCGACGCTCGCCCGCGGCGCGACCGTGGTGGTCCTGGCGAGCGCCCTCGGCGAGTACGACTACGACCGGTTCACCCGCTTCCTGACCGAGACGGAGGTAACGGTCGCCAACCTTCCGGCCTCCTACGTCGCGGGCTGGGCCCGCCAGTTGGCCGCTCAGCCGGCACCACCGCCGGCCCTGCGGCTCGTGGTGGCCGGCAGCGAGGTCGTGCAGCTGGAGACCGCGCGCACGTGGCTGCAAGGTTCGACCCGGCACATCGACCTGTTCAACGCCTACGGGGTCTCCGAGGCGACCGTCACCTCGATCGCCGGACGGCTCACCGAGGACGTCCTCGGTGAGGGCGGCACCGCACCGATCGGCGTGCCGCTGTCGGAGGTCACCGTCCGGGTCCTCGCCGAGAACGGCGCAGAGGCCGGGGCCGGGGACGTCGGTGAGTTGCTGATCGGCGGGCCCGGTGTCGCCGACGGCTACCAGGGTGACCCCGCGCTGACCGATGCGCGGTTCTCCACCACCGAGGACGGGACACGCTGGTACCGGACGGGCGATCTCGTCCGGCACCGGGACGGCGCCCTGGTCTTCGTCGGCCGGATGGACGAGCAGCTGAAGATCGGTGGTCACCGGATCGAGCCCGGCGAGATCGCCGCCGCGATCGTCGAGGTGTCCGCCGCCCAGGACGCCCGGGTGCTACGGATCGACGGCGAACTCACCGCCTGCACGCTGGGGTCGACCGGCCTGCTGCAGGGCGCACTCTGCGACGCGCTTGCCCAGCGCCTGCCCTCCTACATGCTGCCCACCGCCTTCCTCGCGTTGGAGAGCTTCCCGATGACCACCAGTGGGAAGGTCGACCAGACCGCCCTCCGTGCGCAGGCCGAAGCGACGTTGCGGGCACGGGCGGAAGCTACCGGGCAGGCTGAAGCGGCTGCGCGGAGCTCCGCCGACGAGCCCACCTTCGGTCTCGAAGCCCTGCTCGGCATCTGTCGCGACCTGCTCGGCCGTCCCGAACTCGATGGCACGGCGGACTTCTTCGAGGCCGGTGGTACCTCGCTTGCGGCAGCCCGGCTGGTGGCCGCGGTCTTCCGGCAGCACCAGCTGGTGGTACCGATCGACGCGGTCTTCGCCCACCCGCGCCTGGAGGCGCTGGCCCAGCACCTCACCGAGCTCTCCCGTGGCTGATCCCACACCCGCCCTGACCCAAGACCCACCACAAGGTGCAGCCATGACGACCGAAACACAGCTACCTGAAGCGGACTGTCCCGCCCTCGCCCTCCCGCCGCTGCGTCGAAACCTGAAGTTCCAGGCCTACTGGGCGGGCGCCACGGCCGGCGCCGTCGGAATGGGCATCAGCAACCTCGCGTTCCCGCTGCTGATCCTGGCGATGACCGGGTCCCCGGGCCAGGCTGCCGTCTTCAGCGCGCTCCAGGTCGGGACCCAGATGGCGCTCGGCATGCCCTCCGGCGCGCTGGCCGACCGGTTCAACCGCCGGACGCTGCTGATCACGGCCGAGGCACTCCGCTTCGGCATGATCGCGACCGTCGCCGTCGCGCTGAGCCTGGGCACGCCCACCATGGCGCACCTGTTCGCGGTGGCCGTCGGCCTGGGCGCCGCACAGGCTCTCGGCGCGCCCTCCCGAGCGCTGGTCCTGCGCTCCATCGTCCCCAAGGAACAGCTGACCCAGGCCCTCAGCCAGGACGAGGCACGGGTGAGCGTCGCCGGACTGCTCGGTCCGCTGCTCGCGGGCGCGCTGTTCGCCGTGGCCAGGACCGCCCCCTTCGTGCTGGCACTGGTGGGCTTCCTGGTCTCGCTCTGCACCGCCTCCGCGGTCCGGTTCGACGGCCGCCCGGCCGCCGGGACGGGCAAGGCGCGCGGTGGCGCCTTCCTCGGGCTCCGGGTGCTGTGGCAGAACCGCACCCTCCGGGCCGTCACCGCGGTCGCCGCCACGGTCAACCTCGCGGGCGCCGCCACCATCCTGATCACCGTGGTGACGCTCCAACAGCACCACTCCAGCACCGCGGTCGGCTTCGCGCTCGCGGGTGAGGCCGTCGGCGGGATCATCGGCGCCACCCTGATCAGTCGACTGCACACCCTGATGCAGCCGGGGAAGCTCCTGCTGACCGCCTGCTGGCTGTGCGTGCCGCTGCTCGCCGGGCTGGCCGTGCCGGCCGGCCCGATCTGGGTCTTCGCGCTGCTCCTCGCCGTGGCCACGGGGATGCCCGCCCTCATGGTCATGATCGACATCCTGGTCTTCCGCGCGGTGCCGGACGAGGTGCGCGGACGGGTCATCGCCGGCACCTTCATGGCCTTCTCGGTGGGCACCCCGCTGGGCAGTCTGCTCGCCGGCCTCCTGCTGGACACCTTCTCCCCGCAGACCGCCGTCCTCATCGTCTGCGCACTGCTCACCGTGCCACTGCTCGCGGCCTCGGCACAGCGCAGCCTGCGCGAGGCGGTCTGGCCCGCCGAGTGACAGCGACCGTCGCCCCTGCCATCACCCAGTAGCCCGCGATCGAACGAACGACAAGGACACGACGATGACCGAGAGCACGTTGACCGAGCCGGCGCAGGCGCCCACAGCTGCAGCGGTCGACGCCGTCGTGCTGGACTCCGCAGCCGCGTTGCTGGGAGTGCCCGTCCTCCTCACCGACAACTTCTTCGCACAGGGCGGGTCATCACTGATGGCCGCCCGGCTGGCGACCCAGCTCGGCAGCGGCCTGGGCGGTGTCGAGGTGTCGCTCGACGACATCTTCGAGGCCCCGGTGCTCGGGGAGCTGGCCGAGCGACTGCGGGAGCGGGTCGCGTCCGCGGCGCCGACCGCCCCGGAACCGGATGCAGCGGGCGACGCCGCTCCCCTGGCCGGCCCCGTCGAGGCGGCCGGGGGCGCGCCGAGCGGTGACCTCGCCGAGGAGCGGGCGGCCGGTCCGGTGCTCGCAGGGCAGCGCATTCCCCTGACGTACAGTCAGGAGCGCCGCCGGGAACGGGACGTCACGTCCACCGGTGCCCGCATACCGCACCACATCACCGAGGTCTTCGAGGTGTCCGGCGAGCTGGACACCGAGGCCCTGGGCCTGGCCTGCCACGACCTGGTGGACCGCCACCCCTCGCTGCGCGCCCTCTTCGCCTCCGACGACGCCGGGCACCACGCGAGCCTCGGTCGGCCGGACGAGCTGGACACGGACCGGCTCTTCCGGGTCGTGGCCGTGGACAGCGCCGACGCCGCCGACCGGGTCGTCAACGAGGACGCGACGCGCCTGTTCCAGCTCGACCGGGAGGTCAAGCTGAGGGTGACCGTCCTCCGGCTGCCGGACTCGACCATGCGCCTCGTCGTCACCGTCGAGCACCTGGTGTCCGACGGCGAGTCGTTCAGCATCCTGCTGGTCTCGCTGGCCGACGCCTATCGCGCACGCCTCGACGGCCGGGCCCCGGATCTCGGCGCCGCCCCCACCGGCAGCCTCAGTTGGGGCGAGACCGAACACCACATCCACACCGAGCGCCTGGCCACGAACCTGGCCTACTGGCGGGGCAACCTCGACCCGTTGGAGGCCCTTCCCGAGATGCGACTGCCGGGCATGCACGAGCCCACCGCACACCCGACCACGGCTGAGCAGGCACGTGAGGTGATCAGCAGCGACCTCGTCGAACGCCTCCGGGAGTGGTGCGCCGCACACGGCTGCACACTGTACGGCGGATTTCTGAGCGCACTCGCGCTCAGCTCGCTCGCGCACTCGGGGCGCAGCGTGATCGGCGTGGTCAGCCCCACCTCGGTCCGCCCGGCGGGATGGGACGGCGAGGTGGCCTGGTTCGCCACCTCGTCGATCTTCCGCTTCCGGATCAACTCCGAGCTGCCCACCTCCGCGGTGCTCCGCTCGGCCCGTACCTCGGTGCTCAGCGGTATGGCCCATGCCATGCCACTGCCGCTGCTGGTCAACGAACTTCAGCCGGGCCGCGACACCGAGCAGCTCTGGCGCCCCTGGCTCTACCTCGATGTCTCGGAGCATCCGGGCGGATCGTCGCTCAGCCTGGCCGGCGCGCGGGTGTCCGCAGCGGAGGCCGACCTCACCCCGGCCCTCCGCCCGGGCGTGGCGATCGGCATCACGGTCGAACCGGGCGCAACCTCCGTCCTGCTCCAGTACGAGGCCGAAGCATGGTCCGCACAGCACGCCCAGACCTTCGTACGGTCCCTCGTTTCGTCCGTCGAACTGCTGCTGAGCGACCTGCCGGTACTTGAGTGCGCCCGGGTGCTCCGAGCCCGCCATCACTTCCACATCTGAAGCTGCTTCGAACAGTGGGGTGGGCTCGGGTGCGTACCCGCCCATCCCACCGCACGCTGCGGGTCCGGGCCCCCGCCAGGTGGGTGCCGGGCGGCTGCGGCACAGCTTCATCGACGTGCCGCTGGAGGAGATCTCACGCCAGGTCAGACACTCCAGCACCGCTGCCGCCGAGGGGTGTACCGGAAGCAGATCCGGTCGGTGATCCGGACCGGCACCGTGGTGATGGACGAACTCTTCTGAGGCTCAGTCACTCAGTTGGACCCGCACAACGAAGCAGGGCCCTACCGGATCTCTCCGATAAGGCCCTGACCTCGTACTACTGGGTCGGGGTGGCGGGATTTGAACCCACGGCCTCTTCGTCCCGAACGAAGCGCGCTACCAAGCTGCGCCACACCCCGGTCCTGCTTCGTTGCTCTCCGTTCCCGGTGCAACGAGAAGAACTCTACCGGACGGGTGCCGAGACGCGAAATCCGGTTTGTCGGGGCGCTGAGCTGGGGGTCAGCGGCGAGGGGTGAGGGTGAGCAGGGTGGCTTCCGGGGGGCAGGCGAAGCGGACGGGGGTGTAGCGGTTGGTGCCGCAGCCGGCCGAGACGTGCAGGTAGGACTGGTGGCCGCCGGCCCGGTGGGCGGAGAGGCCCTTGACCCGGCGGGCGTCGAGGTCGCAGTTGGTGACCAGGGCGCCGTAGAAGGGGACGCAGAGCTGGCCGCCGTGGGTGTGCCCGGCCAGGATCAGGGGGTAGCGGTCGGCGGTGAAGGCGTCCAGCACCCGGAGGTAGGGGGCGTGCACCACGGCGATGGAGAGGTCGGCCTCGGGGGACGGGCCGCCGGTGACGGCGCTGTAGCGGTCACGGCGGATGTGCGGATCGTCCAGCCCGGTGAACTCGACGTCCAGACCGGCCAGCTTGAGCCGGCCGCGGGTGTTGGTGAGGTCGAGCCAGCCGGCCGCGTCGAAGCCGTCGCGGAGGTCCTCCCACGGGTTGTGGACGGCGCCGGTGATGCCGCGCCGGCCGGAGCCGTCGGGGTTGTTCAGGCCGTGCACGCCGCTCTTCAGGGCCTTGAGGTAGCGGGTGGGGCTCTTCGGGCTCGGGCCGTAGTAGTCGTTCGAGCCGAAGACGTACACGCCGGGGAAGTCGAGCAGCGGGCCGAGCGCGTCGAGGGTGGCCGGGATGCCGAGCGGGTCGGACAGGTTGTCGCCGGTGTTCACCACCAGGTCGGGGCGGAGGCCGGCCAGGCTCTGCAGCCAGCGCTGCTTCTTGGTCTGGCCGTTGACCATGTGGATGTCGGAGACCTGGAGCACTCGTACCGGTCGGGCACCCTTCGGCAGGATCGGTACCTCGACCCGGCGCAGCCGGAACGAGCGGACCTCGTACCCGGCGGAGTAGGCGAGGCAGGCGGCGCCGGCGGCGGCGATTCCGAGCGGGACGGAGTACAGAGGTCGCATCGGTCCATGATCTCAGCTCACCGGCGTTCGGATGTCAGGGATGTCAGGGACGTGAGGGGAGTGCCGGTCGATGCGCTCCGCGGCGGAGCAGGTCGGACCTTGTCGGACCTTGTCCGACCCGCCGGGCCGGGACGCGCTCGCGGAGGTCACGCGAGGAGTCACTCCAGCAGGACGCCGCCGGTCAACGGACCGACCGGATCCGACCCCGGGCCGACAAATGTCGCTATCTGACGTGCTCCGTCAAGAATTCGCGGAAGACGGGGCTTCGATTGTGGGCCAGCCGCGCTCCTTGGCGACCCGGCGAATTTCCGGATCGTCACCCAGTACGCGTGGATTGCCGACCGCGCAGAGCATTCCCGCGCTCTCCGGGTGATCACCGTAGCCGAAGCAGCGGGAGGCCGAGAGTTCCATTGTTGCCATGAGCCCGACAACAATGGCAAGTCGGCTGTTCGAGGCATTGGCCGTGGGGGAGTAATAGAGGACGACGTCGGCCGCTGCCCCTCTGTAGCCGTCCTGCGACGCTCCGTCAAAAATGGGTAGTAGAAGCACGACCAGGTCGCCCTCGGCCCGATGTCTCTGCATGGCTGCCCTGGCCGGATCGACCGAATCGCCCGCGCCGCCTCTGAGATCGAAGAATGCAGCCCTTCGGCTTGGCGGCACTGCCAATGTTCGTTTGCCGATCCCGCCTGTCACGCCGTGGCCCCCGCCGCTCGTTCCATTGGCTGACGGCCAATGGTCTCTCCCGAAAATAGCGCATTGGGTGATCGGTCAGCCACGGTGGATGACCAATATTTGCCGGGCCGGCCGGGAGGAGAAACACGTCCGATTGCCTGGAAATGCTCCCAGCGGGTCGTGATCACGACCATTGGGGGCATTCGCCGGAGGCCGGATCAAATGGGGGCGCGACGGTCGAAACAGGCCCTGATCCGACACTGGCGGGACTCCTCGGCCGACCAGGGCGGCGTCCTCGGAGCCTCGGTTAACTCAGGGATTGACAAGATTTGACAGCGCCTGTTGAATCTCGAAGGACAACGTTGCCGATGCGAGGCGAAGGAACGCGATGGCCGGGGGAGACAGTGACACGGTCGGGATCATCCTGGCCGGAGGCAGGGGTGAGCGGGCCAAACCGATCACCTTGGAAGCCACTGACTACATCCGCAGTAAGGCGCTGATCCCGTTCGCCGGGCGCCGACTCGTCGAGTGGGTGATCGACGCCTGCCGTGAGCAGGGCATCCGCCGGTTCTACGTGGTCGCGCAGGGGCTGGAGAACCGCAGCCAGGTCAAGCTCCTGCTCGGGCACGGCGAGCGGTACGGGGTCGAGGTCCGGTACTCGCGCTCCAGCTTCGACCGGTACAACGTCGGCTCCGGTGCGGCCACCCTGCACAACCTGGAGCAGTGGGACCTCACGGGTGAGGCGCTGGTCCTGCCGGTGGACTCGATCTTCGACTTCTCGCTGGCCGAGCTGCGGGCCACCCATCACGCCAACAACGCGCTGGTGACGGTGGCGGCCGTCGCCCGCAGCCCGCTCGAGGTGGCCGGCAAGTACGGGGCCGTGCAGACCGACTCCGACGGCCGGGTCTCCGGTTTCGTGGAGAAGCCGAACCTGGCCCAGGTGCACGAGTTCTTCCCCGGCATCAGCGGTGACAGCTGCGGGCTCATCCCGACCAACGCCGGGATGTACCTGATCGACTGCGGGCGGCTGCGGGCCGCCGCCCGGGAGCCGAAGCTGATGCGGCAGGCCCAGCAACGGCTGGACTGGGGCGGTGAGTTGCTGCCCTGGCTGGTCCGCAACGGCCACCCGGTGGCGGCGCATCACATCGCCCGGCTCGGCGACCTCGGCAACGTCGAGGACTACCTGGTCACGCTGCGGAACGTGCTGGCCGGCGACTACCCGCAGATGAACCAGCTGATGACGACGCCGCACAGTGAGCGCCCGCGGTTCTGGGTCCACAAGAGTTCGCTCGACACCCGGGACGACGTCACCGGCACCACGCTGGCCGACAAGCTCGCCAACGGCACGGTGCAGATCGGCGCGGGCGTCCGGATCGGCCGCCACGTCACCATCGGTGCCGACGTCCGGCTCGAGTACTCGGACATCGGGGACGGCGCGGAGGTTCGCGAGGGCGCCAGCCTGGTCGGCGCGTCCTGCGGCGACTCGGCGGTGATCGGCCCGTACGCGGAGATCAAGGACAGCTATGTCGGACCGATGGTGGAGATCCGCTCGGAGCGCGCGCAGCCGGTGCGGCTGGACGGTTTCTCGGCCGTGGGCGACGGTGCGTTCCTGTGGCCGGGGACGCGGCTGTCGGGGGTGAGCGTCTACCCCCGGCTGAAGGTCCCGGCGATGGCCAACCTGCCCTCCGGGACGGCGCTGACCAGCTCGGACGACATCCTGCGCTGGGTCTGAACAGGCCCGGGCGGGCAACCACCCGGAAGCCCGGGCGGACCACCGCCCGGAAGCCTGGGGGGCAACCACCCGACGAGCCCGGGAGAACAACCACCCGACGAGCCCGGCGGAGCGACCACCCGACATCCGGGCGGCGCGACCACCGACGGCCCGACCGGTGCGACAGGTCCGGCCGCAGGCACTTCCTGCGGCCGGTGAACGGACGGGGCAAGCCTTCGAGCGCAACGAGGAGGAACCGATGGACAGCCCGGTAGTGGTGGTCGGCGGTGCCGGCCGACTCGGCCGACTGATCGTGCAGCGCCTGCTGGACCGAGGTGAGAGCGTGCGTGCCATCGGCCGCACGGTGCAACTGGCGAGACGTCACCTGCCGCCCGGCGCGGTGTTCGTCCAGGGCGACGTTCGCCTGCCGGAGACCCTGGCCGGGCCGCTGGCCTGGTCGTCGGCGGTGGTGATCTCGGTCGAGCCGGGCACCGACGACCAGGGGCCGAACCGGCCCGAGGCGACCATGTACCTGGGCGTGCGCAACGTGCTGGAGGCGGCCACCGCCGCCGGGGCCCGCCCGCACGTGGTGCTGGTGAGCCAGTTGCACGCGACCCACCAGGGGCACCCGTTGAACGCGTACGGGCGGCTGCTGGAGTGGCGTCGGGCCGGCGAGGAGCTGCTGCGCGAGTCGGGGCTGCCGTACACGGTGGTCCGGCCCGGCTGGCTGATCGACGACCACGCGGTGGGCGAGCGGGTCCGGCTGGAGCAGGGCGACCGGGGCTTCGGTCAGGTCGACCGGCAGGACGTCGCGGACGCGGTCGTGCACGCCCTCTACTCCACCCCGGCGCGCGGTCTCACCTTCGAGCTCTTCAACGAGCCCGGCGCGCGGCTCACGGACTGGGAGCGGGCGTTCGCCTCGCTCGAACTGGACCGCGCCCCCGTGGCCTGAGCCGGACCTGAACCGGGTCCGAACCCGGCCTGAAACGGGCCGGCCGGAGCGCTCGGCCGGCCCGCTCCGCCGCTCGATCCTCCCCCGTCGCAGCGACAGAAATGACAGAGAAAATGACAAAGAGTCACACGCCCATGGGGGCGCCCCCGGGGTTGGCCGAGGCCGTGATCGGCCCCGGTCGTGCCCAGCCGCTGGGCGCCACCCTCGATGCCACCGGGGTCAACTTCTCGGTGTACTCCGAGCACGCCACCCGGGTCGAGCTCCTGCTCTTCGACCGGTACGACGCGCTGGCGCCCGGTCGGGTGATCCAACTCGACCCGGACCTGCACCGCAGCTACCACTTCTGGCACTGCCGGGTCGATGGCCTGACGGTGGGTCAGACCTACGCGTACCGGATGGACGGCCCGCACCACACGAAGGACTCCGGCAGCCGTTTCAACCCGCGCAAGGTGCTGCTCGACCCGTACGCCCGGGCCAACGTCAACTCCCTCTGGGAGCGGGTGCGGGCGATCGGCCCGGAGGACAACTGCGCGTACTCGATGCGCAGCATGGTCGTGGACCTGGACGGCTACGACTGGGAGGGCGACGAGCCGCTGCGCACTCCGCTGGCCGAATCGGTCATCTACGAGGTGCACGTCGGCGGCCTGACCGCCTCCCCGACGGCGGGCGTCACCCATCCCGGCACCTTCGCCGGCCTGGTGGAGAAGATCCCGTACCTGAAGGAACTCGGCGTCACCGCCGTGGAGTTGCTGCCGGTCTTCGACTTCGACGAGCGCCAGGTGCTGCGGACCGGCCCGAACGGGACGCCGCTGCACAACTACTGGGGCTACGACCCGTTCGGCTTCTTCGCCCCGCACACCGGGTACTGCTCGGACGCCTGCGAGTGCACGCACATCACCGAGTTCCGGGACATGGTCAAGGCGCTGCACCGGGCGGGGATCGAGGTCATCCTTGACGTGGTCTTCAACCACACCTCCGAGGGCAACGAGCACGGCCCGACCATCAGCTTCCGCGGCCAGGCGAACGAGACCTACTACCACCTGTGGCCGCAGGACCGCCGGCACTACATGGACTTCACCGGCTGCGGCAACGCGATCAACGCCAACCACCCGGCGGTGGCCAAGTTCATCATCGAGTGCCTCGAGTACTGGGTGACCGAGCACCACGTGGACGGTTTCCGCTTCGACCTCGCCTCCGAGCTGTCGCGCGGCGCCGAGGGGTACGAGATGGACGTGCCGCCGGTGCTCTGGGGCATCGAGCTGTCCGGCATCCTCTCCGAGACGAAGATCATCGCGGAGCCCTGGGACGGCGGCGGCCTCTACCAGGTCGGCCGGTTCCCGGGGAAGCGCTGGTCGCAGTGGAACGGGCCCTACCGGGACGACATCCGGCGGTTCGTGCGGGGCGACGGCGGCCTGGTCGGCGCGGTCGCCACCCGGATCGGCGGCTCCCGCGACCTGTTCAGCAAGAGTGGTGAACTGCCCACCAACAGCGTCAACTTCATCACCTGCCACGACGGGTTCACGCTGAACGACCTGGTCAGCTACAACGAGAAGCACAACCACGCCAACGGTGAGTCCAACGCGGACGGCGCGCACGAGAACTTCAGCTGGAACGGCGGGGTCGAGGGCCCGACCGACGCCCAGGACATCGAGCGGCTGAGGGTCCGTCAGATCAAGAACCACGTCGCGCTGCTGATGCTGAGCCGCGGGGTGCCGATGATCCTGGCCGGCGACGAGTTCCGGAACTCGCAGGACGGCAACAACAACGCCTACTGCCAGGGCAATCCGATCGCCTGGCTGGACTGGGAGCAGGCCGAGAAGAACACCGAGACCCGGCGGTTCTTCCAGGAGATGATCGCCTTCCGGAAGCGCACCGCCGCGGTCCGCGAGCCGCACTTCTTCTCCGGCCGCCGCAACGACCGGGACCTGCCGGACGTCACCTGGCACGGCACCAAGTTGGAGCAGCCGGGCTGGGAGGACACCGACGCCCGGGTGCTGGCGTTCACGCTGGCCGGCTTCGGCGGGGAGCCGGACCTGCACGTGATCCTCAACATGTTCCACCTCGGCCTCGACTTCGAGCTGCCGCGGATCGGCGGCCACCGCTGGGCCCGCACCGTCGACACGGCGCTGGAGGCACCCGCGGACGTCCTGACGGCCGGCTCGGAGGAGCCGGTGGCCGGCCACACCTACCACGCCCACGGTCGCAGCGTGGTCGTCCTGACCTCGCTGCCCCACGACGGAGGCTTCCACCGATGAGCGCACCCGAGACCCGCCGCACGTACTCCGACAGCATCGCCGGCTACGTGACGTCGTACGATCCCACCCGCGACCGCTTCGGCCTGCGCACCTCCGACGGACGCGAGTTCACCATCCACCTGGAGGGCTTCCTCGGCTCGCAGATCGTCCGCAACCTGGGCGACGAGTCGCGCGACACCTCCGGCGCCACCCGCGACATGCTCGCGGAGGGCCGCTACGTCTTCGTCCACGGCCTGTTCCACCAGTGGGACGGCGGCGAGCGGATCGAGGCCCGGCAGATCACCTTCCCGGAGGAGACCCGGGGCGCCTACGTCTTCGAGAAGCCCGACTGGTGGGTCCAACAGGCTTCCGAGATAGCGGACTTCTACCTGCGCGGGCACTTCCCCGACGGGGTGTACGACTGGCGCAACTTCCGGACCAAGCTGACGCTGAGCGGCACCCACCTGCCGGACTCGGCGGGTCAGGACGTGCGCCAGGAGACCGACACCATCTCCCGGCTGGTCTACGGGCTGGCCACCGCCTTCATGCTCACCGGGGAGCAGCGCTTCCTGGACGCGGCCGAGTCCGGCACCGACTACCTGCGCGAGCACATGCGGGTCAGCGACGACCGGGAGGGCATCGCCTACTGGTACCACGGCATCGACATCACGCCGGCCGGCCAGCGGAAGGTGTTCGCCTCCGAGTTCGGCGACGACTTCGACGCGATCCCGATGTACGAGCAGATCTACGCGCTGGCCGGGCCGACCCAGACCTACCGGATCACCGGTGACCCGCGGATCCTGAGCGACATCGACCGCACCGTCGAGCTGTTCCACCGGTACTTCAAGGACGACGAGCGCGGTGGCTTCTTCTCCCACCTCGACCCGATCACCATGGACCCTCGCTCCGACGCGCTCGGCCGCAACCGGGCCCGGAAGAACTGGAACTCGGTCGGCGACCACGCCCCGGCGTACCTGATCAACGCCTACCTGGCCACCGGCCGGGAGGACTTCGCTGCGCTGCTGGAGCAGACCGCCGACGACATCGCCCGGTACTTCCCGGACGAGCCGGCCAGCCCGTTCGTCCAGGAGCGGTTCCACGAGGACTGGACCCCGGACCGGACCTGGGGCTGGCAGCAGGACCGGGCCGTGGTCGGCCACAACCTGAAGATCGCCTGGAACCTGACCCGGATCCGGTCGCTGCGCGACAAGCCCGAGTACACCGCCCTCGCGGAGCGGATCGCCGAGATCATGCCGCCGGTCGGCAGCGACCAGCAGCGCGGCGGCTGGTACGACGTGGTCGAGCGCCGGGCGGACCCGGACAGCGGTGCGCACCGGCTGGTCTGGCACGACCGCAAGGCCTGGTGGCAGCAGGAGCAGTCGATCCTGGCGTACCTGATCCTGGCCGGGGTCTCCGGCGACCCGGAGCACAAGCGGCTGGGCCGGGAGGCGGCCGCGTTCTACAACGCCTTCTTCCTGGACTACGACGACGGTGGCGTCTACTTCAACGTGCTGGCCAACGGCATCCCGTACCTGCTCGGCACCGAGCGGCTCAAGGGCAGCCACTCGATGGCCGGTTACCACGCGCTGGAGCTGTGCTACCTGGCTGCCGCGTACACCAACCTGCTGATCACCTCCTCGCCGCTGACCCTGCACTTCCGGCCGCTGCCGGACTCGTTCCCCGGCCGGGTGCTGCGGGTCTCGCCGGACCTGCTGCCGGAGGGGTCGGTGCAGATCGACCGGGTGTGGATCGACGACCGGCCGTACCAGGACTTCGACCCGAAGCAGCTGACGGTCAACCTGCCGGCCTCCGACCAGCCGCTGCGGGTCCGGGTGGTGGTCGAGCCGGCCGACATGCGGTTGCGGATCAGGAGCGACTTCGACGGCCGGACCACCCACATCTTCCTGGAGGGCGTGGTCGACCTGGAGGAGCTGGAGAAGTTCCGCCGGGGGATGACCGAGGCCCTGTCGGTCGGGCCCGAGCGGGTGGAGTTCCACCTGTGCAAGGTGACCGGGATCGCCCGTCCGGCCATCAACGAGCTGCTGTTCCAGCGCACCAAGGTCGGCCTGGACGTGGACTTCGTGATCGTCGGTTCGGCGCTGGACGAGGTCACCCAGGCCCTGGTCGCCACCGACGCCTTCGTGCTCGACCCGGAGCACAGCTGCCCGCAGCACGCGTGACCCCGTAGCCCCGGTCCTCCCCTGCTGACCACGGCGCGGGGGAGGACCGGCCCCTTTTCCGAGACTCCTAAGGACTGTTGTGGCCACGATCGCACACCTCCGCGAAGCACCCGCCAGGGAGCGGCACGACGGGCTCTCCGACTACTGCCGGGAGCTGTTCGCCTGTTTCGCCAGGACCGACCAGCGGCGCTGGGGCGAGGTCTACCTGCGCGGACTGCTCCACGCCTCCGGCCGCCGGACCCCGGCCAACATCACCGAGCAGGTGCTCGGCCGACGGGTGGTGCAGCCGATCCAACAGTTCGTCAGCCAGTCCACCTGGGACTGCGACGGGGTGCGCAGGCACCTGGCCGAGCGGGTCAGCGCGCTGTCGGCGCCGCAGGCCTGGGCGTTCGACGAGGTCGCCTTCCAGAAGAACGGCACCCGCTCGGTCGGGGTGGCCCGGCAGTTCGTCCCGTCGGCCGGCCGCACGATGAACTGCCAGCTGGCGCTGGCGACTTCACTGGTCCACGCGGAGGGCAGCCTGCCGGTGAACTGGCGGCTGCTGCTGCCCCGGGAGTGGGACACCGACCAGGACCTGCGGGCCCAGGCGCACCTGCCGGAGGAGCAGCGCCACCGGTCCCGCGACGACTACCTGCTGGAGTCGTTGGACCAGATCCTGGAGTGGGACGTGCCCCGGGCGCCGGTGCTCGCCGACTGGTCGCACGGGCAGGACATCGAACCGCTGCTGTCCGGCCTGGAGCAGCGCGGCCTGTCCTACCTGATCGCGGTGGGCGTCGGCACGCAGCTGACCGTGCCCACCCCGCCCGGCCGGACCCCGGTCGGGCGGATGCCGGCCGGTGAGCTGGCCCGGGCGCTCGGCAACCGCAGCCCGGGGACGGTGCTCGGCTGGCAGGAGGGCACCGGCCGGGTCAGGCACTCCCGGTTCATGGCGACGGCGCTGCTCGGCGGTCCGGTCGTGCCGCCCACCCGGCTGTCCGGCATCCGGGGCCGGGCGCCCCGCAACCTGGTGGTGGAGTGGCCGTTCGGCCGGCCGCAGCCGCGGACCCAGTGGGTCACCAACCTGACCTCGGACCGGCTGACCGAGGTGGCCGCGCTCGCCGCCCTGCGGCACAGCTCGGGCACCGGCTGTGAGCGGCTGCAACGGCACTACGGGCTGGCCGACTTCGAGGGCCGGTCGTTCCGGGGCTGGCACCACCACGTCACCCTGGCCTCCGCCGCGCTGGGCTTCCACACGCTCCAGGAGCTGGAGTTCGCCCGGCGGCCCGAACTCCGTTCCGAGGTGGGCTGAACAGAACGGAGCCCGGGTGGCGGACCAGTGGTCCGGCACCCGGGCTCCGTCGTGTCCGGACGGGGCGTCAGACGTAGCGTCCGATCACGTGGGTGATCACGTCGTCCCGGATCAGGTACGCGTAGGTGAAGTGCTCGGTGATGGCACCGCCCCTGGCGGTGAAGACGTACTCCACGACGGTGCGGTCGCCCGCCGCCGTCACCGAGATCTCCCGGTAGTGGCCGCCGTCCTCCAGCACGTCGGGGCGGAGGAAGGAGTTGACGATCCGGTCCCGGCCGGCGAACTGCGCGCCGGCCCGGTCGAAGTGCGCGTCGGGGGCGTAGCTGGAGCTGACCCGGGCCAGGTCGCCCCGGTTGGCGGCGTCGGTGAACGCCCGGATCACCGTCAGGTCCTGCGGGCGGGCCGGGGTGCCGGTGGCGGTCGGCTCGGTGCCGGTGCCCGCCGGGGTGGTGCCCGCGGTGGCGGAGGCCGTGACCGCCGGTGCCGGACCGGCGGCGGTCCGCCCGGTGCTGCCGCAGGCGGTGGCGAGGGCGGCGACGGTCAGCAGCGCGGCGGCTGCCCGGCGGGCGTTCACCGGGCGCTCCGCACATGGAAGTTGAAGTCCCAGTGGCCGAGCGTGCCCCAGAGGCTGAGCCAGAGCGGCAGCACCTGCTCCAGGCCCCGGGCGCTGCCGATCCCGCCCAGGTCGATCACCCGGTCCGGTGGCCAGCCGAAGGCGGTCAGCAGCCCGACCGTCTCCTTCTTGGCGATCTCGTCCTCGCCGCACAGGAAGACGTCGTGCGGACCCGGCACCCGCTGTGGGTCGACCATCACCCCGGCGTTCATGGTGTTCAGGGTCTTCACCACCCGGGCGGCGGGGAAGGCCCGCTGGATCTGTTCGCCGAGGCTGTCGGTGTTGACCGGGTCCAGGGTGGGCGGCAGGCCCCGGGAGAAGTCCAGCGGGTTGGCGACGTCGATCAGCAGCTTGCCGGCCAGGTTCTCCGCCCCGGCGGCGGTCAGTGCGGCCAGACTGGCCGTTCCCATCGAGGCGTTGACCACCACCTCGGCGAACTCCGCGGCCGCCGCGAAGGTGGTGAGGCGGAGCTCCGGGTGGTCGACGAGCCAGTGGGCGAAGGGCGGGTTGCCGTACCCGTCGGGCTCGGTGCCGGCCAGGGTCCGTTCGACGTCCCTGGTACCGATCCTGACCTCGTGCCCGAGACCGGCCAGCCGGGCCGCGAGGGTCCGGCCGACGGTTCCGGTGCCGATGACTGCGTAACGCATGGTGGGGCCTCCTCCTGGAGGTGGTGGGCGACGGACGCGAGAAGGCCCCGGGCGGGTGCCCGGGGCCTTCTGGGGGTCAGACCTTGTAGCGGAGCTTCACGTCCTCGGCGAAGCCGAGGTAGTCGCGCAGCGGCCAGACCTGCTCGAACTCCAGGTACTCGCGCATCGGCAGCCGGCCGAGGGCGGTGCGGTCGAGCTCCTCGGCGTCGGGGGACTCGATGATCGCGATCACCCGCTTCTGCGCCGCGACCTTCCAGATCCCGACGCAGAAGCCGGAGTCCATGGTCTCCTTGGCGTGCTCGGCCTCCTCCTGCTCGACCTCCCACAGCTCCTCGAGCGTGATCCGGCCTTCGTGCTTCCACTTCATCTGGACGTAGAACAGCATGAGTTCTCCTGGGGGGATGGACGGGATCAGGCCGCCGGGTTCAGACGGACCGTCAGTTCATGCTCGGCGCCGAGGACTTCGGCCGCCAGGTCGTACGGGGTCTTGCCGTCGTGGCCGGTCAGATCGGTGCGGGCGCCGGCCTCGACGAGGATGGCGGCGCACTCCTCCCAGCCGTGCCAGAGCGCGTCGTGCAGCGGGGTGTAGCCGTTCGTCGCGCCCTGGAAGTCCAGGTCGATGCCGTCCTGGCGGACCAGGTCGGCGGTGATCGGGGCGTGGCCGTTGTAGACCGCCTTGTGCAGCGGGACCGCGCCGAAGCACGGCTCCACCGCGTTCACGTCCGCCCCGGCGGCCAGCAGCAGCCGGGCGATCTCCCGGTGGCCGTCCCGGGTGGCGACGTGCAGCGGGGTGTGGCCGTCGTTGAAGCCGTTCAGCCGGGGGGCCCGGGTGTCGACCTCGGCACCGGCCGCCAGCAGCGCCCGGACCTGCTCGACGTCGTCGGCCACCACGGCGGCCATCAGCTGCTGTTCGGCGACGCGCTCGGCGTCCTGGCTGCGGCGGTCCGCCAGCAGCTGCTCGGCCCGCAGCAGCAGATCCTTGCCCCGGGTGTTGACGTTGAGCTCGTACTCGAAGTGCTGGCGCAGCGAGAAGCCGTAGTGGGTGTACAGCTCCAGCCCGGCGCCCTGCTCCAGCAGGTACTCCACCAGGTCCGGGTACTTGAACCAGAGCGCGTCCATCAGCGGGGTGTGCCCGGTGGTGGGGACCACCGCGTCGACGAACGCCCCGGCCTCGACCAGCAGTCGGGCCACCGGCACGCTGCCGCTCTGGCACGCCTTGTGCAGCGCGGTGGCCCCGGCCCGGGCGTCCGCCGTCCGGGGGTCGGCACCGGCCGCCAGCAGCAGCCGGACCAGTGCCTCGTCGCCCCGGCCGGCCGCGATCAGCAGCGGGGTCAGGCCGCTGTCGGGGTCGGTCCGGTTAACGTCGGCCCGCTCGGCCTCGATCAGGTGGCCCGCGGTCTCGGCGTCACCGGCGCGGACGGCCTGGACGAGCCGCTCCTGACGGTCCGCCGTGAACGCCGCGACCTCGCCGTTCGGGTCGAAGTAGACCTTCCAGCGGACGATGGTGCCGTCCTCGCCGACCACGAAGCGGTGGGCGTCCTCGATCTCGAACTCCTGCAGGGTCCGGGTGTGCCGGCCCTTGGTGTACACCACGGCGAAGGCGGTGTCGCCCTCCGCCCGCAGGTCCCTGACCTCGTACTCGAGCACTTCGGTGGTCTCCGCGCGGATGCCGAAGGCCACCGCGACCGCCGCCGGGCCGATGTGCTTGCCCAGGTAGGGGATCACCCGGTTCCAGGTGTCCATCGGCAGTTCGAACTCGATGTCCTCGGCCAGGGTGGCGATGACGGTGTCCAGGTCTCCCCGGCCGAGTGCGTCGAACCACTGGGAGATGACCTCGTGCGTACGGGTGCTGTCCATCGGGAACGGTTCCAATCAGACGAGTCGGTGGATGAGCTGAACCGGCGTCAGCGGGCGGTCGCGGAGTCCGGCGCCAGGGCCTGGAACAGGTCGTCCCAGTCGGCCGGGGCGCTGCCGGGCGCGCCGTACATCTCGAAGGTCAGCGAGCGGGCGGACGGTAGGTAGAGCGCCTGCACGCAGGCGTCGGCGACGGCCTGACGGGAGATCTGGCCGTCCCCGGTGTCGCCCTGCTCCAGCCGGACGCCGCCGGTGCCGCCGCCGGTCAGCCAGCTGGGGCGGACCACCGTGTAGGGCAGGCCCGAGGAGCGGACGGCGTCCTCGCCGGCCAGCCGCCAGTCGAGCATCCGCCCGGTGGAGTTGATCGGGTGGTTGCTGCGGGTCACGTAGATCTGGCTGACCAGCACGATGTGCGGCTTCTCGCCGCCGGCGGTGGCGGCGTCCAGCACGTTGAGCACGCCGTCGTACATGGTCGCCTTCGGGCTGTTGGGCCCGCTGTCGGAGGTGCCGGGCTCCACGCTGACGACCACGGCGGAGCAGCCGGCCAGCGGGGCGCCGAGCGACTCCCGGTCCCGGACGTCGGCCCGGAAGGCCGCCACCGAGCCGCCCGGGCGGGCCCGTCGGCTCACCACCCGGACCTGCTCGCCGCGGCTCACCAGGCCGGCCACCACCAGGCGTCCGACCGAGCCGGCGCCACCGATCACCGCTACCGGGTTGTCCACAGACTTCTCCTTCGACGTGTCACCGGGCCGCTGGCTCCGGTGGATGTCACGGGGGCGGGCCGGTCCGATGCCGGCCCGCCGGGGGTCACGCGAACCGGCCGACGATCTCCACGACCGCACCGGCCCGGACGCGGTAGGTGTAGGCGAGGTCCTCGACCAGCCCGGTGGGGGTCTCGAACCGGTAGAAGACCGTCGGCCCGTCCTCGCCGTGGGCGATCCCGGTCTCCCGGTACTGCCCGGAGACCCGGACCACCCAGGGCACGAAGAACGAGCGGAGCACCTGGTCGCGGCCGTGCTGGACCGCTCCGGCCATGTCGATCCGGACGTCGGGGGCGAGCGCCGCCGTGAGGCCGGCCAGGTCGCCCCGGTTCGCGGCCGCGACGAACGCGCGGACCGTACTGAGCTCGTCCTGGTGCGCCATGGGTGCCCTCTCGGCTCGGAGCATAGTCAATCAACTTTGTCATTATTTGTCAATCAATATGTAAATGCAGCCCTGGCGGCCGCCCGATCGTGGGGGGCGGAGCGGCCGCCAGGAGGTGGTGCGCTCAGTGCTCGGCGGTGACCTTGGCGCGCTCGGCGCCCGCGCCGGTCGCGGCCGGTGCGGCCGCCGCCGGGCGCGGCTGCCGCAGGCCCTGGAAGCCGATCGCCAGACCGGTCAGCGAGAACAGGCCGGCGACCAGGAAGGCCCACCGGTAGCTGCTCACGTCGCCCGCGCCGCCACCGGCGGTGGCGGTCAGCACGGCGGCCAGCACCGCGACACCGACGCCGGCGCCGACCTGGTACGAGGCGGTGATCACGCCCGCCGCGACGCCCTGGCGCTCGTCCGCGACGCCGCTCACGCCGGCGATGTTGACGGTCGGGTAGACCAGGCCGTTGCCGATGCCGTGCAGGATGATGCCCGGCAGGATGGCCAGCGCGTAGCTGCTGTCGGTGCCGACGCCCAGGTAGAGCAGGACGCCCGTGGCCTGGATCAGCATGCCGATCGTGACGACCGCGCGGATGCCCCAGCGGCTGACCAGCGGACCCGCCGCGAACTTGGCCACGCCGACGATGACGATGCCCAGCGGCAGGAACGCGAAGGCGGTCTTCAGGGCGCTCCAGTGCAGCGCCTCCTGGAGGTACAGGGTGGCGATGAACTGCCAGCCGATGGTGGAGCCGGCCCACACCACGCTGACCAGGTTGGCGCTGCTCAGGGAGCGGGAACGGAACAGCGACAGCGGCACCAGCGGCGAGCTGTGCCGGCCCTCGATGACCACGAAGGCGATCAGCAGCAGCACCGCGCCGGCCAGCACGCCGATGGTCTCGACCGAGGCCCAGCCCCAGGCCGGCGCCTGCACCAGGCCGTAGACCAGCGCCATGATGCCCAGCGTCGCGGTGATCGCGCCGCCCAGGTCGAAGCTCTGCCGCGGCCCGCCGGTGCTGCGCGGGGCGTCGGCCTTGATCAGCGGGGCGGCGAGCAGGACCGCGATCGCGATCGCGCCGGGTGCGAAGAACACCAGGCGCCAGTCGATCTCGGTCAGCACGCCGGAGAGCACCAGGCCGAAGCTGTAGCCGCCGGCCCCGGTCATCGCGAAGACGCCGAGCGCGCGGTTGCGCTCCTCGCCCTCCCGGAAGGTGGTGGTGATCAGCGACATCGCGGCGGGCGCGGTGAAGCCGGCCGCCAGGCCCTTGAGCACCCGGGTGGCGATCAGCAGCGCGCCGGAGGTCAGGATCCCGCCCAGCAGGCTGGCGATGATGAACAGCACCGTCGCGGCGATGAACGTGCGCCGCCGACCCCAGACGTCCGCGACCCGGCCGCCGAGCAGCAGGAAGCCGCCGTAGCCCACGGTGTAGCCGGAGACCAGCCACTGCAGGGCCCCGTCCGACAGGCCGAGGCCGGTCTTGATGCTCGGCAGCGAGACGCCGAGCAGGGAGATGTCGAGCGCGTCCAGGAAGACGGCGCCGCACAGGATCAGCAGGGAGAGCTGCTTCCTGCGCGCGGAGATTTCCCCCGCGTCGGTCGATGAGCGAGCGATGGTCGTCATGACGTGTCTGACTCCTCGGAAGTGTCGGTCGGTGGGGACGGGGGAGGCGCCGGGAAAATCTGCGCTCCAACAGAAAACTCCCTCAGTCAATTCTTGTCAATCGCACAGTCAATCACCTAGGCTGCGGCTGTCACTGGAAGCATCGGACGCACCACGGAGGATCTATGACCACCGTCCAGGCGAGTCGGGTCACCCAGCACGTCACGGGAGTGTCGAGCTGTCTGGTGGTGGCCGACATCGACCGCGCCGTCGACTGGTACCGGCGGGTGCTCGGGCTGGAGCTGGTCAGCCGGCTGGACATGCCCGAGCGCGGCGAACGGGTCGCGTTCCTCGGCGCCGACGGGCTGCGCCTGGAACTGGCCGAGCGGGCCGGTTCGGCCGGGCTGCGGCGGGCCGACCCGCCCGAGCACGGCTACGTCCAGGGGCCCAGCCACGTCGCCTTCTACGTCGACGACCTGACCGCGGTGCTGGCCCTGCTGGAGCTGCGCGCCGTCCCCGTCACGGTCGGACCGGTCGAGGTCGCCCCGCTGGGCATCAGCGTGGCCTTCGTCCGGGACCTGGAGGACAACCTGCTCGAGTTCGTCCAGGTCACCGGCGGGCGCTGACCCCTCGGGTCCTGGAGAAGGGAGGCACTGGTGTCGTCATCGCACACCGCACTCGTCACCGGAGCCAACCGGGGGATCGGGCTGGCGGTCTGCCGCCTGCTCGCGGACTCCGGGCTGGACGTGGTCCTCGGCTCGCGCGACCTCGAACGAGGGCGCCGGGCGGCCGCGGGCATCAAAGGCCCGGTCCGGGCAGAGCAGTTGGACGTCGCGGACCCGGACAGCGTCCGGGCCTGTGCCGACCGGCTGGCCGAGGCCGGGACCGTGGTCGACGTCCTGGTCAACAACGCCGGGATCTACCCGACCGAGCCGTTCTTCGCGGTCTCCGAGCAGGTCCTGGCCGATTCGCTCCAGGTCAACCTGCTCGGCGCGTTCCGCACCTGCCAGGCCTTCGTGCCGGGGATGGTCGAACGCGGGTACGGACGGGTCGTCAACGTCTCGTCCACCGGCGGCCAGTTGACCCGGGGCGGACCCAACCCGCCGGCCTACGGCATCGCCAAGGCGGCCCTGAACGCGCTGACGCTGGTGGTCGCGAACTCCGTGCCGGACCACGTCAAGGTCAACGCCATGTGCCCCGGCTGGGTGCGCACCGACATGGGCGGTCGCGGGGCGCCGCTGACGCCGGATCAGGGAGCCGACACCGCCGTGTGGTTGGCCACGCTGACCGAGCACGGACCGACCGGCAAGTTCTTCCAGGACCGGAGAGTGATCGCATGGTGATGGAGACCGTTCCACCGGAGGACGACGAGAGCATCCTCGCCGCCCCGGTGATGTCCACCGCACGCCTGGAGGCTTTCAGCGACGGCGTGTTCGCGATCGCCATCACGCTGCTGATCCTGGAGATCCACGTACCGGACCCGGCGACCTTCCGGGACGGCCTCGGGCTGGCGCTGGCGCACCTGTGGCCGTCCTACCTGGCGTACTCGATCACCTTCCTGCTGATCGGGATGATCTGGCTCAACCACCACCTGATGTTCCACTACATCATCAGGATCAACCGCACCCTGATGATCCTGAACCTGCTGCTGCTGCTCTCGGTCTCCTTCCTGCCGTTCCCGACCGCGGTCCTGGCGGACGCGGTCACCGAGGGCGAGGGCGAGAAGGTCGCGGCGGCGTTCTACGGCATCGTGCTGATCCTGGGCGGGGTCTTCTTCAACGCCATCTGGATCTACGCCTCGCGCAGCCACCAGCACCTGGGGGAGCACATCTCCCCGACCCAGGCCCGGCGGATCCGGGCCAGGTTCGGGGTCGGGCCGTTCCTCTACCTGGTCGCGGTGCTGCTCTCGTGGGTCAGCGCGACGGTCAGCATCTGCTTCTACGTCGTCCTGCTGCTGTCCTACTTCATCGACGTCAGCCCGAAGCCCGCCGAGGTGGCGCAGTCCGCCGAGGCACCGCGGCCCGTCGGGCCGCCCGGGCCGGGCGCGTTCACCACCATCGCGAACAAGGAGTCCTGACATGCCGGAGACCATGCGCGCCGTCCGCCAGCACAGTTTCGGCGGCCCCGAGGTGTTGCGGCTCGACGAGGGTGTCCCGCGCCCCGAGCCGCTCTGGACCGAGGTGCTGGTCCGGGTGCACGCGGCCGGCGTCAACCCGGTCGACTGCAAGACCCGTGCGGGCAGCGGCATTTCGCCGTCCCAGGGTGAACTTCCGATCACCATCGGCTGGGACGTCTCCGGCGTGGTCGAGTCGGTCGGCTCGGGCGTCACCCGGTTCGTGCCGGGCGACGAGGTGTACGGGATGGTCAACTTCCCCCGGATCGGCGGCACTTACGCGGAGTACGTGACGGTCGACTCCCGTCAGCTGGCCTTCAAGCCGGCCGCGCTGACCCATGTGGAGGCGGCCGGTGTGCCGCTGGTCGCGCTGACCGCCTGGCAGAGCCTGGTCAGCGTCGGCCGGACCGGCCCGGGCACCCGGGTCCTGGTGCACGGCGCGGCCGGCGGCCTGGGCCACCTCGCGGTGCAGATCGCCCGCGCCCGGGGGGCCTACGTCTGCGGCACGGCCGGCACCCAGCAGCTGGAGCTGGTGAAGAGCCTGGGCATCGACGAGGCGTACGACTACACCAAGGTGCGCTTCGAGGAACTCGCGCACGACATCGACGTCGTGGTCGACACGGTGGCCGGGGAGAACGGGCTGCGCTCGCTGAAGGTGATGCGGACCGGCGGCGTGCTGGTGTCGCTCCCGGTGCCGCCGGACCCCGAGACGGTCGCCGAGGCCGCCCGGCGCGGGCTGCGCGCCGTGTCGCTGACCGTCGAGGGCGACCGGAAGGACCTCGAGGACATCACCGCGCTGATCGACGCGGGCGCCCTGCGCCCGGTGATCGGCGACGTGCTGCCGCTCGAACGTGCCGACAAGGCCCATGAGTTGATCGAGACCGGCCAGGCCAGGGGCAAGGTCGTCCTGCAGGTCGTCTGACCGCCGCCCGCTCCCGGAGGAGCGCACATCCCGTCAGGAATGAGGAACCATCCATGCCCATCATCAGGGTCAGTCTCATCGAAGGCTTCGCCAGCATGGCGGAGAAGGCGCAGATCACCACCGAGATGACCGACGCGCTGGTCGCGGTCATGGGCGAGGTGGCCAGGCCCTTCGTCTACGTCACGGTGGACGACATGAAGCCCGGCGCCACCTCGGTCGGCGGCAACCTGCTGACCGAGGAGATGATGCGTGGCGGCATCGTCAGCTCCGAGCAGGAGCTCGCGGTCAAGGTCACCCCGCGCCGGGTCAAGGACGCCTACGCGGCCCTCGACAGCGGTGACCTCGCCACCATCGTGCAGTACTGGGACAAGGACCTCACCTGGTCCGTCCCCGGCAGCAACGCGCTGTCCGGCCGCTACCAGGGGCTCGAAGCCTTCCTCAAGTACGTGGCGGCCCGCCGGGAGCTGTCCGGCGGCTCCTTCCGGTCGGAGGAGGAGCAGATCATGATCGACGGTCACCTCACCGCCTACCTCTGCCGGGAGTCGGCCATCCGCTCCGACGCGGAGTGCTCCTGCGCCCTCGCGGCGGACGTCGTCCAGTTGCTGCACTGGGAGAACGGCAAGGTCGTCTCCGGCCAGGAGGCCTTCTTCGGCGACGGCGCCACCGGCAGCGACGCGTTCTGGCGCTGACGCCACCCCCGCTCCACCCGTTACCAAGGAGACATGATGATCCATCAGTTCATCCTGGCCGCACCGAAGCCCGGCATGACCGCGCTCGAGTTCCAGGACTACTGGGTGAACGTCCACGCGGTGAAGTTCGCCGGGCGGATCCCGCAGATCCGGAAGTACCTGATCGACAGCCGGATACCGTTCGACGCCGACCTCGGCTCGCCGGCCCTGCCGCACCAGGGCATCGCCGAGATCTGGCTGGAGAACGAGGAGGAGCAGCTCGCCTCGCTGCAGACCGAGGAGTTCCTCCAGGGCGCCCGGCTCGACGAGCCCAACTGGGCCGCCTTCTGGCAGAGCATGGTGATCGACACCACCGCGTACGAGATCGTCCCGGGCCCCGCCCTGGACGAGCAGAACCCGGGCCGGGTGAAGCTCACCGTCCTGCTCAAGCGGGCGCCCGGGGTCGAGCTGGCCGACTACCGCGAGCGGACCCTCGGCGCCTACGCCGGGGTGGTCGCCGAGGCCCCCGGCCTGCGCCGTTACCTGCACGCCCACACCCGGGACGGCTACTACGTGTTCGGCGAGGCGAGCTTCGACAGCGTCGAGCAGCTCTGGTTCGACGACGAGCAGTCGCTGCGGGCGGCCCTCTCCTCGCCGTGGTTCGCCGAGCTGAAGGCGGCTCAGGAGGGCCTGGTCGACCCGAAGTACGTGTTCTCGCTGGCCGCCACCGAGTCCTGGATCATCGGTCCCGATCCTCGCTGACCTGGCGAAGTGCGACCGCTGACCTGACGCGGCGCCAGTGGCCCCCGCACCGGGACGACGTCCGGTGCCGGGCACTTGATAGACAGGACCAGGGCCCGTGGAGCACCGCTCCGGAGCCCCCTCCCGGGACGCGCACGGGTGGCCGTACCGGCCGCCCCCACCGGGCCCACGCCTGCGGCAGTCGCAGTGGCGACAGCTGCGGGGCGGTCGGCGCCGGCCGGACAGCTTCCCCTTCCCGGCCGGCCGCCGACCCCCATCGCACCTCCATCCGAAGGAGACCATCGCCCATGGCGAAGAAGCGCATTCTCATCGTCCTCTCCGAGTACGGCTATTGGGGAGAGGAGCTGATCGGCCCGCTGGAGACCTTCGACAAGGCCGGCTACGAGATCACCTTCGCGACCCCGACCGGCAAGCGCGCGGTGGCCCTGCCGCCGAGCTACGACCCGGAGTACATCGACCCGCCGCTCGGCCGCTCGGTGACCAGCACCGACATGGCGGAGAAGGTCCGTGCCTTCGACGGCTCGGACCGGCTGGACAACCCGCTCGACCTGTCGTCCTGGCTGCCGGACCGGCCGTACCGTAGCCGCAACGACTTCCTGCGCGCGTGGGAGGGCTACAACCACCGCCGCGAGCACGTCCAGGAGCAGATCGCCGACCGGTACGACGCGCTGCTGATCGTCGGCGGCAGTGGTCCGATCGTCGACCTGGCCAACAACTGGCGGGTGCACGACCTGGTGCTGGCCTTCTACAACCTCGGTCTGCCGATCGCCGCCGAGTGCTACGGCGTGGCCGCGCTGGCCTTCGCCCGCGAGCAGGACGACCGGGTCAGCATCCTCCGGAACAAGCACGTCACCGGGCACTGCATCGAGTACGACTACAAGGACGGCACCGGCTTCATGGGTACCGACTTCGTGATCGGCCCGCCGCCGTACCCGCTGGAGTACATCCTGCGCGACGCCACCGCTCCGAACGGTGCCTACCACGGCAACTTCGGCAAGGAGACCTCGGTGATCGTCGACTACCCGTTCATCACCGGGCGTTCGACCCCCGACTCCTACCTCACCGGCCAGAAGGTCGTCGAGGTGCTGGAGCAGGGCCTGCGCCAGTGGGGCTTCAAGGCCTGACCCGCGGCGACGGGCGGCCGCGCCTCGGCGCACACCGGCCGGCCGCCCGTGCCCGGCCCCTCCGTACAGTCCACCGATCGAGAGGTACGCAAGCCATGGCCAGCAGGCCCGCCCGGGTGGCGATGCTCGAGCAGTTCAAAGCCGACGGCGTGAAGTACATGTTCGGCAATCCCGGCACCGTGGAGCAGGGCTTCCTGGACGAGCTGCGGGGCTTCCCCGAGATCGAGTACGTGCTCGCCCTCCAGGAGGCCGTGGTGGTCGGCATCGCCGACGGCTACGCCCGGGCCACCCGGACCCCCACCCTGCTGCAACTGCACTCCGGGGTCGGGCTGGGCAACGGGATCGGCATGCTCTACCAGGCGATGCGGGGCCACGCGCCGCTGGTCGTGGTGGTGGGGGAGTCCGGTCTGGCCTACGACAGCATGGACGCCCAGATGGCCGCCGACCTGGTCGGGATGGCCAAGCCGGTCACCAAGTGGGCCACCAGGGTGGTCGATCCGGAGTCCACCCTGCGGGTGCTGCGCCGGGCCTTCAAGGTCGCCGCCACCCCGCCGTACGGACCGGTGCTGGTGGTGCTGCCCGCCGACGTGCTGGACCTGCCGACCAGCGAGCCGGCCGTGCCCACCTCCTACCTGCACACCGCCGTGGCCCCGGACGACGAGACGGTCGGTCTGGCCGCCACGCTGCTCGCGGACGCCGAGCGGCCGCTGATCATCGCGGGGGACGGGGTGCACTTCGCCGGAGCCCAGGCGGAGCTCGCCCGGTTCGCCGAGGCGTGGGGCGCCGAGGTCTGGGGAGCGGACTGGGCCGAGGTCAACCTGCCGGCCGACCACCCGCTCTACCAGGGCCAGTTGGGTCACATGTTCGGCGAGAACAGCAGCCGGGTGACCGCGGCGGCCGATGCGGTGCTGATCGTCGGCACCTACGCCCTGCCTGAGGTCTACCCGCTGCTCGGCGGCGTCTTCGCCGAAGGCGCTCCGGTGGTCCACATCGACCTGGACAGCGGGGCGATCGCCAAGAACTTCCCGGTCGACCTGGGGCTGGTGGCCGACCCCAAGCTCTCCCTGGGCAGGCTGGCCGACGCGCTGACGCGGCGTCAGTCCGCCGAGCAGCGGGAGGCGGTGGCCGGCCGGATCCAGCGGTTCGCCGACCGGAAGGCCGCCGCGTACGCCGAAGCGGTCGCCCACGACCTGGCGGCGGACGACGGCGGCCCGCTCACCGCCGCGTACTTCGGCCGCGAGCTGTCCCGTCAACTCCCGTCCGACGCCGTGCTGTTCGACGAGGCGCTGACCTCCTCGCCCGGCCTCTTCCGGTACAACCCGCCGAACCAGCCCGGCCACTGGCACCAGACCCGGGGCGGCTCGCTCGGGGTCGGCATCCCCGGGGCGATCGGCGCCAAGCTCGCCCACCCCGAGCGGACCGTGGTCGGCTTCACCGGTGACGGCGGCAGCATGTACACCATCCAGGGCCTCTGGACGGCGGCCCGGTACGACATCGCGGCCAAGTTCGTGATCTGCAACAACGGCCGCTACAAGCTGCTCGACGACAACATCGAGCAGTACTGGCGCAGCCAGGACATCGCGCACCACGACTTCCCCGACCTGTTCGACCTCTCCCGGCCCGAGATCGACTTCGCCGCGCTCTCCGAGTCGCTCGGCGTCCCGGCGGTGCGGGTGGAGAAGCCGGAGGAGGTCGCCCCGGCGATCGCCCGGGCGCTGGCGCACCCGGGGCCGTTCCTGATCGACCTGGTGATCGGCCGTGACTGACCGGGAGGGCGGGGCCACCGTGCGGCTGACCGGACAGAAGATCGCGGTCCTGATGGAGAGCGACTTCTACGAGCCCGAAATCCTCTACTACCAGCGCCGGTTCGCCGAGGAGGGGGCCGAGGTGCACTTCCTGACCCGGCTCTGGGGCAACGACCGGCTGGTCTTCCGGGGGCACGAGCACCGGATGCCGTTCGAGGTGACCGAGTCCTTCGAGGACCTGGACGAGTACGGGCTCCGGGAGTTCGCCGCCGTCATCGTGCCCTCCGGCATCGTCGCCGACCGGCTCAGGTACACCGAGGACGTGCAGGCTCTTCCCCCGGCGGTGTCCTTCCTGCGCCGGGCCTTCGCGGACCCCGCGATCGTCAAGGGCATCATCTGCCACGGCATGTGGCTGGCCGCGCCGATCCCGTCGGTGATCGAGGGCCGCCGGGCGGTCGTGCACAACAACCTGCTCGGCGACCTGCGCAACATGGGCGGCGTCTACGTGGACCAGGACGTCGTCGTCGACGAGGACCTGGTCACCGCCCGGACCGGGAACCACTGCCACGTCTTCGCCCGCACCATCATCGACCAGCTCACCGCCCGGACCAGGCGCCGGCTCGGAGACGTGGTCTGACCGGCGGCGGGTGACCGCCCGACCATGACCGCCCAACCATGAGAGGACATCGGCGAGATGAGCACCATCAAGGCAGGGGCGCCCGGCCGGCCCACCCCCATCGGCCGGATACCCGTGCTGGACGTCGCGCCGGCGGTGGACGGGGGCGGCCGCCCGGCCCGGGCGGTGACCGGTGAACGCTTCCTGGTCAGCGCCACGGTGTTCCGGGAGGGCCACGAGGCGCTCGGCGCCAACGTGGTGCTGCGCGGTCCGCGCGGGCGGCGCGGCCCGTGGACGCCGATGCGGGAGCTGGCGCCGGGCACCGACCGCTGGGGCGCGTACGTCACGCCCACCGCGCCCGGCCGCTGGACGTACACCGTGGAAGCCTGGAGCGACCCGGTCAGCAGTTGGTTGCACCGCGCCGACATCAAGATCCCGGCCGGTCAGGACGTCGAGGTCACCCTGGAGGAGGGCGCGGAGCTGCTGCGCCGGGCGGCCCTGGCCGGGCCCAGGGGAGCGGGCCGGACCGCCGTGCTGGCCGCCTCCGCCGCCCTGCTCGACCCGGACCTGCCGGCCGTCCGACGGCTGGCGGCGGCCCACGACCCGGTGGTCACCGCCCGGTTGGCCGACCATCCGCTCCGGGAACTGCTCTCCACCGCCGAGCCGCTGGAGCTGACGGTCCATCGGGAACGGGCGTTGTTCGGGTCGTGGTACGAGTTCTTCCCGCGGTCCGAGGGTGCGGTGATCGATCCGGACGGCAACCTGCCGCCGGTCTCCGGCACCTTCCGCACCGCCGCCGAACGCCTGCCCGCGGTCGCCGCGATGGGCTTCGACGTGCTCTACCTGCCCCCGATCCACCCGATCGGCCGCGCCTTCCGCAAAGGCCCCGACAACTCGCTGACGGCCGGCCGGCACGACGTCGGCTCTCCCTGGGCGATCGGCTCCCCCGAGGGCGGCCACGACGCCGTCCACCCGGACCTGGGCACCATCGAGGACTTCGACCACTTCGTCGCCGAAGCCACCGCCCTCGGCATCGAGATCGCCCTCGACTTCGCCCTCCAGTGCTCCCCCGACCACCCCTGGGTCAACAAGCACCCCGAATGGTTCAGCCACCGCCCCGACGGCACCATCGCCTACGCCGAGAACCCGCCCAAGAAGTACCAGGACATCTACCCCGTCAACTTCGACCAGGACTTCGACGGCCTGGTGAAAGAGACCCTCCGGGTGCTGCGGCACTGGATGAACCACGGCGTGCGGATCTTCCGCGTCGACAACCCCCACACCAAGCCGGTGGTGTTCTGGGAGAAGGTCCTCGGCGACATCGCCCGCACCGACCCCGACGTGCTCTTCCTCGCCGAAGCCTTCACCCGCCCCGCCATGATGCACACCCTCGGCAAGGTCGGCTTCCACCAGTCCTACACCTACTTCACCTGGCGCGACACCAAGACCGAGCTCACCGAGTACCTCACCGAACTCACCGGTGACGCCGCCGCTTACATGCGGCCCAACTTCTTCGCCAACACCCCCGACATCCTCCCCCGCCACCTCGCCGACGCCGGCCCCGCCGCCTTCGCCACCCGCGCCGTGCTCGCCGCCACCCTCGCTCCCACCTGGGGCATCTACGCCGGCTACGAACACGCCGAGAACCAACCCACCCGCCCCGGCACCGAGGAGTACGCCCACTCCGAGAAGTACGAACTCCGCCCCCGCGACTGGACCACCCCCACCCCCCTCACCGCCCTCGTCACCACCCTCAACCAGCTCCGCCGCCGCCACCCCGCCCTCCAGCAGCTCCGCGACCTCACCTTCCACCCCACCGACAACGACCACGTCCTCGCCTACTCGAAACGGAGCGGAGCGGACGTCTTCCTGGTGGTGGTCAACCTCGACCCACGGCACGCGCACGAGGCCACCGTCACCCTGGACCTGGCCGCGCTCGGTCTGACGCTCGGCCAACAGGTGCCCGTACGGGACGAGTTGACCGGTGTGGTGTACCACTGGGGCACTCGTAACTACGTCCGGCTCGACCCCGCGGTGGCCCCCGCGCACCTGCTCACGCTGGACCGGGGGGCGCCCGTATGACCACCGCAGTCGTCTGTGACTCCTGTGCCGCCGTCGTCCGGCGGCCCACCCGCCAGGCGGACGAGCTGGTGCGCCCGCTGCTGCCCGCGCTCGTCCCGTGGCTGGTGAACCGGCGCTGGTTCGCGCACGAGCGGGGCTGCCTGCAGGCGCTCGAACCGCTCGGCAGCAGCGTGCTGGCCGGTGATCCCGCCGACCCCGACGCGCCGGTGCTGCTCCACCTGCTGCTGACGGCCCGGCACTCCGGCTCCGGTGCCCCGGTCCGGCGCTACCAACTGCTGATCGGCATCCGCCGCTCGCTGCCCGCCGGATTGGCGGCGGCCCGGATCGGCATCGCCACCGGCGGTGAGTGGGACGGCCGGTACCTCTACGAGGCGACCGAGGATCCGGAGCTGATGTCCCGACTGCTGGAACGGTCGGCGGCCGGGCGCGCGGAAGGTCTCCAACTCTGGCTTTCGGACGGCCCGTTGGACCTGTCAGGGCTGGTGCCGCGGGCACTCTCGGTGGAGCAGAGCAACACCTCGGTGGTCTACGGCGACCGGCTGATGTTCAAGCTGCTGCGCAGCCCGGAGCCGGGGTCGCACCCGGAGGTGGAGACCCTGCGCGGCCTCACCGAGGTCGGGTCCCCCCGGACCAGCGGACTGGTCGGCTGGCTGGGCACCGCCGGGGCCGGCGCGGAGGAGACGGTGCTCGGTGTCCTCACCGAGTTCCTGCCCGCCGAGGGCAACGGTTGGGAGCTGGCCGTCGAGCAGGCCGCCGACTGCCTGGTCGGCAACTGCCGGGTGGTGCCCGCGATCGGCGGCTTCACCACCGACGCGCGCGCGCTCGGCGAGGCCGTGGCCGAGCTCCACACCGCGCTGACCAAGGCGTTCGGGCGGGCCAGGATGGAATCGGCCGAAGTCCTGGACCAGGCGGGCGGGATGGAGCGTCGGCTCAAGGCGGCGGTGCGGCTGGTGCCCGACCTGGAGCCCTACGCGGGCCGGATCGCCACCCTGTACGACGACTACGCCAAGGTGGCGCTGCGCGGCGGGGGTGAGCACGGCCAGCGGATCCACGGCGACCTGCACCTCGGCCAGGTGCTGCGCGGCGTGGACGGCTGGAAGATCATCGACTTCGAGGGCGAACCGGCCCGCCCGGCCGCCGAACGCGGACTGCCGCAACCCGCCCTGCGGGACGTCGCCGGGATGCTCCGCTCGTTCGACTACGCGGCCCAACAGGCGCTGGCCGAGGTAGTGCGCCGGGAGGAGCAGGGCGCGGCCCCGCCCGAGGGCGAACCCTCCGCGGTCCGGCTGCGGCAGAGCCGCCGGGCCTACGCCTGGGCGGTGCGCAACCGCCGTGCGTTCACGGCCGGTTACGCAGCCGCGGGCGGTATGGACCCGCACTGCCACCCGGTCGCGCTGCGCGCCTTCGAGGCGGACAAGGCGGTCTACGAGGCCGTCTACGAAGCCCGGCACCGCCCGGACTGGCTGCCCATCCCGCTGGCCGCGATCCAGCGGCTGGTCTCCGGCCGCTGAGCCCGGCCGTCCGCGCGCCCCTTCCCTTCCCGTCTCCACGAAAAGGACCGATCCGTGACAGTCCCGCCGACCACCCGGACGACCACCGCCCGCTCCGGGGCGCTCGTACCGGCGCCGCTGCCGACGGAGGAGCACGACCGGCTGCTGTCCGGTGAGCACCACGACCCGCACGGCCTGCTCGGCGCGCACCTCACCCCTGAAGGGCTGGTGGTCCGCGCCCTGCGCTCCGGGGCGGACCAGGTGGTGGTGGAGACCGGGGCGGGTGAGACCCGGCTGGTCCCGGACCGGGACGGCCTGTTCACCGGTCTGCTGCCCGGTGTCGACGAGGTCCCGGCCTACCAACTGCGGGTCAGTTACGCGGGGGTGGAGTACGTCCAGCAGGACGGGTACCGGTTGCCGCCGACGTTGGGTGAGTTGGATCTGCATCTGATCGCGGAGGGTCGGCACGAGCAGTTGTGGCGGGCGTTGGGTTCGCATCTGCGGACGGTGGAGGGGATTCCGGGGACGGCGTTCGCGGTGTGGGCGCCGAACGCGGCGGGGGTGCGGTTGATCGGGGACTTCAACCACTGGGACGGCACCGGTCACCCGATGCGCTCGCTCGGCTCCTCCGGCGTCTGGGAGCTCTTCGTCCCCTGGGTCGGCGCGGGCACCCGGTACAAGTACGAGGTGCGGACCGGCGACGGCCGGGTCCTGGAGAAGGCCGACCCGCTGGCCCGCGAGGCCGAGTGCCCGCCGGGCACCGCCTCGGTGGTCACCGAGTCGACGTACGAGTGGGAGGACGCCGACTGGCTGGCCCGCCGGGCCGCGACGGCCCCGCACGAGGCGCCGATGTCGGTCTACGAGCTCCACCTGCCGTCCTGGCGGCCCGGGTTGACCTATCGTCAACTGGCGGACGAACTCCCGGCGTATCTCCAGGAGTTGAACTTCACGCATGTGGAGTTCATGCCGGTGATGGAGCATCCGTTCGGGGGTTCCTGGGGGTACCAGGTGTCGGGTTTCTACGCGCCGACGGCGCGGCTGGGCAGCCCGGACGACTTCCGGTTCCTGGTGGACACCCTGCACCGGCACGGTATCGGGGTGATCGTGGACTGGGTGCCGGCGCACTTCCCGAAGGACGACTTCGCGCTGGCCCGGTTCGACGGTGAGCCGCTGTACGAGCCGGCCGACCCGCTGCGGGCCGAGCACCCGGACTGGGGGACGCTGGAGTTCGACTACGGCCGCACCGAGGTCCGCAACTTCCTGGTCGCCAACGCCGTCTACTGGTGCGAGGAGTTCCACATCGACGGCCTGCGGGTCGACGCCGTCGCCTCGATGCTCTACCTCGACTACTCCCGCGAGCCCGGCCAGTGGGTGCCGAACGCGGAGGGCGGGCACCAGAACTTCGACGCGGTGCGGTTCCTGCAGGAGATGAACGCCACCGTCTACCGGCGCTGCCCCGGCGTGGTCACCATCGCCGAGGAGTCCACCGCCTGGGCGGGCGTCACCCGGCCGACCGACACCGGCGGCCTGGGCTTCGGCCTGAAGTGGAACATGGGCTGGATGCACGACTCGCTCCAGTACCTCGGGCGGGAGGCGGTGCACCGCCGGTACCACCACGACGAGCTCACCTTCGCGATGACGTACGCGTACTCGGAGAACTACGTGCTGCCCATCTCGCACGACGAGGTGGTGCACGGCAAGGGCTCGCTGGTCGCCAAGATGCCCGGCGACTGGTGGCAGCAGCGTGCCACGGTGCGGGCCTACCTGGGCTTCATGTGGGCCCACCCCGGTAAGCAACTGCTCTTCATGGGACAGGAGTTCGTCCAGGGGGTGGAGTGGGACCACGACGCGGGCCTGCAGTGGTGGCTGCTGGCGGAGGACTGGCCGGCTGCCGCCGACCACCGCGGCGTGCAGCACCTGGTCCGGGACCTCAACCGCACCTACCGGGAACGCCCGGAGCTCTGGCGGCTGGACACCGACCCGGCCGGGTTCGAGTGGCTGGACGTCACGGCGGCGGAGGAGAACGTCTACGCCTTCGTCCGTCGGGACGGCACCGGCCGGCAGCTGGTCAGCATCAGCAACTTCTCGCCCGTCCCCAGGCCGGCCTACCGGGTCGGGCTGCCGCAGGGCGGTGACTGGCGCACCGTGCTGGACACCGACGCCCCCGGGTACGGCGGGTCGGGTGCGGCCGGGGAGGCGGCGGTGGTCACCGCCGAGGCGGTCCCCTGGAAGGGCTGGGACAGCAGCCTGGAACTGGTCGTGCCGCCACTGGCGACCGTCTGGCTGGTCCCGCAGGACCGCACCCCGGCACCCGAGGAGCCCGTGGCGGCGCGGCACGCGTGACGCCCGACCGGCCGGGCCCTGACATTCACCGATGTCAGGGTCCGGGACCGGACAGGGCCGGGACCGCTCCGACCTCGGAGCGGTCCCGGCCCTGTCCGGTGGTCAGCCGCGCTGCGAGGTGACCGTGGAGGCCGGGCGGCTCGGCAGTGCCAGCAGACCGACCTCGGCGAGGGCGTTCTCGTAGGCGCTCATCGCCTCCTGGGCGTCGCCGATCTCCTTCCAGAGGTCCCCGACGTGACGCCACACCGTCGCGTGGTCCCGGCTGACCGGGACCTGGCTCAGCTGTCGCTCCACGGCGCGCAGGGTGGCCCTGGCGCTGTCCGGCTCGCCGCTCATGTACTGCGCGTGGGCGAGGATCACCCGGGCCTCGGCGGCCTCCCAGTGGGCGTCGTTGCGCAGCAGCCCGAGGGCCCGACTGGCGTGCGACAGCGCGTCCGTGGGGTGCCCGAGGCGTACCGCGAGCCGGGCGAGGCTGACCTCGTTCCTGGCCTGTTCCATCGCGCTGCCGACGTCCAGCAGGGCCTGCTGGGACTCCTCCAGCAGCTCCTTGGTCCGGTCCAGGTCGGCGTCGGGCATGCTGAGCAGCAGGTAGCCGTAGGAGCCCTTCAGCAGCGCCTGGTGGCGCACGTTGTCGCTCTCGGCCATCATCGCCAACGCGCGTTCGGTGAGGGTCAGGGCCTCCCTGATCCGGCCCTGGGAGGTCGCGACCACGGCCGCGTTCCAGTAGACCGAGCCCCGGGCCACCCGCGACCCGGTCTGCTCGGCGGCCGGGATCAGCCGGCTGGCGATCAGCTTCGCCTGGGTGAGGTCGCCCCGGCTGCGGTAGCAGCTGATCAGGGTGGCCCCGAGCTGGATGTGGTCGTCGGTGACGCTCAGGCCGAGCCCGTCCAGGGTCCGCATGGCGCGTTCGCCGATCTCCACGCTCAGCATCTGGTCGCCGGAGTCCCGGTAGCAGCGGCACAGTGCCACCGCCAGCTGGGTCCACTCGGCCGATCCGGGCACCACGTCCGGGCTGTCGAACAGTGAGGTCAACAGTTGGATGGCGGCTTCGAGCTGACCCAGCTTCTCGAAGGCCATGGCCTGGCCGAGCCGGGCCCGGTGGATCATCTGGTCGCTGAGGAACGGCGCGGCGGCGAGCGCCTCGCTGTACGACTGCAGGGCTTCGCCGTTGGCGCCGTTCCGCATCGCCATGTCCCCGAAGGCGATCTTGAGTTCCAGCTCGTGGACCCGCGCGTCGTCACGCCCTGTGCGCAGGTACTCGACCGAACACCCGACCCGTTCGGCCAGCGCCTTCAGCACGGCGTCGGAGGGTGCCCGTTTGCCGGTCTCGATCAGGGACACGTAGCTGACCGAGATGTCGGCGGAGGCAAGGTCCTGCTGGTTCAGCCCCTTCTTCTGGCGCAGCTCACGGAGTCTCTGCCCGATCCCACTCGTACTGCTCTGTGGTTGCTCCATGTCTCTCCGGTCAACGGTTCCGTTTGACTTCCTGTTTTACAGGAAGTGCCCCGGCTGGCCAAGGTGTCGACGCGTGAGTCTTGCTACACCGCAACTTGATGATTGACAGAGTGAGTCAATTTCGATTGACTCTCCTTGTCAATCACCCCACCTCCTAGAGATGACACCACCATGCCGAAGTCCATCGCCCTGCTCTTCACCGGCGCGGTCCTGGCCGTGAGCGCCCTGCTGGCCACCTCGTTCGCCACTTCGTCCGCCGCCTCGGCGCCCACGGTGGTCAACGGCCCCGAGGCCGTCCTCGGCTCGCCGTCGCCGACTGTCACCCCCGGCCCGCCCGAGTGCTGCTGAGTCGGTCCGGCCCCACGGCAGAAGAAGGAGTGAGATGCGCGTCGACCTCGTGACCAGGGAGTACCCGCCGGACGTCTACGGCGGGGCCGGCGTCCATGCCGCCGAGCTGACCCGGGCCCTGCGCCGGCTGATCGACGTCCGGGTGCACTGCTTCGGCGAGCCGCGGTCCGAGGCCGGGACCACGGCCTACCCGCTCCCCGCGGACCTCGCCGAGGGCAACGCCGCCCTGGGCTTCCTCGGGGCCGGGCCGCGGATCGCGGCCGGCTGTGCCGGCACCGACCTGGTGCACAGTCACACCTGGTACGCCAACACCGCCGGGCACGTGGCCGGGCGGCTGTACGGCGTCCCGCACGTGATGACCATGCACAGCCTGGAGCCGCTCCGCCCCTGGAAGGCAGAGCAGCTCGGCGGCGGGTACGCCCTGTCCAGCTGGATGGAGCGGTCCGCCGCCTCGGCCGCCGACGCGCTGATCGCGGTCTCCGGGGCGATGCGCGACGACATCCTCGAGGTGTACCCCGAGATCGCGCCGGACCGGGTGCACGTGATCCACAACGGTATCGACACCGAGGTCTACCGACCGGACCACGGCACGGCGGTGCTGGACCGCTTCGGCATCGACCCGGACCGCCCGATCGTCCTCTTCGTCGGCCGGGTGACCCGGCAGAAGGGTCTGCCGCACCTGCTCCGGGCGGCCTTCGAACTCCGCCCGGAGGCACAGCTGGTGCTCTGCTGCGGGCGGCCGGACACCCCGGAGATCGCCGCCGAGGTGTCCGACCTGGTGGACGAGCTGAGCCGCCGCCGCAGCGGGGTGTTCCGGATCGACGGGATGCTGGACGCGGTGAGCGTGCGTCAACTGCTCACCCGCGCCACGGTGTTCGTCTGCCCGTCGCTCTACGAGCCGATGGGCATCGTGAACCTGGAGGCGATGGCCTGCGGCACCGCCGTGGTGGCGACCGAGGTCGGTGGCATCCCCGAGGTCGTCGAGCACGGGCGGACCGGCCTGCTGGTGGAGTACGAGCAGCGCCCCGACGGCACCGGTGAGCCGGTGGACCCGGAGCTGCTGGCCCTCGAACTCGCGCTCGCGGTCAACCTGTTGCTCGACGATCCGGAGCTGGCGGCCAAGTACGGTCAGGCCGGCCGGGAGCTGGCCGTGCAGGAGTTCTCCTGGGACCAGCTGGCCCAGCGGACGGTCGAGGTCTACCGCCGGCTGACCGGGGCCGCCTGAAGCACCCGTGGGTGGCCGGCGGCGCGGCCTGCCGGGTCACCCCCCGAAGCGCCCTTCGGCCACCCACGGGATCAGCGCACCGCCGCCCGCTCCGGTCGGCGGCCGCGCCGGCCGCTCCGCTCGGCGCGGTCCAGCAGGGCCAGCGCGGGACCGGCCGCCAGCGTGGTGAGCAGCGCCGCCAGCAGCAGGCACTCGAACAGCTCCCGTCCGATGATGCCCGCCTGGTGGCCGGCCGCGAGCACCACGATCTCGGTCAGCCCCTTGGTGTTCATCAGGACGCCCAGCCGCAGCGCGTCGCGCCGTCCGAAGCCGTACCACCGGCCGGCCAGCGCGCAGACCAGCAGCTTCGACGCCGTCATCACGAGCAGCACCACCAGGAGCCGGCCGACGAAGCCCGGCGCGGTCACGCTCGTCCCCAGGTCCACCTGCTGGCCGGTGCCGAGGAAGAAGCACGGCAGCAGGGCCGCGGCCACCACGCCGAGTCCGGCCGCGCCGCCCGGCGCCCCCGGGCGGTCCGCCCCCGGGTCGGCCGCGGGCAGCAGCAGGCCCAGCACCAGCCCGCCGAACAGCGCGTGCAGCCCGAGCGCCGAGGAGACCGCGGCCGCCAGGCAGATCGCGCCGAGCAGGGGCACCACGCCCCACTCCCGGGCGACCCGGGATCGACGGGGCTCCCGCACCGTCCGGTCCCGCACCGTCCGGTCCCGCGCTGCCCGGTGCCGGGCCGCGAACGCCGCCCCGCCCACCGCGAGCAGCCCCAGCAGCAGGTTGCCGAGCTCGATCCGGCCGGACAGCCACAGGGCCAGCGCCAGCAGGCACCAGCAGGCGCCGTCGCCGATCGAGGCGGCGGTCAGGCTCAGTCGGCCGACCGGGGTCGCGTCCAGGCCCCGGTCCTGCAGGATCCGGGCCAGCACCGGAACGGCCGTCACGCCGAAGGCGCAGGCGACGAAGACCGCGAAGGCGGCCGGCGAACCGTTCGCCCCGGTGCCGTGCAGCCAGGGGGTGAGCAGCAGCCCGGCGGCGGCGGGCACCAGCAGCGAGACGGTGGCGAGCGGCAGCGGGGAGCGGGTCGGCGGTGCCTGCGGACCGTCCCGGTGCGGCCGGGCGAGGGTGGCGCCGATCTCGAACGCGTAGACGGCCACGCCGAGTTGGGCCAGGCCGTTGAAGACGGTCAGGGCGTCGGGGCCGAACAGCCGGTGGTGCCAGTCAGGCAGCAGCCGGCCGAACAGGGTCGGTCCGAGCGCGATCCCGGTCGCCACCTCCGCCAGCACCGGTGGCTGTCCGAGCCGGACGGCGATCCGACCGGCCCCTCTGCTCAGCCCCAGGATGAGGGCGAGGCCCAGGAGTAGACGGGTCGTCAGGTCCAAGGTGGGGGTCACGGGATCCAAACCTTCCTGCGGATTCAAGGCATGGCAAAGCAGACGCAACGCGCAGTGAATGACAGCGGGATTTACCATTTGAAATCTAGTGAGTCACATTGCCAGGTGTCGATGTGCCGGGGAGCGGCCGGCCGTACTCTCCGAGGTCGGTCCGCCGGCCCGCCGGGGCCGGGTGGCGAGGGCCCGGCGAAGCCGTCGGTGGGCGGGCCGGAGCGGCGGGGCCGGCCGAAATGGTGAGCGATCGCCGGGCCCAGCTGCGAGGATTCGGGCATGACTACGCTCAAGCAGCAACTGCAGGAGGACCTCACCGCCGCGATCAGGTCCCGGGACGAGCTCGCCTCCTCCACCATCCGGCTCACCCTGTCCGCCGTCACCGCCGAGGAGAAGGCGGGCAAGACGGAGCGGACGCTCTCGGACGACGAGGTGCTGAAGGTGATCGCCCGGGAGGCGAAGAAGCGCCGGGAGGCGGCCGAGGCGTTCGACGTCGCCGGCCGTACCGACTCGGCCGCGCAGGAGCGGGCCGAGGGCGAGCTGCTGGCGCGCTACCTGCCGAAGCAGCTCGGTGACGAGGAGCTGACCGCGATCGTCGCCGAGGCGGTGGCGGCCAGCGGGGCGACCGGCCCGCAGGGCATGGGCGCGGTGATGAAGCTGGTGAAGCCGAAGGTGGACGGCCTGGCCGAGGGCGGCCGGGTGGCCGCCGCGGTGAAGGCCGCGCTGCAGCCGTAACAGCGGCCGGACCCAACGGCGAGGGCCCGCCCCGGTCTCCCGGGGCGGGCCCTCGCCGTGGTGTCGGTCAGCCGGTCAGTGCCGGCCACCGCCGTTGCCGCCGTTGCCGTTCCCGCCGTTGCCGTTCCCACCGTTGCCGTTGCCGCCGATCAGGCCGGGCGGCAGGGTGAAGTTGCCGCCGATCAGCCCGCCGTTGGCGGTCGCGCCGTCGCCGGACGGCGGGGAGGCGGAGGAGCTCGGGTCGGGCTTGGGCTGCGGCTCGGGGATGTTGACGGTCTGGAAGGTGCTCTTGGGCGTGCCGTCCAGCGCGTCGCTCATCGCCATCTGCCAGATCGGCCCCGGGCCGGTGGCGCCGTAGACCCCGGTGTTGAACCGGGTCGGGCCGATCTTGATGTTCTTCATCGAGACGTTCCCGGTCGGGCCGCCCAGCCAGACCGAGGTGACCAGCTCGGGGGTGTAGCCGGTGAACCAGGCCGCGTACCGCTCGTCGGTGGTACCGGTCTTGCCGGCGATCTGCCGGCGGTCGTCCAGGCCGAGGGTGGCGGCGGTGCCCTTCTCGGTCACGCCGAGCAGCAGGGTGTTGATGCCGTCCGCAGTGGTCTGGCTGATCACCTGGGTGCAGTTGGCCTGCGGCACCTTCAGCTGGGTGCCGGCCGTGTCGACCACCGACTTGAGGGCGATCGGGGCGCAGTACTTGCCGCGCGCGGCGAAGGTCGCGTAGGCGTTGGCCATCACCATCGGGGAGACCTCCTGGGTCCCCAGCACCATGGAGGCGACCTCCTGCAGCGGCTTCCCGCTGGCCAGGTTCTTGATGCCGAGCTTGTCGGCCATCTGCTTGACCGCGCAGAGGCCCATCTCGGCCTCCATCTGGACGAAGTAGGTGTTGACCGACCTGGCCATCGCCTCCTTCAGCGCGTACGGGCCGATCTCGGTCGTGCTCTCGTTGGTGAGCTTCTTGCCCTTCTCGTACCAGGTCCCGGTGCAGGTCGACATCTTCGGGTAGTCGATCTCGTACTGGGAGGGGTACTCCTGGGTGATCGGGATCCCGCTCTCCAGCGCCGCCGCGGCCAGGATCGGCTTGAAGGTCGAGCCGGGGGCGAAGCCGTTGCCGCCGCCCATCGCCGCGTCGGCGTTCAGGTTCAGCACGGTCTGGTTCTGCTTGGCGTCCAGCCCGTACGGGCGGCTCTGCGCCATCGCCAGGATCTCGCCGGTACCCGGCTTGATCATGGTGGCGGCGGCCGCCACCGAGTCGGTCGCGTAGACCTTGGTGGTCACCGCCTTGTACGCGGCGGCCTGCTTGTCCGGGTCGATGGTGGTGTAGATCTTCAGGCCGCCCTGGCTCCACAGCCGCTGCCGGTCGGTGGCGGTCTTGCCGAAGGCCGGGTCCTGCTTCACCACGTGCCGGACGTAGTCGCAGAAGAAGCCCATCCCCGCCTGGGCGGTGATGCAGCCGTTCAGCGGCTCCTTGTACTTCAGGTTGAGCGGGGTGGCGATCGCTTCCTTGGCCTGCGCGTCGGTGATGTGCTTGTTCTCCAGCAGCTTGCCGATCACCGTGTCGCGGCGGGCCTGGGTCGCCTTGGGGTGCAGCAGCGGGTCGTACGCCGTGGGGTTCTGCACCAGCCCGGCCAGCGTGGCGGCCTCGGCGATGCTCAGGTCCTTGGCGCTCTTGCTGAAGTAGCGGTTGGCCGCCGACTCGACCCCGTACGCCTGGTGGCCGTAGAAGGTGATGTTCAGGTAGTTGGTGAGGATCTGATCCTTGGTCAGCTCCTCCTCCAGCTTGATGGCGATCTTCAGCTCCTGGATCTTGCGACCCAGGCTCTTCTTGGTGGCCTCGCGGAAGGCGTCCTTGTCGTCGCCGGCCAGCTCGACGTTGACGTTCTTCACGTACTGCTGGGTCAGCGTGGAGGCACCCTGGGTCGCCTCGCCGGACTCGGCGTTCTTCCCGATCGCGCGGAGCACGCCCTTGAGGTCGATCGCGCCGTGTTCGTAGAACCGGGCGTCCTCGATGTCGACCTGCGCCTGCCGCATGATCGGGGCCATCTGCTCCTGGGTCAGGATGGTCCGGTCGCGGTCGAAGACCTTGGCGATCTGACCGCCCTTGGCGTCGTAGATGTACGAGGCCTGGGAGAGGGTCGGCGCCTTGAAGTCGGTCGGGACGTTGTCGAAGCTCTCGGCGGTGTCCTTGGCGGTCAGGCCGAGTGCCCCGATGGCGGGCAGCGCCATGCCCGCGACGAGAACTCCGGCCAGCACGCTGATGCCCAGGAACTTGAGCCCGAGCCCGGCCTTGTCAAGCGGGGATCCCGCGGGTCGCTGAGGTGCCATGGAGAGAACACTACGTCGCTGATTCCCGGACATGGGGGCAGGTGTTCGCCTAGGCTTGTCACAACACTGCGACAGCTTCGCTCTGTTCATCATCATCACTCTTGTGAGTGATGAGCTTTGCCCGAATTGATCCATTATCGGGTGATAAGTCGTCAGCTCCGCCGGGCCCACTGTGGCAGAGGGTGACGAAAGTGCTCCGAATGCCCTTGGCAAGGCCCCCGACCTGCGATCACTCCAACGAGTGAGAAGACGGATACCCATAGTCCGATCGGGTCATTTGAGATTGGGCCCGAAGGGGCTGTTGCGTGCTGTCGTTCTTCCGTAACGTCCTCAACTGGCAGCGGTGAATATGCCGTTGCCGCCGTGGGGGAGCCCCGATTCGGGAGAGGACGGCGCCGTGATGGGCTGGGTGGACGACTGGAGTGCGCAGGCAGCCTGCCGCACGAGTGATCCAGACGAGCTGTTTGTTCAGGGGGCGGCGCAGAACCGCGCCAAGGCGGTCTGCAGTGGGTGCCCGGTACGCACCGAGTGCCTCGCGGACGCGCTGGACAACCGGGTGGAGTTCGGCGTCTGGGGCGGGATGACCGAGCGCGAGCGGCGGGCCCTGCTCCGCCGTCGGCCGACGGTGATGTCCTGGCGAAGGTTGCTGGAGACCGCCCGCACCGAGTACGAGGAGTCGCTCGCCACGGGCGTCATCCTGACCGACTACGCGCAGGCGGGCTAGCCCACACGGCCCTCCGGCAGTAGACGCGCGCGGCCGTTGGGGGACGGCCGTCCGGAGAGTACGGAGCAGGCCGGCTGACCTGTCGTCAGCCGCCCGCCCGCAGTGCCCGGTGTCGGCGGCCCGGTGAAGCCCGGGCGCGCCGCACCCGAGGTGTCAGTCCCGGCTGCCCAGCCGCTCGCCGATGGCGCGCAGGCCGTCCAGGTCGTGCACGTCGCCCGGCAGGGTCGGCACCTCGACGATCGGCACGTCCGGGTAGACCGAGACGAACCGGTCCCGGGTGAGCCGCTCACGGGCCATCACCTGCATCCGCTCGGCGTGCAGCCGGAGCAGCCCGGCGGCCAGCGTCTCGGCCGCCACCGTGGTGCTGCCCGAGCCGTTCTCCTCCAGTGCCTCGGCCGCGGCCAGGGCGCGCTCGGCGGTGAGCTGGGGCGCCCCGGTGCGGTGCACCCGGTTGAGCACCAGCCCGGCCAGCGGCATCTCGTCGGCGGCCAGCCGGTCGACGAAGTACGCCGCCTCGCGCAGCGCGTCCCGCTCCGGCGCGGCCACCACCAGGAAGGCCGTGCCCGGTGCCTTGAGCAGCTGGTAGGTGTTGTCGGCCCGCTCGCGGAAGCCGCCGAACATCGAGTCCATCGCGGAGACGAAGGTCTGCACGTCGGTCAGCAGCTGAGCGCCGAAGATCTTGCCCAGGGTGCCGGTGATCAGGCCCATGCCGACGTTCAGGAACTTCATCGCGCTCCGCCCGCCCACCTTGGCCGGGGCGGTCAGTATCCGGATCAGCCGGCCGTCCAGGAACGAGCCGAGCCGGTTCGGCGCGTCCAGGAAGTCCAGCGCGGAGCGGGACGGCGGGGTGTCCACCACGATCAGGTCCCACTCGCCGGCCGCCCGGAGCTGGCCGAGCTTCTCCATCGCCATGTACTCCTGGGTGCCGGCGAACCCGGCGGAGAGCGACTGGTAGAACGGGTTCTCCATGATCGCCTTGGCCCGCTCGGGCTCGGCGTGGGCCAGCACGACCTCGTCGAAGGTCCGCTTCATGTCCAGCATCATGGCCTGCAGCTCGCCGTCGCCGGAGACGTCCTTGACCACCCGGGGGGTGTTGTCCAGCTCGGTCAGGCCCATCGACTGGGCCAGCCGCCGGGCCGGGTCGATGGTCAGCACGACCACCTTCCGGCCGCGCTCCGCCGCCCGCAGGCCGATCGCCGCCGCGGTGGTGGTCTTGCCCACCCCGCCGGAACCGCAGCAGACCACGATCCGGGTCTTCGGGTCCCCGATCAGGGTGTCGATGTCGAGCTCGGTCATGCCGCCCCCTGCCGCTTCAACTCGCCCGCCAGGCGGTACAGCCCGCCCAGGTCCACACCCCCGCCGAGCAGCGGGAGTTCGTACGTCGGCCGCTTCAGCTGCTGGAGCGCCGCCCGCTGCTCGCGCTCCAGCTCGACCCGTTCGGCGTGCTCCCTGGCCTGGTCCAGCAGCGGGTCGAGCAGCGGCTCGACCGCCGCCCGGACCGTGGTCGCGGACCGGGACCGCCCGCCGAGACCGGCCTCGCCGAGCGCCAGCGCGACCTCCTCGCGGTGGTCGCCGTGCACCGCGTCGACCGCGGCGGCGTCCAGCACCGGCGGCCGGACCATGTTCACCAGCACCCCGCCGAGCGGGAGTTGGGCCTCGGTCAGCTCGGCGATGCCGTCCACCGTCTCCTGCACCGGCATCTCCTCCAGCAGGGTGACCAGGTGCACCGCCGTCTCCGGCGACCTGAGCACCCGCATCACCGCCTGGGCCTGCCCGTGGATCGGCCCGAACCTGGCCAGCCCGGCCACCTCGGAGTTGACGTTCAGGAACCTGGTGATCCGTCCGGTCGGCGGCGCGTCCATCACGATCGCGTCGTACGCCCGCCGCCCGTCCGGGCCCTTCCGCCGGGCCGCCTCGCACGCCTTGCCGGTCAGCAGCACGTCCCGGACCCCGGGCGCGATGGTGGTGGCGAAGTCTACGAAGCCGACCTTCTGCAGCGCCTTCCCGGCCCGGCCCAGCTTGTAGAACATGTCCAGGTACTCGAGCAGCGCCTGCTCGGTGTCGATCGCCAGCGCGTACAGCTCACCGGCCGGGCCCCGGCCGTCCAGCCCGAGCCGGGACCGCGAGACGGTGGCGACCTTGCGCTCCTCGTACGGCAGCGCCGCCAGCCCGAACAGCTCGGCGATGCCCTGCCGCCCCTCCACCTCGATCAGCAGCGTCCGGCCTCCCTCGGCGGCCAGCGCCAGCGCCAGGGCGGCCGCGACGGTGGTCTTCCCGGTGCCGCCCTTGCCACTGACCACGTGGAGTCGGACACCCTCCCAGTCCGGATCGCGCCGGTCCACCTGGTCCACGCTCCGTCTCCGTCCGTCTCAGTGGCGCCGCACCCGGTGCGCCGCCTCCTCCCGCGAGGGTAACCAGCCGCCGCCCCCGATGCCGGGAGCCCGGGGGGAAGCATGCCGATTCATGCCCGGGCTGTGTCCCGGATCACACCCCCGCCAGGCACTAGAGTCACCCTCATGACCAAGTGGGAATACGTCACCGTGCCGCTGCTCGTCCACGCCACCAAGCAGATCCTGGACTCCTGGGGTCAGGACGGCTGGGAGCTCGTCCAGGTCGTTCCGGGCCCGAACCCGGAGCAGCTGGTCGCCTACCTGAAGCGGGAGAAGAGCTGATGAGCAAGGTTGAGGACAAGCTGGCCGAGCTGGGCCTGACCCTCCCGGGAGTGGTCCCGCCGGTCGCCGCGTACGTCCCGGCGATCCGCAGCGGCGAGTACGTGCTGACCGCCGGTCAGCTCCCGATGGTCGCCGGCAAGCTCCCGAGCACCGGCAAGGTCGGCGCCGAGGTGACCGCCGAGGAGGCCAAGCAGCTGGCGCAGATCTGCGCGCTGAACGGCCTGGCGGCCATCAAGTCGGTGATCGGCGACCTGGACAAGGTCGAGCAGATCGTCAAGGTGGTCGGCTTCGTCGCCTCCGCCCCCGACTTCACCGGTCAGCCCGGCGTGATCAACGGCGCCAGCGAGCTGCTCGGCGAGGTCTTCGGCGCAGCGGGCGTGCACGCCCGGAGCGCGGTCGGCGTCGCGGTGCTGCCGCTGGACGCACCGGTCGAGATCGAGTTCCAGGTCCGCATCTCCGCCTGACGGCGGCTCAGGCCCCCCCGGGGGGGCGCGGTGCACCCCCAGGGGCTCGGGGCCCTGCTGATGTGCGGCTCCGCCGCGTGGGCGACGCCGGCCCTTGCAAGGTGATCCGTGCGTGGGTGGTCAGGCACTTTCGCAGTGACCCCGGCGCCAGATCTCCTCGCAGTTCCCCGAGCCCCTGGACCGTAGACCCGGAGCGCCTGCCTACAGCGCAGCCCCGAGTAGTGCCAGGCGCTCTGCGAAGGTGCAGCCCGAGGCTCTGTCCGTGTGCGGGATCGCGGGTTAGCATCCGGGGCATGATGCCGATGCCGCCGTCCTGGCCTGCCCGGATCCGGGCGCTCGCGGCGGGTGAGCTGACCCCGCCGGTCGCGAAGCCGTCCGCCACCGTGGTGCTGCTGCGGGACGCGGCCGCAGGCCCGGAGGCGTACCTGCTCCGCCGCCGCACCTCGATGGCGTTCGCGGCCGGGATGTACGCCTACCCGGGCGGCGGCGTCGACCCGCGGGACGCGGAGGCCGAGCTCGGCTGGGCCGGGCCCGGCCCCGCCGAATGGGGCGAGCGGCTCGGGGTGGACGCCGCCACCGCGCAGGCGGTGGTCTGCGCCGCCGTCCGGGAGACCTTCGAGGAGGCCGGCGTGCTGCTGGCCGGCCCCGACGCCGACACCATGGCCGACGCCGCGGACTGGTCCGCCGAGCGGGCCGCGCTGGAGGCGCACGAGCTCTCCTTCGCCGACTTCCTCCGGTCGCACGGGCTGCTGCTCCGCTCCGACCTGCTGTCGGCCTGGGCCCGGTGGATCACCCCGGCCTTCGAGGAACGCCGCTACGACACCTGGTTCTTCGTCGCCGCGCTGCCCGCCGGGCAGCGGGCCGCCGACTCGGTGGGCGAGGCGGACCGGGTCGCCTGGCTGACTCCCGCCGAGGCGGTCGAGGGCCATGCGGCGGGCCGGTACGGCATGATGCCGCCGACCGTGACGGTGCTCCGGGAGCTGCGGCCGGCCGGTACGACGGCGCAGGTGGCCGCGCTGGCGGCGGACCGGAAGATCGAGCCGGTCCTCGGTACCGCCGAGCTGACCGGTGATCGGATCTCAGTGCGATGGTCGGGGTATGAAGAGCTGACCATCGAGGGTATTTTTCCTCCCAACTGACCGCTCCGTCCAGGAAGGATCGCCCGATGACCCACAACGACGTGGTTCGCCGTGCGGCGTACCCCCAGCCCACCCTCTCCGTCCGGCCGCTGACCCTCCGTTCGCTGGCGGGGCAGCTCGACCCCGTCCCGGTGGAGCCGTACCTGCGCTCCCTGGTGCGGCCGCTGCACCCGCGCAGCCTGCACCGGATCTGCGAGGGCGGCCGGTGAGCGGTCCACTTCCCGGTGACCCCGCCGCCGAGATCGGCGGCGGGGCCACCCCCCGGGCGTTCTGCGTGCTGGCGCCGAACCCCTCGCCGATGACGCTCGACGGCACCAACACCTGGCTGCTGTCCGAGCCCGGCTCCGAGCTCGCGGTGGTGATCGACCCGGGCCCGCTGCACGAGGGGCACCTGCGCCGGGTGGTCGACCTCGCCGAGCAGCAGGGCAAGCGGGTGGCGCTGACCCTGCTGACCCATGGTCACCACGACCACGCCGAGGGCGCGGCCCGGTTCGCCGAGCTGACCGGCACCGAGGTCCGGGCACTGGACCCGGCCCACCGGCTCGGCTCCGAGGGCCTGCACGGCGGCCAGGTGGTCGAGGTCGGCGGCCTGGAGATCCGGGTGGTCGGCACCCCCGGGCACACCCTGGACTCGCTGACCTTCCACCTGCCGGCCGACGGCGCGATCCTGACCGGCGACACCGTGCTCGGCCGGGGCACCACGATGGTCGCCCACCCGGACGGGACGCTGGGCGACTACCTGGACTCGCTGCGCCGCCTGCACACCATGGCCGCCGAGCAGGGCGTCCGCACGGTGCTGCCGGGCCACGGCCCGGTGCTCACCGACGCGCTCGGCGCGGTCGACTACTACCTGGCCCACCGGGCCAACCGGCTGGCCCAGGTGGAGACCGCCGTGGAGGCCGGCCACCGGACCGCCGGGCAGGTGGTCGCCAAGGTCTACGCGGACGTGGACCGCGCGCTCTGGCCCGCCGCCGAGCTCTCCGTGCTGGCGCAGCTGCGCTACCTGGAGGACCACGGCCTGATCTGACGCCGGATGCGTCGGACCGCCGGATACGCCCGAGGGCCCGTGAGCAGCAGCTCACGGGCCCTCAGGCGGTGCGGGTCAGCGCGACCGGCGGGAGAGCCGCTCGACGTCCATCAGGACCACCGCGCGGGCCTCCAGCTTCAGCCAGCCACGGCCGGCGAAGTCGGCCAGCGCCTTGTTGACGGTCTCGCGGGAGGCGCCGACCAGCTGGGCCAGCTCCTCCTGGGTGAGGTCGTGCGCGACGTGGATGCCCTCGTCGGACTGCACGCCGAACCGGCGGGACAGGTCCAGCAGCGCCTTGGCCACCCGGCCGGGCACGTCGGAGAAGACCAGGTCCGACATCACGTCGTTGGTCCGGCGGAGCCGGCGGGCGATCGCCCGGAGCAGCGCGATCGAGACCTCGGGGCGGGCGTGCAGCCAGGGCTGCAGGTCGCCGTGGCCGAGGCCGAGCAGCTTGACCTCGGTCAGCGCGCTGGCGGTGGCGGTGCGCGGGCCCGGGTCGAACAGCGAGAGCTCGCCGATCATCTCGCTGGGGCCGAGCACGGCGAGCATGTTCTCCCGGCCGTCCGGGGAGGCGCGGTGCAGCTTGACCTTGCCCTCGGCCACGACGTACAGCCGGTCTCCCGGATCGCCCTCGTGGAAGAGCGACTCGCCACGGGCCAGCGTCACCTCGGTCATGGAGGCACGCAGCTCGCCGGCCTGCTCGTCATCGAGAGCCGCGAACAGCGCGGCACGCCGCAGAACGTCGTCCACGTGCTTCCTCCTGCTGGTGGTGGGTGGTGCTTCCGTCATGACTTGCCTCACCAAGGATGACGCATGTCGCTCCGATCATATGAGGAGGGGTGCGGGCGGGGGGTGCGGTACGGGGCCATTTGTACTCATCGGTGCTCCCCGAATGCCGTAGCGGGCCTCTCCTCACCCGTTTGCAGTAGCCGGGTCGACCGGCCCGTGGGCCCGTCGTCAGCTCGGGGCCGGTCGGGAGCATTCCCGGCCGGATCGCCGTGTCGGGGCCGGTAGTTGCCCTGAACTGGCCGCCGGATGCTCTCGCCCTGGGTGATCGCGGCCAAGTAGGCTGACGCCCACTCATGACACGGACATGACCGGCTGGGGCGGTGGGCCATGAACGCACGTACCGTACGAGCGACCGAGCCGGAATGGGCGGGCGACGACCAGGAGTGGTGGGACTGGTACATGTCCCTGGCGGTCAACCTTCCCGGGCCGGCCGGCGTCCCGGTCGAGGCGCCGCGCCCCCGGCCGGTGCGGCCCGCCACCCCGGGGGAAGTGGCGGGGGCGCTCCACCAGCCGTACCTCCTGTCGGAGCGGGAGGTCGAGCGGTTCCGCCGCCGGGGCCACGTCCGGCTGCCCGAGGTGATCCCGCCCGCCGTGCTGGCCGCGCTCGCCGAGCGGACCGACCAACTGCTCGGCGCCACGCACGGGTTGGCCAATCCAGGCCGCTTCCTGGCGCTGGAACAGCTCTGGCTGACCGACCCGCTGCTGCGCAGCGTCGCGCTCTCCCGCCGGCTCGGCGACATCGCGACCCGCCTGCTCGGAGCCGGCCCGGTGCGGCTCTACCACGACAACGTGCTCTCCAAGGAGCCCGGCTGCGGCCGGACGCCCTGGCACCGGGACGCCGACCACTACCCGCTCGACTCCCCGTCCGTGTGCACCAGTTGGATCCCGCTGCACGAGGTGCCGACCGAGATGGGGCCGCTGGCCTGCCTGGACCGGACGGCCGTGTCGCCCGCGCTGGCGGCCGCCCCGGCGGTCGCCGACCGGGCGTACGACGGCTTCGTCACCGCCGCCCTGCGGGCCGACGGGGTCACCCCGGTCCCCGCGCCGTACCGGGCCGGGGACGTCTCGTTCCACGCCGCCGACTGCTTCCACACCGCCGGGCCGAACCGCACCGACACCCCGCGCCGGGTGCTCTCCGCCGCCTACTACGCCGACGGCACCCGGGTGGTGGCCCGGCCCACCGCGATGAGCGGCCGGTGGACCGACTTTCTGCCCGGCGTCGCCCCGGGCGGGCTCGCCGCCTCACCGCTCAACCCGGTGGTCGGTGCGCTAGGTTGACGTCCCGTCCGACTCCGACGTGGTACGGGTGGCGATCCAGTCCTCGGCCTCGCCGTAGGCCCGGTCCAACGGGCCGAGCAGCGGTCCCTCGGCCGGCACCAGGGCGTCCGCCCCGAGGTGGTCGGCCAGCCCGGTCCGGCGGAGCACGGCCAGGTGGGCGGGCTGCAGGCCGGCCACCACCAGCCGGCCGCCTTCGGCGTGCAGGGAGTCGGTGTAGCGGCGCAGCGCCTTGACGATGGCGGAGGACGGGATGTCGGGCGCGGCCCGGACCGCCAGCACCAGCACCGCGTTCCTGGCCCCGGTCACCTCGGGCAGGTCGGCCCGCAGGGTGGGGAGTTCGGCGAACAGGCTGGTGCCGTCGTACTCGAGCACGGTGACCTCGCCCGGCGGCAGCCGGTCGGGGACGGGACGGGTGAACCAGCGGCCCTGCGGGTCCCGGACCAGCGCCACGAAGCGGGCCCGGCGGGCCGCCTGGACGCAGTAGAGCAGCAGCGAGAGCACCGCACCGATCACGATCGCCTGCTGCAGCGGCAGCTGGGTGGTGGCCAGGAAGGTGACCGCCATCGCGGCGCTGGAGAGCTTCGAGGTGCGCAGGACGAGCAGGACGTCCTTCCGCTTGCCCCAGATCAGTTCGCCGCCGACCACCAGGATCAGGCCACCGATCACCGGCATCGGGATCCGCTCGGCGAGCGAGCCGACGGTCAGCACCACCAGCGCCAGGAACACCCCGGAGACCACCCCGGCCCAGCGGGTCCGGGCCCCGGCGGAGGCGGCGACGCCGGTCCGGGACAGCGAGCCGCCGGAGGGCAGGGCCTGGAACAGCCCGCCGCCGAGGTTGGCGACGCCCTGGGAGACGAAGTCGCCGTTGACGCCGGAGCGGCTGCCGTCCGGGTTGGGCATCGAGGGCGCGATGCCGGCCGCCTGGGCGAGCGCGACCAGTGCCACCGAGAGCGCGCCGCCGAGCAGATGGGGCATCGCACCCCAGGACGGGGCGGTGAAGGAGGGCAGCGCGGCCGGGATGGCGGCGATGTCCCTCACCAGCTCGACGTCGGTGCCGAGGGCCGCGACCAGCAGGCTGACCGCGACCATCGCGATCAGCAGGGCCACCGACTCCAGCCGCCGGGCGGTCCGGGCCAGCGCCCAGACCACCACGGTGGCCACCGCGACCAGGGTGGCCGCGAGTTGCCAGTCCCCGACGTGCACCAGCCAGTCGACGAGCTGGGTGAGCTTGTTGTGCCCCTGCGGCCGGTAGCCGGTGGCGTCCTTGAGCACGCCGGTGACGATCTGCAGGGCGATGCCGGTGGAGAAACCGACCATCACGGCGTTCGAGACGAAGGCCAGCACCACGCCGAGCCGGAGCAGCCCCAGCAGCAGCATCAGCCCGCCGACCAGCACGGTCAGCGCGGCCACGTTGCCCAGGTCGTGCGGGTCGAGTCCGGCGTCGGTCAGCACGCTCTGGCCGGTCAGCGCGATGGCGCTGGTGAGGGTGGTGACCATCAGGACGGTCGGCGCGGTCAGCGAGCCCAGGATCGGCGGCACCACACCCGCGTACAGGCCGGAGACCGGGTTGAAGCCCGCGATCGCGGCGTACGCCATGCCCTCCGGGATGGAGAACAGGCCGGTCACCATGCCGGAGACCAGGTCGGCGGGCTTCGGCCGGCCCAGCCGGGCGGGCAGTGCGCGGGCCCGCCGCGCCGGTCCGCGCAGATCCGGCCCCTTCACCAGAGCCCGGAGATCGCGTCGCCGAGGTACTTGGCCCCGAGGACGGCCAGCACGGCCGCCATGATCGCGCCGTTGTGGACCGACATCCAGGCCTTCCACTCGCCCAGCAGGTGGGTCGCGCGGTCGCCGCCGACCAGGTACACCCCGACGGGCAGCAGCGTGCAGAGCGAGCCGATCAGCACCATCAGCACGGCGGCCACCGTCTTGCCGCCGGTGCCCGCCGAACTGGTCGCGATCGACACCGCGCCGCCGACCGCCAGCACCAGGTTCTTCGGGTTGGCGGCCACCAGGACGGCGGCCAGTCCGGCCGACTTGGCGGCGGTGAAGCGGTCCACGGCCTGCATCCACTTCGGCGGCGCGGACACGTGCCCCTCGCGCGGCCGGCCCCGCCACTGCTTGGCGGCCAGGACGACGAACAGTGCCCCCAGGCCGAGCTTGAGCCAGTACGCCCAGGTCGGCTTCTCCCCGTCGTCGGTCAGTCCGCTGCCGAGCGTCACCACCGCCGCGACCAGCACCGCCAGGGTCCCCAGCCAGCCGACCGTGAACGCGATCCCGTTCACCCGCCCGCGCGGTGTGGCCAGCATCAGGATCACCGCGATCAAGGGCACCGGGCTGATCGCGATCCCCACCGCCGACGACAGCATCGAGCCGATCGCCTCACCCATGGCCTGCCCCTCTCCGCCGGACGGGGCCGTCCGCATCGGCTACGCCCCGTCAACACCCTGGTCGCAGGCGGTGGGAGGTGCGACCGCTGCCCGCCGAACGGGTGAGCGGCCCGGCCGTGGTCCTGAGGGAGGGTCAGCCTGCGGCCGGCCGGACCACGGCGTGCACCCGGGCGGCGTGGATCCGGTCGATCGCCTCGTGGTGGAGCAGCGTCCGGGCCCGCTCGATCCGGCGCAGCGTCAGATAGGCGTGCGGCGTGGCGCCGTAGGCCAGCCGGAACTGCCGGCCGAACTCCTCGGTGGCCAGGTCCGCGCTGCGGGCGAGTGCCACGACGTCCAGCGGCAGCGCGTACTCGCGGTCGATCCGGTCACGGACCCGGCGCAGCCGGGCGAAGTCGTGCAGGCGCTGCGCCGCGCTGCGGGCGAGTGCCCAGGCGGGACGGCACATGGTGGGACCCCCTTCGACGGTGTCGGACTTCGGCGGTGTCGGACGGCTACCGGAGCTCCTGGAAACGGACCATGTTCCCGGCGGGGTCGCGGACGGCGCAGTCGCGGATGCCGTACGGCTGCTCGGTCGGCTCCTGGACCACCTCGGCGCCGCCGCCCCGGAGCTTCCCGAAGACGCCGTCGAGGTCCGGGGTGGCCAGCAGGATCCAGCCGTAGGTGCCCTTGGCCATCATCTCGAGGACGGTCCGGCGCTCGTCCTCGGTGATCCCCGGGTCGACGGCCGGTGGGGCCAGCAGGATCGAGGTGTCGGGGCGACCGGCCGGGCCGACGGTGATCCAGCGCATCCGGCCCTGGCCGACGTCGCTGCGGACCTCGAAGCCGAGCAGGTCGCGGTAGAAGGCGAGCGAGGCGTCCGGGTCGTCGTGCGGGAGGGCCGTGGTGTGAATGGTGATGTCCATGGAGATCACGCTAGCCGCGGGCCGGTGGGGGCCGCTTCTCGAATCCTGACCGGTTCGGGCGGGCTGACGGACCGTCGGCCGTCCGCACGGCCCCGTGCGCCCCGCCGGGGTCGAACGGAGGAGCGGACCGGCCGGGCGGGATCACCGATCGGCCGTCCGCCGGTGGGCGCTCGGCGTAGCCTTCCTGCATGGCAGAGAGCAAGGTCACCGGGCCCGGGCGGGCAGCGAAGCCGGAGTCGCGGTTGGCGATGGTGCGGCGGGCACGGAAGATCAACCGGGAGCTGGCGGAGGTCTATCCGTACGCGCACCCGGAGTTGGACTTCGAGAACCCCTTCGAGCTGCTGGTGGCCACCGTGCTGTCGGCGCAGACCACCGACCTGAGGGTGAACCAGACCACCCCGGCGCTGTTCGCGAAGTACCCGACGCCCGAGGACATGGCTGCGGCGGTCCCCGAGGAGTTGGAGGAGATCATCCGGCCGACCGGGTTCTTCCGGAACAAGGCGCGGTCGCTGATCGGGCTGTCGATCGCGCTCCGGGACGACTTCGGGGGCGAGGTGCCGGGCCGGCTGAAGGACCTGGTCACGCTGCCCGGGGTGGGGCGGAAGACCGCCAACGTGGTGCTCGGCAACGTCTTCGGGGTGCCCGGCATCACCGTGGACACCCACTTCGGACGGCTGTCCCGGCGGTTCGGCTGGACCACCGACGAGGACCCGGTCAAGGTCGAGGCGACGGTGGCGGAGATCTTCCCGAAGTCCGAGTGGACCATGCTGTCGCACCGGGTGGTCTTCCACGGCCGCCGGATCTGCCACGCCCGCCGCCCGGCCTGCGGGGCCTGCCCGATCGCCGCGCTCTGCCCGTCGTACGGAGTCGGCGAAACCGACCCCGGAAAGGCCGCGAAGCTGCTGAAGTACGAGAAGGGCGGCCAGCCGGGCCAACGGCTCAGGCCGCCGGCCGACTACCCGGGGGAGCCGGCCAGGCCGGCCGGGACGGTGGAGGTGTCGGAGTGACGGGGCTGGCGGAACTGATCGAGCGGGACGGGCTGCCGCCCTGGCTGCTGCCGGTGCGGGAGGCGGCCGAGACGGTCCGGCCCGAGCAGCTCAGCCGCTTCCTGCCGCCCGCCCGGGGTGGCAGGGCGTCGGCCGTGCTGGTGCTGTTCGGTGACGGTCCCTCGGGCCCCGACCTGCTGCTGATCGAGCGGGCCAGGGCGCTGCGCTCGCACGGCGGCCAGCCGTCCTTCCCGGGCGGGGCGCTGGACCCGGCGGACGGCGATCCGGCGACCGTCGGCCCGGTGGCCGCCGCGCTGCGCGAGGCGGAGGAGGAGACCGGCCTCGACCCGGCCGGGGTGCAGGTGTTCGCCACCCTGCCCGCGCTGTACATCCCGGTCAGCGACTTCGTGGTGACGCCGGTGCTCGGCTGGTGGCGCCGGGAGACCCCGGTCGCGCCGGTCGACCCGGCCGAGACCGGCGCGGTGTTCCGGGTCCCGCTGACCGAGCTGACCGATCCGGCCAATCGGGCCCGGTTGCGGCATCCGTCCGGCCACGTCGGCCCGGCCTTCGAGGTCGCGGGCCGCCTGGTCTGGGGCTTCACGGCGGGCGTGATCGACCGGGTGCTGCACTTCAGCGGCCTCGAACGGGAGTGGGACAGCTCCCGGACGCTCAGCCTGTAGCCGCCGACGCACATGCGGGAGTTCTGTGCGGTCGCCCGGTGTACCGCCGTTCGGGCGTCGGCCCGTGGGAGGGTAGCCGGGTGAATGTCCTTGATCTCCTGCTGATCGCCGCCGCGCTGGGTTTCGCCGTCACCGGCTACCGGCAGGGCTTCGTGGTCGGCGTGCTGTCGGTGCTGGGGTTCCTGAGCGGTGGCCTGATCGCCGTTCAGCTGCTCCCGCTGCTGCTCCGCCACCTCGACCCCGGCACGGTGGCCTCGGTGGTCGCCGTCGTGGTGGTGATCGTCTTCGCCGCGATCGGCCAGGCGGTGACCACCCACTTCGGCTGGAAGCTGCGTGGCCACATCGGCCGGCGCCCGACCAGGGTGCTGGACGCGGTCGGCGGCTCGGTGGTCAACGTGATCTCGATGCTGCTGGTCGCCTGGCTGATCGGCTCCGCGCTGGCGGGCACCTCGATGCCGACCGTCTCCAAGCAGGTCCGGAACTCCGAGGTGCTCGGCGGGGTGAAGTCCGTCCTGCCGGCGGACGCGCAGAACTGGTTCTCCGACTTCACCAAGGCACTGGCCAGGAACGGTTTCCCGCAGGTCTTCAACCCCTTCGAGCGGGAGTCGATCACCGAGGTCGAGGCGCCCGACCCGGCGCTGGCGGCCAGCCCGGTGGTGGCGAAGGCCCGGCTGAGCCTGGTCAAGGTGGTCGGCACCGCCACCGCCTGCGGCAAGACCCTGGAGGGCACCGGCTTCGTGTTCGCCCCGCACCGGGTGATGACCAACGCGCACGTGGTCGGCGGGGTGGACGAGCCGACCGTGCAGATCGGCGGCACCGGCCAGCTCTACGACGCCACCGTGGTCCGCTACGACTGGCAGCGCGACATCGCGGTGCTGGACGTGCCGAAGCTGAACGCCCCGGCGCTGGCCTTCGCCGACGAGGCGAACACCAACGACAGCGCGATCGTCGCGGGATTCCCGGAGAACGGCGCGTTCAACGTCCAGCCCGCCCGGATCCGCGGCCGGATCCAGGCCAAGGGCCCGGACATCTACCACCGCGGCCAGGTGGTCAGGGACGTCTACTCGGTGCGCTCGCTGGTCCGGCAGGGCAACAGCGGCGGTCCGCTGCTCACCCCCGACGGCCGGGTGTACGGGGTGGTCTTCGCCAAGTCGCTGGACAGTTCGGACACCGGCTACGTGCTGACCGCCGCCGAGGTGCGCGGTGAGGCGCAGGCCGGTGCGACCGCCGCCACCCGGGTGGACACCGAGGGCTGCGCGCTCTGACCCGACGTCACCCCGCGCACCTGCCGCGCTCGGCCGGTCCCGGCTGGTAGCGTCGCCCCGGGCTCACCCGTTCGGCTCAACAGCCCTGCGGTGCACCGGGTCCGACGGCAGGTCAGGCGCAGTACGGGGCATTGGAGGACGGCCGGTCATGATGGGTCACTCGCACGCGGTCAGCGGAGCGATGCTGTACGCGGGCACCGCGCCGTTCCTGGCGCCGATGCTGTTCGACGTCCACCTGGCGCCCGCCGACGTCATGATGGGGACCATCCTGGCGGCCGGGGCGGCCCTGCTGCCCGACCTGGACCACCACGACGGGACGATCGCCAACTTCCTCGGCCCGATCTCCAAGGTGCTCTGCCGCTTCGTGGCCTGGGCCTCCGGCGGGCACCGGCACGCCACCCACTCGCTGCTGTTCGTCGGGCTGATGGGCGGCGGCGCCTGGGCCGGCGTCACCTACCTGGGCCGCAACTTCACCCTGGGCCTGACGTTCTTCCTGCTCGCGATGGCGATCCGGGCGCTCCGGCTGCACCCGCCGGGCGACGGGCCGACGATGTGGATCACCATCATCGGCCTGTCCGTCCTGGGCACCTTCGGGATGAACAACTGGATGCCCAGCGCGCCCGGCTGGCTGCCGTACGCGGTCGCGCTGGGCACCCTGGCGCACCTGCTGGGCGACTGCCTGACGAAGAAGGGCGCGCCGCTGCTCTGGCCGCACAAGGAGCGCTACGAGGTGGTGCTGATCAAGCGCACCGGCAACTCGGTGGAGACCAAGGTGCTGGTGCCGATCATGTCGGTGGCGACCTTCGTGCTGCTCTGGTTCACCGCGGTCTCGCCGACCGTGCTGACCTGACGGCGGCTCACTCCTCGCGACGGAGGCGCGCCCCGACCCAGCGGGCGCGCCGCCGGAGGATCCGCGGGATGCCCATCGGGTGTGCCTCGGGCTCCCGCTGGCGGCCGATCCGGCCGTAGTTCTCGTACGCGTCCGGCCAGTGGCCCGGCGCGGGCTGCCGACCGGGGCGCGGCTCGGCGTGCGGTTCGGCCTGTGGTTCGGAGTGCTGCGAGCTGCTGGTGCGGCGGCGTCGGCGCGTGACAGCTTCGCGGTCGGGCATCCAGGTCATACCGGATGGATGCCCGCCCTTCGGGCACCGTAACCGCGACCGGATGACCCGACTGTCCTATGCACTTGTCATATGAACATGCGTCAAGTCCGGTGCGCCGGAGCGCCGTCGGCGCTCAGCCCTGGTGCTCCTTGACCCACCCGATCAGCTCCGCCGAGAACTCGGCCGGCGCCTCCTCGTGCGGGAAGTGCCCGACCCCCGGCAGCAGCCGCCAGCGGTACGGCGCCTCGACGAACTCGCCCGCGCCCAGCGCGGTGTGCGAGAGCAGCACCGGGTCGGCCGCGCCCTGGACGTGCAGGGTCGGCGCGGTGATCGGCTTCTTCATCCGGCGGGCGAACTGGATGCCGTCCGGCCGCGCCATCGAGCGCAGCAGCCAGCGGTAGGGCTCGATCGAGCAGTGCGCGGTGCTCGGGATCTGCACCGCCTGCCGGTACGCGTGCAGCGCCTCGGCGTCCGGCTGGTTCGGCCCGCTCCACTCGGTCAGGTAGCGCCCGACCAGGGCCGCGTCGTCCGCCACCAGGCGGCGCTCCGGCACCCAGGGGCGCTGGAAGTTCAGCACGTGGTCGAAGGCGGCCATCTGACGACGGTCCGTCAGCAGGGCCCGGCGCAGCTGCCGGGGGTGCGCCGCGGAGACCACGGTCAGGCTGCGGATCACCGAGGGGCGCATCACCGCCGCCACCCAGGCCAGCGAACCGCCCATGGCGTGCCCGACCAGGTGCGCCTGCCGTTCGCCGAGCGAGCGGATCACACCGGTGATGTCCAGCGCCAGGTTGCCGGGGTCGTAGCCGCGCGGGGTGCGGTCGCTGCCGCCGACCCCGCGCAGGTCCAGCGCCACCGCCCGGAAGCCCGCCTCGGCCAGCGCGGCCAGCTGGTGCCGCCACGCCCACCAGTACTCCGGCCAGCCGTGCACCAGCAGCACCAGCGGGCCCTCACCGGCCTCGGCGATGTGGAACCGGGCGCCGTTCGCCGCCAGGTCGCGGTGGTTCCACGGTCCGGCCGAGCGGAGCTCCCACGGGGTCTCGGTGATCTCGGTCCTCGGGGTACTGGCCCGGGAGGGCATGGGCATCTGGTCCAGCGGCATACCGAGAGCCTGTCACACCCGGTTGCCGAACGCGTCCCCCGGCACCCAGCGGTGCTGTGAATGCTCTGTGACAAGTGCCCCGCCCGGTCGTCAGGGGCGGCGGCCCAGGCCCCGGTCGATCTCCTCCTGGGTGGCCGGGCGCGGCCGGGCGTTCTTCAGTACGTCGGCGGTCTTCTGCGCGCCCTCGATGGTGCGGTGCGGCTTCTCGATCTTCTTGAACGAGCGCAGCGCCAGCAGCCCGAGCAGCGCGGCCAGCAGCAGGTAGGCCCCGGCCACGATCAGGAACGACCAGCCGAGGGTCAGCCCGAGCGCCTGCAGCCCGTACGCGGCGGCGAAGCTCAGCATCGGCACCGCGGCGAGCGCGACCACGCCGGCCACGACCAGCGAGACGCCGCCGGAGACCCCGCGCTTGACGTCCTGTCGGATCTCCGCCTTGGCGAGCGCGATCTCGTCGTGCACCAGGGCGGACAGGTCGGCGGTGGCCGCCGCGAACAGCTGCCCCACCGAACGCTCGCCCTCGTAGGGCGCCCGGCCGTCGCTGGTCGGTTCTGCGGTTCCTGCGGGCATCAGCGGTTCTCCTTCACGAGGCCGGGCAGTTGCGGTGGCGGGGTTAGTGCCGACAGCTCTGAATCATGCCCCTACCGGCCAGTCCGGCACCACTCCGGGGCGCCCCTCGGGCGACGGCGTGTCACCTGACGGGCTCTCAGCGTGCCGTCCCGGTCAGTGCGCGGGCTGCTGGTAGACGTCCGGGATGCCGTCGCCGTCCGAGTCGAGGTTCTCCTCGTCGACCAGCTCCCGGTAGTGCCGGTTGCGCAGTTTGAGCAGCACCGTGGCGACCAGCGCGCAGAGCAGCGAGCCGACCAGCACCGCGGCCTTGGCCCGGTCGGCCAGCGCCGGGTCGTCCGGGAAGGCCAGTTCGCTGATCAGCAGCGAGACGGTGAAACCGATGCCGGCCAGGGTCGAGACCGCGAACAGGTCGGCCCACTTGAGCTGCGGGTTGAGCTCGGCCCGGGTGAACCTGGCGGCCAGCCAGGTGCCGCCGAAGATGCCGACCGTCTTGCCGACCAGCAGGCCGAGCACGATGCCGAGCGGCGCCGCCTGGGTGAACACCTCGCCCAGCGCCGGGCCGGTGATCGCCACCCCGGCCGCGAACAGCGCGAACACCGGCACCGCGAAGCCCGCCGAGAGCGGCCGGACCAGGTGCTCGATGTGCTCGCCGGGTGAGACCTTCTCGTCGTCCACCCGGTGGCAGCGCAGGATCAGGCCCATCGCGACGCCGGAGACGGTGGCGTGCACCCCGCTCTCGTGCATCAGCGCCCAGATCAGGAAGGCCAGCGGCAGGAACAGGTACCAGCCGCGTACCCCGTGCCGGTGCAGGAACCAGAACAGCACCAGGCCCGCCAGCGACAGCCCGAGCGCCCAGAACTTGATACCCGAGCTGTAGAACACCGCGATGATCAGGATCGCGATCAGGTCGTCCACCACGGCCAGCGTGAGCAGGAACGCCCGCAGCGCGGACGGCAGGTGACTGCCCACCACGGCCAGCACGCCGAGCGCGAAGGCGATGTCGGTCGCGGTCGGGATGGCCCAGCCGGCCGGGTGCCCGCCCGGGCCCGAGTTGGCCACCGCGTAGACGATCGCGGGCAGCGTCACGCCGCAGACCGCCGCCACCACCGGCAGCATCGCGGCGCTCGGGGTGCGCAGCTCCCCGGCGACGAACTCGCGCTTGAGCTCGATCCCGGCCACGAAGAAGAAGATCGTCAGCAGCCCGTCCTTGGCCCAGGCGTCCAGGCTGAGGTCGAGGTGCAGCGGCGAGGACGGGCCGACGGTGTACTCGCGGACGCTGTCGTACGAGCCGGGCCAGAGGTTCGCCCAGAGGAGTGCCGCGGCGGCGGCCAGCAGCAGCAGGATGCCGCCCACGGTCTCGGTGCGCAGCGCGTCGGTGAGGTACGTCCGCTCGGGCAGCGAGAGCCGTCCGAGGAACTGACGGCGAGTCGGGGTGGGCGGCGGCGTGGCCACGACGGGGGACCTCCAGGCGGGGAGCGGGAAACGGATACACCGGTGGTGCGGTGCCGACCAGTCTTCCCGGCGCGCCTCAGAAATCTTGTTGTGTTTTTGACAGCCTATCGGGTGGCTGCAGGGAACCTCGAGGCGGTGTCCGGTTCGCCCATTTTATGAGGCGATCCGACTTCCGCTCGGAGAGCCGACGGCCGGCCGCCGCGCGCCCCTCGCGTGCGCTCGCTCGGATGGCCGCCGCGCGGTGCGGCCGGACGGTGGCGTTCCTATCGTCAGGGGCATGTGCCGTCCGGACCGGGCGGCTTCTCCCGATCCCGGAGCTCTTGATGCCCAGTCAGATAACCGACCGGCTCCTCGCACCCTTACCCGCCCTCTCCCCGGAGCTGGCGCAGTTGCTCCGGCCGCTGTTCAGCGGGGCCACGCCGACCGGCGGCATCGCGGTCGCCGTGATCCGGGGGAACGAGCGGACGGTGGTCTGCCGGGGGTACGCGGACCGGTCCGGCGCCCGGCCGGTGCGCGCCGACACCCGGTTCGCGCTCGGCTCGGTGACCAAGACCTTCACCGGCCTGCTGCTCGCCGAGATGGTGGCCAGGGGCGAGGTCGGGTACGAGGACCCGATCGACCGCTACCTGCCCGCCGAGGTGCTGCCCGGCTACCCGCAGGAGCGCCCGATCACGCTGCTGCACCTGGCCACCCACACCTCGGGCCTGCCCCGGCTGCCGGTCGGCCTGCTGCCCTCCGCGCTGCCGCGCTGGTTCACCGACCCGTACGCCACCTTCAGCCGCCCGCACCTGCTCCGGGCGCTGCCGAGGACGCCGGTCCGGGGCATGCCGGGGGCGCAGGTCCGGTACTCCAGCCTCGGCTGCGGGCTGCTCGGGCTGGCGCTGGAGAGCGCGGCGGGCATCCGGTACGAGGAGCTGCTGGCCAGTCGGATCTGCGGCCCGCTGGGTCTGATGGACACCTCCTGCGCGCCGGACCGGGAGCCCTCGCACGGCTACCGGCGAGGGCGCCGGGTGCCGTCGTTCCGGCTGCCGGCCCTGCCGGGGGCGGCAGCGCTCAGCTCGACGGCGGACGACATGCTGCGCTACCTGCAGGCGCACCTGGCGGTGGACGCGGTGCCGATCACGGAGCGCGGCGGGGCGGCCGCCGCGCTGAAGGCGGCGCTGCGGGAGGTCCGGCTGCCCAGGGTGGAGCGGCGGCGGTCCGGCGCGCGGATCGCGCTGACCTGGAACCACCGGGCACTGGACGAGGGCGAGCTGCTCTTCCACACCGGGGCCACCGGTTCGCTGCGCGGGCGCGGTGCGACGGCCGAGGCGTCCGGCGGCCGGGACGGCGGGGCCGCCTCGGCGGTGTTCGCCGGGTTCAACCCGGCGGCGCAGGTGGGGCTGGTCGCGATGGCCAGCACGCTGCCCGGGCTGCGGCGCCGGTTCACCCAGACCGCGTACGCGACGCTGCGGCGGCTGGCGGGCTGACCCCGGACACGGCACTGCGGCGGGGGCCTCGCGGGCCCCCGCCGCAGTGCCGGTGACGTCCGGTCAGCTGTGGTCCGAACCGCCCGGCAGCTGGGACTGGATCAGGTTCATCACGCTGCTGTCGGCGAGGGTGGTGGTGTCGCCGACCTCGCGGCCCTCGGCGATGTCGCGGAGCAGGCGGCGCATGATCTTGCCGGAGCGGGTCTTCGGCAGCTCGCTGACGATCTTGATCTGCTTGGGCTTGGCGATCGGGCCGAGGGTGCGGCCGACGTGGTTGCGCAGCTCGGCGACCAGCTCCTCGCTCTCGGTGGCGGTGCCGCGCAGGATGACGAAGGCGACGATCGCCTGGCCGGTGGTGGCGTCGGTCGCGCCGACCACCGCCGACTCGGCGACGGCGGGGTGGCCGACCAGGGCGGATTCGACCTCGGTGGTGGAGATGTTGTGGCCGGAGACCAGCATCACGTCGTCCACGCGGCCGAGCAGCCAGATGTCGCCGTCCTCGTCCTTCTTGGCCCCGTCGCCGGCGAAGTAGCGGCCCGGGAAGCGGGACCAGTAGGTGTCGATGTAGCGCTGGTCGTCGCCCCAGATGGTGCGGAGCATGGACGGCCACGGCTCGGTCAGCACCAGGTAGCCGCCGGAGCCGTTCGGCACCTCGTTGGCCTCGTCGTCCACCACGGTGGCGGCGATGCCGGGCAGGGCGCGCTGGGCGGAGCCGGGCTTGGTCTCGGTGACACCCGGCAGCGGGCTGATCATCATCGCGCCGGTCTCGGTCTGCCACCAGGTGTCGACGATCGGGGTCTTGTTGCCGCCGATGTGCTCGCGGTACCAGACCCACGCCTCGGGGTTGATCGGCTCGCCGACGCTGCCCAGCACCCGGAGGCTGGAGAGGTCGAACTTGGCGGGGATGTCGTCGCCCCACTTCATGAAGGTGCGGATCGCGGTCGGCGCCGTGTAGAGGATGGTGACGCCGTACTTCTGCACGATCTCCCAGAACCGGCCCTGGTGCGGGGTGTCCGGGGTGCCCTCGTAGATCACCTGGGTGGCGCCGTTGGCGAGCGGCCCGTAGACGATGTAGGAGTGCCCGGTGACCCAGCCGATGTCGGCGGTGCACCAGTAGACGTCGGTCTCCGGCTTGAGGTCGAAGACCGCGTGGTGGGTGTAGGCGGCCTGGGTCAGGTAGCCGCCGGAGGTGTGCAGGATGCCCTTGGGCTTACCCGTGGTGCCCGAGGTGTAGAGGATGAAGAGCGGGTGCTCGGCCTCGTGCGCCTCGGGGGTGTGCTCGGTGGACTGACGCGCGGTGATCTCGTGCCACCACACGTCGCGGCCCTCGGTCCAGCTGACGTCCTCGCCGGTGCGGCGGATGACCAGGACCTTCTCGACGCCGTCGACCTTGGTCAGCGCCTCGTCGATGGCGGGCTTGAGCGCGGAGGGCTTGCCGCGGCGGTAGCCGCCGTCGGCGGTGATCACCAGCTTGGCGTCGGCGTCCTGGATCCGGGAGGCGACGGCGTCGGCGGAGAAGCCGCCGAAGACCACCGAGTGGGTGGCGCCGATCCGGGCGCAGGCGAGGATCGCCACGACCGCCTCGGCGATCATCGGCAGGTAGACCGCGACCCGGTCGCCCTTGCGGACGCCGAGCTCCAGCAGCGCGTTGGCGGCCTGCGAGACCTCGTCCTTGAGCTGGGCGTAGGTGATCGAGCGGCTGTCGCCGGGCTCGCCCTCGAAGTGGATGGCGACCCGGTCGCCGTTGCCGGCCTCGACGTGGCGGTCCACGCAGTTGTACGCCACGTTGAGCCTGCCGTCGGCGAACCACTTGGCGAACGGCGGGTTCGACCAGTCCAGGGTCTCGGTGGGCTCGACCGCCCAGCTGAGGCGGCGGGCCTGCTCGGCCCAGAAACCGAGCCGGTCCTCGGACGCCTGCGCGTACGCGGCCGCGGTGACGTTGGCGTCGGCCGCCAGCTCCGCCGGGGGAGCGAAACGACGCTCCTCCTTGAGCAGGTTGGCCAGGCTCTCGTTGCTCAACGCGCACTCCTCATCGAGTTTCCATCTGCCGGGGGATCCCGTGCGGAAGGGATTGTCCCGTGTGTCCCAGCGCACAGCTCACCAGGCGAACCGGCCTGTTGACAAGAGGCACCGGAGAATTGGTGTAGACCTTTGACTGACAGTGGCCGACCGGTCGGTGCCGCGGCCGCCCCTCCGGGTCCCGGACCCGGGTGACGAGTCGCTGCGGCGGACCTTGACGGGGTGTCCGGGCGGTACTCCACTGACAGCACGGGTGGGGCCGAACGGCACCGGGCCGAACCGCGCCCGCCCTGGTGGGGGGACAGCCGTGTCCGGACTTCCCGCGAACAGTGACTCCGACCCCGAGCCCCGGCCGGGCGACTTCGCCGTGGTCCGGATGGGCGGCCGGGGCGGCCGTCTGATCAGGATCGGCCAGTGGTTGAACGGCGACGGATTCGCCGACTGGGAACACGCCTTCGTCCACGTCGGGAACGGCGAGCTGGTCGAGGCCCAGCCCGGCGGGGCCGAGCTCCGACCGCTCTCCGTCTACGACGGCCGCCCGATCCGCTGGTCGTCGGGGCGGATCCCGCTGACCGACGACCAGCGCCGGGCGGTGGTCGCGGCCGCCCGGCGCTACATCGGCACCCCGTACAGCGCGGCCGACTACTTCGCGCTGGCCGCGCACCGCTTCCACCTCCCGGTCGGGCTGCTGATCGGGAAGTACGTCGCCGACAGCGGGCACATGATCTGCTCCCAACTGGTCGACCAGTGCTACTGGGACGCCGGGGTGCACCTCTTCGCCGACGGCCGCTGGCCTGGCTACGTCACCCCGGCCGACCTGGCCGGCCTGCTGGACCCGTAACGGCGGGTGCGACCGGGGCGGGCCGGGCTGACGGCCGGTCAGGCCGCCAGGTCGGTGCTCTCGGTCGGGGCGGGCCCGGTCGGGACCCGCTGCTCCGAGACCGGGACGAAGCTGCGCAGCTCCGGGTCGAGCACGTACGCCTGGGCGTCGGCGAAGTCGAAGTACATGCCGACCAGCCGGAGGGTGCCCGCCGCGACCCGGCGCTCCACCGCCGGGTGGGCCAGCAACTGGTCCAACTGCTGGACCACGTTGGTGATGCCGAGCTGCTCCACCTCGCTGACCACCGGCCGGTCGGCGAACACCGCGGGGGCCCGGCGCAGCCGGTCCAGCGAACCCCGGCCGTTCCGCAGCCAGCGTCCGAGCGGGGTGGGCGGGCCGGGGTTCAGGTGCACGCCGTCCAGCAGGGCCTTCATCGCCCCGCAGCCGGAGTGGCCGCAGACGGTGATCGAGCGGACCTCCAGCACCTCCACCGCGTACTGCACGGCGGCCGCGACCGAGTCGTCGGCGGCGCCCGGCTCGTACGGGGCCGGGACCAGGTTGCCGACGTTGCGGACGGTGAACATGTCGCCCGGCCCGCTGCTGGTGATCATGCTGGTCACCATCCGGGAGTCGGCGCAGGTCAGGAAGAGCTGGGAGGGCGTCTGACCCTCCCGGGCCAGCCGGGCCAGCTCGGGCCTGACCAGGTGGGCGGTGTGCTGCTGGAAGCCGCGCACGCCGTCCAGCAGGCGGCCGTGCGGGTCGTCGGCGCCGGGCTCGATGCAGTGGTGGCCGCCCCAGGGCGTCCAGGCCCGGCAGCGGTGCGGGCCCGGCGAGCTGCCCGCCCGGACCGTGCCGTCCGGGTCCAGCACCTCCTCGTCGAGCTCGGTCAGCATCGAGACCCGGCCGCCCGACGCCTGGTGGCCGGACCGCCAGGTGTGCAACTGCTCGTAGGCCGCGTGGTCCAGGAACGAGCCGTCATGACTGACCGTCACCTGGGCGCCGGCCGGGATGTCGGCCAGCGCGCGGCTGAGCCGGGGCACCACCGCGAAGGTGAGCGGACCGTGCGTCCGCACCGTCCAGGAGCCGTCCGGCTCGGCCAGCACGTCCACATGGGCCCGGGTCAGCCGGTGGAGCGCCAGCAGGGCGGCGACCCCGCCGCCGAGCAGCACCCCGAGCGGGACGCCGAGCAGCACCACACCGAGCACGGTGGCCAGGTAGGCCGGGAACTCCCGGTGCCGGTGCACCCGCCGGATGTGCGCGAAGCTGACCATCTGGACGCCGACCACCAGCACCAGCGCGCCCAGGGCCGCCAGTGGGATCTGCCGCAGGCCACCGCCGAACGCGAGCGCGGCCACCAGCACCCAGACCCCGTGCAGCACGGCGGACCACCGACTGACGGCCCCCGCCCGGATGTTGGCGGTGCTGCGGACCGCGCCGCCGGCCACCGGCAGACCGCCGAGCAGGCCGGTGAGCAGATTGGCGAGACCCTGGCCGCGCAGCTCGCGGTCCAGGTCGATCGGGCCCGGCGCCTGCCGGCCGACCGCGACGGCGGAGAGCAGCGACTCCACGCCGGCCACCGCCGTCACCGTCAGCACGGCGGCCAGCAACACCGGCCAGTGCGCGCCGAGTTGGGCGAGCGAGGGCAGGGCGGCGAAGTCGTGCTGCTCCCAGGTCGGCAGCTCGACCCGGGCCAGCCGGAGACGGAGGGCGATCGAGAGCCCGGTGGCGGCGGCCACTGCGACCAGCGCGGCGGGCACCCGGGCGGCGACGGCGCCGATCCGGCCGGCCCGGCCGGGCAGCAGGCCCAGCCGGGGCCAGGCGAACAGCAGCGCGATCGCGAGCCCGCCGACCGCGAGCGCGGGCAGGTGCGGCCCGGAGAGCTGGCCGGGCAGTGCGATCAGGTTGGCCAGCGCGGCGCTCTGCGGCGATCCGCCGAGCACCACGTGGAGTTGGGCGATCGCGATGGTGAGCCCGACCCCGGCCAGCATGCCGTGCACGACGGCGGGGGAGACGGCCAGCGCGGACCGGGCCACCCGGAACGTACCGAGCAGGAACTGCAGCAGCCCGGCGCCCACCGTCACGGCGCAGGTGACCTGCCAGCCGAACTGGGCGATCAGACCGGCGATGATCACGGTCAGCGCGGCGGACGGGCCGGTCACCTGGAGCGGGGTGCCGCCGAGGGCTCCGGCGACGATGCCGCCGACGGCGGCGGCCACCAGCCCGGAGGTGAGCGGGGCGCCGGTGGCGAGCGCGATGCCGAGCGAGAACGGGACGGCGATCAGGAAGACCACCAGGGAGGCCGGCAGATCCCGGGCCGGCCGCCCGAAGCGGCCCGGCGGGGCGTGGTCGGTGGTGTCGGAGGCGATGGGTGCGGCGGAGACGTCGAAGGTCATGGTGTCCCGTCTTTCCGGGGGAACGAACGCAGTCAGGTCCGGGGAGGTGCTTCGGGGTCGGATCGGCTGTCGTGGGTCGCGACGGTGTGGCGGGGATGGTCGTGGGGTGCAAGCACGGCGGGGTCGGCTCGTCCACCCCTGGGACCATCAAGATTCGGTAAACCAAGAGTAATGAGATCTTTGCACAGCGTGAAATCGACGGACAGTGCTGCGCCCGGGATTCACTCCTTCGGGGAGTAGGCGAACCATCGGGAATGTGCAGAAGCGCACGGGGGCGGCCTCGGACTCCGAGGTCGCCCCGTGCGCTGCGGTCGGGCCGCCGGCCGGTCAGACGCCGGCCGCGTCCAGGTGCCCGGCGCCGAGCACGAAGCCCGGGTCCACCTGGGTGGCCAGGTCGATGCCGGTCTTGGCGTTGCCCCAGCTCTCCGCGTTGCGCAGGTGGAAGTGGACGGCCTGGCTGGTCCAGCGCTCCGGCTCGCGGGCGGCGAAGGCAAGCTCGGCCTGCTCCCTGAGCCGGGCCAGCACGGCCCGGTTGGCGGGCTCCAGCGTCCGCAGCTCGGGCTCGGCGCCCTGCTCCAGGCGGCGCACCCAGTCGGACTGGCCAAAGCAGGTGAGCAGGTCGTCACCGACCTCCCGGCGGAGGAAGGCCAGGTCGTCGGCGCCGCTCACCTTGTTGCCCACCACCTTCAGGGTCACCCCGAAGTCGCGGGCGTACTCCTTGTACTGGCGGTAGACCGAGACGCCCTTCCGGGTCGGCTCGGCGACCAGGAAGGTCAGGTCGAAGCGGGTGAACAGGCCGGAGGCGAAGGAATCCGAACCGGCGGTCATGTCGGTGACCAGGTACTCGTCCGGACCGTCGATCAGGTGGTTCAGCAGCAGCTCGACCGCGCCGACCTTGGAGTGGTAGCAGGCCACCCCGAGGTCCTGCTCGGTGAACGCACCGGTGGCCAGCAGCCGGACCGAGCCCTCGTCCAGCGCGACCGGCCGGGCGCAGGCGGCGTACACCGGATTCTCCTCGACGATCCGCAGCAGGCGCGAACCCCGGCCGGGCGGCGTGGTTTTGATCATCTGCTCGGCGGAGCCGATCAGCGGATTGCTGCCGCGCAGATACTCCTTGATCTCCGGCAGGTGCGCACCGAGCGAGGGCAGGGCGGCGGCCTGATCGTCCGTCAGCCCCAGGGCCGGCCCCAGGTGTTGGTTGATGTCGGCGTCGACGGCGATCACCGGGCAGCCTGCTGCGGCGAGGTGGCGGATGAACAGTGCGGACAGCGTGGTCTTCCCGCTGCCGCCCTTGCCGACGAAGGCGATCTTCATCTGAGACTCCGGCTCTCGGCCCAGCCGCTGGGCGGCTGAAGTTGTTGGTAATCGTTATCGTCACCGATAGCGCTCATGCTATCCGGGGTTTGGCCCACCGCGCGGGCGGGCAAGTCGGATTGCCTCGAACGGGTGATGGTGGGGTTGCTGTCGGGCCCTGGGGGAGGTGTTCATTACCCTCGGGTAGGTGACCACTGGAACAGACCCCCTCGCCCCGCTGGCCGAGCTCCCCGGAGTCCCCGAGGCCGTCGCGGAGGTGCGCAAGGCCGTCGACCGGCTGTACGGCCACCGGGCGATGCGCCGCCGCGCCGCCGAGGTGACCTCGGAGTCCGCCCTGCGCGGGGCCCGGGCCTCCGCCGCGCTGGACGGTGCCGACTGGCCGCTGGAGGAGGTGCGGCGCCGGACCGACTTCGGTGCCGACCCGGAGGCCAGGACGGTCGGCGGTGCGCTGCGGATCTCCGCCGAGGCGGGGCAGCTGCTCAGCGTCTGGCGGCATTCGCCGGTCCAGGTGCTGGCCCGGCTGCACCTGCTCGCGGTCGGGGACGGCGCGGCCGAGGCCGGCCGGCCCAGGACGGCGGGCGAGCCGGCCGACGAGCTGTTCCCGCTGGAGTTGACGATGGCCGAGGGGGTCGGGGCGGACGCCCCGCCGCCGCAGGCCGTCACGCTGCCGCCCGCTCCGCCCGCCGCGGAGGCGGCCGCCCGGCTGGACCAGCTGGCCCGGCTGCTGGCCGACCGCGCCGACCGCGCGCCCGGCCAGGGCGCCCCGGCGCTGGTGGTGGCCTCGGTGGTGCACGGCGAGCTGCTCGCGCTGCGGCCGTTCGCCTCGCACAACGGCGTGATCGCCCGGGCCGCCCAGCGGATCGTGCTGATCGCCGAGGGGCTGGACCCGAAGGCCATCTGCCCTGCCGAGGTCGGCCTGGCCGAACTCGGCACCGTGGCCTACCGGCAGGCCCTGCAGGGCTACTTGAGCGGTACGGCGGAGGGCATGGCGGCCTGGGTCACGCACTGCGGGCGGGCGCTGCGGCTCGGTGTCCGGGAGAGCACGGCGGTCTGCGAGGCGATGCAGCGCGGGATGGTCTGAGCCCCGACGCCTCGGGGCAACGAGTTGCGGCGGCGCCCGGTACTGCTGGGCGCCGCCGCTGGTACAGGTACCGGGTTACCAAGCATGCACCGTGATTGCCCATCAGGTGGGGATCTACTGCCCGTTCACCTGGTGCGGCGGCCCGACAGCGGGTCGGCTGCATGTGGGTGCTCAGTTATCTGTACTCGGTCCGTGGGGCCTGAACTGCGTTGTCGGTTTGACCTCTCAGGGTCCTGACCGGGTCTCGCGGGCCGTAAGTCCTTTCTACCGCGAAATCGGACAAAGGGGAACCCGAAACGGAAACTCTTTGGCCGGCTGCCCACGGTGACCGGACCGGGCTCAGGCAACCGGGCGGCGGCGCTTCGCGGCGTACCAGAGCAGCCCGGCGGTCAACGCGGCGGTGCCGACCGCGACCGCGAGCAGCACCGAGCGGCTGGGGGCGGAGAACTCGGGGAGCCGACGGCGGAGTTCGACCGGCCGGTCGAAGACCAGGATCGGCCAGTCCCGGGCCTGCGCCTCCTTGCGGAGGGCCCGGTCGGGGTTGACCGCGGAGGGGTGGCCGACCGCCTCCAACAGGGGCAGGTCGGTCGATGAGTCGCTGTAGGCGAAGCAGTTGGCGAGGTCGTAGCCCTCGCTCAGGGCCAACTCCCGGATCGCCGCCGCCTTGTTCTCGGCGTAGGCGTAGTAGTCGATCTCCCCGGTGTACCGGCCGTCCTCGACCTGGAGCCGGGTGGCGATCACGTGGTCCGCGCCGAGCAGCTGCCCGATCGGCTCCACCACCTCCGAGCCCGAGCTGCTGACGATCACCACGTCGCGGCCGGCCTGGTGGTGCTGCTCGATCAGCGAGGCGGCCTCGTCGTAGATGATCGGGTCGATCAGGCCGTGCAGGGTCTCGGCGACGATCTCCCGGACCTGCTGCACGTTCCAGCCCTTGGTGAGGGCGGACAGGTACTCGCGCATCCGCTCCATCTGGTCGTGGTCCGCGCCGCCGACCAGGAAGACGAACTGAGCGTACGCGCTCTTCAGTACGGCCCGACGGTTGATCAGGCCGCCCTGGTAGAACGGGCGGCTGAAGGCGAGCGCGCTCGACTTGGCGATGATCGTCTTGTCGAGGTCGAAGAACGCGGCGGTCCGCGTTGCTCCGAACGGGCGAGTCGCGGCGGTCACGGGGTCCGGCAGCGGCACCTGCGGGGCGCCGTCCGGCACCGAATCGCGGGCAGAGTTCTCGCCGTGGTCGGCGGTGTCGGCGTTCTCGGTGGTGTCCACGGGATCAGAGGATAGAGGGCTGGGCAAAAGACCCCGCCATATGGCGTACTCATGGCCGCTTGGGTTTGTGTTTCTGGGCCGTCGGGTACACCATGGAAGTCACGGATCGTTCGCGACCGTGCTAACCCGGTCCGGCTCCTCCCCCCCGAGTCGGACCGTGGATAGACGACCCCCGCTCTCCCCCCCGGCGGGGGTCGTCGCACGTCCAGGGCCATTTTCCGGGCCCGGCGGCACTTGGGCGGGGTCAGCGGTGAGGTGTTTCCCGCACTGGCGCGGTGGTTGGGCGGCCCGCTCGGCGAGGCCGGATCGTCACTCTGAGTATCGAGTTCGATGCCCCGTTCGACGGCGCTGTCGATCTTCCTTTGTACCCGTCCGGGGTCTTCCGGATCTTCTCGGTGACGAAGTCCGCGTCAATTCATCGGGCAATCGCCCCCCGTGCGAGTGAACAAAGTTATCCACAGCCCCCGAGTTGTCCCCAGGGAATCGGAGCCGGGCTGACGGGCCGTCGGTGGAGCCGGAGGGTGGGCCCCGGTCGGGCGCCGTCCGACCGGACCTCGCCAGAGGGAGCAGCCGTACCGGGGGAGACAGCCGTGTCGACACCGATCACCGACCGACTCACCGATCGACCGGCCGCCCGGGGGCCGTTGATCGTCACCGAGGACGAGACCCTGGCCGAGCACCTGCTGCGGCTCTGCGCGGCGGCCGGCACCGACCCGCAGCTGCTCTCCGGTGCGCCGCCGCCCCGGGGGCTCTGGGAGAGCGCCCCGCTGGTGCTGGTCGGCGACGACCAGTCCGAGCGCTGCGCCGGGTTGACCCGGCGGGCGGGCGTGCTGCTGCTCGGCCTCGACCTGGACGACTGCGACGTCTGGGTCCGGGCGGTCCAGCTCGGCGCCGAGCACGTCATCTTCCTGCCCGACGCCCAGGCCTGGCTGCTGGACCGGATCGCCGACGCCGCCGAAGGGGTCGGCCGGCCCGCCCTCACCGTCGCCGTACTCGGCGGCCGGGGCGGGGCGGGATCCTCCACGCTGGCCTGCGCGCTGGCCGTCACGGCGGCCCGGGCGGGCCACCGCACCATGCTGATCGACGCCGACCCGCTGGGCGGCGGGCTGGACGTCCTGCTCGGCGGCGAGGAGGCCGGCGGGCTGCGCTGGCCCGACCTGGCCGGCTCCCGGGGCCGGGTGAGCGGTGCCGAGCTGGCCAGGGCGCTGCCCTCGATGCACCGGTTGACGGCGCTCTCGTGGGACCGCGGGGACACCCTGGCGGTGCCGCCGGAGGCGATGCGCAGCGTGCTGGCGGCCGCCCGCCGACGGGGTGGCCTGGTGGTGCTCGACCTGCCCAGGCACCTCGACCCGGCGGCGGGCCAGGCACTCGAACAGGCCGACACCGGGCTGTTGGTGGTGCCCGCGGAGCTGCGCGCGATGGCGGCGGCCGACCGGGTCGCGGCCGCCGCCCGGATGCGGCTGGCCGATCTGCGGGTGGTGGTCCGGGTGCCAGGGCCGGCCGGGCTGACCGGGGCGGAGGTGGCCCGGGGCCTGCGGCTCCGGCTGGCGGGCGAACTGCCCACCGAGCCCGGGCTGGTGGTGGACGTCGAGCGCGGCTCCCCGCCCGGCATCCGGGAGAAGGGGCCGCTGGCCCGGTTCTGCGGGGGATTTCTGGCCGAGGTCATGCCGCCGGTCCAGGCGGCGGGCGGGGGTACGTCATGACGGATCGTCAGCGCGGGCCCGGGTGGTCCGTCGCGCCGCCCCGCAGGCCCTTGGGGCGCGGAGCCGCCACCCGGCGGGCGCCGGCGGGGGAGATGACGGGCTCAGCGGCTGCTGCCGCCGGTTCCGACGAGCGGGCGGCGGCCCTGGTCGATGCCGTCCGGCTCCGGTTGGCCGAGGTCGGCGCCGCGCCCACCGCCGGTTCGGTGGCGGCCGCGCTGCGGGCCGCCCGCCCGCCGCTGGGCGGGGGTGACGTCCTCGACGCCGTCCGGGTGCTCCGCTCCGAACTGGTCGGCGCCGGGCCGCTGGACGCGCTGCTCGGTGAGCCCGACGTGACGGACGTGCTGGTGAACGGCCCGGACCAGGTCTGGGTGGACCGGGGCGGCGGGCTGCGCCGGGTGCCGGAGATCCGGTTCCCGGACGCCGAGGCGGTCCGGCGGCTGGCCCACCGGCTGGCCACGGCGGCCGGCCGTCGGCTGGACGACGCCCGCCCCTGGGTGGACGCCCGGCTGCCCGACGGCACCCGGCTGCACGCCGTGCTGCCCCCGATCGCGGCCGGCTGCACCCACATCTCGCTGCGGATCTGTCGCACCAGGCCCTTCACCATGGCCGAGTTGGTGACCGGCGGCGCCCTCCCGCCGATCGGCGCCGAACTGCTGACCGCCGTGCTGCGGGCCCGCCTGTCGCTGCTGATCAGCGGCGGCACCGGGACGGGGAAGACCACGCTGCTGGCGGCCCTGCTCGGCCTGGTCGAGCCGGACGAACGGATCGTGCTGGCCGAGGACTCGGCCGAACTCCGGCCCGACCACCCGCACGTGGTGCGCCTGCAGAGTCGTCCGCCGAACCAGGAGGGCCTGGGCGAACTCACCCTGCGGGACCTGGTCCGGCAGGCCCTGCGGATGCGGCCGGACCGGGTGGTGGTCGGCGAGGTCAGGGGCGAGGAGGTGGTCGACCTGCTCGCCGCCCTCAACACCGGCCACGAGGGCGGCTGCGGGACGGTGCACGCCAACACGGCCGCCGACGTGCCGGCCCGGCTGGAGGCGCTCGGCTCGCTCGCCGGGCTGGACCGGCTCTCGCTGCACAGCCAACTGCGGGCCGCGCTGGACGTGGTGATCCACCTGGTCCGCGAGCAGCGGACCGGGCGACGACGGGTGGCCGAGCTGCACATGCTGGTCGGCGACGAGCGCGGGCTGGCCCTGACGGTCCCCGCGCTGACCTTCACGGCCGAGGGCGGCTGCGTCCCCGGCCCGGGCTGGGAGCGGCTGCGGCGCCGCTGCGCCGAGCGGGGCGTCGGACTGCCCGAGCCGACGGCGGTGGCGCGATGACGCCCGAGGCATGGCGGCTCGGCTGGGCCCTGCTGCTGTGCGCGGCGGCGATCGCCGCCCGCTACCTGCTCAGGAACGGGACGGAGCCCCGATGATGACGATCGATCAACTACTGGTGATCGCGGCCGGAGCGGTCGGGCTGATCGGCGGGCTGGCGTTCCGCCGCCGACGGCACGCCCGGACGGTGCGCCGGGCCGGTGCGCTGCTCGGTGGTCCGGCGCGGAGCGGGCCGCCGAGCCGCTGGGCCGTGCTCGGGAGGGGTCGGCCGGGTTGGCTGGTGCCGGAACTCCTGCTGCTCCCGGCCGGGTTGCTGGCCGGTCAGCTCAGCAGCTCGCCGGTGCCGCCGCTGCTGGCCGCCCTGGCGGTGCTGCCGGTCCGGCGCTGGCGCAACCGGCGGCGACGGGCGGCCGAGGCACGACGGCGGGCCGCCGCCGTGGTCGAGCTGTGCGCCGGGTTGGCCGCCGAACTGCGGAGCGGGGCGACGCCGCAGCAGGCGCTGCACTCGGTGCTGGGCCGGGCGTCCGGTCTGACCGAGGGGCTCGGGGCCGAGTCCTCGGCCCGGCTCGCGGCGGGCCGCTACGGGGCGGACGTACCGGCGGCGCTGCGGTCGGTCGCCGAGCTGCCCGGCGGTCGGGGCGCGGCGGCGGTGGCCGCCTGCTGGCGGGTCACCGCCGAGAGCGGCACCGGCCTGGCGCCCGGGCTGGACCAACTCGCCGACGCCCTGCGGGCGGAGCGGGCCCTGGCCGAGGAGATCGAGAGCGAACTCGCCGGGCCGAGGACCACCGTCGCGGTGCTGGCCGCCCTGCCGCTGGTCGGCCTGCTGCTCGGGGCCGCGCTCGGCGCGGAGCCCGTACGGATTCTGCTGCACACGCCGGCCGGGTTGGCCTGTCTGGCGGCCGGGGCGCTGCTGGAGGCGGCCGGGCTGGCCTGGACGGCCCGGATCGTCAGGGCGGCGGAGGACGCGCCGCCGGAGCCGGGTGGTCGGCGGAGTGGTGACTGCGGGCTGTCCAGGACGCGTGCCGGGGCTCCACCGCAGGACCGCTGGGTGGGGCCGGAGGCGTCGGCGGTGCGGGCGGAGGTGGCGTGGTGAGACGGGAGTTGCTGCTCGGGCTGCTGGCCGGGCCGGTGACGGCGGGCGTCGGGGCCGAGCTGCTGAAGGCGGTCCGGCGGCGGACGGTCCGGCGCCGGGTCAGGCGCTGGGGCGGATCGCTCGGGCGGCCGTTCGCCCGGCGTCGGCGGCGCCGGGCCGGGCGGGCCGGGCGGGTGCTGCGGGCCCGTGGGGTGACCCGGGAGGTGCTGCTGGACCGGGCCGTTCCGGCGGCGGCCGGGGCCGGGGCGGCGGTGCTGGTCGGTGGCCCGGCCGGGCTGGTGGCGGGGCTGCTGGTCGGTCTGGCGGCCCGGCGCTGGCTGCCGAGGATACGGTCGCCGAGCGCCCGCCGGGCGGCCCTGGAGCAGGAGCGGCTGACCCGCCAACTGCCGCTGGCCGCCGAGCTGCTGGCGGCCTGCCTGGGTGCCAGCTCGTCGCCCGCCGCCGCGGCCGCCGCGGTGGCGGACAGCGTGGATCAGCCGATGAGCGGCCGACTGGCCGGTGTGGCGGCCGAGTTGGCGCTCGGAGCACCACCGGAGGTCTGTTGGGACCGACTCGGTGCCGACTGCCCACCGCTCGCCCCGCTGGCCCGCTGCCTGGTCCGGACGAGCGTCAGCGGTTCGCCGCCGATGGCTCCGTTGGTCGGCCTGGCGCACGCCCAGCGGGCCGCCGCGGGCCGGGCCGCCCACGCCCGGGTGCGCCGGGCGGGGGTGCTGGCCACCGCGCCGCTCGGGGTCTGCTTCCTGCCCGCCTTCGTCCTGATCGGCGTGGTGCCGGTGGTGATGGGGCTGACGGCGCTGTTCGCCGAGCGGGTCTGACCGCTCGGTCCTCGTTCAAGTCCGGTTGCCGAGTTGCTGAGTTGCTGACAAGGAGTCTCTGATGACTGTTCACGTTGCGCGAGTCCGTCCCGCTGCGCGTCGCCCGGCCGGTCCGGCCCGCCGGATCCGGGGGTTGCTGCGTCGCCGGGTCGACTGGCTGACCGTCCGGGCCCGCCGGTTGGGCGGCGCCCGGGCCGATGCGGGCATGACGACGGCGGAGTACGCCGTCGGGACGGTCGCGGCCTGCGCGTTCGCGGCGCTGCTCTACAAGGTGGTGACCAGCGGGGTGGTCTCCGGCGCGCTCAGCGAGCTGCTCAACCGGGCGCTCCATGCGGTCTGACCGGGCGTCAGGGTCCGCGCGTGACCGGGAGCGCGGGTTCGTCACGGCGGAGACGGCGGTGGCCCTCCCGGCGCTGGTGCTGCTGTGCGCGCTGCTGGTCTGGGGCGTGGTCACGGCCGCCGCTCAGATCCGCTGCGTGGACGCGGCCCGGGTCGGTGCCAGGGCGGCCGCCCGGGGCGACGGCAACGCCGCCGCGCTGGCCCGGGCCGCCGCCCCGGCCGGGGCCAGGGTGAGCGTCGCGACCGGCGGCGACACCGTCCGGGTCACCGTCGAGGCACCGAGCCCGGCACCCGGGCGGCTCGGCGGGGCACTGTCGGTACGGCTGCACGCCGAGGCGGCGGCCGCGCGGGAGGACGTGATCGGTTCGACCGGCGGAGGTGAGCGATGGCCGGCCTGAGGCCCGGCGGGGCTTCACGGTCGCCGGGCGACCTGGGCTCGGCGACGATCTGGCTGGTCTCCTTCGGGATGCTCGGCTGCGTGCTGTTCGCGGTCTGCCTCGCGTTCGGCGCGGCGGTGGCGGCCCGGCACCGGGCGGAGTCGGCCGCCGACCTGGCGGCGCTGGCCGCCGCCGGTCACCTGATGCTGGATCAGGACGGCGGCTGCGGGCGGGCCGCTCGGATCGCCGGCGAGCACCGGGCCCGCCTGGTCAGCTGCACCGTGCGGGAGGGCATCGACGCGGTGGACGTGGTGGTGGAGGTGCCGGTGACCGGCCTGCCGCTGCCGGTCGGCCCGGCCAGGGCCCGTTCCCGGGCGGGGCCGGTCTGGGCCTGGGGCGACGGCGACCCGGTGGCGGCGGCGGGCCACCGGGTCGCTCGGACGGGCCGTCAGGCGCTCCCGGCCGACCGTCCGGGGGCGCCCGCGAGCAGCACGTCCAGCAGCCGTACCGCCGCCGCCTTGTCCAGCGGGTCGTTCCCGTTGCCGCACTTGGGCGACTGGACGCAGGACGGGCAGCCCCGCTCGCACTCGCAGGCGGCGATCGCGTCCCTGGTCGCGGTCAGCCACTGCTCGGCGCCCCGGAAACCCCGTTCGGCGAAGCCCGCACCACCGGAGTGGCCGTCGTACACGAAGACCGTCGGCAGCCCGGTGTCCGGGTGCAGCGGCACCGAGACCCCGCCGATGTCCCAGCGGTCGCAGGTGGCGAACAGCGGGAGCAGGCCGATCGAGGCGTGCTCCGCCGCGTGCGCCGCGCCGGGCAACTGGTCGAACGGGATGGTGGCGTCGAGCAGTTGGTCCTCGGTGACGGACCACCAGACCGCCCGGGTGCGCAGCGTCCTGGGCGGCAGGTCGAGCTTGCTCTCGCCGAGCACCTCGCCGGTGGAGATCCGTTTCCGCAGGTATCCGACCACCTGGTTGACCACCTCGACCGAGCCGAAGCTGAGCCGGGCCTCGCCCCACTCCACGGTGGTGTCGGTGGCCAGCACCGAGATGGAGGTGAGGTCCCTGGCGGCGGTGGTGTAGGGCGGTTCGGCGGGTTCGACCAGGGCCACCGAGCTCTCCAGGTCGAGGTCCTGCACCAGGTAGCTGCGGCCCTGGTGCAGGTGCACCGCGCCGGTGTGCACGGTGGTGTGGGCGGCGGCCGCGTCCACGGTGCCGAGCAGCCGGCCGGTCGAGCCCTCGACGATCTGCACCGGGCTGCCGCCGCTGCCCCGCAGGTCCACCGCGTCGACGGCCCGTTCCCGGCGGGTCCAGTACCAGGAGCCCTTGGTCCGCTGCCGGAGCAGGCCGCGCTGTTCGAGCACGGTCAGCAGTTGCCCGGTGGAGGGTCCGAAGAGCGGCAGGTCGGCCTCGGTGAGCGGGAGTTCGGCGGCGGCCGCGCACAGGTGCGGGGCCAGGATGTGCGGGTTGTCCGGGTCCAGCACGGTGGCCTCGACCGGGGTGGCGAACAGCGCCTCCGGGTGGTGCACCAGGTAGGTGTCCAGCGGGTCGTCGCGGGCGATCAGCACCGCCAGTGCGCCCTGGGCCTCCCGCCCGGCCCGGCCGGCCTGCTGCCAGAGCGAGGCCCGGGTGCCGGGGTAGCCGGCCATCAGGACGGCGTCCAGGCCCGACACGTCGACCCCGAGCTCCAGCGCGGAGGTGGAGGCGAGGCCGAGCAGCCGACCGGAGTGCAGGTCGCGCTCCAGCGCCCGGCGCTCCTCGGGCAGGTAGCCGCCCCGGTAGGCGGCGACCCGGGCGGCCAGCGGGGAGCCGAGCTGGTCCTGGGCCTGCAGGGCGACCAGTTCGGCCGAGCGGCGGGAGCGGACGAAGACCACCGTGCGGGTGCCCCGCTCGACCAGCTCGGTGAGCAGGTAGGCGGCCTCGGCGGTCGCGGTCCGGCGGACCGGGGCGCCCTGTTCACCGACGTTCTCGGTGAGCGGCGGCTCCCAGAGCGCGAACACCAGCGGCCCGCGCGGTGAGGCGTCCTCGGTCACCGCGACGGCGGGCAGCCCGGTCAGCCGCTGGGCGGTGGCCGCCGGGTCGGCGGTGGTGGCCGAGGCCAGCAGGAAGGTGGGCGAGGAGCCGTACCGTTCGCAGACCCGCCGCAGCCGCCGCAGCACCTGGGCCACGTGCGAGCCGAACACGCCCCGGTAGCTGTGGCATTCGTCGATCACCACGTACTTCAGCGTCTTCAGGAAGGACGCCCAGCGCGGGTGGGCCGGCAGGATGCCCCGGTGCAGCATGTCCGGGTTGGTCAGCACGTACGAGGCGTACTGGCGGACCCACTCGCGCTCCTGGGGCGGGGTGTCGCCGTCGTAGAGGGCCGCCCGGACGCGTTGCGGGGCCAGCTCGGCGGCCCGGCGGCGCTGGTCGGCGGCCAGCGCCTTGGTCGGGGCCAGGTAGAGCGCGGTGGCGCCCCGGCCGTTGCGGGCCTCGGTGCCGTCCAGCAGTTCGCTGAGCACCGGCGCGAGGTAGCCGAGCGACTTGCCCGAGGCGGTCCCTGTGGCCAGCACCACAGTTTGGCCGGATTTGGCCAATTTCATCGCTTCGGTCTGATGTGCCCAGGGCTCCTCGATGCCCAGGGCCTGCGCGGACGCCACGATCTCCGGACGGATTCCGTCCGGCCAGGGCGCGTAGCGGGCCTGACGGGCTGCCAGATGCTCCGTATGGGTGAGGCGGTCGGCCCGGCCCCGGCTGGCGGACAGGGCGGCGAGCAGGGCCTCGGGCTGGTGGTGACGGGGCGGCATGAGGACCCAGTGTGTCACCGGCGTGACGGAGAATCGCGCCAAGCCATCGTGCGGGCATGGTCGCAAGTGGTTGAATGAAGCCGTGACGGCCGCATGGCCGAGGGTCGCACCGCCGGGGCTCAACTGCCACGGCCGTGCCGTGCCCGGCCTGCGACCAACGCGGTGACGGCCGTCCGGCCGAGGATCGCAATGACGTAGCAAGGCAAGGTGCTGGAGGTTCCGTGGACCTGTCCCTGTCGACCCGCACTGTCGGCGACCGTACGGTCGTCGAGGTAGGCGGCGAGATTGATGTGTACACCGCCCCCAAGCTGCGCGAGCAGCTGGTCGAGCTCGTCAACGAGGGCAACTACCACCTGGTCGTCGACATGGAGGGCGTTGACTTCCTGGACTCGACCGGTCTGGGTGTCCTGGTGGGCGGCCTCAAGCGAGTTCGTGCGCATGAGGGTTCGCTGCGCCTGGTGTGCAACCAGGAGCGCATTCTGAAGATCTTCCGGATCACGGGTCTGACCAAGGTCTTCCCGATTCACACCTCGGTGGACGACGCGGTCGCCGCCACCGACTGACCAGTCGTCAACGGGCCGGTGCGGGTGACCGCTTCGGCCCCTGACGCTCTCACCTGAGCTCATCCGCTCACCACCGGCGGGGCCTCGGCCCCGCCGGTGGTGAGCGGTGGGCACTGCCCCGGCGGCGCTTCTGCCAGCCCGCGCGAGCCCGAGGCTTGTATCCCGGAGGGGAAGACGATGGCAACGGTCGAACTTCGGTTCAGCGCACTTCCCGAGCATGTCCGGACGGCCAGACTCGTGGCCGTGGCGGTGGCGAGGCGCGCCGGAGTCGATGAGTCGGTGCTGGACGAGGTGCGGCTCGCCGTCGGCGAGGCGTGCTCCCGTGCGGTGAGCCTGCATCAACGGGGCGGCGTGCAGGGCGGCGCGGTACGGGTCGCGCTGACCGATCAGGAGAAGCGTTTCCTCATCGAGGTGGAGGACGAGGCCGGTCCGGCCGGTCTGCCGCCGCTCGGCTCCACCGCCGAGGAGATGGGCGAGGACGCCGAGGACGCCCTCGGGCTCGCGGTGATCACCGCGCTGGTCGAGGACGTCGAGGTGACCTCCGGGGCCAACGGCGGCCTGATCCGGATGAGCTGGGGCGTTCCGACGGAGTCGGTGGACCTCTAGGGCCTGCCCCGGACTTGCTGGCCCTGTTCCGGGCCGAAATATTGACAGATTGTTGAAGCAGGCGGTTCCCTGCTCTCGGGCGCGATCGGTTTCGGTTCGAGAGAGGGACACCTTCCCCATGCGCATCCGCATCCTGTGGCCGGCCGGTCAGGCCACCGCCACCCTGCGTTCGACGCCCACCTCCGAGGCCCTCTGGGCCGCCCTGCCGGTCGGCTCCACCGCGAGCACCTGGGGCGAGGAGGTCTACTTCGGCACCCCGGTCTCGGTGGCCCGCGAGGACGACGCCCAACAGGTGGTCGAGCCGGGCACGGTGGCGTTCTGGACCGACGGGGACAGCCTCGCGCTCCCGTACGGCCCGACCCCGGTCTCGCGCGGCGACGAGTGCCGGCTGGCGAGTCCGTGCAACCTGCTCGGTGCGCTGGACGGCGATCCCGGGGTGCTGCGCACCGTCCGGCCCGGGGACCCGATCCGGGTCGAGCGCGCCTGATCCCCTGCCGGGTGCCCTGCGGCGCCGTGTAGGTTCGGCACCGTGAAGCCTGACGTGATGCTCGAAAAGCGGCTGTGGGCCGCCCCCGCGCTCGGTCTGCTGCTGGCGGTGGGCGCGGTCGGGTGCGGCGGTGGGAACGACACCGCCGCGCTCGACTCCTGGGCCAAGAAGGTCTGCGACTCCGCGCAGAGCCCGATCGCGCAGTCCCAGACCGCCCTCGCCGACACCGACAAGGTGCTGCCCGGCGAGCAGCCGGCCGAGCTGCAGCAGCGGCTGGCGGCCGACCTCGGGGTGCTGGCCGCCACCAACCAGCAGCTGGCCGAGGCGATCTCCAAGGCCGGCGAGCCGAAGATCGACGGCGGGGCGGCGGCTCAGCAGGGCGCGGCCGACGAGCTGAAGAAGGCCGCCCAGGGCTACCTGGACGCGCAGCAGAAGCTCACCGCACTGCCCACCACCGAGCAGGCGAAGTTCGCGGACGCCCTGCGCAGCGTCGGCGACCAGGTGCAGCGCCTCGCGCAGCAGTCCACCGCAGGGCTCAACAAGCTGCAGAGCGGCGAGCTCGGCACCGCCATGGCCAAGCAGCCGGGCTGCAAGCCCGCCGCGAAGACCTCGCCGAGCCCGTCCGGATCCACGGCGGCGTCCCCGGCCGCCGATCCGAACGCTCCCGCCGCGACACCCGCCGCCACCCCCGCCGCCGGCGCGGGCAGCACCCCGCCCGCGTCCCCGTCGCCGGGCGCCAGCGGCTGAACCGACCCGGCCACCGCGCGACAATGGGCGGGTGACCAACAGCCCTGTCCTTGACCACGCCCGTCTCGCCGAGCTGCGCGAGGCGCTGCTCGCCGCCTCGTACACCGCCGACGGCTGCCTCGACCTGCTCGGGTCCACCGGGTACGCCGCGCTGGCCAGGAGCGAGGCGGTGCCCGCGCTGCGGGCCACCACCGGTGGCACCCCGCTGGAGACGCTGGTGCGGCTCTTCCTGCTCCAGCAGCCGGTGCCGTACGCGGCGGCCGCCGCCGCGCTGCCGGTCGAGAGCTGCCTGACGGACCGTTGGCTGGTCCGGGACGGCGCCGACGCGGTGCGGGCCACCGTGGACGTCCGCCCGTACGCCAACGAGGTGGCCGGGATGGCCAGTGCGGACGCCTGGGTGGTGTCCGACCTCGGCTGCGCGGTCGGCGGCGCCGGCGGTATCGGGGCCGGGGAGGCCGCGCACGGGGTGGCCAGGAAGGACCTGGTGCTCGGTGTCGGCGGCGCCTCCACCACGTTGGCCAACCTGGCCGTCCGGCGGCCGGTGCGCCGGGTGCTGGACCTCGGTTCCGGTTCGGGCGTGCAGGCGCTGCACGCCGCGCGGCACGGCGGGCACCTCACCGCGACCGACCTCAACCCGCGCGCGCTGCACTTCACCGCGCTGACCCTGGCGCTGTCCGGCTTCGCGGAGTTCGAGACCGCCGAGGGCAGCCTGTTCGAGCCGGTCGGGGGGCAGAGGTTCGACCTGATCGTCTCGAACCCGCCGTTCGTGATCTCGCCCGGCAGCCGGTTCGTCTACCGGGACGGCGGGATGGCCGGCGACGAGCTCTGCCGCAGCATCGTCCGGGGCGCCGCCGCGCACCTGGAGCCGGGCGGCTACTGCCACCTGCTCGCCAACTGGCAGCACGTCAGGGGCGAGGACTGGCAGGACCGGCTGGCCGGCTGGGTGGCCGGCACCGGACTGGACGCCTGGGTGGTCCAGCGCGAGGTCCAGGACGTGGCGCAGTACGCCGAGTTGTGGCTGCGCGACGGTGGTGACCACCGGGGGCCCGGACCGGACTACCAGGCCAGGTACGGCGAGTGGCTGGACGCCTTCGAGGCCGCGAAGGTCGAGGGCGTCGGCTTCGGCTGGATCACCCTGCGGGCGGGCGGCTCAGCCGAGCCGACGGTCCGGATCGAGGACTGGCCGCACACCGTCGAGCAGCCGCTCGGCCCGCACATCGAGAGCTGGTTCGCCCGGCAGGACTTCCTCCGGACGCACGACGACGCCGCGCTGCTGGCGACCCGTTACCGACTCGCCGACGAGGTGGTGCAGGAGCAGATCGGCGCGCCCGGCGCGGAGGACCCGGAGCACGTGATCCTCCGTCACAACCGGGGCATGCGGCGGGCCACCAAGGTGGACACCGTCGGCGCCGGTTTCGTCGGCGTCTGCGACGGCACCCTGGCGGCCGGCGAGATCGTCGACGCGATCGCCCAACTGCTCGGTGAGGACCGGGTGGTGCTGCGGGACCGGGTGCCGGAGTCGCTGCGGATGCTGACCGAGCAGGGCTTCATCGAGCCGGTCGGGTAGTCGGCCGGTCGGCCGGTTGGGTCCGGTTCATCTCGCGGTTGCCCGGCGTACTCCCGGCGGCGGCCGTGGGTTGGCCACGGCCTGCCACGCTCGCTGTCCACGGGCTGTGGACAGCGGAACGGGTGGGGGAGCGCGATGGAGACGCCGACGGCGGTGGCCGCAGGGGTGGTACTCACGTGCTTCGGTGGCGCCCTGCTGCTCTGGTGCGCCGTCGAACTGCGCCTTCGCCACCACCTGCGCCGGCACGGCGTCCCCGCCACCGCGCGGGTGATCGCCGACCGCGATCCGTACGGCGAGTCCTACGGGGACACCTCCGGTGAGCTGGACAGCGCGCCGCTGCTGTCCTTCCCGACCGAGGACGGCGGCGCGATGCTGGCCAGGCCGCGCGGGCACACCCCGCTGCGCCGGCCGTCCCGGCTGCGTCCGGGCGTGACCGTTCCGGTCGCATACGACGCAGAGCGGCCGGGTCGCGTGGTGCTGGCCGCGCCGGACGCCGCCTCGGCGGTGCCCGGTGACGTGTTCTGGGCGCTGCTCGGCACCAGCGCGCTGGCCGGCGGGCTGAGCCTGCTCGGCACCGTCCTGGCCCGTTAGAGGGCTGGCCAGGCAGGTCGGGCGGTCGGCGCCGGCGCCACCCGGCCGACCGGTCGGGGACGACCGGAATCGGCTTCCGGGACACCCCGGAATCCCGTCCGCGCGGCACGAACACGCATCATCGGGTTACCGTTCGAGTGGCGTCGGTCGGCCTTGCCGGTGAAAAAGTGCGATCCGTTCGTTTGACAAGGGTGGCCAGGGTACGGTCACACTCCGCTGGTGGGGCCGTCGCACAGTGGCAGCCTCGGGCGAGGACCACGAGCAGTAGACGAGGGTCGGGGGCGGGTCGAACGCCACCGGTCCACGGCCGCGCCGCCAGCAGACATAACGACCGGGAGAGAAGAGCGAAGGTGTCCCCGAGCAGCGAGACCGCGCACGGCAAGCGACTCGTCATTGTCGAGTCGCCGGCCAAGGCGAAGACGATCAAGGGCTACCTGGGCCCCGGCTACATCGTCGAGGCCAGCGTCGGGCACATCCGCGACCTGCCCGGCACGGCCGCCGAGGTCCCCGACCAGTACACCGGCGAGGTCCGCCGGCTGGGTGTCGACGTCGACCACGACTTCGCCCCGATCTACGTGGTGAACGCGGACAAGAAGTCCCAGGTCTCCAAGCTCAAGGCCCTGCTCAAGGAGTCCGACGAGCTCTTCCTCGCCACCGATGAGGACCGCGAGGGCGAGGCCATCGCGTGGCACCTGCAGGAAGTGCTCAAGCCCAAGGTGCCGGTCAAGCGGATGGTCTTCCACGAGATCACCAAGGCCGCCATCCAGGAGGCCGTCGCCAACCCGCGCGAGCTGAACCAGCGCCTGGTGGACGCCCAGGAGACCCGCCGCATCCTCGACCGCCTGTACGGCTACGAGGTCTCGCCGGTGCTGTGGAAGAAGGTCATGCCGAAGCTCTCGGCCGGCCGGGTGCAGTCCGTCGCGACCCGCCTGGTGGTCGAGCGCGAGCGTGAGCGGATCGCCTTCCGCACCGCCTCGTACTGGGACCTGACCGGCACCTTCGGCACCGGCCGGACGGCCGCCGACGCGGCGAACCCGGAGAGCTTCGGCGCCCGGCTGTCCACCGTGGACGGCAAGCGGATCGCCAGCGGTCGGGACTTCGGCTCGGACGGCAAGATCAAGAGCGCCAGCACCCTGCACCTGGACGAGACGGCCGCCCGCGCGCTGGCCGCCGCCCTGGAGCAGACCGCGTTCAGCGTCCGCAGTGTCGAGTCCAAGCCGTACCGCCGTTCGCCGTACGCCCCGTTCCGCACCACCACGCTCCAGCAGGAGGCCAGCCGCAAGCTGGGCTTCGGTGCCAAGCGGACCATGCAGGTGGCCCAGAAGCTGTACGAGAACGGCTTCATCACCTATATGCGTACCGACTCCACCACGCTGTCGGAGACCGCGATCACCGCCGCCCGGGTCCAGGTCACCCAGCTCTACGGGGCCGACTACCTGCCGGACGCGCCGCGCACCTACGCCAGCAAGGTCAAGAACGCCCAGGAGGCGCACGAGGCCATCCGGCCCTCCGGCGACCGCTTCCGCACCCCGGCCGAGACCGGGCTGAGCAGCGACGAGTTCCGGCTCTACGAGCTGATCTGGATGCGCACCGTCGCCTCCCAGATGAAGGACGCGGTCGGCCAGTCGGTGACGGTCAAGGTCGGCGGCCGGGCCGCCACCGGGCAGGACGTGGAGTTCTCCGCCTCCGGCAAGATCATCACCTTCCACGGCTTCCTGAAGGCGTACGTCGAGGGCGCCGACGACCCGAACGCCGAGCTGGACGACCGCGAGCGCCGGCTGCCCCAGGTCACCGAGGGCGACCCGCTGGCCGCCGAGCAGCTCAACCCCGAGGGCCACTCCACCAAGCCGCCGGCCCGGTACACCGAGGCCTCGCTGGTCAAGGAGCTGGAGGACCGGGAGATCGGCCGTCCGTCGACGTACGCGTCGATCATCGACACGATCATCAACCGGAAGTACGTCTTCAAGAAGGGCACCGCGCTCGTCCCGTCCTTCCTGTCGTTCGCCGTGGTGAACCTGCTGGAGAAGCACTTCGGCCGGCTGGTCGACTACGACTTCACCGCCCGGATGGAGGACGACCTCGACCGGATCGCCGCCGGTGAGGCGCAGTCCGTGCCGTGGCTCAAGCGGTTCTACTTCGGCGGCGTCGAGGGCGCGGCCGAGGGCGGCGCGGCCGAGGCCGGCAACGGCGACGGCGACCACCTCGGCGGCCTGAAGGAACTGGTCACCGACCTGGGGGCGATCGACGCCCGGGAGATCAGCTCGTTCCCGCTGAACGACGAGATCACCCTGCGGGTGGGCCGGTACGGCCCGTACGTGGAGAAGGCGTCCCAGGTCGAGGGCGAGCCCGGCCAGCGCGCCGACGTGCCGGACGAGATGCCGCCGGACGAGCTGACCGTCGAGCTGGCCGAGGAGCTGCTGGCCAAGCCCAGCGGCGACTTCGAGCTGGGCCAGGACCCGGAGTCCGGCAACCAGCTGGTGGCCAAGGACGGCCGGTACGGCCCGTACGTCACCGAGATCCTGCCCGAGGGCACCCCGAAGACCGGCAAGAACGCGGTCAAGCCGCGCACCGCGTCGCTCCTCAAGACGATGTCGCTGGACACCGTCACGCTGGCGGACGCGCTGCGGCTGCTCTCGCTGCCCCGGGTGGTCGGCACCGACGCCGAGGGCGTGGAGATCACCGCGCAGAACGGCCGGTACGGCCCGTACCTCAAGAAGGGCACCGACTCGCGGTCGCTGACCGACGAGGAGCAGATGTTCACGGTCACCCTCGAGGAGGCCCTGGCCATCTACGCCCAGCCCAAGCAGCGCGGGCGGGCCGCCGCCGCGCCGCCGCTCAAGGAGCTCGGCAACGACCCGGTCAGCGAGCGACCGGTGGTGGTCAAGGACGGTCGTTTCGGACCGTACGTGACCGATGGTGAGACGAACGCGACGCTCCGCAAGGACGACGACGTCGAGGCCATCACGCCCGAGCGCGGCTACGAGCTGCTGGCCGAGAAGCGGGCCCGCGGACCGGTGAAGAAGAAGGCCGTGGCGAAGAAGGCCGTGGCGAAGAAGGCCCCGGCCAAGAAGGCCGCACCCGCCAAGACGGCGACGGCCAAGAAGACCGCCGCGAAGAAGACCACCACGGCCAAGAAGGCGACCACGGTCAAGAAGACCGCCGCCAAGAAGGTCGCGGCGAAGAAGACGGCGGCTCCGGACGAGAGCTGACCCGGTCGGCGGACCGCGAGGTCGGCCGGTCGGAACCGAGGGCCCGTGCCACGGCACGGGCCCTCGGTGTGTCACAACCCCGTCATGACCGGGCATCCGGAGGGCCTTCCCCCCTTTGGCCGCAGGCGTCGACCGCTACGCTGACGGTATGACGAGCGAGGAGCAGCCCACCCCGACGAGCACCGCCGACCTGTCCCGGGTGCGGCCGGCCGGGACACCCGGTGAGCGGGCCGGGGCGCTGCTGCGGCTGCGCCCGTACCGGCGGCTCTGGGTCACCCAGCTCGTCGGCGGTGCCGGCGACCGGCTCGGTCTGCTGGTGCTGATCGGCCTGACCTGGGTCGCGGCGCTGGTCGGCGGCCAGTTCGGGCACGGCTACCGGGGCCAGGCGCTGGCGGTCGCCGCCGTGCTGGCGGCCCGGCTGCTGGCCACCCTGGTGTTCGGCGCGGCGCTGCTCGGTCCGGTGCACAGTCTGTTCGGCGGGCGACTGGACCGGCGCTGGACGATGCTCGGTGCCGACGTTTTCCGCGCGGTTCTGATCGGTCTGGCGCCCTGGTGGCTCGGCTGGTCGACCGGTTCGGCCACCTGGGTACTGCTCGGCACCGCCTTCCTGACCGGTGCGGCTGAGCGGATCTGGTTGGTGGCCAAGGACGCGGCCGTGCCCGGTCTGCTGCCCGCCGCCGACCCGTACGCCCCGCAGGGGGAGCAGCGGCCGTCCGCCTCGAACCTGGAGACGGTCCGGACCGTCGACCAGCGCACCGGCTGGGCCACCGTGCCGCTGGCCGGGGCGCTGCTGGTCGGGCTGACCCTGCTCAACAACGTCTTCGCGGCGCTCGGTTCGGACTGGCTGAGGACGCATCAGTTCACCACCGCCGGTGTCGGCGCCGCCCTGCTGCTCGCCGCCTCGGCGGTGCTGACCTACCTTCAGGAGCTGCCGACCGGCGCCTTCGGCGGGCCGCGCTCCCCGTTGCAGGGCCTGCGGGCCCCGACCGACGCCACCCCGGGCCCGGCGCTGCGCAAGGGCCGGACCGGCTCGGCCCCGTACTTCACCTTCTCGGTCGCCGCCGCCTACGCGGCGATGGCGGGCGTCTCGGTGCTCGGCCTGCTGACCGCCGTGGACCACCGGGCCGGTCCGATCGGCTTCGGCCTGGTGGTGCTGGCCGCCGCCGGTGCCCCCGCGATCGGCGTCCGGATCACCCGTCCGCTGCTCCCCTCGCTGTCCCGCCGCCGCCTGCTGGCGCTCGCCCTGATCAGCGAGGGCGTGGCGCTGATCCTGGCCGGCCTGGTGCTGGACTTCGTCCTGGTGCTGCTGCTCACCACGCTCGCCGGGGTGGCCGCCGGAGTGGTGATCGGTACCGCCCGGACGCTGCTCGCCCAGGAGGTCGAGGAACTCCGGCTGCCCCGGGTCACCGAGCACCTGTACGCGGTGCTGCGGGTGGTGGTCGGCGCCTCGGTGGTGCTGATGCCGCTGCTGGCCGCCGGGTACGGCGAGGTCGCCTTCGGCCGGGCCACCACCGGGAGCTTCACCTTCATCCACGACGGCGCCGCGCTGGCGATCGGCACGGCCGGGCTGCTCACCCTGGTGCTGGCCGCCGTGGTGCTGCTGAAGACCGACGACCAGCGGGGCGACGTCCCGTTCGGCCGCGAGCTGATCCGTTCGCTCCGGGGCGCCGACGCGGTGGCGCCGCACCGGGTCGGCGGGACCGGCTTCTTCATCGCCCTGGAGGGCGGCGACGGCGCCGGCAAGTCCACCCAGGCGAACGCACTGGCCGAGTGGATCCGCAGCAAGGGCCACGAGGTCGTGGTCACCCGCGAGCCCGGCGGCAGCCCGATCGGGCAGCGGCTGCGCGCGCTGGTGCTGGACGTCGGCAACACCGGGCTCTCGCACCGGGCCGAGGCCCTGATCTACGCGGCCGACCGGGCCGAGCACGTCGAGAACGTGATCCGCCCCGCGCTGGAGCGCGGTGCGGTGGTGATCACCGACCGGTACATGGACTCCTCGATCGCCTACCAGGGCGCGGGTCGCGACCTGGCCGCCACCGAGGTGGCCCGGATCTCGCGCTGGGCCACCGGCGGGCTGGTCCCCGATCTGACCGTGGTGCTGGACGTCGCGCCGGAGGCGGCGCGCGAGCGTTTCACCGAGGCGCTCGACCGGCTGGAGTCCGAGCCGACCGAGTTCCACGCCCGGGTGCGCGCCGGGTTCCTCGCGCTGGCCGCGGCCGACCCCGCGCGCTACCTGGTGGTGGACGGCAGCCAGACCGCCGCCGCCGTCACCACTGCCGTCCGGCACCGGCTGGACCGCGAGCTGCCGCTCTCCTCGCAGGAGAAGGCCGCGCAGGTCGAGCAGGACCGGCTGGCCCGCGAGGAGGCCGCCCGGCGCGCCGCCGAGGCGGCCCGGCTGAAGGCCGAGGCCGAGGAGGCCGAGCGCAAGCGGCTGGAACTGCTGGAGGAGCTCCGCGCCGAGCAGGCCGAGAAGGACCGGCTGGCCCGGGTCGAGGCCGAGCGGCTGGCCGCCGAGGCCGCCGCCAAGGCGGCGGAGGAGGCCCGGGTGCTGGCCGAGGCCGAGGCGGCCCGGCAGGCCGAGCTGGCGGCGGTCCGGGCTGCCGAGGAGGCGGAGCGGCTCAAGGTCGAGCTGGCCGAGCGGGAGCGGCTGGCCGCCGAGGCGGCGGCCCAGGAGGAGCTGCACCGGCAGCGCGAGCTCCAGCGGGCCGAGCAGCGGCGCCGGGCGGAGGAGGCGTTGCAGCGGGCGGAGGCGGCGCGGGTCGCGGCTGCGGCTGCGGCTGCGGGGTCGGCCTCGGCTTCGGAGAGCACCACGACGATGGAGCTGTCGGCGCCGGGCGCCGACGAGAGCACCAGGGAGATCCGGAAGCCGGTGCCGGCCGACGAGACGGCGGTGCTGCCCAAGGTGCCGGCGGCGGACGAGACGGCGGTCCTGCCGAAGGTCGGGCTGAAGGCCGACCCGGTGGCGGACAAGGTGCCCCCGGGGCTGTTCCGGGACGAGGCGCCGAAGGCCCCGAAGGCGGCCAAGGCTCCGGAGTCGCCGGTCGAGTCCACCCGGGAGATGCCGGTGGTCGAACCGCGGCCGCGGCCGTCCTGGGCGGAGGAGACCCCGATGGACGACCTGCCGAGCCTGACGGACACCCTGCTGGGCTCCCGCGAGGAGTGGGCCCAGTGGCAGACGGACGAGCCGGGGCCGGACGAGAAGCCGCGGAAGCGCCGCAGCTGAGCCTTCGGCACGGTCCAGCGGCTCGGGGCTGCACTGTCGGCAGGCGCTCAGCGGTCGACTACCCAGGGGCTCGGGGCTCTGCTGATGTGCGGCTCCGCCGCGTGGGCGAGGAGGTCTGGCGTGCGGGTCACTGCGAAAGTGCCTGACCGCTTACGCATGCGTGACCTTTTTCGAGGTCGGCGTCGCAGTTCCCCGAGCCCCTGGTGGTGCACCACGTGCCAAAAGGTCGGCGTCGCCCACGCGGCGGAGCCGCACATCAGCAGAGCCCGAGCCCCTGGACGGTAGGCGGCTGCAGGTGTCCGGAGGGTGTCCGCCCGGAGGGTTAGGCTCGGGCTGGGACGAGTGGTGGGAGTGCGGCGTGAGTGTGTGGGACGACCTGGTCGGCCAGGATCGGGTGGTCGAGCAGCTGACGGCGGCCGCCGGGGCGGCCCGCGCGACGGTGGTGGCGGGCCGGTCGGCCGGGGTCCCGGCGGGGAACGCTTCGCTGATGACGCACGCCTGGCTGTTCACCGGCCCCCCGGGGGCGGGCCAGGTCACCGCCGCGCGGGCGTTCGCGGCGGCTCTCCAGTGCACCAGCCCGGACCTCGACCTGGGCGGCGTCCCGGGGTGCGGCTTCTGCGACGGCTGCCACACGGTGCTCGCGGGCAGCCACGCCGACGTGAAGTACGTCCGGACCGACGGGCTGTCCATCGGTGTGGGTGACATGCGCGAGCTGGTGATGCGCGCGTCCAGCTACCCGACCGGCGGCCGCTGGTCGGTGATCCTGGTGGACGCCGCGCACCGCCTGACCGAGTCGGCGGCCAACGCGCTGCTCAAGGGGGTGGAGGAGCCGTCCCCGCGGACGGTCTGGCTGCTCTGCGCGCCGTCGGTGCAGGACGTGCTGCCCACCATCCGTTCGCGCTGCCGGCTGCTGGTGCTGCGGACGCCCGCCGCCGAGGCGGTGGCGGACATGCTGGTGCGCCGGGACGGGGTGGAGCCGGAGACCGCCCGGGTGGCCGCGCTGGCCGGGCAGGGCGACGTGGACCGGGCCCGGCGGCTGGCGGTGGACGACCAGGCCAGGGCCCGGCGGCTGGACGTGCTGCGGATCCCGTTGGAGGTGGCCGACATCGGGGGCTGCCTGGCCGCCGCGCAGCGGCTGGTGGACACCGCGAAGGCCGACGCCGAGGCGCTCGCCGAGACCCAGGACGCCAAGGAGACCGGTGACCTGCGGGCCGCGTACGGCGCGACCGAGGGCAGCCGGGCGCCGCGCGGGATGGCGGGCGCGGTCAAGGACCTGGAGAAGCGGCAGAAGAGCCGGGCCACCCGGACCAGGCGGGAGACGCTCGGCGTCGCGCTGCTCGACCTGCTCGGCTTCTACCGGGACGTGCTGGCGCTCCAGTTCGGCGCGGGCGGCGCGCTCGCCAACGAGGACCAGCGGCAGGCGCTCGGCCGGGTGGCCGGTCAGAGCACGGCGGAGAACACGCTGCGCCGGATCGAGGCGGTGCTGGCCTGCCGTCGCGCGCTGGACCGGAACGTCGATCCGCTGCTGGCGGTCGAGGCGATGACGGTGGCGCTCCGCGCGGGCTGACCTGCGGAGCGGCAGTTGACGCTGCGTCACCTCCTTCTTTCGAGTGAATCCGGCACCCGCCCCGGGAGCCGCGCGACCGTCCGCCGTTCCGTCTTGCACGCTGTGGACCGAGTACACCGTGGTCTGCGGCCCCGAAGGCCGGGCCGTTCGCGTTCGGTCTCCCGAGGTGGTGCGTCCCATGCCCCGTCCGCTCCTGGTCGTCCCGCTGGTGCTGGCCCTGGTCGTCGGTTTCTGGCTGACCCGGGCCGCGCTGGTGCGCTGGCGCGACCTGAAGTCCGCGCAGACGTACGAACTGGTCGCCGAGCAACGCCCGTTGCTGATCCGTGCGGGTGGCGCGGTACTGTGCGGAATGTGTGTGACCGCGCTCACCGTGGCGGTCGCGCTGGACGGCCGGGGCGCTCACCCGGCCCGGGCCGCCGCTGTCCCGGCCGAGCGTCCGGCGGCCCCGCCGCTGGCCAGTCCTTCGCCCGAACTCCCGCCGGTGGTCACCCGGTTCGACGTGATCGGCAAGCCGGCCGGGGGTGAGCTGCTGGAGGGTGCGGTGGCCGGTCCGGACGGGCGGCCGCGCACCGTACGGGTCTGGTTGCCGGAGCGGTACAAGGCCGACCAGCAGGCCAGGTTCCCGGTCGTGGTGCTGCACGCGGGCACCGCCCGGCGGACCGCCGACGCCGAGGTGCCGGACGTCTTCGAGGGCATCGCCTCGGCGGTGAAGCTGGGCCGGGCCCGGCCGTTCGTGGTGGTCGCGCCCGAGGCGCCGAACGGCACCGAGCACCCCTGCGAGCTGGTCGCCGCCGCCCCGCAGGCGATCACCGACGACCAGGCGCTGCGCACGGCGGTGGCCGCCGCGTTCCGTACCCTCCCGGCGGGGCCCGGCAGTTGGGGTGTGCTGGGCATCGAGGGCGGCGCGGCCTGCGCGGCCGCCGCCGGGCTCTCCAGGCCCGACCTGTACGGGGCGGCGGCCGCCGTCTCCGGCCGGTACGACGCCACCGCGCTGGCGGGCACCGGGGCCGAGGCCCCGGAGGGGACCGCCGCCAAGCTGCTGCTGGCGGCCGCGAAGAACGACGCGGACGGGCTGGCCGCGGCCCGCAAGCTGCAGACCGCCCTGCACGACGGCGGCGGCCGGGCCGCCAAGGCGAACGTCCGGATCTCCGACGTGGTGCAGGACTTCGCGCCGGACCGGGAGCGGCTGCGGCTGGTCCGGGTGGCGGCCCAGTACCTGGCCGAGAGCCTGACCCGCACCGGCTGAGACCTTGATCCGTACCGGCTGGACCACGCTGGGCCGCTACGCTCGACGCACCCTTGGTACCGAGCGCAGAGAGAAGCCCCCATGCGAGCTGTCCGGCCGTCCCGCCTCGTGCCCGCCGCCCTGGCCGCCGCGCTGCTGCTCGGGGCCTGTACCTCCGGCGGCTCGACGCCCGGTCAGACCGTCTCCTCCGCGCCGTCCTCGGACCACGCCCCGGTGACCCCGGCCGCCGGGGTCACCCCGCTGGAGCCGCTGCCCGCCGAGATCCCGGCCGCGCTCGCCCCGTACTACGCGCAGAAGCTCGACTGGAAGAGCTGCGACGGCGAGTTCGAGTGCACCACCTTCAAGGTGCCGCTGGACTACGCGGCCCCGGCCGGCGGCGACCTGCTGCTGACCGCGGCCCGCAAGCGCGCCACCGGCGGCAAGCCCCGGCTGGGCTCGCTGCTGCTCAATCCCGGCGGCCCGGGCGGCTCGGCCGTCGAGTACGTCGAGGGCGTCGCCAAGGGCTACGACCCGGAGGTCCGGGGAGCGTACGACCTGGTCGGCCTGGACCCGCGCGGGGTGGGCCGGAGCTCGCCGGTGACCTGTCTGAGCGGCGACCGGATGGACGCGTACACCGCCGCCGACATCACCCCTGACGACCAGTCGGAGATCGACGCCCTGGTGGCGGTGGACCAGGAGTTCGCGGCGGGCTGCAAGCAGCGGGCGGGTGCCTTCCTCGGCCACGTCAGCACCGTCGAGTCGGCCCGCGACCTGGACGTGCTGCGGGCCCTGCTCGGCGACCAGAAGCTCAGCTACCTGGGCAAGTCCTACGGCACCTTCCTCGGCGCCACCTACGCGGGTCTGTTCCCGTCCCGGGTCGGCCGGATGGTGCTGGACGGCGCGATGGACCCGTCGCTGGACGCCCGCGCGGGCAACAAGACCCAGGCCGGCGGCTTCGACGTGGCCTGGGCCGCCTTCGCCAAGGACTGCGCCAAGCGCGACGACTGCCCGCTCGGCGGCGACGAGCAGGCGATCGACCAGCAGCTGGACGCCCTGTTCAAGCGGATCGACGGCGCCGCGCTGCCCACCGAGTCGAGCCGGAAGCTGACCGAGGCCCAGGCCACCACAGGCGTGATCCACGCGATGTACGCGGAGTTCCTCTGGCCGCAGCTGCGCACCGCACTGACCACCGCCAAGGCGGGCGACGGCACGGCGCTGCTCAAGCTCTCCGACCAGTACTACGACCGGGGCGCCGACGGCAGCTACCCCAACCTGATGTACGCCAACATGGCCGTGAACTGCCTCGACCTGCCCGCCCCGTTCGCCTCCCCGGCGGAGGCCGCGGCGGCGGTGCCGGAGTTCGAGCAGGCGTCCAGGCACTTCGGGCGGGACATGGCCTGGATGGCGCTGGCCTGCGGGTACTGGCCGGTCAAGCCGACCGGGGCCGCACACACCGTCCGCGCCGCCGGGGCCGCCCCGATCGTGGTGGTCGGCACCACCCGCGACCCGGCCACCCCGTACGCCTGGGCCCAGTCCCTGGCCGGCCAGCTGGAGTCCGGCCGGCTGCTCAGCTACGACGGCGACGGCCACACCGCGTACGGGCGCCACAACACCTGCGTCGACGGCGCGGTCAACCGCTACCTGCTCGGCGGCGACGCCCCGGCGGCGGGGACCAGCTGCGCGAAGTAATGGAAGTACGATCTTCGGCCCGGTGGGTACGATGTCTGCCCACCTGCACCCACCGCCGAAGGAATGCTTCGTGCTCGGAGTCAACGACCTGGCGACGTACGTCCTCGGCGCCCTGGTCATCGTCCTGCTGCCCGGACCCAACTCGCTCTACGTGCTCTCGGTCGCCGCCCGCAAGGGCATCCGTACCGGCTACGCGGCCGCCGCCGGCGTGTTCGTCGGCGACTTCACCCTGATAAGCCTGACCGCCCTCGGCGCCTCCTCGCTGCTGAAGGCCAACCCGGCGGTGTTCGCCGTGGTGAAGTTCGGCGGCGCGGCCTACCTGCTCTGGATCGGCTTCGGCATGCTCCGGGCGGCCCGCCAGCTCTGGAACGAACGGCACGCCACCGCCGCCGAGGCCGACGAGGCCCCGACCGCGACCGAGCGCCCGTTCCGGCGGGCCCTGGTGATCAGCCTGCTCAACCCCAAGGCGATCCTGTTCCTGCTGTCCTTCTTCACCCAGTTCGTCGACCCGGCGTACGGGCAGCCGGTGCTCTCCTTCGCCCTGCTCGGCGGCATCCTGCAGACCTTCAGCGTGCTCTACCTCTCGCTGCTGATCTTCGCGGGCACCACCCTGGCCACCGCCTTCCGCCGCCGCAAGCGCCTCTCGGCGGGCCTCACCAGCGGCGTCGCGGTCCTGTTCGCCGGCTTCGCCGCGAAGCTGGCCGTCTCCTCCGCCTGAAACGCCGGTGCGGACCACCGGCGCGCACCGTGTAGACTGGCACGCGTTGCCGACGGCGTGATCATCTTGCCGGAGACAGCGGTGCCGCTTTAGCTCAGTTGGCCAGAGCAACGCACTCGTAATGCGTAGGTCTCGGGTTCGAATCCCGAAAGCGGCTCTACGAAGGCCCCAGGACTCACTCGCCGTGACCTGGGGCCTTTGTTGTTACCGCATGCGCCGGCGGCGCCGGGCGCGAGCCTCCTGAGTGTTCGTGGTCTCAGTCGTGGTCTCAGTTCGGGGAAAGAGCGCGTTGCCCATCCGCCGCGCTGCTTCCCGGGGAGTCGGGGTCGTGGTCTTGACGTAGCGACGGGTCATGCTGATCTGCGAGTGCCCCAGGATCTCCATGATCGTGAAGGGGTCTACCCCCAACTCGTTGAGGAGTGTGCCGGCGGAGTGGCGTCTGCCGTCGTGCTGGCGGCGATCCTCGATCCCGGCCTCGGCCAGGAGCTCCTTGAACTCCTCCCAGTCGTCGTGCGGGTCGATCGGCCGGCCGTCGGGTCGGCAGAACACGAGGTCGTGGTCCTGCCATTCCTCGCCTGCGGCAGCCTTGAGTGCCTCTTGTGCCCTGCGGTGTTCACGTAGGGCAGGCTTCAGCGGCGGCAGGATCGGCGAGGTCCGACGGCTGCCCTTGGTCTTCGGTCGCGTGATGACCAGTCCGCCGCCCCGGCGCTCCGGGCAGGTGCTGGCGTGCCGGACGCACGCCGGCGGGCACGGCTTGGGGCGGCCACGCTTGCAGGACCGGTGCTTGGTGCACTCCGGGTCGCACGGACCCCGGTGGAGCCGCGCGCCGCAGGCATGCGGGTCAGCACAACCGTGCTGCCACTTCAGGCGCTGGAGCTGCCACGACGTGTCCATCGTCTCGGCCTCCTCGTCAACGAACCGCCAACGCAAGCCAAGCGCCTCGCCCTGACGGTGACCCAGCCCCACGCCGATGGCCCATCGCAGCGCGGTCGGGCGCTTCATCGCCGCCAGGAGGAAGCGCCGGGCCTCCTCCTGGGTGAACGGGTTCGCGTCCACCTCCTCCAACGACGGCGGGTCCACCAGTGTGGCGACGTTGCGGGCGACCATCTCCCGCCGATGTGCGATCTTCAGTGCGCGGGACAGGATCCGGTGGACCTTGAGTACATGGGAGGCAGCCCGGCCCTCCGATCGGAGCTGCGCGTAGAGCACGTCGAGGTGCTCGGGCAGCAAACGGTCAAGGCTGTGCTTCCCGATGCCCGGGATGATGTGATTCCGGGTCTTCGACCAGTAGTCGTCCAGGCTGCGGGGCTTCAGCTTCTGGGATGCGATCGTGTCGAGGTAAGTGGTCATCCACGACTCGACAGTCGGCGCCCGTCCAGCCTTGGCGACCCGGCCGGCGTCGCGTGCCTTCTCCAGCGCCTTGACCCTCCGCTTGACCTCGACCTCGGTCGCTGCGCTTCGGTGTCGCCGGTCGGGGCTTCCGTCCGCCTTGACACCCATGGTCACGCGGCCGTGCCAACGGCCGTCCACGCCTTGGTAGATGGTCGATTCAAGATTGGGCTGGCGGGTCCTGTGCTTGCTCACTCAGCGCTCCTGAAGGATGACGGGCGCCAGGCCGGTCGGCTTGGCGCCCTCGAAGTCGGTTCTGTGAAGGGTCAGTTGGTCGCTGTGGCCTGGCGCTCGATGTACGTTTCGATGTCCAGGGGGCGCACCCTGCGGCAGCGGCCAATCTTGATGGACGTCAACTCGCGCACCGCGAGAAGCTGGTAGAGCTTCGAGCGGCTGATGCGAAGTACCTCGGCAGCCTCCTCCGGCGTGTAGAGGACGGCTCGGACGGGCGTGGCTGTGGTCATGCTCGGTCCTTCCGTGGTGCGTTGCGAGTGTTGTCCGAGGCGGGTGGACTCAATCGGTCAGCGCAACACCCGAGGTGGTGAAGGGTGTGGCGTATGGCGAGGATGGGTCGTCCGGGCATGTCGGACGTGCAGAAGCGAGAGTTGTGGGACCGCTGGAAGGCCGGTGAGTCGATCAGTGCGATCTGCCGTGCCCTGGGCAGGCCACCAGGGTCGATCTTCACGATCGTCAAGTCCAACGGCGGATACGTTCCGCCCCTGCGGCGCCGTCGGCCCGGCTTGCTGAGCTTCACCGAGCGGGAGGCGATCTCCCGCGGCCTGGCTCGAGGCGACTCGCTCCGTGAGATCTCCCGTGCCCTGGGGCGTGCGGCGTCGACCGTCAGCCGGGAGATCGCCCGGAACAAGGGCGCCGGGCACTACCGGGCGGTGGACGCCGAGGACCGGGCCTGGGACCGCGCCCTGCGCCCCAAGGACTGCCTGCTGGCCACCAATGAGCCTCTTCGCGTCCTGGTTGCCGAGAAGCTGGCCGAGGACTGGTCACCGAAGCAGATAGCCGGGTATCTGTCCAAGACCCAGCCGGCCGGCGCGGGGATGCGGATCAGCCACGAGAGCATCTACAAGTCTCTGTTCATGCAGACGCGCAAGGTCCTCGCGAAGGAACTCCGGCAGCATCTGCGCTCGGGGCGTCCGACCCGACGCAACATCCACAACACCGTTACCGGGCAGTGGCGTTCGCAGATCAAGGACGCGATCCCGATCCATGAACGCCCTGCCGAGGCGCGCGATCGCAAGGTGCCGGGGCACTGGGAGGGCGACCTCGTGATGGGCAGCGGCGTGACCCAGGTGGCGACCCTCGTCGAGCGTGCCACCCGCTTCACCGTGCTGGTCCAGCTCGATGCACGCGACACGGCCACTGTCACGGCCAGGGTCTCGGCCCAGATGCTTCAACTACCGGCCCAGCTGAGGAAGTCACTGACCTGGGACCGCGGAATGGAGCTGGCCGCCCACAAGAGCGTCACCGCTGCGACCGGCCTGGCCGTCTACTTCGCCGACCCCCAGAGCCCATGGCAGCGCGGCACCAACGAGAACACCAACCGCCTCTTGCGCCAGTACCTGCCCAAGCGCACCGGAATGGGTCACCTCACCCAGGACGACCTGGACATCATCGCCCTGCGGTTGAACACCCGCCCCCGGCAGACCCTCGACTTCGACACCCCGGCCGATAGGCTGGAGGCCCTGTTGCGCTGACGGGTTGAGTCCACCGTCGCTTTTTTCAGGACCTCGATGGTCTGCTGCTGCTCGAGGTTCTGCCGGCGCAGACGCCGCAGTTCCTCACGTTCAGCGCTGGTCAGCTCGCCCGCACTGCCCTCACCACGGTCAGCCTGGTCCTGCTTGACCCAACTCCGCAGCCCCTCAGGGCTAACCCCCAGCTCCCGGGCCACCTCCGTAACCGTCTTGCTCGAGGAGCGGGCCAACGTCACGGCGTCCCGCTTGAACTCCTCCGAGTACCGCTTGCCCTGCTTGTTACTCACCTGGCTCTACTTCCTCTGGAACCTCACGTCCCAGTCTCCAGGTGTCCAGGTCCACGGGGAAGCTTCAGTACCTTCTCGCCGGGCAGCGGTGTGATGAGGCCACTTGCTGACCATAGGCGCCGGAGAGGTTGCCCCTCGCGTCAGGTGGTCGGTTCGGGGGAGCGCTCCGGCGGTCCGCCGAGGTCGGCGAGGAGCTGGTCCAGAACGAGTTCCTCCTCGATGCGGCGGCCTGCGGTGCCGAGGGCGCCGACGAGCGAGGGGTCCCACGGGGTCTCGGCTGGGGTGCCGGTGAGCGGTGCCGTGTCCGGGTGGCGGGCGAGGGCCGCGTGGTAGTCAGCTGTGGTGTAGTGCCACGAGGTCCAGGGCACGTGGGCGAGCAGGTGGGTGGCGATGCGGATGCCGCCCCAGTCGAAGTCGCCGTGGTAGCGCAGGGTCCATCCGGCGTCGGTGCAGAGGCGGAGCAGGTGCAGGGCGGCGGTGCTGGGCTGGCCCTGGAGGCAGATCAGCGGGGCGCTGCGGGGGCCGAGGCGGTCGGCGGCGGCGAGGACGACGGAGGGGTTCTCGCAGACGTACGCCATACCGTCGGGAGGCGGCCGGGGTGTGTCCCGGACGAGCTGGCGCAGCGTCAGGACGGCGGGCTGGCCGACCGAGCCGAGGGCGCTCAGGGCACGGCCGGTCGCGGAGTGGCTGTCGCCGGGCAGGTTGAGGGTGAGGACCTGGGAGGAGAGTTCGTCGAGGAGCAGGCCTGCGGCGGCCCAGGTGTCGCGGCGGGCCTGGGCTCCGACACCGGGTGGCATACCGGTGAGGGCTCGGACGGCATCCAGGGTGAGGGTCGCCAGCGGCCCTTGGTCGAGGGCGTGGGCGTGACCGGTGTGCTCGGCGGCGAAGGTGCCGAGCGAGCGCGGGGGCGAGACGGGGAGTCGGAGCAGCAGGCGGGCGAGGGTGGCCAGCAGCGGTGCCGCCTCCTCGGGGGTGCGGGTGAGCCGGCGGGCCAGGCCGGTGGCGTGGAGTGAGGCGTACCAGTCGTGGAGTTCGGGGCGGGCGGCCACGGTCTCCGAGAGCGGAGCGAACGCGCGCCGCCAGGCCAGGGCCAGTTGTTCCACCGCCTCCTGACGGGGTGTCACCGGGCCGGTGAGTGCGATGACGGCGGCGGCGAGGCCGTCCGGGCTGGCACCGCTGGCGCGGAGCACCTGGTCGACCGCTGCCAGTGGGACGGACAGCGAGCGCCCCGGGCGCGGTGCGCGGCCCAGCAGCCGAGCGACGGCCGCGCGCTCGGCGTCGTCGGCTCCGGTCCGGGTGACGGTGTCGTCCAGCGACTGCCCGGACTCCAGGCGTCGGCGGACGCGATCGACCAGCCAGCTCGTCTCGGGGCCGCCGAGCAGGCGGCGCAGGCGCGGGAGGTCGGGGCTCACTCGGTCAGGTCGCCCTGGCGCTGGGCGGGTACGGCCTCGGCGGGGGCCTCGATCCGGACGCGGTGGTGGCCGTCCCACTCCCAGCGGGTGACCAGGACGGCGGCGATCTCGTCCATCCGGGAGAGCTGGGCGATCGCCAGGCCGGGGACCTGCGGGTAACAGCCCCACTCGCGTTCGGAGGTCATCACCACGTCCAGGTCGAACGCGGTGAGCAGGCCGAGGGACTTGGCCCGGGAGTCGTCGTCCACTCCGGCGAACGCCTCGTCCAGGGTGACCAGGCGCGGGGCATGCGGGTTGCCGGCCGAGGCGTAGTGGGAGGAGGCGGCGGCGAACAGGGGGAGGGAGACGGAGAGCACGCGCTCGCCGCCGGAGGCCGGGCCGGTGGCGGACTGCCATTTGCCGTGCTGGTGCCGTTCGATGCCGAACTCGTGCCAGGAGCGGTAGTCCAGGGCCGTGGTGAGGTGCTCCAGCCAGGTGCCGGACGGGTTGTCGGTGCGGGCCCGGTCGATCTGGGCCTGCAGGAACTCGCCGAGGGCGATGCGGTCCGCGGCTGTCCAGACATCGGAGGACTGGCGCAGCAGCCGGTCGCGGGCGGCGGCCAGGCCGCCGGGGGCGTTGCGGGCGGGTCGCCAGACCAGCCGGAGCAGCATGCCGGTGCTGGTCGGACGGTCCTTCAGCTCCCCGTTCATCCGTAGCACCTGGTGCTCGGCGGCGCTGACCAGCTCCTGGAGGGTTCCGGCCACCTCGGTGATCAGGTGGTTCTCCAGGATCTCCTGCTCGCGGGCGGACAGCAGGTGCTGCCGGTCGGCGACCTCGGCGGTGAGTGCCGTGGCCAGGTCGGGGACGGAACGCTCCCTGCCCTGGAAGAGGATGTCGACGACGAGTCCGTCCTCCAGCATCCGGGCGGCTGCCGTGTGGCCGTGCCGGGCCAGGGCGTCGGAGAGGTCCTTGAGCTCCTCGGTGATCCGGCGCTGGACGCGCTCCCAGGCCGGGTCGGTGTCGTCCGTGGTTTCGAGTTCGCGCTCGATGGCGCGGGCAAGGCGGACGGCCGGCTCGGGCGCCCAGGAGTCACCGGCCTGCTCGAGTTCGGGCAGGGCCACCGCGAGCAGCCCGGTCGCGGCGAACCGGCGCAGCGCGTCGATCGCCTCGGCGCGGGTCCGTACGGTGTCCTCGATCTCGGCGCGCATCCGGGCGCGCAGGGCGTCGGCGGCGGCCTGCCGGCCGGTGGCGGTGTTCTGCTCGCGGCGGGTGGTGCGCTCGTTCTCCTCGCAGTCGCGTAGGGCGGTGGCCACCTCGGTGAGTTGGCGTTGCAGCTCGGCGACGGCAGTGCCGACGGTGGCGGCGAGCGTTTCGTGGCGCCCGCCGGCGGCGACGGCCTCCCGGGCCGCCGCTCGGGCCCGCTCGGCCAGTTCGGCGGCGTGTTCGGCGGCGCGGGTGTGGTCGGACTCCTCGGTGGCCAGTGCCGACCGGGCGGCCCGGTGCTCGCGTACGGCGGGCCAGAGCGCTGCCAGGGCTTCACGATAGACGCCCAGGGCCTCGCGCACCCCGCGCAGCTCTGCGGTGCTGGTCGGCAGCCCCAACTCTTCGGCGAGGCTGTGCAGTTCGGTGTTCGCCTGGTCAGCGGTGGCGGTGGCCTCGGCGGCCTCCCGGTCGGCGCCCTCGCGGCGCTCGGCGGCCCGGCCGTGCTCCAGGAGGGCCGCCGACACGGCGGCGTGGGAGGTGCGCAGGGCGGAGTCGTCCGGCAGTGCGGCCTGTTCGGCCGCCAGCGTGCGGACGTCGGCCTCCAGTGCGGCGACCCGCACCGACAGCGCGTCCGACTGCCTTGAGAAATCGCCGAGTTCAGCGTCGACGGCGTCGATCCGGGCGCGCCTGGCCTGTTCGCGGGCGCCTTCGCCGAGGTACTCGGCGTTCGGCTTCGACCAGGCGCCGGTGAGCGCACCGAGGCGGAACCGGCCGTCCAGGCCGATCCAGCTTCCGCTGTCGGGAAGTGCGTCGTCCGGGCCGAGCAGGCCGATTCCGGCCAGCAGTCGGGACACCAGTTCGTCCGGAACGGCCGACGCGGCCGGGTCGGCGCGATCGACCGCCGGGCGCAGTACGTCCAGCAGGGACGGCGCGTCCACCGGGGGGCCGACGGTGATCAGTGTGTCCCAGGTGTCGGCGGAGGCGACGTTCCCGTCCGGGTCGACCCAGGCGTCGAGCAGGGCCGATGCCTCCAGGGCCGCTTCCAGATCAGCACTCTGATGAATCGTCAGGTCACTGGAGGTGGCGAAGTCCACGAGGCGCCAGAGCGGGGCACCGGATCGGCCGCGCCGGGCCTCGGTGGACCGGCTGGGCGGGGCGCTCGGGCCGCGCTGGCCGCCCGCCCTCAACTCGGCCAGCTCGGCCAGCAGTTCGTCCGTCCGTTGCTGGATCTCCCGCTGCTCGACCTCCAGTGCCGCGCGGCGCCGGGCGAGTTCGGCACCGGCGGTGGAGGCGGCCTGCTGCGCCGCCGTACGCGACGGGTCGGCTCCTGCCAGCGTCCCGACCCACTGGGCGAGTTCGTCCAGTACTCCCTCGGGGGCGGCCGGGCGCAGCAGGGTACAGGCCGCGAAGTGTGTGCGGACGGCCGTGCGGTAGCCCTCGCCTGCCTGCGCCGCGCGCTCCTCGGCCTCGGCCCGCAGGTCGGCCCGATGGGTCAGCTCGGCATCCGCGTCCTCCAGCCGGCGGCGGGCCCGGTCCAGTTCCCGTACCGCCGCCTGGGTCGAGGCCGACTGCTCCTCGACCAGTGCGACCGAGCGTTGGCGGCGGTCCGTCAGCTCGGAGGCTGTTCGCTGCGCCGATTCCGGTGTGTCGTTCTCGGCGAGCGGTCGGGCGATCCGGTCGGCGTGCTCCCGCTCCAGCCGGGCGGCCGCGGCCGTCTCGGCGGCGCGTGCCAGTGCGCTGTCCTGGGCCCGTTCGGCGGCCTCGGTGCGGGAACGGGCCGCGCCCAGCCGGGCGGTGTACCTGGTCACCTCGGTCTGGGCCCGATTGTGGTCGACCTCGGCGCGCTCGGCGTCCCGGGTGGTGCGCTCGGCCAGCTCGGCGGCCTGTTCCAGCTCGCGGGCGCTGCGCATCTCCGGCCCGGCGCGCAGTGCCTCGTCCTTGGCCCGCAGGCCGGTGCGCAGCCCGTCCAGTTGCTCCAGCCGGGCTTCGGCCTCGGCCAGTGCGGTACCGGCGGCCTCGAAGTCCTGGTCGGCGGTGTTCAGTTCGGCGCGTAGCGACTCGTAGCGGGAGTGCTGCGCGCGGGGTGCGCGGGCCTTGCGCCGGGCGGCCACCTGGGCGTAGCGGCGGTAGTGCTGGAGGAAGCCCGTGGCGGCGCGCTCGGCGGCCACCATGACCGCCAACTGGTCCTTCTCCTCGTCCAGGGAGCGGAACGCCTCGGCGACGTCGGCGACGACCGCCTGGTCCATCGGCGGCAGCGACTCGGTCAGCGCCTGGGAGAGCGCCTTCTCGCTGGGACGCTTGGACAGTTGTGGCTGGCGCAGCTGCACCAGCAGGTCCACCAGGGCCGCGTACCGCTGCTCGCCGAGACCGAACAGTGCCTCGTCCACCGCTCGGCGATACGCCCGCGCCGAGTCGTACACCAGCCCGCGGCCGTCGAGTGCCTCGGCCAGCCGGTCGCGGGTGATCGCTGCCCCGGTGGAGTCGAGCAGCTTGAGTCCTCCGTCGTCACCGATCCGACGGTCGGTGACGAAGTACCAGTGCCGGGCGATGCCCCGACCGCTGACCGCCTTCAACCCGCAGCCGAGCGTCGTGTAGTGGGCGTTGCCGTCCTCGTCGAGGCGGCCGAACTCGATCCAGGTGTAGCCGAGGCGCTCGGGGTGCGGGTGTTCGCCGCCGAGCAGCAGGTTCCACTCCATCCGCTTCTTCGGGTCGGCGTCCGGCTCGACCCGGTGCGGGGAGAGGTCGCCGTCCAGCAGGAACGGCAGGGTGAGGGCGAGCACTTTGGATTTGCCGGTGCCGTTGTTGCCACGGAAGAGCAGTCGGCCGTCGCGGAAATGGAACTCCTCGACGTCGTAGTAGAAGAGGTCGACGAGCCCCACCCGCAGTGGCTGCCAGCGGGTGCGGCCCGGCATCGGCAGCAGCGTCTCGACGGCGGTGTTCATCCGGTCTTGCCCTTCTTGCGGCTTGCGGCGGCGGTCTTGTTGCGCTTCGCGGTGGCGGCCTTGCGCGTCTTGGGCGCACTCTGGCCGGGTTCCAGCAGGACGGTCTCGCCCACCCGGTAACGGTCCAGCGCCGGGCGGGCTCGTACCGCGGCCGCGCCGTCGCTGTCCACCGTGCGCTCCAGCAGCCCGAGGGCCACCAGCCGCTCGACGGCCTGTCCGGTCAACTCCGTCTCGGCGCCGGGGACGGTGGCGCTCCGGCGCCAGAAGCCGGCGTGCTCCAGCGCCCAGCCGGTCACCTGCCGGTGCAGGTCGGCCAGCGGGACGGTGCCGCCCTTGCCGGCCAGGTACTCCGCCACCAGCAGCGCGACGTGGCCGTCGGTGCCCGACTCCGGCATCCGGAGGTCCGTCAGGTCGTCGTCCGGGTCCACCATCGCGATCCCCTCGGCCCGTACCTCCGGTACCAGGCCGGTCAGTTCGGCGATCCGACGGCTCAACGCGCCACGCTGCGACGCGAGATAAGCGGCCTCGGCCTCGGACAGTTCGTCCAGGTAGAGCACCGGATCGTCGAGCAGACGGCGGGTCAGGGTGTGCCGCAAGGCCCGGTTGCGCAGCTCGTCACTGTCCGGCAGCACCTCGGCGTTGAGTTCGGTGAGGCGCTGCTCGAAGGTACCGGCACGTACGGTGCTGGGCCCGCGCCTGGCCACGAGCAGCCCGGCCAGCACCCGGCGGTCCACGTCGTACAGGGCGTCGCCGGCCGACTTGAGGAAGGCGTCCTCGTCCCCCGCGACCTTGGCCAGCACGCCCCATCCGAGCAGCAGCCGGACCACGGCCACCAGGTCGGTGCGCTGCTCGCGGTCGCCCAGGGTGAACGTCACGTCGGCCGTGTCCAGCGCGGGGTCGGCCGCCGCGAGCACCACCTGTTCCGCCAGCCGTCCCAGCGCGATCTGCTGCTCGGCGCGTTCCAGTACGGCCAGACAGAGACAGACCAGGGCGTAGCGGCGCCGGGAGAACGGCAGCCCGGAGCGCTGATCACGCGCCGGGTGGGTCGGATCGGTGTCCCGGCCGGGGATGCGGCGCAGCCGCGCCACCTCGGAATCCACCAGCAGCGCCCAGCCGGTGTTACGTTCGAACCAGGTGCGCAGCTCGGTCGCGTGCTGCCGCACCAGCCGGAAGTCGTCGGCGTGCGAGCCGCCCGCGCGCAGCAGGGGCCGGCGCAGCAGTGCCCTCGCCGCGCGGCGGACCTCCTCGGCTCGCTGCGCGGCGAGGGCGTCGCCGAGCCGACTGTCGTTCATCGCCCACTCCATGCTGACTCGCGCTCCGCCGCCAGATCGATGATCTCGACCGTGTGCTCCGGCCCACGCAGTACACCGTCGGGGGTGTGGATCTCGGCGGTGCCGCCGCCGGGAAACCTGGTCAACCTGATCTCCAGCGTCCCGTCGTTCGTGGTGGCGGTGACCGAATCCGTCTGCGGCCGCCAGGCCGACAGGGCGTCACCGAGAAGCAGCAGGAAAAGCCCGAAGGCGGCTGGGTCCAGCTCGCCCAGCTCGCTGAGGCGTACCTCGCCTCGGGTGACCAGCCGCGCCCGGGCCGCCGCCGTCTGCTCGGCCTGCTTGTGGGCCAGTTCGGCCAGGTACGCCCTGGCCTCGGCGCGGTCCTGGACGGCCCGGGCCCGGCCGCGCCGCTCGTACGAGCCGGTACGGCGCAGCTGTGGGCTGATCCGCACGCCCGGCGCGTCGTACCAGGACGCGGAAGCGGGCACCGGGTCGGCCTCCCGCTCGCCCAGCGCCTCCTGATCGATCGTCAGATGGCGGGCGGAGTGCAGCCCGAACGCGGATCGCCAGAGCCGGTGCCGGGCATCGTCGTCGGGCGCCTCGGCGAACCAGCGCGCCAGCTCCTTGAAGTCGGCCGAGCGGTCCGATCGTCCGGCCCGGCGCTCGTTCAACGCCTGCACGACGGCGAGCAGTTGGGGTACGGCCTGGCGGGCAGCGGAACGCAGCAGCTTGGCCTGGGAGTTGCGGCCCGGCGTGCTGAGGAACCAGGCGCGCAGCCCGTCCCATCGCCCCTGCCAGCGGCGCTCGGCGGCGGCCAGGGCCTCGGCGGCGGCATCCGGGGCCGCGTCGGACGCCTCGCGCTCGGCGGCCAACCGCAGCAACGGCGCGACCGTCCCGGCCGGTGGCGCGCCCAGGGTGTCCAGCAGGCCGGCGATCTCCGCACCCCGGGTCACCAGATCCTCGATGAACCGCTCCAGGTACTCGATCAGCCGCTGCTTGTAGGCGAGGAAGACCTCCACCTCGGCCTCGTGCAGATCGACCGTCCGCTGAAGTGAGTTCATGAAGGCCCGGGCGTTCTCCGCCAGCCCGGAGAAGCGGTCGACCAGCGCGAGCAGCGCCAGGTGCACCACCGCCGGGTCGGGGTCGGACCGGTCCGCCAGCGCGAGCAGCGCCCGGAGCTGTACGGCGATGTCGGCCAGCGCGACCGCCTGCAACTCACCGCGCCGACCGAGCGCGTCGTCGTACGCGGCCAGCGCCTCCTCGGCGGCCTCGCCGGCACGGGTGAGCTGGTAGATGTGGCGGGAGCGGTAGAAGTCCTCCAGTGCGGTGACCCGGCTGGTGTCCGGGTCGGCCCGCAGGTTGCCCCACCTGCCGAGCCGGTCCAGCGCGACGGCCACCGCCTCCAGGGGCGGACGGGCTTCGGGAGGCAGGCCGAGGTGGACGTCCTCGGGACGCAGATGGACGGTGAACTCCTGCTTGGCACGGACGAACACGCCCATGACCTGGCGGTAGAGCGCGGAGTGCTCCGTCGTGAGGTGGGCGAAGGGCTGGTACGGCCCGACCGGACGGCCGGCGTCGCCGACCGGTGAGCCCGCGCGTGGGCCGTCGACGCTGGTCATGGGTCCCTATTGTGCCGGATGGCCCAAGCTGCTCCGGCGGCTTCCCCTGATCTACCCGGGTCGGTCCCTTCGCCCGCGTACCATGCCGCGACTGCAGTCCACTGAGGTCGCGCTTGTTGCCGCGGAAGGGGTGTGCATGGTGACGGTCAGCGCAGGCACACCGGAGAGCCGGGCCGTTGAGCGAGCGCGCTCCTGCCATCCCGCGAAGCCCGACGGGGCGGGATTCAGCAGTGCTCTCCGCGCTCAGTCGTGGCAGGAAGTCAGTCTCCGTAGATGGGGTCCCGTCGGCCGAGCCTCAGCACCCAGATGATCAGCCGGCAGTCCTCCCGACTGTGGCTGTAAGGGGCGAAGGCTGGGCATACTGAGCGCATGGAGACACGGGTGCGGTACGCGGAGATCCGGCCGTACACGGTTCCGGAGACGCTGGATGAGCTGGCCGGTCCGACGGACGGGGTCGTGGTTCTGCCGACCGTGTTGGACTGGACGCCGAAGAGGGCCTACGACCTGTCGGACGACGTTGACCTTCGGATGCTCTATGAAACGGTCATCCGGGAGGCCATGCATGTGGAGGAGCTCCGGCGGTTCCTGGACCCGGTGCTTCTGTCGGCCGTGTGGCAGAGGCTGTGGCTTCCGCCGCGGGTGCGGTCGATGTGGGAGGGGCATTTCCCGGAGCTGGCCCGTAGCGCTGCGTAGTATTCACTGGCATGGACCCGTTTCATACCCGGCTTGCCCGTATCGGTCTTGAAGCCGCAGCGAGATACGGCTTTGTGCTGGCCGGCGGGTATGCGGTGCAGGTGCACGGGTTCCTGGAACGGCTGTCGGATGATGTCGACCTCTTCACGGACATCGCCGACCCGGTCGCCTTCTCCGAAGCCGTCGAGGTGGTGGCCACCGCGTACCGGGCGGCAGACCTGACCGTTGAGGTGGAGAAGTCCGGTGAGGTGTTCGCCCGGTTCGCGGTTGCCGACGAGCAGGGGCACACGGCGAAGGTGGAACTCGGGTGCGACTGGCGGGCTCGGCCGCCTGCCGTGTTGGAGATCGGTCCCGTACTGCACCCCGACGACGCGGTGGCCAACAAGGTGACCACGCTGTTCGGACGGGCCGCGCCGCGTGACTACCTCGACGTGAATGCCGCGCTCGCCTCCGAGCAGTACTCGGGTGATCGACTGCTGCAGTTGGCGGCGGAGCACGATGCCGGTTTCGATCCGCGCTACTTCGCCGAGGCGCTGCGGGCGGTCGACCGTTGGCCCGACCGGGAGTACGAGGCATACGGCGTCTATGGCGGCCAGGTGGAGGACATGCGCCGGCGGCTGCGTGCCTGGGCTGCCGAGATCCTCGATGAACGGGTCGACGAGGGATGACCCAACCGGACGTCGTGACCCTGAGTGCCAACTGGAGTGGGCTCTTTCGGCGGCTGTCGGCGCTTCGGCACCCGAGCGCAGCATTGGCGGCTGTTCTGTAGGGACGCGACAAGGCCGCCGCACGGGACCGAATGCCCCCACAAGGACGCCCCCGGTGGACGGGCGGTGGACGGACGCCTTTGGACGGTGCATCACCAGGTGTCATGGCCTAGCAAGGTGTACATGCTCTGATCAGGCAAGACAGTACCGGGCGGTAAGAGCCGGAACGAGGTGTCACGAACCCTTATGGTCTCGCAATGCGTAGGTCTCGGGTTCGAATCCCGAAAGCGGCTCTACGAAAGCCCCAGGACTCACTCGCCGTGACCTGGGGCCTTTGTTGTGTCTCCGGCCGGTTCGGTCAGGGGCGCTTGCGGGCGTTGCGGGCCATCCGGTGCCAGGTGTGGCGGCGGCCGCGGACGGCGACCGAGTAGTCGTAGAGGAACTCCGGGTCCATCGAGCCGCCGACGAAGGCATCGCCGATGTGGTGTGCGTCGACGCCGATCTCCTTGGCGTTGAGGGCGAGTTGGGGCACCAGGTTGCGGTGCGAGCCCTCCTGGCTGGTGCCGATGGTGCCCATCGCGATCGCGCCCGCGGCGTGGATCCGGCGGACCGCCTCGGCGGCGATCTCGCGGGTCACCCCGGGGACGGTGCCGGGCAGGGGGACCAGGACGCCGTCCGCGCCGGCCTCCGCGACGGCGGCGATGCCGGCCGCGTCCAGCGGTTCGACCCGCCCGGCCATGTGCATCTTCCCGGCCCAGATCGCCACGTCGTCGCCGAGTCCGGCGCGCAGCTGCTCGCTGGTGCGGGCCATGTCGGCCAGCGTGGCGCCGGTGGCCGGGTTGGCGGTCACGCAGAGCAGGGCGACGCCGGAGTCGACCAGCCGCTTGGCGTTCTCCAGGGTGGCCTTGCGGCCCGCCGGCACGTCGCCCGGCTCGATGTTGACGCCGATCGGGCGGCCCACGGCGTCGGCCAGCGCGGCGGCCGAGGCGAACTCGCCGAGCACCGGGGTGGTCCAGCGCTCGCCGTCGAAGCCCTTCTCGAGCACGTTGAGGATCAGGATGTCCGCGCCGAAGGCGGCCGCGATCTCCAGGTTGGAGACCCCGCCGGTCTCGTGGGCCCCGGCCAGCATGGCCGTGTGCACCCACAGTTCGGCGACCATGGCGCGGCCCTCGCTCGCGGCCACCGAGGCGGTCAGCTCACGCCCGCGCAGGGTGGCCAGGTCGGCGGTGTCGAGGTCCAGAATGCGCTGCATCGGGGGGTGACCCTTCGTCAGTGGCGTCGGACGTATGTCCTGTTTGCCCTCTATCGTCAGGTGTACCAGTGCTGGGCCGGTTGATTGCGGGACGTTCGTCCCGACCCAGGAGTGCGCAGGGCCCGGTGATCCACTGCCAAGGGGGCGGCGTGTGCGGTCAGGCGGGAGACGGGAGACCTGCCGGGCTCACCGCTACGAGCTGCGACTGACCTTCGGCGACACCGGCTGACCGGGCGTCAGGTCGGGCTCCCGCTCCGCCGGGTGGTGCGGCGGCAGCTCGACGGTGACGGTCAGTCCGCCTGCGGGGCGGGCGGTGGCGGTCGCGGTGCCGTGGTGCGCGGTGGCGATCGAGTCGACGATGGCCAGGCCCAGTCCGTGCCCGTGGCCGTCGCGGTGGACGCGGCCCTGGGGGCGGTAGAAGGGTTCGAACAGGCGGTGGGCGGTGGCCGGGTCGAGCAGGGGCCCGGTGTTGTCGACCTCCAGGTGGACGCCGTCGGCGCGGTACACCGAGAGGCGGACGCTGCCACCGGGGTGGTTGTAGGTCAGGGCGTTGTCGAGCAGGTTGGCCACCAACTGCCCCAACAGGGTCGAGCTGCCCGGGACTTCGCAGCGGCCCCCGGTCTCCAGGGTCAGCTCGATGCCGTGCTCGCGGGCCAGGGCCCGGCGTTCGCGCACCGCCTCGGCGGCCAGCGCGGCCAGGTCGACGGGCTCGGACCCGGGGTCGACGTGCTGGGCGTCGGCGAGTCGGAGCAGTCCGGTCACGATCGCGATGTTGCGTTCGTTCGTCTCGACCAGGGTCGGGGCGAGCTCGGTCAGTACGGCTCCGGTGGGGTCGGCGGCGGCGACCTGGAGGACGGCCCGGTTGGTGGCCAGTGGCGTGAGCAGCTGGTGGGAGGCGTTGGCGGCGAAGCGGCGGTGTGCGGAGAGCGACTGCTCCAGCCGGGCGAGCATCCGGTCGAAGGTGTCGGCGAGTTCCTTGAGGTCGTCGTCGGGGCCGTCCGCGTTGATCCGCGCGCTCAGGTCGCCGGTGGCCGCCGTGGCCGCCGCGTGGTTGATGGTCCGCAGCGGGGCCAGCAGGCGCTTGGTGATGATCCAGCCCGCTCCCAGGCCCAGCACGGTGACCGTGGTCAGACCGGTGACGGAGAGCACCAGCACGGTCTGCCAGACGTCCTGCTTGTCCTGGATGATGAGCGTCCTGGCCGGGCTCCCCTGGGTCAGGTCGCCGGGCACCGTCGTGCCGGGCACCGTCCCGCCGGCCACCGCGTCGGCCGGTGCCGCGCCGGCGACCGGCAGTCGGTGCGGTGCGACGGTGCTGAGCTGGTAACTCGGCAGGTACCGGATGCCGGTGTAGATGACGGCGACCATCAGCGCGGCGGCGGCGACCAGGGTGACCGCGAAGCCGGCGAAGAGCCGGCTCCGGAGCCGCAGGGTCCGCCTCACGGCCTGCGGCCCAGGTAGTAGCCCGCGCCGAGCAGGGTGTGCACCAGCGGCGGCGGACCGAGCTTGCGGCGCAGCGTGTGGACGGTCAGCCGGACGGCGTTGGTGAAGGGGTCGGCGTGGATGTCCCAGGCCTTCTCCAGCAGGTGCTCGGTGCTGAGCACCCCGCCCCGGGCCCGCATCAGCAGTTCGAGCACGGCGAACTCCTTCGGGGTCAGCCGCAGCGGCTGACCGGCCCGGGTCGCGATCCGGCGGTGGGTGTCCAGGTCCAGGTCCTCGAACGACAGGACGGGGGCGTGCAGTTCGGGCCCGCGCCGGTAGAGGGCGCGCAGCCGGGCCACCAGCTCGGGGAAGTCGAAGGGCTTGGCGAGGTAGTCGTCCGCGCCCAGGCCCAGGCCCTCGACCTTGTCGTCCAGCCGGCCGGCGGCGGTGAGCATCAGCACCCGGCACTCGGGCCGGGTGGTCACGATGTGGCGGCAGACGTCGTCGCCGTGCACGCCGGGCAGGTCCCGGTCCAGGACCACCGCGTCGTACTCGTGCACGTCGATCCGGTCCAGGGCATCGGACCCGTCGTGGACCACGTCCACCGAGAAGTCCTCGCGGCGCAGGCCGATCTCCAGCACCCGCGCCATCGGCTTCTCGTCCTCGACGACCAGGACACGCATGTCGCACTCCTCTCCGGTCCCGAACCCGGTCCCGGCTCGGACGCTAATCCAGGCAGATGAGAGGCACGTTCATAGTCGGGGCCCGGGCCGGGGACAAAACGCTCGCGAAACATCCCGGTCCCTACCGTCGGGGCCATGAACTTCTTCAAGCGGGCCTGGTGGCGACTGACCGGGCATCCGGGGCGGACCGTGCTGACGGCCGGGCTGCTCTCGGTGATCTGCACGCTGGTGCTCGCCGGTTTCCTGATCCGGTCGGCCGCCGACCGGGCCGGGGCGGTGGCCAAGAGCAGCGTTGGTGCGGTCGCCACCCTGCAGTTCGACCTCAACGCGGCGATCGACTCGGGGAAGCTCACGGGCGGTTCCGGCGGTGCCCCGGGCACGATCGGGGACGTCGGCAACCTCCACAGCAAGGCCGTCGACCGGGTCGGCAGCTCGCCGGGGGTGCAGCGCTACAACTACTCGATCGACTCGGGGGCCGGTCCGACCGGCACCGCGCAGCTGTACCAGCCGGTGCCCACGCCGCCCGGCGCGGGCGGCCCGATGTCGGACTTCTTCAAGGTCACCGGGATCCACGACAGCGCCGCCCTGAGCGCCTTCCGCAACGGGAACGCGAAGATCGTTGCCGGGTCCGGGATCGGCCCGGGCACCGACGGTCCGGTGGTGCTGGTGGAACAGCGGCTGGCCCGGAAGAACAACCTCCAGGTCGGTTCGAAGGTCATGTTGAAGGCCAACGAGATCGGGTCGGCGAACCAGGGGAAGGACTTCGAGTTCACCGTGGTCGGCATCTACGCCGACGAGACGCCCTCCGGCAGCCAGTACGTCCCGCCGATGGCCGACCCGGCCAACCAGATCTACACCACCCCGGCCGGCGCGACCACGCTGGCGGGCTACGGCACCGGGCCCGAGGGCAGCGTGGTCAAGCAGGCCACCTTCACCCTGGACGGCCCCGACCGGCTCGACGCGCTCAAGGCGGCCGCCGCGGCGGCCGGCATCGACCCCGTGCTGTTCCCGGTCACCGTCAACGACAAGCAGTACCAGGCCCTGGTCGGCCCGATCGGGAAGACCGCCCGGTTCGCCACCGTGACGGTCTGGCTGGTCTCCGTCGCCGGTACCGCGATCGTCGCGCTGGTCGTGGCGGCCGCGCTGCGGGACCGCCGTCGGGAGCTCGGCATCCTGCTGGCGATGGGGGAGCGGAAGCCCAGGCTGCTGGGCCAGCACCTGGTGGAGATCCTCGCCTGTGCGGCCCTCGCCGTCGGTCTGGCCACCGCCGTCAGCCCGCTGCTCGCCCGGGCCGTCGGCAGCTCCCTGCTCTCCCAGCAGGTGGACGCCGCCGAACGGTCGGCCGAGCAGGCCGCACAGCAGCGGGACCCGGGCCGGGTCGCCAACCAGGACGGCTACCTGCCCAAGCTGCCGGGCCAGGCCGGTCCGCAGCCGATCGACCACCTCGCCGTCCGCCTCGGCCCCGCCGACGTCGCGGGCGTGGCCGGAGCCGGGCTGGCCGTCGCGGTGCTGGCCACCGTCGTCCCCGGCATCCGCATCCTGCGGCTGAACCCCAACGAGATCCTCAGCAAGGAAGCGTGACCATGACCGAGCACGACCCCTCCGCCGCAGCCGTCCCGCTCCTCCAGCTGAAGGGTGTCCGGCACGGCTACCCGCGCCGGGGGCGGATGCACCACGTCCTCAAGGACGTCGACGTCGACTTCCACGCGGGCCGGGTGCACGCCATCGTCGGCCCGTCGGGCAGCGGCAAGTCCACCCTGCTGTCCATCGCCGGCGGACTGAACCCGCCCACCTCGGGTCACCTCTACTTCCGCGGCCAGGACGTGGCCGCTCTCGGCCCCGGCCGCTACCGCAACCGCCACGCCGCCACCGTGTTCCAGTCCCTGAACCTGATCACCTACCTGACGGCCGTTCAGAACATCACCTGCGCGATGGAGATCGCCGGCGTGCGGGGCGGCAACCGCAGACGACGCGCCGCCGAGTTGCTGGCCGCCGTGGGCATCGACGAACAGGACCGCGACCGGCGCGTCCTGCAGCTCTCCGGCGGGCAGCAGCAGCGCGTCGCGATCGCCCGTGCGCTGGCCTGCGACGTCGACATCCTGCTCGCCGACGAGCCCACCGGGGCGCTGGACGAGGACACCGCCGCCGACATCGTCCGGCTGTTCCGGGACCTCGCCCACCGGCAGGGCAAGTGCGTGGTCCTGGTCACCCACGCCCGCGCCGTGGCCGACGCCTCCGACCACGTGTTCCGCCTGAAGCGGGGCACGCTCGTCCACGGGACCACGGCCTGACCGGGCGTCTGCTGACCCACCCTCAGCCGTGGCGGGGCTCCCAGCGGAACAGGCGGCGGCCCAGCACGGCGGCGCCGGCCGTCCAGGCGGCGACCACCAGCAGGGCCGGGGCCGCGTGCTGCCAGGCGTGCAGGAGGTCGAGGGCGGGGAGCGGGGCGCCGTTCCAGGACTCCGGGCCGAAGCCGCGGCCGAACCAGGCGGTGCGCAGCGTCTCCACCACGGGGGCGAGCGGCAGGTTGTGGGCGGGGCCCTGGAGCCAGGTCGGCATCGAACTGAGCGGCGCGACCACGCCGCCGGCGAACATGCAGACCAGCAGGACCGGGGTGGCGATCATCGGGGCGGCCTCCGCGCTCGGGGTGAGGCCGGAGAGGGCCACGGCGAGGACGGCGAACAGCAGGAAGCCGCCGGTCAGGGTGAGCAGGAAGAGCAGCGGGTCGGCGGGCAGCGGTGCGTCGAACCAGATCACCGACAGTCCGCCCAGCACCAGCACCTGGAGCAGGACCACCGCGCCGGCCGCGCCGAACTGCCCGGCGAAGATCGCCGTCGGCGGGACCTCGGTGCCGCGCAGCCGCTTGAGCACCAGGTCGTCCCGGCGGGCCACCACGCCGTTCAGCAGGTTGATGAACGAGGTCACCAGCGCGAAGCCGATGAACCCGACCGTGCTGTACGCCGCCGCGTTCACCCCGGCGATCTGGCGGTCGCGGAGCGGGGCCGCGATCACCAGGTTGAGCAGCACCGGCAGCAGGAAGCCGATGAAGGTGGAACGCCGGTTGCGCCAGAACACCCGCCAGGAGAGCAGGAACTGGCCGCGCGCGTAGGCGGGCCAGGCCAGGCCGTGGGGGGAGGTGGTGGTCGCGCTGCTCATCGGGTCTCCGCCTTTTCGTGGGCCAGTTCCAGGAAGACGTCCTCCAGCGAGGCGTTGCGGGCCTCGATGCCGTCCAGCTCGACGTCCAGCTCCGCCGCCCAGGTGTGCAGGGCGGCCAGCGCGGGCGCCGTCCGGGCCACCGTGTAGCGCACCGTGCCGTCGGTGACGGTGGGCAGTTCGCCGAGGACGGGCGGCAGTTGGGCGGGCAGCAGGCCGGCGGGCAGCGGGAAGGTGATCCGGGTGCCGTGGCCGGACAGCACCTCCTCGACCGTCCCGACGGCGGCCAGCTGTCCCCGGTCCATGATGGCCACCCGGTCGGCCAACTGCTGGGCCTCCTCCAGGTAGTGGGTGGTCAGCAGCACCGTGGTGCCCGCCGCCCTGAGCTCGCTGACGAGCCGCCAGGTGGCCCGCCGGGCCTCCGGGTCCATGCCGGTGGTCGGCTCGTCCAGGAACAGCAGCTCCGGGGTGTTCAGCACCGCCAGCGCGAGGTCCAGCCGGCGCCGCTCGCCGCCGGAGAGCTGGGCCACCCGGGTGCCCGCCCGCTCGGTCAGCCCGACCCGGTCGAGCACCGCGGCGGTGGGCTGCGCACCGGAGATGAAGGAGCGCCAGGAGTCGACGGTCTCCCGGACGGTCAACTCCTTGAAGAAGCCGCCCTCCTGGAGCATCACGCCGGTCCGCCGCCGGACCAGGCGGCCCTGGCCGTACGGGTCGAGGCCGAGCACCCGGACGGTGCCCGAGCTCGGCCGGGAGTAGCCCTCCAGCACCTCCAGGGTGGTGGTCTTGCCGGCGCCGTTGGTGCCCAGCAGGGCGAACAGCTCGCCCCGCGCGACCGTGAAGGAAATTCCTCGGACGGCTTCGTAGTCGCCGTAGCTGCGACGCAGGTCGCTTACTTCCACGGCTGGCTCCCCGGTAATTCCCGGGCCTGTGGTGAGTGTCATGGGATACAGGGTGAACCGGGGTGTCCTGATAAGGCAAGTGGGCGACATCATCGCAGGTCAGAAGGTATTCAAAATGTCATGGGTACAACTGTTGCATTTTGCAGAGGTGAGTTTCTGACATCCCCTACTGACGCACTTATGGGGGCCGGGTGCATAGTTTCCTCATCGCCGAAAACGAGCCGGAGAAAAAGCCGGAAAGCGAATCGGCGCCGATGGTGACCAGCCCCGCCGGGGCAGGCGCCACACCCCGAAGGGAGCCCACCATGGCTGACAACATCACCCCCGCGAACGACCAGTTCGACATCGAGATCGAGGAGCTGGACAGCGTCAACGCCGGCGTCTCCGTCAGCTCGCTGGCCTGCGCCGCCTGCCCGGTCTCGAGCTTCAGCTCGGTGTCCAACGCCGCGGCCGAGGTCGCTGCCGAGTAATTCGGGTCCTGTGCCGCGGTGAGCCCGCCCCCGGGTGGGGTCACCGCGGCACCCTGCTTCCCCCGCATTCCACCCCCCATCGGGCCAGCCAGTGAAGGAGAGCCGGGCCATGGAGAACCTCCGGCAGGAGCTGACGCGGTTCATCCAGCAGCCCGCCGCCCAGCAGGACCCGCCCGCGCTCTACCGCCGCCTGCTGGCCGAGGCGCCGGTGCTCGACCTCGGCCGGGTGCACGTCGTCTCCGGCTACCAGGAGATCATCACCGTCCTGATGCACCCGGGGACGGCCGTCGACCCGACCACCGTCGGTCTGCCCAGGGCCGGTTCGACCGCCCTGGCCCGGATCGTCAACCGGATGCTCCCGATGCGCGACGGCGCCGACCACACCAGGCTCAAGCGCCTCGCCACCACCGCCTTCAGCGCCCGCCGCCTGGAGCAGATGCGCACCCGGATCGAGAACACGACCACCCGGACCCTGGAACCCCTGCTTGCGGCAGGGGAGTTCGACGTGGTCGCCGATCTCGCCGTGCCACTGCCGGTGGCGGTCTCCTGCGCGATCCTCGACATCCCCGACTCCGAACAGGAACGGGTCACCGGCTGGGCCGGTCTGATGGCCCGCTCGCTGCTCGACGACTTCGGCAGCCAGGACGCCCCGGCCGATCCGGCCCGGATCGCCGAACTGGATGCCGAGTTCGAGGAGTTCCGCAGCTACGTCGAGGAGCTCTGCGCCGCCCGCGCCGCCGCTCCCGGCGACGACCTGATCAGCCGGCTCACCGTGGCCCGGGGCGAGGGCCGGCTGGACGACGAGGACCTGCTCGCCTTCGTGGTCATGCTGCTCGCCAACGGACTCGAGACGCTGACCTCCGGACTGGCCCTGGCCGTCTGGCAGTTGCTGCGCTCCCCGGACCTCGCCGAACTGATCCGAAGCCGGCCCGACCGGGCCGAAGCGGTGTTCGACGAGGCCCAGCGGCTCGGCAGCCCGGTGCGCGCCAGTGCGCGCGCCCTCACCCACGAGATCACCCTCGGCGACACCGTCGTCCCGGCCGGCCGGGTCGCGCTGCTGCTGTACGCGGCCGCCAACCGGGACCCGCGCCGGTTCGCCGACCCGGACGTCTTCGACCCGGGCCGGGCCGAGACGCGTCACCTCGCCTTCGGCCACGGCCCGCACCACTGCCTGGGCGCACCGCTCTCCCTGATGGCGGGCGCCGCCGTGCTGCGCGGTCTGGCGGAGGCGGGCCGGACCCGCGAGCTGAGCACCCCGCTGACCGAGCGGACCGTGCCGTGGAGCACCCAGTTCGTCTTCGGCGGCATGCGCGAACTGCCGCTGCGGTGCCCGTCGAAGGCGACGGAGCCGGCCGCCCTGGTGGGGGCGGCACAGCCATGAGCGGTACAGCCACCAGAACGCGGACACCGGAGAGCGGGGAGAACGTGACCGTCGCGACCAGGCCGAACGGCCCGGAGACCGAGCAGCCGACCGTGGGCCCGAAGGAGACCACCGCCGTCGCGGCGGCCCGGGCCGCCGCAGTCCTGGAGCCCGGGCTGGACCGCCCGGTGGGACTGGTCGGTGCCCGGCTCCGGGTCGCCGCCGCCGCGCTGCTGCTCGCGGTCGGCGCGGGTGCCGGCTGGGCGGTGTTCGGTTCGCTGCCGCACACGCTCGCGCTGCCCGCGGTGCTCGCGCACGGTCCGGCTCCGGAGACCGTCCGGGCCGACCAGGCGGGCGCGCTGCTCTCCTACCGGATCGGCACCGGTGCCCTGGTGACCCAGGGTCAGCCGATCGCGGTGCTCCGGACACCGGCGGGCGAAGAGCTCGTTGTCCGGGCGCCGTCCGCCGGCACGGTCACCGCCCTGCTCGCCACCCCGGGCGGCGCGATCGCCCCCGGTGCGGGTCTCGTCACGCTGGACTCGGCCCGACTCCCGCAGACCGTACGGATCTTCGCGACCTCGGTGCAGGACGCCGGGCAGCTGGTGCCAGGACGGACGGTGCTGGTGCCGGTGCCCGGGGTGGGGACCGTCCGGGCCACCGTCACCACGGCCGACGCCCTGCCGGTCCGGGCCGACTCGCTGGACGGTACCTTCACCGTGCCGCTGCCCGGTCTGCCGACCGGGTCGGCCCCGGTGTGGACGGCCTACGCGAGCATCCCGGCCGCCGTCGGGCAGCTGCGCGGCCCGCTGCCGCTGACCGTTTCGGTCGACCTGGGTGCCAGGCACCCGTACCAGGCCGTGTTCGGATCGGGGGCCGGGCGATGAGCCTCGACGTCCGCGAGACGGCGGCCCCGGCGGCGGAGCAGCCGCAGCCGGCGAAGCAGCCGAAGGGGACGCCACCGCCCACCGCGCGCAAGCCGCGCCGCCACCTGCGGACACCGGTGGTGCCACAGATGGAGGAGCAGGACTGCGGCGCGGCCTGCCTGGCCGTGGTGCTGGGCGCGTTCGGCCGCCGGGTGACGCTCCAGGAGGCCTCCCGGGCCTGCGGGGTGAGCCGGGACGGCGTCAGCGCGGCCGTGGTCGCCAAGGCGGCCGGCCGGTACGGGGTGATCGCCAAGGGACGGCGGGTAAACCGGACCGAGCAGAAGCTGCTCGGCCTGGAGAACCTCCAGGTCCCGTCGATGGTCCTGGTCACCGGCCCGCACTTCGCGATCTACGAGGGGATCAAGCGCGGCCGGGTGCACATCAACGACCCCTCGCTGGGCTCCTACTCGGCGACCCCGGCCGAGTTCTGGGACACCTTCTCCGGGATCGCGGTCGGCTTCGAACCCGGTCCCGACTTCGAGGCGGGCGGCCGACGCTTCCCGCTGCTGCGGGCGTTGACGGCACGGATGCGCGCGTTCGCCGGACCGCTGCTGCTGGCGGTGCTGCTGTCCGTGACGCTGGCGGTGCCGGGGGTCGCGGCGGCCTTCCTGCTACGGGCCTACCTCCGCTCGGTGGTGATCGGCGGCTCGACCTCCTGGGCGGTGCCGCTGGCGCTCGCCGCGGGTGCCGTGGCCGGCACGGTGCTGCTCGGCACCTGGCTCCAACAGACCCTGGTCAACCGGGTGTTGGAGGCGATGGCGGCCCGCGCCTCGGCCGGGTTCCTGTGGCGGCTGCTCCGGCTGCCCGGATCGTTCTTCCACCGTCGCCAGTTGGGCGGTCTGGTCACCCGGGTGCAGATGAACGACGGCCTGGCGATGCTGCTCTCGCACCGGGTGGCGGCCGCCTCCGCCTCGGCGGCGGCCGCCGCCGTGCACCTGGCGGCGTTGGTCTGGCTGGAGCCACGGCTGGCCGCGGTGCCGGTCGTGGTGGCGGTGCTGGACCTGCTGGCGCTGCGGGTCGCGGACCGGCGGCGCGGCGGTCTGGTGCACCGGCTGCACGCGGAGCAGTACAAGCGGGACGGGGTCGCGTTCGCCGGTGTGTCGGCGATCGAGACACTGAAGGCGGAGGGTGCGGAGGACTCGTTCTTCCGGTCCTGGGCGGGCTGGCAGGCCCGTGCCATGGAGACCGGCCAGCGGGTCACCACGGCGGTGATCGTGCCGCTCTCGCTGCCCGGCGCGCTGAACGCCGCGGCCACCGCGACCGTGGTGGTGGTCGGCGCCTCGATGCTGCTCGGCGGCTCGCTCTCGGTCGGCACCCTGCTCGCCTTCCTGCTGCTGCTGAACGGATTCCTCTCGCCGGTCGGACAACTGGTCGGCGCGGCCTCGGAGTTCACCATCGCCCGGGCGCAGAACGCGCTGCTGGAGGATGTCGAGAGCACCGAGCCCGACCCGTACCTCACCCCGGTCCTGGACGCCCCGGCCGACGACGCCGACGGTCTCCGGACTGCGCCCCGGCTGAGCGGTGAACTGGAGCTGCGCGACGTCGAGTTCGGCTACGACCCGAACCGGCCGCCCACGCTGACCGGCATCTCGCTGCACATCCGCCCGGGGGAGTGGGTGGCCGTGATCGGCGGCAGCGGCAGCGGCAAGTCCACGGTGGCCAGGCTGGCGGCTGGGGTACTGCGCCCCTGGTCCGGCCAGGTGCTGCTGGACGGCCGGCCCCGGGACGACTGGCACCGCTCGGTGGTGACCGGTCAGGTCGCCTACGTGGAACAGCAGTTGCGGCTCTTCGAGGGGAGCGTCCGGGAGAACCTGACGCTCTGGAACCCGGCCGCCGACGAGGACGCCCTGCGGCGCGCGCTGGACGACGCCGAGGTCGTCGAACTGGTGACCCGACGCGGCGGTTTGGACGCCGGGCGGATCGACGAGGACGCCCGCAACCTCTCCGGCGGTGAGCGCCAGCGGCTCGAACTGGCCCGCGCGCTCGCCCTCGACCCGGCCCTGCTGGTGCTGGACGAGGCCACCTCCGCGCTGGACGCGCACACCGAGGCGGCCGTCAACGAGCACCTGCGGCGCCGGGGCACCACCTGCCTGGTGCTGGCCCACCGGCTGAGCACCATCCAGGCCGCCGACCGGGTGGTCGTGCTGGCCGGTGGCCGGATCGTCCAGCAGGGCGCCCCCGCCGAACTCGCCGCCGTCCCGGGCCCGTACCGGATGCTGCTGGCCGAGAAGACCGAGACCACGAAGACCAAGGACACCGAGACCGAGAAGGAGGGGAAGTCATGACCGCCACGGCCACCGCCGAGGCCAACCGGGCCGCGCTCGCCGCAGCCGTCGGCGTGCTGCACGTCGGCCGGGGCGGACGACCGGTGGCCCCGGTGGCCGCCGGAGACCCGGCCGAGCAGGCGCAGGCCGCCCTGGCCGCGCTGGGCGCGGTCCCGCAGGGGGCCGAACTCCCGCCCGCCGCCCGCAAGTCCCGCGACCCGCTGACCGCGCTGCTGCGGTCGGCCGAGGTGCGGTACCGGCCGGTGACCCTGCCGACCGGGGCGGACGGACACGGCGATCCGGCCGGTACGGCCGGGCCGATGGTGGGGTTCGCGGCGGCGGACGGCCGACCGGTCGCGCTGGTGCCGCGACCGGCGGGTGGCCACCGCCGGTACGACCCGGCCGATCCGTCGGGGCGGGTCCCCGTGGCACTCCAGGACAGGGCGCTGCTGCTCTACCTGCCGCTGCCCACGGGCGACCTCGGCCCGGCCGACCTGGCCCGGTTCGTGCTCCGGGTGCCCGGGGCCCGGCGGGACCTGGGGCGGCTGACCGCAGCCGGCCTGGGGGCGGCGCTGCTCGGACTGATGGTGCCGCTGAGCGCGGGTGTGCTGATGCCGCAGTTGCTGGCGGCCGACCGGCACCCGGTGCGCTGGCTGACCCTGCTGCTGGGGTCGGCGGTGCTGGCGGCCTGGCTGCTGGTGATCGTCCGGAACACCGCCGCCGTCCGGCTCACCGGGCGGGTGCAGAGCGCGTTGGAACCGGCTGTCTGGGACCGTCTGCTCGGTCACGACGCCCGGTTCTTCCGCGACTACACCACGGGTGACCTGGTGCACCGTGCCAACGCGGTGGCCCAGGCCCGGGCCGCGCTGTCCGAGGTGCTGGTCAGCGCGGTGCTGGGGGCGGTGTTCGCCACCTCGGGACTCACCGTCCTGCTGCTGGTGGACGCCTGGCTCGGCGGGCTGCTGCTGCTCGCCGTGCTGGTGGTGACCGGGCTGCTGCTGTTGCTCGGTCGCCGCCGCCAGCGCCACGAGAGCACCGTGTTCGAGCTGCACGGACAGCTGAACGGCGTGCTGTACGGGCTGCTGCTCGGGATCGACAAGATCCAGACGGCGGGCCGGGAGATCCAGGCCTTCGCCCGCTGGGCGGTGCCGTTCGCCGCCCAGAAGCGGGCGGACGCGGCGGCCCAGCGGGCCGACGCGGCGGCCGGCGCCCTCACCGCGGGACTGCAACCGCTGCTGCTGGCGGTGCTGTTGGCGGGGGCGGTGCTGGACGGGTCGACCCCGTCCGGGCACCTGATGGCGGCCGGGGTGGCGGCCGGTCAGGTCGCGGCGGCGCTCGGCCAGGTCACCCACGCGGCGGCCAGTGCCTACGGCATCGCACCGGTGCTCGACCGGATCCGCCCGATCCTGGCCGAGGTCCACCCGGCCGAGGGGAACCGGCAGTTGACCGACCCGGGGGAACTCCGCGGCTCGGTCGCGCTGGACCGGGTGACCTTCCGCTACCCCGGCAGCGCCGCGCCGGTGCTGGACGGGGTGTCGCTGCACGCCGCGCCCGGCGAACTGGTGGCGGTGGTCGGCCCGTCCGGCGCCGGCAAGTCCACCCTGGTGCGCCTGCTGCTCGGCTTCGAGACGCCCGGGTCCGGCACCGTCCGCTACGACGGCCAGGACCTGGCCGGGCTGGACGCCCGACTGGTCCGGCGCCGGCTGGGCGTGGTGCTCCAGCACGGCCGGATGCTGCGCGGCTCGCTGCTGGAGAACCTGGCCGGCAGCGACCCCGACGTGACCGAGGAGCAGGTCTGGAAGGCCGCCGAACTCGCCGGTATCGCCGACGAGTTGCGGGCCCTCCCGCTCGGCCTCGGCACCCGGGTGGGCGAGGACGCCCAGGGCTTCTCCGGTGGTCAGGTGCAGCGCCTGCTGCTGGCGCGCGCCCTGGTCCGGCGGCCCGCCGTCCTGCTGCTGGACGAGGCCACCTCCGCGCTGGACAACGCGACCCAGCTGCGGGTCGCCGAAGCCGTCGCGGGCCTCGACCGCACCCGGGTGGTGATCGCCCACCGACTCAGCACCATCCGTACCGCCGACCGGATCCACGTGCTCTCCGGCGGTCGGCTGACGGCCACCGGCAGCTATGACGAACTACTCGGCCACGACCCGCTGTTCACCCGACTCGCCCGACTCCAGGAGATGTGAGATGCCGCTCGACCTGCAGACCTGGCTCCGCCCCGTCGACGGTGCCTCCACCCCGCACACCGACGACCGCGCCGCCGCCGACCACGCCACCGAGGCCGGGGTGCTGCTTCCCGAACTGCCCAGGGGCGACGAACGGCTGCGGGCCGTGGTGACGGCCGCCGCCTCGTTCGCCGACCGGGCCGAGGCCCGGGCGGACGGCAGCACGTCGTTCGCCCCCGACCCGGACGAGGACCGCCGGGGCCGGACCGCCGCGGTGGACACCTGGCTGCGCCGGGCGGCCGGCGAGCACGGCGGCGCCGGTGCACTGCTGGACCACCTGGCCGAGACCGGCCGTCCGCTCGGCGACGGGCTGCGCTCGGTGGTGCTCGCCGATCCGTCGAACCTGCCCGACTGGGCGCTCGCGCTGGCGGTCTTCCTGCGCACGCTGCCGGTCGCGGCGAGTGCCGGGACCAGTGCCCCGGGCGCGCTCGGCGCCGCCTTCGCCGCCGCCGCGGACGAGTTGCTGCCGTACGGGACGGGCGGCATCCTCGGCGTCCCGGTCACCGACCGGGCCCGCGCCGATCTGGCCGGCACCCTGACCGGCCGGCTGGTCGAGGCGTGCAACCTGGCGTTCTGCCACGAGCTGCAGGCCACCACCGGCCGTCCGCGCGCCACCGACTGGGACGCCGCCGGTGGCCTGGACACCTCGCAGGAGGGCTGGCTGGCCCGGCTGGAGCGGCTGCCCGCGCTGGCCTACCTGGTCGGCACCGTCTGCCGGCAGTGGCAGCACGTGCAGACCGAGCTGTTCGCCCGGCTGGCGGCGGACCGCGCGCTGCTGGTCGAGCAGATGTGGGACGGTCAGGACCCGGGCCCGCTGGACAAGGTGCGCGGCGAGGCGGGCGACCGGCACGCCGGCGGCCGCTCGGTGTCGCTGCTGTACTTCGCGAACGACCGGGCGGTGGTCTACAAGCCCAAGGACATGCGGCACGCCGCCGCCTACCTGGACCTGTCGCGCCGCCTGAACGAGGAGCTGTCGCTGGACCTGCCGGTGCGCACCGTACTGATCCGCAGCGACCGGGGCGACGACGGCCACGCCGCCTCGCTGGCCGCCGACTGCGAGAGCGACTACGGCTGGGAGGAGCTGGTCCCGCACCGCCCCTGCGCCGACGCCGGCGGCTTCGCCCGGTTCTACCGCCGGCTCGGCATGACGATCCGTCTGGTGCAGCTGCTGGAGGGCCGTGACCTGTGGGCCGACAACCTGCTGGCGGACGGCGAGCACCCCGCGCTGATCGACCTGGAGTGCCTGCTCTACCCCCGGGTGCAGACCCCGCCGACCATCAGTGCCGAACAGCACGGTCTGCTGGACGACCTGGAGTCCACCGTGGTGCGGACCGCGATGGCCTTCCAGCCCTGGACCCCGGCCAAGCAGAGCGGCGCGCTGGACATCGGCTGCCTGTCCCGGATCGGCAGCCTGGAGATCACCCCCGGGGTGCCCGCACTGCCGCTGCCGCCGTACCGGCCGGTGCACCTGGACGAGGCCGGGGCCACCGTCACCGCCGACCCGTGGGAGTACAGCGCCGAGCTGACCGAGGGCTACCGCGAGATGCACCGGACGCTGCACCGGCTGCGGGACGAACTCGCTTCTCCCGAGGGCCCGTTGGCTGGCTTCCGGGGCATCTGGGTGCGCTACATCTGGCGGCACACCTGGGACGGCTACAAGATCATCCGGGCCTCCACCAGCCCGCTCGCGCTGGACAGCGGCGCGACCCGCGAGACGGTGATCGCCGGTGCGCTGCAGGGTGCCATCACGGCGCTGGCCGGTGACCCCGGGCGCGGTGACCTGCTCGAGGTGGTGCTCGCCGAGCTCGACTCGTTCCGCCAGCTCGACATCCCGTTCTTCCGCTCGCTGACCTCCTCCACCTCGGTCTTCACCGCCGAGGGCCGGGAGATCCCGGGCCACTTCCGCAGCACCGGCTGGCAGCGCCTGCAGGACCGGGTCGCCGAGCTCGACGGCTTTGACCTGGAGGGCCACCTCGCCGTCCTCACCGGCTGCGTGGACGCCGCCCGGGGCGGCACCGAGCTGCCCGCACCGGCCCCCGTACGGTCCCGGATCCCCGGCAACGGGGAGCTGCTCGACCTCGCGGTGGGGATCGGCGACCAGATCCTCGCCGACCGGCGCGGCAACGGCTGGCTCGGCCAGAGCTGGTACCCCGGCAGCGGACTGCGGCAGGTCGAGGTGCTCGGCCTGGACCTGGTCAGCGGCACCCCCGGGCTGGCCGTGCTGTTCGCCGAACTCTGGGCCGCCACCGGCGAACCGAGGTTCCACCGGGCCGCCCACCACACCCTGACCGCCGCCGCCCGGCTGATCGACCCGGCCGCCCCGCGTGCGTTCGCCTTCGCCGCCGACAGCCGGCTGGCCGGTGGCGCACCCGTCCCCGGCGGGTTCGCCGGTCCCGGTGCGCTGATCCACGCCCTCGCCCGGGTCGGCACCCTGCTCGGCGAGCCCCAACTGGTCGCCTCCGCCCAGGCCCTGGTGCCCGGTACGGTCGCGGTCGCCGGCCCGGCGCCGACCCGTCCGGGCCGCCCGGCCCGGACGCCCAACCCGGACCTGCCGCTCGGCAGCGCCGGTCTGCTGCTCAACCTGCTCCGGCTGCGCCGGGTCACCGGCCCGGGCCACGCGCCGACCGACGACGGCATCCGGGCGCTGGCCGCCGCCGCGCTGGAGCAGCTGGACGCCGAGCCCGGCGGCGAGACCGAGGGCGAGGCCGAGAACGGCTTCCTCGACCTGGTGCCCGCCGGTCCCGACTCGATCGCCGCCGCGCTGGCCCGCACCGTGGCCGAGGCGCCCGCCCTGCTCGCGGCCCCCGAGGCGGTCCGCGAACGGCTGCGCGGCCACCGCTTCGCCACCGCGACCCGGGCCGGCCGGCTGGCCTGCCTGGACACCGCGGTCGCGCTCGGTGCCGGCACCGTCGACCCGGCCGAACTGGGCGCCCTCACCCCGCCGGTGAGTGCCCACCAGATCACCGGCCGGAGCACCCGCGACCTGGTCGCCACGGCCGGCGAGGCACTCACTGCCGCCGAGGCCGGGCTGCTGCACACCGTCTCCGATCCGCAGGACTCGCTGCTCCCCGGTCCGTTCTACGACGGCCGGGAGGCCGCCGCCCTGCTGGTCGGCGAGCTGATCGCGCGTCACCGGGCGACCGGGAGCTGGTACCCGGACCGGGCCGCCGACGACCGGATCAATCTCGGTGCGCTGGACGGCTCGGCCGCCGTCGGCCTGCTGCTGCTGCGCCTGCTCGACCCCGCCACCGCCCCGCTCGCCACGCTGCGCTGACCGCCGCCCGAGATCAGAGGTACCAGCCATGCCCAACACATCCGCGATCGGTTTCAAGCACCACTACACCCCTTACGTGGTGGACGGCGAGGCCGTCTACCTGGTCTCCGAGCGTGGCGTCTCGGTGGTGGACGGCGGGCTCGCCCAGACCCTCGCACCACTGCTGGACGGCACCCGCACGGCCGAGCAGATCGGCGAGGTGCTGCGCGACACGGTGCCCGCCGACAAGGTGCGGATCGCCGTCGACCGGCTCCGCGAGCGGGGCTACCTGGCCGACACCGGCCCGGTCGAGGACGCGGCCGGGGCCGCCTACTTCGAGATGGCCGGGTTGGACGGCGCCGCCGCGAGCACCGCGCTGCGCACCGCCCGGGCCAGGGTCGAGGTCTACGGCGACCTGGACCCGGCGCCCTTCCTGGCCGCGCTGGCCGCCGCCGGGGTGACGGTGGACCCGACCGCCGGGTTCACGGTCGCGCTGACCGAGGACTACCTGCACCCCGGCCTGGCCGAGCGCGACCGGGAGGCCCGGGAGAGCGGGCAGCCCTGGCTGCTGGCCCGTCCGGTCGGCTCGATCGTCTGGGTCGGCCCGGTGTTCGTGCCGGGTGAGGCCGACCAGGACGGGACCACCGGCTGCTGGGAGTGCCTGGCCCACCGGCTGTCCGCCAACCGCCAGTCGCTCAGCTACCTGCAGCACCGGCTGGGCCAGGACGGCCCGATCTCCACCGCCGGCGCCCACCTGGCGGCCACCCTCGGCACCGGTGTCCAGCTGGCCGCGCTGGAGGCGGCCAAGTGGCTGGCCGGGGTGCGCCCGGCCGAGCCGGTCGTGCTCACCCTGGACACCGTGCTGCTGGAGACCGAGCGGCACCGGCTGATCCGCCGTCCGCAGTGCCCGTCCTGCGGCGACGAAGGGCTGGTGGCGGCACGGCAGTCGGCCCCGGTGAGCTTCGAGCGCCGCCCGAAGGCGTACACCGCCGACGGCGGCCACCGGTCCGCCTCGCCGGAGGACATGCTGGACCGGTACAAGCCCCAACTCTCCCCGGTCACCGGCGTGGTGACCTCGCTGGTGCCGGCCGGGCGGACCCCCACCGGGCTGCGGGTGTACGTCTCCGGGCAGAACCTGTCCCGGCGCAGCGGCGACCTGCGCCAGCTCCGGACCGGGCTGCGCTCGGTCAGCTGCGGCAAGGGCCGCACCGACGTGCAGGCCAGGGCCAGTGCGCTCGGCGAGGCGATGGAGCGGTACTCCGGGGTCTTCCAGGGCGACGAGGCCCGCCGCACCGCCAGCTTCACCGAGCTGGGCGACGCCGCGATCCACCCCGCCGACTCGCTGCTCTACAGCGAGCGCCAGTTCGCCGAGCGGGGCCGGTGGAACGGCAAGCCCTCGATGTTCAACACCATCCCCGAGCGGTTCCGCGAGGACGACCGGATCGAGTGGTCCCCGGCCTGGTCGCTGACCGAGCAGCGGACCCGCTGGCTGCCCACCATGGCGCTGTACTACGGCTACCGGCACCACGACGGCTTCTTCGCGGCCGGTGACTCCAACGGCTGCGCGGCCGGCACCTCCTTCGAGGACGCCACCCTGCAGGGCTTCCTGGAGCTGGTCGAGCGGGACGCGGTGGCGCTCTGGTGGTACAACCGGGTGCAGCGGCCGGCCGTCGACCTGGACGCCTTCGGCGACCCGTACATCGACCAACTCCGCGACATCTACCGTGGGTTGAACCGTGAGATCTGGGCGCTCGACCTCACCTCGGACTTCGGCATCCCGGTGGTCGGCGCGTTCTCCCGGCGGACCGACAAGCCCGCCGAGGACATCCTGATCGCCTTCGGGGCACACCTCGACCCGCACATCGCGCTCACCCGGGCGCTCACCGAGATGAACCAGTTCCTCGGCCCGGTGGCGGGCGACGCGGACGGCACCGTGACCTACGCGGGCGCCGACCGGGAGCAGAAGGAGTGGTGGACCACCGCGACCGTGGCCAACCAGCCCTACCTGCTGCCCGACCCGGCGGCCGCGGCGGCCGGCCCGGCCCGCTGGGCGAAGCTGGCCGGCGACGACCTCGCCGACGACCTGGCGCTGGTCCAACGCCTGGTCGAGGAGCGCGGGATGGAGTTCCTGGTGCTCGACCAGACCCGCCCCGACATCGGTCTGCCGGTGGCCAAGGTGATCGTCCCGGGGATGCGGCACTTCTGGGCCAGGTTCGGACCCGGCCGGCTGTACGACGTGCCGGTGGCGCTGGGCTGGCTCGATACGCCCACCCCGGAGGAGGAGCTCAACCCGATCCCGATCTTCATCTGACGACGCCGGGCCGCCGCCCCTCGGCGGCGGCCCGTCCAGCCCGGAAAGAGGTACCCGATGACCGTGACCGAACAGCTGCCCCACGACCTCACCGCCGAGGGCGGGACGCCGCGCACGCTGCTGCGGCTGCGCCCGGAGGTGGAGGTGACCGCGCAGGGCGAGGACCTGGAGCTCAGCCACCCCTGGGGCCGTCAGCGCGTGCACGCGCTCGGCGCCGAAACCGTCCAGCGGCTCGCCGCACTCACCCGGACCCATCTCGACGTCGACGAACTCGCCGACGGCGGCAGGTTGTTCCACCTGCTGAGTCGGTTCCCCTACCTGGTCACCACGACCATCGCCGACCCGCTCGGCGAGCCGTTGGCGACCGCCGTACCGATCGCCCGGGCGGCCGGTCTGCCCGGCCTGGTCCGCCCGCCGGCCTCCGTGGTGCTGTCCCGGTTCGCCTACCTGCGCCGGCTGCCCGAGGAGCACGCCGGGGCGTGCGTGCTGGAGTCGCCGATGGCGCCGTTCCGGCTGACCCTGCACCAGCCGGCGGCGGGGGCGTTCGTCGCGGCGGTGACGGCCAACCGCTCGGTGGCGGAAGCAGCCATGCTGGCCGGGATCAGCCAGCCGGCCGGCCAGGCGCTGGCCGGGCTGCTGGCGGGCGCCGGGTTCCTGGACGACGGCGCGACCGGCGAGCCGCCGCTCTGGGACTTCCACGACCTGCTGTTCCACGCCCGCAGCCGCCCGGGCCGGCACGACTACCCGAGCGGCGGGGTGTTCGCGCACACCGACATCGCCCAACTCCCCGCGATCCCGGGCGTGGGGGCCCGGGAGGACGGCACCGGGATCGACCTGCCGGTACCGGACTGGGACGAGGTGCTGGCCCGTGACCCCGCGCTGAGCGAGGTGCTGGAGGGCCGCCGCTCGGTCCGCTCGTACGCCGAGACCCCGGTGACGCTGGCCCAGTTGGGCGAGCTGCTGTACCGGGTGGCCCGGGTCCGCCGGATCGTGCCGGGCGACCCGTCCGACCCGCACGGCTACGACATCGTGGACCGGCCCTACCCGGCCGGCGGCGCGACCGGTGAACTGGAGGTCTACCTCTCGGTGGTGCGCTGCGACGGCCTGGTGCCGGGCGTCTACCGCTACGACGCGGCGGCCCACCGCCTGCGGCCGCGGCCGTTCGCCGGGGCCGGCGACGAGGCGGCGTTCCGCGAGCTGATGACGGCGGCCTGGCGGGCCACCGGATGCGCGGTGGACCCGCAGGTGCTGCTGACCGTCACCTCCCGGTTCGGGCGGCTGTCCTGGAAGTACAGCCAGATCGCGTACGCGCTGACGCTCAAGCACGTCGGCGTGGTCTACCAGACGCTGTACCTGGTGGCCACCGCGATGGGGCTGGCGCCGTGCGGCCTCGGCTCGGGCGACACCGACGCGGCGGCCCGGGCACTCGGCCTGGACTGGACGGCGGAGTCCTCGGTCGGCGAGTTCCTGATCGGCAGCCGCCCGGCGGACGTGCCCCGCACGGCCCACGGCTTCAACGACATCGTGACGACCTCCCGCGCGAGTTGAGCGACGCCGACCTTTTGGCACGTGGTGCACCACCAGGGGCTCGGGGCTCTGCCGATGTGCGGCTCCGCCGCGTGGGCGACGCCGGCCCTTGCAAGGTGATCCGTGCGTAGGTGGTCAGGCACTTTCGCAGTGACCCGAGCGCCAGATCTCCTCGCAGTTCCCCGAGCCCCTGGACCGTAGACCCGGAGCGTCTGCAAACAGCGCAGCCCCGGGTCCATGTCTTCCGAACCGCGTGCCCAAAAGCCGATGCCCCGCCGTGGAGTGGCGGGGCATCGGCATGTCCGGTGGTGGCTCAGAGCCACCCGTGTTCGCGGGCGATCCGGATCGCGTCGCAGCGGTTCCGCCCGTGGGTCTTGGCGATCGCGGCCGAGACGTAGTTGCGCACCGTCCCCGGGGAGAGCGACAGCGCGGCCGCGACCTCGGTGATGGTGGCCCCGTCGGCCACGTGGCCGAGCACGGTCAGCTCACGCGGGGTGAGCGGCATCGCGGCCGGCCGGACCACGTCCGCGACCAGGCGGGGGTCGTACACCCGTCCGCCCCGGGCGAGTTCGCGGACCGCGGAGATCAGCGCCCCCGGCGGTACGTCCTTGAGCAGCACCCCGGCGACGCCGTCGGCGACCGCACGCTGCAGGTCGGAGGAGCGCGGTACCGCGATGAGCAGCAGGACGGCGGTGCCCGGTGCGCGGTCGCGGATCAGGGCGGCGGTGGCGGGTCCGCCGGGTCCGGGCAGATCCGGGTCGAGCACGGCGACGGTCGGCCTGGTCCGGGCGGCCTCGGCGGCGGCCTCCTCGGCGTTGGTCGACTCGGCGACCACGGCGAGGTCGGCCTCCCGGTCGAGCAGGGCGCCGAGCCCCGAACGGAACAGGTGGTGTCCGTCGGCGAGCAGGACGCTCACGGTGGGGGTCCCGGCGGAGGGGGCCGGGGCCGAACGGTACGGGGGGTGGTCCAGGAGGGTGATCATCCGGCTACCTCGGTGGCGTTGAAGTGTCGGGCGAACGGTCGGGCGGGGTGGTGTCGGTCGGCTCAGCCCCAGCCCCAGGTGCCCTGGGTGCCGGTGGGGATCGGGACCGGGGTGGTGGTGGCGGCGGGAGCGGGCAGGGGGGCCGGCTGGCCTGCGGTGGCCAGGTCGCCGGGGGCACCGTCGGCCGTCAGGACGACGGCGGTCGGGGCCGGGCTCGCCAGCTGGACGGCGGCGGCGGTACCGGTCAGGACGCTGAAACCCAGGGCGACAATCGTGATAAAACGGACCTTCTGCGTCATGGGGGTGCCCGATCCTCTCGCGTTTCGTTGAGCCCCGGGCTGCTTCCGGGGATCCGTGGTGCGCGGCGGCGGTCCGTACCGGGCCCCTGAGGGGCTGCTGTCCCGGTGTTCCGGTCCGTCGTTCTTGCCGACACCATGAGAGTGGCCGCCCGAGGTGGTCCCTGTCAGCACCCGGAGCTGGCACCACAGTGCCGTGACACTCTGAGGCCAGCTCGGGTCAGTTGGTGCCAGGGCCGGGAAACCCGCTCTGACCGGCCAGGATGCCGTCAGGGGTGGCTGGGCAGCTCGTGCAGGCCGAGCGCGATCCGGGCGTCCGCCTCGCAGTGCAGAAGGTGCCAGCCGCTCAGGACGCCGCCGCTGCTGGTCAGTTCGTGCCAGGCGTCGCGCAGCCCGTCCTCGGCGTCCAGCAGATTGCCGGCCGCCACGAAGACCACCGCGTCCAACTGCTGCGGCGTCACCCGGATCCGTGCGTGGCTCAGCCGGGCCGGTCCTCGGAGCCCACGCTCCAGACCGTCCCGCACGACCGGTGCCACCGGGGCACCGGACGGTCGGCCGCCGGGCGTCTCCAGGTGGGCGCGAATCGCATACACACCTGCAAGCGTGCGGCACCGGCGGCGCACCGACCGGCAGTTTCCGGTGGCATGTCGACGCCTGGCAGCAACATGTCGCGGGTCCCCCGACCCGGTACGGGGGATTCCGCCACCGGGACCCCGCCGGATGCCCGTCCTTCACGGTTCGTCCATCGGACCCCCGCGATTGTCCGTAAGACTGTTCTATGTTCCTTCTCGTGACGGTACGCTGACCGCCTGTCAGGGACTGCGGAAGATCGACCGGTTCGATTCCGGTCACGGGGAGGGTGTGATGTGGTCCGCACTTCTGGTGACGGGGCGTTGACCGACTCCCAGCCGATGGGTCTCGACCCGTTCGGCGAAGCGGTGTACCGGACGATGCTGCTCCATCCCGAGCTGGACACCCAGGGCATCGCCGACCGGCTGGAGGCGCGCGAGCCCGAGGTCAGGGCCGCGCTCGACCACCTGGCCGACCTGGCGCTCACCAGGCCCACCGGTGCCGAGGACCGCTGGCGCGCCGTCAACCCGGAGCTCGGGCTGGCCACGCTGCTGGCCCGGCAGGAGGCCGAGGCGGCCCGCCGCCAGCAGGAGATCGAGCGCAGCCGGGCCGCGATGGCCGGTCTGATGGCCGAGTACGCGAGCGTCCGCGCCCCCAGCAGCCAGTCGGGGGTGGAGCTGATCGCCGACCTCGGCGAGGTCCGCGGCCGACTGGTCCAACTCGCCTCCGACGCAACGGCCGAGGTGCTCGCGCTGGCGCCCGGCGGCCCGCAGCCGCCGCAGGTGATGGAGGCCAGCCGGGCCCTCGACCTGGAGACCCTGGAGCGCGGCGTCCGGATGCGCACCATCTACCAGGACAGCGTCCGCAACGACCCCGCCACCGTGCAGTACGCCCGCTGGCTGCACGGTCTGGGCGGCGCCGTCCGGACCACGCCCACCCTGCCGCTGCGGATGATCCTGGTCGACAACGCCACGGCCATCGTCCCGATCGACCCGGAGGACCCGCGCAAGGGTGCGGTCCTGCTGCACAGCCCCGGCGTGATCGCCGCCCTGCGCGCCCTGTTCGAGCAACTCTGGGACCAGGCCCGCACCTTGGGCGAGACGGTGCAACGTGATCCGCACGGTCTCACCGCGCAGGAGCGGGAGCTGCTCCGGCTGCTGGCCGAGGGGCTCACCGACGAGCGGGCCGGCCAGCGGCTCGGCGTCTCGCTGCGCACCGTCCGCCGGATGATGGCCGACCTGATGGTCCGGGTGGACGCCCGCAGCCGCTTCCAGGCCGGCATCCAGGTCGCCGCCCTCGGTTGGCTCGGCGAGACCACCTCGCGCTGACGTCCGGCCACTTCCGGCCACCCGCACCGAGGTTGGCGGATTCCGGATGTCGTACGGTGGGGCGACTGAGCACGGTGGGGCCCGGGCGCGCGGGGAGCGGCCGAGGGTCGAAGGGGGCGACGGGGATGTCGGACGAGGTGGGCGGCGGCCCGGAGCGCGGCGAACAGCGGGTCACCTGGGCGGAGTTGTTCTTCGACCTGGTGTGGGTCTTCGCCATCACCCAGATCGCGGTGGCACTCGCGCACGCGCACTCGCTGCTGGACGTGGCACTCGCGATCATGCTCTTCCTGCCGCTCTGGATGGGCTGGGTCGGCGCGGCCCTGCTGGGCAACGCGACGGGCGAGAGCCTGGACGGGGTGCCCGGGCGGCTGTTGGTGTTCGCGCTCGCGGCCTGCGGACTGGGGATGAGCGTGGCGGTCCCGGACGCACTGGGGGAGCGGGGCCTGCTGTTCGGCGTCTGCTACCTGCTGATGCGGCTGATCCTGTGGCAGCGGATGCGGCAGTGGCCGACCTTCGGCGGGCTGCGGATCGAGCCGTTCTCGGTCAGCCTGCTGGTCAGCGGGCCGCTGTTCCTGGCGGGCGCCCTGCTGGACGGCGGGCCGCGCCAGGTGTTGTGGGCGGCCGGCGCGGTGATCGAGGTGCTCGGCACGGCGCTGCTGGGCCGGCGGCTGGACCGGGCCAGGTTCGAGACCTCCCATCTGCCCGAGCGGTTCGGCCTGTTCGTCATCATGGCGCTCGGTGAGACGGTGATCGCCGCCGGCGGCCACCTCTCGGACGGGCACCTCGGCGCGGTCCCGCTGGCCACCCTGGGGGTGGCGTTCGTGCTGATCGTCCAGCTCTGGTGGACCTACTTCCACTACGGCGCCCCGGCGGCCCGGTACAGCCTGGACGTCGATCCGGTGCAGGCCAGGATCGTCCGGGACGTGTTCAGCTACGCCCACCTGGCATACGCGGTGGCGATCATCCTGATGGCGGTCGGACTGGAGGAGCTGCTCGCGCACCCGCTGCAACGGCCGCACGAGCTCGCGCAGTTCATGCTGGCGCCGGGCGCCGCGCTCTACCTGGCCGGGTTCTGCTACGCCCGCTGGCGGATGTTCGGCGCGGCGGCGGTGCCGCGTACGGCGGGGGTGCTGGCCTGCCTGGCCGTGGCGTCGGCCGCCTCGGCCGGGCCGCAACTGGTCACGGCGGTCCTGGTGGTGCTGGTGCTCGGCGCGGTCAACGGGGCGGAGGCGTTCATCGTGGAGACCGGCCGCCCGCTGCCGCTGCTCCGACTGCCGGGCCGCCGCCGGGTCACGGGGTAGCGCCCCCGGCGAGCAGCGCCTCGCCGAGCGGGGTGCGCAGGTAGAGCACGGTGCGGCCGGTCCGGTGCGAGACGGCCAGACCGGCCGCGCGGAGCGTGGTCAGGTGGTGCGAGACGGTCGGGGCCGGCATCCCGGTCCGGGCGGCGAGTTCGGTGGTGGAGGCGGGGGAGTCGAGCTCGGCGAGCAGTCCGGCCCGGGAGCGGCCGAGCAGGGCGGCCAGCGCGTCCGGGGCCCGGTCCCGGGGGCGCTCCCAGAGCGTGGCGATGCCGCGCGGCGGATAGACCAGGCCGGGCTGCCGGGGCGGGGTGCTCTGGGAGAACACACCGGGCCAGACGAAGACGGTGGGCACCAGCACCAGTCCCCGGCCGCCGTCCAGGGTGCGGGTGGCCTCGTAGTAGCGGTGCCTGACCCGCAGGGTGTCGTCGGACCAGCTGACCTGCGGGTGCAGTTCCGCGAACAGCTCGGCGGCACCGCCGTGGGCGATCGACCGGGCCCGGTACAGGATTTCCCCCTCGACCAGGCGGCGGATCCGGCTCCAGTGCGGTCGGAGGGCGACCTCCCAGTAGGCCAGGACCTGGTCCGCCAGCCGGGCCAGTTCGCCGGCCGGGTCCCGGTGCAGGGCGACCAGCGGCGCGGGCAGCGGACCGTCGAGCAGCGCCAGGTCGGCCCGGACGGTCTCCGCCGGAGTGGCCGTCAGGACGGCCAACTCCTGCTCCAGCGAGGGCGATTCGGTCTGCGGGACGGGCGTCAGGAAGCTCGGCACGTACAGCGTGGGGATCGGCACCAGGGCGAACAGCAGCGAGAGGTCCACGGCCGGCAGGGCGGCCCGGGTCTCGCGGGCCCAGCCCAGGTGCAGCGGTTTGCCGCCGGGGTCCTTGAGCGCCTCGACGCTGGTCACCACCTCCCAGAGCGGGGAGTGGCCGAACCGGGTCCTGGCCAGGTCCTGGGCGGAGAACTGCAGGGTGAGCACGGTCCGCCTCCGGACGATTCGAGCAGGACGAAATCTGTGGGCGCCCCGGGGCCGCGCTGACAGGGTCGGACCCGCGACCGGCACCCATTCCAGCAGACCGGTCAGCGTCCTGGATGAGGGGGCCGTCGGCCATGCGTACCTTGCGGAGATTGGGCCTGCCCCGAGTGGCGGGGAACGGCGGTCTGGTCGGGGCCGCCGTGATCGACAGCCTGGGCAGCGGACTGGTGCTCGCGTTCGTGCTGGTCTACTTCGCCCGCACCACCGAGCTCTCGCTGCCGGTGATCGGCGGGGCGCTCACGCTGGCCCGGCTGCTCGCGGTGCCGACGGCGGTGACGGTCGGTCCGCTGATCGACCGCTGGGGCGCCCGCGCCGTGGCGCTGGCGGGCAACCTGATCTCGGCGGCCGGGTACGCGGGCTTCCTGGTGAGCCATCAGGTCTGGCAGATCGTGGCGGCCGCCTGGCTGGCCCAGGTCGGCGCGGTGACCTACTGGACGTCCAGCACCGGCCTGGTGGTGCTGGCGGCGGACGGGTCGGAGCGGCCGCGCTGGTTCGCCATGCTGCACATGCTGCGCAACGTCGGCCTGGGGCTCGGCGGCGCGCTCGGCGCCTTCCTGGTCGGCCTCGGCGGCACCGCCGGACTGCGCGGGGTGGTGGCGGCCAACGCGGTCAGCTACCTGGTCGCCGTCCTGCTGCTGTGGCGCTGGCGCCCGGCGGTCCGGCCGTTCCCGGCCCGGGCCGCCGCCGGGGGCGGTTACCGGACGGTGCTCCGCGACCGGCGCTACCTGCTGCTGGTGGGGATCAACGTCTGCTTCGTCTTCGGCTCGCTGATCCTCAGCCTGCTGCTGGCCGTCTACATCACCGAGGGCCTGCACCGGGAGGCCTGGCTCGCCGGTGGGCTGCTGGTGCTGAACGGTGCTCAGGCCGCGCTCACCCAGACCGTGGTGAGCCGCTGGCTGGAGCGGTTCCGGCCGACCCGGGTGATCATCGCGGCCTGCGGGATCAACACGCTGGCCTTCGGCACCTTCGCGGTGCTGGCCCACGCCCCGGGCTGGGCGGTGCCGGCCGGTCTCTTCCTGGCCATGCTGGTCTACACCCTGGCGGAGACGGTGGCGACGCCGTTCGCCGAGGAGTTGAGCGTCGCGCTCGCCCCCGAGCAGCTGCGCGGCCGGTACCTGGCGGTCTATCAGCTCTCCTGGACCTTCGGCCAGACCGTGGCCCCCGCCCTGCTCACCCTGCTGCTGGCCGGCGGCTCCGGCCGGCCGTGGCTGTTCCTGATCGGCCTCAGCCTGCTGGCGGTGCCCGCCCTGCTGCTGCTGGAACGGCTGACCCCGGCCCGCCCGGCGGCCGCCGAGCTGGTCGCGGCGGCCTGAACGGGGACGGGCCCGGTACGGATGTTCCGTACCGGGCTCGCCGAGCGGTCGTCAGACCAGGACCAGCTCCTGCTCGGGCGCCTCGGCCTCGACGGCCGGACGCGGGGCCCGCCGGGGCAGGGCGAAGACCAGCGCGAAGACCAGCAGCAGCCCGCCGCTCACCCACCACAGCGCGTGCTGGAAGGCGTCCACGAAGACCGGGCCCATCGCCTGGACGGCCGGGTCGGCCGCGTCCACCACGGTGAAGAACGCCACCGAGGAGAGCCCGAGGCCCAGCGCGACGCCCAACTGCTGGGTGGTGTTGATCAGTCCGGAGGCCGAGCCGGAGTGCTCGCGCGGCACCTCGGAGAGCACCAGGTCGGTCAGCGGGGCGACGATCAGGCCCATCCCGAGACCCATCACCACCAGCGGCAGCGCCATCTGCCAGGACTCGATCCCGGTGCCGTACCTGGCCGCCTCGGCCAGGTAGATCAGCGTCCCGGCGGCCATCACCAGCGCCCCGGCCTGCAGTACCCGGCGGCCGAACCTCGGCACCAGCACCTGCACCGACAGGCCCGCCGCCACCGACACCGCGAGCGAGAACGGCACCCCGGTCAGCCCGGCCCGCAGCGCGCTCCAGCCCAGCCCGAGCTGCATGTAGAGGGTCCACACCATGAAGAAGATGCCCGAGGCGATCCCGAAGCTCAGCTGCACGCCGATGCCCGCCGCGAAGCTCTTCACCCGGAACAGCGCCAGCTCCACCAGCGGCGAACCGTCCCGCCGGGTCTTGGCCTTCTCGTACCCCACGAACAGCACCAGCACCGGCAGGCTCAGGCCCATCGAGACGAAGCCCCGGACCGGCCAGCCCGACTCCCGGCCCTGGGTCAGCGGGTAGAGCAGCATCAGCAGACCGGCCCCGGCCAGCAGCATCCCGAGCAGGTCCAGCTTCAGCGCCTGCGGGGCCCTGGACTCACCGACGTACTTCGCGCCCAGCAGCAGCCCGGCGATCCCGATCGGCAGGTTGACCAGGAAGATCGGCCGCCAGGCCAGGCCGAACAGGTCCCACTCCGTCAGCAGCGCGCCCAGCAGCGGCCCGAGCACCGCCCCGAGCCCGACCATCGCACCGAACATCCCGAACACCTTGCCGCGCTCGTGCGCCGGGAAGGTGACATGGATGATCGACAGCACCTGAGGCACCATCAGCGAGGCGGTCGCCCCCTGCAGCACCCGGGAGCCGACCAGCATCTCCGGACTGCCGGCCAGCCCGCAGAGCGCGGAGGCCAGGGTGAAACCGGTGATCCCGATCAGGAACAGCCGCTTGCGGCCGTAGATGTCGCCGAGCCGCCCGCCGGTGATCAGACCGATCGCGAACGCCAGCGCGTACCCGGCGGTGATCCACTGCAGCGTGCTGTACGTCGCGCCCAGGTCCTGCTGGATGCTCGGCATGGCGATGTTGACGATGGTGACGTCGACCAGGTCCATCAGACTGGCCGTCATCACCACGGCGAGCGCCAGCCAGCGGCGGCGGTCGGGGGCGTCCGTGACGGGGGACATGCGGGGTACTCCTTCGGCTGGGAACGGACCGAAGCTACCTGCCATCTAGGTCAGATCCTGGCCGCTTTGTGCGGCATGCTGAGGCGCATGACCGACACCCCGGCAAGGCTGCTCAGCCTGCTCTCGCTCCTCCAGACCCCGCGCGAGTGGCCCGGCAGCGAACTGGCCGACCGCCTGCGGGTCAGCCCGCGCACCATCCGCCGGGACATCGAACGGCTGCGCGACCTCGGCTACCCGGTCGAGGCCAGCAAGGGCGCGATCGGCGGCTACCGGTTGGTGGCCGGTGCCGCGATGCCGCCGCTGCTGCTGGACGACGAGGAGGCGGTGGCGATCGCGGTCGGTCTGCGGGCCGCCGCCGGGCAGGCGGTCGAGGGGATCGAGGAGGCGTCGGTCCGGGCGCTGGCCAAGCTGGTCCAGGTGCTGCCCGCCCGGCTGCGCCAACGGGTCGGTGCGCTGAACGCGGCCACCGTCCCGCTGGTCGGCGGCGGTCCCCGGGTCGACCCCGAGGTGCTCACCACGCTGGCCTCGGCCACCACCGGGCGGGAGAAGCTCCGCTTCCACTACCGGGCCGGCGACGGGGCCGAGACCAGGCGGCTGGTCGAACCGCACCGCCTGGTCGCGACCGGCCGCCGCTGGTACCTGGTGGCCTTCGACAACGAACGGGACGACTGGCGGATCTTCCGGGTCGACCGGATCCGCGAACCGCAGCCGACCGGCATCCGTACCCAGCCCCGCGAGCTCCCGGCCGAGGACGCCGGCGCCTACGTCGCCGCCCGGCTCACCAACCGCACCCGCAGCCACACCGCCGTGGTCACCCTGCACGCCCCGCTGCACCGCCTCCGGGACCGCCTCGGCTTCCCGGGGGACGAGCTCGAAGCCCTCGGCCCCGACCGCACCCGCCTCCGCACCCGGACCGACTCCCTGGAGTGGTTCGCCCTCCGCCTGGCCGGCCTCGGCTGCGACTTCGAGGTCCACGAACCGGCCGAACTCCGCACCCACCTCGCCGACTTGGCGGCTCGCGCCGTTCGCGCAGCGGCCCTCTAGGCAGATGCTCGGCCGGGGGCTCGGGGCTGCGCCTTTTGCAGGCGCTCGGGCATCTACGGTCCAGGGGCTCGGGGGCTGTGCCGTAGGCAGGCGCTCAGCGGTCGACTACCCAGAGCCCCGAGCCCCTGCCTTTCCCGAACCACCTGCCTACAGCAGAGCCCTGGCGCTGTAGGCGGTTGAGCGCCTGGGTTACTTGCCGAGGGCGGCGACGCCGGCCTGGGCGAACTTCTCGTCGAGGTCGCCGCTCGGGGCGCCCGCGACGCCGATGCCCGCGATCGGTGCGCCCTGCGAGGCGACCGGAGCGCCGCCGCCGAGGAACAGCGTGCCGGGGATGTCCTTCAGGTTCGGGGTCTGGGCGAGCCGCTTGACCAGCTCGGAGGTGGGTGCGTTCCAGGACACCGCCGTGAACGCCTTGCGCTCCGCCGACTCGTACGACTGCGGGCCGGCCCCGTCGCCGCGCAGGGTGACCAGGGTGTTCCCGTTCCGGTCCACCACCGCGACGGTGACCCGCTGGTTCTCCTTCTCGGCGGCGGCCAGGGCGGCCTGGGCGGCCTTGGTGGCGGCGGCGACGCTCAGGTGGGTGCTGGTGACCGTCTCGGACTTCCGTACGTCGGCGGCCGGCCTGGCCTGGTCGCTCTGCGGGGCCGCGGAGGCGGACAGTGCACCGAAGGTGCCCGCCCCGACCGCCGCCAGGGTCACCGCGCCGGTCAGGACCCGGGTCCGAACGCTCATCTTCTGCATGGGAGTTGCTCCTCGTCGGATCGCCTTCGGAAGCCTGCGGCTCCCGCTCTGCTTCGATCCTCACCCGGCCGCGACCCCGGACCCGTCGACGCGACAGCCGACCCGGGTGTCAACCGATCGGCTGATACGACACCACCCACCCGGCGAGGGTGCGCAGTCGCGCCACCGGAGTCGGATACTGCTAGAGGACCCCCGGGGCAAGCCGGGGATCCGCATCAGCAGGGAGGGACGCCATGCCCCAGAATCCCGAGAATCCCGAATTTCCCGAGGACTTCGACGACTTCGAGGAGGAGTCGGCGCCGGTCGCGCAGGAGGTGGTGGACGGTGAGCGGGCGGTCGCCGAGCACCTGGGCGACGACTACGAGCAGCTCCGGGAGCGTCGTTCGCTGGGCGCCGACGCGGCGGACGACGCGGACGCGGCCGAGCAGGTCCGGGTGGTGGAGCTGGACGAGGATGAATACCGCTGATCGGATAAAAGCTTAGAATCCGGGCATAACTGCCTGGCGTCCGGATCGCCGCGCACACCGGCGGGGCGATCGGTCGCCGAACGGAGGTCGACGATGACCAAGCGATCCACGGGCAACATGACCAAGCTCCGCCGGGGCACCCAGGAGCTGCTGCAACGTCGTGGCATGGTGGCCGATCCGGGGCCGCAGCCGCCGATGACGGGCGGCCCAGGGACGCTGGGCGGCGAGCCGGGCCCCCGGACGGGGGACGCGGCCTTCAGCCACGGCGGCCGTCGTTCGTTCGCCGTCCCGGCGATGCTCGGTGGCTCGGCCCACCACGCCGAGCTGCCCGGCCACCGGCACCGGGGCGCCGAGAAGCACTCCGCGCACTGAGACCGTCGGGGCGGGCGTCCGGTGATCCGGGTGCCCGCCCCGCCGCGTGCCCCGGTGCGGGAGAGTGGGGCGACACACGTCGTCGTCGGCCGGAGGAGAGCGCAGATGTCCGAGGAGAGCCACACCCTGCAGTCCCGTGACCAGTGGCTGGCTTCGCTGCCGAGGGTGTTCGCGGCGGCGGGGTGCCTGATCCGCGACCCGGCGGGCCGGGTGCTGATCGTGAAGGCGGGCTACCGCCCCGACTGGCAGTTCGTCGGCGGGACGGTGGACCGGGGCGAGGACGCCGCGCAGTGCGCGAGCCGGGAGCTGCTGGAGGAGACGGGTCTGGTGGGCCGGGCCGGGACGCTGCTCGCGGTGGCCTGGACCCACCCGACCGAGGACCTCGCCCACCCGGCCGTGCACTTCCTGTTCGACTTCGGCACCATCCCCGCCGACAGCCCGATCACCCTTCCGGCGGGCGAGCTGGACGACCACCGCTGGGTCACCCCCGAGGAGGCGTCCGTGCTGCTCGGCCCGACCCGCGCGCCCCGGCTGGCGGCCGGTCTGGCCGCCCTGGCGGACGGCCGGACCAGGATGGTCACCACCCCCGCCGGCGGTTTCTGACCGCTGGACCAGGGGTCAGACCTTGCGCCAGACGTAGGCGGCGGAGACCGGGACGCCCCGGAACCGGGACCACTTGGGCTTCAGCGCGATCCACTCCTCGCCGACCGTGCCCTCCCGCATCTCGGCCAGCTGCCAGCCCTCGGCCAGGGCGGCCGTCAGGTGGTCGCTGACCAGGTGCAGGTGGGTGTCGATGGCGACGTCCTCGCCGGCGTCGGTGGTGAAGTGGGTGGGCATCCCGGCCGCCATGATGAACTGCGGGTGCAGGCCGACCAGCACGCACAGTCCGCCGGGGGCGGCCAGCCGGTACGCCTCGCGGTAGAGCGGGGTGAGGTCGGCCAGGTGCTCGTCCACCAGCGAGGAGACCACCAGGCCGTACCCGCCGCCCGGCAGCCCGGTGGCGGCCAGGTCGGCCTCCACCAGCAGGTCGTGGGCGCCCTTGGCGCCGGCCAGGGCGAGCATCTCGGGGGTGAGGTCGACCCCGTCCACCGCGCCGACGCCCTGGGCCCAGAGCCACACCCCGGTCCGCCCGGTCCCGCAGCCGAGGTCGGCGGCCCGTCCGGCCGCTGCCCAGTCCGGCACCGTCAGCCGTTCCAGCACCGCGAGGTCCATCAGGTCCTCGACGGTCCGCTCGTAGCTGCCGACCCACTGCCCGTATCCCGTCCGGACATCCACCATCGGATAGCCACGGGAGTCGAAATCCGCGAATTGCGCCATGCCTCGCAGTGTTCACGCTGCGGCGGCCGGGCCGCCAGCCATTAACGGCTCAGCCGCCGGGGCCCCGGAACAGCCAGAGCTCGCGGCCGAGCGAGTCCACGCACCTGACCTGCCGGAAGCGGTCGTCCCCGGCGCTCAGGAGGCCCTCTGCGACGCCGGTCAGCACCTCCAGGGCCACCGGGTCGGACCGGCTCCAGGCGCCGGTCAGCAGCACGGCCTTGTCGACCAGCTCGGCCCGTTGGATCCGGGCCACGGCGGCGGTCAGCAGGGCGGCGTTGACCTCCTCCAGCTCGGCGGGGGAGAGGTAGGTCTCGGTGTACGAGCCCGGCCCGGTCGCGGCGGCGGCCGCCAGCCGGCGGCGGAGTTCGGGCAGCGCGTAGTGCCGGACGGCGGCCACCGAGTCCTCCACGGCGACCAGCCAGCGCGGCCCGGGCGAGAGCTCCCAGCAGATCTCGTCGTCCACCGGCATCAGCTCGCCGATCCGGGCGTGCCAGAGCTCGGCGCCGGTCGGGGCGTTCGGGTCCGGGCGCTCGCCGGGGCCCGGCCGGTCGGCCTTGGCGGTCAGGCTGAGCGTGACGGTGTAGCGCACCGCGTCCGTGTCCCGGTGCAGCGGCAGTACGCCGAGCAGGGCCCAGTGGTCCGGGGCGGGGAGGCCGAACGAACCGCGCTGGTCGGTCAGCCCCAGCGCCCGCAGGGCGGGCGCGAAGTGCTCGCGCATCCCCTCGGCGAAGAGCTCCTGAGCAGCGGTCATTGCGGCGTCCTCGGTGGTGGGTGGGGCGGAGGCGCGCCGGAGGGGCGTCCCGCTTCGTACACCATCCAAGTTATGTCCGGGGCAGAGCTATCCGCTGCGGGCGAAGGGCCGGGAAAAGGGGGCCTTTGGACCCGCCCGGGGATGCCGCATGATGTGGCGGGTGCACAGTCCCGAACCCCCGGCCCCCGACCTCGCCGAAGCCGTCCGTGCGGCGCAGTGCGGTGACGAGGACGCCTTCCGGCTGCTCTTCCGGACCGTCCAGCCCGGCCTGCTGCGCTATCTGCGGGTGCTGGTCGGCGGTGGCCCCGAGGACGCCGAGGACATCGCCTCCGAGGCGTGGCTGCAGATCGCCCGCGACCTGGGCGGCTTCCGGGGGGACGCGGACGGCTTCCGGGGCTGGGCGGCCACCATCGCCCGGAACCGGGCGATGGACCACCTGCGCCGGGTCCGCCGCCGCCCGGTCGCCGACCTGCCGGTCGAGTACCTGGCCGAGCTCGCGGCGGTCGAGGACACCGCCGGGAGCGCGGTGGCCCTGGTCTCCACCGCCGACGCGCTCGCCCTGATATCCCGGCTGCCGCCGGACCAGGCCGAGGCGGTGCTGCTCCGGGTGGTGCTCGGGCTGGACGCGGCCGGGGCGGCCCGGGTGCTCGGCAAGCGGGCGGGGTCGGTCCGGATGGCCTCGCACCGGGGTCTGCGGCGGCTGGCCGAGCTGCTGGAGCAGAGCGGCGGCCGGGCGGCCGGCATCCCCGCGCAGCAAACTCCGGGAACCACCGACGAAAAGAACCCGCCGCAGGGTGTGACAGCAGGACGGTCCGCGACGCTGAAGGACATGAGATGAGCACCAACCGATCCCGACGGATCGACCGGGCCACCGCCGAGCAACTGCTCGCCGGGGCCCCGGCCGACCCGTCGGCCGGTCAGGACCGGCTCGCCGGCCGTACGGTCCCCACCGACCACGCGGCACTCGCCGGGCTGATCGCCTCCGCCGCTGCCCCCGAAGTCGGCGGCGGCGAACTGCCCGGCGAGCAGGCGGCCCTGACGGCGTTTCGGTCGGTGCGGGACCAGTCCACCGCAGCACCCCGGAGACGGACCACGATGGCAGCCACCGCAACCGCGCGGGCCAGGGCGTTCAGCGCCAAGGCCCTGCTGGTCGCGGGCGTGGCCACCGCGCTGGGCGGTGTCGCGGTCGCCGCGGGCGCCCATCTGCCGGGCGGTCGCGGCGGCGGCCAGGCGGTCCAGGCGCCGGTCAGTTCGCTCCCGAGCGCCACCGCGCCGTGGACCGAGGCCCCCACCGGGCAGCCGTTCAGCCTGCCGTCCGCCACTCCGCCGGCCGCCCGCTCCAGGTCGGCCGGCCCCTCGCCGAGCCGCAGCACGGCCGACCCGGTGGTGCCGAGCGGTGCGGTCAGCCCGCCCGGTACGCCCCCGGGTACCCCTGGCACCCCGGGCACGTCGGCCGCCCCGGCCGAGCTGGAGCGGCTCTGCCGGACGCTGGGCCAACGGCTGCTGGCCGGCGACCGGGCCAAGGCCCTCGCCGGGGACCCGGCCTTCGCCCCGCTGATCGCGGCGGCGGGCAAGCCCGAGGACGTGCCGGAGTACTGCGCCCGCCTGCTCGGCGGCGCGCTCGCCACCAAGTCCCCGGGCGGCCGGGGCGGAAAGACCGACCCACCGGACGGCCACCCGACCCGCGAGGGTTCGGACGGAGCCGACCGGGGGTGACCCAGACTCCGGACGGACGGTGGGTGAAGTCCATCCCCCCGGATCCACCGTCCGTCCGGACCACGACCCGTACCGCCGGCCCGTTCGGGGGCAGCCGCTATCGTGCTCAGAGCGCGAGGCGATCCGACGACCTCCGGCCGAGCGGGGGAAGGAGCTGGTGACGGTGATCGGACGTGCGCTGAACGGGCGTTACGAGCTCGGGGAGATACTCGGCGTCGGTGGCATGGCCACCGTCCACCGGGGCCACGACCACCAGCTGGGCCGCCCCGTCGCGGTCAAGGTGCTGAACGGCGGTCTGGCGGACGACCCCCGGTTCGCCGAACGGTTCGGCCAGGAGGCGCAGCACGCCGCCCGGCTGCACCACCCGAGGATCGTCACCGTCTTCGACTCGGGCGTGGACCAGGGCTCCCCGTACATCGTGATGGAGCTGGTGCACGGCCGGCCGCTGAGCCAACTCATCGCCGAGACAACCTGGTTGCCGGTCGAACGGGCGGTCGGGATCGCGGCCGCGGTCTGCGAGGCGCTCGAAGTCGCGCACGCCGCCGGGCTGGTGCACCGGGACATCAAGCCGGGCAACATCATGATCACCCACGACGGCGGGGTGAAGGTGGTGGACTTCGGCATCGCCAGGGCGAGTTCCTCCGGAGCCCAGCTGACCCAGACCGCCGCCGTCCTCGGCACGGCCGGCTACCTCTCGCCCGAACAGGCCACCGCGAGCCCGCTGGACGGCCGCTCCGACCTGTACGCCGTCGGCTGCGTACTGACCGAAATGCTCACCGGGGAGGCGCCGTTCACCGGCGACACCTCGGTCGCCATCGCCTACCGGCACGTCACCGAACAGCCCGCCCCGCCGTCCTACCGGCGGCCCGGACTGCCGCCCGCCCTGGACGCCGCGGTGCTCCGGCTGCTCGCCAAGAACCCGGCCGACCGCCCGGCCGGGGCCGCTGCGGCCCGGGCCGAACTGCTGGCCGCCGTACCGGTGTTCACCCCCGTCGACCGGACCGGCGAGCTGCTCGCCGCGACCCGGGCGATGCCCCCGGTGGCGCTGCCCTTCCAGGACCAGCAGCGCACCTCCTTCCTGCCGCCGGTGGCCTACCCCGGCACCCCCGAACCCGCCCGCAGCCGCCGCCCGCTGGCCTACGCCGGGGCGGGCCTGGTGGCCGTCGCCGGCGCCGCCGTGGTCGGGCTGCTCACCCTCGGCGGCCCCGAGGTCCCCGCCGCCAAGGCCGCCGCCACCTCGACCCCGAGCGTCACCGCGTCCCCCTCCCCGTCCGCGAGCCCCACCCCCTCCGCGAAGCCGACCCCCACCCCGACCGGCAAGCCCAGCGCCACCCCCAAGCTCGGCCCGGCCGCCGCCGTGGTCGCCCTGCGCGCCGCCGTCGCCCAGGCGGACACCGGCAAGGAACGCGAGCGCTACCGCGCCCTCCTCGACGAACTCGACCAGGCCGCCCAAGCCCTCACCGGCCGCGACCAGGACGCCGCCCAGGACTCCCTGCGCAACGCCCAGCGCCTGGTCCGCGACCTCGCCAAGAAGCACGCCATCGACACCCCCACCAGCCAGACCTGGCAAGCCAGACTCAGCCTCCTCCTCGCCGCCGTCGACTAGCCGCTCCGCCGCGTGGGCGACACCGACCTTTTGGCAGGTGCTCAGCCCGCTACGGAGTCAGGGGCTCGGGGAACTGCGACGCCGGCCTCGGAACAGGTGATCCGTCCGTGCGCGGTCAGGCACTTTCGCAGTGACCCGCACGCCAGATCTCCTCGCAGTTCCCCGAGCCCCTGGACCGTAGCCCCGAAGCGCCCTGCCAAAAGCGCTGCTCTGAGCCCCGGCTAGCGCTCCCGCTCGGTGTTCCGTTCGACGAAGCGTCCCCGCATCCGCCGCGTGATCGACGTCGCCCCTGCCGTCAGGAACACCAGTGTGTAGAGGATCTGCAGCATCACCACCATCCGGGCCTCCTGCCCGGTCGGCGAGATGTCCCCGTAGCCCACCGTCGACATCGTGATGACCGTGAAGTAGAGCGCGTCGACCCGGGTCTGCAACCCGCTGAACTGCCCCGATGCCTTGGCGAGCCCGTAGTAGGTGGAGGCGAAGACCACCAGGGTGAGACAGCTCAGCAGCACGATCATCAGGGTCGGCCGCCCCGGCAGCCCGAGCAGCTCCCGCCGGATCTCCCGCAGCAGCAACCCGGCCAGCACCGCCAGCCCGGCCCCGAAGGTGACCCAGCCGACCGCCGGGTGCTCGGGGCCGAAGAAGTCCAACGGCACGGTGAAGTACAGCGTCAGCAGCAGCACCGGCCCGGCGACCGAGCAGGCCAGCCCCAGCCGGTCGGCCACCTTCTCGGACGGCATCCGCACTCCGCGCCCCTCTCCCGATGGGTCCACGCCCCGGTCAGACGCCGGCGTCCGGCCGGTCGTCCAGCAGTTCGAGCACGGCCAGCGCCCCCAGCAGCCCGACCCCGAGCCAGAGCACCACCGTCCCGGTCGGGTAGCTCCAGAGCAGGAAGGCCAGCACGAAGCCGGCCAGCACCACGCCGACCAGCCAGCCCTTGAACCGGTGCACGAACCGGCCGACCGGCCCGAGCCGCAGCCCGGCCCGCCCGGCCACCCCCCGGACGGCGCCGAAGCCGGCCTCCCAGAAGCCGCGTACGGTGCCGGCCCAGCGCCCGCGCCCGCTCACCCAGGCGCCGAACGCGACCAGCACGCCGAGCACCACGACCGCTCGCACCGTGTTCCGCAGGTAGTGCACCAGCGCGTCGTAGACGGCGGTGGCGGCGGCCTGGTTCACCCCGGCCGGCAGCCGGTCCTGGTAGAACGCGCGGAAGACGGTCAGCCCGAGGCCGAGCAGCGCGGCCCCGGCGGCCACGCCCAGGGCGGCGGTCACCAGCGCCCGCCGCCGCCGTCCGGCGAGCAGCACCCCGGCCCCGGCGCAGAGCACGGTCAGCACCGGCAGCCAGAACCCGGCCAGGTCGAGCAGCCGGAACGCGGTCCTGGCCTTCGGGATGGCGTCCGACTGCACCAGGACGAAGTCGGTGTGGATCTCCGGGATCTTCGCGGCGATGCCCAGGCCGTCGGCCACCAGCCGGGTCTTCACCTGGTCGATCAGCGGGGCCAGGTCGAGCGTCACGGTGTCGCCCTGGGCTTGGACGGCGCCGCCGCCCTCGCCGGTCAGGATCCGGTCGACGGCGGCGTGCGCGTTCCGGTTCACCGCGACCCAGACGGTGACGAAGGCGTCGCTCTCCACCACCTTCTGCACCTGGCTGTGGACGAATCCGGTGAGCCCGTCGGTGATCGCGCTGCTCACCCGGCCGAGTGCGGCGTTCAGCAGCGGCCGCTGATCGGGGGTCACCTCGTCCAGCAGGGTGCCGACCGGCAGGTGCTTCATGATCTCGGTGGTCGCCCGGTCGGTGACGGCGGCGCGGACCGCCGGGTTCTCGGCCAGCGGGGTGACCGTGGCCAGGTACCGGTCGGTGTCGCCGACCTGCGAGTTGGTCCAGGCGGCGACGGCGCTGAGCGGGGTCAGCACGCAGGCGAGCAGGATCAGCAGGACGGCGCAGAAGGACCTGACCCGGTGCCGGTTCCGGGGCGGGGTGGCACCCTCCTCCAACAGGGCCAGCCGCTGGCGCAGTTCCTCCAGCTCGGCGGGCTGGTCGCTGTCGGCCATCCGGCACCTCCTGATAGGCGGGCAGTGCACACCAGGAGATAACACATCATTTCGGACGGCCAGTCAGACGCGCCGTCCGACCGGGACGGGACCGGGACGGGAAACGGCTCGGGCCGCCGATCCGTCACCTGGACGGATCGGCGGCCCGGGAGGACCGACCGCTGGGGTCAGGCCTTGTCCGTCGTCTTGGTGGCCTCGGCCGCCGTGGTGACGGTGGTCGGGGTGACCGCCGGTCGGGGCTGCTCGGTGGCGGTGCTCTGCGCCGTACCGTCGGCCGGAGCCGTGGTGCCCGCCGCCGGAGCGTCGTCCTCGCGCAGGGCCTTGGTCTCGGCCTTGAGAATGCGCATCGACTTGCCGAGCCCGCGCGCCATGTCGGGCAGCTTCTTCGATCCGAAAAGCAGGATGATGACAGCCAGCACCACAAGGAGGTGCCAGGGTTCGAAACCGTTGCGCAGCATCCCTGACCACCGGTCCCTTCGGAAATCTAGCTGTTCATGGGCCGCGCGAGCTTGCCCGGCCTCGGCCAGTATGCCTGGCGGATACGGCGAACGTATACATCGGCCGTGAAACATCGGTCAAAAACCAGGTGTTCACGTGCGCTTTTCCCTTGGTGTGGTCTGGACCATTGATTCGGGTTCGCAGGCCGGGCGGTACACCCCGCCCCGGCCCGGGACGAGCTTGGCCACGAGCCCCCCGAGGGGACTCGTGGCCAAGGGTGCGGGGCGGTGCCGGCCGGCCGGATCAGGCGGCCGGGACGTGCTGCGGGGCCTCGGTGAGCTGCTCCTCGGGGATCTCCTCGGCGCGGTTGGCCGGCAGGCTGCCGAGCAGGCGGTAGGCGACCGCCGAACCGGCCACCAGGCAGAGCACCCCGACCGCGGCGGCCAGGTGCAGGCCGTCGGTGAAGGCGACCCGGGCGGCACCGAGCAGCTGCTCGGCGAGGTCGGCGGGCAGCTCGGTGGCGACCGTCACGGCGCCGCCGAGGGTGTCCTGAGCGGCCGTCAGGGCCTCGGTCGGCAGGCCGGCCGGCAGGTGGCCGTCCAGCCGGGAGCTGTAGACCGCGGCACCGGCGGCGCCGAGCACCGCGATCCCGAGCGATCCGCCCAGCTCGCTGGCGGTCTCCGAGGTGGCCGAGGCGGCGCCGGCCTGGTCCGCCGGGGCGGCCGAGACGACCAGCTCGGCGGTCTGCATCACGGTGCTGACGCTGCCGGCGGCCAGCACCCCGGCGCCGATCAGGATCAGTGCCAGCGGCGAGTCGACCTGGACCTGGGTCAGGATGCCGAAGCCGACCGCCCCGACCAGCATGCCGCCGGCCATCTGCACCGCGGGCCGGATCTTCCCGGCCAGCGCCCCGGAGATGCCGACCGCCGCACCGACCCCGACGCTGGGCAGCAGTGCCCAGAGCGAGGCGGTCAGCGGGCTGAAGCCGCGGACCAGCTGGAGGTACTGCGAGGTGAAGAGGGAGAAGCCCATCATCGCCAGCATCGCGATGGTGTTCACCGAGATGGCCCCGGTGAAGATCGGGTTGCGGAACAGCGCCAGGTCGATCAGGGGGTGGGCGGCGGTGCGCAGTCGCAGGACCAGCAGGCCGACCAGCACCAGACCGGCCACGATCGACAGTGCGGCCGTCAGGTCCCAGCCCTCGACCGCCAGCTGCTTGATGCCGTAGACGATCGGCAGGACGGCGGAGACCGAGAGCAGCGCGCCGAGCAGGTCGAAGCTGCCGCCCCGGGGGGCCTTGTACTCCGGCAGCAGCACGGGGGCGCCGAGCAGCACCAACAGCATCACCGGCACGGCGCAGAGGAAGACCGCGCCCCAGTGGAAGTGCTCCAGCAGCAGACCGCCGGCCACCGGGCCGAGGGTGGCACCGGCCATCAGCACGCCGCTCCAGGCGCCCATCGCGGCCTGCCGCTGCTTCTGGTCGTGGAACATGTTCCGGATCAGCGCCATGGTCGAGGGCATCAGCGTCGCCCCGGTCAGCCCGAGCAGCGCCCGGGCCGCGATCAGCTGCCCCGCGCCGTCCGCGGTGGCGGCCAGCACCGAGGCGGCGGCGAAGCCGGCCGCGCCGGCCATCAGCAGCTTCCGGCGGCCGATCCGGTCGCCCAGGGCCCCCATCGGGATCAACAGCCCGGCGAGCACGAACGAGTACATGTCCATGATCCAGAGCTGCTGGGTGCCACTCGGCTGCAGCTCCTTGCTGATGAACGGCAGGCCGAAGAACAGGATGCCCATGTCCATCGAGAGGACGAGGGTCGGCAGGAGGAGGACGGCGAGTCCGGTCCATTCGCGGCGGCCGGCGAGGCCGTGGGTTGCGGTCATGAGTGCAACCATACGTATGTGTCAGACGATTGTCTAGTACGGATGTGCAAGACAATCGTCTGTTCGGACGCGTAGGCTTTCGACCATGGGAAATCGAGAGGATCTGCTGGCCGGCGCCAAGCGCTGCCTGTTCGAGAAGGGCTACAGCCGGACCACCGCCCGGGACGTGGCGACCGCCGCGGGGGTGAGCCTGGCCGCCATCGGCTACCACTTCGGGTCGAAGGAGGCGCTGCTCAACACCGCGATGATCGAGGCCATCGGCGGCTGGGGCGACGTGGTCGAGAAGGCGGTCGCCGAGGCGGTGCCCGAGGGCGCGTCCCCGCGCGAGCGCTTCGTCGCCACCTGGGACTGCGTCCGGGCCACCCTGATCGAGTACCAGGGGCTCTGGGCGGCACAGTTCGAGGCGCTGGCCCGGCTGGACGACATGCCCGAGATCCAGCAGGCGTTCCAGGCGGTCCAGCGGGACGCCCGGCTGGGGATGGCCGCGATGTTCTCCGAGCTGACCGAGGTCCCCGACACCGAGGACGAGGTGGTGCTCGGGGCCTTCCACCAGGCCCTGCTGGCCGGCCTGGTGAGCCAGTGGCTGGTCGACCCGGCCCAGTCGCTGACCGGCGCCGAGGTGCTGCGCGGGCTGGAGCTGACCAGTACCCGGGTGCTGGCCTGAGCCTCCGCTATCCGGTGACGGTGGTCAGCAGCACCACGGCGTCGGTGTGCGCGAGCAGCCCGTGCCGCTCCTGCGGGACCGGGTGGAGCTGACCGGCCGTCAGCTCCACCCGGCGCCCCGCGATGGTCAGCGCCACCCGGCCGCTCAGCACCTGGAGCCCGGCCGCGGCCGGGGCGTTGTGCTCGTCCAGCGTGGTGCCGGCGGTCAGCGCGATCACGGTCTGCCGCAGCACACCGTCGTGCAGCAGTACGTGCGCGCTGCGTCCGTGCGGCGAGGCGGCCGCCTTGGCGGCGTGCTCCTCGGCCACGGCGGCCAGGTCGATTCCCGTACCCATGCCGCGACCCTAGCCGCCCCGGGGGCGGGCGGCCCGGCGGCGGAACCCGAACGGGGGCGGCCGGGATGCGCGGGGGCGGGGTCCGGCCGATGGTGGGTCACATGGCGACGTATCAGAAGTTCATGGGTGGGTTCGAGGTCAACCGACGACTGCTGGGCGCCGGGGTGGTGCTCACCGGGGCGGGCGCGCTGATCGGCCTGGCCGGCACCGCGCTGGTCGGGGCGGCCCTGCTGTCCGCCGGCCGCGGCTGGGTCCAGAAGCTGGAGACCCCGCCCACCGAGCTCGCGCACCGCACCCTCAACCAGGCCCGAGCCGCCTCCCTGGCCGGCCTCGAAGCCTGGCGCGCCGAACACCCGGGCATGACCAGCCACAACTGACCCCGCCCTTTTGGCAGGTGCTTCAGCTCTACGGTCAGGGGCTCGGGGCTCTGCTGATGTGCGGCTCCGCCGCGTGGGCGACGCCGGCCCTTGCAAGGTGATCCGTCCGTGCGTGGTCAGGCACTTTCGCAGTGACCCGAACGCCGATCTCCTCGCCCACGCGGCGGAGCCGCACGTCAGCAGAGCCCCGAGCCCCTGGGTAGTGCAACCGAACGCCCTGCCGAAGGCGCAGCCCCGAGCTACTGCCTAGCGCGTGGCCGGAAGTTCCTCCCGGAGCTGCCGCTTGACGACCTTGCCGGTCGCGTTGCGCGGCAGCTCCGTCGTCCTGAGCACCAGCTGGGTGGGCACCTTGAACGCCGCCAGCCGCCCACCGACGTGGCTCCGCAGCTCCGCCGCCCCGACCGTCGCCCCGGCCCGCAGCACCACCACGGCCGCCACCTCCTCGCCCAGGGTCGGATGCGGAACCCCGAGCACGGCCGCGTCCGCGACCTCCGGATGGTCCGTCAGGACGCCCTCCACCTCGATGCAGTGCACGTTCTCGCCGCCCCGGATCACCAGGTCCTTGAGCCGGTCCAGCACGTACACCTCGCCGTCCAGCACCCGGGCCAGGTCGCCGGTGCGGAACCAGCCGTCGGTGAAGGCGGCCGCGGTGGCCTCGGGGTTGTTGCGGTAGCCGCGGAAGACCGACTGGCCGCGCAGCAGGAGTTCGCCGGCCTCGCCGTCGGGCAGGGTGCGGCCCGCCGGGTCGGCGATCCGGAGCTCCAGGGCGGGGGAGGGGCGGCCGATGCTGTCGGGGTGGGCCAGGTAGCGGGCGCCGAGGTTGGCCAGCACGCCGCCGCAGGTCTCGGTCAGGCCGTAGCCGTTGCGGGCCTCGACCCGGCCGTCGAAGCGGCGGGCGATCCGGCCGGCCAGGCCGGGCGGGGCGGCTGCGCCACCGGTGTTCAGCATGGTGAGCCCGGGCAGCCGGTCCCCGGCGGCGTCGGCCGAGTCCAGCAGCCCGAGTGCCGTGGTCGGCACGCCCGCGTACGTGGTGACGCCGTGTTCGGCGATCAGCCGCCGGGCCTCCTCGGCGTCCCAGCGCGGCATCAGGACGGCGGTGCCGCCGCTCGCCATCAGCGGGAACATCGTGGTGAAGGCCGCGACGTGGAAGAACGGGAAGGTCATCAGGACGGTCTGTGGCCGGACCGCCGCCAGGTCGCCGCCCGCGCAGAGCACCGAGGTGGCCGCGAAGAACCGGGGGGCGGTGGCGGCCGCGCACCAGGCCGCGTGGGTGGCCTCGACGCCCTTGGGGCGGCCGGTGGTCCCGGAGGTGTAGAGCAGGGTGGCCAGGTCGTCCGGCTCGATCCGGACCTCGGGGGCGACGCCGTCCCGGGGCAGGCCGGTCAGGTCGGTCAGCACCGGGACGCCGTGCGCGGTGGCCCAGGTGGTCAGCCGCTCGGCCCGTTCCGGGTCGGCGATCACCAGCGCGGGGGTGCAGTCGTCCAGCGCGTACGCCAGCTCCTCCGCCGTCCACCAGGCGTTCAGCGGCACCGCCACCAGGCCGGCCGACTGGCAGGCCCAGAACGCGACCTGCCACTCCGGCAGGTTGCGCATCGCGATCGCCACCCGGTCGCCGGGGCGCAGCCCGTACGCCCCCAGGCAGTGGGTGGCCAACGAGGCGGCGGCGCCGTGGTGTTCGGCGAAGGTGTAGCGCGCGGAGCCGGCGATCAGGAACGGGCGGTCGCCGTGCGCGAGGGTGCCGTCCAGCAGGTCGCGCAGGGTGCGCGGAGCCCGCAGGTAGCGCGGCCCTTCGGGGGTGCACTCCACCTCGAAGGGCATCCCGGGGGCGCGCAGCGCGGCCTGCGCCCGGGTCACCAGGGCGTGGGAGTCGTCGGGTCGAGGTGGCATCGGGTCCCCTGCTGGCCGGCGCGGACGGAGGTGGGCAGCGGGCCGATGGGGGAACGGCCCGCTGCCGGAGCCCGGCGGGGTGGGGGACGTGGGGGTCGGCCCGCCGGGCTGGTGGGGCGGGTCTACAGACCCAGCGACTTGGCGATGATGGTCTTCATGACCTCGCTGGTGCCGCCGTAGATCCGGAAGACCCGGTTGTCGGTGTAGAGCCGGGCGATCGGGTACTCCAGGATGTAGCCGTAACCGCCGTGCAGCTGAAGGCACTTGTCGATCACCTGGGAGGCCGACTCGGTGCAGAACAGCTTGGCCGCCGCCGCGTCCGCGACGGTCAGCTCGCCCTGCTGGTAGAGCTCCAGCGCCTGGTCGACCATGGCCTGCTGGGCCAGCACCTGGGCCTGGCAGTCGGCCAGCGTGAACTTGGTGTTCTGGAACTCGGCCACCGCCTGGCCGAAGACCTTGCGCTCCTTCACGTACTGCACCGCGAAGCGCACCGCCGCGGCGGCCGAGGCGTACGCGCCGACGGCGATCGCCAGCCGCTCCTGCACCAGGTTGTGGGTCAGGTAGGCGAAGGCGTTGCCCTCCTCGCCGAGCAGGTCGGCGACCGGCACCTTGACGTCGGTGAAGGAGAGTTCGGCGGTGTCCGAGGTGCGCAGGCCGATCTTCTTCAGCTTGCGGCCGACGGCGTAGCCCTCGGAGGTGGTGTCCACGCAGAGGATGGAGAGCCCGGCCCGGCGGTCGGCCGGGTCGTACGGGGTGGTCCGGCAGACCACCAGCACCAGGTCGGCCAGTACGCCGCCGGTGATGAAGGTCTTGGCGCCGTTCAGCACGTAGTGGGTGCCGTCCGCCGAGAGCTTCGCGGTGGTGCTGATGCCCGCGAGGTCGGAGCCCGCGCCGGGCTCGGTCATCGCGATCGCGGTCATGATGTCGCCGGAGACGAAGCCGGGCAGCCAGCGCTGCTTCTGCTCCTCGTTCGCGTACTCCAGCAGGTACGGCAGCACCAGCCCGGTGTGCACCCCGGAGGAGCCGAAGGTGACGCCCGCGCGGGCGCACTCCTCGACCACCACGGCCTGGTACTTGAAGCCGCTCTCGCCCGCGCCGCCGAACTCCTCGGGCACCTCGATGCCGTAGACGCCGAGCTCGCCGAGCTTGCGGTAGAAGTCCCGGGGCGGGTGGCCCTCGTCCTCCCAGCTCTCGTAGACCGGCGTGACCTCCTTGGCGATGAAGCCCCGGATGATCTCCCGGAACGCCTCGTGGTCCTCGTTGAACACGGTGCGGCGCACGCGGCGCTCCCTTCGTGGTGCCCCCTGATCGCTGGTCAAGTTAATCGGCGGTAGCTTCCGCTGTCCAGCATCCTGGGGAGGGCTCTTCGTGTGCCCCCCGGCCGTCCCGGCTTCTCCCGGCCGGACAAGTGAATCCTTGCTACCCTGACCGACGACCGTGGTTGATCGCTTGCAGGGGGCGAGAGGGTGACGACGGAGCGTGGTGTGGCCCGCCGTCCGCCGGGGCGCAAGGCGCAGATCCTGGTGACCGCCGGCGAGCGGTTCCACCGCTCCGGGTACCACCAGGTGTCGATGGCCGAGGTGGCGTCCGGGGTCGGCATCACCGCCCCCGCGCTCTACCGGCACTTCCGGAACAAGCCCGAGCTGCTCCGCCAGGTGGTCGGCGCCGAACTCGCCGGGCTCCGTGCGGCGGTGACGGCCGGCCGGTCCGGTCCGGCCGAGCTGTGCGCCCGGCTGGCCGCCGCCGCGATCGACCACCGGGCCCTGGGGACGCTCTGGCAGCGCGACGCCCGGCTGCTGCCCGCCGCCCAGCGGGCGGTGCTGCGCCGGGAGTTGCGGTGCGAGGTGCGGCGGATGGCCGAGGTGCTGGGCCGGGCCAGGCCCGAACTCGACCTGGCCGAGGCGGAGTTGCTCTGCTGGTCACTGCTCTCGGCGTACGGCGGCCTGTCGTACCACACCTTCGCCCCGCCCCGGCGGCGGTTCGAGCGGCTGCTGACCGAGTTCGGCGTCGCGCTGCTGGCCGCCCCGTTCGACCCGGCGGGCCCGGGGCCGGAGCCCGTCGGGGGCGCCGAGCCGCTGGTCGCCGAGCCGCTGGTCGCCGACAGTCGGCGGGAGGAACTGCTGGCCGCCGCCGCCCGGTTGTTCCACCAGCGCGGCTTCGACAACGTCAGCACCGACCAGCTCGGCGCGGCGGTCGGCATCGCCGGGCCCAGCGTCTACAGGCACTTCGACACCAAGGCCGAGCTGCTGGCCGCCACCCTGGTGCGCGGCCGGGAGCGGCTCTGGCACGAGATCTCCGGTGCGCTGGCCGGCGCGGACACCCCGGCCGGCGCACTCCGCTGCGGGCTGCGGGCCTACCTGGACTTCGCCCGGCGGCACGTCGACTACCTGGGTGTGACGGTCAGTGAGACCGAGCGGCTGGCCGAGCCGGACCGGAAGGCGGCGATCGACGCCCGGCGGGACTTCCTGCGGACCTGGGTCGGGTTGCTCCGGCAGGTGCGGCCGGAGTACGACAAGGCCGAGGCCAGGATCCGGGTGCACGCGATGTTCTCACTCGTCAACGACGGGGTGCGGAATCGGCCCGGCTGTCAGCGGGGTGATCTGACGGAGCGTCTGGAGGCTTTCACCCGGGCGGTGTTGGGGGTGGGCTGAGCAAATGCCCGGGCGGGGCGGGTCCGTGCTGGACCCGCCCCGCCCGGTGCCGATCGGCCTGCTGCGGCGGCCGGTCTAGTAGAGCACGAAGGGGTAGTAGACGTTGTGGGCGAAGGCGCCGTTGCCCTGGATCACGCCGATACCGCCGGAATTCCCGGCCACCCCCGAGTTGTTGTTCTGGTTGGACGCACCGGAGCCGGTGGCGGCCTGCTGGGTCGCGTTGCCGTTGCCGTTGACACTGCCGACGACGTTGCTGGAGCCGATGTTGCTCACGATGCTGCTGTTGGAGCCGTGGGCGGCCCCCGCGCCGTTGTCGGCGTGGGCGGCGCCGGCTCCGAGGAGCAGAAAGACGCCGAGGGCGGTGACGGTGGCGGCTGCGCGAATTCGGGACACGGTGGTCTCCCTGTAACTGGTGCGAATGTGGCCCGCCCGGGGTGGCCTCCCCGTAACGTGCCGTTGCCTGACGTCGCATGACCAGCATTCACCAGAGGGTCGGCCGAGTTCAATGCTCCGGCAGTCGGTTCGCCCGAACGTGTCACGACCGCCCGCCGACGCGGTCTCCGGCATTCTCGAAGTGGCCCGGAACGGGCAATTCCCCCCCGTCCGACCTGGGACGGAGCCGGGAATGTCCGGACCGGGCACCGGTAAAGCACAAAAAGCTAGTAGGTGGATTGTCTTACTGGCAGACTTGGGCCTCATGTCAGAAGGTCTTCAGTCCGGGCGGCCGCCGGAACAGAATCTGCGTACGACCGAGGTCGACCTCGGGGGTCTGGTCGGGGTGTTGGCCACGCACCTCTACTCCACCCCCTTGGTGGCGCTGCGCGAACTGGTCCAGAACGCCCACGATTCACATACCCGACGCATTCTGGAGAACCCGGGCAGCACCGCCGGGGCGATCAGGGTGCGAGCCGACCGGGCCCGCCGGACGATCTCGATCGAGGACGCCGGAGCCGGGCTGACCGAGCCGGAGATCCACGCCTACCTGGCCACCGTGGGCACCGGGTACACCCGGCTGCTGCGGGACCTGACGGGTGACCAGACCCTGATCGGCGCCTTCGGCCTGGGCTTCCTGTCCGCCTTCTCGGTGGCCGAGGAGGTCACCGTCACCACCACCTCGCACCGCGAGCCCACCCTCGGGCACCGCTACCGGAGCCGGGGCGGCGAGCAGTACAGCGTCGAACCGGTGCCGCCCCGCCCGGCCCCAGGCACCGTGGTCGAGCTGCTGCTGAAGGCCGAGCACGCCCGGCTGGCCGACCAGGCCGTGCTCCGCGAGGTGCTCGGCCGGTACTGCGTGCTGCTCCCGATCCCGGTCCACGTCGGCGAGGACGAGCAGCCGGTGAACGGCGTCCCGGTGCCCTGGCGGGGCGAGCCGGCCGAGGATCCGCAGCAGGCCAGGATGCGCTTCGCGACCGCCTTCGGCCGGCACTTCTCGCCGCTCGCCACCCTGCCGGTGACCCCGGTGGAGGGCGCCACCGACGCGGTCGGCCTGCTCTGGGTGCAGGACGGCGGCAGCTACGGGTCCACCGACAACCGCGACCTCGCGGTCTACCTGCGCGGCATGCTGCTGGCCGAGGACGCCCGCGACCTGCTGCCGCCCTGGGCCGGATTCGTCGGCGGCGTGATCGAGTCCGACCGGCTCACCCCGACCGCCAGCCGGGAGGACCTGCAACGCGACGAGCACTACCGGGCGCTGCAACGGGTGCTCGCCGACGCGGTGGTGGACGGGCTGTACGAGATCGCCCGGCTGGACCCGGTCGCCTGGCGCCGGATCCTGGCCCGGCACGGCCAGGAACTGCTGGGCGCCGCACTGGTGGACGACCGGCTGTTCACCCTGCTCGCCGACGACGTACCGGTGCCCACCTCGCAGGGCGAGCTGACGGCCGGTGCGCTGCGGGCGGCCGGGTCCGGTGCGGTGCACGTCGCGCTCGGCTCGGGCGGTGGCTTCGAGGAGATGCTCTACCGCGCCATGCAGGTGCCGATCGCCCGGGGCGACCGGTACGCGGTGCTGCCGTTCCTGCGCCGGTACGCCGCGCTGCGGGACTGCCGGTTGGTCGAGCTGGGCAGCGAGAGCGGCAACCGGGAGCTGTTCCGCGATCCCGAACGGCCTTTGCCCCAGCAGGAGTTCGCCTGGCTCTCGGGGGCGCTCGCCGATCGCGGCGAGCAGCTGGTGCCGGCCAGGTTCGACCCGCCGGGGCTGCCGCTGGTGCTGGTCCCGGACCGGGAGGCCGAGCTCAAGGAGCGGATCGAGAGCGATCAGGCGGGTGCCCGGATCCCGTCCGCCGCACTGCAGTTGGCCCGTGCCTTCACCGCGCGGACCGACGGTACGGTCAAGGCCAGGCTCTACCTCAACCTGACCGCGCCCGCCGTCCAGCAGCTGCTGGCGGCGTACCGGGCGGGGCACACCGGCAGTGCCACGGCGGCCGGGCTGCTCCGCTCGCTCAAGGTGATCATGGCGGCGGCCGCCGGGTCCGCCGCCGGGGATCTGGCCGCCGCGCTGGGGGGCGTGGGCACCGCGGTGGCGGCGCTCACGGCGGCCGTTCCCGAAGGTACGTCCGCACCGGACGTGCCGCCGGACGACCAGCACGGACCGCACGACCGATGACCGCAGCGAACGGGCCGGGCCTGCCCGGCCAGGGGGACACCGTATGAGCACCGACATCTGGGCCTGGGTGCACGACAGCCACGGCCGCCTGCTGGAGTCCGGCCAGCACCGGCTGGCCACCGCACTGGCGGAGATTGCCGGACACGCCGTCGAGGGGCGGAACGAACAGCTGGACGCGGTCTTCCCGGAGGCACTGGCCTCGGCCCGTGCGCTCGACCTGCCCTGGGTCGAGGTCTTCCTGCGGCACTGGCGGCTGCAGAACCTGCTGAACAAGCGTCACCAGGGTGAGGTGGCGCTCGCCGAGGCGGTGTCGCTGCTGGAGTTCGCGCACCGGCCGGAGACCGAGTCCTGTCCGCAGTCCGTCTGCGCGGTCCAGGACTTCACCATCTGCCACGCCAACATCGACGGCCCCGGCTACGTCACCGAGCGGCTGGCGGTGCTGGAGGAGACCCTGGCCCGGGTCGAACCGGCCCGGGCCTGCTTCGACTGCCTCTCCCGGGAGTACGCCGACACCCTGGAGGACGACGACCGGGCCGAGGCCGCGCTGGTCCACCTGGACCAGGCCCAGGCCCGGATCCTGGCGGCGGGCGAGCAGGTCTCGCTGGCCTTCGGGCACAGCCGGGCCTCCGCGCTCCACCGGCTCGGCCGGTACCAGGACGCGCTGGACGCGTACGACGCCGCCGAGGGCGGATTCCTGGCCGGCCGAAGGCAGTTGGACCAGGACGACCGGCGGAAGCTGGCGGTCGGCCGGGCGCTGATGCTGGCCTCGCTGGGTCGGGCCGAGGCCGCCCTGGAGCAGCTGCCGACGCCCGGGGAGGCGGAGAACTTCGCCGACATCCGGTACCGCTGGGCCTGCGCGGTGGCCGCGCTGGTCGAGGCCGACGCCCACCCCAACGACGCCGAGCTGGGTGCCCGGCTGGCGCACTGGGTCGGCTACCTGGAGGCGGCCGGTTCCCACCGGCCCTGTCTGGACCTGCTGTTGGTGGCCGGGCGACTGGCCGTCCGGCGCGGCGCCCGGGAGGTGGCCAGGACGCTGGCCGCCACCGGTGAACGCATGCTCGGGCTGCTCCGCCGCACCGACGGGGTGGCCGACCGGGTGGCCGGGCTGCGGGCTGCCGCCGACGCCCTGTCGGTGGCCGAACTCCCGGTGCCGATCGAGGAGTTCCGGGACTGGCTGACCGGACACCCGCGCTCCGGGGAGCAGGCCGCCGACCTGCTGGCGGCCGCGTACGCGGTCACCCCGGCGACCGATCTGCTGGTCGGTCTGGCCGGAGCCCTCGGCGCACTCGGACACGCCAGGGCGGCCGCCGACCTGCTCTGGGCACAGCTCGAAGTCGACCCGGGCGACGACCAGTTGGCCCGGGTGCTGGCCGCCGCACTGATCGACGCCGGGGACGGCGACGGCATCCGCCGGCTGGCCGACCGGCTGATGGTGGACAGCCCGGCCGACGCGTACTGGGTCAGGGCCCGCTGGGCCGCCGCCGAGGGCCGGTGGGCCGAGGTCGGTGAGCACTGCGCGGCGATGATCGCCGAGGACCCGAGCCGGATCAACCCGCGACGGCTCGGTGCGACGGCCGCCGTCCGGCTCGGCGACCACGGCACCGCCCAACGGCTGTACCAGGAACTGCTGGAGCACGCGCTGCCCGCCGACGGCACGCCCGCCGACCTCCAGTACCGCACGGTGCAGAGCACCGACCTCTGGCAGCTGGTGACGGTCGCCAGCGCCAACCGGGACTGGGCGGTGGTCCGTTCCACCGGCGCCCTGCTCGGCATCGACTTCGAGCAGGACAGCGGCCCGGTGGACGAGGAGTGGCAGATCGTCACCGTCCGGGCCCGGCGCAGCAACGGCACCGCAGCGGACGTCCCGGCGATCCGCACCGGCCCGGCCACCGCCCGGATCATTTCGGTGCTCGGCGACGACCTGACGCTCAACCACGGTGACCTGGTGGTCTTCGGCCCGACCCTGCTGAACGAGGAGCCCGAGGACCAGGGGCTGGACTGGCGGCCCGCCTTCGAGCTGTTCACACTGCTCGACCCGGCCGGGTTCACCACCTGGTGGCTGGACGGGGTCTGGCCGGGGACGGCGCAGTGGGTGGCGTTCCGCGAGGCGCTCACCGACGCGGGGTTCGCGGTCTGGGCCCACAGCGGCGACGGCTACCGGCTGATGGACCCGGAGACCGGCGACGCGCTGCCGGGCGTCTACGCCGCACTCGGGGTGCCGCCGCTCGCCTCGGCGGCGGAGGCCGACGCGATCCTGAACACCCTCACCAAGGACTGGCGGCACCCGCTCAGCTGGCCCGAACTCGCGGCTGCCGCCGGCGTCGACGTGGAACCCCACCAGGACATCGTCGAGCGTTACGGCCTCTAGCTCTCGCAGGACGGTCAGGGGTTCGGGGCTGCGCTGTTTGCAGACGCTCCGGGTCTACGGTCCAGGGGCTCGGGGAACTGCGACGGTTCGTGGCTGGCGGGTGTCAATGCGAAAGTGCCTGACCACCTACGCGACGATCACCTTGCAAGGGCCGGCGTCGTAGTTCCCCGAGCCCCTGGACCGTAGATGCCCGGAGCACAGATCGAGCCCTGGTGTCCGAGTCGCCTCGCCTAGGCGGGTGGGCTCGGGGTGGGGTCGAGGTAGATGCGGGTGACGGCCGGGAAGGCGGTGCGGACGGCCTGTTCGGCGGTGTCGCAGGCGCGTTCGACCTGGGCGGCGGTGGCGAGGTCGGAGAAGTCGACCTTGGCGGCGACCAGGACCTCCTTGGGGCCGTGCAGGATGGTGATCAGGTCCAGGATGGCTTCCACGTGCGGCTGTTGACGGAGGGTCTGCTCGATCCGGTCCTCGAACGACTGCGGGAGGGAGCGGCCGATCAGCAGGGAGGAGTTGTCCCGGCCGAGCACGTACGCGACCCAGGCCAGCAGGGCGCCGATCAGCAGGGAGGCGACGCCGTCCCAGGCGGCGGAGCCGGAGAGCTGGGAGCCGAGCAGGCCGCCGAAGGCGAGCAGCAGGCCGACCAGAGCGGCCGAGTCCTCCAGGAAGACCGCCTTCACGGCGGTGTCGGGGGTGTGCCGCAGGTACTGCCGGGTGCCGGTGCCGAGCCGGGCGGATTCGGATCGGACCTGGCGGACCGCCCGCCGCAGCGAGATGCCCTCCAGGACGAAGGCGGCCGCGAGCACCAGGTAGGAGAGGGTCGGGCTGCCCAGCTCCTCGCCCTCCACCAGGGTGTGGATGCCGTCGTTGACCGAGAAGACCGCGCCGCCGACGAAGGTGGCGACCGAGGCGAGCAGGGCCCAGAGGTAGCGCTCCCGGCCGTGGCCGAAGGGGTGGGCGTCGTCGGCGGGCCGGGCGCCGCGTTTGATCGAGGCGTACAGCAGCAGCTCGGTGACCGTGTCGGCGAAGGAGTGCGCCGCCTCGGAGAGCATCGCGCTGGAGCCGCTGACCACCCCGGCGATCGCCTTGGCGACCGCGATCCCCAGGTTGCAGAGCCCTGCCACGATCACGGTGCCGAGGCTCTCCTCGGCTTCGCTGCTGGTCATAGTCGGACAGTATGTCCGGATTGCCGGGAATCCAGGCCCTCACGCACCGCTTACTTGGCCAATGCTTTACTGTTTCTTTGCCTAAGCTGCCCGCCCTGAGGAGCCCCCGCCCGTGACCAGCCTCGCCCTCGGCCCGTCCTGGCTCGACCCGACCACGCTGATCTCCACCTTCGGACTGGTCGGCATCCTGGCCATCGTGTTCGCCGAGTCGGGCCTGTTGATCGGCTTCTTCCTGCCGGGCGACTCGCTGCTGTTCACCGCCGGGCTGCTGGTGGCGGACGGCAGCTTCGTGCCCCAGCCGCTCTGGCTGGTCTGCGCGCTGATCGTGCTGGCCGCGGTGGCCGGTGACCAGGTCGGTTACCTGTTCGGGCGGAAGGTCGGCCCGGGTCTGTTCCGCCGGCCCGACTCGCGGCTGTTCAAGCAGGAGAACGTGGAGAAGGCCGCCGCCTTCTTCGACCGGCACGGGCCGAAGGCGATCGTGCTGGCCAGGTTCGTGCCGATCGTCCGGACCTTCACCCCGATCGTGGCGGGCGTGAGCCGGATGAACTACCGGACCTTCGTGGTCTACAACGTGGTCGGCGGCGTGCTCTGGGGTGCCGGGGTCACCGTGCTCGGGTACTTCCTCGGTCAGATCCCGTTCGTCCGGGACAACATCGAGGCGATCCTGATCGCGATCGTGCTGGTGTCGGTGATCCCGGTCGTGGTCGAACTCCTCCGGGCCCGCCGGACCGCGCAGCGGGCGGCCTGACCCCAGGGTTTGCCGGGCCGACCCCAGGCTGTTGTGCATCCGGCCCTCCGATCAGGCAAGGTGGGACCGACCATCACCATGCGGACCGGGGCGGCGGAGGAGCGGCAGTGCCGAAGCGGGGCCGGGGCCGACCCGGGGGCGGCAAGAAGGTCAGGGGCGGCAGGCCGCCCAGGCCGGTGCCGAGGAAACAGCTGCTCCCGAGCGAGGCCCCGCCGACCGAGGGTCTGCTCGGTTCGGCCGCGCCCCCGGTCGAGCAGCAGACCGTCATCCCGCTGGCTCCGGCGCCGCAGCAGACCGAGGGCCTGCTCGGCCCGGTGGAGTCGGCCGAGCCGGTCTGGAACCCCGAGGACACCCTGACCCCCGAGGTCTGGAAGGCGGTCGGCTTCAGCCCGCCGACCGGGATCGCGGTCCCGATGCTCCGTCAGGGCGCGCCGGGCGAGGCCCCCTGGCCGGACCGGATGCGCACCCTGCTGCGCACGCCGATGGCCGAGCGGCCGGCCTACGAGCGGACCCAGCGGGAGCAGAAGCCCGAGTCCGCGGTGAAGCGGAACGTGCCGCGGGTGCTCGACCTGACGCTGCGGATCGGCGAACTGCTGCTGGCCAGCGGCGAGGCCGCCGAGGACGTCGAGGCGGCGATGCTCGGCATCGCGCACGCCTACGGCCTCGACCACTGCGAGCCGCAGGTCACCTTCACGCTGATCGGCATCTCCTACCAGCCGTCGCTGGTCGAACCCCCGGTCACCGCCGACCGGGTGGTCCGCCGCCGGACCTCCGACTACACCCGGCTGGCCGCCGTCTATCTGCTGGTCGCCGACATCACCGCCGAACGGCTGACGGTGAACGACGCCTACCGGCGGCTCGCCGCGATCCGCCGCAACCGGCACCCGTACCCGGGCTGGCTGCTCGCGCTGGCCACCGGGCTGCTGGCCGGGGCGGCCACCTTCCTGGTCGGCGGCAAGCTGGACGCCAAGGCCTGGCTGGTCTTCGCCAACGCCTTCGTGGCGGCGATACTCGGTGACCGGCTGGCCTCGCTGATCGCCCGGCGCGGGCTGCCGGAGTTCTACCAGTTCGTGCTGGCGGCGATGCCCGCCGCGGTCTCCGGCATCGTGCTGTCGCTCAACCACCTCGGCCTGCGCGGTTCGGTGGTGATCACCGGTGGGCTGTTCGCGCTGCTGCCGGGCCGGGCCCTGGTGGCCGCCGTGCAGGACGGTCTGACGGGTTTCTACATCACCGCCGCCGCCCGCCTGCTGGAGGTGCTCTACCTGGTCGCGGGCATCGTGATCGGCGTGATGCTGGTGCTCTACGCGGGCTCCAAGCTCGATCCGAACCTGAATCCGAGCGAGAGCCTGATCGGGATCAGCCACCCACCGGTGCAGCTGGTGGCGGCGATGGTGCTCACCGCGGCCTTCGCGATGCTGCTGCAGACCGACCGCAGGATCCTGCCGCTGGTCACCCTGAACAGCGGCATCGGCTGGTCCACGTACGGGGTGCTGGCCTACAACGCGCAGGTCTCGCCGATCGTCGCCACCGGGCTGGCGGCCGGCCTGGTCGGTCTGTTCGGCCAGCTGATCGCCCGTTACCAGGCGACCTCCGCGCTGCCGTACGTGACCGCCGCGCTCGGGCCGCTGATGCCCGGTTCGGCGATCTACCTCGGGATGCTGGCCTTCACCCAGAACAATCCCGTCGGCGGCGTGGTGCAGGTCGGCCGGGCCGCCGCGCTGGCGCTGGCCCTCGCGGTCGGGGTCAACCTCGGAGGGGAGATCGCGCGTCTCTTCCTGAAGATGCCCAGCGACCTGCCGGGCACCGGGGGCCTCGGTACGGCCGGTGAACGGCTCGCCCCCTACCTGTTGGTGCCGCGCCGGGCGGCCAAGCGGACCCGCGGTTTCTGACCCCCGGTCACTGACCCGGGGTCAGGACGGAACGAAGGTACGAAGCATGATCGAGGCCCTGCTGGACGGCTACCGGACCCACATCGTGGCCGCGCACAAACAGCCGCTGTTCCTGCTGCTGGTGGGCTTCATCCTGTCCTTCGTGCTGATCCGGGTCAGCGTCCGGATGATCCGGGCCAACGTGCGCTGGTGGCCGGGCAACATCACCCCCGGCGGTCTGCACATCCACCACATGGTGTTCGGCCTGGGCTTCCTGCTGCTCGGCGGGATCGGGGTGTTCGCCACCAACGGCGCGGCCCCGTGGAGCGACTGGTTCGGCCTCAGCTTCGGCATCGGCTGCGGTCTGGTGCTGGACGAGTTCGCGCTGATCCTGCACCTGGACGACGTGTACTGGAGCGCCCAGGGCCGGAAGTCGGTGGACGCGGTGATCTTCGGCATCCTGTTCACCGGGCTGCTGCTGACCGGGTACGTGCCGCTCGGGGTGGTGCCCGGGCAGGACACCAGGTGGGGCCTGGTCGCGGTGATCAGCGTGAACGCCGCGGTCTCGATCGTCGCGCTGTTCAAGGGCAAGGTGTGGACCGGGCTGCTCGGCATCATGGTGCCCGGCCTGTCCTGGATCGGCGCGGTCCGGCTGGCCCGGCCGACCAGCCCCTGGGCGCGCTGGCGGTATGCCAACCGGCCCCGGCGCAGGGCGCGGGCGGTCCGGCGTGAACGGCTGCTGCACGCCCGCGCGGACCGCGCGCGGACCTGGCTCTTCGACCTGATCGCGGGAGCTCCCGACAAGGTGCCCGCCCACCACACCGCGACCCACCGGGTCGCCGAGCGGATGGCCGCCCGGGCCACCGCGCACCTGGACGCCCACGAGGCCAGGGCGCTGGCCCGCCGCTCCGCCCGGCTGGCCGACCGCCGGGCCAAGCCGGCCGTCCCCGGCCCCGCCGCCGCGCCCGAGCGGACCGCACCGTCGGTGGCCCGCCGCCGGACGGTCCGGGCCGGCCGGGCCCGGACGTACGCCGTCCGGCCCGCCGCACCGGCCGGGCCCGAGCCGCACGCCCCGTACCGGCGCCTGCGGGCCGCGGCCCCCCGGGTGCCGCACCCGGTGGCCAGGCGCCCGCACTGACGGCCGGTCCGGCCGGGCGCTCGGACCGGGGCGCTCGGGCCGCCGGGCGGAGTGCGCCGGGCGCCGCTGCCCGAACGGGGCAGACAATCCGACATCTCACCCGCCCGGCCGCGTGGGCCTGGCGCTGAGCCACCGTCAGGTCTGAAACTATGACAACGAGTGACCGATTTATCACTTGATGGGATATTTGATCCACCGTCAGCCGTCGCGAGAGGGGCACCCCGTGGCTCGCAGAATCCTCCCGACCCTCCTGCTCACCCTCTCCGGCCTGTTCGGCCTGCTGCCCGTCGCGGGCGCGGCACCCGCAGCGCCCGGCATCGCCGCCCCGGCCGACGAGCCGTACCCCAGCACCGACGACATCGCCGCCGCCCAGGCCGAGGAGACCGCCAGGGCCGCCGACACCGCCGCGATCGAGGCCCGGCTGACCGCCGCCCAGACCGACCTGGAGCGGGCCGGCCGGGAGGCCGAGCAGGCCGTCGAGTCCTACAACGGCGCGCAGGCCCGGCTCACCCGGGCCCGGGCCGAGGCGAGTCGGACCGGAGCGCTGGCGGCGGTTGCGGCGCAGGCCCGGGTGGTCGCCGCCGACCGGGCCGCCGAGCTGGCCGCCGAGACCTACCGGCAGGGTGCCAGCGCCCAACTCTCCGCCCTGGACGCCCTGCTGGGGGCCGACGGGCCCCGGGCGATCGGTGCCCAGGCCGCCGCCATCGGCATGGTCGGCGCCCGGACCAAGGACATCCTGGACACCGCCACGACCACCGCCGCCGAGGCCGCCCGCACCGCCGAGGCGGCCGGGGCGGCCGAGGCCGAGGCGGTGTCGGCGGCCGCCGCCGTCCGGCTGGCCAAGGAGCAGGCCGAGGCCAGGCTGGCCGCCCAGCAGACCCAGGTCGCCGAGATCACCACCCGCCGGGAGCAGCTGCTCACCGCCCTGGCCGCCGCCCGCAACACCACCCTGGACCTGGAGCGGCAGCGCCGGGAGGCCCTGGAGGCGCTCGCCGCCGCCCGCGCCGAGGAGGCCGCCCGGGCCGCCGCCGCAGCAGCGGCGGCCACCGAGGCCGCTGCTGCCGCCGCGGCCCGTCCGTCCGCCGACTCGGTGGCCGAGTCCCCCTGGTCGGCAGGCGGTGCGGAGGCCGCCATCGCCTTCGCCCGCTCCAAGATCGGACTGCCCTACATCTGGGGCGGCGAGGGCCCGGCCGGCTACGACTGCTCCGGGCTGACCATGATGGCCTGGCGCCGCGCGGGCAAGAACCTGACCCACTTCGCCGCCGACCAGTACGCCGAGTCCACCCCGGTCGGCTACGCCCAGCTCCGCCCGGGCGACCTGGTCTTCTGGACCGACACCGGCCGCGCCCGGGACATCCACCACGTCGCCCTCTACATCGGCGACGACCAGATGATCGAGGCCCCCCGCCCGGGCACGGCGATCAAGCAGGCCAGCCTCTGGATCATGGGCCGCCCGGACTTCTACGGCCGCCCCTGACCCCGCCCCTTGCAGGTCGGCCCGGCGCCGCACGGCGAGCAGGCCGGACCGGTTGGACCGGTCCGGCCTGCTCAGCTGCCCCCCGAGGGTGTTACTTGCCGGTCTTGCTCAGGTCGACCGCGGTGGTCTGGCTCGCGGTGACGTTCACCCCGTAGTCGGGGTCGGTGGTGGTGGCCTGCGCCGTGACCTCGACCTTGCCGCGCTGGAACGGGGTGGTCCCGGTCGGGTCGGCGGCCGCGCTCCAGGCCACCGGCGCGCCCGGGGTGCAGCTCACCGAGGTGGAGTAGGCGCCCCGGATCAGCACCCGGTTCTTCACCTGGGTGACCAGTCCGGCGACGGCGACCTGGACGGGCTTGTTGCAGGTCACCGTGCCGTGCACGGTGGCCTTGCCGTTCAGCGAGCTGGCGGTGCCCTGGACCGCGATGCCCAGGCCGAGGTTGAGCTCGGCCGGCGCGACCGGGTTGGTGATGTGCACCTCGCCGCGCAGGGCCTCGGCGCCGCCCTCGCAGTGCTGCTCGTAGCTGGCGTCGAGGGTCTGCAGGTAGCCGTGCGGGCCGAAGACGAGGTTGCTGACGGTGAAGGAGCCGGTCAGCGTGTTGCAGCCGCGGCCGTCACCGCTGATCTCGAGGCCGGGCCCGGCACCCTTGAACGGGGCCCGGGTGGCCCCGGTGTAGGTGCCGGTGTGCAGCTGCTCCCCGGTGGGCGCCGCCAGGTCCAGGCTCCACCAGTTGCCCTGGTAGCCGTTGACCGAGACGCTGACGGCGCTCCGGTCCTCGTTGGAGTAGACCGTGAGCCGGTCCTTCGCCGAGGTGGAGTAGTCGTGCTGCTGACCCTGGCTGATGTAGTCGCCGGGGTCGCCGTTGAAGCTGAGCGACCCCGAGCCGACACTCTGGGCGTGTGCGGCGCCGGCGGTCAGCGCGGTGGTGCCGACCGCCAGGGTGAGAGCCAGACCGAAGCCGGCGACCACCCGGCCGAGCGGTCGGGCGGCGGACAGGAATGCCTTCATGATCTTCCCCCAAGAACACCGAAGTAGACGGGCGCGGCTGTTCCGCGATCGCCGACGCGGAGTCTTCCACGAGGGGGGTGCCCGATCAATTAATTATTACTGAACGAGGATTGACGAATAGTCAGTCATGTGCGCGCTCTTCCGTTTACGCCCCGGGTGGGGGGAACGCCGTATATCGGCGGTCTGCTCCCGGTCAGATGTCCCGGAAGGTCTCGATGGCCGCGCCGATCGAGTTGAGGCGCTCCGCCAGGTCCTCGTAGCCGCGGTTGATCACGTAGACGTTGCGCAGCACCGAGGTGCCCTCGGCGGCGAGCATGGCGAGCAGCATGACCACGGCCGGGCGCAGGGCCGGCGGGCAGACGGTCTCGGCGGCCCGCCAGCGGGTCGGGCCCTGGACCATGACGCGGTGCGGGTCGAGCAGCGTGACGGCCGCGCCGAGGCGGGTGAGGTCGGTCAGGTAGATGGCGCGGTTGTCGTAGACCCAGTCGTTGATCTGGGTGGTGCCGTGGGCGGCGGCGGCGATCACGGCGAAGAACGGGACGTTGTCGATGTTGATGCCGGGGAACGGCATCGGGTGGATCCGGTCGACCGGCGCGGTCAGCTTGGACGGACGGACCGTCAGGTCGACCAGCCGGGTGCGGCCGTTGCGGGCCGGGTACTCGGGGGTGCGGTCGTGGTCCAGGCCCATTCCCTCCAGCACCGCGAGCTCGATCTCCAGGAACTCGATCGGCACCCGACGGATGGTCAGTTCGGAGGAGGTCACCACGGCGGCCGCGAGCAGGCTCATCGCCTCGACCGGGTCCTCGGCCGGGGCGTAGTCCACGTCACAGGTGATATCGGCCAGGCCGTGCACGGTGAGCGTGGTGGTGCCGATGCCCTCGATCCTGACCCCGAGCTGCTCCAGGAAGAAGCACAGGTCCTGGACCATGTAGTTCGGGCTGGCGTTGCGGATCACCGTCACGCCGTCGTGCCGGGCGGCGGCCATCAGCGCGTTCTCGGTCACGGTGTCCCCGCGCTCGGTCAGCACGATCGGCCGCCCCGGCGAGACCCCGGCCTCGACCCGGGCGTGGTAGCTCCCGTCGGTGGCCGCCACCTCCAGGCCGAACTGCCGCAGCGAGGCCAGGTGCGGCTGCACCGTCCGGGTGCCCAGGTCGCAGCCGCCCGCGTACGGGATCCTGAACTGCTCGGCCCGGTGCATCAGCGGCCCGAGCAGCATCAGCACGCTGCGGGTCCGCTTGGCGGCGGCCTCGTCCATCGAGTCCAGGTCGAGCCGGGCGGGCGGGGTCAGTTCGAGGTCGCGGCCGTCGTTGGTCCAGCGGGCCTTGACGCCGATCGAGGCGAGCACCTCCAGGATCCGGTAGACCTCCTCGATCCGGGCCACCTGGCGCAGCGTGGTGCGACCGGTGGTCAGCAGCGAGGCGCAGAGCAGCGCGACCCCGGCGTTCTTGCTGGTGCGGACGTCGATCGCGCCGCTCAACTGCCGCCCGCCGTCGACCCGCAGGTGCATCGGGCCGGCGTAGCCCAGCGAGACGATCTCGCTGTCCAGCGCCTCGCCGATCCGGGCGACCATCTCCAGCGTGAGGTTCTGCTGGCCCTTCTCCATCCGGTTGACCGCGCTCTGGCTGGTGCCGAGGGCCGCCGCGAGCTGGCCCTGGGTCTTGCCCTTGTGCTCGCGGGCGGTGCGGATGAGACCGCCGATGCGCTGGAGGTAGTCGTCGCTCATGGGGCAGACGATATCTCATATATGAGATGAAGGAAGGGCGGAGGGAGTCCCGAGAAAACCGGATGCCGCTTCTGACGCCGCGTCGTACGGTGACCCGATGGGCAACGCGCGATCCGACAACACGGACATCCGGTACATCACGGAGGACGAGCTCCCGGCCTGGGACCGGGCGGTGGCGCGCGGGTTCCTGCGGCCGCACGTCGCCGAGGGGGTCGAGTTCCGCCGGCTCCAGTTCGAGCCGAACCGCTTCCAGGGCGCCTTCGACCCGTTCGACCCGGCCCGCTGCGTGGCCACCTTCCGCAGCTTCGACACCGAGCTGACCGTTCCGGGCGGCGGCACCGTCCGGGCCGACGCGATCACCGGGGTGACGGTCAACTCCACCCACCGCCGGCGCGGACTGCTCAGCCGGATGATGACCACCGACCTGGCGGACGCGCACCGGCGCGGCTGCCCGGTGGCGATCCTGATCGCGGCCGAGTACAACATCTACGGCCGGTTCGGCTTCGGCCCGGCCACCGTCAACAGCGGCCTGCGGATCGACGTCCTGGAGTCCGGCGGCCTGCGTGCCGAGCTGCCGGAGAGCCCGGGCGGCCGGGTGGACTTCGTCACCATGGCCGAGCTCCGCGAACTCGGGCCCGACCTGCACGAGCGCTGGCGGCGCACCCAGCCCGGCGCGATCGCCCGCAAGCCGTACTGGTGGCGGCTGGCCACCGGGGAGGCGACGCTGCCCGGCTTCGACTGGAAGGAGCCGTTCGCCGCCCTGCACCGGGACGCGAGCGGCACGGTGACCGGTCTGATCGTCTACCGCCTGGACGACAAGTGGGACGGCCCGGCCCCCGACTGCACGCTCACCGTGGCCGACTTCGTCGCGCTGGACGCCCCGACCGCCGTGGCGCTCTGGCGGCTGGCCTTCTCGGTGGACTGGGTCCGCACCGTCGAGATCACGAACCTCGCCCCGGACGACCCGCTGCCGCTCTGGCTGAACGACCCCCGGATGGCCAGGCCGGGCCCGGAGTGCTCCGACTTCACCTGGCTCCGGGTGCTGGACGTCCCCGCCGCCTTCGCCGCCCGTCGGTACGGCGCACCGGGCCGGACGGTCCTGGCGGTCACCGACCCGTACGGCTGGGCCGACGGCCACTGGGCCCTGGAGGTGGCCCCGGACGGGACCGGCCGCTGCACCAGGACCGAGGAGCCCGCCGAGCTGGCGCTCGGTGCGGGCCCGTTGGGCAGCCTCTACCTGGGCGCGGAGACGCTGCCCCGGCTGGTCGCGGGCGGCCTGGTCACCGAGTTGCTCCCCGGCGCGGCGGCCCGGGCCGACCTGCTGCTGCGCACCCCGCTCCGGGCCTGGAACCCGGACGGCTTCTGACCCTCCGTCGGGTCAGGACTTCGTCCGGCCGATGGTCGGCAGGATGAAGTCCTGGATCAGCCCCTTGGCGTCCCGGACGATCGGGCGGAACACCCGGTAGCGGGAGAGGGTCAGGATCCGGGCCGCCATCGGGGTGGAGCGGCGGACGAACTCGCGGGTCCGCTCGGTGTCCGGGGTGCGGTCGAAGACCCAGTACAGGACGACCACCATCAGGTGCAGCCAGAGCAGGTCGGGCAGCAGCTCGACCAGCTCGGCGTCCAGCTTGCTGCTCAGGTCGGAGCCGGCCAGCACCTCGCGGAACAGCTCGACCGCCGTGGCCCGGGCCGGGTGCGAGTCGTTGGAGAACGGGCTGAGCGAGCTGTTCGGGTCGGCGGCGGTCCGGAAGAACTGCGAGGCGAAGGTGTGGTACTCCGCCGCGCAGTCCAGCCAGGAGACCAGGGCGATCTCCAACCGGTCCGCGAAGTCGGTGTGCCCGGCCATCCGCTCCCGGGCTTCCCGGGCGTGATCGTGCGTCATCAGGTCGTAGAAACCCTGGATCAGGAATTCCTTCGACTCGAAGTAGTAGTAGGCGTTGCCGACCGAGACCCCGGCCTCGGCGGCGATCGCCCGCATGGTGGTCTTGTCGTAACCGCGCTCCTTGAACAGCCGCATCGCGGTGTCCAGGATCAGGGCCCGGGTCTGCTCGCTCTTGTCGGTCTTCGGCCTGGCCCGACCGCCCGGCAGTTCGGCGTTGCCGGGCTCGCTCGGGGCCGGCACCGGGTCCGTGACGTCCTTGGGCTGCTCCACGCCTGTGGAGCCTACCTTGGCGGGCCGATGTGACAGGCTCGGTGGCATGCCGCACGAGATCCGACCAGGTACCGCCGCCGACGCCCCGGCGGTCGCCGCCCTGCACAGCGCGAGCTGGCTGTCCGCGTACACCGGGCTGGTGCCGGCCGAGGCGCTCGGCGACGGTCTGGCCGAGGAGCGCCGCGAACTCTGGGAGCTGCGGCTGGGCGTGGACTACGGGGAGCCCGCCAACACCCCGCTGCTGCTGCTCGCCGAGCGCGCGGGAGAGCTGGACGGCTTCGCCTACCTGGTCCCGCAACCGGACGGCCGGGTGCTGCTGGACAACCTGCACGTCCGCCCCGGCCGGACCGGCGGCGGGATCGGTGCCCGGCTGCTGGCCGCCGGGCGGGCGCACTTCCCGGACCGCACCCTCTACCTGGAGGTGCTGCAGGCCAACACCCGGGCGATCGCGTTCTACCGGCGGGCGGGCGGGGTGCGCACCGGCGACCGGATCGGCTGGTTCCCCGGCGGGCACCGGCTGCCCGAGTACGAGTACAGCTTCCCGGTCACGCCGCCGACGCGCTGAGCTCCGCCACCGGCCGGGCGCCCAGCCGGCGGTGGCCGGCCAGCGCGGTCAGCAGGGCCAGCCCGGCGGCTCCGGCCGGCAGCAGGAAGCCGGTGCCCGGCGCGGCCCGCTCGGCGAGCATCCCGCCGACCGCCGCCCCGGTGGAGATCCCGATCAGGATGCCCGCCACCGCGACGCCCATGGCCTCGTTCAACTGCCGGGCGGGCAGCAGCTCCTGAACCATGGTCATACCGGCCACCATGGTCGGTGCGGTGCCCGACCCGGCCACGAACAGCGCGGGGCCGAGCACCGCGAGCCCGGCCCCGGAGACCCCGGCGGCCAGCGGGAGCAGCAGCAGGACGGTCATCGCCGCCACCCCGAGCAGCAGCCGCCCCGCACCGCCGATCCGGCTCCGGACCAGGCCGAAGGCCAGCCCGGAGACGCAGGACCCGGCCGCCACCAGCGCCAACAGCCCACCGGCCAGCGGCTTCTGGCCGAGCGAGTCGGCGTACGCGATGGTGCTGACCTCCGTCGAGCCGAACACCACCCCGGTCGCGGCGAACACCAGCACCAGCACCCGCAGTCCGCCGTGCCGCAGCGCGCCCCGGGTGGGGACGGCCGCCGGTGGCTGCACCGGCGGTTCGGTCCGCCGCTGGGCGGCGAACAGCAGCAGGCCGCCGCAGCCCAGCACCCCGCCGACCAGCAGCCCGGCCTCCGGGAAGAGCGAGGTGCAGAGCAGCATGGCGAACACCGGACCGCCCATGAAGCAGAGCTCGTCCAGCGCCTGTTCCAGGGAGTTGGCAGCGTGCCGGGCCGCCGGGTCGTCCCGGTACAGGTGGGCCCAGCGGGCCCGGGCCATGCCGCCCAGGTTGGGGATCACCGAGGAGGCGGCGCAGCAGAGGAAGAGCGTCCAGGCGGGTGCGCCGAAGTGCGTGCAGAGCAGCAGCCCGGTCATCGGCCAGACCGCCAGCAGCACGCCGGCGAACGAGACCCTGGCCTGCCCGTACCGGTCCACCAGCCGCCCGCTCAGAGGCAGGGCGAAGGCGACCGCGAGCACGCCGGCGGCCGAGACCGCCCCGGCCAGCGCGTACGAGTCGCGGCGGGTGGCGATCAGCACCACCGTGCTGACCCCGGTCATCGCGAAGGACAGCCGGGCGAACAGCCCGGTCAGCGTGAAGGCGAGCGCGCCGGGGGCGGCGAACAGGCGGCGGTACGAGGCGAACACGGAACTCCTGGGGTGGGCGCGGGGTGTGCGCCCAGCCTTCCGGCCGCGGTCCGGGCCGGTCCAACACCTGTTCGGCCCGATTGACACAGCTGCGGTGTCAATACGGTGGTCTAGGGTGCGGGAATGCCTCGTGACCTGCACCCGCGTCTGCTGCGCGGCTTCGCCGCGACCGCCGAGACCCTGCACTTCGGGCGGGCCGCCGAGCGGTTGCACGTGGCGCAGCAGGCGCTCAGCCGGGACGTCCGGGCGCTGGAGCTGGCGCTCGGGCTGCGGCTGTTCGACCGGAGCACCCGCAGCGTGCGGCTGACGCCGGAGGGGGAGCGGCTGCTGCCGAAGGTCCGGCGGTTGCTGGCCCTGCACGACGAGCTGCTGGCCGAACAGTCCGGCCACCGGCCGCTGTTGGTGGACCTGAACAACGACGTGACGGGGGACGACCTGACCGCCGTCCGGCTGCTCGCGGCGGCCCGGGCGGCGCGGCCCGAGCTGGAGCTGCTGGCCCGGTTCCACGGCGGGCTGACCGCGGCGGCGGCGGAGCTGACGGCCCATCGGCTGGACGTCTCGTTCGGGAGGTTCGCCGGCCTGTCGGCCGGTCTGCGGTCGGAACTCGCCCAGCTGCCGGTCCGGTTCGAGGCGATGGCGGTCTTCCTCCCGCTCGGCCATCGGCTGGCCGCGCTGTCCGAGGTGCCGCTGAGCGCGCTGGCCGGGCACCCGGTGGACATCTGTGCGGGGAATCCGGCGACCACCGAGTGGACCGCGCTCGGGCGGCGGCTGCTGGACGCGCACGGTCTGCTCGCGGCGGCCCCGCACAGCCCGCCGGTCGGAGTGGAGGAGGTCGGGCACTATCTGGCCCGGCACGGTGAGGCGATGCTGACCACGACCGGCGGCCCCGGGATACCCGGGGCCGTCACCCGTCCGCTGGTCGATCCGGTGCCGCTCAGTCTGGTGAGCCTGGTGCACCGCCCGGAGCTTCGTCATCCGGGATTCACCGCGTTGCGCGAGGCGGTGGCCGAACTCGGCTCGCGCGAGGGGTGGTTGCGGCGTCCGCCGGTGAGCTGGCTGCCCGCCGAGGATGCCGCGCTGCTGGAGTGCTGAGCGCGGCTCAGACGCTCTTGACGGCCGAGATGTCGAAGCTGAGCTTGACCTTCTCGCCGATCAGCACGCCGCCGGTCTCCAGCGCGGCGTTGTAGGACAGGCCCCAGGCGGTGCGGTCGACCGTGGTGCTGCCCTCGAAGCCGACCCGCTGGGCGCCGTACACGTCCGTCGCGCTGCCGGTGTACTCCAGGTCGAGGACCACCTCGCCGGTGGTGCCCTTGATGGTGAGGTCACCGGTCATCCGGTACGAGTCGCCGTCCAGCCGCTCGGCCGAGGTGGAGCGGAAGGTGATCTCCGGGAAGGTCTCCGCCTCGAAGAAGTCGCCGGTGCGCAGGTGCTCGTCGCGCTGGGTGTTGCCGGTGTCGATGCTGGCGACCTTGATGGTCAGCGCGGCGGTGGAGTTCTCCGGCCGGCTGCCGTCCAGGTGGAGCAGGCCGTCGTGCCCGGCGAACTGGCCGCGCACGTTGGTCACCATCGCGTGGCGGACCGCGAAGCCGATCCGGCTGTGCGAGGCGTCGATCGTGTAGTCACCGGTCAGGTGCGCCAGGTCGGGCCCGGCCGGGGCCTCGGCGACGGCGGTGCCGGTGGTGGCGGCCTTGCTGGTGCGGTTGAAGATGCCCATGGCTTCTCCTCGGGTCGGAAGCCATTTGTTTAGGCTTCAACTTGTTGGCGTGCCACCACCATAACCCCGTTTCGTTCAATGTTCAACCAAGGCGCGCCGGAACTTCAGGCCCGGTCCCGCTCGACCGCCGCGACCAGCGCCAGGGCGGTACTGCCGTCCAGGCTCTCCCGGATGATGTCGGCGTGTCCGGCGTGCCGGGCCACCTCGGTGCACAGGTGGGTGAGGATCCAGCGGGCCGTCCGCCGGCTGTTCGGCGGGAACCAGGGCGCCTCCGGCAGTGCCGCGTCCACCTCCAGGTCGGGCAGCGCCCGGATCACCCGCTCGGTCTCGGCGGCCACCGCCTCGTACTGCTTCAGCCAGTCGGCCACGGATTCGCCGTCGAGCAGCCGGTGCTGGTCCTCCCAGGGCTGCTGCGGCAGTTCACGGCCCGTCAGGACGCTCTCGATCCAGTGCTGCTCGCAGGTGGTCACGTGCTTGAGCAGGCCGCCCAGGGACAGGCTGCTCGCGCTCGGGGTGGCCCGCGCCTGCTCCTCGGTGAGGCCGTGCACCGAGCGGCGCACCGCGCCCCGGTGTGCCTCCAGGAAGGCCAGCAGACCCTCGCGCTCACTGCTCTCCGCCGCCACCAGGACCACCATGTCGATCACCTTTTCGTCAGGCGGGTCACCCCCGCTCCGGTACGACCAAAGGTAGGCGGGAACTAGGTCAGATCCTGGCCGCTACGCACCCCGGTTAGGGTGAAACCCTGCTGCCGTTCCCGGGAGGCCCCGTCCATGTACGCCCTGCACGCGCTCTGGCGGGCCGACGGGCGGCTGGCGCTCTGGGCCGAGGACGCCCGCGCCTACACGGCGGCCCGGCTGCACCGTCCGTCCGGCGCCGCGGTGGCCGCCACCGCGCACCCGTTCGCGGCCCCGGCGGCCGAGGTGGCCCGGCTGCTGGCCGCCCTCGGCCCGGGCCCGGGCTGGCTCGCCGAGCAGGCCCCCGAGCGGTGGAGCACGCTCCGGCTGCCCGGTCTCGGCGGGGCGCCCACCCCCTCCCCGCAACTGCCGATCGGCGCCACCGGCCGGGGCCTCGCCCCGGCCTCCTGGCGGGTGCCGGTGCTGCTCTTCCCGCCGGCCGAGGCGGCCCAGCTGCTCGGTGGGCTGTTCGACCCGTACTGGTCCGGCGCCAGCATCGAACTCCCGGGTGTGGCGGGGTCGGTGGAGCTCGCGTACGGCGCCTCGCTGCGCTGGCTGACCGCCGTGCACGACCTGGCCTGGCGGCTGGCGGGCCGGGGCCGGGTGCTCCCGGTGGTCCGGGACCGGGACGGCGCCCCGTACGCCCACTGGCAGCCCGCCCCCGAGCGGGCCGACCGGCGGGAGCTGGACGCGCTGGTCCGGGGGTGTCCACCCGCCGTGCTGGCGGAGGGCCGGACCGGGGCCGTCGAGCTGGCCGCCGAACTGCTGGACCGCTTCGTCGACCACGAGATCAGGACCGCCCTGGACGGTACGGCGGTGCCCGCCGCCGACGGGGCTCCGGCCGCCTGGTGGGCCGCGCTGCACCGGGCGGACGGGCGGTTCGAGGCCCCGGAGGATGAACTCGCCGGGCTGCGCGAGCAGTTGGCGGTCTGGCTGGCCGGCTCGCCGCCGGCGGACAGTCCGGTCCGGCTCTGCTTCCGGCTCTCCGAGCCGCTCGGCCCCGCCGACGACGACCCCGAGGGACGGCCCGATGACGACGACTGGCGGCTCGACTTCCTGATCCAGGCGGTCGAACAGCCCTCGCTGCTCGTCCCGGCCGCCGAACTCTGGGACGGCGGACCGGCGTTCGCCGCCCTGTCCCGGCAGCTCGCCGACCCGGTGGAGAGCTTCCTGGCCGAACTCGACCGGGCCGCCCTGCGCCGGCCCGAGCTGCGCCCCGGCCCGGCCGGTGGCCGCAGGCCGACCGGCCTGCGGCTGGACCGGGCCGGCGCGCTCGACTTCCTGCGCAACGCCGCACCCGCGCTCACCCTGGCCGGGTTCGGCGTCCTGCTGCCGGCCTGGTGGCAGCGCAGGCCCGCGCTCGGCCTGGCCCTGACCGCCGCCCGGGTCGCACCGCCCGGCACCGTGGAGCGGGCCGCCCAGGTCGACCGGGACGCCGTGGTGGACTTCCGCTGGCAGGCCGCGATCGGCGAAGTCAGGCTCACCCAGCAGGAGTTGGCCGATCTCGGGGCGGCCCAGCAGGGCCTGGTCCGGCTGCGCGGCCGCTGGGTCGAGGTGGACGCCGGGCAGATCGCCGCCGCCCTCGCCTTCCTCGCCCGGCACGGCTCGGGCTCGCTGCCGACCGCCGAGCTGCTCCGGCTCGCCCTCGACCCGGCGGCCACCGTCGGCGGCTTCCCGGTCACCGAGGTCACCGCCACCGGCCCGCTCGGCGAGCTGCTGGCGGGCCGGACCGAGCAGACCGCCGCCCCCGCCCTGCCGCCGGACTTCGGCGCCACCCTCCGCCCGTACCAGGAACGGGGGTTGGCCTGGCTGCACGCCCTCGCCCGGCTCGGCCTCGGCGGGGTGCTGGCGGACGACATGGGCCTCGGCAAGACCGTCCAGACGCTGGCCCTGCTGGCCGCCGAGCAGCACGCGGGCACCGCGACCGGCCCGACCCTGCTGGTCTGTCCGATGTCGCTGGTCGGCAACTGGCAGCGCGAGGCGGCCCGGTTCGCGCCGATGCTCCGGGTGCACGTCCACCACGGCAGCGACCGCGGCGAGCTGCCGCCCGCCGACCTGGTGATCACCACCTACGGGGTGCTCCAGCGGGACGTCCGGACGCTGGCCGGCGTCCGGTGGCGGCGGGTGGTCGCGGACGAGGCGCAGTACGTCAAGAACTCCGCCACCGCCCAGTCCAGGGCGCTGCGTTCGCTCCCGGTGGCGGTGCACCGGATCGCCCTCACCGGCACACCGGTGGAGAACCGGCTGGCCGAGCTGCACGCCGTCCTGGACTTCGCCAACCCGGGCCTGTTCGGCAGTACGGAGTCGTTCCGGGAGCGGTTCGCCGTCCCGGTCGAGCAGCACGGCAGCGCCGACGCCGGGTCGCGACTGCGGCGGCTGAGCGGCCCGTTCGTGCTCCGCCGGCTGAAGAGCGACCCGCTGATCGCCACCGAGCTGCCCGCCAAGCAGGAGATCACCGTCTGGTGCAACCTCACCGCCGAACAGGCCGGGCTCTACCAGGCGGTGGTCGCCGACGTGCTGCACCGGGAGCAGGGCATCCGGGGCGTCGAGCGCAAGGGCACCGTGCTGGCGGCGATCGGCAAGCTCAAGCAGGTCTGCAACCACCCGGCCCAACTCCTGCACGACCGTTCGCCGTTGGGGGACCGCTCGGGCAAGGTGGCCCGGCTGGAGGAGCTGCTCACCGAGGCGCTGGCCGAGGGCGACCGGGTGCTGGTCTTCACCCAGTACGCCGAGTTCGGCCGGCTGCTCCAGCCGCACCTGGCCGAGCGGCTCGGCGAGGAGGTGCTCTACCTGCACGGCGGTGTCCCCAAGCACCGGCGGGAGGAGCTGGTCGCGCGGTTCCAGGCCCCCGGCGGCCCCCGGGTCTTCCTGCTCTCGCTCCGGGCCGGCGGCACCGGGCTCAACCTCACCGCCGCCAACCAGGTCATCCACCTGGACCGCTGGTGGAACCCGGCGGTCGAGGACCAGGCCACCGACCGGGCGTTCCGGATCGGCCAGCGCCGGGACGTCCAGGTCCGCCGCCTGGTCTGCGTCGGCACCGTGGAGGAACGGATCGGCGAGCTGATCGAGGCCAAGCGGGCCCTCGCCGAGTCCGCCGTCTCCACCGAGGAACAGTGGCTCACCGGCCTCGACCCGGGCACCCTGCGGGAGTTGGTCACCCTGTCCGCCGACGCGATCGGAGCCGTCTGATGGAACCCGACCCGGCAGCCCGCTTCTGGGACGGCGAGTTCACCCTGCGGGCCGCCGCCCCGGCCGCCGCCGGGGAACCGCCGACCGCGGGCCTCGGCCCGGCCGGGATCCGGATCGGCGGGCGGGACCTGAGCGTCCTGCTGGCCGAGACGTACCGCCGGTTGGCGGACCCGGACGGCAGCGTCGGCTGACGCCGGTTCAGCCCTGTGCTTTGGTAAAGTGCCGGTCTCGGCAGCACACGACCCGACCCCGGAGGTGACACCCATGACCGCTCGTCCCGTACGGGTGCTCTCCTCCGTCGCCCCGCCGCACTGACCGGCTGGCCACCCGAGCGCCCTTCGTCCGCTCGAAAGGCCGCCGTCATGTCGTACGCCACCATCGTCACCACCCTCCGGGCCGCCGGCTGCGTCTTCGCCGAGGACGAGGCGGACCTCCTCCTCGCCGGCGCCACCACGCCCGAGCAGCTCGCCGCCATGGTCGGCCGCCGGGCCGAGGGCCATCCGCTCGAACACGTCCTGGGCTGGGCCGGGTTCTGCGGCCTCCGGATCACCGTCACGCCCGGGGTCTTCGTGCCGCGCCGCCGTACCGAGTTCCTGGCCGGACTGGCCGCCGGCCTGCTCCGGCCGGACGGTGTCGCCCTCGACCTCTGCTGCGGCGCGGGCGCCGTGGCCGCGGTGCTCGCCGCCACCGTCCCCTCGGCCGAGCTGCACGCCGCCGACCTCGACCCGACCGCCGCCGACTGCGCCCGGGGCAACCTCCCGGCCACGGCGACGGTCCACCAGGGCGACCTCTACGCCCCGCTGCCCGTCGCCCTGCGCGGCCGGATCACCGTCCTGGTCGCCAACGCCCCGTACGTCCCCACCGCCGCGATCCCCTTCCTCCCGGCCGAAGCCCGCGACCACGAACCGCACTTCACCCTGGACGGCGGCCCCGACGGCCTGGCCGTCCAGCGCCGCGTCATCGCCGCCGCACCCCGGTGGCTCGCCCCGGGCGGCCACCTGTTGATCGAGACCAGCACCCGCCAGGCCACCGCCACGGCCGCCGCGATGACCGACCGGGGCCTGACGCCGACCCTGCACACCTCCGACCGGCACGACGCCACCGTGGTGGCCGGTATCCGGGCCGCCTGACGGCTCGGACCACTCAGACGGCTCGGACCGCTTCGGCCAGCACCTCGCGCAGGCGGTGGGCGTAGGCGCGGGGGTGGGCGAGGTTGCCGTTGTGGCCGCCGGGGAAGATCCGGACCGGTTCGTCGACCAACTCGGCCAGGGCGTCGGCGCAGCGGCGGTCGAAGACCTCCGGCGGGGTGCAGCGCCCGGCGGCCGGGACGATCCGGGTGGTGGTGCCGCGCAGCACCTCGGGGTCCAGGGTGTCCTGCACGACCGCACCGAAGTCGTGCCGGATGAAGTGGTCGAAGTTGGCGATCCGGCGGGCGTCCATCGGGTGCGGGGTCAGCCCGTCCTCGGTCGGCCCGTGCAGGTCGATGCCCAGCAGCCGTGCCATCTCGGGCAGCGTCGGGCCGAGGCCGTGCTGCCGGTAGTGGTGCTGAAGTCCGGTCAGCTCGGCTTCGTGCCCGGCCCGTTCGGCCGGCGGCAGCAGTCGCGGGGTGACCGGCTCGTGCGCGATCAGGGCGCTCAGCTGCCCGGGGTGCCGGGCCGCGACGTGCAGGCCGATCGAGGCACCGAGGCTGCACCCGAGCATCAGCGCGGGCCCGTCGGTGACGGCGGCCAGCAGCCGGTGCACGTCCTCGGCGTGCTCGGCCAGGCTCGCCCCGCGCTCCGGGTCGTCCGGCCGGCTGCGGGACAGCCCCCGCCGGTCGTAGGTGACCACGGTGTACGCGTCGGTGAGGCCCGCCACCAGGTCGGTGCTGCGGTCGGCGTCGCCCTCGCCGCTCTGCGAGACGAGCAGGACCGGGCCGCTCCCGCGCACCTCGAAGTGCAGGGTCGCGCCGGGGACGGTGAGGCTGGCGGTGGGCATGGCGGGTTCCTCTCCGGGCGCTGACGGTCCGTCCGTTGCGCCTGCCCTCACCGTAATACATCCAATTGGATGTATCAATAGAGATGGATCAATCTGGATGTACCTTGTCCCCATGAACGGAGTCGACCTCTTCCTGCTGGGCCGGACCTTGATGAAGATCGGTGAGAGCGCCATCCCGGAGCCCCCGGGCGGCGCCGCCGGCCGGCCCGGCAGCACCCGTACGGTCCTGATCGTCGCCACCGACGTCGCCGCCCACCCCGGCACCACCGCGAGCGAGGTCGTGGCCCGGACCGGCATCCCGCAGAGCCAGGTCTCCACCGCCGTCGCCCGCCTCAAGGAGGCCGGCTCGGTCGGTACCGCGCCCGACCCCGCCGACGGCCGCCGCACCCTGATCCACCCCGCCGCCGAACCGTCCGCCCGGGTCGCCGAGATCCGCGCGACCACCGTCACCGACGCGCTGGCCGCCGCCCTCGGTGACGGTGACCCGGACCGGCTGCGGGAGGTCACCGAAGCGCTCGCCGTGCTGGCCCGCCACCTGACGCCCGGCCGGTCCTGACGCTCCGTCATCCGGGCGCGAACCGCTCCACCGGCCGCCGGGGGGCGGTGAGTTCCGGGCGGTCCTGTCGGCTGCCCTTGATATACACGGAGCAACCACAAGGAGTGAGTCCCCATGCGTATCGTGATCACCGAGTTCGTCAGCCTCGACGGCGTCGTGCAGGCCCCGGGCGGGGCGGAGGAGGACACCGACGGCGGCTTCGCGCACGGCGGTTGGTCGCACCCGTTCTTCGACCCGGAGGTGGTCGGCGGCACCTTCGCCGACGCGACCGCCGAGGCCGACGGGCTGCTGTTCGGCCGTCGCACCTGGCAGACCATGGCGGGTGCCTGGCCCGAGCGGGCGGGCGACCCGTTCGCCGACCGGATGAACGCGCTCCCGAAGTACGTGGTCTCGGCGACCCTCGGCGACTCCGACCTGACCTGGGAGAACACCACCCGCATCCCGGGTGACCAGGCCGTCTCCCGCCTCCGCGAGCTGCACGCCGCCCCCGGCGGCGACCTGGCCGTGATGGGCAGCCCGACCCTGGTCCGGCTGCTGCTGGCCGAGGGCCTGTTCGACGAGCTCCGCCTGATCGTCATGCCGGTCCTGCTCGGCGGCGGCAAGTCGGTCTTCCCCGCCGACGGCGGCCTGCGCACCCTCGAACTGGTCTCCACGGTCACCAGCAAGGCCGGCGTGAACGTCTGCACCTACCGCCCGGCCGCCGCGAAGTAGCGGTCGTCCTTGCGATCGGGTCGGGCAGCTGCCGCGCCGACTTCCCGCCGGTCCCGTGACACGGCCGGACGTGACCTCCGTCACCCGGCGGCCGGTCTCTGGGAGGATCGCCCGCATGAACTGCGCAGCCCTGCTGGTCGATGCGTTCGGCCGGGTCCGTGAGTCCGTCCACGAGGCGGTGGCCGGGCTCGGTCCCGACGAGCTCGCGGAGCGCCTGGACCCGAAGGCCAACTCGGTCGCCTGGCTGGTCTGGCACCTGACCCGGGTGCAGGACGACCACGTGGCGGAGGTCGCGGGCACCGAACAGCTCTGGACCGCGGGCGGCTGGTACGACCGCTTCGACCTGCCCTTCCCCGTGGACGCCACCGGCTACGGACACACCGCCCGCCAGGTCGCGGCCCTCCGGGTGGACTCCGGTGACCTGCTCACCGGCTACTACGACGCCGTGCACGCGCACACCCTGGCGTACGTACGCGGGCTCGGCGGCCCGGCCCTGGACCGGATCGTGGACGAGAACTGGACGCCGCCGGTGATCCTGGGCGTCCGGCTGGTCAGCGTCGTCTCCGACAGCCTCCAGCACGCCGGCCAGGCGGCCTTCGTCCGAGGCATCCTCCGGCGGCGGTAGCGGAGGCCGTTCGCGGGGAGCTTGCTCCCGCTAGCACCCTGCTTGCAATTGCAAGCAGGGTCGGGCAGAGTGCTGGCATGGCTTCACTGAAGGTCGGCTCGCTCGGGGAGTACATCCGGGAGCAGCGGCGGAACGCGCAGTACTCGTTGCGCCAGCTGGCGGAGGTGGCGGGGGTTTCGAACCCGTACCTGAGCCAGATCGAGCGCGGGCTGCGGAAGCCGAGCGCGGAGATCCTGCAGCAGATCGCCAAGGCGCTGCGGATCTCGGCGGAGACGCTGTACGTGCAGGCCGGGATGTTGGAGGAGCGGCAGGGTGAGGGGCTCGAACTCCGGGCCGCGATCCTGGCCGATCCGTTGATCAGCGAGCGGCAGAAGCAGGCGCTGCTCGCGGTCTACGACGCCTTCCTGAAAGAGAATCAGGAGAGCGTCGGCGAGCCCGGGGAAGCAGCAGAGGGACAGGCCGACCGCCGGACTGTCGAGGGATAGCAGGAGGACCGGTCATGCCGATCACCGACGAGATCAAGAAGACGCTGAGCGACCCGACCCCGCTGTACGCGATCGCGGGCGCCGGGGACCTGGCGTACGAGAAGCTGCGCGAGGTGCCCGCCAAGGTCGAGGCGCTCGCGGCGGACCGCAAGGGTGCCCAGGAGAAGGCCACCGCCCGGTTCCAGGAGGCGCAGACCCGGCTGGTCGAGGCGCAGGCGAAGGTGACCGAGACGGTCTCCACGCTGCCGGGCGACCTGAAGGGGCTGCAGGAGAAGGCCCAGGGCTTCGCGCTCCAGCAGGTCGGCCTCGCGCTGGAGCTGGCCGTGAAGGCCAAGGAGGCGTACGAGGAGCTGGCGGTCCGGGGCAAGGCCGTGGTGGAGGGCCAGCAGGCTCCCCAGCAGGAGCAGCCGGCCGCCGAGGTCGAGGCCGTGGTGGTCGACCTGGAGCCCGAGGAGGTCCCCGCGTCGGAGTGGGCGCAGGAGGAGGAGCCGGAGCAGGTGCCGGTGGCGGAGCCCGCCGCCGAGCCGGCGCCGAAGCGGGCGCCGCGGGCCCGGAAGAGCACCGGCGACTCCGCGAAGTAGTCCGGGAGCAGTCCGGGAAAGCAGTTGCCCGAGCGGTAGCCGGGCGGCGGACGGGGCACGAACCAGGGGTACCGGTTCGTTGTCCCCGGTACGGCCGGCCGGCCGTGCCAGGATGGGCGACGATGTCGCCGGAGCCGCAGTGAGGAGTCCGCAGTGTCCGAGATTCTGAGGTTGGGCTACCTGGATCCGTTCTGGTGGCTGGCCATGGCGGCCGTGGGCTTCAAGCTGTTCGCCTTCGTGGACGCGGTGACCCGTCGGGAGGACGCCTTCCGGGCCGCCGACAAGAAGACCAAGACGTTCTGGCTGGCGATCCTCGGGCTGGCGCTCGGGCTCGACCTGCTGTTCGGTGCGGAGGTGTTCAGCATCCTGACCCTGGCCGGGCTGGCCGCCGCGATCGTCTACATGGTGGACGTCCGGCCCGCGATCAAGCAGCTGACGGACGGTCGGGGCAACGGCGGGAAGCAGAACACGGGGCCGTACGGGCCCTGGTGACGAGTCGTCACCGTCGATGGGGAGCAGCCGGGCGGCTGCTCCCCATCGACGTTTCAGCCCATGATCACCGGAGTGGGGTTGCGCTCCAGCAGCAGCACCGCGACGTCGTCGGTCAGCGCGCCGCCGTTCAGCTCCTCGACCTCGGCGATCGCGCTGTCGACCAGCCGGCCCCTGGTCAGGCCACCGGCCTGGTGGTCGCCGATCAGCTCGACCAGGCCGTCCTGGCCCAGGCGGCGCGAGCCCGCGCCGACCCGGCCCTCGACCAGGCCGTCGGTGTAGAGCAGCAGGCTCCAGCCCTCGTCCAGGATCAGCTCCTCGGCGGGCCAGCTGGCGCCGGGGTCGTCGCAGTGCAGCAGCCCGAGGGCCGGGCCGGCCTGGTCGGCGGAGAGCAGGGTCGGCGTGCCGCCGGGGGCGAGCAGCAGCGGCGAAGGGTGCCCGGCCAGGTAGAACCTGGCCCGCTCCTGACCGGGCCGGTCGGCCGGGGCGTCGGTCTCGGCGCGGACCGGGGAGTCGGGGTCGGGGTGGGCGGGGGAGAGCACCAGCATGCAGAGCGTCGCGAAGATCTCGTCGCTGCGCCGCTCGTGCTCCAGCACGTGCTGGAGCGTGGTGAGCAGGGCCTGCCCGGTCAGCCCGGCGAAGACCAGCGAGCGCCAGGCGATCCGGAGCGCGACGCCGAGCGCGGCCTCGTCCGGGCCGTGGCCGCAGACGTCGCCGATCACCACGTGCACCGTGCCGTCGTCCGTCCGGACCGCGTCGTAGAAGTCGCCGCCGAGCAGTGCCCGGCTGCGGCCGGGGCGGTAGCGGCGGGTGAAGGAGAGCCCGGCGCCGTCGAGCAGCGGGGTGGGCAGCAGGTGGCGCTGGAGGCGGGCGTTCTCCTGGCCGCGCAGCTCGGCCTCGACCAGGCGGCGCTGGGACTCGTCGGCCCGCTTGCGCTCCACCGCGTAGCGCAGCGCGCGGGCCAGCAGCGGACCGTCGGTCTCGTGCCGGATCAGGAAGTCCTGGGCCCCGGCCGCCACGGCGGCGGCACCCAGCTCGGCGCCGGCCGCGTCGGTGAGCACCACGACCGCCGTCTGCGGGGCGTGTTTGAGCAGCTCGCGCAGCCCCTCCAGGCCCTGCAACGGGCCGCGTTGGTCGGCCGGGTCGGCGAGGTCCAGCAGGACGCAGCCGAACTCGGTGTCGCGCGGGCGGCCTCGGCGGCCGGCCGGGCGGGTCAGCCGGGTGGCGGCGGAGGCCACCCCCTGGGCCCAGTGCAGCTCGATCGCCGAGCCGCTGTCGGTGACCAACTGCTCCAGGAAGGCCGCGTCGGTGAAGTCGTTCTCGATCACCAGCAGGCGGAACGGGGCGTCCGGGGTGCCGGCGACGGCGCGGGGGTGCGGTATCGGGCTGTGCCCGGCCTCGATCGCCTCCGCACGCGGGCTGCGTGCATCGGTGAGGGCGCCCGGCCGGTACGCGGCACGCGGTGCCCGCCCGTCTCCCGTTGCGGGCATCGGTCGGTCCTCCCTTTCCCCGACTGGGCAACGGCTGAGGTCCGCGCGCAGTGCCCGCTTGGCACCGTGTGTCGGGGAGCTTCCCGCGACCATAACGTGATCTCCGGAGTTTTCTCCGGCCCGGCGGCGACTCTGTGGCTATTGCCACGCGACCGGGGCCGGGCGGACGCTGACGGCGGGCACTGCGGCTGCGGTGCCCGGCAGGGAACGGGACGAAGGGTCGGTACGGTGACGCGGATCACTCTGGTCGAGGGTGACATCACGGAGCAGCAGGTGGACGTGGTGGTGAACGCCGCCAACTCCTCGCTGCTGGGCGGCGGCGGGGTGGACGGCGCGATCCACCGCAAGGGCGGACCGGAGATCCTGGCCGACTGCCGACGGCTGCGCGCCGGGCACTACGGCAAGGGCCTGCCGACCGGCCGGGCGGTGGCCACCACGGCGGGCCGGCTGCCGGCCCGCTGGGTGGTGCACACGGTGGGGCCCGTCCACCTGCCGGAGGAGTACGAGGAGCGGGCCGGGCTGCTGGCGTCCTGCTATCGGGAGTCCCTTCGGGTCGCGACGGAGCTGGGCGCGCGGACGGTGGCCTTCCCGGCGGTCTCGACCGGGGTGTACGGCTGGCCGATGGAGGACGCGGCGCGGATCGCCCTCGCGACGGTGGTGGAGGTCGTGGACGGTGGGTCGGAGCTGACCGAGGTGCGGTTCGTGCTGTTCGGGCCGGAGGCGTACCGGGCGTTCGAGCATGCTGCCGGGCAGCGGGGCTGACGGAGGATCGGGACACCGCGGGCCGCTCCCGCGGTGCCTCCATGGTGGCGTGACGAGGTGTCGGCACACCAGAGGTATTCGATAACTCGTTCGAGTGAATCGGTCCGGACGGACACCCGGGCTGTCGAACGGACGGCCGAGCCCCGGCGCTACGGCGCCAGCGCGCTCCACGGCACCGTGACCTCGCCCTGCCGCCACCGCCCGCGCGCGTCCAGCAGCGGCCAGCTCCCGCCCAGCGCCCGGCAGGCGGCCACCCAGCGCTGCCTGGCGCCGAACGCCCCGTACGGGGCCGCCGCCGACCAGGCCCGGTCGAAGTCGGTGAGGAAGGCGTGCACCGGCCGACCCGGCACGTTGTGGTGGATCAGCGCCTTCGGCAGCCGCTCGGCCAGGTCGGACGGCCGGTCCAGGCCGCCCAGCCGGGCCGCGAAGGTGACCGTCCGGGGCCCCTCGGGGCCGAGCGCGACCCAGACGTGCCGCCGCCCGATCTCGTCGCAGGTGCCCTCGACCAGCAGCCCGCCGGGCGCCAGCCGTCCGCACAGCCGCTCCCAGACCGCCGCCACCGCCCCCTCCTCGTACTGCCGCAGCACGTTGGCGGCCCGGATCAGCAGCGCCCGCTCGGCGCCGTCCAGCGGGACCTCGAAGCCGCCCCGGCGGAAGGTCAGCAGCGGCGGCTCGGCGTACGGCAGCGCCGCCGCGACCCGCTCGGGCTCGATCTCGATGCCGACCGTCCGGACGTCGGGGCGGACGGTGCGCAGCCGGCCGGACAGCTCGACGGCCGTCCAGGGCGCGGCGCCGTAGCCGAGGTCCACCGCCACCGGCGGCCGGTCGGCGGAGCGCAGTGCGGGGCCCAGCGTGTGGGCGATCCAGCGGTCCATCCGGCGCAGCCGGTTGGTGTTGGTGGTGCCCCGGGTCACCGTGCCGACCGGTCGGCCCCGCCGCCCACGGGCGGCGGAGCTGGAGGGATCGAACGAGGCGGCCATGCCCAGCAGCCTACGGCCGGGCCGTCGGGCGGTCCCACCAGGTGGACGGGAATGCCGTCCACCCCCCCGGCGGTTGTCACACTGGATGAATGCCCGCGGCCGCTGGCCGGCAGACGGGGAGCAACGAAGGAGGCCTCCGCAGGTGACTCAGCACCCTGCTCGAACGGCTCGCCGTGCCCAGCTCCTGCCCCCCGCCCGGGGCCGGTTGCAGGCCCTGGTGGGTGGCCGTTCGCGGCGGCCTCGCCGGATCGCCATGCTGAGCGTGCACACCTCCCCGCTGCACCAGCCGGGCACCGGCGACGCGGGCGGGATGAACGTCTACATCGTCGAGCTGGCCAAGCGGCTGGCCCAGCTGGACATCGAGGTCGAGGTCTTCACCCGCGCGATCAGCTCGGACGACGCGCCGACGGTCGAGCTGGCGCCCGGGGTGCTGGTCCGGCACGTCACGGCCGGCCCGTTCGAGGGCCTGGTCAAGGAGGACCTGCCCGCCCAGCTGTGCGCCTTCACCCACGCGGTGCTGCGCACCGAGGCGGGCCACCGGCCCGGCCACTACGACCTGGTGCACTCGCACTACTGGCTGTCCGGGCAGGTCGGCTGGTTGGCCGCGCAGCGCTGGGGCGTGCCGCTGGTGCACACCATGCACACCATGGCCCGGGTGAAGAACGCCGCGCTGGCCGAGGGCGACACGCCCGAGCCGGCCGCCCGGGTGATCGGCGAGAGCCAGGTGGTCGAGGCCGCCGACCGGCTGATCGCCAACACCGCCGAGGAGGCCGGCGAGCTGGCCTTCCACTACGCCGCCCGGCCGGACCAGCTCGCCGTGGTGCACCCCGGCGTCAACCTCGACGTGTTCCGCCCCGGCGACCGGCAGGCCGCCCGGGCCCGGCTCGGCCTGCCGCAGGATGCCGCCGTGCTGCTCTTCGCCGGCCGGATACAGCCGCTCAAGGCGCCGGACGTGCTGCTCCGGGCGGTCGCCGTGCTGCTGGACCGCGAGCCCGAGCTGCGCCGTCGGCTGGTCGTGCCGGTGGTCGGCGGCCCGTCCGGCAGCGGCCTGGCCAAGCCGGAGAGCCTGCAGAAGCTGGCCGCCGAGCTCGGCATCTGCGACGTGGTGCACTTCCACCCGCCGGTCGGCCAGGCCGAGCTGGCCGAGTGGTATCGAGCGGCCACCGCCCTGGTGATGCCCTCGTACAGCGAGTCCTTCGGGCTGGTCGCACTGGAGGCGCAGGCCTGCGGCACCCCGGTGGTGGCGGCCGCGGTCGGCGGCCTCCCGGTCGCGGTCCGGGACGGGCGGACGGGCTCCCTGGTGACCGGCCACGACCCGCACGACTGGGCCAGGGCGCTGCGCCCGTACGTGACCGAGACCGAGCTGGTGCGCCGTCAGGGGGCGGCCGCCGCCGCCCACGCGGCGGAGTTCGGCTGGGAGACCGCCGCGGCGAGCACCGCCGAGGTGTACACCACGGCGATGCACCGCTCCGGGCTGCGCGGCGGTCTGCGGCTGGCCTGAGCCGGGCCGACGCTGACGGGGAGTCAGCACGCCGGGCCCCGGTACCGCCGAGTAACGTCTCCCCCATGGCAATCCGTACCAAGGACGACGCCCTCGGGCTGCTCCGGACCGCGCTGGACGAGGCGGGCGTGGCCTGGGAGCCCGCCGCGACCGATCCGTACACGCTGGTCGCGACGCTGCCCGGGACGCGCAAGCTGGCCACCCCGTGCGCGCTCCGGGTCGGCGACCACACCCTGTCGGTGAACGCCTTCGTGGTCCGTCGCCCGGACGAGAACCACGAGGCGGTGTACCGCTGGCTGCTGGAGCGCAACACCAAGCTGTTCGGGGTCGCGTACGCGATCGACGCGCTCGGTGACGTCTACCTGGCGGGCCGGCTGCCGCTGGAGGGGCTCAGCACCGACGTGGTGGACCGGCTGCTCGGCACCGTGCTGCAGGGGGCCGACGAGCCCTTCAACACCCTGCTGGAGCTGGGGTTCGCGACCGCGATCCGGCGCGAGTGGGCGTGGCGCACCAAGCGCGGCGAGTCCACCGGCAACCTGGCGGCCTTCACCCACCTGGCCGGTCCGGTCGACGAGCGGCCGGAGACCGACTAGACGCCGGCCCGGGCCGGTTCCGCCGCCACCACCGGCACCGGCTCGGCCGGTGTCCGACGGCCGAGCAGCAGGAAGCCGCCCGCGGCCGCCGTGCCGAGGAGCGCGCAGGTGCCCCAGGCCGCCACGCCGCCGCCGTACTGGAGCAGCAGCGCGCCGCCGACCGGGCCGACGAACATCGCGAGCGACCAGGACAGCGAGTACACGCCCTGGTAGCGCCCCCGGGCCCGGGCCGGGGCCAGCTCGGCGACCAGCGCCGTCATGGTCGGCGCGTTCATGATCTCGCCGATCGTCCAGACCGCGACCGTGAGGGCGAAGAACCAGACCGACGAGCCCGCGAACATGGTCAGCCCGAAGCCCCAGCCGATCAGCAGGGCGCTGGCCAGCAGCAGCCCGGTCCGGTTCCGGCCCTGCATGAGGCGGGTCAGCGGGAGCTGGAGCAGCACGATCAGCAGGCCGTTCAGGCTGATCACCAGGCCGTACTGGGTGGCGGTGATCCCGGCCAGTCCCATGTCCACGGCCAGCGTGGTGCTGCCCTGCTGGGCGACCAGGGCGAGCAGCAGGTTGATCCCGACCACGGCCATGAACCGGCGGTCGGTGAACACCGTGCCGAGGTGCACCGCAGGCTCGGCACGCTCGGCGGAGCTGACGGCCGGCCTGGTCTCCGGGATCTTCACGAAGACCAGCACCGCGCAGAGCAGGGTGCTCAGCGCGTCCAGCAGGAAGAGCGTCAGATAGCCGCCCGAGGCGATCACCCCGGCGGCGGCCGTCGAGACGCCGAAGCCGATGTTGACCGCCCAGTAGTTCAAGGAGTACGCCCGCACCCGGTCCTCGGCGGGCACCAGGTCGGCGATGATCGCCGAGATGGCCGGCCGGGAGGCGTTGCTGGCCAGTCCGACCAGGAAGACCATCGAGGCGATCGCCACCGGCCCGTCGGTGAAGCCGAGCACCGCCACGCTGACGCCGGTGCCGAGCTGCGCCGCGAGCAGGGTCGGCCGCCGCCCGATCCGGTCGGTCAGCACGCCGCCGCCGACCGCCGCGATCGCCGAGCCGAGGCTGAACAGCGAGGCGACCAGACCCGCGTACGCCGCCGAGTAGCCCCGGTCGACGGTGAGGTAGAGCGCCAGGAAGGTAACACTTCGTTAGACCGTATGGTAGTCGCGATCCTGCGGCCGGTTGAGCGTTTCCGGGGAGTCGGCCAATCCACCTGCGTTGACGTGCGAAAACATCCCGGCGTGCCCTTGCAGGGTGAACGAGCTGAGCCCCTGCGGCCCGGGGGACAGCAGGGGCTCAGCTCGTGCTCGCTCGGGTAGGTCAGACGGGGAGGTTCCAGCCGGGGCCGTTCTCGGTGCTGATCCACACCCGTTGGCCGGTGTCCGAGATGGTGATTCCGAATGCCTCTTGGTGGGGCTCACCGGCCTTCTGCCACTCCTCGACGGCCTGCTCGACCTGGTCCCAGAGTCGGAGCGGACCGCGCTGAATGACGGTCCACCCCCCGTCGGGGTGCGGCGCCGTTCGGGCCTGTGAGCCGGTGGAGACGTCGGAGAGAATCTGTGAGGCGCCCATACCCATCCGCTCGGCGGAGGGGGCGGCGAGCTGGGCAACCCAACCGCCGGTCCACGTGCTGATGATCTCCGGGTCGATCCGGGTCGGACGCTCGTCACCGGGCAACAGGTTCAGGCTCTGGCGCGGGGGCCGGTCGTGCGGCCGGGCGACCATGAAGGATGTCCACCCGGGCAGGAACCGGCCGGTGGCGCGGCCGGGGTCGGTGACGGTCAGCAGGGCGAGACCGTAGGCGAGAGACCAACCGGAGAGAGTGACGAGGATCTTGCCGCCCGGCTTCACCTGGTACAGCCACGGCAGGGGGATGTACCGGACCGCGCAGGTGGCGATCAGCCGGTCGTACTGGCCACCGTCGGGGTCGCCGCGCAGTCCGTCGCCGACGATCACCCGGGGCCGGTAGCCGGCCGCCTGCAGGGCCGCGCTGGCTGCTGCCGCGACGACGGGGTCGTACTCGATGGTGGTGATGTTGCTATCGCCGAGCCGGTGTGCACCGAGCGCGGTCGAGTAGCCGGTGCCCATGCCGATCTCGATTACGCGGTCACCGGGTTGGGCGTCGACCTGCTGCCACATGTCCAGGACGAGCGAGGGCAGGGTCGAGGACGAGCTCGGAACGCCGCTCACGTGCTCGTTGCCGGTGTCGGTCGGGCGGGTGGTGCCGTCGAACTGGGTGATCAGGGTCTGGTCGGTGTAGATCCCTTCCAGCCATCCGGCATCGTGGGCGTGCACGCCCCGGTAGGCGGTGGGGGAGCTGTCGGGCACCGGTGCGAAGTAGGACCCGACGAACAGCTCTCGGGGAACCGCTTCGGCCGCCTTGCGCCACGCGGGATCGGTGAACGTCCCTCCGGCGTCGAGCTGGTCGACCATGGCGGCGCGCAGTTCAGCGGATCGGGTCATGCGTCCTGGCCTTTCTGGAGTTGGTCAGCGATGGCGTGGGCGACCGAGTCGGTGACCGAGTCGGGTTGCCATGCCCACTGTCCGTTGGGGTTGCACTCAAGGAAGAACCAAGCACCGTCGGCCGTGACGGCGAAGTCGAACGCGCCGAACACGAGCCGGAACCGGTCGAGGTAGGCGACCACGGCGCGCGCGACCGGTTCGGGCACGTCGATGGGGGCGCACCGCATGAGGGCCTGCCGCTTGCGCCAGTCCAGATCGGGACTGTCAATCCGGGTGCCGAACAGCTTGTCGCCGACGGCCGTAACCCGGACGTCGAACGCCTTCTCCACCCTGGCTTGGAACAGATGTGGGCAGGTGGCCACGGCGTCGGTGATCTCGTGCCCGCGAACTTCCCGTACCCACACCTGCTGTGATTTGCCGTCGGTCCCCTTGTAGGGGGTGTTCCACAACGGCTTGTAGACGACGCTGCTGGCCTGCCAGCTCACGAACTCGCGTGCTTCTGCAGGGTCGTTGGTAATCAGCGTGCTGGGGACCGAGAGGCCGCAGTGCTGGGCAGCGGAGAGCTGGGCAGGCTTGTACTCGGCCGCTCGGTTGCTCCACGGGTGGTTGACGTAGTGCGCCCCGGGGAGGGACGCCAGGATGCCGCCTGCTCCCCAGAAGGACTGAGAGGCGGCGAACCGTCGCTCCTGCCCGTCGAGATCGGCCGGCCCCTCGTAGGGGGAGGGACGGCGCGACCAGACGGACCGAACGCGGGTGAGGTCGAGCTCACGGCTTGGGGTGCGCAGGGTGCCGCGCTGGTCGCCGGTGCGGTACGTGGCGATCAGCGCGGCATCCGTGTGCAGGTCGGTGCCGGGGTCGAGCCGGACCACCGGCACGTGGCGCTCCGCGAGGATGCGCAGCACCACGTCGGCGGTCACGTCGTGATCGTTGGTCAGCACCAGCACCGACCCGCTTTGGTCGGTCATCAGCTACTGCTCTGGTCCTGGTCATAGGACTCGTGCGAGTCAGCGTCGCTGGGTGCGGTCTGGCCCGGGCCCTTGCCGTCGCCGCCCCCGGTGCTGGTGGGCGTCACGCCGCTGGTGCTGGTCCCGTGGGTGCCGAGCTCGACCGTGCGGCCGTGTTCGTCCACGATGACGGCGATCTGCGTTTCGGGGTCGATCAAGGGGGTGAGCGCGGGCACGGGCGCAGTTTCGGCGTACGGCGCCATGCGGGTGGTGCCCCAGGGGGCCAAGGGGTTTCGCGGTGTCATCGTGCGACTCCTCTGCGTGGACTGTCCGTTGGGATGACCTTCCCCCACGGGGGTGGGGGCGTTCAAGCCCGCCCCGGCTTGTCGTGGTTCCAACTCGGCTAGCCGGAGCAGGTGTTCGCGGTGGTCTACAGCCGCAAGGGCCGGCCGGGCTGGTTGTTGGCGAACGTGTGGAGTAGGTCCGCTGTCATTTCCGTTCGGCCGGCGAGCAGTGTGTCGTTCGCGCCGGACATGTACGCCTCTCGTATGGCCTGCGTGAGCCGGTCATCGAGTCGTATCCGACCGGCTCGGCGTGCTGCTGCGTGGAACTCGGCCATGCCCAAAGCGTGTGCGAGCCGCTTGGCGTCGGCCCATTCGAGTGTGGCCGGGGTGATGGTGGGCACAACTGCCCTTTCTTGCGGTGCGGTTGATTGGTAGCCGGTGCGGACGGTGGGGCGGCGGCGGGCGGCGGTGGTGCCGGCCGCCCTGCCGTGAGGGGAGAAGCGGCAGGGCGGCCGGAGTTCAAGGGGTGGCGCGGGGCGGGTCGCGGCGGGGGAACCGGGTCAGCAGCGTCCGCGTGTACTCCGCTGCTCCGTCGGTGAGTTCGACGTAATGGTCGATCGGGTCGCCGGCATAGACGGTGTCGGTGGCGCAGCCGCTGCACCAGACGTGGCCGGTGTCGAGATCGCGTAGGTCCGGCGCCTTGGTCTTGCACCAGTAGCAGGCGCGGCGGTGTCGGCCTCGTTTGGACGAGTGCCTGCCGGTCAGGAGGTGACTCCGAGCACGGCGAGCTGCTGGCGGCGGTGGATGGGGGCGCCGGCCTGTACGGGGTCGAGCTCTGCGAGGAAGGCCAGGACGGCGGTTCTGGTGTCCTCGACGATGGACTCGACGGGGTGTCCGCTGAGACCAGGCGGGAGCGCGGCACGGAGCTCGGGACGCTCGGCGGCGGCGTCGAGCACCTGCTGCAGCACCCAGTGCCGGGTCAGAAGTTGCACGCCGAACGTGATGTGCGCGGACGGCGCGTCGGTGGTGTGACCGTAGTGGACCCACCCGCGCGGGATGAACAGTACTTCGCCGGCCCGGAGGGTGACGGGGATCGCGTTGGTGTGGACGTCGGCGAGCTGCTCGGGGGTGAAGCCGACGGCGGTCCAGCGGTGGCGGTCGAGCGGGTCGTCGACGATCGGCGGGTGCAGGTGCCAGTGCTTGGCGCCCTCGACCTGCGCGAGCAGCACGTGATGCGTGTCCCAATGCGGCCCGTAGCCCTCGGAGTTGGGGGGTGTCAGGTACGCGTTTGCGGTGACCGGGTGGCCGAGCTCGGAGGAGAGTACCCGCGCTGCCTCGCGCAGAGGCGGCCACGTGAGGTGTAAGCCGTTGAGTACAAGGGTGTGGGTGCGGTGGTCGGCGTCCGGGGGGATCGCGGCAGGAGCACCACGGTGAACCATGCCGAGCTCGACGGGCCGCAGCGCGGGATCGGCGACGATGCGCCGAGCGGCGTCGCGGTTGAACATTGCGGCGAGCTTGTCGAGGTGGCGCGGGTAGAGCACCGGGCCGGCGGGCCAGGCGTCGAGGAACTCGCGCGGGGTGTCGACGAGTTGGTCGAGAACGGACATGACAGCTCCAGAGCGCGCAACAGAATCAGGGGCGGGGTGTCTGCGGCTGCGCGCCGCCGCAGACACCCCGGCTGGTGGGGGACCTAGGCGACGAGGTGGTCGAACTGCCCGTCCTTGGCGCCCGCGATCATCGCCCGGAGCTTGGTCGGGGTCGAGACGATCGGCGTCTGGCTCTCGTCCGTCGTGATGCCGATCGCGATGTTCCCGTCGGCCATCAACGCGAAGCCGATGCTGTCGTCGAGCTGGTTGACGTTGGACTTGTCCGACTTGATCCACGACAGGTCGGGGAACGCGGGCGGGTTGTAGTTCAAGACCTCAACGGCGTTGCTCATGGTGCCTTCTCCCTTCGGAGGGCGGCCGGCCCGCCGGACGGCGAACCGGAGAACAAGGGGGCGCGCGCCAGGGCAGCACTCACCCGCGCACGGCGAACGTGCACCGTGCGTCTTGGGTGGGCCCAGGGCGAGCTAGGGGATGGCCTGCGGCGCGGTTGTCGCGGGGTGACTCCGGCGGCCGGTGGCGGTGCCGTACGGCGGTGGAAGCTGACGCGCCGGAACGACTTGCAAGGGCCGTATGCGCAGCCGGTGCGCATCGCACCCGATGAAGACCAGCGCGGCCGTGAGCCCGCACCGGTCGAGGTGTTCGGCGACCGAGTCGGCCGTGAGAAAGGTGTCGAGGAACGCCCGGGCCTGCGGCTCAAGCGGGAGGGCGTCCAGCCACTGCGCCCCGGTCGCGAGTGCGGCGGGCAGATCCGGGCAGACAGTCAACTCAGCCAGGCCGTCAAGCTCGACGACAACCGGCCCGGAGTACAGGCCAAGGGCCGTACCGGATACGCCTTGAACTACACCCACCGTAGACATGGCTCTGCCCCACATCACGTCGGCCGCCTGACTGGCTGCGCTTGGCGGTTACGGTAGACCTACCGTGCGTGATGGAGCAAGAGTGCTCCCAAAATCGGAGCAGCCCCTCACTCGGTGGGGTGAGGGGCTGCTCGTGTTGGGGCGGGTCAGTCGGAGAAGTCGCCGAGGTGGTCAAACTCCCCGCGCTTTGCGCCAAGAAGGAACTTCGCCCACTTGCGGGGGGTCGTGCGAATGACGATATCCGGATCGTCGGATTCGCGAACCTCGACCGACCCGTCGTTACCGAATCTGGCCTCCACGCACTCATTCGAATTCCCGGTGTCCGTAGACCGCTGCCACTCGTTCATGCTGTCTAGCCCTTCAGTTCTTTCATGATGCGGAGGATAAAGTCACGGGACGCTTGGGGCGAGAGTGCAATTTCTCGCACGTCGGCAAACATTGCCCGGTAGGTGCGCAGCTCGGATTCGGCATGGATGAACTGAGGACCTTGCGTCAGGTCGATTTGAACCGTGTCGAGCTCGGGTACGCCCCCTGCCGCGATGCACAGGTTTTCGCCGGCGCCAGGGAAGGTGTCAACGTCAAACGGGATCGCCTGCACTGTCACGTTCGGGCGTTCGGAGTCGTCGAGGATGCTGCCAAGCTGTTCGCGCAGCACGATCGGCCCGCCGAACTGCATGCGCAGAGCGGCCTCATGAATCAACATCGTGTAAGGCATGCCGTCGAGCACGGCCACCTGCCGCCGCACGCGGAAAGCCGTTCGAGATTCAAGGTCATGGCGGGGTAGCGGGGGCCTGATTCGAGCGAAAACTGCCTCGGAATAGCGGATCGTTTGGGCGAGCCCGGGGACGTAGGTAGTACCCCAGGAGGTGATCCCCTGGCCCTCGTCCTTGTTGGCGTAGTGTTCCATCTCTGCGATATCCAGGAATCCGGCCGGAAGCCTGCCCCGGTACTCGTCAAACCACCGCTTGCCACGATCTTGCACCATGACAGCAAGAGCGCCGATAAGGGCCTCATTGCTGCACTTGCTGGCGGAAGCCCATGAGTGCAGGCGGGGCACGCTGATACCCGACTTCCCGGACTCCATTTGGGAGACCTTGGGAGGCTCGATCCCCAACGCCGCTGCCATGGCGCCCGGGGTCATGCCCGCATGCTCGCGCATCTTGCGCAGCTCAAGGCCGACACGCTGCTGACGGACTGTGGGTGACAGGCGGGGTGGCATGCGGCCCTTCCTTGGTAGGTGCAAGCCAGTGTGCCGCGCGCCGCCGGAGCAGGTCCACCCGGATGGGGGCCAGCGCACCATTGAGAGGCTGTCTCCCGAAACGGTAGCAAGATTTGCCCCTCATGCCGTACGGTTGGCGTCGCGCCGCTCGGTGATGGGCCGTCAGTTGTTCCGAAGTGCACCCCGGATCGCGGGCAGGTAGCCGGTGCCTGCCCGCGTGAGCACCAGAAGGGGCACGCCACGGCGAGATGGGTCGCTCCGAGCACCTACACCCCAGGAGACTGGAGATCCGTACATGCTGATTCCTTTGGTGCGCCCGCCGGACGTCGGTTTCGCTGAATTCCGCTTCGACTTGGCGCCGCCTCCCCATCCCCATGCGGTCGCGGCCGTCCGGCACTTGTTGCGCGATGCGCTCGCCGTGATCGGCCTCAACTCGGACGCGCCGTGCTCCCTGCTTACCGAACTGCTCACCAACGCCATCCGGCACGGGGGTGCTCCCTCCGTGATTTTGGATCTGTACGACGGACAGTTGTTCATCGTTGTGACGGACCCCTCGACGCGCCGGCCGACCGTACAGGTGGAGAACGGCCAGGAGGAGAGCGGGCGCGGCATGGCTCTGGTTCAGGCGCTTGCGGACGAGTGGGGCGTCGAGGAAATCGGACAGCGCGGAAAAGCGGTGTGGGCGCTCATCGCTGCGGCGTAGCAGCGAACACGCAGCCAATGGCGCTGCGCTGTAAGTCAATTGATGGGCATTCAAGTGCTGGGAAGTGTGGTTGAGATGAGCCAGAGTGGCAGGCCCCCGCGTATAGCCGCAACGGCGGCGAGTGATGTCGAGCTGGTGTTCCCGCTCGGTTCGGCGGTCCGAGTGGCGGCGCGGGTTGAGAGGGAGGTGCGCCTGCAGCCGGGCGACATGCTGCACCTTGAACTCACCCGCGATCAGGCGGACATGGTGACCCGTGACGGTGCGGTGTGGCTGGGATACCGGCTGACCGACGGAACGGTGCTGACGAGCGGCTCCGGGGGTGCGAAGTGAGTTGGGTGCTGGCGGTCGAGCTGTTCCTGCTGGTGCTGTGCGCGATGGGGGCGGGTGCTGTGCTCGGCGCTGCGGTCACTCATGGCACCGACGACTACGAGGCCCGGGAGCGTGCGGGCGGTCGGCAGCCGTACGCGCTGCCCGACTCGGCGCGGCCGGTCTCCTCGGGGCCCCTGATGACCCACCGTTGGCCGACCTACCGGCCGGTGATGGCGGACCGGCCGTTAGCTGACGCCAGTCTGTGAGACTTCCGCCCCACCGTAGGTAGCCCGGGGCGGTAGGCGGACGAGACCCCACTCCGGCCGCGAGGCGTCCCTCCTGGCGCGGGAGGGACGCCGCAGAAGAACGACGCGCGCTACAACGACGAAATGCCCCCGTACCGGCATCGGTGCCGGTACGGGGGCGCATCACTGTCTATCTACAGGGGGGTGTCGAGGTGGCGGGTTCGGTGGTCGACGCGGTCGACGGCGTCACGGAGCGAGCTGCCCGAGTTTGGGTGCAGCTCGTGCTCGACCTTGGCGAGAGCGTCCTCGATGGCGCAGAGCCTGCTCATGACGCCCGGGCGGGCGGGCACTCCAGGCCGTCCGGTGGTGCCGGTCCAGTCGTCGACGAAGTCCTCGACCTTGCTGGCGAGCTGGCGGGCGGAGCGGGTGAGACGCCAGAGCAGGCCGGCCGCCGCGCCTACGGTGGCGATGGCGCCGCACCACAGCAGCAGTGCGTCGAGGTGGCCGGCGGGGGTCACTCGGCGGTGTCCTCCTCACTGTCCGGGGCGGGGGTGCGCAGCCAGGCCGGGAGCAGGGCCTCGACGACGGGCAGGGCCATCACGCGCGTGACCGCAGTGGCCACGGTGAGCGCCAGGGCGACGCCCGGCAGGGTGTCGGGGATGCCGGCGGTGGAGACGAGCAGGGGGAGCGCGGCGAGCAGGCCGAGCACGGTCTGCAGGGCGGTGCGGACGGTGCGGCGGGTGGTGTCGGTCAAGGTGGTTCCTCCGTCTGTGAGTTGGTGGTCAGGTTCGGGGTGCGGTCCACGCGGCGGACCAGGTGGCGGGCCCGATGATCGCGTCGGCGTCGAGCCCCTTCTCGGACTGAAAGGCCCGGGCCACACGGGCACTGGCGGGGCCGAACACGCCGTCGACGTCCAGCGACCACCCCCGGTCACGCATCCGCTGCTGCCACTGCCGGACGTCGTCGCCGCGCAGGTACGGGGAGCGCAGGGAGATGTACCGGCCGGGCCAGGCCGGGAAGCTCGGCACGGGCGGCGGGGTGACGGGCGGGGTGGGGGTGTTGAGCAGCTCGGCGGCCCGGGCGATGATCCGGCCGCGCTGCGCCTTGCGGATCTCGCCGGGGCAGTCGGGGTGTCCGCCCCACGCACGGCCGCCGGCCCCGTGGAAGGTGAGGCCGCGCTCGGTGGTGGAGTCGACGACGCGCAGGGGCCAGCCCCAGAGCTCGGCGCCCCAGGCGTAGATCCGGGCGACGCCCTCGACCTGCTGCTCGGTGAGCGGCTGGTCGGGGGTGCCCTCGGTCTCGACGCTCGCGTACGCGCTGTTGCCTGCGCCCTGCGCCCACGCGCGGTCGCTGCCGGTCTCGACGTACTGCTCGATCACGCCGGTGCGGCTGACCCAGAAATCCGAACTGGCCTGGCTGCCGCTCTGGTTGAACCACCCGAACGGGCTGGTGTCGTCGGCCTGTACGTGCAGGACGAGGCCGCGCTGCTCGGTTCGGCCGCCCGGGGTGCGGTTGATGACGGGGCGCCAGACGGCGTTGGGCATACGGGACAAGGAGGTTCCTCCGGACATGGGAAAGCCCCCGGGCCGGTGCGGCACGGGGGCGGGGAAGTGGTGGGGTGGGTTAGGACTGGGAGCCGACGACGGCGACCGGGCAGACGCGCACGCGGCCGGTGCCGGATACGCGCCAGGCCCGGATTTCCACGCTCACGCCCTGCATGTACTCGCCGGGGCAGACGGTCGGACCGTCGGCCCAGAAGTCCCATCCGCCGTTGGTCTGGTGGACGGCGCCCCAGGGGTTGCCGTCGATGTAGACCTGGCAGCGGCCGACGGTTCCGGCGTCGGCCTGCAGGTAGCCGGTGACGTTGAGCTTGGGGTGCAGGCGGATGTGCGCGCCGGTCCACAGCTCGTTGGGGCTGCCCTGGTCGGTCCAGGCGTAGAGGTTGGTGTCGTTGGTCGGGTAGAGCGGGGTGTGCAGCCAGGGGCGGGCGAGTCCGCCGGCGACCCGGTCCTCGGAGAAGATCGTGTTGCCGCGCGAGTCGTAGATGTCGACGCCCTGCGGCTCGGGCCCGCCGCTCCACACGGACATGGCCAGCGAGCCATCCTCACGCCGGACGAGTAGGCCGTACTGCGGGCTGCCGTCGGGGTGTGCGGGGGAGATGCCGCCGATGTGCAGCACGTCGGTTCCGTCGCCGTCCTGGACGGTCAGGGTGCCGCCCTCGGCGATGACGACGCGGCCGTGCTGGATCTGGTCGGACGGGGGCCGGGTCTGCCCTCGGCCGGCGATCTCTCGCACCTGCCGCTCAAGGTCGCGGATGCGGTCGAGCAGGTCCTGCGGAATCGCGGCCAACTAGGAAGCCTCCAAAAGCAGTCGGGCCGATTCGGGTCGACCTCGTTGGGGTGGAGTGACGGACCAGCCGACGATGCGGTGCCGGCTGTTCATGCCCTCGGGCCACCACAGATCGGTGATCCGCAGTCGGGCGGTGGCGCCGAGCAGCGCGGGAGTGATCGAGCCGTCGAGACGCACGGTGACCTCGGGCATGGCGGCCGGCCGCAGCCGGGCAGCGGCATCGGCTCGGGCGTGCGCGTCGAGGGTGGCCTGCTGCTCAACGGTGGTGTAGTCCGAGCTGCCGTCGAGCCGGGGCCAACCGGCCTCGACGTCGGCGGCGTTGACGACCGGATGCGACATGAGCGGCGTACTGGCTGCGGTCTGGTTGCGGTTGGTCGAGGAACCCCTGCTCTGCCAGGCGTTGGCCTGTCCGGTGGCGTCGGTGGGCCAGGAGTAGGACAGGACCGGCCCGGGGTGGGTGAGCACGATGTCGCGGGCACCGGACCGGATGACCGGGGAACCGAGCTGCAGTTGCTTGACCCTGCGCCCGGCCGGGTCACGAACGGAGGCGATCCGCCACTCGAACCCACCCTCGACCTTGGCGAGTTGGTCGATCAGGTCCCGCACGATCGGCAGGTCGAACCGCGAGTACGTCCGGTCCCGCAGGGTGCCGCTCGTGTTGGTGGTGTGCTCGATGCCGATGTCGCCGCCCGGCAGTGCCGCGCAGTAGTCGACCAGGTTGCGGACGATGTCGAACTGATCGAGCTGCGTCGCGAGTTGGGAGTCGTAGAGCATCCGGCGCGCGAGGTAGCTGTCCCAGGTGGCGGCCTGCAGGTTCAGGGTGGAGTACCCGCGCGGGTCGCTGGCGCGGTTGGTGGTCCACAGGATGCCGCCCCACCACAGGTCGCCGCCGCGCTCGACCCACAGGGCGGTACGCCCGGGCACCAGGGATTCCCGGGCCCGGGCGGCGAGCTGCCGGTCGGTGATCCGCACGGCCGCCGAGAGCGCCCCTGTCTTACCGAGGTACTCGTCGAACGTGACGTCCCACAGGGGTAGGACGTCGAGCAGTTGGTCGGATCGTAGGTCGCAGATCAGCACCCGGTACGGGGTGTACAAGGGGGTCGGGGTGAGCATGGAGACACCCACCCCCTTGCACCGTCACACGCACTCGTAGGTGACGGTCCAGCCCAAGACGATGTTGTTGCCGGTCGCCACGGGGACCAAATTCGACACGTTGTCCGCCGAGCCGGCGCTCGCGTTGGTCTTGGCGGTGAACCCCAGGGCGGTGCCGCTCGGCGGGACGGCCGCCACCGTCAGCCAGTTGTTATTGCCGAGCTGCGCGAAGCTCGCCGCGCCCTGCGTGATGACGCCGTTGTTGGCGGCCTGCACGGGTAGCGACATGTTCCAGATACCGGCGCCGCCGTTGGTGGTGCTGCCGGTGCGCAGGGTGCCGGCGTAGGTGATGGTCTTCCCGACCCGGGTGTACCGGCCGACCAGTGTCCCGTTGCCGAGAATGGGGTTGGTGGTGCTGGCCGTCCACACGGGAGTGAAGGCGGTCCACGCGCCGAGCGGCACCCACGCCGTTCCGGACCAGCGTTCGGGGCCGGTGGCACTGTCGCGGTACTGGCCGGCGTACGAGCCGGACGCCAGGGTGCCCGGGGCGATCCCGCCGAGCGCGGCCGGGTAACCGACCCATGCCGAGCCGGACCAGCGTTCGATCCGGGCGCCGGTGTCGCGGTACTGCCCGATGTAGGCGCCGGGGTCGGTGCTCGCGTCGGGGCGGACCCCTCCGACCGCCACGGTGTAGACGCGAAGATCGGTCAAGGCCGATGCCCAGGTGATGCCGCCGTTGCCGACGGACGCGCCCACGGGCACGCGCACCTGCCACAGCGGCAGCGAGCACGCCGGGGTCGCCGGTCGCTGCGGTGAGGCGGCCGGCGTGCCCGGGACGATCTCGACTGCCGCGATGTTCTTGCCCGACAGGTCGTAGAGCTGGTCATAGACGCGCAGCACGACTAGGTCGAGGCGGTCCCACTGCGCGGAGCCGGGCGCGAAGGTGAGCACTTCCGGCTCGGTCACGGCGACGGGGTAGGCGCCCTGCACGAGGGTGCCCTGCACGACGGCGCGGCCGACGGAGAGGCTTGCCTGCAGAGGGGCGGTGCCGGTGAGGTTCAACGGGTTGCCGCCGGGGGTGATGCCGGGGGCGGTCGAGGTGGGGCCGGCGGGGGTCATGGTGCCGGTGGGGGCTGCGCGGGTGTCGGCCCGGGTCTGGCCGGCCGGTGGCAGCCAGGCGGCGCGCACGGTCAAGGGGAGTGCCTCCTTACAGGTAGGCGTGACGCCAGCGCAGGACTGCGCGGGCGGCCGGGTCGACGGGCGCCCCGGGCGCGGCCCGGAACGCGAACACGGACTCGCCGGGCCGGACGACGAGCAGCTGCTCGGGCGCGCTCAGGTTGGTGACGGTGTCGAGCCGGGAAGCCCCGCCGAGCGTGACCGTGCCGTTGGCGGAGTCGATGAGCAGTTCCTCGCCCGGGCCGAGCTCGATGTCGTAGGACCAGGTCCGGCCACTGCCCATGTCGGTCAACGACGGGCCCGATACCGGCCCCCGGAAAGCCAGTTGGGCGGGGGCGTCGGCGTCGCCGCCGTTGCGGGCGGTCAGGGTGCCGGCCGAGCCGGCGGTGCCGTAGTCCAGCGAGAGCAGACTCTCGACGTAGGGACTCGGAACGGTCAGCGTCGACGCCCCGATCGGCACGGTGGCCGGGTTCGGGACGGCTGACCATTCCATGATCGGCCGCACGTACGCGGAGCGGGCCGGGGCAACGGCGGTCACCTGGTCGAGGGCCCCGTACGACGAATCGACGTAGTCGCCGGCGGAGTCGATCCACTCGACGCTGACGCGCGCGCCGGTGGGGAGCTGCAGCGAGCGGAACGTCACCGAGTCGCCGGGCCGGACGGCGAAATACTCGGTCTGCCCGTCCGGCCCGACCCACGCGAGCTGTGCTGTCTCGGCGCCGGTGGCGGCCGTGACGATCACCGTGGCGGCGCCGCCGGAACTGCCGAGCGTGAGCCCCTGCAGGGCCCACCACGCGGTGAGCGGGACCTGTCCGGCCGCCTGCGCCTGCGGCAGCACCTGCACCGGACCGGCCGGGGCGAGATGCCAGTCGAGGCCCGACTCGTCCCTCGGCAGAGACGTCTCGGCGCTCTGCTCGTCGAGGGAGTACCGGCGCGGGTCGGTCGCCTCGAACTGCAGCGCGCAGCCGGTGATCGTCCCGGTGCGGTAGCTCTTGGTGACCGGTACGCCCTGGCGCAGGCACCGGGCCCACACCATCAGCGGCCCGCGCTCGTCCAGGTGGACGACGAGCGGCTGCTCGTCCTGCCGCAGCGTGGTACCGGCCTTGAACCGGCCGACTGTGGCGCCGAGTTGGGCAAGGGTCGAGCGGATGGTGATCCCGACAACGGTGATCGTGCGCGGCTGTGGCAGCAGCTCACCGGGGTAGGCGCCGGGGGCGGAGGGCCGGTTGGCGGTGCCGGAGTCGTAGGCCGGGGAGTCCTCCCACCCCGGTAGCTCGCGCCAGCGATACGGCGTTCCCGGGCCGAGCAGGAGGTCGCCGAACTGGATGTGCCCGGGGGCGGTGACCCGGTCGCCGGGCGCCACGTCACCACCCCCGACCCTTCATCTGCCACGCGAGCGCGGCGGCCGTCTGGTCGGGCGACTGGTCAGCGGTGGCGTGCCAGTTCTCGATGTTCACCAGCGGCCCACCGCCGGCCGGCCCGAACGGGTCCGAGCCGCCAACGGCGAGTGCGGGCTGCACAGTTGGGGCGACCCGGACAGCGGCGGTCAGTGCCGGGGTGTCCGGGATGTCGACCAACTCGCGCATGGTGCGAGCGAGTTGAGGCTGACCGGACTCGATGCCGGACACGATGCCCGCCGGAATCCACCGGCCGACCGAGCGCGCGAGCACCCGTGACGGCGAGTGGATGCCCAACGCCTTGGCGATCGGCCCGGGAATCTGCGACTTGGCGAAGCTGATCAGCTTGTCGCGCAGCCACCCGCCCATGCCGGAAATTCCGTCCCAGATCCCGCGCACGACATCGCGCCCCTTGTCGATCAGGAGCGAGCCGAGATTCCCGATTCCGTCGGCGATCCGCCCGGGTAGCCCCCGGACGTAGTCGACCAGCGCGCCGGCCTTGTCCGCCACGCCGGTTCGGATCGAGTCCCAATGCCTGATGATCAAGCCGACCAAGGTCCAGTTAAGGAAGAAGTCGACGAGCCGCTGAGGGATTGCCTTGACGAAGTCAACGACCGCATTCCAGGCGGTCGACGCGCCGTTCTTGATGGAATCCCAGTGCTTGATCAGCAATCCAGGGAGAGAGAAATTAATGAAGATATCGACGAGGAATCCGGCCACCTGCTTGATCTTGGTCCAGATCCATTCCCAGGCGGCGGCGGTCGCGCTGCGGATCGTGTCCCAGTTGGCGACGACGAGCGCGACCAGGGCGACGACGGCGGCGATGATCCACCCGACGGGGCCCATGGCGAGCACCCACGCGGCGGCCATCCGCGCGGCCTGTAGAAGCGACTGGGTACCCATGAGCACCCAAGCGGCGACCACCCGCACGGCCGCCCCTGCGGCGGCGAGACCCTGCGCCAACCAACCGGCCAAGATGGTGACGTTGGTCGCCAGGAACGAGGCGCCGCCGGTGACGGCCGCCGCGCTCTGGGTGATCCAGCCGGTGACGACGCTCGCCGTGGTGGTGGCCGCTTGAACAGCGAGCTTGACCAGCGTGGGCAGCATCACCAGCGTGATCACGCCAGCGACCACGGAGAACGCCGTGCCGTGCTCACGTACGAAGTTGGCGCCGGTGGCGAGCTTCCCGCCCACTGTTCCGAGCCCGTCGGCGAACGCGAGCAGCGCGGGCACGGCCCGGGAACCGAGCACCTCGACGAGCCCCTGCTGCAGCCCCCGCGTGAACTCCGTGAGTCGGGTCGACGCGTTGTCGCGCATGGTGTCGCCGGCCTTGGCCGCCGCTCCGTCGACGGCGCCCAGGGCCGCCGTAGCGGATGAGGGGTCCAGCGAGAAAAGCGCGCGGGAAAGGTCCTCGGCCTGCGTGCCCAGAAGGGCAACGGAAAGCCGAGTGCGCTCCGCAGGGTCGGTGACCTTGCGCAGCCGGTCCATGATCTGGTCAAGCGCAGCATTCGCCGCCGGCCCGCCCTTGGTGAACGCGACGGCGAGCTGCTCGGCATTCAGACCAATGGACTTAAGCCCCTCCGCGGCGCTGCCGTCCTTGACCTTGATATTGAGTTCTTTGAATGCGTCGGCGACGATATCCGCGTCGCGCGCACCGGCCTGCAATCCCTGATGGATAAGGCCCATCGCTTGCTTTGCGTCGACACCCAAATCCCTAAACTGAGTGGGATATTCGTTGAAGGTGTCGAGCAAATCCTCGGCCGCATTGTCGCCGAGCTGAGTACCGCGTACGAGAACGTCGAACGCCTCGTCGGCGGATTTGGCCATGCCCGTCTTGAGCATCTTTCCGGCGGTGACGGCGGCCTTGCCGACGTCCTCACCGAGGATGTCGGCGACCTGCTGCAGCCGGCCGCCCACCCGGGTCAGCTCCTCGGACGTCGCGCCAGCAGGTACGAGCCCCTGCTGCCACAACCCCTGGAGAGCTTCGTTGGCGGCCTCGACGCTCTCGGTGTAGCCCTTCGAGTAGAGCGCGCCGGCGGCCTGGCCGAGCTGCTTGGACTGCTCGGGAGAGGCGCCGAGCTTGGCGGCGAGTAGGTCGGTTCCCTTGTCCTGCTGGACCGCCTCGGCGAGTCCGGCCATGAGGGCGCCGCCGATCGCGCCACCGATGATCAGGCCGGGAACGGCCCGCAGTGCGTCACTGACGCGCGAGCCGGCTTCCTTCCCTCCGTGCTCGGCTCCGTCGGCGAGCGCGTCGCCGAGCTCGCGCCCGGCTTCCCGTCCGCCGTGCTCGGCCTCGTCGACGATCACCCGGGCCGTACGGCGCATCCCACTCTCGGTGCGCCGCAGGCCCTGCTCGACGCCGGAGTCGTCGACGTCGATCGTGGCGAGCAGCTCGCCAACCGTGAGGGTCACCTGCTCACCCCCTCGGCAGTACTACGGGCCTACGGGCCGGCGGGCACTCCGGTGATCGCGGCAATATCGGCCGGGTCGTCCACCACGCGCGGCGTGCGGGCCCACAACTCCCGGAACCGGGAGTGCTCGTCGAGGCCGCCGAGCAGCACCACGAACCGCCGCTCGGACAGGCCGGCGACCTGCTCGGCACTCAGGTGGTAGGTGCGGGCGAGATCGGACTCGACGGCGGCCCAGTGCGTCAGGACCGCCGTCCAGAGCCCCCCGGCTGCTTCCGCTTCGTCCCCTGCTTCGCGCGGCGCTGCTCCCGGTTCTGCGGGGCCGGCGCCGCTTGGGCTTTTCCCTGTGCCTTGGCGGTGGACTGCTGGTCGTGCAGCTCGGACGCGCGTGCCATGGAGACGGAGCCGGGGGTGCGGACGTTGGCGGCGGCCCAGATCAGCACGACGCCGAGCTGCCGGTCGGTCATCCCCTGCTCGGCCCAGTGGTCGAGGGCGTCGACACCGACCAGGGTCCGCAGGATCGCGCGGACGTCGTCGGGGTCCTCCGAGCTCTGCAGCCGTTCCATCTGCAGTGTGAACATGAGTGGCAGCGAGTCGGGGAGGGTGTAGCGCCGGCTGTAGAGGACGAGCTCGGCGCGGGGTCGGGCGGTGTCCTGCTCGGCGAAAAAGGCGTCGAAGTCGGCGACGTCCGGGGCGAGTTCGGGCTCGGCCTGGTCGACGTCGTCGAGGTAGGTGTCGCTCACGAGCCACCCCCGGCCGGTGGGGTGACGGGGGCGGTGGTGGGCTTGCCGCTGCGGGTGATCGTCGCCGACCACGATGTCTTGGCGTTGGTCTCGCCGCCCTGCTCGCCCGGGGTGACCGTGGCGTCCCAGACCACCCATGTGGTCTGGGAGCGGTGGCGCCACCTGACGGGGTTGTGGGAGTCGGCGCCGAGCCGGTAGGCCCACACGTTGTCGACGTACGCCTGCGCGGCGTCCTGCTTGCCAACCTTGTCAGCGGCGAACCTCGACTCGACGGACAGGGTGGCGCCGCGCTGCATCACGTCCTGCGACGCGAACCCCTCGTCGTCGAACGAGGTGGTGTCTTCGGTCTCTTCGGACTCTCCGGGGGCGTGGGTGAACGAGGTCAACAGACCGAGACGGAGCCACGTCTCGGGGGTGGCGGTCAGGTCTTGTACTTCGATCAGCCACCCTCGGGCGTCGATCGGGCGTGGAGTTGTGGCGCTCGCCACGAACTCACCTCCTAGGTAGGGCGGTTGGTGGCGGCCTCGACGTCGAGGCGGAGATTCAGCACGTGCTCATGGCGGCCGGCGCTGTCGACGCCGAGCGGGTAGGGGGTCTGCTGTGCGACGCACAGCACCAGCCACAGCCCCCCGGGCAGTTCGACACCGGCGAGCCCGTGAAGGGCGGAGAAGATCGCTTCCGCACGGGCACGGGAGATCCGGGGGTCGGCGGTGCCGCGCACCCGGACCTGCAGCGACCGCTCGTCCCACCCGTTCAGCGGGTCGGGTTCGCCGGCTCCGTAGAGGGTGAGCTGCACGGCCCGGTCGGGTAGTTGGGGCAGCGTCTCGACGAACGTGTCGCCGCTCGTGCCGGCGGGGTCGTAGGTCAGCAGGCCGGCGGCCTGCAGGTGGCGGGCGAGCGAGTCGAGCAGGTCAGCCACGCAGCGACCGTCGGACGGCTGCGGCGATGATGTGCGCGACCGTCCCGGCCTCGTCGAGCAACGGCTGTTCGAGGTACTTCGCGGAGCGGCCGGCGTCGTGCTGGGCGGTCATGTCCTCGTGCACCCTGACGGCGTAAGGCGTGTCGTAGGAGACGGCGGCGGCGAGCTGCTGCTCGTCAACGGACGCCACGCCGGAGCGTTCGAGGGTTCCCTCCTCGATCGGCACGCGCTGCCGGGACCGCTGCAGGACGTGCTCGGCGGCGGCCCGCAGACCGGCCGCAGCCCCTGCTCGCTCGGCCCGCAGTACGGCGTCGCCGGACCAGGTGAGACGGCCACGTTGGGGACTCACTCGCACACCACCTCTACGTGGGCGGGCACGGGCAGGCCCGGGGCGTCGAGCGTGGCCACGGAGATGGGCACCGTGGTCCGACCGGACGGGAGGGTGATCCGCGAGCCGGTCGGGACAGTGGTGCCGGGGGCGAGCAGTACCTGCGCGGTGCTGACGGTCTGTCGGCCGTCGGGGGCGCGGGCGAGCCGGATCGACTCGGCGACCAGGGCGGGCACCCCGGTCTGCTCCGGGCCGTAGGTCGGGCCGTAGGCGGAGTCACCGAGGTACGGCTCGATGGTGATGCGGTGGCGCAGCAGCCACCCGGGAATTCTGGTCACCCTGACTCGACCCCCCATCCGGTCAGGCCGGCTCGCTGCAGGGCGCGGCGGGCACGGGGGGCGAGATCGACCGCGCCGCCGGCCGGGGCCGGGGCGGACGTCGACAGGGAGATCGAACCGGCGCTCACGGACTGCCAGCGGGACGCGGCGCCGGTGCCGTCGTCTCCGGCGGCGAGCTGGTACTCGACCTGCGCGCACGTGGCAGCGACCAGCGCGGCCACGTGCGCGGGGTCGGTGGGGGCGCCGGTGGAGTCGACGGGGTAGACGGCGTGCAGCAGCGCCGAGTCGACGTCTTCGGACGCTCGGGCGAGCAGCCGCTCGGCCCCGGGCGGGGCCGGTTGGCCGGTCCACTCGGCGAGTTGCGCGGGGGTGGCGTAGGCGGGGGTCAACTCCGCTCACCCCCAACCGAGTTACTTGGTGCGGGTGGTCCGGCCCTTCGCAGGGGCCGGCGGGGTCAGCTCGGCGGGGGTGTCGTCGAGCAGCTCGACGTCGTAGCCACGTCGCCGGAAGTACAGCAGGGCACCGGGCCCGGGGTCGGTGGCGGTGGCGTGCCCGTCGGTGAAGGCGACGCCGGCCACGACCCCGGTCCCGCCGTGCGGCGCGGTGATCGAATACTGCATCACTGCACCTTGATGTTCCGCAGGACGGCGGCGGCTCGGGTGGCCTTGAGCGCGACGGCCACGGGGCCGAGCTCTACCTCACCCACCTTGAGCGCGCCGGCGGTGGTGAAGTCCGGCAGCCACTGACGCACGATCGCGTCGCCTGTGGTCGACACCCCGTGGAATCCGTCGAGACCCAAGCGGATCGCGTACAGGTCGGTTAGGCCGGTGATGGTGCCGCCTGCTCCGGCGCCGTCGACGTCGCGGGACTCGATCGGGATCACCGGGTTGGAGCTGCCGGCGACCGCGCCCAGGTCGACGAACGGCACACCGTTGTACGACTCGACGGTCTGACCGAACGAGTTTTCGCTGCGGGTGTAGTAGCCGGCCCGACGTGCCAGGGAGCGAATCCGCGCGATCGTCTTGCGGTTGCCGAACAGGGCGGATGCGGTGCCGTCGAGCAGGGACAGGAACTCGTCGAGCACGTCGAGCGCCGTGTGCAGCTTGGCGGCGTCGGTGCCCAGAGCGGTGCCGGTCCAGTCGAGGGAGGCACCGGCGCCCATCTCGGTTGAGCTTCCGGCGAGTGCCTTGTCGAGGCCGTCGAACCCTTCCTCTTGGCCGGGGGTGGTGATCCTCTCCCCGTTGATGACCTGGTCGGAGAAGAACGCGTTCGCGCTCTTGATCGTCTGGTCCATCTGGAACGCCACTTCGGCGGACGCTGCGGGGCCGATGTTCGCGATCGTGCGGTCGATCTCGAACGCTCCGCCGAGCGGGGCCAGGTCGACGGTGTACCGCTGGCGCTTGGCCTGACCCTTGGGGTACTCGGTGTTCAGCTTTCGGAACGAGGCGGAACGTTCCTGCACGAGCCGGGTGTACCCGTAGGTGAGGGTCGCGCCGGCGCCGGCCGGGTTGACCGAGTTGTCAAAGGTCATGTTGTCGAGCAGCCACGAGGACTTCCGAAACTCGTCGATGACCTGCAGGGACACGTCGTCCTGCGTGTTGAGCCGCGCGTCGGCAAGGGTGATCGCCATAGGGCGTACCTCCTAAGGGAGTTCAGCCGCCGAGACGGGCGGCGATGGCGTCGGACAGCGACGCCGGGCGGGTTGTGGTCTGGGGTGCGCCCCGGAACTCGCCGCCACTGCGGGCGGGCGGGGTCGGGCCGGCGCGGTAGAGGTCGGGGTCGGCCTCGACTGCGGCAGTGATCGCGGCGCCGAGCTGCTCGCCGAACTTCGCGTCGCCCAGGTCTAGTTGGGCCAGCGCGGCGGAGAACGCGCGGCTGTTGAGCAGGCGGTCGGGGCGGGCGCCGGCGGTGATCGCGGCCTGGTGCGCGGCGAGCTCGACCCGCGCGGTTCGCAGCTGGTCGCCGAGCTCGGCGAGCTGTCGGTCGCGGTCGGCCACCTGCGCGGCGAGCTGCGCCGGATCGGCCTGCCCGCCGTTGGCGGTGTCGGGGTTGAGTGCCTGGCTGATCGAGTCGAGGGCGGCCTGCAGCCGGTCGCGTTCGGCCGCTGCTTCGGTGGCCTGCGCCTGCGCGGCGGTGAGCTGCTCGGCGCTCGGGCCCTGCTCGACCGGCGGCGCGGCGGGCGGGATCGGCGGGGCCGTCGGGGTGGTGGGGTCGCCGCCGGTGGGGGCGGGTACTCCGATCGGGTCGCCTTCTCCGGAGCCGCCCAGGATGGGCCAGATCGGGCGGCCGTCGCGCCGCAGACCAACGGCCTGCAGGCCGGTTCGGGGGTGGACGGGGAGCGGGGTTTCGGGCATGGCTGGTGGGCCCTTCGTGCGGGGTGCGGGAAATGGGAAAGGGCCCGCCCCCGGGGTCGGGGTGCGGGCCCTGCAAGTGGCCTACGTGGTGGCCGAGTTAGCTGCTCTCGTTGATCAGGTCGGGGTCGCTGCCCTGGCGGTAGCCGAGCAGCCAAGCAGTCCGCAGGAGAGACTCGCGCGGGTGCGGGCAGGCGGTGACCGGCTGCCCGTCGAGGGCGGCCTGCCGACCGCTCTGCACGGCGCGCACGGCAGCCTCACGGAATCCCAACGCCCCACCCCCTAGAACTTGTTGGCGCGGTCGTTGGCGCTCGCGCGGGCGGTGTCGGCGGCGGCCGAGCGAACGCCGGTGAGCTGCTCCGTGAACTCCGCGAGGGTGACGCGCGGGGAGACGTCGGCCCAGTACCGGCGCAGCTCCTCGGACGCCCGGGCGTAGGCGATGTGCGCCGGCCCGGTGAACAGCGATCGGGGGTCGACGCCGGACAGCTCGGCCTTGCGGGTGAGCAGCACGCCACGGCACCACTCCTCGGCGTCGAGCCACTGCCGGTAGATGTGATCCCCGTACATCTCCCTCACCTGCTCGCGCGAGTACGCGCCCCGGTTGGCGAGATCGGCGGCCTCCCGGTCGGCGAGCCATCGCTCGGCGGCGGTCAGGTGCTCGTACGGGTGATCGTCGAACTCAGAGCGCCAGGGCTGCAGGTGCACCCAGTCGTCCGGGTCCGGCACGGGGGTGAGCGCCTGGTCGAGGGCGGCCCGGTCGGCGACCATCGCCTCGACCCCGTGCCCGCTGTGCGCGGGCGGCGGGGTGATGGGGTGGCGGCGGTCGAGCTCGGCGGCGATCCGCTCCGTTTCGTCGGGGCGGGTGTAGCGCAGGGCCCAGCCGAGCACGTCGTCGGCGATGTCGGACAGGTCCGGCAGCAGCCGGCCCCCGGGGAGAACCTCGGCCAGCAGTTGCCTGCGGTCCGCTTCGGCGGCGAGCTCGGCGAGCTCGGACCCTTGCGCGTGCCGGGCCCGTTCGGCGAGCTGCCGTTCAGAGAGGGCGATCAGGTCCGCCCGGGCGCCGGGCAGCGCGGCGTCGAGGTCGCGCCGGTCCATCTCGGCCGCGATCCGCAGCACCTGCTCGTCGCCCACCAGGGGCAGCGTGCGGGCGAGCTCGTCGTCGCCGAACCCGGTCAGGTCCTCGACCAGCTTGCCGCCGGGGCGGACGCGGTCGAGCAGGTGCTGCTCGTCCCGCCGGTCTGCCTCGGCCTGCACCTTGGCGCGGTCGCGCTCGTCGAGGGTGCCGTGCCGCAGCGCGGCGCCGAGCTGCTCGTCGCTCATCTCCGCCGGCGTCCGGCCGTCACCGGCCCGCACCTTGGCGGCCTCGACCGCATCCGCATCGAGCGGCCGGCGCGGCTCGGGAAGGTTGCCGGCCCCGGGCCGCTCGCGGTAGCGCAAGCGCTTCAACTCCGGGTGGCGCTGCAGGTGGTCGCGTAGCTCCTTCTGCCGCTGCCGCACGCGCTGCTCGGCGAGCCGCTTGCCCTCCGGGGTCATGGAGGCGCTCGCTCGGTCCTTCTGCTGGCGGATCTTGCGTTCGATCGCGCGCTGGCGTTGGCCGGCCTCGTAGCCGGCCCCGTCGGATCGCATGGGCGGAATCAGGGACGTGACGCCAGGGGTGTAGGCGGACAGACTGTGACGGCAGTTGGGGTGTTGGAGTCCAGCGCGGCGCGCCTCGTCGACGCTTCCGGCCACCCACACCCGGAGCATCCGGCCGTCCTCGGTGGCGTGCTCGACCTGCACCTCGCGGCGCCCGGGCGGCCCGTCGAGGGAGAGGAGTTTGCCCTCCCAGCGTCGGCAGAGCGGGCACTCACGGGGGGCGTTGGAGACGATGACCAGGTCGCGGCCGGCGGCGCGCAGCCGGTCGGCCTGGCCCTCGACGGCGGCCCGTCCGACGGACGTCCGTACGGCCATCTCGGCGTAGCTGGACATGCGCCAGGCACGGCCGGAGCGGTCAACGAAGCTTTTGACGCCCCGGTCGGCGAACCGCTCCATGGCGCGCTGTGAAGCCTGGCGGCGGGTGTCGATGCCGAGTAGCGGGGTGGCGCTGATCTCGGCGACGACCTGCCGGTATCCGTCCTCGACGCCGCGCAGGATGCCCCGATGGGTGGCGGTCACCAGCTCGATCGTCTCGGCGGCGAGCCGGTCGACCGCGCGGGTGGCCGGGGTCGAGGTGGCGATGCGGGCGGCGTCCTCGTCCGAGAGCGCGCCGAGCTCGGCCAACCCGGTGACCGCGCCCCGGTTGTACGCCTCGGCGACGGCGTCGAACACAGCCAGCTCGCCGGCGGTGGCGAGCGCGTCGACGACCCCCTGCGCCGCGCGCCGCAGGGGCTGCACGTCAGCAAGCTTGGCGACGGCCCACCCGGGGGCCTCGAACCCGTCGGCCAGTTGGCGGGCGACGATGCCGAGCAGCCGCTGCTCGGCATCGGCGTACAGGTCCCGCACGCTCGTGGACAGGTCCTCGGCCATCCACGGGGAGACGGGCACCGGTGCTCACCCCCTCGACGATCAGGCGGCGAAGCTGGGCACCGGGTCGGGCACGGCCTGCCCGGTCTCGGCGTGGATGCGCTGAACCTCGGCGAGCACGGCGTCGCCGTCCCAACTCGGGTTGACCCTGCGCACCTTGGTCTCGGTGCTGATCGCCTGCGCCTGCGCGAGCAGGGACAGACTCTGTGCGGCCGAGACGGGGTCGTCGGGGGTGGCGCTGCCGAACGCGACGGCGGGCCGCTCGGGGGTGATGGTGGAGAACCCGAGCACCCGGTCGAGCTGCAGCAGCACGTCGAGCATGTGAGCCAGCGGCGGCCCGGTGTACCGGGTCTTCTTCCGACGGGTGGTCATGCTCCTGCGCTCGCGCGCAAGGACCTCGGTGGCGGTGACTGCGGCCACGTCGCCGCCGAGCCCGAACGACGCGGCGGAGTAGCCGGCCGACCCGACGATCTGCCGCACCAGCGCGTCACTGGTCCGTTGGTGCTCCTCGACCCTGATCGCGAACTGGGCCAGGGTGATTCCGGCCCCCGCTTCGGTGGGTGGGATGGCGAGCGCCTGCCAGATTTCCCGGTCGAGGTCGAACGAGGAACCTTGGCCGGGCCCGTGGGATCGCAGGTAGCCGTCGGGGACGATCAGGCGGGCGCGGGCGAGCCGTAGGTCGCGCATCCAGCTCGACCACGTCGAGTCGAGCGCGTCGAACAGGTCGCGGATGCCGCCCTGGTAGTCGGAGCGTCCGAGGACCGAGCCGCGGTGCTGGCGGTTGGGGCGGATGTTGGGGACGTAGGAGGCGGTCAGGGCCCGGATGCCGGTCTCGACGGCGCCGGTGGGGCCGAGCGAGTCGACCACGGCGGCGGTCTCCGGATGCTCCGTGAGCGGCACGGCACGGCCCAAGTTGTCGGGGGTGCCGACGTAGAGACCGTGCAGGATCTGCCCACGCTCGTGCCGCTCCAGCGTGCGGACCACGGTCGTGCCGTTGCGCTCCAGCTCACGCCAGAACGTCACGGCCGTCAGGTACCCGAACCGCCACTCGGGCACGGCGCAGTCGGGGTGAACCGTGGTCAGCAGCGGGTGCGTTGCGACGTCGGCATCCCACGCTGCGGCGAGATAGACACCGCCGAGCGCGGCGGACACCTCGGCGGCCTCAAGAAGGGTGTTGGCGATGCCGGCCTGCTCGCTGATCTCGTCGAGCCGGGCCTGCGTGGCGGTGTCGTCGACGGTGAACACCGGTGGTTCGGCGAACAGGAGATCGGCGGACGTGGTCGCGATGTCGGCGGGCAGCGGGATGTGCAGCCGGGTGTCGGCCTGCCCCGGGGCGGGGGTTCGGTCGCGCCCCCACAGCCGGCGGCGGCCATCCTCCCGCCGGGCCTGGTCGCGGTAGACGGCGGCGAGCCGCGTCCGGTCGCCGGAGTACCACGCGTCGTCGACCGCGATCTCGGCGAGCGCGGCCGAGCAGCTCGGCGGCGGCCACGGAGTGTTGTTGTCAGGCAGCGGCATCGGCGCTCACCCCCTGGCGGTGTAGTAGGTGGCGCCACTCGGCGGCGGTGGAGTGCACGACGTAGCGCAGCGCGTCGACCGAGTGGTCGTTCCGCTTGAGCGGCTGGTCGACACCAGCGGCAGCAGCAGCGGCATCCCACACGTAGTCGGGCAGCTCGGCGAGCAGGCCCGTGCACGAGCGGTGGATGCGCAGCAGGCCGGCCGCGAGCGCGGTCGACGTCGAGCGGATGCCGTCGAGTACGTCGTTCTTCGCTCGGGTCACCCCGGGGTGACCGTCCTCCCAGAGCTGAGCCAGGAACGAGGCGGCGCTCGGGTCGAGGAACGTCCACTCCGGGTCGGGGATGCCGAGCCCGGTCAGCCACCCGCGCAGGGCGGCGGAGTACTGGGCATCGGTCATCTGCCGGCGAGCCTTGCGGGAGTCGTGGCGCCACTCAGCGACCACGTACAGCCGGCCGTCGTCGCCGAGCCCCAACAGCAGGGCAGCGAACGGGTTGGTAGTGCCGTAGTCCAGCCCCACCCAATGCCGAGTGATGGTGGGCAGGGTGTCGACGACGTGCTGCTGCTCGTCGTACATGTCGAACACAGCGCCCTCGGCGATCACCCACGCGCCGTCGATCATCCGACGGCGCCACAGCCCGACGAACTCGGCAGCCAGCGACGTGACGTAGGCGGCGGTCAAACTCGGGTTGTCGGCGAGCTTGAAGTGCCAAGCCCTCAGGTCCAACTCGGCTGCGCGGTCGAGGTAACCGACCCTGAGCCAGTGCGCCGGAGAGTCCGGGTTCGTGGTCGCCAGCAGCCGCGCCCCGGGGACCGACAGTCGCGCGAGAAGCTGCGTCCACATCGCCTCGGGCAGCAGCGTCGCCTCGTCCACATACGCCAAATAGGCCGTCAATCCACGCAGCCGACCCTCGGCCCGGGAATCGGCCGCGCCGATCAGGTGCACAGTGCGGCCGAGAACGGTCGCGGTAGTGGCGCCCCGGGTGTGCCGGACCTGCGCCGCCACCGGACCGAACAGGCTGGTGTCCGTGAGCGGCTCGACGACGTTGCGCTCGATCGTCTGCAGGCTGCGCCCGATGATCACGATCAGGCCGGACGGCGGCGCCTCAGCCACGGCCAGCAGGAACGCCAGCAACGAGGCGATGGTCTTGCCCGACCGGACGGCGCCGTGCCAGATGTTGATGCGAGCGGACGCCTGCGCGACGCTGCGGAGCTGCTTGCGGGACAGGGGAAGCGTGGGGGCGTCGAGCACCGGCTCACCCCCCGTCGGCGGCCCCCTCGACGTCGTCGTCGGCGAACGCGTCGCGTAGACCCTTGGCCAAGTCGGTGAGCATCGACCGCACCTCGTGCCCGGATGTGCCAGCGTCGATCTCGGCGAGCCGGGCCGCACTGGTGAGATAGGCGCCGATCGCCTGCGAGTGGTGCCGCTCGTCCTGCGCCGGAGGATCGTCGGACACGACGTCGACGGTGTCCCCGGTCGGCAACAGCTCGACCCGCACATAGCTCTCGGACTCGACCCGGTCGAGGTTGGCGGCAGCCCGCCGGTACAGACGGGCCGTCAGGTCACGGCGGAGCGCGGCGAGATCCTCCTGCCGTGCGGCGGTGGCCGGAGCTACCCGGGCGCCGCCGGTGAACGCCAGGCCGAGATCCTTCGCGATCTTCGACACGGTCGAGCTGCTCCGCTCGATCTTCGAAGCGATGGCGTTGCGGGACAGGCCATCGGCGTGCAGGCGGCGGACCTGCTCGCGATCGGTGTCGGTGATCGGTTCGCGCATGGCGATCACCTCCGATCCCGAAGAGGGGTCCTATGGTTTCGTGCATGGCGACATGGGCGCAGTGTTGCGAGGGGCCGTGCGGCATGCTGATTGGCGCAATGCCGCTCGGGGTGAAAATGGGTGACGTGCCGACCTGGATTGGCGCAATCGGGGCGACAGTGGCGGCGGGCGGTGCGTTGTGGACGCTCGCCAGTCAGCGCAATCAGATCGACGAACAGCGTCGCTTTATCGGGCGCCAAGATGTAGTGCTGGCTCATCAGCTGACTGAGTTTCAGGCGCTTGCAGAGGTGCGCAGGTGGGAGCAGGCGAAGCAAATCAAGCGGACGGCAAAGGATCGGCCCTATCCGATGTACGCCGCTAGTGGGTTTGATGGCTCAAGCGGGCTGGCAATTGATGTGATGAACGGCAGCGATGCGCCGATTTATCAGGTAGCTGTCGTGGGTGACGTGGAGTCGGCTGGCGTTGCCCTGGTGCGTCCAGAGGGCGGGTGGGAGGATGCCCCTGTCCAGACCCTCGCACCTGGTCTCACCGCCCGATTCTTTCTCGTACCGGGAAAAATGCGCGACGCGTACATCACTCAGCCGCTTGTTAGCTTCGACGACAAGAGCGATCAGCGGTGGTCTCTCGATGAGTACCACGACCTACAGCCGGTGGCCGAAAATTGAGACGGCCCGCCACTTCGAGTGACGGGCCGTAGGTTGGTGTGCTCCGGGCACGCCGGGAGCGCCTCCAACTATAGGTCACAGATTGATAACGGCGCAAGCCTGTTCGGGCGGTCAGTTCCGGGTGGCCTCGGCGGTGGCGACGGCATCCTCGTCGGGCCCGGGTCGGCCGGTCCACAGCATCACGCGAACGGCCGTGACGGTGTCGGGTCGGTCGGTGGGCAGCTCCTCGTCGAGGATCTCCCGCGCGAGCTGGTCGAGGGCGGCCTGCTCGTCGTCGCCGCGCTCGACGGTGTCGGTGTCGAGGAAGTCGCCCGGTGTCCACGCGCCGCCGGCCTGCAGGTCGGTGCGGTGCCAGACCTTCACGTACCGGTCGATCTCGGTCTGCACGCGCACCCGGGACAGGTTCAGCACGTCGGCGATGGTGTCGAGGGACAGCTCGTCGTCGACGTACGCCTCGTACACGAGGCGGGTGGTCGTGGCGGCGGTGAGCCCCCGGGCGCGTGCGTACGCGCTGTTCTTGCGCAGTCGCTCGGCGGCCTCGGTCGCGTGGTGTTCGTCGATCAGGTCGCCGAGCTTGGCGGCGAACTCCCGGGCGGTGGCCTGCTGCTCCGGCAGGGTCTGCGGGTGAGGGCCGGTGGCCTTGGTGTGGGCGCCGGTGGTGGGCTGCTCGCTCATGGTGGCGGTGTCTCCTGCGTGGGCGTGGTGGGCGCCTGCCCTAGTGTGGGCGGCGCCCCTGGCAGGTTCTCTCTGGCAGCGGGTGCACGGCCCTTGCGGGGCGTGCTGGGCCCGTCCGGCGGTCGCGTCGTCCGGCGGGCCCGCTCTGCTACTCGGCGGGATCGGCTGCCTTCTTGGCGTCCCGCAGGATCTGATACACCCGCCCCTCGGTGTAGTCGAGGTCGCGGGCGATCCGGGCGGCGCTGCGCCCGTCTGCGCGCGCTTCTGTGATGATCCGGGCGAGCTGCGGTTCGAGCTGCTGCGCGGCTGCACGGATGCGGACGGCGTCGTCGTAGCTGAACTCTCGCGCTTCCTGCTCGGTCATCCCCGGTTCCTTCCTTGGTGCCGGCCGGGCACGGGGCCCGGCCGGCGGTGTGATGTCGATTCCTACTCTCCCCGATCGGCCCGACCGGTGGGGGTGGGGGGCCTACCGGATCGCGTCCGGGTTCCAAGCGAAGACAGCCCCAACGCTTCCGCTCTCGACCAGCCATCCGGCCGAGCTCATCCGCTCGGCCAGCATCACGAGCTCGATCCGGTGCGTGTCGCCGTCTTCCTTGGTGTGCTTGCCGCCAACGAGCCAGCACAGGGCAACCCGTCCATCGCGGCGCGGCTCGACCATGGCGCCGAACGCGCTCGTGCACTGCTCGTTGTCGTTGCCGTAGAGGGTGGCGAGCCGGATCGGAAGCTGTCGGCCGTTGCCGCCGAGCACGGTCAGAGCGGCGAGCACGTCGGGGTGTTCGGCGTGGTGGGGCAGGCAGCCGAACGTGTCGCCCTGGTGTGCGACGACGGTCCCCTCGACGGCCTCCTCGGTCGCGACGGGGGCGGGGGCCGGGTCGACGCCGTACCGGATGCGCTCGGCCGCTCGCTGCTCGGCGCGGGCGATGTTGTCGGCGGCCTTCTGCGCGGTGGCCTTGATCTTGAGCCGCTCAAGGTCGGCGGGGTCGAACTGCATGCGCATCTTCACCCGGAACTCTCCCTCCGGGAGGGGCTCGACGGGCGCCTGCTCGTGGCGTGCTTGGGCGGGCTGCTCGGTGAGCGCGATCCGGGCGCCGAGCGCGCTCTCTGCCCACGCGTGCCGGAAGTGCGCGGCGGCGCGGCTGACCTCGTCGAAGGTGCCGACCGCACGGGTCGAGCTCTGGGTGCAGGCGCCGCGCTTGCACACCGATTCCGGGTCCTCGCACACCTGCAGGGCGTACCGGCCGGCGGGCAGCGGGTCGGTCAGGCCGGCCGCGCTCTGGTCGAACGCGGTCCGGGCGATGGCCGGCTGCGCCAGGGTGCGGCGGGCCCGCTTCGGCTTGGCCGGGGCCGGGGTGGCGGCAGGGGTGGCCGGGTCGAACAGGGCGGGCTCGGCCGGGGTCGCCTTGGTCTTGCGGCGGGCGGGCGCGGCCGGCGGGTTGAGCAGGGGCTGATCGGCGAGGGAGAGGGCGGCGCGGCGGCGGTCCCCGTCCTTGTTGTCGCAGTTCTTGCAGACGCGCAGGGCGCCGGTGGACAGGCCGGCCGATGCCGTCTCGGCGTCGACGACGTGGAGCGCGGTCCGGCTGCAGTAGCTGCGGGTGATGCCGTTGTCCTGCTTGTGCAGAACTTCACTGCGGGCGGCGGTAGTTGCGTAACGCATGGGGTTCTCTCCCTGGCTTGACGGGTGCCGGGTCGCGTCCGGCCCTGCAATCTTTGCAGTAATGATTACTGTAATGATTACAGTTCGCGTGTGCAAGAGGGTCGCCCAAACGGGCCGGGGCAACTGCCCCGGCCCGCATGGTGGTTGTACCCCCTGCCTGGTCATGCGGCCCGGGGGCCGGCCTGCTGCTCGCCGTCCGTGCCGAGTGCGCCGAGCAGGTCGAGCAGCTCGGCCGGCCCCCACTCGCGCCGGCGACGGTCGTCGAGGGGTGCGGGCGCCGAGCAGGCCGGCCCGGTTCCGCAGGTGACGCTCGGCGGCTCGCCCGGGGTGGTGTGCAGGGTGAGCTCGCCGCCGCACCACGGGCACGGCCGCCCGGGGATGGCGGTCGAGCGGGCGTCGAGCTGCAGGGCCCGCAGCAGGATGCGCTCGCACTGGCCGGCCACCCGGATGGTCTCGTGCCGCAGGTGCCCGGGCAGCAGGCCGAACAGGGCTGCGCCCCGGGTGTGGTCGCGGCGCGGGTCGGGGGTGGTGTCCTCGTCGAGCAGCCGGCCCTCGACCCATACGGCCGCCCAGTGCAGGCCGTGCCGGCGGCTGCCGGGGTCGGTGGGGCTGCGGTAGGTCCAGCGGCGGGGGTCGGCGGCGTCGCCCAGGATGGCCGCCCAGACCGGCGGCCGGCCCGGGCTGCTCACAAGGTGCCGCGCGGGCGGGCGCTGCACTGCGGCGGCGAGCGTGTCCGCGCAGTCGAATAGCAGCTCCTCGATGCGCACGGCGGCGTCGAGCGCGGTCAGGTTGGCCGGGGCGGGGTGCTGACGCAGGGACAGGGGGACGCGGTCGGCGACCAGCAGCTCGGCATCGTCGGCCTGCTGGCGGGCAAGGTGGGTGGAGAGCTGGGCCGGGGGCCACTCGGAGGCCGGGGGTGTCTCGATGGCGAGCAGCAGGTCGGCCCACTGCTGGCGGACGGTGCGGAGTTGGGCGGCGGCGCGGTGGATCTCGGCGGGGTGCATGGGGTTGCGCTCTCTCCTGAGTGCTTGGCGGTGCGGTGGGTTGGGGGCCCGGGCGCCCCTCTGGCGGTACGGGGGCGCCCGGGCCGGATCAGGGGCGGGGCGGTCGAGTAGCGAGGTGGTGGCGGTGTTCGCCACCACGTCCACCCGGGGCCGTCCCGGTGTGGCGGGTGACGGGGGGCGAGGCGGACGGCGGCGCGGGCGAGCGCGTACCCGTCGAGCAGCTCGGCGGCGAGCAGGCCGGCGTACTCGCTCGGCGTCAGCTCTCGGCCGGTCGGCTGCTTCCGGGTGTCGAGCCGGATCTCGGCCCGCCGTGCGCGCTGCGCCCGGTCGAGGGCCCGCCGCAGTGCGCGCCGCAGCAGGGCGGCCCGGGCCCGGGCGCCGCGAGCGTGCTCGGCCCACTGCCCGCACCACCGGCGGTACGTGGCCATGTCCCGGACGCCGGCCCGCAGCAGCTCGGCCTCGGCCGGGAGCAGGGCGCCGCGCTCGGCCCGGTCGACCAGGTGCAGCAGAGCCTCGACGTCCCGCTCGACGGGCACGGGGGCGTTCATCGCCGGCCCCCGGTCGAGTCGATCGGGTAGGAGACAACGAGCAGCCCGTCGGCGTCGAGGGACAGCTCGGCATCGCTCGCGCGGCGGGAGTTGGCGAGCAGCTCGGAGCGGACGACGTCGAGCAGCTCGGCCACGGCGGGGAGGGTCGAGGGGAGGGAGAGCGCACGAGCGGCGCGTGTCTCGTGCACGAGACGGCGGGGAGGGACGGACACGGGGTGTGACCTTTCGGAAGGGACGGCGCGGCGGCCCGCGCGCATGGGGACCGCATCGACCGGTCGCGAGGGGAGATTCATCGAATTCCCTTACCGTGAGCGACAGTTCGCGCTCGTGGACTGCCTCCGTCGCGGGGGATCGGCGGCTGCACCATGACGGCCTCGACGGCGCAGAGCTCACGCTCGCGGCAGTGCTCGGCCCACTGCTCGCGCAGGCTCTCGCGCCGCTCGGTCTCGGCCTGGCGGAGCGCGGCGAGCCGCTCCTGCTCGGCCTGCAGCCGCTCGGCCGTCAGCGCGGGGCCGTCGAGCCGGTAGGCCAGGCGCCAGGCGCCGTGTCCGAGGTGTTCTTCGACCTTGACCAGCGCGCCGGCGTCGGCGAACTGCCGGGCGACCCGATCGCACCGGCGGCGGTCGGCGTGCGCGAACGTCGCCGGCCGGGGGCTGGTCGGCCACGTGCCGGTGACGCGGTAGCAAGCCTGGTTCTGGGTGGTGTTGCGGGTGCGGTGGCGGCGGGCGCTGCTCACGCTGCACGCTCCTGTCGGTTGGCCTGCTCGGTAGCGGCATCAAGTCGGGACGGGTGGACGGTCGAGCGGCGGGACCAACCGCCCTGCTGCTCGGCCCTCTTGGGGCTGGTGCGGCGCCGGCATGGCTCGCCCACCGGAGCGCGGCACCACGTGCACGGCACGTTCAGCGCGTCCGGCCGACCGGCCAGTGCGGCAGCCTCTCGGGCGGCCCGCAGGGGACGGAACGGTGCCAGCGCGGCAGCGGCGGCGGCCGGCAGCGCACGGGCGATCAGGTGCGCGAGCTGCGGGTGCGGACCCCCGGCGAGCTCCCTCGACGCGGTCGGCTCGACCGCACCGGTGGCGACCGCGTCCCGCTGCGCCCGGATCGCCTGCTGGTAGCCCTCGACGTCGTCAGGGTCGACGTTGGGGCGCGGGTCGGTGTGCCGGGCGAGCAGCGCGCGCCGGTGGGCGGTCCACGGGCGGGTGATGTCGACGGGCAGGATCGGGTACGGCGAGCCGGTGATGTGCGCCCGGGCCACGGCGGCGGCGTCCCACCCGTCCGGGGCGGTGGCGGGCACGTCGCGCAGCAGGTCGCACCACGTCGCGAGCTGCCCGGCGGTCTCGGCGGGGTCGCGGTGGGCGGCGCGGGGGTCGAGCCGGCCGACGTAGGCCAGCAGAGCGGCGCACTCGTCGGGGGTCATGCGGTGTTCTCCTGTTGGCTGTCGTTGGCGTTCATCTGGTCGAGGGCGGCCTGCAGTGCGGCGGCGTGCTGCTCGGCCCGGGTGGGTTGGTGACCGTCGGCGGGTACGGCCTGCAGGCGGCGCGCGGCCGGGGGCTGGTCGGGCCGCTCCCTGGTGATCCACTGCTGCCAGTCGAGCCGCCACTGCTGCACGCTCCGCGCGGGACCGGTGGCCCGGTGGGTGCGCCACTTGGCGGTGGCGTGGTCGAGTCCGTCGACGCCGAGCCGCTGCAGGTGCCCGGCAACCGCAGCCCACGCGAGCAGCGCGTCGTCGGGCGCCCACTGGTCGGGCAGAGCGCAGAGAGAGTGTTCCGGGCTGCGCCCGACACCACCTGAGCTCTCTCTACTACCCCCACCACCTACTACGGGTCGGGCCGGGCCGGGCCGGGACCGGTGGGACGAGCCCACCCCATCCGCCCCGGACGCGTGCCCCTCACCTGCGGTTTCGTCAGAATCAGGGGGTGTTTCCGGATCGAAATCGCTCTCGCCGAGCTCCGATTCGGCGCCGAACGGCGGGCGATTCGACGCCGGATCGGCAGGCTTTCGCTGCGCGGCCCGACCCTTCCGCTTCCGCTCCGCCTCCCGATCGCGCCCACCCTCGACGCTCGCCCGAGTCGGGTTGTAGCGCAGGAAGTCGTGCATCAGGAACTCGCCGACCACCACCGGCCGGCAGCGCGGGCACTCGTGCCCACTCTCGTGCCACAGACCAGCCCGAACGAGTCGGGCGGCCTGCGGAGCAGTCCCGAACAGCGCGGCCACCACACCCGGAATGCGACCCTCGGTCAGGTGCTGCGCGCTGTACGCGCCGCAGCGCAGCCACAACCCGAGCGCGGCGTTACCAGCCTTGAGCAACTTCGGGTGCGTGCCGGCCGTGTCGTCAACTTTGAACCACGTCACGGGAGTTGCTCCTTTCAAGAGAATGGGCGGCGGCGTCGATTGCGTCGAGGCCGTCCAACTGGCCGGCAATGGCGGTCACTTCTGGGATCAGGTCGGTGGGAGCCCGGCGCGTACGGGGCCGGGACGGGTCCACAGCCTGTGGATACGGAACCGCGCCACCCTCGACGTCGAGCTGCAGAGCATCGGCGCTCACGCGGCCACCCCCACGGTCGAGGCGGCGGCCTTGGTGCGGCCGACGGCCGCGATCAGGTCGAGGTACCACTGCGGCTCACCAGCGGCCCGGGCCGCACGCCACACCGCCCGGACCGCCTCGACATCCGGGGCGGCCACGGCGGCGGACAGGTGCAGACCCCGCCCGGGGCCGGGCTGACGGACGCTCACGGCCGCACCCCCTGCTCGGCCGCGCGGCGACCGGCCACCGTGTCGAGGGCCAGGTCGCCGAGCTGCTCGCCGAGTTGGAGAGCACGCCGGTACGGGAGATCGACCGCGAGCAGCCCGTCGAGGGCGGGCAGCAGGTCGGCCACCCCGGAGCGGGCCCGGGCGAGCGCGGCCCGCAGACCACGGCGGGCACGGTCCCGCACGGCGTCGTGCGCCGCCCGGGCGTGATCGACGACATGGTCGGGGGCGTCCGGATCGGCAGCACGCGAGCGGGAGTGTCCGGCCGCCGCAGCGAGCTCGCGCAGCAGGGCGGCGACGTGCTGCTCGTCGTCGACGAACGCGAGCGCGACCTCGTCGAGCAGCCGCTCGGCAGCGTCGGTGACGTCGAGCCGCACCGTGTGCCGGTCCGGGTGGAGATGGGCGCGGATCACGAGCCACCCCCGACCACCGGCGGACGCTGGCCGACGAACCGGGCGTAGACCCGGTGCTCGACCACGTGGCCGTTCTGCACGGTGCGGGCGACCGCCTGAAAGGCGCCCGGGGGGCCGTAGGCGGCGAGCTTGGCCGAGCGGATCGCCTGCGCGGCGGATGCCGCGCGGCCGATGCTCGCCACCCGCTGAACGACGGCCCACTCGCCCGGCCGATCCCGCAGCGCGGCGGCGATACGCCCGTGCTTGGTCTCCGCCGGCGGCGGCGGACCGAGGAACTCAACGGTTTTCGAGGGAGTGATCACGCGGCAGCCCGCCCCGTGGCAGTGCGGGTGGCCTGCTCGGCTGCGAGCCGCTCGGCCCGGGCCTGCTGGACATGCGGGCCCAGGATGCGCGCGATCAGCGAAACCTGATCATCGGTCGGTTTCGGCCACTCCTGCCGACTGTGCAGGTCAGCGACCTTTGTGCGGTTAGACACAGCTCCCCCTCGTCGTCCGTGTTGCAGAACAGGGACAGACAGGGTGCAGAAAGCCGCAGCTCAGAGCGTCGCATCTGTCTCTGTTTCGAGACAAGAGCACCGTAAGTATGGCCCGGAGTGATCGTCAACGAGTTAAGTGCGCTGGTGAAGCGGCGGGCATGTGCGCTTCAATGGGTGTGTTCGCGTATCGCGACACGAACGGAGATGAGAAACCATGTGGGAGTCGACCCCGTTCGCCGACCTGGTACGGGATGCACTGGGCCAGAACGGCATGACCTTGCGACGACTAGCTGAGGCAGCGGTCGATCCGCAGACCAAGCAGTCGCTTGGGCACAACCAGCTTTGGAAGATCGGGCAAGGGCAGCCGGTCAAGGTTCTGCCGTGGATCGTGAGAGCTGTCGCAGCGGCGACCGGCAAGGACGTTCGCGAGGTTCAGCTCGCGGCGGCCGAGCAGTACGTCGGCCTCACTGCGGGCGACCCTCTCGGGATGGGCGGAGAGAGCGCGGCCGTCGTCGTCGCGCACGTCCCCGGCATCCGGCCGGCGGATCTGCCCAAGGTTCAGGAGCTTCTGCGGAACTGGGCGGCGGACGCTTCGCGTACTGGTAATTGAACCAGCAACCAGAACGAGGGTGACCCGCAGTGGTCGCCGGGGTACTGTCGGCAGTTCGAATGGATTCGCAAGCGCATGCGAATCCGCGCCCCTGCCTGCCCCGACCAGGGAAGCCCACGGCACATGATCACAGTTACCCGCATCCGACTCGACACCGGCGCCCCAGTCGTCATCCGCGCGACCGCCGACAACCTCGACATTGCCATCGACGACCGCCACATCACCCCGACCGGCGCCGTCGCACTGCACCGCGCACTGACACAGCTCGGCGACGAGCCCCCAGCGGGAGCGGGTGACTGCTCGTGAGGCCAGTCACCGGTATAGCCAACGGGCCGCACAGCAGACGCTGTGCGGCCCGTTCGCGTTCAGTCAGGCAACGAGCTTGAGCGGCCTGACGGTCACGTACTCGCTCACGTCGAGGTGCTTTCCCGAGTTCCCCCGAGGCTTGAGGCGGATATCGAGCAGCGTCTGTGCGATGAGCCGCTGCTGCTCCAACTTGAGCTGAGGCCAGGCCACTTCGAGGTCAGCACGAGAGGCACCGGCGATGCCCTGCAGTACCGACGGCGCGCGGAGCGCATGCGCTCGCTCCTTGGCCTCGTTGATCTTGGGTAGGTAATCCGCCTCGACGGACGACAGTGCACGCGCCGACAATCGGCCCGCTCCCGCCTCGACGTAGAACTCTTCCAGTTCCGACGTCAGCAGCGCGACGGACGCCTCGGCTTCCTCGATCTCCGCAAGCACCTTCTTGTCGTCCTGTGTGAACGCTGCGACGAACTTCGGGTCGGCCAACCAGTCGAGCAGCTTCCCGAGTACGAACTCGTCGACCGGCCCTGTCTCCGCGCTGACGTGGTACCCCTTTGCGTCGTCCGTGCCCGGTTGGACGCAGCAGTATCGGGGGCCGCTGTCCCTCTTGTCTGAACCCGTCAGGATCTCGCAAACGTCACATTTCATGGCACCTGACAGCCAGTTCTTCGCGGCGCCAGGTCGCGTATTCCACTTCCGGCTGTCCTTGCGGGCCCTGATGATGAGCAGGCAGCGGGCATGAGTCGATGCCTTGACGATCCTGGGCCAAGCCTTCTCGGCAGTGACATCGCCGTTGCGCGTACGAGTTCCGAGGTACCTCGTCTGGCGCGCGAACTCAACGATGGTGGGAGCTACCCACCGGCACATGATCCGACGCTCGCCCCGCTCGTTGAAGTCTCGCGAGATGTCGAGAGGCTTCTCGCCGTCCGCGAGGCGCCGCTGCGCCTCCTCCTGCAAGTGTCGGTGATCTTTGATCCGTTGGATCGTTGCCGGGTGCAGCTCGCCATCCTTGGGCAGCCCAGGGCGCCACTCGGCTAGGCGGTTCACCTGCTGCCAGGTCCATTCAGGCGCCGGCGGCAGGACGCCCCGCATGTTGAGGTCGCGAGCAATCCGGGTGTACGCCTCGCCTGCGGCGACCCGGTCGCTGATCTCGCGAACGATCGCGGCCTCGGCGGGGATCTTCTCGACCCGGACAAACGCCCCGGTGAAGGGGTCGTAGATTCGTCGGTATCCGTAGACGTTCTTCCCGTGCGGCTTGCCAGCAGCGGCGTTCGCCTCCAGCGACCGCATGACGTTGTCGCGCAGCTCGTCGACTTCGCGCTCACCGATCACGGCGTCGATCGCGGTCCGGAAACGGTCGTCCTTGTTGGACAGGTCGTAGACCTTGCCGCCGTAGCACCACAGAACGCCGTGCTTGGCGCAGGCATCGCGCAGGCGCACGTACACAGCGAGGTCGCGCTGCAGTCGGGTCGAGGCCCAGGCGAACGCGATGTGGATCTTTCCGGATTCGATCCACTCGATCATGCGCTCGAAGTCTTCGCGCTCGGCGTTCGCACCATGGCGAGACGCTGAACGGTCGTCGTCGATGAACTCCTCGGCGATCGTCACGCCGAGCCGTGCCGCTTCCTTCTCATTGGCGCCGAGCTGCTCGCGGACAGACTCGCCCTTGCGGCGCTTCTTGCCCTGGTAGCTGCTCTTGCGTGCGTAGCTCCCGCCGAGCATCCCCTCGTACGGATTGGTCGGTCCTGCCACCGGCCCCGACGGTGTTTGAATCACGTTGCCCCCTTGGTCAGGTGATCGTACGGTCTAACGAAGGGTTACGAACGGCACCACGAAGCCGCCGAGCTTGTTGACCAGGGTGGCCGTCCAGAGCCACCAGAACCGGCGGGGGAGTCCACGGCCCGTCTCCGATAGTGAGACGACCAGGCTGTGCAGGGCGGGCATCTGGGGCTCCCCGGGGGCGTGAGGTCGCGCTGAGCGGTGCGGGACAGGGCAGGTCGACCCGCTCAGCGGCCATGTAAGTGGCAAATCTTCGATCGGAACATTACCGACGGACCTTCGTCCCGACCACCCGTTATCCGCCTCTATTAAGCTGAGCCCCATGGCTGACACGACCTACCGACTGATCCTGCTCCGTCACGGCGAGAGCCAGTGGAACCAGAAGAACCTCTTCACCGGCTGGGTCGACGTCGACCTCAACGAGAAGGGCGAGAAGGAGGCCGCACGCGGTGGCGAGCTGCTCGCCGCCGAGGGCTTCCTCCCCGACGTGCTGCACACCTCCCTGCTGCGCCGCGCGATCCGCACCTCGCAGATCGCCCTGGACAAGGCCGACCGGCACTGGATCCCGGTCAGCCGCAGCTGGCGGCTGAACGAGCGTCACTACGGCGCCCTCCAGGGCAAGGACAAGGCCCAGACCCTGGCCGAGTTCGGCGAGGAGCAGTTCCAGCTCTGGCGCCGCTCGTACGACACCCCGCCGCCCGCGCTCGAGGACGGCACCGAGTACTCGCAGTCCGACGACGCCCGCTACGGCGACATCCCGAGCGAGCTGCGTCCGCGCACCGAGTGCCTCAAGGACGTCGTCGACCGGATGCTGCCGTACTGGTACGACGCGATCGTGCCCGACCTGGCGGCCGGCAAGACCGTCCTGGTCACCGCGCACGGCAACAGCCTGCGCGCGCTGGTCAAGCACCTCGACGGCATCTCCGACGAGGACATCGCCGGCCTGAACATCCCGACCGGCATCCCGCTGGTCTACGAGCTCGACGCCGACTTCAAGCCGCTCGCCAAGGGCGGCCGCTACCTGGACGCGGACGCCGCCGCGGCCGCCATCGAGGCGGTCAAGAACCAGGGCAAGAAGTAAGCCCCAAGGCAGAACGGCCCCTCACCAGCGTGTATGGCGCTGGTGAGGGGCCGTAGTCATTCCTGGGCCGCCTGTGGGCCGTCAGCCCTGCTGATCTTGGGGCTTGAACAGGTCCCCGATCGCCTTGCGAGCCCGGTGCCGACTGTCCGGCATCAGGTGGGCGTACACCCGCAGCGTCAGCCCCGGGTCGGAGTGGCCCAGGTACTCGCTGACGGCCTTGATGCTCTCTCCGGCGTCCAGCAGGACCGAGGCGTAGAAGTGCCGCAGGGCGTGCATGCCGTGCTCTCGGGCGGACGCGTGTGACTCTCCCCTCCGGCGCACCGGGATGACCCCTGCGGCGGCCAACGCGGGCTTCCAGTAGTCCTCGTTCAGCATGCCGCGCCAGACGATCGAGTCCGACGTACTGGTGAAGATCAAGCGCTTGGTGACGGGCGGACCGCCGACCTTCATCCACGGCAACGTGATCTCGACCGGCGGGAAGCGCTTCATGTGGGCCCGGAGCGCGTCCGCGACCGGTTCGGGCAGCGGCACGTCCCGCAGCGTGCCGCCCTTCGGCGGGGCGAACACCGGCTTGCTCAGGCTGAGCTTGAGCTGCTGCGTGACGTGCACGGTGCCGCTCTCGAAGTCCAGAGCGTCCACGGCAAGCCCCAGGATCTCGCCCTGGCGGAGTCCGCACCCGGCGCCCACGTCCACGGTCGCCCGGTACCGCTCGGTCAGCGCTGCCCGGACAGCCAGTACCCGTTCCAGCCGCCAGGGGACGACCCGCTTCGCCCCGATGGCCGGCGGGCGCACGGTCTGCGCAGCACAGGGATTCCGGGGCAGATGGCCGTCGTCCACGGCCGCACTCAGCACGGCACGGACGTTGGAGAAGATGACCCGGGCGTACGAGCCGGACATGCCGGACGTCTCCAGGGCTCCCACGAACTCACGGATGTGACTGGGCTGGAACGATCCCAGCGGCCGGGCCCCGATCAGCGGGAAGGCGTGCAGCCGCAGTTGCGACTTCATGGACGCCTGCGTGTTGGGGTCGCTGGTCTGGCTCGCCAACCACCTGTCGGCGAACTCCTGGAACGTGGTCTTCGCTGCGGCCGGGTCGATGTACTGGCCACGCGACATGTCCGCCTCGATGTTGGCCAGCCACTGTTCGGCCTGGCGCTTCTGCCGGTCGGGGTAGGACTGGCTCTTCTCGGCGCCGTCGGGTGCGGTGTAGCGGGCGCGGTAGCGCTTGCCGGTGCCGTGGCGGTCGGTCTTGACGCGGTGGGGCTTGCCGTCGGGGCCGGTCTCGGTCTTGAACCAGCGGTCCTGGATGTGTCCAGCCATGGTCTGTGTCCTCGGGTTGTTGGTGTGGCAGGGAGGGAGGCACCGGGGTGCCGTTGGGTGCGGTTTCGGTGGCCTGGCGGGGTTGGGACGGGGTGCCTCCCTGCCTCCCTGAGCGGTGATCTGCGCTGCTCGGGGCGGATGTTCGGGCCAGGGAGGCGGGGAGGGAGAACTCCCTGCCTCCCTGGCGACTCCCTGGCGTTAGGGCGGTCGCGGCGGGTGGCCGGGAGGGGCTGGTGGGCCTGTTTTTGGGCGCGGTGGGGGAGGGCCGCTACCTGCTAGCGGCCTGATCAGGTGTGGTTCGGGGAGCTATCGGGGGTGCTACCGGTAGCGGGGTGGGGCGCTACCGGTAGCAGCGGCTGTCGGGGTGTCAGGCGGCCTGGTGGGCTTGGTCGCTGACCCATTGGGCGACGGCGTCGGGGTGGTAGCGCAGGTGGCGGCCGACGCGGAAGCCGGGCGGGCCGGTGCGCTTGCGGCGCCACTGGTAGACGGTCTCCAGCGGGACACCGAACAGCGAGGCGACGTCTTCGGGGGTGAGGTACCGGTCGGGCAGCGGCCGGAGGTTGGCCGGCGGGGCGGTGGGGAGTGCGGTCAGGGCGGTGATGGTGACCTGGCGGCGGGGCATCGGGCGCTCTCCTACGGGTGGTGGTTGGGGTCGGTCCTAGCGGCGCCGGAGGGTGGCAGGTGGGCCCCAGGGGCGGTTCCGGGTGTTCCTGCGCGGGTCTCGCTAGTGGCTAGGTGCCTGGCCAGGGGCGGTTTTGGTCGCTAGCGGGCTCGCTAGGTCTAGCGAGGGTCGTTGCTAGACCCCGGGGTGTCGGGGCGTGGCGTCAGCGGGTGTCAGGGCGGGGTGTCAGGTGCGTCAGGTCGGGTGTCAGACGGGGTGTCAGACGCGTCTGACGGGAGTCGCGCGCGCGTTACCCGGGGATTCGGGCGGTTGGCGTCAGGGGTGTCTGACGCGTCAGACACCTGACGCTCGGTGGTGCGGCTGTCCCCGAACAGCAAGAGGAGCACCGGGGGCGGAGCAGGTGCTCCTCTTGCTGTTCGGGGTGACAGGTGACTGGCGACAGTCGGGTGACCGTCGGCTCGCGCGCGTTACCCGGGGTTTGGGGCTGTGCTGCCCGACAGTCGACTGGCGCCAGTCGACTTGTCGGGGGCGGCGCCGATAGCGGGTGCGGGGTGGGGCAGCCAAACCCTGGGTTGGGCCGTTTTCCGGGGCTTCGGCCGGGAGGGTGCTATCTGCTAACAGCCTGGTCAGGTGCTATTGGGGCTGCTATCAGGGCCGCTAACGCTAGCGGGGTGGGGTGCTATCGATAGCGGCTGTTCGGGGCTTGGTGGGGAGCGTGCGCGGGGTCGGGGTTGGGGCTGTCGGCCGGGTGTGGCGGGTGGTCTGTGGTGGCGGTGGGTGTTCATGGGTGGGTGCTCCGGGTGGTGGTGTCTGGAGAGTTTGGGGATCGCAGCGTCCGGTGCGTCCGCAGCGTCCGCAGTCGGGTGTTCGCACTGGTCAGATGCCGTTTGGGGTGTGGTCGCTGGGTGGGTGGCCAGCGTCCGCAGCGGGGGGTTCAGCGTCCGCACCTGGCGGGGTGGTGCGGACGCTGAGAGGGCCGTTGCGGACGCTGTGCGGACGCTGGGGCCGTGCCTAGCGTCCGGGGAGTTCTCGCAGCTCACCGGGCTTGCGGACGGGCGGCCAGGACACTGTGGGCGCTGCGGACGCTGTGATCCCCGAAGTCTCCAGGCCACTGCCCTGTTCGGGGATGGTGTGGGGCTGGTCGGCCAGGCGCAGGGCGACCAGGCGGCGCCGGTGGCGGTCGGCGGAGCGCTGGGTGTCGTCCACCAGCACCCCGACCGAGCGCAGCACCGGGGCGAGCCGCTTGAGCTGGCCGCTCGCGCGGGTCGCATCCTTGGGCCACTTGGGATGGTAAATGCTGTCCGTGGCCGTGAGGTTGAGCCGTTCCAGCAGCTCACCGGCGGTACCGGACCACGGCCCGTAGCTCTCGGTGAAGGTGAGGACGGCGGAGCCGAACGGGTCCCCTTCGAGGGCATCAGCGTTGACGGCCGCCGCTGCGGCGCCGTAGTCGGCCAGGGTGTCCCACCCCTGCAACTGGTCGAGCGCGGCCAGGACTTGGGCGAAGTCGGCCATCCGGGGCAGGGAGTCCAGCGCGACACCGGGCAGGACCGTCAGCACTTCGGCCAGCAGGTCCAGCAGCGCGGCCAGGATCGCCGGGCGGGCCAGCTCGAACGCCGCGTCCAGGGCCCGTTCGGTACGGCGCTGGGTGGGGTCGATCAGTTGCAGGTCGAGGATCATCAGCCGCTCGGCCAGGTCACCGGCGAGCGCTCCGGCGTCGATGGTGGTCATGGCCAGCACCCGACGGAACGTCAACACCACCACGTCGTCGTCGGTGTACAGGGCCCGGTCCACGAACCCGTCACCGGTCACCGCCTTGCACAGCGTGTCGGACAGCCACGGCGGGATGACGCTGATGTTGTCCAGGCACAGCGCCCAGGAGTTGAACGCCTGCGTGGACCACATCTTGATGTCCCGGGGCTGCGTGCGCCGGGTGGCGGGGGAGGGGTCGATGATGTTCACGATCATCTGAGCCGCCTTGGACTTGCCCGTGCCCTGCTCGCCCTTGAACGTCAGGATGGGGTGCGGGATGTGCGGCATCCACGCGGCGACCAGCCACCCGACCAGCTGACGGAACGTCGGCTCGTCCATGTTGACCAGGGCGCGCAGCGCGTCCAGTCCTTCGGCGGTGCGGGCCCGGTCGGGGGTGGGCATGGGTGCCATGGCGCCGGAGCGGCGGAACAGCACCGGGGAGCGGTCCACGACGGTCCAGGCGCCGGGGGTGATGACGACGGCGCGGCCGTTGGCGGTGCCCAGGTCGATGACGATCCGCTCCGGGCCACCGGCCACCCGCAGGCTCACCTCTACCGGGTCGGTTGCCGCCGCCTGGCCTTCCAGGACCATCATCGCGTCGGACAGGCTGCCCTGGGAGGGGACGGACCCGCCGTTGGCGTCGGTGAACAGCCGGGCCAGCTGGGCGCGCAACCCTGCCTTGCCCCGCAGCGGAAGCACCACGTTCGGCCCGTCGGTGACCACCGCGTACGGGCGGCCGTCCTCGGACACGACCAGGTCGAACCGCTCCCGGGCGAGCGCGACCAACTGGGATGCCTGGTTGGGCTTGCCGCCCGGCTCGCCCCCGGCCGGATCGGCCGGCGGGGCTGCCTTGCGGGCGACCGGTCGGGCGGGCCTGGCGTCGGGCGGTCGGGTGTCGGTGCGGGGGTTGGTCGGCGGGGCGGTCGGGGTTGGTCGGGTCGATGGCTGCATACGGCACCTCACAAGGGTGGTCGGGCCAGTCGGGTCGTTGAGCGGTAGTCGATCGGGGGAAGACACCGCCTCCCCCGGGCAGCCGGGCCGGGTGGTGTCTTCGTCTGCGGCAGCAGCGGGCAGACGGGTCAGGACGGCTTTCCCCGCCCCCGCGCTCACGGCGGGAGTCGGACGCTCATTCCTGGCGCCGGGGTGGCTGCGTGGCTGGTCAGAGGGCGACCGATGGCCGCAGCGCGGGGGCGGGGAAAGCGTCTGTTGCTGTGACGACCGGTCGAGTGTTCGGCGGCGGCCAAGGTGCCGCCGAACACCCGACTACTTCGTGAGCACCGGTGAGCGATCCGTGAGCGCCCGGCCGGGTACGTGTACCCGGGGGTGTATCCGGTGCGGGTACACCGATCGGGTACACCGGGTAGGGCCTGCGGGTACGGGCGGGTACACCGGTTGGGAACGGCGGGTACGGCGGTCAAGTGAGCGTGCGGTGAGCGGCCGTGAGCGCCGGTGAGCGGTGGTGGTCAGTCGGTGAGTGCGGCTCGACCGATCGGGATGCCCCGGGCCTTGAGGTAGGCGCGGAAGTCGGCTCGCTGGATGCGGATGGTGCCCCGGCCGGTGCCGACCCGGTAGGACGGCAGGCGGCCCGACTGCACCTCCCGGTAGGCGGTCTCCGCCGAGACGCCGAGCGCGGGGGCGATCTGCTTCACCCGCAGCGGCTCGTCCGACTGGTAGCCGGTCAGCTCCGCCAGCAGGGCGGCCGGGGCAACGGGGGTGGTCTGGTTGTTCACGCCAGCATCCCGTCGGGGTGCACGTAGCCAGCGGGCACCGCACGCCACTCACGCTGGGCGGGGACGGTCGCGCTCGGCTGCTCCGGCGAGGTGACGCCAAAGATGTGAGTAATGACGGTTCCCAGGCGCAGAGCGAAGCTGTGCAGGTTCGAGGCCCGGCGGCCGGTGTAGATGTCCATCGCCATCGTGGCGTACTCCCCGACCATGTTCATGCTGGTGTCCGCCACCGCGAACCACATGCAGTCGGTGATCTCGCTCTCGACCGGGTTCTCCACGTGCTCCCACGACAGGCAGCCGTCGGGGCTCAGCAGCAGGAGACCGAGGATCTCGGCGAACGTCAGGTGAATGTTGAGCTGGAGTGCGACGCGCGGGGTGGTCTCCATCTCGTCGTCCTCCCCGAACCTCGTGACAGATGCACGGACCGGACCGACGGACAGCAGCGAATCAGCGAGCGTTGCAGGCATGATGGAACTCCCTTCATGGGGTGTGGGGCGGCGGTCTGACTTGCCGGAAAGGCGCCGCTCCACAGCTTGTGTGGGGCTTCCTTGCATCACCTAGATTGCTCTAGATGGCTCTAGCTGTCAAGCGATCGACCTAGATGTGTTAGAGCGCTGCCTGTAGTGTTTGGAACATGAGCCTTGTCCAGGACGAGCGACCGCCGTACGTGCAAGTTGCCGACACGCTTCGGGCCGCGATTGGGTCGGGGGAGTACCCCCCTGGTGCCAAGCTGCCCTCGGTGAAGAAGCTCGCCGAGACTTTCGGCATCGCAGAGATGACCGTGCACAACGGTCTGCGAGTGCTTCGCGAGGAAGGGCGCATCGTTTCGACGCCAGGTCGAGGCACCTTCGTGCGCAGTGACGTGCCCCCGGTGCCAGTCGACGCTGCGGAGTCTGACGTGCTTCGCCAGGTCGAGCACCTTGCCTCCAGGGTTGATCAGTTGACTAAGCGGGTTGCCGAGCTGGAGCGGCAGGTGCAGGCGCCGCCCGTTCCTGACTAACCATCGGGTAACCGCTCGTGTTGTTCGAGTGACAGAGAGGGTGTCTCGCTGGTGACAGGGCCGGTGTCACTGCCCTGTCACCCCTCCTGTCCAGGGCCTTCGCAGTGCCAGACTCAGAGCACGCACCACCCCAGAGGGAGGGCACCATGAGCTTGGACAGGCCCGCATGGGCACGGCGCATCGCCGCCGAGCGTGACGCTCGCGACTGGTCGCAGGCAGACGCAATTGGCGCGCTGCGGGCCCACTCGCCGAAGAAGCTCCCCGACAACGCGACCATGCTTCGCCAGTGGAAGCGGTGGGAGTCCGGCGAGGTAGTTCCGAGCGACTTCTACCAACCGCTGATCGCCGCCACGTTCGGCACGGTCACGCACGCGCTGTTCCCCTTGACCGGCCGCCGGGACGGCAACGCCGAGATCGTGGCGGTCAGCGGCATGGAGACGCTGGACATCGTCAGTCGCCTGCAGGCGTCCGACGTCGACAACGCCACCATGGACGCGCTCCGGATCACCACCGATCGACTCTGCTCGGAGTACGCGTTGCTGCCCAGTGCCCAACTGGCCGTCGAGGGACGGCAGTGGCTCAAGCGGGTAGTCGGTCTCCAGTCCCAGCGACTCACCCTCTCCCAGCATCGGGAGGTCCTGTCGATGGCAGGGTGGCTCGCCCTGCTGGTCGGCTGTGTCGAGTACGACATGGGCGACCGTCGTGCGGCCGAGTCCACCAGGCGGGCTGCGCTCTCGCTCGGGACCGAGGCGGAGCACGCGGGTATCCAGGGATGGGCTCACGAGATGCGGGCTTGGTTCGCTATCACCACGGGCGACTACCGGGGCGTACTCGCAGCCGCATCGGCCGGCGGGGAGGTGGCCGCTCACCAGGGCGTCGCTGTTCAGCTCGCGGCACAGGAGGCCAAGGCATGGGCCCGACTCGGAGACCGCAGGCAGGCCGAAGTGTCCCTCGACCGGGGGCGTCGCCTGCTGGAAGGCATGCCCTACCCGGAGAACCTGGACAACCACTTCGTCGTGGACCCGGCGAAGTACGACTTCTACGCCATGGACTGTTACCGGATGCTGGGCGAGAACAAGATGGCCCGGAACCTCGCAGAGGAGGTCATCCGGGCAGGTACCGACTACGACGGCACCGAGCGCTCTCCCATGCGGATCGCTGAGGCCCGGCTCACGCTCGGAGTAGTGGCGGCCAGGGAAGGCGACTTGGAGAGCGCGGTGAACTACGGCGAATGGGCGCTCCGAGGTGAGCGCCAGTCGCTCCCGTCTCTGCTGGCTGTCAGCCGAGAGCTGGCCACCGTGGTCAGCAAGCAGTACGCCGAGGAGCCTGCCACGCGGTCCTACCTCGACCGACTCACGGCGCTGAGCAAGCCGGGAGGGCTGTCCTGAGCGTCGCTCGGTGGCCAGTTTCCGGGCCGTCTGTGGGCCGTCCAGGGGTGGCCAAGGCTGACCAATGACGACCACCGCTGACGGCCCGATGCCTGGTCAGAGGTCGTTGAACTGCCCTGCTAAATCGACTAGTTAGACCCAGGGCAAGAAGTAAGTCCGGGGCAGTCCCCGAGGGCCCCGTCGGCGCAGTCGCGCCGGCGGGGCCCTTTCGTTCGCCGGATCGTCAACTGGCCGCCGTGGGGCGGTGGTTCAGACCATTGACGGGTCGGCCGTGCGCTCCTACCGTATGCACCAGCGCTGGCGCGAGCACGCCAAGATCCCCCACCGGCGGCCGTTCGCCAGTCATGCACTCCATCCACCCCCACAGCTCGCTCCGGCCTGCCCGGAGACGAGTCCGGAAGGAGCACCATGCGTAAGCGCCATCTGTTCGCGGCCCTCGTCGGGGCCCTGGCCGTACCGGTCGCCACCGCGATCCCGGCCTTCTCGCACGGCTACATCAGCGGCCCGCCGAGCCGCGCCGCGTACTGCGCGGCGGGCACCGTCACCGGCTGCGGCGACATCCAGTGGGAGCCGCAGAGCGTCGAGGGGCCGAAGGGCTTCCCGAACAGCGGCCCGGCCGACGGCAAGCTCTGCGCGGGCGGCAACAGCCGGTTCGCCCAGCTGGACGCGCCGCGGAACGGGGCCTGGCCGACCACCAAGGTGACGGCGGGTCAGCGGCAGAACTTCACCTGGAAGTTCACCGCCCGGCACGCCACCGCGTCGTACCGGTACTTCCTCACCAAGCCGGGCTACAACGCCGCCTCGGTGCTGAGCCGGAGCAACCTCAACCTCACCCCGCTGCTGACCGTCCCGGGCAACAACCAGCAGCCGCCCAGCACGCTCACCCACAGTGTGCCGCTGCCGGCCGGGCTGACCGGGCACCACGTGCTGCTCGCGGTGTGGGACGTGGCGGACACCACGAACGCCTTCTACTCCTGCGTCGACCTGCAGTTCTAGGCACCGGCTCCGGGCCTCGGCCGGGCGTACGTCGGCCGGGCACCCCGCTCAGGACAGGGGTGCCCGGCCGACGGGCGGGACGGTGGGACCGGCCCGGGTCAGTGACCGCCGCAGCAGCCACCCGCGGCGCCGCCGCACTGGCAGGGGGCGCCCGACTGGCAGCCGCAGCCGCAGCCGCCGCCACAGCCGCAGCCGGCGGCGAGGATCGGGAGCAGGGCGGGGTTGGTCGGCTCGACGACGCTCGCCGGTGGACTGGTGGGAGCGGTGGTTGCCTTCATCGTGCTGGGCCCTCCTCGGCACTGGCACACTGCGGCGCACACGGGGCTGTGGCCACCCCCTGAGTGAAGCCCGGTCGGTGACGGGGCGTCAACGGGCGCGCAGGGGCGGTTCGAAACCGCCCCGTGCGCCCCCGCGCCGTGGCCGTCCCGCTACTCGGCGGACTCGGCGTTGGCGACGAAGTCACCCGCGTGCTCGCCGGTGACCAGGAAGACCACGCGCTTGGCCACCGAGACCGCGTGGTCGGCGAAGCGCTCGTAGTAGCGGCCGACCAGGGTGACGTCCACCGCGGTCTCGATGCCGTGCTGCCAGCGGTCGTCCAGCAGGTGCGAGAACAGCTCGCGGTGCAGCGCGTCGATCGCGTCGTCGTCCTGCTCCAGCTCCAGCGCCTTCTCGACGTCCTTGGTGGCGATCACCTGGCCGGCCTTGGCCACCAGGCGCTGCGCGAGCTGACCCATCTCCAGCACGATCGGGTGCAGGTCGGCCGGGACGGCGGTCTCCGGGAAGCGCAGCCGGGCCACCTTGGCCACGTGCCGGGCCAGGTCGCCGCAGCGCTCCAGGTCGGAGCTCATCCGCAGCGAGGTGACCACGATCCGCAGATCGGTGGCGACCGGCTGCTGCCGGGCCAGCAGGTCGATCGCCCGGTTCTCCAGGTCGTGGTGCAGGGCGTTGACCTTGTCGTCGGCGGCGATCACGCTCTCCGCCAGCGCCAGGTCCGCGTCGAGCAGTGCGGTGGTGGCCCGGCCCATGGCCGAACCGACCAGCCGGGCCATCTCGACCAGGCCGTCGCTGATCGAGTCGAGTTCCTCGTGGTACGCGTCGCGCATTCTTGCTCTCCTCAGTAGCTCTGTCGGTGGCGGTGCCGACCGGCCTTCTCACGTCACAAGCGAGCCCGTCTGATGATCGGGGTGGCCGCTGCTGGTGGCGGCATCGTAGTGCCGCCACCGCCCGAACGGGCTGTGCAATCCACCCTGGGCCGTTTGGGCGACCACGCACGGCCGGTGCAGTGAACCAGTGGCAGCGTGAAGGTGAATTCTCGGCAACGCGCGGCCGATGCCTTGATCTCACCCCGGGGGTGGGCCGCCGGTGTGCGCTTACGCTGACCACATGGACGTGAACGTGGCCCTCGCCGCAGCCTGCGCCATAGCCGGGCTCGGTGTCGGTCTCACAGCCGCGATCGCCTTCCGCTGGAGTGAGCGGGAGCAGGCCAGGGCAGGCAGCGGCGGCAAGGGCGGAAAGACAGGTGTCGGCAGCACGCCGACGCAGGAACCACCGCTCCCGCCGGGGGTGGACACCGTGCTCTCGGTGCTGCGCTCCTGCGCGATCGTGCTCGGTGAGGGCGACGAGGTGGTCAAGGCCAGCTCCGCCGCCTATGCGATGGGTCTGGTCAGGGGAGGGGCGATGGCCGTGGAGCAGATGCTCTCGCTGGCCCGCGCCACTCGCCGGGACGGCGAGATCCGCCAGGTCGAGCTGGAGGTGCCCAGGCCAGGTGCGGCCCGCGCCACCGACCCGCTGGCGGTCTCCGTCCGGGTCGCCCCGCTCGGCTCCCGGCTGGTCCTGGTGCTGGTCGAGGACCTGACCGAGCGTCGCCGGATCGAGGCGGTCCGGCGGGACTTCGTGGCCAACGTCTCGCACGAGCTGAAGACCCCGGTCGGCGCTCTCTCGCTGCTCTCCGAGGCGGTCGCGGACGCGTCCGACGACCCGGAGGCGGTGCAGCGCTTCGCCGGCCGGATGCAGATCGAGGCCACCAGGCTGGCCAGCCTGGTGCAGGAGATCATCGACCTGTCCCGGGTCCAGGACGACCAGCTGATGGTCGACCCGGAGCCGGTGCCGGTGGACACCCTGATCGCCGAGGCGATCGACCGCTGCCGCCAGCCCGCCGCCGCCAAGCAGATCCACATCGCGGCGGGCGGCATCGGCGGCCTCTACCTGCACGGCAACCGCGGTCAGCTGGCCGCGGCGCTGGGTAACCTGGTGGAGAACGCGGTCAACTACAGCCCGCCCCGTACCCGGGTGGCGATCGCCACCCGGCGGATCTCAAGCGCCGCCGCCCTCGGTGAGGCGGACGGCGAGCTGATCGAGATCTCGGTGACCGACCAGGGCATCGGCATCTCCGAGAAGGACCGCGAGCGGATCTTCGAACGCTTCTACCGGGTGGACCCGGCCCGCTCCCGGGCCACCGGCGGTACCGGCCTGGGCCTCTCCATCGTCAAGCACGTGGCCGCCTCCCACGGCGGCACCGTGTCGGTGTGGAGCGTCGAGGGCCAGGGTTCCACCTTCACCGTCCGACTCCCCGCCGGTCAGGCTCCGGCGGCGAGCCCGCACAGCCCAACCATCCTCCCCAACCCCCTTCCTGCCCCGGAGGCGCGATCGTGACCCGAGTACTGGTGGTCGAGGACGAGGAGTCGTTCAGCGACGCCCTGTCGTACATGCTCCGCAAGGAGGGCTTCGAGGTGGCCATCGCCGCCACCGGCCCCGACGCGCTGGAGCAGTTCGAACGCAACGGCGCCGACCTGGTGCTGCTCGACCTGATGCTCCCCGGCCTGCCCGGTACGGAGGTCTGCCGTCAGCTCCGGGTCCGCTCCAACGTCCCGGTGATCATGGTCACCGCCAAGGACAGCGAGATCGACAAGGTGGTCGGCCTGGAGATAGGTGCCGACGACTACGTCACCAAGCCCTACTCCACCCGCGAGCTGGTCGCCCGGATCCGCGCGGTGCTCCGCCGCCGCGGCGAGGACGGCGGCCCCGGTGACAACGGTGGCGGCCCCGGCGCGCTGGAGGCAGGGCCGGTCCGGATGGACGTCGACCGGCACGTGGTCACGGTGGACGGCGCCAAGGTCGACCTGCCGCTGAAGGAGTTCGACCTGCTGGAGATGCTGCTCCGGAACGCGGGCCGGGTGCTGACCCGGATGCAGCTGATCGACCGGGTCTGGGGCGCCGACTACGTGGGTGACACCAAGACGCTGGACGTCCACGTGAAGCGCCTGCGGGCCAAGATCGAGCCGGACCCGGGTGCCCCGCGCTACCTGGTGACGGTCCGTGGCCTGGGCTACAAGTTCGAGCCGTAAACCGCACACCGAAGGCCCCCACTCAGTGCGAGCGGGGGCCTTCGGCATGGGCTGCGGTCAGTGCGAGGCCGCGGTGGTCGACCCCGAGGGCGAGGTCGAGGCGCCGGCCGACGGCGTCGCCGAGGTCGAGGCACCGGCCGAAGCCGAAGCCGAAGCGGAAGCGGAGGGCGAGGCGGACGCGGACGGCGAGGCCGACGGGTTGGCGGTCGGGCCGAAGTCCTCGTACATCCCCTTGGCCGCGTGCACCTGGGCCTCGGTGGCGACCTTGCCGGCCTTGGCGAACGAGAAGGCGGCGGGGGCGAAGCCACCCACCTCCAGCTTGGCCGAGGCGACCTTGGCGACCGGCTGGCCCTCGCCGCCGATCAGCACGGCGCTGCCGGCCGGGATGACGATCTCGGAGAGCGCGGCACCCTTGGCGTCCGCGAAGGTCGCCGTGGCACCCTCACCGACGGTGATCGACTGCAGGGTCTCGGCGCTGCTGCCGGTGTTGCTGATGTTCACCGTCAGCTGGGCCGGGCCGGCGTGCTCGGAGCTCGCGCCGTCCGCGGTCACCACCACGATGTTGTTGAGCTTGAGGGTGTCCCCGATCGACGTCGCGGCGTTGTCCGGCTTGATCTGCAGGGTGTCCGGGGAGTTCCCGGCGGCACAGGCGGACAGCGGGAGGATCGCGGCGAGGGCGATCACGGCGATCGCGCCGCGTCGAAGGCTGCGGCTCACGGCGGCGGCATCTCCTTGGAATCTCGGGTCGGTGGTCAGGGTCAGATTACCGACCGCGATTGTCCGGTTCTCACGGGGTGGCCCCGTGTCGCGGGTGAGTCCCTGTGCGGACGGCCGACGAGGCCCGCCGGGGGCCGCGGCCGCGTATACGGCAAAAACCCATGATCCAATCATGGTTTCGGGAGTGTTGCCAGAGGTTTCGTCAGGTGCGTATACCGCCTCCGACCTGCGGTAAGGCCGCATCGAACACCGGTCGCAGCATGCCGGAGGGGCCGTTGTCAAGCCCCGAGACCGGCTCTGACCTGCGAAAACGCCCTTCGGGTGGGCCGAGAACCGTGTTATTCTGGTAAGCCACGGAAGGGGCCCTGTCACATGACGTTCAAGGTTGGCGACACGGTGGTCTACCCCCATCACGGGGCTGCGCTGATCGAGGCCATCGAGATTCGCCAGATCAAAGGTGTGGACAAGACCTACCTGGTGCTGAAGGTGCAGCAGGGAGACTTGACGCTGCGCGTGCCCGCGGAGAACGCGGAGTTCGTCGGTGTGCGTGACGTAGTTGGCCAGGAAGGCCTCGACCGGGTGTTCGAGGTGCTGCGGGCGCCGTACACCGAGGAGCCGACCAACTGGTCGCGCCGGTACAAGGCGAACCTCGAGAAGCTCGCCTCCGGCGATGTGATCAAGGTGGCCGAGGTCGTCCGCGACCTGTGGCGTCGCGAGCGTGAGCGCGGTCTCTCGGCCGGAGAGAAGCGGATGCTCGCGAAGGCACGCCAGATCCTGGTCAGCGAGCTCGCGCTCGCGGAGAACACCAACGAGGACAAGGCGGAGACGCTGCTCGACGAGGTCCTGGCCTCCTAGCGCAAGTCCCCGCAGATCGAAGCGCCCGATGCCGGTGCGTCACCATGGTCACGTACGTGACCCGGGTGGTCACCCGGCACCTCGGGCGCTTCGGCGTACCCGGGTGCGGGGGTGAACGGCCGGACGGAGCCGGGTGCTTTCGGAAGGGACCCGGGCACCGTCGAACGTTCGCCAGGGCCATACCCATCGCGCCGAAGGCGCGAAACCTGACCGCGAAACTTGAACGAACCGGCACAGCGCCGAAGGAGCGAAACCCTGAACGGCACAGCAGCAGTCGCAGCAGCCGTGGTCCCCGCCGCCGGGCGGGGCGAGCGGCTCGGCCCCGGAGCCCCGAAGGCCCTGCGCGAGCTCGGCGGGGTGCCCCTGCTGGTGCACGCGGTCCGGGCGCTGGCGCGCAGCCGGGCGGTCGGCCTGGTGGTGGTGGCGGCCCCGGCGGAGGGGGTGGCCGAAGTGATTGCCCTGCTGGACAGTCACGGGTTGGACGGCAAGGACATCCGGGTGGTGGCCGGGGGCGAGACCCGGCAGGAGTCGGTCCGGCTCGGCCTGGCCGCGATCCCGGCCGAGGTCGGCATCGTGCTGGTGCACGACGCGGCCCGGCCGCTGGTCCCGGTCGAGGTGGTGGACGCGGTCGCCGCGGCCGTCCGGGCCGGGGCCGAGGCGGTGGTGCCGGCGGTGCCGCTGGCCGACACCGTGAAGCTGGTCGAGCCGCAGAGCGGTGGCCGGCCCGAGCCGGTGCTCGCCACGCCCGACCGTTCGGCGCTGCGGGCGGTGCAGACGCCGCAGGGCTTCCGCCGGGACGTGCTGGCCGCCGCGCACCGCCGCGCGCTGACCGAGCCCGTGACGGTGACCGACGACGCCGGTCTGGTGGAGCAGTTCGGCGGCCGGGTGGTCGTGGTGCCGGGTCACGAGGAGGCGTTCAAGGTGACGCGCCCGCTGGACCTGGTGCTGGCCGAGGCCGTGCTCGCCCGGAGGAGGGCCTCCGATGGCTTCTGACGCTCCGCTGATCCCGCTGGTCGGGATCGGCACCGACGTGCACGCCTTCGAGGCCGGCCGCCCGCTCCGGGTGGCCGGTCTGGAGTGGCCCGAGTCCGAGATCGGTCTCGCCGGGCACTCGGACGCGGACGTGGCGGCGCACGCCGCCTGCGACGCGCTGTTCTCGGCGGCCGGGGTGGGTGACCTGGGTGCGCACTTCGGCACCGACCGCCCCGAGTGGTCCGGCGCCTCCGGCGTCACCCTGCTCGCCGAGGCGGCCCGGATCGTCCGGGCGGCCGGCTTCGAGATCGGCAACGTCGCGGTCCAGGTGATCGGCGTCCGGCCGAAGATCGGCAAGCGCCGGGCCGAGGCCCAGGCCGCCCTCTCGGCCGCGGTCGGTGCCCCGGTGTCGGTCTCCGGCACCACCACCGACGGCCTCGGCCTGACCGGCCGGGCCGAGGGCCTGGCCGCGATCGCCACCGCGCTGGTCTACCGCGTGCCCCGCTAGGCCGTTCGGTGGTCTGACGGGTGTTCAACTCCCGCGGGCGGTGCCCGGTTCACTAGCGTGGCCGGTGAACCGGGCATACCGACCGAAAGGGACCCGCATGGGCGTCGAGCTCTCCGAACAGGCCAAGGCACTGTTCGACACCAAGTCCTTCGTCACCGTCTCGACCGTGCAGCCGGACGGCAGCCCGCAGTCCTCGGTGGTGTGGATCAAGCGGGAGGGCGACGACGTGTTGTTCTCCACCGTCGAGGGCCGCCGCAAGCACCTCAACATGGTCCGGGACCCGCGGATCAGCCTGCTCGTCAACCCGCCGGGCAGCCCGTACCAGTACCTGGAACTGCGCGGCGAGGTGACCATGACCAGGGCGGGCGGCCGGGAGCTGATCGACGAGCTGAGCCGGAAGTACCTCGGGCACGACTACCGGAACGACGGCCCGGAGGACGTCCGGGTGGTGGTCCGGCTGTCGCCCCGCAAGGCGGTCGGCAACGCCTGAACCCGGGGCAGTTGACGTCGCCGTGGGCGAAAGGTGGCGGGGCACCCCCCGCCGCCCACTACGCTTGACGCTGTGAGCCTTCGCCTGTACGACACCAGCACCCGCCAGGTACGCGACTTCGTCCCGCTTGTACCGGGCTGTGTCTCCATGTACCTGTGTGGCGCGACCGTCCAGGCGCCCCCGCACATCGGACACATCCGGTCCAACCTCAACTTCGACGTGATGCGCCGTTGGTTCGGCTACCGCGGCTACCAGGTCACCTTCGTCCGCAACGTCACGGACATCGACGACAAGCTGCTCTGGAAGGAGCGCGAGCTCGGCGTCCCGTGGTGGCAGATCGGGTACACCAACGAGCGTGCCTTCAACGAGGGTTACGCGGCCCTGGGCTGCCTGCCCGCGTCCGTGGAGCCGCGGGCCACCGGCCACGTGCCCGAGATGATCGAGATGATGCAGACGCTCATCGCCAAGGGCCACGCCTACGAGTCCGAGGGGAGCGTCTACTTCTCGGTCACCTCGTACCCGGAGTACCTGGCGCTCTCGAACCAGAAGTTGGAGAACCTCGCCCAGCCGGAGAGCGAGGGCGAGACCGGTAAGCGTGACCCGCGCGACTTCGCCATGTGGAAGCGGACCAAGGAGGGCGAGCCCAGCTGGGAGACCCCGTGGGGCCGCGGCCGTCCCGGCTGGCACCTGGAGTGCTCGGCGATGGCGCACAAGTACCTGGGGAACGCCTTCGACATCCACGGCGGCGGGCTGGACCTGATCTTCCCGCACCACGAGAACGAGATCGCCCAGTCGAAGGCGTTCGGCGACGACTTCGCTAACTTCTGGGTGCACAACGCCTGGGTCACCATGAGCGGCGAGAAGATGTCCAAGTCGCTCGGCAACTCGGTGCTGATCTCCGAGATGCTCCAGCGCTGGCGCCCGATCGTGCTCCGGTACTACCTGGCGGCCCCGCACTACCGCTCGATGATCGAGTACAGCGAGGAGTCGATCCGTGAGGCCGAGACCGGCTTCGGGCGGATCGAGAACTTCATCCAGCGGGTGGTCGAGCGCTGCGGTCCGGTGGACGCGGCGCCCGAGGTGCCGCTGGCCTTCGCCGAGGCGATGGACGACGACCTCGGGGTGCCGCAGGCGCTGGCCGTCGTGCACACCGCCGTCCGCCAGGGCAACAGCGCCCTGACCGCGGAGGACAAGGAGAACGCGGTGGCGCGGCTGGCCGAGGTCCGTGCGATGCTCGGTGTACTGGGTCTCGACCCGCTCGACGAGCACTGGGCCGGCACCGAACGCGGTGACGACCTGCACGGGGTCGTCGACTCGCTGGTCCAGCTGGTGCTGGAGCAGCGGCAGGCCGCCCGGGGCCGCAAGGACTTCGCGACCGCGGACGCGATCCGCGACCAGCTGGTGCTGGCGGGCCTGTCCATCGAGGACGGCCCGACCGGCTCACGCTGGACGCTCAACAACCAGTAACCCCGCTCACCGGGGTGAGGGTGGGCCGTACCTGACCGGTACGGCCCATCCGCATGACGCAGAGCATGCCGTCGGCGGTCGCCGCCGGGGCGTGCGAGACAGACAAGGGAAGTACAGCCATGGCCGGCAACAGCCAGCGCAGGAACCGACGCAACCCCGACTCGAAGAAGGGCGCGAGTGTCGGCACCGGCGGGCACAGCCGGAAGGCGCTCCAGGGCAAGGGCCCGACCCCGCCCGCCTCGGCCCGCAAGGGGCACATCAAGCAGCGGCAGGCCAACGCCGCCGTGAAGCGCGAGATGGACGCCAAGTCGCGGGCCGGCATGCGCCGGGCCGGGGCCGGCGGCCGGGGCGGCCGCGGCGGCTCGGGCGCCGCCGAGCTGGTCTTCGGTCGCAACTCGGTGGTCGAAGCGCTGCGCGGCGGGGTGCCCGCCACCGCGCTGTACGTGCTGCAGTTCATCGACACCGACGACCGGGTGCGCGAGGCGCTGCAGGCCGCCACCGAGCGCGGTGTGCCGCTGATGGAGGCGCCGCGCGTCCAGCTCGACAACATGACCGGTGGGATGAACCACCAGGGCATGGTGCTCCAGGTCCCGCCGTACGAGTACGCGCACCCGGACGACCTGCTGGCCGACGCCGCCGACAACGGCGAGGACCCGCTGGTGATCGCGCTGGACGGGGTCACCGACTCCCGCAACCTCGGCGCCGTGGTCCGCTCCGCCGCCGCCTTCGGGGCGCACGGCGTGGTGATCCCGGAGCGTCGGGCCGCCGGCATGACCGCCGGGGCGTGGAAGACCTCCTCGGGCGCCGCGGCGCGACTGCCCGTGGCGCGCGCCACCAACATGACCCGCGCGCTGGAGGGCTACCAGAAGGCCGGCCTGATCGTGGTCGGCCTGGCGGCCGACGGCGAGGCGGAGATCGGCGATCTGGCGGCGCTCACCGGCCCGGTCGTGATCGTGGCCGGCAGCGAGGGCAAGGGCCTCTCCCGGCTGGTCTCGGAGACCTGTGACATCCGGGTGCGGATCCCGATGCCCGGGGCGACCGAGTCGCTGAACGCCGGTGTCGCGGCGGGCATCGTGCTCTACGAGGCCGCCCGGCTGCGGGCCAAGGGCGCCTGACCCGACGGAGCTTGACGCTCATTTGTCGTAGTGAACCGATCGGGCCTGGTCAGGCCCGGTCGGTTTACTCATGATCACTTCAATCCGGGTCGGGAATCCACCCGGGAGAGTGTCCTAACCGGCCGTCACCCGGTTAGACGGGTGTGGACACCAGAACACCTCGGCGCCCTGCCCCGGGCGGCATGGCGGGAATAGATGCCGGCCCCGGCCTCAACACGGTCAAGGTGCCGTCCGACCCGGCTCGGCTCAGTAGTACCCAGGCCAGCTTCCGGGTCCGGCTGGCCGCCCCGGTGGCCCCGCTGATCGACGCCCCGGCGGGCGCGGCCTTCGGCGATCCGTACGGCATGGCGGGCTTCACCCCGCGCCCGATGGTCACCCCCCAGGTCGTGGTCGGCGGGCTCCAGGTCCCGGCGCTGGCCGGTGCGGGCGGCGCGGTGGTGGCTGGTGCCACACCGGTCCGGCGCAAGGGGCGGGTCACCGCCGTCACCTGGACGGGCCAGGCGCCCCCCGGCGACCTGGCGGCCACCCAGCTGCTGGAGGCGGTCCGCCTCAACACCGTGCCGGCCCCGGCCCGGCCGGTCGGCGGCGAGGCCACCGAACAGCTCCAGGCGTACCGGCCGGCCAGGCCGCCCGCCCCGGAGCCGGTGGACAGCTGGGCCCCGACGGGCGAGCTGCCCGAGGTCTCGGCGGTCGGCACCGACTACGGACAGGGCAAGTACCCCGGCCGCAAGGTCGACCTCGGCCTGGTGCTGCTGCCGCTGCGGATCGTGCTCGGCTCGCTCTCGGTCTACGCCGGGTTCAGCAAGCTCTGCGACCCGGTGTACTTCGACGGCGGCGACCGCGGCTCGATGATGCGCTGGCTCTCCTCGCTGCACCCGTGGGGCGTGGCCCAGCCGCTGCTGGACTTCGCGATGGCGCACCCGGTGGGCTCCGGTCTCGCGGTGGCGTTCATCCAGATCGTGGTCGGCGTGCTGTCGATCCTCGGCCTCTGGCAGCGGGTCGCGGCCGGGACGGCGATGGCCCTCTCGGCGGCGCTGCTGTTCACGGTCAGCTGGCGGGCGGTGCCGGTCTACGACACGCCGGACCTGATCTTCCTGGCGGCCTGGAGCCCGCTGCTGATCGCCGGGGCGCCGTTCGGCTCGCTGGACGGCCGGATCGCGCTGGAGGCCTGGCGCCGGTACGGCACCTCGGCCCCGGCCGCGCTGCGCCGGCGGATCCTGCGCCGCAGCGGTGTGGTGACCGCCGTGGTGGTCGGGCTGACCCTGCTGCTCGGCTCGATGCTCGGCGCGGCGGTCCGTACCGGCGGCCGTCCCGACCCGGTGCCGGTCAAGCCCCCGACCGACTTCGGTTCGCCGATGTGGCCCGGCAACGGCCCGTCGCCCACCCCGGCCCCGGCCGGGCCGGCTCCGAAGACCCCCGCACCGAGCCCGACCCCCACGCCCGCCAAGAGCGGGAGCGCCAAGCCCCGTTCGACCAAGTCGGAGTCCGGCTCGGTCGCCCCGGCCCCGACCAAGGGCGCCCCGGCGGGCAGCGGTACCGGCAGCACCGGGACCGGCGGCACGGGTGGCACCCCGGCCAAGCCGGCCTCCAGCGGTACCCCCGGGCTGCTCGGCGGGGTGCTCGGCGCTCCGCTGCTGGTGGGGATGGGGGCGGGGTCCGCTCCCGCCGCCGCCGGGGTGGACGCCTGAGCGGCGCCGGTGAACGGCCGAAGCGCGGTGGACGACTTCCGTCCACCGCGCTTCGGCCGTTCCGGGACGTTTCTCTGAGCTGTCGTCAGTCGCTGTCGTTGGTCGTCAGTCGTCAGGAAGTGCTCGCCGCCAGCTCCTTGGCGGCCTCGGTGAGGTCCTTGGCGGTGTCGATCGCCCGCCAGTAGCACCCCTGGGGCAGCTGGTAGCCCGCCAGCCGCTTGCTGCGGGCGAGTTGGGGGAACGTGGTGCGCTCGTGGTCGCCGACGTCCGGCAGCAGCTCCTGGAAGCCGGGCCCGAAGACGTACAGCCCGGCGTTGATCAGGAAGGGCGAGGGCGGCGACTCGATGAAGTCCAGCACGTTGCCGAACTGGTCGGTCTCCACCGCGCCCCAGGGGATCCGAGGCCGGGCCAGTGCGAGCGTCGCGAGGGCGTCCCGCTCGTGGTGGAAGGCGGCCATGTCCCGCAGGCTGAAGCGGGTCCAGATGTCGCCGTTGGTGGCGTACCAGGGCTCGGCGGGCCGGGGGAGGGCCTTGGCCGCGTACTTCAGGCCGCCGCCCCGGCCGAGCGGGACGGTCTCCACCACGGTGCTGACCGCGAGCGGCAGGTCGGCCCGGTCGAGCCAGTCCTGGAGCACCTCGGCGAGGTGCCCGCAGGAGATCACCACGTCGGTCACCCCCTCGGCGGCGAGCCAGCCGAGCTGGTGGCCGAGGATGGGCATCCCGGTACCCGGGATCTCGACCAGCGGCTTGGGCCGGTCGTCGGTGTACGGGCGCAGCCGCGAACCCTGCCCGCCCGCCAGGATGACGGCCTGGGTCACGGCGGGGGAGTGCGGGTGCGGTGCGGTCGAGTCAGCGGTCATGACAGCACTCTAGGGCTGCCGGGGTGACCGCACGGGGTGCCCGGGGATCGCGCCCCGGCCGGGGCCGGGCGTCGGGCGGTAGGGGCCGGGGTGGGTGGTTAGCCGACCACCCCGGCCGCGAACGAGCCGTCGCAGACCGGGCGGGCGAACGAGCGGGCCCGCTGCGCGTCGCCCTGGTACTTGCGCACGGCGGCCTTGCCGAGGTCGGCGGCCAGCGTGCTGCAGTACGGGGTGAGCGCGGGCTTCTCCCGCATGGTGCGCTCCAGCAGGTCGAGCGCGGTACCCGGGTTGTGGGTGCGCAGCTCGTCCATCAGGTCGACCCGGAGGGCGTCCTGCGGGGCCATGCCCTGCGTGTTGGTGGCGGTCGCGGTGCGGCCGATGGTGCCGTCACCACTGGCGGCGGCCACCACCTGCTGGTCGAGGCCGGTCGGTGGCGCCCAGGGGACGCGGGTGACGGCGAGCGTGCCGGTGGTCACCAGGATCACGGGCAGGGTCAGGGCAACGGTCTGGCCGATGCGGCGCACGAGCTGCTTCACGGTCAGGAGCGTAGCGGTGCGTGGGGCCCGGGTCGCCCTCCGTTACCCCAATGAGTGACGCGTGTCCTGTTTCGTCCTGCCGTCCGGTTGACGTACGGCGCACGGACGACCGAACCCCCGACCGGAGAATCTCCGGTCGGGGGTTCGTGATGTCGACAAGTCGTCAGGCGCCGCCGCGCCCCGCGACGGGTCGTCAGGCGCTCAGACGGGCACCGGTGGTGGTGTTGAAGACGTGGGTCTCGCCGCCGGTCGGGACCACGTGGATGGTCTCGCCCTTCTGCGGGATCTGACGGCCGTGCACGCGCACGACGATGTCCTTGTCGTCGCCACCGATCTTGGTGGTGCCGTAGACGAAGCCGTCCGCGCCGAGCTCCTCGACCACGTTCACGGTGACCGCGACGCCCTCGATGCCGCCGGCCGGGACGATCTCGAAGTGCTCCGGGCGGATGCCGACGGTGACGCTCTTGTCGGTGCCGGCGCCGGCCAGCTCGTCCCGGGAGACGTTGATGACCGAGCCGCCGAACTTCACGCCGCCGTCCACCAGCGGGACGTCGACCAGGTTCATCGCGGGCGAGCCGATGAAGCCGGCCACGAAGAGGTTGCCCGGGCGGTCGTACATGTTGCGCGGGGTGTCGACCTGCTGGAGCAGACCGTCCTTGAGCACCGCGACCCGGTCGCCCATGGTCATGGCCTCGACCTGGTCGTGCGTCACGTAGACGGTGGTGATGCCCAGGCGGCGCTGGAGCGACGCGATCTGGGTGCGGGTCGAGACGCGGAGCTTGGCGTCCAGGTTGGAGAGCGGCTCGTCCATCAGGAAGACCTGCGGCTCACGGACGATCGCGCGGCCCATCGCGACACGCTGGCGCTGACCGCCGGAGAGCGCCTTCGGCTTGCGGTCCAGGTAGTCGGTCAGGTCGAGGATCTTGGCGGCCTCTTCGACCTTGGCGCGGATCTCGGCCTTGTTCACGCCGGCGATCTTGAGCGCGAAGCCCATGTTGTCCGCGACGGTCATGTGCGGGTACAGCGCGTAGTTCTGGAACACCATCGCGATGTCCCGGTCCTTCGGCGGCAGGTGGGTGACGTCGCGGTCACCGATGCGGATCGCACCGCCGTTGACGTCCTCCAGGCCCGCGAGCATCCGGAGGCTGGTGGACTTGCCACAGCCGGAGGGGCCGACCAGGACGAGGAACTCGCCGTCCTCGACGTGCAGCTCCAGGGCGTCCACGGCGGGCTTGGTGCCGCCGGGGTACAGCCGGGTCGCCTTGTCGAACGTGACAGAAGCCATGGTTCTTACACTCCTTCACCGGCAGGAACGTGCCGGACGATCCGAGTAAAGGTTGGGTTGTCGTCCGCCGTCCCTGGTCAGTGGTCTGAACCACCGCCGCGACGACTGCTCGCGACGGTACCCGGCCGATCGTCGGATTGTCAGCCCTCCGGGCGACCGATTTCGGCATCAGTCCGGTCACGACCGCCCGCCCGGCCCCCGATAACCCACCCCACCAGGGCACCACCGCCCGGTACACTGCCCACTGGTGCCGCCGTGGCCTCGCCGTGGACGGTCACCTCGCCTCCTTAGCTCAGTTGGCCAGAGCACCGCTCTTGTAAGGCGGTGCTCATTGGCCCCGTCGGGCTCGGAAGCCCGACAAACTGCCTGGTCAGAGGCCCTTCCGGCGAGACGCTGGAAGGGCCTCTGGCGTTGCGGCACACATTCAGCACACATCAGGCCGCGGCGGCCAGTTCGCCGGCCTCCAGGGCCGCCAGTTGCTCGGCCAGCTCCCGGGCCTTCCGCGCCGCCTTTTCGGCCTTCTTCCTGGCCTTCTCCAGCGCCTTCGTGCGCTGGGCGTCGAGCCGGTCGGAGACCTCGTCCAAGCGGTCCGGCCAGAGGTGACCGTACGTGTCCAACGTCAGCGTCGCGGTCTTGTGGCCGAGCATGGTCTGGACCACCTTGACGTCGGCGCCACTGGCGATCGCCAGCGAGGCCGCAGTGTGCCGGAGCTTGTGCAAGGTGATTCCCAGATCACCCAGTCCAGCTGCCACGAGCGCACTCTTGAAGTGCCTGCGCATGAAGTTCCGGATCATCAGGACACCACCGCGCGGCGCGACGAAGAGATATTCCTCCGGGCCCCGGTTCGCAATGCTCATAGCCAGTTCGGCCACGAGAAAAGCTGGAATGGGAACAGACCTTCGCTCGTGATTCTTGGGGCTGTCCTCAAGATACAACTTTCCCTTGTCGGAGCCCCATGCCTGCGCGATCCTGACACGCCTGGTTTTCAGGTCAACGTGCTTGATCTGGATCGCCGTTGCCTCACCCCAGCGAACGCCAGTGTAAGCCAGGAAAAGAATGAGAGCCCGATATTCATCACAGGCTTCTGCGAGTGCCTCCACTTGCACATCTGTCAGGTAGACATGCTCGGCCGGCGTGTACCGGGGGAGCGGCACTCCGATAGCGGGATTATGTGCGATTTTCTTCGTCCGGACCGCGTAACCGAGGACGCCCTTGAGGACAACCCAAATCTTTCGGATGGTCGCTGCACTCAGTGGCGACCCCGAGGCGACGGAGTCCGACATGATCTTGCCGAGCCATACCACGATGTCTTCGTGCTGAACGTCGGCGGCTGCGGTGGTGCCCCAACGGGGGATCACATGGAGGTCCAGGACGCCCCGGTAGCGGCTACGGCTCGACCGTCGGATATCGACCTTGGAATCGAACCAGGATTCGGCGATCGTGGCAATCTTGGTCCGCCCGGCCCGGGGGTCTCGGTAGGTTCCGAGACCAAGCGAGCTTTCGACTTCGGTTCGCTTGGTTTCGGCGTCGACCTTCCGGAGGAAGGTCAGCATCCGAGGCTTCCCGCTCGGGTCATACCAGCGGACTCGGAATCGGCCCGGAGGCTTGCGCCCAGTCGGCTTCGCCTTCGCTACAGCCGACTTGTAAGCCGTGTGGTTAATGCGGTCTTCTATCCATACGCGGGACATGTATCACCTGGAATTGCCTTGAAGTCTTCATGGTCATATTCATTCCTTCTTTCTGCCCGTAGAATGAGCGGCTTCTGCCGCATTTCGGGGTGCATTGTCTATCGGTGGTTTGCAAGTGCCGGTGGCCGCGATGGCACGGTGCGGCGGGATGATCAGTCGGAGATCAGGCCGGCCGCGGCAGCGGCCGAATGTAGAGCGCCGGATTGTTCGGCAGGTGCCCGTTGCGGACACCAAACTCCAAGACCCGCTTGAGTGTTGCGAGGACGCGGTTGATCGTGGCGATGCTCAGTCGGCCCTCGGCGCGGAGTGCCGCGACCAGCCGTTCAACATCCGCTCGGGTGATCGTGATGGCGAGCCTGGCTCCGAGGCGAGGCAGCGCGTGGAGGTCGAGTGGCCTGCGACTCGGGTGCGGCGTTGGCCAGTAGTCATTCCGCACCAACGTGTGCGACCAGACGGCGACGAGGCTGCCGAGCGTCAACGGTGCCCAGCCACGGGCGATATGAGCTTGGGCGTCCCGAGCGAGTTGCCGAGTGGGCAGGCTCAGGCTGCGAAGGGAGCCTGACTCGTCGCGCCAGCGGACGCGGTATCGGGACGGTGGGGTCCTGTCGGCTGCGTGAGCGCGGGCGACGGCCTGCTGGTAAGACACGTGCTTAGCGCGGTCCTCGATTCGAGCGTGGTACACGTCGAGCTGCCAATCGTTGGTCTGTGCATGTCATTGAATGTCCTCTTCTCTGCCCGTGCGGATGCGGACCGGTCGGGTCGCGCGGCGGGTTCGGTTAACTGGCGTCGCGGCAGTGCCGAACGCCGAGGTGGTGCAGGGTCCTACTTCGGGCCAGGGTTGTCCGGGCCCAGCAGGGCGGCGAGTTCCTCCGGGGAGGCGCCAGCCTTGATGGCGGAGTTGATCTTGTCCATGGTTGCCGCGAGGTTCGAGTTGAACGTCTCCGTTAGCACGGCTGCGCGTTCTTCGAGCACCGACCGGGTGAGGTCGGCGACGGCCTGCTGGCTGTCGGAGGCCGGCATCCGCTGGAGGGCTGCGGAGTAGAACTGGCGGGCGTCGCTCCCGGGTAGGGCCCGTTGCCCGCAGAACCACTCCAGAATCAACTCCCGGTCACTGATCGCCAGTTGAGGGGTCAGCTGGAGCTGAGTCCCTGCCTCGGCCCCGTCGGGCAGGCCCATGAGATGGACCGGCGCGATGTCCAGGACCGTGGCCAGCAGCACGATTTCGTCAATCGACAGCTCTCGCCGTCGCACGCCGTTCTCGTCTCTGCGACCTGTCTCGATATTGGCCAGCACGGCAGCGGTCAGCTTCTCCGCGCCGGCGTCGGCGCATCGGGCCGCCAGGTCCTTGACGGTCCACCCGCGCCTGGTCCGGGCCTGTTTCAACCGGATCGCTGCCGCGTCGCTCACCGACAGCGTCGGTTGAGCTGAGCCGCTGGACATCTGGCCTCCTTGCTCGTCGTATCGGCAACTGTACTCACCGTCTCTCGATCGCGCAATCGACAAGCGCGAGTGTCGTTATGACGCTCGACGGGAGGAGTGGTCGACTGCTCGACCTGCATGGACCAGCCAACCCGCCTGCCAGTTTGTCGAAATGACAAGTTAAGAAGTCATATTGACAATCACCGCACGTCTGGCTGATGCTCATCCCAGTTGTTCGAACGACAGCAGAACTTGTCGAAACGACGAACGAGATGGATGTGAGTGCTCATGTGCATGGACGGCAGCACCGAGAAGATGTGGACCTTGCAGGAGCTCGCGGACTACCTGAAGGTCCCGAAGCAGACCGTGTACCAGATGAACTGGCGGGGTAGCGGGCCCAGGAGCTACAAGGTCGGCCGCCACAGGCGGTACGACCCAGCCGATGTGCGGACCTGGCTCGTAGCCCGTTCCTCCGACGCGGAGGGTGCGCGATGAAGCAGCAGGCTGACGCAGGCCGCCGCCGACCGTGGTGGTCGATTGACGAGGCGGCGAACTTCCTCGGGTTCACAATCTCCGACCTGCGAGAGCTCGGAGCAGCCGGCATCGGCCCCAAGTACACCGAGGGCGCTGAAGGCGTACGACGCTACCGGCCGGCCGACATCCGACTCTGGGGCTCGACCGGCCTGGTGCGCGACCGCCGCAGATGGAACGGGCAAATGCGATGACCCGACACCTGATGACCCGGCAGGTGAGTTGCAGCTTCGAGACCTGGCCGACGGCCCCCGGCAGACGACCGCTGCCGCCACGACCACCGTGACCGGGCACCGTCCGTCCCCGACAACACGGCTCGGATGCCGATACCACCACCGCAGGAGACCACGATGCGCAACTTCACTCACGACCGCTACACCGAGCAGCCGCCCTCCACCTGGATCGGCCGGCACTGGCTCTCGACCACCCGGGACGGATCAGGCGAGTACCTGCGCGGCCTGATCCTGGACCTCCGGCCGGGGGCTGTCTACGTACAGTGGCCGCGATCGCCAGGGGAACCCGCCGCGAAGCAGTGGACGCCATCGGACAGAGGAACGCTCGCCCGGGAGTAGATCGACAGGGGCTGGGGCCCACACCTTCACTTGGGGGTGGGCCCCAGCCCCTTGCGGTTCATGGTGGCGGCCGGATGCCCGGCCGGATCGGCCGCGGCGGCACCAGGAGGCGGATCTCGTCAGCTTCGCCGGGTGAAGCGGCGCCCCGCCAGCAGGATCACGGTGGCTGCGACCGCCGCCACCGTGCACAGGGAAGAGGGACCATTCGGAAGCAGGGGGCGATCCAGGCGAGCAGAGCGGCGATGGCCGCTCCGCCGGATCAGGCCACCCACGTGGCGGTGCAGTCGACCTGCGGGCCGCCACATCTACCTCACTCCGACTCCCAGCTCGGCTCCAGGCCCTGGCGTTGCAGTTCCTCCAGGGGCACGGACAGCGTGCCGATGTCTTCGATGGTGAAGCTTCCCAGGGCCGTCTTCAGGTGAGAGTGGGCCGTGGTCGGCGGCACGGCGATCAGTGGGCTCGGGCTCTGTCACTGCTGGGCGTTGTCCTGCCCAACCGCCCCTGCTGGCGTGGCTCGCCGAACCCGTCAACGTCGTGGCGAAGGGTCCGATACTCGGCTGCGCGACTGTCGCTACGACTGGACGATTCGCCGGAAGCTCGTGGCCTGCTTGTCCCAGTACCCACCGGTGAAGTTCGTGATCTGGATGTTCTTGCCGGTCCGTGGCGCGTCAAGGACAAGGTTCGACCCCAGGTACATCCCGACGTGTCCGGGTGCCGACGGAGTGCCGTCGGAGCCGGCGAGGAAGATCAGGTCGCCCGGCTTGAGCTGGGAGGCGGTGTAGACGGGCGTCCCGTCGAAGACCTGCTCGAAGGTGGTCCGGTGGATGCTGATCCCGGCAGCCTCGTAGGCGCGCATCAGCAGGCCAGAGCAGTCGTAGCTCGGGTTCCCCGTGCCACCCCACTGGTAGGGCATGCCCAACTTGGAGACGCCGAAGGTGATCGCGGTGACGACCTGGACCGGGGTGCCGGCTGGCAGGGTGAAGCCTGCGGGAAGCACCGTTTCGGTCGTCGTTCCCCCGCCCCCGCCCCCGCCCCCGTCGCCGTCGCCGTTACCGGTCGAGCAGTTGGTGGCAGAGCCACCGAAGGTGGCCACCAGGTGTGTGGCTGTCCCTTCCCATTTCGCATATGCATCGGGGAAGCCACTCCGCTGGACTCGCTGAGCCGCCACGGTGAGGGGCAGCGCCTCCCACAGCGGCACGTTCACGAGCTGGGCGTAGAACGCCTTAGAGGAGTAGATGGGGTCCATGATCTGGGCCGCAGTTCCCCATCCCTGGCTAGGCCGCTGCTGGAACAGGCCCAGCGAGTCACGGTCCCCCCATGCCAGGTTCGTCAGGGTGCTCTCCTGCATCGCGGTGGCGATGGCGATCACCGCGGCCTGCGCAGGGAGCTGGAGCTGGACCGATACCTGGTAGATGATCTGGGCGTTGTTGATCTGCTCGGTGGTCAACTGCTGCCCGTCGGCGGTGGCCTCACCGGCGGTCACCGGCTTGAAGCAGCCGATCCCCCCGATGCCGCTGCCCGCCACGACCATCGGCGCAGTCGCCGACGCGGTCCCGCCGGAGAGTGCGATGCCGAGGACGACTCCGCACGGGGCGAGGGCCGCCACGACGGCTATCAGGGCTGCCTTCTTCACGAGCCACCTCAGGTGACCTGCGCGCAACGGCAGCCGGTCACTTTATTTCAGCTAATGGAACGAGATCGAACCATAGGCTGAGATGCATCCCTCTGGTCAACCAAAGTGAACGTGATTAGCGCCACTGCTTAGCCAGTGTGGATCTCAGGCGAGCTCTTGCTGGGATCGCCATGCTGAGCGGCTGAGAGCGCCGGACGGTGCCGACCGAAGCGGGCTCGCTAGAGCGAGGGTCAGGCCCGGCCGAGCATGTGCTGGAGGGCGGCCACCCGCAGGTCGGGAAACATGGCCGCCAGCGCCAAGACGACAGGCAGTGCGGGCTCGACAGTCAAGGTCGGGCTGGCGTTGGTGCCACGATCGGCGGCGACCTCGCCTGAGCGCGGTGCTGCCACGGTCAGCCGCTGCTCGCCGTGGGCCACATGTGCCGAGGCCGCCCTTCCTCCGGTGATCGGTGGCGGAGCGTGTCGGCGGCAAGCCCACCGGGCGTCGTAGTGGATGGTGCTCATGAAAATGCCTCCCTGGTCAGGGAGGCATTTGCTACGAGATGCCGTAGCCGTCGGCCGCCCGCCCCCGACTTGCAGAAGCGTATGCGAACGATTGCCCAGAGTGTGGGGGCTGTATGAAGTTGTAATGATCCTGTGTGGTGGCGTGCGTCACTTGCCGGTCGCGTCGGGGGTGGTGATGCCCTCGATCTTCCGCGCCGACTGGATCATGGCTTCGATCGCACGCAGGGTCCCATCCGAGAGACCGTCTGCGGAAAGGGCCATCTGCCGGATTAGCGGGTTGGACAGGGCGGCTGCGAGGCTAAGCTGTTCGTCGGTCCGGCGCGCGGCGTCGTCCTCGTAGAAGTAGGCGACCTCGACCCCGAAGAAGTCTGCAATTGCCTTGAGGCGGCTGTGGGTTGGGTCCGTGCGTTTGCCGGTCTTCAGTTGCCACAGGTAGGTAGAGCTCAGGATCTGCTCACCTGCCGCGTCGTTGATCGCCTTCGCGACCTCCGGGTTGCTGTACGGCGCCCGGCCGGCCGGATGGATGGTGTCGAACAGGTGAGTGAGTCGCAAGGCGATCACTCCACCCTCGGTGGTCTCGTCTTCTGACATGACGCGCGTAGCACTCCTCTCGGCGGACTGGGCCTCATCGTTGCGCACAGTGACGCTCATTAGCCAGGGAAAACAGAGAGTGTCGAAGTGAGGCTCCTCACATTCACTTTGGTTGACGGTACTGGTTCATCCCTGCCTATTGTTTGCCAACAGCCCATTAGCCAGAGTGAATCGCACCGTCTTTGACGTGCCGACTCCGAAGCCAGGGCTTCCTGCCTCCCCGCGCCCATCGAGCAGGGGCGGCTCCTTGTAGCCAGACGGCCGTGCAGGCCGCTGGCACATCCGCACTTCCGGGAGCCTCTATGTCCACCACCCTGCACGTCGTCCAGTACCTCGCCGATATCCAGAACCCGGCACCCGCCGATCCCACCAACGGCAGCAAGGGCGCCGCACTGCTCCTGTCGTACGCCAAGTGGGGCGCGCTGATCGCGTGCGCCGTCGCGGCCGTCGTCTCCGGCGGGCTGATGGGCATCGGCCACCTGAGCAACCGGCCCGACTCGGCAGAGAAGGGAAAGAGGAGCCTTGTCTGGAGCCTCGGCGGTGTGATCGTCACGGCGTGCGCCATCCCGGTCGTCAACACGGTCTTCGGCGCCGCGGCCTAGCCATGAACCAGTTCCTCGACCGTCGCCCCCGCCGCCGGATTCTTCCGCTGCTCCTCCTCGCAGTCGTCGTCTTCCTGGGCTTCATCGCCGTGGGCGTCGCCATCGAATCGGACAACAGCCCCCGTGCTCCCAAGACCTACGCGCCGCCGGCCGCCATCCCGGCCCCGGGCTCGGTCACCGGAGCGGACCCCAGCGCGTCACCTGCTCCCGGCCTGACCGGGCCGCTCCAGCTCGTTCGCGGCGCGCGCCTGGTCAACGGTGTTCAGGTGGGCTACCCCCACTCCAGCGTAGGCGCGGTGTCGGCGGCGGTCGAGTACTGGAGGCAGCTCGGCTCCACACTGGAGCCCGACCGGGCCGCAGCCGTCGCACGGATCGTCGCGGACGACGCCTGGTCCGACGCGCCGGACGCCCTGGCCAAGGGCCCGGCTGCCACCCGCAAGGCGCTCAGGCTGCCTGCGACCGGCCAGCTCGACCCGGGCACGTCCGTCGTGCTGTCCCCGGTCGAGTACCAGGTCCGGTCCGTCGGCGCCGACACCATCCAGGTGCTGCTGCTGGCGACCTACACCACCAGCGTGCCCGGCAGCGGGATGCAGACCCGCATGGGCGTCTACCCGCTCGACCTCATCTGGTCCGGGGGCGACTGGCGCATCCCCGCCCCGGCGGGCAACTCCACCACCGACTACACCAGCCTCATCGCCGAGCCGGGCAGCCCCCAGGCATCGGCGAAGGGATGGCAGGAATTGAAGCGATGAGCACCATGGCCACCACCAGGAACGACAGGGGGACGGCATGCCCTGCGGCCTGACCGATCCCATCGGCTGCGTCAGCGAGAACGTCATCGGCGGCCTGGCGGGCGACGCTGTCAGCAAGATGGCGAACAGCGCCTGGGAGTCGATCTGCAAGAGCTTCGCCGATGCGCTGGCCGACCTGCTCAAGGTCTTCGCCCAGGCGTTCGTCAAGATTCCGGGGCCAGACCTCGCCTCCAACGGCGTACGCAGTGTCTATGCGATGTCCCTCGGCGTGGCGGCACTCGTAGCCTGCCTGCTGGTCGTCGGCCAGGTCATCCGAACCGCGGTTACGCATGACGGGCGGGCCCTGGCCACCGCCGCCGTGGGACTCGGCAAGGCGGTCCTCGCCTTCCTTCTCACCCTGACGATCGCGTCCACCACACTGGTAGCTAGCGATGAGCTGACCAAGTACATCGTGGACAGCAGCCTGGGCGGGCAGCAAGCGTTCAGCGACAAGATCTCCAAGCTGATAGCCATGCCCCCGGGGAACTCGGTCTCCCTGGTACTGATCCTGTCGATCATCGGCATCCTGCTGACCCTGGTGCTGTGGTTCGAGATGCTGCTGCGCGGCGCGGCCATCGCAGTGCTGATCGCCACGTCGCCGATCAGCGCGGTCGGTCAGGTCTCTGAGTCCACCAAGAGCTGGTGGTCGAAGCTCGTTGCGATGACCATCCAGCTGATCATCCTCAAGCCGATCATCGCCTTGGTCTTCACACTCGGTTTCAACATGGCAGGCGACAGCCAGGACCTGACGACCACCCTCTCCGGGATGCTCGTCCTGCTGCTTGCGGCGCTTTCCTGGCCTGCCATCGCGCGCTTCTTCACCTTCGCGAGCGTCCAGGTCGGCGGTGGCGCTGGCCTTGCCTCCCTGCTCGGCTTCGCAGGAGGCCGTCTCAGCACTGAGGTTCCCCCGAGATGCGGAAGGCGCTGACAGCGGGTCAGATGGGACTCATGAGAGGACCGCTGACCATGGCTGCACCCCGGAAATACTCGTTGGAGTTGCGTGAGCGTGCGGTGCGGATGTATCGCACCGCCGAGCCGAAGCCCCAGATCAAGAAGCTGGCTGTCGACCTCGGCGTGCATCCCGAGGCTCTGCGCGGCTGGATCCGTCAGGCTGAAGCGGACGCCGGCGAACGCGACGACCGGCTGACCACCGACGAGCGTGCCGAACTCGCCGCCCTGCGCAAGGAGAACGTGCAGCTCAAGCGGGCCAACGACGTCCTGCGGACGGCCTCGGCGTTTTTCGCGGCGCAACTCGACCCGACCCGGCCCAGGTGACGGCGCTCGTTGACGAGCACCCCCGCCTGGGAGTCGAGTGCGTACTTCGGGAACTGCACATCCCCTCCACCACCTACTACCGGTGGCGCCGCGCCGAGAAGGAGCCGTGCGAACGGCGGCGCCGCGATGTCGAGCTGACCGGGAGGATCAAGGAGATTCACGCGGAGTCCGGCGGCAACTACGGCTCGCCACGCGTGCACGCCACCCTCAGACGCGAGGGCACCCAGGTGGGCCGCAAGCGGGTCGAGCGCCTGATGCGCGAAGCCGACATCGCCGGCATGAGCCCACGCCGCAAGGGCTTCACGCGCCGCGATCCGAAGGCCACCCTGGCCCCGGACCTGGTGAACCGGGACTTCACAGCCCAGGCGCCGAACCGGTTGTGGGTCACCGACCTGACGATGATCTCGACCAGCGAGGGCCCGCTGTGGCTCTCAGCGATCCGCGACGCCTTCTCCCGCCGCGTCGTCGCCTGGGAGACCTCAGCCCGCGCGGATGCCGACCTGGTCCTGACGACGCTGGAGTACGCACTCGCCAGTCGCGAGATCGAGCCGGGCAAGCTCATTCATCATGCCGATCACGGCTGCCAATACACATCCATCAAGCTGACAACCCGTCTACTACGGGCAGGAGTTGATGCTTCCATGGGCTCCATCGGGGACTCCTACGATAACGCCCTCGCGGAAAATCTGTGGATGCTGATCAAGACCGAGTGCGTGCGCGGGCGCGTCTTCGCCACACGTGCCGAGGCGAACCTCGCGCTCTTCGAGTACCTCGACGGCTTCTACAACAGCCGGCGCATCCAGAAACGACTCGGCTACCTCAGCCCCATCGAGTTCGAAGAGAAGCACTACGCCGACCAGGCGACGGCCGAACAAGCGAACCTGAACACCCGTCACCCCATCCTGACCAGCTGATCAGCGACACCCGCACAACGGGGGAACCTCACACAGCAGGCGGTCCCGCGTCCGGCCCCTCCCCGGATACCTTCGGCCAGGACAGCGCCAGCCGCACGATGAGCAGCTTCGCCAGTAAGGGCGGCGGCGCGGCCGGCGGAGCAGCTTCCGGTGGCGCTGGCGGTGCAGGGGCGGCGGCGGGCGGCGCCAGTGCAGCTGCTGGACCGATCGGCATGATTGCCGCTGCCGGTGTGCAACTCGCTCAGCAGGCGGCCAACTCCTTGGCCGGCGGCATGGAGAAGATGGCTGGCCACGCGGGTGCGCAGGGCGCGAACCCGTACGCGGCGCAACCGGCCGGGTACGTCAACCGCAGCGCGGGAGCGCAGCTGCCCAGCGCTGGTGCACTGCTGCCGGACCAGCCGCAGCCGGATTGGTCCGGCCAGCAGGAGCCACCGCTGGACCCTGTCGGTCAGCAGGCGGACCACCCGCAGGCGCTCCAGGAGGCCACCCCGGATCTTCCGGTTGCCGGTACTCCGCGCAGTGACCCGCCCACGATCGAGATGCCCCCGGTCCCCGCCAGCGCTGCGGTGGCCATGGCCTCTCCGGCGGGCCCCGCACCGCAGGGCGGCTCCGGACCGAGCTCCCCGCCGCAGGCAGCCCCCACCGGAAACCCAGGCAACGCGCCGTCTACGCCAGCCCAGGCCCCCACCCCGGGAACCACGCCCCGGCCGACTTCCGGCTCAGCCCCACTCAACGCCATCCGGCCAGCACCTGGCCCGCAGGCAGCAGCGGTCCAGGGGCACGCGGCACCCGTGTCCGCACCAGCCCCAGCCCCAGCTGACCGCCCCCGTGCACCACGCTCCGAGGCCAACCCGGCCGAGAACCAGCGCACCACACCCACCTCCCCTGACCAGCCCGAAGGAGGCGCCAGGTCATGAGTACCGACACGGCCCCCACTCGCACGTACTTCGGGTGGCAGCAGGAGCGGGTCGCCTTCTTGTTCGGCTTGTCCACCCAGCGGGCGGCGATGCTCGGCGGCGCTGTCCTGCTGACGATCTGGCCGTTCGCCATCTCGTACGTCCGGGCCGGCATCGTGACCTGGCCCCTCTCCGTTGTTCTCTTCCTTCTCGCGTTCGTCCGCATCGTCGGCCGCACCGTTGACGAATGGGCGGTCGCCTTCGTGTCCTTCGAAATCCTCCGCTTCCGCGGCCAGAACCGCTTCCTCTCAGGCGCCTTCGCACCGCGTAAGGCCGGTCCAACCGCGCCGACGATGGACCTGCCCGGCATCCTCGCCCCGCTGACGATCCTCGAAGCCGACGGCGGTGGAGGCGACCCGATCGCCGTTGTCCACCACCAGCTCGACCGCACCTTCACCGCAGTCGCCCGGGTGCGCTTCCCCGGTATCGGGCTGGTCGACTCACACCGGCGCGACCAGCGCGTGGCCAGCTGGGGTGAACTGCTCAACGGGATGTGCACCGAGGGCAACCCGATCATCCGGATTCAGGCACTCCAGCGCCTCGTTCCGGAATCGGGCGCCGCACTTCAGCGCTGGCACGCCGACCACGTCGCGGACGAGGCGCCGACCGTCGCAGTCGACATCACCAAGTCGCTGCTCTCCACCGCCACCCTGGCCACCAGCCAGCGAGAGGCGTACCTCGCGATCACCATGGATGCCGCCCGCGCCGCCGGCCCCATCAAGGCGGCTGGCGGCGGCAACGCCGGTGCCGCCACCGTCTTGGTCCGCCACCTGCGGGCCCTGACGTCCTCGATCGCCTCCGCGGACCTCCAAGTCGAGAGCTGGCTCAACCCCCGCGAGCTCGCAGAGGTCATTCGGACCGCCTTCGACCCGCACAGCAGCCGAATGCTCGCCGAGCGAAGGGCGGCAGCCACCGCAGCCATGTTCCGTGGGGACGAGGTCCCCTTCGAAGCCGGGGTGGACCCGGTGGCGGCCGGCCCGTCCGCCGCAGAGAGCTGGCGCGGCCGGTACGAGCACGACGGCGCCCTCTCTGTCACCTACGCCGTCCGCAACTGGCCCAAGAACAAGGTGTTCAGTACAGCGCTGGCCCCTTTGCTGGGGGAGGGCCAGTACCGCAGGACCTTCAACATGCACATCGAACCTCGCAGCCCCCGCGCCGCTGAGCGCGAGGTCATGCAGGAGCGCACCGCCCGCGAGGTCGCCGTCAGCATGCGGCACAAGACCGGCCAGATCATCCCCGAGCACGAGAAGCAGGCCCTTCGCCACGCCGAGGCCCAGGACCAGGAGCGCGCCGCCGGCCACGGCCTGGTCCGCTACACCGCCTACTGCACCGTCACCGTCACCAACCCGTCCGACCTCGAAGACGCCTGCGCCGCCCTGGAGGCCGACGCGAACCAGGGCCGGATCGAACTACAGCGGATGTGGCTGGCCCAGGACATCGGCTTTGCCCTCGGAGCGCTGCCGGTCGGCATGGGCCTGCCCAAGAAGCGGGTGGCGTGATGTTCCGCCGACCTACCACCGACCTCCCCGTACTCGACCTGGCCGACGTGCTCGGCCGCCCGGCCCCCGTCGTCCCGAAGACCGCCACGCAGAAGGCGCCGAAGCAACGCCGGGAACCGATCGCGCCCCGGCGCGGCTACGCCCGCCCGTTCGCCGGGCGCGCGCCCAGGATGCCGCAGGTCCCGGTTTTCAGAGGCAGCACCGGCCAGGTCCAAGGGCTGTACCCCTGGCTCTACGGCGCCTCCATGCCCACCGCTGGCGCCTACATCGGAGTTGACTGCCTCACTGGCGGCGCGTTCGCCTGCCACCCGATCGAATGGCTGCACCGAGGGCTGATCACCAACCCCAATCTCCTGGTGACCGGCGTACCGGGCACCGGCAAGTCCGCGACCGTCAAGGTCCTGGTGACCCGGCTCGCCGCCTATGGGGTGCGCTCGTTCATCCTGGGCGACATCAAGAACGAGTACGCCCCGCTCGCGCGGGCGTTCGGCGTCGACCCGGTCGAACTGGGCCCGGGGCTCCGCAACCGGCTGAACCCACTGGACGCCGGCCCTCTCGGCAACAACCTGCCGTCCGACCCGGAGGAACTGCGGGAGCGCCTGGACGAGGTCCACCGTCGGCGGATCACCCTGCTGTCCTCCCTGCTGGTCATGCGGCTCGGCCGCAACCTGACGCCCACCGAGGAGGCTGCTCTCTCTCTGGCGATCCAGCACGCCTCCGGGCAGGCCACCGGGGCCAGCCAACTCGTGGACCCGACGATCCCGCAGGTCTGGTCCCTGCTGCGCGACCCGCTGCCCGAGATGGCCGAGGACCTGCGCGTCCGAGGCGCCGACGTGGCGGAGCTACGGGAGATGATCCGTCCGGCTGCCGACGCGCTCGGCAATATGGTCCGTGGTTCCCTCAGCGGCCTGTTCGACGGGCCGACCACCGTGAGGCCGGACTTCGACGCGCCGATCCAGACCGTCGACCTGTCCCGGATCGACGGCCGTGGCGACGAGACCGTAGCCATGACCCTTGCCTGCGTGTCGAGCTGGGGACAAGCCGCGATCGACGAGCCCGGCGGCCCCGTCCGCCTGGTCGTCCGCGACGAGCTGTGGCGTGCGATGCGCGTGCCGGCGATGATTCGCAAGCTCGACAGTGACCTGCGACTGAGCCGTGCACAGGGCACCATCCAGGTGCTGTCGACTCATAGGCTCGCCGACTTCGAGGCCGTCGGCGCTGCGGGCTCGGAGGAAGTGAGCATCGCCCGGAACCTCATCGCGTCCTGTGACGTGCGGATCTGCCTGCGCCAGGACACCGCGCCACTGGCCATGACGAGGGACGCGATCGGCCTGACCGACACGGAGTGCGCACACATCGCCTCCTGGAGCGGGGAGCAGATCGGCCGCGCGATCTGGAAGATCGGCCGGACCTCCAGCCACGTGGTCCAGACCATTCTCAGCCCGATCGAGCGCCAGCTGTATTACACCAACGAAAAAATGGCCATCTGACATGGCCGCCGCCTCGAACGCGACCGTCGCCCGGCGACCAGTGCTGGACGGCCCGGCGGACTACCTGATCGTCGCGCTCATCATCGTGGTCGTCACCGCCACCGCCGGAACCTGGGCCACCGGCCAGGTCGCCGGCCTGATCACCCATGCCGCGTGGCCCGACGTCCAGTTTGGCGACGCCTTCGCCGTCGCCAAACAGATCCCCCAGCACCTGGACGACCCGAAGCTTGCCTGGCCCGAGCCGGCCAGGACAGACCTGCCCGGCCCGCTCGGTTTCGCCATCGCCACCGTGATCGTCACCCTAGGGATGATCACGGCGGGTGCCTTCGCCCTCCGCCGCCTCCGCCGCAACCGCTCGGTGCGCGGCTACGCCTCCCCGGCACAGCTGGCAAAGGCGATGTCGGCCGCAGCCGTCGTCCGCCGTGGGCCGATCGTCCGGCCCTCACTCAAGGGGCACCGGATCAAGGCCGACGACGTCGCCGTGCAACTCGGCCGGACCATGGCGGGGATGCTGCTGTGGGTCTGCATCGAGAACTCCGTGCTGATGCTCGCAGCCCCCCGACAGGGCAAGACCAGCCAGGTGATCATCCCCTGGATCAAGGCGTGGCAGGGCCCGATGCTGGTCACCAGCGTCCGCGGCGACGTGCTCGACGCGACCGCGCTGATCCGGCGCCGCATCGGCCCGACCCTGGCAATGGCGCCGACCGGCATGGTCGAGTGGCCGGACCAGGTGCAGTGGTCGCCCGCCAGCGGCTGCGCCGATTTCGGCAAGGCGATGAAACGCTCGGACCTGATGGTCAAGATCGGTAAGAGCGAGACCTCCGACTCCAGCGGCGCGGGGTTCTTCGGCGCCACCGCGACATCCCTGCTGGCCGCGTGGCTGCACGCCGCAGAGATCACCGGCCGCAGTATGGAGGACGTGCTCCGCTGGGCGTTCAACCCCCAGGTCGAGGAGCCGATCCGGCTGCTCGCCGAATCCCACCGTGCCGAGCCCGGTGTCGCCGAGATGCTGGACGCCCTGTACCGGCAACCCGGTGAGACCCGTGCGAATCTGTTCAGCACGGTGCAGACCGCGCTGACACCCCTCTTCTCGCCCCGGGCCCGCGCCACCTTCGTCCCCAAGGCCGGCAACGGCATCGACATCGAGCACTGGCTGCGGAGCAACGGCACCATCTACCTGCTGGTGGACAAGGAGGAGGCCACCGCGCTCGCCCCGCTGATCTCCGCCTTCGTCTCCGAGGTGTTCGCCACCGCCAAGCGCCTCGCCGACCGTTCACCCGGCGGCCGACTCGACCCCCCACTGGGCGCCCTGCTGGACGAGGTCGCCAACGTTTCGCCGTTGCCCAACCTGCCCGACCTGATGAGCTTCGCGGGCGGTTCGGGAATCTACGTCGTCGCCGTGCTCCAGAACATGGCCCAGGCCCGCAAGGTCTGGGGGCGCGACGGGGCGGAAATGCTCTGGGGCAGCTCCACCGTCAAGGTCGCCCTCGGTGGCCTGGGCGGCGACGAACTCGAAGAGTTCAGCAAGTTGGCCGGCATCTACCGCGAGTCCCTGACGACCTACCAGAGCGGCAGCCACGGCACCACGATGCAGACCACTCTCCAGGACCGCAAGACCGTCACGCCGGACGAGATCCGCACCCTGGACGAGGAGAAGCGCGAAGCTCTGGTCATCCACGCCACCACCCCCATCACCAAGATCCGTATGCAGCGCCACTACGAAGGCCCCGACCACAAGGCATACGAAGAGAGCATCGAGTGGTCCCGGCGCTACCGCGCGGGCGAACTCGACCCAGCCGAGGTGGTGGCCGCGTGACCCCGCGACCCGCATGGAGCGAGCACCACGCCGAGCCGCACACGGACGCCGACCTGTGCCCGGACTGCCCCGAAGCCACCCGCACCCTGCCCGCCCAGCTCCAGGACCAGAGATGACCGAGCACGCGATCACGCCGATCGGCCGAGTCAAGCATCGCCCGCACGCCCGGATTCGACCCCTCCGACAGCGCCGCGCTGACAGCCCACCAGCTGCCGACACAGGATCAACCATCGCCGTGGCGAACCCTCGGACCCAGCTGGTCGAGTGGCACACCATGACCGGCCCCGAGCGCGTCGCAGCCTGGGCCGCTCTCTGCGACTGGGTGATCTGGCTCCACGACCGCTACGAACTGGCCGTGGAATCGAGGTTGCCCCAGTGCTGGGCGGAGCACCCCGGGCTGATCGAGGAGCTGTGGGCACTCAAGGTCTGGCGCGAGGAGATCTACGGAGCCGCCCCCGACCAGCAGGTGGGCCAAGCCGCCCGCTATTGGCATGCCGAACTGCGCGCGGTGGTGGCGAACGCGACCGGTGTCTATGCCACGGCCTGCCGAACCGGGCACCGCAGAGCGGAAGTTCGGGCCGCTGAATCCCCCGAACTCCAGAAACGCTGGACCGAAGCCGACGCTTGGGCCGGGATTCCCAGCCGACTGCTGGCCGCCCATGCAGACACTGCCGAAGCCGGTAGCCCCGACCGTCTCACCGCCGCCCAGATGGACGACGCGCGCACCCGCGGCCTCGCCACGCCGATCAGCCCCGGCATCCCCGAGTACGTGAAGTTCGCCGATGCCTGGTGGGCTGTCGAAATAGGCGGCGACTGGCTGCGCGTCGCCAACGAGGACCTCCTGGAGAGACTCGAAGAGGCAGCTGCCCGGATGGCCGCCGCCGATGACGCCGCCCGCCGATACAGGGAAGCCACCACCGGATCGAAGTCGAGGACGAACAGATGACCAACCCCGATCTCGCGCTCCGTGCCGAGCAGGCCGTGATCGGTGCCGCACTGCGCGAGCCCCAACGGCTCGACCAGATCGCCTACTTGACCCCGGACCGGATGGCCCACCCCACCAACCGCGCCCTGATGACCGCCCTGATCGAGTCGCGAACCAGCCACCCGACCACACCCGCCGCCCGGATGCCGGACCTGATCACCCAGAAGGCAGCCGTCCGGGGCGTCGGTGCCGACTACCTCCGACGGCTTGCCGACGCTGCGCCGCAGCCCCGCTACATCGCCAGCTACGCCCGACTCGTCCAAGAAGCCGCCGTCCGACGGGACCTCGCACTTGACGTCGACCGGCTCCGGACGACCACCACAGGCAGGCGTGGGCCCGATCCGTTGCTCGACCGTCTGGCACAGCGGGCCGAACAAACTCTGCCGTCCGCCAAGTTCAACGAGCCTGCCCCCGAGCCGTACGAGCCGCGGGCACGGCCGACGAGCGGACAGGAGGTGCGGGCCGACGTCCGGCTTGACCGTCAGGACACCGTGCTCGCCGATCTCCTTCAACACCCCGATCACGTCCGGGAAGTGAGCGCCTGGCTCTACCCTGAGGCATTCGAGGCAGGGGCCCGCAGAGAGGTCTACGAGGCGATCGTCGTCGTCGCCGAGCGCGGTGAGCCGGTCGACCTGCTGACCGTCGAGTGGGAGGTGTACCGGCAGGACCCGGAGCGCTACGAGGTCAAGGTCGAGGTGAGCGTCGAAGAGCGCCCCGACTACCTCGCCCGACTCGCCACCACAGCCGTCGTCGTCGGTGTCGCCGTCGAACTCGGCGGGGAGATCATGGCCGAGGACATCCGGGCGCAGCTCGCGAGCGACTTCGGCAGTATCGACGTGACCTCCCGCAGCCTCGGTTCGGAGCCCAAGCCGAGTCTGGACACAAGGGCGACCACGCCGGCCCCCCAGGTCGAGTCGGCGCCGCTCTTGCAACCGCCACCGGCGCAGCCAGCCCCCACCATCCAGCCGACCATCCGGCCGTGAGGGAGAGCAAGGTGACCAATGACCCGAGCATGTTGGCCGACCTCAGCCACGCTGCCATGGACGCTGCCTTCGCGGACGGCACCGCTTGGTACATGAGCGAGACGATCCGCGACTTCACCAGGTACCGGGAATCCTGGTGGATGTACGACCGGGCCGGCTGGTGGGAAGTGACCAGGGCGGACGTCGCGGCCAAGCTCGACCAGATGGCCGAGACCATGCGCCTCGCTGATCAAGCTGTCCGGCAAGCGGTGGCGGATTAGGAGAACCAGAGCGGGGCGGGTCCTCCAAGCGACTGCGAGGTGCACCGGTACCTTGGGGGCGCACCAGGCGACGCACTGCCGTCTGGTGAGACGAGGAGATGCCGAGTGCGCCCGAAGCGGTTCGAGATCCTGCTGGTGGACGTCGCGGCCGGTCTTCCCGGCGTCGAGCAGGCGGCCACGCTCGCCAAGGTCGGGCACACCGGCCACCCGCTGGGCGTAGCCATGCGGCTGGCCTCCGGTGCACAGCTCTGGTGGCAGGTCACCGCAGTGTCGACACCGGGCGACGTCTACGGCAACGACGAAGCGGCACCAGTCACCGGAGCGGCCCCAAAGAGCCGGGAGATGCCCGAGCTGATCGCCGTGCCGCTGCGCACGGCGGCGGTGGAGCAGGCGTTGGCTGCGGGGATCGCCGCGGCGGGGTGCGAGGAGATCGCGTCCGTGGAGGCGTACTCGGACCGGCAGGCAGCGTCGGCGATCGAGTACGGCCTCGCGGTCAGGTTCCACAACGGTGCGGTGATCTTCGTCAACGGCCTGGCACACATCCGAGCAGGGGCGTCCCGGCCCACCGGCGAGTACCTGACGCTGCCCAGCGAGGTTTGATCCGGGACAGCGGCGCCGTCTCGGCCCGGCCAGGCGGGGCAGCGCGGACTCACTTCATGGTCGTGAGGTCGAGATCGGTGGTGACGGGCATGTGGTCGCTGGCTCGCTCGGCGGCCGACTGGGCGCCGGTGGCCAGGTGCCTGGAGAGCACCGCCGCCGCCTTCGCGGCGATCGAGCCGTGGCCGTCAGCCAGGTGCTGGAAGACAACTCCCGCCAGCTTGGTGGTGATGGGCCCGCCGTGGGTGGTGTGGGCCCGGACGGCGGGGGCCAGGTCGGCGGTGACGCGCAGGGTGTCGATGCGGCGTGGGCCGAAGCTTTCGGCGCGCTGGCCGCCGGTCAGCCAGTGGCCTGTGGTGGGCAGCCACGGCACGTCGGCGACGGCTGCTGTGTCCACGAGGCCGCCCGGCTGCTGGAGCAGGAGGGTGGTCGCGGACCGGTCGGAAACCGCTGGGGCGGCCGGGTCGGCCGGGTCGAAGCGGGCCTGGTAGCGGACCTTTCGGTGGGTCTGTCCCGGCAGGGTATCCGGGTCGAAGTACGCGCCGGTCGGCCTGCGGTCGGCCCCGATCTCGTTCCAGTCAGCTCCCACACCGCCGGGGATCGAACCGTCCTGGAACGCCGACAGCACCCGGTACGCCTCGCTCAGCCGCTGCGACGGCCGGAACGGGTCCGCGTGGTACGACCCGAACTTGATGAACCGTCCGGCGCCGATGTCGAAAACGACGGTGGTCATGGCATGCCAAAAATCCACCCCTCCGCCGCAGGTCCAGAGGCTGCCAGGCACAGGCTCGACGCCGGGCCGCCAGAGCAGGCCGACGTGGAACCGGTGCTGGCTGCTGGCCATCGCGGCCTCGGGTGCCACGCCGGGTGCCCGGCTCGCCTCGCAGGACATGCCGGTGTCGTCAGCGAGGCGGCGCAGGACGGTGGCGGCTTCGGCCGGGTCACTGCCGATGATCTCCTGGACGGCGAGGACATCCGTGTCGAGGCCGCGAATCACCTGTACGAGAAGGTCGTAGCGGTCTCGCTCCTCGTGGGTTGTCAACTGTCCGAGGTTGAACAGGTTGTAGGTGCCGAAACGAAAGCGCATGACTTCTCCGTGATGGTCAGGCCGGTACGGGGGCGGTGGGCTTCGTGTAGTCGGTGGCCGATGACCAGCGCCACGGGTAGGCGAACCGGGGATCGCCCTGGTTTCGGAGGCACGTCAGCCGGTAGGCCGCCTCCTTGGCCCAGTTGGGGGCGCGGAGGGAGGCTTCCAGGGCGATGACGACGCCGACGGCGGCCCGAAGCGGTGCCAGCACCTGCGCGTACGGCCTCCCACCGTGCACGGTGGTGACGTCGGTTCCGTACGTGGCGCAGAACCGGTCGTAGCGCCTGGGGCCGCCTCCGAATCCGTCACGGGACCAGGCCAGGAAGGCCGCGTCGTAGAGCGCCGGACCGGTGGCTACATACTCGAAGTCGATCAGAGCGGGCCCGTCCAAGGTACGGATGGTGTTCTGGGTGGCGAGATCCCCGTGGAGGACGACGGTCTCGCCCACCCAATCGGCGGTCCTGAACAGCTCGCCCGCTTCCTGGACGCGGTGGGTCAGCCAGTGCCGGTCGGCCGGGTCGAGGACGTTGCCGGGCAGCTTCTCGATTCTGGCCAGCAGGCTGGCTGCCGGGTCGAGGCGGGACAGGCCCAGATGGCGAGGCACGGGGAGAGCGTGCAACTGGGAAAGCAAGCGGCCCAGGTCTCCCGAAGTCACGGGGCCGCCGTCACCGAGGTCGCGAGTGAACGTGACCAGATGCGCTCCCACCTGGATGGGCCGGCGGGTACCGGCCGGGCGGGCGGTAAGGATGCCGCCCTCGTGCAGCCACTCGGTGATGAGCACCTGCCGGGTCACCGCGTCCCGCCCGGCCCCGGCCTGGTGAACCTTGGCGATCACCGAACCCCATGTGGCCGCATGCGGGAGGCGCACCACCCAGTTGTGGTTGTGCTGCAACAGGCTGGCCCCGCGGGTGTCGAACCCCTGCGAGGCGCTGGCGTCCTCCAAAGCGGTACGCGCCGCAGGCGTCATACGAGCCGAATCAGGAGCGGTGCTCTGGGTCTTGTGCTGACCAGTCATCGCGTCAGCCCGTCCAGGAGGTGGGCGATGTCGAAGCGCAGGTCTGCTGCCGCGTGCACGCCGATCAGGAGCAGCAGCAGGCCGGTACGTCGGTACAGCAGGAGGAAGACGACCCCGAGCAGTGCGGTGGGCAGCGCCGCCCAGCCGAGGTACCCGTGCAGGGCGACCCGCGTTCCCACGGACAGCAGGTAGATCCAGCCGACTGCCCATCCGGCCCGGTCGGCCAGCACGGTGACGGCGCCGACCAGGAGCAGCTCCTCGGCAACGACGCTCCAGAGCACGGCGATCACGGAGGTGAGTGGGCCGGTGATCCCGACGGCCTTGGCTTGGGCGGTGGCGTAGATCCCTGCCGGGTCGTCCGTGATCGCGGTCATCTGCGCCTGCACGACCAGGCAGGTGACCACGGCGATCGCAACGGTCAGGGCGACGGTGACGAGTTGGCGCGACTCGGAGATTCCAGGTGTGGGGCGTTCCAGGAGCTGCCGGGGCGTCAGGCCGGTCCGGCTGACGAGCACGAGGGCGAGCCAGGCGACCAGGCCGGTGACGCCGGCCACCGCCACCGGCCGCGCGCCGGGGTGCGTGAGCAAGGCGGCCTCGGCTATCAGCGCGGTGGAGCTGAGCGCGGTGAGCAGGAGGGAACGCCACCAGGCGGAGGGCCTGGTGAGGAGGACCAGCCACACCGTGGCGGCGAAGATGCTGATCAGCCGCAGGACAACGTCGGCCACCCGCTCGCCGGGGACGGGGTGGCCTGCGCGGGAGAGCGCGTCCAGGGCGACGGACACCGCAGTCGGTCCGAGTGCCACCAGGAGCAGTCCGGCCAGGTGCCGGCCACTGGCTCGACCGGGGGCGGCCGGCGGCGGGTTGCCGGTGACGGGGTGGGAGGCGACGGTACTCAACTCTGCTTCCTCGGTTCCTGGTTCTCGATGTGATGGGCAGACAGCGGGGGCGTCGGTTCGAAGCCGGGCCCAGGCGGTGTGGCCGTGCGGTGGGGTGTGATGAGCAGCCCCGATGCGGTCAAGGAGACCGCGGTCCCGTCCCCGGGAATTCGGTCGGGGATGCGGTCGGGATAGAGGTGAAGGCTTGGGCGGTGGCCCGGCGTCCGAGCCCAGGACGCCGCCAACGAGAGCAAGTCCCGGGCAAGTTCGGAGCCGCCCGGACCGTGGCCCACTGCGCCGAGCTCCCAGCACGGCACGCCCAGCCGGCCATCGTGGTGGAGGCGGCGGGTCAGGTACGCCAGGCGGCGCCCGTCCACCAGGGCCGGACTGCTGCGCCCGGTGGCCGGTACCGGGCGGCGGTGGTCGTAGGTGGCGCGCAGGCGGCCGACCGCTGCCCCGTCAGCAGCCAGGAAGATGGCCAGGTCATCGAGGGGCTGCCCGACGGGAACAGTCACTCCGGACCAGAGCGGATCTTCCCAAGCGGCTACCGCCCCCTGCACCGCAGCGGCTTCGGCGAGCTGCTCGGGAGCGAGGTACAGCAGTACCTCGCCGTCGGTGCTGGCCCGCGCCTGCTGGTCTGCGCCGCCGTTCGGAGCCGACGGCCAGGCCAGCGGCGGGGCGTCACCGGGCAGCCAGACGTCGGCAGTCATCCGGCTGCCTTCGTGGGTGAGGCCGATCAGGCGGGTGTGGCCGTGCCAGCGCAGTGGCATCGCGAGCCGGCCGCCCGGCCGAAGCAGGCCCCACCAAGCCGGTGGGATACCCGGGAGGCTCCCGGCGGCCACGATCCTGTCGAACTCGGATTCACCAAAGGGAAGTTGCCCGGTCGCGTCGGCGTAGAGGACACGTACTCGGCTGTGACCGGCTGCGGCCAGCAGCAGGCGCGTGCGCCCGGCCAGCTCCTCGTCCCGCTCGACGGCGACGACCTGCCCACGTGGACCGGCCAGGGTGTCCAGCACGGCTGCGGTGATTCCGGGTGCGGCGCCGGCCAGCAGTATCCGCTGGCCCGGCTCGATGGCCGCCAGTTCCGCCAGCTGGGCCTGCACCCCGGGCGGGGTGGTCGAGCACACCACGCCGCAGGGGTCCTTGGCCACCACGATCGGGTGCGGCTCGTAGGCGGCTCGCGCGGAGCGGACCGGGACGAACAGGTGCCGGGGCACCTTCTCCATCGCAGCCCGGACCGGGGTGCTCAGCATCGCCCCGGGCACCAGCCGATGCCGCTGCTGCTCTGGCCTCTTCGGCAGTTCGGCACTCACCGCTGACCACCGCCGTGCTGCCCGCCGGTCGGGTTCGGCCAGTGCGTGAGCGCATCCACGGCCGCGTGGGCGACAGCCTGCTGGCGGCTGTGCGCGCCCATCTCCTCGATCATGAACTCCTCTTCTCAGCAGGGCCGGTGACGGCCCGGGAGGTGCACGGAGGCGGGCAGGGCGGGGGCTGGGTCGGGTTGCGTCGGCTCAGCCGGGAGAGCCAGCCGGGCAGGGTGGCTGCCAGCAGTTCGGTGCGCCTGCGGGGCCGCCGGTGGCTGGTCCGGGCGCGAGCGGGCGGGGCCGGACCCAGGGCCGGGGCCCGGTGGAACAGGGTCACCTCCGCGAGGGCGGGCGTGGTCGGGGCGGCGGGCATGGGGCGGGCACTGCCGACCAGCAGGTCGTCCCAGAGCAGGTCGCTGAGGCGGCTGATGCAGGACGCGCAGGCGAACATCGGTGCCGTGGCGGAGGCGACGGTGACCGGCCCGATCCACAGCACCGGGACGTGCTCGCGTGCGCAGTACAGCCAGCACCGGCCGGTGGTCCACTCGTTGCCGTCGCCTGGCAGCGGCGTGTCGGGGCGGTCCGCGCGGGCGAAGGCGGCGATTCCGGGGATGACCATCCGTGCCGGAAGGTCGAGTTCTATCGGCCAGGTCACGCCGCTGCCTCCCGGGTCGGGCTGGGCAGCGTCCCGGGCGGCCAGGCTTCGGCCGTCGTCACCAGTCCGCTTCGGACCGCCAGCAGGAGACCCTCGTGTCGGGTGCTCGCGCCCACGCACCAGATGGCCGATCTGGCGTAGCCGCTGACGGTCCCTTCGGCGAGGCCCAGGCGGGTGCCGATCTGCGGGTAGGTGAGCCCGGCTGCCATCAGGGTGAGCACGTCCCTCTGGCGGCGGGTCAGGTGCTGGCCGTCCGCTCGGACGGGCGGGAGCGCGTCGGCCGGGATCGCCCCGAGGTGGATCGCGCGCAGGATCGCGGTGGTCCGGTCCGGGGCGCCCATGCGCCGCGTGGCGGCCAGCGCGTGGGCGGACACCTGCGTCTGCGTCATCGTCAGGTGCCTGGCCACCTCCTTGTCGGTGAGGGCTCCCGCCAGCAGCCGCAGCACCTCGGCCTCGTCCGGCGTCAACCCGGCTGCCGCCGCTCGGAGTCCGGGGTCGTCGGGACCTGCCGGGCTGCCGGTCATGGCGTGGGCGTGGGTGCGCGGGTCGGTGGTCATCGGGGTCTCCGGAAGGCGGGTATTGAAGAAGGGGAGAAGGAGGGGGTGAGTCAGCGGGGGAGGTTGCGGATGATCACGCCGGTGGCGCGGCGCAGGGCTGCGGTGACCTGGCGGCGTTGTTCGCCGGTCAGCCCGTGGCGGCCGAGTCCGGCCTGCTCGACCGTCTCGGTCAGTGAGTGACGGTGGAGCTGGCTCAGGTGCGCGAGGACCGGCGGGTGGCGCAGGATCTCGCGGGCGGTGTAGGCGTCCGTGTCCTGCGTGGCGCGCTCGGCGGTGAGGCGGGCGGCCCGGTCGGTGAGCTTGTGGTCACCGGTGGCGGCGGCGAGGTCGGTGACGGCCAGGCCGAGGCGGGTGTCCGTCAGCGGGTCCTGCGCCCGGTTGGTCCGCTCGAAGTGCTCCAGCATCGCCTCCCCCGCGGCGACGGGGTGGCCTGCGGCCAGGTGGCACAGCACGGTCAGGGCCGCGCCGACGGCGTGTTCCCAGGGTTGTTCGTGCGGGGTCCTGGCGAGCAGGTCCAGGGCGGCCGAGGGCCGGCCGCCGGTGGCGGAGGCGATGACCGCGACCTGGCGCCCGTCGTGGAGGCGACGGGCGATCCCGTCACCGTGGCGCAGATGGGCGTGAGCATCCGACCAGCGGCCCGCCCGGACCAGTGCGCGGGCGCCGTCGTAGAGGCGGACGCTGTCGATCCACTCGACGCACTCCAGGTGGTCGAGCTCGGTGGCGGTGAGGGTGGCGAGTGCCACCGGGTAGCCGTCCAGGACGGTGTCGGTGCGCGAGGTGACCGCGTCGGCGAGGGTGGTGAGGAGCTCGAAGGCGGCGTCGGGCTCGTCGCACCTGATCTTGAGGTGGGCGAGGTTGACCAGCGGCTCCAGCACGACGGTGGCATGCGGCATGGCCAGCGGGCGAGCAGCGATGTAGAGCGCGGCGTGGTCGTGGCACAGCTGGCGGGCCTCGGCGATCTGGCCGGTGTCGGTGGCCAGCAGGGCGGCGCGGTTGTGGACGGCGGAGGCGGCGTGCAGGTCGTTGTTCCGGTCGGCCTCGTGGGCGAGGTCGGCCAGCGCGCGGACCCGCGTCGCGAGAGGCAGGGCGCGGGCACGCTTGCGCGGGACCAGGGGGAAGCGGCGGATCGCGTCAGCGAGCGGGCCGGTGGTGGTCACCGGTCCTCCGTGGTGAGGATGGTGTCGGCGGCAGCGGTGGCGAGCAGGGCCTGCTCGTTCGTGCTGAGGCCGAGCCGGTTGAAGTGGAACAGCAACACGTGGCAGGTGACCGCGCGCAGTCCGCGCGTCAGCCGGCCGTCGAGGGCCAGGGCCGCGAGCCCCTCACCGGCGGCCGTGTGGTCGGCGAACCAGGTTGCGGCGTGGGCGAGTTGGCCCGATATCAGCCGGGAGCCGGGGCTGGAGTCGACGCTGATGAGGCGCCGGGCGGAGGCCCGCAGGGCGGCGGTGGGCACCACGGCGGGGGTGCGGTGGTCGGCGACGGTCGCCCAGACGTCGCCCTGCTCGTACCAGTCCAGTCCGGCTCCGCGCATCAGTGCGGTGGCGAGCAGGAGAGCCAACTCCCGCCGCTGGTCGTCGCGTTCGCGGTCGTGGACGGCGCGGAGGTAGGTGAGGGTGTGGTGGCTGTCGGTGTGGAAGTGCCGGTGGGCGACCTCCATGCCGTCGGGGCCGCCGAAGGCGTGGGTCTCCGGCTCGTAGATCACCGGCCGCCACCCGGTCAGTGCGCGGGCGGCCAGTCCGGCCCGGAGCAGGGTGGTGACGGCGGCGGTCGCCGCCTCGGCGTGCCGGTCGGAGGGGGGTTGGTAGCGCAGGCGCCACCGGTCGCCCTTGCGCAGGAAGTGCCAGGCGGTGATCACCCCGGCCGCTTCCAGGGCGGCCATGCCCGGTCCGAGGCGGGCGGCGGCGAACTGCTCGGCGTGCCCATCGGCCCGGTCGGCGATCAGGAGGTGCTGCTGGAGCCAGGGCGGGGCGGCCGGTGCCTGCCCCAGCGCGGGCAGGGTCGTGTCGGTGCGGGTCATGTCGGTTTCTCTCAGGTGAGCAGGAGGCAGGCGTCCCAGCCGGAGACCGGGAGTTGTTCGCGGGCGGCGGTGTGCAGGGCCAGCGCGATCCCGGCGGAGCCTTCGAGCAGGCCGGCCTCACCCGGGGCGAACTCGCGATCGGCCAGGCGCCCGGCGGCGAACAGGAGCGCCGCGCCTCGGTGCTCGCTCGCGGCGTCGGCGGCGATCCGGTGGGCGGCCAGCAGGGCGCCGGTGGTGCCGTGGCACAGCGACGCATCACCGAACTGGCCGGTCTGGCCTGTGTCGCTGAGCGCGGCGAGCATCGCAAGCTCGGCCTTTTCCTGCCGGGCGGCGTCGCCGGTGGCGAGGGCGGCGAGCTGCTGGGTGCGGGCGATGCCGGGGGTGCCGTAGCACCAGGACGGACGCGCGGGGCGGAGCAGTCGGGGCCGGCCGCGGTGGACTTCGGCAGGGGTGACCTTGTCGGGCCACCACGGGCCGTGGCCGCTGTCCTGCTCCCAGTCGTCCAGCCAGGCAGTGATCCGTTCGATCGCCTCCTGCTGGCCGGGCACCTCGATGCCGTCGCGCAGGGCCAGCGCCAGGAGGGCGAGCGGGCCGGTGATGCCGTGGGCGATGCCGAAGTTGCCGTGCCCGCCCGGGAACTGGGGGTCGAGTTCGCCGGAGGGGGCGAGGTCGGTCCACCACCCGGGCTCGCCGCCGGGCAGCGGCTCGGTCAGGCGCACCAGGTAGGCCAGCACGTCACGCAGCAGCGCGCCGTTCGGGTCGCGCTGGCGGAGCAGGGCGCCGGTGCCGGTGAGGCCGTAGACCAGGTCGAACTCGGCGAACGCCGGCCGCTCGCCCCTCTCGATGCGGGCGTGGGCCTGCTCCAGCCGGAGGGTGGTGGCCTGCGCGGTCGTGGCGTCCAGGGTGGCCAGGGCCTGGGTGTAGGCGCCGGGGCCGTGGGTGGCGGCGGTGTGGACGGCGAACGCGACGGCTCCGGCGCCGAAGAACAGCCCGGTGGCGGTGTCGGAGCGCACGGTCGCGCGCATCGAGGCCCGCAGCCAGGTGTGGACGGTGTCCCAGTCGCCGAGGCCGGTGGCGGCCCGTTCGATGTGCAGCAGGGCGATGCCGGGCGATCCCTGAGCCAGGGACTGGCCCCAGCTGGCCCCGCGGTCGGCCGGTGGCAGGGCCAACTCGGAGGTGAGGGTGCCGAGGTGGCGCTGGGCGCGGTGACGCTGGCTGGTGTTCACCGGGCACCGGCCAGCTGCCGGGCGCAGGCGGCGGACGCGGCGGCGCGGGCGAGGTGGTGGACCAGGCGCTCGCTGTCGGGGTCGATACCGAGCATCCGCACGGTGTGCAGGTGCAGCAGAGATCCGAGGACATCGCTCGCCTTCAACTCGCCCTGCCGCTCCAGCTGGTGGCGGTAGTCGGCGAGGAGCGAGGTGCGGGCGGCCCAGGCGCGCAGCAGGTCGCGGCCGACGGCCGATTCCCGTAGTTCGGCCCAGCCGCCGCTCACGTCGCCCAGGCGGACGGCCCTCTGGTGGAGGCTCCGCTCCACCCGGACGCCGATCCGGTGCGGGACGTGGTCCAGCAGCCAGTCCAGGCCGGCTCCGGTGTCGAGCAGACCGGTGGCCAGCGCGCAGAGCCCCGCTGCGGCCACCGCCCGCACGTCGGTATCCGTCTGCTGGGCGTAGGCGAGTTGGAGCAGGACGGTGCGGGAGTCGGCGGCGAACACCTGCTCGGCGAGGTCGAGCGCTGGGCCGTGGCCGTACCGGCCGGTCTCGGGCTGGTAGGTGTCCAGGCTCAGGCGGGTGACCAGGCCCTGCGCCCGCAGCCGGCGGGCCCACTCGCCGACCCGCTCACCGGCCAGGGTGAAGGCGGCGGCCTCCGGAAGGCGAAGACGCAGCCGCAGGTGGTGGCCGCCCTCGACGTGCCGCAGGAACCACCACTGGGGCGGTTGCACCCACTGGTCCAGCAGACGGGGCAGGTGCTCGTGGAGGATCTCCTGTGTGCGGTCCGGGTTGCCGTACAGGCGGGCGGACAGCCAGGGCGAGGCGCCCGGCAGGTGCCCGGCGTCGGGGCGGACCGTGCGAACGGGCTTGCGATGCTGCTTGGCCGCCAGCTGCGGGCGGGTGCTGTCGAGCTGCACGGTGATCTCGTGGGCTCGGCCGCCGATCCAGCCGTTCGCGCCGGGCACCGGGGCTTCGCTGAGGACGGCGGTCGGCTCGTGCTGGAGGTGATCGCGCAGCAGGGCCAGGTGGGAGCGCTGCCCGAGGTCGAGGGGGAGCTTGAGGTCACGGTGCCTCAGGTGGACATGCCGTGGGACGCGGTAGGTGTGCAGCCACTTTCGGGTGGCGCTCTCCCACTGCGGCCACGCCGCGCTGTGGTCGGGCAGGTCGGCGGCGGGCAGCTGCCACTGTGCCGGGGCGAGGACGATGCGGCCGTGACGCAGGCGGGGCAGGAACGGCAGGCGGCCGGCCGCGCCCCAGTCGAAGCCGGTGTACTGCGGGGTGAGGGAGTTGGTGATCTCGCACAGGAACCGGACGACCGGGTCGGTGACGGACCGGAACTCCAGCGCGTTCACCATCCGGGGCTCTACCGGCCGGCCGTCGGCGAGGTGGACCAGCCACATCCGCCGCTCGTCGGCGCACACCCCCAGGTCCTCCAGCCGTACCCCCGGCTCGGCTTCAAGGCCGGGGTGTTCGCCGAGGTGGAGCACCGGCAGCAGCCCGGGTACCCGGGTGACGTTCTGGACCTTGGTGATCAGTGGCGGCGTGGAGACCTGCACGGCGATGGCACCCTCCCGCAGGGGCGGAGCCGTCTGCGCCTGCTGCGTCCACTCCTCGCCCAGGAGGTAGAGGAAGCGGCCGGCGGTGGTCGCGGCGGCGCGGGGGGCACCGGTCACGGTCAGGGTGAACGAGCCCTGGTCGAGAAGAGCCTGGCTGCCTGCGGCCACGTGGAGGGTGATCTCGGCGTTCGGCTGCATCGGGCCAGGCGCGGCGTCGGGGGCGAGGTGGTCGAGCAGGTCGTCGTCCAGGAGCACCTCGACTGCGCTCTGAACGGCGGCGCGCTGGGCGAGGGCGAACAGTCGCTCGTCTCGGCGGGACAGCCGCCGGGCGGGCTCGGGGAGTTGGGAGCCCCGGTAGCGGGCGGGCAGGCCCAGGCCGGTGTCGGGGTTGAGCAGGTCGGTGACCGCGACGACGGCCCCTGGGCCGTAGTGGTCCACGTACCGGCCGTGGTAGTCCGCCCAGGAGGGATGGCCGTCGGGGCGCGGGCTCAGCCGGGTCAGCAGGGCGGCGGCGCGCTCGGCCTGCTCCCGGACCGCCTGCGGCAGGGTGATCTCACCCGGCCAGCGCAGATCCACCATCAGGCCCTGGCCGGCCTCCGGCACCAGCTCACGCATCCGCGCCACCAGCACCCCACGCGCCTCCCGCTGCGCGGCGGCGCTGCCCTGCCCGTTGTGCCACCGAACATCGCGCTGAACGGCCCGCAGGTCGGCCAGCACCGGCACGGCCCCCGGGACCTCGTCGGCCCGCACCACCTCCAAGACGCCCACCAGGTGCTCCAGCGGGTCGACCGCCGTCATCGGCGCCCGCAGCGCACTCAGCAGAACCCCGTTGTCCACCAGAGTGGTCAGCATCCGATGGGCGGAGACGGCGCTCTGCTGCGGGAACCGCTCCAGAAGCCGGTCGGTCAACTCCCCTACCGTGCAGCCCTTCCCGGCATCCTGCAGCACCAGCTCGACCGCCCGGGTCAGCCGCACCGAAGCCTCCACCGGGCCGCTCCCGTCCGAGCCGGGGCGGACGGGAAGCACCAGCCGGCCACCGCGTACGACGCAGAGGTTGTTCGCCACCACCGGCAGCCGCTCCACCAGCAGGTCCTCCAGACGGCGCACCACCTGGTCCAGCCACACCGCGTCCACCCGCGCCACCGCCAACGGCTCCACCCCCTCCGGCACCTCGGACCGGTCGCCGAACCGCACCGCGCCGATCCCGGAGAACAGGCCAAACGGCGTCGGGCGCCCACCGCGAAGGGCGTAGCGCATCACGGAGAGCACCAGCCGCCGCAGCCGCACCGGCGAAATCACCCCGCCCGCCACGATCGCCGCCACCCGCTCGGTCAGCTGCGCGCCGGCAGCCACCTCGATCGCCGACACCAACTCCTGGTCGGCCCAAGCCGATTCGAGCCAGGCCCGCCACCCCTCGGCACTCGCATCGGTCTCGCCGGTCAGGTCCGGCTCCTCCACGCTCCCGGCGTCGGCGGGACGGGCCGAGATCCGGGCCACGGCCATGGCTGCTGCGCGGTACATCGCGTTCCCCCCAGGGATTCGAAGACAGGACGGCCCGGTGCGCGGATCTGCTGGCCGCGCACCGGGCCACTAGCTACTGCTCAGGTACTGCGCGGGATCAGACGATGCCGCCGCTGCTGACGCAGGAGTTGCCGCAGGTGGCACCGCAGCCGCCGTCGGTGTTGTGCACCAGGCCAGCGAGGACGTCGGTGTCCTCGGCGATCCGCAGGTCCAGGTCGAACTCGCCGCTGTTCTGAGCCTCGGCGTTGACGGTCCGGGCCATGTCCCGTTCCCTCCCATGTCGGTGGTGCGGTGGAACCCGGCCGCCGAGCGGGGCCGGGAGATCGTGATGAGGCTGCGCCGCTCGATGAGATGCCCAGCCGGTGGTAGACCCCGGCCTTAGACACTGACCGGGACGCGGTCGAAGAGGGTCTGGTCCTTCAACGGGTTCTCACCGTCGGCCAGCACACCGTTGCCCGACCACGTCCCGGGCCAGTCACTGCTGGATCAGACGATGCCGCCGTTGCTGGTGCACGAGCCCCCGCAGGTGGGCTCGCAGCCGTCGTCGGTGCTGCGCAGCAGGTTGGCGATGCTGTCGGTGTCCTCGGTGATCCGCAGGTCCAGGTCGAACTCGCCGGTCATCTCGGTAGCGGCGTTGACGGACTGGGTCATGTCCTGTTCCCTCCCAGGTTGGTGGTGCTGTGGAACCCGGCCGCGGGTTACGGCCAGGAGATCGTGATGCGGCTGTGCCGCTTGTCGATGACGTGCCCGGCCGGGAGCCGGTCGTCGGGGGTGCCTGCCGGGTGAACGGTGAAGACCGGGTCCGGGCCGCTGCGGTACTTGGTGTCCCAGGTCTTGACCTGCTCGGCGATCAGCCCGGTCAGGCGGGCGGCGGCCGGGCCGTGCCCGGCCGCGCCGACCTCGTAGCGGGCCGGCTCCTCGGACACCTTGCGCAGGGAGAGGTAGGCGAAGCTCGCGCCCTCCACGACCGCCGGGCACGCCATCCGGTTCGCCGGAGTGACAGTCTTGGTGTCCTGCTCCGGGTCCACCGACAGGTGGCCGAAGCCGGGCAGCGAGGTGGCCAGCCGCAGGAACAGAGAGTCGAGCGGCTCCTGCTGGCCGACCGTCACCGACAGCCACACCTCGACCTTCGGTTGCTCCAGCACACCGTCCAGCGCGGAGGTGTCGGGAACCGGGTCCTCGTCGAATCGCAGGCCGATCTCGGTCCCGCGCAGCAGCACCAGGCGCTCGTCGTGCGCGCCGCCGCCCTGCATCCGGACGAACCCGCACGGCTGAGCCGACTCACTGACCAGGTGGTCGCCAACCCGGCGCAGCGCGAGGGAGCGGGTGATGCCCCGCATCCGCAGCGGGACGACGATGACACCGTCCTCCGCGAGCTGATCTGTCCAGGCCGGAGACAGGTCCCAGGCCCCGACCGTGACCAGGATGCGGTCGAACGGGCCGTACTCCTTCAACGGCTCGTCGCCGTCGGCCAGCACCACACTGACCCGGTTGTAGCCGGCCTGTTCGAGGAACCGCTCGGCACGGTCGGTGACGAACGGGTCGATGTCCACCGTCACCACCGAGCCGCTTTCGCCGGCGAGTTCGTCCGCAAGGGCAGCGTTGTAACCACCCGAGCCGACCTCCAACACCCGGTCACCCGGCCGCACCCCGGCCTGCTCCAGCATCGACGCCTGGACCGAAGGCGCCGACACCGAACTGGTCGCCAACCCGTTCCCGTCGCGCCTGGTCACCACCGCCCGGTACGCGTCGTAGACGACGCCCAGCTCAGCTTCCGGCGCGAACACCTCCCTCGGCACCGTGAGCATCGCCGAGGCCACCGCCTCGCTCCGCACGGCACCCGCCGCACGAAGCCGGTTGACCATCTCCGACCTCATCTCGGTGGTTCGGTTGTCAGACTGACACTCGTTCGAGTCGGTCACGCTGTTCTCCTGACTAGTTGATGCAGCTTCGGACGGAGAGAGAATGCCCTCCGACCCCTGCGGCCTGCTCTCCCGGCCGCAAGAGCGGAACTGTCGCATCACGCAGCCTCTCCCGGACTACAGTTCCGCACCCGCGCCCACACCCTCTTCTGGCCTCGCCCGGTCACCACGGCCATGTCCGTTGCACAGGCACGCACCAGCAGCAGCCCCCGGCCGCCCTCCTCAGCTGTGTCGGTGGCTCGCGTGGCCAGGAGCAAGTCCGGGCGTGTGTCCACAACCTCAATCCGGCAGTCACCATCGAGCTCCTGCACCCGCACCGTGATCCTGTCGCCCGGCCGCGCCCCATGAACTACGGCGTTGGCGACGAGTTCCGAGAAGACGAGCAGCGCGTCATCAAGCGGCTCGCCTGTCCAGCCCCAACCGGCCATCAGGTCAGACACGACACGGCGCACCGCCGGCACTGACGCCAAGTCAGCTTCAACGGAACTCTCCCACTCGCGCAGTGGCATCGTCCGACTTCTGGCCATGTGCTTCGCTCCCAAGATCAGGAGCGACGGCGCGCCCCGGCTGTGGTTCGCTTGCGAGGACCAAGATTGGCCTGAGGTAGCAGACATAACTACTGCTCAGCGGCAGACACTTCGTCCCCCATCGGTTGAGCGTGAGGACAAAACAGGGACAGTTCGCAGACACTTTGGCGAGACCCCGTGCGAGCAACGACGGGGTGGTGATAGGCAGATGGCATCGAAGGCTCTCGCGTTCGGGGCTGCCGGCCCCCGAAGGGATCACCGTGGACACGCTGTTCGATGCCTTAGTCACTGAGCAGGGCATGAACTATCGGACGTTCGCGGCCGAGTACCGGCGTGTTGCCGCAGTCCTCTACCGGGAGACCGAAGACTCGGCGTACAGGAACGCCTCGGTGACCAACAAGAGCTTCCTGCGCTGGCGGTCAGGTCGGACGAGTCGCCCTCATCACCCGGCACCCGCGATCCTCGCCCGCCTGTTCAACCAGCCCTCACTGGCACTACTTGCACCCTGCACCGACGAGCAGGTCCGCGCGCTGCCCGCAGCGCCGCCCCGACCTGTGCTCGATGAAAGTGAACTCGCCATGACCGCACGCGACGCCCACACTCACGCCACCGACGCCGCTTCTCAACTCCTACCCGATCTGAGTCTCGACCAGCTCGAAGACGACCTGGTCCGTCTCGTGCGGGCCAACACCAGCACGCCGCCCCACCTGATCTTCGCCCAGGCCAGGGAGGTGCTGGGCCTTGCCACGGTCATGCTGGACCGTACGCAGGTTCTGTCCCAGCGCGGCCGGCTATACCTTGTGGCTGGCCAGGCCAGCGCACTCCTCGGCGCTTGCGCGTTCGATCTGGGTTCGCTGCCGACGGCGGTGGAGCTCCTTCGGGCCTCCGCCCTGTACGGCCAAGTCGCCGAGCACGGTCCGCTCCAGGCTTATGCCCACGGATATCTGGCGCTCCTGTCGTACTGGAACGGGAACCCGAACCAGGCCGTCCGGCAGATCGAGCGGGCGCAGTCGTTCTCTGGTGTTGGAGCCACGGGGAGGGCTCGGCTGGCCGCGATCGCGGCACGCTCCTATGCCCATCTCGGACGGGTAGAGGAGACCCAGGCGGCGATAGGGCGCAGCCTGGCCGAACGCGGGGCGGACCGGGACGAACTCCACGACGGGATCGGCGGGGAGTTCGACTTCAGCTTGGAGCGGGTCGCGATGAGCAACTCGGCCAGCTTCCTGTTGCTACGGGACGGCGCTGGCGCGGAAGCATCTGCGCGGCGATCGCTGGAGCTGATCGCCTCTCAGGTATCCGGATCTACACCCCTGGTGGTCGCTCCGCAGGCTGGTGCCGACCTGGCAACTGCCTTGCTTCTGCGTCGGGACCTGGACGGCGCCGCGGATGCTCTCCAGCCGGTACTGGAGCTGCCCAGGGAGTGGCGCGGCGCAGGGCTGGTCAGCCGAGTGAATTCGGTCCGGACGGAACTGGCGTCACCCGCCTTCCGGGACTCGCCGGCTGCCAGAGACCTTGCGGATCGGATTGACGACTTCACCCTGGTCGCCGCACCGCGCATCCTGGGACCAGGCGCGATGCGGCTTGCTGTCGGCGGGCCCAGCAGTTAACCAGCCTGCTCCAAGATGCGGCGTTCCTTCTCCGGGTCGATCCCGTGTTCATCCCACCTCTGGTGCGGCACTGGCAAGTTGCCGTCCTGGAGCCAAGCCCACGTGTCGGCAACAGTCTCAGCGAGCGGTCGACTACGGAAGCCGGCGGCAAACGCGGATGTCGAGTCGATGTCCCACACCCCGGGGTGCGTCCTCCACAACGGGAGCTCGGTCCACTGCCGCAGGTCGCTCTGGAGCAGATCCGCGTCGGGTACCCACACCAGGCTGCCGGAGCTGGCGGTCGCGGCCATGCAGGCCCGGAGGAAACCGCCCATCGTCTCCCTCCCGATCGGGGCGGTCAGATTGTGTACCTGCGGGCCGGTTGCCCGAGTCTGATCAAGGATGAAGGCAGCCACGTCTCGGACATCGACGGGCTGGATTGTCTTGTCCGGATCTCCGGGGGCGAGGATGCGCCCACCTCGCTCAGCCCTGCGCAGCCACCACGGCAGGCGGCCGACGTACTCACCGGGGCCGAGAATCACACCGGGCCTGACCACGGTGGCGCGCTCGGCGCCGAACGCTTCCTCGATGGCGCGCTCGGCGCCAGCCTTCTGTCGACCGTAGTAGTAATCGGGGCCAGTCCAGTTCTCCGGCAGCCGTCCGTACTCGGCATCGGCATCCGGAGGGCCATCCAGGATGGGGGAGTTGGCGGTCAGCGGGTCGCTCGGCCATCCCTGGTACACCGAGACGGTGGATACGTAGACGTACCGCCCGGCCGCGTGCACCAGGGCCCGGGCGCCGCCGAGGACCGTCCGCGGCGCGAGCTCGGAGGCCGAGGTGTCGATCACGGCATCCCAGGGGCCGTGCGTGGCCAGACGTGCGACGTCCTCTGCTACTTCCCGATCTCCGGTCACTGCAACCGCTCCGGGGACCGGGGTGCCGGAGCGACCGCGCGTGAACGTGGTCACCTCCCACCCTCGCGCGAGCGCGTCACTCACGACCGCCCGACCCAGGAACCAGCCACCGCCCAGTACCAGAATCCTCATGTGGACGATCCTGCCAGGCGCGGGCTCCCGGCCGCAGCAACGAGCTGGATCAGCTGGTGATCATTACGTCCGAAACGGTCCGTCACTTATTGGTGGGTGTCGCCGCCGGGAACGGCGGGGATGCGGTCGTGCCTTTGGCACGGCTGTCTTCTTTGGGCGGGTTCCCCGCCGGCCGCCGGTGGCGGCGGATGTGGTCGCGCCTTCGGCACGGCTGCTTTTTCTGGTCCGGGCGCCCCGCTGCGCGGTTCCCCCGGCCCCCCTTCGCGGCCCAGTATCCGGAGCCGGCCGCCCGCCTCAAGGGCGCTCCCGTTGGTCGCGTGGCTTCGCCACCGGCCTTCGGCCGGCCCTTGACCCGGACGACCTCTTTGCCCCGGACCCCAGGCAGCTATCGGGGGGACGGGGGAGGTGCGCCGCTGGACTGACGGCCTGTCAGCCCCCTTTCCGACGTGCCGATCCACGCCATCAAGCTTGACCAAAAACCCTTAGTGAGGTAATATTGGTCTTGTTGGGAGGGGAAGGCACCCCCGAACAACAGACGGAGACCAAGCGCCTGTTGGAGGATTCGTGACGACCGTACTTGCCCCTGTTGAGCTGCTGAGCGACGAGGCTGGCTCGCCGGAGCTGGCTTCGCTGACCGCCGCTTTCGAAGCCGAGCTGACCTGTGACTCTGCCGACCCGGTGGAGGATTCGGCGAAGGTGCTTCTTGAAGGTGTTGACCCGGCGGAGCTGGTGTTCACCCGCAACGTCCGAAAGGCCGAGCTCGATGACGAGTTCGTCAGCTCGATCCGTGAGCACGGCCTCTTTCAGCCGATCATCGCCACCCCTCACGACGACGGGATAGCGATCATCCTCGGCAACCGGCGCGCGAAGGGCGCGATCGAGGCGGGTCGGCTCGTTGACGTCATTGTCCGAAACGACCTCACGGCCGAAGAGGCGCGCATCGTCGCGCAGCTGATCGAGAACATGCACCGCGAGGACATGCGCGAGAGCGAGATCGCCAACGCCTACGCGCAACTGTCCATCGAACTCGGGCTCGACGCCGACCAGATCGCCGCTCGGGTCGCCCAGGACCCGAAGAAGGTTCGGGCGTCGATCGCGCTGGCCGCAATGCCGAAGACCGCCCGGTCTGCTGTGGATGAGGGGGCGCTCACGCTGGACGACGCCGCCCTGATCGCCGAGTTCGAAAGCGACCCGAAGGCGTACAAGCGGCTGCTCGACACGATCGAGCGGGACGGGAAGCTGGACTGGGCCCTGAAGAACGAGCGCCGCAAGGCGGCGCGGGCCGTGCTGCGGCAGGAGGTCACGCAGGGACTCAAGGCCGCTGGTGTCCGCATGGTCGGCGAACCGTACGGTTTCGGCTGGAACGGGTCGAAGGAGGTGGGTCTTGACCGTCTCTCCGACGCTGACGGTGTTGTGCTGGCCCCGGAGTCCCATGCGAGCTGCCCCGGAAACGCGGCGTTCTTCAATGAGTCAGCGAGTGGCGATTTCAAGGCCACGTACCTCTGCCGTGACCCCCATCAGTACGGGCACCAGGTGCCCCGTTCCTACTCGTTCCGGAGCCCGGCGGAGGAGGCCGCCAAGGCGGCGGAGGAGCTGGCAGCCCGTGAGCGCAAGGAGGCGCTGTCCATCGCCGAGGAGATTCGGCACGAGTACATCCAGGAGCTCTGCCGCTCCAAGAAGGTGCCGAAGGGGCTGACTAAGCGGGTGCTGGGGATGCTCTACACGCTGGGTGTAGATGAGACGAGCCCCGATGCGCTGGTGTTCCTCCAAGCACCGGGCGACGACGACGCCAGCGCGCGATACAGCCGGTTCATCGGACGAATGGCTGAGGCCCGCGTTCCTCTCGCGCTTCTCGCCAGCGTCGCCGTGCGCGCGGAGCGCGCGGTGAGAAACGCCGCCTCGGGCTACGGCAACACCCTCAGCAACAAGGGAAAGGCCGTTGGTTGGTTCGAGTTCCTGGTGGCCTACGGGTACGAGCTGAACGAACCCGAGGCTGAGTTGCTGGCCGAGTTCCGGTCGAAGATCGCCGAAGCAGAGGCACGGGCAGCCGCGAAGGCGGCAGCGGAGGCCACCCAGCAGGCAGAGGTCGAGGACCAGGGCGGCGAGGAGGACCGGCCGGAGCTGGCGGTGGAGGTCGAGGACCAGGGCGGCGAGGAGGACCGGCCGGAGCTGGCGGTGGAGGTCGAGGACCAGGGCGGCGAGGAGGACCGGCACCTGGCGATCGTCCTGGACGACGAGCCGGATGACCTGGGCAGCGAAGACACAGAGGTGGCGGAGCAGACCGACTGGGAAGCCCGCTACCCGGAGATCAACGAGCTGCTTGCGGCCTAGCGCCAAGGGGAGGGCCCCCTCCCCGAACAACCCGCCGGGGGTGTCCGATGGCACCGGACACCCCCGGCCCTGTTGACCACATCACCCCCCGCGCCGGAGGCCCGTATGCATTTGCACCTCGCCACCACCGCCCACCGACCGCCGTCGGTCCGAACCGACCTTGCCGTATATCTCGCCGGTCAGCATGAAGCGCACGCGGTGCTGATCGCCCGGACGATCCTGCTGACCATGCCGTCCGTCCGCGTTCGTCTGGCCCACCCGCAGCCCGCCTATGAGGCGTACAAGGCGTGGGCGGACGCCGCCGACCAGGCCGCCCGGCTGTTCGCCGGAACGGAATCCGGCACCGTCCCTACACCTGACGGCCAGGTGTCCGGACAACTCCGCCTTGACCGTTCCGTCCCCCCGGCAGTGGTGGAGACGCTGCCCGCGCGGCTCAGCCCCACGCGCATGCCGCAGCTGCGGGTCAGCGTCGGTGGGCTGCTGACGGTGATTGCCGACATGGCCGCTTTCACCAGCCAGCTCAACCTCTGGACCACCGCCTACCGGCACGCCGCGCGCTGCTGGGGCAACCTGCCCACTGTCGAGGAGCTGGCGGCCGGAGCGCTGCCGCGCTTCGAGGACACAGAGGCCCCGGTGCTCACCAAGGTTGCGGCATGAGCGGCACCCGGCCGACGGGCCCGCAGTACGTCACCCTGGTCACCGAAGGCGGCTACCGGATGCACGCCACGATCACCTTGGACTGGGATCAGGGTGCCGCCCTGTACCGCATCGCGGAGCTGGGCGGCACCATCACCGTGGGGTGGGAGCCCGGCCACTACTACACGGGTTGCTGCAACGGGGATGCGATCCAGGTCACCTACGGCAAGCCCGTCCGAAGCCCCTTCACCAAGCACTACCAGGACGCCCCGACCGTCTTTGGCGTCCTGCTCGCCGACCAGGCCGTCTTCCACCCCGACACGATGAGCCCGACCAATCACCGGTGGCTGGTCGTCCGGCGGGAGACCGGCGGCCACTACAGCCCGAGCGCCCCGGATGGCACCCAGCGCAGGACCGCCGCCATCGTCCACACGATCACCCGACACATGCTGTCCCGCCCGTGGGCGGCCGAGCTGCGCCGGGCCCACGACGAACAGCACGCCCCAGCCCGGCACCGCCACCACCGGGAGAAGATCAGCGAGCTGGAGCAGGAGACGGCCCAGCTCCAAGTGCAGGTGACCAGAGAGAAGGCCAGGGCGGCCGTCCAAGCCGCCGTGATCGAGGAAGCCGCCCACCGCAGCGCCCCGGCGTTGCCCGAGTTGCTGGTGCAGCACCAGCAACTCGCCGCCTGAAACCGGCCGCCCGGCCCGCCCGCCCGATCCGGCGGCCGTGCCGGGCGGCAACGCGGGGGAGGGGGCATCGAGCCCCCTCCCCCGCACCCGCGTTCGCCGTCCGGAGCCGACCGCCTGCCGCGACGGACCCGACCGACCACCCTGAGCACCGGCATGCCCGCCTCTGCACGGGCACCTACCCTGGTGAGAGCACCCGCGCCCCGCCCGGCGCGAAACCGAGGAGCAACCGATGCACGACCCCGCCACCCCGGAGAGCCGCCGCCGCGCGGTGTCCTCAGCCACGGGCTCCGTCCGAGCCGAGGGCCTCACCCCCAGCCCGGACTACCTCACCGACGCCGAGGAGTACGCGGCCGGCCGGATCACCGCCGACGAGCTGGTGGAGCGCGCTGAAGCCCGCCACCGCCCCCCGGGTGCCACGCGGCCGGCCCCCTGACGATGGCCGACCCCTACGCTGACCCGGCCAGCGGCGTCCTGCGCAACCGGCTCGGCATCATCGACTCCCAGGCCCTCGCCGCCGCCGAGGCCGACATCACCGCCGCCCGCCTCACCCGGCTCGCCGAGAAACCCATCCCCGGCCGCTACGACCTGGCCCACCTCCAGGCGTTCCACCGCGAAACCTTCGGCAGCATCTACCCGTGGGCGGGGGAGATCCGCTCCATCGAGATCGCCAAGGGGAACACCCAGTTCTGCCTCGTCCGGATGATCCCGGACTTCGCCGCCGACACCTTCGGCCGACTCGCCCGCCGCCAGGACCACCTCCGAGGGCTCGACCGGGACAGCTTCCTCACCGGGCTCGCCGACCTCTACGGCGACGTCAACGCACTGCACCCGTTCCGGGAGGGCAACGGCCGGGCGCAACGGGCTTTCCTCGGCCAGCTCGCGGCCGACGCCGGGCACCCGATCGACTGGACCCGCCTCGACCCTGACCGCAACACGCTCGCTTCTATCGCCTCGTTCAACGGCAACTCGGCTCCGCTGCGCGCGATGCTCGCCGACCTCACCGTCCCGCAGCCGACCACCAGGACCACGCCGACCACCAGGACGACGGCCCCGCCGCAGCTGATTCAGCCCCCACCGGTCCAACCCTCCAACCGGCCGACCATCCGTCCCTGACCCGCAGCACGCGGATGGCCGGTGGACACCCCCGCAGGCGGGTTGGCACGGTCCACCGGCCAGAGACCACAGCACCTCGCAACGGAGGAGCGTGCGGATCTCCAGGGTAGAGCAGGGGGCAAACCCCCGCGGTCGTGCCTTTGGCACGGCTGTCTTCTTTGGGCGGGTTCCCCGCCGGCCGCCGGTGGCGGCGGATGTGGTCGCGCCTTCGGCACGGCTGCTTTTTCTGGTCCGGGCGCCCCGCTGCGCGGTTCCCCCGGCCCCCCTTCGCGGCCCAGTATCCGGAGCCGGCCGCCCGCCTCAAGGGCGCTCCCGTTGGTCGCGTGGCTTCGCCACCGGCCTTCGGCCGGCCCTTGACCCGGACGACCTCTTTGCCCCGGACCCCAGGCAGCTATCGGGGGGACGGGGGAGGTGCGCCGCTGGACTGACGGCCTGTCAGCCCCCTTTCCGACGTGCCGATCCACGCCATCAAGCTTGACCAAAAACCCTTAGTGAGGTAATATTGGTCTTGTTGGGAGGGGAAGGCACCCCCGAACAACAGACAGAGACCACGGCATACCGGATCACCCTGGGCCCGCGCGGCGGCGCCCGTATAAAACGCCAAGAGGAGCGCGACACCATGGCAGGCGAGACCAAGATCACCCTTATCGGCAACCTCGCGGAGACCCCCGCGCTCAAGTACACCGACGGCGGGGCGGCGGTGGCCAACTTCACCGTCATCGCGAACGAGAAGACCTACGACAGCTCCACCCGATCCTGGCGGGACGGCGACTCGATCTCCATGCCGTGCGTCGTCTGGCGCCAGTACGCCGAAAACGTCGCGGCGTCCTTGACGAAGGGCGCTCGCGTGGTCGTCACCGGCACGCTCAAGCAGCGCTCGCACCAGCCCGCCGAGGGCCCCCGCCGCTACTACGCCGAGCTGCTGATCGACGAGGTCGGCCCGGCCCTACGCTTCGCCACAGCCGAGGTCACCAAGGCTGGGAGCCGCCCCGCCCAGCAGGGCGCGGCACCCACCCGGACGGCACCTGGTGCGTTCGACGCGACGTGGCCGCCCAGCCAGGCCATCCCGCCTGCCCCGACCAACCCGCCCACCGTCGGCTCTTGGCCGACACCGGCCATGGCGGGATGATCACCAGGGCCGGGCGGGCCCTGCCCGCCCGGCCCTGCCGCCTCTGCCCATGAAAGGCATGACCCACATGAGCAACGCCCTGCCTAAGACCGAGCTCACCGGCATCATCAACACCATTCAGCGCGCTCTGTTCGCCGCCGTCCTGGCCCTTATCCTCACCGCCGCCGCTTGCGTCAGCCGCGATCAGACTCTGACCGCCTACGCGCTGCTTGCCGTTGTGGCCGGACTGCTGTGGCTCCAGTCGGTGAGCCTGCGCCTGCCCCGACTGATCAACGCCACTGCGGAGCAGCACGGCGTCCCGCCCTTCCTGCCTCCTGCCCGAAGCGCCCGGCGCTGACCGTCCCGAGCGACGAGGAGTTCATCCGTGCCTGTACTCGCCCCTGAACGCACCACCGACGACGAAGCCGACTCCGCGCTGGTCGCCGTCCGTGCCTTCGTCTCCACCGACCCCGCCAGCTATCGGGGCGAGCCTGCCGACTCGGAAGGTGTGTCCGTGATCATCCGCGACCTGATCACCGCCCTGCTCCACCTGGCCGACGCCACCGGAGTTCCGGGGGACCGCGAAGAACTCGTCCACATGGCCTACTACCGCTACCGCGAGGAAGCCGCCTACGAGCGGCTCGCCGAATCCGACCCCCTGTGAGGTCGGCCCGCCCGTTCCCGGCGTTGGTGGGTGTCGCCGCCGGGAACGGCGGGGATGCGGTCGTGCCTTTGGCACGGCTGTCTTCTTTGGGCGGGTTCCCCGCCGGCCGCCGGTGGCGGCGGATGTGGTCGCGCCTTCGGCACGGCTGCTTTTTCTGGTCCGGGCGCCCCGCTGCGCGGTTCCCCCGGCCCCCCTTCGCGGCCCAGTATCCGGAGCCGGCCGCCCGCCTCAAGGGCGCTCCCGTTGGTCGCGTGGCTTCGCCACCGGCCTTCGGCCGGCCCTTGACCCGGACGACCTCTTTGCCCCGGACCCCAGGCAGCTATCGGGGGGACGGGGGAGGTGCGCCGCTGGACTGACGGCCTGTCAGCCCCCTTTCCGACGTGCCGATCCACGCCATCAAGCTTGACCAAAAACCCTAATAGAGGTAAGCTGGTGTCATCGGGTCGACGGGAGGGCAACCCGAAGACCGACCCACAAGCCCCGGAGGTCTACCCTGCTCCCGTCCGGATGGAACTTTCGCCCATGCGGCTGCATCGTCTTCGCCTCTGGCGTGGACTTCGTCGGCAACGTCCGCCCCGAAGACCGCTGTTCGGTGGCGTTGGAGATTGACGCCCGCCTCAGGGGGATCATCGAACTGATCTCCTGTGGGGCGGCCCGCCCCGAGTGGCTGGCCCTCATGGAGCACTGGGGCGTCTCGCCCGAGGCGTGTCGGGCTCAATTCCCAGTAACTTCCGTACGGCAGGAGGATATTGCCGCACGGATCGCACTTGGCTACCAGGCCGCCGACCAGTTGAGCGCTTGACGAAAAACCCTTATTGAGCTAAGCTTGAGTCGTCTGGTCGGGGAGGGTAATCCCGGCCAGGGCCCCACGATGCACCGAATGAAAGGCGTCACATGACGACCACTCTCGACCACGTACGCCTCCAGGAGATCAACTCGGCCGCGCGGGCAGAGTGCGGCCACGGCGACGGGCCGGGCTGCGCCTGGTGCTGGCTCACCCCCGAGGCGATTGCCGAACTCCCCTACGCCGAGCGCCTGGCCGTCGCCGTCGATCTCGACCACCGGCTCACCGAGCTCGGCATCCCCCGCGCCCCTCGGACGGTCGTGATCGTCCATGGCGCGCACACCTACGCCGTGCAGGTCATGTGCGAGGAGCTTGGTACGTGGGAGCTGCGCATCCCCGCCCCCGGTGAGGACTACGCCCTGTTTCGCGGCGCGATCTACGCCGACCCCGTCGCGCAGGTCCGCAGTGACCGGGTGCCGACGTGGACCCGAGGTCGGGACGACGTCGCCGCTGTCGCCCGTGGTTTTGCGGGCCTGCTCTGGGCGGCGGGCCTCCGCCGCCGGTGAGTGCTGCGAACCAGTGGCGCATGCCTAGAGGGTTGACTAGAAACCCCCATTGAGGTAATATTGTTCTTGTTGGACGGGGAGGGCAACCTCGGCCGACACCCACGAATGACCAACCCGTGCGAAGGGACCTCACACATGACCATCTCCCTGGCCAGGACCTCAACCCGTAACGCCAGCCTCCGCGAGATCGTGGGCATTCTCAAGGACCAGCACCCCCGAAAGACCGACGTTATCGCCCCGGTGCAGAGCATCCGCGCCGAGGGTGGCCGACTGATCATCGACGGCGCGGAGCACGAGATCACTCCGGACGGTGTCACCAGCAAGGCCGCCGAGTACAAGCTCACCGACGTGTGTGAGTCGGGTGTGGCGGAGAAGCTGGGCATCCCGGTGGGCTACCTGCGCAAGACTCGGCACGAAGCCCCGGAGCTGTGGGACGCGAACGTCAACGGGTGGCTCACCCACGAGAGCCGCGAGGCCAAGAGCTACATGATCCGCACGCTTCGGCCCAGCCAGGACGAGGACACTGGCACCGCCCGCGCGTTCCTGTCCAACGGATACCGGATCATCGACAATCTCGACATCCTGACCGCCGCGCTGACGGGCGTGTCCGACGCGGGCGTTCGGGTCAGGCTGGACAGCTGCGACCTCACGGACCGGAAGATGTACGTTCGGGTTGTCGCCGACGAGGTCCGCGCCTACGCCCCCGAGCTGCTGCGCAACTACCGCTCCCCGTTCACCGAGGCGCGCGGCGCGGACAACCCGACCGTCTTCGCCGGATTCGAGATCAGCAACAGCGAGACCGGGTGCGGCGCGTTCACGATCGTGCCCCGGCTGGTCGTCCAGGTCTGCGACAACGGCATGACGATCACCAAGGACGCCATGAAGTCCGTGCACATCGGGGGCCGACAGCAGGACGGGGTGATCCGGTGGAGCGACAACACCCAGGCCCGCACACTCGATCTGGTCACCTCGCAGACCGCCGACGCCGTCCGCACGTTCCTTGACCACGACTACGTCAACCAGCAGTTGCGGGACATCCAGGAGAAGGCCGGGGCCCGGATCAAGGACCCCGAGAAGACGATCACCACCGTCAGCCAGCGGCTCCGGTTCACCGAGGAGCGCCGGGCCGACATCTTCGCCCACTTCATCCAGGGCGCGGACCTGTCCGCCGGTGGCGTCCTGCACGCCGTGACGTCCGTCGCTCAGACCCTCCCCGACGCCGATGAGGCCCACGAACTCGAATCGCTCGGCATCCGCGCCATGGAGCTGGCCGCCTCCCTGTGACCGCCCCGCCGCCCGGCCCACTGTGGCCGGGCGGCCCCCGGCAGGGAGCGCCGAGCTGCGGGGATCGACCCCGCACCCCGGCCCAACCCCTCCCGCCACTGACCCGCCGCAGCACCAGCCCGCCGCACCGCCCGCCGGCCCCTCCCGCACGCAACCGGGCGGCCCCCGGCAGGGAGCGCCGAGCTGCGGGGATCGACCCCGCACCCCGGCCCAACCCCGCGCGGCACTTCCTGCTGCCCGTCTTCACCCTTCACGCACCACCAGGAGAACCACGTGCCCATCCTGCCCCACACCGGGCTCCAGACCCCCGACCAGCCCCGCTACGAGATCACCAGCTGCCAGGAGCTGGTGCTGCTCCGCGGAACCCCCTTCCTGGCCGCCCTCAGCCACGCAGGCCACAAGATCGGCACCGCTCAGAATTACGGCGATGGGGACGCCACCGAGTTCGTGCCCCACGGGGACTTCCCGATGGCCGACATCGCCCGGTTCACCGACGACTGCCAGCTGAACGGCAAGCAGATCGGCCTCTCCCTGCTGCTGGACCTGCTGATCGAAGAGTTCAACGTCAGCCGCTCGCTCCGCGCGCAGGCGCTCCACGGCCGCACCCTGCTCCGTGAAGTCGGCTCCGACGGCACCACCACCATCAGCGGCACCATCCCGATGCCCGCCACCTCGGACGACCGCTGCCGTGTGCGCGAGGCCCTCGGACAACCGCTCACCCCGGGCGCCGCAACCCAGTTCTGGAACGGCAGCCACTGGGAGCACCTGGCCGGCGCCCCCGCAGCCTGACCTACCCCGGTGCGGCCGAGACATCCTCCGGCCGCGCCGAGCCCGGTTAGACACCAGGCCCCATCCACTCGCCCCAGTAGGAGATCCAATGCCCCGGACCGCCACCATCACGCTGCCCGGCCGCCTGGTCGCTGCGCTTGATGACCGCGACGCATTCCAGTCCGGCCCGACCGGGAGCGCCGAAGACGCCCTGGCCGACGCCTTGTTCGCAAACGCCACCCGTATCAAGCGCGGCAGCGGAGTGAGCGTCACCGCCACCCTGACCGCCGAGCAGATCGGGGCCTTGGCCGATCACCTCCACAGCCTGCTTGGCCTTGTGGACTGCGGGATCGCCCCCGCATCGGAGTTCGGCGTGAGCCGGGCCCGCCTCGCCGACATCGTCCAGCAGCTCAGCGAGACCCAGGACGCCACCGAGGCCGAGGACGCTCGCCGGGACGGACCGGAGTCACTTGATTCCCGGCCGGCCACCCGAGAGCAGCTGGCAGCGCTCCCCGACCAACCGCAGGAGCCCATCAGGAACAAGTACCTCGTCGCTGTTGACGAGATCCGCGTGCACTTGGTCCCCGTCCTCGCGCGCACCCATGGAGCCGCAGAGCTCGAAGCCGCGCGCATCGTCCAGGCCGACCGCAAGACGTGGTTCGACCGGACCCGAGCCCCTCGTGGTCGGTGACGCCCAGACCGAGGCCGAATGGGACGCCGAACAGGAAGACCTGGCCCGCAAGGGCACCGGTGGTCTACCCGGCCCGCTCCGGGCCCGCCGGCCGAAGGAGGCCCTCACAGCCCGCTTCACCGCACCCCGAACCGATCATCACAGCGACGGCACGCCCTGCCCGCCCGACCACCGGCACACCACCAGCGGCGCGCCGCTCACCTCCGGCTGCCCCGGCCGCGCGTACTCCAAGGCCGCGTGCACGTGCGGCGAGTGGTCGATCGAGTCCCCTGGCAAGGGCTACGTGGATGACGAACGCCGCCGACACCTGCGCACCACCCACTGACCCCAGGCCCCACCCCGACCCATCAACAGGCGCCGCCCGGAGGGCAACCGGACCGCGACCTGCCCACGAAACCCGAGAGAACTCGACCACGTGACCCCGACCCGCACCGGCAGCGCGGCCCGCGAGGAAACCCCCGCGCAGCCCGCACCGCACCCGCCCCAACCTCTCCTCGACAGGGACGCGCTCACCGCCGACATCACCGTCGGCATCCTCGGCGTCGCGAGCTTCGCCGTCAGCTTCACCCACGTCGTCCAGACCGCCACCGCGGCCGGCCAGACCGGGTGGGTGGCCTACGCCATCGCCGTGTCCGTCGAGCTGATGGCCCTCGGCTCCGTCTCCGAGATCCGCCGCCGCAAGCGCCACGGACAACCCGCCCGCTGGCCCCGCGGCGTCCTGGTGCTCGGCGTCGTCATGAGTCTGGCCGCCAACCTGGCCGTCGCCCAGCCCACAGCCTGGGGATACGTGATGGCCGCCTGGCCCTCCCTCGCCTTCCTCGCCGCCGCCGGAATCATCGAGTCCCGTCCCACCGGCCCACAGGCCGTTCCGGCACAGTCCCAACCCGCCGACCCCGGCACCGGCGAGCACCGAGCCGCCTCCGACGGCCACCCCCCGCCACCCCCCGCCGACGCGAACCAGTCACCGGTCCAGCCCGACGACCGGCTCCAGGACCAAGCTCCCGTCGAACCCGCAGCCGACACCGAGGCCGCCCACCCCGACGAGCAGCCGGCCCCGCAGCCACCGACGGAACGGCCGACCAAGCTGCGCGTCATGACCGAGCTGCTGGCCGCGCTGCGCGCCGATCCGCAGTGGAACCGGACTACGACGAACTGCTCCGCACGACCGGCTACAGCCGATCGTGGTGCGAGAAGCGCGTAGGCGAAGCCCGCACGCTCCACCAGGGCCGCACCGAGGCCGACCTCGTCCAGGAGCCCGCCGACCGTACGGCCGAACCGCGGCCCCTCAACCCGGTCCGTACGTCCCACGACGCCGACGACCGGCCTCTCACCCCCACCTCCCGGCCCGCACCCAACCCGTACGAGGAACCCGCACATGAGCACCACCCTCCACATACCGCCGCAGCTGCGTGACGCCGACGCCTACGTGCTGAACAACAGTGCGGGCAAGGACAGCTCCGCGATGCTCCACCTGTGGGCCACCAGCGCCACCGACGAGATGCTGGAACGCACCACTGTGCTCCACCTCGACCTCGGCAGCGCCGAGTGGGAGGGAGTCCCGGCCCTCGCCGCCGAGCAGGCCGCCGCGTACGGACTGCCCTTCGAGGTCCGCCGCCGCGAGCGCGGCGGCCTGCTCGACCTGGTCCGAGCCCGGGGCCGCTGGCCCGGCCCCGGTACCCCCTTCTGCCGTTCGTACTTGAAGCGGGACGTGGCCAGGAAGTACTACACCGAGCTGACCACCCGACTCGGCGTCACCGGCCGCCCCGCGCACATCGTCACCGCCCTCGGACTGCGCGCCACCGAGAGCACCGTACGGGCCCGCCGCCCGGCCGTCGCCACTGACCGCGCGGCCAGCTCCGGACGGCGCCAGATCACCACCTGGCTGCCCGTCCACCAGCTCAGCACCGACGCCGTGTGGAAGACCGTACGGGCCAGCGGCATCCCGCCCCACCCCGTCTACCGGCAACTCGACCGCCTGTCCTGCAAGCTGTGCCCGTTCGCCGGACGCAACGCCCTCATCACCGCCGCACGAATGGCACCGGACACCGCACTCGACTACGCCCTGGTCGAGGACGAGATCGGCCAGCCCTTCCGCCGCGACCTGTCGATGGCCCGGATCATCGAAGCCGCCGAGCGTGAGGACCCCGGCCCCGTACGGGCCCTGCGCCCGTGCGGGGCCGGGGTCCGTACGCTCCCGCACCGGACGGGAGCGTGCGCCGCATGATCCGTACCGACCCCGCACCGGCCGCAGCCGGCCTGCCGGTCGTCCTCAGCTTCGGCATGGGAGTGGACAGCACTGCCATCGCCCTCCGCTGGCTCACCGAACCGGCCAGCCGGAACTTCCCCCTCGGCCAGCTGACCGTGCTCACCGCGATGACTGGCGATGAACCGGACGTCACCCGCAGGCTCACCGAGCAGCACCTGCTGCCGCTGCTGCGCGACACCGGCACACGCTTCGTCCAGATCAGCCGGACCAGCCAGCGCGGCGGCTACACCGTGCTGGACGACTCCCGCACCCCGCGACGACTGATCGCGCGCGGGCCGTGGCGACTGTCCGACGAACTCCGGGCCAGCGGCACCGTCCCCCAGATCGCGGCCAAACGCCGGCTGTGCAGCTTGCACGCGAAAGGCACCGTGCTCGACGGGTGGTTGGGCGACGAGTTCGGCGGCCGACCCTTCCGGCACATCCTCGGCTTCGCCGCAGAGGAACTGCGCCGGGCGGAGCGCGACGAGGGCTTCACCGCCATCGGCCGCCGCCCCGAGTACCCGCTGATCGACGAGTGGGGTTGGGACCGCCACCGGTGCGAGCAGTACCTGCTCGACACCTTCGGCGAACCCTGGTCGAGGAGCGCGTGCGGGTACTGCCCGTTCTCGGCCGGCCGCCACGGGCGGGCCGAACTGATCGAACGCTGGCGGGCCGAACCAGCGGTCGGCGCCCAGGCCCTCGCCCTGGAATACACCGCGATGGCCCTCAACCCGCGCTCGAAGCTCTACGGCACCGTCTCCGCCCAAGAGGTCGCCCGCAGGCACGGACTGGTCGACGTCCTCGGCGAGTTCGAGGAGCACCTGCGGCGGCAGCGCTGGAGCGTCTATGAGGTCCGGAGGATCATCCACGCCCGCCGCGACGACCCCGCCGCGAAGGGCGCCGCCTGGCGCAGCGTACGCACCAGGTTCGCCGGCAGCCGGGCCGATGCCGCCGCCGCGCTGGCGGCCCTCACCGGTGGGGGAGCCGTCACCGACCAGTACGGGATCACCCGGTCCGAGATCATCCCCCGCACCAGTGGGTACCCCGCGATCGAGATGGCACTGGCCCTCGCACCGGCCGGGGTCACCGACAAGGAACGACCGGCGTTCGGGGCGTGGTGGGAACGACTGCACCACCAGGCCGACCTTATGCCTTCGGTCGCGCTCGCCGCGTGACCAAAGTGGAAGTCGGGGGCCAGCGGCACGGCCGAAACCGTACCGACCTCGATGGGCCGGCTTGGGCAAGCCGCTGACCCCCTCCCACGAAGACCGATCCCGAAAGACGGCTACCTCGTATCCGTAAACTAGTACATGTCGAGCCGGGGAAGCGCTCCCCCTTGAACATCCATCCCGAGGAGACCAGCCGATGGCCCCCGCCCCGACACTCGCCGAACGGTTGGCCGACGCCACCACCGACAGCCTCAGCGTCGCCGACATCGTCACCACGACCGGCCTGTCCGAGTCCACCGTCCGGCGCCTCACCAAGGAACCGGGATGGCCCGCCCCCGGCGGGCCCGGTGACCACCACGAACAGCGGTACCCGCGCGAGGCGTGCGCCGCGTGGATGCGCGACAACCAGGCCGCTCGGATCGACGTGGCGGAACTCCCGGGGGCCGACAGCGACCGCGTCACCATCACCGAGATCGCGAACCGAACCGGTGCCAAGCGCGCCGCCATCAGCCCGCTGCCCACCAACTACAAGAACAGCGCCGACCCGTTCCCCACCGCCGACGCACTCGGCACCTACAACTGGGGCGAGGTCAAGCAGTGGCTCGGCCGGCGGTCCCGCCGCACCGGCCCCCGCGGCACCACGGAAGCTCCGGCCCCGGCCCCCGCCGAAGCTCCGACCACCACACCGGTGCTCGACGTGCTCACCACCGCCATGATCGAGCGGCTGACCGGCCGCACCAAAGAAGCCGTCAAGACCCTGGTCCGCCGCCCCGAGATCGCCGACCTCAGCAGCGGCAAGGTCGGCCGCTCCCGGGTGTGGCCGGCCGCTACCCTGCTGCCGCTGCTCTGGCAGCTCGGCTACCTGCCCGCCTCAGGCCCGCTCACCACCGAGCAGACCACCGTCCTGGTCGAACTCGGCTACCTCCCCGCCAAGGGGAAGCCGACCCCCGAACAGGCCGCCACACTCCTCGAATTCGGCTACGACCCCAAGGGCAGCGTCGAACACCGCGCGTGGCTCGCCGGGCCCCACCGAACGGCGACCGAGCTGGCCAAGCACTACGGCGTCACCATCAGCGCGATCAGCCAGCGGATCAGCCGCGCGCAGAAGGCCGGCCAGCCCGTGCCACACCCCACCGACACCGAGGACGGCAAGCGCTACGACCCCCGGGCCTTCGACGCCTTCTGGAACCCCCCGGCCGCCCAGCAGTAGCCACCGAACAGCACGACGGCGCTGCCGACCATCACGGTCGGCAGCGCCGTCGTCGTTCCTTCGCCCTGTCGTCATCGAACGGCACGGGGAGCACTCCCCGGCTACCCCCTCACGCCGCCGCCGCTTCGCCGACCTTGGCGCCGCCGGAGCCGGCCGTCGCGTCCACCGGAACCGGTTCCACCACAGGCTCCACCCCGACGCTGCGCCCACCCGCCTGAGGCTTCCCGGTCCCGGCGAACCCCGCCAGGATCGCCCGGACGTCCGCCAGCGAGAGCCCCGTCAGCTCCGCGATCTGATCACGCGGCTCATCCAGATTGTGGAGCGCCTCAATCGCCTCCCGCGCCCGCCGCTCCGGCTCCGCCGCTGCCGTCTCGGCGTCCGCCACGATCTTCGCCGCCCGAGCGCTCGCGCTCGCCCGCAGCTGCTCCGCCCTCCCCGTCTGCTCGTAGAAGTCGGTCAGCGCCGACTCCACCTGCCGCTCGCGCCGGAGACGTTGCGCGTCCCGCGCTGCCTTCGCCTGCTGCGCCGTCCGAGCCGCACTGGCCCGCGATACCGAAATTCGTCCGCTCATGCATCGAACATAACCGAAAAAGTCGAAGCCGCAAACCCCTTTGCATACCTCTCGATAAACGTCGATAAACGCTGAGAGATTCCGATAGGAAAACCGAGGCGCACGTCACAGATTCAGCCCAGAGACTGCTCCTACCTGGCCATATGCCAGCATCGCCAAGCCATCAAGACACCTCTTGCAGATATTCTGAGCATGGTCCGCTGCGCGGGGCTAAAGTGCTCACATGGCATTTGATGAGGCAGGTGAATCGGCGGCTCGAATAGCCGTCACGCCTACCCTCATCCGGGTTCCGGAAAGCTGGGGGTGGTCGCGTTGATGACCATCCACAAGCTCACCGCCGGCAACGGCTACACCTACCTGACGCGCCAGGTCGCGGGCGGCGACGTACAGCGTCAGCGGGGTCAGTCCGCCGAGGAGTACTACACCCAGAAGGGCAACCCGGCCGGCGTCTGGCTCGGCCGCGGCGCCCCCCTGCTCGGACTCGACGGGACCACCGTCACCGAGCAGCAGATGAAGCACCTGTTCGGCATGGGCCAACACCCGGACGCCGAGCGGATCATCGCCGAGCACCTGGCCACAGGCGTGCGCGCCGACATGGACGACGAGCAGCTCAAGGCCGTCCAGGCCGCCGCGATCAAGGCCGCCACCCTCGGCCGCAAGTACCCCGAGTACGAGCCGCTCGACCCGTTCGCCGAGCGTGTCGAGCGGCGCCTGGCCGTCATCGAGAAGGAGACCCGGCGCGCCCCCACCGGCGCCGAGGCCAAGAAGGTCCAGCACGAGGAGTCCCGCCGCCAGAGGGCCGCCGTCGCGGGCTTCGACCTCGTCTTCGCCCCGGTGAAGTCCGCCGCAGTGCTGTGGGCGCTGGACGAGCGCCCCGAGGTCCGCGCCGCCGTCCGCGCGGCCCACGATGCCGCCCGCGACGCCGCGCTGGAGCTGCTGGAGGAGCACGCCGCGTTCACCCGCACCGGCAGCACCGGCCAGGCCCAGATCGAGACCAAGGGCCTCGTCGCCGTCGCGTTCGACCACTACGACTCCCGGGCCGGCGACCCCAACCTGCACACGCACCTGGTCGTCGCGAACAAGATCCAGGGCGTGGACGGGAAGTGGCGCTCGCTGGACGCCCGCGGCCTGCTGGCGATGACCGTGGCCACCTCCGAGTTCTACAACTCCCGCTTCGAGACCGAGCTGACCGCCCGCCTGGGCGTGCAGTTCGAGGCCCGCGAGGACTCCGCCACCAAGCGCCAGCCGGTGCGCGAGATCGCCGGCGTACCCGTCGAGACGATCACCCACTTCTCCTCCCGCCGGACCGAGATCGAAGCCCGCTACGAGCAGCTGCTGCGCGAGTACCGGCGCGAGCACGGCCACGATCCGTCCCGCGGCATGACCCACCAGCTCGCCCGCCAGGCGAACCTCGACACCCGCGAGGGCAAGAAGGCCGCCCGCTCCCTGGAGGAGATGCGCGCCGACTGGACCAACACCGTCACCACCGCCCACGGCCAGGACATCGTCCAGCGCGTGATGGCGGCCGTTCCCACGCCCGGAAGCGCCCCGGCCACCGCCCGGCAGGAGGAGCCGAAGCCGGTCGAGCTTCCCACCCTGGCCGCCGCCGTGATCACCGCTGTCGGCGAGGAGCGCGCGGTGTGGACGGTGTGGAACCTGCGCGCCCACGCCGAACGCCTGGCCCGCTCCGAGCACCCGACCACCAGCACCACCGAGCACCAGCAGCTGGTCGAGGCGATCGTCACCGAGGCCATCTCCCCGGCGCACAGCGTCCGGGTCGACGCCCCCGCCCTGCTCACCGAACCCGACGAGCTTCGCCGCTCCAACGGCGACTCCGTGTTCGTCCAGCACGCCTCCGCCCGCTACACCAGCAACGCCATCCTGGACGCCGAGCGCCGCCTGGTCACCGCCGCCCTCACCCGCGTCAACGAGGGCCTCAACCCGGCCTTCGTCGGCGCCGCCCTCGACGGCTTCGAGGCCCGCCACCGAGCCCTGGACGAGGGCCAGCGCGCCCTCGTCACCGCGTTCGCCACCGACACCCGGCTGATCTCCCTCGGCCTCGGCGCGGGCGGCACCGGCAAGACCACCGCGATGCAGGCATACGTCCACGTCGCCAACCAGGCCGGCCAGCGCGTCGTCCCACTCGCCACCTCCGCCGCAGCCGCCGCCGTCCTCGCCCGCGACCTCAAGCAGCCCGCCGAGAACCTCCACAAGTTCCTCTGGGAGTACATGGGCGGCAAGTACATGGGCGAGCTGGCCACCGGCCACAACGTGCCCAAGAGCCGAGCGGGCTTCGTCCTGAACCCCGGCGACGTCGTCCTGGTGGACGAGGCCGGGATGGCCGGCACCCTCAACCTCGACAACCTCACCCGCATCGCCGCCCAGCGCGGCGCCACCGTACGCCTGCTCGGCGACTACCGCCAGCTCAGCAGCGTCGAAGCGGGCGGCGCACTGCGGCTGATCGCCGCCGAAGCCGGCGCCGTCGAACTCACCACCCTCCACCGCTTCAGCAACAAAGCCGAAGCCGCCGCCACCCTCAAGATCCGCACCGGCGACAGCACCGGGCTGGACTTCTACTTCGCCAACCAGCGGGTCGTCAGCGGCTCGCGCACCGCGATGGTCGAAGCCGCCTACGAGGGCTGGAAGACCGACATGCTCGCCGGCCGCACCACCCTGATCAGCGCCCGCACCGGCACCGACGTCACCACCCTGTCCGCCCGCGCCCGCGAAGACCGCGTGGCCGCCGGCCAGGTCGAGGCCGACGGCGTCCTGCTGCGCGACGGCAACCGCGCGGGCCGCGGCGACTGGATCGTCACCCGCGACAACAACCGCAAGATCACCACCAACCGGGGCCGCGACTTCCTCAAGAACGGCGACGCCTGGGAGATCCTCAAGCGCCACCAGGACGGCTCCCTCAAGGTCCGCCACATGGAGCACCGCGGACGCCTCACCCTGCCCGCCGAGTACGTCGCCGCCCACGTCCAGCTCCTCTACGCCTCCACCATCAACCGCTCCCAGGGCAGCACCGTCGACACCGCCCACCCCCTGGTCACCGACGACACCACCCGCGAGGAGCTGTACGTCCAGCTCAGCCGCGCCCGCCACACCACCACCCTCTATACCGCCACCCACGACCTCCTCCCGTTCGACACCGACGAGCAGCTCGACCAGCCCAAGAACGACCCCGACTCCTTCGCCGCCCGCGAGGTGCTGGAGCGCGTTCTGGGCCGGGAGGGCGCCCAGCTCTCCGCCACCGAGACCATCCGCAACGCCCAGGAGGACGCCGTCTCCCTGGCCACCCTGGCCCCCCGTCACCAGCACGCCGTCGAGACCCTGACCACCCCCTACTACCACCAGCTCATCCACCGACTCCTCGGCCCCGCCCTCGCCGAGCGGATCACCACCGACGACGCGATGACCGCCGTCGTCCGCGCCCTGCGCACCGCCGAAGCCGCCGGTTGGCAGCCCGAGCGGCTGATCGCCGCCGCCACCTGGCGCGGCGACCTGACCACCGCCGACTCCCCGGCCCAGGCCCTCGCCTGGCGCCTGAACACCATCACCGACGACCGACCCGCCCCCGCCCACCTCAACGCCCCCACCGAAGTCGACGCCACCCGCTACGCCGCCCTGCTGGCGGCGCACACCGGCCTGCCCGCCGACCGCTTCGACCCGGAGGCGGCGACCGCCGAACCGGCCGCCCTGCTGGCGGCGCACACCGGCCTGCCCGCCGACCGCTTCGACCCCGAGGCGGCGACCGCCGAACCGGCCGCCCTGCGCATCGCGCCCGCCGCCGCCCAGGCCCCCGACGCGCACCCGCACGTCTCCGCCGACACCCTCAACCGCTACGCCACCACCGCCGCCACCGCGCTCAACACCACCACCGACCAGGTCACCGCCCACCCGCAGTGGCCCCACCTCGCCGGAGCCCTCGCCGCCGCCGAGCGCACCGGCCGCGACACCACCACCCTGCTCACCACCACGGCCGCCCAGACCACCGGCGCCAGCGACCCGGTCACCGCCCTGACCCGCGCCGCCCGCACCAACCTGGCCGCCGACGGCATCCCCGAGACCCACCAGCAGACCCCCGAAGCCCTCCGCCACCACGCCCTCGTCGTCACCGTCCTCGGTGACCAGCAGGCCACCCGCGCACGCAACGAGAACACCTGGCCCGCCCTCACCGCCGCCCTGCACCGCGCCGAGACCGCCGGCCACGAACCCGCCACCCTCCTGCGCCAGGTCGCCGAACAGCGTCAGCTCACTGGCGCCGACAGCCTCAGCCAGGTCCTGGCCTGGCGCATCGGCCGAAGCCTCGCCGCCGACGCCCCGACCACCACCGGCCAGCCGGCAGACCGTGCCGAAGCGGAGCTGTGGCGCACCCTCGCATGGACCCTCAAGACGATCGAGAACACCGGCACCACCGCGGAGACCACCCTCTCCGACGTGACCGGCCGCACCGCGCTGCCCGAACTCCTCCAGCACGCCCAGCAGCAGGCCCTCGCCTACACCCGCGCCGCCTCCGGCCGTGCCGACCTCCCGGCATGGATCAGCGCCGTCCCCGCCTCCACCACGGCCAACCCGCGCCACCACGACTACCTCACCGAGAGCACCGCGCTGATCGCCAGCCGCCTCTCGGCGCTCGCCGACCGCACCGCGGAGCACCGCCCGGAGTGGAGCCGCACCCTCGGCGAAGCGCCGATCGACCCCACCCTGCGCGCCCAGTGGCAGAAGCAGCTCGCCGTCGTCGCCGCCTACCGAGACCAGTTCAAGGTCACCGACGACACCGCCGCCCAGCCCGCCGGCCCCTACATCGAGGAAGGCCGAACCGGCCACCACGCCTACTGGCAGGCAGCCGAAGCCGCCATCGCCGCCCGGCGCATCGCCACCTCCCCGACGACCCCGGCCGCCACCACCCTTTCCGCTGACCAGCAGGCCCTTCGCCGCCTCGCCGCCGACGTCTACCGGGCCCTGCCCGAGGCGGACCAGGCCGAGATCCTCCGCACCGTCGCCACCCGGACCGGTGCGTCCTGGCTCGCCGGTCGGCCGCGCCTGGACGACGCCGCGCTTGCCCAGCAGCACGTCGCCGAACACGTCAGCACGGTGCTCGCCGAACGCCGCCAGCTCACCGCAGAGGCCACCCAGCCCGAGCAGCAGCAGACCGAGGAGCGCCGCCAGCCGACCCTCGCCGAACGCCGCCGAGCCGGACGCCAGGCCGAACGCCAGGCTCACCGCGACCAGCTCCAGCAGCGCGGCGGACAGGCTGTCCCCCGAGCCGCCCGGCCCGCGCCGACCCGCCGCGTCGAACCCAGCGACCAGCGCCAGGCCCCGGCCCAGCGCCCGGTCGAGCAGCGGCAGCCGCTCCAACCGCGCCCGCAGCAGATCCAGCAGGACCAGCAGGGACCACGCCTTCGCTGAGCCCCGTCGACCGATCCTGCGTGGCCAACGGGGTTCAGCGGCGCGGGGTGGTGCAGGACTTCGAGGTCCGCGGACGGTGCCAGTCCGAAACGGGCCGGTCTAGCTGGAGCAGCGCGCCAGCTCGACAGCGGCAGACCCGAGCGTCAGCACGCTGACGTCCGGCCTGTCGGCGCTGGAAACGTTCGCCACACCAGTGATCCGGATGTCACTGTCGACGAGACGGCCTTCCACCTCCACGCATGAAGGCCCTTGTCGCCACTTCAAGCAGCCGCTGGTGTTGCTGCGACGCGCGGGCACGATCTCGGCGGTGTAGGGCCAGTGGTTCCACCAGATGCTCGCGCGAACCAACAGCGCACTGCGCAGGGGCGTACACGGAGTGGGCGCCCAGTGTGGGGCTGCACTTTCCTCAGCAGGGGTGACACCCGCCTTGTTCCAGAACGCGAGGTTCTCTGGTGTCTCGCCGGAGCCGGTCTCCCACCGGAGACGGGACCGCATCAAACGTTCGGTGCCGCGATGGAACTCGCGCAGTTCGAGCCGACCCTGCGTGGGCAGGTGAAGCAGGTGGACGGCACGAGCCGTGACACGCTCGACCCGCAGGCCCGGGACGCCGAAGTGCCCGTGCGAGCCGTCGGCGTACGTCACGGTCTTCGGCAACAGGTAGTTCGCTACCCGCGGGGCCACGCTCGCTTGGATCGTCAGCTGAAGTGGCGCGGGCAGCATCCACTCCACGTATCCGGTGAGGCCACGGAAGGACCTGCCGCCCCGGTGGTCCCACGGATGAGAGTGGCTGGGGCTGAACAGCAGGTCGAACAGCAGCGCCTGAAAGGCTTCCTGGCCGGCGTCCGTGGTATCGAGCTCGATCCGCCCGTTAACGGTCGCTGCCCTCAGCACGTGCTGGGGCACGTTGAGCAGATCCTGGCACTGGTTCAGGCGCGCACGGTCGTTGACATGCGGCATCGAGGGTCCTCGCTGGCGACAGCCCGGACTGCGCGCCGCGAAATAGGACGGTCAGGTCATCTGCTGGCACGGCGAAAACGAGGAGGTTGGGCATCCCACCCGTCGGCTTGTCGGGCACACTTCGTGCGGGCGAAGGGCCAGCCGTGGACCACCTACCTCAGGGCCCAGCACGAGGGTAGGGGATGCTCGCCGCCGTCAACAAGTCGCCACGCCGCCCGCCGGAGCTCGATCAAGGGCAGCCGACGGCCTCGAAGCGTTGCTCCGGCCCGTATGAAATGTACGAGCGCTCAGGAGGATGGACGGGCTACCTGCCACACGATCACCCACGGGTACAGACGCCGAGCGACCTTCTTGGCAGCGATCCACCCGTCACCGCGACGAGCCCGCGTTCGCCGGTGGAGATACACGGCCCACTCGCGCTCCACTCGGCCCGCACTGCTGGCCGACAAAAGAGGTCCCGACCCGTTGGGTCGGGACCTCTGCTGAGCCCCTGGTCGGATTCGAACCGACGACCACCTGTTTACAAGACAGGTGCTCTGGCCAGCTGAGCTACAGAGGCGGGCCAAGTGGCACTCACCGTACTGTACCGCCCGTCGTGACGGGGCAGATCACGGATTGGGTTCGCCTTTCACCCCGGCGGCCGGGGCGGCGCGGGCGGGCCCTTAGTGGCGCTCGGCGGCGAGAACGGCCAGGGTGGCAGGGCGGAGGCGCGCATCACGTCACGGCTGGAACCGAGGGTGCACCGGACGGAGATGAGCTGGCCGTTCATGCCACCGCCCCGCCAGGCCCACGGTGGGGTGCCTGCTCCGGTAGTAGGGTTCCCGGGCTACGGCAGTGCCCTATGGGTATTGCTCCCGGAGATTCAGTTCAACGTTGCAGTACGCACTTGCGGAGGATTGGCTGGCCCGAGTGGAGGGTGGTCGACGGGCATGGCATTGAGCGATTTCACGGGCAGCGAATCAGGGGTAACAGGAGTTCGCCTGTTCGGCTGACTGGGCTGTTGCCGGAGGCTGAACGGGTGACGGTTGCCAGATTGCGACGTCGAAGCGGGTAGGGATGAGGGCTGGGCAGCGCGTCAGGAAGGGGCAGCCGTGTCGGTGTTGGCTGTACTAATCCTGGCCGGTGTGAGCCTGGCCGTGGTGACGAGCGCGCTGCTCGGCCGGACGGCCCGCTCGCGCGAGGGGCTGGTCTCCCCATCGGCCATGGGCTTCGTGGGCGCCACCGTGTTCGGGTCCTTCGCCCTTCTCATCGGGTTCACCGTGGCGGCTACTTGGCAGCACCTCAACTCCGCACGGCAGCAGGCTGCCACTGAGGCTCGGCTGCTCACCGAAACGTACTCGGCGGCGCAGGGGATCCCGGGCGCGGAACGTATCGAGGTCCGCGTCAGACTTCGGGAGTACACCGAGCTGGTGGTGCGCGACGAATGGCCCCTGCTCCGAACCAGAGCAGCCAGCAGCACCGCCTGGCAGACAGTGGACGCGGCGCGAACAGTCGTCACCAGCGCGAGGGAGGCCACCGTCGGCGAGTCTGCGGCCATGGCGGTGGTCGCACGGGACCTGGCGGCGGTGCACGGGGCACGAAGCGTCCGTTTGGCTGCTGCGACCTGCCCGATTCTGCCAGGCTTGGTGATCGGCGGCTTGTTCACCGGTGCGGTGTTCGTGCTGGTGACGCCGCTGGTTATCGGGCTGCCCGCGAACGGCCGCAACCTGGTGGTGATGTGCTTCCTCGGCGCCGGTGTTGCCTTCGGCGTGGGCCTGGCCCTGGACCTGAACGCCCCTTTCGCGGGCACGGTGCAACTGCGACCGGATGCGTTCGTGGAGGCTCTGGCCCGCTTCGAGCAGATCGACGCAGGTGCCGCGTACGGTTGATCGCCGCCCCCACTTCACGGCCCCTGCAGAACATTCTCGTAGTGACCAGGCGCACCAGCACGCGGTGCGTGCGCCAACGGCTCTGCCACCCATCCGGCGGTGACGTAGTGTCATTGCCGTTCGGAGGTCTTGATGTTGGGGCATTCGCGGACGGCCCTGTGGCGCTCTAGCTGGCGGAGGCCGTGTCATGCGGAAGGCTTCCGACCTCGGGCCCGTACTGGTAAGGCCAGGGTTGGGCAAATGCTGTCCATCACCTGCCCGATATGGCCGATGGCATGCAGTCGTAGGCGTCGGTACGGACAGAAGACCTGTTCCCGGCATCACAGCTGCCGGGAACAGGCCCACTCCGCATTCTGCCGTACGTCCCCATCTTCTCCCGCCCACGACGGCTGGAAGGCCCCTTGTTGGCCACCACGCAGCGCAACCACGATTACGGGACAGAGTCCATAGCCCGGTCAACTCGCTCGGGATGACGCTCGTTGGAGTAAACGAACCAGTCTGGCTCTGGGTGTGCGCTTGCCCGCCAGCGGCCGGCCAACAGCGTGGTGATCTCGCCCTCGGTGATCCCCTGGGGCCCGATACCGCGACATCGGCGCGGTGTCGCGCGGACCAGGAGGACGGCGTCGGGCGCGGCGAGGGCGCCGACCGTGGAGGCCCAGCCCGGTCGGCGCTCGTCGGGGATTCCGTGCAGGCAGCCGTTGTCGAGCAGGAGCGAGACGGTGCCGGCGAGCTGCCCGTCCGGGTCGGCCGAGGCTGGATCGGTCACGTCCGCCACCCGCCACACGACAAGGTTGCCCGGGTCTGCGCGGCGGGCGGCGGCGACGGCTTCCCGGGTGTAGTCCAGTGCGGTCACCGACCAGCCGTGGGCGGCGAGGTAGCGCGCCTGGCGGCCCGTGCCGCAGCCGAGGTCGACGGCCTTGGCGGGCGGCAACGGTGCCGCGCCCTCGACGAGGTCGGTGATCGGGCCGGGAACCTCGGGCCGGTTCCAGGGGGCAATGCCCAGGCGGTACAGCGTGCGGTAGGTACGACGCATGGCGAGTCCTCAGGTCGGCGGCGGCCAGGTCAGTATTTGGCTGGGAGCCGGCGCGGGTGAAACCACAGGAGCGCACCGATGAACAGCGCCGGTGCGAACGCGGCGGTGCCGACCTGGCTGAGGCTCATTTCTCCGAGCGCCAGATACGCGAGTGGTTCCTCAATACAGCCTGAACGACGGTCATCGTGTCGATGCTCCCTGGAGGAGCACGGGCTGCTTCGGCGCGTTGTCCATGCGGGGATTCCCCCGCGCGTGGAGTACACCCTCACTGAACTCGGCCTTGGCCTCGAACCCGCTCTTCGGGCGCTTGGCGCCGGGGGTGCGAAAACGGCGTCGGCCGACTGAGCCTCAGCCCGTACGCGGGAGTTGGCAGGCGTCGGGGTTCACGGGCATCCGCACTCGGCTGTTCCGGCCAACGACAGGCATCGGTCGGTCCGCTCCGCCGTCGGTGCCGCGTCGGCCGACGAGCACTCCCCGGGGGCACTGGGCCGATGGGTACCGCCCGGACTGGACACGGCTGGCCAGTCGGATCGCGCGGCAGTCCGCCTGGCCGTCTCCGAGGTGAAGCGCAGATGGGGAAGGTGTGTACGAGAGGTCCGGTCGAAAAGCAGCACTGAGCTGGCCTCCGGTACGGCGGACATGCCGATGGCGGCGAGGGCGGACATCAGCTGGGCCAGGCCGCGGCAGTGGCGGTCGAAGACACGGCGAGCCGTCCAACGGCCGCGTGCGCACTGGCCTGCGAGGGCGTCCACGGGTCCGATGTCCAGGAGGACGAGGTGCAGCTCACGGCCCTGAGCGTGAAGGATGCGGGCGAGATGGCGGCGTATCCAGGGCCGGCTTCCGCAGTCGTGGACCAGCACCTCCCTCCCCGAGTGGACGGCGTGGCGCAGTGACCTGAAGTGCCGGAGTCTGGCCCAGGGCCGGTAGGCCGCATACGGCAGCCATGCAGGCATCAGCCGTGCGCAGGCCAGGTGGGACGTCCGCGGGTCGACGACGGCCGCGACGGCCGACCAGTGGCTCAAGGCGGTGCTCTTTCCGCTGCCTGGCAGGCCCGAGATGATGACCACTGAGCCAGCCGGATAGACGAGGGTGTCCGGTATCGCGGCCGTGTCCCGGAGGTCAACCAGGCCCTGCGGACAAAGGTCGGCCACTGCGCGAGGCTCGGCCGGGCTCAGCGGGTGCACGGGTCTCCGGTTCTGGCCGACGGGCTACGGCCCGGGCTGATGCCCCTTGCGGTCTGATGGCCCGTCACGTGCCGCCCTGCGGAAGCAGCAGGACGTACTCGGGGTTGAACACTACCCAGTGGGCCGGGCTGCCTCCGCGCAGGGCTCTGATCCGGCACCACCGCTGACGATCCGGTGCCTGCCACCAGGCGTTGATCCGTCCGACGGTCCAGGAGCCGTGGGCGTCGAGCATCTCGACGGGCTGGTAGGTGACGGAGACCTCGTCGGGCGGCGGCTCGAATGCGGCTTTGCCGATGTGGCGTGTCATCGCACTTCCTGTCGCCGTGATCTGCGGATGGCTGCCGGGCGCGGCGTTGCCGCAAAGCGGCCGATCCTGCGGACATGGGACACGCGGTTGGCCGTCATTGCCGTATCCCACCTCGTTCTCCTCGAAGACTCCTCGATCACTCGTCTCAAGACAGTTCGATCCAATCCGCCCTGCCCTGCAGGGGCAAGACGGCATCCGGCCAAGTCTCTACAGAGCTGTAGAGGGAAGTCGAATGCGATCGAGCCGGGTCGAGGCCGAGGCAAGCCGGGACCAGGGCACAGGCTCCCTTCGGCCCAGGTCAGAGCTCGGTGGCGGGCCAGTCCAGCAGCCGGGCGCCGATGGCCGCGGTCTGCAGGGTGTAGCGGTGCATCGGGTCGGCCGGGTCGGCGCCGGTGAGCTGGTGGATGCGCTCCAGACGGTAGGTCAGGGCCCGGACGCTGAGCCTGAGGCGTCGTGCGGCCTCGGCCGACACACATCCGGAGTCGAAGTACACGGACAGCGTCTCCAGCAGTGGCGCCGGGCCGCCGCGGGCCTTGCGGAGCGGGCCGAGCACGCTGCTCACGAGGTCGGCCATGGCCTGCCGGTCCCGGGTCAGCACCGGGAAGACGAGCAGGTCGGAGGCCCGCAACACCGATCCGGCCAGGTCCATCCGCTCGGCCAGGTCCAGCGCGCCGAGCGCCTCTTCGTAGGAGTGGACGACGCCGCCCGCCCCTGGGTGGGGGCGCCCGATCGCCACGCGCCCGGCGCCGATGGCCGCGATCGCCTGCTGCGCGAAGTAGGTCAGGACGTCGGCCTGGTCGCCCGGTGCGATGCAGACCAGGCGGCCTTCCTTGGTGGTGAGCAGGATCCGGCGGTCACCGAAGCGGGCGATCAAAGCGCCTTCCACCCTGCGGGTGACCGGGTCGGTGTCCGTGTAGAGGATGGGGCCCTGCGCGACGGCGACGGTGTGCGCGTGCGACAGCAGCAGCCCGAAGTGCTTGGCCCGCTCGGCAAGCCTGCCCAGGTCGCTGCGCCCGTACAGCAGGTCGTCGATGAACTCGCGCCGGGCGGCCTCCTCCTGGCGGACGGCCAGGCGCTGGGCCCGTTCGTGTCCCTCGGCGAAGGCGTCCACTGCCTGCTCGACGGCGCTCAGGACACCGGCGGTCCGGTCCGAGGCGCCGGACAGCGGCCAAGCGGACCGGGCGGCGGCCAGGTGGGCCTGGACCAGAGCCCGCAGGCTGTGCCCGGCCTCGGCCGCCCGCTCGCCCGCCAGCCGGCGTGCGGCCAGTTCGTCCCGGGTTGGGCGCCGCCCGGTCGCGGACACCTCGGCCAGCAGGTGTGCGTACCCGTCCAGGTAGTCGTCCAGCTTCGTCTGCCGCACTACACACTCTCGCAATCCCGAGGCCGCTTGCTGCTGTACCTCGGAAGTATCGGGGAAGGTCGGCTTCGCGTGCCAGCCCCCGGGTGTGGTGATCACGGGCGCCGGGCGGATGGCTCTTCCAGCTGGATACGAGCTACTGCCCGAACGGTGGTTCCTGCCATGAGGCGGCATCAAGGGCGCGTAAAGACTGCCGGAACACGGCAGTGTTTCACTTCGGCCGCCCTGCGATGATTCACCCGACCGGGAGAACACCAATGAGGGAGCCGGGAAGATGGTCCTGCTTCTGAGTCTCGGCACGGCGGGTCTCGCCCTTCTTGTCCTCTCGCTGGTCGTCGACGGGCTGCTTGAAGGCCTCTTCGACGGTGTGGCGGACGGCCCGCTGTCGTTGCCGGTGGCTGCCGGGTTCCTCTCGATGCTCGGCTTCGCCGGCGCCATCGTGCTGGGCACCACACCGCTGGGGATGGCCGGTTCCCTGCTCGTCGGCGCTCTCGCAGGCGCTGCGGCCGGTCGGCTGACGTGGAAGTTCAGCCGGGCTCTGATGCGCGACCAGACCTCGGTCACCCCACGGTCCGAGGACCTGGTCGGCTCCGAAGGCACGGTGGTGACCGCGATTCCTGCTGACGGCTACGGCGAGGTCCTGCTGCGCGCCGGGGGCCAGCCGGTGAAGTTCGCGGCCCGCAGCGCCGTCTCCGTCGAGCGCGGTGCGGAGGTCTGGGTCGAGGCGGTCCTGTCGACCACCTCGGTCGCCGTCCGCCCCGCCCGAACCTGACCCATCCACCTGAAAACCCAACCCGCACTATCTGCCGTCCCACGGGAGGCAGGGGGGACCCATCATGAGCCCAGTTGTCGCCGCAGTCGTCGGAGTTCTCGTACTCCTCGTACTTCTCGCCTTCGTCGTTGTCACCCGCTACAAGGTCGCGGGCCCGAGCGAGGCCTTCATCATCACCGGCCGCCGTGGCAAGAGTTCGACGAACCCGGAGACTGGCCGGATCAGCACCGACAACAGCGGCCAGAAGGTCGTCGTCGGCGGCGGGGTCTTCGTCGTGCCGTTCGTCCAGCAGAAGTTCACCCTCGACCTCTCCAGCCGGCACATCCCGATCGCGGTGCGCGGCGCCGTCACCCTGCGCGGCGTGAAGGCCAACCTCGAAGGCGTCGCCATCGTCAAGGTCGGCGGCAACGAGGACGCCATCCGAGCCGCCGCCCAACGCTTCCTCCAGCAGCAGGACGGCATCGTCCGGTTCACCCAGGAAGTGCTCTCCGGCGCACTGCGCGCCATCGTCGGCCGGATGTCCGTGGAGGACATCATCCGTGACCGGGCCGCCTTCGCCGGCCAGGTCGCGGAGGAGGCAGAGGCCAGTCTCTCCGGGCAGGGCCTGGTGCTGGACGCCTTCCAGATCCAGGACATCACCACCGAGGGCTCCTACCTGGAGGACCTTGGACGCCCGGAGGCCGCCAGGGCCAAGCAGGAGGCCGACATCGCCGAAGCCATCGCCCGGCGTGCCTCCGAGCAGGCCCGGCTCAAGGCAGCCGAGGAAATCGCCGTCGCCGAGCGGACCTTCTACCTCAAGCAGGCGGAGATCCGGGTGGAGACCGAAGCCGCCGCGGCGAAGGCCAACGCCGCGGGTCCGCTCGCGGAAGCGGCCCGTCAGCAGGAGGTGCTCGCGGAGCAGGAGAAGGTCGCGCAGCGGCAGGCCGCCCTGACCGACCGTCAGTTGGACACCCAGATTCGCAAGCCCGCCGACGCGGCCCGCTACCAGGCCGAGCAGGAGGCCGAAGCCCGCAAGATCGCCCTGGTCAAGGAGGCCGAGGCACAGTCCGAGCGGTCCCGGCTTACGGGCCTGGGCGAGCAGGCCTACCGCGCGGCACTGGCCGAGGCCGTACGGATCGAGGGCGAGGCGGACGCATCCGCGATCGCCGCCAAGGGCATGGCCGAAGCCGAGGCGATGCGCAAGAAGGCCGATGCGTTCGCCCAGTACGGCGACGCGGCGGTGATCCAGATGATGGTCGAGGCACTGCCGCAGGTCGTCGCCAAGGCCGCCGAACCTCTCAGCGCGATCGACAAGCTGACCGTCATCTCCACCGACGGCGCCAGCCAGCTCGCCCGCACGGTCACCGACAACGTCACCCAGGGCCTCGAACTCATCAACTCCACCACCGGCGTGGATCTCACCGAACTGCTGAAGGGCCTCACCAGCCGGACCGTCCCCGCCGCGCCGGTTGTCGCCGTCGGACCGCAGCGCACCGAGATCGAGATCACCGACTGACCAGCCGGATGCCGAAGCCTCCTGCCCTGCATGGAACACATCGCTCCCAGCGTCGGCGAACCTGCGGTTCAGCGAGTTCCAGGACGAGGGACTGGGACGGTCGTCAAAATCTCACGCAGACCACCCGGGGGTGCTCACCGCAGCCGGGGAAGCGGGACCACGTGCGTGGGGCGGCTGGTGTGAACTTTCCAGCCGCCCCGGCGGCGGTACCGAGCAAGCCCGGCGCCTTGCGGGTACCGGACCGTGTGGAGCAGGGCTTCGCCGCACGCCCGAATGAGGACGCTTACGCTCTTTCAACGAGTGTCCGGAGCCGAGGACACGGTGAGCGAGTGCTGCTGGTCAGCGTAGGTCCGGCACCTGCTCAGAGCGCGCAGCCCATGAGACCAGGCCCAAACGCGGCACCACCAGGCGGAGATGGCCGGCGGCCGTGGTTCAGGGGGACCGCCGCCACCTCCGTGGATGTGCTGAGGTGACACTGTCGTCATCGTGTCCACGGCCGCTGAGGCGGAGGTAAGGTTTCTGGTGCGGGGCAACCTTGTCGCCGTTCCCGACCTGATGGCCTGCGCGATATGCGCGGGCCGACCGCCTGGCGGGGCCGATGGCGCCCCCGCGAAGATCCACCGGTAGGAGAGAGGCGTGCGCGTGCCCCAGGTGCCCGACGCCGCAGTCTGCCCGCCGTGACCCACCAGGGGTGAGCTGACCGGCCGCCCTGGAGGCGGCCTCGCTCATCCGGTAGAGCTTGCGCCCGTACTCGGGCGATCCGTGGGATGCCGCCGTGGTGTTCCGCGGCCCCGTCCCCGCGCGCACCCTGCTGGTCGCGCCCGAGCACGACAGGTCCACGCCGTCTTGCAGACTTCCCCGCTCACCGCTGCCGTGCGCCTGCGCGGCCTTCGCCCCGACTGGCTGAACAACCCGAAGGTCTGGCGCACCGAGGTCCTGGCCGGCCTGGTGGTCGCGCTCGCGCTGATCCCCGAGGCGATCTCGTTCTCGATCATCGCCGGCGTCGACCCGAAGATCGGCCTGTTCGCCTCCTTCACCATGGCTGTGACGATCTCGATCGTCGGTGGGCGCCGCGCGATGATCTCCGCCGCCACCGGCGCCGTCGCCCTGGTCATCGGCCCGCTGAACCGCGAGCACGGCCTCGGCTACCTGGTCGCCGCGGTCATCCTCGCCGGCGTCATCCAGATCGCCCTGGGCGCGCTCGGCGTGGCGAAGCTGATGCGTTTCGTGCCCCGCTCGGTGATGATCGGCTTCGTCAACGCGCTGGCGATCCTGATCTTCATGGCCCAGGTCCCCGAGATGACGCACGTCCCCTGGGCGGTCTACCCGCTGATCGCCGCAGGGCTGGCGCTGATGGTGTTCTTCCCGAAGGTCACCACCGTCATCCCGGCGCCGCTGGTGTCGATCGTCATCCTCACCGTCATCACGCTCGCGGCCGGCATCGCGGTGCCCACCGTCGGAGACAAGGGCGACCTTCCGTCCTCCCTGCCGGTCCCGGGGCTGCCGGACGTGCCGTTCACCATGGACACGCTCACCGTCATCGCCCCCTACGCGCTCGCCATGGCGCTGGTCGGGCTGATGGAGTCGCTGATGACCGCCAAGCTGGTCGACGACATCACCGACACCCACTCCTCCAAGACCCGCGAGTCGATCGGCCAGGGCGTCGCCAACATCGTCACCGGCTTCTTCGGAGGCATGGGCGGCTGCGCGATGATCGGCCAGACCATGATCAACGTCAAGGTGTCCGGCGCCCGCACCCGCCTCTCCACCTTCCTCGCCGGGGCGTTCCTGATGGTGCTGTGCATCGTCTTCGGCCCGATCGTCTCCGACATCCCGATGGCCGCCCTCGTCGCAGTGATGGTGATGGTGTCCTTCGCGACGTTCGACTGGCACTCCATCGCCCCCAAGACCCTCAAGCGGATGCCGCTCGGGGAGATCGCCGTCATGGTGATCACCGTCGCCTGCGTGGTCGCCACCTCCAACCTCGCCATCGGCGTCGTCGTCGGCTCGATCACCGCGATGGTCATCTTCGCCAAGCGCGTCGCCCACTTCGCCAACGTCACCGCCCACACCGCCCCCGACGGCGGCAGCGTCGTGTACTCGGTGACCGGCGAGCTGTTCTTCGCCTCCTCCAACGACCTCGTCGGCCAATTCGACTACGCGGGCGACCCCGACAAGGTCGTCATCGACCTCACCGACGCCCACATCTGGGACGCCTCCTCCGTCGCCGCCCTCGACGCCATCGAGACCAAGTACAAGCAACGCGGAAAGACTGTCGAGATCATCGGCCTCAACACCCCCAGCGCCGACATCCACGACAAGCTCAGCGGCGAACTCACCAGCCACTGACCACCGCACGGTACAGACCCTCCGTACTCCGGAGGACCGGCGGCAGTTCTCATCCTCCTCTGCCGGCTGGTCGACGACGCGCCGGACTCAAGAGCAGACCCAAAGGAGCGCTGGCGCACCTGTTCGTCAGGACCGCCGGAGCATCCGCAGCCATTTCGTCGCGAGCCCCCCGACGGCAGCTCTGCGGCGATGACCTGCTGCTACATCGCTCCGGGGCTGCACGAGGCGCCAGGTTCCTGGGTTTGGGGTCCCTGGATGTACTTGGTGAGGAACTCACCGATGCGAGGGTCGGTGGCACTGTCCACGATGAGCTGCGTGCTCCAGGCGCTGAGCGTTATGGTGCCGGGCTCGTCGGGGTAGGGGCTCAGGAACGTGTACGGCGTGACCTCGACCCGCTCGGCGAGCGATGCGATGTCGGCAGCCGTTGCCTTGCTGTTGTAGGTGACCCAAACAGCACCGTGCTCCAGGGAGTGGACCGCGTTCTCGTTGTGGACCGGCTGGTCGTAGACGTTTCCCATACACGGCACCCACACCGGGTCGTGGTCACCGCCGACCGGCGGGGTCTGGGTGTACTTGACGGGCGTCGTCACATGGTTCCGGGTGAACGCTCCGAAGGTCTTCACGCCTTGTATCGGTGCCTGAGCGGCGGCTGCCCTGGCCTTGTGCTCATCCGAGCTCCGCTTGACGGCATACGCGCCCGCCCCGCCCGCGCCGAGGACGACAGCGGTGACCAGTGCGAACACGATCCTCTGATTGCGGCGCCGAAGGCGCTGTTCCTGGGCCCGCAGTTCGGCGATGCGGGCGCGGCGGTGGGCGCCTGCGCGGCCGGAGCTGCCGTCGGCCGAGGTGGGACCGGGACCGGTCTGGCGGCCGGGCTTGCCGGACATGGACCCCATCGAGGTCATCCTTGTCTGTACTGCGGCTCTGGAAGCCGTGCGCGTCGGAGGCTGCGGGGGCGCACCTGGCGCCCTCCCCTGCGGGTGCCGCGCAATGCGCCGCTCGCACGCCGAGGCGCCCCACAGCCAGATCTTTGCCCTGTGCAACGAATGGATGCTACCTCTCCGCCCAGGCGGGCCGAAAGGCCCTGCGACCCGGGACATTTCGACTTCGCGGCCCTCGTCGAGCACCCCGCCGATCGGACGGTGCGAAGTGCAGCAGCGGGACGGGGCACGTGCTCTGCTGCATGCGGACTGCACTGGGCCCCGTCCCGGCATGGGGAGTCGACGGACGGCACGGCGCCATATTTTGCATAATGCAAAGGTGACTGGAGCCGAAGCGACACCTTCTCCGCTTTCCCCTCTGCGCGCCGCCGCGGGACCGCGTGTCCGCCGGGGGCTGGCCGGCGCGCTGGCCTCCCTGCGTGAGACCAAGAGCGGCCTCCTCCTGCTTGCTCTGCTGGTCGGCGCGGGCGCCGGGGGCAGTGCGATCGCCTTCCGGTGGCTGATCAGGACGTTCACCCTGCTCTTTTCCGGGCACAGTGACTACTCGGACGCGGGGCGCGCCCCCAACCCCTATGTCCCCTGGCTGGGAGCGTGGTTCGTGGTGCTCGCACCTGTGGTCGCCGGCCTGCTGTACGGCCCGCTGGTGCAGCGTTTCGCCCGTGAGGCGCGCGGCCACGGCGTGCCGGAGGTGATGTACGCCGTCGCCCGTCGAGGTGGGCGGATCGCCCCGCAGGTCGCGCTCGTCAAGTCCCTCGCGTCTGCGCTGACCATCGGTGGTGGTGGATCGGTGGGCAGGGAGGGACCTATCGTCCAGATCGGATCCGCCCTGGGCTCCTCCCTGGGGCAGGTGGTCCGGGTCGCCGAGGACCGGGTCAAGGTGCTCGTCGCGTGCGGGGCCGCGGGCGGCATCGCGGCCACCTTCAACGCGCCGCTGGCCGGGGTGTTCTTCGCGATGGAGCTGATCCTGCGGGACTTCACCGCCGATTCCTTCGGCATGGTCGTCCTCGCCTCGGTGGTCGCCTCCGTGATCGGGCGCGCGGCGTTCGGTGACACGCCGTTTCTCCAACTGCCGGCCTTCGGGGTGCACCACCTCGGCCAGTACCTGCTCTTCGCTCTCCTCGGTGTCCTCGCCGGCGTCGTCGGCATCGGCTTCGCCCGGGTCCTCTACAAGATCGAGGACGCCTGTGACTTCGTGTGGCGGGGTCCCGAATGGGCCCGCCCGGCCGTCGGCGGCCTGGCGCTGGGCCTGCTGCTGCTCGCTCTGCCCCAGATGTACGGCGTCGGCTACCCGGTACTGGAGAACGCCGTCAACGGCGAGTACGCCATCGGCTTCCTCCTCGTGCTCCTGGTCGGGAAGATCGTCGCGACGAGTCTGACCATCGGCATCGGCGGCTCGGGCGGGGTCTTCGCTCCGTCCCTGTTCATGGGTGCGATGCTCGGCGCGGCCTTCGGCACGGCGGCCGTCCACCTGTTCCCCGGCACAGCCGGCCCGGTCGGCGCCTACGGGCTGATCGGCATGGGCGCCGTCTTCGCCGGGGCAGCCCGAGCCCCCATCACCGCAGTCATCATCCTTTTCGAGCTCACCGGCGAATACTCGATCATCCTGCCGCTGATGGCGGCTATCGTCCTTGCCACCCTCACCAGCCGCGCCCTGAGCCGCGACACGATCTACACCATGAAACTGCGCCGCCGCGGGATCGACCTCGACGAGGCCCCCGCGGGGGCGGCCTTCACCGGCCTCACCGTCGTCGCTGCCATGGAACCCCTTCCGGAAGTACTCACCGAGACCACACCGCTCGGCAAGGCCGCCGATGTCCTGGCCGTCTCTCCCCACGGCGTCCTGCCCGTGATCACGGAAAGGGGCGCCTACCTCGGAACCGCAACGGCCCGCCGGGCAGCCGAGACTCTCACCGACGACAGCACCGCCAACGCCACCGTCGCGGTCATCACCCACCGCCCCGCTGTCGTCACCACCGAGACCGATCTCCCGGCGGCTCTGGGCGCCCTGATGGACACCGAAGAGGCGGGCCTGCCGGTCCTCGACCCCGATCGCGTCCTCCTCGTCGGCTGGCTCACCCACCAAAGTGTCCTCGCCGCACTCCACAACGCCCGGGCGAAGCCCTCCCAGGCAAGCTGACGACGGGCTCCGCCCCATCCGGCCCGGGCTGGAGCGGGAACCGGCCTGCGACGACTCCCAGGTGACGGGACAGCACAGGTTCCACCGGGGCGGACCGGCGAAGCTCTTGTGGATGCCGGGCTCCGGAGGCCCCGGCGGAGGGCCGGCGCCGACAGCCGAGCATCCGGCCACGTGGCCGGGTACGGATGATGCCTCGGTGATCGAGCAGCGGCGGGTCCTGGACGGTCACGCGCGAGATCCGGTGGGACTCACCGTGTGGAGGGAGGGTGCACAGATTCCCCTGGCCTACAGGCGGGCGGCGGCGAACGCAACGAGGGCGACGACGGTCACGACAATGCCGATCAGCCCGGCCCAACCGCCCAGCAGCGCGCACGCTGCCACGACGGTGAACGCACCGAGCATGAGCGCGGCGAATGCCCGTGCGGACAGTCCCCGGTCGTTGTTCTCCGCGGCGTGCGTCTTCCTCATCCAAGTCACGAGGACACCCTAGCCAGGGTGGTCGTCGCGGCGCGCTCGTCACGCGCGCCGGGTGCCGGACCGACGGGGGAGCCCGTCTCTCCGGATCCCGGCGACGCCCGTCCGAGGACCAGGATCAGACTCATCGAGTACCGCCGCGCCGGGACGGCATCAACGAGGTCAAGGCTGCTTGTCCGTGTCGCCGGCCAGGCGGGCGCGCGGCTGGTGACCCGACGGCGAAGTCATCGCCCACGGTCGGGCGATGCAGTGCGAAGGCGGCGTGGGACAGCGCCGCTGGTGCCCGTTGGAGCGTTCATCGAGTGTTTCCAGACCGGTTCTGTACGGCGGCGCCCGCCGACCTGATGGCCAAGGAGCAGGTCAGGTGCCTGGGGGCCGGGCTGCGCACGAATCATCCGAAACCTCGGGCCCCGCTTGGTGCGGCGCTCTCAGCCCTCGGTGGGCGGCGAGCATCGCCTCGGCCTCGGCAAGTGGTATCCCGGCACCGAGACAGTCCCGGATGAATCGGGCTTCGCGTGGATCGTCCCAGGGGGATGGGTACACGGTGTTCTCCGGGGAAGGCAGGAGGCTGAGGCAGGGAGGGGTGAATGCCGACCGGCCGACGAGATGCTCCGGCCGTAGCGGCAGGACCTGGCGGGGCTCCCGAGGCGAGGGAGCGCCCAGAGGCGGCCAGGCGGCGGACAGGTGGACTCGTCTTGGTTCGGCTGGACCGAACCAAGACGACGCAGGACATAGCGGATGGCGCCGGGCGTCGGATCCACCATTGCATTATGCAAAGAAAGTGCGCTGCCGTCACCCACCGGCGCTGAACCAGCCGGACCGCACGTGAGGCAGCGCTTCACGCGTGTGCGGCTTCCCAGCCCCGGCCGCGTCCCAGCGCGCGCCTGTCCCGTGTGCCGGGTCACTCGTTCAGGCGGCGAGGGCGAAGTAGCGGAGCCAGAGGTAGAGGGCGGAGATGGCGATGGTGACGATGGTGACGGGGATGCCGTAGCGGGTGAAGGTCCAGAACGTGATGGGGGTGCGGTTGCGTTCGGCGATGCCGAGGACGACGACGTTGGCGGAGGCCCCGATGGCGGTGGCGTTGCCGCCGAGGTCCGCCCCGAGGGCGAGTGCCCACCACAGGGTGGTGCCGTGGGGTTCGCCGACGGTGTGGACGAGGTCGGCGGTGATGGGGGCCATGGTGGCGACGTAGGGGATGTTGTCGACGATGGCGGACAGGACGGCGGAGGCGCCGAGCAGGGTCATGACGGAGGTGAGTGCGTTGCCGCCGGTGGCATCAGCCAGGGCGCGCGAGACAGTGCCGATGACGCCGGTCTCGATGAGGGCACCGACCATGATGAACAGGCCGGCGAAGAAGGCCAGGGTGGGCCACTCGACCTCGCCGAGGACGTCCTTGACCTCGACCTTGGAGACGGCGACCAGCACGCCGGCGCCGAGGAGCGCGACCACGGACGGGGCGTAGTGCACCACCGGGTGGAGCACGAACCCGGCGATGACCAGGGCGAGGACGGCCAGGCCCTGGACGAGCAGGCGCGGGTCGTGGATGGCTTCGCGTTCGTTGAGGGACATGACCTCGGCGGCGCGGTCCTCGTCGTAGACGAAGAAGCGGCGGAACATGAACCGGCACATCGCCACGAGTACGGCGGTGAGGACGACGGCGAGCGGGGCGAGGTGGACGAGGAAGTCGTTGAAGGTCAGCCCGGCGCGGCTGGCGATGATGATGTTCGGCGGGTCGCCGACCAGGGTCGCTATCCCACCCACGTTCGAGGCCAGCACTTCGGCGATCAGGAACGGCGCCGCCTTCAACGCCAGGCGCTCGCACACCAGCAGAGTGACCGGGGCGACCAGCAGCACGGTCGTGACGTTGTCCAGCAGTGCAGAGGCGACAGCGGTGATGACCATCAGCATCGCCATCACCCGGAAGGGCCGGGCCCTGCCGCGTTTGACGGCCCAGATCGCCAGGTACTCGAACAGACCGGTGCGGCGCAGGACTCCGACGATCATCATCATGCCCATGAGCAGGAAGATGACGTTCCAGTCGATGCCGGAGCCGGTGGAGAAGAACGCGGACTCGTCGTCGGTGGCACGGAGCGCGAGCATCAGGGCGGCGCCGCCGAGGGCGGCTGCGACCCGGTGGACCCATTCGGTGATGATCAGGACGTAGGCGGCGGCGAACACCGCGAGCGCGGCCCAGGCTTGCCAGTTGTTCACGGGTTCCCCAGGAGTCGGTGGAGCAGGTGGGAGGCGGTGACAACACCGAGAAGGTGCCCACTGCCTGCGGTGCGATGGCTTGTCGGGTGCTCCACCACAGCGGCCAGCGGGCTGCGGGTGCGGGCCATGAGGGCGGCGATCTCGACTGCGGTGTCGTCGGCGTCCGCGATGGCGGGGGCCGGGGCGTCCTTGGGGAGGCAGTCGCGGACTCGCACGCCCTCCAGGGCGTCGCAGAGCCGGTCGGCGTGGGCCTCGTCGATGACCGCGGCCAGTGTCGGGTCCTCCCACACGTAGCCGGGCACGAGCAGGCGGACCAGCTGGGAGGCGGGCAGGATCGCCACGGGTGTGCCGGGGCCGTCGAGGACCAGGATCCCGGGCAGTCGGTGCTCGGCCAGCAGCCGGGCCGCGTCCAGTGCCAGGTCGTCCAGGCCAACGGTGGGATAGGACTCGGCGAGGTCGCGTGCGCGCATCGTCAGTTCTCCTTCGTCACGGTGGGCAGCGTCTCGATACCCCGCTGGGCCGGGACGGCGTCAGCCTGTCGGGCTGCCGCCTGTTCCGGGGTGTCCGGCTCGGTGTTCTCATCGTGGTCGTCGGGGATGGCGGCCAGGTCGGCGACACGGAACAGCCGGGCGACGGGGACGTCGGAGCTGGAGTGCAGGGCGATGGAGAAGGCGATGCACACCGCGATCAGCGTGTACGCCTGCTCGCCCTGCGGGATGCCGGCCTGCAGGACGAGCAGCCCGTAGACGACGGAGGCGAAGCCCTTGGGGCCGAACCACGCGGCGACCAGCTGCTCACGGCGGTCGATCCGGGAGCGGAGCAGGGAGACCAGGAGCGAGGCGGGGCGGATCAGGACGATCGCCAGCACCACCGCGACGTACCCGCCTACCGGCAGGTCGCCGAACAGCTGCGGGGTGAGCAGTGCGCCGAAGACGAGGAGGGCGGCGAATTTGCTCAGCTCCGCGAGGGCTTCGCCGAGCGGTTCGAAGGAGTGCTTGGACTCCGGCGAGAGCGAGGCGAGGACGGCGCCGGCGGAGAACGCGGCGAGGTAGGGGTTGGCACCGGTGAGGTGGCAGGCGGCGTAGAGGATGACGCCGGTGGCGAGCGGCAGGAGCGGCTGCAGTTTGGCTTCCGCGCCGAGCAGCGGCACCCGCACCAGCAGGTTCACCAGCAGCGGCAGCGCGATGCCGAGTGCCAGGCCCCCGACCAGTTCCAGGCCGATCAGGCCGAGGGAGGACTCGGCGGTGGGTGAGGTGGGGCCGGCTGCGGCGATCAGCACGAGCACGACGGGCAGGGCGAGTCCGTCGTTGAGGCCGGACTCGACGTTCAGCAACTGCCGCAGCCGGACGGGGACTTCCTTGCGGCCCACGATCGCCGAGGCGAACACCGGGTCGGTGGGGGCGAGGACCGCGCCGACCAGCAGCGAGGTGGTCCAGTCGAGTCCGACCAGGAAGTGCGTGACCAGTGCCATTCCAGCGAAAGCCAGCGGCATGCCGATGCCGAGCGCCCGGGCGGGGTTGCGCCAGGCGCCGCGCAGGGCGGGGAAGGAGACGTGCATGCCGTCGGTGAACAGCACGGTGAACAGCGCCAGATCGGCGGTCATCACCACGATCGGGTCGTTGGGGGCGATGTGGATCAGCCCGAGGAAGCCGTCACTGACCAGCGCACCCGCCACCAGGAACAGCAGCGAGGTAGACAGGACGGAGCGGGCCGCCAGCCCCGAGACGAGGACCGCGATGAGCAGCGCGGCCCCGAAAACAGCGATGAGCACCATACGAGCCCCCTGGCGAAGAAGAGATGTGTCCCTTGTTCGCCGACCAGGCTTCCCGGCACTCCAATCCCGAACTTTATACGACTCTTACGGCTTCCATACGGACTTTTGACGAACCGGAGATCGTGGGCGTGGTCTGCGGCAACTCTTGCCGAGAAGGATTGCACAGTGCAAAGGTGTAGTCGGGGCTGATCCACCGACGCCCTGCTGGAGGACTGGGTGAAGATGCCGAGGCTGGCACGTGGGCCACTGCTCGAAGGGCTGCCGTTCGGCGCGATGGCGGCGGTCGCGGCCGTGGACGTGCTGGCCGGACCGGAGGTCGGCTTCCTGGCCCTCTTCTCGCTGGGGCCGGCGTTCGCCTGCGTGGCGGGAAGCGTCCGCCGGGCCCTGCTGGTGGGGGTACTGGCGTTCGTGCTGTGCCTGTCGGTGGCCTGGTACGACGCTCTGCTGGATACCAGGCGCGCGGTCGTCGCCCTGGCGTCGGTTGCCGGGGCAACGGGCGCCGCGGCGCTCGCGGCCCTGGTGCGCGGCCGGTTCGAACGCGAGCTCGCCGACATCCGCCACGTCGCCGAAGCCGCCCAGCGGGTCCTGCTGCGCCCCGTGCCCCGCCGGGCCGGGCGGATGCGGGTGGCTGTCTCCTACACGTCGGCGGCCGCGGCGGCCCGTATCGGCGGGGACCTGTACGAAGTGGTCGCGACACCGTCGGGCACCACCCGGGTGATCATCGGCGATGTCCAGGGCAAGGGACTTGAGGCGGTGGAGACCGCAGCCGTCGTCCTGGGCGCCTTCCGCGAGGCGGCACCGGACGAGGAGGACCTTGAAGCGGTGGGGCGCCGGCTGGAGCGGGCCCTCAACCGGCGGCTGGAGGGAGAGGAGTTCGTCACCGCCGTGCTGGCGGAGGTGGACGCCGACCACACGCTCACACTGCTCAACTACGGCCACCCCGCGCCGCTGCTGATCCGCCGGGGTCAGCCTGTCCGGTTCGCGGAGCCGCCCGTGCACGCGCCACCGCTCGGACTCGCCTCCCTGGGCCCCGATGGCCCGGTCGGCCACCAGGTGGTACTCGCCCCGGGCGACCAGATGCTCCTCTACACCGACGGGGTTGCCGAGGCTCGCGACGCGGACGGGGAGTTCTACCCGCTGGCACAGCGGGCCTTTCTGCTGGAGGAGGAGGACCCGGATGCAGCCCTTGAGGCACTGCGGCGGGATCTGGTGGCCCACGTCGCGGGACCGCTGGGCGACGACGCGGCGATGCTGCTGCTGCGCTACCGCGACCGGGAAGACGGCTGAGCGGCGCCGTCCTCAGTCCCGTAGTCACGTTCTGACCGTTGGAGGGTCATGCTTCACGTGCTGTTGCTGGAGTTCACGCAAGGCGAGAGCGAGGTTCAGGCGCACGCGGCCGGCCATGCCGAGTTCCTGGAGTCACACCACCGGGTCGGCACCTTCCTGCTGTCGGGAAGCTGTGTGGCGCCCGGCCGGGGCGCGGTCGCACTGGCGGTGGGAATCTCCCGCGAGCAGGCGGAGCGCCTCGTCCTGGACGACCCCCTCGTGCGGGCCGGCGCGGCCCGCTACACAGTGCTGACCGTCGATCCGGGCCGGGTCACGCCGCTGCTGGCGAGCGTGGTGGATGTCGACGAGAGCCGTCTGCGCCCCCGTCTGCGGCGCCGCGTCAGGGCCGGCTGAACTCGGCCGGGCGGCGGTTTTGGGCTCGCGGGGAGGGCCGCCCGACCGGCCGTATTCAGCGCCGTTGTGCGGGTATGGCTCCCAGCGCGGGCCTCGCCTCACGGGCGCGCTGGCGGGGCGCGGCGGGCCGGGTGGCGGCGAGGCTGGCGACGGCGTCGGCGGGATTCTCGTAGACGTCGAAGACCCGGTCGGTGCCGAAGACCGTCAGGGCCGAGCGGACCTGCGTGCCGGGGGCGGGCAGGGCAAGGCGCAGGTGGCCGTGGCGGGCGGCCATGTGACGGCGGGCGGCGACCAGGACCGCGAAGCCGCTGGAGTCGCAGAAGTTGAGGGAGCTGAGATCCACCACGAGATGGCGGCATCCCTCCCAGATGAAGCGCAGCAGCCGTTCGCGGACCGCCGAGACACCCGCGAGGTCGAGATCACCGCTGACGTGGACCATCGTCCAGCCGTTGCGCTGGCCGTAGGTGACGTGGGCTGTGCTCACAGGGTGCCTTTCGCGCCCAGGCCGTGGGGGAACGCGCAGACCGTGGGCACACGAGTGCCCCGTGGACGGCTTTCGGCCGGAGCGGGTTTGGCCGTGGGCTTCAGGGGCAGGAACGGTTCTCCGGACCGTTGCGAGCCGGGGCGCGGAAGGCTGTGAACGGTCCTGCCGTGCCCCGGCTGCTGTGCGGTGGTCCCCGCCCGGCGGCGGGGTTTGCGCCCGGCGGGACCACACATCTCGCTGTCCGGTCCCCGGCAGAGGCCGCCTGTGCGGCAGGCAGCTGTGTGAAGGAACGCACAACAAGTTCTTTGCATTATGCAAGGAAAGCGTCGGGGGTTCCAGTCCCCGGGGCGCGAAAGATGTGCGCGCGCTCCCCGTCCAGGATGTAAAAAGGACACATGTCCGACGACCGCCCCACGCCATCCACCTGCCCGGCCGCGTCAGCCGGGGTGGAGGAGGACCTTGTCTCGGCGGTCCTCACCGCTTCCCGGGTACTGGTGGCGATCTCGGCGAGATCCCTCGGGACGGTCGCCGAAACACTGACACTGCCCCAGTTCCGGATGCTCGTCGTACTGCAAACCCGCGGCGAGATGAGCATGTCGCGCCTCGCCGAATACCTGGCCGTCAACCCCTCGACCGCGCTGCGGATGATCGAAAGGCTGGTCACCGTCGGTATGGTCACCCGCCAGCCCGGCGAGCACGACCGCCGCGAGGTACTCATCGCCCTCACACCGCAAGGCGCGCACACCGTCACCGCTGCGACCGACCGGCGACGCGAGGAAATCGCGAGGATCGTCGCCTCGATGCCACCCGGCCGCCGGGCCGGATTGATCGAGGCGCTGCGCGCGTTCGCCGACGCCGGAGGCGAACCGCCCGCCCCGCACCGCCAGCTGGACCTGCTCGGCTGGTAACCCACGACAGTCCTCTTCCTCCGCTGGCGGCAGACAGGACAGCCCGGCGTCCGCGCGTCGGCGCCACCTTCCTCGCCGGCCGGCGCCCGCAGGGCTACGATGAGTGACGGTGAGCCGGGAAGCCTGGTCGGCGTGACAGTCCGCCGCGCCCAGGAGCCGCCACCATGACTCAGACACATCACCCCGCCCCGCTGAGTACCGAGCGGAGCGCGCGGTGAACGCCCCCGTCCAGCGCTCCGCCCTCTCGTCGGTGCACCGGGCCGCCCGCGGATGCCGCAACGCCGTGCGGCGCAGTGTCCGGCGGCTGGCAGGGCACGATCCCACAACCGTCCTCGTACGGCTGAAGGGCGACATCGACGCGCACAATGCACCCAGGGTCGCCCACCGCGTCCTGAAGGCTCTCAGGGGAGAGACGACCTGCATCGAGATCGACGTCTCACGCGTACCCCGTGTCAGCAGCAGCGGCAGCAAGGCGTTGTTCGCCGCGGTGCGCGCCGCCCGGGAGACCGGGGCGCAACTCGTCATCCTCGACGCCAGCCCCCAGGTCCGCTTCGCGCTCCACCACGCCGGCCTCGACAACGTACTGACCTACCGCGACACCAAACAGCGGTAACCCTTCCGGACGGTCAAGAAGACACCTGGAGAGCGCCGGTTACGCGCAAGGCACCGGCGCGGCTGTAACTCGGGCCGACATGGCAGGAGCAAGATCGGCCTGTCCAGTGGCGGCCGCAGTGACCACAGCGCCCAGTCCCGCCGTCGGGCACGGACCCGATACTCGGCACCTGACCGTGGAGTAACCCCCGGCAGGCCGGGAAGGCGTCATGTGGGAGACGAAACCATGACGGACGGACCTCCGCTCTCCGTGCGGGAGCAGCGCATCCTGGCCGAGATCGAGAATGAGCTCGGCGGGGACCGTGTCCTGCTCGCCGAACTGGCCACCATGCGAGTCGCCCCGGCCACCGTCAGAGAGCGGCTGACAGGCTTGATGACCAGGGCACCGGCCCCCGTGCTGAGCGCACTGGTGCTGGCATCGCTGTGGCTTGCCCTCCTGGCCGGCGACACCGGTAAGGGCTCGGCCTTCGGGTACTGCTGCGTGCTGTGGGTGCCGACCCTGGCGATGCTGTGCGGGCGCTGCCGGACCTGGTGGCACGCGCGAGGGTCCTCCGGCCGACGTACGGAGCGATGAGGAGGCGGTAGCGATGACGTGGTGGATCTGGCTGCTCGCGGCGGTGATCGCGCTCATACTCGCATGGACCGTGTCAGTGGGCCGGGCCTGGAGGAGAGGCGGGGTTGTCGCCGATCACACGCCTTCCCCCGGCGCTGCGGACGGCTCCGGACCGGGTGCGGTCACGGGTGAGGTGATGATGGCCGGCGCACTGGCGGGTATGACCGTGGTGACATCGGCAGGCGTTGCAGTGGGGCGTGTCAAGGACGTTGTGTTCGATGCCGCGAGCGGCCGGGTGACCAGGCTCGCACTGGTGGACCGAGGTCTGCTGGCCAGGCCACTGCGGGTCACCCTGCCATGGGAGGCGGTGTACGCCCTCGGCTCCGACGCCGTGATGATCCGCGGACCTGAGGTTCTGATCCCCGCCCCCGAGGACACTCCGAAGGACAACGTGGTGGGGGCTCGGGCCGTCGCGGACGACGGGCACCAGGTGGGCAGGGTCGCCGATGTCCTGCTCGACGTCAAAGCGGGATCCGCCACGGTGAGCGGGTTCGAGGTGCGGATCGTGGCCCCGCCCAAGACCATGCTTGTGCCTGTCAGGGGCCCGCTGGCCGCCTCCGCTCGCACGGTCGTCCTCTCCGGAAGCGGACTGCGGCTCGCCGCCAGCGAACTTGCCGCTTTCCCCGCAGCGGTCCGGGCGCTCGCATCCGCCGGGCCGCCGACCACGCGGGTCCCATGATGCTGTTCAGTACAACGCGCAGGCACCCCGTCATCGCGTCCGACACCGCCAAGACCCTGGGCCGGATCACCGGCATGCAGGTCGTGGAGGGCCCGGCTCGGGTGGTGGCGTTCAGCGTGCACACCCGACGGGGCACCCGACTTCTCCCCTGGACACAGGTCCACGCGTGCGGACCCGACGCGGTGATGAGCAAGCCGGACACCGCCCTGCGCGAACCCGACGACACCGCTCCGGCAGGAGTGAGCCTGATAGGGAAAGTGGTGCTGACCGAGGAGGGACACCAGCTCGGCCACATCAACGATGCCGCCTTCGCCCCCGACACCGGCCTGCTCGACTGGCTCACGACAGCGGGCTACCAGGTACCGGGACCACAGATTGTCAGTGTCGGTCCGTTCGCCGTCGTGGTGACCGAGCCGGCACCGACCACGAAAACGACGGGGCGCGCACGGCACGGCACGGCCCGTCCGGCCAACGGAGAGCCGTCATGAAACCGTCAGAGGCACCCCAGGTCCTGGTGGGCATCGACCCGGGACCCGAGGCCGAATCGGTCGTCCGCTTCGCCGCCCGAGAGGCAGCGCTACGCGGCGCGCCACTGCACCTGCACCACGCCCTGGGCCGGCACACGTCAACCCCGGACGCAGCCGGAGACCTGTTCACAGTCGCCGAGACCGTCCTCAAGCCCTACATGGCCCTTGTCCGCAACGAATTCCCACAGGTGAAGGCACGAACCGTGGCCGACCCAGGCGCCCCCGCCGCTGGACTCGTGGACCGGTCGCCCGAATGCGCACTGATCGTGCTGGGCCGTCGCGGCAGCGGAGGCTTCGCGCGTCTGGTGGTGGGATCCGTCTCGATGCAGGTCGCCACCCACGCAAACTGCCCAGTCACGGTCGTGCAAGGCGAACCGCCGGCCCCCTGGCGTGTCGTGGTCGGCGTCGATCGGCCCGAGGAGGACCAGGCCGCGCTGGAATTCGCCGCCGAAGAAGCGCTGCTCCGCGACGTGCCCCTGCACCTCGTCCACGCCGAATCCCACCCCCAGGCCCTGCCACTGGGCATGGCGCCACCCGGGCAGAGCGACCAAGCCGGTCTCCTCCATGCCGCGCAGCAGATCCTCGACCAAGAAGCCCACCGCTGGCAGGAGCTCCGCCCTGGCCTTCGCACCAGCACCGAGGCCCTTCGCACCAACGCAGCTGCCGCCCTCGTCGAAGCGTCCCACGACGCGGGGCTGCTGGTGGTCGGCACCCACCAACGCAATCCACTCACCCGTGTCCTGCTCGGATCGGTCTCAGCCCACCTGCTCCACCACGCGCACTGCCCCGTCACCGTCGTTCCCCGACAATGATCACCAGCGGGCTCCGTCGGCCGTCCGGGGCCACCCCTGTCGGCAGCGCGAGACGGTGAACGAGCCTCGGGCAGCCCTTGACCATGGCGCCCCTCTCCACTCCGAACGGCGGAGCGCGGGCAGGGCCGTTCGCGCCTGGACTGGCAACCCGGGAGCATTCTTTGCATAATGCAATTGCTGGTACTGCATGGAGCCTCGATCCCGCCGCCCGCCCCCACACGTGCGTGCAGGGTGGGGGTCGGCCGGCGGACACCGTGCGACATCCCCGCCGCGTGGGGTGCCCAGGACACGCACGGGTCAAGTCGGTCGACGGGCCCCCAACGCGGGGCCGGGGAGGAAGGCGCGCAATGACGGGGGCTGTCGCGGACAGGATGGCCGGACCCCAGGAGCCGGGAGCGACCGGGGTCGGCGTCCGGACGTCCGAGGAAGTGGAGACTGCCGTCGCCCGCATCCTGCTCGGCAGCGCACCACTCGACGAGGCTTCGATGGGCACGCTCGCCGTTTTCCAATGGGCGACCGGCAGGCGCGCCCTGACGCCGGTCACCGAGGTGTCGACGGGACCGGGGGCACCCGGGCGCGCCGAGCTTGCCGAGGAGAACCGGGCCGCCCTAAGACAGTTGCACGACTGGAAGCTCGATCTGGGTGCCCGCTACTTCGCGTCGGGTGCAGCCCTGGCTCTGGCCTGGCTGCTCGGACACATCGAACAGCCCTGACCTGTCGCCGCTTCGCCTCGCCGCCCTCTGCGCAAGGGGAACCTAACACGTGCTGATCTACGGCCACCGCGGCGACAAGCAGCCATAGCCCCCGAGCGTCGGTGACTGGTGCACCCGGTTGTGTCAGCGCCAGGTGTCCCATGGACGCCGCGGTGTGATGGTCTCTCAGGCGCCTTGGGCGGATTGGGGCGTGCCGGGGTGCCCGAGCGGCTGGGGAGTCAGGAGCCGGCCGAGGCCCTCGCGGGTGGCGGCCAGGACGACCAGGTCTCCTCGCACCAGGAGGCGGTTGGGCGGCGGGTTCCACAGCAGTTCCGTGGCGGTGGAGTCGGAGTGGGCCAGGTCCGGGGTGCGGTCGGCGGGTTCGGCGAGGTCGACGGCCAGGATGTGCCAGGCGCCCGGGCGGTGGGCCTGCTCGACGGTACGGCCGTCCAGGTGCGCGTTGGCGGCCACGTCGACCGCGACGACCAGGACCACCTCGCGGCCGACGGCGACGGCACCGATCACCTGACGGCCCATCATGGCCGAGGCGAAGGACGGCGCGGCGAGGAAGGAGACGCTGCGACTGCGGGTGACGGCCGAAGGATAGGAGTCCTTGAGGGCCCGGTAGACGTCGTTGGCGAAGTCGTCGTCGAACAGGCGCAGCACGGCGCGGATGTCCGGGTGGCACTCCCGGGCGTAGAGGGCGGCCTCGACGTTGGTGCTGTCGTCGCTGGTGAGGCAGACCAGGGCCTGGGCGCGGGTGATCCGCGCGGCTTCCAGCACGCCGTCCTGGGTGGCGTCCCCGATCACCACCGGGACGCCGTAGGCGCGGGCCTGCGCGACGCCGAGCGCCGAAGGGTCCTTCTCGACGCAGACCACCGGCACGTCCATCTCCCACAACCGCTCCAGCACCCGGCTGCCGACCCGACCAAGACCCACCAGCACCGTGTGGTCCTCCAGGCGGCGCGGCGGCCGGCGCAGGACCGAGTAGGTGCGGAACGTACCCAGTACCTCCAGCGCGACGGCGATCAGCAGCGGCATCAGCAGCATCCCACTGATCGCGGAGAGGACCTGCAGCATCTTGCGGCCCCGCACCGCCCCCTCCGCCGGGTCGGCGATGCCGAGCACGTCCAGCAGGGCGAGCCAGGCCGCGTACTGCGGACTGCTCCCGGTCACCCACCACGTCAGGCCCGCGAACAGGAGCACCAGCGCGCCCAGGGCACCCAGCGCCCAGCGCAGGCGCGAAGCGAACAGCGAACCGAGCGGAAGCCCGGCCAGACCGGGCAGCCGGCGCGGGCGCCGCGGTGGCTGGTCGGAGCCGAGCAGTTCCAGCACCAGCCGGGCGCCTCCGGGTGGAACGGCAGCGGGGTCGGGCAGCAGCAGATCCGGCGGATCGCCCGCACCCGGGCCGGTGCCCGGCACGGCCAGGACCGCGATCTGACCCGGCAACGGCTCCGCGCCCGCCGCCGTCTCGGCCAGCCGCAGCAACCGCCCGTCGACCTGCAGTACATGACTGCGGCCGGACACCGCGGCCGCCACCATCGCCGGGGCGGCCGTCGCCGACGCCGACAGCACCGTGGTGGACGCCTCCAGCGCCGCCGCCGACAGGCCGGGGTCCCGGGCCAGCGCCGCCCGGTCGAGCAACTGCTCCACCCGCACTCCCAGCCTGCGGTTGAAGACGCGTACCGCCAGGCGGACCGTCGGGTTCAACCGCCTTGCCCGCAACGCGGCATGGATGTTGACCTGGTCATCCCCCGAGGTCAGCGCCAGCGCCACCGCCTCCCGCACCCCGGCGGCCTCCAGTGCGGCGTCGTCCAGCACCGGCGCCTCCCGCACCGTGACCGACCACCGGCCATCGGCCTCAAGCGCGGCCAGCCTGGGGCCGTGACCGCGCTCCAGCGAAGGCAGCACCACCGTCACCCGCCGGCCGTACAGCGACGCCAGCTCCACTGTCAGCCGGTACGCCAACGCGTCGTCACCGCACACCACCATGTGCCCGCCCGGCACCGGCACATCATCGGGGCCACCCTCACGGGCAGTTGGGATCATGACCATCACGCCAGTCTGACGCCCACGAGTCGCACCCGGAACACCAATGAGCCTAGAATCCACAACTGTTGACGGACCGTCATAGTGCAGTCGGCCCAAGCGCCGCGCGACCTGGCCACGACTAAGAGCGGTGCCCTCGTAACGTGGCGTCGGATCGCAGCTCCGGACCGGGCGCGTTCAGGCTGGTCATCCTGGTCATGCATGCATCAGAAAACAGGCCACTCCCTCTCTGAACACAGCGTTGGAGCAGATCTGAGTAGGGATCGAAGATGGGTAGCCCGGTGCGGGGATCGGGCAGTCGGCGCCTGTGGCATCAGGGCACGGTGGTGGTGTGTGTAGTGGAGGAGCAGGAGGGCGGAGTCGTCGTCGTTGACGCCGCCGGTGTGGTGCTCGACGTCGGCGCGCAGTTCTTCGAGGGCGCGGTCGGGGTCAGGGTGGGCGCGGATGCCCTCGACCAGGTCGGGGTAGAACTCGCCGGTGTGGTCGCGGGTGGCGTACAGCGCTCACGTAACAGGCGGCGCCGGTGACGACGATGATCCCGCCGAGCGCGATCAGCAACCTGGTGTGCCCCAGGAGCCCGTCCATCAGAGCACCGCCCAGGCAGAGTCCGACGGAGACGATGCCCGTGCCCAGTACGGTGGCCGTGCTTCCCCTCGCCGCCGCGAGAGCTGGGCCGGCCGTGTAGAAGGGCAGCAGCGCGAAGCCGGAGCCCGCCAGGGTGGCGACCACCGGGACCACACTCATCACGGCCATCGGCAGCATCCACGGACGTCGGTCCAGTCCGAACGTCTCCACGGTCATCTGGTCATCCTTGGGTGAGGGCTTTGCCCCCCCAAAGCACGGCTGAGGCAGGGCCCGCGGTCCTGCGGACGCTCGCCGCACCCTTTCGCCAGAGGTGGAGCCGATCGGCTCCACCTCTGGCGATCCAGGCTAGTTCGATCCACCAGGAGAAACCTGAGACACCATGGTCATCCCCTGGCAGGTCCTTGGACCCGGCGCTCCACCTCGTAAGAACCGGTAACAGGATCTTGTGGTTGTGGGCTGGTGGGCCGTGTCCGGTGTGACGATTCGTCCGTTGGCGGTGTGTGAGTGCACCCTGGATGGTCGATGACGAGCTGTGGGCGCTGATTGGGCCGGTCCTGCCGCCCTGGCCCGAGCGGTCGCCGGGCCCTCGGCCGGTGGACGACCGCTTGTGTCTGCAGGGCATCCTGTTCGTGCTGTTCACCGGCATCACCTGGCAGCAGCTGCCGCCCGAGTTGGGCTTCGGCTCGGGCCAGACGTGCTGGCGCCGCCTGTGCCGGTGGACGGAGGCCGGCGTCTTCGACCAGGTCCACCGCATACTGCTCGCCGAGTTGAATGCGGCCGGGCGGATCGACTGGACGCGCGCCTGCGTGGACGCCTCCCACGTGCGGGCGAAAAGGGGGGTGCCGGGGTTGGCCCGTCGCCGGTCGACCGCGGCAAATCGGGCAGCAAGCACCACCTGATCTGCGACGGCAACGGCACCCCGCTCAAGGTCATCACGACCGGCGGCAATGTCCCCGACATCACCCAGACCCTTGCCCTGGTGGACGGCGTGCCACCCGTCGCGGGCCGACCCGGCCGGCCCCGCAAGAGGCCCAAGTCCCTTCTTGGAGACAAGGGTTACGACAGCCGCCACGTCCGCCGCGAGCTGACCTGCCGTCGGATCCTGCCCGTCATCTCCCGGCGCGGCGAACCCGACATCCGCGGCCTGGGCAGGCTCCGCTACGTGGTGGAGCAGACCTTCGCCCTGCTCCATCAGTTCAAGCGCCTCGCCACCCGCTGGGAACGCCGCCTCGACCTCCACGACTCACTCATCTCACTCGCCTGCACTCTCATCTGCTGGCGAAGGCTCAACAAGCAGACCCCGTGATCGTGTTACGGGCTCTAAGTGACCGTCAGAACGATCAGTAGCCCAGGTTCGTCTGGTCCGTGGTCAGCTTCCCGGCGATGCGCAGGTTGCCCTGCCAGTCGAGTACGGCGATGACCTTCTTCGTGCTTCCGACGTGCGCTGTGAAGAATACGTGCTTCGCCTCCCCCGACGTGGAATTGTCCGTGTTGATCTCGATCTCGATGCTGTTCGGCGAGGTGACGGCCACGTCCTTCTTGGGCGAAGTGGGGTACGTCCGGTTCTGCACGAGCTTGACGCGGCCGTGCCAGTCGCCGTCCTGCCAGTCCGATGCCAAGCCAAGGTCGATGTCAGGCATGAGAGTTCCCCTCCAATTGGGTAGGACGTTCCCGTCGCCTGGGCTACGGCATATGGCCGTCCAGCCCGACGGGCCCCGCCCACGATCGGCAAGATGCCAGACGGGGATACGGAATACCCCCGACCGCATGAGGAGCCTATGCAGGAGACCTGTGTAGGGGATGCCCTTCCGGGGAGGGTGTCCGTATTTGATCGCGGCGGCCTGAATGGCGTTCTTGAAGCCGGGGCGCGGGTGTGCGCGTCGGGACTTAGAGCGTGTCTCATGTGGATATCTTGGCGAGCTTCTTGTGGCAGGTCAGGGCTGCCGCGAGGCCGAGGAAGGCGGCAAAGTGGGAGCCCTTCCGTTCGTATCTGACGGTCAGTCTGCGATAGCCGAAGAGCCAGGCGATGCTGCGTTCGATCTTCCATCGGTGGCGGCCGAGCCGCTCCGAGGTGTCGACTCCTGGGCGGGCGATGCGGGGTGTGATGCCGCGCTGTCGCAGCCAGGTGAGTGTGTCGGCGGAGTGGTAGGCCTTGTCGCCGCGGAGCTTGTCCGGGCGTCGCCGACGGGGTCCGCGGCGTGACCTCACCGCCGGCAGGCCACGGATCAGGGGCTTGAGGGCCTGACTGTCGTGGACGTTGGCACCTGAGACGCCGACGGCCAACGGCAGACCCCGGGCATCGCTCAGGACATGGAGTTTGCTGCCTTTCTTGCCCCGATCGACCGGATTGCGCCCGGTCAGCGTGCCCCCTTTTTCGCGCGGACCGAGGCAGCGTCGATGATCGCCGACGTCCAGTCCACCTCACCACGCGCCCCGAGCTCGTCCAACACCGCACGGTGCAGCCGTACCCACACCCCGGCCTTCGACCATGCAGCGAACCGCCTGTGCGCGGTGGCCGGCGAAACGCCGAACGTCGGCGGCAGATGCCGCCAGGCACAGCCGGACGTCAGAACGTAGACCACAGCGGTGAACACCGCCCGGTCCTCCAGCCCCGCCGTCCCACCACCTTGACGGCGGGACGCGAACGACGGGATCAGCGGCCTCGCCAGCTCCCACAGACCATCTGGCACCAGCCGATGAGACAGATCAACCCCCATAAGCCCCATCATGCCGCAGGTCGTCCAACCCCCACATGAGACACGCTCTTAGTCGGTGTAACCGTCCCCCTTGCCAGGCCAGAAGTGGAAGCGAGTGGTGCGGGCGGTGTCGTCGGTATTTATGGCCTCGCCATTGCGGCCGAGTGCCCTTCTCGGGGGGATAGTCCAGTTGATAGGCCGGGAGCAGGTGACATTTCTGAATGAGCTCGACGGGTAAGCTTCCAGGGGAGTCCATGTGGTCCCAGCCTCGTCCCGGCCCTAGGCCAGTTGCTTGCCAGAATTATCTCCTGGCCTGGCTGTTGAGTACCTCCGTCGACTTGGCCTTCGATGAACCAGTCGCGGCAAAAAGCGCCTCGCTCGTGTTACAGAGGTCGAGGAAAGGGAGATCGGTGACGTTGAGCCGAATCTTAGCGAACAGTACGCAGAGAGTGCGATGGGTGACGCAGATATTCGAGCAAGAAGCAATTTGGCGAACTGGTCGGGGATGGAGTCGAAGTGCCCAGTCGGCTGCTCGGGTCACGATCCGTGACGGGTGTGATGGGGGAGGGCGGCCCGGGACTTGTGGATGTTCAGCGATGGCAGCCCTGGCCGGTGCTCGTAGGGTGAGTGGGCTTGGGGCGTCGGTAGGTCGCCAAGGGGCTGGGTGGCGGGCGGTCGAGGGTGGCCTGGGCATGGGGCGAGCGGGCCGCTTCGCAGCACGGAATCGGCACACATGAGGGCGAGAAGCGGCGGGAGGCTGGGAGAGCTACCGAGAGCGACTTCCGCAGGTCAGGCACCCCGATAGGCGCATTTATGCAGGTCAGCGGCTTGCTCGGAGAAAACTTGTAAAGCGAAGGTCGTCGGTTCGAATCCGACAGGGGGCCCCAAATCGGACATTTTTTCAGGGCATATCGGACACCTGATCTGGGTATGACATGGCGCCCTGGAAAGCGATGCTCATGACCGTCGAAGGCCGCTGACCTGCGCGAATATGCAGGTCGGCGGCCTTCTTGGTGTTCGGGCTGCGGCTGGGTGAGTCCCGCCTATGCGGGCGGGGACTCACCTGTTTGGGCTAATGGCATTTCTGTAGTTCAGCGGCGCCTCAGGTCCTGCTCGGCGGTTCCAGCACACATTCGGCACACATCAGAGTCGATCATGGGGCCGTGAATGGCGGGTGCAGCCGACGGAGGAGGGCTCTGTCGTCGTGCCCAGAAGTGGTCACCAGAGTCGCCCGCGCTCGACTGGGTGTGTCAGCGCTGTGGGCGATCCGCGCGTCGATGAGGCGTGTATTGGATTGCTGGCGCGAGGGCTACTCGGAGTGACGGCGACGGCGACCATGACGGCTACGAGTGCGGTCAGGGCGGCGGTCAGCTGCTCGGGAGTCAACAAGGCGTAGCAGGCGCCTTCGGCGGGTCTGCAGGTGGGTGGGTCGAGGGTGTCTGCGTTCGGCGCGGAGGCGAACCAGCCCCCTGAGGTACGAAGTTGCCGACTGGGAAGCCGGCGCCCTCCGACGCGACCCGCCGGGCCTCTCGCTGCTGGCCGCCCCCGTAGATCCAGGTAGACCCGGAGCGGCAGGGCGTTGTCGTACAGCATCTTCTCGAAGTGCGGCTCCACCCAGTCGGTGTCCACCGAGTACCGGGCGAAGCCGCCGTCGAGCTGGTCGTAGAATTCCGCCCGGACCATCGCCTCACGGATCCACTCGGCCATCTGTAGCGCGATGTGGTCACCAGCGCAGGCATGGTGGCGCAGTAGGAACCCGGGCGTCATGGACGGCGGGAACTTGGGGGCGCCGCCGAAGCCGCCGCGCTTGGCATCGAACTTGCGGCCGGGCCCGGCCAGCGCCTGCCGCTACCTGCCGGAACGCCGGCATTCCGCGCCGGGGCTCGGGCGGGAGGTACGTTCCGAAGTAGGACGGCTCCTTCGCAGGCGTCAGGAACGCCGTCATCGGTCGGCCACCTGCCCGCTGCCCGCCTGCACCGCCTCCATGTACACCGCATCTACATCCGGCCGCTCCTCCCGGTCCGCCTTGGCCGAGACGAAGTGCTCGTTCAGGTAGTCGGCCACGCCGTCGCCCTCAGAGGACTTGTGCGCCATGACGTGGCATCAGCTGATGGACCATCAGAAGCCGATCGATGGCATGGCTGGATGCTCACCCCGCTGAAAGGCGAGTAGCCCGCAGGTGGGCGCGAGTGCACGATGCTGGCTCGGGGTGGGTCCGCCCAGCCTTGGCGGGTAGACGGCGAACCTGGCCGTCAGGTCAGTGTGGGGGTGCTGGATCGCTGCCGGGGTGGAGGTCGTTGAGGAGTTCGGCGCGGTCGGTCAGCAGGGTGCTGAGGATGGAGCGGGCGACCTTGAGCAGGTCGGCGACCTCGGGGCTGGTGAGGCGGTAGACGACGCTGGCACCGTCGCGACGGGAGGCGACGACTCCGGCGCGGCGCAGGATGGCGAGCTGCTGGGAGAGGTGGGCGGCCTCGATGCCGACTTCGGGGAGCATGTCGGCGACGGCGCGTTCGCGCTCGCTCAGCAGTTCCAGGACGCGGATGCGCACGGGATGGCCGAGGGTTTTGAAGAACTCGGCCTTGTGCTGGTAGAGCGGCGCCGTGACGACGGAGGGCTGTCGCGGGGTGTCGGCGTTCAGGAAGATCACCGTCCCCTTATCTGGCGCTGGCTGGGTTGGACTTCATCGGCTGTGACTCTAGCAATGGGGTAAAAAAGGGCCGCTCAGGGCATGGCGAGCGCGGTGCGGGCCGTGGCGCTGTCAGGGTGGATGCGCAGGATGCCCAGGGCGTGGGCGGTGGCGATCAGGGGCGCCACGCGGTCTTCGAGGCCGCACACCGCCGGCGGGCCGTGGTCTGTGCCGAGGCGGGCGGCGGCGTCGACGATCGCCGCCTCGCCCTCGGCGTTCCAGCCTCGCAGGGCGGACAGGTCGATGATGACCGGCCCAGTGCGGTGGGCCCGGGCCCAGTCCACGGCTCCGGTAAAGCGGTGCAGTGCGTCCTGGCCCAGGTAGCCGGACAGTCGCAGCAGGTCGACTCCGCCGCTGTGGTCGAGGTCCCATTGGATGCTCACCGCTGCCTCCTGGCCGCACGCCAGGGGCGGCGGTGAGCGTTCACGAGGTCCCGACGACCCATCGGGCGCGGGGGGATGTGCCCGCGGCGCGGGCTCCGTCCGCCGGCGGCCGGGCGCCACAAGTCGCACGCGACCACGAATGCGGCGAGCGGTGCCCGGGTGCAGCGGTGCGGTGGGATACGCATCCCAGTCCCCTCTCCTCGTGATTGCCAATATTAGCAACTGCTAAGGTCTGCAAGGTGGCGGGCTGCCGGAAGCGCCCGTCGCGGGGTGGGCTGCCCGGGAACCGACGCCTGGGCAGCCCACCCTTTCGGGGAGAGGCGCGTCGCAGGAGGACTGTCGGCGCCGGAACACGGTCCCGGGTGGTTGCGCCGCCTGCGGCTGATCGCGGGCGGGTCGGCGCTCTTGTTTCGGGGGCCGGGCGACTCGACCGCTCGCACATAGTTGCCAATATTCGCAACTGCTAAAGTCTTTGTCTGGTGGCCCTCGGTGCCGCTGTCGGAGGCTGGCCCCGTCCCCCCGTACCGGGGCGGGCCTCCGGCTGGGCCTGCCCGCCGGCTCCGTGGCGGTGCGGGCCCGCCGGACCGTTGCTCCGAGGTGGCCGATGGACGATCAGCCAGTGCCTTCCCTGCTGGAGCTTCCCCGTGGCCAGGCCCTCGTGCTACTGGCGGGTCTTGGCGCGGGCCGGCTCATCGCGGACCGGGCCGCGCCGGGCCCGGCCGACCTGGTGGTGGTGAACCACCTGGTGGAGGGCGAGCACGTGTACCTGCGCGTGCACCTGCCGCCGGGCGGGGCCGACTACCCACAGCGCCTGACCTATCTGGCGCAGCAGATCGACCCGGAGGAGCACACGGGCTGGGTGGTGCTGGTGACGGGGGCCGTGCGCCGGGTCGTGGAGCCGGGAGAGCTCGCCCGCTACCGGGTGCCGATGCGGGCCTGGCCGGACGAGGACAACGAGCACCTGCTGCTCCTGCGCCCCGAGCGGTTGACCGCCTACCACCTCACCCGTGGCCGGTGGTGAGAGCGTGGTATCCGGTCGTGAGGGCGTTGTGCCGGGGAGTCGGGGGTCGATGGCGGTGGGCCGCCGGAGTGTTCTGCGGACGGGTGCGCTGGCGGCCGTGTGCCTGGCGGCGCCTGCGGTGGCGCCGCCTGCCGGGGTCGCCGCGCCGCCGGAGGCCGGCACTCCCGAGCTGGCGCTGTCGCGGCTGAAGGCGGGCAACGACAGGTGGGTCGCCGACCGGGCCACCCGTCCCGACGTCGGCGCGGCCAGGCGCGTGCAGCTGGCAGGTGGCCAGGAGCCGTTCGCGGTGGTGTTCTCGTGCATCGACTCGCGTGTGCCGCCGGAGCTGGTCTTCGATCAGGGCTTGGGTGACCTGATGGTGGTGCGCACCGCTGCGCACACCCACGACGCGCTGGTGGTGGGGAGCCTGGAGTACGGCCCGGCCGAGCTCGCCACCCCGCTCGTGGTGGTCCTGGGCCACCAGAACTGCGGAGCGGTGACCGCGGCCGTGGAGTGCCTGCGGGAGGGCCGCAGGCTGCCCGGCCACCTCGCCGACATCGTGCACGACCTGCGCCGCCCCTACGACGAGGCCCGCCGCCAGGGTGTCGCGCCGGGGCAGCTGGTGGAGGCGACGATCCGGGCCCAGACCCGGCAGACGGTCGCCGCGCTGCGCGGCGACCGTCTGCTGTCTCCCCTGGTGGCGGCCGGGCGGCTGCGGGTGGTCGGCGCGTACTACCGCCTGGACACCGGCGAGGTCACCTTCTCCGACTGACCGGTCCTTGGTGGAGAGGCGGTCGCAGGACGGCTGGTCAGGCTTTCTTGACCACGCTGGACTTGAGCTGCATCGGGCCGAAGTCGTCGACCTTGCAGTCGATGTCGTGGCCGTCCACGCCGTCGACCAGGCGGATGTTGCGGACCTTGGTGCCCGCCTTGATGCCCGAGGGGCTGCCCTTGACCTTGAGCGCCTTGACGACCGTGACGGTGTCGCCGTCGCTCAGCACGTTGCCGACCGCGTCCTTGATCACGCGCTCGCCCGCGGCACCGGTGTCCTCGGCGCCGCCCTCGGTGAGGGCCCACTCGTGGCCGCACTCCGGGCAGACCATCAGTGCGTCCATCGCGTAGGTGTACTCACCGGAGCACTTCGGGCAAGAGGGGAGGTTCTCACTCATATTGGCAACAATATCCTTCGTAGTGGGGCGGTTTGTGCGGTGTGCTTACGAACGGCGCGGGTGCGAGCGGACCAGGGGATCAGGACGTCGGGTGCGCGGGGTCGGTGCCCGACGCCGCTGTCCGCGGCCGTGCCCCGGGCGGTCGGAGGTCGGGTTCGGTCCGGTCTTCGTCCTCGTGCGGCCGGATGCCGAAGGGGCCGGTGCGGCCGGTTCCGGTGGCGCCGAGCTGTGGTGCGCCGCCTTTGGTGCGGTGTGGTCCGGGGATCAACGACGTCCTCCGTCGGGTTCGCTGTCAACGGGGTCGGGCCATCGGGCCAGGTGTGGGGGTCAGTGGCGGTTGCCGAGGGCGAAGAGCAGGATCACGAAGCCGGCGAACAGGTGGGTGCCGGCGATGTAGATCGACGCGCGCACGAGCATTGCCTTGCGCTTGGCCTTCTCGTCGCTGACGGCATCACTCATGACCGGTACCCCTCTTTCGGGCGGGACGGGGCGCCCCGATTCGGGGACGTGGGCGGATGTGCAGGCGCTCGCCCGTGGCGGCGGCCCGTCTCAGCCGCTCTCGCAGGGTGGCCGCGTCCGCGGTGACGGGCGCCAGCGCGGCGCCGTGGTCGTCGAAGGCGGTGATCTCGAAACGCACCAGGGTTCTCCTTCCGCGGGAGTGTGTGGTCAGGGCGGGGACCAGGGGAGCAGGACTCGGACGAATTTGCCGTTGCCGCCCGGGTCGTGGCCTGCCGACAGGTGGCCGCCGAAGTCGTCGGCGAGCTCGGCGATCACCGCGAGCCCGTACCCGGCACCCGGGGCCGGTCGCGGCCGTGCCGGCGCGGGCAGGTGCGGGTCCTCGTCATGGACACTGATGTCCAGGTGGTCGTCCGTCATGGCGAAGGTCAGCGCCAGGTGGCTGGAGCGGGCGTGGCGAACCGTGTTGACCGTCAGCTCGGTGACGACGAGAACCACCGCGTCCAGGGTGCTGGAGCGCACCGGCACCCCCCAGCTCGTGAAGACGGTGCGGGCAGTGCGGGCGGACAGGCCGATCACCGCCGGGGTGTTGGCCAGCGTCACGGTGTAGGCCGGTCCCCGCACCGGCGCTGGGCGCCGCACCAGTGGCACGTTCCGGTGCCGGCGCCCGAACAGATGCCACCGCCCGCTCACTCGCGGCCTCCTCGGTCGGCGGCCATCAGCGTCCCTTGCCTGTGGCGGCCGGCAGTTCGCCGCCCAGATGGCTGCGCGCGTACGCGATGGCCTGCGGCGTCGCCTCGAACACGCGCTGCTCGGCATGCAGGGTGTCCAGCACGCCGAGGGCGTCGAGTGTCTTGAGGTGCTCCTCACGCACGCCGGAGACCAGGACGAGGATGCCACGGCGCTCCAGCTTCGCGATGGCATCACCCAGCACAAGCGCGCCGGTGGCGTCGATCGCACTCACCCGGGACAGCCGCAGGATCACCGCCTTCACGTCACTCGTCTCGGCGAGTTCGAGCAGGAAGCGGTGCGCGCCCGCGAAGAACACCGGCCCGTCGATGCGGTAGGCCACGATGTGATCGGCCAGCAGCGCCTGCTCCTCGCCATGATGGTCGGCCGGCGCCAGGCCCTCGTGCAACGCAACCCGGGTGAGGGCTGCCGAGCGGGCGACCTGGCGCAGCGCCAGCGCCCCCGCGACGAGCAGGCCGACGATGACAGCCGTGACCAGGTCGAACGCCAGGGTCGCCGCCGCGGTCAGCGCGAGGACCGCAGCCTCGCCCCGGCCACTGCGCGCCAGCGCCCGCACCGAGGCGACCTCGACCATGCGGATCGCGGTGGCGATCAGCACGCCGGCCAGCGCCGCCAGCGGGATGCCCGACACCAGCGGGGCAGCGGCGAACACCACGACCGCGAGCACGGCGGCGTGGACGAGCGCGGCCAGGCGCGAGGCCGCGCCGGAGCGGACGTTGACGGCGGTGCGGGCGATCGCCCCGGTCGCGGCGACGCCGCCGAACAACGGCGCCACCAGGTTGGCGATGCCCTGGCCGAACAGTTCGCGGTCGCTGTCGTGGCGTTCACTGACGCTCATCGCATCCGCCGCCGTCGCCGACATCAGCGACTCCAGCGCCGCCAGCGCCGCGACCGCCAGTGCGGCGGTCGCCAGCTGCGGCACATCACCCACGTGGAGGAAGCCGAGCGAGGGGGCGGGCAGCCCGGCGGGCAGGTGCCCGATCGTCGCCACGTGAAGGCCCGCCAACGAAGTGACCAGGGTGGCCGCGACGACGGCGAGCAGCGAGAACGGAATGCCCGGCCGCAGCCGGGCACCGGCCAGCATGACCAGGGCGACGCCGCCCGCCAGCGCGAGCGAGGCCGGGTGCGGGGCATGGGCGAAGTCCTTGACCGCGTCCCAGGCGGTGACCACGACGTTCTGCGCGCCCGACGCCTTCACACCGAGCGCGGCGGGCACCTGCTGGAGGCCGATCACCGCGGCGATTCCCAGGGTGAAACCCTCCACCACCGGGGCCGGCACGTAGGCCATGAACCGGCCGGCGCCGCCGAGCGCGGCTGCGACCAGCAGCACTCCGGCCATCAGGCCCACCGTCAGGACGCCTTCGGTGCCGAACCGGTGGACGATCGGGACCAGGACCACCGTCATCGCTCCGGTCGGCCCGCTGACCTGGAGGTTGGAGCCGCCGAAGAACGCGGCGAGCGCGCCGGCCACCACCGCTGTCGCCAGCCCCGCCTCGGCCCCCGCGCCGGACGCGACCCCGAAGCCCAGCGCCAGCGGCAGCGCGACGATCGCCACCGTCAGCCCCGCCAGCAGGTCCTTGCGCGGCGAGCGGCCCATCGTCGCCAGCCCCGCCCGGTCGGGCAGCACCGCCCGCAGCCGCGCACCCGCCCGCCGGGCGAACGCCGCGAACGCGGAAGAGCCTCTCAGGTCTGTGGACGCCCCGCTCATGCCCGGTGCGCCTGTCGTTCGGGCTCGCGCAGTTCGGCGAGCAGCGCCCCCTGGTCGGTGATCATCTCGGTGAGGATGCGACGGGCCGCGCGCAGCAGCTCGGCCACGTCCGGGGTGGCCAGCGCGTACACCACGGTGTTGCCCTCCCGGGTGGCCGTGACCAGCTGGGTACGGCGCAGCACCGCCAGCTGCTGGGACAGGTTGGAGGGCTCGATCTCAATCGCGGCCAGCAGCTCGCGCACCGGCCGCGGCCCGTCCTGGAGCAGCTCCAGCACGCGGATGCGGACCGGGTGGCCGAGGGTGCGGAAGAACTCCGCCTTCGCCTGGTACAGCGGCACCGCCATCGCTCAGTCCTCTTCTTGTTCGTCCGCGCCGTGGTCCAGCACGATGCCGTGGTGGGCGGCGATGCGCAGCAGCTGCGTGATCCGCCCCCCGTACGCCTGGGCGCCGTCCTCGTCGCCGCTCTCCCGCGCCCGGGCGCGCATTTGCCGGGCCTCGGCCAGCTGCGCACGCAGCTCCTCGTCGAACACGTCGCTCATCGTCGCCCTCCCATAGCCGGACACCGGGACGTCCGACGGCGCAGAACCTCTCACTACAAGGATGCAGCATCTATGAATGTGAAGAATTCTTCAACTTGCGATCAAAGCAAGTCGCATCCGGCCGACGGCGCGCCGACCGTGATCAGTTGCGGTCACAGCCTCGTGTCACTGCGACGCCATCCGTAGCCTCACGAACACGAGGAGCCCGCACCGCCGTGTCCGGGCCGGCCGGCACGGCCAAGAACCGGCACCCGGAGCAAAGGGAGCGTGGAACGTGAGCGGAGTCGACCGGGCACTCGGCGGCGCGATGGACATCGACGGTGCGCTCGGCGTGGCCCTCGTCGACTACGACAGCGGCATGGCCCTGGGCACCCGCGTCGCAGCGGTCGCCGGCCTCGACCTGGCCCTGGCCGCCGCCGGGTACACCGACATCGTCCGCGCCACCCGCCGCGCCCTGGACACACTGAACCTGGGCGCCGAAGAGGTCGAGGACATCCTCGTCGCCCTCACCGGCCAGTACCACCTGATCCGACCGCTCACCCGAACAGGCGGCAGCAGCCTTTTCCTGTACCTCGTCCTGGACCGCACCCGAGCCAACCTCGCCATGGCCCGCCACCACCTGCGCCGCATCGAGGCCACGCTGGAGCTCTAGACACCCCCGACTGTTTCCCCTGGTCGCTGGTGATGGCGGGCGGGCCGCCGGCGAAGTCCGAACCGTCGAACGGCAGGGGCCCCGGCTGGCTGGAAGTTGTCGCACGTGACAGGTTTCGCGAGGTTCTTGTAGCAGGTCAGGTGGCGGTTATGGCCATGCCTCGGCTCTGCCAGTCGCTGCGGATCACGTACGGGATCTTGAGACCACGGGCAGCCCATGGCAGGCTCGTGCCGCATGATCGATGAATTCGCGAAGGACAACCTGCACGGGCGACTGCGTCGGGACCGCGAGGCGCTGCTCTGGAAGCTCGACGGCCTGTCGGAATACGACGCCCGTCGGCCTTTGACGGCGACCGGGACCAACCTCCTGGGTCTGGTTAAGCACGTGGCCAGCGTCGAGGCCAGGTACTTCGGCGAGGTCTTCGACCGCCCTTCCCTGGAACCGCTGTGCCGGTGGCAGGACGCCGACGGCAGCGATCTGTGGGCGGCCGAGCACGAGACCCGCGATCAGATCATCGGGTTCTACCGGCGCACGTGGGAACACTCGGACGCGACAATCGACGAGCTTCCCCTCGACGCCCCCGGCCACGTGCCGTGGTGGCCGGAGCCATATGCCAGCACGAACCTGTTCGCCATCATGGTCCATGTCCTCGGCGAGTCGATCCGGCACACCGGGCACGCCGACATCCTGCGCGAGGGCCTCGACGGCCGCACCGGGTTGCGCCCCGAACACGAACAGCAGATCGACGAAGAAGCCCGTGCGGCCTACCGCGCGAAAATCGAGAAGGCCGCCAGGTCGGCCGAACCAAGAGAGGCATAGTACGGGTGCCGTGCGCGTGGGCCGCTCGGTCCGCCGCGCACGGCACTGGGAGGTGGGCCGCGACTTCGCGCCCTACTCCTCAGCAGCGACAGCGGGTGCGCTGCCCTCCAAGCGCTGGCGGATGCTGGCGTACTTCTCGGGCCCCCACTCGGGCGAGGCGGCCAATTCGGCCTCCACCCAAGCGTCTATGTTCTTGCCCAGTTCCTCATCGTACGTGTCCATGCGACTACCCCCTGGCAACACCCCAGGTCAGGACTACCTGGTTGTGTTAAGTCATTGGCACCGGTGGCACGCCGCGTAATCCACGCTCAGCAGGATGGGAGCGTCCCGCCTGGCTGCCTCCGCCATTTCTTCCTCCATAGGATCGGTCGCGTGCTGCTGGAGGTAGGGCGACTGGGTGTGGTTCAGTCGATTAACCATGGCCTCGCTATTGCAGTCGAGTGGCCTTCCGGGGAGTCCAGGCGAGCCGAGTCTCGTCCCAGCCCTGCAGACCAGATGGTTATCAGAATTCTCTCCCGGCCTGCCTATTGAGCGCCTCCGTCAGTCTGGTCTTCGATGAATCAATCGCAACAAAAGCGCTTCGATCATATTGCAGAGGTCGAGGGAAATGGGATCAGTGATGTTGAGCCGAATATTGGTGAACAACACCTGGCGGGTGGGTGAGTGGCGCGGATATTCGAAGAAGCAGTTCGGCGAACCGGTTGGGGGATGGAATCGAAGTGTGCGGCCGGCTGCTTGGGTCACGGTCCGTGGCCGCTGCGATGGGGGAGGGGCGGTCGGCACTCGTGGGTGTGCAGCGATGGACAGCCGTGGCTGGTACTCGCAGGGGAATAGTGGGCCTGCGATTCTGGTGGCCGCCAAGGGGCTGAGTGGCACGGGCAGTCTGCGGTGGCCATGAGGCCAGCGGACCGCTTCGCAGCACGGAATCGGCACACATGAGGGCGAGAAGCGGTGGGAGACCCGGAGAGTTACCGAGAGCGACTTTCGCAGGTCAGACGGCCCGTCAGCCGCATTTGTGCAGGTCAGAGACTTGCCCGCCGAAAACTTGTAAAGCGGGGGTCGTCGGTTCGAACCCGACAGGGGGCTCCGCAGCCAGAACGCAGAAGGGCCCAGGCCGAAGGGATTTCCCCCTCGAACCTGGGCCTTCGCCGTTTGGGCCGCTACCCCTCCCGTGCCCCATCCGTGCCCGTAGGCGCCGGTGGGTCGTCCTTCCCGAGGGCCTTGCGGGCCGCCTCGCCCATCTTGTCGGCGATGGCCCGGTCCCGGTCGCTCGTCATGTGCTGGTAGTTCAGCGCGGCCTTGGCGGTGCTGTGGCCCATCCGGGTCATCAGTTCACGGGTGCTCGCGCCGGACTGCGACGCGAGGGTGTTGCCGGTGTGGCGCAGGTCGTGGAAATGGACGTCCTCCGTGACGCCCGCCTTGGTCCGGGCCGCGATCCAGTCGTCCCGGAAGTTGCTGCGGCGCAGCCGGCCGCCGCGCGGGCCGACGAAGAACCGCCCGTCCTGCCCGGCAGCCGCGTGGTGTTCGAGGTGGTGCACCAGGTCGGGGACGATGTCCGCCGGGAAGGCGACCGGGCGGAACCCGGCCTGACTCTTCGGCGACTTGGTAAGCAGCTTGCCGCTGCTCAGTTCGGCCTGGTTGCGGCGGACCCGCAGGAGACGGGCCTCCACGTCGACGTCCCGCCGGCGCAGTGCGGCCAGCTCGCCGAGTCGGAGCGTGGTGAAGGCCGTCAGGAGAACGAGTGCCCGCCACTGCGGCTGGATCGCGGCGGCGACGGCGTAGACCTCGGGCACGGTGAGCACCGGCCGCTCGGGGACGTCGTAGGCATCGGCGCCGGGGATCCGGCAGGGGTTGCGCCGGATCAGCTCGTCGTCCACGGCGGTGTTCATGATTGCCCGCAGCATCTGGTACGCCTTGACCACGGTCGGCTCACCAACTCCGCTGTCGAGAAGCGCAGTTCGCCAGGCGCGCACGCGCGGGGCGGTGATGCCGGAGACGAACAGGCTCCCCAGGGGCGGCTTGATGTGGAGCCGGAGCACGCCCTCGTAGCGCTCCCGAGTGGTCGCCCCCAGCTTGCGATCCTTCAGCCAAGTGTCCGCGTACTCACCGAAGTTCACGGATCCGGCGTCCGGGTCCACCCACACTCCGCGGCTCATGTCCGCCTCGATCTGACTCAGCCTGATGTCGGCTTCGGTCTTGGTGGCGTACGTCTTCTCGTCCGGTCGGCGCTCGTTGGTGACGGGGTCGTAGTACCGGACCTGCCAGCGGCCGGAGGGGAGCTTGCGGACGGAACCGAAGCGGCGGCGGTTGTTCTTGGCCATCAGGCAGCACTCCTGCGGGAGGGACGGTGTACGGCCAGTGGCAGCACGGTGTTGGCGGTGATGAGCTCGTTGACGGCGGACTCGGGGATGCGGACCAAGCGGCCGACCTTCACGAAGGTGATCCGGCGTTCCTCGATCAGCCGACGGGGGTAGCGCTCGCCGCTGGTCTCCCAGGTCCCGAGTCGGACCGCGACTTCCCTGACCGTCAACAAGCGGTCAGGCGTTGAGGGTTCGAGCCTCGGGGGCTCACCGGGGATCGTGCGGACCGTGCGGCGGATCTTGGGCGTGGCGGTGGTCATGGTGGTCCTCCTGCGGCGGTGCGGGCGGCGGAAGGCCCGGAGCGCTGACAGAACCTCGAAAACCTCGACACATGGCGTCTGACCTGCATGTTTATCCATGATCGCGCGCGTGACAAAACCGGTAAAAACTCTGACAGAACCTCGATGGAGGGGGTTGTGTCACAGCGGCTGATGCTCTGACAGAACCCCCGGGCGGGAGGTTCTGTCAGAGTTGAATTGGGTTTTGTCACGGCGGTGATCTTGAATGCTTTCGCAGGTCAGAGCCCATGTCGGGAGGTTCTGTCAGTTCTGTCAGCGCTCCGGGGGTTCTCGTCGGGTCAGTGCTCGGTGTGGCCGATGGCGGGGTGGGCCTGGTAGCGGGGGGAGGGCGGGCGGCCGCCCTTGCCGGAGCGCGGTGGCGGGGCCTGCTGCCGCAGCCACCCGTGCTCCTCCAGCAGGGCCAGGGCGGGGTCGAGGTCGGCCATGGTGCGGAAGTCGGAGCGGGGCACGGCCCGGAACACGTCGCGCTTGGTGAAGGCGCCGGCCGGGGGGCTGGTGTGGAGGTGGTCGAGCAGGGCGCGGGCTGCTTCGCGTGCGGGTTCGGCGCCGATGGCGTCGAAGACGTGCAGGGCGTGGACGGTGAAGTAGTCCCCGAGGCGGGTGGCGGCGGCCATGGTGGCGGCTTCCACGGGGCGGCGCCATGCGTCGGTGGGGTGGGTGGCGATGTGCAGCAGGCCCGCCAGGCGGGCCACGGCGCCGTCGCGCTTGCTGGCCCACTTCACGACCAGTGCCAGGCTGCCGCCCTTGGCCAAGCGGGACTCGGTGACCTTCTGATAGGCCATCAGGACCGCGTCCGCCTCGGGGGTGATGGTGAGCACGGCCGGGTCGGTCCAGTCCGCCAGCTCGGTCGTCAGGGCCGCCAGGCGGGTGGCGTAGGTGTCGGCAACGTGGTCGGGGATCAGCTCGGGTTCCTGGGAACGCGAGCCGACCAGCGACACGGGGACCGAGTAGAGGTAGCGGGCGAGCAGCCCGCGCCCGTCGGCGCCCTTGACCTTGGCGATCGCCTCCAGCACCTCGGGCTGGATGGCCAGGCCCATGGTGACGGCGGGGTGCTCGATGTGCTGGGCGGGGCGGCCCTGGCGGTTGACCCGCACCAGGTCCCCGGCGTGGCCCTTGAGGAAGATCTCCATGTTGGCGCTGCCGGAGTAGAGACCGGCGATGATGTCGAAGATCCCGCCCTCCGGGCTCATGACGGCCATCCGGCCGCCCTGCTCGGCCAGCAGCGTCGCCAACGACTCCTGGGTGACGTTGTCGGCGATGAGCTGGGTCTCGGCGGGCACGGTGACGGTCTCGGCCTGCCGTGCCAGGAGAACGGCCTCACTGATCAGCGCGTCGCGCTGGTCGGCTTCCGCGCTGGCGGCCTTGGCGGCGGCCCGGTCGGCGGCGGCCTTGAGGAGCTTGTGGGTGGTCTCCGCCTCGATCTTCTTGAGCGCGCTGGTCTCCTTGAGGACCTTCTCCACGGTCAGCAGGGGGTTGATGATGTGGTCGAAGACGGCGCTCTTGCGGTTGCCCGGGGGAAGGGCCACGACGGTGTAGATGTTCAGCGGCTCGTGCCAGCGCCCCCGGATGCGGATGACGACCCGTCCGGCGGCGGCGGTCGCCAGGGCGGCCAAGGCCAGGCACCCGGCGAGATCGGCCGGCGTCTGCGTCTCCTCCGCCACTGCCTTCACCATCGAGCCCACCCACGCGGGCAGGACCTCCACGGGGAACGCGGGCAGGGCCCGGGACTCCCCGAACGGCACGGGCAGGTCCCACGGTTCCGGACCGGCGGCCGGGCCGGAGTCGAGATCCTGCTCCCATCCGTCGCGGAACAGAGGGCTCACGTTGTCGTACGGGTCGTCAGGAAGGCTGCTGGACGCGGTCACAGGGATTGGGCTCCTTACGTGTGCGGGTGGCGGTGAGAGGGACCCGTGCGGGGCGGGCGGTGCGCTGGACCGGCCGAGAGCGGGGGGCGGGGAAAGCGGCTTTTCCCGCCCCCCGCCCTTGGCTCGGGGCAGTGGGTCAGGCCGCGCGCAGGGTGCCCGCGGCCTTCGCGAAGCCGCGGGTGATGGTGCGCTCGCACTCGGAGAGCGGTAGCCCGGTGGCCAGACCCGCGCTCAGCAGGGCGTCGAAGGCCAGGCGTTCCGGGATGGTCCCCGCGCTGACGTGCCGGCCGACACGGGCCGAGGCGGCGAACAGGGCTTTGCCTCGACCGGGCTGGCGCACCGGGGCAACGGTGGCCGCCTCCCGGTCCAGGACGGCCGCCACGTACGCGCTCTGCTGCCGGATGGCGCCCCGGAGCGCCTGCGGGTCCGGGACGGACACGGGCGGGGCCGGTGGCGGCGTGAGGAGTGCGATCAGGGCGGGCGGGATCGGGGCGATCCGGTCCGGGTCGGTGCCGGGGGCGAACCGGTAGACGCCGGCGGCGGTGCGGGAGCCGGGCCCGACCAGGTACCCGGCCGGGCCCCGCACGTCCATGCCCGGGGCGACCTTGCCGACCGAGTTCGGGAACACCGCACCGGGCGGTGTGGCCAGCCACAGGTGCCAGCCCCCGGACGGGGTGGCCACGGTCGCCGTGATCGGGACAGTGAACCTGTGCTCGGCGGCCAGGGCCCGGAAGTTGGCCGGGCCGTCGATGCCGTTCTTCACGTCCAGGTCGATCCCCGCCAGGTGGTGCGGCGCCTGACCACAGGCGATGCCGTAGCCGGTGGCCCACGGCACCGCCTGGAACAGGGCGTCCAGGGTGGCGGGGTTGGTGGTGGCGTCATGGACACCGTGCCCGAAGGCCCCGCACTCGCCCCGGCAGTGCGGGGCCTTGTCGGGGTGGGCACGGGGGTGGGCGGGCTTCTTGGTCCGCCCGAGCGGGAACACCGGGAAGTCCCGCCGGGCGGCGTGGTGCGCCGCGGTCAGGGCGGTGTGCCAGGTTGCGGTGGTCATGCGGCGGCCTGTCCGGGGCCCGCGGAGTGGTGGTGGGTGAGGTACTGGGTGGCGATCCAGTGGCTGTAGGCGGGGGGTACGGCTTGGCGGGCTTCGAGGTTGGTCATCCAGGTGCAGCCCATGGCGTCGGCGTAGGCGCGTTCGCCCTTGTGCTCGAAGGGGAGGACCTGGCGGTGGTGCCAGCAGGGGGAGAGCAGGTCGCCGCCGCCGCCCCAGGACGTCTCGAAGACTCGGTGGCGCTGGATGTTGAGGCCGAACGCGGTGCCGCAGAGCAGGTAGTCGGGCCGCAGCGGGGCGCCGGGGACGTTCTCGATGACCCAGGGGCGACCGGTGGCCTGCATGAGGGCCCGGCCGGGGGTGATGAGGTCGGGGTGGTTGTCGCGGTTGCCGCGCCAGGCGGTGGCGCGGGAGAACCGCTGGCAGGGCCAGGAGCCGTGGACCAGGTCGAAGGTGTGGCCGTGGTCGGCGACGTAGTCCAGCGCGTCGGCCTGGACGAAGCGGAAGCCGGGCCCGGTGGGGTAGTTGGGCTGGGGGTTGATGTCGACGCCGGTGACGTCGAACCCGGCCCGGTGGAAGCCGACGGACACACCGCCGGCACCGCAGCACAGGTCCAGCACCCGCAGACGCGGCAGCGCGGCGGCGACGGCGGGCAGGGGTCGGAGCATGAGACCTCCACAGACAACAGGAAGGACAAGAGGCAGAGGAGGAAGAGCCAGGGGCTGGGCCTGCCGGGGGCTGGGGCTGGTGTCACGGCGGGCGGCTAGGTTGGGCCGTGCCGCGGGCACCAGGCCGCCGCGGCGGGGTGCGGCAGGGGAGAGAGCACGATGGGTACTGCGTGGCTGGTGCTGGCGCTGGGAGACGAGCGTGCGCACGGGGGCAACGACGGCTACGACGACGACCCGGAGAGCCACTACAGCTGGGACGAGACCGTCCCCAACCACGGCAACCTGAAGAAGGGCGACGTGATCGCCCTGTGGAACGCCAGGACCCTGCTGGGGGTCTCGGTGATTGAGCGCGTGGAGACCGGCTCGGCCGCGAAGGACCGCTACACCTGCCCCGCGTGCGGAAAGGCCGACTTCAAGGGCCGCAAGAAGAAGAAGCCGACCTACCTGTGCAACCAGTGCGGCCTGGAGTTCGACACCCCCAAGTCCCGCACGGAGACGGTCAGGACCTACCGCTCCCACCACGCCACGGGCTGGCAGTCGATGCCCGGAGCGCTCTCCGGCGCGGTCCTGCGCTCGCTCTGCGACTCACCGAAGTCCCAGCTGTCCATGCGCCGCATGGAGTGGGAGAAGCTGAAGACAGCGATCGAGGCCACCACCGGAGCAGAAGCCGCGGTCACCGTCACCGAAGCCACCCGCGAACTCATCGGCGGCCACCGCGCCGGCGTTGTGCGGGTACGGGTCGGCCAGGGCGCCTTCCGCGCAGCCGTACTGGAACGTCACGGCAACGTCTGCGCCTTCACCGGCCCGGCACCCAAGCCCGCCCTTGAAGCAGCCCACCTCGACAGCTTCGCCGCCACCGGAGAGCACAACGTCGGGGCCGCACTGCTCCTGCGGCGTGACGTCCACCGTCTCTTCGACATGGGCCTGATCGCAGTGAACCCCCGCACGCTGACGATCGACCTGACCGCGGACCTCCACGAGTTCGCTGCCTACGCCCCGCTGCACGGGCAGCCCGTCCTGGCCACACTCGGCAAGGACCACATCCAGGCCCTCAGCAAGCACTGGGACATGCACCGCGACAGGCCCTGACTCAGAGCCGCAGCTCCGCGGCCCTGCGCCAGATCGCCAATAGGTTCAGGAGCAGAACGGGGGCTCGGCGCTGTAGCCGTCGGCGGTGAGGTTACGGCCGGGCCACGGGATGCTCGCCAGTGGGGCGGCCATGGTGCAGGGGCAGGGCTCCCACCACCCCTCTTCAGTGTGGTTGTTGCCGTCGTACCAGCCGAGTTGGCCGTCACAGGTCCAGCAGTTGGGGTTGGGCGTGCGGTACAGGCCGAGACGGCCGGGTTCCTGGTGGGTGCTGAGCGTCAGCCGGAAGCGGCTGAGCAGGGCGTTCAACATGGGCTACTCCCTGTTGAGTTGAGATCGTGTGGGCTTCGGCGCAGACCTTGTGCGAGGGGCGCCGGTGATCGTCACGGAGCGGGGTGGCCCGGCCGCACCAGCGGCAGGGCAGGTTGCGGGTGGCGTCGAAGTGGGACGAGTCGCGCCAGTCCACGGATGCCACGACCCGCGCCCGGTCAGCCGGTCAGGTCGATGACCAGCGCGGTGGCGTTGTCGGCGTTCGGGGTGTTGCGGACGGCAAGCTCGGTGAGCCGCTGGGCGACCCGCTCCCGGGGGCCGGTGAGCACGGGGGCCAGGAAGCGGGGCCGTCGGGCGAGGGAGCTGCTCCCGTCGGGGATGGGGAAGACGCCGGCCGCCTCGTGCGGAAGGTAGGCCCCGTCCGAGGCGAGCAGGAGACGCCGGGTGCCGCGCCGGGGACCGAAGCGGACCTCGGTGCCGCCGATCTCACCCCTGAGGAACATCAGGGAGCTGGTCAGGCGGTCGTGCGCGTCCGGGCTGGGCGTCTGCCGGGCCCGGCGCTGGTGTGCGGCTTCGTTGTGGTCGGTGGTCAGCAGGTGGGCCTGGCCGCGTTCGGCGAAGTAGGCCCGGCAGTCCCCGGCCCAGGCGATGCTCAGGTCACCCGCGAAGTTGAGGACGGCGATGATCGCGGCGGCGTCCGCCGGCCACTTCTTCGGGTGGCCGTGGTGGGCGCGCTCGGCGTGCAGTACGGGCCGGGCCAGCTCGATCGCCGCACGCGGGTCACCGAGCCCGGCGGCGGCGGACGCCAGGGCGAGCGCGGTGCGGGGCGTCCAGTCCGCGACGTGCTCGCGGTCGCCGATGCCGTCCAGCAGCACCCACGCGCGATGGCCGGTGATCGGGTTGTGGTGGTGGGCGGCCGCATCCGCCTGGTGGGCGCGGGCCCCGAGCTGCTGGGCGAGGGTGTGGTCGGTGATGAACACGGGCTGCTCCTCGTGCTGGGTGGGCTGGACGGTCCAGCTCCCCTCACCACCCACCGCAGCCATGCCGGTGGGTGGATCAGGCAACCGCCGTACGGGGCCGGTCAGCAGGCGAGAGCGGCGGCACCGAACAGGGCCATGGCCTGACGGCCGATCAGCTCGGTGTACGCGGGCGGGATTGCCTCCCGCAGGCCGTCCCGGCTGGCCCAGTGCATGCCCATGACCTCGGGGCTGCGGGCGAGGGGGACGTTCGAGAAGTTGCCGACGACGTGCATGAACTCCCCCGCCCCGACGGGGCGGCCCATCTTCGCCAGCGGCGCGGTGTGCTCGGGGTGCGGGGGTTGGGCGAGGCGGAGTCCGCCGCCCGCTTCGAAGAGGCGGTGGCGGTAGGTCCGCAGGCCGAACAGCGCGCCGCAGAGCATCACCGGGCTGATCAGCTCTCCTCGCGCCTCTTCGACATTCTCGATGACGTAGGGGCGGCCGGTGGAGCGCATCGCCTCCCGGGTGGGGGCGATCAGGTCCGGGTGTTCACGGCCCTGGATCTTCTGGGTGACGCTGTAGCGCTGGCACGGCGGTGACCCGGCGACCAGGTCGAAGCGGCGGCCGTGGCGGGCGATGAACTCCACCGCGTCGCCCTGGACGAACTCGAACGGGTAGCGCGGCTGGTTGGCGAGGTCGATGCCCAGGACGCGGTATCCGGCGAGGTGGTAGCCCATGGACGCGCCGCCCTGGCAGCAGAACGCGTCCAGGACGGTGAGGCCGTTCCACGGGCGGGCGGGCAGCCAGGCTGCGGCCGGGCGGATGGTGAAGGGCGGTGCGGTGGCTGTGGTCACTGCGGTGCTCCCTCGGCGGTGGTTCAGCGGTTGCGGTTGTGGGTGGTGACGTGGACGTTGACCGCGCCCCGGGCGGAACTCCCGCCGCTGTTCTGGTTCTTGAGGAGCCAGCCGAGGGCGAGTGCTGCGGTGATGAGGCCGAGTCCGGTGGTGGCGGCGGCGATGGCCTGGAGGAGGAAGGCGGTGCCGACGCCGGCGGCGCCGATGCCAATCCCGCCGCACAGCAGCCGGGCCGGCCACGGGTCGCGCCCCGGTCCAGCGGTGTACGGGACGGGGTGGTGAACGGCCGGGTGGATCACCTGCGGCGGGTAGGCCGGGGCGAACTGCCCGACCGGGCCGCCCTGGTAGAGCGCGAGCGGCGCGGAGGCGGTCGGCGCGGCGTAGTAGGGGTGGCCGTCCGAGGTGAAGTACACCGGGACGACGGGACTCGGGTGGGTCGGGTTGTGGTCCACAGTGCTCTCCTCGGTTCGGCGGGACGGGACGGGTCAGGTGAGGTTGGTGACCATCTGGGCGATGGCATTCATGGCGTCGTTGACGGGCCCGGCAAGTCCGGTGGAGGCGGCGGTGAAGCCGAAGAGGAACACCGGCAACGCGGTCCAGGTGGTGAGGCGCTGGGTGCGGATGAGGATGATCGTGATGAGGCCGAAGAGGGTGATGGCGGAGACGGTGACGGCCACGGCGGGCGAGTCCTTCCGGGTTTCGGGTCGGGGTGTCAGGTGCGTCAGGAGGGGCGTCAGACGCGTCTGACGCCCCTCGCGGGTGCGCGTTACCTGGGGAAATGGGCTGCTCGGCGTCAGGAGCGTCTGACGCGTCAGATGCGTCAGGCGGCCCGGTAGTCGGGCGGGACGATCTCGTAGCAGCCGGTCTCGCCGGTCTCCCGGAGACGGCCGGAGACGACCATCGCGGCGACCTCGGCGGAGACCCAGGCGCGGGAGCGGTTGAACCGGTCGCAGTGCTCCATGAAGTCGGCCGGCGCGACGACGGTGCGGCCCTCGGTCTCGAACTGCTCCAGCAGCTCGGCCATGATCTGCTGCGCGTGCGCCTTGGTGACCTTGGTCCGGGGCGGGTTGTCAGGGGCGGAGAGCTGGATGACGGTGGTGACCTCGGGGAGTTCGACCTCGGGGTCGATCCAGCCCTCCGGGTCGTCCGTCTCACCTTCCCAGGTGTCCGTTTCGTCCCCGTCGTCGGTGGAGTACAGCGGGAACACCTCCTCCTCGAACTGCTCGGGGCGGGCGGGTGCGGGCTGCTGCGGCAGCGGGTAGCGGGTGCGCTTGGTGTATGCGGGCCCGGCCGCCTTTACCGCGGCTTGCTCGGTGACCGGGTCACAGACCGCGCGGACGTCGGCGAACGTGACGGTGGCCCAGGTGAGGTACTCGACCGGGGTGAGGTAGGAGCGGGCGGGGCTGGCCCAGAACGTCTCCGGGACGCCGTTGGCGACCAGGTACGAGTAGCCGGGCTTTTTGTCCTTCCACACGTGCGGCGCCGCCCCCGCGTCCAACGCCTCATCCGGCAGGGCGAACCCGGCGTCGCGGTCGTCCCGGACCCCGAACACCCACGAACTGCCCAGCGACGCCCGGGTGTCGGTGGACACCTGCGAGCCGGAGGCGCGCTGAAGGGAGATGGCCAGGGAGATGCCGGCGGAGCGGGCTTCCTGGCCGATCGCGGTGAACACGTCGTCGTCCGTCTCGCGGATCGTCTTCGCGGCCTCCTCGAACCACCCGATCAGGTACGGCATGCCCGGGGAGCCGTCGGCCTGGACCTCGGCGCACGCGGGTTCCCACTGCTTGTAGCCGTACTTCGCCAGCCAGGACGTGCGGGCGGGGATGGCCGCCTTGATGGCCGCGATCATCGCCTTGGTGGACTGCGTGTCGAGCGCGGCCCAGTCCAGCGCGGGTAGCAGTGGGCCGAGGGTCTGTTCCGCCTTGGCCGGGTCGGACGCCCACACGATCACGTCGCGGCGGGTGATGACCTCCCCGAGGGCGGTGATGCCGCCCTCGGACTTCCCCGACCCGGTCATCCCCATGATCAGCAGGTGCATGGCGTTGCGGCTCGCCTCCGGGTCTCCGGGGAACCACATCACTAGCGGCTCCCCGTCCTCGTAGATCCCGAGGTGCACGGGGTCGGCGATGGAGCCGGCCGGGTGGGAGGGGCCGGGGAAGGGGACGGTGTTCTTGAGCAGGTCGGTGGGCACGACGGTGACGGTGGCGCGGGACGCGTCGTCGGGGTCGGTGGTCATCCGCACCGCGTTCTTCGACACTCGGAACGCCGAGGCCAGGCCGGGCAGGGCCTTGGACACGTCGTCGGCGGTCAGCTCCCCGGGCGGGAGCTGCAGCTCGAACGTGGCCTTGTTCGGCGCGACCTTCGCCGAGGTGACCAGGGTCTTGGCGAGACCGACCTTCTCCAGCAGGCCCTTGTCGGCGGAAGTCCCGGCCGCCGCCTCGGGGTTGACCCGCATCAACTGGCGAACGTTCCACGTGGCGGCCAGCGCCGGGGCCCCGATCAGGTAGAGGCTCGGCAGTGGCCCGGCGGTCGGCCCGGCCAGCGCCGCCGCCGTGAACCACGCGGTGCCAGCGGCGACCGTGATGGCCGAGTGGAGGCGGCGCTGCTGGGTGGTGGGCTTGCCCGCCCACCACGTGGCGGCCGTCAGCCCGGCCGAGGCCAGGGTGAGGGCGGCCGACGCGGCGGCGGAGCCGGACCACATCAGGCTGGCCGGCAGGGACAGGGCGCCGACACCGCCGGCCAGCAGCCACGGCGGCAGGTAGGGCTTGGCGCGGTGGAGCAGGTAGTCACCCACCCCGCCGGAGTGGGAGTTGGGGTCGAGCTGCATGGGCTGGGCGGTGTTGGTGCCGGACACGGGATCTACCTCCCTCGAAGGTCAGTTGGGGTGGGTCAGCCGCCGAAGTCGAAGGCGCGGCGCTGCTGGCGGGGCCGGGCGACGCGGGAGAGCTGCGGGTCGAACTCCTTCTGGAACGCCGCGTAGGTGCGGGCGGCGTTCGCGGCGGCGTCCTTCGCGTCGTCGGCGGCCTTCTTCAGGTGCTTGGCCACCCGCCGGGCCCTCGACTGCGAGCCGAACGGCCGCCCGTCCGGGTCGGGGACCTCCTTCAGCACCGCCTGCAGCACCTCGGCGGCCATCGCCAGCTCGAACGAGAGCTGGAGGAACGCCGAGCGGCCCTTCTCGCAGAACGCCCGCACGTCGGCGTTGGTGAAGAACTCCGGGTCACCGAGCGGGGAGTGGGTCCGGCCGCCGGCCGCACCCTGACCCCCACCGGCACCGCCGCCGCGCGGGGCGCCGATCCCGCCCGCCGCACCACCACCCATCCCCGGCCCGGCGTTCGGGCCGCCGACGTGGAAGTGGAACTGGGTGGAGCGCTCGTTGCCGCCGCGCGGGGCCCGGGTCTGCTGACCGGCACCGGTCGGGGGCTGCCAGCCCTGCTGCTGGCCGTACTGCTGCCAGTTCGGAGGAGTGCTCATCTGTGCTTCTCCTTCTGTGAGTTCAGGACTGGACGGCGTCGCTGGCCGGCGCGGTCACCGGGGTGAGCGGGGTGACGGCGAGGGTGCGGCGGTTGTGCCACCACGCGGCCTGGCCGGCGGTGGTGCCCGCGAGCAGCAGCCCGGCCAGCGGCCAGTTCACCGGACCGGCCAGGACGGCGGCGGCCGTCCAGGCCAGGGCGGCCGAGCCGGCCAGGACGTGGCGGGTCAGGGTGCGGGCCCGGCGGCGCACAGCCGAGCGCGGGTGCCACCGCCGCACCACCGCCCACCCGGCCGGGACCAGCAGGGCCGGGACGGCGAACGCGAGACCGGCGGCCGGGGCGGCCAGGGACAGCACCCCGGTTGCGGTGAACAGGGCCGCTCCGGCCCAGGTCGGGGCCCAGTCGGTGCGGCCGCGCCAGAGCGCGCCGACCGTGGCGAGCGCCAACTCACCTGCCAGCGGGCGGCGCTGCGGCACGACGACGACCAAGGGCTGAGTGCCCCGGCCGAGGTCGATGACGTGCGCGGCCGGCGAGCGGCGACCGCGCTGGCGGGGTATGCGGGACTTGCGGATGCGCGAACCCATGGCGGGTCCTCCTTCGGGGTCGTCAGGCGGAGGCGATGAGGGCGGCGGCGGTCTCGACGGTGTGGTGGAAGGCCTGGTCGAGGGCGTAGGCGCCGTTCATCCCGAAGTCGGTGAGGCGGACGAAGTTGGCCTTGCCGGTGGCGTCCGCCAGGCGGTGGAGCGGCTCGCGGCGGTCGGCGGCGTAGTGCGTGAGCGCCGACAGGGCCAGGGCCACGGCGGCCGGGCCCGGCCGCAAGCGGACGCCCAGCACGCGGGAGCCGATCAGCAGGGCGGCGGTCTGGGTGGCGGTGTAGGTGGCGACGTGGGCGGCGCAGGCGCGGCGGCCGGCTGCGCTGGACTGGCCGTCGTTGTGGTCGTGCTGGCCCTTGTTGGTGGCCTGGTGGTCGGTCTGCACCCAGTGGTCCGCCAGATCACCGGCGGCGCGGAGCAAGGCGTAGACGGCGGCGAACCGCGCGGCACGAACGTGGGACACGGGATCTCCAAGTTGTCTGCTGTGCAGGAACGTTGAGAGGAGAGGTGCGCGGGTCAGGCGGGGTGCGGGGTGCCGTCGGCGCAGGGGGCGCAGGTGCCGAGGTGGCGGGGCAGGACGTATCCGGCGTCGCGCCGGCAGGCCGGGCACGTGCGCTTGGCGCGGTTGGCGGCGTCCAGTGCGGCCCGCTGGCGGGGGGTCATTTCCCGGACCGGCGCGGCGAGTTCGGCCCGGTAGAGGCAGGCCAGGGCGGTTCCGCCGAAGCGGGAGTTCCACTGGATCTGGGCGGCCACGTCCTGCCCGTTCGGCCGCAGCCCCCGCTTGCGGAGCTGGCGGCGGGTCAGGTATCCGTCCGGGGCCTGCCGCCACGGATAGGTGGGGATACCCCCGTACCTGCGGCCCTCCGGGTCGAAGAACTTCGGGCGGCTCACGCGGCCACCTGGCCGGGCCCGGAGAGGGGCCGGAGGGCGTCGCGTACCCGCTGGGCTCGGGGCTGGCCGATGCCGTACTCGGTGCGCAGGGTACGCACCGACGGCAGGCCACCGGAGGCGAGTACCTCGGCGAACCGTGCGGCCGCAACCGGCGTCAGCTCATCCGCCCCGCCAGCCTGTTCGTCCTGGTCAGGGGTGGTGTATCCGGTGTACTCGCCCTGCTCGGGTACGTACTCGTCCACCGCCTGCGGGCGGGTAGGGGTGACCTGCTGGGCGGGTACGGGCCAGGGCGGAAGCGGGCTGAACGCCAGCTCCGGCAGCCCCTCGGCGGCCACCGCCGGCAGCGGTTCGGCCGGGGCGGGTACGGGCTCCGGGTACACCCCGGGTACAGCGGGTACGGCCGCCGCTTCCCGCTCGGTCACCTCGGGTACGGCGGGTACGGGGTCGGCCCACAGGGGTGGCAACTCCGGCTCCGGTGCCCACGCGGCGGCGGTGGCCTTGGCGGTGTGGAGTACGTGTACCCGCCACAGCACCAGAGGCGCGATGGCCGACACCGCCACGATCAACCGCCAGTCCGGGTGGATCACCCCGGCCGCCAGCAGGTGCGCTGCGGCGTTGGTCGCGATCATCCCCAGCACCGGCGGAAGCACCTCCCGCCCGGCCCGCAGCGCCCGGAGGGCGTAGGTATCGAGCGCAAGCGGCAGGCCGACCGCGACCAGCGGGTGAAACCCGGACTCCACTGCCAGCGCCCACTCACCGTGCGCGGAGACCGTCACCGCCGCACCCATCGCCAGCCACGCCAGCAGGTCCATCCGACGATTCCTCACCGGACACCCCACTCAGGCCGCGACAGCGACGAGCGGCACGGACAGCGACTTGGCCGGCCGGCGCAGCGGCACCGGCGCCGACCTCAGCAGCCGCTCCGCGTAGGCGGCCAGCTCGAAGTCCTCCCGGCGCAAGTCGTCCAGCACCGCGAACGCCACGTCCAGCCGAACCGCCCGCTCCTGCGACGACTCATCCGGCACACCGGCGAACAGCTCGGCGTCCACACCCAGCGCCAGCTCCGCGAACTCCTCGACACCGAGTGCGCGTTGGCCTGCGATGATGTTCTTCATGGGTCGTACTTCCCTCCGGATGCGACGGCCTTGAGCGGCCCCGGTGTTCCAGCACCGGGGCTGCAGCCGTACTGGCAACAGCTACTCGACCGAGCAGCCACGGAACCCGCCGTGCCCACCGCCCTGGGGGCGGAACGAACGACGAGAACCGCGAGCGACTGGGGCGAGCCTCACCGGTAAACAGCCAGGTGAGGCCACCTATGCGACCTGCTTCGAACCACGTTCATCACCACCTCAAAGCCGACGGACCACGGGAAACGCACTGCACGGGGGGCCACGCCCCCACTCTCCGGCCGTTGCTCGCGGTCACCGGGCCACCTCGCCAGTCGGAGCCGGAGCCCCTGTTCGCCTGGCCTTTGCGGAGATTGCAGCGTCCTCCGCCTCAGCTCACGCCCCGGACATCAGTCCGGGACGCGTTTGTGCAGTTCAGAGCAGCCCGAAGAAGGCCCCTCTTGTCTCGCCCCTGTCTCACTCGATGCGATGTGCTCAACATAGGCAACCTGCTTGAGCAGGTCAAGAGGGATGGGTTTCTCGCCCATGTTGAGCACCTGCTCTAACATGGGTTCATGAGCCTTGACCCGGATGACTCCCGCCCGCCGTATCAGCAGGTCAGCAGCTCTTTGCGGGCCTCGATCCTCACCAAGAAGCCGGGCTTTGAGCCGGGCGACAAACTCTCGTCAGGTCCGCAGCTCGCCAAGCACTTCGGCGTGGCGCGAGGGACGGTCGACCGAGCACTGGAGATCCTCCGGAGCGAGGGGCTCATCGTCACCCGGCAGGGAAGCGGCAGTTTCATCCGGGAGCGCACGTCGCGGCCGGTGGGTCTCCGGCCACACATCGAAGCGGCCTTCGAGCAGCAGCGGGTGACGCTCGACTTCGCGGGTTTCTCCAGCGAGACACTGCACAGTGCCCTGCAAGAACCGCTCGACAAAGTCCGCTCTGGGCGGCTGGCCCCTGAGTCCATCGCTGTGCGGCTGCTTCTGCCGGACACGTCGGAGCCGATGGCTGTGCCAGTGCTGGTCGATGGTCTCAAGGACGAGGTGGCGCTGCGGGAGCGTGCTCGGAACATCGCGCTCACCAATGCGGGCGGCATCGCGCACTCAGTCGAAATGCTGGCGGAGTTGGGCCTGATCCAGTCCGCCACCGTGCAGGTCAAGGTGCACCGGGGGTCCAGCCTGTTCAAGCTCTACATCCTCAACCGTGCCGAGGCGTTCTTCGGTTTCTACCCGCTCCGAGAGCGGACGGTGGCGATCAGTGGAGGTGACCACACCTTCTACGACGTCACGGGCAAGGACACGACCCTGTTCCACCACGCCGCCGGCCCGGACGATGCATCGCTTGGATCGCAGTACGTTCAGCAGGCACAGATGTGGTTCGACAGCGTGTGGTCCACCATCGCGTACGAGAGGGAGTCGTGATGACCGCAGCCCCGTCGATCGCGGATCTGCTCCGGCCCGTACGGCACGTGTTGCTCGACTTCGACGGCCCACTGTGCTCCGTGTTCGCAGGCCTGCCCGCACCGGAAGTTGCCGAACGTCTTCGCGGGGGCCTGCTTGCCAAGGGTGAGCAGGTCCCACCTGATGGCGAGACCGAGACCGATCCGCTCGCCCTGCTTCGGCTGGTCGCGGACGCCCGCCCGGATCTGGCGAAAGTGACGGACCAAGCTCTCACTGGGCTGGAGACGGACGCGGTCCGAGTTGGCCGGCCGAACGAGGGTGGTGAATCGCTCCTTCGCGCTTGCGCTCGGTCGGGCCGGTCCGTGTCCGTGGTCAGCAACAACGCGGGGGCAGCAATCACGGCGTACCTCGTTGAGCGGGAGCTTGACCGGTATGTCGTGGGTGTCTTCGGGCGCGTCGTCGGCGATCCGGCGTCCATGAAGCCGAGTCCGCGGCTATTGGTTGACGCGATGGACGCACGCGGCAGCAAGCCTGGGGAGTGCATTTTCATCGGCGACGCGGCTAGGGATGTGGAGGCCGGATTCGCCGCTGGGATCTCCACCATCGGCTACGCCAACAAGCCCGGCAAGGACGCTCGGTTGGCCGAGGCCGGTGCGGTGCTGGTAGTGGACTCGATGCAGACCATCGCGGACGCTCTGGAATGAGCGTGGTCGTACGGGTGGCCTCACTAGTGCTCTGGGCCAGCTGTGGGCCAGGCGACCCACGGGCACAGGAACATGCTGGTCAGCACAGGCCGCCCTGACGTTCTTGAAAACTGTCGTGGCGTAACCCGTCACCGTGGGTTCAAATGCCACACTCTCCGCACGTGGGGGTCTCCCCAGTTCAGGGCGGGTACCGGCGAGCAGCCGGTACCCGCCCTGTTCGTTGTGCTCCCACCGTTCCCGTGGAACGGGTTCTGACGCCGCCTCAGCGGTCGCCACCTGGTCGGCCGAACCGGGGCGTCCGCAAGGCGGCGGTGCGCAAAATCTTTCCGGCAAGGGGGAGATGGGGCGTACGCCGCCCTGCCGAGGCGACCGGTCGGCGCCACTCAGATAGCTGATGCCCCTGGGCGGCGGAGGGCGCTTGAGTCCCCTTGTCACTCAAGTCGCCCTTGAGAAGGACCGGAATGCTACTCGTCTGCTGCAGAGCGGGCTGACCAGGTCAGCTGCATGTCTGTTGGCGTGAAGCCCTGCGGTGGCTCAGCTGAGGCGCACCGGCCGATAGACGCGATGCGAGGTCCAATTCTGGCAACGACACTAGATATAGGGCGAACTCCGGTGGCAGCCACAACAGATACTCTGGTTGTCACCCAAGTGGCCGATAGGGGGTCGGCGGCGTGGGCCCGGCAGTTCCTCTTGCCGGCACCTGCAACGGCGCAGAAGGGCACTAGTTGTCACGGCACGCGTACATGCCAAAATGGCCACTCCCATGCCACGCGCTCCTGGGAACCCTCCACCCTGAGGAGACGGCCTGATGGTGGGCCCACCACTCCGGGCTGGGGATCATTCCAAGAAGGAGATCCGGACAGCCCTAGAGAAGCTGGAAGCCGAAGGCTGGCGGATTCACAAGGATGGACACTGGGGCAAGGTCTACTGCCCCTGCGACTCCCACTGCACGACGATCCCAGTCAGCAGCACCCCAAGGAACGCAGGTAACGAAGCGAAGCGCATCGCTCGCCTGGCGGCCCGCTGCCCCCTCCCGGAGGACTCCCCGCAGCGCAGCCTCACCGGCAAAGAGCGCGATTAGTCACACGGCAAAATGTCCGAGATGTCCATATTTTGCTGTTGACGGTTGACAACGACTCTGCGATGGTGGGCCTACGCCGACAGGGGAGTCACCCATGGAGTACGAGTTCACGTTCGTCGTGGCGGGTGTCGACGTTGACGATGATTCGTCGGTAGATGCCCTTCGCGAACAACTAGATGCATTGCTTTCACGGGCTGGTGGCTTGGATCTGCTCACCATCACCTGGGAAGGCGAGACTGCGGTGCGTGCCGCCCTGGAGTGCGCAAGCATGGCCAGGGCGGCGGTCCCTGCGCTGCGCATCCTTCGCCTGGATCGTGATCTTGTTGGCATGCATGAGATCGCCGAACGAACAGACCGAACTCGCCAGAACGTCGCCCAGTGGGTCAAGGGCGAGCGGAAGGGCGATGGGCAGCCGTTCCCGTTCCCAGAGGGGACCGCCGGCAGGTCGAACGTTTGGCTGTGGACTGAGGTCAATACTTGGCTGGCGCAGCATGGCTTGGCTGATGACCTCACCCTCCCCACTCGCGCTGAGATGACTGAGATCGACTTTGCGCTCGCAAACGCCACTGCACTGTCGATCCACACCGTGCCATCTAACGGCGTCTACGACGAGGCTCACACGGCCATTGTCGACGAGCTCCAGGCGACACAGCTCCCAAGCTTCTTGTCCTTCCTGAGCAGCCAAGACGGCACTACTGACTCCTCAGGAGCACACGTGCTCGTCGTGGCAACCCAAGAGGAACCCGCGCTGGATGTCATGAGGTACGTCTCGAACTTCACTCACCAGGTAGTGATGATCACGCAACTGGACGGTGCCTTCATCGGCTCAGTGCTGTCGTCTCAAGTCCCAGCTCGTCCGACACCCGTTGTCGAGGTTCCGCTCAAAGCAACGGTTGGCGACTGGATGCGTCTACTCAGAGAGAACCCCAAGGCAGCCTTTGCTCCAGCCGCCGACCGCGCTCTCGTCGACCCACAGACTCCGCCCATCCAGCGACTTCTGGGCATCGCAGCTTAGATCGAACTAGCGCACTGGGACGTAACCCGTCTCAGTTTCCGTCTCGTTCGTCTCAGTTCACTCCCGTTCAGTACATAGCTGCAGCGGCCCGCCACCCCCTGGTCAGTGGCGCATGGACCCTGGCGAACGCAGCCCTGGAGAATTGGAAAGCGTGTTGGGATAAAACCCTCACGAGTTCGAATCTCGTATCCTCCGCACCTGCCCGCCAGGGCAAACGCGAGGCCCCGACTGCGCTGCAGTCGGGGCCTTCGTCGTTCCCCGTCTCAGTTTCCGTCTCAGTCGGCCGTTTCCAAGGTCTCAGCAGGGGCTCCGTCCGGCAGGCCCCAGAGCAGGACCGCGATCTTCTCGGCCGTCTCCTGGAGCATGGGGTCGGCCACGTGCTGGTAGCGCTTCGCCATCGAGACGGACGACCATCCCATGATGGCCATCACAATCCGCTCCGGGACCTTCAGGAGCCGCAGCACCGTCCCTGCGGTGTGGCGGGCGTCGTGCAACCTGGCCTCCCGGACCCCGGCGGCCACCAGGATGTCCTTCCACTCGTGGTAGTCAGTGTTCGGGTTAAGCGGCTCACCGGTCGGCGACGCGAAGACGTACTCCTTCTCCGCCCAAAGCTGCCGGGCGAGGCTCCGCTCCCGTGCCTGGCTCTCCTGGTGCTTGCCGAACAGCCGGATCAGTTCGTCCGGGAGCGGGATCAGGCGGCGGCCGGCCCGGGACTTGGTTTCCTTAGTCTCCCGCCGGACCTGCACCCGCTGCTTGCAGTACCCGGCCTTGCAGCCGCAGTCACCGCCGCAGCCGTGTGCGTACTTCGGCCGGAGCCGTCCACGCCGGAGACGAATGACACCGCGTTCCAGGTCCACGTCGGCCCACTTCATCCCAAGGACTTCGCTCTGCCTCAGGCCCAGCGCGAGAGCAATCACCCACCGGGCGGGGTGTCGACGGCGACCGGCCTCCAGCAGAATCTTCTGCACCTCCTCGACTGAGTAGGGCTCAATCTCCTCTTCCTCGATCCTGGGCGCCTTCGCGTCCTTTGCGACATTGATGGTGAGATGCCGGCGCCGCACCGCCTCTCCCAGTGCGACCCGGATAGTCCGGTGGGACTGGTGAGCGGTGGCAGGCTTGCTGCCGTTTCAGTTCTACTCCTCCGCACGCCCTGGCATCACGGGCTGGACCTGCTCCGCACTCGCCCAAGTCCGGCACAGGCTCCGCCAGCGGACGCAGCCAGACTCCACGCTGGGTGGCTCCATCAGGAGGCTGTTGGCGTACACCAACCTGTACGCCAACAGCCTCGGACAGGGGCGGAGACACGGGCAGACTGGCACGGCGCCAGCGCCTGCGACCACCAGCGCCTCACCTGGGCATGGCCTTTAGCTGCCCGCGTCTGAAAAGCCGAAGGTCGCGCCGGTGCGGCCCTGGGAGGTGCGGTACGGCAGGAGGGTCACATCACCGCGCGGGCTAGATGCGCTACGCCAGGCCGATCGCGTCTCGCCTGTAAGGTCGTTTGGGCTGGCCGCTGGAAGTCGGCCCGCCGTCGGGCAGGGTGCTGCATCCCGACCCGGCCGCAGTATTCACGCAAACACTCGACACGGAGGCCTGATGCCTACCGTCGGCGCTCCCGACACCCTCGACCTGTTCGCCGGCCCTGGCGGCTGGTCCGAGGGGTTGCGCCGCCATCACAGCATCGCTGATATCGGCATCGAGTGGGACGCTGCCGCCTCCCGGACACGGGCTGCCGCTGGGCATGTGACCGTCCGCGCGGACGTCGCCCAGATCGCAACCGCGCCGATGCGTGGTCGCATCCACCGTCTCATCGCGTCTCCGCCGTGCCAGGCCTGGTCCAGGGCGGGCAAGCAGTTGGGGCTGCGGGACCAGCCCTTGGTCCATCAGGCGATTGACGACCTCGCCCGTGGCCGGGACTCTCGCGCGGCACTGCTCGTAGGCTGTGAGGACCCGCGGTCCCTGCTCGCTGCCGAGCCGATGCGCTACATCCATGACCTGCGGCCCGAGGACGTCGTCATGGAGGAGGTCCCCGACGCCCTCCCACTGTTCCGCCATTACGCCGAGGTCCTTCGCGGCTGGGGCTACAGCACTTGGTGCGGCAACCTGAACGCCGCGGACTTCGGGGTGCCCCAGAGCCGGCGCCGCGCCATCCTCATCGCTTCGAACAAGCGCACGGCCCAGCCCCCCGAGCCCACCCACACCGAGCACGGCGAGGAAGGGAACCTCTTCGGGGAGTTCCGCGACCGCTGGGTGTCCATGGCAGAGGGCCTCGGCTGGGGAGCCACCGACCGGCCCGCGCCCACCGTTACCGCCGGCGGCGGCAAGACCGGCGGCGCCGAGCCCTTCCCGACCCAGGCCCGCCGAGCCCTGGAAGGCTCCCGGGAACGGGGAGCCTGGAAGGGCCGGAGCGGCGCGGCGGACACGGCGCGCATCACCGTCCTGGAAGCCGGCGTCCTGCAGTCCTTCCCGGGCGACTACCCCTGGCAGGGCACCCAGACGAAGCAGTACGAGCAGGCTGGCAACGCCGTTCCGCCGCTCCTGGCCGCGCACGTCGCCGCGGCGGCCTTCGGCCTCCGCCAGCCTCAGGAACAAGTGGCGTCAGTGCTCTGAGCAGCCTGATCGGCTGAGCAATGGAGCGCCAACGCTGCTATCGGACGGCCCCTGCCGACGGTAGTCGGCAGGGGCCGTCCGATAGCCAGGAGAAGGCTCTTGGACGGGGGCGGGGCTATAGGCCGCCCTCCCCGCTCCCCTGGTCCTTGGTCTTCTTCCGCCGCTTGCGCTCTGCCTCCAGGGCGTTGACCGCAGCCCGCGGGCCCTCGGCTGGCCAGGGCTGCCACCCGGTGAGCGTGTAGTAGCTCATCGTCCGCTTGCCTTCCTTGCGGCGGGACACATCGATGGTCCAGCCGAGCGCCCGGAGGTCGCGGAGCCGCCGGGTTGGGTCCCCGCGGTTCTCGTCCTGGGCCACCAGGTTCAGGAGGTCGATCGAGACTTCCTTGCCCGCCATGGCCTTCAGGAGTTCGCCGATCCTGAGGTGGACGTTCTCCTGATTGATGGCGGCTTTGATGGCTGCGGCGTCGCCGGCGTGGTCGCCGAAGAGCGCCTGCTTCTCGTTGTTGCACTGGTTGCAGAGCAGCTGGAGGTTCTCCAGCTCGTTGTCCCCGCCCAGTTCGAGCGGGATCTTGTGGTCGACCTCCAGGCGGATCCCGTCGTCCTTCGGCGTCCGTCCGCACTGGGCGCACCGGTTGCCGTAGTTGTGGAACGTCCTGGCCCGGAGCGACCCCGTCACGGTGATTCGCCGCGTGCGGTTGTCCGCTTCCGGGTGCCATCCCTGGAGAACGTAGCGCGGCCGGGTCCGGACGCCGGGCGTGGGTACGACCTCGACGTCGAAGTGTGTCCGCAGGTCGCGCAGCCGCCGACCGGTGTGCTCGTTCGCCGACCCGGTCCGCAGAGTCACGCGGTCGCGGATCTCGATCATGTCCAGCGGCTCGTCCCGGGTCTCGTAGAGCACCTCGTAGACAACGCGCGTCTCCGCGTTCGTCACCAGCTGGTGAAGCTCGTCGCTGCCAGGCAGCGGCAGTGCAGGAATCTCCATGGTCCCTCCCAAGTCGGCAAGTCGGCGTGGGAGAACTATGGATCCGGCATGGGGTATCCGTCAACTCGGATCCCGTGCATGCCTTGCAAGAGCTGGGTTGATGGCAAGTTGAGGTGTAAATGTTGCCGCCGGATTCCGGCGGCAATGTCGTTCACTGGCTGCAGGTCGCCGGATGGGCTGTCAATCGGCGCACATCCTGATCGGTCGGTGCAGCCCTGCTGAACGGATACGAGCAGGGCACGACGGCGCGCCGGGGGCCGGACGATTGGTCGTCATACAAGCCGGGAGATGGAGGGAGCGGGCCGACAGCTCGACCTGGCCGACCAGGTCTTGCGAGAGCGAGAGCGAGAGCGGGAGTGGGGGCGCGGGCCGGTCGGTGCCGACATAGGGCGGCGCCCCGACGGTCCGGAGCTGGGCCTTGTCCGCGCAGGCAGCCAGGCGGTTCGCAAGAGTTGGTCGGCGCCCGTCGCGAAGGACTTGGCCGTTGCGCACAAGCCTTCGCCGCTTCTCGCCAAGTACTGCGCCCGGGTTCACCTCCCAGGTAGCGTGATCCAATGGTGGAGATTCCGTGGACCAGGCTGGCGCAGCAGCCGAAGACGGCTGAGGCTCTGATCGGCATGCTGATCGTGCGGCTGCGGCCCCAGGCCGTGCCAGTGGACGGAAGCGGGGGCGACGGAGGGAGGGACCTCTTCGAGTACACCGACGTCGGCGAACTTGTGAACTACGAGATCAAGTCCTTTACCGGCCGAATGGTCGATGGCCGACGGCAGCAGGTCATCGACTCCCTAAAGTCGACCGCCCGGCACCAGCCCAATCACTGGGACCTCCTGGTTCCGATCGACCCGACTCCAGGCGAACAGCGGTGGTTCGACAGCCTCCGCGACGACTTCCCCTTCGTCCGGGACTGGCGCGGACTCACGTGGCTGAACGCCCAATTCGCCGATCATCCAGAGCTCGTGCGCTACGCCGTGTACAACGAGGGCGAAGAGATCCTGAAGCTCATCGGCGAGGCGCGTGCTGAGCGGGACGTGATGCTGCGCGCGGTCCCTGACCTCGTGGACCGGTACACGGCCCTGTTGGCTCGCGCCAGCGAGCTGTCCACGCACTACGAACTCGTCGTCCGGTCGGATATAGACGGCGAACCGGTGGTCCAGATCTCCCCTAGGGGCCAGCAGATTCCGGAGGGAGAGCAGATCTCCGTCGAGGGACAGATCGGTTTTCCTGCGCAGGACCCGGTACAGGAAGCCTTGCGGCAGAAATTCGAGGACACGATCCGCTTCGGCGGCGAGGACATCCACCTCGCCGCCGAGAACCTGCGCAACGTCGCCATCACCGCGCCGGCCTCTCTGGGGATCGCCGGTCCGGCTGATCAAGGCACCCTAACCTTGCTGTCTAATCTTGAGCCGCTTCCCGAGCCAATCACTGCCACGCTGCTCGTCCGGACCGAGTCCGGCCTTCCAGCTGCTTCCCTGCATCTGACCTTCGACCGCCGCTCCACAGGGACCGCTGGTGGTCGCCTCTACGGCGCCGATGCCACTGGGGCGCTCACGATGCACTTCCAGCTAGAAATCGTCACCCGGCGGTCGCGGCTGGACATGAGCTTCGCCCCGCCAGAGCGCGGTCTGCCCAACGCTTACCTTCCGGTACTGCGGCTGGCGTCCCAGATGCTGCCTGGACGCACACTTGAGTTTGAGCTCCACGACCACGGAGGCGGCATCATCGAGCCAATCCCCACCGACGGTCATCTGATTCCGCCCGAAGCAGCGCGCTGGTGGTCCGAGACCTTCACAGACCTCGCCCATCTCCAGAATCTGACTGCGCACTTCTTCCCGGTCGCGCCTGCTGATCTCACGCCTCACGAGGCCCGCGAGATCAAGGAGACCCTCGCACTCCTCAACGGTGAACATGTTCGAGTCGAGGGCAACTCGATTTCCCTGAAACTGACCAGCCTCGAAGCGCTGGACCGACTTACCGACGGCGTCAAACTTCGGCTCGCTGCGGTCCACCCTAACGTCGTCCACGAGATCAGCGGGACCGAGATCAGCCTAGGCCCGATGGTCCAGATTGCCGTCGTTGGCCCGGCCATCAACCTGCTGGAGGCACGGCAACAACTTCACGCTACCGGGCAGGCAACCGTCACGTTTCCTCTGTCGGAGGACGAGCCCCCTGTCCGCTACCTAGGGAGCACACTCCCTGGTCAAGCTCTATCAGGCATCTGACATCAGCCACCTCTCTGGGCACTAGGTTCCGACCTGCTGCGACTGGGTGACTTAAAGGAGAGACCCCGGAACGGTCTCTGCAGCATGCCCCAGTCGTGCCCGATCGTGTGGGGAGTGGCGGGGAATTGCGGTTGGGCTTGGAGTCCCAGCAGGCCAGCGCCCGTTGCCTGGACGCACCAGGTCAAGGCATGTGAGTCACGCCAATCCTTGTAAAGCGGGGGTCGTCGGTTCGAACCCGACAGGGGGCTCAGGGTTCGGAAGGTGTGGTGGAGAGCCGGTTCGTCGGGGTGACCCCGAGGGGCCGGCTCTTCTTGTGTTCGGGGGCTCAGGAGAGTGGGGGCGTGCGGAGGGTGGGGTCGTCTGTGAGGTCGGCGAGGAGGGCGTCGAGCTTGGGGCGGTCGACGGAGGACATCAGGAAGACGTGGACGTAGCTGCGGCGGGTGGATTCGTCGCCGGGGGTGGTGAGGACGTCCTGGGAGGAGAGGGACCACTTGGTGACCAGGGCGGGGCTGGGGCGGCGGAAGCGGACGGTGATGGCGCCCGGGGTGCGGGCGGGCCACAGGGTGAGGTGGTGGGAGAGCTCCAGCAGGCGGAGCCGCTGTTCGAGGTAGGCGGCCAGTTCCTGGGCGCGGCGGATCCGGTCGACCTGGTCCCGGTGGGAGTGGCGGGAGAGGTGGTCCCAGAGGATCAGCGGGGAGAAGCCGTTGCGGGAGCCGGCGAAGGTGGTGTCGGGGGCGCCGGTGTAGTCGGGCTGGGAGGGCGGGGACACCTGGTACTTGACCTTGGTCATGTAGATGCCGCAGGGCCAGGGCGCGCCGGGCCACTTGTGGCCGCTCATGGCGATCGAGGAGATCAGGTCGAGGTCACCGAACTCCCGGGTGGGGAGGGTGAGTCCGAAGTCGAACTCGGGGAGGGCGGTGTCCGGGGTCCAGCCGAACGACGGGTCCGCGGTGGCCATCCGGAGGAACGGGGCGTAGCCGGCGCCGAGGGCTCCGTCGACGTGGATCCAGAAGCGGCGGCGCAGGTCGGTGCGCGGGGCGCCGGTCTGCGGGTCGCGGCCGTGGGTGACCTCGGCCCGGATCAGGCCGTGGCGCTCGAAGATCGGGAGCAGGCGTTCGCAGACCTGCCGGACGTCGTCGTGGGCGCCCTTGAAGGTGCTGCCCAGGTTGAGGCTGACGAAGATCGGGTGGCCCTTGGCGGCGAAGAACTCGACCAGTGCGGCGAGCGCGTCGACGTCGATCTCGCCGGTGCCGTCCCAGGAACTGCCGGACGGCCCGCTGCGGGAGGGTACCTCGGTCGGCCAGTCCCCCTCCAGGGGGCACTCGCCGGGGTACTGCTCGGTGCCGACGGCGTGGCAGGTCTCGACGCCCAGCACCCGGACGGCCTTGGCGAAGGAGTAGTGCGTGTCCTCGGAGTAGAACGCCACCGGGGGAAGGGAGTTCGAGCGGGCGGCGGAGCCGGTGGCGGACCGGAGCAGGGGCTTGCCGGTGAGGTAGTCCCGGGCGTTCCAGAGTGCGTACATGTTGCCCTCGGTCGAGCCCATCGAGAGCACGTAGCCCCAGTACGACTCCGGGTCGGCCGGGTCGTGCGGCCCGTTCGCGTGCCAGAGGGCGGCGTAGTAGTCGAGCACCGCGCGTTCGACGACCTTGGTGTTCGGCTTGTAGCCGCCGCTCTGGAACGGGTCGCCGAGGTTGTTGATGTTGTGCTGGAGGAACCGGCCGAGGTCGAAGGCGCAGCCGCCCATCTCCTGGGTGGCCTGGTAGCCGAGCAGGTTGCGGCGCTTCCTGGTCAGGTAGCCGTCCAACCGGTCGAGGGCACGCAGGCGTTGCTCGTTGCCCAGGCCGGCGGCCGGGATCGCGAAGTCGGCGGCGTCCGGCTCCTCGGTGGGGGCCGGCGGGTGGGGGAGGGCTGGTCCGTCGAGGAGGTCGGTTCGGCTCATGGCAGCCCAGGATGGAACCCGTGACGGCAGCGGGGGAAGCAGTCCGCAGAACATTCGGAAGAAGCCCCGGAAACCTTGTGGATCGTCGGAACGGCAGGCGAGTCTGGGCGCCGTGCCGAACTTCTCCCGCGCTCGCCGCGCGCCCCTCGACGACGTGGACCGGGCCATCCTGCGGATCCTGGTCGACAACGCCCGTACCCCGAACAACGCGCTCGCCGAGGCGGTGGGGATAGCCGCGTCGACCTGTCTGGCCCGGGTGCGGACGCTGTGCGAGCGCGGGGTGATCCGGGCGTTCCGGGCGGAGATCGCGCCCGCCGCGATCGGGCTGCCGCTGCAGGCGATGATCTCGGTCCGGCTCCGGGCGCACACCCGGGAGCAGAACGAGAGCTTCCGCGACGTGGCGCCCGACCTGCCCGGAGTGGTGGCGGTGTTCCACATGGCCGGCTCCGACGACTACCTGCTGCACGTCGCGCTCGCGCACCCCGACGCCCTGCGCGACTTCGTGGTGAACCACCTCACCACCCACCCGGCGGTGGCCCAGACCCGGACAAACCTGATCTTCGAGCAGATCGCCGGCCGTCGGCACCTGACCCCCGGTCCGTGACGCCGCATCCGGCCCGCCGCCGCCCGGCCCCGTGGCGTGGCACGCCCTGGTGGGGGTGAGTGTTCGGTCGGCGGTGGTCCCGAAGTGGGATGATCGAGGAATCCTGTCGAGTTTTTGCGAAATCTCGTCGACATCTTGTGGTCATCTGTTGAGCAGTGGTTAAGTGGCGGAGCCGCCGGGAGAGCAACCCAGCACTGCGGCACCCAACCCACCCATGCCCGCAGAAGGGTTCCTCCGTCATGAGCAGAACTGGGCTCGTCCGTAGATCCGTCGTTGTCGCCGTGGCCGCAGGGATGAGCATGTCCCTTGCCGCCTGCAGCAGTTCGGGCGACTCGGGCGGAGGTGGCGGGACGTCGAAGGTGACCGTCAGCGTGGACTGTCAGCCGCCGGTGACCAAGGCGGCCGAGCGCAAGCAGTGGGACGAGGACATCGCGGCGTTCGGGAAGCTCCACCCGGAGATCACCATCAAGAGCAAGGACGCCTCGCCCTGCGAGGAGCCGGCTCCGTTCACCGCCCAGCTCAAGGGCAAGACGCAGACGGACGTCTTCTACACCTACTTCACCGACCTGAACCAGGTGCTGGACGCGGGCGGCGCCGAGGACATCAGCGCGTACGTGAACGACACCACCGTCCCGGCGCTGAAGGACATCGACCCGTCGGTGCTGGCCACCCTCAAGGACGGTGGCAAGCTCTACGGCCTGCCGACCTCGAACTACAAGATGGGCCTGCTCTACAACCGCAAGCTGTTCAAGCAGGCGGGGCTGGACCCGGAGAAGCCGCCGACCACCTGGGCGGAGATCCGGGAGGCGGCGAAGAAGATCGCTGCGCTCGGCAACGGGGTGAACGGGTACGGCGACTACAGCGCGACCAACCAGGGCGGCTGGCACTACACGGCCGAACTGTACGGACTGGGCGGCCAGATGGTGAGCGAGGACGGCAAGAAGGCCGCCTTCAACACCCCCGAGGGCAAGCAGGTCCTGCAGAACCTGTACGACATGCGCTGGACCGACAACACCATGGGCGCCGCGCAGAGCCTCAAGTGGCCCGACCTGATGACCCAGATGGCGTCCGACAAGCTCGGCATGTACATCGGCGCGCCGGACGACATCACGTACATGGTGCAGACCCTCAAGGGCGACTACGAGGCGTACGGCATGGGCCCGATGCCGGGTGGGAAGGCCGCGCTGCTCGGCGGCAACGACTACATGTTCAAGAAGGGCTCCACCCCGGAGCAGATCAAGGCGGGCATCGCCTGGATCAACTTCAAGTACCTGACCATCGGCAAGGGTCAGTTCGACTACGCCCGGACCAAGGCCGACGGTCTGCCGGTCGGTCTGCCGCAGCCGTTCTTCTTCACCGGGGCCAGCCTGACGGCCGACAACGCGGCGAAGGCCGCCAGCGCCACTGTGCCGGTGCAGAACTACGCGCCGTACCTGGCCGCCTCGGTGCCCGGCAAGACCGAGCCCGCCAACGCGCAGCAGGTCTACAAGGTGATGGACAACGCGGTCTCGGCGGTGCTGACCGACAAGAACGCCGACGTCGCCAAGCTCCTGACCGACGCGGAGACCCAGGTCAACCAGGTGCTGGCCAGCCTCCAGTAGCGGAACCCGGGGGCCGGTCGCCAGGCCGGCCCCCGCCGGGGGAGTACCGACGATCCAGCGGGAGAACGAAGCGATGGCAGCGATCAGTGTCGCCGGGAAGGCGGCCAGACCCACCACCCACCAGGACCGGGACCGACTGTGGCGGAAGGTCCGGCAGAACCTCACCGCGCACGGCTTCCTGATCGGCGCACTGCTCTGCTTCGGCTTCTTCACCTGGTACCCGATGGTCCGCGAAGTGGTGATGAGCTTCCAGAAGACCAAGCGGGGGACGACCAGTTGGGTCGGTCTGGACAACATCGACCAGCTGCTGCAGGACCCGGCCTTCTGGCAGGCGTGGCGGAACACGCTGCTGTTCACGCTGCTGGCGCTGGTGTTCGGCTTCGCGGTGCCGTTCTTCGTGGCGGTGCTGCTGAACGAGCTCCGGCACGCCAAGTCGTACCTGCGGATCCTGGTGTACCTGCCGGTGATGATGCCGCCGGTCGCCTCGGTGCTGCTCTTCAAGTACTTCTACGACCCGGACTTCGGGCTGTTCAACAGCATCCTGCACGCGCTGCACCTGCCGACCTCGGCCTGGCTCAACTCGCCGGACACCGCGATGCTCTCGGTGGTGATCGCGTCCACCTGGATGAACATGGGCGGCGCCACGCTGATCTACCTGGCGGCGCTCCAGGGCATCCCCGGTGAGCTGTACGAGGCGGCCGAGCTGGACGGGGCGGGCCTGTGGCGGCGGGTCTGGCACGTGACCATCCCGCAGACCCGGCTGATCCTCTCGCTGCTCCTGCTGCTCCAGGTCGTCGCCACCATGCAGGTGTTCGTCGAGCCCTTCCTGCTCACCGGCGGGAACGGACCGCAGGGGTCCACCACCACGGTGGTCTACCTGGTCTACCAGTACGCCTTCAACTTCAACAACTACGGCGCCGCCTCGGCGCTCGGCCTGATCATGCTGCTCGTGCTGGCCGGGTTCTCCGCGCTGTACGTCCGGCTGTCCCGGAAGGCCGACTAGGGGCCTGTCCGACGATTCCCGCCGGGCCCGGCCCGCCCGGCACGCACCGAACGACCCGGCCTGATCCGACGCGAATCGTCAGACAGGCCCCGACCATGGGAGCCCCGGTGAACGAGCCGCTGACCCGGACGCTGATCTCGCAGACCCAACTCAACCGTCCGCTCGGCAGGTTGCTCTACCGGACCGTGCTGGTGCTGACCGTGGCCGGCTTCACGTTGGTCTTCCTCGGTCCGCTGTACTGGCTGGTGACCGGTGGGCTGAAGTCCACCGCCGAGGTGATCCAGAACCCGCCGACCCTCTTCCCGTCCGAGCTGCACCCGGACACCTACGCCACCGCCTGGCGCCAACTCGGCATGGGGCGGCTGCTGTTCAACACGCTGTACTACGCCTTCGGGGCGCTCGCCTTCCAGCTGGTGTTCGACGTGGCGGCGGCGTACGCGCTGTCCAAGCTGCGGCCGGTGCTGGGGAACCTGATCCTCGGCATGATGCTGGCCACCCTGATGATCCCGGCCGCGGTGCTGATCGTGCCGCAGTACCTGACCGTGCTGGACCTGCCGTTGCTGCACGTCAACCTGGTCAACACGCCCTGGGCGATCTGGCTGCCGACGGTGGCGAACGCCTTCAACATCTTCCTGCTGAAGCGGTTCTTCGACTCCATCCCGGAGGACCTGATGGCGGCGGCGGCGATCGACGGGGCCACGTCGACCCGGGCACTCCGGTCGATCGTGCTGCCGATGTCGCGGCCGATCCTCGGGGTGGTGTCGATCTTCGCGGTGGTGAACGTCTGGAAAGACTTCCTCTGGCCGATGCTGGTCCAGCCGGACCCGGCCAACCAGACGCTCAACATCGGTATCAAGTCACTGTCGATGGGAGTGCCGCAGAACGTGATCATCGCGGCGCTGGCGATCGCCTCGGTGCCGACCGTCGTCTTCTTCCTGATCTTCCAACGCAACATCATGTCCGGGCTCACCTCCGGCGGGCTGAAGGGCTGAGCCCCGCAGGCCCGACGGAGCCGAGCACGGGCGCCGACCCGAAAGGACCCCACCGTGGGACAGCAATCCCGGCTCCCCTCCGAGCACCCGGACTGGTGGCGCGACGCGGCGATCTACCAGGTGTACCCGCGCAGCTTCGCCGACGGCGACGGTGACGGCACCGGGGACCTGGCCGGGGTCCGCGCCCGCCTGCCCTATCTGGCCGAACTGGGCGTCGACGCCGTCTGGTTCAACCCCTGGTACCCCTCGCCGATGGCCGACGGCGGCTACGACGTGGCCGACTACCGGGGCGTCGACCCGCTGTTCGGCACCCTGGACGAGGCCGAGAAGCTGATCGCCGAGGCACTCGCGCTGGGCATCCGCACCGTGGTGGACATCGTCCCCAACCACGTCTCCGACCAACACCCGTGGTTCCAGGCGGCGTTGGCGGCCGGACCGGGCAGCCCGGAGCGCGAGCTGTTCCACTTCACGGCCGGCCGGGGCGCGGACGGTGAGCTGCCGCCGAACGACTGGGTGTCGGAGTTCGGCGGCTGCCCGTGGACCAGGCTGCCGGACGGCGAGTGGTACCTGCACCTGTTCGCCACCCAGCAGCCCGACCTCAACTGGGCGCACCCGAGGGTGCGTTCGGAGCACGAGGAGATCCTCCGGTTCTGGTTCGACCGGGGTGCGGCGGGTGTCCGGATCGACTCGGCCGCGCTGCTGGCCAAGGACCCGGCGCTGCCGGACTTCGTGAAGGGCCGCGACCCGCACCCGTTCACCGACCGGGAGGAGCTGCACGGCATCTACCGCTCCTGGCGGGCGATCGCGGACGAGTACCCGGGCGAGCGGATCCTGGTCGGCGAGGTCTGGCTGCCGGACGCCGAACGATTCGCCCGCTACCTGCGCCCGGACGAGCTGCACACCGCGTTCAACTTCGACTTCCTGGCCCGACCCTGGGAGGCCGCCGGTCTGCGGGCGTCGATCGACGGCACGCTCGCCCTGCACGCCCCGGTCGGCGCCCCGGCCACCTGGGTGCTGTGCAACCACGACGTGACCCGGACGGTGACCAGGTACGGCCGCCGGGACACCCGGTTCGACTTCGCCACCAAGACCTTCGGCACCCCCACCGACCTGGCGCTCGGCCGGCGCCGGGCCAGGGCGGCCGCCCTGCTCTCGCTGGCCCTGCCCGGTGCGGTCTACCTGTACCAGGGCGAGGAGCTCGGCCTGCCCGAGGTCGAGGACCTGCCGCTGGACCGGCTGCAGGACCCGATGCACCTGCGGTCCGGCGGCACCGATCCCGGCCGGGACGGCTGCCGGGTGCCGCTCCCCTGGTCGGGCGACCGACCCCCGTACGGGTTCAGCCAGGCTCCGGCCGAGCCCTGGCTCCCGCAGCCGGCCGACTGGGCCGACCTCACGGTCGAGGCCCAGTCGGCCCGGGCTGACTCGATGCTCACGCTCTACCGCACCGCACTCCGGCTGCGCCGCGCCGAAGCGGCGCTGGGCGGCGACAAGTTCGAGTGGCTGCCGAGCTCGGCGGAGGTGCTCGCGTTCCGGCGCGGGTCCGGCTTCCAGTGCGTGGTCAACTTCGGCCCGGATCCCGTCCTGCTCCCCCCGCACGACTCCGTGCTGCTGGCCAGCGGCCCGCTCACCGAGGGCCGGTTGCTCCCCACCGACACGGCGGTCTGGCTCCGGCTCGGCTGACCACCACCGCGACACCCGGCACCGCACAGCAGCACAGCACCGCACAGCAGCTCAGCACGCCAGCACCGCAGCGCACCGGCGCGGACCACCCTCCGCCCGGCCCACCCGGGCCGGGCGCCGCTCCGCCCCGCACCCTCCGCCCGGAGGCCCCGGATGGCCCGGTCCCCACCAGCCCGGCAAGGTTCCCAGCTCCTCACCCCCACCCATCGTTCGGACGACGAGACAGAGGAAACCGTGAGAACCCGAGCACCGATCCCCCGACTGGTGGCCACCGCAGCCACCATCAGCCTGCTCGCCCTGGCGGGCCCGATGCTGCCCACCACCGCCTCGGCGGCCGGTGGCCCCAACCTGGCGGCCGGCAAGGCCGTCGCGGCCAGCAGCTCCACCGGCGGCCAGGCCGTCGGCAACATCAACGACGGCAACCAGTCCACCTACTGGGAGAGCACCAACGGCAGCCTCCCGCAGTGGGTGCAGGTCGACCTCGGTGCGGCCACCAGCGTGGACGAGGTGGTGCTCAAGCTCCCCGGCGCCTGGGGCAGCCGCACCGAGACGCTGGCCGTGCAGGGCAGCGCCGACGGCACCAGCTTCAGCACCCTGACCAACTCGACGGGTTACAGCTTCGACCCGGGTGCCGCGAACACCGTGAAGATCGGCTTCCCGGCCGCCACCACCCGGTTCGTCCGGCTGGCGATCAGCGCCAACACCGGCTGGCCGGCCGCCCAGATCTCCGAGCTGGAGGTGCACGGCGCCACCGGCACCGGCGCCAACCTGGCCCAGGGCCGCAACCTCACCGCGAGCAGTTACAGCCAGACCTACACCGCGAACAACGCCAACGACGGCTCCCAGGCGAGCTACTGGGAGAGCGCCAACAACGCGTTCCCGCAGTGGATACAGCTCGACCTGGGCTCCTCGGTCGCGGTGAACAAGCTGGTGCTGAAGCTCCCGGCGGGCTGGGAGAAGCGCACCCAGACGCTCGCGGTCCAGGGCAGCTCCAACGGCACCAACTTCACCGACCTGGCCACCTCCACCGGCTACGTCTTCGACCCGGCCAACGGCAACGCCGTGACCGTCGACTTCGGCACCGCGACCACCCGGTACCTCCGGCTGAACGTCACCGCCAACACGGCCTGGCCGGCCGCCCAGCTGGCCGAGCTGGAGGCGTACGGGCCGACCACCGGGGACACCCAGGCGCCGTCCGTACCGGCCAACCTGGCGTACACCCAGCCGGGTTCGGGGCAGATCAAGCTGACCTGGGGCGCGGCCACCGACAACGTGGGCGTGACCGGCTACGACATCTTCGCCGACGGCGAGCTGCTGACCAGCGTCGGCGGCGGGGTGCTGACGTACACCGACACCCGCCCCGACAGCGCCACCGTCTCGTACTACGTCCGGGCCAAGGACGCGGCCGGCAACCAGTCCGGGAACAGCAACACCGTCACCCGCACCGGCGCGACCGGGGACACCCAGGCGCCGTCCGCGCCGGCCAACCTGGCGTACACCCAGCCGGGTTCGGGGCAGATCAAGCTGACCTGGGGCGCGGCCACCGACAACGTCGGCGTGACCGGCTACGACGTCTACGCCAACGGGGCGCTCCGGAGCAGTGTGGCCGGCAACGTGCTGACGTACACCGACAGCCAGCCGGACAGCGCCACCGTCTCGTACTACGTCAAGGCGAAGGACGCGGCGGGCAACCAGTCGGCGAGCAGCAACACCGTGCTGCGCAGCGGCAGCACCGGCGGCACCAACCTGGCGCCGGGCAAGGCGATCACCGCCTCGTCCAGCATCTTCACCTTCGTCGCGGCGAACGCCAACGACAACGACGCCACCACCTACTGGGAGGGGAACTCGAACAGTTACCCCAACACCCTGACGGTGCCGCTCGGTTCGAACGCCGTGGTGGACTCCGTGGTGGTCAAGCTCAACCCGGCGGCGGCCTGGGGCCCGCGCACCCAGACCATCGAGGTGCTCGGCCGGGACCAGGGGGCGAGCGGGCTCAGCAGCCTGGTGGCCGCGAAGAGCTACGCCTTCGACCCGGCCTCCGGCAACACGGTGACCATCCCGGTCGGGGCCACGGTGGCCGACGTCCAGCTGCGGATCACCGCCAACTCCGGCTCCAGCGGCGGCCAGGTGGCCGAGTTCCAGGTGATCGGCACCCCGGCGCCGAACCCGGACCTGACCGTCACCGGCACCACCGCCTCTCCGGCCAACCCGGTGGAGACCGATGCCGTCACGCTGGCAGCCACGGTCAAGAACGTCGGCACGCTGCCCTCCGCCGCCACCGCCGTCGACCTGTTCCTCGGGTCGACCAAGGTCGGCACCGCGCAGGTCGGCGCGCTGGCCGCGGGTGCCACCGGCACCGTCTCGGTGAACGCCGGCCCGCAGAACGCGGGCAGCTACCAGGTGAGCGCCAAGGTCGACCCGGCCAACACCGTGGTCGAGCGGGACGAGAGCAACAACGGCTACACCGCCCCGGCCGCCCTGGTGGTCAGTCAGGTCGCCAGCTCGGACCTGCTGGCCGCCCCGGTCAGCTGGTCGCCGGGCAACCCGGCCACCGGCAACGCGGTCAGCTTCTCGGTGGCGCTGAGGAACCAGGGCACGGTGGCCTCGGCCGCCGGTGCGCACGGCATCACGCTGACCGTCACCGACCAGAGCGGCGCGGTGGTCAGGACGCTGACCGGCTCCTACAGCGGTGCGATCGCGGCCGGTGCCACCACCTCCCCGGTCAGCCTGGGCAGTTGGACGGCGGGCAACGGCAAGTACACCGTCACGACGGTGATCGCCAACGACGCCAACGAACTGCCGGTCAAGCAGGCCAACAACACCAGCAGCCAGTCGCTGTTCGTCGGCCGCGGCGCCAACATGCCGTACGACACCTACGAGGCCGAGGACGGCGTGCTGGCGGGCGGAGCCTCGCTGGTCGGCCCGAACCGGACCGTCGGTGACCTGGCCGGCGAGGCCAGCGGCCGCCGGGCGGTGACGCTCAACTCCACCGGTGCCTCGGTCGAGTTCACCACCAAGGCGCCGACCAACACCCTGGTCACCCGGTTCTCCATCCCGGACGCCGCGGGCGGCGACGGGATCAACTCGACCCTGAGCGTCTACGTCAACGGCAGCTTCCTCAAGACCATCGACCTGACCTCCAAGTACGCCTGGCTGTACGGCAGCGAGACCGGCCCGGGCAACTCGCCCGGTGCGGGCGGCCAGCGGCACATCTACGACGAGGCGAACGTGCTGCTCGGCACCAACGTCCCGGCGGGCAGCAAGATCAAGCTGCAGAAGGACGCGGGCAACACCTCGCAGTACGCGATCGACTTCGTCAGCCTGGAGCAGGCCACCGCGGCCCCGAACCCGGACCCGGCGCACTACGCGGTGCCGGCCGGCTTCACCCACCAGGACGTGCAGAACGCCCTGGACAAGGTCCGGATGGACACCACCGGCACCCTGGTCGGCGTCTACCTGCCGACCGGTGACTACCAGACCGCCAGCAAGTTCCAGGTCTACGGCAAGGCCGTCAAGGTGATCGGGGCCGGCCCCTGGTTCACCCGGTTCTACGCGCCGACCACCCAGTCCAACACCGACGTGGGCTTCCGCTCGGAGGCCTCGGCCAACGGCTCGACCTTCGCGGGCTTCGCCTACTTCGGCAACTACACCTCGCGGATCGACGGCCCCGGCAAGGTCTTCGACTTCTCGAACGTCGCCAACACGGTGATCGACAACATCTGGGTCGAGCACATGGTCTGCATGTACTGGGGCGCCAACACCGACTCGATGGTGATCAAGAACTCCCGGATCCGGGACACCTTCGCCGACGGCATCAACATGACCAACGGCAGCACCGACAACCTGATCAGCAACAACGAGGCCCGGGCCACCGGTGACGACTCCTTCGCACTGTTCTCCGCGATCGACGCGGGTGGCGCGGACGAGAAGAACAACGTCTTCGAGAACCTGACCTCGATCCTCACCTGGCGGGCGGCCGGCGTGGCGGTGTACGGCGGGTACGCCAACACCTTCCGCAACATCCACATCGCCGACACCCTGGTCTACTCGGGCATCACCATCAGCTCGCTGGACTTCGGGTACCCGATGAACGGCTTCGGGACCGACCCGACCAACCTGCAGAACATCTCCATCGTCCGGGCCGGCGGCCACTTCTGGGGCGCGCAGACCTTCCCGGGCATCTGGGTCTTCTCGGCCTCGAAGGTGTTCCAGGGCATCCGGGTGAGCGACGTGGACATCGTCGACCCGACCTACCACGGCATCATGTTCCAGACGAACTACGTGGGCGGTCAGCCGCAGTTCCCGGTCAAGGACACCGTGTTCACCAACGTCTCGATCAGCGGGGCGCAGAAGAGCGGTGACGCGTACGACGCCAAGTCGGGCTACGGGATCTGGGTCAACGAGGCGGCCGAGGCCGGTCAGGGCCCGGCGGTCGGCACCGCGGTCTTCAACAACCTGCGGCTGAGCGGCAACTTCCAGAACATCAGGAACACCACCTCCACCTTCACCCTGACCGTCAATCCGTAACACCCCACCGGAACGGTGCCGCCGGGAGTCCTGACCTCCCGGCGGCACTTCCGGCTGTCCGGGAAAGGACCGAGTTGTCCGGAGAAAGCATGTCGATCACAGCGCAAGAAAACGCAAAAACCTTGCGGCAGAAGACGTACACTCACGGCATGACACGACGACTTGCCCAGGTGGCGCAGAAGGTCGGGGTCAGCGAGGCCACGGTCAGCCGGGTGCTGAACGAGAAGCCCGGTGTCTCCGAGGCGACCAGGGCGGCGGTGCTGACCGCGCTGGACGTGCTCGGCTACGAGCGGCCCACCCAGCTCCGCGGTGAGCGGGCCCGGCTGGTCGGCATGGTGATGCCGGAGCTGCAGAACCCGATCTTCCCGGCCTTCGCCGAGGTGGTCGGCGGCGCGCTGGCCGGGCAGGGTTTCACCCCGGTGCTCTGCACCCAGACCGCGGGCGGCGTCTCCGAGGCCGACTACGTGGATCTGCTGCTCTCCCAGCAGGTCTCCGGGGTGGTCTTCTTCGGCGGCCTCTACGCCCAGGCGGACGCGGCCCACGAGCACTACGAGCGGCTGGCCGAGCGCAGCCTCCCCACCGTGCTGCTGAACGCGGCGATCGACGGTCTGGACTTCGCCCGGGTCTCCTGCGACGACGCGGTGGCCGTGGAGCAGTCCATCGGCCACCTACGGCAGTTGGGGCACCGGAAGATCGGCCTGGTGCTCGGCCCGAGCGACCACGTGCCGTCCCAGCGCAAGCTGACGGCGGCCCGGCTGGCCGCCGCGAAGGCCGGGCTGGAACTGCCCGACCTCCAGGTGGAGCGGGCGCTGTTCACCCTGGAGGGCGGCCAGGCGGCCACCACCAGGCTGCTCCGGCAGGAGGTCACCGGGATCATCTGCGCGAGCGACCCGCTCGCGCTCGGGGCGGTCCGGGCGGTCCGCCGGGCCGGGCTCTCGGTGCCGGACGACGTGTCGGTGATCGGCTACGACGACTCGTCGTTCATGAACTGCACCGACCCGCCGCTGACCACCGTCCGGCAGCCGATCGAGGCGATGGGCCGGGCCGCGGTGGACCTGCTGGCCGGGGAGATCGGTGGCGCCAAGATCACCCACGACGAGCTGCTGTTCGAGCCCGAGCTGGTGGTGCGCGGCTCGACCGCACCGCCGCGCTCGCGCGGCTGACCGCTCCACCGCGCACGCGTGAAGGCCCTGACACCGACGAGGTGTCAGGGCCTTCACGCGTGTGGCGGGGTCAGGAGGCGTACGCCTGGATGTCGGAGAGCTGGGCGGCCGGCCAGCCGGTGTTGCCGGTGAAGGTCACCCGCAGGTGGCGGGCGGAGGTGGCCGGGAAGGTCACCGTGACCGTGTTGCCGGTGGCCGGGTCGAAGCCGTAGCCCGCCGAAGCCTTGGCGGTGCTCCAGCTGTTGCCGTCGGTGCTGGTGAGCACGGAGAGCGTCTCGGTCCGCGCGCCCCAGCCGGCCGGCAGCCGGAGCACCAGGCGGGACACCGTGGTCTGGCTGCCGAGGTCGGCGCCCAGCGACTGCGGGAAGGCGTTGTTGGCGCTCTCCCAGTAGCTGTTCGGGTCAGCGTCGTTGGCCCGCGAGACGCTGTACACGTCCGCGTGGCTGGTCTCGGTGAGGGTCCGGCCCGCGAGCAGGTTGGTGTTGGCGGGCGGCGTGGAGGGGGAGGGCGAAGGGGACGGGCTGGTCGGCGGGGTGGTCGGGCCGCCGCCGGTGAGCACGGTCAGCTCGGAGAGCTGGGCGGCCGGCCAGCCGGTGTTGCCGGTGATCGTCACCCGGACCCAACGGGCGCTGGTGGAGGGGAAGTTCACCGTGGCGGTGTTCCCGGCGGCCGGGTCGAGCAGCACGCCCCGGGCGGTGGCCAGGGTGGTGAAGGTGGTCCCGTCGGTGGATCCGGAGACGCTCACCGTCTCCGTCCTGGCCTCCCAGTTCGACGGCAGCCTGAGCTGGACGCCGTTCACGTTCGCGGCGGTGCAGCGGTCCACCGTCAGCGACTGCGGGAAGGCGTTGTTGGCGCTCTCCCAGTAGCTCGCCGGGTTGCCGTCGATCGCGTTGGCCGCGCCGTAGCCCTGGTTGGTGCTGGTCGCGCTCGCACCGACGGTGCAGGCCGGCGGCGTGGAGGGGGAGGGCGACGGACTGGGCGACGGGGACGGGGAGTCGGACGGCGATGGGGAGGGCGACGGCGAGGGCTGGGTGCCGTTGGCCGGCCGGCCGCCGTAGGTGAACCTCGGGTCCGGCCAGACGCCGGTGCAGGTCGAGCCCGACCAGCCGGAGTTGCCGCCGCCGTCGGTGATCACGAAGCCGGTGCCGACGCAGTTGTGGGTCGGGGTGGCGGCCTGGGCGATGTTCTTCGCCGTCACGTTGGTGAACTTCATGCTCGCGTTGGCCTGCGCCTGGATCGCGTAGGTGCCCGCGCCGTCGATGTTGATGTTGGTGAAGTTGATGCCGCTGGCCGCGCCCTCGATGGTCTGGATCGCCTCGTAGGAGCTGTCCAGGATGTCGCTGTCGGTGATGTTGACGGTCGCGCCGCTGATCGCCTCGTTGAGACCGCTGAACCAGACCGCGCCGACCCCGAAGTTCCAGTTGAAGTCGTTGTTGCCGGTCCGGATCAGGGTGTTCCGGGCGGCGGTGATGGTGCCCGCGACGGCGGTGCCGTTGCCCGAACTGACGCCCGGGTAGCGGTTGGCGATGTGCAGGCCGCCGCCGTTGCTGATGGTGTCCGCCATCACGTTGTCCGAGATGGTGAAGTCCTTGCCGCCGTACGTGACGATGTTGTTCGCCAGGATCGGCAGCACCACCGTGTTGTGGGTGAAGCTGTCGCCCACGTTCGGCACCCGCTCCGGCCAGGAGGCCAGGCCGTCGTCACCGGTGTTGCGGACGAAGGTGTTGGTGACGGCCGAGTTGGTGACGCCGGTGTGGAAGTTCACGCCGTCGGCGGTCTGGTCCAGGATCCGGCTGTTGCGGATGGTGAAGTGGTCCATCGGACCGTCCATCCAGGCGCCCACCTTGGTGTGCTGGATCCACAGGTTGTCGACCACCGAGTTGCTCATCGCCCCACCGAGGGCGTTCACCTGGTCGTCGTCCACCCGCTCCTGGATGTCGCCGATGATGGCGAAGTCCTTGAGCGTGACGTTCCGGCTCGGGCCGCCCGCCTCGTGCGGTCGGACCGCGCCGCCGTAGCCGCCGCCGGCGACGTACTTGCCGTAGATGCCGGCCGCCCGGTTCCGGTTCACCGGGTCGCGTCCGCCGAGCACGCTGTACCAGGGCCCGGCCCCGGCGAGCGTGACGCCGTCGACCACCACGTGGTCGTAGAGGGTGAAGTTCCCCTGCGGGATGAAGACCGTCTTCCCCTGTGCCTGACCGGCGTTGACCGCCGCCTGGAACTTCGCGGTCGAGTCGGTGGCCCCGCTCGGGTCGGCGCCGAAGTCCGCCACCACGTCGAGAGCCCCGGCGGGCTTGGCGATCGGCGCGGCGACCTGCTCGAAGTCGGCCAGGTCGATGGTGAAGCTGGGCGACTGCGCGGTGGAGGAGACCTGCAGCCGGATCTTCGCCCCGGCCGGCAGGGTGGAGCCGAACATGGTCCGGGTCTCGTCGTAGAAGTGGTGCGGGTTGGTGTCGCCCGGGTTGTTGTTGAACGGGTAACCCCCGTAGTACCAGCCGTACTTGGAGGTGACCGGCAGGTCCTTCAGCTTCGACCCGTTGACCAGCAGGTCGATCGCGGCGGTCCGCCCCTTGCCGTCGGCGGTGTCCGGCAGGCTGTACCGGAAGCTCATCGCGTTGGCGGGCGCGCTGAGGGTGAACTCCACGTACTGGCCGGTGGAGTTGAGCGTGACGGCCTGGCGGCCCGATGCCTCCGAGGGCAGCGTGCCGTAGTGCCGTTCGGGGCCGATCACGGTGCCGTTGGTGGCCGCGTACTCGGCCTCCTGCTCCTTGAACGGCACGGTGGCGCCCCGGCCGGGGACGTCCAGCGGGGAGAGCGTCGGCACGGCGGCGGCGTGCGCGGACTGGGCGGTCAGGCCGAGCAGGGCGGCGGAGCTCAGGGTGGCGGCCGTGAGCAGGGCGAGCGGTGCGCGCAGGCGGCGGAGTGGGGGTGGCTGCATGGGGGGATGCACTTCCTTGCTGGTCGCGTGGGTGGGAACGGCCGAGCGTTGGAGAGACTAGGCGCGACGGTGCATGAAGTCCATGTAGAAGTGCAAAATTTCGACAGAGATCGCGCAAGTACGTCGGATCTACGGGTCGCCCCGCGAGGTCAGGGGTCGATCCCGGCGGCGGGCGCGGGCGTGGATGTGGACGTCCGGTCAGGCGAACGGGTGCGCCGGCAGGGTCACCGCGTCGACCACGTCCCGCAGGTCGTACCGGCGGCGGTGGGCCGCGCGCTGCCGCTCGGCTCCGCCGCCGTCCCGGCGCAGCTCCGTCCACAGGCTGTGGACGGTCGCGGTGTCCCCGGCGGCGGCCAGGCCGGGGGCGATCCGGCGGAGCAGACGTTCGACCAGCTCGACGGCGGGCGCGGGTGCGCCGGTGGTCAGGTCGATCCCGGCGCCGGGCAGGCCGTCCCGGGCGGCCCGCCAGTGCGCGGCCCGGAGCAGCAGGTCGGGCACCTGCGGGGGCCGGACGCCCCGGGCCACCTCGGCCAGCAGCACGGTGGCCAGCGCCCGGGCCAGCCCGGCCAGCAGGACCACCACCCCGGCGTCGGCGTTCACGTCGCAGACCCGGATCTCCACGGTCGGGAACCGCTCGGAGGGACGGGCGTGCCAGTAGGCCATCCGGCGGTCGAGCAGCAGCCCGGAGTCGACCAGCCGGTCCAGCAGCGCGTCGTACTCGGCGGCGTCCGCGCACAGCGGGGTCGGCCCGGCGCCCGGGAACTGCGCCCAGCGCAGCGTGCGCCAGCCCGCGTAGCCGGTGTCCCGGCCGTCGTGGAAGGGGGAGTTGGCGGCGATCGCCTGCAGTGTCGGCAGCCAGGGCCGGAGGTGGTTGGCCAGTTGGACGCCGCTCTCCCGGTCCGGCACGCCGAGGTGGATGTGGCACCCGGCCACCCCCGCACCCTGGTCGCCGTGCACCAGCGGCCCGTACTCGGCCACCATCCGTCGGTACCGGTCGTGGTCGCTGACGTCGAGCCGGGTGGCGGAGGGGATCACCATCGTCCCGGAGGCCACCGCCCGGCAGTCCGCCCGGTCGGCCGCGGCGGCGACGCCGGTGCGCAGCCGGAGCAGCTCGTCGCGGAGCTGGGCCAGGGTGTGCACCGGTACCGTCCGGGTCTCCACCATGGTCGGGAACAGCTCGCCGCCGACCTGGTCGCCGAGCAGCTCGGCGGCCGCCTTCAGGACGGTCGGCGCGGCCCCGACGGCGGCCCGGCTGTGCCGGTCGGCGAGCAGGAACTCCTCCTCGACACCGATGGTCGGCACCTGGCCCGATCCGGAATCCGACATCGTCGGTCGCCCCGTTCCCGGGCTGCCGCCCGTCGCTGGGCAGTCTGCCCGGCAACCGGAGGACGAATCACCTGACACGCCTGCCCGATCGGGTGGCGCGGGAGCTCAGTGGCGGTTGCCCAGCGCGAACAGCAGGATCACGAAGCCGGCGAAGAGGTGGGTGCCGGCGATGTAGAAGGTCGCCCGGACCAGCATCTGGCGGCGGCGGCTCTTCTCGTCGCGGACCGCCCCGCTGCCGACCGCTTCGCTGCTGACCGCCCCGCTGCGGATCGCCTCGCCCCGGACGGCCTCGCTCATCGTCGGGCTCCTTCGGGTCGCGGCCTGGTCTCAGATCCCGAGTGTACGGGCGCGCGCGGCGGCCCGGTCGAGCAGCCGGTGGACGTCCGCCTGCCGGGTGGCGGGGGCGTCGTTGTACTCGTCGGGCGAGCTGACGGGGTGTCCGCTCGCGTGCAGCACCTCCATCACCTGGATCCGGGCCCGGCGGGCGTCCACCGGCGAGCCGAAGCCGTGGGCCAGCACGGCGGCCTGGGCACCGAGCAGGCAGACCCGGCCCTCGGCGTCCCACATGGTGCCCTGCACCCAGCCGGCCGCGGCCAGGTACCGGGAGGTCAGGATCAGGTGACCGGCGATGCCGACCTCGGTCGGTGCGGGGGTCCTGCGCAGCAGCCGGTCCAGCAGGGTGGCGGTCGGCGGGCGGTGCTCCGCGTACCAGGGGCGGCGGACGCTGCCGAGCGGGCAGACGTACGGCAGGTCGGGGCGGGCCGGGAAGGAGGCGAGGTACGACTCGATCTCGGCGACCAGGTCGGAGCTGTCGACGGTGAGCAGCGGAGGGAGGATTAACAGCTTATGGGGTGATTTCACCCCTTCTTGATACCCGAGGTCCGGGCGACGCGCAGCGGGCGACGCGCGGGACGCCTCCGGCGGCGGAGGATTCCCGGATCCGGCGGCCGGCCGTGGGTGGGCGCGGGTAGCGTGCCGGTATGTCGATCTCCTGGGTGACCGTGCCGACGCCGCTGCCGAGTGGGCCGCTGCGGTTGGCCGTCACCGAGCAGGGGGTGGCGGCGGTCTCGTACCACGGTGACGCCATCGGGGGCGTGCCCGGCCGGGTGGGCACGCCGGAGTGCGCGGACGAGAGCCGGGCCGGGCTGGTGAGGGCCCGGCTGGCGGAGTACTTCGACGGCCGGCGGACGGAGCTGGGGCTGCCGATCGACTGGCGGTTCACCACCGGCCCGCACCGCACCGTGCTGCAGACCCTGACCGCGCAGGCCGGCTACGGGCAGACCCTCACCTACGGTGAACTCGGCGCCCGCAGCGGGGTGTTCGAGGACTTCACGGACGGTGGTTGGACGGCCGCCCGGACGGTGGGGAAGATGATGGGCGCCAACCCGCTCTGCCTGCTGGTGCCCTGCCACCGGGTGGTCGCCTCGGACGGTCTCGGCGGTTTCGGCGGCGGTCCGCGCGGTCTGGAGATCAAGCGCTGGCTGCTCACCCTGGAGGGCGTGCTGCCGCCGACCCTGGACTGGAACGGCCCCGGCTGACCCGGGGCCCCGGCGTCAGACCAGCGCGGCCAGCGGCTCCGGCCGCTGCGCGGGGAGCGTCACCGGCTGGTGCGGGTGCTCCGGCTGGCGGTGCGCGACCGGCAGCGGCAGGACCGGCTGGATGGCGGCCACCAGCGCGTAGTCCTCACCGAGCAGCTCGTCGGCCGGCGGCAGCACCGGCACCCGGCCGAGCGCCAGCTGGACGGCGGCCAGCGGCAGGTTCAGCCCGCACAGCCGCAGCTGGTGCAGCCCCCCGGACGGCCGGGTGTTGATGTCCAGCAGCACCGGGACCCCCCGGTGGTGGCGGAACTGCACGTTGGAGAGGTACGCCATCCCGAAGGTCTCGATCAGCCGGCGGGTCGGCTCCAGGTACACCGGGTCGGTGGTGAAGCTGCGGCGGCGGCTGCTCTTGGTGCGGCCGACGGCGGCCAGCAGCCGGCCGTCCTGGTCGGCGAGGCAGTCCACCGAGACCTCGGGGCCCGCCAGGTAGGGCATCACCAGCAGGTCGACCGGCTCGGCGGCGGCGGCGATCGCGTCGGCCAGCTGACCGAGCTGCACGCTGCCGCTGGGCCAGCCGGCCAGCTGGCCCAGCTGGAACGGTTCCCGGGTGATGGTGCGGAACCCCTCGCCGCCCGCACCACTGGCCGGCTTGAGGCAGGGCTGCTCCCCGGCGTACTCCAACTCCTCCACCGCGCGCAGCAGTTCGTCGGCGGTCCGGACGTGGTGCCAGCTCGGCACCGGCAGCCCGGCGGCCGCCATCGCGACGTAGCCGTCCACCTTGCTCTCGAAGGTGGCGATCGCCTGGGCGGGCGGGCAGACCAGCGTGACGCCCCGGGCGGCGAACTCGGCGCGGTGCCGCGCGATCGCGAGCTGGTGCAGCCGGGGGAGGAAGACGTCGATCCGGTGCCGGTCGCAGAAGTCGAGGGCGAACTCGACGTACGCCTCGGCGGACAGACCGTCCGGCTCCGGCAGCCCGTGATCGGCGGCCGCCAGCACGGGGGAGTCGGCGTCCACGTGGGTGGCATAGACCTCCACCGGGGCCGCCCGCAGCAGGTCTATGAAGAAGACGTTCTCGGCGTAGGTGCGGTTCAGCCAGACGCGGGTGGGGGCGATCACGGAGTTCTCCCTGGGAAAAGGGCAGCATGCAGGGTGGGAGGGCGTCTGGCAGAGGATGGCCGACCGGCCTTGACTGAGCCCTTGAAGTGGCACCTTAGCGCTCCCGGCCGAACGGATGAACGGGGGGTGGCGGCCGATCCGACGGGGTGCCCGGTGGAATCCCCGATCACTCGTCAACTCACTTGGAGAATCGCTCAGTTGACCTGAAGGTCGGCAGGTTTCCGGGATGTGAATTCTTCGCCGCCCCGAGTGCGACGGCGCACGCGATGCACAGAAACGGCGCAGTCGGAGCGAGAACGTCCGAACAGTCACTGATTCGGGTGAGCCCGATGGCATTTGTCGATCAGCTGAGCCGGGTCGGCCGTCACCATGAACCACGCAACGCGATCCGTCCACCGTGCCCGCATCGTGCTCGCGGAGAGGCTCCTCGATGTCCATCGAAACCACTGTCGGCGTCCCCCATCAGGGTGGGGAGCCGTCGGTCCCGCCCGGTGCCCACCCGCACCCGCATCCGGCGCCGCAGCGCGCCCTCGGCACCGAGGCCGCCCGACAACTGGCGACCACCACCAAGTCCGCCCCGCAGATGCAGGAGATCAGCGATCGCTGGCTGCTGAAGGTGCTGCCCTGGGTCGAGGTGTCCGGCGGCACCTACCGGGTGAACCGACGGCTCAGCCACGCCGTCGGCCAGGGCCGGGTGGGCTTCGAGCAGACCGGCTCCGAGGTCCGGGTGGTGGCGCCGACGCTCCGGGAGATCCCGCTGCTCCGCGACTTCCCGGACGACGGGCTGCTGGCCGAGCTGGCGGGTCGGTGCACCGCGCGGACGGTCGCCGTCGGCGAGCTGCTGGCGGAGGCCGGGCAGCCGGTCGACCAGGTGCTGCTGATCGCGCACGGCAAGCTCGACCGGCTGGGCGTCGGCAAGTACGGCGAGACCACCGTGCTCGGGATGGCGGCCGACGGCGACCAGTTGGGGCACGAGGCGCTCGGCGAGGCCGACCCGCGCTGGCCGTACGCGGTCCGGGCCGCCACGGCGGCCACCGTGCTGGCGCTGCCCCGGGCGGCCTTCCAGGAGCTGGCCGAGCGCTCCCCCGAGCTGCGCGAGCAGCTGGAGCGGTCCGCGGCGGGCGCCCGGCACGCCGTCAACAAGTACGGCGAGGCGCAGATCGAGCTGTCGGCCGGGCACCGGGGCGAGCACGAGCTGCCGAGCACCTTCGTGGACTACGAGCTCCGGCCGCGCGAGTACGAGCTGAGCCTGGCGCAGACCGTGCTCCGGGTGCACACCCGGGTCGCCGACCTCTACAACGAGCCGATGAACCAGACCGAGCACCAGCTCCGGCTGACCGTCGAGGCCCTCCGCGAGCGCCAGGAGTACGAGCTGGTCAACAACCCCGAGTTCGGCCTGCTGGCCACCGCCGCGTACGAGCAGCGGATCTCCACCCACTCCGGTCCGCCCACCCCGGACGACCTGGACGACCTGCTCAGCCGGCGCCGGAGCACCCGGTGTTACCTGGCGCACCCGAGGGCGATCGCGGCGATCGGCCGGGAGGCGAGCAAGCGCGGGCTGCACCCGGCGTCGGTCGAGCTGGACGGCAAGCGGGTCACCACCTGGCGCGGGGTGCCGATCCTGCCCTGCGACAAGATCCCGATCAGCGCGCGGCAGACCACCTCGATCCTGGCGATGCGCACCGGGGAGGACAACCAGGGCGTGATCGGGCTGCGGCAGACCGGCCTGGCCGACGAGTACGAGCCGGGGCTGTCGGTGCGGTTCATGGGGATCGACGAGAAGGCGATCATCTCCTACCTGGTGAGCGCCTACTACTCCGCCGCGGTGCTGGTGCCGAACGCGGTCGGGGTGCTGGAGAACGTGGACATCGCGTCCCGGGCCTGAGCACGGCGGGGCCGGGGCACCGGTCCGCGCACAGCCACTTTCTTCTGGGGGAGGACGTTTCATGGGGATCTTCGCGATCGAGCGGGACAGCCGCGAGGGGGTCGAGGCCATCGAGGTGCTGGCCCGCTCCCGGGCGGTGGTGGATCCGGCCCTTCGGGCGGCCGTCGAGTCGCTGCCGGCCGCGATGCGGCGGGTCTCGGGGTACCACTTCGGCTGGTGGGAGGCGGACGGCTCGCCCTCGGCGACCGGCTCGGGCAAGGCGATCCGCCCGGCCCTGGTGCTGGCGGCGGCCCAGGCGGTCGGTGCCGTCGGTCCGGCGGTGGCGGTCCGGGCGGCGGCCGCCGTCGAGCTGGTGCACAACTTCACCCTGCTGCACGACGACGTGATCGACCGGGATGACACCCGGCGTCACCGCCCCACCGCCTGGCGGGTGTTCGGCACCACCGAGGCGATCCTGGCGGGCGACGCGATGCACTCGCTGGCGCTGCGGGTGCTGGCCGAGGACGAGCACCCGGCCGCCCCGGCGGCGGTCCGGCGGCTGGCCGACTGCGTGGTCGAGCTCTGCGAGGGCCAGCAGGCGGACTGCGCCTTCGAGCAGCGCGACGACGTCTCGCTGGCCGAGTGCCTGGCGATGGCCGAGGCCAAGACCGGCGCCCTGCTCGGCAGTGCCTGCGCGATCGGCGCGCTGTACGGCGGCGCCGGGGAGCAGGCGGCCGACGCGCTGGACGCGTTCGGCCGGGAGATCGGGCTGGCCTTCCAGCTGATCGACGACCTGATCGGCATCTGGGGTGACCCGGCGGTCACCGGCAAGCCGGTCGGCGCCGACCTGGCGGCCCGGAAGAAGTCCCTGCCGGTGGTCTTCGCGCTCGCCGCCGGCCGTCCCGGCAGCGCCCGGCTGGCCGAACTCTACGCACTGGACCGCCCGTTGACCGCCCCCGAACTGATCGAGGCGGCGGCCGCGGTGGACCAGGCGGGTGGCCGGGCCTGGGCCCAGAGCGAGTCCTGCGAGCGGATGGCGGCCGCGATCGCCCATCTCGCGGACGCCGTGCCCGACCCGTCGGCGGCCGACGACCTGCTGGCGCTGGCGGAGCTGGTCACCCGAAGGGCTTACTGAGCGCGGTTCGACGGCACCGCCGGGGTGGTCACCCCGGCGGTGCCACTCGTTCCCCGGGTCAGCCCAGCGCGGTCAGCAGCCGCAGCTCGGTGGCCCGGTCGATCCCGAGGTCGGTGCTGCCCTGCCGGTAGGGGGCGGTGGCGGGGCCACGCTCCTGGATCCAGGCCCAGGTGTCGGCGACCGTCTCGGCCAGCGGCCGGGTCCGCAGGCCGGCCGCCGCCGCCTTCGCCGAGTCGGCGGTCCAGATGTCCGACCACTCGGGTCCTGACGGGCTCCACAGCGGCAGCCCGGTCCACGGCGCGACCTCCGCCTCGGCGAGCAACTCCTCCGGCACCCAGACCAGTTCGGCCCCGCTGCCGGTGGCGGTCAGACAGGCCTCGAGCATCCCGCGCATGGTGCTGGAGCCGGGCGGCGCGGTGGTGACGTACCGTCCGGCGCCGCCCTGCTCCACCAGGTCGAGGCCGAAGGCGGCGAAGTCCCGGGCGTCGATCAGCTGGAGCTCGCGCTCCGGGTCGCCGCCCGCGATCACCCGGCCCCCCTCGGCTATCCGCTCCAGCCACCAGGGCAGCCGTCCCACGTTCTCGTACGGGCCGATCAGCAGGCCGCAGTTGAGGATCAGCGAGTGCTCCGGCCCGAACACCTCCAGCACCGCGCGCTCGCAGCCGGCCTTCAGGTGGTTGCCGGACGGCTGGTCGGCCGGGGTGTCGGCGGGGCAGGGATGAGTGGCGGAGTTCTCGTCGATCGGCAGCGTGGGCCAGTCGACGAAGGCGTGCACCGAGGAGACGAAGGTGTAGTGGTCGGTGTGCCCGTGCAGCGCCCGGGCGGAGAGCGCGACCGCGTACGGCTGCTGTCCGGAGGTGTCCAGCACGGCGTCCCAGTGGCGGCCCGCGACCAGCCGGGCCAGGTCCTCGGGGGAGTTGCGGTCGCCCCGGACGGCTTCGACGCCGGGCTGGTCGGGGCCGGAGCGGCCGCGGTTGAAGGTGGTGACCCGATGGCCACGCTGCAGGGCCTGGGTCACGTAGGCGCGGCCGAGGAAGGAGGAGCCGCCGAGCACGAGGAGGTTCATGCCGTCCAGCCTGCGTCGGCCGGTCGGCATCCGGAAGCGGGGTTCGCCCTGGGCAAAGCCGGTTCACCGAGAGCTGACACTCCGTCCGACATGCCGGTCCGAGAGGGGCGGCATAGCATCCGTTCCGTACGGATTGTGACGTGATGTCCGACCTGGGGAGCGCGGCGGCATGGGAAACCCGGCACTGGTGGATCCGGCGACGGTGCGCAGGACGGCGGCGGAGGGCTGGATCTGGGGGTTCAGCCTGCTGGAGAACTACCGCACCATGTACCCGCAGGCCATCGACGAGGCGGACCCGCGCCATGTCGGTGGCTTCGGCGTGTTCCGGCACTACCCGCAGCCCTTCACCGCGGCCGACACCGACGTGGTGACGCCGAACAACGACACCCCCTACTCCTGGGCCTGGCTCGACCTGCGGGCCGAGCCGTGGGTGATCGAGGTCCCGGCCGTGGACCGCTACTACGTGATCCCGGTGCACGAACTGGACACCCCGTACGTGGGCTTCGTCGGGGCCCGCACCACCGGCCGGCAGGCCGGCCGCCACCTGGTCACCGGCCCCGGCCACCGGGACGTCCCGGCGGACGGCTTCGACGGGGTGCTGCGCGCCGACACCGAGCTGCTCGGCATCGTCGGCCGCACCTACCTGGCCGGCCCGGAGGACATCCCCGAGGTGGAGCGGATCCAGGCGGGGTACCGGTTGCTGCCGCTGAGCGAGCACTTGGGCACCGAGCCGCCACCGGCCGCACCCGAGCCGGTCTGGCCGGTCTGGCGGGAGGAGATCCGGGACAGCCCGGAGTTCTTCGTGCTGCTGGACTTCCTGCTCGGCTTCTTCCCGCCCCGCCCGGCCGGCACCGCCTTCCCCGCCGAGCTCGACCTGCGCCGCCGGCTGGCCGAACTCGGCATCGGCAGCGGCGACTTCGAGCCCGCCACGCTGACCGCCGAGTTGCGCGAGTCGATCGCCCAGGGCATCGCGGACGGCCGGGCCGAACTGGAGCGGGCGGCCGCCGGGACGGTCGGCAACACCGGCCTGTTCGGCACCAGGGCGGAGCTGGCCGAGAACTTCCTGAACCGTGCGGTCGGCGCCTACAAGGGCCTGTACGGCCTGCCGTCCGCCGAGGCCTGGTACGGCGGCTGGGTGGCCGACGGCGAGGGCAACCGGCCGCCGGACGCCTCGGAGCGCGACTACGTGCTGCACTTCCCGCCCGACCGGCTGCCGTCGGCCCGGTTCTTCTGGTCCGCCACGATGTACGGCCTGCCGGACCGGCTGCTGGTGGACAACCCGCTGGAGCGGTACTCGATCGGCGACCGCACCCCGGGGCTGGTGTACGACCCGGACGGCGGGCTGACCCTGCACGTCCGGCACAAGCGCCCGGCCAACGCCGAGCACAGTGCCAACTGGCTGCCCGCCCCGGACGGCCCGTTCACCGTCGTGATCCGGCTCTACGGACCCGACCAGGCCGTCCTGGAAGGGAGTTGGACCATCCCGCCACTCACCCCGCGAGCGCCGGAGGTGGCCGGGGCATGACCGAGGCCAAGCCCGGAGCCCTGGCGGCCGACGCCTACGTCTACGGCTACCCGATGGTCTTCGACCTCACCATGGCCGACCGGTGCGTCCGGCAGGGCATGGGCAGCCTGCCCGCCACCGGGTTCAACCGCTTCGGCCACGCCGACCGGCTGGCAACGGCCGGCACCGAGTTCGTCTCGGTGAACAACGACACCGTCTACTCGGTCGCCCAACTCGACCTGTCCGGCGGCCCGTTGCTGCTGGACGTGCCGGACACCGACGGTGCGTACCTGGTGCTCCAGTTCGTCGACGCCTGGACCAACAACTTCGCCTACCTGGGCCGTCGGGCCACCGGCACCGGTGCACAGCGCCGACTGCTGGTGCCCCCGCACTGGCACGGCACCCCGGAGCCGGGCCTCCAGGTGATCGAGTGCCCGACCACGGTCGCCACCGTGGTCGGCCGGAACGCCTGCGACGGCCCGGCCGACCTGCCCCGGGTCCGTGACCTCCAGCAGCGGCTGACGCTGACCCCGCTGGAGCCCGGCGGGGTGTACGCGGGCCTGTCCGAGCCGGACCCCGAGGTGCCGGAGCAACTCCGCTTCCTGGAGCAACTGCGGCTCTGGGGCGCGCAGTTCCCGCCGGCGGCGGCCGACCTCGAGTACCAGCGGCGGTTCGCCCCGCTCGGCCTGCTGGACACCGGCAGCTCGCCCTACCGCAACCCCGCTCCGGACTGGGCCGCCGAGTTGGCCGCCGGACTGGCCGAGGGCCGCCGCCGGGTCGAGCAGGCGGGCCGCCCCGACCCGGGCCGGCCGGGCGGCGAGTGGATGCTCAACCTGCACCTCTTCGACTACAACCTGGACCACCTCGGCCCCGGCACCGTCGACGAGCCGCAGTGGCGGATCCCCGACCGCCGGGCCGCCCACCTGACCCGCGCGGTCGCCGCCCGGGCCGGACTCTGGGGCAACCACGCCTACGAGGCGGCGTACGCGGCCGTCTTCCAGGACGCCGACGGCCGGGCCCTGACCGGCGCCCGCTCGTACACCCTGCGCTTCGACAGCCCACCGCCGGTGGACGCCTTCTGGTCGCTCACCATGTACGACGCCACCGACTACCACCTGGTGGCCAACCCGATCGACCGCTACTCGATCGGCGACCGCACCCCGGGCCTGGTGTACGCACCGGACGGCTCGCTCACCCTGGTGCTCCAGCACCGGCGCCCGGACGACCCGGCGGAGGCGGCCAACTGGCTGCCCACCCCGGAAGGCGAGTTCCGCCCGATGATCCGGCTCTACCAACCGGGGGCCGCCGTCCTGGACGGGACGTACCGGCTGCCGCCGATCCGGCCCCGCTGAGTGCCCGTCAGGGGCCGGGGCGCGGCGGTCCGGGCGGAGGCCGTACGCTCCGCCGGGCCGGATTGCCGGCAGCCGGACCTGTAACACCCTGCGGCCGTCACTGCGTCAGACAAGTGTGAGCGGGTGGCGGCAGGCGGGGGAGTGGTGAGGGTGGGCGACCGGGGCGGGCGCGACCGGGACGAGCGGTACCTGGAGTTCGCGGCGGCGGGCGGGGGCCAGCTCTACCGCTCCGCCTGTCTGCTGACCGGTGGGGACACCCACCTCGCCGAGGACCTGGTGCAGGAGACCCTCGGCCGGATGTACGCGCTCTGGCGCCGCTCCGGCTGGCTGCTCGGCGGCCGGACGATCGACAACCCGGCCGGGTACGCCCAGCGGGTCCTGTTCCGCAGCTACCTGAGCCACCAGCGACGGCGCAGCAGCGCCGAGCGCCCGACCGGCGAACTCCCCGACCTGGCCGGACCGGACGGCGACGACGGCACCCTGCGGCTGACCCTGCTCGAAGCGCTCGCCCGGCTCTCGGCCCAGGACCGGGCGGTGCTGGTGCTGCGGTACTGGGAGGACGTCAGCGTCGAGCAGACCGCCGAGATCCTGCACTCCAACTCCGGTGCCGTACGCACCCGGACCTCCCGCGCGCTGGTCCGCCTCCGCGCCCTGCTCGGCGACTCGCTGGCCGAGCTGACCGGGCACTGAGCGCCGCTTCCGATCCGCCGGGCCGCTGGGCCCGTTGCCTCCGATCCTTCCGAGAGACGGTGATCCGCGATGTCCGAACACCCCGACTTCGAGGGCGAGTTGACCCAGGCCCTGCGCCGGGCCGGTGCCGCCTTCGAACCCGACCAGCACCGACTCACGCTCGGCGGAGCCGTCCGGGGCCGTCGGCTGCGGCGCCGCCGAGCGTTCACCGTGACGGGTGGTGCGGCGGCCGTGATGCTGCTGGTGGCCGGCACGGTGGCCGTCGCGGGACTGCCCGGCGGCGCCGCCCGCCCGGTGCCCCCGGCGTCCAGTGCCTCACCGACCGCACCCGGTATGACGGGCCCGCAGCTGCTCGCCGGGCTCACCCCGCACCTGACCGGTTTTCAGGTGGTCGACTCCGAGGCGGTCGACACCGCCGAATCCCTGCGCACCGGGCGGTTGCCGATGCTGTCGGTCACCGTGGACGACGGCCGGGGAGAGGCCCTGGTGGTGGTCACCGTCAACCGGCTGCCGATCGAACCGGGCGGCGGTCCGGTCAAGATCGACTGCCCGTCCGGGCCGTCCGCGACCGAGATCTGTGAACAGAGCCGGACGGCGGACGGCGGCACCCTGACCCTCCGCCACCAGCAGCCGGCGGACAGGGACCCGACGCGGATCTGGTCGGCCACGCTGGTCACTCCCGACGGGCGCTGGGTGGACGCCAGCACGTACAACTACGCCTCCATGGTCGACCAGAACCTCACCCGCGCGGAGCCCCTGCTCACGGAGGCGCAGCTCGGGGTGATCGCGGGCGACCCGGTCTGGCGCCCCGCCTTCGAGGCGATCCCGGCGGCCGGGCTGACCCAGCTCACCGGCCCGGCGATGCTCGACGGGCAGCGGATCGCGGCCGTGGTCCAACCGCTGCTCCCCGCCGGTGCGGTGGTCGACCGGATCAGGCCGGACGTCGACAGCCTGCACCTGCGGGTGAACAGCGGCGGAGTGGACGTCCTGCTCCGGGACTGGCGGAAGCCGCCGATGGGCACCCCGGCCGACGAGTTCGCCGGGGCCGAGCGGCTGGCGGACGGCACCCTGCTGCTCGCCAGGACCGAACCGAACGGTGGAGCCACCGACCGCAACGTGGTCGAGCTGCTGCGCCCGGACCGGGTGCGGGTCACGGTCTCCGCGCTCAGCCCGCCCTCCGGCGAGGGCCGGCCGCCCGTCGGTACACCGGTGCTGACGCTCGACCAGCTCCGCACCCTGGCCCTCGCGGTGGCGGCGGAGGCCAGGCAGGTGCCGTAGCCCGGTCACGGGGTCTCCTGGGGGGTGGGGGTCGCCGAGGTGGAGGCCGAGGCCGAGGAGGACGGCGACGGCGACCCGGTGGGGGTCGGGGTGGCGGTGGGACTCGGGCCGGGCCCGGACGGGTCGGTCGGGGTGCTGCTGGGCGACCCACCGGGCGTGGGTGACGGACTGTCGCTCGCCTCGGGGGTGGGGGACTGGGACGGGATGCCCCGGTCGGACGGGCCGCCCTCCAGGGTGACCACGGCCTGGGAGGGCGGCAGGGCGATCCGGGCCCGCCACTGGTGGTCCGGGGCCCGGGACTGGTCGACCGTGACGGTGACGGTGATCCGCTGGGCGGGGGCCAGCGTGCCGGAGTCGCGGCTCAGCCGGAGCCAGTCGGCGTCCACCTCGGCGTGCCAGTGGATCGTGGTGCCACCGGAGTTGACCAGGGTGATCACCGTCCGCTCGCCGAACTCCTGCGCCTCGACGGTCAGCTGCCCCGGACCGGTCGGCAGTGGCGCGCTCGGGGCTTCCAGCCGGGGCGTGGCGTTGCCGAGCCGGGTGGCGCCGTGCCCCGGCACCGGGACGGCCGGGCCAAGGACTGACGGCAGCAACGTTTCTGCGCTCGTGGTGACCGACCCGGCCAGCTCAAGACCGTGCTCCGAGACGGTGGGCGCCGTCGGCGGCTCCTGCGCCGCTGGCGAGGTCGGCTGCGCGGGCGTCTCCACCCGCACCGAGGAGAGCGCCGCCGAGCCCGTCACGCCGTCGTCGCTGCGGTGTGCGCCCCAGAGCGCCACCACCGGCGCCGTCAGCACCGCCGCCAGCACGCCCGTGGTGACCACCCGCTGACGGACCGCCGGCCCGCCGAACCGGCTCGGCGCCCGGTGCCGGGGGAAGCCCCGCTGGTCGAACCGGAGCGCACCCTCCTCGGGACCGGCCGGCCGCCGGGACACCATCCGGGCCCGCAGCTCCTCCGGCGCGGGCAGCAACGGCAGCCCGGGCAGCGCCGCCAGGCCCCGGCCCAGCTCGCCGGAGACCCGCTCCGCCGTGCCCCGGCAGGTCGGGCAGTCCACCACGTGCCGCACCAGCTCACGGCGCAGCGCCGGCCCGAGCACCCACTCCCGCCAGCTCTCCGCCCCGGCGCCGCCCAGCTCGGCCAGCACCGGGCAACTGCCCACGCCGAGCACCAGCAGCGCGACCCGCGTCCGCCACACCTCCGCCTCGGCGGCGGCCAGCAGCTCGTCGCCCGCCGCCCGGGACAGCTCCAGCACGGCGGCCACCTCGTCCGGCCCGAGCCGGTGGCGGACCGCCAGCTCCAGCGCCTCGCGCTGCTCCGGCGGCGTCCCGGCCGCCTCCGGCCAGGCCAGCGACGCCAGCTCCCGCCGGTGCTCCGGCCCCGGGGCCACCAGGCCCTCGGCCAGCCGCCGCAGGCAGCAGTGCCGCGCCAACGAATACAGCCAGGCCCGGCGCAGCGCGGGATCGGCCAGCCGCTCGCCGTGCCGCAACGCGAGGTCACGCACCTCGCGGACCGCCGCAACGGTGGCGTCGTGCTCGCACAGGACGGAGAGACAGTACGTGAACAGCCCGTCGGCGTACTGGTCGTAGGCCGCCGCCGTGGACGTGGGGGAAGTCGTCACCCGTCCGACGCTAGGCATCCCGCCGCACCCGGGGGCCGAATCGGGCCCCTTGTACTTCTTTCGGGTAACAACACCACCCGACCGAGAACCTTTGGCAGGCGCTCGGCTTTTGGCAGGTGGTTCGGGAGAGTCAGGCGCTCGGGGCTCTGCCGAAGGCGAAGCCCGGTTGTCGGTCCCAGCCGCTACGGTGGGCCGCATGGCTGCCCGCACCAAGACCACCGCCAAGGCCCGCCCGGCGTACCGCTGCACCGAGTGCGGCAACCAGCTGCCCAAATGGGTCGGCCGCTGCCCCGAGTGCAACGCGTGGGGCACGGTGGAGGAGTACGGCGCCGTCCCGATCCGGACCACCGCCGCCGGCCCGGTCAGCACCCCCGCGAAGCCGATCGGCCAGATCGACGGCAAGGTGGCGACCGCCCGGACCACCGGTGTGCCCGAGCTCGACCGGGTGCTCGGCGGCGGCCTGGTCCCCGGCGCGGTGGTGCTGCTCGCGGGTGAGCCCGGGGTCGGCAAGTCGACCCTGTTGCTGGACGTGGCGGCCAAGGCGGCCAGCGACCAGCACCGCACGCTCTACGTGACCGGTGAGGAGTCCGCCAGCCAGGTCCGGCTGCGCGCCGACCGGATCAACGCGCTCTCCGACCACCTCTACCTGGCCGCCGAGTCCGACCTCGGTGCGGTGCTCGGCCACATCGACGCGGTCAACCCCGGCCTGCTGATCCTGGACTCGGTGCAGACCATCGCCTCCGCCGAGCTGGACGGCGCACCCGGCGGCCCGGCCCAGGTCCGCGAGGTGGCCGGGGCGCTGATCCGGGCGTCCAAGGACCGGGGGATGGCGACGCTGCTGGTCGGCCACGTGACCAAGGACGGTTCGATCGCCGGGCCCCGGTTGCTGGAGCACCTGGTCGACGTGGTGCTGAGCTTCGAGGGCGACCGGCACGCCCGGCTGCGGATCATCCGGGGCATCAAGAACCGCTACGGCGCGACCGACGAGGTCGGCTGCTTCGAGCTGCACGACGAGGGCATCATCGGCCTGGCCGACCCGTCCGGGCTGTTCCTGACCCGGCGTGACAAGCCCGTCCCCGGGACGTGCCTGACGGTGACTCTGGAGGGCCGCCGGCCGTTGGTGGCCGAGGTGCAGGCGCTGATGGTCGACTCGCAGATCCCGTCCCCGCGCCGGACCACCTCCGGCCTGGAGTCGCCTCGGATCGCGATGATCCTGGCGGTGGTGGAGCGGCACGGCGGTGTGAAGCTCGGCAAGCAGGACATCTACACCGCGACGGTCGGCGGCGTGAAGCTCACCGAGCCGTCCGCCGACCTGGCGATCGCGCTCGCGGTGGCCAGCTCCTCCTCCGACACCCCGCTGCCGAACGGCCTGGTGGCGATCGGCGAGGTCGGTCTGGCGGGCGAGGTCCGCCGGGTGACGGGTGTTCAGCGGCGGCTCGCCGAGGCGCACCGGCTGGGCTTCACGCACGCACTGGTCCCGCCGGATCCGGGCAAGGTCCCGCGCGGGATGAAGGTGGTCGAGGTGGCGGACATCGGCGAGGCGCTGCAGGCCATCCCGGGCCGCCGCAAGGCCGCCGCGAAGTCCCGTACCGAGGCCGCCGGAGGGCCGCCCGCGCCCCGTCCCGCACCGGTCGCGGCACCCGTCGTGGCCTACCCGGAAGAGCTCATGGAGGGCTGGGAACCGGTCGACTCGGACGAACTCAACTGACCCGGACCTCCCTATTGCCGAACGCCGTTAGACTTTCCCCTGTTTAATCGGCATGAAGTGCAGTAATGAGAGACAGACCGTCGGGCACCACGCCACGCGGTCCGGGTCGACCGGAGGAGTCACGTGGCAGCCAACGACCGGGCGGACAGGTCCTCCCGCGAGGAGGCCCTACTGCGGGCCTCCCTCACTGCCATCGCCCCGGGGACGGGTCTGCGCGACGGTCTGGAGCGGGTGCTCCGGGCCAACACCGGCGGGCTGATCGTGCTCGGCTTCGACAAGACGGTGGACTCCATCTCCACCGGCGGCTTCGTGCTGGACGTCGAGTTCACCGCCACCCGGTTGCGCGAACTGTGCAAGCTCGACGGCGCGGTGGTGCTGGACAAGGACATCACCAAGATCCTCCGGGCCGGGGTGCACCTGATGCCCGACTCGACCATCCCCACCGACGAGACCGGCACCCGGCACCGCACCGCCGAGCGGGTCAACCGGCAGACCGGCTTCCCGGTGGTCGCGGTCTCGCACTCGATGCGGCTGATCGCGATGTACGTGAACGGGACCAGGCGGGTGCTGGAGGACTCCACCACCGTGCTCTCCCGGGCCAACCAGGCGCTGGCCACCCTGGAGCGCTACAAGCTCCGTCTGGACGAGGTGGCCGGCACCCTCTCCGCGCTGGAGATCGAGGACCTGGTCACCGTCCGGGACGTCACCGCAGTCGCCCAGCGGCTGGAGATGGTCCGCCTGATCGCGGCCGAGATCGCGGGCTACGTGCTCGAGCTCGGCACCGACGGCCGACTGCTCTCGCTCCAGCTGGACGAGCTGATCGCGGGCGTCGAGCCCGAGCGCGAGCTGGTCGCCCGGGACTACTTCCCCGAGCGGGCCGCCAAGCGCGGCAAGACCGTTCCGGAGGTGCTCGCCGACCTGGAGGCGCTCACCCACGCCGAGCTGCTCGACCTGCAGACCGTCGCCAAGGCGTTCGGCTACCCGGGCACGCCGGAGTCGCTGGACTCGGCCGTCTCGCCGCGCGGCTACCGCCTGCTGGCGAAGGTGCCCCGGCTGCCCAACACCGTGATCGAGCGGCTGGTGGAGCACTTCGGCGGCCTGCAGAAGCTGCTGGCGGCCAGCATCGACGACCTGCAGACGGTCGAGGGCGTCGGCGAGACCCGAGCCCGCTCGGTCCGCGAGGGGCTCTCGCGGCTCGCAGAATCGTCCATCCTGGAGCGCTACGTCTGACCCTCGCTGTAAGCGCGAGCGGGGGCTCGGGCCCCGGGCCGAGCCCCCGGTCCGTACCGCCCGGGGCTGACCCGTCCTCAGCTCTCGGTGGGGTCGGCCGGCTTGAGCGCGTAGAGCAGGCTGAGCAGCGTGACGTCCACCGCGTCCGGGTCGGTGCTGTCGCCCTCGGCCGCGAGCTCGTCGAGGATGCCGCCGAGCTGGTTGCGCAGTCTGACCACCCGCTCGGGGCGCAGGCGCAGCGTGAAGTGACTGAACATCGCGGGTGAGGCGGGCTTGCCGGGCGCGGTGCTCGGCAGGTTGAGCCGGTCCGCCAGGTAGTGGTTGCGGAACTCGGTCCGGACCAGGTCGAGCGCGGCGAGCAGCGGGCCGATCGCCTCCTGCCGGTCGATGTTGCCGTCGGCGAAGACCGCGCCGGAGAGGCGCAGCGACTTCTGGGCCAGCCGGTAGCGGCTCTCGGTGATGCCCGACACCACCCTGGTGCCCGCCACCTTGATCAGCGCGGTCTGCTCGAGCTGTTTGACGTGCCGGTAGAGCTTGGTCGGCGGCTCGTCGAGCGCGGTGGCGATCTCCTTGACCGTCAGCGGCTTCGGATCGCGTTGCGTCAGCAGACCGATGATCGCCAGGCGCACGGGGTCGGCGAGGGCCTTCAGCGTTGCCAGGTCGCCGACTTCACGCTCGTTCAGTTGCTCATCCACCGGTTCATTAACCCATGAACGTCAACGCTTGCGCCAATGCTCACCCTTCTGCAACCATTCACGCAGATGTGAATGGTTGCAGAAGGGTGACCGTCCACGCTCGGGTGAACGGGGTGGGGCATGACCGCGCAGCTGCAGGACAGGGATCGCGAGCACGGCGACGAGGCACCGGCGCCGACGGTCGCAGCCCAGGCGCGGGTGGAGGCGCAGGCGCAGACCGGGGCACAGGCACCGGCCCCCGAGCCTCGGGCCGTCCCGCTGCACCGCAACTGGCGCTACCAGGCGCTGTGGAGCGGAGCCGCCGCCTCGATGCTCGGCACCATGCTCGCCGACACCGCCTACCCGCTCCTCCTGCTGGCGATGACCGGTTCCCCGTTCCTCGCCGGAGCGTTCGGTGCGGTCCAGTTCACCGCCTCACTGCTGTTCGGCCTGCACGGCGGCGCCCTCGCCGACCGCCTCGACCGCCGGCGGATCCTGATCGTCGCCGACACCGTCCGGGTGCTGGCCGCCCTCTCCGTCCCGGCCGCCCTCTGGCTGGACCGTTTCACCGTCTGGCACGCCCTGCTGGTGGCCGCCGTGATCGGCGCGACCATCGCCTACGCGGGCCCGGTCCGCACCCTGGCGGTCCGTTCACTGGTGCCGCCCGCGCAGCTGCGGCAGGCGCTCACCCAGGACGAGGTCCGGGCCAACGGTGCGGCGCTGCTCGGCCCGCCGCTGGCCGGGCTGCTGCTCGGCCTGGGCCGGACGGTCCCGTTCCTCGGCGCCGCCCTCGCCTCGCTCTACTCGCTCGCGACCGCCTGCCTGGTCCGCTTCGACGGCCGCCCGGCCGGGCCGAGTGCCGACCGGGCTACCGCGGGCCGCCCGGCCGACAGCGCGCTGGCGGGCCTCCGGGTGCTCTGGGCCGACCCGCTGATGCGGGCCGTGGTCGGTGTGGTCGGCGTGATCAACCTGATCGGTGCCGCGACCCTGCTGCCGCTGATGGTCCTGCTCCGGGACGGCGGTACCTCGACCACCGGCACCGGCCTGGTGCTGGCCGGCGAGGCGGTCGGCGGACTGCTCGGCGCCCTGCTGGTCCGCCCGCTGCACCGTCACCTGCGCCCCGGGCGCCTGTTGCTGGGCGTCGCCTGGTCCACCGTCCCGCTGCTACTGGCCCCCGCCCTGGTCGGTGACCCGGTCGAGCTCTTCCTGCTGCTCCTGGTGGTGTCGCTCGGGGTGCCCGCGCTGCGGGTGATGGTGGACCTGCTGATCTTCCAGCAGGTCCCCGACGCCCTGCGGGGCCGGGTGATCGCCGCGACCATGACGCTCTTCATGCTCGGCATGCCGCTGGGCGGCTTCGCCAGCGGACTGCTGCTCGACCACCTCCGGCCGGTCGCCGTGCTCCAGCTGCTGACCGCCCTGCTCGCCGTCGCCCTGCTCCCCGCCACCCTCAACCGCGCGCTGCGCCACGCGGCCTGGCCCACCCGGACCGCTCAGACCGACGCCCGGTAACGCCCGGCCCGGCCGGAACCGGGCGGGACGGAGAGGGTGGCCGGGGAGGTCAGTCCTCCAGGCGGATCGAGGTGCGGGCCGAGACCGGGCCCCCGGCCGGGCCGTTGAGGGTGGCCTGGACCAGGTAGCGGCCGATCGGCGCCGGAGCGGCGTCCGGGGTGGCGCACTGGGGCTTGCTGCGGCCGCGCTCCCAGGTGAAGGTCTCGGTCAGGCCGCTGCCCGCGCCGAGCTGGACCCAGGTGTCCTGACGGTCCGTCGGGCAGTCGCCGGAGGACCAGACCCGCTCGTTGGACTCGGCCAGTGTGACCACCACGCTGGAGGCGGTCCGGCCGAGGTTGACCCGGCAGGTGCCGGTCGAGGTGTTCCGGACGGTGAGCGAGAGCCGGGGCTTGTCCTTCGCCTTGTAGGCGTCCTGACTGCCCGCCAGCTCCAGCGAGACCTGGGAGGCGGTGCAGACCGGGAGGGCCATCACCTCGGCGGTGTTCACCGGCGGGGGAGTGCTCCCGCCGCCGGTGGTGCCGCCCGCGCCGCCCGTGCCGGCAGTACCGCCCGTGCCGGCAGTACCGGCGGTGCCACCGCCGGAGGTGCCCGCGCCGCCCGTGGCCGCGGTGCCGCTGCCCGTGCCGCCGTTGGTGAGACTGACCTCGCCGCCGCCCGAGCCCGAGACCCCGCCGGTGGCGGTCGAGCCGCCGGTGCCGCCGGGGCGGGTGGTGATGGCCGGCCCGGTGGGGTCGGCACCGGGGGTGATCGACTGGGCCGGGGCCGGCTGGGCCGCCTTGCCCTGGCCCGGTTTCCCGCCGCCGCCGGAGCCCGTGACCAGCCAGAGGACCAGCGCGAGGAGGGCTGCCACGGCCACGAGCACGACGACGCGCCGTCGCCAGTAGATCGAGGCCGGCAGCGGTCCCACGGGTTGACGCAGAGAAGGCACGCGCAAACTCTACGAGACCCGGCGTACCCGATGGTGCATCAACACCGCTGCTGCGCCGGTTCCTTCACATCATCCGTGTTTTGCTCCGGACGGGGGAGCGGGACGAGCGCCGCTGCGAGCCGTTCCTCGGTGGACGAAGTCGTCGGTCACACTGTGGGCCGATCCTCCGCAGATCGCCCGTCGCGGCCTCCCGGAGGGGCGTCCGGGGCGGCCCCGTTCCCCCGGGCGGAGCAGGGCGGCCCGCATGGCAGGATGGACGCGCCATGGCTGCCACCCCCGTGATCCCCGCCCCGCTGCTGCACTCGACCGTGCTCGACTGGTACGAGGCCAACGCCCGCGACCTCCCCTGGCGCACCCCGGAGGCGTCGCCCTGGGCCGTGATGGTCAGTGAGTTCATGCTCCAGCAGACCCCGGTGAAGCGGGTGCTGCCCGCCTACGCCGCCTGGCTGGAGCGCTGGCCGACCCCGGCCGACCTGGCCGCGGACGCGCCGGGCGAAGCGGTCCGGATGTGGGGCAGGCTCGGTTATCCGCGTCGGGCGCTGCGGCTGCACGCCGCCGCCGTCGCGATCACCCGGGAACACGACGGCCGGGTCCCCGACGACCACGCCGCGCTGCTCGCGCTGCCGGGCGTCGGCGAGTACACCGCCGCGGCGGTCGCCTCGTTCGCCTTCCGGCAGCGCCATGTGGTGCTGGACACCAACGTCCGCCGGGTGTTCGCCCGCGCGGTCGAGGGCGTGGAGTACCCGGCGCAGGCCACCACCGCCGCCGAGCGCCGCACCGCGACCGGCCTGCTGCCCGCCGACACCGGCACCGCCGCCGCCTGGGCGGTCGGCGTGATGGAGCTCGGCGCGCTGGTCTGCACCGCCCGCAGCCCCGACTGCGGCGGCTGCCCGCTGCGCCGGCACTGCGCCTGGCAGGCGGCCGGCTGCCCGCCGTACCAGGGCCCGCCGCGCCGGGGGCAGACGTACGAGGGAACGGACCGTCAGGTCCGGGGCAAGCTGCTCGCCGTCCTGCGGGAGGCGCACGGCGAGGTCCCGCAGGCCCGGCTGGACGTGGTCTGGCCGGACCAGGTCCAGCGGGCCAGGGCGCTGGACGGCCTGGTCGCGGACGGGCTGGTCGAGCCGGTCGCCCAGGGCGTGTACCGGCTCCCGCAGTAGGCCGGGGAACGACGGATGCCCGGGCCGCCCCTCCGTGGGGTGGCCCGGGCATCCGTCGTACGGTCAGACCGCAGCGGCCTCGAGCGACTTCTCGGCGGGCGCGTCACCCGCGCCGCGCAGCGGGGTCTCCCGCATGAACAGCGCGGCGGCCACGGCGACCAGGCTGATCACCGCACCCCACAGGAAGACGGTGTGCATGCCGTTGGAGACGGCGTGGTGGTACGCGTCCTGGAACTTCGCCGGCAGGGCGCGCAGCGCGTCCGGACCCAGCTGGCCGTGGCCGCCGGGAACCTGCGCACCGGAGGCGGCCATGGTCGAGGTGACCTGGTTGTTGAACAGGGCGCCGAACAGCGCGACACCGAACGAGCCGCCGATGGTGCGGAACAGGGTGGCGGTGGAGCTGGCCACGCCCATGTCCTTGAGCTCGACGCTGTTCTGTGCGACCAGCATGGTGATCTGCATCAGGAAGCCCATGCCGGCCCCGAGCACTACCATGTAGCAGGCCGAGGTGAACTGGCTGGTGTCGGTGCCCAGGGTGGAGAGCAGCAGCGAGCCGCCGGCCATCACGGCGGTGCCGATGATCGGGAAGACCCGGTACTTGCCGGTCTTGGTGACGATCCCGCCGACCACCAGCGAGACGACCAGCATGCCGAACATCATCGGCATCAGCAGCAGCCCGGAGTTGGTCGCCGAGGCGCCCTGCACGGTCTGCTGGTAGAGCGGCAGGAAGGTGACGGCGCCGAACATCGCGAAACCGACGATGAAGCCGATCACCGACACCAGCGCGAAGTTGCGGTTGCGGAACAGGCCGAGCGGCAGCATCGGCTCCTCGGCCCGCTGCTCGACGTAGCAGAAGCCGATCAGCGAGGCGACGGCGAGCGCGCTCAGGCCGAGGATCTGCTTGGAGCCCCAGGCGTACTCCTGGCCGCCCCAGGTGGTGATCAGGACCAGCGAGGTGATGCCGACGGTCAGCAGGATCGCACCGAGGTAGTCGATCTTCGCGGTGGAGCGGACCTTGGGCAGCTTGAGCGTCACCACGATGAAGGCGAGCGCGACGATGCCGAGCGGCAGGTTGATGTAGAAGGTCCAGTGCCAGCTCAGGTGGTCGGTGATGAAGCCGCCGACCAGCGGGCCGCCGATGGTGGCCAGCGCCATCACGGCCGCGAACATGCCCTGGTACTTGCCGCGGTCACGCGGCGGCACCAGCGCGCCCATGATCGACATCACGCCGACCATCAGGCCGCCCGCGCCCAGACCCTGGACCGCGCGGAACGCGATCAGCTGGGTCATGGTCTGCGAGAGCCCGGAGAGCGCCGAGCCGAGCAGGAAGATCCCGATCGAGATCAGGAAGGTGCCCTTGCGGCCGTACAGGTCGCCGAGCTTGCCCCAGATCGGGGTGGAGGCGGCGGTGGCCAGGGTGTACGAGGTGACCACCCAGGAGAGGTGCTCGGCGCCGCCGAGGTCTCCGACGATGGTGGGCATCGCGGTGCCCACGATCAGGTTGTCCAGCATCGCCAGGAGCATGGCGACCACCAGACCGATCATCACCAGCCGGATCTCGCGCGGGGTGCGCGGCGTCGGATCGGCTTCCGGCACCTCGGCCGCCGCCGAGGTGTCGACCTGCTGTTTCGGCATGCTTCTGTCTCCCGCTGCGGCGCCCGGCGGCTAACTTACTTGCCGACCGGCTAGTGAATGGACCAGTGGCACGGTAAGTTGTCCGTATGCTGGGCGTCAAGCCGAATACTCGCGTACGAGCCCGGCCGCAGGGAGAATGCGAGTCCGGAGGCCCGGGACACCGTAGTCTCCGCCCCGATCGCAGTCCTGAGGCAGGCCGCCAACCCATGAGCACCACGCAGAGCCCCCGTACCGACACCAGGGCACGGATCATCGACGTGGCGCTGGAGCTGTTCGCCGAACAGGGCTACGAGAAGACCTCGTTGCGTGAGATCGCCGACCGGCTCGGGGTCACCAAGGCCGCGCTGTACTACCACTTCAAGACCAAGGACGACATCGTCCACGGCATCGTGGAGAGCATGGCCGCACCCATCGACCAGGCGATCGCCTGGGGCGAGGGCCGGGCCTGGTCGCCGGAGCTGCGGGACGAATTGGTCCGGCGGTTCGCCGCCGGGATGGCCGAGCGGGCGCCGCTGCTGCGGTTCTTCCACGAGAACCAGCCCGCGCTGCGGGACTCGCCGGCGGGGCTGCAGTTCAAGGCCCGGATGTTCGCGATGATCCGGCTGGTGCACGGTCCGGACGCGAGCTTCCAGAACCGGCTGCGCGCCGCGATGTCGCTCTTCTCGATCAACACCGCGCTCTTCCTGCTCAAGCAGGACCAGGCCGAGGAGGCCGACCACCCCTGCGGCGGCGGCCACGCCACCCTCGCCGACGCGACCGACGCGGCCCTGGAGGTCGCCCTCGAGATCGCCGGCCTGATCGACCCCTCCTGACCTTTTGGCAGGTTGCTCAGCCCGCTACGGCGCCGGGGGCTCGGGGCTCTGCTGATGTGCGGCTCCGCCGCGTGGGCGCACGTGGTGCACCGCCAGGGGCTCGGGGAACTGCGACGCTGGCCTCGGAACAGGTGATCCGTTCAGGGGCGGTCAGGCACTTTCGCAGTGACCCCGGCGCCAGATCTCCTCGCCCACGCGGCGGAGCCGCAGATCGGCAGTTCCCCGAGCCCCTGACCGTAGATGCTCGAACGCCTGCCTACGGCGCAGCCCCGAGCCCCTGACCGTGGAAGCGTCAGAAGTCGGTGACGCCCCGGGCTGCGAGGAAGGCGATCGGGTCGATCACGGCGCCGTACTTGTTGGCGCTGCGGATCTCGAAGTGCAGGTGCGGGCCGGTGGAGTTGCCGGTGGTGCCGGCCTTGCCGACCTGCTGACCCGGCGTCACGGTCTGGCCGGCGTGCACCGAGAGCGAGGACAGGTGCGCGTACTCCGCGAAGTGCCCGTCGGAGAGCCGCAGGACGACCTCGTTGCCGTACGCGCCGTCGTACCCGGCCGAGACCACGGTGGCGTCGCCGACCGCGAGCAGCGGGGTGCCGACGGAGACCGCGAAGTCCACACCGGTGTGGTAGCCCGCCGCGTACGAGGGGTTCTTCTTGCCGTACGGGTTGCTGATCGGCTCGCCGGGCGTCGGGGCGGACCACGCCGGGGCGGCGGGCACCGGCGCGGGGGCCTGGGTGGGCGCGGGCGCGGGCGCCGGCGCGGGAGGCGTTTCCGGGGCGGGCGCGGGGGCCAGGCTGTCGGCGACGGTCACCGCGTCCTGGGAGGAGGCGGAGCCGGGCAGCCGGTACGGGCTGGGCTCGGCGACCTGCACCAGCGCGGCCTGCTGTGCACCGGCGGGGGCGGCGGAGTCGTAGGCGGCGGAGGTGAAGGCCGAGCTGCCCGGGGTGGTCGGCAGCACGGTCTGCGCGGCGGCGGTCGCGGGCAGCAGCAGGGCGCCGCCGGCCAGCGTCAGGGCGCCGCTCCAGGCCACTACCGTCCGGCGTTCCCGCACCCAGGCGGTGACGCTGTGAAGGGAAGACATCGGGTGACGACACCTCGTGGTTCGGGAACAGGGGACCAGTCAGATGTAAACGGTCGGCCCGGGTGCCCCAAAATGGTGTGACGTACGACGACGCGTAGTCGACCCGCGCCCGGCCCGGCCGGTCGACCCCGGAAACGATCTTCCGATCGACCCGTCCAACCGGGCGAACCGGGCATTTCGCTGCACGAGCCGGCAGCTACTACCCGGCCTCGTACCAGCCGCCGGCGGTGTGACGAGCCCCACCGGAGGGCCTGGTCTACCCGCCCCCGCCGAGCGGCAATCGTGAGCCAGGCCACAGTTTCGCGGACACCCCTAACCGCGACGGTTCCGCTGTCCAGTTCGTGCGCCTCCGTGCCAGGCTGATCAGGATCGGCCGTACGCCCAGCTCCGAGGCACCCGTCCCCCCGACCGGAGGAACTCCGATGGCGGCACCACAACTCAAGCCCGGCACGTCCTGGACCGAGACCTACGCCCGCTGCGTCCGGGCCGCGCCCGAGGCGTTCACCCCCGACCGGCTGCTCAACCTGGTCCGGGGCGAGTGGCGCGCCGTCGGGACGCCGGGCGAGCACACCACGCCGCTGGACGGCACCGCGATCCCGGGTCCGCCCCGGATCGGTGTCGAGGAGGCCGAGGCCGCCGTCGCCTTCGCGATCGAGCAGCACGCGGTCTGGTCCCGGGTGCCGCTGGACGAGCGGAAGGCCCGGGTGGCCGCCGCCGTCGAGGGCCTGGCCGAGCAGCGCGACCTGCTGGCCCTGCTGCTGGTCTGGGAGATCGGCAAGCCCTGGCGACTGGCCTGTGCGGACGTGGACCGGGCGCTGGACGGGGTGCGCTGGTACCTGGAGGAGATCGACCGCCAGCTGGCCGGCCGCACCCCGCTGCCGGGGCCGGTCTCGAACATCGCCAGCTGGAACTACCCGATGAGCGTGCAGGTGCACGCCGAGCTGGTGCAGCTGCTGGCGGGCAACGCGGTGGTGGCCAAAACCCCCTCCCAGGGTGGTTTCCACTGCCTCACCCTCGCGCACACGGTGATGCACCGGGCCGGGCTGCCGGTCACCCTGCTCTCCGGCCAGGGCGGGCAGATCGGCGACGCGCTGATCCGCTCGGCCGGTCTGGGCGCGCTGGCCTTCGTCGGCGGCCGGGCCAACGGCCGCAAGGCCGCCACCACGCTGGCCGACCTGAACCGGCGGCACTTCCTGGAGCAGGAGGGCCTGAACACCTGGGGCGTCTGGGACTACAGCGACTGGCCGGCCCTCGGCGCGCACCTGAAGAAGGGCTTCGAGTACGCCAAGCAGCGCTGCACCGCCTACCCGCGCTACGTGGTCCAGCGCTCGCTGTTCCCGGCCTTCCTGGACACCTACCTGGGCGTGCTGGACGAGCTGCGGTTCGGCCACCCGCTGGCCGTCGCCGCTCCGGGCGACCCGCTCCCCGACCTCGACTTCGGCCCGGTCATCCACGCCGCCAAGGCGGCCGAGCTGCGGGCCCACTTCGACGCCGCGGTGGCGGCCAGGGCGGTCCCGCTGCGCCGCGGCAGCCTGGCGGACGGCCTGTTCCTGCCCGGCCAGTCGCTGGACGCCTACCTGGCCCCGGCGGCGGTGCTGGACCCGCCCGCCAGCTGGGCGCTGCAGCACTCGGAGCCGTTCGGCCCGCTGGACTCGATCGCGCTGGTCGACACCGAGGCCGAACTGCTGGCCGCGATGAACGCGGGCAACGGCTCGCTGGTCGCCTCGCTGGCCACCGACGACCCGGCCTTCGCCGACCGGGTCGGGCCCGACCTGCTGGCCTTCAAGGTCGGCATCAACAAGCCGCGCAGCCGGGGCGACCGGGACGAGGTGTTCGGCGGGCTCGGCGCGTCCTGGAAGGGTGCCTTCGTCGGCGGGGACCTGCTGGTCCAGGCCGTGACGTACGGGAAGGACGGGGCGGACGAGAAGCTGTACGGCAACTTCCCCTCGTACTCGCTCTACCCGCCGCGCTAACCCGCTGGAGGGCGCGCCCGCGGTGAGGCAGGATCGTTCGCATGACCGAATCTGAGCTCACCACCCGCGAGCGACGCTTCAACGCCTTCCACCGCTGCGGCCGGCTGCTCTCGGGCAGCCGGCCGCAGTCGGTCCGGGACCGGCTGGCCACCCTGACCGCCGACGCGGAGATCGCCGGGTACGACCTGGACCGGGCGCAGGACCTCTACGGGGACGGCGTGATCCGGGCGCTGGAGGAGCAGGTCGCCGATCTGCTCGGCAAGCCGGACGCCGCCTTCTTCCCGACCGGCACGATGGCCCAGCAGGTCGCGCTCAGACACTGGGCCGACCGCAGCGGCAGCCGCACGGTGGCGATGCACCCGCTGTCGCACCCCGAGCAGTGGGAGCGCCGGGCCTACCAGCGCCTCGGCGGCCTCTCCTCGGTCTGGCCGACCGAGCAGCCCCGGGTGCCCACCCCGGACGAACTCCGGGACTGCGAGGAGAAGTTCGGCACCCTGATGCTCGAACTCCCGCTCCGCGACGCCGGGTTCGTGCTGCCCAGCTGGGACGAACTGGTCGCGGCGGTCGGCGCGGTGGAGGGCGTGCACGTCCATCTGGACGGGGCCCGGATCTGGGAGTCGGTCTACCACCTGGGCCACTCGCTGCCGGAGATCGCCGCCCTGGGCGACTCGATCTACGTCTCCTTCTACAAGACCCTGGAGGGCATCAGCGGCGCCGCGCTGGCCGGTTCGGCCGAGTTTGTCCGGGAGGCCAAGGTCTGGCGGCACCGGTACGGCGGCTCGCTCTACCAGCAGTGGCCGGTGGCGCTCAGCGCGCTGGCCGGCCTGGAGCGGGTGCTGCCCGAGCTGGAGTCGTACGTCGCGCACGCCAAGGTGCTGGCCGACACCCTGCGCAAGGTGCCCGGCGCCCGGGTGAACCCGGAGGTGCCGCACACCCACCAGTTCCAGCTCTGGTTGCCGTACGGGGCCGAGCAGTTGACCGAGGCGACGCTCCGGCTGGCCGAGGAGCAGGGCGTCGGCCTGTTCGGCTGGTGGGACGAGCCCGGGCCGGTGCCGGGCCACTCGATGACCGAGGTGACGGTCGCGGCCGCGGCGATGGAGTGGACCCCGGAGGAGCTCGAGGAGGCGATGGCGGCCTTCCTGGAACTGCTCCGCTGACCCGTCGCACGGACGCACTTCGGCCCCGCCGGGATCACTCCCGGCGGGGCCGAAGTCACGTACTCACCAAGTCAGTCGACGGCTCACTTGCCGGGGCTGACCAGGACCAGGGTCTCGAGCTTGTTCCAGCTCTCGTAGAGGACCGAGATCGCGGTGTTGGTGTTGGGCACCTGGACGCTGCTGTACTGGTTCTCAGCGTTCCAGTACTTGTTCTTCGCGTCGTTGAACGTGCTGACGCCCCGCGAGGACGGGATGGTGGTCAGGACGTCGGCCTTGTGGAGCTTCAGGCCGTCGGTGCGCTCGAACCCGAAGGTCGAGTCGTAGCCCTGCATGCGCGGACGAAGCAGCGAACCGTCGGCCCACTTGAGGTTCTCGGGGTGCGCGTCGACCGGCAGGATCAGGCCCTGGCCCGGGTGGTTGGTGACGTTGTTGTCGCTCTGCGACTGGTCCCACAGCCAGATCAGGAGGCCGTTCTGGTTGGCGTAGTGCTCCACCCAGTCGGGCTTGGCGGCCGAACCGAAGGTGTACGGGCCGGTCTTGAGGGTCTCGTCGTACGAGATGTACTGACGGTTCTCGACCAGGTAGTGCTGCTCGTAGTCCTTCGAGAAGCTGCCGTTGATCCGCGAGAAGCCACCCGCGGTCCAGCCGTTGTCGCCGTTCTCCACCGTGTCGGTGAAGATCGGGGCACCGTTGGCGCTCACCACGATGTTGTCGAGCGCGAGGCCCTTGAGGTGCACGCCACCGTCGGTGGTGTAGTGGAACCGGACCTTGACGGCCTTGCCCACGTAGGCGTCCAGCGAGTAGGACAGGTCGCCCCACTTGCCGCCCGAGTCACCGGTCAGACCGGCGTTGCCGGCCGGGTCGGCCGGGATGGCCGTGCCGTTGAAGGTGCCGTTGACGGGGGCCCACTTGGTCCCACCGTCGGTCGAGACCTCGGCGTAGGCGTAGTCGTAGTCCTGCTCGATGTCGTACCAGGCCTTGGCCGACAGGCTGGCCGAGGTCTTCCCGGTCAGGTCGACGTCACGGGCCAGCGAGACGTTCAGGTCGTCCGCGCTGCCGCTCCACCACTCACCGACACCCTCGAACGGGGTGTTGATGTTGGTGGTGACCTTCTTCTTGGGAAGGTCGACCACCAGCGCCTGCGGGCGCTTGGTGTTGTACTCCGCCGGGCCGAGCAGGTGCGCGGAGTACTTGCCCGCGGCGCCCTTCTCGTACTTGAGCCAGCCGAGCTGCAGCTTGCTCCAGGCGTCCAGGTCGGCCGGCTTGTCACCGATGGCGTTCTTGCCGGTACCGAGCCAGGAACCCGAGGACATCAGCGACCAGAAGCCGACCGAGTTGTCGATGCCGCTGCCCGAGGTGTCGTACAGGTCCGGCAGGCCGAGGTCGTGGCCGAACTCGTGCGCGAACACACCCAGGCCACCGTTCTCGGCCTGCATGGTGTAGTCGCCGACCCAGATGCCGGTGTCGCCGGCCGGGGTCCCGCCGAGCTTGTTGTTGGCCGGGCCGGTCTGGCCCTGCGCGGTGCCGTAGACGTACGAGCGGTGGGCCCAGAGCGCGTCGGTGCCCTGGACGCCGCCACCGGCGGACTGGTCCTCACCGGCGTGCACGATCTGGAAGTGGTCGATGTAACCGTCGGGCTCGTTGAAGTTGCCGTCGTGGTCGAAGTCGTACCGGTCCCACTGGTCGTACGGGGCGAGCTGCGCCTTGATCTGCGCGTCCGTCTGGCCCTTGGCCTTCTGGTCGGCGACCCAGGCGTTGACGCCGTCGCGGATCAGGTCCTGGGCGTTGTTGCAGACGTGCTGCTTGCAGTAGTCCGAGCCGTAACGGGCCTCGTTCCACGGCACCTTGACCCAGTCGGTGACCTGACCGTCGACCGTGTAACGGCCTGAGGACTGACGCTCGTAGTAGGTCTTGAGCGAGTCCTTGGTGGTGCTGAAGTACATGTCCTGGTAGTGCTGACGGTTGTAATCCGCCCGCCAGTCCGTGGAGTTGTCCTTCGTGCGGTCCGGCTGCGCGATCTGGTTGCGCAGCGGGCCGGGCTGGCCACCGTACTTCACGGTGCCGTCGGGCAGCTTGGTGGTGTTGTCCACCTGGTCGCTGAACTCCACCAGAATGGTGAAGATCTTGTCCGTGCGCTCACGGGCAAGCTCGACGTACTTGTCGCGGCCCAGCTTGATGCTGGTGCTGCCGCCGTGCGTCTCGACCTTGGCGGTGCCGTTCAGCAGCTGCTCGACGGCGGCCTTCTGCTCGGCCTCCACCTTGCCGCTGAGCGGGCCGGGCAGGTTGTGGTCGTCGTGCGAGTTCAGCACGGCGTCGGCCGGGTCGTTCGTGACCGTGACCGGCGCGGCGGTGGCCGTGGCCGGCAGCAGGCCCGCGCCGAGCGCGGCGGTGACCGCCACGGCAGCGGCGGCCGCAGCGGCCTTCTTGGATATCTTCAACGTGGTGACGTCCTCCCCATACCGGTCGAGCTCTTGGCCCCACCGGTGAACCAATGAAAGACAGGTGGACGACATTTGATCCAAGGGTGAGCGAAAAAGAAAGACCTTGACCATGACATGGGCACGGCGCTATGCTCCGCCGCTCCTATCAGCTGACCATCCGTCAAATAGCGGAGTGGAACGGCTCGCTGAGGGCATCCATCGCATCCGAACCAGCCTGGCCATCCGTCGAACGGCGGGGACCACCGTGCGGTTCATCACAGGAATTGTGACCTGGAGATGAACGGGGCGGGCATGGCAAAAGGGCCCCTGCCCTGGCGCTATGGCCGGTGCAGGGGCCCTTTCGGAGCCGGTGCGGATTACCCGCCGCGGTTACTTGGTGAGATCCGGGCCGGCCGAAGCCACCGCCGCGGGAGAGTCCGCCACCGGCGACTTCTCCTCGCCGCGGAAGGTGAACTTGGCTTCCTTGCCCTCACCCTCGACCCCGACGACCACGATGTGGCCGGCCCGCAGCTCGCCGAAGAGGATCTTCTCCGACAGGTGGTCCTCGATCTCGCGCTGGATGGTGCGTCGCAGCGGACGCGCACCCAGCAGCGGGTCGTAACCACGCTTGGCCAGCAGCTTCTTGGCGTCGATGCTGAGCTCGAGACCCATGTCGCGGTCCTTGAGTCGGCCGTCCACCTTGTCGATCATCAGGTCGACGATCTGGATGATGTCTTCCTCGGACAGCTGGTGGAAGACCACGATGTCGTCGACACGGTTCAGGAACTCGGGGCGGAAGTGCTGCTTGAGCTCCTCGCTGACCTTCGCCTTCATCCGCTCGTACCCGGTGGTGGCGTCACCCGTGGCCGCGAAGCCGAGGTTGAAGCCCTTGGAGATGTCCCGGGTGCCGAGGTTGGTGGTCATGATGATGACGGTGTTCTTGAAGTCGACCACCCGGCCCTGGGAATCGGTCAGGCGACCGTCCTCCAGGATCTGCAGCAGCGAGTTGAAGATGTCCGGGTGGGCCTTCTCGACCTCGTCGAACAGCACCACCGAGAACGGCTTGCGGCGCACCTTCTCGGTGAGCTGGCCACCCTCTTCGTACCCGACGTAGCCGGGGGGCGAACCGAACAGCCGCGAGACGGTGTGCTTCTCGCTGAACTCCGACATGTCGAGGGAGATCAGCGCGTCCTCGTCGCCGAACAGGAACTGCGCCAGCGTCTTGGAGAGCTCGGTCTTACCGACACCGGACGGGCCGGCGAAGATGAACGAGCCACCGGGGCGCTTCGGGTCCTTGAGGCCCGCACGCGTACGCCGGATCGCCTTCGAGAGCGCCTTGATGGCGTCCGTCTGGCCGATGACGCGCTTGTGCAGCTCGTCCTCCATGCGCAGCAGGCGGGAGGACTCCTCCTCGGTGAGCTTGAAGACCGGGATGCCGGTGGCGGTGGCCAGGACCTCCGCGATCAGCTCCTCGTCCACCTCCGCGACGACGTCCATGTCGCCGGCCTTCCACTCCTTCTCCCGCTTCGCCTTCGCGGTGAGGAGCTGCTTCTCGTCGTCGCGCAGCGAGGCGGCCTTCTCGAAGTCCTGCGCGTCGATCGCGCTCTCCTTCTCCCGGCGCACATCGGCGATCTTCTCGTCGAACTCGCGCAGGTCCGGCGGCGCGGTCATCCGGCGGATGCGCATCCGGGAACCGGCCTCGTCGATCAGGTCGATCGCCTTGTCCGGCAGGAAGCGGTCCGAGATGTAGCGGTCGGCCAGGGTGGCGGCGGCCACCAGCGCGGCATCGGTGATGGACACCCGGTGGTGCGCCTCGTAGCGGTCCCGCAGACCCTTGAGGATCTCGATGGTGTGCGGCAGCGAAGGCTCCGCGACCTGGATCGGCTGGAAGCGGCGCTCCAGCGCGGCGTCCTTCTCCAGGTGCTTGCGGTACTCGTCCAGCGTGGTGGCACCGATGGTCTGGAGCTCACCGCGGGCCAGCATCGGCTTGAGGATCGAGGCCGCGTCGATCGCACCCTCGGCGGCGCCCGCGCCGACCAGGGTGTGCAGCTCGTCGATGAACAGGATGATGTCGCCGCGGGTGCGGATCTCCTTGAGCACCTTCTTCAGGCGCTCCTCGAAGTCACCGCGGTAGCGGGAGCCCGCGACCAGGGCGCCGAGGTCGAGCGTGTAGAGCTGCTTGTCCTTCAGCGTCTCCGGGACCTCGCCCTTGACGATCGCCTGGGCCAGGCCCTCGACCACGGCGGTCTTGCCGACGCCGGGCTCGCCGATCAGCACCGGGTTGTTCTTGGTGCGGCGGGACAGCACCTGCATGACCCGCTCGATCTCCTTCTCGCGCCCGATCACCGGGTCGAGCTTGGCCTCGCGGGCGGCCTGGGTGAGGTTGCGCCCGAACTGGTCCAGGACCAGCGAGGTGGAGGGGGTGCCCTCGGCGGGGCCGCCGGCCGTGGCCGACTCCTTGCCGGTGCCCTGGTAACCGGAGAGCAGCTGGATGACCTGCTGACGCACCCGGTTGAGATCGGCACCCAGCTTCACCAGGACCTGGGCGGCGACGCCCTCGCCCTCGCGGATGAGGCCGAGCAGGATGTGCTCGGTGCCGATGTAGTTGTGACCGAGCTGAAGGGCCTCGCGGAGCGAGAGCTCCAGGACCTTCTTCGCCCGAGGTGTGAAGGGGATGTGGCCGGACGGGGCCTGCTGGCCCTGACCGATGATCTCTTCGACCTGCTGGCGGACGGCCTCAAGAGAGATCCCGAGGCTCTCCAGGGCCTTGGCGGCGACACCCTCGCCCTCGTGGATCAGGCCCAGGAGGATGTGCTCGGTGCCGATGTAGTTGTGGTTGAGCATCCGGGCTTCTTCCTGAGCCAGGACGACAACCCGCCGCGCGCGGTCGGTGAACCTCTCGAACATCGTTTATCGCTCCTCAGAGCGGTCGGGCAGTTCGGGGACTGTCCCCGCCCTGTCCTTCCGCATGCTAGTCCCGCTCAGCGGCGCGGCTCACGGATCAACTCCACCTGCGTGGAGCCTTTCATGCTGCGCGACCAGCCGACACCATTCCCAACCTGATGCTGGGAGACGGTGTTCCCACAGCAGGGCCTGATGCACCCGATACCGCTACGCCAACGGCGAACAACGTCCACCGCGGACTCGGACAGCTGGTCTCGCGATCTGCTCGGCCGGGGCCTTCGGCCCCACCCACCTGCATTCATACCCGGTATTCCGGCGAGTTTCGCGCAGTTTCCCCGGTGGCGGTGTTCGCCTGGCGAGAAGTCCACCGTGGCTGACGGTGGATCAGATCGGGCCCGCGGCCGTTCGGGTGGTGGCCGCGTGACCGCTCCGCCCCTCCAGCGTTGCACAGCCCATGACGGTTCCGTCGGTCCTGCCCGGGTTCTGCCCCGTCCCGCTCGGCACGCTGCTGGACTCCGACCGGGTCGAGGTGCGCCGCCCGGTCGGGCTGGCCTCGCTCGCCCGGCTGGACCGCCTCGGGCGGCCCTCGGGGCCGGTGGTGGCCCGGGGTGACCGGGTCGCCTTCCTGCTCGCGCCGGACACCGCGGAGGCGGTGCCGGAACTGCTGGACTGGCTGGGCTGGGGCGCCGGTCCGGTGCTCGGCCTGACCGTCAGTCCGGCCGGGGCGGGCCGGGTGCCACGGCCGCGGGGCGCGGAGGAGGCTCCTCCACGCCCCGAAGACCGGCCGGCGGTCTGGCTGCGCCCGGCGGCGCGCGCTACCGGACTGGACCTGTGCTCGCCCGATCTGCTGCGACTGCTCGACTGCCTGGCCGATGCCTGCGCCCGTGACCTGATGGGGCTGGCACCGGCCCGCTGACCCGGGGTCAGGACGGGTTGGCCGCCTCGTACGCCTCGCGCACGTGGCTCGGGACCCGGCCGCGGTCGTTGACCTCGTGGCCGTTCTCCTTGGCCCACGCGCGGATCTTCGCGGTGTCCGGCGTACCCGCGGCCGGACGGCCCGCGCCCCGGGCGGTGCCCCGACGGGCCCCGGCCAGCCGGCCGCTCTGCTTCCGGCCCTTGTCGACGTACGGGGCCAGCAGCCCGCGCAGCTTGTCCGCGTTCGTACTCTTCAGGTCGATCTCGTAGGCCACGCCGTCCAGCGCGAACGTCACGGTCTCGTCCGCCGAGCCGCCGTCGAGATCGTCTTCAAGAATGACCTGCACCCTCTGTGCCACGGGCTTCCCTTTCCGCTAAACGACCCAATGCCTAGAGAAAGGAAAGCGTCTTTTCCGTGAAAACACAAACCCCTGGCTGCGCCGAAGGTGTCGGCCGAGCAGTTCCGCCGGTGTTCAGAGCCGGAGCAGCATCCTTGAGTTGCCCAGCGTGTTGGGCTTCACCCGCTCCAGGTCGAGGAACTCCGCGACACCTTCGTCGTACGAACGTAGAAGCTCCTCATAGACATCCGTAGCGATCGCCGCCGGGTCTGACGTATCATCATCGGTTTCACCGATCTCGACGAAACCGTGTTTCGCGAAGAACGAGACCTCGAACGTCAAGCAGAAAATCCGACGGACACCCAGCCAGCGGGCGGTGTGCACCAGCTTCTCCAGCAGCAGGTGGCCGACGCCCAGGCCCTTGCAGGACGGGTCGACCGCCAGCGTGCGGACCTCGGCCAGGTCCTCCCACATCACGTGCAGTGCGCCACAGGCGACCACCAGGCCGGTGTCGTCGCGTTCGGCGACCCAGAACTCCTGTACGGATTCGAACAGCGTCACGGTGGGCTTGTCGAGCAGAATCCCGTCCCGCGAGTAGCCGTCGATGAGCCGGCGCACTGCCCGTACGTCGCTGGTCCGCGCCCGGCGGATGGTGACCTCCATGGCGGGACGCTATCGTGCCGACGTGCTTCCGGTCTCCCCGGTATGGACTTCACTTTCGGCGGGCGCCGGTGCGGTGACCCGGAGAGCGTCCCGGAGTGCCTCGCGTTGCTCGGGCGACATCAGCCCGAAGAAGTGCACCAGTGCCGCGGCCGGATTGTCACTGGTGGCCCAGGCGTCGTTCATGAGCGCCGCGGTGTATGCCTCGCGGGACGAGACCGGCTCATATACATACGCGCGCCCGACCTGCTCGCGCCGGAGCCAGCCCTTTCTGAAGAGCTTGTCGAGCACCGTCATGACGGTGGTGTACGCGATTTCGCGTTCCGACCGCAGATCCTGCAGAACCTCGCGAACCGTGACCGGGCGGTTCCACTGCCAGACCCTGGTCATGATGTCGTTCTCGAGTTCTCCGAGTTGGCGCACCATAGTCCGGCCAGGATAGGGAGTGTTCCGGACAAAATTTGCTGATTCACCGCAAACCGGCGCGCCGCCACCCCCAAGGAGTGACGGCGCGTCAGCGCTGCGCTGCTATTCGGCGTTCCGGGCCGCCAGCAGATCGGCGGCGGCGTCCTCCTTGGCGCGCTGGGCGCCGCCCTGCGAGCGGATGATCGCCCGCACCAGGAAGCCGAAGCCGATCGCCATCACCAGCGGGGGCACGATCGCACTGAGGTAGTCCACCGGGTCACTCCTCTTCGGAAACGTCGGAAAGGTCGGTACCTTCGGCCTCCGCCTCGGCCTTGCCGGCCTTGACGGTCGGCTTCACGATCGGGAAGAGCACCGTCTCGCGGATGTTCTTGCCGGTCAGCAGCATGATCAGGCGGTCCACCCCGAGGCCGAGGCCACCGGTCGGCGGCATCGCGTACTCCAGCGCGCGCAGGAAGTCCTCGTCCACCTGCATCGCCTCGACGTCGCCGCCGGCCGCCAGCAGCGACTGCGCGGTGAGCCGGGCCCGCTGCTCGACCGGGTCGACCAGCTCGGAGTAGGCGGTGCCGATCTCGGTGCCGAAGATGACCAGGTCCCACTTCTCGGCCACGCCCGGGACCGAGCGGTGCTGACGGGTCAGCGGGGAGACCTCGGTCGGGTAGTCCTTGATGAAGGTCGGCTTGATCGCGTGGTGCTCGAGCAGCCGCTCGACCATCTCCAGCACGATCTGGCCGTGGCCCCACTCCTTCTCGTACGGGATGCCGGCCTTGTCGGCCAGCTCGCGCAGCTCGGCCACGCCGGTCTCCGGGGTCACCTCGGTGCCGAGGTGGCCCGAGATGCCGGGGTAGACGCTGACCTCGGCCCACGGCTCGGCCAGGTCGATCTCGTGCTCCGCGCCGTCCGGGCCGATGCCGCGCACCACGGTGGTGCCGAGCGCGTCCCGGGCCGCGTTCACGATGGTGGCCCGGATCAGCTCGGCCTGGGTGTCGTAGTCGCCGTACGCCTCGTACGACTCCAGCGAGGTGAACTCGGGGTTGTGGGTCGAGTCCGCGCCCTCGTTGCGGAAGTTGCGGTTGATCTCGAAGACCTTCTCGGCGCCGCCGACCACCAGGCGCTTGAGGTACAGCTCCGGGGCGATCCGCAGGTAGAGGTCGATGTCGTAGGCGTTGATGTGGGTGGTGAACGGACGGGCGTTGGCGCCGCCGTGCACCGGCTGCAGCATCGGGGTCTCCACCTCGATGTAGCCGCGCTCCTCGTAGGTGCGGCGGATCGAGCGGACCACCTTGCTGCGCAGGTACAGGATCTCCCGGGCCTCCGGGTTGACGATCAGGTCCACGTAGCGCTGGCGGACCCGGGCCTCCGGGTCGGTCAGGCCCTTGTGCTTGTCCGGCAGCGGCCGCAGGCACTTGGCGGTCAGCTCCCAGCGGTCCACCAGGACGGACAGCTCACCGCGCTTGGAGGTGATCACCTCGCCCTCGACGCCCACCTGGTCGCCCAGGTCGATGTCGGCCTTCCAGGCCGCCAGCCGCTCCGGGCCCAGCTTGTCCAGGGAGAACATCACCTGGAGGTCGCCCGAGCCGTCCCGCAGGGTGGCGAAGCAGAGCTTGCCGCCCGTCCGGGCCAGCACCACCCGGCCGGTCACCCCGGCCCGCTCGCCGGTCGTGACGTCCGGCTCCAGGTCGGGGTGCTTGGCGCGCAGGTCGGCGATGGTGGTGGTGCGCGGGAAGCCGACCGGGTACGGGTCGACGCCGGCCGCCCGGAGCCGGTCCAGCTTCTCGCGCCGGACGCGCATCTGCTCGGGAAGGTCGTCGGTCGCGGGGATGCTGTTCTGATCGCTCACCCCACCAGGGTATCGACCGTTACGGGGGCCACCGCCACGGGATATCGCCGCGACACGACGGCGGCCCCGGAGAGGTCGTCGGAACCTCTCCGGGGCCGCCGGGCGGAGCGGGTCGCCTACCGGTGCGCGCCTGCCCGGCGGCGACGCAGCGCCACCACGACCAGAGCGGCACCGAGGACGATCGCGGCGATACCGGCGCCGGCGATCGGACCGGCGCTGGAGCCGCCGCCGGTGGACGCGAGCGATCCGGTGGAGGTGCTCGGCGCGGCGGAGGACTTCTGCCCGGCCGGGACGGCGGACGGGGACCGGGCGCCGGTCGGCTGCACGGCCGGCGGGGCCTTGGTGGGGGCCTTGGTCGGGGCCGTGGTGGGCGTGGCGGTCGGCAGGTTGCCGCCGGTCTGCTCACCCAGCTGGACCGAGCCGAGGTCGTTGGCGGGGTTCTTGTCCCAGGACATCACCGCGGCGGGGTGGCCCGGCTCGTAGGAGCTCTGGGTGTTCTGCAGGGAGAACGAGGCGGTGGAGTTCACGGCCTCGGGGGTGAGCGCCAGGGCGAACTCGAAGGCGAACCGGCTGCCGTTGGGGACCCAGAAGCCGGTGGCGCAGGTGTAGTAGCCCTGGCCCTTGACCTGCTCCCCGTTGGCGGAGCCGCCCGGGCGGCACTTCTCGGGCACCGTGGTGGCCGTGACGCCCTTGGGCAGGACGACCTGGACGCTCGGCGCGGACTCGCCGCCACTGCGGTCGTAGACGCTGCCCGGTCCGCTGTTCAGCATCCCGACGGTGAGCTTGCCGGTCCGGCCGCCGGCCGCCGGCGTCCACTGGGCGAGCGCGGCGAAGTCCGCGCTGTTGTCCGCGTGGACCGTCAGCTCGGCGTTGTTCTGGATCCGGTCGCCGTGGTTCTCGTCGACGTTCGGGCCGCCCACGGTGGCCACCGGCGCCTCGGGCCTGCCGACGAAGGTGAGCCGGGGACCGGTGCCGGGCTTGAAGTCGTAGCTGCTCCGCAGCCAGTCCGTGCCGGCCTCCAGGTTCGCGAGGATCTGGAAGTGCGCGAAGGCGTAGATGGCGGTGGAGGTGACGCCGAACTGGACCGGGTCCAGCTTCACGGTCTCACCGGGTGCGACGGCGGTGTCGACGGTGCAGATCATCCCGGCCGAGTCGGTCCACTCGTTCCCGCTGTCGACGCCGTACTCGCAGTTGCCGAAGCGCTGCTTGAAGGTGAGCCCTTCGGTGGCGTACATCGTGACGATGACCCGGTTGGCGGGCAGCGAACCCTTGTTGGTGATCTCGATCGGGGTGCTGACGGTGCTGCCGACCTTGACGTCCCGCAGCTCCGGGAGCTCCTTCAGCTCCAGCTTCGGGCCGCCGAGGAAGACCTCGACGTCCTGGACCGCCTCCTTGGCGTTGGAGCTGGTCGCCTTGACGTGGAGGACGCCCTTGGCGCCGAGCTTGGCGTCCTTGGCCCCGGTCAGCGTCGGGTTCTCGGTGAGGTTGATGCGGTCGTAGTCCAGCGGCATCCACTGCTTGCAGGTGTGCACGGTGCCGGCGAGGGTGCACTGGCCGGCCAGGGTGAGCTCGGCGACGCCGGTCAGGTCGCGGGTGTCGTAGCTGACCACGACGTCCTTGGCCGCTTCCTTGCCCACCCGCCCGATGTTGAGGGAGAGGTTCCCGCCCGATTGCGGATCCGGCTTGGCCGTCGGGTCGATCGACACCGCCGCCGGAGCTTCCAGCCTCAGGCTCAGGTCCGAGGCCGCCGAGGCCGGGAGGGCGACGCCGGTCACGGCGAGGGCGAGGGCGGCGGCGATCCCGAACGGTCGCGCCAGGCGTATGAGTGCCACTGCTGTCCTTTGGTCACAGGATGTTCATCCCGCACCATAGGTTCTTCAAATGCCAGGTCAGTGGCATTACTTGGCGGACGAATCGTCCGACTTCCGGCAGGGCGGGGCAACCCGGACGGATGCTTTGTCAGATCGTTATGGGTACCCACGTCCGGGGGGAGGCCGCGAGGGCCTCCCCCCGGACGGCCCGTCAGCCGGTGGCGAGTTCGAGGTCGTCCTGGGTGGGGGCCGGGGAGTCCGACTGGGGCCTGCGGCCGAAGAGTTCGGCGGGGGTGGGCATTCGGCGGGGCTGCGGGCGGGGGTCGGCGGGGTTCTTCGGGGCCACGGCGGGGTCTGTCATCGGGAACCGTCCTCCAGCTGGGTCTTGGGGGCCGCCGCTGGGGGGAGCGGCGGGGCTTGGTACGGCCGTCAGGTGGCGCTGGCCGGTGCTGAGGGCAAGGCGTTCGCGGACGTCGGCCTCGGCGATGGCGTGACAGCGGCCGGCCAGCCGGGACCTGCGGGAGCGTTCGCCGCTCCCGCAGGGCAGCCGGGTCAGGGCGCGGAGGGCGGTGAGGTCCTCGGCGTTCGGGAGGTAGCCGTCGGTGATGGCCTCCTCCAGGCGTTCCAGGTAGCCGGAGACGCTGCCGGGCAGCGCGGCCCGGTAGCGGGAGAGGTCGGCGAGCAGGAACGAGCGCAGCCGCCCGCCCTCCTGCACGGCCTCGTCCACGGCCTCGGCGAGGCGCAGGGCCTCCTGGACGTCCTCGGCCCAGAGTTCGCCCGTAGGCGTCGGGTAGGGCATGTGGACGGGGTACAGCGCTTGGGCGAGGGCACGGCGCAGCACGCGGACTTCGTCGGCGCTGAAGGCCATGCCGCCGCGCGATCCGTGTGGCGTCGGCATGGCACGACACTACGTGGCGTACGTCCGATTTATGGCGATTGGCGACGCACTTGTCCCGATTGGCGTATCTGCGGGTGAAATGACGACTCGTCAGCGAGCGCGGTCCCGGGGCCCGGCCGGGCGGGTCAGGCGGTGGCCGGCTTGTTGCGCTCGTAGACCAGCCGGAGGCCGATCAGGGTGAGCCACGGCTCGTGCACGTCGATGGCGCCCGCCTCGCCGAGGACCAGCGGGGCCAGGCCGCCGGTGGCGATCACCTGGACGTCGTCCGGGTCCTTGGCCAGCTCCTTGGCCATCCGCTCGACCAGCCCGTCGACCTGCCCGGCGAAGCCGTACAGGATGCCGGACTGCATGCCCTCGACGGTGTTCTTGCCGATCACGTTCCGGGGCCGGGCCAGCTCGATCTTGCGCAGCTGGGCGCCCCGGACGCCGAGCGCCTCGACCGAGATCTCGATGCCGGGGGCGATCGCGCCGCCGACGTAGTCGCCGCGCTCGTTGATCGCGTCGAAGGTGGTCGCGGTGCCGAAGTCGACCACGATGCACGGGCCGCCGTAGAGGTGGTTGGCGGCCAGCGCGTTGACGATCCGGTCGGCGCCGACCTCCTTGGGGTTGTCCATCAGGACGTGCACCCCGGTCTTCACCCCCGGCTCCACGATCACCGCGGGCACGTCGCCGTAGTACCGGCGGGTCACCTCGCGGAGCTCGTGGAGCACGGCGGGCACCGAGGAGCAGATCGCCAGGCCCTCGATCCGGTCCTCGGCCGAGACGATCGGGTGAGAGCCCATCAGGCCCTGCATCAGCACCGCCAGTTCGTCGGCGGTGCGGCGCGGGTCGGTGGAGATCCGCCAGTGCTCCACGATCTCCTCGCCGTCGAACAGGCCGAGCGTGGTCTGGGTGTTGCCGACGTCGATGGTGAGGAGCACGGGAGGGGCCTTCTGCTAGGAGGAGTCAGGAAGAGCGGAGGTCCAGGCCGATGTCCAGGATCGGCGCGGAGTGGGTCAGGGCACCGACGGCCAGGTAGTCCACCCCAGTCTGGGCGACCTGGTGCGCGGAGGCCAGGGTCAGTCCGCCCGAAGCCTCCAGCTTGGCGCGGCCGTTGACCAGCTCGACGGCCTGCTTCAGCTCGGCGACGGTGAAGTTGTCCAGCAGGATCAGGTCGGCGCCCGCCGCCAGCACCGGCGGGATCTGGTCGAGGCGGTCCACCTCGATCTCCACCGGCAGGTCCGGGTACGCGGCCCGGACGGCGTTGAACGCCTCGGCCACGCCGCCCGCCGCGATCACGTGGTTGTCCTTCACCAGCGCGGCGTCCGAGAGCGACATCCGGTGGTTGCTGCCGCCGCCCGCGCGGACCGCGAACTTCTCCAGCGAGCGGAGGCCGGGCGTGGTCTTCCGGGTGTCCCTGACCTGCGCCTTGGTGCCCTCCAGGGCGTCCGCCCAGGCGCGGGTCGCGGTGGCGATGCCGGACAGCCGGCAGAGCAGGTTCAGCGCGCTGCGCTCGGCGGTGAGCAGGTCGCGGGTCCGGCTGCGGACCGAGAGCAGCACCTGGCCGGCCTCCACCCGGTCGCCGTCCTCGACGTGCCGCTCGACCTCGAACTCCTCCTCGCAGACCAGCGAGACCACGGCCTCGGCGATCCGCAGCCCGGCCACCACGCCGGCCTGACGGGCCGTGAAGTCCGCGGTGGCGACGGCGTCGGCCGGGACGGTGGCGACCGAGGTGACGTCCTCGCCGCCGGCCAGGTCCTCCGCCAGCGCGAGGGTGGCGATGTCCTCGACCTCGACCGGGTCCAGGCCGGCCGCCTCCAGCATCTCGGCGAGCGCCGGGTCGAGGCCGGTCTCGTACGCCTCGCCGTCGCCGCAGCCGCAGCCGTCGCCGCAGCCGCCGACCTGGTCGGCGAGCGGGAGTTCCTCGTGGGTGTGGGACATCGGATGGCTCCTAGCTGAGAGTTGGTTGCCGAGCCCAGGGGCTCGGGGCTCTGCTGATGTGCGGCTCCGCCGCGTGGGCGAGGAGATCTGGCGTACGGGTCACAGGCGAAAGTGCCTGACCACCTACGCGACGATCACGTTTTCCGAGGTCGGCGTCGCAGTTCCCCGAGCCCCTGATGGCTGATGCCCGTGGCCCCTGGATGGTCACCGCGTCGTGTGTCCGGAGCTGATGATGTGCCGCTGCCAGTTGGCGTCGTCGCGGTCCGGGAAGTCCTCGCGCCAGTGGCAGCCGCGGGTCTCCTCGCGGCGCGCGGCGGCGGCCACCAGCGCGGTGGCGACCAGGTGGAGGTTGGTGGCCTCCCAGCTCTCGACGGCCGGGTCGGCGGACTTCTCGTCGGCGGCGAGCCGGGCGAGGCCGGTGGTGGTGCCGGCCATCGAGGCGGCCGAGCGGAGCACACCGGCGCCGGTGGACATCAGGTGCTGGATGTCCGCGCGGGCCTCCGGGGCGAGCAGCGGGACGGGCCGGGCGGCCCGGGCCCCGGCCACGTCGACCGAGCGCTCGGGGAGCTCGTCGGCGCGGTGCCGGGAGGTCAGGTCGGCGGCGATCCGCTCGGCGAAGACCAGGCCCTCCAGCAGCGAGTTGGAGGCCAGCCGGTTGGCGCCGTGCACGCCGGTGCAGGCCACCTCGCCGCAGGCGTACAGGCCGGGCACGGTGGTGCGGCCGAGCAGGTCGGTGCGGACGCCGCCGGAGGCGTAGTGGGCGGCGGGGGCGACCGGGATCAGCTCGGTGACCGGGTCGATGCCGTGCGAGCGGCAGGAGGCCAGGATGGTCGGGAAGCGTTCGGCCCACATCTCGGCGCCGAAGTGCCGCCCGTCCAGGTACATGTGCTCGGTGCCGAGCTCCTGCATCCGCCGGGTGATCGCCTTGGCGACGATGTCCCGGGGGGCCAGCTCGGCCAGCTCGTGCTGCCCGACCATGAAGCGCACCCCGTCGGCGTCCACCAGGTGCGCGCCCTCGCCGCGGACCGCCTCGGAGACCAGCGGCTGCTGGCCCTCCGCCTCGGCACCGAGCCAGAGCACGGTCGGGTGGAACTGGACGAACTCCAGGTCGGTCACCTCGGCCCCGGCCCGCAGCGCGAGCGCGACGCCGTCGCCGGTGGAGACCGCCGGGTTGGTGGTGGCGGAGAAGATCTGGCCCATGCCGCCGGTGGCCAGCACCACGGCGCGGGCCCGGATCGCGCCGACGCCGTCCCGCTGGCCCTCGCCCATCACGTGCAGGGTGAGCCCGGCGGCGTGGCCGTCGGCGTCGGTCAGCAGGTCCAGCACCAGGGCGTGCTCGATGAGTTCGAGGCCGGGGTCGCTGCGGACCGCGGCCACCAGGGCTCGCGATATCTCCGCCCCGGTGGCGTCGCCGCCGGCGTGCGCGATCCGGCGGCGGTGGTGGCCGCCCTCCCGGGTGAGCAGGATCTCGCCGTCCTGGTCCAGGTCGAAGGCCGCGCCGGTGGCGATCAAGTGCCGTACCGCGTCCGGGCCTTCGGTGACCAGGGTGCGGACGGCCCGCTCGTCGCAGAGCCCGGCCCCGGCCACCAGGGTGTCGGCCAGGTGCTGCTCGGGAGTGTCGCCCTCGCCCAGGGCGGCGGCGATGCCGCCCTGGGCCCAGCGGGTCGAACCGTCGTCGAGCATCGCCTTGGTGACCACCATGGCCCGCAGGCCGGCCTTGCGGACGTTGAGGGCGACGGTGAGCCCGGCCACGCCGGAGCCGACCACCACCACGTCCGTGGTGCTGGTCCAGCCGGGTGCCGGGGCGGTGAGGCGATGCGACACGGTCATGTCCTGTTGCTCCTTAGCGCGCGGCCGAGGGCGCCGCGTTGTGCCCGTCACCGTACGCCTGGTCCCCGCGCAGCAGCCCGCTGCCCTCGGGGGCCTCGGCGGCGTCGGTGCCGTAGCCGGTGATCCGGTTCTCGCCGTCCACGAAGACCACCCGGGGCACGTAGCCCTTGGCCTCCGCGGTCTCCATCTGCCCGTAGGCGATCAGGATGACCAGGTCGCCGGGGTGGACCAGCCGGGCGGCGGCGCCGTTGATGCCGATCACGCCGGAGCCGCGCGGGCCGGCGATCGTGTAGGTCTCCAGCCGGGCGCCGTTGTTGATGTCGACGATGTGGACCAGCTCGCCGGGGAGCAGGTCGGCGGCGTCGAGCAGGTCCTCGTCCACCGTGACCGAGCCGACGTAGTGCAGGTCGGCCTGGGTCACGGTGGCCCGGTGGATCTTGGACTTGAGCATGGTGCGGAACATGGGGTCACGCCTCCTGTGAGTGCATGCCTGGGGACTTCACTGCTTACCGGACGATGATGCGGGCGTTGTCGATCAGGCGGGTGGAGCCCACCTTGGCGGCGACGGCCAGCACCGCCTCCCCCTGGAAGTCCTCGGCGGCCTCGGTGAAGTCGTCCGGGTCGATCAGGGCGAGGTAGTCAAGGGTGACACCCTCGGCGCCGTCCAGGACGGCCGAGGCGGCCGCGAGGACGGCCTTCGGGCCCTGCGCGGCCACGTCGCGGCCGGCGAACAGCGCCCGGGAGAGCGCCAGGGCCTGTGCCCGCTCGCCCTCCGAGAGGAAGCGGTTGCGGGAGGAGAGCGCCAGGCCGTCGGGCTCGCGGACGGTCGGGACGCCGATCACCTCGACGTCGAAGTCCAGGTCGGCGACCATCCGCTGGATCACCGCGAGCTGCTGGGCGTCCTTCTCGCCGAAGAACGCGAAGTCCGGGTCGGTGATGTGCAGCAGCTTGGCCACCACGGTCAGCGCCCCGTCGAAGTGGCCGGGGCGGGAGGCGCCCTCGAACCGCTCGCCCATCGGGCCGCCGGAGATCCGCACCTGCGGGGTCCCGTTCGGGTAGACCTCCTCGGGCAGCGGGGCGAACACCACGTCCGCGCCGTTCTCCTCGGCCAGCCGGACGTCGGCGGCGAGCGTGCGCGGGTAGCGGTCCAGGTCCTCGCCGGCGCCGAACTGGAGCGGGTTCACGAAGACCGTGACGGCCACCCGGCCGTCCTTGCCGACCTGCTTGCGGGCGGCCCGGATCAGCGCGGCGTGCCCCTCGTGCAGCGCGCCCATGGTCATCACCACCGCGTTGTCCACCGGCTGCTCGTCCGGCCAGAAGGCGGGCTCGAAGTCGGCGATCGTGTGGGTCAGCTCGGCCTTGTGCACCTTCGGGGCCTTGCTCGGCTGCTGCTTGCCACGGGCCATCAGGGGGTCTCCTCGTTGAGTACGTCCAGCAGCGCAGCCGCCGACTCTTCCTTGAGCGATCCGGACCGGACCGCCCGCTGCGCCGTGGCGCGGGCCATCGCGCGGTACGCCTGCCCGATGTCGGGGGCTACCGTACCGAGCTGGTGCAGGTGGCGCCGGAGGGTCCCGGCGTCGCCCCGGGCGACCGGGCCGGTGAGGGCCGCGTCGCCGGAGCGCAGGCTGTTGTCCAGGGCCGCGCCGAGCAGCGGGCCGAGCAGGCGGCCGGGCTCGGCCACGCCCGCCGTCCGGAGCAGTTCGAGGGCCTGGGCGACCAGGGTGACCAGGTGGTTCGCGCCGTGCGCGAGGGCCGTGTGGTAGAGCGGCCTGACCTCCTCGGGCACCCACTCGGGCTCGCCGCCCATCTCGACCACCAGCGCCTCGGCGACCGGCCGCAGCTCCTGAGGGGCCGTCACCCCGAAGGGGCAGCCCGCCAGTCGGGCCAGGTCGACCGAGGTACCGGTGAAGGTCATCGCCGGGTGCAGCGCCAGCGGCAGCGCCCCGGCCCTGGTCGCGGGCTCCAGCACGGCCACGCCGTGGGCCCCCGAGGTGTGTACGACCAGCTGCCCGGGCCGGATCGCGCCGGTGGCCGCCAGCCCGGTCACCAGGTCGGCCAGCGCGTCGTCCGGGACGGTCAGCAGCACCAGGTCGGCCGCCGCCAGCACCTGCGGCGGGCTGACCAGCTTCACCCCGGGCAGCAGTGCCTCGGCCCGGCGCCTGGAGGTCGCCGACACCCCGGACGCGGCCACCACCCGGTGCCCGGCCAGCTGGAGCGCGGCCCCCAGCGCGGGCCCGACCCGGCCGGTGCCGACCACGCCGACGGTCAGCCGCGCGGGTCGGTTCCCGGGGTCGGCGGGGTCACCGAACGGATCGGCCAGTGCCTCGAACCCGGCCTCGTCGAAGGTGCTCACGGCTCGCCGTCGTCCTCACTTCCGTTCCAGTCCTCTGCAGGTACCGGACGTACCGCGCCATTCTACGGCCGCGCGCGCGCCGGGCTACTCCCCGGCACCCGCGCGGACCAGCCCGGCCTCGTACGCGAGCACCACGGCCTGCACCCGGTCGCGCAGGTTGAGCTTGGCCAGGATGCGGCCGACGTGGGTCTTCACGGTGGCTTCGGAGAGGGTGAGCTTGGTGGCGATCTCGCCGTTCGACAGGCCCTGCGCGACCAGCAGGAAGACCTCCCGCTCGCGCTCGGTGAGCGGGGCCAGCACGGGGGAGCCGGGGGCGGAGCGGGGGACCGGCAGGACTTCGGCGAAGCGGTCGATCATCCGGCGGGTGGTGGTCGGGGCGACCACGGCGTCCCCGGCGTGCACGGAGCGGATCGCGGCGACCAGCTCGACCGGCGGGACGTCCTTGAGCAGGAAGCCGCTGGCGCCCGCCTTGAGCGCGGCGAAGGCGTACTCGTCCAGGTCGAAGGTGGTCAGGATGAGCACGTGCGGGGCGTCCGGACGGGGGGAGCCGTCCTCGGTCAGGCAGATCCGGCGGGTGGCCTGGACGCCGTCCAGCCGGGGCATCCGGACGTCCATCAGGATCACGTCGACCTCGGTCCGCTCCAGCACCTGGAGGGCCTGCTGGCCGTCCCCGGCCTCGGCGGTGATCTCGATGTCGCCCTGGGACTGGAGGATCATCCGGAAGCCGGTGCGGAGCAGTTCCTGGTCGTCGACGAGCATCACCCTGATGGTCACGGATCAGTCCTTACTTGATGGTCTTGAGGGGAAGTACCGCGCGGATCCGGAAGCCCCCGCCGGGCCGGGGCCCGATGTCGAGGCTCCCGCTGACCATGCCGACCCGCTCCCGCATGCCGATCAGACCATGCCCGGGGCCCTCGCTACCACCGACCACCAACTGGTCGTCGGTGGAACCCCGGCCGTCGTCCTCGATCAGCACCTCCAGCTCGCGGTCGCGGAAGTCCACCGCGACCCGGGCCCGGACGTCCGGGCCGCCGTGCTTGCGGACGTTGGTGAGCGCCTCCTGGACGATCCGGTACACCGTCAGCTCGACGCCCCGGGGCAGCTCCTGGACCTCCCCGGCACTGTCGAAGTCGACCGGCAGGCCGGCCGTCCGGACCTGGTCGAGCAGCTCGGGCAGCTCGGCGACGCCGGGCTGCGGGACGTACTCCTCGGTGGTGTCGGTGGTGCGCAGCACGCCGAGCAGCCGGCGCATCTCGACCAGCGCCTGACGGCCCGTCGAGGCGATGGTGCCGAGCGCCTCCCTGGCCTGCTGCGGGGAGTTGTCCAGCACGTAGGCGGCGCCGTCGGCCTGAACGATCATCACCGAGACGTTGTGCGCCACCACGTCGTGCAGCTCGCGGGCGATCCGGGCCCGCTCGGCCGCGACCGCGATCTTCGCCTGGGCGCCGCGCTCGCGCTCCAGCCGGGCGGCCCGGTCCTCCAGCTCGGTCAGGTACGCCCGGCGGACCCGGGTGAGCCGGCCCCACGCCCAGCAGAGCACGAAGGGGGTGGACATCAGCGCGGAGAAGAAGAGCACCTGCGGGGCGCCCTGGATCGAGCTGCTCACCTCGTGGAACCGGGCCAGCGTCAGCGGCCCGGCCGCCAGCCCGGCGACCAGCGCCAGCCGGGACGTCCAGACCGCGCCGTAGGCCGCGCCGGTGTAGGCGAACACCAGGTAGCCGATGCTCTCCACACCGGGGTTGAGGTGGGCCGCCAACTGGCCGAGCCCGAGCAGCACCGCGGCGACCGTGGTCGCGTTCGGGTGCCTTCGCCGCCACACCATCATCCCGGCGACCAGACCGGCCAGTACGTAGGCGGCCTGCTCCTGCCAGCCCGACTGGTTGCCGGTGGTGAGCAGGGCGAAACAGGCAAGCAGCAGCGCCCAGGCGGAGTCGACCACCATGGGGTGACGGCGGAACCAGGCGTTGAGTCGGTGCACAGCTCAAGCCTAGGCACCCCGGAACGGCGAAAGGTCCGCCGGGAGAGCGATCCCTCCTACTCCGCAGGGTGGAGAGCCGACGTGACGCCGGTAACGTCCGGGTCATGAGTTGGATGCGGTGGCGGACCGCCATGGAGCAGGCGCTGTACGGGGCCGACGGCGGGTTCTACCGCAGGCCGGAGGGCCCGGCGGGGCACTTCAGGACCTCGGTGCACGCCTCGCCGAGGTACGCCGGAGCGGTCACCCGCCTTCTGGCGGAGGTGGACGCCGCACTCGGCCGGCCCGCCGAGCTCGCCCTGGTGGACGTCGGGGCCGGCCGGGGCGAGCTGCTGACCGGGGTGCTGGCGGCGGCCGGCCCGGAGCTGGCCGGGCGGCTGCGCCCGTACGCGGTGGAGCTGGCCGACCGGCCGGCCGGGCTGCCGGAGTCGGTGGTGTGGACGGACCGGCTTCCTGACGGGGTGTCGGGCCTGCTGTTCGCCAACGAATGGTTGGACAACGTGCCGTTGGAGCTCGCCGAGCGGGACGAGGACGGCGCACTGCGGTACGTCGAGGTGGCGCCGGACGGGACCCGGCGGACCGGTGGGCCGGTGGACCGGGCGGACGCCGACTGGGCGGCCCGCTGGTGGCCGGACGGCCCGGTGGTGGAGCTGGGCGGCCCCCGGGACGCGGCCTGGGCGGCGGCGGTCGGGTCGCTGGAGCGCGGGCTCGCGGTGGCGGTGGACTACGCCCACACCCGGGCCGACCGGCCGCCGTTCGAGACCCTGACGGGCTTTCGGAACGGCCGGGAGGTCGCCCCGGTGCCGGACGGGTCCTGCGACCTCACCGCGCACGTGGCGCTGGACGCGGTGGCCGTCCCCGGTGTCCACAGCCTGTGGACGACGCAGCGCGAGGCGCTCCGGGCGCTCGGGGTGGACGGCGGGCGGCCACCGCTCGCGCTCGCCTCCACCGATCCGATGGCGTACCTGCGCGCACTCGGCGCCGCAGGTGAGGGGGCGGAGCTGACCGATCCGGCCGGTCTCGGCGGGTTCGGCTGGCTGGCCCAGGCTGTCCGGATGCCGGTACCGGAGAGCCTCGCGGGGCTGCCGGGATGGCAGACTCTCACCCCATGAGGGAGACCACGGTCGGCGTCGGCGCGGGTGCGGAGAATCTTGTCGGGGAGCTGGGCACCAGTGACATGGTGCTCAACATCGGCCCGCAGCACCCTTCCACGCACGGTGTGCTGCGGCTGAAGCTGGTGCTGGACGGCGAGCGGATCGTCTCCGCCGAGCCGGTGATCGGCTACATGCACCGGGGCGCCGAGAAGCTCTTCGAGGCCCGGGACTACCGCCAGATCATCATGCTGGCCAACCGGCACGACTGGCTCTCCGCCTTCTCCAACGAGCTGGGCGTGGTGCTCGCGGTCGAGCGGATGCTCGGCATGGAGGTGCCCGAGCGGGCGGTCTGGATCCGCACCATGCTGGCCGAGCTGAACCGGGTGCTCAACCACCTGATGTTCCTCGGCTCGTACCCGCTGGAGCTCGGCGGGATCACCCCGGTCTTCCACGCCTTCCACGGCCGCGAGGAGCTCCAGCACGTGCTGGAGGAGGCCAGCGGCGGCCGGATGCACTACATGTTCAACCGGGTCGGCGGCCTCAAGGAGGACCTGCCGGCCGGCTGGCTCGGCCGGGTCAGGGCGGCGGTCGCCACCGTCCGCTCGCAGCTGCCGGTCTTCGAGGACCTGGTGCTCGGCAACGAGATCTTCCGGGGCCGGACCGCCGACGTCGGGGTGCTGTCCGCCGAGCACGTGAAGGCGTACGGCGCGAGCGGCCCGATCGCCCGGGCCAGCGGCGTCGACTTCGACCTCCGGCGGGACGAGCCCTACCTGGCGTACGGCGAGCTGCAGGACGTGCTCCGGGTGGTCACCCGGCAGGAGGGCGACTGCCTGGCCCGGTTCGAGTGCCTGCTCGAACAGACCGTCAACTCGCTGGCCCTGGCGGACGCCTGCCTGGACCGGCTGGCCCAGCTGGCGCCCGGGCCGGTCAACCTGCGGCTGCCCAAGGTCCTCAAGGCACCCGAGGGCGCCACCTACGCCTGGACCGAGAACCCGCTCGGCGTGAACGGCTACTACCTGGTCTCCCGCGGCGACAAGACCCCGTGGCGGCTCAAGCTCCGCTCCGCCTCGTTCAACAACATCCAGACCCTCACCGAACTCCTGCCCGGCACCCTGGTCGCGGACATGGTGGCGATCCTGGGCTCGATGTTCTTCGTGGTCGGCGACATCGACAAGTAGCGGCCTCTGGCCGGGCGCTCAGTTTTTTGCAGGGCGCTAGGTTGCACTACCCAGAGGCTCGGGGAACTGCGAGGAGATCTGGCGCCGGGGTCACTGCGAAAGTGCCTGACCACCCCTGAACGGATCACCTTTTCCGAGGCCGGCGTCGCAGTTCCCCGAGCCCCTGGTCAGCTCCGGCTGATGCAGTGCCCGAAGCCCCTGGGGTGCCTGGCTGATGCAGCGCCCGTCTAGCTGGGGTCGGCCGGGTGGGGGGCCAGGGGGGTGCCGTTCTTGATTCGCTGCTCGCAGAGGTCGGCGAGGACGGCGTAGCCTGCCGGGCCCATCAGTTCGGTGAGTTCGGGGCGGTAGCTGACGTAGACCGGGTCGGGGGCGTTGTGGGCGTCGGGGCTGCCGGTGCACCACCAGTGCAGGTCGTGGCCGCCGGGACCCCAGCCGCGGCGGTCGTACTCGCCGATGGTGACCTGGAGGTAGCGGCTCTCGTCGGGGCGGTCGATCCAGTCATAGGTGCGGCGGACCGGGAGCTGCCAGCAGACGTCCGGCTTGGTCTCCAGCGGCTCCTTGCCCTCCTGGAGGGCGAGGGTGTGCAGCGAGCAGCCGGCGCCGCCGGGGAAGCCGGGGCTGTTCAGAAAGAGGCAGGCGCCGTTGACCCGGCGGGTCTGGCGGTCGCCGTCCTCGTCCAGCATGGTGATGCCGCCGTCGACCTTGATCCGGCCCTTGGCGTCGGTGCCGTGCGCGTGGTTCTCCCAGATCTCCGGGGTCAGCCGGGCGGCGTGGCCGATCACCCGCTGCTCGTCGTCCTCGTCGGAGTAGTGCGCGCCGAGGGTGCAGCAGCCGTCGGACTCGCCCCGGCCCGGGCGGATGCCCTGGCAGCCGCGGCCGAAGATGCAGTTCCAGCGCGAGGTGAGCCAGGTCAGGTCACAGCGGAAGACCTGCTCCTCGTCGCCGGGGTCGGCGAACTCGACCCAGGCCCGGGCGAAGTCGAGCGGGACCTCGGGCCGCATGGTGGGCATCGCGAGGTCGATGCTGCCGCTCTTCTGGTCCTTGGACTTCTTGCTGGTCTTCTTGCTGTCTGCTGCCACCGGCCAAGGGTATGGCCTGGCGTCGGTGTCCCCCGGTGACGGCTCCGGCGACCGGTGAAGTTGCGGTGAGAAACCCGGACGGGCCCTGCGACGGCGGTCGGTGCTGGCCCTAGGATGGCGGCCAGGTGTCTGCACGGGGGTGCTGGGGGGGAGTGCACGGATGGGTAACGGTGGCGCAGGCGAGTTCCTGATCAAGCCATGGGAAGTACGCGGTGAGGGGCGGGAGTTCGAGAAGATCTCGAACGACTACGCCCGGGCCGCACTGGCCCTGGAGCAGGGTCTGACCGGGCTCGGTACGCCCTGGGGCGGTGACCGGCCCGGCAGCGGCTTCGGCACCGCGTACACCGAGGCGCAGGGCATGTTGCTGGCCGGGTTGAACGGCCTGGCCGACCGCCTCGGTGGGATCGGCACCGGGCTGCACACGATGGCCGAGTCGGTCGACCGCACCGACGGCGAGGTGGGCGCCGATCTGGCGCAGGTGGACGCCGCCCGGCCCCCGGTGGGCTGACGCCCCGTCGGGAACCGCGGCGGCCCGTCCGTACGTGTTGCTGTCCGTCTCCTTGCTGTCCGTCCCGCAGAACCCGGAAGGAGGGGCCTGGTGTCCCGAAGCGTGCCCGAGGAACTCGTCCCCGTACTGGCCAGGTTGGGCCATGAGTGGCCGCAGGCCGACGAAGAGGGTCTGCGTCGGGCGGCGGCCGTCTGGCGGGAGTTCGGCGCCGAGGCGGAGCAGCTCAGCCGCCGCGGCGGGGATTCGGCGCAGCGCGTCACCGGTGAGAACTCCGGCAGTTCGGTGGAGGCGTTCGCCGCGCACTGGCGCGGCTTCGCGGGCGGCGGCCGGGGCAGCCTGGACGACGCGCAGAGCGCGGCCGAGCTGGTCGGCGCCGCGTTCGAGCGGGCCGCCCGGGCGGTGGACTCGTGCAAGGCCGAGATCATCGCGGCGCTGACCGAGCTGGCCGCGGAGATCAAGCTCGCCCAGAAGGTCGAGTCGGTGGCGCACTCGGTGCTCGGCGTGGTCGGCGACGTGGTGGCCGACGTGGTGGTCGGGGCCGGCGAGAAGATCGCGGTGGAGCTGGCCAAGCACAAGGTCGGCAACCTGCTGGAGGAGCTCGGCCGGGAGATGAAGGAGGGCCTTCAGCAGGCACTGAAGGAGCCCGCCGTCATCACCCTGGAGCGGATCGCCCAGGCCGACGGGTACACCCCGGCCCGCACCGCCGGTGCGGCCGGCGCGGTGGCCGGTGCGCTGCTCGGCGGGCGGGCGGTGGCCAAGGTCCGGACGCTGTCGGCAGCCGTCGACCGGAAGGGTCACCTGCTGACCGACGCCGAGGGCCGGCCGGTGCTGGTCGACGAGCGGGGCGAGCGGGTGCAGGGCGTCGAGGGCGTCACGGTCGCCAAGGACGCGCAGGGCCGCCCGGTGTTCGGGGCGGACGGCAACGTGGTGGTGGTGGGTCAGGACGGCAAGCCGGTGGTCGGCGTGGCGCTCGGCTCCGACGGCACGCCGCTGCGGGACGGTCACGGCGGGCTGGCCCTGGTCGGCTCGGGCGGGCTGATAGCGGCCGCCGGGGTCTCGGTGCTGCTCGGCCATGACGGCAAGCCGGTGCTGGGCACCGACGGCGAGGTCGTGGTGCTGGACCAGAGCGGTGCGCCGGTCCGGGGCACCGACGGCCACGTGGCCAAGCTGGACGCGAACGGTCAGCTGGTCACCGACGCCCAGGGACGGCCGGTGATGGTCGACGACCACGGCGACCAGGTCCGCGGCCCCGCCAAGCACGGTGCCGGCGTCGGGGTGCACCTCGGCGGCGTCGGGGTCGACCTCCAGGTCGGCCCGGGCGGCATTGAGGCGGACATCGAGATGCGGGACCACGCCGGCGGCAAGGTGCCGCCCGGCCAGGTCCAGGTACAGGCCGGGCCGCTGTCGGCCTCGGTGCAGGCCGACCTGCCGGTCGGCGGCTCCGGTGCGGGTCACGGCGGTGGCGGCGGCCAGGGCGCCGGTGGCAGCCACGGTCACGGTGGTGACAACGGGCGTGGTGGCGGCGGGATCTGGGGCGACCCCGCACCGTCGCACCGGTCGGAGGCCGCCCAGTACGGCGGGTACGGGCCGCAGCGTCCGAGCGTCTCGGTGGACTTCGACTACGGCGGCGGCGACCCGGCCCCGGTCACACCGGTGCACCACGGACCGGCCTCGGTCCGGACCGACTCGGTGGCGGTCGCGCCCGCCCCGGTGAACGCGGGACCGGTCTTCGGTGACGGTTCGTCGGCCCCGGTCGGCGGCCGGGGGCACGGTGTGGAAGCGACGATGCCGGGTGGTGGCGGCGGGTCCGGGCTCGGTCCGGTCGGCGGCGGAGCCCCCGGCGGCCCGGTCGGTGCGCCGCCGATGGCACCCCCGCCGGCCGCTGCCGCCGCGGGTGTCCCGGTGGCGGCCACGCCGTCGACCCCGGTGGCGTCCGGTGCGGTCGGTACGCCCGGCGCCGCCGGCGCGGCCGGTGGCCAGTCCGGCGTGGTCGGTGCGGTCGGCGCCGTGGGCGGCCAGCCGCAGGCCGGTGCGCACGGGGCGGGCCCGGCCCGCCCGGTCGGTACGCCGCCGGTCGGACTGGTGCCCAACCCGCTTCCCGTGCAGTCCGGTTCGGGGCCGATCGCGGTCGGACCGGTGCCGCTGCGCGCCTTCGAGACACCGCCCGAGGTCCGCCGCCGGGACGGCGAGAGCCTGGCCGACCCGGCGCAGGCGGCCCCGATCGCGGCGATGTTCCTGATCGCCCATTCCTACCGGCGCACCGCCCCGGAGCAGCCGGGCGAGCGGCAGCGGGCCCGGATCATCGCGGACGGCCGCCCGTACGACACCGGCGGCGGCCTGGGTCCGGTCGACCCGGCGCATCAGGCCGAGGTCGAGCGGCGGGTGCCGCGCGACCCCGAGGGCGAGCCCTCGGTGCACCCGGACCCGCGCTTCGGCGACTGGCCGGAGGCGCTGAACGGCGGCGGCTTCCGCGAGCCCGGCCGGGCCAACAACGGGCTCGACCTGGCGCTCTCGGCGCTGGACAGCTACCTCGGCAACACCACCTGCGGCGCGCCCAGGCTGCCCGACGGTCCGGCCGGCGAGTTCGGCGGCCGAGACCGCGCCGAGCGCGAACTCGGCACCCAGTTCAAGGACCTGGGCTACGGCCCGGAGGCCCTCGAGCAGCTCGCCGAGGTGCTCAGGCGGGGTGGCTCCGGCACCCAGGCGGTGCTGCTCACGCTGGACGAGTACGGCCGCTCGCACACCTGGAACGCCTTCGTCTCCGGCACCACCCTCACCTACCTGGACCCGCAGACCGGCTACCGGTCGGCCGCCCCGCTGCATCCGGCGGACCAGGGCCTGTGGGCGATCGGGCTGGAGGCGTCCGGGCGTCCGCTCGACCTCTCGGCGCTGCAACCCGCCATCCCGGTGGTCGAGTTGACTCCGGCTCCGGCGCCCGACCCGCTGGCCAAGCCGGTCCCGGAGCCGCCCGCCCCGCCGCGTTCGCGGCTGACCATCCACCGCACCGCCGCCAGGAGCTCCCGTCGATGACCACCCTCGCGCAGGCCCTCGACACCGCCCACCGGTGGGTCAACGGCGAGTTGGCCCAGGAGAGCCAACGAGCCGTCCGTGCCCACGAGTTCGACCTCGGCTGGGTGGTCTGGCCGGAGCCCGCCCCGGTCCGGGTCGACCCGCTGACCGGTGACCGGCGCGCCCCGGAGGAGCTGGCGGCGGCCTGCGGGGTGGTCGACCGGACCACCGGCGAGCTCACGGTCTGGCCCTCGGTGCCCGTCCCCCAGGTGGTCCAGCTCTACCGCGACCGGATCGGCGCGGGCGGCTACGACCCCGCCCTGCCGCCCGCCACCGGTCCCGGCTGCCGGGCCCAACTCCGGTACCGGGACGCGCTCGGCGAGGAGCGCACCCTGGTGCTGCGGTCTGCCACCGGCCGCCCGCACCCCGCGCTGCGGGCCTGGCGGCAGCTCGCCGAGCAGGGCGTCCCGCCGGAGGACGTGCTCTCGGTCCACACCGACCTGCGGCCCGCCATGCTGCCCGGCGGCTACGTCGCGGCCGTCCTGCTCGCCGCGCTGCCGACGGCCCTGCACAGCCACGACCTGGCCTACGGTCCGCGCTACGACGGCCGGTCCCGTGCGGTCCGCTCGGCGGGCGCGGCCAACCCCCGGCCGAACCGGGTGCCCTTCCCGGCCAACGTGCCCCCCGCCCAGCCGGAGGGCGAAGCCGCCCTGGCCGCCCGGCTGGCCGCCCAGTTCGGCCCGCAGGGCGTCCGCCGCTTCGACCCCGCCCACACGCTGGCCGCCGACCTGCCCGAGGCGGTGGCCCGCCCGCTCCGGCAGACCGGCCTGCCGGTCGCGGTCGAGGGCTTCTTCGCCCTGCACCACCCGGTCTCCGACGGCATCTCCGACGGCACTCCCGACGCCCCCGTGCTACCGGACCTGGCCGGCTACCTCGCCACCCACGACCTGGCCGCCCGGGCCACCGAACAGGCCCGCCGGGAGCTGCTCGGCCAGCTGCTGATCGGCACCGACGGCTGGGCCCTGCTCACCGTCGACACCGCCCAGGGCCGGATCCGCGCGGTCGACCCCGAGACGGCCGTCACCCGCTACGTGAACGCCGACCTGACCGCCTTCGCCCGCTCGCTGGCCCTGCTCGCCGACCGGCTGCCCAAGCTCCGCGACCTCCACCCGTCGGCGGCCGGCCAGGCCGTGGCCGAGCTCCAGTGGTCGCTGGCCGCGCTGGACCGGACGGTCTTCGGCGACCCCGAGAACTGGTGGTCCGTCATCGTCGAACAGCTCTGGCACGGGATCCTCTAGCTCTTCGCGGCGCCCGAGCATCTACGGTCCAGGGGCTCGGGGAACTGCGAGGAGGTCTGGCGTGCGGTTCACTGCGAGAGTGCCTGACCACCTACGCGACGATCACCTTTCCGAGGCCGGCGTCGCAGTTTCCCCGAGCCCCTGGCGCGGTGGACGGCTGAGCACCTGCCGAAAGGTCAGGCCCGGAGGAAGGCTTCCAACGTGGTGGCCAGTGCGACCGGGATCTCGTACATCGGGTAGTGACCCGCGTTGGGCAGCAGTTCGAGGTCGCCGTTGGGGTAGTGGGTGAGCCAGGTCCGGCGGTAGAGCTCGGTGGTCAGGGCGAGGTCGTGCTCGCCGACGAAGGCCCGGGCCGGGAGCGGGAGTCCGGTCACCTTGGGGGCGAGGTCGACGGTGGTCCAGTCGTCCAGGTAGGCGGCGAAGGCCTCCGGGCGGGAGCCCTGCACGGACTGGGCCGTCATCCGGTCCAGCCAGACCCCGGTGGCCCGTTGGCCGGTGACCAGGTCGAGGATGGCGCGGCGGTTCGCCGGGTGTGCGGCGGCGCCGTGGAACAGGTCGAAGGCGTCGCCCAGCGGGTACGCCCCGGCCGGGACCGGGGTCAGGCCGGCCAGCCGCTCGACCCGGTCGGGGGCCGGCGCCAGCACCTGCTGGGCCGCCTTGCCGCCCATCGAGTGACCGACCAGGGAGAAGCGGTCCCAGCCCAGTTGGTCGGCCAAGGCGAGGGCGTCCAGGGCGATCTCGGCCAGGGTGTAGTCGCCCGGCACGTCGGCCCGCTCACCGTAGCCCCGGTAGTCGAGGAAGGCGTAGCTGAAGGCCGCGCCGTCCAGGTAGTCCGTGAACGGCCCCCAGCCGGCACTGGTGCCGAACCAGTCGTGCAGCACGATGACCCGCTGCGCGCCTTCGCCGACCAGCCGGTGAGTGATCGTCATGCCGTGCTCCCTGTCTCCGAGTTGGTGCAGGGAAGCTACCCAGGGCGTCCGGGCCGATGCCTCCGGCGGCCGGGACGGACTGGTGTTATCCGGCCACCGGCGGGGCCGGATCGCGTAGCGTGGCCCGTTATGCGACTCGGTGTACTCGACGTAGGTTCCAACACCGTCCACTTCCTCGTGGTGGACGCGCACCCCGGTGCTGCCCCGTTGCCCGCGTACTCGCACAAGGCGGAGCTGCGGCTCGCCGAGCTGCTGGACGAGGGCGGGGCGATCACCGAGGTCGGCGTCGACAAGCTGGTCGGCATGGTGGCGTCCTCGCTCCGGGTGGCCGAGGACAAGGGCGTGGTCGACCTGCTGCCGTTCGCCACCTCGGCCGTCCGGGAGGCGGCCAACGGTGAGGCGGTGATCCGCCGGGTCGCCGAGGAGACCGGGGTCGAACTGCGGGTGCTGTCCGGGCAGGACGAGGCCCGGCTGACCTTCCTGGCGGTCCGCCGCTGGTACGGCTGGTCGGCGGGGCGGATCCTCGACCTGGACATCGGCGGCGGCTCGCTGGAGCTGGCGGCCGGTCTGGACGAACAGCCCGACGTGGTCTGTTCGCTGCCGCTCGGCGCGGGGCGGCTGACCGCCCGGCTGCCGGGGGAGGTGGCGGACCCGGACGACGTGCGGGAGCTGCGCCGGTACATCCGGGCCGAGATCGCCCAGGTGGTCGGCGAGTTCGCCCGGCGCGGGGCGCCGGACCACGCGGTCGGGACCTCGAAGACCTTCAAGCAGCTGGCCCGGATGACCGGCGCCGCCCCCGCCGACGCGGGGCCGCTGGCGGTCCGCAAGCTGACCCGGGCCGGGCTGGCCGCCTGGGTGCCCCGGCTGACCTCGATGACGGTGGCCGAGCGGGCGCAGATCCCCGGCGTCTCCGAGGGCCGGGCGAGACAGCTGCTGGCGGGTGCGCTGGTGGCCGACGCGGCGATGGACCTGTTCGGCATCGAGGAGCTGGACATCGGCCCGTGGGCGCTCCGCGAGGGCATCATCCTGCGGCGGCTGGACACCCTGGACAGCCCGGCCGACCGGCGGCCCGCGCTGACCGGGTGACCTGCGGCACACCAATACCGCGCGAGGCCGCTTACGCTGTTCCCCGTGGCGGAACCAGCGGACGAGGACGGAACGCGGGCGGGCCGCGCTGCCGGTGACCCTGCCCGGCAGCCGCGGCCGGCCCGACCGCGGCGCGCCAAGGCCGCCGCCGAGCGGGTCCCGGACGGGGACGGCCGGCGGAGCCTGGGGGAGCGGGCCGCCAAGTCGGTGAAACCGGCCAAAGCCGCGAAGACCGCGAAGACCGCGAAGAGCGGCAAGACCACCACGCAGCCCAAGCCCGGCAGGCCGAAGCCGGCGAAGCAGTCGCAGCTCGCCCTGGCCACCCAGGCGGTGAAGGCGGTCCGGGCCGCCAAGCGGCCGGCCGACCGGGCCCCGCTGCTGCGCACCACCGACCGCCTGGTGCTGCCGCCGCACGGCGACGCCCTGCACGTGCCGGACACCAAGGTGGTGCTCTCCACCGCCTCGGTCTACCCCGAGAACACCGTGACCGCCTTCGAGCTGGCCGCCAAGCTCGGCTACGACGGCGTCGAGGTGATGGTCTGGAACGACCCGGTCAGCCAGGACGTCGAGGCGCTCCGCCGGCTCTCGGACGCGCACCGGATGCCGATCCTCGCGGTGCACGCGCCCTGCCTGCTGATCACCCAGCGGGTCTGGACCACCGACCCGTGGACCAAGCTGGTCCGGGCCAGGGCCGCCGCCGAGAAGCTCGGCGCGGACACCGTGGTGGTGCACCCGCCGTTCCGCTGGCAGCGGCAGTACGCCCGGGAGTTCGTCGAGGGCATCAACCGGATGGCGGGCGAGACCGAGGTCCGGTTCGCGGTGGAGAACATGTACCCCTGGCGCTACCGGGACCGCGAGATGCTGGCCTACTCGCCGGGCTGGGACGTCACCGAGGAGGCGTACCGGCACTTCACCATCGACCTCTCGCACGTCTCCACCTCGCGGATCGACGCCTTCGAGATGGTCGACCGGATGGGCGACCGGCTGGCCCACGTCCACCTCGCCGACGGGGCCGGTTCCGGCAAGGACGAGCACCTGATCCCGGGGCGCGGCACCCAGCCCTGCGCCGCCCTGCTGGAGCGGCTGGCCAGGACCGGCTTCACCGGCCACGTGGTGCTGGAGGTCAACACCCGCCGCGCGCTGTCCCCCGCCGAACGCGAGGCCGATCTCGCCGAGGCCCTCGCCTTCACCCGGCTCCACCTGGCCACGGCGAAGCGCCTCTAGCCAGGGCTGCGCTGTAGGCAGGGCGTTCGGTTGCACTGTCCAGGGGCTCGGGGCTCTGCTGATGTGCGGCTCCGCCGCGTGGGCGAGGAGATCTGGCGTTCGGGTCACTGCGAAAGTGCCTGACCGCCTACGCATGCGTGACCTGTTCCGAGGTCGGCGTCGCAGTTCCCCGAGCCCCTGGGCGCTGCGCTGCCGCCGGTAGGCTCTTCGGGTGACGACGTATCAGCGACAGGACCACGCGAACTCCTTCGGTGCGGTGGCCGCCGAGTACGACGCCGGGCGCCCGTCCTACCCCGCCGAGCTGTTCGAGGAGCTGGTGCGGCTGACCGGCCGTCCGCTGCGGGGCTCCGAGGTGCTGGACGTCGGCGCGGGCACCGGGATCGCCACCCGGCTGCTGGCAGCCCGGGGTGCCAGGGTCACCGCCGTCGAGCCGAGCCCGGGGATGGCCGCGATGCTCCGGCGGGTCAGCCCGGAGCTGCCGCTGGTCAAGGGCACCGGCGACGAACTGCCGTTCCACGACGGCACCGCCGACCTGATCACGTACGCCCAGGCGTTCCACTGGACCGACCCCGCCCGCTCGATCCCGGAGGCGCTCCGGGTGCTCCGCCCGGGCGGCTCGCTGGCCACCTGGTGGAACGTCAAGGACCGGCACGTTCCGTGGGTGAGGGCGATGGGCGAGCGGCTGGCGGCCGGCATCCCGGAGGGCTACCACGGGTACGGCGCGGTCAACGAGATCGCCGAGGTGTTCGCCCCGTACGGCCCGGTCGGCCGGGCGGTGCTGCGCTGGGAGCGGGTGATCACGGTGGACGCCCTGATCACCGACCTGCGCTCGCGCTCGTACGTCGCGGTGCTGCCGCCCGAGCGGCGCGAGCCGCTGCTGGAGGCCGAACGGGAAGCGCTGCTGGCCGAGTTCCCGGGCGGCGAGGTCACCGAGCCGTACGTCCTCGACCTCACGGTGCTCTCCAAGGGGTGACCGGATGGCGGACACGGTGTCCGTCCGCTGGTACCGGGGCGTAGGCTCGAAAGCCACGGCGACCCTGCACCCTCCCACCTTCAGCAGGGCCGCGAACGCGCCTGAGAAGGAGTGGACACAGTGCCCGAGCTGAAGTCCCGTACGGTCACCCACGGTCGCAACATGGCAGGCGCCCGGGCGCTTCTCCGGGCCGCCGGCGTAGCCCGCGAGGACTTCGGCAAGCCGATCATCGCGGTGGCCAACTCCTTCACCGAGTTCGTGCCCGGGCACACCCACCTGCAGCCGGTCGGCCGGATCGTCTCCGAGGCGATCCAGGCCGCCGGTGGCATCCCGCGCGAGTTCAACACCATCGCGGTGGACGACGGCATCGCGATGGGCCACCACGGCATGCTCTACTCGCTGCCCTCGCGCGACCTGATCGCCGACTCGGTCGAGTACATGGTGAGCGCGCACTGCGCCGACGCGCTGATCTGCATCTCCAACTGCGACAAGATCACCCCCGGCATGCTGATGGCCGCGCTGCGCCTCAACATCCCGACCGTCTTCGTCTCCGGCGGTCCGATGGAGGCCGGCCAGGCGGTCCTGGTGGACGGCACGGTCCGCAAGCTCGACCTGGTGAACGCGATCTCGGACGCCGTCAACGAGAACGTCTCGGACGCGGACATCGCGATCATCGAGGAGAACGCCTGCCCGACCTGCGGGTCCTGTTCGGGCATGTTCACCGCCAACTCGATGAACTGCCTGGCCGAGGCGATCGGCCTGGCCCTGCCGGGCAACGGCTCGGTGCTGGCCACCCACACCGCCCGCCGGGCGCTGTACGAGGACGCCGGCCGGACCATCGTGGACATCACCAAGCGCCACTACGAGCAGGACGACTACTCGGTCCTGCCTCGCTCGGTCGCCTCCCGCGCCGCGTTCGAGAACGCGATGGCGCTGGACATCGCGATGGGCGGCTCGACCAACACCATCCTGCACCTGCTGGCCGCCGCGCAGGAGGCCGAGGTCGAGTTCGACATGCGGGACATCGACGCGATCTCGCGCAAGGTGCCCTGCCTGTCCAAGGTCGCGCCGAACGGCAAGTACTACATGGAGGACGTGCACCGGGCCGGCGGCATCCCCGCCATCCTGGGCGAGCTGTACCGGGGCGGGCTGCTGAACGAGGACGTCACCACCGTGCACTCCTCCTCGATGGCCCAGTGGTTCAAGGACTGGGACATCCGGGGCGGCGCCGCCACCGAGACCGCCGTCGAGCTGTTCCACGCCGCCCCCGGCTGCGTCCGCTCCGCCACCGCCTTCTCCCAGTCGGAGCGCTGGGACACCCTGGACACCGACGCGGCGAACGGCTGCATCCGCAGCATCGAGCACGCGTACTCCACCGAGGGCGGGCTCGCCGTGCTGTACGGCAACCTGGCCGAGGACGGCTGTGTGGTGAAGACCGCCGGTGTCGACGAGTCGATCTGGACCTTCAGCGGCCCGGCCGTGGTGCTGGAGTCCCAGGAGGACGCGGTGGACGCGATCCTCACCAAGCGGATCAAGGAGGGTGACGTCGTCGTCATCCGGTACGAGGGCCCGAAGGGCGGCCCCGGCATGCAGGAGATGCTCTACCCGACCTCCTTCCTGAAGGGCCGGGGCCTGGGCAAGGCCTGCGCGCTGATCACCGACGGCCGGTTCTCCGGCGGCACCTCCGGTCTGTCGATCGGTCACGCCTCGCCCGAGGCGGCCTCCGGCGGCACCATCGCGCTGGTCGAGGACGGCGACGTCATCGCCATCGACATCCCGAACCGCTCGGTCGAGCTCAAGGTCTCCTTCGAGGAGCTGCACGAGCGCCGGCTCAAGCTGGAGGCCGGGACGGGCTACCGCCCGAAGGACCGGGTCCGCCCGGTCAGTGCGGCGCTGAAGGCGTACGCGGCGATGGCCACCTCCGCCGACAAGGGCGCGGTGCGCGACGTGAGCAAGCTGGGCTGACGCCCGGTCAGGCGGCCGTCCCCGGGTCCGGGAGACGGCCGCCTTCGTCGTTTCCGGGGGGTGGCCGGGCCATAATCGATCCCGTGGACGAACAGCAGATTCCCCAGCCCAGGCCCGCCGACGGCCCCGCGCCCGAGCCGATCCGCTGGTTCGGCACCCGCTGGCTGGAGCGCGGCAGCGGCTACTGGGCCCGCCGGGTCGCGGTGCCGCTCGGTGCGCTGGTCGCGGTGGCGGCCGGGGTGCTGCTGCTGCGCTTCGCGGTCGAGGGGGTCAGGGACTCCGAGGCCGGTGGCTTCGTCTACGGGCTGCTGGTGGCCGCGATCGGGGTCTGCTCGCTGCTCTCCGGCCTGCGGACCTGGAAGGTGCTGAGCGAGGGCAAGTCGGCCCTGACCGGGTGGATGACCGAGGAGAAGTCGCTCGGCGCGGTCTGGCTGATCGGCTTCGCCGGCGCCCTGTTCGCCTACTTCCTGCGCAGCCTGACCGAGGCCCCGGGCGAGGCGGTCAAGCGCGCCGGGTACGAACGCGCGGTGCTGGCCGCCGGGCGCCGCCGGAGCGGCCAGGCCGCCCGCAGCGGGAACCCGAAGCGGGTGAAGAAGCGCCGCTGAGCCGGCCTCAGACCGGCTTCGGCACCTCGGTCGCGGCCTTGGGCGTCGGGTCCGCGCTGGGCTGCACGGCCGGGCTGCTCGGGGTCGGACGCGGCTGGTCGTCACCGCCCGAGCCGGCCGAGAGCCGGAGGCTGAGCAGCAGCACCCCGATCACGGCCAGCACGATCAGCCAGGTCTGCCACGCCTTGCCGCCGCCGCGCGGCCGGCTCCGCTTCGGCCCGTCGTTCACGGACCGGCGGCCGCCCGGGTCGACCGGTGGCTGCTGCTTCCAGCGCGCGGCGAGCATCCGGGTGCGCCCGGACTGCTCCTTCACGGTGGCGGCCCGGACGAAGTCCTCGTCCAGCACCAGCCCCTCGAACGGGTCGGGCTGCTCCGCCGGACGCTGCTCCGGCTCTTCGGCTATCGGCACGTCGCCAGTATGCCTCGCGGAGCTGTCGGACGGCCGCCGGTTTCCGATCAGCTCCGGCTGACCGTGCCGCAGACGCCGTCGGTACGGATCGCTCCGCTGCGGTCGTACGGGTCGGTGGTCGGCCCGGTCTGCGACGGCTCGGGCGAGGAGCCGAACGCGAGCTGCTCGAACTGCGGGTGGTAGAACCCGTCGTCGATGCTGCAGGAACTGTTGCCCGCGAAGCTCTCGGTCTTCTCGAAGTTGATCTTCTTCGGGTCCACCTTGTAGTTCTTCGGGTCGTAGAACCGGAAGGTGATCTCCCGGCGCACCACGGTGCGGGCGGTCCAGGTGGCCGGGGCCACCACGGCGCCGGGCACCGGGGCGGCTCCGTTGCCCGGCCGCAGGGCGTAGACGAAGGTGTAGTCGGTGTGCACCAGCACGCCGTCCTCGCCGTCCCCCTCGAAGCTCGTCCGGCCCTGCACCTTGACCGTGTCGGTGGCCGGGACGGCGTCCCGCAGGTTGAAGCGGCTGAACAGCCAGGTCCCCTCCAGGTCGGCCGAAGGCTTGTCCAGCGCGGTCACCGCCCGCTCCCGGGGCTGCTGGTCCAGCAGGGCGAGGGCCGCCTCGGGCCGACCCGCCGCGATCACCGCCGGGTCGAGGTTGGCGGCCACCAGGAAGTCCTTGACCAGCTTGAGCTGGTCGGTCACCTGCTCCTGGTCGAAGACGCCGACCGCCGTGGCCGGCGGCAGCACGATCGCGTCGGGCCCGGCGGGCCACCCCTCGGCGGGGGAGCCGGCCCAGGGGCGGGCCACCGTCGGCTGCTGGTCGTCGACCCGGGGCGGGGCGGCGGACGGCTTGGCGGTCTCCGGGCCGACCGTCGGCACGGCCGCGGGTGCGGCGTCGGCCGAGCCCCCGCCCTGCCGGGCGGCGTTCCAGTTCCGCAGGTCGTCGATGTTGAGGGCGGCGAGCGCCACCCCGACCGCGAGCAGCACGAACACCGGCGCCTGCCAGCTCCGCCGTGGCCGCCGCCGGACGTTGCCCCAGGGGTCCACCGGCTTCGGCTTCCGCCCGAACCGCCGCCCGGGCTTCGGCCCGTCGTTGACGGAGCGTCGGCCGCCCGGGTCGACCGGGGGGTTGTCCTTCCAGCGGGCGGCGAGCATCCGGGTGCGCCCGGACTTCTCCTGGACGGCGGCGGAACGGACGAACTCCTCGTCCAGGACCAGCCCCTCGAACGGGTCGTCGGCGGGACGCTGCTGTGGGTCTTCGGCGGTCGGCACGCGCACAGTATGCAGATCGGCTTTTCCCAATACCTCCACCGGGTCCGGGGTTTGGGTGCCGTACCGGGGAGTTACGTCCCGGTACGGAGTGGTTCGTCCGATGCTGATCCGGGGTCAGTTCTGCTTGCGGGCCTTCTTCACCGAACCGACCACGCCCGCGACGAGCAGCAGCAGCCCGGCGGGCAGCAGCGAGCCGAACAGCGCCGTGAACAGCCCGGACCCGCCGAGCAGCATCATCGACACGGTGTTCAGCCCCCAGAGCGCCCCCGCCGCCGGCAGCGCCGAGCGCCACGGGTGCTCGCTCGCCCAGCGGTGCAGACGCCGGTCGGCGGTGTCCCGGCGGAGCTTGCCGCCGACCGTGCCGACCAGGAAGAAGAAGAACAGACCGAGCCCGACCGGCCCGGCCAGGATGTCCAACGACCAGTGGCCCGTCACCACGTCCACCCCGAGGGCGGCCCCGCCGACCAGCGCCCCGACCCCGGCCGCCGTCCGCCACGGCCCCAGGCTCGCCGAGGCGACCGCCAGCTGCCGGTTCTCACTACGCGACAAATCTCCGTGTGCCATACCTCCAAGGTGCTCCGCCGGCGGCCCGGAAGCCATAGGGGTAGCCCCGGAGTTTCCCCCTACGGGGTATCCGGTGCCGCCGGTCGGGGCAGGGTCAGCTGCGGTACTCGACGGTCAGGGTGGCGTTCGCGCCGCGCTGGAGGAAGAGGTAGGTGGTGCCGGTCAGGGCGTGGTCGAAGCCGAGGCGGAGTTGGACGGTGCCGCCCGGGGTGACGGCCGCGAGGCCGGCCGGGGTGAAGTCGGTCGAGACGCGGCTGCCGCCGGTGAAGGCGGGCAGGGTGGCCACGGTGGTGGCGTCGGCGGGTGCGGTGTAGTCGTCGGGGCCGGTGGTGCAGGCGGTGCCGAAGCAGCCGGTCCGGGCGTCGACCGTCAACCGGCCCTCGTTCCACGGGTTTCCGCTGCCGCTGCCGTACCGGACGGTGAGCCGGGCGGCGGTGACCACGGCTCCGGCGGGCAGGGTGGTGGTGTCGAAGGAGAGCACCGAACGGTTCTGCCTGCCGTCGGTGCCCCGGCCGACCGCGAGGCCGAGCGAGCCGGTGAGGGTGCCGACGGCGGGGGCGGAGCCGTCCGCGTCGGCCTTCACGTAGCCGTCCCGGGTGGTGTCGTCGGCCAGGGTCAGGGTGCCGGTGCCACCCGACGGGGACGGGGACGGGGACGGGGACGGGGACGGGGACGGGGACGGGGACGGGGACGGGGACGGGGACGGGGACGGGGACGGGGACGGGGACGGGGACGGGGACGGGGAGGGGGAGGGCGAGGGCGAGGGTGAACTGCCGTCCAGGCCCCAGAACTTGCCGATCCGGTAGGACGCGCAGATGTCGACGTCCAGCAGGTACGCCCCGGCGACCCCGCACTGCTCGGCACCGCTCCCCGGGTCGACCGGCTGGCCGTGTCCCATGCCGGTGAGTGAGTAGGTCTCGACCCTGGCCTGCCCGGCGGCGTCGGTGTACACGGCGTGCGGGTAGCCGTTGACGGTGTCGCTGACCGCCGGGGTCTGGCCGGTCCCGTTGGCGTCCGTCCACTGCTCCATCAGTTCGGTGAGGTTGGCGGACTTCACCACGTAGTCCGAACTCCCGTGCCAGATGGACACCTTGGGCCAGCGGCCGGTCCAGGCCGGGGCGGCACCACGGACCAGGTCGCCCCACTGCTGCGGGGTGAGGTTGCGGCCGGTGGTCATGCAGTCGACGCTGGCCTGGGTCTGGCTGGTGGCACACCGCGCGGGCAGCCCCGCGACCACGCCGCCGCCCGCGAACACGTCGGGGTAGTCGGCCAGTAGCGCGGCGGTCATCGCGCCGCCCGCCGACAGCCCGGTGACGTACACCCGGGCGGCGTCGGTGCCGAGGTCGGCCCTGGTCCGGTCGATCATCTGACGGATCGACAGGGCCTCGCCCTGGTCCCGGGAGAAGTCGCCGGACTGGTACCAGTTGAAGCAGGACGAGGAGTTGTTGGCGGACTGCTGCTGCGGCAGCACCAGAGCGAAGCCCCACTGCTCGGCCCACTTGGTCCAGCCGGTCTCGTCGTCGAAGGCGGCGGCGGACTGGGTGCAGCCGTGCAGCGCGACCACCAACGGGCGGCCGCTCGCCAGCCCGGTCGGGACGTAGCGGTACATCAGCAGGTTGCCCGGGTTCGAGCCGAAGCCGGTGACCTGGGTGAGCGTGGCGGCGGCGCGGGCCTGGCCGGGTTGCAGGCCGAGCAGCCCGGCCAGCACGGCGAGCAGGGTCAGCACGGCCCAGGCGGCTCTGGGGAGGGAACGGACGTGCATGGTGGCGGCTCCTGGGTGGGGGTGGAGGCCATGGGTGGGGTGCCGCGACGGTACGGCGGAGCGGAACCGGCCGGGCACGGTCCGGGCGGACACCGCCCGGTCGTCGGGGTGTCGGCCACGCACATTGCCCACACCGTGGAACGCCGCCCCGGCCCCGCCCGGCCTGGTGCGAGGATGGCCGCACACGTACGTAAGGAGCGGCCATGTCCGGACAGAAGATCGCCTTCCTCGGTACCGGCAAGATCGGCGAGGCGCTGCTCTCCGGCCTGCTGCGGGCGGGCACCGACCCCGGCGACGTGCTGGTCACCGCGCGCCGCCCGGAGCGGGCCGCCGAACTGGTCGAGCGGTACGGCGTCACGGTGGTGACCAACGCGGAGGCGGCCAAGCTGGCCGACACCCTGATCCTGGCGGTGAAGCCGCAGGACATGGGCACCCTGCTGGAGGAGCTCTCCCCGCACGTCAGCCCGGACCGGCTGGTGATCTCGGCCGCCGCCGGCGTGCCGACCCGCTGGTTCGAGGCCCGGCTCGCGGCCGGTACGCCGGTGGTCCGGGTGATGCCCAACACCCCGGTGCTGGTGGACGAGGGGATGAGCGTGATCTCCGGCGGCTCGCACGCCGAGGAGCGGCACCTGCTGCGGGCCGAGGAGATCTTCCGCTCGGTCGGCAAGGCGCTCCGGCTGCCGGAGTCCCAGCAGGACGCGGCCACCGCGCTGTCCGGTTCGGGACCGGCGTACTTCTACTTCCTGGTCGAGGCGATGACCGACGCGGGCATCCTGCTCGGCCTGCCCCGGCAGGTGGCGCACGACCTGATCGTGCAGTCGGCGATCGGTGCCTCGGTGATGCTGCGCGACTCGGGCGAGCACCCGGTCAAGCTGCGCGAGGCGGTCACCTCCCCGGCCGGCACCACCATCGCGGCCATCCGCGAGCTGGAGAACCACGGCGTGCGGGCCGCGCTGCTCGGCGCGCTGGAGGCGGCCAGGAACCGCTCGCAGGAGTTGGCCTCCGGCGGGAAGTGACCACCCCAGTAGGCTCGCCGGTGTGAGCTACGACTTGGTGATCTTCGACAACGACGGCGTGCTGGTGGACAGCGAGCCGATCTCCAACCGGGTGCTGGCCGAGTACCTGACCGAACTCGGGTACCCGACCACGATCGAGGACTCCTACCGGGACTACATGGGCTGCGCCGCGCACACCGTGCACGACGTGATCGGCGAGCGCCACGGGGCCACCCTGCCGCCGGGCTTCGACGAGCTGTTCCACGCCCGGGTGTTCGCCGCCTTCGAGCGTGAACTCACCGCCGTCCAGGGGGCGGAGGACCTGCTGAAGACCCTTCGGCAGCACGGCGTGCGGTACTGCCTGGCCTCCTCGGCGCACCACGAGTGGATCAGGACCGCGCTGGACCGCACCGGCCTGCGCGACCACCACGCCGAGCAGCGGATCTTCAGCGCCCAGGACGTCGGCATCGGCAAGCCCGCGCCCGACCTGTTCCTGCACGCGGCCCGCACCATGGGCGTCGAGCCCGCCCGCTGTCTGGTGCTCGAGGACAGCCGCAACGGCGTGCTCGCCGCCCGGGCGGCCGGGATGGACGTGTACGGCTACGCCGCGCTGACCGACCCCGCCAAGCTCACCGGCGCGGGGGCCACCGGGCTGATCACCTCCCTGGCCGAGGTACCGGCCCTGCTGGGCCTCCCCAGCTGACCGTCGGCCCTCCCGGCCCTCCCGGCCGCCCCGGGCAAAGATTCGGTTCGACCCCTCCCGCAAACACGATCGAACGCCTACGCTCACGGCTCAACATCTCCGTACCGGCCGGTAGCGCCGACAGTGAGCGAGGCCGAGCCATGCCCGAGCAGCAGGTGGACGCGCGGTTGCGCCGGTCGCGGGCGGCGGTGGCGGTGAGTTTCGTGCTCCAGGGCGTCACCTTCGCGCTGCTGGTGACCTGCATACCGGAGATCCAGCGCCGGTACGGGCTGAGCGACGGGCTGCTGCCGGTCTTCCTGGCGGCGGTGCCGATCCTGGCCGGGGTCGGGTCGGTGGCCTCCGAGTCGGTGGCCGGGCGGGTCGGGGCCAAGGTGGTGCTGCGGGTGGTGCAGCCCGCCGTGTGCGTCAGCCTGGCGCTGGTCGGCCTGGGCGACGAGCTGTGGCAACTCGCCATCACGCTGGGCCTGTTCGGCCTGCTGGTGGGCGGCCTGGACGCAAGCATGAACATGCTCGGGGTCGGCCTCCAGCGCCGGTACGGGCGGAGCATCATGCTCGGCTTCCACGCCGCGTTCAGCCTCGGCGGCATCCTCGGTGCCGCGCTGGCCGGGCTGGGGTCGCACTACGAGCTCGACCTGCCGGTGCTGTTCGGCGGTGCGGCCGCCCTGCTGATCCCGCTGGCGCTGCTGGTCGGCACCCGCTTCCCCGGCCCGGCCGAACTCGGCGACGCGGTCCGGGAGGCGGCCACCGCCGCGGCCGCCCGGATCCCCTGGCGCCCGCTGCTGCCGCTGTGCGCGGCGATGGCCTTCGCGTACATCGCCGACGCCTCGGTCTCCAACTACAGCGTCAAGTACCTGACCGACGTGCTGGGCAGCCCGGAGGACCTGGCCAAGCTCTCCTACCTCGGCTACATGGTGGCGATGCTGCTCGGCCGGGCGCTCGGCGACCGGGCGGTGGAGCGCTGGGGCGCGGTCCCGGTGGTGCGCGGCGGGGCGGCGCTGGCCGCGCTCGGCTTCGCGCTGGCGGCCGCCGCGCCGGGGGAGTGGGCCGGGGTGGCCGCGTTCACCGTGCTGGGCCTCGGCATCTGCGCGATCATCCCGCAGGTCTTCGCGGCGGGCGGCCGGCGCTACCCGGACGCCTCGGACGCGGCGGTGGCCCGGCTCAACCTGTTCAACTACGTCGGCTTCCTGCTCGGCTCACCGCTGGTCGGCGCGCTCGCCGAGGCGGGCTCGTTCCGACTGGCGCTGCTGGCCCCGATGGTGCTGATCCTGGCGATCCTCCCGCTGGCCCGGCACTTCGGCTAGGGGAGCGTCCGACGGCTCCCCGACCCGGCCGCCCGATAACGTGGGCCCCATGTCCGAGAACTGCAGCGGTCTGCACCTGTACTGGGACGAGGCCGTCACCTCGTACGACTTCGGGGCGGGGCACCCGATGGACCCGACCAGGCTGGCGCTCACCATGCGGTTGGTGGAGGCGTTCGGCCTGACCACCGCGCCCGGGGTGACCGTCCGGGCCGCGCCGGCGGCGGGGGACTCCACCCTGCGGCTGGTGCACACCGCCGGGTACCTGGAGGCGGTCCGCCGGATCGCCGCCGACCCGGAGCGCTGCGACCCCGCGCACGGCCTGGGCACCGCCGACAACTGGGCGTTCAAGGCCCAGCACACCGCCTCGGCGCTGATCGCCGGCCAGTCGGTGGCCGGGGCCGAGGCGGTCTGGCGCGGCGAGGAGGTCCGACACGCCGTCAACTTCGCGGGCGGGCTGCACCACGCGATGCCGGACCGGGCGGCCGGCTTCTGCGTCTACAACGACCCCGCGCTGGCGATCGCCCGGCTGCTGGAGCTCGGCGCCGAGCGGGTCGCGTACGTGGACGTGGACGTGCACCACGGCGACGGCGTGCAGGCGGCGTTCTGGAACGACCCCCGGGTGCTCACCGTCTCGATCCACGAGAGCCCGGCCACCCTCTTCCCGGAGACCGGCTGGGCCACCGAGACCGGTGGCCCGGACGCCCCCGGCACGGCCGCCAACCTGCCGCTGCCCGCCGGGACCGGCGACGCGGGCTGGCTGCGCGCCTTCCACGCCTTCGTCCCCGAGCTGCTCTCCGCCTTCCGGCCGCAGGTGATCGTCAGTCAGCACGGCGCCGACACCCACCTGGCCGACCCGCTGGCCCACCTGACGGTCAGTCTGGACGCCCAGCGGCTGGTCGCCGAGGCGATGCACGAGCTGGCCCACCACTACGCGGACGGCCGCTGGCTGGCCCTCGGCGGCGGCGGGTACGCGGTGGCCGACGTGGTCCCGGCGTCCTGGACCCAGCTGGTGGCGATCGCCGCCGGGCAGCCGATCGACCCGGGCACCGAGCTCCCGGCCGGGTGGCGGACCGAGGCCGAACGGCTGACCGGCCGGCCGGGCCCGGCCCGGATGACCGACGGCGTCGAGCCGCACTGGCGGGACTTCCACGACCACGGCTACGACCCCGGCGACCGGCTGGACCAGGCGATCCTGGCCGCCCGTCGCGCCGTCCTCCCGCACCACGGACTGCTGCCGTGAGCCGCCCCGCCCGCACCCGGGCCGAGCTGATCGCGCACCTGCTCCGGCACCGGCTGGCCGGCCCGGCCGTCCCGACGCCCCGGCAGAACAACCTGCGGCACTACCGGCTGTTCGGCCAGGCCGACCCGGTGGCGCTGATGGGCCTGGACCCGGAGCGCCGCTGGGGGACCGGCGCGGTGCTCGACCTGATGGCCGAACGGGTCGGCGTGCACCCCGACTTCGGGTACGCCCAGGGACCGGACACCATCGACCCCGAGCGCACCGTGGACGGCCTGGAACGCCTCGCCGAGCTGCTGGCGGCCACCGCAGGCCGCCGGGGCGCCGTGCTGGCCGGGACGGGGCACCCGGACAAGCTGGCGGGCTTCCACGGCGCACTCGCCGGGGCCCTGGGGCGCGCGGGCTGCGCCCTGCGCACGCCCGCGCTCGGCACCCGGTTCCGCGAGCCCACCCCGGCCGGACAGCGCGGCTGCGTGCTGGACGCGGTCGGCCCGGTCCTGGTGGTCCGCTCCACCGACGGCGCGGGCGAGCTGCTGCACACCCACTCGCCGGGGCCCGTCCGGCTGGCGCTGGCCGCGCTCACCGAGGCCGGCCACCCGCTGCCCGACCTGGTGCTGGGCGACCACGGCTGGCTCTGCGGGGCGGGCCGGCTCGGCATCCCGGCCGGTGGGCTCGCCGACTGCAACGACGTGGCGCCGTTCGTCGGCGAGGCCGAGGGCACCGTGGCGGTGGCCGTCCCGGTGGACGACGGTGCGCACCCGGACTGCTACAGAGCGCTGAGCGACTACGTACTGCAACGAGCGGATCTCGCACCGTACAAGGACTGAGCTTCTCCCTCTTCCCACTGGTACCACCCTTAACTACTCTGGGGATACACGTGTGCCGGTGGAGTCACCGAAGGGGAAGTCGGTGCCTTGCACACGGGTAAGGGTCGGGTGAGGGTCATGAGTTCCGGCGAACGCCCATTGCAGGAGGTCGTCTTCCTGACCGTGGCGGAGGTTGCCTCGGTCATGCGGGTGTCCAAGATGACGGTGTACCGCTTGGTGCACAGCGGAGAGCTGCCCGCGATCAGGGTCGGCCGCTCCTTCCGAGTCCCCGAGCAGGCCGTCCACGAGTACCTCAGGGAGTCCTACGTGCGCCTTGAGAGCGCGTAGAGCTGGGGCCTCTTCGGAGCACGATTACGGCTTCACCGCAGTGGCGGGTAGGCTAGGCCCTCCGTCAGTCGTATGGACTCCGTCTCTCACGGACGAGAGTCTCAGTGAGCGAGGGTAGTTCCGTGGGCTCTGTCATCAAGAAGCGTCGCAAGCGTATGGCCAAGAAGAAGCACCGCAAGCTTCTGAAGCGCACTCGCGTTCAGCGTCGTAACAAGAAGTAGGCACCCACGGCCGCGCCCTGCGCGCCAGGTGTACCGTCAGCGCCCGTCCCGGCTCAGGCCGGGGCGGGCGCTGTCGTTTGCCCGGATCGAAGCCCGGCGCGATACGGTGCGTGCAGGGCTTTCGAGAGGGGTGCGGCGCAGTGGGCAAGGTCGTGCTCGTCACCGGCGTGGCCCGGCACCTCGGGGCCAGGTTCGCCGCCCGGCTGGCCGGCCGGCCGGGGATCGACCGGGTGGTCGGGGTGGACAGCCGGGAGCCGTGGGGCGGGATGACCGCCGACGGCGTCGAGTACGTCCGGGTGGACCTGCGCCGGCCCGCCGTGGCCCGGGTGATCGCCGAGCACGACGTGGACACCGTGGTGCACCTGGACGTCAGCGCCGGGGTGCGGGGCGGCCGGGCCGCCGCCAAGGAGACCAACGTCATCGGCAGCATGCAGCTGCTCGGGGCCTGCCAGAAGGCACCCGGCCTGCGCCGACTGGTCGTCAAGTCCACCACCGCCGTCTACGGCTCCGCCCCGCGCGACCCGGCGGTGTTCGGCGAGCGGATGCCGCCCAAGGCCCTGCCGCGCAGCGGCTTCGGCCAGGACGCCACCGAGGTCGAGGGGTACGTCCGGGGCTTCGCCCGGCGCCGCCCCGACGTGGCGGTCACCGTGCTGCGGTTCGCCAACATCGTCGGTCCGGCCGGGGACACCCCGCTCTGCGACTACTTCGCGCTGCCGGTGCTGCCCACCGTGCTCGGCCGCGACCCCCGGCTGCAGTTCGTGCACGAGGACGACGCGGTCGCGCTGCTGCACCTGGCGGCCACCGAGCCCAGGCCCGGCACCTACAACGTGGCCGGGGACGGCGTGCTGCTGCTCTCCCAGTGCGCCCGCCGGCTGGGGCGCCCGACCGTCCCGCTGCTCGGGCCCGCGCTCGGCGTGGTGGCCGGCCTGGCCCGGCGGACCGGGCTGGCCGACATCTCCCCGGAGCAGATCCAACTGCTCAGCCACGGACGGGTGGTGGACACCACCCAGCTGCGCGAGGGCTTCGGCTGGAGCCCGACCATGACCACCTCCGAGGCGTTCGCCGACTTCGCCGCCGCGCAGACCGGCGGACTGCTGCCGCCCGAGCGGCTGGCCGCCGCCACCGACCGGCTGGCGGGGCTGCTGACCCGTCAGAACCCTCCGAGGAGCTGAGGCCGAGATGACCGCTGCGAGGGACGCCGCGCAGGCGAAGGTGATCCCGATCGAGTCCGCGCCGAGCTGGCAGCCGGAGCCGTCCGGGCCCGCCCTGGCGGACCGGATCGCCGACGCGGTCGGCGGCGCGCTGGCCGGTCCGCTCGGCTCGGCCGCCACCCGGGCGCTCGGCAAGGGCTGGGAGCAGCGGGCGGCCGGCGGCCTGTCCTTCCTGCGGCGCCGGATCACCGGCGACTACGAGGTGGACGAGTTCGGCTTCGACCGGGAGCTCACCGAGGAGGTGCTGCTCTCGATGCTCCGCCCGCTGGCGGAGAAGTACTTCCGGGTCGAGGTCCGGGGGATCGAGAACATCCCGGCCGAGGGCGGCGTGCTGATCGTCGCCAACCACTCCGGCACCGTCCCGCTGGACGCGCTGATGACCCAGATCGCGATCCACGACCACCACCCCCGGCGGCGGCACCTGCGGATGCTCGCGGCGGACCTGGTCTTCGTGCTGCCGGTGGTCGGCGAGCTGGCCCGGAAGGCCGGGCACACGCTGGCCTGCGGCGAGGACGCCGCCGCGCTGCTGGAGCGCGGTGAGGTGGTCGGGGTCTGGCCGGAGGGCTTCAAGGGGATCGGCAAGCCGTTCGCGGAGCGGTACAAGCTCCAGCGCTTCGGCCGGGGCGGCTTCGTGGCCTCGGCGCTGCGGGCCGGGGTGCCGATCGTGCCGTGCTCGATCGTCGGGGCCGAGGAGACCTACCCGATGATCGGCAACGCCCGGACGCTGGCCCGTGCGCTCGGGCTGCCGTACCTGCCGATCACGCCGACCTTCCCCTGGCTCGGGCCGCTCGGCGCGATCCCGCTGCCGACCAAGTGGACCATCCAGTTCGGCGAGCCGATCCCGACCGACAGCCACCCGCCGGAGGCGGCGGACGACCCGATGCTGGTCTTCGACCTCACCGACCAGGTCAGGGAGACCATCCAGCACACCCTGTACAAGCTGCTGGTGCAGCGGCGGTCGGTCTTCTTCTGAGCATGCGTCAGCGGTGGGCCGGAGCATCCTCCGGCCCACCGCTTCGGTGCGCTCAACCCAGCGAGATCTCCGGCAGCAGGCCCGGGATCAGCGCGGGGATGCGCAGCTCCTGGGTCGGCGGCTGGTCCTGGGCGGGGTCGCCCGCGGCCGGTGCGGGCGCCTCGGCGGCCCGCTCGGGCGTACCGGCGGCCGGGGAGGCCGCACCGCCACCGGTGACGCCCGGCAGCAGCTTGTCGAGCAGACCGGGGCTGGCCTTGCCGCTCGGCGGGGTGGCGCCCTGACCCGTACCGGGGTTGGGCCGGCCCGGGTCGGTGCGCGGGTGGTCCGCCGAGCCGGTGCCGGCACCGGCGGCCGGGGAGGCGCCGCCGGTGGAGGACTGCGGCGCGCCGCCGGGTGCGGCGGGCGCGCCGCCCTTGGCCGGCGGCGGGGCCAGCCGGAGCGGTGCGACGTCTTCGGTCATGTCGTCGAAGAGCTCGTTCACCTTGCTGGCCTGACCGGTGAGCTGGGCGGGCAGCCGGCCCTGGACGGTCGCCCAGCGCTCGTCCTCGCCGTCGGCGAAGCCGGCCAGCTTGCGCATCGGGGCGAGCGAACCGTTGCTCCGGTAGACCGAACGCAGCAGCTCCCGGCCCTTCACCGCCTCGGTGTGCATGTCGTCCAGGGCGCGGCGGACCTGCTCCACCGTGGCCGGGCTCAACGTGGTGCCGGTGTCCGCCCGGCCGAGCAGGCTCTGCGCCTCCTCCAGCCGGGTCGAGGCCTGGTCCAGCAGCAGGGCCCCGACCTCGGAGTCGGAACCGGCCCAGCTCAGCCGGAGGTCCTCGAGACCGCGCTTCATGCCGTAGAGGGTGTCCCCCGGAAGGGCGTTGGAACTGGCGGCGGCCGCACCGGCGAAACCGCCGACCGCGACGCCCGCCACCAGACCGCCGATCGCCAGCCGCCGCCCCCAGCGCAGCCGGGCCCCGGACCTGACCGCCCGGTGCCTGCGTTGCTGCGGCACCCGCGCGGCCGGGCTGCCCGTCCAGTCGCGCTCGAACGCGGCCATCAGCTGGGCGCGTTGGAGCGTCCTGGCTTCGGTGCTGAGCTCGGGCTCGGGCAGTGCGCCGAGGGCGTCCGCCATGGTCAGCAGCTCCGCCATCGCGGTGGAGCCGCCGGGCCGACTGCTGCCGGGTCTCCGGTCCCCCTGGTGGGGCTCTTCGTGGTGGGCCTCCAGCGCCTCGGCGAAGGCCCTCGCCCGCCGGTGCTCCAGCATGTTTGCCGTCACGGGCCACACCTCCCTTCGTCGTTGTGGACTCCCCGGCCTGCCGGACGGTTGCCTCGGCGGGCCAAAACCACTCCATCGGGTGAGCGTGGCCGATCCTGCTTGACCGACGGCCCGGCGGGGGCTTGCAAGTTGGCCAACGAGCAGGGCGGGGCGTCGGTTACGCACGGCCCCTCTTCCGCATTAAGCAGAGCATCTGACCGCTCGTTCACCCGACCGTGGAGACCAGGCAGTTGATATGACGCATCGTCAGCTATTGCGGTCACCGGGCGTCGGGTGGCAGCAGTCGGGCCAGCGTCCGCACCGCCCGGTACTGCAGGGTCTTGATGGCACCCTCGTTCTTGCCCATGATGCGGGCCGTCTCGGCCACCGAGAGCCCCTGCAGGAACCGGAGCGTGACGCACTCCTGCTGCTGCGGGTTGAGCCGTCGGACCGCGTCCAGCAGGGCGGCGTTGGAGAGCGACTCCAGCACCGAGTCCTCCGGGCTGCGCTCGCACTCGTTGGAGTCGAGCATCTCGCCGGTGGTGACCTCGAGCCGGAACCGGCTGGACTTGAAGTGGTCGGCCACCAGGTTGCGCGCGATGGTCACCAGCCAGGCGCCGAAGTCCCGGCCCTGCCAGGTGAAGGTACCGATCCGGCGCAGCGCGCGCAGGAAGGTCTCGCTGGTCAGGTCCTCGGCGGTGGCCCGCCCGCCGACCCGGTAGTAGATGTACCGGTAGACGGTGTCCGAGTAGTGGTCGTAGAGCCGGCCGAACGCCTCGCTCTCGCCGGCCTGGGCCCGCTCGACCAGCTCCATGATCGGGTTGTGCTCGGACTCGAGCCCGGGCGTGGGCGTGGTTCTGGCCCTGCTCCGGGAACCGGGGCCGGTGCCCGCGCCGACCCTGCTGCGGGTGCCGGTGCCGCCCGTGGTGGTGGAGGAGCGCAGGGCCACCCCGCCCGCCAACGGGACGCCGGCCAGGGCCGATTGGGGCACGTACAGCTCGAACTCGCGGATCGCGGACCGGAGTCGGTCGAGGTGTGTACCGCGGCGGAAGTTGGCGGGCGACGGGCGGGAGGAGGCAGGCGCGTCGTTCCGGACGGGTGGGTACACGGGACTCCCAGAGGCAGAACTGTGGACGGATCACCTCCGCCTGCGCGGAGAGCACACTCCGACTGACCCCTCGTCAACGGGGACGTGTGGGTGGCGTGCATCCAGGAGAGAATAACGCTTTGTGCAATGACAGCTACACCCTGTGGCCGAAGTGGTCGTTTGAGATCCGCTTGCCATGCATATGCGGCTGGAACTGACCGAACCTGGCGCCAGTCGCTCGGCTCAAAGTGATCGCCCGTGTGCACCGGGTGACAGTTTCCGGAGGTGACGGGCCCGATTCCCGGGTTCTGGCCCCGGCAACCCCCGACTTTCCCAAGTCTCCGAACGATCGCTTCCGGTCACGGTCGGACACGATCGGAGCGCCCGGATCCGGCGCGGGAGTTCGCCCTTAAGAGTGAGCCGCCACCGGCGCCGTGCTGACCGGTCGTCAGGCCGCCCGGTGCCGACGCCGGAGCGCCAACGCGGCGGCGGTCGCACCGGCCAGCACGCCCAGGCCGGCCGCGGTGGGCAGGCCGATCCTGGCCGCTTTGCGGCCGGTCCTGAAGTCCCGCACCCGCCAGCCGTTGGCCCGGGCGTGGCGCCGCAGCGCCGAGTCCGGGTTCACCACGTACGGGTGGCCCACCAGCGCCAGCATCGGGATGTCGTTGGCCGAGTCGCTGAACGCGGCGCACCGGCTCAACTCCAGCCGCTCCCGCCGGGCCAGCGCGGTGACCGCCGCCGCCTTCGCCTCGCCGTGCAGCAGCCCGCCGACCAGCCGGCCGGTGTAGACCCCGTCCACCGCCTCGGCCACCGTGCCGAGCGCGCCGGTCATGCCGAGCTGCCGGGCGATGATCCTGGCCACCTCCTGCGGGGCCGCGGTGACCAGCCAGACCCGCTGCCCGGCGTCCAGGTGCAGCTGCACCAGGGCCTGGGTGCCGGGCCAGATCTTCCGGGTGATCACGTCCTCGAAGATCTCCTCGCAGATCTCCTCCAGCTCGGCGGTCCGCTTGCCCGCCACCAGGCCGAGCGCCCGGTCCTTGGCGTCCGCCATGTGCGCCGGGTCCTCGGCGCCGTGCAGCCGGAACCACGCCTGCTGCCACGCGAACCTGACCATGTCGCGGCGGGTGAAGAACCTCCGCCGGTACAGGCCGATGCCCAGGTAGAAGATCGCCGCACCGCGCAGGATGGTGTTGTCACAGTCGAAGAACGCGGCGGCCCTCGGGTCGTCCGGGGTCGGCGTGTGGTCCTCCGCAGCGGCGGCGGCGGCCTCGCCGGCCAGGGCCGACTGCTCGCTGGGGGAGCGCCGTACGTGGGTGAGCCTTCTGAGGGCGACCATGGCCCCGAGCATAGCCAGCCCGTGTGACCGGCACTTGAACGCAGACGCAACCCCCAGGGGCTCGGGGCTCTGCTGTTGGCAGGTGCTCAGCCCGCTACGGAGTCAGGGGCTCGGGGAACTGCGACGCCGGCCTCGTACAAGGTGATCGTCGCGTAAGTGGTCAGGCACTTTCGTACGTGACCCCGGCGCCAGATCTCCTCGCAGTTCCCCGAGCCCCTGACCGTAGACGCCCGCGCGCCTGCCCAGAGTGCAGCCCCGAGTCCTTGGGCCAGAATGGGGCGGTGACCCCACTGTTGCGACGTGATGCCAGCAAGAAGCCCGCCGAGCGGACGGTGACCCTGATCGGGAAGCCCGGGTGCCATCTGTGCGACGACGCCCGGGCGGTGATCGTGCGGGTGACCGGGGAGCTGGGGAGCGGCTTCGAGGAGCGGGACATCACCCAGGACGAGGAGCTGTACCGGAAGTACTGGGAGCAGATCCCGGTGACGTTGATCGACGGCAAGCAGCACGATTTCTGGCGGGTCGACGAACGCCGGCTGCGCGCGGCGCTGGGCGCCTGACGCCACGGCAGCCCCTCCGATCGGCGGGGGTGCTTCGCCAAATCGTTGCCTGCAAAAATGAAGATCGGCTTAGGAAACGTCAATTCGTCGGCTTACGATCTAAAACGTTTCTGTCCGCCGGGGGCTGGATGACGGAGGAGAGCATTCATGCTTCCCGGCCGACAACTGCCGCCCGGCGCGGGCGGCTTCGCCGTCGTGGACGTCGAGGCCACCGGCCGCAGTCCGTGGCGGCACCGGGTGGTCGAGATCGCCGTGGTGCTGCTGGACGGCCAACTCCGGGCCGAGGGTGAGTTCTGCACCCTGATCGACCCGGTCGGGCCGGTCGGGCCGACCCATGTGCACCGGATCAGCCAGGCCGACGTGGTCGGTGCGCCGCGGTTCCGCGAGGTCGCCCCGACCCTGTTGGAGCTGCTGGCCGGGCGGGTGCTGGTCGGTCACCACGTCAGCTGCGACCAGGCGTTCCTGGAGCGCGAGTTCGCCCGGATCGGGGTCCCGTTGCCGTCGATACCGACGCTCTGCACGCTGCGCCTGGCCCGGGCCCACCTGGCCGGGGCGGGCGGGTACGGCCTGTCGGCCTGCGTCGAGGCGGCCGGGCTCGGCTGGTACCCGGCGCACACCGCGCTCGGCGACGCCCAGGCCACCGCAGACCTGCTCCGGTACGTCACCGGCGCGCGCCCGGACTGGTCCCCGCCGTTGTCCGAGGCCGCCGGGCTGCCCTGGCCCCGGCTGGGCCGGGCGTTGTCCCAGCGTCAGGCCGGTGCGCTGCCGCTGATCCGCCGCGAGGCGCCGTACGGCCCGTGGCCGCAGGGCGTCGAACCGCCAGGTCTGGTGCTCACTGCTCTGGGCGCGGAGCGATGAGTGGCGCACACTGTCGCACATCCGGCGTGATGCGCGTCACTGTGCCCGGACAAATCGGACACCATCTTTGTGCACACGTTCACAAACGCATAGCCTGGCTGCCAAAGCCCAGCTTCACCCACAGGAGCACCGTGGCAATCGGCCGATCCACCCAGAGCAGTTCGCAGACGCCCGAGCCGGGCGCCGCGCGCCGACCCTCGCGTGCCCGGGGCATCCCGGAGGCGACCGTCGCCCGCCTTCCCCTCTACCTGAGGGCACTCACCGCGCTGTCCGAGCGCTCGGTGCCCACCGTCTCATCCGAGGAACTGGCCACCGCAGCCGGGGTCAACTCGGCGAAGCTCCGCAAGGACTTCTCCTACCTCGGCTCGTACGGGACCCGTGGCGTCGGTTACGACGTGGAGTACCTGGTCTACCAGATCTCCCGCGAGCTGGGGCTGACCCAGGACTGGCCCGTGGTCATCGTCGGAATCGGTAACCTCGGCCACGCGCTCGCCAACTACGGCGGCTTCGCCTCCCGCGGTTTCCGGGTCGCCGCCCTGCTGGACGCCGACCCGACCGTGGTCGGCAACAGCGCCGCCGGTCTCCCGGTGCGGCACATGGACGAGTTGGAGGCGATCGTGGAGAGCCAGCACGTCTCCATCGGCGTCATCACCACCCCGCCCGGTGCCGCCCAGCAGGTCTGCGACCGGCTGGTCGAGGCCGGGGTGACCAGCATCCTGAACTTCGCCCCGACCGTGCTGACCGTCCCGGACGGCGTGGACGTGCGCAAGGTGGACCTCTCGATAGAGCTCCAGATCCTCGCCTTCCACGAGCAGCGCAAGGCCGGCGAGGAGGCCGGGCACGGTGACTCGGTGCTCGACCGCGCCCCGGGCCCGGTCCGGGCCGCCGCGGCCAAGCTCCGTCGGGCGGCCGGTGCCGCCAAGCCCGAGCCGGTCAAGGGCAAGCCCGCCAAGGGCACCGAGGGCGAGCGTTCCGCGGTGATGCCCGCGTGAGCCGCCAGCAGATCCGCAACCCCTGGGGGCGGGCATGAGCCTTCTCGTCGTCGGTCTGAGCCACCGCAGCGCGCCCGTCGGCCTGTTGGAACGCGCCGCGCTCACCGGTCAGGTGCCCACCCGGCTGCTGCACGACACCGCCGCCTCGCCGGCCGTCGGCGAGGCCGCCCTGGTCAACACCTGCAACCGGATCGAGCTGTACGCCGACGTGGACAAGTTCCACGCCGGGGTGGCCGAGCTCTCCCTGCTGCTCGCCCACCACAGCGGCGTGGACCTGGAGGAGCTCACCTCGCACCTCTACGTGCACTACGAGGACCGGGCCGTGCACCACCTCTTCTCGGTGGCCTGCGGGCTGGACTCGATGGTGGTCGGCGAGGGCCAGATCCTCGGGCAACTGCGCGACGCGCTGGCCCGCGCCCAGGAGGAGCACACCGCCGGGCGCGGTCTGAACGAGCTGTTCCAGCAGGCCCTGCGGGTCGGCAAGCGGGCGCACAGCGAGACCGGCATCGACAAGGCCGGCCAGTCCCTGGTCACCTTCGGCCTGGAGCAGGTCGCGGCCGGGGCCGGGGAGATCGCGGGCAAGCGCGCCCTGGTGGTCGGCGCCGGCTCGATGAGCTCGCTGGCCGCCGCCACCCTGGTCCGGGCCGGTGTCGGCGACCTGCTGATCGCCAACCGGACGGCCGAGCGGGCCGAGCGGCTGGCGGCCAACCTGGGCGCCCGTACGGTCGACTTCGGCAAGGTCCGCGAGACGCTCGCCGACGTGGACCTGGTGATCTCCTGCACCGGCGCGGCCGGTGTGGTGATCACCGCCGAGGACGTCGCCGCGGCGACCGCGACCAGGACGGCCGAAGCTCCGCTGGCCTTCCTCGACCTGGCGATGCCGCGCGACGTGGACCACGCGGTGCACGAGCTCGCCGGCGCACTGCTGGTCGACCTGGAGAGCCTCTCCCAGGCGCACGCCGCCACCCCCGGTGCCGGGGACGTGGACGCCGTGGTCGGGATCGTCGCGGACGAGGTGGACGCCTTCGGCGCCGCCCAGCGCGCCGCCCGGATCGCGCCCACCGTGGTGGCGCTCCGGCAGATGGCCTCCGAGGTGGTGCTGGGCGAGCTCGGCCGCCTCAACACCCGGCTGCCCGACCTGGACGAGCGCACCCGGGCCGAGGTCTCGCAGACCGTGAAGCGCGTGGTCGACAAGCTGCTGCACGCCCCGACCGTCCGGGTGAAGCAGCTCGCCGCCGAGCCCGGCGGGGCCGGATACGCCGACGCCCTCCGCGAGCTGTTCGACCTGGACCCGTCGGCAGTGCAGGCTGTGTCCGGCACACCGATCGGCGCACAGGCCAAGGCCGACCCCACCCACGCGGGGGGAAGCCCCCGATGAACCACCAGCCAGCCCACGAGCATGACCGGGACGATCACCTCATGAATGGTCAACAGAGCAGCAGCGACGGCCAGTCGCAGCCGCTGCGCCTCGGCACCCGCCGGAGCGCCCTTGCGATGGCCCAGTCGGGCATGGTCGCCCGCACGGTCGAGCGGGTCACCGGGCGCCCCGTCGAGCTGGTGGAGATCACCACCTACGGCGACACCTCCCGGGAGGCGCTGGCCCAGATCGGCGGCACCGGGGTCTTCGTCTCCGCGCTGCGCGACGCGCTGCTGGAGGGCCGGATCGACCTGGCCGTGCACTCGCTGAAGGACCTGCCCACCGCGGCCCCCGAGGGCCTGCTGCTGGCGGTCGTGCCCGAGCGCGAGGACAGCAGGGACGCGCTGATCGCCCGGGACGGCCTGAGCCTGACCGAGCTGGTCGAGAAGCTGGCCGGGCACACCGCCCGGATCGGCACCGGATCGCCGCGCCGGATGGCCCAGTTGAACGCCTGGGCGCGCGCCCGGGGCGTCGCCCTGGAGACCGTCCCGATCCGCGGCAACGTGGACACCCGGATCGGCTACGTGGGTTCGGGCGAGCTGGACGCGGTGGTGCTGGCCACCGCCGGGCTCAACCGGCTCGGCCGGAGCGCCGAGATCACCGAGCACCTCAGCCCCGAGCTGATGCTCCCGGCCCCCGGCCAGGGCGCCCTGGCCGTCGAGTGCGTGAGCCCCGAACTCGCGCTGGTGCTCGGCGAGTTGGACCACCTGCCGACCCGGGTGGCGGTGGCCGCCGAGCGCGCCCTGCTGGCCCGCCTGGAGGCCGGCTGCTCCGCACCGGTAGCCGCCCTCGCCACCTGGCAGGGCACCGAACTGCGGCTGGAGGGCGTGGTCGGCACCGTCGACGGCGTCACCCTGCTGAAGAAGACCGCCAACGGTCCGCTCGTCCTCGACGAGACCGCCGAGCGGCAGGCGGTGGCCCTCGGCCACGCGCTCGCCGAGCGGCTGCTCGACGCGGGAGCGGCCAACCTGATGGGGGAGCGAGCCCGATGAGCGCCGCCGCCAACCTCGCGCACACCCCGGCCGCTCCGGCCGGCCGCTGCACCTTCCTGGGTGCGGGCCCCGGTGACCCGGGCCTGCTCACCCTGCGGGCCGTGGACGTGCTGGCCTCCGCCGACGTGCTGATCGCCGACCCGCTCACCGCGGCCGCCGTGCGCACCCACTGCCCGGTCGGCGTCGTGGTGCACAGCACCGCCGGCGAGGACTGCCCGGACGTCGCGGCCGTGGTCGCCGAGGCCGTCCGGTCCGGCAAGCACGTGGTCCGCACCGTGGACGGCGACCCCGGCCTGGACGGCTGCGCCGCCGAGGAGATGCTCGGCTGCGCCCAGGCCGCGATCCCGTTCGAGGTGATCCCCGGGGTCGCCCAGTCGGTCGGCGTGCCGGCCTACGCCGGGGTGCCGCTGCGCGGCAGCCGCGGCGCGGACGTCCGGTTCGTGGACGGGGTCGGCCTGCTGGCGGGTCAGACCGTCGACCTCGGCGCGCCGGAGACCACCCTGGTGGTCCGCACCACGCTGGGTCAGCTGCCCGCCACCGCCGCCGCGCTGGTGGCCAACGGCCGCAAGCCGGAGTCGCCGCTGTCGGCCACGCTGTCCGGCACCACCACCCGGCAGCGCACCTTCACCGCCACCCTGACCACCATCGCGGCCGACCTGAAGGCGGCCCGGGTGCTGCCCTCGCCGGTCTCCGCCCCGGTCGACCCGGCCACCTCGGTGATAGCCGTGGTGGGCGAGCAGGTCGCCCACCGCTCCTCGCACTCGTGGTTCGAGACCAAGCCGCTGTTCGGCTGGAACGTCCTCGTCCCCCGGACCAAGGAGCAGGCGCACGGCCTCTCCGACCAGCTCCGCTCGTACGGCGCGGTGCCGCAGGAGGTGCCGACCATCGCGGTCGAGCCGCCGCGCACCCCGCAGCAGATGGAGCGCGCGATCAAGGGCCTGGTGACGGGCCGTTACGAGTGGATCGCCTTCACCTCGGTGAACGCGGTCCGCGCGGTCCGGGAGAAGTTCGAGGAGTACGGGCTCGACGCCCGCGCGTTCGCCGGGATCAAGGTCGCGGCGGTCGGCGAGACCACCGCCCAGGCCCTGGTCGACTTCGGCGTGAAGCCCGACCTGGTGCCCAGCGGTGAGCAGTCCGCCGCCGGTCTGCTGGAGGACTGGCCGCCGTACGACCCGGTCTTCGACCCGATCGACCGGGTGCTGCTGCCGCGCGCCGACATCGCCACCGAGACCCTGGTGGCCGGCCTGGTCGAACTCGGCTGGGAGGTGGACGACGTGACGGCGTACCGGACCGTCCGCGCCTCGCCGCCGCCGGCCGAGACCCGGGAGGCGATCAAGGGCGGCGGCTTCGACGCGGTGCTCTTCACCTCCTCCTCGACCGTCCGGAACCTGGTCGGCATCGCGGGCAAGCCGCACAACGTCACGATCATCGCCTGTATCGGCCCGGCCACCGCGAAGACCGCGGAGGAGCACGGCCTGCGGGTGGACGTGATGGCCCCGGCCCCCTCGGCCGCGGCGCTGGCGCAGGCCCTGGCCGACTTCGGTGCGGGTCGCCGGGACACCGCCACCGCGGCGGGCGAACCGGTCTACCGCCCCAGCGAGCGCCGCCCGGGCTCCCGCCGCAAGGCGCGCTAGCTCAGGCGGCACGGCAAGTTGCACCACCCATGGGCTCGGGGAACGGCGACGGTTCGTGGTCGGCGGGTATCACTGCGAAGGTGCCCGACCACCTACGTGACGATCACCTTGTCCGAGGCCGGCGTCGCAGTTCCCCGAGCCCCTGTCTTCCGAACCGTGTGCCGAGGAGAGAAGCCGTGTCCGCTCAGTTCCCGTCCGTTCGTCCGCGTCGACTGCGCTCCACCCCGGCGATGCGTCGGCTGGTCGCCGAGACCAGGTTGCATCCGGCCGAGTTGATCCTGCCCGCGTTCGTGCGGGAGGGGATCAGCGAGCCGCGGCCGATCGGGTCGATGCCGGGGGTCGTCCAGCACACCAGGGACACCCTGCGCCGGGCCGCCGCGGAGGCGGTCGAGGCGGGGGTGGGCGGCATCATGCTGTTCGGCGTGCCCGAGGTGCAGGACGCGGTCGGCAGTGAGGGCACCAACCCGGACGGGATCCTGCAGCAGGCGATCCGGGACGTGGTCTCCGAGGTCGGCGACCAGCTGGTGGTGATGTCCGACCTCTGTCTGGACGAGTACACCGACCACGGGCACTGCGGGGTGCTGGCGGAGGACGGCAGCGTGGACAACGACGCCACCCTCGTCCGGTACGCGGAGATGGCGCTGGTCCAGGCCGAGGCGGGGGTCCACCTGGTCGGTCCGTCCGGGATGATGGACGGTCAGGTCGGCGTGGTCCGTGCCGCGCTGGACGAGGCCGGGTACCAGGACGTCGGCGTCCTGGCCTACACCGCCAAGTACGCCTCGGCCTTCTTCGGGCCGTTCCGGGAGGCGGTCGGCTCCTCGCTCAAGGGGGACCGGAAGGCGTACCAGCAGGACCCGGCGAACGCCCGCGAGTCGCTCCGCGAGCTGGAGCAGGACCTCGCCGAGGGCGCCGACCTGGTGATGGTCAAGCCGGCCATGGCCTACCTGGACGTGCTGCGGCAGATCGCCGACGCCTCGCCGGTGCCGGTGGCGGCCTACCAGGTGTCGGGCGAGTACTCGATGATCGAGGCCGCCGCCGCGAACGGCTGGGTGGACCGGGAGCGGCTGATCCTGGAGACGCTCACCTCGATCCGCCGGGCCGGCGCCGGGCAGATCCTCACCTACTGGGCCACCGAGGCGGCGCGGCTGCTGCGCTGAGCCGCCGGGGCACGCGGAAGGGGTGTGGGGAACCAGGTTCCCCACACCCCTTCCTGCCGACCTGAGGTCAGTCGATCGTGGCGCCACCCTCGACGCCGCCGGCCGCCCAGTCGTCGCCCGCCACGAACCACTCGTGGAAGCAGGCCTCGATGTGGCTGGTCTCGGCGTGGCCCCAGGCCTCGGCGGCCAGGAAGGGCTCGTCGGCGGTGGCGGCGAACTGGGCGCCACCGCCCGCGCTGACGTGGGCGTAGGCGGGGGCCGAGATGCCGGCCAGGGCCAGGGTGGCAACCGCGGTGATCGCGGCCTTGCCCAGGATGCTCTTCATCAGTGTTCCTCTCTGCGTGACAGCAGTGTGACTACACGTGACCACAGATCGGGCGGCCCGCCGCGCAGCACGCGCCGCAAGATCGACGGGCCACCCGAAAGCAGCAGAAAACCGCCGGGCCCGAGGGGAGTTGCTCCCCCTCGGGCCCGGCGGCCGGTGCGTCGGCTGGATCAGCCGATCAGGTGGGAGACGCCACCGTCGCCGCTGCCCAGGGTGTTCTGGCCGACGTTGCAGATCTGCTTCGGCTCGTTGTTGAGAACGTCCGCCTCGATCGGCACCGCGACACCGATGACCGCGACCGCGATGTTGTGCACCTCGGGGAGGCACACGTTCGGGTTGTCGAGGGTGTGGAAGTTGTTGCTGTGGTCACCGTGGGTGCCGGTGGCGTTGGTGCCGCCGTTGCCCGAGATGGAGGTGGCGGCACCGTCGGAGTCGCCGATCGCCATGGCGGGAGCGGCGGTCATGGCCAGACCAGCGGTGGCAACGCCCACGGCGGCGAGAGCCTTCTTGATCATTGTTCTGTTCCTTTTCGGATCTGATGGGAGAGATGGAGCAGGGTGGATCAGTCGGCCCTTACGGGCCAAGCCGGCGAGAGGGTCAGCCGACCAGGTGGGAGACGCCGCCGTCACCGCTGCCGAGCGTGCCCTCGCCGACCACACAGGTCTGCTTGGGCTGGTTGCTCAGAGCCGCGACCTCGACCGGCACCGCGACACCGAGGACGCCCACGCCGATGTTGTGCACCTCGGGCAGGCAGATGTTGGGGTTGTCGAGCACGTGGTAGTTCGGGCTGTGGTTGCCCCAGGTACCCGTGGCATTGGTCCCGCCGTTGCCCTGGATGGAGCCGGCCGCACCGTCCGCGTTGCCGATCGCGGAGGCCGGAGCGGCGGTGGCGGCCAGGGCGGCAGCGGCCAGGCCGACAGCCGCGAAAGTCTTCTGGAGCATGGTGGAGATACCTCTCTGGATGAATCACATCGGTTGCCGGCCTGTCCGGGGGGATTACCTCCGACACCGTCCTGGCTGCGACATTTAGATCAAAGAATGACGGGCGCGAAGGTTACGCGGAATCTTCGGAAATCGGTGACGGATCGCCAAAGTCCTGGCTGTGCAGTCGGATTATTAGGCCATACCGGTCAACCCGTGCTATCCCGAGCCCCGCTGACTCGTTTAGGCAGATTGCTTTCGGCCGCGCGGCGGCCGCTACCGATGCTCCACAGACAGAACGGTGAACAGCATGAAGCTCTCCAAGCGGGCGACCGGCGCGTTGCTGCTGGCGGTCGGGTCCGGCGTACTCGCGGGCCAGGCGGCCGCGGCGGCCGCACCCGCCGGCACCCCGGTGACGCCCGGCCAGGTCGCCTCCATCGAGGAGGAGTGGGGCACCGAGGAGGTCCCGTTCACCATCCCGCTGGAGACCGTCAGTGAGCACCTGCCGCTGCTGCCCAAGGGCGGTCAGGTGTCCGGCGGGGTGCCGACCTCGCTGCTGATGCCGCCGGTGCCGGACGCCAAGCCGGGTGCGCAGCTGATCCCGGACCGGGTGGTGCCGGGTGTCGAGGTCGGCAAGGTCGGGCCCCGGCTGCAGGCCGCGCTGCCGCTGCCCACGGCCGACCACAGCACCGAACTGGGCGACCTGGCGCTGGACGCCCCGGCCGCCCCGCTGAATGCGCAGGGCCCGGGCCTGACCCTCGGTCAGCCGTTCTCGGTGGTCGAGGGCGGCACCGGTTCGGCCGCCGACGACGTGCTGACCGCCGGTGAGCTGGACCCGCAGCTGATCACCGCGCCGGTGCAGGCGATCCCGGGCGCCAAGGCGAGCCTGGGCAAGGGCGGCGAGAAGATCGCGGTGACCGACTCGCTGGCCGACCTGACCTCGACCACCACTGGCACCATGCGCGAGGTGCTGGACCAGTCCTGACGCACCGTAGGGAAGAGCCCGGCATCCACCCTCGGGGAGGTGCCGGGCTCCGCTGTGTGCGGGCGGGGTTCAGCCGGGCAGCAGGTCGGTGACCTCGCCGACCAGCAGCAGGTCCTGCGGGCCGCCGCCGCCGCTCAGCGGGGCGGTCAGCGGGGCGGTGGAGACCGGCCGCAGGCCGTTGTCGGGTTCGAGGGCGAGGCCGTTGTTCAGCACGTCGGCCGAGGACTGGGCGAACGGGTCGAGCCGGAGCGTCTTGGCCGGCCGGACGCCGTGGCCGAGCGCGCCGGTCACCGCGCCGAGCCCGGCGCCCGCGTCCACCGGCTGCAACTGGCCGCCGGGTGCGGGCAGGTCGACCGCCTGAGCGGCGGTGGGGGCGCCGAGCAGGGCGGCGGCGGTGAGCAGGCCGAGCGACAGGTGCTTCCTGAGCGTCATGGGTGCAACTCCTGGATGGTGCCTGGACGGACGCCGAAGCCCCTCGGTCGGCGGACCAAGGGGCTTCGCACGGGTGTACTGCGGATCAGCGGGTGATCAGCAGTCCTCCTCGGCCATCGGGGGCGCCTCGACGTTGGCGCAGGAGTTGCCGAACGACGGGTTCAGCAGGCCGACCAGGTTGGCGCTGTTGCCGCACAGGTTGACCGGGATGTGCACCGGCACCTGGATCGAGTTGCCGGAGCCGACGCCGGGGGAGCCGGCGGTGACACCCTCGGCGGAGGAGCTGGCCAGGGCGGAGCCCGCACCGGCGGCGACGATGCCGAGGGCGGCGGCGCCGACGGCGGCGGCCTTCTTCACGTTCTGCATGGGGGTTGATCTCCTAGATCACACAGGTGAGGGGTGGGTGGTGCCCCCCGTGGGTACGGGGGGCACCACCCGGGTGAGGCATGGTCAGCCGGAGCTGAGTCAGCCGACGTTGGCGCAGGAGTTGCCGAACGACGGGTTGAGCAGCGCGATGACGTTGACGGTGTTGCCGCAGACGTTCACCGGGATGTGGATCGGGACCTGGACGTTGTTGCCCGAGAGCACGCCCGGGGAGCCCGCCACGACGGCCTCGGCGCCGGAGCTGGCGGTGGCGGCACCGGCCGAGCCGAGCAGCAGGCCGGCGGCGGCGAGGGAGAGGACAGCAGCCTTCTTCATGTTGCGCATGGGGATTCCTCCGTTTGGGCGGGCGAACCGAAATGTCGCCCGAGTTCTGGGGGGTACCGTGGGGTGTTTCCTTCGAGCGGCCCAAGTGCCTTGTTGCGCCCGTGGCTTGGGCGGTCTCGCTCGGCCGCTTCGTTCACGCGCCCCGTCGTTCAGTTCTCGCACGGTCGAGATCCGGACGCAATCGCGGCGCGCCCAGGCGGGTGTCGAAATACTCCACCTGGAAGTCATCGGGTCTGACGTGACGTCAGGATCAGGCGTTGACGCAGGAGTTGCCGAACGACGGGTTCAGCAGGCCGATCACGTCGACGGTGTTGCCGCAGAGGTTGATCGGCACGTGCACCGGGACCTGCACGGAGTTGCCGGAGAGCACACCGGGCGAGCCGGCCGTGACGGCCTCGGCGGAGGCGCCACTGCTGTGGTGGCCGTGGGCGGCGGCAGCAGCGGCGCCGCTCAGCAGCAGGGCCGCGGTGGCGGCGGTACCGAGAGTGCCGTAGGCGAGCTTGCGCATGGTGCGAACTCATTTCTTGCGTGTGGATCAGCGGGCTGGGTGGAGCGGGTTTCGCCAGTAAGAACGACCCAGGTCGCGGGGGGAAACGGGCGGCTTCCGTGATCACCCGAATGCCCGGATTGCTGCATTCGGGTGATTGTCGAAGTCCCGGCGCAACTGCGCCGGTTGGCCCTCGTTGGACTCGACGCACGCCTGTGCGCTTCCTTGCTCGTCCGCTGTTGGTACGGCAACTGGAAGAACTGATCTACGAGGAGACTCAAATGAGCGTCAAGAAGGCCGCCGCTGTCGGCGCCGCTGTTGTCGGCATCGTTGCCGCCGGTGCGGGCACCGCGATGGCGAGTGCCGGGGCCGAGGGCGTCACCGCCGGCTCCCCGGGTGTCATCTCTGGCAACTCCGTCCAGGTTCCGGTGCACGTCCCGGTCAACCTCTGCGGCAACAGCGTCAACGTGATCGGCGCGCTGAACCCGGCGTTCGGCAACTCCTGCGCGAACGTCGGCTGAATTCAGCCGCGTAACACCTGAGTTGTCTCCGAACAGCGTCTGACGCCCCGCCGTCGGACCGCCTCTCGGTCGATTCCGCCGTACCCGAGCCGCCGCTCCACGCCTCCCCTCCTGAGGCGCGGGGCGGCGGTTCCGTGCTGTCCGCGCCCGGTCGGGAGAGGTGCCAACTCCGTTGTCCTGCCCAGGTCCTGACTCTTGTTGCGTTACTTGTCAGTATCTAACATGTGAGCCGGGCTCATCTTCTGCCCACCGTTCCACGCCCGATACTCCGCGCCGCCCGGCGCCTGCCGAGTGGCCCCCCACCCTCAAGGAGTCACGCGTGATCAGGACAGCTCTCCCCGGTGCGCGGCGACCACGCCGCGCCGCCCTGACGGCCGCCGTCGGCCTGTTCGCCGCCCTCGCCCTCGCGGGCACCCCCACCGCCTCGGCCGCCCCCACGGCCACCGTGAAGCCCGCCGCCGTCGTCGCGCTCGGCGACAGTGCCATCTCCGGTGAGGGCGCCGGTACCGACACCGGCGACGCGTACGTGCCGGGCACCGACACCCCCACCAACTACTGCCACCGGCACGGGAAGTCGGAGATCTTCGTCACCGACCTGCCCGGCGTCACCCCGATCGACCTGGCCTGCTCCGGCGCGCAGACCGGCGACCTGGTCAGCGACCCGGAGCTGGCGAAGATCACCGGCCCGGGCAGCGGTGACTTCGGGGAGGTCAAGCAGGACGTCCAACTCGCCCGCACGGCGGCCGAGTACGACGTCAAGATGGTGGTCGTCACGATCGGTGCCAACGACGACTTCGACTTCAGCGGCATCATGATGAGCTGCCTGACGCAGTACTTCCCGGTCCCCAAGGACCAGGGCTGCCGGGACACCATCGGCAGTGCCGCGATCACCCAGCGGGCCGAGCGGGTGATCCCCAAGGTGGTCGCGGCCCTCACCGGCGTCCGCAACACCATGCGGGCCGCCGGGTACGCGGACTCCTCGTACCAGCTGGTCTACCAGTCCTACTTCACCCCGATCACCCCGGACATCCGGCGCAACGACTACGTCGGCAAGGTCGCGGACGGCTGCCCGGCCTTCCCCGAGGACCTGGCCTGGGGTCACAACTGGGTGGTCCCGACGCTGAGTGACGCGCTCCGGACGGCGGCGGCGCAGGTGCCGGGGGTCAGGTACCTGGACCAGCGGCGGGTCTCCTACGGCCACGAGGTCTGCGCGGGGTGGACCAGCTCGCCGTACGAGTACACCAACGGGGACGTGATCGACCTGTCCGAGAAGACCAGGAACGGCTGCGACCACGAGATCGGCATCCCGGGCGTCTGCATGAACATGGTGCGGCAGTCCTACCACCTGCGGGTGGCCGGCTACCGGGGCGAGGGCGTCTGCCTGAGCCAGTTCTACCGGCAGCCCGGGCTCCAGGAGGCGTTCTGCACCCTCAACCCGCAGAACACCACGTCGATCGTCCCGCTGACGCCGGGTCAGCCGTTCCCGGACCGGCCGGAGGCGGGCTCCTGGTACCAGCTCACCAACGTGGCGACCGGCCAGGTGCTGGACTTCGCGGGCGGCGGCACGTACGGCGACGCCACCAACGGGCGGGCCGCCGTCGGCTACCGGGCGACCGGCGGGCTGAACCAGTCCTTCGTGCTGAACTCCCGCCCGGCGGGCGGCTTCACGGTCACCTTCAGCGGCAACCGGGAGATGTGCCTGGACGCCACCGGAGCGGCCACCGCGCCCGGCACCAAGCTGGTCCAGTGGGCCTGCCACGGCGGTGACAACCAGCGCTGGATCTTCAAGCCCGCCGCGGCCGGAGGCTACCAACTGGCCACCGCGCTGGACCAGTCCAAGGTGATGGGGCTGTCGGCGCAGCAGGACGGCCAGGGCAACCGACTGGTCGCCCTGGCCGCCGACTCCGGTGCGGCCGACCAGCGTTGGCAGCTCACCAAGCTCGGCATCGCGTACCTGCCGTGACGGCCGGTCCCGGCTGAGTGCGGACGGGTCCGGGGGCTGCCTGACCCGGACCCGTCCGCTCCGCCGCTACGGCAGCCAGTGGTTCCCGGTGATCGCGATCATCACCTGGAGCTGGATGCTGGCGCCGTAGTAGCCGCTGGGGTCCAGGGGTGTGGCGTTCAGGTTGTTCCAGATCGCGTCCAGCCAGGCCTGGCTGGACGGGTCGGTGGCGGCGGCCACCGCGAACGGTGCGATGAAGGCGACCGAGGAACCGGCCTCCGCCACCGAGCCGTTCAGCTTGTACCCCTGGGTGATCTTGCTCGGGTCGCCACCGGTGGCGGACTTGATCCAGGTGTTCATCTTCCGCACCGCCGCCAGCGACTTGGCGTCGCCGGTGGTGAGCGCGTCCACCCCCAGCCGCCACGGGTCGCGGCAGGCGTTCCAGGAGTAGGCGCCGTCCAGCGGGGACTCCAGCACCTTGCCGGGGGCCGGCTTGGGGTCGCTGGTGTTGGTGTTCACGACGAAGTCGGGGAGCAGACCGGTGGTGGGGGCGTACTTGGTCTGCAGGTGGCTGATCACGTTCTGGTGGGCCGTCAGGATGCCGTCCCAGGCGCTGTCGCCGGTGGCCTTGCGGAAGGCCTTGAAGTGCCCGGGCACCCAGTCCGAGCTGCGGCTCATGGTGTTGTCGTTACCGGAGGACCAGTCGCCGAGGTTGGTCAGCTTGGTGCCGGCGACCACCTCGCTGGCCTTGATCGCGTTGATCCGCTTCACCGCGAGCGCCTTGTAGTTGTACGTCCCGGTGCTGCCCCACTGCTTGTCGGCGAGCAGCAGCGCGTACGCGATCTCCAGGTCGCCGTCGGTGGCGGAGTCGCTGCCGTCGACGCTCTTGCAGCTCGCGTCCTGCTCGGCGGCGTGCAGGTCGCCGTTGTTGACCGAGGGGTGGTCGAGAACGAACCGGAGCACCCGGTCGAAGGAGGTCTTGGCGCCGCTGTCGGCCCCGGCCATGGTGGCCAGGATGGTCAGACCGTACCCCTGGCCCTCGGCCACGTACGGATGGTCGGCGTCGGTGGAGGCGATCGCCGACCAGGCGCTGTTCGAGCACTTCGAGGTGACGAAGGCGGCCTTCCACTTCTGGTAGTAGGCCACCACCTTGGCGTCGTTGGCGGCCTGGTTGCCGGAGACCTTGATGGTGCCGTCGGCGTAGGGGAAGGAGTGGCTGCCGAACGGCACGTTGACGCCGCCGGGTGACGGGGAGCTGGTCGGCGTCGGGCTGGGGGTGGGGGTCGGCGTCGAGGTGGGGGTGGGAGTGGGCGTCGGGGTGCCGCCGCTGCCGTACGCCTCGACCTCGAAGAGCGAGTAGCCGTACGCGGTGCCGCGGGCGGTGCCGTAGACCCGGAGGTAGCGGCCGGTGCCGCTGACCGTCAGGTCGTCGGTGCCGCCGTCGCCGGTGCTGGTGGAGTACACCTGACGCCAGCTGCTGCCGTCGTCGGAGAGCTCCACCCGGTACGCCTTGGCGTACGCGGCCTCCCAGCTGAGGACGACCCGGTTGACCGAGGTGCCGGCCCCGAGGTCGACCCTGATCCACTGGTTGTCCACGCCCTCGGCGCTGGCCCAGCGGGTGGTGCCGCTGCCGTCCACGGCCTTGGCGGCGGCGTAGCCGCTGCTCTCGGTGGAGGAGACGGTGACCGGCTTGTTGAGCGCGAGGTTGCCCGGGGCGGCATTGGCGGGGCTCAGGGCGAGCAGGCTGGTGAGCAGCGCACCGGCTGCCGTTGCCGCGCAGAGCGCGACCGAAGTCTTGCTTCTGGTAAGGGACATGGCGGGAGCATCCCGGCCCCGGACGGCGGGGGTCAACGGGTGGGTTAGTAAAGTTTCCTAATAGAGACCGACGTTCAGCGGGCTGTACTGCTCCGTGCCCGGACCGGTCGCCCCCGACCGTCCGGTGGACCGCCCAGCAGGCGGACAGCCCTGCGGGAGCCGAGCCCGATCGAGCAGGATCGGTGCACCACCTGCCTGCCCTGGAGCCCGTGATGACCACCGCAATACCCGGCCCCCGGATCGCCGCCGTCGCCGAGGAGTTCGGCACCCCGGTGTGGATCTACGACGCGGAGAGCATCCGGCGCCGGATCGCCGGACTGCGGCAGTTCGACACCGTCCGGTTCGCCCAGAAGGCGTGTTCCAACACCCACCTGCTCCGGCTGATGCGCGAGCAGGGTGTCGCGGTGGACGCGGTCTCGCTCGGCGAGATCGAGCGCGCGCTCAGGGCCGGGTACCGGCCGGACGGCGTGGACCAGCCGATCGTCTTCACCGCCGACCTGCTGGACCGGGCCACCCTGGCCCGGGTGGTCGAGCTCGGTATCCCGGTCAACGCGGGCTCCCCGCAGATGCTCGAACAGCTCGGCGAGGCGGCCCCGGGCCACCCGGTCTGGATCCGGATCAACCCCGGCTTCGGCCACGGCCACAGCCGCAAGACCAACACCGGCGGCGAGCAGAGCAAGCACGGCATCTGGCACGAGCACCTGGCCGCGGCGCTCGACCTGGTCGACCGGTACCGCCTCGACCTGACCGGCTTTCACATGCACATCGGCTCCGGAGTGGACTACGGCCACCTGGAGGCGGTCTGCGAGACCATGGTCAAGCAGGTCAGGACGGCCGGCCGGGACATCCGGGCGATCTCGGCGGGCGGCGGCCTCTCCGTCCCGTACGCCCCCGGGCAGCCCGAGGTGGACACCGACCGGTACTTCCGGATCTGGGACGCGGCCAGGACCGAGCTGGCCGGTGAACTCGGCCACCCGGTCCGGCTGGAGATCGAGCCGGGCCGGTTCCTGGTGGCGAACTCGGGGGTGCTGGCGGCCGAGGTGCGGGCCCGGAAGCCGGTCGGCAGCAACCACTTCGTGCTGGTCGACGCGGGCTTCAACGACCTGATGCGCCCCGCCATGTACGGCAGTGCGCACCGGGTCACCGTGCTCCGGGACGGTGCCGAGCTGGACACCCCCGCGATCGACACCGTGCTGGCCGGGCCGCTCTGCGAGTCCGGCGACGTCTTCACCCAGGAGCCCGGCGGCGACGTGCTCTCCGTCCCGCTGCCCCGGGTGGAGATCGGCGACCTCGCGGTCTTCCACGACACCGGCGCCTACGGCGCGAGCATGTCCTCCACCTACAACACCCGCCCGTTGATTCCCGAGGTGCTGGTCGACGGCCCGGCGACCCGGCTGATCCGCCGCCGCCAGACCGTCGAGGAACTGCTCGCCCTGGAGGACTGAGCCCGCACGGCACTAGCTCTCGGCCAGCAGGGCGCGGACGGCGGCGGCCTCCGGGGAGCCGAGCTGTTCGAACAGGGCGAGGGCGGTGCGCAGTTGCGGGGCCGACGGGAGTGACCGGCCGAGCACGGCGTGGGCCAGCGCCCGGGCGTAGGGCTTGCCGAGGTCGTCCGCGATGGTCAGGCCCTCCCAGTCGCGGTGCAGGTGTGACCTGAAGTGGCCCAGTGCCTCGGTGAGTTGCTCGACGGGCGGCCCGGTGGTCGCCGTCCAGCAGGCGCTGACCCGGCACGGCTACGGCGGGCAGCTCGAACCCTGGGGCGCCGACGGGGACTTCGGTGACGCCACCGAGGACTGCGTCTGCTCCTTCCAGCAGGACCGTTCGATCGAGGTGGACGGCGTGGTCGGCCCGGTCACCTGGGGCCACCTGATGGCCTGACCCGCCCGACCGCAGGAGGGCCCCGTCCGCTCGGCGGACGGGGCCCTCCTGCCTGGACCGGTCGGTCCTACTCGTGCCGCAGGGCGCTGGGCCGCATCAGCCGGAGCACCAGCGGCAGCCCGAGCAGGGTGACCAGCAGCACCGAGGCACCGGCCACCCCCGACAGGGTGAGCATCGCGCTCCAGTCGAAGCTGAAGTCCAGCCCGGCCGTGTACTGCAGCACCGCGCCCATCAGCAGCCCGCCCGCCGCCGCCAGCGCCAGCCCGAGCGCCATCGGGATGGCCGTCTGCCACAGCACGGACAGCGCCAGCACCCGGCGGCGGGTGCCGAAGGCGTACAGCACGCCCAGGATCCGGCGCTGCTCCCGCAGCCGCTCCAGCTGACCCACCAGCAGGCTGAGCGAGACCAGCAGCAGGGTCATCCCGGCCCCGGCGGTCAGCACCCGCTTGACCGCGAGGTAGGTGTGGTTCTGGCCGTTCTCGAACAGCGAGACCGTCCGGGCCTGCGGGGAGATCGTCATCGCGTCGGTGGTCAGCTGCTCCAGCGGCTCCGGAGCCGCCGGGTCCATCGCCACCAGGACGACCCTGCGCTGCCCGTTCAGCACCTCGGGCGGTACGGCCCCCGGAGTGAGCAGCAGCAGGTTGCCGCTGTAGGCGATGCCGGGGTCGACCCGGCTCAGCCGCGGCGCGGGGGCGAGCACGGCGGGCAGCGTCCAGAGCGGTGCGTCGCCGCCGCCGGTCACGCTGTTGACCCGGACCTGGGTGCCGGGCGCCACCGGCCGGTCCCTGAACCGCGCGCCCGGCTCGTCGCCGATCGGACTGGCGAAGGCGTCACCGTCCTTGCAGCCGGGCAGGGCGGCGAACCGGGCCAGGGTGGCGCAGTCGGCGATCCGTACGGTCTCGCCGTACCAGTTCTCGCCGCCCGGATCGGTCATGTTGAGCTCCACGAAGCCCGCCGCCCCCGCCACCCCGGGCGAGCGGCCGAGCCGGTCGGTCAGCTCCGCCACCGCACCGGTCGGGAACTGCACCCGGTGCTGGAAGCGGTACCCGCTGGTGTCCGGCTCGGCTGGCCGGTAGGTCTGACTGACCCCCACGAAGAGGGTCTGCAACGCGATCGCCCCCGCCACCGTGACCACCACGCCGGTCACGGCGGTGGCGGCCGGCCCGACCCCGAGCTGGAGCCGACGGACCGCCAGCTGCCAGGAGAGACCGCCGCCGCCGGCCCGCCGGATCACCGCCCCGACCAGCCAGGGCAGCAGGGTGCAGACCGCCGCGAGCATCAGCAGCACGCCGAACGAGACCAGCAGCGAACCACGGGTGTCCTGCACCGGGTTGAACAGCCCGTCCCGGTCGGTGCGGCCCGGGTTGTACCCGGAGGGCAGCGCCATCGCCGCACCGACCACCAGCAGGCCCGCCGCCAGCAGGGCCAGCCGCCACCAGAGCCGCCGCCGGTCCGAGCCGCTGCGCCGCACCACGCCGAGCGGGTCCACGGTCACCCGGCGCATCGCCAGCAGGGTCACCCCGATGGCCAGTACCGGCACCACCAGGGCCACCGCGACCGCGATCAGCGGCTGGGGCGAGATGTCGGAGGCGTAGAAGCTGAAGCCCGCCACGGTCAGCTGTTCGATCAGCTGACGTCCGATCAGGAACAGCGCCACCCCGGCCACCAGCCCGAGCACCGAGCCGATCAGCGACTCGCCCGCCGCCAGCCTGGCGGTCATCCGCCGGTCCGCCCCGGCCAGCCGCAGCGCGGCCAGTCGCCGGTCCCGGCGCTCGCCGCCGAACCGCGCGGCCGCGGCCAGGAAGACCCCGACCGGCGCCAGCATCACCATCAGCCCGACCACGTTGAGCAGCACCAGCCGGGGGTCCATCGGCTTGGCCGGCGAGAAGTGCCCGTACTCGGTGACCCGGTGCGCCCCGCTCTCCACCGCGAGCCCGGAGCTGCCGAGCACGAAGGCGTACTGGCCGGGCCCGAGCAGCCCGTCCGGGCCGATGGTGCCGGTCACCGGGTAGGGCAGCCGGTCCCGGAGCAGTTGGTTGCCGGGTGCGTCCAGCAGGTCGGCGAGGGCGGGCGAGACGGCCATCCGCCCCGGTGCCGGGAAGGCGGCCAGGCCCGGGGGGACGGTGGCCTGCGGTCCCTCGGGCTGCACCACCCGTCCCCGGATCGGGGTGTCCCGGAACTTGGTGTCCGCGTCGGCGACCAGCACGCTCTGCCCGGTCGGTCCGGCGGGGCCTTCCTCGAAGGCGTCGTTCTGCAGGTAGAGCCGGTGGTTCCGGTGCTCGACGATGCCGGGAAAGGAGGCGGTGAACAGCAGCAGCGCCACCCCGAGGCCGACCCCGGCCGCGGTCAGCAGCAGCCGGCCCCAGCCCTCCCTCCCACTGCCCAGCGCGAGCCGGGCGCCGAGCCCGAACTGCGCCAGCAGCCGCGACCTGACCTGGTCGCCGGGTGCCGTCGAGGGGGGCCGGACCAGGGTCGGGGCGCTCACGCGGCGGCCGCCAGGTCCTGGGTACGGCCGTCCCGGACCACGACCTCGCGGTCCGCGTACGCGGCCACCCTCGGCTCGTGGGTCACCAGGACCACGGCCGCCCCGGTGTCCTTGGCCGCGGCCGCCAGCAGGGCCATCACCCGCTCACCGTTCAGCGAGTCCAGCGCACCGGTCGGCTCGTCCGCGAACACCACCGACGGCTCGGTGATCAATGCCCGGGCCACTCCCACCCGCTGTCCCTGCCCGCCGGAGACCTCGCCCGGCCGCTGCGCCGCGACCTCGCCGACCTCCAGGCGCTCCAGCCACTCCCGCGCCCTGCTCTCGGCGGCCGCCCGGCGCAGCCCGTTCAGCCGCAGCGGCAGCGCCACGTTCTCCAGGCAGCTCAGCTCCGGCACCAACTGGCCGAACTGGAACAGGAAGCCGAACTCGGTCCGGCGCAGCGCACTCAGCTCCGCGTCCGTGCACCCGGCCAACTCCCGCCCCCGGTACGCCACGCTGCCGCCGTCCGGCCGGCTGATCCCCGCCAGGCAGTGCAGCAGCGTGGACTTCCCGGAACCCGAGGGCCCCATCACGGCGACCAGCTCGCCCGCCACCACCGAGATCGAGGCGTCGTCCAGCGCGGGCGTCAGCCCGAAGTTCTTCCGCAGCCCTCGGGCCGAGAGCAGCGTGGCAGGTGCGGTCATCGCACGGCTCCGTGTCATGTCGGTCGTTCACAGTACGGCCGCCACCATCCCCGGCGGCCCGTCGGGGCGACTATACACAGCAGGTATACATCGAGTTCATACGGCCCTGGCCTCGCGAAACCACCCGGCCCGGCGGGGACCGCGCGTGCCATACTCCGGTTCGTCCCGACCCGTTGCGAAGGAGCCGTTCCCGTGGAGCTGGAGACCGATCGGTCCTGCTGCGAGGTCCTGGTCAGCGGGACGGCGGCCGAGCTGGCCGAGCTGGCCCGGGTGGTGGCGGCGGGCGAGGGCTTCATCGGCTCCGTGCCGTGCGCCGGCGGGCTGACCGGGGTCGAGGGCCGGCGGCGGACCGGCCCCGGGGTCCTGGTGCACCTCGACGCCGAGCGGCAGGTCCTGCTGATCAGCGGTGACCAGGCCGGCCGGACGCTGTTGGGCGAGATCATCCAGGACACGGCGGAGGCCGACGACGGCGGCCACGTGCACATCGACTGGTTCCCCGGCCACTACTACCTGGTCGAGGGCTCGATCGCGCTGGTGCTCGACAGCCCGCTCGGCGGCACGCCGCTCAGGCGCTGACGAAGCAGAACTCGTTGCCCTCCGGGTCGCGCATGGTCCGGAACGCCCCCTGGTCGTCCCGGCGGAGTTCCCCGGCCGGGGTGGCGCCCAGTGCGACCGCCGCGTGGACGGCCGCCTCGACGTCGTCCACCGCGAGGTCGAGGTGCAGCCGGTTCTTCCCGGCCTGCTCCTCCGGCACCGGCTGGAAGGCGAGCCGCGCGAAGCCGGGCGCCTCGACGTGCGACCAGCCCCGCTCCCGGTCCACCGGCACGCCGCCGAGCAGCCCGGCCCAGAACCGCACCAGCACCTTCGGTTCCCGGCTGTCCAGCACGATCTGACGCAGACTCACTCGCATGCCGGGCAGCCTACGGCGTCGCCCGCGCCCCCGTCAGACCGAGCGCAGCCGGCCGGCGGCCGCGACGGCCGCGGCGCCGAGCGCGGTGGTCAACGCGGCGAGGCCGAGGGCCCGGCCGGCCCCGGTGGCGGCCACCGTGACGCTGTCGGCGTCCACGTCGCCCAGCGCGATCGCCCAACTCCCGGCGGCGGGAGGGGGCGAAGGTGATGGTGGTGGTGGACGGGGCACCGCCGGGGGTGGTCCGCAGGCCCAGGTACGGGTCAGCCTGGGAGCTGCCGTAGGCCGCGCCGAACGGCGTCGAGCCGCGATCCGTCCCTCGGTGGACAGTCGGTTCTACGCATGACGCACCCCGGCCGACGGCAGCCGGTGCCGGTCCGGCCGCCACCCGGACGGCTCAACCGGGCCATCTGCTCGACCGGGTCCGGCCGTCGGCGTCCGGCCGTCGGCGGCGGACGGGCCGTCAGGACGGTCCGGCGACACGGACGGACGAGCGGTCCGGGCTTCGGGGCGGAGCCGGTGTCCACGGGTAGCGTTCGACGGGATCACCAGGTGGTGGCGGAGGTGTCGCCGCCGTCCGCCGTGCGGGAGGGAGCGTCAGGGGTGGCCGAGCCGCAGTTGGCGCCGGAGGTCTTCGACCGGGCGATCGTCGCGATCGCGCTCACCGCCGGGGCCGAGCACCGGCTGGCCTACCGGAACGAGGCGTTCCAGGAGCTGTTCGGACCGCGCTCGCTGGGGGTCCCGGTCGGCGAGCTGTTCGCCGGCCCGGAGCAGGAGGGCGTCGTCCGGACCCTCGACCTGGTGCTCGCCGACGGCTCGGCCCGGCAGGTGACCACGCCCGCCGTGCTGGACGGTGCGGGTGACACGGACCACCGGCACTTCGTCTACAGCTGCTCGCCGGTCTCCTCCCGGCACGGTGCCGGGGTGCTGATCGCCGCCATCGACACCACCGAGCAGGTCCACTCCACCCAGGACGCCGAGCGGCTGTCCGCCGAACGCCTGCACGCGCTCGAACGGTACGAGGCGCTGATCACGGCGGTCTCCCAGCTGGTCTGGGTGGCCGGCCCCGACCGGTCGATGACCGAGCTGGTCTCCGGCTGGGAGCGGCTGACCGGGCACCCCTGGCGGGACACCATGGACTCGGCGTGGCTGGAACTCGTCCATCCCCGGGACCGCGAGGGCCTGTTGGAGCAGTGGACGCACGCGTCGGCGGGCGAGCCCTCGAAGTTCGAGCACACCTACCGGCTGAAGTTCGCCTCCGGCGAGTACCGGCACATCACCGCCCGCGTCGTGCCGGTGGTGCGCGACGGCGAGCTGGTGGAGTGGATCGGCGCGACCTCCGACGTCGAGGACCGCTGGCGCACCCGGCAGCGCGAGCGGCTGCTGGCCGCGTCCGTGGTGGTCACCGAGAGCAGCCGGCCGGAGGACGCCTTCGCGGCCGTCGCCGAGCTGGTGGTGCCCGATCTCACCGACGCCTGCACGGTCTTCCTGCTCTCCGCCCGGCAGAGCACCGGACGGCCCGACGAGACCATCGGCACCCGGATCGCCTCCGCCGCCCGGGCCGGTCTGCCGCCGCTGCCCGCGCTGCGCGAGCAGACCTTCCGGCTCGGGCCCACCGCGCTCCGGGCCGTCGCCGAACGCACCCCGGTGCTGCTCACCTTCCCGCCCGGCGAGGTGCCGGCCGGGGTGGTGCCCGCCGAGTCGGCCCGCTGGCTGGCCGAGGTGCACGCCACCAGCCTGACCCTGCTGCCGCTGGTCATCGACGGCACCACCGCCGTCCTCGCCGCCGCGGCCACCTGCCAGGACGGTCCGCCGCCCGGCGCCGAGGACGTCGAACTCCTCCGGGACGTCCTGCAACGCGCCCAGAGCGCGCTGGGCCGGACCCTGGAGCTCCAGCGGACCAGGCAGGTCGCGCTGGTCCTGCAACGGGCCATGCTCACCGACCCGCCCACCGTCCCCGGCACCGGGATCACCGCCCGCTACCAGCCGGGCAACCGGGCCGCCGAGGTCGGCGGCGACTGGTACGACGCCTTCCTGCTGCCCGGCGGCCGACTGGCGCTGACCATCGGCGACGTGTCGGGACACGACCTCACCGCGGCCACCACGATGGGACAACTGCGCGCCATGCTGCGCTCGTTGGCCTACAACCTGACCGGCGGTCAGACCCCCGCCGACGTGCTGACCGCGCTCGACCGGGCCGCCGAGGGGCTCGGCGTGGGCACCTTCGCCACCGCCGTCCACCTGCACCTCACCCGCACCGGCCCGGGCTGGCGGGCCGACTGGTCCAACGCCGGGCACCCGCCGCCGCTGCTGCTCCCCGCCACCGGCGAGCCGCGGTTCCTCACGGCAGCCGAGGCCGACGTCCCGCTGTGCGTCGCCCCGGACCGTCAACGCCATACCCACCGGGCCGAGTTGGACCCGGGCGACACCCTGCTGCTGTACACCGACGGCTTGATCGAGGTCCCCGGCGAGGACCTCACCACCGGCCTCGACCGCCTGCTGACCGCCACCAGGCACGCCCGGGACCGCTCGCTCGACGACCTCTGCGACCACCTGCTCGCCCAGGTCCCCGACACCCGCGACGACATCGCCCTGCTCGCCTTCCGGGCGGTGCTTCCGTCCGGCGGTCGAACCTGACCGGACTTCGGCTCAGGGCCAGACCAGGCAGTAGAGCTGGTGGCCGGCGTCGTGCAGGCGGTTGGCGAAGTCCTGCCACTCGTGCAGCATCGTGTAGATCACGAAGGCGTCCCGGGGGCCCCGCCGGTCGGGGACGGTGGACCAGATGAAGGCGGCGGCGCCGAGCTCGGTCTCGTCGGCCTTGCGGAGCGGTTCGACGACCGTGTGCGGCAGCTGGACCACGGCGTAGTCGGGGTGCAGCACGACCAGCTCCAGCGGCGGGACCTGGTGCAGCGGGACGCCCTGAATGCCCGTCAGGACCATGGCGGACATCGTCTCGGGCTTGATCTTGGTGGAGAGGTGGCCGTTCGGCGAGCCGCTGGTCTCCATCAGGTCGCCGAGCCGGCCGAGCGAGCCGAGCTCGCCGGCGTCCAGACCGAGGCCGCCGGGGCCGAGGGCGGTGGGGACTCTGGCGGCGGTGGCGCGGTCGGGTGCGCCGAAGTACTTGTAGGTGACCCCCACTCTGCCTTCGCCCCGCCTTCCCCTGCCGCCCGCACCGGTACCCCCGCCGGCCGCTCCGGCACGCCGACGTGAGCCACCCACGGCCTCGTCGGGGCCGTCCTGCGCCTCGGACACTCGGACCATCCTCACCGGAATTAGCCGGAACCGACAGACCCCCGCACGCTCGGTGTCCCTCCGAACGTGCCCACTACCCGTTCCGCGCTGCCGTACACGGACCGGCCGGTCACAGTCTGACCCATCGGAGCGGGCAGTCGGTCGCGGTGGTACGGACAACCGTACCCACGACGCTACAGACCGTACAGTCCGTTCGGGTCACATCGGGGCTGCACCCGTCCGGTACCAGGATCATCGTTCCAGATGATCGGGTCCGACATGCGGAGGTGCAGGACACGATTTGAGACCATGTCCGGGTGACCATCCCGAAGAGCTACCCCTACGAGGCCCCGCAGAGCCAGTCGCTGTTCGACCGCGCGTCGGTCGTGACCCCCGGCGGCGTCAACTCCCCGGTGCGCGCCTTCCGCGCGGTCGGCGGCACCCCGCGCTTCATGGTGTCCGGTACCGGCCCCTATCTCACCGACGCCGACGGCCGCGAGTACGTCGACCTGGTCTGCTCCTGGGGTCCGATGATCCTGGGCCACGCGCACCCGGCGGTGGTCGAGGCGGTGCAGCAGGCGGTGAGCCTCGGCACCTCCTTCGGCACGCCCGGCGAGGGCGAGGTGCTGCTCGGCGAGGAGATCGTCTCCCGGGTCGCCCCGGTGGAGCAGGTCCGGCTGGTGTCCAGCGGCACCGAGGCGACCATGTCGGCGATCCGGCTGGCCCGTGGTTTCACCGGCCGGGCGAAGATCATCAAGTTCGCGGGCTGCTACCACGGCCACGTGGACGCCCTGCTGGTGGCGGCCGGCTCCGGCGTCGCGACCTTCGGTCTGCCGGACACCCCCGGGGTGACGGGGGCTCAGGCGGGCGACACCATCGTGCTGCCGTACAACGACCTGGCCGCGGTCGAGGCGGCCTTCGCGGCCAACCCGGGCCAGATCGCCTGCGTGATCACCGAGGCGTCCCCCGGCAACATGGGCGTGGTCCCGCCGCTGCCCGGCTTCAACAAGGGGCTCTCGGAGCTCTGCCGGAGCAACGGCGCGCTGTTCGTCTCGGACGAGGTGATGACCGGCTTCCGCACCTCCAAGGCCGGCTGGTACGGCGTCGAGGCGGCCGTCGAGGGCTGGGCGCCGGATCTGCTGACCTTCGGCAAGGTGATGGGCGGCGGCTTCCCGGCCGCCGCGTTCGGCGGCCGGGCCGACGTGATGGGCCACCTGGCCCCGGCCGGCCCGGTCTACCAGGCGGGCACGCTCTCCGGTAACCCGATCGCCACCGCCGCCGGTCTGGCCCAGCTCCAGCACTGCACCGACGCGGTGTACGAGAAGGTGGACCTGGTCGCCGCCGAGATCTCCGCCCTGGTGAGCCTCGCGCTGACCAAGGAGGGGGTGGCGCACCGGCTGCAGAACGCGAGCAACATGTTCTCGGTCTTCTTCACCGACCACGCCGTCACCAACTACGACGAGGCGAAGCAGCAGGAGTCGTTCCGCTTCACCGCGTTCTTCCAGAGCATGCTGGCCCAGGGCGTCTACCTGCCGCCCTCGGCCTTCGAGTCCTGGTTCGTCTCGGCCGCGCACGACGAGCGCGCGATCGAGTGGATCGCCGCCGCCCTGCCGGCCGCCGCCCGCGCGGCGGCCGAGGCCCGGCCCGCGTAAGTCATCGAGGAGCGAGCACTGTGAGCGCGAAAGAGATCACCGTCGTCCACCTGATGCGGCACGGTGAGGTGCACAACCCGGAGGGCGTGCTCTACGGCCGGCTGCCGGACTACCACCTCTCCGAACTGGGGCGGCAGATGGCGGACCGGGTGGCCGAGCACCTCGCGGACCGGGACGTCACGTACGTGGTGGCCTCCCCGCTGGAGCGGGCGCAGGAGACCGCCGAGCCGATCGGCAAGACGCACGGCCTGGAGGTCGCGGTCGACGACCGGCTGATCGAGGCCGACAACATCTTCCAGGGCAAGACCTTCGGCGTCGGTGACGGCTCGTTGAAGAACCCGGCCTACTGGCGCTACCTCACCAACCCGATGCGGCCGTCCTGGGGCGAGCCGTACGTCGAGCAGGCGGTCCGGATGATGGGCGCCCTCGCGGCGGCCCGGGACGCGGCGCGTGGGCACGAGGCGGTCTGTGTCAGCCACCAGCTGCCGATCTGGATCGCCCGCAGCTTCGCCGAGCGGCGCCGGCTCTGGCACGACCCGCGCAAGCGGCAGTGCTCGCTGGCCTCGCTGACCAGCTTCACCTACGAGGGCGACCGGATCGTCTCGATCGGCTACCGCGAGCCGGCCAGGGACCTGCTGCCGGCCCACCTGGTGGGCAAGGGGAAGAAGGGCGACGCCCCGGTCGGCAAGAGCTTCGGGGCCTGACACCGGGCGTCGGCTCTGACGGTACGTCAACGCCGATTTGTCCGAATTAAGCGGATCGTAAGAGCAAGAAGCGCAGGTCAAGGGGGGTCCGTCGATGAACGCCGGACCCCCCTAAACCTGCCCAAAGTCTCATGCGAAACTTTTCACATGTCTGGGACGACCCGCCGTTACCTCCGCCCGGCCGCCGCGCTCGCCGCCGCCGCCGCGCTGACCCTCACCGGTTGCACCGCGGACTCCAGCAGTTCCGACGGCCGGACCGGGTTCATCTCCGGCGACGGTGGACTGGACACCGCCCCGGTCAGCTCCCGGCGGGCCGCGCCCGCGATCTCCGGGGCCACCCTGAGCGGCGACAGGGCGGCCCTCGCCGACTACCGCGGCAAGGTCGTGGTGCTCAACGTCTGGGGCTCCTGGTGCAACCCCTGCCGGGCCGAGGCGAAGGGGCTCCAGGAGGTCTGGTCGAAGTACCGGGACCAGGACGTCCAGTTCCTCGGGATCAACACCCGGGACCCCGACGCGAACAACGCCACCCGGTTCGAGGAGAGCTTCGGGATCACCTACCCGAGCCTGTACGACCCGGACGGCACCGAGATCCTCAAGTTCCCCAAGGGCAGCCTCAACCCGCAGTCCATCCCCACCACGATCGTGGTGGACCGGCAGGGCAAGCTGGCCGCCCGGGCGATGCGCCCGCTCTCGACGGAGGACCTGGAGCGCCTGATCGCGCCTGTCCTGGCCGAGCCGAAGTGAGCACCGCCCTCCTCCTCGCGGCGGGCCAGAACGAGACGGTGGCCAACGGGGCGATCCTGCTGGCCGTGCCGATCGCGCTGGCGGCCGGGCTGGTGTCGTTCTTCTCGCCCTGCGTGCTGCCGCTGGTGCCCGGCTACCTGAGCTACGTCACCGGCCTCTCGGCCGCCGACCTGGCCGACGCCAAGGGCGCCAGGCGCGGCCGGATGCTGCTCGGCTCGGCGCTGTTCATCCTGGGCTTCACCGCCGTGTTCGTCTCCGGCGGCGCGCTGTTCGGCTTCTTCGGGCAGACCCTGCAGGCGAACCAACGGACCATCAGCATCGTGATGGGCCTGCTGGTGGTCCTGATGGGACTGGCCTTCATGGGCCTGGTGCCCGGCCTGTCGATGCGTGAGGTGCGCTCGCACCGCCGCCCGGTGATCGGCCTGGCCGGGGCGCCGCTGCTCGGCATCGTGTTCGGTGTCGGCTGGACCCCGTGCGTCGGGCCGACCCTGGCCAGCATCCAGGGGCTGGCCTGGAACCAGGCCTCACCCGGGCGCGGCGCGTTCCTGATGGCGGTCTACTGCCTCGGCCTGGGGCTACCGTTCGTGGTGGCCGCGCTGGCCTTCCGCCGGGCCCTCGGCGCCTTCGGCTGGGTCAAGCGGCACTACCAGTGGGTGATGCGGATCGGCGGCGGGATGCTCGTCGTGGTCGGTCTGCTGCTCGTCACCGGCGCCTGGGACTCGATGGTCCGTGAGCTGCAGTCCTACGTCGCCGACTTCTCGATCGGAATCTGACCCGTGAGTTCCCAGACAGACCTTGAGACGGACGCGGAACGCCTCAGCAGCGCGCCCACCGAGCAGGACGGCCCGTCCGGCATCGGCGTGCTCGGCTGGCTGCGCTGGACGTGGCGTCAGCTCACCTCGATGCGGGTCGCGTTGATCCTGCTGTTCCTGCTCTCGCTGGCCGCCATCCCCGGCTCGCTGATCCCGCAGAACAGCCACAACGCCTTCAAGGTGCAGACCTGGAAGGCGGCGCACCCCACCGTCACCCCGGTCTACCAGAAGCTCCAGCTGTTCGACGTGTACAGCTCGGCCTGGTTCTCGGCGATCTACATCCTGCTGTTCGTCTCGCTCGCGGGCTGCATCATCCCGCGCACCTGGCAGTTCGTCGGCGTACTGCGGGCCAAGCCGCCGGCCGCCCCGAAGAACCTGACCCGGATGCCGGTCTACGCGGCCTGGCACACCGGGGCCGGCCACCAGGCGGTGAACGCCGCCGCGTACGCGCAGCTGAAGCGCCGCGGCTTCCGCGCCCACCTGTCCGGCGGCGCGGTGGCGGCCGAGAAGGGATACCTGCGCGAGGTCGGCAACCTGGCCTTCCACCTCTCGCTGTTCGCCCTGCTGGCCGGCTTCGCCTGGGCCAGCCTGGCCAGTGGCGAGGGCGGCAAGCTGGTGATCGAGAAGCAGGGCTACTCCAACACCGCGACCCAGCTGGACGACTTCACCGGCTCGGCCTTCTACGGGCTGAACGACCTGGACCCGTTCGGCTTCAAGCTGGACGGCTTCACCGCCAAGTACGCCACCAGCGGCCCGCAGGCGGGCAGCGCCCGGCAGTTCACCGCGCACATCAGGTACTGGACCGGCAGCGACACCGGGAAGCTGACCAAGGGCGACATCGAGGTCAACCACCCGCTGGAGATCGGCGGCAGCAAGGTCTTCCTGATCGGCCACGGCTACGCGCCCGTGGTGACGGTGAAGAACGCCAAGGGCGAGAAGGTCTACTCGGGCCCGACCGCCTTCCTGCCGCAGGACGCCAACCTCACCTCGACCGGGGTGCTCAAGGTCAACGACTACGGCGAGAAGGACGGTCAGAAGACCCAGCTGGGCTTCAACGGCTACTTCCTGCCGACCGCCCCGGAGAGCTTCGAGAAGACCGGCCCGGTCTCGCTGTTCCCGGACGCGGCCGACCCGATGCTGGTGCTCACCGCCTACGCGGGCGACCTCGGCACCGACTCCGGCCTGCCGCAGAACGTCTACCAGCTCGACACCAAGCACCTCACCCAGCTCACCCAGGACGGCAACCCGGCCCGGGCCCGGCTCAAGCCCGGCCAGGCCTGGACCCTGCCGGACGGCTACGGCACCCTCACCTTCGAGGGCTACCAGCAGTGGGCGAGCTTCACCGTCTCGCACCGTCCCGGCAACGCGGTCGCGCTGCTCGGCGCGGTCGCCGCGATCCTCGGCCTGATCGGCTCGCTGTTCGTCCAGCGCCGCCGGGTCTGGGTACGGGCCTCCGCCGGACCCGACGGCCGCACCCTGGTCGAGGTCGCCGGTCTGGCCCGGAGCGAGTCCGCGAGGATCGCCGAGGAGTTGGCCGAGATCGCGGTCGACCTCCAGGACGACGCCCCGGCCGTCGACGACGACGACCCATCAGATCACCCTGCCCGCACCGCACAGGACTCCAAGGAGTAGACGGTGAATCTCGCCTCGTCGGTCGACCCACACCTGGCCGACCTCTCCAACAAGCTGATCTACTCGGCGATGGCCGTGTACGTCATCGCCATGTTCGCCCACATCTTCGAGTGGACGTTCGGCAGCAAGGGCGCCGTCGCGGTCCGCTCGGTCGAGCAGGCCGGCCTGGCCGCCGCCGTCGCGGCCGCGCAGGCCCCCGCCAAGGGCACCAAGAAGGTCACCGTCACGGTCGCCTCGGCCGACGGCGGCACCACCACGCTGACCCGCACCGCACTCGCCGACGCCGGGGCCACCGTGGTCACCAGCGGCCGCGACACGGTCGCCGAGGTGGACGGTCCGGGCGCGGCGGGCAGCAGCGAGAAGGGCGACCTGGCGGGCCGGATCGCGGTCTCGCTGGCCGCGCTCGGCGCGGTGCTGCACGCCGGCGCGGTGCTCACCCGGGGCCTCTCGGTGATGCGCTGGCCGTGGGGCAACATGTACGAGTTCTCCTGCGCCTTCGCGCTCGCCATGGTGGTCGCCTACCTGGGCCTGCTGGCCGCCAGGAAGCCGGTCCGTTGGCTCGGCCTGCCGGTGCTGGTCGCGGTGATCCTCACCCTCGGCCTCGCGGTCACCGTGCTCTACACCGAGTCCGAGCAGCTCGTCCCGGCCCTGCACTCGTACTGGCTGGCGATCCACGTCTCCACCGCGATCTTCTGCGGCGGCGCCTTCTACGCGGCGTTCATCGCCACCGTGCTCTACCTCGGCAAGGACACCTACGACCGTCGGATCGCCGCCGGCCGCACCACAGGACCGCTCGGCACCCCGGCCTCGGTCTGGCAGCGGCTGCCCGCCGCCGCCACCTTCGACAAGCTCTCGTACCGGATCAACGCGATCGTCTTCCCGCTCTGGACCTTCACCATCGTGGCCGGTGCGATCTGGGCCGAGGCGGCCTGGGGCAAGTACTGGGAGTGGGACCCGAAGGAGACCTGGTCCTTCATCACCTGGGTGTTCTACGCCTGCTACCTGCACGCCCGGGCCACGGCCGGCTGGAAGGGCCGCAAGGCCGCGTACCTGGCGCTGCTGGCCTTCTCCTGCTGGCTGTTCAACTACTACGGCGTCAACATCTTCGTCACGGGGAAGCACTCCTACGCGGGAGTCTGACGACCCGTCCGCCGTACCCGTTCGCTGTACCCGTTCAGCCCGTTCGAAAGCCGCGACCGCGAGGAGGGCCGCACCATGCCTGAGTGCGACGAGGTCATGCTGACCGTCCGAATCACCGCTGCGGAGCGAGCGCTGCTCCGTCGGCTCGCCCAGAGCCATCGGAGCGACGTGTCGGAGGTGGTGGCGGACGGTCTGCTCGACGTCCTGCCGATGCTGCACCGACCGGCCGACGCCTACCGGCTGCTGGCGGCGCTCGCGCCGCCGGCGCCGTGCGCGCAGACCGTCTGGCTGCCGGCCGCCCTCACCGACCTCCTGGTCCTGGCCGCCGCCCGGGTGGCCCAGCTGACGGGCGTCCGGCTCGGCTCGGCCAGCGCGATCCTCGGCGCCGCGGTCCGCCTCTGGCTCTGCCAGGACCCCACCCGCCTGGAGGCCAACCTCAGCGTCATGCACGCGGGCCGCAAGGCCCTGGCGGTGGCCTGAGCAGTTGGCATGGGCTCTGCTTTTGGCAGATGGCTCGGCATCTACGGTCAGGGGCTCGGGGAACTGCGAGGCCGGCCCTTGCAAGGTGATCCGTTCAGGGGTGGTCAGGGACTTTCGCAGTGACCCGAACGCCAGATCTCCTCGCAGTTCCCCGAGCCCCTGACCGTAGATGCTCGATCGCCTGCCTACGGCGCAGCACCCGAGCCTTGGACCGTGCAACCGAGCGTTGCCTGGGGCGCAGCCCCGAGCGTGTCAGGCCGCCTGCTGCCAGCTGACAGGGGAGTAGTAGGCCGGGCGGCGCTCGATGCGGGACCAGGTGGCGATGGGCTCGGTGACGGCGGTGGCGGCGGCCTGCTGGGCGGCTGCGGCGCGGGCCAGCAGGACGGCGGTCAGGGCGGCGAGCTCCTCGTCCGACAGGGTGCCGCGGACGATGCGGAGCAGCGGTTCGGGGTTGGCGGTCATGAGGTCAGTTCTCCCGCGTCTTGAAGTCTGAAAGGTTCCGGGCGTCGCAACGGCGCGTTACATCGGCGGGTTGCCGTGCTTGCGGCTCGGCAGGTCGGCGTGTTTGGTGCGGAGCATGGCGAGGGCGGAGGCGAGGACGGCGCGGGTTTCGGCGGGGTCGATGACGTCGTCCACCAGGCCGCGTTCGGCGGCGTAGTAGGGGTGCATCAGTTCGGTCTTGTATTCCTTGATCTTCTGCGCGCGCATCGCTTCGGGGTCTTCGGCGCCGTTGATGTCGCGGCGGAAGATGACGTTGGCGGCGCCTTCGGCGCCCATCACGGCGATCTCGTTGGTGGGCCAGGCGTAGGACAGGTCCGCGCCGATGGAGCGGGAGTCCATCACGATGTAGGCGCCGCCGTAGGCCTTGCGCAGGATCAGCTGGATCCTGGGCACGGTGGCGTTGCAGTACGCGTAGAGCAGTTTGGCGCCGTGGCGGATGATGCCGTCGTGTTCCTGGTCGACGCCGGGCAGGAAGCCGGGGACGTCCAGCATGGTGACCAGCGGGATGTTGAAGGCGTCGCACATCTGGACGAAGCGTGCGGCCTTCTCGGAGGCGTTGATGTCCAGGACGCCGGCCAGGGACTGCGGCTGGTTGGCGATGATGCCGGTGACGTGACCGTCGATGCGGGCCAGGACGCACAGCACGTTGGTGGCCCAGCGTTCGTGGATCTCCAGGAACTCGCCGTGGTCGACGATCTCCTCGATCACCTTGCGCATGTCGTAGGGGCGGTTGCCGTCGGCGGGCACCAGGTCCAGGAGGCTGTCGTTGCGGCGCTCGAGGGGGTCGTCGTTGGGCGCGGCGGGCGGCATCTCACGGTTGTTCTGCGGCAGCAGCGACAGGAGGTAGCGGACCTCCTCGATGCAGCTCTGCTCGTCGTCGTAGGCGAAGTGGGAGACGCCGGAGACACCGGAGTGGACGTCGGCGCCGCCGAGGCCGTTCTGGCTGATCTTCTCGCCGGTGACGGCCTGCACCACGTCGGGACCGGTGATGAACATCTGCGAGGTCTCACGGACCATGAAGATGAAGTCCGTCAGCGCCGGCGAGTACGCGGCGCCACCCGCGCACGGGCCGAGCATCACCGAGATCTGCGGGATCACACCGGAGGCACGGGTGTTGCGCTGGAAGATGCCGCCGTAGCCGGCCAGCGCGGTCACACCCTCCTGGATCCGCGCACCGGCACCGTCGTTGAGGGACACCAGCGGCGCACCCGCCGCGATGGCCATGTCCATGATCTTGTGGATCTTCTGCGCGTGCGCCTCACCCAGCGCACCACCGAAGATCCGGAAATCATGCGCGTACGTGAACACCGTGCGCCCGTGCACGGTCCCCCAGCCCACGATCACACCATCGGTGTGCGGCCGCTTCCCCTCCAGACCGAAACCCGTCGCCCGATGCCGACGCAACGGCTCCACCTCACGAAACGACCCCTCGTCCAACAACAGGTCGATCCGCTCACGAGCCGTCAACTTCCCCTTGGCATGCTGCGCCTCGGTCGCCTTGTCGCTCGGGCCACGCAGCACCCGACTGCGGAGTTCGTGCAGTTCGGCCACCCGCCCCCGGGCGTCGGCCGGGGTCTCGGGGATCTCGCCACCGGCGGGCGCCTCGTGCAGAACCGTCATCTCGAACCACTCCAAGTCTGAGGGAACTGTCCGGCGGCGGGCCGCTGTGGCGGGCCGGTCGCTGCGAACACTTCTTCACCTACGACAGTACGAGGGATCATGGCTCCGGTTCGGCGTCGATTCCGTACAAGGTCGGGCGCCAGAAGCTGTCAGGGCTGTACAGAAAGCGGCCCGGCCGAAAACCCGGCCGGGCCGCTCGAGGGACTCTGCGCGGTGCCCGGCGCAGGGGGAGATGCGCAGGTCAGGCCGCATATTCAGGGGGTGTGGGGCAGGTTTTCGCCGACTGCCGGGAGGTGTCCGGGCTCGTAGGGATGCGCCAAAGCCGGTCAGCGCTTGTCGGGGTTCTCCCCGTCGCCCTTGTCGCGGAGCTCCTCCTCGCGGCGGCGCAGGTCGGCCTCCCACTCCTTGAGCAGCTCGGCGTCCCGGTCGCCCTGGTCCTTCTTCAGCGAGGCGAGGAACTCCGGGTTGTCGTCCGGCGCGACCTGGCGGCCGGTGGCCCGGGCCGAGGTCGGGCCGCCGCGCCGCTTGCCGATGGCCAGCCAGGCGATCGAGCCGACCAGCGGGAAGAGCAGCACGATGATCACCCAGGCCACCTTGGGCAGGTGCTTCACCTCCTGCTCCGGCGTGGTCAGGCAGTCGATGAACGCCCAGATCCAGAGGGCGAGCAGGAGCAGTGGCGGCAGAATCCTCAGCACGGTTCGATGTCCCCCGGGGAGCAGCAGGTCGGGCCCTCTTGGCGTGGCCAGGGTAGTCCGTATCGGATACTGGCACGCATGGCATACGACGATCTCCGTTCGTTTCTCCGGGCCCTGGAGCGAGAGGGCGACCTCAAGCGGATCAAGACCGAGGTCGATCCGCACCTGGAGATCGGCGAGATCGTCGACCGGGTGCAGAAGGCCAAGGGCCCCGCGCTGCTCTTCGAGAACGTCAAGGGCTGCTCGATGCCGCTGGCGATGAACGTCTTCGGGACGGAGCGGCGGCTCGCCAAGTCGCTCGGCCTGAAGGGCCCGGAGGAGATCTCGGAGAAGATCGCCGGGCTGCTCAAGCCGGAGCTGCCGCAGGGCTTCACCGGCTTCCGGGACGCGTTCGGCAAGCTGGCCTCGATGGCGCACGTGCCGCCGAAGAACGTGAAGTCCTCGGACGCGCCGGTCCAGGAGGTGGTGCTGACGGGCGATCAGGTCGACCTGGACCGGCTCCCGGCGCTGTTCACCTGGCCGCTGGACGGCGGCTCGTTCTTCAACCTGGGCCTGACCCACACCAAGGACCCGGACTCCGGCATCCGCAACCTCGGTCTGTACCGCCTGCAGCGGCACGACAGGCGGACCATCGGGATGCACTGGCAGATCCACAAGGACAGCCGCAACCACTACGCGGTGGCCGCCAAGCGCGGCGAGCGGCTGCCGGTCGCGATCGCCTTCGGCTGCCCGCCCGCCGTGACGTACGCGGCCACCGCGCCGCTGCCCGGTGACATCGACGAGTACCTGTTCGCGGGCTTCGTGGCCGGTGAGCGGGTGCGGATGGTGGACTGCAAGACCGTCCCGCTCCAGGTCCCGGCCGACGCCGAGGTGGTGCTGGAGGGGTGGCTGGAGCCCGGGGAGATGCTGCCCGAGGGCCCGTTCGGCGACCACACCGGCTTCTACACGCCGCAGGAGCCGTTCCCGGCGCTGACCATCGACTGCGTGACGATGCGCAAGCGCCCGATCCTGCAGTCGATCGTGGTCGGCCGGCCGCCGACCGAGGACGGGCCGCTGGGGAAGTTCACCGAGCGGTTCTTCCTCCCGCTGCTCAAGATCATCATCCCGGACATCGTGGACTACGACCTCCCCGAGGCGGGCGGCTTCCACAACTGCGTGATCGTCTCGATCGACAAGAAGTACCCCAAGCACGCCCAGAAGGTGATGCACGCGATCTGGGGCGCGCACATGATGTCGCTGACCAAGCTGATCATCGTGGTGGATGCCGACTGCGACGTGCACGACTACCAGGAGGTCGCCTGGCGGGCCCTGGGCAACACCGACTACAGCCGCGACCTGACCGTGGTCGAGGGTCCGGTGGACCACCTGGACCACGCCTCCTACCAGCAGTTCTGGGGCGGCAAGGCGGGCATCGACGCCACCCGCAAGCTGCCCGAGGAGGGCTACACCCGGGACGGCGGCTGGCCCGAGATGGTCAGCTCCGACCCGGAGACCGCCGCCCTGGTGACCAAGCGCTGGAAGGAGTACGGGCTGTGAGCGCGATCGCCGCCGTCCCGCCGAACAAGGTCCGGGCCTTTCTCAACCTGGTGCTGATCGAGCACTCGATCTTCGCCCTGCCGTTCGCCTACATCGCCGCCTTCACCGCGATGTACCTTCACGACGGCCGGATGCACTGGGGCACGCTGGCCCTGGTCACCGTCTGCATGGTCGGCCTGCGCACCTTCGCGATGGCCGCCAACCGGATCATCGACCGCGAGATCGACGCCCGGAACCCGCGCACCGCCAACCGCGAACTGGTCACCGGCGCCGTCTCGATGCGTACCGCGTACGTCGGCTCGGCCGTCGCGCTGCTGGTCTTCCTCGGCTCGGCCGCGCTGCTCAACCCGCTCTGCCTGCTGCTCGCCCCGGTCGCCGTGGTGCCGATGGTGGTCTACCCGTACGGCAAGCGGTTCACCGACTTCCCGCACGCCATCCTCGGCCTGGCCCAGGCGATGGGCCCGATCGGTGCCTGGCTCGCCGTCACCGGCAGCTGGTCCTGGGACGCGGTCGTGCTCGGACTGGCCGTCGGCATCTGGATCGGCGGCTTCGACCTGATCTTCGCCACCCAGGACGTCACCGCCGACCGCGCCGAGGGCGTCCGCTCAGTCCCGGCCCGGTTCGGGGTTCCGGCCGCGCTGTACGGTGCCCGCGCCTGTCACGCCGTGACCCTGGCGCTGCTGGTCTGGTACGCCCTGCTCACCGACGCGGGGCCGGCCTTCTGGGTCGGCCTGGTGGTGGTCGCCGGCGCGTTCGTCTACGAGCACACCATCGTCAAGCCGCACGACCTCTCGAAGCTGAACCGCGCCTTCTTCACCACCAACGGCTTCGTCGGCATGTCCCTCTTCGCCTTCGCTCTGCTGGACCTGATCCTGCGGGGTCTGCGCCTCTGACCTGTGCAGCTCCGGAGCGGTTCCTGGCGGGTGCGCCGTGTGGGGTGCGCCGTCCGGGGCCGGTTCGGCGGGATGCTGGAGGGGCACACGTCCCCGTCTGCCCAGGAGTGGTCCCGATGATCGGCAAGCTGCAGTGCGTGGTGCTGGACTGCCACTACCCGGCCGGACTGGCGCAGTTCTACGCCGCTCTGCTCGGCGGCGAGGTGGACCGCCCCGACCCGCGCTGGTCGCTGGACGAGTACTGGTCGACGGTGCACGTCCCCGGGGGCATGGTGCTCGGCTTCCAGCGGGTCGAGGACTTCCGCCCGCCGCGCTGGCCGGACCCGGCCCACCCGCAGCAGCTCCACCTGGACGTCGAGGTCGAGGACCTGGACGCGGCAGAGGCCCGGGTGCTGGAGCTCGGCGCGGTGCGCAAGGACGTCGAGACCGGGTGGCGGGTCTACCTGGACCCGGCCGGTCACCCGTTCTGCCTGGTGCGCGGCGGTGGCCAGGGCGGGCCTGCCTGACGCCCTATCATGTCGCCATGTCTTCCGCTGAGTTGATCAGGATCGTGTCCCGCTCCTCGCCGATGGCGCTGGCCCAGGTGGAGCGGGTACGGGCCGAGCTCGCCGTGCTGCACCCGGCGATCAGGACCGAGGTGGTGCCGGTGGTCACCTCCGGCGACCGCTGGATGGGCGACCTGGCGAAGCTCGGCGGGAAGGGCGCGTTCACCAAGGAGGTGGACCAGGCGCTGCTGGCCGGCGAGGCCGACCTCGCGGTGCACTGCCTCAAGGACGTGCCCGCCGACCGGCCGCTGCCGGCCGGCACGGTCTTCGCCGGCTACCTGCGGCGGGACGACATCCGCGACGCGGTGATCCACCCCGGCGGTCTGACGCTGGACCAGCTCCCGCCCGGCAGCCGGATCGGCACCTCCTCGGTGCGCCGGATCGCCCAGCTCGCCGCCTCGCACCCGCACCTGGTGTGCGTACCGATCCGGGGCAACGCCAACAGCCGGCTGGCGAAGCTCGAGGCCGGGGAGGCCGACGCCCTGCTGCTGGCGGCCTCCGGTCTGGAGCGGATCGGCGAGAGCGGCCGGATCACCGAGATCCTCCCGCTGGACGCGATGTGCCCGCCGATCGGCGCGGGCGTGCTGGCCCTGCAGTGCCGGGAGGGCGACCACGCCACCATCGAGGCCGCCGCCGGGCTCGGCCACCACGACACCTGGCGGGAGGCGACGGCGGAGCGGATGTTCCTGCACGTCCTGCAGGGCCACTGCAACAGCCCGATCGCCGGGTACGCGACCGCCGAGCCGGACGGGCGGCTGGCGCTGCGCGGCCGGGTGTTCTCCCCGGACGGCAAGCAGATCCTGGACGCCCACGAGTGGGCGGGCGCGCTCAGCCCCGAGGACCTCGGCACCTCGGTCGCCCTGGCGCTCAAGCGGCAGGGTGCGCACGAGCTGATCGCGGCCATCCCGCACTGACCCGTCGTCAGGCGAGGGTGAGCGGGTCGCCGACCCGCAGGTGCCCGGGGCGGGCGACGGTGGCGAGGGCGGCCAGCCGGGCGTCGTGCGCCTGGGTGAGCATCTTGAGGATCTCGGGGGCGTGCGGCAGGCCGGGCTGCGCCGTACCGGACATGACGCACCGTCGGCCCGCCTGGACGAAGGTCAGGGTCAGCCCGCCCGGGACACCGGCCGGGCGGCCGAACCAGCCGTCCTCGACGAACGGGGCGGTGCCCGGCGGGGTGCGGAGCAGGATGTTGGGGCGGAACCGGCGTTCGTCCACCACGGTGTCCGGGAGGGCCGCCCGGATCCAGTCCAGGGTGGCGGTGCTGAGCACGCTGACCGGCAGGTGGTCGAAGTGCGAAACGGTGTCCTCGCGGGCGAGTTCGACGCCGTCGCGCTGGAGGTAGGCCGCCAGGAAGGCGTTCGGGTCCGGTACGGGCCGGCCCAGCGGGTCGAGCAGCTCGGGGGCGGTCAGCCGGTTGCCGAGCCGGGAGCCGAGCCGGAGCAGGCCGTCCATCCGGCGGAACCGTCGGGTGTTCTTCCCGGATCCGATCCGGCCGGTGCTGTCCCGGACCGCGTACAGCCGGTCCCCGGCCAGCCCGCGTTCGTCCACCTCGACGGAGTCGAGCCGCTCGCCCCCGGTCGATTTGACCGGGTAGCGCCACAGCCGCTCGATCACCCCGATGATCTCTGCCATGGCGGGAGCCTAGCGCCGTCGCGGGGGGATGGTCTAGACCAGGGACGTACGGGCGGCGGGGGCGGCCGCCGGGCCCGGGAGGACCCGGCGCCCGCCCCCGGACTCGTAGGGGGAGAAGGTCAGTTGTTCCCGCCGCCACCGCCGCCGGCGGGGTTGCCGACGCCGACCACGTTGACGGAGTTGCCGCAGATGTTGATCGGGATGCTGATCGGGATCTGGACGTTGTTGCCGGAGAGCACACCGGGCGAGCCCACCACGACGGCGGAGGCGCTGGCCCCGCCGGTGTTCACGCAGGTGTTGCCGCCGCCGGTGAACTCGGGGGCGTGCTCCTCCTCGTGCTGGACCGGCGCCTGCTGGACCGGCCCCTGGTCCTCGCAGTCGGCGAGGGCCGGAGCGGTGCAGCCGAGGGCGAGGGCGACACCGAGGCCGACGGTCGCCGCGAACTTCTTGGTTCGGTTCATGCCGGAAGGAGTATCCGGTTCCGGCCCGGGTCAGCTGCGCCGCCGGGATCGGTCACCCGGTCGAACGGTCGGAATCACACCTGCCGTCGGATCGGCTGGGGCAAGTGGCCGACCCGGGAGGCGCTCCGCCGGAATCTCCCTGCGGGTCGCGATCCGGTCCGGCCGCTACCCGGTCCGGCCGCTACCCGAGCCGGGCGACCGCCCGGACCGGGGCGCCGTCGGCGGCGGTCAGACGGAGCGGGAAGAACGAGACCGTGACGGCCAGCCCCGCCGCCGAGGCGTCCAGCAGCGGTGTCAGGTCGGCGAGGTTCTCGCACAAGACGGCGCCGTCCGGGCTGCCGAGCAGCGTCCGGTGGGCGGCCAGGGTCGGGGCGTCCGGGGCGGGGTCGTGCTCGTCGGTCAGGTCGGCGAGCAGGGCGGCCACCGCCGGGTCGGCCGGCCCCGGATCGGGGGTCGGATCGATGCTCAGCGCGTCCACGCCCACGCTGCGCACCCCGGCGGCGACGATCGCCTCGGCCGCGCCGGGCGTGAGCCACGGGTGCGCGTAGTAGTGGTCGGTGGCCCAGTACCGGTGCCATCCGGTGACCAGCAGCAGGACGGCGCCGGGTGTCACCGTGGCCAGCGCGGGGGCGAGTTGACCGGCCGTCACCCCGGTGCGCGGGGCCAGGTCACGCAGGTCGGCGAGCACGGCGCGGCCGGTGAACAGGCCGAGCGGCAGCCCGTCCAGGGTCGGCCAGGTGACGTCCACGTGGTACGGCGCGTCCACGTGCGTGCCGGACTGCGAACCCAGGTGCAGGGACAGCACGTTGACCCCGTCGGCGGCGGTGGTGAGGGCCGGTCGCAGCGACACGGCCGGGTCGCCCGGGTACACCGGCATCCCGGTGGTGACCGGGTGGGTGAGGTCGATCAGCGTCGGCGGCATGGGTCCATCCTGGCCCGTCGGCCGGGTCGCGGCACACCGTTCGCCCCGGCCCGCCGGCCGGGCGCGAGCTGGAATCGCCGGTCGTCCGTACCGCCCGCAATTCCCGCCGACGGGCCGTCAGGGCCGGGTCCGGAGGTATTAGGGAATGGGCGTGGACGAGTCTTGCCCGCCGATCGGGCGAACTGTAGGTTACTCGGCGTGGCCGGTGGGTGTGCGCCCCGCCGGGTCGATCCCTGAAGAGGGGTGGAATTGGGCGCCGAGGGGGATTTCGTCCGCCCCGCCGGCCCCGCCCCACGGCCCGTAGGCGGCCTGGTTCCGGAGTTCCGGGGCCGACGCCGGGTCGTGAATTCCGCAGTGGCGGGCACTGCTGCGGATTGTTCGAAGACTTCCGATAATTGTCGTTCGTGCTTTTCCCCGAACCCTCCCGGTCGGCGGCCCGGTATTCGCTGCTCGCAGACCAGTCGATTCAGCGGGCCGGCATTTTCGGCCCGCTCCGGGACGTCGCCTCCGACGGACCTCCCGGGACATCCACGGGACACCGGACGGAAGAGGCGAGACGTGCTGACCGCACTGGACGACCGGCCGCAGGACGAGGACGCCCGGGGGCCGGCCGACCGGCCGCCCCGGATCAGCCTGGCGGTGATGCACCACCCCGCCCGGGCCGCGGCCCTGCCCCGGCTGGCGGCGGCCTGCGCCCCGCTGCGGGTCACCCCGGTGGCGGACCCGTGCCCGCTCGGACCGCCCAGCCCGCTGCGGACCGCGAAGCTGGCCTGGGCCGCGGTGCCGCCCGGGGCCACCCACCACGTGGTGCTCCAGGACGACGTCACCCCGGTGCCGGGGTTCGCCGCCCAGCTGACGGCGGTGCTCACCGCCCGCCCCCGGGACGCGGTGGCGCTCTACGTGAACTGGAACAGTCCGTACAACGCCTACCTGGCCCGGCGGGCGGCGGTGGCCGGCTCGCCCTGGGCGCCGCTGGCCCCCCGGGAGTGGGTGCCGACCCTGGGCCTGGCCCTCCCGGCCGCGGCCGCCCGCGGGCTGGCGGCCTATCTGGCGGAATTCCCGGACGAGTTGAAGGACGACGACGAACTGATCGTCCGGTACTGCGCCGAGGCCGGGCTGACCGTGCTGGCCGCCGTACCGCATCTGTTGGAGCACCAGGCCGGGCCGAGCCTGGCGGGCAACGGCGAGCACGGGGCACGGCACGCGGCGGTGCCGATGGACGCACCGCTCCCGGTCGGCCACTGGTCGGGGCCGGTCCCCGGCGGCGGGGAGCCGCCCCGGACGACGGGCGGCCTGCACTACGCCGTCGAACTGGTCCGCTCGCGCTGCCTGATCCGGCTGATGCGGGATCAGGAACCGGCAGGCCACCCGTTCGCCTGGTCCTGGGTGGACTGGGCCCCGCTGCTCGGGGCCGATCCGGCCGCCCTGGTACGGGACTTCGAGCGGACCGCGGGTCCGGCCGGGCTGCCGGTCGGGACGCTGCGCGAGGTGTGGGCCGCGGGCTGGCTGCTCGGCCGGGACGCCGCCCCGCCGGCTGGCAGGCCGGTGGACCGCGCGGCGGCGCTGCGCACCTGGGTGCTGTCCGGCCTGGCCGAGCGGGACGCCCGGATGCTCACCCCCGCCTTGGTGGAGGCGGTCACCGGACTGGCGCTCCGGGCGCTGGCGGCGGGCGCTCGGGCGGCGGCCTGCTGCGCCCCGGTCGAGGTCGACGAACTACCGGGCGCGGCCGGGGCGTTGGCCCGGCGCGAGGCCGAGGCGCTGACCTTTCCGGCGCCCGAGCAGTCTCCACCGGTCGCGGTGCGCTGCCTGCCCTGCCCGTACTGCCCGTCCGGCCCGACGGAGCTCGGCCGGGCGCTCGCCCCGCTGCCGTACCAGCGGCTCCGGGTGCTGCCCGACCGGTCGGAGCCGTTGCCGGAGGAGCTGGAACTGACCCTGCTGGCCTGCGAACTCCCGGACGCCCGAGCGCTGTTGGCGGTGACCGCCGGTGCCCGCAGGGCGGGACCGGGCCGCCGGTTCAGCAGCCGGGCGGCCGCCCTGGTGGTCCGGTCGGTCCGTCCGGTCGACCAACTGGCTCTGCTGGACCGGGCGGAGAGCTGGTGGGACGGCCATGCGGGCGAGCCGGACGGCCTGTACGTGCTCCCGATGAGCCTGCGGGTGGCCGACCGGTGCAACCGTCCCCGGCTGCCGGGCCTCGACTCCGGGGGCCCCGCCACCGCGCTGGACACGTACTACCGCGCCGTCAGGTACGCGGCCGTGGCCCGAGCGCTCTGAATGCCTGACCTGGTCGAACTGCTGTGGAACGAAAGGGAGTCGCGTGAACACCGAGGTAACCACGCTGCCGGTCCCGTGCACCGGGGCCCGCACCGGGGAGGGTCCCGTGACCTGGGGTCAGCACGCCATCTGGACCGCGCTGCAGAAGCTGCGGCCGGGTGACCACGCGTACAACGTCCCGCTGGACGGCCCGGTCCCGGGCGGGATGCCGCTGGAGGTGGTCGAACGGGCGTTCAGCGGATTGCTGTACGTCCACGACGCCCTGCGCACCCGGGTGGTGGCCGGACCGGACGGCGAGCTGCGCCAGCAGCTGGACGGGGACGGCAGCGCGCCGCTGCACCTGCGGCCCGGCGGCCCGGCGGAGGCGGCCGGGATCGGCGCCGCGCTCCGCGACGAGCTCTGGGGACGGGCCTTCGACTACGCCGGGGAGTGGCCGGTGCGGTTCGGCGCGGTGGTCTCCGAGGGGCTGGTCCACCACGTGGTGATGATCTTCTCCCACACGGCGGCCGACGCCTGGGGCCTGCCCAGGCTGCAGGGCGACCTGCAGGCGCTGAGCCTCGGGGCCGACCCGGTCGAGGTCCGGGCCGAGGCCGAGCAGGCCGGGGTGCTGCAGACCCTGGAGCAGGCGGCCGAGCAGTCCTCCGCGCGCGGCCGCCGACTGGACGCGGCGGCGCGTCGGCAGTGGCGGACGGCGGCGGCCGGCGCCCGGGCCCCGCAGGTCGCCGCGGTCCCGCCGGGCGAGCCGGGGGCGCCGCGCTACCGCCGGGCCCACCTGCTCTCGCCCGCGTTGCCGGGCGCGCTCGCCCGGGTCGGCGAGACCCACCGGACCAGCACCGCGAGCGTCCTGCTGGCGGCGACCGCCGAGACGATGGCCGGCTGGGCGGGCACCGGCCGGTGCGGTCTCCAACTGATGGTCAACAACCGCTTCCACAGCGGGCTCGGCCGGGCCAGCGGCCCGCTCGCGATGGAGGGCTACCTCGCGGTCCGCACCGAGGACGCCGCGGACTTCGGGGAGCTGCTGGCCCGGACCAGGAGCGCCTCGCTGGCCACCTACCGCAGCGCCTTCTACGACAAGCGCGCCTTGGAGGCCGACCTCGCCCCGTACGCGGTGGATCCGGGCGTGGTCTTCGAACGGTCCTGCTGGTACAACGACCAGCGGGTGGCCGCTCCCGAACCCGCCCCGGCGGACTGGTCGCCCGAAGCGGCCGGCCCGTCCACCCTCAGCTGGGAGCCCGCGACCGACCACGGCGGCACCGTCAGCTACGTCCTGCACATGGCGGACAAGCCGGCCGCCATCGAGATCGCGATGACCGCCGACACCCATCTGTTCACCCCCGCCGACATCGAGCGGCTGCTCCGCACCATCGAGCGCACCGTCCTCGACCAGGCCCGGCAGCAGGGCTGAGCCCGGGCGGTCGCCCGGCCCGGGCCGGACTATCGTGCCCGGTATGAGCAGTGATCGACAGCAGCCGTCCCGCCGACCCTGGGTGGTCGGGGTCTCCGGGGCGTCCGGTACGCCGTACGCCGCCTCGGTGCTCCGGGCCCTGCTGGCGGCCGGGGAGACGGTCGACCTGGTGGTCAGCCGGGCCGCCCGGCTGACCATCCTGGACGAGACCGGCATCGCGTTCCGGGACGCGCACTGGCGGGCCGACCTGGCCGAGTGGCTGGGCACCGAGGAACTGGACGGTGTCCGGTACTGGGCGGCGGGCGACTTCGCGGCCGGGCCGTCCAGCGGCTCGTACCCGGCCAAGGGGATGCTGGTGGTCCCGGCCACCACCGGCGCGGTGGCCGGGATCGCGCTCGGACTGAGCAAGGACCTGCTCCAGCGGGCCGCCAGCGTCACCCTGAAGGAGCGCCGGCCGCTGGTGCTCTGTCTGCGCGAGACACCGCTCAACGGGGTGACGTTGAAGCACCTGGTGGAGCTGGACGCGCAGGGCGCCGTGGTGCTGCCGGCCGCGCCTGGCTTCTACGCCGGGGGCTCCACGGCCCGTGAACTGGTGGACTTCGTGGCCGGCCGGGTGCTGGACGCGGTGGGTGTGCCGCACACGCTGTACCGGCGCTGGGCGGGTGAGTTGGGCGACGGGGGGAAGGTCGCGTGAGCGGATCGGCCCGGGGAAGGTATGTTCATTGCGATATCCGGGTCGATCCAGGTGTGACGCCTTCGAATCCGGATAATGATCTGTGGGTCTGGAGAGGTTCGGAAGGACGCGGGCGGATACATGGACACGGTGGACAGACAGCTCATCCAGGCGCTCCGGGAGAACGGCCGCGCGTCCTACGCCGAACTGGGCCGCCTGGTCGGCCTGTCGGGCCCGAGCGTGACGGACCGGATCAACCGGCTGGAGCAGGCCGGGGTGATCACCGGCTACCGCGCCACCGTGAACCCGGCCTCGCTGGGCTTCGGGGTCACCGCCCTGATCGGCCTTCAGCTCACCGACGCCGCCGACCACGAGGACGTCGCGCACCGGCTCAAGGACCTCGGCGAGGTCGAGGACTGCTGGTTCATCGCGGGCGACGACTCGTACATGCTCAAGGTCCGGGTCTCCGACGTGGAGGGCCTGGAGTCGGTGGTCAAGCGGCTGTCCGGCACCAAGGGTGTCGCACGGACCAGGACCACCGTGGTGCTCTCCACCAAGTGGGAGAACCGGGTCAGTGAACTGCCTTTGGAACCAGGGGAGTAGCGGACGATGACGTTGATCGGTCTGGAGGAGCTGCGCGCCGCGCAGCAGCGGATCGCCGGAGTGGCGGTCCGGACCCCGTTGATGCCCTGCCCGTGGGCGGCGCAGGGCGACCGGGCGCTCTGGCTCAAGCCGGAGAGCCTCCAGCCGACCGGCGCGTTCAAGATCCGCGGGGCGTACAACCGGCTGGCCGCGCTGACCGGGGCCGAGCGGGCCCGGGGCGTGGTGGCGCAGTCCAGCGGCAACCACGCGCAGGCGGTGGCGTACGCCGCGCAGCTGCTCGGCATCAAGGCCGTCATCGTGATGCCGGACGTCTCACCCGCCGTCAAGGTCGACAACACCCGGGCCTTCGGCGCCGAGGTGATCCTGGTCGGTCCCGGCGAGCGGGACACCCTGCCCGCCGAGCTGGCGGAGCGGCACGGCTACGTCTGGGTGCCGCCGTACGACGACCCCTACATCATCGCGGGCCAGGGCACGGTCGGCCTGGAGATCGCCGAGGACGCCCCCGACGAGCTGGACACCGTGCTGGTGCCGGTCAGCGGCGGCGGCCTGATCAGCGGCACCGCCGCCGCGCTCAAGCTGGCCTGCCCCGGAGTCCGGGTGATCGGTGTCGAGCCCGAGCTGGCCGCCGACGCCCGGGCGAGCTTCCTGGCCGGCGAGCGGGTCAGCTGGCCCACCGAGCAGACCTACCGGACCATCGCCGACGGGCTGCGCACGCCCAGCGTCGGGGTGCTCCCGTTCGACCACATCCAGGCGTACGTGGACGACATCGTGACCGTCTCCGAGCAGGAGATCCGGGACACCGTCGCGGTGCTGGCCCGGCGCGGCCGGCTGGTCGCCGAGCCCTCGGGCGCGGTCGCCCCGGCGGCCTACTTCCACCGTGCGGCGGAGCTGGAGGGGCGGGTGTTCGGCGCCGTCGTCAGCGGTGGGAACATCGAACCGAGCCTGCTCGCGGAGCTGCTCTCCGCGTAGGCGTAGGCTCGCTTGGTCAGATCTTCAGGCACGAGGAGGCAGGTCACCGCATGGACGCAGGGCTGAAGCGTGAGCTGGAGGCGAAGGTCTACGCGGGCGAGCGGCTGACCCGCGAGGACGGGATCGCGCTCTACGAGAGCGACGACCTGGCCTGGCTCGGCGGTCTGGCGCACCACGTGCGGACCGTGAAGAACGGCGACGTGGTCCACTTCAACGTCAACCGTCACCTCAACATGACCAACGTCTGCGCCGCCTCCTGCGCGTACTGCTCGTTCCAGCGCAAGCCGGGCGAGAAGGACGCGTACACCATGCGGATCGAGGAGGCCGTCCGGCTGGCGAAGGCGATGGAGGTCGACTCGCTGACCGAGCTGCACATCGTCAACGGTCTGCACCCGACCCTGCCGTGGCGCTACTACCCGCGCAGCCTGCGGGAGTTGAAGGCCGCGCTGCCGAACGTCTCGCTGAAGGCGTTCACCGCCACCGAGATCCACTGGTTCGAGCGGATCAGCGGTCTGACGGCGAGCGAGATCCTGGACGAGCTGATCGACGCCGGTCTGGAGTCGCTCACCGGCGGCGGCGCGGAGATCTTCGACTGGGAGGTCCGCCAGCACATCGTCGACCACGAGACCCACTGGGAGGACTGGTCGCGGATCCACCGCCTGGCGCACGAGAAGGGTCTGAAGACCCCGGCGACCATGCTCTACGGGCACATCGAGGAGCCCAGGCACCGGGTCGACCACGTGCTCCGGCTGCGCGAGCTGCAGGACGAGACCGGCGGTTTCCAGGTCTTCATCCCGCTCCGCTACCAGCACGACTTCCACGACTCCAAGGACGGCGTGGTCCGCAACAAGCTGATGGCCCGCACCGAGATGGCCACCGGCGCCGAGGCGCTGAAGACCTTCGCGGTCTCCCGGCTGCTGTTCGACAACGTCCCGCACGTCAAGGTGTTCTGGGTGATGCACGGCGTCACCACCGCGCAGCTGGCGCTCAGTCACGGTGCGGACGACATGGACGGTTCGGTGGTCGAGTACAAGATCACCCACGACGCGGACAACTTCGGCACCCCGAACAAGCTGGGCCGCGACGACCTGCTCGACCTGATCCGGGACGCCGGCTTCCGCCCGGTCGAGCGGAACACCCGCTACGAGATCATCCGCGAGTACGAGGGCCCGGACTTCGGCCGCCGGGAGACCCCGCAGGCGATGCGCCTCTGACTGCTGCGTCACATCGCCCTCCGAGCCCGAACCGGCTCGGAGGGCTTTGTCGTGTTCCGAGTGGGCGTATGCTCACAGGCTCACCACACGCCAGGGGTTCCGTTCCGGCCCACGGCTTTGGAAGGATCGTCCGTATGTCCGGTTCCCATCGTGCCAAGCCCCGAAGCCGGGGCGACGTGCCCGCCGACGCGGCGGCCAGGCCCCGTGGGCACCGTCGGAAGGCGAAGAAGAAGCGTGGCGCGGGCCGCGCCCTGATGGGCAGTACGGCGATGCTGCTGGCCGCCGTCTCGGGCTGGTTCACCGTCGGCCCCGGCCGCTCCAGCACCGAGGTCGCCGCCGCCGGGATGCCGGACCGCCCGCTCCCGGACGCCTCGTCGGCCGTCCCGGACCCCGCCGCCGCCCAGGCCGGGCAGCGGACCGAGCAGCCCGCCGCCGACCGCTCGGACCGGACCGACGGCAGCGTGCTGACCATCCCCGGCCTTGGCCCGAAGTTCACCGCGCAGATCCCCGCCGACACCCGGCAGCTGGTGGTCGCGTCCGGCAAGGACAAGGACGGCTCGGACACCGCCGTCACGCTGTGGACCCGGACCGCCGACAACCACTGGAAGCCCGGCACGGTCTGGGCCGGCCACAACGCGTACAAGGGCTGGACCACCGACCACCGCCAGGGCGACCTGCGCAGCCCGATCGGCGTCTACGCGCTGACCGACGCGGGCGGCCGCCAGGCGGACCCGGGCAGCAAGCTCCCGTACGACCAGGACAAGGCGTTCGTGATCGACGGCGACGGCTTCAACGGCGAACCGCTGGCCGGCTCCTTCGACTACGTGGTGGCGATCAACTACAACCGGGTGCCCGGCACCTCGCCGCTCAGCACCAAGTACCCCGAGGGCGTCGGCAAGGGCACCGGCATCTGGCTGCACGTCGACCACGGCGGCCCGACCCACGGTTGCGTGTCGCTGCCGGAGGCGCAGATGATCGAACTGATCAAGGCACTCGATCCGGCGGCCAAGCCGATGATCGTGATGGGCGACGCGGCCGCACTGGCGGCCTGAGGTCCCGTCGGGGGCGGGGCGAAGGTCCAGGCCCACCAAGGGCTATTGTCCGGCCCCTACAGCTTCCGACCTCGGACCTTGTACCCGGGCGTCACCCACGGACTGGTCGGTAACGTTGTTGAGTGGCGGTATGACCGCCTCCCGTATCGTGTCGCTCGGCCACTTCCAGCCGCCGAAGGTCCTCACCAACGACGACCTCGCCCTGCTGGTCGACACCGACGACGAGTGGATCCGCTCCCGGGTCGGCATCAGGTCCCGGCACCTCGCCGAGGACGAGACCCTGGTCGACATGGCCACCGAGGCGGCCCAGAAGGCCCTCGCCAACAGCGGCCTGCTGCCCGAGCAGATCGACCTCGTGGTGGTCGCCACCTGCACCGCGATCGAGCGCAGCCCCAACACCGCCGCCGCCGTCGCCGCCCGGCTGGGCATCCGCTCGCCCGCCGCCTACGACATCAACACCGTCTGCTCCGGCTTCTCCTACGCGCTCGCCACCGCCGACCACGCGATCCGGGCCGGCTCGGCCACCCGGGCGCTGGTGATCGGCGCCGAGCGGATGTCCGACACCATCGACTGGAGCGACCGGACCACCTGCGTGATCTTCGCGGACGGGGCCGGGGCCGCGGTGGTGGAGGCGGTTCCTGACGAGCTGTCCGGGATCGGTCCGGTGCTCTGGGGCTCCGAGCCCGACAAGGGCGACGCCGTGGTGATCACCGGCTGGGACCCGACGATCAGTCAGCAGGGCCAGACCGTCTTCCGCTGGGCCACCACCCAGCTCGCCCCGCTGGCCCGGGAGACCTGCCGGAAGGCCGGCATCGAGCCGTCCGAACTCCGGGGCTTCGTCGCGCACCAGGCCAATCTGCGGATCATCGACGCGATCGCCAACAAGCTCGGGCTGGCCGAGGACGCGGTGGTCGCCCGGGACGTGGTCGAGTCCGGCAACACCTCGGCCGCCTCGATCCCGCTGGCGCTCAGCAAGCTGGTCGAGCGGGGGGAACTGCGGACGGGCGACCCGGTCCTGCTCTTCGGCTTCGGCGGCGGGCTCGCGTACGCGGGGCAGGTCGTCCGCTGCCCCTGAGCTTTTCCGCGGGTGCTCCGAGCCCCTGGACCGTAGACGCTCAAGCGTCTGCCCAAAGATCGGCATGCAGAAGGGGCGGCCCGGTGGGCCGCCCCTTCTTGGGGTCGGTGCGTGCTGCGCGGTCAACGTCGGCGAACCTCCCCCGAGGACACGGCCGCCGTCCGACGCGTCCCGGACAGGAAACCGGGACGGAGCACGCGGGGTGGACGGGTGGGTTACTTGGGCGGCTTCTTGCCCGTCACACCCAGGTAGACCTGGAGGGCGAGGTTGGGTTTGAGGTCCTTGACCTTCACGCCCCAGGCGGTGAAGGCCTTGGAATGCTCCGCCGCCGAGGCGAGGAGCGAGACCAGGGACCCGGAGAGAGCAGCCGGATCGACCGACTTGTCGGTCTTGGCCTGGTTGGCCTTGATGGCTTCACCGAGCGGTCCGGCCACCGAGTTGAGGACCTTCATGCGGATCTTGAAGAACCGCTTGTCCCCTTCGGCTGCACCGAGAGTGACCACTCGGAGAATGGCATCGTTCTTGCGCCAGAAGGCGAGAAATCCGTCCACCAGGTCTTCCGACGTGGTGAAGCCGGTCTTTCCCGCCCAGGACTTTCCATCGAGGAGCTCCTTGAGCTCCACGCTGTCCTCGGCCATTTCCTCGGCGATTTCGAGGACTGCGCCCTCGACATCCGGGAAGTACTGGTAGAAGGTCGCGGGGGAGGTACCCGCCATACGGGCGACGTCGATGACCTTGACGTCCCGGTAAGGCGACGTGCTGAGCATCTCGCGGAGGCAGTCGAGCAGCTTCTGCCGCGTCTCCTGTCCGCGTCGCCCGGCGACGCGACCGTCGACGGTGCGAACTTGTCCTGTCATGCCGTCAGCTTACCGTGGCACGATCTTGGCGCGATTCGGTGATGTGACTATTACTCCAGCCGGGGTGTGATCAGCCGACGGATATTCAGCTGGGCCCGCCGCGAACGATGCCCCCCCGTGTTCTGACGGAGCCCCAGCGTGACGGGGTGTCGGCTGAGGGGTGATCGGGTCGCACAGAGTGACCGTCAGGGAGCGGAGCCGTCGGTCCGTCAGTTCCGGATCGGTGCCCCGGGGTGGGATGGTGCCGGACAGCGACGATTCGCCCGGCGGCGGGGGAGATTGGATCAGGCGGGGCGGGCGTTGGAGAATCGGGGGCGGCGCACCCCGACCGGGTGGCGGCAGGACGGGGAGGTGGCAGCGGAGTGGACCAGCTTTCAGCGCACGATCCGAGGCGGATCGGGCCCTTCGAGGTGCTCGGGCGGCTCGGTGCGGGCGGGATGGGCCTGGTCTACCTGGCGCGCTCCGCGTCCGGCCGACGGGTCGCGATCAAGACGGTCCGGGGGGAACTGGCCGAGGACGAGCTGTTCCGGGTCCGGTTCGCCCGGGAGATCGCGGCGGCCAAGACGGTGGGCGGCTTCTACACCGCGGCCGTGGTGGACGCCGACGCCGACGCACCGGTGCCGTGGCTGGCCACCGCGTACGTGCCCGCGCCTTCGCTGGAGGAGCTGATCGGGCACTGCGGGCCGCTCCCGGTGGACGCCGTCCGCTGGCTGATCGCGGGCATCGCCGAGGCCCTGCAGTCCATCCACGCGGCCGGGTTGGTGCACCGCGACCTCAAGCCGTCCAACGTGCTGGTGGTCGAGGACGGCCCCCGGGTGATCGACTTCGGGATCGCCGCCGGGGTCTCCAGCTCCCGGCTCACCATGACCAACGTCGCGGTCGGCACGCCCGCGTACATGTCGCCGGAGCAGGCCAAGGACAGCCGCAGCGTGACCGGGGCCAGCGACGTGTACTCGCTCGGTTCGCTGCTGGTCTTCTGCGCCACCGGCCACGCCCCCTACCGGGGTGCCAACCCGGTGGAGACGGTCTTCCAACTGCTCCGCGACCAGGCCGACCTGTCCGGGCTGCCGGTCGAGCTGGCCGACCTGGTCCGGGCCTGCATGCGGCCCGCGGCGGAGAACCGGCCGACGCCCGCGCAGATCCAGGCCGAGCTGGCCCCGCACCTGTTCTCCCGGGACGACGCGGCCGGCGAGGCGGGGGACTGGCTGCCGACCGTCGCGCTGGACCTGATCGAGCGCAAGCGCACCCGGCGGACCGTTCCCTCGGGGGCACCCGCCCGGGTGGCGCCGGTGCCGCCGCAGCCGCCGGGACCCGCCTCGGTGGCCACTGAGAAGATCGCCGGCCGCCGGGCCCCGGCCGCTGGGGAGATCCGGCTGGCCGGTGCCGCCGTGCCGATAGGGCCCGGGCCGCGGGCGGAGGCCGCCGCCGTGACCGGGGCCGCCGCACCCGGCACGGACTGGGTCCGGCGGGCCGCCCCGACCGCTCCGCCCGCGCCCCGGTGGCGTCCCTGGCGGTTCCGGATGTCCAACGACGTCTGGGGCACCCCGGTGGTGGCCAGCGGCACCCTGTTCGTCTCCAGCTTCGAGGTGCACGCCCTGGACATCGGCTCCGGGCAGCGCCGCTACAAGACCCGCGACGTGGCCTGGGCGCTGGCCGTGGACGCCGGCCGGGTGCACGCCGCCGACGGTCCGCACCTCTACACGGTGGACGTGGCCGACGGCACCGAGCGCTGGCGCAACTCGCTGGACGGCTGGATCTACTCGCTGGACGCCGCCGACGGCGTGCTCTGCTGCGGCGTCAGGGGCGGTGGCGTCCAGCTCCGTTCGGCCGCCAGCGGCGCCGAGCTCTGGCGGGCCGACGACGCCCAGCAGGACTACGAGAACCCGCAGTCCGGGCCCGCGCTGGTGGCCGGTGCGGCGTACTACTACGGCGGTGGGCGGCTGCGCTGCGTCGATCCGCGCGGTGGGCGGCTGCGGTGGGCCTTCCAGGTCGGCGAGGAGGTGCCGTCCCGGCCGGTCGAGCAGGGCGGGACGCTGTACCTGACCTCCGGGACCCGGGTGTACGCCCTGGACGCCGCGACCGGGGCCGAGCGGTGGCGGTTCGAGGCGGCGGTGGTGCTCTTCACGCCACCGGCGGTGGACGGCGGGGCGGTGTTCGTCGCGGACTACCTCGGGACGGTCTACTCGCTGGACGCCGCAACGGGTCGCGACCGCTGGCGGGGGCGGACCGGCCGGCGGCAGGGGGCCGAGCCCGTGGTGGTCTCGGCCGGCACCGTGCTGGTCGGGGCCGGGGACACCCTGCACGCCTTCGACACCGGCTCCGGGCGGGAGCGGTGGCGCTACAGCGCACGCGGCGAACTGGTCGGGTCCCCGGCCGTCGCCGACGGCCTGGTCCACCTGGGCAGCCGGGACCACTCGCTGCACACCCTCGACCTGACCACGGGGCAGCTCCGCTGGGAGCTCGGCACCAAGGGCGAACTCACCGGCTCCCCGGTGGCGGTCGGTGGTCGGGTCTTCGTCGGGAGCAAGGACCGCTGCGTCTACGCCCTCGACGCCTTCTACGGCACGGCGGTGCCCAACTGACCCACAGGCTCAACCGGTTACGGCCTGGGCAGGCGCTCGGCTTTTGGCAGGGCGTTCGGGGCTACGGTCCAGGGGCTCGGGGAACTGCGAGGAGATCTGGCGTTCGGGTCACTGCGAAAGTGCCTGACCACTCCTGAACGGATCACCTTTCCCGAGGCCGGCGTCGCAGTTCCCCGAGCCCCTGACGCCGTAGCGGGTTGAGGCCGGAGCGCAGGCGTCCTAGCGGTGCTGCCAGGCGGACCAGGCGGAGGTGACCATGGCGTCGAGGTCGTAGCGGGCGCGCCAGCCGAGTTCGCGGTGGATCAGGTCGGCGGAAGCCACCACGCGGGCGGGGTCGCCGGGGCGGCGGGGGGTGACCTGGGGGGCGGTGGGGTCGCCGGTGACGCGGGCGATGACGGCGAGCATCTCGGCGACCGAGACGCCTTCACCGCGACCGATGTTGAGGGTGAGCGCGATCGGTTCACCGCCCGCGTCCAGGCGGGCCGCTGCGGCGACGTGGGCGGCGGCGATGTCGGCGACGTGGATGTAGTCGCGGACGCAGGTGCCGTCGGGGGTGTCGTAGTCGTCGCCGAAGATCAGCGGGGGCTGACCGTCGGTCAGGCGCTGGAAGACCATCGGGACCAGGTTGGAGACGCCGTCGTCGGCCAGCAGCGGTGACGAGGTGCCGGCCACGTTGAAGTAGCGGAGCGAGACGGTGGAGAGGCCGTGGGCCCGGCCGACGGAGTTGACCAGCCACTCGCCGGCGAGCTTGGTCTCGCCGTAGGGGTTGATCGGGGCGCACGGGGTGGTCTCGGTGACCAGGTCGACGTCGGGCATGCCGTAGACCGCGGCGGAGGAGGAGAAGACCACGTTGCGGACCCCGCCATCGACGGCGGCGGCCAGCACGGTCTGCAGACCGGTGAGGTTCTCCCGGTAGTAGAGCAGGGGTTCGGCGACCGATTCGCCGACCTGCTTCTTGGCGGCGACGTGCACCACGCCGGTGATCCCGTGCTCGCGGATCGTGGTGTCGAGCAGGGCCCGGTCCAGGGTCGAGCCGATGACCAGCGGGACACCGGACGGGACCCGGTCGGCCGCGCCGCTGCTGAGGTCGTCCAGGACGACCACCGGCCGGCCGGCTTCGGCCAGTTGGTGCGCGACATGTCCGCCGATGTAACCGGCTCCGCCGGTGATCAACCAGGTCATGGCGGAAATCCTATGCGGGAGGCGGGCCGGCCCGGGCCCGGGCGGTGACGGCGCGTCGGTTCCAAGGAAACGGACATTTCGGTGCAATACTGCCCAATGCTGTCCGCGTACGGAACCGGAGGAAGCTCAGGTGCACCCCAAGAAGGAACCCACCCGCCCGATCCCGGCGGGTCCCCGGCCGACCGGTCCCCGCCTGCTGTTCTCCGGGGCGGCACTGGTGCTGGCCGCCGCCCTGGTCACCGGCTGCAGCAGTGGCGGCTCCTCCTCCTCGGCCAGTGCCTCGGGCAGCGCCACCGCCCCGGCGTCGCCCAGTGGCAACCAGCTCCAGGACGACTACCAGAAGGTGATCGCCAACGTGCTGCCCTCGGTGGTGCAGATCACCACCGCCAGTGGGCTCGGCTCGGGCATCGTGTACGACACCAAGGGCAACATCGTCACCAACGCCCACGTGGTCGGCAGCGCCAAGACCTTCACCGTCACGCTGGCCAACAGCAACAAGGCGCTGGAGGCCACCCTGGTCGGCAGCTACCCCGAGTCCGACCTCGCGGTGATCAGGCTCGACAGCCCGCCGAGCGGGCTCAAGCCGGCCGTGTTCGGCGACTCCGGCAAGGTCGAGGTCGGGCAGATCACGCTGGCCATGGGCAGCCCGCTGGGGCTCTCCTCCAGCGTCACCCAGGGCATCGTCTCGGCCACCGGCCGGACGGTCTCCGAGCCCAAGGGCGGTGACTCGCCGGGCGCCACCATCGGCAACATGGTGCAGACCTCGGCCGCGATCAACCCGGGCAACAGCGGAGGTGCGCTGGTCAACCTGGGCAGCCAGGTGATCGGCATCAACACGCTGGCCGCCACCGACCCGGACATGAACGGCAGTGCCGCCCCGGGCATCGGCTTCGCCATCCCGGCCGCCACCATCACCAACATCGCCGACCAGCTGATCAAGGACGGCAAGGTCGCCAACTCCGGCCGGGCCGCACTCGGCGTCACCGCCCGGACCTACTTCGACGCGGACTTCCGGCCGGCCGGCGTGGCGGTCGTGGCGGTCACCGCGGGCGGCCCCGCCGCCTCGGCCGGGCTCCAGCCCGGTGACGTGATCACCAAGGTCGGCGACACCACCGTCACCAGCATGAACGGCCTCACCACCGCGCTGGCCGCGCTGCAGCCCGGCGCCAAGGTCACCGTCACCTACCAGCGGGACGGCGCGACCAAGACCGCCGAGGTCACCCTCGGCAGTCTGTAGCCGCAGAGACTGCCGTGCCCGGCAGGCCACCCACCGCGCAAGGGGGGTACGGCCTGCCGGGCCCGGCGCTGTCGTACCGTCAGCGGGCCACCCTGGTCCGCCAGGGGAGCTCGACGGTGATCGCGGTCGGGCCGCCGGCCGGGCTGTCGACCACCAGCAGGCCGTCCACCGCGCCGATCCGCTCGGTCAGGCCGGCCAGGCCGCTGCCCGGGTAGGAGGCGGCGCCGCCCTTGCCGTTGTCCTCGACCCGGACCATCAGGCGGTCGGCGACCTGCCAGACCTCCACCGAGGCGGACCTGGCACCGGCGTGCTTGGAGACGTTGGTGAGCAGCTCGCTGACGGTGAAGTAGGCGATGCCCTCGACGGCCGAGTCGGGCCGGCCCGGCAGGTCGACCTTCACCGTGACGCCCTCGGGGACGGTGCAGCGGGCGGCGATCGCGGAGAGGGCGGCGTCCAGCCCACGGTCCGTCAGGACCGCCGGGTGGATGCCCCGGGCCAGGTCGCGGAGCTCCTGCAGGGCGAGCTTCACCTCGCCGTGCGCGGCCCCGACCATGGCGGCGGCCGCCACCGGGTCCTCGGTGAGCTTCTCCTTGGCCAGGCCGAGGTCCATCGCCAGCGCCACCAGCCGGGCCTGGGCGCCGTCGTGCAGGTCGCGCTCGATCCGGCGCAGGTCGGCGGCGGCGGTGTCGACCACCGCGCCCCGGTCGTCCTCCAGTTCGCGGACCCGCTCGGAGAGCGGGTTCGGGCTGAGCAGACTGTCCACCAGCATCCGGTCCACGGTGGACAGGAAGCGGGCCGCCCACGGCAGCAGCGGCCAGCCGACCAGCACCAGCACCACGGTCAGGGTGAAACTGATGATCCCCCAGGGCAGCAGCAGCACCGCGTAGAGCGCCGAACGCCAGCCCAGCGCGTCGGTCAGGGCGGCCGACACCCGGCCCGCGGGGCCCGGGCGGGTGACCCGGACCGGCGGGGCCTCGGTCATCTCCAGGCCCAGCGCCAGCGCGCAGCGCTTCCGGGCGAACTGGCCGAAGCCGCGGCAGCCGGCCAGGCCCGCGGCCAGCAGGGGCAGGCCGACCACCGTCACGGCGAGGGCCAGCCCGACGCTCAACAGCGTGACCGTGAAGGTGAATCCGGCCAGCCCGAGCGGCAGGTTGAGCAGTAGGTGCTGTACCTGGCGCCAGAGCTTCGCCCCGTAGAGCGGGGGACGGTCCGGGGTCTCCTTCATCATGCACCAAGCCTCTCGTAGAACCTCTGCGCCCAGCATCCCGGCTCGGGGCGGCCCCGGACCATGGGGGCAGTTGGCATTCCGGGGGTGGGGATATCCCCACCACGGCGTGTCTTACGGGTCGGGCAGGGGGTCAGCGGAGCGGGGCGCTGCACTTAGACTCACGCCTTGACGGTTTTGGACGTGTGGGACCAGCGGTGACCGGGAGGCGAACGCATGGAGGGGCTGTCGGCCGCTGCCGACCCTGCCGTGGGCGGTGGCTACTTCGACGCGTACGCGGCGGTGGGCCTGCTCGCGGTCGTCGGCGTGCTGTTCATCGCGGTGTCCTTCACCGCCAACCGGCTGCTCCGTCCGGTGGTCCACTCGCCGGAGAAGCAGCTCGCCTACGAGTGCGGGGTGGACCCGGTCGGTGAGGGCTGGGCGCACACCCAGATCCGGTACTACGTCTACGCGTTCCTCTACGTGATCTTCGCGGTCGACGCGATCTACCTGTTCCCGTGGGCGACCGTGTTCGCCGCCGCCGGGTTCGGGGCGGCCACGCTGGTGGAGATGTTCGTCTTCATCGGCTTCCTCGCGGTCGGGCTGCTCTACGCCTGGAAGAAGGGCGTTCTGGAATGGACGTGACGCACTCGCACGGTGCCGGGGGACCGGTCCCGCTGGGCATGCCCGACCCGGCCAAGCCCGGTGCGGTGGAGCCGGCCCGGCTCGGCCCGCTGGCCCGGCTGGCGCCGGACCCGGTCAAGGTGGTGCTCAACTGGGGCCGCCGGTACAGCCTCTGGTGCTTCAACTTCGGCCTGGCCTGCTGCGCGATCGAGTTCATCGCCGCCTCGATGGCCAAGCACGACTTCATCCGGATGGGCGTGATCCCGTTCGCCCCCGGCCCCCGGCAGGCCGACCTGATGATCGTCTCGGGCACCGTGACGGACAAGATGGCGCCCGCCGTGAAGCGGCTGTACGAGCAGATGCCCGAGCCCAAGTACGTGATCTCCTTCGGCGCCTGCGCCAACTCCGGCGGCCCGTACTGGGATTCGTACTCGGTCACGAAGGGCGTGGACCAGATCATCCCGGTCGACGTCTACGTGCCCGGCTGCCCGCCCCGCCCCGAGGCGCTGCTCCAGGGCATCCTCAAGCTGCAGGAGAAGATCGCGGCCGAGTCGCTGCCGCAGCGGTACGCGGCGCCCGCCGCCGCGCTGCGCCGACCGCTGGTGGCCGGGCCGGAGGCGGAGCAGAAGTGACCGACCCGCAGACCCCCGCCGGCGTCCGGGCCGAGGCAGCCGTCGCCGCGATCGGCGCCTGGGCCACCGCTGCCGAGGCGTACCGGCTGCTCACCGTGGACGTGCCCGCCGAGCACTGGATCGAGGCGCTCACCGCCGCCCGGGACGCCCTCGGCCTGACCTTCTTCGACTGGCTGAGCGCGGTCGACGAGCTGGCCGACGGCTTCTCGGTCGCCGCGCACCTGGCCGACGCGGGCGCGGGCCCCGTCCGCCACCTGCTGCTCCGCACCAAGGTGCCGCGGCACGCCGCCGCGCTGCCGACCGCCATCGGCGTCTACGCCGGGGCCGGCTGGCACGAGCGGGAGACCGCCGAGATGTTCGGCATCGACTTCACCGGCCACCCGCACCTGGTCACCCTGCTGCTGCCGGACGGCTTCGAGGGCCACCCGCTGCGCAAGGAGTTCGTGCTCGCGGCCCGGGTCGCCAAGGCCTGGCCCGGTGCCAAGGAGCCCGGCGAGAGCGAGGGCGACGGCCCGGCCCGGCGCAAGATGCAGCCGGCCGGCGTGCCCGACCCGAACGAGTGGGGTCCGCTGAGGGGCACCCTGCCGCCGATCGCCGAGCGCCCGGCACGCGCCGCGCGGGCGCCCCGCGCGGCGGCCGCCGGTGCGGCCGGTCCCGCCGCTCCCGCTGCCGAAGGAGCGGAGGGCGCGCCCGCGCCCCGACCGCGCCGGACCCGCAGCATCAGCGACGGCTCGGTCAGTCAGGCCGAAGGCGCCCCGGCGGCTCCGGCCGCCCCGGTCGAGCGCCCGCGCCCGGCCCGCACCCAGTCGGCCGACGCCCCGTGGCACAACCCGGTGCCGGCCACCGCTGACGAACCGTCGGCGCCGCCCGCGTCGCCCGCCCCGCCCGTGAGCGGCGGCCCCGGCGCCCCGGCGGTGCCCCCCACGGCCACCGAGCCCGAACCGAAGGACCCCGAGCCGAAGGACGGAGACAGCGCATGAGCTTCCTCGAGATGCTGCTGCGCTGCGTCGCGGTGCTGGTGGTCTTCCTGGTCTTCCCGCTGGTGATCGGCCAGACCGAGCACAAGGTGATGGCGCACATGCAGGGCCGGCTCGGCCCGATGTACGCGGGCGGCTTCCACGGCTGGGCCCAACTGGTGGCCGACGGGGTGAAGTTCGTCCAGAAGGAGGACATCGTCCCGGCCGACGCCGACCGCCGGGTCTTCCAACTGGCGCCCGCCGTCGCGCTGCTGCCGTACCTGGTGGTGCTGCTGGCGATCCCGGTCGGGCCCGGCGGCTTCGTCGGCCAGGCGGTCGACGCGGGGATCTTCTTCGTGCTCGCCGTGATGGGCATCGGGGTGCTCGGTTCGCTGATGGCGGGCTGGGCCTCGGCCAACAAGTTCTCGCTGCTCGGCGGCCTGCGCACGGCCGCCCAGCTGATGGCGTACGAGCTGCCGATGCTGCTGGCCGCCGCCTCGGTGGCGATGGCGGCCGGCACCCTCTCGCTGCCCGGCATCCTGGAGCAGTTCGAGTGGTGGTGGGTGCCGTGGCAGATCGTCGGCGCCTTCGTGTTCTTCGTGGCCGGCCTGGCCGAGCTGCAGCGCCCGCCGTTCGACATGCCGGTGGCCGACTCCGAGATCATCTTCGGCGCGTACACCGAGTACACCGGCATCCGGTTCGCGTTCTTCCTGCTCTCCGAGTACGCGGGCATCCTGGTGGTCTCCGCGCTCACCACCGTGCTGTTCCTGGGCGGCTGGCACGGCCCACTGCCGGACCAGCTCGGCTGGCTGTGGACGATCCTGAAGACCTTCGCCCTCGCCCTGGTGGTGATCTGGCTCCGGGTCACCTTCCCCCGCCTGCGCGAGGACCAGCTGATGCGGTTCGCCTGGACCAAACTGATCCCGCTGGCGCTGGCCCAGCTCGCCCTCACGGGCATCGTGAAGGTGGCGATCTCCTAGATGAAGCTTCCCGGTAGCGGCCTCGCCAAGGGCCTGGCCGTCACGCTCCGCACCATGACGAAGAAGACCGTCACCGCGCAGTACCCCGAGGTGCAGCCCGACCTCGCCCCGCGTACCCGGGGCGTGATCGCGCTGCTGGAGGAGAACTGCACGGTCTGCATGCTCTGCGCCCGGGAGTGCCCGGACTGGTGCATCTACATCGACTCCCACAAGGAGACGCTGCCCGCCGCCGACCCGAACGCCCGGGCCAGGACCCGCAACGTGCTGGACCGGTTCGCGATCGACTTCTCGCTCTGCATGTACTGCGGGATCTGCATCGAGGTCTGCCCGTTCGACGCGCTGTTCTGGTCCCCGGAGTTCGAGTACGCAGAGACCGACATCCTGGAGCTGACCCACGAGCGGGACCGGCTCCGGGAGTGGATGTGGACGGTGCCCGCACCGCCCGCGCTCGACCCGGCGGCCGAGGAGCCCAAGGAGATCGCGATGGCCCGCAAGGCCGCCGACAAGGCGCACGCCGCTGCCGCCGCCGAGGCGAAGGGTGACCAGGAGTGAGCCTGCTCGCCGCCGCCGGTCCGCTGGAACCGGCCGCCCGTTCCTTCCTCTCCCCGACCGGGGTGGAGATCGTCTTCCTGCTGGTCGGCGTGGTCGTGCTGGCCGCCGCCGTGATCACCGTGACCACCCGGCAGCTGGTGCACGCCGCGCTCTGGCTGGTGGTCGCGCTCGGTGGCCTGGCGGTGGAGTTCCTGCTGCTCACCGCCGAGTTCGTCGCCTGGGTGCAGGTGCTGATCTACCTCGGGTCGGTGGTCGTGCTGGTGCTGTTCGGCCTGATGCTGACCAAGGCCCCGATCGGCCGCTCCCCGGACGCCGACTCCGGCAACCGGTGGGCCGCGCTGGCCGTCGGCCTGGCCACCGCCGGCACCCTGGTGACCCTGGTGGTGGACGCCTTCCGCACCTCCTGGATCGACCTCGGCGCCGGCGCCGGCGCGGGCAGTGCCAGGGCCACCGGCGAGTACCTGTTCCGGCACTGGGTGCTGCCCTTCGAGGCGCTCTCGGTGCTGCTGCTGGCCGCACTGGTCGGCGCGATCGTGCTGTCCCGCCGGGACGACGAGGGCCGCAAGCCCAAGCCGCGCCCCGGCAAGCTGCGCGCGGGCAAGGCCGTCGGCACCAGCGCACCCGTCGGCACCAGTACGCCCGTCGGCACCGGCAAGGAGAGCTGACGATGCATCTGGCCTACCCCGCCGTCCTGGCCGCCCTGCTCTTCGCGATCGGCGTCTACGGCGTGCTCGCCCGGCGCAACACGGTGCTGGTGCTGATGTCGGTCGAGCTGATGCTCAACGCCGTCAACCTCAACCTGGTCGCCTTCGACGTCTGGCTGCGCGACGCGCTGCACGGCGGCCAGGCGCTCACGCTCTTCACCATCACGCTGGCCGCCGCCGAGATCGGCCTCGGCCTGGCCATCGTGCTGCTGGTGTTCCGCACCCGCCGCACCGCCGACATCGACCGGCTCACCGCGCTCGGCGACCCGGCGGAAGACGACGACACGTCAGCAGAGGCCGTCGCATGAACCTCGCCCTCCCCGTCCTGGTCCCGGTGCTGCCCGCGCTCGGCGCCGCCGCCACGCTGGCCACCGGGAAGCGGGCGCCCGGCCTGACCCGGCCGCTGGCGATCCTGCCGGTGGCCGCCTCGGCGGTGCTGGCCCTGGTGGTCGCGCTCCAGCTCGGCACCGGCCAGAGCCTGGACGCCGCCACCCGGCTGGCCCCGACCGGCGGCCCCGAGCTCTCGCTCGCCCTGCACCTGGACGGCTTCAGCTCGCTGATCTCGGTGCTGGTCGGCCTGGTCGCCACCTGCGTGCAGGTGTACTCGACCGCCTACCTCAAGGACGACCCGCGCTACCCCTCGTACGCGGCGCTGGTCTCGCTCTTCACGGCGGCGATGTTCCTGGTCGTCTACTCCGGCGACCTGGTGGTGCTGCTGGTCGGCTGGGAGGTGATGGGCATCTGCTCGTACTTCCTGATCGGCCATCACTGGGAGACCGCCGACGCCCGCTCGGCCTCGCTCAAGGCGTTCCTGGTCACCAAGCTCGGCGACGTGCCGTTCCTGATCGGCCTCTTCCTGCTCGGCGCGGACGCCGGGACGTTCCGGATCGAGGGCGTGCTCAAGGTCGCCACCGAGGGGCAGCTCTCGCACCCGACGCTGACCGCGCTGCTGCTGCTCGCGGGCGTCGCGGGCAAGAGCGCCCAGTTCCCGCTGCACACCTGGCTGCCCGACGCGATGGCCGGCCCGACGCCGGTCTCCGCGCTGATCCACGCCGCCACCATGGTGGCGGCCGGCATCTACCTGGTGGCCCGGCTGCTGCCGGTCTTCCTGGCCTCCGGTGCCGCGCTGGTGGTGCTCTCGGTGCTGGCGGCCGTCACCATGGTCGGCTCCGCGCTCTGCGCGCTGGCCCAGGACGACCTGAAGCGGGTGCTGGCGTACTCGACGGTCGGTCAGCTCGGCTACATGGCGGGCGCGCTGGCCGCCGGTGACCGGCAGGCCGCCGTCTTCCACCTGGTCAGCCACGGCGCCTTCAAGGCGCTGCTGTTCCTGGCCGCCGGTGTGGTCATCCACGCCGCGCACACCAACTCACTCAGCGCGATGGCCCGGATGCCCGGGCTGCGCAAGCAGGTGCCGGACGCCTACTGGACCACCGGCATCGCGCTGATCGCGCTGATCGGCCTGCCGCCGTTCGCCGGTTTCTTCAGCAAGGAGGCGGTGCTCACCGCCGCCGAGCACGCCGCCACCGGCGAGGCGCTGACCAACGGCCTCGGCCCGGCCTCGGCCGTGCCCGCCACGGCCGGCTGGATCGTGCTGGTCGCCGCCGGGCTGACCGCGCTGCTCACCGCCGCGTACGCCGCCCGGCTCTGGCTGCTGGCCTTCCACAGCGCGCCGGTCACGCTGACCACCGCCACCGACGCCCCGTACTCCGCCGAGATCGACGAGGCCGACCCGGCGCACGCCGAGCCGCCCGCGATGCGCTGGCCGCTCTGGGTGCTGGCGATCCCGACCATGGGCTTCGGCGTCCTCGGCCTGCGCCCGGACTGGCTGCCCGCCCTGCTGGACGGCGGTTCGCTCCGCCCGTCCACGGTGACCGCCGTGATCGGCACCGGCCTCGCCCTGGCGGGTGCCCTGATCGGGTACGGCGCCTGGCGCTCCGTCACCGCCCGGGCCGCCGCCGCTGCCGAGCGGGTGCCGGAGCAGGCGGGCCCGCCCGCCGCCGAGACGCTGGCCCCGGCCCGCCCCAAGCCGTCGGCCGACCCCGGCCGGCTGCTGCTCGGGCCGCTGTTCGGCCCGGCGCTGCACGGCTTCCACGTGGACCGGCTGTACAGCGCGCTGTTCGTCCGCCCGACCCTGGCCGCCGCGCGGCTGGTCCGCTTCCTGGACCGCGAGGTGGTGGAGACCTACGTCCGGGGCACCGGCACCGGCGCCAACCTGCTCGGCTGGGCGGTCCGCCGGAGCCAGACCGGCAACGCCCAGACCTATCTGAGCGTGCTGCTCGGCGCCGTCGTGGTGCTCACCGTCCTGGTGGCGGTCGGCTCATGACCCTCTCTCACCGCTTCGGAGGCAGGGCCTCGTGAACGTGCTCCTCATCGCCCTGCTGGCCCTGCCGCTGCTGGGCGCCGCCCTCACCCTGGCCCCGCTCGGCGAGCGCGCCGCGCTCCGCCTCGGCGTCGGGGTCACCGGCGCCGTGCTGGCGGGCACGATCGCGCTGGCCGCCTGGTTCGACCACGACACCCCGGCCCGGATGCAGGCCGTCACCGACGTGGGCTGGATCCCGGCGATCGGGGTCCGGTTCCACCTCGGGGTGGACGGCATCTCGCTGCCGCTGCTGGTGCTGACCGCGCTGCTCACCTTCCTCTGCGCGGTGTACTCCACCCGCAAGCTCCCGGCCGGGCCCGGCGCGCGGGCCTTCACCGGCCTGGTGCTGCTGCTCGAGGTGGGCATGCTGGCCACCTTTGTGGTGCTCGACCTGGTGCTGTTCTTCCTGGCCTTCGAGATCGTGCTGATCCCGATGTACTTCCTGATCGCCCGCTGGGGCAGTGGCGCCAGGGTGCCCGCCGCCAACCGCTTCATCCTGTACACCCTGCTCGGCTCCGCCGTGATGCTGCTCGGCTTCCTGCTGATCGGCAGTCAGGCGGGCACCTTCGACCTGACCGAGCTGGCCACCGCGCACGGCAGCGGCCTGACCCACACCACCCAGGTCACCGCCGCGCTGGCGATCATGATCGGCCTGGCGGTGAAGGCCCCGGCCTTCCCGCTGCACAGCTGGCTGCCGGACGCGCACACCGCCGCCCCCACCGTCGGCTCGGTGCTGCTGGCCGGGGTGCTGCTCAAGATGGGCACCTACGGCCTGGTCCGGGTGCTGCTCCCGGTGGTTCCGGACGGCACCGCCACGCTGGCCCCGTACCTCGGCGCGCTAGCCGCCGTCGGCATCGTCTACGGCTCGCTGGCCTGCCTGGCGCTGGCCAGGCCCGGCGCCAAGGGCGACCTCAAGCGCCTGATCGCGTACTCCTCGGTCGGCCACATGGGCTTCGTGCTGCTCGGCATCGCCTCGCTCACCCCGAGCGGGGTGAACGGCGCGCTGTTCGCCAACATCGGCCACGGCCTGATCACCGGCCTGCTGTTCTTCCTGGTCGGCGCGGTCAAGGACCGCTACGGCACCGCCGACCTGGACACCCTGGCCGGTGCCACCGGCGCCGCCCTGTACGGCCGGGCGCCCAGGATCGGCGGGCTGCTCGCGTTCGCCGCCGTGGCCAGCCTCGGCCTGCCCGGCCTGGCCGGCTTCTGGGGCGAACTGCTCGCCATGTACGGCGCCTTCGACCCGGCGGCCGGGCTGTCCCGCCCGGCCTTCCTGACCTACCTGGTGCTGGCCGGCCTCGGCACCCTGCTCACCGCCGGCTACCTGCTGGTGGTGGTCAAGCGGGTCTGCATGGGCGACCCGAAGCAGCCCGGCCGCTCGGACGTGCCCGACCTCCAGGCGTACGAGGCGGTCAGCTGGACCCCGCTCGCCGCGCTCACCGTGGTGGCCGGGCTCTGGCCCGCGCTGCTGCTCGGACTCTCCGACCCGGCCGTCAAGCACCTGCTCGGAGGTGGCTGACCCGTGTTCACCCTCCCTATCTCCCAGGGGCCGACCGCCATGACTCCTCTCGCCGTCGCCGACCCGGGCACCCTGGTCCAGTCCGTCGACTGGGTGGCCGTCGCACCGCCGCTGGTCGCCGCGCTGGCCGGTCTGGTGGTGCTGGTCGCCGACCTGTTCTTGAAGGGGAGCCGGAAGAAGGCGCTGTCCTGGATCGCGCTCGGCGGCCTGACCCTGGCCCTCGCCGCGCTGCTCCCGCTCGCGCTCGGCGACCCGCGCTCGACCTTCTGCGTCACCGACAGCGGCTGCTCCTACGTCGTGGACCACTTCACGCTGGCCTTCCAGCTGCTCGCGCTCGGCGGTGCGCTGATCGCCGCCCTGCTCTCGGTGCACACCGTGGCGGCGGACCGGCTGCCCGGCGGTGAGTTCTGGTTCCTGCTGCTCAGCAGCGCCGCCGGGGCTGCCCTGCTGCCCGCCTCGCGGGACCTGGCCACCCTGGTGGTCGCGCTGGAGGTGGCCTCGCTGCCCGCCTTCGCGCTGGTCGCGCTGCGCCGGGACGGCCGGGGCGCGGAGGCCGCGCTCAAGTTCTTCCTCTCCTCGGTCACCGCCACCGCCGTGATGCTGCTCGGCGTCAGCTTCGTCTACGCCGCGACCGGCACCCTGCACCTGTCGGCGATCGCCGACGCGCTCACCACGGCCCCGGCCCAGCTGCGGCACCTGGCCGAGGCCGGGGCGGTGCTGACCCTGGTCGGCTTCGCCTTCAAGACCGCCGCCGTCCCGTTCCACTTCTGGGTGCCGGACACCTACGTCGGCGCACCGGTCCCGGTCGCGGGCTACCTCTCGGTGGTCGGCAAGGCCGCCGGTCTGGCCGGGCTCGCGCTGGTCACCACCGTCGCGTTCCGCCCGTACGGGCACACCTGGGGCCTGGTGCTGGCGGTGCTCGCCGCCGTCACCATGACGGCCGGGAACGTCGCCGCGCTGCGCCAGCGGTCCGCCGCCCCGAACAGCGCGGTGCGACTGCTTGCCTGGTCCTCCGTCAGCCAGGCCGGCTACCTGCTGGTGCCGCTGGCCGCCGCCGGGTACGCCGGCTCCGACCGCCCGGTCGGCGCCACCGTGGCGTACGCGCTGGTCTACGGCGTGGTGAACCTCGGCGCCTTCGCGGCGGTCGCGGCCACCGGGCACTCCCGGCTGGACGACTTCCAGGGCCTGTTCGCCCGGAACCGCTGGACGGCGCTGGCGCTGGCCTTCTTCCTGCTCTGCCTGGCCGGGCTGCCGCCGGGCGTGGTCGGCCTGTTCGGCAAGGTGGTGGTCTTCCGCGCGGCGGTGGACGCCGGTCTCGGCTGGCTGGCGGTGGTGATGGCGGCCAACGTGGTGGTCGCGCTCTCCTACTACCTGGCCTGGACGGCGAAGCTGTTCGCCGCCGGCGAGAGCGCCCCGACCCGGGTCCCCGGCCCGCTGCGGGCCACCCTGGGGCTCACCGCCGCGGTCGCCGTGGTGCTCTCGGTGGCGCCGCAACTGGTGCTCCAGGTGGTCTCGGGCAGCCTGTTCTGACCCCACCCCCGCCGGTGCCGGGAACGAAGCCGCCTCGTCCTGCCGTTGATCCAGGCAGAGGGACGATTTCAGAAGGCTTCCCACCGCACCACTTGGAGGGCCTGCGTGCACCGGCAGCACAACGGGTTGAGGACGGCTGCGCTGCTCGGCGGGCTGTCGGCGCTGATCCTGGTGGTCGGCAGCTTCTTCGGCCGGACGGGCTTCGTGCTCGCGCTGCTGGTGGCCCTCGGCACCAACGCCTACGCCTACTGGAACAGTGACAAGCTCGCCCTGAAGGCGATGCGGGCCCGCCCGGTCAGCGAGATCGAGGCGCCCCGGCTCTACCGGATCGTCCGGGAGCTCTCCACCTCGGCCCGGCAGCCGATGCCCAGGCTGTACATCTCGCCCACCCCGGCCCCGAACGCCTTCGCCACCGGGCGGAACCCGCGCAACGCGGCGGTCTGCTGCACCGACGGCATCCTGCAGCTGCTCGACGAGCGCGAGCTGCGCGGGGTGCTCGGCCACGAGCTCAGCCACGTCTACAACCGGGACATCCTGATCTCCTCGGTGGCCGGGGCGCTGGCCACGGTGGTGATGTTCCTGGTGAACTTCGCCTGGCTGATCCCGTTCGGCCGGAGCGAGGACGACGACGGCCCGGGCCTGTTCGGCATGCTCGCGATCATGATCCTGGGCCCGCTGGCCGCCTCGATGATCCAACTGGCCGTCAGCCGCTCCCGGGAGTACCAGGCCGACGCCGACGGGGCCCGGATCACCGGCGACCCGCTCGCCCTGGCCAGTGCCCTGCGCAAGCTGGAGGCCGGCACCCAGCGGCTCCCGCTGCCCCCGGAGCCCCGGCTCAAGACCGCCAGCCACATGATGATCGCCAGCCCGTTCCGGACCGGCGAGCACGGCACCCGGCTGTTCGCCACCCACCCGCCGATGGCCGACCGGATCGCCCGCCTGGAGCGGATGGCCGGCCACCGGCTGCCGTAGGGGTCAGTCCCGGTAGGTGCAGAGGGCCCAGACCACGAAGGCGTTCAGGGCGATCGCGACCAGCGACCAGAGCGGGTAGTAGGGCAGGAAGAGGAAGTTCAGCACCAGGTTGACCGAGACCAGGGCGATGCCCACCACCCGGCCCCAGGCGGCGCCCCTGAGCACGCCGTAGCCGACCACCACCAGCACGAAGCCCATCGCCAGGTGGATCCAGCCCCAGCTGGTCAGGTTGAACTGGAAGACGTAGTTCGGGGTGGTCAGGTAGACGTCGTCCTTGGCGATCGCGACCACGCCCTGGAAGATCCCCAGCACGCCGTCGATCAGCATCATCACACCGGCGAACAGCACCAGGCCGGTGACCGCCCCGGTGTTGCGACGGCCTCCGCCGGAGACCGGCACGGGGCCTGACGGGTCGTAGAGCGGGCCGGATTCCTGGGCCATGACTGCCTCCTGGGGACCAACTGACGATGTACCAGTTTGTCCAAGTATGTGAGTCGAGGCAGTATCCGGCATGCCGGGCGGAGCGGCAGATGGACGGCTGACCGGCCGGGGGTGACGATGGGAGGGCAGGAGAGGGGTCAGCATGCACGAGCACCGTTTCCACCGCGACCACGGCAGCCACTCGGTCACCGTCAACCTCCGGCGCGGTCTGCACACCGAGATCGAACTGCTGGTGGACGGCAAGGAGGTCGGCCTGCAGCGCGTCCACGGCCACGGCCCGTGGACCGTCCGGGACGCGCTGCCGGACGACCCGCCCCGCCCGTTCACCGTCCGGGTCGGCTCGGAGGGGCCGTCCTGCGTGCTGGAGCTCGACGGGGCCGAGTGGCCGATGTCGGTCTGAACCCGACCGTCAGCCGGGGAGCAACTCGGCGGCGGTCGGCGGGGTGGCCCCGGCCCGGGAGACGGTGATCGCGGCGGCCCGGCCGGCGTACCGGAGCAGCGCGGTCAGGTCCGCCGGGGTGAGCGCCGCGAGGGCCGGTCGGCCGGTCGGGCCGAGCAGGCCCCGGCCGGCGAGGGCGTCCAGGGTGGCCGACATGAAGGCGTCGCCCGCGCCGACCGTGTCCACCACGGCCGTCGGCTCGGCGGCCGCCTCGACCGTGCCGCGCGGGGTGAAGGCGGCCGCGCCCCGTCCGCCCCGGGTGATCAGGACCAGGGCGGGACCGAGGCCCAGCCAGTGCTCGGCCACCCGCTGCTCGGACCAGCCGGGGTAGAGCCAGGCCAGGTCCTCGTCGCTGGCCTTCACCAGGTCGCTGAGCGCGACACAGCGCTCGACCCGGGCCAGCGCCGCCGCCGGTGCGCCGAACAGTGCGGGCCGGACGTTCGGGTCGTAGCTGACCGAGGCGCCCGGCCGGAGCCGCTCCAGCAGCCCGAGGGCTGCGTCCGCACCGGGCGGCAGGACGGCGGCGATCGAGCCCAGGTGCACGTGGTCGGCCCCGGCCGGAGGGTCCACCGGGCGCAGCGACCAGTGGATGTCGAAGGCGTACCCGGCCCTGCCGTCCGGGTCGAGCGTGACGATCGCGGTCGGCGTCCGGACCCCGGTCCGGCCGTCGGCCGGCAGCTCCACCCCGGCCGACCGCAGGTGGGCGGCGATCAGCCGGCCCACCTCGTCGTCCCCGAGCTGGGTGAGCAGCGCCACCGGCCGGCCCAACCGGCCCAGCCCGTACGCCACGTTGGCCGGGCTGCCGCCCGGGTGCGGGAGGTCCGGCCGCCCGGGGGAGCGGACGATGTCGGCCACGCTCTCGCCGATGACGAGGAAGGACGGGGTGGAGGTCGTCATGGGCCGTCGGCTCCGATGCGGTGGGGAGGGGCGCGGACGACCTTCACCGTACCGATCGCGCTGGTTGCCGGGGAGTGCGGCGGTTACGCTGGCCGCTCCTGGGGCGGGAGGTGGGTGTGGTGGGGGAGGGCGAGCTGCTGGCCGAGCTGCTGGTGGCGGTACGGGAGTCGGCCGACCGTTCGGCGGCCCGGCCGTGGCTGGTCCGACTGGCCGCCGGATCGGTGTCCGCCGGGACCCTGCGGGCGGCGGCCGAGGCGGCCGGGCTGGACCCGGACGAGGGCTTCCAGGGCTGGGTGGCGGACGGACCCGGGGCGGCCGAGGCGCAGCAGCGACTGGACCGGCTGGCCGGGCGGTGTGCCGTGGGGGAGGGGCCCGAGGGGGTGTTGATCCTCACTCAGGGCGTCCCGGAGGGCGAGGTCCTGACCGCGCTCGGTCCGGTCGGCCGGCTGGCGGTCGGGCTGCTCCGGATCGGTCCCGACGCCGCTCGGCAGACCTTGGCGGACGCCCGGGCGGCGGCGGCGCTGGCGGCCGGCCGGTCCGGGCTCTGGCGGTTCCAGGACCTCTGGCCGCTGGCCGTGACCACGGCCGCGGCCGACCGGCTCGACCCGCTGCTGGCCCCGGCCGTCGCCACCGCCCGGACCTTTCCCCATCTGGCCGACGCGGTAAGGGCGTTCGCCGACCACGGGTTCGCGGTCGGCCCGGCCGCCCGGGTGCTCCGGCTGTCCGCCGACGCGCTGGCCCGCCGCCTCGACCGCTGGCAGCAGCTCACCGGGGCGGACCTGCGGACGCTGCCCGGGCTGACCGCCTCGCGGGCGGCCGTGGAGCTGGCGGCACGCGGGCGCTGAGCTCGGCCCGACCCGGGTGGCGGTGGTCCCGACGCCGTCGACCGGGGCCCGAGGGCCCCGGTCGACGGGCTGTGCGGCGGGGTCAGGCGAGCAGCTTCTGCTTGGCGAGCCGGAACTCCTCCTCGGTCAGGGCGCCCTGCTCCTTGAGGGCGGCGAGCTTGGCGAGTTCGTCGATCCCGCCGCCGCTGCCGCCACCCGCCGCGCCGCCGCCACCGTCCGGTGTGCCGGCCGCCTTCCGGATGTAGTCCTTGAAGGCGGCGTCGGCCTGCTGCGCCTGTTCGGCGTCCCGGTGGCTCATCGACCTGCCGCGGACGATCAGGTAGACCAGGACGCCCAGATAGGGCAGCAGGATCACGAAGATCAGCCACCCGGCCTTGCCCCAGCCGCCCATGTCGTGGCTGCGGAAGATATCCGTGATGATCTTGAAGAGCAGGAAGAACCAGAGGACCCAGAGGAAGATCCACATCATGGTCCAGAACAGATTGAGCAGCGGATAGTCGTCCATGCCACCACAGTGGTGACTGCTCGGGCGCCCCGCGCGCGGAGCCGGGGCAGGTTGCGCCGTTCGGGGTCTGACGGTGGGTGGGACCGGGACGCGGGGTCGGGTCGGGACGGGGAGCCCTGTCGACCGGGACGTCGGGACCGGGAGGGTGGGGACCCGGTGGCGGCACGGGTTCCGGCCGTGCCGGGGGTGGGGCACCGGTCACCTGGCAGAGGAGCACGATGGCAACCTCAGCGAACTCCCCGAACTCCCCCGAGCGCTGCCCGAGGAACGACCACGCGGCGGACCTCGACCCGCACGACGTCCAGCTGGTCGCGTTCCGGTCCGACCCGGTGCGGCAGGCCCGGGACGCGGTCCTCGCGGTCAACGCCGACATGCGGCGGAACTACGCCGCCCTCAAGGCCGACCTGATCGGCCGGCTCACCCCGGTCATCGTGGTCGAGAACGACTCCCAGGGCGGCCGCTACACCCTGGTCCACGACGGCGAACGCGAGTCGGTGCACCCGGTCGCGGAGGTGTTCGAGCTCGCGAAGTCGATCGCCCACGTGCCGCTGGGGACGTTCTCGATCCTCGCCCCGTACCTGAAGGGCGCTCAGGGCGGCGGCTGGGTCCGCCCGCTGCAGGACTTCGCGGGCACCCTGGCGACGGCCCGTCGCCAGCTCGGCGCGGCCGACCTGCCCGCAGAGCTGGCGGTCTCGTCCGGCCGGATCCTCGACGCGGCACTCCGCTTCGCCGAGGAGACCGTCCGGCGCGGATCGTTCGACCGGGAGTCGTTCACCGACTTCTCCGGCAGCGTGTACGGCGACATCCGCACCACCATGGCGCACGCGGCCCGGGCCCAGATCGCCGGGGTGGAGGCACTCCTGCGCCGGTGGCGGGACCAGGTCGGCGCGGAGCGGTGGCAGGACCTCTACGCCGTGGTGCTGTCGATCTGGACCACCTCGGTGCTGAACCAGAACACGATCATCATCCGGCAGTTCATGAACCCCGCCAAGGTCGACACCCACCTGCTCGACGTGCCGACCGCCCAGCTCCCGGCCGACCCGGTGCTCACCGCGCTCGACAACCTGGCCCGGATCGTGCAGGACAACGTCGCGGCGGAGCTGGTCTTCCCGGTCGACCAGGAGATCGCGGACGCGCTCAAGGGGAAGGAGGACCTGCTCTCCGACACCATCCAGGAGCAGCTGGCCTGCCCCTTCCGCAACGCGTCCTCGTAGCGGGGTGCGCCGATGGACCCCGTCACGGCCGGGGTCGGCCGGGCCTGGCCGCTGGTCGGCCTGGTGCTGCTGGCCGTCAACCTGCGGACCGCGATCACCGGCATCGCGCCGGTGCTCGGCGACGTACGGGCCGCGTTCGGCCTGAACGGCCTCGAACTGAGCGTGCTGACCGCGCTGCCGGTGCTCTGCCTGGGAGCCTTCGCCGCGCTCGCGCCTGCGGTGGCCCGCCGGGCGGGCGTCGGGCCGACGGTCGCCGGCGCGCTGGCGCTGGTCACCGTCGGCCTGCTGCTGCGGGCGGTCCCCGCCACGGCGGCCCTGTTCACGGGCACGGTGCTGGCCGGGGCCGGCCTCGCGGTCGGCAACGTCCTGCTGCCGGCCTTCGTCAAGCAGCACTTCCCCACCCGGGTGGGCCCGTGCACCGGCCTCGCGATGACGGCGATGGCGGGCAGCGCGGCGCTCGCCGCCGGGGTGGCCGTCCCGCTCGACCGTGCCGCCGGGCTGCCGGCGGCCCTCGCGGCCTGGGCCCTCCCCGCGCTGCTCGCCACCCTGGTCTGGTGCCTGCCGGTGCTGCGTGGCCACCGGACGCCGACTCCGGCGCCGTGTGCCGCGGACGCCTCGCTGCTGCGCTCGCCGTCGGCCTGGGCGGTGGCGGGCTTCCTGGGGGCGGTGTCGCTGATGTTCTACGTACTGACCGCCTGGCTGCCGGAGTTGATGCGGGATCAGGGGTTCGGCGCGGCCGAGTCCGGGACGATGGTCTCGGTCATGCTGACCATCGGCATCCCGCTGGGCTTCGTCGTGCCGGTGGCCGCCGCCCGGCTGCGGGACCAGCGACCGCTGGTCGCCGGGATCGCGGTCGCCATGCTGGTGGGGCTCGGCGGCATCCTGCTCGCCCCACAGGGCGGGTGGCTCTGGGTCTCGGTGCTCGGTGTCGCCAACGGCAGTGCGTTCCCACTCGCCGTCACCCTGCTGAGCCTGCGCTCCCCGGACCCGGGGACCGCCGCCCGCCTGTCGGGCCTGGCCCAGACCGGCGGCTACCTGCTCGCCGCCCTCGGGCCGCTGGCGGTCGGGACGGTGCGCAGCGCCACCGGCGGCTGGACGGCCCCGCTCCTGCTGCTGCTCGCCCTGGTGGTGCCCGAAGCCGCCTTCGGGCTGCTGGCCGCCCGCCCCGGCTTCGTCCGCCCGGGCGTGGGCGTGCTCAGGGCCGTGGCCTGACGCCGCCGCCGAGCACCGCAGCGGGGTGACGTGCCATGCACGCTGCGTCACCTTCCGGTGCCCTGTCGGCCGAGATCGGACGCGCCGGTCAAGGCAGGAGCCGGTGCCGGGACTTGGCTCGTGGGAGGGTGGTGCCATGAAGGTGATTGGTTTCGTGCTGAACGTGCTCTGGCTGATCTTCTGCGGCATCTGGATGGCGCTCGCCTACGTGCTCGCCGGGATCATCTGCTGCGTCCTCATCGTCACCATCCCGTTCGGCATCGCGTCGTTCCGGATCGCGGGCTACGTGCTCTGGCCGTTCGGGCGGACCACGGTGGAGCGGCCGGACGCCGGGGCCCCTTCCTGCGTCGGGAACGTGGTCTGGCTGGTGTTCGCCGGGTGGTGGCTGGCGCTGGGGCACATCGCGACCAGCATCCCGCTGTTCCTGTCGATCATCGGGATCCCGTTCGGCTGGGCCAACCTGAAGATGATCCCGATCTCGCTGATGCCGCTGGGCCGCGAAGTGGTCTCCACGGACGAGAAGTTCGGCGGTCGCTGAGCCGTCGCGGCTCAGCCGGCGGCGGCCCGGGCGCGGAGGACGGCGGCGGTGGCCTCGTCGGCCGGCAGGAACGCCTCCAGGTGCAGTTCGGCGAGCGTGACGTCCAGGGCGGTGGCGAACGACGTGATCGTGGTGATCAGGCGCAACTCGCCCTCGGGCACGGCGAGTCGGAGCGGGACCGCGAAGCCGAGGTGCTCCGGGTCGGGTGCGGCGGGCGGCAGGTAGCCCTCCAACTCGGCGAGGAAGGCCGCCAGCCGGGCGTCGTGGTGGCCGTTCGCCGAGGCCCGCCGGATGTTCTCGGTGACGTGGCGGCCCCACTGCGGGAGGTTGAGCACCCGGCGGGCCATGCCGTCCGGGTGCAGCAGCAGCCGGATCAGGTTGACCGGGGGAGTGAGCAGTTCGGCCGAGCAGCCCTCGGTGATCAGGTCCACCGCACTGTTCGCGGCCACCAGTTCGCCGTACGGGCGGAGCACCAGGGCGGGGTACGGCAGATGGCCGCGCAGGATCACCTCCAGCGCTTCCCGGACCGGGCCGAGCATCGGGGTCTCCAGCCGGGACTCGGGGTACACGGGCGCGTAACCGGCCGAGTGCAGCAGCGAGTTGCGGTCGCGCAGCGGCAGGTCGAGGGACTCCGCGATCCGGATCACCATGGTCCGCCCGGGGCGGGAGCGGCCGCGCTCCATGAAGCTCAGGTGCCGCTGGGTGGTGCCCGCCCGCAGGGCCAGTTCGAGTTGGCTCAGCCTGCGCTCGGTCCGGCGACGGCGTAACTCGGCGGGAAACGGGCCGGGTTCGGTAACGGTGCTCACCGGACGGTTATAGCCCGCCCCGTCATTCCCTGCACGGAATTGAGACGGCTCGTCGGCTCGCGCAGGATCGTCCCTGTCACCCCGTCGAGGCACCGGTCGTCCCAAGTCCCCTTGGAAGCGCCGGGGTTCGGGCACACCTGAGGAGAGTCATGAAGAGCTACCACCTGACCGGTACGGGCACCGGAGCGGCCGGCCTGACGCTGCGTGAGCACGAGGTGCCCGAGCCCGGCCCCGGGCAGGTGCTGGTGCGGATGCGCGCCAACGCCGTCAGCTTCCGGGACGGGCTGATCCTGGCCGACGACTACCCGCTGCCGGTGGTGCCGGGTGTGGTCGCCGGGTGCGAGGGAGCCGGGGAGGTGGTCGGGGTCGGTCCGGCCGTCGCCACCTTCGGGGTCGGCGACCGGGTCGCGCTGACGGTCTTCCCGGACTGGCTGGACGGCCCGTTCGGGCTGGACCGGGCCGCCCAGCTGGGCTCCTCGCTGGACGGCGCGCTGACCGAGTACCGGGTGGTCGCGGAGCGGGCCCTGGTGCGGATCCCCGGGCACCTGTCGTACGAGGAGGCCGCCGCGCTGCCGCTCACCGCGCTGACCGCGTGGAACGCCCTCACCGGCGGCCGGCCGCTGCTCCCCGGCGAGACCGTGCTCACCCCGGGCACCGGCGCGGTCGGCCTGGCGGCTGTGCAGCTGGCCCTGCTGGCCGGTGCGCGGGTGATCGCCACCACCTCGGGCGGGCTGAAGGCCGTACGGCTCAAGGAGCTCGGCGTGCACGAGGTGATCGACCGGACCGCCGAGCCGGACTGGCACGAGCGGGTCCGCGAGCTCACCGGCGGCCGGGGCGCGGACCAGGTGGTGCACGTCGCGGGTCCGCTGGAGCAGTCGCTGCGCGCGGCCGGGATCGGCGCCGAGCTGGCGTACGTCGGCTTCCGGGTCGCCGACGCCCCCACCGCCCCGCCGGTGGACGCCCGGCTGCTGTTCGCCTCGGGGGTGCAGGTGCGCAGCGTCGCGGTCGGCAGCCGGGCGCAGTTCACCGCGCTGAACCGGGCGTTGGAGGTGCACGGTGTCCGGCCGGTGCTGGACCGGGTGTTCCCGTTCGCCGAGGTCCCGGCGGCGTTCCGGTACCACCGGGAAGGCGGTGCCTTCGGCCGGGTGGTGATCAGCCACGGGTAGGTCCTGCGGGGCTCAGCCCAGTTGCCCGCTGAGCGTCCCGTGCAGCTCCGCGCTGCGGGGGTTGAGGCCGACCAGTTCGACGGTCTTGCCGTGCCGGGCGTACCGGTCGGCGATCCCGTCCAGGGCGGCGACCGAGCTGGCGTCCCAGATGTGCGCGGCGGTCAGGTCGATGACGACCTCACCGGGATCGTCGGCGTAGTCGAACCGGGAGGCCAGCACGTTGCTGGAGGCGAAGAACAGCGCGCCGGTCACCGTGTACCTGATCCGGTCGCCGGTGGGGTCGGTGACCGAGCTGACCTCCGCGAGGTGGGCGACCCGGCGGGCGAACACCACCATCGCGCTGACCGAGCCGACCACCACGCCGACCGCGAGGTTGCCGGTGGCCACCACGCAGACCACGGTGATCACCATGACGGCGCTCTCGCCGACCGGCAGCCGGCGGAAGGTGCGCGGGCTGACGGAGCGCCAGTCGAAGGTGGTGACGCAGACCAGCATCATCACCGCGACCAGGGCGGCCATCGGGATCCGTGACACCACCGGTCCGAAGACGATGCAGAGCACCATCAGGAAGACGCCGGACAGGAAGGTGGAGAGCCGGGTGCGGGCCCCGGAGGTCTTCACGTTGACCATCGTCTGGCCGATCATCGCGCAGCCGCCCATCCCGCCGAACAGGCCGGTGACGATGTTGGCGACACCCTGGCCGAGGGACTCCCGGGTCTTGTTCGAGCGGGTGCCGGTGATCTCGTCCACCAGCTGGGCCGTCATCAGCGACTCCATCAGCCCGACCAGGGCGAAGGCCAGCGCGTACGGCGCGATCAGGGTCAGGGTGGCCGCGGTGAACGGCACCTCGGGCAGGCCGGGCAGCGGCAGCCCGGCCGGGAGCCTGCCCTTGTCGCCGACGGTGGGCACGGCCAGGTGGGCGCCCGCGGTGACGGCGGTGAGCGCCACGATCGACACCAGCGGGGCCGGGACGACCGTGGTGAACCGGGGGAGCAGCGCGGTCAGCGCCAGGCCGCCGACCAGCAGCGGGTAGACCGCCCAGGGGACGTCCACCAGGTTCGGCAGCTGGGCCACGAAGACCAGGATGGAGAGCGAGTTGACGAAGCCGAGCATCACGCTGCGCGGGACGAACCTGAGCAGCTTGGCCACGCCGAGTGCACCGAGGGCGATCTGGCAGAGCCCGCCGAGGATCACGGTGGCGATCAGGTAGCCGAAGCCGTGCTCCCGGGCGAGCGGGGCGACCACCAGGGCGATCGCCCCGGTGGCGGCGGAGATCATCGCCGGCCGGCCGCCGACCACCGAGATCACCACGGCCATGGTGAAGGAGGCGAACAGCCCGACGCTCGGGTCCACGCCCGCGATGACCGAGAAGGAGATCGCCTCCGGGATCAGCGCGAGGGCCACCACCAGGCCGGCCAGCACCTCGGTGCGGGCCACCTTCGGGGTGAACCAGGACGGGCGGTGGCCGCGCAGCCGCGCGGCGGACGGCATGGCAGGGGGCAAGACGGGGACCTGTCGTACTCGGGGCGCGGTCGGCCCGGACACGCGGGGCGTGCGGCGGACGGCGGCGTGGTGGCGCCGGGAGACGCCCGACCCACCGACTCTACCCGGCAGCCGGGAACCGCTCCGGGGCCGAGGTGTCAGGTCGGGCCGCCCGGCCCGAACTCCCCTTCGGCGGAGCGCCGTTCGCCCGTCCGGCGGTGGAACGTGAATTCCGCGTGTCCGCCTGCCGGGCACCATTGCGGGCCGCCGACGCCGCCCCCTATTGTCGCTGCCATGGCAGCCGGAGAGTTCCTCGCTGCCCGCCGCCACGTCGATCTCGGCCGACTGGCCAGCGGGCTCTGTAGCCCCGCCGCGTGACCTCCGCGGCCCGTCAGCGCTGATCACGGCGCTGGCGAAGCCCTTTCCGTGATTCCCCGGTGGGTGTCCTCCCCCTCCCCGGAGCACGCGTTCTCCCCCAACTCCGGCAACGATTCGGCATGCCCTGCCGCAGCCGCCGGAGTTCACCGACGCCGAAAGGAATTCCGTGGTGCCCGAGAACAGCCGTCCCGAATTCGGCCGGCGGGGCTTCCTCGCCGGAGCCGCCGCCGTGGCCGCCGCCGGAGCCGTCCCGCTGACGGCCGCGCCCGCCGCGGCCGCGCCGACCGCCGCCCGTCCGAACATCCTGCTGATCGTCACCGACGACCAGCCCAAGCACACCGACTGGGCGATCCAGAACACCATCGCCTGGCTCGGCGGCCAGGGCGTGACCTATCCCAACGGCCATGTCGCCACGCCGCTCTGCGCACCGTCCCGGTCCTCGATCTTCTCCGGCCGGTTCGCCCACAACCACGGGGTCCGCAACAACGGCGCCTCGGCCGCGCTGGACCAGCACACCACCGTGCAGCGCTACCTGAGCCAGGCCGGCTACCGCACGGGCCTGTTCGGCAAGTACCTCAACTCCTGGGCGCTGGCGGACAATCCGCCGCACTTCGAGGACTGGCTGCTGCTCCAGCCGTCCTACCAGGACGCCCGGTACAACGACAACGGGACCGTCCGCACCATCAACGGCTACGCCACCAACGTGATCAAGAACCACACGCTGGCCTTCCTCGACAAGGCGGCCACCGACACCCGTCCGTGGTTCGCCTACGTGACCCCGTACGCCTCGCACGAGCCCAACAAGCCGGCCCCCAAGTACGCCGACACCCCGGTCCCGGCCTGGAACGGCCGGCTCTCGGTGACCGAGGAGGACCGCAGCGACAAGCCCGCCTACATCCGGAACGCCACCGCCACCCTGGCAGACGCCCGGGAGCTGCGGCAGCGTCAACTCCGCACCCTGCTCTCGGTGGACGACGCGGTGCAGGCGTTCCACGACAAGCTGGCCGCGCTCGGCCAGCTCGACAACACCCTGGTCGTCTACCTCGGCGACAACGGCTACACCTGGGCCGACCACGGCTGGCTGAAGAAGTCGGTGCCGTACTCCCCGTCCCACCAGGTGCCGTTCTACCTCTCCTGGCCGGCCGGCGGCCTGGGCGCGGGCACCACCGACAACCGGATCGCCGCCAACATCGACGTCGCCCCGACCATCCTGGACGCGGCCGGCATCGTCCCGGACACCCCGCAGGACGGCCGCTCGCTGCTCGGCGACCAACGGCGCGACCACCTGCTGGTCGAGTGGTGGCGCCAGGGCACCGGGGCCGGTACGCCCAACACCTGGGCCTCGTACGTCGCCACCGACCGGCAGTACACCGAGTACTACGACCTCAAGACCGACGCCGCCGGGACGGTCACCGGCACCGGGCAGGTGCTGTTCCGGGAGTACTACGACCTGGTGAGCGATCCGTACCAGCTGCAGAACCTGCTGTACCAGGCCACCCCGCAGCAGGAGCAGGCGCTCGGCATCCCGGCCCTGGCCGCCCGGTTGGCGGCCGACCGCGCGCTCTGACCCGACCCGCCACCGTCCCCCGGGCCGGGCCGTCCGGCCCGGGGGACGACCCTTCGAGAGGACGACCGACGTTGAGCACCGAGCCGATCAAGCCCTGCTGCACCCCGGGCCGGGCCGGGGCGGGCCCGGCGGTGCTCACCCTGGCCGCCCCCGCTCCCGCCCGTACCGCCCGGGGGCTGCTCGCCCTGCCGGGCGGGCGGTTCCTGATGGGCACCGACGACCCGGTGGGCTTCCCGGCCGACGGTGAGGGGCCGGTCCGCGAGGTCGAGGTCGGGCCGTTCCGGATCTCGCCGACGGCCGTCACCAACGCCCAGTTCGCCGGCTTCGTGAAGGCCACCGGGTACGTCACGGAGGCCGAGCGGTTCGGGTTCAGCTTCGTCTTCGAGGGCTTCCTGGCCCCGGAGGCGGCGGCCACCGCACCGTCGGTGGCGGGCGTCCCGTGGTGGCGCGCGGTGGAGGGCGCTGACTGGCGCCGGCCCGAGGGCCCCGGCTCCTCGGCCGGTGCCCGGCAGAACCACCCGGTGGTGCACGTCTCCTGGCACGACGCCCTGGCGTACTGCGCCTGGTCCGGCAGCCGGCTGCCGACCGAGGCCGAGTGGGAGTACGCCGCCCGGGGCGGGCTGGAGCAGAAGCGCTACCCGTGGGGCGACCAACTCACGCCCGGTGGACGGCAGATGTGCAACATCTGGCAGGGCGTCTTCCCCACCCTGAACACCGCCGCCGACCACCCCGGCACCGCCCCAGTGAAGACCTACCGCCCCAACGGCCACGGCCTGTACAACGTGGCGGGCAACGTCTGGGAGTGGTGCGCCGACTGGTTCAGCCCCGACTTCCACCGGACCGGCCCGCGCCACCACCCGGTCGGCCCGCCGGACGGAACCCGCCGGGTGATGCGCGGCGGTTCGCACATGTGCCACGACTCCTACTGCAACCGCTACCGGGTGGCCGCCCGCAGCTCCAACACCCCCGACAGTTCGGCGGGCAACATCGGCTTCCGGGTCGCCGCCTGAGGGCTGGCGCCACTGTCCGTCAGGAGGTAGACAGATCGTCATGAGTGCCGACGGATCCGTGAACTTCCTGCCCAGCTTCACCCCCGCCGACCTGGCCGGGGACGGCTTCCGGCTCCGTCCGTGGAGCCGGATCGGCGAACCGGAGCGCCGGGCGCGGGAGTTGGTCGCCGTCGCCGCCGACCCGGTGCTGTCCCTGTGGAACCCGCTGCTGGCCCCCACCGTCCTGCACGCCGAACGCTGGCTGGCCGGCCGGACCGCCGGCTGGGACCGCGGCGACCTGGCCTCCTTCGCCCTCCTCGACGACGACTTCGACGAACTCCTCGGCGCCGTCGCCGTCCGCTGGGCGGACCGGGCGGACGGCATCGCGATGATCGGCTACTGGCTGGTCCCGGCCGCCCGGGGCCGCGGCCTCGCCACCCGCGGCCTGGACGCCGTCACCCACTGGGCCTTCACCACCGCCGACGCCCGGCGGATCGAACTCGCCCACGCCGTCGGCAACTCCGCCTCCTGCCGAGTGGCCGACCGGGCCGGCTACCCCCTGGAGGGCACCCTCCGCAAGAGCCACCGCTTCGGCGACGGCACCTACCACGACGAACACCTCCACGCCCGCCTCGCCACCGACTGAACCCTCCGGCCGTGGCCCTGGAACCTGCGGCTCTCGGGGCTCTGCCGTTGGCAGGTGCTCAGCCCGCTACGGAGTCAGGGGCTCGGGGAACTGCGACGCCGGCCTCGTGCAAGGTGATCTGTTCAGGGGTGGTCAGGCACTTTCGCAGTGACCCCGGCGCCAGATCTCCTCGCTCACGCGGCGGAGCCGCAGATCGGCAGAGCCCCGAGCCCCTGGCCGTAGATGCCCGATCGCCTTTCGCCGGGGCTGACCCGGCGTCACTCCGCTGCGCCCGCGCCGACCTGCACGATCGCCTTCCCGGTGTTCGCCCCCGCCAGCATCCCGAGGAAGGCGTCCACCGACCGGTCGAAGCCGACCGTCACGGTCTCGTCTGGCACCAGCACCCCCGAGCGCAGGTACGGCGTGAGGTACTCCTCCAACTCGCCCTGCACCTCCCGGTGGTTGCGGACCAGGAAGCCCTCCAGCCGCAGGCTCTTGCTCACCACGTCGTAGAGGTTGTACGGCGCGGCGGGCGGGTTCGCGGCATCGTCGTACTGCGCCACCGCCCCGCACCAGGCGATCCGGCCGCCGTCCCGCAACACGTCGATGGCACCGGCCAGATGGTCCCCGCCGACGTTGTCGAAGTACACGTCCAGGCCGTCCGGGGCGGCCCGGCGCAGCTGCTCGCCGACCGGGCCGTCGTGGTGGTCGAAGGCGGCGTCGAAGCCGAGCCGCTCGGTCAGGTGCCGCACCTTGGCGGCCGAACCGGTGCTCCCGACCAGCCGGCCGACCCCCATCAGCCGGGCCAGCTGGCCGACCGCCGTCCCCACGCCACCTGCCGCCGCGCTCACGTACAGGCTCTCGCCGGGCTGCAGCCGGGCGATCCGGGTCAGGCCGACGTACGCCGTCAGGCCGGTGCCGCCGAGCAGGCTCAGGTAGGTGCGGAGCGGCACCCCGGCCGGCGGGGTGACCACCCGGACGCCGGCCGAGCGGAGGGCGGGCACCCCGGGCTCGCGGAGCCGGACCTGCACCCCGCCCGGGTCGGGTGCGGCGGACCGGTGCGGGATCTGATCCGGGCTCAGCAGGGCGTGGGTCCGCCAGCCCAGCCGGTGCGCGACCAGGTCGCCGACCTTCAGTTGATCGGACCGGGACTCCACCACTCGGCCGAGCGCGCGACCCTCCATGGGGGCGTGCAGGTCACCGAAGTCCATCACTTCGCGCATGTACGGATCGACCGAGAAGTGCAGGTTCTCCACCAGCGCGCCGCCCGGTTCGACCGGCGGGAGCGGGGCCTCGACGAAGGCGAAGTCGGTGGCGGCGGCGCGGCCCTGCGGGCGGGCGACCTGGTGGACGAAACGGGCGGTGACGGCGGCGCGGGTCATGGTGGGGCTCCCTGTTCGGTGTGATGATCACGCTAGGGAGCTCCCGGACGGCCGGGCAGGGGGTCGCGTCGATGGTCGGGGCCGTTCCATGAGCACAGTTCATGGAAGCCGGTGGGCCGGGGTAGGTTGCCCGGATGACCGATCTCGCCCCGCACGAGCTGCGCATCCTGGTCGCCGTCGACCGCGACCGCAGCTTCACGGCCGCCGCCACGGCGCTCGGCATGTCGCAGTCCGCCGTCTCGCACGCCGTCCGCGGGTGCGAGCGCAAGCTGGGCGCCGTGCTCTTCGACCGCGGTCGGCACGGGGCGCGTCCGACCCCGGCGGGCGCGCAGGCCGCCGCCCACGCCCGGCAGATCCTGCACCTGCTCGCCACCCTGGCCACCGAGACCCGGGCCGCCGCCCGGCAGGACGCCGAAGTCACCGGCCCGCTCCGGATCGTGGCCTTCCGCAGCGCCGCCGCCCACCTGCTGCCCGGGGTGCTCGCCCGGCTGAAGGACCGTCACCCCGGCCTCGAACCGGAGCTGCGGATCGTCCGCGAGATCGGCCGCGGCACGGCCGGCGAAGTGGCCGACGGCCACGCCGAACTGGGCATCGCCACCCTGGACGCGGCCACCGGCCAGGCCCCGTCCCCGGTGCTGCCCGGACTGCTCGCGGGCCGCCTGTTCACCGAGCCGTACGCGCTGGCGCACCCGGTCGGCCACCCCCGGCCGCGCACCCTGCCGCTGGTCGACTGGGACGAGAACTGCGGCTCGTACACCCGAGACTGGTGGCGCAGCCAGGACTGGATCCCGCCCGCCACGGTGAACGTCGAGGACGACACCGTCACCCTCTCGCTGGTCGCCCAGGGCCTCGGCATGTCGATCATGCCCGCCCTCACCCTGCTGGGCGCCCCGCCCGGGGTGGCCGTCACCGGCCTCGGCCCGCAGCCGCCCACCCGGACGGTCGGCTACGTCACGACCCCCGCGCTGGCCCGGACCGCCGCCGTCCGGGAGCTGATCCGCGAACTCCGGTCCGCCCCGGCCCCGGTGCTCGTCGGCCAGGGCACCGACTAGCGCTCCGCCCGGTGCTCCTCCCGGTGCCCTGACCGGTGTTCCGGCAGCGCCTCGCGCAGCCGCCGGAACTCCTCGGCGATCCCGTCCAGCGTGTAGTGGGCGTTCAGGCCGCTGGGGTTGGGCAGCACCCACACCTCAGTGTCGCCGATCCCCTCCGGCTGCGGACCGACCACCGCGCCCCGCCGTCCGAACGCGGTCCGATACGCCCCGATCCCCAGCACCGCGAGCACCTCGGGCCGCAGTCGGGTCACCCGCTCCACCAGCGCCTGCCCGCCCGACCGGTACTCCTCGGCGGTGAGTTCGTCCGCCTTGGCGGTGGTCCTGGCCACCACGTTGGTGATCCCGAGCCCGTGGTCGAGCAACTCCAACTGCTCCGCCGGTCCGAGCTGACGGGGCGTGAAGCCCGAGCGGTGCAGTGCGGGCCAGAACCGGTTGCCCGGCCGGGCGAAGTGCCGGCCGGTCGCCCCGGACCACAGCCCCGGGTTGATGCCGCAGAACAGCACCCGCAGTCCTGGTGCCACCACGTCCGGCACGGTCCGGTCCCGGGCCGCCGCCAGTTCCTCGGCGGTGGGCCGGGGTTGACGTACCGTCGGCTCGCTCTGCTCGTTCATCCGTCCAGTCTGCCTGCTCCGCTGTCGCCCTTGCCCCCGCCCCCGCCGTCGCCCGGTCGCTCGGGCTGTTCGAACGCACAGCGAGTTCGATAATCCGCTCCCGCACCGTTGTCGGAAGGCGCAGAATGGCTGGATGTCCTACGAACTGAAGGCGCTGATCGCATCGCGGGAACTGCTCGACGTGGTGGCGGCCGAGGTGCCGGTCGCCCGGGTCGCCGGACTCGAACAGAAACTGGCGCTGATCCCGATGACGGACCTTCTCTTCGACACCGTCACCGAGCACGGCGGCGCGATCCAGCCCGGCTTCACGTCCTTCCCGGGCGGCTTCGGGCGCCGGATGGCGGCCTGGTCCAAGGCGGGCCCGATCGGCTACGTCGAGGCGGACTTCTGCGGCGGTGAGGGCACCCAGCACGCGGCGGTCTGGTTCGACGCCCAGGTGGTGCTCGGGCCGCTCTCCTCGGTGACCGGCCAGCCTTTCGCGGCCGAGGGCAGCCCGATCTCCCAGGCGCTGCGCCGGGTCGGCGCCCAACACAGCCACGGACAGGACGAGTTCGAGGCGGTCGGGCTCGACCGGCACCGGCGGCTGGTCGACTGGTGTTCCGGCTGACCGCCCCAAAACCCTTACGGCGTCCGGGCCCCGGACCATTCGGCGTACAACCGGTGGCCGGGGCAGGTGCGGTGGCCCAACGTGAAGCTCAGGCGATTCCGCCTGTACTTCACTGAGAGGAAGCGCAATCCCATGCGTGCCACCTGGACGGCCGTCGTGCTGACCGCAACCCTTGGCCTTGCCACGGTCACCACCACGTCCGTCACCGTCGCCAATGCTGCCGACACCGCTGCGGCGACCACCATCCGTCCCCTAGCCCCGCCCCTCCCGCTGCCCCCGATCGTCCCGCCCGTGCCGGACCTGCCGGTGAAGCCCCCGGTCGACCTGCCTGTGACGCCTCCGGGTGGTGACCTGCCGGTGAAGCCCCCGGTGGATCTGCCTGTGACGCCTCCGGGTGGTGACCTGCCGGTGAAGCCCCCGGTGGATCTGCCTGTGACGCCTCCGGGTGGTGACCTGCCGGTGAAGCCCCCGGTGGATCTGCCTGTGACGCCTCCGGGTGGTGACCTGCCGGCTCTCCCCGACCCGGGCAAGAACCTCGCGGTGCTCGGCTCGCTCGGCGACGTGCTCGGTCAGATCACCAAGCTGGTGACCTCCGCGACCTCCGCCGGCCCCGACCCGGCCGCCCTGCAGAAGCAACTGGCCGACCTCCAGGCGGCGGTGAAGTCCCTGCTGGGCCTGCTGCCGGCCGCCCCCGTCGCGGTCCCTGCGCCCGTCCCCGGCCTGCCGGTCGACGACGCCCGCGGTCTCCCGCCGCTGCCGGTCAACCCGACGGACGCCCTCGGCCAGGTCGAGAAGTCCGCAGCCGACCTGGTGGCCAAGGCCACCGCCGCCAAGCCCGACCCGACGGCCGTCAAGGACGCGGTGCCCCCGCTCTCCACCAGCACCGTCACCGCCACCGTGGCCACCGCGACCGCCCTGGTCACCGGCTGACCCGCCCCGCACCCAGACGTCGGGGCCCGGACCGTGCACGGTCCGGGCCCCGACGGCGGCGCTGTCGCAGCGTCAGCGGTAGTTCACGAACTGGATCGCGAACTCCAGGTCCTTGCCCTTGAGCAGTGCCTGGATGGTCTGCAGGTCGTCACGGCTCTTCGAGCTGACCCGCAGTTCGTCACCCTGCACCTGCGCCTTGACGCCCTTCGGGCCCTCGTCGCGGATGATCTTCGCGACCTTCTTCGCGTCGTCCTGGGAGATGCCCTCCTTCACGTCCGCGGTGATCCGGTACTCCTTGCCGGAGAGCTGCGGCTCGCCCGCGTCGAGCGCCTTGAGCGACAGGCCACGCTTGATGAACTTGTCCTTCAGCACGTCCAGGATCGCCTTGACGCGCTCCTCGCCGTTGGCCTTCATCTCGATCTTCTCGCCCGACCGCTTGACCTCGCCGCCGACGTTCTTGAAGTCGAACCGGGTGGCGATCTCGCGGGAGGTCTGGTTGATCGCGTTGTCGACCTCCTGCCACTCGACCTTCGAGACGATGTCGAAACTGGAGTCGGCCATGGTGTCTTGGTCTCCTTGATGCTCTGGCTTCACTGTCCGCCCCCACCCCAACGGAGCAGGCGCCGCCCAAGCCTATCCACCCCCACCCCCGCCCGCCCCCGCCAGCCACGCCCCATCCCCTTGATCATCACGTGACCGACCGAGTGGCGAAGCACCCCCATCCATCAGGTATCGTTTACGAGGTCGAACGGGGCAGCGCCCCGCGAGACACCATCCTGGCTGGTTGCCCGAGCGGCCAAAGGGAGCAGACTGTAAATCTGCCGCGCAAGCTACGCAGGTTCGAACCCTGCACCAGCCACAGGATATGAGAAGGGCCCCCGACCAGCGGAAACGCCGGTCGGGGGCCCTTCTGCTGTGCCGGGGTGGGGTCAGTCAGGGCGTTGGTGGCGGTGGAGGCCGACTTCGGGGTCGGGTGGGAGATCGAGCCTGAGGTCCTTGCGCATCGCTTCGCGCAGATCGGCATTGACCTTCCAGAGATCGGCCCGGGCCCGTAGGTACGGCTCGGACCGGACGTCCGGTTCGGTGATGAGAGTGTCCCGGACCTGCTCAAGGGCCTTGGCCGCGTCGATCCCCAACGAGATGATCTCGGTGGGAGCCGTCAGGGAGAGTGTCTGCCGACAGGTCCAGATACCGGAACCGTCCAGTGCCTGGTGCAGCGCTCCGAAGCGGGCCGCGTCCGAGAGGTCCTCCCGGAAAGTGGCCGCTCGCAGCTCCGAATGGCCACGGCTCAGTGCGGTGAGGAAGTCGACGTAGACGGTGCGGCGGGTCTGCAGCCAGCGATCGGCGCTGTCGTGGCGCCGGCGGAAGCGATCGACGGTCAGGCCCGTGCCCACTCCGACGGCGGCCCCGACGAGCGTGCCCAGCGGTGCGAGCCAGTCCACACGGTAAAGCTAGCAAGGCGACCAGGGTAAGTCACCGGTTCGCCCAAGTGGGGTGCAGGGGAACGGGGTTGGCGTGACTGGAGGTATGTGCCCCCCAGGAGGGTCGGAGCCCCGCGCTCCCCGGTGGGGGAGGCGGGGCTCCGGTGCGTGAGGGGCCGAGGGGTCAGGCGCCCGTGGCGGCGGTGAAGCGGTTGGTGACGTCGGTCCAGTTGACGACGTCCCAGAGGCGGGTGACGTAGTCGGGGCGGACGTTCTTGTACTGGAGGTAGTAGGCGTGCTCCCAGGCGTCGAAGGCGAGGAGCGGGGTGGTGCCCTGGCCGACGTTGCCGTGGTGGTCGTAGACCTGCTCGACGATCAGGCGCTTGCCAAGGGGCTCCCAGGAGAGGATGCCCCAGCCGGAGCCCTGGACGCCGACGGTGGCGGCGGTGAGCTGCTTCTTGAAGGCCTCGAAGGTGCCGAAGTGCTCGGTGATGGCGTCGCCCAGGGCGCCGTCGGGGCGGTCGCCGCCGTCCGGGGAGAGGTTCTCCCAGAAGAGGGAGTGCAGGACGTGGCCGGAGAGGTGGAAGCCGAGGGTCTTCTGCAGGCCGACCAGGCCGCCGAAGTTCTCCTTCTCGCGGGCCTCGGCGAGCTGCTCGAGGGTGGTGTTGGCGCCGGCCACGTAGGCGGCGTGGTGCTTGGAGTGGTGCAGCTCCAGGATCTCGGCGGACATCGCCTTCTCCAGGGCGGAGTAGTCGTACGGCAGATCGGGGAGCGTGTACTGACCCATGAGTAGAGGGCTCCTAGTCGTTGTGCATAGGGGTCTTGGCGTGCCGGTCCCCACACTATTGCGTATGGCTTGCAATTACATTCAGATGGCAGCAGAGTGTTCGGCGGGGGTGGTCGGCCCGTGTCCAGCCACCTGCTGATGTACGCCCCGGCCGTCGCGTCGGGAGTCCCTCCGCCCGTGCTGATCGTCTTCCCAACCGGCGCCCGCCGGGACGTCCGGTCCGCCACCCCCGCCACCGCCGACCGCAGGTGAGCGTCCATCAGGACGAATCAGGACACGCCGGACATTCGACGGCCCCCGGAACCTGACGCTCCGGCACTTACGCTCGCGAGTGTGTTCAACCTGCCCCAGGCGCTGAAGCGTCTCGTGATCGGCCGGGCCATGCGCAGCGAGGAGCTGGGCGAGACCCTGCTGCCCAAGCGGCTGGCGCTGCCGATCTTCGCTTCCGACCCGCTCTCCTCCGTCGCGTACGCGACCCAGGAGATCCTGTTGGTGCTCACCGTCGGCGGCACCGCCTTCCTCTACCTCACCCCCTGGGTCGCGGCGGGCGTCGTCGCGCTGATGGTGGTCGTGGTGCTGTCGTACCGTCAGGTGGTGCACGCCTACCCCAGCGGCGGCGGGTCCTACGAGGTGGTGTCCAGGAACCTCGGGCCCAACTCGGGGCTGGTGGTGGCGGCCTCGCTGCTGGTCGACTACGTGATGACGGTGGCGGTGTCGGTCGCCTCCGGGGTGGCGAACATCATCTCCGCGCTGCCGAGCCTGGTGGACTACCGGGTGGTGCTGGCGGTCGGCTTCGTGGCGGTGCTGACGGCCATGAACCTGCGCGGCGTCCGGGAGTCCGGCAACGCCTTCGCCGCGCCGACCTACCTGTTCATCGGCGGCATCCTGATCATGGTGGGCACCGGTCTGGTCCGGTACCTGCTCGGGGACGCGCCGGTGGCCGAGAGCGCCAAGTACGGGATCACGCCGGAGCCGGGGGACGAGACCTTCGCCGGGTTCGCGCTGCTGATGCTGGCGCTGCGGGCGTTCGCCTCCGGCTGTACGGCGCTGACCGGCGTCGAGGCGATCTCCAACGGGGTGCCGGCCTTCCAGAAGCCGAAGTCGAAGAACGCCGCCACCACGATGGCCGTGATGGGCATCACCGCGATCGTGATGTTCTCCGGCATCACCACACTGGCGGTGGTCGCCAAGGTGCACATCACCGACGACAGCTGCCAGCTGGCCGGATTCACCGGGGACTGCGGCACGCCGCAGCAGACCGTGATCGCCCAGCTCGCGGCGGCGATCTTCGGCGGTGACCACAGCATCCCGTTCTACCTGATCCAGGCGGCCACCGCGTTGGTGCTGGTCCTGGCGGCGAACACCGCCTTCAACGGCTTCCCGCTGCTCGCCTCGATCCTGGCCGAACACCGCTACCTGCCCCGCCAGTTGCACACCCGGGGCGACCGCCTCGCGTTCTCCAACGGCATCATCGCGCTCGCCCTGGTGGCCGGCGGGCTGCTCTGGCTGTACGACGCAGACGTCACCAGCCTGATCCACCTCTACATCCTCGGCGTCTTCACCTCCTTCACGCTGTCCCAGATCGGCATGGTCCGGCACTGGAACCGCACCCTGGGCGAGCAGCCGACCCCGCAGGTCCGGCGGGACGCGCACCGGGCCCGGATCATCAACGCGCTGGGCGCCGTCGTCACCGGGCTGGTGCTGGTGATCGTGCTGGCCACCAAGTTCACCCAGGGCGCCTGGCTGGCGGTGCTGGCCGCCACCGTGCTCTGGCTGATGATGCGCGGCATCCGGCGCCACTACGACCGGGTGGCCGAGGAGCTGACGGTGGCCGACCCGCACGAGGAGTCGGTCCGCCCGGCCAAGGTGCACGGGATCGTACTGGTCTCCAAGCTGCACAAACCGACCCTGCGCGCGCTCGGCTACGCCCAGGCGTTCAAGCCGGACACCCTGGAGGCGCTCACGGTCGCGGTCGAGCGCGACAGCACCGACGAACTGCGGGCGCAGTGGGACGAGTTCGACGTCCAGGTGCCGCTGAAGGTGCTCGACTCGCCGTTCCGGGAGATCACCCGACCGGTGGTCGGGTACGTCCGGAGCGTCCGCCGGGGGAGTCCGCGCGACGTGGTCGCGGTGTTCATCCCCGAGTACGTGGTGGGCCACTGGTGGGAGAACCTGCTGCACAACCAGTCCGCCCTGTGGCTGAAGAGCAGACTGCTCTTCACTCCCGGCGTGATGGTGATCAGCGTCCCCTGGCAGCTCAACTCCTCGGCGGCGGCCAACCACCCGACCCGTCGGGCGCCGGGGGCGGTCCGCCGAGGCGAACCCGCCAACCCGGGCGCGAAGTAGGCCGGGCGGCGAAGGCCAGGCGGGCAGCTCGGACCAGGCGCCTCAGCCCGGCGTGTTCTGCCGGGGAAGCGCCAGCGCCACCGTGTCGGCGAACTCCCGGACGGCGCTGGTCCGGCTGACCACCCGGCCGCTGTGGATCACCAGCCGACTGTGCCCGCCGGCCAGTGCCCCGGCCAGCGAGTCGCCCCGGACCGCGAGCAGCTCGGCCGGGAAGCCGGCGTCGACCCGGACGGGCGGCAGCCCGAGGACGGCCCTGGCCCGGTTGGCGACCGCCTCGTACGCCGCCTCCGGGCTGAGCCCGCCGCCCGCCGCGAGCAGGTACGCGGCCTCCAGCGGGTCGGCCCGGCCGACCGGGTTGGCGAGGTCCCGCAGGCCGCCCGCACCCGCCGCCAGCTGGACCCCGGCCTCGGTCAACTCCCGCACCAGGAAAGGGCGCAGGGGGCCGGGCTGGCCTTCGAGGCCGACGCATCCGCCGTTCTGCGGCAGGCAGACCACCCGCAGTCCGGCGCCCGCCAGCACCGTTGCGCCGCCGTCCGTCAGCGCACTCACCGGGCCGACCGTGACCCGGGGCCGGAGCGGTGCCAACACGGAGGCCAGGCGGGCGAGTTGGGCCGGATCGCCGCCCCGGGTGTGCAGGTCCACCGGACAGTCCGCCTCGCGGGCCGCCTCCAGCAGGACCTGGACGTAGCCCAGCGGGTCCGGGTCGAGGTCCGGGCAGCCGCCGGCCGCCGCCGCGCCGAGCTTGAGCGCGTCCCTGAGCTGGGCCCGGCCGTCCGCGCCGGCCCGGCCGGTGAGCAGCCGGGGCATCGCCACCGCCTGGAGCTCGGCCAGGCCGCGCAGCGCCTGGCGGGCCGTCAGGACGGCCTCCAGTCGGCGCAGCCCGTGCACGTCGCCGATCCGGACATGGGTGCGCTGGGCGGTGGCCCCGTACCCGAGCGCGGTGAGCGCGCCCTCGGTGACCCGGCGGATCAGGTCGGCGGGGGTCTCCGGCGGTGGCGTGGGCAGGGCGGCTGAGAAGGCCACGTCGTAGTGGGCGTGCGGCTCGGCGGGGGCGGGCAGCAGCAGGTAGCCGCCGAGGTCGATCCGGGCGCCGGTGGTGCTGGTGCCGCCGCCGGGCGCGGCCGGGAGCGGGCCGAGGCTGCCGGTGGTGCCGACCGCCTGGATCCGGTCACCGCTGATCCGGACGTCCACCACCCGCCCGTCGGTGAGCCGTGCGTTGACGAGCAGCAGCACCGGGCCGTGGCCCAGTGGGTTGGGGTTCTTCGACGATCCCTCGCCCGGGTGCGGCCCCTCGGCGGGTGCGCTGTCCGCGGTCATCGGCCGGCTCCTCGCTGCCCGGCGGCCTCGGGGCGCCCCGGGAGCCGCAAGATCACTGGGGGTCGAGCCTATGGGGAGGAGGGGCGGGCGGCGCGGAGGCTCGCAGCAGTCGTACCGGGTCGGGACGGCCGGAGCCGTCGGTTCCCAGGCGCGGTCGAACGGAGGTGCTGCACAGGAGCGCCCGTACGGGCCGCCCACCTGCGATCTTCCGGGCCGGATACGGATTTCACCTCTGGCCGGGAAACGTGTAATCTCTTCCTCGTTCGCCCCTATAGCTCAGTCGGTAGAGCGTCTCCATGGTAAGGAGAAGGTCTGCGGTTCGATTCCGCATGGGGGCTCTGGTGAGATGGAGTCAGACCTCGGTCTGGTGACGGATCATCAAAGCGGTGTAGCTCAGTTGGTAGAGCAAGCGGCTCATAATCGCTGTGTCACCGGTTCAAGTCCGGTCACCGCTACCCCGCGTAGTCGGTCGGGAGATCGAACTCCCGATCGGCTACTCTTGTTGTGTCATCACTCATTTTTTAGGAAGGCACTCCCGTGGCTGCCACCGACGTCCGCCCGAAGATCACGCTGGCCTGCGTGGAGTGCAAGGAGCGGAACTACATCACCAAGAAGAACCGGCGCAACGACCCGGACCGTCTTGAGATGAAGAAGCACTGCCCCCGTTGCAACTCGCACACCGCGCACCGCGAGACCCGCTGACCCCGCAAGGCGTCGCCGGGCCTGGTGTGATCAGGCTCTAGGCTCCAGGCCGTGTCCCGCAAGGGGCACGGCCTGGAGCTTTTTCCGTACCTGCCGTCCCACCGCACCAGCTGTGTGACCCACCGTCAGAGGAGTAGCCCATGGCCCTGGACCCCTCGTTCATCGGGCGGACGTACCCGCCCACCGAGCCGTACGAGGTAGGCCGGGAGAAGATCCGCGAGTTCGCGGTGGCGATCGGTGACGCCAACCCGGCGTACACCGATCCGGAGACCGCGAAGGCGCTCGGGTATCCGGAGGTGATCGCGCCGCCGACCTTCCCGTTCGTGATCACCTACGAGGCCGCGGCCCAGGTGGTGAACGACCCCGAGCTGGGTCTGGACTACACCCGCGTGGTGCACGGGGACCAGAAGTTCACCTACAGCCGCCCGGTGCACGCCGGGGACCGGCTGACCGTCAGCGTCGCCATCGACGCGATCAAGTCGCTGGCCGGCAACGACGTGCTGACCGTCAGCGGCCGGGTGCACGACGAGAGCGGCGAGCACGTGGTGACCGCGATCATGACGCTGGTGGCCCGGGCCGCCGACCAGGCGGGGGAGTGACCAGGATGACCATCAACTTCGACCAGGTCGAGGTCGGCACCGAGCTGCCCGCCCAGTCCTTCCCGGTGACCCGCGCCACGCTGGTCCGGTACGCGGGCGCCTCGGGTGACTTCAACCCGATCCACTGGAACGAGAAGTTCGCGGTCGAGGTCGGCCTGCCCGACGTAATCGCGCACGGCATGTTCACCATGGCCGAGGCGATCCGGGTGGTCACCGACTGGGTCGGCGACCCGGGCGCGGTGCTCGACTACGGCGTCCGCTTCACCAAGCCCGTGCCCGTCCCCAACGACGGCGTCGGCACCGTGATCGAGGTCACCGGCAAGGTCGGGGCCCTGCTGGACGACCGCCGGGTCCGGGTCGACCTGCTGGTGAAGAACGGCGAGAACAAGGTGCTCAACATGTCCCGCGCGGTGGTCCAGCTCGGCTGAACCCGGACACGAGGGCCGTCCTGCCCACCGGGCGGGGCGGCCCTCACCGCTGCCCCCGTACGCTGGGGGCGTGCTTGTTGAACTGGACGCCCCCCTCGCCCCGCTGACCACCCTCCGGCTCGGTGGGCCGGCCCGTCGCCTGGTGACCGCCGGTACGGACGACGAGGTCGTCGAGACCGTCCGGGCGGCCGACCTGGCGGGCGAACCGCTGCTGGTGATCGGCGGCGGCTCCAACCTGGTGATCGGCGACCGGGGCTTCGACGGGACGGTGCTGCGGATCGCCACCACCGGCTTCACCCTGGACGGCACCGAGCTGGAACTGGCCGCCGGCGAGGTCTGGGCCGACGCGGTGACCCGGTCGGTGGACGCCGGGCTGGCCGGCATCGAATTCCTGGCCGGCATCCCCGGCTCGGCCGGTGCCACCCCGGTGCAGAACGTCGGTGCCTACGGCCAGGAGGTGGCCGGCAGCATCACCGAGGTGGTCGCCTACGACCGCCGGGCCGACGAGGTGGTCACCCTGACCAACGCCGAGTGCGAGTTCTCCTACCGGCACAGCCGCTTCAAGGCCGACCCCGAGCGGTACGTGGTGCTCCGGGTCCGGTTCCGGCTGGCGGACGCCGACGGGCAGTCCACCCCGGTCCGCTACGCCGAGGTGGCCCGCGCCCTGGGCGTCGAGGCCGGTGAACGGGTCGCGCTGCGGACCGCCTACAAGACGGTGCTCGGCCTCCGGGCGGGCAAGGGCATGGTGCTCGACCCGGCCGACCACGACACCTGGTCGGCGGGCTCGTTCTTCACCAACCCGGTGCTGACGGCCGACCAGTACGCCGACTTCCTGACCCGGCTGGGGGAGCGCACGGCACCCGCCTACCCCGCGCCGGGTGGCTGCACCAAGACCTCCGCCGCCTGGCTGATCGACCAGGCCGGCTTTGGCAAGGGCTACGGAGCGGGCGCCGCCACCCTCTCCACCAAGCACACCCTCGCCCTCACCAACCGGGGCACCGCCTCCACCGCCGACCTGCTCGGGCTGGCCCGGGAGATCCGCGACGGCGTCCGCACCGCGTTCGGCGTCGACCTGGTCAACGAACCGGTCATGATCGGCGTCAACCTCTGAGAGCAACCATCAGGGGCTCGGGGAACTGCGACGCCGACCTCTGGAGCGTCGCACCTGCGTAGCTGGTCAGGCACTTTCGCAGTGACCCCGGCGCCAGATCTCCTCGCAGTTCCCCGAGCCCCTGGGCGGTGCAACCGAGCGTCAGCTGTTCAGCCAGGCGTCGATGTCCGCCAGGAGCTGCTTCCGGACGTCGTCCGGGGCTCGGGTGGCGCGGACGGACTGGCGGGCCAGCTCCGCGAGTTCGGCGTCGCTGAAGCCGTGCACGTCGCGGACCAGGTCGTACTGGTCGGCCAGCCGGGAGCCGAACAGCAGCGGGTCGTCGGCGCCGAGCGCCATCGGGACGCCCGCCTCGAACAGCTTCCGCAACGGCACCTCCTCGGCCCGCTCGTAGACCCCGAGCGAGACGTTCGAGGACGGGCAGACCTCGCAGGTGATCTGACGGTCCGCCAGCCGCTGCATCAGGCGCGGGTCCTCGGCGGCCCGGACCCCGTGGCCGATCCGGCCCGCGCCGAGGTCGTCCAGGCAGTCCCGGACCGACTCGGGTCCTGAGAGCTCGCCGCCGTGCGGGGCGGCCAGCAGTCCGCCCCGCCGGGCGATCGCGAAGGCCCGGTCGAAGTCCCGGGCCAGGCCCCGCCGTTCGTCGTTGGAGAGGCCGAAGCCGACCACGCCCTGGTCGGCGTACCGGACCGCGAGGCGGGCCAGCGTGCGGGCGTCCATCGGGGACTTCATCCGGTTGGCCGCGACCAGCACCCGGATGCCGACGCCGGTCGTGGCGGAGGCGTCCCGGACGGCGTCCAGGATCAGTTCGAGGGCCGGGATCAGCCCGCCGAGCCGGGGTGCGTACGAGGTGGGGTCGACCTGGATCTCCAGCCAGCGGGAGCCGTCGGCGGCCTCGTCCTGGGCGGTCTCCAGCACCAGTCGCCGGATGTCGGACTCGTCCCGCAGCACCGACCGCGCGGTGTCGTACAGCCGCTGGAACCGGAACCAGCCCCGCTCGTCGGTGGCCCGCAGCCGGGGCGGCTCGCCGGAGCTGAGCGCCTCGGGCAGCCGGACCCGGTGCTTGTCGGCCAGCTCCAGCAGGGTGGCGGGCCGCATCGAACCGGTGAAGTGCAGGTGCAGATGGGCCTTCGGCAGGCTCCGGACATCACGCTGGCGTTCCATTCACCGATCCTGCCGTATCAGGGCCCCGAACGGGAACCGCCCCTTTCACATCCCTCGAAGGGGTGAAAGGGGCGGCTGCCTGAGAAACCGTCAGGCGCGGGCCTCGCCGAGCAGCTTCTGCATCCGGCCGATGCCCTCGGCCAGGTCGGCGTCGCCGAGCGCGTACGACAGCCGCAGGTAGCCGGGGGTGCCGAAGGCCTCGCCGGGCACGACCGCGACCTCGGCCTCGTCCAGGATCAGGGTGGCCAGCTCGGCCGAGGTGGCCGGGCGCTTGCCGCGGATCTCCTTGCCGAGCAGGTCCTTGACCGCCGGGTAGACGTAGAACGCGCCCTCGGGCTCGGGGCAGAACACGCCGTCGATCTCGTTCAGCATCCGCACGATGGTCTTCCGGCGGCGGTCGAACGCGGCCTTCATCTCGTCCACCGCGGCCAGGTCGCCGGAGACGGCGGCCAGCGCGGCGCGCTGCGCCACGTTGGAGACGTTGGAGGTGGCGTGCGACTGGAGGTTGGCGGCGGCGTTCACCACGTCCTTCGGGCCGATCAGCCAGCCCACCCGCCAGCCGGTCATCGCGTAGGTCTTCGCCACGCCGTTGACCACGATGCACTTGTCGGCCAGCTCGGGCAGCAGGGCCGGCAGCGAGGTGAAGGTGGCGTCGCCGTAGACCAGGTGCTCGTAGATCTCGTCGGTGAGCACCCAGAGGCCGTGCTCCAGGGCCCAGCGGCCGATCGCCTCGGCCTCGGCCTCGGTGTAGACCGAGCCGGTCGGGTTGGACGGCGAGACGAAGAGCACCACCTTGGTGTTCTCGGTGCGGGCGGCCTCCAGCTGCTCGACCGAGACCTTGTACCCGGTGGTCTCGTCCGCGACGACCTCGACCGGCACGCCGCCGGCCAGCTTCACGGCCTCCGGGTAGGTGGTCCAGTACGGCGCCGGGATGATGACCTCGTCGGCCGGGTCCAGGATCGCGGCGAAGGCCTCGTAGATGGCCTGCTTGCCACCGTTGGTGACCAGCACCTGGGAGGCGTCCACCTGGTAGCCGGAGTCGCGCAGGGTCTTCGCGGCGATCGCGGCCTTCAGCTCCGGCAGACCGCCGGCCGGGGTGTAGCGGTGGTTCTTCGGGTCCTGGCAGGCGGCGACGGCGGCGTCGACGATGTAGCCGGGGGTCGGGAAGTCCGGCTCTCCGGCGCCGAAGCCGATCACGGGGCGGCCGGCCGCCTTGAGGGCCTTCGCCTTGGCGTCCACCGCGAGGGTGGCGGACTCGGCGATGGCACCGACACGGGCGGAGACGCGGCGGTCTGCGGGGCGGGGGGTGGGAGCGCTCATGCCGCAATCGTGGCAGAGTCCGCCGCGCGGGGGCACAGCGGTTTCAGCATGTGTACGGATCCGTCCACCATCCGTACCCACCGGTGGGCGGTCGGTGAAGGGGGTTCGACCAAACGCTCCGGAGCACGTACACTCACTGCTCGATGGCTCCCGAAGTGCGGCTCCGCCGGTGCGTAACTCACGCAGCGACTCGGATGCGGTAGGTTGGTGGTCATCTCCGGAGCCGCAAAGCTCCGTAGGGCAATAGCTCAATTGGTAGAGCACCGGTCTCCAAAACCGGCGGTTGGGGGTTCAAGTCCCTCTTGCCCTGCTGCTTGAACCGTATCCAGCCCGTTCGCTCCACAGGAGTGAGCGGGCTTGATGCGGAGATGGCTCCATCGCACTGCATTCGCCGGATCGCCCGCACCCACGCGGAGCGACGCTCGGCAGGACCCGGATTCAGGTGAGGACGAGTGACGGAGACCACGGGCTCCACCGCAACGCCTGAGAGCGGCAACCCCGAGGGTGCCGACGGCGCGGAGGCTACTTCCGCCGACGTCAACGACAAGGTGCCCTCGCGTCGCGACCGTAAGCGTGCCCAGAAGGCCGAGGGCGGTGACGGCGAGAAGAAGTCCGGCAAGCGGGCGAAGAAGAGCATCTTCGCTCGGACGGCGCTGTTCTACCGCCAGATCATTGCCGAGCTGCGCAAGGTCGTCTGGCCGACCCGCAACGAGCTGACCCAGTACACCACCGTCGTGGTGGTCTTCGTGGTCGTGGTCATGGGCCTGGTGGCCAGCATGGACTACGGCTTCTCCAAGCTCAGCCTGTGGGTGTTCGGCTGATCGGCCGTCACCTCCCAGCTCCATCCCGACCCGGGCCGTGCAAACGGTCCGGGTCGAGCTGTCGGCGCACTCAGGGCGATCCCGCTACCGTTGACTCGGTACTGTGGAGGTATCCGAGTTGTCCCCGCAACGTGCCCGCGAGGGCGCCGGACGGCCCGGAGCGTTCCAACTCACATCCCAGGAAAGAAGCAGCCACCGTGTCTGAGTCCCCCCTGTACGACGCCGACGAGACCGTCCGCGAGGCGGATGTCGCGGCCGAGGCTGCTGACGTCGAGGACGCCGAGCAGATCCTGGACGCGGTCGACGCCGACCAGGACGAGGTCGAGGCTGCGGACGAGGCCGAGGCGGGCGTGCCGGCCGAGCAGGACGCGGTGCACGAGGTGACCGAGGACGAGTCCCCCGAGGAGGAGGACGACGCCGAGGCCGCTGAGATCGAGGACGAGACCGAAGCCGAGGACGAGACCGAGGTCGAGGCTGAGGACGCCGAGGCTGAGGCTGAGGACGCCGAGGTCGAGGACGAGGTCGAGATCGACCCGGTCGTCGCCTTCCGTGAGCAGCTCCGCACCGCGCCGGGCGAGTGGTACGTCATCCACACCTACGCCGGGTACGAGAACCGGGTGAAGCAGAACCTGGAGCAGCGCTCCGTCTCGCTGAACGTCGAGGACTACATCTTCGAGTCCGCCGTTCCGCAGGAGGAGGTCGTCCAGATCAAGAACGGCGACCGCAAGACCGTCCGGCAGAACAAGCTCCCCGGCTACGTGCTGGTCCGGATGGACCTCACCCCCGAGTCCTGGGGCGTCGTGCGCAACACCCCGGGTGTCACCGGCTTCGTCGGCAACGCCTACGACCCGTACCCGCTGACCCTGGACGAGGTCGTCAAGATGCTCGCCCCCGACGTCGAGCGCGACGCGGCCAAGGCCGCCGGCAAGGCGTCCCCGCACCGTCCGGTCGAGGTCCAGGTGCTCGACTTCGAGGTCGGCGACTCGGTCACCGTCACCGACGGTCCGTTCGCCACCCTGCAGGCGACCATCAACGAGATCAACCCGGACTCGAAGAAGGTCAAGGGCCTGGTCGAGATCTTCGGCCGGGAGACCCCGGTCGAGCTGTCGTTCGACCAGATCCAGAAGAACTAGTCCAAGCCTTCGGGTTCGGGGGCGGAGCTTCGGCTCCGCCCTTCGGGCTCTCCGCCCACCACTGGCCGGAGAGCCCGAACCCGTTTTGGTCCAGGCCGCATCAGCGGTTAGCCTGGTTCGATGTGTGTTCTGCCCGGCCGGGTGTCGCTCCGGCCGCGGACGCACCAGTAATCCACTCTCGGAAGGACCCGGAGAGCATGCCTCCCAAGAAGAAGAAGGTCACGGGGCTTATCAAGCTCCAGATCAAGGCCGGCGCGGCCAACCCGGCTCCGCCGGTCGGCCCCGCGCTGGGTCAGCACGGCGTCAACATCATGGAGTTCTGCAAGGCCTACAACGCCGCGACCGAGTCGCAGCGCGGCATGATCGTGCCGGTGGAGATCACGGTCTACGAGGACCGCACCTTCACCTTCATCACGAAGACGCCGCCGGCCGCGCGCCTCATCCTGAAGGCCGCCGGCGTGGACAAGGGCTCGGCCGAGCCGCACAAGACCAAGGTCGCGAAGCTCACCAGCGCCCAGGTCCGCGACATCGCCACCACCAAGCTCCCCGACCTGAACGCCAACGACCTGGACGCGGCGGCGAAGATCATCGCCGGCACCGCCCGGTCGATGGGCATCACCGTCGAGGGCTGAAAAGCCCCCTAGTCCACCGTGGTAGGGCCCGCGCGGCCCGTCCCACGAACTCCATTCACCTTCAGGAGAAGCAGTGAAGCGCAGCAAGGCTCTCAAGGCCGCGGACGCCAAGGTCGACCGCGCCAAGATCTACGCTCCCCTCGAGGCCATCCGCCTCGCGAAGGAGACCTCCACCGCCAAGTTCGACGCGACCGTCGAGGTTGCCATGCGTCTGGGTGTCGACCCGCGCAAGGCCGACCAGATGGTCCGCAGCACCGTGATCCTTCCGCACGGCACCGGTAAGACCGCTCGGGTCCTGGTCTTCGCGACCGGCGAGCGTGCCGAGGCCGCGCGTGCTGCGGGTGCCGACATCGTGGGCTCGGACGAGCTCATCGACGAGGTCGCCAAGGGCCGTCTGGACTTCGACGCCGTCGTCGCCACCCCGGACCTCATGGGCAAGGTCGGCCGCCTCGGCCGCGTGCTCGGCCCGCGTGGTCTGATGCCGAACCCGAAGACCGGCACTGTCACCCCCGATGTCGCGAAGGCTGTCAACGACATCAAGGGCGGCAAGATCGAGTTCCGCGTCGACAAGCACTCGAACCTGCACTTCATCATCGGTAAGGCCTCCTTCACCGACGAGCAGCTGGTCGAGAACTACGGCGCCGCGCTGGACGAGGTCCTCCGGGCCAAGCCGTCCGCCGCGAAGGGTCGCTACATCAAGAAGACCGCGATCTCCACCACGATCGGCCCCGGCATCCAGGTCGACCCGAACCGCACCCGGAACCTCCTCGTCGAGGAGGACCCGGCCTCCGTCTGAGCCCTCGTGCTCCAGCGGTAACCGTGTTCAACGGGCCCGCACTCCCCTTCGAGGGGGGTGCGGGCCCGTCGGCGTACGCACATCAATTAGAGTCCGCATGCCGAGATCCGAACGACGGGGGAGACTTCCATGCGGGACCTGCGGACGATTGCCGTCACGGCACTGCTGGTGGGCGGCCTGACCGCCTGCGGCGCGAGCGGATCGGACTCGAAGGAGGCGGCCAAGCCCTCGACGGCGGCCACCGCCTCGGGCAGCCCGACGGCCTCCGGTACGGCGGCCCCGCAGCCGGGTGACGCCGCCGCCTCCGCCGCCGCCGCCTCCGCCGCCGCCACCCCCGGGGCCGGCCAGGCCCCGGCGCCCGCCGGGGCGCCCAAGGACGTGCTGCTGGCGGCTGCCGGGGTGATGGCCAAGGCCGGCAGCGCTGCCCTGGTGGTCAGCACCGGGGGAGCCGACACCGGCAGCGGCGCACTGCGCTGGGGCCAGCCGGCCGCCGCCGACCTGACCTTCAAGGTGGACGGGCAGGACGGCAAGCTGCGCTCGGCCGCCGGGGTCAGCTACGTCGGGGCCTCCCCGGAGACCTCCGCGCTGGCCGGCGGCCGGCACTGGATGAAGGTGGACGCCGCGGCGCCCGCCAACGGCGCGGGCCTGTCGGCCGGCGGTGAGGACGCCCGGACGCTGGCCGTCCTGATGAAGGTGCTCGACCCGGCGGTCCCGCTGGCGGTCGGTGCGGCCGGCCCCGGGCTGGCCAAGGTCGGGGTCGAGCAGGTGAACGGCGCCGAGGCGGTGCACTTCCACGTCACCGGGGTGGCCCAGGCACTGGTCGGCGCGATGACCGGGCTGACCGAGGACCAGAAGGGCCAGGCGCTGGCCGAGCTCGGCAAGGGCGGCGGCGCGCTGGACCTCTGGGTCAACGGCCGGAACGAGCTGGTCCAGCTCCGCAGCGCCGACCTGACCCCGACCAGGACGGGCGAGATGACGGTGCGTTACACCGAGCTCGGCAAGGCCCCCGAGGTGGCCGCCCCGCCGGCCGCGGATGTGTTCGAGGTCGCAGATCTGCTCAAGGGCTTCAGCGGCTGAGGTCCGCGTGACAGGGTGGCGGAGGGAACGGCGGCGGCTGGAGGACAGGGTGACGGCAGGTCAGCGGTCGGCGGCCGCGGCGATGGCCGTGCTGCTGCTCACCGGAGTGGCCGGCTGCGGCAGCGGCGGGCCCGCCCCGGGCCCCAGCGCCACCCCCTCGGCCAGCCCGGTGCCCACCGGCCTGCCCAGCCCCACCGACCGTTCGCCGCACGGCGTGCTGCTCTCCGCCCAGCTGGCGATGAGCAGCGCCCGCCGAGCCGAGTTCGCCTACCGGCTGGGCGGCGAGCAGGCCATCGGGATGCTGTTCTGGGCGCCGAAGACGGTGCTCAAGGTCAAGTACCCGGACACCGCCGAGCAGCTGATCGTGCTGGACACCACCGCCTACCGCGGCGGCGACCAGGCCACCGCCGAGCGGACCGGCGGGCGGCACTGGGAGAAGTACACCGTCCCGGGCGGCCAGCGGGAGATCCCGTACGCCGGGCTGGTCGACCGGCTCAACCCGATGGTGGCGCTGACCGCCGCGATCGCGGCCGACGGCCCGCAGCTGGTCGGCGAGGAGGAGCTGGGCGAGGTGACCGTCCAGCACTACCGGGTGACGCTCGGAGCGGACCGGTACGTCGCCGCGCAGACCCAGCTGACCGCCACCCGGCAGCAGGCCCTGCAGGGCGCGCTGGCGGCCGCCGGGGTGCGGCAGCTCACCCTGGACCTCTGGCTGAACGACAAGGACCAGCTGGTGCAGCTCCGCCGCAGCGGCGACGGCGGCCCTGACGACACCGTGACCTACAAGGGCCTCGGCGGCGCCCTCTCGGTGCAGGCCCCGGCCGAGAGCGACACCGTGGACGCCGGCCGGAGCCTGCCGCCGCTCGCCTCCTGACGGATTTGGCCGATTCGCACCGGGTCGAGTACGGTAGGGGCTGCCAAAGACCGCTGGTTGTCGGCCGCGCCCGCAAGGGTGCTGACGACCGAAGGTTCCGCGACTCGTCGCGGACAGCCCGCGCAGGAGTGTTTGGAGCTTGGACTTCCGGTCCGTGCGGCTTGCCGCCTGGATCGTCGAGGTCATTCAGAGCCCCGTGCGCCTGCGCACCGGGGCTCTCACTGTTTCTGCAGAGCTTCCTGGCCGGTGGTTTGAGGCGTTGGATGGTCGACTGTTCGAAGGTCGGCCTGACTTCGACATCACGGAAGGAGGCGTAAGCCTATGGCAAGGCCCGACAAGGCTGCTGCCGTCGCCGAGCTCACGGACAAGTTCCGTGCCTCGAACGCGACGCTGCTCACCGAGTACCGCGGTCTCACGGTGAAGCAGGTCAAGACCCTGCGTCGCTCGCTGGGGGACAACGCCCAGTACGCCGTGGTGAAGAACACGCTGACCAAGATTGCGGCCAATGAGGCCGGGATCTCCGAGCTGGACGACCTGTTCTCGGGTCCGACGGCTGTTGCCTTCGTCACCGGTGACCCGGTGGAGTCGGCGAAGGCTCTGCGTGACTTCGCCAAGGACAACCCCGCACTCATCATCAAGGGCGGTGTCCTTGACGGTAAGGCGCTGTCCGCCGATGACATCAAGAAGCTCGCGGACCTCGAGTCCCGCGAGGTGCTGCTCGCCAAGTTCGCGGGTGCCATGAAGGCCAAGCAGTCCCAGGCTGCCGCGCTCTTCCAGGCTCTCCCGTCGAAGCTCGTCCGCACCGTGGACGCGCTTCGCGACAAGGTCGAGCAGGGCGGTGCCGGTGCGCCGGCTCCCGCCGCCGAGGACGAGGCCGCCGAATAATTCGGCAGGCTCACGCCTCGCTGCGGGCCAGTGCCCGCCCAATCCGTACATCCGGCACCTACCTGCCGATTTAGTGGAAGGACGCCAATCATGGCGAAGCTGACCCAGGACGAGCTGCTCGCGCAGTTCGAGGAGCTCACCCTCATCGAGCTCGCTGCCTTCGTGAAGGCCTTCGAGGAGAAGTTCGACGTCACCGCTGCCGCCCCGGTCGCCGTTGCCGCCGCCGGTGGCGCCGGTGTCGTGGCCGAGGCCGTTGAGGAGCAGGACGAGTTCGACGTCATCCTCGACTCGGCCGGCGACAAGAAGATCCAGGTCATCAAGGAGGTGCGCGCCCTCACCTCCCTCGGCCTGAAGGAGGCGAAGGACCTCGTTGACGGCACCCCCGCCACCGTCCTGGAGAAGGTTGCCAAGGACGCTGCCGAGAAGGCCAAGGCCCAGCTCGAGGGCGCCGGCGCCAAGGTCACCGTCAAGTGACTCAGTGCCCCCTCTGAGGGGGCGCGAGGCCGGGCCGATCACCCTTGCGGGTGGTCGGCCCGGCCTTTTTGCGTACCCGGGTACGGCCCTGCGCCACCCGTTCGCGGCCTGGGATCCACCCGGTCGGCGGGCAGCCGTCACCGGCCTGGCGGACTGTGTACTCGGCCACTGTCGGCAGGGCCCGGTAGGGTGAGCGCTGTCCTCGGGGGAGGCTCCCACCACGGGTTCTGTAACGCGGTGGCCTGCTCGGACGATGAACGCTTCGAGGTCCGCACTCCGGTGAGGGCCTTGACGAACTCAGGCGGGCGCGCGATTCTCAAGGCGCGCCCCCAGGAGGCGAGTCCAACCGGTCGATGCGGTTCCGGATGCATATTCGGTGCCGCTGACGGGAACTGACTCTTGGTGAGGTGCGGTGGCCCGGAGCGTCCGGGGCACGGCGGAGCGGTATGAGGGGAGTCTCCGATTCGGTCTCCGAATCAGAGCTTGTCAGCAGTGTGCCTTTTGGCTACACTGTCCCTTTGCGCTGCCTGTTAGCTGCCCCGTGACTCGTCGCCCGGAGCAAGCATTGCCCTGAAGGGGCCTGGCACCGCCTCCGCGAAGCGGCTCTGACCTGGGGTTTCCACCCCGGCTGAGACCCACGGCGCCGGGGGTGGGGTCAGCCCGTCGAGGCCGGCCGGTATGCGCGCAGTGAGCTCCGAGCCCTCGGAAGGACCCCCCTCTTGGCCGCGCCGCGCAACGCCTCGAACAACGCCAATTCCACCGCCCCGCTCCGCGTCTCGTTCGCGAAGATCAAGGAGCCCCTCGAGGTCCCGAACCTCCTGGCCCTGCAGACCGAGAGCTTTGACTGGCTCCTCGGCAATGCGGCCTGGAAGTCTCGCGTCGAGGCGGCCCTGGAGAGTGGTCAGGACGTCCCCACCAAGTCCGGTCTGGAGGAGATCTTCGAAGAGATCTCGCCGATCGAGGACTTCAGTGGGTCGATGTCGCTGACCTTCCGCGACCACCGTTTCGAGCCGCCGAAGAACTCGATCGACGAGTGCAAGGACCGCGACTTCACGTTCGCGGCCCCGCTCTTCGTCACGGCCGAGTTCACCAACAACGAGACCGGTGAGATCAAGTCCCAGACGGTCTTCATGGGCGACTTCCCGCTCATGACCCACAAGGGCACCTTCGTGATCAACGGCACCGAGCGTGTCGTGGTCTCGCAGCTGGTCCGCTCCCCGGGCGTGTACTTCGACTCCACCCTGGACAAGGTCTCCGACAAGGACATCTACTCCTGCAAGGTGATCCCCTCGCGGGGTGCCTGGCTGGAGATGGAGATCGACAAGCGCGACATGGTCGGTGTCCGCATCGACCGCAAGCGCAAGCAGTCGGTCACCGTACTGCTGAAGGCCCTCGGCTGGACCAACGAGATGATTCTCGAGGAGTTCGGCGAGTACGAGTCGATGCGCGCCACCCTGGAGAAGGACCACACCCAGGGCCAGGACGACGCGCTGCTCGACATCTACCGCAAGCTGCGCCCCGGCGAGCCGCCGACCCGCGAGGCCGCGCAGACGCTTCTGGAGAACCTCTACTTCAACCCGAAGCGCTACGACCTCGCCAAGGTCGGCCGTTACAAGGTCAACCGCAAGCTGGGCAACGCCGAGTCGCTGGACTCCGGCGTGCTCACCGAGCCCGACATCATCGGTGCGATCAAGTACCTGGTGAAGCTGCACGCGGGCGAGACCGACTGGCGGGACGACGAGGGCCGCGACATCGTCGTGGAGGTCGATGACATCGACCACTTCGGCAACCGTCGTCTGCGCAACGTCGGCGAGCTGATCCAGAACCAGGTCCGTACGGGTCTCGCCCGTATGGAGCGCGTCGTGCGCGAGCGCATGACCACCCAGGACGTCGAGGCGATCACGCCGCAGACCCTGATCAACATCCGGCCGGTCGTCGCCTCCATCAAGGAGTTCTTCGGCACCAGCCAGCTGTCGCAGTTCATGGACCAGACGAACCCGCTCTCGGGTCTGACCCACAAGCGTCGTCTGTCCGCGCTCGGCCCCGGTGGTCTGTCCCGTGAGCGGGCCGGCTTCGAGGTCCGTGACGTGCACCCCTCGCACTACGGCCGCATGTGTCCGATCGAGACCCCCGAAGGCCCGAACATCGGTCTGATCGGCTCGCTCGCGTCCTACGGCCGGGTGAACGCCTTCGGCTTCATCGAGACCCCGTACCGGAAGGTCATCGACGGTGTCGTGACCGAGGCGGTCGACTACCTCACGGCAGACGAGGAGGACCGCTACGTCATCGCGCAGGCCAACGCCCCGCTGACCGACGAGCTGACCTTCGCCGAGCCGCGTGTCCTGGTCCGCCGCCGTGGTGGCGAGATCGACTACATCCCGGGCACCGAGATCGACTACATGGACGTCTCGCCGCGCCAGATGGTGTCGGTCGCGACCGCCATGATCCCGTTCCTCGAGCACGACGACGCCAACCGCGCGCTCATGGGCTCCAACATGATGCGCCAGGCGGTGCCGCTGCTGAAGAGCGAGGCACCCGTGGTCGGCACCGGCATGGAGTACCGCTGCGCGGTCGACGCCGCCGACGTGATCGTGGCCGAGAAGGCCGGTGTGGTCCAGGAGGTCTCGGCCGACTACGTCACCGTGGCCAACGACGACGGCACCTACACCACGTACCGCGCCGCCAAGTTCACCCGCTCCAACCAGGGCACCTCCTTCAACCAGAAGGTCCTCGTCGACGAGGGCGCCCGGGTCGAGCTCAACCAGGTGCTGGCCGACGGCCCGTGCACCGACCAGGGTGAGATGGCGCTCGGCAAGAACCTGCTCGTGGCGTTCATGTCCTGGGAGGGTCACAACTACGAGGACGCGATCATCCTGTCGCAGCGCCTCGTGCAGGACGACGTCCTCTCCTCGATCCACATCGAGGAGCACGAGGTCGACGCCCGTGACACCAAGCTGGGCCCGGAGGAGATCACCCGGGACATCCCGAACGTCTCCGAGGAGGTCCTCGCCGACCTCGACGAGCGCGGCATCATCCGGATCGGTGCGGACGTCGTCACCGGCGACATCCTGGTCGGCAAGGTCACGCCCAAGGGCGAGACCGAGCTGACCCCGGAGGAGCGCCTGCTCCGCGCGATCTTCGGCGAGAAGGCCCGTGAGGTCCGCGACACCTCGCTGAAGGTGCCGCACGGTGAGTCCGGCAAGGTCATCGGCGTCCGCGTCTTCGACCGCGAAGAGGGCGACGAGCTGCCCCCGGGCGTGAACCAGCTGGTCCGCGTCTACGTGGCGCAGAAGCGCAAGATCACCAACGGTGACAAGCTGGCCGGCCGTCACGGCAACAAGGGCGTCATCTCGAAGATCCTGCCGGTCGAGGACATGCCGTTCCTGGAGGACGGCACCCCGGTCGACATCATCCTCAACCCGCTGGGTGTCCCGTCCCGAATGAACCCGGGCCAGGTCCTGGAGATCCACCTCGGGTGGCTCGCCAAGCAGGGCTGGGACGTCTCCGGCCTCGCCGAGGAGTGGGCCCAGCGCCTGCAGGTGATCGGCGCGGACAAGGTCGAGGGTGGCACCAACCTGGCCACCCCGGTCTTCGACGGCGCCCGCGAGGACGAGATCACCGGCCTGCTGGACCACACCACCCTCACCCGTGACGGTGAGCGCCTGGTGAACTCCACCGGCAAGGCCCGGCTCTACGACGGCCGCTCCGGCGAGCCGTTCCCGATGCCGGTCTCGGTCGGTTACATGTACATCCTGAAGCTGCACCACCTGGTCGACGACAAGCTCCACGCCCGTTCGACCGGTCCGTACTCGATGATCACCCAGCAGCCGCTCGGTGGTAAGGCGCAGTTCGGTGGTCAGCGATTCGGTGAGATGGAGGTGTGGGCCCTTGAGGCGTACGGCGCCGCCTACGCGCTGCAGGAACTCCTCACCATCAAGTCCGACGACGTTCTCGGCCGGGTGAAGGTCTACGAGGCCATCGTCAAGGGCGAGAACATCCCCGAGCCGGGCATTCCCGAGTCCTTCAAGGTGCTCATCAAGGAAATGCAGTCGCTCTGCCTCAACGTGGAGGTGCTGTCCTCGGACGGCCAGTCCATTGAGATGCGGGACTCCGACGAGGACGTCTTCCGTGCCGCCGAGGAGCTCGGCATTGACCTGTCCCGGCGCGAGCCGAGCAGCGTCGAAGAGGTCTGACGGAGGTTGGGTCGGCCACCACGTGTGGCCGGCCCGCCCCCAGGCCCCCTCAGACCAGATGAACACCTTTCGACTTACGAAAGAGGGCTTGACGACCAGTGCTTGACGTCAACTTCTTCGACGAGCTCCGCATCGGCCTCGCGACCGCCGACGACATCCGCCAGTGGTCCCACGGCGAGGTCAAGAAGCCGGAGACCATCAACTACCGCACCCTGAAGCCGGAAAAGGACGGGCTCTTCTGCGAGAAGATCTTCGGCCCCACCCGGGACTGGGAGTGCTACTGCGGCAAGTACAAGCGCGTCCGCTTCAAGGGCATCATCTGTGAGCGCTGTGGCGTCGAGGTCACTCGCGCCAAGGTGCGTCGTGAGCGGATGGGCCACATCGAGCTGGCCGCGCCGGTCACCCACATCTGGTACTTCAAGGGTGTCCCCAGCCGCCTCGGCTACCTGCTCGACCTGGCGCCGAAGGACCTCGAGAAGGTCATCTACTTCGCCGCCTACATGATCACCTGGGTGGACGACGAGCGTCGCCAGCGCGACCTCCCGTCCCTGGAGGCGCATGTCTCGGTCGAGCGTCAGCAGATCGAGAACCGCCGCGACTCCGACCTCGAGGCCCGTGCCAAGAAGGCCGAGACCGACCTGGCCGAGCTCGAGGCCGAGGGCGCCAAGGCCGACGTGCGCCGCAAGGTGCGCGAGGGTGCCGAGCGCGAGATGAAGCAGCTGCGCGACCGTGCGCAGCGCGAGCTGGACCGTCTGGACGAGGTCTGGGCGCGCTTCAAGAACCTCAAGGTCCAGGACCTCGAGGGCGACGAGCTGCTCTACCGCGAGCTGCGCGACCGCTTCGGCACGTACTTCTCCGGCTCGATGGGCGCCGCGGCGCTCAAGGACCGCCTGGAGACGTTCGACCTCGCCGAGGAGTCCGAGCGCCTGCGCGAGATCATCCGGACCGGCAAGGGCCAGAAGAAGACCCGGGCGCTCAAGCGCCTCAAGGTCGTCTCCGCCTTCCTGCAGACCACCAACAAGCCCAACGGCATGGTGCTGGACTGCGTCCCGGTCATCCCGCCGGACCTGCGTCCGATGGTGCAGCTGGACGGTGGCCGCTTCGCGACCTCCGACCTGAACGACCTGTACCGCCGCGTGATCAACCGCAACAACCGTCTGAAGCGTCTGCTCGACCTCGGTGCCCCCGAGATCATCGTGAACAACGAGAAGCGGATGCTCCAGGAGGCGGTCGACGCCCTCTTCGACAACGGCCGTCGTGGTCGCCCGGTCACGGGCCCCGGCAACCGTCCGCTGAAGTCCCTCAGCGACATGCTGAAGGGCAAGCAGGGTCGTTTCCGTCAGAACCTGCTCGGCAAGCGAGTCGACTACTCGGCCCGTTCGGTCATCGTCGTCGGCCCGCAGCTCAAGCTGCACCAGTGCGGTCTGCCGAAGGCCATGGCGCTGGAGCTCTTCAAGCCGTTCGTGATGAAGCGCCTGGTGGACCTCAACCACGCGCAGAACATCAAGTCGGCGAAGCGCATGGTCGAGCGCGCCCGCCCCGTGGTGTGGGACGTCCTCGAAGAGGTCATCGCCGAGCACCCGGTGCTGCTGAACCGTGCACCCACCCTGCACCGCCTCGGCATCCAGGCCTTCGAGCCCCAGCTGGTCGAGGGCAAGGCCATCCAGATCCACCCGCTCGTCTGCACCGCGTTCAACGCGGACTTCGACGGTGACCAGATGGCCGTCCACCTGCCGCTCTCCGCGGAGGCGCAGGCCGAGGCCCGCATCCTGATGCTGTCCTCGAACAACATCCTGAAGCCGGCCGACGGTCGCCCCGTCACCATGCCGACCCAGGACATGGTGCTCGGTCTGTTCTTCCTGACCTCGGACCGGGAGAAGGTGAAGGGCGGTGGCCGTTCCTTCACCTCCGCCGCCGAGGCCGTGATGGCCTTCGACGCCAAGCAGATCGACGTCCAGGCCGTGATCGACATCCGCCTGCCGATCGGCACCGTCCCGCCCCGTGGCTGGACCCCGCCGGTCGACGAGGACGGTCAGTCGACCTGGTTCGAGGGCGAGTCCTTCCGCCTGAAGACCACCCTGGGCCGCGCGCTCTTCAACGAGCTGCTGCCCGAGGACTACCCGTTCGTCGACTACGAGGTGGGCAAGAAGCAGCTCTCCGCGATCGTCAACGACCTGGCCGAGCGGTACCCCAAGGTCGTCGTGGCGGCGACCCTGGACAACCTGAAGGCGGCCGGTTTCCACTGGGCCACCCGCTCGGGTGTCACGGTGTCGATCTCCGACGTCGTGGTCCCGCCGAACAAGCCGCAGATCCTCGAGGGCTACGAGGCCCAGGCCGAGAAGGTGCAGCGTCAGTACGAGCGCGGCCTGATCACCAACGAGGAGCGCAAGAGCGAGCTCATCGGCATCTGGACCCGGGCGACCAACGAGGTCGCCGAGGCGATGAACGCCAACTTCGAGAAGACGAACCCCATCTTCATGATGGTGGACTCGGGCGCTCGAGGAAACATGATGCAGATGCGTCAGATCGCCGGTATGCGTGGTCTGGTGTCGAACGCGAAGAACGAGACCATCCCGCGGCCGATCAAGGCGTCGTTCCGTGAGGGTCTCACCGTGCTGGAGTACTTCATCTCCACCCACGGTGCCCGTAAGGGTCTGGCCGACACCGCGCTGCGTACCGCCGACTCCGGTTACCTGACCCGTCGTCTGGTCGACGTCTCCCAGGACGTCATCATCCGCGAGGAGGACTGCGGCACCGAGCGCGGCCTCAAGCTGGCGATCGGTGTGGTCGAGAACGGCGTCCTGCGCAAGACGGACGACGTCGAGACCAGCGTCTACGCCCGCATGCTGGCCGAGGACATCACGGTGGACGGCAAGCTGCTGGCCACCGCGAACACCGACCTCGGTGACGTCCTGATCGACGAGCTGATCCGCCACGGCATCAGCGAGGTCAAGACCCGCTCGATCCTGACCTGTGAGTCGGCAGTCGGCACCTGTGCCTTCTGCTACGGCCGTTCGCTGGCCACCGGCAAGCTGGTCGACATCGGTGAGGCGGTCGGCATCATCGCCGCCCAGTCCATCGGTGAGCCCGGTACCCAGCTGACGATGCGTACCTTCCACACCGGTGGTGTGGCCGGTGACGACATCACGCAGGGTCTGCCCCGTGTCGTCGAGCTCTTCGAGGCCCGTACCCCCAAGGGTGTGGCCCCGGTTGCCGAGGCTCAGGGCCGGGTCCGGATCGAGGACACCGAGAAGACCCGCAAGCTCGTCGTCACCCCCGACGACGGCAGCGACGAGATCGCCTACCCGATCTCCAAGCGCATCAAGCTGCTGGTCTCCGAGGGCGAGGCGGTCGCGGTCGGCCAGAAGCTGACCGCCGGCACGATGAACCCGCACGACGTCCTGCGCATCATGGGCCAGCGTGCCGTCCAGATCCACCTGGTAGCCGAGGTCCAGAAGGTCTACAACTCGCAGGGTGTGTCGATCCACGACAAGCACATCGAGATCATCATCCGGCAGATGCTCCGCCGCGTGACGATCATCGAGTCGGGCGACGCCGAGCTGCTCCCGGGCGAGCTCGTCGAGCGTGGTCGCTTCGAGACCGAGAACCGTCGCGTGGTCTCCGAGGGCGGTCACCCCGCCTCCGGTCGTCCGCAGCTGATGGGTATCACCAAGGCCTCGCTGGCCACCGAGTCCTGGCTGTCGGCGGCCTCCTTCCAGGAGACCACCCGGGTGCTCACCGACGCGGCGATCCACGCCAAGTCGGACCCGCTCCTTGGCCTCAAGGAGAACGTCATCCTCGGTAAGCTCATCCCGGCCGGTACGGGTCTGCCCCGCTACCGCAACATCCGGGTCGAGCCCACCGAAGAGGCCAAGGCCGCGATGTACTCGGCCGTCGGCTACGACGACTACGACCTGTCGCCGTTCAGCGCCGGCTCCGGCCAGGCGGTTCCGCTGGACGACTACGACTACGGCCCCTACACCGGCTGAGTCACGGTCACCTGATCGCACGCAGGGCGGTCACCCCACACGGGGTGGCCGCCCTGCGGCGTCTCACCCGCCGAGCAGCACCGCGAGGGCGACCAGGCAGACCCCGAGCACGGCGGTGGCCAGCGAGGCCCGGACCAGCTGGTGCTTGCGCCAGGCCACCTCGGCCATGGTGATCAGCTGACGGCTGAGCACCGGGAGCGGGTCCTGGCTGCGGAGCGCCTCGGCCAGCCGCTCCGGCGACCAGTGCCGCAGGTGGCCGAAGAAGACGAAGCTCGCCTCCGAGTCGGGGGCCGGACGGTGGCTGCCGGTCCGGGGGCTGACCACGGCGACCGCGAGCAGCAGCCCGGCCGTCACCAGGGCGACGCCGGCCCACAGCGCGGTCAGGCCGAGGGTGCCGTGCACCCGGTCCAGCTGGCGGCCCTCCCCGCTCATCGCGAGCAGCCCGGCCAGGGCCGCCGACTCGATGCTGAGGGCGAAGGCGGCCTTTCCGTCCACCTTCCCGGTCCAGTCCGCCAGGACGGCGTGGATCCGCCAGGCGGTCTCCAGCGGGTCGGCCCGCTGGACGCCGCCGCCCTCGCCGGTCTCGGCCGGCTCGCCGGTGACCTGGCCGGCCGGTGCCGGGATTCCCATGGTGTGTCCCCTCCGTCGGTGTTCGGGTGTCGGGCTCGCACCGACGGAATCCTTGATAGCCGTTCCCGGGCCGGATGTCTGCGTCAAACCCGGCACACCGGGGGTGATTTGGCCGTAGCGTATGCGGGGCCGTCAGAAGGGGCGCAGTGTGGGCACTTCGAGGGTGTCGCGGACACCTGAGCTCGTACCGGATGAACTGCCGAGCCCCGCAAGGGGGTTGTCTCCGACCTGGATCAAGGTGCTGCGCGCGGCGGGATCCGTGCACATCTGGCGCCGGGGCACCGTCCTGATGCGGGAGGGTGAGCCGGCGGACCGGGTGCTGCTGCTGGAACGCGGTCTGGTGAAGATCACCTCCGAGTCCGCCACCGGCTACACCAGTCTGCTGGCGCTCCGCGGCCCCGGCGAACTGGTGGGCGAACTCTCCTGCGTGGACGGCGGACCGCGCTCGGCGACCGCGACCGCGATGGGCTCGGTGGCGGGGGTGGCCGTGCCGGTGGCCCGGTTCGAGGCGCTGCTCGGGCAGCAGGACGGCCTGGCGCTGGCGGTGCTCCGGATGGTGGCCTGGCGGCTGCGGGACGCGGACGGCCAGCGGGGGGACTTCGGCGCCCGGTCGGCGTCCGTGCGCACCGCGTTGGCGCTGGCCCGGCTGGCCGGCCGGTACGGCACGCCGGTGCCCGGGGCGCCGGCCGGCAGCCCGGCGCGTCGACTGGCCGTCACCCAGCAGGAGTTGGCGGGGGCGGCCGGGTCGTCCCGGGAGTCCGTGGTGCGGGTACTGCGCCAACTCGGCGAAGCGGGACTGGTGGTGACGTCCCGGGGCATGGTGCTGGTGGTGGATCCGGTGGCGCTGGTCGGCTGGTCGTCCGGCGCCTCGGGTACGTGACCGAAAAGCAAGGTCCGAGTGCGTCATCCGACGCGGACAGCTTCGGAGTCTGCGCCTTCGATGAGGTCAGGCAGCCGTACCGGCCGGGCCGGTCGGCCGAGGAGGGGGGCGGCCGGTGCGGTTGCCGCGACATTCGAGAGGAACGAACCGATGTCCCAGAAAGCTCAGTACCGGCCGATTCTCGTGGTGGACGCCCAGGGCTTCGGCGCCCGGACCGACAGCACGCAGCTCTGGCTCAGGCAGCAGGTCTACCGGATCGTCGGCAGCGCCGCCGAGGAGGCCGGGATCGAGCTGGGGCAGGACAGCCAGGACCGGGGGGACGGGGCGTTCTGGCTGCTCGCCGCGGACGCGCCCAAGGTGGACCTGAGCGGTCGGTTCATCGCCCACCTGCGGTTCGGGCTGGCCACCTACGCGCGCCTGAGCAGCGCCGAGGCGGCCCTGCGGCTCCGGGTCTCGCTGCACGCGGGCGATGTGACCGGGGACGAACACGGCTGGGCCGGAACGGAGTTGAACACCGCCTGCCGGCTGGTCGACCTGCCGGCACTGAAGGACACCCTGAAGGCCGCCGAGAAGGCCCACCTGGTGCTCGCGGTCACCGAGGAGTGGCACCGCGCGGTGATCAGGCAGGGCCACCAGGAGGTCGAGCCGGACTCCTTCCGCCCGGTCGCGTTCCAGGCCAAGGAGGTGGACACCCGGGCCTGGATCCGGGTGCCGGGCTACGCCAGCCCGCCGGACCTGCCCGAGCTCGCCGTACTCCCGGACCCGGACCCGGGGTCGGCGCCCGCCGCCGGTGAGCCGGGCCGGCCGCCGGCCGGGTACGGCACGGTGCACGGGGTGCAGATCAACGGCGGCACGGTGCACGGCGGCAACTACAACGACCACCGGGGCGGAGCGCAGCAGTGGTGAGCACACCACAGCAGGCGGGCAAGGGCGACCAGGGCGGGGCGGTCCCGGTGCAGGCCGAGCCCGACCCGGTGGCGGGGCACCCGGCCGGTGGAGAAGAGCTGACCGGCCGTCAGCGGGCGGCCAGGGGGGTGCTGGCGCAGGCCGGGCAGGCCGGTTCGGCCGGTGAGCGCCGGGAGGTGGAGCGCGAGGCCAAGGCCGGGCTGGCCTCGGTCAACGGCGTGCAGATCACCGGTGGCACGGTGAACGGCGGCAACTACTACGACTTCCGGGTCCTGAACAGCCGCTCCCAGCTGCGTAGTTACCAGCTGGAGGCGCGTCAGGTGGCGGAGGTGAAGGCCACCTTCGTCCAGTCCGGCGACTACCCCGACCTGGCCCAGGGCGCCCAGGGGCAGCGGCTGCTGCTGCTCCGGGGGCGGCCCGGCAGCGGCCGTACGGCGGTGGGCTGGCGGCTGCTGCTGGCGGGCGGTGCCTCGGCGCTGGCGATGCTGGCGCCGGAGACCGACCTCGGCGCGCTGGGCCGGGCGGACCTCACCCCGGGCACCGGCTATCTGCTCACCGGCCTGTCCGGTCCGGCGATCAACCGGCTCGACCCCTTCCTGCTGGCCCGGCTGGCCGCCGAACTGGCCGCCGAGCAGTGCCGGTTGGTGGTGGTGCTGCCGGAGTCCTTCCAGCACCCCGGCAAGGAGCTGTTCGCGCTCACCCGGACACCCGCGCACCAGGACGTGGTCCGGGCCCACCTGGCCTGGGGCCTCGGTGCCGGGGCGGACCGGGCCGACGCGGTGCTGGCCCGGCCGGACGTGCGGCGGGTGCTGGCGGAGCGGCTGGACGCCTTCACCCCGCTGTCGGCGGCCGCCGAACTCGGCGCGCTGCTGGCCGACGTCGAGCTGCCGGGGGGCGACTTGGAGGGCTGGCTGCTGCTGCGCCGGTGGAGCGGCCTGAGCCAGGACCTGGACGAGTGGTTCCGGGAGCTGCCGGACCTGCAGACCCAGGCGCTGGGGGTGGCGCTCTCGGTCCTGGCGGGGGAGCCCTACGAGACCGTGTCGCTGCTCGCCGAGGCGTTGAAGCGGCGGCTCCAGCCGCCGGCCGACGAGGTCCGGCGCGAGCGGGACAGGTCCACGGCGCTGCAGTCCAGCCGGCGCCGGCGGCTGGAGCTGCTGGGAGCCGAGGTGGTGCCCGGCGAGGTGGCCTCCCGGCACGGCACGGCGCCCGGAATGATCGTCAGGTTCCGGGCGCCCGGGCGGCAGCGGGAGCTGCTGCTGCACTTCTGGGACGAGTACGACGACCACCGCTCGGCGGTGCTGGCCTGGCTCCGGGAGTGCGCGCGGCACGAGCTGGTGTCGGTCCGGGTCCGGGCCGCGGTGGCCGCCGGGGTGCTCGCGGTCGGCTCCTTCGACCTGCTCCGCGCCACCGTGCTCGATGCCTGGGCCGGTTCGGCGGACGAGTTGCAGCGCGAGGCGGCCGCCACCGCGCTGAACACCGCCGCCGAGGCGCCCGAACTGGGCGAGCCGGTCCGGGAGGTGGTGCGCTCCTGGGCGTCGGCGGAAGCGGACGAGGAGTTCCGGGCCACCGCGGCCCGCTCCTGGCGGGTGCTGCTCGACCAGCCGGGGGGCGCCGCGCTGCGCCTGCTGCACGACCTGGCGGGCACCGAGGACGTCGAGGTGATGGACGCGCTCTTCCGCACCCTGGCGGACCAGTTCGCCACCGGGGAGGAGCGGCACCGCCGGGAGGTGCTCCAACTGCTCAGGTACTGGGTGCTCGGCACCGACCCGCAGCGCCGGCTGGTGGGCGAACTCTCCTTCCTGTACGTGGCGGTGGACCTGGTGGAGAACCGCCCGGCGCGGTCCGCCGACCCGGGCCGGTGGCCCACCCTGCTGGCGGTGTCGGCGGCCGATCCGGTCCGGCAGTCGGAGCTCGCCGAGCTCTGGGCGGCGGTGCTCGGCTCGGCCGACAGCTGGGAGGTCGCGCAGAGCTGCCTCGGCAGCTGGGCCCGGCAGTTGGAGACCGACCCGGCCGGGCGCCGGGCGCTGGGGCGGCTGCTGGCCAGGGCCGCCGAGGTGTCGCCCCGTACCGAGCGGCTGCTCCGCCACCTGGCCGGGCAGTGGAACAACCCCGACGGGGCCGGGCTGCCGCTGGTGTCGGCGGAGGTCGGCCACCGACTGGACGAGAGGAAGCGTCAGCCATGAACTACCCGGTGCCGCCCCAGGGGCGACCGATCAGCGACAGCGGACAGCTGGTGCTCGGACCCTTCCCGGTCACCCGCGGCGATCGGGGGACGCGTCCGGTCCCCACCCGGGCCACCGTGTTCAGCGGTGGCAGCGGGGACTTCCAACAGCTCGACCGGCTGCCCACGTACTGGCAGGCGGGGCGCTACAGCCACCGCTACGACGTGGACCTGTCGGACCACCGGGTCAGCTGGCAGGAGCAGTTGGAGAGCGCCACGCCCGGCTTCCGGTTCCACGCCACCATGCACGCGATCTGGCGGGTGGCCGACCCGGCGATGGTGGTCCGGCGCGGCGTCAACGACAGCGCGGCGGGGGACGCCGTGGTGCGGCAGGAGCTGAACGCCGTGCTGCGCAACGGGACCAGACGGTTCCCGGTGCAGCAGGACGCCCAGGTCCAGCAGTACCTGGAGAGCTCGTACGGCGGCAAGGAGCTGCCGTTGGCCCAGCACGGGCTCACGGTGGCCTCGCTGATCCTGCACGTCGGCTTCAGCGCGGAGACCGAGAGCATCGTCAAGGCGCCGACCCTGCAGAACGTGGAACTGGACCAGCTGCAGGGGCGGTTGGTCATCGAGCAGGCCCTCCAGGAGGGGCAGGCCAAGCTGCTCGGGCTCCGGGCCGAGGTGATCAAGGCGGCGGCCTCCCAGGACAACGGGCTGCTGGTCTACCTGATCGCCCAGAACCAGGGCGACATGCGGTCGATCCTCCAGGAGGCTTCCAACCAGGCCCAGTTGGACAACGACCGGAAGCTGGCGCTGTTCAACAGCCTGGTCGAGCAGAAGTACATCCAGCCCGCCGACGTCCAGGAGATGTGGCAGACGCTGATGCGCACCCCGACCGGACAGGCCGGCCTGCACGCGCTGCCCGGGGCGGTGCCGCCCGCGCTGCCGACGGTGACGCTGCCGCCGCAGCCGGCCGCGCCGCCCGCCCCCTGGGAGCTCGCGCCGCCGGCTCCGGCGACGCCCATCGCACCGGCGCCCGGGACCGCCCCCGCGCCGGGCGCCGCGCCTGTCACCGGGCCGGTGAACGGGAACGTCACCGGTCAGCGGCCGGTGGGTCAGCACCGGCCCAAGCCCGGAGACGGGTCGAGATGACGGGCGTCGGGCACCGGCGGTCCGGTGCGCGTGCACCGGGGCGCCGCTCCCAGGTACGGCTGGCGGTCAGCACCCTGGTGGTGGCCGCTCTGATGATCGGGTTCGGAGGAGCCATGGCGGGTGCCAAGGGGTTCGCGGTCGGGGTGTCGGGTGCGCTGCTGACGGCGGGGGCGGCCGTACTGGTCGCCGTCCAGCGGGCGAGCGCGGCCCGGTCCAGGGGGCAGGAGGAGCCTGCTCCGGAGGCGGTGGTGCCACCGACGCCGGCGCCACCCGCGTCGGCGGCCCCGGGCGGGGAGCGGCCGGCGGACCCGGCACCCCAGCCGGTACCGCCGCAGCCCGTACCGCGCCGGCCCGTACCACCGCAGCCCGTACGGCGTCCCGATCCGGTCGGGTCGGTGTTCGACTTCCCGGTGCTGGGGCGGCCGTCCCAGACGGCCGCCGCGCCCTGGCGGCTGCCGGGGCGCCCGGCGCCGTCCGGGATCGCGGCGGACCGGGCCACGCTGGGCGACCTCACCGTGCTGGCCGCCTCGGTGGTCGGCCCCGGGCACCGCTGCGACGCGGCCGGGCAGCCCCGGCAGGACGCCTACCGGCTCGGGCAGGACACGGCGCAGCGCCACCTGGTGATCGCGGTCGCCGACGGCATGTCGGACAGCGAGCACGCCGAGGTCGGCGCCAACGTCGCCGTCACGGCGGCGGTCGGTGCGCTGCGGGCGGCGCTGGACCAGGGCGCCGGGATCGAGCAGTTGGCGGCGACGGTGCCGTTCCGGGCCGCCGCCGGGCAGATGCTCGGCGCGGCCGAGCAGCGCGGCTGGACGGCGGACCAGGTCCGCGCGGTGCTGGTGGTGGCGGTGGTCGAGGCCCGGCCGAGGGTGGACGGCACCCGGCTGGCCTGGCTGGCCGCGATCGCCGACGTGAGCGCCTGGCGACGGCACCCGACCGGCTGGGACCGGCTGATCGGTGACGACAAGTCAGGGTTCGACGCCGGGCGGGTGGCGCACTTCCTGCCGCACGAGCCGGACGCGGCGCAGCAGCGGCTGTACACCCTGGGCCCGGGCGACGTGCTCGCGCTGATGACCGACGGGGTGTCCGACGTGTTCGGCCAACTGCCCGGCGCCGAAGGCTGGTTCGCTGAGCGGTGGGCAGCACCGCCGCCAGTGGCGCGGTTCCTGCTGGAGGTCGGGTACGAGGAGAGCCAGTTCAACGACGACCGGACCGCCGTGGTGGTCTGGTGCGGTGCCACGGACCGGGGTGAGCGGCGATGACGGGATGGTCCGACCGTCCGTTCGGGCCGGAGACGCCGTTGGACGGGGTGGGCCGGGCGGGGCGGGAGATCAGTTCGGACGACGGCGAGTCGAAGCGGGTGTACGAGCCGAGCCGGTGGCCGGGCTGGATCGCCAAGGTCTACCGGGATCCGCTGACCGGCCCGGCGGCCGCCGAGCTGGGGCGGCTGGTGGCCGCGCCGGCCGGGATGGGGCCGGACGACCGGGGCCTGCTGGACCGCTGCACCTCCTGGCCGGCCTCCCGGATCGTCGAGTCGGGGCGGACCGTCGGGGTGCTGCTGCCGAAGGCCGAGGACCGCTTCCTGAACGCCCGGATCAACCTGCCCGGCGGCCGGCGCTCGGACCCCCGGCAGCTGACCGTCGACTGGCTGGCGCAGAGCACCGCCGACCAGCGCACGGGCGGTGTGGGCGAAGCGAGCGGGCAGACCAGGCGGCAGGTGGCCGAGAGCTTCCTGGCGGTCGGGGCGCTGCTGGACCGGCACGGGCTGGTCTACGGCGACTGGTCCTACCGGAACGCCTTCTGGTGCCAGGACGGCAGCGGCTACCTGATCGACATGGACTCCTGCGGTTTCGGCTCCCGCCCCTGGGTGGAGTCGCCGGGCTGGGCCGATCCGCTCTACCCGGTGTCCCGGCGGCCGAGGCTGGACGTGTACTGCGACCGGTACAAGCTCGCGATGCTCACCGTCCGCTGCCTGACCGGGGAGCGCGGCGACCCGGTGAAGGCGTGCGGGGCGCTGCCCGAACCGAAGGGTGAACTGGCCGGTCTGCTGCGCCAGGTGCTCACCGTCCAGGAGGCCGGCCGCAGACCGTCGGCGGCCGAGCTGCACGCCGCGCTGGCCGGCGGCCCGGCCCGCCGGACCGCGACCGGGACGGGCAGCGCGAACGTGACGGGCGCCCGCCGGGTCGGCGGCGTCCGGTCCGGGACGGCGCGGCGGCCGACGCCGGCCGGCCGCCCGACGGTCACTCCGCCGGGCACCCGTACCTCGCCGGCCCGGCCCCGGGCCGGGCAGCCTGGCACCCCGCTCCGTACCTCGGTCGGCACCCCGACGACCTCGGGCCGGGCCGCCGCCCGGCGGAACGCGGCGAAGCCACCCGCCCCGAAGGCCGGCCGGGGGAAGGTGCTGGCCGCGCTGGTGCTCACCGGCACGGCCGGCTGGTTCGCGGCCCGGCTGCTCGGCTGGATCTGACCCTCCGTCATTTCTCGACCCTCGGTAAGGAGCAACGACATGACCGCACCCGTCCTCGGCGGCACCGGCTACCAGTCCAAGGTGTTGCCGACCTATCTGGTGCTGGACACCTCCAGCTCGATGCGGCCGCACGAGCAGCAACTCAACGACGCGCTGATGCACATCTACGACGTGATCGCGATGGAGCCGCAGGTCAAGGAGTTCATCCAGCTGTCGGTGGTGTCCTTCAACAGCCAGCCGCACTTCGTCAGCAAGCTCACCGAGTTCCAGGCGATCACCAGCCTGCCCACCGTCAGCTGCGGTGGGATGACCAACTTCGGACCGCTGTTCAGCGCGCTCCGGGACCAGATCGACGCGGACATCGTCGCGCTCACCGCGCGCGGCTCCCGGGTGCTGCGTCCGGTGGTCTTCCTGCTCACCGACGGCATCCCGACCGACAAGCCGGCCGGGTCCTGGCAGGGGCAGTTGGACGATCTGACCGACGCGGCCTGGAAGCCGCACCCGCACATCATCTCGTACGGCTTCGCCAACGCGCCGGACTGGGTGCTCGCCAGAGTGGCCACCGCGGCCGCCTTCGCGGCCGAGGACGGCGAGGGCAACAGCGAGGCGCTGGCCAACGCCCTGAAGAGTCTGCTCAAGTCGATGGTCGCCTCCGCGAAGGCGCAGTCCCTGCAGATCCCCAAGGAGGTGGAGAGCTACCGGGAGATCCCGCTGGACTACGTGGACCTGTGACCGCCCGGCGGCGTCCCCTCCCCCGGGTGGGGGAGGGGACGGGACCGCTCCCGGGAGGGAGGCGTGGCGGTGGGGGTGGGCGGCAGGATTCCCGGTGTCGGCAGGTGGCAGCGAGGGAGTTCGTCGTGAAGCGGGTACTGGTCGGGTTCGGGGTCGCGGTGGCCGTGCTGGCGGGAGCCACCGGGTGTGCGGCGCAGCAGGAGCGGGAGGTCGCGTACGGCGTGACCGAGGCGGTCCGGGTGCTGGTGGTGGACGGGGGGACCGGCGACGTCGAGGTGGTCGGCGAGGGCGCGGAGGTGCGGGTGACGGAGCGTCAGTCGTACCGGGGGACGGCGCCGGAGGCCGAGCACCGGGTGGCGGACGGGACGCTGACGCTGTCGTACCGCTGCCCGGAGGACGGCTGCGGGGTGAGCTACCGGGTGCGGGTGCCGGCCGGGACGGTGGTGAAGGTCAAGGCGGGGACCGGGAGCGTGCGGCTGGTCGGGCTGACCGGTGAGGTGGAGGCGTCCGCCGGAACCGGCGGGATCGCCGCCGAGGGGCTGGGCGGGGCGAAGGTGCAGCTGACTGCCGGGACGGGTGACGTGCGGGTGGGCTTCGCGGTGGCGCCCTCCGACGTCCGGGTGAAGGCGGGGACGGGCAGTGTGCGGGTGACGGTGCCGAAGGGCGAGGAGTACGCGGTGGAGGCGGCCGCCGGGACCGGCAGCGTGGACGTCCGGGTGCCGGTCCGGACCTTGTCGGAGCGGAAGATCGTGGCCCGGGCGGCGACCGGTGACGTCACGGTCAGTGGTGGCTGATCGGAGCCCGGTGCGGCATGATCGACTTCACGGGGGTGGGGCCGAGGTGGAGCGGATGTCGCGGTGGCAGGCCCGGGCGGCCGGCCTGGGGGAGCGGGTGCAGGCGCGGTTCGCCGGGGTGAACCCGTACCTGCTGGACGTGTTGTTGGCGCTGGGCGCGCTGGCGGTCTCGCTCTGGTCGGTGTGGCACGACGACCCGGACTGGCCCTGGTGGGTGTACGCGCTGGCGGTTGCCACCGCACTGCCGCTGCCGTGGCGGCGGAAGGCGCCGTTCCGGGTGTTCTGCCTGAGTGGGCTGGCCTCGGCGGCGACCGGACTGTGGGCGCACTCGGCGATGCCGCAACTGCCGCTGGGCATGGTGGTGGCGATCTACACCGTGGCGGACTTCGGCCGGGAGTGGCAGCGCTGGGTGACCTTGGTCTCGCTGATCGTCGGCAACGTGCTGGGCACCCACTCGGTGAACGGGATGCTGTTCAGCCTGCTCAGCTCGGTCGTGCCGTTCGTCTTCGGCTCGCTGGTACGGGAGTTGCGCAGGCTGGCCCGGGCCGAGGCGAGCCGGGCGACCGAGGTGGGCCACCGGGCGGCGGCCGACGCGGCCCGCGCGGTGGCGGAGGAGCGGGCCCGGATCGCCCGGGAGATGCACGACATCCTGGCGCACGCGGTCTCCCTGATGGTGATCCAGGCCGAGGCGGGTCCGGTGGTGGTCCGCAGCGACCCGGACCGGGCGATCCGCACCTTCGACACCATCGCCGACTCCGGTCGCGACGCGATGGTTCAACTGCGCCGGGTGCTGGGCGTGTTGAAGGAGCAGGGGGCTGGCCCTGAGCTGGCCCCGCAGCCGACCCTGGCCGAGCTGCCCGCGGTGGTCGAGCGGGTCAGGGAGAGCGGGCTGCGGGTGGAGCTGACGGTGCAGGAGCTGGGCCCGGCGGACGTCCAGGCGGCCGCGTACCGGATCGTCCAGGAGGCGCTCACCAACACGGTGAAGCACTCCGGCGCGGACCGGGTCACGGTGCGGGTGGCCAGGGTGCGCGAGCAGCTGGAGGTGGTGGTGGAGGACAACGGCGCGGGGGTGCCGGTCGCGGTGGCCGGCGCCTGGTCGGGCGGCCGGGGGCTGGTCGGCATCCGGGAGCGGGCCGCCGCCTGCGGTGGCCGGGCGGTGGCGGGGCCGGGCCCCGGCGGTCGCGGGTTCGTGGTCACGGCCAGTCTGCCGTTGGGGAGTTGAGAGGGAGCGCATGACGATTCGAGTGGTGGTCGCGGACGACCAGGAGCTGGTCCGGGCCGGGTTCGGGATGATCCTGGACGCGCAGCCGGACATCGAGGTGGTGGCCGAGGCGGCGAACGGCGCCGAGGCGGTCGAGGCGGTCCGGGCGCACGCCCCGGACGTCCTGCTGCTGGACGTTCGGATGCCCGTGATGGACGGCCTGGAGGCGGCCCGCCTGGTCTGTGCCGACCACCCGGGCACCAAGGTGATCATGCTGACCACCTTCGACGTGGACGACTACGTCTACGACGCGCTGTACGCGGGCGCGAGCGGCTTCCTGCTCAAGGACGTCCGCCGGGACGACCTCGCCCACGGGGTACGGATGGTGGCCTCCGGGGAGGCGCTGCTCGCGCCCTCGGTGACCCGCCGGCTGATCGCCGAGTTCGCCGCCCGCAAGGGCACCGGCCCGCAGGCGGTCCGGGCGCCGTCCCGGCTGCTGGAGCAGCTCACCGGACGGGAGACGGAGACCCTGCGGCTGCTGGCCAGGGGCCACTCCAACGCGGAGATCGCGGCCGAACTGGTGGTCAGCGAGCACACCGTGAAGACGCACGTCTCCAACGTGCTGGCCAAACTGCACCTCCGGGACCGGGTGCACGCGGTGGTGTTCGCGTACGAGTCCGGCGCGGTGGTCGCGGGCGAGGACTGAGCGGCTCGCGGCCGGCCGCCCCCTAGGTGGCCGACCCCGAGAGGTCCCTTCCCCCGCACGGGGGAGGGGACCTTTTCGCCGGTACGGGCGATCCGGGGGCGTGGGCGTCCGGAGCAGGATTCGGGTGTCGAACCGAGCTGCTCCGAAAGGGACTTGCGATGAAGAACCACCACCCCGCACTGACCGCCCCGCTGCTGATCGGCCTGTACGGCGCGATCCGGCTGCTGCCCGGCAGCAAGGAGCCCGAGGCGGGCTGGCTGCTCGGGCACGCCGCCCTGCTGGCCGGGTTGCTGCTGTTCGTCCCGGTGCTGCTGGAGCTGCGCCGCCGGGTGGCCGCGCGGCTGCTGGGCACGGTCGCGCTGGTGGTGGCGGGCACCGGCCTCGCGGCCTCGGTCGGCCAGACCCTGATCGACCTCTGGGTGGGCGTGGTCGCGGTGGACAAGGCCGACCAGCACCGGCTGTTCGGCGAGATCCAGGACGTGCCCGGGGTGCTGCCGGTGTTCTACACGGTGCTGCCGACGCTGTTCTACCTCGGCCTGCTGGTGCTGCTGGGCGCGGCCTTCCGGCAGGTCCCGCTGTGGAGCCCGCTGCTGGTGCTGGCCGCCACCGTGCTGATGGCGGCGAACCTGGACCTGATGACGCCCGGCGCGCTGCTCTTCGCCCTGGGGCTTCGGCCGCTCACCGTCCCGGCGGGCCCGCCGATGCGGCCGGTGGCGGCCTGATCAGCCGTCAATTCCCGGTGCTGGTACCGGCTCCGAGCAGGGCCACCGCGAGCGCGGCGGCGTCGTCGGCCGGGGCCCGGTCCGGCGGGGTGGGGGCCCGTTCGACGGTGACGGCGACCGCCTCCGCCGAGGGGGCGTAGCCGGCCTGCCGCAGCGCGGTCAGGGTGGTCCCGGCGTCGGCCGTCGAGGTCAGGACGGTCGGCGCGATCCGGTGCAGGCCGAGGCCGGACAGGGCCCGGGCCCGGGTGAGTTCGAGCACCAGGGCCTCGTCCTCGGAGCGGAGTACGCAGCCGACCGGGGCCACGGTGAGCCGGCCGTGGGTGCGGGCGGTGTCCTTGACCAGGTACTCCAGCGGCTGCGGCAGCTCGCCCCGGTCGCGGAGCCGCCCCAGCAGCTCGTCGGCGTCCAGCCCGGTGTCCAGGGCGCGACGGACGGCGGCGGGGGAGAACCGCCAGACGGTGGCCTGGCCGTCTGACTCCCGGTCGGCGGTCAGGTCGAGCAGCCGGGCCAGGGCGGCGGTGGGCGGGCCGGTGACCACGGCGGTCAGGTCAGCCTGGAACCGGGCGTGGTCGACCTGGGGAGGCATCAACTCGTCGAGCACGTCGCACAGATGACGGACCGGCGGGACGGCGGGGAAGCAGTGCGCCGCGCCGGTGTCGAGCAGCTCGCGCACGGCGCGTCCCACGGGGGTGGGCGCACCGTGCGCGAGCACCCCGAGCAGTTCGGCCTCGGCGAGGGTGGCAGCGGCGGCGGCCGGGTCGGGCGCGGGGCCGAGCGGGCGGTGCCAGGCCGCCGCGTCGAGCAGCTCCGCCGGGTCCACCCCGCCGTGGCCGGGCGGGAGTTGGTCCAGCGCGAGCAGCAGGGCGTGCCGCAGCGGTACGGCCGTCGGGTCGTTGGGGGTGCCGAGCACGGCGGGGGCGGTGCCGAACACCAGCGGGGTGACCGCCCAGGCGGCGAGCAGCGGCGCCAGGCGTTCGGCAGGTGTCCCGGCCGCCCAGTGGTCGTACCGGGCGGTGGGCAGCAGCCGGAGCGGCGCGGGGGACGGGGCCAGCAGGCCCGCGTTGGCGGCCAGGTCCAGCCAGAGCGCCGCGTGCGGCTCGCTGAGCCCGGCCGCCTTGGCGAGCCCCCGGACCTCCCGGACGGCGGGGCCGCCGGTCCGGCGGAGCGCCGGGGGCCCCGCGGCGGTGGCCCGCAGCAGCAGCTCCACCCGGGCGGCGGCCTCGGTGACGGCGGCCTGGGCCGCCCCGGCCGCGTGCGCGGGCAGCGGGACGGCCGGCAGCGGGGGCGGCTCCGGCGTGAAGTCGAGGGAACGGTACGGGGGTTGCTGGTGCAGCGCGGCGGGGACGGCCAGTTGCTCGCCGTGCGGGGGCAGCAGCAGGGCGCGGTCGGCCAGCCCGGCCAGCAGCGGAGCGGCCCGGCTACCGAGCAGCTCCAGCAGCTCGGCGCGGGGGACCGGGCGGGACGCGGGGTCGAGGGCCGGCACGGTGGCGGCGCCGATCCGGCGTCCGGCGAAGCCGGCGGGGGCGCTCACCGCAGGCGCCGGGGCCGGCCCGTACCGGCGCTCGGCCAGCACGGCGACGGCGGAGAGCACCTGGAGCTCGGCCAGGTTCAGCGTGGTCAGCGCGAGCCGGACGGACGGGTTGCCGAGCAGGAAGGCGGCCAGCCGGGCCGGCTCGGCCAGCCCGGGGACGCCCGCGTACGGCAGCTGCCGCCGCTCCAGCAGGACGGTCAGCTGTCCGGCGGTCCGGCCGGTCAGCCAGCGGGTCAGGTCCTCGGTGCTGCTCACCGCCCCACGGTACGGGAATTCCGGTGGCTCGCCCGGGGCCCTGGCCCGTACCGTCGGCCGGTATGAACGCCAAGCGACCGCTGATCGCCGTGCTGACCGGGGCCGGGGTGTCCACCGACTCCGGGATTCCCGACTACCGGGGCCCGCAGGGCCTGTGGCAGCGCGACCCGAGCGCGCAGGACCTGGTCACCATCGGCCCGTACCTGGCCGACCCCGGGGTGCGGCGGCGGGCCTGGCTGATGCGGCGGGACGCGGGGGCGCTGAACGCCGAGCCGAACGCGGCGCACCGCGCGCTGGTCGAGCTGGAGCGGGCCGGGTTCCCGGTCCGGGTGCTCACCCAGAACGTGGACGGGCTGCACCAGGCGGCCGGTCAGTCGCCCCGCAAGGTGCTCGAACTGCACGGCACCGCCCAGTGGGTGGAGTGCGTGCGATGCCACCGCCGGGGCCCGATGGCGGCGGCGCTGGCCCGGGTCGAGGCCGGAGAACCCGATCCGCCGTGCCTGGACTGCGGGGCCGTCCTCAAGCCCGCCACGGTGATGTTCGGCGAGAACCTGGAGCCGGCGGTGATCGAGCAGGCCGCCGCGATCGCCCAGAACTGCGACCGGTTCATCGCGGTCGGCACCAGCCTCCAGGTGCACCCCGCGGCCGGGCTGGTCGAGATCGCGGTCGAGCACGGCGCCCGGCTGACCATCGTGAACGCCGAGCCGACCCCGTACGACCCGCTCGCCGACGAGCTGGTCCGCGAGCCGATCGGCACCGCGCTGCCGGCCCTGGTGGCCCGCCTGCTGGCGGGTTGACCGGCTGCGTACGATGGCGCTCCCGACGAGCTGGGAGTGGACGATGACCGAGTACGACCCGTGGTCGCCGGAGTTCGTGGCGCATCCGTACGGAGCCTACGAGCGGCTGCGGAAGGAGGCGCCGGTCAGCTTCCACGAGCCGACCGGGCAGTGGCTGGTGTCACGGTACGCCGACGTCAGCGCGCTGCTGAGGGACCGTCGGCTGGGGCGCACGTACACCCACCGGTTCAGCCACCGGGAGTTCGGCCGGCCGGAGCCCGACCCGGCGTACGAGCCGTTCAACACCCTCAACGAGCAGGGGCTGCTCGACCTGGAGGGGGCGGACCACGGGCGGATCAGGCGGCTGGTGTCGAAGGCGTTCACGCCCAGGACGGTCGAGGAGCTGCGGCCCACGGTGGCCCGGCTGGCCGGGGAGCTGGTGGTCGGGCTGGTCCGGGACGGCGGCGGCGACCTGGTCACCGCCGTGGCCGAGCCGCTGCCGGTCGCGGTGATCGCCGAGCTGCTCGGGGTGCCCGAGGCGGACCGGGGGCTGCTGCGCCCCTGGTCGGCCGACATCACCGCGATGTTCGAGCTCGACCCGGCGCCCGAGGTGGCCCGGCGGGCGGTGGCGGCCGGCGTCGAGTTCTCCGACTACCTGCGGGAGTTGATCCGGCAGCGGCGGGCCGAGCCCGGCAGCGACCTGATCAGCGGGCTGGTCCGGGCGGCGGACGGCGACGACGCGCTGACCGAGCAGGAGATGGTCTCCACCTGCGTGCTGCTGCTGAACGCGGGCCACGAGGCGACCGTGAACACCACCGGCAACGGCTGGTGGTCGCTGTTCCGCAACGAGGGCGAACTCGCCCGGCTGCGCGGCTCGGTGGACGAGCTGCTGCCCACCGCCGTCGAGGAGCTGATGCGCTACGACACCCCGCTGCAGATGTTCGAGCGCTGGGTGCTGGACGACATCGAGGTCGGCGGGGTGACCGTGCCGCGCGGCGCCGAGGTGGCCCTGCTGTTCGGCTCGGCCAACCGCGACCCGGAGCGCTTCACCGACCCCGACCGGCTGGACGTCGGGCGGACCGACAACCCGCACATCACCTTCGGCGCGGGAATTCACTTCTGTCTGGGCGCCCCGCTCGCCAGACTGGAGCTCGTCGAGTCGTACGGGGCACTGCTGCGGCGGGCGCCCGGGCTACGGCTGGTCCGCGAGCCGCACTGGCGCCCCGGGTACGTGATCCGGGGGCTGGCCGAGCTGGTGGTCGAGGTCTGAGGGAGCGGGACATGAAGCGGGCGACGGGCACACTGCTGGGTCTGGCGATCGGCGACGCGCTGGGCAAGCCGACCGAGTTCAAGCCGATCGCCGAGCTGGAGCGGTGGTGCCCCGACTGGCGCGAACAGCAGCTGCCCAGGCCCGCGCTGGTGACGGACGACACCCAGATGGCACTGGCCCTGGCCCGGGGTCTGCGGACCGCTCAGGAGCGCGGCCCGCTGGCCCCGCTGCGGCTGACCCGGCCGGTCCGGGAGGAGTTCGTGTTCTGGTACTTCGACCCCGAGAACAACCGGGCGCCGGGCCGCACCTGCATGCAGGCCTGCAGGCGGCTCAGCAAGGACACGAACAGCTGGCAGCAGGCCAGCGACGTCGGCTCGAAGGGCTGCGGCGCCAACATGCGGGTGGCCCCGGTCGGCCTGCTCCCCGGGCTGACCGACCGGGCCAGGTCCGGGGCCGCGCAGCTCCAGTCGGCGCTGACCCACGGCCACCCGACCGCGCTGGCGGCCAGCGACCTCACCGCGTACACGGTGCGGCTGCTGGTGGACGGCGTCGAGCCGGCCGAACTGCCCGCCCGGCTGCGGGAGTACGCCCTGCAGACGAGGGTCAGGGGCTACGACGAGTACTGGCTCGGCGACCTCGCCGCCCATGCACAGGACCGGTCGCCGAAGGCGTTCAGCGACCGGGGCTGGGACGACTGTCTGCTCGAACTCGACCGGCTGGACGCCGCGTTGGCCCGGCCGGAGCCGGAGGGCGACCCGTGTGCGGTGACCGGCGAGGGCTGGGTGGCGGAGGAGGCGTTCGGCACCGCACTGCTCTGCTTCCTGCTGTTCCCGGACGACCCGTTGGCGGCGGTCCGGCGCGGTGCGTTCTCCTCCGGCGACTCGGACTCGATCGCCTGCCTGGCCGGCGCCTTCGCGGGTGCCAGGCACGGTGCGGCGGCCTGGCCGGCCGAGTGGGTGCGGCGTATCGAGTACCGGGACGAACTGCTGGAGTTCGGCGCGCTCTGGGACTGATCGGTCACCCGGGGCCCGGCGGCCCCGGGTGACCGTGGGTCAGACGGTGTCCTTGAAGGTGGTCCCGGCCGAGCGCAGGGCCGCCACGTTGGCGGTGACCTGGGCCGGGCTGAGCACCTGGTCCTTCACGTAGTAGACGTAGTCGACCTGCTCGTCGTACGAGCGCGGGGTGCTGCTGGTCTGGCCGTTGAGGTCGATCAGCCAGTGGTTGAAGTCGATCCACTGCGGCGTCTCGGGCAGGTACGGCTCGCCGTGGGTGGCGAACTGCACGCCGTCGATCCAGTAGGTGATGGCGGAGTTGTCGACGGTCAGCAGCAGGTCGTGCCAGCCGTCGTAGGAGCGGCGCTGCTCGCCGTGCGCGTTCACCGCGTTCCACGGGTCGGGGTTGTAGGTCTCCCAGGACGTGGTGTACATGATGTTGCCGGTCTCGCCCCAGCCGCCGTTCGGCAGGTACTCGAAGTCCTGCTCGCTGTAGTCCGGGTCCATCGGCTGGATGAGCGGGGTGAAGGTGAAGAAGGTCTGGTTGACGTGGTCGCCGTCCGGGCCGCCGGTCGGGGCGTCGTCGAACTTCACCCGGGCCGCGTAGGTGCCGTTCTTGAACTTCCGCGCGGTGGTCTGGAGTTCGGTCTCCTTGGTGCCGGCCGCGGTGCCGTCGGTGGTCAGCCGCATGTTCATGATGCTGTTGCCGCCGGTGGCGGCGAAGGTGATGTCGGCCGGTGACCAGGTCGCGCCGGGCACCCCCGGGCCGCCCTGGCCCGACTTCACCGTCCAGCCGTGCTGCTGGAGTGAACTGTCCGAGCTGGTGCCGTAGTTGAAGTCGTCGAAGAGCACCGGCGCGTTCGGGTTCGGCGGCGTGCTGGTGCTGCCGGACGGTGACGGCGAAGGCGACGGGCTGGGGGTGTTGCCCGCCGGCGCGGTACCGAAGATCACCGCGCCGGAGCGCTGCACGGTCACCTTGTCCCAGGTGACGTACGAGGTCTGAGCGCCGCTGAAGGAGTAGTCGTCGGACTGGGTGACGGTCTGCCAGTCCGCGCGGTAGAACCGGAGCTGGAGGTCCCCGGTGGACTGTCCGGGAGCGAGCGAACCGGCCCCGGCGGTGAAGCCGACCTCCAGGTAGCGGTCGGCGGTGGCGGTCGGGTTGGCGAGCGTGCCGAAGCTGCCGGTGACGTTGGCGCAGCCCTTCACCGCCCAGGAGCAGGCGAAGCGGTAGTTCACCGCGGGGCCGTCGGACTTGAAGTAGTAGCGCAGGGTCAGCTGACTGAGCGGCACCGTGCCGGTGCCGGTGTTGGTGAGCTGGAACCACGGCTCGACCTGGTCGGCGGTGGCCCCGCTCGCACTGGTCCGGTACTGGGCGGTGACCGCCTCCCCGGCCGCCGAGGCGGTCGGGGTGAGCAGCACGGAGCCGGCCAGCCCGGCGGCCGCGCAGACGGCCAGGGCCGCCCGCAGCCGGGTGTTGGTACGCAGTCGTGCGGACATCGGAGTCCTTTCCTCGTGGGGGAGTTGCTGCGCGTACGGGCGCGGTGTCGGGGCGCGCCCGGTCTTGCTCACCTCCGGGCCCCGACCCCGAACGCCGCGAGGCGCCGCTCGTGCCGGGGCAGGGCCGGGAGGAAGTCGGTGGTGTAGTCCGAGGCCGGGTTCCAGGCCCGGTCGGCCAGGGCCGCCAGCCGGGGGAAGGCCAGGTGGTCGAACTCGTCCTGGGTGCGGACGAACTCGGTCCAGAACTGGGCCTGGGTGCCGAGCACCCGGCTCCGCTCGGCGTCCGTCCAGTGCGCCGGGGTCGGCTCGTTGGCGTGCACGGTGGCCAGGTCGACCACGACACCGGCCTGGCCGAGCGGCTCGTCCGGGTGGTCGCGCTGGGGGTAGTCCAGGTAGGTGGAGCGGTGCGGGGCCATCACCACGTCGTGCCCCCGGCGAGCCGCCGCCAGCCCGTGGTCACCGTCTCGCCAGGGCATCACGGTGAACTCGGGCGGCAGGCTGGAGGTGCTGTCCTCGGCCCAGCAGACCGGCTTCCGCCCCTGCTCCAGCAGGAAGCCGCCGACCTGGCCGAGGAACCAGCCGTGCAGCTCCTTCGGCGCGGCCAGCCCGAGTTCGGCGGCCCGGGCCACGGCGGCCGGGCTGCGCTCCCACTCGTCGGTCGGGCACTCGTCGCCGCCCAGGTGCAGGTAGCGGGACGGGAACAGGTCGGCGACCTCGCCGAGCACGGTGCGGCAGAAGTCCAGCACCCGGTCGTGCACGCCGAGCACGTTCTCGCAGACCCCCCAGTCGGTCCAGACCTCCAGCTGCCGGTCGGGGCGGTTGCCCAGCTCGGGGTAGGCGGCCAGCGCGGCCCGGGTGTGGCTGGGCATCCCGATCTCGGGCAGCACGGTCACCCCGCGCACCGCGGCGTACCGGACCAGCTCCGCCAACTCGCCCTTGGTGTAGGAGCCCTGGTGCGGCCGGTCGTCGTAGCGGGTGGACCCGGCCGGCCCGACCATCGACCGGGCCCGGCGGGAGCCGACCTCGACCAGCCGGGGGTACGCGTCGACCGGGAACCGCCAGCCCTGGTCGTCGGTCAGGTGCAGGTGCAGCACGTTCAGCTTGTGCAGCGCGAGCAGGTCGACCGTCCGGAGCAGGAACGGCAGCGGCTGGAAGTGCCGCGCCACGTCCAGCAGTGCACCGCGCCAGGCGTGCCGGGGAGCGTCGGTGATCTCGACGCAGGGCAGCCGCCAGACCACCCCGGGGGCGGGGTCCGGGGACAGCGCCTCGGGCGGCAGCAGCTGACGGAGCGTCTGGACGCCGTGCCGCAGCCCGGCCGGGCCGTCGGCGGTCAGCCGGACGCCGTCGGGGGTGACGCTCAGGCGGTAGCCCTCGCCCGTGCCGCCGGTCAGCGCGAGGCGGACCGCACCGTCCCCGGCGGGCGGCAGCGGCAGGCCGGTGGCCGGGCCGAGCAGGGTGCGGAGCAGCGCGCCGGCCGGTCCGGCGTCGCCCGGGGCGTGCACGGCGGTGTCCCGGTCCAGGATGAACTTGCCCGCAGTGTATGTGAGTTCGACGGGGGTTGGCAGGATCACGAGCGGTCCTCCGTTGGTGGGCTCTGTTGGTGGGCTCAGCCCTTGACGGCACCGGCGGTCATGCCGGTGGTGACCTTGTTCTGCAGGACCAGGAAGACCAGCAGCACGGGGAGCATGAAGAGCGAGGCGGCGGCCATGGTGGCGCCCCAGTCGGTGCCGAAGACGTTGCCGAAGGAGGAGAGCCAGACCGGCAGGGTGCGGGCGTCCTGGTTCTTGATGATCAGCGTGTTGGCGAAGGCGAACTCGTTCCACGCCGTGATGAAGCCGAACAGCGAGGTGGCGAGCAGACCGGGGGCCAGCAGCGGCAGGGTGACCCGGCGGAACGCGGCCGGCCGGGTGCAGCCGTCCACCTGGGCGGCCTCCTCCAGCTCGGCGGGCACGGTGGCCAGGAAGCCGCGCAGGGTGACGATGGTGAAGGGCAGCGTGGTCATGAAGTAGACCAGGGTGAGCATGGTCAGGCTGTCCAGCAGGCCGGTGTCCCGGGCGATCACGTACATCGGGATCAGCAGCGCCTCCCAGGGCGCCATCTGCGCGGTGAACACCAGCAGCACGAACGCCTTCCGGCCGCGCCAGCGCAGCCGGCCGACCGCGAACACGGCGGGCAGCGCGACCAGCAGGGCGAGCAGCACGGCGCCGACCGTGACCAGCAGGCTGTTGCGCCAGTACCCGGCGAAGCCGGCCGAGCCGACGGCGGCGCGGAAGTGTTCCAGGGTCGGGTGCAGCGGGAGGAAGGTCGGGGTCTCGGCCTGGATCTCGGTGCTCGGCTTGAAGGCGGTCAGCACCATCCAGTAGACCGGGAAGACCGCGACCGCCAGGACGGTCAGCGCCGCGAGGTCGAGCGGCAGCCGGCGCAGGATTCTCATGACTCCTCCTCGCGTTCCTGACGGAACATCCGGCGCAGGTTGAACAGCAGGGCACCGAGCAGGATCAGCACGGTGAGGGTGGAGGCGGCCGAGCCGACGTCGTACTTGTGCAGCGACTGGGCGACCTGGAAGGCGTACACCGGCAGGGTGGTGGTGGCGCCGCTCGGGCCGCCCTGGCTGACCACCCAGATCTGGGCGAAGCACTTGAAGGTCCAGATCACCTCCAGCGAGACCACCAGGGTGAACAGCGGCCGGAGCAGCGGGAAGGTGACCAGCCGGAAGGTCTGCCACCGCCCGGCGCCGTCGAGCCGGGCCGACTCGTACAGCTCGGCCGGGACGGTGGTCAGGCCGCCGTACAGGGTGAGCGCGGCGAACGGGACCGACTGCCAGACCACCAGCGTCACCAGGACGGCGAAGGTCGGGCCGCCGTGCGCGAACCAGGCGTAGTCCCGGAAGCCGGGCAGCCCCAACTGGTCAAGCAGCCAGTTGACCACTCCGAACCGGGACTGGAACAGCCACTGGAAGACCGTGGTCGCCGCGATCACCGGGGTGGCCCAGGTGAGCACCAGGGCGCTCAGCACCGCCAGCCGCAGCCACCGGCCGAGCCGGACCAGCAGCAGCGCGACGAGGGTGCCGAGCACCGTGATCAGCACGGTGTTCAGCGCCGTCCAGAGCAGCGTGCGCCGGACCACGGTCCAGAACTCCGGGTCGCCGAGCAGCTCGGTGTAGTTCCGCAGGCCGACGAACTCCGCGTTGCCCTTGATGAGTTGGGCCAGCCGGAAGTGCTGGACGGACATCAGCAGGTTGCGCAGCACGGGGTAGACCAGCAGATAGGCGGCGCCCAGCAGGGTCGGGGCGACCAGCAGGTAGGGCCAGAGGTCACCGAGCCGGGCCCGGGCGGCGGTCATCCGGCGCTGTTCAGGGCCTTGGTGATCGCCTCGGAGGCCTTCCGCCCGGCAGCGGGGTCGGCTCCGGTGAGCACCTGGGTGAGGAACTGCTTGACCGGGTTGTTGGCCTCCACCGCCGCCCAGTTGGGGGAGTTGGGGGTGGCGTGGCCGTTCACCGCGCCGGCCGCCATCGCGGCCGCGCCCTCGTTGCCGCTCAGCACTCCGGCCAGCGAGGTGCGGTTGGGGACGTAGCTCATCTCCCTGGCGATCTCGGTCTGCCACTTGGCGCCGGCCAGTTCCCTGACCACCTGGTACGCGGCGTCGGCGTGTCCGGACGCCTCGGGGACCACCAGGTCGGAGCCGCCGGTGAAGACCGCGCCGGGCCTGGCGGCGGTCTTGCCGGGGATCGGGAAGAAGCCCAGCTTGTCCTTGAGGTCCCGGTTGGCCTTGAGGATCGCGGCGGCGCCGCCGGGGGAGGAGATGATCTGGGCGGTCTTCCCCTTGGCGAACACCTCGGCCTGCAGCGGCTTGGCCTCGTCGGAGTCCTTCGGGCCGTGGCCGAGCGCCTGGAGCTGCCGGTAGAACGCGGTCGCGGCGGCGGCCTGCGGGGTGTCCAGGGCGCCCTGCCACCGGCCGTCGGAGCCCTTGACCGCGAGGTCGCCACCCTCGTCCCAGAGGAAGCCCGCGAGTACGAACCAGTTCTGCCCCGGCAGGTAGATCCCTTCGGTGTCACCGGAGTTGAGCTTGGCGGTGGCGGCCGTCCACTCCTCCCGGGTCGTCGGCGGGGTGCTGATCCCGGCCTGGGCGAACAGGTCCTTGCGGTAGATCACCACCCGGTTCGCGGCGTACCAGGGGATGCCGTACTGCCTGCCGTCCACCTTGCCGGGCTCGGCCAGGCCGGGCAGCCAGTCGGCGCCGTTCAGCTCGGCGGTCTTCGCGGAGAGGTCGCGGACGCCGCCGCCGGCCGCGTACTGGGCGACCTGGGTGTTGCCGACCTCGATCACGTCGGGGGCGTCGTTGCTGGCCAGGGCGCTGGTGATCTTCTGGCCGATGCCGTCCCACTCCTGGATCTGGATCTTCAGGGTGGTGCCGGGGTGGGTGGCCTCGAAGTCGGCCTCGAAGCGCTGGAGCAGGCCGTCGGTGAGGCTGTCGCGCATGATCCAGACGGTCAGTTCGGCCGGTCCTGCGGCGGTCGAGGAGTCGGCGGAGGAGGAGCAGCCGGCCGCCGTGAGCAGGGTGACGGCGGCGAGTGAGAGGGGGAGCAGGCGGGAACGCACGGGGATGCCACCTCGGTGTGGGGGTTTACCAGTTGGGCCAGTGGTAAGAGAAGGTGGCATGGACCAGTTGGGGCGTCAATACCCTTGCCCTGACCGGGATCTGGCGGAACGCGGGGGGCTCCATGGCGTCAAGATCGAAGAACGGCTAGGCTCAAGTGGTCAGAGTCGGCATACTGGTCAGGTCAGAGGGGGCGCCAAGATGGCGGAGACGGTGGGCCCGGCGTTCAAGCGCACCCGGGTGCGGGACTACCTGCGGGACTTGGTGGAGGCCCGCTCGGCCGGCGACCCCATCCCCTCCGAGCGCACGCTCTGTGAACAACTCGGGGTCTCCCGGCCCACCCTCAGGTCGGCGGTGGACGAGCTGGTCAGCACCGGTCTGATCGTCCGCGAGCACGGCCGGGGCATGTTCGTCGCCCCCGCGAAGATCACCCAGGAGCTGACCGCCGCCCCCGAGGAGCACGCCTTCACCGCTCCCCGGGTCGGTGGCTCCTGGGCCGGGCGGGTGCTGGAGTTCTCGGTGCTCCGGGCCGGCGCCCGGGTCGGCCGAAAGCTCCACCTGTCACCGACGGCCGAGATCGCCCACATCGCCCGGCTGCGCCTGGTCGACGGCGAACCGATGGCCATCGAATACCTGTACGTACCGGCCGAGTTGGTGCCCGGGTTGGCGCCGGGTGACATGGAGAGCGGCGATTTCTACGAGCTGCTCCGCGAGCGCCACGGCGTCCGGGTGCACCAGGCCGTCCAGTCCATCGAACCCACCGTGGTCAGCGAGAAGGAGGCCCAACTGCTCGGCGTCCCGCCCTTCTCGCCCGCCCTGCACTTCGAACGCCTCACCACCGACCACGACGGCCGCCCGGTCGAGTACGTCCACTCGCTCTACCGCGGCGACCGCTACCGCATCCTGTCCCGCATCACCCTCGGCGAGACCGCCCCGCCCCCGGCGGGCGCGGCCGACCGCCACCACCCCGGCATCCCCCCGGGCGACCTCACCACCCCGCGCAGCAGCCACACCCTGACCACGGGGGACGTGCAGTCGGTGCTCTAGTGCCGGGCCCCGGTGTGCTTCAGCAGCGCGTCGGCCATCCGGACGATCAGCTCCCGGCCCTCCACCACGGCCAGCCAGTCGGCCGGCAGGGCCGCCGCGCCGTACAGCGCGCCGACCAGGTTGCCGCAGACCGCACCGGTGGAGTCGCTGTCACCGGAGTGGTTGACCGAGAGCAGCAGCGCCGAACGGGCGTCGGGGGCGGCCAGCGCGCAGTACACCGCGATGGCGAGGCACTCCTCCGCGATCCAGCCCAGCCCGACCCGCTCCACCGCCTCGGCCGACGGCGGGCCCTCGGCGGCGATCCGGACCGCCCGGTCCAGCGCCTCGACGGTCTCGCCCGCGTTCGGGTGGTCAGCCAGCAACTCGACGGTGGCCGCCAGGGCCTGCGGCAGCGGCAGGCCGGTCAGGATCAGGTCGAGCAGCGCCGCGAACGCGCCTGCGGCGAGCTGTCCGGTGGGGTGACCGTGGGTCAGCTGGGCGCACTGGGCGGCCTGTTCGAAGGAGTCCTCGGGCCCCTGGCCGAGCAGGCCGAACGGTGCCGAGCGCATCACCGTGCCGCAGCCCTTGGAGTGCCCGTTCACCGGCCCGACCGCCCCGGTCGGCACCGGCGGCACGAACTCCGGGTGGTCGGCCAGCCCGCTCAGGCAGGCATTGCCCGGCGCCCGGCGGGCGTACAGGAACGCGTGGGCCAGCAGGGGTGAGGCGGGGGCCGGTCCCGGGCCCTCCTGATGCTGGGTCAGCAGCCAGTGCCGGTACGACCGGTGCAGGTCGTTCGGGGTACCGCCGGCCAGCAGCCCCTCGACGGTGAACAGCGTCATCTGGGTGTCGTCGGTGATGTCCCCGGCCCGGTCGCCCGGCCGTTCGGCAGCCCGCAGACCGGTCACGCCGGCCGGGCCGAAGTCGTCGCGGATCCGCTCCAGCGGCCGGAACTCGACGGGCCAGCCGAGAGCGTCGCCCAGGGCACCGCCCAGCAGGGAACCGTGCACACGATCGATACGGGAGATGGTCATCGCCCGAAGGTACGCGACCGCTCTCTTGGCAGAGCCCCGAGCCCCTGGTGGTGCACCACGTGCCAAAAGGTCGGCGTCGCCCGCGCGGCGGAGCCGCACAACATGCAGAGCCCCGAGCCCTGGCGGATGCCCGTCAGCGGTCGATGGCGTCGGTGCCGTGGTGGAGGGCGGCGCGGTCGGCGGCGGCGCGGCCCTCGTGCCAGCCGTGGGCGTTGCTGATCCGGACCCGTTGGGTGGTGAGCTTGGGGAACATCTCGCCGAGGGCGTGGTCGACGGCCTGTTCGCGGGCGGCCAGCGCCGGGAGCAGGCGCTCGTCGGGGACGAGCTGCTCGCTGCTGCCGTCCGGGTTGAGGTGCCGGCCGGCCGCGGCTTCGCGGGTGGTCTCCTCGGTGGCGGTGGCCAGCCGCTCGCGGATCCGGGCGGCGTACGCGATCAGGAAGGACTGCCGGAACGACTTGGTCCTGGCCGCGCCCTCCTTGTGGTGCCGGCTGCCGGCCCGGTGCATGGTGGCGGTCGCCTGGACCAGCAGCGAGGTGTAGAGCAGCTCGACCGCGTCCAGGTCGGAGTCGAAGCCGACGATGGTGCAGAAGCCGAACTCCTTGGCCCAGACCGTGCGGCAGCGGTTCGCGGTGGCCACCGCGTCGAGCAGCATCGCCTTCGGGCTCTCGTACGGGTTGTCCACCCCGATCCGGAGGGCGCCGGGGGTGTCCCGGGAGGGCTGACCGACGGTCAGCAGGGCCTCGTCGATGGAGTGCTGGGCCACCAGTTGCTGGGCCTTGGCGGTGAGCGCCTCGGCCTCCTCGGGGAACTCGGTGGACTCGGCCTTGGCGAGCAGCGCCCGGATCCGGGACAGCATCCGGGGCTCGCCGGGCAGCGGTCCGGTCGACCGGTACACGGTGGCCCGGCCGGGGGTGGGGCCGACCGGGGTGACCGGCGGGAGCTGCGCCCAGAGCCGGTTCAGCTCCAGCACTGCGGTGGCCAGCGCGAACCGGTCCAGCCGGTGCCGGGCGGCGAACTCGGTGAGGTAGGTCTCGTCGCCGGACCACCAGAGCTCGACGGCCAGCTCGCGCAGCTGCTCGTGCCAGCGCCGATCCAGGGTGGCCGCCGGGTGCCTGCGGTTCTCGGCGGCGATCAGGTCGACCGCCAGCGGCTGGTGCACGGTGCCGAGCTCGCGCCGGACCAGCCGGACCAGGTCGGCGGGCCGCCAGCCGATCGCCCAGGCGCGGGTGACGGTGCGCTCGGTCTCGGCCAGCAGCGCCCGGCTGACCTGGGGCCAGTCGGCGGCCGCCAGCATCGAGGCGGCGGTGTCGAGCGCCAGGTCGAGGGTGTCGGGGAAGGCGGCGACGACCTGGGCTGCGGCCTGGGTGACCAGGGCTTCGGCGGCGGACGGCTGGGCCACGGGGGATCGCCTCGAGAAGTTGGGGGTTGAACTGGCAATGATGCCCGAGCCCGGGACGGTCCGGGCTCGGGCATCGGGTTCAGCGTTCGATCAGGCCGGTGCGCGGGGGCCTCACCGCTCGATCGCGGTGGCCAGGATCTCCGGCAGCCGGTCCAGCAGCCGCCCGGCGGCGAACCGGGTGCCGACCAGGGCCAGCAGCAGCCCGTAGCCGAGGCCGAGGGGCAGCAGCGCCCAGCCCGGCAGGGCGAGCAGCAGCAGCGCCACCGGGGCGGTGATCGCCGCCACCCCGAGCATCGAGCCGAAGGTGTTCAGCACCACCACGCCGCTCTGGCCCGGGGCGGCGTTCCGCATCGGGTTGGAGTCGGCCGGCATCGCGTACGGCGCCAGCACGCTGAGCAGCGCGCCCAGGCCGACCCCGGCGCCGAGCGCGGCGTAGGTCAGGCCGAGGGCGGGGACCAGCTGGGACCACTGCCCGGTGGCGGCGGCCAGCACCAGGCCGAGCAGGGTGCTGACCGGTGCGGCGTACGAGATCACCGCGTAGGCCCGGCCGCGCAGCTCGTCCCGGGCGTCGGTAGGGGTGGCCAGGGTGCTGGAGACCATCCAGAACGCCGAGCCGTCCATGCCGAACAGGTTGACCATCTGCAGACCGAGCATCAGCCCGGCCATCACCACCACGTACACGGTGCCCCAGCCCTGGACCACCGAGAGCACGCAGAACACCAGGGTCATCCCGATGCTGGTGAAGACCGCCGCCTTGGCCCGGGGCTCGCGCCAGGCGTACCGGAGGTGACGCTGCATCACCGCGCCGACCCGGCCCTCGGGGAAGAGGTTCCGGGTGGACCGGCCGACCGACTTGGTGGCGATCAGGGTGGACGAGTCCGCGGTGACCATCAGGTCCTGCAGGCTCCGCCGCCACCAGCGCAGCAGCAGCACCAGCAGGGCGCCGGTGGCGGCCAGCTGGAGCAGCGCCAGCGGGACGGAGTCCCCGGCGGTGCGTGCCGAGTCCAGCGCGCTGACCGGCGGGATCCAGCGCAGCACCGAGGCGAACGGCTTCAGCGGGGAGAGGTCGAGGCCCGACTCCCCGGCCCGGCCGAAGATGCTCTGCGAGGCGAGGTTGCCGACCTGCACCAGGACCGCGAACAGCAGGCCGCCGAAGATGGCGAAGTCCTTGCCCCGGCGGCTGGAGAGCAGCTTGGCGTTCCCGGCGGCGACCGCGCGGGAGACGGTGACCAGACAGGCCACCGTCAGCGGCACCCCGAGCACGGCGAACGGGACCGACACCGCCCCCGCGGCGGCGGCGGTTCCGGCGCCGGTCAGCAGCACCAGCGCGATCACCGGTCCAGGACCGATCAGCGCGGCCAGCAGGGTGCCGCGCAGCAGCGGGCCCGGCCGCAGCGGCAGCATGGTGAGCCGGGTCGGGTCCGAGCTCTCGTCGCTGCTGAACAGGAAGAGCGGCAGCGCCGCCCAGCCGATCACCAGCGAGGTGGTGAGCATCACGGCGGCGTCGGCGGCGCCGGCGTGGCCGTGCAGGAAGGCGAAGCCGGTGGCGATCGCGGCGGTGAACAGCAGGCCGACCACCGAGCCGATCACGTACAGCGCCCGGCGGCCGGGGCTGCGGCGCAGACCGTTGGCGAGCAGCCGGAGCTTGAGCGAGACCAGGGTCCGGACCACCACCCGGTCGGAGGGGAGGCTCATCGGGCCTCGCCCAGCCAGTCCAGGCTCTGCTCGTCCTGCTCGCGGACCCCGATCAGGTCGAGGAAGGCGGTGTGCAGCGAGCGCTCGCCCCGGACGGTGTCCAGCGGGCCCTGGGCGATCACCTGGCCCGCGTTTATCACCGCGACCCAGTCGCAGAGCTGCTCGACCAGCTCCATCACGTGGCTGGAGAAGACCACGGTGGAGCCGCTGGCGGCGTACCGCTTGAGCACACCCCGGATGGTCTGCGCGGAGACCGGGTCGACGCCCTCGAAGGGCTCGTCCAGGAACAGCACGTCCGGGTTGTGCAGCAGGGCGGCGGCCAGGCCGATCTTCTTCCGCATACCGGTCGAGTAGTCGGCGACCAGTTTGTCCGCGGCGGCGGACAGGTCGAGGACGGTCAGTAGCTCCTCGGCCCGGCGGTCCACCTCGGCGCCCGGCAGGCCGCGCAGCCGGCCGTTGTACTGGAGCAGCTCGCGCCCGCTCAGCCGTTCGAACATCCGCAGCCCCTCGGGCAGGATGCCGATCCGCGCTTTCACCCCGACCGGGTCGGTCCAGACGTCGGCGCCGTGCACCAGCACGGTGCCCTGGTCCGGCCTGAGCAGGCCGGTGACCATCGAGAGCGTGGTGGTCTTGCCGGCCCCGTTGGGGCCGACCAGGCCGATGAAGGAGCCGGCGGGCAGGTCCAGGGTGAGTCCTGCGACCGCGGCGTGGTCGCCGAAGCGCTTCCACAGGTTGTGGATGCTGACGGCAGGTGTCATGTGGGTACTCCTGTTGGTACGGATGTGCGGTCAGCTTCGCAGAGGTGGGGCGGCCGGCGGCACCCGACCATGGACGGGAGTTCTGCTCCGATCGGGTGGATGTGCAACTGACGCGGTGTGCCGTTCGTCATGCACCATGAGAGTCCGTCAGGAAGGTGGGCCGGGATGAGCATGCAGTCATGGGGACCGCAGCAGCCGCAGCCGTACGGCGCAGGTGCGGGCCAGGGTGCGATGCGCGCCGGGCACACCGACCGCGATCGCGCGGTGGACGTGCTCAAGGCCGCGTACGCCGAGGGCCGGCTGTCGGCGAACGAGTACAGCTCCCGGTTCGACGGGGTGCAGCAGGCCAAGACGTACGGTCAGCTCGCCTACCTGGTCTCGGACCTGCCGGTCGGTCCGGCGGTGCTGCCGATGGTGGGGCCGATGACCGGCCCGCCGATGATGATGCAGCCGGTGTACGCGCCCCGGCCGCGGAACAACCCGCTGGCGGTCGCCTCCCTGGTGCTGGGCCTGCTCTGCGTGCCGAGCTTCGGGCTGTTCGGCATCCCCGCGGTGGTGACCGGGCACCTCGCCAAGAACCAGCTGCGCGGCAGCGGCGAGGAGGGCGACGCGATGGCCACCACCGGGCTGGTGCTCGGCTGGCTTTCGGTCGGCGGCTGGGGGCTGCTGATCCTGCTCGGCTTGCTCGGCAGCGTCGCCTGAGGTATGCCGGAAGGACCCCTCCGCGCGGGCCGAGCTGCGGTGTTGCATTTGTTTTGACCGGCGCCGATGCGCTAGGTACGCTCTGATCTGTGCCTGGGGTGTCCCCGGGTCCTTGTGCGTGCCAGCAGACCGGCCGCCGTACCCGGAGTGTTCACCACTCCGTGAGCGCCGCCGCTGCACATCGGCTCATGGATTCCGCCCTCGTAAGAGGCTCAACACACCCGACCGCGTGGGTCGGGACGTTGGGGTCACCGCAGGTTAGTTTTACGCAGCCTTGGCACACAGAAAACGGAGAAACGGTGCCTACGATCCAGCAGCTGGTCCGAAAGGGCCGGCAGGACAAGGTCGAGAAGAACAAGACGCCCGCGCTGAAGGGTTCCCCTCAGCGCCGCGGTGTTTGCACGCGTGTGTACACCACCACCCCGAAGAAGCCGAACTCGGCGCTTCGCAAGGTGGCCCGTGTGCGCCTCACCAGCGGGATCGAGGTCACCGCCTACATTCCGGGTGAGGGCCACAACCTGCAGGAGCACTCCATCGTGCTGGTGCGCGGTGGCCGTGTGAAGGACCTTCCTGGTGTCCGCTACAAGATCATCCGCGGCTCGCTCGACACCCAGGGTGTCAAGAACCGCAAGCAGGCTCGTAGCCGCTACGGCGCCAAGAAGGAGAAGTAAGAAATGCCTCGTAAGGGTCCTGCCCCGAAGCGCCCGGTCATCATTGACCCGGTCTACGGCTCGCCGCTTGTGACCTCGCTGGTCAACAAGATCCTGCTGCACGGCAAGCGTTCCACCGCCGAGCGGATCGTCTACGGCGCCCTCGAGGGCGTCCGTGAGAAGACCGGTGCCGACCCCGTGGTCGCCCTCAAGCGCGCGCTTGAGAACGTCAAGCCCACCCTTGAGGTGAAGTCCCGCCGCGTCGGTGGCGCCACCTACCAGGTGCCGGTCGAGGTCCGTCCGGGCCGCGCCAACACCCTGGCGCTGCGCTGGCTGGTCGGCTACTCCCGCGCCCGTCGTGAGAAGACCATGACCGAGCGTCTGCTCAACGAGATCCTCGACGCCTCCAACGGCCTCGGTGCGTCCGTGAAGCGTCGCGAGGACACCCACAAGATGGCCGAGTCCAACAAGGCCTTCGCGCACTACCGCTGGTAGTCCCAACCCCGTCACTAGACAGAGAGAGAACGAGCCACCATGGCTGCAACCTCCCTTGACCTGGCCAAGACCCGGAACATCGGGATCATGGCCCACATCGACGCGGGCAAGACCACCACCACCGAGCGGATCCTGTTCTACACCGGTGTCTCGTACAAGATCGGTGAGGTCCACGATGGCGCTGCCACCATGGACTGGATGGAGCAGGAGCAGGAGCGCGGCATCACGATCACGTCGGCCGCGACGACCTGTCACTGGACGCTCGATGACAGCGATCACACGATCAACATCATCGACACTCCGGGTCACGTCGACTTCACCGTCGAGGTGGAGCGTTCGCTCCGCGTGCTCGACGGTGGCGTGACGGTCTTCGACGGCGTCGCCGGTGTCGAGCCCCAGTCCGAGACGGTGTGGCGTCAGGCCGACCGTTACGGTGTCCCGCGCATCTGCTTCATCAACAAGCTGGACCGCACGGGCGCGGACTTCTACTTCTGCGTGCAGACCATCGTGGACCGCCTCGGCGCGACCCCGCTGGTCATGCAGCTGCCGATCGGCGCCGAGGGCGACTTCGCCGGCGTCGTCGACCTGGTGAAGATGAAGGCCCTGGTCTGGTCCGCGGACGCCCCCAAGGGCGAGATGTACGACACCGTCGACATCCCGGCCGACCTGGCGGACAAGGCGGCCGAGTACCGCGAGGCGCTGCTCGACACCGTGTCCAACGTCAGCGACGAGGTGATGGAGCTCGCCCTCGAGGGCGAGGACATCCCCGAGGACCTGCTGGTCGCGGCGATCCGCAAGGGCACGCTGAACTCGGACTTCACGCCGATCTTCTGCGGCTCCGCGTTCAAGAACAAGGGCGTTCAGCCCCTGCTCGACGCGGTCGTCAAGTACCTGCCGTCGCCGCTCGACATCGAGGGCATCGAGGGCACCAAGCCCGGCGACGACTCGGTGAAGATCACCCGCAAGCCTTCGGACGACGAGCCGCTGGCCGCGCTGGCGTTCAAGATCATGTCCGACCCGCACCTCGGCAAGCTCACCTTCGTCCGGGTTTACTCGGGCCGCCTCGAGGCCGGCACCGCCGTCCTCAACGCGGTGAAGGGGCGCAAGGAGCGGATCGGCAAGATCTACCGGATGCACGCGAACAAGCGTGAGGAGATCGACTCGGTGGGCGCCGGCGACATCGTCGCCGTCATGGGTCTCAAGCAGACCACCACCGGCGAGACCCTGTCCGACGAGAAGCACCCGGTCATCCTGGAGTCCATGGACTTCCCGGCCCCGGTCATTCGCGTCGCGATCGAGCCGAAGTCGAAGGGTGACCAGGAGCGTCTGGGCACCGCGATCCAGCGGCTGGCCGAGGAGGACCCGTCCTTCCAGGTCAACACCGACGAAGAGACCGGCCAGACCATCATCGCGGGTATGGGCGAGCTGCACCTCGAGGTGCTGGTCGACCGTATGAAGCGTGAGTTCAAGGTCGAGGCCAACGTCGGCAAGCCGCAGGTCGCCTACCGCGAGACGATCCGCAAGGCCGTCGAGCGCATCGACTACACGCACAAGAAGCAGACCGGTGGCTCCGGCCAGTTCGCGAAGATCCAGATCGCGATCGAGCCGATCGAGTCCGGCGAGGGCTACGAGTTCGTGAACAAGGTCACCGGTGGCCGCGTTCCGCGCGAGTACATCCCGTCGGTCGACGCCGGCTGCCAGGAGGCCATGGAGTTCGGCGTTCTCGCCGGCTACCCGCTCCAGGGCGTCCGCGTCACCCTGCTCGACGGTGCCTCGCACGACGTCGACTCGTCCGAGCTCGCCTTCAAGATCGCCGGTTCCATGGCGTTCAAGGAGGGTGCTCGCAAGGCCAGCCCGGCCCTGCTCGAGCCGATGATGGCCGTCGAGGTCACGACGCCCGAGGACTACATGGGCGACGTGATCGGTGACATCAACTCTCGCCGTGGCCAGATCCGGTCCATGGACGAGCGTCACGGTGCCCGCGTCGTTTCGGCGCTGGTGCCGCTCTCCGAGATGTTCGGCTACGTCGGTGACCTGCGCAGCAAGACCTCTGGTCGCGCAAGCTACTCGATGCAGTTCGACTCGTACGCCGAGGTTCCGCGGAACGTGGCGGACGACATCATCGCCAAGGCCAAGGGTGAGTGACGTCCCGCAATCGGGATGTTCGTAAACCCTTAGGCTATTAGGAGGCGAACCTGGGGGATCCGTCCCGGATCCCCCAGGCTTCCTCCGCCCCCACCCGCGGGACGGCACGCTCCGTGCCAAACCCGATCAAAGACCAACTGACGTCAGCACGGCGTACAGAACTGTCCTCAGGAGGACTGCAGTGGCGAAGGCGAAGTTCGAGCGGACGAAGCCCCACGTCAACATCGGCACCATTGGTCACATTGACCACGGTAAGACGACCCTTACCGCGGCCATCACCAAGGTGCTGCACGACGCGTACCCGGAGATCAACCCCTTCACGCCGTTCGACCAGATCGACAAGGCGCCGGAGGAGCGGCAGCGCGGTATCACCATCTCGATCGCGCACGTCGAGTACCAGACGGAGGACCGTCACTACGCCCACGTCGACTGCCCGGGTCACGCGGACTACATCAAGAACATGATCACCGGTGCGGCCCAGATGGACGGTGCGATCCTCGTCGTCGCCGCCACCGACGGCCCGATGCCGCAGACCAAGGAGCACGTGCTCCTGGCCCGCCAGGTCGGCGTCCCGTACATCGTCGTCGCGCTGAACAAGTCCGACATGGTGGACGACGAGGAGATCCTGGAGCTCGTCGAGCTCGAGGTCCGCGAGCTGCTCTCCGAGTACGACTTCGACGGCGACAACCTGCCGGTCGTCCGCGTCTCGGCGCTGAAGGCGCTCGAGGGCGACAAGGAGTGGGGCGAGAAGCTCCTCGGCCTCATGAAGGCTGTCGACGAGAACATCCCCACCCCGGCGCGTGACGTCGAGAAGCCGTTCCTCATGCCGATCGAGGACGTCTTCACGATCACCGGTCGTGGCACCGTCGTCACCGGCCGCATCGAGCGTGGTGTCCTCAAGGTCAACGAGACTGTCGACATCATCGGCATCAAGGAGACCAAGACCACCACCACGGTCACCGGTATCGAGATGTTCCGCAAGCTGCTCGACGAGGGCCAGGCCGGTGAGAACGTCGGTCTGCTCCTCCGTGGCATCAAGCGCGAGGACGTCGAGCGCGGCCAGGTCATCATCAAGCCGGGTTCGGTCACCCCGCACACCGAGTTCGAGGCCCAGGCCTACATCCTGTCGAAGGACGAGGGTGGCCGTCACACCCCCTTCTTCAACAACTACCGCCCGCAGTTCTACTTCCGTACCACGGACGTGACCGGCGTCGTGACCCTCCCCGAGGGCACCGAGATGGTCATGCCGGGCGACAACACCGCCATGTCGGTCGTGCTGATCCAGCCGATCGCCATGGAGGAGGGCCTGAAGTTCGCCATCCGTGAGGGTGGCCGTACCGTCGGCGCCGGCCAGGTCACCAAGATCAGCAAGTAATTGCTGCTCTGACCTGCCTGCTCCACAGGCACACCGAGGGGCTCCGCACCGTCCGCGAGGACGTGTGCGGGGCCCCTCGGCCGTTTCCCGGCCCCCGGTCTCGGCCGGGGTCGGGAAGCCCTACGGGGCCGGGCCCGCCGAGGGCGGTGGGGCCAGAAGGGCGGCAGAAGCGTTGCAGTAACATGGCGGACGCCGCTGTGGTATCGACGTCGTGCTCTTGCGGCCGGGGTGGGGCCCGCTGCGCATCTGTCTGACCGTCGTACGGCGGAGACGAACGTCGAGTAGTGGAACCTGAGGAGACAGCGGGTATATGGCAACCCAATTTTCGGAGCTGCGGATGCGTTCTCGCGTCCTCGCGTCGAAACGGTCAGCCGATCGGAAGTCACCGGGCGGGCGGCGATGGGAGATCCTCGTCGGCGCGCTCGCGGCTTCCTGGATCGTCCCGTTCGCCCTCGATGCCCTGAACCTGGACATCGTCCTCATCCCGATCTTCGTGCTCGCCATCGGCTCCGTCCTACGGACCGGCGGGGGGCTGCTCGACCGGCTGGTCATCGCCACCCTGGTGCTCTGCGGCGGCGTGCTGGCGCTCGGCCTGGTGATGTCGTTCTGGCCGTGGGGCCTGGCGCCCGTGCCGACGGCGGGACTGATCCTCTCGACGGTCTCGCTGGTCGCCTGGATCGGCCGCCGCCGGCCGCGGCTGCCGCTGCGCTTCCGCACGTCCGACCTGATGATCGTCGGCACCGTCGCGGTGGTGTGGCACTACATCCACCACCCGCTGGTCGGGCGTTCGCTGCAGGACCGGTTGCCCTTCGTCCTCTCGGTGGAGGACAGGTTCATCCACTTCTCCATCTTCGACGCCGTCCACCAGTTGGGCGGCTACCCGTTCCTCGACCAGACCGCCGGGAAGCTCCTGCTCAAGACGCCGACCGAGGCCGTCTACCCGCAGGGTTCGCACTTCCTGCTGGCCTGGTTCGACGTCTTCGCCCGTTCGGCCACCGACCTGGGTGACAGCGTCGCCGCGTACAACCGGTACTACCTGTACGTGCTGGCCTCCTTCGCCGTCCTCTGCGGCCTGATCGTCTGGGGCGCCCGCTGGATCGGCGGGCCTCGGCTCACCGGCTGGCGGACGGCCGTGGTCTGCACCGCGGTCGCCGGTCTCGTGGTGACCAGCCCGTTGGCGGGCATGATCCGGGTCGGCTTCGACTCCCAGATCGGCGGACTGCTATTCCTGACGGCGGCGATCCCACTGATCGTCCGGCCGGCCATGGGCTGGGGGACGTACGCGTCGGTCTCGGCGGCGGCGCTGGTCGCGGTCGCCTACACCTACAACATCCTGGCCGCGTTCGTCGGCGTGGCCCTGGTGGTCGGGGCGCTGGTGTACCGGAAGCGCCAGGCCAGGCACCGCTGGTGGCTGTACGCCGTACAGGTGGTGGGCGCCGCCGTCGCCGTGATCCCGAGCCTGCTCTCGGTGCTCGCCGACTTCGACGTCGAGTCCCAGGCCCAGGCCCGCGGCATGTACCTCGCGTTCGACCGCTCCCTGTTGGTCGGGCTGGCGGCGCTGGTGGTGGTCGTGGTCCTGATGCCGGGCAACCGGCGGACCGGTGTCTCGCAGGCGCTGCTGCTCACGGTCGCCGGCGGGGCGTTCGTCATAGGTGTCTTCGGCGCGTGGCAGATGCACACCATCGGCAACCTGTCGTACTACTTCGAGAAGCTCGCCGTCGGCGGCCTGGTGATCGTCATCATGGGCATCGGTGCCGCAGGGACACTGTTGCGCCGCTTCGGACCGTCGACCAGGCCGTTCGGCCGGGGCTGGTGGACCGAAGCGGTGGCCTCGGTGGCCGCCCTGGCGGCCGGCCTCAGCCTCTTCGGCGGGGTCCAGTGGGGGGTGCCGTCCGTCGCGGCCGGCCCGACCGCCTTCCAGAGCAGCGAACTGGTCGCCTGGAGCCGGGGCAAGGGCGGGGACCTCGGGCCCGCCGCCAAGATGCTGATCAACCGTGACATGAAGCGGGTCAAGGCCCCGACCCCGGTGATCGCGCTGTACTCCAACGACGGCTACCTGAACTGGCGGGTCAGCTTCCTCGCGGTGACGCTCACCAACAAGAGCGGGGTGTCGGCCGCCTACGACGACCTGCTGAACGTGTTCATCGGCGCGGCCCCGGTCGAGAAGGCCCAGTGGGACAACTCGTTCGGCGCGCTCACCCGGGTGCTCAACCGGGTGCAGGACAAGGAAGTGGTCCTCCTGGTGGCCGACCGGCCGACCGCCGAGCGGCTGCGGCACGACCTGCCCGCCGTGGTCACCGACAAGAAGGTGACCGTGCTGGACGCGCCCTTCCCGGGCTGACCCGCCCGGCCGTCCCGGTCGGAGCGGAGAACGAGACGAGGGGCTGTGGCCCGGGGTGTCCCCGGACCACAGCCCCTCCGTCGTGCCCGGGCCGGTGCCCCGGTCCCGGTGGTGGGAGCAGAGGAAAGTCCCCGACCGGGCGGCTCGGGGCCGTCCGATCGGGGACCTGGTGGGTCTCGCGGGTTCAGGCCCGTACGCTCGGGGCCGGCTTGCTCTGCTGGGTGTCCGCTCCCGGGGCCGGGGCCGCCGGACGGTCGCCGCCCTCCGCCACGGGGGCGGACACGGGTGCTCCGGCCGACGCGGTGGCGGCCTGACGCGCCTTCAGCCGCCTGACGGGCCACGGTGTCCAGTCCTTGAGCCGCATCGCGGGGGACTCGACGACGTACCAGGAGAACGCCGCCAGCACGACGGTGGCACCGAGTGCGCAGGCGAGGAAGCCGAGTTTGCCGTACTTGATGAAGCCGAGCATCGCCAGCGACTGCTCCACGGTGAACCCGTAGATGTAGATGCCGTACGAGAAGTCACGCTTGCGGCCGAACCGTTGGAACGGCCGGGGCAGCCGGATGGCCAGCCAGAACACCAGGTAGGTGAAGGCCGGGTACCCGATCGTGAACAGCCCGCCCCAGTGCAGGGTGGCGGCCAGCACCAGCAGCGAGAGCAGGGCGAGCCCGTCGTGGATCGGGATCCGCTCCTTGTAGAGCTGGACGGTCGCCCCGAGCAGGAACGCGAACCCGAGGTGGACGATGAAGTGGGTCGAGAAGCCCCCGAGGACCGGGAGGTTCACGTAGGTGTTCTGGTCACCGGGGATGCCGCGCCAGCCGGTCGCGTCGAGCCAGTCGTTGACGATCACGAGCCACAGGGCGAGGGCGGCCAGCGGGACGAACCGGCGGGCGTGCCGCAGCACGCCGCCGGCGGCCAGCAGGCCGACCACGATGTAGCAGAGGATCTCGTACTTGAGCGACCACAGGGCGCCGTTGACGCTCTGGTCGTGGTTGGTGCCCCGGTTGATGCCCTCCCTGATGACGCCCGAGACGTCCCAGCCGCCGCTCAGCGAGGTGTCCCAGGTGCCCTTCAGGTAGAACCACGGCCCGGCCGGGTGGTTCCAGAAGCCGTTCAGCGAGCCGTGCTGCCAGTGGTACAGCAGCGGCATGATCACCAGGGCGGAGATGATCAGCGATCCCCACAGGCCCGGCAGGATGCGCAGCGCCCGGTGCCAGCTGTACCGGCCGATGCTGGTCCGTCGACCGCTTCCGGTGATCATGAAGCCGGAGGTGACGAAGAACCCGATGACGGCCAGCTTGCCGAGGTCGGTCTGCATGCCGCTGTGCTTCCACAGCGGGTCCAGGTGCCCGACCGCCAGCGGGTAGACGTGCGAGACGACCACGGCGCTGGCCATCAGGAGGCGCAGCAGCCCGAAGCTGTTGGCACGGCTGGAGAACAGCTCTGCGAGTGTGCCCCGGGAGCGGAGCAGACTGCTCGTTCTCATGGAATCCTCTAGTTCGGGGGTCGGAGCGATGCTTACCGGGGCGGGGCGGGTCCTACTGGGCGGGCGGGCGGATCTGCTCCTGCCAGAGCGATTCGACGGCGTCCCGCATGCTGCGCCGCGGAGCCCAGCCGAGCCGCTCCCGGGCGGCGGTGACGTCGAGCTGCTGCCACTCGGTCTCCGGGCCGGTGCCGGCCGGGGCGGGGACCTCGGTGATCTCGGTGGGGACGCCACTGACCTCGATCAGCAGCTCGACCCACTCGCGGGCCGAAGTGGCGGTGCCGGTACCGATGTTGAGCACCGGCGGCAGGCCGTCGGCGGTCGCGGCGGCGAGCACGGCGTCGATGGTGTCGGTCAGGTCGACGAAGTCGCGCTGCGCGGTGAGCGGGGCCAGCGACAGCTCGGCGGTGCGCCCGGCCAGCCGGGCCTCGTCCAGCTTGGCGGCCATCACGCCGAGCAGGCTGTGACCGGGCTGCCCGGCGCCGACCACGTTGCCCAGCCGCAGGGTGACGGCGTCCAGCCCGTCCGCCAGCACGGCCCGCGTCACGGCTTCGGTGGCGGCCAGCTTGAGCTTGCCGTACTCCATCACGGGTGCCGCCGGGCCGTCCTCGGGCTGGCTGGTGCCGATCGGCGCCATGCCGTACTCGTGCACGGTACCGAGGTGGATCAGCCGGGCGGGGCGGGCCATCGCGCCGATCGACTCGATCAGCCGGTCGACCAGAACCACGTTGGCGACGTGCATCTGCTCGTCGTTCAGGCCCCACATGCCGCCGGCCGCGTTGACGACGAGCTCGACCCGCTCCCGGGTGAGCAGCTCGGTGAGCTCGGCCGGGGGGGTGGAGCCGAGGTCGAAGGCCACGAAGCGGCCGGGTGCGGGGACGGCGGGCGCGGTGCGGGCGATCGACAGGACCTCGTGGCCGAGCTCGGCGAACCGGTCGCCGAGCACCCGGCCGATGAAACCGGAGCCACCGAGGACGGCTACGCGGGCCGGGGCCCCTTGCGGTGCGGACATAGCGGGGGTTGCTCCTAGCGGGAGAGGGTCAGCGGGGCCGGGAGGTGGTCGAGGTGACGTTGCGCAGCAGCGTCTTCGCGCCGTCCCACTGGCCGGCCCGCAGGGCGCCCGGCACCAGCGTGAGGGCGTGGATGCGGGCGGAGAGGTGCAGTCGGGAGGCCTTGGCGGCGCGGGTCCAGCCCTGCTCGTCGAGCCGGTCGGCGACGTCCAGGAAGTAGCGCCGGGCCTCGGTGAACCGGGTGCCGCTGTACGCCGACTTCGAGGAGATGCTGACGGTGTGCCGGCGGTACTGGAAACAGCGGGTGTCGTCGACGATCATCTGCTCGCCCGCCTGCAGCAGGTCGATGACCAGGGCGAGGTCCTGGATGATCTCCAGGTTGTCCCGGAAGCCGGTCTTCCTGATCGCTTCGGTGCGCCAGCAGATCGCCGGGAAGTACAGCCAGTTGCCGCGCAGCAGGCTGACCGCGAGCTCCTCGCCGCCCATCAGGATCCGGCCCTGGTCCTTGGGCGCGTAGATCCGGCGCTTGGCCTCGTCCGCCAGGGTGTGGCTGGGCTTTCCGGTGCTGTCGATGACCTCGACACCGGGCTGCACCATCGCGGCACCGGGGTGGGCGGCCAGGGCGGCGCGGACGGTGGCGACGTAGTTGGGCAGCATGATGTCGTCGGTGCCCATGAAGACCAGGTACTCGTACTCGGCCAGGCCGAGGCACTTGCGGTAGTTGCCGGTCACCCCGAGGTTCTGCTCGTTGCGCTGGTAACTGACCCGAGGGTCGTCGAGCTCCGCGAACCACTCGGGGACACCGGGCTCCGTGCCGTCGTCCACGACGGTCAGCCGCCAGTCGGGGTCGGTCTGCGCGAGCACGCTGTGGACGGCGGCCTGCATCAGCGCGACGTCCCCGTAGTACGGGAGGAGCACATCCAGAGTGGTCATGGTGGGGCACATCCGCTGGTCGAGGTCGTGGCGGGGGCATGCTTGCCGGCCCGGTCGCCGCGCAGGGGTCACCGGCGGCGGGGGCAATCATACTTAGTCGCCCCTACCACCCGCGCCGCCCGTCGGACGCGGCACGCCCCGCGCCGGGCGGACCCGGCGCGGGGCGTACGGGCGTGCGCCCGGTCGGTCAGGCGTTCCGCAGGCTCTCGGTGAAGTCCTGGCAGGCCCGGTAGTCGGGCAGCAGACCGGAGGCGAGCGCCTCGGCGAGCGACGGGGCGGCGGCGTCCCGGGCGGACAGCTGGGGGCTGTCGGCGGGCCACTCGATGCCGAGGTCGGGGTCGAGCGGGTGCACGGAGTGCTCACCCGTGGGGTTGTACGTCTCCGAGCAGACGTAGGAGAGCGTGGCGTCGTCGCTCAGCGCGCAGAACCCATGGCCGAGCCCCTCGGAGATGTAGACCGAGCGGCGGTCCACCTCGTCGAGCCGGACGCCCTCCCACTGCCCGAAGGTGGGGGAGCCGACCCGCAGGTCGACGATGATGTCCAGCACCGCGCCGCGTACGCAGCTGACGTACTTGGCCTGGCCGGGCGGGACGTCGGCGAAGTGGACGCCGCGCACCACGCCCCGGGCCGAGACGGACAGGTTGCCCTGCGCCATCCGGAGCGGGTGCCCGACGACCTCGGCGAGGCGGTCGAAGCGGTACCACTCCATGAACAGGCCGCGCGGGTCCCCGTGCAGCTGCGGGGTGACCTCGTAGGCGCCGCCGATGGACAGCTCGCGGAACTTCATCGGGCGCTCTCCTCGTCGAGCAGGGCGACCAGGTAGTCGCCGTAGCCGCTCTTGCGCAGCGGCTCGGCCAGCTCGCGGAGCTGCGCCGAGTCGATCAGCCCGGCCCGCCAGGCGGCCTCCTCGATGCAGCCGATCTTGAAGCCCTGACGCTCCTCGATCACCCGGACGAACTCGGAGGCCTGCACCATCGAGACGAAGGTGCCGGTGTCCAGCCAGGCGGTGCCGCGGTCGAGGATCGTCACGTGCAGCTCGCCGGCCTGGAGGTACGCCTCGTTGACGGCGGTGATCTCCAGCTCGCCGCGCGCGCTGGGCTCCAGCTTGCGGGCGATCTCGACGACCTGGTTGTCGTAGAAGTAGAGGCCGGGCACCGCGTAGCGGGACTTCGGCTGGACCGGCTTCTCCTCCAGCGAGAGCACCTGGCCCTGCTCGTCGAACTCGACCACGCCGTACGCGGACGGGTCCGCCACCGGGTACGCGAAGACCCGGCCGCCGACCGGGGCGGTGTGCTGGGCCAGGCGGGTGCCGAGGCCGCTGCCGTGGAAGATGTTGTCGCCGAGGATCAGCGCGACCGGCTGGTCGCCGATGAAGTCGGCCCCCAGCACGAACGCCTGGGCGATGCCCTCGGGCCGTTCCTGGACCGCGTACTCGAGGCGCAGGCCGAACTGGGAGCCGTCGCCCAGCAGGCGCTGGAACTGCTCCTGGTCCTGTGGGGTCGTGATGATCAGGATCTCGCTGATGCCCGCCATCACCAGGGTGGAGAGCGGGTAGTAGATCATCGGCTTGTCGAAGACCGGAAGGAGCTGCTTCGAGACGGCTCGGGTCAGTGGCCACAGTCGTGAGCCGGTGCCGCCCGCCAGGAGAATTCCACGCATGACGGCAGCTTATGTGAGATGCGGACGGGGTCGCTGGCCTGGGGTAGGTGCTCGACGGGGCGCGGGTAGACTGCCCCCACTATGCGCATCCTTGTGACCGGCGGCGCCGGCTTCATCGGTTCAGAGTTCGTCCGCCAGGTACTCGGCGAGGACGCCTCGGCCCAGATCACCGTCTTCGACAAGCTGACCTACTCGGGCGTCGAGGCCAACCTCGCGCCCGTCGCGGGCCACCCCGGGTACGCCTTCGTCCAGGGCGACATCTGCGACGCGGACGCCGTCGACCAGGTGATGCCCGGTCACGACGTGGTCGTCCACTTCGCGGCCGAGTCGCACGTCGACCGGTCGATCGAGGGCGCGGGCCCGTTCGTGCTGACGAACGTGGTCGGCACCCAGGTGCTCCTCGACGCGGCCCGCAAACACGGGGTCGCCCGCTTCGTCCACGTCTCGACCGACGAGGTCTACGGGTCGATCTCGGAGGGCTCCTGGACCGAGGAGTGGCCGCTCGCGCCGAACTCGCCGTACTCGGCCTCGAAGGCCGGTTCGGACCTGCTGGCGCTGGCCTACCACCGCACCCACGGCATGGACGTCGTGGTGACCCGTTGCTCCAACAACTACGGGCACTACCAGTTCCCCGAGAAGGTCATCCCGCTCTTCACCACCAACCTGCTGGACGGGAAGAAGGTGCCGCTGTACGGCACCGGCGGCAACATCCGGGACTGGCTGCACGTCTCGGACCACTGCCGCGGCATCGAGCTGGCCATGCGCAAGGGCCGGGCCGGTCACGTCTACAACATCGGCGGCGGCACCGAGATCACCAACAAGGAGCTGACCGGCCTGCTGCTCGAGGCGGCCGGGGCGGGCTGGGACATGGTCGAGCCGGTGGCCGACCGCAAGGGTCACGACCTGCGCTACTCGCTCGACATCAGCAAGATCAGCGAGGAGCTGGGCTACCGGCCGCAGGTCCGCTTCGAGGACGGCCTCGCGGCCACCATCGCCTGGTACCGCGAGAACCGCGCCTGGTGGGAGCCGCTCAAGACGAAGGCCGAGCTCGCCGGATGAACCTCGTGACCGGCCGATGACCACGTCACCGGCTCAGGGACCGCTCGCCCGCCTGCTCGGTGCACTGCCGCCGGGTGTGCGGCTGGTGGTCGGCGGCACCGTGGTGCTCGGTGTCTCCTCGTACATCTTCCTGGCGCTGGCCGGTCACAGCCTGGACACCGACCAGGTGGCCGGCGTCTCGGTGCTCTGGACCGTGGTGATGTCCGTCGGCTACGGCCTGTTCTCGCCGGTCGAGCTGGAGCTGACCCGGCTGGTGGCCGCCCGCGACCGGGCCGGCCACGGTCCGCTGCCCGCGGTGCGCAAGGTGCTGGCCCTGACGCTCGCCGTGCTGGCGGCCGTGTTGCTGGTGCTCGCGCTGGCGGCCGGGCCGATCGCCGACCGGCTGTTCGGCGGTGACCGCGGGCTGCTGTTGGGCCTGGGCGGTGCGCTGGTCGGGCTGGCGATCAGCTCGGTGGTCCGCGGTGCGCTGGCGGGGCTCGGCAACTTCCGTGCGTACGGCGCCCAGTTGGCGGTCGACGGCGGTCTGCGGATCGCGCTCGGCGCGCTGGTGCCGATCTTCGGTCTGCACTCCGCGCTGGCCTTCAGCCTGATCCTGGTGATCGCCCCGCTGGCGGCCTCGGTGATCGGGCTGCGCTCGGTGCTGGGGGACCGGCGCGGCGGTCCGGCCCCGGCCTGGCGGGAGGTCACCCGTGGTCTGGGCCTGCTGACCGGCTCGACCCTGCTGGCCCAGCTGATGGTCAACGCGGCCGTGGTGAACGTGAAGTTGCTCTCGCCGTCGTCCACGGCGCTGGTCGCGGCCCTGCTCAACGCGGTGGTCCTGGCCCGGGTGCCGCTGTTCGCCTACGCGGCCATCCAGGCCTCGCTGGTCTCGGCGCTCTCCGGCGCGGCGGCGGTGGGCGACCACCGGGAGTTCCGCAAGGTGCTCACCCGGACGGCGGCCATCGTGGTGCTGATGTGCGCGGCGGCCGGGCTGCCGACCGTCCTGCTCGGACCGTGGCTGATCCAGATCCTCTTCAAGGCCCAGGCCGTGCTCGGGGCGCTGGATTTCCTCTGGCTGGTGCTGGGCACCCTCTGCTACATGCTGGCGACCGTCTTCGGACAGGCGCTGATGTCGCTCGGACGCCACCACCGGCAGCTGTTCTCCTGGCTCGCGGGCACCGCCGTGATGGCCGCGGTGACGCTGGTGCCGGGTGACATCGCCACCCGGGTGGAGGTGGGCTACCTGGCTGGTGCCGCCGTCAGTGCGGCTGCCATGCTGTGGTCGCTGTTCCGCTCGCTGCCCGAACGAGCGGGCGTCCCCGGCACGGAGCGGTCGGCGGAGGCCGACCAGCGTCCGGCCGGTGCGCTGCGAAGCTCCTGAGGTCCGCCGTGCACACCGGGCGTGAAGAACCTGAGTACGACACGCCCATATGATCTGCTTACTATTGCCACGCCACTGCCGCTGAAAGGCGCCTCTCGTCGTGCAACTCACCGTCCTCACCTCGGTCACCGGAGTCCTGGTGCTCGTGTACATCCTCGAACTGCTGCGCCGCCAGCAGCTCCGGGAGAAGTACGCGACGATCTGGCTCGCCATCGGCGTCGTCGTGGCCCCGCTGGGCTTCTTCCCGGACATCCTGGACTCGACCGCGCGCAAGCTCGGCATCGCCTCCGGAGTCAGCCTCGTCCTGTTCGCCGGCTTCGTCCTCGTGCTGATGGTCAGTCTGCACCTCAGCTGGGAGGCCAGCCGCCTGGAGGCCGAGACCCGCACCCTCTCCGAGGAGGTGGCCCTGATGCGGTCCCACCTCGTCGAGCACCACGGCTACCCCGTGACCAAGCACCAGGAATCCGCCCTGGACGGCACCGACCCCAAGGTGTACTCATGATCGACGGACGACGGGTCCTCATCATCCTTCCCGCCTGGAACGAGCAGGACGGTCTCCCCAGCATCCTGAAGGAGATCCAGGCCAACCTGCCCGGCGCGGACACCCTGGTCGTCGACGACGGCTCGACCGACCGCACCGCCGCGGTCGCGACCGCCTCCGGCTCGCCGGTGGCCCAGCTGCCGTACAACCTCGGGGTCGGCGGCGCTATGCGCCTCGGCTACCGGTACGCGCACCTGCACGGCTACGACGTGGCGATCCAGATCGACTCGGACGGCCAGCACGACCCGTCCTACGTGCCGGTCCTGCTGGAGAAGCTGAAGGAAGCCGACCTGGTGATCGGCGCCCGCTTCGACGGTGAGGGCGACTACAAGGTCCGCGGTCCGCGCAAGTGGGCGATGGGCCTGCTCTCGGTGGTGCTGTCCCGGATCACCCGCACCCGGCTGACGGACACCACCTCCGGCTTCCGCGCCTGCAACAAGTCGCTCATCGAGTTCTTCGCCAACTGGTACCCCGTCGAGTACCTCGGCGACACGGTCGAGAGCATGGTCGGCGCGGCCCGCTGCGGCTTCGTGGTGCGCCAGGTGCCCGTCGCGATGCGCGAGCGCACCACCGGCACCCCGAGCGCCTCGCCGATCAAGGCGATGGTCTACCTCGCGCGGGCCGGCCTGGTCCTGCTGCTGGCGATGATCCGCCGGATGCCCCCGCACCTCAAGGCGATCGCGGCGTCCGCCCCCGACCACGCCGGTCGGCAGTTCGCCAGCCGCTGAACCCGGCCGCAGCCCGTTACGGCGCCGCGGTCCTCCCAGGGCGGTCCCGCCGGAGCAGATCCGGGGGACTGCCCCAACCGCGGCAGTACGCCGCTTCACGGAAGTGATCTGAAATGACGGACCTGGTCAGCGGCCCGCCCACGGAGAGAAGCGAGGGCGGGGCCACGCAGGCAGAGTCGGAGCGCGTCTCCGGCGGCACCTCCCGCATCGAGCGCCTGACCAGCCGGCGGTGGGTGCTCCCGCTGGCCGAGGCCGTGCTGAGCGTCACCGCCGGCATCGGCTTCATGCTGCTCAGCATGCACATCAGTGTCAACCCGCTGAACCGGATCGGGCAGGTCAGCGGCCTGGCCAAGGTGCAGCAGTACGTGGCCGTGATCGGACTGCCGATCCTCGCCGTGCTGCTCCTCGCCGCCTACCGGGGAACCCTGCGCACCTACTACACCGTGCAGCGGTTGGCCTGCGCCTCGTTCGCGGGCCTCGCCACCGGCGTGGTGGCCGGCGGCATCGCGGTCGCCCTGCACGGCACGCCGTGGGGCCTGGGCGGCCAGGAGGGTGATCCCGGCAACCTGATGGGCATGGCCAACGACATGATGCGCGGCAAGGGTCTGCCGGGCGTCTACCCGCCCGGCTTCCCCGCCCTGCTGGCCGCCTGGGCCGAGCTCTTCCACAACGGCATCGCCGGGGTCGGGCACGCGCTGAAGGACCTCCAGCTGCTGCTCAGCGCCGTGGTCGGGCCGATGGCCTACCTGTCCTGGCGGATGCTGCTGCGCCCGTTCTGGGCGCTGGCCATCGCGGTGCCGACCTCGATCCTCTTCCTCGACCCGATCCGGCCGTACAGCCACGGCGCGATGCTGGTGCTGCTGCCGCTGCTGGCCGCCTGCTTCCGCGAGCTGCGCCGGGTCCAGGAGCTGTCCACCCGCTCCGCCCTGCTGCGCGGGATCGCCTTCGGCGTGGCGTTCGGCACGATGTTCCTCTGGTACTCCGGCTGGTACCTGTGGGCGGCACCGGGGGCGTTCCTGCTGGCGGGGCTGCTCTTCCCGTGGCGGCGCGGCCGGGTGGCGGTCAAGCGCGCCCTGGTCCTGCTCGGCGCCATGCTGGCCACGGCCGCGGTGATCGGCGCCCCGCTGCTCTACCAGCTGGTCAGGCTCGGTGCGAGCACCGACGACCGGTACGCCTACATCAACACCTACATCGACCCGGCCTACGTGATGGGCTGGTCCTCCGACCGCCCGGGCCTGGACAACTACCACAACTGGCCGGTCTCCGGTGAGCTGGCCGGCCAGACCGGTTTCACGGTGGTCCTGCTGCTCGCCGTCGGCATCGCCGTCGGGCTGGGCCTGCGCAACACCATCGTCCGGACCGCCGGTTTCGTGCTGGCCGGAGCCTGGCTGCTGCGTTTCTGGTTCGCGTCGCACATGGCGCACAACCTGGCCGTGCAGCTGTACCCGCGGACCACCTGGATCATCCTGTACTGCCTGATCATCATGGCCGTGATGGGGGTGAAGCTCAGCTACGAACGCGGTCTCGGCGCTCTCCGCGGCCTGCTGGAGTCGCTTAGCACCACCAAGGGTGTGACGCTGCTCTCGCCGCGCACCGCGGCCCAGCTGGCCACGGGCCTGATCTGCGCGATCGCGCTGTTCGGCACGATGGGCGCCTCCTGGTCCGCGAACCGCTACATGCCCTCGACCAACCCCGGCGTGGAGGACATGGGCCTGGACGCGCTGCGCGCCCACCTCCAGCAGCTGGAGAACGGCGAGTGCCCCAAGTACTCGCCGTACAAGGGCAAGCAGAGCTGCAACCCGGTCAACATGGACCTGTCGGAGTACGTCTTCGTGCCGCCGTCCCGCCCGACCCTGTGGTGCGCCAACACCGATCAGCAGATGGCGGTCTGCGGCCGCCAGGGCTGACCTGCGGGAACGGTCGGGGTCGGCGTGGCGAAGGCCACGGCGGCCCCGATTGGCGTTTGCGCGGCGTGCTGTGGCAGGATAGCCAAGTTGCTCGGTTGAGTGCCGATGCTGCGCGCCTCCCGCCGGGAGGACTGGAAGCGAGTCCCAGGTACTCGTCGTTCCCGTGATGGCCGTTCATGTGTCCACGTGAAGTATGTGGATGCAGTGGTGTGTAGGCGACACCGCGGCAGCTGCGGGGCGGACGTACGGGAATCTTCCGGGAAGCGTGGGCGGGGCCTCGATCCGGCACCTGGTGGGTGCAAGGCTCACCGATCCTGCAGGCCGAGAAGGGAAACCTTCCCGGTTCTTTGCAAGCGACAGGGCGACACGCCCGAGCGCGGGGGTCGGAAGTAACCACCCAAAGGGGCCACCGGACCAAGCCACCCGGCCGAATCCGGCAGAAGAAGCAGCAGACGACACAAAGGACTACTGAGTAGCCATGGCGGGACAGAAGATCCGCATCCGGCTCAAGGCCTACGACCACGAGGTGATTGACTCCTCGGCGAAGAAGATCGTCGAGACCGTCATTCGCACTGGTGCGCAGGTCGCGGGCCCGGTGCCGCTGCCCACTGAGAAGAACGTGTACTGCGTCATCCGCTCGCCGCACAAGTACAAGGACTCGCGCGAGCACTTCGAGATGCGCACTCACAAGCGTCTGATCGACATCCTCGACCCGACCCCGAAGACCGTTGACTCGCTGATGCGCCTCGACCTTCCGGCCGGCGTCGACATCGAGATCAAGCTCTGAGAGGCGCGACGAAGATGGCAAAGCAGATTAAGGGAATCCTGGGCGAGAAGCTCGGCATGACCCAGGTCTGGGACGAGAACAACCGGATCGTTCCGGTGACCGTCGTCAAGGCCGGGCCCAATGTCGTTACCCAGATCCACACCGCTGACGCTGCCGGCTATGACGCCGTGCAGATCGGCTTCGGCGAGATCGACCCCCGCAAGGTGAACAAGCCCCTCGCGGGCCACTTCGCCAAGGCCGGTGTCACCCCGCGCCGTTTCCTGGTCGAGCTCCGCACCGCGGACGCGTCCGAGTACGCCCTCGGCCAGGAGATCACCGCTGAGCTGTTCGAGGCGGGTGTCAAGGTCGACGTGACCGGCACCTCCAAGGGCAAGGGCTTCGCCGGTGTCATGAAGCGTCACAACTTCAAGGGCCTCGGCGCCGGTCACGGCGTGCAGCGCAAGCACCGTTCGCCCGGCTCGATCGGTGGCTGCGCCACCCCGGGTCGCGTGTTCAAGGGCATGAAGATGGCCGGCCGGATGGGCCACGAGCGCGTGACCACCCAGAACCTGACCGTCCATGCCGTTGACGCGGAGAAGGGGCTGCTCCTCATCAAGGGCGCAATCCCGGGCCCGAACGGCGGCCTCGTCCTCGTCCGCACCGCGGCGAAGGGGCTGTGAGGATATGAGCACCATTGACATCCTGTCGCCCTCGGGCGACAAGGCCGGCAGCCTCGAGCTGCCCGCCGAGATCTTCGACGCCAAGGTCAGCGTTCCGCTGATGCACCAGGTCGTCGTGGCGCAGCTCGCTGCGGCCCGTCAGGGCACCCACTCGACCAAGCGCCGTGGCGAGGTCCGAGGCGGCGGCCGCAAGCCGTACCGCCAGAAGGGCACCGGCCGCGCCCGTCAGGGCTCGACCCGCGCCCCGCAGTTCGTCGGCGGTGGCGTCGTGCACGGCCCCAAGCCGCGCGACTACTCGCAGCGGACGCCCAAGAAGATGATCGTCGCCGCTCTGCGTGGCGCGCTCACCGACCGGGCCCGCCACAACCGCATCCACGTCATCACCGACGTGATCGCGGCCGAGGCGCCGTCGACCAAGGCCGCCAAGGGCCTGTTCGGCAAGATCTCCGAGCGCAAGAACGTCCTCCTGGTCGTCGAGCGCGCGGACGAGCTGGGCATCAAGTCCGCTCGCAACCTGCCGAACGTGCACATCCTGGACGCCGGTCAGCTGAACACCTACGACGTGCTCGTCTCCGACGATGTGGTCTTCACCCAGGCTGCTTTCGAGCGTTTCGTGGCCGGTCCGGCCGCGTCCGCCAAGGCTGTGGCTGCTGAGGGCGAGCTCGAAGGGAGCGCCGCCTGATGGCTGCAGAGATCACGAGCAAGACGTTCACGGACCCCCGTGACGTCCTGGTGAAGCCGGTCATCTCCGAGAAGAGCTACTCGCTCCTCGACGAGAACAAGTACACGTTCGTCGTGTCGCCGGGTGCCAACAAGACCCAGATCAAGCAGGCCGTCGAGGCGGTCTTCTCGGTCAAGGTCGAGTCCGTCAACACGCTCAACCGTCAGGGCAAGCGCAAGCGCTCCAAGACGGGCTTTGGCAAGCGCAAGGACACCAAGCGCGCCATCGTGACGCTGGCTGAGGGCAACCGCATCGACATCTTCGGTGGTCCGACCTCCTAACGGGGTCCGGATCGTCGATAAGGACGAGGACGAGAGAGCCAAATGGGCATCCGCAAGTACAAGCCGACTACGCCGGGCCGTCGTGGCTCCAGCGTGGCCGACTTCGTAGAGATCACGCGGTCCACGCCGGAGAAGTCGCTGGTTCGCCCCCTGCACAGCAAGGGCGGCCGTAACAACGCCGGTCGTATCACCGCTCGCCACCAGGGTGGCGGACACAAGCGCGCCTACCGCGTGATCGACTTCCGTCGTCACGACAAGGACGGCGTGCCGGCCAAGGTCGCGCACATCGAGTACGACCCCAACCGCACCGCTCGCATCGCGCTGCTGCACTACGCGGACGGCGAGAAGCGCTACATCATCGCGCCGCGCGGCATCGGCCAGGGTGACCGGATTGAGAACGGCCCGACGGCCGACATCAAGCCCGGCAACAACCTGCCGCTGCGCAACATCCCGGTGGGTACCACCATCCACGCGGTGGAGCTTCGTCCCGGTGGCGGTGCCAAGATGGCCCGCTCCGCCGGTTCGGGCATTCAGCTGCTCGCCCGTGAGGGTCGCATGGCGCACCTGCGCATGCCCTCCGGTGAGATCCGTCTGGTGGACGCGCGTTGCCGCGCGACCGTCGGCGAGGTCGGCAACGCCGAGCAGTCGAACATCAACTGGGGCAAGGCCGGCCGTATGCGCTGGAAGGGCGTTCGCCCGACCGTGCGTGGTGTGGCCATGAACCCGATCGACCACCCGCACGGTGGTGGTGAGGGTAAGACCTCCGGTGGTCGCCACCCGGTCTCGCCGTGGGGCAAGAAGGAGGGTCGCACCCGTAAGGCCAACAAGGCTTCGGACGCTCTCATCGTGCGCCGCCGCAAGTCCAACAAGAAGCGCTAGGAGCAGGTCAGATGCCGCGCAGTCTCAAGAAGGGCCCCTTCATTGACGGCCACCTTCTCAAGAAGGTGGACGCGCAGAACGAGGCGGGTACCCAGAACGTCATCAAGACCTGGTCCCGTCGCTCCGTGATCAGCCCGAGCATGCTCGGTCACACGATCGCGGTCCACGATGGCCGCAAGCACGTCCCGGTGTTCGTCACCGAGTCGATGGTCGGCCACAAGCTCGGCGAGTTCGCGCCGACGCGTACCTTCCGCGGACACGTCAAGGACGACCGCAAGTCGAAGCGTCGCTAGTCGCCAGCGAAGTACCGACTCATATGACTTACACCAGCAAGGGGACAACCATGGAAGCCAGGGCCCAGGCGCGGTACATCCGCGTCACGCCCATGAAGGCCCGCCGCGTGGTGGACCTCATCCGTGGCATGAGTGCCACGGAGGCCCAGGCTGTTCTGCGTTTCGCTCCGCAGGCAGCCACTGTGCCGGTCGGCAAGGTGCTCAACAGCGCCATCGCCAACGCCGCGCACAACTACAACCACTCCAACGTGGACGACCTCGTGATCAGCGAGGCGTACGTTGACGAGGGCCCGACCCTGAAGCGGTTCCGTCCGCGTGCACAGGGCCGTGCCTACCGGATCCGCAAGCGGACCAGCCACATCACCGTGGTCGTCAGCAGCAAGGAAGGGACCCGGTAATGGGCCAGAAGGTTAACCCGCACGGGTTCCGCCTCGGCATCAGCACGGACTTCAAGTCCCGCTGGTACGCCGACAAGCTGTACAAGGACTACGTCAAGGAAGACGTTGCCATTCGTCGCATGATGACGAAGGGCATGGAGCGGGCCGGCATCTCGAAGGTCGAGATCGAGCGCACCCGTGACCGCGTCCGCGTTGACATCCACACCGCTCGCCCCGGCATCGTCATCGGTCGCCGTGGCACCGAGGCCGACCGCATCCGCGGCGACCTCGAGAAGCTGACCGGCAAGCAGGTCCAGCTGAACATCCTCGAGGTCAAGAACCCCGAGCTGGACGCCCAGCTCGTGGCTCAGGGCGTCGCGGAGCAGCTGTCCTCCCGCGTGTCGTTCCGCCGTGCCATGCGCAAGAGCATGCAGGGCACCATGAAGTCCGGCGCCAAGGGCATCAAGGTCCAGTGCTCCGGTCGTCTCGGCGGCGCCGAGATGAGCCGTTCGGAGTTCTACCGCGAGGGCCGTGTGCCGCTGCACACCCTTCGTGCGAACGTCGACTACGGCTTCTTCGAGGCCAAGACGACCTTCGGTCGTATCGGCGTCAAGGTCTGGATCTACAAGGGCGATGTGAAGAGCATCGCCGAGGTCCGTGCCGAGAACGCTGCTGCCCGCTCGGGCAACCGCCCGGCCCGCACCGACGCCCGCCCCGCGCGTGGCGGCGAGCGCGGTGGCCGTGGTGGCGAGCGTGGCGGCGCCCGTGGTGGCGCCCGTCGTCCCCAGAACACCGAGGCTCCGGCCGCGGCTGTGACGGAGACGCCGGCTGCCGAGAGCACCGGAACGGAGGCCTGACCGTCATGCTGATCCCCCGTCGGGTCAAGCACCGTAAGCAGCACCACCCCAAGCGCCGTGGCGCTGCCAAGGGTGGCACCGAGCTCGCGTTCGGCGAGTACGGCATCCAGGCCGTTACCCCGGCCTACGTGACGAACCGGCAGATCGAGTCCGCTCGTATCGCCGTCACCCGTCACATCAAGCGTGGCGGCAAGGTCTGGATCAACATTTACCCGGACCGCCCCCTCACCAAGAAGCCTGCCGAGACCCGCATGGGTTCCGGTAAGGGTTCCCCCGAGTGGTGGATTGCCAACGTTCACCCGGGACGGATCATGTTCGAGCTGTCCTACCCCAATGAGAAGGTTGCTCGTGAGGCGCTCACCCGCGCTGCTCACAAGCTCCCGATGAAGTGCCGGATTGTCCGGCGCGAGGCAGGTGAGAGCTGATGTCGGCCGGCACCAAGGCTGCTGAGCTGCGCGAGCTTGACAACGATGGTCTCGTTGGCAAGCTCCGCGAGGCCAAGGAGGAGCTGTTCAACCTCCGCTTCCAGGCGGCGACCGGGCAGCTCGACAACCACGGACGGCTCAAGCTCGTCCGTAAGGACATCGCGCGGATCTACACCCTGATGCGCGAGCGCGAGCTGGGCATCGAGACGGTGGAGAGCGCCTGATGACTGAGAACACCACCAACGAGACGCGCGGTTTCCGCAAGACCCGTGAGGGTCTCGTCGTCAGCGACAAGATGGACAAGACCGTCGTCGTCGCCGTCGAGGACCGCGTCAAGCACGCTCTGTACGGCAAGGTCATCCGCCGTACGAACAAGCTGAAGGCGCACGACGAGGCCAACGCCTGCGGCATCGGCGACCGGGTTCTCCTGATGGAGACCCGCCCGCTGTCCGCGACGAAGCGCTGGCGCGTCGTCGAGATCCTCGAGAAGGCCAAGTAACGAAGCCGATGTGGTACGGCCGTATGTGCACCAGGTCCCCCAGGGGCGCTGGTGTGAGCAGCGGCCGGCCCGTCGTCTCTCGTTGACGATCAGGAGAAAGCTGTGATCCAGCAGGAGTCGCGACTGCGTGTCGCCGACAACACTGGTGCCAAGGAAATCCTTTGCATCCGTGTTCTCGGTGGTTCCGGTCGCCGCTACGCCGGTATCGGGGACGTCATCGTCGCCACCGTCAAGGACGCGATCCCCGGTGGTTCGGTGAAGAAGGGTGACGTCGTCAAGTGCGTCATCGTTCGTACCGTCAAGGAGCGTCGTCGTCCGGATGGCTCGTACATCCGCTTCGACGAGAACGCCGCGGTCGTTCTCAAGAACACCGACGGTGACCCCCGTGGCACCCGCATCTTCGGCCCGGTGGGCCGCGAGCTGCGTGACAAGAAGTTCATGAAGATCATCTCGCTTGCGCCGGAGGTGCTCTAACCCATGGCGAACAGCATGAAGATCAAGAAGGGTGACCTGGTCCAGGTCATCACCGGCAAGGACCGCGGTAAGCAGGGCAAGGTCATCCAGGCCATCCCCGCCACCAACAAGGTCCTGGTCGAGGGTGTCAACCGGGTCAAGAAGCACACCAAGCCGGGTCCGGGCACCCAGGGCGGCATCATCACCGTCGAGGCCCCGGTCCACGTCTCCAACGTCCAGCTGGTCGTGGAGAAGGACGGCAAGAAGGTCGTCACCCGCGTTGGCTACCGCTTCGATGACGAGGGCAACAAGATCCGTGTTGCCAAGCGAACCGGTGAGGACATCTGATGTCTGAGACGACTGTTGAGAAGGTGACCCCCCGTCTCAAGGAGCGTTACAACTCCGAGATCAAGGGGCAGCTCCTGGAGGAGTTCTCGTTCGAGAACGTCATGCTGATCCCCGGCCTGGTCAAGGTCGTGGTCAACATGGGTGTGGGCGAGGCCGCCCGCGACTCCAAGCTGATCGAGGGCGCGATCCGCGACCTCACCGCCATCACCGGCCAGAAGCCGGCGGTGACGAAGGCTCGCAAGTCCATCGCGCAGTTCAAGCTGCGTGAGGGCCAGCCGATCGGCACCCACGTCACCCTCCGTGGTGACCGCATGTGGGAGTTCCTGGACCGTCTGGTGTCGCTGGCCCTGCCGCGTATCCGTGACTTCCGTGGTCTCTCCCCGAAGCAGTTCGACGGCCGTGGCAACTACACCTTCGGTCTGACCGAGCAGGTCATGTTCCACGAGATCGACCAGGACAAGGTCGACCGTCAGCGCGGTATGGACATCACCGTCGTGACCACCGCTCAGAACGACGACGAGGGCCGGGCGCTCCTGCGCGCTCTGGGCTTCCCGTTCAAGGAGGCGTAACTCATGGCGAAGAAGTCCCTCATCGCGAAGTCCGAGCGCAAGCCGAAGTTCGCTGTCCGGGGTTACACCCGTTGCCAGCGCTGCGGCCGTCCGCACTCGGTGTACCGCAAGTTCGGCCTCTGCCGTGTCTGCCTCCGTGAGATGGCGCACCGCGGCGAGCTGCCGGGCGTGACCAAGAGCTCCTGGTAACCCAGGCTCCGTCACACAGCGAATCAGCAGTGTGCCCGACCCCACGTGGCCCATTTTTGGGCTGCCGTACGGAATCCCGTAAGGTAGTGGGGTCGGGCCCCCTGTCGCGGCAGCCAGAGCTGTCCGCGACCCTCTTCTGAGAGGGCTCGCACCCAGTCTTACTAACGCCGCAGGTCCCCTGCGTCTGTGCCCCTGCCGCACTCCTCGGAGTGCGGCGGGGGGACCTGGCGCGGAGAAACCACGGCGAGAGAGGCCTGAGGCCATCATGACCATGACCGACCCCATCGCAGACATGCTCACGCGTCTGCGTAACGCGAACTCGGCGTACCACGACACCGTGGCGATGCCGGCTAGCAAGATCAAGGCGCACGTCGCCGAGATCCTGCAGCAGGAGGGGTACATCTCCTCCTGGAAGGTTGAGGAGCCGGTTGAGGGCGAGGTCGGCAAGAAGCTGACCATCGACCTCAAGTTCGGCCCCAACCGTGAGCGCTCCATTGCCGGCATCAAGCGCATCAGCAAGCCGGGTCTGCGCGTTTACGCAAAGTCCACCAACCTGCCGAAGGTGCTCGGCGGCCTGGGCGTGGCGATCATCTCCACGTCCTCCGGTCTCCTCACCGACAAGCAGGCCGCCAAGAAGGGCGTAGGCGGAGAAGTTCTCGCCTACGTCTGGTAATTCGGGAAACGGAGGTACAGCAATGTCTCGCATTGGACGGCTGCCCATCCCGGTTCCCGCCGGCGTGGACGTCACCATCGATGGCCAGACGGTCTCGGTGAAGGGCCCCAAGGGCTCCCTCACCCACACCGTTGCCGCGCCCATCGAGATCAGCAAGGGCGAGGACGGCACCCTGCTCGTCACCCGCCCCAACGACGAGCGTCTGTCGAAGGCCCTGCACGGCCTTTCCCGCACGCTGGTGGCGAACATGATCACCGGCGTGACCGCGGGATACCGCAAGTCGCTGGAGATCAGCGGTGTTGGTTACCGAGTCGCAGCGAAGGGCTCCGCGCTGGAGTTCCAGCTCGGCTACAGCCACCCGATCCTGATCGAGGCCAAGGAGGGCATCTCCTTCGTGGTCGAGTCGCCCACCAAGTTCCACGTGGACGGGATCGACAAGCAGCTGGTCGGCGAAGAGTCGGCCAAGATCCGCAAGCTGCGTAAGCCCGACCCGTACAAGGCCAAGGGCGTCAAGTACGCGGGCGAGGTCATCCGCCGCAAGGTCGGAAAGAGCGGTAAGTAAGCCATGAGTCTTTCTGTGAAGATCGGCAAGGGCAACGGCTACAAGAACGCTGCCCGCAAGCGTCGCGCCATCCGCGTTCGCAAGCGCGTCACCGGCACCGAGGCTCGTCCTCGTCTGGTCGTGACCCGCTCGAACCGTCACATGGTCGCCCAGGTCATCGACGACGCCAAGGGTCACACCCTCGCGTCGGCGTCCACCCTCGATGTGTCCATCCGTGGCAACGAGGGCGACAAGACCGAGCTGGCCAAGAAGGTCGGAGCCCTGGTCGCCGAGCGCGCCAAGGCCGCCGGCATCGAGTCGGTCGTCTTCGACCGCGCGGGCAACCGTTACGCGGGGCGCATCGCCGCCCTGGCGGACGCTGCCCGTGAGGCCGGGCTCGACTTCTAAGCCGCTCGTCGGCTCAGTCGACGGACGTAATCGAGAGAGGTAATTCCAATGGCTGGACCCCAGCGCCGCGGTAGCGGCGCCGGCGGCGGCACCGGCGGTGGCGGCGAGCGACGTGATCGTAAGCGCGACGACCGGGGCAACGCCCCCGCCGTCGAGAAGACTGCTTACGTTGAGCGTGTCGTTGCGATCAACCGAGTCGCCAAGGTTGTCAAGGGTGGTCGTCGTTTCAGCTTCACCGCGCTGGTCGTGGTGGGCGACGGTGACGGCACCGTAGGTGTTGGCTACGGGAAGGCGAAGGAGGTTCCGGCCGCCATCGCCAAGGGTGTTGAGGAGGCCAAGAAGAACTTCTTCAAGGTCCCCCGTATCCAGGGCACCATCCCGCACCCGATCCAGGGCGAGAAGGCTGCCGGCGTTGTGCTCCTGAAGCCCGCGTCCCCCGGTACCGGCGTTATCGCCGGTGGCCCGGTGCGTGCGGTCCTGGAGTGCGCCGGCGTCCACGACATCCTGTCGAAGTCGCTCGGCTCGGACAACGCGATCAACATCGTGCACGCCACCGTGGCTGCTCTGAAGGGCCTCGTGCGCCCCGAGGAGATCGCGGCCCGCCGTGGCCTGCCGCTGGAGGACGTGGCCCCCGCCGCTCTGCTCCGCGCTCGCGCGGCCGGGACCGCGGCGGTGAGTGCCTGATGGCTCGCCTGAAGGTCACTCAGACCAAGTCCTACATCGGTAGCAAGCAGAACCACCGTGACACCCTGCGTTCGCTCGGCCTGAAGCGGCTGAACGACACCGTGGTGAAGGAGGACCGCCCGGAGATCCGCGGCATGGTCCACACCGTTCGTCACCTCGTCACGGTCGAGGAGGTGGACTGAAATGGCAGACAACTCGCCGATCAAGATCCACAACCTGCGCCCGGCCCCCGGCGCCAAGACCGACAAGATCCGTGTCGGTCGTGGTGAGGGTTCCAAGGGTAAGACCGCAGGTCGTGGTACCAAGGGCACCAAGGCCCGCTACCAGGTTCCGCAGCGCTTCGAGGGTGGGCAGATGCCCCTCCACATGCGTCTGCCGAAGCTCAAGGGCTTCAAGAACCCGGCGCACAAGCAGTTCCAGGTCGTGAACCTGGAGAAGCTGGCCGAGCTCTACCCGCAGGGTGGCGAGGTCACCGTGGCCGATCTGATCGCGAAGGGCGCCGTTCGCAAGAACGAGCTCGTCAAGGTCCTCGGCACCGGCGACATCGCGGTTGCGCTGCAGGTGACGGTTGACGCCGTCTCCGGCTCCGCCGCCGAGAAGATCACCGCCGCCGGCGGTACGGTCACCGAGCTCCTCTGAGCCTGTTGACATCCACGAACCCCGTATCTCCCTCCTGGGAGGTACGGGGTTCGTGCTTTTCGGGTGGCTTTTGTGGTTGAAAACGGGCATCCCGTCCCCCGTGCGTGGGGGAGGGGCCGCGCACGCTTCTTTCGGGTGGCCACACACTGTTAGAGTCCGTGGAGTTCCCTTGTAGGCTGCGCCCAGGCTTGCCTGTGCCGTCCGGTTGACCGGACTCCTCGGGGAGCTCGCACTCCCCACTCCCCATTCAGGACCGACCCTCCCGCCGACGACGTGCGGGAGGCGCAGGAGGCACCGTGCTCAGTGCGTTCGCGCGGGCGTTCCAGACGCCCGACCTGCGCAAGAAGCTGCTGTTCACGCTGGGCATCATGGTGCTGTTCCGGCTGGGCGCTCACATCCCCGTCCCGGGCGTCGACTTCGTCGCGGTGAACCAGTGCTTGAAGGACACGCCGAGTGGCCTGTTCGGCCTGGTGAACCTCTTCAGTGGTGGCGCACTGCTCCAGCTGACGATCTTCGCGCTCGGCATCATGCCGTACATCACGGCCAGCATCATCCTCCAGCTCCTCACCGTCGTGATCCCGCGGCTCGAGGCGCTGAAGAAGGAGGGCCAGGCCGGTACGGCGAAGATCACCCAGTACACCCGCTACCTGACCATCGCGCTCGCCGTGCTCCAGGGCACCGGCATCGTCGCGACGGCCTCCAGTGGCGCGCTGTTCTCGGGCTGTGTCTACGCCAACCAGGTCGTGCCGGACCAGTCGGTCTTCCGGATCGCCACCATGGTGATCACGATGACCGCGGGCACCACGATGGTGATGTGGCTCGGTGAGCTGATCACCGACCGCGGCATCGGCAACGGCATGTCCATCCTGATCTTCACCTCGATCGCGTCCGGCTTCCCGGGCTCGATGTGGGCGATCAAGCTCTCCGGCAAGATCGGGGACGGCTGGGTCGAGTTCTTCAGCGTCATCGCGATCGGTGTGATCGTGGTGGTCCTGGTCATCTTCGTCGAGCAGGCGCAGCGCCGGATCCCGGTCCAGTACGCGAAGCGCATGATCGGCCGCAAGGCGTTCGGCGGGACGTCGACCTACATCCCGCTGAAGGTCAACCAGGCCGGTGTGATCCCGGTCATCTTCGCCTCGTCGCTGCTGTACATCCCGGCGCTGGTCGCCCAGCTGACGAACAGCCAGGCCGGCTGGGCCACCTGGATCCGGGACAACTTCGTCCGCGGTGACCACCCGATCTACATGGCCACGTACTTCGTGCTGATCGTGTTCTTCGCCTTCTTCTACGTCGCGATCTCCTTCAACCCCGAAGAAGTTGCCGACAACATGAAGAAGTATGGTGGGTTCATCCCGGGCATCCGGGCCGGCCGACCGACGGCCGAGTACCTTAACTACGTGCTGACCCGTATCACGTGGCCGGGGTCGCTCTACCTGGGCCTGATCGCGTTGATCCCGATGATCGCCCTGGTCGCCTTCAACGCGAACCAAAACTTCCCGTTCGGTGGCACCAGCGTGCTCATCGTCGTCGGTGTCGGACTCGAAACTGTGAAGCAGATCGAGAGCCAGCTCCAGCAGCGTAATTACGAAGGGTTCCTCCGCTGATGCGTATCGTCCTCGTCGGACCTCCCGGGGCCGGGAAGGGTACTCAGGCGCACGTCCTGGCCAAGACCCTGTCCATTCCCCACATCTCCACCGGTGACCTGTTCCGCGCCAACATCAGCCAGGGCACCCAGTTGGGGCTCGAGGCCAAGGCGTACATGGACGCAGGTCGACTGGTACCGGATGAGGTCACCATCGGGATGGCCAAGGACCGGATGTCGCAGCCCGACGCCGCCGACGGCTTCCTGCTGGACGGGTTCCCCAGGAACCTCGGTCAGGCCAAGGCCCTGGACGAGATCCTGGCCGAGTTCGGCATCGCCCTCGACGGCGTGCTGGACCTGGAGGTCCCCGAGGACGAGGTCGTCAAGCGGATCGCCGGCCGTCGGCTCTGCCGGGTCAACGGCGGCCACGTGTTCCACGTGGTCTACAACCCGCCGAAGACCGAGGGCGTCTGCGACGAGTGCGGCGGCGAGCTGTACCAGCGCTCGGACGACACCGAGGATAAGGTGCGGACGCGGCTGGAGGTCTACCACACGGAGACCGAGCCGATCATCGAGTACTACAACCAGCAGGGCCTGCTGGTCACCATCTCGGCGCTGGGCAAGGTCGACGAGGTGACCGAGCGCGCGGTGGCCGCGCTGGAGAGCAAGAAGAGCGTCTGAGACCGACCGGACGGCCGGGACGCCCCCGCACGGGGGAGTCCCGGCCGTTCTGTCGTCGTACGGTGGTAACGGCAGCACGGCCCCCCGGCAAGGACCGGACGGGCATTCGACAGTGGAAGGCGTGGACCAGATGGTGGAGATCAAGACCCCCGAGCAGATCGCCAAGATGCGGGTGGCCGGACTGGTCGTCGCCGAGGCGCTGAAGGCGGCCCGCGAGGCCGTCCGGCCGGGTGTCACCACCCAGGAGCTCAACGACATCGCGGCGAAGGTGATCGCCGACCACGGCGCCACCTCGAACTTCCGCGCGCACCACGGCGGCCTCTGGTTCCCCGGTGTGATCTGCGCCTCCGTCAACAACGAGGTGGTGCACGGCATCCCGGGTGACCGGGTGCTGGTCGAGGGCGACGTCATCTCGATCGACTGCGGCGCGATCGTGGACGGCTGGCACGGCGACGCCGCGATCACCGTGGCGGTCGGCGAGGTCGCCCCCGAGGTGGAGATGCTCAGCCGGGTGACCGAGGGCTCGATGTGGGCCGGCATCGCCCAGATGAAGAAGAACAACCGCCTGGTGGACGTCTCCAAGGCGATCGAGGGCTTCATCCGTCGCCAGCCGCTGCCGCCGAAGGGCAAGTGGGGTATCACCGAGGGGTACGGCGGCCACGGCATCGGCACCGCGATGCACATGGAGCCGCACGTGCTGAACTACGTCGAGCGCGGCCGCGGCAAGGGCCCGAAGCTGATCCCGGGCACCGTGCTGGCGATCGAGCCGATGGTGTCGCTGGGCACCCCGCACACCACCGTGCTCGAGGACGACTGGACGGTCGTCACCAACGACGGCACCTGGGCCTCGCACTGGGAGCACTCGGTGGCGATCACCGAGCAGGGCCCGCTGGTGCTGACCGCCTTCGACGGCGGCAAGGCCGAGTTGGCCAAGCTGGGCGTGGTGGCGGCCCCGGACCCGCTGGGCTAGGGCTGACGGATCGTCAAGGGCTCGGTGGGTTTCGTCCACCGGGCCCTTTGTCCTATTTTTAGGAGCCGACACCTTCGAAGGGACAGCAAGTGCTCAAGGGATTCCGCGACTTCATGATGCGCGGCAACGTGATCGACATGGCGGTCGGTGTCGTCATCGGCTCGGCCTTCACCGCGGTGGTGACCGGCTTCGTCGCGGCCTTCCTCACCCCGCTGGTCGGCGTGGTGGTCGGCGCGGCCGGGGACTTCCGCTCGTACAGCTTCGACCTGCACGGGGTGGTCTTCCCGTACGGCCAGTTCCTGAACGTGCTGATCGCGTTCGTGCTGACCGCCGCGGTGCTCTACTTCTTCGTGGTGCTGCCGGTCACCAAGGCGACCGCCCGCTACCTGCCGAAGAAGCCCAAGACCCCCAAGCGCCCGTGCCCCGAGTGCCTGACCGAGATCCCGGAGGCGGCCCGCCGCTGCTCGGCCTGCACCGCGCACGTCGAGCCGCTGGTCAAACTCGGCGTCTGAGGCGTTTTGGTCCGGGAGCGGGCGGTGGCGTACGATGGACCGTCGGCTCACTCGTAGCGTGCTTCAGCACGCCCTCCGCCCGGTCGGGCAGGGGTGAACCCAGGTTCGCACGAGCGTGCCGCATACGGTAGCCGTCCCCGGAAGGTGGATCTCGCAGTTCATGGCAAAGAAGCAAGGCGCCATTGAGATCGAGGGCACCGTGATCGAGTCTCTTCCGAACGCCATGTTCAGGGTTGAGCTGCAGAACGGTCACAAGGTTCTCGCGCACATCAGTGGAAAGATGCGGATGCACTACATCCGTATCCTCCCGGACGACCGCGTGGTCGTTGAGCTCAGCCCGTACGACCTGACTCGCGGCCGGATCGTCTACCGGTACAAGTAAGCAACTGTCAGATCTAGACCCGGAGTACCTGAAGCATGAAGGTCAAGCCGAGCGTCAAGAAGATCTGCGACAAGTGCAAGGTGATCCGCCGTCACGGCCGGGTCATGGTGATCTGCGACAACCTGCGCCACAAGCAGCGCCAGGGCTGATCCTCTTCACCCAGCATTTCTCGTACGTCTTTGCGTGAACACAGGTTCGCGCGGCGCGACACAACGTCATAAGCGGGCTACCCGATCCGTCCCCAGGACGGACTGCCACCCCCGGTCAGAGGCCGGGGCTCCCACACCGAGAGGTGTCGGAGTAGGTAGCGCGTCAGACCTCTGAAGAAACACAGGAGCCTTGAATGGCACGCCTCGCAGGCGTTGATCTCCCGCGTGAGAAGCGCATCGAGATCGCCCTCACCTACGTCTACGGCATCGGTCGCACCCGCGCGCAGCTCGCGCTCGCGGAGACCGGCGTGAACCCGGACATCCGGGTCCGCGACATCTCCGAGGACGACCTGGTCAAGCTCGGCCAGTACATCGACGCCAACTTCGAGGTCGAGGGTGACCTCCGCCGTGCGGTTGCCGCTGACATCCGCCGCAAGGTCGAGATCGGCTGCTACGAGGGTCTGCGTCACCGCCGGGGTCTCCCCGTCCGCGGCCAGCGCACCCACACCAACGCGCGTACCCGCAAGGGCCCGCGTCGCGCGATTGCCGGCAAGAAGAAGCCGGGCAAGAAGTAGTCCGCCCGTAACCGGACTTCCCTCCGGCCCGCGGGTTAGCGGACCGACCACCTCAGTAGGAGAAACAGACTTATGCCCCCCAAGGGTCGTCAGGCTGCCGGCGCCAAGAAGGTGCGCCGCAAGGAGAAGAAGAACGTCGCTCACGGGCACGCCCACATCAAGAGCACGTTCAACAACACCATCGTTTCGATCACCGACCCCTCGGGCAACGTGATCGCCTGGGCCTCTGCCGGCCACGTCGGCTTCAAGGGCTCGCGCAAGTCCACTCCGTTCGCCGCGCAGATGGCCGCCGAGTCGGCCGCCCGTCGCGCGCAGGAGCACGGCATGCGCAAGGTCGACGTCTTCGTCAAGGGTCCGGGCTCCGGCCGCGAGACCGCGATCCGCTCCATCCAGGCCACCGGCCTGGAGGTGGGCTCGATCCAGGACGTCACCCCCACCCCGCACAACGGCTGCCGTCCGCCGAAGCGCCGCCGCGTCTGACGCAGCGCCTTCGGGCAGCTTGATGTTTTAAACCGCGTGCGGGGTCCTGTTTCTGACGGGACCCCGTACGCTGGTTCTGTTCGGCATCAAATAGTGGGTGCCGAGTTCCAACTGGAGGATCTGAAAACATGCTGATCGCTCAGCGCCCCTCGCTGACCGAAGAGGTCGTCGACGAGTTCCGCTCGCGGTTCGTGATCGAGCCGCTCGAGCCGGGCTTCGGCTACACCCTCGGCAACTCGCTCCGCCGCACGCTCCTCTCCTCGATCCCCGGTGCCGCTGTCACCAGCATCCGGGTCGACGGTGTCCTGCACGAGTTCACCACCGTGCCGGGCGTCAAGGAGGACGTGACCGACCTCATCCTCAACATCAAGCAGCTGGTCGTCTCCTCGGAGCACGACGAGCCGGTCGTGATGTACCTGCGCAAGCAGGGCCCGGGTGTGGTCACCGCTGCCGACATCGCGCCCCCGGCCGGTGTCGAGGTGCACAACCCCGAGCTGGTCCTCGCCACGCTCAACGGCAAGGGCAAGCTGGAGATGGAGCTGACCGTCGAGCGCGGTCGCGGCTACGTCTCCGCCGTGCAGAACAAGGCTTCCGGCCAGGAGATCGGCCGGATCCCGGTCGACTCGATCTACAGCCCCGTGCTGAAGGTCACCTACAAGGTCGAGGCCACCCGTGTCGAGCAGCGGACCGACTTCGACAAGCTCATCGTCGACGTCGAGACCAAGCCCGCCATGCGCCCGCGCGACGCCATGGCGTCGGCCGGTAAGACCCTGGTGGAGCTGTTCGGTCTCGCCCGCGAGCTGAACATCGACGCCGAGGGCATCGACATGGGCCCGTCCCCGACGGACGCCGCCCTGGCCGCCGATCTCGCCCTGCCGATCGAGGAGCTCGAGCTCACCGTTCGGTCGTACAACTGCCTCAAGCGCGAGGGCATCCACACCGTGGGTGAGCTCGTGGCCCGCTCCGAGGCCGACCTGCTCGACATCCGCAACTTCGGTGCGAAGTCGATCGACGAGGTCAAGGCGAAGCTGGCCGGCATGGGCCTGGCGCTCAAGGACAGCCCGCCCGGGTTCGACCCGACCGCCGCCGCCGACGCCTTCGGCGCCGACGACCTGGACGACGCGGGTTACGCGGAGACCGAGCAGTACTAAGGAATTCGACGGGGGCGACCCTCGCGGGTCGCCCCCTGTTCGATGCAAGAAAGCCGTCCGGGCAACAGTGCCCGGGCGCCCGTCCCGGTACCTGACACGGCCGGGTTCGGAGATTTGAGGAGCAATCATGCCCCGTCCCACGAAGGGTGCCCGCCTCGGCGGTGGCCCGCACCACGAGCCGCTGCTGCTCGCCGGCCTGTGCCGCGAGCTGTTCACCTACGGCCGCATCACCACGACCGAGGCCAAGGCCCGTCGGATGCGCCCGCTGGCCGAGCGCCTCATCACCAAGGCGAAGGTCGGCGACATCCACAACCGTCGCATCGTCCGCAAGACGATCACCGACGTCTCCGTGCTGCACACCCTCTTCACCGAGATCGCGCCGCGCTACGAGAACCGCCCGGGTGGTTACACCCGTATCACCAAGATCGGTCCCCGTCGTGGCGACAACGCCCCGATGGCCGTGATCGAGCTGGTCGAGGCGCTGACCGTCGCGCAGACCGCCGTCGGCGAGGCCGAGGGCGCCACCAAGCGCGCCGTCAAGGAGGCCGACGCCAAGGTCGAGGCCACCGAGGCCGCCGAGACCGAGGTCGTCGCCGACGAGGTCGAGGCCGACAAGGCCTGACACCTCAAGGTGTTCGTTCGGGCCCGCCTCCCTTCGGGGGGCGGGCCCGTTCCTTCTTCTGTGGAGTAGATGTGCAGAACGACTGCGCCGAGCGTCCCCCGATCAAGGACGGCCCGGCGGACGGTCACGTCCGGATCCGGCTGGACCTCGCCTACCAGGGCGCGGAGTTCGCCGGCTGGGCGCGGCAGCCAGGCCGGCGCACCGTGCAGGACGAGCTGGAGAGCGCGCTGCAGGTGGTCACCCGCAGCCCCGAGCCCTTCCCGCTCACCGTGGCGGGCCGGACCGACGCCGGGGTGCACGCCCGGGGCCAGGTGGCCCACGTCGACCTGCCGGCCGAGCTGTGGGCCCAGCACGCCGAGAAGCTGCTCCGCCGGCTGGCGGGACGGCTGCCCGCCGACATCCGGGTCTACCGGCTGGCCGAGGCACCGGTGGGGTTCGACGCCCGGTTCGCCGCGATCTGGCGCCGGTACGCCTACCGGGTGGCCGACCACCAGGGCGGGGTGGACCCGCTGCTGCGGGGTCACGTGCTCTGGCACGACCGGCCGCTGGACGTGGACCGGATGAACGAGGCGGCCCGGCTGTTGCTCGGCGAGCACGACTTCGCCGCGTACTGCAAGAAGCGCGACGGCGCGACCACCATCCGGACCCTGCTCGAACTCCGCTGGGACCGGGTCCCGGTGGATCCGTACGCGGCCCAGGAGGGGTCACTGGCGATCGCCACGGTGCGGGCCGACGCGTTCTGCCACAACATGGTCCGGGCGCTGGTGGGCGCGATGCTGCTGGTCGGCGACGGCCACCGGCCGGTCGACTTCCCCGGCCAGGTCCTGGCCGGTGGGGTCCGCCACTCCGCCGTCAACGTGATCCGCCCGCACGGCCTGACCCTCGAAGAGGTCGGCTACCCCGCAGACGACCAACTCGCCGAACGCAACCGGGTCTCCCGCCGCCTCCGTACCCTCCCGGCGGCCGACTAGGCACGTGGTGCACCCCCAGGGGCTCGGGTCGCTGCGCTCCGGGCATCAGCCACCAGGGGCTCGGGGAACTGCGACGCCGGCCTCGTTCAAGGTGATCGTCGCGTAGGTGGTCAGGCACTTTCGCAGTGAGCCCGGCGCCAGATCTCCTCGCAGTTCCCCGAGCCCCTGGACCGTAGACCCGAAGCACCTGCCAACAGCGCAGCCCCGGGCCTCCGCCAAAAGGGTTTTGGTCCGTGGGGGCGTGCTTGGCACAATTCCCGGCATGGGACACGTCGAGATTTCGCACCTGGAGTACTACCTGCCGGACGGGCGGGTGCTGTTCGACGACGCGTCCTTCCGGGTCGGCGAGGGGTCGGCCGTCGCGCTGGTGGGGGCCAACGGAGCCGGTAAGACCACGTTGCTGCGCATGATCGCGGGGGACACCCAGCCGCACGGCGGCTCGGTGACGGTGAGCGGCGGCCTGGGCGTGATGCGCCAGTTCGTCGGGACCACCGGCCGCGAGGACCAGCGGGAGACCCCCGGCGCGCTGGCCGCCGACGCCTCCGTCCGCGACCTGCTGGTCTCGGTGGCCCCGCCGAGGATCGCGGTGGCCGCCAAGGCGGTGGACGCCGCCGAGCTGGCGATGATGGCGCAGGACGACGAGAAGTCGCAGATGGCGTACGCCCAGGCGCTCTCGGACTGGGCCGACGCGGACGGCTACGACTACGAGACCGTCTGGGACGTCTGCACCACGGCCGCCCTGGGGATGCCGTTCGACCGGGCCCAGTTCCGTGGTCTGAACACGCTCTCCGGCGGTGAGCAGAAGCGGCTGGTGCTGGAGGCGCTGCTGCGCGGCCCCGAGGAGGTGCTGCTGCTCGACGAGCCGGACAACTACCTCGACGTGCCGGGCAAGCGCTGGCTGGAGGAGGCGATCCGGGCCACCCCGAAGACCGTGTTGTTCATCTCACACGACCGCGAACTGTTGTCCCGGGCCGCCGACAAGATCATCAGCGTCGAGACCGGTTTCGGTGGCGGCGGCAGCAGCGTCTGGGTGCACGGCGGCGGCTTCGAGTCGTTCCACGACGCCCGCAAGGAGCGGTTCGAGCGCTTCGAGGAGCTGGGCCGCCGCTGGGACGAGGAGCACGCCAAGCTGAAGAAGCTGGTGGTGAACCTCCGTCAGGCCGCCTCGATCAGCCATGCGCTGGCCACCCGGTACGCGGCCGCGCAGACCCGGCTGAAGAAGTTCGAGGAGGCCGGCCGGCCGGAGGAGCCGCCGCGCGAGCAGAACATCACCATGCGGCTGAAGGGCGGCCGGACGGGCGTCCGGGCGCTGACCATCGAGCAGCTCGAACTGACCGGCCTGATGAAGCCCTTCGACCTGGAGGTGTTCTACGGCGAGCGGGTCGGCGTGCTGGGCTCGAACGGCTCCGGCAAGTCGCACTTCCTGCGGCTGCTGGCGGGCGACGACTCGGTGAACCACAGCGGCTCGTTCCGGCTCGGCGCCCGGGTGGTGCCCGGCCACTTCCGGCAGACCCACGCCCATCCCGAGCTGCTCGGACGCACCGTCAGGTCGATCGTCGAGGAGGAGCACGCGCTCAGTCGCGGCGCCGCGATGGGCGCGCTGCGCCGGTACGAGCTGGACCGGCAGGAGGAGCAGAAGTTCGAGTCGCTCTCCGGCGGCCAGCAGGCCCGGCTGATGATCCTCAAGCTGGAGCTCACCGGCGTCACCGCGCTGCTGCTGGACGAGCCGACGGACAACCTGGACCTGGAGAGCGCCGAGGCGCTCCAGCAGGGCCTGGAGGCGTTCGACGGCACTGTGCTGTGTGTCACCCACGACCGCTGGTTCGCCAAGACCTTCGACCGTTTCCTGGTGTTCGGGGCCGACGGACGGGTCTACGAGTCCCTCGAACCGGTCTGGGACGAGACCCGGGTGCAGCGCGATCGCTGACCCTTTTTGACCCGTGCGGAGCGGCCCGGTAGGCTGGGCCCTTGTTGTGCGTATTGGCTCGCTCCATCTCACGTGAGAGGTCGGTACGCCGGAGATACCCAGGCCGATGACCAGCGGCTCCCCCTTGAATTGCGTCCAAGCGGGACCAGGCTGATCTCTCGTCCGGGTGCTCCTGTCAGGACTCACTCACTGAAAAGCGAAGGCTACGACCGTGCGTACGTACAGCCCCAAGCCCGGCGACGTCCAGCGTCAGTGGCACATCATCGACGCGCAAGACGTCGTGCTCGGCCGCCTGGCCTCCCAGGTCGCCAACCTCCTCCGGGGCAAGCACAAGGCGATCTACGCGCCGCACGTTGACACTGGTGACTTCGTCATCATCATCAACGCGGACAAGGTGCACCTTTCGGGCAACAAGAAGACCCAGAAGATGGCCTACCGCCACAGCGGTTTCCCGGGCGGTCTCCGCGCGGTCCGCTACGACGACCTCCTGGACAAGAACCCGGAGAAGGCCGTCGAGAAGGCCATCAAGGGCATGATCCCCAAGAACAGCCTGGGCCGCCAGATGCTCTCCAAGCTGAAGGTCTACTCGGGCGACCAGCACCCGCACGCTGCGCAGCAGCCGGTGCCGTTCGAGATCACCCAGGTCGCGCAGTAATTCCGGCCACCAAGCCCCATCACTGAGAAGCTGAGGAACACCGTGGCCGAGACTGCCATCGAGAACACCCTTGAGGTCGACTTCGACGAGACCGTCGAAGAGTTCACCTCCGAGGAGAGCTACACCTCCGAGTCGCTGGCCGGCCGCTTCGGCGAGGCCATCCCCGGCGCCGGCCTCGGCCGTCGCAAGGAGGCCATTGCCCGCGTCCGGATCGTTCCGGGCACCGGCAAGTGGAAGATCAACGGTCGCACCCTGGAGAACTACTTCCCCAACAAGGTGCACCAGCAGACCGTGAACGAGCCCTTCAAGCTCCTCGAGCTCGACGGCCGTTACGACGTTGTCGCCCGCATCTCGGGTGGCGGCGTCTCCGGTCAGGCCTACGCGCTGCGCCTCGGCGTCGCCCGTGCGCTGAACGAGGCGGACGTGGACAACAACCGCGCCGCGCTCAAGAAGGCCGGTTTCCTGATGCGTGACGCGCGTGCCGTCGAGCGCAAGAAGGCCGGTCTCAAGAAGGCCCGTAAGGCCCCGCAGTACAGCAAGCGCTAAGCACCTCCACCGGGGGGCGTACCATCTCGATGGTTCGCACCCCCGGGGTGTGCTGCACACCCCGGAGCACCCCGTGTGCTCCGGGGTGTCGTGTTTTTCTCTCCCCGTACGCCTGTGCGGAGGCGGGGGAGCCGCGAGAGATTTCTTGCCTGTGGAACGGCGACGGAGGACGGAAACTGTGGGACGACTCTTCGGTACGGACGGCGTGCGCGGTGTGGCCAACCAGACCCTGACGGCCGAGCTGGCGCTCGGTCTGTCGGTGGCGGCGGCCCATGTACTCGGTGACGCGGGGGCCTTCGACGGCCACCGGCCGGTCGCCGTGGTCGGGCGCGACCCCCGGGCGTCCGGGGAGTTCCTGGAGGCGGCCGTGATCGCCGGCCTGGCCAGCGCGGGCGTCGACGTACTGCGGGTCGGCGTGCTGCCCACCCCGGCTGTGGCGTATCTCACCGGTGCGCTCGGCGCGGACTTCGGCGTGATGCTGTCGGCCAGCCACAACGCGATGCCGGACAACGGCATCAAGTTCCTGGCCCGCGGCGGGCACAAGCTGGACGACGCGATCGAGGACGCCATCGAGGCGCACTACCACCGCTACGGCGTCGGCTCGAACGAGGACTGGCAGCGCCCGACCGGCGCGGCCGTCGGCCGGGTCCGGCAGTACACCGAGGGCTTCGACAAGTACGTCGCGCACCTGGTCGCCGTGCTGCCGAACCGCCTCGACGGGGTGAAGGTCGTCATCGACGGCGCGCACGGCGCGGCCGCCCGGGTCGCCCCCGAGGCGTTCGCCCGGGCCGGGGCCGAGGTGGTCTACACGCTCGGTGCCGAGCCGAACGGTCTGAACATCAACGACGGCGTCGGCTCCACCCACCTGGACAAGCTCCAGGTCGCGATGCGCGAGCACAAGGCCGACCTGGGCATCGCCCTGGACGGCGACGCCGACCGCTGCCTGGCCGCCGACGCGGACGGCAACGAGGTGGACGGCGACCAGATCCTGGCCATCCTGGCGGTCGCCATGAAGGAGGCCGGCACGCTGCGCCGGGGGACCGCGGTGGCCACCGTGATGTCCAACCTCGGCTTCAAGCTGGCGATGGAGCGCGAGGGCATCGAGCTGGTGCAGACCGCGGTCGGCGACCGGTACGTACTGGAGGAGATGAAGCAGCACGGCTTCGCGCTCGGCGGCGAGCAGTCCGGACACGTGATCCTGCTGGACCACGCGACCACCGGCGACGGCACGCTCACCGGCCTGATGCTGGGCGCCCGGCTGGCCGCCACCAAGCAGCCGCTGGCCGACCTGGCCGCCGTGATGACCCGGCTGCCGCAGCTGCTGATCAACGTCAAGGGCGTCGACCGGAGCCGGGTGACCACCTCCCCCGAGCTGGCCGTCGCCGTCGCCGAGGCGGAGGCCGAACTCGGTGCCACCGGACGGGTGCTGCTGCGTCCCTCGGGCACCGAGCCGCTGGTCAGGGTGATGGTCGAGGCCGCCGACCAGGTGCAGGCCCACGCGGTCTGCGAGCGCCTGGCCGAGGCCGTCCGCACCCACCTGGGCTGAACCGCAAGGGCTCTGAACAGGCGTCAGGCCCCCACCACCGGTGGGGGCCTGACGCCTGTTCAGATCTTGCGCAGCAGCGCCCGGCGGACCTTGTGGTCGGCGCCCTTCTGCAGGACCAGGGTGGCCCGACCCCGGGTGGGCAGCACGTTCTCCACCAGGTTGGGCTTGTTGATGGTGCGCCAGACCTGGCGGCCGTACTCCATCGCCTCCTCCTCCGGCACCTCGGTGAAGCGGCGGAAGTAGGAGTTCGGGTCCTGGAAGGCGGTGTCCCTGAGCTTCTTGAACCGGGACAGGTACCAGCTCTCGATGTCGTCGGTGCGGGCGTCGACGTAGATCGAGAAGTCGAAGTAGTCGGCCACCGCGAGCCGGGTGCGGCCGTCGCTGCCGGGCAGTGCGGGCTGCAGCACGTTCAGGCCCTCGACGATCAGGATGTCGGGGCGCTCCACGGTCAGGCGCTCGTCCGGCACGATGTCGTAGACCAGGTGGGAGTAGACCGGGGCGGTGACCCGGTCCTTGCCGGCCTTCACGTCCGCCACGAAGCGCATCAGTGCCCGGCGGTCGTACGACTCGGGGAAGCCCTTGCGGGCCATCAGGCCCCGGCGGCGGAGCTCGGCGTTGGGGAGCAGGAAGCCGTCGGTGGTGACCAGCTCGACCCGGGGGTGCTCCGGCCAGCGGGCCAGCAGCGCCTTCAGCAGGCGGGCGGTGGTGGACTTGCCCACCGCCACCGAGCCGGCCACGCCGATCACGAACGGGGTGCGGGTGCGCTCGGTGTCCGGGGTGTCCAGGAAGGTCCCGACCGTGCTGCGCAGCTCGTGGGTGGCGTGGATGTAGAGGTTGAGCAGCCGGGACAGCGGCAGGTAGACGTCCCGGACCTCGTCCAGGTCGAGGGCGGTACCCAGGCCGCGCAGCTTCTCCACCTCCTCGGCGGTCAGCGGCATCGGCGTGCGCTCCCGCAGGGCGCTCCACTCGGCCCGGTCCAGATCCACGTACGGGGAGGGGGTGGGCGTCGCGGGGGCGCCCCTCGTACAGAGTTCGGTCAGCACATGGTCCATTGTGGGCCGTACCGGGCGTTCGGGGTGCTGTGGTGTCGGTCACCAGGGGGTGGCGAGGGGTCCTGGGGTGCGCCGATATCCTGGCGCGATGTGCGGAATCGTAGGTTATGTGGGCCCCCTTGAGGCCCAGAATGTAGTGATCGAAGGTCTGCGACGGCTCGAGTACCGGGGTTACGACTCCGCCGGTGTGGCCGTCCAGACGCGAGGCGCCGACGGGCAGTGGAGCCTCGCCACGGACAAGCGCGCGGGCAAGCTGGTCAATCTGGAGAAGGCACTGGCGGAGACCCCTCTCCCCGCCGGCACCTCCGGGATCGGCCACACCCGCTGGGCCACCCACGGCGGCCCGACCGACGCGAACGCCCACCCTCACCTGGACGACGCGCGCCGGGTCGCGGTGGTGCACAACGGCATCATCGAGAACTTCGCCCAGCTCCGGGCCCAGCTCGCCGACCGGGGCCACACGCTCCGCTCGGAGACCGACACCGAGGTGGTCGCCCACCTGCTGGGCGAGGCGTTCGCCGGTGACCTGGCCGAGGCGATGCGGACGGTCTGCCGTCAGCTGGACGGGGCCTTCACCCTGGTGGCGGTGCACGCCGACCAGCCCGGCGTGGTGGTCGGCGCGCGGCGGAACTCGCCGCTGGTGGTCGGGCGCGGCGAGGGCGAGAACTTCCTCGCCTCGGACGTGGCCGCCTTCATCGCCCACACCCGGGAGGCGATCGAACTCGGTCAGGACCAGGTGGTCGAGCTGCGGGCGGAGGCGGTGACCGTCACCGACTTCGACGGGCGGCCCGCCGAGGTCCGCGAGTACCACGTGGACTGGGACGCCTCGGCCGCCGAGAAGGGCGGCTACGACTACTTCATGCTCAAGGAGATCGCCGAGCAGCCGAAGGCGGTCGCCGACACCCTGCTCGGCCGGATCGGCGCGGACGGTCAGCTGACGCTCGATGAGCTGCGGATCTCCGACGCCCAGTTGCGCGAGGTCGACAAGGTGGTGATCGTCGCCTGCGGCACCGCGTTCCACGCCGGGATGATCGCCAAGTACGCGATCGAGCACTGGACCCGGATCCCGTGCGAGGTCGAGGTCGCCTCGGAGTTCCGCTACCGGGACCCGATCCTGGACGCCCGCACCCTGGTGATCGCCATCTCGCAGTCCGGCGAGACCATGGACACCCTGATGGCGCTGCGGCACGCCCGGGAGCAGGGCGCCAAGGTGCTGGCGATCTGCAACACCAACGGCTCCACCATCCCGCGCGAGTCGGACGCGGTGCTCTACACCCACGCCGGCCCCGAGGTCGCGGTCGCCTCCACCAAGGCGTTCCTGACCCAGCTGGTCGCCTGCTACCTGGTCGCCCTCTACCTGGGCCAGGTGCGCGGCACCAAGTGGGGCGACGAGATCCAGAGCGTCATCCAGGAGCTCCGCGAGGCCCCCAAGCAGGTCGAGCAGGTGCTCCGGACCATGGAGCCGGTCCGTGAGCTCGCCCGCTCGCTGGCCGACGCCAAGTCGGTGCTCTTCCTCGGCCGGCACGTCGGCTACCCGGTGGCCCTGGAGGGCGCGCTCAAGCTCAAGGAGCTGGCGTACATGCACGCCGAGGGCTTCGCGGCGGGCGAGCTCAAGCACGGCCCGATCGCGCTGATCGAGGAGGGCCTGCCGGTGGTCGTGGTGGTGCCCTCGCCGCGCGGCCGGTCGATCCTGCACGACAAGATCGTCTCCAACATCCAGGAGATCCGGGCCCGTGGCGCCAGGACCATCGTGATCGCCGAGGAGGGCGACGAGGCGGTCGCCCCGTACGCCGACCACCTGATCCGGATCCCGGTCACGCCGGTGCTGCTCCAGCCGCTGGTCTCGACGGTGCCGCTGCAGGTCTTCGCCTGCGAGCTGGCCACCGCCAAGGGCCACGAGGTGGACCAGCCCCGCAACCTGGCGAAGTCCGTGACGGTGGAGTAGGGCAGACGTGCTGCTCCCCTGCGGTGCCGGCTACCGCAGGGGAGTGGTGTCCAGCGCGAACGAGAACGGGGCAGGAAGGTCGAGCGGCTTGCCGAACGGGACCTTCGTAAGGGCGGCGTAGTCGCCGTCCACCGGGTCGGTGAACAGCACGGCCTCGGCGCGGCTGCGGTCGATCAGCAGGTAACAGGGGATCAGGCCGGCCGCGTAGCCGCGCCGTTTGACGTCCCGGTCCTTGGCGGGATTGCCCGAAGTGACCTCGAAGACCAGCAGGACACCGGTGGTGTCGGCCCAGGGCTCGGCGTCGTGGAAGTGGCCGACCGGGCTGACGGTGCCGTCCGGGATGAAATGGCCGAGTGGGGTGATCAGACCCTTCGTGCCGGCCAGGTCCAACTCGGTGGCGGCATTGCGCATGAACTGCCGGTTGATCGAGGCGAACGTGGTCTCGTGCGAGCCGTCCGGGGGTGGGGTCACGACGATCTCCCCTTCGATGAGCTCTGCCTTGTAGCCCAGCGGTGTCTCAAGGCTGAGGAAGGTCTGCAGGAGATCGTCCTCGGGCAGCGGGTGCTCGACGGCTGGCATGGCGACCATGGCCCTTCTCCCTCCTGGTGGGTGCGGTCTGCGCGAAGGAGTAGGAGCGCGGGCCGGTACCCGGAGGGGATCGAAGCGGTTCTCACTCGAAAGTGTGCCGTAAGGTCCGGGCAGCGAGGGAGAGGAGCGGGTCGCGGTGATTGTCGGGGTCGGGATCGACGTGGCGGAGATCGAGCGGTTCGGGGCGGCGTTGGAGCGGACGCCCGGGATGGCGGACCGGTTGTTCACACCGGGGGAGTTGCTGCTGCCGAGCGGGGAGCGGCGGGGGGTGGCCTCGTTGGCGGCGCGGTTCGCGGCGAAGGAGGCGCTGGCCAAGGCGCTCGGGGCGCCCGCCGGGATGCGGTGGACCGACGCCGAGGTGGAGGTCGGGGAGTCCGGGCGGCCGTTGCTGACGGTGCGTGGGACGGTGGCGGCGCGGGCGGCCGAACTGGGTGTCCGGTCGTGGCACGTGTCGCTGAGCCACGATGCGGGCGTAGCGTCGGCCGTGGTGATCGCGGAAGGCTGAGCCCGGAGGTTGTCGCATGCGGTACGCCCATACGGTGGAACAGGTACGTGCGGCGGAGGCCGAGGCGATGGCCCGGCTGCCCGAGGGGACGTTGATGCAACGGGCCGCGTACGGCCTGGCCGCCGTCTGCGGACGCCTGCTGGGCCGGGTCTACGGCAGCCGGGTGCTGGTGCTGGCCGGGAGCGGCGACAACGGGGGCGACGCGCTGTACGCGGGCGCGCTGCTGGCCCGGCGGGGGGCCCGGGTGCGGGCGTTGCTGCTGTCGCCGGAACGGGTGCACGCGGGCGGGCTGGCGGCCCTGCGCGCGGCCGGCGGCCGGGTGACGGCGGATCAGGGCGAGTACGGCACCGCCGACCTGGTGCTGGACGGGATCGTCGGGATCGGCGGCCGGGGCGGGCTGCGCCCGGCGGCGGCCGGGTTCGCCGGGACGGCGCGGCGGGGGACGCTGGTCGCGGTGGACGTCCCGAGCGGGGTGGACGCCGGTACCGGCGAGGTCGACGGGGTGGCGCTGCGGGCCGATGTGACGGTCTGTTTCGGTACCTGGAAGCCGGGGCTGCTGGTCGACCCCGGGGCCTCGTACGCCGGGGCGCTGCACCTGGTGGAGATCGGGATCGACCTGCCGGACGCGGCGGTGACGGCCCTTCAGGAGGCGGACGTACGGCGGCTGCTGCCGGTGCCGGGAGCGGAGAGCGACAAGTACCGCCGAGGCGTGGTGGGTATCGCGGCCGGGTCGGCGAAGTACCCCGGTGCGGCGGTGCTCGCGGTGGCGGGGGCGCAGCGGGGCGGGGCCGGTGCGGTCCGGTACGTCGGGTCGGCGGCGGCCGAGGTGGTGCGACGGTTCCCGGAGACGCTGGTCACCGAGGGGGGCCTGGCGGCGGCCGGACGGGTGCAGTCCTGGGTGGTCGGACCCGGCGGTGGCGACGGGGTCGGGCCGCTGCTCGACCAGGCGCTGGCGGCCGGGGTCCCGGTGCTGGTCGACGCGGACGGACTGACCGAGCTGGCCCGGCGCGGCCGTGGGGCGGACGTCCCGCTGGTGCTCACCCCGCACACCGGGGAGGCGGCCCGGCTGCTCGCCGGGGCGACGGGGCAGGCGCCGCCGGCTGCGGAGCGGCTGGCCGCCGCCCGGCTGGCCACGGCACGACGGCTGGCGGAGCTGTACGGGGCGACGGTGCTGCTCAAGGGTTCCACCACGGTGGTCGCCGACCCCGACGGCCGCTGTCGGGTCAACCCCACCGGCACCTCCTGGCTGGCCACGGCAGGCAGCGGCGACGTCCTGGCCGGCCTGCTCGGCTCCCTCCTGGCGGCCGGCCTCGCCCCCTTCGACGCCGCCTCGGTCGCCGCCTACCTGCACGGCCTCGCGGGGCGCCACGCAGCGGAGCGGGGGACCCCGATCACCGCGATGGAGGTGGCAACGGCACTCCGGCGCCAGCCGCTCCACCCAGGGGCTCGGGGAACTGCGACGCCGGCCTCCGGTGCGTGATCGCCGCGTGCAGGGTCAGGCACTTTCGCCTGAACCCGCACGTGGAGCAGACCTCAGCCACGCCCGGGGCCAACCACTCCCGCACCTTGCTCCCGTCCCGGGGTGGGCGTCGCCGTTCCCCGAGCCCCTGGCTGCCGCAGCGTGTGCCGTCGGCCAGTGGCGTCGCCCGCGCGGCGGAGCCGCACATCAGCAGAGCCCCGAGCCCCTGGCTTCCGGACCATGTGCCATCGGCCAGTGGCGTCGCCCGCGCGGCGGAGCCGCACATCAGCAGAGCCCCGAGCCCCTGGCTGCCGCAGCGTGTGCCCGAACCTGACGGCGTAGCCGTGTGCCAATGGCGGGGCATATGGGCCGGTCTGGGAGACTGATACGCGATGACGACTGCGAACACGACCGGGACGGCCCTGCTCACCGATGGGGTCCGCGCCGAGGCGACCATCGATCTGGCCGCCCTGCGCGGGAACCTCGCTGCGCTGCGCGAGCGCACCCACGGCCCCGAGCTGATGGCAGTGGTCAAGGCGGACGCCTACGGCCACGGCGCCGTCCGGTGTGCCCAGGAGGCGGTGGCGGCGGGGGCCCGCTGGCTTGGGACGGCGACGCCGGAGGAGGCGTTGGCGCTGCGGGCGGCGGGGATCGGGGCGGACCGGGCCCGGGTGCTGTGCTGGCTGTGGACGCCGGGCGGGCCGTGGGCGCAGGCGTTGCGGGCCGAGATCGACATCTCGGTCAGCGGCCAGTGGGCGTTGGACGAACTGCTCGTGGCCGTCCGGGACACCGGGATCACGGGCCGGGTGCACCTGAAGGCCGACACCGGCCTCGGCCGGAACGGCTGTCAGCCCCGGGACTGGCCCGCCCTGGTGGCGGCGGCCCGGGCAGCCGAGGCGGAGGGCCTGCTGGAGGTGGTCGGCGTGTGGTCGCACTTCGCCGCCGCCGACGAGCCCGGCCACCCCTCGATCCGGCTCCAGCTGGACGGCTTCGCGGCGGCGCTCGCCGTGGCCGAACGCGCCGGGCTGCGCCCGGAGGTGCGGCACCTGGCGAACTCGCCCGCGACCCTGCTGCTCCCGGAGTCGTACTACGACCTGGTCCGGCCCGGGCTGGCGATGTACGGGCTCTCGCCGGTGCCCGAGGTCGGCGGCCCGGCGGACTTCGGGCTGCGTCCGGTGATGGCACTGACCGCCAGGCTCGCCCTGGTGAAGCACGTGCCCGGCGGACACGGCGTCAGTTACGGGCACCACTACACGACTTCGGGGGAGACCACGCTCGGCCTGGTGCCGGTCGGCTACGCGGACGGCATCCCCCGGCACGCCAGCGGCACCGGGCCGGTGCAGGTCGGCGGCAAGTGGTACACGGTGGCCGGCCGGGTGGCGATGGACCAGTTCGTGGTCGACCTCGGCGGGGACACCGCCCGGGTGGGCGACGAGGTGCGGGTGTTCGGCAACGGCGAGCACGGTGAGCCGACCGCCGAGGACTGGGGCCGGGCCTGCGGGACCATCTCGTACGAGATCGTCACCCGGATCGGTGCGCGGGTGCCGCGGCGCTACCTGGGGGCGTCGTCGTGACCGAGCGCGCGCCGGGAGTGGGCCGGGCGGCCGGGCTGATCGGGATCTCGGTCGGTCTGCTGGCCGCCGGTGCCGCGGCCGGGGTCGCGGTGGAGCGGCTGACGGTGGGCCGGGCGACCCGGCGCCGGGCCCGCGAGGAGCTGGACGCCGCCGCCCCGTACGGGTCGCTGCGCGGCCGCCCGGTGAAGGTGGCGGCCGCCGACGGGACCGAGCTGTACGTCGAGCTGGACGGGGTCGAGGACGCGCCGCTCACGGTGGTGTTCAGCCACGGGTACTGCCTGAACCAGGACAGCTGGCACTTCCAGCGCGCCGCGCTGCGCGACAGCGCCCGGCTGGTGTTCTGGGACCAGCGCAGCCACGGCCGGTCCGAGCGCTCGCGGTCGTACCTGGCGGGGGAGCCGGCCGGCATCGACCTGCTGGGGGCGGACCTGGCGGCGGTGCTGGACGCCGTCGCGCCGACCGGGCCGCTGGTGCTGGTCGGGCACTCGATGGGCGGGATGACCGTGATGGCGCTGGCCGACCGGCACCCGGAGCTGTTCCGGGACCGGGTGGCCGGGGTGGCGCTGATCGGCACCCTGGCGGCGGGCTGGGACGCCGTCCCGCTGGGCCTGCCGGTCGGGCTGGCGAAGCCGATGAAGCGGCTGGCGCCGGGCGTGGTGAAGCTGCTGGGCCGTCAGGTCGGCCTGGTCGAGGCGACCAAGCGGCTCGGCGCGGACGTGACGGCGCTGCTGTACCGGCGGTACTCGTTCGGGAGCCCGGACGTCGACCCCGGGGTGTCCCGGTTCGCCGAGCAGATGCTGGACGCCACCCCGTTCGACGTGGTGGCCGAGTTCTACCCGGCGTTCAGCGGGCACGACAAGCTCGGCGCGCTGGCCGCGATGGCCGGGTGCCCGGCCCTGGTGCTGGCCGGGACGAAGGACCTGCTGACCCCGCCGGAGTACAGCGAGGCGATCGCGGCCGCGCTGCCCGGCGCTGACCTGGTCCTGGTGCCGGACGCGGGGCACCTGGTGATGTTGGAGCGGCCGGAGCTGGTGGACCGTCATCTGACGGAGCTGCTGGCCGCCGCCGGAGCGAAGGAGTGACCGCGGTGATCACAGTGGAGACCCCCGAACGGATGAACCGGCTCGGGCGGGCGCTGGCGGGCGTGCTGCGCCCCGGCGACCTGGTGCTGCTCTCCGGCGAGCTGGGCGCGGGCAAGACCACGCTGACCCGGGGGCTCGGCGAGGGCCTCGGGGTGCGCGGCGCGGTCACCTCGCCGACCTTCGTGATCGCCCGGGTGCACCCCTCGCTGACCGGGGGACCGGCGCTGGTGCACGTGGACGCGTACCGGCTCGGCGGCGGTCTGGACGAGATGGAGGACCTCGACCTCGACGTCTCGCTGCCGGAGTCGGTGGTGGTGGTCGAGTGGGGTGAAGGCAAGGTCGAGCGGTTGACGGACGACCGGCTGGAGGTCCGGATCGAACGGGCGATCGGTGCCGAGGCCGAGGACGACGCCGACCCGCGGCAGGTCCGGCTGACCGGCATCGGCCCGCGCTGGGCGGACGTCGACCTGGCGGGGCTCGGTACGGTCTGAGTTTCCGACGGAGTGTCGGCAAGGTGTTGTCGGTGGGGTCCCCGGTGTGGTGGGATGGACCCTGCGGTTAGGTGTGCCTAACTAGGGAGACGCATCATGTCCAGCACGAAGCCCGCTCCGACGCCGGACCCGCAGGCCCCGATGCGGGCGCTGCTCGCGGCCGCCGCGGCCGCCCGCGCGGTCTCCACCCCGCCGAAGCCGGCGGTGGCCGAGCCCGAGGCGAAGAAGGCGGCCTGACCCCGGGTCAGGGGATCACCACGACCTTGGTGCCGTTCTGCGCGAAGTCCCAGAGGCTCTGGCTGTCGGCCCGGCCGGACCGGATGCCACCGGTCTTGGCCTTCGGATCGGCCGACGGGGTCGCCCCGTCCAGGGCCGCGCTGAAGCCGAACACCACGTTGTTCTGCTGGGCGAACCGCACCACGTGCTCGATCTGCCGCCCGTCGGTGCCGGTCCCGGCGGCCGTCCGGCTGTAGACCGTGTAGCTGCCCGCCGTCGGCTCGACCGAGCCCGGGGTGACCGGGAAGGCGGACTGGGTCGGCGGGGTCTTCTTCGGGTCGACCAGCCAGACGTAGTGGCTGCCCGCCGAGTAGACCACCCGGCGGCCGGTGCCGGAGGAGGCGGGCAGGGCGGGCGCCGAGGGGCTGGCGGAGGCGCTCGGGCTCGGGGCGGCGGACGAACTCGTGGCGGGCTTGGCCTCCGGGGTCCGGGTGGCCGCGCCGTTGGCCTGGAAGGCCAGCAGCCCGACCGCCGTCAGTGCCGCCAGGGTCAGACCGGTGACCACCACTCCAGGACGTGACACGTCTGCTCCCGCCAGGCTCGTACCCGCTCGTGCTGTCCGCCCATCGTGCCAGGTCCGGTACGTCCGTCCGGACGTCGTGGCCGTGTGTTCCGGCCCGGTATGAAATACCGACCCCGGCGCACCCCTTAACCTTGACCCCGTGCTGCTGCTTGCGTTCGACACCGCCACCCCCGCCGTCACGGCCGCCGTCCACGACGGCACCGAGGTGCTGGCCGAGGCCCACCAGGTGGATGCCCGACGGCACGGGGAACTGCTGATGCCCTCGATCGACCGGGTGCTGCGGGAGGCGGGTGTCGACAAGCACGCGCTGACCGGCATCGCGGTCGGCGTCGGCCCGGGCCCGTACACCGGCCTGCGGGTCGGCCTGGTCACCGCGGCCACCCTGGGCCATGCGCTCGGTCTGCCGGTGTACGGCGTCTGCACGCTGGACGCGATCGCGCACCAGGCCGAGGTGACCGGACCGTTCACGGTGGCCACCGACGCCCGGCGCAAGGAGGTCTACTGGGCCTCGTACGACGCCGACAAGCGGCGGACGGCGGGCCCCGAGGTGGGCCGCGCCGCCGAGCTGACCGCCGAGGCGGTCGCGGTCGGCGCGGGTGCGCTGCTGTACCCCGAGAGCTTCCCGCAGGTGACCGGGCCCGAGCACGTGTCGGCCGGCTGGCTGGCCGACTTCGCGGCCCGGGAGCTGGCGGCCGGGCGGGAGCTGCTGCCCAACGTGCCGCTCTACCTGCGGCGCCCGGACGCCCAGGTGCCGGCCGGCTACAAGGCGGTGCTCCCGGCATGACCGCCGCCCGGCTGCGGCCGATGCGCTGGTGGGACATCGAGCCGGTGATGGAGCTGGAGCTCCGGCTCTTCCCCGAGGACGCCTGGTCGCGCGGCATGTACTGGTCCGAGCTGGCCGACACCGGCCCCGGCGGGACCCGGCACTACACGGTCGCGGTCGACGAGGTCGGCGCCCTGGTCGGCTACGCCGGGCTGATGGTCGTCGGCGCCGAGGGCGACGTGCAGACCATCGCGGTCGCCGAGGACCAGCAGGGCGCCGGGCTCGGTGCCCGGCTGCTCGCCGACCTGGTGGCCGAGGCCGCCCGGCGCGAGTGCGCCGAACTGCTGCTGGAGGTGCGGATGGACAACCCGCGCGCCCAGCGGCTGTACGAACGCTTCGGCTTCGAGCCGGTCGGCATCCGCCGCGGCTACTACCAACCCGCCAACGTGGACGCACTGGTGATGCGTCTCGACAACCCCAAGGAGCCGGCCGATGGCTGACGAACCGTTGGTCCTCGGTATCGAGACCTCCTGCGACGAGACCGGCGTCGGCATCGTCCGGGGCACCACCCTGCTGGCCGACGCGGTCGCCTCCAGCGTGAACGACCACGCCCGGTTCGGCGGCGTGGTCCCGGAGATCGCCAGCCGGGCGCACCTGGAGGCGATGGTCCCGACCATCCAGCGCGCGCTGGACACGGCCGGGATCAAGGGCTCCGACCTGGACGGCATCGCCGTCACCGCGGGCCCCGGCCTGGCCGGCGCGCTGCTGGTCGGCGTCTCGGCCGCGAAGGCGTACGCCTGGGCGCTGGACAAGCCGCTGTACGGGGTGAACCACCTGGCCTCGCACATCTGCGTGGACCAGCTGGAGCACGGCCGGCTGCCGCAGCCCACCATGGCGCTGCTGGTCTCCGGCGGGCACTCCTCGCTGCTGCTCAGCGCGGACATCACCACCGACATCCGCCCGCTCGGCGCGACCATCGACGACGCGGCGGGCGAGGCCTTCGACAAGATCGCCCGGGTGCTCGGGCTGGGCTTCCCCGGCGGCCCGGTGGTGGACCGGATGGCCCGGGACGGCGACCCGAAGGCGATCCGCTTCCCGCGCGGGCTGAGCGGCCCGAAGGACCCGGAGTACGACTTCTCGTTCTCCGGTCTGAAGACCGCCGTGGCCCGCTGGGTGGAGGCCAAGCGGCGGGCCGGCGAGACGGTGCCGGTCGCCGACGTGGCGGCCTCCTTCCAGGAGGCGGTCACCGACGTGCTGACCCGCAAGGCGGTCAAGGCCTGCAAGGACAACGGCGTCGACCACCTGATGATCGGCGGCGGGGTGGCGGCCAACTCCCGGCTGCGCGAGATGGCCCGGCAGCGCTGCGAGAAGGCGGGCATCGTGCTCCGGGTGCCGCGCCCGGGCCTGTGCACCGACAACGGCGCGATGGTGGCGGCGCTCGGCTCGGAGATGGTCTGGCGGGACCGCGCGCCGTCCTCCTTCGACCTGTCGGCCGACTCCTCGCTGCCGGTCACCGAGGTCTCCGTCCCGCACACCGACCTGCACGCCGCCGCGCACGAGGCGCTGCGGTGACCGTCGCGCAGATGTGGGAGGCCCGGGCCGCCGACGGTCGGTCCGGTGAACTCTCTGACTGGGTCCGGGAGTTCGTACTGCCCGCACTGCGCGGCTCGGCCGGGCTGGTGCGCACCGAGCTGTTCGCCGCGCCCGGCGACCGGGTGCTGCTGATCACCTGGTGGCAGGACGCCGACCCGGTGCCGGTCGCCGACCCGCCGGCCGGGCTGCTGGCGCGCCCCGTCCATCGGTGGGGGTTCACCAGCGAGCACGTCGAGTAGCCTTCCTGGGAGTTCGCTGAACGACGGGGAGCACGGTGAAGAAGACGTACGGGGTGGCTGCGCTGGCCCTGCTGCTGGTGGCCGGATGCGGCAGCGGGGCGGCCGGGCCCCCGGTGGCTCCGGCGGCCTCGACCCCCGCCGCCGGCAAGGCAGCTGACGCCGCGTCGGCCACGCCCTCGGCCACGCCCGTGCAGGCGGCGGGCAACTGGGCCAAGTGGGGCCTGACCGCCCTGCCCCCGGCCCCCGCCGCCCCGGCCGACAAGCCGGTGAAGCTGACCGCCACCGGCCCGGTGCCGGTCTTCAGCGAAGTGCCGACCAAGGACAAGGTGGTCTTCGTGACCATCGACGACGGGGCCGAGAAGGACCCGAAGTTCGTCGAGATGATCACCGACCTGAAGATCCCGATCTCGATGTTCCTGACCCGGGACATCGTCAAGGACGACTACGGCTACTTCAAGCCGCTCCAGGCGCTCGGCAACCACGTGCACAACCACACCACCGACCACGCCCAGCTCAGCAAGGTCTCGGCGGAGAAGCAGAAGTCCGAGGTCTGCGACGCCCAGACCGCGCTCACCCAGCAGTACGGCAAGGCCCCGCTGCTGTTCCGCCCGCCGTACGGCGACGGGGCGCACACCCCGCAGCTGAACACCTCGGTGCAGCAGTGCGGCCCGCGCGCGATCGTGCTCTGGCGCGAGTCGATGCAGATCCACGACATGCAGTACCAGGCCGCCGACAAGAAGCTCAAGCCCGGCGACATCGTGCTGGCGCACTTCCGGGGCCCCAAGGACCTCAAGGGCGAGACGATGACCGAGATGTTCGCCGAGCTGCTGCGCCGGATCCAGGAGCAGGGCTTCGCGGTGGCCCGGCTGGAGGACTACATCCAGGCCCCGACCGGCTGACCCAGCATCATCAGCGGGCCCCGGTCGGTCCGGCAGAGGATCACCGTGACGCTGTGCGGGCCGCTCGGCTTCAGCTGTTTGCGCAGCTCCTCCGGGGTGATCGCGATGCCGCGCTTCTTGATCACCACGGTGCCGACGCCGCGCTCGCGGAGCAGCGCCTTGAGCTTCTTGACGTGGAACGGCAGCACGTCGGTCAGCTCGTAGGCGTGCGCGTACGGCGTCGGGACCAGCCGGTCCGAGGTCAGGTAGGCGATCATCGGGTCGATCAGCCGGCCGTCCACCTGCCCGGCCACCTCGGCCACCTGGTGGGCCCGGATCACCGCGCCGTCCGGCTCGTACAGGTAGCGCCCGACCGGCCCGGCCGCCGGGTCGGGCAGCTGACCGCCCGTCAGGGTGTGCGGGCCCGGCAGCAGGGTGGCCCGGTGCGGTTCGGCGGCTCCGGTGCCGAACCAGAGCACCGCCTCCTTGACCTCCCCGTGGTCGGAGACCCACTCCGCCTCGGCACCGTCGGGCACCAGCTCGTGCGGGATGCCGGGCGCCACCTTGAGCGCCCCGTACGGGGTCCGGCGGGCCGCCTCGACCGCCCAGGAGAGCGGCGGGGAGTACGCCTCCGGATCGAACACCCGCCCGCGCGCCGTCCGGCGCGCCGGGTCGGTGAAGACCGCGTCGTACCCGGTGACGTCCACCTCGGTGACGTCCGCGCAGCGCACCTCGATCAGCCCGGCCAGGCCCAGTGCGGCGGCGTTCGCCTCGGCCACCGCGCAGGTCAGCTCGTCCCGGTCGACCGCCAGCACCGCGATCCCGGCCCGGGCCAGCGCGATCGCGTCCCCGCCGATCCCGCAGCACAGGTCGGCCAGCCGCTTCACCCCGAGCCCGGCGAACCGCTGCGCCCGCCACTCGGCGACGCTGCGGCGGGTGGCCTGCTCCACCCCGTTCGGGGTGAAGTACAGCGCGTCGGCGTCGTCGCCGAACTTCGCCCTGGCCCGCTGCCGCAGCCTGGCCTGTTCGAGCGCCGCGCCGACCAGCTCGGCCGGGTGTGTCCGGCGCAGCCGGGTGGCCAGTGCCAGCTCCTCGTCGGGCTTGAACTCCCGCAGTTCGGCGAGCAGCGCCTGCCCCTGGTCGGTCAGCAGGGCCCGGAACGATTCGATCTCCACGGGCCCATTCTGCCGCTCCGGGTCAGTTGCACCGGCCGCTGCCGCTGAAGCAGGGCTGGTGGTTCGACGGGAGCGGCTCGGGCCTGGGGTCGTTGTCGTGCCGGTGCTGGTAGGCGTGGTTCGCCCCGCCGGTCAGCAGCACCGCGGTCAGCAGCAGCCCGTGCAGCACGGCGGTGACCCGCAGCCGCCTGCGCCAGGCGAGCGCCGTCACGGCCAGCAGCCAGAGAGCCAGCGCGCCGACCGTCAGGATCGGCGTCCAGTCGTACGGCTCCGGCCCGGTGTCCTGGTCACCCCAGTGCCGGAAGGCCAGCGAGACGAAGGCGAACCAGCCGCCCACTGCGGAGAGCAGCAGGAACAGGAACGCTGAGACGAGGTCCGTCGCGAGGTCCGGACGAGGGCGGGTGGCAGCCGGCATGGTGCCGATCCTGCCCGGCCGGGGCAGGCTCGCGCATGAGTACGGGTACTCGTTTCCGGCGGTTCTCCGGGCCACGCCGTTGGCACTCTGGTTGACTGAGTGCTAACGGCCGCCTATGGTCGTTCCTGGCACTCCCCACCGGGTGAGTGCTAACGCGATGAAGCGAGTCTGACCCCCGCGACGGCAGACCCGTTCCCATCGCCACCTACCTGAAGAACAACCCCGTAATCTCCGAAGGGGAGCTCGGACGTGACCGCCAGCAGCAAGGTTGCCATCAAGCCGCTCGAGGACCGCATTGTGGTCCAGCCGCTCGACGCCGAGACCACCACGGCCTCCGGCCTGGTCATCCCGGACACGGCGAAGGAGAAGCCCCAGGAGGGCGTCGTCCTGGCCGTCGGCCCGGGTCGCTTCGAGGACGGCCAGCGTCTCCCGCTGGACGTCGCCGTCGGCGACATCGTCCTGTACTCGAAGTACGGCGGCACCGAGGTCAAGTACCAGGGTGAGGAATACCTGGTCCTCTCGGCGCGCGACGTTCTCGCCATCATCGAGAAGTAAGACGTACCAGCCCGCCCCGGATTCTTGTCACCAGTGACAGGGGCCCGGGGCGCGGTTGTTGGCTCACGTCGTCAGTAGACCCCTTTAGGAAACGGAATCATGCCGAAGATCCTGCAGTTCGACGAGGACGCCCGCCGCTCGCTCGAGCGTGGCGTGAACAAGCTGGCCGACACCGTCAAGGTGACCATCGGTCCCAAGGGCCGCAACGTCGTCATCGACAAGAAGTTCGGCGCCCCGACCATCACGAACGACGGCGTCACCATCGCCCGTGAGATCGAGCTGGACGACCCGTACGAGAACCTTGGCGCGCAGCTCGTCAAGGAGGTCGCCACCAAGACCAACGACGTCGCGGGCGACGGCACCACCACCGCCACCGTGCTGGCCCAGGCCCTGGTCAACGAGGGTCTCCGGAACGTCGCCGCCGGCGCCGGCCCGGCCGCCCTGAAGAAGGGCATCGACAAGGCCGTCGCCGCCGTCTCCGCGCACCTGCTCGCCAGCGCCCGGGAGATCGAGGGCAAGGAGGACGTGGCCGCCGTCGCGTCCCTGTCCGCCCAGGACCAGCAGGTCGGCGACCTGATCGCCGAGGCGATCGACAAGGTCGGCAAGGACGGTGTCATCACCGTCGAGGAGTCGAACACCTTCGGCGTGGAGCTCGACTTCACGGAGGGCATGCAGTTCGACAAGGGCTACCTGTCGCCGTACTTCGTCACCGACGCCGAGCGTCAGGAAGCGGTCCTCGAGGACCCGTACATCCTGATCAACCAGGGCAAGATCTCCTCGATCCAGGAGCTCCTCCCGCTGCTCGAGAAGATCCTGCAGGGCGGCACCTCCAAGCCGCTGCTGATCATCGCCGAGGACGTGGACGGCGAGGCGCTCTCCACCCTCGTGGTCAACAAGATCCGTGGCACCTTCAACGCCGTCGCGGTGAAGGCCCCCGGCTTCGGCGACCGCCGCAAGGCCATCCTCGGCGACCTGGCCACCCTCACCGGTGCCACCGTCATCTCCGAGGAGGTCGGCCTCAAGCTCGACCAGGCCGGCCTGGACGTGCTGGGTACCGCCCGCCGCATCACCATCACCAAGGACGACACCACGGTCGTCGACGGTGCCGGTGACTCGGAGGCCGTGGCCGGTCGGGTCAACCAGATCAAGGCCGAGATCGCCAACACCGACTCGGACTGGGACCGCGAGAAGCTGCAGGAGCGCCTGGCCAAGCTGGCCGGCGGCGTCTGCGTGATCAAGGTCGGCGCGGCCACCGAGGTCGAGCTCAAGGAGCGCAAGCACCGTCTCGAGGACGCCATCTCGGCGACCCGCGCGGCGGTCGAGGAGGGCATCGTCGCCGGTGGCGGCGCCTCCCTCGTGCACGCCCAGAAGGTGCTCGACGGCGGCCTCGGCCTGACCGGCGACGAGGCGACCGGTGTCGCCGTGGTCCGCAAGGCGCTCGCCGAGCCGCTGCGCTGGATCGCCCAGAACGCCGGCCTCGAGGGCTACGTCATCACCCACAAGGTCGCGGAGCTGGAGCCCGGTTTCGGCTTCAACGCCGCCACCGGCGAGTACGGCGACCTGCTGAAGGCCGGCGTCATCGACCCGGTCAAGGTCACCCGCTCCGCCCTGGAGAACGCGGCCTCGATCGCGTCGCTGCTGCTCACCACCGAGACCCTCGTGGTCGAGAAGCCCGCCGACGAGGAGCCGGCCGGCCACGGCGGCCACGGCCACTCGCACTGACGCTCCGTCAGGTCTCACCCGAGGCCCGGCCCCCGTTCCGACGGGGAGCCGGGCCTCCGGCGTTCCCGGGCGGCACATGCTTCGGCAGTCAGGGGCTCGGGGAGCTGCGACGCCCGCCCCGGGACGGGTTCAAGGTGCGGGTGTGGTCGACCCGGGCGGGGCTGAGGTCTGCGATACGTGCGGGTTCAGGCGAAAGTGCCCGACCTTTCACGCGGCGATCACGCACCGGAGGCCGGCGTCGCAGTTCCCCGAGCCCCTGAGGTGGTTGGCCATTTTCCCAAAGGATCGCTTATAACTGAGGCATGATCGAGGCCCGTCATCTCCGTGTCCTGCGTGCCGTCGCCCGCAGCGGTTCGTTCTCCGCCGCCGCCCGGGAGCTGGGCTGCACGCAGCCTGCGGTGAGCCAGCAGATGAAGGCGCTGGAGAAGTCGGTGGCGACCCCGTTGGTGGCCCGGTCGGGCAAGGGGATGCAGCTGACCGAGGCGGGCCAGGTGCTGTTGAAGCACGCGAACGGGATCCTCTCCGGCCTGTCGGCCGCCGAGGAGGAGGTGGCCGCGATCGCGGGGCTGCGGGCCGGACGGGTGCGGTTGGTGTCGTTCCCGACCGCGAGTTCCACCCTGGTGCCGCCGGCGGTGGCCCGTCTGCGGGGCGCCCGTCCGGGGGTGCGCGTGTCGCTGGTGGAGGCGGAGCCGCCGGAGTCGCTGGCGATGCTGCGGGGCGGCGAGTGCGAGGTGGCGCTGGCGTTCCGGTACCCGGACTCGCACGGCGGGGCCACCCTGCCCGCCCCGCACACCACCGCCCGGGAGGCGCGGGCCGAGGCGACCCTGGAGGCGGCCGCCAGTCTGGCCGCGAACGACTGGTCGGACCTGGTGGTCCGGCCGCTGCTGGACGACCCGCTGATCGGCCTGCTCCCGATCGGCCACCCGTTGGCGGCCAGGGACGAGAGCAGGCCGGTGGACCTGGCGGAGCTGGCGGCCGAGCAGTGGATCGCGGGCTGTCCGCAGTGTCGGGGGCACCTGGTGGAGCTGTGCGCGGGGGCGGGCTTCGAGCCGCGGATCGACTTCGCCACCGACGACTACCCGGCGGTGGTCGGGCTGGTGGCGGCCGGGCTCGGGGTGGCGGTGCTGCCGGGCCTCGCGCTGGAGGCGGTGCGGCACTCGGGGGTGGCCGCGGTGCCGGTGCGGGCCGCCTCGGGTGCCCCGGCGGTGCGGCAGGTGGTCGCGCTGACCCTGCCGGATCTGGCGGAGGTCCCGGCCGTGGCGCTGATGCTGGATCAGCTCGCCGGGGCGGCCGCCGACCGGTAGTCGGGGCGGGGTTCGATGATGAAACGTTTCTGCACTGCCTGACGCGGGGTCAGCGCCTGATCGTGGCCGGCAGGGTGAGCGGAACCTCGACCAGCCGGTTGCGCGAACGGCCCATCAGTTCCTCGCGCTCGTCCTCGGTGAGGCCGCCCCACACGCCGTACGGCTCGCGGACCGCCAGCGCGTGCGCCGCGCACTCGGTCCGGACCGGGCAGCGCATGCAGACCTCCTTGGCGCTTGCCTCGCGCGAACTGCGCGCGGCCCCGCGCTCGCCCTCCGGGTGGAAGAAGAGCGAACTGTCCACGCCGCGGCAGGCGGCGGAGAGCTGCCAGTCCCAGAGGTCTGCGTTGGGGCCGGGGAGGCGGGAGAAGTCTGCCATGGCTCTTGTATCCCTTCATGGACTGCTGGAGGAGTCTCGGTCTACGCGGCGAGGCTGCTCGGAGCCGGTATGGACACCTGGAAATATGACTTACGGCAACCACTGGGACAAGTCACTCACAGAGGTACACAACAGTCAATGACCGCACAGAAGCTATAAAACCGGACAAACGGGGCATGACGTTTGCAGGTACCGGCGTGGCATTCGGGTGGCGCCGGGGGCGTGAGCCTGTCCCCGAGGGCGCTGGTGGTGCGCGGCATGCGTGTGATCAGCACAAATGCGCGGCGTGTGCACCGCGATGCGGCTGATCGGTAACGGGTCGGCCACGTACAGTGGTGGAGATGGCCCTGAAAGCCGTAACTCATTCGAGTGACGGTCGTTGGAAGTGCGGAGGCGGTTAGCAGGCGCTGGACGTCGGGAACGATCGCGGGAGACCGTCGGTCCGACCGGAGTCCTCCGTCGTTCGGCCGTGTCGGAGAGATTCGTACCAGCCAGGAGGCTCAACGTGACGCGGATCAGCTGCGGAGGACGGTCATGACATCCGTACTCGTCTGCGACGATTCCCCCCTCGCCCGGGAGGCGCTTCGCCGCGCGGTGGCGACGGTCCCCGGTGTCGACCGGGTGACCACGGCGACGAACGGTGAGGAGGTCCTCCGCCGCTGGGTGGCCGACCGCTCCGATCTCGTCCTGATGGATGTCCGGATGCCCGGCCTGGGTGGGGTGGAGACGGTCCGTCGGCTGCTCTCGGCCGACCCGGGGGCCCGGATCATCATGCTCACGGTGGCCGAGGACCTGGACGGGGTCGCGCTCGCGGTCGCCGCCGGGGCCCGGGGATACCTGCACAAGGACGCCTCGCGCGCCGAGCTGCGGGCCACCGTCACCCAGGCCCTGGCCGACCCGACCTGGCGGCTCGCCCCGCGTCGGCTGCGCAGCCCCGACATGGGCGCCGCACCGACTCTGACGGCGCGTGAGATCCAGGTGCTCGAAGGGATGAGCCACGGCCGGAGCAACGCCGAGATCGGGCGCGAGCTGTTCCTCTCCGAGGACACCGTGAAGACGCACGCCAGGCGGCTGTTCAAGAAGCTCGGCGCCTCGGACCGCGCGCACGCGGTGGCGCTCGGTTTCCGCTGGGGCCTGGTCCGCTGACCGGTCCTCATCGGCCCGGCGGCACTTGTGCTCGCTCAGACGTATGACGTTACGGTCCCGAGGCTGCACCATGGAGTAGTGGAGCACCTCGGGGACCAGCGGGCGGAGGCGGCGGTGGGGGAGGCGCATAACGTTCCGATGCACAACTCCGGACGCGGTGCCATGTTTTCCGCTCCGACCAGGCACCATGGACCGATGCGCGACGACGATCCTCCCCGAGTCGGCGGTTCGCCCTCGGCAGGGGTGGGCTCGGTCGAGCTGAGCTCCCTGGTCGCGGCGGCGGTGGCGGGCGAGGGCCCGGCCGTCGAGGCCCTGCTGGCGTACGTCCACCCGCTGGCCCTGCGTTACTGCCGGGGTCGGCTGGTCAGGCTGCCCGGCGGCGCCAGGCACCACGTGGACGACGTGGCCCAGGAAGTCTGTGTGGCCGTGCTCTGCGCGCTGCCCCGGTACAAGGACGAGGGGCGCCCGTTCGAGGCGTTCGTCTACGGGATCGCCGCGCACAAGGTGGCCGATCTGCAGCGGGCCGCGATGCGCGGGCCCGGTTCGACCGTGATCCCGCCGGACGACCTGCCGGAGCTGCCGGACGACGCGCTCGGCCCCGAGGAGCGGGCGCTGCTGAGCAGTGACGCGGCCTGGGCCAAGGAGCTGCTCTCCAATCTGCCGGCCCGTCAGCGCGAGCTGGTGCTGCTCCGGGTGGCCGCCGGGCTGTCGGCGGAGGAGACCGGGGAGGTGCTCGGGATGTCGCCGGGCGCGGTCCGGGTGGCCCAGCACCGGGCGCTCAGCCGGCTCCGCGCGCTGGCCGAGCTGACCGAGGAACCTTCCTGACCTGGAAGGGTTCCGGCCCCGGCGGCGTTGTCAAGGGGGCGCGAGTTCGGCATTCGGGATGCCAGTACCATGGGGTATCGGCGCCTGGGCAGGTCGCCAAAGTTTCGCGGGTGCGCGCGGGGTTCCGTTGGAGGTTCCTCCAGGGCCCGGGTGTCTTGGCGGTCTTAGCTGGTGCCGGTTCGAGAGCAGCGCGCCCGGCACCCTCACCGGGCGCGGCATCAGATCGACGGCCGCCACGGAAGGTCCCCACTCATGTCCTACAACGCCGCAGGCGTACCCGAGAAGTTCGCGATGCTCGGACTGACCTACGACGATGTCCTGCTGCTGCCCGGTGCCTCCGAGGTGCTCCCGAACCAGGTCGACACCTCCTCCCGGGTCTCCCGCAACGTCCGCGTGAACATCCCGCTGCTCTCGGCCGCGATGGACAAGGTGACCGAGGCCCGGATGGCGATCGCGATGGCCCGGCAGGGTGGCGTCGGCGTGCTGCACCGCAACCTCTCGGTCGAGGACCAGGCCAACCAGGTCGACCTGGTCAAGCGTTCCGAGTCCGGCATGGTGACCGACCCGATCACGGTCGGCCCGGAGACCACGCTCGGCGAGGCGGACGCGCTCTGCGCCAAGTTCCGGATCTCCGGTGTGCCGATCGCGGACGAGGCGGGCAAGCTGCTCGGCATCGTCACCAACCGCGACATGGCCTTCGAGTCGGACCGGCACCGCAAGGTCCGCGAGATCATGACCCCGATGCCGCTGATCACCGGCAAGGTCGGCATCTCCGGCGAGGACGCGATGGCGCTGCTCCGCCGTCACAAGATCGAGAAGCTCCCGCTGGTCGACGACGAGGGCCGGATCAAGGGCCTGATCACGGTCAAGGACTTCGTCAAGGCCGAGAAGTACCCGAACGCCGCCAAGGACGCCGAGGGCCGCCTGCTGGTCGGTGCCGCCGTCGGCGCCTCCGCCGAGGCCTTCGACCGGGCCCAGGCCCTGGTCGCCGCCGGGGTGGACTTCCTGGTGGTGGACACCTCGCACGGCCACAGCCACAACGCGCTGTCCTGGATCTCCAAGATCAAGTCGGCCGTCGCGGTCGACGTGGTCGGCGGCAACGTGGCCACCCGGGACGGCGCCCAGGCGCTGATCGACGCGGGCGTGGACGGCGTGAAGGTCGGCGTCGGCCCGGGCTCGATCTGCACCACCCGGGTGGTGGCCGGCATCGGCGTCCCGCAGGTGACGGCGATCTACGAGGCCGCGGTGGCCTGTCAGGCGGCCGGTGTGCCGGTGATCGGTGACGGCGGCCTGCAGTACTCCGGCGACATCGGCAAGGCGCTGGCCGCCGGTGCCGACACGGTGATGCTCGGTTCGCTGCTGGCGGGCTGCGAGGAGTCGCCTGGCGAGCTGCTGTTCATCAACGGCAAGCAGTTCAAGTCCTACCGGGGCATGGGTTCGCTGGGCGCGATGCAGTCGCGCGGCCAGGGCCGCTCGTACTCCAAGGACCGCTACTTCCAGGCCGAGGTCTCCTCGGACGAGAAGCTGATCGCCGAGGGCATCGAGGGCCAGGTCCCCTACCGCGGCCCGCTCTCCACGGTGCTGTTCCAGCTGGTCGGCGGTCTGCGGCAGACCATGGGCTACGTCGGTGCGGCCACCGTCGCCGAGATGGAGTCCAAGGGCCGGTTCGTCCGGATCACCTCGGCGGGGCTCAAGGAGAGCCACCCGCACGACATCCAGATGACGGTCGAGGCGCCGAACTACCACGGGCGCTGAGCCTTCGGAGCACCACGGCAGGGCACCACCCGCGGCAATTCCGCGGGTGGTGCCCTGCCGTTTCGGGTGTCCATGGTGCGGTCGTGGCGAGTGCCACGTGGCCGAGTGCGGGATACTTGGGGCGACCAGCAAGCAGCAGGAAGGGCTCGAAGTGACTGAGATCGAGATCGGGCGAGGCAAGCGCGGCCGCCGGGCGTATTCCTTCGACGACATCGCCGTCGTCCCCAGCCGCCGTACCCGCGACCCGAAGGAGGTCTCGATCGCGTGGCAGATCGACGCCTACCGGTTCGAGCTGCCGTTCCTGGCGGCGCCGATGGACAGCGTGGTCTCGCCCGCGCAGGCCATCGCGATCGGCCAGCTGGGCGGGCTCGGGGTGCTCAACCTGGAGGGTCTGTGGACCCGTTACGAGGACCCGCAGCCGCTGCTGGACGAGATCGCCACCATCTCGGACGAGGCCCAGGCCACCCGTCGGCTGCAGGAGATCTACGCCGCGCCGATCGACCCCGAGCTGATCAAGCAGCGGATCAACGAGGTGCGTGACTCCGGTGTGGTCACCGCCGCCGCGCTCTCGCCGCAGCGCACCGCCGAGTTCTCCAAGGCCGTGGTCGACGCGGGCGTGGACGTCTTCGTGATCCGCGGCACCACGGTCTCCGCCGAGCACGTCTCGGGCGCGGCCGAGCCGCTGAACCTGAAGCAGTTCATCTACGAGCTGGACGTCCCGGTGATCGTCGGTGGCTGCGCCACCTACACCGCCGCGCTGCACCTGATGCGGACCGGCGCCGCCGGTGTGCTGGTCGGCTTCGGCGGCGGCGCCGCGCACACCACCCGGAACGTGCTCGGCATCCAGGTCCCGATGGCCACCGCGGTGGCCGACGTCGCGGCCGCGCGCCGGGACTACATGGACGAGTCCGGCGGCCGGTACGTGCACGTGATCGCGGACGGCGGGGTCGGCTACAGCGGCGACCTGGCCAAGGCGATCGCCTGCGGCGCCGACGCGGTGATGATCGGTGCCGCCCTGGCCCGGGGCACCGACGCGCCCGGCAAGGGCTTCCACTGGGGCATGGAGGCCGTGCACGAGGAGCTGCCGCGCGGGAAGCGGGTGGACCTCGGCACCGTGGGCACCACGGCGGAGATCCTCACCGGCCCGTCGCACACCCCCGACGGCACCATGAACCTGTTCGGCGCGCTGCGCCGGGCGATGGCCACCACCGGCTACTCGGAGCTCAAGGAGTTCCAGCGCGTCGAGGTGACGGTCAACCCCGCGCAGCACCGCTGACGGTGCGTCGACGCCGAAGGCCCCCGCTCGTCGAGCGGGGGCCTTCGGCGTTGCGTCACTTGGCGAACTTGGTGGTGTAGGTGTAGCCGAAGTACACCGCGAAGGCGTAGAACAGCACGTCGATGATGTCGCGGCCGTCCTTCCACACGTCGAAGGTGAGGTCCAGTCGGCTGGTCAGCAGCTCGGTGACGGAGAGGCCGACCTCCTGGTGGCCGAACAGCGCCATCGTGAAGAGCTGGCCGAAGAACAGGCCGACGACGCTGAGCACCGCGCCGGCCACCGGGAGCACCGGGTTCCGGCCGCCGAGCCTGCCGAGGGTGAAGGTGACGGCGGCGGCGATGCCGATCACGGCCCAGCCGATCTCGCGCTCGATCGCCTTGGCGACGAAGCCGTACGCCAGCCCGGCGACGATCGCGGCACCGAGGGCGGCGACGACGGCGACGCCCGCCGCCTGCGGGGCGGCCGGGGCGGGTGCCGGGGCGGTCGGCGGGGCGGGCAGGTCGGCGTTGGGCAGGTCGGTGCTCATGATGGGTGTCCCGTGGGGAGAAGAAGTGAACGACGGCGAACGCTAGCAGTGCGGAAGTGACCGGGAACAGCCATTTTCGATCACGGGTCGAGTACGAACTCCGGTCTGCCCGGGGGCGGCTGACGCGCGGTCGGGGTGACACGACATGATGGGGGCTTGGCCGACCGCACTATGGGGGACGTGGCGATGACCGAGACCGGCGGACGTCTGTTGGGCGGGCGTTACCGGCTGACCGGAGTGCTCGGGCGCGGTGGCATGGGCACGGTCTGGCGGGCCGAGGACGAGATGCTCGGCCGGACGGTCGCGGTCAAGGAACTGCGGATGCACGACGGCGTCGACGAGCAGGACCGGCACCGCCTGGTGGTCCGGACCCTGCGCGAGGCCAAGGCGACCGCCCGGATCAGGCACACGGCGGCGGTGACGGTCTTCGACGTGGTCGAGGAGGACGACCGGCCGTGGATCGTGATGGAGCTGGTCGGCGGCCGCTCGCTGGCCGAGGTGATCAAGGAGGACGGCCCGCTGCCGCCGGTCCGGGCCGCCGAGATCGCCCTCGAGGTACTCGGAGTGCTGTGCGAGGCCCACGAGTTGGGCATCCTGCACCGGGACGTGAAGCCGTCCAACGTGCTGATCGGCGACGACGGCCGGGTGGTGCTGACCGACTTCGGCATCGCCAGCGTGGAGGGCGACACCTCGGTCACCTCCACCGGCATGCTGGTCGGCGCGCCCTCCTACATCTCGCCGGAGCGGGCCCGGGGCCAGAAGCCCGGACCGCCGGCCGACCTGTGGTCGCTGGGCGGCACGCTGTACGCGATGGTCGAGGGCCGCCCCCCGTACGATCGGGGCTCCGCGCTGGCCACCCTGACGGCGGTGATGACCGAGCCGCTGGCCCCGCCGGTGTGCGCCGGGCGGCTGTTGACGCCGCTGATCGAGGGGCTGTTGGAGAAGGACCCGGCGCTGCGGGTGGACGCGGCGGCGGCCCGGGCGGTGCTGCGCCGGGTGGTGGCCGAGGGGACGGTCCGGGCGGAGTCCACCACCGAGGTGGCGGCGATACCGAAGCCGGCACCGTCCCGGCGGACGCTGCTGGCGGTGGCGGCGGTGCTGGTGGTCGCGGTGCTGGTGGCCGGTGCGCTGATGTGGCAGCCGTGGAAGAAGAAGGGCGGCGGCGGCTCGGCGGACGCGGCGAAGACGCCCGCCGTGGCGAGCGCCCCGGCCGCGCCCGGCTCGGCGGCGGCGTCCCCGGCGGCGTCCACCGCTCCCTCCACCGCCCCGTCTGCCGCGCAGAGCCCGACGCCCGCGCCGACGCCGAGTCAGCTGACGGGTTATCGGGAGGTGCACAGTTCGCAGGGCTTCACCGTGAAGGTGCCCGACTGGCTCAAGGATGAAGGCATCAAGGGGGCGCAGCACATCTTCCGGGCCAACGGCAGCACGCTGATCGTGGAGTGGACCGGGGCGCCGGGCCAGAGCGCGCTGGCGGACTGGGAGGGCTCGGACCGGGAGGGGAAGAAGAACTTCCCCGGGTACCAGAGCCTGGGGACCCGGGCGCTCACCTACCGCTCCTGGGCCAACGCGGCCGACTGGGAGTGGACGTACGACAAGAACGGCACCCGCGTGCACTCGCTCAACCGGGGCTTCGTGACCGGCAAGTACGGCTACGCGATCTACTGGACCAGCCCGGAGGCGTCCTGGTCGGGGGCCGACCTGGTGCAGGCCCGGCAGGTGTCCTTCGACAGTTTCCAGCCTGCGCCGTAGCTCAGCCCTGGAGCAGCCTGGCCTTGGCGAGGGCGAACTCCTGGTCGGTGAGCGCCCCGGCGGTGCGCAGGGCGGCCAGCCGCTCCAGGCGGTCCAGCAGGTCGGGGGCCGCGGCGGCGGGGGCCGGGGCGTGGTGGCGGTCGCGGGCGGCCCGGGCGGTGCCGCGGAGCTGCTCGGCGAAGAACTCGGCCTTGCTCACGTCCTCGAAGCGCTGGGCGCCGGTGAGGGCGACCACCTGGAGGATCTCCCCGTTCAGCCGGCTCCTGGTGACGGTCACGTCGGTGACGCCCTCCAGCGGAACCGGCAGCGGGGGCTTGCCGTCCTTCAGGAAGAGCAGGCGGTGCGTGGTGAGGACCAGCGCACCCTTGCGGAAGTGGTCGGGGTGCCGGCCGGCCGTGGCGGCAACGGGCAGTTCGCCGGGCAGGGCGGCCTGCTGCACCGAGTGCAGGGCGGAGCTCTTGTTGTTGTCGCTGCCCAGGGCGTCGAAGGCCACGTCGATCAGATCGGTCCAGTCCATGCTTTCGAGGGTAGCCCGCGTACTGTGGCACCCCTAGGGAGGGACGACGCATGCTGGCCCCGGGGCAGGTGGTGGGCGGGCGGTACCGGGTGACGGACCGTCCGATCGGTGCTGCGGTGCGGGCGGTGGAGCTGCACAGCGGTGAGCTGACCCGGCTGGCGGCGCTCGACCTGCCGGAGCTGTTGAACGAGGAGGACTGGGACGCCGAGCCGTGGACGGGGCTGGCCGAGCGGCTGGCGGCCGGGCTGGCGACGGTGCCGGTGCACCCCCGGCTGCTGCGCGGCTTCGGGGCCTTCGTCGAGGGGCGGCGGCTCTGGGTGGCGGAGGAACTGCCGGCCGGGGTGCCGCTGGCGGAGCTGACCGAGCGGCCCTGGCCGCCGTACCGGGTGGCGGAGTTGGCGGCGGACCTGGCGGGCGCACTGGGTGCGCTGCACCGGGCCGGTCTGGTGCACGGGAACGTTTCGGCGGATTCGGTGCTGGTCGGCGAGGACGGGGCGGCGCTGCTCGGCGGGCTGCTGGCCGGTGCCGCGGAGGAGGGCTTCTGTGCCGCGCTGGGCGGCCCGGTGGCGCGACGGGTGTACGAGGCCCGGGCGGTGCTGCTCGGGGTGCGGGCCGAGCGCTGGGCGCCGGTCGGCGGGGCGGCCGGCGACGGTTGGGCGCTCGGGGTGCTGATGTACCGGCTGCTGACCGGCCACGCACCGTACCCGGAGCGGGAGTTGGGCGAGCTGCTGGCGGCGGTCCGGGACGGGCGGGCGGCTCCGGCGGACGGCTGCGGGCCGCTCCGCCCGGTGGTGGAGGGCCTGTTGGCCGGGGGGTTGACGCTGGGACAGCTGCGTTCCTGGCTGGCCGGGTTCCTGGCCGGGGCGCCGGAGCCGTTCGAGCGGGTGACACCCCTGCTGCCGGTGGTCCGGCCGCGCGGCCCGATGGTGCGCAGGCCGCGGGCGAAGGTCCCGGTGGTGACCGGGGGACGGTCCGGACGGCGGGTCCCCCCGCTGCTGCTCGGCCCGCTGCTGGTGGGTGGAGTGCTGGTGCTGCTGGCAGCAGCCCTGGCGGCGGTGGTCGCGTTCGGCGGCTGATCTAACCTGTGCAGGGAACGTGAATCGAACGCCTGGTACGGGGGAGCAGCCACTGTGGACGCAGGGGACGGGCAGCGGCTGTTGGCCGGCAGATACGCGCTGGGCGAGCGGCTCGGCCGGGGCGGGATGGGGACCGTCTGGCAGGCCAGGGACGAGCTGCTCGACCGCGAGGTGGCGGTCAAGGAGCTGACGGTCAGCCACCTGCCGGAGGAGGAGTTGGAGATCCTCCAGTCCCGGATGAAGCGCGAGGCCAGGGCGGCCGCCCGGATCAAGCACCCCGGCGTGATCACCATCCACGACGTGCTGGAGCAGGACGGCCGGCCGTGGATCGTGATGGAGCTGATCGACGGCCGCTCGCTGGCCGATGTGATCAGCCAGGACGGCACCCTGACGCCCCGGGAGGCGGCCGAGGTCGGCACCCAGGTGCTGGCGGCGCTGCACCGGGGGCACCAACTCGGCGTGCTGCACCGCGACGTGAAGCCCGCCAACGTCCTGCTGGAGCACCACACCGGCCGGGTGGTGCTGCTGGACTTCGGGATCGCCACCTTCGAGGGTTCGGCCGAACTGACCAGGCCGGGGGACCTGGTCGGCTCGCCGGACTACCTGGCGCCGGAGCGGGCCCAGGGCGAGCGGCCCGGCCCGGCGTCGGACCTGTGGGGGCTGGGCGCGACGCTGTACGCGGCGGTCGAGGGCACCTCGCCGTTCCGGCGCAGCTCGCCGATCACCACGCTGGCCGCCGTGGTCGGCGACCCGCTGCCGGAGCCGCGCCGGGCCGGCGCGCTCGGCCCGGTGCTGGCGGCCCTGATGGCCAAGGACCCGGCCGACCGGCCGGGTGCGGACCAGGCGCTGCGGATGCTGGCGGAGGTGACGGCCGGTCACACCGTGGAGATCAAGGCCGCACCGGCGGTCCGGCCGCAGGTGGAGCCGACCCAGGCCGTCCCGGTGGTGGACCGCTCGGAGCCGACCGAACCGGTGGCCGCGCCCGAGCCGCCGACCGAGCGGCTGACCCGCCGTCGGTTCTGGCCCCGGGTGCTGGTGGCCGGGCTGGCCACGGCGGTGCTGGCCGGGGGCGTCACGTACGCGCTGACCAACGGGACGAAGGGCGGCGCGGTGGCGCAGGAGCAGGTGCTGCCGACACCGGGCGCCTCGGTGCCGGCGGCCGCGCCGAAGGGCTACCGCTGGGTGGACGACCCGGCCGGGTTCCGCTTCCTGCTGCCGACCGAGGGCGGCCGGTGGGAGCGTTCGGTGGAGAACAGCCAGATCTACTACTCGCCGGACCCGGTGGCGAACCGCCAGCGCTACCTGCAGTTCGCGGTGGCGGTCGGCCAGTCGCTGGAGCCGATCGCGCACTTCCGGGAGATGGAGCAGTCGGTCAGCAAGGTGAGCAAGGACTACCGGCAGATCGAGCTGACCAAGGTGGAGGTGAACGGGTCGGTGGGCGCGGTCTGGGAGTTCACCTACACCAAGGACGGCAGCCGACGGCACGTCAAGGACGTGGAGTTCCGGGACGCCAAGGGCACCTCGTACACCCTGTTGGTGGCCACCCCGGACGTCGACAAGGACTGGGTAGCCGGACAGCGGATCCTGACCACGGTGCTGAACGAGTTCGTCCCGACCCGATAAAGATCTGCCACAGATAGTTTCCTGTTACCGACGGGTACCGTTCGGGGCCCCGAGCGCCTAGGCTGCGCCCCATGACGGACATCACGGCAGTCGGACAGACCACCGGACGCAACCCCGCCGCCCCGGGCGCGGCCCGGACGGTCGCCTCGGCGGTTCCGGCGGCGCTGGTCGCCCGGCTCGCCCAGGGCGTCACCGCGACCGGGGAGCCCGAGCTGGTGCACACCACCGCCCCGCTCACCGGCGAGCGGCTGGCCACCCTGCCGCAGTCCACCTCGGCCGACGTCGAGGTGGCGTACCAGCTGGCCCGGCGGGCCCAGAAGGCGTGGGCCGCGCTGCCGGTCCGGCGCCGGGCCGGGGTGCTGCTGCGCTTCCACGACCTGCTGCTGAAGCGGCAGGACGAGGTGCTGGACCTGATCCAGGCCGAGACCGGCAAGGCCAGGCTGCACGCCTTCGAGGAGGTGCTCGGCGCCGCGCTGGCCGCCCGGCACTACGGCCGCAAGGCCCCGTCCTACCTGCGCGACCGCCGGCGCGGCGGTGCCATGCCGGTGCTCACGCACACCGTCGAGGCCCGCCGCCCGAAGGGCGTGATCGGCCAGATCTCGCCGTGGAACTACCCGTTGGAGCTCTCGGTCGGCGACGCGCTGCCCGCCTTCGTGGCCGGCAACGCGGTGGTCAACAAGCCGGACACGCAGACCGCGCTGACCGCGCTCTGGGCGCGCGAGCTGCTGATCGAGGCCGGGCTGCCCGCCGACCTCTGGCAGATCGTGATCGGCGACGGCCCGGTCATCGGCCCGGCCGTGGTCGAGCACGCCGACTACGTCTCGTTCACCGGCTCCACCCGGACCGGCCGTGAGGTGGCCCAGCGGGCGGCCGCCCGGCTGATCGGTGCCTCGCTCGAACTCGGCGGGAAGAACGCCCTGTTGGTGCTCGCCGACGCCGACCTGGACAAGGCCGCCGAAGGCGCCGTCCGGGCCTGCTTCTCCTCCGCCGGGCAGCTCTGCATCTCGATCGAGCGGCTCTACGTGCACCGCTCGGTGGCCGAGGAGTTCCTCCGCCGGTTCGCCGAGCGGACCAGCGCGCTGCGGCTCGGCGGCGGCCTGGCCTACGGGGCGGACATGGGATCGCTGGTCTCCGACCGGCAGTTGGAGACCGTCACCCGGCACGTCGAGGAGGCCGTCAAGGCCGGCGCCACCGTGCTGGCGGGCGGTCAGGCCCGACCCGACCTCGGCCCGCTGTTCTTCGAGCCGACCATCCTGGACGGGGTCACCCCCGGGATGGCGGTCTGCGGCGAGGAGACCTTCGGCCCGGTGGTCTCGGTCTACCGTTTCGACACCGAGGACGAGGCGGTCGAGGCGGCCAACTCGACCACGTACGGCCTGAATTCGAGCGTCTGGACGAAGGACGCCCGACGCGGCCGGGCGATCGCGGCCCGGCTGCACACCGGCACCGTCAACGTGAACGAGGCGTATGCCGCCGCCTACGGCTCGGTGGCCGCGCCGATGGGCGGCATGGGCGACTCCGGGCTCGGCCGCCGGCACGGCTCGGACGGCATCCTGCGCTACACCGAGGCGCAGACCATCGCCACCCAGCGGATGCTGCCGATCGCCCCCTCGCTCGGCCTGGACGACGAGAAGTTCGCCGCGATGTTCACCACCAGCCTGAAGGTGCTCAAGGTCCTGCGGTTCAAGTAGTGCCAGTCCTCTAGGAGTTGCAGCTCATGACGCAGGACGCTTTCGACTACGACGTGGTCGTGGTCGGCTCGGGTTTCGGTGGGTCGGTGGCGGCGCTGCGGCTGACCGAGAAGGGTTACCGGGTCGCGGTGCTGGAGGCCGGCCGGCGGTTCGGCCGGGACGAGCTGCCGAAGAACTCCTGGGACACCAGGAACTACCTCTGGGCCCCCGCCCTCGGCCTGTACGGCATCCAGCGGATCCACCTGCTGGCCAACGTGCTGGTGCTGGGCGGGGCCGGGGTCGGCGGCGGTTCGCTGAACTACGCGAACACCCTGTACGTCCCGCCGAAGCCGTTCTTCGAGGACCGGCAGTGGAAGCACATCACCGACTGGCAGGAGGAGTTGGGCCCGTTCTACGACCAGGCCCAGCGGATGCTCGGGGTGCGCACCAACCCGACCGTCACCCCCTCCGACGTCCACCTCAAGGCCGCCGCCGAGACGATGGGCGTCGGCGACACCTTCCACCTGGCCCCGGTCGGGGTCTTCTTCGGCGACGGCCGGGACGCCGACGGCGAGGCCAGGGTGGCGCCGGGCGCCGAGGTCGAGGACCCGTACTTCGGTGGTGCCGGGCCGAAGCGGAAGTCCTGCATCGAGTGCGGCGAGTGCATGACCGGCTGCCGGCACGGGGCGAAGAACACCCTGACCGAGAACTACCTCTACCTGGCCGAGCGGAACGGCGCCGAGATCCACCCGCTCACCACGGTCGCCCGGCTGCGCGAGATCGAGGGCGGTTTCGCGGTCGACGTCCGGCGCACCGACTCCCGCTCCAAGGACCGGGAGAAGGCGGGCGCCCGGACCGTCACCGCCGCCAAGGTGGTGGTCGCGGCAGGCACCTACGGCACCCAGACGCTGCTGCACCGGATGCGCGACACCGGCCACCTGCCGGGCATCTCGGCCCGGCTGGGCGAGCTGACCCGGACCAACTCCGAGGCGCTGGTGGGGGCTTCCACCACCGACCGGCGGTACGGCGAGCGGGTCGACTTCACCAAGGGGGTGGCGATCACCTCCTCGATCCACCCGGACGAGAACACCCACATCGAGCCGGTCCGGTACGGCCGGGGCTCCAACGCGATGGGCGCGCTCAGCGTGCAGCAGGTCCCCGGGGTCGGGCGCGGGCCGCGCTGGCTGCGGTACGCCGTCACGGCGGCCACCCACCCGGTGATCTTCGCCCGGTCGATGAACCAGCACCGCTGGTCGGAGAAGACCATCATCGGCCTGGTGATGCAGTCGCTGGACAACTCGATCACCGTCTCGCTGAAGAAGTCCGGCCTCGGCAAGGGCAAGCTGACCTCCCGGCAGGGGCACGGCGCACCGAACCCGACGTACATCCCGGCCGCCGAGGCGGGTGCCCGGGCGCTGGCCGAGTCGATCAACGGCTTCGCCGGCAGCACGGTCGGCGAGATCTTCGACATCCCGATGACCGCCCACTTCCTCGGCGGCTGCCCGATCGGCGACAGCCCCGAGCACGGCGTGGTCGACCCGTACCACCGGCTCTTCGGTCACCCCGGGATCAGTGTGGTGGACGGTTCGGCGATCTCCGCCAACCTCGGCGTCAACCCCTCGCTCACCATCACCGCGCAGGCCGAGCGGGCGATGTCGATGTGGCCGAACAAGGGTGACGCGGACACCCGGCCCGCGCAGGGCGAGGAGTACCGGCGGGTTCCGGCGGTCGCCCCGCAGGCCCCGGCCGTCCCGAAGGGGGCCTTCGGCGAGCTGCTGATCCCGGTGCCGAAGGTGCCGAAGCGGCGGGCTTGACGGGTGGTTGACACCCGATCAGGGGCGGTGGGATAAACGGCCCCTGACGAGGGGGGACGAATGGCGGTCTGTGAGGGGTGCGGCGCGGCCTCGGCCGAGGGGGCACCGCGCTGCGCGGCGTGCGGGCGTTCGTTCGCGATCGGCGAGGTCGAGTTCGGCGGCGGTGGCCTCACCGCCCCATCGCAGCAAGGCAGTTGGGGCGCCGGAGTGGTGGTCGAACCGTCGCGCCGGCCGGTCGTGCTGCGCTGGTTCGTCGAGGCCGACTGGCGCCCGGCCCTGCGGGTGGTGGCCGGCCCGACCGCGCTGCTCCCGGTGGCCGCGCTGTTGCTGGCGTTCGGCCTGGACAGCGGGGTGAGCACCGGTTTCGGCACCCGCTTCGGGGTCGGACTCGCCGTCGTGCTGGCCGCCTTCGGCGGCCCGGTCACCACCGGCTCGCAGATCGGTGGCGGCAGCTTCGCCCCGGAGCTGGTCAGCCGGGTCCAGGTACTGCCGATGACGGTGACGCTGCTCTGGGTGCTGGCGTTCGGCCTCGGCCTGCGGGCGGACCGGCGGCGCCTGACCCCAGAGCAGACCGGGCGCGAGCTGCTCGCCCGGGCCGCGCGCCCGGTGCTGCTCGCCGTCCTGGCCACCGCCCTGCTCGGGCTGCTCGCCGGGGCCGACGACAGCCCGGGCCGGCCGTCCGGCACGGGGGCGCGCACCGAGGCCGGCACCGGCATGCTCGGGTGGCTGTTCTCGTACGGCTACGCCGACCACGTGGTGGTCTCGGCGGGCACCGGCTGGGCCGTGCTCGGCACCGCGCTGCTGGCCGGGCTGACGGCCGCCGCGGTGTACGGCGCGGACAACTGGCGCCGGCTGGCGGGCGGTTGGGCGGCGAGCGGAGCGGCGGCGGGCCGCGCGCTGCTGGGGTCGGTGGGTGCGGCGGCGCTGGTGGCGCTGCTGCTGGCCGGGGCCCGGCTGCCGCTGGAGGTGACGCTGGTCGGCCTGGCCGTGCTGCCCAACGCGGGGCTGGCCCTGCTCGGGTTCGGCTCCGGCGCGACGGCGGGTTTCCGGACCGAACGCAGCGGGATGGCGGGGTACGACCTGCGGACCGCCGAGAACGACGGCTTCTCCCTGTTCGACCTGGGCGGGCAGAGCGGGCACTGGCGCTGGACGGTGCTGCTCGCGCTGGCCGGGGCCGCTCTGCTCGGCTGGACGGTGCGCCGGTTCGACCTGGCCGGACGGGTACGGGCGGCGGGCCTGTACTGGGCCGGGGCGAGTCTGCTGACGGCGGTCGGCGGGATGGTCCAGCAGAGCTCCTTCCGGTTGCCGGGGCCGCCCGGGCGGGAACTGGGCTCCGACGCCCGGGAGCTGGCCGAGCTGACCTCGCGGACCACGCTCGGGCTGGCCCTGGGCTCGGTCCTGCTGGCCCAGCTGTGCTGGACGGTACTGGGCGCGTTCGTGCTGCCGGCGCTGCTCGGCCGGTGGCGCGGCCCGCTGGCCGCCGCCCCGATGACACCCGGTCAGGGGACCGGTCCCGGCCCGGTGGTGGTGCCGCCCAGACCCACGGCCGCGCCCGTCGAGGTGCCGCGGCAGCCCCCGCAGCTGCCGTTCGCCGGTGAGGTGCTGGACTCGCACGCGTCGGACCGGTAGCCGGACGGGCAAAGGGCCCCGCGGGGGAACGGGGCCCTTTGTCGTTCAGCACACGGCGTCAGGGCGGCGCCGGTGCTGCGGTGACGGCGCCGGGGGATGAGCGCCGTCCGGAAGGATGGTCCAGGTGCGGGGCGGTCCTTAACGGAGCGTGATGTTCATGCTGACGACAGGTCAACCCCGCACCCAGCATCGTGCTGGACGGAGCCCCGGGTCTGCAACCGGTTCGACGCAGTTCGGTACAGTCCGTCTCGTACTCGGTCGGACCGGCGTACCCTGCCCGACGGTTCGGATGCGGGCGAGTCCGACCGGAAGGTCGACTACGCTCCGTAGTAGTGGCTTGTTGGGACGGGTCGGGAGCTCCAGAGGTACGGCGGCCGGAGCCCGGCGTCCCGGACGTCGGCCGCCGTACCTCTTTCACTGGTTTCAGTCGTGCCCGGGCGGCTGTCCCCTGCCGATCCGGTCACACCACCCGCGCACGGTCCCACGGCGAGCCGTCCCCGACAGGGGAGCGGCGCGCCACGCGCGCCGGTGGACTGAGAGATCCACGCGCATGGGTCGGGTTCGACCGCCCGGCCGGCTCCGCGCCTGGCAGGCGCGACCCGGAAGGTGCGGTCGTCAGGAGCAACGATCCTGCGCGGCGCCGGTCACGCCGGGCGGCGCGGGCATGCGGGTGAAACAGGGCCGGTGCGGCGGCCGGTAGAATCGGCAGTGACACCCCCACACCGCTGCCGGAAGGCCGTCCGTGTCCTCTGCTACTCCCGACCAGTCCGCTGCCGAGCTCGACACCGTGCTGGTGGTCGACTTCGGCGCCCAGTACGCCCAGCTCATCGCCCGTCGGGTGCGTGAGGCCCGGGTCTACAGCGAGATCGTCCCGAGCACCATGCCGGTGGCCGAGATGCTCGCCAAGAACCCGAAGGCGATCATCCTGTCCGGTGGCCCCTCCTCGGTCTACGAGGACGGCGCGCCCCGCCTGGACCGCGCGATCTTCGAGGCCGGGGTCCCGGTCTTCGGCATGTGCTACGGCTTCCAGCTGATGGCCATCACGCTCGGCGGCACCGTCGACAACTCCGGTGCCCGCGAGTACGGCCGCACCGAACTGCACGTCAGCAAGTCCGGCTCGACCCTGTTCGAGGGCACCCCGGCCGAGCAGTCGGTCTGGATGTCGCACGGCGACGCCTGCTCGGCCGCCCCCGAGGGCTTCACCGTCACCGCGTCCACCGACGTGGTCCCGGTCGCCGCCTTCGAGAACGACGAGAAGAAGCTGTACGGCGTCCAGTACCACCCTGAGGTGCTGCACTCCACGCACGGCCAGCAGATCCTGGAGCACTTCCTCTACCGGGGTGCCGGGATCGCGCCGAACTGGACCACCGTCAACGTGGTGGACGAGCAGGTCGCGCTGATCCGCGAGCAGGTCGGCTCCAAGCGCGCCATCTGTGGCCTCTCCGGCGGCGTGGACTCCGCGGTCGCGGCCGCGCTGGTGCAGCGGGCCATCGGTTCGCAGCTCACCTGCGTCTACGTGGACCACGGTCTGATGCGCAAGGGCGAGACCGAGCAGGTCGAGAAGGACTTCGTCGCCGCCACCGGCATCCAGCTCAAGGTGGTCGACGCCCAGGAGCGCTTCCTGACCGCGCTGGCCGGGGTCACCGACCCCGAGGAGAAGCGCAAGATCATCGGCCGGGAGTTCATCCGGGTCTTCGAGCAGGCCCAGGCCGAGATCGTGGCCGAGGCCGGCGAGCACGGCGAAGAGGTCGAGTTCCTGGTCCAGGGCACCCTGTACCCGGACGTGGTGGAGTCCGGTGGCGGCACCGGCACCGCCAACATCAAGTCGCACCACAACGTCGGCGGGCTGCCCGAGGACCTGCAGTTCAAGCTGATCGAGCCGCTGCGCAAGCTGTTCAAGGACGAGGTCCGGATGGTCGGCCAGGAGCTCGGCCTGCCGGAGGAGATCGTCCAGCGCCAGCCGTTCCCCGGCCCCGGCCTGGGCATCCGGATCGTCGGCGAGGTCACCAAGGAGCGGCTCGACCTGCTCCGCGAGGCCGACGCGATCGCCCGCGAGGAGCTCACCCTGGCCGGCCTGGACCGCGAGATCTGGCAGTGCCCGGTGGTCCTGCTGGCGGACGTCCGCAGCGTCGGCGTCCAGGGCGACGGCCGCACCTACGGTCACCCGATCGTGCTCCGTCCGGTCTCCTCCGAGGACGCCATGACGGCCGACTGGTCCCGCCTGCCGTACGAGGCGCTGGCGAAGATCTCGACCCGGATCACCAACGAGGTCAAGGACGTCAACCGGGTGGTGCTGGACGTCACCAGCAAGCCCCCGGGCACCATCGAGTGGGAGTAGTCCTCCCGCGCATTGAACGGCCGCGCCGCCACCCCCGTACTGAAGGGGGTGGCGGCGCGGCCGTTCAATGCGCGGGGCCGTGCCACCGAAACAGCGGTGCAACGGGCAGAATCGGACCGGACCTGTCAGCAGTTGACGGGCCGTGAGCGAAGGGTGTCGGCACATGGCGGTGGGGCATGGTGGGCCGGAACAGTCGGGAAGAGCCGAACGGGCGGCGCAGCGACGGGAGCTGGGCACCCGGTACGCACTGCTGCCGCTCCGGCTGTTCCTCGGGCTGACCTTCGTCTACGCCGCCTTCGACAAGCTCTCGGACTCGCACTACCTGGCCGGGGCCGGTGACGCGGCCTCCTTCGTCTCGCAGACCACCGCCGTCAAGCCGCTCAGCCCGATCGGCTGGGCGCTCGGACCGGCCCTGGACCACCCCACCCCGTTCGCGCTGGCGATCGCCTTCGGCGAGCTGGCGGTCGGCCTGGGCACCCTGTTCGGCCTGTGGGGCCGGATCGCGGCCACCGGCGGTGCGCTGGTCAGCCTCAGCCTCTGGCTGACCGTCAGCTGGAACGTCGAGCCGTACTACCTCGGCAACGACCTGGTCTACCTGATGGCCTGGCTGCCGTTGGTGCTGGCGGGCACCCCGTACCTGTCGGTGGACGGGTACCTGGCCCGGCGGGCCGGCCGGGACCGCGGGCGCGGCCTGGCCGAGGACCAGGTCCGCCGCCGGGCCCTGGTGGACGGCGGCATCGCGGCCGTCGCGCTGGGCGGGGCCGGGCTGCTGGCCGGCTCGCTGACCGCCACCTTCGGCCGGGACACCAGGACCACCGCCGCGCCTGGCCCGACGCCGACCGCGCCCGCCGCCTCGCCGGGCGCCGGCGGTACCACCGGCACCAGCGGCGGCGCCGGCGGTGCCAAGGTGTCGGTCGCCGCCGCGAGCGTCCCGGTCGGCGGGTCGGCCCAGGTGAAGGACCCGGCCTCCGGGGACGTGGTCTACATCGTGCAGCCGAAGGCGGGGCAGTACTGCGGCTTCTCCTCGGTCTGCACGCACTCCGGCTGCGCCGTGGACGCCCCGAAGAACAACCAGCTGTACTGCCCGTGCCACGGCTCGAGGTTCGACGCCACCACCGGCGCGGTGATCAACGGACCGGCGACCAAGCCGCTGCCCAAGTACACCGTCACCAAGAACGGCGACCAGCTGGACCTGGGCGCGGTGCAGTCCTAGACGAGTAGATCCGAAGTTCTGGCCCGCCAAAGGGCAGAGGGTGTCCAAGATCAGTTTGTGACGACCGACCTGAACACCCTCTTGACCGCACTTTACGTGAAGATCGACGACGAGATCGGAGGAACTCGATGGATGGGACGACCGCCCCTGCTCAGCGATTCCGAACTCGTCTGTCTCGCGGTCGCCCAGGCCCTGCTCGGCTACCACTCCGAAGCCCGCTGGCTGCGCTACGCCCGCAAGAACCTGTCCGACATGTTCCCCTACCTGCCCCAACGGCCGGGCTACAACAAGCGGTTGAAGTCAGCACTGCCACTGCTCAAGCGCATGATCCGGGAACTCGCCATGGACAGCGACTTCTGGACCGACACGGTCTGGATCGCCGACTCGACCCCGGTGCCCTGCGGCATGTCCCGCCCGACCGTCCAGCGATCCAACCTGGCCGGCTGGGCCGGCTACGGCTACTGCGCCTCCCACTCCCGCTTCTTCTGGGGCCTGCGCCTGTACCTGGTGTGCACTCCTACCGGGATGCCGATCATGTGGGCACTGGCCAACCCGAAGATCGGCGAACGCGAGGTTCTGGCGGCAATGCTCGAAGTCGACGCCGACCTGGTCGCCGGACGCGAGGGCATCCTGCTCATCACGGACAAGGGCTTCGCCTCCAAACCGTTCGAGAAGGACCTCGCCGAGCAGGGCATCGAGCTCCTGCGTCCGTCACTCAAGCGTGAGAAGAAGCGGTACGGCGAGCCGATGCTCAAGAAGGTCCGCCAGCTGATCGAGTCGGTCAACGACACCCTCAAAGGGCAGCTTGACCTGGAACAACACGGCGGACGGACCTTCGAGGGCGTTGCCGTCCGGGTGACCCAGCGGGTCCTCGCGATGGCCGCCGGCATCTGGCACAACGACCTGATCGGCGCACCGGTCACCCGCTCGCTGATCGCCTACGACCACTAATCACATCGGATCTACTCGTCTAGGAGCCCTCCGGCTCAGTCGGTGGAGTCGGCCGGCGGTTCCCCGGCCGACCGGCCGCGCCGGGACATCGCGGTCACCGCGCCGGCCAGCCCGGCCGTGCCGAGCACGATGAAGGTGACCGGCAGCACGATCCGGGCGTTCACCGCGCGGTCGTTCAGCGAGGCGACCAGGTAGACCACCGCGACCACGGTGAACAGGGCGCCGGTGAGCAGCGAGTAGACGTCGAGCCGGTGCTTCTTCATGCCTGCACCACCGTCAGGTCGCCGAGGCCGAGCGTGAGGGTGAGGTCGAGCGTCCCCTTGGACGCCCGGCCGTCGGTCGGATGCAACTGGTACTCCAGGTTGTTGCCCGCCCCCGAGGACAGGCTGCGGTCGGCGACCCGGACGTCGCCCAGGGCCGTGTGCAGGGTCAGCCGGACGTCCACGTCGCCGGGCACGGTCACCCGGAGGTCACCGGCGCCGAGCCGGGCCGCCGTGGTGACGGTGCCGCCCGCCGGGTCGACCGCGCTCAGGTCGAAGGTGGCGTCACCCGCGCCGAGCCGGTACTCGGACTGCACCTGGGCGACCGAGGCGGGCGCCCAGACCCGGTCCCCGAAACTCCCCTCCAGGGTGATGTCCGAGCCGGACGCCGCGGCCAGCGCGATGGTCAGCAGCAGGGCGGGCACGGTCAGCCCGCGGGCCCGGCCGTACCGGGCGCCGCACAGGATCACCGCCCCGAGCGCCAGCAGCGCGGCCGCCAGCACGGTGGAGAGCCGTACCTGCTCGCCCTGACTCCGCATCAGCCACCAGGTCAGCGTGCCCGCCCCGCCGGCCAGCAGCAGCCCGGTCGGGCCCAGCAGGGACCGCTCCCGGCGCTTCCGGCACCGCGCCGCGGCCGCCGGTCGGGCCGGCGGCAGCGGCGCGGCCGGGCCGCTCTTGCGCAGCGGGTCGCCGGACGGCAGATCGGTGCGCTGCCACCACGGCAGCGGCTCGTGCGGCGGACGCGGGGCCTGCGGGGCCGACGGCGGCTGGGGGGGCTGCCCGGCGTACGGGTTGCGCTCCGGGTGCCGCGGGTCCCAGAGGTAGCCGGACGGCCCCGGCGGCGGGGTGTCGGCCGGCACGGTGCCCGCGGACCGCTCCCTGACGTGCTGCTCGGCCACCCGCTCGCGCCAGTCGGCCGGGGTGCCGCCGAGGCCGTACGGGTGGCCGCTGTCGTCGACCGGCCGGTCGTACGGCCCGTCCTGCGGGTGGTGGAAGCGCCGGCCGAAGCGGCTCCGGCGGCGGCGCTCCGGGTCGTACCGGACGGCCAGCAGGATCAGGCCGCCGAGCAGCAGGATCGGGAAGAGCTGGCCGCCGTCGCCCATCGAGGAGAAGAACACCCCGGTGCCGATCACGGTCAGCAGCACCGCGCCGATCGACTGCCCGTCCACCCGGCCGGTCAGCACGCGCTGCAGCTCGGTCCGGCCCGGCCGGCCGTCGGTGGCCGGCTCGCGCGGCACGATCAGCCAGGCCAGTCCGTACAGGAACAGGCCGAGGCCGCCGGAGAGGCAGAGCACCGCGATCACCACCCGGAACACCACCGGGTCGATGTCCAGGTGCCGTCCGAGACCGCCGCACACCCCGGCCACCACCCGGTGGCGTTCGCTGCGGGTCAGCGGCGGGCGCTGCCGCTCCGGGTCGGCCGATGAGCCCGTCGGGCCCGGCGCGGTGATCTGGTCGTCCGTCATGTCCTCCATCCTGCTGGTCCGGCCGCTCGTGCCCAACCTTCCGGTGCCCGGTACGGACCCTGATCTCTCCCTGAGAAGGATCGGGGTGTCACCCTGATGCGCCGGGGGCGGCGGACGTGTGACCATCGGTGGCGTGGCAGCACCCGGCACCGACCCCAGACCCCTCGCACCCGACGGCCCGCGCGTCCCTGACGCACCGTCGGCCGACCTCGGGGTGGCGCCCCCGCCGTACCGCCGGCTCTACCGGAGCCCGCACGGGCGGATGCTCGGCGGCGTGGCGCACGGCCTGGCGCTGCACCTCGGCCTGCCGGTCACCTGGGTCCGGGTCGCCTTCGTGCTGCTGTTCTTCGCGCAGGGGATCGGGGTGCTGCTGTACGCGGCGTTCTGGTTCGTGGTGCCGATCGGCATCGGCCAGCCCGCGCCCGGCGGCGGGCCGCGCTGGGCGTACGTCAACGGCGGGTTCGTGCCCGCCGACGCGGTGGTCGGCGGCGCCGAGCTGCGCAAGGGCCGGCCGCGCCGGGTCGGCCGACTGCGCGAGCTGCTGCAGCGCACCTTCCACGGCGAGACGGCGGTCGCCGGGGAGCTCGGCACGGACGCCCGGCCGACCCGGGGCGGCCTCGGCCAGCTGCTCGCGCTGCTGCTGCTGGTGGTCGGGATCATGGCGCTGCTCAGCGCCCTGCACATCCAGACCGCGAAGCCGTACGTCTGGCCGCTGCTCACCATCGGCGTCGGCGTCGCCCTGGTCTGGCGGCAGGCCGACGACTCGCGCTGGCAGCGCTGGTTCGGTCTGGAGGAGGGCACCAAGCGGCGGGCCGCGTACACCAGGGTCGGCGCGGGCGTGCTGCTGGTGGTCGCGGGCACCGTCGGCTTCCTGATCATCCAGGGAGGGGACTCCACGGTCTCCTCGGTGATCGAGGCCGCGCTCGCGGTGCTGGCCGGGGTGCTGGTGCTGGTCGGCCCGTACGCGCTGCGGCTGTGGCAGGACCTCGGCACCGAGCGGACCGCCCGGATCAGGGCCCAGGAGCGGGCCGAGATCGCCGCCCACGTGCACGACTCGGTGCTGCACACCCTGACCCTGATCCAGCGCAACGCCGACGACGCCAAGGAGGTGCTCCGGCTCGCCCGGGCCCAGGAACGGGAGTTGAGGCTCTGGCTGTACCGCCCGGAGGCCGCCGCCGAGGCCGCGCCGGACACCCTGGCCGAGCGGATCCGCTCGGTGGTGGCCGAGGTGGAGGACCTGCACGGGGTGGCCGTCGAGTTGGTCTGCGTCGGCGACTGCCCGATGGACGACCGGATCGCCGCCCAGATCCAGGCCGCGAGGGAGGCGACGGTCAACGCCGCCAAGTACGGTGGCGGGGGACCGGTCCAGGTCTACGCCGAGGTGGAGGGGCGCACGGTGTCGGTGTTCGTCCGCGACCACGGGCCCGGCTTCGACCCCGACAGCGTGCCGGAGGACCGGATGGGCGTACGGGAGTCGATCATCGGCCGGATGAAGCGCAACGGCGGCACCGCGAGGGTGCGGCCCGCGCCGGACGGCGGGACCGAGGTCGAGCTGGAGATGGAGAGAGCAGATGACTGACGCTGTGTCAGGGGCCGGGCCGGATCGTGTGGCCAGGGTCGTCCTGGTGGACGACCACCGGATGTTCAGGACCGGGGTGCGGGCCGAGATCGGCCGTACCGAGGTCACCGGCATCGACGTGGTCGGGGAGGCCGACGACGTCGAGTCGGCGATCCAGGTGGTGGCCGAGACCCGGCCGGACGTGGTGCTGCTCGACGTCCACCTGCCCGGCGGCGGCGGGGTCGAGGTGCTGCGCCGCTCCGCCCCGCTGATGTCCGACCCGAAGGGGGTCCGGTTCCTGGCGCTGTCGGTCTCCGACGCCGCCGAGGACGTGATCGGCGTGATCCGCGGCGGCGCCCGGGGCTACGTCACCAAGACCATCACCGGCACCGACCTGGTCAACGCGATCTTCCGGATTTCGGACGGCGACGCGGTGTTCTCGCCCCGGCTGGCCGGCTTCGTGCTGGACGCCTTCGCCGCCACCGACACCCCGCCGGTCGACGAGGACCTGGACCGCCTGACCCAGCGCGAGCGCGAGGTGCTCCGGCTGATCGCGCGCGGGTACGCGTACAAGGAGATCGCCAAGCAGCTCTTCATCTCGGTGAAGACGGTGGAGTCGCACGTCTCGGCGGTGCTGCGCAAGCTCCAGCTGAGCAACCGTCACGAGCTCACCCGCTGGGCGACGGCCCGCCGGCTGGTCTGACACCCGGCCGCTCCGTCGGCCTGCCGGTACCCGGCAGGCGCGGGGCGGGGCGGGGAGTGGGCCGTTTCCTCCGGAGGTGTCGGTGCGGGCCCATAGACTCGTAGGGCCATGACTAGCCTCTTTGACGACCTCCCGCTCCCCGGCTTCGAGCTTCCGTCCTCGGCCGGGTCGAAGCAGCCACCCGCAGAGCCTCCGTTCGCCGACGAGGAGCCGCCGCCGTACGACGACGCCCCGTACGACGACTCGTACGAGGAGGCGGTGCCCGACGGGCTGTTCCAGACCGACCACGCGGCGCAGGCCGAGCGGGACGCGTACTACCGGAACGGCGCGGCGCGGACGGTGATCGACCCGGCGCAGCTGCTGGAGGGGATGAACGACCCGCAGCGGGAGGCCGTGGTCCACTCCGGCGGGCCGCTGCTGCTGGTGGCCGGGGCCGGGTCGGGCAAGACCCGGGTGCTGACGCACCGGATCGCCTACCTGCTCGGGGCGCGGGGGGTGCAGCCGGGCGAGATCCTGGCGATCACCTTCACCAACAAGGCCGCCGGGGAGATGCGGGAGCGGGTCGAGGCGCTGGTCGGGCCGCGGGCCCGGGCGATGTGGGTGTCGACCTTCCACAGCGCCTGCGTGCGGATCCTGCGCCGGGAGAGCAAGGTGCTCGGCTTCACGTCGAGCTTCTCGATCTACGACTCGGCGGACTCGCAGCGGCTGATGGCGCTGGTCTGCCGGGATCTGGACCTGGACCCGAAGCAGTTCCCGCCGAAGTCGTTCACCTCGAAGATCAGCAACCTGAAGAACGAGCTGATCGACGAGGAGACGTACGCCGACCAGGCGGCGAACCCGATGGAGAAGAAGCTCGCGGAGGCGTACCACCTCTACCAGCGCCGGCTGCGGGAGGCCAACGCGCTGGACTTCGACGACATCATCATGACCACGGTGAACCTGCTGCAGGCGTTCCCCGACGTGGCCGAGCACTACCGGCGGCGGTTCCAGCACATCCTGGTGGACGAGTACCAGGACACCAACCACGCCCAGTACATGCTGGTCCGGGAGTTGAGCGGTGGCGCGGTGGCCGCGCGGCCGAAGCGGACGGTGGACGGGGACTTCGTGAACCCGGCGGCCGGGCGGCTGTCCGAGGTGCCGCCGGCCGAGCTGTGCGTGGTGGGTGACGCGGACCAGTCGATCTACGCCTTCCGGGGCGCGACGATCCGGAACATCCTCCAGTTCGAGGAGGACTACCCGAACGCGACCACCATCCTGCTGGAGCAGAACTACCGCTCCACCCAGACCATCCTGAGCGCCGCCAACTCGGTGATCGAGCGGAACACCGGCCGCCGGGAGAAGAAGCTCTGGACGGCCGGCGAGCACGGCGAGAAGGTGATCGGCTACGTCGCCGACGACGAGCACGGCGAGGCGCAGTTCATCGCCGAGGAGATCGACCGGCTGACCGACGCGGGCGACGCCCGGCCCGGTGACGTGGCGATCTTCTACCGGACGAACGCGCAGTCCCGGGTGTTCGAGGAGGTGTTCATCCGGGTCGGCCTGCCGTACAAGGTGGTCGGCGGGGTGCGCTTCTACGAGCGCAAGGAGGTCCGGGACGTCCTCGCGTACCTGCGGGTGCTGTCCAACCCCGAGGACACCGTGCCGCTGCGGCGGATCCTGAACGTGCCCAAGCGCGGCATCGGCGACCGGGCGGAGGCGATGATCGACGCGCTCTCGCAGCGCGAGCGGATCAGCTTCGCGCAGGCGCTGGTGCGGGTGGACGAGGCGTACGGGATGGCCGCCCGGTCGGCCAACGCGGTGCGCAAGTTCAACGAGCTGATGGCCGGGCTGCGGCAGATCGTCGAGTCCGGGGCGGGCCCGGCGGCGGTGCTGGAGGCGGTGCTGGAGGAGACCGGGTACCTGGCGGAGCTCCAGGCGTCGACCGACCCGCAGGACGAGACCCGGGTGGAGAACCTCCAGGAGCTCGCCTCGGTGGCGCTGGAGTACGAGCAGGACCCGGGCGAGCGGCCGGAGGGCGACGACGAGGGCACACCGCCGGTCGGCTCGCTGGCGGACTTCCTGGAGCGGGTCGCGCTGGTCGCGGACTCGGACCAGATCCCGGACGACGAGGACGGCGCGGGTGTCATCACGATGATGACGCTGCACACCGCGAAGGGCCTGGAGTTCCCGGTGGTCTTCCTGACCGGCATGGAGGACGGGATCTTCCCGCACATGCGGGCGCTCAACCAGGTCAAGGAGCTGGAGGAGGAGCGGCGGCTCGCGTACGTCGGGCTGACCCGGGCCCGTGAGCGGCTGTACCTGACCAGGTCGGTGCTGCGCAGCGCCTGGGGGCAGCCCTCGTACAACCCCGCCTCCCGGTTCCTGGAGGAGATCCCGGCCGAGCTGGTGGAGTGGAAGCGCACGGGGGCGTCGGCGGTGCCGGCCTCGCGTGGGTTCTCCTCCTCGTCCGGCTCGGGGTCGGGTTCGGGCTTCGGCTCGGGTTCGGGTGCGGGGGCGCGGCGGTCGACGGGGGCGGCGAGTTCGCCGAAGGCGGGCTGGGGGCAGTCGGCCCGGCGGGTCACCGAGCGGGAGGCCGTCGCGCTGGCGGTGGGCGACCGGGTCACCCACGACAGCTTCGGGCTCGGCACGGTGGTGGCGACCTCGGGCGTCGGGGACAAGGCGCAGGCCACGGTGGACTTCGGGGCCACCGGGCGTAAGCAGCTGCTGCTGCGGTACGCGCCGGTCGAGAAGCTCTGACGCCTGCCCGGTGGTCGGTGGGAGAGGCGGCCGGGGCTCGTGGATGTTGTGATTTTCCCCTCCTCTGGGGAGGGGAATCCGTCGACGGGCCCCGGGAGCGCTAACCTCCCCTCAGATTGGTTATCGGTGGTTAACCGCGCGCGCCCGATCAGGTCGGCCGCCAGTGGTGGGACGACGTGGTCCAGGAGGCAGTCATGGGTGTGTCAGGGCCGATCCGTGTGGTCGTCGCCAAGCCGGGGCTCGACGGCCACGACCGGGGCGCGAAGGTGATCGCGCGCGCCCTGCGGGACGCCGGTATGGAGGTCATCTACACCGGCCTGCACCAGACGCCCGAGCAGGTGGTCGACACCGCGATCCAGGAGGACGCGGACGGCATCGGCCTGTCCATCCTGTCGGGTGCTCACATGACGCTCTGCGCCCGGGTGATCGAGCTGCTCAAGGAGCGGGACGCGGCGGACATCAAGGTGTTCTGCGGCGGGATCATCCCGGAGGAGGACATCATCGAGCTCAAGCGGATCGGGGTCGCGGACATCTTCACCCCGGGCACCCCGACCCGCGACGTGGTCGCCTGGGTCGAGGCGAACCTCCGGGTCGCGGGCTGAGCGGGCTCTCGGGCTGACCTGGTGGGTCAGCCCGAGAGCTCGGCGAGCATGACGGCCCTGAACCGGAGCGTCTCGGCGAGCCGGGCCAGGGTGTCCGACCAGGCCGAGTTCGGCGTCGCGTCGGCGGCCAGCGCGGCCACCGCCGGGGCGGTCTCCGGCGCGAGGGCGCGCTCGGTCATGCCGAGCACCCCGCTGTGACTCCACGGGTACGCCCCCGAGGCGGCGGCCCGCTCCAGCGCCGCGACCACGGCGGTGCTCAGCGGCGGGGTCCACGGCGTGGCGCAGGCGCCGAGCAGCTGGAACGCCTCGCCGAGCCCGTGGGTCTGGATGAACGCGGCCGTCCAGGCGGCCCGTTCGGAGGCCGGCAGCACGGCGAGCAGCCGGGCCGGGGCACCCGCCGTCGGTGCGGCCGCGGCCCGGGCCGCCCGGCTGCCGGCACGGCGGGGGGCCGGACCGAGCAGCGCGCGGGCCCAGCCGACGTGCTGCTGACGGACCGCCGCCCGGGCCCACGCCTCGTGCAGATCCTCCGCCCAGTCCGGACCGGCCGGGTCGACGTCCTCGACCGGCAGCCGGAGCAGCTGCTCCGGGGTGAGCCCCGTCCCGGTCGTCCAGTGTGCGAGCGGGGCGGCGGCGATCACCTCGCCGAACCACCAGGCCCGCTGCCCCCGGCCGGTGGGCGACTTGAGCGGTATGCCGTCCCGCTGCATCCCGGCGTCGCACTCGGCCGGTGGGCTGACGCACAGTCGGGCGCCGTCGGCCTGCTCCAGGCGTACGGCGGCCCGGGCGCGCTCCGCCATCCGGAGGGCGAGGGCCGACTCCGGCAGAGTGGAGAGCAGTTCGGCGGCGGTGGCCCGGACGTTCTTGCTGCGGTCGGCGAGCGCCGCCTCCAGGAAGCTCTCGTCGGCCGGGGACAGCCCCTCGTGCAGGGCGTCCAGGAAGAGCAGCCGGTCCTCGGCGCGCTCGGTGGCCCAGGTGCCGCTCAGCAGCTCCAGCGCGGCGGCCGGCTCGGTCCGGCGCAGCCGGGAGAGCAGGGTCACCCGCTCGGCGAACAGGCCCTCCTGCCACAGCTGTTCGTCGTGCCCGGAGCCGGTGACCGGCTGGTCGGTGGCGGTGCGGTGGACGTACTTCCAGTCCGGATTCTGCCCGGCGAGCCAACGGCCGAGCGGACCGGCCAGCGCCACCACGTCCGGGCGCAGCTCGCTGCGCGCCCGGGCGGCGTCCAACAGGGCCGGGACGGCCGCCGCCGGTGCCCGGTAGTCGTACCGGCGGGCGGCGGCGAGCCACTGGGGGAGCAGCTCGCCCAGGTTGGCGGTGCCGGTGTGGTGTCCACCGAGCAGGACGGCCAGCCGGTGCACGGCGGCTGACGGCGGCTCGGGCCGCGAGTCGCCCCCGGCCGGCTCGGGCGGCCGCACCGCCGGATCGGGCCGGGCCCCGGCCCGACGGCGGACGGTCTCCATCGCCGCCAGATCCAGCAGCGCGGCAGCCGGGTCCGACCGGTCCACCCCGGCGGCGGGCCCGGACGGCATGGGCGGCAGCGGGCGGCGGTCGGTACCGAGCAGGGCGGTGGTGTGCAGCTCCTGCCAGGGGTCGGTGATCGTCATCGAGTACTCCGTGAATGGTGAGGGCACATGGTCCGGAAGCCAGGGGCTCTGCTGTTGCGCGGCTCCGCCGCGTGGGCGACGCCGGCTTTTTTGGCAGGCGGTTCGGAAGAGTCAGGGGTTCGGGGAACTGCGACGCCGGCCCCGGGGGCGGGTTCAGAGTGCGGGTGTGGTCGACCCCGGGCGCGGCTGGCGTTCGCTTCACGTGCGGGTTCAAGCGAAAGCGCCTGACCAACCACGCGGCGATCACGCTCCGGAGGTCGGCGTCGCAGTTCCCCGAGCCCCTGGTGGTGCACCACGTGCCAGAGGGTCGGCGTCGCCCGCGCGGCGGAGCTCAGGTGAGCTGCGTGGCCCGGCCGTTGGTGGGCCAGGCGGTGACGGGGGCGAAGCCGCGGTGGCCGGATTCGCCGAAGACGGTGAGGGGGAGGCCCCCCGAGACCGCGGCGAGGCGCCAGAGCGCGGGCTCGGGGCAACTGCCGGCGCGGACGGCGATGCTGTGCTGTCCGTCCGTCAGGCGCCAGCCGTCGCTGCCGAGTACGGGCACCACGCCGGCGAGCACGGTCGGCCAGGACTCCACCCAGGGGTCCTCGGCGACCGCCCGGCCGTACTCGGCCACCGCCTCCCCGACCGGCACGCCGTCGGGCACCGTGGCGTCCGGCTCCGGCTCGCCGTAGCGGGTGCCGAGCACGGCCCGCAGCGGCCGGGCACCGGGGTGGAAGGCGAGCTCGGCCTCCAGCACCCGGCCGACGGGCAGGGCGAGTTCGGGGGCCCGGCCCGGCCCGCCGAAGGCGAGCAGCAGGGCGGAGCGGCCGGTCTTGGCGCCGCGCAGCCAGATCCGGCGGGTGGTGAGCCGGTCGTCGGCGGTGTCCCGGGAGCCGAGCACCAGCCAGCGGTCCCGGACGGTCGGCCCGGCCAGCAGCTCGGCGGTGTCGGTGGGGACGCCGACCCGGTTCCGGACGGTGGCGGCGAGCTCCTCGGGCAGCTGGTCGGCCCGGCCGACGGCGCCCGCCAGCAGGTGCAGCAGCGCGTACTCGGCCAGCCGCCGGTCGTTCGGCAGGTAGCTCAACTCCCGGACCTGGGCGGCCAGCCGGGGGGCCTGGGCGTCGACCATCCGGGCGGCCACCTCGTCCCAGTCGCCGGGCGGCTCGTCGGCCAGGCCGTGCCGGACCCGGTCGGCCAGCCGGAGCCGCAGCTCGGCCGCGCCGGCCGCGATCCGGGTGCTGCGGCGGGCGGCCCGGCGGGCGGCGGCGACCGGATCGGCCGGGGCGGCGGTGCCGGCGGCCGTACGGCGGTCGGCGGCCTGCTGACGGCTGCTCAGCCACTCGGCGACCCAGTCGGGCGGGGCGGCCGCCGGGACCGCCTCGCCGCTGCCGCTCCAGAGCAGCAGCAGGCCCAGCGCGTGCTTGCACGGGAACTTCCGGCTGGGGCAACTGCACTTGTAGGCGGGCGTGGTGAGCTCGACGACCGTGCGGTACGGCGTGCTCCCGCTGCCCTTGCACAGGCCCCAGAGCGCGCCCTCGCCCTGGCCGGTCGCGGACCAGGGGGTGGCGGCGGACAGCTTGCCGGCGGCCTTGCGGGACGGCTGGTCGGGGGCGAGGGACAGGACGTGCTCGGTGCTCCAGCGTTCCTCCATGGCGACGACGCTAGGAGGGGGCACTGACAACGGGGCGGGCCGTTCACTCGAACTGATGATCTGTCACCGACCGGGCCGGAATTGTCAGTCCCGGGGTGCATGGTTGTTCTCGCAGCCCGGGAACGAAGGTTCGAACCGGGGCCTGTCCTCACTGGTAAGACGCCTGCGCCCAGTCACCCCGACCTCTCCGTGCCCTGCCACAGCCCTGCCCTCAGCCTGCCCTTGAGCCGGCCTGCGGCCGATCCGAAGGAGCCCTGATGACCACTCGCACGAGTGCCCCCGAGAGCAGCGAGGTGCTCCGCGAGCACGCCGAGGACGCCTTCGCCGCCGAGCTCGCCGCCCTCGCCGCGCAGGACGACCGGCCGCGCCCCGAGCGCTGGCGGCTCTCGCCCTGGGCGGTGGCCACCTACCTGCTCGGCGGCACGCTGCCGGACGGCACGGTGATCTCGCCCAAGTACGTCGGCCCGCGCCGGATCGTCGAGGTCGCCGTCACCACGCTGGCCACCGACCGCGCGCTGCTCCTGCTCGGCGTCCCCGGCACCGCCAAGACCTGGGTCTCCGAGCACCTCGCCGCCGCCGTCAGCGGCGACTCCACCCTGCTGGTGCAGGGCACCGCCGGCACCCCCGAGGAGGCGGTCAGGTACGGGTGGAACTACGCGCAGCTGCTGGCCAACGGCCCCAGCCGGGCCGCCCTGGTGCCGTCCCCGATCATGCGGGCGATGGCCGACGGCCAGATCGCCCGGGTCGAGGAGCTGACCCGCATCCCGGCCGACGTGCAGGACAGCCTGATCACCATCCTGTCCGAGAAGACCCTGCCGATCCCCGAGCTCGGCCTGGAGACCCAGGCCGTCCGCGGCTTCAACCTGATCGCCACCGCGAACGACCGCGACCGGGGGGTCAACGAGCTCTCCAGCGCGCTGCGCCGCCGGTTCAACACGGTGGTCCTGCCGCTGCCCGGCTCACTGGAGGAGGAGGTCGACATCGTCACCCGCCGGGTCGGCCAGCTCGGCCGCTCGCTCGACCTGCCCGCGCTGCCCGAGGGTGCCGAGGAGATCCGCCGGGTGGTGACCGTCTTCCGCGAGCTGCGGGACGGCGTGACCACCGACGGGCGGACGAAGGTGAAGACGCCCAGCGGCACCCTCTCCACCGCCGAGGCGATATCGGTGGTCACCAACGGCCTGGCGCTGGCCGCCCACTTCGGCGACGGCGTGCTCCGGGCGAGCGACGTGGTCTCCGGCGTCGCGGGCGCCGTGCTGCGCGACCCGGCCACCGACCGGGTGATCTGGCAGGAGTACGTCGAGGGCGTGCTCCGCGAGCGGGACGGCTGGAAGGACTTCTACCGCGCCAGCCGGGACAACTCCCGCTGACCACCGGCAGGTTCGGCCGCAGGCAGTAGACGACTCGTTCGAGGGGAGCACGGTATGAGCGACGCAGCGGTGACGTTGCTGGGCATCCGGCACCACGGCCCGGGCTCGGCCCGGGCGGTGGCCGCCGCGCTGGAGCGGCTGCGCCCGGACGTGGTGCTGATCGAGGGCCCGCCCGAGGCCGACGCCGTGGTCGGCCTGGCGGCCGATCCCGGCATGGTGCCGCCGGTCGCCCTGCTGGCCCACGCGGTGGACGACCCGGCGCGGGCGGCGTTCTGGCCGTTCGCGGCCTTCTCCCCGGAGTGGGTGGCGGTCCGGTACGCCCTCGACCGGGGCGTGCCGGTCCGGTTCATCGACCTGCCGGCGGCGTACGGCCTGGCGGCGGGTGCGGAAGTGCCGGGGGGCACTTCCGCGCTCGACGCCGAAGCGGCCGAAGCCGCCGCCGCACCGGGCGCCGAGGCACCCGAAACCCCGGAGCCGGCCGGGGAGTCCGCGTTCGACCCGATCGGGCGGCTGGCCGCCGCGGCCGGGCACGCCGACTCCGAGAGCTGGTGGGAGGACGTGGTCGAGCACCGCGCCCCGTCCACCGACCCGGCGGCCGACGTACTGGCCCCGTTCGCCGCCGTCGCCGAGGCGATGACGGCGCTGCGCGAGCGCGCCCTCGTCAGCCGTCGGGACGAGCTGCGCGAGGCGTACATGCGTCAGTCGGTCCGCGCCGCCCGGCGGGCCGGCCACGCCCGGATCGCGGTGGTCTGCGGTGCCTGGCACGTCCCGGCGCTGAGCACCATGCCGACCGTCGCGCACGACCGCGCGCTGCTGGCCGAGCTGCCGAAGAAGCTGAAGACCGAGATCACCTGGGTGCCCTGGACGCACCGCAGGCTCTCCCAGCACACTGGCTACGGCGCGGGCGTGGACTCGCCCGGCTGGTACCACCACCTGTTCACCGACGGTGCCTCGGGCGAGCGGAGTTCGGAGGGCCGGTCCCGGGCGCTGGCGCACTGGATGACCAGGGTGGCCGAGCTGCTGCGGGCCGAGGACCACCCGGTCTCCTCGGCGCACGTGATCGAGGCGGTCCGGCTGGCCGAGACGCTCGCCGCGATGCGCGGCCGCCCGCTGGCCGGGCTGGCCGAGACGCTGGACGCGGTCCGGTCGGTGATGTGCGACGGTTCCGACCTCGCCCTCGCCCTGGTGCGGGACCGCCTGGTGGTCGGCGACGCGCTCGGCGAGGTCCCGGAGTCCGCGCCGACGGTGCCGCTCCAGCGGGATCTGAGCAGGCTTCAGCGCAGCCTGCGGCTCAAGCCCGAGCCGGAGCCGCGCGAGCTCGACCTCGACCTCCGGAAGGCGAACGACACCGCGCGTTCGCTGCTGCTGCACCGGCTGCGGCTGCTCGGCGTCGACTGGGGCAGCCCGGCCCGTTCCACGGTCAACTCGACCGGCACCTTCCGGGAGAGCTGGCGGCTGCGCTGGCAGCCGGAGTTCGCGGTCCGGATCGCGGTGGCCGCCCAGTGGGGCACCACGGTGGAGGCCGCCGCCACCGGCCGAGCGGTCGAGCGGGCGGCCCGGGCGACCGCCCTGCCGCAGCTCACCGAGCTGGTCGAGCACTGCCTGCTGGCCGGGCTGCCCACCGCCCTGCCGGCGGTGATGCGAGCGCTCGCCGACCGGGCCGCCCTCGACACCGACGTGGCCCAACTCGCGGAGGCGCTCCCAGCCCTGGTCCGGGCGCTGCGCTACGGCGACGTCCGGGGGACGGACAGCGCCGCCCTGGAGGAGGTCGCCCGGGGCCTCGCCGACCGGATCTGCGTCGGCCTGCCGCCCGCCTGCGTCGGTCTGGACGCGGAGCAGGCGGGCGTCCTGCGCGGCCACCTGGAGAGCGTGCACGCCGCGATCGGCCTGCTGGAGACGGACGAGGCACCCCCGTCGTCCGGGCCCGCCATCTCACCCGCCACCGCACCCGCCGCCGACTCGCTCACCGAGCGGTGGACGGCCGCCCTGCGCTCGCTGGCGCGCCGTCAGCCCCCGGCCCAGGCCGGTGCCGGGGCCGGCCCGGGCACCGGAGTGCCGGGGCTGCTCCGCGGCCGGGCCACCCGGCTGCTGCTGGACGGCGGGCGGATCGACTCCGAGGAGGCCGGGCAGCGGCTCGGCCTGGCCCTCTCGCACGGCAACCAACCGGCCGACACGGCGGGCTGGGTGGAGGGCTTCCTGGCGGGCAGCGGCGTCCTGCTGCTGCACGACCCGGCGCTGCTCGGCCTGCTCGACCGCTGGCTGAGCGGCGTCCCCGCCGAGGCGTTCACCGACGTCCTGCCGCTGCTGCGGCGGACGTTCGCCGCCCTGGAGGCCGGGGTCCGGCGCAGCCTCGGCGAGCGGGTCGCGGCCGGTGTCCGGTCCGGTCCCGGGGCCGGTACCGCCGTCGGGCCCGGCTCGGCCGGGCCGTCCGCCGAGCTGGACCTCGACCGCGCCGACGCCGCCCTGCCGGTGCTCACCCTGCTGCTGGGCCTGGGCGGCACCGTCGCCATCACCACGTCCCCCGCCGGGGCCCGGATCCCCCGTCAGACCGACCGCAGGAGTGCCGGATGACCACCCCTCAGCTCACCGTCACCCCCGACACCCCGGAGCAGGAGCGGCTCCGCCGCTGGCGGCTGGTGCTCGGCGGCGACTCCGACGGCACCGGCTGCACCCTCACCGGCCGGGACGCCGCGATGGACGGCGCCCTCGCCGCCCTCTACCGGGGCGCCGAGGCCGCTGCGGGCACCGGTGCCGGTGGCCGGTCCGGCGCGACCCGGACGGCCGGTCTCGGCGGCTCCGCCCCGCAGGTGGCCCGCTGGCTGGGCGACATCCGGGAGTACTTCCCGACCTCGGTGGTGCAGGTGATGCAGCAGGACGCGATCACCCGCCTCGGGCTGGAGCGGCTGCTGCTGGAGCCCGAGATGCTGGAGGCCGTCGAGCCGGACGTGCACCTGGTCGGCACCCTGCTCTCGCTCCGGCACGCCCTGCCCGAGACCACCAGGGAGACCGCCCGGGCCGTGGTCGGCAAGGTGGTCGCCGATCTGGAGCGCCGCCTCGCCGACCGGACCAGGGCCACCCTCGGTGGCGCCCTCGACCGCAGTGCCAAGGTCAACCGCCCCCGCCACCAGGACATCGACTGGGGCCGCACGATCCGGGCCAACCTGACCAACTACCTGCCCGAGTACCGCACCGTGGTGCCCAAGCGGCTGGTCGGCTACGCCAGGGCGCAGCGCGCGGTGAAGAAGGAGGTGATCCTCTGCGTCGACCAGTCGGGCTCGATGGCGCCCTCGGTGGTGCACTCGGCGGTGTTCGGCGCGGTGCTGGCCTCGATGAAGAGCCTCTCCACCCGCCTGGTGGTCTTCGACACCTCGGTGGTGGACCTGACCGAGCAGCTCACCGACCCGGTGGACGTGCTGTTCGCCACCCAGCTCGGCGGCGGCACCGACATCAACCGGGCGCTGGCGTACTGCCAGTCCCGGATCACCCGGCCGGCCGACACGGTGGTGGTGCTGATCAGCGACCTCTACGAGGGCGGCATCCGGGACGAGATGCTCAAGCGGGTGGCGGCGATGAAGGCGTCGGGCGTCCAGTTCGTCGCGCTGCTCGCGCTCTCCGACGAAGGGGCCCCGGCCTACGACCACGCGCACGCCGCCGCGCTGGCCGCGCTCGGCGCGCCGGCCTTCGCCTGCACACCGGACGCGTTCCCGGAGATCATGGCCGCCGCGATCGAGCGCCGTCCGCTGCCGATCCCGGAGGGCTGACGGAGTATCGGGGCGGATTCACCCGGACGTGCGACGGCCGGGCCACCGCGTCAGGGCTCCCGACGGGCCCGCGCAAGGGGGGTGAGCTGGGCGGGCGGCGCGCCCGGAGGCACCCGCTGTGACGGTTCTCACCAAAGCGGACCGGGCCCCGGGCGAAACACTCCCGTCGTCCGGGGATAACCTGCCACACGGACGTGACGCGCGTGTTGGTTGACGTGTGCGCCCGTGGCTGTGTGGGCCGCAAGGCCGTATCTCTGCGTACCCGCCCAGCCTCGACGACCCGCAGCGAAGATCCTGCCGTGGCACGCTCGTAGAGACACAATCCGCGACCACGAACAAGGACGAACACACGTGGACCTGTTCGAGTACCAGGCGAGGGACCTCTTCGCCAAGCACGGTGTACCCGTGCTTGACGGGGACGTCATCGAGACCCCCGAAGCCGCTCGTGCCATCGCCGAGCGCTTCGGCGGACGCGCCGTCGTCAAGGCTCAGGTGAAGGTCGGTGGCCGAGGCAAGGCCGGCGGCGTCAAGCTCGCCGCCGACCCGGCCGACGCCGTCGCCAAGGCCGAGGCGATCCTCGGTATGGACATCAAGGGCCACACCGTCAACAAGGTGATGCTGGCTCAGACCGCGGACATCAAGGAGGAGTACTACGTCTCCTTCCTGCTGGACCGCACCAACCGCACCTTCCTGGCCATGGCCAGCGTCGAGGGCGGCGTGGAGATCGAGGTCGTCGCGGAGGAGAACCCCGACGCGCTCGCCAAGATCCCCGTCGACGCCAACGAGGGCTGCACCCCGGAGAAGGCCGCCGAGATCGTCGCCGCGGCCAAGTTCCCGGCCGAGATCGCCGACCAGGTCGCCGACGTGCTGGTGAAGCTCTGGAAGGTCTTCATCGCCGAGGACGCGCTCCTCGTCGAGGTCAACCCGCTGATCAAGTCCGGCGATGGCAAGATCATCGCGCTCGACGGCAAGGTCTCGCTGGACGAGAACGCCGAGTTCCGTCAGCCGCACCACGCCGAGCTCGAGGACAAGGCCGCCGCCAACCCGCTCGAGGCGGCGGCGAAGGCCAAGGGCCTCAACTACGTCAAGCTCGACGGCGAGGTCGGCATCATCGGCAACGGCGCGGGTCTCGTCATGAGCACCCTCGACGTGGTCGCGTACGCCGGTGAGAACCACGGTGGCGTCAAGCCCGCCAACTTCCTCGACATCGGCGGCGGCGCCTCCGCCGAGGTGATGGCGAACGGCCTGGAGATCATCCTGGGCGACACCGACGTCAAGTCGGTCTTCGTCAACGTCTTCGGCGGCATCACCGCGTGCGACGCGGTCGCCAACGGCATCGTGCAGGCGCTCGCGCTGCTCGAGGAGAAGGGCGAGGCGGTCACCAAGCCGCTCGTCGTCCGCCTCGACGGCAACAACGCCGAGCTGGGTCGCAAGATCCTGACCGACGCCAACCACCCGCTGGTGCAGCAGGTGGACACCATGGACGGTGCGGCCGCCCGCGCCGCCGAGCTGGCCAACAAGTAAGGAAGAGGACTACATCATGGCTATCTTCCTCACGAAGGACAGCAAGGTCATCGTCCAGGGCATGACCGGCTCCGAGGGCATGAAGCACACCCGCCGGATGCTCGCCTCGGGCACCCAGATCGTCGGTGGCGTGAACCCGCGCAAGGCCGGCACCACGGTCGACGTCGACGGCACCGAGGTGCCCGTCTTCGGCTCCGTCGCCGAGGCGATCGAGAAGACCGGTGCCGACGTCACCGTCATCTTCGTGCCGCCGAAGTTCACCAAGGACGCGGTCGTCGAGGCGATCGACGCCGAGATCGGCCTCGCGGTCGTCATCACCGAGGGTGTCCCGGTCCACGACTCGGCCGCCTTCTGGGCGTACGCCGGTTCGAAGGGCAACAAGACCCGGATCATCGGCCCGAACTGCCCCGGCCTGATCTCGCCCGGACAGTCCAACGCGGGCATCATCCCGGCGGACATCACCACCACCGGTCCGATCGGTCTGGTCTCCAAGTCGGGCACCCTGACCTACCAGCTCATGTACGAGCTGCGGGACCTCGGCTTCTCCTCGGCCGTGGGCATCGGTGGCGACCCGGTCATCGGCACCACGCACATCGACGCCCTCGCGGCGTTCGAGGCGGACCCGGAGACCAAGATCATCGTCATGATCGGTGAGATCGGCGGCGACGCCGAGGAGCGTGCGGCGGCCTACATCGCCGAGCACGTCACCAAGCCGGTCGTCGGCTACGTCGCGGGCTTCACCGCCCCCGAGGGCAAGACCATGGGCCACGCCGGCGCCATCGTCTCGGGCTCCTCGGGCACCGCCCAGGCGAAGAAGGAGGCCCTCGAGGCCGCCGGTGTCAAGGTCGGCAAGACGCCGTCCGAGACCGCCCGCCTGGCCCGTGAGCTGATCGCCAAGTAAGGCCCGGCGTTCGCCACGGAGGCCCCCCACCCGAGTCCGGGTGGGGGGCCTCCGGCGTTCCGTCAGGCCGGCGTCCGGTCCGACGGCCGCGCCCGGCTCAGCGGTCCGGCAGCTCGACGCGGAGCGCGGCGTCGGCCCCCGGTGCGACCGGGCAGAGGCGGAGACCGGAGCACGGCGCGGCCGGGACGGCGACCGGCAGCGGTGGCAGCGGAGCCGGGGCAACGGGTGCCGCAGCAGACCCAAGCCCTTGGCCGACCGGCCGCGCAGCCGTCGCCGCCCCCGCCCCCGCCGGGGCCACGGCGACGACCTCCGGGGCGGCCCCGAACGGTACGGGCTGCCCCGGCGTCGGGCCGCACCAGTGGCTGCGCAGGCCGGGCCCGGCCCGCACCACGCCGCCGGTCGCCAGGGCGGCGGGGCCCGCGCTGCCGCTGTCGGCGGTCGAGCAGACCTGGCCGGGACCGAGCTCGGTGGACCGGAACAGTTCGCCCGGACCGTTGCCGGTCAGCGTCGCCACGATGGCGGCCGTCATCGCCAGGGTGACCGCTCCGGCGGCCGCCGCGGCCAGGCCGGCCCGGGTCCGGCCCCGGACGGTGAGCAGCCGTGCGGACGGCGCCCTGGGCGCGGGGCAGCCGCGCACGGCCGCCTGGTGCAGCAGGGCACCGAGCCCGGGGCCGAACCCGGCGTCGGCGGGGTCGGCCCCGACCAGGGCGGGAACCGTCCGGGCCAGCGCGGCCCGGGCGCTGAGCACCCGTCCGGTGGCGGCGGCGGTGCTGGACTGCACCTCGACGGCCACCTGGTCGGCGGGCAGCCCGAGGGCGTCGTGCAGCACCAGCGCACGGCGCTGCGGCCGGGTCAGCCGTCCGAGCGCCTTGAGCAGGTCCCGGTCGCGGGGGGTCAGCCGGTCCTGGTCGGGCGCCGACGGTACGTCGGGCATCGGGTGCACCCGGATCTGACGGTGCGGCAGCCGGAGCGGGTGGGCCCGGCGCGGACCGCCCCGGTGCCAGACCGCCTGCGCCGTCTCGAAGGCGTACTCCCGGACCCAGCCCTCCGGGTCCGGCAGCGCGCCCACCTCGCCCCAGCGGCGCCCGGCGGCCGACAGTGCCAGGTGCACGGCGTGCACGGCCCGGTGCCGGCAGGCGGTGAGCAGGAAGGTCTGCTGCACCAGCCGGGTGTGGGTGAGCGAGCAGAGTTCCTCGAAGGTCTCGGGACGGGGCTCGGCGGCAGGCGGCGGCGCGGCCGCCTCGGCGACGTGCGCGGGGCGGGTGGCCGTCGTCGGGACAGCGGTGGCGGGCGGGGCCTCGGTGGGCGGGGCGTCGGCGGGCGGAGCTGCGGCCGGCGCGGCGGTGGTGAGGGCGGTGGCCTCCGCGCGGGTGCGGACGCCGAGCTTGCGCATCGCCCGGTGCAGGTGGGTGCGGGCGGTGCCGGGGGAGATGCCGAGCTGTTCGGCGATCGCCCTGGTGTCCAGGCCGGCGGCCAGCAGGGCGAGGGCCTGGGTCTCACGAGGTGTCAGCAGCCGCAGCAGTTGGGTCGGATCGGCATGCGGGCGCGCCGGTGCGGGGGAGGTCACCGCACCGCCCGGGGCAGGCGGGCTGAAAGTAGACACATAAACAGATAATCCGGGACACGGCGGAGCTTCGCCTCTTCACGGGGCACAACGGGTGATCTTGGGACGATGAGGCCCATGACTCAGCTGATGGGCCGTCCGATCCTGGGCCTGCCGGGCGAACTGGGAGTCCGCCCGTTCCTCGCCGACCTGCTCACCGGTGTCCGGGCGGCGCTGCTCACCCTGGCGGTGACGGCCGTCCCGGTGCTCGCCCTCTGGGTGCTCACCCCGTACGCGGACGACACCGCCGCCGGCGCCGGGCGGCTGGCCTGTGCGCTCTGGCTGCTCGGCCACGGCGCCCCGCTGACCAGGGGGGCGACCGAGGCCCCGGTGACGCTGACCCCGCTGCTGCTCACGCTGTTCAGCACGGTGCTGCTGGTCCGCACCGGACGGCGTCTCGGAGGGCGCGAACGGCTGCACTGGCGCGCGCCGTTGGCGGTGTGCGCCGGGTACCTGGCGGTCGCGCTGGCCGCGGTCGCCGAATGCTCCGGCGCTGGTGCGTTGCGGTCGGTCCCGCTGCTCGACCTCCCGGCGGTCGGGATGCTGGTGGCCGGCTCGGTCGGGGCGGGCCTCTGGTCGGTGGCCGGCGGCCGGGCTGCCCGGCCCGGCCGGTGGTCGCACCAGTGGTCGGCCCGGTGGTCGGCCAGGTGGTCGGACCGGCGCCCCGACTGGGCCCGGCTGCCGGATCGGGCCCGGATCCCCGACTGGGCCCGGCCGGTCGGCGGAGCGCCGGTGACGCTCCGGGCGGCCGCCGCGGGCGGGTTCGGCCTGCTGGCGGCGGGCGGTGTGGTGCTGGCCGGAGCGGTGCTGCTCGGGCCGGGCGCGTCCGGCCGGTCGATGACCGGCTTCGGTGGCGGGCCCGCCGCGGTCGGCGGGCTGACCCTGGCCTGTCTGCTGCTGGTGCCCAACGCCGTGCTCTGGGCGGCTTCGTTCGCGCTCGGCCCCGGCTTCGCGGTGGGCAGCGGGACGGTGGTGGCGCCGACCGGCGCCCGGGTCGGGGCGGTGCCGGACTTCCCGCTGTTCGCCCTGCTACCGGAGACCGGCGGGGCGGCCTGGTGGCCGGTCGTCTGCGCGCTGCCGCTGCTGGCCGGGCTGGTCCCGGCCCTGCTGATCGGCCGGACGGCGGCCGAGGCCCGCTGGCACCCGGTGGCCACCATCGGCGCGGCCGTGGGCAGTTCGCTGCTGACCGGGCTCGGCGCGGGCGTCTGCGCCTGGCTGGCGGGCGGCGCGCTGGCCGGGGGCAGGATGGCGGAGCTCGGCCCGGTGCCCTGGCTGGTCGCCCCGATGGCGGCGGCCTGGCCGGCCCTGGTCACCGTGCCCGGTGCACTGCTCGCCCGCTGGTGGGTGGCCCCGCCGTTCTGGTGGGTCGACCTGACGGGCCGTCGGCTCTGCCTGGCCCGGCGGGCCGCCGACCAGGGCCTGACCTGGGCGGCGGACCAGCTGCCGCCCCGGCGGAAGGACCACTGAACCGCCGCCGGGGCCCCGGCGGCCCCGCCCGGCGCGCGGTCAGCGGTTCTGGTTGTACAGGTTGACCAGGAAGTCCGGAGCGAGGTCGTCGCAGCTGTCCCTGGCCTGGGTGGTCAGCGCCTCGCTGACGCAGCTCACGTAGTCCTGGTAGTACAGCGTGACGCCGAGCGAGGCGAACACGAACAGGATGGTGACCCCACCGGTGACCAGCCCGCCGATCGCCGCCGGGGTCTGCGGCCGGACCGGCTGCGGGCCGTGCTGCGGCCGGGGCTGGGAGCCGGGCTGCGCGGGGCTGCCGTCGGTGGGCTTCGGCCGGGGCGAACGCAGCGCGCTGATCCCCCAGTACGCGGCCAGGGCGCCGAGCAGCAGCGCCACGTACGGAATGCCGAGCACGACGCAGAACAGGCCGCCCATGCCCGCGCTCAGCGCGTACCGGGAGCGGCGCTGGACCGGGTCGTTCGGGTCGAACTTCGGTGCGGCGGGCTGCTGCTGGGGCGACCAGCCGCCCTGGTAGCCGGGGCTCCAGGGGTGCGGCGGCGGCACCTGCGGGCGGCCGTCCGGCCCGTCGGACCCGTCGGCGGGGTCGTCGGAGCCACCGGAGCCGTCGGAGGAGCCGTTCGGCTGCTGCGGGGCGCGCGGCTGCCAGGGCTGGTCGGGGGCATCCGCCGGCGGCGGCGCGAAGGGGTTGCGCTCGCCGGTGTTGTCGCCGCTGCTCATCGGTCAGCCAATCCTTCGTCGAGTGGTCGGGCCTGCTCAATGATCCCGCAGGGGTGTACGAGAATCACACGGGTATGGCGAACCCGGATCACGTGGCGTTCCGGGGGCGCCCGCGAGCCCCGTTCCGGCTCCCGGTGTGGCCCGCGCCTCAACTACGCGCGTAGCGTCGCCGTCGGGTTACGGGGGGCCTCCGACCAGCCGTTATCGTGGTGACGGTCAGCAGTTCGGAGCAGCCCCGCCGGCTCCCGACGCGACCTGTCCGCACCCTGTAGTGGCCCCACCGCCGGTGGATGTACCAGCAAGGGGGCACCTCCCGGCCGGAGGCTGGGGGAGCAACGACGTACGGAGAATCGCGCAGTGGCCGCCGCTTCCGCCCAGTCCGCCCGCAGTCAGGCCCGTAGTCAGGTCTTCCCGCCGCGCACCCCGGGCCCGGCCCGGCTGGTGGTGCTGGTCTCCGGGTCGGGCACCAACCTGCAGGCCCTGATCGACGCCGTCGCCGACCCGGCCTTCGGCGCCGAGATCGTCGCGGTCGGTGCCGACCGGGACGCCATCGCCGGGTTGGAGCGGGCCGAGCGGGCCGGTCTGCCGACCTTCGTGCACCGGATCAAGGACCACACCGACCGCGCCGCGTGGGACACCGCGCTGACCGCCGCGGTCGCCGGACACCACCCGGACCTGGTGGTCACCGCCGGGTTCATGAAGATCCTCGGCCCGGAGTTCATCGCCGCCTTCGCCGGACGGATCGTCAACACCCACCCCGCCCTGCTGCCCGCCTTCCCCGGCGCGCACGGCGTGGCCGACGCGCTGGCGTACGGGGTGAAGGTGACCGGCTGCACCGTCCACCTGGTGGACGGCGGCGTGGACACCGGACCGATCATCGCCCAGGGCGTGGTCCCGGTCGAGGAGACCGACCACGCCGACGGCGGGGACGCGCTGCACGAGCGCATCAAGACTGTCGAGCGCCAGCTGCTCGTCGACGTCGTGGGCCGCCTGGCCCGCGAGGGTCACCGTATCGAGGACCGAAAGGTATGGATTCCGGCATGAGTGCCAGCTCCACCACGCCCCCCGTCTCGGAGAACATCCGCCCGATCCGCCGCGCGCTGATCAGCGTGTACGACAAGACCGGTCTGGAGGAGCTGGCCCAGGGCCTGCACGCCGCCGGGGTCACCATCGTCTCGACCGGTTCCACGGCCGGCCGGATCGCCGCCGCGGGCGTCCCGGTCACCGAGGTCTCCGAGCTGACCGGCTTCCCGGAGTGCCTGGACGGGCGCGTGAAGACGCTGCACCCCCGCGTGCACGCCGGTGTCCTCGCCGACCTCCGCCTGGAGTCGCACCGGGCGCAGCTGGCCGAGCTGGAGATCGAGCCCTTCGACCTGGTCGTGGTGAACCTCTACCCGTTCACCGCCACGGTCGCCTCCGGCGCCACCCCCGACGAGTGCGTCGAGCAGATCGACATCGGCGGCCCGTCGATGGTCCGCGCGGCGGCCAAGAACCACCCCTCGGTCGCCGTCGTGGTCGACCCGGCCCGCTACGGCGACGTGCTGACGGCGGCTCAGGGCGGTGGCTTCGACCTGCTGACCCGCAAGCGGCTGGCCGGCACGGCCTTCGCGCACACCGCCGCGTACGACGTGGCGGTCGCCTCCTGGTTCGAGGGCTCCGGCTACACCGAGAACGAGGAGTCCTTCCCGGCCTTCCTCGGCTCCGCGTACGAGCGCGAGAACGTGCTCCGCTACGGCGAGAACCCGCACCAGCAGGCGGCGCTCTACACCGACGGCACCGGCGGTCTGGCGGGCGCCGAGCAGCTGCACGGCAAGGAGATGTCGTACAACAACTACGTGGACACCGACGCCGCCCGCCGGGCCGCGTACGACCACGCCGAGCCGGCCGTGGCGATCATCAAGCACGCCAACCCGTGCGGCATCGCCACCGGTGCGGACGTCGCCGAGGCGCACCGCAAGGCGCACGCCTGTGACCCGCTGTCGGCGTTCGGCGGGGTGATCGCGGTGAACCGCGCGGTCACCGTCGAGCTGGCCGAGCAGATCGCCGAGATCTTCACCGAGGTAGTGGTCGCCCCGGCGTACGAGGACGGCGCGGTCGAGGTGCTGGCCCGGAAGAAGAACATCCGGGTGCTGCGGGCCGCCGAGGCCCCGGCCAACCGGGTCGAGGTCCGGCCGATCTCCGGTGGCGCGCTGCTCCAGCAGGTGGACCGGATCGACGCGGCGGGTGACGACCCGTCGGGCTGGACGCTGGCCACCGGCGACGCGCTCGCCGCCGACGAGCTGGCCGAGCTGGCCTTCGCCTGGCGGGCCTGCCGGGCCGTCAAGTCCAACGCGATCCTGCTGGCCAAGGACAACGCCTCGGTCGGCGTGGGCATGGGCCAGGTCAACCGGGTCGACTCGGCCAAGCTCGCGGTCGAGCGGGCCGGCGAGCGGGCCCGGGGCTCGTACGCCGCCTCGGACGCGTTCTTCCCGTTCCCCGACGGCCTGCAGGTGCTGCTCGACGGTGGCGTCAAGGCCGTGGTGCAGCCCGGTGGTTCGGTCCGCGACGACGAGGTGGTCGCGGCGGCGAAGGCGGCCGGCGTGACGATGTACCTGACCGGGACGCGGCACTTCTTCCACTGAGCCCGACCGCTGAACGCCGAGGCCCCGCACACCGATCGGTGTGCGGGGCCTCGGCGTCGGTGTCAGGTCAGTTGGACTTGACGACCACGGTGCCCACGATCTTGTCGGCGAAGGTCTGCTTCTTCGCGTCCCAGAGCGGCCACAGGTAGCCGATGCAGCAGAAGCCGTCGACGATGTGCAGCGCCTCACGGCCGAAGGCCGCGCCGAAGCTCAGCTGCTGGCCGTCGGACTCGCGCACCATCCGGATGTTGACGGCCTTCTGGCCCAGCGACTGGCCCATCGAGCTCTTCATCCAGGCCAGGATCGCCCAGATGATCACGGCGAACAGCAGCTCGACCGCGTAGAACGCGCCCATGCCGCCGGTCTCCACCGCGCCGGTGCGGGCGTTCACGGTCGCGGTCGGCGCCATCGCGAACAGGATGATGCCGGGGATGAGCCACAGCGCCACGCTGTCGATGATGCGGGCCACCACGCGGCTGCCCCAGCCCGCGTAGAAGTTCTGCACCGCACCGGGGTTGGGGTAACCGCCGGGCTGGCCGTAGCCCTGCTGCGGCGGGATGCCGTAGCCGGGCTGCGGGGCCTGCTGCGGGTAGCCGTAACCCGGCGCGGCCGGCGGCGGGCCCTGCTGCGGGTAGCCGTAGCCGGGCTGCTGCGGCTGCTGGGGGGGCTGCGGCGGCTGGTTGTACGGGTTGTTCGGGTCGGGCGGGTAACTCATCGGTGCCTCCGGGCAGGAAGGTGAGGTGTGGGACGGGGACAGGGAGACCCTGGGACGGACAGGCAGTTGAGTTGCCGACCGGGTGGGACATTAGCGGAACCGGGTGACACGGCGAAGGTCAGTTACCGTCAGAAAGCGTCAATCTCAGGGAAGGACGATGCCGTAGCGGTGCAACTGCCAGAGCCAGGCCACCGTTAAAGCGGTACCGATCAGGACATTCCGGCGACGGTTCGTCAGCTCCCACCACCAGCGCCCCGGACCGAGCGGCGCGAGCAGCAGGCCGAGGCCGGCCAGCACCGTCACCGGGTTCGCCAGCAGCGCGGCGGCGAAGTCGCCGTGCCCGGCCTCGATGAAGACCGTGGTGCTTCCGCAGCCGGGGCAGGGCACCCCGGTGAACCGCCGCAACGGGCAGAGCACACCGGGATCGTGGGCGTCGTGCAGCAGCGCGACCGCGAGCGCGGCCACCGCCGCGCCGGCCCCGCGCACCGCCACCCGCAGCGCGGCGCCCGCCGGGGTGCCGGCCGTGCTCGTCCAGCGAGCCGTCAACTGGTGTGTCATGGGGCGTAGTCGTCGGAGACGGTGGCGTAGAAGACCAGGCCGGCGACGCCGATCAGGATGCCCAGGACGGAGAGCACCAGACCGCCGATCGCCTGGGTGCGGCCGACCCCGCCGACGCGTGCGCGGTTCAGTCCGGCGATCCCCAGACCGAGACCGATCGGGCCGACCAGCGCGCCGTAGAAGCAGATCACGATGCTCGCGAAGCCCACCGCCAGGGCGGCGGTGGCCAGGCTGTTCGGCTCGGCGGCGGGCGGCGGGTAGCCGTACCCCGGCGGCGGGTAGCCGGGCTGCTGGTGCCCGGGCTGCTGGTACTGCGGCGCGTGGTACGCCTGCGGCTGCTGCCCGTACGACCCGTACGGATCGGGCGGCTGCTGCTGTTGGTACGGATTGCTCACTGTCTTTCGGTCCCCCCGAGCGGTGTATCTCCCCCGTGCTGCCCCGATCGGCCGTCTCCGGCGGGTCGGAACATGGTCGTGCCGGTCATATCGTGGGCGGGCGCCCCGGGGGCTGTCCAGCGGCGATCGCGCGGCGGGCCGAACTGTGGCGCAACCGCAACCCGGGTGGCACGTGTCGAGCACTGGACCCGATCCGGGACAATGGCGCCATGACTGCCCAGATTCTCGATGGCAAGGCCACCGCGGCCGCGATCAAGTCCGAACTCGCCGTCCGCGTGGCGGCCCTCAAGGAGCGGGGCATCGTCCCCGGCCTCGGCACCGTCCTGGTCGGCGACGACCCGGGCAGCCGCTGGTACGTCAACGGCAAGCACAAGGACTGCGCCGAGGTCGGCATCGCCTCGATCCAGCGCGAACTCCCGGCCACCGCCACCCAGCAGCAGGTCGAGGACGTCGTCCGCGAGCTCAACGCCGACCCGACCTGCACCGGCTACATCGTCCAGCTCCCGCTGCCCAAGGGCCTGGACCAGAACCCGGTCCTGGAGCTGATGGACCCGGACAAGGACGCCGACGGCCTGCACCCCACCTCGCTCGGCCGGCTCGCGCTCGGCATCGAGGGCCCGCTGCCCTGCACCCCGTACGGCATCGTCGAGCTGCTCCGCCGGCACGACGTGAAGCTGGACGGCGCCGAGGTCGTGGTGGTCGGGCGCGGGGTCACGGTCGGCCGCTCGATCGGCCTGCTGCTCACCCGGCGGTCCGAGAACGCCACCGTGACGCTCTGTCACACCGGTACCCGGGACCTCGCCAAGCACCTCCGGCAGGCCGACGTCATCGTGGCCGCCGCCGGCGTCGGACACCTGATCAAGGCTCAGGACGTCAAGCCCGGCGCGGCCGTGCTGGACGTCGGCGTCAGCCGGGACGGCGAGGGCAAGATCCAGGGCGACGTGGAGCCCGCGGTCGCCGAGGTGGCCGGCTGGATCTCCCCGAACCCCGGCGGGGTCGGCCCGATGACCCGCGCGATGCTGCTCAACAACATCGTGGTGGCGGCCGAGCGCCACGCCGGGGCCTGACGCCGATGACGGTCAAGGCGGGCCGGTCGCGCCGACGGCCGGTGAAGACCACCGGCACGCTGCCGCCGGAGGGCTCGGCGGCGGCGCTGGACCGCAGCCACCCGCTGCCGGTCCGGCAGTGGCCGATAACGATGGTGCTGGGGCTGGTCGCGGTCGGGCTCGGCATCACCTGGTTCGGCGACTTCAAGTACGGCCTGCTGACCGTCGGCGGAGCGGTGCTGATCGGGGCGGCGCTCCGGCTGGTCATGCCCGAGGTCGGCATGCTGGCGGTGCGCAGCCGCTTCACCGACGTCACGGTGCTGACCTGTCTCGGCGGCACGATCGTGCTGCTCACCCTGATCGCCCAGCCCGATCCGTGGCTCCACCTCTCGGTGCTGGACAACATCGGCGAGTTGATCGGCCAGCAGCGGCGCTGAACCACCGCCCCCGGCCGGCTCCGGCCGACCGGGGGCACGGTCGCCGTTGTGACGAATCAGCCACGGCCGGTGGCCCGCGCGGACGCCGGGCTGCGATAACCTGACGCCGGATCTCTCGACGTCGAGAGATCGTCCTCGGCTCCAGCGCGTCGGGCGCGCGTGGGGCGTGGCTGGCGATCGCTGGAGTAGACAGAAAATGACTCGCACCCCCGTCAACGTCACCGTCACCGGCGCGGCCGGCCAGATCGGCTACGCGCTGCTGTTCCGTATCGCCTCCGGCCACCTGCTCGGCGCGGACGTGCCGGTGAACCTGCGCCTCCTGGAGATCCCGCAGGGTCTCAAGGCCGCCGAGGGCACCGCGATGGAGCTGGACGACTGCGCCTTCCCGCTGCTCCGCGACATCACCATCACCGACAGCCCGGCCACCGCCTTCGACGGTGCCAACGTGGCCCTGCTGGTCGGCGCCCGTCCGCGCACCGCGGGCATGGAGCGCGGCGACCTGCTGCAGGCCAACGGCGGCATCTTCGGCCCGCAGGGCAAGGCCATCAACGACCACGCCGCGGACGACATCAAGGTCCTGGTGGTCGGCAACCCGGCCAACACCAACGCCCTGATCGCCCAGCGCAACGCCCCGGACGTGCCGGCCGAGCGCTTCACCGCGATGACCCGCCTGGACCACAACCGCGCGGTCGCCCAGCTCGCCAAGAAGCTCGGCGTCACCGTCAACGACATCCAGCGGCTCACCATCTGGGGCAACCACTCGGCCACCCAGTACCCGGACATCTTCCACGCGCTGGTCAACGGCAAGAACGCCGCCGAGGCCGTCAACGACGAGCAGTGGCTGGCCGAGACCTTCATCCCGACCGTCGCCAAGCGCGGCGCGGCCATCATCGAGGCCCGTGGCGCCTCCTCGGCCGCCTCGGCCGCGAACGCCGCCATCGACCACGTGCACACCTGGGTGAACGGCACCGCCGAGGGCGACTGGACCTCGATGGGCATCATCTCCGACGGCTCGTACGGCGTCGAGGAGGGCATCATCTCCTCCTTCCCGGTCACCACCAAGGACGGCAAGTTCGAGATCGTCCAGGGCCTGGAGATCTCCGACTTCTCCCGCGCCCGGATCGACGCCTCGGTCGCCGAGCTGGTCGAGGAGCGCGACGCGGTCAAGGAGCTCGGCCTCATCTGAGTCCGGCTCACCCGAACGGCCGGGTCGCCCCGACGGGGGCGGCCCGGCCTTCGCCGTACACTGACCCCCCGTGACCCTCGCCCTGCTCCTGCTGCTGACCGTCGCCGCAGCCGAACTGCTCCGCCCGCTGGGCCGCCTGCTCGGCTACGCCAGGGGGCTCCGCGAGGAGCCGGCGATCAGCTCCGCCGAACTCCGCGGCCTGGTCGCCGCCAGCACCGAGCTCGGCCACGACGAGCGTGAGTTGATCGCCGACGTGTTCTCGGCGGGGGAGCGGCAGCTGCGCGAGGTGATGGTCCCGCGGACCGAGGTCACCTTCCTGGACGCCGACCGCCCGCTGGCCGAGGTCCGGGCCGAGACCAGCCGCTCGCCGCACTCCCGCTACCCCGTGGTGGAGGGCTCCTACGACTCGGTGGCCGGCTTCGTGCACGTCCGCGACCTGTACGGGGCACGCGGCGAGCACGCACTGCGGGTCCGCGAGCTGACCCGGCCGGTGAAGCTGCTGCCCGCCACCAAGCGGGTGCTGGCCGCGATGGGCGAGATGCGCCGGGAGGGCCACCATCTGGCCATCGTGGTGGACGAGTACGGCGGCACCGCCGGCATCGTCACCCTGGAGGACCTGGTCGAGGAGCTGATCGGCGAGATCCGGGACGAGTACGACGCCCTGGACACCACCGCGACCCAGCGGCTGGCCGGCGGCGGCATGGAGCTGGACGGGCTGCTCAACCTGGCCGACTTCGCCGAGGAGACCGGCGTCACGCTCCCCGAAGGGCCGTACGAGACGGTGGCCGGATACCTGGTCAGCGAGCTGGGCAAGCTGCCCAGCACCGGCGACCAGGTGGCCACCGAGGACGGCCTCCGGCTCGCGGTGGCGAAACTGGACGGCCGCCGGATCGAACGGATCCGGGTGAGTGCGGTCACACTGTCGGAACCTCCAGGGGCTGACGTTTCCTGAGCGGTCGGTGAAGCTGGAACAATGGCGTCCATGGTCAACGCAGCGGTCACCGGTCCGACGAAGGACCGTCCCCGGGTGCTCTCCGGCATCCAGCCCACCTCGGGCTCGTTCCACCTCGGCAACTACCTCGGCGCGGTGCGCCAGTGGGTGGACCTGCAGGAGGCCAACGACGCCTTCTACATGGTGGTCGACCTGCACGCGATCACCGTCGAGCAGGACCCGGCCACCCTCCGGGAGAACACCCGGATCTCCGCCGCCCAGCTGCTCGGCGCGGGGCTGGACCCGGAGCGCTGCACCCTCTTCATCCAGTCGCACGTCCCCGAGCACGCCCAGCTCGGCTGGATCATGAACTGCCTCACCGGCTTCGGCGAGGCCGCCCGGATGACCCAGTTCAAGGACAAGTCCGCCAAGCAGGGCAACGACCGCACCTCGGTCGGCCTGTTCACCTACCCGATCCTGCAGATCGCCGACATCCTGCTCTACCAGGCCGACGCCGTCCCGGTCGGCGAGGACCAGCGCCAGCACCTGGAGCTCACCCGCGACCTCGCGGAGCGCTTCAACACCCGCTACGCTCCCACCTTCACCGTCCCGAAGCCGTACATCCTCAAGGAGACGGCCAAGATCCTGGACCTCCAGGACCCGACCGCCAAGATGAGCAAGTCGGCCTCCTCGCCCAAGGGCCTGGTGAACCTGCTGGACGACCCCAAGGTCAGCGCCAAGAAGTTCAAGAGCGCGGTCACCGACACCGGCACCGTGGTCTCCTACGACGAGGAGAACAAGGCCGGCGTCTCCAACCTGCTGCGGATCCACTCCGCGCTCAGCGGGCAGTCGGTCGAGCAGCTGGTCGAGCACTTCGACGGCAAGATGTACGGCGCGCTGAAGACCGAGCTGGCCGAGCTGTTCACCGACTGGGTCGGCCCGTTCCAGCAGCGCACCCAGGGGTACCTGGAGGACCCGGCCGAGCTGGACCGGGTGCTCGGCCTGGGCGCCGAGAAGGCCCGCTCGGTGGCCGCCGAGACGCTGGCCACCGTCTACGACCGCATCGGCTTCCTGCCGCCGAAGCGCTGATGTCGACCGCCGTGCCCGCCCCCGTCGGTGACGGCCTCCCCGAGGCCGTCACCATCGGCGTGTCCATACACGTCCCGGAGCCGTACGGTTCCGCGATCCAGGACGCCCGGGCCGGGCACGGCGACCCGCTCGCCCGTTCGATACCCACCCACGTCACGCTGCTGCCGCCGACCGAGATCCCGGTCGGCCGGCTCGCCGAGGTGGAGGCCCACCTGCGGGCGGTGGCGGCCGGGCACCTCCCGTTCCCGATGCTGCTGCAGGGCAGCGGCACCTTCCGGCCGGTCTCCCCGGTGGTCTTCGTCCGGGTCGAGGAGGGCGCCCAGGAGTGCCGGGCGCTGGAGGCCGACGTCCGCTCCGGCCCGCTGGCCCGCGAGCTGGCCTTCCCGTACCACCCGCACGTCACGGTCGCGCACGGCCTGCCGGAGGCGGTGCTGGACCGGGCGCACCGCGAGGCCCGGGCCTTCCACGCGGCCTTCCGGGTGCCCGGCTTCGTGCTCTCCCGGTTCGGCGCGGACGAGGTCTGGCGACCCTGCCGGAGCTACGCCTTCGGCGCGGCCTGACGGGCGGTCCGGCCTCGGGCGGAACGGCGGGCCCGATCACCCGCCCAGTTCGAGCAGGCGGTCCACCACCCGGGCGGCGGCCCGGCCGTCGTCCAGTCGGCAGTGGGTGGCGCGGAACCTCCGGTAGGCGTCCGCGTGCCGGTCGACCAGCGTGCTGCCGGTGGTCAACGACCGCAGTGCGCCGATCAGTTCGGCCGAGTCGGCGAGCAGCGGCCCGGGCGCCTCGCGCTCGAAGTCGAAGTAGAAGCCGCGCAGGGCGTCCCGGTAGTGCGCCAGGTCGTAGGTGAAGAACAGGATCGGGCGCCCGGTGATGGCGAAGTCGAACATGATCGAGGAGTAGTCGGTCACCAACACGTCGGCGGCCAGCAGGAGTTCCTGCACGTCGGGGTAGTCGCCGACGTCCAGCACGAAGCCGTCGCCCGCGCCCGGCAGCGGTTCGGCCACGTGCGTGTGCGGGCGGACCAGCAGGACGTGGTCCGCGCCGAGCGCGGCCCGGGCGGCGGCCAGGTCGAGCCGCAGGTCGAGCCGGTAGCCGTCGCCGTTGCCCCGCTGCTGGTCCTCCCGCCAGGTCGGGGCGTACAGCACGATCCGCCGGCCGTCGGGGATGCCCAGCCGGCGGCGGACGGCCGAGGCGTCGGCACCGCGCGCCAGCAGGTCGTTCCTGGGGTACCCGGACTCCAGGATCTCGCCGGGGTAGCGGAACGCCCGGCGCAGGATCGGGGTGGCGAAGGCGCTGGGGGAGAGCAGCAGGCTCCACTGCGGGACCTCGCGGTCCAGTGCGGCCAGGTAACCGGCCCTGGCCAGCAGGGGGTTGGTCATGTCGTGGGCGATCCGCTTCAGCAGCGAGCCGTGCCAGGTCTGCAGCACCACCTGGCCCGGCCGGCGGTCGAGGAAATCCGGCAGGTGGGTGTTGCCGACCAGGTAGCGCGAGGTGGCCAGCGCCTCGTACCACTCGGGGCTGTGGCTGCGGACCGGCCGGACCCCGGCGGGCACCACCGCCTGGGCGTCGTCCACCACCCAGAGGTGCTCCAACGGGGCTTCCCGCCGGGCAAGTTCGGCATGGACGGCGCGGGGCGAGTCGGCGTAACCGCGCCCGCCGAACACGTCGTAGAGCACGGTCGGGCGGAGCGGGCGGCGCCGGGCGGCGGGGTAGTCGACGGTGCGCAGCCGCCGTTGCGCGTACCGGCTGCGCTCGGCGGGCGCCAGCACGGGGGTGGAGTCGAGGATCAGGGTGTTGTGCCAGCGGCTCTGCAGCACGGCCTGCTTGGCGCCGCCGGCCACCACCCCGGCGGTGGCCCCGAGGCCCACCGCGCACGGGAGTTGGGCCAGTGCGCGCTGGCTGAGCAGCAGTGGCTGTTCGTCCTCGGCGCGGCCCGCCGGGCGCAGCCACAGCTCCCAGACGCCGCGCCGGAGCGGGCGGCGGCCCAGGTCGGCGCCGGCCGAGATGGCGGGCACGGTCAGCTCGGTCAGCGGGCCGCGCTCGGCCGGGTGCCGGATCTCACGGGTGCCGTTGCAGTGCCGGAGCACCAGCTCCAGTGGCCCCTCGCCGGGCAGCGCGGCGTGCGTGGTGAGCCGGAAGCCGTCCCGCTCCGGGGCGATCCGGTCGACCAGGACGGCGCCCGGTTGGGCGCAGAACTGCGGGTAGCCGTCCCCGAGTTGACGGACCAGCAGGGCGCCACCGGCCGGCCTGGGCAGCACCAGGCCGCCGGGCCAGGGGCGGTCGTCGAGCACCGGCCGTTCGGTGGAGCCGTCCGGCCGGAGCAGCTCGCCGTGCCAGTACCAGGTCATGGCCGCCGGATCGTGGTCGGCGGACGCCTCGAACGTCTCGAACGCCTGGAACGGCAGCCGGACGGTGAAGTCCCGGCCGGTGCCGGCCACCGGGTGCCGGCTCTCGGCGCCGGTCCGCCAGTCCCGCAGCCGGAACACCGTTCCCGGCGGCAGGTCGTGGGCCCAGCCGGTGAGTTCGAGGCCGCCGTCCACCGGGCGGAGGCCGGTGAGCCGGCTCCACACCCGGTGCACCTTGAGCCGCAGCCGGTGGTCGGCGAAGTACGGCAGCACCCGGACGTTCTCGGCCACCCAGTGCGCGGGCGGGTACTCGCCCGAGCCGCACCAGTGCGGCCGGAGCGGGCCGTGCTCGCGCCGTACGCCGGTCAGCCGGAGGGTGCGCAGCAGCCCGGCCCTGACCTCCCAGTCGGCGTCCGGCCAGCCGCCGTCGGTGCGCAGCCGCTCGGGGTCGATCGTGACGGTGAAGGCGGCCCAGTCGTGGTTGTGGTCGCTCTGCCCGCTGTCCTCGGTCACCTCGGGCAGCCGGATCGGCCGGGTCCGGAACCGGATCGGCGGCCGGCCGGGGCGGGCGAGTTCCAGCACCGTGAAGGAGCTCCGGACCTTGCCGCTGCCCCGGTCGTCCCGGCGGACGAAGCCGGTCAGCTCCAGCCCGCCGTCGGTCCACCGGGCGGAGCGCAGCCCGAGCGTGAGGGGGGTGAGCGGCGCGGCGGTGGGCCGGGCGGCCACCGGTGCCGGCCCCCGGGGGGACGGCAGGACGAGACGGGAACGGGTGGTGCGCATCGCGGACGGCTTCCTGGGCGGCGGCCGGCGGCAGGACGGCCGACAGTCCGGCCGGCCGCCGCGGATCGACGGTGCCGACCCTGACACGGACGGTGAGCGCCATGACATACCCGGCGGACCCGCGGGTCAACCGATCCGGTACGGAAGCCCCCGGGAACGACCCGATCGGGGGGCCGGAACCGAACCGGCGTCCGGGTGAGCCCGGACGCCGGTTCGGTTCCGGTCAGCCGAGCAGCGCGTCGACCACCCGGACGGCGGCCTGGCCGTCGTCCAGGTCGCAGTACTTCTGCCGGAAGGCGGCGTACGCGTCGGCGTGCCGGGCGGCCACCGCGTCGACCGCGCCGAGCGCCTCGACCAGCTCGGCCGAGGTCGACAGCAGCGGGCCCGGCGCGTCCGCCTCGAAGTCGAGGCTGAAGCCGCGCAGGTTGTCCCGGTAGTGCTCCAGGTCGTACGTGAAGAACAGGATCGGCTTGCCGGTGTTCGCGAAGTCGAAGGCGGCCGAGGAGTAGTCGGTCACCAGCACGTCCGCGACCAGCAGCAGGTCCGCCATGTCGGGGTAGGTGCCGACGTCCCAGACGTAGCCGTTGCCGGCGTCCGGGACCTGACCGCACATCAGCTCGTGGGCCCGGACCAGCAGGACCTGGTCGTCGCCCAGCGCGGCCCTGGCGGCCGCGAGGTCGAGCCGCAGGTCGAGCTGGTAGCCGTCCTGCGGACGGCGCCGGTCCTCCCGGAAGGTCGGCGCGTACAGCACCACCTTCTTGCCCTCCGGCAGGCCGAGCCGCTCGCGGACCTGCTCGGCGGTCTTCTCCCGGTCGGCGGCGAGCAGCACGTCGTTGCGCGGGGAGCCGGACTCCAGGATCCGGCCCTGGTACTTGAAGGCCCGCCGCAGCACACCGGTGGAGAAGGTGTTGCCGGAGACCAGCAGGCTCCACTGGGCGACCTCGTGGTCGAGCAGTTTGAGGTACTCGGAGTCGGTGAACCAGATCTTCTCGAAGTCGTGGCCGATCCGCTTGAGCGGGGTGCCGTTCCAGGTCTGCAGGACCACCTGGCCGGGCCGGCGGACGAAGAACTCGGGCAGGTGGGTGCTGGTCACCACGTACTTGGCGGTGGCCAGCAGCTCGTACCACTCGGGGCTCCACAGCCGGACCGGCTCGACGCTCTGCGGCAGGTCCGCCTGCATGTCCTCGCTGGTCCAGGCGTGCCGGAGCGGGGCGCCGCGGCGGACCAGCTCCTCGTGCACGGCCCGCGGCGAGCCCGCGTACCCGCCGCCCACCGCCGTGTTGTTGAGCACCGTGGTGTGGTAGAGCACCATGTCGGTGAGCGGCGCGCGCTGGGCCTCGGCGAAGCCGTTCCGCAGCAGGCGCTGACGGTAGCCGCTGCGCTCCTCCGGCAGCAGGTCGGAGTGCGACTCCAGCGAGAGGCTGTCGAAGACGCGGCGCTCCAACACCACCCGGCGCCCGCGGGCCTCGACCTCCAGCGGCAGTTGGCGGTGGCAGGAGGAGGCGAGCAGCGCGCTCGGCCAGAGGCTGCCCGGCTCGGCGCCGACCGGACGGAACTCCACGTCCCAGGTGCCCCGGTGCAGCGGGACCTGCCCGGCGAACGAGGCGGTCGGCACGGCGGGCAGCGCGGCGCGGAACCGGCCGTCGGCGATCTCGACCGGGTAGCGGTGCTCCTCCTCCCGCCACTTGTGCCGGATCACCAGCTCGTAGCGGTGGTTGCCCGGCAGCGGGAAGCTGCCGCTGAGCAGGAAGCCCTCGGTGTCCTTGGCCCGGGCGATGTCGTCCACCACCGGCTGCAGCACCTGGTCGGTGAACTGCAGGTACCCGCTCGGCGAGGGCTTGGAGAAGAGGGCCCGGGTGCTGTTCAGGATCGGCAGGTCGAGCTGCTCGGGAGCCCGGCGGTCGTCTATCACCACCGGCACCGTGGAGCCGTCGGCGAGCCGCAGCTCGGTGGCCCAACGGTCCCGCAGCCGCTCCTCGGCGGCCGGGTCCAGCGCGTCCCAGGCCTCCCGGACGGCGGTCAGCTCGGCGATCGGGAAGCTCGCGGTGAACGGCAGGTCGCGGCCGCTCGGGGTGCCGAGCTCGACCGGGTACAGCAGGTCGCGGTCGGACTCGGTGTGCACCATCCGCAGCTGCACCCCGGCCAGGTCGGCGCCGGAGCCGACCCGCCCGGTGACGGTGACCTCGCCGCCCCGCTCGGTGACGGTCAGGGCGCGCGCCCGGACCCGCTCCACCCGCAGGTGGACGTGGTTCTCCTTCAGCCAGGGCACGATCCGGACGTCGTCCTCGACCCACTGCACGGGCGGGTACTCGGCGTTGTCGCTCCAGCCGCCCGAGATCCGGCCCTTGTAGACGCCGCCCTTGCCGATGCCCGCGATCAGCACCCGCCAGGAGCCGTCCCGCCACTCGCCCCGGTGCTTGAGCCGCTTGGGGTCGATGACGGCGGAGAAGCCCGCCCAGTCGCAGTTGTACAGGTCGTGCGGCGAGGAGGCGGTGGCCTCCGGGTTGTACATGGCCTTGGTCTGCACGGCCAGCACCCGGCGGCCCTTGGCCTCCCTGAGCACCAGCACCTTGACCATGTCGTGCCGGTTCTCCGCGCCCAGGTGCTCGGGGAAGGCGTGCCCGGTGATCTTGAGCTTGCCGTCCTCCCAGGCCGTGTCGTAGAGCCGGCTGCGCATCACCAGCGCGTTGTCCAACCGCAGCACGTCGGCGGGCACGCTCTTCCGGCCGCCGCGCAGGAAGGGGTAGTCGGCGTACGGGCGGAGCAGGCCTCGGGCCGGGGCGGCGCCGTTGCTGTCCTTCTCGAACGCCATCTGGTCGACGAACTCGGACATCCGGTTCTGCAGCGTCAGGTGGTACTTGAGCCGCAGCGGCGCGCGCAGCTTGCGGACCTGCTCGGGGCCGATCGCCCGGAGCAGCCGGCTGACGTTGACCTGGTAGGCCTCCCGGTAGTCCTGGTCGCCCTCCAGGACGGACCAGAAGAACATCGGGATCTCCTCGACGAGGTTGTTCTCGTCGTAGGAGCGCAGGTACTCCTTGAACTCCGGCTCAGGGCGGCCCAGCAGCCAGGCCCGGACCAGCTCCATCGACTTGACCCGGTCGATCAACCCCTTGGGGTTGGTGCGCATCTGAGTGATCGACATCTCGCCGACCTCGCGCTCGCGCCAGTGGTAGATCGGCTCGGAGAGCACGTCCACGCTCTTCGCCAGGTAGTGGTGCGGCACGCTGACCGGGGCGTCCTCGTACAGGATGCCCTCGGGGTAGAGCACGCCGGCCGCGTCGAAGAACGAGCGGCGGTAGACCTTGTTCCACGCCGTCCGGTCGGTGACCAGGCTGGGCAGCTCGCGCACGTGGGTCTTCAGCCTGGTCTCGGCGAACGGCTTGCGGTGCCCGCCGGACGGGTAGTACCCGACCGCGCGGAAGCGCAGCACGTTGCCGGTGACGAAGTCCGAGCCGGTCTCCTCCAGCGTGCCGATCATCAGCTCGTAGGCGCTCGGCGGCAGGGTGTCGTCACTGTCGACGAAGTTCAGGAACTCGCTGTCCGGCGAGATGTGCCGGTAGCCGGTGTTGCGGGCCGCGCCGAGGCCCTTGTTCACCTGCTTGACGAGGCGGAAGCGCGGGTCCTTGGCGGCGTACGCCTCGGCGATCGCCGCGCTGCCGTCCTTGGAACCGTCGTCGACCATCACACATTCCAGGTCACCGAAGGTCTGGGCGGCGATCGAGTCCAGACACTCCTCGAGGTAGCGCTCGACGTTGTAGATCGGGACGACGACGGAGAGGCGGGGGGCCATCGGCTGCGCGGGCCTTTCATCGGGGACTTGCGACCAGCTGTGCCCGGCCCCTGCGGACCCGGCACAGGTCTCCCGCGATTCTACCGTCCGGTTCGTCCTCTTCCGTGGCACCGTGACCCGTCAGGGGACGATGCCGACCAGGACGTACTCGTTGTACTTGACGAGCCGGCCGGCCGGCTCGGGCAGCGGGTGCGAGTAGCCGCGCCCGATCCGCAGGCCGGCCAGCTCGGCGAGCTCGCGCAGGGCGGGCAGGTCGACGAACCGGACGTGGGTCGGGTCCGCGCGGTACCCGGCGGGCTGAGGGGTGATCAGGACGACCCGGCCGCCGGGGCGGACGGCCGGCAGGTAGCGCCCGAGCAGGTGCCGGCCGCCCGCCGGGTCCAGGTGCGCCAGCACGTGGGAGACCAGCAGGCTGTCGAAGGCACCGGGCCGGCCGAGCTCGGGGTCGGCCTCGAACTCGGCCGTGGTGTACGCCGCCAGGCCGTGCGCGCGGGCGGTCAGGACCGCCCGCGCGTCGTGGTCCACGCCGACGCTGCCCGGCCCGCAGTTCCGCAGGTGCCGGCCGACGCCGCACCCGACGTCCAGGGTCCGGCCGAGCCGCAGCCGGTGGAGGTGCCGGGCCCGGAGGGGCAGCAGCCGCCCGAGGTCGGACCGGGTGGGGGCGTCGGGCATGACAGCGCCTCTCGGGAGTGCTCCGGGTGCTCCGCGGATCCGATGGTACGGCGGGAGCTCCCGCCGGGCCGGTAACCCGCCCCGCGCCCCCTAGGATGTGCCAAATGCCCCGCTTCAGCGTGATCGTCCCGGTGTACCAGGTCGAGGAGTACCTGACCGAGTGCCTCGACTCGGTGCTCGGCCAGTCCTGTCCGGACTTCGAGTTGATCGCGGTTGACGACCGGTCACCCGACGGCTGCGGCGCCCTGTTGGACCGGGCGGCCGCCCGCGACGAGCGGATCCGGGTGCTGCACCTGGCCGCCAACGTCGGTCTCGGCCGGGCCAGGAACGCCGGGCTGGAGGTCGCCACCGGCGACTACGTGATCTTCCTGGACAGCGACGACACGCTGACCCCCGGCCTGCTCCAGGCCGTCGCGGAGCGGCTGAAGGCCACCGCCGACCCGGACCTGCTGGTCTACGACTACGCCCGCAGCCACTGGGACGGCCGGGTGGTCCGCTCCGCCTCCGCCCCGGTCTTCGCCCGCCCCGGCCCCGAGGTCTTCGACCTGGACGGCCGCCCCGACCTGCTCGACCTGCTGATGGTGGTCTGGAACAAGGCCTACCGCCGGGGCTATCTGGCCGACCAGGGCCTGACCTTCCCGGCCGGGTACTACGAGGACACCCCCTGGACCTTCCCGGCCCTGCTGGCCGCCGGCCGGATCACCCTGCTCGACCTGGTCGGCGTGCACTACCGCCAGCGGCGCGAGGGCGGCAACATCCTGGCCACCGCGACCCGCAGGCACTTCGACGTCTTCGACCAGTACGACCGGGTCTTCGCCTTCCTGGACGGCCGTCCCGACCTGGACCGCTGGCGCCCGGTGATCTACGGCCGGATGCTGGACCACCTCGACACGGTGGTCTCCAGGCCCGGCCGGATCCCGCCGGGCGACCGCCGGGAGTACTTCCGCCGGGCCGCCGGGCACTGCGCCCGGCTCCGCCCGGCCGGCCACCGGCGGGCCCCGGGGGTCGCGGGCCTGCGGGCCGAACTGCTCAGCCGTGGACGGTTTCTGACGTACCAGGGGCTCCGCGTGGCGGCCCGTGGCCGGACCGCGCTCGGCAGGCTCACCCGGGCGCGTGGGTAGCGCTCCGACCGGTCCGCGATCACGGGCTGCCGGAGCCCTTCAACGGCGGGCGCGGGTGCGGTAGTGTCGCGCGCACCTAAGGGACAGCGTGCCGTGACGGCAGGCCGCCGGACGGGTGAATCCGCACCTGGCGGGTGAGTGCGGTCAACCGGCCGTACCGAAGCTCACCCAGGAGTGGTGGTCACCCGGACGGCACCGGGTCGTTGCTCCGGTTGGGCCGTCCGTGGCGGTCGGCCGTGCAGCTGTGAGGAGTACCGATGACCGGAAGCACCGCGACCAGCGACAGCCCCAGAATCGTCGAACCGGCGGTGCTGGGTGACGTTCCGGGCTGGTTCTGGGACCTGGACCGGCACGCTTTCGAGTGGTTCCTGGACCGTCAGGAGCAGGCCGGCGTCGGCGGCGACCTGATGGAGCTCGGTGCCTACCTCGGCCGCAGCGCGATCGTGATGGGCCGCCACCTCCAGTCCGGCGAGCGGTTCACGGTCTGCGACCTGTTCGACTCGGAGGCTCCGGACGACGAGAACTCGGCCGAGATGACCATGTCGTACCGCAAGACGCTCACCCGCGAGGCGTTCGAGGTCAACTACCTGGCCTTCCACGACCGGCTGCCCGAGCTGATCCAGGCCCCCACCTCGGTGCTGGCCGACGGCCGGATCCCGGCGGGCAGCTGTCGGTTCGTCCACGTGGACGCCTCGCACCTGTACGAGCACGTGGCCGGGGACATCAAGGTCGCCCGGGCCGCGCTGGCCGAGGACGGCGTGCTGGTGCTGGACGACTACCGCTCCGCCCACACCCCGGGCGTGGCCGCCGCGACCTGGGAGGCGGTGTTCAACCTGGGGCTGCGGCCGATCCTGCTGACCGAGTGCAAGTTCTACGGCACCTGGGGCGACCCGGCTCCCGCACAGGAGGCCCTGCTGGCCAGCTCCGGCGGCACCTCCGGCGTCTGGGTGGTGACCGACACCATCGCCGGGCAGCGGGTGCTCCGCCTCGACGGTCAGCCCGACCGGATCGCCGACTTCCCGGTCTCCCGGCACCACGACCGGCTCGCCAAGGAGGCCGCGTCCCGGAAGGGACGGGCCGCCGCCGAGGACCTCGCGGGCCGCCGGGCGAAGGCCGCCGCCGCCCGTAAGCCGGCCGCGGTGGCCAAGCGGATGGCCGCCGACCTGCTCCCGCCGGTGGTCACCTCAGCCGTCCGCCGGGCCCGTCGTTCGAAGTGAGCCGCCACCGGGTCGGAGCGTTGCCGCTCCGGCCCGGCTCCGGGCCGGTATACAGGACCGGACGTTCCGGACCCGACCGGCAAGGTGACCGTGGAATTCCTGACCAAGCTCCCGGTGATCGGCCCGATCGCCACCCGACTGCTGCGCAGCCGACCCTGGCTGGTGTACGCCCACTTCACCGAGGTGCAGGGCAACCGGCTGGCCGGGGCGGTCACCTTCTTCGCCTTCCTGGCGCTCTTCCCGCTGCTCACGGTGGCGCTGGCGATCGCGGTGGCCACCCTCTCGGACAGCCGGGTGGACAAGCTCCAGCAGGACATCGCCGACCAGCTGCCCGGCCTCTCGGACTCGCTCGACCTGCCCTCGCTGGTCGCCAACGCGGGCACGGTCGGACTGATCAGCGGCGTGCTGCTGCTGATCTCCGGGCTCGGCTGGGTGGCCACCATGCGCGGCTCGATCCGGGAAATATGGCGGCTGCCCACCGACCCGGGCAACCCGATCCTCGGCAAGCTCTGGGACTGCGCGGTGCTGCTCGGCCTCGGCCTGGTCTCGGCGGTCTCGCTGGGTGCCTCGGCGCTGGCCACCACGCTGGCCCGACGGGCGGCCGAGTGGCTCGAACTGGACGGCGTGGGCTGGCTGTTGAGCGTGGTCGGGTTCCTGATCGCGGTCGCCGCCGACCTGGTGCTGTTCGCCTACCTGCTCGGTCCGTTCCCCCGGATCACCGAGGAGCAGCACCGCCGGGCGCTGTTCCAGGGCGCCCTGATCGGTGCGATCGGTTTCGAGCTGCTCAAGCTGCTGCTCTCCTCCTACCTCGGCTCGGTCGCGGGCAAGAGCCTGTACGGGGCCTTCGGCGTGCCGGTCGCGCTGCTGCTCTGGATCAACTTCGTCTGCCGGCTGCTGCTGTTCTGCGCCTCCTGGACCGCGCTGGCCGACCCGGCCGCCGCCCGGGCCAGGACCAGGGCGCAGGCCGACGCCCTGCTGGCGAGTGCGGCGGAACCGACCGCTGACGGCGGTGCCACGGCGGCCGCCCACTGACGCCGGGTCACGCTGACGCCGGGTCAGCGCGCGGACCGGCGTCTGACCCAGTGTGCGGCGCCGACCACGGCGGCCAGGCAGAGCCCGGCGGCCAGCCAGCCCGGCCAGCCGATCCCCCCGGGGGCGGGCGTCGCGGCCTGCTGCGACCGCTCCACCGGTGCGGCCTGCGGCGGTTCGGCGGCCGTGGTCGGGCCGGAGCCGGTGCCGGCACCCGCTGCGCCCGGAGCGGGCGGCGGGTCGGCCAGCCGGCCGACCGGGGTGACCTTCCCGGCCGCCGCGAACCCCCAGTCCAGCAGGGCCGCCGTCTCGTCGTAGACCTGCTGGTACCCGGCGGGTCGCATCACCGTCACCAGCAGCGTGCGGCCACCGCGTTCGGCCGCGCCGGTGAAGGTGGCCCCGGCGTTGGTGGTGTAGCCGTTCTTCACCCCGATCAACCCCTGGTACTTGCCCAGCAGCCGGTCGGTGTTGGCGATGCCGAAGCTGCCGCGCTGCCCGGTGGTCTTGTCCACCAGGCCCGGGAACTGCGCGTCCCTGGTGCCGCAGTAGACCCGGAAGTCCGGGTTGCGCAGGCCGGACCGGGCGAACAGCGTCAGGTCGTACGCCGAGGAGAGCTGCCCGTCCGTGTCGTACCCGTCCGGGGTCACCACCTTGGTGTCCAACGCCCCCAACGCCTGGGCCCTGGCCTGCATCTGGGCCACCGTCTCGGCGATCCCGCCGTTCATGTGCGCCAGCACCCGGACCGCGTCGTTGCCCGAGCTGAGGAACACCCCGCGCCAGAGGTCGTCCACCCGGTAGTCCAGGTTCTCCTTGATCCCGACCATGCTGCTGCCGAGCCCCATCCCCGCCAGCTCGGCGTCGGTCACCCGGTGCACGGTGCTCTTGTCGAACTTCGGCAGCACGGTGTCGGCGAACAGCATCTTCAGCGTGCTGGCGGGCGGCAGCCGCAGGTGCGCGTTGTTGGCGGCCAGCACCTCCCCGCTGCCTGCGTCCGCGACCAGCCAGGACTGACCGGTCAGCCCGGCGGGCAGCGGCGGCGCCCCGGCCGACGGCGCCAGCTGCACCCCCGGCTGCCCCAGCCGCTCGCCGCCCACCACGGACGCGCCGGGTGGCGGCTCCTGCCAGGGGGCCCCGGCGGAGCAGAGCGAGACGGCCGCGGCCAGCGCGGCGCACCGGTACACGAAGTGACGGAGTGTGGGCACCCAGGGACCGTACCCGGGCGCCCCGCCGCCCGCCCGCCGCGCCGCCATCGTCGCCCGAACGAGTGCCGCCCGTTGGGCCGCCCGGCCCACTCCGCATACTGGACCGGACAGTTCCGCCCCCGCCCGCTAGGACCCGCCATGAAGCTCGGCCGCCGCACCTCCTGGTTCCTCACCGCCTTCGGCGTCTGGTCCGTGATCATCTGGACCACCTTCCTGAAGAACCTCTGGAAGGACTCCGGCGGCCAGGCCTTCGTCGACGGCGACCACGGCCGGCCCACCGCCTTCTTCTGGGTCCACCTGCTGCTCGCCGTCACCTCGCTCCTGCTCGGCCTGGCGGTCGGCGGCATCGGCGTCCGCAGCCTGCGCACCCTGCGCCGCCCCTGAGAAATGCCGTTGCCCCCACCCGGCGGCCCTGCCAGGATCCCCGCCGGGGGGCGTGCACGACGCACCCCGTTTCCTCTCCAGGAGTGGGTCATCCAGATGTATCCCGCACGGCTGCTGACCGCCGCCGCCACCGTCGCGCTCGCGGCCGGTCTGCTGTCCGCCCCCGCCGCGTCTGCGGCCCCGCACGACCAGGTCACCGCCGCCTGCACGGCGGACTGGCTGGGCAGCACGACCCCGGTCCTGACCGGCACCACCTCGGGTACGGGCGCCCGGTTCGGTCTCTGGGACGAGACCGCCGGCGTGAAGCTGGTGGACCGTCAGGTCGGGGCTCAGGCCGGGCAGCTCTCGGTCACCCCGGAGCCGCTGACGGACGGGCACCGCTACAGCTGGCGGTTCTGGCCGCAGGGCGGCGGACAGCCCACCGCCAAGTGCGGATTCGGGGTGGACGTCACCGCACCGGTCGCGGTGGTCGGCTCCACCGACTTCCCGGCCGAGGGCGTCAACAAGTTCGCGGGCCAGAAGGGTGTCTTCACCTTCCGCGCCACCGAGACCGGCTCCGGGGTGGTGTGCTACCGGTACGTGCTGGACGGCACGCTCGGGGTCGGGAGCGGCTGCGAGGGAGCGGTGCCGGCGGCCGCCGACGGCACCGCGACGGTCACACTCAGGCCGCGCGACTGGGGCACCCACGTACTCCAGGTCCAGGCCGTGGACCGGGCGGGCAACGTGACCGGGCCCACCAGCTACACCTTCTACGCCCCCTGGAACGCCAACGCCCCCAAGGCGTACGGCGACGTGGACGCCGACGGCGTCCCCGACATCGTGCTGACCGACCGGGCGGGCAACCTCCAGGTGATCAGCGCGGACGCCACCGGTACCGAGCCGAGTGCCGTCTTCCCGGCCCAGGCCGCGCCGGGCGGTACGGGCAGCTGGGACGGTCTGGAGATCGCCCACGGCGGCTGGTCCCGGAACACGAACCCGGTGGACGACGTACTGGTCCGCCGACCGGGCTCGGCCGGTGGCTACTACCTCTACCGGGGTGGCCTCGACCCTGCCCGGATGTCGCCGATCTACGACTACCTGCCGGAGGCCGAGGGGCTTGACTGGTCCCGGGCAGGGCAGCTGGTGTCGATCGGTTCGGGCTCCCGCTCGGCTCCGGAAGGCCTGCAGCAGCTCACCCTGGTCGACGGGGACCTCTGGGTGGCCGCCATCGAGGGCTGGTGGGGGGAGACCACCCGGGTCACCACCGCCGGTAACTGGGGCGGATACCAGCTGATCGGTCCGGGCCCCGACGCGGCCGGCAACCTCACCGTCTGGGCTCGGGAGAAGGCGACCGGCACGCTGCGGGCGTACGCCGTCCCGCGCGACGCGGCCGGAGCGTACGACTTCTCCGCCCTCGCCGACCCGGCGGCCGGCACCGTGCTGGGCAGCTTCCCGGTCGAGCAGTACCCGACCCTGGGCAGCTCCGGTGACCTGGACGGTGACGGGGCGTCGGACCTCTACGCCGTCACCGCCGGCCGGCACCTGCTCACCTTCACCGGGGTGACCAACCCGAAGGACCGCGGTCTGCTGAAGTAAGGCCGACGACCGAGGGCCCGTCCGGATCTCCGGACGGGCCCTCGGCGTGTGGCGACGACTAGAAGCGGCGGGTCACCAGGGCCCGCTTCACTTCCTGGATCGCCTTGGTGACCTCGATGCCACGCGGGCAGGCCTCGGAGCAGTTGAAGGTGGTGCGGCAACGCCACACGCCCTCACGGTCGTTCAGGATCTCCAGGCGCTGCTCGGCACCCTCGTCGCGCGAGTCGAAGATGAAGCGGTGCGCGTTGACGATGGCGGCCGGGCCGAAGTACTGGCCGTCGTTCCAGAACACCGGGCAGGACGAGGTGCACGCGGCGCACAGGATGCACTTGGTGGTGTCGTCGAACCGCTCGCGGTCCTCGGCGGTCTGCAGGCGCTCGCGGGTCGGCTCGTTCCCGTTGGTGATCAGGAACGGCATGACGTCCTTGTACGCCTGGAAGAACGGGTCCATGTCCACGATCAGGTCCTTGAGGACCGCGAGGCCCTTGATGGCCTCGATCGTGATCGGCTGCTCCGGGTTGACGTCCTTGATCAGGGTCTTGCACGCCAGCCGGTTGCGGCCGTTGATCCGCATCGCGTCGGAGCCGCAGATGCCGTGCGCACAGGACCGACGGTACGTCAGCGTGCCGTCCTGCTCCCACTTGACCTTGTTGAGGGCGTCCAGGACGCGCTCCTTCGGGTCCATCTCCAGCTGGTAGTCGACCCACACCGGGTCCGGCAGCTCCTCCGGGTTGAACCGGCGGATCCTGAGGGTCACGGTGATCAGCTTGACGCCACCGGCCTCGGCCGCGTCCAGAGCGGCCGAGTGCTTCTCCACGGTCGGAGTGCTCATCAGTACTTACGCTCCATCGGCTGGTAGCGGGTCGTGACGACCGGCTTGTAGTCGAGGCGGATCGAGGTGGTGCCGTCCGCGGCGACCTCCTGGTACGCCATGGTGTGCTGCATGAACTTCACGTCGTCACGGGTCGGGAAGTCCTCGCGGTAGTGACCGCCGCGCGACTCCTCGCGGGCGAGCGCGGAGACGGCCAGTACCTCGGCCAGGTCGAGCAGGTTGCCCAGCTCGACGGCCTCCAGCAGGTCCGTGTTGTAGCGCTGGCCCTTGTCCTGGATCGCGACGTGCTTGTACCGCTCGCGCAGGCCGGCGATGTCGGCCACGGCCTGCTTGAGGGTCTCGCCGGTGCGGTAGACCATGGCGTTGGTGTCCATGGACTCCTGCAGCTCCTTGCGGATCTGCGCGACCGACTCGGTGCCCTCGGAGTCACGGAGGCCCTCGATGATCGAGATGACCTTCTCGGCCGGGTTCTCGGGGAGCTCGGTGAAGTCGACGGTCCCCGCGTAGTCGGCGGCGGCGATACCGGCCCGCTTGCCGAACACGTTGATGTCGAGCAGCGAGTTGGTGCCCAGGCGGTTGGCGCCGTGCACCGAGACGCAGGCCACCTCGCCGGCCGCGTAGAGGCCGGGCACCACGTCGGTGTTGTTGCGCAGCACCTCGCCCTCGACGTTGGTCGGGATGCCGCCCATCGCGTAGTGCGCGGTGGGCTGGATCGGGATCGGGTCCGTGTAGGGCTCGATGCCGAGGTAGGTCCGGGCGAACTCGGTGATGTCCGGGAGCTTGGCGTCCAGCTGCTCCGGCGGAAGGTGCGTCAGGTCCAGGTAGACGTGGTCGCCGTCCGGACCGCAGCCGCGGCCCTCGCGGATCTCGGTGTAGATCGCGCGGGAGCAGACGTCACGGGACGCGAGGTCCTTCATGACCGGGGCGTAGCGCTCCATGAAGCGCTCGCCGTCCTTGTTGCGGAGGATGCCGCCCTCGCCGCGGGCGCCCTCGGTGAGCAGGATGCCCATCCGCCAGATGCCCGTCGGGTGGAACTGGAAGAACTCCATGTCCTCCAGCGGCAGGCCGCGCCGGTAGACCAGCGCCTGGCCGTCACCGGTCAGGGTGTGCGCGTTGGAGGTCACCTTGAAGAACTTGCCGGTGCCGCCGGAGGCGAAGACCACCGACTTGGCCTGGAAGACGTGGATCTCGCCGGTGGCCAGCTCGTAGGCGACGACGCCCGCGGTCTTGCCGTCGTTGATCAGCAGGTCCAGGACGTAGAACTCGTTGAAGAACTCGACGCCGTGCTTGACGCAGTTCTGGAACAGCGTCTGCAGGATCATGTGACCGGTGCGGTCGGCCGCGTAGCAGGAGCGGCGGACCGCCGCCTCGCCGTGGTTGCGGGTGTGGCCGCCGAAGCGGCGCTGGTCGATCCGGCCCTGCTCGGTCCGGGAGAACGGGAGGCCCATCTTCTCCAGGTCGAGGACGGCGTCGATCGCCTCCTTGCACATGATCTCGGCGGCGTCCTGGTCGACCAGGTAGTCACCACCCTTGATCGTGTCGAAGGTGTGCCACTCCCAGTTGTCCTCCTCGACGTTGGCGAGGGCGGCGCACATGCCGCCCTGGGCCGCGCCGGTGTGGGAGCGGGTGGGGTACAGCTTGGTCAGCACCGCGGTGCGGCTGCGCTGGGTCGACTCGATGGCCGCGCGCATGCCCGCGCCACCGGCGCCGACGATGACGGTGTCGTACTTGTGAATCTGCATGGGGTCTACGTCGCCTCTGGCTGGCCGATTAGATGTTCGGGTCGAAGGTGAAGATCACCAGGGTGCCGAGCAGGACCGTGAACACGGTCGCGGCGCCCATCAGGGTCTTCAGCCACAGCCTGGTGGAGTCCTTCTCCGCGTAGTCGTTGATGACCGTGCGCATGCCGTTGCTGCCGTGCAGCATGGCGAGCCACAGCATCAGCAGGTCCCAGCCCTGCCAGAACGGCGAGGCCCAGCGACCCGCCACGAAGGCGAAGTTGATCTTCGACACGCCACCGTCGAGCACCAGCATGATCAGCAGGTGACCGAGGATCAGCACGACCAGCAGGACACCCGACAGGCGCATGAACAGCCAGGCGAGCATCTCGAAGTTGGTGCGGGTACGCCGAGGGGTCTTCTTGGTACGCGCACGGGGGGGCTCGACGACGAAGGCGTCGGCGGGGTTCCCGGTGCCCAGGCCCTGGCCCGTGTGGGCCTGGAGCGAGGGGACCACCAGGGTCTCGTTGGCGTCAGTAGCCATCGCGGATCAGCCCCCGAACCAGGTACGCAGCGTGTGCTGGAGGATGTGGTAGAACGACGCCGCCAGCAGGACGACCCAGACACCCATGACGGTCCAGAGCATCTGCTTCTGGAGCTTCGGGCCCTTGGACCAGAAGTCCACCGCGATGACCCGGAGGCCGTTCAGGGCGTGGAACAGGATGGCGGCGGTGAGGCCGTACTCCATCAGGTTCACCAGCGGTGTCTTGTACGTCGCGATGACGGTGTCGTACGACTCGGGGGACACCCGCACGAGTGCGGTGTCGAGAACATGGGCGAACAGGAAGAAGAAAATGAGGACGCCGGTGACTCGATGAGCCACCCAACTCCACATGCCTTCCCGGCCGCGGTACAGCGTTCCAGCCGGCACGGAAAACCCTCCGGAAGCGGATTGGGGGCTCGGCCGGCTTCGGTGTCGGTCAGCCCGGCCGGTACGGTCCTCCGGCCGCCAGCATCCTATCGACGCCGTGTCGTGAACCGCCTCCGGGGGTGTCAGGTGTGATCAATCAGGCACGCACGGCCTAATCGGACCCCCGAATGTGACTCTGCGTGATGATCCTGCGGCGGCGCGATGGCCCCCTCCTGACGGCGGCTCACCTCCGGGGCCGCTCCCGACGCCGCCTCCACCGCCGGCCCGGCGGTGGAGGCGACCGGGTCAGTTGCCCGACCGGGCGGCGGCCGAGGCGACCAGGTGCTCCAGCCGGGTCAGGGCGATCCGGCGCAGCTCGTCGGCCGCGATCAGCCGCTCCTCGTCCGGGTCGTTGGCGAGCCTGGTCCGGACGGACGTGAGCACGGTGTCGAGCATCTCCTCCGGTTCGATCCCGTCCAGGCAGACCACGAAGACGTGGCCGAAGCGCGCCTCGTACGCCGCGTGGGCGGCCCGCAGCGCGGTGTGCGCGGCCTGGCTTCCGGGTGCGCGCATGCCGAGCAGCGGCTGCGGCATCCAGCTCTCGTCGGCCAGCGCCTCGGCCAGATCGGCCGGACGCAGGTCGTAGGACGCCTCGCTGGCGGCGGCCAACAGGGCCTCTATGTCGGGGTAGGGGCGGTGTGCGGTGAGCCGGAGGGCCCAGCGGTGACTACCGCAGCAGGCCAGGAGGGCCTCCTCGGCGGCGCCGGGGTCGGCCTCGTTGAAACGGTGAAGCCCGAGCAGGGACGGCACCAGCAACGGCAGGTCGAACCGTTGCGGCGGGATGTCACTGGACAGCGGGTCCTCCTCGTGAGGGCGGGAAGGGGAGATGCTCCAGAGACGAAACGTAGGTGGTCAGCGGTTCCGCAGGGAACCGCTCGCCCAGGCCCGGGACCAGGGATCTTGTGGACCGCCCGGGCAGCGGCACCACGGTAGTTGAGGGTTCGTCAATTGAGGAAGGGTCATGTCGAATTCACTCGATCGAGCTATCAAGTCGTAACGTTGTCATGTTCGTTGAGGTGGCCGACCGGGTCGGCCACCCCGACGACGGACGGTGGTCAGCCCCGGTGCACCTTGTGGTTGGCCGCCTGGGCGCGCGGCCGGACCACCAGCAGGTCGATGTTGACGTGCGGCGGCCGGGTGACCGCCCAGGAGACGGTGTCGGCGACGTCCTCGGAGCTGAGCGGTTCGGCCACGCCCGCGTAGACCGCCGCCGCCTTCTCCTCGTCGCCCCGGAACCGGGTGACCGCGAACCCCTCGGACTTCACCATGCCGGGCGCGATCTCGATCACCCGGATCGGCTCGCCGCACAGCTCCAGCCGCAGGGTGGCCGCCACGGTGTGCGCGGCGGTCTTCGCCGCCACGTACCCGCCGCCGCCCTCGTACGCGGCCAGCGCGGCGGTCGAGCTGAGCACCAGTACGGTGCCGTCGCCGCTCGCCCGCAGGGCGGGCAGCAGGGCCTGGGTCACGTGCAGCACCCCGAGCACGTTCACCTGGTACATCGCCAGCCAGTCGGCCGGGTCGCCGTTCTCGACGCTCTCCGCGCCGATCGCGCCGCCGGCGTTGTTGACCAGCACGTCGACCGGGCCGACCTCGGCGGCGAACGCGTCCACCGCCGTCCGGTCGGTCACGTCGACGGTGTAGGCCCGGCCGCCGATCTCCTTGGCCAGGGCCTCGACCCGGTCGGTCCGGCGGGCCGTCACCACCACCTCGAAGCCGTCCTCGGCCAGCCGCCGGGCCGTCGCCGCACCGATGCCGCTGCTGGCACCGGTGACCACGGCCACCTTCCGCTCGGTCATTTCCACTCCCAGGTCTGGTTCGGTCGTTGCCGCCGATCATCGCAGGGGGCCTGGCCCGGACCCCGACCGTGGTCCCCGCCCCCTCCGGACCGTCCCGCCCGGGGTGTCCGCGTCCGCGCCGGGCGGCGGAGCTGACCGTCCGTCAGGCCGGCCCGTCGAGGCGGACCGGGGCGCGCCGCCCGGGGGCCCCGTGCCGTGTCCTGCCCCGGGACCGCTCGTTGCACAGATCAGCGAGCACGGAAGGCGGACGAAACGGTATGTCATACCCAGCTGCGGGGCCGGTATGCACCCATCCGGGGACCAGTTCGGCGGAAGTCGGGCCAAAACCCCACCACCGGCCTAGTCTTGTTGAGGTGAACGATCCTCAGCCCGCCGCTCAGGCCACTCTCACCCCCGCCCGCCCCGGATCGGACCTGCGCGCACGGGTACGGGCCTACCAGGCGGAGTTGATCGCCTTCCGCCGTGACCTGCACCGGCACCCCGAGCTCGGTCGGCAGGAGTTCCGCACCACCCGGCTGCTCCGGGAGCGGCTGCTGGCCGCCGGGCTCTCGCCCAAGCTGCTGCCGGGCGGCACCGGGATGACGGTCGACATCCTGCCCGCCGACCACAAGCCGGGCACCCCGTTCCTGGCCTTCCGGGCGGACATCGACGCGTTGCCGATCGACGACGCCAAGACCGAGGCCCCCTACCGCTCCACGCTGCCCGGCCGGGCGCACGCCTGCGGCCACGACGTGCACACCTCGGTGGTGCTCGGCACCGCACTGGTGCTGGCCCAGGCGGCCCGGACGGGCGAGCTGAAGCAGCCGGTGCGGCTGATCTTCCAGCCCGCCGAGGAGGTGATGCCCGGCGGCGCGCTGGACGTCATCGAGGCGGGCGGGATGGCGGACGTCGGCCGGATCTTCGCGGTGCACTGCGACCCCAAGGTCCAGGTCGGCCGGATCGGCCTCAAGGTCGGCGCGATCACCTCCGCCTGCGACCGGCTGGTGCTGCACCTGGACGGGCCCGGCGGCCACACCGCCCGCCCGCACCTGACGACCGATCTGGTCACCGCGGTGGCCCGGCTGGCCTCCGACCTGCCGCCCGCGCTGGCCCGCCGGATGGACCCGCGCTGGGGCGTCAGCCTGGTCTGGGGCCGGATCGCCTCCGGCACCACCTCGAACGTGATCCCGCAGCACGCCGAGCTGGAGGGCACCGTCCGCTGCCTGGAGCTGGCCGGCTGGCGCGAGGCGCCGGACGCGCTGCACGAGCTGACCGCCAAGCTGGCCGAGCTGTACCGGGCCAAGTGGACGGTGGACTACCACCGCGGCGTCCCGCCGGTGGTGAACGAGCACGAGTCGATCAGCCAGCTGGAGGCGGCGATGACCGGCCGCTTCGCGGCCGGCGCGGGCCCGGTGGTGGAGGACACCGAGCAGAGCCTCGGCGGCGAGGACTTCTCCTGGTACCTGGAGCACGCCCCCGGCGCGCTGGCCCGGCTCGGCGTCCGGAGCCCGCACGACAGCACTGTCCGCGACCTCCACCAGGGCCGTTTCGACGTGGACGAGCGGTCGATCGCGATCGGTGTGGAGCTGTTCGCGGCACTCGCGCTGGAGTACGGCCGAGTCTGAGACCGTTGGGCGCGGTTCGGCGTAGAGTGGCGGAGCACTACCAGGGAGTAGTGACATTCCGGTGTGGCAAGCGTGGTCATATGTCCGTTTCGTCCTGACGTAGCACCACGTTTTGATAACAACCCGAATGCCCTTCCTGCCCGTAACACAACCGTGTTCTACGCGCGTTACGGTGGCGCTCGACCACGCCATACGGGTGTGTGAGAAGGAGATACTCCCTTGCGCCGTTCAATGAAGCTCGCCGCGGTTGTGCTCTCGGGTTCCCTGGGCATCGCCTCGCTCGCCGCTTGCGGCGCAAAGAGCACGGACAACAACACCAACGCCTCGGCGTCCGGCAGCGCCTCCGGCATCAAGGTCGGCATGGCCTACGACATCGGCGGCCGTGGCGACCAGTCGTTCAACGACTCCGCCGCCCGTGGCCTGGACAAGGCCAAGGCCGACCTCGGCGTGCAGATCACCGAGGCCGAGGCCAAGACCGGTGAGGCCGAGGCCGACAAGGAGACCCGCCTCAAGACGCTGGTGACCGGTGGTTTCAACCCGATCATCGCCGTCGGCTTCGTCTACCAGGGCGCCGTCGAGAAGGTCGCCAAGGAGAACCCGAACGTCAAGTTCGCGATCATCGACTCCGGCTCCTCCACCCAGCCGACCAACGTCACCTCGCTGACGTTCTCGGAGCAGGAGGGCTCGTACCTGGCCGGCGTCGCCGCCGCCTCGAAGAGCACCGCGAAGCACATCGGCTTCATCGGTGGCGTGCAGTCCGAGCTGATCAAGAAGTTCGAGGCCGGTTACGTCGCGGGCGCCAAGTCGGTCACCCCGGACATCAAGGTCGAGACCACCTACCTCACCACCCCGCCGGACTTCTCGGGCTTCAACGACCCGGGCAAGGGCAAGGACGCCGCGCAGGGCCAGCTCGACAAGGGCGCGGACGTCATCTACTCCGCCGCCGGCTCCTCCGGCAACGGCGCCATCGAGGCCGTCTTCAACGCGAAGAAGTGGGCCATCGGCGTCGACTCGGACCAGGCCGCCCAGCCGGCCCTGGCCAAGTACAAGGAGCGCATCCTCACCTCGATGGTGAAGAACGTCGACACCGCGGTGTTCTCGTACATCGACGCCTTCAAGAAGGGCACCCCGATCACGGGCACCAAGAACTTCGACCTGAAGGAGAAGGGCGTGTCGCTGGCCACCACCGGCGGCTACATCTCCGACATCCAGGCGAAGCTGGACGCGGCCACCACGGCCATCACCTCGGGCGCCACCAAGATCCCGACCACCACCGGCTGACACTCGCTCAGCCTGCCGCCGACCGCTCCGGTCAGCGCGCATGATTGACAGAGCATCAGGGCGGGGCCCGGCGGGTGCGCATACGACGCGCGCCACCGGGCCTCGCCCGTTCCCCCAAGCCTTCTCCAGCGCAACGACGCGCCCTGTGACCACCAGGAGATCGCCATCACCGCTTCCGAACCCGCCCCGACCCCCACGGGCGGCAACCCCAGCGCGGGGACGGCGACACCGGCCGTCGAACTGCGCGGCATCACCAAGCGCTTCCCCGGCGTCGTGGCCAACCACGACATCGACATCACCGTGGCCCCCGGCACCGTGCACGCCCTGATGGGCGAGAACGGGGCGGGCAAGTCCACCCTGATGAAGATCCTCTACGGCATGCAGAAGCCGGACGAGGGCACCATCGCCATCAACGGCGAGCAGGTCGAGTTCAACACCCCCGGGGACGCCATCGCGCGCGGCATCGGCATGGTGCACCAGCACTTCATGCTGGCCGACTACCTGACGGTGTGGGAGAACGTCGTCCTGGGCGGCGAGAAGCTCTACGGGATAGGAGCCAAGGCCAAGGCGAAGATCCGCGAGATCTCCGACCAGTACGGCCTGGGTGTCCGCCCGGACGCGCTGGTCGAGGACCTCGGCGTGGCCGACCGCCAGCGGGTGGAGATCCTCAAGGTGCTCTACCGGGGCGCCAAGATCCTGATCCTGGACGAGCCCACCGCCGTCCTGGTGCCGCAGGAGGTGGACGCGCTCTTCGGCAACCTGCGCGAGCTCAAGGCCGAGGGCGTCACCGTCATCTTCATCTCGCACAAGCTGCACGAGGTGCTCTCGGTGGCCGACGCGATCAGCGTCATCCGCCGCGGCACCACGGTCGGCGACGCCGACCCGCGCACCGTGACGGCCCGTCAGCTGGCCGAGCTGATGGTCGGCGCCGAGCTGCCCTCCCCGGAGAGCCGCGAGTCGACCGTCACCGAGACCGAGATGCTCAAGGTCGACACCCTGCGGATCGCCAAGGCGGACGCCGAGGGCGTCGAGCGCGTGGTGCTGGACGACATCTCGCTGCGGATCCGCAAGGGCGAGATCCTCGGCATCGCCGGCGTCGAGGGCAACGGCCAGGCCGAGCTGGTCGAGGCCATCATGGGCATGCTGCCGCTGGACGGCGGCGCCGTCACGCTCGACGGCAAGGACCTGACCGGGACGCTGACCCGGGCCCGCCGCGAGGCCGGCATCGGCTACATCCCCGAGGACCGGCACAAGCACGGCCTGCTGCTGGAGGCCCCGCTCTGGGAGAACCGGATCCTCGGTCACGTCACCGAGGAGCCCAACTCCAAGGGCCTGCTGCTGGACCCGGCCGGGGCCCGCAAGGACACCCGGCGGATCGTCGAGGAGTACGACGTCCGCACGCCCGGCATCGAGGTCACCGCGGCCTCGCTCTCCGGTGGCAACCAGCAGAAGCTGATCATCGGCCGCGAGATGAGCCACCACCCCAAGCTGCTGATCGCCTCCCACCCCACCCGTGGCGTGGACGTCGGTGCGCAGGCGCAGATCTGGGAGCAGATCCGGGCCGCCCAGCGCGAGGGCCTGGCGGTGCTGCTGATCTCCGCCGACCTGGACGAGCTGATCGGCCTCTCCGACACCATCCGGGTGATCTACCGCGGCCGGCTGGTCGCCGACGCCGACCCGGCCACCGTGACGGCCGAGGACCTGGGCACCGCGATGACGGGTGCGGCCACCGGCCGCATCGAGTCGGACCCGGAGGCGGTCGCCGAGGCGCACGCCTTCGTGGCCGAGATCACCGAGCCCGCGCGGCCCACCGACGACACCGCCACCGACGCACAGGCGGGGGAGTAACCCACATGACCAGTCCCAACCCCGCTGCCACCACACCCGTGGCGAAGAAGCGGTTCGACACCGAGAAGATCGTGCTCGGCCTCGCCGCTCCGGTCCTCGCGGTGCTGCTCTCCCTGGTGATCTGCAGCGTGCTGCTGGCGGTCTCGGGCAAGGAGCCGTTCGAGGCGTTCGACGTGCTGTTCACGTACGGGACGGCCTCGGACGGCCAGGTGGGCATCCTCAACCGGGCCACCACGTACTACCTGGCCGGTGCCGCCGCCGCCTTCGGCTTCCGGATGAACCTCTTCAACATCGGCGTCGACGGCCAGTACAAGCTGGGCGTGCTGTTCGCCGCCTTCGTCGGCAGCCAGGTGGACCTGCCCGCGATCCTGCAGATCCCGCTGCTGCTGCTCACCGCGATGGCGGTCGGTGGCCTGTGGGCGAGCATCGCCGGTCTGCTCAAGGTCTACCGGGGCGTCAGCGAGGTCATCTCGACCATCATGCTGAACGCCATCGCCACCTCGGTGGTCGGCCTGCTGCTGGTGCCCGGCATCTTCGCCCCGGAGAAGGGCACCACCACCAACAGCATCCAGACCGACCCGGTCTCGGCGTCCAGCCACTTCTTCACCCTGGAGACCGCGGGCGGCACCCTCTGGGGCTTCCTGGTGATCGCCGTCCTGGTCGGTGTCGCCTTCCAGTTCACCCTGACCCGGACCCGGTTCGGTTTCGACCTGCGCGCCACCGGCCGCTCGGAGAGCGCCGCCACCGCCTCCGGCGTGAACGTCAAGCGCATGGTGATCACCTCGATGGTGGTCTCCGGTGCCATCGCCGGTCTGATCGGTCTGCCCGAACTGCTCTCCAGCTCCTACTACTTCGGCCAGGGCATCCAGCCCGGCCTCGGCTTCATCGGCATCTCGGTCGCCCTGCTCGGTCGTAACTCGCCGATCGGCATCGCCTTCTCGGCGCTGCTGTTCGCCTTCCTCGACGTGGCCGGGACCCAGCTCCCGACCCACGGTGACTACCCGCAGGAAATCGTCACCGTCATGCAGGGCACCATCGTCATCTGCGTCGTCGTCGCCTACGAGCTGGTGCGCCGCTACGGCCTCAAGCGCCAGCAGCAGAAGGTCGGCGCCGAGCTGGCCGCGCAGGCCGCCGCCGCTGCCAAGAAGGAGGTGGCCGCATGAGCACCGCCACTGCCGCCCGGCCGAAGTCGCCGGGTACCCCCGTCAAGAAGCGCAAGCTGACCGTCCCGGTCGTGCTGCTGCTGATCGCCGGTGCACTGCTGCTGTTCTCCGCCGTGGGCGCGGCCACCGGCAACCACGGTCTGACCTCCTCGGGCCAGGTCACCGCCGCGCTCGGGGCCTCGGTGCCGATCGCGATGGCCGGTCTCGGTGGTCTCTGGGCCGAGCGGGCCGGTGTGGTCAACATCGGTCTCGAAGGCATGATGGTGGCCGGCACCTTCTGCGGTGCCTGGGTCGGCTACCTGGTCAACCCCTGGGTCGGCCTGCTGGCCGGCATGGCGGGCGGTGCGCTCGGCGGTCTGCTGCACGCGCTGGTCACCGTCACCTTCGGCGTCGACCACATCGTCTCCGGCGTCGGCATCAACCTGCTGATCCCCGGCATCTGCGCCTACGTCAACCGGATCTACTACCGCGACTACGTGGCCTTCGGCGCCGGGGCGAACCAGTCCCCGCCGGCCGACCCGCTGCCGTACATCACCGTCCCGGGTCTGGCCGACTGGCTGGACAAGATCGAGGCGCACCACTGGTTCCTGGTCTCCGACGTCGCCGGCATCCTCGGCGGCCTGGTCTCCAACCTCTCGGTGGTCGTGGTGATCGCCGCGGTGTTCGTGGTGGCCAGCTACTTCGTGCTCTGGCGGACGGTCTTCGGCCTCCGGCTGCGCTCCTGCGGCGAGAACCCGACCGCCGCCGAGTCGCTGGGCGTCAACGTCTACAAGTACAAGTACCTCGCGGTGATCACCTCGGGCGCGTTCGCCGGTCTGGCCGGCGCGTACCTCTCGCTGGTCGCGGCGCACTTCTACAAGGACGGCATGACCCAGGGCCGGGGCTTCATCGGTCTGGCCGCGATGATCTTCGGCAACTGGATGCCGGGCGGTCTGGCGATGGGCGCGGGCCTGTTCGGCTTCACCGACAGCCTCCAGCTGCGTGACGCCGACTCGGTGCACGTGCTGCTGCTGACCGTCTCGATCGCGATGGCGCTGCTGGCGCTCTGGAAGCTGTACCGGCGTCAGTTCCGCGGTGCGGCGATCAGCCTGGTGGTCGCCGCCGGTCTGGCGCTCTGGTTCGCCACCACCGACTCGGTGCCGCGTCCGCTGATCGTGGCCACCCCGTACGTGATCACCCTGGTGGTGCTCGCCCTGGCCTCGCAGCGACTGCGGATGCCGAAGGCGGACGGTCAGATCTACCGGCGCGGGCAGGGCAAGTGACGGCCGCTCAGGCCGACCGGGCCGCCGGGTCGGTCGACTGGGAGCGGCTGCGGACCGCCGCCCGGGACGCGATGGGGCACGCGTACGCCCCGTACAGCAAGTTCCCGGTCGGCGCCGCCGCGCTGGTCGACGACGGCCGGGTGGTCACCGGCTGCAACGTGGAGAACGCCAGCTACGGCCTGGCGCTGTGCGCCGAGTGCGGGCTGGTCTCGGCGCTGCACGCGAGCGGTGGCGGCCGGCTGGTGGCGTTCACCTGTGTGGACGGCGCGGGCGAGCTGCTGGTGCCGTGCGGGCGCTGCCGTCAGCTGCTGTACGAGCACGGCGGGCCCGAGCTGCTGGTCGACCTGCCCTCGGGGCTGCGGCCGATGAGCGAGGTGCTGCCGGACGCGTTCGGCCCGGAGCACCTGGGCTGACCGAAGCCGCGCAGGCCGGGCCGGAGCGGCTCTGGCAACCGCTGTAGTTACGCGCGTAGAGTGTCGTGGGGGATCAGCTCCCTCGCGGCACTCTTCGCATTTCCTCTTCTTCGAACCTCCTGGAGAACCCTCATGGACGCCCCCTCCGTCATCCGGACCAAGCGCGACCGCGGCGAGCTGACCGATCCTCAGATCGACTGGGTGATCGACGCCTACACCCGCGGCGAGGTCGCCGACGAGCAGATGTCCGCGCTGGCCATGGCGATCCTGCTGAACGGCATGAACCTGCGCGAGATCAGCCGCTGGACCGACGCGATGATCCGCTCCGGCGTCCGGATGGACTTCTCCGCGCTCGGCGTCCCCACCTCGGACAAGCACTCCACCGGCGGGGTCGGCGACAAGATCACCCTCCCGCTGGCCCCGCTGGTCGCCGCCTGCGGCGCGGCCGTCCCGCAGCTCTCCGGCCGCGGCCTCGGCCACACCGGCGGCACCCTGGACAAGCTGGAGTCCATCCCCGGCTGGCGGGCGCTGCTCTCCAACGAGGAGATGATGTCGGTCCTGCACGGCGCCGGAGCGGTGATCTGTGCCGCCGGTGACGGTCTGGCCCCCGCCGACAAGAAGCTGTACGCGCTGCGCGACGTGACCGGCACGGTGGAGGCGATCCCGCTGATCGCCTCCTCGATCATGTCCAAGAAGATCGCCGAGGGCACCGGCGCCCTGGTGCTGGACGTCAAGGTCGGCTCCGGCGCCTTCATGAAGAACCTGGCCGACGCCCAGGAGCTGGCCCGCACCATGGTCGGCCTGGGCAAGGCGGCCGGGGTCAACACCGTCGCGCTGCTCACCGACATGTCGACCCCGCTCGGTCTCACCGCGGGCAACGCGCTGGAGGTCCGCGAGTCGGTCGAGGTGCTGGCCGGCGGCGGCCCCGCCGACGTGGTCGAGCTGACCCTGGCGCTGGCCCGCGAGATGCTCGCGGCGGCGGGCGTGCACGGCAAGGACCCGGCCGACGCGCTGCGGGACGGCTCCGCGATGGACCACTGGCGCCGGATGATCTCCGCGCAGGGCGGCGACGTGGACGCCCCGCTCCCGGTGGCCCGCGAGCAGCACGTGATCACCGCCTCCGCCACCGGTGTGCTGACCGGCCTGGACGCGTACGCCGTCGGCGTCTGCGCCTGGCGCCTGGGCGCCGGCCGGGCCCGCAAGGAGGACCCGGTGCAGGCCGGCGCGGGCGTCGAGATGCACGCCAAGCCGGGCGACCTGGTGACGGCCGGTCAGCCGCTGCTGACCCTGCACACCGACACCCCCGAGCGCTACGACTACGCGATCGAGGCGCTGGCCGGTGGCGTCACCATCGCGCCCGCCGGCACCGCCTTCACCGCGAACCCGATCGTGCTCGACCGGATCGCGTAACACCCGCACCGCCCCACGGAGCCCCGGCAGCCCGCCTGCCGGGGCTCCGCGCCGTTCAACGGGTGCGCAGCCGCAGGTAGCTGAGCACCAGACCCGCCGCCCCGGCGACGCCGATCAGCCCGTACCCCAGCTGCCGCAGCCCGGGACCGACCGGCACCAGGGCGTTCAGCCCGGCCAGCAGGAGGGCCGCCAGCAGCGCGGTGAGCAGCCCGGCGACGAAGGCGATGAACGCGTCCAGCTCGGCGGTGCGGTCCTGGCTCCGGTGCACGGTGGGTCCCAACTCTCGGCGCGGCGACACCCGTTGGCCTACCCGGCGGGCCCCGGTCGAAGCGGCCGGGTTCAGGCCCGGAGGGTGCGGACCGCCATCGCCCGGCGGGTGGCGTACAGGGTGACGCCGGTGGCCAGGGTCATCGCGGTGAGGGCGACGGCGGCGGTGCCGGGCCAGCCGGTGGAGTGGTAGGCGTCGGCGCCCAGGGTGCCGCCGAGGCTGTTGCCGAGGTAGTAGGCGATCAGGTAGAGGGCGGAGGCCTGGGCGCGGCCCTCGGTGGCGGTGCGGCCGACCGAGGAGGAGGCGGTGGCGTGGCCGGCGAAGAAGCCGGCCGTGATCAGGGTCAGGCCGAGCAGGACGGCGGCCAGGGTGTCGGCGAGCGAGAGCAGCAGGCCGGCGGTGGTGGTGCCGATCGCGACGTAGAGGGTGCCGCGGCGGCCGAGCCGGCCGACCAGGCGGCCGGCGCAGGCCGAGGAGACGGTGCCGACCAGGTAGACGACGAAGATCGAGGCGGCCACCAACTCGGGGAGGTCGAAGGGGGCGGTGGTCAGCCGGTAGCCGACGGTGTTGTAGACCGCGCCGAAGACGGCCATGAAGAGCAGGCCGAGGGAGTAGAGCCGGAGCAGCAGCGGGTTGCGCAGGTGGCCGGTGACGGTGCGGGCCAGGGCGCGGGCGTCCAGCGGGGTGCGCCGGAACTGCCGGGCGGCGGGGATCAGCAGCCGGAAGGCGAGGGCGGCGGCGAGGGCGAGGACGGCCGAGACCGCCAGGCCCCAGCGCCAGCCCCAGGCGGCGCCCGCCCAGCCGGAGGCGAGCCGGCCGCCCATGCCGCCGATGCTGTTGCCCGCCACGTACAGGCCCATCGCGGAGGCCAGCGCGCTCGGGTGGATCTCCTCGGCCAGGTACGCCATCGCGGTGGCGGGCAGTCCGGCGAGGGCGGCGCCCTGGACGCCGCGCAGGATCACCAGGGTGGTGAGGTTCGGCGCGAACGGCAGGGTCAGCGCGATCCCGGCGGCGGCCAGCATCGAGGCGGTCATCACGGCCGTCCGCCCGTACCGGTCGGACAGCGCGCTGGCCGGGAGCAGTGCCAGGGCGAGCCCGAGGGTGGCCACCGAGGCGGTCCAGCTGGCCTGACCGGGGGTCAGGTCGAGGTCGGCGGAGAGCAGGGGCAGCAGGCCCTGGGTGGAGTACAGCAGGACGAAGGTGGCGATCCCGGCGGCGAACAGCGCCAGGTTCGCGCGCCGGAAGGCGCGGTCACCGGGGCGGTGCCGGGTGTCGGCCGAAGCGGAGGCGACCGGGGGCGGCGAGGGGAGGGCACCCGGCAGCTGGACTGCGGATGCCCCGGTACTGGCAGGCGGCATGGAAGTGAAGTTAGGGGGTCGGCCGCTGATGCGTCCAATGCATGACTCGTCGATAATTCATGCCATGTCGCATGAGAGCAGCTCACCGCCGCTGACCCTGGCCGACCTCGGGCCGGAGACCGATCTCGCACTGCTCGCCCCGCAGTTGGCGCAGTTCGCGGCGGTGGCCCGGCTGGAGCACGTGACCCAGGCGGCCCAGCTGCTCGGGATGCCGCAGCCGACGCTGTCCCGGTCGGTGGCCCGGCTGGAGGCGGAGCTCGGGGTGGAGCTGCTGGCCCGGCAGGGGCGGACGGTGCGGCTGACCCGGGCCGGCCGGCTGCTGCTCGGTTCGGTGGAGCGGGCGCTGGCCGAGCTGGAGCGCGGGGCGGAGGCGGCCAGGGCGGAGGCCGATCCGGCCGTCGGCCGGGTGGCGTTCGGCTTCCTGCACACGATGGGGTCGGACGCCGTCCCGGCGCTGCTGCGGGGCTTCCGGGTGGAGCATCCGCAGGTCAGGTTCCAGCTGGTGCAGGACCACGTCACGGCGATGCTGGAGCGGTTGCGGGACGGGGAGCTGGACCTCTGTCTGGTCTCCCCGCTGCCGGTCGCCGCCGAGCTGACGGCCCGTCCGCTGGACGAGCAGCGGCTGCACCTGGCCGTCCCGGCCGACCACCGGCTGGCCGGGCGGCGCCGGATCAGGCTGGCGGAGGTGGCCGAGGATCCGTTCGTCGCGGTCGGCGAGGGGTACGGCCTGCGGGTGATCACCGACGGGTTCTGCGCGGAGGCGGGGTTCTCGCCCCGGATCGCGTTCGAGGGGGAGGAGGCGGAGACCCTGCGCGGACTGGTCGCCGCCGGTCTCGGGGTGGCCCTGCTGCCGCCGGCCCTGGTGCCCCGGCCCGGCGTGGTGGAGCTGGAGGTGACCTCCCCGCGCACCCGGCGGGCGATCGGCCTGGCCTGGGTGACGGGTCGTCCGCTCGCCCCGCCGGCGGTCGTGTTCCGGGACTTCGTGCTGTCCCGCCGGGGGCGGCTGCTCGACCACGACTGAGCTGCTCCCGAGTCGTCCGCCACGCCCCCGAGCCGTCCGTCACGCCGTCGCGCCGAGGCGGACCGGGGCGGCGGTCCGCCGCTCCAGCGCGGCGGAGAGCACCGCCAGCAGCAGGGCCGAGCCGGTGAGCGCGGCGCCGACCAGGTTCGGCGCGGTGTAGCCGTAGCCGGCCGAGATGACCACCCCGCCGAGCCAGGCGGCGAGGGCGTTGCCGAGGTTGAAGGCGCCGATGTTGACGGCGGAGGCCAGGGTCGGGGCCTGCGCGGTCTGGTCCAGCACCCGCTTCTGCAGCGGGGGGACGGTGGCGAAGCCGAAGACGCCGAGCAGTGGCACGGTGACCACGGCGGCCAGCTGGTTGTGCGCGGTGAAGGTGAACGCCAGCAGGGTCAGGCTGAGCAGGCCGAGCGAGACGTACAGCAGCGGCATCAGGGCCCGGTCGGCGAACCGGCCGCCGACCAGGTTGCCGACCACCATGCCGAGGCCGAACAGCACCAGCAGCCAGGTGACCGAGGAGTCGGCGAAGCCGGCCGGGCCGGTCATCATCGGCGCGATGTAGGTGATGGCGGCGAACACCCCGCCGAAGCCGAGCACGGTCATCGCCATCGCCAGGCCGACCTGGACGTTGCGGAAGGCGGACAGCTCCTGGCGCAGCCGGGCGGCCACCCGGGGGCGCGGCAGCTCGGGGACGAGCAGCGCGATCCCGGCGATCCCGGCCAGGCCGACGGCGGCGACCAGGACGAAGGTGACCCGCCAGCCGAGCTGCTGGCCGATCAGGGTGCCGAGCGGGACGCCGACCACGTTGGCCACGGTGAGGCCGGTGAACATGGTGGCGATCGCGCCGGCCTTGCGGTCGGGGGCGACCAGCTCGGCGGCGAGCACCGCGCCGATGCCGAAGAAGGCGCCGTGCGCGAGCGAGGTCACCACCCGTCCGGCGAGCAGCAGTTCGAAGCTCGGCGTGACGGCGGAGAGCAGGTTGCCGAGCACGAACACGCCCATCAGCAGCATCAGCATCCGCTTGCGCGGGATCCGGGTGCCGAGCGCGGTGAGCAGCGGGGCGCCGACCACCACGCCGAGCGCGTAGCCGGTGACCAGGATGCCGGCGGTCGGGATCGAGACGTCGAAGTCGGTCGCGATCTCCGGGAGCAGCCCGGTGATCACGAACTCGGTGGTGCCGATGCCGAAGGCGCCGATGGCGAGGGCGAGCAGGGCCGGCAGGCTGCTGCGCGAGGTCATCGAACTGGTTGCGGGGGCTGGTTGCATGCCTGAACAATAAATGCAGACGCTGGATACTTGCAAGCGCGGGATATTTCGACGGGTCGCTATCCTGGACCCGAGAGGCAGGAGGCCCCGGTGGTGCAGAGCGGTGAGCAGACGGTGGGACGCGGACTCGCGCAGGGCTGGTGTGCGCTGGCGGCGCTGCACGGCCGGATCGAGGCCAGGCTGGAGCGCGAGCTGCAGGCGGCGCACGGGCTGAGCGTGCGGGAGTTCTCGCTGCTGGACGTGTTGAGCCGTCAGCACTCGGGCGAGGGGGGCCACTTGCGGATGGGCGAGGTGGCCGAGGCGGTGGTGCTCAGCCAGAGCGCGACCACCCGGCTGGTCTCCCGGCTGGAGGACCGCGGCCTGCTGTCCCGCTACCTCTGCCCGACCGACCGCCGCGGCATCTACACCGAGGTCTCGCCGGCCGGTCTGGATCTGCTCGAACAGGCGCGCCCCACCAACGGCGCGGCGCTCGACGCGGCGCTCGGCGAGGCGGCCGGGCGGCCGGAGCTGGCCCCGTTGGTCGAGGTGGTCCGGGGTCGGTAGCCCGTACCGCCGGGTAGCCGTCCGCACAGGGCCTTCACCGGTCCGGCCGGGCCGTGGCCGGTGTCGGCCGGTTCGTTCCCGCACCTCAGTGCGGGGCGGTGGAATCCGGCCAGGAGCGGGTCAACTTCCCGAATTTATACCGCTCTTTACCAAATTGAGGGATATTGATGGGGGCCTGCAGGCACGGCTGCACGGAACGAACCAGGGGGAATCGTGTCGGAGCAGGACACGGCCGCGCGCATCACCGGCGGTGCGACGGGTGAGACCCGACGGGACCGGCTGGACCGGTTGCTGCGGCGCTCGCCGCTCCAGCCGTTCTTCCGGGCCCGGGCCGCGCACCGGCTCTCGGTGCTCGCCTACCACGGGGTGGACGACCCGGCGAGCTTCGCCGCCCAGATGGAGCGGCTGACCAGGAGCGCCAGCCCGGTCACCCTCGACACCGTCGAACGGGCCGTCACCGAGGGGCGCCCGCTGCCGCCGCGCAGCGTGCTGGTCACCTTCGACGACGGCGACCGGACGCTGCTCACCCGGGGCTTGCCGGTGCTCGCCCGGCGCGGGGTGCCGGCCGCCGCCTTCGTGGTGGCCGGGCTGGTCGACGGGGACCAGCCGTTCTGGTGGCGGGAGGCCGACGCGCTGGCCGCGCAGGGCGGCACCGCCGACGCGCTGGCGGGGGTGCCGACCGGGGCCGTGGTACGCCGTCTGAAGCTGCTCCCCGATCTCGAACGGCAGGCCGCGCTCGACGAGTTGCGGGCCACCGCGGCCCGGCCGGCGGCCCGTCAGCGGCAGCTCGCCGCACTGGAGTTGCCGGAGCTGGCCGCCGCCGGGGTGGCGATCGGCAACCACACCCTCGGGCACCCCTGCCTGGACCGCTGCGCGCCCGGCGTGGTGCGCACCGAGATCGAGCAGGCGCACCGGCTGCTGACCGGCTGGCTGGGCGCGGCTCCGACCGCGTTCGCCTACCCGAACGGGAACTTCGACCCGGGCGCCGACACCGTGCTGCGCGAGCTGGGCTACCGGCTCGGCTTCCTCTTCGACCACCGGCAGGACGCGCTGCTGCCGCCGGATCCGCTGCGGATCAGCCGACTTCGGGTGAACTCCGACACCACCCGGGCCCGGTTCGACACAATCCTCTCGGGGCTGCACCCGGCCGTGCACCGACTGCGCGGCGGCTGCTGAGCGGGAGCTGAGGGGGCGGGCATGGTCGAGCGGTACACACCCGACCAGCTGACACCGGAACTGGTGGACGGCTGGCGGGAGTTGGTGGCGGAGCTGGGTGAGCGCGGGTCGTGGTTCCTGACCCCAGACTGGGTGCTGTCCTGGTGGGAGACGCTCGGCGGGCGCGGCCCGGCCGAGATCGCGGTCTGGCGGGGCGAGGACGGTGCGGTGCAGGCCGTGCTGCCGCTGATCCGCACCAGGCTGCGGCTGCATCCGCGGCTCCCGTTCACGGTCGGCTGCCGGACGCCGCTCGGTGCCGGTCCCGGCGCCGCCGACCACGGCGGCTTCGCGGTGGCGCCCGGCCGGGCGGCCGAGGTCCGGGCCTGGCTGACCGAGCTGGCCGGACGCGAGACGCTCTGGTTCCCCGACGTCGACCCGCTGCTCGGCGAGCTGCTGCCGGCCGCCCGGCGCGAGGTGTCCCGGCAGTCCTGCCCCCGGGCCGACCTGACCGGGGGAGCCGAGGCGCTGGGCTCCCGGCAGTTCCGGGCCGACCTGCGCCGGTACGGGCGCAAGCTGGCCGCCGCCGGGGTGACCTTCCGCTGGGTGCCGCCGGGCGAGGCCCCGCCCGGGCTGCTGGACACCGTGGTGCGGCTGCACCGGCTCCGCCGGGACGCGCTGGGCCGGGGCACCACCTTCGACCACCGGCGGCTGCCGCTGCACACCCGGCTGCTGGAGCGGGCCCGGCCAGGCGCCGGGCCCGCCTTCCTGCTCGCCGAGCACGAGGGCGAGGTGATCGGCGGGCTGTACGGCTTCCTCTGGGGTGACACCTTCGCCTACTACCAGATCGGCTGGGACCCGGCCTGGGCGCCGCTGCGGCTCGGCACCGCGATCATCGCCGAGACCGTCCGAGCCTGCGCGGAGCGGCAGTTGACCACCTTCGACTTCCTCCGCGGCACCGAGCCGTACAAGTACCGGTTCGGCGCGGCGGACCGCGCGGACCTGAGCTGGCTGGTCCCGCACGGGCTGTCCGGCGCGCTGCTCGGGCTCAAGCACCGGCTGAAGGGCTGACCGGTCGCCGGGTGGGCCGACCGGCCCAACCGGCGCTCCCCGGGCGGGGGAAAGTGATGCACCGCATGGTGAATCTACGCGCGTAGGGGCTACACTCCCGCAATGGAGAAGCAGATCCCTGTTACCGCGGGCACCACAGGCCCCCGCATCCCCGACGCCGCCCAGATCGCCCGCGCCCCGAAGGTGCTCCTGCACGACCACCTCGACGGCGGGCTGCGCCCGGAGACCATCGTCGAGCTGGCCGCGGCCTGCGGTTACGAGGGTCTCCCCACCACCGACCCGGCCAAGCTCGGGGTCTGGTTCCGGGAGGCGGCCGACTCCGGATCGCTGGTCCGCTACCTGGAGACCTTCGCGCACACCTGCGCCGTGATGCAGACCCGCGAGGCGCTGGTCAAGGTCGCCGCCGACTGCGCCGAGGACCTGGCCGCCGACGGTGTGGTCTACGCCGAGGTGCGGTACGCCCCGGAGCAGCACCTGGAGCAGGGCCTGACCCTCGACCAGGTGGTCGAGGCGGTCAACGAGGGCTTCCGGCTCGGCGAGGCGAACGCCCGCGCGGCCGGCCACCGGATCCGGGTCGGTACCCTGCTCACCGCGATGCGGCACGCCGCCCGCTCGCAGGAGATCGCCGAACTGGCCAACCGCTACCGGGACCAGGGCGTGGTCGGCTTCGACATCGCCGGCGCCGAGGCGGGTCACCCGCCCACCCGGCACCAGGGCGCCTTCGACTACCTCAAGGGCGAGAACAACCACTTCACCATCCACGCCGGCGAGGCCTTCGGCCTGCCGTCGATCTGGGAGGCCCTGCAGTGCTGCGGCGCCGACCGGCTCGGCCACGGCGTCCGGATCATCGACGACATCACGGTCCACGAGGACGGCACCGTCGAGCTCGGCCGGCTGGCCGCGTACGTGCGCGACAAGCGGGTCCCGCTGGAGATGTGCCCGACCTCCAACCTGCAGACGGCGGCGGCGACTTCGTACGCCGAGCATCCGATCGGGCTGCTCAGCCGGCTGAAGTTCCGGGTCACCGTGAACACCGACAACCGGCTGATGAGCGGCACCAGCATGAGCCAGGAGTTCGGCCACCTGGTGGACGCCTTCGGGTACACCCTGGGCGACCTGGAGTGGTTCACCGTGAACGCGATGAAGTCCGCGTTCCTGCCGTTCGACGAGCGGCTCGCGATGATCAACGACGTGATCAAGCCCGGCTATGCCGAGCTGAAGGCGGAGTGGCTGTTCAGCGCGGGTGCGGGCGTCGGCGCCTGACCGTCCGTCGTGCGGTGCCCGATGAGCGCGAGGTCTTCGCCGTGACCTCGCGCTCATCTGACTATTCAGCCGGGAGAGTTAACCGCCTTTGATCTGCGTGCGACGTTGTCACTACGGTGTGCCAGTCAGAGCTGACACGGCGTAGCGGTGGGCGTTTCCGGATTCCCGCCCGCGACGTCGGCCACCGACGAGGACACGAGGACCAACTCATGAAGCAGGCCACTCTGAAGGCTGCCGGGACCGCTGCGCTCGGCGTCGCGCTCGCGGCTGCGGCTGCCGGTTCCGCCTCCGCCGCCACGCCCGGTGGGCTCGGCCTCCCGACCGGAGCGCTCGCCCACTCGGGTGCGCTGACCGGAGCGGCCACCAGCACCGTCAGCCAGCTGCCCGCCACCGCGCCGGTGACCCAGGCGGTCGGCAACCTGAACCCGGACGTGGCCGCCCCGGTGGCGCAGGCCCCGGAGTCCGCCCAGCCGATGACCGCGCCGGTCACCGAGCACACCGCCCCGATGACCGACGAGGCCACCGCCCCGGTCGCCGAGGCCGCCACCCCGCGTGGCCTGCCGCTCCCGGTGCCCGGTGCCGAGGGCCTGACCCAGGCGCCCGGCGTCAGCACCGTGACCGGTGCGCTCGGCGGCGGCCTGCCCGGTGGCGGCGGTCTGCCGGGCCTGGGCTAACCCTCCCCGAAACGGCCGAAGGGCCGCCTCCCCGCACGCGGCGGGGGAGGCGGCCCTTCGGGCTGTCCGGACCGGTCGCCCGGTCCGGGCCGGGTCACGGCTCCTGGGGGAGGATCAGCCAGAGCGCCAGGTAGATCAGGAACTGCGGTCCGGGCAGCAGGCAGGACACCAGGAAGATGATCCTGACCGTCCAGGGGGTGAGCCCGAAGCGCTTCGCGATGCCGGCGCAGACGCCGGCGATGACGCGGTGGTGTCGGGGGCGGGCGAGTGCGCTCATGATCAGCTCCGGTTGGTCGCCCGGGCCGGTCTCTCCGGTGGGCATGTATCCATCCTCGGCGACGGACCGGGCGGAATCCTCCGTCCTGATACCGATCCCGGACCCCGGCTTTCTCACCGCTCCGAGGTACCCGTGGCTCAGGGTCGCCCTCGGGGTAACCCTGACGGACCCCGGCCCGCAGGGGCTCAGTGCTGCGCTGAACTGCCGTGCGGGGCAAGCGAGTTGAGCGATCCCCGGGGTCGGGTGACGGCCCGCTCGCGGCTCGGTCGGGGGGCGGAGCGCCCGACCAGGCGGGCCCGGGCGAACGGCACCACCAGCAGGTGGCAGACGACCACGCCGAGGACGCCGAGGACGATGTTGTCCACGTTCAGCACATGGCCGGGGGCCCAGCCCTTGAGGATCTCCAGCGCGGTGGCGATCAGCGCCGAGCAGCCCGCCGTCCGCAACAGCGAGGGCAGCCAGCCGACCCGCAGTCGGCCGTCGGCCAGCGGCAGCAGGACGCCCAGCGGCGCCAGCGGCAGCAGGCCGCCGGCCAGCTGGCGCAGCCCGTCCGGGCCGCCGGCCGAGAAGGCCAGCCGGACCGAGGCGAACGGCGTCAGATTGGCGGGCGAGGTCCAGCCGACCGCGAGCGGCCGCAGGACCAGCCAGCCGATCAGGCCCAGATAGCCGGCCAGCAGCAGGATGCCCGGCAGCCGCAGCCGGGGCGACACCTCCGGCGCGGGGTGCGAGGGGTTCGCCTGGTCCGTCACACCGGCAGGGACGCGGGCCGGTGGGCGGACGGTTCCCGTCCGCCCACCCCCGGCGGTCGGGGCGGGCCGGTCAGGGGCAGCTGGTCGCGCTCGGCGCCGCGCTGCTCGGGGAGGCGCTGAACAGCACCGCGGGCGACTTCGACGCCGGGCCCGCGGTCGGCCGGGCGGTCGGCAGCGCGGTGGGCTGCGCGCTCGGCGGCACCGGGGTCGGCTCCGCCGCCTCCGGCACCCGGACCGGGGTCGGGCAGGCGGTCCGGCTGGCGGGCGCGCCCGCGTCCACCGGGACGGCCGTCGGCCGGATGCCGCAGCCGACGGCGGTGGTCAGCGCGGCGCCCAGCAGGGCGGCGGTCAGCAGGCGACGTACCGTCACTTCGGGCCTTCCTGGCTGGTCGGGGCGGGCTGGTCGACCGGCAGGGTCAGGGTGAAGACCGCGCCGGTCGGCCCGTTCGCCGCGGTGATCGAGCCGCCGTGGATCTGGGCGTTGGCCATCGCGATCGACAGGCCGAGCCCGCTGCCCTCGGACCTGGCCCGGCCCTTGTCGGCCTTGTAGAACCGGTCGAAGACGTGCGGCAGCACGTCCTCCGGGATGCCGGGGCCGCTGTCCGAGACCTCCACCACCACGGTCTCGTCGATCTGCCGGACCTTCACCCGGACCGGCGAGCCGCCGTGCTTGAGCGCGTTGCCGATCAGGTTGGCGAAGACCACGTCCAGGCGCCGGGGGTCGACCACCGCGAGCACCCCGCGCGGGGCGTCCAGCTCGACCGCGTCGTACCAGGCCCGGCCGTCGATGCAGGACATGATCAGGTCGGCGATGTCCACCTCGTCGGCGACCAGCTTGGCGGTGCCCGCGTCGAACCTGGTCACCTCCATCAGGTTCTCCACCAGGTCGGACAGCCGGCGGGTCTCGCTGACCACCAGCCGGACGGCCGGCTCGATCATCGGGTCCAGCGACTCCGCCTCGTCCTCCAGGATGTCGGTCACCGCGGTCATCGCGGTCAGCGGCGTCCGCAGCTCGTGCGACATGTCGGCGACGAACCGGCGGCTCTGCGCCTCGCGCGCGCTCAGCTCGGCCACCTGGCCGGCCAGCGACTCCGCGGTGCGGTTGAACGTCCTTGCCAGCTCGGCGAGTTCGTCCGCGCCCTCGACCTCGAGCCGGGTGTCCAGATGCCCCTCGCCGAGCTGCCTGGCCGCCTCGCCGAGCCGCTTCACCGGCCGCAGCACGGTGGCCGCGGCGGCCTGCGCGATCAGCGCCGAGCCGATCAGCGCCAGCAGGGTGGCGATCGCCAGCGACCAACCGAGGGTGTTCAGGTCGGCCCGCTCGTTCTCCAGCGACTTGAACATGTACGCCGTCGGCCCGGTCGGCACCACCCGGGTGCCGCCGACCAGGTAGGGGCCGTCCAGGTTCACCCGCTGCCAGTAGAGGTGGTAGGCGAACGGATTGCCCGGGCCGACCTCGCGCGGGGTGTCCACCGTGCCGCGCAGCGAGGCCGGGACCTGGGCCGCGGTGAACCGGGACGGGTCCGAGGAGGCCACGCAGTCGGGCAGCCCGGGTGCCACCACGACCACCGCGTAGCTCAGCCCGGAGCTGGCCACCTGGGAGGCCAGGTAGGCCAGTTGGTTGCAGCTCGGGTCGAGCGGCAGGGCCGAGACGTTCCGGCTCAGCGAGTTCCGGAAGTCGTTCAGCGCGGTGTCCTGGGCACGCTTGAGCACCGCGTCCCGGTTCAGCCAGTAGGCGATGCCGGAGGCCGAGACCGCGGTGGTCAGCGCGACCACCGCGAAGACCGCGATCAGCCGGACCCGGAGCGAGCGCAGGCGCCGCCCCCGCCCCGGGCGCGGACGGGGCGGGGTCTTGAGGTCAGTCAACGGAGCAGCTCACCATCGTCAGGGATCAGGCCGGCGGGTCGAGCCGGTAGCCGACCCCGCGCACGGTGCGGATCAGGGTCGGGGCGGAGGGGACGTCCTCGACCTTGGCCCGCAGCCGCTGCACGCAGGCGTCCACCAGCCGGGAGTCGCCGAGGTAGTCGTGCTCCCAGACCAGCCGGAGCAGCTGCTGGCGGGAGAGCGCCTGCCCGGGGCGGCGGCTCAGCTCCAGCAGCAGCCGCAGCTCGGTGGGCGTGAGCTGGAGGTCCTCGCCGTCCTTGGTGACGGTCATCGCGGAGCGGTCGATCACCACGCTGCCGTACGCCGAGGAGTCGGAGTTCTCCCGCTCGCCGCGCCGCAGCACGGCCCGGATCCGGGCGTCCAGCACCCGGGGCTGGACCGGCTTGACCACGTAGTCGTCCGCGCCCGACTCCAGGCCGACCACCACGTCGATGTCGTCCGAGCGGGCGGTCAGCAGGATGATCGGCAGCTGGTCGGTGCGCCGGATCCGGCGGCACACCTCGAATCCGTCGATGCCGGGCAGCATCACGTCGAGCACGATCAGGTCGGGACGCTGCTCCTTGAAGAGCTTCAGGCCGTCCTCGCCCGAGGCAGCGGCGGCCACGCGGTGGCCCTGGCGGGTGAGAGCGAGTTCGAGGCCGGTCCGGATGGCGTCGTCGTCCTCGATCAGAAGGAGGAAAGGCACGGGCTCATTCTGGCCCAAGTGGGGCCACTGTTCACCCACCAGGTCCAGCCCTGCACTTCCTCTGCAACCGGAACCCCCGGTTCTGGCGTCCGGGCTCCGAGGACCGAAGGTCCCGGCGCCTGTGACAGCCCTGTGACAGTCGGCGGACACCCCCATCACAACGCACCGGCAGGATTTCCCTTGTCGCCGCAGTACCGGGCGGCGGAACCGCAGGTACCGACCCATGGGGGTGCACGATGAACGCCACGCTCAAGACCCGCAGCAACGCGGCCGTCCACAACGCGCGTTCGTCTCGCACGCACTTCGAGGTACGGACCGACGAGACCTCCGGTGCCGTGATCGTACGGGGGTGCGCACACAGCACCGGATCCCGCCGCCTCGGTGGCGGGAGCAAGGGGGAGCTGTTCGGGATCGGTCGCATGGGGAGTGCGGCCGACTCCGCCTCGACCATGACGCTGCGGGGAGTCCTTCCCGTCCGCGTCGATGGTCGGGAGAACACGGGGGGCACGGGGGAGAACCTGTCCGGTTCCGGCTCGGGGGAGCCGGCCGGACGGGAGGCCGCGGGTGCGACGCTGCTCAGGCTCGCACCGGCGACCGGGGAGCACACCGTCGCTCCGAACGACAACGTGGCCGAGTTCACCGCGTACGTCCGGGAGCGCCGGGCCTCGCTGTACGCCACCGCGTACCACCTGACCGGCGACCGCCACGCGGCCGAGGACCTGCTGCAGAGCGCGCTGTTCTCGACCTACCGGGCCTGGGACCGGATCACCGACAAGGCCGCGGTCGGGGGCTACCTCCGCCGCACCATGACCAACCTGCACATCTCCGCCTGGCGTCGCCGCAAGGTCGCCGAGTACCCGACCGAGGAGCTGCCGGAGACGGTCGGCGACACGGACGCGATGGGCGGCACCGAGCTGCGCGCGGTGCTCTGGCAGGCGCTGGCCAAGCTGCCGGAGAACCAGCGGACCATGCTGGTGCTCCGCTACTACGAGGGCCGCACCGACCCGGAGATCGCCGACATCCTGAACATCAGCGTCGGCACCGTGAAGAGCAGCATCTGGCGCGCCCTGCGCCGGCTGCGCGAGGACGACCAGCTGAACCGTACGGGCGACACCGTCTTCGCCTTCGGTGAGCTGGTCGCGTAACAGGACTCCCGTCGGGGGACGGGGCAGGTCGCGGACGTACGGCGGGTCGACTCGGGGGAGCGGCCGTCGCGGGGACGTGACCGGACAGGAAGGGCCCGGTGCCGGGGAGCGGCACCGGGCCCTTCCGGCTGTCCACGGGCCGTCAGACGGGCTGCGGCTGCCGCCCGGCCACCGCACCGATCCGCTGCTCGGCCTCCGGCCCGGCGCAGGCGTACGCGCCCAGCCCGACCTGCCGGGCCACGATGCCGCGCTCGGCCCGCATCAGCCGCCAGCCGCGCCGCAGCAGGTACGGCACCGACTTGCGGGCCTCCCGGACGTCCCGGCGGAACCGCCGCCAGGCGGTGGTCAGCGGGCGGTTGCGCAGGCAGATCGCCGTGCCGAGCAGCCCCTCGGTCGCGCACTGCCCGACCAGTTCGGCGGCGAATATCCCCTCGGCGATGAAGGCCGGGGCACCCGCGAGGTCGAGCACATGGGTGCCGGCCCGGCCGTTGGCCGGGATCGAGTACACCGGGACCTCGGCCCGCCCGGTGCCGGTCAGCAGCCGGATCGCGGCCATCGCCTGCTCGCGGTGCCAGGAGAGCGGCGAGTCCCAGTCGGTGCCGCCGCCGTCCTCCTCGGTGAGCACGGGCAGGGTCGGGTCGTCGCCGTCCTTGTAGAAGTCGTCGAGCTGGAGCACCGGCAGACCGGTCCGCTCGGCCAGCGAGGACTTCCCCGATCCGGACGGCCCGGACAACAGGACGACCAGGGCGGGTGCCGTCGGGGCGGGGTTCATGGGGGAGTCACTCACGAGACACCAGTCTGACGCATCAGGGGGCGATGCCGAAACAGACGGGACGTCAGCTTCCGTCACGAATCCCGGGGATCCGGCGGCCGCCGGAAAGGTCGACGGGCCCGCACCAGGGGGGGAGAGGTGCGGGCCCGTCTGTGGCACGTCCGGGCCCCGGGGGGGGGTAGGGCACTGGGGACGGCCAGTCTGTGTGGAGTTTTCCCTGCGGGAGGGTCAGATACCCATCGGGTGCCAGACCGTCTTGGTCTCCAGGAACGAGAGTAGCCGCTCGGTTCCGGGCGCATTGGTCCAGTCCAATGCCACCTGGTCGACCGCCGGGCGGATGACTCGCTTCAGAGTATCCGCGGCGAGCACCTCCAGCTCGACCGCCGCGCCGGGGCCTTCGGTCGCGATCGCGCCGGCCAGGTCCAGGCCGTTGACGTCCTGGTGCGAGGCCAGCGTCGGGGCGATGTCGGCGGTCTTCCCGGAGATCAGGTTGACCACGCCGCCCGGCAGGTCCGAGGTGGCCAGCACCTCGCCCAGCGAGAGCGCGGGCAGCGGTGCGTCGGCGGCGGCCGCGACCACCACGGTGTTGCCCGCCGCGATCGCCGGGGCGATCACCGAGACCAGCCCGAGGAAGGAGAAGCCCGTCCCGGACTGCGGCGCGACCACGCCGATCACGCCGGACGGCTCCGGGGTGGAGAGGTTGAAGAACGGCCCGGCCACCGGGTTGGAGCTGCCCGCGATCTGCGCGACCTTGTCGGTCCAGCCCGCGTACCAGACCCAGCGGTCGATCGCGGCGTCCACCAGGGCGGCGGCCTTCTTGGCCCCGATGCCCTCGGCGAGCGCCACCTCGGCGGCGAACTGCTCGCGGCGGCCCTGCAGCATCTCGGCGATCCGGTACAGCACCTGGCCGCGGTTGTACGCGGTGGTGCCGGCCCAGCCCTTGACGGCCGCCCGGGCCGCGAGCACCGCGTCCCGGGTGTCCTTACGGGTGCCGAGCGGAGCGTTGGCGAGCCACTGGCCCTTGGAGTCGGACACCTCGTACACCCGCCCGCTCTCGGAGCGCGGGAACTTCCCGCCGACGTACAGCTTGTAGGTCTTGAAGACGCTCAGGGTGGTCTCAGACATCGAGGTACGCCTCCAGGCCGTGGCGACCGCCTTCGCGGCCGTAGCCCGACTCCTTGTAGCCGCCGAACGGCGAGGTCGGGTCGAACTTGTTGAAGGTGTTGGCCCAGACCACACCGGCCTTGAGCTGGTTCGCCATCCAGAGGATGCGCGAGCCCTTCTCGGTCCAGATACCCGCCGACAGCCCGTACGGGGTGTTGTTGGCCTTCTCGACCGCCTCGGTGGGCGTGCGGAAGGTCAGCACCGACAGCACCGGGCCGAAGATCTCCTCGCGGGCGATCCGGTGGGCCTGCGAGACACCGGTGAACAGGGTCGGGCGGAACCAGTAACCGGCGCCCGGGAGTTCGCACTCCGGGGCCCAGCGCTCGGCGCCCTCGGCCTCGCCCGCCGCCGACAGCTCGGTGATCCGCGCGAGCTGCGCGGCCGAGTTGATGGCGCCGATGTCGGTGTTCTTGTCCAGCGGGTCGCCGACCCGCAGGGTGCCCATCCGGCGCTTCAGCGCGTCCAGCAGCTCGTCCTGGATCGACTCCTGGACCAGCAGGCGGGAGCCCGCGCAGCAGACGTGGCCCTGGTTGAAGAAGATGCCGTTCACGATGCCCTCGACCGCCTGGTCGATCGGCGCGTCGTCGAAGACGATGTTCGCGGCCTTGCCGCCGAGCTCCAGCGAGAGCTTCTTCCGGCTGCCGGCGAGCTGCCTGGCGATCGCCCGGCCGACCGGGGTCGAGCCGGTGAAGGCGACCTTGTTGACGTCCGGGTGCGAGGTCAGCGCGGCGCCGGTGCGGCCGTCACCGGTGACGATGTTGACCACGCCCTTGGGCAGACCGGCCTGGCGGCAGATCTCGGCGAACCGCAGCGCGGTCAGCGGGGTGGTCTCGGCCGGCTTCAGCACGACGGTGTTGCCGGTGGCCAGCGCGGGCGCGATCTTCCAGGCCAGCATCAGCAGCGGGAAGTTCCACGGGATGACCTGGCCGGCCACGCCGAGCGGCTTCGGGTTGGCGCCGTAGCCCGCGAAGTCGAGCTTGTCGGCCCAGCCCGCGTAGTAGAAGAAGTGCGCGGCGACCAGCGGCAGGTCGACGTCCCGGGTCTCCCGGATCGGCTTGCCGTTGTCGATCGACTCCAGCACCGCCAGCTCGCGCGAGCGCTCCTGGATGATCCGGGCGATCCGGAACAGGTACTTGGCCCGCTCGCTGCCCGGCAGTGCCGACCAGTCGGTGAACGCCTTGCGGGCGGCGGCGACCGCGCGCTCCACGTCCTCGTCGGTGCCCTGCGCGAACTCCGCCAGCACCTGCTCGGTGGCCGGGTTGACGGTCTTCAGCGCCTCGCTGCCGGAGGAGTCGACGAACTCGCCGCCGATGAAGTGGCCGTACGAGGTGGCGATCTCACCGGCGGCGGCCGGCGACTCGGGCGCGGGGGCGTAGCTGAAGAGACCGCCCTTGGGGGCCTCGGCCTGCTGCGGCTGCTTGTTCTTGGCCATGGGGATCAGTCCACCGTCACGTAGTCGGGACCGGAGTACCGGCCGGTGGTCAGCTTCTGACGCTGCATCAGCAGGTCGTTGAGCAGGCTGGAGGCGCCGAAACGGAACCAGTGCGGGGACAGCCAGTCGTCGCCGAGCGTCTCGTTGACCATCACCAGGTACTTCATGGCGTCCTTGGTGGTCTTGATGCCACCGGCCGGCTTCACGCCGATCTGCACGCCGGTCTGCTGCCTGAAGTCGCGGACGGCCTCCAGCATCAGCAGGGTGACCGGCGGGGTCGCGTTGACGGCGACCTTGCCGGTGGAGGTCTTGATGAAGTCGGCGCCGGCCAGCATCCCGAGCCAGGAGGCGCGGCGGACGTTGTCGTACGTCTGCAGCTCGCCGGTCTCGAAGATCACCTTGAGGTGGGCGGCGGTGCCGTCGGCCCGCCGGCACGCCTGCTTGACCGCGACGATCTCGTTGAAGACGTCCAGGTACCGGCCGGAGAGGAAGGCCCCCCGGTCGATCACCATGTCGATCTCGTCCGCCCCGGCGGCCACCGCGTCGGCGGTGTCGGCCAGCTTCACCGGCAGCGCGACGCGCCCGGCCGGGAAGGCGGTGGCGACCGAGGCCACCTGGATGTCGGTGCCCGCGAGGGCGGCCTTGGCGGTGGCGACCATGTCCGGGTAGACGCAGATCGCGGCGACCCGGGGGGCGCTCGGGTCGGTCGGGTCGGGGTTCCGGCCCTTGGTGCACAGGGCGCGCACCTTGCCGTGGGTGTCCGCGCCTTCCAGCGTGGTCAGGTCGATCATCGAGATCGCCAGGTCGATGGCGTACGCCTTCGCCGTGGTCTTGATCGATCGAGTACCGAGAGTGGCGGCGCGGGCTTCCAGGCCGACGGCGTCGACGCCGGGCAGGCCGTGCAGAAAGCGGCGGAGCGAGGCCTCGGACGCCGCAACGTCCTCAAGGCCGCCGCCCGCAGCGCCGGGGGCATTGGCTGCAACAGTGGACATAGTCACCAGACCAGCATATCTACGCGCGTAGCGATGCGCTAGGCCCACCCACTTTCGATGCTGGACCGATATCTCCCCCGGCGGGCCCGGTTGCTCACGCCTCTCTGGCACCTCGCGCGTCACCCGGGTCAGGCTCTCCGGGATCGCGGATGGTGCGGCTCCGGTCGCTCGCGTGCGGAGGGAGAGCTTTCGGCTCACCCGAGGAGTCGCCGCCCGGCGACAATGACCGGGTGACCTCAGCAGAGCAGCCCGCCGTGCCAAGCCCGGCCCCGCGCAAGCGGCCCGGCCGTCGCCCCGGATCGACCGACACCCGCCGGACCGTGCTGGAGGCGGCCCGGGCCGAGTTCGCCGCGCGTGGGTACGAGAAGGCGAGCATGCGGGCGATCGGCCGGACCGCCGGGGTGGACGCGGCGCTGCTGCACCACTACTTCGGCAGCAAGGACCGGCTGTTCCTGGCTGCGCTGGAGTTCCCGGTCGATCCGAGAACGGTGGTGGAACAGGTGCTGGCGGGTGACCGGGCGACCGTCGGTGAGCGGGTGGCGGGCTTCGTGCTGACGCTCTGGGAGCAGCCGGGAGTGCTGGACCGACTGCTCGCGCTGATCCGGGCGGCGGCCACCACCGAGCAGGTCGCGGAGCTGATGCGCGGCTTCGTACTGGAGGAGCTCGTCCGCCGGGCTGCTGCCGAACTCGACATCGACCAGCCGGAGTTGAGGACGGAGCTGATGCTGTCCCAGATCATCGGGCTGGCGATGGCCAGGTACGTGATCGGAGTCGAGCCGCTGGCCTCGGCGACCCGGGAGGAGCTGGTCCCGCTGCTGGCGCCGACCTTCCAGGGGTACCTCGGCGGCGCCTGACGCGCGGTCCGGAACCTTCGGCCGTACTGCTTGACGGCACCGGTCCGCAGCGAGAAACTCATCACATGATGAATTCTTCGGCGGGCCCGGCGCCCGCCATCCGGACCAGCGGCCTCACGGTCGTCCGGGGCGGCCACCCCGTCCTGCACGGCCTCGACCTGGAGGTCCCGGCCGGCTCGGTCACCGGACTGCTCGGGCCGAGCGGCTGCGGCAAGACCACCCTGCTGCGCTCGATCGTCGGTGTGCAGCGGATCTCGGGCGGCCGGGTCGAGGTGCTCGGGGCACCGGCCGGCAGCGCCGGACTGCGCAGCCGGATCGGCTACCTGACCCAGGCCCCGTCCGTCTACGGCGACCTCACCGTGGCCGAGAACCTGCGCTACTTCGCCGCCGTGCTCGGTGCCCCGGCCGGCGACCCGGACCGGGTGGCCGCGGCGGTCGGCCTCACCGCCCACCGGGACCACCGCGCGGCCCGGCTCTCCGGTGGCCAGCGGGCCCGGGTCTCGCTGGCCGCCGCACTGCTCGGCCGCCCCGAGCTGCTGGTCCTGGACGAGCCGACGGTCGGCCTCGACCCGGTGCTCCGCCGCGACCTCTGGCAGCTCTTCCGGGACCTCGCCGACGCGGGCAGCACCCTGCTGGTCTCCAGCCACGTGATGGACGAGGCGGTCCGCTGCGACCGGCTGTTGCTGATGCGCGACGGCCGCCTGCTGGCCGCCGACACCCCGGCCGGCCTGCTCGCCAGGACCGGCGCCGCCGACGTGGACGCCGCCTTCCTCAGCCTGGTCGGGAGCACCTCGTGAACCTCCGCCGCACCCTGGCCACCGCCCGCCGCGTGCTGGCCCAGCTCCGGCACGACCCGAGGACCCTGGCGATGCTGCTGGTGGTGCCCTGCCTGCTGCTCACCCTGCTCCGGTACATGTTCGACGGGCAGTCCCGGGTCTTCGACCAGGTCGGCGGTGCCCTGCTGGGCATCTTCCCGCTGCTGGTGATGTTCCTGGTCACCTCGGTCGCGATGCTCCGGGAACGCACCAGCGGCACCCTGGAGCGCCTGCTCACCATGCCGCTCGGCAAGCTCGACCTGCTGCTCGGCTACGCGATCGCCTTCGGCCTGGTCGCCCTGGTCCAGGCCGCGCTGGCGTCCGCGCTCACCCTCGGCCTGCTCGGCCTCGACATCCAGGGCCCGACCTGGCTGGTCTTCGCGGTCGCGGTCGGCGACGGACTGCTCGGGATGGCGCTCGGCCTGCTGGTCTCCGCGTTCGCCGAGACCGAGTTCCAGGCCGTCCAGTTCCTCCCGGCGGTGATCCTCCCGCAGCTGCTGCTCTGCGGCCTGTTCGTCCCCAGGGACGCGATGGCCCCCGTGCTCCGCTGGGTCTCCGACGTGCTCCCGCTCTCGTACGCGGTGGACGCGATGGACCACCTCAGCACCGGCCCGGACGTCACCGGCGACCTGGTTCGCGACCTGGCGGTGATCGGCGGCTGCGTGCTGCTGGCCCTCACCCTCGGGGCGGCCACCCTACGGCGTCGTACGGCCTGACGGGTCGTCGGGTCCCCGGCGCCGGGCTGAGCGGCCGCTCCTCCCGGCGCCGGGTGTGAGGCATGGTGCAGAATCGGCCCCATGACCGAATCCGACGGCAAGCCCGACCCGGGCACCGCCGCCTCCGAGCCCAAGTACGCCGACCGCGTCTACCGCTCCGTGCCGGGCGTGATCTCCGGCGTTCTGCTGCTGGCCGTGGCCGCCTGGCTGATCATCGACGCGCTGCTCACCGGCACGGGCCGGACCCCCTGGGTCGCGCTGGCCTGCGCCCCGGTCTTCGTCTTCCCGGTGATCGCCTACACGATCCGGCCCGCGGTGCTGGCGAGCGACTCCCGGCTGCTGGTCCGCAACCCGTTCCGGACCGTGCACGTGCCGTGGGCCGCGGTGGAGGGCATCCGGGCCGGTTACTCGGTGGAGCTCTTCGCCGGTGGCAAGAAGTACCAGGTCTGGGCCGTCCCGGTGTCCCTCCGGGCCCGCAAGAAGGCCACCCGGGCGGCCTCCCGGGCCGCGGCCGCCGACGACCCCCGGTCCTCCCGCAGTGCCGGTCTGGTCAACCCGATGCGGTCGGGCCGGCCGGACCCCACCAAGGCCTGGTCCGACCAGGTGGTCAACACCCTGCTGGAGATCGCCGAGCGGAACGCCGGCAGCCCCGCCGCGGCCGGCCCGGTGACGGTCGGCTGGTGCTGGTGGATCATCGCGCCCGCCGTGATCGGCCTGGTCACCCTGGTCACCCTGATCCTCGCCACCAACTGACCGTGCACACCACGGTGCCCGGCCCCCGCCGGGGGCCGGGCACCGTGGTGTGCACGGGCCGTCAGATGCCGGCGGCCGCCGCCAGGTCGCGCTTGATCGCGTCGAGCAGCTCCGTTGCCCGCGCCCGGCTGCCGACCAGGTCGGCGGCGGTGGCGACCGGGAGGACGACCTCCAGGTAGCACTTGAGCTTGGGCTCGGTGCCGGACGGGCGGACCACGATGCGGGCGGCGGTGACCTCGGAACCGGCCAGGTAGTAGCGCAGGCCGTCGGTCGGCGGCAGCTCGGCCGTGCCGGCCGTCAGGTCGTCGGCGCGGGTCACCTTCAGACCGGCCAGCAGGGTCGGCGGCTGGTCGCGCAGGCGCTGCATGGCATTCGCGATCAGCGAGAGGTCGTCCACCCGGACGGACAGCTGGTCGGTGGCGTGCAGGCCGTGCTCCAGCGCCAGGTCGTCCAGCAGGTCGGTCAGCGTGCGGCCGGACCGCTTGAGGGTGGCGGCGAGTTCGGCGACCAGCAGGGCGGCGGTGATGCCGTCCTTGTCGCGGACGCCCTCGGGGTCGACGCTGTAGCCGAGCGCCTCCTCGTAGCCGTACCGCAGGTCGTCCGCGCGGGAGATCCACTTGAAGCCGGTCAGCGTCTCGGCGTAGCCGAGGCCCGCCGCCGCCGCGATCCGGCCGAGCAGGGTGGAGGAGACGATGGTGGTGGCGAAGGTGCCGCTGGCGTGCTTGGCGACCAGGGCGGCGCCGAGCAGTGCGCCCACCTCGTCGCCGCGCAGCATCCGCCACCCGCCGTTGTCCGCGACGGCGACCGCGCAGCGGTCCGCGTCCGGGTCGTTGGCGATCACCAGGTCGGGCCCGACCGAGGCGGCGGTGCGGAACGCGAGGTCCATCGCGCCCGGCTCCTCCGGGTTGGGGAAGGCCACGGTGGGGAAGTCCGGGTCGGGCTCGGCCTGTTCGGCCACCACGGTCGGGGCCGGGAAGCCGGCCTGCTTGAAGGCGGACACCAGGGTGTCCCGGCCGACGCCGTGCATCGGGGTGTAGACCACGTCGAGGTCGCGGGGCCCGGCCGGGTCGAGCACGGTGACGGCACGGTCCAGGTACGCCTCGACCACGTCCTCGCCGAGCACCTCCCAGCCGTCCTCGGCCAGCGGCACCTGGTCCAGCGAGACGATCGCGTCGATCTCGGCGGCGATGCCCGCGTCGGCGGGCGGGACGATCTGCGAGCCGTCGCCCAGGTAGACCTTGTAGCCGTTGTCCTGCGGCGGGTTGTGGCTGGCGGTCACGGTGACGCCGGCCGCCGCACCCAGGTGGCGGACGGCGAAGGCCAGCACCGGGGTGGGCAGTGCGCGCGGCAGCAGCGCGGCCCGGAGCCCGGCGCCGACCACCACGGCGGCGGTGTCCCGGGCGAAGTCGTACGACTTGTGCCGGGCGTCGTAGCCGATCACCACCAGGTCACCGAGCTGCTCGGCCTTCACGTACGCGACCAGGCCGGCGGCGGCCCGGATCACCACGGCGCGGTTCATCCGCATCGGGCCCGCGCCCAGCTCACCGCGCAGGCCGGCGGTGCCGAACTGGAGCCGGTCGCTGAAGCGCTCGGCCAGCCGGGACCAGGCGATCCGCCCGTCGGCCTCGGGGTCACCCTCGGCGGCGGCCAGCAGCGCGGTCAGCTCCTCCCGGGTGTCCGGGTCCGGATCCTCGGCGAGCCAGGTCCGGGCGCGGGCGAGGAGGTCGGTGGTCGGTGCCTGGGACATTGCTGCCAGCTCCCTCTGAGGGTGAGTGGGAAAGAGACGGAGCCGCCGCCCGGAGAGCGGGTGCCCGGCCCGGTGCGACCGGCTCCACGAGGAGCGTCCCACCGGGCCGGGCACCACCTCGGTGCGACGGCTCCGGATTGGACCGACCGGCACATGGTGGGCGGCGTCGCGGCGCCAGGGTGCGTACCTCGCCGGTTTGTCGTCGGTCGCCGATGCTCCGCATGGACTCCCTCCTCCGCACCGCCGAGGCACGCACCCTGCAGAGACATCAGCCGCTGACGCGGCGGGCGCTCCTTCACCCGCCCACCATGTGCCGGTCGGTCTTACTGATTCTGCGTCAGACGACGGTCAGATCCGCTCAAGGACCTTGGCCAGCAGCGCGCCCATCCGCTCGGCGCTGGCCTTGCCGGCCTCCAGCACCTCTTCGTGATTCAGCGGCTCGCCGGTGATGCCGGCCGCCAGGTTGGTGACCAGCGAGATGCCCAGCACCTCGGCGCCGGCCTCGCGGGCGGCGATCGCCTCCAGCGTGGTGGACATGCCGACCAGCTCGCCGCCGATCGCCCGGACCATGCCGATCTCGGCCGGGGTCTCGTAGTGCGGGCCGCGGAACTGCACGTAGACGGCCTCGTCGAGGGAGGAGTCCACCTCGCGGCAGAGCTCGCGCAGCCGCTTGGAGTACAGGTCGGTGAGGTCGACGAAGTTGGCGCCGACGATCGGGGAGTCCGCGGTGAGGTTGATGTGGTCGCTGATCAGCACCGGCTGACCGGGCACCCAGCCCTCGCGCAGACCGCCGCAGCCGTTGGTCAGCACCACGGTCTCGACGCCCGCCGCGACGGCGGTGCGGACGCCGTGCACCACGGTGGCCACGCCGTGGCCCTCGTAGTAGTGGTTGCGGCCGAGGAAGATCAGCGCGCGCTTGTCGCCGATCTTCACCGAGCGGATCTTGCCGGAGTGACCCGCGACGGCGGGGGCCGGGAAGCCGGGCAGGTCGGTGACCGGGAACTCAGCCACGGTCTCGCCGAGGGCGTCGGCAGCCGGCACCCAGCCGGAGCCCATCACCAGGGCGACGTCGTGGCGCTCGGCACCGGTCAGCTCACGCAGACGCGCGGCGGCCGCCTGAGCGGCGGCGTAGGGGTCGGCGGAGACGTTGGACTGAGGAGATGCGTTCACGTCACCGAGAATAGACGGCATTCGCCTACGCGCGTAGACATACCCGGTTAACCATGCCGGATCGTTACCCGGATGACCTAGAGACCCAAACGAACACCCGCTACGGGCCGCTCTGTTCGGACAGTCCTACAAGCCGGTCGTCAGCAGGGCCGTCGCCGCAGGTCCAGCACGTAGTCGTGCGGTGCGCCGGCGCTCTCCGCCGCGTCCGCGACCATGCCCAGGTAGCGGGCGGCGGGCAGCCCGCCCTCCCAGTCGTTCAGCACGTACGTCCAGACCGGGATGTCCCCGTCCAGGGTGTGCGCCCGGAGTCGGATCTTCCGGTAGATCCCGAGCTGCACGCCCTCCCAGCGGTCGAGACCGTCCTCGTCCATCGGCGCGACGTCGTACAGCGAGACGAAGACCTGGTCCTTCTCGTCCTCCACCACGGTGGCCAGTGAGCCCTCCCAGCCCAGCTGCTCGCCGCCGAAGGTCAGGCGCCAGCCGTCCAGCCACCCCGTGCCGCGCAGCGGCGAGTGGGGGGCGCGGCGGCTCATCTGCCGGGCGTCGAGGTTCGTGGCGTACGCGGCGTAGAGGGGCATGGGCGTCACCTTACGGGAGAGCGGCGCTCGCAAGGGAGCGGGTACGGAGCTTCTGACGGTCCGTCCGAACACGTATTCCGGACACTTTCCGACCGGCTCCGATCGGAGCTGAGCACAAGGCGACGCCCCCGGCGTGGCGCCGGTCCCGGCGTACGGGACAATGGTGCCCGTGACTCGGATCGTGATCATCGGTGGCGGACCCGGCGGATATGAGGCGGCCCTCGTGGCCGCCCAGCTCGGCGCGGAGGTGACCGTTGTCGACCGCGACGGTCTGGGCGGATCGGCGGTGCTGACGGACTGCGTGCCGTCCAAGACCCTGATCGCGACGGCGGAGGTGATGACCACCTTCGACAGCTCGTACGAGGAGCTGGGCATCATCGTCGCGGACGACACCCCGCCGATCGAGGGATCGGCCCGGGTGGTGGGGGTCGACCTCGGCAAGGTCAACCGACGGGTGAAGCGGCTGGCCATCGCCCAGTCGCACGACATCACCCAGTCGGTCACCCGGGCCGGCGTCACCGTGCTGCGCGGCAAGGGCCGGCTCGGCCCCGGCGGCCAGGCGGCGGACGGCTCCCGCGAGGTGATCGTGGACGGCGCCGACGGCTCGACCGAGACGCTCCGGGCCGACGCGGTGCTGATCGCCACCGGCGTGCACCCCAGGGAGCTCCCGGACGCCCAGCCGGACGGCGAGCGGATCCTGAACTGGACCCAGGTCTACGAGCTGGAGGAGCTGCCGCGCGAGCTGATCGTGGTCGGCTCCGGCGTCACCGGCGCCGAGTTCGCCGGTGCGTACCAGGCACTCGGCTCCAAGGTCACCCTGGTCTCCTCCCGCGACCGGGTGCTGCCCGGCGAGGACCCGGACGCCGCCGAGGTGCTGGAGGAGGTGTTCCGCCGGCGCGGCATGAACGTGATGAGCCGTTCGCGGGCCGAGAGCGCCAAGCGGCTCGGCGACCGGGTCGAGGTCACCCTCGCCGACGGCACCGTGATCGAGGGCACCCACTGCCTGATGGCGGTCGGCTCGGTGCCGAACACCGCCGGTCTCGGCCTGGAGGAGGCCGGGGTCAAGCTCAACGACTGGGGCCAGATCCAGGTCGACCGGGTCTCCCGGACCAGCGCCCCCGGCGTCTACGCGGCCGGCGACTGCACCGGCGTCTTCATGCTCGCCTCGGTCGCCGCGATGCAGGGCCGGATCGCGATGTACCACGTGCTCGGCGACGCGGTGCAGCCGCTCAACCTGAAGACGGTGGCCTCCAACGTCTTCACCGACCCGGAGATCGCCACGGTCGGCTACACCGCCACCGACGTCTCCTGCGGGAAGATGGACGCGATCGCGATCAAGCTCCCGCTGCGCGGCAACCCGCGGGCCAAGATGCAGGGCATCCGGGACGGCTTCGTGAAGCTGCTCTGCCGCCCGGGCACCGGCATCGTGGTGGGCGGTGTGGTGGTCGCGCCGCGGGCCAGCGAACTCATCCATTCGATCTCGCTCGCCGTGGACAACAACTTGACGGTCGAACAGGTGGCCGGTGCCTTCACGGTCTACCCGTCGCTCTCCGGCTCCACCGCCGAGGCCGCCCGCCAGCTGCACATCCGCAAGCGGGAGGACTCGGACTCCTGAGCTGCGGAACGGAGTTGGGGCGGTCGCCGACGGCGGCCGCCTCTGCCGTCTCACCCGCCCGGCCCAGCGTGACCCCCGGTAGCTGACGGCGCGTATTGTACGGTCGCGCGCTGCTCCGAGGTGAGCATTTCCCGATACCAGCTGCAAACGCCTGAAAGCAGACGGTCATTCAGTTACCGTCGGTTCTGTGTTTGCTGCAGAACGTCGCCAGTTGATCCTCGAAATGGTGCGCGCCAACGGAGCGGTATCGCTCCGCGAGTTGGCCCGCGTCGTCCAGACCTCCGAAGTCACCGTACGTCGGGACGTACGGGCGCTGGAGGCCGAAGGGCTGCTCGACCGCCGGCACGGCGGCGCGGTGCTCCCCGGCGGCTTCAGCAGGGAGCCCGGCTATCCGCAGAAGACCCATCTCGCGGCCGCCGAGAAGAGCGCGATCGCCGATCTCGCCGCCTCGATGGTCGAGGAGGGGGACGCCGTGGTGGTCGGCGCGGGCACCACCACCCAGGAGTTGGCCCGTCGGCTGGCCCGGGTCCCCGGGCTGACGGTGGTCACCAACTCGCTGCTGGTCGCCCAAGCGCTGGCCCACGCCAACCGGGTGGAGGTGGTGATGACCGGCGGTACGCTGCGCGGTTCCAACTACGCCCTGGTGGGCAGCGGGGCGGAGCAGTCGCTGCACGGGCTGCGGGTCTCCAAGGCCTTCATCTCCGGCAGTGGGCTGACCGCCGAGCGCGGGCTCTCCACCACCAACATGCTCTCCGCGAGCGTGGACCGGGCACTGGTGCAGTCGGCTGCCGAGGTCATCGTCCTCGCCGACCACACCAAGCTCGGCGCGGACACCATGTTCCAGACCGTCCCGACCGAGGCGATCACCCGCCTGGTGACGGACGAGCAGGCCGCCGGGACGGACCCGACCGCCCGCGAGCTGGACGCGCTCGCCGACTGTGGCGTGCAGATCTCGATCGCCCCGCTCGGCGCCCCGGCCGACACGTCCTCGGCGCACCAGCAGTCCGCCCCGGTCAACGCCGCCCCCCGCCGCCCCGCCCCACTCCCCGGACAGCGCCGCCCGGCCCACCAACTCCCGGGCCGCCTCGCGGAATTGAGTGCCCCGCGTGCGCGCTGAGGCACATGATCCAGCGCAACAGGGGCTCGGGGAACTGCGACGCCGACCCCGGAAAAGGTCACCGGTGCGTAGGTGGTCAGGCACTTTCGCCTGTTGACCCGCGCGCCACGTAGCGTCGCCGTTCCCCGAGCCCCTGGCTACGCCATGGCTCGGACGGATCAGTCCTTGATCTCGCAGAGCACCGCACCGCTGCTCACGCTGCCACCGACCTCGGCCTTGAGGCCGGTGACGGTGCCCGCCTTGTGGGCGTTGAGCGGCTGCTCCATCTTCATCGCCTCCAGGACCACGATCAGCTCGCCCTCGGCGACCACCTGGCCCTCCTCGACGGCGACCTTGACGATCGTGCCCTGCATCGGCGAGGCCAGCGTGTCACCGCCGGCCGCCGCGCCGGCCTTCTTGGCGCCGACCCGGCGCTTGGCCTTGCCGGTCGCCGAGGCACCGGCCGCCGGAGCGGAGGAGACCCCGAGCGAGGAGGGCAGCGAGACCTCGATCCGCTTGCCACCGACCTCGACCACCACGGTCTCCCGCTGGTCGGCCTCGTCCGCGTCCGCGCCACCGCCGGTGAAGGCCGGGATGGTGTTGGCGAACTCGGTCTCGATCCACCGGGTGAAGACCGTGAACGGGCCCTCGCCGCCGTGCACCTCCGGCGCGAACGCCGGGTCGGTGACGACCGCCTGGTGGAACGGGATGGCGGTGGCCATGCCCTCGACCTTGAACTCGGCGAGCGCCCGGGCGGCGCGCTGCAGCGCCTGCTTGCGGGTGGCGCCGGTGACGATCAGCTTGGCCAGCAGCGAGTCCCAGGCGGGGCCGATGACCGAACCGGTCTCGACGCCCGCGTCCAGCCGGACACCGGGGCCGGACGGCGGCGCGAACAGCGTCACGGTGCCGGGCGCCGGGAGGAAGTTGCGGCCCGGGTCCTCGCCGTTGATGCGGAACTCCAGCGAGTGGCCGCGGATCTCCGGGTCGTCGTACCCGAGCTCCTCGCCGTCGGCGATCCGGAACATCTCGCGGACCAGGTCGATCCCGGTGACCTCCTCGGAGACCGGGTGCTCCACCTGGAGCCGGGTGTTGACCTCCAGGAAGGAGATCAGCCCGTCCTGGGAGACCAGGAACTCGCAGGTGCCGGCGCCGACGTAGCCCGCCTCGCGGAGGATCGCCTTGGAGGCCCGGTACAGCTCGGCGTTCTGCTCGTCCGTCAGGAACGGCGCGGGCGCCTCCTCGACCAGCTTCTGGTGCCGGCGCTGGAGCGAGCAGTCACGGGTGGAGACGACCACGACGTTGCCGTGCCGGTCGGCCAGGCACTGGGTCTCCACGTGCCGCGGGTTGTCCAGGTACTGCTCGACGAAGCACTCGCCGCGACCGAAGGCGGCGACCGCCTCGCGGACCGCCGACTCGTACAGCTCGGGGATCTCCTCGAGCGTGCGGGCGACCTTGAGGCCGCGGCCGCCGCCGCCGAACGCCGCCTTGATGGCGACCGGCAGGCCGTGCTCGCGGGCGAACACCACGACCTCGTCGGCACCCTGGACCGGCTCCGGCGTACCGGCCACCAGTGGGGCGCCGGCGCGCTGGGCGACGTGACGGGCGGTCACCTTGTCGCCGAGGTCGCGGATCGCCTGCGGCGGGGGGCCGATCCAGGTCAGGCCCGCGTCGAGCACGGCCTGCGCGAAGTCCGCGTTCTCGGACAGGAAGCCGTAGCCGGGGTGGACCGCGTCCGCCCCGGAGTCCGCCGCCGCCTGGAGCACCTTGGCGATGTCCAGGTAGCTGGTGGCGGGGGTGTCGCCGCCGAGCGCGTACGCCTCGTCGGCCGCACGGACGTGGAGGGCGTCCCGGTCCGGCTCGGCGTAGACGGCGACGCTGGCGATACCGGCATCCGAGCAGGCCCGGGCGACTCGGACGGCGATTTCGCCACGGTTGGCGATGAGCACCTTGCGCACGTTTGGCTCCCTTCTTGAACCACGTTGAGTTTATGGATTGCGAGGGTGTACCGGCGAGTAGCCCCAGGTGGTGAGCTTGCCCACACGGAGCGTGACGCGATTTCGTGATCACCCGGATACGGAGCGGCATGCGCCGCTGATGGGGACGTTACGCGGTCGGCCTATAGCGCGCCCGAAGCCGAGCTGGGACGCTCCGGGCGCGCCGTGGCCTTCACCACATCACCTGCACCGTCCGGTTCATCCGCCCACCTCAGCCGGCCGTCGCGAAGGCTTTGGCGGTGACATCCGAGGCGAGTTCGACCACGTCGGGCCCGTACGCCTCCGGGTTGACCACCCGGAGCATCAGGGCGAACCCGCCGTCCCGGCCGTGCCGGTGGGCCAACTGCCGGTGGCGGGAGGTCAGGTAGCGGACCGCCGCGTGGTTGGAGGTCGCGGTCTGGCCGGCTATCAGGAAGACCGGGCGGCTGCCGGGGCCGGCGTGCACCCGGGCCAGCAGGACGTACGCCCGCGGCGTTCCGTCGGCGGAGCCGAACCGGAAGGTCTCGTCGCCCACCGCGATGGTGCTGGCCCAGTGCGGCCCCGGCTCGGCGGTGAAGCTCACCCCGGGCAGCCAGTTGGCCAGGTGGGCGGCGGTCCGCTCGTTGCTCTCCGGGCCGCCGAGGCAGAACTCGGCCTTCCCGCCCAGCCCCTGGCGGACCTGGTCGTGCGCGACGAGGTCGGCCTGCGCGCCGCACTCCCTGACCAGTGCGGCCAACTCCATCAGTGCGTACACGTCGTTGCGCGAGACGCTCTTCGAACTCGTCGCCGCAGTGTGCCGGTTGACCACCAGCAGGCATTCGGTGCCGCCGGGCAGGCCGAAGAACTCCCGGACCTGGCCGAGGCGTCGGCGGCGCCGCACGGTGTGGGCGAGCCAGCCGAGACCGGCGCTGATCGCGCTGGCCAGCAGGCCGAGCACCAGGTTGAGCAGGCTGTCGATCATCGCGCTGTCCCTCCCTGGTCCCTTCCCGATCCGACGACCGCGCCAGCCTAGCGGCCGGGCCGATCCGGTGAGGGTGGCTCCGGGTAACAGATGTACGGGCCAGGATCTGTCCGGATCAGCACGACGGGAACGGAGGCGGAGGCTCCGGTTCGACCGGTGTCCAACCGTGATGGTCTGGACCATTGACGACGATTCCCCTTGATCCCTAGCGTTTCGGGCGACGGTCGCCGCCCGGTGCCCGTCGTCAACTCGACGGGGGAGTCGAAGAGATGAAGATCCGTACGGTCGTGCCCGCACTCGGCGCGCTGGCCGCCACCCTGCTGCTCGCGGGCTGCGGCAGCGACGGCTCGGCCGCGGCCGCGCCGTCGTCCGCCCCGAAGGCCGCCGACTACGGCTGCCTGGCGCAGGACCGGGCCGACAAGGGCTCGTTCGGGCTCGACAGCGTGGCCAAGCGGGACGCCTACTACCAGGACTCGGACGCCGGCCGGGCCAAGGTCGCGGTGGTGTTCTCGCACGAGAACGGCGACACCCTCTGCGACTGGATCCCGTTCGTCGAGGACTTCACCAAGGCCGGGTACGCAACCCTGGCCTACACCTCGGCCGGTGACCTGCCGCTGGACATCGAGGCGGCCGCGAAGTACCTCAAGGCCAAGGGCGTCGAGCGGGTGGTCCTGGTGGGCGCCTCCAAGGGCGGCACCGGCTCGCTGGCCGCCGCCGCGGCCCCCGGCACGCTCCCGGTGGCCGCCGTGGTCACCCTCAGCGCGCCCACCTACTTCGGCAGTTGGAACGGGGTGGAGGCGATCGCCAGGATCAAGGCACCGCTGTTCGTCGCCGCCCAGGAGAACGACCAGCCGTTCGCCGAGAACGCCGCCGAGCTGGCGAAGGCGGCCACCGCCCCGGTCAAGGAGCTGAAGATCTACCAGGGCAGCAGCCACGGCGCCCGGCTGCTCCCGCAGGGCACCGCCAAGGCCGACCTGCTCGCCTTCCTGGCGAAGAACGCACCGAGCAGCTAGGCCGCCCGGCGGAGCCTCAGCTCCAGAGGTCGGTGATCCGGACGTCGAGGTCGGCCAGCAGCCGTCGCAGCAGCGGCAGCGACAGGCCGATCACGTTGCCCGGGTCACCGTCGATGCCGTCGACGAACGGCGCCGAGCGGCCGTCCAGGGTGAACGCCCCGGCCACGTGCAGCGGCTCGCCGGTGGCGATGTAGGCGGCCAGCTCGGCGTCGTCCGGGGTGCCGAACCTGACGGTGGTCGAGGCGGTCGCCGAGGACTCCTTGCCGGTCGCGGAGTCGATCACGCAGTGGCCGGTCTGCAGGATGCCCTCGCGGCCGCGCATCGCCTGCCAGCGGGCCAGTGCGTCGGCCGGGTCGGTGGGCTTGCCGAGCGCCCGTCCGTCCAGCTCCAGCACCGAGTCGCAGCCGACCACCAGCTGACCGTCGGTCAACCCGCCCGCCACCGCGCGGGCCTTGGCCTCGGCCAGCACCAACGCGAGCTCGGCGGGGGTGGGGGCGCTCAGGGCGTCCTCGTCCACCCCGCTCACGATCACCTGCGGGTCGAGGCCCGCCTGCCGCAGCAGCCCCAGCCGGGCGGGCGAGGCGGAGGCGAGGACGAGTACGCGGTTGCTCATGTGCAAACCATAGACGGCCGCACTCCGGTCAGGCGCTCGAGCATCTACGGCCAGGGGCTCGGCGCTGCACCTTGGGCAGACGCTCCGGGCTGCGCCTTTTGCAGGGCGTTCATTTGCACTACCCAGGGGCTGAGCACCGTTCACAGCAGGAGCAGGACGCCCATCAGCAGGGCGAGGAGCGCGAGCATCAGCCCGGCCCGTCGCAGCATTTGCTGGGCGCGACGGGCCTCGGCCGATGTTTCGTCCCGGGGGTCTGACCAGAGCACCCTCTCAGGGTGCGCCGGGGACCACCCGGAACGCTTGAGTACGGATACTCAACCTCAGCCGGCCCACCCGGAGGTGCGCCAGACGTTCAGGCCGGGCTTCGGCGTGTGCCGCATCCGCCGGGCCCGGTCGTTCCACGCGGAGGCCGGGCCACCACCCGCGCGGCGGGCCGCCGTTGCGGCGGCCTGCGTGGCGGCGGCCCGGGCTGAGACCACCGCCAGGACGGTGGCCAGCTCCTCGGGGGTCGGCTGCCCGTGCAGCACCTGAATCGGAGTCATAGCTCAATCATCTCCCCGTGAACGCCTAGAGCGGAATGTTGCCGTGCTTCTTCGGCGGCAGGACCTCGCGCTTGCCGCGCAGCGCCCGCAGGCCCCGGACGATGTGCCGGCGGGTCTCGCTCGGTGCGATCACCGCGTCCACGTAGCCGCGTTCGGCGGCCAGGTAGGGGTTGAGCAGGGTGTCCTCGTACTCGGCGACCAGCTCGGCGCGGCGGGCGTCGACGTCCTCGCCCGCCTTGGCGGCCTCGGCCAGCTCGCGGCGGTAGACGATGTTCGCGGCGCCCTGGGCACCCATCACGGCGATCTGCGCGGTCGGCCAGGCCAGGTTGAGGTCGGCGCCGAGGTGCTTGGAGCCCATCACGTCGTACGCGCCGCCGAAGGCCTTCCGGGTGATCACGGTGATCATCGGGACGGTCGCCTCGGCGTACGCGTAGATCAGCTTGGCGCCGCGTCGGATGATGCCGTTCCACTCCTGCTCGGTGCCGGGCAGGAAGCCGGGGACGTCCACGAAGGTCAGCACCGGGATGTTGAAGGCGTCGCAGGTGCGGATGAACCGGGCGGCCTTCTCGCTGGCGTTGATGTCCAGGCAGCCGGCCAGGTCCATCGGCTGGTTGCCGACCACGCCGACCGGGTGGCCCTCGACCCGGCCGAAGCCGGTGAGGATGTTGCCCGCGTACAGCGGCTGGGTCTCCAGGAACTCGCCGTCGTCGAGGACGTGCTCGATCACCTTGTGCATGTCGTACGGCTGGTTCGCCGAGTCGGGCACCAGGGCGTCGAGTTCGAGGTCCTCGTCGGTGACCGAGAGGTCGGCCTCCTCGGGGAAGGCCGGCGGCTCGGAGAGGTTGTTGGAGGGCAGGTAGGAGAGCAGGCTCTTGACGTACTCGACCGCCTCCTTCTCGTCCGCCGCGAGGTAGTGCGCGTTGCCGGACTTGGCGTTGTGGGTGCGGGCGCCGCCCAGCTCCTCCATGCCGACGTCCTCGCCGGTGACGGTCTTGATCACGTCGGGGCCGGTGATGAACATGTGCGAGGTCTGGTCGGCCATCACCACGAAGTCGGTGATCGCGGGGGAGTAGACCGCGCCGCCCGCGCACGGGCCCATGATCAGCGAGATCTGCGGGATGACGCCCGAGGCGTGCACGTTGCGGCGGAAGATCTCGCCGTACAGGCCGAGCGAGACCACGCCCTCCTGGATCCGGGCGCCGCCGGAGTCGTTGATGCCGATCACCGGGCAGCCGGTCTTCAGCGCGAAGTCCATCACCTTGACGATCTTCTCGCCGAACACCTCGCCGAGCGAGCCGCCGAAGACGGTGAAGTCCTGGGCGAAGACCGCGACCTGACGGCCGTCCACGGTGCCGTAGCCGGTCACCACGCCGTCGCCGTACGGCCGGTTCTTCTCCTGGCCGAAGTTGACCGAGCGGTGCCGGGCGAACTCGTCGAACTCCACGAAGGAGTCCTCGTCCAGCAGCTCCTGGACCCGCTCACGGGCCGTCAGCTTGCCCTTGGCGTGCTGCTTCTCGACGGCTGCGGCGGAGCCGGAGTGCACGGCCTCGTCGATCCTGCGGCGCAGGTTGGCGAGTTTGCCGGCGGTGGTGTGCGGGTCGTGCGACGCCTCGGTCATCCGGTCGGCTCTCCCTGATCCATCGGCCGCTCCCGGGTGCATGACTGCGTGAGGGCAGGTGCGGCGCTGCGAACTACCGCTGGGTAGCGTAGCCAGCCAGGGGGCGTTCCGGTTATGGCCAGCGACACAGTGCACTCGGGCGTGTTCCTGCGGCAGCATGGTGCGGCTCACGGCCGGGTGGGCCGGGGCCGGGCCCGATCCGCAGCTATAACCCCTATGGCGATGAGTAGAGGTTAGGCTGGGGTCGTTCGGTCTTCCGCCACGACCCGTGAGGATCCGTCATGTCCGCTGCCCGGCCCCCGCTGCCGCCGTTCACCGCCGAGAGTGCCGCCGCCAAGGTCAGGGCGGCCGAGGACGCCTGGAACTCCCGTGACCCGGAGCGGGTGGCACTGGCCTACACGCCCGACTCGGTCTGGCGCAACCGCGACGAGTTCCTCACCGGGCGGGCGGAGATCGTCGCGTTCCTCACCCGGAAGTGGGCGAAGGAGCAGGAGTACGCGCTGCGCAAGGAACTGTGGGCGTACACCGGCAACCGGATCTCGGTGCGGTTCGGCTACGAGTGGCGCGACCTGGCCGGCCAGTGGTGGCGCAGCCACGGCAACGAGCAGTGGGAGTTCGCCGAGGACGGGCTGATGAGCCGTCGGGAGGCGAGCATCAACGACCTGCCGATCACCGAGGCGGAACGCGGCATCTTCGGGCCGCGCGAAGCCGGTTGAGCCGTTGGCCGGTCGGTACGCTGGCCCGGTGACCGAGAGCGCCGAGAACCCCCGTCCCCGCCGCAGTGGTCTGCGTGGCTTCGGCCACGACGGGCCGTCCCCCTGGACCGACCTGGAGCGGCCGCCGCTCGACCAGGCCGCGTTGCGGCGGGATCTGGTGACCCCGGGCGGGCTGTGGACCTCGTTGGAGGTGCTGGCCGAGACCGGCTCGACCAACACCGACCTGGCGGCCCGGTCCCGGTCGGGCGCCGCCGAGGGTGCGGTGCTGGTGGCCGAGGAACAGACGGCCGGTCGGGGCCGGCTGGAGCGGCAGTGGTCGGCGCCCGCGCGCTCCGGTCTCTTCCTCTCCCTGCTGCTGCGGCCCAAGGACGTCCCGATCGAGCGGTACGGCTGGCTGCCGATCCTGGTCGGCGTGGCGGCCGCGGCCACCCTGAGCCGGGTGGCCGGGGTGGACACCGGTCTGAAGTGGCCGAACGACCTCCAGGTCACGGTGGGCGGGGCCGAGCGCAAGCTCGGCGGCATCCTGACCGAACTGAGCGACGGCGCGGTGGTGGTCGGACTCGGCGTCAACGTCTCGCTGCGGGAGGACGAGCTCCCGGTGCCGACCGCGACCTCGCTGGCGCTGGCCGGGGCCGAGGTGACCGACCGGGAGACCCTGCTGCGGTCGCTGCTGCGCGAGTTCGCCGAGCTGTACGGCGAGTGGGTGGCCGCCGCGGGTGACCCGCAGGCGAGCGGGCTGCTGCCCGCGTACGCCGCCCGGTGCACCACCCTGGGCCGCCAGGTGAAGGTCCAACTGCCGGGTGGCCGGGAGCTGTTGGGTGCGGCGGTGGCGATCGACGGGGACGGCCGACTGGTGGTCAGGACGGCCGACGGCAGCCGCCGGCCGGTGGCCGCCGGGGACGTCGTGCACGTACGGCCGCAGGCGCTCTGAAACCGTCCGGCTCGTGGACGGGGGAGCGTCCGGCCCGTGGTCGGCTCTCCGGCGGATGCCCCGGATCGGGGGATTCCGTGCGACGATTCCACCTGGCAGCGGTGTGAGGCGCACCACTACCCGCGTGGTGGTCGGTCGCCCCTGGACAGGCAGGACATGAGGCAAGTGCGGCAACCGCACGGGGACGGACCGGTGGAACGCGCAGGCGGCGGTGACGAGGAGCCGGACCACGACGGCCGGACGGTCGCGCTGGACCTGGAGCGCCTGATCCTCGACGCACCGCGCAGATACACGCCGTACCAGGCCGCCCGGGCCGCCGACGTCCCGATGGAGCTGGCCACCCGGTTCTGGCGGGCGATGGGCTTCCCCGACATCGGCCAGTCCCGCGCGCTCACCGACGGCGACGTGATCGCGCTCCGCCGACTGGCCGGCCTGGTCGAGTCCGGCCTGCTCAGCGAGTCGATGGCGATCCAGGTGGCCCGCTCCACCGGCCAGACCACCGCCCGGCTGGCGGGCTGGCAGATGGACACCTTCCTGGACAACCTGACCCAGGCCGTCGAGCCCGGGCTGACCAGGGCCGAGGTGGCCTACCCGCTGGTCGAGCTGCTGCTGCCGGAGCTGGAGCAGTTCCTGGTGTACGTCTGGCGGCGTCAACTCGCCGCCGTCACCGGTCGGGTGGTGCAGGCCGCCGAGGACACCGAGATCACCAGCGGTCGGCTCGCGGTCGGCTTCGCGGATCTGGTCGGCTTCACCCGGCTGTCCCGGCGGCTGGAGGAGGAGGAGCTCGGCGAGCTGGTGGAGAGCTTCGAGAACACCTGCTCCGACCTGATCGCCGGTCACGGCGGCCGGGTGGTGAAGACCCTCGGCGACGAGATCCTGTACGTCTCGGAGGACCCGGCCACCGCCGCCGAGATCGCGCTCAGCCTGGTCGAGGCGCTGGCCGACGCGGAGAACATCCCGGCGCTGCGGGTCGGCATGGCGTTCGGCACCGTGACCTCCCGGATGGGCGACGTCTTCGGCACCACGGTCAACCTGGCCAGCCGGCTGACCTCGATCGCGCCCAAGGACGCCGTGCTGCTGGACGGCGAGTTCGCGGCCGCGCTGGAGGGCAGCGGCGCCGCCGAACCCTCCGGGGAGCCTGACGGCACCGAGAAGGCCGGGCCGCACCGGTTCCACCTGCAGCCGATGTGGCGCCGCCCGGTCCGCGGCCTGGGGCTGGTCGAACCGTGGCTGCTCACCCGGATCGGACGCACCCACCTGCCGTAATGCGGGGCGCCCGGGCACCGGATTCCCCCGGGTCCACCCCGAAAGCTCCCCGACAAAACAGACAAACTCTCAACAATGCGTCATAACCTTGGGGCAGAGCGGGCAGATCAACCTGCACCAGGGACGAGGCGAGCCGGTGAGCGAGGCGACCATGGCGGAGTGCGTACAGGCACCGTCGACGGACCGGCGGTTGCGCGCGGTGGTCGAGCTGGCCCAGGACATGGCGGGCGCGCTGACCCCGCTGGAGGCGGTCCGGGCGGCCGCCGTCCGGGCCACCACCGCGCTCGGCGCGACGATGGCGGCGGTCTCGGTCTGGGACCGCGAGTCCGGCCGGCTGCGGGTGCTGGTCAACCACGGCGACCTGGCGGCGGGGGAGGAGGAACTCCCCGAGGACGAGTCCTACCCGGTGGCCGACTTCCCGGAGATCGTCACCTACCTGGAGGAGCACTGGACCACCGGGCGGCTGCCGCGCGCCTGGGTGCAGACCGCCGAGAGCACCGAGTCGCACCGTCCGCACGCGCACCCCGGTGCGGGCGCGTTCTGCCAGCAGCGCGCCGCCGGTCTGCGCCGGCGCGGCCGGGAGTGCTGTCTGGTCGCGCCGATCGTGCTGCACGGCCAGGCCTGGGGCGAGCTCTACCTGGCCCGCACGCTCGGGCTCGCCGTCTTCAGCGACTCCGACGCCGAGTACGCCACCCTGCTGGCCGCCCAGATCTCGGCCGGGCTGGCCGCCACCGAACGCCTGGCCGACCTGCGCCGGCTGGCCTTCACCGACCCGCTCACCGGCCTGGCCAACCGCCGCGCGGTGGACGCCCGGCTGGAGGGCGCCCTGCAGGCGCACAACCGGGACGGCACCGTGGTCTCGCTGGTGGTCTGCGACGTCAACGGCCTCAAGCGGGTGAACGACCGGCTCGGGCACGAGGTCGGCGACCGGCTGCTGGAACGATTCGCCCACCAGCTCTCGCTGGCCGCCGCCCGGCTCCCCGGCTCGCTCGCCGCCCGGCTCGGCGGGGACGAGTTCTGCCTGCTCGCGGAGGGCCAGAAGGCCGACGAGGTGGTCGCGGTGGCCGAGGAGCTGTGCGCCCGCGCGCTGCAGCTGGCCGACGGCGAGGGCGTCGCCTGCGGGGTCGCCTCCACCGGTGACTCGATCGGCCCGGTGACCACCCCCGACCGGCTGTTCCGGCTCGCCGACGCCGCGCAGTACCGGGCCAAGGGCGCCCGGTCCGCCCACCCGGTGGTGGCCGGGCGCAGCCACGGTCCGGGCTTCTCGCCCGACCCCACGGTGCTGCTCGCCGACGCGGCCGACCCGCACCACCGCGCCGACGGCCGCCCGCGCCCCGGCCGGATCGGCGCCGCCGACCGCCGCCGGTTCCGCGGCGCCGCGCACAGCGCGGACCCGGGCCAACTGCTCACCGTGGTGCTCGGTGCCCTGGACCGGAGCGGGGCCGGCCGGGCCAGCCACCCCGCCGACACCATCAGCCGGCTCGCCGTGGTCGCCGAGACCGCGGCCCGGCTGCTGGACGCGGTCGGCTGGTGGATCTCGTACGTGCCGCCCGGCTCGCAGTTCATGCGCACCTCCCGGCACGCGGTCTACCGGATGACCAGCGGTCCGACCAGCACGGGGGCGGAGACCCAGCGGGCCCAGATCGAGGCGCCCGACGCGGTCTTCGACCTCGGTCACTACCCGCTGACCCGCCGGACGGTGCGCGGCGGGGCGTTCGCGCTGCGCGCCGGGGCGGCCGGGAACGACCCGGCCGAGGAGGCGATGATGATGGTCAGCGGCTACAAGGCGATGGTCGCGGCGGGCGGCGGCAACGCGGCGGGCGGCTGGCTGCTGGAGCTCTTCGCGGACGAAGCCACCCTGCCGTTCGGGCAGATCGCCCCGGCCCTTCGCTCGCTGGTGGCGGTGGCGCTGGCCGGGCCCGCCTCGCCGCCGCCGTGAGCGGTCCGGCCGCGGTCGTCACAGCTCCGGTACAAGGCTGTCGCGGCGGCCCGCGCTCTGCCACAGTGGGCGGCAACGCCAGCCGGAGGGGCCTGGGCGGGAACGAGGTACGGGGAACATGCGGACACGAATGGCTGCCACACTGCTCACGCTGACGCTCGCCTTCGGCGGGCTGACCGCCACCACCGCCAGTGCCGGCGACGCGAGCGTGCAGCCGCGGAACAGCCTGACCCTGACGGCCGTCCAGGGCGCGCAGTCGAGCGACGCCGTGCTGGTGGTCGCCGCGCCCGCGGTGACCCGGACGGTCGCGACCACCGAGCTGGCCAAGTCGAAGTCCAAGAGCAAGAAGAAGAAGGGCCTGTCGGTCGTCGGCATCCTGATCATCCTGGTGCTGCTCGGCCTGCTGGCCGCCGCGGTGATCCTGGTGGTGCTGGCGATGAAGCGGCGCGGCAAGGACCGGCACTGACCTGACGCCTGGGTCGCGGCGCTGCGACCCCGGCCGGTACGGGGGCCGACCTGGCAGAGTGCGGCTCCGCTCCCCGGTCCGGGTACCCCGTCCGACCTGCGCTTCTCCCCGCGCACCGCAGGTGGCCGACGGATCGTCAGGCCCGTCCGCCCCGCCCTACGCTCCCGGCGTCCGGGGCATGGTGGCGGAGGGGAGCGACTCGATGACGACGGTGGCAGCGGAGACGGAGCCGTACGGCCGGTCACTGGCCGAGCTGTTCGCGGTGCAGGTGCGCAGACAGCCGGAGCGGTGTGCGGTCGAGGGGCCCGAGCTGCGGTACACGTACGCCGAACTCGGCGCGCTGGCCGAGCGGTTCGCCCGCGGCCTGGCGGCCGCCGGGGTGGGCCGGGGTGCGGTGGTCGGGGTGCTGGGGCAGCGCGGGCCCGAGTCCTGTGCGGCGCTGCTCGGCGTGGCGTACGCCGGGGCGAGCTACCTGCCGCTGGACGCCGCGCTGCCGCCCGAGCGGCTGCACGGCATGCTGGCCGACGCCGGTGCGGTGGCGGTGGTCCGGCTGCCGGAGGCCGGGCGGCTGGCCGGCGCGGCGGTGCCGGTGCTGCGCTACCGGGAGGTGCTGGCGGCGGGCGAGGCGGCGGGTGACGGACCGTTCGAGCTGCCGGGCCCGGAGGCGGCGGCGTACGTGATGTTCACCTCCGGCACCACCGGCCGACCCAAGGCGGTGGCGGTGCCGCAGCGCGGGGTGGCCCGGCTCTCGGTGGCCAACGGCTTCTTCGCCCCCGAGCCGGCGGACCGGGTGCTGCACGCCGCGACGCTCTCCTTCGACGCCTCGGTGCTGGAGTTCTGGCCGACCCTGCTGAACGGTGCCTGCCTGGTGCCGGTGCCCTCCGAAGTGCTGCTGTCCGCACCGGAGTTGCACCGGGTGGTGCGGGAGCGGGGGATCACCGCGCTGTTCCTCACCACCAGCATCTTCCACCGGATCGCCGAGGAGCGGCCGGAGACCTTCGCCGGGCTGCGCTACGTCCTGACCGGCGGCGAGGCCCTGCGGGCGGACGCCGCCCGGCGGGTGCTCCGGCTCGGGCGCCCGCAGCACCTGGTGAACGCCTACGGGCCGACCGAGGCGGCCTGCGTGGCCACCGCCCAACTGGTCACCGAGGTACCGGCGGAGGCGACCGGGGTGCCGATCGGCCGGCCGATCGCCGACACCGTCTGCCGGGTCCTGCGCGCGGACGGCGGCCCGGCCGAGGTGGGCGAGGAGGGCGAGCTCCACCTCGGTGGCGGCGGTATCGCCACCGGCTACCTGAACAACCCCGAGGAGAGCGCCCGCCGGTTCCGCACCCTGGTGCTCGACGGGGTGCCCCAACTGTTCTACCGCACCGGGGACTTCGTGGTCCGCCGGGCGGACGGCGGGCTGGAGTTCCGGGGCCGCAGGGACGACCAGGTCAAGGTGCGCGGCTTCCGGATCGAACCGGAGGAGGTCCGCCGGGCGCTGACCGCCCACCCCGACGTCACCGACGCCGCGCTGCTGGCCCGCGCCGACGGCACCACCCGGCAGCTGGCCGCCTACGTCGCCGTCCGCCCCGGATCGGCGCCCACCGCAACGGAGTTGCGGGCCCACCTGGCCGAGCGGCTGCCCGCCTTCATGGTCCCGGCCACCGTCACGGTGCTGGACCGGCTGCCGCTGGCCCCGAACGGCAAGGTGGACCGGGCCGCGCTGCCCGAGCCGGCCCGGGCCGCCGAGCCGGGCCGGCCGGGGTCCGGGGCCGAGTCGGTGGCCGGGACCGTGGCCCGGATCTGGGCCGCGGTGCTGCCCGCAGCCAGGGCCGAACCGGCGGAGGACTTCTTCGCGGCCGGCGGCAGCTCGCTGCTGGCCGTCCAACTGGTGGCCCGGGTGCAGCAGGAGCTGGGCATCAGCGACCTGCACAACTACCAGCTGGTCACCGAACTGCTCGGCGAACCGGTGCTCGGGGCCTTCGGCGCGGCCGTGGCGGAGCTGGTCCGCACCGCCGCCGCCGAGCCGCCGCCCGCCCCGGCCGACCGCTGGCGGCCCGACCTGAGCTGGGACCGGCCCCGGATCGGCACCGCCGCGCCCCGGCCGGGCTGGCGCACCCCGCACCACGTCTTCCTCACCGGCGCCACCGGCTTCTTCGGCGCCTACCTGCTGCGCGAACTGCTCGACCGGACGGACGCGGACGTGCACGCCCTGGTCCGGGCCCGCGACACCGACCACGCCCACCACCGCCTCGCCGAGGCCCAGCTCCGGTACGGCATCGACCGGCCGCTGCCCGCCCACCGGGTCCGCCCGGTGCTCGGCGACCTGGCCAAGCCGGGGCTCGGCCTGAGCGAGCTGGAGTGGGACTACCAGGCCGGCGGCGCCGACGTGATCCACCACTGCGGGGCCGAGGTCAACTTCCTCTACCCGTACGAGAAACTGCGGGCCGCCAACGTGCACGGCACCCAGGAGATCATCCGGCTGGCGGCCGCCCGGGCCGTCCCGCTGCACCACGTCTCCACCGTCGCGGTGGTGCACGGGATGGGGGCGGCGGGCGTCCGGGAGGTCTCCGAGACCACCCCGCTCGACCACGTCGAACTGCTGTCGATGGGCTACACGGAGAGCAAGTGGGTGGCCGAGGAGCTGGTCCGGGGCGCCGCCCGGGCCGGGCTGCCCGCCGTGGTGCACCGCCCGTACGAGCTGTCCGGGGACACCACCGGGCACACCTGGAACAGCGCCGCCGCGCTCTGCGAGTTCTTCAAGGTGATCGTCGAGCTGCGGCTGGCCCCGGAGCTGGACCTGCCGCTCAACCTGGTGCCGGTCGACTTCGCGGCCGGGGCGGTGGTCCACCTGGCGACCCGTCGGCCGGCCGTGGGGCAGACCTACCACCTGACCAACCCGCGCGAGGCGATGCTCGGCGACCTGGTGGAGCGGCTGCGCGCGTACGGGCACCCGGTCCGCACCATCGGCTACCACGCCTGGGTGGACGCCCTGTTGGACCACCTCGCGGACCGGCCGGACCACCCGTTCGCGCCGTTCGCCCCGCTGTTCACCACCGAGGCCGCCGGGGGCGGCATGACCGTCGAGGAGCTTGCCGGTACCCGGTACTCGCCCCGGCTCGACCGGTCCGGGATCGAACGGGACCTGGCGGGCAGCGGTCTGGTCTGCCCGCCGGTCGACGCCGCGCTGCTGGACCGCTACCTGGACTACTTCCACGCCTCCGGGTTCCTGCCGGCCCCGCTCGCCGAGGAGGCCGTCGGTGTCTGAACTCCCCGACGGGCAGCCGGTGTCCGATCTCTCCGACCCCCGGGCCTTCCTGCCCGAACCGCCGTACCGGCTCTGGGCCGAGCAGCGCCGGGCGGGCCGGCTGCCCCGCCAGGAGCGGGCCGGTGCCCCGGCGTTCCACTCGGTGACCCGCTACCGCGACATCGACGCCGTGCTCCGGGACTCCGCCGGCTACAGCTCCGAGTGGGGCATGACGCTGGACACCTCGCTCGGTGAACCCGACCCGGCCGCCGGGCGGATGATCGAGCTCACCGACCCGCCGCGCCACCAGCGGCTGCGCCGGCTGGTCAGCAGCGGGCTGACCCGGTCGGCCACCCGCACCATGGACGGCCTGCTCCGGGACCGGGTCGAGCACTGGGTGGAGCGGGCGGTCCGGGACGGCGAGACGGACTTCGTCGGTGCGGTCGCCGCCCGGGTGCCGTCCGCCGGGGCCGGGCTGCTGCTCGGCCTGCCCGAGCGGGAGTGGGCCGTCCTGGCCGACCGGGCGAGCCGGGCGGTCTGCGGCTCGCTCGGCGGCCACGACCCCGGGGTCGGTGACCTGACGGTCCGTCGGCGGTCCACCGCGACCGCCAACGGTCAGCTGCTGGTCCACCTGGCCGGGTTGCTCGACCATGCCGAGCTGGCCGAGGACGGGCTGATCCGCCGGCTGCTGGACGCCGAGCTGGACGGTGACCGGCTGACCCGGGAGGAGGTGCTGCTGAACTGCCTCAACCTGGCGATCGGCGGCAACGAGACCACCAAGAACGCCACCGCCGCCGGCCTGGCCGCGTTCGCCGCCCACCCCGAGCAGTGGCAGTGGCTGCGCCGCCACCCCGAGCACGTGGACCGGGCGATCGAGGAGGTGCTGCGCTGGACCACGCCCCCGCTGCACCTGACCCGGACGGTGCTGCGCCCGACCCGGCTGGGCGGCACTTCGCTGGAGCCCGGCGAGCTGGTCTGCCTCTGGCTGCCGTCGGCCAACCGCGACCAGGAGGTGTTCCCCGACCCGGACGAGTTCCGGGTCGACCGGGCGGTCAACCCGCACCTCTCCTTCACCAGCGGACGGCACTTCTGCCTGGGGGCCGCGCTGGCCCGCAGCCAACTGCGGCTGGTGCTGGAGGCGCTGCTGGCCCGGGTGGACACCATCACCCTGCTGGGCGAGCCGGCCCGGCGGGCCTCCAACTTCGTGGCCGCCTACGACACCCTGCCGGTGGCCCTGGTGGCGGCCGCCTAGCGCCGTGCCCGGCAAGGTTCACCCTGTCGCGTCGTTCGGTGCGTGCTCTCGCTGCACCGGGCGAAGGTCCGAGCAGGTCCGCTACGCGTGGCCTTCGTCCGGCCCGCCGAGAGCACGCACTGAACGACGCGACGGGGCAGCCCCTGCCGGGCACGGCACCGGCGGGTGTCACTCGAGGAAGAGCCCGCGGGCGGCGGCGGACTGCTCGATCGACTCCAGCCGGGCCTCGGCCCCGGGGATGAAGTCGCACATGGTCTGCAGCAGCACCCGCCCGAGCATCATCGGCGCGCAGGCGGTGTCGAAGACCAGCCCGGTGCCGACGGCGGCCGGCAGCAGCAGGTCGGAGAGCTTGGCCACGGGGGCGAAGGCGCTGTCGGCCACCGTCAGCACGGTCAACCCGCAGTCCCGGGCGACCGTCAGAGCCTCCATCAGCTCCTTGGGGTAGCGCGGCAGCGCGAAGCAGAGCAGGGCCGAGGCCCCGGCGGCGACCGCCTGCTCCAGCCGGTCGGCCAGCATCGAGCCGCCCTCGTCGAGCAGCCGGACGTCGGGGTGCACCTTGCCGGCGAAGTACGCGAAGCCCCGGGCCTGTGCGGAGGCGGCCCGCAGCCCGAGCACGGGCAGCGGCCGGGAGGCGGCCAGCAGCCGGGCGGCCCGGACGATCGGCTCGGGGTCGGCGAGCAGCTCGGCGAGGTGGCGCAGGTGGGCGATCTCGGCGAGCACGGCCTGCTGGTGCTCGTTGCGGACCACGTCCGCGTGCGACTCGGGGGCGGTCGGCTCGCCCGCGCCGAGCTCGCGGAGCTGCTTGCGCAGGGCGGGGTAGCCGTCGAAGCCGAGGGCGACCGCGAACCGGGTGACCGAGGGCTGGCTGACCCCCGCCAGTTCGGCCACCTCGACGCTGGACAGGAACGGGGCCTCGGCGGCGTGCTTGACCAGGGAGTGCGCGATCCGGCGCTGGGTCGGGGTGAGCCGGTGGCCCTCGAAGAGCTGGAGCAGCCGGGCGGAGGGGCCGACCGTACCGGTGTCGTCCGTGGCGGTCATCAGCGCTTCCTCCGGGCAGGTCGGGCGGTGCTCGGGACGACTGTGCAGCAGTCCCGCGATGCGGGCAACGAGGTATCGAACAGTGGGATGAGCGGATCGCTCTCAGGGTGACCCTGATTTACCCCTGAACCGTCCCGGAAACCGTGGACCCCAAGTGGACCCCGTGGTGGCCGGGACGACAGGATGGCCGGTATGAACAGTCGCCAGGACGACCTGAAGCAGGACCTCGATGCGGCCCTGCAGACCCGCAAGGAGCTGGGCAAGGAGTACGAGGCGGAGATCGTCGACTCCTTCCTGACCCGGTTGGACGCACGGATCGACGCGCAGGTCGACCAGCGGGTGGCCGACGGGCTCGCCCAGCACGGGGTGGGCGACGGGCGGCGCGGCGGCCGGGGCGGCTGGTCCTCCGCCGGGCGGCTGCCGGTGGTCTCCCTGGTGCTGGCCATCCCGCTGACCGGGATCGCCGCCGGGGCCAACCTGACCGGGATGATCGTCTGCTGGGCGGGCATCGTCGGCGTCAACGTCGCGGCGGCGGTCGGGGCCCGCGCCGAGCAGCGCAACGCCCGGCCGGGCCGGAGCGACTGGAACTGAGACCCAGTCACCCCGGCCCGGGGTGCGGTACTACGCCAGCGGGCCGGTGACCTGCTCGACCGCGGTGACCAGCTCGCCGGTGGCGACCAGCGCGGCGGCGGCCTCCAGGTCGGGCGAGAGGAAGCGGTCGCGCCCGGCGCCGCCGACCCCGGCGGCGCGGGCGGTGGCCAGCGCGGCGGCGGTGGCGGGGGCCAGCGGGCCGCTGCCGTTGTCGAGCCGGATCTCCAGCGCGCGGGCCGAGGCGGTCAGTTCGACGGCCAGGATGCGGCCGAGGTTCTCCACCGACTGACGCAGCTTGCGGGCGGCGGACCAGCCCATCGAGACGTGGTCCTCCTGCATCGCGGAGGACGGGATCGAGTCCACCGAAGCGGGGACGGCGAGCCGCTTGTTCTCGCTGACCAGGGCGGCCTGGGTGTACTGGGCGATCATCAGGCCGGAGTCCACGCCCGGGTCGTCGGCCAGGAAGGCCGGCAGGCCGTGCGAGCGGGCCTTGTCCAGCAGCCGGTCGGTGCGGCGCTCGGAGATCGAGCCCAGGTCGGCGGCGGCGATGGCCAGGAAGTCCAGCACGTACGCGACCGGGGCGCCGTGGAAGTTGCCGTTCGACTCGACCCGGCCGTCCGGCAGCACCACCGGGTTGTCGACCGAGGCGGCCAGCTCGCGGGAAGCGACCAGCGCGGCGTGCGCCAGGGTGTCCCGGCCGGCGCCGGCCACCTGCGGGGCGCAGCGGATCGAGTACGCGTCCTGGACCCGGGGCGCGTCGTCCTGGTGATGGCCCGTCAGGGCGGAGCCCTTGAGCACGGCGAGCATGTTGGCGGCGGACAGCGCCTGGCCCGGGTGCGGGCGGATCGGGCCGTGCAGCTCGGGGGCGAGCACCTTGTCGGTGCCGAGCAGTGCCTCCAGCGACATCGCGGCGGTGATGTCGGCGGTGGTGAACAGGCGGGCCAGGTCGGCCAGCGCCATCACCAGCATGCCGAGCATGCCGTCGGTGCCGTTGATGAGGGCCAGGCCCTCCTTCTCCAGCAGCTCGATCGGCTCGATGCCGGCCTCGGCGAGCAGCTCGCCGGCGTCCCGCTCGACGCCGTCCGGGCCGAACGCGGTGCCCTCGCCCATCAGCGCGAGCGCGCAGTGCGACAGCGGCGCCAGGTCGCCGGAGCAGCCGAGCGAGCCGAACTCCCGGACCACCGGGGTGATCCCGGCGTTCAGCAGGGCGGCCATGGTCTGCGCGACCAGCGGGCGGACCCCGGTGCGGCCGGAGGCCAGCGTCTTCATCCGCAGGAAGATCAGCGCGCGGACCACCTCGCGCTCCACCACCGGGCCCATGCCGGCGGCGTGCGAGCGCACCAGCGAGCGCTGGAGCTGGGCCCGCAGTTCGGGGCTGATGTGCCGGACGGCGAGCGCCCCGAAGCCGGTCGAGATGCCGTACACCGGGCGCGGCTCGGCGGCCAGCGCGTCGATCCTGGCGCGGGCGGTCGCCATCTCGGCGAGCGCGTCGGGGCCGATCTCGACCCGGGAGTTGCCGCGCGCGACGGCGATCACGTCCTCCGCACTGACGTCGGCCTTGCCGACCAGGACCAGCGGAGCGTCGGGGTCCACAGCACTGTGCATATCCATATACATCATCACACCAGGTGAATGAAGATATGACAACTAGGGTGCGGACACCTGGGCGAACGCGCGCCGGTACGAACGCGGCGGCACGCCTCGGCGGACGGCGCGCTGTTCTAGTCCCCGGCCGAGCGGGCGGTGACCAGGCCGGACTCGTAGGCCGCGATGACCGCCTGGGCGCGGTCCCTGACCCCGAGCTTGGCGAACAGCGCGGTGATGTGGTTCTTGACCGTGGAGACGCTGAGGTCCAGGGCGCCGGAGATCCCGGAGTTGTCGAGGCCGGTGGCCATCAGGCGCCAGACCTCGACTTCGCGGGGTGTGAGATCGGCCGGGCCGGTCGGGGCCGGCCGGGCATCGTGCGGGGCCCGTACGTAGGTGGCGATCAGCCGGGTGAGCAGGCGCGGGGCGACCACGGCCTCGCCGGCGTGCACGGTGCGGATCGCCGCGCCCAGGTCCTCCGGGGAGCTGTCCTTGGGCAGGAAGCCGTGGGCGCCGGCCCGCAGCGCGCCCACCACGTACTCGTCCAGGTCGAAGGTGCTGAGGGCCAGCACCCGGCAGTCGGGCACCTCGGCGGCGAGTCGTCCGGTGGCGGCGACCCCGTCCAGCACGGGCATCCGGATGTCCATCACCACCACGTCGGGGCGCAGCCGGGCGGCCAGTTCGACGGCCTCGGCGCCGTCTCCCGCCTCGCCCACCACCTCGAAGGCCGGGTCGGGGGAGAGGATCAGCGACAGACCGCGCCGGACCAGCGGCTGGTCGTCCGCGATCAGCACCCGGATCGGCCCGGTGGCCGTCATCGGACGGCCACCTCGTCCTGGTCCAGCGGCAGCTCGGCCAGGACGCCGAAGCCGCCCTCGGGCCGGGGGCCGACGGTCAGCGTGCCGCCGTGCAGGGCGACCCGCTCGCGCATGCCGATCAGCCCGTAGCCGCCCGGGCCCGCCTGCGGGGACGCGCCCACGCCGTCGTCCCGTACCTCGACGAGCACCCGGTCCTGACCGTACGTCAGCCGGACCGAGGCGCGGGCGGGCCCCGCGTACTTGCGGGCGTTGGTGAGCGCCTCCTGGGCGATCCGGAACACCGTCAGACCCACGGTCGGCGGCAGCGGCCGCGGCGGCCCGTACACGCCGAGCTCGGTCGGCAGCCCGGCCAGCCGGGACTCGCCGACCAGCCGATCCAGGTCCCCGATGCCGGGCTGGGGCAGCGCCGGTGCGGTCTCCGGCTCGTCGTCGGCCCGCAGGACGTCCAGGAGTTGACGCATCTCGCGGAGCGCCAGCCGCCCCGAACCCTCCAGGGTGACCAGGGCGTCCCGGACCACCTCGGGGTTGCCCAGATTGGCCCGGGCGCCGCCGGCCATCAGCTGCATGGTGGTGATGTGGTGGGCCACGATGTCGTGCAACTCCCTGGCGATCCGCCGACGTTCCTCGGCCACCGCCCGGTCGGCGAGCAGCCTGCGGTTGGCCGCCCCCTCGCGCTGCCAGCGGTTCACCACCAGCGCGGCGCCGACCACGATCAGGACGGACATCGGCGGGCCCACCAGGGACTCCTGCCAGGGCGTGCTCCCGCCGCCGCGCTGGCTCAGCACCGTCACCGCCGCGGTCGCGAGGCCCGCGACCGCCGTCACCGGGAGCGGGCGGGCCCGGGCGACCGAGTACAGGGCGACGATCAGGACGGCGCCGAAGTGGCTGGGCAGCGGGAGGGTCAGCGCGGCCGTCGCGTCCAGCACCAGGACGGCGGCCAGCGCCGCCACCGGGTGGCGGCGCCGGGCCAGCAGCGGTACGGCGCCCAGCGCGACCAGCAGGAACCCGGGCACGCTCACCGGCTGCCGGCCGCCGAAGTCGGTGAAGAACACGTAGCTGAGCAGGTTCAGCACACAGGCCGCGGCGGTCACCAACGCGTCGTTGCGGGACCACGGCGGCTCGTCGCCGCCGGTGGGCAGCGGCTCCCGGCTGTCCGCCGGCCCGGTGCTGGGCATGTCTGTTCTCCCCTGTGTCCGGCCTCCCGGCCCTCCCGGACAGCCTCGCACAGCGTTCGCGGCGGCAGTACCGACGGTGGACCGGGCCCTGACCAGGACCAGGGTCCTGGTCAGGGCCCGGGGGAGGACCCAGGGCCCCGGTCCGGATCATCCGCTGCCCCGACGCCCGGGCACCCCTCCGGCTGATGGTCTGGAGACCGGCCGGGAGGACCCGGCCGACCCGCTCCCAAGTGCGTCCGCCGGAGGACACCGTGATCCGCGCCCTGACCGGATACTCGACCAGGAACCCATGGCGGGTGATCGTCCTCTGGGCGGTGCTCGGCCTCGCCCTGACCGCGCTGGCCCCGACCATGCTGGCCCGGGTCACCCAGCACCAGACCGGGGACTTCCTGCCCCCGGGCTACGACTCGGCCGCCGCGCTGCGGATCGCCGAGGAGCGGTTCGGGGTGGACCCCGACGCCACCACCGTGACGGTGCTGGTCGCCCGGGCCGACGGCAGGCCGCTCGGTGCCGCCGACCAGCAGCGGGTCGAGGCCGAGGCCGCGAAGCTGGGCGAGCGCCGGGTGGTGATGCCCCGGAAGGACGACACCCCGGCGTTCCTGCTGCCGGACAGCTCCCAGACGCCCCGGATCGCCCCGGCGATGACGGCGCCCGACCGGAGCTTCGAACTGCTCTCCGTCCAACTCACCGGCAACCCCGCCGACCAGGGGGTGCAGGACGTCTACCGGACCTTCCGGGACACCGCCCGGACCCAGTTCGCCGAAGCCGGGCTGCGGACCGGCTTCACCGGCGGACTGGCCGACCTGGTCGACAGCACCGACGCCCACGAGACCGCGGCCAAGGTCGGCGGCATCCTGGTCACGGTGCTGATCGTGCTGCTCAACGTGCTGGTCTTCCGCAGCGTGCTGGCGGCCGTCCTGCCGCTGCTCGCGGTCGCCCTGATCGGCGGCGTGGCGGCGGGTGCCGTCGCGGGTGTCGCGCTGCTGACCGGGCGGATGCTCGACCCGAGCACCCCGGGGCTGATCAACGTGGTGCTGCTCGGCATCGGCATCGACTACCTGCTCTTCCTGCTGTTCCGGTTCCGCGAGCAGCTGCGCGCCCGGCCCGGGCAGCCCGCCCGCGAGGCGGCCGCCCAGGTCTCCGGCCGGGTGGGCACCGCGATCACCTCGGCGGCGCTGACCATCGTGGCCGCGTTCGCCACGCTGGGTCTGGCGACCTTCGGGCAGTTCCGCTCGCTGGGCCCGGCGATCGCGGTCGCGGTCCTGGTGATGCTGCTCGGCAGCCTCACCCTGATGCCGGCGCTGCTCGCGGCCGCCGGGCGGAAGATGTTCTGGCCCTCCAAGACCTGGCGCCACGAGCCGCCGGCCGGCCGGGCCGCCCGGTTCGGCGACCTGGTCACCCGTCGCCCGCTGGCGATGCTGGCGCTCTCCGTCGCCCTGCTCGCCGCGCTGGCCGCCGGGCTGGTCGGCATCCGGATGGACTACGGCCGGGGCGGCCCCGAGGAGCGGACGCCCGCGGTGGCCACCGCCGCCGAGATCTCCCGCGCCCTGCCCGCCGGGGTGTCGGACCCGACCAGCGTCTACCTCACCGCCACCGACGGCGGCACCCTCGACACCGCCCGGCTCGACGGCCTCTCCCGCGCCCTGGCCGGGGTCGACGGGATCGGCCAGGTCGCACCGACCGTGCTGAACCAGGACCACCGGGCCGCCCGGATCGACCTCTACCCGACCGCCGACCCGCAGAGCCGGCAGGCCCGTGACCTGGCGTCAGGACCGGTCCGGGACACGGTCGCCCGGCACACGCCGGCCGGGACGGCGGCCCACGTGGGTGGTACGGCGGCGATCCTCGCGGACGTCTCGACCGCGGTGGACCACGACCTCACGATCGTGTTCCCGGTCGCGGCCGCGCTGATCGGGCTGATCCTGCTGCTGCTCCTGCGCAGCCTGCTCGCGCCGGTGGTCCTGATGCTCGCGGTCGGGCTCGGCTTCGCCGCCACCCTGGGCGCCGCCACCCTGCTGTTCCAGCACGGCCTGGGCCGACCCGGCGTCAGTTTCACCCTGCCGCTGGTGCTGTTCCTGTTCGTGGTGGCGCTGGGCACCGACTACAACATCCTGATCACCGACCGGATCCGGGAAGAGATGCGGCGCCCCGGCTCGGCCCGGGCCGCCGTGGCCCGCGCGGTCCGGCACACCGCACCGGCCGTCGCGACCGCCGGGCTGGTGCTGGCCGGCTCCTTCGCCACCCTCGCCACCACCCCGGGCAGCGAACAGGTCGCCTTCGCGATGGCGCTCGGGATCATGCTCTCCGCACTGGTCCTCTCGCTGGTGGTGGTCCCCGCGCTGGCGGCGCTGCTCGGCCGGGCCCTCTGGTGGCCGCTGCGCCCGCGGCCGCACGTGCGGCACCCGGAGACCGTGCCCGCCCGGCACCCGGAACCGGCCGTGGTCAGGGGCGGCCCGGGGCCGTCGTAGCCTGGCAGGCGGTGGCCGGTCGGCCGGGAAAGGGGTACGGGGATGGCTCGGGCGACGATACGGCGGCGGGTGGTGCGGCTGCGCGGGGACGAGCGGGCCGAGCGGGCGGACGTGCTGGCGGGGGAGGAGCCGCTGGAGATCCGGGTCGGCGGCGAGCCGCTGACCGTCACCATGCGCACCCCCGGGCACGACTTCGACCTGGTGGCCGGCTTCCTGGTGGGCGAGGGGATGCTGCACACGGCGGCCGAGCTGGCCGCGCTGCGGTACTGCGCCGGGACGGACGCGGACGGGCTGAACACCTACAACGTGGTGGACGCCACCCTGCGCGGTGGCCGGCCCGCGCTGACCACCCATCGGAACCTGCTGACCACCAGCGCCTGCGGCCTGTGCGGCCGGGACACCGTGGAGGCGGTCCGCACCCACGTCCACTGGTCGCTCGCGGCGGACCGGGTGCCGGTCCGGCCGCAGGTGCTGTACGGGCTGCCGGACCGGCTCCGGGCCGCGCAGAAGGCGTTCGACTCGACCGGCGGCCTGCACGCGGCCGGACTGTTCACGGCCGAGGGCGAGCTGCTCTGCGCCCGGGAGGACGTCGGGCGGCACAACGCGGTGGACAAGGTGGTGGGCTGGGCGCTCCGGGAGGGGCGGCTGCCGCTGGTCGGCCATCTGCTGCTGGTGAGCGGTCGGGCCTCGTTCGAGCTGACCCAGAAGGCGGCCCTGGCGGGCATCCCGGTGCTGGCCGCCGTCTCGGCGCCGTCCTCGCTGGCGGTGGACCTGGCCGAGGAGCTCGGGCTGACCCTGGTGGGCTTCCTGCGCGGCGAGGGCGCCAACGTCTACACCGGTGCCGAGCGACTGGTCTGACAACAGCTCGGTCACGCCTGGTTGTTGACTGTCCGTGAGCGGGCATCCCCTCAGTGGGCCCTGGTGGCCAGGGCCGGACGGGGGTTGCCCAGCCATGCGTGTGATCCACGAGATGAAACTGGTCGGCCGGCTCGCCTCGGGCGCCGACGAGTGGTCCTGCCCCACCTGCGGCCGCCGGATCGCTCTCCGCCAACCGCCCCATCCCGACCTCACGATCCTGGAGGAGGGCGACGAGACCGCCGTGCACGTCGGCGTGATCCAGCCCGACCCGGCCGCCTCGGCCGCCGCCGAGAAGTACGGCCTGGGCCCGATCCAGGAGATCCCCCGCCCGCCGAGACCGGTCGCCCCGGAGCCCCCGGACGCGCAGGACCGCGCCTGGCTCGCCGACATCGGCATCAGCTGGGACGGCGGGGACGCGGCGGCCTGAACAGTACGAAAGCCCGGAGCTGCCTCTGGCCGCCGTTCGGATGATTGGATATATTCAGTCGAACCGACTCTGAATGAATCCATCCGCAAGGAGACCGTGAGCATGGTGCAGCAGCAGGGCAGTGGTCCGCGCGAGGTGCGTGCGGCGCGTGGGACGCAGCTGACGACGCAGGGCTGGCAGCAGGAGGCCGCGCTGCGGATGCTCATGAACAACCTCGACCCGGAGGTGGCCGAGCACCCGTCCAAGCTGGTGGTCTACGGCGGCACCGGCAAGGCGGCCCGGGACTGGCGCTCGTACGACGCGATGGTGCGCACCCTGCAGACCCTCAAGCAGGACGAGACCATGCTGGTCCAGTCCGGCCGCCCGGTCGGCGTGATGCAGACCCACGAGTGGGCGCCCCGGGTGCTGATCGCCAACTCCAACCTGGTCGGCGACTGGGCCAACTGGGAGGAGTTCCGCCGGCTGGAGAACCTCGGGCTCACCATGTACGGCCAGATGACGGCCGGCTCCTGGATCTACATCGGCACCCAGGGCATCCTGCAGGGCACGTACGAGACCTTCGGCGCGGTGGCCGCGAAGAAGTTCAACGACACCCTCGAAGGCACCATCACCCTCACCGCCGGTCTCGGCGGCATGGGCGGCGCCCAGCCGCTGGCCGTCACCATGAACGGCGGCGTGGCGATCTGTATCGACTGCGACCCGTCCCGGATCGCCCGCCGGATCGAGCACCGCTACCTGGACGTGGAGGCCAAGAACCTCGACCACGCGCTGGAGCTGGCCACCGCCGCCCGGGACAAGAAGCAGCCGCTCTCGATCGGCCTGCTCGGCAACGCGGCCGAGCTGTTCCCGCAGCTGCTCGCGATGGACGCGCCGATCGACATCGTCACCGACCAGACCAGCGCGCACGACCCGCTGGCCTACCTGCCGATCGGCGTCGACTTCGACGACATGGCGGCCTACGCGGCGGCCGAGCCGGCCGAGTTCACCCGGCGCTCGCGCGAGTCGATGGCCAGGCACGTCGAGGCGATGGTCGGCTTCCAGGACCGTGGCGCCGAGGTCTTCGACTACGGCAACTCGATCCGTGGCGAGGCCAAGCTCGCGGGCTACGAGCGCGCGTTCGACTTCCCCGGTTTCGTGCCGGCGTACATCCGGCCGCTGTTCTGCGAGGGCAAGGGCCCGTTCCGCTGGGCCGCGCTGTCCGGTGACCCGCAGGACATCTACAAGACCGACAAGGCCGTGCTCGACCTCTTCCCGGAGAACGAGTCGCTGCACCGCTGGATCAAGATGGCCCAGGAGAAGGTGCACTTCCAGGGCCTCCCGGCGCGGATCTGCTGGCTCGGCTACGGCGAGCGCGACAAGGCCGGTGAGCGCTTCAACGACATGGTCGCCTCCGGCGAGCTGTCCGCCCCGATCGTGATCGGCCGCGACCACCTGGACTGCGGCTCGGTGGCCTCCCCGTACCGGGAGACCGAGGCGATGCTGGACGGCTCCGACGCGATCGCCGACTGGCCGCTGCTGAACGCCATGGTCAACGTCGCCTCCGGCGCCTCCTGGGTCTCCATCCACCACGGCGGCGGCGTCGGCATCGGCCGCTCGATCCACGCCGGCCAGGTCACGGTCGCCGACGGCACCGCGCTGGCGGGCGAGAAGATCCGCCGGGTGCTCACCAACGACCCCGGCATGGGCGTCATCCGGCACGTGGACGCCGGGTACGACCGGGCGGTCGAGGTCGCCGACGAGCGTGGTGTCCGCATCCCCATGGGTGAGCTGTGACCTTCGAAGAGATGTGGGCGGAGCTGCTCCCCGTGGGCCGCTCCGCCGCCTCCGGGGGCTACCGCCGGCACGCCTGGAACTCGGCCGACGCCGAGTGCCGCGCCTGGTTCGAGCAGCAGGCCCGTGGTCGCGGCCTGACGTACGAGCTGGACCGGAACGGCAACCAGTGGGCCTGGCTCGGCGATCCGACCGGCGAGGGCGCGATCGTCACCGGTTCGCACCTGGACTCGGTGCCGGACGGCGGCGCCTTCGACGGCCCGCTCGGCGTGGTGTCCTCCTTCGCCGCCCTGGACGAACTCCGGTCCCGTGGAACGGAGTTCACCCGCCCGCTGGCGATCGTCAACTTCGGTGACGAGGAGGGCGCCCGGTTCGGGGTGGCCTGCATCGGCTCCCGGCTCAGTGCCGGGGTGCTCGGCCGCGAGCAGGCGTACGAGCTGCGCGACGCCGACGGCGTCCGGCTGCCCGACGCGATGGAGCGGGCGGGGTACGACCCGGCCGCGATCGGCGCGGACCACGACCGGCTGGGCCGGATCGGGGCCTTCGTCGAGCTGCACGTCGAGCAGGGCCGGTACCTGACGGAGGGTCAGCCGATCGGCGTGGCCAGCGCGATCTGGCCGCACGGCCGGTGGCGGTTCGACTTCCACGGCGAGGCCAACCACGCCGGGACCACCCGGATCGAGGACCGCCGGGACCCGATGCTGACCTTCGCCGACACCGTCCTGTCGGCCCGGCAGCAGGCCGAACTGGCGGGCGCGCTGGCCACCTTCGGCAAGGTCGCGGTGGAGCCGAACGGCACCAACGCGATCGCGTCGCTGATCCGGGGCTGGCTGGACTCCCGGGCGGCCGACGAGACCGTGCTGACCGAACTGGTCGAGCGGATCCGGGAGTCGGCGCTCCGGCGTGGCGAGCGGGACGGCGTCCGGGTCGAACTGACCCGCGAGTCGTACACCCCGGTGGTCGACTTCGACGGCCCGCTCCGCGACCGGCTGGCCAAGCGGCTCGGCGGCGTACCGGTGCTGCCGACCGGCGCGGGACACGACGCCGGGATCCTGGCCTCGGCCGTTCCGACCGCGATGCTGTTCGTACGTAACCCGAGCGGGGTCTCGCACTCCCCGGCCGAGTACGCCGAGCAGGCCGACTGCCTGGCCGGTGTGACCGCGCTCGCCGACGTCCTGGAGGATCTGGCGTGTCAGTGACCACCTACTGGGCCGAGCACGCCTGGCTGCCGCACGCCAACGGCCCGGTGGTCGAGCGGGACGTGCTGATCACGGTCGCGGACGGCCGGATCACCCGGGTCGCGCCGGACAGCGGGCCCTGCCCGCCCGGCGCGACCCGGCTGGCCGGACTGCTGCTGCCCGGCCAGGCGAACGCCCACTCGCACGCCTTCCACCGGGCGCTCCGGGGCAGCGTCCAGGTCGGCTCCGGCACCTTCTGGACCTGGCGGGACACCATGTACCGGTTCGCCGGTGTGCTGGACCCGGACAGCTACCTGGCGCTGGCCACCGCCGTCTACGCCGAGATGGCGCTCGCCGGGATCACCAGCGTGGGCGAGTTCCACTACCTGCACCACGCCCCCGGCGGCGGCCGGTACGCCGACCCCAACGCGATGGGCCACGCCCTGATCGAGGCGGCGGCCCGGGCCGGCATCCGGATCACCCTGCTGGACACCTGCTACCTCTCGTCCGGCTTCGGCGCGGAGCCGACCACGCCCCAACTCCGGTTCAGCGACGGTGACTCGGACGCCTGGGCGGAGCGGGTCAGCGGCCTCGAGGCCACCGAGCACGCCCGGATCGGCGCCGCCGTGCACTCCGTCCGGGCGGTCCCCGCCGGGCAGTTGGGCACCGTCGCGCAGTGGGCCACCGAGGCGGGCGCCCCACTGCACGTCCACCTCTCCGAGCAGACCGCCGAGAACGACGCCTGCCTCGCCGCCCACGGCGTCACCCCCACCAGGCTGCTCGCCGACCACGGGGTGCTCGGCCCGCGCACCTCCGCCGTGCACGCCACCCACCTGACGGACGAGGACATCCGGCTGCTCGCGGACTCCTCGACCAACATCTGCATGTGCCCCACCACCGAACGCGACCTGGCGGACGGCATCGGCCCGGCCCGGCGGCTGGCCGGTGCCGGCTGCCCGATCACCCTGGGCAGCGACAGCCACGCGGTGATCGACCCGTTCGAGGAGGCCAGGGCACTGGAGCTGGACGAACGCCTGCACACCCGGACCCGGGGCCACTGGACGGCGAACGCCCTGCTCCGCGCGGGCGGTCAGGACGGCCACGCCTCCCTCGGCTGGCCCGACGCGGGCCGGATCGAGGCCGGCGCCCTGGCCGACTTCACCGTGCTCGCGCTCGACTCGGTCCGCACCGCCGGCCCCCCGCCGGCCCTCGGCGCCGAGACGGCGGTCTTCGCCGCCTCCGCAGCCGACGTCCGCCACCTGGTGGTCGGCGGCCGACACATCGTCAAGGACGGCGTCCACCAACTCGTCCCCGACGTCGCAGCCGCCCTGAGCACGACAATCGCCGCCCTCCGGTCCTAGACTGCGACGCGTGTGCCCGAGCGGGGCTGATCCTCTCGGGCACACACTTTTCGTACGGGGCTCAGCCATGCACCACCGGGGGCCCGGGGAACGGCGGCGCCGACCTCAGGAGCGTTCAACGTACGTACCGGGTCAGGCACTTTGCATTTTGACCCGCACGCCAGATCTCCTCGCAGTTCCCCGAGCCCCTGACCGTAGAAAGGCCCGCTCCGTGAGCACGCTCATCACCAACCTCGGTTCCCTGGTCACCAACGACCCCGCCCTCGGCACCCGCACCGCCGCCGCCGTGGTGATCGACGGAGACCGGATCGCCTGGGTCGGCGCCGCCGCCGCCGCCCCGGACACCGACCACCGGTTCGACGCCGAGGGCCGGGCGATGATCCCCGGCTTCGTCGACTCGCACGCCCACCTGGTCTTCGCCGGCGACCGCACCGCCGAGTTCAACGCCCGGATGAGCGGCCAGTCCTACAGCGCGGGCGGTATCCGGACCACGGTCGCCGCCACCCGCGCCGCCACCGACGCCGAGCTGGAGGCCAACCTCACCCGCTTCATCGGCGAGGCGCTCCGCCAGGGCACCACCACCATCGAGTGCAAGTCGGGCTACGGCCTGACCACCGAGGACGAGGCGCGCGCCCTGCGGATCGCCGCCGCGCACACCCCCGAGACCACCTACCTCGGTGCCCATGTGGTCGCCCCGGAGTTCAAGGACGACCCGGCGGCGTACGTCGACCTGGTGACCGGCGAGATGCTGGACGCCTGTGCCCCGTACGCCCGTTGGGTGGACGTGTTCTGCGAGCAGGGCGCCTTCGACGGTGACCAGGCCCGGGCCGTGCTGACCGCCGGGGTCAAGCGCGGGCTGATCCCCCGGGTGCACGCCAACCAGCTGCACCACGGCCCGGGCGTGCAGCTCGCGGTCGAGCTGGGCGCGGCCTCGGCCGACCACTGCACCCATCTGACCGACGCCGACGTGGACGCGCTGGCGGGTGGCGACACCGTGGCCACCCTGCTCCCCGGCGCGGAGTTCTCCACCCGGGCGAAGTACCCGGACGCCCGTCGGCTGCTGGACGCGGGCGTCACCGTCGCGCTCTCCACCGACTGCAACCCGGGTTCCAGCTTCACCAGTTCGATGGCGTTCTGCATCGCGGTCGCGGTCCGCGAGATGGGCATGACCCCGGACGAGGCGGTGTACGCCGCCACCGCCGGTGGCGCCCACGCGCTGCGCCGGACCGACGTCGGCGTGGTGGCGCCCGGCGCCCGGGCCGACCTGCTGCTGCTGGACGCGCCGTCGGCCGTCCACCTGGCCTACCGTCCGGGCGTCCCGCTGACCGCCGCCGTCTGGCAGGGCGGCGTCCGCAAGGTCTGAGCACACGTCAGCGGGCCGGTACCCCTCCCAGAGGGGTACCGGCCCGCCGTACGTGGTGTCAGTGCACGTCGCCCATCAGCCTGACGACCTTCTTCCGGTACATCAGCAGGGCCACCCCGGCGAGCACGGCCAGCAGGCCCTGCGAGGCGAAGTACCAGGTGCTGCCGGTGGAGTCGCCGACCAGCAGCTGGATGATCGAGGCGGTGCAGTCGCCCGCCGTGACGGCGAGGAACCAGATGCCCATCATCTGGCTGGCGTACTTGGCCGGCGCCAGCTTGGTGGTGACGGAGAGTCCGACCGGGGACAGGGTCAGCTCGCCGACGGTCTGGACGAAGTAGACCAGCGCCAGCCAGAGCGGGGTGACCTTGGTGCCACCGGAGGCCGCGGCCATCGCCAGCATCATCACCAGGAACGAACCGCCGATCATCAGCAGGCCGAAGGCGAACTTCACCGTGGTGGACGGGTTCTGCCGGCGCCGGTCCAGCCAGATCCACAGCCAGGCGAAGACCGGTGCCAGCGCCATGATGTAGAGCGGGTTGAGCGACTGGAACCAGCTGCTCGGGAAGCTGAACCCGAGCACCGAGAGGTCGGTGCTGTTCTTGGCGAACAGGTTCAGCGTCGAGCCGGACTGGTCGTAGATCATCCAGAACACGGCGGCCGCCACGAAGAACCAGGCGTACCCGCTCATCTTGGACTTCTCGTCCGGGGTCAGGTCCTTGTCCCGGCGCAGCCGGGCGAAGTAGACCACCGGGATCACGATGCCGGCCACCGAGAGCGGCCAGATCACCCAGCCGAGGCTCAGCCGGCCGCTGAGCGCGACGGCGGCGTAGCAGACCACGGCGGCGGCCAGCCAGAGGGCGACCTTGCGGAGCATGCTCCGCTTCTCGTCGGCGCTCATCGGCGCGCTCACCACGCTGCTGCGCTCGCTCAGGTGGCGGCTGCCGAGCAGGTACTGGAGCAGGCCGATCGCCATGCCGACCCCGGCCAGCGCGAAGCCCAGGTGCCAGTCGACCTTCTCGCCGACCGTGCCGATCACCAGCGGGGCGACGAAGGCACCGAGGTTGATGCCCATGTAGAAGATGGTGAAGCCACCGTCGCGGCGGGGGTCGTTCGGGCCGTCGTAGAGGTGGCCGACCATGGTGGAGATGTTGGCTTTGAGCAGGCCGGAGCCGATCGCGATCAGGCCGAGCCCGGCGAAGAAGGTCGCCTGGGGCGGCAGGGCCAGCGCGAAGTGGCCGAGCATGATGACGCCGCCGCCGATCGCGACCGTCTTCCGGGCGCCGAGGAAGCGGTCGGCGATCCAGCCGCCCGGCAGGGCGAGCAGGTACACCATGGCGTTGTAGACGCTGTAGACGGCGCCGGCCGTGGCGACCTGCATGCCGAGCCCGCCCTCGGAGACGCCCGCGGCCATGTAGAGCACCAGCAGGGCGCGCATCCCGTAGAAGCTGAACCGCTCCCACATCTCCGTCATGAAGAGGGTGGCGAGTCCGCGGGGGTGTCCGAGGAAGGTCTGGCCGCTGCTGGTCGGGTTCGGCGCGGTGCCGACGTCCAGAGTTGTTGACGCCATGAGTGGGGGTTCCTTGTGGCGGCGGGGGCAGGGACCAGAACACTCTACGTCGCGTTTTCAGGGCCAATCAGGGGACAAGGCCATATCCGTACCTAATGTCCGAGCAAAGAAAAGCGCCACTGCACCGCCTGGATCAATGGCACGGAAGGAGAAACTCCTTGGAATCGCAACCCCTGCCGCCGGATCTTCCGGTGATGACATGATCAGTCCGAAAATCCCACCAGGGCTCCCGGGCCCCGCGCCGCTCACGCTCTGTGAACTAGTTCACAGCGCCCATCAGCCGCTTGATCCGCCCGGCGGCCAGCCAGATCGCCACCCCGCAGACCGCCGCCAGCGCGCCCTGGAGATAGAAGTAGGCGTCCGCGCTGACCACCCGCTGGAGCTGGGTGGTCCAGCCCGCGACCGCGTCGCCGGTCGCGGTGGCCAGGAACCACAGCCCGAGCATCTGGCTGATGTACTTCGCCGGCGCCAGCTTGGTGGTCAGTGACAGGCCGACCGGAGAGAGCGTCAGTTCCGCGACGGTCTGCACGAAGTAGACCCCGACCAGCCAGAGCGGCGAGACCAGCCCGCCGCCCGAGGCGGCCAGCTCGGCCAGGCCCATCAGCCCGAACGAGGCGCCGATCAGCAGCAGGCCGAGGGCGAACTTGACCGGGGCGCCGGGGTTCCGGCTCCGGGCCGCCAGCCACTGCCAGAGCCAGGCGAAGACCGGCGCCAGGATGATGATGAAGAGTGGGTTCACCGAGTTGAACCAGCTGGACGGGAAGTGGAAGCCGAGGATCGACAGGTCGGTCGACTCGTTGGCGAACTGGGAGAGCGTCGACCCCGACTGGTCGTAGATCATCCAGAAGATCGCGGCCGCGATGAAGAACCACATGAAGGCCGACATCCGGCTGCGCTCCAGCGCGGTCAGCCCGCTGTCCCGGCGCAGCCTGGTGAAGTACCAGGCGGGCAGCCCGATCCCGATCACCCCCAGGATGTTGACCACCTGGTGCACCGAGAACCGGCCGAGCAGCGCGTCCACCGCGAAGAACACCACCGCCGCCCCGGCCCAGCACGCGGCCAGCCGGAACACCCGCCGCCGCTGCACCGGATCGGCCGGCCGGCCGGGCAGCGCGCCCGCGTGGCCGAGGTGCCGGCGGCCCAGCACGTACTGGATCAGCCCGACGCCCATCCCGACCCCGGCCAGCGAGAAACCCAGGTGCCAGCTGACCTTCTGGCCGACCGTGCCGATCACCAGCGGCGCGAAGAACGAACCGATGTTGATCGCCATGTAGAAGATGGTGAAGCCGCCGTCCCGGCGGCCGTCGTTCTCGTGGTAGAGCTGGCCGACGATGGCCGAGACGTTCGGCTTGAGCAGGCCGGTGCCGATCGAGATCAGCAGCAGGCCGAACCAGAACGTCGCGCTCAGCGGCACCGCCAGCGCGAAGTGGCCGCCCATGATCACCAGGCCGCCGATCAGCACCGCCCGGCGGGCGCCCCAGACCCGGTCGGCGATCCAGCCGCCGGGGATGGCCAGCATGTAGATCAGCGAGTTGTAGACGCTGTAGACCGAGGCGGCCGTCACGGTGTCCAGGCCGATCCCGCCCTGGTCGACCGGCACCGCGAGGAAGAGCACCAGCAGCGACCGCATCCCGTAGAAGCTGAACCGCTCCCACATCTCGGTCATGAACAGGGTGGCGAGCCCGCGCGGGTGCCCGAAGAAGGCGTGCTCGTCCTCCGGTGGCATCCCGGACGCGGAGTACGGCTCCGCCCCGTCCCGCCCTGCCGCCTCGTCTGCCACCCGGTACCTCCCGCGCACGTTGTCCCACGACCGGCCCCCGTCTGCCCACGCTATGAGCCGACAAACCGTCAGGCGCTCCGGCGGCGCCCCCGCTACGCCGTCCGAGGCGTACCGGCAGGCCCAAGGCCCTGAACGTCGAGTCGCACTCGGACTACCATCTGCCACATGACCTGTGTGCTGTTGGCCGAGGACGACCCGGCGATCTCCGAACCGCTGGCCCGTGCGCTCCGACGGGAGGGTTACGAGGTGCTCGTCCGCGAGGAGGGCCCCGGGGCCCTCGCCGCCGGGCTGACCGAGGACGTGGACCTGATCGTGCTCGATCTCGGCCTGCCCGAGATGGACGGCCTGGAGGTGGCCCGCCGGCTCCGCGCCGAGGGCCGGACCTGCCCGGTGCTGGTGCTCACCGCCCGGGCCGACGAGGTGGACACCGTGGTCGGCCTGGACGCCGGGGCGGACGACTACGTCACCAAGCCGTTCCGGCTGGCCGAGCTGCTGGCCCGGGTCCGGGCCCTGCTCCGGCGCGGCAACGTGGACCAGCTGACCACCGGCGCGCACGGCGTGAAGATCGACATCGAGTCGCACCGCGCCTGGCTGGGCGAGGAGGAGCTGACCCTGTCGGCCAAGGAGTTCGAGCTGCTCCGGGTGCTGGTCCGGGACGCCGGACGGGTGGTCACCCGGGAGGAGATCATGCGTCAGGTCTGGGACACCACCTGGTGGACCTCGACCAAGACGCTGGACATGCACATCTCCTGGCTGCGCAAGAAGCTCGGCGACGACGCGGCCAACCCGCGCTACATCTCCACCGTCCGCGGCGTCGGCTTCCGCTTCGAGAAGAACTGATCAGGGGTCAGTCCGCGTGAAGCGCCGGATGATCAATTCACTGCTCGGCGTGGTCCTGGTGATGGTGGTGGTGTTCTGCGTCCCGATCGCCCTGATCGAGAAGCAGTCCATCGTGAACGCCGCGGACGCCCGGGTGGACGCCCAGGCGGTCCGGGTGCTCGGCCTGGTGGAGAGCCGGCTGGCGGCGCAGGAGCCGATCACCGGCGAGAAGTTCACCGCCCAGCTGCCCGAGGGCGGCTACGTCACCATCGCGGTGCCCGGGCAGCCGGTGCTGGCGATCGGCACCCCGCCCGCGCCGCCGGTGCTCAGCGTCACCGAGTCCGGCGCCGACGGCGAGACGGTCACCGTGGTCCAGTCCCGCACCGGGGTGGACCACGAGATCGCCAACATGCTGCTGCTGCTCGGGGTGGTCGCGCTGCTCGCGGTCCAGGCGGCGGTGGCCCTCGCGGTCTGGCAGGCCAAGCGGCTGGCCAGGCCGCTGGTCGACCTGGCCGAGACCGCCGAGCGGCTCGGTTCGGGCGACCCCCGCCCCCGGGACCGGCGGTACGGCGTCCCGGAGCTGGACCGGGTGGCCGAGGTGCTGGACGCCAGCGCCGAGCGGATCGCCCGGATGCTCTCCGCCGAGCGGCGGCTCTCCGCCGACGCCTCGCACCAGCTCCGCACCCCGCTCACCGCGCTCTCGATGCGGCTGGAGGAGATCAACACCCTGGCGGGCGAGCCGGACACCGTGAAGGAGGAGTCCACCATCGCGCTCCAGCAGGTGGAGCGGCTCACCGACGTGGTGCAGCGGCTGCTCACCAACCAGCGCGACCCGCGCAGCCCCACGGCGGTGGTGTTCGAGCTGGACGAGGTGGTCAAGCAGCAGCTGGCCGAGTGGAGCCCGACCATGCGCGGCACCGGCCGCACCCTGCGGGTCGAGGGCCTGCGCGAGGTGCGGGTGCTGGGCACGCCGGGGATGGTGGCCCAGGTGCTGGCCACGCTGATCGAGAACTCGCTGATGCACGGCGCCGGGACGGTCGTGGTCCGGGCCAGGCCGTCCGGCCGCTCGGTGGTGGTCGAGGTCCAGGACGAGGGCCCCGGGGTCCCGACCGAGCTGGGCAACCGGGTCTTCGAACGGGCCGTCAGCGGCCGCAACTCCACCGGCATCGGGCTCGCGGTGGCCCGGGACCTGGCCGAGGCGGACGGGGCGCGGCTGGAGCTGCTCTCGCTGCAACCGCCGGTCTTCGCGCTCTTCCTCAGCCGGGCCGACGAACCGGCCTGACGGGTCTCAGCGGGCGTACTCGGGCTGCTCGGTGACCGGCGGCTGCGCGGCGGCGGGCACGGTCGCGGCCGGCACCGGCGGCTCGGCCAGCTCGGGCAGCGCCTTGAAGACCCAGGTCCGGTAGGAGAAGAACCGGAAGACCGTGCCGATGGCGAGTCCGAGCGTCTTGGCGGCGAACTTCTGCAGGTCGCCGTCGAAGCCGAAGCCGTACTCCGACAGTCCGAGGACGCCGGTCTCGATCAGCATGCCCGCGCCGCTGAAGAGCAGGAAGAGCGTGATCTCCCGCTTGCGCGAGCTGGCGTCGCGGTCCTTGTAGAGCCAGTAGCGGTAGCCGAGGTAGTTGGTGGCGATGGCCACCAGGGTCGCCGCGATGTTGGAGCGCAGTGTCGCCAGCCCCAGGCCGTTCATGCAGAACCAGAAGACGGCGAAGTTGACGACCACACCGCTGAGGCCGACCAGGCCGAACTTGAGTGCCTCACCGGAGAGGCCGCTGAGCTTCTGCCTCAGCGAGGGCTTCGGGCCGGTCATGCTCGTCATCCGCGGGTCTCCAGTGTGTGCTGACGAAACAGTGCTCGCACGGGCTGTCGCGCAAGCACATCATCCGACAGTGTGCTTCGGGCCCGGCCATCCAGGCTACTCGCTCCGGTCGGGCCCCTTGTCCCGGCCGGTCCGCCGCTCCCTTCCGGTGGCCGCCGGTGCACCACCCCTCACCGGCCCGGATATCCTGGGCAGCGTGACTTTCGCGGGTAATGCAAATTTTCCAGTCGTGGGCATGATCGGCGGCGGGCAGCTCGCCCGGATGGCGCACCAGGCGGGCATCCCGTTGGGCATCCGCTTCCGACTCCTCGCCGACACCCCCCAGGACTCCGCCGCCCAGGTGGTCTCCGACGTGGTGCTCGGTGACTACCGGGACCTCGACACCCTGCGCCGCTTCGCGGCCGGGTGCGACGTGATCACCTTCGACCACGAGCACGTGCCGACCGAGCACCTGCGCGCCCTGCAGGCCGACGGCATCGCCGTCCGCCCGGGCCCGGAGGCCCTGGTCAACGCCCAGGACAAGGGCGTGATGCGGGCCAAGCTGGTCTCGATCGGCGTGCCCTGCCCCCGGCACCGGCTGGTCGCCGACCCGGCGGACGTGACCGCCTTCGCCGAGGAGGGCGACGGCTACCCGGTCGTGCTCAAGACGGTGCGCGGCGGCTACGACGGCAAGGGCGTCTGGGTCGTCGACGACGAGACCCAGGCCCAGGCCCCGTTCCTCGCGGGCGTGCCGGTGCTGGCCGAGGAGAAGGTCGACTTCCTCCGCGAGCTGGCCGCCAACGTGGTCCGCTCGCCCAGTGGCCAGGCGGTCGCCTACCCGGTGGTGGAGAGCCTCCAGGAGAACGGCGTCTGCGCCGAGGTCACCGCCCCCGCCCCCGACCTCGACCCCGCGCTCTCCGACGAGGCCCAGCAGCTGGCCCTGCGGATCGCCGGCGACCTGGGCATCACCGGCCACCTCGCGGTCGAGCTGTTCCAGACCCGGGACGGCCGGATCCTGGTCAACGAGCTGGCCATGCGCCCGCACAACTCCGGCCACTGGACCCAGGACGGCGCGGTCACCTCGCAGTTCGAGAACCACCTGCGGGCCGTCCTCGACCTCCCGCTCGGCGACCCGCGCCCGCGCGCCAGGTGGACCGTGATGGTCAACGTGCTCGGCGGCGACTACCCCGACATGTACCGGCCCTTCCTGCACTGCATGGCCCGCGACCCCGGCCTGCGGATCCACATGTACGGCAAGGACGTGAAGCCCGGCCGCAAGGTCGGTCACGTCAACGTCTTCGGGGACGACCTCGAGGACGTCCGCGAGCGCGCCCGCCATGCGGCCGCCTACCTGCGAGGGACGATCACCGAATGACCCAGCCAGTTATCGGCATCGTGATGGGCTCGGACTCCGACTGGCCCGTGATGGAGGCCGCCGCCCAGGCGCTGGACGAGTTCGAGATCCCGTACGAGGTCGACGTGATGTCCGCGCACCGGATGCCGCGCGAGATGATCGCGTACGGCGAGCAGGCGCACACCCGGGGCCTGAAGGCGATCATCGCGGGTGCGGGCGGTGCCGCTCACCTGCCGGGCATGCTGGCCTCGGTCACCCCGCTGCCGGTGATCGGCGTGCCGGTCCCGCTGCGCTACCTGGACGGCATGGACAGCCTGATGTCGATCGTCCAGATGCCCGCCGGGGTGCCGGTCGCCACCGTCTCGATCGCCGGGGCCCGCAACGCCGGGCTGCTCGCGGTCCGGATGGTGGCCGCCTTCGACCCGGAGCTGACCGAGAAGATGACCGAGTTCCAGGCCGAGCTGAACAGCCAGGCCACCGAGAAGGGCAAGAAGCTCCGCGCCAAGGTGGCGGGCTCCGGCTCCTTCGGCTTCGGCAAGTAGCACCGCACGTGCCGCTGTCGCGCCGCGCGGCCCTCGCCCTGGGGGCCGCCGCGGTGCTGACGGGGTGTTCGACGCCCTCGCCGCGCGGGGTGCTGCGGCTGGCGGCCGGCCCCGAGGGCGGGCCGTACCAGACCTTCGGCCGGCGGCTCGCCGAGGAGATCGGCCGGGCCCACCCCGGCCTGACCGTCGAGGTGCTGTCGACCGCCGCGAGCGTGCGCAACCTGCGGCTGATCGGCGAGGGCGGGGCCGAGCTGGGGCTGGCGCTGGCCGACAGCGCGGCCGACGCGGTGGCCGGGCGGGGCAGCTTCGCCCGGCCGGTCGCGGTGGCCGCGATCGCCCGGCTCTACCTCAACTACCTGCACCTGGTGGTCCCTTCGGACCGACCGGTACCGACCGTCGGCGACCTGGCCGGGCTCAGGTACTCGCTGGGCGCGGCCGGGTCCGGCACCGCCGTGGTGGCCGAACGGGTGCTGGCCGCCGCCGGATCGAGCCCGGCGGGGGCCCGGCTGCTGGGACCGGCCGAGTCGGTGGCGGCGCTGCGGGCCGGGGAGCTGGACGCGTTCTTCTGGTCCGGCGGCGTCCCCACCCCGGCGATCACCGAGCTGGCCGAGCTGCGGCCGGTCCGGCTGGTCCCGCTGGCGGCGCAGGCGGCCGTGCTGCGCAGCGCGTACGGGCCGGTGTACGAGAGCGTGTCGATCCCGCTCGGTGCCTACCGTCAGTCAGGCCCGACCCCGACCGTCGGCACCCCGAGCTATCTGGTCTGCGCCGCCGGTCTCGACCCGGAGACCGCCCGGGCCGTCACCGAGGTGCTGTTCCGCCGCCGGGACCACCTGCAGACCCCGGACGCGCCGGGCGGCCGGCTGGACGAGCGGTACGCGATCGGCACCGGCACCGTCCCGCTGCACCCGGGCGCGGCCCGGTACTACCGCGCGGTCTACTGACCGAGCCTCAACTCGACCACCAGGCCGTGGGGTCGGTTCGCCAGCAGGGCGAGGCTGCCGCCGCAGCCGCGGGCCAGTTCGGCGGCGATGGCGAGCCCGAGGCCGCTGCCGGTGACGTTGCGCTGCTCCGGGGCGCGCCAGAACCGGCCGAGGGCGGCCCGGCGGCCGGTCTCGTCCAGCCCGGGTCCGTCGTCGGCGACCCGGAGCACCCGGTCGGTCAGCGAGACCGCCACCCGGCCGCCGGCCGGCACGAACTTCGCCGCGTTGTCGAGCGCGATGTCGGCGATCCGGGCCACGGCGGCGGGCACCGGCGTCCGGTCGGTGACCCGCACCGTGAGGGTCAGCCCCTTGGCGGCGTACAGCTCCTGCCAGCCGGTCAGCCGGGCGCGCAGCCGGTCGGCCGGCAGGGCCTCCGGCAGCCCGGCGTCGGCCTCCACCCGGGCGAGCGTCAGCAGGTCCTCCAACAGGGCTTCCAGCCGGTCGAGTTCGGCCAGCGTCCGGCGGTACTCGGGCTGTCCGTCGGCGGTCAGGTGCGGTTCCAGGTTCTCCAGCCGGAGCGCGAGCACGGTGAGCGGGGTGCGCAGCTCGTGCGAGGCGTCCGCGACGAAGGCGCGCTGGCGTTCCAGCGCGACCGAGATGGCGTCCGCCATGGCGTTGAACCGCTCCTCCAGGCGGCGCAGTTCGACCGGACCGCGGACCGTGCCGATCCGGGCGCCGAGCCGTCCCTCGGCGATCTCCCTGGTGGTGCGGTCGAGTTCGGCGACCGGCCGGAGCACCCAGCCGGTCAGCCGCCGGGCGGCGACCAGCGAGCAGAGCAGGGCCAGCACCGCGCCGGCCGCGAGGGCGGCCCAGACCAGGGCCACCGAGCGGCGGGCGGCGGCGGTGGAGACCCGGAGCACCACCACCCCGGACACCTGGTCGTCCCGCCCGGCCGGTTCGGCGACCAGCACGGTGGGCGGGCCGAACGGGGTGAGCAGCGGCAGCCCGTCCGTGGTCCGGCCGGACAGCGCCCGCCCGGCCGCCCGGTCGCCGCCGACCGGGGTCCCGGCGATCAACCGCCCGTCCCGGTCCCGGATCTCCACCGCCGTGCCGTACAGCTCCGCGTACCCGGCCACCTCCGCCGCCAGCCCGGACGGTCCGCCCTCGCGCAGCGCCCGGTCGGTGAGTTCGGCGAACCGGGTGGCGTCCGCCCGGCGGGCGAGCAGCAGCTGGCCGGTCCGGTGCGAGGAGTACGCCAGCGCCAGCGGCACCGCCAGTGCCGCCACCAGGCAGCCGATCAGCAGGAGTTGGACCACCAGCAGTCGACGCTGCATCAGCCGGTGGCCAGCCGGTAGCCGGTGGCCCGCAGGGTCTCGACCAGCCGTGGGCGGCCGGTCTTGGCGCGGATGCCGGCGATGTGCACGTCCAGCGAGCGGGAGGCCGACAGCTGGACGTCGCCCCAGAGTTCGTCCAGGATCTCCTCCCGGCCGCGCACCGCGCCGGGCTCCCGGGCCAGCAGGGCCAGCACGTCGAACTCCCGGCGGGTGAGCGCGACCGGCTCCCCGGCCACGCTGACCCGCCGGGCCTCCAGGTCGATCCGGACGTCCGCGACCTGCACCAGAGGACCGGCGGCGGTCAGCGGCCGGGTGCCACGGCGGGCCACGGCGGCCATCCGGGCGGCGAGTTCGGCGGTCCGGAACGGCTTGGCCAGGTAGTCGTCGGCGCCCGAGCGCAGGCCGCGCAGGATGTCCCGCTCCTCGGTCCTGGCGGTCAGCACGATCACCGGCACGGTGGACACCCGGCGCAGCCGCCGGAGCAGTTCCAGCCCGTCCAGGTCGGGCAGGCCGAGGTCGAGCAGGACGAACTCGCAGGTGTCCTTCAGCCGGAACGCGTCGTCCGCCCGCCCGGCCCGGACCACCTGGTGGCCGTGCCGGGCGAGCGCCGGGATCAGGGCGGCCGCGAGACGGTCGTCGTCCTCGACCAGGAGCACGCGCATGCGCCCAGCCTAGGCGGGGACCGCCGCCTTGGTGGCCGGTCGGGTGCCCTCGGTGAGCGCGGTGTCCCGGGTCTCCCGCATCGTCAGGTAGACCACCAGGGAGACCGCCGCCAGCGCGGAGACGTACCAGTAGTACCCCGACTCGACGCCCGCGTCCTTGAACCAGAGCGCCACGTACTCGGCGGTCCCGCCGAACAGCGCGTTGGCCAGCGCGTACGGCAGCGCCACCCCGAGCGCCCGGATCCGGGTCGGGAACAGCTCGGCCTTCACCACCGCGTTGATCGAGGTGTAGCCGGTGACGATGACCAGCGCGACCACCGCGAGCAGCAGCGCGCCGCCGAAGCCGTCGGCGTGCGAGAGCGCGGTCATCAGCGGCACCGTGCCGAGGGTGGCGCCGACCCCGAAGGTGATCAGCAGCGGGCGGCGGCCGATCCGGTCGGAGAGCGCACCGGCCGGCGGTTGCAGCAGCATGAAGACGGTCAGTGCGCAGAAGCTGACCAGGGTGGCGTCGTTCTTGCTCAGGCCGGTGGTGTTGGAGAGGTACTTGGTCAGGTAGGTGGTGTACGTGTAGTACGCCACCGTGCCGCCCATGGTCAGCGCCATCACCAGGGCGAACTCCCGCTTGTGCGCCAGCAGTCCGCGCAGCGTGCCGCGCTCGTCGGCGCCCGGGTCGTGGTCCGCGCTCCCGGTGTACGCCTCGGTCTCCACCAGGTTGCGCCGCAGCCAGAACACCACCGCCGCGCCGAGCGCCCCGGCGACGAACGGGATCCGCCAGCCGTACGAGTGCAGGGCGGCGGTCGACATGGTGTGCTGGAGCACGATCTGCAGCCCCAGGCCGAGCAGCTGACCGAAGGTCATCGAGACGTACTGGAAGCTGGAGACGAAGCCGCGCCGGCCGGGCTGCGAGGCCTCGGTCAGGTAGGTGGCGCTGGCCGCGTACTCGCCGCCGACCGACAGGCCCTGGAGCAGCCGGGCGACCAGCAGGACGCCCGCGCCCGCGTAGCTGACCTGCCGGTAGGTCGGGGCGACGGCGATCAGCAGGGCGCTGACCGACATCAGCGAGACGGTCAGGGTGAGTGCCGCCTTGCGGCCGCGCCGGTCCGCGTACCGGCCGAGCAGCCAGCCGCCGACCGGGCGCATGAAGAAGCCGACCGCGAAGATGCCCGCGGTGTTGAGCAACTGGGCGGTCGGGTTGCCGTGCGGGAAGAACGCCGAGGCGAAGTAGGTGGCGAAGCCGGCGTAGACGAACCAGTCGTACCACTCGACCAGGTTGCCCACCGAGCCGCCGAGCACGGCCTTCCAGGGGGTCGCGGTGTTCGCGGTGTTCGCTGAGGTCATGGGGGGTCTCCCGGGTGGTCGGAGTTCTGCTGCGGGACACAGCGTCGACCCGGGCCGGTCGGCCGGAACAGCGGCCCGGCCGAGAGCTAAGCTCCGGTTAACACTGGCGGGTTGGGTAGAACTGTTCCCATGACTCCTGAGCTGCTCGACCGTGCCCGCGCCCTGCTCCGTACCGCACCCGTGGTGGACGGTCACAACGACCTGCCGTGGGCGATGCGCGCCCAGGTGGGGTACGACCTCGACGCCGTGGACCTGACGGCGGACCAGCGGGCCAGGCTGCACACCGACTTCGGCCGGCTGCGGACGGGCGGGGTCGGCGCGCAGTTCTGGTCGGTGTACGTGCGCTCCGACTACGCGGGCGACCAGGCGGTCAGCGCCACCCTGGAGCAGATCGACTTCGTCCGGACGCTGACCGAGCGCTACCCGGACACCCTCCGGCTCGCGCTCACCGCCGAGGACGTCGAGACCGCCCGCGCGGAGGGCCGGATCGCCTCGCTGATGGGCGCCGAGGGCGGGCACTCGATCAACAGCTCGCTGGCCACCCTGCGGGCGCTGTACCAACTGGGCGTGCGGTACCTGACGCTCACCCACAACGACAACGTGCCCTGGGCCGACTCGGCCACCGACAAGCCCGAGCACGACGGCCTGACCTCCTTCGGTGAGGAGGTGGTGCGGGAGATGAACCGGCTCGGCATGCTGGTCGACCTCTCGCACGTCTCCGCCGACACCATGCGGGACGCCCTCCGGGTCACCGAGGCGCCGGTGATCTTCTCGCACTCCTCGGCCCGGGCGGTCTGCGACCACCCGCGGAACGTCCCGGACGACGTGCTGGCCCAGCTGCCCGCCAACGGGGGCGTCGCGATGGTCACCTTCGTGCCCAAGTTCATCCTGCCCGCCGCGATCGAGTGGACGGTGGACGCGGACCGGAACATGCAGGCGCACGGCTTCCACCCGCTGGAGACCACCCCCGAGGCGATGGCCTGCCAGCGCGCCTTCGAGGCCGCCCACCCGCGTCCGGTCGCCACCGTCGGCACGGTCGCCGACCACCTGGACCACATGCGGCAGGTGGCCGGGATCGACCACCTCGGGATCGGCGGCGACTTCGACGGCACCGCCTTCACCCCGGCGGGCCTGGACGACGTGGCCGGCTACCCGCACCTGATCGCCGAGCTGCTCGGCCGGGGCTGGTCGGAGGCCGACCTGGCGAAGCTCACCTGGCACAACGCGGTCCGGGTGCTGCGGGAGGCGGAGGCGGTGGCCCGCGAGCTCCAGGGCCGCCGCCGCCCCTCGATCGCCACTCTCCAGTGCCGGGCACGGCACTAGGCATGGACGCGACGAGCGGCTATCGTCCGTCGGCGTGACCTTCTCCGTAGTGGCCCGCTCGGGCAGTGCCGTCGGTGTCGCGGTGGCCAGCAAGTTCCTCGCCGCAGGCGCGGTCGTCCCGGCCGCCGAGGCGGAGGTCGGCGCGCTGGCCACCCAGGCGATGGCCAACTTCGCCTACCGGCCGCAGGGCCTCACCCTGCTCCGGACCGGCGTCGCCCCTGCCGACGTGGTGGCCGGGCTGACCGCCGCCGACCCCGGCCGGGCCGACCGCCAGCTCGGTGTGGTCGGCTGCTCCGGCGACGGCGCCACCTACACCGGCGCGGACTGCCTGGACTGGGCGGGTGGCGTGGCCGGCCCCGGCTACGCGATCCAGGGCAACATCCTGACCGGGCCCGAGGTGGTCGCGGCGATGGAGGCCGCCTGGCTCGACGGGGCCGAACTCCCCTTCGCGGAGCGGCTGGTGACCACCCTGGCGGCGGGGGACGCGGCGGGCGGCGACAGCCGGGGGCGGCAGAGCGCCGCGCTGTACGTCGCCGACCGGGGCGCCGGCTACGGCGGGCTCAGCGACGTCTCCTACGACCTCCGGGTGGACGACCACCCCGACCCGGTCACCGAGCTCGCCCGCCTGCTGGCCGGCCACGAGATCCTGTTCGGCACCCCCGACCCGGCCACCCTGCTGGAGCTCACCGGCGCCCTGTCGTCGGAGGTCGCCACCCTGCTGACAGTCGTCGGCCACCCCACCCTGGACCGCTGGGCCGGCGTCGAGAACCTCGAAGGCCGCCTCGTCCCGGGCTACATAGACCCGTTGGTCCTCGAACACCTCCGCGCCAAGGCCCGGTAGGTCAGCCCTTTCGCAGCGCCCCAGTGGCACTACCCAGGGGCTCGGGGAACGGCGACGGTTCGTGGCCGGCGGGTGTCACTGCGAAAGTGCCTGACCACCTACGGACGGATCACCTTGCAAAGGTCGGCGTCGCAGTTCCCCGAGCCCCTGGTGGTGCACCTGGTGCCTAGAGGCGTGGGAGCTCGATCGCCGGGCAGCGGTCCATCACCATGTCGAGACCGGCCGCCGTGGTGCGGGCGTACGCGTCGTGGTCGATGACGTCGAGCTGGAACCAGACCGCCTTGGCGCCCTTGGCGACCGCTTCGTCGGCGACCGCCCCCGCCAGCGAGGAGTTCACGAAGACGTCCACCACGTCGACGTCGAACGGGATGTCGGCGAGGGAGGCGTAGCCGGTCTCCCCGAGCACCGTCTCGGCCTTGGGGTGAACGGGCACGACCCGCTTGCCCGCCCGCTGCAGCACCCGGGCCACCCCGTACGCGGCCCGGGCGGTGTTGTTCGACAGCCCGACCACCGCCCAGGTGTCGCCGCTGTCCAGCAGGATCTTCCGCACCACCGCGTCGTCGCTCATACCCGCTGCAACTCCCCGGCGGGGAGCGGCTATTCCACCGTCGGGCGGCCCATCGCGCGGTAGTGCCAGCCGGCCGCGCGCCACTTGGCGTCGTCCAGGACGTTCCGGCCGTCCAGGATCCGGCGCTCGGCGACCACGGTGCCCAGCACGGCCGGGTCGAGGTCGCGGAACTCCTGCCACTCGGTCAGGTGCAGGACGACGTGGGCGCCCTCGGCCGCCTCCAGGGGGGAGTCGGCGTAGGTGAGGCCGGGGAACATCTTGCGGGCGTTGTCCATCGCCTTGGGGTCGTAGACCGAGACCTGGGCGCCCTGGAGCTGGATCTGGGCGGCGACGTTGAGGGCGGGGGAGTCCCGGATGTCGTCGGAGTTGGGCTTGAACGCGGCGCCGAGCACGGCGACCCGGCGGCCGAGGAAGCCGCCGCCGCACTGCTCGCGGGCCAGCTCGACCATCCGGGAGCGGCGGCGCATGTTGATCGAGTCGACCTCGCGCAGGAAGGTCAGCGCCTGGTCGGCGCCCAACTCCCCGGCGCGGGCCATGAAGGCCCGGATGTCCTTGGGCAGGCAGCCGCCGCCGAAGCCGACCCCGGCGTTCAGGAACTTGCCGCCGATCCGCTCGTCGAAGGAGAGCGCCTTGCTGAGCTGGACCACGTCCGCGCCCGCGCTCTCGCAGACCTCGGCCATCGCGTTGATGAAGGAGATCTTGGTGGCCAGGAAGGAGTTGGCCGCGGCCTTCACCAGCTCGGCGGTGGGGAAGTCGGTGACCACGAACGGGACGCCCTCGGCCACCGGCGTCGCGTACACCTCGCGGAGCAGCGCCTCGGCCCGCTCGCTGCGGACGCCGACCACCAGCCGGTCGGGGTGCAGGGTGTCGCCGACGGCGAAGCCCTCGCGGAGGAACTCCGGGTTCCAGGCCAGCTCGGCGGCCTCGCCGACGGGGGCCAGCTCGGCCAGCCTGACGGCCAGTCGGTTGGCGCTGCCGACCGGCACGGTGGACTTGCCGACCACCAGGGTGGGGCGGGTGAGGTGCGGGGCGAGCGAGTCCAGCGCGGCGTCGACGTAGGACATGTCGGCGGCGAACTCACCCTTCTTCTGCGGGGTGTTGGTGCAGATGAAGTGCACGTCGCCGAACTCGGCCACCTCCTCGTAGGAGGTGGTGAAGCGCAGCCGGCCGGAGGAACCGGGGTGCCCGGGCACGTGCTTGACCAGCAGCTCGGCCAGACCGGGCTCGTACATCGGGATCTTCCCGGCGGCCAGGGTGGCGATCTTCTCCGGGTCGATGTCCAGGCCGAGCACCTCGAAACCGAGCTCCGCCATGCAGGCGGCATGCGTCGCGCCGAGGTATCCGGTGCCGATCACCGTGATGCGGAGGGTCACGCGCTTCCCCTTTGGTCTGGTCTGCTCGGGTCGGGCAGTGACCGATGCTATCCGGCGGGGGCCCCAGCGCGTAGCCGTCCGCCGAGAGGTAACGACTTCACCTCCTCGTACCGGTTCCGGCCCGGTGCGTGCCGTCCGACCGGACAATGCCCGCATGAGCACCGAGGACGGGGCGGACCCCACCGGACTGAGCATCTTCGCCGACCGGTCCGAGCAGGCCGGGCAGGCCGACGGCACCGAGGCCCCGGAGGCCCCGCCGAGGCCCCGCCGGCGCGGCCGCCGGCTGCTGCTGGCCGTCCTGCTGACGGTGCTGCTGATCACCGGCGGCTGCACGGGGGCGCTGTACTGGACGGCCGACCACTACGCCTCCTCGGTGGCCCGGATCCCGGGGGCGCTGCCGAGCCTCGCCGAGTCCGAGCGACCCAGGCCGGTGCCCAACGCCGGGGTGACCTTCCTGCTGGTCGGCCTGGACGCCAGGACCGACGCGGGTGCGCCCGCCAAGGCCCCGGTCTGGCAGGCGGGGGCGGCCCGCAGCGACACCATGATGCTGCTGCACCTGTCGGCGGACCGGAAGAACGCCTCGGTGATCTCGCTGGCCCGGGACACCTGGGTGGACGTGCCCGGCCACGGCAAGGCCAAGCTGAACGCGGCGTACTCGCTGGGCGGCCCGGCGCTGATGGTGCGCACCGTCCAGGACCTCACAGGCATCCCGGTCGACCACCTGGCGGTGGTGGACTGGAACGGCTTCCGGTCGCTCACCGACGCGGTCGGCGGGGTGGACATCACCATCCCCAAGGAGATCGAGGGCAAGGGCGAGGCCAGGCACTGGGCGGCCGGCACCCAGCACATGGACGGGACCACCGCGCTGCTCTACGTCCGGGAGCGGTACGGGCTGCCCAACGGCGACCTGGACCGGACGAAGCGTCAGCAGAACTTCCTGCGCGCCCTGATGCAGCAGACCCTCAGCTCGGGCACCCTGGGCAACCCCGGCAAGCTGACCGGCCTGCTCGGCTCGGTCGGCGAGGTGGTCAGCGTGGACGACAAGCTGAGCAACACCGACCTGTACGACCTGGCCTGGAGCCTGCGCGGGCTGCGCGGCGACGGGGTGCGCTTCATGAACGCGCCGTTCGGCGGCTTCGGCGACGAGGGCGGCCAGTCGGTGGTCTACCTCGACCAGCGGGTGGCCAAGCAGCTCTGGGAGGCGGTCCGCAACGACCGGGTGACCGAGTACCTGGCCGAGCACCCCGGCACCGGCGACACGCTGGGGGAGAACGTCCGCTGAGCCGGTGTCACGCATGTCACGTCCGGGGTAGGCAGGGCGCGAGCCTAGAATTAGGCTTACTTAACGGTAACTAACGTGGTCCGAATTCAAGGGGCGAGGCACATGGCGGGCAACTCCGGGGCGGATTTCGACCTTTTCCGGGTTTCCGAGGAGCACGAGATGCTCCGGGAGGCGGTGCGGTCGTTGGCGGAGGCGAAGATCGCTCCGTTTGCGGCGGAGGTGGACGAGCAGGGCCGGTTCCCGCAGGAGGCGTTGGACGCGTTGCAGGCCAGTGAGCTGCACGCGGTGCACGTGCCGGAGGAGTTCGGTGGTGCGGGGGCGGACGCGTTGGCGACCGTGATCGTGATCGAGGAGATCGCGCGGGTGTGTGCGTCCTCGTCGTTGATCCCGGCGGTGAACAAGCTGGGTTCGCTGCCGGTGCAGCTGTCGGGTTCGCAGGAGTTGAAGGCGAAGTACCTGGGTGCGCTGGCGCGGGGCGAGGGGATGTTCTCGTACTGCCTGTCGGAGCCGGACGCGGGTTCGGACGCGGCGGGGATGAAGACCCGGGCGGTGCGGGACGGGGACTTCTGGGTGCTCAACGGTGTGAAGCGGTGGATCACCAACGCGGGGGTGTCGGAGTTCTACACGGTGCTCGCCGTGACCGATCCGGAGCTGCGGTCCAAGGGCATCTCGGCGTTCGTGGTGGAGAAGGGCGACGCGGGCGTCTCGTTCGGCGCGCCGGAGAAGAAGCTCGGCATCAAGGGTTCGCCGACCCGTGAGGTGTACTTCGACAACGTGCGGATCCCCGCGGACCGGATGATCGGGGCGGAGGGCACCGGTTTCGCGACCGCGATGAAGACCCTGGACCACACCCGGGTGACCATCGCCGCGCAGGCGGTGGGCATCGCGCAGGGCGCGCTGGACTACGCCAAGGGCTACGTCCGGGAGCGGAAGCAGTTCGGGAAGCCGATCGGTGACTTCCAGGGTGTGCAGTTCATGCTCGCGGACATGGCGATGAAGCTGGAGGCGGCGCGTCAGCTGACGTACGCGGCGGCCGCGAAGTCGCAGCGGGTGGACGCGGACCTGACGTTCTTCGGTGCCGCCGCCAAGTGCTTCGCCTCCGACGCCGCGATGGAGATCACGGTCGACGCGGTGCAGCTGCTGGGCGGTTACGGCTACACCCGTGACTACCCGCTGGAGCGGATGATGCGCGACGCCAAGATCACCCAGATCTACGAAGGCACCAACCAGATCCAGCGCATCGTGATGTCCCGCAACCTCCCGTAGCGTCAGCTGCCGTACCGGACCCCGTCGGTGTGACCGACGGGGTCCTCGCGCATGCCGATCCGGCGGGCCGGGACGCCGGCCCAGATCTCGTTCGGCCCGGTGGAGCCGGTGAGCACGGCGTTGGCACCGACGACGGTGCCGGCGCCGACGGTGAGGACACCGCTCCGGCAGACGATCTTGGCGCCCGCGCCGACCAGGACGCCGTCCTCCAGGACGATCCGGCGCATCGCGCTGCGCTGCTGCGGCACCCAGGGGTCGGCCCGGCCGATGGTGACGCCGTTGTAGAGCGTGACGTCCGCGCCCAGGGTGGTGTACGGGTGCAGCACGGTGCCGAAGCCGCGGTGGAAGACCCGCAGGCCGGGGCCGATCTCGACGGCGGCGGGCACCTCCATCCCGTACAGCGCGAGGGCCTCCTGCACCAGGCGCCCGAACAGGCGGCTGCGGCGGCGGTAGATCAGAGCGGTCACCAGCGACATGGAGCACATTGTGACGGCTCCGGTACCGAGGGTGTCCCAGCGGCGCGCGAATGTCCGGGTGCTGTCACAGGCCGGGAAGGGCGGTAACCGGGGCGGCCGGTCGCCCCGTGTGGAGGGTGACCTTGCCTTTCGTACCGGGGGAATCCAGCCATGAACGCTCATCGCCTGCCCGTCGCCGCCGTCGTCCTCGCCACCGCCGTCCTGGCGCTGACCGCCTGCGGGCCGAAGGACGCCGCACCCGCGACCGGGCCCGGCCTGACCGCCACGGCGAGCGCCGGCGCCACGCCGACCGGCACGCCCGCCGCCACGCCGTCCGCCCCGGCGGCGACGCCGTCGAAAGGCGCGACCAAGGCGGGGGCCGCTCCGGCAGCGGACTGCACGGCCAACGCGGCCCAGGTCGGCCGGGTGATCGAGGCCGCCGAGGTCGGCTACGCCACCCACGTCTGGATGAAGGCCAAGGAGACCAAGTTCGTCTGCGGCCCGAACGTCCCGGGGGAGAGCTACTTCACCCCGACCGGGGCGGTGAAGGTGTTCGAGTTCAGCAACGACGTCAAGACCTACGTCCTCGCCGACCTGCAGGAGAAGCTGCTCCCGCTGAACGACTTCATGGCGCGGGCGGAGACCTGCCTCACCAAGGCGACCTCGGTGCAGCGGCCGTACGGCTGCTACGGCAACCAGTTCTCCGTCACGCTGGACCCGGCCGGCAAGATCAGCGCGATCCACCAGCTCTACCGCCCCTGAGCTCAGGACGGTGCGGGCACCGGCCGGTCGTTCTGGATCTGCTCGAACAGCTGCTTCGAGGCGGTCGGGGCCCAGAGGATCGAGGACCCGGCCGGGGTCTGGTGGTTCTGGTCGGCGATCGGCACCGTGACGGTCCGTCCGCCGGAGCCCGACACCTTGTCCAGCTGCCACCCGAACCGGGTCAGCGTCCAGAGCGAGCTGCCCCGGTCCACCGTCAGGGCGCCCAGCGCGGCGCTCAGGAACGGGTACAGCACGAACGGGTCGAGCAGGGTGAACGGGCTCAGCACCTCCCCGGCCAGCGCCTGCAGGAAGGCCTGCTGGTTGCCGATCCGGCTCAGGTCGGAGTCGGGCAGCGAGTAGCGCGTGCGGACCAGGGCGAGCGCCTGGGTGCCGTTCAGGTTCCGGCAGCCGGCCGGCAGGTCCGCACCCGACTTCGCGTCCACCACCGGCCGGTCCAGGCACATCCGGACGCCGCCGAGCGAGTCGACGACGTCCACGATGCCGGTGAAGCCGACCTCGACGTAGTGGTCGATCCGGATACCGGTGTTCTGCTCCACGGTCTGCACCAGCAGCTGTGGGCCGCCCTGGGCGAAGGCCGCGTTGATCTTGTTCTTGCCGTGCCCGGGGATCGCCAGGTAGCTGTCGCGCGGGATGCTCATCAGCACCGGGCCGTTGTCGCCCTCGTGCAGCACCATGATGGTGTCGGTGTTGATCCCCGACTCGCCGCCGACGTGCAGGTCCCGCTCCTGCTGCTCGGTCAGCCCGGCCCGGCTGTCCGAGCCGACCAGCAGCCAGTTGGTGCCGGGGCCGTTCCCCGGGCGGCCGGACCAGTCGGTGATCGCGTCCACGTGCCGGATCTTCCGGTCGGCCCAGAGGTAGCTGCCGACCGCACCGCCGACCAGGGCCAGCACCAGCACCGCGACCGTCCAGCGGACGATGCGCCAACGGTTCCGGCGCCGCCGCGGCGGCCCGGCGGCCGGGCCCCCGCGCGGGTTCAGCGAGGGTGGCAGCGGCGGTTCGGAGCCGTACGCCCCCGGGGTGCCGCCGGACCGGCCAGTGCTGCTCATGCTTCCAGAGTGGGCGAGCGGCGCCCGGACGGCCGCCCCGTGGGGGCCGTCCGGGTGAGGCGGGCTGACCGCGCGTCAGATCTGACGCGCGGTCAGCGTGCCGGTCACTTCACCTCGGGCACCGCGCTGTCGCTCTTGAAGGCGTCGAAGACCTGCTTGGCCTTGGTGGTGTCCCACTTCACCGCGGACTCGCCGGTGGGGGTGCGGAAGTCGGGGTTGGCGATCGGCACGGTCATCGACTTGCCCTCGCCGCCGGAGACCGAGCGCATCGCGAGGAAGAGCGAGCCGAGGTCACCGAGACCGGCGTCGTCGTCCACGATCAGGGTGCCCAGGCCCGAGCTGACCATCGGGTAGAAGGTGAACGGGTTCAGCAGGGTGCCCGGCGAGGCGGCCTGGTTGGCCAGCGCGGAGAGGAACTTCTGCTGGTTGCGCATCCGGCCGAGGTCCTGGTCGGCCATCTGGTGCCGCTGCCGGACGAAGGCCAGCGACTCCTTGCCGCTCAGCGACTGGCAGCCCGCCTTGAGGTTGAGCCCCGAGTCCTTGTCGGCGATCGCCTTGTCGACGCACATCTCCACGCCGCCGACCGAGTCCACGATCCCGACGAAGCCGGCGAAGCCGATCTCGGCGTAGTGGTCGATCCGGATGCCGGTGTTGTGCTCGACGGTCTGCACCAGCAGCTTGCCGCCGCCGGTGTTGAAGGCCGCGTTGATCTTCGTGGTGGTGGCCGGGACGGTCTTGCCGCTCCCGTTGGTGTTGGGGTGCGCCGGGATCTGCACCCAGGAGTCGCGCGGGATGCTCATCAGGGTGTTCCCGTTGTCCCCGATGTGCAGCAGCATCATCGAGTCGCTGCGCTTGCCCACGGCGGAGCCGGTGTGCAGCGCGTCCTCGTCGGCGTCGGTCAGCCCGGCCCGGCTGTCCGAGCCGACGATCAGCCAGTTGGTGCCCTTCCCGGCCGGGGGTCTGCCGTCGTAGGAGACCAGCACGTTCTCGTGGTTGAGCTGGGAGTCGGCCCAGAAGTAGGTGCCGACGGCGGCCACCATCAGCGCGGCCAGGGTGCCGTAGACGCCGTACTTGATCTTCCGGCGGCGCGGCCAGCGCGCGTTCGCCGGACGCGGCGCGGTGGGCGGCGCGGTGGGCGGCTGCCCCGGTCCCGGCGGTATCGGGGCACCGGGGGTGCGCGGCGGGGCGCCCGGGCCGCGCGGGTCGAGCTCGGGCGGCAGACCCGGGCGGGCCTGCGCCGGTACGGGCTGCGCGACCGGGACCGCGGGCGCCGCCTGCGGCGGTGCGGCCGGACGGCGCGGCGCCGGGGCGCCCGGGCCGCGCGGGTTCAGCCCGGGCGGCAGCGGGGGCTCGTCCCGGTACGGGTTCGGCCCGCCCTCGGAGCCGTAGGACCCGTAGGCCCCGCCGCCACTGCCGCCCCCCGGGCGGTCCTCCTGCCACGTGTTCATGGGGGGAAGGATGCCCGAAACCGCGGCCGCGCAGTGCAGTCGGGGCTGCCACCAGGGCCCTTGTAACACAGTTGATGCACGTCCCGGACGGGTCGGCCGTATGTTCACGGGGCGGAACGAACCTTGACCCGTTCGAACGCAGCGTGGTCCCATGACGTCCATGGAGCAGCAACGGATCCTCACGCGGCGGCGGCACGTCGACCTGCTGCGCGTGTCCTGCTCCCTCTGTAGTGGCTGACCGCTCGCCACCTCCGCTCCCTTCCTTCCTCCGCGCAGCGTCGCGCGTCGAGCCCTGCCCGCTTCCACTTTCCTGGGGTGCCTCATGGCCACCGTCCTGTCCGTTTCCGGCTCGCCCTCCGCCACCTCCCGCACCACCCGCCTGCTCCGCCACGTCGACGCCCGGCTGACCGCGCAGGGCCACCGGGTGATCCCGCTGGAGGCGCGCGCCCTCCCCCCGGCCGCGCTGCTCTCCGCCGACCTGAGCGACCCCCAACTGGCCCGCGCCATCGAGCTGTTCGCCGAGGCGGACGGCGTGGTGATCGGCACCCCGGTCTACAAGGCCGCGTACTCGGGGCTGCTGAAGGCCCTGCTGGACGTGCTGCCGCAGTACGCGCTCGCCGGGAAGGCGGTGCTGCCGCTGGCCACCGGCGGCTCGACCGCGCACGTGCTCGCGGTGGACTACGCGCTGCGGCCGGTGCTCACCTCGATGGGGGCCGGGCACGTCACCCAGGGCTGGTTCGTGCTGGACCGCCACATCGGCACCCGGGAGGACGGCTCGACGCTGATCGAGCGGGAGACCGAGGCCCTGCTCACGCCGGTGGTGGACGCCTTCGCGACCGCCCTGGTCCGGCAGGGCGAGCCGGTGCTGACCGGCTGACCCGGCGGCCGATCCCTGAGGCGGGCGGCGGGAACCCCTAGGGGGAGGGGGCCCGCAGCCCGTACATCGCTCGTTGGTCGGCTTCCTCCCGGCGGATGACGATCTGTTCGGGTGGCGCTCCTAACGTGGTTCTTACCTCGCCACTCCACTCAGCACCACCTGGAGGGTGGGGGCAGCCCCAGGATCAAGACGGCAGACCGCACCATGTCCCCGGACGGGTGCGCTGCGGAAGTCTGGGGCCGACGGGTGGACCACCAACGAGGAGACTCCAGTGACGACGGCAGCCAGCGCCGTGCAGGACCAGCAGCTTTCCGGCGGCCCCGAGGCCCCGGCCGCGGCCGCGCGGCAGGTGACCAAGGCGTACGGCGCGGGGGAGACCCGGGTGACCGCCCTCGACGCGGTGGACGTGGACATCCACCGCGGCCGGTTCACCGCGATCATGGGCCCCTCGGGCTCGGGCAAGTCCACCCTGATGCACTGCCTGGCCGGGCTCGACACGGTCTCGGAGGGCCGGATCTGGATCGGTGACACCGAGATCACCGGCCTGAAGGACCGTCAGCTCACCAGGCTGCGCCGGGACAAGATCGGCTTCATCTTCCAGTCCTTCAACCTGCTCCCCACGCTGAACGCGCTGGAGAACATCACGCTCCCGATGGACATCGCCGGCCGCAAGCCCGACGCCGCCTGGCTGGACACCGTGGTCTCCACCGTCGGCCTGGCCGACCGCCTGAAGCACCGCCCGACCCAGCTCTCCGGCGGCCAGCAGCAGCGCGTCGCGGTGGCCCGGGCGCTGGCCGCCCGTCCCGAGATCATCTTCGGCGACGAGCCCACCGGCAACCTCGACTCCCGCTCCGGCGCCGAGGTGCTCACCTTCCTGCGCCGCTCGGTCGACGAGCTCGGCCAGACCATCGTGATGGTCACCCACGACCCGGTCGCCGCCTCCTACGCCGACCGCGTGCTCTTCCTGGCGGACGGCCGCCTGGTGGACGAGATGCACGCCCCGACCGCCGACTCCGTCCTCGAGCGCATGCGCCGCTTCGACGGCAAGCGCACCAGCTGAGACGGGGTCAGAAACCGATGCTGCTCAAGACGTCACTACGGAGCTTCTTCGCCCACAAGGGTCGGATGGCGCTCTCGCTCATCGCTGTGGTCCTCTCGGTCGCGTTCGTCTCCGGCACCCTGGTGTTCTCCAACACCGCGACCTCCACCTTCGACAAGCTGTTCGCCACCACCGCCTCGGACATCTCGGTCCGGCAGGCCGTCCCCGAGGCCGACGACGAGCCGGACGGCGAGGGCCGGGGCAAGCCCCGGACCGTCCCGGTGGACACCGAGCAGAAGATCGCCGCCCTGTCGGGGGTGAAGTCGGTCCGCGGTGAGGTCTCGGTCCAGAACGCGGTGCTGACCAACCCGCTCACCAACAAGGCGGTCGGCCCGACCAGCGGTGCCCCGACGATCACCGGCTCCTGGCACGACAACCAGAACATGCTGAAGATCACCTCGGGCAAGGCGCCCGCCGGTGGCGACCAGATCGTGCTGGACGCCGACACGGCCAAGAAGGCCGGCCTGGGGATCGACGGCAAGCTGCGGGTGATCACCGCGGTCGGCGACCGGGTCTTCACCATCTCCGGCATCGCCACCTTCCAGACCACCAACCCCGGTGCGGCGCTGGCCTTCCTGGACCTGCCGACCGCGCAGTCGTACCTGCTCGGCAAGACCGCGCTCAGCACGGTCGAGGTGACGGGCGACGGGTCGAAGAGCCACGAGGCGCTGAAGGCCGCCGCGCTGGCCGCGCTCGGCGACGGGTACAAGGTGCTCACCGCCGAGGAGCAGAAGGCCGAGGGCAAGGCCGACATGGCCTTCCTCGACTACATGAAGTACGCGATGCTCGGTTTCGCCGGGATCTCGCTGCTGGTCGGCGGCTTCCTGATCATCAACACCTTCTCGATGCTGGTCGCCCAGCGCACCCGGGAGATCGGGCTGATGCGGGCCATCGGCAGCAGCCGGAGCCAGGTCAACCGCTCGGTGCTGATCGAGGCGCTGTTCCTCGGAGTGCTCGGCTCCACCCTCGGCCTGCTGGCCGGCATCGGCCTGGCCGTCGGCCTGATCCAGCTGATGAAGGCGACCGGGATGAACCTGTCCTCCGCCGACCTGCAGATCGGCGCGAGTGTGCCGATCGCCTCCTACGCGGTGGGCGTGGTGATCACCGTGCTGGCCGCCTGGATCCCGGCCCGCCGGGCGTCGCGGATCTCGCCGATGGCCGCCCTGCGGGACCACGGCACACCCAGCGAGGCCAAGGCCAACCGGATCCGGGCCGCGATCGGGCTGGTGCTCGCGGGCGGCGGCACGGCGCTGCTGTTCGCGGCGGCCGGTGTGAGCTCGGCCGGTACCGGTGGCCAACTTCTCGGTGGCGGCGTCTTCCTGACCCTGGTCGGCCTGGTGGTGATCGGTCCGCTGCTCTCCACCTGGGTGGTCGGCGTGCTGGGCGCGGTGCTGCCCGCGCTGTTCGGCCCGTCCGGCAAGCTGGCGCAGCGCAACGCCACCCGCAACCCGCGCCGTACGGGTGCCACCGCCGCGGCGCTGATGATCGGCCTGGCGCTGGTCACCGGTGCCTCGGTGGTCACCTCCTCGATGGTCACCTCGGCCAACGACCAGATCGACAAGTCCGTGGGCGCCGACTACGTGGTCGCCTCCAGGACGAACGCCGACCTCACCCCGGCAATGGTGACGGCAGCCCAGGGCACCCAGGGGCTCAAGCACCTGACGCTGCAGAAGTCCCTCCCGGTGGTGCTCGTCACCTCCGACGGCAAGCGCAGCAAGGACCAGCTGGCGGCCGCTTCGAAGACCTTCGTCGAGGACTTCAAGATGCCCGTGGAGTCGGGTTCGGCAGAGGCGGCCTTCGCGGTCGGCGGTGTGGCGGTCGGCGGCGAGTTCGCCAAGGAGCACGGTCTGCGGACGGGTGACCGGATCACGGCCGACTACGGTCTCGGCCACACCCAGGAGCTCACCGTCGGGTTGATCATCAAGTCGGGCGACGACATGTTCAACGGGACGTTCGCCAACCTCGACACGGTCGCCAAGGCCGTCCCGGCGGCGGACCTGCCGGCCGACAAGGCGATGTTCGCCAAGCTCGCCGACGGCGCCGACCCGGCGAAGACGCTGGCCGCGCTGGAGGACTCCCTCAAGCAGTACCCGCAGCTGACGGTCACCGACAAGGCGGGCTACAAGGAGATCATCCAGAGCCAGGTCAACACCCTGCTCTACATGGTCTACGGCCTGCTCGGCCTGGCGATCGTGGTCGCCGTCCTGGGCGTGGTCAACACCCTCGCCCTCTCGGTGGTCGAGCGCACCAGGGAGATCGGCCTGCTCCGGGCGATCGGGCTGTCCCGCCGTCAGCTCCGCCGGATGATCCGCCTGGAGTCCGTGGTGATCGCCCTGTTCGGCGCCCTGCTCGGCACCGGCCTCGGCCTCGCCTGGGGCGTCACCTCCCAGCAGGTGCTCTCCGGCAACGGCATCAGCCTGCTGACCGTCCCGGTCACCACCATCGTGGTGATCCTGTTCGCCTCGGCCGTGGTCGGCCTGCTGGCCGCCCTGCTCCCGGCCTTCCGGGCCGGCCGGATGAACGTCCTGGCGGCCATCGCCACGGACTGACACCCGGTCGGGCAGTACGCGACGGAGGGGCCGCCCACGGGGGTGCGGCCCCTCCGTCGCGTACTGACGTCCGCTCAGTCCAGGGCGTCGCCGAACAGGTGGTTGCCCACCTGGTCCGGGTCGGTGCTGGTGTAGAACCCCCGGAACGCCGACAGCACCTCCGCCTCGGAGAGCACCCCGTTCCGGTCGGTGTCCAGCTTCTCGAAGGCGAACCGCGCCGCCGCCTCGGAGGAGCCGAACGCCCGCTGGAAGTCCCAGAACTCGGCCGCCGAGATCACCCCGTCGCCGTTCCGGTCCATCAGCGCGAACACCGCCAGCGCCATCGGCCGCAGCACGTCGTCGAACGCCCCGGGCGCCTCCGCGAGCAGCCGCATCCCGGCCCGGTACTCGTGCCGCTGGATCTTCCGGTCCCGGTTGGTGTCCAGGTCCGCCACCAGTGCCCGCCACCACCCCTGAGCCGCCGTCAGCATCGCCACCGCCTTCGGCGAGTCGAAGTCCTCCCCCGAGGCGGCGATCGTCCGCGCCGCGAGTCCGAGCACGTCCGAGGCGTCCACCAGCCCGTTCCGGTCCAGGTCGACCTGTCCGAAGCACAGGTCGATCTTCCGGTCGAGGGCATCGGGGCTGGCTGCGATGGTCATACCGTGTTCCTTCGTCCTGGTCCGTCCGAGCGGTGGCGAGCCTAGGGAGCCCGGGCCACCGACGGCAACAGCCGCCGCACCGGATGCACCAGTCCGAAGCTGATCGGAAGAGCTGCGGATCGCGGCCGGCCGACCCTCAGCGCGCTTCCGGCAGCCCGAGGAACCTGCCGACCTCCGCGGTGAACGCGGCCGGCTCGGTGCGGTGGATCAGATGTCCGGCGGGGATGGTGACGACCCGTCCGCCCGGGATCCGGCGGGCCAGCTCGGCGACGCCCTCCTGGGACAGGTGGCTGCGCGGGCCACCCGCCAGCACCAGGGTCTCGGCGGTGATCCCGCCGAGCCGCTCCAGCCAGGCCGGGTCAGGGGTGTCGAGCTGCCTCCTGACCGCGAGCACCATCTCCCAGTCGAAGCCCAGCCTCCCCGCCGGCCTGACCGAAACGGTCGGCCGGCGGGGGTACGGAGCCGGCACGTCCTCCAGCACCAGCCGGTCCACCCGCCCCGGACTCTCCTCGGCGAGCAGGTAGGCCACCACCCCGCCCATCGAGTGCCCCACCACGTCGACCCGGTCGACACCGACGGCGTCCAGGAAGCCGAGCACGTCGTCCCGCATGAGCTCCAGGGAGTACTCCCCGGGCCAGTCGCTCCGGCCGTGACCGCGCAGGTCGAGCGCGTACACCCGCCGACCGGTGGCGAGGACCGGTGCCACCACCTCCCAGTCGGCGGCGTCCGTGCCCAGGGCGTGCAACAGGAGAACCGGCGGAGCGTCCGACGGACCCGAGACCTGGAAAGCCAGCCGGATCCCACCCACCTCGATCAAGCGCTGATCAGCCATGCCCGGACGATACGTGGCCCGGCACCACCACCGAGGCGAGGTTCGCCGACGGAGGAACCGCGCGGACACCCGGGCACGCGTCGATCCGCCGCCCTCCGTCCGGCGAGCGGTCGTGCCGGAGCAACCTGGGGGTGAACACGGCCAGTCCGTCCGGCATTCGACCTGCTGACTGTCCGCCGCCGGTTCGACGCCCGCCAGAAGACCGGCACGCTGTTCAGCCGACCCGACGGCACGAGGTACCACCGGCGGGCGGGCGGGCGGACGTCGACTTCGGCGAGACCGTCCGGATTCCCGCGCCGCCCGGGTCTCACGGACAGCTGATCTCGGTACCGGTGCTGGCGGTGACCGCCGGGGTCTCGGAGGGGGTCGGGGCGGCGGTGGGCGAGGGCGGCGGCGGGGTGGCCACGCCGACCACGCCGGTGTAGTCGGTGCCCGCGATGACCTGCATGGTGGCGCCGAGGCCGGGAGTGGCGACCAGTTCGGCGTTCGGGAGGGCGGCGGCCACGGTCTTGACCGACTCGTCCCAGCGCGGGTCGTACCGGACCGTGGTGCGGGTGGTGGAGCCGCCGCCCGCGTTGGAGGGGGCGCCGGTGGTGGCGAAGCCGGCCTTGTGGAGGTCGCCGTCCACCCGGGCGCCGAGCCCGACCACGCCCGCGCCGTTGAGCACCTGGATGTGGATCTGCCCCGGCGCGACGGTGACCTGGACCGGTGCGGCCGGGGGAGCGGCCACCACCGGCCGGTCGGTCAGCGGCCGGCCCTCCCGGACCGCGGTGAACAGCGCCTTGGCCCCCGCGGCGTCCCAGCGCACCGTCGAACCCCAGCCCTCGACCTGGAAGTTGACGTCCCCGATCGGGACGGTGGTGAAGTCCGCCCGGGCGGGGGAGAGGTCCTTGAGCCGCCCGGCCAACCGGACCAGGTCCTCGGTGGAGAGGTCCCGGTCGGCCTTGACGGACTTCAGCACGGCGTCGGTCACCCGGGTCAGCTTCACCGGGTTCAGCAGGGTGTCGCTGCCGGTGGCCTGGTGCAGCAACTGGGCCAGGAACTTCTGCTGACGCTGCATCCGCCCGAGGTCCGAGCTGCCGTCCAGGTGCCTGGCCCGGACGTACTTGAGCGCCCCGGTACCGTCCAGCCGGGTGGTCCCGGCGGGCAGGTCGAGACCGGAGTACTCGTCCTTCAGCGGGCGGGAGCTGCACACCTCGACGCCGCCCAGCGCGTCCACGGTGGAGACGAAGGAGAGGAAGTTGATCTGGAGGTAGTGGTCGATCCGCAGGCCGGTGTTCTGCTCCACGGTGCGGACGGTGAGCGGGGCGCCGCCCATCCCGTAGGCCGCGTTGATCTTGCCGTGGCCGTCCGGCACCTCCCGGCCGGTGGCGAGGTCCCGGTGGGCCGGGATGGTGACGTAGGAGTCGCGCGGGATGCTCACCACGCTGGCCCGGCCGCCGTCCTCGGCGAGCTGGACGATCATCATGGTGTCGGTGCAGTGGCAGGACTCGCCGCCCGCGTGCAGCACGTTCTTGAGGGTGTCGGCGGGAATGCCCTCGCGGTCGTCGGTGCCGACCACCAGGAAGGTGGTGACCCCGTCGTCGGCGGGCCGCTCCTTGCTCCGGTCGAAGGCGTCCACCCGCCCGATCGCGTCCCCGACGCCGTTCAGCAGCGCCCGGCCCCCGCAGGCGGTGACCAGTACGGCGAGCGAGACCGCGCCCGCCAGCCAGCGACCCCAGCGGCGGCGTGGGGTGCGTTCCTGGGCGCGGCGCGGGTCGGTGGACGGCATCTCTCGGATGGTAGGCGGGTGCCCCGGTGGCCGGGCGGGGGCGCGCCGACCGGGTACGCCGGACGCCGGGACGGTCGATGAAACGTTCCTGCGGACCTCGCTCAGCAGACCGAACCTGACAAGCCCGGGCGGCCGCCGGTACGGTGGGCCCCGATGAACACCAAGGCTGCTGAGGAGCTGCCGGCGGTCTCCGTGATCATGCCGGTGCTCGACGAGGAACGTCATCTGCGCGCCGCCGTGCGGCACATCCTGGAACAGGAGTACGCGGGCGAGCTGGAGGTGGTGATCGCCCTCGGCCCCTCCACCGACCGGACCGACGCGATCGCCGCCGAGCTGGTCGCCGAGGACTCCCGGGTGCGGACCGTGGCCAACCCGACCGGCCGCACCCCCGCCGGGCTGAACGCGGCCATCCGGGGCTCGCGTCACCCGATCGTGGTGCGGGTGGACGGGCACGGGCTGCTCACTCCCGGGTACGTCTCCACCGCCGTCCGGCTGCTCGGGGAGATGGACGCGGCCAACGTCGGCGGCATCATGCACGCCGAGGGCGAGACCGAGTGGGAGCAGGCGGTCGCCGCCGCGATGACCTCGAAGATCGGCGTCGGCAACGCGGCCTTCCACACCGGCGGCCTGGCCGGCCCGGCCGAGACGGTCTACCTCGGCGTCTTCCGCCGCGAGGTGCTGGAGCGGCTCGGCGGCTACAACGAGGAGTTCATCCGGGCCCAGGACTGGGAGCTGAACTACCGGATCCGCCAGGAGGGCGGTCTGATCTGGTTCACCCCCCAGCTCAAGGTGACCTACCGGCCCCGGCCGAGCGTCCGGGCGCTGGCCAAGCAGTACAAGGACTACGGCCGCTGGCGCCGGGTGGTCACCCGGTACCACAAGGGCTCGGTCAACCTGCGCTACCTGGCGCCGCCGGCCGCCCTGCTCGGGGTGCTGACCGGCCTGGTGCTCGGCGCGGCCCTGCACCCGGTGTGCTTCGTGCTGCCGGCCGGCTACCTGCTGGCGATCGCGGGCGGTTCGGTGCTGGAGGGCCGGGGCCTGGCCCCCAAGGCCCGGCTGCAGCTCCCGCTGGCCCTCGCCACCATGCACCTGAGCTGGGGCTTCGGCTTCCTCACCTCCCCGCGCAAGCTGGCCCGCCGGGTGATCGCCAGCACCGCACCCGAACCGATGACGCCGGTCACCGAGGCCAACTAGCCCACCGCGTGGTCCCCGTGGCGCTATCTTCGGCGCCATGGGGAACTCCATGCGGGTGGAACAGAGCGCCGACGTCGACGAGCGGGCGGTGATCGGGCCCGGCAGTACGGTCTGGCACCTGGCCCAGGTCCGCGAGGACGCGGTGATCGGGGCGGACTGCATCATCGGGCGCGGCGCGTACGTCGGCCCCGGGGTCCGGATCGGCGACCGGGTCAAGCTGCAGAACCACGCCCTGGTGTACGAGCCCGCCGTCCTGGAGGACGGCGTCTTCGTCGGCCCGGCGGCCGTCCTCACCAACGACCTCTACCCGCGCTCGGTCGACCCCGACGGCAGGCTCAAGCGCGGCGACGACTGGCACGCCAAGGGCGTGACGCTCCGTCAGGGCTGCTCGATCGGCGGCCGCGCGGTGCTGGTCGCGGGTGTCACGGTGGGCCGCTGGGCGCTGGTCGCGGCGGGCGCCGTGGTGCACCGGGACGTCCCCGACTTCGCCCTGGTGGCCGGCGTCCCGGCCCGCCGGATCAAATGGGTCGGCCGCGCGGGCGAACCCCTCACCGACGAGGGCAACGGCCGCTGGCGCTGCCCCCGCACCGGCGAGGGTTACCTGGAGATCAACGGCACCCTGCGCGAGGCCCGGCCGTAGCGGCCGTTCACAGGCCCTGGCGCCCCTGCAGGTGCGCCGACCAGGAGCGGATGGCCGGGAGGCGCTGGTACAGGGCGTTGCCCGGGCACTCGGTGTTGAAGGCGTCGCGGTGGCCGGAGACGGTGCGGAAGGTGGCGCTGGTGCCCTTCTTGAACTTGCTGCCGTCCGAGGCCGAGGTCAGGGTGACCGAGCCGTCGGCGTCCCGGCCGGTCAGGCCGAGCTTCCAGGCGGCCACCTTGGCGATCCCGTCGACCTGGGCCTGCGGTGCGGTGTCGGAGCTGTAGCGGCCGAGCGCGGCCACCCCGGCGGTGTCGGTGTTGAAGCCCAGCGTGTGGGCGCCCAGCACGGGTTCGGCCACCCCGCCGGCCCGGCCCTCGTAGACCGTGCCGCAGCGGTCCACCAGGAAGTTGTAGCCGATGTCCCGCCAGCCGCTGCTCTTCACGTGGTACTGGTAGATCGCCCGGATCACCTTCGGCGCGTCCGAGCAGGCGTAGTCGTTGGCGGTGTCGGTGTGGTGCACGAACACCGCCCGGACCGGTCCGGTGTAGCCGAAGCCGCTCTCGCGCAGGCTCTCGTCGGCGCCCCAGCCCGATCGGGTGACGATGCCGGGGCGCGGCCCCTCGTGGGCCGTCGCGGGCAGCGACCGGGCGGAGGCCCGTCCCGGGTCGACCAGTTCGGCCCGCAGCCCGCGCGGCGGGGTGCCGGTGAACCGGACCGCGACCCCGTCACTGGGCCCGACCCAGAGCGGCGCGGTGGCGCCCCGGCCGGCCCGTTCGGCGCCCCCGGGATCGGGCCGGTCGTCCGCCTCGACCTCCAGCGGGTGCCAGTCGCCCCACACCCCGCCGACCGGGCGGACCTTCACCTGGACGGAGCCCTCGAACACCGCTCCCGGGTCGTCCCAGCTCACCCCGACGAGCGAGAACGGGGCGGTGTCCCGTTCGGCCGGGCCGCGCTGACCGGCCGTCAGCGGGAAGGTGCGGACACCGCCGTCGGCGGGCTGGGCGAAGGCGGGTTGCGGGAGCAGCAGCAGGGAGCCGGCGGCGGCGAGCAGGGAGAGGCGCATAGAAGGGATATTGCGCGCAAACCGGACCTGACGCCACGCCAGTTCGTCCGGTCGCCCTCCCCTCCCCGGGCGCCGCCCGAGGTCGTAGGCTGGACCGCACCATGACTGCGCCCTTCGCTGCCGACGCCCGCACTCCCGCCGAGCTGCTGCACGCATATCTGCGCGCGGGAGCCCCCGACGCCGATCCGTCCCGTCCCCTGGTCACGTTCTACGACGACGCGACCGGCGAGCGGGTGGAACTCTCCGCCAAGACCTTCGACAACTGGGTGGCCAAGACCGCCAACCTGCTCCAGGACGAGCTGAACGCCGGGCCCGAGACCCGGGCCGCGCTGCTCCTGCCGGCCCACTGGCAGAGCGCCGTCTGGCTGCTCGCCTGCTGGTCGGTCGGGGTGACGGCGGTGCCGGGCGGCAGCCCGGCCGACGCCGATCTGGTGATCAGCGGCCCGGACGGCCTGGACACCGCCAAGGACTGTTCCGGCGAGCGGGTGGCGCTGGCGCTCCGCCCGCTCGGCGGCCGGTTCCCGGAGCGGCCCGACGGCTTCCTGGACTACGCCGCCGAGGTGCCTGGCCAGGGCGACCGGTTCGCCCCGTACTCGCCGGTGGACCCGCAGGCCCCCGCGCTGGAGACGCTGGTGGACGGCCTGCCGCTGAACCTGACGGGGGAGCAGACCGTGGCGCTGGCCCGGGAGGGCGCGGTCCGGCTCGGCCTGGAGCCGGGCAGCCGGGTGCTCAGCACCTTCGGGTACGACGACTGGACCGGCCTGGAGGCCGGGCTGCTCGCCCCGCTGGCCGCCGGTGCCTCGGTGGTGCTCTGCCGGAACTCCGGTGAGCTGACCGAGGAGCAGTGGACGAAGCGGATCGAATCCGAACGGGTGACTCTGCGCCTGGGCTGACCCCGGCCGGGCGGCCAGGGGTAGGCATCCCCGTCATGGCCGAGGACGATGACGACCGCGCACGCCCCCCGACCTCACGAGGCGGGGGGCGCCGCCGGTTCCTGCTGATCACCGCCGCCGTGCTGGCCTTCTTCCTGGTGGCGGGAGGTGTCCTGGCCTGGATCGGCTACCGGAAGCTGGACGGCAACCTGGAGACCGACGCCACCACCGGCCGGCTGCTGGAGCACGACGCCTCCGAACGGCCCGACCGGGGCCCGTTGCAGGCCGAGAACATCCTGCTGATCGGCAGCGACGACCGCAGCGGGGCCAACGCCGCGTACGGCTACGCGGGCGGGCGGCGCTCGGACACCACGATCCTGCTGCACCTCTCGGCCGACCGGCAGCACGCGACGGCGGTGAGCATCCCCCGGGACGCGATGGTCCGGGTGCCGGCCTGCGAGCTCCCGGACGGGACGCGGACCCAGGCCCGCTTCATGCAGTTCAACTGGGCCTTCGAGACGGGCGGCCCGGCCTGCACGATCCGGACCGTGGAGCAGCTCAGCGGCATCCGGGTGGACCACCACCTGATCCTCGACTTCACCGGCTTCAAGAAGATGGTGGACGCGGTCGGCGGGGTGGAGGTCTGCGTCCCCCGGGCGATCCACGACAAGAACGCCCAGCTGGACCTGCCGCCCGGCCGGCAGACCCTCGGTGGCGAGCAGGCGCTCGGCTACGTCCGGGTCCGGGAGACCCTGGGCGACGGCAGCGACACCCAGCGGATGGGGCGTCAGCAGCAGTTCCTCGCCTCGCTGATCCGCAAGGTGCAGTCGCAGGGGGTGCTGCTCAACCCGACCAGGCTGTGGCCGCTGCTGGACGCGGCCACCTCGGCGGTCACCGCCGACGAGGGGCTGAGCCGGGTCGGCGCGCTCTACGACCTGGCCCAGGACCTGCGCTCGATGCCGACCGAGAACGTGGTCTTCCTGACCACCCCGCGCCGTCCGTACCCGGGGAACTGGGACCGGGACCAGCTGGTCCAGCCGCAGACCGACCAGCTGTTCGCCACCATCCGGGCCGACCGGCCGGTCACCGTCCAGCCGTACCAGGTCACGCCCTCGCCCTCGCCGTCACCCTCCGGTGCGGCCTACGCCTCGGCCGCCGCCTTCGCGGGTCCGTTCGCCCCGGCGTACACGCCCGGGCCGAGCGCCGAGCCGGCGGAGGACGCCACCACCGAGTCGCCGTTCCCCGACGCCCCGTCAGCCTCGATGCCCCCGCTGCCCACCACCAGCCCCACCCTCGAAGGCCGGACCGCCGACCAGGACTCCTGCGTGATGCACTGACCCCGGACGGCCGAAATGTGTAGGTTCGGTGCAGGCGAGTCGCGAACTTTGCCCGTTTTTAAGGCGGTTGCCCGCCATGATGCCGGTCACACTCCGGCCGAATCCGGGCGGAAGCTCGTCTAGGGTGTCCGGGATGAACAGCGGACACCGGCACAGGGCGGACTTCGCGGATCAGAACCCGCCCGAGGTCGATCCGGCCGATCAGTGGGTGCTCGACCCGGCCACGGGCGAGTTCCGGCTGGACCTGGACGCGGTGCCCGCGCAGGTGCCCCGCCCCCGGGAGGCCGAGCGGCCCCGACGGGCGGCCGAACCGCCGACCGGCGGCCGGGCCGACCGGCGCCGGGCGCAGGGCGGTGGCCGTCCTCCCGGTGCGAAGCCGCGCGGCCGCCGACGGGCCCTCAAGTGGACCGCCGGGGCGGCCGCCCTGCTGCTGGTGGCCGGCTGCGGCGGCGCCTACTACGCGTACCAGCACTTCAACGGGAACCTCTCCTCGGTCGAGGTCAAGGTCGGCTCCGAGGCCGAGCGGCCGAAGGCGGCCACCGGGGCGTTGAACATCCTGGTGATCGGCACCGACAGCCGGCAGGGCCTGGGGCGCGCGTACGGCGACGAGGGCAGCGAGGGCCACGCCGACACCACCCTGCTGTTCCACATCTCCAAGGACCGCACCAACGCGACGGTGCTGAGCATCCCGCGCGACCTGATGGTGCCGATCCCGGAGTGCGAGACCGCGGCCGGGAAGAAGATCCCGGGCGAGAGCCGGGCGATGTTCAACACCAGCCTGGGGCAGAACGGCCGGGACCCGGGCTGCACCTGGAAGACCGTCGAGAAGATGACGGACATTCACATCGACCACTTCGTGATGGTGGACTTCGAGGCGGTCAAGACCCTCTCCACCGCCGTCGGCGGGGTGGAGGTGTGCGCGGCCAAGGACATCAACGACAAGGACTCGCACCTGAAGATGTCCAAGGGCAAGCACGTGGTGCAGGGCGAGGAGGCACTCGCCTTCGTCCGTACCCGGCACGCCGTGGGCCTCGGCGGGGACCTGACCCGGATCCCGCTCCAGCAGCAGTTCATCAGCTCGATGATCCGCAAGATCAAGAGCAGTGACACCCTGACCAGCCCGACCAAGCTGTGGAACCTCGCGGACGCCGCCACCAAGGCGCTCACCGTGGACTCCGCGATCAAGAGCGTGGACAAGCTCAAGGACCTGGCCCTCGACCTCGCCAACGTGAACACCCAGAACATCACCTTCACCACGGTGCCGGTGCTGGACGACCCGAAGGACGAGAACCGGCTGGTCCTGAACGACAAGGACGCCGCCCAGCTGTTCGCGATGGTCGCCGCCGACCGCTCGCTCACCGAGGTGGCGGGCGCCCCCGCCGAGACGCCGGCCGCGCCGCCCGCGGCGACCCCGGCCCCCGCACCGACCGCGCCGCAGGTCGACGCGGCCGCGGTCCGGGCGACGGTCCGGAACGGCACCGGGGCCGCCGGGCAGGCCGGCAAGGCCGTCACCGCGCTGGCGGGCAAGGGCTTCACCGAGGTCGGCCCGGGCAAGGACGCCGCCGTGGTGACCACCAGCTCGATCAGCTACCCGCGCGGCAAGGCCGACCAGGCGGCGGCGCTGGCGGTCGCGCTCGGGCTGCCGGTCGACACCGCCAAGGAGAGCAGCACGCTCGGGGCGAAGGACTCGCTGCAGGTGGTGCTCGGCAAGGACTACACCGCGCTCGGCAAGCCGGCCGCCCCGGTGCCCACCGAGGCGCCGAAGGACCTCCAGCGGGTGCAGGCCGACGACGTCAACGTGTGCGCCAAGTAACCGGTCGGTCGACGGTCCGTCAGCCACGCTTCGCGCAAGCGTTCTGATTCCGTAACAGGATTCGGGCCCGCGCTGTGATGTCGGGTAGGTTCCGAACAGGTGGCCTACGGGGGGCGACCGCTCGAGCAGGGGGGTCCACCGATGACCGACGTCCAGACCCGCCCACCGGGCGGCCGGGCCGCGGCCCGCCGGGCCGCCGGGCAGCGCCCCCGACGGCGCCGTTGGCTGCGGATCACCGCGCTGGCGGTCGGCTTCGTCCTGGTGGCCGGCTGCGGCGCCGGGTACTGGTACTACCAGCACCTGAACGGCAACTTCCAGGCCGGTGAGCTCAACCTCAGCGACGTGACCGGTGCCAGGACCGCGCCGAACGCCGCCGGGCAGACCCCGCTGAACATCCTGCTGATCGGCACCGACAACCGGGGCACCGCCGCCAACGTCGCCCTCGGGGGCGGGGCCGACGACGCCAACCGACCCGGCCTGGCCGACGTCCAGATGCTGCTGCACGTCTCCGCCGACCGCAGCAACGCCTCGCTGATCAGCATCCCGCGCGACACCCTGGTGGACATCCCGGCCTGCCACAGCGAGGACGGGAAGACCACCTACCCCGCCGTCAAGAAGAAGATGATCAACGAGGCGCTGGCCCGGGGCGGCCCGGGCTGCCTGGTCGGCACCTGGCAGGCCCTCACCCAGGTGCACGTCGACCACTACATGATGGTCGACTTCGCGGGCGTGGCGAACATGGCCACCGCGGTCGGCGGGGTGCCCGTGTGCGTCAACATGAACCTCTGGGACCGGTACCAGAAGGGTGTCGGCGGCACCGACCTCAAGCTGCCGAAGGGCGTCAGCTACATCCAGGGCGAGGACGCGCTCAAGTGGCTGCGGGTGCGCGACGCCTGGGGCGACGACATCGGCCGGACCAAGGCCCAGCACCTGTACCTCTCGGCGATGGTGCGGGAGTTGAAGGCCAAGGGCTCGCTCACCGACCCCGGCCGGCTGATGTCGCTGGCCGAGGCCGCCACCAAGTCGCTCAGCGTCGACAAGCCGCTGGCCGACATCCGCAAGCTGTACGAGCTCGGCACCGAGCTGCGCGAGGTGCCGACCGAGCGGATCACCACCCTGACCGTCCCGGTGGACGCCGCCAAGAGCGACCCGGACCGGCTGGAGCTCAGGCAGCCGGACACCGAGCAGATATGGAAGCTGCTGCTGGCCGACCGGCCGTTCGACGACAAGGGCCCGGCACCCGCCGCGGCCGCACCGAGCCCGGCGCCCACCCCCACGCCCGACCCCACCCCGGCCGTGCCGGTGGCCAAGGCCGGCGTCCAGCTCACCGTGCAGAACGCCTCCGGCGCCGAACTCCGGGCCAAGGAGATCACCGCCGCCCTGGTCCACCTCGGCTTCACCGACGCCACCGCGATCGGCGGCGGCGGCAACCGGCCGACCACCCAGCTCGGCTACCCCGCCGCCCAGGCCGCCCAGGCACACGCGGTCGCCGCCGCCCTCGGCCTGCCGGCCGCCGCCCTCAAGGAGTCCGGCACCGGCAAGACGCTGGCCCTGGTGATCGGCGCGGACTGGCCGACCGGCGCCACCTTCCCGGTCACCGCCGCCCCGACCCAACTGCCCAAGTCCGCCGAGGCGGTCACCGCCGACGACGACAAGTCCTGCATGACGGTCAACCCGCAGGGCCGCATCTACACCTACTGACCGGCGTATCGTGCACCCGGAGAGGTGGTGCGAGATGCCGGGCGCGGTACGAAGGTGGCGGCCGGGTTTCCCGCTGGACCTCGGACGGACCCTGCTGCCGCTCCGGCGCGGCCCCGCCGACCCGGCCCACCGGACGGACCCGGAGGGCGGCGTCTGGCGCGCCTCCCGGACCCCGGGCGGGATCGGTACGCTCCGGCTGACCGCACGGGCCGGCGAGGTCGAGGGACGCGCCTGGGGCCCCGGCGCGGACTGGCTGCTGGAGCGGCTGCCCACCCTGCTCGGCGACGGTGACGACCCGTCAGGACTGGTGCTGCCGCCCGGACCGCTGCGCGAGGCCCAGCGCACCCACGCGGGAGTCCGGCTGGTCAGGACCGGGCTGGTGCTGGAGTCGCTGATCCCGGCGATCCTGGAACAGAAGGTCACCACCGGCGAGGCGTACCGCTCCTGGCGCACCCTGCTGCGCGACTTCGGCACCCCCGCACCCGGCCCCGCCCCGGGCCTGTGGGTGCCGCCGTCCGCCCGGGAGTGGGCGATGATCCCGAGCTGGGCGTGGCACCGGGCCGGTGTCGACCCCCGCCGCTCCGCCACCGTGGTCCGGGCCGCCCGGCTGGCCCCCCGGCTGGAGGAGGCCGCCGCACTCCCGCACGACGAGTCCTTCGCCCGGCTGACGGCCGTGCCCGGCATCGGGCACTGGACCGCGGCGGAGACCCTGCAGCGCAGCAACGGTGACCCCGACGCGGTCTCGGTCGGCGACTACCACCTCCCCAACCTGGTCGGCTGGGCCCTCGCGGGCCGCCCCCGCAGCGACGACGCCCAGATGCTCGCCCTCCTCGCCCCCTACCCGGGCCACCGCCACCGCCTCTGCCGCCTCCTCACCCTCACCAGCACCCCCGCCCCCCGCTACGGCCCCCGCCTCACCCCCCAGGACCACCGCCACCACTAGGCGCTCAGCTTTTTGGCAGGGTGTTCGGTTGCACTGTCCAGGGGCTCGGGGCTGCACCTTTGGCAGGCGCTCAGCGGTCGACTACCCAGAGCCCCGAGCCCCTGGACCGTTCAGCGGACCGTCACGAAGGCTTCCGCCGAGCGTTCCTGGCGTTCCCTCGGGGCCTCCGCCGGCCGGCCGACCGCGACGGCGCCCATCGGGTCCCACCGGTCCGGCAGGTCGAGGACGCCCCGCACCGTGTCCCGGCAGAACATCGTCGAGGAGACCCACGCGGAGCCGTACCCCTCCCCGGTCAGCGCGACCAGCAGGTTCTGCACGGCAGCCCCGATCGCCACCGTGAACATCTCCCGCTCCGCCGCCGCCCGCCGGGCGTCGGGGTACGCGTGTGCCCCGTCCATCACCAGGCAGGGCACCACCAGGTACGGCGCGTCCCGCAGCACGTTGCCCCGGGCGGTGCGGCGGGCCACCTTCGCGTCGTCCCAGCCGTCCAGCTCGCGCAGGTCGCGCTGCCAGGCGGCGAGCATCGCGTCCAGCAGCCGGGTCCGCACCTCGGGGCTCTCCAGCAGGACGAACCGCCAGGGTGTGGTGTGGTGCGGGGCCGGGGCGGTGACGGCGGCGGCCACCGCGCGGCGGACGGCGGCCGGGTCGACCGGCTCGGGGGTGAAGGAGCGGATGGTGCGCCGCAGCGTGACGGCCTGCCGGAGCGCCTCGGAGGTGCCCAGCCGGAACATGTCGTCGGCGGCCGGCCGGATCAGCGGGCGGACCCCTTCGCCGTCCGTCTCGGTCACCAGGTCACCCAGACCGCGCACCACGGCGACCGGTACGCCGCTGGCCTTGCCCTTCACCAGGTCACCGGCGGCGGCCAGTTCGTCGGCGGTGGCGGTGACGGTCATCGCCAGCTCGTTGCCGTGGGTGTCCCGCCGGCCCCGGTGGTCGTCCAGGACGGTCAGTCCGGCGGCGCCGATCGCCACGTCGGTCAGGCCGTTGCGCCAGGGGCGGCCGAAGGTGTCGGTGACCAGTACGGCCAGCCGACGGCCGGTCAGCTGCTGGAGGCGGGCCCGCAGGGTGCGGGCGGAGGAGTCGGGGTCGAGCGGCAGCAGCAGGACGGTGCCGGGGGCGGTGTTGGAGGCGTCCACCCCGGCCGCCGCCATCACCAGGCCGTTGCGGTTCTCGACGATCCGGGCCGGGCCGCGCCGGGCGACCACCCGGACGGTCTCGGCGTCGATCGCCGCCTCCCGGTCGGCGGCGTGCAGCAGCCGGCCCTCGGCCTTGCTGACGATCTTCGAGGTGACGAGCAGGATGTCGCCGTCCTCGAAGGTCCCGGCCTTGGCGATCAGTTCGGCCAGGTCCGCGTCGGCGGTGATCTCCGGCAGCCCCGCCACCGGCAGGACCGAGATCACGCCCTGACCTGCTCGGCCAGCTCCAGCGCGGCCCGGGCCATCGCCGCGGTGGCGGGGACGTCGGTCATCAGCAGCGGGATCGCCCGGCAGGTGATCCCGGCGGCCTCGACCACGGCCACGGCCTCGGTGTCGGCGGTGTCCACCAGCCACCCGTCGAGCAGGTCGGCACCGTAGTGCAGCGCCACCGCCGATGCGGTGGCCTCGACGCCGACCGCCGCCAGCACCTTGTCGGCCATGCCGCGCACCGGCGCCCCACCGATGATCGGGGAGAGCCCGACCACGGGGGCGGCGGCGTCGCTGACGGCCTGTCGGATGCCGGGGACGGCCAGGATGGTGCCGATCGAGACCACCGGGTTGGACGGCGGCAGCAGGATCACGTCCGCCTCGGCGATCGCCGCCAGCACGCCCGGGGCGGGCTTCGCGGTGTCGGCGCCGACCGGGATGATCGCCTCGGCGGCCACGGCGGCGTGCAGCTTGACCCAGTACTCCTGGAAGTGCACCACCCGGGGGCCGGCCTCCTCGGTGATCCGGACGTGGGTCTCGACCCGGTCGTCGGTCATCGGCAGCAGCCGCACGCCGGGCTGCCAGCGGTCGCACAGTGCCTCGGTGACGGCGCTGAGCGGGTAGCCCGCGCCGAGCATCTGGGTCCGCACGATGTGGGTGGCGAAGTCCCGGTCGCCGAGGCCGAACCACTCGGGCCCGACGCCGTACGCCTTCAGTTCCTCCTTGACCGACCAGGTCTCGTCGGCCCGGCCCCAGCCCTGCTCCTCGTGGATGCCACCGCCCAGGGTGTACATCACGGTGTCCAGGTCGGGGCAGACCTTGAGACCGAAGAGGTGGATGTCGTCGCCGGTGTTGCCGATGACGGTGATCTCGTCCTGAGGGCCGGTCAGTTCACGGAGTCCGCGCAGGAAACGCGCTCCACCGATCCCGCCTGCCAGTGCCACGATGCGCATGCGCTCATCCTGCCAGGCGGGCCGGTGGGTGCGGGCCGGGGCCCGGGGTCAGTGCGCCTCGACCCGGGTCTCGGGGGCGACCGCGGCGCCGTACTGGTTCATCTCGACCAGGCCGGGCGAGTAGAGGTGGATGGAGACGGCGGGCTCCAGCGAGGCGTTGACCACCTCGTGCAGGTAACCGGCGGAGAACACCCGCTGCCCACCCGGGCGGAGCGGGCGGCTGCCCTCGCCGGCGTGCGTGAGCGAGCGCTCGACCAGCTCGCCCTGAAGCACCGTCATGACGCCGGAGGACTGGCCGTGGTCGTGGAAGCCGCTGCTCTGGCCGGGCAGCCAGCTGAGCAGCCAGACCTCGTAACCGGGGCCGGTCTCCAGCCGGGCGTACCAGCGGGTGAGCGCGTCGTAGCGGACCAGCGGCTCCCAGCGGGAGCGGTCGGCGGCGATCTCGCGGACCAGCTGGGCGTAGCCGGCCACCGTGCTGGGGTGACGGGGCAGGTCGGTGCGGGCCAGGTGCGGGAAGGCCAGCGGGTCGCCGGCGATGGAGACGTCGCTCAGGCCGTCGGTCCAGCGCGGGGCCGGTACGGCGACGGTGGATTGCCTGGCGCGGTCTCGGTTGCGCTTGCGGAGGCGGGGCATTCGCATGGGAGGAATCCTCGGAGCGGCTGGTCGGCGGGGGAGTCAGCCGGACCGCGGGATTCAGGGGGGACTCTGTCGCGCGGGCGGCCTCGATGTTCCTGGGCGGCGCGCGGTGGGACGCGAGCGCCTAGATACAGCAGGAACAGAGGCGACAACAGAGCGAGCTCGCGGCAGCACGGAGCTGCGCCTGGCGGCGGCTCCGGGTGAGGGCGAACTCTGACATGCGTGCAAGGAGACCGCAGGAGTGGGCGGAGTGTCAAGCGAACTCCGGGACATTCGGGTCAGATCAGCACTGAACTACCGGATGGGGTGATAAATCACCCTCTATGTTTCGATGTGAAGATCGCCGGGAAGGCAGCCGGTGACCAGGCAACCGGGCCGATCCGTTCCGGCGTCCCCCCGTTCGGGGGTGGCGGAGGCGACGGTGCGTCAGGTTGACTGCCTGTCAGACGGTGGGTGTTTCCGGACGATTGAGGCCCATCAGGGCGGTAAATCCTGGATGTCCGGATATGTACACTTATCGTAGTGCCTTGGTTCCGGGGAGTGAATCCTTGGCCCAATACCAGAGCTCGGCTTGACTGGGCCAGAGTGACGCACATGTAATTTCACTCGTGTCGTTCCGCCGCTCCAGGCAACGGCAACACCACGGGGACGCCAAAGGGGCAGAGGAGGCGCGCCAGATGAGCGAGCTCTTTGAGCTGTTGATCGGTGAGGGCATCGAAGAGGACGAAGAGGAACTCGGTTGGCAGGAGCGCGCGCTGTGCGCTCAGACCGACCCCGAGTCCTTCTTCCCGGAGAAGGGCGGCTCCACCCGGGAGGCGAAGAAGGTCTGCCTCGCCTGCGAGGTCCGGTCCGAGTGCCTCGAGTACGCCCTGGCCAACGACGAGCGCTTCGGGATCTGGGGTGGCCTCTCCGAGCGGGAGCGCCGTCGGCTCAAGAAGAGCGCGGTCTGAGCAGGCCGCCGTCCGCCGGTCCCGCACCGGTTCTGTGCAGCGCCTCACCGAAGACGGTGGGGCGCTTTCGCATGTCCCCGACCATCGCAGCGCCTTCTGCACACACTCCGGGCGCAAGCCCGCCATCCGGAGCCGTTAGTGTGGTGCGCCACCTGACTTCGCCGTTCTCGGCCGTGTCCACTGAGAAGCTTGGGGCCAACGCACTCGATGACCGTCTACAGCCACCAGAGCGGCTTCTCCGCAACCCGGCCGCCCGCGTACCCGCGCCACCTGGTCACCGCCGTGATCGTCTCGCACGACGGTGCCCGCTGGCTCCCGCAGGCCCTCGCCGGGCTGCTCGGCCAGGACCGGCAGGTCCAGCGGATCCTCGCGGTGGACACCGGCTCCACCGACACCTCGCCGCAGCTGCTCCGGGACACCCTGGGCGACTGGCTGCCCGAGAGCGGGCCGCTGGTCCTCGGCCGTCGCTCCGGTTTCGGCAACGCGGTCGGCCAGGCGGTCTTCAACAGCCCCCCGCTGCGCCCCGAGGACCTCCCGTACAGCCTCGACCCGTCCGGCTACGACCCGGTCACCGGCGGCTGGGACGACTTCGGCGACCCGCTCGGCGCCGAGGACGACCTCGGCCGCGGCGGCCCGCGCGAGACCAGGCCGGTCGAGTGGCTCTGGCTGCTGCACGACGACTGCGAGCCGCAGACCGACGCACTGCGCCGACTGCTCCAGGTCGCCGACTCCACCCCGACCGCCGCGGTGGTCGGCCCCAAGCTGCGCAGCTGGTACGACCGCCGCCAGCTGCTCGAGGTGGGCGTCACCATCGCCCGCTCCGGCCGCCGGTGGACCGGGCTGGACCGCCGCGAGCAGGACCAGGGCCAGCACGACCAGGTCCGTCCGGTGCTCGCCGTCTCCACCGCGGGCATGCTGGTCCGGCGCGACGTCTTCGAGGAGCTCGGCGGCTTCGACAAGGCGCTGCCGCTGATGCGCGACGACACCGACTTCTGCTGGCGGGTCAACGCGGCCGGCCACCGGGTGGTGGTCGCCCCCGACGCCGTGCTCCGGCACGCCGAGGCGGCCAGCCGCGAGCGCCGCGCGATCGACTGCGGCGCCGCCCACCCGCACCGGGTCGACAAGGCCGGCGCGGTCTACACCCTGCTGGCCAACTCCAAGGGCCTGCTGTTCCCGTACGTGCTGCTCCGGCTGATGCTCGGCACGCTGTTCCGGGTGCTGGTCAACGTGATCGGCAAGGACCCCAAGCAGGCTTTCGACGAACTCGCCGGACTCGGCCACGAGCTGGTCCGGCTGCCGCGCCTGCTGGCGGCCCGCAAACGCCGGGCCAGGACCAGGGCCGGCGACGCGCTGGACGACCGCACGCTCTTCCCGGCCCCAGGCGCGACCGCCCGGCTCGCCGTCGAGGGCATGATCGGCTCGCTCGGCATCGGCGGCGGCGACGACTCCGGCGCCGGCCGGCACGGCTCGGTCGAGTCGGGCCCCGGCGACGAGGACGCCGACGACCTGGTGGTCGAGCAGTTCGCGCTGCTCAAGAAGCTGGCCAAGCGCCCCGCCCCGCTGCTCTTCACCGCCCTGCTGATCTTCGCCCTGATCGCCTGCCGCGACCTGCTCGGCAGCGGCAACCTGCTCGGCGGCGCGCTGCTGCCCGCCTCCGACGGGGCGTCAGGTCTCTGGTCGATGTACGCCGACGGCTGGCACCCGGTCGGCAGCGGCTCGACCGCCACCGCGCCGCCGTACCTGGCCGTGCTCGCGGTGCTCTCCGGACTCACCTTCGGCAACGCCGACCTGGCGGTCGGCCTGCTGCTGGTGCTGGCCATCCCGCTCGCCGCGGTCAGCGCGTACCTGGTCTCCCGCCCGCTGATCGAGTCCAAGCTGGTCCGCGCCTGGGCGAGTGCCGGGTACGCCCTGCTGCCCGCCGCCACCGGCGCGCTGGCCCAGGGCCGGATCGGCACCGCCGTGCTCGCCGTCCTGCTGCCGCCGCTGGCCCGGGCCGCCGCGATCAGCGCCGGCCTCGGCATCCGCGCCGAGACCGCCGCCAAGGGCGCCCGCCCCGGCTGGCGGTCCAGCTGGATGACGGTGCTGATGCTCACCGTCTGCACCGCCTTCGTCCCGCTCACCTGGGCGATCGCGGTCCCGCTCTGCCTGGCCGCGCTCGCCTTCGCGGTGCTCCGCGGCGGGGCGTACGGCTCCGGCGGCGAGGCGCTGCGGCTGCTCGGCGTCCGCGTGCTGGTGATCCTCGGCGCTCCCGTGCTGGTGCTCGCCCCCTGGTCGCTGCACGTGCTCGCGCACCCGTCCCGGCTGCTGCTCGAAGCCGGCCTGCCCGGCCTCTCCGGCCAGGCCCCCGGCGCGCTCGGCCTGATCCTGGTGAACCCCGGCGGCGCCGGCGTCCCGCCGATCTGGCTGTCCGCCGGTGTGGTGCTCGCCGCGCTCGCGGCGCTGCTCCGGGCCGACCGCCGCCGCGCGGTGCTGGCCGCCTGGGCCGCCGCCGCGGCCGGGCTGGTCTTCACCGTGGTGGTGGCCGGCACCGCCGTCACCCCGGCCTCCGGCGGCGCCCCGGTGGCCGCCTGGGCCGGGCCCGCCACCCTGCTGACCGGTGTCGCCCTGCTGGCCGCCGCCGCGATCGGCGCCGACGGCGCCAACACCCGGGTGGCCGGCATCGCCTTCGGCTGGCGCCAGCCGGTCGCCGCCCTGGTGCTCGCCGCCGCCGTGCTCGCCCCGGTCGGCACCGCCGTCTGGTGGGCCGTCACCGGCGCCGAGGGCCCGCTCCGCCGGACCGAGACGGACCAGGTCCCCGCCTTCATCGCGGAGGAGGCCGGCACCACCGACCGCTCCCGCACCCTGGTGATCAGCGGCGACGCCCAGGCCGCCGCCGTGCACTACGCGCTGGTCCGCGGCGCCGGCCTGACCCTCGGTCAGGCCGAGGGCACCGTGGACGCCGCCGCCGACCCCAAGGGCCGGCTGACCGGCCTGGTCGGCCGGCTGCTGGCCGGCTCCGGCGGCGAGCAGGCCAAGGAACTGGCCGGTCAGGGCATCGGCTACGTCGAGGTCAAGGACCCGCTGACCCCCAAGGTCCGGGACGTCCTGGACACCACCCCCGGCCTGACCAAGCTCAGCCAGGAGAACGGCGTCGCGCTCTGGCAGGTCTCCGGCGCCCCGGCCACCCGGGCCGTGATCGTCGACCCCCAGGGCGTCGCCCAGCCGTTCCCGTCCGGCGTGCACGACATCTACCGCGAGCTCCCGGCCGGTCCGGCCGGCCGGGTCCTGCGGCTGGCCGAACAGGCCGACCCCCAGTGGACCGCGACCCTGGGCGGCACCGCCCTTGAGCCGGTCACCCTGGACGGCTGGGCGCAGGGCTTCAAGCTCCCCGCCACCGGTGGCCGACTGGACGTCACCCACGAGTCCGGTCTGCTGCACACCGGCTGGATCTGGGTCCAGCTCCTGCTCGGCGCCACCGTCCTGGTGCTCGCCCTGCCCGGCCGGCGCAACCACAACGACGACGACCTGCCCGAGGAGGTGGTGGCCGCCGCCGCGCTGGCCGCCGCCGCCCAGGCGCAGGCACCGATCCCCGGCAGCCGCCGGGCCCGTCGGCTGGCCGAACGCGGCGAGGGGGAGGGCGACGAGACCGAGCCGGACAGCGGCGTCTACGCCGCCATCCCGCAGCAGTCCGTCACCGAACCCGCCCCGATGCCGGCCGCCCCGGCCGAGCAGTACCAGGACCCGTACCAGCAGGCCGACCCGTACACCTGGGACCAGTACGCGGTGCAGCAGCAGCCCGCCGCCCCGTACGGCTACGAGCAGCAGCCGCAGTACGGCTACGACCAGTACACCGGTTACGACCAGCAGCAGTACCAGGGGTACGAGCAGCAGCCGCCGCAGGCGCAGCAGACCGACCAACAGGTCTGGATGCCTGAGCAGCCGCAGCAGGAGCCGTACTACGACCCCAATGACCCGTACGGCCAGCCGTACCGGCCCGGATCGGGGAGCTGACCCACCGTCATGAAGAAGCCCACGCTCAAGACCACCGGCCTCAAGGCGCCCGACCTCAAGGCGCTCGGCGGCAGCCGGACCGGCAGCTCGCTGCTGGCCGGGGCCGTCGTGCTCGGGGTGGTGTTCGGCATCGCCGAGCTGCGCCCGCCGGTGGACCCGGCCGGCGCGGTGACCGGCAGTGCGACCTCCACCCAGGTCGAACGCACCGTCAAGGTCTGCCCGCAGCCGGTCCAGGGCCTCACCGGGACCACCCAGCTCTCGCTCTTCACCCCGCCCGGCGGCAGCGCCACCGGCGGGTACGGCGCGCTGCTGGACGTCGCCCCGCGCAACCCGGCCGCCGCCCCGCCGCCCGCCGCGCCCGCGAGCCCCTCGGCGGCCCCGAGCACCAACCCCGCCGACACCGCGCCCAGCGACGCCCGGGTGGCGCTCGCCAAGGTCGGCACCCCGGTGGCCGGACCCGCCCTGAACGGTGACACCGCCCCCGGCACCATCGCGACCGGCACCGGCGGCTACGCCCCCGGCTTCGCGGTCGGCCAGACCACCACCGTGACCGACCAGCAGGGCCTCGGCCTCTCCGGCATCGACTGCACCCCCTCGGACACCAGCTTCTGGTTCTCCGGCGCCAGCACGGCGGGGGACCGGGTGGACTACGTCAGCCTGGTCAACGCCGAGTCGACCGGGGCCGTGGTCGACCTCAAGTTCTACGGCGACAAGGGCCCGATCGAGGTCGAGGCCGCCGACGGTCTGACGCTCGCCCCGGGCACCTCGCAGGCCCTCCGGCTGCCCTCGCTGATCAAGGATCAGAAGGACCTGGCCATCCACGTGGTGGCCCGCAGCGGCCGGGTCGGGGCCGGGCTGCACGCGGCCGACGGCAACAAGGGCGCCGACTGGGTGCCCGCCTCCGCCGCCCCCGCCGCCACCCAGGTGATCCCCGGCCTGATGATCGGTGAGGGCAACGCCGCCCGCCTGGTGGTGGCCGCCCCGGGCGACGACGACGCCGACCTCAAGGTCCAGGTCTCCGGCAAGAACGGCTGGTTCACCCCGGCCGGGTTCGAGACCGTGCACGTCAAGGCGGGCATGGTCACCGCGGTCGACCTCGACAAGATCACCCGTGGCGAGCCCGGCGCACTCCGCCTCAGCCCGTCCGACCCGGCCCACCCGACCCCGATCGTCGCCACCGTCCGGGTCGACCGCACCCAGAACGGCAAGTCCGACGCCGCCTGGCTCACCGGCGCGACCCCGATCACCAAGCGCGGCAGCCTCGCCGACAACCGGGGCGGCGGCGCCAGCACCGTCTTCCTGACCGCCACCGGCGAAGCCGCCACCAAGGTCAGGGTCACCAGCTCGGCCGGCAGCGCCGGCGGCACCCCCACCAGCAAGGACGTCGACATCCCGCCCGGCGCCACGGTCAGCCTCCCGGCCCCCGACCCGGCCGGCCTGAACGGCACCTTCGGCCTCACCGTCGAAACCGTCGCGGGCGGCCCCGTCGCCGCCGCCCGGATGCTCCTGCTCCCCCTCAAGGACGTCCCGATGTTCACCATCCAGTCCATCCGCGACGACCACAGCACCGTCAGCGTCCCCCACGCCGACCCCGACCCCGCAGTCCTGCTCCGCTAGGCGCCTGCGGGCTCTGCTTTCGGCAGGTGCTCAGCCGTCTACGGTCCAGGGGCTCGGGGCTCTGCTGTTGTGCGGCTCCGCCGCGTGGGCGACGCCGGCCTTTTGGCACGTGGTGCACCACCAGGGGCTCGGGGCCCTGCGACGCCGGCCTCGGAGAAGGTCACTGTTGCGTAGGTGGTCAGGGACTTTCGCAGTGACCCGCACGGCAGATCTCCTCGCCCACGCGGCGGAGCCGCACATCAGCAGAGCCCCGAGCCCCTGGGTAGTCGACCGCTGAGCACCTGCCTACAGTGCAGCCCCTGGACCGCAGACGGCTGAGCGCCTGCCGGCAGCGCAGCCCCCGGTGGGCTACTCCTCGTCGTAGCGAGGGTCGATCGCGTCCGGCGAGAGCCCCAGCAGGTCCGCGACCTGCTCGATCAGGATCTCGTGCACCAGCGCCGCCCGGTCGTCCCGACTCTTCACCCGGATCTCCACCGGCCGCCGGTACACGATGATCCGGCTCTTCCGCCCCTGGGCGGCCGCGATCACCCGCCCGAGCGGCACCGCCTCCGGCTCCGGCGCCCCCGCGTCGGCGAGCGGCACCTCCTGCACGGCGAACTCCACGTCGACCAGCTGCGGCCACCGCCGCTCCAGCCGTTCCACCGACTCGCGCACGTAGTCGTCGAACAGCTCCGACCTGGTGAGCGAGATGGGCACCTGAGGAGGCGCCAGCGGCCCTCGCAGGCCGCGGCCGTGCCGGTCCCGGTGCCGACGGCGCCGAGGTTGCTCGGCCGGTGATTGGGGTGCGGAGCTGTCCATATCAGTGTCGAGCGTAGTCCTTGAGGGCGCGGAAGTGGACCACCCCGGCCGGGCCCATGTCGGCGACACGTGACACTCGACGGGGGAGGGTCTTCGCGGCCTGGTCAGGAGTGCGGTACCGTCCACCCTCGTGAGCTCTGTACGTCGTTGTTCGCGGACCGCGTGCGGCCGACCGGCCGTGGCTACGCTGACGTACGTCTACGCGGACTCCACCGCCGTTCTCGGCCCGCTCGCGACGTACGCCGAGCCGCACTGCTACGACCTGTGCGCCGAGCACGCCGAACGTCTGACCGCCCCGCGTGGCTGGGAGGTGGTCCGGCTGGCCGCCGAGGTCGGCCCGTTGCGGCGCTCCAGCGACGATCTGGAGGCGCTGGCGAACGCGGTCCGCGAGGCCGCCCGGCCCCAGACGCCCCGTCAGTCCAGGATGTCCGAGCCGGACCCGGGCGAGGCGGGCCGCCGCGGCCACCTGCGGGTGCTCCGCTCGCCCGACAACTGACCGCACCGAACCGGTCATCAGCTGCGGGTACGCTGCCCTCCTCTGAGGACCCAACAGGTGTGGAGTGGCAGTGCGGGACTTGAAGCAGCTGGTGAAGGCGTACGACGTGCGTGGTGTGGTGCCGGATCAGTGGGACGAGTCGTTGTCGTTCGCGTTGGGTGCGGCGTTCGTGCGGGTGGTGGGTGCGTCGGCGATCGTGGTGGGGCATGACATGCGGCCGTCGTCGCCGTCGCTGTCGCGGGCGTTCGCGCTGGGTGCGGCGGCGTCGGGTGCGGACGTGGTGGAGATCGGGCTGTGCTCCACCGACCAGCTGTACTACGCGTCGGGGTCCCTGGACCTGCCCGGTGCGATGTTCACCGCCTCCCACAACCCGGCGCGGTACAACGGGATCAAGCTGTGCCGGGCGGGTGCGTCCCCGGTGGGGCAGGACACCGGCCTGGACGAGATCCGTGAGCTGGTGGAGTCCTGGACCGCCGACGACGACACCGTCACCGTCCCCGCCCTGGACGTCGAACCCGGCACCCTGTCGGCCCGCGACACCCTGAAGGGGTACGCCGGGCACCTGCTGGGCCTGGTGGACCTGACCGGCATCCGCCCGCTGAAGGTGGTCGTCGACGCGGGCAACGGCATGGGCGGCCACACCGTGCCCACCGTCTTCGCCGGCCTGCCCCTGGACCTGGTCCCGCTGTACTTCGAACTCGACGGGACGTTCCCCAACCACGAGGCCAACCCCCTGGACCCCGCCAACCTCGTCGACCTGCAGGCCAAGGTCACCGAGACCGGCGCCGACCTCGGACTGGCCTTCGACGGCGACGCCGACCGCTGCTTCGTCATCGACGAGAACGGCGACGCGGTGTCCCCCTCCGCGATCACCGCGCTGGTCGCCGCCCGCGAGATCGCCCGCGCCCAGGCCGACGGCGAGGCCAACCCGGTGGTCATCCACAACCTGATCACCTCCCACACCGTCCCCGAAGTGGTCCGCGAACTCGGCGCCACCCCCGTCCGCACCCGCGTGGGGCACTCCTTCATCAAGCAGGAGATGGCCACCACCGGCGCCGTCTTCGGCGGCGAGCACTCCGCGCACTACTACTTCCGCGACTTCTGGCGCGCCGACACCGGCATGCTCGCCGCCCTCCACGTCCTGGCCGCCCTCGGCCACCAGGACCAGCCCCTGTCCGCCCTCACCACCCAGTACGACCGCTACAGCGCCTCCGGCGAGATCAACTCCACCGTCACCGACCAGCACACAGCCACCACCAAGGTCCGCACCCACTACGCCGACCACCCCCACGCCCAGGTCGACACCCTCGACGGCCTCACCATCACCACCCCCACCTGGTGGCTCAACCTCCGCGCCTCCAACACCGAACCCCTCCTCCGCCTCAACGTCGAAGCCGACACCCCCACCACCATGACCACCATCCGCGACACCGTCCTCACCCTCATCCGCACCTGACACCCGCAGCCGCACCCCCGGCCGGTAAGGTTGCCCCCGGCCGGGGCACCGCTGTACCGGCGCACCGTGTACCGACTTCTGGAGCCTGACGACCATGAGCAGCCTGCCGTCCTTCCTGCTGGAGATCCTGGTCTGCCCCGAGTGCCACTCCGCGCTCGCCGAGGAGAGCAAGGGCGAGGAGCGCGAGCTGCGCTGCACCGGTGAGAGCTGCGGCCTGGTCTACCCGGTCCGCGACGGCATCCCGGTGCTGCTGGTGGACGAGGCCCGCCGCCCCTCCTGACGAGTCCGAGGCCGGAGGCCAGCCGACATGATCGACGATAGCCTGCTCGACGACCCGGCCGCCCTCCAGCGCGCCGACCACGACCACGCCCTGCTGGCCCTCGCGGGCGCCGGGGCGCGGGTGCGGACCGCCCTGCGGCTCGCCGACGACGCCGGGCTCGCCGCGCTCCGGCCGGACGGCCGCCCGCGCACCCTGCTGGTGGCGGGCCACGGCAGCGTGCTGGCCGCCGGTGCCGCGCTGGCCGCGCTGGCGGCCGGGACCACCCAGGTGCTCCCGCTGCCGCCGACCGACGCCGAGCCGGTGCGGCGGGACCGGACGGCGGCCGACCCGGTCTTCTCGGCCGGGCTGAGCTGGCAACTGCCCGGCTGGGTCGGCCCGATCGACCTGCTGGTGATCGCCTCCATCGACGGGACCGAGCAGGGCCTGATCGGCCTCGCCCAGCAGGCGTACGCGCGCGGCTGCGCGGTGGTGGTGATCGCCCCTGCGGTGAGCCCGCTGACCGAGGCCGCGCACCAGGTCCGGGGCCTCCCGCTGCCGTACGCACCGTCCGCGGTGGAGCCGGTGGAGCCGGCCGCGGGCACCGAGCCGGACCTGCCCGCACTGGACCCGGGCGCGCTCTGGGCGCTGCTGGCCCCGCTGCTGGCGCTCGCCGAGAAGCTCGGGGTGACCCAACTGCCGCCCGGCGCCCTGCAGTCCACCGCCGACCGGCTGGACGAGACGGCGGTCCGCTGCCGCCCCGACGCCGGCGCCTACGTGAACCCGGCGAAGAACCTGGCGGGCAAGCTCTCCGGCACCGTGCCGCTGCTCTGGGCCGAGGGCCCGGTGGCGGCCGCGGTGGCGGAGCGGTTCGCCACCATGCTGGCCGACCGGGCCGGCCGGCCCGCCCTGGCCGGGGTGCTGCCCCAGGTGCTGACCACCCACCGGGGCATGTTCGTCGGCCAGCTCGGCTCGGGCGCCGACCCGGACGACTTCTTCCGGGACCGGGTGGAGGAGCCCGACCCGCTGCTGCTCCAGGTGCTGCTGCTCCGTCAGACCCCGGGCCGGGCCGCCGATCCGGCCGAGGAGGACCAGGCCGAGGTGCCGGAGCCGAGCTACCCGGTCCGCCGTGCGCACCGGCTGGCCGAGGCGCACGAGGTCCGGCTGACCGAGTACCGCAGCGCGCTGGCCGATCCGCTCCAGGCGCTGGCCGAGCTCACCGCGCTGACCGACTTCGCCGCCGTCTACCTCGGGCTGGCCGCCACGCGGGACTGACCGGAGCTCAGGCGCCGTACCCCACCGGGATACTGTGTGCGGTCGGCAAGCTGAGCGTCGGCCGGTGCGGCGCACCGGCCCAGTCGGAGGGACACCACCCCAGCATGAGCACCGAAGGCGGCACCAAGGCACTGGTTGCGGCGCTGTCCGCGAACCTGGCGATCGCCGCGAGCAAGTTCACGGCCTTCGCCTTCACCGGCTCGTCCTCGATGCTGGCCGAAGGCGTGCACTCGGTGGCCGACTCGGGCAACCAGGTACTCCTGCTGGTGGGCAGCAAGCGGGCGGCCCGCGACGCGGACGAGGAGCACCCGTTCGGCTACGGCCGTGAGCGGTACATCTACGCCTTCGTGGTCTCCATCGTGCTGTTCAGCGTCGGTGGCCTGTTCGCCGTGTACGAGGGCGTCGAGAAGATCCGCCACCCGCACGAGCTGCACGGCTGGTACTGGGCGGTCGGCGTGCTGGTGTTCGCCATCCTGGCGGAGGGCTGGTCGTTCTGGACCGCGATCACCGAGGGGCGCAAGTCCAAGGGCAGCCTGGGGTGGATCGAGTACATCCGCCGGGCCAAGGCGCCCGAGCTGCCGGTGGTGCTGCTGGAGGACTTCGGCGCGTTGATCGGTCTGGTGCTCGCGCTGCTCGGCGTCGGGCTCACCGTGCTGACGGGTGACGGGGTGTGGGACGGCATCGGCACCCTCTCCATCGGCCTGCTGCTGGTGGCCATCGCGGTGATCCTCGCGCTGGAGACCCGCAGCCTGCTGATCGGCGAGTCCGCCGACAAGAACGACGTGCAGAAGATCCGCGCGGCGCTGGTCGACCACGACTCGGTGACCCGGATCATCCACATGCGCACCCTGCACCTCGGCCCGGAGGAGCTGTTGGTCGCCGCGAAGATCGGCGTCAACGCCGAGGACAGCGCCACCCAGGTGGCCGAGGCCATCGACCTGGCCGAGGCCCGGGTCCGCAAGGCCGTCCCGATCGCCCGGGTGATCTACCTGGAGCCGGACATCTACAGCGCCGAGAAGGAGGCCCAGGGCCTCGACCCGGCGGCCACCCCTGGCGGCCCCACCCACTGACGCACCGTCGGCTCCGGCCGGTCGGACCCGGCCGAATCCACCCGTACGAATCCCGTGCGATTGCGCCGTCGGTGTAGATTCGTCAGCAGAGCCAAACGTCGCTGCTGATGGCGGTCGATCGCGGCGTCCGGTGCACCCGGACGCAGGCGGTCGAGGGAGAGAGGTCCTCCGACGGATTGTGCCGCAGGAGCAGTGCGCCGTGCCGTCGGGCGTCCTGCCACCGAAGCACACCCGTAAGACCGGCCCGTCCCGTCCCACGCAGCGAGGAGCAGTACCGCATGTCGACCAACCTCAACGGTGACTTCAAGGTCGCCGACCTCTCGCTTGCCGCCTTCGGCCGCAAGGAGATCCAGCTCGCCGAGCACGAGATGCCCGGCCTGATGTCGATCCGCAAGGAGTTCGCGGCCACCAAGCCGCTGGCCGGCGCCCGGATCACCGGTTCGCTGCACATGACCGTGCAGACCGCCGTCCTGATCGAGACCCTGGTCGCGCTCGGCGCCGAGGTCCGCTGGTGCTCCTGCAACATCTTCTCCACCCAGGACCACGCGGCCGCCGCCATCGCGGTCGGCCCCGAGGGCACCCCCGAGAACCCCACCGGTGTCCCGGTCTTCGCCTGGAAGGGCGAGACGCTGGAGGAGTACTGGTGGTGCACCGAGCAGGCGCTCACCTGGCCGAACGGCCAGACCCCGAACATGATCCTGGACGACGGCGGCGACGCCACCCTCCTGATCCACAAGGGCGTCGAGTTCGAGAAGGCCGGTGCCGCTCCGGACCCGTCCACCGCGGACAACGACGAGTACCGCCTGATCCTCGAGGTGCTCAACCGCACCCTCAAGGACACCCCGAACAAGTGGACCGAGATGGCGGCCACCATCAAGGGCGTCACCGAGGAGACCACCACCGGTGTCCACCGCCTGTACGAGATGCACCGTGACGGCAAGCTGCTGTTCCCGGCCATCAACGTCAACGACGCGGTCACCAAGTCGAAGTTCGACAACAAGTACGGCTGCCGCCACTCGCTGATCGACGGCATCAACCGCGCCACCGACGTCCTGATCGGCGGCAAGGTCGCCGTCGTCTGCGGCTACGGCGACGTGGGCAAGGGCTCCGCCGAGTCGCTCCGCGGCCAGGGCGCCCGCGTCATCATCACCGAGATCGACCCGATCTGCGCCCTGCAGGCGGCGATGGACGGCTACCAGGTCACCACCCTGGACGAGGTCGTCGGGATCGCGGACATCTTCATCACCACCACGGGCAACAAGGACATCATCCTTGCCTCGCACATGGAGAAGATGAAGCACCAGGCGATCGTCGGCAACATCGGTCACTTCGACAACGAGATCGACATCGCCGGTCTCGCGAAGCTCCCGGGCATCGTCCGGACCGAGATCAAGCCGCAGGTCCACGAGTGGCGCTTCGCGGACGGCCACACCATCATCCTGCTGTCCGAGGGCCGTCTGCTGAACCTCGGCAACGCGACCGGTCACCCGTCCTTCGTGATGTCGAACTCCTTCGCGAACCAGACCATCGCGCAGATCGAGCTCTTCACCAAGACCGAGGAGTACCCGGTCGGCGTCTACGTGCTCCCCAAGCACCTGGACGAGAAGGTCGCCCGGCTCCACCTGGACGCCCTGGGCGTCAAGCTCACCGTCCTGACCAAGGAGCAGGCCGACTACATCGGCGTCCCGGTCGAGGGCCCGTACAAGGCGGAGCAGTACCGCTACTGATCCTGCCGCGTTCGCGCGGCCGAACGCCCGGTGCCGACCGGCACCGGGCGTTCCCCGTTCCACGGGCCGTCAGTTGAGCACGTCGGCCGTCCACTTGGCCGGGTCGGTGCCGAGCAGGGTCACCTTGTCCAGCCAGGCCTGCACACCGCCCACCGCGTCGAGCGTGCCCGGGGTGACGAACTCCACGCAGACCTGAACGCCGTCCGCCGCCTTGCAGCCTCCTCCCCACGGGTCCGTGCTCGGCCCGCCGGGCTGCGAGTGGTGGGCGTCCGGTGACACCCGCGTCACGAAGTACAGGCCCGGAGCCGAGGAGTAGACCAGCTCGGCCGTCCAGGTCCCCTTGTCCTGGCCGGTCCCCTTGTCCTGGCCGGTCCCCTGCTGGAAACCCGCCGAGCTGAGCACGAAGCCGGACGGGATCCCGTCCACCCGCAGCGGCAGCGGGACCGGCCGGTGACCCAGCTTCACGTCGGCGGCGATCCGCAGCGGCACCCGCTCCTTGTCCGCCGCCGGGACGTAGCTGCTGTCGAGCTCAAGCCACCGTCCGTCCGGGCTCTTCCAGTGCAGGGTGTTCAGCCCCGAGGCGTAGCCCGGGTCGTCCGAGGAGACCCAGTACGCCTCCTGCCCGTTCACCGGGGGTGCGGGCACCTTGACCGGGTGCGATCCGCCCGGGAAGTCCGCCAGCGGGGGTGTCACCCCGGCCGGGAAGGCCGTCAGGACGAAGAACGGCGCTATGGGGTCGGTCGCGCGGGTGCCCTCCGCCCGGACCGTCATGCCGTTCGGGCTGAGCTGGTAGCGGATCGTCGTGGAGCTCGCCGGCAGCCAGCCGAAGTCGGCCTCCACCGTGAGCGGGGCCCGTCCGGCATGTGGTGCGGCGGTCTGGCTCCGGTCCGGCGCCGGTGTGCCGCTGCCGGGCGGCGCGCTGGGCGAACGCGTCGCCGACGGGCTCTGCGAGAGTGACGGCACCGGGCTGGGCGACAGCGCCCCGGTGGGCCCGAGCGCCTTCCCACCACCGCCGGGCAGCGTCAGCGAGAGCGTCGCGGCCACCACCACGGCCACCCCGGTGGCGACGACCGCCGCCCGCCGGCGGCGACGCAGCCGCGCCAGCCCGTCCTGCTGCGCCCGCTGCGCGTCCACCGTGCTGACCGGCCCCGGGACATCCACGATTGCCTCCAACTCCGCTGTCAATGAAGGAAGTTCATCAGCCATTGCGCGCCGCTCCCTCCGAGAACGCCAGCCGCCCCGGGGCGAGCGTGCGCCGCAGCGCCTCCAGCCCTCGGGCGCTCTGGCTCTTCACATTGCCGGGCGAGCAGCCCAGCGCGTCCGCGGTCTGATCCACACTCAGATCGCAGTAGTACCGCAGCACCACCGTCGCCCGCTGCCGAGGCGGCAACGCGGCCAGCGCCCGCTGCAGGTCCAGCGCCGCCTCCAGATCACCGGCGGGTGGCAGCGCCCCGTCCGCCAGGACCGCGGCCCGGTCGGTGCGCCGCCACCAGGAGGTGCGCTGCTCGGCCAGGAAGGTGTTCACCAGCACCTTCCTGGCGTAGGCGTCGACGCTCTCCACCCGCCTGACCCGCGGCCACCGCACGTACAGCTTGGTGATGCTCTCCTGGACCAGGTCGTCCGCCCGGTGCCAGTCCGCACAGAGCAGGTACGCGACCTTGCGCAGCCACCCACTCCTGGCCGCCACGTACGCGGCGAACTCCGCGTTGTGCGACTCCCCCGTCATCGGGGCCCCCTCCCGGGCGGCGCATCGGCGCACCCCCCGACAGGCTGATGCGGTCGGGTCCTCGAAAGGTTGCACGTAGGCTTCGGCCCATGCCCAACGGCCGTTACCTGCACCACGACACCCACGACCACCTGCCGCTCGGCGAGGAACGTTTCAGCTGCGCCCCCGGCCCGGCCGGCTGGCGCTACGTCTCCAAGACCTACGCCGCCGACGGCACGGTGCTGGCCACCACCGACCTCACCCTGGACTCCCGCAGCCGACCGCTGCGGCTCGAACTGCGCTCCGGCGGCTGGCTGGTGCGCGGCGGTGCGGTCGACGGCGTCACCTGGGTCCGGACGGCGGCGGACGGCAACCCCGAGCACGCGGCCGAGGGCCACGACCGGGCCCACGCCTTCACCGGCTCCTCGCCGGCCTTCCTGATCGCCACCGCCCGGCTGCTCCGCCTCCAGCCGGGGGACAGCTCCCGGGTCAGGCTGGTCGCCTTCACCGACCCGGTGCTCGCCCCACGCACCCTCGACCAGGGCTGGCTGCTGGAGTCCGTGCAGACCCACGACACCGACTCGGGCCCGCTCCAGGTCGAGCAGTACCAGGTCGCCGACCTGGAGACCGGCGAGCAGCAGATCGTCCACCTGGCGGGCGACGTGGTGCTCGCCGCCCCGGGCATCGAGCTGGAGGAGCTGGAGTCGCCGCCCAACCAGTGGCCGACCGAGTACTACGCCTGACCCGGCCTCAGGCCGGCGGCGCGAAGCCGGTCGGCGGAGGCGTCGGCTGCGGCTCGGGTTCCTGCGCGACGGGCTGGGCCTGCGGGGTCGGCGCCTGCTGCACCTGCGGGGCCTGCCGCACCTCGTGCGCCTGCTGGGCCTGGTACCCCAACGACCGTTCCCAGTCCCGTCGTTGACGCTCGGCCAGCACCGCGCCGAGGTACGCCGCCGGCGGCACCCCGTACGGGGCGGCCAGCCCGGTGCGGGCCACCAGGTCGCCGACCAGTCGGAGCGCCATACCGTGCCCGACCGCCGGGTCGAGCTGTCCGATCCGCCCCAGGTACTGCCGGATCGCCAGCCAGAGCCCGTCCGGGACCGCCGACAGGTCCAGCGCGACCAGCCCGCTGCCGAGCCCCTGCATCAACTCCGGGGACAGCGGCGGCAGCGCGGCCCGCCCGCCACCCGCCCCGGGCACCCGCTCCCGGACCACCAGGGTCCCGGCGAAGACGTCCCCGAGCCGACGGCCCTCCGGCGAGATCAACGAGCAGACGATGGCCGGCACCCCCATGAAGGTCAGCAGCTCGACGAAGCCCACCAGCCCCCGCACCAACGCGTGCCGGAACCGCACCGGCCCACCGTCGGTCCGCACCACCCGCAGGCCCAGCGCCAGCTTCCCGAGCGACCGCCCCCGGCTCAGCGTCTCCACCATGACCGGCACGCCCACCAGGCAGAACACCATCAGCCCGAGCGCGATCGCGGTGGCAGCAGCTTCGTCCATCTCGCCGGTGGTCTGCTCCAGCAGGATGAGTAGGCCGATCAGGACCGCGAACTCGGCCGCCAGGTCCAGCCAGATCGCCAGCGCCCGACTCGGCAGCTTGGCCGACCGCAGCCCGAGGACCACCGCCTCGCCCGTCACCAACTGACTCACCGTCGCCACCCCGTCCGATCCGGCGGGGCCATCCCGCGATCTCCAGCCGCCAACATACGGCGCGGCCCGACCCCCGAGAAGAGCCGCCCTCCCCTCTGGCATGCTGAGCCCGACCCGTAGCTCTCACCCGCAGGAGCCCGCCGTATGGACCTCGACGTCTTCGTCACCGCCCACCAGGCGGAGTGGCACCGTCTGGAGGTCCTGAGCAAGCGGCGGCGCCTCAGCGGGGAGGAGGCCGACGAACTGGTCACCCTCTACCAGCGCGCCACCAGCCACCTGGCCCAGGTCCAGTCCGCCGCCCCCGACCCCACCCTGGTCGGCCGGCTCACCACCCTGGTCGCCAGGGCCCGCAGCGCGGTGACCGGCGCCCGCAACTCCTCCTGGCGCGATGCCGGCCGGTACTTCACGGTCAGTTTCCCCGCCGCGCTCTACCGTTCCCGTCACTGGTGGATACCGATCGCGGTGCTCTCGATCGTCCTCTCCGCCCTGATCGCCTGGTGGGTGAGCACCCACCCCGAGATCCGGGACAGCCTGGCCGCCCCCGACCAGATCCGCGAGATGACCAAGCCCGGCGGCCAGTACGAGACGTACTACTCCGACCACCCCGCCAGCTCCTTCGCCGCCCAGGTGTGGACCAACAACGCCTGGATCGCGGCCCAGTGCCTGATCTTCGGCGTCCTGCTCGGCATCCCGGTGGTCTGGGTCCTGATCAGCAACGTGATGAACCTGGGCGTCGCCCTCGGCCTGATGAGCTCGGCCGGCCGCCTGGACTTCTTCCTCGGCCTGCTGCTCCCGCACGGCCTGCTCGAACTCACCGCCGTCTTCGTCGCGGCCGGCCTCGGCCTCCGCCTCGGCTGGACCGTCGTCGACCCCGGCCCCCGCACCCGGGCGACCGCCCTCGCGGAAGAGGGCCGGTCGATCATCGGCATGGCGATCGGCCTCACCGTCGTCCTGTTCGTCAGCGGCCTGCTGGAAGCCTTCGTCACCCCCTCCGGCCTCCCCACCTGGGCCCGGATCGGCATCGGCACCGTCGCCGAGATCCTCTTCCTGCTCTACGCCCTGGTCCTCGGCCGCCGAGCCGCCGCCACCGGCGACGCCGGCGACCTCGAAGCCGCCGATCGAGCCGACCTGAACCCGGTCGCGGCCTAGCGCGGCTGGTCAGGACAGGGCCGCTGACCTGGTAGTCTTCTCTTCAGCGCAGCAAAACCGTTGACACGGTCCAGATGTGCTAGTAGGTTTAAACGGTTGAGACCGACTGGACAACAGTCGCCTTGAAGGTTTAGTGTCTACAACATCGCCAGAACGAGGCAGTGAGCATCCACGGATGCCCGCCACCGATTCGGCGGAATCCCTCTCAGCGGGAATTCAGAACGAAGGAAGCCGGTAAAACGGCCGAAATTGATCTGCTAAGCTGGGAAACACGAACGAAGCGCCCGGAGGGTCCGCCTGATAAGCGGCTCGAAGGAAGTGTCCGTTCCTTGAGAACTCAACAGCGTGCCAAAAGTCAACGCCAGATATGTTGACATCCCCGGCCTCACCTTTGGTGGGGTTGGAGATTCCTTTATGAAGTAAAACACTAGCGAGGACGCAGTGCGCGGGATCACCTATTCCGGTGGTTGCCGTGCCGCTCAACGCGAGTGGTTGCAGGATTACCTGCAGACATTCACGGAGAGTTTGATCCTGGCTCAGGACGAACGCTGGCGGCGTGCTTAACACATGCAAGTCGAACGATGAAGCTCTTCGGAGTGGATTAGTGGCGAACGGGTGAGTAACACGTGGGAAATCTGCCCTGCACTCTGGGACAAGCCTTGGAAACGAGGTCTAATACCGGATATGACCTTCCTCTGCATAGGGGTTGGTGGAAAGCTCCGGCGGTGCAGGATGATCCCGCGGCCTATCAGCTTGTTGGTGGGGTAATGGCCTACCAAGGCGACGACGGGTAGCCGGCCTGAGAGGGCGACCGGCCACACTGGGACTGAGACACGGCCCAGACTCCTACGGGAGGCAGCAGTGGGGAATATTGCACAATGGGCGAAAGCCTGATGCAGCGACGCCGCGTGAGGGATGACGGCCTTCGGGTTGTAAACCTCTTTCAGCAGGGAAGAAGCGCAAGTGACGGTACCTGCAGAAGAAGCACCGGCTAACTACGTGCCAGCAGCCGCGGTAATACGTAGGGTGCGAGCGTTGTCCGGAATTATTGGGCGTAAAGAGCTCGTAGGCGGCTTGTCGCGTCGGTTGTGAAAGCCCGGGGCTTAACCCCGGGTCTGCATTCGATACGGGCAGGCTTGAGTGTGGTAGGGGAGATCGGAATTCCTGGTGTAGCGGTGAAATGCGCAGATATCAGGAGGAACACCGGTGGCGAAGGCGGATCTCTGGGCCATTACTGACGCTGAGGAGCGAAAGCGTGGGGAGCGAACAGGATTAGATACCCTGGTAGTCCACGCCGTAAACGTTGGGAACTAGGTGTTGGCGACATTCCACGTCGTCGGTGCCGCAGCTAACGCATTAAGTTCCCCGCCTGGGGAGTACGGCCGCAAGGCTAAAACTCAAAGGAATTGACGGGGGCCCGCACAAGCAGCGGAGCATGTGGCTTAATTCGACGCAACGCGAAGAACCTTACCAAGGCTTGACATATACCGGAAACGGCTAGAGATAGTCGCCCCCTTGTGGTCGGTATACAGGTGGTGCATGGTTGTCGTCAGCTCGTGTCGTGAGATGTTGGGTTAAGTCCCGCAACGAGCGCAACCCTTGTTCTGTGTTGCCAGCATGCCTTTCGGGGTGATGGGGACTCACAGGAGACTGCCGGGGTCAACTCGGAGGAAGGTGGGGACGACGTCAAATCATCATGCCCCTTATGTCTTGGGCTGCACACGTGCTACAATGGTCGGTACAAAGGGCTGCGATGCCGCGAGGCGGAGCGAATCCCAAAAAGCCGGCCTCAGTTCGGATTGGGGTCTGCAACTCGACCCCATGAAGTTGGAGTTGCTAGTAATCGCAGATCAGCATGCTGCGGTGAATACGTTCCCGGGCCTTGTACACACCGCCCGTCACGTCACGAAAGTCGGTAACACCCGAAGCCGGTGGCCTAACCCGTAAGGGGAGGAGCCGTCGAAGGTGGGACCAGCGATTGGGACGAAGTCGTAACAAGGTAGCCGTACCGGAAGGTGCGGCTGGATCACCTCCTTTCTAAGGAGCACATGGCCGGATGTGAGCGAATGTCTCACACGGTTGCTCATGGGTGGAACGTTGACTATTCGGCACACACGGTTGAAGTCGTCAGTACTGTCCTTCGGGGCGTGGAACGCGGTGGATGTCGGGTGTGTCGGGCACGTTGTTGGGTCCTGAGGGAACGGCCGGAAGGCTGTTGCTTCAGTGCCGGTCCTACTCGAGTGGTGCGTGAGCACTGTGAGGGTGGGTGTCTGGTCGTTGTTTGAGAACTGCACAGTGGACGCGAGCATCTGTGGCCAAGTTTTTAAGGGCGCACGGTGGATGCCTTGGCACTAGGAACCGATGAAGGACGTGGGAGGCCACGATAGTCCCCGGGGAGCCGTCAACCAGGCTTTGATCCGGGGGTTTCCGAATGGGGAAACCCGGCAGTCGTCATGGGCTGTCACCCGCACCTGAACACATAGGGTGTGTGGAGGGAACGAGGGGAAGTGAAACATCTCAGTACCCTCAGGAAGAGAAAACAACCGTGATTCCGGGAGTAGTGGCGAGCGAAACCGGATGAGGCTAAACCGTTTTGGTGTGAGACCCGGCAGGGGTTGCCAGAGCGGGGTCGTGGGAAAGTTCTTGATCGGTCTGCCGGCCGGTCGGTGAGTCAGAAACCGTATGGATAGTCGAAGGACATGCGAAAGGTCCGGCGTAGAGGGTAAGACCCCCGTAGACGAAATCTGTGCGGCTCACTTGAGCTTCTCCCAAGTAGCACGGAGCCCGAGAAATTCCGTGTGAATCTGGCGGGACCACCCGCTAAGCCTAAATATTCCCTAGTGACCGATAGCGGATAGTACCGTGAGGGAATGGTGAAAAGTACCGCGGGAGCGGAGTGAAATAGTACCTGAAACCGTGTGCCTACAAGCCGTGGGAGCGTCGGACAGTGGGCTTGCCCATTGTCTCGTGACTGCGTGCCTTTTGAAGAATGAGCCTGCGAGTTTGCGGTGTGTAGCGAGGTTAACCCGTGTGGGGTAGCCGTAGCGAAAGCGAGTCCGAATAGGGCGATTGAGTTGCATGCCCAAGACCCGAAGCGGAGTGATCTAGCCATGGGCAGGTTGAAGCGGAGGTAAGACTTCGTGGAGGACCGAACCCACCAGGGTTGAAAACCTGGGGGATGACCTGTGGTTAGGGGTGAAAGGCCAATCAAACTCCGTGATAGCTGGTTCTCCCCGAAATGCATTTAGGTGCAGCGTCACGTGTTTCTTGCCGGAGGTAGAGCACTGGATAGGCGATGGGCCTCACCGGGTTACTGACCTTAGCCAAACTCCGAATGCCGGTAAGTGAGAGCGTGGCAGTGAGACTGTGGGGGATAAGCTCCATGGTCGAGAGGGAAACAGCCCAGAACACCGACTAAGGTCCCTAAGCGTGTGCTAAGTGGGAAAGGATGTGGAGTCGCAGAGACAACCAGGAGGTTGGCTTAGAAGCAGCCACCCTTGAAAGAGTGCGTAATAGCTCACTGGTCAAGTGATTCCGCGCCGACAATGTAGCGGGGCTCAAGTACACCACCGAAGTCGTGTCATTGCAGCTATAGGGCCAACGCCCGCTGTGATGGGTAGGGGAGCGTCGTGTGCCGGGTGAAGCAGCGGAGGAATCCAGTTGTGGACGGTTCACGAGTGAGAATGCAGGCATGAGTAGCGATACAAGAGTGGGAAACTCTTGCGCCGATTGACCAAGGGTTCCTGGGTCAAGCTGATCTGCCCAGGGTAAGTCGGGACCTAAGGCGAGGCCGACAGGCGTAGTCGATGGACAACGGGTTGATATTCCCGTACCCGCTTTGAAGCGCCAACGTCGAACCTCTGAATGCTAAAGCCGCGAAGCCGGCCTGGAGTCTTCGGACAAAGGGACGTGGTGGAGCCGCTGACCCAACAGGGTAGTAGGTGAGCGATGGGGTGACGCAGGAAGGTAGTCCAGCCCGGGCGGTGGTTGTCCCGGGGTAAGGGTGTAGGCCGAGTGATAGGCAAATCCGTCACTCATTGAGGCTGAGACCTGATGCCGAGCCGATTGTGGTGAAGTGGATGATCCTATGCTGTCGAGAAAAGCCTCTAGCGAGTTTCATGGCGGCCCGTACCCCAAACCGACTCAGGTGGTCAGGTAGAGAATACCGAGGCGTTCGGGTGAACTATGGTTAAGGAACTCGGCAAAATGCCCCCGTAACTTCGGGAGAAGGGGGGCCGGAACTGGTGATGGAATTTACTTCCTGAGCTGGGGCCGGCCGCAGAGACCAGCGAGAAGCGACTGTTTACTAAAAACACAGGTCCGTGCGAAGCCGTAAGGCGATGTATACGGACTGACGCCTGCCCGGTGCTGGAACGTTAAGGGGACCGGTTAGTCAATCTTCGGGTTGGCGAAGCTGAGAACTTAAGCGCCAGTAAACGGCGGTGGTAACTATAACCATCCTAAGGTAGCGAAATTCCTTGTCGGGTAAGTTCCGACCTGCACGAATGGCGTAACGACTTCTCGACTGTCTCAACCATAGGCCCGGTGAAATTGCATTACGAGTAAAGATGCTCGTTTCGCGCAGCAGGACGGAAAGACCCCGGGACCTTTACTATAGCTTGATATTGGTGTTCGGTTCGGCTTGTGTAGGATAGGTGGGAGACTTTGAAGCGGCAACGCCAGTTGTTGTGGAGTCGTCGTTGAAATACCACTCTGGTCGTGCTGGATGTCTAACCTGGGTCCGTGATCCGGATCAGGGACAGTGTCTGGTGGGTAGTTTAACTGGGGCGGTTGCCTCCTAAAGAGTAACGGAGGCGCCCAAAGGTTCCCTCAGCCTGGTTGGCAATCAGGTGTTGAGTGTAAGTGCACAAGGGAGCTTGACTGTGAGACCGACGGGTCGAGCAGGGACGAAAGTCGGGACTAGTGATCCGGCGGTGGCTTGTGGAAGCGCCGTCGCTCAACGGATAAAAGGTACCCCGGGGATAACAGGCTGATCTTCCCCAAGAGTCCATATCGACGGGATGGTTTGGCACCTCGATGTCGGCTCGTCGCATCCTGGGGCTGGAGTAGGTCCCAAGGGTTGGGCTGTTCGCCCATTAAAGCGGTACGCGAGCTGGGTTTAGAACGTCGTGAGACAGTTCGGTCCCTATCCGCTGTGCGCGTAGGAATATTGAGAAGGGCTGTCCCTAGTACGAGAGGACCGGGACGGACGAACCTCTGGTGTGCCAGTTGTTCTGCCAAGGGCATGGCTGGTTGGCTACGTTCGGGAGGGATAACCGCTGAAAGCATCTAAGCGGGAAGCCTGCTTCGAGATGAATATTCCCACCTCCTTGAGAGGGTAAGGCTCCCAGTAGACGACTGGGTTGATAGGCCGGATGTGGAAGCCCTGTAAGGGGTGGAGCTGACCGGTACTAATAGGCCGAGGGCTTGTCCTCAGTTGCTCGCGTCCACTGTGTTGTTCTGAAACAACGACCCCACACCGTTTGGTCACGGGTGTGGTGCGGTCATACAGTTTCATAGTGTTTCGGTGGTCATAGCGTGAGGGAAACGCCCGGTTACATTCCGAACCCGGAAGCTAAGCCTCATAGCGCCGATGGTACTGCAGGGGGGACCCTGTGGGAGAGTAGGACGCCGCCGAACAATCTTTGATCAGAAAGCCCCTACCCGGGATCGGGTAGGGGCTTTCTGCATTTCCGGAACAGAACGCACCACAGCTCGCCCGCGAGGGAGTCCTAATGACTCGACACGGCGCTTCGGCCCCGTGTTACCTTCCCGCCATGTCCAAGAGCGAGATAGACAAGGTGACCGCCGAGTTCTTCGGGTCCTTCGACAACCGGGGTGGGAAGACCGCTGACGTGGGGCGGATCCGGCGGCTGATGCTGCCGGGTGGGGTGATCGTGAAGACCGGGGGTGAGCTGACGGCCTACACCGTGGAGGAGTTCATCGAGCCTCGTGAGCGGCTGCTGGCCGATGGCCGGCTGACGGAGTTCAGCGAGTGGGAGACCTCGGAGCGGACCGACATTGTCGGGGACATCGCGTGCCGGTTCGGTGACTACCGCAAGGCCGGGGTGCTGGACGGGGAGCCGTTCGAGGGCAGTGGGACCAAGACGATCCAGTTCGTCCGCACCCCGGAGGGTTGGCGGATCACAGCGTTCTCCTGGTACGACCAGCCCTGACCGAGGTATCGGCTAGGGCAGGGCTCACCCACGGGGCCGCCGGGCACCGCCGTTGTGGTCAGAGGCGGCCGGCGGCCTTGAGGGCGAGGTAGGTGTCGGCCAGGGCCGGCGGGAGGGCGGCCGGCGGGGCGTCCAGGACGGTGATGCCGCGGCGGGTGAGGCGGGCGGCGGTGCGGGTCCGGTCGGCGCGGGTCTGTTCGGCGGCTGCGGCGCCGTAGATGTCCTGGACGGTGCCGCGGGTGGCGGCGAGCTCGTCCAGTCGGGGGTCGGCGACCGAGGCGAGGACGACCTCGTGGCGCCTGGTCAGCAGCGGGAGCTGGGGGAGCAGGCCCTCTTCCACCGGGCCGGCGTCCAGGCCGGTGAGCAGCACGATCAGGGACCGGCGCGGGGCCAGCCTGAGGGTGGCCGAGGTGAGGGCGCGCAGGTCGGTCTGGACCAGGGCGGGCTCGAGGGTGGCCATCGCGTTGGTGAAGGCGGGCAGCACCTCGGAGGCCGAGCGGCCCAGCACGGTGCGGCGGACGTGCAGGTCGTGGGCGAGCAGGTCGACCCGGTCGCCGGCCTTGGTGGCCAGGGCGGCCAGCAGCAGGGCGGCGTCCAGGGCGGCGTCGAGCCGGGGGGCGTCGCCGACCCGGCCGGCCGAGGTGCGGCCGGTGTCGAGGACGATCAGCACGTGCCGGTCGCGTTCGGGGCGCCAGGTGCGGACGGCGACGGTGTTGCGGCGGGCGCTGGCGCGCCAGTCGATGGAGCGGACGTCGTCGCCGGGGAGGTACTCGCGCAGGGAGTCGAACTCGGTGCCCTGACCCCGGCTCAGCAGCGAGGTACGGCCGTCCAGTTCGCGCAGCCTGGCCAGTCGGGACGGCAGGTGCTTGCGGCTGGTGAACGGGGGCAACGCCCGTACGCTCCAGGGGACTTGGTGTGACCCCTGGCGGGCGGCCAGACCGAGCGGGCCGAGCGAGCGGACAGTGACCCGGTGGGCGTGCTGGTCGCCTCGGCGGGTGGGGGCGAGCCTGGTGGTGAGGCGGCGGCGTTCGCCGGCCGGGACGGTCAGGGTGTGCCGGGAGCCGGCCACGGCGGTGCCGGGGGCCCAGGCGGACGGGGCCCAGGCGTCCCGGAGCCGGGCCCGCAGGAGGCGTCCGGACGGGTTGGTGACGGACAGTTCGACGTCCACCGGTTCACCGAGGCGGACCGTCGTGGCGCCGCCCCGTTCGAACCGCAGGCGGCGGACCGGGGCGGCGAGCAGGAGGTCTGCCAGCACGGCGAGCAGGAGCGGGAGGCCGACCGCGCCGATCCCGGCCCAGGAGGGCAGCAGGAGGCCCACGACCAGCGCGCCGAGCGCGGCGATGAGGGCGGTTCGGCCGGTCAGGGCCATCGGGGTGCTCCTAGGGCAGGGTGACGGAGGGTCAGCGCGGGGCCGGGGTCTGGGTCAGCACGGCCTGGATCACCGAGTCGGCGGTGACGCCTTCCATCTCGGCCTCGGCGCGGAGCTGGACCCGGTGCCGCAGGGTGGGCAGGGCGAGCGCCTTGACGTCGTCGGGGGTGACGTAGTCGCGTCCGGCGAGCCAGGCCCAGGCGCGGGAGGTGCCGAGCAGGGCGGTGGCCCCACGCGGGGAGACGCCGATCGAGAGCGACGGGGACTGCCGGGTGGCCCGGCAGAGGTCGACGATGTAGGCGAGCACCTCGGGGGAGACGGTGAGCTCGGCGATCTCGGCGCGGGCGGCGGCGATGTCGGCCGGACCGGCCACCGGCCGGACCCCGGCGGCGGCCAGGTCGCGCGGGTCGAAGCCGGCGGCGTGCCGGGCGAGCACCTGGAACTCCTGCTCGCGGGTCGGCAGCGGGAGGATCAACTTGACCAGGAAGCGGTCGAGTTGGGCCTCGGGGAGCGGGTAGGTGCCCTCGTACTCGACCGGGTTCTGGGTGGCGGCGACCAGGAAGGGCTCGGGGAGCTTGCGGGGCTCGCCGTCGACGGTGACCTGGCGCTCCTCCATCGCCTCCAGCAGCGAGGCCTGGGTCTTCGGAGGGGTGCGGTTGATCTCGTCGGCGAGCAGCAGGTTGGTGAAGACCGGGCCCGGCTGGAACGAGAACTCGGCGGTCCTGGCGTCGTAGACCAGCGAGCCGGTGACGTCACCGGGCATCAGGTCGGGGGTGAACTGGATGCGCTTGGTCTCCAGGCTGAGCGCGGTGGAGAGGGTGCGGACCAGCAGGGTCTTGGCGACGCCGGGCACGCCTTCGAGCAGCACGTGGCCGCCGCAGAGCAGGGCGACCACCAGGCCGGTGACGGCGGCGTCCTGGCCGACCACGGCCTTGGCGATCTCGGCCCGCAGCGCGGTGAGCGCGGCCCTGGCGTCGGAGGCCGGAGCCTCGTCGGTCTTGGTGAGAGGGGTGGGGGCGGCCTGCTCGGTCACGGCTGTCGTACCTGCCTTTCCAGGGCATCGAGTTGGTCGGTCAGCCGCAGCAGGGCGGCGTCGTCGGTGGGTGCGGCGCCGTACAGCAGCGCGTGCAGGTCGGTGGCGGGCTGCCCGACGCGGTCGGCGACCACGGCGCACAGGGCGGCCGGGTCGGGTTCGCCGGTGCTGAGCGGGATGCCCAGGGCGGTGGCGATCCGGTGCCGGGCGGCCCGGCGGAGCGCGTCGGCGGCCCGGCCGCGGGCCTTCGCCCGGTGGTAGAGCCGGGCCCGGCCCTCGGTGGTCTCGGCGGCGCGGACCACGACGGGCAGCTCCTCGGTGACCACCGGGCCCAGTCGGCGGGCTCGCCAGAGGGCGGCGAGCAGGGTGGCGATGCCGAGTTGGAGCGCGGCCCAGTTCCAGCCGTCCGGGATGAGCTCGGTCAGGCTCTTCGGCGGCTCGACGGTCGGCGCGTTGGTGTAGTCCGGGAGGTACCAGACCAGTTGGCGGCGGGAGCCGAGTAGGCCGAGGGCGAGCGAGGCGTTGCCCTGCTCGTCCAGCCGGTCGTTGGTGAGCGCCCGGGCGCTGCCGAGCACGACGACCTCGCGGGATCCGGGGTCGGTGTGCCGGACCAGGGCGGGGTGGCCGTTGACGGCGTAGCAGCCGACGTCGCCGGGGCCCGGTCGGTAGAGCAGGCCGCCGAGTTCGGCCCGGCCGGCCCGGGTGGCCTCGGGGAGCGCGCAGCCGGGGTCGATGGCGGTCGGCTCCTGGTACAGCGGGTCGCCGGTGGCGTCGGTGGCCGGCGCGAGGTCGGGGGTGATGGCGGCGAGCGCGTTGTTGTCCGGGCCGATCAGCACCAGGCGGCTGTCGCTGCCCCGGTGCTGGCGCCCGAGCAGGACGAGCTGCCGGGACGGCATCGGGACGGTGAACGGGACCACCACGGTGGTGCCGGGTTCGGCGAGCGCGGCGGTGAGTTCGGCCTCGGTGGCGACCGTACGGGTGGTCAGGCCGCGTTCCTCCAGCAGGTGGAGGGCGGCCCTGGTGCCCTGCGGGTCGGTGTCGCGCGGGTCGAGCGGCGGGTACTCGCGGTGGCCGCCCAGGCCGGAGATCAGCAGGGCGACCAGCAGGACGAAGGCCGCGGCGGCCAGGAACCACCGGCTGCGGCGCCAGAGTTGGGCCCAGCCGGGGAAGACGGCGACCGGGGTGGAGGTGGTCATCCGGCGGCTCCGGTCAGGGTCGGCCGGGCCGTGCCGACCGCCAGGTCGAGTTCCAGCAGCGAGTGGTAGGCCGCCCGGTCGGCGGCGTGTTCGCCGTAGACCACGTCGTCGAAGGTGCGGGCGGCCCGGTGGAGCGCGTCGGCGTGCGCGGGGAGTACCCGGCCGGCTTCGGCGGCGGCTTCGTCGGCGGTCCGGCCGGGGCGGACGTCGAGCAGCGTGCGCTCCTCCAACCCCCGGATCAGGGCGCGCAGTTGCTCGCGCACCGCGTCGTCCCAGGCACCGGCGGCGGCGTGCGCCGCAGCGGCGGCGCGGTGGTCGGCGGCGGTGGCCGGGCCGGTGCTGTCGAACAGGGTGGCGGCGGTGCGGGCGGTCCGGCCGAGGCGGCCGAACCGCCACCACAGCGCGGCCGCCAGCACCGCGGCGACCAGCAGGAAGAGCACGGCGGTGGTCATCCCGCCGCCGGGCAGGCCGACCGCGCCGAACGCCCGGTCGAGCTGATCGAAGATCCAGGTCCGGATGCGTTCGAGCAGGCTCGGGTCGTGCCGGTGGTAGGCCGGGTTCAGCAGTTCGGCGCGGGCGGCGTCCCGGGCCGGGTCACGTTCGACGGTGACCGGAGCTCCGTCGAACGGGACCGTCTCCCCCCAGTTGGGCATCCGGTCAGGTCCCCTGCGGTCCGTACTGGGTGGGGATGCCGGCGGCCCGGGTGAGCTCGATGTCCAGGCCCTCGCGGCGGATCCGGCGGTCGACGTAGAGCAGCACGTTCACGGCGGCCAGCACCGGGACGGTGAGGGAGGAGGCCAGGATCGCGCCGATCGAGACGATCACGATCATCACGGGGGGCCCGACGGACCCCAGGTTCGCGAACGGGCTGTCCCCGTTGTCGCCCACGGTGTCGATGCCGAAGACGGCGCCCGCGATGGTGAACGGGATCATCACGACGGCGCTGAACACCACGGCCAGCAGCTGGATCAGCGCGGTCACCAGGAAGGTTCGCCACCAGGCGCCCTTGACCAGCCGCCGGGAGCGGGACAGCGCGGTGAACACGCCCTGCTTCTCCAGCATCAGGGCGGGGGCGGCCAGGCTCAGCTGGACGCCGACCCAGAGCGCCGCCGCGAGCCCGGGCAGGATGAGCAGCCCGGTCAGCAGCATGATGCCGGGGTCGACGTCGCCGACCACGGCGGTGAGGATCAGGGGCAGCGCGGAGACCATCACGATGAGCAGCACGATCAGCCCGGTGAACAGGCTCAGCCCGGTCGCCTTGAGCAGCTGCGGCCTGGCGGCGGCCCAGGCGGCCCCGAGCGACACCGGCTGGCCGAGGATCGCCTTGCTGACCACCATGGTGAGCAGCGCGGTGGCCACGATGCCGAGCAGCGGGCCGAGCAGGTAGCCGAAGGCCAGCAGGATCAGCGGGCCGACCGCGTCGGGCTGCTCGTACTGCCACCACTGGGCGACGGCCAGCAGGCCCTGCTCCAGCGCGGCGACGCCGAGGCTGAGGCCGACCGTGGTGCGCCAGTAGGTGCGGACGGTGCTGAACGCGCCGTCCAGGATCTCGCCGACGCCGAGCGGCCGGAGCGGGATCACGCCGGGCTTGGGGCTGAGCGGCGGCCCCCAGCCGGGCTGGCCCCAACCGGGTTGACCCCAGCCGGGCTGCGGCGCACCGGTCTGCTGACCCCAGCCGGGCTGCGGACCGCCCTGGCCGGGGGCAGGCTGGCCGTATGCTGCGTCGTACGGCCCAGGGGCCGGAGCGGGGGGCACTGCTGCCGACGGGCCGGCGTCCTCTCGGGGCGGCTCGGGCGAGCTGGGCGAGGCCCAGCCCGGAGTGTCGGTCATCACGGCTCCCTGGCGGAATCGGTACTCTGTGCCGCCCATCGTGCCATGGTGGCGGTGGGCGTTCGCAGGTCGGCCCGGGTGTACCTCACGGACACTCGGACGGCGTGGCGAGGGCAGTGAACTTTGTTACGAAATGACCGACTTGGCGAGCCAAGGCGCGCCAGAATGGCACGGCTGTGCGGCAGGTCACAATCCGGTAATGAGAGGATGGACCCATGAAGGGACGCGTCCTTGTCGTCGATGACGACACCGCACTGGCCGAGATGTTGGGCATCGTGCTGCGTGGTGAGGGTTTTGAGCCGTTTTTCGTCGCGGATGGGGACAAGGCACTAGCCGCGTTCCGGGAGACCAAGCCTGACCTGGTCCTCCTCGACCTGATGCTGCCGGGGCGGGACGGTATCGACGTCTGCCGGCAGATCAGGTCCGAGTCCGGCGTGCCCATCGTGATGCTGACGGCGAAGACCGACACCGTCGACATCGTGGTGGGCCTGGAGTCCGGCGCCGACGACTACGTCGTCAAGCCGTTCAAGCCCAAGGAGCTGGTGGCCCGGGTCCGGGCCCGGCTGCGGCGGGCCGAGGAGCCGACTCCGGAGCAGCTGACCATAGGCGATCTGGTGATCGACGTGGCCGGCCACTCGGTGAAGCGGGACGGGCGGGGCATCCCGCTCACGCCGCTGGAGTTCGACCTGCTGGTCGCGCTGGCCCGCAAGCCCTGGCAGGTGTTCACCCGCGAGGTGCTGCTGGAGCAGGTCTGGGGCTACCGGCACGCCGCCGACACCCGGCTGGTCAACGTGCACGTCCAGCGGCTCCGCTCGAAGATCGAGAAGGACCCGGAGCGTCCCGAGATCGTCGTGACGGTCCGTGGCGTCGGATACAAGGCCGGGCCCAGCTGACGTGAAGCACCAGACTGACGACTCCCCGTCGGGCACCACCGCCGACGGGGAGTCCGCCGTGCGCGGGGACGTGCTGAGTTCGACCACCGAGGGCCACCGGCCTCGCGGTGGTCTGCGGGCACTGCTCGCGTCGGTGGGCCGTCAGTTCCTGCGGCCGTTCCACCGGTTGCCGGCGCTCTACCGCCGGTCGATCCAGGTCCGGGTGGTCGCGGCCACCCTGCTGCTGTCGTTCGCCGTGGTGCTGGTGCTCGGCGTGGTGGTGGTGGCCCAGGTGCGGACCGGGCTGCTGGGCGCCAAGAAGGGCGCGGCGCAGGGGCAGGCCAGGGGCGGCTTCGAGATCGAGCAGGAGAAGATCAACGACGCGATCAACCTGCAGGCGAAGGTCGGGGCGACCAACGACCCGACCCGCGAGGAGATCAGCACCTGGCTGATCAAGCAGGTCTCCGACCTTGCCAGCGGCGGCACCGGGGTCTACTCGGTGATCGCGATGGTGCCCGGCGAGGGCATCCAGGAGAGCGCGGCCAGCGCGGGTCTGCGCGGCGCGTACTACTCCGGCGACATCCTGCCGAGTTCGATCTCCCCGGAGCTGCGCGCGAGCGTCGCGGCGGAGCCGGCGGTCTCGCACGAGCAGACCACGATGATCAAGCGTGACAGCGCGCCCTACGAGGAGCCCGGGCTGGTCATCGGCAAGCACTTCAACGGGCCCGCCGACAGCGAGTACCAGCTCTACTACGTCTTCTCGTTCGGCCAGGAGAGCAAGACCCTGGACCTGGTCACCGGCACCCTGGCGACCGCCGGGCTGTTCGTGGTGATGCTGCTGGGCGGCATCGCCTGGCTGGTGGTCCGTCAGGTGGTGACCCCGGTCCGGATGGCCGCCGGGATCTCCGAGCGGCTCGCCGCCGGGCACCTGGAGGAACGGATGAAGGTCACCGGGACGGACGACATCGCCCGGCTCGGCGAATCGTTCAACCGGATGGCCAACGCGCTGCAGGCGCAGATCCGGCAGCTGGAGGAGCTCTCCCGGGTGCAGCGGCGGTTCGTCTCGGACGTCTCGCACGAGCTGCGCACCCCGCTGACCACGGTGCGGATGGCGGCCGACCTGATCTACGACAGCCGGGACGACCTGGACCCGATGGCGGCCCGTTCGGCCGAGTTGTTGCAGGGTCAGCTGGACCGGTTCGAGTCGCTGCTGGCCGACCTGCTGGAGATCAGCCGGTTCGACGCGGGCGCGGCGATCCTGGACGCCGAGCCGGTGGACCTGCGCGAGGTGGTCGGCCGGGTGGTCGAGGCGGCCGACCCGCTGGCCCAGGCCAAGGGCAGTGCGGTGATCATCCGCGGTGGCGAGGAGCCGGTGGTCGCCGAGGTGGACTCCCGGCGGATCGAGCGCATCCTGCGCAACCTGGTGGTCAACGCCCTGGAGCACGGCGAGGGCCGGGACGTGGTGATCCGGCTCGGTTCGGCCGGCGGCGCGGTCGCGGTCGGCGTCCGGGACTACGGCATCGGGCTCAAGCCCGGTGAGGCGTCCCGGGTGTTCCACCGGTTCTGGCGGGCCGACCCGTCCCGGGTGCGGACCACCGGCGGCACCGGCCTCGGGCTGTCGATCGCGGTCGAGGACGCCCATCTGCACGCCGGCTGGCTGCAGGCCTGGGGCGAGCCCGGCGGCGGCTCGCACTTCCGGCTCACCCTGCCCCGCACCCGGGGCGGCGAGATCAGCCGGGCCCCGTTCCGGCTGGAGCCGGAGGACTCCCGGCACAACCGCGGCCTGAACTCCACGGGCGCCCCCTACCGGCGTGCCCGCCCGGCCGGGGCCACCGCACTGACCGTGGCGGGGGAGCCCGGTGGCGAGGTGCCGGAGACCCCGGAGACGCCCACCAGTGGCTTCGGCAGCGGGCTCGGCGGGGTGCTGAGCATCGGCCCCGGCCTCGGCAAGGTCCCGACCGCACCGGTCTCCGACCCCTCGGACGTCCGGGCCGCCGCGGCGGGGTACGGTGCGACCGGTGCACAGGTGGTGGTGGACCGATCGGCGGTCCGGCCGCCCGCTGCGCCGAAGGCGTCCGGTGAGGACGCCGACCAGAGCGAGACGGAGGGGGCCGAGCGTGCCGAGGACGGGCAGGACTGACCGACGGGCCGTGGGCGCGCTCGGCATGGTGATCGTCTCGGCGCTCACCGCGGGCTGCGTGGCGATGCCCTCCGACGGGCCGCCGGAGCGGGTGGAACTCCCGCAGGCGGCCGGCTCGGAGAACCTCCAGGTCCGGGTCTTCCCGATCGCCCCGCACCCCGGCGACGGGCCGGACAGCCTGCTGGCGGGCTTCCTGGACGCGGCCAACGCGGACGAGGCGGACTACATCACCGCCGGCGAGTACCTGACCGCGGCGGCTGCCAAGAGGTGGAACCCGGACGCCGGGGTGGTGGTGCTGCGCGCCGCGCCGGCCCGGGACACCCTGGAGGGCGGCGAGACCACGGCCACCATCAAGGTGACCGGTGATCAGGTCGCCGTCCTCGACGGCAAGCACGCCTACCGGGCGGACCGCGACCCCCAGTTCTCCAAGACGTTCACCTTCGTGAAGGAGTCCGAGGGCAAGAACAAGGGGCAGTGGCGGATCGACCAGCTCCCGGACGGTCTGATCATCGATCAGACCATGTTCAAGAACGGCTACCGGTCCGTCGACCTCTACTACCCGTCCGCCGAGGACCCGTGGACCGACCGGCAGTCCCCGGTCCTGGTGCCGGACCCGGTCTACCTGCGGCGCCGAATAGACCCGTTCACCTCCGCCGCCAAGGCACTGGTCGAGGGGCCTTCGAGCTGGCTCGGCAAGGTGGTCGACCCGGTCTTCGACAAGACCACCAGGATCCTGGACACCGTCACGGTGAACGACGGCGGCGTGGCCACCGTGCACATCAGCGTGCCGGACTTCGGCGGTATCCAGCCGCGCTGCCAGCAGATGGCCGCCCAGCTCTTCCACACCCTCTCCGACCTGCAGGGCAAGTCCCAGCTGGTCCGGCTGGACCTGAACGGCGAACGGGGCGGTTGCCAGACCGACGCGGCCCGCACCGCCCAGATCGCGCCCGGCGCGCTGGCCGGCGGGTCGGCCGGGACCCAGCAGTACTACCTGCTGGGGAACGGGCAGCTGACCCAGGCCACCACCGACCTGGACCCCAAGGCCAAGGGCACGCCGATGGCGGGCGACCTGGGCCTGGAGAAGCCGCTGCGGCCGGACGGCTTCGCGGTCCGCCGCGACGGCACCGAGGCCGCCCTGGTCAGCCCCAACCGCAAGGAGCTCTGGGTGACCGAGGGCGGCAAGCTCGGCACCTCGGTGATCACCAGCCAGGCGGTCGGGGCGGACAGCGGGCTGACCTCGCCGAGCTGGGACGGGCGCGGCTCGCTCTGGGTGGTGGACCGTCACCCGGGCGGCTCCCAGGTGACGGTGATCCGGGGCAGGACCCTGGTACCCGTCCGGATCGACGGACTCGGCGGCCGCAGCGTGACCTCGCTCAAGGTGGCCTCGGACGGGACCAGGATCGCGCTGGTGGTGACCGAGGCCAACCGCCAGAGCCTGCTGATCGGGCGGGTCGAGCACACCGGCACCCGGACCGCACCGGTGGCCACGGTGACCGATCTCCGGCCGGTCGGCACCATGCTCAGCGACGTGGTCTCGGTCTCCTGGGCCGACACCGACCAGCTGCTGGTGCTCGGCAAGGAGGACGGCAAGCTCCAGCAGCTGCACTACTTCGGCACCGACGGCTCGGTGAACTCCGACTTCGTGCTCCAGGGCGGGGACTCGATGTCCTCGGTCTCCGCCACCGAGGCGCGCGGCGACCGGTCGGACAAGGTGCCCCCGGTGCTCGCGACCTCGGGCGGCCACCAGATCTACCGGCTGGTCGGCAACCAGTGGCGCGAGGTCCCGAGCAAGCCCGAGGCCTGGTCCTTCAGCTACCCGGGCTGACGCCTGCGGACCGCCGCCGCGACCGTGGCGGCGCCCCGGGGTGGGTGCCCGAGCGCGCCGAGCGCCCGGGCCGCCTCGGCCAGCGTGGCGCCGGTGGTCACCAGGTCGTCCACCAGCACCGGCTGACGGCCGGTCAGCAGCCGGGCGGCACCGGGTCGGGGCACCAGCGCGCCGTGCAGGTTGGTCCGGCGCTGCGCGGCGGTCAGCCCAGACTGGTCGGCCACCGCGCGGCCGTGCCGGAGCACCGGCGCGGCCCGGACCGGATGCCCGCCCCGGCGCAGCTCCCGGGCGGCTGCCCGGGCCAGCCGCAGGGTCGGATCGTGCCCCCGGGCCCGGACCGAGCGCCGGGTCGAGGGCATCGGCACCAGCAGCACCGGCCGGCCGTCCAGCAGCGGGTGCACGGCGCGGGCCAGCGCCCGCCCGAGCGGCCCGGCCAGCCGCAGCGCCCCGCGCTCCTTGTGGGCGATCAGCAGCCGCCGGACCGGGTCCGCGTACGGGCCCGCGGCGTGCAGCGGTGGCAGCCCGGGCGGGGCCGGCTGCGGACCGGCGGGCCCGGCCCGGGTGGCCGCCAGCGCGGTGCGGCAGACGGGGCAGAGCTGCGTCCGGCCGGTGCGGCAGCCCGCGCAGGCGGTGGGCAGCAGCAGGTCGAGCAGTTCGAACAGGAGATGGACGGCGATGGCGGCCTCCCCGGATGCGGCTGGGCCAAACGGTGGTCCGCCCTGGGGGTGTTGTCCAGGCGTTCGCCGATGTTTCACCCGCAGGGGGGTAAACAAGGTGGAACAGCTGTACCGCCAGCACCGCGTCACTACGTTGTTCGACCGGCACAAGGCTGGGGAGGCGAAATCCCGGTGTGAGGTGTTCGATAAGGCTCCAAGGGGTTTCAAGCCTTCCTGGTGGGGAGGAAGTGAGGTGAGGGCCAGTTGCACTCGCCGCTCCCGGCGAACCGCGGGGTCGGCGAGGGAGAGGTTGGTCCGGCTGGGTCTCCGTCCGGTCCGGTGAGCACTCCGGATCGGCGTCAGCACAAGGGATCGGAGTTCTGCGTGGACATCGTCGTCAAGGGCCGCAAGACCGAGGTGCCCAAGAGGTTCCGCGAGCACGTGGCCGAGAAGCTGGAGAAGGTCCAGAAGTTCGACGACAAGGTGATCAGCCTCGACGTCGAGGTGTCCAAGGAACACAACCCGCGTCAGGCCGACCGGTCCGAGCGGGTCGAGATCACCCTCCGTACCCGTGGCCCGGTGATCCGGGCCGAGGCCGCCGCCGCGGACCCCTACGCGGCGCTCGACCTGGCCTCGGCGAAGCTCGACGCGCAGATGCGCAAGTCGGCCGACCGGCGTCGGGTGCACAAGGGCGGCAGCGGCCGTACCCCGATCAGCGTCGCGGAGGCGACGGCCGCGCTGGCCGCGCTCCCCGAGGCGGAGCCGCCGGGTGCCGGGGCCAACGGCGCCGTTCGCAAGACCATGATGGGATCCCTGGAGGTGGAGGGCGACGGCCCGCTCGTCGTCCGTGAGAAGACGCACGGCGCCGCACCGATGGCGCTGGACCAGGCGCTGTTCGAGATGGAGCTGGTCGGCCACGACTTCTACCTCTTCGTCGAGAAGGACAGCGGCCTGCCGAGCGTGGTCTACCGGCGGCACGGCTACCACTACGGCGTGATCCACCTGACCACGGACGGTTCGACCGTCGGTGAGGTGGGCGGCGCCGGTGGTGCCATCGGCGGGCCCGACGAGGACTGACCGGGCCCTGCGGCGACAACCGAACAGCAGTCGGTGAACGGGTGACCCCCGGCGGCTTCGGCCGCCGGGGGTCACCCAGCTGGGCGGCTCGACGGCGGAGGGTGATCGGGGACGGCGCTTCGTGGAATGATGGCCGGACACGACCGGTCACGGGGAGGCACGGATGGGGGAGCGATTCGGTCTGACGACCGAACAGGCCCGGGAGGCGGACTATCCGCCGCGCCGGGCCGAACCGATCCGGGTGCTGGTGGTGGACGACCACGCCCTGTTCCGACGAGGCCTGGAGATCGTGCTGGCCGAGGAGGAGGACATCCGGGTCGTCGGCGAGGCGGGGGACGGCGCCGAGGCGGTGGTGAAGGCGGCCGACCTGCTGCCGGACATCATCCTGATGGACGTCCGGATGCCCCGGCGGAGCGGCATCGAGGCCTGCACCGCGATCAAGGACGTGGTGCCCAGCACCAAGATCATCATGCTGACGATAAGCGACGAGGAAGCCGACCTCTACGAGGCGATCAAGGCGGGGGCCACCGGCTACCTGCTCAAGGAGATCTCCACCGACGAGGTGGCCACCGCGATCCGGGCGGTCGCCGACGGGCAGTCGCAGATCAGCCCGGCGATGGCCTCCAAGCTGCTCACCGAGTTCAAGTCGATGATCCAACGGCGTTCGGACGACCGGGAGTTGGTGCCCGCACCGCGGCTGACCGACCGTGAGCTGGAGGTGCTCAAGCTGGTCGCCACCGGGATGAACAACCGGGAGATCGCCAAGGAGCTCTTCATCAGCGAGAACACGGTGAAGAACCACGTCCGGAACATCCTGGAGAAGCTCCAGCTGCACTCCCGGATGGAGGCCGTGGTCTACGCGATGCGGGAGAAGATCCTGGAGATCGGGTAGCCCTGATCCCCAGGATCCGACGGTCCGTCAGCGGGCGTTGACCTCGAGGAAGGTGCGCACGGCGGACTCCAGCGCGCCCTCGATCCAGGCCGGCTTCAGGCTGGTGTGCTCGCCGGCGAAGTGCACCCGGCCCTCCGGGAGCCGGGTGGCCGGGTGGAGCTCGTGCAGCTGGCCGGGCGTCGCGACGGCCGCCTCGCCCAGCGCGTAGCGGGCCCTGGCCCAGGACTGGGAGACGCCGACGCCGGTGAACTCGCGGCGGACCTGCGGGCCGAACATCCGCTCCAGGTCGTTCAGCGCGAAGGCGTACCGCTCGCCCGGGGTCAGCGCGTCCCAGCGCATCGCGTCGTCCGCCCAGGAGTACGCGGCCAGCACCACCCCGCCCGGGGCGCCGTCCGGCGCGTTCGAGGGGAAGTAGGTGAACCGGCTGGGGCTGTCCGAGACGCAGCCGCCGCCGGCGAAGCCGCGGGGGCCGTGCTCCCAGAACCGGGTGCGGAACTCCAGCAGCACCTTGGTCGCCGAGTCGTAGTGCAACTCGGTCACCGCGCGGCGCTTCGGGTAGGACATCAGCGGCTCGATCCGGCAGAACCGCAGCGCGCTGAACGGGATGGTGACGATCGCGTAGTCGCCCTCGAACACCTCGGTCGGGTCGGTCGGCGCGCCGTCGGGGGACTCCTCGTCACCGGTCTCGGCCACCGTCTCGATCCGTACCCCGCCCGCCTGCTGGGTCAGCCGGGTCATCCGGCGGCCCATCCGCAGCTCGGCCTTCAGCGGCTCGGCCAGCTTGCCGGTCAGGGTGTCGATGCCGCCCTCCAGCTCCCAGTAGCGGTAGGTCGGGCTGATCACCGCGTGGTCGATCAGGGTCGGGATCAGCGAGTAGTGCAGCCGGGAGGTCATGTTCTCCAGCGTCCCGGCGGCCTGCACCGAGGCCGGGTCCCAGCCGGCCTCCTCGCGCAGGAACTGCCGGGTGGAGTGGTAGCCGTACCGCTGGAAGATCCCGGTCCAGCCGTCCAGCCGCTGCCGGATGTCGCCGGGGCCCACGGTGACCTTGGCGAACGCGGCGTCGACCGCCTGGGCGGTGGTGGTGTCGAACCGGGCGCCGAAGGAACGATTCACCTCGGTGGGGGACTGTGTGTAGGCCGCCTTGGTGGTCTGCAGGCCGTTGACCGCCACCAGGGCGCGGAAGTTGGGGGTCGGTGGCCGGAACTCCCGTGCGGGGCCGTTGGTCCAGGTCTCGCCGGTGAACGAGCGGTGCGTCACCGGGGGCACCGCGCCGATCGCCCGGGTGCCCGGGGTGATGTCGGCGTTGTAGAACAACTGCCGCTTCAGGCCCAGCTTGTCGGCCAGCGCGAGCACCAGCGGGTGGAAGTCGGGCAGCCGCATCGCGCCGGCCTCGGCGTACTGCCGGGAGTCGGCGAACATGCCGCGGAAGGTCTTGATCCGGCCGCCGACCCGGTTGCCGTTGGCCTCGATGACCACCACCTCGTGCCCGGCCCGCTTGAGCAGGGTGGCCGTGGTGAGCCCGGCGACGCCGGCCCCGACCACCAGGACGCGTTTGCGCCTGCCGCCGGTGGTGGCGGGGCCCGGCGGGAGCTGACCGTCGATCAGGATCTTCAGGTACTCCAGGGTGAGGTCGGTCCGCTCGTCCTCGGCGACCATCAGCATCTCGCGGGCCAGCGCCCGGCTGACCGCCTCGTCGGCCGGGGACCGGGGCGCGGCCACGGATCGGGGGGCGAAGCCGACGGCGCCCGCCGCGGTCGCGGCCGTTGCGGCGGCGGCGGTGCCGAGCAGGGCACGGCGGCTCAGCCGGGCCCGGGCGGAGTGCAGGGTCGGACCCATCGTTGCTCCAAGTGGTCGGGGTGTGGACACCAGGGGGCAACGGCCCTTGGCCACCGATGACACGCCCGGCCCGGGAAGATCACCCGAACCGACCAACCGTCAGGAGAGCAGCTTCTCCACCACCGGGCGGAGCGCCTCGTCGTGCAGCGCCTCCACCCGGACCGCAGTGCAGCCGACCCAGGAGGCGGCCTCGCGCAGCGCCTCGGCCAGCGCGCCGACGTGCCGGGGCGAGGTCAGCGAGACCTGACGGGCCACCAGGGTGCGGCCCTCGCGGGCCGGGTCGACCCGGCCGACCAGCCGGCCGCCGGCCAGCAGCGGCATCGCGAAGTAGCCGTGCACCCGCTTGTGCTTGGGGGTGTACGCCTCGAGCCGGTGCGCCATGTCGAAGATCCGCTCGGTGCGGGCGCGGTCCCAGACCAGCGAGTCGAAGGGCGAGAGCAGCGTGGTGCGGTGCCGCCCGCGCGGGGCGGTCGCCAGCGCCGCCGGGTCGGCCCAGGCGGGGGCGCCCCAGCCGGCCACCGTGACCGGGACCAGACCGGCCTCGGGCAGCGCGGCGTCGAAGGGCGCGGCCTTCAGCCGGTGATAGTCCATCAGGTCGGCCCGGGTGGCCACCCCGAGGGCCGCCCCGGCCTGGGTGATCAGCTGCCGGACGCACTCCCGGTCGGTCGGGTCCTGCTCGAACAGCTCGGCGGGGACGGCCTGTTCGGCCGCCGCGTAGACCCGCTTCCAGCTCCGCCGCTCGGTGCAGACCACGTCGCCGAAGGCGAGCGCCCGCTCCACCGCGATCTTGGTGTCGGACCAGTCCCACCACTCCGAGGTCTTCTTCGCGCCGCCCAGCTCGGTGGAGGTCAGCGGGCCCTCCGCGCGCAGCCGGTCGAGCACCCGCCGGTAGGTCGCCTCGGTGACCTCGCCGCCCCACAGGTGGCCACGGGTCCGGTACCCCCGGCGGCGGAAGGCGAACAGCGGCCACTCCTCGATCGGCAGGACGCAGGCCGCGTGCGACCAGTACTCGAAGGTGGCCGCCGAGCCCCAGTACGCCGACTCGACCGCCGGGCGGCCGACCGCGCCGAGCCGGGCGTACGGCACCAGCTCGTGCGAGCGGGCCAGCACCGAGATGGTGTCCAGCTGGACCGCGCCGAGGTGGCGCAACACGCCCCGGACGCCGGCCCGGCGGTCCGGGGCGCCGAGCAGGCCCTGGGCGCGCAGGGCGATCCGGCGGGCGTCGTCGGCGGAGAGTTCGACGGTCGGGGCGGGAGAGCTCGGGGCGGTCATGCCCAGCAGCGTAGATCCCGGGTCCGACAGTGCGGGGCCGGGAACCAAGGACCCGACTTGTACGTAACAACGAGCGCGAGGGACCGGCGCGGTAGCCCGTTTTGTCCCCCGTCGGGGCCTATCAGGGGTTGTGCTCCCACGGGTGACACGGTATTACCGTGCTGACGCACCTCCCGGCGCGTTGGACTCCTCGCATACGATGGCCCGTGCGGTGGGGTCGACCCCACAGTGCAGTCGTCCAGAGCCGATCCAGGCAAGGAGCCCGCCCAAGTGTCCGTCTTCGACAAGATCCTGCGCGCCGGCGAGGGTAAGACCCTTCGCAAGCTGCAGCGGATTGCCGCCCAGGTCAACTCCATCGAAGAGGACTTCGTCAACCTCACGGACGACGAGCTGCGCGCCCTGACCGACGAGTACAAGCAGCGGCTGGCGGACGGCGAGACGCTCGACGACATCCTCCCCGAGGCGTTCGCCACCGTCCGCGAGGCGGCCAAGCGCGTGCTCGGCCAGCGGCACTACGACGTCCAGCTGATGGGTGGCGCGGCCCTGCACCTCGGCTTCGTCGCCGAGATGCGCACCGGCGAGGGCAAGACCCTGGTCGGCACGCTCCCCGCGTACCTGAACGCGCTGACCGGCAAGGGCGTCCACCTGATCACGGTGAACGACTACCTCGCCGAGCGTGACTCGGAGTGGATGGGCCGGGTGCACCGCTTCCTCGGCCTCGAGGTCGGCGTGATCCTCGGCAACATGTCGCCCGCCGAGCGCAAGCGCCAGTACGCGATGGACATCACGTACGGCACCAACAACGAGTTCGGCTTCGACTACCTGCGCGACAACATGGCGTGGTCGCAGGACGAGCTGGTGCAGCGCGGCCACAACTTCGCCGTGGTCGACGAGGTCGACTCGATCCTGATCGACGAGGCCCGTACGCCGCTGATCATCTCCGGCCCGGCCGACCAGGCGACCAAGTGGTACGCCGACTTCGCCAAGCTGGTGCAGCGCCTCAAGCGCGACCGCGACTACGAGGTGGACGAGAAGAAGCGCACCGTCGGCGTGCTGGAGGAGGGCGTCGGCCGGGTCGAGGACTACCTCGGCATCGACAACCTCTACGAGTCGGTGAACACCCCGCTGGTCGGCTTCCTGAACAACGCGATCAAGGCCAAGGAGCTCTACAAGAACGACAAGGACTACGTCGTGATGAACGGCGAGGTCATGATCGTCGACGAGCACACCGGCCGCATGCTCGCGGGCCGTCGCTACAACGAGGGCATGCACCAGGCGATCGAGGCCAAGGAGGGGGTGGAGGTCCAGAACGAGAACCAGACGCTGGCCACCGTCACCCTGCAGAACTTCTTCCGGCTGTACGACAAGCTCGGTGGCATGACCGGTACGGCCACCACCGAGGCGGCCGAGTTCCACCAGATCTACAAGCTCGGCGTGGTGCCGATCCCGACCAACAAGAACCCGCTGCGGATCGACCAGCCCGACCTGATCTACAAGTCCGAGCCGGCCAAGTTCGCCGCCGTGGTCGAGGACATCGTCGAGAAGCACGAGAAGGGCCAGCCGATCCTGGTCGGCACCGTCTCGGTGGAGAAGTCCGAGTACCTCTCCCAGGAGCTGCGCAAGCGCGGCGTGCCGCACGAGGTGCTGAACGCCAAGCACCACGAGCGCGAGGCGCAGATCGTCGCCCAGGCCGGCCGCAAGGGCGCCGTCACGGTGGCCACCAACATGGCCGGCCGTGGCACCGACATCATGCTCGGCGGCAACGCCGAGCACCTCGCGGCCGCCGAGCTGGCCCAGCGCGGTCTGACCGAGCTGGACACCCCGGACGAGTACGAGGCCGCCTTCCCGGCCGCGCTGGAGAAGGCCAAGGCCGCGGTCAAGGCGGAGCAGGAGGAGGTCCAGAGCATCGGTGGCCTCTACGTGCTCGGCACCGAGCGCCACGAGTCCCGCCGGATCGACAACCAGCTGCGCGGCCGCTCCGGCCGCCAGGGCGACCCGGGCGAGTCCCGGTTCTACCTCTCGCTCGGCGACGACCTGATGCGGCTCTTCAAGGCCGGCATGGTCGAGCGCGTGCTCGCGATGGCCAACGTGCCGGAGGACGTGCCGATCGAGTCCAAGATGGTCACCCGCGCCATCGCCTCGGCGCAGACCCAGGTCGAGCAGCAGAACTTCGAGATCCGCAAGAACGTCCTGAAGTACGACGAGGTGCTGAACCGTCAGCGCGAGGTCATCTACGGCGAGCGCCGCCGCGTCCTGGAGGGCGAGGACCTGCAGGAGCAGGTCGGCCACTTCATGGACGACACCGTCGCCGCGTACGTCGGTGCCGCCACCGGCGAGGGCTTCGAGGACGACTGGGACCTCGACAAGCTGTGGACCGCGCTCAAGCAGCTCTACCCGCTCACCCTGGACCTGGAGGAGCTCGAGGAGGAGGCCGGCGGCCCGGCCGGTCTGACCTCGGAGTTCCTCACCAAGGTGCTCCAGGAGGACATCCAGGCGCAGTACGGCGCCCGCGAGGACCAGCTCGGCTCCGAGATCATGCGTGAGCTGGAGCGCCGGGTGGTGCTCTCGGTGCTGGACCGCCGCTGGCGCGAGCACCTCTACGAGATGGACTACCTCCAGGAGGGCATCGGCCTGCGGGCGATGGCCCAGCGCGACCCGCTGGTCGAGTACCAGCGCGAGGGCTTCGACATGTTCGGCGCCATGATGGAGGGCATCAAGGAGGAGTCCGTCGGCTACCTGTTCAACCTGGAGGTCCAGGTCGAGCAGCAGGTCGAGGAGGTCCCGCTGGCGGACGCCGAGGAGACCCTGGCCAAGCTGGAGAAGGACGCCGCCGCGTCCCGCCCGGAGATCAAGGCCAAGGGCCTGGAGGCCCCGAAGCCGCAGCGGCTGCACTACACCGCCCCGTCGGTGGACGGCGACGACACCGTGGTCGAGGGCGACTTCGAGGACACCCTGGCCGGCGAGGAGGGCGACGGGCTGACCCGGGCCGAGCGCCGCAAGGCCGCGCGGGCCGCCAAGGGCCGTCGTCGGAAGTAAAGATAGGTTCCACGACTGCAAGAGGCGCGGGGCCTTCTGCTCCGCGCCTCTTGGCGTTTCGTCAGCGGGCCTCCACGGCGGTGCACTGCCACTGCTCGGTCCGGCGGTGGCGCTCCAGCCGGAAGGCCACCATGTGGTGCCGGGGCCCGAACTCGACCCGGACGCAGACCTCCAGGGCCCGGGCGGTCGGCGCCGAGTCGTAGACCCGGCCCAGCCGGTGCGCGGTCAGCCGGCCGCGCGGCCGGAGCGGGCCGGTCCGGACCAGGGCAGTGAGCTGCTGGTAGCCCGGCAGGCTGGTGTGCCGCTGGAGCTGCCCGGCCGGCCGGTGGCCGGTGAGCACCTCGACCAGCCGGTGGGCGAACCGCGCGGCCAGCACGCTCTGCCCGGTCCTGGCCGGTGCACAGGCGCTGCGCGGGTGACGCGGGGTCAGCTCGCCGACCGGGTGCGGGCGGCGGGGCACCCGCTCGGCGCGCCGGTGCGGGTGCTGCGGGTGGACCGGGTGGACCAGGGCGCGGACGTGGGGTGCGGGAACGGTCACGGCGGGCGCCCTTCGTTCGCGGATGCGGTCGGGTCCCTTGGTACCGGTGGGCCGGTACGCGGGCAACGAAGGCCCGGAGCGTGTCGGCGGCGGCCGGCGGTGTCACCTATCCGAGTGAGGTTCGGTGCGGGCGTTGGACCGGTACGGCCCGGACCGGTGCGTCCGGCCGACGGTGCGACGGGTACGACGGGGCTCGAAGGGGGACGCTTCCCGTGGCGCGCGGCCCGGTCGGGGCCGCGCACGGCAGGATCAGGGTGGAGGTGGGCAGGGTGCGGCGAGGACTGGTGCTCGGCGGGGGCGGGATGCTCGGTGCCGCCTGGACGATCGGCGCGCTCTGCGCAGTGGAGGAGGCGACCGGCTGGCGTCCCGGCTCGGCCGAGGTGCTGCTCGGCACCTCGGCCGGTTCGATCCTGGGAGCCCTGCTGGCGACCGGCGTCCAGACGGCGGACCTGCGGGACCACCAGCGCGGCCTGGAGATCGTCACCGGCCCGCTGGCGGGCATCGACTTCGACTACGACACCGTGCTGGGCGGGGCGCTGCCGCCCCGCCCCCGCCCCGGGATCGGCTCACCGGGCCTGCTGCGGGACGTGGTCAGGCACCCGGGCGAGTACCCCTTCCTGACCATGGTCTCCGCCCTGGTGCCGACCGGACGGGGCTCGGTCGCCCCGGTGGGCGAGCTGGTGCGCGGGCTGGCCGGGGACGGCTGGCCGGACGGGTCGGGCCTGCGGATCGCCGCGGTGGACCACCGGACCGGGCGGCGGGTGACCTTCGGCGACCCCGGCGCCCCGGCGGCGACGGTCGACCAGGCGGTGATGGCCTCCTGCGCGATCCCCGGCTGGTTCGCCCCGGTCGAGGTGGGCGGCAGCCGGTACGTCGACGGGGGCTGCTGGTCGGCCAGCAACGCGGACCTGATGGCGGGGCGGGGGCTGGACGAGGTGTACGTGCTGGCGCCGATGGCCCTGCGACCGTCCTGGCCGGACGGGCGGCGGGCGGCCGAGCCCGGGACGGTGGCGGCGCTGCGGGAGTGGCGGCGGCGGGACCGGCCCCGGGGGGTGCTGGTGCAGCTGGTCAGCCGGTACCGGCGGGCGGTGACCCATCAGTTGATGCGGGAGGCACGGCAGTTGCGGGCGGAGGGGGTGCGGGTGCAGCTGCTCGCGCCGACGCTGGCGGACCTGGCGGCGATGGGGCCCAACATGATGGACCCGGTCCGCCGGGGGGAGACGCTGGAGACGGCGCTGCACACGGTGGGGCGGGCGCTGCGGGTGGGGTGAGCGGGTGCTCGGCTTCTTTTGCAGACGCTCCAGTGCTACGGCCCCAGGGGCTCGGGGAACGGCGACGGTTCGTGGCCGGCGGGTATCACTGCGAAAGTCCCTGACCAGCCACGCGACGATCACCTTGTACGAGGTCGGCGTCGCAGTTCCCCGAGCCCATGGTTCTTCCGAAGCGCCTGCCCAAAGGTCGGCGTCGCCCGCGCGGCGGAGCCGCACGTCAGCAGAGCCCGTATTGTTTGAGGCCCTGTCGGCTGACGAACCCCGGAGTGCTCCCGATGCGTGTGTACGTGCCCACGACCCTGGCGGGACTGGCGGCGGTGTATCCGGGTGGGGCGTTGGATCAGTCGGTGGCGTATGCGGTGACGCCCGCGTTGCGGGAGTGGTATGTCAGCGACGACATCGAGGAGTTGGAGTACGTCGCGCTGAACCGCGCCGCGCAGGCCGCGTTGCGGCTGCTGGCCGCCGACCCGGAGGCGCCGCGGCGCCGGGTGGTGGTGGCGGTCGAGGTGGCGGACTCCGGGGTCGGACCGTTCGTCGGGGACGAGTACCAGGACCAGGCCTCGTTGGGGCGGGTGGTGCTGAAGGGCCCGCTGCCGCTGGCGAAGGCGGCGGCGGTGCACGCGGACGTGGCCGACACCGAGGTGGCGGCGGACATCGCGGCGGCGGCCGCCGTGATCGGTGCGGCGGACCAGGGCGACGACGACGCGCAGTTCACCGTGGACGGTGCGGAGGACCACGAGCTGCTGTGGTTCGCCACCCAGGAGATCCCCGCGCTGCTGGCCTGACGCCCCGTCGGGGCCGACCGCCCGTGCGGGTGATCCTTCCTGACGCCCGGTCCGGCGTCGGCCGTCCGGAGCGGCGCGGCCCGGATGATGGGGCCGATCCGGCGGGAGAGAGGGCGGCCATGATCGGTCGGCGGATGCGTTGGGCGGCGGGTGGGCTCACGGCCGCCCTGGTGGCCGGGGTCGGTGGCTGGCTGTGGCCGGCCGACGGCCCGACGGCCAGGCCGGTCACCCGGGACGAGGCCGGGCGGCTCGCGCTGGCCCGCTTCACCACCTACGAGGCGAGCCCGGCCCGGGTCCGGGTCACCGTGCCGGGCCGGAACGGCGACACCGTGGTGGACGGCGCGGTGGACTACCGCAGCCACCACGCGGTCGGCAGCTACCGGGCGCCCGGCACCGACTCCGGACTGCTCGCCTGGGACCAGGAGGGCCTCGGCGTCGCTCCGGGTGCGTCCGACCTGTCGGCCGCCGCGACCATGCCGCGTGCCGCGTGGTCGCCGCGCGCCTTCAGCTCGGACCCGTTCGACGTCGGACTGCAACTGGTCATGCGGCTGGCCGCCGACCGACCGGACAACGCCCAGCTGCTCGCCGAGCAGGGCCCGCGCTGGCTGCGCAGCGAACGGATCGACGCCCGGTCCTACGACGTCTTCTCCGGACCCCGCCCGCGGTCGGCCGCCGAGCCGGGGGACTCCCCGCTGACGTACTGGATCGACGGTGACGGTGGGCTGCGGCGGGTGACGGTCCGGGTGACCGGGCTGGAGCGCCCGGTCACGGTCGACTTCACGGGTGGGCGGGCCGAGGCGGTCCCGGCGACGCCCTGGACGGTCGGCTGAGGGATCGTCAGGCGCTGTGCGGCGGGTCCGCGTCGGCGCTGCTCGTACGCAGAAGGGGCCGGACCGGGCGGCCTGTTCGGCTGCCTGGTCCGGCCCCGGTCGGACCGTCAGTTCCCGGCTCGGTCACCGGCCTTCCGGCGGCGGCTGCGGAGGGTCAGCAGCAGCACACCCGCGCAGATCACCAGCAGGCTGACCGAGAAGGCGCCCATCACGGCCAGACCCGTCGAGGGCAGCGGGGTCGGCGGCTTCGGGGGCGTGGACGGCGACGGGCTGGGGCTTGGTGTCGGCTGCTTCGGGGTGTTCAGCCGGACCACCTCGACCGTCCTGCCGACGTCGCCCTCGCCGAGCCGGTGCGGACCGCTGACGGTCTCGGCCGGCAGCAGGTACCCGTCGGGAGCCCGGGTCTCCTCCAGGTAGTACGTGCCGAGCGGCAGGGCAGGGAAGGCACAGATGCCCTGCCGGTCGGTCGTGCAGTCGACCCCGACCACCTGGTCGGCGGCCCCGTCCCGCTGGAGTCCCTCGACGCCGTTGCTCTCCCGCCAGAGCCGGAACACCGCGCCTTGGAGCGGGTGGCCGTCCTGCTCGCTCCGCTTGACCAGCCGGAGGTCGGCCGCCTTGGGCTGGTTGACCACGGTGACGCTCACCCCCTCGGTCAGGTTGAGCTGGGTCAGGGTCAGCGGTCCGAAGACGGCCGGGTCGGGCAGCAGGTAGCCGTCGGGGGCTTGGGTCTCCTGCCAGTAGTACGTCCCGAGCGGGACGGTGGTGCTGCACTTGCCGTCGGCGGGGGTGGTGCAGGTGGCGCCGACCCTGGTGTCGTCGGCCTGGAGGCCGGGGGTGCCGTTGGTCTCGCGCCAGAGCTGGAAGACCGCGCCCGCCAGGGCCTTGCCCGTGCCGTCCTGCTTGAGCACGGTCACTGAGCCGGGGGCGAGTTCGTTGACGGCGGTGACGCTGACGCCCTGGGTCCGGTTGGTCATGGTGAGGACGAGCGGTCCGAACACCGGTACCGGGGGCAGGCGGTGGCCGGGCGGGGCCTGGGTCTCCTGCCAGTAGTAGGTGCCGAGCGGGACGGTGGTGGAGCAGAGTCCGTCGAGCTGGGTGGTGCAGGTGGCGCCGACCTTGGTGTCGTCGGTTTGGAGGCCGGGGGTGCCGTTGGTCTCGCGCCAGAGCTGGAAGACCGCCCCCGCCAGCGAACTGCCCGTGGGATTCTGCTTGAGCACGCTGACCGCGCCGGTGGCGGGCTGGTTGACGGCGGTGGTGCTGACGCCCTGGGCGTAGTTGGCCATGGTCAGGGTCAGCGGCCCGAAGACGGCCGGGTCGGGCAGCAGGTAGCCGTCGGGGGCCTGGGTCTCCTGCCAGTAGTACGTCCCGAGCGGGACGGTGGTGCTGCACCGGCCGTCGGCCGGAGTGGTGCAGGGGGTGCCGACCTTGGTGTCGGGGGTGGCTCCGTCGGCCTGGAGGCCCGGGGTGTTGTTGGTCTCGTGCCAGAGCTGGAAGACGGCTCCGGCGAGCGGGTTGGCGGTGGTGGCGTCCTGCTTGAGGACGGTCACGGCGCCGGTGGCGGGCAGGTTGACGGCGGTGGTGCTGACGCCCTGGGTGCGGTTCGCCATCGTGAGGACCAGCGGCCCGAACACGGCCGGGGTCGGCAGGACGTAGCCGTCGGGTGCCTGGGTCTCCTGCCAGTAGTAGGTGCCGAGCGGGACAGTGGCGGAGCAGAGGCCGGTGGCCGGGGTGGTGCAGGCGGTGCCGACCTTGGTGTCGTCGGCCTGGTACCCGTCGGTCCCGTTGGTCTCGCGCCAGAGCTGGAACACGGCGCCGGTAAGGGCGTTGCCCGTGGCGTCCTGCTTGAGCACGGTGACCGCGCCCGTCGCCTGCTCGTTGGCGGCGGTGGTGCTGACGCCCTGGGCGTAGTTGGCGGTGGTGAGGACGAGCGGTCCGAAGACGGCAGGGTCGGGCATCAGGTAGCCGTCGGGGGCCTGGGTCTCCTGCCAGTAGTACGTGCCGACGATGGTCTGCCGGCTGCACAGCCCGCCCGTCGAGGTGGTGCACGGCCCGTCGACCTTGGTGTCGTCGGCCTGGAGGCCCGCCGTGCCGTTGGTGTCCCGCCAGAGCTGGAACACCGCGCCGGGCAGCGCCGTGCCGTTCTGGTCCCGCTTGAGCACGCTGACACTGCCCATCGCGAGTTCGTTGAAGGCGGTGAGGGTGACGCCCTGGGTGCGGTTCGCCATCGTGAGGACGAGCGGTCCGAAGACGACCGGGCTGGGGAGCAGGTAGCCGTCGGGGGCCTGGGTCTCCTCCCAGTAGTAGGTGCCGAGGGGCACGGTGGCGGAGCACCGACCGTCGGCGGGGGTGGTGCAGGCGGTGCCCATCTTGGTGTCGTCGGTCTGGAGTCCGGCGGTGCCGTTGGTGTCCCGCCAGAGCTGGAAGACGGCGCCGGTAAGGGCGTTGCCCGTGGCGTCCTGCTTGAGGACGCTGACCGCGCCGGTGGCGAGGACGTTGACGGCGGTGGTGCTGACCCCCTGGATGCGGTTGGCCATGGTCAGGACGAGCGGGCCGAAGACTGACGGGTCGGGCAGCAGGTAGCCGTCGGGTGCCTGGGTCTCCTCCCAGTAGTAGGTGCCGAGGGGCACGGTGGCCGAGCAGAGGCCGGTGGCCGGGGTGGTGCAGGCGGTGCCGACCTTGGTGTCGTCGGCCTGGTACCCGTCGGTCCCGTTGGTCTCGCGCCAGAGCTGGAACACCGCCCCCGCAAGGGGGTTGGTGGTGGCGGCGTCCTGCTTGAGGATGCTGACGGCGCCGGTGGCGAGCTGGTTGACGGCGGTGGTGCTGACGCCCTGGGTCCGGTTGGCCATGGTCAGGGTCAGCGGTCCGAAGACGGCCGGGTCGGGCAGGAGATAGCCGTCGGGGGCTTGGGTCTCCTGCCAGTAGTACGTCCCCAGCGGGACGGTGGAGCTGCACTTTCCGTCGGTCGGCGTGGTGCAGGGGGTCCCGACCTTGGTGTCCGGGGTGGCCCCGTCCAGCTGGAGTCCGGCGGTGCCGTTGGTGTCCCGCCAGAGCTGGAAGACCGCGCCAGCCAAGGCGTTGCCCGTGGCGTCCTGCTTGAGCAGGGTCACCGCGCCGGTGGCGAGTTCGTTGACGGCGGTGACGCTGACGCCCTGGACCCGGTTGTCCATGGTCAGGACCACCGGTCCGAAGACGGGTGTGGTGGGGAGCAGGTAGGCGTCGGGGGCTTGGGTCTCCTGCCAGTAGTACGTCCCGAGCGGGACGGTGGCCGAGCAGAGGCCCGTCGCGGGGGTGGTGCACGGCGCGCCTGACGTGGTGTCAGGAACGGACCCGTCGATCTGGAGGCCCGGCGTGTTGTTGGTCTCGTGCCAGAGCTGGAAGACGGCTCCGGCGAGCGGGTTGCCGCCGCTGTCCTGCTTGAGGACGGTGACGGCGCCGGTGGCGAGGACGTTGACGGCGGTGGTGCTGACGCCTTGGGTACGGTTCGCCATCGTCAGGTCCAGCGGTCCGAAGACGGCCGGGGAGGGGAGCAGGTAGCCGGTCGGCGCCTGGGTCTCCTCCCAGTAGTAGGTGCCGAGCGGGACGACGGTCGAGCAGAGGCCGGTGGCCGGCGTCGTGCAGGTCGTACCGACCTTGGTGTCGTCCGCCTGGAGGCCCGCCGTGCCGTTGGTGTCCTGCCACAGCTGGAAGACGGCGCCCGCAAGGGGGTTGGTGGTGGCGGCGTCCTGCTTGAGGATGCTGACGGCGCCGGTGGCGAGGACGTTGACGGCGGTGGTGCTGACGCCCTGGGTGCGGTTGTCCATCGTCAGCACCAGCGGTCCGAAGACGGCCGGATCCGGCATCAGGTACCCGACGGGGGCCTGGGTCTCCTGCCAGTAGTACGTGCCGAGGGGCACGGTGGCCGAGCAGAGGCCGGTGGCCGGGGTGGTGCAGGTGGTACCGACGCTGGTGTCGTCCGCCTGGAGCCCGGCGGTGCCGTTGGTGTCGCGCCAGAGCTGGAACACCGCGCCCGGCAGGGCCTTGCCCGCCCCGTCCTGCTTGAGCACGGTCACCGCGCCGGTGGCGAGTTCGTTGACGGCGGTGACGCTGACGCCCTGGACCCGGTTGTCCATCGTCAGGACCACCGGTCCGAAGACGGCCGGATCCGGCATCAGGTACCCGACGGGGGCTTGGGTCTCCTGCCAGTAGTACGTGCCGAGGGGCACGGTGGCCGAGCAGAGGCCGGTGGCCGGGGTGGTGCAGGTGGTACCGATGCTGGTGTCGTCCGGCTGGAGGCCGGGGGTGCCGTTGGTCTCGTGCCAGAGCTGGAAGACGGCTCCCGCCAGTGCGGTGCCGGTGTTGTCCTGCTTGAGCACGCTGACCGCGCCGGTGGCGAGGACGTTGACGGCGGTGGTGCTGACGCCCTGGATGCGGTTGTCCATGGTCAGGACGAGCGGTCCGAAGACGGCCGGGGAGGGGAGCAGGTAGCCGGTCGGTGCCTGGGTCTCCTCCCAGTAGTACGTACCGAGCGGGACGACGGTCGAGCAGACGCCGGTGGCCGGCGTCGTGCAGGCCGTCCCGACCTTGGTGTCGTCGGCCTGGATACCCGCAGTGCCGTTGGTGTCCCGCCAGAGCTGGAAGACCGCGCCCGCCAGGGCCTTGCCCGCCCCGTCCTGCTTGAGCACGGTCACCGCGCCGGTGGCAAGGACGTTGACGGCGGTGGCCGTCACGCCCTGCGCGTAGTTGGCGGTGGTGAGGGTCAGCGGTCCGAAGACGGCCGGGGAGGGGAGCAGGTAGCCGGTCGGGGCCTGGGTCTCCTCCCAGTAGTAGGTGCCTGGCGGGACCGTCCGGCTGCAGGTGCCGTTCGCCGGGGTGGTGCAGGTGGCGCCGATCTTGGTGTCGTCGGCCTGGAGGCCGGTGGTGCCGTTGGTGTCCTGCCAGAGCTGGAAGACCGCGCCGGGGAGGGCAGCGCCGTTCTGGTCCTGCTTGAGCACGCTGACGCTGCCCATCGCGAGGTCGTTGACGGCGGTGGTGGTGACGCCCTGGGTGCGGTTGGCCATCGTCAGCACCAGCGGTCCGAAGACCGCCGGAGTGGGCAGCAGGTGGTCCGTCGGTGCCTGGGTCTCCTGCCAGTAGTACGTGCCGAGCGGGACGGTGGCGGTGCACACGCCGGTGGCCGGGGTGGTGCACGGGGTGCCGACGGCGGTGTCGGGGGTGGCGCCGTCGGTCTGGAGGCCGGTGGTGCCGTTGGTGTCCCGCCAGAGCTGGAAGACCGCGCCCGCCAAGGGAGTTGCGGTGCTGTTCTGCTTGAGGACGCTCACCGCACCCGTCGCGAGCTCGTTGACGGCCGTCACGCTGGTGCCCAGCAGGTTGTTGGCGGTGGTGAGGGTCAGCGGTCCGAAGACGGCCGGCGAGGGGAGCAGGTAGCCGTCGGGGGCCTGGGTCTCCTCCCAGTAGTACGTCCCCAGTGGCGCCGTGACGGAGCAGAAGCCGTTCGCCGCCGTGGTGCAGGTGGTGCCGACCTTGGTGTCGTCGGTCTGGAGTCCGGTGGTGCCGTTGGTGTCGCGCCAGAGCTGGAACACCGCACCCGCGAGGGGGTTGCCCGCCGTGTCCTGCTTGAGGACCCGGACCGCGCCCGTGACCTGCTGGTTGACCGCCGTGACGCTGACGCCGAACATCCGGTTGGCCATGGTCAGCACGGCCGGTCCGAAGACCGCCGGACTGGGCGTCAGGAAGCCGGGGGGTGCCTGGGTCTCCTCCCAGTAGTAGGTGCCGAGCGGGACGGTGGCGGTGCACACGCCCGAGGCGGGGGTGGTGCAGGTGGTGCCGATCTTGGTGTCGTCGGCCTGGAGGCCGGTGGTGCCGTTGGTGTCGCGCCAGAGCTGGAACACCGCGCCCGCCAGGGCGTTGCCCGTGCTGTCCTGCTTGAGGACGGTGACGGCGCCGGTGGCGAGGACGTTGACGGCCGTCGCGCTGACGCCCTGGGTGCGGTTGGCCATGGTCAGGACGAGCGGCCCGAAGACCGCCGGACTGGGCGTCAGGAAGCCCGGGGGCGCTTGGGTCTCCTCCCAGTAGTAGGTGCCGAGCGGCACGGTGGCGGTGCACACGCCCGAGGCGGGGGTGGTGCAGGTGGCGCCGACCTTGGTGTCCGGGGTGGTGCCGGTGGTCTGGAGTCCGGTGGTGCCGTTGGTGTCCTGCCAGAGCTGGAACACCGCCCCCGCCAGCGCCCCGCCGGTCTCGTCCCGCTTCAGCACGGTGACGGCGCCGGTGGCGGGCTGGTTGACGGCGGTGACGCTGACGCCCTGGGCCCGGTTGGCCATGGTCAGGACGGCCGGGCCGAAGACGGCCGGGTCAGGCAGCAGGAAGCCCGTCGGTGCCTGGGTCTCCTGCCAGTAGTACGTGCCGAGCGGCACGGTGGCCGAGCAGGTCCCGGCGGCCGGGGTGGTGCACGGGGTGCCCACGGCGGTGTCGGGGGTGGCGCCGTCGGTCTGGAGTCCGGTGGTGCCGTTGGTGTCCCGCCAGAGCTGGAACACCGCCCCCGCAAGGGGTTTGGCGGCGGCGTCCTGCTTGAGGACGCTGACCGCGCCGGTGGCGAGCTCGTTGACGGCGGTGGTGCTGACGCCCTGGGTGAAGTTGGTCATGGTCAGGGTCAGCGGCCCGAACACGGGCGTGGCCGGCAGCAGGTAGCCGTCGGGGGCCTGGGTCTCCTGCCAGAAGTACGTCCCGAGCTGCACGGTGGCGCTGCAGATGCCGTCGGCCGCGGTGGTGCACGGGGTGCCGACCTTGGTGTCCGGGGTGGTGCCGGTGGTCTGGAGTCCGGTGGTGCCGTTGGTGTCCCGCCAGAGCTGGAAGACCGCGCCGGGCAGTGGTGCGGCGTTCTCCTTGGACTGCTTGAGGACCGACACCTTGCCCTCCGGCTGGGTGTAGCCGAAGTCGTAGGTGTGGTTGTCCTGGCCCGGGCCGCCGGTGGTGATCGCGTACTCGGGGAAGGTGCCGCCGGACGGGACCGTGCCGTCACTGTCGATGGTGTCGTCGCTGCCGGCGTTGTTCTTGGTGACGATCCATTGGAACAGCGGGCCGCCGGAGGCGTAGTCGGCCGCGTTGTCGACCTTGATGGTGTACTGCGTGTTGGGCTTCAGACCGCCCGTCACGTTGGAGTCGTCGAAGTAGTACTCACCGCGGGCGGTGGTCTTCATGGTGCCGACCACCACACCGGCCGCGTTGTACAGCCGGACGGTGGCGCCCACCACGGGCTTCTCGCCCGGGTCCTGGAGGCCGTCCTTGTCGACGTCGTACCAGACCCGGTTACCGATCTGCAGCGGCGCCTCGTCGCACAGCACCTCCAGGTCGGCCATCGAGCCGCCCTTGCCGAAGGAGGTGGTCAGCTGGTTGCCCAGCCCGGCCTCCCGGGTGCCGTCACGGTTGGTCCAGCCGGTGCCGCCGGTGAAGATGATGTCCTTCGGGTCCACGGCCGAGTGCGCGATGCTGGTCTCGACCTTGGAGAGGGCGACACCGGCGTAGGCGGCCAGGTTGTGCAGGGTGGTGCGCCGGGTGTCGTAGAAGGCGTTCCCCCGGCCGGGGCCCTTTCCGCAGCCGCCGTTGGAGTCCATCACGAAGGTGCCGTTGCTCGGGCAGGCCCGGGCCAGGTCGCCGCCGGACGCCGCGGTCTGCAGGGTGGTGTCCGTGAAGGAACTGCGTTCGGCGATACCGAGTTGGTCGCCGAGGCGGTCCCGGAAGCCGAGAATCAGGCTGCCGTCGGTGTCGACGATGATGTCGGCCAGCATCGGCTCGGGGTTGGCGTAGTACTCCGCGTCGTCACAGACCAGGCCGTCCTGCGTACCGGGAATGGTGTCGGTCCACGGGTACCAGCCCGCGCCCTTGCACCGGAGGGCGTTGTCGAACGCCGTCTTGCGCGGGTAGTCCAGCTTCTGGTCCATCACGATGCCGGTGAACGTGCCGGCCACCGGGTCGAAGGTCTGCACGACGGCCCGCAGGTCCGCCTTCGACTTGCTCGACTCGCCCGAGCAGACACCGCCCACGTACACGACGCCGTCCTGCACGCCGAGCCCGTAGGGCCGCCAGTCGCTCGCGGCCTTGCAGGCGGGAGTCGGGGCCGGGATGTCGTAGATCTTCGGGTCGGACCCGGTGGTCTTCGTGGCGTCGTAGCGGTACATCTTGCGGTTGAAGAGGTTGACGACGTACAGGTCCTTGCCGTCCTCGCTCACCTCCACGTCGCCCAGCGACTCCTTGCCGACCGCGCCGATGAATCCCAGGTCGGTGAGCGTGGCCGGGGTGTGGGCCGTGCTGCCGACGTCGGGCACCTTGGCGAACAGCGTGGTCGTGCCGGTGGTGCGATCGGTCAGGTAGATCCCGCCGGCCCCGCCGGGCCCGTAGACGGAGTTGCGGCGCGCCGTGGCACCGGAGAAGATCCACTTCTTCTGCTTGCTCCACCCGATGCCGTACAGGGCTCCTGTGACGCCCTCGGTGGAGACGGTGGTGGCCGTGTTGTCCCGGGTGTTGTACGGGAACGTCACCAGGGTCCTGGCGGTGTCGGCATCGGAGGTCGGCCGGATGCAGGCCGTGACCAGCGGGGCGTTCTTCTGGCAGAAGTCGCCCGGATTCCAGAATGCCGTGGTGTACGAAACGTTCTTGCCGCCGGAGAGGTCGACGAACTCCTCGGTGCTGCTCAGCCGGTTCGCCGTCGCGGTGAAGGTGTCGCGGGCGGCGAAGGCCGAGTACAGGATGCCCGGCTTGGGGTTGACCACCTGCACCCGGTACTTGCCGCCGGCCAGCGCGGTGGCGGCCGGTCGCAGGGTGACCGTGCCGTCGGCGGCCGTGGTGCCGCTGATGCTCGCGCCCGCGTCGTCGGTCAGGGTGACCGTGACGCCGCTCATGCCCGGTTCCAGCGCGGCCCCGTTCCAGGTGCCGTCCGCGTTGACCTCGCGGACCACCTGGACGGTCACCGCTCCGTCGCCGGTGGCGGCCCGGGACGCCGGCCCGAGCACCGCGACCCCGACCGAGGCGGTCATCGCGAAGGCCGTCACCGCGGCGAGCGGTCGCCACTGGAAATAGGTCCGTCTCCGGAGGCCGGGTGGCCTCTGCGGCATGATCCTCACATCGCTCCGTTCGACAACCCCCGGAACGATTTCTACGGCTTTCCCGACTGGTGTTTGTCTGATTCACGCTGGATCCGACCGGCGTCCCGGATATTTCATCCGCTCAGCGCACTCGCGTGAATTAAGAAGATTAACGGAATGAATGCCAATGGAGCAATCTTTTCGGCGACCCGCTCCTCGGGTACCGTTCCCGGGTGCGTACTCACATCGTCTGGGACTGGAACGGCACCCTGCTGCACGACATGGCAGCGGTGGTGGCGGCCAGCAACGCGGCCTTCGCGACCCTCGGGGTGGCCCCGATCACCGTGCAGCAGTACCGGGAGCTGTACTGCTTCCCGATACCGAAGTTCTACGAGCTGCTGCTCGGCCGGGAGCCGAGTGCGGACGAGTGGCTGGTGCTGGACGCCGCCTTCCAGGACCGGTACCAGGAACTCAGTGACGCCTGCGGTCTGACCGAGGGCGCGGCCGCATTGCTGACGGGGTGGCAGACGGCCGGCCGCAGCCAGTCGTTGCTGTCGATGCACGAGCACCACCGGCTGGTGCCGCAGGTCCGGGCCCGGGGGATCGAGCAGCACTTCGTCCGGGTGGACGGCCGGGTCGGCGAGTCGTACGGGACGGGGAAGACCGAGTACCTGCTCCGGCACCTGGCGGCGCTGGACGCGGACCCGGCGCACACCGTGCTGATCGGTGACGCGGCGGACGACGCGGTGGCCGCGCGGAACGCCGGGGCGCACGCGGTGCTGTACACCGGCGGTTCGCACACCCGGGAGAAGCTGGAGCCGCTCGGCGTGCCGGTGGTGGACTCGCTGGCCGAGGCCGTGGAGCTGGCCGGGCGGATCGTGGCGTGAGCCACGTCGGCCACCGCGTGTCAGCTGCGCCGATTCGGTTGACGGGTGGTCAGGCTGGGGGCTGAGCCGAAGAGAGTGAGTCAGCCATGCCCATCGACGCAGTCACCCAGGTCCCCGAGCCGGTCAACGAGCCCGTGCACGGCTACGCCCCCGGCAGCCCCGAACGGGCCCGGCTGGAGCGCAGCCTGGACGCCGTCGCGGTGGAGCAGCTGCCACTGCCGATGACCATCGGCGGCGAGCAGCGGTTCGGCTCCGGCGAGCGGATCGACGTGGTGCAGCCGCACCACCACGCCGCCAAGCTCGGCCTGCTGGGCAACGCCACCCGGGAGGACGCCCGGCTCGCGGTGGACGCCGCGCTGGCGGCGGGGGCCGACTGGCGGGCGCTGTCCTTCGACGACCGCGCCGCGGTCTTCCTACGGGCCGCCGACCTGCTGGCCGGGCCGTGGCGGGAGACGGTGGCGGCGGCCACCATGCTCGGCCAGTCCAAGACCGCCCAGCAGGCGGAGATCGACGCGCCCTGCGAGCTGGTCGACTTCTGGCGGTTCAACGTGCACTTCGCCCGGCAGATCCTGGCCGAGCAGCCGAGGTCCTCGCCGGGGGTGTGGAACCGCACCGACCACCGCCCGCTGGAGGGCTTCGTCTACGCGGTCACCCCGTTCAACTTCACGGCGATCGCGGGCAACCTGCCGACCGCGCCCGCACTGATGGGCAACACGGTGGTGTGGAAGCCCGCGCCCACCCAGACCCTGGCGGCCCATCACCTGATGCGGCTGCTGGAGGCGGCCGGCCTGCCGCCCGGGGTGATCAACCTGGTGACCGGCGACGGTCAGGCGCTCTCCCAGGTGGCGCTGGCCGACCCGGCGCTGGCCGGGCTGCATTTCACCGGCTCGACCGCCACCTTCCAGTCGCTCTGGCGCACCATCGGCGCCAACATCGGCTCGTACCGGAGCTACCCGAGGATCGTCGGCGAGACCGGCGGCAAGGACTTCCTGGTCGCGCACCGCTCGGCCGACCCGGACGTGCTGCGCACCGCCCTGCTCCGGGGCGCCTTCGAGTACCAGGGCCAGAAGTGCTCGGCGCTGTCCCGGGCCTACCTGCCGCGCAGCCTCTGGCAGAAGATCAAGGACGAGTTCCTGGCCGAGGTGGACGCGCTGACCGTCGGCGACGTCAGCGACCTGTCCAACTTCATGGGCGCGCTGATCGACGCCAAGGCGTACGCCCGGGTGACCGCCGCGATCGACCGGGCGGTGGCCGACCCGACGGTGGAGCTGGCGGCCGGCGGCCAGTACGACGACGCGATCGGCTGGTTCGTCCGGCCGACCGTGCTGGTCAGCTCGGACCACCGGAACGAGATCTTCAGCCAGGAGTACTTCGGCCCGATCCTGGCCGTGCACGTCTACGAGGACTCGCGCTGGGACGACGTGCTGAAGCGGGTCGACACCGGCGCCCCGTACGGGCTGACCGGCGCGGTGATCGCCACCGACCGGTACGCGATCGCGCAGGCGACCGAGCGGCTGCGGTTCGCGGCGGGCAACTTCTACGTCAACGACAAGCCCTCCGGCGCGGTGGTCGGCCAGCAGCCGTTCGGCGGCGGCCGGGCCTCGGGCACCAACGACAAGGCGGGGGCCGCGCAGAACCTGCTGCGGTGGACCTCGGCCCGGTCGATCAAGGAGACGTTCGTACCACCGACCGATCACCGCCATCCGCACATGGGATGAGGTGCTGATTGGACAAGGTGTCCAGGACGGCCCGATCTTCCTACGGGTTTGCTCCTCCCTGTCCCCTGACACCTTCGTTTCATCCGGTTAGGCTGACTGGCGTCGTCGGGTTTCGGCCGCAGGCCAATGTTCCGTAATACCCGGACGGAGGTCGTGTCATGCGTGCCATGACCGATTTTCTTCCCGGGATGCGGAAGGATTGCGGGCAGACCCGGCGATGGACCCGAACCATCACCGAGTCACGCAACGGCGCGCGACAGGAGCCAAACAGCCATGCAGACCAAGCTGGACGCAGCCAAGGCCGAACTGCTCACCAAGGCAGCACACGCCGCTGAGAACAGCCAGGTGGGGGGAGCGGCGCCAGGGGAAGGTCTGAGCAACGGCGCTCTGGCCGCGTACCTGCACCACTACTACCTCCACACCGCCCCCGAGGACCTGGTGGACCGGGACCCGGTCGATGTCTACGGCGCCGCCGCCTCCCAGTACCGGCTGGGCCTCAAGCGCCCCCAGGGCACCGCCGAGGTCCGGGTCCACACCCCGACCGTCGAGGAGAACGGCTGGTCCTGCGGTCACACCGTGGTCGAGGTGGTCACCGACGACATGCCCTTCCTGGTCGACTCGGTCACCAACGAGCTGAGCCGCCAGGAGCGCGGCATCCACGTGGTGATCCACCCCCAGCTCGCCGTGCGCCGTGACATCACCGGCAAGCTGCTGGAGATCCTCGACCTGGACGCCTGCTCGCGCAGCCAGGCGGCCGGCGCCGAGTGGCCCGCCGACGCCACCGTCGAGTCCTGGATGCACATCGAGATCGACCGGGAGACCGACCGCGAGGACCTGCGCGCGATCGAGACCGGTCTGCGCCGGGTGCTGGGCGACGTCCGCGAGGTGGTCGAGGACTGGGGCAAGATGCGCGACTCCGCGCTGCGCCTGGCCGACGAGCTCGCCGAGGTGCCCCCGGCCCACCTGTCCGAGCAGGAGGTCGGCGAGGCCTGGGAGCTGATGCGCTGGCTGGCCGACGACAAGTTCACCTTCCTCGGGTACCGCGAGTACGACCTCGCCGAGCACCAGGGCGAGGAGGTGCTGCGGGCCGTCCCCGGCACCGGGCTCGGCATCCTGCGCTCCGACCCGCTCAGCCACGACACCGACCACCACCCGGTCTCCGAGGCGTTCGGTCGGCTGACCGCCCCGGTCCGGGCCAAGGCGCACGAGAAGAAGCTGCTGGTCCTCACCAAGGCCAACAGCAAGTCCACCGTGCACCGCCCCGCGTACCTGGACTACGTCGGCGTGAAGAAGTTCGACGCCCAGGGCAACGTGATCGGCGAGCGCCGCTTCCTCGGCCTGTTCTCCTCCGCCGCGTACACCGAGTCGGTCACCCGGATCCCGGTGGTCCGCCGCAAGGTGCAGGAGGTGCTGGCGGGTTCGGGCTTCTCCGGTGAGAGCCACGACGGCCGCGACCTGCTGCAGATCCTGGAGACCTTCCCCCGGGACGAGATCTTCCAGACCCCGGCCGAGCAGCTGCTCTCCATCGCCACCAGCGTGCTCTACCTGCAGGAGCGCCGCCGGCTGCGGCTGTTCCTCCGTCAGGACGAGTACGGGCGCTACTTCTCCGCGCTGATCTACCTGCCGCGCGACCGCTACACCACGCGCATCCGGCTCCGCCTGATGGAGCTGCTCAAGCAGGAGCTGAACGGCGACAACATCGAGTACTCGGTGTGGTCCACCGAGTCGGTGCTGACCCGACTGCACTTCGTGGTCCGGGTCGCCAAGGGCAGCGAGCTGCCCAGCCTGACCGACGCCGAGATCGAGCGGATCGAGGCCAAGCTGGCCGAGGCCGCCCGGTTCTGGATGGACGGCTTCAACGACCAGCTGCACGTCGAGCTGGGCGAGGAGCGCGCCGCCGAGCTCGGCCGCCGCTACGGCAACGCCTTCCCGGACGGCTACCGGGCCGACTTCCCGCCGCGCACCGCGGTCGCCGACCTCAAGCAGATCGAGTCGCTGAGCGGCGAGGGCGACTTCCGGCTGAACCTCTACCAGCCGGTCGGCGCGGGCGACGACGAGCGCCGCTTCAAGATCTACCGGGTCGGCGGCCCGATCTCGCTGACCGAGGTGCTCCCGGTGCTCCAGCGCCTGGGCGTCGAGGTGCTGGACGAGCGCCCGTACGCGCTCACCCGCGAGGACGGCACCAAGGCCTGGGTCTACGACTTCGGCCTGCGGCTGCGCGAGGCGACCACGCTGACCGAGGAGGCCCGCGAGCGCTTCCAGGAGACCTTCTCGGCCACCTGGACCGGCAAGGCGGAGAACGACGGCTTCAACGAGCTGATCCTCACCGCCGGGCTGACCTGGCGTCAGGCCGTGGTGCTGCGCGCCTACGCCAAGTACCTCCGGCAGGCCGGGAGCACCTTCTCCCAGGACTACATGGAGGACGCGCTCCGCAACAACATCCACTCCACCCGGCTGCTGGTCAACCTCTTCGAAGCCCGGCTCAGCCCGGCGCACCAGCTCGGCTCGGCCGAGCTGACCGAGGGCATCCTGGAGGAGCTGTCCGGCGCGCTGGACGAGGTCGTCTCGCTGGACGAGGACCGCATCCTGCGCTCCTTCCTGCACCTGATCAAGGCCACCCTGCGGACCAACTTCTTCCAGCGCGCCGCGGACGGCGACTGGCACTCCTACGTGTCGATGAAGTTCGACCCGAAGGCCATCCCGGACCTGCCGGCGCCCCGCCCGGCCTTCGAGATCTGGGTCTACTCGCCCCGGGTCGAGGGCGTGCACCTGCGCTTCGGCAAGGTCGCCCGCGGCGGTCTGCGCTGGTCCGACCGGCGCGAGGACTTCCGGACCGAGATCCTCGGCCTGGTCAAGGCCCAGATGGTCAAGAACACCGTGATCGTGCCGGTCGGCGCCAAGGGCGGCTTCGTCGCCAAGCAGCTGCCCGACCCGTCGGTGGACCGGGACGCCTGGTTCGCCGAGGGCATCGCCTCGTACAAGACCTTCATCTCGGCGCTGCTGGACATCACCGACAACCTGAAGGCCGGCGACGTCGTCCACCCGGTGGACGTGGTCCGGCACGACGAGGACGACACCTATCTGGTGGTGGCCGCCGACAAGGGCACCGCGACCTTCTCCGACATCGCCAACGGCGTGGCCGAGTCCTACGGCTTCTGGCTCGGCGACGCGTTCGCCTCCGGCGGCTCGGCCGGGTACGACCACAAGGGCATGGGCATCACGGCGCGCGGCGCCTGGGAGTCCGTCAAGCGGAACTTCCGCGAGCTGGGCGTCGACACCCAGACCGAGGACTTCACCGTGGTCGGCATCGGCGACATGTCCGGTGACGTGTTCGGCAACGGCATGCTGCTCAGCGAGCACATCCGGCTGGTGGCCGCCTTCGACCACCGGCACATCTTCCTCGACCCGAACCCGGACGCGGCGGTCTCCTACGCCGAGCGCCGTCGGCTGTTCGACGTCCCGCGCAGCTCCTGGGACGACTACGACAAGTCGCTGATCTCGGCCGGCGGCGGGATCTTCCCGCGGACCGCCAAGTCGATCCAGCTGACCGCCCAGGTCCGCGAGCGGCTCGGCATCACCGAGACCAAGCTCACCCCGGCCGAGCTGATGAAGGCGATCCTGCAGGCCCCGGTGGACCTGTTCTGGAACGGCGGCATCGGCACCTACATCAAGGCCACCGCCGAGACCAACGCCGAGGTCGGCGACAAGGCCAACGACGCGATCCGGGTGAACGGCGGTCAGGTCCGGGCCCGGGTGGTCGGCGAGGGCGGCAACCTCGGCTGCACCCAGCTCGGCCGGATCGAGTACGCGGCGACCGGCGGCCCGGAGGGCACCGGCGGCTGGATCAACACCGACGCGATCGACAACTCGGCCGGGGTGGACACCTCGGACCACGAGGTCAACATCAAGATCCTGCTCAACCAGGTGGTCGCCGACGGCGACATGACGGTCAAGCAGCGCAACAAGCTGCTCGCCGAGATGACCGACGAGGTCGGCCACCTGGTGCTGCGCAACAACTACGCGCAGAACGTGGTGCTGGCCAACGCCGTCGCCCAGGCCGTCTCGATGGTCGACGTGCACGCCCGGATGATCAACCGGCTGGAGGCCGGCGGGCAGCTCGACCGGGCGATCGAGTTCCTGCCGACGGACCGTCAGATCCGCGAGCGCCAGCAGGCCGGGCGCGGGCTCTCGCAGCCCGAGCTGTCGGTGCTGCTCGCCTACACCAAGATCACCCTGGCCGACGAGCTGCTCGCCACCGAGCTCCCGGACGACCCGTACTTCCGCAGCGCGCTGCACGAGTACTTCCCGTCCGCGCTCCGCGCGAAGTTCGCCGAGGCGATCGACAACCACCCGCTGCGCCGCGAGATCATCACCACCCTGATCGTCAACGACACGATCAACCGCGGCGGTTGCACCTTCGCGTTCCGGCTCCGCGAGGAGACCGGGGCCACCATGGAGGAGATCGCCCGGACCCACGCGGCGGCCCGCGCGGTCTTCGGCCTGGAGCGGATCTGGGGCGAGATCGAGGGCCTGGACAACGCGGTGCCGGCCCGGGTGCAGACCAAGATGCGGCTGCACAGCCGACGCCTGGTCGAGCGGGCCACCCGGTGGATGCTCAACAACCGCCGCCAGCCGCTCGACATCGCGGAGAACATCGCGTTCTTCCAGGGCCGGGTCGACCAGGTCTGGGACAGCCTGCCCAAGCCGCTCCGCGGCGAGGACCTGGCCTGGTACGAGTCGATCCAGCAGGAGCTGGCCGCGGCCGGTGTGCCGGACGAGCTGGCCGGCCGGATCGCCGGGCTCTCCTCGGCGTTCCCGACCCTGGACATCGTCGGGGTCGCCGACCGCAACACGGCCGAGGTCACCGAGGTCGCCGAGCTCTACTACGACCTCGCCGACCGGCTCCAGATCACCCACCTGCTGGACCGGATCATCGAACTGCCGCGCACCGACCGGTGGTCCTCGATGGCCCGGGCGGCGATCCGCGAGGACCTGTTCGCGGCCCACGCGGCGCTCACCGCCGACATCCTCTCCTGCGGCCCCGAGGGCGCCTCGCCGGAGGAGCGGTACGCGGCCTGGGCGGAGCTCAACTCCACCCTGCTGAGCCGGGCCAAGACCACGCTCGACGACATAAGGGGTTCGGACAAGTACGAGCTGTCCAGCCTGTCGGTCGCGATGCGGGTGATCCGGACGCTGCTGCGCGCCACGCGCTGACCGCAACGCCGCAGGGGCGGTACCCGGGTCGGGTACCGCCCCTGCGGCGTTCCCCTTTGCAAGGCGGCCACTTGCACTACCCAGGGGCTCGGGGCTCTGCTGACTTGCAGCTCCGCCGCGTGGGCGAGGAGGTCTGGCGTGCGGGTATCACCGCAAAGTGCCTGACCACCTACGCGACGATCACCTTGTACGAGGTCGGCGTCGCAGTTCCCCGAGCCCCTGACTCCGTAGCGGGCTGACGCAGTCCCCGAAACCCCTCAGGGCTGGGCCGCTGCCCGCTGGAGGGCGCTGGCCAGGAGGGCGAGGTCGGTGGGGCCGTTGCCCAGCTCGCGGACGGGGCGGCGGGTCGGCGGTGCGCCGAGCTGGGTGGGGTCGACGGCGACCACGGTGGGGCGGAGGGTGGCGGTGCGGGGGATCCGGCCGCTGACCCGGGCGGACTGAAAGGCCGTCACCCCGCCGTCGGGGCGGCGGAGGTAGGCCCGGCCGGGGGTGTCCTCGGGGAGGGCCGCCGCGTCGGCGAGGTGGATCAGCTGGTCGGAGTCGGCCGGGTCGGCCGTCCGCAGGGCGATCCGGAGCTGGGCGACCTCGTCCAGCTCGGTGCCGGCGGTCTGTTCGGGCGAGCCGGTGGCGGCCACCAGGTGGATGCCGAGCCGGCCGCCGCGCTCGGCGACGGCGGCCAGGGCGCGGCCGAGCGGCCGGCCGGCCGGGGAGGTGGGGGCGAGCAGGGCGTCGAAGTCGTCGACCACCACGACCAACCGGGCCGGGGCGGCGGTGAGGACGTCCGGTGCCTTGCGGGGTGCGGTGACCCGGGCGGTGGTGCCGGGCGGGGCGCCGCCGCCGGCCGCCACCAGGGCGGGGACGGGGGAGCCGAGGGCCCGGGCGGTGTGCCAGTCGGTGAAGTCCTGGTCGCCGAAGAGCGCTTCGCGGTGCGCCAGTTCGTCCAGCAGGGTCTCGGCGGCGAGCATCGCCCGGCGGGGCTCGGCCCCGGCGTCGATGTGCTCGGTGACCTGGGGGAGGTCGGTGCAGCCGCGCAGGCTGGACGGGGCGTCGGGTGCGGCGCCGCGGCCTTCGACGATGGTGATCCGGAGCCGGTCGGGCTGTTCGGAGACGGCGAGCGAGGCGACCAGGGTACGGAGCAGCTCGGTCTTGCCGGTGCCCCGGGCGCCGCCGACCAGGACGTGCGGGCCGTTCGGTTCGTCCGGGTCGGCGAGGTCGATCAGGCAGGGCTCGTCCCGGGTGGTGCCGAGCAGGGCGGTGGCGGTGCCCGGGCCGGAGGGCAGGGCGGCCCAGCGGGCCGAGAGCTTGGCGGGGGTGACGGTGTCGAGCCGGAGCAGGTCGAGCAGCCGGAGCTGGTCGGGCAGCGGGCCGCGGGCCACCGGGGTGGCCTCGGTGAGCGGGGCGAGGGCCCGGGCGAGGCGTTCGGCCCAGGCGGGGGAGACCGCGTCCAGGGCGATCTCCTCGACCCGCTCGCGGCCACCGCCGCCGAGCGGGCGGTCCAGGGTGAGCTGGGTGGCGACCTCGCCGGTGAGCACGGCGGTGGCGCCGAGCCCGGTGGGCAGGTCGGCGGCCTGCTCGGCCAGGCAGATCGGGAAGACGCCGAGCGCGGGGCCCTGCTCCAGCAGGACGGCCAGCGCGGCGCGGCCCTCGGGGGTGCCGGGCGTGCCGTCCAGCAGCAGCACGGTGGCGGGCGGGCCCGCCAGGCCGTCGACGGGCCCGTGGGTCAGCTCGGTGAGCCTGGCCTCGGTCTGCTCGGGCCCGAACCCGACCAGCAGGCGGCAGGCCTGACCGTGCGTCGGCTGGAGCTGGGGCAGCCAGAACGACCAGGACCAGTCGACGGTCCGCTCCTCGGTGGCGCCGACCACCACCAGGCTGAGCGCGCTCGGCGGGTGCAGTACGGCGAGCTGGGCCAGCACGGCGCGGGCCAGCGAGGTCAGCCGGGCCCGGGGGCCGGCCAGGCCGAGGCTGCCGGCGGTCTGCAGGTCGACGGTGACCGGGACGGCGGGCAGCACGGTGCCCGGGGTGGTGCCGGGGCCGCCGGGCCGGTCGGCGGTGCCGAGCCGGAGGGTGAGCGAGTCGGGGTGGGCCGGGCCGCGCTCCCAGAGCCGGGGGCCGGGGCCGAGCGCGGTGAGCAGCAGGGCGGCCAGGTCGGGCCAGCGCTCGCGCTGGGCGGCGGCCTGCCGCAGCCGGACGGCGGCGTGCTGCTGGGCGGGGCTCGGCGCGGCCGGCTCGGGGCGGGCCCGGCGGCGGGACAGCAGCGCCCGGGCCAGACCGCCGGGGGCCGGTGCTTCGGGGGCGGCCGGTTCGGGCTCGGGAGCGGGGGCCTGCCGGAGCGAGGGGGTGACGGTGAGCTGGAGCCGGCCCTGGCCGTCCGGGGTGGTCCGGGTGGGCGAGCCGGTGGTGTCCCGGGGATCGGTGCGGACCACCTGGAGGGTGGACTCACCGATCCGGACCAGCCCGCCGTCGGCCAGCTCGACCGCCTCGTCCTGGAGGAACCGGCCGTCCAGCCCGGTGCCGTTGGTCGAGTTGAGGTCGCGGACCGTCACCCGGCCGTCCGTGCCCAGGTTGAGCGAGAGGTGCAGCCGGGAGACGTCGGGGTCGTCGAGCGGGACGTCCGCGGCGCTGGAGCGGCCGACGTGGATCCGGTCGCCGAGCAGGCGGTGCACGCCGCCCGCGTCGGGGCCGCCGGTGATCCGGAGCTCGGCGGGGGCGGGCGGGCCGTCCTCGTCCGCGTCCGGGTCGGGCTCGTTGAGCGAGAGCACGGCGCCGTCCAGCAGTGGCGGGTGGCCGAGCAGGGTCTGCTCGTCGATCCGCTCGGCACCGGCGTACAGGTGCACATGGGTGGCGGACCGCGGGCCGCGCACGCCCACGGCGCCTGCGAGCGCCCCCGCGACTGCGCCGAGCGCCGTGCCGACCGGGGCGGTGACCAGGACGTCGGTGGCCGTTCCGACGGCTGCCGGGCCGCTGCGCGGTCGGAGGACAGTGAGCCGGATCTGCATCGCCCCCGCACTCCCCTTCAGTGATGCCGTTGGGCCACAAGAGTGGTGCCTGTCATCCTGCCACCCCGGACCGACACCGCGCGCCCGGCACCGGATTTGACGATCTTGCGATGATCGCCATGGTGGAGCCGACGAACCGTCAGGTCAACCTCGGCTCCGCCGCTGGTGGGACCGACCCTCGCGGGACGCGGTCCGGGCGCCTCGGAAACCTGAGCGGGCACCGTTAGAGTTGCCGAAAACACGGCGGCGCGAGGAGTCGTAGGTGCGGCCAGTCGGCAGCAAGTATCTGCTTGAGGAAGCCCTCGGGCGCGGGGCCACCGGCACCGTCTGGCGGGCCCGGGTGCGCGAGGACGTCGTGGTGCCCGGGATCGAGCCCGGGCGGCCGGTGGCGATCAAGATACTGCGCGAGGAACTGGCCGCCGACCCGGACGTGGTGATGCGCTTCCTGCGCGAGCGCTCGGTGCTGCTCCGGCTGTCCCACCCGAACATCGTCCGGGTTCGCGACCTGGTGGTCGAGGGCGAGCTGCTGGCCCTGGTGATGGACCTGGTGGACGGCCCCGACCTGTTCCACTACCTGCGCGGCAACGGCCCGTTCAGTCCGATCGCCGGGTCCCTGCTGATGGCCCAGATCGCCGACGCGCTGGCGGTCAGCCACGCCGACGGCATCGTGCACCGCGACCTCAAGCCGGCCAACGTGCTGCTCGCCAGCAGCACCGTGGACGGGGCCGAGCAGATGCACCCGATGCTCACCGACTTCGGCATCGCCCGGCTGGCCGACTCCCCGGGCATCACCCGGACCCACGAGTTCGTCGGCACCCCCGCGTACGTCGCCCCCGAGTCCGCCGACGGCCGCCCGCAGACCTCCGCGGTGGACGTCTACGGCGCCGGAATCATGCTGTACGAGCTGGTCACCGGCCGGGCGCCGTTCCAGGGCGACAGCCCGATCGCGATCCTCCAAGCGCACCTCCAGCAGGACCCGGAGCGCCCGCGCACCATGCCCGAGCCGCTCTGGACGGTGGTCGAGCGCTGCCTGCGCAAGGACCCGGCCGAGCGGCCCGGCGCGGTGGCGCTGGCCCGCGCGCTGCGGGTGGTCGCGGCCGGGGTCGGGGTGCACGCCTCGCCGGACCAGGCCGAGGCGGCCTTCGAGGTGGCCGCCCTGCTGGTGCCCGACGCGCGGCCGACGCCCGCGTACGTCGCGCCGACCGAGCCCGGGGTGCCGGTCTCCGCGCAGTTCGCCGACTCCGCCTTCGGTGGCGCCGACCCGACCCAGGTGCTGCCCTCGGGGCAGTACGACGCGGCCGCCGCCACCCAGTTGATGACCCCTCAGGGCGCCGCCGACCGGACGTCGGTGCTGCCGCCGGTGCCGCCGGCCGCCCCGCCCGGCGGCCCCGCCGCACCGGAGCAGCCGCACCCCTGGCAGACCCAGCTCCGGGCCGCCCGGGACCGCAACCAGCAGACCGAGGTCAGCTACTTCGACCCGGCCGACTTCGGCGACCCGCAGGTCGCGCCGCAGCCGTACCAGGCCAGGCCGCAGCAGCAGCGTCCGCCGCAGGGGTACCAGCAGGCGCCCCCGCCGCAGCCGTACCAGCCCTACCGCCCGCAGCAGGGGCAGCAGCAGCCGCCACGCCCCCAGCAGCAGCGCCCGCAGCCGCCCGGCGGCTACGCCGCGCGCCCGCCGGTGGCCCCGCCGCCGTACCAGGCGCAGCAGCCGCCGCAGGGGTACCAGCAGCAGGGCTACCCCCAGCAGGCCCCGCCGCCGCAGCCGTACCAGCAGGCCCCCGCGCCGGCCCCGACCCCTGCCCGCCGCCCCGAGCCCGCCCCGCCCCGCCGCCAGGAGCCGCCGACCCCGCAGCAGCGAGAGCCGGAGCCCGGCCGGGAGCCGCGCCGACGTAGCCGGAACCGGATGTACATCCCCGGCCTGGGCTGCCTCAAGGGCTGCCTGATGGTCCTGGTGGTGCTGGCGGTGGCCGCCGTGGCGCTGTGGAACTTCACCGACCTGCCGGTCTGGTGGCAGAACACGCAGGACTGGTTCGGCGGAGTCCGGGACTGGTTCAACGATCTGACCGGCAGTCAGCAATAGGCATTTGTCGACACTTCAGAATTTTTCCTGTCCCCGGAGGGCTCACAGGGCCGTTCGGCGTCCCCCGAACGGCCGTCGGGCGCGTAGGTTGGTGGGCTGAAGCACGGACCTACCGAGTGCGCAGCACCACCGCGCGCTCCCGCCGCCTACGGAGCAGCAGCATTGGCACGCAAGATCGGCAGCCGGTACACCGTCCACCAGGTGATCGGGCGGGGGTCCGCCGGGACCGTCTGGCTCGGCGAGGGCCCGGACGGACCGGTGGCAGTCAAGCTGCTGCGTGAGGACCTGGCGTCCGATCAGGTGCTCGTGGGGCGGTTCATCCAGGAGCGCACCGCACTGATGAGCCTGGACCACCCCCGGGTGGTCGGGGTCCGCGACATGGTGGTGGACGGCGACGACCTGGCCCTGGTGATGGAGCTGGTGCAGGGCGCCGACCTGCGCTCCCGGCTGGACCGGGACGGCCCGCTGACCCCGCTGGCCGCCGTCTCGGTGATCGCCGACGTGGCCGACGGCCTGGCCGCCGCGCACGCCGCCGGGATCGTCCACCGGGACGTGAAGCCGGAGAACGTGATGCTCGACCTGGCCGCCCCGGCCGGGCCCGGCGGCGCCCCGCGCGCCAAGCTCGCCGACTTCGGCATCGCCCGCCTGGTGGACGCCCCGCGCCGGACCAGGGCGACCAGGATCATCGGCACCCCCGACTACCTGGCCCCCGAGATCATCGAGGGGCTGGAGCCGCGCGCCGCCGTCGACATCTACGCGCTGGCCACCGTGCTGTACGAGCTGCTGACCGGCTTCACCCCGTTCGGCGGCGGCCACACCGGCGCGGTGCTGCGGCGGCACGTCACCGAGACCGTCCCGCCGATCGCCGGGCTCCCCGAGGGGCTGTCCCGGATCATCGGCGAGTGCCTGGCCAAGGCCCCGGCCTCCCGGCTGCGCGCCGCCGAGCTGGCCGAGCGGCTGCGCGGGCAGCTGCCGTACCTGACCGGGCTGCCCGCGCACGTCCCGCCGCAGGGCAAGGCCCCGGCCGAGGAGCTGCTCACCCCGGGCGAGGCGGTCTACGCCGAGGTGGACGCCGGCCCCGGCACCCACCGCCGCCGCCGGGGCCCGGCCGTCCCGCTGGTGCCGACCCCCTCGCCCGACTCCACCCGGGACACCCACACCAGCCTGCGCCGCCCGTCCGCCCAGGAGCTGGCCTCGTACGCGGCCGAGTCGCAGGCCCAGCGCCGCGAGGCGGCCCCGGCGAGCGGCCACCGGAAGGGGCGGCGGGCGCTGGTCCGGCGCCGCCGGCTGTACGCGGTGCTGCTCGCGGTGGTGCTGCTGCTGGCCGGGGCGGCGGCCGCCTACTCGGCCTTCGCCGCGACCTCCCCCGGCACCCGGTCCGGCGCCGCCGCTCCGTGGTCGACCGACCCGGCTGCGGATACCCATGCACGGTCGGTGGCCCGGAGCCATTAGGCTGGTGGCGTGGCAGCCGTCGATCCTTCCGAAGAGCTCAAGTCCCTCGAAACGACCATGGGGTCCATCGAGGCCGTCCTCGACCTGGACAAGATCCGGGCCGACATCGCCGCCCTCGAGGAGGAGGCAGCCGCCCCCAACCTGTGGGACGACCTGGCCAACGCGCAGCTGGTCACCAGCCGGCTGTCCTTCCTCCAGGGCGAGCTGCGCAAGGTGCGGACCCTGCGCGGCCGGGTGGACGACCTCTCCATCCTGTTCGAGCTGGCGGCGGACGAGGACGACGCGGACGCCCTCACCGAGGCACTGGCCGAGCTCACCTCGGTGCAGAAGGCGGTCGAGGAGCTCGAGGTCCGCACCCTGCTCTCCGGCGAGTACGACTCCCGCGAGGCCCTGGTCAACATCCGGGCCGAGGCCGGTGGCGTGGACGCCGCCGACTTCGCCGAGCAGCTGATGCGGATGTACCTCCGCTGGGCCGAGCGGCACGGGTACCCGACCGAGGTCTACGACACCTCGTACGCCGAAGAGGCCGGCATCAAGTCCGCGACCTTCACCGTGAAGGTGCCGTACGCGTACGGCACGCTCTCGGTCGAGCAGGGCACCCACCGCCTGGTCCGGATCTCGCCGTTCGACAACCAGGGCCGCCGGCAGACCTCGTTCGCGGGCGTCGAGGTGCTCCCCGTGGTCGAGCAGTCCGACCACGTCGACATCGACGAGGGCGAGCTGCGGATCGACGTGTACCGTGCCTCCGGCCCCGGCGGCCAGGGCGTCAACACCACCGACTCGGCGGTCCGGATCACCCACCTGCCGACCGGCACGGTGGTGTCCTGCCAGAACGAGCGCTCGCAGATCCAGAACAAGGCCTCGGCGATGAACGTCCTCCAGGCCAAGCTGCTCGAGCTGCGCCGGCAGGAGGAGAAGGCCGCGATGAACGCGCTCAAGGACAGCGGCAGCTCCTGGGGCAACCAGATGCGCTCCTACGTCCTGCACCCGTACCAGATGGTCAAGGACCTCCGGACGGAGTTCGAGGTCGGCAACCCGCAGTCCGTGCTGGACGGGGACATCGACGGCTTCATCGAGGCGGGTATCCGCTGGCGCAAGCAGCGCGAGGCCGCCGCGTAAGGCGGTTCGGCACGATCGACAGGAGAGAGGGCCCCGGGACGACGTCCCGGGGCCCTCTCGTCGTTCTTCGGTCCGGTCAGGCCAGGGCCTGTCGGGCGATCAGTGCCACGGCCAGCAGGCCGACCAGCAACGCCAGCAGCGTGGCGGGCGTCAGTGCGGCGAACGGACCCTGCTCACCCTCGAGCCGGGCCCGGTTGGCGCGGCAGACGGGGCAGCGGCCGTCACTCACGCGGCCGTTGCAGTTGGCGCACACCAGATGGTCGCACGTCATGCGATCTCCTCCTTGCTGCTTACAGCAACGCGCCGGGAGGGCTTCCGGTTCCTTCGGCTGCCCCATACGGCCGCTCTCTGGCTACCACTGTGCCAGGTTCCGGTCGATCCGGCCCGTGCGTGGCGGGGGCCGGCCGCTCAACCGTGGGCCGGGCTGTGACATGGCTCGCATTTATCCGGGCAAAACAGAACATTCGCCACCAATTCTCAGGCCGCCGGGCCGGTCGGGCCTGCGAGCCCTGATGCCCTTCGCGTATGGTCCGAAACCGGAGAAGCGGCAGTCGGCCTCTTCTGCCGCCGCTCCCGGACTGCCACGGGAGCGGAACCGACCGAGGAACGGTGCCGTCCGGCCAGCCCTCCGGGGCCCGAAGTAACGATCGGGTCACGGAAGTTCGGCCGAAGCGGTCGCCATTCCACCTAGGATGGCCCCCGTGATGCAGCCGTGATCAGATTCGACAACGTCTCCAAGACCTATCCCAAGCAGAACCGTCCGGCCCTGGACAACGTCTCGCTGGAGATCGAGAAGGGTGAGTTCGTCTTCCTGGTCGGGTCCTCCGGCTCGGGCAAGTCGACCTTCCTCCGGCTCTGCCTGCGCGAGGAGCGGCCGAGCGTCGGCGAGGTGCACGTGCTGGGCAAGGACCTCGGCAAGCTGTCCAACTGGAAGGTGCCGCACATGCGGCGTCAGCTGGGCACCGTCTTCCAGGACTTCCGGTTGCTGCCGAACAAGACCGTGGCGCAGAACGTCGCGTTCGCCCTCGAGGTGATCGGCAAGCCGAAGAGCGCCATCAACAAGGTCGTCCCCGAGGTGCTCGACCTGGTCGGCCTCGGTGGCAAGGAGGACCGGATGCCCGGCGAGCTCTCCGGTGGTGAGCAGCAGCGCGTGGCGATCGCCCGCGCCTTCGTGAACCGTCCGATGCTGCTGATCGCCGACGAGCCGACCGGAAACCTCGACCCGCAGAACTCCGTCGGCATCATGAAGCTGCTCGACCGGATCAACCGCACCGGCACCACCGTCCTGATGGCCACTCACGACCAGGCCATCGTCGACCAGATGCGCAAGCGGGTGATCGAGCTCGACAAGGGGCTGCTGGTCCGCGACCAGGCCCGTGGCGTCTACGGCTACCAGCACTGAGCCCGACGCCCCGTCCGCCTGCCCGCCCCACCCGCAATGACCCTGGAGTGAGACAAAGCCATGCGCGCCCAGTTCGTTCTGTCGGAGATCGGCGTCGGTCTCCGTCGCAACCTGACCATGACCATCGCGGTCGTGGTCAGCGTTGCGCTGTCGCTCGCCCTGGCCGGAGCCAGCCTGCTGGTGCGTGACCAGGTCAACTCGATGAAGGACTTCTGGTACGACAAGGTCGAGGTGAGCATCTACTTCTGCACCAAGGCCGACTCCAAGTCGGCCCAGTGTGCGGCGGGTGCCGCCACCGACCAGCAGATCGCCGACGTGAAGTCGAAGCTGGAGAAGATGCCGCTGGTGCAGAACTTCACCTTCGAGAGCTCGCAGGAGGCGTTCAAGCACTGGAAGGACCTCAACCCGGACAACCCGCTGATCGTCGCGGTGGGCGCGGAGGCGATGCCGCAGTCCTGGCGGGTGAAGCTGGTCGACCCGACCAAGTACGACGTGATGCAGAGCGCCTTCGCGGGTCTGCCGGGCGTCAAGTCGGTGCAGGACCAGAAGAAGATCCTGGAGAACCTGTTCGGACTGTTGAACGGTCTACAGACGGCCGCGTTCGTGATCATGGTGTTGATGCTGTTCGTTGCGCTGCTGCTGATCGTGAACACCGTCCGGGTGTCCGCGTTCAGCCGACGGCGTGAGACCGGCATCATGCGCCTGGTCGGTGCCTCGAACTTCTACGTCCAGATGCCGTTCATCGCCGAGGCCGCGTTCGCCGCGCTGCTCGGGGCCGCGCTGGCCTCCGGGCTGCTGGTCGGCGGGCACTTCTTCGTGCAGGGCTTCCTGGCCAAGAAGGTGGAGTTCATCCACTTCATCGGGCTCTCCTCGGTGCTGTCGGTGATCCCGCTGCTGGTCGTGGTCGGCATGGGGATGGCGGCGATCGCGGCGTTCTTCACCCTTCGGAAGTACCTGAAGGTCTGACGTCGGGTCGAGGACGGCGCCTAGACTCCGGTGCCATGCCGGTGACACTGCGCAGTGGGGTACGCCAGGGGGCCATGCTCTCGCTGGTGTTCGGCGCCGTGCTGCTCGGTGGTGCGATGACCGGTGCGTGGAGCGAGCCCCCGGCGTCGGCCCTCCCGACCTCCTCGGACGTGCTGGACGGTCAGACGCTGACCGGGGCCGCCCTCTCCCGGCAGCAGGCCGAGCAACTGCTGGCCGGGGGCGGCGACCGGTGGGCCGCGTACTACAGCCCCGAGGCGTACACCGACCTCACCCAGGGCCGGTACGACGGCGTCGGCCTGTCGGTCCGCCGGGCGTCGGACGGGGTCACCACGGTGGCCCAGGTGACCCCGGCCGGGCCGGCCGAGCAGGCCGGGATCGTGGTCGGGGAGCGGCTGTTGCGGATCGACGGCGCCCCGGCCGACCGGCTGCCGGTCACCGAGGTGGTGGCCGGGCTGCGCGGTGCGGCCGGTTCGACCGTCGCACTGGCGCTGCGCGGCACCGGTGGCGAGGAGCGCGAACTCACCCTGAGGCGGGCCGAACTGGTGGCCCGTGACGTGACGGTGGACCACCCGGCACCCGGGGTGGTCCGGATCGCGGTGCACGGCTTCACCGCCGGGGTGGCCGGGCAGGTCAAGGCGGCCGCCCGGGGCGCGAGCGGGGTGCTGCTCGACCTGCGCGGCAACTCCGGCGGTCTCGTCGACGAGGCCGCCGCCACCGCGGCGCTCTTCCTGGACGGCGGCCCGGTCGGCTCCTACCTCGAGCACGGCGAGCGGCGCGAGCTCACCGCCGGGCCCGGCGGTGACACCGCCACCCCGCTGGTGGTGCTGGTCGACGGCGGCACCATGAGCGCCGCCGAGCTGCTGGCCGGAGCGCTCCAGGACCGCAGCCGCGCCGTCCTGGTCGGCTCCCGCACCTTCGGCAAGGGCACCGTCCAGCAGCCCAGCCGACTGGCCGACGGCGCCGTCCTCGAACTGACGGTGGGTCGCTACTTCACCCCGGCCGGCCGCTCCCCGGACGGCACCGGCCTGACCCCGGACGTCCCGCGCCCGCCCGGCGCCACCCCCGCCGACACCGTCCGGCTGGCCGGCACCGTGCTCTCCGGCCTCGGCCGCCGGTAGTACCGGCGGGACGCACCGGCGGTAAAGGGGCTGCCGGGGGCCTCGCCGGGATGCGAGAATGATCGGCGCTATGGCTAAAGAAACCGGAAAGAAGCTGATCGCGCAGAACAAGAAGGCGCGACACGAGTACACCATCCTCGACACGTACGAATGCGGTCTGGTGCTGACCGGCACCGAGGTCAAGTCGCTCCGCGAGGGACGGGCCAACCTGGTGGACGGCTACGCCTACGTCCAGGGGCACGAGGCGTGGATCGACAACATCTTCATCCCCGAGTACACCCAGGGGACCTGGACCAACCACTCGGCGCGGCGGAAGCGCAAGCTGCTGCTGCACCGGATGGAGATCCACAAGATCGAGGCGAAGACCAAGGAGACCGGCCACACCCTGGTGCCGCTCTCGCTGTACTTCAAGGACGGCCGGGTGAAGCTCGAACTGGCCCTCGCGGTCGGCAAGAAGCTGCACGACAAGCGGCAGACCCTGCGCGAGAAGCAGGACCGTCGTGAGACGGACCGGGCGGTCGCGGCGGTCCGCCGCCGCCAGCAGGGTTAATCTGCTTGGCCAGGCCGGTCGCTGCGCGTAGTATGGGCGCAGCACCAACCGGAGGGTCCGCCCGCCGGGAGCTGTTTCTCAACAAAACATGGGGATGATCGGTTTCGACAGGGGAAGTCGAAACAGGAGAAGCGAGCCGAGGAACGCGGCAATGATCTCGTTAACCATCTGCCGCAAAACAATAATCGCCAACTCTAAGCGCGATGCCCAGCAGTTCGCTCTCGCTGCCTAAGCGAAAGTGAACGGGTGTCAGACCGGGGAGTTCCCGACCCGGACCCTGGCATAGTTTAGGGAACTCAACCTTCCACCCCGGTCACGGGGGTCGGCGGGGAAATCAAACAGTGACTGGGCCTGTTGGCGGCTTGTCCGCGTGACTGCCAGGGCCGAGAAAATCACAGCGGACTGCGCTCGGAGAAGTCCTGAATCCACTCCACTGGACCCGGGTTCGATTCCCGGCATCTCCACCACCCCATGTGTATCGAAGGCCGCCCTCCACACCGGAGGGCGGCCTTCGTGCTTCCCGGGCCCGTCCTCACAGCGCTACGGTCCGTCGGGTGAGAGGACGGTTCCTCGCGTGTCACAGCCCACAACGAGGGCGAAATCACCGTCTCCTAACGTCAGTTGGTACAGGGCACCGGGCAGGCAAGGGGAGCGCGATGGGCACCGACACGGCAGCGCAGGGCAGAGCGGGTGGCCGCTGGATAGCGGACTGGCGACCGGAGGACGCCGGTTTCTGGGAGCGGACCGGGCGGCAGGTGGCCAACCGGAACCTGCTGTTCTCGATCGTCTCCGAGCACATCGGCTTCTCGATCTGGAGCCTCTGGTCGGTGATGGTCCTCTTCATGGGCCCGAAGTACGGCGTGGACCCGGCCGGCAAGTTCTTCCTGGTCGCGGTGCCCACGCTGGTCGGTGCGTTCGTCCGGATTCCGTACACCTTCGCGGTGGCCCGGTTCGGCGGGCGGAACTGGACGATCGTCTCGGCGCTGCTGCTCCTGCTGCCGACCCTGGCGGCCGCCTGTGTGATGCACCCCGGCACCTCGTACACCACGTTCATGCTCGTGGCGGCGCTGACCGGGCTCGGCGGCGGGAACTTCGCGTCCTCGATGACCAACATCAACGCCTTCTTCCCGCAGCACCGGAAGGGCTGGGCACTCGGGCTGAACGCGGGCGGCGGCAACATCGGGGTGCCGGTGATCCAGCTGGTCGCGCTCGGCGTGATCACCTGGGCCGGGGCCACCCACCCGAGGCTGGTGCTGGGCATCTACCTGCCGCTGATCGTGATCGCGGCGACCTGCGCGGCGCTCTTCATGGACAACCTGGCGCCGATGCGGAGCGACACCGGGGCGCTGGCCGAGATCGTCCGGCAGAAGCACACCTGGCTGATGTCCGTGCTCTACATCGGCACCTTCGGCTCCTTCATCGGCTTCAGCTTCGCCTTCGGCCTGGTGCTGCAGAACCAGTTCGGCCGCACTCCGCTGCAGGCCGCCCAACTGACCTTCGTCGGCCCGCTGCTGGGCTCGCTGATCCGACCGGTCGGCGGCCGGCTGGCGGACCGGCTCGGCGGGGCCCGGATCACGCTGTGGAACTTCGCCGCGATGGCCGCCGCCGCCGTGCTGGTCACCTACGCCTCCTCGATCAGGTCGCTGCCGGTCTTCCTGACCGGTTTCATCGCGCTGTTCGTCTTCGCCGGTCTCGGCAACGGCTCCACCTACAAGATGATCCCGGTGATCTTCGAGGCCAAGGCGCAGGACCGGATCGCCCAACTCGGCGACACGGTCGAGCAGGCGGCCGCCTGGTCCCGCCGGATGTCCGGCGCGGCGGTCGGCGTGATCGGCGCGGTCGGTGCGCTCGGCGGACTCTTCATCAACCTGGCGTTCCGGCAGTCCTTCCTGGTGGCGAAGACCGGCACTCCGGCCTTCGCCTCCTTCCTGGTGGCGTACGGGATCTGCTTCGCGCTCACCTGGGCGGTGTACCTGCGCCGTCCGAGGGCCGGCGCAGGTGAGACCGTGCCGGACCCGGCGCTGGTCCGAACCTGACCCGGTCGCGACCGGCCGTCCAGCCCCTGGACGGCCGGTCCGACCTGCGAAACGAGCCGGAAATCGGACCGACCCCGCCGTGGAACCGCCGGGAGGCAGGATTTCCCGTCCACCCCCCTTCCGGCCCGCCGCAGCCGGAAGACGCACCACCGAAGGACCGAGAACCATGGACGATCTGACGAGCAGTCGCCCCACCGACCGTGCCGAACCGGTGCCGCCACTGGCCGGGTTCACCATCGGCATCACCGCCGCCCGGCGGGCCGAGGAGCTCGCCGCACTGCTCCAGCGTCGGGGGGCCGCCGTCCTGCGGGCCCCCGCCCTGCGGATCGTGCCGCTCACCGACGACACCGAACTGCTGGCCGCCACCCGGGCGTTGGTCGCCGCCCCGCCGGACATCGCGGTGGCCACCACCGGCATCGGCTTCCGGGGCTGGATCGAGGCCGCCGAGGGCTGGGGCCTCGGCGACGACCTGATCGACCGGCTGGGCAAGGCCGTGGTGCTCGCGCGCGGCCCCAAGGCCAAGGGCGCGATCCGGGCCGCCGGGCTGCGCGAGGAGTGGTCGCCCGAGTCGGAGTCCTCGGTCGAGGTGCTGGCCCGGCTGCTGGACCAGGGCGTGGACGGCCGCCGGATCGCGGTCCAGCTGCACGGCGCCCCGCTGCGGGACTTCGTCGACTCGCTGACGGCGGCCGGCGCCGAGGTGGTCGAGGTCCCGGTCTACCGCTGGCTGCCGCCCGCCGACCTGGCCCCGCTGGACCGGCTGCTGGACGCCTGCTGCGCGGGCGCCCTGGACGCGGTCACCTTCACCAGCGCCCCCGCCGCGATCAGCCTGCTCGACCGGGCCGAACAGCGCGGACTGACCGCCGAGTTGCTGCACGCGCTGCGCCGGGACGTCCTGCCGGTCTGCGTCGGCCCGGTGACGGCGGCCCCGCTGGAGGAACTGGACGTCGCCACGGTCTGGCCGGAGCGGATGCGGCTCGGCGCGATGGTCCAGATGCTCACCGCACAGCTGCCGGAGCGGGCGCGACGGCTCTCGGTGGCCGGGCGCGCGGTCGAGCTGCGGGGCCAGGCGGTGCTGGTGGACGGCGAGTTGCGGCCGGTTCCGCCGGCCGGGATGGCGCTGCTCCGGGCGCTGGCGCGGCGGCCGGGGTGGGTGGTGCCGAGGGCCGAGCTGCTGCGGGTGCTGCCGGGGAGCGGGAACGACGAGCATGCGGTGGAGACGGCGATGACGCGGCTGCGGTCCGCGCTGGGTGCCCCCGGACTGGTGGCCACCGTGGTCAAACGGGGGTACCGACTGGCCCTCGACCCGGTCGCCGACCCGGGCGAGAAGTACGGCACGGCCTGACCGGCCCGGGGCCGCGCTCTTGGCAGGCGCTCAGGGGCTGCGCTGTAGGCAGGCGCCCGGGCATCTACGGTCAGGGGCTCGGGGAACTGCGAGGAGGTCTGGCGCTCGGGTCACTGCGAAAGTCCCTGACCACCTACGCAACGCCGGCCTTGTACGAGGTCGGCGTCGCAGTTCCCCGAGCCCCTTGGTGGTGCACCGAGCGCCAAAAGGTCGGCGTCGCCCGCGCGGCGGAGCCGCACGTCATCGTAGGCGGTGGTTCTTCGGGGGTCTTCGGGCGTAGGATCATCCGTCCGTCTCTTTTCCGAGGTCCTTCGCCGCACCCCCCGAGGCCATGCACAGCAGCTCTGACTCAGACACCATCCGCGCCCGCGAGATCGCGGGCGAACAGCGCCATCTCGACACGGTGTACCACCGGCTGGAGGAGAAGCTCGCCGAGGCCGAGTACATCCTGGAGGACGCCGCCAAGCGCGTACAGGTCGGTACGCCCGGCGCGCTCGCCGAGCGGGACGCCCAGGTGTACCGCGCGGGCGCGCACCTGCACCGGTTGAACGCGGAGTTCGAGGACTTCCTGTTCGGCCGGATCGACCTCCAGGAGGCCGATGCGCCGGAGGAGCACGGCATCCCGTCGCAGACCCCGCTCGATCCGGCCGACCCGGCGGTGGCGGAGACGCTGCACATCGGGCGGCTCGGCGTGCTCGACGCCGAGTTCGGGCCGCTGGTGATCGACTGGCGGGCACCGGCCGCCGCGCCGTTCTACCGGTCCACACCGCTGGAGCCCGGCCGGGTGATCCGGCGACGGGTGATCCGGTCGAAGGGGCGCAAGGTGCTCGGGGTCGAGGACGACCTGCTGCGCCCCGACCTGACCCCGACCCTGGCCGGCCAGGAGCTCGCGGTGGTCGGCGACGGTGCGCTGATGGCCTCGCTCGGCCGGGCCCGCAGCCACTCGATGCGCGACATCGTCTCCTCGATCCAGCGCGAGCAGGACGAGGTGATCCGGGCCCCCGCGCCGGGCGCCACCCTGGTGACCGGCGGCCCCGGCACCGGGAAGACCGCGGTCGCGCTGCACCGGGCCGCCTTCCTGCTCTACCAGGACCGCCGCCGGTACGCGGGCGGCATCCTGGTGGTCAGCCCGACCGCGCTGCTGGTCTCGTACACCGAGGGCGTGCTGCCCTCGCTGGGCGAGGAGGGCCAGGTCGCGATCCGGGCCGTCGGCAGCCTGGTGGACGGCATCGAGGCGGGCCGGTACGACACCCCGGAGGCCGCGCACGTGAAGGGCTCGGCCCGGATGGTGACGCTGATGCGCCGGGCGGCCAAGGCCGCGCTGGAGCTGGGCGCGCCGACCGAGCTGAAGGTGTTCGCCCGGGGCGAGGCGCTCCGGCTGGACGCCGACAAGCTCCGGGCGGTGCGCGGCAACGTGATCGGCAGCGGCGGCACGCCGCTGAACCTGCTCCGTCCGCGGGCCCGCAGGCTGTTGCTGGACGCGCTCTGGCAGGAGGCGATCAGGCACCAGCCGCGTCCGTCCGACCACTACGCCAGGGAGCAGCGCCAGGAAGAGAAGGAGTCGTTCGACGAGTACGTCTCCGACGAGGCGGTCTTCCTGGACTTCCTGGACGCCTGGTGGCCGTCCCTGACCCCCCGTCGGGTGCTGGCCACCCTCAAGCAGACCCGGCACACCAACCGGATCGCCCGCCGGGCCGTCACGCCGGACGAGGCGCGCCTGCTGGCCGCCTCCTGGCACGAGCTCACCGACCGTGGTGAGGGCCCGCTCTCGGCGCACGACGTGGCGCTGGTGGACGAGCTGCAGCTGCTGCTCGGCGAGGCGGCCAGGCGGGTGGTCCGCGAGGTCGACGCGGTCGACCTGCTGACCGGCCTGGAGGAGGTCACCACGTACGCGGACCGGTCGGCCAGGCAGCGCGACCGGGTGCCGGTCGAGCGGGTCGAGTACGCGCACGTGATCGTGGACGAGGCGCAGGACCTCACCCCGATGCAGTGGCGGATGATCGGCCGGCGCTCCCGGATGGCGACCTGGACCATCGTCGGCGACCCGGCGCAGTCCTCCTGGCCGTTCCCGCAGGAGGCGCAGGCGGCGATGGACGAGGTGCTGGCGGGCAAGCCGCGCCGTCGGCACACGCTGACCGTGAACTACCGCAACCCGTCCGAGATCGCCGACGTGGCGGCCAAGGTGCTGGCGCTGGCCGCGCCCGGCACCCCCTCGCCGACGGCGGTCCGCTCGACCGGCCTCGCGCCGCGCTTCGCGGCGGCGGCCTCGGCCGACCCGGCGGTCTTCGCGGCCGCCGCCCGGGCCGAGCTGACCCGGCTGCTGGCCGAGGTGGACGGCACCGTCGCGGTGGTGGTCCCGATGGACCGCCGGGCCGAGGCGGCCGGCTGGATCGAGGGTCTCGGCGAGCGCGCGGTGGCGCTCGGCAGCCTGGAGGCCAAGGGCCTGGAGTACGACGCCACGGTGGTGGCCGACCCGGTCGGCATCGCGGGGGAGTCGGAGGCGGGGCTGCGGGTGCTGTACGTCGCGCTGACCCGGGCGACCCAGCGGCTGACCGTGCTCTCGGGCCCGGACGACCTGCCGGACGCGGACGGGGTGCCGGCGCTGCTGCGCTGACGGTGCGACACGGCGAAGGCCCCTCACCACTGGTGAGGGGCCTTCCGACGTTAGTGACACCGACCCGCCATGCTCGCCTCGCGGCAAGTGGTCGCTCGTAGCGACGAAGGTTGGGCCCGGGGGCTTGGATCGAGCCGGTGTCTTGTCCAATGTAACGCATCGTCCGTGGAGGGCAAGAAGCCTTGTCGAGTCCGGACACTCAATGAACGTTATTTCTGGCAGGCCCTTGGTTGGTGCGACGATCGAGGTCTAGCATGCCCAAGGCATGAGATTTTCAACAAAGTGTTGATCCAGGAAGAAGGACGTCGATGGCGACGGTGCCCAGTGTCTCGAACTCGATCACGGTGCGGCTGGAGGTCCCGGCCACCGGAAACGCGGTGAGCTCGATCACCACGGCGGTCGAGTCCTCCGGCGGTTCGGTCACCGGTCTCGACGTCACCGCCTCGGGCCTGGAGGCGCTCCGGATCGACGTGACGGTGGCGGCCTCCTCGGTGGCGCACGGCGAGGAGATCGTCGAGAAGCTGCGGGCGATCGACGGGGTGGCGATCGGCCGGGTCTCGGACCGGACCTTCCTGATGCACCTCGGCGGCAAGATCGAGATGTCCTCCAAGCTGCCGATCCGCAACCGTGACGACCTCTCGATGATCTACACCCCCGGCGTGGCCCGGGTCTGCATGGCGATCGCCGAGAACCCCGAGGACGCCCGGCGGCTGACCATCAAGCGCAACAGCGTCGCGGTGGTCACCGACGGCTCGGCCGTGCTGGGCCTGGGCAACATCGGCCCGATGGCCGCGCTGCCGGTGATGGAGGGCAAGGCCGCGCTGTTCAAGCGGTTCGCCAACATCGACGCCTGGCCGATCTGCCTGGACACCCAGGACGCCGACGAGATCGTCGCGATCGTGAAGGCGATCGCCCCCGGCTTCGCGGGCATCAACCTGGAGGACATCTCCGCGCCGCGCTGCTTCGAGATCGAGGCCCGGCTGCGCGAGGCGCTGGACATCCCGGTCTTCCACGACGACCAGCACGGCACCGCGATCGTGGTGCTGGCCGCGCTGACCAACGCGCTGCGGGTGGTCGGCAAGGAGATCTCCGAGATCCGGATCGTGATGTCGGGCGCCGGCGCGGCCGGTACCGCGATCCTCAAGCTGCTGCTGGCGGCCGGCGTCGAGCACGCCACCGTGGCCGACGTCAGCGGCGTGGTGCACAGCGGCCGGGAGGACCTGAACGACTCGCTGCGCTGGATCGCCGAGCACACCAACCGCTCGGGCCGCACCGGCACCCTCAAGGAGGCCGTGGCGGGCGCCGACGTCTTCATCGGCGTCTCGGCCCCGAACGTGCTGGACGGGGACGACCTGGCCACCATGGCCGAGAACTCGATCGTCTTCGCGCTGGCCAACCCGGACCCGGAGGTCGACCCGGCGGTGGCCCGGCAGACCGCCGCGGTGGTGGCCACCGGCCGCAGCGACTTCCCGAACCAGATCAACAACGTGCTGGTCTTCCCCGGCGTGTTCCGCGGCCTGCTGGACGCGCAGAGCCACACCGTCAACACCGAGATGATGATCGCCGCCGCCCGGGCGCTGGCCACCACGGTCGCCGACGACCAGCTGAACGCCAACTACATCATCCCGAGCGTCTTCCACCCCGACGTGGCCAAGACGGTGGCCGCAGCCGTCCGGGAGGCCGCCCTGGCGGCCCGTGGCGGCGCGGAGCCCGCCCCGTCGAAGCCCACCCACGGGATCGTCGGCACGCTCGACACCGCGGCTTTTCCGGCCGTTCGGCTCTAGGTCGCACGGCTGCCCGGGAGCACCCGCGGGCTCGGGCAAATGCCCGGTCGGCGGCCCTACCCATCCCCACACGCCCCGAACCCTTGCGACACAAGGGGAAGGGGCGTGTTTGGGCTTGTCGGTGCCAGGGCGTACGGTAGCCCTGCACGGGGCAGGCGTGTCCGACAAGTACGGAACGTCCCCCTGGGCTCCCGGCGTGTCCTCCGGACCGTCGCCCGATCCGGTCCGCCGGAGCCGACGGAGCGTCACAACTCCGGTGGGCGGGCACTGTTCGGGTCAACCGCGCCGGGGTCCGATTGGCTTTCTCAGTGCCGGTCGGGGCAGGATTCGTACCCAGGACGTGCGGTTTGAGGCGCTTCGGGGTGCAAGCCCGACCCCTGACCAACCCTCGCCTGAATGAGCACAGTGTGCGGACCAGCGGCCCGTCCGGCCACCTCCAGAACGTGGGGGCCCGGGAGGGATCGACCGATGGGCCCCCGCACACCGCAACGCGAACAGACCACAGGAGTACACATGAACCGCAGTGAGCTGGTGGCCGCTCTGTCGGAGCGCGCCGAGGTGACCCGCAAGGACGCCGACGCTGTTCTGGCCGCCTTCGCCGAGGTTGTCGGCGAGGTCGTCGCCAAGGGCGACGAGAAGGTCACCATCCCCGGCTTCCTGACCTTCGAGCGCACCCACCGTGCCGCTCGTACGGCCCGTAACCCGCAGACCGGCGACCCGATCCAGATCCCGGCCGGCTTCAGCGCCAAGGTCAGCGCCGGTTCGAAGCTGAAGGAAGCCGCCAAGGGCAAGTGACCCGAAGCAGCTGAAACGACCGTGGCCGGTCTCCCCTCGGGGAGACCGGCCACGGTCGTTCGTGCGTGCGGATCAGGCGGGCTGGAGCTCCTCGCTGGGCAGCTCCACCTGGGCGCCGAGGTCCCGGAGCTTCGCCATGAAGTTCTCGTAGCCCCGGTTGATCAGGTCGATGCCGTGCACGGTCGAGGTGCCCTCGGCCGCCAGCGCCGCGATCAGGTACGAGAAGCCGCCGCGCAGGTCGGGGATGACCAGCTCGCCGCCGATCAGCTTGGACGGGCCGGAGACCACCGCGGAGTGCTGGAAGTTCCGGGCGCCGAAGCGGCAGGGGGTGCCGCCCAGGCACTCGCTGTAGAGCTGGATGTGCGCGCCCATCTGGTTCAGCGCGCCGGTGAAGCCGAGCCGGGACTCGTACACCGTCTCGTGCACGATCGAGAGGCCGTCGGCCTGGGTCAGCGCGACCACCAGCGGCTGCTGCCAGTCGGTCTGGAAGCCCGGGTGCACGTCGGTCTCCAGGGCGATCGCCTTGAGCTCGCCGCCCGGGTGCCAGAACCGGATGCCCTCGTCGTCGATCTCGAAGGCGCCGCCGACCTTCCGGAAGGTGTTCAGGAAGGTCATCATCGGGATCTGGTCGGCGCCCCGGACGTAGATGTCGCCCTTGGTGGCCAGCGCCGCGCAGGCCCAGGAGGCCGCCTCGAGGCGGTCCGGCAGGGCGCGGTGGTTGTAGCCGGAGAGCTCGTCCACGCCGGTGATCAGGATGGTCCGGTCGGTGCCCAGCGAGATGATCGCGCCCATCTTCTGCAGCACGCAGATCAGGTCGACGATCTCCGGCTCGACGGCCGCGTTCCGCAGCTCGGTGACGCCCTCCGCGAGCACCGCGGTGAGCAGCACCTGCTCGGTCGCGCCGACCGAGGGGTAGGGCAGCTCGATCTTGGTGCCCTGCAGTCGCTGGGCCGCCACCAGGTAGGTGCCCTGCGGGTGCTTCTCGATGGTGGCGCCGAACTGGCGGAGCACCTCGAAGTGGAAGTCCACCGGCCGGCCGCCGATGTCGCAGCCGCCCAGGCCCGGGATGAAGGCGTGGCCGAGGCGGTGCAGCAGCGGGCCGCAGAACAGGATCGGGATCCGCGAGGAGCCCGCGTGCGCGTCGATGTCGGCGACGTTGGCGCTCTCCACGTGCGAGGGGTCGAGGATCAGCTCGCCCTCCTCGTCACCGGCGCGCACCGTCACGCCGTGCAGCTGCAGCAGCCCGCGGACCACCTTGACGTCGCGGATGTCCGGGACGTTGCGCAGTCTGCTGGGGCCCGTGCCGAGCAGGGCGGCGACCATGGCCTTGGGGACCAGGTTCTTCGCACCACGGACCCGGATCTCGCCTTCGAGCGGGTTTCCGCCGTGGACCAGCAGGACGTCGTCGGTCATCGTTCTCGCAATCCGGGATGCCAAATGGGGGGTGAGTCGGCTGCGGAGCAGGGCAGACGCAAGTGGAAGGATCTTCCACCGGAGTAGAAGGCCCTTCCACCACCTATAGATGGTAAGGGGAGGACGATTGGTTCCCTTGCGCCCTATTGGTGATCATGCTCCGCCGGGAGCCGACACGGCGGGCCGGTACGGCCGTTCGGGTGGCGAGGAGCCGTCTGCCCGCTTTCGTGTTGGGTACTCCTGCCGGGCCGGACTGCGGGATCATGTGGGGTATGACCCCGGCCTCCTCGCACACCGGCCGACTCCTGGTCGCCACGCCGATGCTGACCGACCCGAACTTCGCCCGCTCCGTGGTGCTGCTGCTGGACCACGACGAGCAGGGCGCGCTCGGCGTGGTGCTCAACCACCCCACCCCGATCGAGGTGGCGGCGGTGCTGGACGGCTGGTCAGCGCTGGCGGGCCGCCCCTCGGTGCTCTTCCAGGGCGGCCCGGTCGGCCTGGACTCGGCGCTCGCGGTGGCCGTGGTCCCCGGCGAGCCCGGGCAGGCCGAGCCGCTCGGCTGGCGCCGGCTGCACGGCGCGATCGGGCTGGTCGACCTGGAGGCCCCGCCCGAGCTGCTGGCCGGCGAACTGGGCGGGCTGCGGGTCTTCGCCGGGTACGCGGGCTGGTCGCCCGGGCAGCTGGAGGCGGAGCTCGCCGAGGGTGCCTGGTACCTGGTGGACTGTGAGCCAGGCGACATTTTCTGTCCGGAGCCGGAACGGCTCTGGCGCGCGGTGCTGCGCCGCCAGCGCGGCCCGCTCGCGGTGCTCGCGACGTACCCGGACGACCCGACACTGAACTGACACGGGCTCCCGCAGCGGCCCCGGGCCCCATAGACTTGGCCCCCATGAGCACTCTTGAGCCCGAGCGCGGTCTCGGTACCGGCACCCTGGTCGAGCCCGTCCCCCAGGTGTCCAACGGCGACGGCGACCACGAGCGCTTCGCGCACTATGTCCAGAAGGACAAGATCATGGAGAGCGCGCTCTCCGGCTCCCCGGTGGTCGCGCTCTGCGGCAAGGTCTGGGTCCCCGGGCGCGACCCGAAGAAGTACCCGGTCTGCCCGATGTGCAAGGAGATCTTCGACGGCATCGGCAAGCCGCAGGACGGCGACGGCGACAACAAGCAGTAATCCTGCCTATTGGTCTATGCCAATCGTGGTCGGGCGGGGCAGGATGAGTTCATGGATCTCATCCCGGCCCCGCTGAGTGTCACCCGTCCCGAGACCGGCGAGTTCGCGCTGGACGCCGGTACCCCGCTGACCGCCGAACCCGGTCTTGAGGGCGTCGAGTTCTGGCTCCGCGCCGCGCTCGGTGCCGCCACCGGTCTGCCGCTGCGACCCGGCCCGGGCGGGATCGAGCTGCGGCTCGACGGGTCGCTGGCCCCGGAGGAGTACCGGCTCTCGGTCGGCGCCGACGGCGCCCGGCTGGCCGCGGGGGCCCCGGCCGGCGCCTTCCGCGCCGCCCAGACGCTCCGTCAGCTGCTCGGCCCGGACGCCTACCGCCGTGCTCCGGTGCGCCGCACCGGCTGGGCGCTGCCGTACGTCGAGATCGCGGACGCACCCCGGTTCGGCTGGCGCGGGGCGCTGCTGGACGTCTCCCGGCACTTCCTGCCCAAGGCGGACGTGCTGCGCTTCCTGGACCTGATCGCCGCGCACAAGCTCAACGTGCTGCACCTGCACCTGACGGACGACCAGGGCTGGCGGATCGAGATCGAGCGCTACCCCCGGCTCACCGAGGTGGCCTCCTGGCGGGACCGCTCGATGGTCGGCTTCCGGGACGCCCAGCGGCACGACGAGCGGCCGCACGGCGGCTTCTACACCCAGGACGACCTGCGCGAGATCGTCGCGTACGCGGACGCCCGGCACATCACGGTGGTGCCGGAGATCGACCTGCCGGGCCACTCGCAGGCCGCCATCTCTGCCTACCCCGAGCTCGGCAACACCGACGTGGTGGACACCGCGGAGCTCTCGGTGTGGACCGACTGGGGGGTCAGCGCGAACATCCTGAACCCCTCCGAGCAGACCCTGCGGTTCTACGAGGGCGTGCTGGAGGAGGTGCTGGCGATCTTCCCGTCGGAGTTCGTCCACCTGGGCGGCGACGAGTGCCCCAAGGACCAGTGGCGGGCCAGTCCGGCCGTGCAGGCCCGGATCAAGGAGCTCGGGCTGGCCGACGAGGACGAGCTGCAGAGCTGGTTCATCCGGCACTTCGACCGCTGGCTGGCCGACCGGGGCCGCCGGCTGATCGGCTGGGACGAGATCCTGGAGGGCGGGCTCGCGCCCGGTGCGGCGGTCTCCTCCTGGCGCGGCTACGAGGGTGGGGTGGCGGCCGCCAAGGCGGGCCACGACGTGGTGATGTGCCCCGAGCAGCACGTCTACCTGGACCACCGGCAGGGGCCCGGCGAGGACGAGCCGATCCCGGTCGGCTTCGTCCGCAGCCTGGAGGACGTCTACCGGTTCGAGCCGGTCCCGCCGGAGCTCAGCGCGCTGGACGACGACGGCGCTGCGGCCGCCCGGGTGATCGGCACCCAGGCCAACCTGTGGACCGAGTTCGCCGACGACGCCCGGGACGTCGACTTCCGGACCTTCCCCCGGCTGGCCGCGTTCGCCGAGGTGGCCTGGTCCGACCTGCCGCGCGACCCGGCGGCCCGGGACTGGGCGGACTTCGAGCGCCGGATGACCACCCACTACGCCCGGCTGGACGCCCTCGGGGTCGAGTACCGCCCGGCCGACGGACCGCTGCCCTGGCAGCGCCGCCCCGGAGTGCTCGGCCGCCCGAAGGAGGGCCCCGGGAACCTCTGAGGTTCCGCCGACGGGGGGCCGGCGTCGCGGCGTCCGGACTCGGCCCGGACGCCGCTCCTTCACCCAGCCCCCCGTCGGCGGAACCTCTTAACCCGGTCCGTACGTCAACAACAGGTGAAGATCCGATCCGGTCCGACCGGATCGGATCGTTCGCTGCCTGGATTCGTCCGGGATTCTCCCCGCCTGTCCGTCCCCCGGGAAATGATCACCAAGCTTTGTGTGCCAGAGTTGCCCAACCCGCCCCGATCGCCCGTACCCTACGGGCCAGGCCGCACCGCCGGGAGACGGCGGGCAGTTGATGAGCAAGTGGAGCACGGTGGATTCCTGGTGAACCGGACGATCATGCTGCCGGCCTCGCTCGACGAGGCTGTCGAGGCGCTCGCCGCCACTCCCGGCGCGGTGCCGGTGGCCGGTGCCACCGACCTGATGGAGGCGGTCAACGCGGGCCGGCTCCGCCCGGCCGCGCTGATCGGCCTCGGCCGGATCACCGAACTGCGGGGCTGGCGCTACGAGGACGGCGGCACCGCCGTCCTGGGGGCCGGACTCACCCACGCCCGGATGGACCGCCCGGACTTCGCCGCGCTGATCCCCGCGCTGGCCGACGCCGCCCGGACCGCCGGACCGCCGCAGATCCGCAACGTCGGCACACTCGGCGGCAACATCGCCACCGCCGCACCCGCCGGGGACACCCTGCCGGTGCTGGCCGCCCTGGAGGCCACCGTCACGCTGGCCAGGGCCGGCAGCACCCGCGAGGTGCCGGTCAGTCACCTGCTCACCGGCCTGGACCCGGTCCGCCCCGGCGAGCTGCTGACCTGGGTGCGGGTCCCGCTGCTGCACGCCCCGCAGGTGTTCCTGAAGGCCACCGGCCGCAGCGGTCCGTCCCGGGCCACCGCCTCGGTCGCCCTGGTGCTGGACCCGGCCCGGCGGGCCGTCCGGTGCGCCGTCGGCGCCGTCGCCCCCGTGCCGCTGCGCCCGCTGGAGGCCGAGTCCTGGGTGGCCGGCTGCATCGACTGGGACGCCCGCGGCGACCAGGCCGCCAGCGCCATCGACCCGGCCGCGGCCGCCGCGTTCGGCGAGTACGTGGCCGCCGCCTGCGTGCCCGACGGCATGACCGAGAGCGGCCCCGGGGGGGCGCACGCGGCCGCGTCGAGGCTCCGGCGTACGGTAGCCGTGCTGGCCCGCCGGGCACTGGGAAGGGCGCTGAAGTGACGGACGACCTCATGGGCGCCGACGTGCGTCCGACCGCCTCGTACACCCTGCGGGTCAACGGCTTCGAACGGCCGGTCAGTGACGCGTGGATCGGCGAGAGCCTGCTCTACGTGCTGCGTGAGCGGCTCGGTCTGGCCGGCGCCAAGGACGGCTGCGAGCAGGGCGAGTGCGGGGCCTGCTCGGTGCAGGTGGACGGCCAGTTGGTGGCCGGCTGCCTGGTGCCCGCGGCGCTCGCCTCGGACAGCGAGATCGCCACCGTCGAGGGGCTGTCCGCCGGTGGCGCCGCCAGCGACGTGCAGCAGGCGCTCGCCGACTCCGGTGCCGTGCAGTGCGGTTACTGCACCCCCGGGATGGCGATGGCCGTCCACGACCTGCTCCAGCGCAACCACCGGCCCAGCGAGGTGGAGACCAGGCAGGCGCTCTGCGGCAACCTCTGCCGCTGCACCGGCTACCAGGGTGTGCTGGCCGCCGTGCAGACCGTCGCCGAGGCGCGCGGGGTGGTCGAGGAGCCCGTCGTCGAGCCGGTCGCCGCCGACCCGTCGGCCGAGGCCGCCGCGCCGGTCGCGCAGCCCGTCCCGGTGCTGCCCGCCCAGTCCGCCGCCGACCTGCCGCTGGCCGGGGAGCACCCGCTGTACGCCGACTCCGAGGTCTGGGTCGAGGCCGAGCCGCAGCCGGCCGCCCGCGAGTACGCCGCCACCACCCACCAGACCGGCGTCTACGAGCCGGACTACAGCACCCCGTACTACGACCCGGCGCCGTACGACCCGGGCTTCGAGGCCCCGTACGAGACCGGCCGGCACGAGGCCACCCCGGCCCACGGCACAGCCGCGGACGGCCCGGTGGGCACGCCCGCGCACGGCACCCCGTACTACCCGACCCCCGCGCACGGCACGTCCTTCGACGGGCCGGACTACGCCGCGCCACCGGTCTACGACGCTCCGGCCTACGACGGCACGGTGTACGACGGCAACACCCCGCCCCACGGCATCCGGCTCCCCGAGGACGATCGCGCATGAGCTCGCCCACCGACCTCACCGGCCCGCTCGCCCCGTCGGCCGACGAACTGCCGGACGGCGCCGAGCCGTTCGGCCTGGGCAGCTCCGCCCCGCGGACCGACGCGCTGCCCAAGGCGCTCGGCATCTACCCGTACGCCGCCGACCTGTGGGCCGAGGGGCTGCTCTGGGGCGCGGTGCTGCGCTCGCCGCACCCGTCCGCCCGGATCGTCTCGATCGACACCGCCGCCGCGCTGGCCCTGCCGGGCGTGCACGCCGTGATCACCGCCGCCGACCTGCCGCCGGTCCCGGAGGGCAACCCCGAGGCCGCCCCGGACGGCCGGGGGAGCGCGGACCGTCCGGTGCTGGCCTCCGGCGTGGTCCGGCACCACGGCGAGCCGGTCGCCGCGGTGGCCGCCGACCACCCGGACACCGCCCGGCTGGCCGCTGCCTCGATCGTGGTCGAGTACGAGCCGCTGGAGGCCGTCACCGATCCCGAACAGTCCTTCAACGCACCGCCGTTGCACCCCGACGGCAACCTGTTCCGGCACCTGCCGCTGCGCAGCGGCGACCCGGAGGCGGTCGGCGAGGTGATCGTCGAGGGCCTGTACCAGGTCGGCCGACAGGACCCGGCCCCGATCGGCGCCGAGGCCGGCCTGGCCGTCCCGCGCCCCGACGGCGGCGTCGAGCTGCACCTCTCCTCCACCGACCCGCACGGCGACCGGGACCGCACCGCGGCCGGTCTCGGCCTCGACCCGGACCGGGTCCGGCTGGTGGTCACCGGTGTGCCCGGCGCGACCGCCGACCGCGAGGACCGCTCGTTCCAGGTCACCCTGGCGCTGCTCGCGCTGCGCACCGGCCGCCCGGTGAAGATGACCCTTACCCGGGAGGAGTCCTTCCAGAGCCACACCTCCCGGCACCCCGCCCTGCTGCGCTACCGCCACCACGCCGACGCCGAGGGCAAGTTGGTGAAGGTGGAGGCGCAGATCCTGCTGGACGGCGGGGCCTACGCGGAGGTCTCCGCCGAGGCGCTGGCCGCCGCCGCGGCCTTCTCGGTCGGCCCCTACGTCTGCCCGAACGTCTTCGTGGACGCCTGGGCGGTGCGCACCAACAACCCGCCCGCCGGGCGGATGCGGGGCGAGGGCGCACTGCAGACCTGTTTCGCCTACGAGTCCCAACTCGACCAGCTGTCCGCACAGTTGGGCATCGACCCGCTGGAGATCCGGCGCCGCAACGCGCTCGCCACCGGCGACCCGATGCCGACCGGACAGGCCGTCACCTGCCCCGCCCCGGTGGCCGCGCTGCTCGACGCGGTGGCCACCGCACCGCTGCCGCCGCTCCCGCTGGACGACCCGGACAGCGAGTGGCTGCTGCCCGGCGGCCCGGGCGGCGCCGGCGACCCGGCCGCCGTCCGCCGGGGGATCGGCTACGCGGTCGGCATGGTGCACATGCTCGGGGCGGAGGGCGAGGACGAGGTGTCCACCGCCACCGTCCGGGTCAGCGGCGACCACGCCACCGTGATCTGTCCGGCGGTCGACTCGGGGCAGGGCTTCGCGACCCTGGCCCGGCAGATCGTGCAGTCCGTGCTCGGCGTCTCCGAGGTCTACATCGCCCCCGCCGACAGCGACCAGTCCTCGGCCGGTCCCTCCGCCCGGGGCCGGCACACCTGGGTCTCCGGCGGGGCGGTGGAGCGGGCCGCGCTGATGGTCCGGCACCAGCTGCTGCAGCCGATCGCGGCCAACTTCGGGATGTCCGTCGAGCTGCTCTCGATCGCCGACGGCAAGATCACCTCGTACGACGGCGTGCTCGGCATGCCGGTCACCGAGGCGCTGGAGGGCAAGGAGCTCTGGGCCACCGCCCAGTGCCGGCCGCACCCCACCGAGCCGCTCGACGAGGCCGGCCAGGGCGACGCCTTCGTCTCGATCGCGTTCTGCGCGATGCGGGCCGTGGTGGACGTCGACATCGAGCTCGGCGCCGTCCGGGTGGTCGAGATGACGGTCGCCCAGGACGTCGGCCGGGCCCTGAACCCCCGTCAGATCGAGGACCGGATCGAGGCCGCGGTCGCCCAGGGCGTGGGCATCGCCCTGCTCGAGGACCTCCGCACCGAGGGCGGCCGCCTGGTCAACCCCTCGCTCACCGGCTACCGCCTGCCCACCGCCCTGGACACCCCCGAGGTCCGGATCGCCGCCCTGATCGAGGACCGCGACGTGGTCGCCACCTTCGGCGCCAAGGCGGTCAGCGCCGTCCCCGCCGTGGTCGCCCCGGCCGCCGTGGCCGCCGCCGTCCGCGCCGCCACCGGCCTGCCGGTCGGCCGGCTGCCGATCCTGCCCGAGGACGCGACGGTCGGCTGAGGGGCCGTCGGACCACGCGGTTAGGGTGTTCCCCGGTACAGCTGATCTTCGGGCGGGGAACGGGCGGGGGTCCGGATGCAGGACGTGAACATCACCACCAGCGGGGTGCGCAGGGCGGGCGACAGCATGGGGGAGCTGAGCGGGCAGACCAAGAGCCGGCTCTCCGGCGCGCTGGACTCCAGCGAGACCGCGGGCGCACTGGACGCGGGCTGGTCCTCGGCCGCGACCCTGCGGGAGTGCGCGGGGGACTGGGAGCGGCACATGGTGGTGCTGGCCGACCGGCTGCAGCGGCTCTCCGAGCAGCTGCACAGCTCGGCCGACGAGTACGACGCGGCGGACGCCGAGGCCGACGCCCGGATGCGCACGGCGATGATCGACCTGGGGCGGGTGCGGCCGGCATGATCACCTTCGCCGATCTCAGGAACGCCCACCCGACGCAGTGGCAGACCGCCGCCGAGGACTGGCTCGCGCTCTCCCGGCACGCGCTGCAGGCCGCCGAGGACGTCCGCGGCCAGGGCAGCCGCCCGCTGGCAGAGAACTGGACCGACGCGGTCGGGCAGCAGGCCGCCGCCGACCTCAAGGACATCGCCGACCGGCTGGAGGCCGGCGCCGACATCATGCGCGGCGTCACGATGGTGCTGGACGGCCTGGCCTCCGCCATGGAGTACGCCCAACGGACGCTGCAGCACGCCCTGGAGCTCGCCGAGACCCACCACATCACGGTGGACGGGGACGGCAACACCTCCACCCAGGGCGACGGCGTCACCAGCGAGAAGCTCACCCACCTCAACGACGTCTCCGACCTCATCCGGGAGGCGCTCCGCCAGGCCCGCGAGGCCGACGCGCTCGCCGAGCCGGAGCTGCGCACCCTGATGGGCAAGACGTACGAGTCCGACCCGGGCAAGGCGCTGGACGACGCGCAGACCGCCGCCTCGCACACCCAGATGGAGATCCTCTCCCGCAGCATCCCCGACGGCACCGACCCGCAGGTGACCCGGGACTGGTGGGCCGGCCTGACACCGGAGCAGCAACGCGAACTGATGCGGGCCGAGCCGGTGCGGATCGCCGACCTGAACGGTATCCCGGAGGACGTCAAGCTCGACCTGCGCGGCCGGGACGGCAAGTACGACCGGGTCGCGCAGGTCCGCTGGGCGCTCGACCACTGGGACGACACGTCGATCGACAAGCTCGACAACAACTGCACCAACTTCGCCTCCGAGTCGCTGCGGCAGGGCGGCGTCAAGGAGAAGCCCGACAGCGGCTGGGGCCCCGGCTGGTCCGACGACAGCTGGGGACGCGACGACGACGCCGACTCCGGCTGGCTCGACGAGCGGACGGACTGGTCCAAGAGCTGGGGCGCCGCCGAGAACCTGCAGAACTTCATGCTGCAGAACGGCGGTCACGAAGTCCCGGTCTCGGAGGCGATGCCGGGGGACCTGATCTTCTACGAGCAGTCCGGCGACAACGAGCACATCGAGAAGGGCAACACCCACCACGCCGCCGTGGTCACCGCCGTCACCCCCGACGGCGACGTCAAGTACACCCAGCACACCACCTCCCGACAGAACGTCAGCCTGGACGGCCGCCTCCCGGCGACCGAGAAGGCCGAGGGCGAACAGCGGATCCGGGTCGTCCGGGTCTCCCCGGGGTGGTACTGATGGCGCCCCGCAACGCCGCCCTCGCGGGCCTCGCCGGTCTCGCCGGCCTCCCGGCGGTCGTGCTGGGAGGGCTCTCGGTGTGGTGGTTCAGCGCGGCGTACGACGAACGGCACCGCGCGGTGCTGGCGAGCTGCCTGGACCTGCCCGCCAACACCGGTATGCGGGTGGGGGCTTGGGGCGCACTCGGGTTCGGCCTGCTGGCCGTCCTGCTGCCCCTGGGCCTGCGCCTGCTGGGCCGGGCCCGGCTGGGGCTGCTGCCCGTCCTCGCGCTACTGGCCGGCCTGGCGCTGGTGGGCACGGGTGTGTTCCTGGTCACCGACACACTCGGCCAGGGCTCGGGGCGGCGGTTGTGCTCCGGCGCGGCGCCGCCGGTCTTCGACGTCCGTTCAGCACAGAACTCGGAATGAGGTCCCACGACATGCGTACCCGACGGTTCGTCGGCACCCTGGCGCCGGCGGTGCTCCCGCTCGCGCTCGTGTCCTGCTCTGCGATCAACTCGGTGACCGGCGGCTCGGGCAGCACGGTCAACCTGCCGGTGGAGTCCGAGACCCCGGACACCGGTACGGCCGCCGGGCCGGTGACGGTGCAGAAGCGGACGCAGACGGTGCAGATGTGCTCGGTGTTCACCGCCGAGGACGTCAAACGGGTCACCAACGACGAGATGGAGGGCCAGAAGGACCCGGGCAACTACTGCGTGGTCTCCACCAAGAAGTCCATGCTGGCGATCGCGGTCCAGGCCATCCGCTACGAGCAGGGCGTCCAGAGCCAGGAGGGCGGCGGCACCAAGCTCCGCATCGGCGGCAACCAGGCCTCGCAGAAGCTGACCAAGGCCAGCGGGAAGAACCTCGATTCGTGCGACATCGTGGTGCAGCTCAACAGCATCAACGAATTCGGCGACAACGCGCTGAACGTCGAGATCACCAACTACGACAAGGCGACCGAGCCCGACGTCTGCGGGGTCGCCCGGAAGGTCACTCAGATGATCTTCGACAAGATTCCGACGGCTTCCTGATCGCTCCAGCGGGGGAACGCGGCAACTCGGCTGTGGCGAAGGCGTGCAGAGGCGTGGGGTTCTGCCCATGTCAGGTAGTCGGGCGATACGATCGAGCGGTGCATGCCTCCGAGGCGTGCACCGCAGTCTCCAACTGACGGGGTAACGGGGTAGGGATGACGCTGACCAGGACCATGCGCGCGCTCGGCGCCACCACGCTGGCCGCCGGGTTGCTGCTGAGCTCGGCGCCGCTCGCCTCCGCCGATCAGGTGCGGGACGGGCAGTGGCCGATCCAGCAGTTCGATCTGGCGAAGGCCTGGGCGGTGACCAAGGGTGAGGGCGTCAAGGTGGCCGTCATCGACCAGGGTGTCGACGGAACACACCCCGACCTGGCCGGTCAGGTGCTGCCCGGGTACGACCCGGGCAACCAGGGGCGTGAGAAGGCACCCAAGGTCGGCCACGGAACCTCGATGGCCGGCGTCATCGCGGGGAAGGGACACGACGGCGACTCCGGCGTGATCGGGGTGGCGCCCGGGTCCAAGATCATTCCGATCTTCAAGTCAGACGCCAGTGGTACGGATGCCATCGCGGACGGCATCCGATGGGCGGCCGACCATGGCGCGAAGGTCATCAACATCTCGCAGGGCGCTCCGGGCGCGGCCAGCGACGAGGACACCGCAGCGGTGGCCTACGCGGTCTCGAAGGACGTCCTGGTCGTGGTGGCGGCAGGCAACGAGGCGAGCTCCAAGGTCTCCAGCCCCGCCAACGTGCCGGGTGTCCTGGCAGTCGGAGCAGTCGGCAAGGACGGCAAGGTCTGGTCGAACTCCAACTCCGGTCCTGAGCTGATGCTCACTGCTCCGGGCACGGAGATCGTCTCCACCGGTTCCTGCTCGGGCAGCAAGTACTGCATTGCCGACGGCACTTCCTCCGCGACGGCTTTCGTCTCGGGTGCGGCCGCGTTGGTCCGGGCGAAGTTCCCGGACCTGACGGCAGGCCAGGTCGCCAACCGACTGGTCAAGTCGGCGAAGGCGCCTGCGGCTCTCGGTGGTGCGAAGCTTCCGGACGAGCACTACGGCTACGGGATCGTGCGCCCCTACGAGGCGCTCACCCAGAACATCCCGGCGGGCTCCGCGCAGGGCCCGCTGGCGAAGACCGCAGCTTCCACGGGTGGCGGCACCTCACCCAGTGCCGCAGCAGTGACCCCGGGCGGTGCTGCTCCCGGTGCGGGGGCGGCGGATGTGGCGGAGTCGGACGGCTTCTCCTTCGTCGGCAAGGGCCTCGCCATCGCGGCCGCCGTCCTGCTGGTGTTGGCGGTGCTGTTCGTGGTGCTGATCGTGGTCCTGGTGAAGGCGTCCAGGCGTCGTAGGGCGGCCGCCGCAGCGCAGGCCGCGCCGGCGCCGTACGGATACCCGCAGGCCCAGCCGCCGTACCCGAACCAGCCCTACGGCCAGCAGCCTCCGCCGCCGGGCCAGCCGCCCTACGGCCAGCAGCCGCCGCACCAGAACCCGTACGGTCCTGGTGGCAATCAGTGACGCTGAGGGTGTGTCAACACCCCTCAGGTAAGCGATACGATCGAACGCCCTAGTCCGTCAGCAGCCGACGGGCCAGAGCGAGTTCAACACCCGCCGGAGCCAATGCCAGACGGGGAAGCAGCGACACTCCAGGGGGAGGAGCCGTATGTCGGACGGATATCAGGTCAACACCGACGAGTTGGAGGCGGTCGTCAAACGACTGCGGGCGCTCCAGCAGAACATCGGTCAGACCGCGGACGCGACCAAGTACAACACTGTGATCCACCGAAATGACTTCGGTGGAAGCTTCGTTGAGGCAGAGGCACTGTATGCGGCCCACGGCTCCATGCAGACCTTCCTGAGCGAGACCATCTCCAAGCTGAACGATCTGATCAACGACTTCGGCGACAAGACGAAGATGGTCACCGACAACTACCGGACCATCGAGGACGATCAGAAGTCCGTCATGAACAGCCAGCAGGGAGCGGTCTGACATGGCAGATAAGACGCACTTCGAAGGCGAAAGCCTGATCCCGCTGAAGAGGATGCTGGAAGGCTCCAACCCGGGGCGCCTGAAGGAGGTCGCCGACCACTGGAAGAACGTGGACGCCGAACTCCGTGCCGCAGCGGACGAGTTGCAGAAGGCGGTCGAGCACGCCACGCAGAACTGGCAGGGTGAGGCAGCCCAGGGTTTCACCACCCGCGCCAACGTGCTGCAGACGAGTCTCACCAACACGGCGGCGCACGCCGTGCAGACCTCCACTGCGATGACCTACGCGCATCAGGCTCTTGAGCAGAGCAAGTCCATCATGGGTGACATCGACGTCCCGAGCAGTGTCGAGAGCGGCATGAAGTGGCTCGGCGACCTCGGTGAGCGCTCCGACGCCCAGTTCAAGGCGGACCTGGCCGGCGGCATGGACCGGGCCTCGGCGGTCAACAAGAACTACGACGAGCTGTCGGCGACCGAGATCGCCCACCAGCGGGCGATCGTTGTGATGGAGCACCTGGGGCCGCAGTACACCGAGGCTGCGTCCTACCTCAAGGTGGGCACGGTCGACTACAACTACCCGGAGAAGCCCTACCCGCCGGGTCCGGTGAGCCCGCCGCCGCCGGTCGGGCCGCCGACGCCGCCGCCGCACATCAGGCCGCCGGTCCCGCCGCCCGGTCCGGACAAGCAGGACCCGAAGCTGCCGACGCCTCCCCCGGGCCCCGGGATCCCTCCGCGCAATGACCAGCCGTTCGTGCCGCACCAGCCGGTGGTTCCCACGCCGCCGGTCGGGACGGGTGACGGCAAGCCGCCGGGCTGGGTGCCCGGGACCGGGATCGACGGTGGGGTGACCCTGCCGACGCCCGGGACGACGTTGCCGCGGCCCGGGATCGACCTGCCGGGTACCGGGGGTATCGGGACCGGCGGCGGTGGCCATGGTGGTGGCGGCATCGGGGGCTTCCCCGGTGGTGGCATCGGCGGGCTGCCGGGTGGCGGCGGTGGCGGTATCGGTGGCGGCCGTGGTGGTGGCATCGGTGGTGCCGGTGGCGGTAAGACCGGTGGCGGGCTGGCCGGTGGCGGTGCGGGTGGCCGGGCCGGTGGCGCGGGCGCTGGTGCGGCCGGCGGTGCGCACGGTGGTGCTGCCGGTGCGGCCGGTGGCGCTGCGGGTCAGGGCCGGGGTGGTGCGCCCGGTATGGGTGGCATGCCCGGTGGCGGTGCGGCCGGCGGCAAGGCCGGGGCCGGCAAGCCGAGCCTGGTCCGGCGCGAGGGCGGTGCGGTCGGTGGTGCGAAGGCGGGCGGCGCGAGCGGCCGGGCCTTCACCCAGGGCGGTTCCGGTCTCGGCCAGGGTGGCCAGGCCCGGGGCGGTGCGCCGGGTGCGGGCGGTATGCCCGGGGGCCACGGCGCCGGTAAGAAGAAGGACAAGAACGGCAACCGCCCCGACTACCTGGTCGAGGACGAGGACACCTGGCGTTCCGGCGGCAAGGCCAACCCGCCGGTGATCGAGTAGCGGGTGGCCCGGTCCGGGTGACCGTGTGACGGAGTGACGGCCCGGCCATGGGGGAGACCCCGTGGCCGGGCCGTTCCCGTTCCCGGCGGAAGCCGGCGGAGACGGGAATTCCGGTGCAAAAAACAATGCGTCGAATTCCCCCCGCGCAGGGGAATTCGACGCACTGGGTAAAGAGGCCATGACGGGAATCGAACCCGTGTAAACCGCTTTGCAGGCGGTTCCCTAAGCCACTCGGGCACACGGCCGTGACTGCATGACGGCGGGCGGGAGCCCACGGCCAGCAAGGGGGAGAACGTCAGCGACAGGACCGACAACAGGGAGCGGCACAGGTGCGGGGCATCGTGATCGCCACCGTCTTCCTGCTCATGGCCTGCTCCTGTCGTCGTGACCCGGATCGACCGGGCGCGCTGTTCGTGAATTCATAGTGCCCGAATGTGCGGGCCCGCGTCAATATCCGAATATGAATTCCGTGTGTCGGGCGTGCTAGCCTCGACGGCAGGCGAGTGATCGCCCCGGACGAGGCGCGTCGTACCCGGTCTGACAAGACGGCGCAGTGGTGAAGTGACACCTACTGCGAGGGAGTGCTCGTCATGGCCTGGTTCGTTCTGATCATCGCCGGTGTGCTGGAGACGGTGTGGGCGGTCGCCCTGGAGGCGTCGAAGGGGTTCTCGCGGCTGGTGCCGAGCGTGGTGTTCGGGGTCGCGCTGGTGCTCAGCATGGGCGGGCTGGCGTACGCGATGAAGTCGATCCCGCTCGGCACGGGGTACGCGATCTGGGTCGGGATCGGTGCGATCGGCACGGCGCTGTACGGCATGGCGGTGATGGGGGACGCGGTGACGGCGGCCCGGATCACCTGCCTGGTGCTGATCCTCGGCGGCGTGGTCGGGCTGAAGGTGCTGCACTGACGCACGGTGGCCGGTCCTAGGACCAGGGGCCGAGCGGGCCGGGACCGCAGGTCAGGAGTAAAAGGCGGCCACGGGACTTACGATGGCGGTCATGACCACCACCTCCACCACCTCGGTCGACACCGCCCGCCCGCTCCCGGCGGCGGAGACCGGGGGCGTGCTCAGCGGTCCGTACCGCGCGCTCACCCTCGGCATAGTCTCGGTCGTCCTGCTGCTCGCGTTCGAGGCGACCGCGGTGAACACCGCGATGCCGGAGGCGGCCAGGCAGTTGGACGGCGTCGGGCTGTACGCCTTCGCGTACTCGGGGTACTTCACCACCACGCTGTTCGCGCTGGTGGTCTCCGGGCAGTGGTCGGACCGGCGCGGGCCGATGGGGCCGCTGTTCACCGGGATCGCGGTGTTCGGGGTGGGCCTGGTGGTGGCCGGGGCGGCGACGAACATGTGGATGTTCCTGGCGGGCCGGGCGGTGCAGGGCCTCGGTGGCGGACTGGTGATCGTGGCGCTGTACGTGGTGGTCGGCCGGGCCTTCCCGGAGCGGCTGCGGCCGGCCGTGTTCGCGGCCTTCTCGGCCGCCTGGGTGCTGCCCTCGATCCTCGGCCCGCTGATCTCCGGCGCGGTGACCGAGCACTTCGGCTGGCGCTGGGTGTTCCTGGCGGTGCCGGTGCTGATCCTGCTGCCGCTGGCGGTGATGGGCCCGGCCCTGCGGCGCGCCGAGCGGGCCCAACCGCCGGCGCAGGGCGCGGAGTTCGACCTCCGGCGGACCGGGCTGGCGGCGATGGCCGCGGTCGGTGCGGCCCTGCTGCAGTACGCGGGGCAGCGGCGCGACCTGCTCGGACTGCTCCCGGCGGTGGCTGGGGCGGCGCTGCTGGTGCCGGCCGTGCTGCGGCTGTTGCCGCCCGGTGCGCTGCGGGCGGCCAGGGGGCTGCCGACGGTGATCGTGCTGCGCGGGGTGGCGGCGGGGGCGTTCTTCACCGCCGAACTGTTCATCCCGCTGATGATGGTGACGCAGCGGCACCTGTCGCTGACCATGGCGGGGCTGACGCTGACCAGCGGCGGACTGTCCTGGGCGCTGGGCTCCTGGCTGCAGGGACGGCCGGCGGCGGACCGGCACCGGGAGGCGCTGATCCGGCTGGGCTTCGTGCTGACGGCGGTGTCGATCGCGGGGGCGTCGCTGGTGCTGATCCCGGCGGTGCCGGTCTGGGTGACGGCGGCGGCCTGGGCGGTCGGCGGGATCGGGATGGGGCTGGCGGTGGCCAGCGTGAGCGTGCTGATGATGCAGCTCTCGACGCCGGAGGAGGCGGGGGTCAACTCGGCCGCGCTCCAGCTCAGCGACGCGCTCGGGAACGTCGCGATGGCCGGTCTGGCCGGCGCGCTGTTCGCCGCGCTCGGCGGCGGCTCGATGGCCGTGACGGAGGTGGCGGCCCACGGGGCGGGGGCGCCGGTCGCCCCGTTCGCGCTGATCTTCGCGGTGATGGCCGCGGTGGCCCTGCTGGGCGCCGCCCTCACCGGCCGGGTACGGACCTGACGGTCCGTACGGAGGCGGCCCGGCCGGTGCACCACCGGCCGGGCCGCCACGGTCCGGTCAGCCCGCCGCCGCCGGGCTCGCGGCCGCCGGCGCCGCCGGGGTGCCGAGGAAGGTCTCCCAGCCCCCGGTCGGCGCCTGCCCCGGGTTGAGCGTCTGCAGCTTGCGGAGCACGGCCGGGTCCTGCGCCTCCAGCCACTCGACCAGCTGACGGAACGACACCAGCCGGACCTCGGGCTTGCCCGCGATGGTCTTGATGGTCTGCTCGACGGCGTCCATGTAGATGCCGCCGTTCCACTGCTCGAAGTGGTTGCCGATGTAGAGCGGCGCCCGGTTGGAGTTGTACGCCCGCTCGAAGCCGGCCAGGTACGAGCCGGCCGCCTGGGTGCGCCAGGCGTCGTACGAACCCGCGCTGCCCTTGGTGTTGTTGCCGGACTGGTTGTACATGATGTTGTAGTCCATCGAGAGCACCTGGAAGCTGTGCCCGGGGAACGGGACGGACTGCAGCGGCATGTCCCAGAGCGCCCCGCCCTGGAACTTCTGCGGCCAGACCTGGGTGCCGCCGGGGCCGCTGCTGTCGTACTTCCAGTTCCGCTTGGCGGCGGTCGGCAGCAGGCCGCGCTGGCCCTCCAGGCACGGGGTGCGGCCGCCGATCAGCTCCTTGCGGTAGTCGAAGGGCAGCGCGGGCAGGTCGGTGAAGCCGGTGTTGGTCTTCCAGTTCATCACGAAGGACATCGCCTGCTCGATCTCGCTGTCCCACTCCTCGGGCGACCACCGGCCGCCGCCGTTGGCGCCGCAGAAGTGGCCGTTGAAGTGGGTGCCGATCTCGTGCCCCTCCAGCCAGGAGGCGCCGATCTGCTCGATGGTGTCGTGGATGTGCTGGTCCGTCAGGTACCCGATGTCGCTGGCGCCGACCCGGTGCTGCGGCGGGTGGTAGAGGTCCTTCTTGGCCTCCGGCAGGGTGTAGATGCCGGAGAGGAAGAAGGTCATCGAGGCGTTGTTGTCCTTGGCCAGCTGCCGGAACCGGGTGAACAGGCGGTTGTCCAGCTCGCCGGCGCCGTCCCAGGAGAAGACCACGAACTGCGGCGGCCGCTCGCCGGCCTTGAGCTTCTCGGGGACGGGCTGGTGGGGCTGCGGGCCGGTGTCCGAGGTGGAGCCGTCGCCGATCAGGGTGGCCGGGGGCTTGGCCGGGACGCTGGGGTGGGCTCCCGGGCTGCTTCCGGCGGCGGCCGGGGCGGCCTGCTCGCCGTCACTGCCGGTCGAGCTGCCGCAGCCGGCCGCGAGGGTGGCGGCGGTGGCGGCTCCGGCGGCCAGCAGTGTGCGGCGGGAGAGTGCGTCCATGGTCACGTCCGTTCCTGGAGGGCCGTGCGTGTGACTGAGCCGAGGCTGTCGGGAGTCGGCCGGTGATTAGTCCGATAAGTGCACGGATGCGGCTAATGGGCCACAGCCTGCCACGGTGCGCGCCGTCCGACGGGTAAGGCGGGGCGGTGGCGCGGGTGATCCTGACAGCGTGACGGCGAGGCTCGCCCGTTCGGAGTACCCGGCTGGCGACCGGCCCTGACCAGGCGTCGGATGGGAGCCCCGGACTCACGGAGGCTTGGCCGTCCATGTGGCAGTCGGTGCTCGACGCCTATCACGAGCGGATCGTCGACACCGGTCGGCAGCCGCTCTTCCTGCTGCTGCTCGGACTGATCGGCTCCTTCCTGTTCATCCGGTTCAGCGTCCGGATGATCCGGCGCGGCACCTCCTGGTGGCCCGGCAACGTCACGCCGGGCGGGCTGCACATCCACCACGTGGTGTTCGGCCAGGGGCTGATGGTGATCTGCGGGGTCGGCGCGTTCGCCGTCCGGGGCGACGGCGGGGCGCTGCGCGAGGTGCTGGCGACCGGGTTCGGGATCGGCTGCGGGCTGGTGCTGGACGAGTTCGCGCTGGTGCTGCACCTGGAGGACGTCTACTGGAGCGAGCAGGGCCGGACCTCGGTGGACGCGGTGATCCTCACCGTGGCGCTGATCGGCCTGCTGCTGATCGGCGAGGTGCCGCTGGGCGGCTTCGTCGGCGGGGTGACCGGCAGTCAGCTGCTGGGCGCCGGGCTGCTGCTGATCCCGGTGCTGGTCACCCTGGCCAAGGGCAAGATCTGGACCGGCCTGCTGGGCGTGATGCTGCCGCCGCTGGCGCTGGTCGGGATGCTCCGGCTGGCCCGGCCGCGCAGCCCCTGGGCCCGCTGGCGCTACCACGCCCGCCCCCGGCGGCTGGCCCGGGCCGAGCGCCGGGAGGAACGGATCCACCGGCGGCTGGTGGCGGCCAAGACCTCGGTGTACGACGTGCTGGCCGGCGCCCCCGACCCGAGCCCGCAGCCGGTGCCGGCCGCCCCGCCGTCGGCCGCACCGGCCCCGGCGGTGTCGGCGCGGCCGGTCGAGCCGCCGCCGGTGGCGGTGCCGCGCTGGCGCGGCCGGTGCGCCACGGGCGCCGAGTGGTACCTGCGGGTCGCGGCCGCGCTCAACCTGCTGGCCGGGCTGATCGCGCCGTTCCGGGACCGGGTGCACCGGGTGAACAGCGGTGAGTTCTTCACCCCGGTGTTGATGACCGCCGGTTTCACGGCGGCGCTGTTCGCCGCGCTGCTCGCGGTGATGCTGCGCCGCCGCAAGCGGGCCGCCTGGGTGGTGGCCACCGTCGTGGTGGCGCTGTACGCGGGGCTGTTCACGCTGGCCCTGGTGGCGCTGCCGGAGGACCGCGCGCACCCCTTCAACTGGGTCTCGGCCGGCCTGACCCTGGCCGTGCTGCTCGCCCTGCTGCTCGGTCGCCCGGCCTTCCGGGCCAAGGGCGAGCCGGGCAACCTGCCGCTCGCGCTGGCCTTCCTGGTCGGTGGCGGCGCGCTGCTCACCGGCGTGGGCGCGGTGCTGCTCCGGGTGGCCGACCAGGGCAGCTCGCCGAGCTGGGGCGAGAGCGCGACGTACGTGGCGCTCCGGCTGGTCACCCTCTCCGGGATCGGCGAGTACGCCGACCTGGCGGTGCCCGGCTGGTTCGACGTGCTGCTGAACGTGCTGGGCGCGGGGCTGCTGCTGGTCGCCGTCCGGTTGCTGTTCCGCTCGCCGCGCGGGCTGGTCCGGCTGGAGCCGGAGGACGAGGAGCGGCTGCGCGCCCTGCTGGCCCGGCACGGCGAGCGGGACTCGCTCGGCTATCTGGCGCTCCGTCGGGACCGGGCGGTCTGCTGGTCGCCCTCGGGCAAGGCGGCGGTGCTGCACCGGGTGGTCAACGGCGTCACCTTCGCCACCGGTGACCCGATCGGCGATCCGGAGGCCTGGCCGCAGGCGATCGAGGTCTGGCGGCAGCAGGCCAGGCAGTACGCCTGGATCCCGGCGGTGCTGGGGGCGGGGGAGCTGGCCGGGCTGGCGTACCGGCGGTCCGGTCTGCGGGCGCTGGAGTTCGGCGACGAGGCGGTGGTGGAGGTGGCGGGCTTCGTGCCGCCCGAGGAGCTGCGGCGGACCCGGGAGCGGGTCACCGCGGCCGGGTACCGGGTGCTGCTGCGCCGGCACCGGGATGTCCCGGCGGCCGAATCGGCCGAGCTGGTCCGGCTGGCCGACGCCTGGCGGCACGGCCGGGGCGAGCGCGGGCTGACGATGACCCTGGGACGGCTCGGCGACCCGGCGGACGGTGACTGCCTGCTGGCCGAGTGCCGGGACGAGAACGACCGGGTCTGCGCACTGGTCAACCTGGTCCCCTGGGGCACCGACGGGCTGACCCTCGACCTGCTCCGCCGGGACCGCGAGTCGGACGACGGCCTGATCGACTTCCTGCTCACCGAACTGCTGCTGCGGGCCCGGGAGTTCGGGGTGGTCCGGGTCTCGCTGAACTTCGCGATGTTCCGGCAGGTCTTCGAGCGCGGCGCCCGGATCGGGGCCGGCCCGGTGCTCCGGCTGGCCCGGGCCGTGCTGGGTTCACTGGCCCGCTGGTGGCGGCTGGAGGAGCGGTACCGGGCGAACACCAGGTACGGCCCGCACTGGGTGCCGCGCTTCCTGCTGTACGAGAAGTCCGCCGAGCTGCCCGCGATCGTGCTGGCCGGGGTGAGCACCCAGGGGCTGCTGTCCAGGCGCCGGCTGCCGGGTGGTGCGGTCACTCGTTCGGGGCAGGCCGGGGCGACGGTCGGAACTGAGCCGTCGTCAGGGCGCTGACCTGCGGTCATGTCCCCGAAGGCGCCCGGTGGTCGGGTCCGCCCGCCGCGCGGGGCGGTGGCGGCGGCGGTTGACTGACAAGGATCACGGACGGACGGACGAGGGGAGTCGGGAGTGACCGGGCAGGTCTCCAGGAGCCCGTGGCCGGGCTCGCTCGCGGCGGGGGGAGCCCTGCTGGTCGGGGCCTGGCTGCTGGCCGGCGGCGGGCACACCGGCCCGCTCGGCCCGGACGGCAGCCAGGCGATGGACAACGCCACCTCGGCCGCCCTGCTGGTGCCGCCGAGGCCGTACGCGGTGCCGACCCGGATCAGGATCCCGGCGCTCCGGCTGGACGCCCCGGTGGCCGCGCTCGGCCTGGACGGTGGCGGTCGGCTGGAGACCCCGGCCGAGCAGGACCGCAACCTCGCGGGCTGGTACCGGGACGGGGTCGCCCCGGGCCAGCGCGGCACCGCGATCATGGCCGGACACGTCGACGTCGCGGCCGGACCCGCCGTCTTCTACGGCCTGGGCACCCTGCGCAAGGGCGACCAGGTGGAGGTGGACGGCGCCGACCGGGGCACCGGGTACTTCACCGTGGACGGGGTGGAGAGCTTCGCGAAGAACGACTTCCCCGACACCCGGGTGTACGGCCAGGGCGCCGACTCCCAGCTGCGGCTGATCACCTGCGGCGGCGGCTTCTCGGCGGCACACGGCTGGGACGCCAACGTGGTGGTCTTCGCCCACCTGGTACGGAGCACCGTCTGATGAGCCGTCACACCGAACTGGCCGGTTGGAACCCGCTGGACTGGTCGCTGACCACCGGGGTGATCCCCTACCTGGTGCTGGCGGTCGGCTGGGCGGCGCTGCTCGGCCTGGCGTACTCCAGGAGCAGGCACTGGTGGAGCCGGCGGCTGCCGTGCGCCGTGGTGCTGGCGGCCGCGCTCACCGTGCTGCTGCGGTTCGTGGTGGACGACTGGTGGGTGCCGTTCCCCGAGGGGCTGCCCAGGGCGTCCCTGATCTGGATCGGGGTGGCGGTGCTCGGGCTCTGCCTGGCCGCGTTCCGGCTGCCGCCGCTGCGCTGGCGCGGACGGGCGGTCGCGGTGCTGGCCGCCGCGCTGGTGGTACTGATGGCCTCCTCGCAGATCAACCGGCAGTTCGACGAGTACCCCACCCTGCGGGTGCTGCTGGCGCCGTGGATCGGCAAGACCGACGCGCTGACCACCGGTCAGGTCCCGGCGGTGCACGTGCCGGAGGGGAAGACGCTCTCCGAGGTCTGGCAGGCCCCCGCCGGGCTGCCCGCCAAGGGCACCGTGTCCACCACCCCGATCCCGGGCGTCCGTTCCGGCTTCAACACCTCGGACGCCTACGTCTACCTGCCGCCCGCCTACCAGGCGAACCCCCGGCCGCTGCTGCCGGTGCTGGTGATGCTGACCGGCCAGCCGGGCACCTCGGCGGACTGGGTCGGCACCGGGCAGCTGCCGGAGCAGATGGACGCCTTCGCCGCCGCGCACGGGGGCCTGGCGCCGATCGTGCTGATGATCGCCCAGAACGGCAGCTCGGAGTGGGGCAACTCGCTCTGCATGAACTCGAGGATCGCCCAGGCCCAGACCTATCTCGCCCAGGACGTGCCGGACTGGGCGCACACCCACCTGCAGACCGCCACCGGCCGGAAGTCCACCCTGATCGGCGGGCTCTCCCAGGGCGGCACCTGCTCGCTCCAGCTGGCCGTGAACGCCCCGGAGGTGTACGGCACCTTCCTGGACATCTCCGGCCAGGAGGAGCCCACCCTGGGCAGCCGGTCGGACACCGTGCAGAAGGCGTTCGGCGGTGACGAGGCCGCCTTCGACGCGGTCGACCCGCTCCAGGTGATGGCCCGGAAGAGGTTTCCCGACACCGCCGCCGCCTTCGTGGTCGGTGACGGCGACGGCGAGTACGGGCCGCAGCAGCAGAAGGTCTACCGGGCCGCGCTGGCGGCCGGGATGCAGGCCCACTTCCAGACCGTCCCCGGCGGCCACGACTGGAACACCTTCCGGGCCGGACTGGGCGTCAACCTCCCATGGCTGGCGCAGCAGACGGGAATGATCCGATGAGCGAGACCCTCCCGGTGGCCGAGGCCGCCCCGACCGCACCCCGGCCCGAGCGCGGCTGGCACCGCTGGCTGCGGCTGCTCGGCCTGCTGGCCGGCCGGCTGCGCACCGCGCCGCTCACCCTGACCCTGTTCGTCGCGCTCTGGGTGGTCGGGGCGGCCACCGGCAGTCTCGGCGACGGCCCCCGGCAGTCGCTGCTGGAACAGGTCGGGGTCGGCATCCCGACCCTGACGGGCGGTCACTGGTGGACCCTGGCCGCCTCGCTGCTCTGGTGCCCCGGCATCGGCGCGTACGTGTCCACCAGCCTGCTGCTGCTGGTGCTCGGCCCGGTGGCCGAGCAGCGGCTCGGTACCCCGCTGACCGCCGGGGTGCTGATCGTCTGTCAGGCGCTCGGAGCGCTGCTCGGCACCGGCCTGGTCCGGCTCGGGGTGGCGGCCGACCTGGACTGGCTGAACTCGATCCAGGACCAGATCGCCACCGGCCCCGGCGTCGGCCTGCTCGGCCTGGCGGCGGTGCTCAGCTACCGGCTGACCGCGCTCTGGCGGCGCCGGGTGCGGCTGCTGGCCGTGCTGGTGCCGCTGGTGGCGATGCTCTACATCGGCCACCTGGAGAGCGTCCAGCGGTTCTCGGGCGTGCTGGTCGGCCTGTTGTTGGGAGCGCTGCTGCACCACCGCAGGCCGGCCCTGCCGCGCGGGATCTCGCACACCGAGGCCCGGGTGCTGGTCGCGCTCTGCCTGCTGGCCACCGCGCTCGGCCCGCTGATCGCCTCGGTGTACCGGGACGCGATCGGGCCGTTCAACACCATGAGCGAGCTGTACTTCTCGCACGTGCCGTCGGCCGAGGAGGTCGCCACGGCTTGCGAGGAGTCGGCCGGGGCCTGTGCCCGGGCGCACTCTACCCAGCGGTTCTTCGACTCGCCGGGGCGGCTGATGGCGGCCCTGGTGCCCGCCCTGCTGGTGGTGCTGGCGGAGGGGCTGCGCCGGGGGCTGCGGGTGGCCTGGTGGATCACCGTCTGCACCGAGCTGCTCTGGACCGGTGTGCTGGCCTGGCTGCTGGTGGACAACTACGACGACTTCGCCGACAGCGGCGGTGCGGGCTACCTGTTCCAGCTGATGGGCGAGGCGATGCTGCTGCCGCTGGCGGTGCTGGTGCTGCTGCTGATCACCCGTCAGCGCTTCGACCAGCGGCTGCCGGGGCGGGACCTGCGCCGGCTGGGCCTGGTGATCGGCTCCGCGCTGCTGCTCAGCTGCGGGGCGTACGTCGGGATCGGCTGGCTGGTCCGGGACCAGTACGAGCCGGACGCCACCCTGGGCGGGCTGTTCGCCGGGCTGCCCTCGGAGCTGCTGCCGCCCGCCTACAACGACCTGGTGCCGGACTACCCGATCGCGGCCGGCGGCACCGCGCAGGCCCTGGAGATCTGGTGCGGGGTGCTGTTCTGGGTGGTCGCGCTGGTCGCGCTGTTCCTCGCGTTCCGCCGCCCGGTGGTGCACGTGGACGCCGAGGCCGCGGCCCGGGCCCGGGAGCTGCTGACCCGGTACGGCGGCTCGACGCTCTCCTTCATCTCCACCTGGGACGGCAACCACTACTGGTTCGACGAGCGCGGCGAGGCGGCCGTCCCGTACCGGGTGATCGCCACGGTGGCGCTGACCACCGGCGACCCGTTCGGCGAACCGGCCGCCCGGCTGCGGGCAGTGGCCGGGTTCGCCCGGTACTGCGACGAGCGCGGCTGGACGCCCTGCTTCTACTCGGTCACCACCGAGACCCGGCAGGCCGCCGATCAGCTCGGCTGGCGCTCGCTGCAGGTCGCCGAGGACACCGTGGTGCCGCTGCCCGACCTGGCCTTCACCGGCAAGAAGTGGCAGGACATCAGGACCTCGCTGAACAAGGCGGGCAAGCAGGGCATCATGGCCGAGTGGTGGACCTGGCAGGACGCGCCGATCGCGATCCGGGACCAGATCCGCTCGATCTCCGAGGAGTGGGTCTCGGACAAGGGCCTGCCGGAGATGGGCTTCACCCTCGGGGGCCTGGAGGAGTTGGCCGACCCGGCGGTCCGGGTGCTGGTCGCGGTGGACGCCGACCGCACGGTGCACGGGCTGACCAGCTGGATGCCGGTCTACCGGGACGGCGCCCCGGTGGGCTGGACGCTGGACTTCATGCGGCGCCGCTCGGAGGGCTTCCGAGGCGTGATGGAGTTCCTGATCGCCTCCGCCGCGCTCGGCTTCAAGGAGGAGGGCGCCGAGTTCCTCAGCCTCTCCGGCGCCCCGCTGGCCCGGGCCGAGCGCGGCGCCGAGCTGAGCACGCTGGACCGCACCATGGACTGGCTGGGCCGGAGCATGGAGCCGGTCTACGGCTTCCGCTCGCTGCTCGCCTTCAAGGCCAAGTTCCAGCCCGAGTACCGGCCGATGTACATGTGCTACCCCGACCCGGCCGCGCTGGGCAGCATCAGCCGGGCGATCGGCAAGGCGTACCTGCCGCACCTGACGCCCGCCCAGGGCGTACGGCTGATGCGCAAGCTGTCCGGCTGACGGCGGGTCAGCCGAGCAGCTCGGCCAGGGCCCGGTCCGGGTCCAGGAAGCCGGCCTCCTGGCCCTCGGCCACCACGAGGTGGCTGCGCCAGAGGAAGCGGCGCAGCTCGGGCGCGTCGAACTGGAGCAGTGCGACGCCCTCGGGGGCCCGCAGCTCGACCAGGGTGCGGTGGCCGAGCGCGGGCCGGACGTGCACGTCGCCGTCGCCGCTCGGCAGGTCGAGACCGGCCGCCAGCAGCTGGCGGGCGAACACCCACTCGACCTCCGGCTGCGGCGGACCGGCCGGCGGGACGGGCTCGGCGTCCAGTGAGTACTCGGCCGGGAAGCCCATCCGCACCGCCAGCGGGTCGTCGGCCCGGTACCGCAGCGTGACGCGGAGCAGGGCGGAGCGGTGGGTGCTGACGATGAGCCGGGCCTGGACGACCTGCTCGACGACGGTGGCGGACATCTGTTCCTCCGGAATCGGGCGTGCGCCCGGATCGTCCGGGCCCACACCAGTGAGAGCCGGGGGACCCCTGGGGCTTACGTGACTTTTGGCGACAAAAGACGTGATCCATCTCACATTGCCCACGACCTTTCCGGCGAAACCGGTCGGTCGGCAGGATTCGCGCCGCGGGGGAGACCCGGACGGCGGTGCGATCCGGGACGGTTCCGCGGATCTCGTGTCGGGCGGCCGACCGGGGCTGCTGCCGGTAGGCTAGGCGGGTTGTCCGACCGCTGTCCGACTGCGGGGCGGGCCTGCCGCATAGGCCCTGACCTGCGATGATCCCCCTTCGGAGACCGTGAGTACTGCCGCTTCCTCCGCCATGGCCCCGCTGTTCTCGGATGCCGACCCGCACGCGCCGGTCCGCGCCGTCGGCGTGGGCTCGCACCACCTGTCCCCGGCCTTCCCGAGCCGCGCCGCGTACGGCACGGCGGGCAAGCTCCGGGCCTGGCAGCAGGGTGCGCTGGACAGGTACGTCGAGAAGCAGCCGCGGGACTTCCTCGCGGTCGCCACCCCCGGCGCCGGTAAGACCACCTTCGCCCTCACCCTGGCCTCGTACCTGCTGCACAACCACCTGGTGCAGCAGATCACCGTGGTCGCGCCGACCGAGCACCTGAAGAAGCAGTGGGCCGAGGCGGCCGCCCGGATAGGGATCAAGCTCGACCCGGCCTACTCCTCGGGGCCGCTGTCGAAGGAGTACCACGGCATCGTGGTCACCTACGCGGGCGTCGGGGTCAACCCGATGCTGCACCGCAACCGCACCGAGGCGCGGAAGACCCTGGTGGTGATGGACGAGATCCACCACGCCGGTGACTCCAAGTCCTGGGGCGAGGCCTGCTTCGAGGCGTTCGAGCCGGCCACCCGGCGGCTGTCGCTGACCGGGACGCCGTTCCGCTCGGACACCAACCCGATCCCGTTCGTGCAGTACGAGCAGGACACCGACGGGCTGCGGAAGTCGGTCGCCGACTACACCTACGGTTACGGGCACGCGCTGGCCGACCACGTGGTCCGCCCGGTGATCTTCCTGTCCTACAGCGGCAACATGCGCTGGCGGACCAAGTCCGGCGACGAACTGGAGGCCCGGCTCGGCGAGCCGATGACCAAGGACCTGATCGCGCAGGCCTGGCGGACCGCGCTGGCCCCGCAGGGCGAGTGGATCCCGAGTGTGCTGGGAGCCGCCGACAAGCGGCTCACCGAGGTCCGCAAGGCGATCCCGGACGCCGGCGGCCTGGTGATCGCCACCGACCAGAACGTGGCCCGCGCCTACGCCAAGATCCTCCGGGAGATCTCCGGCGAGAAGGTCACCCTGGTGCTCTCGGACGAGACCGAGGCCTCCCAGCGGATCTCCGACTTCGCGGCGGGGAGCTCGCGCTGGATGGTCGCGGTCCGGATGGTGTCCGAGGGCGTCGACGTGCCCCGGCTCTGCGTCGGGGTGTACGCCACCTCGATCTCCACCCCGCTGTTCTTCGCCCAGGCGGTCGGCCGTTTCGTCCGGGCCCGCAAGCGCGGTGAGACCGCCTCGGTCTTCCTGCCCACGGTGCCCACCCTGCTCGGCTTCGCCACCGAGATGGAGCTGCAGCGCGACCACGTGCTGGACCGGCCGAAGAAGGAGGGCGACGGCCTCTTCGACGAGGAGGACCGGCTGCTCGCCGAGGCCGAGCGGGCCAACGACGGCCCGGACGGCGGCACCGACGAGTTCAGCTACGAGGCGATCGGCTCCGACGCGGTCTTCGACCGGGTGCTCTACAACTCCATGGAGTTCGGGATGCAGGCGCACCCGGGCAGCGAGGAGGAGGACGACTACCTCGGCATCCCGGGCCTGCTGGAGCCGGACCAGGTGCAGATGCTGCTGCAGAAACGTCAGACCCGGCAGATCCAGCGCTCCAAGGGCAAGCCGGCCGAGGAGGCCGACCTGCTGGAACTCCCGGCCGAGCAGCGCCCGGTGGTGACCCATCAGGAGCTGCGCGACCTGCGCAAGGAGCTGAACGGCCTGGTCGCGGCCTGGCACCACCGGACCAACCAGCCGCACGGCACCATCCACAACGAGCTGCGCCGGCAGTGCGGCGGGCCGCTCACCGCCCAGGCGACCGCCAACCAGCTGAAGGCCAGGATCGCCAAGGTCCGCGAGTGGGCCAACTGACCGGTCCCGGGTGGGGGCACAACGGTGTCGGTGGGGTTCGGATTTCCCGGCCGCCGGTGCCGGCGAGGCCCGGCGGCGGTCGGCGGCCGGCCTGTCGAATCGTCAGATATCGGTCCGGCTATTCACCGGCGGGGCGACGGCGAAAAGCCATTTCACCACCGTCCACGCAGAAGTCGGGGCGGAGAGCGGGGCCGCGGCGGCCCTCAGGGGCGGACTTCTCGGGGCGATCTGACGGGTCGTTGTGGAAACGTTACGACAAAGCCGTTTCCCGGTCAGATTTTACTTAGACATGGGATGCGGTAATCCGCTAGCGTTCCGCGTGCCGGATCGCACCACGGGATTTCCCGTGCGATCGACCGGCGCACCCATTGATTTTGACGCGGTCTCACCATGCCCATTTCCGGTGGGCCGCCAGAAGGAGAAGAGCCGATCGTGGCCAACACCGCCTCCCCCGAGCTGTCCGACAAGTCGAAGATCGTCGCCGGCGTTCTCCAGCTCTTCCTCGGCTGCTTCGGCGTCGGCCGTTTCTACACCGGTCACACCGGCATGGCGCTCGCCCAGCTCTTCACCTGCGGTGGCCTCGGCTTCTGGGCGCTGATCGACGGCATCATCTTCCTGGTCAGCAACGACCGCACCGACGCCCAGGGCCGCAAGCTCGCCGGCTGACGATGCCCCAGGTACGCCGACGGCGTCCCGACCCCCGGCCCGGTGACTCCACCCGGGCCGGGGGTCCCGGCATGTCCGGGGGCCGGGACGGCTCCCCGGCCGCCCGGCTGCGCACCGCCGCCCTGCCGCTGGCCGTACCGGTCGCCGGGGCGATCGGTGCCCGGTACCTCTGGTCCCGCGATCCGCACCTGCCCGGGCAGCTGCTGCCGTTCTGCCCCTGGCGCCGGCTGACCGGCCTGTCCTGCCCCGGCTGCGGCGCCACCAGGATGACCTACGACCTGCTGCACGGTGACCTCGCGGCGGCCTGGGCGGACAACGCCGCGCTGCTGCTCACCCTCCCGCTGCTCGCGGTGCTCTACGCGAACTGGCTCCGGCACGGTCTGGCCGGACGGCGCTTCCGGGTCCGGCTCGGCCCGCGCGGCTCGGCCGCCGTCCTGACCGTCGCGGTGCTCTGGACGGTCGGGCGCAACCTCGGGTGACTGTCCGGACTCCGGACTGCGTTCGAACTGGTGCACGGAAAAGGCCCACGAGAATGGGGGTGTTGTCCGGTTTTGCGCGCCGTTCGATAACAGATCTTGCCCGAATTTTGGACAGACCCTTTCGCAGCGTGCCTCTCTTTCACTACTTTCTCCCCACGCTCTCTCGAACGACCCACCCCACCCCGAGACGGGCACCGCAGGACTGTCCGTTCGTCGACGACGCCGACGGACAGCTCCAGGGCGGACACCCCACCTGCGCGTAGCACCCGGACCGCCGGGTCAGGCCCCGGCCTGCCCGGAAGCCGGTGACCGCCGCAGAAAGGAACGCGCGTCGTGACTGCCGAGACCTCCCAGACCCTGGACCGTGGTGTCCGGGTCCTCAAACTGCTGGCCGACTCCGAGCGCGGCCTGACGGTCACCGAGCTGGCGGCCCGCCTGGCCGTCAACCGGACGGTCGTCTACCGGCTGCTGGCCACCCTGGAGCAGCACGGGCTGGTCCGCCGCGACATCGGCGGCCGGGCCCGGGTCGGCCTCGGCGTGCTGCGGCTGGCCCACCGGGTGCACCCGCTGCTCCGGGAGGCCGCGCTGCCCGCGCTGCGCAGCCTGGCCGAGGATCTCGGTGCCACCGCCCACCTGACCCTGGTCGACGGCGCCGAGGCGCTCGCGGTGGCCGTGGTGGAGCCGAGCTGGACCGACTTCCACGTCGCGTACCGGACCGGCCTGCGGCACCCGCTGGACGAGAGCGCGGCCGGCCGGGCGATCCTGGAGGCCCGGAACTTCCCCGGCCAGCGGCGGCCCGAGCAGGGCTTCGTGATCACCCGGGCGGAGGAGCAGTCCGGCGCCAGCGGTGCGGCGGCGGCGCTGCTCGGGCTGAGCGGGATCGAGGGCAGCGTCGGCGTGGTGATGCTGAACGGGCTGGTGCCCGAGCGGGTCGGCCCCCGGGTGGTGGAGGCGGCGACCGAGGTGGCCGACGCCCTCCGGTAGTCGGTGCCGCCGCCCGGCGGGGTCGCCCCGTACGATTCCGGTGTGTCCGATGCGAAGCTGCCCCCGGTGCTCACCCGTCCGAAGACCCGTGCGCTCACCCTGTGCGGGGTGCTGGTCGCGGCGCTGTTCGGCACGGCGGCCTTCGTGCCGCTGCCGTTCACCCTGACCATGCCGGGGACCACGGCGGACGTGCTCGGCTCGTACGAGGGTCAGCCGGTGCTGACCGTCACCGGGGCGCCGGTCCGGCAGACCGCCGGGCAGCTGCGGATGGTGACCATCTCGGCGACCAACCCGGGCGAGCGGACCGGCCTGTTCACCGCACTGGGCGCCTGGCTGAACCCGGACGAGGCGGTGCTGCCGTCCGAGGCGGTCTACCCGCAGCGCGATCCGGTCAAGGCCGAGCAGGTGACGGCGGAGCAGATGACGGAGTCCCAGGACAGTGCCACCGTCGCGGCCTTGAAGTACCTGAAGCTGTCGCCGAGCCAGGTGAAGGTGAAGGTCGACCTGGGCTCGATCGGCGGCCCGAGCGCGGGCCAGCTGCTGGCGCTGGGCATCGTCGACAAGCTGGCGGGCGACGGCAAGGGCGGCGACCTGTCCGGCGGCCGGGTGATCGCGGGGACCGGGACCATCGACGACGAGGGCAACATCGGCGCGGTCGGCGGCGTGCCGCTGAAGACCAGGGCGGCCGCCCGGGACGGCGCGACCGTCTTCCTGGTGCCGAGGAGCGAGTGCTCGTCGGCCGAGGTGAACACCCCGGCCGGACTGCGGCTGGTGCCGGTGGAGACCCTGGCGGGCGCGGTCGCTGCTCTGACCGCTCTGAACACCGGTGGTACGGTGCCCGCCTGCTGACGCCCCGTCGGGACGCGGGTGCCCGGGTGGTTCGTGGAGGCCGGGCGCGGCCCCGTTCGCCCGGCCGTCAGGCCGCCCTGCCGGCGGCCGGGCCGGCTCAGACCGGTGCGGTCACAGCCCGAAGGCGATCGACGCGAAGTCGTCGCTCAGTCTGGTCCGCAGCTGTGCGGCGATCTGCGGTAACCGGTGCGCCTGGGTCATCGGCAGCGAGACCGAGACGGCGGCCAGCCCGCTGCCGGCCACGATCGGCACCGCCGCCGCCGCGGTGCCGAGCACGAACTCCTGGTACTGGGTGATCGGCGCGGCCCGCTGCGGCCCCTGCCGGGGCAGCAGCGGCAGCTGGGCCGGGTCGCGCAGGGTGTACGGGGTGAAGGCGACCATCGGGTACCTGGTCAGGTAGGACCGCCGCTCCTCGGCGGACATCAGGGCCAGCAGGGTCTTGCCGGCCGAGGTGGCGTGCGCGCCGGCCGGGAAGTCCCGCGGGTCGACGGTGGGTGCGCCGGGCGCGGACTGGGCCGCGACCAGCACCATCTCGCCCCGGTGGTACCTGGACAGGTAGACGGCGGCGGCCAGGTCGTCGCTGAGCCGCCGCAGCAGCCGGTCCAGCCGCCGCTGTCCGGCGGCCGGGCTCTCCTCCCGGCTGAGCCCGGCGACCGCCGGGCCGGTCAGGTAACGGCCCTCCCGGCGTTCCAGGTAGCAGTCGTGCACCAGGGTGCGGAGCAGGTGGTACGCGGTGCCCAGGGCCAGCCCGGTGTCCCGGGCCAGCTGCTTGGCGGTGGCGCCGCGCGGGTAGCGGGCGACCGCCTCCAGCAGGCGCAGCGCGCGCTGGGCGGAGGCGATCAGGGTCGGCGGACCGCCGACGGCCGGGCTCACCGGGCCCCTCCGGCCGGGCGGGGCCCGGGGGCTGACGGGGCGTGAGCCGGCGGGTGGTCGGATGTCGTCATCGGTCTCATGTCTGTGATCTTTACGCGCACGAGCCGCTGGCATATGCCAATTCGGGCCTGTGTTGCCGACCCGCGGACTCACTCCCGGGCGGCCTGCTCCACCAGCGGCATGATCCGGAACGGCACCGGATTCTCCAGCGCGATCGCGGTCGAGGCCCGGACGATCCCGTCGAAACCCACCACCCGGTCGATCACCCGCTGGAGGTCGGCGTTCGACCGGGCCACGATCCGGACCAGCATGTCCCCCTGCCCGGTGATGGTGTGCAGCTCCAGCACCTCGGGCACCGAGGTCAGATGGGCCCGGACGTCCACCCCCTGGCCCTGTGAGATCTCCAGGGTGGCGAAGGCGGTGACCGGGTAGCCGATCGCCGCCGGGTCCACCTGGGGGCCGAAGCCGCCGATCACGCCCCGGGCCTGCAACCGGTCCAGCCGGGCCTGTACGGTGCCCCGGGCGACCTGGAGCCGGCGGGAGCACTCCAGCACCCCGATCCGGGGCTCCTCGCTGAGAAGTCTGATCAACTTGCCGTCCAGCGCGTCGATCGCGTCGTTCGGGGTGTGCACGGGGGCTCCGTTCGATGGGCAATCTGTCCAGCCACGCCTGTCATTGTCCGGCCCGGTCGCGCAGCTTGCCCAGCGGAAATCGGAACAGTTGCGCAACGCCGGTCCGGGCGGCACGCTCCCTCCACCGCCTCGTGGTGCGGGCCCCCACACCGCGCCACGAGGCCAACCGGGGAGGTTCTCGTTGACCGACGGCTCGACTGCAGCGCTCGCCCGCCACCCGGACGAGACCGGTCCGCTCCCGGCCCTGCGCACCGACGCGGTGCTCGCCGTCCGGGACGCCCGCCGCACCGCCCGCTACTACTGCGCCGCGCTGGCCATGCGGTGCACCGCGTACGCCGGACCGGAGACCGGCCGGCCCGACACCCTCTCCTTCGTGCTGGAGTCCGGCTCCACCCGACTGGTCGTCAGCTCCGCCCTGCACCCCTTCACCGAGCGGGCCGAACGGATCGCCCGGCACGTCGCCCGGCACGGCGACACCATCCTCGACCTGGTCATCGAAGTGCCCGACGCCTACGCCGCGTACGACTACGCGGTCGACCGCGGCGCCCTCTCGGTGGCCGAACCACAGGAGCTCACCGACCGCTACGGCACCGTCGTGCTGGCCACCCTGGGCACCCCAGGGCCGTCCCACCACCTGCTGGTCGAGCGCACCGCCTACCCCGGGCCCTACCTGCCCGGCTACCTCACGCCGCCGCCGGGCATCCTGAGCTGAGCGCCGCCCCGGGGACTCCGGGTCAGCGCACCACGGTCTGCACGTCGGGGTGGTGGCCGTTCCAGGTGGCGAAGACCGAGTTGGTGCTGCCGTCCTTGGAGAAGTCCACCCGGAGCCACTGGTCGCCCTGCCAGAGCTGCATCTGCCAACCCTGGTCCGGGGTCGCGGAGACCAGCTCGGCGCTGGTCGGCTGCATGTCCAGCACGACCCGTCCGCCGGGGACCCGGAAGCTCTTCACCGAGGCGGTGGGGGTGGCGGCGGGCACGGCCTTCTTGCTCGGCTTGGTCACCGGGGTGGTCGCGGCCGTCGGCGCCGACGCCGGGCCGGACGAGCCGGCGGCGGGGCTCGGCGCGGCCGCGGGCGGCACCGGAACTGACGCCGCGTCGGACGGTGCGTCGGAGGTCCGGGCCGCCGCCGAGGGCAGCGGCAGGGCCGAGGGCTGCTCGAACGCGGCGTCGGTCAGCACCGCGTGCACGCCGAGCCAGGACAGCGCCACCGCTGCCCCCGTGGCCGCCGTCCAGGCGCCGAGCTGTACCAGTCCGTTCCGCATCGCGTGCACATCCTGCCGTACCGTCGGGACCGGTAGGAGTGCAGGTCAGCTAATCGGCAGGGAAGTTGCACAAATGACACCGGGGTGGTCGCGGGACGTCCGGGAACCGCCCCGAGGTACAGACCAATCCATCCGAATGGCGTACCCTGCGGCCCCATGGCAACAGTGCTCGTGGTCGAGGACGACCCTTTCGTACGCTCCGCCCTCATCCGGCACCTGGCCGAGTCGGGCCACGCGGTCCGCAGTGTCGGCACCGCGTTGGAAGCCCTCCGCGAGGTCGCGCAGGTCGGCTGCGACCTGGTGATCCTCGACCTCGGCCTGCCCGACCTGGACGGCAGCGAGGCGCTCAAGATGATCCGGGGGCTGACCAACGTCCCGGTGATCATCTCCACCGCCCGGGACGACGAGGCCGAGATCGTCCGGCTGCTCAACGACGGCGCGGACGACTACCTGGTGAAGCCGTTCTCGGTCGAGCACCTGACGGCCCGGATGGCCGCCGTGCTGCGCCGCTTCGGCGGCGGCGCCGCCCCGGTCGCCCAGGTGCTCCGGGTCGGCGGGCTGGCCATCGACGCCCAGCGCCGGGAGGCCGTACTGGACGACCGGCCGCTGGACCTGACCCGGCGTGAGTTCGACCTGCTCGCCTTCCTGGCCGCCAGACCGGGCGTGGTGGTGCCGCGCAAGGAGATCCTGGCCGAGGTCTGGCGGCAGACCTACGGCGGCGACCAGACCATCGACGTGCACCTGTCCTGGCTGCGCCGGAAGCTCGGCGAGACCGCCTCCAAGCCGCGCTACCTGCACACTGTCCGGGGCGTCGGGGTCCGGTTGGAGGCCCCGGCGCCGGGGCTCGAGGCCGGGGGGCCGACGTGAGGCGGCGCAGCCGTGCCGCCGGTGGTGACGCCGAGGCCGGCGGTGGCGTCGGTGCCGGCGGTGGCGTCGGGCGGGGCGGGCACTCGTTGCGCTGGGCGCTGATCAAGGCGGCGGTGGCGGGGACCACGATGGTCGCGCTGGCCTTCCTGATCCCGCTCGGCCTGATGGTCCAACAGACCGCCAGGGACCGCGCCTTCGTCTCGGCCGAACGCCAGGCGGCCGCGCTCGGACCGGCCCTGGCGATCACCACCGAACAGGACGCCATCGCCCGCGCGCTGGCCAGCACCGACGCGGGCGCCCAGGAGAAGATGGCCGTCCACCTCCCGATCACCGGCTTCGGCCCCGGCACCGTGGTCGGCCACGGCCGGGCCTCCCAGCTCGCGGTCGGCACGGCGGCCGGCCAGGGCCAGTCCTTCATCGACCGGGCCCCGGGCGGCTTCGTCCTGCTGCAGCCGGTCGCGGTGGACGCCCAGCGGGTCGCCGTGGTCGAGGTGTACGTCGCCGGGGGAGACCTCACCCGGGGGGTGGCCACCGCCTGGCTGGTGCTCTCGCTGGTCGCGCTCGCCCTGGTGGCCATCTCGGTGCTGGTGGCGGACCGGATGGGCGCCCGGATCGTCGGCTCCGCCCGCCGGCTGGCCGCCGCCGCCCGCTCGCTCGGCAGCGGCAACCTCGCCGTCCGGGTCCCGGTCGAGGGCCGGCAGGCCGACGGCGCCCCCGAGGAACTCCGGGAGGCCGCGCTGGCCTTCAACGCGATGGCCGACCGGGTGGTCCACCTGCTGGCCGCCGAACGCGAACTCGCCGCCGACCTCTCGCACCGCCTGCGCACCCCCCTGACGGTCCTTCGGCTGAACACCGCCTCGCTCGGCACCGGCGACGCGGTCGACGCCACCCGGCACGCCGTGGCCCAACTGGAGCGCGAGGTGGACCAGATCATCCGCACCGCGCGCCGCTCGCCCGAGGACGTCCCCTCGGTGGCGTTCGGCTGCGACGCCGCCGAGGTGATCCGGGACCGGGTCGGTTTCTGGTCCGCCCTCGCCGAGGACGAGGGCCGCCGCTGGCAGCTGGCCGGCGCCGAGGGCACCGCACCCGTACCGGTCCAGCGCGGTGACCTGGCGGCCGCCGTGGACGCGCTGCTCGGCAACGTCTTCCGGCACACCGCCGTCGGCACCGCCTTCTCGGTCGACGTCCTGGTCACCGAAGGCTCCGTGATCGTCCTGGTCGGCGACGCCGGCCCCGGCTTCGCCGACCCCGACGCCGCCCTCCGCCGCGGCGAGGGCCAGGGCGGCGAGGGCTCCACCGGCCTCGGCCTCGACATCGTCCGCAAGCTCGCCGAAACCACCGGCGGAGACCTCGCCCTCGGCCGCTCCGCAGTCCTCGGCGGCGCCGAACTCCGGCTCCGCCTGGAGACCCGCCCCGCTCTGCCCCGACTCTCCCGCAAACGCCGCTGACGCACCCTCCGGGGCTCGGGGCTCTGCCGCGTGGGCGACGCCGACCTTTTGGCAGGCGCTCCGGCATCTACGGTCCAGGGGCTCGGGGCTCTGCTGATGTGCGGCTCCGCCGCGTGGGCGACGCCGGCCCTTGCAAGGTGATCGTCGCGTGGGTGGTCAGGGACTTTCGCAGTGACCCGAACGCCAGATCTCCTCGCCCACGCGGCGGAGCCGCACAACAGCAGAGCCCCGAGCCCCTGGACAGTGCAACCGAGCGCCCTGCAAAAAGCTGAGCGCCTGCCCACGGTGCAGCCCCGAGCCTTAAGCGTTCCCTAACGGAGGTGTTGGGGTGGCTGAGGCGGCGCCCGGGGCCGGTGGGGCGGCGCTAGCGTCGGCCGGGCCGGTGGCGTGGGGCCCCGGTTGACGGTCACTCAGCCGGAGGTCTCTGCCCATGACGAACCACCCCACCCGCCGTTCGGGGCACCGCTGCCGCAGCCGCAAGGGCACGGTGATCGGCGCCTCCGCCATCGCCACCGCGATCGTCGGCGGCGCCGTGGTGACCTTCGCCGCCTCCGCCAGCGCCGCGTCCCCGGGAGCGCTGTACAGCAGGACCAGCACCTGGGAGACCGGCTACACCGGCCAGTACCTGGTGACCAACCCGGACAGCAAGGCGATCGACGGCTGGACCCTCAGCTTCGACCTCCCGGACGGCGCCCGGATCGACTCGCTCTGGAACGCCACCTTCACCGCCACCGGCCGGCACGTCACCGTGAAGCCGCAGGACTGGGGCAAGCGGATCGAGCCGGGCAAGTCCCTGGACGTCGGCTTCGTGGTGCAGGGCAGCGGTGCGGCCCAGGCCGAGCCCGCCAACTGTCTGATCAACGACGCCCCGTGCAAGGCGGGCTCCACCACCCCGCCCACTCCCTCGGGCCGCCCGACCACCGCAGGCCCGAGTACGACGCCGACCGCGTCCCCCACTCCCACCACCGCCCCCACCAGCGCGAAGCCCACTCCCACCGCGACCCCGACCCCGACCCCCAGCGCGTCGGCCAGTACGCCGCCGCCGGTGCTGACGTCGGGTCACTTCGCGCCGTACGTGGACACCTCGCTCTACCCGCCGTTCGACCTGGTGGCCACCGCCAAGGCGACCGGCGTGAAGCACTACACCCTCGCCTTCGTGGTCTCCGGCGGCGGCTGCACCCCGAAGTGGGGTGGCGTCAGCGACCTGGCCACCGACGCGGTGGCCGCGCAGATCGGTGCCCTGCGGGCGCTCGGCGGCGACGTCCGGATCTCGTTCGGCGGGGCCAACGGCAGCGAGCTGGCCACGGCCTGCTCCTCGGTGGCCGAGCTGACGGCCGCGTACCAGAAGACCGTGGACGCGTACGGCGCGACCAGGGTGGACTTCGACGTCGAGGGCGGTGCGCTCGGCGACACCGCCGCCAACACCCGGCGGGCCCAGGCGATCGTCCAGCTGCAGAAGAACGCCGCCGCCAAGGGGAGGACCCTCGACGTCTCCTACACCCTGCCGGCCCTCCCCAGCGGGCTGACCCAGGACGGCGTGAACCTGGTCGGCAACGCCAAGAGCAACGGCGTGGCGATCGGTGCGGTGAACATCATGGCGATGGACTACGGCGACGGCGCCGCCCCGAACCCGCAGGGCCGGATGGGCAAGTACGCGATCGACGCGGCCACCGCGACCCAGGCACAGCTGAAGAGCGTGCTCGGCCTGGCCGACGCCGCTGCCTGGGCCAAGGTCGCGGTCACCCCGATGATCGGCGTGAACGACGTGGCCAGCGAGGTCTTCACGGTGGCCGACGCCACCCAGCTCGCCGAGTTCGCCAAGACCAAGCACCTGGCCTGGTTGGCGATGTGGTCCGGCACCCGGGACAAGGCCTGCGCGGGCGGGGCCAAGGCGTACGCCGACGCCAGTTGCAGCAGCATCGTCCAGCAGCCGCTGGACTTCACCCGGGCGTTCGGCGCCTACACGGGCTGAGCTGTCCCGCCGGGGGCGCCGCCGACCGCTCGCCGGTCGCCGGGGCCCCCGGTCCGCGCTCGTCGTCCCGGCCCAGGTCCGGGCCCCGGCGCGGACCCCGCCCGGATCGCCGGGACGCTGCCGAGTCGCGGGTTTCCGGTGGTCCGGTAAGGTCGCTAGCTGGTCGACCTGCGGACGGAGCTAATACGTGACAACGGCGCAAGAGCAGCGCAGGGCCCCCCAGGAGCCCGCCCCCGCTGCCCCGGTCACGCCCGGACGTCGGGTGGCCGCCGCCCTCGGTGCCCCCGTCCGCGCGCTTCGGGAGGCCCCCCGCCGTCCGCTGGCGATCGCCACGGCGGTGGCGCTGTTCTCGCTGCTGACGTACGCGACGGTGCGGCACTTCGTCGGCACCTCGATGGTCGACATGATCGTCTACCGGGCCGAAGGCGCCGCCGTCGCGAACGGCCAGGACCTGTACGGGCTCCGGGTGACGGAGTGGAACCTGCCCGCCACCTATCCGCCGTTCGCCGCGATGCTGTTCGTGCCGACCACCTGGTTCGGCATCGGGTTCCTGCGGGTGGCGATCACGGTCGGGAACGTGGCGTTGCTGGCCCTGTTCGCGCACCTCTCCTTCCGCCTGGTCGGCTGGCCCCGCCGGGACCTGCGCGCGGTCGGCGTGGTGCTGGTGGCCGGTCTCGGCGTCTGGCTGGAACCGGTCTTCACCACGCTCCGGTACGGGCAGATCAATCTGGCGCTGGCCTGCCTGGTCCTCTGGGACCTGACCCGCCCGGACTCCCGCCGCTCCAAGGGCGTGGCGATCGGCATCGCGGCCGGGATGAAGCTCACCCCCGGCCTGTTCGCGGTCTACCTGCTGGTCACCGGCCGGATCAAGGCCGCCTTCGTGGCCGGGGCCACCTTCCTCGGCACCTTCCTGCTCGGCGCGCTGGTCCTCCCCGACGCGACCTGGGGATTCTGGACCAAGTACCTCTACGACTCCTCGCGGGTCGGCAAGACCGAGATCGTCGACAACCAGTCGATCAGCGGCGCGGTCGCCCGGCTGCTGCACACGCCCCACCCGGGCATCGTCGCCACCGCGGTCGCGGCGCTGGTCGCGATCGCCGGGCTGTCCACGGCGGCGTGGGCCTTCCGCAGTGCGCGCTGGCTGCCCCGGGCCGAAGCCTGGGGCGTCTGCTGCGCGGCGGTCACGGCGGTGCTGATCTCGCCGATCAGCTGGACCCACCACTGGGTCTGGTGCGTGCCGGTGCTGGTGCTGCTGGCGGCCGAGGCCGCGCACGAGCGCTCCCGGCCGGCGGCGATCCGGCGGCTGCGGTGGCGGCCGATCTTCGCTGCCACGCTGCTCGCCTTCCTCTGCTTCGGCATGTGGGTCGTCCCGCACAAGGGCGATCTCGACCTGCACCTGTCGCCGCTGGCCCAGCTCCCGGCGGCGGTCTACCCGCTCACCGGACTGTGCTTCCTGGCGGTCGCCGCGCTGCGGATCCGCTCCCGGCGGCGGGCGGCGGGGGCGCCGCTGATCCGGCTGCCCCGGCAGCGCACGTCCGCCGAGGTGGCGGAGCCGCTGCGGCAGCTCTGAGAGGTGTCGGCGCCGGGGGTCACTCCGGCGGGGCCGCTGCTCAGGTCGGGGGGCTTGTGGGGGTTCGCGTCAGCGTTCACGTCGGCGTTGACGTTCACGTCGGGGGCGGCGTTCACGTCGTGGATGGCATTCACGCTGGGGGCGATGTTCACGTTCGGGGTGGCGTTCACGTCGAGGACGGCATTCACGCTGGGGGCAATGTTCACGTTCGGAGTGGCGTTCACGGCGGGGGCGAGGTTCACGCCTGAGTGGGCGTTCACCTCTCCGTTTATGTTCACGCGAGCAGTTCGGCCAGCGAGTGGTCGAGGTCCAGGGCCGCGAGCTCGGCGCCCGGCGGCACCAGGCGGTGCGCCCGCTCCAGCCAGGCCGCCACGGCGGGCAGCGGCGCCTCCAGGAGGGCGTCACCGGCCGGGGAGCTGAGCGCCATGCAGAGCACGCTGCGCCGCCCCGAGCGGGTCGGCCAGATCCGCACGTCCCCCTGGCCGCACGGCCGGAAGGTCCCCTCGACCAGCAGCTCGCGGGCGAACACCCAGGTCACCGGGGTGCCGGTGTCCAGGTGGAAGGTGATGTGCACGGCGAACGGGTCGTGGCTGCCGTACGACAGCCGCGCCGGGACCGGGACGCTTCGCTCCGGGGACAGCACCAGGTTGAGTTCGAGTTCGTGCTCGATGACGCTCGTGGACCGCTCCATGACCAAGTTCCTCTCGGTGTCGTGGGCCCGCCTCCGAGCCCCTGCACCAGGAGAGAGTGAGCTCCGGCGAAGCTCTTACACGCTTTCGCCCGACGTCCTGGAATTGACCAACTGCCCGCCGTCGGGCCCCCGAGGCACTACCCTTTGTGACTGCTCGACGACTGTCCGCCCGCGCACGGGCGCTGACGGGCCGTCCGCTCCACGGTGCTGCCAGGAAAGAGACCCCCATGACGGAACGGCCCCTCGCCGGTGACCTGGACACAGCCCTCGACCCGGCGCCGGGCTACTACCCCGACCCGTCCGTCCCCGGCTTCGTCCGCTACTGGGGCGGCTCCGCCTGGGTGCCGGGCACCAGTCGCCCGGCCCCGCCCGCCGGTGAGTCGCTGCTGCCGCCCCGGGGGGCCACTCCTCGGACGCCCGCCACGTTCGCCCCGGTCGCGCCGCCGCCCCGGCCCATGGCCCGGGCGCACGCGCGGGTGGAGCCGCCGCAGTCGGTGCCGTCCGTCATGTCCGATCCGTCGATGCGGTCGGGTCCGGTCGCCGACGAGACCGGGCCGGTCTTCTTCGATCAGACCACCGGCGGCGCGTCCTTCACGCTCGCACCGTATGCGGAGCGGGAGTTGCAGCAGACCGTCCAGGAGCCGCCGGCGGTCACCGCCTGGCAGGCCACGCCGACCCCGCAGCCCGAGGTGGTCTCCTGGGGCGCACCCGCCACGACCCTTCCCACGTCGACCCCGCCCCCGGTTGCTGTTGCCCCGGCCCCGGCCCTGTCCCCGTCTCCGTCTCCGGAACGGACGATTCAGCCGACACCGGCAGCGGCCCGCCCGGCCGCCGTACCGCCGCCCGCCGTGGTGCGGACGCCGACCGCAGCGAAGGCGCCCGCAACCGGACGGGCGCCCGTCGCCAGCACCCGGCCGCCCGCGCAGCGCCGCCCCGCCGCCCGCAAGCCGCCGGCCCCGCTCCCCGCCGGTCTCGGCCGCCGCGCGGTGGCCCGGCTGATCGACACGGTGGCGCTCGCCTTGGTTGCCGTCGCGGCGGGGGTGCCGATCATCGGCTCGGTGATCGCCCACGTCCAGGACAAGGTCGACCAGGCCAAGCTGGCGACTGTGGGCCACGAAGGCCGCCAGGTACGGGTCTGGCTGGTGGACGGGCTCGTGCTCGGCCGGGTGGGCGCGCTGCTCGGCATCCTGGTCCTGGCCGCGCTGCTCTACGAGGTGCTGCCGGTCGCGAGGACCGGCCAGACCTTCGGCAAGCGCCTGGTCGGCATCCGGGTCGCCGACCTGACGCGCGCCGCTCTCGCGCCGACGTTCGGCCGCTCGGCGCTGCGGTGGCTGGTCCGGCAACTGGCGGTGCTCTCGCTGATCGGGGTGCTGGCACCGCTGTGGGACCGGACCGCCCGGCGCGGTTGGCCGGACCGGGCGGCGCGCACCCGGGTGGTGCGCGCCTGACCGGCCCTCAGTGCGCCGCAGTGGGCGGCCTGATGGGGCAAAACGGACTAAATATCCCAACATCGTAGTATCCGTGATGTTCTACTCGGTTCATGAGCACCCATGACCCTTCGTCAGACCCCGCGCCGGAGGGGGGCGACAAGCCCTCGTTCGACAAGCAACCCCCGCAGTCGGGTGGGCCGCAGGGTGCGCCGTCCGATCCGTACGGCGCACCGCCCCCGCCTCCGCCGGCCGCCGACCCCTACGGCACACCGCCGCCCTCCGGCAGCCCGTACGGCGCACCCGGCCCGTACGGTGCACCCGGCTCGTACGGTGCACCCGGCGGCTACGACGGGACCCCGTACGGCGTGCCGCCCCCGCCGCCCGCCCCCGGAGTCCCGTACCAGGCGGGCGCCGGCCCGGTCCCCGGGATGCCGCCGCTCGGTGGCTGGGGGGCCAGGATCGTGGCCCGACTGATCGACTTCCTGCTGGTCCAGGCGGTCGCGGTGGTGGTGGTGCTCCCGTTCGCCAACCTCGGCGACCAGAACGGCTGGGTCGGTGCGGCCTGGCTCGGCTACGCCCTCTACCTGGTCTACGAGGGCATCATGCTCAGCCGGGACGGTCAGACCTTCGGCAAGAAGCTGATGAAGATCCGGGTCGCGATGCTGATCGACGGCAGCGCCCCGCCCAGCGGGGCGGCCTGGACCCGGGCGGCGGCCTTCGTGCTCCCGGCGGTGATCTGCTGCGGTGGGCTGTGGTGGCCGGTGGACGGGCTGTTCGGTGTCTTCGACAAGCCGTACCGCCAGTGCCTCCACGACAAGGCCGCCAAGACCGTGGTGGTCTCGACGGTCTGAGCACACTTCAGGGCCCGTGAGCGGCGGCATGTCGGCTCACGGGCCCCGGTGCGTCCGTCGACGCCGGTGCGTCAGCGGTGCGCCGCGTATTCGGGGGTGTTCGCCGGGCGGGCTTGCGGCTGGTGCGGTGCGGCGGCCCGGCGCTGGGCCGCGACGGTCACCAGCAGCGCGGTGGACAGGGTGCCGAGCGCCACCGCGAAGGCGACCAGCACCGCGATCTCGAACACCCCCCGCGACCCGGAGACGGCGAGCAGCACCGCGGCCGCGGCCACCATGGTCAGGGTGCCGGTGGTGAGTTGGGCGATGGTGGGACGCGACATGACGGGACCGTCCTTCGCATGAGCCGTGCGCTGCCGGGGGAGAGAGCCTTGCCTTACCACGGTGTACCCCGCGCTCGGCCCGGGCAAGTACGCCTTCGGCCGACAACGGGGGCGCACGGGCTCACTCGGCTCCTCGGCTTCTGGGCTTCTGGGCTCCTGGGTACGGTGGCATCGAACAGCCGTAGTCGTCTGGGGGAAGTCCATGCCCGTGCCCGCCGATTGGCCCACCACCGAGGCCGAGGCCCTCGCCGTGCAGCAACGCCTGCGCGGCCTGGTCGAACCGTCCGGCCCCGCCCCGGCCGCCGACGCCCTGGTCGCCGGCGTGGACGTGGCCTACGACGACGACCGGGACGTGGTGGTCGCGGCGGCGGTCCTGCTCTCCCTGCCCACCCTGACGGTGGTGGAGGAGACCACCGCAACCGGGCGGATCAGCTTCCCGTACGTCCCCGGCCTGCTCGCCTTCCGCGAACTCCCCACCGTGCTGGACGCCTTGGCCGGTCTCCGGCACACCCCCGACCTGGTGGTCTGCGACGGGTACGGCCTCGCCCACCCACGCCGCCTCGGGCTCGCCAGCCACCTGGGGGTGCTCACCGGCCTCCGTACGCTCGGCGTCGCCAAGACGCCGTTCACCTTCGTGTTCGACCAGCCCGGTGCGGAGCGGGGTGCCACCGCGCCGCTGCTCGACCCCGAGACGGGTGAGGAGGTCGGTGCCGCCCTCCGCACCCGCGCAGGCACCAAGCCGGTCTTCGTCTCGGTCGGCCACCGCATCGGCCTGGCCGAATCCGTGGCCACCACCCTCAACCTGACGGCCGGCTACCGCCAGCCGGAGACCACCCGTCGGGCCGACGCACTCTGCCGACGGGCGCTGGCGGCGGCCGTGTCCTGATTCGGTACCAATCGCTCGCGCACCGTCACGTCGCCGTTCAGGCCGACAGCGGTATGTGTTAGACATGAGGGTTGTAGGCCCGTGTCCTCAAGACCGGGTCGTACCGGAACAGTTGATACCAGGGCATACCAGTCCAGCCCTGGCTCCACGGGGGAGGACAGTCGTGAGCACGGGGAACGGCGGCGGTGCCGGCTACCGCGTCGAGGTCGACAACCTACGGGCGTTCGCGTCGCAGGTACGGGGGTTGCTGGACGAGTTCCAGGCCCGTGCGGACGGCAGCCGAACGCACGGGCAGAGCGGGGTCGGGCGGTCCGCCTTCGGGACGTTTCCTGAGGCGCAGGCGCTGTTCGACAAGTACGAGCTCATGCGCGACAGCCTTCGGGCCGTACTGGACATGCTCCAGGACGCGATTAACGAGACTCAACACAAGGCAGAGCTGACTGCAGCCAACTACGAGGAGCAGGAGGCCGAGACCACGCGCGGCCTCAAGGTCAACTCCGATGGTTGGTCGGTTGGCAGCACGTCAGTTGTCAGCACGGCCGGGTATACGTCCCCCGTCCCGCGCCAGGGAGGCCCACAGGCGAGTCCCACGCCGCCTGCTGGCGCGCCCCCCATCGGCGGCGGCGTACTGCCGTCAACGTGGTAGGCGCTCAATTGATCAGTATTCCGCAACGGACAGGAGGCACCCGCCCATGAGCGGCCAGACCGATTTCAATAGCTACAGTCACGGCGATCTCCGTCGCATGGTCGGCAGTATGGACTCTGGCGGTGTCATGTCAGCAGCTGATCCCTGGCGCCGGGCCACTGACACGCTCAAGCAGATCCGTACTTCTCTTACTACAGCATCTTCTGATGCGACGGCCAGTTGGGAAGGCGCTACCAGCGAGGCATTCCACAGCAAGATGATCACGCTGGCCACGGGCATCAACAATGTTGCTGCCTATGCCAATGATGCCGCTGTCGCGCTCGAACTCATGTCTGCTGCCATCGACGAGGCGAAGCGCACAATGCCGGAGGAGCCAGGTTTCTGGTCCAAAGCGGCTGATGCCATCGGCGATACGGCTGCCGCCGCCACTGGAAGCGACGACGAGGACACCAAAACTGCGGTTACTGACGAGAAGAAGGCTCAGGCCGTCGCGGTCATGAATCTTCTGGCCAGTCGTTACCGCACGACCACGGAGTACCTCAAGCCCCCGCCAAACAGAATTTCTGATCCTTCAGAGGTTATTGCCCCTGACTCGGCGGGCCCTGCAGTACTCAGTGCGCTGATCATGGGTGGTGGTGTGGGACTCGCAGGATCGACAGGCGCGGGAAGCGCCTCAACCAAGTCGCGGGCGAGTGCTTCTCTTGGCGGCGCCAGTCCGCAGGCCCCCAAGAAGATTCAACCCAGTGGCCCTACAGATCCAGGCATCAAGGGAGGTACTGCCAACCCGCCGCCCAAGCCGCAGTCTCCGGCGCCCTTCGGGCCCGGAACCGGCATTGACGGCGGAGTGGTCTCCACCAAGCCTGGGACAACTGTCGGCACTGCTCCGGGCGCACACGGCAGCGGTCCCGGAGCGGGTGCAGGAGCTGGCAACGGATCTGTCAGTGGCGGCCTTGTCGGCGGTGGATCGGCTGGTGCTGGAGGCTCCAAGGCTGGCATCGCCGGTGGGACTGCTGGATCCAGGGGCCCGGGCGGAGCCAACTTTCGGGTCGGTGAAGCCGGCGTGGGTGGTCGGACCGGAAGCGCTTTCGGCGCTTCAGGAATGCCTGGGGCAGGTGGCGCAGCAGCTGGATCAGGCGGCAGCGGGGTAGGTGGCGGAGCGGGGTCGAGCTCCGCTCGTCGTGCTGGTGGCACTGCTGGTGCGATCGGCTCGGGCAGCGCTGGGCGTGGAGCCTTCACCGAGGGGGGATCCGGCCTTGGCCGTGCCCGTGGCCAGGGTGGCCAGGGTGCGATGGGTCAGGGTGGAGGTATGCCCGGGGCTTCGCAGCCTGGCAAGAAGGACAAGAAGGACAAGCGACGTCCGGACTACCTCGTCGAGGACGAGGAGACCTGGGCAACCGGGGCGCCGACCAACCCGAATGTGGTGGAGTGAGAGCTTGCTGAATCGGTCTGGCAGTGTGGATAGGTGACACTGTCCGCCTGAAAGGCTGTGCGACGAATCCAGTGAACGGAGTAGCGAGACTTGATGTCCAGTCGGCAGGTTCGGGGAGCAGCAGTACTCGTTCTGGGGTCCTTGTTGTGGGGGGCTGCTGCCGGTTCGGCTGGCGCAGACAATATTCGTGATGGGCAGTGGCCTATCGTGAAATTTGACGTCTCGAACAAGGTCTGGCCTGTGAGCCAGGGTGAGAATGTCATCGTTGCCGTTATCGATGGTGGCGTCTCGGCCAATCACCAGGATCTCGTGGGGCAGGTTTTGCCGGGGGCCGACTTTACTGGCGAACAGAGCGATGGGCGCATTGACAAGGATGGCCATGGTACTGCCATGGCCAGTCTTATCGCTGCACACGGGCACGGAAGTCAGGATGGAATCATCGGCCTTGCCCCAAAAGCAAAGATCCTGCCGATCCGAATCAACCTTGGCGGGGGTGTCGACGTCGTGAGCGCCCAGGACAACGAGGTTCCTGATGCGATTCGCTTTGCTGTCGACCATGGCGCCAAGGTCATCAATATGTCTTTTAATTCTGGATCTGGCCAAGCTGCCCGTGAAGCCATCAAGTATGCCATCGACAAAGATGTTGTCTTGGTCGCGGGTGCGGGAAACCTTGGGAATCATAGTGCGCCCGTAGGGTATCCCGCAGCTGTTCCTGGCGTAATGGCTGTCGGTGCTGTTGATAAGAACGGAAGCGTCTGGGAGAAATCCAACCGTGGCCCTGAGCTCACCTTGGTGGCGCCAGGGGTTGAAATTTTCTCGGCGGGCTACAAGACGACGACAGAATATCGCACAGCCAATGGCACGTCTGACGCGACTGCCTATGTTTCTGCGATTGCGGCGCTGGTGCGATCGAAGTATCCGGAACTGTCGGCCGGTCAGGTCATCAACCGGCTGATCAAGTCGGCGGTGATGCCCGAGGGGCAGAAGCAGCCGAACGACAGTTACGGCTACGGGATCGCGTCGGCTCAGAAGGCGTTGGCTGCCAACCCTGCCGTGGACAACGGCCCGAAGGAGAATCCGCTGCTGTCGCGGCCCGAGTCGCAGCGTCAGCCGGAGGGGTCCTCGGCCTCCCCGCAGCCGTCCGCTCCGGCTGACGGGAGTACGGCTGGTGGCAACCAGGCGGCGGCACCGAAGAGTGAAAGTGACGGCGGGATCCCGGTGTTCGTCTGGGCGATCGTCGGGATGTTGGCCGTTGTGGTGGTCGGCGGCGTGATCGTGCTGGCCCGGCGGAACAAGGGTGGGGGCAGTGGTCAGCCGCCTTACGGCGGTGGAGGCGGGGGCGGTGCGCCGCAGCAGCAGTTCCCGCAGTATCCGCCGCAGCAGCCGTACGGCGCACCGCAGCCGCCCCAGCAGCCCCAGCCCCCGTACGGGGGACAGCAGCCTCCGCAGCAGCCGTACCCGCCGCGGCCCGGCGATGGGGGCAACCCGTACCGCTGACACGCCCACGAATGGCGGACAATCCCCGTTCGGGGTGCGGCCCTTCGGGTACTGATGGCCCGTCAGTCATGCCATCGCACTCGAAGGGCCGTCCCGTTATGCGCAGTCGCAGTCACACGCACAGTCGCCGTCTGAAGTCCGTCCTGCCGGCGCTCCTGCTCGCGTTGAGCCTGGCCGCCCCGGGGGTGGCGGTGGCCGAGGGGGGTGAGGGGCATCCGCCGGCCAATGCCGAGGAGGCGAAGGTCTGTTCGGATCTGCTGGGGTGGGCGCAGGCGCTCGTGGGGCTGCCGGCCACGTCGGTCGAGTCGACCTGCACGGTCAAGTAGCGGCGGGTGTCGGGGTGGCCGCTCGGTGTTCGGTGGACAGGGCGGCCATCAGCAGGGTGTCGTGCCAGTGGCCGTCCCAGTGGTGGGACTCGCGGAGGCGGCCCTCGAGGGTGAAGCCGGCCTTCCGGTAGGCGCGTTGGGCCCGGGGGTTGAGGTCGTAGACCTCCAGGTGGACGCGGTGCAGGCCGACGGCGGTGAAGGCGTGGTCGAGCAGCAGGCCGATGGCCTCGGTGCCGAGGCCCCGGCCGGTGGCGGTCGGGACGAGGGCGATCCGGAAGGCGGCGGACCGGTTGTCGCGGTCCAGGTCGATCAGGGCGAGCTCGCCCAGGTAGCCGCCGTCCAGGTCCTCGACCGCGAGGTCGAGGCGGTCGGGCTGGTCGGCGCGGGTGGTGCACCACTCCTCGATCTCGGCGAGGGTGAACTCCCGGCGGGTGCCGGTGAGTCGGCGGATCTCGGGGTCCTGGGTGGCGTGCCAGAAGTGCTCGGCGTGCCGGACGGAGAGCGGGACCAGGCGGAGGCGTCGGCCGGTCAGCGTCGGCTTGGGCAGGAGGGCTGCGTCGTTGATCACCCGGCAGTTCTACCTACGGTCGGGCGTCGGCGCCACCGGAAATCGGTTGCCGCCGCCGGGAGAATGGCGGCATGAGCACCGCACCCCTGAACTGGCAGATCTCGCTGACGGCCGTGGACCACCCGGACGCGGCGACGGTCCTGTACGAGTACGTCGACGAGCTCGCCAGCCGTTACTACGGGCGCCCGGCGACCCATCCGGAGATCACCCGGGTGCTGGGCGACGGGGCGGATCTGCGGGAGCCCCGGGGAGCTCTGCTGGTGGCGCGGGACGGGGCCGAACCGGTCGGCTGCGTGGGGCTGCGCCGGCAGGGGGCGGGCCTGGCCGAGGGTGAGGTGGAGCTGACCCGGATGTACGTCCGGAAGGCGGCCCGCCGGGGCGGGGCGGGGGCCCGGCTGGTGGGTGCGGCCGAGGAGTTGGCCCGGATGCACGGGGCGGGGCTGGTCCGGCTGAACAGCCGGAAGGACCTGGTCGAGGCGATCGGGCTGTACCGCAGCCTCGGGTACCGGCCGACCGACCCGTACGGGGACGACCCGTACGCGGAGGTCTGGTTCGCCAAGGCACTCGGCTGACCAGGGCCGTTGCGGAAAACGGTTCGCCTCCGGCGGCTGCGCGGGGCAGACTGCCGGGGTGATCATTCGTGAGGCGACCGCGGCCGACTGGCCCGCCATCTGGCCCTTCCTGCACCGGATCGTCGCCGCCGGCGACACCTTCACCTGGCCCCGGGACATCTCCGAGGAACTGGCCCGGGAGATCTGGATGAAGCGGCCGCCGGGCCGGACGGTGGTCGCGGTGGCGGCGGACGGCACGGTGCTGGGCAGCGCCGAGACGCACCCCAACCAGATGGGTCCGGGTTCGCACATCGCCAACGCCGGGTTCATGGTGGACGCCGCGCACGCGGGCAAGGGGGTCGGCCGGGCGCTCTGCGCGCACGTGATCGAGCAGGCAAGGGCGGACGGCTACCGGGCGATCCAGTACAACGCGGTGGTGTCGACCAACACCCGGGCGGTGGAGCTGTGGAAGTCGTTCGGGTTCACGGTGCTGGCCGCCGTGCCGGAGGGCTTCCTGCACCCCGAACTCGGCTACGTCGACCTGCTGGTGATGTACCTCCCGCTCACCGGGCCCGAAGGGGCCGAGGCAGCCGGCCCGGTCGGCTGAGGCGGCGGGATCCCGGCGCTCGGTGGCTGCCGAACTCCTGTCCGCCGCAGAGCAGTTGGCCCGGGCCTTCGAGGCGGTGGGCGTCGACCGGTGGCAGTGCACCGGCGACCGCGGCGACGGCGCCGGGTTCACGGTCGAGTCGTTCGCCCGGTATCCGGTGCACCCCACCTGTACGACGTCACCGCCGGCCGGCCGGCCGGGCCTAGCCGACCGGCAGCCCTGCCTGCTCCGACCAGGCCCAAGCGGGCAGGCCGTGCGGTACGGCCTCGGCGAGCACCCGCTCCGGGGCCGTACCGGTCCGGACGGTCAGCACGAACCGGCGCTGGTCCGAGCCGGCCACCCGGTGGGGTTCGAAGGCGATGTGCGCGAACGGGGCGGTGGGGGTGGCGGCGTCCGCGAGGCGGGCCAACTCCGTCTCCACCAGCGCCCATTCGTCGGCCGGGACGTACTGGCGCATGATGGAGTGCCAGACCACGGTGAGCGTCCCCTCGGCCACCGACACCCGGCGGAGGAACTCGGCGGCACCGAGCCGTTCGACCGGCGCGGAATGCTTGGCGGCCAGCGCCAGCGCGCCGTCCAGGCGGGCGGCCCGTTCGGGGCGGTCGGCCCAGACGTACGCGCGCAGTGCGAGTGCGCCCTCCGGCGAGAGCGGGTCGATCGGGGTCAGGTCGCAGCCGCGCCGTTCGGTGAACTCCAGGTCGGGCAGCGGGCGGTCGGACCGGAACACCGGGTCGCCGCGCCAGGCGTCGGTCAGCCGGACGGGGGAGTCGGCCGGGCCGTGGGCGCCGCCGGACCACTCGCAGCGGAACCGGTCGGCGAGCAGGTTCAGCCCGGCGCTGGCGCCGAGTTCGAACAGCCGGACCGGTAGCGGGGCGTCCGCCGACAGGTGCAGCAGCCCGGCGATCAGCAGGTTGGCCCGGCCGGTCTCGTTGGTCTGCGGCGGCCTGGTGAGCCAGGTCCGGACCCAGTCGAGGTGCTCCGCGACGGTGGCCCGGAAGGCCGTCCAGGCGGCCTCCGGGACGGGCAGGGTGAACTCCCCGCCCGCGCTCGGGTAGTAGGCCGCCAGCGCCGGTGCGCGGCCGGTCAGCACCAGTGCGTGCACCCCGCCGAGCAGTCGGAGCGCGATCGCGTCCGGTCCGGGCGCCTGCTCGTACCCCGCGATCGCCGCCGCGCACGGGCCGCCGGCCGCCACGTCCAGCGCCGCCCGGCGGAGCAGGAACTCGTAGAGCGGGGAGCCGAGTTCACCGCAGGCGACGGCTTGCTGGTCGATCATCGCGGCGGCGTGCGGGAGTGGCACCGGAGGGCTCCTCGGTCGGGATCGACGACCACCCGTCAGGGGTGGGGTCTCCCATCATTGGCCCGCGCGGGGCTGCGGTGAAGGCGCCACCGGGGTGACGGTGATCACCGTGCGGTTCGCGGACCGCCGGGTACGGTCACCAGTCGGCCGCCGCGCGGAGCGCGTGCCGGAGCTGGCTGGCCACGCTCGCGGTGTCGGTGCCGACGACGTCGGCGATCTCCGGGGTGGCCAGGCCGACCACGTAGTGCAGGATGGCGAGGTCCTCGTCGGCGGCGGCGACCCGCTGGGCCTGGACCGGCACCCGGGTCGGATCGAACCGGCCGGCGACGGTGGCCCGCAGGATCCGCCAGGCGGCGGCCGTCGGGTTGGGGCTGCCGAGGATCTCCGCCCAGCGCGCAGCCATCGCCGCGAAGGCCTCCTCCACCACGGAGGCGGCCTGGCCGCCCTCGCGGAACCAGACCCGGGCGTAGCTCAGGTACCGGGGCTGGTGCAGTTCCCGAAAGGCGATGAACTCCACGGAGGAGAGAGGGTCATGACGGTCAGTCATATCAGCCTCTCGGATCGGGTGGGGCGACGTGGGCGGGTGGTGGGCGCGGGGCGACGGACGAGGGTCCGGAGAGGAGGGTGACAGGTGGTCCATGCTCACTCTAGGGCCTTGGGCGGCTGCTTTGAGTGACAAGTCCCATCAGATGGCCGGGATGGGTGCGATTGAGCCGTTGTGTGACGGATCGTCAGTTGCGACCGCTGCGCACCTGGTCAGGATGGGTAGAACGGCAGTGGCTGCAAGGGAGTTGGTGTGCCACCGTACCTCCATGGAGCCGCACGGACACCCGCATGAGCACCGGAACGAGCACCGTCACGACCACTCCCACGGACCCCGGCACGACCACTCCCACGATCCTGGTGCCGACCACGCCCACGCCCACGACCATGCCCACGGCCCGTCGCGCCGGCACCGGGCGGCACACCTGCTCCGGCCGCACTCGCACGACGCCGCCGAGCGGTTGGACAGCACCCTGGAGGGCTCGGCCGAGGGCCTGCGCACGCTCTGGATCTCGCTGGTGGTACTGGCGCTCACGGCGGGCGTGCAGGCGGTCGTGGTGGCGCTCTCCGGATCGGTCGCGCTGCTCGGGGACACCGTGCACAACCTGGCGGACGCGCTGACGGCGGTGCCGCTTGGGCTGGCCTTCCTGCTGGGCCGCCGGGCGGCCAACCGCCGCTACCCGTACGGCTACGGCCGGGCCGAGGACCTGGCCGGGGTGGCGGTGGTGGCGGTGGTCGCCGTCTCGGCGGTGTTCGCGGGGGTCACCGCCGTGCACCGGCTGCTGCACCCGCAGCCGGTCGGCCAGCTCTGGGCGGTGGTCGGCGCGGCGCTGGTCGGCTGCCTGGGCAACGAGTGGGTGGCCCGCTACCGGATCGGCACCGGGCGCCGGATCGGCTCCGCCGCCCTGGTCGCCGACGGACTGCACGCCCGGACCGACGGGCTGGCCTCGCTGGCCGTGCTGCTGGGTGCGGCGGGCAGCGCGGCGGGCTGGCGGGCGGCCGACCCGGTGGTCGGGCTGCTGATCACCGGGGTGATCCTGCTGGTGCTGCGGAGCTCCGCCCGGGAGGTCGGGCGACGGCTGATGGACGGCGTCGATCCGACGCTACTGGACGTGGTGGAACGGGAGTTGCGGGTGGTGCAGGGCGTTCAGGGGGTCGGTGCGCTGCGGCTGCGGTGGATCGGGCACTCGCTGCGGGCCGAGGCCGAGCTCCTGGTCGACGGCAGCCTCACGGTGACGGCCGGGCACCAGGTCGCCGAAGCCGCCGAACACGCCTTGATCCGGGCCGTCCCCCGCCTTCGCGCGGCCACTGTCCACCTCACGCCCTCCGCGGTCGCTCGACCGCTGGCGGGCTAGTACGTACGGATCATCTGTGCTGGGCTCGGCGTCACCCTGTGGTGGAGCCGCCTGCCGGCCGGGCCCCGAGCCCTCGGGAACCGCGGCGGTCGCCGTTCAGCAGGTGCGGTTGGGTTCCTCGGGCTTGCGGCGGGCGCGCTTGGCGGCCGCACCGGCGGCGGTGGCCGCGGCCGCCGCGGCGGCGGATGCGGCGGCGCGTCGGCTGGGCTGCTCGGGGATGCCGGCCGACTCGGCGGCTTCCCGCGCCTCGAGATAGGCGTGCACGGCGGCGATGCCGTAGACCGGCTGGATGAGCTGGTTTCCCTTGAAGAACGGTCGGGCCGGGGCGAAGCCGGCCGCGATCACCAGATCCCGGATCTCGGCTATCTCCTCCTCGGTCCGCGCGGTGAAGCGGACCTCCCAGCCTTTCTTGTACATGTGGCCGTCGTCGCCGCTGCGCCGGGCCAGGTCCGGCTGGCGGACGTAGCCGGGCAGGCGACCGAGGCGCAGCTGGGCAGCGCGCAGGGCGGCGGATTCGTCACGTGGCATGAGGCGATGTTAGGCAATCCTGAGGGGCGGCCGTGACCCCCGGACGGCGGTGAACTGTATGGCGCTCGTCACTCTGGGTCAGGCGTCGCAGGTGGTGGGGGGTCTGGGTGCGGTCGAGGGTGGCGGAACCACCAGGCGGAAAATCGGATGGTACAGGCCAAGTCCGATCTGTACCGGCATATGGCTGAACAACCTTTGGTCCGAATGGGTGAGGGTATGAGGACTTTAGTGCGGGCCAGTCCCGGTTTCGCGACGGTTGCGTAACGGTGCGTCAGGTCGTGGATGCGGATCGGGGGTGGATGGGGAGGGTTGTCGGCATGAGCAGCTACCAGATTCCGTCGCAGTCGCCCTCCCTCGAGGAGCTGGCCCGCCGCCAGCAGAACGTGATCACCGCCAGCCAGCTCCGGGCCCGCGGGGTGCCGACCAGGGTGGTCAGCGGCCACTGTCGCGAGGGGGGCCCGTGGCAGCGCCTGCTGCCGCGTGTCTACCTGCTGCAGGGTGGCGAGCCGACGCCGGAGCAGCGGATGTGGGCCGCGCTGCTGTACGCCGCGCAGAACGGTCGCGAGGAGGGCGGCCGGGACGGTGCGGTGATCACCGGCGCGGCGGCGCTCGCGCTGTACGGCTTCAGCTCCGCGCCCCGGCTGCCCGCCGTGACCGGGGTGGAGGTGCTGGTGCCCCGGCAGCGTCGGCTGAAGGACGCGGGGGAGGTCCGGATCCGGCGCACGGAGCGGGAGTTGGTGGCCCGGTCGGTGCACGGGCTGGCCTGCGCCCCGGTGGCCAGGGCGGTGGCCGACACGTTGCGGGAGTGGACCGACGCGGGTGCCTTCGACACCGGCGAGGTGCCGGCCGGGCAGCTCAGGGCGGTGCTCAGGGAGGCACTGGCGAAGACCGAATCTGGCTGCACGCTGCGGGAGTTGATGGCCGAGCTGCGGGAGGCCGACCTGCTGGGCGAGGAGCGGGTGCGGGCCGCGGCGGACGAACTGCTGGCGGCGGAGCGGGAGTCGGTGCTCGGCCGGATCGGCGAGCTGGTGGACGAGTGGCTGCTGCCGGCCCCGCTGGCCGGGCCCGAACTGCGGATGCGGGGCGGCACGTTCGTGGCCGTGCCGGACCTGTACTGGCCGGCCGCCGCGGTCGCGGTGGAGGTGGACTCGGAGCTGCGCTGCGTCAGTGAGGGCGAGGCGGCCTGGGTGCGGGGCGGGCAGCACCGGATGGAGTACCTGGGCGTCCGGGTGGTGTACGTCTCGGGGGCCCGGCTCGCCGCCGAGCCGGATGCGGTCGGCGACGAGCTGCGGGAGGCGTTCCTGGCGGGCGGTACCGATGTGGTGGAGCTGCTGGCGACCGGTCATGAGTGAACGGCCGCACGACCCGGGGGAGGAGCCGCGGGCTGAGCCGTCGAGGTCCGGACGGATCAGCCGCGGACGATCGGTGTCCCGGTCAACTCGACGCCGGCGTCCCTGAGTTGGATCAGTGCGGCCTCGGTGGTCGGGGCCGCGACGGCTGCGGTGAGGTCGAGCAGGACCCGGGTGGTGAAGCCCTCCCGCCGGGCGTCCAGCGCGGTGGCCCGGACGCAGTGGTCGGTGGCGATCCCCACCACGTCCACCTCGGTGACGTCCCGCCTCCGCAGCCAGTCGGCCAGCGTCGCCCCGTTCTCGTCGAAGCCCTCGAACCCGCTGTAGGCCGCCGCGTGCGCGCCCTTGTCGAAGACCGCCTCGATCGCGCCCGAGATCACCGCCGGCGAGAAGTTCGGGTGGAAGCCCACCCCCTCCGTCCCGGCCAGGCAGTGCACCGGCCAGGAGTCGACGTAGTCGGGCTCGGCGGAGAAGTGCGGCCCCGGGTCGATGTGGTGGTCCCGGGTGGCGCAGATGTGCGCGTAGCCGGGAGTCCCCTCGGCGATCAGGTCGGTGATCGCGGCGGCCACCTCGGCGCCGCCGGCCACGGCCAGGCTGCCGCCCTCGCAGAAGTCGTTCTGCACGTCCACGACGATCAGTGCCCGATGCATGGGGTTGCTTCCTTCTCCGCCACCGGGGGCGGTGTGGTGGGCCTCGATGGTGGCCACTGTAGGGAGTTACGCGCGTAGGCGAAAGGGGCGAGGCCCGGCCGGGCGGTCGAGCGGGTGCCCGGCCGGGCGCTGCTCGGCGGGTCCGGTCAGGACCCCAGCCGCAGCTCGGTCGGCAGGACCGGCTCGCCCTTGGAGAGCTGGGTGGCGGAGAGCGGCAGCGAGTCCCGGACCCGGAGGTGGCGGTCCCGGGCGGCGGTGAGCGGCTCGCGGCCGACCACCTTGCCGCCGCGGATCAGCGGCACGTGCAGCAGGTACGGCTCCAGCTCGGCCGGGACCGGCCCGGTGCCGACCACCTCGGCCGCCGCCACGCCCTCGGCGTCCGGCTGCCGGGCGGCCCACTTGCGGCCGCCGACGCTGGACTTGGCGCCGGCCGAGCGCTTGGCCACCGAGACCAGCGGCCCGTCCGGCCCGGCGGCCCGGGCGACCAGCTTGTAGACCATCGCGCAGGTCGGTTCCCCGCTGCCGGTGACCAGGCTGGTGCCGACGCCGTAGCCGTCCACCGGCGCGGCGGCCAGCGCGGCGATGGCGTACTCGTCCAGGTCGGAGGTGACGATGATCCGGGTGCCGGTGGCGCCGAGCTCGTCCAGCTGGCGGCGGACCCGGTGGGCCAGCAGGGTGAGGTCGCCGGAGTCGATCCGGACCGCGCCGAGCCCGGTGCCCGCCACCTCGACGGCGGTGCGCACCGCCTCGTTCAGGTCGTAGGTGTCGATCAGCAGGGTGGTGCCCCGGCCCATCGAGTCGATCTGCGCGGTGAAGGCGTCCCGCTCGCTGTCGTGCAGCAGGGTGAAGGCGTGCGCGGCGGTGCCGGTGGTCGGGATGCCGTAGGCGAAGCCCGCGGCCAGGTCGGAGGTGGCGCCGAAGCCGGCCACGTACGCGGCCCGGGCGGCCGCCACGGCGGCGTCCTCGTGCGCCCGGCGGGCGCCCATCTCGATGCACGGCCGGCCGCCCGCCGCACTGGTCATCCGGGAGGCGGCGGCGGCGATCGCCGAGTCGTGGTTGAGGATCGACAGGATCAGCGTCTCCAGGATCACCGCCTCGGCGAAGCTGCCCTCCACGGTGAGCAGCGGCGAGCCGGGGAAGTAGACCTCGCCCTCGGGGTAGCCGTGGATGTCGCCGGAGAACCGGTAGTCGGCCAGGTAGCGCAGCGTGGTCTCGTCGACCACCCCCTGGCCGGCCAGCCAGTCGAGTTGCGGGGTGGTGAAACGGAAGTCCTCGACCGCGTCGAGCACCCGGCCGACCCCGGCCAGCACGCCGTAGCGGCGGCCGTCGGGCAGTCGGCGGGTGAACACCTCGAAGACCGAGCGCCGGTGGGCGGCGCCGCTGCGCAGGGCGGCCTGCAGCATGGTCAGCTCGTAACGGTCGGTGAGCAGCGCCGTGGAGCGGCGCACGGTGTCGGCATCCATGGGGATGATGCTACTGGACTTAGCGTCAGTTTGACGATTTCTCGTCCCGATCGACCCGGATTCGCTCGCACGTCCCCCGGATGGAAGCATGAGAGGCGGTAATCCGTGTCCCGACGAGGAGTGCAGCCGTGAGTGTCGCGCCCGTGGAGATCGAGCGCCCGGAGGTCGAAGGCATTCCAGCGGTGGAGCCCGACACCCCCTGGGTCACGATCGTCCACAACGACCCGGTCAACCTGATGAGTTACGTCCAGTACGTCTTCCAGGCCTACTTCGGCTTCCCGAAGGAGAAGGCCAGGACGCTGATGATGGAGGTGCACCAGAAGGGCCGCGCCGTGGTCTCCGGCGGCTCCCGCGAGGAGATGGAGCGGGACGTCCAGGCGATGCACGGCTACGGCCTGTGGGCCACGCTCCAGCACGACTGACCAACCACTCCACCACGACGACGGGTTGACGACTAATCATGGTTCGGCTGTTCGAGAGCACGGGTGACGGCGGCGCGCGGGCCGCGCTGGACGAGGGCGACGCCGTCCTGCTGCGCTCGCTGTTCCTGCAGGTGCTGGAGATGATCGGCCCGGGTCCGGCCGAGAACGACGACCCGCTGGCCGCGCTGTTCGCCGAGGGGCCCAGCAAGCCGCCCGCCGACCCGGCGCTGGCGCGGCTGTTCCCGGACGCCTACGGCGATCCCGGCAAGCCGGACGACCAGGAGGCGGTCGCGTACTCGGCCGAGTTCCGCCGCTACACCGAGCCCGACCTGCGGGCCCGCAAGCGGGAGGACGTGCTCGCGGTGATCCGGACCCTGGACGGCCTGGGCGCGGGCGAGTCGCTGACGCTGCCGGCCGAGGAGTGCCCGCGCTGGCTCGGGGCCACCAACGACCTGCGGCTGATCCTCGGCACCCGGCTGGAGGTCACCGAGGACGACGACTTCTTCGCGCTGCCGGACGACGACCCGGCCAAGCCGCTGGCGATGGCGTACCTGTGGCTCGGCGCGCTCCAGGAGTCGCTGCTGGAGGCGATCTCCGACTGACCCGGCCACCCGGAACCCCCGTCCCACCCCTTGGGACGGGGGTTCCGGCATTTCCGGCATACCGTCACCAGACCTGACATCCCATGCTCAAATATCGCTCAGATACGCACCGGTATCCGGGGCACGCGTGGTACGACTGCCACTCCCCACGAGTCAAGGACGGTGGCCCATGACGCAGCAACAGTTCGACGAGGTGACCGACCCGGTACCGGACGAGGAGGGCTACGCCCGAGGTCTGGGCAGCCGTCAGATCCAGATGATCGCGATCGGTGGCGCGATCGGCACCGGCCTGTTCCTCGGCGCCGGCACCGCCATCTCCAAGGCGGGCCCGAGCCTGATCCTCAGCTACGCCGTGGCCGGCCTGGTGATCTTCGCGATCATGCGGGCGCTCGGCGAGCTGCTGACGTACCGTCCGGTCTCCGGCAGCTTCGCCGAGTACGCCCGGGAGTTCCTCGGCCCGTTCGCGGGCTACGTGACCGGCTGGACGTACTGGCTGTTCTGGGTGGTCACCGGGATGGCCGAGACCACCGCCGCCGCCGTGTACGTGAAGTTCTGGGCGCCGGGCATCCCGCAGTGGATCTCCGCGCTGGTCTTCCTGGTGATCCTGTACGGCGCCAACCTGATCTCGGTGAAGCTGTTCGGCGAGATCGAGTTCTGGTTCTCGATGATCAAGGTGACCGCGATCATCGGCATGATCCTGATCGGCATCGGGGTGCTCACCCTGGGCTTCAGCGACGCCGGTGACACCGCCGCGCTGAGCAACCTCTGGTCGGACGGCGGCTTCTTCCCCAAGGGCATCGGCTCCACCGTGATGACCCTGCAGATCGTCATGTTCGCCTACCTCGGTGTCGAGCTGGTCGGCGTCACGGCGGGGGAGAGCCAGAACCCGCAGAAGACCCTGCCGCGCGCGATCAACACCCTGCCCTGGCGGATCGCGCTGTTCTACATCGGTGCGCTGGTGGTCATCCTGGCCGTGGTGCCGTGGCGGGAGTTCGCCCCCGGGGTCAGCCCGTTCGTGGCCGCCTTCGAGAAGATGGGCATCCCGGCGGCGGCCGGGATCATCAACTTCGTGGTGCTCACCGCCGCGCTCTCCTCCTGCAACTCCGGCATGTACTCCACCGGCCGGATGCTCCGCGACCTCGCGCTGCGCGGCCAGGCCCCCGGGCAGCTCACCTCGCTCAACGCGCGGAAGACGCCGGCCGCCGCGATCACCGTCTCCTGCCTGCTGATGGGCCTCGGCGTGGTGCTCAACTACCTGGCCCCGGCCAAGGCGTTCGAGTACATCACCTCGGTCGCCACCGTCTGCGGCCTGTGGACCTGGGCGATGATCCTGATCTGCCAGATCCGCTACCGGACCGCCTGGAAGGCCGGGCACCTGCCCGCGCCGACCTTCAAGGCGCCGGGCGGACCGGTGGCCAGCTGGGCCGCGCTGGCCTTCCTGGTGATGGTGATCGTGCTGATCGCGATCGACGAGGACAGCCGGATCTCGCTGTACGTCTTCCCGTTCTGGGCCGCCCTGCTGGTGATCGGCTACCAGGCGCTCAAGCGCCGCCGGCCGGAGGCCGTGGTGCCGCACGGGCACGACCACGTCCACGCCCGGTCCGATGACTGAGACGGCCGCCGGGGCGCACCGCGACGGCTGGCTATCCTGACCCGATGCTGACCATCACCCGAGAGCTGCACGACGCGATCGTCGCCCACTCCCGTGCCGACCACCCGGACGAGGCCTGCGGCGTGGTCGCGGGCCCGGCCGGCAGCGGCCGCCCCGAGCGGTTCGTCCCGATGCTCAACGCGGCCCGTTCGCCCACCTTCTACGAGTTCGACTCCGGCGACCTGCTCAAGCTCTACCGCGAGATGGACGACCGGGACGAGGAGCCGGTGATCGTCTACCACTCGCACACCGCCACCGAGGCCTACCCGTCGCGGACCGACGTCAGCTACGCCTCCGAGCCGGAGGCCCACTACGTGCTGGTCTCCACGGCGGAGGGCACCGGGCCCGGTGACCCGTTCCAGTTCCGCTCGTTCCGGATCGTGGACGGTGTGATCACGGAGGAAGACGTCGAGATCGTCGAGGCGTACCCCGCCTGACCCACTCCCGGCCCGCCGCACCGCCCGACCGGGCCGGTACGGCGGGCCGAGGCGTTCCCGGACCCGGTCGTCTCACCAGGAGATACGGAAACATCCGGATGTCGAGACGGAGATGTCGGAGCGGGGGCGGGAATCTATACGATGAGCCCATGCGTTCCGTCGATGTGAGCAACCAGGCCCCGGGCATCCGCCTCGTGGCGCGCCTGCACGTCGACCTGTGCCGGCTCGCCAGCGCGATCTGTCCCGGCCCCGCCGACGCCCGCTGACCTCGGCACCAACCGCTTTTCCCCGGTCTCCGGGGCCACCCTCCCCTGCCGCGCCCGCGGCCACCGAACTCACCCGATCAGGAGCGCAGCCATGGCCATCGAGGTCCGCATCCCCACCATCCTCCGCACGTACACCGACGGCCAGAAGGCCGTCGAGGGCGCCGGCGCCAACCTCGGCGAGCTGTTCGCCGACCTGGACGCCCGGCACCCGGGCATCGCCGCCCGCCTGCTGGACGGCGGCGAGCTGCGCCGCTTCGTCAACGTCTACCTGAACGACGAGGACGTGCGCTTCCTGGAGGGCATCGGCACCGGCCTGACCGACGGCGACAGCGTCACCATCCTCCCCGCCGTGGCCGGCGGCTGAAGACCCGCCACCCCGATCCGCTCCTCGACTGCCGGAGGCTCCGTCAGATGAAGTACGACAGCCCGCTCGAAGCCGTCGGCAACACTCCGCTGGTCCGGCTGCCCCGGATCTCCGCCGCCGTGCCCGGCAACGGGAACGGGCTGGTGACCCTCTGGGCCAAGCTGGAGGACCGCAACCCGACCGGTTCGATCAAGGACCGGCCGGCCCTGCACATGATCGAGCGGGCCGAGGCGGCGGGGCTGCTCACCCCCGGCTGCACCATCCTGGAGCCGACCAGCGGCAACACCGGCATCTCGCTCGCCATGGCGGCCAAGCTCAAGGGCTACCGGATGGTCTGCGTGATGCCGGAGAACACCAGCGAGGAGCGTCGCGAGCTGCTCCGGATGTGGGGCGCGGAGATCATCCCCTCGCCCGCCGCCGGCGGCTCCAACACCGCCGTCCGGATCGCCAAGGAGATCGCCGCCGAGCACCCGGACTGGGTGATGCTCTACCAGTACGGCAACCCGGACAACGCCGGTGCGCACTACGCCGGCACCGGCCCGGAGATCCTCGCCGACCTCCCCGGCATCACCCACTTCGTGGCGGGCCTCGGCACCACCGGCACCCTGATGGGCGTCGGCCGCTACCTGCGGGAGAAGTCCCCGGGCGTCCAGATCGTCGCGGCCGAGCCGCGCTACGACGACCTGGTCTACGGGCTGCGCAACCTGGACGAGGGCTTCGTCCCCGAGCTGTACGACGCCGAGGTGCTCACCACCCGGTTCTCGGTCGGCTCGGCCGACGCCGTCCGCCGCACCCGCGAGCTGCTCCAGCAGGAGGGCATCTTCGCGGGCGTGTCGACCGGCGCCATCCTGCACGCCGCGATCGGGGTCGGCCGCAAGGCCGCCCAGGCGGGCGAGCGGGCCGAGGTGGTCTTCGTGGTCGCCGACGGCGGCTGGAAGTACCTGTCCACCGGCATCTACACCGCTGAGTCGACCGAGGCCGCGGTCGAGGCGCTGCAGGGGCAGCTCTGGGCCTGAGGCCCCGTCGGTCCGAGCGGTACGGCGCGGTTCCCGCCTGGCGGGGGCCGCGCCGTCCGTCGTTCAGCGCAGCGCCCGCCGGGCCTTCGTCCAGGTCGCCCCGTCCAACGGCCCGACCCGTCGGCGGAACGCCCGCAGCGGCACCTCGCGCAGCTCGTCCGTCTCCAGCCAGCTGGCCCGGCCCTGCCGGTCGCCGACCGCGCCCGGGGGCAGCGCCAGCACGCCCGGGCGGTCGTCGTGCCGCTTGCTGGTGATCTTCGCGACGGTGGCGGTCCGCCGGTTCACCCGCAGCACCAGGCACGGCCGGTCCTTCGTCCCCGGCCCGTCCTCGAACGGCACCTCGGCCCACCACACCTCGCGGGGCGCCGGTCCTCCGGACGGCGCAGCGGGCCGCCCGGACGGCCGCCGTCGGCGGACGGCGACCAGCACCGCGAGCAGGACCAGCACGACCAACGCCGCAAGCAGCCATTTCTCCATCCGCAGACCGTACAACCAGGTCCCGATCCGGCTGTGACAGTCGGGGATTTATCCGTTTGGTGCTGCTGATTTGTCACGGAACGACCACGGAGTCCGTTCTGCACTAAAGATTCTCGTTGGGCCGGAAAAGCTGATCGTGACTCCCCGAGAGCAGCCTCGGAACCCTCCCTGAAGGTGGCCCAGATGTCCTCACGCAGCGACGAGTTGTGGTCGTACACCGAGATCGCCAGGCACATCAACGTCCAGCCCGACACCGTCCGCAACTACCGCCGGCACGGCCTGCTGCCCGATCCGGACATGATCGACGGCAGCGGCCATCCGCGCTGGTTCGCGGGCACCATCCGCGCCTGGGCCCGGAACCGCCCCGGCAACCGCTGAGCCCGCCCGCCCGCCGAACCGCCCCCGTCCCCGCCCCGCGCCCGGCGCGGCCCGTTCTGGTGACATCAGCCACAGCACGGCACGGAGACGGGGGCAAAGTGCCTCCCGGCCCTTACTCTCGTCTGGCAGCCGGCCGCTACCACCAGGTAGCTCCGCAGGCACGGACCATGACCCATCGGGGTGGAGGGGCTCGGCATGAAACTGACCGTGGTGGGGTGCTCGGGAAGCTTCCCGTCCGCCGAGTCGCCCTGCTCCAGCTACCTGATCGAGGCCGACGGCTTCCGGGTGGTGCTCGACCTCGGCAACGGCGCGCTCGGCGCCCTGCAGAAGTACTGCGGCCTGTACGACATCGACGCGGTGCTGCTCAGTCACCTGCACGCGGACCACTGCATCGACCTCTGCGCCTACTGGGTGGCCCGGAACTACCGGCTGGAGGGCTGCCCCGAGCCCGTCCCGGTGTACGGCCCGGCCGGTACGGCCGGCCGGCTGGCCCGGGCGTACGACATGCCCGAGCAGCCCGGGATGACCGAGGTCTTCGACTTCCACACCCTCACCGAGGGCAGCTTCCGGCTCGGCCCGCTGACCGTCACGACGGTCCGGGTCAGCCACCCGGTGGAGACCTTCGCGTTCCGGATCGAGCACGGCGGCCGCAGCCTGGTGTACTCCGGCGACACCGGCGAGTGCGCCGAGCTGGTCGAACTCGCCCGGGGTGCCGACCTGTTCCTCTGCGAGGCGGCCTACACCCACGGCAAGGAGACCTTCGCGGCCGTGCACCTGAACGGCCGCGAGGCGGGCGAGCACGCGGCCGCCGCCGGGGTCGGCCGCCTGGTGCTCACCCACATCCCGCCGTGGACCGACCCCGAGATCAACCACCGCGACGCGGCCGCGGTCTACGCCGGCCCGGTCGAGCTGGCCCGCCCGGGCGCCACGTACGAGCTCTAGGCCCTACTCCTACTCGGCGAGGTGCCCGCGCAGGGTCGTGCCGGTGTACTCGGTGCGGTGCAGGCCGCGCCGCTGCAGGATCGGCACCACCTGGTCGACGAAGTCGTCCAGGCCGCCCGGCGTCAGGTGCGGGACCAGGATGAAGCCGTCGGCGGCGTCGGTCGCGACGTGCTCCGCCAGTTGGTCGGCCACCGACTCCGGGGTGCCGACGAAGGAGTGACGCCCGCTCAGCTCGATCACCAGCTCGCGCGAGCTGAGGCCGCGTTCGGTCGCCAGCTTCCGGTAGCGGGCCGCGATCTCCAGCGGGTCGCCGAGCCTGGTGCGGCCCTGCACCAGGTCGGAGTTGACCACCGGGTCGCCGGCCGGCAGCGGCCCGTCCGGGTCGTGGTCCGACAGGTCGACGCCCCAGACCTGCTCCAGGAAGGCCAGTGCCGTCCTCGGCGGGACCTGGGCCCGGCGGATCTCGGCCGACCTGCGGGCCGCCTCGGCCTCGGTGGAGCCGAGCGCGAAAGTCACCCCCGGCATGATCCGCAGGTCGTCCGGCCGTCGGCCGTACCGGGCCAGCCGCCGCTTCACGTCGGTGTGGAAGGCCCGGCCGGCCTCCAGCGTGCTGTGCCGGCTGAACACCACGTCGGCGTGCTCGGCGGCGAACTCCCGTCCGTCGTCGGAGTCCCCGGCCTGGATCACCACCGGCCGGCCCTGCGGCGAGGGCGGCAGCGGACCGGCCGCCTCGACGGTGAAGTGCGGGCCGTCGTGCCGGACCACCTTGCCGTCCGACTCCCAGAGCTCCCGGGCCAGCCGGACGAACTCGGCGGCCCGGTGGTAGCGGTCGGCGTGCTCCAGGTAGCCGCCCCGGCGGAAGTTCGCCCCGGTGAAGGCGTCGTTCGAGGTGACCACGTTCCAGGCCGCCCGGCCGCCCGAGAGGTGGTCCAACGAGGCCAGCCGGCGGGCGAGTTCGTACGGCTCGTTGAAGGTGGCGCTGACCGTGGCGGCCAGGCCGAGGTGGGTGGTGACGGCGGCCAGCGCGTTCAGCACCGTGATCGCCTCCGGCCGCCCGACCACGTCCAGGTCGTGGATCCGGCCCTTCACCTCGCGCAGCCGCAGGCCCTCGGCGAGGAAGAAGAAGTCGAACCGGCCGCGCTCGGCGGTCTCGGCCAGGTGCCGGAAGGAGCTGAACTCGATCTGGCTCCGGGAGGCCGGATCGGCCCAGACGGTGGTGTTGTTGACGCCGGGGAAGTGCGCCGCGAGGTGGATCTGCTTCGGGGTCGACTTCGTGCTCATCGGGCCGCTCCGACCGCGTAGCGGCTGGCCGGACGGGCCAGGCCGAGGCGCTCCCGCAGGGTGCCGCCGCTCACCGGCGGGCGGCCGAGCCGGTCGGTCGCCGCCACGAACCGGGTGAGGTCGTCGGGGAGTTGCCGGGCCACCAGGTGCAGCCCGTCCACCGCGCCGAGCCAGTCGGCGGGCCGGACCTCGGGCCCCACCCTGACCAGCACCCGGAACTGGTCCGGATCGCGGCCGTGCCCGCTGACCAGCTCGCGCAGGCTCGCCCGGACAGCTGCGGCTCCGGTCGGTGTGGCCGCCTCCAGCAGCACCACGTCCGCCTGACGGACCGCCAGCTCCCGCCTGGCACCCCGGTCCCCGTGGTCGAGCCGGACCACCACCACGGGGCGGCCCTGAGGCGGCCTGGGGGTGATGGAGGGGCCCTTCACCGAGAAGTACGGGCCCTCGAAGTCGACGTAGTGCAGCTTCTCCCGGTCGACGAAGCGGCCGGTGGCCCGGTCCCGGATCTCCGCGTCGTCCTCCCAGCTGTCCCAGAGCCGGGCGGCCACCTCGACCGTGTCGGCGGCCTCCCGCCAGAGCTCCTCGGCCGGGAGCAGCGGGCGCCGTCCGACGGTGGCGGCCTCCGCCTCGGTGCCGGAGACGTCGACCAGCCAGCCGGCCCGGCCCTCGCTCACCCAGTCCAGGGTGTTGACCGCGATCGAGGTGTGGAACGGCTCGGTGTGCGTGGTGGTGACGGTCGGCACCAGGCCGATCCTGCTGGTGGCCGGGGCGATCCGGGCGAACACGGCGAGCGCGTCCAGGCCGGGGCTGAAGGAGTCGTCCAGCGTGACGAAGTCCAGCCCGCCGCGCTCGGCGAGCCGGGCGAGGGCGGTGAAGTGTCCTGCGGTCAGCGGCCCGGGGCCGTCCAGACCGGCGGAGAGATGGAACGAAGGCGACGAAGGCATGGCAGGGCCTTGGCTTTCCTGGGAGGGGTCGAGGCGGCGGAGGAGTCAGCCGCGTCGACACGCCGCCGACCACACGCGACCGAAGTCGATGTGGCTGCGGGTGACCAGGATGCGAGAGGCGTGCACGCCCCAAGTGGACCAGTGATCTTGGCAGTTCGTCAACCACCCGCAGAACGGACAAACCCCGCCCGGCAGATGCCGAGCGGGGTCCGTCCGTTGCAGCGGGCAGGCGTCAGGCCTTGGTGATCTCCGCGATCTCCTCGTCGCTCTCGCGACCGGGGGTCGGCAGGTTGAACTTGGCGATCGCCCAGCGGAACAGCACGTAGTACAGGACCGCGAAGACCAGGCCGATCGGAATGATCATCCAGGCGTTGGTGGACTTGCTCCAGCCGAGCAGGTAGTCGATCAGACCGGCCGAGAAGGTGAAGCCGGCGTGCACCCCGAGGGCCCAGGTGACGGCCATCGAGACGGCGGTGAGCACCGCGTGGATCACGTACAGGGCCGGGGCGATGAAGACGAAGGCGAACTCGATCGGCTCGGTGACACCGGTGACGAAGGAGGTCAGCGCGAGCGACATCATCATGCCCATCACGGCGGCGCGGCGCTCGGGGCGGGCGGCGTGCGCGATGGCCAGGGCGGCGGCCGGGAGCGCGAACATCATGATCGGGAAGAACCCGGCCATGAACTGACCGGCGGTCGGGTCACCGGCGAAGTAGCGGGTCAGGTCGCCGTGCACCACGGTGCCGTCGGCCTTGGTGAAGTCACCGGTCTGGAACCAGGCGTAGGAGTTCACGAACTGGTGCATGCCGACCGGCAGCAGGCCACGGTTGACCAGGCCGAACGCACCGGCGCCGAACGCGCCGGCACCGATCAGCGAGTCGTTCAGGCTGCCGATGGCGTCGCCGGCCGGGCCCCAGCAGAGCGCGAACACGACGCCGACGGCGGTGCCGACGAAGGCCATGATGATCGGGACCAGGCGGCGGCCGTTGAAGAAGCCGAGCCAGTCGACCAGCTTGGTGCGGTGGTACTTCTGCCAGAGCACGGCGCTCAGCAGGCCGATCACGATACCGCCGAGCACGCCCGGGTTCTGGTACGTCGGGGCGACCCACTTGCCGTCCGCGATGTGGCCCTCGGTGATCGGGAACGCGGTCAGCACGTTCTTGTAGACCAGGAAGCCGACCAGGGCGGCGAGCGCCGTGGAGCCGTCCGCCTTCTTGGCGAAGCCGATCGCGATGCCCACCGCGAAGAGCAGCGGCAGGTTGGAGAAGACGGCGTCACCGGCGGTGGCGAACACCGCGGCGACCTTGTCCCAGCCGAGGCCGTCCTTGCCGAAGACGTCGTCCTGACCCAGGCGGAGCAGCAGACCTGCCGCCGGGAGCACGGCGATCGGCAGCTGGAGGCTGCGGCCGATCTTCTGCAGGCCCTGGAGCAGACTCTGCCCGAACTTCTTGCCGGGGGAGGGGACCGGTGCCGCTGCGGGCGCCGGTGCCTGCGCAGTCTTAGTCATGGGGGTGGTTCCTAACGGCAGGGCGGATCGGTCGGGGAGGAGCATCGGGGGCCGAACCGCGAACTGGTCTACACCACTAGTGGTGTAGACCAGTTTTCTAGCACGGCAAGTGGGGGGCCGGAACCCCTGGAAGCCGTGCAGGTGAGAAGCGCTATGAAATCGAAACCTTCTTATGGATTAACGATCATGACTACCCGCCGTAATCGCGACTTTGGCGAGTTGCGCAACAAAAAGACCCGCCCCCGGCGGCGAAGGCCGTCGGAGGCGGGTTTCGGATTGACGGAGCGTCAGTCCTTGGTGATGTCCTCGATCTCGTCCTCGGGCTCGCGGCCCGGGGTGGTGAGGTTGAACTTGACGATCGCGAACCGGAAGAGCGAGTAGTACAGCGCCGCGAAACAGAGCCCGATCGGGATGATCATCCAGGGCTTGGTGGCGAGGTTCCAGTTCAGCAGGTAGTCGATCAGCCCGGCCGAGAAGCTGAAGCCGTCGTGCACCCCGAGGGCCCAGGTGAGCCCCATCGAGAGGCCGGTGAGCAGGGCGTGGATCACGTACAGCACCGGGGCGATGAACATGAAGGAGAACTCGATCGGTTCGGTGACGCCGGTGATGAAGCTGGTCAGCGCGACCGAGACCATCATGCCCATGACGGCCTTGCGGCGCTCCGGGCGGGCGCAGTGCGCGATCGCGATGGCGGCGGCCGGGAGGCCGAACATCATGATCGGGAAGAAGCCGGACATGAACTGACCGGCGGTCGGGTCGCCGTGGAAGAACCGCGGGATGTCGCCGATCCAGGTGTGGCCGCCGGCGTCGGTGAAGCTGCCGACCTGCTGCTGGAAGAAGGTGTTCAGGAACTGGTGCATGCCGATCGGGATCAGCAGCCGGTTGGCCACCCCGTAGATGCCCGCACCGGCCGAGCCGAGGCCGACCAGCCAGTCGCTGGCGTTGGTCAGGCCGGTGCCGATCGGACCCCAGGCCAGACCGACCACCACGCCGACCAGGGTGCCGACGAAGGCCATGATGATCGGGACCAGCCGGCGGCCGTTGAAGAAGCCGAGCCAGTCGACCAGCTTGGTGCGGTGGTACTTCTGCCAGAGGATCGCGCTCAGCAGGCCGATCACGATGCCGCCGAAGACGCCGGGGTTCTGCGGTTTGCCGGCGGGCAGTGCCTCGGTGATCGTCCCGGCCATCGGAAAGGCCGTCAGCACATTGTGGAAGACCAGATATCCGACCAGTGCCGCCAGTGCGGTGGAGCCGTCGGCCTTCTTGGCGAAGCCGATCGCCACGCCCACGCAGAACAGCAGCGGCAGATTGCTGAAGACCGCGTCGCCGGCGGTGGCGAAGACGGTGGCGACCTTGCCCCAGCCGAGGCCGTCCTTTCCGAACACGTCGTCCTGCCCCAGGCGCAGCAGGATGCCTGCCGCCGGGAGCACGGCGACCGGCAGCTGCAGGCTGCGGCCGATCTTCTGGAGACCCTGAAGCAGGCCGGCTCCCGGCTTCTTCGCGGGAGCCGCCGCGGGGGCGGTCGTCGTACTCATGGGCTGTCCTTCGGCGGTGGGCGACCTTGCGCACCGATCGGCGGGATGATGGCCGATTGGTCTACACCATTTCGGTGCAGCACTTTTCTAACACGCCGCTGACGGGGAACTGAAAAAAATCCGACATCGTATACCGGGCCGCCGTCGGGCGGAATTCCGTTAGGGCCGTTGGTCCCATTCCGGACATGCCGAAAGGCCCCCGGGCCGGTGGTCCGAGGGCCTTTCGCGGGAATTGTCGGAGGGTCAGGCCTTGGTGACGTCCTCGATCTCGTCGTCGTCCTCGCGGCCCGGGGTCTTGAGGTTGAACTTGGTGATGATGAATCGGAAGAGCGCGTAGTAGACCACCGCGAAGCAGAGTCCGATCGGGATGATCATCCAGGGCTTGGTGGCGAGGCTCCAGTTGATGGCGTAGTCGATCAGGCCGGCCGAGAAGCTGAAGCCGTCCTTCACGCCGAGCGCCCAGGTGATCGCCATCGAGGCGCCGGTCAGCACCGCGTGCACGCCGTACAGGGCGGGGGCGATGTAGGCGAAGGAGTACTCGATCGGCTCGGTGACGCCGGTGACGAAGGAGGTCAGGCCGACCGAGAGCATCAGGCCGGTGATCTCCTTGCGCCGGTGCGGCTTGGCGCAGTGCGCGATGGCCAGGGCGGCGGCCGGGAGCGCGAACATCATGATCGGGAAGAAGCCGGAGGTGAACTGGCCGGCCGTCGGGTCGCCGGCCAGGAAGCGCGGGATGTCGCCGTGGACCACCGAGCCGTCCGACTTGGTGAAGTCGCCGAACTGGAACCAGACGAAGGTGTTCAGCAGCTGGTGCATGCCGATCAGCAGCAGGGCGCGGTTGGCCAGACCGAACAGGCCGGCACCCCAGGCGTCCAGGTCGGAGAGCCACTGGCTGAAGTCGGTCAGGGCGTCGCCGATCGGCGGCCAGATCCAGAGCGCGAGGCAGGCGAGCACCAGGCCGAACACGGCGGTGATCATCGGGACCAGGCGGCGGCCGTTGAAGAAGCCGAGCCAGTCGACCAGCTTGGTGCGGTGGTAGCGGACCCAGAGCCAGGCCGACACGAAGCCGATCAGGATGCCGCCGAGCACACCGGGGTTCTGGTAGACGGCGTTCGCCGCCTTCTTCGAGCTGTAGTCCACGCACTGGTTGCCGACCAGCGTGGTGGTGCCCGTGCAGTCCACCGGGAAGGCCTGGAGCACCTTGTAGTAGACGAGGAAGCCGACCACGGCGGCCAGCGCGGTGGAGCCGTCGGCCTTCTTGGCCATGCCGATCGCGACGCCGATGCAGAACAGCAGCGGCAGACCGAGGTTGGAGTCGAGCAGGGCGCCACCGGCGGCGGCGAAGACCTTCGCCACGTTGTCCCAGCCGAGGCCGTCCTTGCCGAAGACGTCGTCCTGGCCGAGCCGGTTCAGGATGCCGGCCGCCGGCAGCACCGCCACCGGGAGCTGGAGACTGCGGCCCATCTTCTGGAGGCCGCCGTAGAAGCCGTGCCACCACTGCGTCTGTGGGGCTGTGGCGCCTGCCGAACTCATCATCGTCCTCCGAGTGCCGGATGTGTCCGGGCCCGGAACACCGGCGGGCGTTTCCGCGTTGTCCGAAGTGCACCTAATATTGGTGTAGACCACTTGCGGGGCAGGGCGGGCGTGCCGGGTCCAAGGTCCTACTGATCGTCATCCTGTGATGAAGATCGGCAGCGCGCGCGCCATGCTGGGCCAAAAGTGGACTAACGTGGCAAGTCGGTCGAACTCGGGCGATGCTGGTCGCGCGCTGTCGTGGGCGCGGCAACTGAGTCCGCGTCACCTTCCGACGACAGTCACCAGCACCGAGCGGTACGGCACCGGGCAGAGCTGCCGGGAGCCGAGACAGAGGGAGAAAGACATGGCCAGCAAGGCTGAGAAGATCGTCGCCGGTCTCGGCGGCATCGACAACATCGAAGAGGTCGAGGGCTGCATCACCCGCCTGCGCACCGAGGTCAAGGACGCCTCCCTGGTCGACGAAGCCGCGCTGAAGGCCGCCGGCGCCCACGGCGTCGTGAAGATGGGCACCGCGATCCAGGTCGTGATCGGCACCGACGCCGACCCGATCGCCGCGGACATCGAGGACATGATGTGAGCTGAGACCCACCGGTCTCATCCCGCTCCGGCCCGTCACCCCGTCAGGGGGTGGACGGGCCGCAGTGTTTCCCGACCCTTCGCCGGGAGCGGCTAGGCTCGGTGCCTATGTCACGCATCGACGGCCGCACCCCCGATCAGCTCCGCCCGATCAGCATCGAACGAGGCTGGAGCAAGCACGCCGAAGGCTCCGTCCTGGTCTCCTACGGCGACACCAAGGTGCTCTGCACCGCCAGTGTCACCGAGGGCGTCCCCCGCTGGCGCAAGGGCAGCGGCGAGGGCTGGGTCACCGCCGAGTACTCCATGCTCCCGCGCGCCACCAACACCCGCGGTGACCGTGAGTCGGTCCGCGGCAAGATCGGCGGCCGCACCCACGAGATCAGCCGGCTGATCGGCCGTTCGCTGCGCGCGGTGATCGACCACCGCGCGCTGGCCGAGAACACCATCGTGCTCGACTGCGACGTGCTCCAGGCCGACGGCGGCACCCGCACCGCGGCCATCACCGGCGCGTACGTGGCGCTGGTGGACGCGGTCTCCTGGGCCCGGGAGAAGAAGCTGCTCCGGGCGAAGGGCCAGCCGATCACCGGCGGCGTCAGCGCGGTCAGCGTCGGCATCATCGACGGCGTCCCGATGCTCGACCTCCGCTACGAGGAGGACGTCCGGGCCGAGACCGACATGAACATCGTCTGCACCTCCGACGGCCGCTTCGTCGAGGTGCAGGGCACCGCCGAGGGCGCGCCGTTCGACCGCGCACTGCTCGACCAGCTGCTCGACCTGGGCACCCTGGGCTGCGCCGAGCTGGACGAGATCCAGCGCAAGGTGCTCGAAGGCTGACCGGGCGTCAGCCCGTACGGGCTCCGGGAGCGGCCGCTGTACAGGCGGGGCCCGGAGCCCGTACCGTTCGGGCGGTCAGCCCGGTACGGGAACCGGCGGTGGCCGTACCGCCGTCCTCCTGACTGCCGGACCTGCCCCAGCGTCGTCGTAATCGGAGGACCTTCGATGCCCCTCAGCATCAACCGTTCCACCATCCTGTCGGTGGCCGCGCTCGCGCTCCTGCTGCCGCTCGGCGTGGGCTGCTCGGCCGCCCAGAAGGCGCTCGACTGCGGCAACACGGCGGTGCGGATCAGCACCGACTTCGCGAACGTGAGCACCGCCTACGGCAACGCGGCGGACGACCCGCAGGCCGCCGGGCAGGCGCTGCAGAAGCTCAAGACCGACCTGGACGAGCTGGGCCGCAACTCCAGCGACACCGACGTCAGCAAGGCGATCACCGACCTGCAGACCCAGGTCGACAAGACCCAGAAGGCGATCGACGCCAAGCAGGTCCCGGACCTCAAGCCGCTCGGTGACGCGGCCTCCAACCTGACCAAGGCCTGCACCGGCTGACGGCGCATAGGGTGGTCGGCATGACTACCCGACGCCTCGTCCTCGCCACCCGGAACCAGCACAAGGTCGCGGAGCTGCGCGCCATCCTCGGCGCGGCCGGACTCGACGTGGAGCTGGTCGGCGCCGACGCCTACCCGGAGATCCCGGACGTCCCCGAGACCGGTGTGACCTTCGCCGAGAACGCCCTGCTGAAGGCGCACGCGCTGGCGCGCGGCACCGGCCTGCCCGCCGTGGCGGACGACTCCGGTCTCTGCGTGGACGTGCTGAACGGCGCGCCCGGCATCTTCTCCGCCCGCTGGGCCGGCAAGCACGGTGACGACCGGGCCAACCTGGAGCTGCTGCTGGCCCAGCTCGGCGACATCGCCGACCCGCACCGGGGCGCGCACTTCGCCTGCGCCGCCGCCCTCGCACTCCCCGACGGCACCGAGCGGGTGGTCGAGGGCCGGCTGCCCGGCACCCTGCGCACCACGTCTTCGGGCGACGGCGGCTTCGGCTACGACCCGATCCTGCAGCCGCTCGGTGAGACCCGCACCTGTGCCGAGCTGACCGCCGAGGAGAAGAACGCCATCAGCCACCGCGGCCAGGCGTTCCGCGGCCTGGCCCTGGTGGTCCGCGAGCTGCTCGGCTGACGCCCCGTCGGCCGGACGCGAAGGGCCCCGCATCCTCGGATGCGGGGCCCTTCCGCGGTGCGGCCTGAGGGACTTGAACCCTCACGAGGTCACCCTCACGGGCTCCTAAGGCCCGCGTGTCTGCCAATTTCACCAAGGCCGCAGAACAACGTGCCGTCATGCTACTTCGCCCGCCGCCGACCCTGCACCTGCCTTTGCCGCCGGCGTGCCCCGGTGCCCCGCCGGGGGGCCCGGGCGGGGCGCGCGAGGCGATACCCAAGAGTTGACCAAGTCGTTGTGATCCACCCGACCCCGCACCGGGCCGCCGGAGCGGACGGCCCTACCGGTGAGTACGAACGACTCTTGGGGCACAAGGGCGAGCGGCGTACGGAAGGTGAGAACGTGATGAGAATCACGGCCCGGCGGTGAGTATCGGTTGACACTCGATTGGTACAGACCTATTGACCTATGTGGTTCAGACCACATAGCTTCACGCCAATCTGCAGCGCGGCAGTCGGGGTTCTGACCGGTCGTCAGCTGCGGGCTGTCCCACCTCCCCCACTGCGCGCCCCCACAGCGCGCCGGCACTCTCCCCTGGAGGACCGAGTGTTGATCCGATCCACGACGGAGCAGCGTCCCACCGCTGCGGGCCGTCAGACGTCCGGCAAGCGGGTGGCGTTCGCCACCGCTGCCGCCGCCGTGATGGCCGGTCTGCTGGTCGCCACGCTCGGCACGGCGCCTTCGCAGGCCGCCGCGGCTGTCGACAACCAGTCCTGTCGCCCCGACGGCATGTACACCACGCCCGGCGTGGACGTGCCCTACTGCAGCGTGTACGACGCCGAGGGCCGCGAGAAGATGGGCGCCGACCACCAGCGCCGCATCATCGGCTACTTCACCGGCTGGCGCACCGGCAAGGACGGCACCCCCGCCTACCTGGTGAACAACATCCCCTGGGACAAGGTCACCCACCTGAACTACGCGTTCGGGCACATCGACGCCAACAACAAGCTCTCGGTCGGCGACGACTCCCCGACCAACGAGGCCACCGGGATCACCTTCCCGGGCGTGGCCGGCGCCGAGATGGACCCGACCCTCCCGTACAAGGGTCACTTCAACCTGCTGACCAAGTACAAGAAGCAGTACCCGAACGTCAAGACCCTGATCTCGGTGGGCGGTTGGGCCGAGACCGGTGGCTACTTCGGTGCCGACGGCAACCGGGTCAACTCGGGCGGCTTCTACTCCACCACGGTCAACGCGGACGGTTCGGTCAACCAGGCCGGCATCAACACCTTCGCGGACTCGGCCGTGGACTTCATCAAGAAGTACGGCTTCAACGGCGTCGACATCGACTACGAGTACGCCACCTCGATGAAGGACGCGGGCAACCCGCTCGACTGGACCACCGCGAACGCCAAGCGCGGCTCGCTGGTCAAGGCGTTCGACGCCCTGCTGAAGACCCTGCGCGAGAAGATGGACCGGGCCGGCGCCGCCGACGGCAAGCACTACATGGTGACCGTCGCCGCTCCGTCCTCCGGGTACCTGCTCCGTGGCATGGAGACGTACCAGATGGCGAAGTACCTGGACTACGTCAACATCATGTCGTACGACCTGCACGGTGCCTGGAACAAGTACGTCGGCCCGAACGCCTCGCTGTTCGACGACGGCAAGGACGCCGAGCTGGCGGCCGCCAACGTCTACGGCACCACCCAGTACGGCGGCATCGGCTACCTGAACACCGACTGGGCGTACCACTACTTCCGGGGCGCGATGTCGGCCGGGCGGATCAACGTCGGCCTGCCGTACTACACCCGCGGGTTCAAGAACGTCACCGGTGGCACCAACGGTCTCTGGGGCACCGCCTCGACCAACACCTGCCCGGCCGGCGCCGGTCTGACCACCTGTGGTGACGGTGCGGTCGGCATCGACAACATCTGGAACGACAAGGACACCAACGGGGTCGAGTCCCCGGCGGGCTCCAACCCGATGTGGCACGCCAAGAACCTGGAGAAGGGCATCGTCCCGGACTACCTCTCCAAGTACGGCGTGACCGACACCGCGCTCCAGGGCAGCTACGTCCGCAACTACGACTCGACCCTGGTCGCGCCGTGGCTGTGGAACGCGACCAAGAAGGTCTTCCTCTCCACCGAGGACGAGCAGTCGGTCGGCGCCAAGGCCGACTACGTGGTCAACCAGGGCATCGGCGGCGCGATGATCTGGGAGCTCGCGGGCGACTACAAGTGGGACGCCGCGAAGAACCAGTACGTCCCCGGTTCGACCCTGACCTCGCTGATGTACGACAAGTTCAAGTCCGCCCCGGCGTACGGCGCGAAGCGCTCCACCATCGCGCTGCCGCAGCAGACCCTGCCGATCGACGTCCAGTTCAACAGCTTCGCGCTGGGCGACTCGAACTACCCGATCAGCCCCAAGCTGCAGATCACCAACAACTCCACGGTGACCCTGCCCGGCGGCACCGAGTTCCAGTTCGACTACTCCAGCTCGGCCCCCGGCAACGCCAAGGACTCCTCCGGCTTCGGTCTCACCACGATCCGTCAGGACCACACCGGCAACAACGTGGGCGGCCTCAAGGGCGTCTACAACCGGGCCTCGGTCAAGCTGCCCGGCTGGCAGTCGCTGGCTCCGGGTGCGTCGCTGACCATGGACTTCACCTACTACCTGCCGGTCTCCACCCCGTCCAACTGGACGGTCAGCGTGGGCGGCACCCTGTACGGCCTGACCGGCGACCTGACCCGGGGCTCCAGCGGCGCGACCTCCTCGCCGTCCGCCTCCCCGAGCAGCAGCCCGTCCGGCAGCCCGTCCTCCTCGCCGAGCAGCTCCCCGTCGAGCAGCCCGTCGTCGAGCCCGAGCAGCTCGCCGTCCGGCTCGCCCAGCACCAGCCCGAGCAGCAGCCCCACCACGCCGGGCAGCTGCACTGCGCCGAGCTGGAGCTCGGGTGCCGTCTACGCCACCACGGGTACCAAGGTGTCCTGGAAGGGCCACCAGTACAGCAACAAGTGGTGGACCACCGGCGAGGACCCCTCGACCACCGGTCAGTGGGGCGTCTGGAGCGACCTCGGGGTCTGCTGACCTGACGAGGTGAGAGACGGCGGTGGCGGTGCACCCGGTCGGGGGGTGCACCGCCACCGCTTCGTCGTGCGCCGGGGCCGGGTCAGCCCGCGTCGACCTTGAGGTCGCGGAGCAGCTTGGCGACGTGGCCGGTGGCCTTGACGTTGTAGAGGGCGTGCTCGACCTTGCCCTGCTCGTCGACGATCACGGTGGAGCGGATCACGCCGACGTAGGTGCGGCCGTAGTTCACCTTCTCGCCGTAGGCGGCGTACGCCTCCAGCACCGCATGGTCCTCGTCGGCCAGCAGGGTGACCTTGAGGTGCTCGGTCTCGCGGAACTTCGCCAGCTTGGCCGGCTTGTCGGGGGAGATGCCGATCACGTCGTACCCGGCGCCCGCGAAGACCTCCAGGTTGTCGGTGAAGTCGCAGGCCTGCTTGGTGCAGCCGGGGGTGAGGGCGGCCGGGTAGAAGTACACGATCACCTTGCGGCCGAGGTGGTCGGCGAGGGAGACCTGGTTGCCGTCGGCGTCGGGCAGGGTGAAGGCGGGGGCGGTGTCGCCGGGCTGAAGGCGCTCGCTCATGGTGGGGCTTCTCCTCGTGCGGACTCGTTGGTCGTACCAGCCGCCAACCTACCCCCGTTGGTGGGTGGCACTGCGCGGGCCGGGCGGGGAGCTGACAGACTGACACCTGTCGGAACGGACACTGACGGACGCAACCAGTGAAGGGGTGGCCCGAGTGGGCAAGGCCGGGACAGACAAGGCGGCGCGGACGACCGCCCAGATCGAGGCGGACATCGCGCGGACCCGCACCCAGCTCGCGACGACCCTGGACGAGCTCGCGGTCCGGGTGCACCCGAGCACCATCGCGGCCCAGACCAAGGCCAAGCTGCTCGGTTCGGTCGAGCAGAAGGCCGGGCGGGCGTACGTCGCCGCGAGCGGTGCGGTGGAGCAGCTGAAGGCGCAGTTCACCGACGAGAAGGGGCAGCCGCGCAAGGAGCGGATCGTCCCGGCCGCGCTGGTCGGTGTCGGGGTGCTGCTGCTGGTGGCCTCGGTGCGCAAGCGCCGGCGCGGCTGACCGCGACGCGCGGAGGAGGGGCCGGACCCGGCTGGGTCCGGTCCCTCCCGTCTGCCGGGGCAGCGTCACGCCGCCGGGCCGGGGCGGGTACCGTCGGGGGCGTGAACGAAGAGCGGAACGAACAGCACGAGGAGACCCGGCACGACCGGCTGGGCGCGAAGCTGCCGATCAAGATGCTGCACGACCGGGTGCTGGTGAAGACCGAGGGCAGCGAGGGGGAGCGCCGGTCGACCGGCGGCATCCTGATCCCGGCCACCGCCGAGCTGTCCAAGCGCTGCACCTGGGCCGAGGCGGTCGCGGTCGGGCAGAGCGTGCGCTCGGTGGAGCCCGGTGACCGGGTGCTGTACGACCCGGAGGACAAGCTGGAGGTCGAGGTCCGGGGCGCCACGTACGTGCTGCTGCGCGAGCGCGACCTGCACGCGGTGGCGGCGAGCCGGTTCGGCGACACGGAGGGCTCGACCGGGCTGTACCTCTGACGGCTGACCGGGGGTCAGGCGGGACCAGGTGGGGTCAGGGGCTCGGGGCCGTTCGGGCCGGGCCGAGGGGTACCGGCCGGGGGAGTGCCGGTCGGGGTGGCGCTGCCGGAGGGCGTGGTGCTCGGGCGGGTCGAGGGTGATCCGGTGGCGGACGGTGTCCCGGTCGGCGTGGGGGTGCCCGAGGGCGTACCGCTCTGGCTCTGGCTCGGGGTGGCCGAGGGGCTGCCGGTGGGTGAGGCGGGGGCGCTGGGCTGGATGTTGCCCCGACTCGGCCGGAGGTCGAACCGCTGGACCGGGGTGCCCCGGAGCGCGCTGGTCGTGTAGTTGGTCCAGATCTCGGTCGGGATGGCGCCGCCGTTGATCCGGCTGTAGCCCGCCGTACCGGCCAGCGAGAGCTTGGCATGGGTCTTCGGGTCTTCCCGGAACAGGCCCACCACGGTGGCCAGTTCGGGGGTGTACCCGGCGAACCAGGCCGACCGGTTGCTGTCGGTGGTGCCGGTCTTGCCGGCCGCCGGGCGGCCCAGGCCGACGGCCCTGGCACCGGTGCCGGCGGGGCTGACCACGTCCGCCAGCACGTCGGTGACGGCGTCCGCGGTGCCCCGGCCGACCGCGGTGCGGGCCGGGTGGGCGGGCAGCTCGGGCAGGTCGGAGTAGCCGCCGGAGCGTTCCAGCCTGAGCACGGCCCACGGGGTGAACGCCTGGCCGTGGTTGGCCAGACTCGCGTACACCGAGGCCAGGTCGATCGCGCTCGGGGTGGCGGTGCCCAGCGTCATCGAGGTGTTGGCCGGATCCATGCCCGGCACGGTGTCGGGTAGGCCGAGCCGGATCGCGGTCTGCCGGACGTCGTCCAGCCCGGCGTCCACGCCCTCCTGGGCGTAGACCGAGTTGACCGACTTCATCATGGCGAACCGCAGGGTCACCGAGCCGTAGTCGGCGTCGTCCTCGTTCGGCGGGGCGTACGCCGTGGGGCCGCCGACCACCGGGCGGCGGGAGCTGCCGTCGTACAGCGTCTGGGTGGTGATCGGCCGGCCGTCCTGGGTGGTGTGCCCGCCCTCCAGTCCGGCCGCCAGGTCGATCGGTTTGAAGGTGGAGCCGACCTGGTTGTCCTGCCGGAGCGCGTCGTTGTACTGCTGCTCGGCGTAGTCGGGGCCGCCGTAGACCGCGACGATCCGTCCGCTGCCGGGGTCGATCGAGGCACCGGAGACCCGGACCGCGGTGTCGGTCTCCGGCCGTTCGGCGGGGTCGAGTTCGGCGGTCAGCTCCTGCCGGACGGCCTGCACGAAGGCGTCCTGCCTGGGTTTGTCGAAGGTCGTGGTGATCCTCCAGCCGCCGGCCTTCAGGGTGGCCGCGTCCAGCACGTTGGCGCTGGTCAGGTAGTCGTCGGCGATGTCCACCAGGTAGCCGGCCTGGCCGCTCAGACCGGTGGCGGGCTGCGGGTCGACCGGTTCGGGGAAGGTGGTGGCGGCCCGGGTCGCGGCGTCCAGGAAGCCGAGCTGGACCATGCCGTCCAGGACGTAGTTCCAGCGGGCGAGCGCCTTGGCCCGGTTGGCCGGGGTGCTGTTCTTCACGTCGTAGGCGCTCGGCGCCTGCAACAGGGCCGCCAGGTAGGCCCCCTGAGCAAGGGTCAGCCGGGAGACGTCCACGCCGTAGTACGCCTTGGCGGCGGTCTGGATGCCGTAGGCGTTGCGGCCGAAGTAGCTGGTGTTGAGGTAGCCGGCCAGGATCTCGTCCTTGCTCTGCTGCTGGTCCACCTTGAGCGCGATGAACAGCTCCCTGACCTTGCGGGCCACCGTCTGGTCCTGGGTCAGGTAGTAGTTCTTCACGTACTGCTGGGTGATGGTGGAGCCGCCCTGGGTACCCTTCCCGGACGCGGTGTTCCAGGCGGCCCTGGCCATGCCGCGCAGGTCGACGCCCTTGTTCCGGTAGAAGGTGCGGTCCTCGGCGGAGACCACCGCGTGCTGGGTGTCCAGCGGGACCTGGCGGATCGTCACGTCCTGCCGGTTGACCGAGCCGGTGCGGGCCAGCTCGGTGCTGCCGTCGGCGTAGTAGTAGACATTGCTCTGCGCCACCGCCTGGGTGTTGGGGCCGGGCACCGGGACGATCAGGTAGAGCGTGACGAAGCCCGCCAGGCCGAGCAGCAGCAGGCCGAGCAGCCCGCCGAGCACCATCCGCCAGGTCGGCACCACCCGGCGCCACCAGGGCAGGGAGCGGCGCCGGGCCTTGCGGGCGGCCCGCCGGGCCCGGCGCCGGTCGCGCCGGGAGCCCTCGGCGCGGTCCTCCCACTCGAGACTGTCGGGTGCTGGCAGCAGGTCCTGCTGGTGGCTCATGGGGGGAATTATGTGGGATCTGATCCACCATCAGACCGGTTTGACCATGCGTGGCCCCGGGCAATTCGGCTGCGCCCGGTCTGCCCCGGCGGTACGTTGAAAGATGACAACCCCATAGCGCAGCAGGACAGACGCAGCTCCGCCCGCGGTCCCCGGTACCCCCGGGGGTCAGCCGGTCGGGGCCGTTCGGGGCTGCCCCGAGGTCACTCCGGCTGTGCCCGTCGGGCTGCCCGAACGCCTGCCCATCCGCCTGTTCAAAAGTCGACAAGGAGACATGATGCAGCTCGCTCAGCAGCTCCGGCCGCCGGGCCGGACGGGCTCTGCGCGCCTCTACCTCGCGATCGCCGCCGGTTCGTTCCGCCGCTACACCACCTACCGGGCCGCCACCGTGGCCGGGGCCTTCACCAACACCGTCTTCGGCTTCATCCTGGCGTACACCTTCCTCGCGCTCTGGCGGGCCAGGCCGGGCGTCGGCGGGTACGACGGCAACCAGGCGGTCACCTACATCTGGGTCAGCCAGGCGCTGCTGGTCACCGTCGCGGTCTGGGGCGGCGGCTTCCAGGACGACGTCCAGGCCCGGTTCAGGAACGGGGACATCGCCGTCGACCTGTACCGGCCGGTCGACTTCATGGGGTGGTGGCTGGCCGCCGACCTCGGCCGGGCCGGGTTCCAGCTGGTCGCCCGGGGCGTGGTGCCCACGGTGGCCGGGGTGCTGGCCTTCGACATCCGGCTGCCCGTCCACCCGTACACCTGGGCGGCCATCCTCGGCTCGGTGCTGCTGGCCGTGACGGTCAGCTTCGGGCTGCGCTACCTGGTCTCGCTCACCGGCTTCTGGCTGCACGACTCGGAGGGGGTGCGCTCGGTGATGGTGGTGGTCGCGCTGTTCTTCTCCGGGGCGCTGCTGCCGCTCACCCTCTTCCCGGGGTGGCTGGGCGAGTCGGCGCGACTGCTGCCCTGGTCCGCGCTGGTCCAGGTCCCCACCGACGTCTTCCTGGAGCGCCGCGTCGGCACCGCGCTGCTCGGGGCGCTCGGCTTCCAGGCGGCCTGGGCGGTGCTGCTGCTCGCGGCCGGCCGGCTGGTCCAACTGCTGGCCACCCGCAAGGTGGTGGTGCACGGTGGCTGACCACCTCGCCGCCCGGACGGGTTGGGCGCTGCGCTCCTGGTGGCTGATGGCCGGGATGTGGACCCGCTCGACGATGGCCTACCGGACCTCGTTCGTGCTGATGCTGACCGCGAGCACCGCGGTGACCGCCCTCGACTTCGTCGTCCTGCTGCTGATGTTCCAGCACACCGATCAGCTCGGCGGCTGGTCGCTCGGCGAACTCGGCTTCCTGTACGGGACGTCGAGCTTCGCCCTCGGCACGGCCAACCTGCTGGTCGGCAGTGTGGACGCGCTCGGCGAGCGGATCCGCAGCGGCACCCTGGACACCATGCTGATCCGGCCCGCCCCCGCGCTCGCCCAGGTCTGCGCCGAACGCTTCTCGCTGCGTCGGGTCGGCCGCCCGGTGCAGGCCGCGGTGATCCTGGGCTGGTCGCTGACCCGGGTCCAGGTGACCTGGACGGCCGACCGGGTGCTGCTGCTGGCGGTGCTGCTGGTCTGCGGCAGCGTGATCTTCGGCGCGCTCTTCATCGGCTTCTCCACCGTGCAGTTCTGGTGGGGCGAGGCCAGTGAGTTCCAGAACTCCTTCACCTACGGCGGGGCCACCATGCTCCAGTACCCGCCGACGATCTTCGCCAAGGAGCTGGTGGCCGGCACCGTGTTCGGCCTGCCGCTCGCCTTCGTCAACTGGCTGCCCGCGCTGCACATCCTGGGCAAGCCCGATCCGCTCGGCCTGCCCGAGGCGTTCCGGTTCGCCTCCCCGCTGGCCGCCCTGCTCTGCGTGCTGGCCGCCGGCCTGGCCTGGCGGGCCGGACTGCGCGCCTACCGGGGCACCGGCAACTAGAACCTACGGAAGAGGATTTGGACATGGCACTGATCGAACTCGAGGACGTCCGAAGGGACTTCACGATCCGGACCAAGGCCGGCCGGCTGCGCCGGGAGAAGCGGGTGGTGCACGCGGTGGACGGGCTGAGCTTCACCGTCGGGGCGGGCGAGTGCGTCGGCTACATCGGCCCGAACGGCGCGGGCAAGTCCACCACGATCAAGATGCTCACCGGCATCCTGGTGCCCAGTGCGGGGCGGCTCCGGGTGGCCGGGGTCGAGCCGGCCAGGGAGCGGGTCGGGCTGGCCCGGCGGATCGGCGTGGTGTTCGGCCAGCGCACCACCCTGTGGTGGGACCTGCCGCTGCGGGACAGCTACGAACTGGCCCGCCGGATCTACCGAATCCCGCCCGACCGGTACCGGGCGAACCTGGCCCGGTGCGTCGAACTGCTGGACCTGGGTGCCCTGTTGGACACCCCGGTCCGGCAGCTCTCGCTCGGCCAGCGGATGCGCGGCGACCTGGCGGCGGCGCTGCTGCACGACCCGCAGGTGCTCTACCTGGACGAACCCACCATCGGCCTGGACGTGGTGAGCAAGGCGAAGGTCCGGGAGTTCCTGCGCGAGGTGAACCAGGCCGAGGGCACCACGGTGCTGCTCACCACCCACGACCTGACCGACATCGAGCAGCTCTGCGGCCGGGTGATGGTGATCGACCACGGGCGGGTGGTCTACGACGGCGGTCTGGACGGGCTGCACACGGCGGGCCGGAGCGAACGGACCCTGGTGGTCGATCTGGCCGAGCCGCGGCCGGCGATCGAGATCCCGGGCGCCCGGGTGGTCCGGGTCGAGGGGGCCCGGCAGTGGCTGGCCTTCCCGGCCGAGCAGAGCGCCGCCCCGCTGGTCGCGGCGGTGGCGGCGCGCTACCCGCTGGTCGACCTGTCGGTCCGGGAGCCCGCCATCGAGGACGTGATCGCCCGGATGTACGCCGAGGTCGCGATCGGCTGAGCGGCCCGATCGGCTGAGCGGCCCGACCGAGTGACGGCCACCGTCACTCGTCCGGGTGAAACCGGTGACTCCGGGGTGTCGTGGACAGTTGACACTCCGGATCACCGGACAGGCTTGTGAGGAGTGCGCGCGGATGGCTCAGCTGGTCGGGGAGTCGGTGCCGTCGGCGCGCCCGGACACCGGGGTGGTGCCGGTGGCGCGGCCGGTGATCGGGGAGGCGGAGATCGCCGCCGCGGTCCGGGTGCTGCGCAGCGGATCGGTCGTCCAGGGCCCCGAAGTGGCCGCCTTCGAGCGGGAGTTCGCCGAGATGGTGGACGGCAGGCACTGCGTGGCGGTCAACTCCGGTACCTCGGCCCTGCAGTTGGCGTTGACGGCGCTCGGGATCGGCCCCGGGGACGAGGTGGTGGTGCCGTCCTTCTCGTTCGCCGCCACCGCCAACGCCGTCCGACTGGTCGGCGCCGAGCCGGTCTTCGCGGACATCGACCCGGACAGCTTCTGCCTCGACCCGGCGGCGGTCCGGGCCGCGATCGGCCCGCGCACCGCCGCCCTGCTCCCGGTGCACCTGTACGGACACCCGGCGGCGATGGCCGACCTGACCCAACTCGCCGCCAGGAACGGCCTGGCCGTGATCGAGGACGCCTGCCAGGCACACGGCGCCACCCTGGACGGCCGGCCGGTGGGCTCGTTCGGCGCCGCCGGCTGTTTCAGCTTCTACCCGACCAAGAACATGCACGCCCTGGAGGGCGGCATGGTCACCGTCGCGGACCCGGCGCTGGCCCGGAAGCTGCGGCTGCTCCGCAACCAGGGGATGGAGCAGCCGTACCGGAACGAGATCGTCGGGGCCAACCTCCGGATGACCGACGTCTCGGCGGCCGTCGGCCGGGTCCAGCTCGGCCGGCTGCCGCAGGCGACCGAGCGCCGCCGGGCCAACGCAGCCGTACTGGACCGGGAGTTGGCCGCCACCGATCTGCGGATCCCGCCGGTGGCGGCCGGTGCCCGGCACGTCTACCACCAGTACACCGTCCGGGTGCGCGGTGAACGGGACGACTTCCGCCGGGAGTTGGCCGAGGCGGGGGTGGGGAGCGCGGTGTACTACCCGGTGCCGATCCACCGGCTGCCGCCCTACCCGGGCGACTGGGACCTGCCGGAGACCGAGCGGGCCGCCGCCGAGGTGGTCGCACTGCCGGTGCACCCCACCCTGTCGGAGGCCGAACTGGCCCTGGTGGTACGGGCGGTGCGGCGTGCGGGCTGAGCCGAGAGGCACCGAACGCGGGCGGCCGCTCCGGGCCGGGTTGATCGGCCTGGGGGCGATGGGACGCAACCACGCCCGGGTCCTGGGCGCGTTGGCCGGGGTCGAACTGGTCGGCGTGGTGGACCCGGCGGGCGGCACCGCCCCCGACGGCGTCCCGGTGCTGGCCGACCTCAACGACCTGCTCGCGCTGGGCGTCGACTACGCGGTGGTGGCCTGCCCGACCGCCCAGCACGAGAGCGTCGGCCTGCGGCTCGCGGTGGCCGGAGTGCCCGCGTTGATCGAGAAGCCGCTGGCGCACGACGCCAGGGCCGCCCGCCGGCTGGTGGACGCCTTCCGGGGGCAGATCGCCGGGGTCGGCCACGTCGAGCGCTACAACCCGGCCCTCCAGCAGCTCCGGGCCCGGCTGGCCCGCGGCGAACTCGGTGAGGTCTACCAGGTGTCGACCCGCCGTCAGGGCCCGTTCCCGCGCCGGATCGCGGACGTCGGGGTGGTCAAGGACCTGGCCACCCACGACATCGACCTGACCGGCTGGATCACCGGCCAGAGCTACGCCTCGGTGGCCGCCAGGACGGTGCGCAAGAGCGGTCGCCCGTACGAGGACATGGTGGCGGCGGTCGGCACGCTGGCCGACGGCACCATGGTCAGCCACCTGGTGAACTGGCTCAGCCCGCAGAAGGAGCGGTACGTGGCGGTGACCGGCGAGCGCGGCTGCCTGGTCGCCGACACGCTGACCGCGGACCTGACCCTGCAGGTGAACGGCGCGGTGCCGACCGAGTGGGACACCGTCCGCACCTTCCGGGGTGTCACCGAAGGCGACGTGATCAGGTACGCCTTCCCGAAACGGGAGCCGCTGATGAGCGAGCACGAGCAGTTCCGCGAGGCGGTGGCCGGCCGGTCGGCCGAGACCGTCGCACTGACCGAGGGCCTGCACACCGTCGAGGTGGCGGAGTCGGTGCTGGCCGCCGCCGGGCGGCAGAGCCTGCTGGGGGTGGTGTCCCGGTGAGCACCCCCGACGTCACCGTGGTGATCGCGGTCTACAACACGATGCCGTATCTGACGGCCTGTCTCACCTCGCTGGTCGAACAGTCCATCGGTGCGGGCCGGTTGGAGGTGGTCGCGGTCGACGACGGCTCCACCGACGGCAGCGGCGCCGAGCTGGCCCGGTTCGCCCGGGAGCACCCCGGGCTGTTCCGGGTCGAGCGGCAGGCCAACTCCGGTGGCCCGGCCTCGCCCACCAACCGGGCGATGGAACTGGCCGGCGGCCGCTACGTGTTCTTCCTCGGTGCCGACGACTGGCTCGGCCCGCAGGCGCTGGAGCGGCTGGTCGCGATGGCCGACCGGTACGAGTCGGACGTGGTGCTCGGCAAGATGGTCGGGGTCGGCGGCCGGCACGTCCCGCAGGGCATCTTCGACCGCACCGAGCCCTCGGTCGACTTCACCGACTCCGCGCTGGCCTGGGCGCTCTCGGACACCAAGCTGTTCCGCCGGGAGCCGCTGGTCCGGCACGGCCTGCGCCGCCGGGAGGACCTGCCGGTCTACTCCGACCAGCCGTTCACCCTGCAGGCGCTGCTGCGGGCCCGGCGGGTCTCGGTGCTGGCCGACTACGACTGCTACCACGCGGTGCTGCGCGCCGACCGGGCCAACGCCACGGTCCGCTCCGGCCACCGCGACCGGCTGCGCGGGCTGACCGAGATCCTGGCCGTCACCGACCGGCTCACCGAGCCCGGCGGCGAGGCCCGCCGGGCCCTGCACCTGCGCCACTTCGGCTGGGACGTACCGCAGTTGCTGCAGGCCGAGTTGCTCGGGCAGTCCGAGGCCGAGCAGCGGTACGTGGTGGCCGAGGTGGGCCGGCTGGTCCGCGCGCACTGCGACGTGCTGGCCGACCTGGCCGAGCCCGAACGGCTCCGGCTGGAGTTGGCTCGGGCCGACCGGTACCGGGCAGTCCGGGGGCTGATCGAGGACGAACTCGGCCGGGGGGCGGCCCGGTTCGAGCTGCCCCGGCAGATCTGGCGGGACCTGGTCCCGGAGCGGGCCAGGCGCGAGCTGCGCCGACGGCAGGGCTGGCGCCGGCTGGCCGGCCGGATGACGCGGGGCTGAGGGGGCGACGGTGGGTCGGACGATCTGTGTGGTCGGGCTGGGGAAGATCGGGCTGCCGCTCGCGGTGCAGTTCGCCGGCAAGGGGCACCGGGTGCTCGGCGCGGACACCGCGCCCTCGGTGGTCCGGCAGGTGAACCAGGGCCGACCGCCGTTCCCCGGCGAGGCCGAGCTGCCGGAGCGGCTGAAACTCGCGGTCGCCGACGGCAGGTTGACGGCGCAGGCGGACACCACGGCGGCGGTCGCCGGAGCCGACGCCGTCCTGGTCGCGGTGCCGCTGCTGACCGGCCCGGACGACCGGCCCGACTTCACCCTGCTGGACGCCGCCACCGCCGCCGTGGCGGCCGGGCTGCGGCCCGGCATCCTGGTCAGCTACGAGACCACCCTGCCGGTCGGCACCACCGCGGGCCGGGTGGCCGACCTGCTGGCGGCAGGGTCGGGCCTGCGGCCCGGGACGGACTTCGGGCTGGTGTTCAGCCCCGAACGGGTCTCCTCCGGCCGGGTCTTCGCCGACCTGCGGCGATACCCGAAGCTGGTCGGCGGGGTCGACGACCGCTCCACCCGGCAGGGCGTCGAGTTCTACCGTGAGGTGCTGGACTTCGACCCGCGCCCCGATCTGCCCCGCCCGAACGGTGTCTGGGCGCTCGGCTCGGCCGAGGCGGCCGAGTTCGCCAAGCTGGCCGAGACCACCTACCGGGACGTCAACATCGGCCTGGCCAACCAGTTCGCCCGGTACGCCGACCGGATCGGGGTGGACCTGGCGGAGGTGACCGAAGCCTGCAACTCGCAGCCGTACAGCCACCTGCACCAGCCCGGCGTCGCGGTCGGCGGCCACTGCATCCCGGTCTACCCGAGGCTCTACCTGTCCGGTGACCCGGCCGCGACGGTGGTCGAGGCCGCCCGGGAGGCCAACCTGGCGATGCCCGGGTACGCGGTCGGACGGCTGGCGGCGGTGCTCGGCGGGCTGACCGGCCGGGGCGTGCTGGTGCTCGGCGCCGCCTACCGGGGCGGGGTCAAGGAGACCGCGTACTCCGGGGTCTTCCCACTGGTGGCCGCGCTCCGGGCGGCCGGGGCGCGGCCGTACGTGGCCGATCCGCTGTACGACGCCGAGGAGTTGACCGGGCTCGGGCTGCCGCCGCACCGGGGCGAGCCGGTCGAGGCGGCGGTGGTGCAGGCCGACCACCCCGAGTACCGGACCCTGGGAGCGGCCGACCTACCGGGCGTCGGGGTGCTGCTCGACGGCCGTCGGGTCACCGACCCGGCGCGCTGGGCGGGGGTGCGGCGGATCGTGCTGGGCGCCTGACCGGTCGCCACCCGAGCCGCCGGCGGACGGGTCGTCACTCGCCCGGGTAGTGCACCCCGATCCGGGCCCGGACGGTGTCCAGCGTCCGCATCACCGCGAGCGAGCCGTCCAGCGGCACCAGCGGCGACTCGGTCAGCCCGGCCCGCAGGCAGCGGACCACCTCGGCGGCCTCCAGCCCCAGCCCGTGGCCGGGTCCCCGGTCGAGGGTGAACCGTTCGGCGGTCCCCCCGTCCCGGTGCAGCACGAAGCTGGTGGCGTGGAAGAAGTCGGTGGGCAGCTCGATCCGGCCGGTGCTGCCGTGGACCGAGGCCCGCTGCCCGTACCCGGCCACCAGCGAGCAGCTGAGCAGCGACAGCGCGCCGCCGGCATGGCCGAGTACGACGGCGGTGTGCTCGTCCACGCCCTCCGGGGTCAGCGTGGCGACCGCCTCGATCCGCTCGGGCTCGCCGAGCAGCAGGTGGGCGAAGGAGACCGGGTAGACGCCGAGGTCCAGCAGGGCGCCGCCGCCCGCCGCCGGGTCCAGCAGCCGGCTGGTGGGGTCGGGCGGCGCAGGGAAGCCGAAGTCCGCGTGCACGGCCCTGACCTCGCCGATCGCCCCGCCCCTGACCAGTTCGACGACCCGGCGGACCACCGGGTTGAAGTACATCCACATCGCCTCCATCAGGAAGCGCTGCCGGGCCCGGGCGGTGGCGACCAGTTGCTCGGCCTGACGGGTGTTCAGGGTGAACGGCTTCTCGCACAGCACCGCCTTCCCCGCCTCCAGCATCAGCGTGGTGGCGTCGTGGTGCGCGGTGTGCGGGGTGGCCACGTACACCACGTCGACCTCCGGGTCGGCGGCCAGCTCCGCCCAGGAGCCGTACGCCCGGGGGATGCCGAAGCGGTCGGCGAAGGCCCGGGCGGCGGGCTCGGTCCGGGAGGCCACGGCGGCCACCTCGGCGCCGGGGACGGCGAGCAGGTCCTCGGTGAAGGCCGCGGCTATCCCGCCGGTGGCGAGGATGCCCCAGCGGATCGGTCGGTCGGAGCTGGTCATGGGGGATGACACCTTTCGAGGCTGGGCCCGGAGCGTGGCGCGTCCCTGATCTCTCCCGGAGAAGGACGTGGCTCCGTCGGATGATCGGCCCGGGCGGGGCAGACTGTCCAGGTGAGCGTCGATCAGAAGGTCAGGACGAAGGCCGGCTTGGGCGTCAGCTTCACGGCGGCCGACGAGGAGAAGCGCCGGGGCGTCCGGCGGATGAAGCTGTTCGCCACCGGGCTGCTCGGCCTGGCCACGGTGGTGTTCGGGCTCGCCACCTGGGCCGACGCGGCCGGGGCCGGGCCGTGGGCCGGGTACGTCGCGGCGGCGGCCGAGGCGGGCATGGTGGGTGCGCTGGCGGACTGGTTCGCCGTCACCGCGCTGTTCCGCCGCCCGTTCGGGCTGCCGATCCCGCACACCGCGATCATCCCGACCAAGAAGGACGCCTTCGGCCAGTCGCTGGGCGACTTCGTCGGGGACAACTTCCTCTCCGCCCCGGTGGTCCGGGACCGGCTGGCCCGGATCGGCATCGCCCACCGGCTCGGCGAGTGGCTGGCCGCGCCGGGCAGCGCCGAGCGGGTCACCGGCGAGGCGTCGGCCGCGCTGCGCGGGGTGCTCGCGGTGCTCAACGACGACGACGTACAGGCCGTGGTGGCCGAGGCGGTCACCCGGCGGGCCGCCGCCACCTCGGTGGCCGAACCGGCCGGTCGGCTGCTCGCCAAGGTGGTCGCCGACGGCGGGCACCACGGCGTGGTGGACCTGGTCGCCGTCCGGGTGCACGACTGGCTGACGGAGCATCACCGGGACGTGGTCGAGCGGGTCACCAGCAAGAGCCCCGGCTGGACCCCGAAGTTCATCGACCACCAGGTCGGTGAGCGGGTGCACAAGGAGCTGATGCGCTTCGTCACCCACATCCGGGACGACCCGCAGCACCCGGCCCGGGGCGCGATCGACAACTTCCTGGCCGACTTCGCCACCGAGCTCCAGCAGGACCCGGCGACCATCGCCCGGGTCGAGCGGACCAAGGCCGACCTGCTGGCCCGCCCCGAGGTGCAGGAGCTGATCGCCTCCTCCTGGTCGGCCGTCCGTACCCTGGTGCTGACCGCCGCCGAGGACGAGCAGAGCGAGCTGCGCCGCCGGATCAGGGACGGGCTGCGCTCGTTCGGCCGGCGGCTGGCCACCGACGCCAAGCTGCAGGCGAAGGCCGACGGCTGGCTGCAGGACGCCGCCCAGTACGTGGTGGAGACCTACCGGGCCGAGATCACCTCGCTGATCTCGGAGACCGTGGCGGGCTGGGACGCCGACGACGCCTCCCGCAAGATCGAGGCGAACGTGGGCCGCGACCTGCAGTTCATCCGGATCAACGGCACCGTGGTGGGTGCGCTGGCCGGGCTGCTGATCCACACCGTGGCCGTGGCGCTGGGCGGTTGAGGGCGGGTTAGCATGGCGCGTCTGCATCGTACGAAGGAGAACGAAGTGGTGGCTCAGGGCAAGCGCGGCATCGAGGCGTTCATCGCGGGGATGCCCAAGGCCGAACTCCACGTCCACCACGTCGGCTCCGCGTCGCCCCGGGTGGTGGCCGAACTGGCCGCCCGGCACGCCGGGCAGAGCAAGGTGCCGACCGACCCGGCCGCGCTCGCCGCGTACTTCGACTTCACCGACTTCGGGCACTTCATCGAGGTCTACCTGAGCGTGGTGGACCTGATCCGCGACGCGGAGGACGTCCGCTCGCTCACCTTCGGGGTGGCCGAGGACATGGCCCGGCAGAACATCCGGTACGCCGAACTGACCGTCACCCCGTACTCCTCGGTCAGCCGGGGCATCCCGGACGTGGCCTTCATGGAGGCGATCGAGGACGCCAGGATCGCGGCCGAGAAGGAGCTCGGCGTGGTGCTGCGCTGGTGCTTCGACATCCCCGGCGAGGCCGGTCTGGCCGCCGCCGAGGAGACCGCCCGGCTGGCGGTCGACCTGGCGCCGGAGGGCCTGGTCAGCTTCGGCCTCGGCGGTCCCGAGATCGGCGTGCCGCGCCCGCAGTTCAAGCCGTACTTCGACCGGGCCCGCGCGGCCGGTCTGCACAGTGTCCCGCACGCCGGTGAGACCACCGGGCCCGAGACGGTCTGGGACGCCCTGCGGGTGCTCGGCGCCGAGCGGATCGGCCACGGCACCCAGGCGGTCAAGGACCCGGCACTGCTGGACTGGCTCGGCGAACACCGCATCCCGCTGGAGGTCTGCCCGACCTCCAACATCGCCACCCGCGCGGTGGCGCGGATGGAGGAGCACCCGATCCGGCAGATGGTCGACGCGGGGCTGCTGGTCACGGTCAACAGCGACGACCCGCCGATGTTCGGCACCGACCTGAACACCGAGTACGCGGTCGCCGCCCGGCTGCTCGACCTGGACGAGTCCGGCGTCGCCGCGCTCGCGCGGAACGCCGTCGAGGCGTCCTTCCTGGACGCACCCGGCAAGGCCCGGATCATCGGTGAGATCGACCAGTACCTTGCCGGGTGGGACCGGGGCTGAGTCAGCTCCCGGCCGGGACGGGCACCGATCCGCTCTCCGGCCGGAGCAGCCAGGCCCGTTCGGCCAGCGTCCAGGCGGTGGTGGTGAGCAGGTAGAGCGCCCCGGCCAGCGGCAGCAGGACCGCGAACAGCACGGTGCCGTAGGACAGGTACGGCATCAGCGCGGCACCGGGTGCGGTCGGGTCGGTGATGTTCCGGCGGGCCCGGCGGAAGCCGAGCCACCCCAGGCCCGCGAGCGCCGCGAACAGGGCGGCGAACGCGAGCAGCGCGGCCGGTCCGCTCGCGGCGCTCGGGTGCAGGTCGAGCGGGACGCCGAACAGGGTCGCGCCGAGCAGGTCGTTCGGCGTGGTGAAGAGCCGGTACATCACCATGAAGAACGGCACCTGGGCCAGCATCGGCAGGCAGCCCGCGAAGGGTGAGCCACCCTCGGTGCGGTACAGCTCGGCGGCCGCGGCGCGCAGCCGTTCGGGCTGGTCGCGGTGCTTGCGGCCCAGCTCGGCGAGCCGGGGCGCGAGCCGGAGCCTGGCCCGTTCGCCACGGGCGGCGGACCGGGCCAGCGGGTGCAGCAGCAGGCGGACGCAGACGGTGAACAGCACGATCGCCAGGGCGGTCGGCAGCGGCTGGGCCAGGGCGGCGACGGCGTCGTGGGCCAGGCCGACGGCGGGATCGAGCAGGGTGAAGACGGACATGACGGGGTGAGCCCTCCGGGGTCTCGGGTACGAGAGGTCGGCGGAGGACGGCCGGTGTGCCGGTGCGGTGCTCGGTGGTGCGGAAGGAGCTGCGGGCTCAGGCGGCCGTCAGGGCCGCGCCCGGTGCCCTGGGGCGACGACGGCCCCGGGCGTCCGGATCACGCTGGGGCAGGAAGGCCGACCGGAACGCGCGTCGGCGCAGCGCTCCGTCCCGTACCGCGCGCGGGGCCCGTGCCCCGAGCAGCCGGGCGGTCGACAGGGCGGCCGCGGCCACCCCGGCCAACAGGACCAGGGTGGCTGCGGCGGCGACGACGCCGAGGCCGCCGGCACCGGTCAGCTGGTCGCCCGTCAGCACCCGGACCAGGCCGAGGAGTACGGCGAGCAGTGTCATGGCCGGACCTCCTCCGGTTCGGGGCGAGAGCTTCGGGGTCATCTTACGCAGACCGGTCGGCAGGGTGTGGCCCCGGCCGGGCCAGTCTGCCGGGTGCCGGGTGCCGGGTGCCGGTTGTCGGGTGCCGGTTGTCGGGTGTCAGTTGTGCCGACCGGCCTGGTGGTCCGGCAGGCGGACGGTGCTTCCGGTGGCGGCCGAGGCGCGGGCGGCCTCCAGCACGGCGAGGGTGGCGACGGCGTCGCGCGGGTCGACCGGCGGCGGGGTGCCGTCGGTGAGGGAGGCCGCGATGCCCGCGTAGTAGGCCGGGTAGTCGCCGGGGGCGGTCGGGCACGGGGCTGACGACTCGTCGGTGCCGAGGGTGCCGTAGTGGGCGGGGTCGTCCGCGCCCCAGGGGGTGCCGTCGTCCGGGCGGCGGCCAGCCCGGAGGTCGGCCTCCTGCGGGTCCATCCCGGACTTCACGTACCCGGCGGTGTCGCCGAGCACCCGCAGCCGGGGGCCGCCGAGGGCGGTGATCGCGCTGGTCCAGAGGTGCGAGCGGACACCCGAGGTGTGGGTGAGGGCGAGGAAGGCGTCGTCGTCGACCGCCGCGCCGTCCCGGCGGACGTCGACCTCGGCGTAGACCGACTCGACCGGACCGAACAGGGTGAGCGCCTGGTCCACCAGGTGACTGCCCAGGTCGTAGAGGGTGCCGCCGACCTCGGCCGGGTCGGCCAGCTCGCGCCAGCCCGCCTTGGGCTTGGGCCGGAACCGCTCGAACCGGGACTCGAACCGGTGCACCCGGCCGAGCGAGCCGTCCTCGACCAGTCGACGGGCGGTCAGGAAGTCGCCGTCCCAGCGGCGGTTCTGGAACACCGAGAGCAGGGTGCCGGTCCGCTCCGCCAGCAGGCACAGCTCGGCCGCCTCGGCGGCGGTGGCGGCCAGCGGCTTGTCCACCACGGTGGGCAGACCGGCGGTCAACGCGGTCCGGGCCAGCGGTACGTGGGTGCGGTTGGGGGAGGCGATCACCACCAGGTCCAGCCGGCCGTCGGCGGCCTGCTCGAAGAGCTGCTCGGGGGTGTCGAGCGGACGGGCGTCCGGGTGCTCGCGGTGCAGCTGGGCGCGGCGGTCGGGGTTGGCGGTGACCACCGCGTCCAGCCGCAGTCCGGGGGTGCCGGCGATCAGCGGGGCGTGGAAGGCCGAGCCGGCCAGGCCGAAGCCGACCAGGCCGACGCGGAACGGGGGGCGTGGCGTGCTGCTCATGCCCTTACTCAACCACGACCCCCGCCGTCGGACGGGTACGGAATCTCCGGGGCGGGGGTCGTGGTCGGTGCCGGGTCGAGCTCCGGCGAGGTGCTGCGGGCGGTGAGTGCCGTGGGGTCAGCGGGCGGAGCGGCCCTCGAGCCGGCGACGGCGGTGCAGGACCGCGACGGCACCGCCCGCCAGGACGAACGAGGTGCCGACGGCGGCCATCAGGCCGGTGGAGCGGTCGGTGCCGGTGGCGGCCAGCTCCTTGGCGGGTGCCGGTGCGCCGGCGGGCTCGGCGGCGGGTGCGGCTGCCGGGGCGACCACGGGGGCGGCGGCCGGAGCGGCTGCGGCGGGGGCCACGGCCGGGGCCCCCGCCGGGGCGGCCGCGTGGTCGTGGTGCTCGGCGGTGTCCGAGGCCGGCACCGCGGCGGCCGGGGCGGCGGCCGTACCGCTGCCGTCGAAGGCCACGTCGGAGCAGGTGTAGAACGCCTCCGGGCTGTCCGAGCGCTGCCAGATCGCGTAGATCATCTGACGGCCGGTCTTACCGGTCGGGATGGTCACCGGGAACGAGTAGTAGCCGTTCACCACCACCGGGTCGGTGATGCTGGCGAAGGGCGTGGCATCCAGGTTCGACCAGCTCAGCGGGAGGGTCGGGTTGTAGCTGCTGTTGGTCATGAAGAGCTGGAAGGTGCCGCGGTGCGGCGCGGTGGCCCGGAACTTGAACGTGGTGGCGGAACCCGCGGTCAGGTTGGTGGCCGGCCAGTCGTTGCGGGGGAGGTCGAGCCCGACGAACTCGGCCGCGTTCGCGCTGCACAGGCGGCCGTCCGGGATCAGCTGGCGGTGGCGGCCGGCGGCGTCGCCGATCCGGATGCCGTTCCAGTCGTACATGGCCTGGGTGCCGCCGTAGGCGATGGCGGCCTTGCAGGCGGCGGACTTCGGCTGCTCGGGGTTCTCCAGGTAGCAGCCGTACACCCGGCTGAGCGGGTTCTGCAGGGAGCCGTGGGCGGTGGCGGTGCCCGCGCCGAGCGCGCTGGTGGCCAGTGCGGTGCCGGCGAGCGCGACGACGACGGCGGTGCGACGGAGAGACATGTGGGGTGCTCCTTCAGCGGTGGGGGTCGCTGGGAAGTACGCTAGCCAGGCGCCGCTTGGCAGTTGACGGAGCATCAGCTCCGTTAGGGGTCCTTTAAGGCTCCCTTGAGGTGCCCATGAGGATCGGCCCGGGGGACTGAGCGCACCGTCCGGTGGGCGGGACGTGCTCCCCTCGGGCAGGCGTGCGGATTAGGCTGGGCCCCGTTGGGGCAGCGCAGTATCCCTGGTGGGGCCCTCCCGGGCGCCACTCTCACCGCAATCCGCACGACCTCGCACGACTTCGGGAGACACGCACGTGGCAGAGCGCAAGCCCATCGAGTCCTGGCTGACCGACATGGACGGCGTCCTCATTCACGAGGGCACGCCGATCCCGGGCGCGGAGGAGTTCCTCCGGCGCCTTCGGGAGTCCGGCAAGCCGTTCCTGGTGCTGACCAACAACTCCATCTACACCCCTCGTGACCTCAGCGCCCGGCTGGCCGGGATGGGTCTGGAGGTGCCGGAGGAGTGCATCTGGACCTCGGCCCTGGCCACCGCCAAGTTCCTCAAGGGCCAGCGCCCTGGTGGCACCGCCTACGTGATCGGCGAGTCCGGTCTGACCACCGCGCTGTACCAGGCCGGCTACGTGCTCACCGACAAGGACCCGGACTACGTGGTCCTCGGTGAGACCCGCACCTACAGCTTCGAGGCGCTGACCAAGGCGATCCGCCTGATCAACGCCGGTGCGCGGTTCATCTGCACCAACCCGGACGAGACCGGCCCGTCCCCCGAGGGCGTGCTGCCGGCCACCGGCTCGGTCGCGGCGCTGATCACCAAGGCGACCGGCGTCGACCCGTACTTCGTCGGCAAGCCCAACCCGCTGATGATGCGAGAGGCGCTGAACAGCGCGGGCGCCCACTCGGAGACCGCCGTGATGATCGGTGACCGGATGGACACCGACATCGTCGCGGGCATGGAAGCCGGCATGGAGACCATCCTGGTGCTCACCGGCCTGACCGCCGAGGCGGACGTGGAGCGCTTCCCGTACCGGCCGACCCGGGTGGTCAAGTCGATCGCCGACCTGATCGAGCTGGTCTGACCGACGCTCGCCGCCCGCTCCTCGCCGGGCTCGCTCTCCGTGGTCCGTGCCCCTTCGGTCCGGCTGGTTCCCAGCGGTCCGGAGGGGCACGGGCGTGTCGGTCCGGGTGTGTAGCGTTCGGGGTGTCATACGGGGGGTCAGAGGCGTTGTGCGGCGAAAGGCAGTGGGGCTGTGACCGAGCTGGTGGAGACGGCGGAAACGGTGGAGACGGTGGCCGGGTTCGAGGTGCCGGAGTCCTGGCGCGGGGCGCTGGCAGGGGAGTTGGCCAAGCCGTACTTCGGTGAGCTGGCGGCCTTCGTGGCGGAGCAGCGGGCCGGGCACCAGGTCTTCCCGCCCAGCGGCCAGGAGTTCGCGGCGCTGGCGGCCACGCCGTACGACAAGGTCCGGGTGCTGGTGCTCGGTCAGGACCCGTACCACGACGACAACCAGGCGCACGGGATGAGCTTCTCCGTGCAGCCCGGCGTCAAGACCCCGCCCTCGCTGCGGAACATGTACAAGGAGCTGTACACCGACCTCGACATCCCCGTCCCCGACAACGGGTACCTGATGCACTGGGCCGAGCAGGGCGTGCTGCTGCTCAACGCGGTGCTCACGGTGCGGGCGCACGAGGCCAACTCGCACAAGGGCAAGGGCTGGGAGAAGTTCACCGACGCGGTGATCACCGCGGTCAGCGACCGGCCGGAGCCCTGCGTCTTCGTGCTCTGGGGCAACTACGCGAAGAAGAAGCTGCCGCTGATCGACACCTCCCGGCACGTGGTCGTGCAGGGCGCGCACCCCTCGCCGCTGTCGGCCCGGCTGTTCTTCGGCAGCCGCCCGTTCTCGCAGATCAACGAGGCGCTGACCGGGTTCGGCAGCGAGCCGATCGACTGGCGGGTGCCGAACCTGTCCGAGCAGGGCTGACCGGGGGCCGGGCCTGGCACCGTCGCGCCGCGAGGGGCGGAGTTGGTGCCGGGCCCGGCTGGGGTCGGCTGGGGTCGGACGGTGGGGCGCGGGTCAGAGCAGCTTCGGGCCGGTGGCGGCCTGTACCTCGTCGAAGGCGTGGCCGGGGGCGACCTCGACCAGCCGGAGGCCCTCGGGCGTGACGTCGATGACGGCCAGGTCGGTGACGATCCGGTGCACCACGCCTCGGCCGGTGGCGGGTAGTGACAGCTCGTCAACGATCTTCGGGGAGCCGTCCCGGGCGGTGTGCTCCATCACCACGATCAGCCGTCGGGCGCCGTGCACCAGGTCCATCGCACCGCCCATCCCCTTGACCATCTTGCCGGGGATCATCCAGTTGGCCAGGTCGCCGGTGGCGGAGACCTGCATTGCGCCGAGCACCGAGACGTCGATCCGACCGGCCCGGATCATGCCGAAGGAGAAGGCCGAGTCGAAGTACGCGGCGCCGTCGGCGACGGTCACCGTCTCCTTGCCCGCGTTGATCAGGTCGGGGTGCTCGGCGCCCTCGTCCGGGTAGGGGCCGACACCGAGGATGCCGTTCTCCGAGTGCAGCACCACGTGCACACCGGGCGGCAGGTGACCGGGGATCAGGGTGGGCAGGCCGATGCCCAGGTTGACGTACTGGCCGTCGTGGAGCTCGCGGGCCGCCCGGGCGGCCAGGGCCTCGCGGGGGTCGAGGGCGGTGTGGCCGGGCTCGTGATCCGTGGCGGTCGTGCTGGTCATGGCTCAGCTCCCCTGGCGGGTGGTGGAGTTGGCGGGCGAGGCCGGGGCATGGGCCCGGGTCTGGGTCTGGGTCGGGGCCGGGGTCTGGACGGTGCGGCGTTCGATCCGGCGGTCGGCGGGGTCGGCGGCGACCACCCGGTCGACGTACACGCCGGGCAGGTGGATCGCGTCCGGCGGGAGTTCGCCGGGCTCGACGATCCGGTCCGCCTCGACCACGGTGATCCGGCCGGCGGTGGCGCAGAGCGGGTTGAAGTTGCGCGCGGCGGCGTGGAAGACGCAGTTGCCGTGCCGGTCGGCCACCTCGGCGCGGACCAGCGCGTAGTCGGCGGTGACGGCCTTCTCCAGCAGGTAGCGCCGACCGCCGAACTCCCGTACCTCCTTGGGCGGTGAGGCCAGCGCGACGCTCCCGTCGGCGGCGTACCGCCAGGGCAGACCGCCCTCCTCGACCTGGGTGCCTACTCCCGCCGGGGTGAAGAACGCGGGGATGCCGGCGCCGCCCGCCCGCAGCCGCTCGGCCAGCGTGCCCTGCGGGGTGAGCTCGACCTCCAGCTCACCGGACAGGTACTGCCGGGCGAACTCCTTGTTCTCGCCCACGTAGGAGGAGGTCATCCGGGCGATCCGGCCGGCCCGCAGGAGCAGGCCGAGGCCCCAGTCGTCGACGCCGCAGTTGTTGGACACCACGCGTAGGTCGGTGGTGCCGGCCGTGACCAGGGCGCCGATCAGGGTGCTCGGGATGCCGCAGAGGCCGAAGCCGCCGACGGCGAGCGTCGCGCCGTCGGGGATGTCCGCGACCGCGTGCGCGGGGGAGTCCAAGACCTTGTCCAAGGGAGTCACCTCATGAGGGGGTTGGGACGGTGCCGCAGGAGGTCGGGACCTTGCTGCGCCCCCACCTTCGCCGCAGCCGAGCGGCGCTTTCCATGGCGGCCGTGGCCATGGGGGTGGCCGGTTCCATGGCGATCGGGCACATGAGCCGGGGCGACGGTCGGGGATATGGCTGCCCGGCACACATCGACGGCTGACGCTGCGTCGTCCCGTCACATGTCGCCCGTTCGATGCCGCACCTACGGTTCCGGCATCCACCCCCGCCGTGTTGTCAGGAGTCGGCCATCATGCGCAGTTCGACCAGCACCCCAGGAACCGCAGCTCGGGCCGCAGGACCGACCGTCCGCCGAGGCAGCCGGCGTGTGCTCGCCGCCGCGTTGGGCGGACTGCTCGCCGTGACCGTGGTCGGCTGTGCCAAGGCCGGTACGGCGGGCACCACGGCGGCCGACGCGGGCGGCTCCGGCGGCTCGGGCAGTAGCGGTGCTCCGGTGAAGGTCGGACTGGTGTACTCCAAGACCGGTCCGCTGGCGGCCTACGGCAAGCAGTACCTGGAGGGCTTCAAGGCCGGGCTCGACTACGCGACCAAGGGCACCGGCGCGGTGGCCGGGCACCGGATCGAGATCGCCGAGCAGGACGACGCGGGCGATCCGGCCAAGGCCGTCTCCGCCGCCAAGGACCTGATCGGCAAGGGGCACAAGATCCTGGCCGGCTCGACCGCTTCGGGGGTGGCGCTCCAGGTGGGCCCGATCGCGGCGCAGAACAAGGTGCTCTTCATCAGCGGCCCGGCCGCCACCGACAAGGTCACCGGACTGAACAAGTACACCTTCCGCTCGGGCCGGCAGTCGTACCAGGACATTCGTGCGGCGGCCTCGTTCATCGGGGACGCCAAGGGCAAGAAGGTCACGGTGCTCGCCCAGGACAACGCCTTCGGGCAGGGCAACGTGGCGGCGGTGAAGGCGGTGCTGGGCGGACAGGGGGCGACGGTGGAGTCGGTGCTCGCGCCGCCGAGCGCCACCGACCTCACTCCGTTCGCGACCCAGGCGAAGTCCGCCAAGCCGGACCTGCTGTACGTCGCCTGGGCGGGGGAGACCGCTTCCGCGCTCTGGACCTCGCTCAGCCAGCAGGACGTCTTCGCGGCGACCAGGGTGGTGACCGGCCTCGACCTGGCGGCCTCCTACCCGCTGTTCGGCCCGGCGGCCGAGAAGATCTCCTTCCTGAACCACTACTTCGACGGTGCGGCCGGCACCGAGGCCGAGAAGGCGATGACCGCCGCGGTCGGCAAGGCCGGCAGCAAGTCGGACATCTTCACCCCCGACGGCTTCACCGCCGCGCAGATGGTGGTGCACGCGATCGAAGCCAACAAGGGCTCGGCCGACGACACCGACGCGCTCGTGAAGGCGTTGGAGGGGTGGAGTTTCGACGGGGTCAAGGGCAAGCTCACCGTCCGGGCCGAGGACCACGCACTGCTGCAGCCGATGTTCCAGGTGAAGCTCACCGGGACCGGTGCCGACGCGAAGCCGACGGTGGAGAAGACCCTGGCCGCTGACCAGGTGGCACCCCCGGTCACCCCGATCGCGGGCTGATCCCGATGCCGAACCGCGTGGTGGGAGCCGCCTTCCCGGCTGCTGACGGAGTCGACGGGGCGGCCGGGGCGGCGGAAGGGGCTGGGGCGGACGGGGCCGACGGGGCCGACGGGGCGATGGGTACCCCGGCAGCGGAAGCCCAAGTCGGGGCCTCGGCTGCTTCGGCGCGGCGGTCACAGCCGAGGCTGCGACTGCGCGGGGTGGGGTGGTCGGTCCGTGCAGTGCCGATTGTCGAGGATGTCTCCTTCGACGTGCACGAGGGTGAGTTCATCGCCTTCATCGGTCCGAACGGGGCGGGTAAGACCTCCTTGTTCAATCTGATCTCCGGGATCTACCCGGCGACGCACGGAAGCATCGAGCTCGACGGCGCGGACGTCACCACCGAGTCGGTGCACGGCCGGGCCCGCCGTGGCCTGGGCCGGACCTTTCAGACCTCCTCCCTGTGGGGCGGGATGACGGTGGCCGACCATGTCCGGCTGGCCGCCCAGGCGGCGGCCGGGCCGGGTGCCTCGTACCGGATCTGGCGTCGGGCCGGTCGGTACGCCGAGCAGGTGGCCGAGACCCTTGAGCGGACCGAACTCGCCCACCGGGCCGACACTTTGGCGAGTGCGCTGTCGCACGGTGAGAAACGCAAGCTGGAACTGGCCGTCCTGTTGGTCTCCGACCCCAGGGTGATCCTGTTGGACGAGCCGATGGCCGGTGTCAGTGCGGAGGAGGTCCCGGCCCTGACCGCACTGATCCGCTCGGTGCACCGGGACCTCGGCCGAACCGTACTGATGGTGGAACACCACATGGACGTCCTGCTCGGACTCGCCGACCGGCTGGCCGTGATGCACCACGGCACGCTGCTCGCGCTCGACACCCCCGCTGCGGTGATGGCGGACGCCACCGTCCAGCAGGCGTACCTGGGAGAGGCACTGTGACGGACTCCTCCTTCCCGACCTCCGGTCGGACCGACGACGACGGCGACGGCTCCGGGGGCTTCGCTGCTGGTGCTCGCGCCGGTGTTGACGCCGCTGCTGGTGCCGCTGACCCCGGTGCCGTGGGTGACCGGGCGGCGTTGCTGACCGTGCGTGATCTGCGGGTGGTGATCGACGGGTTGCACATCCTGCACGGGGTGGACCTGGACGTCGCGCCGAGCGGGGTCACCGCCCTGCTCGGGCGCAACGGCGCGGGGAAGACCACCACGGTCAAGGCGATCATGGGGCTGGTGCCGCGCACCGGGAGCCTGCGGTTCGCGGGCACCGAGCTGGTCAAGCTGCCGACCCATCTGGTGGTCCGTCAGGGCATCGGCTACGCCCCGGAGGACCGGGGGATCTTCGCGGGTCTGACCGTGGCGGAGAACCTCCGGTTGGCCGAGCGGGACGGCGCCCCGGCGTACGACCTGGTCCACGAGCTCTTCCCGGAACTCGCGCAACGGGCCGGGCAGTTGGCCGGGACGTTGTCCGGCGGGCAGCAGCAGATGGTGGCGATCGGGCGGACCCTGCTCAACGGCAACCGCCTGATCATCGCCGACGAGCCGACCAAGGGCCTGGCGCCCAGGATCGTGTCCGAGGTCGCCGACGTGCTGGAGCGGGCCGCCGCGACGGTACCCGTCCTGCTGGTCGAACAGAACCTCGCCCTGGTCCGCCGGCTCGCCGGCGCCTGCGCGGTGCTGGCCGACGGTCGGACCGCCCACCGGGGCGGGACGGCCGAACTGCTCGCCGACGAGGAGGCCGCCCGCCGCCTGCTCGGCGTCGGCCGCCCCGTGCCCGCATCCGCATCTGCTCCCGTCGCTCCGACTGCCGCTGTCACCACGGAGGTGGCTCCCTGATGGACACTGTCGTCCTCCTCACCTGTACCGGTCTCGGACTGGGTGCGCTGTACTTTCTGGTCGCCTCCGGGCTCTCGCTCATCTTCGGCCTGATGGACGTGCTCAACTTCGCCCACGGTGCGCTGCTCTCGGTCGGTGCGTACGCCACCTGGTGGGCGGGCACCGAGGGCGGGATGGGCTTCTGGTGGGCGGTGGTCTTCGGTACGGCGGTCGGGACGGTCGCGGCCGTCCTGCTCGAACTGGTGCTGATCCGTCCTCTCTACAACCGGCCCCGGGACCAGATCCTGGCCACGGTCGGTGTCGGTCTTGCGCTGCCCGCGCTGCTGATGGGGATCTGGGGGGTGGACTCCCGTCCCTTCCCCCAACCCGCCGCGCTCTCCGGCACGGTGGGGTTGTTCGGCGCGATCGTCCCGGTCAATCGCTTCGTCCTGCTCGCGGCAGCGGCCCTGGTCCTGGTGGCGCTGCGGCTCTTCCTGAGCCGGACCCGGTACGGCCTGGTGGTCCGGGCCGGCGTCGAGGACCGTGCGATGGTCACGGCCCTGGGCATCGACGTCCGCAAGGCGTTCACGCTGGTCTTCGCGATCGGTGGTGCGGCCGCCGCACTCGGCGGGGCGCTGAGCGGTCTCTACTTCGGCTCGGTCCACCCCGGCCAGGGGACCAGCCTGCTCATCTTCGCCTTCGTGGTGGTCGTGATGGGAGGCATGGGCTCCGTCACCGGAGCGGCGGTGGCCTCCGTCGCGGTGGGGCTCGTCCAGCAGTTCGCCAACTACTACACCGCTGCCGGGCTCGGCGACCTCTCGGTCGTCGTGCTGCTGGCCGTACTGCTCCTGGTACGACCGCGCGGACTCACCGGGAGGCTCGCGTGAGCACTGACACCTCAACCACGAGCACCGGAAGCGCCGCTGACGGCAAGTCTGCTCCAGCGGGGCCCGATCGCACCATCCCTCGAACAGGTGAATCAATCACGGAGCGCTCGACAGTCGTGCACAGAGCGCTACGCTGGTGGCCGATCGCTCTGCTGATCCTGTTCCTTGTCGCCCCCTACAGTGCGCTTCCGCTTCCCGGACTGCTCGACGGCCCGCTCGGCAGTCCCGGCAGCCTGCAGCTCATCGCCCTCTGTCTGGTCTACGGGGCGCTGGCCACCGGTTACGACCTCCTGCTCGGCCGCACCGGCCTGCTCTCGTTCGGGCACGCGCTCTACTTCGCCACCGGTCTCTACGCGACCGACCTCGCGATGCTCGAACTCCAGCTCCCGTTCGTCGCCGCCGCCCTGTTCGGCATCGGCTGCTCCGTCAGCCTGGCACTGCTGCTCGGCTCGGTCAGCCTGCGGGTGACCGGCATCGGGTTCTCGATGGTGACGCTCGCGTTCGCCCAGGCAGGTTCCATCCTGGTCCAGCGCAACCCCGGTGGGGTCACCGGGGGCGAGGAGGGGCGAGCCGCCCCGGTCGAGATGCTGCCCGACAGCCTGGTCGGGATCGAGAACACCGCCAACCTCTACTGGATCGCCCTGGGGTACCTGGTGCTGACCCTGGCCGTCGTCCACTGGACCGTCAGCTCTCCCACCGGCCGGGTCTGGGAGGGCATCAAGGAGAACGAGCGCCGGGTCGAGGTGCTCGGCCTGCGCCCCTACGGCTTCAAGTTGCTGGCCTTCGTGATCGCCGGCGGCCTGGCCGGTGCCGGTGGGGTCGTCTACCTGTTGCTGACCGGCGGCGCGACCCCGCAGGCTGCCACCTCCGACGCCACCCTCGCGCTGCTGGTGATGGTGGTGCTCGGCGGCTCGGGCACCCGCTGGGGCCCGCTGCTCGGCGGCGTCCTCTACACCTGGGCGGGGCACCGGCTGGGCGATCTGGCGAACTCCTCGGCCGTCGCCGACCTTCCGGCCGTGCTCCGGGTACCGCTGTCGCAGCCGCTCGTCCTGCTCGGTGCACTCTTCGTCGCCGTGGTCTACCTGCTCCCCGGCGGCCTGGCCAAGCTGCCGACCCGTATCCGGGCCGGCCGCTCCGAAGCCGGCCGGGCCGGCGTCCCCGGCCCGGCCCACTCCCTGGAAGGTGGCACCACGTGAGCTCCGGACCCACCCCTTACGAAGAGCTGACCGTCCCTGTCCCGGGCGGTGATCTGACGGTGCTCCGGTGGCCGGCCACCGAGCCGGACGCCCCGACCGTGCTGGCGCTGCACGGCATCACCGCGAACGCCCTGGCCTGGAGCGAGGTGGCCCGCCGTCTCGCCGGCCGGGCCACCTTGATAGCGCCCGACCTGCGTGGCCGGGCAGCCAGCCGGACGGTCACCGGGCCGTACGGCCTGGCCCGGCACGCCGACGACGTGGCCGCTCTGGTGACGGCCCTCGACCTCGGCCCGGTCCGCCTCACCGGGCACTCGATGGGCGCGTGGATCGCCGCGCTCGCCACCGTCCGGCACCCCGGGCTGGCGTCCTCGCTGCTCCTGGTGGACGGGGCGGTCAGCTTCCCGCTGCCGGTCGGCGTGACCGAGGACGCCGCACTGGCCGCGGTGCTCGGCCCGGCCCTGGCCCGGCTGTCGATGACCTTCCCCGACCGGGACGCCTACCGGGAGTTCTGGCAGCGGCACCCGGCCTTCGCAGGTGGGTGGCCGGCCGAGTTCGAGGAGTACATCCAGCGGGATCTGATCGGTACCGGGCCCGAACTCCGCTCCTCCTGCGTGCCGGAGGCGATCCGGCAGGACGGCGGGGAGGTCCTGCTCGACAAGGACGCCGCCGGGGCGGTCCACCGACTGCCGCTGCCCGCCGAACTGTTGTGGGCCGAGCGTGGCCTGATGGACGAGCCGCAGGGGCTGTACGACCCTGGCCGGCTCGCGTTCGCGGGGCTCGACCCGGAGCGGGTCAGGGCCACCCTGGTGCCGGACACCAACCACTACACGATCGTTGCCGGCCAGGCCGGAGCCGAGCAGATCGTGCGGCGGCTGCTCGCGGGCTGATCCGGTCGTCACCGGGGGCGCTGCGGCCGGCCAGAGCGCGGCACCTGCCGATACCCACCCCGTGATGACGGGGTGTCGGCGCTGCGCAGCGACGCCTCGGGCCCCTCCGGATCATGTCCGGAGGGGCCCGAGGGAACAGGAGTCGTCGGCGGGACGCGGCGGTTGCCACCGAGGTCAGACCGACTCGGCACCGATGCGCTCGGCCATCCGCCCCGCGAAGACGTTGCCGACGGCGATGCCGACGACGATGGCGGCCGAGAGCATGACCGGCCCCAGCCAGACCATGGTCTCGACGGGGAAGGTGTAGGCACCGACGACCTTGGCCGCGCACTCGACGAGCAGAGCCGTGCCCCAGACGAGCGAGAAGTGCCGCTCGTTGCGACGGAAGGCGGCGTCCCCGGCGGAGAGCCGCACCCAGGCGGCGTCCCGGGCCGCACTGTTCTTGACCAGGAAGGGCCGCAGTCCGGCACTCATCGCCGGTCGGCCGAGCAACGCCGAGATCACGATGGCGCCGCCGAGCACGCTGGAGACCGCGCCGTCCTTGGCGATCATCAGCCGGGCGTCACCCGCCACGGTGGACAGGGCGATACCCGCCACGTTGAGGGCCAGCATCAGCAGCGCGAGCGCGTTCGTCGACTGCCGCCGCACCAGGCCGACCACCGTCCGGACAACGGGGACCGCGCTGCTGAGACCGAGTGCGGCGACCAGGCCGAGCCCGAGCAGTGAGTGGGCGGCGAAGTACACGGCCAGCGGCAGTGCCACGTCGACGGCCAGCGGAGCGAGCCCGGCGATCCTCGGGTCCACCCCGGCACCGGGAGCGTCGGTGGTGGCGACGGAGTCGGTACGCGCGCTGCCGTCGATTCGAGTGCTGGTGCTGAGTGCCATCGCTGATTCCCCTGTCCGATGTTCCCTGGCGGCTGTCTGCTGCCTCCATGAGAATCCCGCGACAGGGGTACCGCCGGGCAGTGCCGCCGGTGATGACATCCGGATGACGGATGTCATGGTCTGACCCGTCGTCAACTGAACGCCGTCACCCGATCGGTACCTCCGGACGCGCCCCCGGCGTCACCCCGCCGAGCCGAGGAAGGCCGGCCAGCCCTCCGCAGGTGCCTTGCCCACCCCGAGGGTCCGCAGCTTCCGCAGCGTCGACTGGTCCTGGACCTCCAGCCACTCGACCAACTGACGGAACGACACCAGCCGGACGTCGGGCTTGCCCGCGATCACCTTGAGGGCCTCCTCGACGGCGTCCATGTAGATGCCACCGTTCCACTGCTCGAAGTGGTTGCCGATGAACAGCGGTGCGCGGTTGGAGCTGTAGGCGCGGTCGAAGCCGGCCAGGTAGGCGTCCTTGGCCTGGGTGCGCCAGGCGTCGTACTTGGTCGGGTCACCCTTGGTGCTGCCGGCGGACTGGTTGGCCAGGATGTTGTAGTCCATCGAGAGCACCTGGAAGTTGTGCCCGGGGAACGGAATGGACTGCAGCGGGAAGTCCCAGATCTTCCCGTCCTGCACCTTCTGCGGCCAGATCTGCAGACCGCCCGGCGAGCTGGCGTCGTACTTCCAGCCCAGCTTGACCGCGGTCGGCAGCAGCGTTTTCTGCCCCTCCAGGCACGGGGTCCGAGCCCCGATCAGCTCCTTCTTGTAGTCGAAGGGGAGCGGGTCGACGTCGGTGAAGCCGGTGTTGGTCTTCCACTGGGTGACGAAGGAGACGGCCTGGTCGATCTCGCTCTGCCAGTCCTCGGGACTCCACTTGTTGACGCCGTTGCCGTCGGAGCGGGTGGAGCAGAAGTGTCCGTTGAAGTGCGTGCCGATCTCGTGTCCGGCCAACCACGCCTGGCTGATCAGCTTGATGGTGCTCTTCACCGCGTTGTCGGAGAGGAACGGGATGTCGGACGCACCGACCGAGTGCTGCGGCGGGTGGTAGAGGTTCGACTTGCTCTTCGGCAGGGTGTAGATGCCGGAGAGGAAGAAGGTCATGGTGGCCTTGTACTGCTCGGCCAGCTTGAGGAACCTCGGGAACTGGTTGTCGTCGGTGCCGCCCGCGCCGTCCCAGGAGAAGACCACGAACTGCGGCGGCGTCTCACCGGGCTTGAGCTTCTCGGGCTTCGGCTGGTTGGGCTGGGCCCCGGTGTCCGCCGCGGAGCCGTCCCCGATCGGCTTGCCCTTCACCGGCGCGGTGCTCGAACTGCCGCTGCTCTGCGGGCTTCCCGACGTGGAACTGCCGGAACCCGAACCGCCGCTCCCGGAGCCGCTGTCGCTGCAGGCGGCCACCGCCCCGAGGGCGGCGGTTGCGGCGGTGGCACTCAGCACGGTCCTACGCGAGATGCTGCCCATGGTCTCCCCAGCCGTAGTGCATCCGACCATCCGTGCGGAAAAATCGGATATTGATGGATATTTCATCGCCAGCATGCCATGCGAGATGAGGGCACTTCAAAGCCCCTTCGTCGCGGGACAACACGCGACACAAGGGGCGTACGGCTCCACCATAGGAGCACTGTTGCAGTCTTGGGACAGTTCTCCGGAACACCGGCGTCGGAGCACAGGTTTCGGGCCACGGGACTTGGACCGCATGAGCCGGGTCACCGGCAACAAGGCCAGGGCAACGGGACCACGCAGCGAGGCGCCGAGTCGGGCCGGAGCGTCGAACTGGGGGAGCGTCAGGTGAGCTTGAGCTCGCGGCGCCGACGGCGGACCAGCCTGGCGACCGTGGTACTGATCGCGGTGGCCGCGACACAGGAGACGGCCAGGCTCAGCCAGTCGGTGTTGAACCAGTGACTGTTCAGCCAGCCCAGGCTCACGATGTACGAGGCCCAGATGAGCGCGGCCAGCGCGGACATCCGGAGGAAGCGGCGGGAGGAGGACGCCGAGTGGCCGACGGCCAGGTCCAGGACGGTCCGCCCGGCCGGCACGAAGCGGGCCACGATCACCACGGCGGCGGCCGTCCGACTGGTCTGCCCACTGAAGTACTGCTGCAGCCGTTCGACACTGGCCGCCAGTTCGGGGCGGTCGTCGAGCTGACGCTGAACCCGGGGTGAACCACGGCGGGCCAGATTCAGCAGAACGAAGTCACCCAGGAACGACGCGACTGCGACGCCAGCCGCGAGCAGCAGCGGCGCACCGTCCACCTCGGCGGTGTTCAGGACGGCCAGGATGACCAGGGTGCCGCTGGGGATGAAGGGCAGGAAGGCGTCACCGAGCACGGCAAAGAGCGCCAGTACGCAGATCCATACCGGCCCTACCAGCGCTGCGGCGTCCAAGGCGATGCTCCCTCAACAAGTCTTCGGGAGGTGTCCCGATGACTACGGGGGTAAACGCTAGCGGGTTGACGTTTCATGCCATGAAGCACCCCCGTGTGTCACGCATCACGATACGGCCGGGCGAGCCGCTCGCCGACCGGAGGCCGCGGCCGCAGGGTGCGGTGGAATTGGCGTGAGCCCCTGGAGCGGGGTACCGCTCCAGGGGCCCACAGGGGTCCAACGGAACTGGTCCAGCCCGTCGACCTTGCAGGTGGGAGCAGGGGTGATGGTGCGCGACCCCCGTCGATCGGAAAGCCTGCCGGAAGGGGTCCGGCGGCGCGAGTCCTACAGCTGGCGACTTCTGGCGCTGGCGGCAATTCGCCAACCCCTAATTCACCACCCGGTAAAGGTTGCTGTCAGATCGTCAGGTCGGTAGGGGTGGTCGCGTAACCGTCGGCGGTGGTAGTGGCAGCTGCCCGCCGATCCCGGCCGGCCGGAGCACTCCCGTCCGCACCGGCCGGAGCACCGGCGCCCTCCGCCCGGACCAGGTGCACCCCATCACCGGGAACAACCCGCACCCGCCATCGGGAACAGGAGACCTTCCGGCCCGGTTGATGGAGTCCCGACGGCAGGATCGGACATTCCGCACCCCGCCAGAAGGGAGAACCCCGGCATGACCTCCGAGGACGAGCCGCAGGCGAGCACACCGCAGGCCCCGCCCGCCGACCCCATCCGTGGCGTGACCCGAGGCACGGCCCCGGCACCGCTCTCCATCCTCGACCTCGCCACGGTCGGCGTCGGCTACTCGCCGAGCGAGGCGCTGGAGGCGACCACCCAGCTGGCCCGCAATGCCGAGCGCTGGGGCTACCACCGCTTCTGGGTCGCCGAGCACCACGGGATGCCCGGAGTCGCCAGTTCCACCCCGGCTGTGCTGCTGGCCCACCTCGGCGCGCACACCCGTACCCTCCGGCTCGGTTCCGGTGGTGTGATGCTGCCCAACCACGCGCCGCTCGCCATCGCCGAGCAGTTCGGCCTGCTGGAGTCGCTGCACCCGGGGCGGATCGACCTCGGCCTCGGCCGGGCGCCCGGCACCGACCAGGCCACCGCCCGGGCGCTGCGCCGGGGTGTGGCGGAGAGCCCGGACGACTTCCCCCAGCAGCTCGCGGAGCTGCTGCACTTCATGGACGGCGACTTCCCGGACGGCCACCCGTACGCCAGGCTCACCGCCGTCCCGCAGGGTGACGGGCGACCGCCGGTCTGGCTGCTCGGTTCGTCCGGCTTCAGCGCACAGCTGGCAGGGCGGCTCGGTCTGCCGTTCGCCTTCGCGCACCACTTCAGCGCGGCCAACACCGTCCCCGCGCTCGACCTCTACCGGTCCTCCTTCCGCCCCTCGGCCGTCCTGGACGAGCCGTACGCGCTCATCGGGGTGAGCGCGGTGGCGGCCGACGACGAGCAGCAGGCCAGGCGGCTGGCCCGTTCGGCGGGGCTGGCCATGCTCCGGCTGCGCCGGGGGACACCGGGCCTGATCCCGACCCCGGACGAGGCCGAGCAGTACCCGTACAGCCTGGCCGAGGCCGACTTCCTGGACAGCTGGCTCGCCAATGTCGTGCTCGGCGCCCCCGGCGAGGTCGCCGACGGGCTGGAGTCGCTCCGCAAGCGGACCGGCGCCCAGGAGCTGATGGTGACCTCGCACATCCACGGCCACGAGGCACGGCAGCGTTCCTACGGCCTGATCGCCGAGGCGTACGGGCTGACCGCCGACGGTGGGACGCAGTCGGCGTGAGCCATGACCCGGGCACCCCGACGGCCGGACCTGACGGTCCGTGACCAGGTGCCCGGCACCAGGACAGCCGGCAGCAGGACGGCTGGCACCAAGGCGGCCGGCACCAGGGCAGCCGGGACACGACGGCCCGGAACACGACAGCCCGTCAGGCCGAGCGGACGCGACCCTCGCGCAGTATGGCCGCGATCCGCTCGGCCTCGCCCGGGCGGGCGAAGTACCAGCCCTGGGCGGTGTCGCAGCCGGTGAGCCGCAGCCGTTCGGCCTGGGAGGCGTTCTCGATGCCCTCGGCCGTCACGGTCAGGCCGAGCGCGTGGGCCAGCTGGACCATCGCGCCGACGATCTGCTCGTCCGCGTCGGTCCGCCGGAACCGGCTGTCCGGGCGCCCGCCCGGGGCCGGGTCGCGGAAGCCCTCGATGAAGCTGCCGTCCAGTTTGAGCACGTGCACCGGCAGCCGGGACAGGTAGGCGAGGTTGGAGTAGCCGGTGCCGAAGTCGTCGATGGCGATCCGGATGCCCATGTCCGCCAGGGCCTGGAGCGCTTGGACCGGGCGGCCGCCGGGGCCGAGCACGGCACTCTCGGTGATCTCCAGTTGGAGCAGCCTGGCGGGCAGGCCGGTGAGCTTCAGCGCCGCGGCGACGTCCGCCACCACGTCGGAGTCCCAGATCTGACGGGCCGCCAGGTTGACGCTGACGAAGGTCTCGGCTTCGGGGAACTCCAGCAGCCAGCGCTTGGCCTGCCGGCAGGACTCCTCCAGCACCCACTTGCCGAGCGGCACGATGGCGCCGGACTCCTCGGCGAGCGGGATGAAACGGTCGGGGGACAGTGTCCCGTACCGGGGGTGCCGCCAGCGGACCAGCGCCTCGGCGCCGTGCACGGTGCCGTCGGCCAGCCCCACCAGTGGCTGGTACTCGACGGTGAACTCGCCGCGTTCCAGCGCCGGTCGCAGGGCGGTGGCCAGCCGCTGCCTGGTCAGCTGGTGGGCGCCGCGGTCCGGGTCGTAGAGCGTCCAACGGGCCCGGCCGTCGGCCTTGGACCAGTAGAGCGTGGCGTCGGCGTCCTTCAGCAGGTCGGTGGGAGTGGTCTCGACGATTCGACGCTCGACCACTCCGACGCTCGCCGTCACCGCCAACTGCTGGCCGGCCACGTCGAACGGCTCCTCGAGCATCTTGACCAGCTCGGTGGCGAGCTCGGTCAGTTGCGCGCTGCCGTCGCTGTCGCAGACCAGGACGGCGAACTCGTCCCCGCCCAACCGGGCCACCAGCCGGCCGTCGCCCCGGGCGAAGCCGTGTTCCAGCCGGGCGGCCACCGCCACCAGGAGCTCGTCGCCGACGTGGTGCCCGAGGGTCTCGTTGATCGCGGCGAAGCCGTCCAGGTCCAGGTAGCAGAGACCGACCCGCTTGCCCTGGTCGTCCGGCCCGCCCGGTTCGTCCGGCCCGGTCAGCCCGGGAAGCGTGGTCAGGTCGGGCAGGTCGACGAGACCGACCAGGTCGGCGAGTCCGTCCAGGCCGTCGAGGCCGTCCAGCCTTGCCAACCCGTCCAGCTCCACGGCGCCGACCGGCTCGGTCGCGGCGTCCCCGGTATCCCCGGCGTCCCCCGTGTACCCGACCTCTCCGAGGTCACCGGCGGCGTCGCCGAGCTGCCCCGGTCCGAAGAGCGCGTTGAGCCGCTCGAAGAAGAGGGTCCGGTTCGGGAGCCTGGTGAGCGGGTCGTGCATCGCCTGGTAGGCGAGCTGATCGCCGAGCAGGCGCTGTTCGGTCACGTCCTCGACCATGGCGAGGGTGTACATCGGCTGCCCCGCGCCGTCCCGGATCAGCGAGATGGTGACGTTGCTCCACACCGCGTGGCCTTCGCGGTGCTTCAGCTGCTTCTCCACCCGGAGCCGGTCGCGCTCGCCGCGGACCAGCTCCAGGTAGAGCCGCCGGGGGCTGTCCTCGGGGTCGATGATCTCGTGGATGTGCGTGCGCACCAGGTTCGGCGCCTCGTGGCCGATCATGGCGGCGAACGCCGGGTTGGCCTCGATGATCCGGTCGTCGGAGCCGATCAGGGCCATCCCGATCCCGGCGTCGGCGAAGGCCGCGCGGAACCGCGATTCGCTGGCCTGGAGTGCGTCGACGAGTGCGTCGGGGCCGCTGTCACCCAGGCCCAGTGGTCCGGAGCAGACCGGGCACGAACGGTCGGTCCCCTCGTTCCGACCCGGCACGGCATGCTCCCGTCCGCTGCTGATGCTGCTCCCGCCGACCGCACCGCAGTGGCCGGCTCACCGCTCCGTGAGGCCCTCGACGCTCGGTCGACGTTCGGTGCGGTGAACGCGGGTGGATGGCGTTCTGCAAGGAACAGGGCACTGCGGCGATCATAGGACGCGCTCAGTTGCAACGGCGACCGCCGCCAGGGTGATTCGTCAGGATTCGCAACAAGCGTGCCGGTACGTGACGGCGCCCCTGGCACACATCGTGAGATGCACACCAGGGGCGCACGCGCCCCCTCCCGCACCTCTCTTCAGACAGCATGACTTGTCACTACTTGTCGCTGCCGGTCTGCGGAGAGCCGGCCGACGGAGCGTCAGCCGGACGGGCGGTCAGGGGGCCGGAGACGGCGAGCGGCTCAGGCGAGCTTCGCGGTCAGGGTGATGGTGGTGCCGGTCAGCGCCTGGCTCACCGGGCAGTTGGCCTTGGCGTCCTCGGCGGCCTTCACGAAGCCCGCCTCGTCGAGGCCGGGGACCTGGCCGGTGACGGTCAGGTGGATGCCGGTGATCCCGGTGCCCGGCTGGAAGGTGACGTCGGCCTGGGTGTCCAGAGCGGTGGGCGGAGTGCCCGCGCCCGCAAGGCCGTGGGAGAGCGCCATCGAGAAGCAGGCCGAGTGCGCGGCCGCGATGAGCTCCTCGGGGCTGGTCTTCCCGTTCGCCGCCTCCGCGCGGGAGGGCCAGGAGACCGGGAACTCACCGATGCCGGAGGAGGCGAAGGTGACCTCGCCCTTGCCTTCGAGCAGGTTGCCTTCCCAAGCGGTGCGCGCGGTACGGGTGGTTGCCACGATCAGGTACCTCCTGTGCTGGGGGACTGCTGGTCCGTCAGTGCCGGTCATGCCTCGCTCAGCCTACGGGGCGAGCGCCACGCGGAGCCCCGAAACCGGCCACCGGGTCCGCCGGAGTGTCCACATGGCGGACCGAGGTGACACACTCCGGGATCGCCAGGAGGCGCCCCTGTTAGATTGCCAGAGCCCAGTCAGCTAGCCCCGGAGCCTCCCGATGACGGATCAGCCCACGCCCTCCGCCGCCTCCCCGGCCGGTGTCCCGACCGGCCTCACGGCCAGTTCCACGGCCGCCACCGGTGCCGCCGCCGACGGGAACGGCGGGATCGCCGAGTCGGTCCGGGCCGAGCTGGTCAGCCTGCGCGAGAGCATCGACAACATCGACGCCGCAGTGGTCCACATGCTGGCCGAGCGGTTCAAGGCGACCCAGCGGGTCGGCCGGCTCAAGGCCGAGCACAAGCTGCCGCCCGCCGACCCGGCCAGGGAGCGGGCCCAGATCACCCGGCTCCGCGAGCTCGCCGCAGGCGCACACCTGGACCCGGTCTTCGCGGAGAAGTTCCTGAACTTCATCATCGCCGAGGTGATCAGGCACCACGAGGCGATCGCCCAGTCCTGATCCGCGCCTCACCCGACTCCACAGTGGCAGGCTGCGAGCCCTGATCTGTCGGGCATGGCTAAATGTCTGATTTCGCGACAGTTCCAGTACGGCGTTAGCGTGCTGTTCTCCCCGGATCCCCGGAAAGGCAGGACAGCGCGATGGCCAGGAACTCCCAGCCCCAAAAGCCCCAGCCCCAGTCTCAGTCCCGGCCCCAGTCCCGGCACAGGATGCAGGACGCCGGCAGGCGAGCCCGGTACCGCCGGGGCGGCGACGGTGCGCTGACCGGCGCGGCGCCGGTCGCGTCGGGCTGTGGCCCGCAGGCGGCCTGATCCGTGACCCTTCCTCAGTCCGGCCCGATGGTCGGGACGTCGACCCCGGACGCCGAGTACAGCGCACCGCACCACCCCGCCCAGGCCGGTGCCAAGGCCGACGGACGCCGCCGACGGCTGCCCTGGTGGGTCGAGTTCCCCGCGATGGTCGTGCTCGGTCTGGTGATCGCGCTGGCCATCAAGACCTGCCTGTTCCAGGTGTTCAGCATCCCGTCCGGTTCGATGGAGAACACCCTGCGGATCGGTGACCGGGTGGCCGTCAACAAGATGGCGCCGTTGCTCGGCTGGGAGCCCGCGCCCGGCGAGCCGGTGGTCTTCAAGGACCCGGGCGGCTGGCTGCCGGTGCAGCCGGCCAGCGGCAACGCGTTCTCCGACGCGGTCGGCAGCACGCTCAGCTTCGTCGGCCTGCTCCCGCCGAAGGACGACAACTACCTGGTCAAGCGGGTGATCGCGACCGAGGGCGAGACCGTCCGGTGTGCCGGCAAGACCCTCACGGTGAACGGTTCGGCGGTCTCCGAGCCGTACCTGCACCCGGGCGACGACTCCTGCTCGGGGCTGGACTTCGGCCCGGTCACCGTCCCGCAGGGGTACATCTGGGTCGAGGGCGACCACCGCAGCGGCTCCGCCGACTCCCGCTACCACCAGGGCGGACCGGGAGCCGGTGCCGTCCCGGTGGCCAACGTGGTCGGCCCCACCTCGGCGATCGTCTGGCCGCTGGGTCACCTGGACTGGTTCGGCTGGCTCGGCAAGTGACCCAGCACCGGCACACAACATCGCACCGGCGAGCGAGCCCCGACCGGTGGCCGGGCGCCCCCACCGACAGCTGACGCCGGGTCAGCTGCCGCCCGGCCCGCAGCGGGGTCAGCCCTGGCGGGCCGCCACGCTCGGTTCGGCGGGAGGCACCGCTGTCTCGGGGGCGAGTTCGGCGGGGCGGCTGGTCTGGGCGGTGAAGGCGCCGATCAGCACCAGCGCACCGCCGACCAGCTGCCAGCCGCCGAGCCGTTCGCCGAGCAGGAACCAGGCGGCCACGGTGGCGACCACGGCCTCCAGGTTGGCCACCACGGCGGCCACCGCCGGGGAGAGGAACTGCACCGAGACCACGCCGGTCAGATAGGCGAGCACGGTGGCGATCAGCACCATCCAGCCGGCGGCCAGCGCGGCCGGCAGCACCCGCCCGTTCATCACCACGTCCCCGCCGAGCACGCTCCAGTCCGCCGTCCACGGCTGGGTGAACGCGGTCAGGGCGACGGCGCCGACCAGCAGGCCGTACGCGCTGATGGCCATCGGGTCGACCGGGCTGTCGCCCTGCCGCCCGGCGTCGGCGAGCAGGAAGTAGCCGACCTGGCAGCAGGCGGCGCCCAGCCCGAACAGCACGCCGAGCGCGTCGAACGCCAGCCCGTGCCAGACCTCGACCACACAGGCCAGACCCGTCACCGCGACCCCGGCGCCGAGGGTGGCGGCCCGGGAGACCGGCTTGCGCTGGACGAACTTGAGGTAGCCGAGCAGCAGCAGCGGCCCGAGGTACTCGATCAGCAGGGCCACCCCGACCGGTATCCGGGAGATCGAGGCGAAGTAGCAGGCCTGCACCCCGGCGACCGCGAGCAGCCCGAAGCCGATCATCAGGCGCGGCCGCCGACGGAACGCGTCCCGGTGCTTGTACGCGAGCGGCAGCAGCACCACCGCCGCGCCGGTGACCCGGAGCCAGACCACGTGCAGCGGGGAGAGCCCGGCTTCGATCAGCGGCTTGGCCGCGGTCCCGGAGCCGCCGAAGGCGAGCGCCGAGAGCAGGGCGAGGGAGAGACCGAGGGCCCGGGGGGAGAGCCAGGAGACCTGAGGGAGTGGCGATGAGCTGTGCACCGACGCATTGTGCCAGCCGGACCCGCGGTCAGGTAAGGGGTGTCCATGCCTGACGGTCCTGCCGGATCGGCAGGACCGCCAGGCCGCCCTCGGTCAGCCTGCTGGTCAGCCCGCCGGCACCGCCTGCCGCGAGGCCGCCTCGTTGACCGGCGGTTCCCGGGTCGGGTCCGGCGGCGTCGGCGTGGGGGTCGGCTTGGGCGTCGGCGTCGGCGTCGGAGTGGGCTTCGGGCTGGGGGTCGGCTTCGGCGTCGGCGTGGGGGTCGGCCGCGCGCTGGTCGGGGCGGGGTCGACCGGGGTCGTGGGCTGCTCGGCCGGCGTCGACGCCGGGCTGTTCGGAGTGGTCGGGGTGGTGGAGGGCGTCGAGGACGGGGTGTCGGAGGGGTCGGCGGAGTAGCCCCGGCCACCGCTCGGCTCGGTGAACTCGCCGACCGGCTGTCCGTCGAGCGCCGCCGACATGTACGCGGTCCAGATCCGGGCCGGGAAGTTGCCGCCCGCCGCACCGGCGGCACCGCCGGTCCCGTCCAGCGAGACCTGCTTGCCGGTGACCGGGTCCTGGCCGAACAGGGCGACGGTGGTGACCAGTTCGGGGGTGTACCCGGCGAACCAGACCGACTTGAGGTCGTCGGTGGTGCCGGTCTTGCCGGCGGCCGGCCGGCCCAGCTCCTTTGCCCGGTACCCGGTGCCGCCGGGGTCGCTCACCACGCCCTGGAGCATCGAGGTGACGGTCCTGGCGGTCTCCGGGCTGATCGCCTGGGTGGTCTTCGGGGCGGGCAGGGCGACGTTCTCGCCCTCGTGCTCCAGCGACTGCACCAGCCAGGGGGTGGTCTGCTTGCCGTCGTTGTCCAGGGTGGCGTACACCCCGGCCATGTCCAGCACGCTCGGGGTCGAGGTGCCGAGCGCGATCGAGGCGGGCGCCTGCTTCAGGCCGGGGGTGTCGACCGGCAGGCCGAGCGCGACGGCGGTGTCCCGGACCTTCTCCAGGCCGGTGTCCTGGGCGAGTTGGGCGAAGGCCGAGTTCACCGACCAGTCGGTGGCCTGCTGCAGGGTGATCTGCCCGTAGCTCTTGTTGCCCTCGTTCGGCGGCGCGTACGGCGTGCCGCGGCCGCCCACCACCGGCCGCTTGCTCCGGCCGTCGTACCCGGTCTGCGGGGTGATGGTCTGTCCGGACTGGGTCTCCGCGCCGCTCTCCAGCGCGGCGGCCAGCGCGATCGCCTTGAAGGTCGAACCGGCCTGGTAGTCCTGCCGGGTGGCGTTGTCGATCCAGTGCTTGGTGGCGTCCTGGCCGCCGTACAGGGCGACCACCGCACCGGTCTTCGGGTCCAGCGAGACCGCGCCGGCCTGCGCCGCGGCGTCCACCGGCCGGCTGTCCGGCTTGAGCCGGTCGGTCAGCTGCCCGCGCACGGCGGCGTCCAGGTCCTGCTGCCGCTTCGGGTCCACGGTCAGCTTGATGGTGTAGCCGCCCTGGGCGAGCTGGGCGTCGGTGAGCACGTTGTGCGCGGTGAGGTACTCGGTCGCGGCGGTCACCAGGTAGCCGGCCTGGCCGGCCAGGCCGGGGGCGCTCTTCGGCTCCTTCACCTCGGGGAAGGTGATCGCGGCGCGGTCGGTGGCGGAGAGCCAGTTCTCCTGCACCATCGCGTCGAGCACGTAGTTCCACCGGTTGGTGGCGTTCTGCTTTCCGGTGGGCGTGGCGGTCGAGACGTCGTAGGCGCTGGGCGCGTTGAGCAGGGCGGCCAGGTAGGCGCCCTGCGCGGGGTTCAGCTGGGCGGCGTCGATGCCGTAGTACGCCTGGGCGGCGGCCTGGATGCCGTACGCGCCGCGACCGTAGTACGAGGTGTTGAGGTAGCCGGTCAGCACCTCGTCCTTGGTCTCGGTGGCGTCGACCTTGACCGCGATGAACAGCTCCTTCACCTTGCGGGCGACGGTCTGCTTCTGGTTCAGGTAGGTGTTCTTGACGTACTGCTGGGTGATCGTCGAGCCGCCCTGGGTGCTCCCGCCGGTCGCGGTGGCGAACGCGGCCCGGGTGAGGCCCTTCAGGTTGACCGCGCCCTCGTGGTAGAAGTTCCGGTCCTCGGCGGCGAGCGCGGCGTGCTGGGCGTCCTGGGAGATCCTGTCCAGGCCGACGTTCTGCCGGTTGGTCTGCCCGGTCCGGGCCAGCAGGGTGCCGTCCTGGTAGAGCCAGGTGTTGCTCTGCGCGGTGGCCTGCGCGTGCGCGTCGGGCACCTTCACCACCAGCAGCCCGAGTGCGAACAGGCCGACCCCGAGCACGGTGCAGACCAGCGTGCCGACCAGGGTGAACCGCCAGGTCGGTATCAGCCGACGCCAGCCGGTCCGGCGTGGGCGGGACCGGCCGGCCTTCTGCGGGCGGGGACGGGGACCGTTCGGGGCACTGCGGGGCAACGGGAGGCCTTTCCTGCGAGACCTGTGACGGTTGCTCACGCGGTCGGGATCAGACGATCCGTCCCAGCCTGCCCCGAACGGTATGGGAGATGTTAGGGACCTTTGTCCCGTTTTTTCTTACGCCGGGTTTATCGCACCCGTCTAACGCTCCGGGAGCTCGCCCTCGACGAGCACCTTGGCGACGGTGTCGTAGAAGCAGAGGTACCCGGCGATCGCCGCCACCGAGTCGATCGGCTCCGGGTAGTACCAGGCCACGTCGGCCCGGTCGGCGAACGACCAGTAGGACGCCTCGCCCTTGAACGGGCAGGTGGTGTGCGTCGCGCTCGGCCGGAACAGCGTCAGGTCGACGTCCTCCGGCGGCAGGTAGTACCGGACCGGCAGGCCGGTCTCGAACAGCGCCAGCGGGCGGCTCGACTTGGCGACCTGGACGCCGTCGATCAGCACCGTCACCGTCTGCTCGGGGCGGACCAGCTCGATCCGGTGGCCCTGGGTGGGGTTCGACATGGGTGTGCTCCTCTGCTGGGTCGGCCTCTCCCGTCCATTGGACCGCGCGGCCGCCCGCCCCGGAGCGGAAACGCCGGAAGGCCCCCCACCTGAGTGAGGGGCCTTCCGACCGTCTGTGCGCCGCCAGGGACTCGAACCCCGGACCCGCTGATTAAGAGTCAGCTGCTCTAACCAACTGAGCTAGCGGCGCCTGTCTGACCCCGAGAACAATACACGGTCCGGCGGGAAGCTCCGAATCGGTTCCGGGGCGGGCCGGGGCCGGCCGCCGCGGTGATTAGGCTGGTCCGGTGCCCAGCTCCGCAGCCCGCCGCCCAGGCCGGACCACCACGGCGACCGCCGCCCTCCTGTTGCTGAGCGCGCTCGCCTACACGGCGTGGGTGCTGGAGGTGGTGCTGAGCACCGGGCTCGACCCGGTGCAGACGTACGTCAGCGAGCTGGCCGCCGAGGACCAGCCGCTCGGCGGCCTGTTCCGGGCCACCGACCTGGTCGCCGGGCTGGCCGTGCTGGCGGCGGCGGTCACCGCGCTGTGGCGGCTGGAACGTCGCCCCTGGGCGGTGGCCGGCTGGTGGTCGCTGGCCGTGTTCGGCGCGGCCACGGCGGTGGACTCCCGGCTGCCGTTGAGCTGCACGCCGACCGCCGACCCGGAGTGCGCGGCCCGCGAGACGGCCGGTCTGGTCCCGGCCACCCACACCGCACACGCCGTCAGCAGCAGCCTGGCGATGGTCGGCGCGATCGGCGCCGTGGCGCTGCTCACCGTCGCCGCCCGCCGGTACGGCTGGTGGCCCCCGCTGGCCAGGTACGGCCCCTGGCTGGTGGGCGCCGAGCTGGCCGCCACGGCCTGGAGCCTCGCCGCGATCGCCGCCTTCGAGGCCGGGCACGGCACCTGGACGATGGGCGCGGGGCAGCGCTCGCAGATCCTGCTGGTCGCGGTCTGGCTGGGAGTGCTGGCCCTGAGCGTGGCCGGCGGCGGGGCCGACGGGCGGCGGGAGGTGACGCGGTGACCGGCACGAGGTTCGTCCGGGTCGGCGGCCGGGCGGTGCACACCGTGGTCTCCGGCCGGGGCCCGGTGGTGGTGCTCAGCGGCGGGCTCGGCTGCTGCTGGTTCGACTGGGACCGGGTGGTCCCGTTGCTCGAACCGCACCGGACGGTGGTCCGCTTCGACCGTCCGGGCTTCGGGCTGAGCGAGTCCGTCCCGGGGCCGCCGACCGCCCGGGGCGAGGCGGACCGGATCGCCACCCTGCTGGACGCCCTCGCGGTGGACACCCCCGCCACCCTGGTGGGCCACTCGATCGCGGCCTTCCACACCGAGGCGTTCGCCCGGCTGCACCCGGACCGGACCGCCGGGCTGGTGCTGCTCGACGGCAGCACCGAACCGACCGCCCGCCCGGGGCGGGCCCCGGCCCTGCGCGAGCTGACGGTCCGTACGCTCGGCGGGCTGGCCACCGCGACCGCGGTGCCGTACCTGCTCGGCCCGGCCGCCCGGCGGGTGGTCGGGGCGGCGGCCACCCTCGGGCACCGCGATCCGGCGCCGGCCGAGCTGGTCCGGCGCTGCTACCGGACCAGCCGCTCGTTCCGGGCCGCGCTCGCCGAGAACACCCACTACCTGGACGTGGCCGCCGAGTTGAACCGGCTGCGGCGGACGGCGCCGCTGCCCGGCGCCCCGGCGATCGTGCTGGCCGCCTCGACCGGTAGGGGTGGCCGGTCCTGGCTCGCGCGGCAGCGGGAGCTGGCGGTGCTGCTCGACGCGGAGTTCCGGGTGGCCGTCCCGGCCGGCCACCTGCTGATGCAGGACCGACCGGGCGACGTGGCCGCCGCGGTGCTGGACGCCTCCGGCTGACGGCACCACCGTGCCCGGCGCCACGGGAGGCACATGGGAGGCACCACCGGAGGCACCACCGGAGGGTCAGCGCCGGAGCACCTTGCGGGCCAGCAGGTTCCCGGTCAGCTGGGCGATCTGCACCAGCACGATCAGCACGGCCACCGTCACCACCATCACCGAGGTGTCGAAGCGCAGATAGCCGTACGTCATGGCCAGGTTGCCCACCCCGCCGCCGCCCACCGTCCCGGCCACCGCCGAGAAGTCGATCAGCGCCACCAGGATGAAGGTCAGCCCGAGGATCAGCGGGCCGAGCGCCTCGGGCACCAGCACGGTCAGGATGATCCTGACCGGTCCGGCCCCCATCGCCCGGGCCGCCTCGATCACGCCGGGCTCGACCGCGACCAGGTTGTTCTCGACGATCCGGGCCACTCCGAAGGTGGCCACCACCACCATCGGGAAGATCGCCGCCTCGGTGCCGATCATCGAGCCGGTGACCGCCCGGGTGAGCGGGGCCATCGCCACGATCGCGATGATGAACGGCACCGGCCGGACCAGGTTGATCAGCAGGTTGAGCAGCGAGAACACCGCCCGGTTCTGCAGCAGGTTGCCCTTCCGGGTGGCGTACAGCAGCAGGCCGAGCACCAGCCCGAGGACCGAGGAGAGCAGCAGGGTGACCAGCACCATGTAGACGGTCTGCCCGGTCGCGTCGGCGAGCTTCGGCCAGAAGACGTTCCAGTCGACCTTCATGCGGCCAGTACCTCCGAACGGCGCTCCCAGGCGGCCAGGAAGGCCGTCAGATCCGCTTCCCCGCCGTGCAGTTCGACGGTCAGGCTGCCCAGCGGGAGTGCGCCGACCTCGCTGATCCCGCCGTGCACCAGGGAGAAGTCCAGCCGGTGTTCGCGCAGCAGCCGGGAGAGGCCGCGGCCGAGGTCCCCGTCGTGGGTGAACGGCACGGTGAGCAGCCGGCCCGGGTGCCGGTCGCGCAGCCGCGCCAGGGTGGCGCCGGCCGGGCGGTCGGGCAGCACGGAGCGGACGAAGGCGGCGGTGGTGGGGTGTTGCGGGTGGGCGAACACCCGGTACGCGTCGCCGGTCTCCACCAGCCGTCCGGCGTCCAGCACTGCGACCCGGTCGCAGATCCGCCGCAGCACGTCCATCTCGTGGGTGATCAGCACGATGGTGACGCCCAGTTCGGTGTTGATCCGCCGGAACAGGTCGAGCACCTCCAGGGTGGTCTCCGGGTCGAGCGCGGAGGTGGCCTCGTCGCTCAGCAGCACCTTGGGCGAGTTGGCCAACGCCCGGGCGATGCCGACCCGTTGGCGCTGCCCGCCGGAGAGCTGCTCGGGGTGCCGCTTGGCGTACTCGCCGAGGCCGACGAACTCCAGGGCCTCCAGGGCCCGTTGCCGGACCACCGGGCGGGGGAGCCCGGCCAGCTTCAGCGGGTAGGCCACGTTGCCGAGCACGGTGCGCGACTTGAACAGGTTGAACTGCTGGAACACCATGCCGATCTCCCGCCGGTGCTCGCGCAGCCGGCGCTCGCTCAGGTCGGTCAGCTCGGTGCCGTTCAGCCGGACCGAGCCGGCCGTCGGCCGCTCCAGCTGGTTGATCAGCCGGAGCAGGGTGCTCTTGCCCGCGCCGCTGTGGCCGATCACCCCGAAGATCCCGCCGTCCGGAACGGTCAGGCTGACCCGGTCCAGCGCACGGAAGTCCCCGTACTCCTTGCTGACCTCGACCAGCTCGATCACCTGCCCTTCACCTGCTTGGCCAGCCGGTCCAACTCGGCTTGCAGGGCGGCCCGGTCGAGGTCGCTCGGCACGCTGGCGCCCTTGGACTCCTCGGCCGCGGCGGCCTGCACCTCGGGGGAGTGGTAGAGCTCGGCGATCCGCAGATAGGTGGCGTTGTCCCGGTCGGTGGCGCGGGCCGCGATCACGTTGACGTACGGGCGGGTGCCCGGGTTCTTCGGGTCGTCCCGGAAGATCGCCTGCTTGACCTCGTACCCGGCCTGGCCCGCCACCCCGGAGTTGATCACGGCGGCGGCGGTGTCCTGCAGGCTGCGCGGGGTCTGCTGGGCGTCCACCGGCACGATGGTCAGGTGCTTCGGATTGGCCGAGATCGACTCCGGGGTGCCGTACAGGCCGGTGTCGGCCTTCAGCTCGATCAGCTTGGCCTGCTCCAGCACCCGCAGCGCCCGGCCCTGGTTGGACGGGTCGTTCGGGACGGCGATCTTCCCGCCGTCCGGGATCTGGTCGACGCTCTTGTGCTTCAGCGAGTACAGCCCGAGCGGGGAGACCGAGGTGGCGCCGATCGGCACGATGTTCGTGTTGTTGTTGGCGTTGAACTGGCTGAGGAAGGCCAGGTGCTGGAAGGCGTTGAGCTCGATGTCGCCGGCCGCCAGCGCCTTGTTGGGCAGGGCGTAGTCGTCGAAGGTGACCAGCTCGATCTCGATGCCCTCGGCCTTGGCCTTCTGCTTGAGCACGTCCCAGTCGGAGCTGGCCCCGGAGATGCCGATCCGGACCTTGCCCGAGCCCGCGCTGTCGGTGGAGCAGGCGGTCAGCAGGGTGGTGGAGAGGGCGATGGCAGCGGCGGTGGCCGCGAGCCGGACGGGGAAGGAGGGGTGTTCCATGCCTTTGATCCAAGCATGAGAAAAAGTTATGACCTTCAAATCCAAGGCATATTTCACATCAGTTCAAGAGATTGAAACATCCCGTACGAATGCGAAGGGCCGTCCGGGATGCCCCCTGGCCAGCCGCCCGATCTGCACCAGGGCGGCCACCCCGATCTCGGGATCGTGCTCAACCCATCGGCATGCGCTTCCTGTCGGACGAGGAGGGCGGGCCGAGCGCCGCAGCCGTGTGAGCGGCGCGTGATAGGGGTGTGATCTGCGCCCGAAAGGCCACCTGAAAGGCCCAAATATGGTAGCTGATCAGTATGTTGAGACCCCGTCAGGGTGATCCGAAAAACCGGCTATGCTACTCCCGCCCAGCCCCGCCCATCCTGTGCCTGTCAAGGTGGGCGAGGACCGGAAAGGCCCTCCCAGGCCGGTACGCGGCCCGTAGGTCCGTACACCTTCCGACAGTTGAGGACGCTGATGCTTGGTGCTGGAGAGACGCCCGGAGATCTGCGCCCCGCGCGCACACTGGGATGGCTCCTGCCCACGGTGTTGACCGCCGTCGCGGCCGTCGTCGCCACTTTCCTGATAGCGGGGGAAGCCCGGACGGCGGTCGGCTGGTGCGGTGCGGTGGCCACCCTGGCGGTCGCCCTGGTGGCGGCCGAGGCGGCCCGTCGAGGTCGTGAGCTGAAGGTCCTGCGCGAGCGTTCGCTCCGCCAGGAGGCCGAGCTCAGAGGACAGTTGGCCGCCCAGGAGGCGGAGACCAGCCAGCTCGCCGAGGTGCTGCCGAAGGCGGTGGCCCGGCTGCAGGCCGGTGAGTTCCTGGACGACGTGCTGCGCGAGCTGTCCCCCGACGCCGACTCGCCCGGCTTCCAGCAGGCCAGGCAGGCCGTGCTGCGTACGGTGCTGGAGGCGGTCGACGCGGAGGAGGGGCTGCGCGAGTCGGCCCAGCGGGCGTTCGTGAACATCGCCCGGCGGGTGCAGGCGATCGTGCACCGGCAGGCCCAGGACCTGCGCGAGATGGAGGACCGGCACGGCACCGACCCGGCCGTCTTCGACGACCTGCTCCGGCTGGACCACGGCAACGCCCTGGTCGGCCGGCTGGCCGACTCGATCGCGGTGCTCGGTGGCGCGCGGCCGGGACGCCAGTGGAGCAAGGGAGTTCCGCTCTACAGCGTGCTGCGCGGCGCGGTCTCCCGGATCCTGGACTACCAGCGGGTCGAGCTGCACCCGGTCTCCGAGGTGGCGGTGATCGGCCCCGCGGTCGAGCCGTTGATCCACGCGCTGGCCGAGCTGCTGGACAACGCCACCCGGTACTCGCCGCCGCACACCAACGTGCACCTGACCGCGGTCGAGGTGCAGACCGGCATCGCGATCGAGATCGAGGACGGCGGCCTCAGCCTGAGCGAGGAGGGCCGGGCCCGCGCCGAGCGGATGCTCCGCGAGGCACAGGAGGGCATCGACCTCAACGACCTCGGCGAGACCCCCCGGCTCGGCCTCGCCGTGGTCGGCCGGCTGGCCCAGGCGTACGGCTTCCAGGTCTCGCTCCGCCCCTCCGCCTACGGCGGCGTGCGCGCGGTGCTGATCGTGCCGCAGGAGCTGCTCACCGCCACCCCGGCGACCACCGAGCGGGCGCACGGCATCGGCGTGGCCTCGGGCCCGCGCCGGGCGGTGCCGGCCGCGGTCCGTCCGGCGCTGGCCGCCCGGCACGCGGCGGCCCCGGCGGCGGTCCGGGCACCGTCCGGGCCGCAGCCCTGGGAGAGCGAGCAGCACCCGCAGGTGACCGAGCGGGCCGCCAACGGCCTGCCGCAGCGCCGTCGGCACGCCGCCGCGGCGAGCCGGCCGGTGCCGGTCCCGCAGGCCGCCCCTCCGGCGCCGGCGCCGGAGCAGCCCGGGATGTGGCTGGCGGCGTTCGCCAACGGCGTGAACGGCCGGCCGGACCACCACAGTGACGAGTCCTCAGGTAAGGGTGAGCAGTGATTCAGCAGCGGGCCAACATGGACTGGATGCTCAAGGAACTGGCCGAGGGCGTACCGCAGACCCGGCACGTGGTGGTGCTGTCCTCGGACGGACTGCGGATGGCGCAGTACGGCACGGACACCGACACTGCGGACCGGCTCTCCGCCGCCTGCGCCGGACTGCAGAGCCTGGCCACCGCGATCGGCTCCGAGTTCCCGCACGGGGACGGCCGGATGCGGCTGGTGGTGATCGAGACCTCCGGCGGCTTCTTCTACCTCATGGCGGCCGGCGCCCGGGCCTACCTCGCGGTACTGGCCGACCAGGGCGTGGACGCCGGACTGATGGGCCAGCGGATGCGCGACCTGGTGGCCCGGATCGGCGAGCATCTGAGCACGGCCCCGCGCCACGGTGAGCAGGTCGCATGACCGACCCGGGCGCGGACTGGGAGGCGGGTAACCCCGAGCGGCTGTACGTGATCACGCGTGGACGCAGCGGGCTGACCGAGCGGGTCGTGCTCGACCTGGTCACCCTGGTCGTCGCCAAGTCCCGTCCGCAGCCCGCGATGCAGCCGGAACAGGCGGCGATCCTGCGGATCTGCGAGTCACCGCTCTCGGTGGCGGAGGTCTCCGCCCACCTCAACCTGCCGATGAGCGTGGTCACCGTGCTGATCGCCGACCTGCTGACGGAGGACCGGGTCGAGGCCCGGGCCCCCGTCCCCAAGGCCGAACTCCCCGACCGTGCCCTGATCGAAGCGGTGATGAATGGACTTCAGAAGCTCTGAGCCGAGCGGTCCGAGCGGGACCGATCTGCTGCCGGCCACCGCCGCCACCGCCGTCAAGGTGGTGATCGTCGGTGGTTTCGGGGTGGGCAAGACCACCCTGGTCGGCTCGGTCAGCGAGATCCGTCCGCTGACCACCGAGGAGACCATGACCCGGGCCGGGGTCGAGGTGGACGACGTCACCGGCGTGGAGCGGAAGACCTCCACCACCGTCGCGATGGACTTCGGCCGGATCACCATCTCCGACGAGCTGGTGCTCTACCTCTTCGGCACCCCGGGCCAGCAGCGGTTCTGGTTCCTCTGGAACGGCCTGTTCGAGGGCGCGCTGGGTGCGGTGGTGCTGGTCGACACCCGCCGCCTTGAGGTCAGCTTCGACGTGATCGGGCGGCTGGAGGAGCGCGGTGTGCCCTTCGTGGTGGCCGTCAACACCTTCCCGGAGTCGCCGAGCCACCCGATCGACGACCTTCGGGCGGCGCTCGACCTGCCGGACGAGGTGCCGATCGTGGCCTGCGACGCCCGCAGCCGGGAGGCCAGCCGTGACGTGCTGCTCGCCCTGATGCGCTACCTGTACTCCCTGTCCTCCTGACGCCTGATCACACTCACTCCCGGAGACCACCCGTGACCACCCCCGACGGCCAGCTCACCCCGCCGCCCGGCTGCCCGGCCCACGGCCTCGGCACCGACCAGATACGGCGGCTGTACGGCCCGGAGGCCGAGGCCGACCCGAGCGGCCTGTACGAGAAGCTGCGCGCCGAACACGGTTCGGTGGCGCCGGTGCTGCTGCACGGCGACCTGCCGGCCTGGCTGGTGGTCGGCCACTCGGCCAACCTGACCGTGATGCGCAACCCGTCCCGGTTCTCCCGGGACTCCCGGCGCTGGACGGCGTTCCAGCAGAACCAGGTGGCGATGGACTCGCCGCTGATGCCGGTGCTGGCCTGGCAGCCGCTCTGCCTGTTCGCGGACGGCGCCGAGCACCGCCGGCTGCGCGGCGCGGTCACCGACGCGCTGAACCGGTTCGACCGCCGGGGCATGCGCCGGTACGTCACCCGGTTCGCCGACCAGCTGATCGACGGCTTCACCGGCCGCGGCACGGTGGACCTGGTCGGCGAGTTCGCCGAGCACCTGCCGATGCTGGTGATGACCCAGCTGCTCGGTGCGCCGGACGAGTACGGTCCGCAACTCGTGGTCGCCGCCCGGGACATGATGCTCGGCACCGAGACCGCGATCGCCAGCAACGAGTACGTGGCCACCACGCTCCGCCAGCTGGTCGCCCGGAAGCGGAACGAGCCGGGCAACGACCTGGCCAGCTGGCTGATCCAGCACGAGGCCGGGCTCTCCGACGACGAGCTGATGGAGCACCTGCGGCTGGTGCTGCTGATGGCCAACGAGTCCACCGTGAACCTGATCGCGGACACCCTGCGGATGGTGCTCACCGACAGCCGGTTCCGTGCCAACCTCTCCGGCGGTCACATGACCCTGCCGGACGCGCTGGACCAGGTGCTCTGGGACAGCCCGCCGCTGTCGATGATCCCGGGCCGCTGGGCCACCATCGACACCGAGCTGGGCGGCCAGCAGATCAAGGCCGGCGACATGCTGCTGCTCGGCCTGGCGGCCGGCAACGTCGACCCCGAGGTCCGCCCCGACCTGGACACCCCGCTCTACGGCAACCGCTCGCACCTGGCGTTCAGCGGCGGCCCGCACGAGTGCCCCGGCCAGGACGTCGGCCGCGCGATCGCCGAGACCGGTATCGACATCCTGCTCACCCGCCTGCCGGACCTCCAGCTCGCGGTCGCCGAGGAGGACCTGCGCTGGAGCGGCGCCTGGCTGGCCCGCCACCTGACCGGCCTCCCGGTCAAGTTCACCCCGGGCCGCCCGAAGCCCGTCCCGGCCCCGGCCGCCGTCCCGGCCCAGGCCCCGGCCGCGCCGGTGACCCAGACCGCCGTCGCCGAGCCGACCGCCGCTGCCCCGGCCCCGGCCCCGCGCCGCAGCTGGTGGCGCCGGATCTTCGGCCGCCGCCAGGGCTGAGAACCGAGGAAGGCCCCCACCGCGAGGTGGGGGCCTTTTGCCGTGCCCGCGCGGTGTCCGGGCACCGCTGGGTCGAGCCCGAACGAGCGTTCCGGCGGCCCGTCGGACTGCCCAGCGGTAGTCCAGAAGGACTCTAGCGAGTGCCCCGACCCTGTCACGGGCGTCCTGGAACGCCCATGCGGGCGACTGTCACATACCGCGGTCGCAGTTCTCGGAACGGCCACGCGGCTGCCGTGCGCGCCGTCCCAGACGTGAGGAACCGGGGGAATCGATGACGGAGCCAGTGACCTTCGCCGACGTGCTGTCACGGCACGCCGAGGAGCGGCCGGAGCAGGACGCCTACCTGTTCCTGCAGGACGACGGGGCGGGCCGGGGCACCAGGCCCGCCGACCCGGACGGGCTGCGGGCGGAGCGGCTGACCTATCGCGAGCTGGACCTGGTCGCCCGCCGGGTGGCCGGCTGGCTGGTGGAGCACGGGCTGACCGGTCGGCACGTGCTGATCCTGCAGCCCGACGCCCAGCGCTTCGCGGTCGCCTTCCTCGGCTGCCTGTACGCGGGCGCGGTGGCGGTGCCGGCGCCCACCCCCAACGGCCGGCACACCCGGGACAGCCGGGTGCTGGGCATTCTCAAGGACGCCGCGGTGGCCCTGGTGCTGACCGACCGTCAGTCCGCCCCGCAGATCTCGAGACTGCTGGCGGAGGCCGGCAGCGCCCAGGTCCCGTGCCTGGCCCTGGACGGCGCCGAACTGCCCGCCGCCGACGGCGGACGGCTGCCCGCGGCGGGCGCCGACGACCTGGCCGTCCTGCAGTACACCTCCGGCTCCACCAGCGAACCGCGCGGCGTCATGGTGACCCACCGGAACCTGCTCGCCAACCAGCGCCAGATCGCAGCCCTGCTCGGTACGACAGCGGAGTCGCGGATCGGCGGCTGGCTGCCGTTCCATCACGACATGGGCCTGGTCGGCCAGTTGCTGCACCCGCTCTGGCTGGGCGGCACCGGGGTGTTGCTGCCGCCCGAGACCTTCGTCCGGCACCCCGTCCGGTGGCTGCAGGCCGTCAGCCGGTACGGGATCACCGTCAGCGGCGCGCCCGATCTGGGCTACGACCTCTGCGTCCGCCGGGTGACCGACCGTCAGCTCGAAGGTCTCGACCTGTCCGGCTGGCGGACCGCCGTGAACGGGGCCGAGCCCGTTCGGGCGGACACCCTGCGGGCGTTCGCCGAGCGCTTCGGCCCGGTGGGTTTCCGCCCCGACGCCTTCGTGCCCGCGTACGGGCTGGCCGAGGCCACCCTGCTGGCCTTCGGACGTCCGGCCGAGCCGGGCGGGGCGGGCCCGGCCGAGCGGGTGGTGGATGCCGGAGCGCTGGAGAAGCACCGGATCGGCGACCCGCTGCCCGGCGGCTCCGTCCGCACCCTGGTGAGCTGCGGCCGCCCCGGCTCCACCGGCCTCGACCTGCGGATCGTCGACCCCCGGACCCGCCGGACGCTCGACGAGGGCCAGATCGGCGAGGTGTGGGTGCGCGGCGAGAACGTGGCGCAGGGGTACTGGAAACGTCCGCTGGAGACCAACCGGACGTTCCGGACGGCCACCGCCGAGGGCGAGCCGGGCTTCCTGCGCACCGGCGACCTCGGGGGGCTCCGGGACGGCGAGCTGTTCATCACCGGCCGGATCAAGGACCTGCTGGTGGTGGCGGGCCGCAACCTCTACCCCCAGGACATCGAGCGCACGGTGCAGAAGGTCAGCAGCCTGTTCGGCTCGGCCGTGGTGTTCGCGGTGGAGCCGGACCGCAGCCACATGGTCGTCGTGCAGGAGGTACGGACCGGCAGCCGCTACGACCTGGACCTGCCCGCCCTCAACCTGGCGGTCCGCAGGTGCGTCTCGCAGGAGTTCGAGGCGACGGCGGGCAGCGTGCTGCTGGTCCGGCCGGGAACGGTCCGCCGGACCACCAGCGGCAAGGTGGAGCGGTCCGCGATGCGGCAACTCTTCCTGGCCGGGCGGCTGCAGGCCCTGCACCAGGTGGTCGAGCCCGAGGTGGCCCAGCTGGTCGGTGCCGCCCCGATGCGTACGGAGGTATTCCGGTGACCCTTTCGACGGCGGCCGTGACCACGGCCGGTGCCACCGAGCCGGCCGTGCGGCGGCGGCTCGCGCAGCTGGAGGAGGGATTCGGCGACCCGTGGGATCCGGCCAACCCGTACGGCCACAGCGCCGTGCTGGCCGCCGACGAACGGGGCGAACTCCCCGGTGAAGCAGTGCAGTTGCTGGACCGGTTCGGGTTGAACGCGGAGTTCGTGCCCGAGCGCCTCGGCGGCCGGTTCGACCGGGTGGACGTGCTGGCGCGGATGTTGCGCCCGGTCTTCCGCCGGGATCCCTCGCTCGGTGTCGGCTACGGCGCCGGGTCCTTCCTGGCAGCGACCTCGGTCTGGGCCGGCGGCACCGAGCGGCAACAGCGGCAGGCCGCCGAGGTGCTGCTCGGCGGCGGCAGGCTGGCCGTCGCCTACCGGGACCTGGCCCACGGAAACGCCTTCCTGCGGGACGAGTTCAGCCTCAGGTCCGAGCCGTCGGGCCGGGGCCTGCGGCTGGACGGCGCCAAGCGGGTGATCGTCAACGCGGCGCACGCCGACGCCCTGGTGATGTTCTGCCGTACCGACGACCGTCCGGGCAGCCGGAGTCACTCGGCCGTCCTGCTCGACCGGGCGGCACTCCCCGCCGACCGGGTGCGCGACCTGCCCCGCTACCGGACGGTCGGCCTGCGCGGCTGCTGGATGAGCGGTCTCGGCTTCGAGGACTGCCCCGTCCCCCGGGACGCCCTGCTCGGCGGGTGGGGGGACGGTGTCGACCTGGCGCTCAGCTCCTTCCAGCTCACCCGCAGCGTGCTGCCCTCGATGGTGCTGGCCGGCTGCGACACGGTGCTGCGCACCGCCCTGCGGTTCGCCCTGGACCGGGGTCTGAACGGCCGCCCGGTGATGCGCAATCCGCAGGCCAGGGCCAGTCTGGCCGGCTCCTTCGCCGACCTGCTGGTCTGCGACAGCCTTGCCCTGGCCGCGACCCGCGGCGTGCATCTCCACCCGGAGGCCACCGGCGTCTACGCGGCGGCCACCAAGTACCTGCTGCCGATCCTGCTCAGCGACCTGGTCTACGACCTCTCGGTGCTGCTCGGCTCCAGCCTGTACGTGAAGGAGGGTGAGTACGGGATCTTCCAGAAGCACGTCAGGGACCTGCCGATCACCAGCCTCGGACACTCCGGCACGGCGGCCTGCCAGTCGACGATCATCCCCCGGCTGCCGGTGCTGGCGGACCGGGCCTGGTTCGCCGAACCCCAGCCGGACCCGGCGCTGTTCCGGATGCTGGACGACCTGCCCGCACTGGACGTCACCCGGCTCGGCGTGGTCGGCGACGGCGACCCGCTGGCCGCCGAACTCGTCTCGGCGGCGGCCTGGTTGGAGCAGTCCGAGGCGGGCGGGGAGAGCCGGAACGTGCTGCGGGTACTGACCCGGTCGCTCGTGGTGGAGCTGCACGAACTCCGCTCGGCCTGCCGAGGGCTGTCCCTCCAGGACCGCAACGGGCTTGCCAGTCCTCGCAGTTACGCGCTGGCGGACCGCTACACGCTGCTGCTCGCCGCCGCCGCCGCACTGGGGGTCTGGCGGCACCAGCAGGGCGACCCGGAGACCTTCCTGAGCCGGCCGGCCTGGCTGGTCACCGCCCTGCTGAGGATCTGCCGGCGGCTCGGCCTGGGTCTGTCGGAGCGCGCCCCCGGCGCCGACGACCAGGTGCTGGAGGAGCTGTTCCGCCGCTACCACTCGGGCGGCAGCTTCGACCTGTACGACTCCCCGACCGCGGCCCGCCCGGCGTCCTGAGGGACCACCGCGTCGCAGATGTCCATTGGAGGACCGAACATGATGTTTCGTCGGATGTGCCGGCAGCAGTGCGTCACCACCGGGGAGCGGTCATGAGCCCCGGGGCGGTGCTCGACCGGCAGGCGCGGGGGCTGCTGGAGTTGGTGTCGGCGGAGGTCGCCGCGGTGCTGGCCGACCAGGCCCCGGAGACGGTCGTCCCGGCCAACGCCGACGCGCGGTTCTACGACGACCTCGGGTTCGACTCGGTGATGCTGATGCAGCTGAAGTACCGGATCGAGAACCGCCTCCCGGAGCTCGGCGAGCTGTCGCTCTCCGAGATGGTGGGCAGCCTGGTCAGCGTCACCACGCTGGTCGAGTACCTCACCGATCTCGCCGAGGAGGTCCGCCCGTGATGCCGGCCGCCGTCCCGGCGGCGGCGGTCGGTGCGCCGATCCGGCTGACCGGACCTGACGGCCCGTGGGATGCCGTCCGGGAGGCGCTCGACGTACGCGGCAGTGCGGTCCTGGTCTCCCGGCTGGGGGACTGGCTCCCGGCCGCGGAGCCGGCCGTCGAGCCGTCGGAGCGGGAGGTCGCCGTGCTCGGCCGCGACTGGGCGCGCTACCAGGCGATGTCGCACGAGCAGGTCAGGTCCCGCTTCCTGGCCTCCCGGCTGCTGCTCAAGCACGCGGCGGGCAACGCGCTGCAGGCCGCCCCGGAGACGGTCGACCTGGCGTACAAGCTGGGCGGGCGGCCGTACCTGCGAGGCTGCGACCAGGTCGACATCAGCCTGAGCCACACCGAGGACCTGTTGGTGGTCGGCCTGACCCGCCGGGGCTGGATCGGCGTGGACGCGGAGCTGGAGAGCCGCCGGCTGCTCGGGACGGGTGCGGAGAAGCAGATCTGCACCCCGCACGAGACCGCCCGGCTGCAGGAACTGCCGGAGAAACAGCGGAACCTGGCCCTGGTGCGGCTGTGGACGCTCAAGGAGGCGTACAGCAAGGCGATCGGCCAGGGCCTGCGGTTCCGGTTCACCGAGTTCGGCTTCACGCCGACGGCGGGCGACGAGCGGGTCCAGGTGCTGCGTCCGGACGGCTCGCCCGGCACGGGGGACGAGTGGAGCTTCGGCACCTGGGCGGTGGACGACGGTGCCTACACGGTGAGCGTCGCCCTGTTCGACGCGGGTTTCGGCGACACCGCCGACATCGCGGCCCACACCATGCTGGACGACGGTCTGCTGGACGCACTGATCGACGTCACGTAGCACCACCCCACTGCCCGGCGCCTAAAGTGATCCTTTTGCCACGGGGTTTACGCTTGATCATCTGACGTTTGTTCGTCGGATCGATTTGAGCGGGGGGGATTGTGATTCGGGTACTGCTCGCTGAGGACATGCACATGGTCAGGGGGGCGCTGGTGGCCCTGCTCGGAATGGAGCAGGACATCGAGGTGGTCGCGGAGGTCGACCACGGGGACTCGATCCTCCCTCAGGCCCTGGCCCACAGACCGGACATCGCAGTTCTCGACATCGACCTGCCCGGTGTGGACGGGCTGACCGCCGCGACCCTCCTGCACGAACAGCTGCCGAGCTGCCGGACGCTGATCCTCACCAGCCTCGGCCGGCCCGGCACGCTGCGCCGGGCGATGTCGGCCAGGGTGGGCGGGTTCCTGCTCAAGGACGCGCCGCCGGCCGAGCTGGCCCAGGCGATCCGCAAGGTGGTGGCCGGGGAGCGGGTGGTCGACCCGCAACTCGCGATGGCAGCCTGGGACTCGGGGGAGAACCCGCTCACCAAGCGGGAGGTGGACGTACTGCTGATGGCCGCCGGCGGGGCCGAGGTGGTGGAGATCGCGGCGGCGCTCTTCCTCTCGGCCGGCACCGTGCGCAACTACCTGACGACCGTGGTCACCAAGCTGAACGCCCGCAACCGGGTGGACGCCATCCGGATCGCGGAGGAGGCCGGCTGGCTGCTGCTCTGACGCCGCCGACGGTGGCTCAGGACGCCACCCGCAGGGGCACGGCCGGTTCCAGCGGCGCCTCGGCGACCAGCTGGAACCGGCCGTCCGGCCGGACGCCCGCGGTGAGCCGCCCGCCTATCGCCGCCACCCGGCTGTCGAGGTTGGCCAGCCCGCTTCCGCTGCGTTCGCTGAACTTCCGGGTGGCGGCGGCCGCCGTCTCGGGTTCGTCGGTCACCCCGTCGTTGACGATGGTGAGCCTGACCAGCGAGCCCTCCCGTACGGTCGCGATCAGGCAGTGCTGCACCTTGCTGTGCCGGAGCATGTTGGTGACGGCCTCGCGCAGCACGGTGGCCAGCACGGTGTCGATCTGCCCGTCGAGGGAGAGCGGGGGGTCGGAGAGCCGGACCTCGACGTCGATGTCGGCGGTACGGAGCATCGCCTCGGCCGCCGCGACCTCGCCGGAGAGCGACATGTCGCGGTAACTGCTGGCGACGGCGCGGACGTCGGACAGCGCCTGACGCGAGATCTCCAGTATCGAGGTCAGCTCGTCGACCGCCCGGCCCCGGTGTTTGGGCACCAGCCGGATGGCCACCTCGCTCTTCAGGGTGATCGCGGACAGGCTGTAGCCGAGCAGGTCGTGCAGGTCCCGGGCGAACCGCAGCCGTTCCTGGGCCACCGCCATCCGGGCCAACTTCTCCCGGGCCCGGTGGAGTTCGACCACCAGGCCGGCCAGCCGGCTGAGGCCGTAGACCACCAGCCCGCTCAGCATCGTCGAGATGGCGATGTAGACGGTGTTCTGGAAGTTGCTGTGATGGGCCACCGCGATCGCCGGGATGGAGAGCGTCACCAGGGTGAAGGCCGTCCGGCCCCAGGCGGCCGGCAGCAGGAGCAGCGCCGAACCCGAGAGGAACCCGCCGGCAGCGCCCCAGACTTCACCGAAGAGCAGGATCGGCAGATAGGTCAGCAGGGCTTGGGCGCTCAGCGTCCACCTGCCGTATCTGCGCCGGAACGCCGCCATCTGGGGCAGTGAGTGGCTGAGTTGGATGACGTCGATGACTGCGAAGCACAGCATCCCGACCAGCGGAGTGGTCCGGCCGGCTTGTGCCACCGAGAAGAGGTTCACCGAGACCTGCACCATGAACGCGATCAGCACGAAGCAGAGGATGAACAGCGCGAACCGGGGCACCGGGGTGCCCGGGGTGTCCCGGGCCGGGCGTCGTACCACGGCGCGTAACCGCGCGAGTGGCCGTCGAGCCGCCTGCGGCAGCGAGGCCGAGGGCTGCCCTTCTCCTGACTGGACGCCCATCCGTACCCTTCCGACATGCCGATTCCAAGACCGAGCGTAAGGGCTGGCGGCCCGTTCCGGCACCGAATTCCAACTTGGCCGGCGGGTCAGGGTCGGCCCTTCGCCGGAGCGTGGGACGGGTCGATGATCAGTTGGCCGACGGGGGCCTCGGAGCGCCAGTCCAGGCCCACGCACCGGGGTGCCAGGTCGGCGTCCGAGTTCCCGAGAACGGCGGTGGTCAGGCCCATGACGGTGGCCGCCAGGGTCAGCGTCTGCAGCGCGGCCCCGGTGTCGCGGAGCACCAGGGCGTAGCCCAGGGCGCTGAACTTCCAGGTGACCCGGGAGAATCGGGCGGTCAGCGTGATGGTCGCCGGGGGAGCCTCGGTGAGGCCCCCGGCGGTCCTGATACAGGTGAGGAATTCGGCCAGGTCGGTCTCGTTCCGGTTCACCAGGGTCAGTTGGTGCCCGGCCGGGTCGTAGTGGAAGATGCCGGGCGGCAGCCCGGCGCAGCGGGTGACGGTGAGATACGCCTCCAGCGGGTGGCTCCCGCTGATGCTGGTGTAGGGGCGGTCGCTGACCTGGTACGCGGCCGGCGCGGTCGGGTCCGCCGACACCGAGCGGACCCGCAGCGACCGGTGCAGGAGTTCACCGATCTGAGTCGTCGTCAGTTCACCGGCCGGGCCCGGCCCGAGGGGGCGCGGTCCGGCGTCGAGTGCGGCGGCGAGCGGGGCCGGATCGTCGGCCGTGCCGCGGACGGCCGGCAGTGGGAACCGCGGCCCGTCCGGCAGCGGGCGGATGGCCGGCTCGGGCAGCAGGCGAAGGGCGTGCGTGAAGGTGGCGCCGAAGTCGTGGTCGTGCCGGCCGGTGGTGCTCCGGGTGTGGAAGAGCAGGTCCACCGGGGACCAGGTGGCCAGGACGGGATCGCTGTCCTCGGCGAACGTGGGCTCGGCGAAGGCGGATTCCGGCTCGGCGCCGCGGTCCTCGTCGGTGATCACGAGTCCGGCCGCCAGCAGGTGGGCGAGCAGCTCCAGTACGACGGCGCGGGGGAGCGGCACGGTCTTGAGCAGTTCCTCGGGTGTCGCTGTCCAGCCGAGCGAGGCCAGCAACTCGGCCCCCGCTCCTCGGTGGGCGGTCACCCGGAACAGCGAGAGCGGGGACTCCAACTCGAAGCCCCTGCCCTCGCTGTGCAGGTGGGCGAAGCGGGACAGCCGGACCGGCCGGTCCGGCGTGACCCGGGGCAGATCCAGTGACGCCCTCGGCGACATGGGGACGAACGACAGCAGCGGGGACTGCGAGCCGGTCATCCCGATCGAGCGGACGATCAGGTGCTGGATCCCGTGCAGGGCCCGGGAGAGTCGCTCCTCGGCGCCGTCCTCGGCGCCGTCCAGCACGTTTCGGAGCGAGACCGGCCCGAGCCGCATCCGTCGCAACGCCTCGCGGGTGGTCCGGTCGGGCCGGACCACCCGCTCGGTCTGCCAACGGCTGTGCAGCAGGACGTCCCCGCCCGGGTCGGGCAGCTCGACGTGGACATCCTCCCGCAGGGACCACAGGCGTCGCGGAGCCAGCTCTTCGGGGTCGGGCGAGACGATCACGTCGGTCTCCGGCATCGGCGCTGTTCAGGACTCCGAGGCTGGCGGACGGCACTCGATTCTCACTGGAGCCGGTGCCCCCGGACCCCGGTGACCGGTGGGTCTCAGACGAACATCAGGGTCGGGTTGAGGTCCTGATAGGCCGTCGGTTCGGCGAGCCGGCCGAGGGCGACCGGCACGTCGTACAGGCGCCCCGGGCCGAACCGCGACCAGAACGACCGCATTCCGGGGACCACCACCCGCGCCACCGGGAGCCCGATGTCCGGGCGGGTCTGGTCCAGTACCAACAGCTCCATGCCGTGGCGGCGGACGAGCTCACCGGCCGCGGTGACGTCGTCCCGGAGGTCGGGGCGGACGACCCGGAGGTGGGTGTCGGGCCCGGTGGCCGGCCGGTCGTCATGCGGGAGCAGGTAGGGCCGGCCGGCGGTGGTGGCGGTGCGCCACCACCGGAGCGCGTCGGGGTCGCGCAGGGTGTAGCCGGTGCCGTCGGCGGTGGCGCCGACCGCTCCGGGGAGCAGCTGGTTCATCTCGGCCAGGGCCCGTCTGAGGGCGACCAGCGGGTCGAAGTGGGCGCCGAAGCCGAACACGATGTCCTCGGCGGGCTTGTCCGTCCGACGGGACAGCGCGGCCATCACCGGGACGCCGAGGTCGGCCGTCAGGTCGAGCGCCCAGACTTCTCTCCCCAACGCGCGGTGCACCTGCTGGAGTTCGCCGATCCACGGGTCTGCGAAGGCGGTCAGGTCCACCCCGGGCTGACGGGTCCGGTTGTACCACCACAGGGCGACGGCGTCCCGTTCCACCAGTTCGAAGAACCCCTGGAGGACGGCGTCCTCCAGACTGCTGCCGGCCGCGCACCCGTTGGAGTCCGCTCTGGCGAAGTGCTTTCCGGGGATCGGGCGTGGTGCGTCGTAGTAGAGGAGGGAGGTGGGCAGCATCCGCTGCCGGTGCTCGGTGAGCGACCAGACCGGCGTCCAGTCGATCGGGGTCCGGTCGTCGAGCGGGTCGCAGACGAAGTGGAAGCCGGAGTGCCGGGCGTTCCAGCGGGTGCGGTCACGGTACTGGCGCTCGTCGTACAGCTGGATCCGGTTGGGGTGGACGGCCGCCTCGCCGAGCCCGCGCAGGGTGTCCCGGACCACGGGCTCGTTGTGCTCGTAGGTACCGGAGCAGCGCTCGAGCGCCTCGCACAGCGCGCTGACCCTGGCGTCCAGTTCGGTGGTGCCCTTGCCGCCGCTGAACTGCCGGGTGCCCGGCAGGCCGGGCGAGTGGGTGGCGAGGCTGTGGCCGGAGACGAAGGAGTTGAGGAACGACGGCCCGTACCGGGAGCGGCTGATCTCCTTGACGGCCCCGGTCACCGGACTCACCAGGTGCCCGTACCTGGCCAGCACCTGTTGCGGCGTCAGGCAGCGGTGGCCGTTGCCACCGGTGGAGGTCTTCGGCCGGGAGCGCAGCAGCACCGGTCGGGCGGCTGCGGACGATCCGGCGGCCGGGGTTCCGCAGTCCGGGCACTGCGGGCGGTGCACGAGCGTGTGGGTCCGCGCCTCCAGGGTCAGCGTGTCGAGCGTGTGGACCGCCCGCTGCCCCGGATGACGGTGCCCGGTGAGCCACTTGACGGCCTCCAGGGCGGCCAGCTGCAGGCCGATCCCCAGGGTCACCGGCAGCGCGGCGGTCGGGCCCTGCGGTGCCTCGCGCATCCGGAGCGCCTGCTGGAGGGCCAGTTCGGGCTGCCGGTGGGCGCGCAGCCGGTGGGTCAGGCAGGACCAGCAGGCGCCGGTACCCGGCTGGAACACCGGGCCGGTCCAGACGATCGAGCCGGTCGGGTTGGCGAGCAGCCAGGGCTGCCCGGCCGCCCGCTGCCGGGCGTCGATCCGGCGCAGCCCGGGCGCGAGGTAGTCGTCGCAGACGACCACGGTGAGATCCGCGTCCTCGATCCCGGCCCCGGTCGGGAGGCAGGCGAGCCCGGCGCCCTCCATGGCCTGCCGCACCGCCGTCTCGTCCACCCGGCCCACGGTCAGCACCCTGGTCCTGGCGGTGCCCGCCTGCTCGGCCGGGTTCGGTCCCTCCAGGCCGGCCAGGTCCCAGAAGGCCTCGGCGGCCCGGAGATCGGGGGAGCCGTTCGCGCGCGGGGAGCGGTAGGAGACCAGCCCGGCCTCGGAGAGCGAGCAGAGCAGATCGGCTATCACCCCGGCCGTCGTGCCCGGGGCGTCGCGGACCAGCGCCGCGATGCCCCGGGTACCGTCCAGCAGCGGGCCGACGGTCTCCAGATGGGGGCCGTGCAGACGGGTCGTGCCACGTTCCGAGACCAGGTAGACGCCGTCCCCGGCGACCACTTCGGCCCGTACGTGACGCTTGAACCCCACCAGGGCCCCTCGCGGCGACGGCACCTCGCGGACCGTCTCAGGCCTCATAACAGATGCTCATCATGGCCGCGGCCGCCCGGCCGAGATCCTCGACGACCACCGGCTCGTGCTGCGGCCGGCGGAGCGAGGGCACGGCGGTGCCGGGCGGCAGCGTCACGTCGAACTCGGCCAGCACGGCCCGGGGGTCGACGGCGTACCGGGCACGCAGTTCCGGGTCGAGGTGCGTCCAGACCACGAGTTCGGCGAAACGCCAGTCGCACTCAAGGTCGTGGGTGGACGGTGCGGGGGGAAGATCGGTGGCACGCACGAAGACTCTCCGGTTGCTCAAGGCTGCCTGAAGTGGTGGTGGTACGTCACGGAAGTCTGTGTGATTCGGTGGCGCCGGGACAGTGGAACCGTCATGCGTCGAGGGTGAACTTCTCATGCCCGCAGGCGGGCTGAAGTCCCGGTCAACCCGTGAAGATCTCACTGTCGGAGCAGGCTGTGCGCGTGGCAGTCTCTTGAGAGCGCATCCGGGTGCGGTGGCTCCCGGGGCGCACACTCAGCTCTCGAAAGGAGGCGGATCCGTGCAGATCAATCTTCTGGGCCCCTTCGTCGCTCATGAGCAACAGACGTCGATCCTTCCCACCGCGGCCAAGCCGCGGCAGATCCTGGCGCTCCTGGCTCTCCAGGCGAACCAGATGGTGACCGTACCGACGTTGATGGAGGAGATCTGGGGGGAGGATCCGCCGCGGACCGCCACCACCACGCTCCAGACCTACATCCTGCAGCTGCGCAGAAGGCTCGCGACCGCCTTCGGTACGGACCAGCGCTCCGCGGCCAAGGGGATCCTGGTCACCCGGCACGGCGGCTACCTGCTCGACGTCCAGCCGGGCGAGGTGGACAGCTCCGAGTTCGAACGGATCCTGGGGCTGGGACAGGCGGCACTGACCGCAGGGGACGACGCGACCGCCTCGCTGCTGCTCGGGCAGGCCCTCAAACTGTGGCGCGGCCCGGCCCTGGTGGACGTTCAGGTCGGCCGGGTGCTGGAGATCGAGGTGCTGCGGCTGGAGGAGGCCAGGCTCGGTGCGCTGGAGGGCCGGGTCGCCGCAGACCTCCGGCTCGGCCGGCACGCCAACCTGCTCAGCGAGTTGACGGTGCTCTCGGCCCGCCACCCCATGCACGAGGGGCTGCACGCGCAGTTCATGCTCGCCCAGTACCGTTCGGGCCGCTCCTGGCAGGCGCTGGAGACCTACCAGCGGCTGCGCAGCACCCTGATCGCCGAACTCGGCATCGAACCCTCCGCCCGGCTGCAGCGCCTGCACATCGCGCTCCTGGGAGCGGACCCGAGGCTCGATCTGGTCGACGACGAACCGATGTTGGAGCTGCACCGGGTCGTCGGGTGAGCGGTGACCACCGGCCCGTTCGAGCGGGTCTCCGGTTGACGTCGAGTACAAACCGAGTGCCACTCTAGGCATCGTTTCTACGGTCCGCTGTCATGACCACCGTGGAGGAGTATCCAGCGCCCGAACCCGCCCCATCCGGCCCGCCCACCGCTGCGCGGGGGCGGGCTGTCGAGTTGCACGAACTCCGCAGTCGGGTGCTGCGTGGCCCGAGCGACAAGGCGACCGAGGCGCAGCATGCCAAGGGGAAGTTGACGGCTCGTGAGCGGATCGACCTGTTGTTGGACGAGGGGTCGTTTCGTGAGGTGGAGCCGTTGCGTCGGCATCGGGCGACGGGTTTCGGTCTGGAGGGGAAGCGGCCGCACACCGATGGTGTGATCGTGGGCTGGGGGACCGTGCACGGGCGCACGGTGTTCACGTACGCGCATGATTTCCGGATCTTCGGTGGTGCGCTGGGTGAGGCGCACGCGCAGAAGATCCACAAGATCATGGACATGGCCATCGCGGCGGGTGCGCCGCTGGTGTCCCTCAACGACGGTGCCGGTGCGCGGATCCAGGAGGGTGTGACCGCGCTGGCCGGCTACGGCGGCATCTTCCAGCGCAACACCCGTGCCTCCGGTGTGATCCCGCAGATCTCGGTGATGCTCGGCCCGTGCGCGGGTGGCGCCGCGTACTCGCCGGCGCTGACGGACTTCATCTTCATGGTCCGTGAGACCTCGCAGATGTTCATCACCGGTCCCGACGTGGTGCAGGCCGTCACCGGCGAGAAGATCAGCCAGAACGGCCTCGGCGGCGCCGACGTCCACTCCGGTGTCTCCGGCGTCTCCCACTTCGCCTACGACGACGAGCAGAGCTGCATCGAGGAGGTCCGCTACCTCCTGTCGCTGCTGCCGCAGAACAACCGTGAGATGCCGCCCGCCGCGCCCAACGACGACCCCCTCGAGCGCCGCAACGACAGCCTCCTGGACCTGGTGCCCGCCGACGGCAACCGCCCCTACGACATGCGCAAGGTGATCGAGGAGATCGTCGACCACGGCGAGTTCCTGGAGATCCACGAACGCTGGGCCACCAACGTGCTGTGCGTCCTGGCCCGCATCGACGGTCACGTCACCGGCATCATCGCCAACCAGCCGCAGTCCCTGGCCGGTGTCCTGGACATCAACGCCTCCGAGAAGGCCGCACGCTTCGTCCAGATGTGCGACGCCTTCAACATCCCGCTGGTCACCATGCTGGACGTCCCCGGCTTCCTGCCCGGCGTCGACCAGGAACACGACGGCATCATCCGCCACGGCGCCAAACTGCTCTACGCGTACTGCAACGCCACCGTGCCCAGGATCCAGCTGATCCTGCGCAAGGCCTACGGCGGCGCCTACATCGTGATGGACTCCCGCTCCATCGGCGCGGACCTGTCCTACGCCTGGCCCACCAACGAGATCGCCGTGATGGGCGCCGAAGGCGCCGCCAACGTCATCTTCCGCCGCGACATCAACGGCGCCGAAGACCCCGAAGCGATGCGCGCGCAGAAGATCAAGGAATACAAGACCGAACTGATGCACCCCTACTACGCCGCCGAACGCGGCCTGGTGGACGACGTCATCGACCCCGCCGAAACCCGCGCCGTCCTCGCCTCCGCCCTCGCCATGCTCCGCACCAAACACGCCGACCTGCCGAGCCGCAAGCACGGCAACCCGCCGATGTAGTCGAGGAGACCAGCCATGACCATCACCGTCACCCGGGGTTCGCTGACCGACGAGGAGATCGCCGCGCTGACGGTCGCCCTCCTCAGCCGGTGCTCGGCCGCCGGGACGGCCGCCCCGGCGGAGGCCGTCGTCGAGCGGCAGCGTGCCTGGCACCGCACCGACTATGCGCCGCCGTCCAGTTGGCAGACGGCGGCCTGAGGTGCGGGGCTGCGCGCCGCGGAGGGTGTCCAGGATTGTTCGAGCGGCTCTTTAGTGCGCCGGTGCACCCTGCGGCGAGACGCCACTGCGAAGGAGCATCTGATGACAACCTCAGGTTCGGTTGATCGAGAGCAGGACATCAAGAGCTGGCTCACCGAGCGGCTCGCCAGCCACCTTTCCCGACCGGAGTCGGAAATCAACGCGGAGGTGCCGTTCGTGGAGTACGGCCTCGACTCCGTCGCCGCGCTGAGTCTGTTCGGCGACATCGAGGAGAAGTTCGCCCTCTACCTCGAGCCGGCGGTGGCCTGGGAGCACCCGACGGTGACCGCGATGGCCGCCTTCCTCGACCAGGAGCAGCGGGCCTCCGCCAACGTCGGCTGACCCGCACGCCAAGGCCCGTTCACCCCGTCCTCGGACGGGGTGAACGGGCCTTCCGGGTATGCCTTTCGATGCCGGGCCGGCCTTGCCGGGTCAGGCGTCCACCGACTCCCCGGTGGTGCGGCCGCCGAGCAGCAGCACGGTGGCGGTCAGCAGCCCCATCGCGGTGGCGATCACGGCGAACAGTGGGCCCGCGCCGTGCGACTGGAGGACGGGCAGCAGGACGAACGGCAGCGCGGCCGCGCTGAGCTTCGACAGCGAGTACGCCGCACCGGAGGCGGCGGCGCGGATCGCGGTGGGGTACTGCTCGGCGAGGTAGACGTGGGAGACGGTGGAGAAGACGTTGCTCGCGACGGTGTAGCCGAAGCCGAACAGCACGACGAGCTCCACCGAGCCCGCGTAGGCGAAGCCCAGCCCGGCCAGCGCCATGGCCACGGCCGAGAGCGCCACCAGGACCTTCCGCTCGACCCGGTCCATGATCGGCACGGACAGCAGCGAGCCGATCGGGTAGCCGACGAAGGAGAGCGCGGTGTAGCCGAGGCCGGCCACGATGCCGTAGCCCTTGGCGGCCAGGATCTGCGGGGCGAGCGCGCCGAAGCCGTAGTAGCCGATCACCGACAGGATGCAGAAGATCCAGAGCATCGCGGTCCGCCTGAGGTACGGCGGGCGGAAGATCTCCCGCACCCGGGCCCGGACGGTGAGCGGCTCGGCCTGGACCGGACCGACCGCCGCCTCGGTGGCCGGGCGTCCCTCCAGGCGGGCGACCAGCAGCTCGGCCTCGGCGTGCCGGCCGACCGAGGCGAGCCAGCGCGGTGACTCGATCAGGTTCCGCCGCAGGACCCACACCACGGCCGAGCCGAGCGAGCCGAGGATGAACAGCCAGCGCCAGCCGGCGATCCCGAGCGGCGTCAGCGGTACCAGCCAGAGGGCGGCGAAGCCGACGGCCGGTACGCCGCAGAACGCGATGGTGTAGGCCCAGGCGGTGTACCTGCCCCGCTTGCCGGCGGGCAGTACGTCCGCCAAGTAGCAGTCGGAGAGCGCCTGTTCGGCGCCGATGCCGATGCCCGCCAGGAACCGGGTGGCGATCAGCCACTCGGCGTTGGGGGAGAAGGCGCCGAGCAGCGAGAACCCCGAGTACAGCGCCAGGTTGATCAGGAAGGCGCGGCGCCGTCCGATCCGGTCGGCCACCCGCCCGAGGACCAGGGCGCCGATGAACTGGCCGACGAACGCCGAGGCCAGTACCAGCTTCAGGGTGTTGCCGCCGAACGCGAACTCGTGCTGGAGGACCTTCGAGATCGTCCCGGAGAGGTTGTTCTCGAAGGTGTCGAAGAGCAGGCCGACGCCGACGATGGCGGTGAGTCTGCGGTGGACCGGGGTGATCGGCATCCGGTCGAGCCGGGTGCCGATCGAGGGCCGGGCCGCCGGCCCCGCCACGCGGATGGATTGGTCGAGCATGGGAACGTACCGGCTCCTCTGCTGAACCGCCCCGGCACGTCGGCCGGGGCGGTGGGTGGTCGGGGTCGTAGGACGGGTACGGTCAGGCGGCCCGCAGGGCCTCGGCGGCGAGCGCGTCGCCCTCGCCCCGTCGGACGGGTGCGCTGACCTCGTGCAGGAAGCTCGCGACCTCGCGGTACGAGGCCCAGAAGCCGACCTCGCGGTACGGCACGCCGCGCTCCGCGCAGTACTGCATGGTCAGCTCCCGCGCGCGGGCCAGGTGCTTCTGCGCCATGGCGGGGAAGAGATGGTGCTCCACCTGGTAGTTGAGGCCGCCGTAGAGGAAGTCGATCAGCGGCGAAGGGTTGATGTTGCGCGAGGTGAGGACCTGGCGCTCCAGCCAGTCGAGCGTCTCCTCCTCGCCGTCCCGGACCTCCATGCCCTTGTGGTTGGGGGCGAAGAGCATGCCGAAGTACACGCCGAGCACGGTCGTCTGGACCAGGATGAAGGCGACACCCAGCGCCGGCGGCAGCACCACGAACACGGCGCCCAGGTAGAGCGCGGCCCGCAGCGCGATCAGCGCGGACTCCAGCACCGGGTACTTGGTCTCGCCCTTCGCGATCGCCTTGACGGCGGTCCGCTGCATCTTGAAACCCTCGAGGGTCAGCAGGACGAAGAACAGCACGCTCTGGTAGCGCACGATGAAGCGCTGCACACCCCGGCGGGTGGCGTACTGCTTGATGTCGAAGATCGCCGTGCGGCGGCCGATGTCGGGGTCGAGCTCCAGGTGGTTGGGGTGGCTGTGGTGCCGGTTGTGGTGGTTGACCCACCAGCCGTAGCTGACCCCGTTCACGAAGTTGGCGTGGAAGTAGCCGACGATCGAGGCGGCCTTCTTGCTGCGGAACATCGACTTGTGGCCGGCGTCGTGCCACATGAACGAGCTCTGCGCACCGCACAGGCCCATCCAGGCGGCGACCAGCAACTGCCACCAGGAGTCGCCGAGTTCGAAGAAGGCGACCAGGCCGCCCAGGATCATGGTGGTGTTGAGGACCAGCCGCCGGACGTAGTAGCGGGGGTCGAAGTCCAACAGCCCCTCGGCCTTCACCCGCTTCAGCAGCTCGGAGAAGGTGGCGGAGGCCCCGACCCCCGCCGCAGCGGCCTGCTTCGGGGCGCCGGGAGCGTCGAGGGTGTCGAGGGCGCCAGGTTCGGCCTGGCTGACGTGCGGAGACTGCATGCCGTGAGCTCCTTGGGGCAGGCGCCCGGTCGTGGCTGACGGCGCTGCCGTCAAGGGACGCGAGGCGCGGCGGGAAGGTGGGATCCGCTGGCGGCGTACGGGCTCGGGTGGCCGAGAGGCGCGAAGATCGCGGTGCCGGACGCCGGACAGGGCCCAGAATCCGGCACCGCGCTGATGCGGTGCTGATCTGTCCCTGACTCGGCGTCACCGTCCGTGCCCGTAGCCGCTGGTGGGGCGGGGGGACGTTCAGGCCACGGCCGACTCGGCGGCGAGCCGCTCGTCGAGGGTGCGGACCACCCGGTCGGCGGCCCGGGCGACCTCCAGGTCGTCCGGTGCCCCGATGATGGCCATGAACGCCTCCACCAGGGACTGCTTGAGCGTGTCGGTGTCGGGTGCTTGCTGCTCGGACATCCGGGGTTCTCCTCCTGGGGTGCGATCGGCAGGTGTCGGGTCAGGGGACGTCGGGTCAGAAGGCGTTGCAGGCACGGAAGATGTGCGCGAAGGAGGCGAGCGAGGCCGGCCCGTCGAACGCGACGTACTCGGGCAGCAGCACGTCCGGCGCCCACTTGTCCTTGTAGGCGAGCTGGGTCTGGGCCGGGTAGATCGCCTCGCCCTCGGCCCACAGGAAGTGCATCAGCCACTGGAACGAGGCGCTGTGGCCCGGGAGTTCGTGGGCCGCGTCCAGGCCGGTGAACGGGGTGAAGCCGAAGTGCAGCCAGTCCACCCCCTCGCTGCGGAAGACGTCGATGGCGGAGGAGTTGATCGCCTCCATCAGGCCGGGCGAGCCGCCCGGGATCCGGCGGCTCAGATCGTGCATCCAGCCGGCCCGGCTTCCGTACACCGGCGAGTACGAGATGTAGCCCACCGGGGCGCCGTCGATGGTGCCGACGAAGAGCCGGCGGTGCGACTGGACCGGACCGCCGATCTGGCCGACCAGGAACTCCAGTTGACGGGCGTGATCGCCCTTGGAACCGAGCCAGGCGCCGTCGATCTCCTGCAGCGCGCCCTCCCACTGGTCGGCCGGGACCTCCTGCACCTGCAGGCCGTTGCGGAAGGCCCGGGAGATCTTGTTGCGCAGCTGCATGAACCGCGAGCCGCGCAGGGTGAAGTCGGGCAGGTGGACGGCCCAGGACGCCCCGAGCTGGTTCACCGTGAAGCCGCGAGCGGCGTAGTGGTCGGCGTCCTGGCGCTGCAACTGGACGCTCACCAGCTGGAGTTCCTGCTCCCGGGCGAAGGCGGTGAAGCGGTCGAGCAGCGGGCCGTACGCCTCGGGAGAGGCGAACGGGCCGCCGAACTGGACCAGATGGCGGCCGGTGCGGCGGTAGACGACGACGCCGTCGGTGCCCGGGGCGGTGAACACGCTGTTGCCGCTGTTGAGGGCGAGGAAGGCGCTGGGGTTCTCGGAGCCGGTGTGGTTGCGGAGGGCCTGGAGGACCGGATTATCGGTCTCGGTGGCGGTTGACATCAGGCGTCGGTCCCTTCCGGATCGAATGTGCGGTGAGAGAGAGTAGAGCACCTGGAAATGGCGTCGGGAAAGGGGTGAAAATGTCTTCCGCGGTACGTCAGTAGGGCGTCAGGGGGATATCAGGGACGGCAGGCAGTGTCATCCCTGTGAACGGCACGGGGAACCGGGTCGGGAACAGGGAGAGGTGCCCGGAGTGGTTTATCGGGGGCCGGGGCTTTGGCTCCGGTCGGGTTTCTGCCCACGCAGGTTCGAATCCTGCCTTCTCCGCGTCCGAATCGGCCGTCGGCTCCCGCCGGCGGCCGATTGAGGCTGTCGGCATCGTGTCTGGAGACTTGTGAGCATGGGATCCGCAGCTGTCCGGCAGCCCCGGCAGGCCCTGATCATCGCCAACCCGACCGCGGGGACCACGCATGCGGCACTGCTCGAAGAGGTCACCGGGCTCTGCGCGGCCCGGTTCGACTCCGTCGTCCTGCACCACACCACGCACCGGGGCGACGCCACCGACACGGTGCGGGCCGCGCTCCGGGGCGAGAGTGACCTGGCGGTCCCGGATCTGGTGGTCGCGGTGGGTGGCGACGGCACGGTGCGTGAGGTGGTGGAGGGGATGACCCGGCCCGGCCACGGGACGGCGGCCGCCCTCGCCATCGTCCCCGCCGGCACCGGGAACTCCGACTACCGGATGCTGTGGGGCGAGCGCCCCTGGGCCGAGGCGCTCACCGCGGCGCTGGACGGCGCGGGTGAGGCGGAGCTGCGCCGGATCGACCTGGCCCGGCTCGCGGAGACCGACGAGCTGGTCCTGCTCGGGGCCTGCTCCGGAGTGATCGCCGCGGCGCTGGTCACCGCGCGGGGCATCCCGCTCACCGGACGGGCCCGCTACGCGAGGGCCTTCGCCGACACCGCCGCGGCGTTCACCCCCTACCCGGGCCGGGTCACCGTCGACGGAGTCGTGCTGCACGAGGGTGACACCGTGCTCGCCAACGTCGGCGGCGGCCGCTACCGCGGCGGCCAGTACCAGGTCCTGCCGCACTCGGAGCTCGACGACGGCCTGCTCGACGTCTGCGTGATCGGCGCCGAGGTGCCCCCGACCCAGGTGCCCGAACTGACCCGGGAGGCCCGCCACCTGGATCTGCCGGGGGTCGCCTACGGGCGGGGCCGGAAGATCGTGGTCGAGCGGCTGGACGCCACGCCGCTCTGCTTCGAGCACGACGGCGAGCTGCAGGAGCGCCGCTGGTCCTCGATGACCCTCGAAGTCCTGCCCGGCGCCCTCCCGGTCTGGGGCGCGGCCCGGCGTTAGACCTCGACAGTGCAACTGGCTGCGGCCCCGGGGCCGTTCAGTGCCGGGCCGCCCGATCCTCAGGGAGCACCACCGTGCCCGTCCTCAAGGAACTCGCGACATGGGCGGCCTGGCTGCGCCCGGAAGACATCCCCGACCGGGTGCGCTCGCTGGCGGCCAGTCAGGTGCTCTCCCAACTGGCCTCGATCCGGGCCGGCGCCGAGCACCCGCTCGGCCGCCGGATGATCGAGGCCTTCGGGCCGCCGCTGCAGCACGACGCCCGGCTGTCCGCCTGTGTGCTGTCCGGGCTCGGGTCGTTCCTCAACCTGGACGACACCGCGTACGCGGGCCATCTCTCCAACTCCACCGTCGCGGTGCCGCTCGCCTACGCGTACGACCGTCGGCTGGACGGTGCCGCGCTGGTCGCCGCCGTGGTCGCCGCCAACGAGTGCGCGGCCAGGATCACCGCTGCCGCCACCCTCGGACCGCTGCGCGGCCACAGCGCGGTCCACACCCACCTGGCCGGGGCGGTCTGCGGCCGGCTGCACTGCGAGGGCGCCGACGACGTGGTGTGGACCAGTGCCGTCGGCCTGGCCTTCGCGATGCCCAACTGGCCGCTGATGCGGGCCTTCCTGGCCAGTGACGCCCGACTGTTCAACTCCTTCACCCCCGTCCGCACCGCGATGGACGCCTGTGACGCGGCCCGGGTGGGCCTGCGCGGTGCGACGGACATCCTGGAACACCCGGACGGCTTTCTGGACCGGTTCTCCGCGGTCCCGCTGCCGGACGCGGTCAACGCCGGTCTCGGCGAGCGGTGGCACACCGAGACCCTCTCGTTCAAGATGCACCCGGGCGGCCCCGGCGTGGACGCCGCGGTGGACTGCGCTGCCGCCCTGCGCCGGGAGTTGGGCCCGATCCGTCCCGAGGAGATCGCCGAGGTGGTGGTCGAGGCGTCGCTGTACACGCTGTTCGCCGGCCGCAAGGCCGCCTCGTACGTGGTCGGCCCCGGCTCACCGCTCGGCGCCCTGGTGCTGCACACGCCGTACCCCGTGGCCACCGCGCTGCTCACCGGCGGGCTCACCGTCAACGACTTCTCGGCGCCGCTGCTGAACGACCGGGGCCGCTGGCAGGTCGCCGAACGCGTCCGGCTGGTCCACGACCCCGAGTTCACCAGGGCGCTGTTCGCCTCCGAGGCCCCGTTCGGCGAGGCGCTGCGGCAGGCCGGGGACGCGGCCGAGCCGTGGTTGCGCGAGTTCGCGGGCGAGGCGGAGGCGAAGCTCGCGGTGGACGCGGCGAACAGCCGGGAGTCGGGCGACTTCTCGGCGTCCACCAAGGCCACCGGAGCCCGGGTGACGGTTCGGCTGACCGACGGCCGTACGGCCTCCCGGGAGCGCCTCGTCCCGCTGGCGGCGGCCGGCCCGCACACCCGGGCCAACCACGCCGAGCTGATGCGGGAGAAGTTCGTCGAGTTCGGCGGCGCCAAGGACGTCGCGGCCGCCGCCGACCGGCTGGACGCGATGACGGCCGACGAACTGCAGGAGTGGATCTCCGCGGCCCTGCGCTGATCAGCTCCGCGTCAGCGGGGGGTCAGAATGCTCTGTCACCATCAATTCGCTTCAGCCAAAGAATTCCTCGGAAAGGCCTGATGATGCTTCTTGACGAATCGGCGGTGGGAATCGTCTCCGGGAATTCCGGTGCTCCTGGTGCCGCTGCCGAAAACGGGCGGGAAAAGCCGCTCCGCAGCTACCCGCTGTATATCGCCGGAAAGGACGTCGACGGCGACGGATGGGTCTACACGGTCAGTGCCAGGTCGCTGCTGGAGGACGTCTTCACCAGCGTCAGCCTGAAGCGCGCCCTGGAGCAGGACCCGGACTCCGACGCGGCGGAGCACCCGTACGTGGTGGGCCGGTGCGCCATCGCGAGCAACGAGGCGATCGACCTGGCGACCGAGGCGGCCGCCGCCGCCGCACCCGGCTGGGCGGCCGTGCCGCTGGAGCGCCGGATGCGGCTCGGCACCCTCTTCCGGGAGGAACTGATCCGCCGTCAGGACGAGTTCATCGACATGCTGGTCTCCGAGGCGCACCCGGTGCGGCTGGCCCGCTGGGAGCTGAGCTGCCTGCTGCAGGTCTACAGCGAGGAGAGCATCTACTGGTACCGCCAGCGGATGCACACCGAGTTCGAGCACGCCGGCCGCCGGCTGATCGTCCGCCGCCAGCCCGACGGTGTGGTGGGCTTCAACCCGCCGCAGAACGCCCCGGCGCCGAGTGCCGCCCTGGCCGTCCTCGCGCTGATGGCCGGCAACGCCGTCGTGGTCCGCGCCCCCCGGAGCATCCCGCTCAGCACCATGTGGATCCTGCGCGACGTCGTGGCGCCGCTGCTGGACGAGGTCGGTGCGCCCCCCGGGGTGCTGAACGCGGTCTGCAGCAACCCGAAGCAGACGCTGGACCGCTGGGTGGAGAGCCCGCTGGTCAACGACATCTTCTACATCGGCGGCAGCCAGGAGGGCCTGCGCTTCCAGGAGCAGTGCGTGGCGCACGGCAAGAAGCCGATCCTGGAGCTGGCCGGCAACGACGGCATCATCGTCTGGGAGGGCGCGGACCTCAAGTACGCGGCCGAGGCGATCGCCGAGTCCTTCTACGGCTCCGGCCAGATCTGCATGGTGCCCAACTACGTGCTGGCGCACCCCGCGATCGCGGACGAGCTGATCGAGGAGGTCAAGAAGCAGGTCGCGACCGTGCTGCCGGGCTACCCGGAGGACGAGAACGTGCTGCTCTCCCCGGTCCGGCGGAGCGAGAAGTTCTTCGCCCTGCTGAAGCAGTCGCTGGCCCAGGGCTCCGAGATCGTCACCGGTGGCGAGCGCACCGAGCTGGACGGGACCCCGTCCGAGACCGGCGTCTTCCTGCAGCCCACGGTGCTCCGGGTGAACGGTCTGGCCGGGGCGCGTGAGCACGACGTGGTCCGGCACGAGACCTTCTTCCCGCTGCTGCCGATCGTGGTGCCGGACGCGGGCGACAACGACGAGCTGCTCGACAGCTTCATCTCCTTCGTCAACAGCAACGAGTACGGCCTGCGCAACTCGCTCTGGGCCAAGTCCGCGCGGGTGATCAACGCCTTCGTGCAGCGCGTCACCAACGGTGGCCTGCTGAAGATCAACGACTCGCACATCGGCTTCCTGCCGTACCTGCCGAGCCACGGTGGCACCGGCCTGACCGGCGGCGTCTACGGCGAGGCGAACTACCCGATGCTCAAGACCTCCCACATCCAGGGCGTCAGCATCGCCCACGACGTGAGCCCGCGTGAGGCGGTCTTCGGCTCCACCCCGTCCTGATCACCCACGACCGGAGGTTCTCTGCCGTGCGCTCCCTCGATTCCGCCCGCGAGACCTGCGAGCGGTACCACCCCGGGCTGATCAAGGCCCTGGCCGACATCCCCTACGCCGAGCGGGAGGCACCGGGCAGCCCGGTGATCGACCTGTTCCGGGCCCATGGCGGGGTCGCCCTGCTGGTGCCGACCGAGTACGGCGGCCACGGGGCCGACCCGGTCGAGGCGGTCCGGGTGCAGCGGGCGGTCGGATCGCTCTCGCCCTCGCTGGCCGCCGCGGTGACGATGCACCACTTCACCGCCGCGATGCTCTACTCGCTGGCGGACGACACCGGCCGGCTCACCGCCGCGCAGCTCGAACTGCTGCACGGCGTGGTGCCCGACCAGCGGGTGATGGCGTCCGGCTGGGCCGAGGGCCGGACCCAGCAGAACATCCTCACCCCGGTGGTCGCGGCGGTCCCGGTCGACGGCGGTTACCGGCTGGGCGGCTCCAAGAAGCCGTGCAGCCTGGCGCGTTCGATGGACCTGCTGACCGCGAGCATCACCGTCCCGGGCGCGGACGGCAGCCCGGAGATGGCGCTGGCCCTGGTGCCGGTGGGTTCCCCGGGGCTCACCGTCCACCCGTTCTGGGCCAACGACGTGCTGGCCGCGGCGGAGAGCGACGAGATCCGCTTCGACGACGTCTTCGTGCCGTCCGACCTGGTCATCCGTACCTCCGAGGCCGACCCGCACCGGATCGACGATCTGCAGACGGCCGGCTTCGTCTGGTTCGAGATGCTCATCTCGGCCGGCTACGCGGGCACCGCCTCCGCACTGGTCGAGCAGGTGCTCGAACGGGAGAAGGGCGGGACCAGCGAGCGGGCCGCGCTCGCGGTCCGGGTGGAGGCCGCGTTCGCCCTGCTGGAGGGCACGGCCCGCGCGGTGCGGGACGGAGTGGCGGGCGAGGAGGCGGTCGCCCAGGTGCTGGTGGCCCGGTTCGCCGCCCAGGAGGCGTTGTCCGAGGTCGCCGCCCAGGCCCTCGAACTGCTCGGCGGGCTGGACTTCATCCGCTCCTCCGAGCACGCCCGACTCGCCACCGCGGTACGGCCGCTGGCCTTCCACCCGCCGTCCCGGAGCGGCGCGGCCGAGCCGCTGCTGAAGTACTTCGGCGGCGGCCCCCTCGAACTCTCCTGACCGACGTACGCCCTGAAAGGGAGTCATCCGTGACCGTGATGCAGACCGCCCCGATCAACGCCGGAAGGGTCGACGCCGGCGGCGTCGACACCGAGGAGAGCATCCTCAACCTCTACCGGGCCCACCTCAGCAAGGGCCGGGCGACCCTCGCCGAGCTGTTCGGCAGCCACATGGAGGTCGAGTCCTCCGGCGCCTGGGTGACCGCCAGCGACGGTGAGCGCTTCCTCAACGCCGGCGGCTACGGCGTGTTCATCATGGGTGCCAGGCACCCGATCGTGATGGAGGCGGTGCTCCGTCAGCTGACCACCCATCCGGTGGCCACCCGCATCCTGCTGGAGCCGACCGTGGCCCGCGCCGCCGAGGCGCTCACCTCGATCACCCCGCCGGGGCTGGACCGGGTGCACTTCGCGCTCTCCGGCGCCGAGGCGGTGGAGACCGGCCTCAAGCTGGCCCGCGCCAACGGCTACAAGCGCACCGTCTCGATGCGCGGCGGCTACCACGGCAAGACCCTCGGCGCGCTGTCGGCGACCGCCAAGGAGGTCTACCAGGCGCCGTTCCGCCCGCTCATCCCGGACGTCTCGCACCTGCCCTTCGGCGACCCGGACGCGCTGCGCGACGAGCTCCGCGCGCACCCGGGCCAGGTCTGCGTGATCCTGGAGCCGGTCCAGGGCGAGGGCGGCGTGATCATCCCGCCGAAGGGCTACCTCAAGCAGGTCGAGGAGCTGGTCCGGGAGTTCGACGGCTTCCTGATCCTGGACGAGGTGCAGACCGGCTTCGGCCGGCTCGGCGAGTGGTGGGGCGTCGACACCGAGGGCGTGCAGCCGGACGTGCTGCTGGCCGGCAAGGCGCTCGGCGGCGGCGTGGTGCCGGTGTCGGCGGCCATCGCCACCCGGAAGGCGTTCAAGCCCTTCGACAAGGACCCGTACATCCACACCGCGACCTTCTCCGGGCAGCCGCTGCTGATGGCCGCCGTCCAGGGCGCCGTCCAGGCGATCAAGGAGGAGCGGCTGGTGTCCAGGGCGATGGACCTCGGTTCCCGGCTGCTGCCGCGGATCGCCGAGATCGCCTACCGCAACATCCCCGAGCTGGTCGTCGACGTCCGGGGCCAGGGTCTGCTGATCGGCGTGGAGCTGGTCGAGGCGGGCCTGGCCGGAGAGCTCCTGATCGAGCTCTTCAACCACGGCGTGGTGGCCAACCACTCGATGAACGGCAGCTCGGTGGTCCGGTTCACCCCGCCGGCGATCCTGACCGACTCGGAGGTCGAGTTCCTGCTCGACTCCTTTGACAAGGCCACCCTGGACCTGGTCCGGGGCTCGGCCAAGATGCCGGAAGGCGGTAACTGACCGTGCGACACGTCGAACTCGACGCCGTAGTGCGCAACGACAAGGCCGAGGACGTCTTTACGGCCGTGGCGAAGTGGGAGCGCTACCCGGAGCTGGCCCCGCACGTGCGGGCCACCACCGTGCACTCCACCCTGCCCGAGCCGGTGGGCAGTTCCAGCTGGGAGCTGCACTTCCGCAGCGGCCTGCTGCGCTGGACGGAGACGGACACCTTCCACCAGGACCGGCTGGAGATCCACTTCGAGCAGACCGACGGCGACTTCGACAGCTTCGTCGGCAGGTGGGTGCTGCGCCAGGACGGCGCCGACGTCACGGTGCACTTCGAGGCGGACTTCGACTTCGGCATCCCGAGTCTCGAGGGCATCCTCGACCCGATCGCCGAGCGGGTCATCAAGGAGACCGTGGCCTGGGCCGTCACCGGCCTGTTCGCCGACACCGCCGTCCTCGGCGACCACGGGCTCGCCGAGCCCCAGCCGGCGGCCGCCGCGGGCTGACCGACCGGCGGCGGTGCCGGGACCCCCGCCCGGCACCGCCGCTCCCGCCCACGACCCTTCCCCCGCACCTCGAACCCGCCACGCTGCTCCAGGAGTTGAAACAGTGGACCAGGCCAATCCCTTCGAGACCCCGAGCACCTTCTCCCTGCACCGCGCCGAGTACCTGGTCGGCTTCGCGGTCAGCACCGGGCTGCTCGCCGCGCACCTCGGCGAGATCCGCTGGCTGCCGGCGATCGGGCTGTTCCTCTACATCGACCTGATCGGGTACATCCCGGGCGCGCTCGCCTTCAAGAAGGCGGCCGGCCGGCCGATCTCCAAGACGTACTACGTGCTCTACAACGTCATGCACAGCCTGATCACCCAGGCGGCGGTCGCCGCGCTGTGGTGCTGGCTGGTCGAGCCGGAGTGGGCGCTGCTGGTGCTGCCGTTCCACCTCTTCGGCGACCGGGCGCTGTTCGGCAACTTCATGAAGTCCTTCGCGCTGCCCTTCGAGCCGGTACGCCAGCAGGGCTACCTGCGGCTGCTGGACGACCTGGGCCTGTCGCACCCCAAGCCGGTCGGCCACGAGATGACGCCGACCCCGGTCGGGCACGTCCCGGCAGCCGCCGCACCGCCGGTCCGGGAGGCCAGGGAGCTGGTCGCCCAGGAGGTGGTCCGGTGAGCACCACGGCCGAGCCGATCCGGCGGACCACCGCCGACCCGGTCCAGCGGCGCCGCGCCCTGCGGCATCTCGCCTGCCCCGTCTCGGTCCTGACGGTCAGTCACCAGGGGCGGCTGCACGGCACCACGGCCAGCCAGGTCACCACCGTCTCGCAGCGTCCGCTGATCGTCGGCGCCAGCCTGAAGGCCGGCTCGGTGCTGGCCGAACTGGCGGCCGAGGCGGGCCGGTTCGCGATCAATGTGGTCGGCGGCGGGCAGAGCGGCCCGGCCCGCTGGTTCGCCGACAGCTCCCGCCCGGACGGCGCCGCGCAGTTCGCCGGGCTCGACTGGCGGCCGGCCCGGTACTCCGGGGCGCCACTGCTCGACGGCGCGCTCGCGCACATCGACTGCCGGGTGGCCGACCGGATCCGGGTCGGCGACCACGAGGTGCTGCTCGGCCGGGTGGTGCACGCCACCGCGGGCGAGGGCGAACCCCTGCTCAGCTTCGCCGGCGGTCTGTACGTCGGCGCGCTCCTGCCGGTCCCCGTCCAGGGGCCCGGTGTCAGCGGAACCAGGAAGGAGAACGTGGGACTATGACCAACACCGTGGCGCACGAAGCCGGTTGGGACACCGCACCCGGACTGCTGGACGGGGCGAAGCATCTCACCCTCGGCCCGGAGCAGTGCAATCTGGCCTACTGGTTCACCGAGGTCGCCCAGGGCACGCTCCGCGACCGGGGCGAGACCGGGCACCACAAGGACGCCGGCGTACCCGACTTCCTGAAACAGCCGGGCCCGCTGCGCGACGCCCTGGTCCTGGAGTTCGGCTACCGGAGCCTCTCCGAGGAGATCGCCACCCGGCTGCTGGCCCACTACGTGGCCATCGCGCCCGGCATCCCGGAGCTGGAGTTCTACGCCACCCAGCTGATCGACGAGGCCAGGCACGCCCGGGTGTTCCGCAACCACCTGGTGGAACTCGGCCTCCCCGCCGCCACCCTGGTCAAGGACATCGACGAGATGGCCGCCGACTACCGGCGCCGGGTGCTCCAGCCGGTGGAGGACTTCACCCTGGAGATCGTCCGCGACCAGGCGGACTTCATGGGCGGCGTCGCGGTCTTCGCCATCGTCATCGAGGGCGTGCTCGCCCCCGCCGCCGAGCTGAGCGAGCGCAAGTGGACCCCGCTGTCGCCCGCGACCGGAGAGATCTCCCGGGGCACCGCGATCGACGAGATCCGCCACCTCACTGTCGCCAGCACGATCCTGAAGGACCATCTGGCGGTCGAGCCCGGGTACCGGCCGAGGTTGCTGGAGATCCTGCGGGCCGGCGTCAAGCTCTGGGACGAGGTGCCCGACAAGGAGTTCGTGATCCACCGCGAGGAGCTCTTCCAGCAGGGCATGGCGGAGCACGCCGACCGGATCGGCGACCACGAGATCTGGCCCGGCGTCCGGATGCTCGACACCACTCCCGAGCAGCGCTACGACATGGCCGAGCAGTGGACCGACGAGATGGCCGCCGAACGGATGGCGTACATGGGCCTCCCGGTGGAGGTTCTCAGCAGCAGCGGGGGTGACGCGGTATGACCATCGGCCTGGCGGACCCGAGTCTGCGCCCCGGCCCGCCGCAGGGCCGCGCCGCGGTCATCGTCGGAGTCGGCGCCTACGTCCCACCGGACCTGGTCAGCAACGCGGACCTGGAGTCCCGGCTGGACACCTCGGACGAGTGGATCCGTACCCGTACCGGGATCTCCACCCGGCACGTGGTCTCGCCCGGTACCGCCACCTCCGACCTCGCGGTGGAGGCCGGTCGGCGGGCCCTCAAGTCCGCCGACGACTCGCAGGTCGACGCGGTGGTGCTGGCCACCACCACCCCGGACCGCCCCTGCCCGGCCACCGCGCCGGAGGTGGCGGCCAGGCTCGGCCTCGGCGGGGTCCCGGCCTTCGACGTCTCCGCGGTCTGCACCGGTTTCCTGTACGGGCTGGCCACGGCGGCGGGCCTGATCGCCTCGGGCATCGCGGAGCGCGTCCTGCTGATCGCCGCCGACGCGTTCACCACCATCATCGACCCGACCGACCGCACCACCGCCGTGATCTTCGCCGACGGCGCGGGCGCGGTGGTGCTCCGGGCCGGCGAGACCTGGGAGCCCGGGGCGGTCGGCCCGATCGTGCTCGGCAGCGACGGCGACCAGAGCGATCTGATCACCGTCCCGGCCGGCGGCTCGCGCCAGCGCTCCTCGGGCGAGCCCGCCAAGCCCGGTGACGAGTTCTTCCAGATGGCCGGCCGGGCGACGTACCGGCACGCCGTCGAGCGGATGACGGAGGCCTCGCTGCAGGCCGTCGCCGCAGCCGGCTGGGCCATCGAGGACGTGGACCGGCTGGCGGCCCACCAGGCCAACGCCCGGATCCTGGAGGCGGTCGCCGACCGCCTCGCCGTCCCCGCCGAACGCAGGCTCTCCAACATCGCGCGGGTCGGTAACACCGGCGCCGCCTCGATCCCGCTGCTGCTCGCGCAGGCGGTCGAGAACGGCGGGTTGGAGGCCGGTCAGCGCGTGCTTCTCACCGCGTTCGGCGGCGGGCTCGCCTGGGGCGCCGCCACCGTCACGTGGCCCGCACTCGGCTGAGCCCCACCCCACCAGCAAGCTCCCGAACGACCCCAACTTCCGAAAGGCCCTGATCATGTTCGAGATGCTCAAGGAAATCCTGGTCAGCAAGCTCAAGGTGATGCCGGAGCAGGTCACCCCCGAGGCGACCAAGGAGGACGTCGAGCTGGACTCGCTCGCCGTCGTCGAGCTGTCGCTGCTGCTGGAGGCCGAGCTCGGCATCTCCATCAGCGACGACCAGCTGCTGGAGGCGGAGACCATCGGCGAGATGGCCGCCCTGATCGAGGAAGCGGGCGCACGGGTCTGATGGCCGGCATCGACGTTGCAGTGACCGGCCTGGGGCTGGTCACCCCCGCCGGCATCGGGGTCGCCGCGAGCTGGGCGGGGGTCTGCGAGGGCCGTCCGACGGCCGCGCTCGACCCGGTGCTGGACCGGAACCCGGTCCGGATCTCCTGCCGCGTCCCGGGCTTCGACGCCGCCGAGCTGCTCGGCGGCCGCCGGGCCCACCGGCTGGACCCGTTCACCCAGTTCGCGCTGGTGGCCGCCCGTGAGGCGATCGCCGACGCCGGACTCGACCCGCGGACCTGGGACGGCGCCCGGGTGGGCGTCGTCCTGGGGTGCGCCGACGGCGGCCCCGGGACGGTGGAGGCGCAGCACCGGGTGCTGGTGGAGCAGTCCGCCGCCCGGGTCTCCCCGCTGCTGCTGCCGATGCAGCTGCCCAACATGCTGGCCGGGCAGACCGCGATCGAGTTCGGCGCCACCGGCCCCAACCTGGTGGTGGCCACCGCCTGCGCCTCGGGCGCCACGGCCATCGGCACCGCCCGCGACCTGCTGCTGCTGGACCGCTGCGACATCGTGATCGCGGGCGGCAGCGAGGCGATGATCACCCCCCTGGTGATGGCCGGCTTCGCCCAGATGGGTGCGCTCTCCCGGCGCCAGGACGACCCGGCGGGTGCCTCCCGGCCCTTCGACGTCGACCGCGACGGCTTCGTCGCGGGCGAGGGCGCCGGTGTGGTGGTCCTGGAGCGGGCGGCCGACGCCCGGGCGCGCGGCGCGCGGATCCGGGCCCGGATCGCCGGGTTCGGGGCCACCGCCGACGCCCACCACATGACCACCCCGCACCCGGCGGGCCTCGGCATCGAGTCCGCCGTCCGGGCGGCGCTGGCCGACGCGGGGGCCGGCCCGGGCGACGTCCGGCACGTCAACGCGCACGGCACCTCCACCCCGCTGAACGACCTCGCCGAGGCCAGGATGATCCGTCGGGTGTTCACCGGCGACCCGCTGGTCACCTCCACCAAGGGCGTCACCGGCCACCTGCTCGGCGCGGCGGGTGCGGTGGAGGCGGTCTTCACGGTGCTCTCGGTGGAGCAGGGCGTCGTCCCGCCCACCGCCAACCTGCGCACGCTCGACCCCGAGATGGAGATCAAGGTCGCCACCTCGGTCGCCGAGACCCGGGTGGAGTTCGCGCTGAGCAGCTCGCTGGGCTTCGGCGGGCAGAACGCCGTCCTGGCGATCGCCGCCGCCTGACCAACCCTCCGGACGGGCCTGCGCCCGGGGCCCCACACCCGGCCGCAGGCCCGTCGTCATGCCCTCCCCGATCCACCGTCCTTTGGCGCCCTCCCTCCTTGGAGCCCCGATGACCGTCACCAGCCCCTCGGCGAGATCAGTGAGCACGGCCGGTTCGCCCCCCGCCGGACGCCTGACCACCAGTCACATCGTCTTCCTGATCGTCGCCGCCGCCGCACCGCTCTCCGCCATGGTCGGCACCGTCCCGCTGGCCTTCGCCATCGGCAACGGCGCCGGCGTCCCCGCCGCGTTCGCGTTCGCCGGGGTGACCCTGCTCTGCTTCTCGGTCGGCTACGCGGTGAGCGCCCGCCGGACGGGCGGTTCCGGCGGTTTCTACGCCTCCATCGCCGACGGGCTCGGCCGCCCGCCCGCGGTGGGCGGCGGCTTCATCGCCCTGCTCGCCTACAACTGCGCGACCATCGGTCTGGTCGGCGCCCTGGGCTACTTCACCCAGCTCGTGCTGGCCGACCACGGCCTGGACCTCCCGTGGGAGCTGTGCGCCGCGGTCGGGCTGGCGGCGGTCGCGCTGCTGGGCTACCGCGACATCGCGGTGAGCGCCCGGGTGCTCGCCGTCCTGATGATCGGTGAGATCGGCGTGCTGGCCGCGCTGGACCTCGCCGTCCTCGGCCGGCACGGCACCTCCGCCCTGCCCACCGCCTCGTTCTCCCCGGACGTCGTGTCCGGCCCCGGGCTCGGGGTCTCGCTGATGTTCGCGTTCGTCTCCTTCATCGGGTTCGAGTCCGCCGCGCTGTACGGCAAGGAGGCCAAGGACCCGCGGCGCAGCGTGCCCCGCGCCACCTACCTGGCCGTCCTGCTGATCGCCGGGTTCTACGCGCTGACCAGCTGGGCGGCGGTGGGCGCGATCGGCGCCGACCAGGTCCGCCAGGTCTCCACCGAGCAGTTGGGGGAGCTGTTCTTCACCCTGGGCACGGACTACCTCGGCTCGACCGGCGCCACCCTGCTCCAGATCATGCTCTGCACCAGCCTGTTCGCCGCCACCCTGGCCCTGCACAGCGCGGCCAACCGGTACACCCAGGTGCTGGCCGCCGACGGCCTGCTGCCGGCCGGGCTGGCCGTGGTGCACCGCAGGCACGCCTCCCCGCACCGGGCCAGCGTGCTCCAGAGCGTGGTCAGCGCCGTCGCGGTGACCGGCTTCGCCCTCGCCGGCCTGGACCCGTACGCGGACCTGACCACCAGCATGCTCGGCCTCGGCACCCTGGGCATCGTGGTGCTCCAGGCCCTGGCCGCGCTGTCGGTGCTCGGCCTGGCCCGGAAGGGGCTGCGGCTCGGCTGGTGGCAGGGTGCCGTCGCGCCGCTGCTCGGCTTCCTGGGGTTGGCGGCCACGGTCTGGCTGGTGGTGGGCAACTTCGAGCTGCTGACCGGCACCGGGAACACGCTGGTCGCCGCGCTGCCCTGGGTGGTCCCGGTGGTGGGCGCGCTGGGGCTCGGCTACGCCTGGTGGCTGCGGTCCGCGCAGCCGGCCCGGTACGGGCGGCTCGCGCAGAGCCACCGGGCCGTGGCACCGCTCCCGGAGCCCGTCCAGCCGGTGAAGGTGCCCGCTTCCGTCTCCTGAGAACACCCCCAGACGCCGCAACGCTCCGAAGGAGAGTGCCGTGCACGATGTACGTGAGCTGATCGAGCTGGGCCCGGAGGCCGTCCGCCGGCTGGCCCGCCGCCGGTACCAGCTGGAGCTGGACCCGCTGGCGGCCGCGCACCGGCGCAGGTCCGCCGCCGTGGAGACGGTCGCCCGGCTGCGGGCCGAGCTCAAGCGGGCCTCGCGCGGCGGCGGGGCGCCCACCGAGCAGGCCCGGGAGGAGTCGCGCCGGCTGCGGGAGGACGTGCAGCAGGCCGAGGCCGTCGTCCGGGAGGTCGAACTCGACCTGGAGCAGCGGATGTCGGGCATCCCGAACTTCCCGCTGGACGAAGTCCCGGACGGCGACAGCGAGAAGCAGGCGGTGGAGATCCGGCGCGGTGGCCCGGCGCTCCGGCCCGCCGCCGGCCAGGCCAGGCACCACGCCGACCTCGGTGAGTCGCTCGGCATCCTGGACGGGCCGAGGGCGGCCCGGCTGTCCGGTGCCCGCTTCACGGTCAGCCGGGGCGCGGGCGCGCGGCTGGAGCGGGCCCTGACCTCCTTCCTGCTCGACCTGCACACCGAGGAGCACGGCTACACCGAGTACTCCGTGCCGCACCTGGTCAGCCGGGAGACCATGACCGGCACCGGCCAACTGCCGAAATTCGAGCAGGACTTGTTCGCGACCAGAGTGGGGGACCGGGAGCTCTTCCTGATCCCGACCGCCGAGGTCCCGCTGACCAACCTGGTGGCCCGCGAACTGCTGGACGAGAGCGTCCTGCCGCTCGCCTTCACCGCCCGGACGCCGTGCTACCGCGCCGAGGCGGGCTCGTACGGCCGGGACACCCGGGGCATCCTGCGGCTGCACCAGTTCGAGAAGGTCGAGCTGGTCCGGATCTGCGCGCTGGAGGACGCCCAGCGCGAGCTGGAGCTGATGGTCGGTCAGGTCGAGGAGTGCCTCCGCAGGCTGGAACTCTCCTACCGGGTGGTCCTGTTGCCGGCCGGGGACATGGGCTTCTCGGCCCGGATGACGTACGACATCGAGGTCTGGCTGCCTGGCAGCGACTCCTACCGGGAGATCTCCTCGGTCTCGGACTGCGGCAGCTTCCAGGCCCGCCGGGCGGGCATCCGGCACCGGGTGGCGGGTGGCGGGAAGCTGCCCGCGGCCACCCTCAACGGCTCGGCGCTGCCGGTGGGCCGGACCATCGCCGCCCTGCTGGAGCAGGGCGTCCAGGAGGACGGTTCGGTGCTGCTGCCGGACGCGCTCGTCCCGTACGCCGGATTCCGGCGGATCCTGCCGGGGGGTGCCACCAGCGGCAGCTGAGTGGTGCCGCCCGAGGGGCACGCGGAACCGCACGAAGTCGGAAGGCCCCGGACCATGGCCTTCCGACTTCGTGCGGTTCCGCGCGTCCTTCAGGCCGACTTGAGCTGCTGCAGCGGGTTGGGGTGGTAGAGACCGGGCGCCTGGTTGAGGACCTCCCGGAAGAGGTTCTTCAGCTGCGGGGAGGGCTCCATGCCGAGCTCGTCGACCAACCGCTCACGGGCGGTGTTGTAGGCCTCGATCGCCTCGGCCTGCCGGCCGCTGCGGTACAGCGCCAGCATCAGCATCTCGGTGATCCGCTCGCGCCACGGGTGGGTGATGCTCATGCGCTTCAACTCGCCGATGACCAGCGATGGTTCGGGGCAGCAGGTGCCGAGCCAGAGCTTGTCCTCGAGCGCCGCGAGGTACTCCTCCTCCAACTGGAGCGCCTCGCTCTGGCAGAGCGGTCCCGGGGCCACGTCCTGCAGCGGGGAGCCCTGCCAGAGCGCGAGGGCCTCCTCCAGCAGCTCGCCCGCCACCTCGCTGTCGACGGTCATCGCCCGCCTGGCCTGGGCCAGCCGCTCCCGGAACAGGTTCACGTCGATGTCCTCGGGTGCCGCGTCCAGGATGTACCCCGACGCCTGCGTGATCAGCGGAGGTACATCCCCGTGCGGGCCGCCGAGTTTGCGCAGCGTGCGGCGCAGGCGGGAGACATGGGCCTGGAGGGAGTTCTCCACGGTCGCGGGCGGGTTGTCGCCCCAGAGTTCCGTGTAGAGCTGTTCGGCGGGCACCAGGCGCCCGGGCCGGGTCAGCAGGGTGGCCAGCAGGGTGCGCTGCCGGGTTCCCGGGACCGTGCAGAACCGGCCGTCGACGACTGCCCCGACCGACCCGAGAATCCTGAACTGCATTGTTGTCTCCCTGTGGTGAGGAACCGTTGATCCTTCACTCGTACGAGGTGAACCAATCCCGACTGGATTGGGTGTTCGGATTGTCGGTCCGTCAACTCGACTACCACTGGAGCGATTTCGTCACCTCGGGCGGCCGGTGGCCGAAGGCTCCGGACGGCCCGAAGCCCCGCCCCCGGGGTGCCGGGGACGGGGCTTCACGGGTGGTACGGCCGGCCGGCTACCAGGTGACGAGCAGCTTGTGCACGCCGTAGAGCAGCATGTCGTCGCGGAACGGGACCTCGTCCAGACCGGTCGCCAGGCTCAGCCCGGGGAAGCGGTCCAGCAGCGCACCGATCGCGGTCTCCAGCTCCAGGGTGGCCAGCGGGGCGCCCACGCACTTGTGGATGCCGTGACCGAAGGCCAGGTGCTGGTGGGCGTCCCGGGTGATGTCGAGGCGGCCGGGGTCGGGGAAGGCCGTCTCGTCGTGGTTCGCCGAGGGGAGCGCGAAGATGATGCCCTCGCCCTTGGCGACCGGCACGCCGCCGATCTCCATGTCCTCGGCCGCCGTCCGGATGAAGTCGTGCTGCTTGATGGACGCGAAGCGCAGCAGCTCCTCGACGGCGCTCGGGATCAGGCTGCGGTCCGCCCGCAGCAGTTCCAGCTGGCCCGGGTTCTCCAGCAGGAACAGCACGCTGATGGCGATCTGGTTGGCGGTGGTGTCGTGACCGGCGAAGAGCAGCAGCCGGGCCATCGCCAGCAGGTCGTCGTGACTGATCTCGCCGGGGATCAGGTACTTGACGCAGAGCCGGCTGATCAGGTCGTCCTGCGGGTCCTTGCACTTGTCGTCGATCAGCCGGCTCATGAACTCGGTCAGCGTGACGAAGGCGGCGCCGGCCTCCTCCGGAGTGGCGGTCGGCGAGGTGACGATCCGGCCGTTCTCCTGGAAGACCTCGTGGTCCTGGTACGGCACGCCCAGCAGCCGGGCGATCACCAGCGTGGGCAGCGGGTCGGCGAACGCGGCCATCAGGTCGGCGGGCTTGGGGCCTGCGGCCAGTGCGTCGAGCAGGTTCTCGGTGATCCGCACCACGTCGGGCTGCATCGCCCGGGTGGCCCGGGCGGTGAACTCCGGGATGACCATCCGGCGCAGGGTGGCGTGGTCGGGGTTGTCCATCCGGAACATCGACAGCGCCCGGGGGCTCGGCGGCAGCGGGATGAGCGCCGGGAAGTTCGGCGCCATGTCGTCCGAGCTGACCCGGGGGTCGGCGATGGCGGAGCGGACGTCGTCGTACCTGGTCACCAGCCAGGCCCGGCGGCCGCCGTTGACCCTGACCAACTTCGGCGGGCCGTTCCGCAGTTCGGTGTAGGCGGGCGGCGGGAGCAGCGGGTCGGTCCGCGGCAGCGGGTAGTCCAGGAGCGTCTCGGTGTCGGTCACGGCTCTTCCTCGGGGCGTGGTCGTGCGGGACGGATGAGTGGGGTCTCGCCGGTGACGGAGGGTCAGGCGGGCAGGTCGGTGATCTCGATGACCGCGGCCGCCATGGTGAACCCGACCCCGACGCTGTAGAGCAGGACCCGGTCGCCGACGGCGAGCGCCCCGTCCTGGAGCAGCCGGTCGAGCCCGGCGAACGGGTCGCCCGCGCCCAGGTGCCCGACCTGCCGGCCGAGCTCACGCCAGACGGTCTGCTCCTCGGTGAGGCCGAGCAGGTCGTGCAACTCGGCCTGGCCGCCGCCGCGGTGGACGAACGGCAGGACGGCGCGGGTGATGTCGCCCAGCTGCACCCCGGCCTCGGCCAGCACCTGGTCCCGGGCCGCCAGCACGGCAGCCGTCCACCGTCCGAACTCGGCCTCGGCGCCCGGGGTGGCGGCGTGCTGCTCGAACCGCTTCTCGACCTGGACGGGCGTCTCCAGCAGCGGCCCGGCGGCGAACGGGGTGGCGCCGCGGTCCCACCGCTCCAGGCTGTTGTCGCTCACCACGACACTGGACAGCAGCCGGGCGAACCCGCCCTCGGTGGAGAGCGCGAGCGCGGTGCCGCCGTCGCCCCAGATCGCCTGGACGTAGGAGTTCCAGCGGTCGATCGCGGGGCCGTCGAACCGGTCCCCGGTGGTGATCAGGGCGTTGCTGACGGTGCCGCAGGCCAGATAGGCGGCGGCCAGGTGCAGCGCGCCGAGACCGCCGGCCGACCGCTGGTCGATGCTGTACGCGATGGCCTGCGGGCCGACCGAGTGGTTGGCCACGTACGCGGCCGGGGCCCAGCAGTCCAGGCCCTGGAACCAGACGCTGGCGTGCAGGTGCAGGCCGAACTCGGCACCGGCCCGGCCGGACCGGTGGACGGCCTGCCGGGCCGCCGCGACCGCCATGTCGACCGGCGCGGTGCCGGACTCCTCGACGGCGATGGACTCGTAGCCGAGGTCGCGGTGGCTCTCGCCGACGAGTCCGGCGGCGACGGCGTCGGCCAGCGGCCGGCGGTGGTCGGGCAGCCAGGTCCCGGTGGCCGTCAGATGGATGTCCGTGGTGTGACGCATGATGGGGTCTCCGGAGTCAGACGGTGCGGATGCCGGTCGGTCTGGCGCAGATCCGGGTCACCAGGCGGGAGTTTCGGTGATCTGCAGGACGGCGGCGGAGAAGTTGAAGCCGACGCCGCAGCCGTAGGCGAGGACGTGGTCGCCGGGCGCGACCAGCTTGTGCTCCAGCAGGTGGTTGATCCCCGCGAACGGGTCGCCGGCCCCGATGTGGCCGGTGTGGCGGCCGAGTTCACGCCAGACGGTCTGCTCCTCGGTGAGGCCGATCAGGTCGTGCATCTCGGCCTGGCCGTCGCCGCGGTGCTGGAAGGGCATGGCGGCGCGGACGATGTCCTTGATCCCGATGCCGGCCTCGGCCAGCACCTCGTCCTTGAGCCGCACCATGCTGTCGACCCACAGCTTCCAGTCGTTGGCCGCCTCGGGCGCGGTCATCCGGGCTTCGGCGCGCTCGAAGACCGGCACCGGGGAGCTCTGGCCGGGGAAGTCGAGGAACGGCTCGTCACCGCGGGTCCAGGTCTCCATCTCGTTCTCGCCGAACGCCACGGTGGCCACCAGCTTGGCCACCCCGCCGTTGCGGGACAGCACGGCGGCGGTGGCGCCGTCACCGAAGATCAGCTGCCGCTGGGTGTTCCAGCGGTCGATCATCGGGGCGGTGAACCGGTCGGCGGTGGTGATCATCGCGGTGGAGGCGGCGCCCGAGCTGAGGTAGCCGGCGGCCAGGTGCATCCCGCCGAGCGCGGTCAGCGAGCGCTGGTCGAGGGTGAAGGCGACGGCCTGGTTGCCGGACGACCGGGCGGCGACGTAGTTGGCCGCCGACCACCAGTCGTGACCCTGGAACCAGAGGTGCGCGTGCAGGTGCAGCCCGTACTCCTCGGTGGGGATGCCGGCCCGTTGCAGGGCCTGCCGGGCGGCGTGCACGGCCATGTCAGGGGCGGCCGTGCCGCCGCGCTCGATCAGCACCGACTCGTAGCCGAGGCCGCTGTTGAACTCACGGACCAGACCCTGCTCGACCGCTTCCGCCACCGGGAACCGCTCCGGCAGATAAGCCCCGGTGCCCGCGATGTAGATGTCCTGCCAACGCATTCCGCGTCTCCCTGTCCTCGCCCCCGTGTGGGTGGCACAAGTGTGGGAGGCGGCGGTGACGCGCCCCTGACGGTCGGCTGACGCGGTGACCGGGGCGGGTGCGGACGCCGCAGCGCCCGTGGCACGGGTGCCACGGGCGCTGCGGTGTGACGGTGGGTCAGCCGCGTGCGGCGGGCTTGGGCAGCAGCTGCACCGAGACCGCCACCACGACGGCCAGCGCGGCCAGCACCTCGCAGCCCAGCACGAAGGCGTGGGTGAACGAGGAGGGCTGGACGGTGCTGCCGAGCGCGTTGTAGAAGAGGTTGCCGATGATCGCGACGCCCAGGGCGGTGCCGACCTGGACGGCAGTCGACATCACACCGGAGGCCGCGGCGGCGAACTGCGGCGGGATACCGGCCAGCACAGTGGCGGACAGCGGAGCCATCACCATGCCCATCCCGAAGCCGGCCACCAGCAGCGCCGGGGTGATCCAGCCGATCGCCCCGTCGGTGCCGAGCCCGTCGGCGGTGATCTCCAGGACGACCAGACCGACGGCCAGCACGACCGAGCCGACCGCGAGGGCCTGCCGGCCGAGCTTGGCGCCGATCTGCTTGGCCAGCATCGACGCCAGGAAGAAGCCGGTGCCGAGCGGGACGAAGATCAGACCTGACTCGAGCGCGGACAGGCCGTGGCCCTGCTGCAGGTAGAGCGCGAAGACCAGGAAGAAGGTCGACATCACCGCGTAGAACAGCATGGTGGTGATCAGACCGACCGAGAAGGCGCGCTGCCGGAACAGCGCCATGTTGACCAGCGGTGCGCCGCCCTTGGCACCCAGCAGGCGCTGGTGGACCGCGAACACGGCGAGCAGCACGGCGGAACCGGCCAGGCACTCCCACGTCCAGGCCGGCCAGCCCTCCTCACGGCCCTTGATCAGCGGCAGGATGACGCCGACCAGACCCAGCGTCACCAGGGCGGTGCCGACCAGGTCGAGCTTCGAGCTGCCGGTGCCCTTGGACTCCGGGACGTGGCGCGGGGTGAGCAGCAGGACGACGGCCCCGATCGGCACGTTGATCAGGAAGATCGCCCGCCAGCCGAGGCCGAACAGGTCGGCCTTGATCAGCACGCCGCCGATCAGCTGCCCGAACACGCCGGCGAAGCCCATCGCGATGCCGTACGCGTTGAAGGCCTTGAGGCGGTTCGCGCCGGTGTACGCGATGCTCAGGATGGCCAGCACCTGAGGCATCATCAGGCCGGCCGAGACGCCCTGGGCGACCCGTCCGACGATCAGTTCACCGGCGTTCGGCGCCACGCCGCAGCCGGCGGACGCGACGGTGAACAGGGCCAGGCCGATGGCGAACATCCGCCGCCGGCCGTAGATGTCGCCGAGCCGGCCGGCCGTGATCAGCACGGCCGCGACGGCGAGGCTGATGCCGGCCACGACGAACTGGATCGCCCCCGTGCCGGCGTGCAGGTCCTCCTGGATGGACGGGATCGCGACGTTCACGATGAACATGTCCAACGTGATCATAAAAGTGGGCGCCAGTACCACCGGCAGGGTCGCCCAGTTGGGGCGGTCTTCGGCCGGGGCCGCAGCCGGCCCCGCTTTCGTGCTCAGGTCCGCGGTGTCGGTCATCGGTGCGAACTCCTTGTCTCACGTCGGAGGTTGTTCGAATACGGTCTGTGATCGTCTGAATACAGCACTGTTTCCGGGATGGTCCCCGACCGCGCTGGAGCGGCACTGGAGGGGCCCTGGAGCGTCAGTGCCCGGTCGCGACCGCCCGCCGCAGGTGGCGCACCAGGTCGGAGGTGACGGCGAGGGCGTGCTCCGCGTGGTCGATGTAGAAGTGGTCGCCGACGAACTCGCTGTTGCCGAGGTAGTCGGGGGAGCGCTTGTCCCAGGAGGCCATCGCCCCCGGGTCCATCAACGGGTCGGACTTGCCGCTGTACGCCACGATCGGGCAGTTGGTGGCCGCGCCGTCGTCGACGTAGGTGGAGACCACGGCCAGGTCGGCCCGGAGCGCCGGGACGATCATGCTCAGCAGGTCCTGGTTGCCGTAGACCTCCTCGGGGAACGAGCCGAGGGTGCGCATCCACGTCACCAACTCGGGTTCCGGCATCAGGCTCTGTTCGTACGTCACCTGCGAGAACCCCTCGGGCGCCCAGCCCGAGGCGCCGATCAGCACCGGCGCGGGCTGCCCGTCCCGGGCCATCAGCAGCGAGACCCGGTAGGCGAGTTGGGCGCCCAGGCAGTGCCCGAAGAAGGCGTAGGGCCGGTCGTCGAGGTCGTCCGCGATCGCCTCGTAGGCCGCCTCCACCAGCGGCTCGATCTCGGTGAACGCCGTCTCGCCCAACCGCTTCTCACGGCCCGGCAGCTGGACGATCTGGTGGGCGATGTCGGACGGCAGGTACTCGTGCCAGTTGCGGTAGATCGTGCCGCCGCTGCCCGCGTGCGGGAAGAGGAACAGCCGGATCGTGGCGTCGGGGCGGATCTCGGCGGGCTGCAGCCACTGGCCGGTGGCGGTCGGGGTCGTCATGCTCTCTCCTGGGGTGAGGCGGTGGTGGTCAGCCGACGCTGGCGCGGACGGCCGGCAGGACGTGCTCGGCGAGCTCCTTGAACTGCCGGGCGGCGTCCAACGAGCCGATCCGCAGCACCACATGGCGGGCACCCGCCCGGACGTAGCCGGTGAGCCACTCGGCGCACTCCTCGGCGGAGCCGTAGCCGTACGCCTGGATGCCGGTCATCACGTCCAGCGGGCGGCCGTAGTAGCCGCGGACGTACTCGTCCAGACCGGCGGCGGCGCGGGCCCGGTCGGGGTCGACGTTCAGGGTGGCGTACAGGCCGGGGACGACCGCGTCCGCGGGCCGGCCGTGCTCGGCGAGCAGCTCGCCGATCCGCCGCCAGGCCCGGTCGTACGCCTCGGTGGTGGGCAGGAACGGCAGCCAGCCGTCGTAGCCCGTGGCGACCCGCTCCAGCACCCGCGGGGTGTCGCTGCCCGCCAGCCAGACCCGCGGGCCGGCCGCGGTGGCGGCGGGCGGCAGCCGGTGCAGCAGGTCCGCCGACAGGTGCTTGCCCCGGAAGCTGCCGGCGGCCGGATCCCCGCCGCTGCCCCAGGCCTGCTTCCACAGCCGGACGGTCTCGTCCAGCCGCCCGGCCCGGCCCGCGAACGGGACGCCGACCGCGTCGAACTCGGCCTCGCTCTCCGGCATCGGAAAGCCCGCGCCGACGCCCAACTCCAGCCGGGAACCGGCCGCGTGGTGCAGGCTGGCCACCATGTTCGCGCCGACCAGCGGGTGCCGCAGGGCGGCGGTGAGCGCGCCGGTGCCCACCGAGATCCGGGAGGTGGCCCCCGCCACGGCGGCCAGCACGATCAGCGGGTCGAGCCGGGGGCGGGCGGTGAGCGAGTCACCCGTCCACACCGAGTCGAAACCCGCCGCCTCGGCCTCCCGGGCCAGCTCCAGCAGCGGCCCGACGGCGTACTCGCCCGTCATCGCCATCTCCCGGGTGGGGAGCAGCAGCCCGAAGCGCAGCGGTTGGGTCGTGGTGCTCATTGCGGACTCCTCGTCCTCGACGGTGGGTCAGACCTGCGCGGGGACGGCGGCCCGGGCGGCCAGGTGGCGTTCCCGCAGCACCCGGCGCAGGATCTTCCCGGTGGGGTTGCGCGGGATGCTGTCGACGAACTCCCAGCGGCTGGGGGCCTTGTAGTCGGCGAGCCGGCCGGAGAGGAAGCGCTGCAGGTCGCGCGGCCCGGCCTGCTGGCCCGGCCGCAGCACCACACAGGCCAGCACGGCGTCGCCCCACAGCTCGTCGGGCACCCCGAGGGCCGCCACCTCGGCCACCGCCGGGTGCTCGCCGAGCGCCTTCTCGATCTCGGCGGGGTAGATGTTCTGCCCGGCCGCGATGATCGTGTCGTTGATCCGGTCGCAGAGGAACAGGTAGCCGTCCTCGGTCAGGTAGCCCGCGTCCCCCAGGTGCAGCCAGAGCCCGACCAGCGTCTCGGCGGTCGCCTCGGGCAGCTGGTGGTAGCTCAGCATCCTGGCCGGGGTGAACACGCAGACCTGGCCGATCTCGCCGGGCGGCAGGGTGCGCCCCTCGGCATCGACGATCTTCAACTGGTGCCCGGGGCACGCCTTTCCGGCCGAACCGAGCACCGGGCTGCCGGGGTAGTGGTCCTCCGGCGGCAGGCAGACCGCGACCGTCCCGGTCTCGGTGCTCGCGTAGATCTGCGCGAACTCGCACCCCAGCATGGCCAGGCAGCGCTTCAGCAGGGACTCCGAGATCGGCGCCGCACCGTAGGCCACCTTGCGCAGCGATCCGAACGTCGCCGGGGTGACCCCGGGCTCCTCGATCATCATCTGCAGCATGGCCGGCGCGGCGAAGGTGGTGGTCACCCGGTGCGTCTCGATCAGCCGGACGGCCTCCTCGCTGACGAACATCCGCATCACCACGTTGGTGCCGCCCGCCGCGAAGCCGTGCATGAACCAGCCCATGCCGGCGATGCTGAAGCCGGGCAGCGAGATCAGGTTGACGTCCTCCGGCAGCCAGTCGATCCAGTGCTGGCCGCTGCGCCGCATCGCCTCCGGCAGGGTGAAGAAGCTCCGGTGCGCGAGCACCACACCCTTCGGAGCGCCGGTGGTGCCGCTGGTGTAGATCTGCAGGACCGCGTCGTGGGAGTCGGTGCCCGGATCCAGGTCGGTGTCCGGCTGGTCGGCGTGCCAGTACCGCTGGCCGCCACCGACCGGGCCGGGAGCGGCCAGTGGCACCACCGACCAAAGCGAGGGCAGTTCCGCCCGGATCCGGTCCACCAGCGGCCGGAACGCCTCCTCGACGAAGAGGAGTTCGGCGCCGGAGTCGCGCAGGATGTGCTCCGCCTCGCCGGAGGTCAGCCGCCAGTTGACCGGCACCAGCACCGCGCCTGCCTTGGCGCAGGCGAGCGCGATCTCGTAGTAGTGCTCGGACTCCTTGCCGAGGTACGCGACCCGGGAGCCCCGGTGCAGACCGGCCGCCAGCAGGGCGTGCGCGGTGCGGTTGCTCTCCCGGTGCAGCTCCGCGTAGGTGGTCACCCGGCCCTCGCAGATCACCGCCGGGTGCCCGGGGCGCTGCCGGGCGTGCCGGGCGGAGACGGTGACGAGGGTCTGGACGGTGCTTTCGGTCATGGCCGCTGCGGACCTTTCACTCGAAGTTGCGGTCGGCCTACTGGCCCTACTGGCCCTGCGGGTGGCCCGGCACGAGCCCGAGTTGGGTGTCGACATGGGCGGCGAGCAGGGCGGCCGTCGGGTAGTCGAAGGCCATCGACGGCGGGAGCGGGACGCGGAGCGCCGCCTCCAGCGCGTTCTTCAGGTCGATCGCCACCAGTGAGTCCAGGCCGACCTGGGCGAACTCGGTGTTCGGGCCCACGTCGTCCGGGTCCTCGATGTGCAGGACCTCGGCGACCCGGAACCGGATGAAGTCGGTGATCCCGGCGATCCGCTCCGGCTCCTGGAGGGTGCGCAGCTGCGCCACGTCGATCGTCCGCGAGCCGCCCTGCTCCGCCCGCACCAGGGCGCTGTACAGCGCGTTCACCACCGGCTTGGCGGCCGAGAAGCGGTCCCAGTCGCACTCCCCGGCCACCAGCTGCGCGGGGCCGTCGCCGCGGCCCAGCAGCGCCACCAGGGTGTCCAGGGCCCGGGTGGGGGTGAAGAAGGTGATGCCCTCCCGCTCCAGGGCCTTGACGTGCTGGGCGCTCAGCCTGGCCGACATGCCGACCTCCGACCACGGGCCCCAGTTGACGCCCAGCGCGGGCAGCCCCTGGCCGGCCCGCCAGTGCACCAGCTGGTCCACGAACGCGTTGGCGGCGGCGTAGTTGGACTGCGAGGCGCCGCCGACCACCGCGGCCGCCGACGAGAACGCGACGAAGAAGTCCAGCTCGGGGAAGTCCGCGGCGGCCTCGTGCAGCAGCCAACTCCCGTACACCTTGGCGCCGAACAGCCCGTCGATGCTCTCCCAGGTCTGGGCCGAGACCGGGGCGTCGGCCAGCGCACCGGCCGCGTGCACGATCCCGCCGAGCGGCTGCTCCGCCTGCCGGAGCGCCGCCAGCACCCGCCGGGTGTCCTCGGCGTTGCCGATGTCGCCCTGAAGCACGGTCAGTTCGGCCTCGCCGCCGAGCTGTTCCCGGATCGCGGCGGTCTCGGCCGCCGTCAGCGGGCGCCGGCCGAGCAGGGCCAGGTGCCGGGCGCCCTCCTTCACCAGCCGCTGGGCGGTCACCAGGCCCAGGGCGCCGAAGCCGCCGGTGACCAGGTAGGTGCGGTCCGGGCGGATCGGCGTGCTCTCGGCCGGCCGGGTGGCCTGCTCGGCGGGCAGCAGCCGCCGGACCCGGCGTACGCCGTCGCGGTACGCGACCTGGAAGTCCCCGGTGTCCTGGGCGAGCCACTCGGCGGCCAGTGCCTGGTCCCCGGCCGCTCCGGCGGGCAGGTCGACCAGGGTCACCCGCAGCATCGGGCGCTCGTTCAGCAGGACATGGCCGAATCCCCACAGGGTGGCCGCGGCGAGCCCGCTGCCGTCGCCCGCCGGGTCGCCGGGCAGCACCTGGGCCTGCCGGGTGCCGAGCCAGAGGCGCAGCCCGACGGCCGTTCCGTCCTGCTCCAACTCGTCGAGCAGAGTGAGGAGTTCGCGGTAGTTCCGCTCGCACTCGGCGCGCAGCCGGTCCACCCCGGCCGGGCCCTCGCCGGACTGCCAGAGCCAGGCCAGATCGGTCGCGCCCTCGGTGCGCAGCAGCTTGACGGCCTGCTCGGGCGTGCCGACCAGGGACACCCGCAGATCGGGCCCGGCGGGCTCGGCGAAGGCGTCCGGGTCGGCGCCCAGCACCACCACGTGCCGGGAGGTCGGCGCCTCCGGTGCGGCGGCCTGCTCGACCCAGGTGGGCACGTGCAGGAAGTGCCGCTCGCCGGTCTCCTCCTCGGTGCCGGGGCCACTGCCGTTCGGCAGCCAGTAGCGCTTGCGGTCGAAGGCGTAGAGCGGCAGCCCGATCCGCCGGCGGGGCCGGTCCCGGTGGAAGCCCGGCCAGGAGACGGGCTGCCCGGCGGTGTACATCTGGGCCAGCGAGCGCAGGACGGTGAGTCCGTCCTGCTCCTTCGGGTGCAGGCTGCTCAGCCAGCGGTGCTCGTCCGCCGCCACGCACTTGCGTGCCAGCGTGGTCAGTGCGGTGGACGGCCCGATCTCGACGAAGACGTGCTTGCCGCGCCGCTCGACCGCCCGCATGCCGGCCTCGAAGGCCACCGGCTCGCCGATGTGCCGGACCCAGTACTCGGGGTCGGCCAGCTGGGCCGGCCGGGCCACCTTGCCGGTGAGGTTGGAGATCAGCGTCAACTGCGGCTGCTGGAAGCGGATTCCGGCCAGCACGGCACGGAACTCGTCGAACACCTCCGCCATCAGCGGGGAGTGGAAGGCGTGCGAGACCTGCAGCTGCTTCACCGCGAGGCCGCGCTCCTGCAGGACCGCCGTCACCGCCGCCAGCGAGTCGCTGCCACCCGAGATCACGCACTGGTCAGGGGAGTTGACGGCTGCCAGGGCCAGATCGGGGTACCCCTCCAGCAGCGGGGTCACCTCGGCGGCGGGTGCCGGCACGGCGGCCATCCCGCCGGGGGCGGAGACCGACTGCATCAGCCGGGCGCGGGCGGCCACCAGGGTCACCGCGTCCTCCAGGCCGAACAGCCCGGCCACCGCCGCCGCGACCACCTCGCCGATGCTGTGCCCGATCAGGGTGCTGGGCCGGGCGCCCCAGTCCATCCACAGCTGGGCCAGCGCGTACTCCAGGGTGAACAGCGCGGGCTGGGTGAACCGGGTCTGGTGCACGGCCTCCTGGTCCTCGCCGACCCCGAGCAGCAGATCCCGGACGGACCGTCCGAGCAGCGGGGCGAACAGCCGGTCGCACTCGTCCACATGGCGGCGGAACACCGGGTAGCGGTCGTACAGCGGCCGGCCCATGCCGGGGTACTGCGAGCCCTGGCCGGTGAACAGGAACGCGGTCTTGCGGGCCTCCGGGGCCTCGACGGCCCGGCGGTCCAGCTGGGTCAGCCCCTTGGCGAGCAGGCCGTCCAGGTCCTCCCGGCCGCCGACCACGCCGGCGATCCGCAGCGGGAAGTGCGAGCGGCCGACGTTGGAGGTGTGGCAGAGGTCGGCCAGGTCGAGGCCCGGGGTCCGCTCCAGGTGCTCCTGGTAACGCTCGATCAGCTTGCGCAGCGACCGCCGGTTCTTGGCGGAGAGGGTGAAGACCTGGCGGGCGCCGGACTCCTCGGCGTCGGTGTCGGCGGCGTAGTCGGGTGCCTGTTCCAGCACGACGGCGGCGATGGTGCCGCCGAACCCGAAGCTGTTGACCACGGCGCGCTTGGTCTCGGCGGGCCACGGCCGGTTCTCGGTGGGCACCGTCACCGGGTAGCGGTCCCAGGGGATCCGGCCGGACGGCGTACGGAAGTTGAGGTGCGGGTAGATCACCGACTCGCGCATCTGCAGCAGCGTCTTGATCACGCCCACCAGGCCGGCCACCGGCTCCATGTGGCCGAGGTTCGTCTTCACCGAACCGACGGTCAGCGGCGCGGCCTTGGTGTGCGACTTGGCGAACACGTCGCTGATCGCACCCATCTCGATCGGGTCGCCCAGCGGGGTGCCGGTGCCGTGCGCCTCGACGTACTGGATGTCCTCCGGGCGCAGCGCGGCGCGGTGGATCGCGGCCCGCATCACCGCCTCCTGGGCCGGGCCGTTGGGCACGGTCAGGCCCGCGCTGTCGCCGTCCTGGCCGACGGCGGAGCCACGGATCAACCCGAGCACGGTGTCGCCGTCCCGCTTGGCGTCCGACAGGCGCTTGAGCACCACCACCGCACAGCCCTCGGCGCGGACGTAGCCGTCCGCCGACTCGTCGAAGGTCTTGCACTGGGCGTCCGGGGCGAGCATGTTGGCGTTGGAGAAGATCACCGGGATCCGCGGGTGGTGCAGCGCGTTCACCGCACCCGCCAGCGCGATGTCGCACTCCCGGTGGCGCAGCCCCTGGACCGCCGCGTGCACGGCGGTCAGCGAGGAGGCGCAGGCGGCGTCCAGGCTCACGCACGGGCCGCGCCAGCCGAGGAAGTAGGAGAGCCGGCCGGAGAGCGGGAAGAAGGTGATGCCCGAGGCCAGGTGGCCGTCCAGCTGCTCGTACGGGAGCGATTCGAGCTCCAGCGCGTAGTCGATCGAGCTGGCCCCGATGTAGACGCCGCCGTTGCCCCGGCGCAGCGGCGCGGGGTCGATGGTGGAGTGCTCCAGGGCCTCCCAGGCGGTCTCCAGCAGCAGCCGCTGCTGGGGGTCCATGTACTGGGCTTCCTTGGGGGAGATGTTGAAGAACCCGGCGTCGAACAGGTCGACCCGGTCCAGGAAGCCGCCGCCGGCGGCCCGGATCCGGCCCTGGGTCGGCTCGCCCTCCGCGTCCGCCGGGTCGGTGAACCGCGCCAGGTCGAAGCGGTCCGCCGGGAAGGGGCCGATGCCCGACCGGCCGTCGCGCAGGAAGTCGGCGAACTCGTCGGGGCTGTTGCTGCCGCCGGGGAAGCGCAGCCCGACACCGACCACGGCGATGGGTTCGTACTTCTCCAGCATCAGGTCCTTGAGGAGCTCCTGCTGCTTGCGCACGGTTTCGAGGGCGCTCTGGAGCTGATCCCCCACGGGTGCGGCGGTGTCGGGCATGGCTTCCCTTCCATACGGCGGCGGGAGAGGTCCGCCGGTGCTCAGGACTGGTAGAGGTCCTTGAGGATTTCGTCGAGCAGTGCGTGGTCCTGCGCGACCGGGGCGTCGTCCGCCGGCGCCTCGGTGCCGCCCGGCAGCAGACCCGACAGGTGGGTCACCAGCGCGTCGACGGTCGGCTCGTTGAACATGGTGTTGGCGCTGATCGCGAGCCCGAGCCGCTGCTCCAGCCGCCGCTTGATCTCGGTGAGCCGCAGTGAGGTCAGCCCGAGGTCGAAGTAGCTGCGGTCCAGCGGGAGTTCCTCGTCCGGCTCCAACAGCATCGTGACCCGGAACTCGGCGGCCACCAACTCCCGCAGGGCGTCGGCTCGTTCGGGGGCCGACAGCGAGATCAGCTGCTCGGTGGCAGCGGTCGCGGTCATCGGACCGGCCTCCGGGCCGGCTGGTACGGGCTCTGGTTCCTCACAGCGATCGCCTCCGTCTGCTTCGTGGACCCGCGCAGGTCGGGCACCATGCGAACACCCGCGCCTGACCCGGCCCTGACCCGAGGCTGACCGATCACCGCAGAGACCGCTCCAGCGGCGGTCCAGTGCAGCTCCACCCCCCTGCGTCAAGGTGGTGTGCGTCGCTGCCCATCGGGTGGTGCCGGTGCTGAGCTTCGTAGACCGTAGGGAGTTTTGAACATGAGTGATCTCAACGACGTGGTGACCCGTTACCTGGCCATCTGGAACGAGGCCGACGCCGGCAAGCGTGCCGCCGCCATCGCGGACCTGTTCGCCGAGGGCGCCACCTACACGGACCCGCTGGCCGACGTCGAGGGCCACGAGGGCGTCGCCGCGGTGATCAGCGGTGCGCGCGAGCAGTTCCAGGGCTTCGTCTTCAACCAGCACGGTGACGTCGACGCGCACCACAACATCGTGCGCTTCCAGTGGGAGCTCGTCCCGGCGGCCGGCGGCGAGAACGTCGTCATCGGCTTCGACGTCGCCGCCCTGGACGGCGCCGGCAAGATCAAGAGCATCCACGGCTTCCTGGACAAGGTCCCGGCCGGGCTCTGAGCCCCGCCCAGCTGTCTCTCCGGTCGCCGTCAAGGGCCGGGAACGAAGGAAGGCCCCCACCGTGAGGTGGGGGCCTTCCGACCGTCTGTGCGCCGCCAGGGACTCGAACCCCGGACCCGCTGATTAAGAGTCAGCTGCTCTAACCAACTGAGCTAGCGGCGCCTGTCTGACGTCGAAGACTCTACGCGACACCGGCGGGAACTCCGAAATCGTGACCGGTCGGTCACGGTCAGCTCGGGGCCTCGGCGCCCTTGCGGGCGTAGAACCACCAGCAGACCGCCAGGCAGACGGCGTAGAAGCCGACGAAGACCCAGAGCGAGCTGGTGACCGGGAAGAGCGCGAACATCGCCGGGATGAAGAAGAAACCGAAGGCGGCGATCGAGGCGGAGAAGCCGGTGACCGCGCCGGCCTCCATCTCGGCCTGGTGCCGGGCCTCCTCCTGGGCCTCGGGGTCGGGGCCCGCCGCGGCGCGGTGCTGGTTGAGGAAGATCACCGGGATCTGCCGGAAGGTCGAGCCGTTCCCGATGCCGGAGAAGAAGAAGGCGCACAGGAAGCCGCCGTAGAAGACCCAGAAGTTGCCCTGGTCGCCGCCGGCCGGGAGGGCGTTGATCACCACGATGACCGAGGCGCCCATCCCGACGAACGAGATGATGGTGCACCAGGCGCCGCCGGTCTTGTCGGCGATCCAGCCGCCGAGCCAGCGGGTGAGGGCGCCGATGAACGGGCCGACCCAGGCGTACTTGGTGGCCGAGTAGGCGGAGTCGATCGGGGTGAAGGTGGTGTTGATCAGGTTCGGCAGGGCGGAGGCGAAGCCGATGAAGGAGCCGAAGGTGCCGACGTAGAGCACCGTCATCAGCCAGTTGTGCTTGCGCCTGAAGATGATCTTCTGCTTGCCGAACGGCGCGGCGGCGACCTTGAGGTCGTTCATCAGGAACCAGGCGGCCAGCGCCATCACCACCAGCAGCGGCACCCAGAGGAAGGCCCCGTTCTGGAGCCAGACCTCGGTGCCGTCCTTCTGTTTCTGCGGCCCGCCGGCCGGCGGGCCGAGGATGCCCGCCGTGATCACGATCGGCGCGACCAGCTGCACCACACTGACGCCCAGGTTGCCCAGGCCGCCGTTGATGCCGTTGGCGTTGCCCTTCTTCGCCTTCGGGTAGAAGAAGCCGATGTTCACCATCGAGGAGGCGAAGTTGGCGCCGCCGACGCCGCAGAGCGCGGCGATCGCGACCATCACCCCGTACGGGGTGGAGGTGTCCTGCACGGCGAAGCCGAGCCAGAGCAGCGGGCCGATCAGGATGATCGTGGAGAAGGCGGTCCACTTCCGTTCGCCGACCACCGGGCCGACGAAGGTGTACACCAGCCGGAAGATGCCGCCGGTCAGGCCGGGGATGGCGGTCAGCCAGAACTTCTGCGAGTCGCTGAAGGTGAAGCCGACCTTGTTCAGCTGAACCACCGTCACCGACCAGACCTGCCAGACCACGAAGGCCAGCAGCAGGGCGGGCACCGAGACCCAGAGGTTGCGGTCGGCCACCTTCCTGCCGGTGGCGGCCCAGAACGACGGGTCCTCCGGCTCCCAGCGGGAGATGGTCGCGCCGGGGCGGTAGCTCTCCTTGCGGTGCCCCGGGGCCTTCTCGTCGAGAGTGCTCAACTCTGCCTGCCTCAGTAGCTGTTCAGTGATCGCGCGGCGAGATCCGCCACGCCAGGAGGACGACCAGGAAGGAGGCCGCCGACAGACCGGTGCACCACCAGGCGACGGTGGTCTCGCCGCGCATCCAGGCGTCGGTGGCCACGGTCAGTGCCCACAGCTGGCCGATCACCACGGTGATCGCCAGCACCAGCCGGGCGGTCAGGATCGCCGACCGTTCCGGCTGCTGCTCGCCGCCCGCGCCGGGGCCCGGGCCGGTGTGCCGGACCCGGGGGTCTGCGTAGCCGCTGGTGGCCCGGATCTGCGGATAGCGTTCCGGCACCGGGCGGTTGAGCCGGGGCTCGTCGCTGCCCGGGTGGTAGTCCGCCGGGAAGTGCGCGGGCAGTGGCTCGGGGAGCTGCTCGGGCCCGGTCATGACGCACCGTCCGTCCGGCCGCAGCCGGCCCGTTCCGCCAGCACCGGATCGGTGTCCGCCAACTGCCGGCACAGCCCGGCCTCCTCCGTCTCGCCGGAGCGCGCGGTGCCGATTGCCCAGACCGCGCCCTGCTCGTCCTCGACCATCACCACCCGGGGCAGCGGGCGGGGCGGCGGCCCGGCCGTCACCTCGCCGGTCCGGGCGCTGAACACCCCTTCGTGGCACGGGCAGTAGAGCTCGCCCTCGGCGCCGCGCTGCTTCCGCCAGAGCACCCCGCAGGCCAGGTGGGTGCAGACGGTGGAGTACCCGACCACCGAGCCGTCGGTGAGCCGGATCGCCATCGCCCGGTCGTGCTCGCCGGGGTAGTTGAAGGTGACCGCCTGTCCCTTGGGCAGGCGGTCGGCCACCTTGAGCGGGGGAGCGGTGCCGTCGCCGTGCCGGTGCAGCACCCCGGCCGAGACCACCGTGGAGCCGACCACCAGGCCGCCGGAGACGGTGGCCACGATCCGCAGGTAGTCCCGCCGGGTGGTCAGCGAGTCGGCGCTGATCCGGTCGACCAGCGCCTCCTGCTCGGCCGGCGTCGGGGCGGGTGGGGTGGTGGTCATGCGGGCGCTCCGTTCCCGGGCGTGGGGCGCCCGTTGACCTCGATCACTCTCAGCAGGCCGCCCGCCGGGAGCCCGTCCGAGCGGGTGGCCGCCGCCCCGGCGTCCGCCAGGACGTCCCCCACCAGCAGCCCGCCGGCCGGCAGTCCGCCGGGGACGGCGGCCCGCTGCTCGGCGGGCACCACCATCGCCACACCGGTGGAGACCGTCACGTCGCCGAAGGCGAACATGGTCGAGACGTCCACGTTCGGCCGCTCGGCCTGGAGCTCCTCCAAGGTGCCGTAGAACAGCGCCCCGGTCGGGCAGACGGTCGCGCACATCGGGGCGAGCCCGTAACTGGTGCGGTCGTAGCAGAGGTTGCACTTCATCTGGAGCTTGGCGTCCAGATCGATCTTCGGGACCCCGAACGGGCAGGCGTTGACGCAGTTCGCACAGCCGATGCACCGGGTCGGGTCGGCCTCCTGCACCACGCCGTCGGCGGTGATCAGGATCGCGTCCGCCGGACAGACCTCGGCGCACGGGGCGACCGGGTCCTCGCAGTGCATGCAGACGGTCGGCAGCGAGGCCACCGAGTTCCCCTCGTCGGGGTAGTCCAGGTGGATCATCGACTTGCCGCGGTGCGAGTCGCACTCCCGGCAGGCCGAGACGCAGGCCTGGCAGCCGATGCAGCGGCCCGGGTCGATGAAGATCGTCCTGCCGAGCACGTCAGCCCCTCTCGGAGGTGCCGCGACCCTGGGGTGAGGTCGGCGGCAGCGGGTCGGTCCGGGACACCTGGGCCTCGGGGTACGCCTCCCGGCCCGGCGGGGTGGGCGGCGCGGGCACCTCGTCGAGCGCGCTCGCCCGCTCGATCCGGACCGCGCAGACCTTGTACTCGGGGATCTTCGAGCGCGGGTCCAGCGCGTCGATGGTGAGCGCGTTGGCGGCCACCGGCGAGGGCCAGTGGTACGGCACGAAGACGTGGTCGGCCCGGATCGCCTCGGTCACCAGCGCGGGCAGCACCGACACCCCGCGCCGGGTGACCACCCGGACCGGATCACCGGTGCGGAATCCGTGCGAGGGGTGCACCTCGACCCAGGGGCGCGGGGTCTGCTCCACCAGCGCCCCGAGCCGCCGGGTCTGGTTGCCCGAGAGGAAGTGCGCCACCGTCCGGCCGGTGGTCAGCGTCATCGGGTACTCGTCGCTGTACGGGTCGGCCGGCGGGTGCCACTCGACCACCTGGAGGTGCACCCGGCCGTCCGGGTGGTACGTCTTCCCGCCCTCGAACAGCCTTGGCGTGCCCGGGTGTTCGAGGTCCGGGCAGGGCCAGGCGAGGCCGCCGGTGGACTCCAGCCGCTCGTACGTGATGCCGTAGTAGTCGATCACGGTGCCGCGCGAGGCGGTCCGCAGCTCGTCGAAGACCTCGCGCGAGCCGGGGAAGTCGAACTTGTCGCCGACCCCGAGCCGGCGGGCCAGCTCGCACATCACCCAGGTGTCGGTGCGGACGCCGGCCGGCGGCTCCTGGGCCTTGTTGTGCTTGACCACCCGGGCCTCGGCGTTGGCCATCACGCCTTCGTCCTCGGCCCAGGTGGTGACCGGGAACACCACGTGCGCGTTGGCGGCGGTCTCGGAGAGGAAGAAGTCGAACTGGGCGTGGAACTCCAGCTTGTCGTACCCGTCCTTCACCACCGCGTAGTTGGGCAGCGAGACGAACGGGTTGTTGCAGATCCCGATCAGGCCGCGGATCTCCTGGCGCTGCATCTGCCAGACCATCTCCATCATCGAGGTGCCGGCCGGCGGAAGGTCCGCCTCGTCGATGCCCCAGATCGCGGAGATCTGCCGCCGGTGCTCGGGGTCGTTGATGGAACGTCCGCCGGGCAGCAGGTCGGACTTCTGGCCGTGCTCGCGGCCGCCCTGGCCGTTGCCCTGACCGGTGATGGTGCCGTAGCCCGCGCCAGGCTTGCCCAGGTTCCCGGTCGCCGCACAGAGGTTGATGACGGTCAGGCAGTTCTCCACACCCTGGGTGTGGTGCTCGATGCCGCGCGCGTGCCAGGCCATCGCCTTCCCGGCGGTGCCGAACATCCGGGCCGTCTGGACCACCTGCTCGGCCGGGATGCCGCAGATCGCGGCGGCCCGCTCGGGGGTGTACTCCTTGACGGTCTGCCGGACCTCGGCCCAGCCGGTGGTGTGCGCGGCGACGAACGCCTCGTCCACCAGGCCGTCCTCGATCACCACGTTCAGCACCGCGTTGAAGAAGGCCGCGTCCGTCCCGGACTTGAGCGCCACGTGCAGGTCGGCGGTCCGGGCGATCGCGGTCTCCCGTGGGTCCACCACGATCAGCTTGGCGCCACGGTCGCGGGCGCCCCAGACGTACTGGGTCATCACCGGGAAGCACTCGCCGACGTTGGACCCGGCGATCAGCAGGCAGTCGGTCTGCAGGATGTCGGAGAACGGGTTGCCGGCCCGGTCGATCCCGAACGCCAGCTTGTTGGCCCCGGCGGCGCTCACCATGCAGAGCCTGCCGTTGTAGTCCACGTGCCGGGTCTTCAGCGCGACCCGGCCGAACTTGCCGACCAGGTAGGTCTTTTCGGAGAACAGGCTGGCACCGCCGAGCAGCCCGAAGGCGTCCGCCCCGTGCCCGCCCTGGATCCGGCGGATCTCGTCCACCGTGTGGGAGAGCGCCTCCTCCCAGCTCACCTCGCGGAACGGCTCGTCCCGGGAGCGTCGCATCAGCGGTGCGGTCAGCCGGTCCGGGTGGTTGACCTGCTGGTAGGCGTTGATGCCCTTGGGGCAGAGCCGCATCCGGTTGATGTCGTGGTTGCGCGGCTCGACCCCGAAGACCTTGCCCGCGCTGTTCACCCGCAGGTACATCCCGCACTGCACCCCGCAGAAGCAGCAGTGCGTCGGCACCAGCGTCTGCTCGGTCTGGTCGGCCCGCCAGGCGGCGGCCGGCAGCCCGCCCGCGTCCCGGAAGTCGCGGGTGCCGCGCGGGGCGACCGTCGGGTCCACACGCTCGCTCACTTGAAGCCCTTCTTCACCTGGGAGAGGTAGGCGCTGCCGCGCAACACCCGCTTGCAGCGCGGGCAGTACTCCGCCCACCGGTCGAAGCCGAGGCTGAGGTCCTGCATGGTGCCGCGCAGGTTCGCCACGTACTCGGGGGTGTCGATCGGCTCGCCGCACTTGCGGCAGGCGAACAGGTCGTCGGCGGCGTCGGGGGTCTTCTTCTTCGTCGTGTACTTGAACAGCTGCATGCCGACCGCCGCCGGGCGCTGGACGATGTGGAAGAACTTGCCGAACGGCAGGTAGACCAGGGTCAGCACCACCGAGGCCATGTGCAGGATGGCGAGGAACTCGTAGCCGCCGCCGTGCAGGAAGACCGAGGAGAAGGTCAGCAGCAGGCCGGTCACCGAGATGGTGATCAGCGCGAGCAGCGGGACGAAGTCGTAGCCGAAGCGCTGCCCGGTGGTGGCCGCGCGGTCCCGCATCCGGCGCCAGAGGAAGTAGCCCGCCCCGCCGATCACCATCACCGCGGCCAGGTCGAGCCCGTGGTACATCGCCCAGCCGAAGAAACTGCCGGAGTCGAAGCCGAGCACCTTGAAGCCCCAGATCCGCATCTCGTAGCCGGGCCCGGCCGCGCTGGAGGCGGTGAAGGTGAACCAGCCCCAGGTCAGCGGGAAGGTGATCGCGGCGGCCAGCAGGCAGCCCCAGAACATCAGCTGATGGGCCGCCCAGCGGGCGTGCGAGCGGGCGCCGAGGAACTTCTGGAAGCCCAGGTAGGTGACGATCATCCGGGGCAGCGCGGTCGGCGCGGACCGCAGGTTCTGCCAGGACAGCGCCGAGCGCCAGCCCTGCCTGAACAGCCGCCGGGCGGCGGGTGCGGAGATCCACACCACGTAGCGGTGGACCACTCCGAAGGTGAGGAAGACGGTGGCCACCGCGTACGGGACCAGCGCGGAGTCGAAGTCCCTGAGACCCCGGCTGCCGAGCACGATGGCGAGGACCAGGAGCAGCGACGCCCCGGTGGCCACCATCGTCGCCCGGACAGCCGTGGACTGTCGTTGTGCCACCTGCGCGCTCCGTTCGGTCGACTGATTCGCAAGTTACTGACGGTCCGTCGGCTGCGCGCGTGGAGAGGTCCGAGCGGGTGAGTGCGGGGCCCGGCGGCTCAGCGCGGCGGGGGGAGCCGGGAGAGGAAGACCCGGAAGGCTTCGGGGTCGATGCCGTACAGCCCGTCGAACGGGTAGTCCATCTCCTTGATGGTGACCAGCAGCAGGGCCATCAGGCCGGCCATGGTGGCCACCATGACGATCTGCACCAGCAGGTTGGGCAGCCCGAAGAAGAAGGTGAAGCCGACCGTGACCACGGCGCCGATGATCAGCGCCACCCAGAGCAGGGTGGGCACCACGTCGTCGATCTGGTTCAGCCGGGCCCGGCGCTCGCTGGCCAGCTGCTCCACGTCGGCGACCAGCTGCTGGTAGATGCCCTGCAACCGGGTGTCCTCACCGGGCTGGAAGCTCAGCGCGGTCTCCCTGATCCGGTAGATCATGGTGGTGGCGGTCGGGTCGGTGCGGTGCCGGGTCATCATCGGCCACTCCACGGTGATCACCTCGTGGGCGTAGCCCAGGGTGAGCTGCTCCAGCTCGGGGCCGGCCGGCGCCGGCATCTGCCGGGACAGCCAGTACACCCCCGCCACCGCGTCGGCCTCCTTGAAGGTGGTGACCTTGGCCGCCTCGGTGTTCTCCCAGACCACGATGACCACGAACGCCAGCAGGACCGCGTAGAGCACGCCGACCATGGAGAACAGCACGCCGCCGACCTCGTTGAACGGCATCCGCCGCCCGTTCGGCACCAGCCGGTGGGTCAGGTAGAGGCCGAGGGCCACCAGCACCATCGGGGCCACCAGCAGCGCGACGTCCGCCGCGCTCACCGGGGCATCTGGAGTGACGGAGCGTCAGGAAGTATCCACATGGGGTCATTCTGTGCACGCGGTGCCACCGGCCCGCGCGGCGGACTGCTCCAGCCGGGCCCCGGCGGGCCGTGTCGACCGGGACGTGGTGGCCGCACCGCCCGGGACGAAGTGCACTCCGGCCGGTGACCTTCGGCCGGTCGGCCCGCGCCCCGGACGGCGGGAGGCTGGCCTTATGCCGCACTCACCCGCGCTCGCGCTCGACGACATGCTGGCCCAGGCCGCGAAGAAGGCCGAGCTGGCCCGGCGCCGACCCGGTCGCTACCTGGTCTCGGCCGTCCAGGCCGGGGTGTACATCGGGCTCGGCGAGGTGCTGCTGCTCTCGGTGGCGGCCCCGTTCGACCTGGCGCACTCGCCCGCCGTCCGGCTGCTGGAGGGCGCGGTCTTCGGGGTGGCGCTGATCCTGGTGGTGCTCGCGGGCGCCGAGCTGTTCACCAGTGCGGCGATGGTGATGGCCTTCGGCCGGCTCGGCCGCCGGACCGGCCGGCGCGACCTGGCCCGGGTCTGGGGGCTGGCACTGCTCGGCAACCTGGCGGGCGCGGTCGGGCTGGGCCTGCTGATGCACGCCACCGGCCTGCTCGGCACCGCGCCGGCCGGCAAGATGCTCGGCGAGCTGATCGCGGCCAAGAACGCGCTGACCGGCGGCGAGCTGTTCACCCGGGCGGTGCTCTGCAACCTGCTGGTCTGCCTGGCGGTCTGGATGGTGGCCCGGGTGCGGGGCGACGGCGCGAAGATGGCCGCGCTCTGGTGGCCGGTGTTCGCCTTCGTGGCGGCCGGCTTCGAGCACTGCGTGGCCAACATGGCGCTCTACGCGCTGGCGATCACCGACGGCCGGGCCGGGGTGGGGGACCTGGCGCGCAACCTGCTGTACGTGGTGCCGGGGAACGTGGTCGGCGGGGCGGTGCTGGTGGCCGGGGCGTACTGGTTCACCCGGCCCACCGAGGCCCGTGCCGGGGAGCGCACCCGGCCCTGAGGGCACCACCCCACCGCCAACGGCACCGTCGGCCCGGTCACGCGGGCCTGCGGTGCCGTCCTGCCGCCTGCTCGTCGTGCCGTCGGCCCAGCCAGCCCATCAGGGCGAACAGGGTGACCAGCCAGACCACGCTGAACACGGTCAGCGCGATCACGTTGTCGGTCTCCACGGCGATCAGGGCCAGGCCGACCGAGACGGACAGCAGCAGCACCATGGTCATCGAGCTGACCTGCTCCAGCAACTGCCAGGCACCGCGCGGTCCACCGACCTTGCGGGGTTTGGCGTACCGCTCGGGGCCGAACTCCGCCTGGGGTTCCGTCGTCATCCCAACCACCTCCGGGCCACTCACCTCTGGAAAGGCCGGGCGGCGGGTGACCGACCGGCTGGATACCTCCAGCCTGCGCCGATCACCCGCCGCCTGCGCGTCCGGGCCGGGTGGAGCGGGGTCAGAGCAGCCGGACCGGCAGCACCGGCAGGGCCACCTCGGGGTCGTCCAGGCAGATCCCGGTCCGTAGGTCGAAGGTCTGCTTGTACATCGGGGAGGCGACCGTGGGGACGCCGTCCACGCTGCCGGTGATGCCGTCGGCGATCACGTCTGCGCCGGAGAACGGGTCCCGGTTGCCGACCGCGTGCAGGGCCCCGGCGGGGGTGCGGAACACCGCCGCCTGCTCGCCCTCGGGGAGCAGCGCCGCCACCCCGCAGGAGGGTTCGAGGTCGTCGTACGAGCAGACGGTGACCCACTCGCCGGACGTGCTGCGGACCTGGACCTGCTCGGTGCGGTTCATCGGTGCTCCTGGAGGGAGGGGGCGGGGGAGTCGAGGAAGGCGACCGACTCGTCGGGGGAGTTCACGAAGGGGGCGAAGGCGCGCAGCTTGGCCGGGTCGGCCAGCACGGCCTGCCACTCGTCCCGGTAGGCGGCCACGTGCCGGTCGGCCGCCGCCTCCAGCTCGGCGGCCAGGCCCTCGGCGTCGTCCACCACGATCCGGCGGACGTGGTCGAGGCCCAGCCGCTCCAGCCAGGCGGCGGTGCGCTCCAGCCGCTCGCCGGTGCGGGCGTAGTACATCAGGAAGCGGTCGGTCAGCCGGAGCAGCTGCTCGGCGGAGAGGTCGGCGGCCAGCAGGTCGGCGTGCCGGGGGTTGGTGCCGCCGTTGCCGCCGACGTAGAGGTTCCAGCCGTTGGCGGTGGCGATCACGCCGATGTCCTTGCCCCGGGCCTCGGCGCACTCGCGCAGGCAGCCGGAGACCCCGCCCTTGACCTTGTGCGGGGTGCGCAGGCCCCGGTAGCGCAGCTCCAGGTCGATCGCCAGCTGCACCGAGTCGCCCTGGCCGAACCGGCACCAGCGGCTGCCCACGCAGGACTTCACGGTGCGCAGCGACTTCCCGTACGCGTGGCCGGACTCGAAGCCCGCGTCCACCAACCGCCGCCAGATCGACGGCAGTTGCTCCGCCCGGGCGCCGAACAGGTCGATCCGCTGGCCGCCGGTGATCTTCGTATAGAGGCCGAAGTCCCGGGCCACCTCACCGATCACGATCAGCTGCTCCGGCGTCAGCTCGCCGCCGGGGATGCGCGGCACGACCGAGTAGCTGCCGTCCTTCTGCAGGTTGGCCAGGTAGCGGTCGTTGCTGTCCTGGAGGCCGCGCTGCCCGGGGTCGAGGATGTGGGTGAGGCCCAACTCCGGCCCCAGGGTGGCCAGCAGCGAGCCGACCAGCGGCTTGCAGACCGCGCAGCCGTCCTCGCCGCCGGTGCCGTGCGCGGCCAGCACCGCCGCGAAGGAGGTCAGCCGCCCGGCCCGGACCGCCTCGTACAGCTCGGACCTGGAGAGGTCGAAGTGCTCGCAGAGGCCGCGCCGGGGTTGGACGCCGAACCCGTCCAGCAGCGACTGCAGGGTGCCCGCGCAGCCGCCGCAGCCGGTGCCGGCCCTGGTGCAGCTCTTGATCCCGGCCAGGTCGGTCACGCCGTCGGCGACGGCGGCCCGGACGGCGCCCTTGCTGACGTTGTGACAGCTGCACACCACCGCCTCGTCCGGCAGCAGCTCCGCTCCGGCCGGGGCCTCGGCGCCGACCGGGAGCAGGAAGCTCTCCGGGGCGGCGGGCAGCGGCCGTTCGGTGCCGGCGTGCGGCTTGAGCAGCCCGTACGCGGCGGCGTCGCCGACCAGGATGCCGCCGAGCAGCCGGCCGTCGGCGCCCAGCACCAGCTTCTTGTAGACGCCCGAGCGGGAGTCGGAGAACTGCACCTCGACCCGCTGGCCGTCGGCCGAGAACGGGTCGCCGAAGCTCGCCACGTCCGCGCCGAGCAGCTTGAGTTTGGTGTCGGTGTCGGTGCCCTCGAAGGCCGACTCGCCCGTACCGTGCAGCTGTTCGGCCACCACCCGGGCCATCTGGTAGCCGGGGGCGACCAGTCCGTAGACCTGGCCGTCGCAGGTCTGGGCGCACTCGCCGACCGCGTACACGGCCGGGTCGGTGGTCCGGCACCAGCGGTCCACCGCCACCCCGCCCCGGTCGCCGACCAGCAGCCCGGCCTCCCGGGCCAGCCGGTCGCGCGGGCGGACCCCGGCGGAGAAGACCACCAGATCGGCCTCGACCAGGTGACCGTCGCTGAGCCGCAGGCCCTGGGCGGTGCCGTCGGCGTCGGTCTCCACCCGCTGGGCGCCGACGCCGGTGTGCACGCCGATGCCCATGCCCTCGATCGCGCCGCGCAGCGCGGCCGCGCCGCCCTCGTCCAGTTGGAGCGGCATCAGCCGGGGCGCGAACTCGACCACCCGGGTGCGCAGTCCGAGGCTGCGCAGGGCCCCGGCCGCCTCCAGGCCGAGCAGTCCGCCGCCGACCACCACGCCGGTGCGGGCTCCGCCCGCGTAGGCGGTGATCGCATCCACGTCGTCCAGCGTGCGGTAGGTGAAGCAGCCGGAGCTGTCGGCGCCCGGGACCGGGGGCACGAAGGGGTAGGAGCCGGTGGCCAGCACCAGGGCGTCGTACGCCACGGTGCGGCCGCTCGCGGTGGTGACGGTGCGGCGGGCGGCGTCCAGTGCGGTGACCGGGTCGCCGAGTCGCAGGTCGATGCCGTGCCGGTCGAGGAAGTCGGCTGCGGGGAGGGTGAGTTCCTCGGCGGAGGTGCCGGTGAACCGGGCCGACAGGTGCACCCGGTCGTAGGCCGGGCGGCGCTCCTCCGCCAGCACCACGGCCCGCCAGGCGCCGTCGAAGGCCCCGCGTTCGGCCAGCTCCTCCAGCAGGCGCTGGCCCACCATGCCGTGTCCGACGACGACCAGGGTCCTAGTCATGACAGTGCTCCTCATCGACCGCGCGGCCGGTGCCGCTCAATACCGACGCTAGTTCGGCGCGGGTCGGGGCTGAACGAGTAAAAGGCCCCAGCAGAAGGGACCTTGGTCCCGCATGGCTCGCCAGGGCGGGGAGAGGGGCCCGGCCGCGGCGGACCTTCGGCCCGGCCGCCGGTGGCCTCGGGCAGGTCCGGACCCACCGTCACGCTGCCTAGCGTGGAGGGTGACAAGGGAGGAGCCGATGACCATCTTCGCGCCGGCGCTCGAACCGGGACCACTGCCCACGGCCGGACGGCCCACCCCGCCGTTGGTGCTCGCGGTGCACGGCAGCGCGGCGCCCGAGGCGGCCCGCACCGTCGGCCGGCTCCGGGCCGGGCTGGCCGGGCTGATCGGGGCCGAGCCGTTGCTCGGCCATCTCGACGTGCAGTCGCCCTCGCTGGCCCGCGCGTTGGCGGCGGCGGGCGAGCGGGCCGTGGTGGTGCCGCTGCTGCTCGGTGACGGTTACCACCGCTCGGTCGATCTCCCCGCCGTGGTGGCGGCGGCCACCGGCCTGCGGGCGGTGGTCACGCCGGGGCTGAGCGGGGCGGCCGGCTCGCTCGGCCTGGCCCTGTACGGACGGCTGCGCGAGGCGGAGGAGCGGGCCGGCGGCCGGGCCGACGCGGTGGTGCTGGCGGCGGCCGGCTCCAGCCGCCCCGGTGGCAACCAGGGCGCGCTGGCCGCCACCGCCCGGCTGCGCGAACTGCTGGGCGGCGTACCGGTGGTGACCGCGTACTGTTCGGCCGCCGGGCCGACCGTGCCGGCGGCGCTGGCCACCCTCCGGGCCCAGGGCCACCGGCGGATCGCGGTCGCCACCCACCTGCTCGCCCCCGGACGGTTCACCGACGCGCTGGCGGACACGGCCGCCTGGGCCGTGTCCGCTCCGCTCGCCGACCACCCGCTGGTGGCCCGGATCGTGCTCCGTCGTTACGCGCTGGGCCGGTTGGAGCCGGCCCGGCCCTGACGGCCGGTCAGCCGCTGATGCTCGGCGCGCCGGTCTCGATGTGCCCGGTGAACCGCTGCGACCAGCTCGGGTCGGAGCTGACCGTGACCGTGAAGTCGTACCAACCGTTCTGGTACGCCACCGCGTTGAAGTAGTCGCTGGTGTTGCCGCCGGGCTGGACGGTGTACGCCCAGGGGCCGTCGCTGCGGTAGTTGTTCGGGGTGACCGTGAAGGTCACGGCGGCGGTGCCCGCGTTGGCCAGCCGGAACCAGAGCGCGGCCTTGCCGGTGTCGGGGGCGTTGGCGTACGAGGCGGTCACGCCGACCGTCTTGCCGGGCTTGGTGGCGTCGCCCTTGAAGCGGCGCAGGAAGCGGTTCGGGCCGGTCACGCTCAGGTCGTACGGGCCGTTGCCGAAGTTGGTGCCGCAGTTGAAGAAGTCGCTGGTGCTGCCGCCCGGGTCGACGGTGTACTGCCACGGCCCACCGCTCCGGTAGGCGTTCGCGTAGGCCGCGAAGTGGGTCGAACGGGTGGCCACGGCACCCTCGTTGGCCATCTTGATCCAGACCTTCATCACCCCGCCGGAGGCGAACTCCAGGTGGTCCAGGTTGGCGTTCGGCTGGTACGGCAGGGCGCGGGCCGGGCGGGTGCCGGCCTCCTGCAGCGGCAGGGCGTTGTTGGTCGGCGCCGGGTTGGGCAGCGGGCCGCAGGTGGACTGGCCGATCACGAAGGAGGTGTCCGGCAGCGCGGGCATCCCGTACACCGGGTTGGCGAAGTCGAAGGCGCCGGTCAGGTCACCGGTCACCTTGCGCCGCCAGACGCTGATGTTCGGGCAGGTGGCGGGCTTGCCGAGGGCGGCCGTCCAGCTCTCCAGGAAGCGCAGCACCGAGGTGTGGTCGAAGACCTCGGAGCTCACCCAACCACCGCGGCTCCAGGGCGAGATGGCCACCATCGGGACCCGGAAGCCGAGACCGATCGGCTGGCCGTTGTAGAACTCGCCGGCGGTGCCGGCCACCGGGACCGGCGGCGGGACGTGGTCGAAGAAGCCGTCGTTCTCGTCGTAGTTCAGGAACATCACGGTGGAGTTGAAGACCGCCGGGTCCGCGTTCAGCGCGTCCATCACCAGGTGCACGAAGTGCGCGCCGTCGTTCGGCGGCGCGTAGGGGTGCTCGGAGGAGGCTTCGTCGGCGACGATCCAGGAGACCTGCGGCAGGGTGCCGTTCAGCACGTCGGCACGGATCGCGGCGGCGATGTCCTCGGGGGTCTTGCCGGTCACCTTGGGCACCGAGCCCATGCCCTTGACCTTGAGCGGGCTGTTGGCCGGGGCGCTGGTGAACTGGGTGAAGTAGGCCAGGGCGTTGTCGCCGTAGTTGTCGGCGGCGTTCTGGTAGAGCTTCCAGCTCACTCCGGCGTTCTCCAGCGCCTCGGCGTAGGTCTGCCAGCGCAGGCCGGACTCGTCGCCGCCGTTGTAGGCCGGGCCGCCCGCCTTGCCGTCCGGGTCGATCTGGCCGCTCCAGTGGAAGGTGCGGTTCGGTCCGGTGGCGCTCAGCGTGGAGGAGAAGTAGGCGTCGCAGACCGTCCAGTTGTCGGCCAGCGCGTAGTGGAACGGGATGTCCTTGCGGTTCAGGTAACCCAGCGCCCGGACACTGGACTTGGCGGCCACCCAGTTGTCCATCCTGCCGGTGTTCCAGGCGCTGTGCTGGTCGTTCCAGGAGTGCGCGAGGTCGCCGTTGCACTGGGCCAGCCGGTCCGGGGTCTGGCCGCCCGCCGGGTTGGTGGCGCTGAACAGCCACGGGTACTGGCGGCCGGTGCCGTTCGGCTGGTTGAAGACGCTGTGCCCGCCGGGGATCTGGATCGCGGCCCGGTCGGCGAAGCCCCGGACGCCCTTGAGCATGCCGAAGTAGTGGTCGAAGCTGCGGTTCTCCTGCATCAGCACGACGATGTGCTTGGCGTCGGTGATCGTCCCGGTCGCGTCCAGACCGAGGGCGGCGGCCTCGGCCGTGCCCCCGGCCACGGTGGCCGTGCCGGCCACCGCCGCCCCGGCCGCCGCGCTCGCCGACAGTGCCATGAACTTCCTACGACTCAGCTCGGACATCCCGCCTGCCCGTCCCTTCGATAGCGATGTTGTGCACACACGTTGTGTCCACGCCATCGTTCAGGCGGCATCTTTGTGCAGGTCCGGGCTCGGGTCCAGGACTTTCCACGAAGGCTTGTTGGATTGTTCAACGCTGATTCGCGGAGCGAAGGCCGGATGAACGGCCGGGGCTCAGTCCCGCACGACGATCCCCAGCGCCTGGGCGAACTGCGGCGCCAGCTCGAAGAGTTGGGTGGTGCCGAGGATCGCGCCGCGCAGCCCGTCCGGTCCGTCGGCCAGTCCGAGGTGGGTGGCGCCGCGCAGGTCGACCTGGCGGAGGGTGGCCCCGCCGAGCCGGACCTCCTCCAGGGTGGAGCCGGGGAAGGAGAGCTCGGTCAGCTTGGCGCCGCCGAAGTCGACGTCCCGCAGCAGGCAGTCCTCGAAGACCACGTCGCGCAGGGTGGCGCCGCGCAGGTTGACCGCCTCCAGCTTGCACTGCCGGAACACCACCCGGCGGACCGCCGAGCCGTAGGCGGTCAGCCCGGCCAGCACGGTGCCGACGAAGCCGCTGTCCTGCCACTCGCTCTCCGCGCAGTCCACCGCGACCCAGCGGCTGCCCTGCACCCAGACCTCGTTGAACCGGGCCTGCCGGAGCTTGGCGCCGCTCAGCTGCACGCCGGTGAAGGCGCACTCCAGGAAGGTCGCGCCGTTCCCCGGGCCCGCCAGCTCCGGGCCCTCGAAGTGCACGGTGTCGTACCGCTCGTCCCGCCGGAGCGGGCCGGTGTGCGGGGTGAGCAGGTGCGCGTACGGCAGATCGGCGAGCTGGTCGGGGACGGACGGCATGCGGGGGCTCCAGACGTAGCGGGTCCGCCCATCCTCACATTCCGGACTGACGGGAGTGCAGCGTCACCCCGACCGCCACGGCCGCCGCACAGACCAGCCCGGTGGCGAGCACGCCCGACTCGCCGAGCAGCGTGCAGGCGAGCACGACCACCGCGGTGACCGGGAGCAGCAGCACCTGGGCCGGGCCACGCTTGTCGTGCCGGGAGTGCAGCAGCCAGACCGTGAACAGGTAGAGCGCGGTCGGCACGGTGACGGCCGCGGTGGCCGGCACCGCCCCGATGTGCGCCTCGCCGGTGGCGTACTCGATCGCGACCTCCATGCCGGCGCCGATCGCCGCCGCCGAGCCGAGCACCAGGTAGTGGCCGTAGCCCCAGAGGAAGGACCGCCGGTTCGAGGTGAGCAGGTGGTGCACCGGACGGGCGAAGTAGATCCACCAGGCGGCGAAGCAGATCAGGATGCCACCGGCGGCGAGCGGGATCAGCTCGCCGAGCGCCTCGTGCTCGTCGAGCGCGGCCTGCATCGCCAGGGTGGCGGCGGAGACCGTCTCGCCGAGCACGATCAGGGTGAACAGGCCGTACCGCTCGGCGATGTGGTGCGGGTGCCAGGTGCTCTGGGTGTGCAGCTCGGCCAGCGCGGGCACCGAGAGCTCGGCCACGATGCCGAGCGGCAGCACCCAGACCCGGGCGCTCTCCGGCACCAGCAGTGCCAGGCCCCAGCCGACCTGGCAGACCGTGATGCCGGCCGCGTAGCGCAGCGCCATGGTGCGCGCCCCGCCGCTCTCGCAGGAGGCCGCGCGCAGCCACTGGGTGACCATGGCGAGGCGCATCACCACGTAGCCGACCACCGACAGGGTGAGGTCCTGGTCGGCGAAGATCCGGGGCACCCCGGCGGCCAGGATCAGCACGCCGGTGATCTGCACCAGGGTGGTCACCCGGTACGGCACGTCGTCCACGTCGTAGGCGGAGGCGAACCAGCTGAAGTTCATCCAGGCCCACCAGATCGCGAAGAACGCGAACGCGTAGCTGTAGAGCCCGTGGCCGAGGTGGCCCGCCGCCAGGTCGTGCGCGAGCTGGGAGCCGGCCTGGGCGACGGCCACCACGAAGCAGAGGTCGAAGAAGAGTTCCAGGGGAGTGGCGGCCCGATGGTTCTCCGCCTTGCTCCGGGGTGCCATCCGGCGGAACGGTGCCGGGTCGGTCGGAACGGCCTGATCGCTGGTCATGCTGCGATCCTGACACCCCGTCACCCCTGGCGCACGGTACCACCACGGCACGCCTATATATCCGATTTACGCCCGTTCTGCCCGTCGTCAGCGAGAGTTGACGGCGCAGTGCGCGAACCGGGTGACAGCGAACGGGTCCCCGGGCGTGCCCCGCCGGTGCTGTTCGGCGTGTCCGCTCCGACCGGCTAGATTCCTCGGCAGTGCAACGACGACGCGGGCGGTCTGCGAGCAACGCGGAAGGTCAAGGCCGGTGGCGGTACACGGGGGCGGGTTCGCCGCCTCCCCGTGCCGCCGGTCTCGTGATCACCGCGCTGCTCGTCAGTGCCGTCCGGCGTCCGTCAGCCCGTTCCGTTCAGGGGGTTCAGGGGGTCACTTCTCCCAGCCGACCGAGGTGATGACGGTGTCGGCCAGGCTTCCCGCGCCGAAGTTGGCCAGTCCCTTGCGGACCGCCACGATGCTCGGGCGCTGGTAGAGCTCGTAGGTGTGGCCGAGCTCCCAGATCTGCGCGTCGGCCTTGTTGTAGAGCTTGGCCGCCTCGGTCGGGTCGAGGGTGGCGGCGGCGGTGCGCAGCAGCTCGTCGATCTCCGGCGTGGCCAGCTTGGAGTAGTTCCCGAACACGTTGTCGCCCTGCGGCGCACGGAAGTTGGTCACCCCGGCGGAGAGCGGGAAGGAGCCGGTGTTCCGCCAGCTGGCCAGGTCGAACTTGCCCTGGTTGACGTACTTGCCGAAGTACTCCTTGCTCGGCACCTTGTCGACGGTGAGCTTCACGCCGACCTGCTGGAGCATGTTCTGCACCGCGGTGGCCATGTCGATCTGGGCCTGGGCCGAGCCGTCGCTCAGCACGAAGTGCAGCTCCAGCGGCCGGCCGTCCTTGGTGCGCGGCTGGCCGGCCGCCGCTTCCTTCCAACCCGCCTTGTCCAGAAGGTCCTTGGCGCCCGCGACGTTGTACTTGACCCAGTCGCCGGAGTTGTCCTGGTAACCGTTCTGGTTGGTCATGAAGAGGTGGTTGCCGAGCGGCTTGAACTCCACCGGCACGCCCTGGTTGACGATCTTGATCAGTGCGGCCCGGTCCAGCGCCAGCCCGAGCGCCTGCCGGACGGGCTTGTCGGCCAGCGCCCCGTTGCCGCCGAAGGAGAGGTGCACCTCGTCCCACGGGGTGCCGGTCCGGATCACGCCGTCCTTGGCGTCCTTGAGCTGGCCGTACGCGGTGGCGCTGCCCGCCGAGGCGTAGTCCACCTCGTTGTTGAGGAACGCCTGGGTGATCGCCGGGGTGGCCAGCACCCGGTAGGTGATCTTGTCCAGCTTGGGCTTCGGGCCCCACCAGTCCGGGTTCGGCACCAGGGTGATGGTCTGCGCGGTCTTGTCGATGGTGCCGACCTTGAACGGCCCGCCGACGATCGGCACCTGCTCGATCCAGCCCTGGTTGAACGCCTCCGGGGTGGCGATGCCGGCCGCCGGGATCAGCGGGTTGAACAGGTTCTGCCAGTCGGCGTACGGCTTGTCGAAGGTGACCTTCACCTCCTGGGCGTCGGCGCCCTGCTCGACCGAGGAGATCTGCTCGTAGCCGGAGGAGTCGGCGATGTTGTAGGCCGGGTTCTTGCCGTTGGTGGCCTCCCAGACCGCCTTGAAGTCGGCCACGCCGATCTGCTTGCCGTCCGACCACTTGGCCTTCGGGTTGATCTTGTAGGTGATCACCTGCGGCGACTTGGAGGTCACCTCGGCCGAGGTGAGGTACTCCGGCACCGGCTTGAAGACGCCCTTGGCGTCGGTCCGGAACAGCTTGGCCTGGGTGTAGTACATGATCTCGACCGCGTCGCCGTACCGGCCGTCCACCTGGTACGGGTTCCACTGGGTGATCCACTGCTGGAGCGGTGGCCGGAACTCGCCGCCGTCCTTGATTCTGTCCAGCGGCTGCGGGTTGTTGTCCTCGGCGTCCTGGGTCGGCACCACGTTCTTGGCCACGTCACCCGAGCCCGAGCCGGCCGAGCTGCACCCGGTGACGGCCAGCGCCAGTGCGATGGCGAGGACGGCGGTGCGGCGCAGGCCGCGGGCGGTGGTGAAGGCGTCCATCAGGGGTTCCCCCGGGAAGAGTTGGTGGCCGCCAGGTGTGGCGGCGCTTGAGCATGGGCAGCCAAGTCGGTGTCCGGCCGAGCCGAACGTAACAGCGGATCAGTTCACGTACCAGGGGGTCTTGTTCACATCTGATCGAATCGAAACGGGCCGCAACACTGTGGCAACACGCCGTCAGTAACCCGCTGAAACACTCTGACCTGCTGCTTCGCCGACCGGGTGGAGCGGTGTGCGTCAGGACTCTGGACGGCCGACCGGTCATGCCGTAGAACTGCTGCGCGCGAAGCTGCTCCAAAGACCCCTAGAGCGAAGGCAATTCGTCATGCTGACCAGGTGTACGAACCTCCGGACCGGCGGTGCGGGGTGATCCGGTACCTGGCCAAACGCCTGGGCTACTACGTGGTGCTGCTGATCGTCGCGGTCTTCCTGGCGTACGCCCTCTCCAGCACCGCGCTCGGGCCGCGCAGCTACTTCGAGGCCAAGCAGCCCCGGCCCTCCGCCGCCTCGGTGGACCGGCAGTTGACCGCGCTGAACATCAACGACCGCACCCCTGTGGTCGAACGCTTCGGTACCTGGGCCGACGGCCTGCTGCTGCACGCCGACCTCGGCCGGACCATCCACGACACCGCGGTGAACGAGGAGTTCGGCCGGCGGATCTGGGTCTCGCTCCGGCTGCTGCTGGTCGGCAGCCTGCTCGGCATGGTGCTCGGCGTGGCGGTCGGCGCCTGGGGTGCGGTGCGGCAGTACCGCTTCTCCGACCGGGCCAGCACGCTGGCCTCCTTCGTGCTGCTCTCCACCCCGGTCTTCCTGCTCGCGCTGCTGCTGAAGAACGGCGCGATCGCCGCCAAGGACGCGGCCGGCCACGAGGTGATCCCGTTCACCGGCTACGAGACCCCGGGGCTGGCCGGTGGGCTCGGCGCCCACCTGGCCGACTGGGGGCTCCACCTGCTGCTGCCCACCATGTCGCTGGCGCTCGGCGGGATCGCGGTCTACAGCCGCTACCAGCGCGCCACCATGCTCGACGTGCTCGGCTCCGACTACCTGCGGACCGCCGAGGCCAAGGGGCTGACCAGGAACCGGGCGCTGGTGAAGCACGGGCTGCGCACCGCGGTGATCCCGATGGCCACCATGTTCGCCTACAGCTTCCTGGGCATCTTCACCGGCGCGGCCTTCACCGAGACCATCTTCGGCTGGCACGGCATGGGGGAGTGGTTCATCCAGGCGATCAACGAGCAGGACATCAACTCGGTGGTCGCGGTCAACCTGTTCGCCGCCGTGGTGGTGCTGGCGTCCGGCTTCCTGGCCGACCTGCTGACCGCCGCCCTCGATCCCCGGGTCAGGTCCTGATGACTGCCGTCCTGCCGCTGCCCACCGCCGAACTCGCGGCCCCCACCGGACGGTTGCGCCTGGTCACCGGGCGCCTGCTGGCCGCCAAGGGGGTGCTGATCGGTGCGCTGACCGTGCTGCTGCTGTTCCTGCTGGCCTTCGTCGGCCCGTACCTGACGCCCTGGGACTATGCCACCCCCGACTACCTGGCGCTCCGCCAACCACCTTCCGGCGCGCACTGGTTCGGCACCAACGGACTTGGGCAGGACGTCTTCGCGCAGACCGTCCGAGGGCTGCAGAAGTCGCTGGTGATCGGCCTGCTGGTGGCGCTGTTCTCCACCGTGCTGGCCGGGCTGGTCGGCGCCTGCGCCGGGTACTTCGGCGGCTGGGCCGACCGGGCGCTGACCTTCCTGGTCGACCTGCTGCTGGTCTTCCCGAGCTTCCTGATCATCACCATCATCTCGCCCCGGCTCAAGGGCGCGGGCTGGATCGCCTTCGTGGTGCTGCTGGCCGCCTTCAACTGGATGATCACCGCCCGGGTGGTCCGCTCGATGGCCCGCTCGCTGCGCGAGCGCGAATTCGTCCGTGCCGCCCGGTTCATGGGCGTCCACCCGCTGCGGATCATCCTGCGGCACATCCTGCCCAACGTCGCCTCCTTCCTGATCACCGACGCCACCGTCGCGGTCGGCGGCGCCGTGATGAGCGAGGCGGCCCTCTCCTACTTCGGCTTCGGCGTCCGCGCCCCGGACGTCTCGCTCGGCACCCTGCTCGCCGCCGGGACGGACCAGGCGCCGGTCTTCCCCTGGCTGTTCTACTTCGCGGCCGGACTGCTGGTGCTGTTCGTGCTCGCCGTCAACCTGATCGGGGACGGCCTCCGGGACGCCCTCGACCCCACCTCCGGGAGCCGGCCGTGACCGCTGACCTGCTCGAAGTAACCGACCTGGCCGTGGACTTCGGCTCCCAGCCGGCCGTCCGGGGGGTCGACCTCGCGCTCCGCCGGGGCGAGACCCTGGGCATCGTCGGCGAGTCCGGTTCCGGGAAGTCGGTCACCGCGCTGGCGGTGCTCGGCCTGCTGCCCGGCAGCGCGCAGGTGCGGGGCTCGGTGAAGCTGGAAGGCCAGGAACTGGTCGGCCTGCCGGGCAAGGAGCTGGCCGGCCTGCGCGGGCGCAAGGTCGCGATGGTCTTCCAGGACCCGCTCTCCGCCTTCACCCCCGTCTACCGGATCGGCGACCAGATCGTCGAGGCGATCCGGATCCACCAGCGGCTGGACAAGCCGGCCGCCCGCAAGCGCGCGGCCGAACTGCTCGACCTGGTCGGCATCCCGGACCCGGCGCGCGCCCTGGACGCCTTCCCGCACGAGTTCTCCGGCGGGATGCGGCAGCGCGCGATGATCGCGATGGCGATCGCCAACGACCCCGACATCCTGCTCGCCGACGAGCCCACCACCGCGCTCGACGTCACCATCCAGGCCCAGGTGCTCGAAGTGCTGCGGACCGCGCAGCGGGAGACCGGCGCCGCGCTGGTGCTGGTCAGCCACGACCTCGGGGTGATCGCCGGGATGGCCGACCGGGTCGCGGTGATGTACGCGGGCCGGGTGGTGGAGACCGCTCCGGTGGACGAGCTGTTCGCCCACCCCAGGCACCCGTACACCCTCGGCCTGATCGGCGCCGTCCCCCGGCTGGACGCCGACGGCGGCCCGCTGGTCCCGATCCCCGGCCAGCCGCCCGCACTCGGCTGGACCGGCCCCGGCTGCCCGTTCGCCGACCGCTGCCCGTTGGTGCAGGACCGCTGCCGGACCGCCGAGCCCGAACTGACGGGAGCCGGTGACCACCTGGCCGCCTGCGTACGGGCCGACGAACTGGCCGAGACCCGGCCCCGGCCGCAGGACGTCTACCCGGTGCCGCCGCTGCCCGCCGCCGACCCGACACCCCGCGCGGAGCGTGAACCGGTGCTCCGGGTGACCGGGCTGACCAAGACCTTCCCGGTCCTGAAGGGCACCGTCTTCAAGCGCCGGGTCGGCTCGGTGTACGCCGTGGACGGGGTCGAGCTGGACCTCCGCCGGGGCGAGACGCTCGGTCTGGTGGGGGAGTCGGGGTCGGGCAAGTCGACCACGTTGTTCGAGCTGCTCGACCTCGGCAAGCCGGAAGGCGGCCGGATCGAACTGCTCGGCCAGGACACCGCGAAGCTCGACCGGGCCGGGGCGCACCGGCTGCGCGGCGAGGTGCAGATCGTCTTCCAGGACCCGATGGCCAGCCTCGACCCCCGGATGCCGATCGGTGACGTGATCGCCGAACCGCTGCTCGCCCAGGGCGCCGCCCGGGACCTGATCAACCGTCGGGTCCCCGAACTGCTCCGGCAGGTCGGCCTCGACCCCGCGTACGCCGCGCGCTACCCGCACCAGTTCTCCGGCGGGCAGCGGCAGCGGATCTCGATCGCCCGGGCCCTGGCGGTGCAGCCCCGGTTGCTGGTGCTGGACGAGCCGGTCTCCGCCCTGGACGTCTCGGTCCAGGCCGGGGTGCTCAACCTGCTCCAGCAGCTCAAGGCCGAACTGGGCCTGGCCTACCTGTTCGTCTCGCACGACCTCTCGGTGATCCGCCACCTCTGCGACCGGGTCAGCGTGATGTACCTCGGCCGCACCGTCGAGGCGGGCTCGGCCGCCGAGGTCTTCGCCCGCCCCCGGCACCCGTACACCCAGGCCCTGCTCTCGGCCGTCCCACTGCCCGACCCGGCGGCGGAACGAGCCCGCACCCGAGTCCTGCTCCCGGGCGACCCGCCGTCGCCGACGGAGCGGCGTACGGGCTGCGCGTTCCGCACCCGGTGCCCGCTGTACGCCACCCTGGACGTGGGCCGCCAGGCCCGCTGCGAAGGGGAGTCACCGGCTCTCGAGGACGGGGTCGCCTGCCACCACGCCTAGCACTTTTTTGCAGGGCCTCCAGCTGCACTCTCCAGGGGCTCGGGGCTCTGCTGATCTGCGGCTCCGCCGCGTGGGCGAGGAGATCTGGCGTTCGGGTCACTGCGAAAGTGCCTGGCCTCTTACGCACGGATCACCTTGTACGAGGCCGGCGTCGCCGTTCCCCGAGCCCCTGGAGAGTGCAACCGGAGGCCCTGCCAGAAGGATCAGGCCGCGCGGGGGAACCACGGGTCGCCGACCAGGCGGGGGCCCTCCGGGGTGTGCAGGGTGAGGACCTGGGGGGAGGTGGAGTACTCGGCGAGGGAGACGGCACCGTGGCGGGTCTCCAGGTCGGCCTCGACCCAGACCGGGAGTTTGCGGAGCTTGCGGCGGAGCAGCAACGCGTCCCGCCGGCTGAACGGCAGCGGGCTGCGGAGCAGCAGCCGGAGCGGGCTCTCGGGGGCGGTGACCGGGACGCCGGTGGCGAGTTCGCAGCCGACGGCGCCGATCGGGCCCCAGCTGAGGTTGTAGCCCTCGACCACCTCGGCGGCTGCGGGGAGCGCGGCGAGGGCCGGGATCAGCAGCCGGTCGGGGGACAACTGCTCCAGGCGGTCCGGGAGTTGTTCGGGCTTCAGGGAGACCGCGACGGCCGAACGAGGGGCGTAGCCGGTGGCCCGCTGCTCCAGCCGTGGGCCGCGCAGGGAGACCGGGACCCAGGATTCGGGGGCGGCCGAGGCGTCCCGGGTGCAGCGGACCCGGTCGGGCGCGAAGCCGGCCAGCACGGGGGCACGTCGGACGGTCACCCAGGGGTTGCCACGGAGCACGGACCGGGTCCAGTTCGGCATCGGCTCGCCGCCGGAGACCGTCTGTCGCAGGGAGCTGGGGCAGTGCAGCAGGAGCAGGTCGTGGGCGGTCGGCGCCCGGCCGTCCATCGCGGGGACCGGGCCGACCACCCGCCGTGGGCGGCCGGGGTGTTCGTCCTGCTCGCTGTCCCGGTGGCGGCGGCGGGGTGCTGCGGTGGTCATGGTTACCGTGCTCCTGCGTGAGAGGTGGTCAGATGGCGTTCAGGCCGTGGCCGGTGAAGACGGCGCGGGCGGTGGTGACCTGTTCGGGGGTCGGTGTGGGGGTGTCGGCGAGCGCGAAGTCCTGGCCCAGGGCCTCGTACTTGGCGGCGCCGAGTTTGTGGAAGGGGAGGATGTCGACGCGGGAGACGTTGCCGAGCGAGGCGGCGAAGCCGGCTACGCCCTCGACGTTCTCCACCGGGTCGGTCAGTCCCGGCACCAGCACGAACCGCACCCAGACCTCCTTGCCGAGGTCGGCGAGCCGCCGGGCGAAGTCCAGGGTCGGGTCCAACTGCCGCCCGGTGACCTTGCGGTAGAGCTCGCGGTCCCAGGACTTGATGTCGAGCAGGACGAGGTCGACGTCGGCGAGGAGGGCGTCGGTGGCGCGGGTGCCGAGGAAGCCGGAGGTGTCCAGGGCGGTGTGCAGGCCGAGTTCGTGCTTGAAGCGGTGGAACAGCTCGCCGGTGAAGACGGGTTGGAGCAGGGGTTCGCCGCCGCTGATGGTGGCGCCGCCGCCGGAGGCGCGGATGAACGTGGTGTACTTCACGGCTTCGGTGAGGACGTCGTCGGCGCTGGTGCGTTTGCCGTTGCGCATTTTCATGGTGTCGGGGTTGTGGCAGTAGAGGCAGTTCAGGGGGCAGCCGGCGAGGAAGGTGACGAAGCGGGTGCCGGGTCCGTCCACGCCGGTGGAGAGGTCCCAGGAGTGCACCGAACCCTCGATCGGCCGCCGGCTGGCGGCGCCGGCCGGGGTGGTGGCGCAGCTCTCGGTGAGCGGTTCCTCGGCCGTGGGGTCGGCGGGCGGGCCGACGGGGATGTCGGTTCCGAGCAGTACGGCCATGGCAGGACCTCCTGGGAAGGGCTCCCGGAGGGCGGCGCCGGAACGGTCGGGGACCGGCGCCGTCCTCCAAGTGGTGGCGGCTACAGCGAGCTGTGGAAGGTGCGGTTGAGGACGTCGAGTTGTTGTTCGCGGGTGAGGCGGACGAAGTTGACGGCGTAGCCGCTGACGCGGATGGTCAGCTGGGGGTAGTTCTCGGGGTGTTCCATGGCGTCGAGGAGGGTGTCGCGGTTGAGGACGTTGACGTTCATGTGGAAGCCGTTGGAAGCGATGTAGCCGTCGAGTACGCCGGCGAGGTTGGTGATGCGTTCGGCGGGGGTGCGGCCGAGGGCGTCGGGGGTGACGGTGTTGGTGAGTGAGATGCCGTCCTCGGCGTCCTGGTACGGGAGTTTGGCGACGGAGAGGGCGCTGGCGATGTAGCCGTGGCTGTCGCGGCCGTTCATGGGGTTGGCGCCGGGGGAGAAGGGTTCGCCGGTGCGGCGGCCGTCGGGGGTGTTGCCGGTCTTCTTGCCGTAGACGACGTTGGAGGTGATGGTGAGCACGGACTGGGTGTGTTCGGCGCCGCGGTAGGTGGGGTGTTTGCGGATCTTGCGCATGAACTCCTCGACCAGCCAGACGGCGATCTCGTCGGCGCGGTCGTCGTTGTTGCCGTAGGCGGGGTAGTCGCCTTCGATGAGGTAGTCGGTGACCAGGCCGGTGTCGTCGCGGACGGGGGTGACCTTGGCGTACTTGATGGCGGCGAGGGAGTCGGCGGCGACGGAGAGGCCGGCGATGCCGCAGGCCATGGTGCGGCGGATGTCGCGGTCGTGCAGGGCCATCTCGATGCGTTCGTAGGCGTACTTGTCGTGCATGAAGTGGATGACGTTCAGTGCGTGCACGTACGTCTGGGCGAGCCATTCCATCTGCTGGTCGAAGCGGGCCAGCACCTCGTCGTAGTCCAGCACGTCGGAGGTGATCGGGCCGGATGCGGGGCCGACCTGGGCGCCGGACTTCTCGTCGCGGCCGCCGTTGACCGCGTAGAGGAGGGTCTTGGCGAGGTTGACGCGGGCGCCGAAGAACTGCATCTGCTTGCCGACGGCCATCGCGGAGACGCAGCAGGCGATGGCGGTGTCGTCGCCGAAGCGCGGGCGCATCAGTTCGTCCGACTCGTACTGCACGCTGGAGGTGTCGATCGACACCTGGGCGCAGAACTCCTTGAATCCCTGGGGTAGTTGCGGGGACCAGAAGACGGTCATGTTCGGTTCGGGGGCGGGGCCGAGGTTGTAGAGGGTCTGGAGGTAGCGGAAGGAGCTGCGGGTGACCAGTGGGCGGCCGTCCTGGCCGATGCCGCCGATGGACTCGGTCACCCAGGTCGGGTCGCCGGAGAACAGTTCGTCGTATTCGGGGGTGCGCAGGAAGCGTACGATCCGCAGTTTGATGATGAAGTCGTCGACCAGTTCCTGGGCCGTCTGCTCGGTCAGCAGTCCGCTGTCGATGTCGCGTTGGAGGTAGACGTCGATGAAGGTGGAGGTCCGGCCCAGTGACATCGCGGCGCCGTTCTGCTCCTTGACCGCTGCCAGGTAGGCGAAGTACAGCCACTGGATCGCCTGGCGGCCGGTGCCGGCCGGGCCGGAGATGTCGTGGCCGTAGGAGGCGGCCATCTGCTTGAGTTCGCCCAGCGAGCGGATCTGCTCGGCGAGTTCCTCCCGCTCCCGGATGGTCTCCTCCAGCAGGGCCGGGTCGCCGGGCATCGCGTCCAGCCCGGCCTTCTCCGCCAGTTTGGCCTCGATCAGCCGGTCCACCCCGTAGAGGGCGACCCGGCGGTAGTCGCCGATGATCCGCCCCCGCCCGTACGCGTCGGGCAGGCCGGTGACGATGCCGGCCTTGCGGGCGGCCCGGATGTCGGGGGTGTAGGCGTCGAACACGCCCGCGTTGTGGGTCTTGCGGTACTGCGTGAACACCTTCTCCAGCTCCGCCGACACCGGGTAGCCGTACGTCTCCAGCGCGCCGGCCACCATCCGCCAGCCGCCGTAGGGCATGATCGCCCGCTTCAACGGCGCGTCCGTCTGCAGACCCACGATCAGGTCCAGCTCCCGGTCGATCCACCCCGGCGCGTGCGCCGTGATCGTCGACGGGACGTCGTATGCCACGTCCAGGACGCCCTTGGCTCGCTCCTGCGGGAACAGGTCGGTGATCTTCTCCCACACCGCCGTGGTCCGCCCGGTCGGGCCCGCCAGGAAGGAACTGTCACCCAGGTAGGGGGTGTAGTTCTGCTGGATGAAGTCCCGGACGTCGATGGCATCCCGCCACAACCCGCCCTTGAAACCCTCCCAGGCCCCGCCCCGCGTCTTCTCGATGTGCTGGGTGCTCATGGTGTGCTGCTCCCGCTCTTCGTGGTTCCGAGCCCTACGCCTACATTGTGAAACGATTCACAAAGTCACATGGGCTCGGAAAGTCCTGATTCGAATGGACCTTCGTCCCGGCTCAGATGTGGTCCCCGTAGTAGGCCTGGCGCATGAGTTGCTGCATGTCGGCGAGCATCGGCATCCGGGGGTTGGCCGGGGCGCACTGGTCCTCGTAGGCGTACATCGCCTGCTGCGGGAGGGCGTCCAGGAAGGCGCTCTCGTCGACGCCGGCGTTCTTGAAGGACTGCGGGATGCCGACCCTGTCGCGCAGCTGCTCCACCGCGTGGGCCAGTGATTCGACGCCCTGCTCGGGGGTGTCGGCGGGCAGGCCGAGCATCCTGGCGATCTGCTGGAAGCGCTCGGGGGCGACGTAGCTCTGGTACTTGGGCCAGCTGGTCACCTTGGAGGGGGCGGCGCCGTTGTAGCGGATCACGTGCGGCAGCAGGATGGCGTTGGTGCGGCCGTGCGCGACGTGGAAGGTGGCGCCCAGGGTGTGTGCCATGGCGTGGACGATGCCCAGGAACGCGGAGCCGAAGGCCATTCCGGCGATGGTGCCGGCGTTGTGCATCTTCTCCCGCGCCACCGGGTTGTCCGGCCCGTTGGCCACGGCCTCCTCGAGGTTGTCGAAGACCAGCCGGATGCCCTGCAGGGCCAGGCCGTCGGTGAAGTCGTTGGCGTAGACCGACACGTAGGTCTCGATGCAGTGGGTGAGGGCGTCGAAGCCGGAGTCGGCGGTCACCGCCTTCGGCAGGTGCGTGGTCAGTGCCGGGTCGCAGATCGCCACGCTGGGGGTGAGCGCGTAGTCCGCCAGCGGGTACTTCTGGCCGGTCTCCGAGTCGGTGATCACCGCGAACGGGGTGACCTCCGAGCCGGTGCCCGAGGTGGTCGGGATGCACACCAGCTTGGCCTTCTCCCCCAGGTCGGGGAAGGTGAAGGCGCGCTTGCGGATGTCGAAGAACTTCTCCTTCAGGTCCGCGAACACCGTCTCGGGGTGCTCGTACATCAGCCACATCACCTTGGCCGCGTCCATCGGCGACCCGCCGCCCAGCGCGATGATGGTGTCCGGCCGGAAGCCGCGCATCAGCTCCGCGCCCTTGTCCACCGTGTCGATGCTCGGGTTCGGCTCCACGAAGTCGATCACCCGGATCTCCACCGGCTCGGACCGCCGGTTCAGCACCGACCGGACCCGCTCCAGGTGCCCGATCTCCACCATCGTCCTGTCGGTCACGATCACCACCCTGCGCGCACCGCGCATGTCCGCCAGGTACTTGATGGAGTTGCGCTCGAAGAACACCTTCGGCGGGATCTTGAACCACTGCATGTTCGTGTTGCGCCGCCCGATCCGCTTGATGTTCACCAGGTTCAGCGCGGTGACGTTCCCCGACACCGAGTTCGCCCCGTAACTGCCGCACCCCAGCGTCAACGACGGCATGAACGCGTTGTAGACGTCCCCGATCCCGCCCTGCGAACTCGGCGCGTTCCAGATGATCCGGCACGCCTTCACCGCATGCCCGAACTCCTCCGCGAACGCCTCGTCCTCCGTGTGCACCGCCGCCGAGTGCCCCAGACCGTTGAACTCCACCATCTCGGTGGCCAGCCTCAGCCCCTGCTTGCGGGTGTCCGCCTTCAGCACCGCGAGCACCGGGCAGAGCTTCTCCCGCGTCAACGGCTCCTCGGGCCCCACGAAGTCCACCTCCGCCAGGATGATCGAGGTGTCCGCCGGCACCTCGAAACCGGCCGCCTCGGCGATCGCCACCGGGGACTGCCCCACCACGGCCGCGTTCAGCTTGGCGCCCGCACAGTTGCGGTCCTCGCCGACCCCGAAGACGTACTGCTCCAGCAGCGCCTTCTCGGCCTTGCTGGCCAGGTGCGCCTTGAGCTTGCGGAACTCGCCGAGCGCCGGGCCGTAGATCTCCTGGTCCAGGATCACGGCCTGCTCGGAGGCGCAGATCATCCCGTTGTCGAAGGACTTGGAGACCACCACGTCGTTGACCGCGCGCTTGAGGTTCGCGCTCTTCTCGATGTACGCGGGCACATTGCCCGCACCCACCCCCAGGGCCGGCTTCCCGCAGCTGTACGCCGCCTTCACCATCGCGTTCCCACCCGTGGCCAGGATGGTCGCCACCCCCGGATGGTTCATCAACGCACCCGTCGCCTCCATCGACGGCACCTCGATCCACTGCACGCAGTGCGCCGGAGCACCCGCCGCCACCGCCGCGTCCCGCACGATCCGCGCCGCCTCCGCCGAACACCGCTGCGCGGCCGGATGGAAACCGAACACGATCGGATTGCGGGTCTTCAACGCCACCAACGCCTTGAAGATGGTGGTGGAGGTCGGGTTGGTCACCGGAGTCACCCCCGCCACCACACCCACCGGCTCCGCGATCTCCACGATCCCGTCGATGTCGTCCCGCCGGATCACCCCCACCGTCTTCATGTCCGCCATCGAGTGCGTGACATGCTCGCAGGCGAAGACGTTCTTGACGGCCTTGTCCTCGAACACCCCCCGCCCGGTCTCCTCCACCGCCAGCACCGCCAACCGGGTGTGCGCGGCCAACGCCGCCAACGACGCCTTCTTGACGATGTGGTCGACCTTCTCCTGCGTGAACCCCGCGTACTCCCCCAGGGCCTTCAGGCCGTTGCCGACCAGAACGTCCACGGCTGTGGCGGCCTCGGAGGGGACAGGGGTCTCGGTTGCTACGGCTTGCTGGCGGGCCATCTCGCTCACCTCGGAGAACGGTGCTGCGTGGCGCTCCGGCGGCGCTGCCGGTAGCGGCTGACAGCTCCACCCTCCGTCCGGAGCGGATGAGTCGGCCATGGGCCTACGATCGGAGTTACGGGGGACCAAAGGCCCAACGGCCCGGAGCCGTAAGGGCTGAGAGAAGGACGGCCGCGACCGCTCCCGTTCGGCTGTACGAGTGAGCGGACCGCCCCGGGGTGCGGACCGCCGCGGCCGGTGGAAGATTGGTGGCAGCCCGTCATCCGACCGATCGGAGGAGGAGACATGGGCATTCTGGACAGACTCCGCCACAAGGGCCAGGAGACCGCCGACCCGGTGGAGCGGCAGCGGCTCGCCCACGACGAGGCGGCCGACGCCTTCCCCGACACCGCCGCACGCAGCGCCATGCACCGGGCGGAGCCCACCGAGGAGGACCGTCGGGCGGCCGAGGAGATGACCGCCGAGGGCGATCCCTGGGACTGAGGGCACACCGAAGGGGCGCATCCGTCAACGGATGCGCCCCTTCGGCACGCCCGGCTCAGCGCGGCGGCAGTGGCGGGCGGCGCAGGTCGGGCCGGGGCGCGTCCGGCGGCGGGGGCGTGGCCGCCGGGTGCTCGGCCAGCAGCTCCAGCGCCAGCCGGACGGCCGCCTCCAGCTCGGTGTGCAGCGAGGCCGCCCACTCGTGCGGGCCGCGCACCACCCGGACGTCCGGTGCCACGCCGTGGTTCTCCACCGACCAGCCGATGCCGCCGGTGAACCAGGAGGCGTTCTTCGGCACCGAGATCTGGGTGCCGTCGCCCAGGGTGTGACGGCCGGTCATCCCGACCACCCCGCCCCAGGTCCGGCTGCCCACCACCGGGCCCAGGCCGAGCAGCTTGATGGCGGTGATGATCACGTCGCCGTCCGAGCTGGTGGCGTGGTCGGCCAGCGCCACCACCGGGCCGCGCGGTGCGTCCTTCGGGTAGCGGACCGGGTGCCGGCCCCGGCTGTGGTCCCAGGCCAGCACCCGGCGGCTGAGTTTCTCCAGGACCAGTTCGGAGACGTTGCCGCCGGCGTTCCCCCGGACATCCAACACCAGGGCGGGGTGGTCGAGTTCGCGTCGGAGGTCGCGGTTGAACTGGGCCCAGCCGGAGCCGCCGAGATCCGGGATGTGCAGGTAGCCGCACCGGCCGTCGCTCAACTCCCGTACCAGGCTGCGCCGTCGGGTCACCCAGTCCTGGTAGCGGATCGGCCGCTCGTCGGTCAGCGGGGTGACCGCGATCCGGCGCAGGGTGCCGTCGGCGGCGGTCCTGAAGGTGAGCTCGACGGTGGTGCCGCCGGTGCCCGCGAGCAGCGGGGCGGGGCCGGCCGGCAGCTCGGGCGGGCGGCCGGAGACCGCCACGAACTCGTCGCCGTCGCGCAGCCCGTAGCCCGCCAGCGGGGCGCGGGCGCGCGGGTCGGAGGACTCGCCGGGCAGGATCCGGTCGACCAGCCAACGGCCGTCCGGGGCCCGGTGGAGGTCGGCGCCGAGCAGGCCGAGCGGCTGCCCGGCCGGGGCCGGGCCCTCGCCGCGCCGGGACGGCGAGACGTACGCGTGCGAGGTGCCGAGCTCGCCGAGCAGCTCCCGGAGCAGGTCGGCGAAGTCGTCGGGGCTGGCCACCCGGTCCACCAACGGGGCGTACTGCTCGACCAGTCCGGGCCAGTCCAGGCCGCACATCCCGGCGTCCCAGAACTGGTCCCGGACGATCCGGGCCGCCTCGTGGTACGCCTGCCGCCACTCCTCGGCCGGGTGCACGGTGTGCGTGATCCGGCGCAGGTCGACGGTCAACGGCTGGCTTCCGGAGGGGAGTTGGAGCAGGCGCAGGGTGCCGGCCGAGAACACCAGGACCGAGCGGCCGTCGCCGGAGACCGAGTAGCCGTCCAGTTGCTCGGCGACCGTGCTGCGGGTGCCCTGGGCCAGGTCGAAGTACTCCAGCGCCGGGCGGCCCGAGGTGTCGGCCGGGTTGGCGAAGGTCTGGCCGAGCGCGCCCGCGATCGGCCAGCGCAGCCAGAGCAGGCCGCCCCGGGCGGCGGCGGTGGCCGAGTACTTGGAGGCGATCACCGGGAACGGGACCAGCCGGGTGGACAGGCCCTGCGGGTCCACCGTCACGGTGCCGTCGCCGCCGCTCTGCTCCGGGTCCAGGCCGACCGGGGGCCGTCCCTCGGCCGGGGCGGCGAAGGGTGACGGGGTGTCGGCGGCCAGCGGCACCAGGTACGGGCGGCAGCCGAGCGGGAAGGACAGGTCGCCGGTGTGCACGTCGTGCACCGGGTCGAAGCCGCGCCAGGAGAGGAAGACCAGGAACCGGCCGTCCCGGGTGAAGACCGGGTGCTCGTCCTCGAACCGGCCGCCGGTCACGTCGATGGTGTGGGTCGGATCGGCCACCCGGGCCAGCTGGATCGAGCGCAGCGAGCGGCCCGCCACCGGCTGGGACCAGGCCAGCCACTGCGAGTCCGGCGAGAACGCCGGGCTGCCGATCGGCCCGTAGCGGGAGCCGGCCGCCTCGGTGACGGTGCCGTCCGCGGAGGACACCAGCAGCAGCCGGCCGTCCGAGGAGACCACCGCCAGGGTCTGCCCGTCGGGTGCGGCGGTCAGCTCCAGCACCCGGCCGAGCCGCCCGGCGGCGATCCGGCGCGGCGGGGTGTCGGGCCCGGACCGGCCCGGGACGGCGGCCAGCTCGATCGCGTCGGCGCCCTCCGCGTCGGTGATCCAGGCGAGCTGCCCGCCGTGGCCGAGCAGCACCGGCAGCCTGGTCCGCACGCCGGGGGTGTCGGCCAGCACCCGGGCCGGGCCGTCCCGGTGGGCCAGCCAGTACAGGCTGCCGCGCACCGTGATCGCGCTGGCCCGGCCGGTGGTGTCGCAGGCGAGGTCCTTGACCTGACTGGCCGTCGGCACCTGGTACGGGCGGCGGCCCGAGCGCGAGCCGCCGAGCGGGACGTCCAGCCTGCGCGGGTGCGGGTGGTCCAGGCTGTCCAGCAGCCAGAGGTCGCCCGCGTGCTGGTAGACGATCCGGGTGCCGTCGCTCGCCGCCTCGCGGGCGTAGTACGCGGCGTGGTCGGTGTGCCGGCGCAGGCCGGTGCCGTCCAGGCGGCAGGAGTAGAGGTTGCCGACGCCTTCGTGGTCGGAGAGGAAGGCGATCCTCGGGTCATGGGGTGGGCCGACCGGCATCGGGGAGGCCAGGTGGCCGGGGTGGTCGGGGAGCAGCTGGGTGGTGCCGAGCCAGAGCCGGCCGGTGGCGCCGCCCCGGTAGCGCTTCCAGGCGGCGGGTTCGTGCGGGGCGGTGGCGGTGAGCAGCACGGTGTGCTCGGCGTCCTGCTGGGCGTCGCCGACCGGGCCCCAGGGCATCCGCCGTCCCGGGGAGCCGTCCGGGGGCAGTGCCCAGGCCCAGGTGTAGTGGGCGAACGGCTCGTGGTACGAGGTCACGGCGAGCACCTCGCCGTCCGGCAGCCAGCCGCGCACCCGGGTGTCCTGGCTGCCCCAGTGGGTGAGCCGGGTGGCCTGGCCGCCGTCCGAAGGGGCGGTCCACACCTCGGGGATGACGGTGAGCCAGCTGGTCCAGGCGACCGTGGCGCCGTCCGGGGAGAGCCGCGGGTGGCTGACCCGGGTGCGGTCGCAGCTCACCCGCCAGGCCCGGCCGACGGTGCCGTCCGCGGCCAGCGGGGCGGCCCAGACGTCGTCCTCGGCGGTGAAGGTGAGCAGGCCGCCGCGCAGGTGCGGGTACCTGAGATAGCCGGGCTCGGTCACCCCTTCATGCAACGGGCGACCCGGGCGGGTCGCAACTCGGACGGACCGTCAGATCGGCCCACCCGCTCGGCCGGACGTGGCGGCGCTCCCGCAGGCGGCGTTGCTGGTTCAGACCATTGACACCCGCAGGCCGGAAACGGTTCAGTGGTCCAGTCCAATCAGGCTCCCCACACCGCGCCTTTCCCCGAGGCGAGTTGGACGACCCCCACAGATCGAGGCAGGAGCATCCCCACATGCGAACTCCCCGAACCACCAGACGAGTGGTCGCCGCCGCGACCGCCTGGGCCACGGCCGCGGCCGGCGCCGTCGCGCTCAGCTTCACCCTGGCCCCGACCGCGAGCGCCGGCGAGTTCCTGACCAACGGCGGCTTCGAGACCGGCAGCGTCTCCCCGTGGAGCTGCACCGGCGGGCTCGGCAGCGTGACCGGCCAGGCCAGGACCGGTGGCTACGCCCTGGCGGCGGCCGCCTCGGCGAGCGACTCGGCCAAGTGCAGCCAGACCGTCACGGTCAAGCCCGGCACCACGTACCAGCTGACCGGCTGGGTCAAGGGCGCGTACGTCTACCTCGGGGTGGAGGGCGGCACCGCCGCCAGCATCTGGACCCCGAGCACCGGCGGCGCCTTCCAGAAGCTCTCGGTCAGCTTCACCACCACCGCCTCGCAGACCAGCGCCACCGTGTACACCCACGGCTGGTACGGCCAGGGCACCTACTACGCCGACGACCTCTCGCTGGACGGGCCCGGTGCGCCGAGCCCGTCGCCGTCGGCCTCGGCCTCCCCCTCGACCTCCGCGTCGCCGTCCGGCTCGGCCTCGCCCTCCGCCTCCCCGTCGGTCTCGGTGTCGCCCTCCCCGTCGGCGTCGCCGTCCACCTCGCAGTCGCCGACCGCACCGCCGAACGGCCTGCCCGCGCACGCGCTGGTCGGCTACCTGCACGCCAGCTTCGCCAACGGCGCCGGCTACACCAAGGTCGCCGACATCCCGGACTCCTGGGACGTCATCAACCTCTCGTTCGGCGAGCCGACCTCGGTGACCTCGGGCGACATCCGGTTCAACCGCTGCCCGGCCACCGAGTGCGCCGGGGCGGAGTCGGACGCCGACTTCAAGGCGGCGATCGCGGCCAAGCAGGCCAAGGGCAAGAAGGTGCTGATCTCGATCGGCGGCCAGAACGGCCAGGTCCAGCTCACCACCACGGCGGCCCGGGACACCTTCGTCAGCTCGGTCTCCGCGATCATCGACCGGTGGGGCCTGAATGGCCTGGACATCGACTTCGAGGGCCACTCGCTCTCGCTGAACACCGGCGACACCGACTTCAAGAACCCCACCACCCCGGTGGTGGTGAACCTGATCTCGGCGCTGAAGACGCTCAAGGCCAAGTACGGCCAGAACTTCGTGCTGACCATGGCGCCGGAGACCTTCTTCGTCCAGCTCGGCTACCAGTACTACGGCTCCGGCCCCTGGGGCGGCCAGGACCCGCGCGCCGGGTCGTACCTGCCGGTGATCTACGCGATGCGCAACGACCTGACGCTGCTGCACGTCCAGGACTACAACTCCGGCTCGATCATGGGCCTGGACAACCAATACCACTCGATGGGCGGCGCGGACTTCCACGTCGCGATGACCGACATGATGCTCAAGGGCTTCCCGGTCGCGGGCAACACCGCCAACATGTTCCCCGCACTGGCCGCCTCCCAGGTCGCCATCGGCATGCCGGCCACCACCAACGCCGGTAACGGCTACGTCGGCCCGGCCGAGGTCAACAAGGCGCTGGACTGCCTGACCAAGCTCACCAACTGCGGCAGCTACGTCCCGCGCAGCGGGGCCCAGCCCAACCTGCGCGGCCTGATGACCTGGTCGATCAACTGGGACCAGTACAACGGCACCCGGGAGTTCTCGAAGAACTTCGACAGCTACTTCGGCTGAACGAGCTGAGAACGAAGGAAGGCCCCCACCGTGAGGTGGGGGCCTTCCGACCGTCTGTGCGCCGCCAGGGACTCGAACCCCGGACCCGCTGATTAAGAGTCAGCTGCTCTAACCAACTGAGCTAGCGGCGCCTGCTGACGGAGAGAACATTACCTGGTCAGCAGCCGAAAGCAGAAATCAGTCCGTCCAGGGAGTGATGACCGCCTTGCCCCGGACGTGTCCGTCCTCCACCAGCCGGTGCGCCTCGGCCGCGCGGGACAGCGGGAAGGTCGCGGCGATCTCCAGCCGGAGGGCGCCGGACTCCCAGAGCCCGGTCAGCTCGGCCAGCCGGGCGGCCGTGCGGGGGCCGCGCAGGCCGGCGAGGCCGAGTCGCTGGGCGCCGGCGTAGTCGACGATGGTGCCGATCCGGGAGCGGTCGGCGACCAGCTCGACCGAGACCTCCAGCGCGCCGCGCCCCGCCGCGTCGAAGGCGGCGTCCACGCCGTCCGGCGCCAGCGCGCGGACCCGGTCGGCCAGGCCGGGGCCGTACGTGACCGGGATCGCGCCGAGCCCGCGCAGGTAGGCGTGGTTGTGCTCGCTCGCGGTGCCGATCACGGTGGCGCCCCAGGCCCTGGCCAGCTGGACGGCGACCGTGCCGACGCCGCCGGAGGCGCCGTGGACCAGCACCGTGTCGCCCGGGCCGACCTTCAGCGCGGTCAGCGCGACGTGCGCGGTCTGCGCGGAGGCGGAGAACGACCCGGCCTCCTCCCAGCTCATCCCGGCGGGCTTGGGCACCAGCTGGGCGCCGTCCACCGCCACGTGCTGGGCGTGGCAGTTCAGCAGCCGGAAGCCGAGCACCTGGTCGCCCACCTCCCAGCCGAAGCTGCCCGCGCCCAACTGCTCGACCACCCCGGCGAACTCGTTGCCCGGGACCGCCGGGTAGCCGACCTCCGCGCCCGGCGGGGACCACCCGGCCCGGACCGCGGTGTCGGCCGGCTGGATGCCCGCCGCCAGCACCCGGACCAGCACCTCGCCCGGCCCCGGTGCGGGCACCGGCAGCTCCGCCACGTACAGCACCTCGGGGCCACCGGGCTCGTTGAACATCGACGCCAGCATCGGACCGCTCCTTCTGGGATCTCGGCTTCTGCGGCCCACTCTGAATGCTCAAGCGGACTTGAAGTCAAGCACCTCCGGCGAGCCGGTGCGCCGCCTGGCGCATTGTCAGATTTATCCTGGCCGAGGGACCGTCAGAGCCGAGAGGCCGTCAACCGAGAGGACAGCACTCCGTGGGTCAGCTGTCACTGCTCTTCCTGGTGCTGCTCGCCTCGGTGGTGACCATCCCGGTGGCCCGGCTCACCCGGGTGCCGCAGCCGGTGCTGATGACCGGGATCGGCCTGCTGTTCGCCTGGCTCCCGCAGGTGCCGGACATCACCATCAACCCCGAGCTGATCCTGCCGCTGGTGCTGCCGCCGCTGATCTTCGCGGTGGCCCGGCGCTCCTCGGTCCGGTACTTCCGGGCCAACATCCGCTCGATCCTGCTGCTCGCGGTCGGCCTGGTGATCGTCACCACCACGGTGGTGGCCGGGGTCTTCCACTGGCTGGTGCCCACCCTCCCGCTGGCCGCCGCCGTCGCCCTCGGCGCGCTGGTCTCACCGCCCGATCCGGTCGCGGCCGTCGCGGTGGCGGGCAGCGTCGGGCTGCCCCGGCGGCTGGTCGCGGTGCTGGAGAGCGAGGGACTGTTCAACGACGTGACCGCGATCGTCATCTACTCGGTGGCCGTCCAGGCGGTGGTCACCGGGGACTTCTCGGCGGGTGGGGCGGCGCTCCGGTTCGTGCTCTCGGCGGTGCTCGCGGTGGTGGTCGGGATCGCCCTGGGCTGGCTGAACGCCAGGCTGGCCGGGCTGCTCGACGACCCGACCCAGCAGGTGGCGCTCAACCTGCTGGTGCCGTTCGCCGCCTACGTGCTGGCCGAGGAGATCCACGGCTCGGGCGTGCTGGCCGTGGTGGTCTGCGCGCTCTACCTGGCGGACCGGGCGGCCGACGCCGACGACGTGGCGTACCGGCTGGTCGGCAACGCCTTCTGGGAGATCGTCGAGATCCTGATCACCGGGGTCGCCTTCGGGCTGATCGGGTTGGAGCTGGCCCCGCTGATGGCGGAGGTCAAGGACAGCTGGCACGACATGGTCGGCGACGCGGCCTGGGTGATCGGCGCCATGGTGCTGGTCCGGCTGCTCTGGCTGCTGCCGGCCGCCTGGATCTCCAAGCGGGTCAGCCGGGCGGACGAGGACACCCCGATCAGCTGGCGGGAGACGGTGGTGCTCTGGTGGTCCGGGATGCGCGGGGTGGCCACCGTCGCGCTGGCGCTCGGCATCCCGCTCACCGTCGACGGCGGCGCGGGCTTCCCCGGCCGGGACGAGATCATGGTGGTCGCCTTCGCGGTGGTGCTGTTCACCCTGTTGGTGCAGGGCCTGACGCTCCCTCTGGTGGTCCGGCTGCTCGGCCTCGGCGGTGCGGCGGACGCGCACGAGGAGGCGGTCAAGCGGATGTGGTGGCGGGCCGCCAAGGCCGGGCTGACCCGGCTCGGCGAGCTGGAGGACGAGCGCGACCTGCAGCCCGAGGTGGTCGAGCGGCTGCGCGAGCGCCAGCACGACCGGCTGGCCCGGCTCTGCCCGGAGAAGTACGCCGAGGAGGAGGCGCAGGAGGCCAGGGAGCGGTTCGTCCAGTGGCAGGCCGCGGCCGACATCGAGCAGGAGATGATCGCCGCCTCCCGCCGCGAGGTGCTGGCCGCCCGGGGCGAACTCGGCGGTGACCCGGAGGTCGCCGACCAGGTGATGCGCAAGCTCGACCTGCGCTCCCGCCGCAAGTGACCTGGGCGGGTGACCTGCACAGGTGGCCTGCGGGTGTGGAAGCGACGAAGTGTCGGTGACCGCCGGTGGCGGGGCGGGTGACGGACCGCCAGGACGCGTAGGCTGGCCCGGGCAGGCCGTCAACGGAGTCGGCGCAGCACCACCCGTACCACCGCCGGACCTCGCGTCACCCTCCCGCTGGGCCCTGCCGGTACCCACAACCGGATGACTTCGAGGAGCAACCGATGACGGCGCAGAACCGCACCCCCCTGGACCGGCTGCCGCAGTGGGCGGCGCTGGCCAAGCACCGGGAGGAGTTCGGTGACACCCACCTGCGCGAGCTGTTCGCGGCCGACTCCGGCCGCGGGGCCGACCTCACGCTGCGGGTCGGCGACCTGCTGGTGGACTACTCCAAGCAGCTGGTGACCGGCCGGACCCTGGAGCTGCTGCGGGAGTTGGCGGCCGCCACCGGCGTCGCCGAGCTGCGGGACGCGATGTTCCGCGGCGAGAAGATCAACATCACCGAGGACCGGGCGGTCCTGCACACCGCCCTGCGCGCGCCGCGCGGCGCGGTGGTCGAGGTGGACGGCGAGAACGTGGTGCCCGCCGTGCACGCGGTGCTGGACAGGATGGCGGCCTTCGCCGACAAGGTCCGCTCCGGCGAGTGGACCGGGCAGACCGGCAAGCGGATCAGGAACGTCGTCAACATCGGCATCGGCGGCTCCGACCTCGGCCCGGCGATGGCCTACGAGGTGCTCCGGTCCTACGCGCAGCGCGACCTGACGGTCCGTTTCGTCTCCAACGTGGACGGCGCCGACCTGCACGAGGCGATCCGCGACCTGGACGCCGCCGAGACGCTGTTCATCGTCGCCTCCAAGACCTTCACCACGATCGAGACCATCACCAACGCCACCTCGGCCCGGGAGTGGCTGCTCGGCGAGCTGGGGGCCGGCCAGGAGGCGGTGGCCAAGCACTTCGTGGCGCTCTCCACCAACGCGACCGGCGTGGCCGACTTCGGCATCGACGTGGCCAACATGTTCGAGTTCTGGGACTGGGTCGGCGGCCGCTACTCCTACGACTCGGCGATCGGTCTCTCGCTGATGATCGCGATCGGCCCGGAGAACTTCCGCGAGATGCTGGCCGGCTTCCACCTGGTGGACGAGCACTTCCGCACCGCTCCGCCGGAGCAGAACGTCCCGCTGCTGCTCGGCCTGCTGGGCGTCTGGTACGGCGCGTTCTTCGACGCCCAGGCACACGCGGTGCTGCCGTACTCGCACTACCTGGCCCGCTTCACCGCCTACCTGCAGCAGCTCGACATGGAGTCCAACGGCAAGTCGGTGGACCGCGACGGCAACCCGGTGGCGTGGCAGACCGGCCCGGTGGTCTGGGGCACCCCCGGCACCAACGGCCAGCACGCCTACTACCAGCTGCTGCACCAGGGCACCAAGGTGATCCCGGCCGACTTCATCGGCTTCGCGCAGCCGGTCGCCGAGCTGAGCCCGGCGCTGGCCGCCCAGCACGACCTGCTGATGGCCAACTTCTTCGCCCAGACCCAGGCGCTGGCCTTCGGCAAGACCGCCGAGGAGGTCGCGGCCGAGGGCGTGCCCGCCGAGCTGGTCCCGCACAAGACCTTCAAGGGCAACCACCCGACCACCACCGTGCTGGCCGCCGAGCTGACCCCGTCGGTGCTCGGCCAGCTGGTCGCGCTGTACGAGCACAAGGTGTTCGTCCAGGGCGCGGTGTGGAACATCGACTCCTTCGACCAGTGGGGCGTCGAGCTCGGCAAGGTGCTGGCCAAGCGGATCGAGCCGGTGCTGCTGACCGGTGCGGGCGCGGACGCGCTGGACAGCTCGACCGCCGCGCTGGTGCAGAACTACCGCTCGCTGCGCGGGCGCTGACGGCGACCCGGCCCCCCGCTCCGGCGGGGGCCGGGCAGGCCGCTGTCGGACCCGGGAACGAAGGAAGGCCCCCACCGTGAGATGGGGGCCTTCCGACCGTCTGTGCGCCGCCAGGGACTCGAACCCCGGACCCGCTGATTAAGAGTCAGCTGCTCTAACCAACTGAGCTAGCGGCGCCTGTCTGACGTGGGAAACATTAGCAGCGGGATCGGGCGGAACCAAAATCGGTTTCAGGCCCCGGCGGGCTCGGCCGTCGACCGCGCCCGGGAGGCCCGGACGCAGGCCCAGAGCACGGTGGCCGCCCCCGGCAGCCAGGGCTCCCGGGAATCCGGCGCGACCACCCAGCGGCCGGCGCCCTGGCCGGGGGAGACCGGGGCGTCCACCATCCGCTGGATCGGCGGCACGGTCACCGCGTCGCCCTGCCCGTGGCAGAGCAGCGGCGGCACCTCGCGGGCCCACTCCTCCCAGGCCAGCAGCGTCCGGAGCCGGGGCGCCGCGCCCGGCTGGACGAACAGCAGGGTCCGCCCCCGGAAGGAGGCGACCGGGCCGCAGCCCGGCCCCGAGGCCCAGAGCTCGTCCAGCACGGCGCGGCCGAACAGGGCCGGCATGCTGATCACGTCGAAGACCCGCCCGCAGGGCAGGACGGTCGGCGCCCAGGGGCGTGACTCCCAGAGGGCGCGCATGCTGCGCGGGTACTCACTCGCGGAGGCCAGCCAGGACTCCCCGGCCACGGTGACGTACTCCACGGATTGATACGTCCAGATGTCCACGGGCAGCAGACTGGCCCGGCCGGGGCGGGCCGCGCCGGGAAAGTGACGTTCGGCGGACAAGAGGCGGGGGAGGGGCGTACCCTTCCCGCCTGCATATGCCAGAGGCGTGTCGAGGGTCTCAGTGCTGCTCGCCGCTGTGCTGCTGGCGGATCAAGGTCTGGCCGTACTCGACCATCCGGGTCGCGTAGTCCGGCGTCCAGTCGATCCGGGCGGCGATCTCGGCGGGCGAGAGCGCGTCGAACCGGCGGGTGTCCGCGAGCTGGGCGGCGGCGATCGCCTGGAAGTCCGCGGCCCGCTCGGCGGCGACCCGGAAGGCCAGGGTCAACTCGGTGGCGCGGCGGAGCAGTTCGGCCGGGTCGTCGATCGACTCCAGGTCGAAGAACCGTTCCTCCTCGGGCTCCTCGGCGGGCGGCTCGAACAGCAGCTGGGCCGGCCGCAGGCGGCGCGGCGGCGGGGCCTCGGCGGTGCTGGGCGGGGCGGTGCTCGGCTCGCCAGCGGAGGGGCCGGACTGCGCCGGGAGCGGCACCACGGCTTCGCGGTCGACCGGCTGGGCGGACACCGGTGGATGGCGGTCGGGCATGGGACGACACCTCCGAGGCGGCGGGTGAGGGGACTGCCGTCCATTGTCGCGCGGGGACGGCCGGTAACGGAACGGTGCGCGTGCGGGCGCTATTCCCCGGCCACGCGCCCCCGATTTCAGGCCAACCGCACCCGGTGCTCGCTCAGCTGGGCGAGCACGGCGTGGTTGGCCTCCCAGCCGTCCGGGAACTTCATCGTCACCCCGAGCTGCACCGGCTCGGTCGCCGGGTGCTCGTCCAGCAGCTCCGGGATGCCGGCTCTGGCCACCACGATGCAGGCGTGCCGGTGCCGCGAGGCGAGCACGCAGAGCCGCCCGGTCTCCAGGTGGAAGGCGGTGGCGTCCGGTCGGCCGGAGAGCGGGTGCAGCACCACGGTGACGTCGTACTCGCGGCCCTGCAGCCGGTTCGCGGTGTCCACGGTGACGGCGGGACCGGCCGCGCCGTCCACCGGCACGCCGAGCCCCAGCAGCGCGGCCCGGACGGCGGCCGCCTGGTCCCGGTGGGCGGTGCCGACCGCGATCCGGTCGGCGGTGAGCGGGGTGCTGCCCTGCTCCGAGTGCGCGGTCAGGCCCCGGGTGAGCAGCCGGTGCACGGTGGCGGCGGTGGCGGCCACCGCCTGCGGGTCGGTCCGCACGGTGTGCCGGGCGGGCAGCTCCAGCAGTGCCCAGCCGTGCTCGGCCGCCTCGTCGATCGCCGCGTCCAGCGCGGAGCCGTCCGGGGCGGTCGCGGTGGTCAGCCGCCGGTCGTCCGGGCCGGTGCCGGAGCGGAACGGGGTGTACGGGTAGAAGGCGGCCGAGATCAGCGGCGCGGCCGAGTACGGCAGCCGCCAGGAGACCGGCAGCCGGTGCGGCCGGATCTCCGGGTTGTGCGCGAGCAGGGTGACCACCGCGCTGCTGGACGGGTCGTAGGACAGGCCCGCCCACTGGTCGGTGCCGACCACCGTGAACGGGTCCAGCTGGCCGGGGTCGCCGACGAACAGGGCCCGGTCGAACAGCCCGGCCACGGCGAGCAGCGCGTCCGACCGCATCTGGTACGCCTCGTCCACGATCGCGTGCCGCCAGCGGGCCTCGGTCTTCACCCACTGCCACTTGGCCGCGGTGGAGATCACCACGTCCTGCTCCAGCAGGTCGCCGACCTTGGGGGCGGCGGTGACGTTGGCGTACCGGGACAGCTCGGCGGCCGGCCTGCTGTCGGCGGCGTGCAGCCGACCGATGGTGAGGTCCGGGCCCCTCTCGGCCAGCCGGGCGACCAGGTCGTCCACCTGACTGTTCGTCTGGGCCACGATCATCAGCTTCTCGCCGCCCGCCACCAGCTCCCGGGCGGCCCGCACCACCAGGGTCGACTTGCCCGCACCTGGCGGTGAGTCGACCACCACCCCGCGCGGGGCGCCCGGGGCGGGGTGGACGGTGGCGGCCAGGATCGCGGCCACGGCGGCGTCGGCGGCGGCACCGGGGTGCTCGCCGGCCGGACGGGCGGTCTGACTGATGGTCATGCCGGTGGTCATTCCCACTCTTCGGTGGCAGTAGGCGAACGATCGCCGCCGCCCGGCGGTCCACCGTGCGTCCAGGGGGTGTCGTCCGGCTCGGGGAGCGGGGCGGACTGGCGGGGCGTCAGCTCGAACAGGGTCAGCACGATCCGCTCCCCGGGCTCGGGCAGGCTGCCCGGCTCCGGCTCCTTCTTCCGGCCCATCCCGTTCAGCACCCGGACGGTGACCGTGCCGGCGGCCCGGTCGGCCGCCACGATCACCGCCTCCTGGGCCGAGCTGTGGTTGGCCCGGTGCACCTTGCGGCCCGGGTCGGCGTGCGGCCGGTCGGTGGTGCGGATCACCAGCAGCGGGCGGGGCTTGGGCGAGCGCCCCGAGGTGTCGTACTCCGGGACCACCTCGGTGACCTCCCCGGCGAACGCCTCGCCGGACAGTCGGTGCTCGGCCATCGCCAGCGGGTCGTCCAGCGCCTCCTGGACGTCCGACCTGGCCTGCTCGCGCTCCCGCTGGGCCAGCTTGCGGGCGGCGGTGACGGCGTCGTCCTGCTTGGGCTGCGGCGGCTCGCCGGCCGCCAGCCGGTCGCGGTGGCCGGTGTAGGACCAGCGGTCGCCCTCCCAGCGCTCGGCCAGGTGGGCGGCCGGGGGGAGGGCGCGGAGCAGGTCGAGGCCGCGCCAGACGTCCTGCCAGGTGGGCAGCAGCACCCGGAGCAGTGCGGCGTGCAGCTCCTCGGCGGCGTGCTTGACCCGGAGCCGGGCCGCCTGGCCCTCGCCGGGCCGCCCGTTCCGCTCGGCCTGTTCGGCGGCGGCCAGTGCGGCGAGCGCGGTGTCGTGCCGGGTGATGGCCGGGGCCAGCACCCGGGCGTCGAAGGCCGGGTCGGTGGCCGGGCCGGCCGGGGGGTGCAGCAGCTGGCCCGCGGCGTCCCGCTCGGTCTCCACCCGGGTCGCCAGCTCGGCCCCGCCGACGCCGAACGGTGGCCGGTGCCAGGCGAGTTGGGCGCCGAGGTGCTGGTCCTCCAGGTGGCTCTGGCCGGTCGCCCAGTGTCGGGCCAGCAGCCCGGTCATCGGCAGCAGCAGGCTGGAGCCGGGCACCTGGGCCCGCTCGGTGAGGTGGGTCAGCCAGCGGCCCAGCAGCGGCACCCTGGTCGGTGCGGGGTAGGGACCGGGATCCGGGTCCTCGGCGGTGCGGCGGAACCGGGTGGACCGGCCGAGCAGGGCCAGATGCTGCACGGAGCCGCTGTTCGGCACGATCAACTGCGGTGCGTCGGCGCAGAGTTCGCGGAAGGTCTGGGTCTTCTCGCCGGTCTCCGGGTCCTTCTCGGTGCGCTCGATCTGCTCGACCTCGGCGCCGTACGACTCCAGGTAGGGCACCAGCTCGGCGGCGAACGCGGCCAGGAACTCGAACCGCTGAGCGCGGTTCAGCGGCTGCGGGACCAGGTGCAGCCGGGGCGCGTCCCGCTCGGTGCCGAGCAGCACCGCGAGCGGGGCCCCGGCCTCACCGGCGGCGGCCAGCGGGACCAGCACCATCGGCCGGTCGGACAAGTGCCGGTGGCGGACGGTGGCCAACGGCTCGGCGTGGCCGCTGCGGACGGCCTCCAGCCGGGCCAGGGTGGCGAGCAGGCTCACCGGTCGGCTCCGGGTGATCCGGGGGCCGTGGTGGCGGGGGCCGCTGCGGTGAGTGCCTCGGCGCGCAGGGCGGCGGCGTGGGCCAGCCGGGCGGCGGCCTCCCGGTCGGCCTGCGGGCCCTGGTCGGTGGCCGCCGCCAGGGCGGCGGTCACCGTGCGGAGGCTGCCCAGCTCGCCCCGGACGCCCCGGCCGAGCTGCTCCACCGCGTCCGCGCAGCGGGCCTGCGCCCGGCAGTGGAAGCCCAGCTCGCAGGTGGAGAGGCAGTCCGGACTGTAGGCGGCCGGGACGGCGGCGACGGACTCGGTCAGCTCCGCCACCGGACGGGTCGGCACCCCGGCCTGATCCGGCGCCAGGTCGAAACTGGTGCCGGCCGGGAGCGCGTCGAGCAACTGGTCGATCCCGGTCAGCCTGGCCAACTGCCGCCGGGTGGTGGCCAACTCGCGCCGGACGTCCACCACGGTGGCCGTCGGCCGGTTGGAGAAGTCCCTGGGGCAGACCAGCAGCACACTGAGCTCCGGGCTGCCGGGGAACGCGTCGGTGGCGTACGGGGACCGATCGGCCGTCGTACCGGCCAGCCCGGCCGCCGTCTCCTGGAGCGCCAGCACGTACACCGCCGCCTGCCGGGCGGCCGCCCCCACCTTCGCCGGGTCGGCCGAACCGTCGATGATCGGGAAGGACTTGATCTCCACCACCGTGCAGCGACCGCCGTGCACCACCACCGCGTCCGGCTCCAGGTAGGCCGGGCTGCCCGCCACGGTGAGCCGGAACATCGGGTGGTCGAGCAGCGTCCAGCGGGTGGGGTCGGCGGCGGCCTCGGCCAGCACCTGGGCCGTCCGCTCGGCCCGGGTGGCGGGGGCGGCACGGGGCAGCAGATCCGGCACGGTCAGCTCGCCGCCCTCCGGCGGTGCGCCGAGCAGGCGGCGGAGCGGCTCCAGCAGCGCCGCGTAGCCGTCGGCCTTGAGCCGGGCCTCGAAGACGTTCCCCCGGGTGATCGCGAAGGGGGACTGCCCGAACGGCGCGGGGTGCCCGAGCCGCTCGGCGACGGCGCCCTTGTCGACCCCCGCCGCGTCCAGCACCGCGCGACGGCGGCACCCCGGATTGGCCGCGAGGGCGGCCAGCGCCCGGGCGTCGAGGCTGCGCTGCGGCGCCTGGCCGCGCAGATCACGGAGCCGCCGCGCGACCGGCTCCGCCTGCCCGTAGGTCAAGACGTTCATGGTGCGGCCAAGTCTCGCACCCGGCACCGACAAACCACCCCGGAACGCGCTCCCCGGACCTTCCGGGGCCATCCGGACCCCGGACCGCCGACCCGGGGCACCCGGGTGGTGAGGGATCATGGAGGGGTCGAATGCAGCCCCCGTCTGCGAGGAGTCCGCTCATGCCCGCCCGTATCGTGCTTGTCCGGCATGGCGAGACCGCCTGGTCGGCCAGTGGTCAGCACACCGGCCGTACCGACGTCCCGCTCACCGAGGAGGGCCGCGGGATGGCCCTGGCCCTCGGGGCCCGGCTGGCGAAGGCCCCCTGGAACGGACTGCCGGGCGCCACCGTCTGCACCAGCCCGCTGTCCCGGGCCAAGGAGACCTGCGAGCTGGCCGGCTTCGGCGATCGCGCGGTCGACCGGGACGAACTGCTGGAGTGGGACTACGGCCAGTACGAGGGACGCACCGGCCCCGAGATCCGGGCCACCGACCAGCCGGGCTGGCTGATCTGGCGGGACGGCGTGCCGGGCGGCGAGAAGCTCGCCGACGTGGCGGCACGGGTGGACGGCTTCCTCGCCGGGCTCAACTCCGAGCACGGGACGCCGCATCCGGAGACCACCACCATGCACTGCGCCGACCACGACGTGGTGATCTTCGCGCACGGGCACCTGCTGCGGATCCTGACGGCGCGTTGGCTGGGGCTGCCGCCGGAGTTCGCGCAGCGGTTCAAGCTGGGGACGGCGGCGCTCTCGGTGCTGTCGTGGGAGTACGGGGCACCCGCGGTGGAGATCTGGAACGACCACAGCCACCTGCAGGGCTGAAGCCAGGCAGGCGCTCAGCTTCTTGCAGGGCGCTCGGTTGCACTGTCCAGGGGCTCGGGGAACTGCGAGGAGATCTGGTGTGCGGGTCACTGCGAAAGTGCCTGACCCCGTACGCACGTTGAACGCTCCCGAGGCCGGCGTCGCAGTTCCCCGAGCCCCTGGTGGCTGAGCCCGGACCGCAGGTCACCTGTTCAGGTTCAGGCTGCTTCGTAGCTGGTGAGGAAGGCGGCGACCTCGGGGACGGTGCGGTGGGGGCGGAGCCGGTCCGCGGTGGTGGCGAGCATGCTGCGGATGCGGGCCGAGCGGACCTGGTCGAGGAGGGTGACGGCGGCGGTGCCGTGGACCGCTGCGCCTGCCAGGTCGCCGAGGCCGAGGCGGTCGTGGGCGAGTTCGGCGGTGTAGAGCACCCGGTTGCGGACGAAGTGCGGCTCCTGGAGGGAGATCGCCCGGCAGACCCGGTCGGTGGCCCGTTCGAACTCGCCGAGGGCGGACCAGCACTGGGCCTCGAGCCCGGCGATCTCGGCTTCGCCGAAGAAGCTCATCCACTCCGGGTCGGCCTCCGACTCGCCCCGGTCGAAGAGGGTGTGCGCCCGCCCCAACGCCCGTTCGCAGGCGGCCCGGTCGCGCAGCAGCGCCCAGGCCCCGGCCTCCCGCATGACCAGCAGCGAGAGCAGCCGGTCGGAGTCCAGGTGCCGGGCCGCGGACTGGCCGGCCTGGGCGGCCCGGAGGGCTTCGCGGGCCCGGCCGGCGTCCCTGGCGAGGAAGGCGCTGTTGGAGAAGACGTGTGCCTCCAGCGCAGCGTCGTTGGCCATCCGGGCGGTGGCGAGGGCCTCGGAGTAGAACGAGCGGGCGTCCGCCAGCCGGTCCGAGTCGTGGGCCAACCAGCCGACCGAGATGGCCAGTTCACCGGCCCCGGACTGCAGTCGGCGCTCGGTGGCGGCACTGTACTCGCCGTCGTTGAGCATCACGTACGCGCCGCGCAGCGACTGCCCGGCCAGCTCGAACAGGGTGTCCGCGCCGTGCACGTCGTCCAGCAGCCTGATGTCGCGGACGGCCTGCTCGACCCCGAGCACCTCGGCCGCGCCGACCCGGCGCGGGGGCGGTACCACCGGGGTCGCGGCCTGGGCGGGCAGGTCGAGGGCGAGCGCGGTCACCAGGGCGGTCGAACCGCCGTTCAGGAATGTACGGCGACGCACGTCGTCGTTCTCCTCGTCGGGATGGTACGAGTCGTCGAGCCGGACCGGCCCGCCCGGCCCGAGCCTGGTGGCCGGGACTGACGGTGGGTCGGCCACCCGGCGGCGGACCGCCGTACGGGGGGTGAACCCGAGTTCGGACAGGGAGCGGCCCGGCCACATGTGCCGGAACACCCGCTCGTACGCGTAGTTGGGACAACGGATCTCCCCGGCCTCCACCCGTCCGATGTAGCGGGCGTCGCAGGAGACGTGGTCGCCGATCTCCCGGGCGGCCCGACGGATCGCGACCGCGAACTCGCCGGGGGAGAGGTCGCCGCGCAGCGCTCGCATGGCGGCGTTGGGGGTGGGGGGCCTCGTGGCTGCCATCTGATGCGCTCCGAGCTGGTGCGTCGGGGGGTACGTCCGTTGTCGGTGGTGGAGATGGTGGAGGTGGGGGCGACGGCCCGGGTGGGCCTCGATCCAGCGCAGAGAGTACCGGGCGTGACGGACTGATCACGTCCGGTTGTGGGTTGATCTGCGGTCAATTGGCATCAAATCGGGCACTGTTGCCGAGATCCGCCATGAAATGCCATGGCTTGCTGTACGTCGCCCCGTGGCCTTTCGGGGCCGTCCGGCGTTGTCCTGATACGTGGAAGCCCACCGCCGCGCCGCCACCGATCCGCTCCTCCGATCGAGCGACCCCCGGCTTCCGACCTGACGAGGTGACAGGAGGGCCCATGGCCACCGGACTTCCGTACTACCGACGCATCACGGCCGGGGCGAGCCGGGGCCTGCCCGGTCTCGGCCCGGCGCTGCACCCCGCACTGGTCCCGGGCGGGGTCGACCAGGAGCCGCCCGGCTTCGCCGTCGGCGGGGGCGGCCCCGGCGCGGCGCGGCCCGCCCCCGCCGGGTTCGACACCGTCACCGTCCCGGTCCGGCACGGTCTGGAGACGGTGGACATCCTCCGGCTCCGCCGGGCCTGCGGCACGGTGCACCAGACCGGCGGCGGATCGGCGATCGCGTTCCTGGTCCCCGCCGGGGTGGCCGGGCAGTGGCACCTGCCCGGCACCAGCTGTACGCCGGGGGCCAAGCAGCTCCCCGCGACCGACCCGCGCTGGGTGATGCCGCCCGCCGGGCCCACCGCCTCGGCCCGCGCCACCGACCCCTGGGTGCTCCGGTCGGCGCTCTGCGAGGCGGCCTGCACCCTGACCGCCGGCGGCCTCGGCCCGTTCTGACCTGCGCCGTCCGCCCGCTCCCGGTCTGCCCCCGTCGGCCGGTGAGGTCGGTGGGCCCCGTCCCGCCCGGCGATAATGGTCCCCATGGGACGCAGCAACCGGGCCGGTCGGGCTCGCACCGAGACCGAGCCCGCCACGACGGCCCCCGCCGGGTCGCCCGGCGGTCGTACCCATGCCCAGGGCCCGCTGGCCCGCCCGGTCGCCTCCGGCCTGGCCGAGCTGGTCCCGGACCGTGACCGCCCCGCCGCCTGGACGCTGCTGCTCGACGGGGCGCCGCAGTCCCTGGTCGACCTGGCCGACCCGGGCCACCTGGGTTTCGAGTACCAGCGCCGACTCGGCCACCTGATCGACCTCGCGGCCCCGCCCGGCAAGCCGATCACCGTGCTGCACCTCGGCGGTGGCGCGCTCACGCTGGCCCGCTACACCGCCGCCACCCGGCCGAGGTCCCGGCAGCAGGTCGCCGAGATCGACCCCGAGCTGACCGAACTGGTGCGCGCCGAACTGCCGTTGGAGCGTGGCTGGCAGATCAAGGTGCGCGGTGCCGACGCCCGTGCGGTGCTCGAACGGACCCCCGAGGGCTCCGTCGACCTGGTGATCGCCGACATCTTCTCCGGCGCCAGGACCCCGGCCCACTGCGCCACGGTCGAGTTCGCCGCGCTGGCCGCCCGGGCCCTCGCCCCCGGCGGGCGGTACGCCGCCAACATCGCCGACGGCGGGGCGTTGAGCTTCGCCCGCTCCCAGGTCGCCACGCTGCTCGCGGTGTTCCCCGAGGTCTGCCTGACCGCCGACCCGGCGGTGCTGCGGGGCAAGCGGTTCGGCAACCTGATCCTGGCTGCCGCCCAGCAGCCGCTCCCGCTGGACGAGTTGGGCCGCCGGGTGGCCTCCGACTCCTACCTCGGGCGGATCGAGCACGGCCGCCCGCTGGCCGACTTCACCGCCGGTGCCGCCCCGGCCACCGACGCCACGGCGGCGCCGTCCCCGGCACCGCCGCCGGGCGTCTTCCGCTGAAGCCGGTCCGCCCGGGGCGGTTCAGTGCCCGCTGGGGATGCCCCGGTGCTTGTACATCGCCGCCCCGGTGAGCAGCAGCCCGGCCGCGATCGGGACCAGGACGGCGGTCAGCTTGCCCTCGGTGTCGACCGGGGCGGCGGTGGTGGACACCGCCAGTTCCGGCTGGACGGGTTCCCAACTGCCCTGCACCACCTGGAGGTCGGCAGTCCTGGTGATCGGGACGGTGCGGTCCACGGCGGTGCCGGCGACCGTCGCCTGCGCGACCGCCGCCGAGCGCAGCGCGGCGCTCGCGACCGGCAGCGGCCCCGGGGCCGCCTCGGCGCCCCCGACGGACCGGGAGGCCCGGGGCTCGCCGTCCCCCCGGGGCTGCGGCGGCACGGCGGGCAGCAGGACCGCCGCGATCGCGAAGGCGTCCGGCACGGTGGTCGCCTGGCCGGGCAGCGGAAGCCCGTCGGTCCTGATCCGGTCCTGCAGGGCGCGGCCCACCGAGGCGGTCTGCTGCTCCAGCACGGGTACGGTCGCGCCGGTCAGCCGGCCCAACAGCTCCGGGGCGCCGGCCTGGTTGACCAGGTCGGTGACGGTCGGACCGTCACTGGCGTAGGCACTGCTCACCCCGAGGCCGAGGCCCCAGACGTGGGCGAGCACCGCACCGCCGGCGGCGAGCGTCCTGGCCCGGGGCCGGGGCAGTCGCCCCCGGCCCTGCGCCGGACCAGGGCGCCCCTGACACTCCGGGTCGCCGCCCGGGGCTTCGACTCGCGGCCGGGCCGCGTGATTTGCTCGCACGACAAGAGAGAACGACCGGCCGGTGGTCAGGTCACGCGGCGGGGGTCACCCCTGCGGAAGGGTTCCGGTACGGATCACCTCGGCGTACCAGCGGGCACTGGCCTTCGGGGTGCGGGCCAGCGTGCCGTAGTCGACGTGCACCGCGCCGAACCGCTTGGCATAGCCGTACGCCCACTCGAAGTTGTCCAGCAGCGACCAGAGGTAGTAACCCCGGACGTCCGCGCCGGCCGCCACCGCGTCGGCCACCGCGGCCAGGTGCCCGTGCAGGTAGGCGATCCGGTCCTGGTCGTCCACCAGGCCGTCCGGGCCGACGGTGTCCTCGAAGGCGGCGCCGTTCTCGGTGACCAGCATCGGCAGCCCGGGGTGCGCCCGGTGCACGTCGAGCAGCAGGTCGGTCAGACCGGTCGGGTCGATCGGCCAGTCCATCGCGGTGCGTTCGCCGGGGGCGAGGTGGAACGCGACGTCCTCGGCGCCCGGCCAGGGCGACTGGTCGCCGCCGCCGTGGCCGTCGTGGCGGGGCAGGTCCCTGGCGTTCTCGGCACTCGAAACCACGGTCGGGGTGTAGTAGTTGATGCCCAGCAGGTCGATCGGGCGGCCGATCTCGGCCTCGTCGCCGGGCTGGACCAGGGTGTCCCAGTCGACCAGGTGCGCGGTGTCGGCGAGCAGGTCGGCGGGGTAACCGCCGTCCAGCATCGGGCCGGTGAAGATCCGGTTGCCGACGGCGTCGATCCGGCGGGCGGCCGTCAGGTCGGCCGGGTCCGCGCTGAGCGGCCGGATCTGGTGCAGGTTGAGCGAGACGGCCAGCTGGGCGGTCCGCGGCAGGGCCGCGCGCAGCGCGCCGACCGCGAGGCCGTGGCCCAGGTTGAGGTGGTGCGCGGCCCGGAGCGCGTCGGCCTGGTTGCTGCGCCCGGGGGCGTGCACGCCGGAGCCGTAGCCGAGGAAGGCGCTGCACCAGGGCTCGTTCAGGGTGGTCCAGGTGGAGACCCGGTCGCCGAGCGCCTCGGCGGCCAGCGCGGCGTAGTCGGCGAACCGGTACGCGGTGTCCCGGGCCGGCCAGCCGCCCAGCTCCTCCAGGTGCTGCGGCAGGTCCCAGTGGTAGAGGGTGGCGACCGGCGCGATGCCGTGCGCCAGCAGCTCGTCGGTCAGCGCCCGGTAGAAGTCCAGCCCGCGTTCGACCGCCGGGCCACGCCCGGTGGGCTGGACGCGCGGCCAGGAGAGCGAGAACCGGTACGAGGTCAGGCCGAGCTCGGCCATCAGCCGGACGTCCTCGCGGAACCGGTGGAAGTGGTCGACGGCGATGTCCCCGGTGTCACCGCCGGCCACCTTGCCGGGGGTGTGGCTGAAGGTGTCCCAGATCGACGGGGTGCGCCCGTTCTCGGTGGCGGCACCCTCGATCTGGTACGCGGCGGTGGCCGCGCCCCAGGCGAAGCCGGACGGGAAGGCCGGGCCGGTGCGGATGGTGCTCGGTTCGGTCACGGTCATTGCGGGAGCGCTCCCATGGTGAGTGTGGACGCTGACGTCGGATCAGCTCTTGACGGCACCGGCGGTGATGCCGCCGACGATGTGCTTGCCGAGCACGGCGAAGATCAGCAACAGCGGCAGGGTGCCGACCAACGCGCCGGTCATGATGACCGCCTGGTTGATGTCGTACGCGCTGCCGCCGCCGATCGCGGAGAGCGCGACCTGCACGGTCGGGTTCTGCTGGGTGAGCACCACGAAGGGCCAGAAGAAGTCGTTCCAGGACTGCACGAAGACCAGCATGCCCAACACGGCCATGGCGGGGCGGGCGATCGGGAAGACCACGTGCCAGACGATCCGCAGGCTGTGCGCGCCGTCCACCCTGGCGGCCTCGATCAGCTCCACCGGGAGCGCCTCGGCCAGGAACTGCCGCATGAAGAACACCCCGAAGGCCGCCACCAGCGAGGGCAGGATGACGGACTGGAGCTGGTTGCCCCACTCCAGGTCGGTGATGATCTGGTAGAGCGGGATCACGCTGAGCTGCGGCGGGATGGTCATGGTCGCCACCACCAGGGTGAGCAGGACGTTCCGCCCGCGGAACGGGAGCTTGGCGAAGGCGAAGCCGGCCAATGTGGAGAACGCGACGGTGGAGAGCGCCACCAGCCCGGCCACGACGGTGGAGTTGAGCAGGGCCTGGCCCATCGCGGTCTGGTCCCAGACGGTGGAGAGGTTGGTCCACAGTGCGCCGCCCGGCACCAGCGGCGGGGGTGACTGGGCCACCCGTTCGCCGGTGTGACTGGCCGCCACGAAGGTCCAGTAGAGCGGGAACAGCGAGAGCGCGGCGGCCAGGCCGAGCAGCAGGTAGGTGACCGGTCCGGCCTTGTCGTGGTCGCCGGCTCCGGCCCGGAACCGCCGTCGGGCGACGACGGGCCCCGAGGCGCTCGGGGCCTCGGCGGGGCGGGGCGGGGTCAGGGTGCTCATCGCTCAGCCTCCCAGCTTGGCGCGGTTGCGACGGGCGATCAGCAGGTTGACCGCGCCGACCAGCAGCAGGAGCAGCAGCATCGTCCAGGCCACCGCCGATGCGCGGCCCAACTGACGGCTGGGCCAGCCGAGTTCGTACAGGTAGAGGCTCAGGGTCTGGAACTGGTGCGCGGAGCCGCCGCTCACCCCGACCCCGCCGCCGAACAGCATCGGCTCGCCGAACAGCTGGGTGGCGCCGATGGTGGAGACGATGATGGTGAACAGGATGGTCGGCCGGATCGACGGGATGGTGATCCGGGTGAACTGCTGCCAGCGCGAGGCGCCGTCCAGGCTCGCGGCCTCGTACAGGTCCTTCGGCACCGCCTGCATCGCGGCCAGGTAGATCAGCGCGTTGTAGCCGGTCCAACGCCAGGTCACGATCGAGGAGATGGCGATCTGCGAGGGCCAGGTGTCGGCGAACCAGTCGGTGCGCTCCACCCCCAGCGCGGAGAGCGCCCAGTTGATCATCCCGTAGTCCGGGTTGTACAGCTGGACGAACACCAGGGTGGCCGCGGCGATCGAGGTCGCGTACGGGGCGAGCACCGCCACCCGGAAGAAACCCCGGGCGCGCAGACGGTAGTTGAGCAGGTGGGCCAGGCCGAGGGCCATCAGCAGCTGCGGGACGGTGGAGATCACCCCGATGGTGAAGGTGTTCCGGAGCGCGGTCCAGAACTGCTCGCTGTCCCAGAGGCGGGTGTAGTTGCCGAGCCCGCGCCACTCCAGCACGTCCGGCGTGAGCAGGTCGACCTGGTGCAGGGAGAGCCAGCCGGTCCAGACCAGCGGGATCAGCCCGAAGGCGGCGAAACAGAGGAAGAACGGGGCGATGAATGCGTAGGGGGCGGCCTTCAGGTCGAAGCGGTAGAGGCGCGAACGCCAACTGGTGGACGGGGCTGGGGTGGCCACGGGGTGTCCTCCCGGGGGTGGCTGCTGATGGTGCCGCCCGGCCGACAGGTCGTCAGGGTCGGCCGGGCGGTGGCGCTGGGGGCGGCTGCGGCGCGGGACGTTGCGGCTGGTGGCGTGATGGCCAGGGGCTGTCGCCGCGGGGACGGGCGACGGCGGCAGTCGGCGGGGTGGTCGCCGACTGCCCCGGCAGTCCTAGCCGTTGACCTTGTCCTCGATGCCCTTGAGCACGTTCTGCCAGGCCTTGGCCGGGTCGGTGCCGTGCTCCTCGATGTCGAGGATGCCGTTGTCGGTGATGATGGTCTTGGCGGTGCCGTCGTCCGGGCCGATCTTGGCGGGCTTGATCGAGGCGGCGGCGGCCGCGTAGATCTGGCCGGTCGGGGTGTCGCCGAAGTAGTCCAGCTTGGCCGACTGGACGGCGGGCAGCTGGAGGCCGGCTGAGGTCGAGGGCAGGTTGCCGACCTTGGTGAAGACCTTGGCCTGCTGCTCCGGCGCGGTCAGCCAGGCGGCCAGCGCGGCGGCGGCCTTGGTGTGCTTGCCGGCCTTCGGGACGGTCAGGAAGGCGCCGCCCCAGTTGGCGGCGACGGGGGCCTTGGCGATGTCCCACTTGCCCTTGCCGGCCTCGCCGGACTGCTTGCTGACGATGCCGGTCATCCACGACGGGCAGACCACGGTGGCGAACTTCGCGTTGGCGAAGGCGGCCTCCCACGGCTTCTGGAACTGCCGGAGACCGGCGCTGATCTTCGCCTGCGAGGCGGCGACCGAGATGTCCCAGGCCTTCTGCACGGCCGGGCTGTCCTTGACGCTCAACTTGCCCGAGGCGTCGGAGTACTGCTGGGTGTCACTGGAGATCACGGCGTTGAACAGGCCGCTCGCCGAGTCGGTGAAGAAGGTCCCGGCCGGGGCCTTGGCCTGGTACTCCTTGCCCTTCTCGACGAACTTGCTCCAGTCGCCGGCCCAGAGCGCGCCGACCGCCTCCCGGTCGGAGGGCAGCCCGGCCTGCTCGAACAGGTCCTTGCGGTAGCAGACCGCCATCGGGCCGATGTCGGTGCCGAGGCCGATCAGTTCGCCCTTGCCGGTGGTGGCCTGCTCGGACTTCCAGGGCAGCCAGGCGCCCGCCGAGATCCCCTCGGTCTTGCCGAGGTCGACGAACTTGTCGGCCAACTTGCCGGTGGCCTGGGCGATGTAGCCGACCTCGACGGCCTGGATGTCGGTCAGGCCGCTGCCCGCCGCCAGGTGGGTGGTCAGGGCGTCCCAGTACTTCTGGCCGTCCTGCGCGGTCTCGGCCTTGACGGTGATGTTCGGGTGGGCCGCCATGTACTCGGCGTAGAGCCCGGCCTCCTGGTAACCGAAGGTGCCGAAGTCGCCGACGGTCAGGGTGATCTTCTCGTTGGCGTCCCCGCCCTTCGCGTCGCCGGAGCCCCCGTCGGAGCTGGAGCAGCTGGTGAGCAGCAGGGCGGTGGCGGCCACCGTGGCGGTGGCGAGGGCGGCGGCTCTGCGGGGGCGGGTGGTGCTGCGGCGCATGGCGGTCTCCTTGTTCCAGGGTGGGGCAGGGGTGCTGTGTGCGCGTGATTGGCCAGTAGAGTGTGGGAGCGCTCCCACGGAAGGCATGCCGGAAGGTTGCTCGGTCGCGGGGGTGAGTGTCAAGAGCAGAAGTCGGAACCGTTGCGGGAGTGTGTCCTGCGGGGCCCCCGACGGGCCGCCCGGCGGGTGTCCGGACGGGTGCTGGGGCGAGTGCTCGGACGCCGGTCGATCGGCCCGGGGCCGAACCGGCCACAATGAGCAACGACGACCACGACGACGTGTCCCATGAGGTGAGCGATGAGCCAGACCGCACAGCGGCCGACGGGGCCGAACGGGCCGCAGCGGCCGCACAGCTCGCAGGGCTCACAAGGCTCGCCGGGCCCACAGGGCGGGCCGGGCGGTACGGGTTCCGGCCGCGCCGGGACGCGTACCGCCGCCGGATCGGCCCGGCCGACGCTGGAGGAGGTGGCCGCACTGGCGGGCGTCGGGCGCGGGACGGTCTCCCGGGTGGTGAACGGTTCGCCCCGGGTGAGCGAGAAGGCCCGGGAGGCGGTGAACGCCGCGATCGCCGAGCTCGGCTACGTCCCGAACCGGGCGGCCCGCACCCTGGTCACCTCGCGGACCGACTCGATCGCCCTGGTCGTCCCCGAGGCGGAGACCCGGCTGTTCTCGGAACCGTACTTCTCCGACATCATCAGCGGCGTCTCCGCCGAACTCGCCGAGACCGACATGCAGCTGCTGCTGATCCTGGTCCGCAACCAGCGCGAGCGGGAGCGACTTTCGGCCTATCTGACCGCCCAGCGGGTGGACGGCGTACTGCTGGTGTCGGTGCATCAGGACGATCCGCTGCCGAGCCTGCTGGAGAGCCTGGAGATCCCCTCGGTGCTGGCGGGGCGGCGGGGGGACCTGGAGCCGCTGAGCTACGTCCACGCGGACAACGCGGGCGGGGCCCGGATGGCCGTCCGGCACCTGCTGCGGCGCGGCTGTGCGCAGGTCGCGACCATCACCGGGCCGCTCGACATGGAGGGGGCCAGGGCGCGGCTGTCCGGCTACCGGCAGGCGCTGGAGGAGGCCGGCCGGCCGTACCAGGAGGAGCTGGTCGGACCGGGCGACTTCACCGAGGAGGGCGGGCGGGTGGCGATGCGGGAGCTGCTGGAGCGCCGGCCCGGGCTGGACGCGGTGTTCTGCGCCTCGGACGTGATGGCGGCGGGCGCGCTGCAGGTGCTCCGGGCCGCCGGGCGGCGGGTGCCCGACGACGTGGCGGTGATCGGCTTCGACGACTCGATCGTGGCCCGGCACACCGACCCCCCGCTGACCAGCGTGCGCCAGCCGATCGAGGAGATGGGGCGGACGATGGCCCGGCTGCTGCTGGAGGAGATCGCCGAACAGGGGCGGGCGCGGCGGCAGGTGGTGCTGGCCACCGAGCTGGTGGTGCGGGAGTCGGCGTAGGGCCTCGTGCGGGCAGGGTCGGGCGGGGTGCTGCTCGGGTGGGCGGTGCTCGGCGGGGAGGCCGGGTCGGCTGCTCCCCGCCGGGTGACCGCGCGTCAGGAGTTGGGGCGCAGGGTCCAGGTGATGGTCATCACGCCGGTGACGTCGCCGTCGGCGCGGGTGATGTCCACGGTGACGGTGAACTCCGGGCGCTCGCCCTTGTCGAGCTCGGCCACCACGTCGGCGGCCGGACGGTCCAGGGTGGCGGTGGCGGTGACCACGCCCTTCGCCAGCTTCTTGTACGCGATCTCCGCTTTCACGGCGAGCGGCACGGCCCGGTGCAGCTGGTCGCCGAATGCGGCGAGCACGATGCAGCCGCTGGCCGACTCGGCCAGCGTGAACATCGCGCCGGCGTGCGGGCCGCCGACGTGGTTGTGGTACGCGGGCTGGTCCGGCAGCTGGAGCACCGCGCGCTCGGGACTGGTCTCCAGGTACTCGAGGTTGAGGGTGTGCGCCATCGGCACCGTGGAGTCGAGCAGCTGGCCGATCGAAGGTGTGGTCATGGCAGAGATGTTACTAGTGGGTAGCTTCTGAGGGTAGTGGCCGGTTCGGCGCGCTCGTCGGCAGGTGGCCGGGTGGGTGTGGGTGCGGTGGGCCGGAGGGCGACGGGTTCGGTGCGGAGATGCGGAGGCGCGGAACGCAGAAACGCCTTGAGGGTCCGATCTCCAGGAGATCGGACCCTCAAGGCTGTTGGGGTGAGTAACGGGACTCGAACCCGCGGCCACCTGGACCACAACCAGGTGCTCTACCAACTGAGCTATACCCACCATCTGCCGGTGCGTTCCCGCTCCGACAGGAAGAACTCTACAGGATCGGAACGGGTGCTCGCGCCAGGGTTTCGGTGACCGGAGGAGCGTCCCGCTGGTCAGCCCGTCGGCAGCTGGTACTTGGCGGCGATGGTGCGAGCGGCGTCGGTGTCCGGGCCCGGCGGGGCGACGAACACCGCCTCGCGGTAGTAGCGGAGTTCGGCGATGCTCTCCCGGATGTCCGCGAGGGCGCGGTGGCTGCCACCCTTCTGCGGGCTGTTGTAGTAGGCGCGCGGGAACCAGCGGCGGGCCAGTTCCTTGATCGAGGAGACGTCCACGATCCGGTAGTGCAGGTGGCTTTCGAGCGCGGGCATGTCCCGGGAGAGGAAGCCGCGGTCGGTCGCCACCGAGTTGCCGCAGAGCGGGGTCTTGCCGGCTTCGGCGGCGTGCTCCCGGATGTAGGCGAGCACCCGGGCCTCCGCCTCGGCGAGCGTGACGCCGTCCGCGAGCTCGTCGAGCAGGCCGGAGGAGGTGTGCATCTGGCGCACCACGTCCGGCATGGTCTCCAGGGACTCGGCAGGGGGGCGGATGATGACGTCCACGCCCTCCCCGAGGATGTTCAGCTCGGAGTCGGTCACCAGAGCGGCGACCTCGACCAGGGCGTCCCGGCCGAGGTCGAGCCCCGTCATTTCACAGTCGATCCATACCAGGCGGTCATTCACACGCTCACCCTACGGCGCGATCACGCGAGCCGGACAGCTGTCGGCCCGTCCGCCCGTCCGTGGCTTCGCCCGCAGTGGCGTCGGCGGCGCCGTTCGCAGGGGGGCCCGGAGGTCGACCGGAACCGGCGGGAGGGCCGCCGTGGCCCGGGCGGGGCACGGACGCCGGTGCTCCGTCCGGACGGTGACCCTGGCCCAGATCACGGGCCGTCGGCTGGCCGTACCCCTCCTCGGACGCGGTGGCGTGTGCGTGTTCCACGGCGCGTTCGGTGCCGGTGCCGGTCTTGTTGGCGTGGGTGTCGGCGCTCGGGTGGCCCTGATGGCCGGAGTGGCCCGGGTGACTCGGATGGGCGCCTCGGGAGGCCGGACGGGGAGCGCCGCCCGCCTGGGTGGGCACCAGCGGGCGGGTCGGACCCGCCGTCAGGTGGGTCGCCCCGCCCTGGACGCCGGCCGACCGGTCGGCCGGGTGGGCCTGCGCGGGCACGGTCGGGTTGGCCCCGGTGGGCAGCGGCGGACCGGCGGTCGGCTGGGGAGCCGGACGCCGGGCGCGGTAGCCCGTCCGGTACGCGGCGGGGGAGACCCCGAGCTGGCGGCGGAAGTGCCCGCGCAGGGCCACCGGCGAGCGGAAGCCGCAACGGCGCGCGACGTCGTCCACCGAGAGCTCGGACGCCTCCAGCAACCGCTGTGCCTGGAGCACCCGTTGGGTGATCAGCCACTGCAGCGGGGCGCTGCCCGTGAGGGTGCGGAACCGCCGGTCGAACGTACGGCGGCTCATGTAGGCGCGGGCGGCCAGGACCTCGACGTCGAACTGCTGGTTGAGGTTCTCCAGGGCCCAGGTCACGACCTCGGCGAGCGGGTCGTTGCCGATCTCCTCAGGTAAAGACTGGTCGATGTACTGGGCCTGACCGCCGCCGCTGCGCCGGCTCGGGACCACGAGGCGACGGGCCAGCGCGTTGGCGGCCTCGGCGCCGTGGTCGCTGCGGACCACGTGCAGGCAGAGGTCGATACCGGCGGCGGTGCCCGCCGAGGTGAGGACGTCGCCGTCGTCGACGAAGAGCTCGCGCGGGTCGACGTGCACCTTGGGGTACCGCTTGGCCAGGGTCGGCGCGTACATCCAGTGGGTGGTGGCCGGGCGGCCGTCCAGCAGGCCGGCCGCAGCGAGCACGAACGCACCGGTGCAGAGGCCGATGATCCGGGCCCCTTCGTGGTGGGCCTTGCGGAGCGCGGCGATCGCCTCCGGCGGCGGGGGCTGCGAGATCGACCGCCAGGCCGGGACGACGATGGTGCCGGCCCGGGCGAGCGTCTCCAGCCCGTACGGCGCGGTGAGGGTCAGCCCGCCGGTGGTCGCCAGCGGACCGTCCTCGCCCGCGCAGACCAGCAGGCGGTAGCGCGGCACTCCGGCGTCCTGACGGTCGACGCCGAAGACCGAGAGCGGGATCGAGCTCTCGAAGATCGGGGCGCCACCGAAGATCAGTACGGCCACCGTCTCGCGGCGGCGGCGGCCGGAGAGCTTGCGCGGTGCGGCGGAGTGGCCGAGCAGGCCGGCATTCGGCGCGGTGGCGGCGGTCGGCGCGGTGAGAGTGGCCGTCGCGGACCCGGTGGAGAACTGGCCCGGGGTCAGCTGAGCCGATGCGGTGGCACCCTGACCGGCCGCCAGACTGACGGCGGGGGAGATCCCGCGGCGCGAGCCGGAGTTGGCGGACTGCTGCTGCCCGGTCTGGTGGTTCACCGAGTGCCCGGCCTGATGTCCAGTCTGATATCCGGACTGGGAACCGCCCGAGGAGCCGGCCGACGGATTGGCCGGATGTCCTGCTTGGTAGCCCGGTTGGAATCCGAGGGATGGGGCGGAGGGGTGGCTCTGGTGCTGGTGTGACTGATGGGGCGCATTGTCTCTCGGAGCGCGGTTCGTGAAGCCGGCCGACGACTGGCCGCCGTCAGGACCCGTGTCGCTCCTGCTCACCCTGCTCAAGGCGCTCCAGCCCCCTCGGTGGTGTGTGTGGTGGTGCCGCGGTGCCGAACTGCTCGCCGTGATCACCGAATCGCCTTGCAGATCGCCTTGCTCGCCATGATCGAATCTACTGGTTGGACCGTTGCCGTTGTGACAAGTTCACCATCCGACGCTATGTCGACATGGCAATTTGGCGTGATGCATTCGATCACGAAGCGTGGCAGCCGTCGACCCCCCTGTGAAGAGGGCCGGAGGAGCGATGGCTTGTTGCCGCACGACCTACCTCTCGACCGCACGGGAGATTGGGCCGCGCCGGCTGCTCTGGGCTGCGACTTTGCCGAACGGGACGGGCGGGCAGTGAGATTGACCGAAAACAGCCGGTCCGCAGCGGGGGCGCTCGCGGTAGGGGTGCGCGCCTGCGTGCGCCGTTCCGCCGCGGCGCGGCGGTGGAACCGGGGGTGGGGCGAGGGCGGTGCGGGGCGGGCGGGTGCGGGCGGGTTCGGGCGGGTTCGGCTGGTGAGTTCGATGGGGCGGGAGGGAATGGTGGGGCTGGGGCGGACGGATGTGCGAGCGCTGGTTAGGGTCGGGTCATGACGAATCGAGGTCGGCTCGAACAGGCCAATGACAACGCGGCAGCCTTCTGGCTGGCCCAGGCTCGGGCGCACGGTTGGGAGTTCACCGTCCGCCCCGGATTCACGGCGGTCCGGTGCGCCCGAGATGCCGCCGACACTCGTCGCGTGGTGATCACCCGCCCTTACGGGCCGGACGGGGCCGAACCGTTGCTGGCCGAACTGGCCGACCTGCTCAAGGAGTGGGACGGCGAGCGTTACCTCCTGGAGGACCCGTACGGCGGGATCGATCTGACCGGGGAGGGGCTGGAGCCCACTCGCGCGATGGCGGTGATGGTCCGCGAGCCTGACGCACCGTCGGTTCCGGCGCGGCGCCCGTCGGCGCGGCGGGACGAGGCGGCGGGCCCGGTCGAGGAGGTCTCGGTCGCCGAAGTGCACGGGGTCGAGGAACTGGCCGGTCTGGAACGGGTGGTGGTGGACGGCTTCCCGCTCGAGGCCAGGCAGCCCTGGCAGCGGGGTGTGCAGTTCCCGCCCGAGTTGCTGGCGGAACCCGGATACCGGGCCTGGCTGGGCCGGGTGGACGGCGAACCGGCCGCCGCCTGCATGACCTACGACAACGAGGAGACGGTGGGCGTCTACTGGGTGGCGGTGCTGCCCGAGTACCGCTCGAAGGGGCTGGGCCGGGCGGTGCTCTCGGCGGCTCTGCTGGCGCAGCCCGGCCGGGTGACCACCCTGGTGGCCACCCAGCTCGGTGAGCCGCTCTACCGGCAGTTGAGTTTCGTGGAGCAGGGCGTCACGCGCTGGTGGCGGTAGCGGAACCCGCCGTACCGGGAGGGACGGGGGCGAACCTGGTCGGGGCGGACCGGAACTGGTCGCGAGCCTGATCGCGAGCCTGGGCCTGGGCCAGTGACGGTGACGGCGGCCGGGAGAGCGTGGCGCCCGGGTGGCGGGCCGGCTTGGCCCTGGCAGCGGCTGTGCTCATGGAGTTGCCGGCGTTGCTGGGGACGACGTTGTTGGGGACGGCGGTACTGGGGACGGTGGCGGTGCGGCGGGGCCCCGGGGCGGAGCGGGCGGAGAGGATCAGGCCGACCGCCTCGGGGATGCCCGCCGCGCTGAGGGTGGGTCGGTAGCCGAGCTCGGGCCAGGGGCGGCCGTGGTGGAGCCAGACGCTGCGCAGGCCGGTCAGTTCGGCGCCGGCGATGTCGGCGGGGGCGTGGTCGCCGACCATCCAGGTGTGGGTGGCCCAGTCACCGGTCGGCGGGACTCCACAGCGTTGGGCGGCGATCTCGAAGATCCGTGGGTCGGGCTTGAGACATCGGGCCTCCTCGGAGATCACCCAGCCGTCCACCAGTGAGCCGAGGCCCACCCGGCGGATCTTCTCCAGTTGCGGTCGGGTGCCCCCGTTGCTGACGATGCCGAGCGACCACCCGGCCGAGCGGGCCGTGTTGAGTGCCTGGATGTGTGAACTCGGGCATTGGATATGCGCATTGATGCCTCGCCGGTAGTGGGCGAGCAGGAAGTCCATCGACCGGTCGAGCCCGTAGCGGCGTTTCGCCGCGCCCAGTACCGTGCTGCGCGGGACGTGCCCGCTCCCGTCGATGGTGGTGAACCAGCCCAGGTCCCCCGCCGGCAGCCGGTGTTCGGCCAGGAAGTCCTGCGCCCAGGCGCGGAAGGCGGCGTCCCGGGGCAGCAAGGTGTTGTCAAGATCGAACAGCAGCAGCGGCATGCGCTGCATGCTGCCAGTGCCCTGGCAGTTGCAGCAGGCATTTGCCGCGTCGCGTTCTGTAGTTGACCGAAATGGCCAGAAGCGACCGGTCCGGCGACTCGCGGGGTTTGGGTGGGAGGCGGCTGGGATCCGGGTGGAAGGTGGCCGGGGTCGGGCCGTTGGGGCGGGCCGAGGGTACGAGGTCCGCGCCCGCCGTGCGGGTCTGCGGCCTGGGTGAATTCGTGGACGTATGCGTGGGCCTATATAGGGGACGGCAACAGACAGACCGCCCGGTCGGGTCGGTCGTCGGACGATGACAGTCGGGTCACGTTGTGTGGCGGCACTGTTGCGTCCCGGGGCTTCCTCGGCGAAGCTCCAGGGAACCTTCTCGTCGGGCGGCGCGCGGCCTCAACAGAGGGGCGCGAAAGCCACGGCGCGCGCATCCTCCGTTCGCAGGATCAACGCCGTTTCAGGGCTCCGCAGCTGGGCGGGACCCTGGGCCCGTCGTACTCTGAGAGGAACAGGTCGCATTCGGTGGTGCTCGGCAGAGACGGACTCGGTGTCGGGAGTGGGCCTGTTGCCCGGGCATCCGTGCCCCTTCCTGTCGGCCCATCTCACTCGAAGAGCTTTGAGCCATGGTTGGTTTTGAGCCTCCCCGATCCGCTGCCACCGACGATGCGGTCGGCACGTGGACGGTGGATGAGTTGTCGTCCGGCTTGCCGGACCTGTCGGGCCTGCCCGGACGTCGGCGTCCGCCGGTCGTCCTCGTCCGCGAGGTGGTCCGTCGGGGCTGGCCACGACCGCGTCACTGGCGAGCGGGACAGCGGGGTGCCGGTGCGGGTGCGGTGGAGGAAGCCATGACGGACGGAATGATCGCCGGCGGCGCGGGGACGGGTTCGGGCGGTGCGAGCTCCCGCCCCGGACGGGGCGGCGAACCCACGCTGCGGGAGCAGCCCGTACCTGCCTGTGACCCGGCCTTCCAGCACGGTGTGGTGGTCGGCTTCGACGGCTCCCTCTCCAGCGAGCGGGCGCTCGCCTACGCGGTGGGCATGGCCCGCCGCTCGCGCTGCGGGCTGGTCATCGTGCACGTGGCGAACCGGTTGCCCGCCACGGTCTGGGCCGGCTGCGAGCCGCCCGTCTTCGTCGACATGCCGGACCATCGGACCGAGTTGCTCGGCCTGGAACTCGCCTGCGCCGACTACCTCGCGGGCGTGCCGTGGATCCTGGTCGAGCGGGGCGGGGACATCTGCCACGAGATCGAGGAGGTCGGCCGGGAGTACGCCGCCGACGCGATCGTGGTCGGCAGCACTCACGGGTTGCTCGGCAAGCTCTTCGGCTCGGTCTCCGGTCGGTTGGCCCGCAGGGCGAACCGACCCGTCATCGTCATTCCCTGACCGCCCCGGGCGGGCTGGTCGGCCTGAGCGACCGCTCGGCACGGGATCGCGCGGACGGTCATTGGTGCGTATCCGTACGGTTGTTGTGGCGAGAGTGCCCCGCCGGCGCCCGGTGGGCCGATCGAGTCATCTTGATCGCTGATGAGGTGTCAGGGTGCTGGATGACCGGGTGAATCGGGCAAGCATGACAACATGATCATTCGACCAGGGGTCGCAGCTGCCCGCCGACACCCGGGTGCCGAACCGGCCGGAGTGACCGGCGTCCGGGGCCGGGGCGTGCTCGTGGCGGTCGGTTGCCTGGTGCTGGGGATCGTCGGATCGGGTGGCGGCGAGGTGGCCCGAGCCGCCGTGGTCGCAGGGACGCAGCGCGGTGGTGAGGCCCGGGATGCGCTGCGCCTGAGTGTCCGTACCAATGCCACGGAAGGCACTGCGGTCCGCGTCCGGGCCGGTGAGCAGGTGCTGCGGAGCTATCGGATCGTGAACCGGGCCGAGTACGGGCTGACCGCCGTCATCAGTGACCAGCAGGTGCCGGGCGGGCAGGTCCGTTGCGGTCAGGGTGGTCAGGGTGGTCAGGGGGCAACGGTCGCGGTGCCGCCGCTGGGCACGGTCGAGTGCAGTGTCCGGTTCGTGGCCGGGGCCGGGCCGCAGGAGACCACGGTGACCGTGGACGGGGCAGCGCCGGACGGTCTGCCCGGGGCGGTGGCGACCACCCGGGTCGGGTACGTCGGGATCGCTTCGGGGCTGGACCTGCGAGCGGTCGGGCCGCCCGCTGGGCTTGGGGTGACCCGGCGGCCGGGGTCGGTGGAGGCGCGGCCGGTGCGCCTGGTGCAGGTCGCTCCGGCTGCCGGGGCGGTCGAACTCCACTTTCAGGTCGAGGCGTTGGGGGAGGTGCCGGTCAGTGGGACGAAGGTGGCCTCCGGGGTGCCGGGAGCGGGCACGGTCTCCTGCGCATGGCTGTCCGGTGATGGGCTGTTGGTGCCGGGGCATCCGGTGGAGTGCGTGGTGAGCGGTACGGCGCGTCCCGGCCCGCAGACGGGGGTGGTCCAGGGCGAGGGTTACGCGGAGGACGGCGCGATCGGGGAGGACGGGCAGCGGCTGGCGGCACGTCGGCTGACCGGCGAGGCGGCCGGCGGATATGACGGAGCGTCGGGCCAGGGCGGCGGCGCTGGCGGTTCGGGAGGCGGTGGAGGCGGTGGCGGGGGTGGCGGAACCGGGCATGGCGGTGGGACCGGTGCCGGCACGGGTGGATCGGGTGGTGGCTCCCAGGGCGGCGCGTCCGTAGGTGGGGGCGCTGGGGGAGGAATGGCGACCGCCGGCGCCGGGCCCACGGGCGTGAACCCGGTGGGTGGCCAGGCCGCGAGTTCGGACGGATTGGCGGTGGGTCAGGCCGTCAGCGGGCTGGTCGTGCCGTACCGACCGGGTCTCGGTCCGCTGCCGGGGCTCGGCAGCCCGTTCCGGGTACCGGTAGCCGGAACGGGGCAGCCCGGCTCACCGGGGCCAGGCGCTGACGCGGTCGGTGTGCCCGCACCGGGCAAGTCCGGTGGCGCGGCTGCGGCAATGGGCGCGGCCGCGGCAGAGCCGGGGGCGATGGCGGGTGCTGGAGCCGGGGCGGAGGCGCCCCTGGGGCATGAGGTTGCCGCCGAAGCCCCGGGGTCGGACGGTCGGTTCGACCCGGACGACAACGAGCCTTGGGAGATGGACGAGGTGATGGTGCTGCTGCTCGCCATGCTGCTTCCGGTGTTGTGTGCCTTGGCCGCCGCTTTCGCCGCCCGAGGGCGAGGCGGCCGGGGCTGAGCGGCTGAGCAGTCGACCGGTCGGCGAGGGTCCGGAACCGGCGCCGAGGCGGGCGGCCGAACGGTCGGTATTGGAAGGCCGGTATTGGAAGGCCGGTATTGGAAGGCCGGTATTGGAAGGCCGGTATTGGAAGGGCCGACAGCGGACGGCACGGCAGGGCAGGCCACCGGCAGCGCCGGCCGGTGGCGGTGGGATCGGAGGAGGAGTGGCAACTGATGTGGACGATCGGTCTGTTCTGTCTGGCGGGTGCCGTCCTGGCCCTGGTCTTCGGCCTGCTCTTCGGGCGGACCGAGCGCTCGCGTGAAGGGGTGACGTCTCCGCAGGCCTTGGCGTTCGCGGGTGCCACCGTGCTCGGCTTCTTTGCTCTCTTCACCGGCTTCAGCGTGGCCGGGGCCTGGCAGCAGCTCAACTCCGCCCGTCAGCAGACGTATGCGGAGAGCCGAGCGCTCACAGAGGTGTACTGGATCGCGAAGGGACTGCCCGGCCCGGACCGCGCGGTGGTCCGGCAGAAGGTCCGGGAGTACACCGGGGACGTGGCGGGGGACGAGTGGGCGCAGATGCAGAAAGGGCGTGGCAGTGCGACGGCGTGGCAGGCGCTCGACCAAGTCCGGGTGGCGCTCGACGGTTCGGTGGCCGCGACCCCGGGTGAGCTCGCGGTCAAGAGCGAGGTGATGCGGAATCTGACCGACGCCTACGCCAGGCGGAACACCCGCCTGGCCGACGTCAGGGCGGTGGTGCCCGAGGTCGTGCTGGGTGGTCTGTTCGTCGGGGCGGTCTTCGTGGTGGCGACACCGCCGGTGATCGGACTCACCGTCAATGCGCGGAACCTGGTGCTGATGGCCTTCCTGGGAGCGTGTGTCGCGTTCGGAGTGAGCCTGGTGGTGGAGCTGAGCGGGCCGTACTCGGGGCTGGTGCGGTTGCAGCCGACCGCCTTCCAGCTGGCCCAGGTCAGGTACGACCAGATCGACGCCCAGGTGGGCGGCTGAGGCAGGACCAGGGGATTCCGGGCGTTGCGCACCGCCCGGAACCCACCGGCCGTTCGAGGACCGCCGTCCTGGTCGCTACCGTCGTGGTCCGGATCAGACATTGACCCCCAACTCGCGTGCGATGAGCATCCGCTGGACCTCGGAGGTGCCCTCCCCGATCTCCAGGATCTTGCAGTCGCGCCAGAAACGGGCGACCGGGAACTCGTTCATGAAGCCGTAGCCGCCGTGGATCTGGGTGGCCTCACGGGCGTTGTCGACGGCGGCCTCGGAGGAGAACAGCTTGGCGATCGCGGCCTCCTTCTTGAAGGGCTCGGAGTGCAGCAGGCGGGAGGCGGCGTCCCGCCAGGCCAGGCGGGAGGTGTGTGCGCGCATCTCCATGTCGGCGAGCTTGAACTGGATGACCTGGTTGGCGCCGATCGTCCGCCCGAAGGCGCGGCGGGTGCCGGCGTAGCTGACTGACTGGTCGACACATCCCTGAGCCAGGCCGGTGGCCAGGGCTGCGATGGCGATGCGCCCCTCGTCGAGGATGCGCAGGAACTGGGCGTAGCCGCGGCCTTGGGCGCCGAGCAGGTTGGCCGCGGGGACTCGGCATTCGGTGAAGGACAGTTCGCGGGTGTCGGAGGCGTTCCATCCGACCTTGGAGTACTTGCGGGAAACCGTGAAACCACTGGTACCGGTGGGCACGATGATGGAGGAGATCTCCCGGCTTGGCGAGGGGTCCGAACCGTCTTCACTCGAACGAGCGATCGGTTCGGTCAGGGCCGTCACCGTGACCAGACCGGTCATCTCCGTCCCGGAGTTGGTGATGAAGCACTTCGTGCCGTTGATCACCCACTCGTCGGTGGCCTCGTCGTAGCGGGCGGTGGTCCTGGTCGCGCCCGCGTCCGAACCGCCCTCCGGCTCGGTCAGGCCGAAGGCGCCCAGCAGTTCGCCCGAGGTCAGCCGGGGCAGCCACTCGCGCTTCTGCTCCTCGGTGCCGAACCGGTAGATCGGCATCGCGCCCAGCGAGACCGCGGCCTCCAGCGTGATCGCGACCGAGGAGTCGACCCGCGCCAACTCCTCCAGCGCCAGGCAGAGCGCGAAGTAGTCGCCGCCCATCCCGCCGTACTCCTCCGGGAACGGCAGGCCGAAGAGCCCCATCCGCCCCATCTCACGGATGATCTCGTACGGGAACTCGCCCTGCTCGTAGTACTCGCCGATCTTCGGGGCGACCACGTCCTGGGCGAACTCGGCGACGGTGCGCCGGAGTTCCTCGTACTCACTGTCCAAGCGGTGATCGATCATGGTGATCCTCCTGGATCGAGGCGGCTGAGGGGCCGAGAGATGGGCCGAAGAGGGCCGGGGAGACGGTGGTACCGGTGGTGCGGGCCCGGCGCGTGATCGGAGCGATCGCCGGGCCGAAGTGCCGGGTCGAAGTGCGGGGCGGGCTACACCGAGGCGCTGCCCACAGGGGTGGACGGCTCAGGGGTGGACGGCTCAGGACGGATGCCTCACACCGCGTGGCCGGCCAGCGCCTGGACCGCCCGGGACGGGCTGGGACGGCCGAGCTGTCCGGCCATCCAGGTGCTGGTGGCGACCAGTGCGCGCAGGTCGACGCCGGTCTCGATGCCCAGGCCGTGCAGCATCCAGACCAGGTCCTCGGTGGCCAGATTGCCGGTCGCGCTCTTGGCGTACGGGCAGCCGCCCAGGCCGCCCGCCGAGGCGTCGACCGTGGTGACGCCGGCGCGCAGCGCGGCCAGCGTGTTGGCGAGCGCCTGTCCGTACGTGTCGTGGAAGTGGACGGCGATGCTGCCCATCGGGACCCCGGCTGCGGCGAAGCCCTCGAGCAGGGCGACGACCTGGCCCGGGGTGGCCACCCCGATGGTGTCGCCGAGGCTCAGTTCGGTGCAGCCGAGCTCCAGCAGCCGGACCCCGAAGCCGACCACCTGGGCGGTGGGCACGGGGCCCTCCCACGGGTCGCCGAAGCACATCGAGAGGTAGCCGCGGGTCGGGACCCCGGCCGCACCGGCCCGTTCGACCACCGGCCGGAACATCTCCAGTGCTTCGCCCGCCGTCCGGTTGAGGTTCCGGCGCGCGAAGGTCTCGGTCGCGCTGGCGAAGACGGCGATTTCGGTGGCGTGGTGGGCGAGCGCGCGGTCGAGGCCGCGCTCGTTCGGCACCAGCACCGGCAGCCGCAGCCCGGGGTACTGCTCGGGCAGCCCGGTCAGCCGGGGCATCAGTTCCTCGGCGTCCGCCAACTGCGCTACCCACTTGGGGTGCACGAAGCTGGTGGCCTCCACCGTGCGCAGCCCGGCGGCGGCGAGCCGGGCGATGAACTCCGCCTTCACCGTCACCGGTACGAGTGAACTCTCGTTCTGAAGGCCGTCACGCGGCCCTACCTCGTGGATACTGACCCGACCGGGCAGGCCGGGTTCCGGTACGGGGGCGGGCAGCCCCAGTTCGAGGGCGTCGGGCTCATGGGTGGCCGATGCCCCGGAGGTCGCGTCCGTCAGGGTCGACTCGCTCATGACGCGGACCCCGCGAGCTGCTCGGAAGCTTCCTCGACGGGTTCCACCACGACCAGCAGCTCGTCCATCGCCACGGTCGCCCCGGCGCTGACCCGAAGTTCGCCGACGGTGCCGTCGTGCGGTGCGGTGATCACGTGCTCCATCTTCATCGCCTCCAGAACCAACAGGGGTTGCCCGCGGCGGACCAACTCGCCGAGGGCGGTCTTGACCACGGTGACCGTGCCCGGCATCGGTGCGGTCAGGCCGCCGTGGTGGGCGGCGCTCGCGCCGGCCCGGTCGACCACCGGGTCGTACGGGTGCACCGCCCAGGCGTCCCCGTCCACTCCGAGCCACTGGACCGGCCCGTGGGCGGCGCCGAAGCCGCTGTCGGTGGCGTAGGCGAACGTCGACCGCAGCCCGTCGACCGTCAGGTGCAGCCGCCCCGGCGCCAGGGCGGCCCGAGCGATCCGTGACGGACCGGCCTCGCCGAGCCGGACCTCGAACTCCTGGCCCGCGCCTGACGGTCCGCCACCCGATGGTCCGCCCCCCGACGCTCCGGTGCCCGACGGCCCGGCACCTGACGGGGTGTCCACCGCAGCGGGCCGGATCAGCACGGTGACCGGGTCGTGCCCCGCCAGCCGCAGCCGGTGGGTGGTCCAGGCGGCCGTGCCCCCCAGCCGCCAGCCGGACGGCACGGCGAACGGGTCGGTCCAGCCGTCGGCGGCGGTGGCCGGGGTCAGGCCCAACTGCCGGGCCAGTGCGGCCGCGTAGTAGAGATCCTCGGCCGGCAGGGTGCCGGCCGAACCGGTCGGCACGGCGCCGTCCGCATCCGCCGGGTTACGTACCAGGGAGGAGGCCAAGACCTCGGGAGCCCGCTCGACGGTGCGCTCGACCAGCCCGGTGTCGAGGCGGCCCGCCACCACGTCGGGGTGGGCGAGCAGGCGGCGGAGGAAGCCGGCGTTGGTGGTGACACCGAGCACCCGGGTCTCCGCCAGGGCGGCCCGCAGTCGGCGGAGCGCGGTCGGACGGTCCGGTCCGTACGCGATCACCTTCGCCAGCATCGGGTCGTACAGGCTGCCGACCTCGGTGCCCGCCTGGATGCCGGAGTCGACCCGGATGCCGTCGCCGGTCGGCTCGTCCAGCAGCAGGATCCGCCCGCCGGTGGGCAGGAAGTCGCGCTCGGGATCCTCGGCGCAGATCCGGGCCTCGATCGCGTGGCCCTGGAAGGAGATCTCCGACTGATCGAACGTCAACTCCTCACCGGCGGCCACCCGCAGCTGCCACTCGACCAGGTCGAGCCGTTCCGGGGCCGGGGTGTCGGCCCGCACGGCCACGGCGAGCTCGGTGACGGGGTGCTCCACCTGGAGCCGGGTGTTCATCTCCATGAAGAAGAAGTCCAGGACGCCGTCGGGGGTCGGCCCGTCGGCGTCGATGCCCGGCACGATGAACTCCACCGTCCCGGCGCCGGTGTAGCCGCACGCCTCGGCGGCTCGGACGGCCGCCAGACCCATCGCCGCCCGGGTCTCCGGGTTGAGCAGAACGGAGGGCGCCTCTTCGATCAGCTTCTGGTGGCGGCGCTGCAGGCTGCACTCGCGCTCGCCGAGGTGCACCGTCCGGCCGTGGGTGTCGGCCAGGACCTGGACCTCGATGTGCCGGGGACGGTCGACCCAGCGCTCCAGCAGCAGGGTGTCGTCACCGAACGCCGTCCGGGCGACGCGTCGGGCGGCGGCCAGCTCGCCGGCCAGCTCGGCCGGGTCGTGCACCAGCCGCATGCCCTTGCCACCGCCACCGGCCGAGGGCTTGAGCAGCACGGGGTAGCCGATCTCGGCCGCGGCGGCGGTCAGTTCGGCGTCGGTCGGCGAGCCGCCCTGGCTGCCCGGCACCACCGGCACGCCTGCGGACCGGACCGCCCGCTTCGCGTTGATCTTGTCGCCCATCAGCTCCACCGCGGCCGGCGGCGGGCCGATGAAGACCAGACCGGCCTCGGCGCAGGCCCGGGCGAAGCCGGGGTTCTCGGCGAGGAAGCCGTACCCCGGGTGGACGGCTTGGGCCCCGCTGCGGCGGGCCGCGTCCAGCAGCAGGTCGGTGCGGAGGTAGGTCTCCGCCGCCGAGCTGTCGCTGTGCCCCGGCGGGCCGAGCCGGACGGCGAGGTCGGCCGCCCGGGTGTGCGGTGCGTCGGCGTCCGCGTCGCTGAACACCGCGACCGAGCGCACACCGAGCCGGCGCAGGGTGCGGATCACCCGGACCGCGATCTCGCCTCGGTTGGCGACCAGAACTGTGTCGAACATGGGAGGTGTTCCTCCGAGTCGGAAATTCAGGAGAACAGCAGGGCGGGCCGAACGGCGAGCAGTGGACGGGGCGTCACATCCGGAAGACCCCGTACGGCCGGGCCGGGGTCAGCGGGGCGTTGGCGCAGGCGGTCAGCGCGAGGCCGACCGCGGTACGGGTGTCCAGCGGGTCGATCACGCCGTCGTCCCAGAGCCGGGCGGTCGCGTAGTAGGCGTTGCCCTGTCGCTCGTACTGCTCCCGGACGGGCCGCTTGAACTCCTCCTCGGCCTCCGCCGGCCAGTCCTCGCCCTGGGCGTCGAACTGGTCCCGGCGGACGGTGGCCAGCACCGATGCCGCCTGCTCGCCGCCCATCACCGAGATCTTGGCGCCCGGCCACATCCACAGGAAGCGGGGTGAGTACGCCCGGCCGCACATCGAGTAGTTCCCGGCGCCGTACGAGCCGCCGATCACCACCGTCAGCTTGGGCACCCGGGTGCAGGCGACGGCGGTGACCATCTTGGCGCCGTGCTTGGCGATGCCGCCCGCCTCGTACTGGCGCCCGACCATGAAGCCGGTGATGTTCTGCAGGAAGAGGAGGGGGATGCCGCGCTGGTCGCACAGTTCGATGAAGTGCGCGCCCTTGAGGGCGGATTCGGCGAACAGCACCCCGTTGTTGGCCACGATGCCGACCGGGTGGCCGTGGATCCGGGCGAAGCCGGTGACCAGGGTGGTGCCGTACTCGGCCTTGAACTCGGCGAACCGGCTGCCGTCCACCAGCCGGGCGATCACCTCGCGGACGTCGTAGGGCGTCCGGGGGTCCACCGGCACCGCACCGTACAGCCCGGCCGGGTCGACGGCGGGGGCTTCCACCGGCGTGAGCGGCCACGGCTTGGCAGGCCGGGCGCCGAGCCCGGCCACGATGGTGCGGACGATGGCGAGGGCGTGCGTGTCGTCCTCGGCCAGATGGTCCGTCACCCCCGAGGTGCGGGAGTGCAGTTCGCCGCCGCCCAGCTCCTCGGCGGTGACCACCTCGCCGGTCGCGGCCTTCACCAGCGGGGGGCCGCCCAGGAAGATGGTGCCCTGGTTCCGGACGATCACCGCCTGGTCGCTCATCGCCGGGACGTACGCGCCGCCGGCCGTGCAGGAGCCGAGCACCGCCGCGATCTGCGGGATGCCGGCGGCGGAGAGCCTGGCCTGGTTGTAGAAGATCCGGCCGAAGTGGTCGCGGTCCGGGAAGACCTCGTCCTGCATCGGCAGGAAGGCGCCGCCGGAGTCGACCAGGTAGATGCAGGGGAGCTGGTTCTCCAGTGCCACCTCCTGGGCCCGGAGATGCTTCTTGACCGTCATCGGGTAGTAGGTGCCGCCCTTGACGGTGGCGTCGTTGGCGACCACCACCACCTCGCGGCCGGCCACCCGGCCGATGCCCGCGATCACCCCGGCCGCCGGGGCCGCGCCGTCGTACAGGCCGTCCGCCGCGAGCGGGCTCAGCTCCAGGAAGGGGGAGCCGGGATCGAGCAGGGTGTCCACCCGGTCGCGCGGCAGCAGCTTGCCCCGGGCGGTGTGCCGGGCCCGGGACTTGGCGCCGCCGCCGAGGGCGGCTGCGGCGAGCTTCTCCCGGAGTTCGACCACCAGGGCCCGGTGGGCGGCGGTGTTCGCCCGGTACGCCTCCGAGCCGGGGTCGGCCGCGCTGGTCAGCCGGGGCGCGGGCGCCGCAGCCGGGTCGGTGGGTGCGACCGGCGGCGGAACAGCAGCCGCGGCAGCGACCGGACCGACGGACGGGCCGGCGGTGGAGATGGCCATCCCAGGAGCTCCCTTGCCCTCGGAGAGCGGACGGGACGGGCGGCCGAGCGGGTAGCCCGGCACCCGAATCCACCCAAGGTTAATGAGCGTTAACTCGTGGGCTCAGGTTAACCATGGATAACCCCACTGTCTACGATGGGAGGCATGCCGAACGTCCCAGCAGCCCCCGCAGTCCCGCGTCGCGACCAGATCCGCAAGGAAGCGGCCCGGCTGTTCGCCGCGCGTGGCTTCCTCGGCGTGGGGGTGGACGAGATCGGCAAGGCGGTCGGGATCAGCGGTCCCGCGCTCTACCGCCACTTCTCCGGCAAGGACGCGATGCTCGCCGATCTGCTCATCGGCATCAGCGAGCGGTTGCTGGAGGAGGGCCGCCGCCGGGCGGGTGAGGCGACTGCCCCGGACGGCGCACTGGACGCCCTGGTCGTCGGGCACGTCGACTTCGCGCTGGACGACCGCGACCTGATCACCCTGCACGACCGTGAGCTGCTGCACCTCAAGGAGGAGGATCGCCGCCGGGTCCGCCGCCTCCAGCGCGCCTATGTCGAGCTGTGGGTCGAGGTGGTCCGGCAGACCTATCCGACCCTGGCCGAGCCCACGGCCGAGCCGACCGCCCGTACCGCCGTGCACGCGGTCTTCGGCCTGCTCAACTCCACCCCGCACAGCGCCGACCGCACCGGCCTGTCCCGGTCGGCGATGGCCGGACTGCTGCGGGCCCTCGCCCAGGGCGCGTTCGCCGCCGCAGCCGACCAGAGCGCCTGATCCCGCCACGTTCGGCCTGGTCAGCTGGGGCGTGATGCCCGCTCGGCCGACTTCCGGCGGCCGGTGTCCGGCCCGTGAACGATGGCCCAATTCGTGCATACGGGTGAACTTTTCGGTACGCCGACCGGGGGACTGCCTATGATCCACTTCCATGATGGAGAGTCAGATCATCAGAGGTGTAGGCCGTTCGGCCGACGTGGTCATTCTCGGAGCCGGGCCCGCCGGGCTGGTGCTGGGCAACCTGCTGCTCGCGGCGGGGGTGGACTGCGTCGTCCTCGAGCGCGCCACCCGGGCCCAGCTGACCGTGAGGGCACGGGCCGGGTTCCTGGCCGCGAACACCGTGCGGGTCCTGGACCGGCACGGCCTCGCGGAGGGCCTGCACCGGCACGGCAAGGAGCACGCGGTCTGTGAGTTCCGTACCGAGGACGGCCGGTTCCGGCTGGACTACGGCGGTCTCGGCCTGGGTGAGCGGCACACGGTCTACCCGCAGCACCTGCTGGTGGCCGACCTGCTGACGCACTTCGAGGAGGCCGGGGGGCAGATTCGTTTCGGCGCCGAGGCACAGGCCGTCCTCGACATCGGGACCAGCCGCCCCCGGGTCACCGTCCGCGAGTCCGACGGCCGTGAAGAGACCTGGCAGGCCCGGTACGTGGCCGGCTGCGACGGTCGGCACGGCGCGGCCCGCCGTTCGCTCCCGCCCGGCAGCTTCCGCCACCACCGCCACGACCATGGCGTCTCCTGGCTCGGCCTGCTCGCCGAGGCGCCGCCGAGTCTGGACGCCGTGGGCTACGCCGTCCACCCCCGGGGCTTCGCCGGGCACATGGCACGCACCCCCTCGGTCACCCGGTACTACCTCCAGACCGAGCGCGGGAGCGCGGCCGAAGCCTGGTCCGAGGAGCAGATCTGGGCGGAGATGGAACTGCGGATGCGGACCGCCGAGCACGGCCCGCTGCACCGCGGCCCGATCGTCCAGCGCGCCGTGGTCGACCTGGAGTCCGACGTGCTGGAGCCGCTGCGGCACGGCTCGCTGATCCTCGCCGGTGACGCCGCGAGCCTGCTCAGCCCGTCCGCGGCCAAGGGGGCCAACCTGGCCGTGCTGGAAGCGGAGCTGCTGGCCGAGGCCCTCGTCGCCGAGCTGCGGCACGGTGACGGCGACGGGCTCGCCACGTACTCGGAGCGCTGCCTCCGGTACATCTGGCGCGCGCAGGAGTTCTCGCACTGGATGGTCCAGCTCCTGCACGCCGTGCCCGGGCAGGAGACCGGAGCACCCTTCCAGGACGCCCTGCGGCGCTCGCGCCTGGACTCGCTGCGCACCTCGCGCAGTCACCAGGACTGGTTCGCCGAGCACTACGTCGGCGTCTGATCCCTTCCGGACCCGTCCGGAGAATCGTTTTCCCCTAGGCCCACGCCACCTCCACGCCACCTCCATGGCACCGCCATGCCCGGATCCGGCCCCACACCCCAGAAGTGAGGACCTGTCACCATGCCCACCACGACCGCCGCCGCCACGACCTACCCGACCGACCTCGCCCGGTTGACCGAGACGGTCGCCTTCGTCCGGGAGCAGGACACCGCCACCCTGCTGCCGCTCCTGCTGCCCGGGCTCGACGCCCTCGAACTGCGTGCGCTGGTGGAGCGCTGCCGCTTCTCGCACGCGGCCCTGCTGGTCTTCCCGTCCTCTCCCGAGGACCTGTCCGCCCTCCTCGACGGCGGCGGACTGCCCTCCGACGGGCCGGCGCGCCCCAGTGTGGTGGTCCGCGACCGCCTGGCCACCCGGCACGGGCGCGACCCGTCGGAGCTGGACGTGCGGATCCTCCGGCCCCGGGTGGCCGGGTCGGACCGTACGGTCGAGGTGTTCGCCCTGGCCGTCCCGCCCGGTTCGGACCTCGCCGGCCTGGCCGAGCACGAGCGCACCCGCGACCACGAGGCGCACCTCGCCCTGGAGGTCGCGCAGCCCGACCCGCTGCTGCTGCGCGGCCTGTGCGCGCTGCTGACCCGGCACGGGGCCACCGCCGACGGCGGCGGCTACAACCCGCACGAGGACGGCACCGTCCTCTACTTCACCGCGCCCACCGGCTCGAAGGCCGGCTACCGACGGCTGGAGCTCTACGTCCCCGGTGAGCACCCCGACGTGCTCGACGCGCACCTCGCCCAGTACCGAGCCGGCCGACCGGCCGAAACGCTCCTGCGCCTGCTGACCGGTGCGTGGACCACCCAGGCCCTGGCCGTCTGCGCGGACCTCCGGCTGCCCGATGCCCTCGACCCGCACACCGCGCTCGGTGCACCGGCCCTGGCCCGGGCGGTCGGCGCCGACCCGGACACCCTGGTCTCGCTGCTGCGCTACCTCGCCATGCTCGGCGTGGTGTCGGCCGACGCGGACGGCTACCGGCTCACCGAGGTCGGCGCCCTGCTGCGCACCGACGTCCCGGCCTCGATGCGCCCGCTCGCCCTGATGTACGGCGGGCCGTTCTACGAGTCGTTCGCCGCCCTCGGGCACACCGTGCGGACGGGCGAGGTCGCCTTCGACCACCTGCACGGCGAGAACCACTTCGACCACTTCGCCCGCGACCCCCGGCTCGCCGCGCTCTTCGACGAGTCGATGGCAGCGAGCTCGCGGATGTTCGACCCGCTCTCCGCCCACCCGGTCGTGCTGGCCGCGGGCCGGGCGGCCACCCCCGGCACGGTGGTGGACGTCGCGGGCGGGAACGGGGAGCTCCTGGGCCGGCTGCTCGCCGCCCACCCCGGTCTGCGGGGTGTGCTGCTCGAACGCCCGCACGCCGTCGCGGCCGCCCGGCTCTCGCTGGCCGCGGCCGGTCACGGCGACCGGTGCGAGTACGTGGCGGGCGACTTCGCCGACGTCCCGGCGGGCGGGGACGTCTATCTGCTCTCCCGGATCCTGCACGACTGGGACGACGACCGGTGCCGGGAGATCCTGCGGCACTGTGCCCGCGCGATGCCCGCCCACGCCGACCTGCTGGTGGTGGAGCGGGTGCTCCCCGACGACGGTTCGCCCTCGCTCGCCACCGCGTGGGACCTCCACATGCGCTGCAACGTGGGCGGCCGGGAGCGCCGGGCCGACCACTACGCCCGCCTGTTCGCCGATGCGGGCCTCACCCTGGTGGGCACCGCCCCGCTCCCGCTGGACGCCACCGTCCTGCACGTCCGCCGCTCGGGGGCTCCCGTCCCCGGCCAGGCAGTCCGGCCTGGCGGTGCCTAGGCCCGGTCCCTGCCGGATCACGCCGGACCGGTCACGCCGGATCGGGCCCGGCGTGACCCGGCAACAGCCCTAGGTCGAAGGGCGGGCCCGACGGGGTTCGTCCGCCCGGTCCGGCCGGGTGTCCCGACGGGGCATCCTGGTCGGGCGGGAAGCAGCTCGGCCGGAGCGCTGTTCGGTCCGATGCGTGCCCGTCGAAAAGCGATGGGGGGCGGACGATGAAATGGTTAGTATCCCTAAATATGCCTGAGACTCACGGATCTCGCGGACCCACAGCCGATGCCGAGCGGGGCTGGCTCCGCCGACTGGTCGGCTACAGCTGGCGGCACCGCCGCAACGTGCTGCTCTCGTTCGGTGCCTCGCTGGTCGGTATGGCCGTCACCGCCACCGTCCCCCTGATCACCAAGGTGATCATCGACGACGTGATCACCACGCACACCCGGCCGCTCACCCCGTGGGCGGTGGCGCTGCTGGTCGCGGCCGCGCTGGTGTTCGTCTGCACCCAGGTCCGCCGCTACTACGGCGGTCAGCTGGCGGTCGACGTCCAGCACGACCTGCGGTCGGACCTGTTCCGTTCGCTCACCCGGCTGGACGGCGACCGGCAGGACCGGCTCGACACCGGCCAGGTGGTCGGCCGGGCGACCTCGGACCTGCAGCTGATCGTCGGCCTGCTGTCGATGCTGCCGATGATGACCGGCAACGTGCTGATGTTCGGCATGTCCGTGCTGGTGATGCTCTGGCTCTCGCTGCCGCTGACCCTGGTCGCGCTGGTGATGGGGCCCGCGCTCTGGTGGTTCGCGACCCTCAGCCGACGGCGGCTGTTCCCCGCGACCTGGGCGGCCCAGCAGGAGGCGGCGGCGGTCGCCGGGGTGGTGGACGGCGCGGTCGGCGGCGTCCGGGTGGTCAAGGGCTTCGGCCAGGAGGCCCAGGAGCGGGCCAAGCTGGAGCGCGCCTCGCGCGAGCTGTTCGGCGCCCGGCTCCGCTCGATCCGGTTGAACAGCCTCTACACCCCGGCGATGCAGGCCATCCCGGCGCTCGGCCAGGTGGCGGTGCTGGCGCTCGGCGGCTGGCTGGCCGTCCGGGGCGAGGTCACCCTGGGCACCTTCGTCGCCTTCTCCACCTACCTGGCGCAGCTCACCGGTCCGGTCCGGATGCTCACCATGGTGATCACGGTCGGCCAGCAGGCCAGGGCCGGGGTCGAGCGGGTGCTCCAGCTCGTCGACCAGCGTCCCAAGGTGCAGGAGCGTCCGGACGCGGCCGACCTGACCACCGCACCGCCGGTCACCGCCGCCGCCCCGGCCGTCGAGTTCGACCGGGTCGACTTCACGTACGGCGAGTCGGCCCCCGTCCTGCACGGGCTGAGCTTCCGGCTCGCCGAGGGGGAGACGCTGGCCCTGGTCGGCGGCTCGGGTTCGGGCAAGTCCACCGTCGCCCAGCTCCTCCCGCGCTTCTACGACGCCACCGAGGGCACCGTCCGCCTCTACGGCCACGACGTCCGGGACCTGACGCTCGATTCGATCCGGGCCACCGTCGGCATCGTGCCGGAGGAGAGCTTCCTGTTCTCCGACACCGTCGCGAGCAACATCGCGTACGGCCGCCCGGACGCCACCGAGGCCGAGATCGAGGCCGCGGCCGGCGCCGCCCAGGCCGACGGGTTCATCCGCGAACTCCCGGACGGCTACGCCACCAAGGTCGGCGAGCAGGGCCTGACCCTGTCCGGCGGCCAGCGGCAGCGGATCGCGCTGGCCCGGGCGATCCTGAGCGACCCGCGGATCCTGCTGCTGGACGACGCGACCTCGGCCGTGGACCCGCAGGTGGAGGCCGAGATCCACCAGGCCCTGCGCGGTGTGATGGCCGGCCGCACCACGCTGCTGATCGCCCACCGCCGCTCCACCCTGCAACTCGCGGACCGGATAGCCGTACTGGAGCGCGGCCGGCTGGTCGACGTGGGGACGCACGAGGAACTCGACGCCCGATGTCCCCGGTACCGGGCCCTGATCAGCACCCCCGACGCCCTCCTCGACGCGGCCACCGACGGCACGGCCGTCGACGGGGCCCCCGAGGCGCCGAGCCCCGAGCAGGAGCCCGCGGCGGCGTCCGGCACCGACCCCGAGCTGCTCGCCCAGGTCGCCGCCCTGCCCCCGGCCACCGACACCCCCGACATCCCGGTCGAGCGAGCCGAGGCCGGTGACCCGGACTTCAGCCTGCGGCGCCTGCTCGCCCCGTTCCGCGCCCCGCTCACCCTCGCCCTGCTGCTGGTCGCGCTGGACGCCGCCGCCGGGCTGACCCTGCCGATCCTGATCCGGCACGGCATCGACGACGGCGTCAGCAAGGCCGCGATGGCGGGCGTCGCCACCGCGTCACTGCTCGCGCTGGCGATCGTGCTGCTGGACTGGGGGGTGCAGACCGCCGAGTCCAGGGTCAGCGGGAGGACCGGCGAGCGGGTGCTCTACACCCTGCGCCTGAAGATCTTCGCGCACCTCAACCGGCTCGGCCTGGACTACTACGAGCGCGAGCTGTCCGGCCGGATCATGACCCGGATGACCACCGACGTCGACTCGGTGTCGAGCTTCCTGCAGACCGGCGTGGTCACCGCCGTGGTCAGCCTGTTCACCTTCTTCGGGATCTTCGCCGCCCTGCTGGTGATCGACCCGGGCCTGGCCCTGGTGGTGTTCGCGGTACTGCCGGTGCTGGCGGTCGCCACCCTGGTGTTCCGCCGCAGGTCCAGCAGCCAGTACCAGATCTCCCGGGACCTGATCAGCACGGTCAACGCCGAGCTGCAGGAGAACGTCGCGGGCATGCGGATCGTCCAGGCGTTCCGTCGGCAGACCCTCAACACCGACCGGTTCGTGGCCAGCGGGCTGGCCTACCGGGACTCGCGGGTCAAGGCGCAGTTCTACATCTCGCTGTACTTCCCGTTCGTCCAGTTCCTGTCCAGCGCGGCCGCCGCTCTGGTGCTGATCGCCGGTGCCTCCCGGGTCGAGGCGGGCACCCTGACGATCGGTGCGCTGGTCGCCTACCTGCTCTACATCGACCTGTTCTTCGCCCCGGTCAACCAGCTCTCGCAGATCTTCGACGGGTACCAGCAGGCCGCCGTCGGCCTCGGCCGGATCCGCGACCTGCTGCGCACCCCGACCGGCACCCCGGCCGCGGCCGACCCGGTGCCGGTGAAGAAGCTGCGCGGCGAGATCACCTTCCAGGACGTCAGCTTCGCCTACCACGGCGGCGCCGACGGCCACTCCGAGGTGCTGACCGGCATCGACCTGCACATCCCGGCCGGGCAGACGGTGGCGCTGGTCGGCGAGACCGGCGCGGGCAAGTCCACCCTGGTCAAGCTGGTCGCCCGTTTCTACGACGCGACGGCCGGCAGCGTCCGGATCGACGGCACCGACGTCGCCGCGTACGACCTGGCGGAGTACCGGCACCGGCTCGGCGTGGTCCCGCAGGAGGCGTACCTGTTCGCGGGCACGGTGCGCGAGGCGATCGCGTACGGGCGGCCGGAGGCGAGCGAGGCCGAGGTGGAGGCGGCCGCCAGGGCGGTCGGTGCGCACGAGATGATCATCGGCCTGACGGGCGGTTACCAGCACCGGGTGTCCGGCCGGGGCCGCAACCTCTCGGCCGGTCAGCGGCAGCTGATCGCGCTGGCCCGGGCCGAACTGGTCGACCCGGACATCCTGTTGCTGGACGAGGCGACCGCCGCGCTCGACTTGGCCACCGAGGCCGCCGTCAACCGCGCCGCCGACCGGATCAGCGGCGGCCGCACCACGCTGGTGATCGCCCACCGGCTGACCACCGCGGAGCGTGCCGACCGGGTGGTGGTGCTGGACCACGGCCGGGTGGTCGAGGACGGGACGCACGCCGGCCTGCTGGCCGAGGACGGTGCGTACGCCCGGCTCTGGCGGGCCTTCGTCGCCGACAGCCACCAGGACCGGCGGGTGTCACAGCAGGTCGGCTGACGGCGGCTCAGCCGGTCGGCGCTCCGCCGGGGTCCGCAGTTCGCGCGGGCCACCGGCGGTGGCGTCGGCGACCAGCTGGGCGAACCAGGCCAGCCCGGGGATCAGCAGCACCCAGCCGAGCAGCGCCCACCCCAGGTGGAAGTGCTGCAGGGCCCGGCCGAGCGCGGCCACGCCCTCCGCCCGCTCCCGGCCGTCGGCCGACTCGTAGGTGATCCGCCGCAGTCCGGCCGGGTGCTCCTCCGCCGGGCGGACGGTGAGCGCCACCGGTGAGCGGTCGAGGACCCAGCGGCCGACCCCGCTGCACACCCCGCAGGTCTGCGCGACGTGCAGCTCGGCCGGCGCGGTGCCCGGCCAGGGTCGCAGCCGGGGCAGCCAACTGCGCACCCCGGCGGTGTACTCGGCCCAGCCGGGGCCGAACCGCTCCGCGAGCTGGGCGCCCTCGTGCCAGGCGGCCAGCCCGGCACTGTAGGCGACGGTCACCCCGGCGGCGACCAGCAGCCAGGCGTTGGCGGTGAACGCGGCCAGCACCAGGTGGCACAGCAGCAGCGAGAGCTGGATCGGGTTGCGCACGTACGCGTACGGACCGCTGGTGACCAGCCGGAGCGGCGGGTCGTACGGCAGCGGGGTGCCGCTGCCGCGCACCACGAACTCCCGTACGGCGGCGACCCCGAGCAGCATCGGCACGGCCAGCACCTGGAGGCCGGTGCTGAGCACGGCGCCGTGCGGGAGTCGGACCCCGGCGGCCGTCGCGGGCAGTGCCAGCATCAGCAGCGCGGCCAGCAGGACCTGACCGGCGGCGCGCAGCCGGAGGTGTTCGGCCCGGGCGGTCCAGCGGGCCAGCAGCAGTCCGGGCAGCAGGCAGAGCGCGATGGCCACCGCCTCACCGGTCAGCCACCGGTCGCCGAGCCGGAGCACCGGGTCGAGCAGCGGCATCGCGGCCAGGTCCAGCCAGCCGAGCAGGGCCGCGGTGACCGGCCACGGCAGCCGGGCGGCGGCCAGCGGCGGCAGCACGCCCCAGAGCAGCACCCAGCCGAGCAGCAGGTCGACGGGCAGCCTGACCACCGTGCCGCCGTCGGCCTGGAAGCTCCACCAACCGAGCCGTCCGGCCAGCAGGTTGAGGCCAGGGAGCAGGGCGAGCTGCCAGGCACCGCCGACGATCGCGGCCGCCACGTCGGCCCGGCCCGGCCGCCGGACGGCGGCGGCCAGCACGACCGCGAGCAGCGGGACGAACAGGCCGGCCGCCCGGATCAGGGCCGGACCGGTGGCGACGGTGTCGGCTGCGGTGGTCATGACCCGGGTGCGAAGGTGTCGGCGAGGTAGTTGGCGGCCTGCTCCATGCCGTAGTTCTGGATCGGGTCGAAGTACCAGCCGGGATCGAAGGTCCGCCGGTAGCCGAGCTGCCAGCTGACCTCGGTGCCGCCGTCGGCGGTCGGCTGCCAGCGCACCTCGGAGGTCCGGAAGTTCAGCCAGCGGGCGGTGGTGGAGTCCTGCTCGATCCGGAACAGCACCCGGCCCGGGTCGCTCTCGGCGATCCGCAGCGTCATGGACCGGGGCGTGGGGGTGGCCCCGATGCCCAGCGACTTGCGCGGGTTGAAGGTGATCAGCCGGCCGTCGCCGACCGCCAGGCCGCTGCCGGTGACCTGCTGCGGCCGGGGGAACGGGATCTTGAGGAACACCGGGCGGGGGGTGCCGAAGACCGGCGGTGCCGCCAGTGCGGCGGCGAACTGATCGGGCGTCACGGACAGCGTGCGGGTGACCGTCACCGTGCTGTCGCGGTCCACCGTGCCGTCGACGCCCTGGAGGACGACCAGTCCGAGCAGCGGGGCCAGCGCGAAGGCGTTCAGCCGCTGCCGTCCTCCGGGCTCCTTCGCCGGGCGGCGCGCGTGGTCGACGGCCCGGCCGATGCAGGCCGCCACCAGGTAGAACAGCGGCGCGGCGATCAGCAGGCAGATCACGCCCTCGTTGAGCAGCGGACCGGCCAGCGCCAGTCCGATGGTGACCGAGGCCATCGCGGTGCCGGTGGCACTGGACGGCCGGGCGGAGAGCGCCACGGTGATCGCGATCACGGCGGGCAGGCCGACGTAGAAGAGTGCGGTCTGCTCCAGCCCGCCCGCGTGCAGCACCTTGTAGCCGAGCATCGCGAGGAAGAGCGCGGCCAGGACGACCGCCAGTCGGCGCCGGGCCGAGGACCGGGCCACCGGATCGGGCTCGCCGTAGCTCACGATGTCCTGATTGTCGCTTTTGTCCTGACCCTCGGTCATGTCCACCCCTTGATCGGTCGGTTTAATCACCTGATTAAACCGTATGATGAACGCATTCAGCGACGGGGGGCACGAGCATGGCGGCGACTGCGGACAGCGGAGCCCAGACCAGGGAGCGACTGGTCGAGGCCGCGACCACGGTCCTGCGGACCCACGGGTACGCGGGGTCCAGCGCCCGGGTGATCGCGAAGGAGGCGGGGGTCAACTCGGCCCTGGTCTTCTACCACTTCGGCGGTGTGGACCCGCTGCTGCTGGCCGCCTTCGACCGGGTCTCCGAGGATCGGATGGCCCTGCACGCGGCCACCGTCGCGGAGGTCAGGACCCTGGAGGAGCTGGCCGAGGCCGCCGAGCGGATCTACCGCGACGACCTCGACGGCGGGCACCTCACGATGTTCTCCGAACTGGTCGGCGCCGCCGTCGCCCGGCCCGAGCTGCGCGCCGCCGTCTCCGAACGCGCCGAGCCCTGGCTGAAGTTCGTCGAGACCACGCTCGACCGGGTGATCGGCGGTACCCCGCTGGCCAGGCTCACCCCGCCCCGCGACCTCGCCAACGCGGCGATCACCTTCTACCTGGGCGTCAACCTCTTCACCGTGCTGGACGCGGACCGGTCCCGCACCGAGTCGCTGTTCGCGATGGCCCGCCGGCTCGCCCCGCGCGCCCGGCTGCTCACCCTGCGCCTGCCCGGCCGCCGCCGCCCCGCCGCCCCCGCGCAGCTGGAGGCCGGACCGGCCGAGGGCTGACGGTCGGTCAGGGGTACGGTTCCGAGCGTGGACGAGGAAGCCCGGCCCTGGGACGTGGCGGCGCCGCTGGTCCGGGCGGCCCAGCGCGGCGACGCGCTGGCCATGGACGACCTGCTGAAGCTGATCACCCCGTACGTCACCCGGCTGTGCGCGCCGATCGCCCCGGCCGACACCGCCGACGCCGTGCAGGAGTCGCTGCTCGCGGTCTTCCGCGGCCTGCGCGGGCTGCGCGATCCGGTGGCGGTCTACGGCTGGGTGCGCGCGGTGACGGTCCGGGAGGCCGTCCGGGTGGCCCGGCGGACCGGCCCGGAGACCCCGGTCGACCCCGAGCAGCTCACCCGACTGCGGGACCTGCTGCCCGCCGCCGGGGCCGACCTGGGCACCGAGGTGCGCGACCTGCTGGCCCGGCTGCCCGTCCGGCACCGCACCGTGCTGGTGCTGCGCGAGCTGGAGGGCCTGGCCGAGCGCACCACGGCCGAGCTGCTGGACATCCCCGAGGGCACCGTGAAGTCACGGCTGAGCAGGGCCCGTTCCTCCTTCCGGAAGGCGTGGACACGGTGAACGGACCGGACCGGATCGCCCGGCTCCAGGTGCTGGCGGCCGGGCTGCGCGCCCCGCTGTACGCCGAGCGGCGGCTCGAGCTGCCCTTCGACCGGGTCTGGGCGGTGCTGGCCGACCTGGAGGGCGAGCTGCCCCACCTGATCCCCTTCGTCCGGGAGTTCGCGGTGCCGGCCGGGGACAGCGAACTCAAGCACGCCCGTGCCGTGGACGCGCTCGGGCTCCGGGGGCCGTTCGAGGTGCGGCTCGCCCCCGGCTGGTGCCTGATGCAGTCCCGGCTGGTGACGATGGGCATGGCCGCCGTGCCCGACGGCGGCGGCACCCGGCTGGCGGTCTGCGGCGCGCTCCGGCCCGCCGCCCTCGGGCCGGTGCAGCGCGGCTACCGGCGGCTGGCCGGCGAGCGCCGGGCCCGGGCCTTCTTCCGTGCGGTGGAACGCCGGGCCGCGCTGCGCTGACGCCGGGTCAGCCGGTCCGGGCGATCAGCCCCCGCAGCGCCTCGGCCACCTGCCCCGGGCACTCCTCGGGCAGGTGGCCGCCCACGCCGGGCAGCACCGACACCGTCAGGTCGTCCGCGTCCGGGTCACCGCGCAGCAGGGCCGGCGGGATCACCGGGTCGTGCTCACCGCCCAGCACCAGGGTGGGGACGGTCAGCCGCCGCCGACGGTGCGTCCCGCGCAGGCCCGCCGGGATGTCCCGCAGCACGTACTGCCAGAACAGCGACTGCCCGGCCCGGGCCGACACCCGGGTCGCCGCGGTGAACTCGGCCAGCTCAGCAGCCGACCAGCAGGCCGGGTCGGCGGCGGCGCGCCGCAGCAGGAACCGGGTGAAGGCGGGCCAGTGCCGCAGCACCAGCCGTCCGAGCACCGGGTACTCGACGAACGCGGTGAACCACATCCGCCACAGGTTCGGCAGTACCTGACGGTGCTCGGTCCACGGGTGCGCCATGTTCAGCGCCAGGAAGGCGCGGAACCGCTCCGGGGCCCGCTGGCAGACCCGGAACCCCACCCCGGCGCCCCAGCTGTGCCCGGCCAGCGTCACCCGGTCCAGGCCGAGCGCGTCCAGCACCGCCAGCACGTCCGCGGCGAGCGCGTCGGTGTCGTACCCCCGGGCGGTCTGCTCGGACCAGCCGAAGCCACGCAGGTCCAGGCAGATCAGCCGGTGGTCGGCCGCCAGCAACGGCACCAGCCGCCGCCAGGCGAACCAGTGCTGCGGGAAGCCGTGCAGCAGCAGGACGGGCTCGCCGCTGCCGAACTCGGCGAGGTGGAGCCGGGCGCCCCGGACCTCCACCCAGCGGTGCTCGGCACCCTCCAGGTGTGGCATCGGACGGTTGCTGATGGTCATGCGGTCTCCTTCGCCGGATGCGGACGTCCTGCCAGGAGGCGCGCGACCGGGCGGAGGTTCCAACGACTTTCCGGGGATTTCCCCGGCGCGGGACCGTTCGATCACGGAGCGATCTCGGGCCGGACGCAACTGTGCAGCCCGGGGATTGCGAAGCGGCTCTGACGGGACGTCACCCGAGCTGCTCCTGATAGACAGACCTGGCGACCGGGCACGAGGCCGGAAGCGACTCCCCGGTCCACCCTGGTCGAGAGGCCATGCCCATGTCTTCGCGGACGGGGCGCAGCTCTGCGCGCCTTGCCGTCACCGCCCTGGTGGCACTGTTCTCCGCCGGGTACCTGCCCGCCTACCTGCTGCCGACCGTCGTCGGCCGGCTGGTGACCGGCTTCGGCCTGACCACCCCTCAGGCCGGTGCGGTCGGCAGCACCCTGCTGCTCGCCTCGGCCGGGACCGGCCTGCTGCTGGCCGGCCGGGTCCGCGCGCTCGGACCGGTCCGGCTGGCCAGGTGCGGGCTCGGGCTGATGATCGCCGGCGCGCTGCTGGCGGCCGGCGCGACCGCCCTGCCGCAACTTCTGGCCGGCTGCCTGCTGACCGGCGTCGGCGCGGGGACCGCGACGGCGGTGGCGGCGGTCGCGGTGGCCGCCTCGGCCGATCCGCACCGCAGCTCCGCCCTCGGCCTGCTCGCCACCTCCTGCGTGGCCGCCGCGCTCTTCCTGCTGCTGCCCCCGCTCGGCGCCGGGCACCCGCTGCCGTTCGCCGCGCTGGCCGGCTGGGCGGCGCTCGCCCTGCTGACGGTGGGTCGGCTGACCCCGGATCGGGAGCCAACCCGTGCCCGGGCCCGGACGGCGCTGCCCCGGCGGTCGGCGGGCCTGGTGCTGGCGGGCGGCATGATGCTCTGGTCGATGGCGCAGAACGCCCTCTGGGGCGTCAGCGGGCAGATCGGGCTCGGCCGGGTCGGGCTCTCCGAGCAGACCATGGGCCTGGTCTTCGCCCTGGCCCTGGCCGGTGGGCTGCTCGGGGTGACGGTGGCCGGTGCGGTCGGTGCCCGGCTCGGCCGGGCGCTGCCGATCGGCGTCGGGACGGCGGTGATCGCGCTCTGCGTGCTGCTCACCGGCGGCGCCGAGTCGGTCGGCGCCTTCGCGCTGGGCGAGGTGCTCTGGAACACCTGCTACCCGCTGGTGCTCACCTACCTGATCGGCCTGGCGGCCACCCTGGACCAGGGCGGCCGGTGGGCGGTGCTGGCCGGTTCGGCCTCCTCGCTCGGGGTGGCCTGCGGTCCGGTGGTCGGGACCGCGCTGTCGGCGGCCGCGGGGTACCCGGCGATGGGCCTGACGCTCGGCGGGCTGCTCGCCGCCGTGGCGGTGCCGCTGGTGCTGGTGGCCCGTCAGCGGCCGGCGGGCCGGGTCTTCGTCCCGGCCCAGCGGGCCGCCGCCGAACCGTCGGCCGTCGGGTACCGGGTCCTCAGCCCCCGCTGACCGCGAGCAGCGCGGACAGCAGCCGCCCGAGGTCGGCACCCCGCGGCAGGTCGCTGACCTGGCCGTCCCCGACCTCGACCACCCGCCAGGCACCGCCGTCCACCGCCTGCGCCAGATCGGTGGTGACGAACCGGCAGCCCAGCCCCCGGACCAGCTGCCCGATCCCGTCGAGCTCCGGCCGGACGGTCGCGTCGGGGCAGTCCGGGTGCGGCCCGACCAGGACCGGGTCGCCGTCCAGCCACCAGACCCGGGCCTCCACCGCCTGCCCGTCCGCGTCCCGGCGGAACTCCTCGAACCGCCGCAGCACCACCCCGCCGGCCAGGAACTCCGCCTGGAGCTCCACGAACCGCCCGACCACCCGGGCCAGGCCGTCCTGATCGGCCAGCTCCGGCACGTAACAGGCCGTCGCCCACTCGTGCTTGCGGGACTTCACGTAGTCCTTGACGATCGCCGGCCCGTGCCCGCCCAGCTGACGGGCCGCCTCGGCGAGCTGCTCCGGGGACGGCCCCTTCGGCCCCGGCACCCAGACGCTCTCCGGCGTGCTGCCCTCGAAGACCGGGTACCAGCCGGGCAGTTCATGGGCGTCCGCGTACGAGGCCGGTGAGGTCAGCAGCGGCCGCCCGCGTTCGGCGAGTGCCCCGGCCAGCGCCGCGTACGCCGGGACCGGCACCATCCAGCCCCGGTACCAGAGCGGACCGCCACCCGCCGGGACCCGGCGGACCGCCGCCCGGACGTCGCCCGCGAGCAGCGCGTCGTGGTCGAGCAGGACGTACCCGCCGCTCAACTCCTCCACCCGGCGGGCCTCCCGGAGGTAGTGCGGATCGGGACGGCCGGGGGTCAACGGGTCGGCAGGCAGCATGATCACCGGCTCAGGGTAGAACCCCGCCGCCGGAATTCGGGTGGTCCGACGCGACGGCGTTCTGCCAGGGTGACCCGATGCGAACCCCACGACGCGCGGCCAGGACCGCGGTACTGGAGCCGGGCGGGGCGGTCTTCCTGCTGCGCTCCGACAACAGCGAGGTCGGTGTCCACTGGAACATGCCGGGCGGCGGCATCGAGGACGGCGAGTCCCCGACCGCCGGTGCCGCCCGGGAGCTCCGGGAGGAGACCGGCTGGACCGACCTGGCGCCGGGCCCGCTGCTCTGCACCTGGGAGCACGACTTCACCTGGCACGGCATCCCGGTCCGGCAGTCCGAGCACATCTACCTCGGCCGCGGCCCGCGCCGGGACCCGGTCGGCGACGTCGGCGAGGCGCACCGCGCCGACGGGATCCTGGACTGGCGCTGGTGGACGCCGGAGCAGCTGGCCGACCCGGCGGCCGACCCGCTCTGGCCGCCGCAGCTCCCCGGGCTGCTGGCCGCCGTCCGGACGGACTGGCTGGCCGGACAGGACACGGTGACCCCGGTGCACCTCGGCTACGTGCCCAACCGGCCGCGCTGACGCCGCCGCGCGGGTGGAGGTGACCCGTCGTCACCTCCACCCGGCGGTCACTACGGGGCGACGAAGCCCTGCAGGTCCTTAAGCACCGCGTTGGCGGCCATCACGCCGAGACCGAGGAACCAGGTCTCGTCCGCGACCGGCCTGGCCTGGCCCGCCTTGACCGCGCCCAGGGTCTTCCAGAGCGCACCGCCGAGCACCGCGTCCTGGTTGGTCGCGCTCGGCGAGCCGTACACGCCGTAGAAGACCCAGTCGGCGTCGGCCTTGTCGATCTGCTCGGCGCTGACCTCCACGGCCAGCTCCTTGACCTGCTCGATCTTCGGCTGCGGCAGCGGGATGTCGGCCAGCATGGTGCCGATGAAGGAGAGCTCCGCGTACAGCCGGATCTTGCCCGGCATGAAGCGCAGCGGCGTGACGGTCGGCGGCTTCCCGCCGGTCCGCGCGCTCACCTTGGCGCCGATCTCCCTGGCCGCCGCCTGGTACGCCGTCAGCTGGGACCTGGCCTCCGCCTCCAGCCCGAACGGGGCGGCGTTCAGGACGAAGTTCTCCTTCCACGGGTAGCCCGGGCGGATCGAGAACACGGTGGGGGCGATCTTCGACAGTGCCGCGTACTGGTCCTGCGCGCGCAGCTGGCTGCCCAGGATCAGATCGGGCTTGAGGGCGGCGATCGCCTCCAGGTTGAGGCTGGAGATGGTGCCGACACTGGTCGGGTTGCCCGCCCGGCCATCGAGGTAGCCGGGCATGGTCTTCGAGCCGTCGGTGTAGGCGACACCCACCGGCTGGATGCCCAGCGCCACCACGTTGTCCAGCTCGCCGGTGTCCAGCACCACCACCCGGACCGGCTTCTTCGCGATCTCGGTGCTGCCCATCGCGTGCTTCACCGTGCGGGGGAAGACCCCGGCGGCCGCGTCGGTGCCGAAGCCCTTCATCTTCTCGATCACCGTGGCGTAGTCGTCGCCGCCCTGGGTGACCGACTTCTGGTTCACGCCCGCGCCGGCCGAGGGGCTCGCCGAGCTGCTGCCGCCCGACCCGCCGCCCGAGCTGCCGCACGCGGTGAGCAGTCCGCCGAGACCGACCACGGCACCGCCGGTCAGTCCGACGGCGAGGAAGCTGCGCCGGGAGGAACGGGAAGGGGTCCGGTCGGCGGGGGTGGGGGCCACGCGCTGCTCCTTGTACGAATCGGGATAAGGCAAGGCAAACCTATCCGATCGTCCGAACGGAACGACGGCCGGGCCGAAAGCCCGTGTCACCGCCCGCCCCGGGCCGCTACGCTGACGTCATGAAGCAGCAGCCGTGCCTGAACTGGTGGCCGTCCTAGGGCGGCCATCCCTTCACGCACGACTCCAGGGCCGTCCGACCGGACGGCCCTGTTGCGTTTCCCCGGGGCACCTCGGCGGACCGGTCCGACCCACCGTCACCTTCCGACCCGTCCTCCGAGGAGCCCCCGATGCAGATCGAGACCGTCCGGCAGCACCCCGACCGGTACCGCGTCCTGACCGGCGACCGCCCCACCGGCCCGCTCCACCTCGGCCACTACTTCGGCACCCTGCACAACCGCGTGCAGCTCCAGCGGATGGGCGTCGAACTCCTGCTGGTGGTCGCCGACTACCAGACCCTCACCGACCGGGACCGGGCCGACCGCCCGGCCGAGCACGCCGAGAACCTGGTCCTCGACTACCTCGCCGCCGGGATCGACCCCGAGCGCACCACGATCTTCACGCACAGCTCCGTCCCCGCGCTCAACCAACTACTGCTCCCCTTCCTCAGCCTGGTCACCGTCGCCGAACTCGGCCGCAACCCCACGGTCAAGGACGAGATCGCGCACTCCGGCCAGTCCACCGTCAGCGGGCTGATGTTCACCTACCCCGTGCACCAGGCGGCCGACATCCTGTTCTGCAAGGCCAACCTGGTCCCGGTCGGCCGCGACCAACTGCCGCACCTGGAGACCACCCGCACCATCGCCCGCCGGTTCAACGACCGGTACGCCACCTCGCTGTTCCCCGAGCCGCAGCCGCTGCTCTCGGAGGCACCGCTGCTCCCGGGCACCGACGGCGGCAAGATGAGCAAGAGCCGGGGCAACGCGATCGCGCTGGGCGCCACCGAGGACGAGACCGCCCGACTGATCCGGGGTGCCACCACCGACGCCGACCGACACATCAGCTACGACCCGGAGCACCGGCCCGGCGTCTCCGGCCTGGTCCAGCTCACCGCACTCTGCGAGGGCCGCGACCCGGCCGAGCTCGCCGCCGAGATCGGTGACGGCGGCGCGGGCGCCCTCAAACGCCGGGCCACCGAGACGGTCAACGAGTACCTCCGCCCGCTCCGCGCCCGCCGGACCGAACTCGCCGCCGACCGTTCCCTGCTCCGGTCCGTCCTGGCCGCCGGAGCGGAACGGGCCAACGCCGTCGCCGAATCCACCCTGGCCGAGGTCAGGTCCGCGATGGGCATGGGGTAGGACTGAGGGCAGGCGGGCGGCCCCGGGCCGCGCGCCTGCCTCTCCGGAAGGAAGTGACGATGTCCCAGCAGATCTGGACCACCGCACCGCGCCGAGCCCGCCGACTCGTGCCGGGCGACCGGGTGGCCCTGGTCGCCACCAGCGGCGCCATCGACCTCGGCCAACTCGCCGCCGGCACGGCGATCCTGCGCTCCTGGGGACTGGACGTCGTCCCCGGTGACCACCTGACGGACCGCCACCTCGGCTACCTGGCCGGGACCGACGCCGACCGCGCCGCCGACTTCCAGCGCGCCTGGCTCGACCCCACCGTCGCCGCCGTGATCTGCGCCCGGGGCGGCTACGGCGTCCAGCGGCTGGTCGACCTGCTCGACTGGGACGCGCTGCGCGCCGCCCCGCCCAAGATCCTGGTCGGCTTCAGCGACATCACCGTGCTGCACGAGGCCGTCGCCCAACGCCTCGGCGTCCCCACCCTGTACGGCCCGCTGGGCACCGGCGCCACCTTCATCGCCGACCCGGCCACCGCCGACCACCTGCGTCGCACCCTCTTCACCCCGGAGAGCACCCTGGTCGTCGGAGCCCCCGGGGGAGGCGCGCTCTTTCCCGGTACCGCTCACGGCGTCACCGCCGGCGGATGCGCCAGCCTGCTCGCCACCGATCGCGGCACCGCCACCGCCCGCCCCTCCTTCGCCGGCACCATCCTGCTGCTGGAGGACGTGGGCGAGCAGCCCTACCGGCTCGACCGCATCCTCACCCAGCTGATCCGCTCCGGCGCCCTGGACGGCGTCGCCGGGATCGCCCTCGGCTCCTGGGAGGACTGCGGCCCGCTCGACCAGGTCCGCGAGGTGCTCGCCGACCGCCTCGCCCCGCTCGGCGTCCCGGTCGCCTGGGAGTTCGGCTTCGGCCACTGCCCGTCCACCCTCACGGTGCCGCTCGGCCTGCCCGCCACCCTCGACGCCGACGCCGGGACGCTCACCTTCGACGTCCCGGTTCTCACCTCCGAACCCGCTGAGTAGGGTGCGGCCATGCACGAGGAAGCCCGAGCGGCTCACACCGGTGACCCGACCCCCGTCACCGACCCCGCCGAACTCGTCGAGTCGGCGGCCCGCCTGCTGAAAGGCCGCACGATCCACAAGGGCCGCTCCCTCCTCGGCCTGGCCGGCCCGCCCGGCGCGGGCAAGTCCACCCTGGCCCGGTACCTGGTCACCGAGCTCAACCGCGCCGAGGGCTCCGGCACCGCCGCATACCTCCCGCTGGACGGCTTCCACCTCGCCAACGCCCAGCTCGACCGCCTGGGCCTGCGCAGCCGGAAGGGCTCACCCGCGAGCTTCGACGCGCTCGGCTACCTCGCCCTGCTGCGCCGGGTCACGGTGGAACGCTTCGACGACATCTACGCCCCCGGCTTCGACCGCCGCCTGGACGAGGCGGTGGCTGGCCGCCACGTGATCCAGCCGCACACCCGCCTGGTCGTCACCGAAGGCAACTACCTCGCCAACGACGATCTCCCGTGGCGCACGGTCCGCACCTTGCTGCACGAGCTCTGGTACGTCGAGGCGGAGGACGCCGTACGGGACGAACGCCTGCTGCGTCGGCACCTGTCGGGCGGACGGAGCGTGCAGGCGGCCCAGGACTGGATCACCAGCAATGACGGCCCGAACGGTGCGTACGTGAAGCTGGGCCGGGCGGCCTGCACGCGGGTGGTCCGAGCTGGTGGTTTGCCGCCGGCCCCCGATAGGGGTAGTGTTCCCTAGTCGCTCGGCAGGGAGCACCGGACACGCATCGGCGCGGACGGTCCCGGGGTGGCCAATCCTCTGAACACATCTTCTGATCGTGCTGATTCGCGCTTTCTCGCGGGTCGGTTCTATTTGCTGTGTGCGTTTATATGGATTGCGGCTGGATTCGCTTTGTGGAGCGGGGATCGGCTAAGGTTTGAAACGTCGGACAGGCCGTCAGGTCGGTTACGGCACAAGCTTCTTGAGGATCCGGAAGCGCGGAACGGTCGGTCAGGGAAACCTGATAGAGTCGGAAGCGCCGAAAGGCCGAAGGAAAGAGCGGGTCAGAAACGCCGAACGGCGGACATGATAAGCTCGGAACACGAAAGAACGAAGCGCCCGGAGGGTCCGCCTGATAAGCGGCTCGAAGGAAGTGTCCGTTCCTTGAGAACTCAACAGCGTGCCAAAAGTCAACGCCAGATATGTTGACATCCCCGGCCTCACCTTTGGTGGGGTTGGAGATTCCTTTATGAAGTAAAACACTAGCGAGGACGCAGTGCGCGGGACCGCCTATTCCGGTGGTTGCCGTGCCGCTCTTCCGAAGTGGTTACCCGATTACGGGTAGACATTCACGGAGAGTTTGATCCTGGCTCAGGACGAACGCTGGCGGCGTGCTTAACACATGCAAGTCGAACGATGAAGCTCTTCGGAGTGGATTAGTGGCGAACGGGTGAGTAACACGTGGGAAATCTGCCCTGCACTCTGGGACAAGCCTTGGAAACGAGGTCTAATACCGGATATGACCTTCCTCTGCATGGGGGTTGGTGGAAAGCTCCGGCGGTGCAGGATGATCCCGCGGCCTATCAGCTTGTTGGTGGGGTAATGGCCTACCAAGGCGACGACGGGTAGCCGGCCTGAGAGGGCGACCGGCCACACTGGGACTGAGACACGGCCCAGACTCCTACGGGAGGCAGCAGTGGGGAATATTGCACAATGGGCGAAAGCCTGATGCAGCGACGCCGCGTGAGGGATGACGGCCTTCGGGTTGTAAACCTCTTTCAGCAGGGAAGAAGCGCAAGTGACGGTACCTGCAGAAGAAGCACCGGCTAACTACGTGCCAGCAGCCGCGGTAATACGTAGGGTGCGAGCGTTGTCCGGAATTATTGGGCGTAAAGAGCTCGTAGGCGGCTTGTCGCGTCGGTTGTGAAAGCCCGGGGCTTAACCCCGGGTCTGCATTCGATACGGGCAGGCTTGAGTGTGGTAGGGGAGATCGGAATTCCTGGTGTAGCGGTGAAATGCGCAGATATCAGGAGGAACACCGGTGGCGAAGGCGGATCTCTGGGCCATTACTGACGCTGAGGAGCGAAAGCGTGGGGAGCGAACAGGATTAGATACCCTGGTAGTCCACGCCGTAAACGTTGGGAACTAGGTGTTGGCGACATTCCACGTCGTCGGTGCCGCAGCTAACGCATTAAGTTCCCCGCCTGGGGAGTACGGCCGCAAGGCTAAAACTCAAAGGAATTGACGGGGGCCCGCACAAGCAGCGGAGCATGTGGCTTAATTCGACGCAACGCGAAGAACCTTACCAAGGCTTGACATATACCGGAAACGGCTAGAGATAGTCGCCCCCTTGTGGTCGGTATACAGGTGGTGCATGGTTGTCGTCAGCTCGTGTCGTGAGATGTTGGGTTAAGTCCCGCAACGAGCGCAACCCTTGTTCTGTGTTGCCAGCATGCCTTTCGGGGTGATGGGGACTCACAGGAGACTGCCGGGGTCAACTCGGAGGAAGGTGGGGACGACGTCAAATCATCATGCCCCTTATGTCTTGGGCTGCACACGTGCTACAATGGTCGGTACAAAGGGCTGCGATGCCGCGAGGCGGAGCGAATCCCAAAAAGCCGGCCTCAGTTCGGATTGGGGTCTGCAACTCGACCCCATGAAGTTGGAGTTGCTAGTAATCGCAGATCAGCATGCTGCGGTGAATACGTTCCCGGGCCTTGTACACACCGCCCGTCACGTCACGAAAGTCGGTAACACCCGAAGCCGGTGGCCTAACCCGTAAGGGGAGGAGCCGTCGAAGGTGGGACCAGCGATTGGGACGAAGTCGTAACAAGGTAGCCGTACCGGAAGGTGCGGCTGGATCACCTCCTTTCTAAGGAGCACATGGCCGGATGTGAGCGAATGTCTCACACGGTTGCTCATGGGTGGAACGTTGACTATTCGGCACACGCGGTCTGTTGGCCTTGCGAGTACTGCACTTCGGTGCGTGGAAAGCGGGGTCGGTGAGGTCGGGTGTGTCGGGCACGTTGTTGGGTCCTGAGGGAACGGCCGGAAGGCTGTTGCTTCAGTGCCGGTCCTACTGGAAGTGCTCTGTATTGAGCATCAAGGTGGGTGTCTGGTCGTTGTTTGAGAACTGCACAGTGGACGCGAGCATCTGTGGCCAAGTTTTTAAGGGCGCACGGTGGATGCCTTGGCACTAGGAACCGATGAAGGACGTGGGAGGCCACGATAGTCCCCGGGGAGCCGTCAACCAGGCTTTGATCCGGGGGTTTCCGAATGGGGAAACCCGGCAGTCGTCATGGGCTGTCACCCGCACCTGAACACATAGGGTGTGTGGAGGGAACGAGGGGAAGTGAAACATCTCAGTACCCTCAGGAAGAGAAAACAACCGTGATTCCGGGAGTAGTGGCGAGCGAAACCGGATGAGGCTAAACCGTTTTGGTGTGAGACCCGGCAGGGGTTGCCAGAGCGGGGTCGTGGGAAAGTTCTTGATCGGTCTGCCGGCCGGTCGGTGAGTCAGAAACCGTATGGATAGTCGAAGGACATGCGAAAGGTCCGGCGTAGAGGGTAAGACCCCCGTAGACGAAATCTGTGCGGCTCACTTGAGCTTCTCCCAAGTAGCACGGAGCCCGAGAAATTCCGTGTGAATCTGGCGGGACCACCCGCTAAGCCTAAATATTCCCTAGTGACCGATAGCGGATAGTACCGTGAGGGAATGGTGAAAAGTACCGCGGGAGCGGAGTGAAATAGTACCTGAAACCGTGTGCCTACAAGCCGTGGGAGCGTCGGACATACAGCTTGCTGTGTGTCTCGTGACTGCGTGCCTTTTGAAGAATGAGCCTGCGAGTTTGCGGTGTGTAGCGAGGTTAACCCGTGTGGGGTAGCCGTAGCGAAAGCGAGTCCGAATAGGGCGATACAGTTGCATGCCCAAGACCCGAAGCGGAGTGATCTAGCCATGGGCAGGTTGAAGCGGAGGTAAGACTTCGTGGAGGACCGAACCCACCAGGGTTGAAAACCTGGGGGATGACCTGTGGTTAGGGGTGAAAGGCCAATCAAACTCCGTGATAGCTGGTTCTCCCCGAAATGCATTTAGGTGCAGCGTCACGTGTTTCTTGCCGGAGGTAGAGCACTGGATAGGCGATGGGCCTCACCGGGTTACTGACCTTAGCCAAACTCCGAATGCCGGTAAGTGAGAGCGTGGCAGTGAGACTGTGGGGGATAAGCTCCATGGTCGAGAGGGAAACAGCCCAGAACACCGACTAAGGTCCCTAAGCGTGTGCTAAGTGGGAAAGGATGTGGAGTCGCAGAGACAACCAGGAGGTTGGCTTAGAAGCAGCCACCCTTGAAAGAGTGCGTAATAGCTCACTGGTCAAGTGATTCCGCGCCGACAATGTAGCGGGGCTCAAGTACACCACCGAAGTCGTGTCATTGCAGCTATAGGGCCAACGCCCGCTGTGATGGGTAGGGGAGCGTCGTGTGCCGGGTGAAGCAGCGGAGGAATCCAGTTGTGGACGGTTCACGAGTGAGAATGCAGGCATGAGTAGCGATACAAGAGTGGGAAACTCTTGCGCCGATTGACCAAGGGTTCCTGGGTCAAGCTGATCTGCCCAGGGTAAGTCGGGACCTAAGGCGAGGCCGACAGGCGTAGTCGATGGACAACGGGTTGATATTCCCGTACCCGCTTTGAAGCGCCAACGTCGAACCTCTGAATGCTAAAGCCGCGAAGCCGGCCTGGAGTCTTCGGACAAAGGGACGTGGTGGAGCCGCTGACCCAACAGGGTAGTAGGTGAGCGATGGGGTGACGCAGGAAGGTAGTCCAGCCCGGGCGGTGGTTGTCCCGGGGTAAGGGTGTAGGCCGAGTGATAGGCAAATCCGTCACTCATTGAGGCTGAGACCTGATGCCGAGCCGATTGTGGTGAAGTGGATGATCCTATGCTGTCGAGAAAAGCCTCTAGCGAGTTTCATGGCGGCCCGTACCCCAAACCGACTCAGGTGGTCAGGTAGAGAATACCGAGGCGTTCGGGTGAACTATGGTTAAGGAACTCGGCAAAATGCCCCCGTAACTTCGGGAGAAGGGGGGCCGGAACTGGTGATGAGTCTTGCACTCTGAGCTGGGGCCGGCCGCAGAGACCAGCGAGAAGCGACTGTTTACTAAAAACACAGGTCCGTGCGAAGCCGTAAGGCGATGTATACGGACTGACGCCTGCCCGGTGCTGGAACGTTAAGGGGACCGGTTAGTCAATCTTCGGGTTGGCGAAGCTGAGAACTTAAGCGCCAGTAAACGGCGGTGGTAACTATAACCATCCTAAGGTAGCGAAATTCCTTGTCGGGTAAGTTCCGACCTGCACGAATGGCGTAACGACTTCTCGACTGTCTCAACCATAGGCCCGGTGAAATTGCATTACGAGTAAAGATGCTCGTTTCGCGCAGCAGGACGGAAAGACCCCGGGACCTTTACTATAGCTTGATATTGGTGTTCGGTTCGGCTTGTGTAGGATAGGTGGGAGACTTTGAAGCGGCAACGCCAGTTGTTGTGGAGTCGTCGTTGAAATACCACTCTGGTCGTGCTGGATGTCTAACCTGGGTCCGTGATCCGGATCAGGGACAGTGTCTGGTGGGTAGTTTAACTGGGGCGGTTGCCTCCTAAAGAGTAACGGAGGCGCCCAAAGGTTCCCTCAGCCTGGTTGGCAATCAGGTGTTGAGTGTAAGTGCACAAGGGAGCTTGACTGTGAGACCGACGGGTCGAGCAGGGACGAAAGTCGGGACTAGTGATCCGGCGGTGGCTTGTGGAAGCGCCGTCGCTCAACGGATAAAAGGTACCCCGGGGATAACAGGCTGATCTTCCCCAAGAGTCCATATCGACGGGATGGTTTGGCACCTCGATGTCGGCTCGTCGCATCCTGGGGCTGGAGTAGGTCCCAAGGGTTGGGCTGTTCGCCCATTAAAGCGGTACGCGAGCTGGGTTTAGAACGTCGTGAGACAGTTCGGTCCCTATCCGCTGTGCGCGTAGGAATATTGAGAAGGGCTGTCCCTAGTACGAGAGGACCGGGACGGACGAACCTCTGGTGTGCCAGTTGTTCTGCCAAGGGCATGGCTGGTTGGCTACGTTCGGGAGGGATAACCGCTGAAAGCATCTAAGCGGGAAGCCTGCTTCGAGATGAATATTCCCACCTCCTTGAGAGGGTAAGGCTCCCAGTAGACGACTGGGTTGATAGGCCGGATGTGGAAGCCCTGTAAGGGGTGGAGCTGACCGGTACTAATAGGCCGAGGGCTTGTCCTCAGTTGCTCGCGTCCACTGTGTTGTTCTGAAACAACGACCCCACACCGTTTGGTCACGGGTGTGGTGCGGTCATACAGTTTCATAGTGTTTCGGTGGTCATAGCGTGAGGGAAACGCCCGGTTACATTCCGAACCCGGAAGCTAAGCCTCATAGCGCCGATGGTACTGCAGGGGGGACCCTGTGGGAGAGTAGGACGCTGCCGAACAATCTTTGGTCAGAAAGCCCCGCCGGGTAACCGGTGGGGCTTTCTGCATTTCCGGGGCGGAATCCGTTGCCTGTTGCCTCGGCGTTCCGTCCACGGCACACTGACCCGTCATGGGCGGTGACCGAGGGCACGAGGCGGAGAGCGACTTCCGGGCGTTCTACGAGGGTGCGTACGGTCAACTGGTCGCCCACCTCTACGCCCTGACCGGTGATCTCGGTGATGCCCAGGATGCCGCGCAGGAGGCGTTCGTGCGGGCCTGGAGCCACTGGGGCCGGCTGAGCGGGTACGAGAACCCGGTGGCCTGGGTGCGGTTGACCGGGCAGCGGATCGCGATCAGTCGGTGGCGGCGGGCCAGGTCGGCGCTGCGGAGTTGGGCGCGGCACGGCGAGGGAAGTCCGTTGCCGGGGCCCGGGCCCGAGTCGGTGGCGTTGGTGGAGGCGTTGCGGCGGCTGCCGGAGGCGCAGCGGTCGGCGTTGGTGCTGCACCACATGGGGGGCCGGCCGGTGGCCGAGATCGCGGCCGAGGAGGGCGTCCCGGTCGGGACGGTGAAGGCGCGGCTGCACCGTGGGCGGCAGGCGCTGGCCGAACTGCTCGGCGAGGAGGAGGGCGAGGGTGGTCTGCAACTGCCACTCCGTCAGCCGGCCGCCCCGGCGGGCCCGGCGGCCAGGAGACAGCCGTCCCCGAAGCCGGGCCGGGCGGATCCGCTGCCCGAGCCGGCCCCCCGGCAGGCTGCCGCGCAGGCCGCGGCCGAGAACGCCCGGTCGGTACCGGAGCAACGGGCCGGCCGGGAGCACGACGTGAAGAGGACACTGAGCGCTCGTGGTTGAGAGGATGACGATCGCCATGGATGACCAGGATCGTCCGGCCATCACCACCGCGCGGTTGGACGGCCTGTTCGACGGCCTGCGCGGTGAGTTGAGTGGGCTCCAGGTCCCCGAGTCCGAGCAGCTGGTCGGCCGGGCGGTGCGCCGTCGTCGCCGACGGCGGGTCGAACTCACGCTGGCCGCCGGGATGTTGGTCTCGGCGGGAGTGTGGGGGTTGGCCCGGGCGTCCGGTGGCGGGGGCGGCATCGCGGTCGATCTGGTGGGACCGCCGACGCGCACCATCACGCCGACCCTGGTGCTGCCCGGTCCGGCGGACATCGGTGGCGCGGTGGAGACGGCGATGCCGGTGGACGCGGCGGGCGGTGGACTGCTGTTCGCCCGTGAACAGCTGCCGGTGAGCGCGGGCCGGTACGGGCCGTGGGGGTCGCAGCTGGTGGAGGCTTCGGCGTTCGCGATGCCCGAGCTCCAGGGATGTGTGCCGGAGCTGGTGGACTCGCTGGGGGCTTTGCGCCGTTGGGAGTTGGTCCACGGGGATGTCGGTCGGGCCGATGTGACGGCGGTGCAGTACCTGCTGGAGTTCGAGGCGGAGTCGCAGGCGGCGCAGGCGGCGGCGCGGTTGGTCGGTACGGTGGAGTGCGCGGCGCTGGACTGGCCGACGGGGGAGCGGACCGACCGGGGGGCGGCGCTGGGTTCGACCACGCGTCCGGGGCGGGTGGAGGAGTTCACCACGCGGCTGAGCGGCCGTCAGCTGGGGGTGCTGATGGTGCAGTACCGGTCCGAGCAGCCGACCGGAGCCGTGGTGGTGGACCCGGAGTTCCGGGCGGCGGCGGAGCGGTTCGGCGTGGTCGGGTCGGCGGCCGTCGGTGCGGATCCGACGGGGTCGGGACGGCCCGGCGCGGCGAGCCGGGGCCTGACCGGTGGGACCGGCCCGGGCTGACGGCAGGATCCTCGGAAGTTTTCCGGCTTTCGGTGCAACCCCGCTCCGCCCTGCCGCGTGTCTCCTATGAGCCGACGGCCGGGTGGCGATCATCCGGTCCAGGCCAGGTGGGTGCTGTGGGGAACAGGGGACTCCACAGCACCCACGTCCGTACCTGCCCGGCCGGGGTTTCTTCCGGCGGGGGAACATTCGTTGACCCGGCTCCGTGGCGCTGGAACGCTGAGGGACGTGAGCCGAGCCGTGAGCCTTGTGGGCCGCCTGCACGTCGATCTCCGACGGCACGCGAGCGCGATCTGTGCCGTCTGTCGCTGACGACGACGCACCACCCCGCCACGCCCGGCCGCCGTTCTCCCGGCGCCCTGTGAAGCCGAACCGCTGATCGCGTACCCGTGTCCGCCCGTTGCCCGGGCGGGCCGGTCAACGACCCCGTAGCCCGTCGACCGCCTCGGCGGTCGGGCGCTCCCTGCTGCCCGCAAAGGACCACATCCCCATGGCCTCGTTCACCTCCAGGCGCACCTTCCTCGCACTGGCCGCCGTCGGCGCGGCGTCCGCCGCCTGTGGCCGGGCCACCGCCGACGGGGGACAGGGTGGGCAGGAGACCAGGAAGCTCCGCTACCAGGGCTGGGCCGGGCAGGTCACCCTGCCCGAACTGGCCGAGGACCTGGGCTACTTCGGCGAGGTGAAGCTGGAGTGGGTGGGCAACACGATCAGCGGTCCGCAGGACATCCAGTCGGCGGCCACCGGCCAGACCGACTTCGGCGGTGCGTTCAACGGCGCGGTGGTGAAGCTGATCGCGGCGGGTGCCCCGGTGAAGGCGGTGATCAGCTACTACGGCGTGGACGAGTTCACCTACAGCGGCTACTACGTGCTGGCCGACAGTCCGATCCGGTCGGCCCGGGACCTGCAGGGCAAGAAGGTCGGGATGAACACGCTGGGCGCGCACACCGAGGCGATGCTCGACATCTACCTGCAGCGCAACGGGCTGTCGGCGGCCGAGATCGCCAAGGTGGAGCCGATCGTGATCCCGCCGGTGAACGGCGAACAGACGCTGCGTCAGAAGCAGATCGAGGTCTCGGTGCTGGGCGGCATCCTGCGGGACAAGGCACTGGCGGCGGGCGGAATCCGGCCGCTGTTCAGTGACTTCGACCTGCTCGGCAAGTTCAGTGCGGGCACCTTCGTGCTGACCAACCGCTTCCTGAAGCAGAACCCGAACACCTCCCGGATCTTCGTCACCGGCGTGGCCAAGGCGATCGAGTGGGCCAGGACCACGCCGCGCGAGGAGGTGATCGCCCGCAGCACCGCGATCATCAAGAAGCGGGGCCGGAACGAGGACACCGCCGCCCTCCAGTACTGGCGCTCCACCGGCGTGGCCGAGACCGGTGGCCGGATCGACGACCAGGAGTTCCAGCTCTGGATCGACTGGCTGGTCTCGCACGGCGACATCAAGGCGGGCCAGGTCAGGCCGGCCGATCTCTACACCAACGAGTTCAACAAGTACGGGGGTTGAGAGCATGACCAGTCGGATCAGCTTCGAGCAGGTGACCAAGACCTTCCCGATCAAGGACGGCACCGAGTTCACCGCGTTGGACCGGGTGGAACTGGACGTCGCCGCCGGTGAGTTCGTGGTGATCGTCGGACCGAGCGGTTGCGGCAAGTCCACCCTGCTGGACCTGGCGGCCGGCCTGACCAGGCCGACCGAGGGCCGGATCCTGCTGGACGGCCGTCCGGTGACCGGGCCGGGGCTGGACCGCAGCGTGGTGTTCCAGCAGTACGCGCTGCTGCCGTGGCGGACCGCCCAGGGCAACGTCGAGTTCGGACTGGAGGCGACCGGTGTGCCGCGCTGTCAGCGGGCGCCACTGGCCCGGGAGTACCTCGGCCTGGTCGGGCTGACCGGTTTCGAGGACCGGCATCCGCACGAGCTGTCCGGCGGGATGAAGCAGCGGGTGGCGATCGCCCGCAGCCTGGCGTACGACCCGGGGGTGCTGCTGATGGACGAGCCGTTCGCGGCGTTGGACGCGCAGACCAGGGAGCTGCTCCAGGACGAGCTGCTGCGGATCTGGGAGCGCACCGGCAAGACCGTCGTGTTCATCACGCACGGCATCGAGGAGGCGGTCTACCTCGGCGGGCGGGTGGCGGTGCTGACCTCCAGGCCAGGCCGGGTGAAGGAGGTGGTGCCGATCGACCTGGGGGAGCGGACCAAGGCGCGGGACCTGCGCTCCGCACCGGAGTTCGCCCGGTACCGGCACGAGATCTGGGACCTGCTGCACGACGAGGTCAGCCGGGCCCAGCAGTTGGAGCGAGAGGTGGTCCACGCATGAGCACCGACCTGCGACCCGCGCCGCCGCTCAGTCTGCCGACCCCGAAGGTGCTGCCCCCGGCGCGCCGCCCGTCCCGGCTGCCGGGGCTGCTGGTCACCGCCGTCACGAAGTCGGTGGCGATCGCGCTGCTGCTGGTGGTCTGGGAGTTGGCGCCGCGCCTCGACCTGGTGGACCGCACTTTCCTGCCACCGGTCAGTGAGGTGCTGGACGCCTGGCTCGGCCTGCTGGACAGCGGCCAGCTGGCGGTCAACACCTGGGCCAGTCTGAACCGTTCACTCAGCGGCTTCGGTCTGGCGGTGGTGATCGGGGTGCCGCTCGGGCTGCTGATCGGCTGGTACCGGCCGGTGGCCAACCTGCTCAATCCGCTGCTCGAAATCTTCCGCAACACCGCCGCGTTGGCGCTGCTGCCGGTCTTCGTGCTGATCCTCGGAATCGGCGAGACCTCGAAGATCTCGATCGTGCTGTACGCCTGCCTGTGGCCGATCCTGCTGAACACCATCAGCGCGGTGCGCAGCGTCGACCCGACCCTGCTGCGGCTGGCCCGGTCGCTGGACCTGTCGCCGGTGAAGCTGTTCCAGAAGGTGATCCTGCCCGCCTCGGTGCCGGTGGTGTTCACCGGGATCCGGTTGGCGGGGGCGGTCTCGATCCTGGTGCTGGTGGCGGCCGAGATGGTGGGGGCCAAGGCCGGTTTGGGCTATCTGATCAACGCGTCGCAGTACAACTTCGCGATCCCGCAGATGTACGCGGGCATCGTCACGATCTCCGTCATCGGGGTGGCCTTCAACCAGCTGCTGGTCCGGCTGGAGCGCCGGTTCACCGCTTGGCGCGCCCCGCTCAACAGCTGAGGAGAGAGCCGTGCAGGAGATGGGTACGGATGTCCTGGTGGTGGGCGGCGGCCCGGCTGCCACCTGGGCCGCACTGGACGCGGCCCGGGCGGGCGCGGACGTGGTCCTCGCCGACAAGGGCTACTGCGGGACCAGCGGCGCAACCGCCGCAGGTGGTACGGGAGTCTGGTACGTCGAGCCCGAACCGGCGGCGCGCGAGGCCGCGATGGCCAGCCGGGAGGCGCTGGGCGGCTACCTGGCCGACCGGCGCTGGATGGGCCGGGTGCTGGACCGGACCTACGCAAACATCAACGAGCTGGCGGAGAGCCGGGGTTACCCGTTCCCGACCGGCCCGGACGGACGGCAGCTGCGGAACGGTCTGCAGGGGCCCGAGTACATGCGTCGGATGCGGGTGCGGGTGAAGCGCGCGGGCGTCCGGGTGCTCGACCACAGCCCGGTGACCGAACTGCTCACCGCCGCCGACGGATCGGTGGCCGGTGCGGCCGGTTACCGGCGGCAGGAGGGGCACGGCTATCTGGTCCGGGCCGGCGCGGTGGTGCTGGCCACCGGTGGCTGCGCGTTCCTGAGCAAGGCGCTGGGCACCGACACCAACACCGGGGACGGCGCGCTGTTCGCGGCCGAGCTGGGTGCGGAGCTGTCCGGGATGGAGTTCTCCAACGCGTACGGCATCGCGCCCGAGCACACCTCGGTGACCAAGACCGCGTTCTACTCCTTCGCCACCTTCTACCGGGAGGACGGTGCGGAGTTGGCGGGTGCGGCCAGTCAGGGTGGGCGTTCGGTGATCGCGCGGGAGCTGCTGACCGGCAAGGTGTACTGCCGGCTGGACCGGGCGGACCACGCGGCCCGGGCGGCGATGCGGCTGGCCCAGCCGAACTTCTTCCTGACCTTCGACCGGCTCGGCGTCGACCCGTTCACCGAGCGGTTCGCCGTGACGCTGATCGCCGAGGGCACGGTGCGCGGCACCGGAGGCATCCGGATCGCCGGGGACGACTGCCGCACCACGGTGCCCGGCCTGTACGCGGCCGGGGACGCGGCCACCCGCGAGGAGATCTGCGGTGGCTTCACCGGCGGCGGCAGCCACAACGCGGCCTGGGCGATGTCCTCGGGCAGTTGGGCCGGGCGCGGCGCGGCCGGGTACGCGCTGGCGCTGGGGGCCGGTGCGGCCCGACGGCGCGTCACCCCGGCCGGGGGCGCCGGGCTGCGGCCGCTCGGCTCGCCGGACACCGACCCGCGCGAGGTGATCCGCACGGTGCAGGGCGAGGTGCTCCCGTACGACAAGAACTACCTGCGGCACGGTGCGGTGCTGACCGAGGCGCTCGGCGTGCTGGACGACGCCTGGGCGCGGCTGCGGGACGGACTGCGCGGCACCGGCCGGGAGGCCGTACTGGCCCGGCAGGCCGCCGCGTTGACCGCCAATGCCCGCTGGATGTACCGCTCGGCGCTGGCCAGGACGGAGAGCCGGGGGATGGCCAGGCGGCTGGACTTCCCCGGGCAGGACGCGGCCCAGCACCACCGGATCGTCTCCGGGGGTCTGGACCGGGTCTGGACCCGGCCGCTGACGGCGGTGCCGGCGTGATCGAACTGGTCTCGTCGGAGCGCTGCATCAGCTGTGACAAGTGCATCAGGGTCTGCCCCACGGACGTCTTCGACCGGGGCCCCGACGGCCTCCCGGTGATCGCCAGGCAGAGCGACTGCCAGACCTGCTTCCAGTGCGAGGCGAACTGCCCGACGGACGCCCTGTTCGTCGCCCCGTACACCCACCCGCAGCCACCGCCGGACGAGCGCGAGCTCACCGAGTCCGGCCTGCTGGGCAGTTACCGGGCCCAGATCGGCTGGGGCCGGGGCCGTACCCCGGGCGCGCTGCGCGCGGTCGGACCGGCGTTCGGCCCCACCCCGATCACTTCCTGAACACCCGTCAAGAGGGGACACGAGTCATGAGCCTGGAGATCCACAAGGTCGGTGGCCGGATCGGCGCCGAGATCACCGGAGTCGACACCTCGCAGCCGCTGGACGCGGAGACCGTGGGCCGGCTGAACGAGGCCCTGGTCGCGCACAAGGCGCTGTTCTTCCGGGAGCAGCACCTGGACGACGAGGGACAGCTGCGGTTCGCCGCCAACTTCGGCACGCTGACCACGGCGCACCCCACCGTCCCGTCCCTGGAAGGGCAGCCGAGCGTGCTGCCGGTGGACAGCGAGGACGGCGGCCGGGCCAACCGCTGGCACACCGACGTCACCTTCGTCCGGACCCCGCCGAAGGCCAGTACGTTGCGCGCGCTGGTGGTGCCGCCCTACGGCGGCAACACGCTGATCGCCGACTCCCAGGCGGCGTACCGGGATCTGCCCGAGGCGCTGCGCGAGCTGGCCGACCGGCTGTGGGCGGTGCACACCAACGACTACGACTACGCGCAGGGCAAGGAGCTGGACGAGGCGGACGCCGAGCGCCGGCGGGTCTTCACGGCCGTCAAGTACCGCACCGCCCACCCGGTGGTCCGGGTGCACCCGGAGAGCGGTGAACGCGGGTTGTTCGTCGGCGGGTTCGCGCAGAGCATCCTCGGTCTGCCGTCCGCCGAGTCGCACGACCTGCTGCGCAGTCTGCAGGCGTACGTGACCCGGCCGGAGAACGTGGTGCGCTGGCGCTGGTCGGTCGGCGACCTGGTGCTGTTCGACAACCGCGCGACCCAGCACTACGCGCCGGACGACTACGACGACCTGCCGCGCAGGCTGCACCGGGTGACGGTGGCGGGGGACGTGCCGGTCGGGGTGAGCGGGGAGTCCAGTTACCTGATCGAGGGGGACGAGGCTCCGCACTACACGTCCTGAGGCAACGAGGCAACGCGGAAGGGGCACCCACCGGTTGGTGGGTGCCCCTTCCGCGTCGGATCAGGAGTAGCGGCCGGCCGGGCGGGGCAGGCCGTAGTGCTCGCGCAGGGTGCGGCCGGTGTAGCCCTCGCGGAACAGGCCGCGCTTGCGCAGGATCGGCAGCACCTGCTCGACGAAGTCGGTCAGGCCGTCGGGCAGGATCGGCGGCATGATGTTGAAGCCGTCGGCGGCACCCTGGGTGAACCAGGTCTCGATGTGGTCGGCGAGCTGTTCGGGGGTGCCGACCACCACCTGGTGGCCGCGTCCGCCGCCGAGCCGGCCGACCAGTTGACGCAGGGTCAGCCGGTCGCGTTCGGCCAGGTCGCGGATCAGCTCGAACCGGCTCTTGGCGCCGTTGATCTCGGTCACCGGGGGCAGTGGCGGCAGTGGCTCGTCCAGCGGGTGGTCGGTGAGGTCGACGCCGAGCACGGTGGAGAGCACGCCCACCGCGCGGGCCGGGTTGATGAGTTCGTCCAGTTCGCGGTCGAGGCGGTGGGCCTCCTCCTCGGTGGAGCCGAGCACCGGCACCACGCCGGGCAGTACCACGACCTGTTCGGGGGCCCGGCCGAAGCCGGCGGCCTGCTGCTTGAGGTCGGCGTAGAAGGACTGGCCCTCGGCCAGGGTCTGCTGCGCGGTGAACACCGCTTCGGCCCAACGGGCGGCGAAGGCCCGGCCGTTGTCGGAGGAGCCGGCCTGCACCAGCAGCGGGTGGCCCTGCGGCGGGCGGGGGATGTTCAGCGGCCCGCGGACCTGGAAGTGCTCGCCGACGTGGTCGATCTCGTGCACCCGTCCGGAGTCGGCGAAGACGCCGGTGGCCCGGTCCAGGGTGAGCGCGCCGTCCTCCCAGCTGTCCCAGAGCGCGGTGACCACGTCGAGGAATTCGGCAGCCCGCTGGTAGCGGACGCCGTGCTCCTGGTTGGCGGAGCGGCTGAAGTTCTGCGCGGAGCGCTCCCCGGCCGAGGTGACGATGTTCCAGCCGGCCCGGCCGTGGCTGATGTGGTCCAGCGAGGCGAACTGCCGGGCCAGGTTGTAGGGCTCGCTGAAGCCGGTGGAGACGGTGCCGATCAGGCCGATCCGCTCGGTCACCACGGCCAGCGCGGTGAGCAGGGTGAACGGTTCGAAGTGGCTGATCAGGCCCCAGCCGCCGTCCGAGCGGGCCTCCACGCCGTCGGCCAGGAAGACCGAGTCGAAGGAGGCCGCCTCGGCGGCCTTGGCCAGCTCCTGGAAGTGCGTGATGTCGGCGGCCCGGTGCGGGTCGGTGCGCGGGTGGCGCCAGGCCGCCTCGTGGTGGCCGACGCCCATCAGGAAGAGGTTGAAGTGCAACTGCCGTTCGGCTTGGGGCATGGCGAGGTGCTCCGGTTCCGGAGGAGTGATCGGGGGATCCTCCAATTGTCCGGTGGGGCGGGAGAGTCGACAACGATCCGCCCACCGGGGGAATTAATCTGGCGTTACGAACTGCGGGCGGTGCGCAGCTCCATCGGCCGCTGGTACGCGCTGTCCAGTACGCCCGCGCAGGCCGCCACGGCGAGCACCTCCGTCCCGAACGAGGCGGCCGTCACCAGCTGCCCCGGCTGCACCGCGCCGTGCCGGCCGACCTGTTCGTACAGGTAGCGGGCCAGTTCCGGACGGACCGTCAGCCCGGCCTCGCTGACCACCAGGACCTCGGGGTTGAGCACGTTGAGCAGCAGTGCGGCGGCCGGGGCGGCCAGTCGCAGGCGCTCCTTGATCAGGGCCACGGCCCGTTCGTCGCCGGCCCGGGTGAGGGCCAGCAGGAGTTCGAAGTCCGGTGCGGGGATGAGCCCTTGGGCGTGTGCGCGGCGGGCGACGGTGCGTTCGGAGACGGTGGCCTGCAGGCAGCCGGTGCGGCCGCAGACGCAGGGCTCGGTGGAGCCGGGTACCGGCAGGTGGCCGACGTTGCCGGCCCGGTCGCGGCGGCCGCGCAGCACGGTGCCGCCGGTGGCGAAGGCGGCGTCGACCACGTTGCCGACGAAGAGCTGGACGAGTTCGGTGGAGCCGGTGCCCGCGCCGAACAGCAGCTCGGCCACGGCCAGGGCCCGGGCGTGGCTGTCGACGTGCACCGGCAGCCGGGTGGCGCGGGCGAGTTCGGCCCGGACGGGGACGTCCCGCCAGCCGAGCGGGCCGTGCTCGACCACGGTGCCGCGTTCGGAGTCGACCCAGCCGCCGGTGACCACGCCGAGGCCGAGCAGTGAGCGCCCGGCGGCCCGGCGGGCCAGGAAGGCCGGCAGGTGGTCCCGGATGTCGGACAGCACGGCGGCGGCGTCACCCCGGCGGGGCAGCCGCTCGTGCGCGAGCACCCGGCCGCGCAGGTCGAGCAGCGCGAAGGTGAGGAAGGGGACGCCGATGTGCACCCCGCAGGCGAGGTGGTGGCGGCTGTCCACATCGAGCGGCAGTTGTGGCCGGCCGGCCCGGGGCGGTCCGTCCGGCGCGGGCAGTTCGCGGACCAGGCCCAGGCCGATCAGGTCGGTGGTGTGCCGGGAGACGGCCGCCGGGCTGAGCCCGGTGACCCGTCCGACGGCGCTCCGGGCCAGTGGTCCGGCGGCCAGGACGGCGCGCAGCACCGCCCCGGCGCCGCCGCCCTCGGCGGGCTGCGGCGCCCGGGCCGGCGTGGGGGGAGCGACCAGAGAGAGCATGCGGTCGATGCTCCCAGCAGGGTGTTGCACGGGCGTGGCGGCGGCGTGACGGGGCCCGGGTGCCGTCAAGAGCTCGCTAAGACTGGCCGTACGTGTCACCTGATCAGCGGATTCCCGGCCGGGCGGCCGTACGCTCGGGAAGAGACGAACAGGTGTCCGGGGGGCGTGGCCCACCGGCCTGACCAAGAATGGTGCGCATGGCACGCGGCAGGTTGCGGATTTACCTCGGGGCGGCACCCGGCGTCGGCAAGACGTACGCGATGCTCGCCGAGGCGCACCGGCGGGTGCTGCGCGGCACCGACGTGGTGGTCGGCTTCGTCGAGCACCACGGGCGGGACCGGACCGCGGAGCTGATCGAGGGTCTGGAGCCGGTGCCGCGCCGGGAGCTGACGTACCGGGGGGTGACCCTGGGCGAGCTGGACCTGGACGCGGTGCTGCGCCGGCGGCCCGCCGTCGCACTGGTGGACGAGCTGGCCCACACCAACGTGCCGGGCAGCCGCAACGCCAAGCGCTGGCAGGACGTCGAGGAGCTGCTGGCGGCCGGGATCGACGTGGTGTCGACCGTCAACATCCAGCACCTGGAGTCGCTCGGCGACGTGGTCGAGGGCATCACCGGGGTCCGCCAGCGGGAGACCGTGCCGGACGAGGTGGTCCGGCGGGCCGACCAGATCGAGCTGGTCGACATGTCGCCCCAGGCGCTGCGGCGTCGGCTGGCGCACGGCAACGTCTACCCGCCGGACCGGATCGACGCCTCGCTGGCGAACTACTTCCGGCCCGGCAACCTCACCGCGCTGCGCGAGCTGGCGCTGCTGTGGACCGCCGACCGGGTGGACGAGTACCTCCAGCGCTACCGGGCCGAGCACGGCATCGAGGGCACCTGGCAGGCCCGCGAGCGGATCGTGGTCGGCCTGACCGGTGGTCCGGAGGGCGCCACCCTGGTCCGCCGGGCGGCCCGGATCGCCGACCGGGCCTCCGGCGGCGAGCTGCTCGCGGTGCACATCGCCCGCTCGGACGGGCTGGCCGGGCAGAGCGGCTCCCCGCAGATCCTGATCGAGCAGCGGGCGCTCACCGAGAGCCTCGGCGGGAGCTTCCACACCGTGCTCGGCGACGACCCGGCGGCGGCCCTGCTGGACTTCGCCCGCGGGGTGAACGCCACCCAGATCGTGCTCGGCAGCAGCCGCCGCCGGGCCTGGCAGTACCTGTACGGCCCCGGGGTGGGGGCCACCGTCACCCGGGAGAGCGGTGACATCGACGTGCACACGGTCACCCACGAGCAGGTCGCGATGGGCCGGGGCCGGGTGCCCCGCCGCAAGGTCACCGACCTGGGCCGGACCAGGACGGTGCTGGGCTGGCTGATCGGGGTCGGCGGCCCGCCGCTGCTCACCCTGCTGCTGACCCAGGTGCACGGTCTCGGGCTCTCCACCGACATGCTGCTCTTCCTCAGCCTGACCGTGTGCGCGGCACTGGTCGGCGGGCTGTTCCCGGCGATCGCCTCCGCCCTGGTCAGCTCCTCCGCGCTGAACTACTACTTCGCGCCGCCGATCCACACCTTCACCATCTCCGAGCCGCAGAACATCCTGGCGGTGGCGATCTTCACGGCGGTCGGCATCGCGGTCGCCTCGGTGGTCGACCTGGCCGCCAGACGCACCCAGCAGGCCGCCCGGGGCCAGGCCGAGGCCCAGTCGCTGAGCGCGCTGGCCGGCACCGTGCTGCGCGGCGCCCCGGGCGGCGACGGCCTGCTGACCGCGCTGCTGGACCAGGTCAGGGAGACCTTCCAGCAGGACTCCGCCGCCCTGCTGGAACGGGCCGACGACCACGCGCCCTGGCAGGCCGCCGCTGCCCGGGGCCCGCACCCGCCGGCCCGGCCGGAGGACGGCGACGTGGACGTGCCGGTCGGCGACCACCTCGCCCTGGTGCTGCGCGGCCGGGTGCTGCCCGCCGCCGACCGTCGCCTGCTCGGCGCGTACGCGGCCCAGGGCGCGGCCCTGCTGGAGCGCCGCCGACTGGCCGGGGAGGCCGCCGCCGCCCGCCGGGAGGCCGAGGGCAACCGGATCAGGACCGCCCTGCTGGCCGCCGTCTCGCACGACCTGCGCACCCCGCTGGCCGGGATCAAGGCCGCGGTCAGCTCGCTGCGTGCGGACGACGTGGAGTGGAGCCCGGAGGACGAGGCCGAGCTGCTGGAGGGCATCGAGACCGGTGCCGACCGGCTGGACCACCTGATCAACAACCTGCTGGACATGAGCCGCCTGCAGACCGGCACGGTGGCCCCGCTGATCCGCGACACCGACCTGGACGAGGTGGTCCCGTACGCGCTCGGCGGGGTGCCGCCTGGCTCGGTCCGGCTCGACGTGCCGGAGTCGCTCGCCATGGTGCGGGCCGACGGCGGGCTGCTGGAGCGGGCGCTCGCCAACCTGGTGGAGAACGCCGTCAAGTACAGCTCCGACGTGCTGGTGCGGGCCGCCGCGATCGACCGCCCGGGCGCCGCCCGGCAGGTCGAGGTGCGGATAGTGGACCGTGGCCCCGGCGTGCCGGAGGACGCCAAGGAGCGGATCTTCGCTCCGTTCCAGCGGTACGGCGACGCCCCGCGCGGCGCGGGCGTCGGGCTCGGCCTAGCCGTGGCCCGGGGCTTCGTCGAGGCGATGGGCGGCACCCTGGCCGCCGAGGACACCCCCGGCGGCGGGCTGACCATGGTGGTCGTACTGCCCGCCGCCCTACCCGAACCCACTCCTGACGGAAAGGCGGAGCCCGTATGACCCGGGTCCTCGTCGTGGACGACGAACCGCAGATCGTCCGCGCCCTGGTGATCAACCTCAAGGCCCGGAAGTACGAGGTGGACGCCGCCCATGACGGCGCGTCGGCCCTGGAGCTGGCCGCCGCCCGGCACCCCGACGTGGTGCTGCTCGACCTCGGCCTGCCGGACCTGGACGGGGTCGAGGTGATCCGCGGCCTGCGCGGTTGGACCAGGGTGCCGATCATCGTGCTGTCCGCCCGGCACAGCTCGGACGAGAAGGTCGAGGCGCTGGACGCCGGGGCCGACGACTACGTCACCAAGCCGTTCGGCATGGACGAGCTGCTGGCCCGGATGCGGGCCGCGATCCGGCGGGCCGAACCGGTGGTCGGCGAGGACGAGTCGACCGTGGTGACCGAGGGCTTCACGGTCGACCTGGCCGCCAAGAAGGTCAACCGGGACGGCACCGACGTCCGCCTCACCCCGACCGAGTGGCACCTGCTGGAGGTCCTGGTCCGCAACGCCGGCCGGCTGGTCAGCCAGACCCAGCTGCTGCAGGAGGTCTGGGGCCCGGCCTACCGCACCGAGACCAACTACCTGCGGGTCTACCTGGCGCAACTGCGCCGCAAACTGGAGACGGACCCGAGCCGGCCCAGGCACTTCATCACCGAGCCCGGCATGGGCTACCGCTTCGAGCCCTGACAGCCCAGCGGGCCCCGCACCGTCGGAGCCGATGTCCGGTGGGCTGAGGCCGGTACTGGGCTTGGTCTTCACCGCGTGGTCCCCGCCGGAGGTGGCGGGTGCTGTCGTTCGGTGGGCTGAGGCCGGTACTGGGCTTGGCCTTCACCGCGTGGTCCCCGCCGGAGGTGGCGGGTGCTGTCGTTCGGTGGGCTGAGGCCGGTACTCAGCTTGGCCTTCACCGCAAGGTCCCCGCCGGAGGCGGCCTGCACTGACGTTCGGTGAGCTGAAACCGGTACCCTTCCGACATGAGTGGTGACAACAGCAGCGAGCAGCCGCAGGGCCGGTTCCGCCGCATGATCAGCCGCCTCACCTCCTCCTCCGAGGAGCTGGACGCGGAAGAGCTGCGGCAGGACACGGCGGAGTCGGGCTGCACTCCGATCGCCAGCTGCGGGGACCGTGAGGTGGTCACCGTGGCCGGGACCCTGCGGACCGTTACCCTCCGCCCCCGGGCCGGGGTCCCCGCCCTGGAGGCCGAGCTCTTCGACGGCAGTGACGCGCTGGACGTGGTCTGGCTCGGCCGCCGTTCGATCATCGGTATAGAGCCGGGCCGTCGGCTCATCGCCACCGGCCGGATCAGTCACGCACGCGGGCGCCGCGTGCTGTTCAACCCCCGCTACGAACTGCGTCCGGCCGGACACGGGAGCGAGTGAGTGTGACCAACCTGCCCGGCGGCGACCCCGCCGCCCAGCTCGACCTGGCCCAGCCCGTGCCCGCCGCCCTGACGGCGGAGCAGGAGCGGGCCGGGCGCGAGGCAGCCTCGAAGGAGGCGGCCGACACGGTGCTGAAGGCCTTCGGCGGAGTCCGGGGCATGATCGACATGACCCTGCCCGGTCTGCTCTTCATCATCACCTTCAACATCACCCACGAGGTGGCCCCGGCCGCCTGGGCGGCGCTCGGGCTGAGCCTGCTGTTCGTGGTGGTCCGGCTGTTCCGCCGGGAGACCGTCCAGCACGCCTTCAGCGGTGTGTTCGGGGTCGCCCTGGGCGCCTGGATCTCGATGAAGACCGGCAAGGCGGAGAACTTCTACCTGCCCGGCCTGCTCTGGAACGTCGGCTACTGCGTCGGCCTGGCGGTCTCCGCCCTGGTCCGCTGGCCGCTGATCGGGGTGATGCTCGGCCCGATCACCGGCGAGATGTTCACCTGGCGCAAGCAGAACCCGGGCCGGCTCGCCGCGTACACCAAGGCCACCTGGGCCTGGGTGGTGATCATGGGCATCAAGCCGCTGATCCTCTTCCCGCTCTACTTCACCGGGAACGTCAACCTGCTCGGCTGGCTGAAGGTCGCGCTGGGCATCCCGCCGCTGCTGCTGGCGATGTACGTGACCTGGCAGATCCTGCTCAAGGCCCCGCCGCCGATCAAGGCGGAGGTCGACGAGGACGAGCAGGCCGAAGAACCGAAGTGACGCCGAAGGGCCCCACCGCAGTGGGGCCCTTCGTCCGTTCTCGTTCCGTTCCCGCTACTGGGCGCTGGAGCCGGCCGAGAGGAGCTCCTCGAGCTCCTCCTCGCGCTCCTGGGCCGCCACGAAGAGCAGCTCGTCGCCGCCCTCCAGGGTGTCGTCCTTGCCCGGCACCAGCACCCGGCCCTCGCGGATGATGGTCACCAGCGCGGTGTCCGGCGGCCAGGCGACGTCCCCGACCCGGGTACCGACCAGCTCGGTGTCGGCCGCCAGGGTCAGCTCGACCAGGTTGGCGTTGCCCTGGCTGAACCGCATCAGCCGGACCAGGTCGCCGACGCTGACGGCCTCCTCGACCAGCGCCGACATCAGGCGCGGGGTGGAGACGGCGACGTCCACGCCCCAGGACTCGTTGAACAGCCACTCGTTCTTCGGGTTGTTCACCCGGGCGACCACCCGGGGCACCCCGTACTCGGTCTTGGCCAGCAGCGAGACGACCATGTTGACCTTGTCGTCACCGGTGGCGGCGATCACCACGTGGCAGCGCTGCAGGGCGGCCTCGTCCAGCGAGGTGATCTCGCAGGCGTCGGCCAGCAGCCACTCGGCCATCGGGACCCGCTCCACCGAGATGGAGTTCGGGTTCTTGTCGATCAGCAGGACGTCGTGGCCGTTCTCCAGCAGCTCGCCCGCGATCGAACGGCCGACCGCGCCGGCTCCGGCAATGGCGACTCTCATCAGTGCTCATCCTCCTGCGGGCCCTGCGCGAACGCGGCCTCGACGGTGACCAGGTCGGCCCGGCGCAGCATCACGTGCACCAGGTCGCCCTCCTGGACGACGAGTTGAGGGGTCGGCAGGACACCCTCGCCCAGCCGGGTGAGGAACGCGATCCGGGCCCCGGACGCCTCCTCCAGCGCGGTCAGCTTGTGGCCGACCCAGGACGGCGCGTACGCCACCTCGGCGAGCTGCACGCCGCCGCTCGGGTCCTGCCAGAGCGGCTCGCCGCCGCTGGGCAGCAGCCGGCGCAGCATCTGGTCGGCGGTCCACCGGACGGTGGCCACGGTCGGGATGCCCAGGCGCTGGTAGACCTCGGCGCGACGGGGGTCGTAGATCCGGGCCGCGACGTTCTCCACGCCGAAGTTCTCCCGGGCGACCCGGGCGGCGATGATGTTGGAGTTGTCACCGCTGGAGACCGCGGCGAACGCCCCGGCCTCCTCGATCCCGGCCTCGCGCAGGGTGTCCTGGTCGAAGCCGACCCCGGTCACCCGCCGGCCGTTGAAGTGCGAGCCGAGCCGCCGGAAGGCGGTCGGGTCCTGGTCGACCACGGCGACCGAGTGACCTTGTTTCTCGAGCGCGCGCGCGAGGGCCGAACCCACTCGGCCGCAGCCCATGATGACGATGTGCACGGGACTACCTCACCCGGTCCGTTGGGATCATGACCTGCGCAGACACCGCTCATCATCCTTCCGCCCCCGACTCCGGGGGGAGAGTTCGCCGACTCCTCGGCACCGTGTGGCGCGGGGTGTTCCGGATGGTTCCCGCGCATTCATCATCCGACACGCTAGCCCCTCCACCGAACACAGTCCCGACGAAGGGGCCACCAGAGGGCGTCGATCGGAAGGCGACCCCCTACGATTCCTTAACGTGCCTATGCCTGCTGACCTACCGAAACGCATTCTGATCGGCCGCGCGCTGCGCAGCGACAAGCTCGGGGAGACTCTGCTCCCCAAGCGGATCGCCCTGCCGGTGTTCGCCTCCGACGCCCTCTCCTCCGTGGCGTACGCCCCCGAGGAGATCCTGCTCACCCTGTCGGTGGCGGGTGTCTCGGCGATCCACTTCTCCTGGCAGATCGGCATCGTGGTCGCCGTCGTGATGCTCGCGGTGGTGGCCTCGTACCGGCAGAACGTGCACGCGTACCCGAGCGGCGGCGGCGACTACGAGGTCGCCACCGTCAACCACGGGCCGAACTCCGGCCTGGTGGTGGCCGCCGCGCTGATGGTCGACTACGTGCTCACCGTCGCCGTGTCCACCACCTCGGGGGTGGCCAACGTGGTCTCCGCGGTGCCGTCGCTGCGCGGGCACGAGATGGGGATCTCGATCACCCTGGTGGTCGTGCTGATGGGGATCAACCTGCGCGGGGTCCGGGAGTCCGGCAGCGCCTTCGCGATCCCGACCTACGCCTTCATGTTCGGCATCATGGGCATGCTCGGGTACGGGCTGGTCCGGCACTTCCTGTTCGACTCCGAGATGCCCGCCGAGAGCGCCGGCTTCCACCTGGAGGCGCTGCCCGGCGACTCCAACCTGGCCGGGTTCGCGCTGGTCTTCCTGCTGCTGAAGGCGTTCTCCTCGGGCTGTGCCGCACTGACCGGCGTCGAGGCGATCAGCAACGGCGTGCCCGCGTTCCGCAAGCCGAAGAGCAAGAACGCCGCGACCACGCTGCTGATGATGGCGGTCTTCGCGGTCGTGATGTTCATGGGCATCATCTACCTGGCCCGGCTGACCGGTGCCCAGATGGCGGAGGAGCCGAGCCAGCTGGTCGGCGCCCCGGCGGACTACCACCAGAAGACCGCGCTGGCACAGATCAGCGAGGCGGTGTTCTCCAACTTCACCCCGGGCTTCTACTTCATCGCCGCCGTCACCGGGCTGATCCTGGTGCTGGCCGCGAACACCGCCTTCAACGGCTTCCCGGTGCTCGGCTCGATCCTGGCGCAGGACCGCTACCTGCCCCGGCAGCTGCACACCCGCGGTGACCGGCTGGCCTTCTCCAACGGCATCATCCTGCTGGCGGGCGCGGCGATCCTGTTCATCGTGGCGTTCAACGCCGACCCGACCCGGCTGATCCAGCTGTACATCGTCGGCGTCTTCGTCTCCTTCAACATGAGCCAGTCCGGCATGATCCGGCACTGGACCAGGCTGCTGCGGAGCGAGCAGGACCCGAAGAAGCGCTCGCACATGCAGCGCAGCCGGGCGATCAACGCCTTCGGTCTGGTGATGACCATGGCGGTGCTGATCGTGGTGCTGGCCACCAAGATCGGCCACGCCTGGATCGCGATCGCCGCCATGGTGGTGCTGTTCGTGATGATGAAGGCGATCCGCAAGCACTACGACCGGGTCTCCCGCGAGCTGGTCGCCGCCGAGGAGCCGGACGACGTGGTGCTGCCCACCCGGGTGCACGCCATCGTGCTGGTCTCCAAGCTGCACAAGCCGGCCCTCCGCGCGCTGGCGTACGCCCGGCTGACCCGGGCGCACACCCTGGAGGCGGTCACCGTCAACGTGGACCCCAACGACACCGAGGCGCTTCGCCGGGAGTGGGACGAGCGCGGCATCGAGGTGCCGCTCAAGGTGCTCGACTCGCCGTTCCGCGAGGTCACCGGGCCGGTGCTGGAGTACGTGAAGAACCTGCGCCGCAGCAGCCCGCGCGACGTGGTCGCGGTCTACATCCCCGAGTACGTGGTCGGGCACTGGTACGAGCACCTGCTGCACAACCAGAGCGCGCTGCGGCTGAAGGGCCGTCTGCTGTTCAAGCCCGGAGTGATGGTGACCTCCGTACCCTGGCAGTTGGAGTCCTCCGAACGGCGCAAGCCGCAGAAGGCCTGGTCCGCTCCCGGCGCCGTCCGGCGCGGTGAGCCCCGGCCGCAGCGCGTAGAGTCGAGGACTTCCGCATCCGCCAGTACCGCCAGCAACCCCAGCAAGGACGCCGACTCGTGACCCCCAACAACCCGCCCCGTTCCTCCGGCTCCGGCCGTACCGGCAAGGGCAAGGGCAAGTCCGGCTCCGGCAGCAAGCCGGGTCAGGTCGCCCGGCCCCGCTGGGGCGCCCGGCCGGTCCGCCCGGAGGCGACCGACCGTGACGGCTTCACGGCGCAGACCGCGCCGCTCGCGCCGGGGGAGCCCGAGGTGCGCCCGGAGTCCAAGCGCGCGGCCGGCGCTGCTGCGGCCAATGCCGCGAAGAAGCAGACCGTGCGCCCCCCGAAGGCCGCCCGCACCGCCACGCCGGTGGCCCGGGCCGCCCGTCCGCTGAAGACCGACCGGTCCACCAAGGCGTCCACCCCCCGGGTGCCCGCCGGTGACCCGCTGGTCGGCGAGCGCTACGAGGTCGAGGTCGGCGCGGTCGCGCACGGCGGCGGCCACTGCGTGGCCCGGCACGAGGGCCGGGTGCTGTTCGTCCGGCACGCGCTGCCCGGCGAGAAGGTGATCGCCCAGGTCACCGAGGGCACCACCAAGTCCCGCTTCCTGCGCGCCGACGCGGTGGAGATCCTGGAGCCCGCCAAGGACCGGATCGCCGCCCCCTGCCCGTTCTCCGGCCCGGGCAAGTGCGGCGGCTGCGACTGGCAGCACGTCACCCCCGGCGGTCAGCGCAAGCTCAAGGTCGCGGTGCTCACCGAGCAGCTCGCCAAGCTGGCCGGCCTGACCCCGGCCGAGGCCGGCTGGGACGGCAGCGTCGAGCCGGTCGGCGGCAAGCTCCCGCCCGGCGAGGTGCCGGCCTGGCGCACCCGGATCCAGTACGCGGTGGACCCGGCGACCGGCAAGGTCGGCCTGCGCCGGCACCGCTCGCACGAGCTGGAGCCGGTCGACCGCTGCCTGATCGCCGCAGAGGGCATCACCGAGCTCGGCGTCGAGGCCCGCAGCTGGCCCGGCGTCAGCTCGATCGACGTGATCGCCGCGGCCGGTTCCTCCGACCGCCAGGTGATCCTCACCCCGGCCCCGGGCGCCCAGCTCCCGCTGGTCGAGCTCGACAAGCCGGTCTCGATCGCCCGGGTCGACGAGCAGGACCTGATCCACAAGGTGCACGGCCGCTCCTTCGTCCGCGAGCGGGCGGCCGGCCGCACCTGGCGGGTCTCCAACGGCGGCTTCTGGCAGATCCACCCGGAGGCCCCCGAGACCCTGGTCGGCGCCGTCCTGGACGGCCTCGACCCGCAGTGGGGCGAGAGCGCCCTCGACCTCTACTGCGGCGTGGGCCTGTTCGCCGGCGCGCTGGCCGACCGGGTCGGCGAGGACGGTGCCGTCCTCGGCATCGAGTCCAGCAAGCAGGCCGTCGTCGACGCCCGCCACAACCTGGCCACCCTCGACAACGTCCGGATCGAGAACGACCGGGTGGAGACCCTGCTGCCGCGCACCGGCATCACCTCCACCGACCTGATCGTCCTCGACCCGCCCCGCGCGGGCGCCGGCCGCGAGACCGTCGCCCACCTGGCCGGCCTCTCCGCCCGCCGGATCGCCTACGTCGCCTGCGACCCCGCCGCCCTCGCCCGCGACCTCGCCTTCTTCCGCGAGGGCGGCTACCGGCCGGTCTCGCTGCGCGCGTTCGACCTCTTCCCGATGACCCACCACTTCGAGTGCGTGGCCATCCTGGAGCCGATCGCCGAGCAGACGGTCTGACGGTCCGTCACCGATGGGCGCCGGGGCATCCGCCCGGCGCCCATCAGGCTTGCCCGAACATTCGAGCAGTTATTCGGCACATCATCGAACATTTGCGTGCAGATGTTCCCTATAATGACCAGTAACCGTTTGCGGCCCGACGGGCTTCCCGAAGAGGACATGCCCCCACCCGCACGAGTCACTCGTGCTCTGGGGGAATCACCTAGTGTCCATGCTCCTGCTGAAGCTGTCGGCGGAAGACCTGCTCACGCTGCACGCCCGCCGTCGCATGGTGCCGCACCTCGCTGCCAGGTGGTGGCACTTCCGAGGCGCCGACGTCTCCTTGACCGAACGATCCGCGTGGGCGGAGAGCCTGATCAGCCTGGCGAACGACCTGGTGGCGGCCGGTCGCGGAAACGTACAGATGATCGTCGAGTGCGCCGCCACCGTCGACGAGGACGTGCTCTCCAGCAGTGCTCGGCTCATCGACGTGGTCCTGATCGGACGCCACCCGCAGGGGCATCAGCCGTCGGTGCAACTGGTCGAACTCAAGCGGTGGTCGACGGTCACCCGGATCGACGCGGCCACCGCCGACCAGGTGCACGTGGCGGGGATGGGCGTCAAGAAGCATCCGGCTCTGCAATTGCGCGAATACTACGAGGCGTTCACGGGCCGACGTGGGCCGCTCCACGGGATCAACTTCGCATGTGGTGGTTTCGCCTACCTGCACAACGCCACGAGCGAATCGGTGCAGCCGCTGCTCGGAGCTGATGCACCGACCGGGGTGTACGCGCAGGTCTACACGGGCGATCAACGCCGTGAGCTGCAGGCCGCCTTGCAGGTTGCCTTCGCCGAGGATGGTGGGTCCTCCGAGGCCGAGCTGATGCTGCGAAAGCTGGGTCTGCGCAACACGCCACTACTCGACGCCATGATCTGGTCTCGGGGAGATGACACCGTCTTCACGCTGCGCGGTCAGCAGAAGGTGGTTGCCGACCAGATCCTGGAAAGGGCTGCGAGGGTCCTGCCGGATCCTCGGCGCCCGGCTCTGGTCCCGGACGAACAGCGCGTTGTCTTCCTCGTCACCGGCGGTGCGGGGACCGGGAAGACCGCGATCGGTCTGCAGGTCAAGGCGGAACTGGAGGCACAGGGGAGGACGGTGCACTACGCAAGCGGCAGTAGGGCCTTCAACGGAGCCATGCAGGAGCATGTGGGTTACGGCGACCGTGAGTTCAAGGAGACGTTCACCTACTTCTACGACTACGTCACCGCGCCTCTTCCGCCCTTGGACGTCCTGATCTGCGATGAGGCGCACCGACTTCGGGACTTCTCCAGGAACCAGTACTGGAAGCCCGAGCAGCAAGGCACCCGTCCGCAGGTCGATGAACTGCTCGATGCTTCACGGCTGACGGTGTTCTTCCTGGACGAAGGGCAGTCCGTGCGACCGAACGAGGTCGGGACCATCGGACTGATCGAGGAGGTGACCGAGCTACGCCACGCTCGGCTTGTTCGGTTCGGCTTGGAGGAGCAGTTTCGCTGTGGGGGCAGCGACGCCTACATTCGCTGGGTCCGCAGTGTGCTCGGACTGACGGACGGAGCACCGGAGCAGTGGCTGCCGGACGGACTGATGCACATCGAGGTGGCAGACACCCCGGAGGCCCTCGAGCAGATCATCCGTGCCGAAGCCAGGGCAGGTGCCTCCGCCCGCATGGTCGCCGGCTACTGCTGGCCCTGGACCGAGCCGCTCGGAAAGGAGAAGCGGCTGGAAGCGGATGTCCGGATCGGTGAGTGGCACCAGCCGTGGAATGCGAAGAGCAGCAGCTTCTGCGCGGATGGTGCTCCTCCGTCGGACATCTGGTCCGTCCATCCCGGCGGACTGGGTCAGATCGGATGCGTCTACACGGCACAGGGCCTCGAATGGGACTGGTGCGGCGTCATCATGGGCGACGACATGGTCCGCCGCGGCGACCGGTGGGTGTTCCAACGGGGCAAGGAGCGCAAGGAGCCGGGCACGGGCGTCAAACGCGTGGCCGAACCGGGTTCGTTCGACCCCAAGGTGAAACCGCGCAGTGTCGACGACGACGAGTTCGCCCGGTTGATCCGGCACGCCTATCACGTGCTGATGACGAGGGCGAGTCGTGCCACGGTGCTCTACTCCACGGACCGGGAGACGCGCGACTACCTGAAGGAACTCGTCGGCAAGGTGGAGATCCACGGGCTGCGCCCGACCTGGGAGAACCTGCCGAAGGAGGCTCGGAACCCACATCTGCCCCGGCCGGCCAGAGGCCGAAAGACCCGAAGGGCGCGGGGATTCCACGGGCCCGATCTCAAACTGTTCTGATCGCGTGGCAGTGGTGTGGCGGGCTCTCCGGGCCCGCCACTTCCTGCATCAGAAGAGCAGGTGCGCCATCGCGGTCAAGGCCGCCACCAGAACATTGGTGGTGACTCCGACGGCGACATCGATCAGGATCGCGCGGATCCGGTCACGACGCGCAGGCTTGTACTCGGCTGTGGTCAAGGGGCCACCCCTAGGTTGTGAGATCGGAATGGCAGGGGGACGTCCCTGCGGACATCCACGCTCACGTCGGGCGTCACCGCACGACGGGCACAACCACTCTTACCGACAACCTCGTTCGGCCGTACATGACCTGTAGCCCCGTACCCTCCGGGAAGGTGCGCAGCCCGATCAGACTAGCCGCTCGCCCAGCCGCGTGCGCCCGGCTTCGAGCGCCTCGCGCGCCGTGCACGAATTCGCTCCGCGCATCGCCCGTCGTGGCACCTGGTGTCAGTTCCCTTGAGGAACAACGGAACTGAGCATCTGGCGGGTCTCGGGGTCGGTCGAGTAGATGATCGTTCCGATCATGCCTCGGGTCAGCAGCACCTTGTACGTGTTGCGGACGAGTCGGTCGATATCCTCGTCCGATGTGGCCTTGGTGAACGAGGGATCCTTCGACGCGGTCCGGTCCACCAGCCATCGGTCGGTTCGCCAGACCAGGTCCGGACCGAGGATCACACCCGACCAGTCGTACTCGAATCCCTGCGCGGTGTAGACACAGCCGACCTGTCCGAAGCCCGCCGGATCGGTGGCCCAGAGCGGAGCAGGTGGTGCTCCCAGAAGGGAACGGTCGCCATACAGGTTCCACGGTTTCGCCCAGTCGCCGATCACCACGTCGGAGGGGAGGGCGGTCATGGCCGGAGTGATCTTCGTGGTCCACCGCCAGCAGTAGCCCGCTGACAGGCGGGCGCCGTATCCCAGGGTCCGCCGGTCGTCCAGGAAGCGTTCCAGTTCGTGGGGGTTGTCGGCGGTCAGCAACTGCACCTTGCCGTCTGGCTCCCAAGCGACCGGCCCGGTACCCTCCAGGCCGAGCAAGCTGGTCACCCAGCGCAGGTAGGCATCGCTGCCGCCACAGCGGAACTGGCTGTCCAACTCCACCAGCGTGCACTCCAGGCCCTGCTCTGCCGCAGCCAGCCGGATCTGCTCCACGGTCCCCATCTCGCCCGGTCGGACGACCTGGTGTTGGTCCAGGAGAAAAACCGGCACGCGGGCCGCGTCGATCAGCTCGCCGAGTTGAGGGCGTCCGCTCCGCAGGGCGGCCCTGGTGTACCGATTGGCGGAGGTCTTGCGAAGCCGGTGCGCCTCGTCGCAGATGAGCACGTCGAGATCGTTGGGCTCTGCTTGCATGAAGCTGTTGAAGTACTTGAACAGACGCTGGACTTCGGGCTTCCGTGCTCCCGTTACCTTCCGCATCGTCTTGGTGAACGACTGTGAGCCGGTGGCGTGAAGGGCTGGCACGCCACGTCGATACAGGTCGCCGAGCAGGGAGAGAGCGATCACGCTCTTTCCTGAGCCGGGGCCTCCGGTCACGACGACGACCTGCTTGTGGTTGGACCGGCGTGCTCGGCGCACCGCTGCCAGGACCGTCTCGTAGGCCAGTCGCTGCTCGTCCAGCAGCACGAACTGTTCCCGCTCGCGGACTTCGTCGGCGGCGACGGTCATCAGTTGCTTTGAAGGGCGCACCCTGGCCTGAAGGAGATCGTCGGCCGCCGTGGCCCCTGGCTTCGGGGCCAGCCTCGACCGCAGGTGGTCCAGGAAGGCACCGCGCTGTTCGCCCGTGAACATCCGCCCCCGGTGGTTCTCGGTGACCTCGCGCAGTCCGGAGACCCCGAACTCGGTGGCGTTGTGCAGGTAGGCCACTCCGCTGACGGAATCGGGGGCCTGTTCCAGAGCGGCGTTGAACGACACCAGGTAGTCGCAGTAGCCGCGCACCTGCTCGATCGGGTTGAGAACGGGATCCGGATAGGAGGGGATGCGGCAGCGCAGCGGGTCTCCTTCCACCGGGTGGGCCTCACTCCATTGCTTGAGTTCTACGACCACGTACGAGGGCTCGCCGGTGACCGGGTGGACGCCGGCCAGCACCGCGTCCGCCCGCTTGCTGGTGAGCGGCAGCCCGTACTCCAGCAGTACCTCGACCTCGCCGAGTCCGGCTTCCACCAAGGCGTTGGTGAGTGCCGGGATGCTGCGGTCCCAGGACCGCACCTCGGAGTCGTGCGGCCAGTGCCCGTGCCGGTGCAGGAAGTTCTCGGCCAGCAGGTCTGCCAGTCGTCCCTCGAGCTGGGTACGATCGGCCAAGGAAGCCGCAGACTCACGGAACAGCAAAACTATGCTCCCAGACAGCGCGGAATGGCTCGTGCGGTGGGCGAGTCCGCAGAGTCCACCGAGGTGGAACGGAGGCCCGTCGGCCGCTCGGATGGTCCCTGCCATCGTAGGTCAAGGGGTGGATCACACTGCGTGTTCTGATGCTGCCCTCGAATTGACCGATGGTCAGGCGAATTTCGGTGGTGGAGCGCAGGGACGTCTCATGGTGTGGTGAGGCACCACTACGGCAATCGAGGAGTGGGCCGTCCGGGTCGGGCGAAGGGCTGGTCGGCGTTGCCGACCGGGCTCGGGGCCGGGCCGCGCCCTAGCCTGCGGGGATGGTCTCCGATCCGCCGTCAGCCGTGCCGCCGTCCGTGCGGACCACCGCTCTGCGCTTTGGTGCGGCCTGTGCCGGGGCGGCGCCCGCCGTGGTGGTGCGGCTGGCGGGGGTGCATCCGGAGCCGGTGGTGGGGATGGCGGTGTTCGGGCTGGGGGTGCTGTCGGCGGCGCTGTTGCTGATGTGGGCGGCGGAGACGGCGCGGGCGGACATCGCGGGGCCGTTGGCGCTCGCGCTGCTGGCGTTCATCGCGGTGCTGCCGGAGTACGCGGTGGACCTGTGGTTCGCGTACACGGCGGGCACCAGGCCGGAGTACGCGGCGTACGCCGCCGCCAACATGACCGGCGCGAACCGGCTGCTGGTGGGCGTGGGGTGGCCGCTGGTGGCGCTCGCCGCGTACTTCGCGGCGCGCCGGGCCGGCGTGCGCCCCGGGGTGGCGTTGCGGGAGCACCGGCGGATCGACGTGGCGTTCCTCGGGGCGGCGGCCGTGCTCGCGTTCGTGATGCCGCTGACCAGGGAGATCTCCTGGGCGCTGGCGGTGGTGCTGATCGCCTGGTACGCCTACTACCTGTTCCGGATCGGGCGGTGCAGCGAGACCGACGAGGAGGAGCTGATCGGGGTGCCGGCCCGGCTGGCCGAACTGCCCACCGGGCGGCGGCGGATGACGACGGTGCTGGTGTTCGCGGTGGCCGCGGCGGTGGTGTTCGCGTGTGCCGAGCCGTTCGCCACCTCGCTGGTGGACGCGGGGTCCTCGCTCGGGATCGACCGGTTCCTGTTGGTGCAGTGGCTGGCCCCGCTGGCGTCCGAGGCGCCGGAGCTGATCGTGGCGGTGGTGTTCGCCTGGCGGCTGCGCGGCGACGACGGGCTCGGTGCGCTGCTCTCCAGCAAGGTCAACCAGTGGACCTTGCTGATCGCCTGCCTGCCGCTGGCCTACGCCGCAGGTGGCGGCAGCTGGTCACTGCCGCTGGTGGAGCGCCAGGTGGACGAGGTGATGCTGACGGCGGCGCAGACCGTGCTCGCGGTGGTGCTGCTGCTGGACCTGCGCTTCCTGCCGTGGAAGGCGGGGCTGCTGTTCGGGCTGTTCGTGGTCCAGTTCGTGCTGCCCGGCGAGAACGCCCGCCTGCTGCTCGGCTACGTCTACTTGGTGCTCGCGCTCGCCCTGCTCACCCGGCACTGGCGTGAACTCGCCCCGACCGCACGGGCGTTGGGCGGCCGGATCGAGGGCGACCCGCACTGACCCCGCACCGACCCCGCGCTGGTCCCCGCCGGGTCCGTCGCACTCGGCGGTCCGCCGGGGTGCCAACGGGGCCGCGCGCGGGTAAGGGAGTGCGGAGGCCGGAATGCGCCCTTGTTGTGCTAGCACATCGGCGCTAGCGTGAAGCATGGCCAAAAAGCAGCTGAACGTCAGGGTGGACGCCACGACCGCCGAGATCGCCCGGGAGCGGGCCGAGCAGCAGGGGATCAGCATGAACCAGTACATCGAACGGCTCGTGCAGCAGGACATGGGTGAGGCAGGGCGACTGTTCGTCGACACCGCCGCGCAGTTCATGAAGGAGTACGAGACCGCCTTCCTCGCCGAGTTCGAGCGCGGATCCGAGCTGCAGGACGTGCGCCGTTGAAACTTGAGGTAGACCTGTCCTGGCTGCTCATGACAGCCGAGCAGTACACCCCGGGCGACCCGCAGGTGACCGACTACGGATCGCTGCTCGCCTCGGTTGCCCGGCACCAGGCCGAGATCTTCGACATCGCCGTCTACCCCGAGCCGCAGGACCGCGCCGCGGCCCTGATGCACCAACTGATCCGCGTCCCCGCGCTGGAGCGGACCAACGAGCTGTTCGCCACCGCCGTGGCGTACTCCTACCTGGTGGCCAGCGGCTGCACCGTCGCCACCACCGCCCGTGAGGTACGCAGCCTGGCCCGGGCCATCCGGGAGGGCAAGCTCGGCGTCAGCGGAGTCGCCGAGCGGCTGGCCGGCTGGATCGTCGACGACCCCGAGGACGAGGAGGTCAGCGGCGAGGACGACGGCGAAGAGGGCGAAGCTGATTGAGTAGCCTGGTGGTCCACCCCCACACCGGCGAGGACCACCCACGTTGTTGCAGGACATCGAGCGCTACCTGGCCTGCCCGCACTGTGCCCGGCCGCTGACCCTGGACGGCCGGACCCTGCGCTGTGCGGCGGGCCACAGCTTCGACCAGGCCAAGCAGGGCTACGTCAGCCTGCTCGCCGGTGACGCGCACACCGGCACCGGTGACACGGCCGGAATGGTCGCCGCCCGGGGGGACTTCCTGGCCGCCGGCCACTACCTCCCGATCGCCGACGCCCTGGCCGACGCGGCGGCGGGCGGGCCCGACGACGCGACGACGGGCCTGACCGCCGACCTCGGTGCCGGCACCGGCTACTACCTGGCGCACGTGCTGGACCGGACGGGCGGGGCGGGCGCCGCGCTGGACATCTCCAAGTTCGCCCTCCGGCGCGCGGCCAGGGCGCACGCCCGGATCGGCGCGCTGGTCTGCGACGCCTGGCGTCCGCTGCCGCTGCTGGACGGCTCCGCTGATCTGCTGCTCAACGTCTTCGCGCCGCGCAACGGCCCCGAGATCCGTCGGGTGCTCCGCCCCGGTGGCCGGATGCTGCTGGTCTCCCCGACCTCCCGTCACCTCCGGGAACTGGTGGACGCGTTGGGGCTGCTCTCGGTCGACGAGGACAAGGAGCGCCGGACGGACCAGAAGCTCAGCCCCTGGCTGACCCGTACCGACCGGACCGAGGTCGAGTTCCGGCTGCGGCTCTCGCACGCCGAGGTGAACGAGGTGGTCGCGATGGGCCCGAACGCCTGGCACACCGACCCGGCCCGGCTGGCCGCCGCGCTCGCCGAGCTGCCCGACCCGGTCGAGGTGACCGGTTCGGTGCACCTCACCACCTACCGCTGAGCAGCCCGTCCACCCCCGCGGACCCGACCCGGACCCGGGCGTGTGCACCAGACCGGACCCGGACGTGGAAACCGGGCCGAGTCGTGGGACTCACGCGGACTCGTTGGGATGAAGATGCGGCGCAGGCACGTTTCGGCACTTCCGACGGCGGCTAACGTCCCCCGAGTGACCAGCGAAGTCGTCCGTCCCGCCGCCGTCCGCCCCGTGCTCCGCCCCACCGTGGAGGAGCTGCGCCTGACCTCCTTCAAGTCCTACCGGCGGACCACCCTGCCGCTCTCCCCGCTGACCGTGCTGCACGGCCCCTCGGGCGTCGGTAAGTCGAACGCGCTGGACGCGCTGGCCACCCTCTCCCGGCTCTCCCTCGGCGAGCCGATCGGCCCTTCGCTGGACGGGCTGGGCGGCAGTTCGGGCCCGCTCGCGCTGCCGATCCGGGGCGGCATGCTCGGCTGCGTCCCGCACGGCCGGAACGCGATCATCCTCGGCTGCACCGTCCGCTCCGCCGTCGGGCCGATCCGGCTCGAACTGGTGGTCCGCACCGACGGCCCGGTCCGGGTCGCCCGGGAGTGGCTGACCTGCGCGGGGCAGACCCTGGTGGAGACCGGCGAGCAGGACGTCGCGCACGGCCGGGTCAACGTCACCTGGCACAACGACACCCGGCAGGGCGACATCCGGGCGCCGTTCCCCAACGACAGCCTGATCACCGCTCAGATCCCGCTCCGGGTCGCGGGCTCCTCGAACGGCGAGCGCCAGGTGCTGGCCGCCGCCGAGCAGCTGCTCACCGCCCTGCGCGAGGTCTTCCCACTGCACCCGGTGCCCGCGCTGATGCGGGACTGGGCGGAGCCCGAGACGGACGCCAGGCTGCTCGCCTCGGCCGCCAACATCTCGCCCGTGCTGGCCCGGGTGAAGCAGCAGTGCACCCGCCGGTACGGCCGGCTGCTCAAGGCCGTCCAGCAGGCGGCCCCGCACCCGCTGCTCGGCCTGGACGTGGCTCGGCGCGGCCCGGAGGCCCGCGAGCAGCTGCTCGCGGTCTTCGACGAGGGCGTGCTCGGTCGGACGGGGGCGGACCAGGCCTCGGACGGCATGCTGCGGCTGCTGGCCTTCGCCACCGTGCTGCTCACCGGCGCGGGGGTGCTGGACGTCGATCCGGCGGTCGAGGTCCCGGCGGCGCACCGTCAGCTCACCGTGCTGGCCGAGGACCTGGCGGCCGGTCTCGGCGGGGAGCAGGTCTCGGCGCTGCTCCGGCTGGCCAGGGAGGTGTGCCTGAAGGAGGACATCCGGCTGCTGGGCGCGGTGCAGGACGCGGCTCCGGCCCGCGAACCTGGCCTCGGCGTCGAACTGGTCGAGTGCCGGCGCGACCCGGCCAGCGGGCACAGCGTGCTGCGGCCCGAGTCGGCCCGGGTGCCCTTGCAGGGAGCCCGGGGCGGCGACGATGGGGTAGACCTGTAGGCGTGACCGACAAGAGCATCGACGAACTCCAGCAGCGGCTGACCGACTTCGCGGCGGCCCGGGGCTGGGAGCCCTTCCACACCCCGAAGAACCTCGCGGCCGCGCTCAGCGTCGAGGCGGGCGAACTGCTGGAGATCTTCCAGTGGCTGACCCCCGAACAGGCGGCCACGGTGATGGCCGACCCGGACCAGGCGCACCGGGTCCGGGACGAGGTGGCCGACGTGCTGGCGTACCTGCTCCAGTTCTGCACGGCGGTCGGGGTGGACCCGGCGGCCGCGTTGGCCGCCAAGATCGAACGCAATGAGATCCGCTTCCCGGTCTAAGACCGACCGGCACATGGGGGGTGGGTCTAAGCCTGTCCCTCGTGTGGGTGACGGCAGTTGTCCACAGGGGGTGGGTTGTCCACAGCTCCCAGCCTGTTTCGCCCGTACCGCCCGGGCCCGCCGCAGTCTTGCCGCGTGACGCACCGTCGGCGACGACGGTGTGACGGTCGTACGCGAGTGAGGGGAGCGGCGAGGCATGGACGCGCTGCGATTGATCAAGACGGCCCGGCACGCCCTGGCGGAGGCCCGGAGTGTGCCGGACGCACTGGTGGAGGCCTGGCAGGCGGGTCTGCTCACCGAGGCCGTCGGGGCCGGGATCGCCGAGCGGGAGAGCGGGGAGCTGGCCGCCCTCGGGCAGCTGCTCTGCGACGCGGGCGCGCACGCGGTCAGCTGTCTGGAGGAGCCCGGCCCGGCCGAGAGTCCGCAGGAGACGGCGGAGGCGGAGTGGCACCGGTCCGACTGGGGCGGCACCGGCCGGGCCTCCCGGCTGGACGAGCTCGGCGAGCTGGAGCCGGTGCTGACCGAGCTCGGCCTGCTGCTGCACGACATGGCCGAGGCCCTGGTGGTGCTGGCCTGCGGGGCGGACGGGGAGAGCCTGTACTGGCGCTGCATCGACGGCGTGGACGCGGGCTCGGAGTGCAAGGACGTGGTGGTCGAGCTGCTCCGGACGCTCCGTCGGGAGGTCGCCGAGGCGGCCGAGGTGGCCGAGGCGGCGTCCGCCGGTCAGGCCGGTGCCGCGGAGCCGGAGGCCGCGCCAGGAGCGGGCCGGTCGGCGGCGGCCGGTGCCGGACCGGCGGAGAGCCAGGGGGTGCCGACCTTGGTCGTACCGCTGGGGCCGCCGGCCTCGGCGCGGGGCGGTCAGCCCCGGCCGGCGGATTCGGTGGAGCGGTCGTCCGCGTCGCGCTGCTCGCCGGTGCGTCCGGCCGAGGACTGCAGATCGGCGTCCAGCCCCGCAAGGTTGGCGTTCAGGTCGGCGAGCATGCGCTGCATCTGCTCCAGCAGACTGCCGGGGGAGGCCGCCGGGGCGGGCGCGTCCTGCTGCGGTGTAACGGGTGCCTCGGACCAGGGCTCGGACATGAGCGGACCCCTCCAGCTCGGTAGTGCGGTGTGAACCGACGGGCGTCGGTGGCGGAGCCGCCGCTCGGGCAAGCGGCCCCGGCGGTCCAACGACCTCGGCTGACACCCGGTCACCACAGACCACTCGTAGAGGTCCAACACCCGCCCTCGGTCAGTCTCAGGGGTGATCCCGGTTTGCGGCGCGCCCGGCCACTGGGCTAGACGGCCCGGCCGACCCGCGCCGACCGCCTTGGCTGTCGCACCAGGACCGGCATACAGCAGGCCGGAAACGCCGGAGGCGCGGGCCCCGGTCGCCCGGCCCCGCGCCTCCGTAGCCCCACCGGCAGAGTTCCGCCGGTTCAGCTGTCAGTTGTTCACCCACCACCACTGACGGGAGATCAGTTGTGAGCGTGCAGCTCCGCGTTGAGGCCGCCCCACGAGCCGGACCGTGCGATGACCTCGACGGCGCCGGTCTGCGAGTTGCGGCGGAACAGCAGGTTGTCCTGGCCGGACAGCTCCACCGCCTTGGCGATCTTCCCGTCCGGGGTGGTGACCCGGGTGCCGGCCGTCACGTACAGACCGGCCTCCACCACGCAGTCGCTGCCCAGCGAGATGCCGATGCCGGCGTTGGCGCCGAGCAGGCAGCGCTCGCCGACCGAGACGACCTGCTTGCCGCCGCCGGAGAGGGTGCCCATGATCGAGGCGCCGCCACCGATGTCGCTGTGGTCGCCGACCACGACGCCCGCGCTGATCCGGCCCTCGACCATCGAGGTGCCCAGGGTGCCCGCGTTGAAGTTGACGAAGCCCTCGTGCATCACGGTGGTGCCGACGGCCAGGTGCGCCCCGAGCCGGACGCGGTCCGCGTGCGCGATCCGGACACCGGTCGGCGCGACGTAGTCGGTCATCCGGGGGAACTTGTCGATCCCGTACACGGCGAGCTGCCCGCCCTGGGCGCGGACGGCGAGCCGGGCCCGCTCGACCTGGTCCACCGGCACCGGGCCGATCGAGGTCCAGGCGACGTTGGCGAGCAGGCCGAAGAGGCCGTCCAGGTTCTGGCCGTGCGGCTGGACCAGACGGTGGCTCAGCAGGTGCAGACGGAGGTAGGCGTCGTGCGCGTCGAGCGGCTTCTCGTCCAGCGAGGCGATGGTGGTGCGCACCGCGACCACCTCGACGCCCCGGCGGTCGTCGGAGCGCAGCGCCTCGGCGGCGCCCGCGCCGAGCGCCGCGTCGGCCTCCTCGGCGGTCAGCCGGACGGTGCCGGCCGGGCCGGGGGCGGCGGCCAGCTCCGGGTTCGGGTACCAGGTGTCGAGGACGGTGCCGTCGGCGGCGATGGTCGCCAGGCCGACGGCCACGGCACCACTTGCGAGGGAGGAGGTATCAGCAGTCACATCGAGCACGTTAACGAATCTCCGCCCGGGCTGACGAACACGCTCACCGTGCGGACAGCGGCCCGGCCCTCCGAACGGCGCCCGGATGCCCTCCCACCTCGGGGAAAACCCGGTGTCACCCGGATCGGCCGTCGGCGATACTCGGACAGGTGTTCATCTCGATCTCCACCACAGGCACGGCTGAACGCCCGGCTTCCGACCTGGGCTTTCTGCTCCACAAGCACCCCGACAAGGTGCAGCGCTTCTCCACCTCGCACGGTGTCGCCCACGTCTTCTATCCGGAGACCGGCACCGAGTCGTGCACGGCGGCGATGCTGCTGGACATCGACCCGATCGCACTGGTCCGTAAGGGCCGGGGCAAGGGTCGCGGGGGCTCACCCGACTTCGCGCTCGCGCAGTACGTCAACGACCGCCCCTACGCGGCCTCCTCGTTGCTCGCGGTCGCACTCCGGACGGTGTTCCGGACGGCGATGAAGGGTGACTGCGAGCAGCGTCCCGGTCTGGCCGAGCAGGCCCGCCCGCTGCGGATCCTGCTCCCCGCCGTGCCCGCCAACGGCGCGGGGGAGGAGGGCGGCCCCGCCATGGTGCGGCGGCTGTTCGAGCCGCTGGGCTGGCAGGTCGAGGCCACCGCGATCCCGCTGGACGAGACCTTCCCCGAGTGGGGCGACTCGCGCTACGTCCGGGTGGAGCTGGCCGCCGAGCTCCGGCTGGCCGACGCCCTGCAGCAGCTCTACGTACTGCTGCCGGTGCTGGACGGTGCCAAGCACTACTGGGTCGCGCCCGACGAGGTGGACAAGCTGTTGGCCGCCGGTGAGGGCTGGCTCGGGACGCACCCGGAGCTGGCGCTGATCACCCGTCGGTACCTGGCCCGGCGCTGGTCGCTGACCAGGACGGCCCTGGAGCGGCTGGAGCTGGCCCGGCTCGCCGAGGCCGACGACCGGGAGGCCGAGGAGGTGGACAACGCCGTCGACGACTCAGCCGAGCACGCGTCCGAAGCCACGGGCACACCGGCCGAGGCCGCGTCCGCCGCCGCGTCCGCCGCCGCGTCCGCTGCTGCCACCGATGCCGAGGAGGAGCCGAAGCCGGTCAGCCTGGGCATCCGCCGCCGGGAAGCGATCCTGGCCGCGCTGACCGAGGTCGGCGCCGCCCGGGTGCTCGATCTCGGCTGTGGCCAGGGCGAGTTGGTGGAGGCTCTGCTGAAGGACATCCGGGTCACCGAGGTGCTCGGGGTGGACGTGTCCTCCCGCGCTCTCACCGTCGCCGCCCGCAAGCTGCGGCTGGACCGGATGTCGGAGCGTCAGGCGGCCCGGGTCCGGCTGGTCCAGGGCGCGCTCACCTACACCGACGACCGGCTCAAGGGCTACGACGCCGCGGTGCTCTCCGAGGTGATCGAGCACCTCGACCTGCCCCGGCTGCCTGCGCTCGAGTACGCGGTGTTCGGCGCGGCGCGCCCGGGCGCCGTGGTCGTGACCACCCCCAACGTCGAGTACAACGTCCGCTGGGAGACCCTCCCGGCGGGCCACGTCCGGCACAGCGACCACCGCTTCGAGTGGACCAGGGCGGAGTTCCTGGCCTGGGCCGAGCGGATCGCGGCCGACTACGGCTACTCCGTGACCGTCCGTCCGGTCGGTCCGCTCGACGAGCAGGTCGGCGCGCCGACCCAGCTCGCCCTGTTCCGCCGCACCTCCGAAACCACCACTACAGCCACCGCCGCAGCCACCGCACCGACCGTCACCACCGAAGGGAGCGCAGCCTGATGACCGACGACACCGACACCGATGCCGGCACCCCGGCCGAGCGCCCGTCCACCCGCTCCCTTCCCGTCACCGACGTCTCGCTGGTCGTCCTGGTCGGCACCAGCGGCTCCGGCAAGTCCACCTTCGCCCGTCGGCACTTCCGCCCCACCGAGGTGGTCTCCTCGGACTTCTGCCGCGGCCTGGTGGCCGACGACGAGAACGACCAGTCGGCCTCGGCCGACGCCTTCGACGTGCTCCACTACATCGTCGGCAAGCGCCTCGCGGCTGGCCGGCGCACCGTGGTGGACGCCACCAACGTCCAGCCGGAGAGCCGCAAGCAGCTCGTCAAGCTGGCCCGTGAGCACGACGTGCTGCCGATCGCGATCGTGCTCGACCTCCCGCAGGAGGTCTGCGCCGAGCGGAACAGAGCCCGTCCGGACCGCCAGTTCGCCGCCCACGTGATCCCCCGTCAGCAGCGCGAGCTGCGCCGCTCGTTGCGCGGGCTGGAGCGCGAGGGCTTCCGCAAGGTGCACGTCCTGCGCGGCGTCGCCGAGGTCGACTCCGCCGAGGTGGTCACCGAGAAGCGCTACAACGACCTGCGCGAGCTCACCGGCCCGTTCGACATCGTCGGTGACATCCACGGCTGCTGTTCCGAGCTGGAGACCCTGCTCGGCACCCTGGGCTACACCCTGGCCAGGGACGCGCAGGGTCGCCCGGTGGACGCGGTGCACCCCGACGGCCGTACTGCGGTCTTCGTCGGTGACCTGGTCGACCGAGGCCCGGACAGCCCGGGTGTGCTGCGCCTGGTGATGGGCATGGTCGAGGCGGGCCACGCGATCTGCGTGCCCGGCAACCACGAGAACAAGCTCGGCCGCTGGATGGACGGCCGCAAGGTCACCGTCTCGCACGGCCTGCAGGAGAGCATCGACCAGTTGGCCGAGGAGAGCGAGGAGTTCCGGGCCCGGGTCCGGGCGTTCATGCGCGGCCTGGTCAGCCACTACCTGCTGGACGGCGGCAACCTGGTGGTCTGTCACGCCGGTCTTCCGGAGAAGTACCACGGCCGTAACTCCGGCCGGGTCCGCTCGCACGCGCTCTACGGCGACACCACCGGCGAGACCGACGAGTACGGCCTGCCGGTCCGTTACCCGTGGGCGGAGGAGTACCGGGGCCGGGCCCTGGTGGTCTACGGCCACACCCCGGTGCCGACCGCGAGCTTCGTCAACAACACCATCTGCCTGGACACCGGCTGTGTCTTCGGCGGCAGCCTGACCGCGCTCCGTTACCCGGAGCGCGAGCTGGTCACGGTCGAGGCCGAGCAGGAGTGGTACGCCCCGGTCCGGCCGATGCACACCGATGCGCCGGGCGGCCGGGAGGGCCGCCCGCTCGACCTGCAGGACGTCGCGGGCCGCCGGATCGTGGAGACCGCTCAGCACGGCCGGGTCTCGATCCGGGAGGAGAACGCGGCCGCCGCGCTGGAGGTGATGAGCCGGTTCGCCCTCGACCCGCGGCTGCTCGCCTACCTGCCGCCGACCATGGCACCGGTCGCCACCTCGCGCCGGGACGGCTTCCTGGAGCACCCGGAGGAGGCGTTCCTGGGCTACCGCAACGACGGGGTCCAGCAGGTCGTCTGCGAGGAGAAGCACATGGGCTCCCGCGCGGTGGTGCTGGTCGCGCGCAGTGAAGCGGCGTTGGAGCGCCGGTTCGGCCTGGTCGGCCCGGGCGCGATCTGGACCAGGACGGGCCGGGCCTTCCTGAACGGTCAGGAGCTCACCGACGCCGTGCTGGAGCGGCTCCGGGCCGCGGCCGAGCGGGCCGGACTGTTCGAGGAGCTGGGCACCGACTGGCTGCTGCTGGACGCGGAGCTGATGCCCTGGTCGCTCAAGGCGGTCGAGCTGCTGCGCCGGCAGTACGCGGCGGTCGGTGCGGCGGCCGGTGCCGCGCTGCCGGAGGCGCTCGCCGCGCTGCGGCTCGGCGCGGCCCGCGGCCTGCCGCTGGACGAGCTGATCGGACGTCAGCAGCAGCGGTCGGCGGACGCGGCGGCGTTCACCGTCGCCTACCGGCGCTACTGCTGGCCCACCGAGGGGCTGACGGGTCTTCGGCTGGCCCCGTTCCAGGTGCTGGCGGCCGAGGGGGCCAACCTCGCGGTCCGTTCGCACGACCAGCACCTCGGCTGGATCGACCGGCTGGTGGCGGCCGACGACCCGGCGGAGCCGATCCTGCACCGGACGGGGCGGCTGCTGGTCGACACCTCCGACCCGGACTCGGTCGCGGCCGGGGTCGCCTGGTGGGAGGAGCTGACCGCGGCGGGTGGTGAGGGCATGGTGGTCAAGCCGCTGGCCGCGCTGGTCCGCGGCGGTGCCGGCGGCCGGGGCGGCCTGGTCCAGCCCGGTGTGAAGGTCCGGGGCCGGGAGTACCTGCGGATCATCTACGGTCCGGACTACACCGAGCACCTCGCCGAGCTGCGGCAGCGCTCGCTCGGGCACAAGCGTTCGCTCGCCCTGCGCGAGTACGCGCTCGGCCTGGAGGCCCTGGACCGGCTGGCCGGGTCCGAGCCGCTCTGGCGGGTGCACGAGGCGGTCTTCGCCGTCCTCGCACTGGAGTCTGAGCCGGTCGACCCCCGGCTCTGAGCCCGACTCGGACCCGACTCCGACCCTGTACCGTCCCTGAGCCGACCCGGGGCCGACTCACTCCGACCCCGGCCTACCGGTGCCGGGGCCGGCCGTGGCGGGCCACCCACTCCGACGGGTGGCCCGCCACGCTCACCTCCTGTTGCATAAGAATTCTGGAAGTCGTATACACTTCCCGTCTCATTGTCCCCGCAATCCAGGAGCCCGGCATGGCCTTCAACCTCCGGAACCGGCACTTCCTCAAGGAGCTGGACTTCACCGCGCAGGAGTTCCGCTTCCTGCTGGAGCTGTCCGCCCAGCTCAAGGCCGCCAAGTACGCGGGGACCGAGCAGCCCCGGCTGACCGGCAAGAACATCGCGCTGATCTTCGAGAAGACCTCCACCCGGACCCGCTGCGCCTTCGAGGTGGCCGCCCACGACCAGGGTGCCAGCACCACCTACCTGGACCCGTCCGGCTCGCAGCTCGGTCACAAGGAGTCCATCAAGGACACCGCCCGGGTGCTCGGCCGGATGTTCGACGGCATCCAGTACCGGGGCCACGGCCAGGTGCTGGTGGAGGAGCTGGCCACGCACGCGGGCGTCCCGGTGTGGAACGGGCTCACCGACGAGTGGCATCCCACCCAGGCGCTGGCCGACATCCTCACCATCGTCGAGCACGGCACCGAGCCGCTGGAGCGGACCGCCCTGGTGTACCTCGGCGACGCCCGCTACAACATGGGCAACTCACTGCTGGTCACCGGCGCGCTGCTGGGGATGGACATCCGGATCGTCGCGCCGCAGCAGCTCTGGCCCGCCCCGGAGGTGCAGAAGGCGGCCCAGGCGCTGGCCGAGGTCAGCGGCGCCCGGATCACCCTCACCGAGGACGTCGCCGAGGGCGTCGCCGGGGCCGACTTCCTCTACACCGACGTCTGGGTCTCGATGGGCGAGCCCAAGGAGGTCTGGGCGGAGCGGATCGCGCTGCTGAAGCCGTACCAGGTCTCGATGGAGACGATCCGGGCCACCGGTAACCCGAACGTGAAGTTCCTGCACTGCCTGCCGGCCTTCCACGACCTGGGCACCGAGGTCGGCCGTCAGATCTTCGAGGCCACCGGCCTCAGCGAGCTGGAGGTCACCGACGAGGTCTTCGAGTCCGCCCACTCGGTGGTCTTCGACCAGTCCGAGAACCGCCTGCACACCATCAAGGCGGTCCTGGTGGCGACGCTCGGCTCCTGACGGCCCGTCGGGAGCGGCAGGAACGTCGGGAACGGCAGGAGCGGCGGGAAGAGCGGGAACGGTAGGAAGAGCGGGAACCGCAGGCGCCGAGGCTCAGAAGGCCACGTTGACGCAGCCCACCCGCTGCGTCGGCGCGTGCCCGTGGTCGTCCGGCCCGGCGTGCAGCACCACCGACCCGGCCCCGCCGTCCCGGAACTCCCACTCCACCGTGCTGCTCGCGGAGGCGTGGCCGGTCGCGTCTGTGTGCAGGGTCAGCCAGAGCTCGTTCCGGTCGTTGGCGTAGGCGGGGTCGGTGGAGGGCTGCACCGGGTCCGGCCGGTCCTGGTAGTGCGGTCCCGCGTCGGCCGGGACGGTGCCGCAGCCCCGGGTGTGCACGTGCGCCGGGTAGTGGTGATCGGGCGTCAGCCCGTCCACCGTCATGGCGACGGTGGTCCGCCCCGGCGTCCGGTGCACCACGATCCGGGTGGTCGCGCCGTACGGCACGGCCTCCGGGTCGAAGCTGACGGCGGTGGCGGGCACGATGCCGTCCGTCCGGTCGAAGGTGGCCTCCACCGTCTGGACCGGCGGGAGGAGCGGCTGCAGCAGGGCGAGCGCCAGGACGGGGACGGCGTACATGAGCGGGCCTTTCCGGAGGGGGTTCCGCCCCAAACTGCCAGCTCCGGCCGTCCCGGAGCGCGCCCCGCCCCCGGAAGTCACCCGTACGGGGCGTCGGCCGCGAGGCCGTCCGGTGAGCCCGCCCGACCGGGCCCGGGGGAGCGGCGAACTTGCGGGACAGCAGTGGGGGCGGAAGTTTGGAGAGGTGTCCCGGCCGGAGCGTCGGACAGGGGCCAGCCTGACGCGGTGCGCACCCGGGCATGCACTATGGTTTATCTCGACATCGAGATAACTCCACGCTATGATTTATCTTGACGTCAAGATACTTGCCGAGAGGCGTACGCCTCCACCGGAGCTCGGGTAGGCCCAACTTAGGGTCACCTTACCACCGGGTGGATCCAAAAGGAGTCAGTCGTGTCCGCGAACAGCTTCGACGCCCGCAGCTCGCTGCAGGTGGGCGACGAGTCGTACGAGATCTTCAAGCTCTCCGCCGTCGAGGGTTCCGAGCGGCTGCCGTACAGCCTCAAGGTGCTGCTGGAGAACCTGCTCCGCACCGAGGACGGCGCGAACATCACCGCCGACCACATCCGGGCGCTGGGCAACTGGGACGAGAACGCCCAGCCGAGCGAGGAGATCCAGTTCACGCCCGCCCGCGTGATCATGCAGGACTTCACCGGTGTCCCCTGCGTGGTCGACCTGGCCACCATGCGCGAGGCCGTGAAGGAGCTGGGCGGCGACCCGGCGAAGATCAACCCGCTGGCGCCGGCCGAGCTGGTCATCGACCACTCCGTCATCGCCGACAAGTTCGGCACCCAGGACGCGTTCACCCAGAACGTCGAGATCGAGTACGGCCGCAACAAGGAGCGCTACCAGTTCCTGCGCTGGGGCCAGACCGCGTTCGACGAGTTCAAGGTCGTCCCGCCGGGCACCGGCATCGTGCACCAGGTCAACATCGAGCACCTGGCCCGCACCGTCATGGTCCGCAACGGCCAGGCGTACCCCGACACCTGCGTCGGCACCGACTCGCACACCACCATGGTCAACGGCCTGGGCGTGCTGGGCTGGGGCGTCGGCGGCATCGAGGCCGAGGCCGCGATGCTCGGCCAGCCGGTCTCCATGCTGATCCCGCGCGTGGTCGGCTTCAAGCTGAGCGGCGAGCTGCCGCCCGGCACCACCGCCACCGACCTGGTGCTCACCATCACCGAGATGCTGCGCAAGCACGGTGTGGTCGGCAAGTTCGTCGAGTTCTACGGCGCCGGCGTCACCGCCATCCCGCTGGCGAACCGCGCCACCATCGGCAACATGTCGCCGGAGTTCGGCTCGACCTGTGCGATCTTCCCGATCGACGCCGAGACCATCAGCTACCTGAAGCTGACCGGCCGTTCGGCCCAGCAGCTCGCCCTGGTCGAGGCGTACGCCAAGGAGCAGGGCCTCTGGCACGACCCGTCGGTCGAGCCGGTCTACTCCGAGTACCTCGAGCTGGACGTCTCCACCGTCGTCCCGTCGATCTCCGGCCCGAAGCGTCCGCAGGACCGGGTCATCCTGGCCGAGGCGGCCGAGAAGTTCGCCGAGGTGCTGCCCGCGTACTCCGCCGAGGCGTCGAAGCCGACCACGGTCACCGCTCCCGACGGCGGCCAGTACCAGATCGACAACGGCGCGGTCGTGATCGCCTCGATCACCTCCTGCACCAACACCTCCAACCCCTCCGTCATGCTGGGCGCCGCCCTGCTGGCGAAGAAGGCCGTGGAGAAGGGCCTGCGCGTCAAGCCCTGGGTCAAGACCACCCTGGCCCCCGGGTCCAAGGTCGTCATGGACTACTACGAGAAGGCCGGCCTCGTCCCCTACATGGAGAAGCTCGGCTTCAACCTGGTGGGCTACGGCTGCGTCACCTGCATCGGCAACTCGGGCCCGCTGCCCGAGGAGGTCTCGGCGGCCGTCAACGAGGCCGACCTCGCGGTCGTCTCGGTGCTCTCCGGCAACCGCAACTTCGAGGGCCGGATCAACCCCGACGTCAAGATGAACTACCTGGCCTCCCCGCCGCTGGTGGTCGCCTACGCGCTCGCGGGCAACATGAACATCGACATCACCCGGGACGCGCTCGGCCAGGACCAGGACGGCAACGACGTCTTCCTCGCCGACATCTGGCCCTCCGAGAAGGAGGTCGCCGACACCGTCGCGAGCTCGATCGACGAGGCGATGTTCGACAAGGGCTACCAGGACGTCTTCGCCGGTGACCACCGCTGGCAGTCGCTCCCGATCCCGACCGGCAACACCTTCGAGTGGGACGCCGAGTCCACCTACGTCCGGAAGCCCCCGTACTTCGAGGGCATGGCCAAGACCCCGAGCCCGGTGAACGACATCGCCGGCGCCCGCGTGCTGGCCAAGCTGGGCGACTCGGTCACCACCGACCACATCTCCCCGGCCGGCAACATCAAGCCGGGCACCCCGGCCGCGCAGTACCTCACCGAGAACGGTGTGGAGAAGCGCGACTTCAACTCGTACGGCTCGCGCCGTGGCAACCACGAGGTGATGATCCGCGGCACCTTCGCCAACATCCGGCTGCGGAACCAGATCGCCGAGGGCACCGAGGGCGGCTACACCCGCGACTTCACCCAGCCCGACGCGCCGGTGGCGTTCATCTACGACGCCTCGCAGAACTACCAGGCCGCCGGCATCCCGCTGGTCGTCCTGGCGGGCAAGGAGTACGGCTCGGGCTCGTCCCGTGACTGGGCGGCCAAGGGCACCGCGCTGCTCGGCGTCAAGGCCGTCATCGCCGAGTCCTACGAGCGCATCCACCGCTCGAACCTGATCGGCATGGGCGTCCTGCCGCTCCAGTTCCCGGAGGGCCAGACCGCCGAGTCGCTGGGTCTGACCGGCGAGGAGACCTTCTCCTTCACCGGCGTGACCGAGCTCAACGAGGGTCGGACCCCGAAGACCGTCAAGGTCACCGCGGGCGACGTCAGCTTCGACGCGGTGGTCCGGATCGACACCCCCGGTGAGGCGGACTACTACCGCAACGGCGGCATCCTGCAGTACGTGCTGCGCAGCCTGATCGGCTGAGGCGAGCAGTGAGGGGCCCGGATCGCAGCGATGCGGTCCGGGCCCCTTGTGCGTTCGCCCGCCATCGACTAAACCTCTCAATCAGCAGATGGTCCAGACCAATTGACGCTGATTCAGAGAGCGGGTCCCCCATGCCCAGAAGAACCTCTGCACTGCTCGCGGCCGTCACCGTCGCCGCCGTTCTGGCCCCCACCGCCGCCCAGGCCCACACCGCCCCGCGCCTCAACGGCCAGCGGGTCGGCTACTTCACCCAGTGGGGCGTCTACAGCGGCTTCGAGTTCAAGAACGTGCAGACCTCCGGTCAGGCCGCGAAGCTCACGGTGATCAACTACGCCTTCGGCAACGTCAGTGCCGAGGGCAAGTGCTTCGAGGCCAACGAGGCCGGGGTCGGCGACGCCTGGGCCGACTACCAGCGCCCGGTCGGTGCCGAGCAGTCGGTGGACGGCAGGGCCGACACCACCGAGCAGCCGCTGAAGGGCAGCTTCAACCAGCTGCGCAAGCTCAAGGCGAAGAACCCGCAGCTCAAGGCCGTGATCTCGCTGGGTGGCTGGACCTGGTCGAAGTACTTCTCGGACGCCGCGCTGACCGACGCCTCCCGGAAGGTCTTCGTCTCCTCCTGCCTGGACCTCTACCTCCGGGGCAACCTGCCGCAGCTCGGTTCGGCCGAGGGTGGTGCCGGGGCCGGCGCCGGGGTCTTCGACGGCATCGACCTGGACTGGGAGTACCCGGGCGGCGGCGGCGACGCGGGCAACGTCTCCCGCCCCGAGGACGGTCACAACTTCACTTTGCTGGTGCAGGAGTTCCGCCGTCAGCTGGACGAGTTGGGGAAGAAGTCGCGGCAGCACTATCTGCTGACCGCCGCCGTGGCCGCCAACGAGACCGTGGCGGACCGGCTGGAGCTCCCGCAGGTCGCCAGGTCGGTGGACTGGCTCAACCTGATGACCTACGACCTGCACGGCCCCTGGGAGGGCACCGGGCCGACCGCCCACCAGGCCAACCTGTTCGCGGACCCCGCCGACCCCTCGCCGACGCAGCGCAGCGCTGACAAGGTGGTCAGGCACTACGTCGAGCGCGGCCTGCCGGCCCGTCAGACCGTGCTCGGGGTGCCGTTCTACGCGCACGGCTGGACCGGCGTGCAGCCGGGGCCGAAGAAGAACGGCCTGTACCAGCCGGCCACCGCCGCGGTCGCCGACCTGCCCTACAAGGACGTGAAGAACCTGCCCGGCACGGTGCACACCGACTGGCTGCGCGGAGCCGGCTGGAAGTACGACGGCACCACCCTGTACACCTTCGACACCCCCGAGGTGCTGAGCTACAAAGCCGCGTACAGCCGCCTCGGCGGGCTCGGCGGGGTCATGCTCTGGGCCCTCGACAACGACGACAGCAGCGGCACCCTGGTGAAGGCGCTCGACAAGGGCCTCAAGTTCTGACAGGTTCCCAACAGTCGATTCGCTGCGCGCGGCTTCGTGCGTCACTGTTCTGTGATGCGCGAAGCTGCGCGTTTCTATGTTCAAACGAACACAACCGCGCTAGATTCTCCTCCATCGACGGGCCGGACGGGCAAATATGCAGGCCTCCTGCACATTGCACATGCTGCATCGCCGACAACGCTTTGGCCCCCAGGGGCCGCATCGGGCGGTCCGGCTATTGCTGCCAGATGAACAGTGGACTATACCTTTGCCCATCACAGAAACCGCCTCTGACCGGCCCCTTGGCCGCTGGGCGCGCCTCACTGGCAGGAATTGACGATCCGTCAGTACCTGTACGCATCTTCTGGACACCGAGGGGTTAGGGCACTCATGGGCTCTGCAACCGAGTACAACCGCCGTGACATCTTCAAGCGGGCCGCGGCCATCACCGTGCTCGCGGCCGGCAGCGGCTCGCTGCTCGCCGCCTGTGCCGGTGGCAGCAGCAGCAGCGATGGCAAGAAGGCCGGCGAGTACAACCTGAAGGACGCCAAGAACCCGTTCGGCGTGGACGCCAAGAAGGGTCTTGAGGTCTTCATCTTCGACGGTGGCTACGGCAAGGACTACCTGGCCGCGTTCGCCGCGATCTACGCCAAGACCTACCCGGACGCCAAGGTCGACCAGCAGGCCGACAAGGACATCACCGGCAAGCTGCAGCCGCGCTTCAACGCCGGCTCGCCGCCGGACGTCATCGACGACTCGGGCAACAAGCAGATCAAGCTCGACGTCCTGGCCAAGGACAAGAGCCTGGTCGACCTGGCCCCGCTGCTGGACGCGCCTTACATCGACGACCCGTCGAAGAAGGTCCGCGACGTCCTGATGCCCGGCACCATCGAGTCCGGCACCATCGACGGCAAGGTCTACAACCTGTCGTACGCGTACACCATGTGGGGCCTGTGGTTCTCCAACAAGCTCTTCAAGGACAACGGCTGGACCGCGCCGAAGACCTGGGCCGACTTCATCACCATCTGTGAGAAGGCCAAGGCCAAGGGCATCGCCCCGCTCGCCCACCAGGGCAAGTACCCGTACTACATCAACGTCGCCATCCTGGACATGATCGCCAAGCAGGGCGGCCTCGACCTGATGGCCCGGATCGACAAGCTCGACCCGACCGCGTGGGACGACCCGGCCGTGAAGACCGCCGTCGAGGCGTTCTTCCAGGTGGTGGAGAAGGACTTCCTGCTGCCCGGCACCAACGGCATGACCCACACCGAGTCGCAGACCGCGTGGAACCAGTACAAGGCGGTCTTCATCCCGTCCGGTTCCTGGCTGGAGAACGAGCAGCTCTCCTCCACCCCGGCCGACTTCGAGATGACCTTCCTGCCGATGCCGTCGCTCCCCGGCGACAAGCTTCCGTTCGAGGCCATCCGGGCCGGCTCCGGCGAGCCGTTCGTGGTGCCGGCCAAGGCCAAGAACGTGGCCGGCGGCCTGGAGTTCCTCCGGATGATGCTGACCAAGGAGGCGTCGGGCAAGTTCGCCCAGGCCGCCAACAGCCTCACCTGCCTCAAGGACGGTGTCGGTCCGGACGTCCAGCTGAAGCCGGGCACCAAGTCCACCGTGGTGGCACTGAAGGAGGCGGGCGCCAACGTCTTCAACTTCCAGTACCCGAACACCGCGAGCAAGTTCGACGAGGACCTGCAGAACGCCTCCGGCGAGCTGCTGGCCAAGCGCATCACTCCGGCGGAGTGGATCAAGCGCGCCAAGGAGTCGGCCACCAAGAACAAGACCGCCTGACCGGCGACGTGACACAGCGCACCGGGGGGCTCCCGCACCAGTCCCCCGGTGCGTCAACGCCTGACGGACAGGAGAAGTGACCATGCGTCACGGCAAGTACCCCTTCATCGTGGGGTTCCTCTTTCTTCCGATCGTGCTGTACGTGGGCCTGGTGCTCTGGCCCTACGCGCAGACCTTCGGATACTCCCTGACCGACTGGTCGGGGCAGAGCCAGGAGATGAACTTCGTCGGCCTGGACAACTACACCAAGCTCCTCGGTGACGAGGTCTTCCTCGGCGCGCTATGGCACAACCTGCTCCTGCTCGCGGTGCTCCCGATCGCCACCATCCTGATCGCGCTGTTCTTCGCCTTCATGCTCAACGTGGGCGGCAAGGGCGGGACCGGCGGTGTCCAGGGCGTCGCGGGCGCCGCCTTCTACAAGGTGGTCTTCTTCTTCCCGCAGGTCCTGTCGATCGCCATTCTGGCGGTGCTCTGGCAGGCGGTGTACCGCAGCGACGGCGCGGGTCTGGCCAACGGCGCGCTGCTCAAGCTCGGCCTGGGCGACCCGCAGCACCCGGTCGAGTGGCTGAACGACCCGAACCTGGTGCTCTGGTGCATCATGGGCGTCCTGATCTGGGGCGGCGTCGGGTTCTACCTGGTGCTGTTCTCGGCGGCCATGCAGTCGATCCCGAAGGACATCTACGAGGCGGCGCTGCTGGACGGCGCCAAGCGTGGCCAGACCTTCTTCAAGATCACCCTGCCGCTGCTCTGGGAGACCATCCAGACCGCCTGGGTCTACCTCGCCATCGTGGCGATGGACGCCTTCGCACTGGTCGCCAGCATGACCCCGGGCCGCACCTACGGCGGTGGCCCGGACCACCACAGCGAGTTGATGTCGACGTACCTGATGCGCAACTTCCTCGCCTTCGGTGAGGCGGGCTACGCCTGCGCGATGGGTGTTGTGATCTTCTTCTTCACCCTCATCCTGTCCGTCGTCTCGCTGCGGGTCACCCGGCGCGAGCGCATCGAGTACTGAGCGGGGCATGGCATGAGTACCAGCATCGACAAGACCACGACCGTTCCGGCCCAACGCTCCGTCAAGCCCAGGCCGCCGGCCAAGGAGGCGCGCTTCGCCGACGGCGGCGGGGTGCTGAACGTGTTCTCGCACGGCTTCCTGGCCATCTGGGCCCTGCTGATCCTGTTCCCGCTGGCCTGGGTGGTGCTCGGTTCGTTCAAGACCGACACCCAGATCAACACCAGCGCCTGGAGCTGGCCGACCTCCTGGAGCTTCAAGAACTTCGGCAGCGCCTGGGAGAAGGGCATCGGCGGCTTCTTCGCCAACACCCTGATCGTGCTGGCGGGTTCGCTCACCCTGACCATGCTGCTCGGCGCGATGGCGGCCTACGTGCTGGCCCGCTACGAGTTCAAGGGCAACCGGTCGATCTACTTCCTGTTCGTCGCGGGCGCGATGTTCCCCGTCTACCTCGCGCTCGTCCCGCTCTTCTTCATGGTCCGCAACCTCGGCGAGATCAGCCCGTACCTGGGCCTGAACAGCTACGGCGGCCTGATCCTGGTGTACACGGCGTACTCGCTGCCGTTCACCGTGTTCTTCCTGCACTCGTTCTTCCGGACGCTGCCGACCGCGATCCACGAGGCGGCCATGCTGGACGGCTGCTCGCACGCGCGGGCGTTCTTCCAGGTGATGGTGCCGATGGCCAAGCCCGGTCTGATCAGCGTCGGCATCTTCAACGTGCTGGGGCAGTGGAACCAGTACATCCTGCCGGTCACCCTGATGCAGCCGACCTCGGCCGGCGAGGCGGACCACTCGATGCTGGCCCAGGGCCTGGTCAACCTCGCCCTGCAGTCCGGCTACAAGAGCGACGCCCCGGCGCTGTTCGCGGGTATGACCATCGCGATGCTGCCGGTGCTGGTGGTGTACCTGTCCTTCCAGCGTCAGGTGCAGTCGGGTCTCACGTCGGCCACCCTGAAGTAACCTGCGGCCAACCGCCGACGGGGCCGCCCACTTCGACAAGTGGGCGGCCCCGTCAGTGCGTTCAGCCCCGGTCGACCGCCTGCGCGCGCAGCGCGCGGTCCAGGTCGTCCCGGCACTCCAGCACCAGGCGGCGCAGCGCCGGGGCGGCGCCGGGGTGCTCGGTCAGCCAGGCGTCGGCCGCGGCCAGGGTGGCCGGGTCGGTCTGGAACCGGGGGAAGAAGCCGCCGACGATCCGCATCGCGATCTCGATCGAGCGCTGGGCCCAGACCGACTCGATGACCTCGAAGTAGGTGTCGGCGTACCCGGCGGTCAGCTCCCGCTGGCCGGGCTGGGCGAAGCCCGCGATCTGGGCCTCCACCAGCGCGTTCGGCAGCTCGTCGGAGTCCAGCACGGCGGCCCAGGCGGTGGCCTTGGCCCCGGGGGTGGGCAGCGCGGCCAGAGTCTGCGTCAGGTACTGGCGCCCGCTCGCGGTGTTGTCCAGCTCCAGCTCGGTCCGCAGCTCCTCGGGGGTGGTCCGGCCGGCCGAGGCCAGCGAGAGCCGCAGTGCCCAGCGCAGCTCCTGGTCGACCGCCAGGCCGTCGACCTTCGCGGTGCCGGCCAGCAGACCCTCGACCAGCTGGAGCTGCTCGGGCTGGTCGGCGGTCAGTGCCAGGAACCTGGCCCAGGCCAGCTGGTGGTCACTGCCCGGCTCGGCGGCCCGCAGCTCGCGCAGTGCGCAGCCCGCCAACTGCCGCGCGCCCGCTGCCCGGTGCTCCGGCGCGGAGTACAGGTCGAGGGCACCCTTGGCCTGCTGGTGCAGCGACTGCAGCACCCCGATGTCCGACTCGGGGCCGGCGAACCGGTCCACCAAGGCGAGGTAGTCCCGGGTCGGCATCAGGCCGTCCCGGGTCAGATTCCAGGCGGCGGACCAGGCCAGCGCGCGGGACAGCGGCTCGTCGATCTCGCCGAGGCCCTCGCGCAGCGTCTCCAGCGAGTGGTCGTCGAACCGGATCTTGCAGTACGTCAGGTCGTCGTCGTTCAGCAGCACCAGCGCCGGGCGCGGCTTGCCGGCCAGCTCGGGCACCACGGTGCGGGCGCCGTCCACGTCCAGCTCGACCCGTTCGGTGCGCACCAGCGCGCCGTCGGTGTCCCGCTCGTAGAAGCCGATCGCGATCCGGTGCGGCCGGAGCGTGGCGCCGTCCTGGAGCACGGCCAGCTCGGTGATCCGGCCCTCGGCGTCCACGGTGAGCTGCGGGGTGAGCGCGTTGACCCCGGAGGTCTGCAGCCAGGCGGCGGCCCAGGAGCTGAGGTCCCGTCCGCTGGTCTGCTCCAGCGCGCCGAGCAGGTCGCCGAGCACGGTGTTGCCGAAGGCGTGCTGCTTGAAGTACGTGCGGGCGCCCTCGAAGAACGCCTCCGCGCCGACGTACGCCACCAGCTGCTTGAGCACCGAGGCGCCCTTGGCGTAGGTGATGCCGTCGAAGTTGAGCTTGGCGTCCTCCAGGTCCCGGATGTCGGCCGTGATCGGGTGGGTGGTGGGGAACTGGTCCTGCCGGTACGCCCACGCCTTGCGCCGGTTGGCGAAGGTGATCCAGGCGGCCTTGTACTTGGTGCCCGCGCCGATCAGCGCGTACGAGCCCATGAAGTCGGCGAAGGACTCCTTCAGCCAGAGGTCGTCCCACCACTTCATGGTGACCAGGTCGCCGAACCACATGTGCGCCATCTCGTGCAGGATGACGTTCGCCCGGCCCTCGTACGCCGCCTCGGTGACCTTCGAGCGGAAGACGAACTCCTCCCGGAAGGTCACGCAGCCGGGGTTCTCCATCGCGCCGATGTTGTACTCCGGGACGAAGCACTGGTCGTACTTGCCGAAGGGGTACGGGTAGTCGAACTCGGCGTGGAAGAAGTCCAGGCCCTGCTTGGTGACGGTGAAGATCTCGTCGGCGTCGAAGTGCTTCGACAGCGACTTGCGGCAGGTCGCCGCGAGCGGGATCTCCAGCGTCGAGCCGTCGGGCAACTCGCGGCTGTAGTGGTCGCGTTCGACGTGGTACGGCCCGGCCACCACGGCGGTCAGGTAGGTGGCGATCGGCTGGGTCGGCGCGAACTCCCAGACCCGGGCGGTGCCTTCCTCGGTGACCGCGGTGTGCACGCCGTTGGCGTACACGTCCCAGGCCGCCGGCGCGGTCACCGTGAAGGTGAACGGGGCCTTCAGGTCGGGCTGCTCGAAGTTGGTGAACACCCGCCGGGAGTCGGCCGGTTCGAAGTGGGTGTAGAGGTAGGTCTCGCCGTCCACCGGGTCGACGAAGCGGTGCAGGCCCTCGCCGGTCCGGCTGTAGGCGCAGTCGGCCTCGACCACCAGCAGGTTCTGCTCGGCCAGGTCGGCCAGCTGCACCCGGGTGCCGTCGAACACCTCGGCCGGGTCCAGCTCGCGCCCGTTCAGGGTCACGGTCCGGACCCGCGGCGCGAGCAGGTCGGCGAAGCTCGCCGCCCCGGCCTCGGCGGAGTGGAAGGCGATCGTGGTGGTCGACCGGAAGGTGGCGGCCGTCGGGTCGACGGCCGAGGTCAGGTCGAGGTGGACGCGGTAGCTGTCCACCGAGAGGATGGCGGCCCGGTGCTGGGCTTCCTCGCGGCTCAGGTTCTTGCCCGGCACGGGCGGTTCTCCTTTGTCCGGATCGCTCGGTCTCTGTCGGGAGGTCCTCCCAGGCGCATCCTTTCACGTGTGCCGCGTGGTGCCATTGCACAGGTCAGGTCGGAATCAGCGGGGCCCCACCGCTGTTGCCCAGGGTGGAACCGCCCCTACCGACCGAAGGACGCCGTCAGTGACGACCGCAGACTCCAAGAAGATCGCCGACTTCTGGTTCGACCCGGCCTGCCCGTGGGCCTGGATGACGTCCCGTTGGATGCTGGAGGTGGAGCAGCTCCGCCCGGTGCAGACCCGCTGGCACGTGATGAGCCTGTCGGTGCTGAACGAGCACCGCGAGGACCTGCCGCAGCAGTACAAGGACTTCGTCGCCAAGGGCTGGGGCCCGGTCCGGGTGCTGATCGCGGCCGCCCAGGCGCACGGCGAGAAGGTGCTCGGCCCGCTCTACACCGAGCTCGGCACCCGCTTCCACAACCAGGGCCTGCCGAACGAGCGGGCCACCATCGAGGCGGCCCTGGTCGCGGCCGGTCTGCCGGTCGAGCTGGCCGACGCGGCCGACTCCACCGAGTACGACGAGGCGCTGCGCGCCTCGCACGCCGAGGGCATCACCCTGGTCGGCGAGGACGTCGGCACCCCGGTGATCGCGGTGGACGGTCCGGACGGCGACCGGGTCGCCTTCTTCGGCCCGGTGGTCACCCCGACCCCGCGCGGCGAGGCCGCCGCCCGGCTCTGGGACGGCACCCTGCTGGTGGCCGGTACCCCCGGCTTCTACGAGATCAAGCGCACCCGTACCGCGGGCCCGTCCTTCGAGTGACGGCACGCCGAAGGCCCCGGTCCGCGTCGGCGGGCCGGGGCCTTCGGGCTGACCGGGGGTCAGACGTCGGTCGCCGCCTCGGCGTCCCGGCGCTGCTTGAGCCGGCCGGCCAGCGAGAGCGCCAGGGTGAGCGCCGCGGTGAAGTAGAGCTGGACCCGGTTGTCGTGATCCAGCGTCATCAGCCCGAGCACCGTGACGATGCCCGCCAGCGCCACCCAGGTCAGGTAGGGGAAGGCCCACATCCGGACGCTGAGCAGCTCGGGCGCCTCCCGCTCCAGCCGCCGCCGCATCCGCAGCTGGGACACCGCGATGAAGCCCCAGACCACCAGCACCGCCGCGCCGACCATGTTGAGCAACCAGGCGAACACCGTGTCGGGCCACTTGAAGCTGAGCAGCACCGCGAAGAAGCCGAAGGCCGAGGAGGCCAGCACCGCGACCCGCGGCACCCCGCCGCTGACCTTGGCCAGCACCCGCGGGCCCTGGCCGCGCTGGACCAGCGAGTACGCCATCCGCGAGGAGCCGTAGATGTTGGCGTTCATCGCGGAGAGCAGCGCGATCAGCACCACCACGTTCATCAGCTGCGCGGCGTTCGGGATGCCGATGGTGTCCAGCACCGCGACGTACGGACCGCTGCTGACCACCTCGGGGTCGTTCCACGGGACCAGCGTGACGATCACGGCCATCGAGCCGACGTAGAACAGCGCGATCCGCCACATCGCGGTGCGCACGGCGATGGCCACGCTGCGCCGGGGGTTCTCGGACTCGGCGGCGGCGATGGTCACCGTCTCCAGGCCGCCGTAGGCGAAGACCGAGGCGAGCAGCCCGGTGACCAGCCCGCTGACCCCGTTCGGGAGGAAGCCGCCCTGGCCGGTCAGGTTCCCGGTGCCGGGGGCCTGCACACCGGGCAGCAGGCCGAGGATCGCCAGCACGCAGATCACCAGGAAGGCGGCGATCGCGGTCACCTTGATCGCGGCGAACCAGAACTCGAACTCGCCGAAGTTCTTCACGGCGGCCAGGTTGGTGCCGCAGAAGAAGGTCATGAACAGCGCGACCCAGGCCCAGCTGGGCACCCCGGGCAGCCAGCCGTGCACGATCCCTGCGGCGGCGATCGCCTCGGCGGCCACCCCCACGCAGAGCAGGGTCCAGAACACCCAGCCGGAGGCCACGCCGGCCCAGGGGCCGATCTCCTTCTCGGCGTGCACCGAGAAGGAGCCGGTGGCCGGGCGGGCCGCCGACATCTCGCCGAGCATCCGCATCACCAGCATGACCAGCAGGCCGGAGGCGGCGAACGCCAGCACGATGGCCGGGCCGGCCGCGGCGATGCCCGCTCCGGAGCCGACGAACAGCCCGGCGCCGATCACGCCGCCGAGCGCGATCATCGACAGGTGACGCTGCTTCAGGCCGTGGGTGAGCCCGCCGGTGGCGCCTTCGGCGGGCTGCTCGGCGGGCTCCAGCGTCGGCTGGGGGGTGGGGGAGGACATCAGCTGGGTCCAGACTCTGTACGGATAGCGGGAGAGACCGTCCACTATTCGGTACGGATGGTGGGCATGCCAATATCCAGGGTCGGGAGACCGCCATCCGGACGGTCATCTGACGGAAAGTGATCGCATCATCACCCGTTCTGGCCGGAATGGGTCGAATACGACAAGCCGGGGCACCGGCCCTTGGTCGGATCCGACGCCCTCGTCGGCCCGGGCGGCGGCATAGGTTCACAAGTGATCACCGAACGAGTCGTCAGGAGACCCGCCCATGGCCACCGCCACGTCCGCCACCGCCACCCCGGTCCTCGCCGACCTGCTCCCGCAGGCCGGATCCCGGTTCGGCGCCCAGGTCCGCGAGCTCGCCCTGGTCGCCGGGGGAGCCGCGGTCACCGGCCTGGCCGCCCAGCTCTCGGTGCCGGTGCTCGGCTCGCCCGTCCCGGTCACCGGCCAGACCTTCGCGGCCCTGCTGGTCGGCACCGCGCTCGGTGCCCGGCGCGGCATCGCCTCGCTCGGCCTCTACCTGCTGGCCGGGATGGCGGGCCTGCCCTGGTTCGCCGACGGCAGCGCCGGCTTCGCGATGCCCAGCCTCGGCTACGTGATCGGCTTCGTGCTGGCGGCCGGCCTGGTCGGCGCACTGGCCCGGCGCGGTGCGGACCGCAGCCCGCTGCGGACGGCCGGCGCGATGCTGCTCGGCACCCTGGTGATCTACGCCGTGGGCGTTCCGTACCTGGCCGCCTCGCTGCACGTCCCGCTGGCCCGCGCGGCCGAACTCGGGCTCTACCCCTACCTGGTGGGCGACGCGCTGAAGCTGGTGCTGGCGATGGGCGCGCTGCCGCTGGCCTGGAAGCTGGTCCGGCGCGCCTCCTGAATCCGACCCGCCGACCGGGCCCGGCGGCCCGCGCGTGCCACAATCTGCGCATGCGCGTGTACCTGGGTTCCGACCATGCCGGATATGACCTCAAGAACCACCTCGTCCAGTGGCTGAAGGAGAACGGCCATGAGCCGGTCGACTGCGGCCCGCACATCTACGACGCGGTTGACGACTACCCGCCGTTCTGCCTCCGGGCGGCCGAGCGCACCGCCGCGGACCCGGAGTCGCTGGGTATCGTGATCGGCGGCTCCGGCAACGGCGAGGCGATCGCCGCCAACAAGGTCAAGGGAGTCCGGGCGGCGCTGGCCTGGAGCGAGCAGACCGCCTCGCTCGGCCGCGAGCACAACAACGCCAACGTGATCAGCGTCGGCGGCCGGATGCACACCGAGGCCGAGGCCACCCGGTTCGTCGAGATCTTCCTCAACACCCCGTACAGCGGCGAGGAGCGGCACACCCGCCGGATCGAGATGCTCTCCGAGTACGAGACCACCGGCGAGCTCCCGCCGATCCCCGCCCACCACCCGCAGGTCTGACCGTTCCGGACCGTCAGAAGCCGTGCGGCAGCCAGGGCGCGAGGTCCGAGGCGAAGGCCCGGTCGGCCTCGGCCAGCGCGCCGTCGCCCAGCTCCCGCACCAACCCGGCCCGGCCGAGCGCCGCGAGCCGCACGCCGCCCAGGTAGGCGGCCCCCAACTCCCGTACGTCCAGCGCGAGATCGGCCGGGTCCTCGGTACGGACGCAGCTCGCCCCCTTGCCGGGGCCGGCACTGCGCAGCCGCCAGCGCCCGGCGTTCCACGGCGCGAACGGGTCGGTCACCTCCAGCACCACGTTCAGCGCCGTCGCGTACCCGCGCTGCTCCAGCGCCTCGTCGAGCCGGACCAGCCGGACGTGCAGCGCGTCGCCCAGCCGGGGCTCCAGCCGGCGCGGGTCGTCGACCAGGTGCAGCACCGGGTCGTCCACCGGGCGGTTGGCAACGGTCACCCGGCGGACCAGGTCCAGGTTGAGCAGGTAGTCCCAGAGCGCGGCGTACACCCCGGGCGTGAGCGCCTCGACGTCCCGGACCCGGACCGTGCCGTCCGGGATGTCCTCGGTGCCCCAGTCCACCGAGACCGCGTACCTGGCGTAGCCGAGCAGCCGGCCGCTCGCCCGGTCCTCGGCCAGCACGCACTGCCGGGGCGAGTAGCCGTCCCGGCCGGCGGGCGGGTCGAGCAGCGGGAGCTGCTCCCAGCCGGGTCGGCGCTCCAGCATCCCCGGCCGGCCGGGCACCAGCTCGGCGTACAGCCGCTCGCAGGCCGGGCCGCTCGCCACCGGGTCGGCCAGCCGGAGCCGGATCTCGCGGTCCACCGGTGCCTGCACCCGGACCCGGCCGGTCGGCGCGGTCAGTGCCATCCGCCAGCTGCCCAGGCCGTAGCCGAACCGGCCGTAGATGCCGGACTCCGACGCGGTCAGCACCGCGAGCGCCTCACCGCCGTCCCGGAGGCCGGTCAGCTGACGGCGCATCAACCCGGTGAGGAGGCCGCGCCGCCGGTGGGTCGGCAGCACCCCGACCATGGTGACCGCCGCGACCGGAACCACCATCCCGCCCGGCACGGTCATCCGGAGCGAGAACGCCCCGGCGCAGGCCACCGGGTCGGCGCCGTCCCAGATCCCCAGCGAGCGGTCCGGCTCGGTCAACTCCCGCCAGAGCGCCCGCTCCTCGGGGTGCTCCTCCTGGCCGCCGAAGGCGACCTCCAGGGTCCGGTACCAGCCGTCCCACTCCCGGCTCGTCAGTGTACGTACGGCCAGGCCGTCAACTGTCGTCTCATCAGCGGTCATATGCCAACAGCTATCACCGAGTCGCATCGTGCGCGAGCGACATTCGGCGGCTTGACCTCCCGGGTTCCAGCGGCAGGTGGGCGCCTCCGGCGGCCGAAATCCACTGAGCCGCGCGGAACGGTGCGCCCGGCGGCGCCCCAACCGTCGACGGCGGGCCACGCCGGTGGATAAGGTCAGAGCCCATGGCTGGCAGCACGCCGGGTTTCACGCCCCGGCCGACTGAGACGGGCCCGGCCGCGCAGGCGGCCGACACCCCGTGGACGGCCCGGTTGCGCAGCAGGCTCCACCGGGTCCGCCGAGTGCTGCGCCGGACCGGGGTGGACTACTTCCGCGGCGACGCCTCCGACTGGCTCGCCTTCGCGGTGCTGTTCGCGACCGTCCCGCTGCTGGTGGTGCTCAACGTCCTGATCCCGGCCTGGGCGCCGCCCACCGCGCTGGTGCTGCCGATCCTGGCCGGGGCCCTGCTGCTGCGCCCCGGCACCCTGGTGCTGCTGTACGCGGCCGCCGCGCTCGGGCTCTCGGTCGAGTCGCTGATCCACACCGGCGAGCGGGTGGCCAGCGACCGGCCCGACACCTACGTCTTCGGCGTCACCCCCGGCGCCGCCCTGGTGGTCGGCGCGGTCGGGGTGGCCGGGCTGCTGCTGGCCCAGTTCCGTAGCCGGGTCGGCGTGCCCTGGCGGGGCGGCGGCTCGATGCTGTTCGACCTGCGCGAGCGGCTGCGGGTGCAGAGCAGGGTGCCCGCGCTGCCCGAGGGCTGGTCCGCCGACATGGCGCTCCGCCCGGCCGGCGGCCAGTCCTTCTCCGGCGACTTCGTGGTGGCCACCAGGACCGGCCCGGGCCGCCGCACCCTCGAGGTGGTGCTCGCCGACGTCTCGGGCAAGGGCATGGACGCGGGCTCCCGGGCACTGCTGCTCTCCGGCGCGTTCGGCGGGCTGCTCGGCTCGCTGCCGGCCCACCAGTTCCTGCCCGCCGCCAACGGCTACCTGCTCCGGCAGGACTGGGACGAGGGCTTCGCGACCGCCGTGCACCTGGTGCTGGACCTGGAGACCGGCGAGTACGAGCTGCTGTCGGCCGGGCACCTGCCCGGGATGCAGCGGCACGCCGGCACCGGCCGCTGGGAGATCAAGGAGTCGGTCGAGGGCGCGCTGCTCGGGGTCTACGACGGTGCGGTCTTCGAGGCGGTCCGGGGACGGCTGGACCAGGGCGACGTGCTGATGCTCTGCACCGACGGCATGGTGGAGATCCCCGGCCGGGACCTGACCGAGGGGATGGACCGGCTGATGGGGGAGGCGGACCGGCTGGTCGGCGGCGCCCCGTTCTCCCAACACGGCGGCCGGGGCTCGGCGGTGAAGCTGATCGAGTCGGTGGCCAAGGACGTCAACGACGACCGGGCGGTCCTGCTGCTGTGGCGCGGGTGACCGACCGGTGGCCGAACTGTGTCAAGTCGGTGCGCCGGTCTTCGGCCATTCCTGACCGCGGCCCGGTGCAGTGGATCTAGGTCCGGCCCCACCAGCCCGGGAGCGGTCAACTTCCAGTTAGGGGTACCCGTTCGACGGCCCGTCAGGTTGGCTGGGCTATCGTCTCGGTCGGCGGAAATTCGTCTCACATCGCAGGATCTTCGCGGCTGCCTTCCGGCAAGTCCTTTACGCAGTCGGCACGAACGACCACACTGAGTTCGGGTGGGACGGTCGGTTCTCGGGGGTCTCGGGGGATTGGGCCCGCCACGAAGCTCGCTACGAAAGAATGAGGAAGTGAGTCCTGGTGGCCTTCTCCGTCTCAGCGCTGGTCCTGTTCGGGATCATCGTGGTCATCTTCATCCGCAACAAGCAGTTGAAGACCAGTCACGCGGTCATGGCCGCGCTCTTCGGCTTCATGCTGAGCCAGTCCACGGCGGCCAAGCCGATCCAGGACTTCCTGACCCAACTCGCCCAGACCATCTCCTCGGTCGCCAGCTGACCTGGCGCGCCTGACCCGGGTCGGGCCGGCTTCGGCCGGTCTCAGCGACGGCCCCGCCACCAGCGGCCCAACCGGCCGCGCCGCGGCGGGGGTTCGGCCTGTCCCGGGGTCTCCGTCACCGGATGCTCGGCGACCAGCAGCAGGAACAGCCGGGCCCAGCACAGCCGTTCACCGCGCGGCCAGTCCAGCGCGCGCAGCGTGGTGGAGGCCGACTCGCAGACCGTCCCGTTGATCCGGACCTCGGCGACGTCGTCGCCCGCCTTGCCGCCGAAGAACAGCTTCACGCCGTTGACCTGACGCTCGGCCAGCTCCGGCAGCACGGCGGCGGCCAGCACCGGGCCGAGATCCCGCTCGGCGACCCAGTCGAACAGCGGGTCGGTGTCGACGCCGAACACCGCGGCCGGGCCCTGCACGACGTGCCAGCCCGGGAGTTCGGGGGCGTCGTAGTGGTCGCCGCCGCCGGTCAGCAGGCCGACCACGGCACTCGCCGTGGTGCCCGCCCACATCCGCACCGCGCTGTCCAGCCGCTCCACCTCGGTGCCGCCGACGCCGGCCGCGCAGTCCCAGATCACCGGCGCGTCGCCCTGGCCGAGCCGCAGCACGTAGCCGAGGTCGACGTGGCCGCCGCCGGTGCCGTGCTCGTCGTGCTCCCGGAACGCCACCGCCGTGGTGCCGGGCCCGCGCAGCAGCGGACCGTCGGCGGTGAACTCCTGGCCGAGCCGGGCCAGCTCGCGGACCGCCGCGCGCTGGATGACGGCCAGCCGTTCCTCGGGGCGCACAGACGGGGCTCCTCGCTCGACAGAACTCTGCTCGACGGCGCTTCGAACACCTTCGTTCGAGCGCGACCGTGGCGAGCGTATCGGCCCGGCGTGAGCGGTGTCACTGTCGGCGCTGGCGGAGCGGGACCGGGTGGGTACGGACGGCGATATCGGCCACCCTCCGTGAACCGATCGGGGACGAAGTGTCGCCGAATCGGGCCCTCCGGGTCGCAAGTCCCGGACCGGAAGTGACCTTCGTCCCTGATCATCCTTGTTCATCGTTCAACCGGGGCTTGCCAGCGGGCGGCCGATCGGCTTTGCTTCGAGGCCTGTCCGGTGAACGACCGGATGGGCTCAACCGGGCGGAACGCCGAGTCCTGCCGCCGCCCGGCGCCTCGTACAAGGCACGCATGGCAGGAGCGGGGGACCCAAGGTAAGTCGCCGAACCGGTGTGAACCGGGACGGCTTGGGGTTAAGCCGCATTCCTGCGGCCGGGCATCTCCAGCCCGCACCCGACAGCTCACCTCGTAGGCGTCGGAGAGGACCACCCCCATGTCCGCACAGGGCAAGCACCGTCGCGTCCAGCTGTCCCACCTGACCCGGATCGCCGTCGCGACCGGCGTGCTCGGCGCCACCTTCGCGCTGCCGGTCGCCGCCGCCAGCGCCCACCAGGGCCACGCCGCCGCCTCCGTGCCGCAGGCCGCCCCGGCCGCCGCCGTCACCACCATCGCCACCGAGACCGCCGCCACCACCGTGGCTCCGGTCTCCGCTCCGGCCGCCCCGGTCGCGAGCAGCTACCAGGTCGTCAGCGGCGACACCCTCTCGAAGATCGCCACCGCCAAGCAGGTGGACGGCGGCTGGGAGAAGCTCTACCAGGACAACCGCTCGGTGGTCGGTGGCAACCCGAACCTGATCTACCCGGGTCAGCAGCTCTCGCTCGCCGGCCAGGCCGCGGCCGTCGCGCCGCAGCCCGCCGCGGAGGCCCCGAAGGCCGCCGAGGCGCCGAAGACCGAGACCAAGTCCTCTTCCTCCTCTTCCACGAGCACCACGGACTCCACCAAGGCGTCCCGCTCCAAGTCGACCCCGGCTCCGAAGGCCGACACGGCCCCCAAGGCCAAGTCGACCACCACCGCCCCGGCCACCACCGAGGCCGCCAAGCCCGCCACCGTGGCGGCCGGCGGTTACGTCGCCCCGGTCAGTGGTGGCACCTCCACCGCCTACCACGCCTCCGGCTCCTCCTGGTCCAGCGGCTACCACACCGGCGTCGACTTCCGTGCCTCGACCGGCACCGTGGTCAAGGCCATCACCACCGGCACCGTCGTCTCGGCCGGCAACGGCGGGTCCTACGGCAACGAGGTCGTCGTCAAGCACGCCGACGGCAAGTACTCCGAGTACGCCCACCTCTCCTCGATCTCCGTCAAGGTCGGCCAGACCGTCTCGGCCGGCCAGCAGCTGGGCCTCTCCGGCGCCACCGGCAACGTGACCGGCCCGCACCTGCACTTCGAGGTCCGCACCGGCCCGTCCTACGGCTCCGACATCGACCCGGTCGCGTACCTGCGCGCCCACGGCGTCAGCGTCTGATCAGGGTCTGACCCCGGCTCAGACGACTTCGGCCCCCCGGTCATTGACCGGGGGGCCGAAGTGTTGGAGCGGGTGACGAGAATCGAACTCGCGTGACCAGTTTGGAAGACTGGGGCTCTACCATTGAGCTACACCCGCGTGCGGTGCCTGAGCACACGGCGACCTCGGGCCCGTTGCCGGTCTCGAGGACAGGGTCAGCGTACCTGGTCGGGTCGGTTGCTCGCACACCGCTTTGGCCGTTCGGGGTGTCCGGCGGGTCTCCGATATGACCAATGGGGCGCCCTGGGCGGCGTGTACGCTTCCTCTCGGCACCACGGGGTGTGGCGCAGCTTGGTAGCGCGTCCGCTTTGGGAGCGGAAGGCCGTCGGTTCGAATCCGGCCACCCCGACAGTGCGGCAGGGTCTCGTCGGTGCGCGGGGCCCTGTTGGCGTTTCACGGGGTCGTGACCGGAGCGCCGGGTACGCCGACGGCGAACCTGACGGTGTGCCAGGTGGCGCGTCCCCTTTTCCCGGCCGGGCCCGGCCCGTCCGGAATTCGGACGTTGATGCGACCGTCCGGGGCCGTGCGGGGAGCCGGGTTCGGGGGTCCTTCGGGCCGTGTGGGCGACCCGAACAGCGGCGCCCTGGCGTCCGCCTTTCGTGCTACCGGTAGGATGGGCCGCTGGCGGTCGTCCCTGTGGCATGTGCACAGGTCAGACCGCCCGAGGGCGAGGAGTCACGCTCACCGTCCACCCCCGTACGGGAGATGCAGCTCCAACCGCCCATCACCCGTCTCGCCCGAACCCGATCGGCCCACGGCCGTTCGTCGGACGGCGTAGACAACCTGACCGCAAGCCTCTAGGAGACCCAACCGTGAAGAGCGCCGTCGAGACTCTGAACCCGACCCGGGTTCGACTCACCGTCGAGGTGCCCTTCGAGGAGCTCAAGCCCAGCCTCGACGCGGCGTACAAGAAGATCAACCAGCAGGTCTCGGTCCCGGGCTTCCGTAAGGGCAAGATCCCGAACCGCGTCATCGACCAGCGCTTCGGCCGTGCCGCCGTGCTGGAAGAGGCGGTCAACGACGCCCTGCCGCGCTTCTACACGCAGGCCGTCGACGAGGGCAAGATCGAGGTCCTCGGACAGCCCGACATCACCGACATCGAGGGTGTCGAGAACCTCGCCGACGGCGGTGACCTCAAGTTCACCGCCGAGGTCGACGTCCGTCCCGAGATCACCCTCCCGGACTTCGCCGGCATCGAGGTCGTCGTCGACCCGATCGTGGTCGAGGACGCGGACGTCGAGAAGTCGCTGGAGCAGCTGCGCGAGCGCTTCTCCTCGGTCAAGGACGTCGAGCGCGCCGCCGCCGAGGGCGATGTCGTGGTCGTCGACCTCGAGGCCAAGGTCGACGGTGAGGTGCCGGAGGACGGCACCGCCACCGGCGTGAGCTACGAGATCGGCTCCGGCCGCCTGCTGGACGGCATCGACGAGGCCGTGGTCGGCCTGTCGGCCGGCGAGACCAAGACCTTCACCACCGAGCTCAAGGGCGGCACCCAGGCCGGCCAGAGCTCCGAGGTGACCGTCACCGTGGTCACCGTCCAGGAGAAGGAACTCCCCGAGCTGGACGACGAGTTCGCCCAGATGGCGAGCGAGTTCGACAGCCTGGAGGAGCTGAAGGACGACTCCCGCAAGCGCCTCGAGCGGATGCGCGAGTTCGACCAGGCCACCCAGGCCCAGGAGCGGGTGCTCGACGAGCTGCTGAAGCTGGTCGAGATGGACTACCCGGAGAAGCTCCTCAAGGACGAGGTCGAGACCCGCAAGCACAACCTCGAGCACCACCAGCTCGAGCCCATGGGCCTCACCCTGGAGACCTACCTCGCCACCCAGGACAAGTCCGTCGAGGACTTCGCCAAGGAGACCGAGGACCAGGCCAAGAAGGGCATCAAGACCCAGTTCGTGCTCGACGAGATCGTCGACAAGGAGAAGCTGGGCGTCAACCAGGAGGAGCTCACCGAGCACCTCATCCGCCGTGCGGCGGGCTCCGGCATGACGCCGGACCAGTTCGCCCAGCAGGTGGTCCAGGGCAACCAGGTGCCGCTGCTGGTCGGCGAGGTCGCCCGTGGCAAGGCGCTGGCGCTGGTGGTCGAGGCCGCCAAGGTCACCGACACCAACGGCGACGTCGTGTCCTTCGAGGACGACGAGGACGAGGACGCCGCCGAGGCGTCGGCCGAGACGTCGACCGAGGCGGTCGAGGCCGCCGCCGAGACCACCGAGGCCTGATCACGCCCCGGTAGCACCAGCCTGTTCCGGACGGCCCGGACACCCCGTCAGCGGGGTGTCCGGGCCGTCCGTCGTTGCCGCTCGGACCCTGCGCTCACAGCGAACAGTTCTGCGTGGGGGATTCTGCGGCCGGGCCTGCGCGTTAGGGTCCTTAGACAGTGACATTCACGCAGTGATATCTAGCTGTGCGACAGAGCGGCGGCTGTAGCGCGGCCGTCCAATTCGACTGAGCAGGTGGCTAAGTGACGTTCCCGCAGATGCAGATGCCTGGCCTGATGGCGCCGCACGCCGCCGGTGGTGACGTGCTCGGCGGCCTGGGCGACCAGGTCTACAACCGGCTGCTCAACGAGCGGATCATCTTCCTCGGCCAGCAGGTCGACGACGACATCGCCAACAAGATCACAGCGCAGCTCCTTCTCCTCGCGGCCGACCCGGAGAAGGACATCTACCTGTACATCAACTCGCCCGGTGGTTCGATCACCGCGGGCATGGCGATCTACGACACCATGCAGTACATCAAGAACGACGTGGTCACCATCGCGATGGGCATGGCGGCCTCGATGGGTCAGTTCCTGCTGACCGCCGGTGCGAAGGGCAAGCGCTTCTCGCTGCCGAACGCCAACATCCTGATGCACCAGCCCTCCGCCGGTCTCGGCGGTTCGGCCACCGACATCCGGATCCAGGCCGAGCAGCTGCTCCGCACCAAGAAGCGGATGTCCGAGCTGATCGCCGCGCACAGCGGTCAGTCCTTCGAGCGGGTCACCGCGGACTCCGACCGGGACCGCTGGTTCACCCCGGAGCAGGCCAAGGAGTACGGCCTGATCGACTCGATCATGCACAGCGCCGCGGACGTTCCCGGCGGCGGCGGCACCGGCGCCTGACAGCAGCCGGCAGCAGACCCAACCGACCGTCACGTTTCGGAGGACCGAACACCCCATGAACACCGTGCGCACCGAGTTCACCGCCCCGAGGGCCGAGGGCCGCTACATCGTCCCGCGCTTCGTCGAGCGCACCTCGCAGGGCATTCGTGAGTACGACCCGTACGCCAAGCTGTTCGAGGAGCGCATCATCTTCCTCGGCTCCCAGGTGGACGACATCTCGGCCAACGACATCATGGCGCAGCTGCTCTGCCTGGAGTCGATGGACCCGGACCGCGAGATCCAGATGTACATCAACTCGCCCGGCGGCTCCTTCACGGCGCTGACCGCGATCTACGACACCATGCAGTACGTCAAGCCGGACATCACCACCGTCTGCATGGGCCAGGCGGCCTCCGCGGCGGCCGTGCTGCTGGCCGCGGGCACCCCCGGCAAGCGGATGGCGCTGCCGAACGCCCGGATCCTGATCCACCAGCCCTACACCGAGACCGGTCGCGGCCAGGTCTCCGACCTGGAGATCCAGGCCCGGGAGATCTTCCGGATGCGCGAGCAGCTGGAGGAGATGCTCTCCAAGCACTCCAACAAGCCGGTCGAGCAGGTCCGCGAGGACATCGAGCGGGACAAGATCCTGACGGCCGAGGAGGCCCTGGAGTACGGGCTGATCGACCAGATCATCTCGACCCGGAAGTCCTCCATGACCTCCTGATCCCAGCGGTTCACCGGGCGGGGCACGGCACCGAGCCGTGCTCCGCCCGTCCCGTCCGACGGCATCTGTTCGGTATCAATTCGCCCTGGGCGTACGGCAGAGCTGTCGAAGACGACGGAATTGGCGGCTCGGCAGAGTACCGTCGGATAGCGAGACCGATCGCTCGACGGCGAACCGGTCCACAGCACCAGGCCCCGGACCCCCGCGGGGCCCCTGGCGAAGGGGAAGCACCTCGTGGCACGCATCGGAGACGGTGGCGACCTGCTCAAGTGCTCGTTCTGTGGCAAGTCCCAGAAGCAGGTGAAGAAGCTGATCGCCGGTCCAGGCGTGTACATCTGCGACGAGTGCATCGACCTGTGCAACGAGATCATCGAGGAGGAGCTCGCCGAGACCTCCGAGGTGCGTTTCGAGGAGCTCCCGAAGCCCCGTGAGATCTACGAGTTCCTGGATCAGTACGTGGTCGGCCAGGACACCGCGAAGAAGTCGCTGTCGGTGGCGGTCTACAACCACTACAAGCGGGTCCAGGCCGGCGAGGCCGGGCGCAGCGGTGGCAACGGCCGCGAGGACGCGATCGAGCTGGCCAAGTCCAACATCCTGCTGCTCGGCCCGACCGGCTCCGGCAAGACGCTGCTCGCGCAGACCCTGGCCCGGATGCTGAACGTGCCGTTCGCGATCGCCGACGCCACCGCCCTCACCGAGGCCGGCTACGTCGGCGAGGACGTCGAGAACATCCTGCTGAAGCTGATCCAGGCCGCTGACTACGACGTCAAGAAGGCCGAGACCGGCATCATCTACATCGACGAGATCGACAAGGTCGCCCGCAAGAGCGAGAACCCGTCGATCACCCGTGACGTCTCCGGTGAGGGCGTCCAGCAGGCGCTGCTGAAGATCCTGGAGGGCACCACCGCGAGCGTGCCGCCGCAGGGCGGTCGCAAGCACCCGCACCAGGAGTTCATCCAGATCGACACCACCAACGTGCTCTTCATCGTGGGTGGCGCGTTCGCCGGTCTGGAGCGGATCGTCGAGGGCCGGGCGGGTGCCAAGGGCATCGGCTTCGGTGCCAACATCCGCTCGAAGCGGGACTCGGACAGCAGCGACCACTTCCGTCAGGTGATGCCGGAGGACCTGGTGAAGTTCGGGATGATCCCCGAGTTCATCGGCCGCCTGCCGGTGATCACCAGCGTGCACAACCTGGACCGCGAGGCGCTGCTGCAGATCCTCACCGAGCCGAAGAACGCGCTGGTCAAGCAGTACCGCAAGCTCTTCGAACTGGACGGCGTGGAGCTGGAGTTCAGCCGCGACGCGCTGGAGGCGATCGCCGACCAGGCGATCCTCCGCGGCACCGGTGCCCGTGGCCTGCGGGCCATCATGGAGGAGGTGCTGATGTCCGTGATGTACGAGGTGCCGTCCCGGCAGGACGTGGCCCGCGTGGTGGTCACCGGCGACGTGGTCTCCAAGCACGCGATCCCGACCCTGGTCCCGCGCGACATGATCAAGCGCGAGCGGCGCGACAAGAGCGCCTGACCCGCGGCCCGAGCAGCAGGAAGGCCCCGCACCCGGAAGGGTGCGGGGCCTTCTCGCGTCCGCGGGTTACTTCGCGACCACCATGGCGTCCCGGATCGCCCGGGTCTGGTCGGCGGCCTGGGCCGCGCTGAGCGGGCTGCTCTTGCCGTCCAGCGAGATCTTGGTGAAGGTGACCGAGCCGGCCGTGGAGTGGTTGGCCCAGAGGCAGATCGGGATCTCTATGCCGCTGCTGCTGGCCACCCCGCAGGAGAGCTTGCCGCCCGGGTCCTTGGCGTCCTTGGCGTCGACCGGGGCCAGCGGGGTCTTCCAGGTCAGCGTGGCCGAGGCGCCGGCCTGCTTGTTGACCTGCTTGGTGATCGCCGTGGGGTCGGTGATGGTGCCCCAGGAGCCGCCGATGGTGATGCTGTCGGTGGCGTCCTTGCCCTTCAGGTAGGTCGCCACCAGACCACCGTCGTACGAGCTGTAGCCGAGGCCGGACTCCTTGGGGTCGCCCGGGCTGTCCTTGCTGGTCTTCAGGGTGTACCCGCCGGGCAGCGTGGGCGGGGCGGCCAGCTTGAACTTGCCCCCGGTGGAGCTGCCCGGGCCGACCGGCGAGCCGGAGGAGTTCAGTGCCCAGTACGCGACGCCGCCGCCGCCGACCAGCACCACGGCGCCGATCACCAGGCCGATCACCAGCCCGGCCTTGCTCTTCCGCGGCTCGGCCATCGGCCCGCCGAACTGCTGCTGGCCGTACGGCTGCTGCCCGTACGGCGGCTGCGGGGCGCCGTACTGCGGGGGCTGCTGCCCGTAGGCGGGCGGCTGGCCGTACGCCGGCGGGGCGCCGAACTGCGGCGCGGCGGGCTGCTGCTGGGGCTGGCCGTACGGCGGGGCGGGCGGCTGCGGCTGGCCGAACTGGCCCGGCTGCTGCGGCGGCGTGCCGTACGGAGCGGCGGGCGGAGCCGCGGGCGGCTGGGCCTGGGGCGGGTAGCCGTACTGCTGCTGAGGCGGCTGACCGTACGGGGGCTGCGGCGCGCCGTAGGGCTGCTGCGGCGGCTGACCGTACGGCGGCTGCGGTTGCTGCGGCTGACCCTGCGGATACTGCTGCCCCGGCCCGTTCATCGGTCTCCCCCACGTCGGTTGTGACTGTTCGTCAGTGCGCGCCAAACGGGCGTGCGAGTATCGGGGCACGGTACCGCACCCGTCAAGACCGGCCCCCGTCCGGGTGGTCGGGCGGGAAGGCGGTCGAAGGCGGCCCCCAGGTTTACGTAAACTGGGTGTCGTGACCGACACGACGAACCAGCGCCCCGGAACCTTCGACGGGGACAACGCAGCCACCCTCCCGACGACCTACGCCCCGGCGGAGGTAGAGGGCGTGCTGTACGAGCGCTGGGTGGACCGCGGCTACTTCACCGCCGACGCCAAGAGCGACAAGCCCGCGTACACCATCGTCATCCCGCCGCCGAACGTCACCGGTGCGCTGCACCTCGGCCACGCCTTCCAGCACACCCTGATGGACGCCCTGACCCGTCGTAAGCGGATGCAGGGCTTCGAGGCGCTCTGGCTGCCCGGCATGGACCACGCCGGCATCGCCACCCAGAACAAGGTGGAGCAGCAGCTCGCCGAGTCCGGCCTGTCCCGGCACGACCTGGGCCGGGAGGCCTTCGTCGAGAAGGTCTGGGAGTGGAAGGAGAGCTACGGCGGGAAGATCCTCGGCCAGATGCGCCGCCTCGGCGACGGGGTGGACTGGTCGCGCGAGCGCTTCACCATGGACGAGGGCCTGTCCAAGGCCGTCCAGACCATCTTCAAGAAGCTCTTCGACGACGGCCTGATCTACCGTGCCGAGCGCATCATCAACTGGTGCCCGCGCTGTCTCACCGCGCTCTCCGACATCGAGGTGGAGCACGAGGACGAGGCCGGCGAGCTGGTCTCGATCCGCTACGGCGACGGGGACGACTCGATCGTGGTCGCCACCACCCGGGCCGAGACCCTGCTCGGCGACACCGCCGTCGCGGTGCACCCGGGCGACGAGCGCTACGCCCACCTGGTCGGCCGCACCATCAAGCTGCCGCTGACGGACCGTGAGATCCCGGTGGTCGCGGACGAGCACGTCGACCCGGAGTTCGGCACCGGCGCGGTCAAGGTGACCCCCGCGCACGACCCGAACGACTTCGCCATCGGCCAGCGCCACAACCTGCCGAACCTGGCCGTGATGGACGAGCGCGGTGCGATCACCGTGCACGGCCCGTTCCTCGGCCTGGACCGGCTGGACGCCCGTGCGGCCGTGGTCGGGGCACTGCGCGAGCAGGGCCGGATCGTCGCCGAGAAGCGTCCCTACACGCACGCCGTGGGCCACTGCTCGCGCTGCCACACCATCGTCGAGCCGCGCCTCTCGCTGCAGTGGTGGGTCAAGGTCGAGCCGCTGGCCAAGGCGGCCGGCGACGCGGTCCGCGACGGCAAGGTGGACATCCACCCGAAGGAGCTGGAGCGCCGCTACTTCGACTGGGTCGACAACATGTACGACTGGTGCATCTCGCGCCAGCTCTGGTGGGGTCACCGGATCCCGGTCTGGTACGGCCCCGAGGGCCAGGTGGTCTGCGTCGGCCCGGACGAGCAGGCGCCGACCGGCGAGGGCTGGCACCAGGACCCGGACGTCCTGGACACCTGGTTCTCCTCCGGCCTGTGGCCGTTCTCCACGCTCGGCTGGCCGGAGCAGACCCCGGACCTGGAGAAGTTCTACGCCACCGACGTGCTGCTCACCGGCCACGACATCATCTTCTTCTGGGTCGCCCGGATGATGATGTTCGGCCTGTACGCGATGGACGGTCAGGCGCCGTTCAAGACGGTCGCGTTGACCGGCCTGGTCCGGGACCAGTTCGGCAAGAAGATGTCCAAGTCCTCCGGTACCGCGGTCGACCCGCTGGACTGGATGGACGAGTACGGCGCGGACGCCGTCCGGTTCACCCTGGCCAGCGGCGCCAACCCCGGTGCGGACGTGCCGGTCGGCGAGGACTGGGTCAAGGCTTCGGGCAAGTTCTGCAACAAGATCTGGAACGCCACCCGGTTCGCCCTGATGAACGGCGCCACGGTCGAGGGCCCGCTGCCCGCGCCCGAGGAGCTCACCGCGGTCGACCGCTGGATCCTGTCCCGGCTGAACGCGACCATCACCCAGGTGGACGCGTACTACGAGGACTACGAGTTCGCCAAGGTCGCGGACACGCTCTACCACTTCGCCTGGGACGAGGTCTTCGACTGGTACGTCGAGCTCTCCAAGACCACCCTGTTCGCGGGTGGCCCGCAGGCCGACGCCGCGCGCCGGGTGCTCGGCGAGGTGTTGGACAAGACGCTGCGCCTGCTGCACCCGGTCGTGCCGTTCGTCACCGAGACCCTGTGGACCACGCTGACCGGCGGGGAGTCGCTGGTGGTCGCCGAGTGGCCGGTCGCCGACGCCGCGCGGATCGACGCCGCCGCCGAGGCGGAGGTCGGCACCGTCCAGCAGGTGGTCACCGAGGTCCGCCGGTTCCGCTCCGACCAGAACCTGAACCCGGGTCAGCGGCTGCCGGCCCAGCTGGCGCTGGCCGGTACGGCGCTGGCCGCGCACGAGGCCGCGATCCGCTCGCTGGCCCGGCTGACCGAGCCCGAGGACGGCTTCACGGCCACCGCCTCGCTGCCGGTCGCCGGGATCACCGTGGCGCTCGACCTCTCCGGCACCATCGACGTGCCGGCCGAGCGCAAGCGGCTGGCCAAGGACCTGGCCGCCGCCGAGAAGGAGAAGGACCAGGCCACCGCCAAGCTCGGCAACGAGGCCTTCCTGGCCAAGGCGCCGGACAACGTGGTCGACAAGATCAAGGCCAGGCAGGCCACCGCCGAGGCCGACATCGCCCGGATCACCGCGCAGTTGGCGGCGCTGCCGCAGGGCTGACCGTCCGTCCCGAGGGCCGTGCCTCCCGCTTCGTGCGGGCGGCACGGCCCTCGGCGTTCGGGCCGGCAAAGGAAGGTGATTACCCGTCGGCCATTTCCCGAACCCCACCGAGTTCCGGATAGCCCGTTCGGCCGAATTCCATCACGTACGCTGGCCAGCGGCGGATGTGCACGAAGAGTTCGAAAGCGGAGAAGGGCGGGCGGCCAATGGCGGGTACTCGGCAACGGCACGGGCAGGACATCGGCATCGATCTCGGAACGGCGAACACCCTGGTCTACCTCCGGGGCAAGGGAATTGTGCTGAACGAGCCGTCGGTGGTGGCGGTGGACCGGAAGACCGGCGAGGTGCTGAGCGTCGGGACGGAGGCCAGGCGCACCCTCGGCCGCACCCCCGAGGACGTGGTCGCCAGCCGCCCGCTGCGGGACGGGGTGATCGCCGACTTCGACGGCACCCGGCACCTGCTGCGGCACCTGCTGGCCAAGGCCACCGGTACGGCGGTCCGCCGGTTCCGGGCCGGGCCCCGGGTGGTGGTCTGCGTGCCGAGCGGCATCACCGGGGTGGAACGCCGGGCCGTGATCGAGGCGGTGGGCAGCGCGGGGGCCGCTTCGGTGCACCTGATCCAGGAGCCGATGGCGGCCGCGATCGGGGCCGGCCTGCCGGTGCACGAGCCGACCGGCTCGATGGTGGTGGACATCGGCGGTGGCACCACCGAGGTGGCCGTGGTGTCGATGGGCGGCATGGTCGCGTCCCGTTCGATCCGGGTGGCGGGGGACCGGATGGACGCCGCGATCACCAAGCAGGTGAAGAAGGACCACGGCCTGCTGATAGGCGAACGGACCGCCGAGGAGCTCAAGCTGGTGATCGGCTCGGCCGATCCGACGGCCGGCGAGCAGGCCCCTGCCGAGCTGGCGGTCCGGGGCCGGGACGCGGTCGGCGGCCTGCCCAGGAGTGCCACCGTGACGGCCGCTCAGATCCGCGAGGCGCTGGACGAGCCGGTCGCCGAGATCGTGCTCGCGGTCCGGCAGACCCTGGACGCGGTGCCGCCGGAGCTGTCGGGCGACGTGATGGGCCAGGGCATCGTGCTCACCGGCGGCGGCGCACTGCTGCGCGGCCTCGATGCGCGGATCTCCTGGGAGACCGGCCTGCCGGTCCGGGTCGCCGAGAATCCGCTGGACTGCGTGGTGATCGGCTCGGGGAAGTGCGTCGAGCAGATCGAGGAGCTGCGGCGGACCTTCGCGACGAGCGTCTGACCGCGGGCGGGCGTTGTCCCGCTGTTGTCCGGCCGTGAATCAGTGAATTCCTTAATTGGCGTTCGGCCGATCGGGTCTGCCTTTTTGCGCGCGGGTTAAGAGGCGTTTGCAGTTCGACTGTGTACGGTAAGTGGAAGTTCTGGGCAGTGGATGTCGACTGACGGGAGGGCACGGCGTGGTGGTGACCAGGGAGTTGGCCGGCGAACTGCCTGCGGAGGCGGTCGACGTCGCCAAGGCCAGGGCGGCGACCCTGCTGCTCGCCTTCCGGCACGGCAACCAACTCGCCTTCGACCGCGAGCTGGAGCGCCTGCTGGCCGATCAGGCCGAGCAGGAGGTGACCACGCTGCTGGTGTGGATCGCCGCCGAGGCGGTCCGCAAGGCGTACGCGCCCGAGGTCGCCGACCGGGTGCTGCGCGGTCTGGCCAGGCTGGCCCCGGCGGACACCTCCGGGGTCCTGGTGGACGAGGAATTCGTGGACGTGGCCGAGTTGGTGGAGGCCGTCGACGCCGGTGACGTGGGCACCGTCCGGGCCCTGGTCGCCGCCACCCCGGACACCACCTTCCTGGTGGGCGGTCTGCTCCAGGCGGTGGCGATGATGCTCCCCTTCCTCCCGGACGGGGAGGTGCGGGAGATCACCGCCGAACTCCGGCACCGGCACGGCTCCCGGAGCATCCCCCGTCAGGGCTGAGGCCCGCCGGGAGCGGGGAACCGGGCGAGCCGGAAGGCTTCCGGGCCCGCGCGGCTCCCCGTGCTTCCGACGCTTACGGCATGGCGTGCAGGTGGCCGCCGACGGTGCTCGCGATACCGCCGCCCGCCTTGGCGTCCCAGTTGGTCGACCAGGTCATCGCGCCACCGATACCGGGCCACTTGGTGTCCGGCTTGAAGGTGCCGCAGTTGGTGCCCTGGGCCAGGCAGTCCAGCGCCGCGTTCACCACGCTCGGGCTGACGTAACCGCCGCCGGCCGCACTCGTGGACGCCGGGACGCCGAGGCCGACCTGCCGGGGCTCCAGACCGTTCTTGAGCTGGATGCAGGCCAGCGCGGTGAGGAAGTTGACCGTCCCCTGCGCGTAGACGCCGCCGTCGCAGCCGAGCATGGTGCCGGAGTTGTAGTACTGCATGTTGACGATGGTGAGGATGTCCTTCACGTTCAGCGCCAGCTTGAAGTACTCGGCCCCGGCCGACTGCATGTCGATGGTCTGCGGCGCCATGGTGAGCACGAAGCCGCTGCCGACCTTGCCCGCCAGCGAGTGCAGCGCCTGGCCCAGGTAGGTGGCGTTGACGCCGTTCTCCAGGTCGATGTCGATGCCGTTGAAGCCGTACTCCTGGATCACCGCGTACGCGGTGTTGGCGAAGTTGCCTGCGGAGGCCGAACTGTTCACCGAGACGGTGCCGTTCTGGCCGCCGACCGAGACGATCACCTTCTTGCCGGCCGCCTTCTTGGCCGCGATGTCGGCCTTGAACTGCGCGACGGTGTAGCCGCCGAGGCGGCCGGCGAGCGTGCTGTCCAGGGTGAAGCTGATCCCGCCCGCGCCGCTGGTGGCGTCGGCGAAGGAGACCGCGATGATGTCGTAGGCGGCCGGGACGTCACTGATCTTCTGCACCGTGGCGCCGTTGTCGAAGTTCTGCCAGTAGCCGGTCAGCAGGTGCTTGCCGGGCGGCGGCGGGGTGGTGGGACTGCTGCTCGGACTGGGGCTGGGGCTGGGGCTCGGACTGGGACTCGGGCTGGGGCTCGGGCTGCTGCTGGTGCTGGGCTTCGGCGTGGTCACGCTGGAGGAGGGCTTGGGGTCGCCCGGCCCGAACAGCGAGATGTCGTCCATCAGGAAGGAGCCCTGGCCGTACCAGCCGTGCAGGTAGACCGTGACGACGGAGGCGTTCGCCCCGGTGGTGAAGGTGGTTGTCAGCTTGGTCCAACTGGTGCCGTTGGTCCAGGTGCTGGGGTCGCTGCCGCCCGTTCCGGTGGCGCCCAGGTAGACGTACGGGCCGAGCACCCAGGCGCTCAGCGTGTAGGTGGACGAGGGCTTCACCGGGGCAGTGGTGGTGCACTGGCCGTTGTCACTGGCGGTGGGAGTGACCTTGAGGACGAAGCCGTGGGTGGGGTCGGTGGCGGACTGGCCGGAGCTGTTGGAACACGTCCAGGGGGAGACGTGGTTGCCGTTGTCCAGGCCGCCGTTCTCGATCAACTCCACGTTGGTGGCGGCGGCCCGGGCTCCCGGGGTGGCCAGCAGCAGGCCGACCAGGGCCAGTGCGGTGGCGACCAGGGCGGTCAGCAGCAGGTGGACGGTGCTTCTCGGTCTTGCGCGCATGCCATCTCCATGTGGGGGAGTGAGGATGGTGCGGTGCAGGGTCAAGTCCTGGTCTGTACCAGTGACTTGTGTCACAAGGTGGAGTAGACCAATCCCGCTGTCAAGACCGTCGCCGGAATGCGTCAGACCGTCGGATGCCCCGGTTCGGCCAGCGCCAGGGTGAGCCCGGCGATCCGGGCGGAGGCGGTTCCGTCGCCGTACGGGCTCGGGGTGGCGGCCAGTCGGGCCAGCCGCTCGGGGGTGTCGGCGAGCCATGCGGCGGCCAGCGCGCCCAGTTCGGGGCCTGGGCCGACCAGGGCGGCGAAGCCCGCGGCCACCGACTCCGGGCGTTCGGTGGAGCGGCGGACCACCAGCAGCGGGCGGCCGAGCACGGTGCACTCCTCCTGCACGCCGCCGGAGTCGGAGATCAGCAGCGCGGCGTGCCGGGCCAGCCCGAGGAACTCGCCGTAGCCGACCGGCTCGGTGACCGTCAGACGGGCCAACAGTGGCTCCAGGCCGTGCCGTTCGACGGCGGCCCGGGTCCGCGGGTGCAGCGGCAGGAGCACCGCGGTGCCCGCGGCCGCGAGCGCGTCCAGCTCGCCCAGCACCGCGCCGAGCGCCTCGGCGGTGTCGGTGTTCTCCGGCCGGTGCACGGTGGCCAGTACGTAGCCGTCGGCGCGCAGGCCGTACCGGGCCAGCAGCTCGGCCCTGGCCCCGGCGTCCGGGAGCTGACGGCGCACCACCTCGACCACGGTGTTGCCGGTCAGCGCGATGGCCCGCTCGGCCAGCGCCTCGGTGCGCAGGTTGGCGGCGTTCTCCTCGGTGGCGGCGCAGAGCAGGTCGGCGATGTGGTCGACCATCACCCGGTTGTGCTCCTCGGGCATCGCCCGGTCGTGGCTGCGCAGTCCGGCCTCGACGTGCACCAGCGGGATGCCGTGCGCGTTGGCGGCCAGGGCGCCGGCCAGGGTGGCGTTGGTGTCGCCCTGCACCACCACGGCGCCGGGGCGCTCGGTGGTGAAGGCGGCATCCAGCTGCTCCAGCGAGGCGGCGATCTGCCCGGCCCGCGGCCTGCCACCCACGCCGGAGAGCAACTCCGGCTCGGGGAGGCCGAGTTCGCGCAGGAAGCGGCCGGACATCGCCTCGTCCCAGTGCTGGCCGGTGTGCATCAGCCGGGCCGCCGGGCCGAGTTCGTGGATCAGCGGGGCGAGCTTGACCAGCTCCGGGCGGGTGCCCAGCACGACGGCGATCCGGTTGCCGGTGAAGGCGGCGACGGAGGGGTGGCAGGGGGCGGTCATCGGACGGCTCCGTTCAGGCTTCGAGCGCGGTCGGGGCGCCGGCGGTGGTCCGCTCGGCGTTACGGCGGGTCTTCGCCCAGCCGTTCCGGCCGAGCAGCAGCCGGACGGCGGCCCGGGTGGCCACCAGGAAGACGTGGTAGGTGTACAGCCAGAGCGCCAGTCCCCAGAGCAGGCCCAGCAGTCGGCGCCGGTCGGGGTACACGGTCCGGCGGTAGGCGAAGCCCCAGCAGACCAGCGGCAGCGCGGCGAGCGCGAAGGCGACCAGCATCAGCGGTCCGTAGGCGGCCTCGAAGGCGGCCGCGTCCGCGCCGAAGAAGATCCGGGTGGCCAGCGAGATGCCGAGGGTGACCGGGAGGAGCAGCACCAGCAGCACCGCGACCACCGGCTGGAGGAAGGTGTACATCACCTCGGCCTTGCCGCCGAGCGTGTAGTGCGGGGAGCGGAGCACCCGGCCGGTGTACCGCAGGCACTGCATGTTGCCCTGCGCCCAGCGGGTCCGCTGGGTGAGGAAGCGGCGGCCCGAGACCAGGCCCTCCTGGGACACCCGGGTCTCCGGCACGTGCGTCAACCGGTAGCCGGCCAGCCGGAGTTCGAGGCCGGACTCGTAGTCCTCCAGCAGCGCCCGCTCGGGCCAGGGGCGCTGCTCCCGGCCGGCCAGCGCGTCGAGCGCGGCGAGCCGGACGAACTGGCCGTTGCCGCCCAGGCCGACGCTGCCGGTGCGGCGGCGGAGCAGCTGCATGCCGGAGTTGCTGGCCTGGAACTCGATGTCCTGCATCCGGACCAGGGCCCGGGCGAAGGCGTTGGCGACCCGGCCGCGGCCGGGCAGCGGCCGGGGGTCGTCGGCGTTCCGCATCCGGACGCCGATCTGCACCGCGCCGGTGTCCGGGCGCCCGAGCGCGTGCTCGGTGCTGACCAGGGCCAGGGTGTCGGCCGCCAGCTCGCCGTCGGCGTCGATCACGCCGAGCACCACCCGCTCGCGGTCGGTGCCGGGCGGCAGCCGGTCGGAGATCTGCCGGTAGGCGGCGTTCAGCGCGGCACCCTTGCCGATCCGGGCGTCCGGACGGCGGCGCTGCACCAGGTGGATCATCGGGTCGCGGTCGGCGGCGGCCAGCACCAGCTCGCGGGTGCGGTCCTCGCTGTCGTCGTCCACCACCCAGAGGTGCGCCTCGGGGGAGGACCGGCGCAGCCCCGCCAGGGTCTGCCCGACCACCGCCTCCTCGTCCCGGCAGGGGATCACCAGGTGCCACTGGAAGACCGCCGGGTCACCGGGCTCGGCCGGCCGGCTGCGCCGGAAGGCGTCCGCCGAGCCGGCCCAGTAGAGCAGGAAGCGGCCGAACACGAAGACCATGTACGCCAGCAGGGCGAGCGAGAGCAGTTCGGCCGTCCACAGCACCTGGGTCCGGTGACTGAGGAAGTACGCGTGAACGGCATTCATTGCAAGGCTCCATCGGCGAAATGATCTTCGATTTGATGGTGACTTGCTTCAATCATCATCTATTCACATGGTAGACCTTCAACTTGGCCAACTCTTTACCGAGTGACCCCCCTCACGTGAGTCGTGGACCACCCGGACCGGAGTGGTGAAGCGGCTCCGTAGACTGGGCGCGTGAGCGACAAGGCCCCGCAGAACCCGTACACGATCCGCCCCGTCAACCCGGACCCCGCAGACCCGGCGGGTGAGCTGCGCGAGATCGAGACCGCCCTCTCCGCCCGCTGGCCGGAGAACAAGCTGGAGCCGTCGCTCGACCGGATGGCCGCGCTGATGGACATCCTCGGCCAGCCCCAGCGGGCGTACCCGGCGATCCACATCACCGGGACCAACGGCAAGACCTCGACCGCCCGGATGATCGAGCAGCTGCTGCACGCCTTCGAGCTGCGCACCGGGCGCTACACCAGCCCGCACGTCGAGTCGGTGACCGAGCGGATCAGCCTGGACGGCGCACCGATCACGGTCGCCAAGTTCATCGAGACGTACCGCGACATCGAGCCCTACGTGCAGATGGTCGACGCCCAGCAGCCGATCCCGATGTCCTTCTTCGAGGTGCTCACCGGCATGGCATACGCCGTGTTCGCCGACACCCCGGTGGATGTCGCGGTGGTCGAGGTCGGGATGGGCGGCTCCTGGGACGCCACCAACGTGGTCGACGGCGACGTCGCGGTGATCACCCCGGTCGGCCTGGACCACACCGACCGGCTGGGCGACACCACCGGCAAGATCGCCGTCGAGAAGTCCGGGATCATCAAGACGGGGTCGCTCGCCGTGGTCGCCCAGCAGCCGCTGGACGCCGCCGAGGCGATCCTGCGCCGCGCGGTCGAGGTGGACGCCACCGTGGCCCGCGAGGGCATGGAGTTCGGGGTGATCCGCCGTGAGGTCGCGGTCGGCGGTCAGCTGGTGACGATCCGGGGGCTCGGCGGCGCCGAGTACGAGGACGTCTTCCTCCCGCTGCACGGTGCCCACCAGGCGCACAACGCCGCGCTCGCGCTCACCGCCGTCGAGGCGTTCTTCGGCGTCGGCGGTGCCCGGGGCGGCACGCTGGACGCGGAGAAGGTCCGGGCCGCGTTCGCCGGCGTCAGCTCGCCCGGCCGCCTCGAGGTGGTCCGGCGCAGCCCCACCGTGATCCTGGACGCCGCGCACAACCCGCACGGGGCCGAGGCCAGCGTCGCCGCGATCACCGAGTCGTTCGGCTTCACCAAGCTGGTCGGCGTGATCGCCACCAGCGGCGACAAGGACGCCTCCGGCTTCCTGGAGGTCTTCGAGCCGATCCTGGCCGAGGTCGTCATCACCGAGAACTCCACCCACCGGGCCACGCCGGTGGACCAGCTGGCCGCGATCGCGGTGGAGATCTTCGGCGAGGACCGGGTCCGGATCGAACCCCGGCTGGACGACGCCATCGACGCCGCCGTCACGATGGCGGAGGACGAGGAGCTCGGCGGCGCCGGGGTCGTCATCACCGGCTCGGTCATCACCGTGGGCGAGGCCCGCATCCTGCTCGGGAGGAAGTGACATGCGCGTCCTGTGTTCCTCGACCCTGATCGGTGAGGCACTGCTGATCATGTTCGCGGCGCTGGTCGCGATGCAGCTCTCGGACGTCCCCACCGCCACGGTGTGGATCGTCAGCGGGATCGCGATGCTGCTCTGTGTGCTGCTCTGCGGCGCGATCACCCGACCCGGGGCGGTGGCGGTCGGCTGGGCGCTCCAGATCGGACTGATCGTCAGCGGCTTCGTGCTGCCCACGATGTTCGGGCTCGGGCTGGTCTTCGCGGCGCTCTGGTGGTGCTCGGTGCACTACGGGCGCCGGATCGACGAGATCAAGGCCGCCCGGGAGCTCGCGGAGGCGTAGCGGTTGGCCGGGGTGCGTGGGGATTGCGTGGGGATCACGTACCTGCGGGTTCGGCCGGGTACGCAAGGTAGCCTTTCGGGTGACCGACCCCTAGTCCCCAGGAGCCGTTAACGTGTCGCAGCGCACTCTCGTCCTGCTCAAGCCCGACGCCGTCAAGCGCGGCCTGGCCGGCGAGATCATCAGCCGGATCGAGCGCAAGGCCGGCTGGCGGCTCGCCGCGGTCGAGCTGCGCACCTTCGACCGGGAGACGCTGGAGCAGCACTACGCCGAGCACGTCGGCCGCCCGTTCTACGAGCCGCTGCTCGAGTTCATGACCTCCGGTCCGTCGATCGCGCTGATCGTCGAGGGCGAGAACGTCGTCCCCGGCATCCGTGCGCTGGCCGGTGCCACCGACCCGCTGCAGGCGGGCCCGGGCACCATCCGCGGTGACTTCGCCACCATCACCCGGGAGAACCTGATCCACGCCTCGGACTCCGAGGCGTCGGCCGAGCGCGAGATCAAGATCTTCTTCCCGGCCCAGGCCTGACCGCCTGACGGGCCCTCACCTGGTCGGGCCACGCACCGTCAGGCCCGACCAGGTGAATCCAGGCGTTTCATCCTCAAATACGGAACTCGAAGGCCCGACACGGCGTCCCAATCCTCGGAGATGCCGACGAGCCGCCGGAGAATGGGCAGCACGCCGTACCTCGCAGTCCGAGACGACCGGCGTGGCTACGATGGAGCACAACTCACGGGCTCGGTACGGCAGGTCAGCCGTCGTCCGCCCCCATCTCCCCGCCATCTGATTCCGAGCTCGGGAAGGCACCACACACCCCATGGCCAACAATCTGTCGTTCATCGGCCGTGACATGGCGATCGACCTGGGCACTGCCAACACGCTGGTGTACGTCAGGGGCAAGGGGATCGTCCTCAACGAGCCGTCCGTGGTCGCGGTGAACACCAACACCGGCGGCATTCTGGCGGTCGGGTCCGAGGCGAAGAAGATGATCGGGCGCACGCCCGGCAACATCGTCGCGATCCGCCCGCTCAAGGACGGCGTGATCGCCGACTTCGAGATCACCGAGCGGATGCTGCGGTACTTCATCCTGAAGATCCACAAGCGCCGCTACCTGGCCCGCCCCCGGGTGGTGGTCTGCGTGCCCAGCGGCATCACCGGAGTCGAGCGCCGCGCCGTGATCGAGGCGAGCTCGCAGGCCGGCGCGCGCCAGGTGCACATCATCGAGGAGCCGATGGCGGCCGCGATCGGCGCCGGGCTCCCGGTGCACGAGGCCACCGGCAACATGGTGGTGGACATCGGCGGCGGCACCACCGAGGTCGCGGTGATCTCGCTCGGCGGGATCGTCACCGCGCAGTCGATCCGGGTGGCCGGCGACGAGCTGGACAACGCGATCGTGCAGCACATCAAGAAGGAGTACAGCCTCCTGCTCGGTGAGCGCAGCGCGGAGCAGATCAAGATGAGCATCGGTTCGGCCTTCGCCCTGGAGGGCGAGAAGGACGAGCACGCCGAGATCCGCGGCCGCGACCTGGTCAGCGGTCTGCCGAAGACCGTGGTGATCTCCGCGGCCGAGGTCCGCGAGGCGATCGACGAGCCGGTCAACTCGATCATCGACGCGGTGAAGACCACCCTGGACCAGTGCCCGCCGGAGCTGGCGGGCGACGTGATGGACCGCGGGATCGTGCTCACCGGTGGCGGCGCCCTGCTGCGCGGCCTGGACGAGCGGCTCCGCCGGGAGACCGGCATGCCGATCCACATCGCGGAGAACCCGCTCGACTCGGTCGCGCTCGGCTCCGGCAAGTGCGTCGAGGAGTTCGAGGCGCTCCAGCAGGTACTGGACGCCCAGCCCCGTCGTTGAGCGGGAAAGAACACAAGTCAACTGAAGGGCCCTCAGCCGTCCACAGCGGGTGGGGGCCCGGCACCGAAGGGGCAGCTCCAGCATCGTGAGGGACACCCGAGAGAGCCGACTGCTGCTGGTCCTGCTGGTCGCGGTCGCTTTCGCCCTGATCACCGTGGACATCAAGGGCGGCGAGAGCTCTCCGCTCAGCGGTGCCCGGCGGGCCGCCGCGAGCGTGCTCGGCCCGGTCGAGCGCGGGGCGGCCGGGGTGGTCGACCCGGTGGCCGGTACCGTCCGGGCGGTCCGGGACGCGGGCACCCACCAGGCCCGGCTGGACCAGATCACCCGGGAGAACACCGACCTGCGCCAGCGGGTCGCCTCCTCCGACACGGCGTCGGGCCGCACCAAGCAGCTGGACGAACTGCTGCGCACCGCGGGCAACGGCGGTTACACCGTCAAGGCCGCCCAGGTGATCGCGATCGGCGCCGCCCAGGGCTTCTCCTGGACCATCACCATCGACGCCGGCAGCGACGACGGCCTGACCCGGGACATGACCGTGATCAACGGTCAGGGCCTGGTCGGCCGGATCACCACCATCGCGCCCACCACCGCCACCGTGCTGCTCGCCTCCGACCCCGGCTTCAGCGTCGGGACCAGGATGGAGGGCTCCGGCGAGATCGGCTTCGCCAACGGCCAGGGCACCGGACCGATGAAGGTCTCGCTGCTCAACGGCAAGGCCCAGGTCAAGGCCGGCGACCGGCTGGTCACCTTCGGCTCGCAGAGCGGCCGTCCGTTCGTCCCCGGCGTCCCGGTCGGCAAGGTGGTCGAGGTGGAGGCGACGCCGGGTCAGCTCACCAAGACCGTGCTGGTGGAGCCGTACGTCCAGTTCACCCGGCTCGACCTGGTCGGCGTGGTGGTGGTCCCGCCGCGGACCGATCCGAGGGACGCCGTGCTGCCGCCCGCCTCGACACCCGCAGGGGGGAACTGACCATGCGGATCAACCGCGTCCTGCTCTCCGCCGTCCTGATCCTGCTCGGCCTGGTGATCCAGGTCAGCGTGCTCGGACGGCTCCAACTCCCGGGCGCCACACCGGATCTGCTGCTGCTCGTGGTGGTCGGTCTGGCCCTGGTCTACGGCCCCACCGGCGGCTGCCTGGTCGGCTTCGCAGCCGGTCTGCTGGCCGACCTGGCCCCACCCAGCGACCACGCCATCGGCCGGTACGCCCTGGTGCTCTGCCTGCTCGGCTACGTCGCCGGTCTGCTCCGCCCGGACGGCGCCCGGCAGCGTTCGGCGGTCAGCGCGCTGCTGATCGTGGCGGTCGCCGCGGTCGCCTCCACCCTGCTGTACGCGACGGTCGGCGCCCTGGTCGGCGACACCGCCGCCCGGCACGTCGGCCTGACCGGCCTGGTGTTCAGCGCCCTGCTGTACGACGTGCTGCTGGCCCCGTTCGTGGTGCCCGCCGTGATGATGCTGGCCCGCCGGTTCGACGGCGGCAGCGTGGTCACCGAGTCCGAGGACTCCGGCGGTTCGGGCCTCGGCACGCTGTCCCGCTACCGCACCACCCGCGAGGCGTCCCCGCTGCCCGGCTACGGCCGCAAGCGGCGGATTCCCGGCCTGGCCAAGCGCCCCTGAGGAGCGAGCACCGTTGAGCAACATCCCGGAGACCGGCCGCACCCAGCGGGTGACGATCCGTCTGATCGTCCTGCAGGTCCTGGTGCTGTCGCTGCTCGCCACCCTGGGCGGACGGCTCTGGTACCTGCAGATCCGCACCGGCCACGAGTACGTCGAGAAGGCCGCGGGCAACCACGTCCGCGAGGTGGTCGAGCCGACCGTCCGCGGCGAGATCCTGGACGCCTCGGGCCGCATCCTGGCCGGTAACGAGGCCAAGCTGGTGGTCTCGGTCAGCCGGACCGCGCTGCTCCAGCAGAAGGACCACGGCAAGGCCGTGCTGGCCCGGCTCGCCGACGTGCTCGGGATGCCCGCCAAGGACGTCCAGGACAAGGTCAGGCTCTGCGACGCCAAGACCCCGCAGCCCTGTTGGAACGGCTCGCCCTACCAGCCGATCCCGGTCACCAAGGCGGCCACCACCCAGCAGGCGATGCAGATAATGGAACGTCACGAGGACTTCCCCGGCATCACCGCCCAGCCCACCTCGCTGCGCCGCTACACCGGGGCCGAGGGCGCCAACCTGGCCCAGGTGCTCGGCTACCTCTCGCCGGTCACCGACGAGGAGGTCACCAAGTCCAAGGACAAGGAGGGCCGGGAGCGCCGGCTGCCGGTCGACCAGATCGGCCGGGCCGGCCTGGAGTCGGTGTACGACAACGACCTGCGCGGCACCACCGGCATCGACCGGCTGGAGGTGGACAACCTCGGCCGGGTGATCGGCAGCGCGGGCAAGACCCCGGCGGTGCCCGGCAACAACCTGGTCACCAGCATCGACGCCCGGGTACAGAAGGCGGTCGAGGACAACCTGGCGCAGGCCATGGTGGACGCCCGCAAGGCGTGGGACAAGGACACCAAGCGCAACTACGAGGCGGACTCCGGCGCGGCCCTGGTGATGGACGTGCACACCGGCCGGATCGTCGCGATGGCCAGCGCCCCGACCTACGACCCCAACCTCTGGGTCGGCGGCATCGCGGGCAAGGACTACCAGAACCTGACCAGCAAGGAGTCCAACTACCCGCTGCTGAACCGGGCCATACAGGGTCAGTCCGCCCCCGGCTCCACCTTCAAGGTGGTCTCCGCCGCCGCGGCCGCCCAGGCCGGGTACTCGCTGAACGGCAACTACCCCTGCCCGAGCAGCCTGACCATCGGCGGCCGCGAGTTCAAGAACTTCGAGAGCCAGGGCTACGGCTCGATCAGCCTGGCCCGGGCGCTGGAGGTGTCCTGCGACACCGTCTTCTACGGCCTCGCCTACGACCAGTGGATGGCCGACGGCGGCATCAAGCCGAAGAAGGACGCGGCGGACTGGTTCTTCAAGACCGCGAAGCAGTTCGGCCTCGGCGCCAAGACCGGCATCGACCTGCCCAGCGAGGCCCCGGGGCGGATCCCGGACCGCAAGTGGAAGCAGGAGTACTACGACGCCAACAAGGACGCCTGGTGCGAGCAGGCGAAGAAGAACGACAACGAGTACGGCACCCTGGTGGCCAAGGAGAACTGCGCCGACGGCAACCAGATGCGCGCCGGTGACATGGTCAACTACGCCATCGGCCAGGGCGACACCCTGGTGACGCCGCTCCAGATGGCCAAGATCTACTCCGCGCTGGCCAACGGCGGCACGCTCTACCGCCCGACCATCGGCAAGGCCGTGATCAGCCCGGACGGCACCGTGGTCCGGGAGATCGCCCCGCAGGTGGACGGCAAGCTGCCGACCGACGAGCGCACCCTGCAGTACATCGACCAGGCCACCAAGGGCGTCATCGAGCAGGGCAGCGCCGCCTGGAAGTTCACCGGTGCGGGCTGGCCGCAGGGCAAGATCGAGCTGCACGCCAAGACCGGCACCGCGGAGGTCTTCGGCAAGCAGACCACCTCCTACCTGACCACCTACAGCCGCGACTACGCGGTGGTCATGACGATGAGTCAGGCCGGTACCGGCTCCGGCGCCTCCGGTGACGCCGTCCGGCGGATCTACCAGGCGCTGTACGGCGTGGACGACAAGGGCAACATCGACAACGGCAAGGCGCTGCTCAGCAAGCCGCAGGCCGAGCTGCCGAAGTTCAACCCGGACGGGACCGCCGTCCACCCGGTGTCGTTCCTCGACCCGCTGCCGCCGGCCGCCCCCGCCGCGCCGGGCACGCTGACCCTGGCCGCGCTCGAACCCACCACCCGCACCGCCGGAAGGGGCCGGGCGTGACCTCCTCGTACAGCCAGTACCGGCTGGCGCCGCAGCGCGGCACGGTGGGCCGGGCGCTGGCCAAGGGCTCCCCGCTCCGCCGGCTGGACTGGATCATGGTGCTGGCCGCCCTCGGCCTCTCGCTGGGCAGCTCGCTGCTGGTCTGGTCGGCCACCCGGGGCCGGGACTCGCTGACCCACGGCGACCCGCAGTACTTCCTGTTCCGGCACCTCACCAACCTGGCGATCGGTCTGGCGCTGTGCGGGGTGGTGGTCCTGATAGGGAGTCGGCGCCTGCGCACCGCCGTGCCGGTGGTCTACGTGCTGGTGGTGCTGATGCTGCTCGCGGTGCTCACCCCGCTGGGCTCGACCATCAACGGCGCCAAGGCCTGGATCCAGTTCGGCGGCGGCTTCTCGATCCAACCCGCCGAGTTCGCCAAGTTCGCCATCATCCTCACCATGGCCGTGGTGCTGTCCGCCCGGGTGGACGCGGGGGAGCGGGAGTTCCCGCCGGACCGCAGCGTGCTCCAGGCGCTCGGGCTGGCCGCACTGCCGATGGCCGTGATCATGCTGATGCCGGACCTCGGCTCGGTGATGGTGATGGGCGTCATCATCCTCGGCATCCTGCTCGCCTCCGGCGCGGCCAACCGCTGGGTCTTCGGCCTGATCGGCACCGGCGCGCTCGGCGCGGGCGCGATCTGGCAGCTCGGGGTGCTGAGCAAGTACCAGATCGACCGGTTCGCCGCCTTCGCCAACCCGGCCCTCGACCCGGCCGGGGTGGGCTACAACACCGCCCAGGCCCGGATCGCCATCGGCTCCGGCGGCCTGACCGGGATGGGGCTCTTCAAGGGCACCCAGACCACCGGCCAGTTCGTCCCCGAGCAGCAGACCGACTTCGTCTTCACGGTGGCCGGCGAGGAGCTCGGGTTCGTCGGCGCGCTCGGCCTGATCGTGCTGCTCGGCGTGCTGCTCTGGCGGGGCTGCCGGATCGCCCGGCAGGCCACCGACCTGTTCGGCACCATCGTGGCGGCCGGGGTGGTCAGCTGGTTCGCCTTCCAGGCCTTCGAGAACATCGGGATGAACCTCGGCATCATGCCGGTCGCGGGCATCCCGTTGCCGTTCGTCAGCTACGGCGGCTCCTCGATGTTCGCGGTCTGGATCGGCATCGGCCTGCTCCAGTGCGTCCGCACCCAGCGGCCGATAGGGATTTGACCCCGTCCGGTTCGGCTACCCTTGAGGGTCACCCTGTCCCCGCCGCAAAGGGCTCACCGCATGCCAGTCGAATCGGTCTTCCCACGCCTGGAGGCCCTCCTCCCGCACGTCCAGAAGCCGATCCAGTACGTCGGCGGCGAGCTCAACTCGACCGTCAAGGACTGGGACAGCGCCGACGTCCGGTGGGCCCTGATGTACCCCGACGCCTACGAGGTCGGGCTGCCCAACCAGGGCGTCATGATCCTGTACGAGGTGCTGAACGAGCGTGAAGGCGTGCTCGCCGAGCGCACCTACAGCGTCTGGCCGGACCTAGAGGCGTTGATGCGCAAGCACGACGTGCCGCAGTTCACCGTCGACGCGCACCGGCCGGTCAAGGCGTTCGACGTGTTCGGGCTCTCCTTCTCCACCGAGCTCGGCTACACCAACATGCTGACCGCGCTCGACCTGGCCGGCATCCCGCTGAACGCCGCCGACCGGGGTCTGGACGACCCGATCGTGCTGGCCGGTGGGCACGCCGCGTTCAACCCCGAGCCGATCGCGGAGTTCATCGACTGCGCGGTGATCGGGGACGGTGAGCAGGCCGTGCTCGACATGACCGAGATCATCCGGGCCTGGAAGGCCGAGGGCCGCCCCGGCGGCCGCGACGAGGTGCTGCTCCGGCTGGCCCGTACGGGTGGTGTCTACGTCCCGCGGTTCTACGACGTGGACTACCTGGAGGACGGCCGGATCGCCCGCGTGGTGGGCAACCGCGAAGGCGTGCCGTGGCGGGTCTCCAAGCACACCGTGATGGACCTGGACGAGTGGCCCTACCCCAAGCAGCCGCTGGTCCCGCTGGCCGAGACGGTGCACGAGCGGATGTCCGTGGAGATCTTCCGCGGCTGCACCCGCGGCTGCCGTTTCTGCCAGGCCGGCATGATCACGCGCCCCGTGCGGGAGCGAAGCATCACCGGCATCGGCGAGATGGTCGAGCGCGGGCTGAAGGCGACCGGCTTCGAGGAGGTCGGCCTGCTCTCGCTCTCCTCGGCCGACCACACCGAGATCGGTGACATCGCCAAGGGCCTGGCCGACCGCTACACCGAGGACAAGATCGGCCTCTCGCTGCCGTCCACCCGGGTCGACGCCTTCAACATCGACCTTGCCAACGAGCTGACCAGGAACGGCCGTCGCTCGGGTCTGACCTTCGCTCCCGAGGGCGGCTCGGAGCGGATCCGCAAGGTGATCAACAAGATGGTGTCGGAGGAGGACCTGATCCGCACCGTCGCCGCCGCCTACGGCAACGGCTGGCGCCAGGTGAAGCTGTACTTCATGGTCGGTCTCCCCACCGAGACCGACGAGGACGTGCTGCAGATCGCCTCGATGGCGAAGAACGTGATCCAGAAGGGCCGCGAGGTCACCGGCCAGAACGACATCCGCTGCACGGTCTCGATCGGCGGGTTCGTCCCCAAGCCGCACACCCCGTTCCAGTGGGCGCCGCAGCTCTCCGCCGAGGACACCGACGCCCGGCTCGGCAAGCTCCGGGACGCGATCCGCAACGACCGCAAGTACGGCAAGAACATCGGTTTCCGCTACCACGACGGCAAGCCCGGCATCATCGAGGGCCTGCTCTCCCGGGGTGACCGCCGGGTCGGCGCGATCATCCGGGCCGTCTACGAGGACGGCGGCCGGTTCGACGGCTGGCGCGAGCACTTCAGCTACGACCGCTGGATCGCCGCCGCCGAGAAGGGCCTGGCCGGCACCGGCGTCGACGTCGCCTGGTACACCACCCGCGAGCGCACCTACGAGGAGGTGCTGCCCTGGGACCACCTGGACAGCGGCCTCGACAAGGACTGGCTCTGGGAGGACTGGCAGGACGCCCTCGAGGAGGTCGAGGTCGAGGACTGCCGCTGGACCCCGTGCTTCGACTGCGGCGTCTGCCCCCAGATGGACACGTCCATCCAGATCGGCCCGACCGGCGTGAAGCTGCTGCCGCTCACCGTGCTCAACTCGTAGCACCGGTCCGCAACCTGACGGCCCCTCCCGTGCGTGCTGCACGGCAGGGGCCGTCAGGGCATTCGAGGGGGAGAACACCGATGGAGCAGCAGGACGACAGACCGGCCGAGGGCTGTCTGGTCGCCTTCGTCCGGATACCGGCCCGGATCATCGCCTTCACGGTGGTGGTCCCGCTGCGCTTCTGCTGGGAACTGCTGGTCCTGGTCTGGCGGCCGGTCGGGGCCGCCCTCGACTGGCTCGGCCGGCTGATCGGCCGGATCTGCTACGGCCTGGTCGGCTGGCCGCTGCTGATGGCCTACCGCCACCTGCTCACCCCGCTCGGCCACGCGTCGTACCGGGCCGGCCGGATGCTGCTGGCACTGCTGGGGTGGTCCTGGCGCTCCGTGCTGGCACCGCTCGGGCGGGCCCTGGCCACCGCACTGCGGGCCACCGGGCGCGGGCTGGCGCTGGCCGCCGAGTGGCTGTACGGGAACCTGCTGGCGCCGCTCGGGCGCGGCCTGGCCCTCGCCGTCCGGGCGGTCGGCCGAGGGCTGGAACTCGCGGCGGCGGGTCTTGGCCAGGCGGTCGGCTGGGTGCTCGGGGTGCTGGTGCTGCTGCCCCTGGTGTGGTGCCACCGGAAGGTGCTGAACCCGTTCGGCCGGGGGCTGCTCTGGCTCGCCCGCAACGGCGTCGTGCTGCCGCTGGCGTGGCTGGTGGAGTGGGTGGTGCTGGCCCCGCTGGGGTGGCTGTGGCAACGGGTGCTGACCCCGGCGGGCCGGGGCCTGGTACTCGCCGTGCGGTGGCTCGGCCGGGCGCTCGTCCAGTTGGTCAGGTGGCTGGTGGTGCTGCCGCTGGAGTGGGTGTGGCGGTCGGTGCTCACGCCGCTCGGGCGCGCCCTGGTCGCGGGGGCGGCCGCCCTCGGGCGCGGGCTGCTGCGGCTGGCGGTGCTGCTCGTGCGGGGGCTGGGGTGGCTGCTGTGGCACCTGGTCGTGCGGCCGCTCGGGTGGCTGTGGCGGACGGTGCTGTACCCGGTGCTCCGGACGGTCGGTCAGCTGCTCGGGCGGGCCTGGCACTTGGGCGGCCGGCTGTGGCGGTTCCTGGTGGCGCGGCCGTGCCGTTGGCTGCGCCGGGAGGTCTGGTGGCCGGTCAAGGACGAGCTCCGGCGGGCCTGGGCATCCGTCCGGGTGGCGGCCCGGGAGGCCAGGCGGGCGCTGGTGGGGTGATCAGGCCGTACCCTTGAGCCTGACAGAGTCCGGCCGGAGCCCGTTGGTGCAGTGGCCGGACCGGCCCACTGACTAAGGACTGAGCGACCCTGGCACGCCGCACGCCTGACGGTCCGCCGCCCGCGCCGACGGTGCAGCGCATCCGTCTCCGGTACACCAAGCGCGGCCGTCTGCGCTTCACCAGCCACCGTGACTTCCAGCGGGCGTTCGAGCGCGCGCTCCGCCGCTCGGCCGTCCCGATGGCGTACTCGGCGGGATTCACCCCGCACCCGAAGGTCTCCTACGCCAACGCCGCCCCGACCGGGGTGGCCAGCGAAGCCGAGTACCTGGAGATCGGCCTGGCCGAGTTCCGCGACCCGGAGCAGCTGCGCGCGCAGCTCGACGAGTCGCTGCCGGACGGTCTGGACATCACCGACGCCGTCGAGGTCCGCACCCCGAACTTCGTGGAGCGGCTGGAAGCCTCCGAGTGGCAGGTCCGATTGGAGCAGGTCACGCCCGAGGAGGCCGGTCGGGCGATCACCGCTTTCCTGGCCGCCGAACGGGTCGAGGTCGAACGCCTCACCAAGAACGGCGTACGGGTCTTCGACGCGCGCGGGCCCGTCGCGGCACTCGAACTGCTTTCGCCGCAGGTCGGCGATGGTAACGAGACCGGCACGGACGGTACCGCCGATGTTCGTGGCACCAATCCCTGTGCGATACTGCGGCTGGTAGTACGACACGCCACACCCGCCGTACGACCCGACGACGTTTTGTCCGGTCTCCGTGCGACGGCCGACCTGGCGCCGCCGGTCCCCGCTGAGGTGACCAGGCTGGCGCAGGGGCCGCTCGACGAGGAGACCGGCACGGTGACCGACCCGCTGGCGCTCGACCGCGCCGCGGCCCCGGCCGGCCTGTAGGCCGCCGGGCCGCGCGCACCTGCGTCCGCCTAGCGGGAGGAGGGCCGGCCCGGTCTCCGGGCCTGTCCCCTCCGGGCCGCTGCGGCTCCCCAGGGGAGCGAGCGCCGTCGAACGCAGGCCAGCCCCTGGTGGCCCGCCGCCCCGGATGGGCGGTTGGCCCGAGGACCCCTCCGGCAGCCATCCGGGACGGGGGACGGCACCGGCCCGGATAAAACTTGAAGACTGGTCAGAACCAGAAGACTTTCGACACCCCGCACTGTGCGGGGCGCCGAGCGAGACTACGAGCCCCTGTGCGGCATCGGCGTCCCGCACGGCGACGCCGTGGAGGTCGGCCCGCGAAGCTCGCGACCGACCGGAACCAGCGGCGTCGCGCCGTGCCCGGATGCGGAGCCCGGGGGCCTGACGGGAGATCCACCCGCATGCTCGAGAACGAGAACAACGAACCGCAGCAGTCCGCGGCCGACGACAGCGCGGCCCCGCCGCGCCGCCGGCGCCGCGCGGTGTCCCGCCCGGCGGGTACGCCGCAGGGTGCCGCCGCGGAGACCGCCGAGACGGTCCTGCCGGCCGAGACCCAGGAGGCCCCGGCCGTCGCCGAGGAGCCCGCCCCCGAGAAGCCGGTGCGGGCCCGTCGGGCCCGCAAGCGCGTGGAGTCCCCGGCCGGTGCGCCGGACGCGGTCGAGACCGTCGTCGAGGTGCCCGCCCCGGTCGAGGCCGTGGCCGAGGAGCCCGCGCCGGAGAAGCCCGTCCGGGCCCGTCGCACTCCCCGCAAGCGGGCCGAGACCGCCCCGGTCGCCGTCGGGGAGACCCCCGTGGTCGAGCCGGTGGCCGAGGCCCCGGTCGTCGCCGAGGAGCCCGCCCCGGTGGTCGAGGACGCCGCCCCGCCGCGTCGCCCCCGCCGTCGCCGGGTGGTCGAGGCCGCCCCGGTGATGGCCGAGGAGCCGGTCGTTGAGGAGGAGCCCGAGGCTCCGGCCGAGGAGCCGGTGGCCGAGGCCCCGGCCGTGGTCGCCGAGCCCGCCCCGGTGGTCGAGGACGCCGCCCCGCCGCGGGCCCGCCGCCGTGCGGTCCGCCCGTCCACCGCGATCTTCCAGGCCCCGGTCTTCCAGGAGCCCGCGCCCTACGTCGCCCCCGCCGCCCCGGTCGTCGCTCCGGCCGCCGCCGTGAGTGCCCCGGCCGCCGCTGCCGCTCCGGCCGCGCCCGCCGCCGCCCCGGCCGCGACGACCCAGGAGGAGGACGAGTTCGAGTACAGCGGGGTCGGCCGTCGCCGTCGCACCCGTCAGCAGGTCCGGGTGCAGACCCCGTCGCGCCAGTCCCGGGGTGGCCGTCACGAGGCCCGCCAGGAAGCCCGTCAGGAGAGCCGCCCGGAGCCCCGGGTCGAGCAGCCCCGGGTCGAGCAGGCCCGGGTCGAGCAGGCCCGGGTCGAGCAGCCGCAGCCGGTCCGCGAGGTGCCCAAGGCCGAGGCCCCGGCCGTGGTCGAGGAGGCGCCCGTCGAGGTGACCGCCGGCCCCGAGGCCGAGGTCGAGGGCGAGTGGGAGGACGACCGTCCGTCCCGCCGTCGCCGCCGGGGCGGCCGTCGCCGCCGTCGCGGTGAGGCCGAGGAGTTCGAGGCCGAGCAGGGCACCGAGCCGGCCGCCGCCGCTCCCGTCGAGGAGCCCGAGGACGACGCCGAGGAGGACGACGAGGACGACCTGGCCGGTGGCCTGGCCTCGTCCCGCCGTCGCCGTCGCCGTCGTCGTCGCAGTGGCGACAGCGGTGGTGGCGTCGAGCTGGCCGCCGAGACCACCGAGGACGGCGTCCGAACCGTCGTCAAGGTCCGCGAGCCGCGCCGCCGTTCGACCGAGCCGGCCTTCGACCCGGACGAGGTGCAGTCGATCAAGGGCTCCACCCGTCTGGAGGCCAAGAAGCAGCGCCGCCGTGAGGGCCGCGAGCTGGGCCGCCGCCGGGTGCCGATCATCACCGAGGCCGAGTTCCTGGCCCGCCGGGAGTCGGTCGAGCGGGTCATGGTGGTCCGTCAGAACGGCCTGCGCACCCAGATCGGTGTCCTCGAGGACAACGTGCTGGTCGAGCACTACGTGAACAAGGAGCAGGCCACCTCGTACGTCGGCAACGTCTACCTGGGCAAGGTCCAGAACGTGCTGCCGTCGATGGAGGCCGCCTTCGTCGACATCGGCAAGGGCCGCAACGCGGTGCTGTACGCCGGTGAGGTCAACTTCGGTGCGCTGGGCGGCCACGGCGGCCCGCGCCGGATCGAGTCGGTGCTTAAGTCCGGCCAGTCCGTGCTGGTCCAGGTCTCCAAGGACCCGATCGGCCACAAGGGCGCCCGGCTGACCAGCCAGATCTCGCTGCCCGGCCGCTACCTGGTCTACGTGCCCGAGGGCTCGATGACCGGCATCAGCCGCAAGCTCCCGGAGAACGAGCGCGCGCGCCTCAAGCAGATCCTCAAGAAGATCGTCCCGGACGACGCGGGCGTGATCGTGCGCACCGCCGCCGAGGGCGCCAGCGAGGACGAGCTGACCCGCGACGTGCAGCGCCTGCAGGCGCAGTGGGAGGAGATCCAGAAGAAGGCCGCCACCGGCAACGCCCCGGCGCTGCTGTACGGCGAGCCGGACATGACCGTCCGGGTCGTCCGCGACATCTTCAACGAGGACTTCACCAAGGTCATCGTCTCCGGCTCGGAGGCGTGGAACACCATCCACGAGTACGTCACCAACGTGGCGCCGGACCTGACCGAGCGTCTGCAGCGGTGGACCTCGGACGTGGACGTGTTCGCCACCTACCGGATCGACGAGCAGCTGATGAAGGCGCTGGACCGCAAGGTCTGGCTGCCCAGCGGCGGTTCGCTGGTGATCGACCGGACCGAGGCGATGATCGTGGTCGACGTCAACACCGGCAAGTTCGTCGGCCAGGGCGGCAACCTCGAGGAGACCGTCACCCGGAACAACATCGAGGCGGCCGAGGAGATCGTCCGTCAGCTGAGGCTCCGTGACCTCGGCGGCATCATCGTGATCGACTTCATCGACATGGTGCTGGAGTCCAACCGGGACCTGGTGCTGCGTCGACTGCTGGAGTGCCTGGGCCGGGACCGGACCAAGCACCAGGTGGCCGAGGTCACCTCGCTGGGCCTGGTGCAGATGACCCGCAAGCGGGTCGGCCAGGGCCTGCTGGAGTCCTTCTCCGAGTCCTGCGTGCACTGCAACGGCCGCGGCGTGATCGTCCACATGGAGCAGCCCACCTCGGTGGGCGGCGGCGGTGGCCCGGTCGGCACCTCGGGCGAGGCCGCTGCGGCGGGTGCCTCGAAGCGCCGTCGCCGGGGCAAGGGCGGCACCTCGCAGGAGGAGTCGCACCAGGTCTCCGAGGCCGTCGAGTCGGTCGAGGACGAGCACGACCACGAGGAGTTCGAGGTCATCCCGAACGGCTCCGAGCAGCTGGAGATCGCCGTCCCGGAGGCCGTCGAGGCCGCCGAGACCGTGGTCGAGGCGCCGGTCGTGGCCGAGCAGCCCGCGCCGCAGGTCGACCTGGTCGAGATCGAGGCGGCCCCGGCCGCTCCGGCCGGCCGGACCCGTCGTCGGGCGGTCCGCAAGGCGACCGCTCCGGCCGGTGCGCCGGGCGGGGCCGAGATCGTGGTGCTGCAGGCCCGCGCCGAGGCCGCGATGGAGGCCGCCCTGACGGCTGCCGCCACCCCGGCCGTGGTCGAGGAGCCCGTCGCCGAGCCGGTGGCCGAGACCGTCGTCGAGGAGTCGCCGGCCGAGGCCGAGCTGCCCGTCGTCGAGGAGCCGGCGGCCGAGGAGGAGCCCGCGCCGAAGAAGCGCGCGGCCCGCAAGGCTCCGGCCAAGAAGGCCGTCGCGGCCAAGAAGACCGTGGCCGCGAAGAAGACCACCGCCCGCAAGACCGCCACCAAGCGGACCAGCGCGGCGGCCAAGAAGGCCGCGGCCGCCGAGGGTGATTCGGCGGCTGAGTAAGCCCTTGGGTCGGGGCGGTCCGTACGGGCCGCCCCGACCCCGGTAGGGCCCGGTTTGCCCAAGTGGGTGCCGGTCCGTATTCTTGACCCTTGGCGTGTCTGACGCCGCGCTCCCGAGCAAATCACCTCCCGCGCTTCTCGAAGTGAGGGGGAGGCCGCCTGTGTCCGTACCCAGGTGGCTGGCATCGAGAGTTCCGATCGAGTTAGAGAAAGCAGGTACCGCATGTACGCGATCGTTCGCGCAGGCGGCCGCCAGCACAAGGTCGCCGTCGGCGACGTGCTGGAGATTGACCGTGTTGACGTCAAGCCGGGTGACTCGGTGGAGCTCTCGACCATCCTGGTCGTCGACGGTGACGATGTCACCTCCGACCCGTGGGTCCTCGCCGGCGTGAAGGCTCACGCCGAGGTGGTCGACCACACCAAGGGTGAGAAGATCATCATCCTGCGCTACAAGAACAAGACCGGTTACCGTCGCCGCCAGGGCCACCGTCAGCGCCACACCGCTGTCCGGATCACCAGCATCGACTCCGTCAGCAAGTAAGGGGATAGCGAGATGGCACACAAGAAGGGCGCAAGCTCTACCCGGAACGGCCGTGACTCGAACGCCCAGCGCCTCGGCGTGAAGCGCTTCGGCGGTCAGGTCGTCAGCGCCGGCGAGATCCTGGTCCGCCAGCGTGGCACCCACTTCCACCCGGGTGCGGGCGTCGGTCGCGGTGGCGACGACACCCTGTTCGCGCTGAACGCCGGTGCGGTGCAGTTCGGCACCCACCGCGGTCGTCGCGTTGTGAACATCGTGGCCGTCGAGGCCTGATTCTGACCCTGCGTCGGAATTCACATGGAGGGTGGACCGGAATTTTCCGGTCCACCCTCCATGCTTTGAAGCAGAGACTGTTTTTCCCTATCTGGAGGCACACCCCATGACCACCTTCGTGGACCGCGTCGAACTGCATGTCGCCGCGGGTAACGGGGGCCACGGCTGCGCCTCCGTTCACCGGGAGAAGTTCAAGCCGCTCGGCGGGCCCGACGGCGGCAACGGCGGTGAGGGTGGCAGCGTCATCCTCATCGTCGACGCCCAGGTCACCACTCTGCTGGAGTACCACCACTCGCCCAAGCGCAAGGCCACCAACGGCAAGCCGGGTGCGGGTGCTCACCGCACCGGTTCGACCGGTGGGGACCTGATCCTGCCGGTGCCGGACGGCACCGTGGTGATGGACAAGCAGGGCAACGTGCTGGCCGACCTGGTCGGTCACGGGACCAGCTTCATCGCCGCGGCCGGTGGCCGTGGCGGTCTCGGCAACTCGGCCCTCGCCTCGTCCCGCCGCAAGGCCCCCGGCTTCGCGCTGCTCGGCGAGCCCGGCGAGGCCCGCGACATCGTGATGGAGCTCAAGTCCGTCGCCGACGTCGCCCTGGTCGGTTACCCGAGTGCGGGCAAGTCCTCGCTCATCTCGGTGATCTCGGCCGCCAAGCCGAAGATCGCCGACTACCCGTTCACCACCCTGATCCCCAACCTCGGTGTGGTCACCGCGGGCGAGACGGTCTACACCGTCGCCGACGTCCCCGGCCTGATCCCCGGCGCCAGCCAGGGCCGCGGTCTTGGCCTGGAGTTCCTCCGCCACGTCGAGCGCTGCACCGTCCTGGTGCACGTGCTGGACTGCGCGACCCTGGACCCGGGCCGTGACCCGCTCACCGACCTCGAGACCATCGAGGCCGAGCTCGCCCAGTACGGCGGTCTCGAGGACCGTCCGCGCCTGGTCGCGCTCAACAAGATCGACGTGCCGGACGGCCAGGACATCGCCGACCTGACCCGGGCCTCGCTGGAGGAGCGCGGCTACCGCGTCTTCGAGGTCTCCGCCGCCTCCCGGGCGGGCCTGCGCGAGCTCAACTACGCGATGGCGCAGATCGTCGCCGAGGCGCGGGCCGCCAAGCCGCTCCAGGAGGCCACCCGGATCGTGCTGCGGCCGACCGCCGTGGACGACGCCGGCTTCACCGTCACCGAGGAGGACGGCGCGTTCCGCGTCCGCGGCCTCAAGCCCGAGCGCTGGGTCCGGCAGACCGACTTCTCCAACGACGAGGCGGTCGGCTACCTGGCCGACCGGCTGGCCCGGCTCGGCGTCGAGGACCAGCTCTGGAAGGTCGGTGCCACCGAGGGCGACACCGTCATCATCGGCCCGGACGAGAACGCCGTGGTCTTCGACTGGGAGCCGACCCTGGCCGCCGGTGCCGAGATGCTCGGCCGTCGTGGCGAGGACCACCGTCTGGACACCCAGCGCCCCGCGCTGGACCGCCGCCGCGACAAGCAGAAGCTGCGCGACTCGGCCGAGGACGAGTTCCTCGCCTTCGAGGCGCTCTCCAGCAAGCGCCCGGCGCTGGACGTGGACGACTCCGGCGACGAGGAGTAACTCGCTCGCCGCCACAGGGGCGTGGGCAGCCGACCGGCCGCCCACGCCCCTGTGGCGTGTCCACGGGCTGAAAGGCCGTCGGGGGCGAGGGTCCGGATCGCGTAGATTACGACCCGTCGATTCTCCTGTGGAGGCAATGCCCGATGACGGACCAGACCCTGCGTCAGGAGGTGCTGACCGCACGCCGCATCGTGGTCAAGGTCGGCTCCTCCTCGCTCACCACCGCTGCCGGCGGGCTCGACGCGGACCGGGTGGACGCACTGGTCGACACCCTGGCCAAGGCCCGCAGCCAGCCCGCCGCCCCCGAGATCGTGCTGGTCTCCTCCGGCGCGATCGCGGCCGGCCTGGCCCCGCTCGGGCTGGACCGCCGCCCGCCGGACCTGGCCCGCCAGCAGGCCGCCGCCAGCGTCGGCCAGGGCCTGCTGGTCGCCCGCTACACCGCCTCGTTCGCCCGGTACGGGGTCCGGGTCGGCCAGGTGCTGCTGACCGCCGAGGACGCCAGCCGCCGGGCGCACTACCGGAACGCCTACCGGACGCTGGACCAGCTGCTCGCGATGGGCGCGATGCCGATCGTCAACGAGAACGACACGGTGGCCACCGCCGAGATCAAGTTCGGCGACAACGACCGGCTGGCCGCGCTGGTCGCCCACCTGGTCCGGGCCGACCTGCTGGTGCTGCTCTCCGACGTGGACGGCCTGTACGACGGTGACCCGAGCAAGCCCGGCACCAGCCGGATCGACCAGGTCAGCGGTCCGCAGGACCTGGACGGGATCGAGATCGGCAGCTCCGGCAAGGCCGGCGTCGGCACCGGCGGCATGGTCACCAAGGTGGAGGCCGCCCGGATCGCCACCGGCGCCGGCATCCCGGTGGTGCTGACCGCCGCCAGCCAGGCCGCCGACGCGCTGGCGGGCCGGCCGACCGGCACCCTGTTCCTGCGCACCGGCAGCCGGTCCGCCGACCGGCTGCTCTGGCTGGAGCACGCCAGCAGCCCGCGCGGTGCCCTCCAGCTGGACCCGGGCGCGGTCGAGGCGGTGGTCTCCGGCGGCAAGTCGCTGCTGCCCGCCGGGGTGACCCGGGTGGACGGCGACTTCTCCGCCGGTGATCCGGTGGACCTTCTTGGCGAAAACGGCCACATCGTCGCCCGTGGGCTGGTCAACTTTGATGCGAGGGAGTTGCCCCGTCTGCTCGGCCGGTCCACCAGGGAGCTGGCCCAGGAGCTCGGTGCCGCGTACGAGCGCGAGGTCATCCACCGCGACGACCTGGTCATCCTGCGCGGCTGACGGGCCCGACCCCTGGGCCGTCCGCAGCGGCCAGGACACGACGTCGCCGAACAGGAGGCCGCCGGTGGGACGAAGGCTGACCAGCATCGACGGCGGCCGGGGCGAACAGGTACCCGAGGAACCCCGGGCCACCGTACGCCAGTTGCACGACCGGGCCGAGCTCCCGGAGGAGGAGCAACCGCGGCTCTGGCACGTCGTGCTGAGCGTGGCGGGCAAGGTCATCCCGCTCGCCGAGCTGCGCGCCGGGCTCGAACAGCTGGCCCACGACCACTCGTTCTTCCTGACGGCCCGTTACGCCGCCGACCACGCCGAGATCCGCTACTGGGAGCAGGCCCGGGACCTGCACGACGCCGCCGCGATCGCGCTCCGGCTCTGGGGCGAGCACAAGAGCACCGCGAACTTACCGCCGTGGGAGATCGTCGGCCTCGAGGTGGTGGACCGTCCGACCTACCACAAGCGGATCGCGGAGGGCTTCGGCGATCCGCCGCCGCACCTGGGCGGGGTGCACCCGTACTAGCGGTGTCTCAGTGCTCGATCGGCAGCTCCGGGCGGGCGGGCGCAGTCGCTAGGCTTGCCGCATGACCAGCGACCAGACCACCGACAGCCCCGTCCTCGCCGTCGCGCGCCGTGCCCGTGAGGCGGCCGCCGCGCTCGCCCCGCTGCCGCGTTCGGTGAAGGACGCCGCGCTGCTGGCGATCGCCGACGCGCTGCTCGCCCGGGCGGCGGAGATCACCGCCGCCAACGCCGAGGACGTGGCGAAGGCCCGGGCGGCCGGCACCGCGGAGTCGGTGATCGACCGGCTCACGCTCACCGACGAGCGGATCGCGGCGATCGCCGCCGACGTCCGCTCGGTGGTCGGCCTGCCCGACCCGGTCGGCGAGGTGATCCGGGGCTACACGCTGCCGAACGGTCTGGACGTGCGTCAGATCCGGGTCCCGCTGGGCGTGGTGGGCATCATCTACGAGGCCCGGCCCAACGTCACGGTGGATGCCGCCGCGCTCTGCCTGAAGTCCGGCAACGCGGTGCTGCTGCGCGGCTCGGCCTCCGCCTACCGCTCCAACACCGCGCTGGTCGGGGTGCTCCGGGACGCGGTGGCCGGGGCGGGGCTGCCCGCCGACGTGATCCAGCTGGTGCCCGGCGAGAGCCGGGAGTCGGTGCAGGAGCTGATGCGGGCCCGCGGCCTGGTGGACGTGCTGATCCCGCGCGGCGGCGCCTCGCTGATCAAGACCGTGGTCGAGGGCTCCACCGTGCCGGTGATCGAGACCGGCACCGGCAACTGCCACGTCTACGTGGACGCCGACACCGACCTGGCGATGGCGGTCGGCATCCTGCTGAACTCCAAGGCCCAGCGGGTCAGCGTCTGCAACACCGCCGAGACCCTGCTGGTCCACCAGGACGTCGCGGACGCCTTCCTGCCGCTCGCGCTGGCCGCGCTGGCCGAGGCCGGGGTCACCGTGCACGGCGACGACGCGGTGCTGAAGGCCGCCGAGGGCTCGGCGGCCACCGTGCTGCCCGCGACCGAGGAGGACTGGGAGACCGAGTACCTCTCGTACGACATCGCGGCCGCCGTGGTGCCCTCGCTGGACGCCGCCGTCGCGCACATCCGCCGCTGGTCCTCGGGCCACACCGAGGCGATCGTGACCACCTCGCAGGCCGCCGCCCGCCGCTTCACCCAGCTGGTCGACTCCACCACGGTGGCGGTCAACGCCTCGACCCGGTTCACCGACGGGAGTGAGTTCGGGTTCGGCGCCGAGATCGGCATCTCCACCCAGAAGCTGCACGCGCGCGGTCCGATGGGGCTGCCCGAGCTGACCTCGACCAAGTACATCGTCACCGGTGACGGCCACGTCCGGGGCGGCGCTACGCCCACCGTGGGTGGTACGAACGGCTGACGCCGGCCGGCCGCCGGCCGGGCCCCCGGGCGGCCGTCCTCAGATGAACTATCGGGACCCACAGACAAAACCCCCGCCCGGTAATACATTGAATCCGTGGCTGAGGACGTGGGGGGCTCGCCGTACTCCGACGGCGCCGACCACGGTGGTGCGGACGACGAGTTCGCCACCGTGGTCCTTGACGAGGCATTCATCCGGTCCGCCGCCGTGCACGAGCCGAGCGCCGAGGAGCGGCAGCTGGCCGCCGCCGACGCGAGGTTCGAGCCCGACACGGTGGCCCTCGGCCGGGTCCCGGAGTTCACCGCGACGGACGGGCTGCCGCTGGAGCTGCGCCCGCACCCGAGCGGTCTGGACGACGACCGGCTCTACACCGACCCCTGGTCGGCCGGCCGGGCCGCCCGGCGGCTGCGCTGGAGCCGGGCGGACGGCTTCGACCCCGGTCGCGCGGCCGGCGGCCGGCAGGTCGCCCAGCAGCGCTGGCACCGCCCGGTCGCCTGGGTGCTCGCGGTGGTGATGGGCGTCAGCGTGGTGGCCGTCGCGGTGGCCGCGATCTACCGGGGCACCGGTGGCGGGGAGCAGCCCGCCAGCCGCCCGGAGACCGGCACCAGCACCAGCGGGGCACCGCCACGTGGTGAAACCTCGCAGGCACCGCCGGTGACGGTCTCGATCAGCCGCTGAGCCGGTGACCGGCGGTCCGGCGGCAGCTCACCGGCAGCTACGAAGAAGTTACGTACAGCCTCTCGTGGCGCGCCAACACCGGCTCTACCCTTGAGTCATGGGTGACCCGGTCGAGCCTCCGGAGGGTACGCCCGACGGTGGTTCCGGTAACGAGGACGAGTACCGATCCGTCGTCTTCGACGAGTCGTTCGTCCGAGCTGCCCGGATCCAGGAGTTCTCGGCCCGGGAACGACTGGGGGGCAACCACCCTCGTGCGGTGCGCCGACGCGGGCTGTTCGGCACGCTGTCGCGGCAGGCGCTGGCCCTGTTGCTGCTGGTGGTGCTGGCCTTCGCGGCGGCGGTGTACTTCGGCGTCGCCGCGCCCCAGCCGCAGTCCGGCCGCCCCAGCGGCAGCCAACTGACCGTCAGCCTGGTGGCTTTGGCCCCGAGTTCGGACGTCACCCCGGTCGCCGACCCGAACGCTCCGTTCGCCGCTCTGCCCGCGAGCTACCGGGACGGCATCGTCGGCCTCGGCACCCCGGGCGGTTCGGCCACCGTGCACTTCACCCGGGCCGACGTGCTCCGGGCGCTCGACACCGTCCAGCGCTATCTGAGCATCTCCTCGCTGGCCCCGAACACCCTGGTGCACGGCGAGACGGCGGATGCCCGCCGGCTGGTCACCCCCGGGCAGCAGAGCCAGTACGACCAGAGCACCGCCACCCCCAGCGACGACCAGCACCACGCCGCCACCGGCTGGCTGGTCCGCTTCGACCCCGCGAAGGTGGCGCTGGCGACGGACACCGTGAAGGCGGTCGGCGCGATGACGATCGACGAGGCGGACGCGGGCGTCCTGGAGATCGACACCGACCACACCTTCGTCTACGCGCTCCGGCCCGCCGACGCACCGGGCGGGCCGGTCACGCTGCACACCGTGCGGCGGGCGCTCCGCTTCGAGTTCGACCGGGCCGACCTGGCGGCCGGCCGGCTCCGCCTGGTCGACTCGGTCGTCCAGGCGGGGCCGACCCCGTGCAACAGCCGGCTGGCGGCCTACCTCCAGCCGATGCTCGGCGGCACCGCCTCGGCCGCCGTCACCGACCCGGGCGACCACTCGCGGGCGGCCTGGGCGGTGTGCGGGGTCCTCAAGCCTTAGACGGGCGAGCAACTGTTGGCAGGTGGCTCAGCACAGCAGGGGCTCGGGGCTCTGCTGTTGTGCGGCTCCGCCGCGTGGGCGACGCCGACCCTGGCAAGGTCACCGTTGCGTGGGTGGTCAGGCACTTTCGCAGTGACCCGAGCGCCAGATCTCCTCGCAGTTCCCCGAGCCCCTGGACAGTGCAACTGAACGCCCTGCCGAAAGGTCGGCGGAGCCGTGTGCCCGGGCCGGGCCTACTCGCTGGGGGTGCGGGGCCCCGTGAAGGTGTCGCGGAGCTTGCCGCCGACGGTGGCTGCGCCGCCGGCGACGTCGCGGATGAGGCCCATCAGCGGGTCCTTGGTCTCCTTCATGGACTTGGCGTAGGAGTCGGCCGCCGCCTTCCACTGCTCGCCGACCGAGGTGTCCGGGTCGTCGGTGCGGCGGGGGTAGGCCCCGGCCAGGATGGAGCGGTAGTCGTCGCTGTCGGCCCACTTCTTCAGCTGGGCGACCCGGACCACCGCGAAGGGGTGGGTCTGCGGGAGGACCTGGAGCAGCTTGAGCACGCCGTCCCGGAGGTCGCCGGCCTTGTCGTACTCCTCGGCCTGCTCCAGGAAGGCGTCGACGTTCATCTCGGCCAGGTTGTGGCCGCCGGCCAGCTTCATCAGGCCGCGCATCGAGGCCTGCAGGTCCTGACCGGCCAGCAGACCGGCGCGGTCGCAGGAGAGTTCGGCCTTGCGGAACCACTCCTTGAGCGCGGTGATCACGGCGGTGATCGCCAGCGTGCCGAGCGGGATCCAGGCGATCCGGGTGGCGATGTTGGTGAGGATCAGCAGCATCGTCCGGTAGACCGCGTGGCCGGACATCGCGTGGCCGACCTCGTGGCCGATCACCGCGCGGAGCTCCTCCTCGTCCAGCAGGTCGACCAGGCCGCTGGTGACCACGATGATCGGGGCGTCCATCCCGATGCACATCGCGTTGACCGTCGGGTCCTGGGTGACGTACAGGTCGGGGACCTGCTCCAGGTCCAGGATGTAGGCCGCGTCCCGCACCATCGCGTGCAGCTCGGGGAACTGACGCTCCGACGTGCGGACGGCGGTGGCCAGGAACATCAGCCGGACGCTGCGCTCGGAGACCAGGCCGGCCAGCTTCTTCAGGATCTCGTCGAAGCCGGAGAGCTTCCGCAGGGCGACCAGCGCCGAGCGGTCGGCCGGGTGCTCCCAGGCCCGGGTGGAGATCCCGGGGAAGCGTTCACGGCGGCGGCTCGGCGTGTTGTCCTTGGTCATGTCCGTCATGTGCTGAGTACCTCCTGCTCGACGCCGGCACCGGCTCTGCCCGGCCCCCGCTGCTGTTCGCTACAACGTCCGTTGGCGCGTACTCGTCCCCGCCGGCCACGGTACGCCCGGGGGCGCCGTCCGATGTCCGGAACGTCCGGGTCTACGCTGGGGCCGAGCCGAACGGACCGAGGAGAGACCGCTGATGAACCCCGCCACTTTCGCCCAGCTGGCCGGACCGGTCTCCACCGAGCCGGGGCCCGGGCTGTTCCTGCGGATCGTCCTGATCGGCTCCGTGGTCGGCATCGGCCTGCTGGTCTGGGCACTGGCCCGGGCCGGACGCGACAACTGACACCGCGTCCGAGCGCCCACGCGGAGTCAGACGCGGTGGGGCGCCGCGCGGTTGCGTGCGCCACCCCCGTACGATGAGCGCGCAGAGAATCCCGAGCCCCCTCACCGAGTCGAGAAGGTCCTGCCGACCATGAGCACTTCCGCACTGCCCCTCCTGACCAAGCTGGCCGAAGGCGCCTCCGAGGGCGGCAACCACGAGAGCCTCAGCCCGTACCTGACCGGCGGCGCCGGCCTGGGCATCCTGCTGCTGCTGCTCTGGATCACCACCCGCTTCAACCGCGACCGCTGAGCAGCGTCGTTCCGGCGGCCGGGCGGGCTTGCCCGGCCGCAACGGGGTTCGCGTAAGGTGTGGCGGCATGGGACAGCAGGCCGAGACCCCCGGAGTGCGGGCACGTAAGCGCCTCGGCGTGATGGGTGGCACTTTCGACCCGATCCACCACGGGCACCTGGTCGCCGCCAGTGAGGTGGCGAGCGCGTTCCACCTCGACGAGGTGATCTTCGTGCCGACCGGGCAGCCGTGGCAGAAGAGCGACCGCGTGGTGACGCCGGCCGAGGACCGTTACCTGATGACGGTGATCGCCACGGCGGAGAACCCGCAGTTCTCGGTCAGCCGGATCGACATCGACCGGCAGGGCCCGACGTACACCGTGGACACCCTGCGCGACCTGCGGGCGCTGCACCCGGCCGCGGACCTGTTCTTCATCACCGGCGCCGACGCGCTGTCCCAGATCCTGTCCTGGCGGGACTCCGAGGAGCTGTTCTCGCTGGCCCACTTCATCGGCTGCACCCGCCCCGGCCACGTGCTCTCCGACGCCGGTCTGCCGGCCGGCGGGGTCTCGCTGGTCGAGGTGCCGGCGCTGGCCATCTCCTCGACCGACTGCCGGGTCAGGGTCGCCAAGGGCGACCCGGTCTGGTACCTGGTCCCGGACGGTGTGGTCCGGTACATCGACAAGCGGGCGCTGTACGCGCGGGGAGGTACGGCGTGACGGGTCCCGAGGAGCACGGCAACCAGGAGTGGTACCCGCAGGAGCCCTACCAGGAGCAGCCGCCGGAGTACCAGCAGCCGCAGGTGTACTACGACGCCTACGGTCAGCCGCAGCAGTACGTCCAGGACCCGTACCAGCAGCAGTACTACCAGCAGCCGCAGCAGCCCCAGGTGTACTACGACGCCTACGGCCGGCCGCAGCAGTACGTCCAGGACCCGTACCAGCAGCAGCCCGCGTACCAGCAGCCCGCGCCGCCGCCGGTGGCCCCGGTGCAGCCCGTGCAGGTGCGGCCCGTCCAGCCGGTCCGGCCCCCCGTGGCCGAGCCGCCGGTGACGGCCGTGCCTCCGCAGGCCCGGAAGGCCGCCGCCCCGGAGCAGGACTACCCGACCGGTGAGTTCACCTTCGTGGACGAGGAGGCGGAGCAGTCCGAGGACGTCATCGACTGGCTGAAGTTCGCCGAGTCGAGGACCGAGCGCCGGGACGAGCGCCGTCGCAAGCTGCGCAACCGGCTGCTCGGCGCCGGGCTCGCGCTGGTGCTGGTGGCGGGCGGCACGGCGGGCTACCTCTGGTGGCAGGGCGATCTGGGCGGGCCCGGCTCGGCGGCCGTCGCGGCCGGCGGCCGGACGGTGAACGTGGTGCACCTGAGGGACCTTCAGGGCAAGGTCACCAGCGCGCTGCTGGTGAACGACCAGTCCGGCCGGAAGGCCTCGGTACTGCTGCTGCCGGACGGCCTCAAGCTGCCCAGCTCCGGGATCTCGGCCACCGAGACGCTCGGCAAGTCGCTGGACGCCACCGGCGCCTCCGGCACCCGGGAGGGCCTGACCACGGTGCTCGGCGCCCCGGTCGCCGGGACCTGGCGGCTGGACACCCCGTACCTGCTGCTGCTGGTGGCCCAGCTCGGCGGGATCAAGGTGGACACCAACGCGGCGGTCCGGGAGGGCAACCAGCCCGCGGGCAAGGAGCTGGCCCCGGCCGGCAAGGCGGTCTCGCTGACCGCGCAGGCCGCCGTGGCGTACGCCACCTACCAGGCGCCGGGGGAGACCACCGACGCCCAGCTGGCCCGGTTCGGGCAGGTGCTGGACGCGGTGCTCCGGGTGATGCCCACGGACCTCAAGGAGGCGCAGGACCTGGTGCACCGGGTCGGCGCGGTGCCCGACCCCTCGCTGCCGGAGCCGGCCCTGGCCGGGGTGCTGGTGCAGCTGGCCCAGTACGCCAAGGAGAACCACCTCACCACCGGCGCCCTCTCGGTGCAGCCGGACGGCACACTGGACGAGGCCACCGCCGGCAAGCAGGTCAAGGACGTGCTCGGCGGCACGGTGAAGAACGCGGCGGCCGCGAACAAGGTCACCCGGGTCTCGGTGCTGAACGGCTCCGGGGTCGACGAGGCGGCCAACACGGCCGGCAGCCAGATCACCAACGCGGGCCTGGAGCTGCTGCCCAGCGGCGCCAAGGCCCCGGCCCAGGCGGCCAGCGAGATCCGCTACACCGACGACGCCAAGCTGCCGGTCGCCCAGCAGCTGGCCCTGAGCCTCGGGCTCAAGGACACCGCGGTGAAGAAGGTCACCACCGCGCAGAACGCGGACCTCGTGGTGGTGCTCGGCAAGGACTACCAGGCGCCCAAGCCGCAGTAGCGGACGGTGTGCCGGAGCCGGGCCCCGATCCGACCGACCGGGGCCCGGGCGGGTTCGTGAGATCCTGGAAGGCGAATCTCATAGGACGAGCCGGAAGAACACCGTGACTGCCACCGAGCACAGCCAGGACCTCATCAACGTCGCCGCCCTCGCGGCGGCCGACAAGCTGGCCCACGACATCATCGCCTTCGACGTCAGCGAGGTGCTGTCGATCACCGACGCCTTCCTGATCGCCTCGGCCAACAACGACCGCCAGGTGAAGGCGATCGCCGAGGAGATCGAGGAGCAGCTGCGCGAGCAGCTGGACATCAAGCCGGTCCGCCGCGAGGGCGAGCGCGAGGGTCGCTGGATCCTGCTGGACTACCTGGACATCGTGGTGCACGTCCAGCACTCCGAGGAGCGCTCCTTCTACTCGCTCGACCGCCTGTGGAAGGACTGCCCCGAGCTGCCCGTGCCGGCCGAGGCGATGGCCACCCGGAACCGTCCGGAGAACGCCGTCACCGACGCCGCGGGCAACGCGCTCTCCGAGGACGAGAGCTGAGCGGCAAGGCGCGGGGTCCGCGCATCGTCTTCTGGCGGCACGGCCAGACTTCCTGGAACCTCGAGTCGAGGTTCCAGGGCAGCACCGACATCGAGCTGACCGACCAGGGCGTCTTCCAGGCCCAGCGGGCGGCGAAGCTGCTCTCCGGTCTCCGGCCGGACCTGCTGATCTCCTCCGACCTCAAGCGCGCCCGGCGGACCGCCGCCGAGCTGGCCAAGGTCACCGGCCTCGAGGTGGACCACCACGAGGGCCTGCGGGAGACCTACGCCGGTGACTGGCAGGGGCTGACCAACGCGGAGATCCGGGCCCGGTTCCCGGAGCAGTACGACGCCTGGGCGCTCGGCGAGCCGGTCCGGCGCGGCGGCGGCGAGCTGAGCACCGAGGTGGCCGACCGGTCCGTCCCGGTGGTGCTGGCGGCGGTGGAGAAGCTGCCGGAGGACGGCACCTTGGTGGTGGTGAGCCACGGCGGGACGATCCGCACCATGCTCGGGCGGCTGCTCGACCTGGAGCCGGTCCAGTGGGAGCGCTTCGGCGGTCTCTCCAACTGCTGCTGGTCGGTGCTCGGACAGGGCGCGCGTGGCTGGCGGCTGCTGGAGCACAACGCGGGCACCCTCCCGCAGCCGGTGATCGGCGACGAGACCTGAGCGGGGCCCGGATTTCGCAGTTCCGGCCCTGACCAGCTAGAGTCTTCCTCGTTCGCAGGAAAGAACGCAGGCCGGAAGGCAGGCGGGGAAATCCTCGGGTGCGGGGCTGTAGCTCAGTTGGTAGAGCGCTTGCATGGCATGCAAGAGGTCCGGAGTTCGATTCTCCGTAGCTCCACTCCGCTTCGGCGGTCCGTCAGGACCGTGCGGCACGCGGGGCTGTAGCTCAGTTGGTAGAGCGCTTGCATGGCATGCAAGAGGTCCGGAGTTCAATTCTCCGTAGCTCCACAACACATCGAAGGCCGTCTCCCTCAGGGGAGGCGGCCTTCGGTCGTTCCTCAGTCGTGCCGGTGGTCGGCCGGCGGGGTGCCCGGGTGGGCGGTCAGCCACTCGACGCCGGCCCGGTCGGCCGGGCCCTCCGGGGTGTAGACCACCAGGTAGCACTCGGGCGCGCTGGGCATGGTCAGGTAGGACGCCTGGAACCGCAGGTCGCCGACGGCTGCGTGCCGGAACACCTTGAGCGAGGTCCGGGGCGGCGCCACCTCCTGACGGGCCCACAGCTCGCGGAACTCCGGGCTGGCCGCCGCCAGGTCCCGGATGTACTCCTCCCAGGCCGGCTCCCCGATGTGCCGCCCGTACGCCCCGCGCAGCACCCCGACCATCCGGGGCAGCTCGGCCTCCCGGTTCACGAACGGGTTGCAGCAGGCCGGCACGGTGAACGCGCACCACATGCTGTTCCGGCGCCCGCACGGCGGCTTCGGGCGGGTGGCGTCGGGGAACAGCGCGTCGTACGCCGCGTTGTGCGCCAGCAGGTCGTAGCGGCCGTTGCTGACGGCGGCCGGCAGCGGGCTGAGCTGATCCAGGATCAGTTGGGTGGCCGGGTCGAGGAACGGGAGGGCCGGGTCGGTGGCCCGGACGGTGCTGAGCCCGGCCAGCCGGAACAGGTGGTCGCGCTCGGTGTCGTCCAGCCGCAGCGTCCGGGCCACCGCCTCCAGCACCTGCTCGCTGGCGTTGATCGGCCGCCCCTGTTCGAGCCAGGTGTACCAGGTGATCCCGACCCCGGCGAGCTGCGCCAGCTCCTCGCGGCGCAGCCCCGGCGTACGGCGGCGGGGGCCGGGCGGCAGGCCGACCGCCTCGGGGGTGATCCGGGCCCGGCAGGCCCGGAGGAAGGCGGCCAGCTCCGTCCGGCGCTTCTCGGGGGCCGGGGCGGCTGCGGGGCGGTCGTCCAGCACGGTCATGCCGCCATTCTGACGGATCGTCGGCTGCGGGGTGCTGTCAGTACCAGGATCGGCAGGCTCTAACCACCAGTACCAGGATGCCCGCAGGCTGGGCGCATGACGGATCTTCAGGCACCACCGGCGACCGCCGCGAGCACCACCGCCCCGACCCGGCCCGGGCTGCTGCTCGGGCTCGTCCTGCTGGGCCAGTTCATGGCCCTGCTGGACGTCTCCATCGTCAACGTCGCGGTCCCCGGCATCAGGACCGACCTGGGCGCCTCCGGGGCGGCCCTGCAACTGGTGGTGGCGGGCTACACCATCGCGTACGCGGTGCTGCTGATCACCGGTGCCAGGCTCGGTGCCCGGCACGGGTACAGCAGGCTCTTCCAGCTCGGGCTGGCGGCCTTCACCGCGGGCTCGCTGGCCTGCGGGCTGGCGCCGGGGGTGGGCTGGCTGATCGGCTTCCGGGTGGCGCAGGGGGCCGGAGCGGCGCTGATGGTGCCCCAGGTGATGAGCCTGGTCCAGCGGACCTTCACCGGGGCGGCCCGGGTCAGGGCGCTCGGGCTGTACTCGGCGGTGCTGGCGGGCGGGATGGCGGTCGGCCAGGTGGTCGGCGGGGTGCTGGTCAGCGCGGACCTGTTCGGCACCGGCTGGCGGCCGGTGTTCCTGGTCAACGTCCCGATCGGGCTGGTGCTGCTGGTGGCCGGGCACCGCTTGCTGCCGGCGCTGCCGGGGGACCGCGGCCGCCGCTTCGACCTGGTCGGGCTGGTGGTGCTGGCGGCCGCGCTCGGGCTGCTGGTGGTGCCGCTGGTGCTCGGGCACGAGCTGGGCTGGCCGGTCTGGGGCTGGGTGATGCTGGCGGGCAGCGCGCTGCTGTTCGGGGTGTTCGTGGTGGTGGAGCGCCGGATCGCGGCCCGGGGCGGCCAGCCGCTGGTGCCGGGCCGGGTGCTCCGGGCGCCGGGCCTGCTGCCCGCGGCCGGGGCGATCTTCCTGATCATGGTGGCGTTCGCCGGGCTGATGTTCGCGTTCGCCCTGCACCAGCAGGCCGCGCTCGGCTACAGCGCGCTGCGGGCGGGCCTGCTGTCCGCTCCGGCCGCGATCGGCTTCGGCCTCTCCAGCCTGTACTGGCAGCGGCTTCCGCAGCGGCTGCACCGGCGCCTGCCGCCGCCGGCCCTGGGCGCGGCCGCCGGTGCGTACCTGCTCTTCGGCGTGCTGGCCGCCGACGGCGCGGACATCGGCCTCGGCGCCGAACTGGCGCTCATGGTCGGCGGTCTGGCGGTCGGCTGCGCGTACAGCCCGCTGTTCGCCGCCGCCCTCGGCCGGGTGGACCCGGCCGACGCCGCGGACGGCAGCGGTGTCCTGGTGACGGTGATCCAACTCGGTCAGGTGGTCGGGGTGGCGCTGCTCGGCACCCTCTTCCTCGGCGGGGCCGCACTGCCGGCCCCGCCGGCCGACTCGGGCCGTGCACTGCTGGTGACGCTCTCGGCGATCGCCCTGGCGCTGCTGTCGGCCGCCCTCTTCGCCCTCCGCACCCGGCGTGTGACGGCCGCCGGAAGGGATTAGGGGAGTAGGCCGGGGACCGTGTAAAGTGAACGACGTCGCCGGGGGAAACTCCGGATGACGCGGGGCTGTAGCTCAGTTGGTAGAGCGCTTGCATGGCATGCAAGAGGTCCGGAGTTCAATTCTCCGTAGCTCCACAGTTGGTGAAGAGGACCCCTCCCGGGTAACGGGAGGGGTCCTCTTCCGTTTGCGGGGTCGGCTTCCGGCCGCCGGAGCGGCCCGATACGGTCGGTGCCATGGCCGATCTGGAGCGCAGAAGGAACGAGGAGCTGGCCCGCATCCTGCACCAGCTCGGCTGGAGCCCGGAGCGGCTGGCCCGCGAGCTCAACGCCGCGCTCCCGCCCGCGCTGGCGATCAGTTCCACCGCCCCGTACAAGTGGCGCGACCGGGGCATGGTGCCGCGCAGCCCGCACGACCAGACGGTCTGTGAGGTGCTCAGCCGCACGGTCGGCATCGCGGTGACCTACGAGCAGCTCTGGGGGCAGATGGGCAGCGGCCGGGGGGCCAAGATCCTCTCGCCCCGGCTGCTCACCGACCCCTGGACCGCCGACACCGCGCAGACCGCGCTGCGCGAGGCCGGGGCGGACGCCGCCCCGGTCCGGCTGACCGACCTGTTCCGCGGCGACGAGCTCCAGCAGGCCGCCCGGCACTGGGCCTCCCCGGCACCCGAACTGACCGGCGGCGAGGGCGCGCTGCGGATAGCCGGCGCCCAGCTCGCCGACCTCCGGCTCAGCTACGACAGCAAGCAGCGGCTGGAGCGGGCCTACGGCGGCGGCCTGATCCTGGACCTGGCCAAGGCCGAACTCGCCATGATCGGCAAGCTGCTCGAGCTCGGCGCCTACGACGAGCCGCTCGGCCGCGAGCTGTACGGCGCGGCCAGCAGGCTGGCCCGGCTGGTCGGTTGGGCCAACTACGACCTCGGCAACGACGCGGCCGCCCAGCGGGCCTTCGTCGCCGCGCTGCGGGCCGCCCACGTCTCCGGCGACCCCCGGCTCGGGGTCAGCGTGGTCGGCTGCCTCGCCGTCCAGGCCACCCACAACTCCGGCGGGCGGGGGCTGGACGCGGTCGCCATGCTCTCCACCGCACTGCGGGCGGCCGACGAGGTCCTGACCCCCCGTGAGCGGGCCCTCCAGCTCGGCCGGATCGCCCGGGCGCACGGCCGCAAGGGCGAGCAGATCAGCGCCGAAGCCGTCGCGGAGCGGGCGTTCCAGGCCCTGGAGGGCGACCAGGACCACAGCCAGGAACGGGCCGACCTGGAGGGCATGGTGGGGGAGGGCTACCTCTTCCTCGGCGACCACGAACGGGCCCAGCAGCTGCTCGTCGGCGCGGTCGCCGCGCTCTCCCCCGAACGGGCCCGGGCCAAGGCCCTCCTGATGGTCCGACTGGCGGACTCGTACCTGCGGACCGGCGAACGGGACGAAGCGGCCCGGGTCGCCGACCAGGCCCGGCTGCTCGCGGCGGGCATGCAGTCGGCCCGAGTCGCCCGCGCCCTCCGCGAGTTCGACGCGGCGGCGCGCTGAGGGGGGCGGGGGCTACGCGGGTCTGGCACACGCTGCGGCAGCCAGGGGCTCGGGGAACTGCGACGCCATCCTCCGGAGCGTGATCGCCGCGTGCATGGTCAGGCACTTTCGCCTGAACCCGCACGTATCGCAGACCTCAGCCCCGCCCGGGGTTGACCACACCCGCACCTCGAACCCGTCCCGGGGTGGGCGTCGCAGTTCCCCGAGCCCCTGGCGGCGCAGCGTGTGCCCGTCGCAGGGCCCGGGCCCCTGTTTTCCGAAGCATCTGCCGACAGCAGGTGCGGTACCCTGTGGCCATGCGAACCGTGCGCCTGCTTCTTAGCCGGCCGCGCTGACCAGGACCGGCCGAGGGCCGGAGTCGGCGTGGCGTCCCCTCCTGCGAGGGGCTTTTTTGTTTTCCCGCCGCCGTTCGCGAACTGACATTCAGATGGAGCCCGAAGGACCATGAGCGAGACGACCCCCGCCGCGGCCGAGGCCGCTGCCACCGAGCCCTTCCGCTACGGCGCGACGCTGGCCGCCGAGATCGAGTCCCGCTGGCAGGACGTCTGGGAGAAGGAAGGGACGTTCAACGCCCCCAACCCGACCGGTGCGCTGGCCGGCCCGACTGCCGGTGACGTCGTCTCGAAGCCGCACAGCTTCATCATGGACATGTTCCCGTACCCGTCCGGTTCGGGCCTGCACGTGGGTCACCCGCTGGGCTACATCGCGACCGACGTCTACGCCCGCTACCAGCGGATGAACGGTCACAACGTGCTGCACACCCTGGGCTACGACGCGTTCGGCCTGCCGGCCGAGCAGCACGCGGTGGCCACCGGCCAGCACCCCCGGATCACCACCGAGGCCGCGATGGCGAACATGCGGCAGCAGCTGCGCCGCCTGGGCCTGGGCCACGACCCGCGCCGGTCGATCGCGACCATCGACCCGGAGTACTACCGCTGGACCCAGTGGATCTTCCTGCAGATCTTCAACTCCTGGTACGACCAGGAGGCCGGCGAGGGCGGCAGGGCCCGCCCGATCGCCGAGCTGATCGCGCAGTTCGCGGACGGCACCCGCCCGACCCCGGACGGCCGGGCCTGGGCCGAGCTGTCCGCCGCCGAGCGGGACGAGCTGCTGGGCGAGTACCGGCTGGCGTACTCCAAGGAGGTGCCGGTCAACTGGTGCCCCGGGCTGGGCACCGTGCTGGCCAACGAGGAGGTCACCGCGGACGGCCGGTCCGAGCGCGGCAACTTCCCGGTCTTCAAGTCGAACCTGCGCCAGTGGATGATGCGGATCACCGCGTACTCCGACCGTCTGATCGCCGACCTGGACCTGCTGGACTGGCCCGAGGCGATCAAACTGCAGCAGCGGAACTGGATCGGCCGCTCCGAGGGCGCCCGGGTGGACTTCGCGGTCGGCCCTGACGCCGCGATCACGGTCTTCACCACCCGCCCCGACACCCTGTTCGGCGCCACCTACATGGTGCTGGCGCCCGAGCACGCGCTGGTCGACGGCATCGTCCCGGCGGCCTGGCCGGCCGAGACCCACGAGGACTGGAAGGGCGGCGCCGCCACCCCCGCCGAGGCCGTCGCGGCGTACCGGGCCGAGGCCGCCGCCAAGTCGGACGTCGAGCGCCAGGTCGAGGCGAAGGTGAAGACCGGCGTCTTCACCGGCGCGTACGCGACCAACCCGGTCAGCGGTGAGCCCGTCCCGGTGTTCATCGCCGACTACGTGCTGATGGGCTACGGCACCGGCGCGATCATGGCCGTGCCCGCGCACGACCACCGCGACTTCGCCTTCGCCCGCGCCTTCGCACTGCCGATGCGCTGCGTGGTGCGGCCGACCGACGGCCGCAGTGACGACCCGTCGACCTGGGACGACGCGTTCGACACCTACGACTCGGTGATCGTGAACTCCGCGCATGACGACCTGTCACTGGACGGGCTGAGCGTGGTCGAGGCCAAGGCCGCCGCCACCGAGTGGCTGGCCGGGCGCGGCATCGGCGAGGGCACCGTCAACTACCGCCTGCGCGACTGGCTGTTCAGCCGTCAGCGGTACTGGGGCGAGCCGTTCCCGATCGTCTACGACGCCGACGGCGTGATGCACGCGCTGCCCGAGTCGATGCTGCCGGTCGAGGTCCCCGTGGTGGAGGACTACTCGCCGCACACCTACGACCCGTTCGACTCGACCTCCTCGCCGAAGACCCCGCTGTCCCGGAACGAGGACTGGGTCAACGTCGAGCTGGACCTGGGCGACGGCCTGCAGACGTACCGCCGCGAGACCAACACGATGCCCAACTGGGCCGGTTCCTGCTGGTACGAGCTGCGCTACATCGACCCGGCCAACGGCGAGAAGGTGGTCGACCCCGCCAACGAGCAGTACTGGCTGGGCCCGACCGCGCAGAAGCCGGGCGGCGGCGCCGACCTGTACGTCGGCGGGGCCGAGCACGCGGTGCTGCACCTGCTGTACGCGCGGTTCTGGCACAAGGTGCTGCACGACCTGGGGCACGTCTCCTCGGTCGAGCCGTTCCACAAGCTGTTCAACCAGGGCATGATCACCGCCGACGTGTACCGCGACGAGCGGGGCTTCCCGGTGCCCGCCGCCGAGATCGAGGAGCGCGACGGCCAGTACTTCTGGAACGGCGAGGCGGTCAAGCGCGAGGCCGGCAAGATGGGCAAGTCGCTGAAGAACGCGGTCGCGCCCGACGAGATCGCCGACGAGTACGGCGCCGACACGCTGCGCCTGTACGAGATGTCGATGGGCCCGCTGGACGTCTCCCGCCCGTGGGACACCCGCGCGGTGGTCGGCTCGTACCGCTTCCTGCAGCGGCTGTGGCGCAACATCGTCTCCGAGGCCACCGGCGAGCTGGTGGTGACGGAGGAGGAGCCCGACGAGGCGACCCTGCGCGCGCTGCACAAGGCGATCGACGGCATCCGTGGCGACATGGCCGGGCTGCGCTTCAACACGGCGGTGGCCAAGGCCATCGAGCTGAACAACTTCCTGGTCAAGCGCGGCTCCACGCCGCGTTCGGTCGCGGAGCAGATCGTGCTGATGGTGGCTCCGCTGGCCCCGCACATCGCCGAGGAGCTGTGGCGCCGGCTGGGTCACGACGGCTCGCTGACCTACGTCGACTACCCCGTGGCCGACCCGGCCTACGCGGTGGACGAGGCGGTCACCTGCGTGATCCAGATCAAGGGCAAGGTGAAGGCCCGTCTGGAGGTCTCGCCGGCCATCTCCGACGCCGAGCTGGAGGCGCTGGCCCTGGCCGACCCGGCCGTGATCGCCGCCATCGGTGACGCCCCGGTCCGCAAGGTGATCGCCCGGGCGCCGAAGCTGGTGAACATCGTCACCGGCTGACGACGGATCAGACCGGCCGAGCGGCCCCGCCCACCCGGGCGGGGCCGCTCGCGTTCTGCGGGGCCGCTGTGGGCGGGGGGCCGCTGCGGGTGGGTCTCGGGGACAACCCTGAGACGCGCCCCCTATCTCTGCCTGATTCCGGCCTGCGGGACCGCTCCGGCAGGCCGTTCCGGCGATCGGTGCGGCTACCTTGGAACCCTGGGTGGTCGTACCGCCGTTCTCCGGGGGTGCGGTGGGCGTACGGCTGCGGTGGTCGGCGTGGTGTGGCGGAAGGCGGCTCGTGATGGACGTGCTCGGCGTGGTTCTCGGTCTGGTGCTGCTGTTCGGGGTGGGGCTGCTGGTCATGCTCGGGGTCGGGGCCGTCAAGGTGGGCAAGGCCGCCGCCGCCAAGATCTCGCAGGAGGAGGCCAAGGCCCGGCGCGCCTTCGAGAACACCGCGCTGAAGGCCAAGTCCTTCGCCAAGCCGGGCGCGCACGGTCAGATCTCCACCGTCCGCCTGGCGCTGCGCTCCTCGCTCGACAGCACCCGCAAGGTGCTCGCGGCCGGGCTCGCCGAGGACTCCCAACTGGCCGAGTCGCTCCAGCTGTTGAACCGGCTGGACGCGCACGCCGCCGAGCTGGACGGCGAACTGCGGACCTTGGAGCTGGAGCCGGAGGCCGCCCGGGTGGCCGCCAAGCTGCCCGAGCTGCGCGAGCGGGCCGACCGGATCACGCACGCGGCCGAGTCGATGCGCTGGGCGGCGCAGGACCGGATGCAGCGCTTCGCCGACGACGAGCTCGCGCGGCTCGCGGAGGAGTGCGAGAGCGAGGCGGGGGCGCTCCGCCACTGGGACTCCGTGGGATCGTCGTCGCCGGCCGCCCCGGCCGCTGCCGCTCCAGCCGCTGCCGCCGCCCCGCAGACCGAACGCCCGGGCCTCACGGCCAAGCGCGGGGTGAGCGCCGAGGAGCTGCTCGGGCTGGCCGACCTGGCCCAGCGGCTGCGCAAGCGGTCCGCCTGAGCCGGTCCGACCGACCCGTGTTGCCCGTACCCGACGAGCGGGGAGTACCCTCCGGCACATGTCCCACCGTCTCGCGCTCGTCACCGACTCCACGGCCTACCTGCCGCAGCAGGCCATCGACCGGCACCGGATCACGGTGGTCCCGCTCAGCGTGGTGGTCGGGGACACGCCGCTGACCGAGGGCGTCGAGATCTCCCCGAAGGACGTCGCCGAGGCGCTCCGGGCCAGGCAGCGGGTGACCACCTCCCGGCCCAGCCCGGAGACCTTCGCCGCCGCGTACCGGGCCGCCGTCGAGGCGGGCGCCACCGGCATCGTCTCGGTGCACATCTCCGCCGAACTGTCCGGCACCGGGGAGGCGGCCGGGCTGGCCGCCGCCGAGGCCGGCGTCCCGGTCCGGGTGGTGGACAGCAGGCTGGTCGGGATGGCGCTCGGCCACAGTGTCCTGACGGCGGCTCAGGCGATCGAGGACGGGCTCGACCTGGACGCGGTGGCCGCCGCCGCGACCGCCCGGGCGGAGCGCACCAGCGGCTTCTTCTACGTCGACACCCTGGAGTACCTGCGCCGGGGCGGCCGGATCGGCGCGGCCCAGGCCCTGCTCGGCTCCGCGCTCTCGGTCAAACCGCTGCTGCACCTGGCCGGCGGGCGGATCGAACCGCTGGAGAAGGTCCGGACGGCCTCCCGGGCGATCGCCCGGCTGGAGGAGATCGCGGTCGAGAAGGCGGGCACCGACCAGGTCGACATCACCGTGCACCACCTGGCCGCCGAGGAGCGGGCCGAGCCGCTGGCGGAGCGGCTGCGGGCGCGGGTGCCCGGGCTGCGCGAGCTGTCGGTGGTCGAGGTGGGTGCGGTGATCGGTGCGCACGTCGGGCCCGGACTGCTGGCCGTGGTGGTCGCACCGCGCTGAAACCCCCTCCTTCGAGGGACCTCGGCCGTCCACAACCCCCGGGTTTTCCACAGCTTTCGGCCGCTCCCAGGGCGGTCCGGCCGGGGCTCGTACCGTCCTCGGCATGAGAACGATGACCCCGGGCGCAGCCCGTCGCCAGGAGACCGCCGAGACCGTCCGCGGGCGGCTGACCCACCTCTTCCTGACTCCGGCTCAGGCACCTCCGCCGACCGGTCCGGTGTCGCCCGAGCCGGCCGAGGTGGTGGTGCCGCCGCCCGAGCCCGCCCCGCTGGTGCGCGGTCTGCTGTTCGACCGGCGGGCGGTGCTGGGTCTGTCGGTGCTGCTGTTGCTGGCCGTCGGGTACGCCGTGCAGCACTTCTGGCTCGGCCGCCCCGACCGGATCGCCGTCCCGGCCACGCTCGCGGCGGCGTCGGCCTCGCCCCCGGCCGGGCCGCGTTCGGGTGCGGGGCCACCGGCGGGCGCGTCGTCGGGGGCGGCGGTGGTGGTCGACGTCGCGGGGAAGGTCCGCAGCCCCGGTCTGCGGACGCTGCCGAGCGGGGCCCGGGTGGCGGACGCCCTGGTGCTGGCGGGCGGTCCGCTGCCCGACACCACCACCGACGGGCTCAACCTCGCCCGGGTGCTCACCGACGGCGAGCAGATCCTGGTCGGTGGGGGAGCCGTCGCCGCTGCCGCTCCGGGGGCCCGGGCCGGGCCGGTCAACCTCAACCTGGCCACCAGGGAGCAGCTCGACTCCCTGCCCGGAGTGGGGCCCACGCTCGCCCAGCGGATCCTGCAGCACCGTCAGGAGCACGGCCCGTTCCGCTCGCTCGACCAGCTCCGCCAGATCAGCGGCATCGGCGACCGGAAGTACGCCGAGCTCAAGGCGTTGCTGACGCTGTGACACCCCACCGGGCTCCGGCCCGCCGGGACGAGCCGGCCGATCTCCGGCTGCTGGTGCCCACGGTCGCGGTCTGGGCGGTCACCGCCGCCCTGCTCGGCGTCGGCGCGGAGCACCGGCCGCTGCTGCTGGCCACGGCGGCCGGGCTGGCCGGCACCGCGCTGGTCCTGCTGCGCCGGGCCCGGCCGGGCGGCGCCCTGCTCGCCGCCACCCTGCTGGCGGCGGCCGCCGCCACCGTCGGCACCACCCTGCACACCGCCGACCTGCACCGGGGGCCGATCCCCGCGCTCGCCCGGTCCGAGGCCCCACCCGAGCTGACCGTCGAACTCACCGTCACCGGCGACCCCAAACCCCGTACCTCGCACGCCCGGGGCACCGCGTCCGGGCAGGCCATGCTCACCCTCACCGCCACCGTCGACCGGGTCGGCGTGGTGGGCACGGACGGCCCGGAGGCGGCTACCACGACTCCGGTCACCGTGGTGGTCCGGGCCCAGCACGTCGCCGCCTGGCGGGAGGTGATCCCGTCCACCCGGCTGCGGGCCGAGGTCCGGCTGCTGCCCGCCACCGAGGAGTACCGCAGCACCGCCGCGGCCCTGCTGGCCCAGGGCCCGCCCCGTCAGCTCGAAGCACCGGGCCGGGCCCAGCAGTTGGCCGCCCGGCTGCGGGCCGGCCTGCGGGCGGCCAGCGACCATCTCACCCCCGACTCCCGGGGCCTGCTGCCCGGGCTGGTGGTGGGCGACACCACCCGGCTGCCGGCCGACCTCGACCAGGCGTTCCGGGCCACCGACCTGGGGCACCTGACCGCCGTCTCCGGCGCCAATCTGGCGATCGTGCTGGCCGTCCTGCTCGGTACGCCCAGCCGGGCGGGCAGCGAGGCCCGGGGCGGCCTGGCGGGTCTGCTCGGGCTGCCGCTGCGCACCACCGCCCTGGTCGGGGCGGCGCTCACGGTGGCCTTCGTGACGGTCTGCCGGCCGGAGCCCAGTGTGCTGCGGGCCGCCGCCACCGGGCTGGTCGGCCTGCTCGCGCTCGCCACCGGCCGCCCCCGGCAGGCGCTGCCCGCGCTCTGCTCCGCCGTCCTGCTGCTGCTCCTGTTCGACCCGTACCTGGCCCGCTCCTTCGGCTTCCTGTTCTCCGTCCTGGCCACCACCGGTCTGCTCACGCTCGGCCCGCGCTGGTCCGCCGCCCTGCGGGCCCGGGGCTGGCCCGAGTACCTGGCGGGCGCGGCCGGGGCCACCGCGGCCGCCCAGGCGCTCTGCGCCCCGGCCACCATCCTGCTGGCGCCCCGGATCAGTCTGGTCGCCGTCCCCTGCAACCTGCTCGCCGAGGCGGCGGTGGCCCCGGCCACCCTGCTCGGCTTCGCCACTCTGACGGTCGATCCGATCTCCCGCCCCGCCGCCCGGCTGCTGGCCGACCTGGCGGCCGTCCCGACCGGCTGGCTGGTCACCGTGGCCCGGCGCGGGGCCGCCCTCCCGGGAGCCCAACTCGACTGGCCCGGCGGGCTGTTCGGCGCCGCCCTGCTCGCGCTGGCCACCCTCGCGCTGGTCTGGTCCGCCCGGCCGCTGCGGGCCGCGAGCCGGCTGCGCCCGGTCCTCGCGGCCGTGTTCGGGTTGACCCTGGTGCTGGCGGTGCTCCGGCCGGCACCGCTGACCCGGCTGGTCACCGGCTGGCCGCCGCCCGGCTGGCGGTTCGTCATGTGCGACGTCGACCAGGGCGACATGTCCGTGCTGCCGGTCGGTACCCCGGCCGACAGCGCGATCGTGGTGGACACCGGGCCCGACCCGCTGGCCGCCGACCGCTGCCTGCGCCAACTGGGCATCACCACTGTCCCGTTGGTCATCCTGAGCCACTACCACGCCGACCACGTCGAGGGCCTGCCCGGCGTGCTGCGCGGCCGCACGGTCGGCGCCGTCCAGGTCACCACCCTCGACACGCCGCCCGGCGAGCGGGCCCGGGTGCTGGCCTGGTCCGCCGCCGCACAGGTCCCGGTGCTGCCGGCCCGGCCGGACGAGCAGCGCAGCGCGGGCCCCGAGCTCTCCTGGCAACTGCTCTGGCCCACCGACCCGCTGGATCCGGCCGCCTCGGGGGCCAACAACGCCAGCATCGCGCTGATCGCCACCGTCGGCCGCCCGCCCGACACCCTCCGGATCGCCCTGCTCGGCGACCTCGAACCACCCGCGCAGGCGGCCCTGCGGGCCAGCTGGACGCCGCCCCGGGTGGACGTCCTGAAGGTCGCCCACCACGGTTCGGCCCACCAGGACGAGGAGCTCACCGACGCCCTGCACCCCCGGCTGGCCCTGATCTCCTGCGGCCCCGACAACCCGTACGGCCACCCGTCCCCGGCCACCGTCGACCGGCTCCGCTCGCTCGGGGCGACGGTGCTGCGCACCGACCGCGCGGGGTCCATCGCGGTGCTCGGCACCCCGGCCGCCCTGGACGCGGTTACCCAGGGGAGCGGGTGATCGTATCTAATGCCTTGGTCGTCGTCCGAGCCGAGGAGCAGCACCCCCGATGAGCACCTTCACCGCACCCGAGCCGCCGGCCTTCCGGGCCGCCACGTCACCCGAGAAGGCGGCGAAGGTGGTCACCGACGTGCTGGCCCCGGCCAACCTGGTGATCGGTCTGCTGCTGCTCGTCGGCTGGCAGGGCAGCCACAGTTGGGGCGGTCTGGGCTGGGGTCTGCTGGCCGCGCTGTTCTGCGGCGTCATCCCGCTCGGCATCATCCTGCTGGGAGTGCGGCGCGGGGCGCTGACGGACAAGCACATCCGGGTCCGCCGGCAGCGGATGATCCCGATGGGTGCCAGCCTGGTCTCGGTGGTGGCCGGGGTGACCGCGCTGCACGCCCTGGGGGCGCCGTCCGAGGTGTTCGCGCTGGCCGTCGCGATGCTGGTCGGGCTGGTCACCTCGCTGCTGGTGACGGTCTGGTGGCAGATCTCGATCCACAACTCGGTGGCCGGCGGGGCGGCCCTGATCCTGATGCTGGTCTTCGGCCCGCTGCTCGCGCTCTCCGCCGCCGCGGTCGCCGCCATCGGCTGGTCGCGGCTGGTCCTGAAGGCGCACACCCTGCCGCAGGTGCTGGCCGGCACGGCGCTGGGCAGCGTGGCGGCGCTCACCTTCGCCCTGCTCCGCTGACCGACGCGGACCGCCGGAGCGGGCCCCACCCACCCGCCGGGCCGAGCCGCTCGGTGCCGAGCACCCGGGGCTGCCGATCCCAGTCAGGCGTACGCGGGGCCCGGGGTCAGCCCTCCTCGCGCCAGCCGTCCTGTTCGGCGCTCAGCCGGTCCAGGGCGGCCAGCCGCTCCGCCGTCCAGCCGTCCTCCTCGGGGGCCTCCAGCACCACCAGCCACTGCGCGTCCTCCGCGTCGTCCTCGCCCGCCAGGGCGTCCCGGACGAGCTCGATGCCGCCCAGCTCGGGCCAGCGGGCGGACAGTTCCTCCGCCACCTCCTCGGCGGCGTCACGGTCGGGGAACACGAGCAGTTGGCGGGTGAGGTTCATGGTCACGGACACCATTCTGCACACCGCCCACCGGCCGCCGGGCACCGGCTGCGGGGCGCTGTCCGCGGCACGTGCGATCCTGGTTGGCGATGGCCAGGAAGAGTGCACCCGACGACCTGCTCGCCCCGCTGACCCTGGTGGTCGGCCAGGAGGAGCTGCTGCTCGACCGCGCGGTCGCCGCCGTGGTCGCCGCCGCCCGGGCGGCCGACCCGGACACGGACGTGCGCGACCTCGCGCCCGGTGCCCTGCAGCCCGGCAGCCTGGCCGAGTTGACCACGCCCTCGCTGTTCGCCGAGCGCAAGGTGATCGTGGTCCGGGCCGCGCAGGATCTCGCCGCGGATTCGGTGAAGGAGCTCAGGGCCTACCTCGACGCGCCCGCCGAGGAGGTCATGGTGGTGCTGGTCCACGCGGGCGGCGCCAAGGGCAAGGGCCTGCTGGATGCCGGGCGCAAGCTCGGTGCCCGCGAGGTGGCCTGCCCCAAGCTCACCAAGGCCGGCGAGAAACTCGCCTTCGTCAAGGGCGAGTTCCGCACCCTGGGCCGGTCGGCCACCCCCGAGGCGTGCCAGGCGCTGTTCGACGCCCTCGGCAGCGACCTGCGCGAGCTGGCCGCCGCCTGCAACCAGCTGACCGCCGACGTCGAGGGCGCGATCGACGAGACCGTGGTCGCCCGCTACTACGGCGGCCGCGCCGAGGCCACCGGCTTCGAGGTGGCCGACCTGGCCGTCACCGGCCGGACGGCCGAGGCGCTGGAGCGGCTGCGCTGGGCGCTGGCGGTCGGTCAGCCGCCGGCCGGCATCACCTTCGCGCTCGCCTCCGGCGTCCGCAGCATCGGCCGCCTCGCCAGCGCGGGCCGGAACATGCGTCCTGGCGATCTGGCCCGGGAGTTGGGCATGCCGCCGTGGAAGGTGGACCGGGTCCGCCAGCAGATGCGCGGTTGGACGGGCGACGGCGTCGCCGCCGCCCTCACCGCGATCGCCCGGGCCGACGCCGACGTCAAGGGCGGCTCCGGCGACCCGGCCTACGCCCTGGAGCGCGCCGTGGTCGCGGTGGCCAAGGCGTCCCGCGCGGGCGCCCGCCCGTACTGACCGGCCCCCGGGCGGGAGCCCGGAAAACCAGGTGCGGCCCTTCGGAGCGTCCCGCAGACTGACGCGGAATCCCCCCGAAGCTCCGAAGGAGTCCCCGCCTTGCAGGGTGCCGTCACCGTCTCGCCGTCCCAGGTCCCCGAGCTGCTGCTGGGCCTGGCCACCGTCAGGCCGGTGTTCCTCTGGGGCGCGCCCGGGATCGGGAAGTCCTCCCTGGTACGGGAGTTCGCCGAGTCGCTGGGCCTGGAGTGCGTCAGCCTGATCGGTACCCAGCTAGCGCCGGAGGACCTGATCGGCGTCCCGCAGATCACCCCCGAGGGCCGGTCCCGGTTCTGCCCGCCGGAGTCGATCGCCCGGGACGAGCCCTACTGCCTGTTCCTGGACGAGCTCAACGCGGCCACCCCGGACGTGCAGAAGGCGTTCTACTCGCTGATCCTGGACCGCCGGATCGGCTCGTACGAGCTGCCGCCAGGCTCGATCGTGATCGGCGCCGGGAACCGTGCCACCGACGGCGCGCTGGCCCGGCCGATGGCCTCCGCACTGGTCAACCGGCTGGTCCACGTCCACCTCCGGGCCAGCGCCACCGACTGGCTCGACTGGGCCGGGGCCAACGGCATCCACCCGTGGGTGCAGGACTACCTGACCGACCGTCCGGACCACCTGTGGTCCGCGCCGCCGAAGACCGAGGAGCCGTTCTCCACGCCCCGGGCCTGGCACATGCTCTCGGACAGCCTGCACTCCTTCGGCCCGACCCTGGACGAGCCGACCCTCAAGGTGCTCGTGCACGGGCTGCTCACCCCGCCGCACGCGGTGTCGTTCTGCGGCTACGCGAAGATCGTCCGCAACTCCTACGGCCTGGACGCGATCCTCAAGGGCGACGCCCGCTGGCCGCACCGGCTGGAGGACCGCGACCTGCTCTACTACCTGGCCGACGCTTTCAGGGGTCGGCTGGTCAAGGAGCTGCCCGCCCGCAAGGAGCACGCCTCCAACTCCCTTCGGCAGACCGCCTTCCGGGCCAAGGCCCTGCTGGTCCAGCTGGCCGAGATCTCGGTCGAGGTGGCCCAGACGGTGATCGCGGACGGCCCGGACGGGAACCCGGTGCTGCCCGCCTGGTTCCTGCTGGAGGCGGCCCGCGACCTGCCGCGCCTGGTCGAGGCCCGGCGGTGAAGCCCGCCACCCCGCAGCGGGACCCGGCGGCGGAGGCCTTCGACGAGGGGCTCCGGCTGCTGTGGAACAACCACGCCTTCGCCGCCCTGAACGCCACCGTCTGCCGGGACCGGGACTGCGAGCTCGCCCCGCCGGACGGCTGGGCCGTGGTCGACTCGGACGGCACCGTGCACGCCAACCGCAAGCGCCGGGCCGAACCGGCCGAGTGGGCCTGGGTGTTGGCGCACTGCCTGCTGCACCTGGGCTTCGGCCACGTGCCCGCCGAGCGGGGCCGCCGCACCGCCCCGGACGAGTACCTGCGGGCCGCCCGCTGCGCCGTGGTGAACCGCTTCCTGGCGACCTTCCCGACCGGCCGCGCCCCGTTCGAGCTGCCGCCCGCGATCCCGGCCGGTGACGAGGAGGAACTGGCCGCCCGCTGGCGCCGGGACGGACTGCCCCGGGTGCCCGGGACGGCGGGCAGCGGCCCCGACCAGCTGCTGGTGCCGTGGGCGGGCTGGTCCGACCCCGAGGACTGGACCACGGCCTTCGCCGCCGCGCTCACCCGCACCATGTCCGCCGCGATGGACGTCGCGGGCGGCCGCCGGGACGAGCTGACCGGCGAGCGGCTGCCCGAGCGCCCGTGGACCAGGGCGCTCAACTGGTTCGTCTCCTCCTACCCGCTGCTCGGCGGGCTCGCGGCCGGAATCACCCTGGTCGCCGACGCCGAACTGGCCCGCGCCCACGGCATCTCGGTGGCCGCGGTGAACGCCGAGGCCGGGGAGATCTACCTCAACCCGCTGCGGCGCCACACCGACGAGGAGTGGCGGTTCATCCTGGCGCACGAGATGCTGCACGCCGCCCTGCGGCACGGCGAGCGCTGCGGGGCCCGCGACCCGTACCTGTTCAACGTCGCGGCGGACTACGTGATCAACGGCTGGCTGCTGGAGATGCAGGTCGGCGAGATGCCCGAAGGGCTGCTGCACGACCCGCAGTTGAAGGGTCTGTCGGCCGAGGAGGTCTACGACCGGATCGTCCGGGACCAGCGGCGGATCCGCCGGCTCGCCACCCTGGCGGGCAAGGGCAAGTCCGACCTGATCGGTGAACCGCTGGGCCGCCCGCGCGACTACGTCGACCTGGACGACTTCTACCGGCGTGGTCTCCAGCAGGGCTTCGAGCTGCACCGGCGCGATCGCGGCCTGCTGCCCGCCGGGTTGGTCGAGGAGATCCGCGCGCTGGCCCAGCCCCCGCTGCCCTGGGACGCCCGACTGGCGCGCTGGTTCGACGAGTTCGTACCCTCCCCGCAGCCGGTCCGGAGCTACGCCAGGCCGTCCCGCCGGCAGGCCGCCACCCCCGGCATCCCGCGCGCCGGCCGCTGTCACCCGCCGGAGGAGGTGGCCCGCTGCACCTTCGGCGTGGTGCTGGACACCTCGGGGTCGATGAGCCGTCAGCTGCTCGGCAAGGCGCTCGGCGCGATCGCCTCCTACGCCGCCGCCCGGGACGTCACCGCCGCCCGGGTGGTGTTCTGCGACGCGGCCCCGCACGACGCGGGCTTCCTGCCCACCGACGAGATCGCCGCCCGGGTGAAGGTCCGCGGCCGGGGCGGCACTGTGCTCCAGCCGGGCGTCGACCTGCTGGAGCGGGCCGAGGACTTCCCGCCCGGGGCCCCGATCCTGCTGATCACCGACGGCGAGTGCGACGTGCTCCGGGTCCGCCGCGAGCACGCCTACCTGGTCCCGCTCGGCGCCGGTCTCCCGTTCACCCCGCGCGGCCCGGTCTTCCGGATGCGCTGAGCGGGGCCGGACGGGGCGTCAGAGCCCGGCCAGCGCGCGGAGCACGTCCCGGCTGTCCATCAGCAGCGCCTGCCGGACGGTCTCCCGGTCGGGAGCGACGCCCTTGCCCTCCTGGTACGAGCCGGACCAGCTCAGGTAGTACGTCAGCCCGCCGTCCCGGACGTACAGCACCTGGGTGAGGTAGTGCCAGGTCCGGTCCGAGCTGCTCCGGTCGTCCAGGTACCCGACGTACGCCTGGTCGCCCAGCTCGGGCACGTCGGTGATCAGGTACTTCCGCTGCCGCAGCCCGGACTGCTGGGCGTCGAACTCGGCCCGCGGGTTCACCTTCCGGTGCAGCTGGGCCTGCATGTAGAGCGAGGAGTACTCGGTCTCCCCGGCGCTCTTCTTCAGGTACTTGCTGCAGTACATGTCGTCCAGCGCCGCGTGCCGGGTCGAGTAGTGGTACGGCGTGCCGGACTGCGCGGGGTAGAGCTGGGTGAAGCGGCTCAGCCGGGCGGTGGCGCAGAGGTCGTCGACCACCCGGTAGTCGCCGATCTCGGGGGCGGGCCCGTCCGGCAGGGTCACCACGCCCGGCACGGTCAGCACCGCGACGGCCCAGATCGCCGAGGTCAGCAGCGCGCTCAGCACCCCCCACAGCAGGGGCCGGCGGCGGGACCGGGCGGCGGCCCGGGGCGGCGGCCCGTACGGCAGCGGAGTGGGTGGCGTGGGGACGCCGGGGAACGCCGGACCGGTGTCCGTCGGTGCCGGCCGCTGGTGCGACATCTGATGAGCCCCCAACCGGGATGCGTGCTGGCCACGTCGGAGCGAACCCTATCGGTGAACGCAAGGTGGCAGAGGGTGAGGTCACCCCCGGACAGACGCCGACAGGCGCCGTAGCCGGAGCTACGACGCCTGTCGTGTACCGCACCCGCGTGGCGAACGCAGGCCGCGTGTGTTCGGTATCGATTTCTGACCTGCAGAAACGCTCTCAAAGGCCGGTTGACCTGGGAAAACGTATCCCGCGTTATCCCGAACTATCCCGGCTGATCTCGGCCTCGTGTGTACGGAATGTGTACTGCGAACGAGACAGCGCCGTCCGGGGTGTCACCACCGGACGGCGCCTGAGCCGGGGCCCCTAATCCGAGGGAGCCTGACCTTGACGCACGACCCTACTCCCGCCGCGCCCGCACGGCGCCGCCTGCCCGACTACGCGGCCACCGGTCCGCTCCATCTGCTCATGTCCAGCATGGGCCTGAACGTGGACGACCCGGTCGACGTCCTGCTCGCCGCGGCCTATCAACTGGCCGCCCGCCTCGAGCGTCGCATCGGCCAGTGGGACGCCGAAGGCCCCCGCCTGGTCGGCGCTCACGCCTCGTACCGGCTGACCGCCGGACCCTGCAGCGTCCACCTGGCCGCCCGGGTCGGCACGTACACCGAGCTGCAGGGCGGCGCCCTGTGAGCGCCGAACGCACCGTGACGGTGCACACCTTCGACCACGGCCCCATCGTCATCTCGGAGCCGTCCTGGTGCGCGGGCCTGCACGAGGACGGCCTGCACCTGGTCGACCTCGAGCACACCAGCGCCAAGACCGTGCTGACCGTGGACACCGAGCGCGGCCCGGTCGAGCTGCTGCACGCCATGCTCACCCAGGCCCCGTACGCGGAGCGCCCGGAGAGCCGCCGTGTGAACGTGGCGGCCAACATCGGCGGCGACTACCAGCGCTTCCGTGACGAGACCGCCCTGCGTCTGCTGGCCGCGCAGTTGGTCGTCGAGGCCGGCCGCCTTCGGGTGCTGGCCTACGAGCTGGCCTCTCTCCACAGTGCGGAGGCTGGCCGGTGAAGCGCGACATTCTTGGCTGGCTCGCCATGGCCGCCAGCATCGCCGTGACCGCCCAGGGCGAGTGGGCCCTCGCCACCGCGTGCGGCTATCACCCGATCGTGGCTGGCGCCCTGCCTGTGGCCATTGACGCGTACGCGATCCGCGCCCTGCGCGCCGGCCGCGAGGTGCTGGCGGCGGTCCTGGCGATGGTGGCGACCAACTCGGCAGCGCACCTGCTGCACGGCGGGATGCTCACGGTGTCGCCGTGGCTGGTCGTGGCGGTGTCCGCGATCGCCCCGCTGGTGCTGTGGCGGGTGCACGCCCTCGCCCCCGAAGCCTCTGACCAGCCATTTTCCCGGAGTCGGGAAAATGCCCCCGAGTACCCGGCGGTGGGGTCGGCTGGACCGACCCCACCAGAGGTCCCGGAAGGACCTGAGTCCGTTGGATCCCCCGGGGACCTGACGACCAGCCTCGAGGGCGCCGTTCAGGCAGGGCCGTCCGCCACCCTCGGCGCCGCTGACCCCAGCGGCGCGTACCCCATCGCCGCCATGGCGTACCCGAAGCCTGTACCCGGCGGGCACATGGCCGCGCCGGAGCGGGTGCGCCTGGACTTCATGCCGCTGCCGACTCGCGCCCGGGAACTGGCTGCCGAGGAGCCGCGTACCCGGTCGCGGGTCGATGCCGAGTACGTACCCGAGGACGCGTGGGAGGCGGGTACGGAGGAGACCGAGGACGACCTGGCCGCCCGGGCCCGCGCGGAGTTCGCCGACCGGCTTACGGACGGCAAGGTGCCCCCGATCAGGGACATCAGGTCTGTACTCGCCATCGGGCAGGCCCGCGCGCAGCGAGTACAGGACGCCCTGCGGCGTGACCTCGAGAGCGGGGTGCGGGCATGAACGCCGACCACTCCTGCACCTGCGGTCAGGACCACGGGCACGCCATGTACCCGGTCCAGCGGCTGGCGTACCCGCCCGTGTACCCGGTGTACCCGCAGCCTCCGGCGCCTGTACCCGCCCGGCCGATCGGCGGGTACGTCGCGGCCGGCGCGGGTGCGGTCGCACTCCTGGTGCCGGTCCTGATGACCGTCACCGCGCTGCTGGTCGCCCTCGGCCTTGCCGCCGTCGCCATCGCGGTGTGCGCGCTGGTGTGCCGCTGGATCATCCGCGACATCCGGAAGAACTGACGGCTGCCCGTCCTCGCCCGGCGAGCGTCGGGCGGGGGTGGGGAGCCGGGGCAGTCCCGGACCGCAGTGAGAGGACACACCATCGTGAGCAGCACCAACATCCCGCCGCAGAACGCGGCTGGCAGTGGCCGGAACGGTTTCGGGAGCGGCACCACGTTCTCGCCCGGCCTGAACGTCAACATCAACGCGAGCAAGACCACGACGGCCGGCACCGGGGCGGCCGCCAACCCGGGGCAGGGGGTGAACCGCACCAGCCAGTTCGCCCTGCCGGAGCCCGCGTTCTACTCGGCCGCCGACGTGCGGTCGTACTGCGAGGCGCTCGGGCGTTCGCCGCCTACGCCGCGATCGAGGTCGAGGTCGGCGCCGAGATCCTCAAGGCCGCGCTGGAGCAGGCCCCCAGCGTGCCCGGCGACAACGTGTTCCAGGCGAAGTTCCGGGCCCGGTCGGTGGCCCGCAAGATGTCGAAGGCCGCCGACGCCCTGGCCGACGCCGCGAAGCTGTCGGCCGCCGCGTGGGCCGCGTTCCAGCGTGAGTACGCCGACGTGATGACCCCCCGCCCGCAGCGCCAGCAGCGGCCGTTCCAGTTCTGAGAGGAGATCAGGTCATGGTGAAGAACATCAACCCCGAGGCCGAGCACCGCGACAGCCTCGAGGGTGCCAGCTCCGGCAAGGGCGTGGCCGCCTGGATGCTCAACCGGGCCAAGCCCTACGCCCCGCCGTGGGTGATGGCCGGCACCACCGGCGTGACCGGGACGCTGGCGTGGATCCCGGCGCACGGCTCGGCCGGGTACGGCGTCGGCCTCACCCTGGGCTCGGTCGCACTGACCGGGGCGACCTGGTGGGCGGCGAAGTCCAGCGGGGCACAGCGCCGGCTGCACTCGGCCGTCACCGTGGCCGCGGCCTCCGGCTGGTTCACCGGTGTGGCGCTGGGCGGCTGGGGCGAGCTGACGTTCGGGACGTACTGGCTCGGCGGGGCGGTGCTGGCCCTGTCGTGGAACGTGCGGCAGGTGATGCGCCGCAACCCGGACGCCGTCCAGGCCGCGGCCGATGTGGACGGTTCGCTGCTGGAGAAGGTCAAGCTGGCGGGGGCGAAGATCCGCCGAGCCGAGGTCGAGCCGAACCGAGTCACCGCCCAACTCACCCTCCCGGCCGGTGAGCTGACCAACGACGACGTCACCCGGGCGCTGCCCAACATCGCCTCCGCCCTGGACGTCGCCCCCACCGCAGTGCGCTACCTGCCGAGCCCGGACAGCGCCCGCCAGGGCGAACTCGTCGTCGTGCCCCGGGACATGCTCGCCGAGGTGGCCGAGTGGGGCATGCCGTCCAACATCGGCGGCTCGATCACCGAACCGCTGGTGGTGGGCCGCTACGACGACGGCTCACCGCTGCAGCTGTGGCTGCCCGGCGATGCGGAGGCGGGCCGCAACAGCACGCACCTGATGATCTGCGGGGTGTCCGGGTCGGGGAAGGGCGACGGCGCGCTGAACGTCCTCACCGAGATCATGAGCCGACGCGACGTCATGATCTGGCTATCCGACCCGAAGGCGTTCCAGGACTTCGGTCCGCTCCGGCCGGGCCTGGACTGGTCGGTCGAGGGCGGCGCCGCCACCGAGGCCATGGTGACCGCCGTGCAGGCGGTCATCCCCGCCCGGACCCGGTGGCTTGGCCAGCACGGCTACCGGCAGTGGACGGCACAGGCCGCCGGGCCGCAGACCGACCCGGCGTACTCCTGCCAGAAGGGCCGGGCGTGCGGATGCCCCGGACTGCCGTTCTTGGTCGCCTGGTTCGAGGAGGCCGCGAACACCCTGCGCTTCATGGGGGACGACGCCTTCACCGGCGCGGCCCAGGAAGCCCGGTCGGCGGGTATCGCCCTGGTGATCTCGCTGCAGCGGCCGAGCCACGACCAGATCAGCACCTCGACCCGGGCGAGCCTGCCGTCCGTGCTGACCTTCGGTGTGGACAACCGCGACGAAGGGTTCGCGCTGCCGCCGGCCGTCCTGGACGCGGGTGCCCACCCGGGTGCGTGGGGCAACCGGCGGCCTGGGTACTGCTACCTGGTCAGCCCCGGCGTCAACGAGTCGCGCTACCCGTCCCCGGGCCGCACGTGGCAGTTCACCGGCCGCGCCGCCAGGGTCATGGAGCAGCTCGCCGCCTGGGCGGAGCGCAACGGCGCCAAGGTGGACCCGGTGACCGCGAAGGCCGCCGCCGCGGTGGCTGGCCGGGCCTACACCGGACGCACAAGCGGCCAGTCCCTGGCTGGCAACGACGACCAGGCCGACGGAGGCAGCGTGTACGAGGGTGCCGAGCCCACCGAGGTGTCCAGGCTGGATGGCGAAGATGCCGACGTGGACCCGAACGCCGAACTGGCGCCGGTGCCCGAGGCGTTGGGCACGCTCACCTTCGCCCCCGAGTCCACCGCGCCGGACCTCACCCCGGAGGAGGCCCGCGCCGCGATGGAGTCCATCGTCAACGGCTTCGAGGCCGGGGGAGTGATGGTGATCGGCCCCAAGGACGTCATGGACCAGGCGGTGACCCTGGGCCGCTCCCGCCCGTGGGTGTCCGGCGAGTTCCGCCGCATGGTCGAGGACGGCCGACTCGCCCCCACGGGGAAGGCCGGCCGATACCGGATCGTTCCCGCCTTGGCCAGCGCCTGACAGGCCCTGGCGTCAGCCAAGCGCTGACACCCGAACTCCTAGGCGGACGGGGTGTCAGGCGGCCGCTGGCACCCCCTGACGGTACGTCTGACACCGGGCCCTGACAGTCACTCAACAAGGGAGATTCAATGTTCACCGGACGCCCCGAAGACCTCCGCCGGATCGAAGCCGAGGCCGCCAGCCTGGCCGCCGAGGTAACGGCCCTCCTGGACCGCATCGACGCGCTTGGCGCCGGCCGGACTTCTGGCCGCATCGACGGCCCCGGGTTCCAGATCCGGCATGACGGCTACGGCTGGACGTGCGCCGGCTGACCCAGGGACCACGCGATGAAGCCCCGCCGACTGTCGGCGGGGCTTCTCCTGTTCCGCCCAACTGGGCCGTTCACCGCCTTCGTGCCGAGGCGCTTGCCGGACGGATCAGCACGAAGTGAGAGCGGCCCGCCATCGCGAAGCTGAGCAGGAGTTCGCCGTCGCGGTCGAGGAACTTGGACACGCGCTCGACTGCCCCCTCTCCAAAGAAGTCCCTGTAGGCGTCGTACTGGAGGTGCCCGAGAGGCAGGGCGCGCAGCGAGTTCCACACGGCCGCGACCGCGTCCGCCAGACCGTTGAACGTCGCAGGCTGGGTGACGTCCTCGATCTCCACCGTCACTGGCCGCTGCAACGACGTTGCGAACATGGTCCACCTCCACGGGTTCCTGATCGTGGACGGCAATCCACCCTCTCAGATTCGGGTCACAGGCAGTCAGGGGCGATACCGGACCGGTAATCTCACGGTGAGATAGATCCTGGCCTCAAGGGGGAGTCGTGGGAACCTCGCTCATGCCCATCGCTCTGTCTGACCTCTCCTGGCAGAACACCGAGATCCGCAACGCTCTCAGGGCACGTGACATGGGCAGCCTGTTCCGCTACGTCCAGCACCACAGCGGAGCCAGCCAGGCCCGCATCGCCGTCGCCACCGGCATGACCCAGGGCCGCGTAAATGAACTGATCAACCGGCGCCGGGAGGTGAGCCGCCTCGACGTGTTCGAGCGGATCGCCGACGGCCTCGGTATGCCCGACGACGCCCGGCGCCTGCTCGGCCTGGCACCCCAGCGCGAGAACAGGCCGGGGGGCGCTGCCTTCGACCTCGCGGCCTTCCCCGAGATCGTGCGCGTCTACTCCGACCAGGCTGGCGCCGCCGCCGAGATCCAGCGGGCCGCCCGCTCGGCACACGAGCTCGACGTCCTGGCCGTCCGAGGCCTCGGGCTTCTCGCCCTGCGCGACTCCCTGCTACGGCCGCACCTGGACCGCGACGGCGACGACCCACCGCGCCTTCGAGTGCTGATCCTCGACCCCGACTCGCCCGCCCTCGCCCGCCGCGCCGTTGAGATCGGCGAGTCCACGGAGTCCCTCGCCGGGGGTGTCCATCTCGCCGAGGCACGGCTTCGGGAGCTGGCGGCGGAGGGCGATGTCCGGGTCTACCGGTACTGGGCTCTCCCGGTCTGGCGGGTCATCAGGCTGGACACGACGCTGTACGTCAGCGCGTTCGATGCCGACTGGGAGGGGCACGAATCGGCCACGTACAAGATCTTGGCGACTCCGGCGGGCCCCTTGTACCGGGGGTTCCGCAGGATGTTTGATGCCATGGTCGAGGACGGACAGCGCGTCATCTGACGAAGGGAAGCGAAGTGGCGATCGAGGCCGAGTTGAAGGCGGTCGTGCAGGACCCCGAGGACGTCATGGCGCGGCTGGAGGCTGCCTACGGCCCCGGCCGCCCGCAGGTCTACCAGGACACCTACTACGACGACCCGGCCGGCCAGCTCATGGGCGGCGACCGCGAACTGAGAATCCGCACCATGCACAGCGCGGACGACACCCGCACCGTCCTGACGTACAAGGGCGCGCGCGTAGACGAGGCGTCAGGCTCGAAGCCCGAGCACGAGACCCGAGTCGAGGACGCCGCTGCCGCGCACGAGATCGTGCGCGGTCTCGGGTACGTGCCGCGGATCGCGTTCGAGAAGCGATGCCGCAACTACGCTTTCCAGCATGATGGCCGTGAGCTGCTCGCCACCCTCGTGCGGGTACCTGAGCTCGACGCGACCTTCATCGAACTGGAGACCCTCGCGAAGGCCGAGGAGGACCTGCCGGCCGCGCTCACCGTGGTCCGGTCACTGCTCGTTTCCCTTGGGGTCAGCGAGAGTGATCTGACGACCGAGCTGTACACCGATGCCGTGGCCGCCGTGCGCTGAGTAGCCAGACCTGCCAATGCGCCCGGCCGCCAAGGCAGCCGGGCGCATCCATTGCGGCACGAGAGTGGCAAGGCGTGACGATCTACGCGTAGAAGGTGCGCACATCACCAGCCGGGGCTCCCATGGAGATGGCGGTCAACCAATCGGGAAGTGAGTGAATGGGAGCTCCACGTGGAGTTGATGAAGAGTCGTAGGGCGCTGAGACTCGCGTATGCGCAGCTGGAAATCCTCGAGGAGACCGAAGGGGAGCACGAGGTCTTCCTCGACGCGTTCATCAGCGCCATTGCCATGATCCGTAATGTCGGCTCAGTGATCGACTCGGAGTCCAAAGGGAATCGCGAGCACAGCTTCGCCACTTGGTGGGATCAGACCGCTGCCAATCCGCTGTACCGGTGCATCAAGGAGGTGAGGGACCTCACGTTCAAGCGCCTGGAGGACCGGGTGCACATCAAGCACGAGGTCAACGTGACCACTGCGGTGGCAACCGGGACTGCCTACAACCCGACGGTACGGATCAGTGATGCGACGCAAGTGGAGGTTAGCCAGGACGGGCGCGTCGTGGAGACGCGCGAAGTCAGGATGACGGCAGAAGCCGAAGCGGAGAGCGGAGCACAGGACACTCCGACCTACAGTCGTAGGTGGATGTTCTCGGGCGGCCAGTGCGACGGGCAAGAACTACTTCCGGCTCTCCACCAGTTCCTCGATTGGATGCGTGACGACGTCATTCCCGAGGCAGAACGCCGGACTGTCAGCACCTGACGAGAGGACCGATTGCCGTCACGAACGGTCACCGCAGGGGGCTCCTGGAGAAACTCCAGACCCGTACAGACGGCGAGATGCCTCCCCGGCGGTCCTGGTGACCTGCGGGTTTGGGGGTCACCCCCCACCCCTACGGCGACGGCCATCACCCTCGGTGATGGCCGTCGTGGCGTTAGGTCCGGTGGATGCCGAGCAGCTGGTCGAGGCGCCCGGCAACGTGCGCGGCGTCGATCTCCTCGGGGCTCATGCCCGCAAGATGCTGGTCGCCGAGCTGGCCCTCGGCCGGCACCGGGGCCGTGGTTGATCCACTGAGGTAGTCGCGCAGCTGGCCCTTGCGGTGAGCCTCGTCGATCTGCTCGGGCGTCATGCCCTTCACCTCGGACTCGCTGAGCTGAACGGTCATGCCGTGATGCTCCCGTCCACGCGGGCGAGCAGCGCGTAGACCTCGTCCAGAGACTTGGTGCCGCCGTTCGGCTGGGTGATGTACGGGGCGGTCATGGTGTCCTGCGGTCGGACGTTGGAGAGAGCGAGAGCCAGCCACCGGTTGGCGTTGATGAGTTCGACGGTGCGGGTTCCTGCGTGCAGGGTGCCGAAGGACCGTGCGACCAGTCGGCCATCCTTCGCATGCGGCATTGCGCTGTCGTCCTTCGGGACGCCCAGGGTCTTCATCTGGCGGGCCCAGCCCTTGACTTGGGTGTTGCGCTCGTCGGTGGCCTCGATGAAGGCGCGCACGGCCTGCTCTGCGGAGCGGAGCAGGGTGACCAGGCGTTCGCCGGTGACGGCGGCGCTGGCTTCGATCTCGGCTCGGAGTTCCTCGCAGGCCGCGAGGCGGCTGGTGTCCTCGGCCAGGGCGGCGGCACGGCGCGCGGCCTCGGCCTTGAGAGCCGAGTGCTGGGCCTCGCTGCGGGCCGTCGTGAGGTCGGCGTGGGTGATGCTGTCCTCGCCGCCGAGGACGCGCTCCTCCAATTCGGTCACGAGCCGCTGTGCAGCGAGGAATTCCTGCTCGGCCTGCTTGGCCGCGGCGGTCGCCTGGTCCTTCGGGTTGATGGTCGTGGTCATGAGGGTTCTCCTGTGGATGTTGGGGTGTGGCTCAGTTGGTTACGCGATGCGCGTCTCGGTGATGCCTCGCGGCAGGATCCGGCCGGCCTTGACGTTGGGGTTGCGGATGGCAGCGCGTTGGGCGGCGGCGCGGGCGGCGATGAGACCGGGGAGCTCGGCGGCCTCCTGCGGCCGAGGCGCGGGTCGGAAGGTCTGGGCATTCCAGAGGTGGATCTGACCTCGGCCGGCGAGGGCTTCGCGCAGCTCGATGACCTCAGCGAGGTAGCCGCCGGTGGTGAGGTGCTGGTCGGTCCAGGTGCGGAGCGTGTCGGTCTCGCTGTTCTCGATGACGACGGTGAGGACGGCGCGGCGCATGGCGTCGTCGTCGAAGCGCTCTGCCTGGGCGAGCAGGGTCTGCCGGTCGGCCGGGGTGCGGGCGTCCTGGGCGGCGGCGTAGGCGTTGCGGAAGGCGGTCATGAGGACTGCCTTGTCGGCGGGGCTGGTGCCCTCGGGGATTCCCGGCCCGACGGGAACGAGGGTCTCCAGGTACTCCAGGCGGGTGCGGCGGCGCCGGGTGAGGTCGTCGAAGGCGGCCTGTACCTGCTTGACGTGCTCGCCATGGATCGTGGTGATCCCTTCGGCCTTGGCCACGTCGGTGATGTTGAAGTCGCCGCGGATGCTGGCAGCGGCGGCCGTGTAGGCCTGGACGGACTGCCGGGCCTTGGCGAAGGCGGGGTCGTCGTTGGGGTGAGGGAGGGGCTGGGGTGCCATCAGTGGTGCTCCTGTCGTCTCAGTGCGGCGAGGTGGTCGGCGTCGTCGGGGTGCCAGAGGTTGCGCGCTGCGGGGGCGAGCTGGGCTGATGCGGCGAGACGGCGTGCGTGGCGTTCGGTGACGCCGAGTCGGGTGGCGAGCTGGCTGGTGGTGACCAGCTGTCGAGTTGATGGTGCGTCGATGTCCGCCGGTGTCCGTCCGGCGTGTCCGTCCGGGGACGTGGCGTAGTTCAGGGCAGCGGCCCTCAACGCGGCTAGGGCGTCAGCGACTTCGGGCCGGACCTGCCCGCCGCTGCCGCGATGCCGGTCGAGCTGGGCCCGCAGGGCGAGCCACAGGGGGTGGCAGACCTCGGCGGGGAGGAACACCCCGCCGGCCGTGAGGACGGCGGGGTGCGGTCTGGTGTCGGGCATGGGCGTTCAGCTCGACTGCGAGGCGCGGCGGACCCGTTCCATCCCGGCGGCGAGGCTCCCGGTCGCCTCGTCAACTCGGGTCTCGGCCTTAATCTGAGCGGCCGCGTCGGGGTCGACCAGGGCGAGCGCCTCGATGAACAACCAAGGCCACACGGTGGACCCGCCGTCCCGGTCGATGAGCACGATGATGTCCTGGCTGCCATCGGCGGGGACGGTCTGGCCGACAACCCGCGAGAGCGCGGACGCAGGCACCGTCTTGGGGACCAGGAGAACGCCGCTGACGGGGAAGAACAGGTCGGTCATCTCCAGGGATCCAGCGTCGCTGGTGGCCAGGACTTCGCCGGTGCCGTTGTCGAGGTAAGCGGTCCAGGGGAACATCTGCGCCAAGCTGGACGCGAGGGCCTGGGCGGTGCCCGGCGGGATCGTGATGACGAACGACGTGCGGTCGGCGAGAGCGTCGGCAACCCGGCGAACCGCCTTGGTACGCCACGTGAGTGAGTGGGTGTAGCTGTTCACCGGGTCTCCTTCGGTCGGGGCTGCGGCACGACGGCGCCAGCCAGGATGCGGGGGTGCAGGTCGTATTTCGGTGAGGGCTTGGCGCCCCGCTGGCCAGCCCTGCGCGGGGGTGCGGGTACCTCGGCAATCCACCCGAGGTCTTCGAGGTTTCGCAGCGCCTCCTGGATGACTTCGGCATCGACGCCGTGACGGCCCTTGAAGCTCTCCCGTACCTTTCGCTCCGTCACCAAGCCGGCGTTGTCAGCCAGGTTGCGGAGGCGGTCGAGGATGTCGCGCAGCAGCTTGCGACCGGCGTCACCGTCGCGGCTCATCAGGGCGAACACGGCGCGGGCGTGGTCGATGAAGTAGGGCGCGAGGTCGAGGGCGCGACGCATGGTGTCGTCGCCGATCTCGGCCGTCCCGTGGTCGTCGTACAGGGCGAGGACCGCAGCGAGCCGGATGATCTGGCCGCACAGCTTGCCAGCCCACTCGGCAAGGTCGTGCAGGTCCCCGCTCTCGGCCTTGCGCTGTTCGACCTCGTTGTAGAAGTCGGCGAACCGCTTCCGGGCGTCAGCCGTCAGGTGCATGGTGCCGATGTTCTCGGCGGTCCAGATCCGGTCGAAGATCCGCCGGATGCGGCGGTCGTAGTCGTCTCGGATCTCGGCCGCGACGGCGGGGGTGTCGAACGTGCCGGGCGGCATGGGGGCTGGGAGCGCTGGCAGGAACCGGTTCAGGAAGCCGCTCGACTTGAACTCGGGATTCTCCTTCTCCATGTGCTCGACCATCCCGGGCTGGATGATCAGGACGATCGTCAGCGCGGTGTGCGGCATCCAGGTGTTGCCCCGCATGACGCGGTCGATGTCGTGGCTGGTGCCGGTGTAAGCCTTGAGGATCAGGCTGATGTCGGCCTTGCCGTTGCCGTACTGGCCGGCGCAGGCCTTGAAGAACCCGGCCTCCGACTCCATGATCGCCATTCGGCCGCCGTTGGAACCCATGAGCTTGCCGAGGGCTTCGAGAGTGACGTCACCGGCGAGCGGCTTGGGCAGGCCGGACTTCTCGCGCAGAGTCCGGAGATCGTCAAGGACGGCGTGAGCGTCGACCTTGTCCTTCTTGCCCTGCGACACCAGGCGCTCGACAGCCAGCATCTCGGCCTCGGTGATGCGGATCATCTGCTCGTTCTGCTCGACCTCGGCGCGCATGTCCTCTCGCAGTTCGCCGGCGCGCTCCCGGATCGGGGCCGAGGCCGCGTCGAGCGCCGGGGTCTTGCGGGCCGAGGAACCCGCGAGGCCGAGCAGGTAGAGGCAGACGTTCTCGTCGGACCACCCCTCCTTCACGTGGACGCGACGGCGGCCGCCGACGGCGGCGGAGATCGCACCGAGAGCGGACAGGGCGACCAGGTCTTCTGAGACGTTGAGTGAGGCGGACTGGGCCTTGACCCACGGGGCGAGCTCGCCGAGCGCATCGGTGGGGAAGGTCGGCACCCGGAAGGTCGGGACGGGCAGGGGGTCGTCCCAGGATGCATAGCCCCCCTCATTTTCGGTTCCAGTAATTCCAGCGAACCCCTCCCAGAGGTCGTCGGGCGGTTCGGTGGAATTGCTGGAATCGTTTTTGAGGGGGGCTGTGCTTGCCGCGGGGACCAGATCCGCGAAGCCGAGCCCTGCGGCGAGGTGGTCGGAGACGTCTTTGCCTGCGGCAGGCTCGACGGTCCGGTGTGTGATCCTGGCGCGCCGCAGAGACTCGGCGATCTGGGCAGCGTGTGCTCGGCCGGGGCCGTCCCGGTCGGCGACGACGACCACCTCGCCCGCTCCGCGCAGGTGCCTGGTGTGGTCGTCCGTCCACTTTCCGGCGCCTCCCGAATTGCAGGTCGCCACGACACCGACCGCGGTGAGGCTCTCGACGTCCTTCTCGCCCTCAACGATCAGGATCAGGCCGCCAGCCGCGGCCTCGGCGAGGATGGCGGGCAGCCGGTAGGGGACGCGCCGGATGCCCTTGATGCTCGGGGTGCCGTTGGCGGCGCGCTGGCGGAACGTCTTCGGCGAGTAGCGGACGACGGTGTACAGCAGTTCGCCGCTCTCGTCGCAGTAGGGGTACTCCGCGACCTTCACGGGGCGGTCATTCCTGTTCTCTCGGGGTTCGTCGAAGAGGTCGGCGAGGGTGAGGCCGAGGGCGCTGACGACGTCCTCGGTGGGGCATCCGGCGTGGCAGTGCAGGACGACGTCGGCGCCCTTGCTGCCGCGGCCGACCGACAGAGACGGTGCGCGGTCCTCATGCGCAGGGCACTGCCAGGAGCGGCCCGTTTGGTCGCTGCGGCAACCGTGGCCCGTGAGGGAGTCGCGCACACGGTCGAGGGCGTTCACCATGCGGCCACCTCCTTCTCGCTGTTCGTAGTGGGGGAGGGGGTCTGCCACTGGCGGGGGTGACCGAACAGCCTTCGGAGTTCCCAGAGTTGGAATCCAGCGGCCGTCAGCCGGCGGAGCTCGGCGCGCACTTCGGTGCGGGTGAGTCCGTACGGTGCGGGCCCGAGGGCCCCCGCCACGACGGCGGGGGCCTTCGAGGTGGGACGAACGGTCACGAGCATTCCTCGCCCGGAGCGGCGAACAGCTCGGGGCGGGTGTACCGGGCTATGGCCAGGTGTACGGCGGAGAGCAGTCCGGCCTGGATGTCGCTCGCGGCGTGTGCGGGGGTGAGCCCGTCGGCCTGGCCGCCTTCGACGTGGCGCTGGACGGTCTCGTCGATCAGGGCGTCCGCCGCCGCGTAGAAGGAGTTCGAGGCGCGCTCGCGGTTCGACCAGTCCGACTGGTCGCAGAACGGGTCGACGTCCTCGGCGATCTCGGCGACGGCGAGCAGCAGCTTGCGGGCGGTGCTGCGAGGGTCGCCAGCCGCAGTCAGCGCGGCCCGGATGGCCTGCTCGGCGCGGGCTACCCCGGCGGGCAGCCGTTCGGCGGCCGGCGGGCACGCCAGCGGGCAGACACGGAGCACGTGGCCGCTGAGGGTGATCGAGTGCGCGCGCATCTCGATGTCGGAGCCGTTGTCAGTGCCGCACGTGGCGCAGTCACCACCGCTGAGCTGCTCGCGGGTGTACTCACCGCCGGGGGCGGCGGGGAGCGCGAGGGTGAGCGCGGCGGCCTGGTCCAGGTGCGGGTACTTGGTGCGTCGGTCGGCGTCGTGCCACAGGTGGTCACTGCCGAACGGGACGACCAGGTCGGTCGGGGTGGTGGTCTTGGGCAGGGAGCCCTTACTGTTGGTCACAGCGTTCTCCTTCGTGAGGTCGTCGCCCTCGGGGTCTTCGCCAGCCAGCGGACCCGGGGGCTTCGTCGTGTTGGAGTTCGTCAGGCCTCTGCCCGGATTGCCGTCCAGGTGGGGGCCGTTCGCGTTCCTAGGCTGCAGCAGTGGATTCGCCGGCGAGGTATCGCTCGACGCTGCGCCGGTTGTAGCGGACGCGCCCGCCTCGGCCGGGGGTGAGCTTGGTGTATGCGGGGCCCAGGCCCTGCCAACGCCAGTTGGCGAGGGTTCGGGGGCTGACCTTGACGAGCTCTGCTGTCTCGGCCGGCGTCAGGTACTCCATGGACATGCCTTCCTCTGTCGAGGTTTTCGCGACAAGGACTTGCATCATTGCGGGTAAGTCCGTGATGATGTGGAGCGTAGCCGGGAAGATGGCAGTCCGCAAGATTCCGATTTTTGTCGAGAAAACCTCGACTGATACCGTCGGGATCATGACGACAGGACGAATCGAAGTGGGACCGAGCGGGCGCACTGTCGCCACGAACGTGAAGCGTCTGAGGGAGGCGCGGGGGCTGACCCTGCGCGCACTTTCCTTGACGCTGAAGGAGCAAGGGCGCTCCCTGAGCGCCGACGCCTTGAACAAGATTGAGAACGGGGCCAGCCTGGAGCCTCGAGCCGTTCGACGGGTGGATGTGGACGACCTTGTCGCACTGGCTCTTGCCCTGGGAGTCAACCCGTCCGCCCTGCTGCTTCCGATGGAGGACGGCGACGGGGCTGTAGTGGAGATCACCGGCGCTGGGAGCGTCCCGGCGTCTGCAGCTTGGGACTGGGCTGACGGAGCCCGCCCCTTGGGGTGGAGGCAGGGGGATGACCTAGGCCCATCGCTTGATTTTGAGCGCTTGGGGCGGCCAGCTGGCCGCCGGCGGCTGGAGCGGATCCTGGCTCAGGTGCTGGATCGCGAGACCGGTGACAGTAGGGGTGCTGATGGCTAGGGTCTGGATCGAGGACCGCGCGACCCAGAAGGACTACGTCGCGGCGATGGAGAAGTGGCGGGCGGCGAAGAAGGCTGGCAGCAAACGGGCCGAGCCGGGCCGGTGGCGGGTCCGCTGGTACGACCCCGACGGGAACCCCAGGGCGCGCACGTTCGGGAAGCTGCCGCCTGCGGAGAAGCACCAGCAGGACACGCTCAACCGGCTCGATCAAGGTACCTACCGCGACGCCAAGCAGGGCAAGCAGGCCATGAGCGAGGTCGCTGAGGAGTGGTTCACCTCGCTCCGTCGGCCGGGCGAGCGCACCAAGGGCGACTACCGCGAGCTGCTGGACCTCTACGTGATCCCGAAGTGGGGGACGTGGCAGGTCGGGGCGATCCGCTGGGAGGACGTTTCCAAGTGGCTCACCGCGCTGTGCGAGCAGCCGGGCAGGCGGGGGCGGAAGCTGTCACCCGCCCGGATCGCGAAGATTCACCAGGTCGTGTTCGGTGGCGTGATGAAGCACGCGGTGCGGACCGGCCGGATCGCGGTCAGCCCGGCGAAGGACCACGAGCTGCCGCTGATCGACGACGACGGCGAGGACGTGCATGTCTACCTGAGCCATGAGCAGGTGGCCAACCTCGCCGAGGCCGCGGGCGAGTACCGACTGCTGATCCTGGTGAAGGCTTACACCGGCATCCGCTGGGGCGAGTTGACCGCGCTCAAGGTCAGCCGAGTTGATGCACTCAAGCGCCGACTGCGGATCGCCCAGGCGTACTCCAGGATCAAGGGCAAGGGCCTGGTGCTCGGCGCAGTGAAGAACCATGAGCGGCGGTCCGTCCCGATCCTGGCCTCGCTGGTTGAGGAACTGGCGGAGCTGGTGAAGGACCGGCCGGGCTCGGCCCTGGTCTTCCCGGCGGCCGACGGTGAGCCGATGAAGTACACGTCGTTCCGGGACGGGGTCTTCGACCCGGCGGTGAAGGCGGCCGGCCTGGACGTGGAGGTCGAGCAGGAACTCGGGGTGAAGATCACGCCTCACAAGCTTCGGCACACCGCCGCCTCGCTGGCGATCGCGGCCGGGGCGGACGTGAAGGTGGTGCAGCTGATGCTCGGCCACAAGTCAGCGGCGATGACCCTGGACGTTTATGGGCACCTCTGGCCGGATCGGCTGGACGAGGTGGCGGGCGCGCTCGACGTGGGCCGGATCTCCGCAGTCGTGGCCAGAACTGCGTTGGCCGCATAGGCCATGATCCTGAACCATGTGTACAGAATGCGTACTGCCCGCCCGGACTGATCCGGACGGGCAGTGGTGAAAGGGCCTTTGAGCTGCCACTTTCGGTAGATCAAGTTGTACCGCACCCGCGTGGCGAACGCAGGCCGCGTGCGGTACGGAGTTCTACGTCTCACGAGTTCCGGATAGAGGGCCGGAAAGTTGACGTGAGGGCTGGTCGTCGGAGGCGGGTAGAGGGCCGCCTGACCCGTCGACCGGAGTGGCCTGGGATCAGGCCGAGACGAGCTTGGTGACCGCGGACTTCTTGTTGGCGGCCTGGTTCTTGTGGATGATGCCCTTGCTCGCGGCCTTGTCGAGCGCCTTGGAGGCGGCCCGGGCGAGCTCGGTGGCCTTCGCGGTGTCGCCGGCAGCGGCGGCCTCGCGGGCCTTGCGGACAGCGGTCTTCAGCGAGGACTTGACGGCCTTGTTGCGCAGGCGCGCCTTCTCGTTGGTCTTGTTGCGCTTGATCTGGGACTTGATGTTCGCCACGAAATAGCCTCAGTCTTGAGTCGAGAATTGAACGGGTCGCACCGAGCTCGGCAGGCTGAGAGGGCATGCCGGTGCCAGGTGCAGCGGCCAACGCTACCAAAGCCGACACCCGCAGCCCAAACCGGCTATGCCGTGAGCACCGGCTCGCCGTAGTGCTCGACCTCGGGGAACGGCTCGTAGAAGCGGTGCAACAGCTCCCGCCACTGCTGGTACTCGGCCGAGCCGCGGAAGCCCTCGGTGTGGTCCGTCAGGGTGTCCCACGCCACCTGGAGCAGGAACCGCGAGCCGCGCCCCTCGTCCAGGCAGCGGCGCAGCTCCAGCGAGCGGAAGCCGCGCTGGACCGCGATCAGCGGCCGGGCCTCGGTGAAGGCGGCCAGGAACTCCTCCTCCAGGCCGGGACGGACGTCGAGCAGTGCACTCTCCAAGATCATGGAAGCCGATCCTGCCGCACCCGGGCCGCGCGGCGGAAGGGGCAGTGGAAGAGCTGGTACACCGCGCCGGTCCGGGCTCGTGGGAAGATGGCAGGAACCATTTCGATCGGACGAGACCGTCCGGTCCCCGGGAAGCCGCTCGGCGCCGTCAGCGCCGGGCCGGAGCGCCCGGCCCCCGGACCCACGGAGAATCGGACCAAGGTGCCCGCGACCCCCAGCAATGTGCCACAGCCCAGCCGTACCGACCCGGCGCTGATCCGCAACTTCTGCATCATCGCCCACATCGACCACGGCAAGTCCACCCTCGCCGACCGGATGCTCCAGATCACCGGCGTGGTCGACCCCCGGCAGATGCGTGCCCAGTACCTCGACCGGATGGACATCGAGCGCGAGCGCGGCATCACCATCAAGTCGCAGGCGGTCCGCCTCCCGTGGGCACCGAAGACTGGTGAGCACACCGGCACGACCCACATCCTGAACATGATCGACACCCCGGGCCACGTGGACTTCACGTACGAGGTGTCCCGTTCGCTGGCCGCCTGCGAGGGCACCATCCTCGTGGTGGACGCCGCCCAGGGCATCGAGGCGCAGACCCTCGCCAACCTGTACCTGGCGCTGGAGAACAACCTCACGATCATCCCGGTCCTCAACAAGATCGACCTGCCGGCCGCCCAGCCGGAGAAGTACGCCGCCGAGATCGCGCACATCATCGGGTGCGAGCCGGAGGACGTCCTCAAGGTCAGCGCCAAGAGCGGCCTCGGGGTGCCGGAGCTGCTCGACCACGTGGTCGCGAAGATCCCCGCCCCGGTCGGCGTCAAGGACGCCCCCGCCCGCGCGATGATCTTCGACTCGGTCTACGACACCTACCGCGGCGTGGTCACCTACGTCCGGGTGGTCGACGGTGAGCTCACCAAGCGCGAGCGCATCCAGATGATGTCCACGGGTGCGACGCACGAGCTGCTGGAGATCGGCGTCATCTCGCCCGAGCCGAAGGTCTCGGACGGCCTCGGCGTCGGCGAGGTGGGCTACATCATCACCGGTGTGAAGGACGTCCGGCAGTCCAAGGTCGGTGACACCATCACCTCGATGCACAAGGGTGCGACCGAGGCGCTGGGCGGCTACAAGGAGCCGCGCCCGATGGTGTTCTCCGGCCTCTACCCGCTGGACGGCAGCGACTACCCGCTGCTGCGCGACGCCCTCGACAAGCTCCAGCTCAACGACGCCGCGCTGGTGTTCGAGCCGGAGACGTCGGTCGCGCTGGGCTTCGGGTACCGCTGCGGCTTCCTCGGCCTGCTGCACCTGGAGATCGTCCGGGAGCGGCTGGAGCGCGAGTTCAACCTCGACCTGATCTCCACCGCCCCGAACGTGGTCTACCGGGTGGTCATGGAGGACGGCAGCGAGCACACCGTCACCAACCCGAGCGAGTTCCCCACCGGCAAGATCTCCGAGGTGCACGAGCCGGTGGTCAAGGGTTCCATCCTGGTGCCGAACGAGTTCGTCGGCCCGGTCATGGAGCTCTGCCAGGCCCGCCGCGGCAACATGCAGGGCATGGACTACCTCTCCGAGGAGCGGGTGGAGCTGCGCTACACCCTGCCGCTCGCCGAGATCGTCTTCGACTTCTTCGACATCCTGAAGTCCAAGACCCGCGGCTACGGCTCCTTCGACTACGAGCCGATCGGCGAGCAGACCGCCGACCTGGTCAAGGTCGACATCCTGCTGCACGGTGACGCGGTCGACGCGTTCTCCGCGATCGTGCACAAGGACAAGGCGTACGGCTACGGCATCATGATGGCCGGCAAGCTGCAGAAGCTGATCCCGCGTCAGCAGTTCGAGGTGCCGATCCAGGCCGCCATCGGCTCCCGGGTGATCGCCCGTGAGACGGTCCGCGCGATCCGCAAGGACGTCCTCGCCAAGTGCTACGGCGGTGACATCTCGCGTAAGCGCAAGCTGCTGGAGAAGCAGAAGGAGGGCAAGAAGCGGATGAAGATGGTCGGCCGGGTGGAGGTCCCGCAGGAGGCCTTCATCGCCGCACTGTCCACCGACGCGGACGCCCCCAAGGGCGAGAAGAAGTAGTCGGTACGCCGAAGGGCCCGGTCCGGCCGGACCGGGCCCTTCGGCGTGTCGTCAGCGCAGCTGCCAGACGACGCCGGTGACGATCAGGCTCTTCACCAGCCGGGCGGCGGTGCCGGTCAGGGCGCTCGGCTTCATCGAGTCGTCCTTGCGGACCAGCTGGACCAGGCCGTCCTTGCGGCCCAGGCTCAGGCAGTGCACCACGTAGCCGTACTCGAACGGCTTGTCGGTCTTCCCGGTCAGCAGCCCGCCGAGGTAGACGCCCATCGGCTGGGCGGTGGCGCAGCTCATCCGCAGCTCGCCGACGCCCTCGACCACCACCTGGGCGGCGTCGCCGATCACGTACACCTCGGGGTGCGAGACCGAGCGCAGGTGCCCGTCCACCACCGCGCGGCCGTCGGGGGTGACGGTCAGTCCGGCCTCGGCGGCCAGCTCGCGCGGCTCCATCGAGGCGGCCCAGGCGACCAGGTCGGCGTCGATGGTGCCCTGGTCGGTGCGGAGCCCGGCCGGGGTCACGGCGGTGACGGCCGCCTGGTCGTGCACCTGGACCCCGAGCCGTCCGAAGACCTTGCGGACGTGCGCCCGGCCCTTGTCCGAGAGCCAGCCGCCGACCTGGCCGGCCGCCACGATCCGGACCTGCCAGGCGGGGTGCGCCTCGGCCAGTTCGGCGGCCAGCTCGATGCCGGTCGGGCCGCCGCCGACCACCGCGACGGTGCCGGGCCGCGCGGCGGTGCGCATCCGCTCGGCCAGTTCGGCGGCCCGCTCGGCGGGGTAGGCGTGCTCGGCCGCACCGGGGATGCCGTGCAGGGCGGTGCGGCTGCCCAGCGCGTACACCAGGGTGTCGTAGCTCAGCGCCTCGCCGGAGTCCAGGAAGACCTTCCGCCCGGCCAGGTCGAGCTCGGTGACCCGGGCCTGGCGGTGGGTCACCTGACGGCCCCGCAGCACCTCGGTCAGTTCCGGCCGGTGCTCGGCCAGACCGGCCGCGGTCTCGTGCTGGCGGACCCGGTTCAGGAACCGGCTCTCCGGCGCGACCAGGGTGACCCGGTGCTGCCTGCCGATCCGGGTGGCCGCCGCCAGGCCCGCGTAGCCGGCGCCGATCACGACGATGTGCTGCTGCTGACCGGTCATCTCGTCCTCCTGCGAAGCGTGTGTGCTGCTTTCGGGAGGTGGACGACGCAGCCGGTCAGCTTGTGACAGTGAGCCGCGTCACATGGGTCAGCTTCTCCGGGTTGACCACGACGTACGCCTCGGTGATCCGGCCGTCCTCGACCGCGAAGGCGACCACGCCGAGCACCTTGCCCTCGGTGTCGTGCCAGAGCAGGCCCGGTTCGCCGTTGACCAGGGCGGGGCTGGCGCCGACGTTCGCCGGGCCGAGGAACTTGGCGTAGAGCCCGGCCACCAGGCGGGAGACCTTGTCCGCGCCCAGGATCGGGCGGACGCCGGCCGAGACGATGCCGCCGCCGTCCGAGTGCCAGACCACGTCCGGGTCGAGCAGGGCGACCAGGCCCTGGAGGTCGCCCCCGGTGGCCGCATGGGCGAAGGCGGACACCACCTGACGGTGCGCCGCCCGGTCGACCGGGCCGCGCCGGCCGCCGGTGCGCACCCGGCGGCGGGCCCGGGACGCCAACTGCCGGGCGGCGTCCGGAGTGCGGTCCAGCGAGCAGGCGATCTCCTCGAAGCCGACCGCGAACACGTCGTGCAGCACGAAGGCGGTCCGCTCGGCCGGGGTGAGCTCCTCCAGCACCGCGAGCAGCGCGATCGAGACCTCCTCGCCCAGCTCGGCGAGCCGCTCGGGCGCGTTCTCCTCGGTGACCAGCGGCTCGGGCAGCCACTCGCCGTAGTAGGCCTCCCGGCGCACCCGGGCCGAGCCCAGCTGGTCGTAGCAGAGCCGGGTGACGACCGTGGTCAGGTACGCCCGTGGCTCCTCGACGGTGCTCCGGTCGGTGGCCCGCCAGCGCAGCCACGCCTCCTGCAACACGTCCTCGGCGTCGGTCACCGAGCCGAGCAGCCGGTACGCCACCGAACCCAGGTAACGCCGCAGCGACTCGAAGACGTCCACCCCTGATGCGTCGTCAATCACATCCGGAACCGTACCCGGTCAGTTTCCGGCCGATGCCAGCAGGCGGCGGAGCAGGGCGTTCAGGGCGGCCGCCTCCTCGGGGGTGAGGGTGGCGAGCACCCCGCCGTAGACGTCGATGTTGGAGCCGATCATCCGGTCCGCCAGGTCCAGCCCTTCGGGGGTGAGGGTGATCCGCAGGCCCCGGCGGTCGTTCGGGTCGGGCGAGCGGGTGACCAGGCCGGCCCGTTCCAGCTTGTCCAGCCGACCGGTCATGCCGCCGGTGGTGAGCATCAGGGTGGCGGTCAGCTCGCGCGGGGAGAGCGCGTACGGGGCGCCGGAGCGGCGCAGCGTGCCGATCACGTCGAACTCGCCGGTGCCGACGCCGAACGCGGCGTGGGCCTGGCCGAGCCGGTCGGTCATGGTGCGGGAGAGCCGGAAAATCCGGCCGAACACCTCCATCGCGTCGGTGGAGAGGTCGGGGCGGACCGCGTTCCACTGTGCGGCGATCGCGTCCACTGCGTCGGGGGGCGTGGGGCTCTGGCTCATGACAAAAGTCTGCCACAGGAAAGAAGCTTGACGGCAAGTAGCTTAGTGCTAAGTTACTTACATGCTTTCGACATCCCGGGGTGCCCTGGCCCTCACCGCGCTGGCCCCGCTCGCCTGGGGCTCCACCTACCTGGTCACCACCGAGTACCTGCCGCCGGACCGGCCACTGCTCACCGCCACGCTCCGCGCGCTGCCCGCAGGGCTGGTCCTGCTGGCCGTCACCCGGCGCCTGCCGAAGGGCGGCTGGTGGTGGAAGGTCGCACTGCTCGGCGCGCTCAACATCGGGCTGTTCCTCGCCCTGCTCTTCGTCGCTGCCTACCGGCTGCCCGGGGGCGTGGCCGGGGTGCTCGGCGCCGTACAGCCGCTGCTGGCGGCCGGACTGGCGATCCCGCTGCTCGGGGAGCGCCCCGGCGGGCGGGCACTCCTGGCGGGGCTGGCCGGAGTGTTCGGGGTCGCGCTGGTGGTCCTCAAGGCCACCGCCCGACTCGACACCATCGGCGTACTGGCCGGCCTGGCCGGGGCCGGGACGATGGCGGTCGGCACCGTACTGACGAAGCGTTGGGGCCGCCCGGAGGGCGTCGGCCCACTGGCCATGACGGGCTGGCAGTTGACGGCGGGCGGGCTGCTACTGCTCCCGGTCGCCCTGGCGGCCGAAGGCATGCCGCCGGCCCTGACCGGCACCAACCTGCTCGGCTACCTCTACCTCGCGGTGCCCAACACGCTGGTGGCGTACTGGCTCTGGTTCCGCGGCATCGGCAAGCTGCCCGCCTCCTCGGTCGCCTTCCTCGGCCTGCTCAGCCCGGTCTCGGCCACCGCCATCGGCTGGATCGCCCTCGGCCAGGCCCTGACACCCCTTCAACTCCTCGGCATGGCCATCGCCCTGGGCAGCACCGCCGCCGGAGCCCTCTTCGGCACCCGGGCCCGGGCAACCGCTCAGCCCGCTACGGCCCCAGGGGCTCGGGCAACTGCTCAGCCGCCTACGGCCCCAGGGGCTCGGGGCTCTGCTGATGTGCGGCTCCGCCGCGTGGGCGACGCCGACCTCGGAAAAGGTCACGCATGCGTAGGCGGTCAGGCACTTTCGCAGTGACCCGCACGTCAGACCTCCTCGCAGTTCCCCGAGCCCCTGGGTAGTAGAACGGCTGAGCGCCTGCCTACGGCGCAGCCCCGAGCCCCTGGGTAGTAGACCGCTGAGCGCCTGCCAACAGCGCAGCCCCGAGCTCCTGGGCGGTAGACGGCTGAGCGCCTGCCTACAGCGCAGCGTCAGTCGACCTCGGCCACTGCCTCGCTGAACTGGGCCGCGTACAGCCGCGCGTAAGCGCCCTTCGCCGCGATCAGCTCGTCGTGCGACCCCTGCTCCACGATCGAGCCGTCCTCCATCACCAGGATCACGTCAGCGTCCCGGATGGTGGAGAGCCGGTGCGCGATCACGAAGCTGGTACGACCGCTCCGCAGCCGGGCCATCGCCCGCTGGATGAGCACCTCGGTCCGGGTGTCCACCGAGGAGGTGGCCTCGTCCAGCACCAGGATGGACGGCTGCGCCAGGAACGCCCGGGCAATGGTGATCAGCTGCTTCTCGCCCGCGCTGACCCCGGTCCCCTCGTCGTCGATCCGGGTGTCGTAGCCGTCCGGCAGGGTCCGCACGAAGCGGTCCACGTGCGCCGCCCTCGCGGCCTCGACCACCGCCTCCCGGGAGGCGCCCTCGGCCCCGTACGCGATGTTCTCCGCGATGGTGCCGCCGAACAGCCAGGTGTCCTGGAGCACCATGCCGATGCCGGCCCGGAGTTCCTCCCGGGACATCGCGGCGATGTCCACGCCGTCCAGGGTGATCCGGCCGCCGGTGGTCTCGTAGAACCGCATCAGCAGGTTGACCAGGGTGGTCTTGCCCGCCCCGGTCGGGCCGACGATGGCGACGGTGTGGCCGGGCTCGACCTTCAGGGACAGGTCGTCGATCAGCGGCTTCTCCGGGTCGTACCGGAACGAGACGCCGTCGAAGGCGACCAGGCCGCGGAGCACCTCGGGCCGCTCGGGAGCGAGCGGCTCGGCCGACTGCTCGGGGGCGTCCAGGAGTTCGAAGACCCGCTCGGCCGAGGCGACGCCGGACTGCACCAGGTTGGCCATGCTGGCGACCTGGGTGAGCGGCTGGCTGAACTGCCGGGAGTACTGGATGAACGCCTGCACGTCACCGATGGACAGCGCGCCGCTGGCCACCCGCAGGCCGCCGACCACCGCGACCAGCACGTAGTTGAGGTTGCCGATCAGCATCATCGCGGGCTGGATGATGCCCGAGATGAACTGCGCCCGGAAGCTCGACGCGAACAGCGCCTCGTTCTCCACCCGGAAGGTCTCCGCCGCCTCCCGCTGCCGGCCGAAGACCTTGACCAGGGCGTGCCCGGTGTACATCTCCTCGATGTGCGCGTTCAGCGTGCCGGTGGTCTTCCACTGCGCGATGAACTGCGGCTGGGCCCGCTTGCCGACCCTGGTGGCGACCACCACCGAGACCGGGACGGAGATCAGCGCGATCAGCGCGAGCAGCGGGGAGATCCAGAACATCATCGCCAGCACACCGACGATGGTGAGCAGCGAGTTCACCACCTGGCCCATGGTCTGCTGCATGGACTGGCCGATGTTGTCGATGTCGTTGGTGACCCGGCTGAGCACCTCGCCGCGCGGCTGCTTGTCGAAGTAGCTCAGCGGCAGCCGGGACAGCTTGGCCTCGACGTCCTCGCGCAGCCGGTACACCGCGCGGTTGATCGCGGTGGCGGCCAGCCGGCCCTGCAGGATGCCGAACAGGGCGGAGCCGACGTACAGCAGCAGGGCCCACATCAGCACGGTGCCGATCGCTCCGAAGTCCATCCCCTGGCCGGGGACGAAGTCGACCGCGCCGAGCAGGTCGGCGACGCCGCCCTGTCCGGACTGCCGCAGGCCGTCGAGCACCTGGGCCTTCGACACCCCGGCCGGGGTCTGCCGGCCGACCACGCCCGCGAAGATCAGGTCGGTGGCGTTGCCGAGCACCCGGGGGCCGGTCACCGCGAGGCCGATGCTGAGCACACCGAGCGTCAGCACGCCGGTCAGCAGCGGGCGTTCGGGGCGGAGCATGCCGAGCAGGCGCTTGGAGGAGTTCTTGAAGTCGAGCGACTTCTCGGCGCCCTGGGCTCCCATGAACCGGCCGGGACCGGCCGGTCCGCGGCGGGCGGCGGCGGCCTGGGAGTCCGCCTGGGGCTTCTTCGGGGTTGTCACGCCGCCTCCTGCTCGGTGAGCTGGGAGAGCACGATCTCCCGGTATGTCGGGTTGTCGGCCATCAGCTCGTGGTGGGTGCCGCTCCCGACCACGGCGCCCTCGTCGAGCACCACGATCCGGTCGGCGTCCCGGATGGTGGAGACCCGCTGGGCCACGATCAGCACCGCCGCCTCGGCGGTCTCCCGGGACAGTGCCTTGCGCAGGCGCGCGTCGGTCGCGTAGTCGAGCGCCGAGAACGAGTCGTCGAACAGGTACACCTGCGGCCGGCTGACCAGCGCACGGGCGATCGCCAGCCGCTGGCGCTGACCGCCCGACACGTTCGAGCCGCCCTGGGCGATCGGGGCGTCCAGACCCTCGGTCAGCTGCTCGACGAAGTCCTTGGCCTGGGCCACCTCCAGCGCGTGCCAGAGCTCCTCGTCGGTGGCGTCCGGCTTGCCGTAGCGCAGGTTGCTGGCCACCGTGCCGGAGAACAGGTACGGCTTCTGCGGGACCAGGCCGACGGTGTCGGCGATCAGCACCGGGTCGAGCTCCCGGACGTTCACGCCGCCGAGCAGCACCTCGCCGCCGGTGGCGTCGAACAGCCGGGGCACCAGGCCGAGCAGGGTGGACTTGCCGCTGCCGGTGGAGCCGATCACGGCGGTGGTCTGGCCCGGCCGGGCGATCAGGTCGATGCCGCGGAGCACCGGCGCCTCGGCACCCGGGTAGCGGAACTCGACCGCGCGCAGCTCCAGCTGACCGCGGCTCAGCAGCTCGGTGACCGGATCGGTGGGCGGCACCACGCTGCTGTCGGTGGCCAGCACCTCCTGGATCCGCTCGGCGCAGACCTCGGCGCGCGGCACCATCATGAACATGAAGGTGGCCATCATGACGCTCATCAGGATCTGCATCAGGTAGGAGATGAAGGCGGTCAGCGCGCCGATCTCCATGTCGCCGGAGTCGATCCGGTGCGCACCGAACCAGATCACCGCGACGCTGGAGACGTTCACCACGAACATCACGCTGGGGAACATGAAGGAGAGCATCCGGCCGACCTTGAGCGAGACGTCGGTCAGCTCGGCGTTGGCCCCGGCGAAACGATCCTGTTCGTGACGGTCCTTCACGAAGGCCCGGATCACCCGGATACCGGTGATCTGCTCGCGCAGCACCCGGTTCACGGTGTCGATCCGGGTCTGCATGGTGCGGAACTGCGGCCGCAGCCGGCGGACCAGCGCGATCACCACGGTACCCAGCACCGGCACCACGACCAGCAGCAGGGCGGACAGCGGGACGTCCTGCTGGAGCGCCATCAGGATGCCGCCGAAGCACATGATCGGCGCCGCCACCATCAGCGTGAAGCCCATCAGCACCAGCATCTGGACCTGCTGGACGTCGTTGGTGGTGCGGGTGATCAGCGAGGGCGCGCCGAAGGAGTTCAGCTCCCGGGCGGAGAAGCTCTGCACCCGGTCGAAGACGGCGGCCCGGATGTCCCGGCCGATCGCCATCGCGGTCCGGGCGCCGTAGAAGACGGCGGCGACCGAGCAGAGCGCCTGCACCACGGTGACGCCGATCATCACCCCGCCGAGGGCCAGGATGTGACCGGTGTCGCCCTTCACCACCCCGTTGTCGATGATGTCGGCGTTCAGGGCGGGGAGGTAGAGCGCTGCGATGGTGGAGACGAGCTGGAGCAGCACCAGCAGGGTGATGGGTCGGGAGTACGGGCCCAGGTGGGCCCGCAGGAGTTTGATCAGCACCGTGACACTTTCGTTGTCGGCCGGGGGAGTCGCACCCCATTTTCGGGGTTCCGGCGCGCCGTGTGGGGGTTTACGGTGGCTCGACCCAGCGGTTTTGTACTGTCTTTGCACGGCGCGGAGGTCAGGGTGCCAGCTCCCTTCACCCCCTTACGGATCGGCCGCCGAGCCCCTAGGCTGCTGATTGCCAGCTTGTTACTCGCTGGTTAACCAACAGCCGGTCGGCAGGCCCCCACGCCACCGTGCTCCACACCCTCGGCCACCCGCGCCCCCCGGAGGTCCTCGTTGAGTTCCGCGCAGTCCACGATCGACCGGCGTCCGCCCTCGGTGGCCCACCTCTTCCTCAGTCGCGTCGAGGCCACCCCGAACGGTGAGGCCTACCGGTTCCCCGTCCCCGTGGACGAGCACGCGGCGGACGGCGCCCCCGGCGCCGAGCAGTGGCGCTCGCTGACCTGGGCGCAGACCGCGGAGCGGGTCACGGCGGTGGCGGCCGGTCTGATGTCGCTCGGCATCGGCCCCGAGGACCGGGTCGCCCTCTCCTCGTCCACCCGGATCGACTGGATCGTCGCCGACCTCGGCAACATGTGCGCCGGTGCGGCGACCACCACGGTCTACCCGAGCACCAACGCCGAGGAGACCGCCTTCATCCTGGCGAACTCGGCCAGCCGCGCGATGTTCGCGGAGAACGCCACCCAGCTCGCCAAGGTGGTCTCCCGTCGCGCCGAGCTGCCCGAGCTGCGCACCGTGATCCTGTTCGACGCCCCGGCGGGCGAGCTGGAGACCGGCGGCCTGGACGTCCTCACCCTGGACGAGCTGGAGCAGCGCGGCAAGGCCCACCTGGCCGAGCACCCGGACGCGGTGTCCAAGGCCGTCGAGGCACTGGACCGCGAGCAGCTGGCCACCCTGATATACACCTCGGGCACCACCGGCCGCCCCAAGGGCGTTCGCCTGGTGCACGACTGCTGGGCGTACGAGGGCTTGGCCCAGCAGGAGAGCGGTCTGCTCCGGGCGGACGACGTGCAGTTCATGTGGCTGCCGCTGTCGCACGTGTTCGGCAAGACCCTGATCTCGGGTCAGATCGCCACCGGCCACGTGATGGCGGTGGACGGCCGGGTGGACCGGATCATCCACAACCTCCCGGTGATCCGGCCGACCATGATGGCCAGCGCCCCCCGGATCTTCGAGAAGGTCTACAACGGCATCGCCGGCAAGGCCCGGGCCCAGGGCGGCGCCAAGTACAAGATCTTCCTCTGGGCCGCCAGGGTCGCCCGGGACTACGCCCGGACCACCCAGGCCAACCGGATCGCCACCGGGCAGAACACCGCCCCGCTCGGTCTGACCCTCCAGCACACGATCGCCGACAAGCTGGTCTACGCGAAGATCCGGGCGGCCTTCGGCGGCCGGATGCGCGGCGCGGTCTCCGGCAGCGCGGCGCTGGCCCCCGAGATCGGCTACTTCTTCGCCGGTGCGGGCGTGCCGGTGCTCGAGGGCTACGGTCTGACCGAGACCAGCGCGGGCTCCACGGTCAACCGCGAGGAGGACTTCCGGGTCGGCACCGTCGGGCAGCCGCTGCCCGGCACCGAGGTCCGGATCGCCGAGGACGGCGAGATCCTGCTCAAGGGCCCCGGCGTGATGCGCGGCTACCACAACCTGCCCGAGCAGACCGGGGAGGTGCTGGAGGCCGACGGCTGGTTCCACACCGGCGACATCGGCGAGCTGGACGGCGGCTTCCTGCGGATCACCGACCGCAAGAAGGACATGTTCAAGACCTCGGGCGGCAAGTACGTCGCGCCCAGCGAGGTGGAGGGCAAGTTCAAGGCGGTCTGCCCGTTCGTCAGCAACATCCTGGTGATCGGCAACGGCCGGAACTTCTGCACCGCGCTGATCGGCCTGGACGAAGCGGTGATCATGCCGTGGGCCGCCGAGCACGGCCTGGCGGGCAAGTCGTACGCCGAGGTGGTGGCCTCCCCGGAGGTGAACCAGCTGATCGACGGCTTCGTGCAGCGCCTCAACGGCGAGCTGCAGCGTTGGCAGACCATCAAGAAGTTCAGCCTGCTCCCGCGCGACCTGGACATCGAGCACGGCGAGCTGACCCCGAGCCTGAAGATCAAGCGCCCGGTGGTCGAGCGGACCTACGCCGACGCGGTCACCGAGATGTACGCGGGCACCGTCGAGGCCTGACCGCTGTCCTGTCCGGTACGGTCCACCCGGGCCGTACCGGACAATGGGTGCATGCCCTCCGCACTCCCCGACGGTGAACCGCTGCCGTCCGACGGTTCGCTGCCCGCCTCCGCCCTCGACGGGCTGGGCGGGCGGCCGTTCGGTTTCTACCTGCACGTGCCGTACTGCGCCAGCCGCTGCGGCTACTGCGACTTCAACACCTACACCGCGACCGAGCTGCGCTCCTCCGGTGCGGTGGCCTCGCAGGAGACCTACGCCGACAACCTGGTGGCCGAGATCCGGCTGGCCCGCCGGGTGCTCGGGGACGTCGACCTGCCGGTCGAGACGGTCTTCCTCGGCGGTGGCACCCCGACCCTGCTGCCCGCCGCCGACCTGGTGAAGGCGCTGGCCGCGATCCGGGACGAGTTCGGCCTGGCCCCCGGCGCCGAGGTGTCCACCGAGGCCAACCCGGAGTCGGTCGACCCGGCCTACCTGGCCGAGCTGCGCGCGGGCGGCTTCAACCGGCTCTCGTTCGGGATGCAGAGCGCCAAGCCGCACGTGCTGCAGCTGCTGGACCGGCACCACACCCCCGGCCGCCCGGAGGCGTGCGTCGCCGAGGCCCGGGCGGAGGGCTTCGAGCACGTCAACCTGGACCTGATCTACGGCACCCCCGGGGAGTCCGACGACGACTGGCGGGCCTCGCTGGACGCCGCGATCGGCGCCGGGCCCGACCACGTCTCGGCCTACTCGCTGATCGTCGAGGACGGCACCAAGCTGGCCGCCCGGGTCAAGCGCGGCGAACTGCCGATGATCGACGACGACGTGCACGCCGACCGCTACCTGATCGCCGAGCAGGCGCTCTCCGCCGCCGGTTTCTCCTGGTACGAGGTCTCCAACTGGGCCACCTCCGAGGCCGGCCGCTGCCGCCACAACGAGCTCTACTGGACCGGCGCCGACTGGTGGGGCGCGGGCCCCGGCGCCCACAGCCACGTCGGCGGCGTCCGCTGGTGGAACGCCAAGCACCCCGCCGCGTACGCCCAGGCGCTGGCCGAGGGTCGCACCCCGGGCCAGGGCCGGGAGGTGCTCCCGGCGGAGGACCGCCGGGTCGAACGCATCCTGTTGGAGCTCCGCCTGCGCGAGGGCTGCCCGTTGGACCTGCTGGCCGCCGACGGCCTGGCCGCCGCCGAACGGGCGCTGGCCGACGGCCTGCTGGACGCCGACGCGTACGCCGACGGGCGGGCGGCGCTGACGCTGCGCGGGCGGCTGCTGGCCGACGGCGTGGTCCGCGACCTGGTGGACTGAACGGGGCAGCGGGGTTCTCGGTACCTTGGTGACCGCCGTCCGAGGGAGCCTGTGATGACAGCTGTGGATGACCGGGTGCTGACCGTCTTCGAGAACCTGGAGGTTCCGGAGGGGTACAGGGCCGAGCTCATCAGGGGCGAAATCGTGATGACGGCCGGTCCGGACAAGGTCCACAACGTCACTGTCGAGGCGATCCGGGACCAGATTCCCCGCGCCCACTGGCACCGGCTGCAGACCCAGGACCTCTCGATGCCCGGCCGCCTGATCCCGTCATCGGTGGCGACCATGGTGGTCGAGGTGGTGTCCAGGACCAGCGGCGACCGTGACCACCGGACGAAGCGTCAGATGTACGCCGAGGGCGGGATCCCGGCCTATCTGATCGTCGACCCGGTCGAAGGGGTCTGCGTACTGCTCGCCGAGCCGAGTGACGACCGGGTGCTCTCCCGGTTGCCGGACTACCGGGCCAAGCGGACCAGCCGGTTCGGGGATCCGATTCCGGTCCACGTGCTCGGGCTGACCCTGGAGACCACGGACTTCCAGGGCTACGCGGACTGATCCGTGACGAAGTCGATCAGCTCCTCGACCCGGCCCAGCAGGGCCGGGTCGAGGTCGCGGTAGGAGTTCACCGAGGCGAGGATGCGCTTCCAGGCGGCCGGGGTGTCCTCCGGCCAGCCGAGGCGGCGGCAGACGCCGAGCTTCCACTCCTCGCCGCGCGGGACCTTGGGCCAGCCGGGGATGCCGACGCTGCCCGGCTTCACGGCCGCCCAGACGTCGATGTAGGGGTGACCGACGATCAGCACCTCGGCGCCGGTCACCTGCTGGGCGATCCGGTGCTCCTTGGTGCCGGGCAGCAGGTGGTCGACCAGCACGCCCAGTCGGCGGCCGGGGCCCGGGCCGAACTCGGCGACGATGGCCGGCAGGTCGTCGATGCCCTCCAGGTACTCGACCACCACGCCCTCGATCCGCAGGTCGTCACCCCAGACCCGCTCGACCAGCTCGGCGTCGTGCCGCCCCTCGACGTAGATCCGGGACTCGCGGGCCACCCGGGCCCGGGCGCCGGGCACCGCGACCGACCCGGAGGCGGTCACCTTCGGCCGGGCCGGAGCGGCGGCCGCCACCGGCCGGACCAGGGTGACCACCTGACCCTCCAGCAGGAAGCCGCGCGGCACCAGCGGGAACACCCGGTGCTTGCCGAACCGGTCCTCCAGCGTGACGGTGAACCCCTCCGCCGTCCGCTCGCAGCGCACCACCGCCCCGCAGAACCCGGTGGCCGCCTCCTCCACCACCAGATCCCGCTCGGCCGCCACCTCAGGGGCGGGCTGCTGCCGCTTCCACGGCGGGGTGAGGTCCGGGCCGTACTCCCTGCTGCGCATGGCACCGATCCTACGAGAGCTGACCCACCGTCATCCGGACCGGGGGAGACGGGTCGCCGGCCTGCCGGCCGACCCGGGACGGCCCTGTGAAAGAGTGCGGGCGACTTCGGATTCGTTGGGGGAACCAGTGCGTGCACGTCCTGCGGTGGTGGCCACCGCCGCTCTGGTGGTCCTGGCCGTCCCGGCCTGCTCGTCGGCCGCCCATCCGCCGGGGCCGACGGCGTCCGCCCGGGTGCCGCTACAGGACCGGCTGCGGGACGGGCTGCTGACCGGGCGCCAGCTTCCGCAGGGCTTCGAGCTGTTGTCGGCGGCGGTGAACTCGACCACGACCGGGGCCCCGCACCAGCCCGCCTCCGCCGTCTCCCTCGACCGGATGCCGTGCGCCGACCTCGGGGTGCAGTCCTTCATGACGGTGCACGCTCCTCCGGTGGAGGACGTCGCGGTCGCCATGCAGCAGGTGCCCGCCGACGGCGCCGACGACGACGGCTGGTTCGGGCAGGAGTCGCTCGACCGCTACCCGCCCGGCCGGGCGGCCGAGGTGATGGCCGCCGTCCGGGCCGCCGCGCAGCGGTGTGCCTCCTACCCCACCACACTGGCGGGCGGCACCGAGGTCCAGGAGACCGTGTCCGTGGTGCGGCCGGGGGTGCCGGCCGATGACGGCCTGCTGCTCCGGGTGACCTCGGCCTACCCCGGCGATCCGGTGCCGTACGTCACCGAGACCGGCTTCGTGCGTGAGGGCGACGTGATCCTGATGGTGCAGAAGACGGTCGCGCAGAAGCCGTCGTCCGGTGTGGAGACCGTGCTCGCCCCGGCCGTGGCGGCCTACCGCGCGGCCGCGGCGGGCTGATCCCTACAGCCCCGGCGCGCCCCAGACCGGGAACCAGCGGGTGAGGTCCTGCTCCACCCGCAGGTCGTTCCCGAGCATCGCCTTGACCTGGAGCTCCAGCGGGTTGTCGCGCTTCTCGCCCGGCAGCGGGGCGAACGGGTAGAAGGTGCCGCGCTTGTACAGGTAGACCAGGCCGAGCGGGCGGTCGGCCGCGTTGCGGAAGCCGACGATGGAGCAGAGCAGCTGGGGGCCGAAGCCGTTCGCCTCCAGCTCGCTGTTGACCGCGTGCAGGTCGTTGACCAGGTCGGGCAGCTCCTCGGGGGTGTGCCGGGCGAGCAGCCAGGAGTAGCCGTACGAGTCCTGCGAGACCTCGACCGGGACGCCGCCGCGTTCGGTGTCGGCGTCCAGCAGGGCGCGGATCTGGCCGGCCACCTCGGTGAAGGCGGCGCCCTCGACGGCGGCGAAGCAGACCGAGCCGAAGCCGGTGGGGCGGAAGCCGGCGGCGGCCTCCAGGGTGAGGGCGGCGGAAGGCACCCCGAAGAGCTGGTCGAGGTCGGGCCGGACCGGCTTGCTGCGGCCGAAGAGCGCGTCCAGGAATCCCACGGTGCCTCCTCAGCGGCCGAGCTCGGCGGAGATCCGGCCGAGCTGCTCCAGTCGCTGCTCCAGCGACGGGTGGGTGGACATCAGTTGGCTCGCGGCCTCCCGGGCGCTCAGCGCCGGGGCGAAGTAGAAGGCGTTGTACGGCTGTGCCCGACGCAGGTCCTCGCTCGGGATGGCGGCGATCTGGCCGGTCACCTTGGTCAGCGCGGAGGCCAGCGCGCTGGGCCGCCCGGTGAGCTGCGCGGCGGCCCGGTCGGCGGCCAGCTCGCGGTAGCGGGACAGCAGCCGGGTGAGCAGGAAGCCGGCCGCGTAGACCACCATGCTGACCAGCGGGACCAGGATCATCGCCAGCGCGGCGTTGCTGTCGTTGCTGCGGCCGCGCCCGTTCATCAGGCCGCCGTACAGCGCGATTCGGGTGATCACCCCGGCCAGCACGCCGAGGAAGCCGGCGATGGTCATCACCGCCACGTCCCGGTGCGCCACGTGCGAGAGCTCGTGCGCGAGCACGCCCTCCAGCTCCTCCGGCTCCAGCCGCCGGAGCAGTCCGGTGGTGACGCAGACCACGGCGCGCTCGGGGTTGCGGCCGGTGGCGAAGGCGTTCGGCATGTCGGTGTCGGTCACCGCGACCCGGGGCTTGGGCATGTCGGCCAGCGCGCACAACCGGTCGATGGTGCCGTGCAGTTGCGGGTACTCCTCGGGCGTCACCTCGCGGGCGCCCATCGCCCGCTGGGTGATCCGGTCGCTGAACCAGAACTGGGCCACGAACAGTCCGCCGGAGATCAGCACGATCAGCGGCCAGGCCCCCCGGAGCAGCACTATCAGCAGCCCGGTGAAGCCGACGTAGAGCAGTCCGATCAGGAACATCGTGGTGACCATCCGACCGGTCAGCCCGCGGTCGGGTGCGAAGCGGGAGTGCTGACCTGACGACATGGCTGCTCCTTATGTCCGGATCTGTCGCTTTCGATGCTGCCACTTGCCGGGAGCATTCGACGGGTGGCGCGGGTGGGACAGGGAGAAGGATCACCAGGCGGTGCCGTTCCTGCCGCCGGGGTCGGGCCTTACACTGGCAGGTACTGTCCTGGCACTCTGCCCAGCTGAGTGCCAGGGGACGGGTCAGGTTCGGGACGGAAGCGAAGACGGAGGTGCGTGGCCATGTACAGCGAGCGGCCGTTGGACGACCGCAAGCTCGCGGTGCTGCGCGCGATCGTCCAGGACTACGTCGGCACCGAGGAGCCGGTCGGCTCCAAGGCCCTGGTCGAGCGGCACAACCTCGGCGTCTCCCCGGCCACCGTGCGCAACGACATGGCGGCCCTGGAGGAGGACGGCTACATCCACCAGCCGCACACCAGCGCCGGCCGGATCCCCACCGACAAGGGGTACCGGCTGTTCGTCGACCGGCTGGCCGAGGTCAAGCCGATGACCGCCCCCGAGCGCCGGGCGATCCGGCACTTCCTGGACGGCGCGGTGGACCTGGACGACACGGTGGCCCGTACGGTCCGGCTGCTCGCGCAGCTGACCCGGCAGGTCGCGGTGGTCCAGTACCCCTCGCTGTCCCGCTCGACGGTGCGTCACGTCGAGCTGGTGGCACTGGCCCCGGCCAAGGTGATGCTGGTCCTGATCACCAACACCGGCCGGGTCGAGCAGCGGATGGTCGACTGCCCCGGGGCGGTCGGTGAGACGGTGCTGGCCGACCTGCGGGCCAAGCTCAACACCCAGGCGGTCGGCCGGCCGCTGCCCGAGGTGCCCGGGCTGCTGGAGGACCTGCCGGCGGCTTTCGAGCCCGCCGACCGGCCCGCCGTCACCACCGTGCTGGCCACCCTCTTCGAGACGCTGGCCGAGCAGAACGAGGAGCGGATCATGCTGGCCGGTACGGCCAACCTGACCCGCTTCGGCCACGACTTCCCGCTCACCATCCAGCCGGTGCTGGAGGCCCTGGAGGAGCAGGTCGTCCTGCTCCGTCTCCTGGGTGAGACGGCGGACGCGGGGATGACGGTCCGGATCGGCCACGAGAACGCCTACGAGGGGCTCAATTCCACCTCCGTGGTCTCGGTCGGCTACGGTTCGGGCGATCAGAGTGTCGCGAAGCTGGGCGTGATCGGACCGACCCGGATGGACTACCCGGGCACAATGGGGGCGGTGCGAGCGGTGGCACGGTACGTGGGTCAGATCCTGGCCGAGTCCTAACAGAGCACTGTCAGACCAGTCGCAGCACTTCTAGAGGCGGAACAAGCGGAGCATTTGGTGGCCACGGACTACTACGCGGTACTCGGCGTCCGACGGGATGCGGGGCAGGACGAGATCAAGAAGGCGTTCCGGCGCCTTGCCCGCGAACTGCACCCGGACGTCAACCCGGACCCCAAGACGCAGGAGCGGTTCAAGGAGATCAACGCCGCCTACGAGGTGTTGTCCGACCCGGCCAAGCGCCAGGTCTACGACCTCGGCGGCGACCCGCTGTCGCCCAACGGCGGCGGCGCGGGCGGCTTCGGCGCGGGCGCGGCGGGCTTCGGCTTCTCCGACATCATGGACGCGTTCTTCGGCGCGGCCTCGGGTCAGCGCGGGCCGCGCTCGCGCACCCGGCGCGGCCAGGACGCGATGATCCGGCTGGAGATCACCCTGGAGGAGGCCGCGTTCGGCACCACCAAGGAACTCCAGGTGGACACCGCCGTCACCTGCACCACCTGCTCGGGCGAGGGCGCGGCCCCCGGCACCTCGGCGCAGACCTGTGACATGTGTCGCGGCAAGGGCGAGGTCTCCCAGGTCACCCGGTCCTTCCTGGGCCAGGTCATGACCTCGCGGCCGTGCCCGCAGTGCCAGGGCTTCGGCACCGTGGTCCCGACCCCGTGCCCCGAGTGCGCGGGCGACGGCCGGGTCCGGGCCCGTCGCACCCTGACGGTGAAGATCCCGGCCGGTGTCGACAACGGCACCCGGATCCAGCTCGCGGGCGAGGGCGAGGTCGGCCCCGGCGGCGGCCCCGCCGGCGACCTGTACGTCGAGATCGCCGAGACCAGCCACCCGACCTTCCAGCGGCGCGGGGACGACCTGCACTGCACGGTCACCATCCCGATGACGGCCGCTTCGCTCGGCACCCAGGTGCCGTTGCAGACCCTGGACGGTCTGGAGGAGGTCGACATCAGGCCCGGTACCCAGTCCGGCCAGTCGATCCCGCTGCACGGCCGGGGCATCACGCACCTGCGCGGCGGCGGCCGGGGCGACCTGATAGTGCATGTCGAGGTGCAGACCCCCACCAAGCTCGACCCCGAGCAGGAGGACCTGCTCCGCCGCCTCGCGGTGCTGCGCGGCGAGGAGCGGCCTTCCGGGACGTTCGCACCGGGCCAGCAGGGTCTGTTCTCCCGGCTGAAGGACGCGTTCAACGGCCGCTGAGCCGGATCCAGGTACCAGGCTTCGAGGTAAGGCACGCGCATGACCGCCCCCGTGTTCGTCGTGGACACCGACCGTCTCGCCGGGATCGCCCCCGGCGGGGTGGTCCGGCTGGACGGCCCCGAGGGGCGGCATGCCGCCGCCGTGAAGCGTCTGGAGCCCGGTGAGGCACTCACCCTCGCCGACGGCCTCGGCCTCGGCGTCGAGGGCACCGTGGCGGCCGTGCACGGCAAGGACGCGCTGGACGTCACCGTGCTGAGCGTCCGTCAGGAGCCCGCGCCCGCCCCCCGGATCGTGGTGGTCCAGGCCCTGCCGAAGGGCGACCGCGGCGAGCTCGCGGTGGAGACCATGACCGAGGTCGGGGTCGACGTGGTGATCCCCTGGGCCGCCTCCCGCTGCATCACCCAGTGGAAGGGCGACCGGGGCGCCAAGGCCCTCGCCAAGTGGCGGGCCACCGCCCGGGAGGCGGGCAAGCAGTCCCGCCGGCTGCGGTTCCCCGAGGTCCGCGAGCCGATGACGACGCGTCAGCTGGCCCCGCTGCTGGCCTCGGCGGCGTTCGCCGCCGTCCTGCACGAGGAGGGCTCCGCCCCGCTCGCCACCGCCGTGCTCCCCGCGAGCGGTGACCTGGTCCTGATCGTCGGCCCCGAGGGCGGCGTCTCCCCGGACGAACTCGCCACCTTCGCCGAAGCCGGCGCCGCCCCGTACCGGCTCGGCCCCTCCGTCCTCCGCACCTCCACGGCGGGCGTGGCGGCAGGCGCCCTCCTCCTCGGCCGCACCGGCCGCTGGGCCTGACTTTCCGCAGGCGCTCTGCTTTTGGCAGATGCTGCGGTAGCCAGGGGCTCGGGGCTCTGCTGTTGTGCGGCTCCGCCGCGCGGGCGCACGTGGTGCACCACCAGGGGCTCGGGGAACTGCGACGCCGACCTCGGAACAGGTGATCGTCGCGTAGGTGGTCAGGACTTTCGCAGTGACCCGCACGCCAGATCTCCTCGCAGTTCCCCGAGCCCCTGGGTAGTGCAACTGGACGCCCTGCCAAAGGCGCAGCCCCCGAGCCCCTGGGTAGTCGACCGCCGGGCGTCTGCCAAAGGTGCAGCCCCGGGCCCTGGGATAGTGCAACTAACCCGTGTGCGGAAGGGCCCGGGCTGCATAGAGTGACGCAGTGACGACCTCTGCGAGCGCGTATCTGCGCCATCCCCACCTGCACGGCGACCTGGTGACCTTCGTCGCCGAGGACGATATCTGGCTCGCGCCGCTGGACGGTGGTCGGGCCTGGCGGCTGACCGCCGATCAGGTGCCGGTCGGGCACCCCAGGTTCGCGCCGGACGGCCGGCACGTCGCCTGGACCTCGACCCGGGACGGTGCGCCGGAGATCCACGTCGCGCCCACCGACGGCGGGCAGGCCCGCCGGCTGACGTACTGGGGTGCGCCGCGCACCCGGCTGCGGGGCTGGACCAAGGACGGCCGCCCGGTCGCGGTGTCCAGCGCCGGACAGGCGACCCCGCGCCGCAGCTGGGCGTTCGCGATCCCGCTGGACGGCGGTGAGCCGACCAGGCTGCCGTACGGGCCGATCGGCGGCCTGGCGCAGGAGCCGGACGGCGACCGCACCCTGCTGCTGGCCCCGCTGACCACCGAGCCCGCGTACTGGAAGCGCTACCGGGGCGGCACGGCGGGCAAGTTGTGGATCGGTGGGCACGAGTTCGAGCGGGTGCACGCCGGGCTGGACGGCAACATCGACTCGCCGCTCTGGGTCGGTGGCCGGATCGCGTTCCTCTCCGACCACGAGGGCGTCGGGCAGCTGTACTCCAGCCTGCCGGACGGCACCGACCTGCGGCGGCACAGCGACGGCGAGTTCTACGCCAGGAACGCCACCACCGACGGCACCCGGATCGTCTGGCACAGCGCGGGTGACCTGTGGATCCTGGACGACCTGGCGGACGCCGAGCCGCGTCGCCTGGAGATCCTGCTCGCGGGCCCCCGGACGGGCCGTCAGCCCCGGCCGACCTCGGCCACCGGGCAGCTGGAGACCGTGTCGCCGGACCGGACCGGCCGGGCCAGCGCGGTGGTGGTGCGCGGCAGCGTGCACTGGCTGACCCACAAGGAGGGCCCGGCCCGGGTGCTGGCCGAGACCCCCGGGGTCCGGCACCGGCTGGCCCGGATCGTGCCGGGGCAGGACGGCGAGCAGGGCGTGGTCTGGATCACCGACGCCGAGGGCGACGACGCGGTGGAGTACGCCCCCGCCGTGCTCGGCGCCGAGCGGCGGCGGTTCGCGGCCGGGCAGCTCGGCCGGGTGCTCGGCCTGGCCGTCTCGCCGGACGGCGGGACGCTGGCGCTGGCCTCGCACGACGGCCGGGTGCTGCTGCTCACGCTGGCCGACGGCACCCTGCACCAGCTGGCCAGGAGCGGCCACGGTGAGGTCACCGGACTGGCCTTCTCGCCGGACTCGCGGCGGCTGGCCTGGTCCCAGCCGACCCTGGGCGCGGAGTCGCTGCGCCAGATCGTGCTGGCCGACCTGACGGACCGTACGGTCGCCGAGGCCACCCCGCAGCGCTTCATCGACTACTCGCCGGTCTTCACGGCGGACGGCAAGCACCTGGCCTTCCTGTCGGTGCGCAACTTCGACCCGGTCTACGACGCGCACGTCTTCGACCTGTCCTTCCCGACCGGCGCCCGGCCGTTCCTGATCACGCTGGCCGCCGACACCCCGTCACCGTTCGGCCCGCAGCGGGCCGGCCGCTCGCTCACCGGCGAGGACGAGGAGCCGAAGAAGAAGGACGAGGAGGCGGCGGAGGAGCCCACCGTCCCCGAGACCCGGGTGGACCTGGACGGGATCGCCGACCGGATCATCCCGTTCCCGGTCGAGGGCGGGCAGTTCGGCAGCCTGCGGGCGGCCAAGGACGGCGTGCTGTGGACCAGGCACCCGCTGCTCGGCATGCTCGGCGACAACGCCGCCTCGCTGGAGGACGAGCACCCGCGCCCGGCGCTGGAGCGCTTCGACTTCAAGAAGCTCAAGGCCGAGCAGCTGGTCGAGGCGCTGGACGACTTCCGGGTCAGCGGCGACGGCAGCCGGATCGCGGTCCTCGACGAGGGCGGCCTGCGGATCGTCCCGGCCGACCACAAGGCCGGTGACGACGACGACCTGACGGTCGACCTGGAGCGGATCAGGGCCACCGTGGACCCGGCGGCCGAGTGGCGGCAGATGTTCGACGAGAACGGTCGCCTGATGCGGGACAACTTCTGGCGGGCCGACCTCGGCGGCTTCGACTGGGCCGGCGCGCTGGCCAGGTACCGGCCGCTGGTCGAGCGGGCGGGCACCCACGACGACCTGGTGGACGTGCTCTGGGAGACGGTCGGCGAGCTGGGCACCTCGCACGCGTACGTGATGCCGCCGGGGCGGGGCACCGAGGCGGCCCGCCGGCAGGGCCTGCTCGGCGCCGACCTGGTGCGGGACGGCGAGGTCTGGCGGGTGGCCCGGGTGCTGCCCGGCGAGTCCTCCGACCCGCGGGCCCGCTCGCCGCTGGCCGCGCCCGGTGCGGCGGTCCGGGCCGGGGACGCGGTGCTGGCCGTGAACGGCCGCCCGGTGGACCCGGTGACCGGCCCCGCGCCGCTGCTCGCGGGCACGGCCGGCCAGCCGGTCGAGCTGACCGTGGCGGCCAAGGACGGCGCGGAGCGCCACCCGGTGGTGGTGCCGCTGGCCGACGAGGAGGCGCTGCGCTACCACGACTGGGTGGCCGGGCGCCGGGCCGCCGTCCGGGAGCTGTCGGCCGGCCGGCTCGGCTACCTGCACATCCCCGACATGCAGAGCGTCGGCTGGGCCCAGCTGCACCGGGACCTGCGGGTCGAGATGGCCAAGGAGGGCGTGCTGGTCGACCTCCGGGAGAACCGCGGCGGCCACACCTCGCAGCTGATCATCGAGAAGCTCAGCCGGAAGATCGTCGGCTGGGACCTCGGCCGCGACCTGGACGGCGCCGCCCCGTACCCGGCGGACGCCCCGCGCGGCCCGGTGGTCGCGCTGGCCGACGAGTTCGCGGGCTCGGACGGCGACATCGTGAACGCCGCCATCCAGGCCCTGAAGATCGGCCCGGTGGTCGGCACCCGGACCTGGGGCGGCGTGGTCGGCATCGACGGCAAGTACAGCCTGGTCGACGGCACCGGCGTCACCCAGCCCAAGTACGCCTTCTGGCTGGAGGGTTACGACTGGGGTGTGGAGAACCACGGCATCGACCCGGACGTCGAGGTGGTGATCGCCCCGCACCAGTGGGCCAACGGCGAGGACCCGCAGCTCGCCGAGGGCGTCCGGATCGCGCTGGCCGCGCTGGCCGAGACCCCGGCCAGGACCGGCCCGGAGCTGTAGCGCCGTCGGGAGGCGGCCGGGAACGTACCGCGTGCCGGTACGTGACCGGCCGCCTCCGTTAGGCTGCGGCAGGTAGTGACGATCACCGTGAAGGAGACCGAGATGGCCGGCGAGCCGCAGTCCGACTGCCTGTTCTGCAAGATCGTGGCGGGCGAGATCCCCGCGACGGTGGTCCGGAAGAGCGAGCACACGCTGGCCTTCCGGGACATCCACCCGCAGGCGCCGACCCACGTCCTGGTGATCCCGCACGCCCACTACCCGAACGCGGCCGCGCTGGCCGCCGCCGAGCCGGCGATCGCGGGCGAACTGCTCGCCGAGGCGGGCGAGGTGGCCCGCGAGGAGGGGCTGACCGACTACCGGTTGATCTTCAACACCGGGGCCGGCGCGGGCCAGACCGTCTTCCACGCGCACGTCCACCTGCTCGGCGGGAAGACGCTGCACGAGGGCCTGGTCTGATCCGGTGTCACAGCGCGAACTCGTCGTCCTCGGCACCGCCAGCCAGGTGCCCACCCGGCACCGGAACCACAACGGTTACCTGCTCCGCTGGGACGGCGAGGGCCTGCTCTTCGATCCCGGCGAGGGGACGCAGCGTCAGATGCTGCACGCCGGGGTCTCGGCCACCCAGCTGACCCGGATCGCGGTCACCCACTTCCACGGCGACCACTCGCTGGGCCTGGCGGGGGTGATCCAGCGGATCAACCTGGACCGGGTGCCGCACCCGGTGGACGCCTACTACCCGGCCAGCGGCCAGGTCTTCTTCGACCGGCTCCGGCAGGCCACCGCCTTCCACGAGACGGCCGAGCTGCGCCCGCACCCGATCGGGGCGCCGGGCCCGCTGGCCGCGCCGGGCGCCCCGTTCGAGCTGTCGGCGGTCCGGCTCTCGCACCCGGTGGACTCCTTCGGCTACCGGCTCACCGAGCCCGACTCGACCCGGCTGCTGCCCGCGCGGCTGGCCGAGCTCGGGCTGCGCGGCCCGGCCGTCGGGCAGCTCCAGCGGGACGGCCGGATCGAGCTGGCCGGACGGACCGTCACGCTGGCCGAGGTGAGCGAGGTCCGCCGGGGCCAGAAGTTCGCCTTCGTGATGGACACCCGGCTCTGCCCCGGTGTCGGCGAACTGGCCGAGGGCGCCGACCTGCTGGTGATCGAGGCGACCTTCCTGGAGGCCGAGGCGCAGCTCGCCGAGGACCACGGCCACCTGACCGCGGGGCAGGCGGCCCGGGCCGCCGCCGAGGCGGGGGTGCGCACCCTGGTGCTGACCCACTTCTCGCAGCGCTACCCGGACCTGACCGGCCACCTGGCCGAGGCCCGGAAGTACTTCGACGGCGAGCTGGTGGTGGCCGAGGACCTGGCCCGGGTCCCGGTGCCGGGACGGCTCTGAGTGAAAAGCACTCGCGTCCGGAGCACAACTCCCGGACCATCGAACTCCGTCGCCCCGGCGGCGGGCCGCGCCACCGCAACGGTCCACGGTGCGGCGTACCCTGGTGACCCCGGAGAGACCGAGCGGCACCCGAGACGGATGGGATGAGGCAGGCCACAGCGCCGACCCATGACTGAGACACCGCAGACCCGTACCAATGGACAGCCGCGTCCCGACGGGGACGCCGCCACCGCCAGGTTCACCATCCCGGCGAAGCACCCGATGGTCACCCTGCTCGGTGCGACCGACTCTCTGCTCCGGGTGATCGAGGAGGGGTTCCCGACCGCCGACATCCACGTCCGCGGCAACGACGTGACCGCCTCCGGCTCCCGGGCCGAGGTGGCCCTGATCCAGCAGCTTTTCAACGAGATGATGCTGGTGCTGCGCACCGGCCAACCCCTGACGGAGGACGCCGTGGAGCGCTCCATCGCCATGCTCAGGAGCGCCGCCGACAACCCGGACGACCCGGCACCCTCCGAGGTCTTCACCGCGAACATCCTGTCCAACCGGGGCCGGACCATCCGCCCCAAGACCCTCAACCAGCAGCGCTACGTCGACGCGATCGACAAGCACACGATCGTCTTCGGCCTCGGCCCCGCCGGTACCGGCAAGACCTACCTGGCGATGGCCAAGGCGGTCCAGGCCCTGCAGGCCAAGGAGGTCAACCGGATCATCCTGACCCGGCCGGCCGTCGAGGCGGGGGAGCGGCTGGGCTTCCTGCCCGGCACCCTCTACGAGAAGATCGACCCGTACCTGCGTCCGCTCTACGACGCGCTGCACGACATGATGGACCCGGACTCGATCCCCCGGCTGATGGCCGCGGGCACCATCGAGGTCGCCCCGCTCGCGTACATGCGCGGCCGGACCCTGAACGACGCCTTCATCATCCTGGACGAGGCGCAGAACACCTCGCCCGAGCAGATGAAGATGTTCCTCACCCGGCTGGGCTTCAACTCCCGCGTCGTGGTGACCGGTGACACCAGCCAGATCGACCTCCCGAACGGCACCCGCTCGGGGCTCAAGGTGGTCCAGGAGATCCTGATGGACGTCCCGGACATCAACTTCTCCGTGCTCACCAGCACCGACGTGGTCCGGCACAAGCTGGTCGGCCGGATCGTCGACGCCTACGAGCGCTGGGACGCCCTGCAGGAGACCGACGCACCTGCCGCACCCCGCAAGCCCGTTCAGCGGAAGGGCGCCCGTGCCCCCCGCCAGTCCCATCGCACCGAAAGCTGAGTACCGACCCCGACATGTCGATCGACATCGCGAACGAGTCCGACTGGGAGGTTGACGAGGAGTCAATCCTCGACGTCGCCCGCTACGCCCTCGACCAGATGCGGATCCACCCGCAGGCGGAGCTCTCCGTCATCCTGGTGGACAGTGCCCAGATGGAAGAACTGCACATCCAGTGGATGGACCTGCCCGGTCCGACCGACGTGATGTCCTTCCCGATGGACGAGCTGCGTCCGGGCAAGGAGGGCGAGGAGCTGCCGCAGGGTCTGCTCGGCGACATCGTGCTCTGCCCCGAGGTGGCCAAGAAGCAGGGCGAGGAAGCCCCCTCCCAGCACTCCGTGGACGACGAGCTCCAGCTGCTCACCGTCCACGGAGTGCTGCACGTCCTCGGGTACGACCACGAGGAGCCGGAGGAGAAGGAGGTCATGTTCGGCCTCCAGAAGCGGATCCTGGACGACTGGCGGGCCGGCCGCGGGCTCTCGGGGATCTCCCCGGCGCCGACCACCCACTGAGGCCCGGCCGTCTGTGAGTGGTGACAGTACGAGCTTCCTGATCGGAGCTCTCCTGCTGGTCGGCTTCGGCTGGCTGGCCGCCTGTGCCGAGGCCGGCATCTCCCGGATCTCCCGGTTCCGCGCCGAGGAGGCCGTCCGGGCCGGGCGGCGCGGGGCCGACCGGCTGCTGACCCTGGCGTCCGACCCGATCCGCTACCTCAACCTGGCCACCCTGATCCGGGTGGCCTGCGAGATGGCCGCGGCCGTCCTGGTCACCGTGGTCTGCGTGCGCACCCTGCACCAGACCTGGGAGGCCGTGCTGCTGGCGATCGGGGTGATGGTGCTGGTCTCGTTCGTCGCGGTCGGCGTCTCGCCTCGCACCATCGGCCGCCAGCACCCGCTGACCACGGTGACCGCCGCCTCCTTCGTGCTGCTGCCGCTGGCCCGGGTGCTCGGCCCGATCCCGCGGCTGCTGATCCTGCTCGGCAACGCGCTCACCCCCGGCAAGGGGTACCGCGAGGGGCCGTTCGCCTCCGAGGCCGAGCTGCGCGCGCTGGTCGACCTGGCGGAGAAGGACGACCTGATCGAGGACGAGGAGCGCCGGATGGTGCACTCGGTCTTCGAGCTCGGCGACACCATCGTCCGCGAGGTGATGGTGCCGCGTACCGACCTGGTGCTGATCGAGCGCCACAAGACGGTCCGTCAGGCGCTCACCCTGGCGCTGCGCTCCGGCTTCTCCCGGATCCCGGTGGTCGGTGACAACGAGGACGACGTGGTGGGCATCGTCTACCTCAAGGACCTGGTCCGGCGCACCCACATCAACCGGGACGCCGAATCCGAGCCGGTCTCCTCGGTGCTCCGCCCGGCGGTCTTCATCCCGGACTCCAAGCCGGCCGCCGACCTGCTGCGCGAGATGCAGCAGATGCGCTCGCACGTGGCGATCGTGATCGACGAGTACGGCGGCACCGCCGGGCTGGTCACCATCGAGGACATCCTGGAGGAGATCGTCGGCGAGATCACCGACGAGTACGACCGGGAGCTCCCGCCGGTCGAGGACCTCGGCGACGGCTCGTACCGGATCACCGCCCGGCTGCTGGTGGAGGACCTCGGTGACCTGTTCGGCCTCCAGCTGGAGGACGAGGACGTGGAGACCGTGGGCGGTCTGCTCGCCAAGCACCTCGGCCGGGTGCCGATCCCCGGCTCCTCCTGCGACCTGCCGGTGCCCGAGGACGCGCACACCGACCTGCTCGCGATCCGGCTCACCGCCGAGAGCGCGGCCGGCCGGCGGAACCGGATCGGCACCGTGCTGGTGGCCCCGGTCCGGGCCGGCTCGGCGCCGGAGGACGGTGACGAGCCCGAGGAGTAGCGTCGGTTCCAGGGGGACCGCGCCGCCTGGAGGCCGCGATGCTGAAGCTCAGGGACGAACTGCCGGTGGACCACCGGCTGGCCCGGGTCTACCGTTTCGGTGCCGGTCTCGGCGGGGTGTTCCTGCTGGTCTTCGGCATCCTCGGCCTGCTCGGCCGCCCGGGCTTCCTGGACACCCAGGGGGACCGGGTGGCCGGGATGAGCAGCAACGGACTGCTCGGTCTGCTGTCGGTGCTGGTCGGCCTGGTCCTGATGGCCGGTGCGGTGATCGGCGGGAACGTCGCCTCCTGGATCAACATGGTGGTCGGCACGGTCTTCGTGCTGGCCGGCTTCGTCGGGCTGGCGATCATCTCGACCGGCGCCAACTTCCTCGCCTTCGGCATGACCAACGTGATCTTCAGCTTCGGCTTCGGGCTGGTGGTCGCCACCTTCGGCATGTACGGCCGGGTCAGCCGCCACCTCCCGCACGACAACCCGTACTGGCGCGAGCGGCACGCCCGCTACGCGGCCGGCCTGCGCGGCCCGGTGGGGCCGCCGGTGGTGCTCAGGCACTGAGCCGGGCGGGCTCGGGGCCTGTGGGGCGGGCGCCTATGCTCGGCGGCATGAGTGAGCTGACTGAGCTGGACCCCGAGGACAAGAAGATCATCACGCTGGCCCGCTCGGCCCGCGCCCGGAACGGCGTGGCCGAGGGCGCGGCGGTCCGGGACGAGACCGGACGGACCTACGTGGCGGGCACCGTGGCGCTGCCCTCGCTGGAGCTGAGCGCGCTGCGCACGGCCGTCGCGATGGCCGTGGCCAGCGGCGCCAAGGGCCTGGAGGCGGCCGCCGTGGTGACGGAGGCACTGACGGCCACCGAGGCGGACCTGGCCGCTGTGCGGGACCTCGGCGGCCCCGGGGTGCCGGTGCACCTGGCCGGCCCGGACGGGACCCTGCGGCACAGCTTCTGAGCTGCCGCCCCCGTCGGGCTCGGCGGTCGATAATCTGACCGGCATGGGTGCGCTCGCGTTCTTCGCCGGGATTCTGCTGAGCCTGATGGGGTTGGGACGGTGGAAGGAGACCGGATCGCCGTACTGGTTGATCGGCTCCCTGGTGCTGTTCCTGCTGGTCCTGCTGGGCTCGTTGACCGGCCGGAAGGGCAGGTGACCGTTCCCACTCGGTGGATCAGGGAGAATGGTCGGCATGACTGCCCCTTCCTCCCCGTACCGCTCCGGGTTCGCGTGCTTCGTCGGCCGTCCCAACGCCGGCAAGTCGACCCTGACCAACGCTCTGGTCGGGACGAAGGTCGCGATCACCTCGGACCGTCCGCAGACCACCCGCCACACCGTCCGCGGCATCGTGCACCGGCCCGACTCGCAGCTCGTCCTCGTCGACACCCCCGGTCTGCACAAGCCGCGCACGCTGCTCGGTGAGCGCCTCAACGACCTGGTCCGCTCCACCTGGGCCGAGGTCGACGTGATCGGCTTCTGCCTCCCCGCCGACCAGAAGCTCGGCCCCGGCGACAAGTTCATCGCCAAGGAGCTCGCCGAGGTCAGGAAGACCCCCAAGGTCGCCATCGTCACCAAGACCGACCTGGTCGACTCCAAGAAGCTGGCCGAACAGCTCATCGCCGTCCAGCAGATGGGCCAGGAGCTCGGCATCGAGTGGGCCGAGATCATCCCGGTCTCCGCGGTCGGCGACCAGCAGGTCCAGCTGGTCGGTGACCTGATCACCAAGCTGCTCCCCGAGGGCCAGCCGCTCTACCCCGACGGCGACCTGACCGACGAGCCGGAGCTGGTGATGGTCGCCGAGCTGATCCGGGAGGCCGCCCTGGAGGGCGTCCGGGACGAGCTGCCGCACTCGTTGGCGGTCGTGGTCGAGGAGATGATCCCCCGCGAGGGTCGTCCGGCGGACCGCCCGCTGCTCGACATCCACGCCAACGTCTACATCGAGCGGCAGAGCCAGAAGGCGATCGTCATCGGCGCGAAGGGCGCCCGCCTGAAGTACGTCGGCACGACGGCCCGGAAGCACATCGAGGCACTGCTCGGGACGCCGGTCTTCCTCGACCTCCACGTGAAGGTCGCCAAGGACTGGCAGCGCGACCCCAAGCAGCTCCGCAAGCTGGGCTTCTGAGCCTGCGCCTTCGCGCGGTGCTCAGCTTTTTGCAGGTCTACGGTCAGGGGCTCGGGGAACGGCGACGGTTCGCGGCTGGTGGGCGTCGCAGTTCTGCGCTCCGGTCAGAGCAACAGGTCAGGTGAGGGGTCACGGACCGTCGAGGAGCCCATGGCCTAGTGCTGAGGCCCGCCCGGGATCGTCTCCGGGCGGGCTCTTTGGCGCTGTCAGGGAAAGGTTCGCCAGGGCTCCGGCGGCACTGCTGCTTCCCGATGCAGCCCCCAGGACCCATCTGCCGGCGTCGCCAGCAGTGCCGACATGGGTTACTCCCCGCCTCAGGCAAGTGCATCGGATGGTCAGGGTTCAGGTGTACCGGCACCGACCGGGCCATCGCGGCGACAGAATGGGCGTCAGACGGATGTCATCCATAGGCGTCAAACCGGTGTCCGTGCGGGCGATGCGGCCGGCGAACCGAACGGTGGCCAACCCGCCCAGGTGGGCCGTTGGACCAGGGCAGGGGGCGGCTCCAGTGGGGGCCGGGTGGCCGGAGGCGGGCTACTACCGGCGTGTCGGGGTGACGGTCAGCCGGTCCTGCATGGCACACCCGCGTGCGGGGTGCTTCCGTTGACGAGCACGAGGAGCGCGCTGACCAGCAGGATTCCCGTCAGCATGGCGAGCGTCATCAGCCCGAAGCGCTTCAACGGGGGCTGGTACCGGGTGGAGCCGTACATCCAGATCGCGAGCCCTGCCCCCACGAGCAGCAGGAGAAGAGTGGAGCCGAGCAGCAGCACTTGAAGCTTCATTGCATCGCCCATGGCGTGAACGCCTCCAGTGCACGTCGCCCATCGGCGGCTGATGACGGCAACCGAGCCCCACGCGCCGAGTACCGCCAGCGGCAAACTGAGGCACCCGACGCCGTGGACAGCTCGGGTCTGGCCCTTCTCGTCATCCACGAAAATCCTCACGGCCTGTTCTCGGAATCCGAATGTTCGGACGCGGGCTGTCTCCCGGCGGTTACCGTGAGAAAGGCATTGCCGAACTTGTCGGAACAGATTCACAGACAGGTACCTGGACCGGGGCATCGTGCTGTCAGAACGGCGGGGCCTCGTACCCGAGGGCCCGCCGGGTCTTCGCCCGATGGCAGCCTTTACACAGCGACTGGACGTTGTCCGCCGTATCCGTCCCGCCCTTCGACAGGGGCTGGATGTGCTTGGTGCCCCGGACGGCGACGCGGTCGGAGGTGATGAACGCGAAGGTCGGCGTCGCCCCGTGCGGCGGAGCCGCGTTCCGAGCCCCCAGGGTACGTACGGGCCTGATGGATCGTCAGATTCGTACGTATGGTGTGTGATCCGTGTGGGTGGCTCGCACTGTTCGTTAAGCCGTCCCGTGTCCGGTGTTCATCCAGCCGCACCTGAGCCGCGTTTCTGAGCCGAGACAGTCACTTCCGGCCAAGCAGCGCTGCGGAAGGGCGAGCACCGGCATGGGACATCCCAGATTTCTGATCGTCAACAGACCGGTCCGGCCCGACCTCGGGTCGGGCGGGACGGTGTGGCGACTGCTCGGTGCCAACAACCGGCACCTGGGGCAGAGTCAGGAGATCTTCCGGGACGCCGCCTCCTGCCGGGTGGCGATCGAGGAGTTCCAGCACCGGGTGGACCAGGGGCGGAGCACCATCTGCTCCATGGAGCAGGGTCAACTGTGGCTCTGGCGGCTTGAGTTGGATGGTCGGACGGTGGCCCATTCGGCCCGCGGCTACCGGCGGCAGCGCGAGTGCCAGTACAACCTCGCCCGTTTTCTGGCAGGTGCACGGAGTGCGGCCGACACCGCCCGTGGAGGTGTCGGATGAGTGCCGACACCACACCGCCGGTGACCGACGCCCCGAGGGCGCTGACGGTCAACCCCGGTCTGCCGGACCGGGTGTTCCTGGCCTGGGCCAAGGCCAGTGGCGCGTTCGTGCTGGTGGTGATGCTCGGGGTCGGCGGTTATCTGGCCGTCCGGGCCACCGACGCGCTCTCGGTCGCCGGGCTCTCCTTCCTCACCACCGAGACCTGGAACCCGGACGGCGGCCGCGGCCAGTTCGGCATCGCGGCGGTGCTGATCGGCACGGTGCTGATCGGCGGGATCGCGGTGGTGCTGGCGGTGCCGCTGGCGCTGGCCAGTGCGCTCTACATCAGCGAGTACGCGCCCAGGCAGCTGCGTCGGACGTTGGTCAGCATGGTCGACCTGATGGCCGCGGTGCCCAGCGTGGTCTACGGCGTCTGGGGCTTCAAGCTGCTGCAGTACCAGCTCACCGGCGTGGCCAGGTGGCTCTCCGACTACTTCGGGTGGATCCCGCTGTTCCGGGTGAACGGGGCCGACCCGACCGACCCGCTGACGCCGCCGCTGGTCTACACGGCGTCCAGCCTGATGGCCGGCATCGTGGTGGGCTTCATGATCACGCCGATCATGTGCTCGATCATGCGCGAAGTGTTCGACCAGGCGCCGGCCGGCGAGCGCGAGGGCGCGTACGCCCTCGGCTCCACCCGCTGGGGCATGATCCGCTCGGTGGTGCTGCCGTTCGGCCGGGGCGGGATCATCGGCGGCACCATGCTCGGCCTCGGTCGCGCGCTGGGCGAGACCATCACGGTCTACCTGATCCTGTCGATGAACTTCGACATCCAGCCGCACGTGCTGCAGAGCGGCGGCAGCGCGGTCGCGCCGCTGATCGCGCTGCGCTACGGCGACTCGACCGACTTCTCCGTCTCCGCGCTGATGGCGGCCGGACTCGCCCTGTTCGTGCTGACCCTCACGGTCAACTTCGCCGCGGCCGCCGTGGTCGCCCGCAGCCGCTCGGGGGCCAGCTCATGACCACCACCGCTCCGCCGCGCACCACCGTGGTCACCCGCCCGGCCACGCCCGCCCCGCAGCGCCGCCGCCGGATCAACGCCCGCCGCGCCTCCGACCACTACGCGTTCTGGGGGAGTCTGGCCGGCGCGGTGGCGACCTCGGCGCTGCTGTTCCAGCGGCTCACCCCGTTCAGCGGCGGGATCGGCTTCGTGGTCTGCACCTGGCTCTGCTTCCTCGGCCTGTACGCGCTGCTGGTCTCCCGGGACGAGGGCAAGCTGACGGTCCGGGACCGGTTCGCCTCCGCCGTGGTGCACAGCCTGGCCGCGATGCTGCTCGGGGTGCTGGTCTGGGTGCTGTGCTACGTCTTCAGCAAGGGCTGGTCCGCCCTCGCGCACACCAACTTCTTCCTCCAGGACCTGTCCGACGCCGGGCCGACCGACCCGCTGGACCAGGGCGGCGCCCTGCACGCGGTGGTCGGCACGCTGACCCAGATCGCCATCTCACTGAGCATCACCATCCCGGTCGGGATCAGCTGCGCGGTCTTCCTGAGCGAGGTGCCCGGCCGGTTCAGCCGACTGGTGCGCACCCTGGTCGAGGCGATGACGGCGCTGCCGTCGATCCTGGCGGGCCTGTTCATCTACGCGGTGATGGTGCTCACCCTGGGGCTGCCCCGCTCGGGCCTGGCCGCCGGGGTGGCGCTCTCGGTGATGATGCTGCCGATCCTGATCCGGGCCGCCGACGTGGTGCTCCGGCTGGTGCCCGCCTCGCTCAAGGAGGCGTCCTACGCGCTCGGCGCCGGACGCTGGCGGACGGTCTGGACGGTGACCCTGCCGAGCGCCAGGTCCGGGCTGGCCACCGCGGTGATCCTGGGCGCCGCCCGGGGGATCGGCGAGACCTCGCCGGTGCTGCTCTGCTCCGGCTACACCAAGAACCTCAACCTGGACCCGACCCGCGACCCGCAGACCTCACTGCCGCTGATGGCCTTCACGCTGATCAAGTTCCCGTCCGAGCTCCAGGCCGCCCGGGCGTTCGGCGCGGCGGCACTGCTGCTCGGGCTGGTGCTGCTGCTCTTCGTGGTCGCCCGGACCCTCGGCGGCCGGGGCCCGGGTGAGCTGAGCCGGCGTCAGCGCGACCACCGGACCCGGCAGTCCGCGGCCGACCTGGCCCGGATCACCAAGCCCGTCGTCCCCTCCGCCCGGAAGGCGCCCGTGATCACCCGCACCCTCACCCTGCTCACCGCGATCGCGGTGTTCGCCACCTCGCTGCTGTTCGGCGCGGCCGAACGGGCCGAGGCCGCGAGCTACCTGCGGATCAGCGGCGCGGGTTCCACCTGGAGCTACAACGCGGTGGACGGCTGGATCAAGAACGTCCGGCAGTACGGCATGACCGTCGACTTCGACCCGCAGGGGTCCTCGTTCGGCCGGAACCAGTTCAAGAACGACGCCACCGACTTCGCGGTCACCGAGATCCCGTACGGGCTCACCGACGGCGGCCAGTACGACGCGCCGCCGCCGTTCCCCTCGGCCTACCTGCCGATCGTCGCCGGTGGCACCTCGTTCATGTACAACCTGAAGATCAACGGCAAGCGGGTGACCAACCTGCGGCTCTCCGGTGAGGTGATCGCCAAGGTCTTCACCGGCGGCATCGGCTACTGGGACGACCCGCTGGTGAAGGCCGACAACCCGGGCCTGGAGCTGCCGCACGTCGAGGTCCACCCGGTGGTCCGCTCGGACGGCTCCGGTACCACCGCGCAGTTCACCACCTGGCTGAGCAAGCGTCAGCAGCCGATCTGGGACGACTACTGCCGCCGTACGCCGCGCAACGCGCCCTGCGGGATGACCTCGTTCTTCCCGCTGCTCAAGGGCTCCACCTGGAAGGCGCTGGGCAGCTCGATCACGGTGGCCTCCTCGGTCGCCAACGAGGGCAACAACGGCGCCATCACCTACGTCGAGTACTCCTACGCCAAGGAAGCCAAGTTCCCGGTGGTCAAGGTGCTCAACAAGGCCGGCTACTACGTCGGGCCGACCGGGCAGAACGTCGCGGTCGCGCTGGTCAACGCCCGGATCAACCCGGACCTGACGCAGCAGCTGGACGACGTCTACGACAGCCCGGCGGCGGCCGCCTACCCGCTCTCCAGCTACAGCTACATGGTGGTGCACACCACCGAGACGACGAACTTCACCGCGGCGAAGGGCACCGCGCTGAGCGCCTTCGGCTACTACTTCCTCTGCGAGGGCCAGAAGAAGGTCGGTGACAACGGGTACTCGCCGCTCACCCCCCAGCTGGTCAGCTCCGGCTTCGCCCAGCTGGCGAACATCCCGGGCAGCGAGAAGAAGACCTTCGACCCGACCGCCTGCAGCAATCCGACCTTCGGCAAGGACGGCACCAACCCCTACGTGGCGAGTGCCCCCAAGCCGGACGAGTGCGACAAGAAGGGCGCCACCTCCCAGTGCGGTGCCACCGGCACCAAGCCGGCCGGCACCGAGTCGGGTGCCGGTGCCGGCACCGGTGGCGCGGGAACCGGCGGTGCCGCCGGCACCGGTGGCGCGGGGACCGGCGGAGCGGCTGCGGCGGGCGGTGGAGCCGGCGGCGCGGGAACGGCCGACGGAGCGGGTGGTGCGGCAGCGGACGACCCCGCGCTCGGCGGTGGTGACGGCGGGGCCGCCGCCGGCGGCGGGAACGGACAGAGCGTCAGCGCCAGCGCGATCGAGGTGGCCTCCTCGGCGGGCAGCGGACTGCGGTACTCGCTGATGGTGATCGCCGGGCTGCTGCTCGGTGCCGTCATCGTGCTGCCGCCGGTGATCGCGGGCCGGGCGGCCCGCAGACGGGAGGGGGAGCTGTGAGCCGACGGACCGTCAACGGCGGTGCCCGGCGGGCACTGCGGACCGCAGGGGTACTCGCCCTGCTGCTCGCCACCGCGGCCGGAGCGGCACTCTCGGCCGGCCCGGGCGACACCCCGGTCGGGGTGGCCGCCGGGAGTTCGGCGGTGCCCGAGATCCCGGTCGACCCGGTCACCGGTGCGCCGGTGGGGATCGACCCCTCGACCGTCCGGCCCTCGACCGTCCGGCCCTCGGCGGCCGGCCCGACCCGGGCCGGGGCCCTGGCCGCCACCCCCGCCCCGGCCGTCGGCACGACCACCACCGGTACCTCCGGCGCGGACCCGAAGCCGGTCACGGTCAAGGGCTCCGGTGAGTTCGCCGGCCTGGAGGTGACCGTCCCGCAGACCGACCACCTGGTGAACCAGGTGGTCGAGATCACCTGGAAGGGCGGCAGGCAGACCACGCCGAGCCCCCGGGCGTTCGGACGCAACTTCCTCCAGTTCATGCAGTGCTGGAGCGATGACGAGGCCGGGCCGGACCGGGAGCAGTGCCAGTACGGGGCGACCAAGGGGGACTCCCGGATCGCGTCCGGTGACTTCGTGTCCCAGCGCCAGCTCAACTTCGGCCCCGCGCTGGTCGACCCGATCGAGCCGATCAAGCAGACCAAGCCCACCGAGAACGTCTACGTCCCGTTCCGCTCCGCCACCGGCGCGGCTCCGGAGACCCGCGGCACCAGCTCGTTCTACAACGCGCAGACCACCAACGAGGTCCCGTTCGCCCCGACCAGGGCGGACGGCACCGGGCAGCTCTTCTTCGAGATGCAGAGCGGCATGGAGGCGTCCGGACTGGGCTGCGGGCAGCCGGTGGCCGCAACGCCCGACGCTCCGCTGCACCGGTGCTGGCTGGTGATCGTGCCGCGCGGCGAGCTGGACGTGGACGGCAAGGTGCCGACCAGTGGTGGCGGCAAGCTCCAGTCCACCCCGCTGTCCAGCACCAACTGGGCCAAGCGTCTGGTGGTCCCACTCGGCTTCGAACGGGTCGGCCTGTCCTGCCCGATCGGCAGCGCCGAACGGCCCACCGACGGCAACGAGTTGATGTCCGAGGCGATGCAGCGCTGGCAGCCGGTGCTGTGCCGGCAGGCGGGCGGCATCTTCAACTTCTCGCAGGGCAGCGACGACACGGCCAGGGAGCGACTGCAGGGCGACAACCCCGGGCTGGACTTCCTCGGCTACCCGCTGGCGGTCGAGGAGCAGACGCCCGGCCGGACCCCGGTCTACGCGCCGATCGCGCTGTCCGGGCTCACCATCGCCTTCGACATCGAGAACCAGTCCTCGATCCGGGCCCCGGAGGACATCCGCAAGCAGGAGGGGCAGCGGATGCCGGACATGAGCCTGACGCCCCGTCTGGTCGCCAAACTGGTCACCCAGAGCTACCAGTACGCGGTCAACCCGGGCGATCCGGACGTGCCGGCCACCAATCCGCTGGACCTGCTCAGCGACCCGGAGTTCCTGGAGCTGAACCCGCAGTTCAAGTACTTCTTCGGCGCCCGGGTGCCGGACCTGATGCTCCCGCTGGGGTCGAGCGACGCCGCCCAGCAGCTCTGGAAGTGGCTGCTCGGCGACCCGGAGGCGAAGGCCTTCCTGGCCGGCGAGGTCCACCCGAAGTGGAAGGACCGGGTCAACCAGGCCTTCACCAGGCTGGAGACCGCCTACCCGCGCTCGAACTACCCCAAGCAGGACGACTACTGCCAGGAGTTCGACAAGTCCGAGAACCGCCCCGACTGGTGCAACACGGAGTCGCACCCCTACCTCCCCTCGATGGGTGACGCCGCCCGGTTCGCCGCCCGCGGCGACACCAACGGCAAGTCGGTGTGGAGCGCGGACAGCGTTCCGCCCTCGATGAAGAAGGACCCGCCCCAGCCGCAGGGCCTGCGCTCGCTGATGGCGCTGGCCACCACCGCCCAGGCCGCGCGGTACGGGCTGAGCACCGCCAGACTCCGCAACGGCGTCGGCGAGTTCGTCGCCCCGACCGAGGCCGCGCTGCTCGCCATGGCGAACGCGGCGACGCCGGCCGACCCGGCCCGGATCGCGGTCATCCCGCCCGGCCTGCCGGTGGCCGGCGGCTACCCGCTGACCGTCACCACCTTCGCCGCCACCGTCCCGTCCGCCCTCGACGCGAGCAGCGGCAAGGCGTACGCCGGGCTGCTCCGCTACGCGGCCGACACCGGCCAGGTGCACGGCGTCGCCCTCGGCCAACTCCCGGACGGGTACGTGTCGTTGCCGGAGAAGATGCGGGTCCAGCTCCGGCGGGCGGCCGACCTGGTGCAGCAGGGCGCGGGCGTGCCCGAGCCGGACGTCAGCCCGACCCCGACGCCACGGGACGTCCCGCCGGCCACCGAGGCCGCCGTGGCCCCGGCCGGGGCGGGTGCGGTCCAACACCAGCCGCCGGTCGACACCGCGCCCACCGCCCCGCCCGCCCCCGGCCCGACGCCCGCGCACACCGCCGTGGTGCTCACGCCCAAGCCGGTCGTCCCGGTGGCCAGGACGGCGGAGACCGACGTGGGTTCGGCCAGGTACCTGCTGCTCGGCGTGCTGATCGCCGGTCTGCTGGCCGGTGCCGCCGGACTTTTCCTGCCCCGGCTGCTCCGCAGCCGGCGGCCCCGGCCCTGACGGGCCCCGAGACCACACCACCACCAGTACCACGCCAACGCATGTGCGCCACACGGCCGGAGAGTCCTCCGGCGGTGCCTGAGAGCTGCCCGAAAAGGACGAAGAACAGTGAAGAGTCTCACCAAGAGCAACCTGGCCAAGTGCGTGACCGTCGTCGCCGGCCTCGGCCTGGTGGTGGCCGGTACCGGGACCGCCCAGGCGGACCCGAACGGTGCCCCGCTCTACCGTCAGCTCGCGGGCGTCGGCTCCGACACCACCCAGGGCGTCATGAACGCGATGGCCGACGCCATCACCGGCCCCACCGGTGAGAAGCTGATCGCCTCGTACAACGCGACCGGCTCGTCGAAGATCGCCACCAAGGCGGCCACCGCCTGCCAGTCGCTCGACCGCCCGAACGGCTCCGGCGCGGGCCGCACCGCCCTGCTGAACGAGCTGAACAAGAACAACGGCTGCCTGGACTTCTCCCGTTCCTCCAGCCTCAACGTGACCGGCAGCACCCCCGGCCTGACCTACATCCCGTTCGCGGTGGACGCCGTGACCTACGCGGTCGGCGCGGGCAGCGTGCTGCCGCTCGACCTCAGCACGGCCGACCTGCACGCCCTCTACACCTGTGACCCCGGCTTCGTCGGCACCGCCCCGAACTGGGACGTCCGCCCGCTGCTGCCGCAGAGCGGCTCCGGCACCCGCTCGTACTGGCTGACCGTGGTCGGCATCACCGAGGGCGACCTGAGCGCCAACCGCTACCCCTGTGTCACCGACACCAAGGGCGGCAAGAAGATCGAGGAGCACGACGGCCGGGTGCTCGACAGCAAGTCGCTGGTGCCGTTCTCGATCGGCCAGTACCTCGCGCAGAGCGCCAGCACCATCCCCGACATCCGTGGCGCGGCCCAGCTCGGCAACATCAACGGCGTCCCGTCGCTGCTGCTGAACACCGGTGCCGCCGCCACCCGTGACGTCTACAACGTCATCCCGACCAGCAAGGTCGGCGTCAGCCCGTGGAGCGACGTCTTCGTCGGCAAGACCTCCAAGATCTGCTCGCGCGCCGACCTGATCAAGGCGTACGGCTTCGGCACCAACGACAACTGCGGTGACACCTCCCGCACCTCCGGCAACTGACCCTCCGTCACCTCTCCGTCCCTCCCTGCCCGAAAGGCAACCCAGAACCGTGAGCATCCGTATTCCGCGCACCGTCGCGATCGGCGCCGCCACCTTCCTGGCCGCCGGCAGCATCACCATGGCCGGCACCGCGCACGCGGCCGAGGCGACCCCGGTCATCGGTACCCTGACCCTCAACCCGGCGACCGGGACCGACGAGGACTCGATCCAGCTGGTCAGCTCGGCAGCCTGCCCCGGCGGCACCAACATCCAGGGCCTGATCTTCGGCGCCGGCTTCCCGGCCGACGGCTTCGGTGTCACCACGAACCAGCTCCAGACCAACTTCCCGGTCGACGCCCAGGGCCACATGAACGTGCCACTGAGCGACACCCTGCGCGGCTTCGCGCAGAAGAACGGCTTCTCCACGCTGGCCGGCAAGTACGAGTTCCGGCTGCGCTGCCGGGCCAAGGTCGGCACCACCTACTTCGGTGACTTCCTCGGCGCGATCAACTTCAACACGCCCACCAGCTACACCTCGGTGGACACCACCCCGGTCGCGACGGCCACCAGCACCGCGCTGACCGTCACCCCGAACGGCTCCGCCACCGTCGGCGGCGACGTCACGCTGTCCGCCGCGGTGACCCCCGCCGCGCCCGGCACGGTCCAGTTCCTGGACGGCGCCACCCCGCTCGGCGCCCCGGTGGCCGTGACCGCCGGTCAGGCCGCCCTGACCGTCGGCACCCTGGCCCTGGGCGCGCACAACCTGTCCGCGGTCTTCACCTCGACCTCGACCGCCTTCCTGGGCTCGACCTCCTCGACGGTCGGCTACACCATCAGCCCCAAGGGTGCCGCCGCGACCAGCACCGCGCTGGCCATCACCCCGGCCGGCTCGGCCGCCAAGAACACCCCGGTCACGCTGAGCGCCACCGTGACGCCGGCCGGCACCGCCGGTTCGGTCCAGTTCCGGGACGGCGGCACGCTGCTCGGCACCCAGTCGGCGAACGGCGGCACCGCCGAGCTGACCGTCGCCAACCTGGCGGAGGGCGACCACCTGCTGACCGCCACCTTCGTCCCGGCCGCCCCGGCCGACTTCGCGGCCTCGACCTCCCCGGTCGTGCCGTTCACCGTCACCCCGCCGGTGGTGGTCCCGAACCCGGGCGACCCGCTGCCGCCGTCGCCGGTCTTCGAGACCATCACCACCTCGGTCGCCCCCGGCGCCCTGGTGATCAGCGTGGCGGGCACCAACGTCACCCTGCCGCCGCTCGCCCTGAACGGCGACAGCACCCTGTACTCCACCACCGGTGCGATCCAGACCGTCACCGTCACGGACACCCGCGCGGGTGCGCCGGGCTGGTCGGTCAGCGGCCGGGTGGACCAGTTCGCCTCGGGTGCCAACCAGATCAACGCGCAGAACCTCGGCTGGGCCCCGAACCTGGTCGCCAAGGGTGACGGTCTCAAGATCAACCTCGGTGGCCAGATCGCTCCGGCGAACGCCGTCGCCGCCGCCGACAACGGTGTGTTCGGCCTGAAGTCCTCCCGGACCCTGGCCACCGCGACCGGCCTCGGCACCGCCAAGCTCGGCGCCGACCTCACCCTGCTCGCCCCGACCTCCACGCTGGCCGGGACGTACCAGGGCCTGCTCACCCTGACGGCGATCTGACGCCGGTAGTTCACCGGGACCGAGTGCGCCCTTAACCCGGCGGCAGGGCCGTCCGCGCGACACTACGTCGAACCCGTGGACGGCCCGGCCGCCGGTGTCCAACTTCCGTACCAGCAAGCGAGGATGACGCCGCCGATGCGCCGATGGTTCCTACTGCCCCTCCTGGCGGTCGCCGCTCTGGCGATGACCGGTGGGACGGCGTACGCCGACGACCCGCCGGCCGCTCCGGCCGCCCCGGCGGCGTCCGCCGCGCAGACCTTCGGCATCCAGCCCGCGACCGCCACCGAGCCGGACGCCCGGGGCACCTTCTCCTACGCGGCCACCCCCGGCGCGCTGCTCAAGGACCACGTCGCGGTCTGGAACTACGGCGAGCAGCCGCTCACCGTGCGGCTCTACCCCGCCGACGCCTTCAACACCGACAGCGGCGGCTACGACGTGCTGCCCGACGGCAAGCCCTCGACCCAGGCCGGGAGTTGGCTGAAGACCTCGGTCGGCTCGGTGACCCTGCCCGGCCGCAGTCGGCAGATCGTCCCGTTCACCCTGGCCGTGCCCGCCGACGCCGCGCCCGGCGACCACGCGGCCGGCATCGTGGTCGCGGTCCGGGCCGAGAGCAAGGACGCCAAGGGCAACGCGGTCACGGTCGACCAGCGGGTCGGTTCCCGGGTGAACATCCGGGTCTCCGGCGACCTGAGGGCCGAGCTCAAGGTGGAGAACGCCAAGGCGGCCTACCACCCGAGCCTGAACCCGCTGGACACCGGCCGGACCACGGTCAGCTACACCGTCCGCAACACCGGCAACGTCCGGCTCGGCGGCAAGCAGGCGGTCCGGGTCGGCAACGTGTTCGGCTCGATCGCCACCGGCAACGCCCCGGCCGACCTCCAGGAGTTGCTGCCCGGCAACGCGGTCAACTACAGCTTCGACGTCTCCGGGGTCTACCCCACGCTGTGGGGCACCGCCGGGATCACCATCGACCCGCTGCCGGTGGCCGGGGACAAGGATCCGAAGCTGGTCAGCGACGTCTCCAAGCACCGCTTCGCGCTGATCCCCTGGACCACGCTGGCCGCGCTGCTGCTGCTCGCCCTGCTGACCGGCCGCCGGTGGCTGAACCGGTGCCGCCGCCGGACGCCCGGGGCGCCGGCCATGCCGTCGGCGCTGCCCGCCCCGGTGGCCGCCGCAGCCGTCCTGCTGGCCGCCCTTACGTTCGGCCAACTTGCTGATGCCCCAAGGGCGTTCGCCGCCGATCCGGTCGGCACGCTGTCCTTCGACTACCCGAAGGGCCACGACGACGACGCGATCGACCTGCTCAGCTCCGGGCCCTGCCCCGATCCGGCCAACTACCTGACGGTGCGGATCAACGGAGCCGGATTCCCGGCCGAGGGCGCCCCGCTGACCGGGACGGTGGCCGCCTCGGTCTACCGGGCCGCCCCCAACGGCGGCTTCGTCCTGCCGCTGGCCAACACCCTCAAGGTGGTGGCCACCCAGGCGGGTTCGGGTCCGCTCAAGGGCGAGTACACCATCACCGCCAGCTGCCGGCACAAGGTCAAGCCCGCCTCGGTCAAGGACTTCACCGCCGTCCTCACCTTCACCGACCCGACCACCTGGACCACCGCCGCAGTGGCTCCCGCAGGCATGCTGCACCAGGCCGTCGCCGCCGAGCCGATGCCCACCCCGGCCAAGGGCGCGGCGCCCGGCGCGGCCGGGTCCGCCGCCGCCCCGGCCGCCGACTCCGGGGTGCCGCTGTACTCCTGGCTCGCCGTCAGTGCCGGACTGCTGCTGCTCGGTTGGCTGACCGTGCCGTACGCCCGCCGGCTCCGGGCCCGCCGGGCGGCCGCCGAGGAGGCCGCCGAATGACCGCCGTACTGGCCGAGACCCCGGTCGGGACGGGCACCCCGCCGCCGGTGCCGCCCGCCGCGCCCGCCGTCGCTCCGGTCCGCCGACTCCGGCCGGACGGGGCTCAGTTGGCCGGTGCCGCGCTGGCCATCCTGGCCGGGCTGCTGCTCGGCCTGCTGTTCGACTTCGGCCCGCTGGGCGGGCTGCGCCACCTGCGCGACCACCAGACCGGCTACGCCGAGCTGCGGCTCACGCTGGCCCAGGGGACGGCACCGATCGGCCAGTTGGACGCCGACGGCAAGCCGGTCCGGCCGGGCACCCCGGTGGCCCTGCTGGAGATCCCGCAGCTCGGCCTGCGCGAGGTGATCCGGGAGGGCAGCACCGGTGAGGTGCTGGCGGCCGGTCCCGGCCACCGGCGGGACACCGCGATGCCCGGCCAGGCCGGGGCCAGCGTGCTGCTCGGGCGGCAGGCCGGCTTCGGCGGCGCGTTCGGCAGCATCGGCGAGCTGCGGGCGGGGGAGACCTTCACCGTCACCACCGGCCAGGGCCGGCACACCTTCCGGGTGGTCGGCGTCCGCCGGGCGGGCGACCCGGTGCCACCGGCGGTCAAGAAGGGCGCGGGCCGGGTGGTGCTGGTCACCGCCGACGGTCCGCTGTACGCGCCGTCCGGTCTGCTGCTGGTGGACGCCGACCTGACCAGCGAGGTCCAGGAGGCGAACGCCCGGCCGCTCAGCGCCGCCGCGCTGCCCGCCGCCGAGAAGGCGCTGGGCACCGAGGACGCCGCCTGGGTGCCGCTGGTGCTCTGGGGCGAGGCGCTGCTGCTGGCCGCCGTCGGGCTGGCGCTGGCCTGGTCGCGCTGGGGGCGGCACCAGAGCTGGATCGTCGGCGTGCCGGTGCTGAGCGCGCTCGGCCTGGCGGTCGCCGATCAGGTCGCCCGCCTGCTGCCCAACCTGATCTGACTGCCCAGCACCTGACCGCCCGGAACCTGAGCCATCGTCACCTGATTCGTCGTCACCGAGCATCAAGAAAGGGGCCCGTACCGTGAGCCTCGACACCACGGCCGTCCTGCCGACCGTCCGGCAGAGCTCGGCGGGCACGCTGGACGCCCGCGCGGTCTCGGCCTGGTTCGGCGACCGCAAGGTCCTGGAGCAGGTCTCGTTGCTGATGCCGGCCGGTCAGGTCACCGCCCTGATCGGCCCCTCCGGCTGCGGTAAGTCCACCTTCCTGCGCATCCTCAACCGGATGCACGAGCTGATCCCGAGCGCCGCGCTGGCCGGTGAGGTGCTGTTGGACGGCGCCGACATCTACGCCCCCGAGCGGCGGCTCACCAGCGCCCGGCGGGACATCGGGATGGTCTTCCAGAAGCCGAACCCGTTCCCGGCGATGTCGATCTACGACAACGTGGTGGCCGGGCTCAAGCTCACCGGCGTACGGGCCTCGCGGGCCGAGAAGGACCACCTGGTCGAGGAGTGCCTGAGCAAGGCCGGCCTGTGGAAGGAGGTGCAGGACCGCCTCCGGCAGCCCGGCGGCGCACTCTCCGGCGGCCAGCAGCAGCGGCTCTGCATCGCCCGCTCGCTGGCGGTCCGGCCCAAGATCCTGCTGATGGACGAGCCCTGCTCGGCCCTCGACCCGACCTCCACCCGCCGGATCGAGCAGACCATCCGGGAACTGGTCGAGGAGGTCACCATCGTGATCGTCACCCACAACATGCAGCAGGCCCAGCGGGTCTCCGACCAGTGCGCGTTCTTCCTCGCCGAGCAGGGCACCCCGGGCGGCATCGTGGAGCACGGCCCGACCGACGCGATGTTCGGCGCCCCGTCGGACCAGCGCACCTCGGACTACGTGAACGGCCGCTTCGGATAGCCGGACAGGTGCGTCGCCGCAGGTGGGACGGCACGCGCATATGATCTGGCAATGCATCGTGACCAGATCGACGGCGTGCCCGTCCTGTGGGCGGAGGCGCCCGGTCCGCTCGAAGCCGTCCTGCTCTTCGGGTGCGGGGCGAGCGACGAGACCTTCCGGACGCTGGGCGTGACCCACCTCGTCGAACACCTGGCGATGAGCACGCTGCCCAGGCTGCACCACGACCACAACGCCTCGGTGGACCTGAACCTGACCCAGTTCACCGCGACCGGGCGCCCGGAGCAGGTGGTCGAGTTCCTGGCCAAGGTCTGCGAGGCGCTGGGCGCCCTCCCGCTGGACCGGATCGAGCGGGAGGCCGGGGTGCTGGCCGCCGAGAACGGCGCGGTGACCGACCCGACCACCGCCGAGCTGCTCTCCAGCCGCTTCGGCACCCAGGGCCCGGGACTGGCCTCCTTCCCCGGCCCGGGGCCCGACCGGATCCCGGTCGAGGCGGTGCGCGACCTGGTCACCCGCTACTTCCACGCCGACAACGCGGTGCTGGTGCTGACCGGCCCGCCGCCCGCCGGGCTCCGGCTGCCGCTGCCGGCCGGTGAGCGGCCGGACCGCAGCGCCGCCCATCCGGTCCGGCAGACCGGTCCGTCCTGGCAGCAGGCCGACGTGCCGGGCCCGGGCCTGGCGCTCTCCTGCGACCTGGACGACCCGGCCCTGCACCTGGCGCTGAACCTGCTCCGGCAGCGGCTGACCGAGCTGGTCCGGCATCAGCACGGCCTCAGCTACGACGTGGGCGGCGACGTCGCGCACGCCGGACCGGCCTGGGGCGAGCGGGTGATCTGCCTGGACGCCCGGGAGGGCCAGGAGCAGCGGGTGGCCGAACTGCTCTGGCAGGAGGCGCTCCGGCTGGCCACCGAGAACGCGTCCGAGGCGGAGCTCGCCGAGGAGGTGGAGGGAGCCCGCGAGGTGTTCGAGGACCCGCGCTCGGTGGTCTACGAACTCGGCGAGGCCGCCGGGGAGTTCCTGCTCGGCGGGACCTACCGCCCGGCCGCCGACCGGCTGGACGCGATGCGCCGGGTGACCCCGGACGCGCTCCGGACGGCCTTCGCGACCGCGCTGGAGTCCGCCCTGCTGGTCGTCCCGCTGGACACCGAGGTCGCCCTGCGGCTCCCGGACGGGGCCGAGCTGGCCCGGTACCGCTGCACCGATGCGGCCGAACTCCCGCGCGGCGGGCAGGAGTTCCGGCCTTCCCTGAAGGACCGGCTGCGCTACCCGGCGGCCCGGCGGACCCGTCTCGTGGTCACCGGCGACGGTCTGTGGTCCAGCCAGTCCGACGGCTCCGTGCACCACCTGCCGTTCACCGACGTGGTCGGGGTGGAACAGCGCGGCCCCGGCCGAATGGTCTTCGGCCGGGGCAACTGCTGGATGCCGGTCCTGCCCGACGTCTTCCACGGCATCGCCCCGGCGGTCCGGGCGATCGACGCGGCCGTCCCGGCGGCGCTGTGCTACCCGGCCTCGGACTTCAACTCGGAGGACTGACCGACCGGTTCGCAGGGTGGCCGGTCAGACCGCGAACCTGAGCACCTCGGTCGGGGGTGACCCGGATGACCAGCCGCACCTCGCAGGGCGCGGACCTCGGGGTCGAGCGTCGGGGTGCTCGTCGTGGGGCTCCTTCGGGTGGGATCAGACCAGGGCGTGGACGGGTGCGGGGGCGTCGGCCGCCGCCGGGGCCGGGCGGCGGAGCAGGACGGCGACCAGGACGAAGGCCAGCACCAGCAGGCCGGTGCCGATCCCGAAGGCGAGCCGGAAGCCGTCGGTGAGCGCGGCCGGCGCTGACGCACCGTCGGCCAGCAGGCTGTCGGCGCGGCTGCCCGCCAGGGTGGCCAGCACGGCCACGCCGAGGGCGCCACCGACCTGCTGGGTGGTGTTGAAGAGACCGGAGCTGACCCCCGCGTCCTCGGGGCTCGCGTCGGCCATGGCGAGCGAGGTGAGGGCCGAGATGGCCAGCCCGAAGCCGCCCGCGAGCAGCATGGTGGGGAGCAGGTGGACCGGGTAGGAGGCGTCCACCGGGAGCCTGGTCAGCAGGCCGATGGCAGCCACCAGCAGCGCCAACCCGCCGAGCAGCACGGCGCGTTCGCCGAACCGGGCGTTCAGCCGGGCGGACAGCAGGAGCGAGACGGTACCGATCACGAGCGCGGCCGGGAGCATCGCGAACCCGGTGGCGGCGGCGCCGTAGCCGAGCACGTTCTGCAGGTAGAGCGCGATCAGCACCTGGAAGCCGAACAGTGCGGAGACCATCAGGACCTGCACCAGGTTGGCCCCGGCGACGGTGCGGGACCGGAGCAGCCGCAGCGGCAGCAGCGGTTCGGCGGCCCGCCGCTGGCGGAGGACGAAGCCGATGAGCAGCAGGACGGCGAGGCCGCCGAGCAGCAGGGCGCCCCAGCCGAGCCGGTCGATCGAGACGATCGCGTAGACGCCGGTCATCAGCCCGGCGGTGACCAGGGCGGCGCCGGGCAGGTCGAGACCCCGGAGCGAGCGGGCCGGGCCGTCGGCGGCCAGCACCCGGACGGAGAGCAGCACGGCGGCGATGCCGATCGGCAGGTTGACGAAGAAGATCCAGTTCCAGCCGACCGCCTCGGTCAGCACCCCGCCGAGCACCTGCCCGATCGAGGCGCCGGCCGCGCCGACGAAGCTGAACGCGCCGATCGCCCGGCCGCGCTCGCCCGGTTCGGGGAAGAGCGTGACGATCATGCCGAGGCTGACCGCAGAGGCCATCGCCCCGCCGATGCCCTGCAGGAACCGGGCGCCGATCAGCAGTTCCTGACTGTCCGCCACCCCGCAGAGCAGCGACGCCACGGTGAAGATCAGCAGCCCCGCGACGAACATCCGGCGGCGGCCGAGCAGGTCACCGAGCCGCCCGGCCAGCAGGAGCAGCCCGCCGAAGGCGATCAGGTAGGCGTTGACCGTCCAGGTCAGGTCCTCCGGCGAGAAGGCCAGGTCGGCCTGGATGGCGGGCAGCGCCACCGTCACGATGCTGCCGTCCAGAATGATCATCAGCATCCCGGCGCAGAGCACCGCGAGTGCGAACCAGCGTGAGTGGACGGCTTGCTGGGCGTGCGGGGTCATGGGGTCCCTCCCGTTCGACGAGTACGGGTAGGACGCTATCAGATAGTCCCGTACGGGACTATCTTTTCTTGGATCGTCTTCTTCGGAGCTACCCCCGGGCCCGCCGGGCCCGGCGGACCGGGCGGTCGCTCTCGACCGCCGTGGCGAGGTGTCCCTCCTGGAGGGTGGTCAGGGCGCGCAGCAGTGCCGCCCCGTCCGTCCCGGGCAGGGCGTCCAGGACCTCCTGGTGCACCCGGTCGACGATCCGCACGCCTGCGGCGACCGCCTCGGCGCCGTCCGGGGTGACCGAGATGATCCGGGCCCGCCGGTCGGTGCTGGACGGCCGGCGCTCGGCCAGGCCGAGGCGCTCCAGCTCGTCGACGGTGACCACCATGGTGGTCTTGTCCAGGTCGGCGATCTCGGCCAGCTGGATCTGGGTCCGCTCCTGCTCCTGGGCGTGCAGCAGGACGCAGAAGCCGCGCGGGGTGATCTCCAGTCCGCTCGCGGCGAAGGCGGCGGACATGCGGGTCGCCAGGACGTGGCTGGTGTGGGCCAGTAGGCCGGAGAGGTCCAGAACGGTTCGGGTGGTCATGCCCGCAGTCTACAAAACTGCGACAGGTTCCGGATTATCCGAAAGCGGACTACTGCTCGGGGTGCAGCGGCGCGCCCTCGCGCAGCACCAGCGAGACCAGCTCGTGCTGGGAGTCCGTCAGCCGGGGGTCGGCGCAGTGCACCGTCCGCCCGTCCACGGTGATCGCATAGTGGAAACCGTCCGGCACCCCGTACGAGGGCGCGCGCAGCCCGCCCGCCACCGCCTCCCTGGCCAGCGCGTGCACGTGGGGCGCGTCGGTCCGCTCGGCGGTGTCCAGCTCGGCTCGGAGGGGGCGGCCGGCCAGGCCGCCGGTCCGGGTCACCTGGATACGCATGGTTGTCAGTGTGCTACGCACCGGTGCCGTCGCGCTGCCCGTTCCGGTGAAAATGCGGTGCGGAGTCGGAGTGGTTCCGGAGAGGGGGATCTGATGGAGCGTCAGTTCGAGTCCGTCTCACAGGGTGGAATGGTGGCGAGGCTCACTGTGGGGAGGGTGGGGGCTGGGTTACGCTGGTGCACATCATGCGTTACGGGCTGCTTCTTCTTAGCTGCCGCGGCGAGGGCCTGTAGACCACTGAAGGCCGGCTCCCTCGCCGCGGGGGACCGTGCTGCGCCCGCACCGATGCGGCGCACCAGTCGGCCGAGTCGGGTGTCCATTCACCCCGACCAGCCCGCATACCGAGTTCGGAAGCCGAGAGTCTCCTCCATGACTGAGCAGTCCGCCATCGCTCGCGCGTTCAACGACCGCCCCACCCCGATCACCGCCGCGGCCACCCCGCAGAAGCCGTCCGGGATGCCGTTCCAGCGCTACGTACCCTTCGGCACCGTGGACCTGCCGGACCGGACCTGGCCGAGCAAGGTGATCACCCAGGCACCGCGCTGGCTGTCCACCGACCTGCGGGACGGCAACCAGGCGCTGATCGACCCGATGTCCCCGGCCCGCAAGCGCAAGATGTTCGACCTGCTGGTCAAGCTGGGCTACAAGGAGATCGAGGTCGGCTTCCCGTCCTCCGGCGCCACCGACTTCGAGTTCGTCCGCTCGCTGATCAACGAGGACGCGATCCCCGAGGACGTCACCATCTCGGTGCTGACCCAGGCCCGCGAGGACCTGATCGAGCGCACCGTGGAGTCCCTGGTCGGCGCCCCGCGCGCGACCGTCCACCTGTACAACGCCACCTCGCCGCTGTTCCGCCGGGTGGTCTTCAAGGGCAGCAAGGACGACATCAAGGCGATCGCCGTGGACGGCACCCGCCTGGTGATGGAGTACGCCGAGAAGATCCTGCGGGACGACACCGTCTTCGGCTACGAGTACTCGCCGGAGATCTTCATCGACACCGAGCTGGACTTCGCGCTGGACGTCTGCGAGTCGGTGATGGACGTCTGGCAGCCGGGCGAGGGCCGCGAGATCATCCTGAACCTGCCGACCACGGTCGAGCGCTCCACCCCGAACGTCTACGCCGACAAGATCGAGTGGATGTCGCGGAACCTGACCCGCCGTGAGTTCGTCGCGCTGTCCACCCACCCGCACAACGACCGGGGCACCGGCGTGGCCTCCGCCGAGCTGGCCATCATGGCCGGGGCGGACCGGGTCGAGGGCTGCCTGTTCGGCCAGGGCGAGCGGACCGGCAACCTGGACCTGGTGAACGTCGGGATGAACCTGTTCTCGCAGGGCGTCGACCCGATGATCGACTTCTCCGACATCGACGAGATCCGCCGCACCGCCGAGTACTGCAACCAGATGCCGGTGCCGGAGCGCCACCCCTACGCCGGCGACCTGGTGTACACCTCCTTCTCCGGCTCGCACCAGGACGCGATCAAGAAGGGCTTCGACGCCCTGGAGGCCGACGCCAAGGCGGCGGGCGTGCCGGTCGGCACGTACACCTGGGGCGTCCCGTACCTGCCGATCGACCCGAAGGACGTCGGCCGCTCGTACGAGGCGGTCATCCGGGTCAACAGCCAGTCCGGCAAGGGCGGCATCGCCTACGTGCTGAAGAACGACCACAAGCTGGACCTGCCGCGCCGTCAGCAGATCGAGTTCTCCCGGATCATCCAGGCCAAGACCGACGCCGAGGGCGGCGAGGTCACCCCGGCCGAGATCTGGAGCGTCTTCCAGGACGAGTACCTGCCCACCCCCGCCAACCCGTGGGGCCGGATCACGCTGAGCGGTTCGCGCAGCCTGACCACCGAGGACGGCCGGGACGTGCTGTCCACCGAGGCCGTGCTGGACGGGCAGCCGGTCACCCTGAACGGCACCGGCAACGGCCCGGTCTCCGCCTTCGTCAACGCGCTGGCCGGGATCGGCGTGGACGTCCGGGTGCTGGACTACGCCGAGCACGCGCTGAGCGAGGGCGGCGACGCCCAGGCCGCCGCGTACGTCGAGTGCGCGGTGGACGGCCAGGTGCTGTGGGGCGTCGGCATCGACGGCAACACCGTGCTGGCCTCGCTGAAGGCCGTGGTCAGCGCCGTCAACCGGGCGCAGCGCGCCTGACCCACCCTCAGGGGGCCGCCGCCGGCGGCCCCCTGAGGCGTTCGCGGAATGTGTTCTGCACCACATCTTTACCCGTTCGGGGTGCTGACACCCGTGCGTAACCATGGCAGCATCTATCCACCGGAACCGGGGTCGGTGGGACGATCGCGGAGTCCGGTCGCGTGACCTGCCCATTGTTGTGCAGGCCGCCTGCCATGTCTGGGGAGTGGCGCCGTGACAGGGTTGTGGGGTGTCCGTCCTCGTTGGCGGACTGATGTCCTCGGTGATTTCTTCTGTCCGGGCTGTGGTGGGGACCGCAACTACCGCCGTCAACACGGCCGGCGGTGGCTGCGGTTGCTCGGCACCCCGGTGCTGCCCGTCGGCCCGGTGACCGCCTGCGTGCAGTGCACCTCCTGCCACCGCCGCTACGGCGTCGAGACCCTCGACCAACTCACCTGCGTCCGGCTGGCCGCAATGCTGCGGGATGCCCAGTACACCGTCGCGCTCGCCGTGCTCGCCGCCGGCGGCACCGGCAGCCGCTCCGCCCGGGACGCGGCCTGCGGCGTGATCCGCGAGGCCGGGTTCGAGGACTGCGGCGAAGCCCAGGTGCTGGCCGCACTGGCCGCGCTCTCCGGGGTCGGCGGCGAGGCCCCGATCGACCTGGCCGGGGCCGGCAGCGGGCTGACCGTCGAACTGCACGCCGCGATCGAGCCGTTGGCCCCGCACCTGGCCCAGGGCGGCCGGGAGCGACTGGTCCTCCAGGGTGCCTGGATCGCGCTGGCCGACGGACGCTACCTCCCCCAGGAGCGCGCCGCCCTGGCCGCCGTCGGCCGCTGCCTCAAGCTCCCCGCCGGCCGCGTCGACGAACTCCTGGAGGCCGCCACCAACGCCCCCCACTGACCCCCACCGCCTCCCCACAGGCCGGGCCCGACTCCCCCCTCCGGGCCCGCCGTGACCCGCACCCACTGGTCCCCCCACGAGACCGGGTGCGGGCCTTACGGCTGCACCCCGCCTGTGGCGGGCTTGCGTGTGGGCAGTGCGGGTCGCCTGCGGCGGGCTGACGGGACTGGTGCAGGGTGGCGTCCGCGGCTGCGCCGGGCACCGTGGTTGTCGCTGTGCTGGGAAGCCGCCTGCGGCCGGCTCCCGGGATTGCCGGAGGGTGGCGTCCGCGGCTGCGCCGGGCCGCAGGGGTCGTCGCCTGCGGCGGGCTTGCGGTGGGCACCGTGGTTGTCGCTGTGCCGGGAAGCCGCCTGCGGCGGGCTCCCGGGATCGGTGCAGGGTGGCGTGCACGGCTGCGCCGATCGTTTGCGGGGTGGCCGCAGGTGGGAACCGTTTCTGCGCCAGGCCGTAGCGGGTGAGCTCGGTTGTTGGTGGCTGCCTTCGGTGCTTCGCCAAGGCCCGCCGCAGGCGGCTCTCGTGGTGGTCGTACCGCGGGGCTCGCCCGTCGGCGTAGCGGGGTGTCGCCCGGGCTCGCTGCGGGCGTGGGCGGGGCTGTCGGTGGGGTGGGCGAGAATGGGGGGTATGAGTCTGTTCCGGGACGACGGCGTTGTGCTGCGTACGCAGAAGTTGGGCGAGGCCGACCGGATCATCACCCTGTTGACCCGTCAGCACGGGAAGGTGCGGGCGGTGGCGCGGGGCATTCGTAAGACGAAGTCGAAGTTCGGGGCGCGGCTGGAGCCGTTCTCGCACGTGGACGTGCAGTTCTTCAGCCGGGGGGCGGAGCTGATCGGCCGGGGCCTGCCGCTCTGCACCCAGGTGGAGACCATCGCGCCGTACGGCGGCGGCATCGTCACGGACTACGGCCGGTACACGGCCGGCACCGCGATGCTGGAGACGGCCGAGCGGTTCGCGGAGAACGAGGGCGAGCCGGCCGTCCAGCAGTACCTGCTGCTGGTCGGCGGGCTCCGGACGCTGGCGGCCGGCACGCACCAGTCGCACCTGGTGCTGGACGCGTTCCTGCTCCGCTCGCTGGCCGTCAACGGCTACGGCGCCAGCTTCACCGACTGCGCGAAGTGCGGGCTGCCCGGCCCGAACCGGTTCTTCTCGCTGCAGGCGGGCGGGGTGCTCTGCGGTGACTGCCGCGTGCCTGGCTGTGCCGTACCCTCCCCTGAGACACTGGTACTGCTCGGCGCGCTGCTGTCAGGGGACTGGCGGACGGCGGACGGATGTGAGTCCCGGTACTGGCGGGAGGGCAGCGGCCTGGTCGCGGCCTACCTGCAGTGGCACCTGGAGCGGGGTATCCGCTCGATGAGATACGTGGAGAAGTGAGCATGGCAGCGCGACGGCTCTTCGGCAGCAAGCAGCGGGAGTACCTCCCCCCGACCCCGCACCCCAGCGGCGCCCGGCCGCCGAAGCTCCCGGGCGAGCTGATCCCGGGTCACGTCGCGATCGTGATGGACGGCAACGGCCGCTGGGCCAAGGAGCGCGGGCTGCCCCGCACCGAGGGCCACAAGGTCGGCGAGTCGGTGGTGCTGGACGTGCTCAAGGGCGCGATCGAGCTGGGCGTGAAGAACGTCTCGCTGTACGCCTTCTCCACCGAGAACTGGAAGCGGTCCCCGGAGGAGGTGAAGTTCCTGATGAACTTCAACCGGGACGTGATCCGCCGCCGCCGCGACGAGATGGACGCGATGGGCGTCCGGATCCGCTGGGCCGGCCGGATGCCCAAGCTCTGGAAGAGCGTGGTGCAGGAGCTCCAGGTCGCCGAGGAGCAGACCAGGAAGAACGACGCCGTCACCCTCTACATGTGCGTCAACTACGGCGGCCGGGCCGAGATCGCGGACGCGATGGCGGCGATCGCCCGTGACGTGGCCGACGGCCGGTTGGACCCGTCGAAGGTCGGCGAGAAGACCATCGCCAAGTACCTCTACCACCCCGACATGCCGGACGTGGACCTCTTCCTGCGCCCCAGCGGCGAGCAGCGCACCTCCAACTTCCTGCTCTGGCAGAGTGCTTACGCCGAGCTGGTGTTCCAGGACGTGCTCTGGCCGGACTTCGACCGCCGCGACCTGTGGCGGGCCTGCGAGCAGTACGCGATGCGCGACCGCCGGTTCGGCGGGGCCATTCCGAACGAGGTCGAGGTCCCGACCCAGCGCTGAACCGGCAAGCAGTGCGGGCCCGTACGCCGTCGCGTACGGGCCCGCACTGTTCGGGGTCTCAGACCTTCTTCGTGCACTCCGCGCAGGTGCCGAAGATCTCCAGGGTGTGCGCGATGTCGCTGTAGCCGTGCTCGGCCGCGATCGCGTTGGCCCAGCGCTCGACCGCCGGGCCCTCGACCTCGACGGTGGAGCCGCAGCTGCGGCAGACCAGGTGGTGGTGGTGCCCGCTGCTGCACCGGCGGTAGACCGCCTCGCCGTCGGCGGTGCGCAGCACGTCCACCTCACCGGCGTCGGCCAGCGACTGCAGGGTGCGGTAGACCGTGGTCAGACCGACCGAGTCGCCCCGGTGCTTGAGCAGGTCGTGCAGCTCCTGCGCACTGCGGAAGTCCTCGATCTCGTCCAGGGCCGCCGAGACGGCGGCTCGCTGCCGGGTCGATCGGGCGCGCGACGGGCCTGCGGTGGTCACCGTGGGTCCTCCTGGTCGTGGGGTGGTCTGGCACCTCATTGTGCCAGCCCCCGACTGGTGACCGAATCCTCCGCGCGACCCCGTTGCTGATCGGGCAGCCGCACCTCGCAGACCTCGGGTCCGTGGTCGCTCGCGGCCCGGTGCCGGCGCCGGGCCAGCGGGGTGGCGACGGCGCTGAGCACCGCGAAGACCACGATCGCCAGCAGCACGATGGTCGGCCCGGAGGGCAGGTCGGCCTGGTACGAACCGGTCACCCCGGCCACCGCGACCAGCACGCCGATCCCGATCGAGGCGGCCTGGGTCATCGCGAACGAACGGGTGAGCTGCTGGGCGGCCACCACCGGGACCACCATCAGCGCGCTGACCAGCAGCAGGCCGACCACCCGCATCGCCACCGTGACGGTGACCGCGGCCATCACGGCCAGCAGCAGGTTGAGGACCCGCACCGGCAGACCGGTGACCCGGGCGAACTCCTCGTCCTGGCAGATCGCGAAGAGCTGGCGGCGCAGGCCGATGGTGACCGCGATGACCACCGCGGCCAGCACCGTGATGGTGATCAGGTCGCTGGGCGCGACGGTCAGGATGGAGCCCCAGAGGTAGCTCTCCAGGCTGCCGTTGCCCGCCTGGGCGCTCATGCTGACCAGCATCTTCCCGCAGGCCATGCCGCCGTAGAAGAGCATCGCCAACGCGATGTCGCCGCGCTGGTTGCCGCGCGAGCGGACCAGCTCCATCACCACCGCGCCGAGGATGCAGACCAGCACGGCCATCCAGACCGGGCTGGTCTGGAAGAAGAAACCGAGGCCGACGCCGGTGAGCGCGACATGGCCCATGCCGTCGCCCATCAGCGCCTGCCGGCGCTGCACCAGGTAGATCCCGACGGCGGGCGCGGTGATGCCGACCAGCACGGCGGCGATCAGCGCGCGCTGCATGAAGTCGTAGCTGAGCATCTCGTTCATGCGAGTCGTCCCGGAGTCGTCGGATGGTCGGGCAGCTCGTGCGGAACGGCACCGCCCACCCGGCCGGAGGGCATCTGCATCTCGTTCATGCGAGCAGTCCAGGGGTCGTCAGGTGGTCGTCCCCGTGCGGGTGGACGTGGTCGTGGCCCGGCAGCGCGTGCTGCCCGGTGTCGGGGTGCGGCGGGCCGTCGTACGCGACGCAGCCGTCGCGGAGCACCACGGTGCGGTCGATCAGCGGCTCCAGCGGCCCGAGTTCGTGCAGCACCAGCAGGACGGCGGTGCCCCGGCCGACCTCCTGCCGCAGGGTGTCGGCGAGCACCTGCTGGCTGGCCACGTCCACCCCGGCCATCGGCTCGTCCATGATGAGGAGTTCGGGGGAGCCGACCAGCGCGCGGGCGATCAGCACCCGCTGGTGCTGGCCGCCGGAGAGCCCGGCCACGCCGTCCTCGGCCCGGTCCAGCATGCCGACCTGGGCCAGCGCGCGGTCCACCGCGTCCCGGTCCTTGCGGCGGAACGGGAACAGCCCGTGCTGCGGCAGCCGTCCGGTGGAGACCACCTCGCGGACGGTGGCCGGCACCCCGCTGGCGGCGGTGGTGCGCTGCGGCACGTAGCCGATCCGGTGCCAGGCACGGAACCTGGCGAACGGGGTGCCGAACAGCTCGAGCCCGCCGCGCTCCAGCGGGACGGCGCCGATCACCGACTTCACGGTGGTGGACTTGCCGGAGCCGTTGGCCCCGAGCAGCGCGACCACCTCGCCGGGCCGGACCGTCAGGTCGATCCCGCGCAGGACGGGCCGGCCGCCGAGCGAGGCGACGGCGTCGCACAGCCGGACGGCCGCGGGCGCGGCACCCGCCTCACGGGGGTGCCGCGCCGCGACGGGCTGCGGGGCCTTGGGAATGACAGCGCTCATGGGTATCCGATGTCCCGTCAGCCGGTGGTGCCGAACGCGGCCTGGAGGTTGTGCAGGTTCTGCCGCATGACCGAGAAGTAGGTGTCCTTGGCCGGATCCTTGACGCCCTCCAGCGGGTCCAGGACGGCGGTCTTCAGACCGAGGTCCTTGGCGACCGTCTCGGCGAGCTTGGGGCTGACCAGGGTCTCGAAGAAGATCGTGCTGACGCCGTGCTGCTTGGCGGCCTGCTGCACCTCGGCCAGCTTGGCCGGGGTGGGCTCGGCCTCCGGGTCGACGCCGTTGATGGCGATCTGGTCCAGGCCGTAGGCGTCCGCCAGGTAGCCGAAGGCGGCGTGGCTGGTGACGAAGGACCTGCCCTTGGCGTCCTTCAGCCCGGCCTTGAACTCCTGGTCCAGCGCGGTCAGTTCGGCGACCGTCCGGTCGGTGTTGCGCTGGTAGTCGGCGGCGTTCGCCGGGTCGGCCTTGGCCAGCTCGGCGCCGACGCTCTTGGCGACGGCGGCGTAGCGGTTCGGGTCCAGCCAGAGGTGCGGGTCGCCCGCGGCGCCCTCGTGGTCGTGGCCGTCGCCCTCGGCGTGGTCCTCCGCCAGGTGGTGGTCGACCAGCGGGGAGGCGGCGGTGGCGTCCACCACGTGCTTGGCGTCGCTCTGCGCGACGGCCTTGTCGACGGTGGGCTGCAGGCCCTTGAGGTAGACCACGGTGTCGGCACTCTTGACCTGGGCGACCTGCTTGGCGGTCAGCTCCAGGTCGTGCGGCTCGACGCCGGCCTTGGTGAGGCCGGTCACCCGTACGTGCTCGCCGCCGATCTGCTGGGCGAGGTACTCCATCGGATAGAACGACGCGACCACGTCCAGCTTGCCGTCACTGCCCTTGGCGCTGCTCGAACCGCCGCAGGCGGACAGGGTGAGGGCACCGACGACGGCAGTGGCGGTCAGGGCTATCGAGGTGGTGAGGCGTCGCAACATCATGACAACCATTCTCAACTTAACTGGAAATGATTGTCAACTCGATCGACGATCGAATCAACCGATCAACGGTTCGACACACCGACCCATCGGGGAATACTGATTTGAACCCCGCACCACCACGCCCGGTAACCTCTGGAGGTATTCGGGTGCGTGCAACCAGCCGCGCCTTGACCGTGCCGTCCTCCGGGACGTCGTACTGAAGAGAGCACTGTGGCCGCCGACAAGATCGACACGATCGTCAGCCTGAGCAAGCGCCGTGGCTTCGTCTACCCCTGCAGCGAGATCTACGGCGGCACCCGTGCCGCCTGGGACTACGGTCCGCTGGGCGTCGAGCTCAAGGAGAACATCAAGCGCCAGTGGTGGCGTTCGATGGTCACCGCTCGGGAGGACGTCGTCGGGCTCGACTCGTCGGTGATCCTGGCCCGCGAGGTCTGGGAGGCCTCGGGCCACGTCGCGACCTTCAACGACCCGCTGACCGAGTGCCTCTCCTGCCACAAGCGGTTCCGCGCGGACCACCTGGAGGAGGCGTACGAGGCCAAGCACGGCCGGGTGCCGGCCAACGGCCTGGCCGACGTCAACTGTCCGAACTGCGGCAACAAGGGCGGCTTCACCGAGCCCAAGGAGTTCTCGGGCATGCTGAAGACGCACCTCGGCGTCACCGAGGATGCGAGTGGCCTGGCCTACCTGCGCCCGGAGACCGCCCAGGGCATCTTCACCAACTTCAAGGCGGTGCAGACGACTTCGCGCAAGAAGCCGCCGTTCGGCATCGCCCAGGTCGGCAAGAGCTTCCGGAACGAGATCACCCCCGGCAACTTCATCTTCCGCACCCGCGAGTTCGAGCAGATGGAGATGGAGTTCTTCGTCAAGCCGGGCGAGGACGAGCAGTGGCACGAGTACTGGCTCCAGCAGCGCTGGGACTGGTACGTCGGCCTCGGCCTGCGGACCGAGAACATGCGCTTCTTCGAGCACCCGAAGGAGAAGCTGTCCCACTACGCCAAGCGCACGGTGGACATCGAGTACCGCTTCAACTTCGGCGGCAGCGAGTTCTCCGAGCTGGAGGGCCTGGCCAACCGGACCGACTACGACCTCACCGTGCACAGCGAGGCCAGCGGCCAGGACCTGAAGTACTTCGACCAGGAGTCCGGCGAGCGGTACTACCCGTACGTCATCGAGCCCGCAGCCGGTCTGAACCGCGCCATGCTGGCCTTCCTGATCGACGCCTACTTCGAGGACGAGGCGCCGAATGCCAAGGGCGTCATGGAGAAGCGGGTCGGCATGCGGCTCGACCCCCGGCTCGCCCCGGTCAAGGTCGCGGTGCTGCCGCTGTCGCGCAACGCCGACCTGTCGCCGAAGGCCCGTGGCCTGGCGGCCGACCTGCGCACCGCGTGGAACGTCGAGTTCGACGACGCGGGCGCGATCGGCAAGCGCTACCGCCGTCAGGACGAGATCGGCACGCCGTTCTGCGTCACGGTCGACTTCGACACCCTCGAGGACAACGCGGTCACCATCCGTGAGCGTGACACCATGGCGCAGGAGCGGGTCTCGCTCGACCAGGTGAAGTCCTACCTGGGCGCGCGCCTGATCGGCTGCTAGCAGCGTTCCGACGACGGCCCCCGACCTTGCCGGTCGGGGGCCGTCGTGCGTCTCACGGCCGGAGCGGCAGACCGGCGCCGCGCAGCGCGGCCAGCGCGGCCCGGGACCGGCTCTCGTCCAGGGTGCCGACCGCCGCCAGCAGTGCCCGGTAGCGCGCGGGAGAGGGAGCCAGCCCCGCCGCGTAGCCCGCCAGATCGGCGGGGGAGCGCAGCCGGGCCACCTGTCGGCTCAGCGCCTCGGCCAGCTGGGCGTCCAACCGGAGCGCGGTGTCGGCGAGTTCGTCGGTACGGCGGCCGGCCGCCTGGTGCAGCAGCCGGTACGCGTCCTCGGTGCGGCCGGCCGCCCGCAGGTGGTCGGCCAGCGCGGCCAGCGCGGCGGGTGGGGCCGAGCCCCACTCCCAGAGCAGGGTCAGGCTGTCGGCGGAGAGTCCGACCTGCTCCAAGGCGGCCAGCAGGGAAGGGAGTTCGGCGGCCGGATAGCCCCAGAGGGCGTGGAACAGGGCGGCCGACTCCTCGGAGAGGCCGGTCCGGCGCAGCTCGGCCAGCGTCCCGGCGGCCTGCCCGGCGGCGCCGTGCGCGACCGCCCTGGCCAGGTAGCCCGCCGCGCCGGCCGGGCCCTCGGCGCGCAGCAGTGCGATCAGCCGGGCCACGTCGGCGGGGGCCAGCACCACCGCCGCCTGTGCGGTGAGCGCGGCCGACTCCTGGGCCGAGCCACGGCCGTGCAGGTCCGCGATCCGGGCGGCCAGGGTGGCCAACTCGGCGGCGCTGCGCGGCTCGGGGGCCACGGGCCGGGGCGCCGGCGGCGGCTGGACGGCCACCGGCTCCGGCTCGGGGGCGCTCACGCCGGCGAACCGGGCGCCGCGCATCGGGGCGGCGGCGGCCACCGGGGCGGGCTGTGGCGCGGAGCTCGCCCCGTACGCGCCGCCGAACCGGGCTCCGGTCGGGCGGCGCGCGGGCGGGACGGCGGTCTGCTCGCGCCGGTGGTCCTCCAGCGCGAGCAGACGTTCACTCAACTCCAGGTGGCGGGCGCCGAGTCCGTCCCGGAGGGTGCGGATCTGGGCCAGCTGGCGGTGCAGTTCGGGATCGGCGCTGCCCACCAGGGCTTCGGTGAGCCGCTGTTCGCGCTGTGCCGCGTACCGGCGGGCCCGGAGGAGTTCGTCCAGCTCCGTCCGCAGGGCCTGGACGTCCTCCGCCGTCCCGGGGTCTCGTTCGCGCACCGTCATCGCACCGTCCTGAGTCTTCCGGCCGTCCCTGGAGGGTCATCCTGGCCGCAGAACAAGGCAGTTGTGTTACGGAGCCGAGTCCGGAGCTTTTCGGCGGTGGTCAGGCGCCGAGCAGTCGGACCACGTCCACCACCCGGTGCGAGAAGCCGGACTCGTTGTCGTACCAGCCGAAGATCTTGACGTGCCGTCCGTTGCCGCCGACGGCGGTCAGCCCGGCGTCGAAGATGCAGGAGTGCGGGTCGCCGACGATGTCGCTGGAGACCAGCGGCGCCTCGGCGTAGCGGAGCACCCCGGCCAGCGGGCCCTCGGCGGCCGCCTTGGCGAACAGCGCGTTCACCTCCTCGACGGTGGTCGGGCGGGCCAGGTAGGCGGTCAGGTCGGTGATCGAGCCGACCGGGACCGGGACCCGCAGCGAGGCGCCGTCCAGCTTGCCGTTCAGCTGCGGCAGCACCAGGCCGATCGCCTTGGCGGCGCCGGTCGAGGTGGGCACGATGTTGGTGGCGGCGGCCCGGGCCCGGCGCAGGTCCTTGTGCGGCCCGTCCTGGAGGTTCTGGTCCTGGGTGTAGGCGTGCACGGTGGTCATCAGGCCGTGCTCGATGCCGATCCCCTCGTCCAGCACCTTGGCCAGCGGGGCGAGGCAGTTGGTGGTGCAGGAGGCGTTCGACACGATGTGGTGCACGTCGGGGTCGTAGCGGTCGTGGTTGACGCCGTACGCCAGGGTGATGTCCTCGTTGGACGCGGGCGCCGAGATCAGTACCTTGCGGGCGCCCGCCGCCAGGTGGGCCCGGGCCTTGACCGCGTCGGTGAACACCCCGGTCGACTCGACCACCACGTCGACGCCCAGCTCGCCCCACGGCAGCCGGGCCGGGTCGCGCTCGGCGAGCACCTTGATCCGGTGCCCGTTCACCACGATGCCGTCGCCGTCCACCTCGACCTCGCGCTCCAGCCGGCCCATGGTGCTGTCGTAGGACAGCAGGTGGGCCAGGGTGGCGGCGTCGGTCAGGTCGTTGACCGCCACGATCTCCAGGTCGGCGCCCTGCTGGAGGGCGGCTCGGACGAAGCCTCGGCCGATCCGACCGAATCCGTTGATCGCTACCTTGATCGCCATGCTCGACTCCCTTGCGGATGGGGTCACTTGGTGGAATCCCAGGCTTCGTCGACTGGTAACCGCTTTAAGTGGTTAGTTACAGCGTACGGGGCCGCGATCACTGGTGCAACCGGTCTGAGGGGTTAGTTGGCTATGCTGGGGAGATGGAGTTCGTCTTTGTCGCCGGTGATCCCGCGCTCGATCTGGTCGGTACCGTGCAGCGGCGCCGCACGCTGGCCCGCGACCTGTTGCAGACGCCGGCCGACCTGGGGGCCTGGACGGCTGCGGCGGGGGTGGCCGACCTGTCGGTCCCGGCGGTCGGGGAGGACCTGGAGCAGGCCCGCCAACTCCGGGAGTCCGTCTACCGGTTGGGCCTGGCGGCGGTGGCCGGGGAGCCCTACCCCACGGCCGACCGCAGGCTGCTCAACCGGCTCGCCGACGGACCTGCGGTCCGGCTGGAGCTGCGGCCGGACGGCGCCCTGCGCCGGACCGGCAGTGCGGCGGCCGCCCTGGCCACGGTGGCCAGGGCGGCGCAGGAGCTGTTCGCGCTGCCGCTCGGGGCGCCGATCCGCGAGTGCGCGTCGGAGCCCTGCACCCGGCTGTACGTGGACCGGTCGCGGCGGGGGGTGCGGCGCTGGTGCGACATGTCCGCCTGCGGCAACCGGGCCAAGGCCGCAGCCTTCCGCGAGCGCCACCCGGGGTAGGCGGGCGCACGCTGCACCGCCAGGGGCTCGGGGAACTGCGACGCCCGCCCCGGGACGGGGGCAAGGTGCGGGTGTGGTCAACCCCGGGCGGGGCTGAGGTCTGCTCGACGTGCGGGTTCAGGCGAAAGTGCCTGACCATGCACGCGGCGATCACGCTCCGGAGGATGGCGTCGCAGTTCCCCGAGCCCCTGGACCGTAGCTGGTTGAACACCTGCCAAGGGGTCGGCGTCGCCCGCGCGGCGGAGCCGCACATCAGCAGAGCCTCGAGCCCCTGGACCGTAGCTGGTTGAGCACCTGCCAAGGGGTCGGCGTCGCCCGCGCGGCGGAGCCGCACATCAGCAGAGCCCCGAGCCCCTGGACCGTAGCTGGTTGAGCACCTGCCAAGGGGTCGGCGTCGCCCGCGCGGCGGAGCCGCACATCAGCAGAGCCCCGAGCCCCTGGTGTGCCTGGCTGGGCGGCTGCCGGTCAGGCCAGGCGGGAGCGGGTTTCCATCAGGGCGAAGCCGAGGAGGTTGAGGCCGCGCCAGGCGGTGGGGTGGAGGGCCTGGTCGTCGTCGGCGGCGAGGCCGATGCCCCAGACGCGGTCGAGGGGGCTGGCCTCGACCAGGACGCGGGCGGCGGTGCCCAGGAGGTAGCTGCGGAGGGCCCGGTCCTGGCCGAACTTGGCCTCGTTGCCGGCTACCACCAGGTCGAACCGGGCGGCGGCCCAGCGCTGGTCGTCGAAGCCGCGGACCAGCCGCCCGAGGTTCTTCGCCTCGGCGGGGGAACGGGCCGCCAGGATCCGTCCGAGGGTCTCCTCGTCACCGAACAGCCGGGCCTTGCCCGCCATCATCCAGTGCTCGGCGGTGGCGTACCGCACCCCGTCCACGGTGAACGCGGACGGCCACCACTGGCTCAGCGAGCCGGGCCCGACGCTGCCGTCCCGCTCCGGCCGGTGACCCCAGAACATCAGGTACTTCGGCCGCGCGCCGGCCGCCACCAGGGCGGCGAGGTCCTCGCGGGTACGGGTCTGGGACGGGTGCGGAGCGTCGTTCATACCGCCATGCTGTCACCCTCCGCCGACGCCCGGCTCCCGGTTTTTCCGGCCGGCAGGTGCGGGAGGACCAGGTCGGCGGTCGCCGGCCCGTACGCCGTGGCCAGCCGGGCGAGGAAGTCGTCCGGCCGGTACGTGTACTCCTGGGTGCCGACCGACTCCAGGGCCAGGGTGGCCAGCAGGCAGCCGACCCGGGCCGCGACCGGTAGCGGCAGGCCCCAGACCTCGCCGGCCAGCACCCCGGCCCGGAAGGCGTCGCCGACGCCGGTGGGGTCGGCCCGGCGCAGCTCCTGCGGCGGGCGGACCTCGACCGGGGCCTCGCCCTGACGCTCGATCAGCACGCCGTCCGGCCCGAGCGTGGTGAACCAGGTGCCGACCCGGCCGAGCAGTTCGGCCCCGGTCAGCCCGGTGCGCTCCAGCAGCAGGCTGCGCTCGTACGCGTTGGTGAACAGCCACCGGGCGCCGTCGACCAGGGTGCGGGCCTGATCGCCGGTCAGCCGGGCGAGCTGCTGGGACGGGTCGGCGGCGAACGGGATGCCCGCCGCCCGGCTCTCCCCGGTGCGGCGCAGCATGGCCGCCGGGTCGTCGGGCCCGATCAGCACCAGCCGGGCCGGCCCGGTGCGGGCCAGCACCTCGGGGAGGCTGATGTCGGCGGCCCGGCTCATCGCGCCCGGGTGGAACGAGGCGATCTGGTTCTGCGCCCGGTCGGTGGTGCACAGGAAGCGGGCGGTGTACTGGCCGGGGACGGTGAGCACGCCCCGGGTGTCCACGCCGTTGGCGCGCAGCCAGTCGTCGTACTCCCCGTGGTCGGCCCCGGCCGCCCCGACCAGCAGCGGCCGCAGGCCGAGCCGGCCGAGGCCGAGGGCGATGTTGGCGCCGACCCCGCCGCGCCGGATCTCCAGTCCGTCCACCAGGAAGGAGAGTGAGACCTTGGTCAGCTGGTCCGGCAGCAGCTGGTCGGAGATCAGCCCGGGGAAGGTCATCAGGTGGTCGGTGGCGATCGAGCCGCTGATCACGATCTGCCCGTCGGCGGTGTGGCTCATTCGGTGCTCCCTCGATGGTGGGGCGGGCTACCAGCCGTGCCGGTGGCTGCCGGTGCGCAGCCGGGAGACCAACTCCCGGCGCAGTTCCCGGTCCTGGTCGGTCTCCACGGCCAGGTCGAGCTGGACGATGTCCACCCCGGCCGAGTGCAGCGCGCCGATCCGGTCGGCGACGGTGGCCGGTGAGCCGACGTAGGCGGTGGCGAACGAGCGGCGGACGTACGCGGCCACCTGCTCGGCCGCCACCCGGTCGCCGGTGCGCTGGTCCGGCACCCGGCCGCGCTCGCGGTCGCGGTCCAGCGCGACCGCCTCGGCGAACCGGGGTGCGTCCGGCCCCGAGGTGAGCCGCAGGGCGTCCCGGCGCAGTTCCTGGACCCGGCGCCGGGCGGCCTCGTCGCTGTCGGCCAGCACCAGGGTGAGGTGCCGCCAGATCCGCAGGCTCCGGCCGAACCCGGCCGCGACGGACCGGACTTCGGCGATCCGTCGCCGGGTGTCCGGCAGCGGGAGCGGCGGCACGGCGTACACCTCGGCGTGCCGGGCGGCCAGTTCGACCCCGGCCTGGGAGGAGCCGCCGAACGAGATCAGCTCACCCCCGGGCTCGGGCCGCAGCCCGGCCAGGGCGCCCTGGACCTGGTAGAACTCGCCCTTGTGGTCGAACTCCTGATCGGCCGTCAGGGACCGTCGAAGCAGCCCGAGGTACTCGTCGGCCCGGCGGTAGCGGTCCTCCTTCCCCAGCGTGTCGCCGTCCCTGGCCACGTCCAGGTCGCTGGAGCCGACGATCACGTGCGCCGCCACCCGGCCGCCGGAGAGCCGGTCCAGGGTGGCCAGTTGACGGGCCGCCACGGTCGGGGCGGTGGTGCCGACCCGGTGGGCGACGGCGATCCGCAGCCGGCTGGTGGCGGCCAGCGCCCAGCTCGCCACCAGCCACGGGTCCGGCCAGGAACTCGACTGCACCACCAGGGCGCTGTCGAGCCCGTCCTCCTCGTTCTCCCGGGCGGTCCTGGCCACGTGCCCGGGATCGGCGGTGCGGTCCCTGGGATCGGGGGCGAACCGGAGTGCCTGCCGCTCCCGAGGGCTCCGGCCGGTGACCGGGGCGGCCCGTACGCCGCCGCGCAGTTCGAGTTCCATCACGGCTCCTCAGCCCGCCGCCGGGCCGAGCCGGGCCAGGGTGTCCAGCAGCCGGGCCCGGCTGACGAACACCTCGGGCGGCAGCGACACGTACAGCTGGATGGTGGTGACGCCCGGGCGGTGGTACTGCATGATCCGCTCCCGGCACTCCTCGGGGGAGCCGGAGATGAACAGGCCGTCCACCACCTCGTCGGGCAGCGCGTCCTGCGAGCCCTCCGGGTCGCCGGCCGCCCAGAGCTTGTGCGCGTCGGCGAGCAACTCGCCGTGGCCCAGCCACTCGTGGAACTTGCGGTACGGCTCCCGGTTCAGGATCCAGGCCAGGAACGGACGGGTGGCGCGGTGCGCGTAGTCGGTGTCCTCGGTCGGGCAGACGAAGACCTTGACCACCAGCTCCTTGCCGGGCGGCTGCGGGCCGACCGCGTCCAGCACCTTCGGCACGTCCTCGGGGAACAGCAGGTTGGTGATCGCGCCGTCCCCCTCGGTGAAGCCGAGCCGGAGCATGCCGGGGCGGAGCGCGCCGAGGATCACCTTGACCGGCTCGACCGGCGGGTGCGGCAGCCGGTACCCGGTGATCGAGAAGGTGTCGAAGTCCCCGGCGATGTGCTCGCCGCGCAGCGCCCGGGTGACGAACCGGAGCACGTCCCTGGTCCGCTTGAACGGCTCGTCGAACGGGATGCCGTTGATGTCGGTGACGTGCGCCGGGACGGACGCGCCGATCCCCAGCAGCAGCCGTCCGGGCGCGAGTTGGGCCAGAGTGGCGGCGGTCTGGGCGAGCACCGCCGGGCCCCGGGTGTGCACCGGCACGATGCCGGTGCCGATCCGCAGGCTCGGCGACCAGGCGGCGGTCGCGGCCAGCGGGGTGAAGGCGTCGGTGCCGCCGCCCTCGGCGCTCCAGACGTCGGTGTAGCCGAGGTCGGGGAGCCGCTCGACGATGAAGCGGTGCCGGTCGATGGTCAGACCGGGCAGCGGGAGGGTGATGCCCCACTTCGGCGGTTCGGCGGTGTACGGGGTGGTCATCGGGTGGCCTTCCTGCGGGCGGGGGTCACGGCCGGACCGAGACCGTGGTGAGGTCGAGGAACCAGGACTGCGGCTGGACCAGGCCCTGCACCTTCGGCGAAAGGGCCCTGGGGTTGCGGTCGTTGACCACGAACAGCCACGGCGCGTCCTCGGTCACCAGCTTGAGAGCCTGCCGGTAGTCGCCCTGCCGCTTGGTCTGGTCCGGCGAGGCGGCGGCCGAGGTGAGCAGCTCGTCGACCTTCGGGTTGCTGTAGTGGCCGGTCCAGAACGGGCTGTTGGAGCCCACGAACAGCGGCAGCAGCGCCTCGGACTGGAACAGCGTGGTGGACTGCGCGATGGCGTCCGAGTCGAGCGCGACCTTGCCCTTGGCCTCCGCCCCGATCAGGGTGGACCAGTCGGTGGTGCGCAGTTCGACCTTGATGCCGACGGCCGCCAGGTCGCGCTGGATCGCCTCGGCGATCGGCACCGGCACCAGGTTGCCCGAGCCGCCGGTGGGCACCGTGACCGAGCTGGCGAAGCCGCCGGAGAGACCGGCCTCGGCGAGCAACTGCTTGGCCTTGGCCGGGTCGTAGGAGTACGCATCGCCCGCCTTGTCGTACGCGGCGGTGGCCCGGGGCGCGGCCTGGTAGGCCGGGTCGGCGGTGCCGTGCAGCAGCTTGTCGGCGATCGCCTGGCGGTTGATCGCGAAGTTGGCCGCCCTGCGCACCCGGGGGTCGCTCCACGGCGCCTTGGTGGTGTCCAGGATCCAGTACCAGAGGTGGTCGTAGCTGTTGGTCAGGACCTGTACGCCGTCGGCCTTCAGGCTGTCCAGGTCGTCCGGGTTCGGGTACTCGATCCAGTTCACCCCGCCGGAGCGCAGCGCGGCGGTCCGGGCGGCCGCGTCCGGGATCGGCTTGACCACCAGCTTGTCCAGCTTGGGTGCGCCGCGCCAGTAGCTCCTGTTGGCGACCAGCTCGATCTGCTGCCCCTCGGTGTACGAGGAGAACGCGAACGGTCCGGTGCCGACCGGGTGTTCGGCGAACTTGGCGGAGCCGGTCTTCTTGACGGCGGTCGGGCTGGCGATCAGGACGTGCGCCAGGTCCTCCGGGAAGTGGCCGTTCGGGTCCTTGGTGACCAGCTCGACGTGGTCCGCGTCCACCTTGCGGTAGGCGGTGATGTCGCCCGCGTACTCCTTGGCGGCGGCGCCGAGCGCGTCGGTCCAGTTCTCGCTGTCCTTCTTCAGGTAGCGGTCCAGGTTGAACACCACCGCGTCGGCGTCGAACGGGGTGCCGTCCTGGAAGGTGACGCCCTTGCGCAGGGTGAAGGTCCAGGTCTTCGCGTCCGGGGCGACCTGCCAGGACTCGGCCAGCGCCCCGGTGACGGCCGGCGGCTTGTCGGTGACCGACAGGTCGTAGCGGGTCAGGCCCTCGTAGATCTGGAAGCTGACCAGCCGTTTGCCCTCGAAGCCCGCACCGCCGATCACGGTGTCCGGGTTGGGCAGCTTGCCGGTGGCGCCGATCACCAGAGTGCCGCCCCGCCCGGAGCCGGCCGCGTCCGAACCGGGCCCGGTGGCCGGGTCGGAGGCACAGCCCGCGGTGGCGAGCAGCAGGGCGGCGGCCGGCAGGGCGACGGCTCTGGAGCGGGTGCGGGCGAGCGGGTGACGGTGCGTCATAGTGCGTTCCTCGGTGCGTGGAGTGCGGGGCGTGCGGGCTCGGATCGGAGGTGCGGAGGGGCGCCGGTGGCGGCGTCCAACAGCGCTCGGGTGTACGGGTGTCGGGGATCGGACCAGAGTTGTTCGGCCGGACCCTGCTCGACCACCAGGCCGCCCCGCAGCACCAGCACCCGGTGGGCCAGCTGCCGGACCACGGCCAGGTCGTGCGAGATGAACAGGTAGGCCAGGCCGGTCCGTTCCTGCAGTTCGGTGAGCAGGTCGAGCAGCCGGGCCTGCACGCCCCGGTCCAGCGCCGAGGTCGGCTCGTCGCAGACCACCAGCTCGGGACGGGTGGCCAGGGCCCGGGCCACCGCCACCCGCTGGAGCTGTCCGCCGGACAGTTCGCGCGGGTAGCGCTGCGCCAACTCCGGTTCCAGGCCGACCTGTCGGAACAGTTCGGCGACCAGCTCAGGCCGGTCCCGGCGCGGGGTGCCGTGCAGTCGCAGCGGGTCGGCCACCGCATCGCCCGCGCGCAGCGCCGGGTTGAGCGAGCCACGCGGGTGCTGGGGGACGAACTGGAGCCGGGCCCGGACCGCACGCGCGTTCCGGCCGCGCAGCCGGTACGGGTCGTGTCCGGCGAACCGGACGGTGCCGGTGTCCGGCGCGAGCAGGCCGAGCGCCAGCCGGGCCAGGGTGGACTTGCCCGATCCCGACTCGCCGACCAGGCCCACGGTCTCACCGGGGGCCACCTGGAGGCTGACGTCGGCGACGGCGGTGCGGGGGCCGTACGTCTTGCGGACCGCATCGATCGTCAGCAGATTTTCTGCAGGGCGCACGGTTGCACCACCAGGGGCTCGGGGAACGGCGACGGTTCGTGGCCGGCGGGTATCACTGCGAAAGTGCCTGACCCGGTACGTACGTTGAACGCTCCTGAGGTCGGCGCCGCCGTTCCCCGGGCCCCGGTCTTCCGAACCGTGTGCCCCGAACTTCGGAGGGGTCATCGGAGGGCTCCCGGTTCGGCGGCGAGGAGTTCGGCCGGGCCGGCGGCCACGACGCGGCCGTCCTGGACGACCGCCACCTCGCCGCCGATCCGGCGGGCCGCCGCCAGGTCGTGGGTGACCAGCAGCAGGGCGATGCCGCACTCGCGGCGCAGCTCGTCGAAGAGGTCCAGGATCCGGCCGCGGACCAGGGCGTCCAGGGCGGTGGTCGGCTCGTCGGCGATCAGCAGTTCGGGGCCGCAGCACACCGCGATGGCGATCGCGGCCCGCTGCCGGAGCCCGCCGGAGAGCTCGTGCGGGTAGCTCCGGGCGACGCGTTCGGGCTCGGGGATGCCGGCCAGTTCCAGTAGCCGGGGCACCGCCGCCCGGGCGGCCCGTCGGCCGTCGGCCCGGCCGTGCCGCCTGAGCACCTCGGCCAGTTGCGGGCCGATCCGGCGCAGCGGGTCCAGCGCACCGGTCGGGTCCTGCGGCACGTAGCCGATCCGGCGGCCGCGCACCCGGGACCAGTCGGAGCCGGTCAGCCCGCGCAGCTCGGTGCCGCCGAGCCGGATGTCACCGGAGACCTCGGCACCGCGTCCGGGCAGGCCGAGCACGGTCCGGGCGACGGTGGTCTTGCCGCTGCCGGACTCGCCGAGCAGCACCAGCGCCTCCCCGGCGGCGATCTCGAACGAGACGTCGGTCACGGCCCGGACCCCGCCGGGGTAGCCGACCGTCAGGCCGGTGACGGTCAGTGCCGCGCTCATCGGGCCACCGCCGGGAGGTGGGCGCCGCTGTCGCCGAGGCGGCGGCGGAGGCGTTCGCCGAGGGTGTTGAAGAGCACCGAGACCAGCAGGATCACCACGGCGGGCTGGACCGCGACCCAGGGGTGGGTGAGCAGCGCGGGCCGCAGCTCGTCCAGCATCGCCCCCCACTCGGCGGTCGGCGGGGCGACCCCGAGGCCGAGGAAGGACAGCCCGGCGGCGTACACCACGGCCAGCCCGACCAGCGAGGAGGCGTACACCAGCACCACCGGCGCGACCACCGGAAGCACCTGACGCACCGCCAGTTCGAACGGACCGGCACCGCTCACCCGGGCCGCCTCCAGGTACTCGGCGGTGCGGATCCGGCGGACCTCGGTGAAGCCGACCCGGGCCACCGCCGGGGTGAGCACCACCGAGAGTGCCAGGACGGTCGCGCCCAGACCGGGCTGCAACAGGGTGGCCACCGCGATGGCGAGCAGGACGCCGGGGAAGGCGTAGAGCACGTCCAGCGAGCGCAGCAGGGCCTGTTCGGTGACCCGGCCGCCGAGGCCGGCCGCGACGCCCAGCAGGGTGCCGAGCACGGTGGCCAGCAGCACCGGCACCAGCCCGCCGACCAGGGAGGCACGGGCCGCCCAGATCAGCCGGCTGAGCACGTCCCGGCCCTGGCCGTCGGTGCCCAGCAGGTGGCCGTCGGTGCCGGGGTCGAGCAGGCGGGTGTCCAGCGATCCGGCCGCCGGGTCGTACGGGGCGACCAGCGGGGCGGCCAGCGTCAGCAGGAGCAGCAGCAGCGCGGCGCCGAGTGCGAGCAGCAGGACGGTGTCCTGACGGAGGGTCGGCTTCACGGTCAGCCCCGCACCCGGGGGTCGACGGCCGCGTGCGCCGCGTCCACCAGCAGGTTGATGCCGACGAAGGCGACCGCGACCAGCAGCACCCCGCCCTGCACCAGTGGCAGGTCGCGGGCGGACAGCGCGTCGAACAGCAGCCGGCCGACGCCCGGCCAGGCGAACAGGGTCTCCACGAACACCACGCCTTCCAGCAGGTAGGCCAGTTGCAGGCCGCCGATGGTGAGCAGCGCGGGGGAGGCGTTGTGCACGCAGTGCCGGAGCACGGCGGCCCGGCTCAGGCCGCGGGCCCGCAGGCTGTCGGCCAGTTCGCCCGCCAGCACCGCGGCCAGCGCGGCCCGGAACACCTTGGCGGTCAGTCCGAGCGGCACCAGCGCGGCGGCCACCGCGGGCAGCACCAGGTGCCGCAGCAGGTCGCCGGGGCCGCCGGAGCCGAACACGTCGTGCGTGCCGCCGGCCGGCAGCCAGCGCAGCTGGACCGCGAACACCGCGATCAGCAGCAGCGCCACCGAGTACTGCGGCGCGGAGACCGCGAGGGTGCTCAGCGCGTCGCACACCTTGCCCGGCAGCCGGTCGGGGCGGACGGCGCCGAGCGTGCCGAGCAGCACCCCGCCGACCAGTACCAGCAGGAAGGCGGCCCCGGTCAGCAGCAGGGTCTGGCCGGCCGCCGAACCGAGCAGGTCCTGCACCGGGCGCTGGGCGGAGATCGACATCCCCAGGTCGCCGCGGAGCGCGTGCGTCAGCCAGCCCAGGTAGCGGACCGGCAACGGCCGCTCCAGGCCGAGCCGTTCGGAGAGCTCCAGCCGGGCCTCCGGCGGGGCGCCGGGGCCGAGGAAGGCGGTCAGCGGATCACCGGGCACCAGCGCCACGGTGGCGAACACCACGACCGTCACGCCGAGCAGCGTCGGCACCGCGAGCAGCACCCGGCGCAGCAGGAACCCGGTCATCCGCACACCCCGTTCGGCAGGGTGGTGGGCGGGGCGGCGGGCATGGCGGACTTCCTTCCGAGGATGCGGGGTGGGGCCGTCCGGACGGGCCGCGCAAGGGCGTCGGGCCGTGGCGAGGGACGGGCGGACCAGGTCGGCAGTGCCGAGCCGGTGTCACGAAGGTTGCGGATCAGGGCCACTGACAGCCAGTCAGCAGTTCATGCGGATACCCCTGGTCATAGGACGAGCGGGCCCCGGCAGGGCGCTGCCCCGGCCGCCGGACCGCAGTCCCGTCCTTGACCTGCTACGGGCGCCGACCTAGGGTGCCGGTATGGCAATCCGGCGGACCGACTTCACCCTGGTCGGGATCGGCGGCTCGTGGCACCGACGGTGTTTCGACGAGCTGTGTCCCCGCGCACCTCGGCGCTGACCGCCAGCCACCCTCTCGGCAGCGCCCTCATGGCCCGTCCGGCCCGCCGCCCGTCCCCCCACGGCTCGCGGCCGTCGTACCGAGCCCGCCGCAGTGCCGTGCCCCCCAGGCCCGGCCCGCCACGTCCGAGGGGACCGCAACGCCATGCCGTACCACGCCCTGTCAGCCCACCCCACGTCCCTCGCCCAGCACCCGGACGGTGTGTGATGGCGGCCCTGACCAGCCGGAGCGCCCCGGCCACCGCGCGCGGCCACCGGGCCGGCCCGCGCCGCTACCCGCACCTCGGCGGTGCCCCGGCCGTCGCGGTCGAGGCCCTGCACACCGAGATCGACAACCCGCTCGACCTGATCGCCGGTCACCAGCTGCTCACCGAGCCGACCGGGGCGGGCCGCCGGGTCGCCGCCGAACGGCCGGTGGCCGCCCGGTGCGACTGCGGGCACCCGGTCTGCCGGGACCGGACCGACGAGACCCGGATCTTCCTGATGGAACGTCACCCGGTGGCCAGTGCGGGCCTGCGCTCGGTGCTGGCCACCGTGCCCGGCCTCACGGTGGTCGGCAGCACCGGCGACCCGGCCGGGGCGGTGGCGGCGGTCCGCCGGGTCCGGCCGGACGTCATCCTGCTCGGCCGGGGCGCCTCGCTCGGCGACGACCTGGCGCTGGTGGCCGCGCTGCGGGGCCCCGACGGGGCGCCGGAGGCCCGGGTGATGCTGCTGCGGCGGGCCGAGTCCACCACCGAGGCGGGCCGGATCCTGCTGGCCGGGGCCAGCGGCTGCTTCCCGCTCGACCTGTCCGAGGACCGGATCATCGGCGCGGTCCAACTCGCCGCCGCCGGGGGGTCGGTGTTCCTGCCCGCCCCGCCACCGGCCCGGGTGCACCCGGCCAGCCTGGCCGGGCAGGCGGCCGAACCGGCGCTCCAGCAGGTCGGGCTGACCGGACGGGAGCGGGACGTGCTGGCGCAGCTGGCCCGGGGGCTGAGCAACGCCGAGATCGGCCGGGAGCTGGCGCTGGCCGAGGCGACGGTGAAGAAGCACCTGACCCAGGCCATGCGCAAGATCGGCCAGTCCGACCGGCTGCGGGCCGCCCTCTACGCCCACCGCCACGGCCTCGCGGGCTGACGCTTCGGCAGACCGGGGCTCGGGGCTCCGCCTTCTGGCAGGTGCTGCGGAAGCCAGGGGCTCGGGGAACTGCGACGCCGGCCTCCGGAGTGTGATCGCTGCGTGCATTGGTCAGGCACTTTCGCTTGGACCCGCACGTGAAGCAGACCTCACCCACGCCCGGGGTTGGCCACTCCCGCACTTTGGCCCCGCCCCGGGGTGGGCGTCGCCGTTCCCCGAGCCCCTGGCTGCCGCAGCGTGTGCGGACGGTGGGGCGACCTTTGGAGTAGGTGGGTGCTCCGATGGTCGCCACAACCGGGTCCGTTCGGGGCTACTTCGTCAGGTGGCGTGGTTCCTAGCGTGGGGGTACACGCCAGAACCCGCCGAAGGGAGCAGTCCGTTGAGCGATGTGCCCGAGGGTGCCGCAGCGCCCGCGCAGCCCGCGCCGGCCACCGCCGTCCTTCCCCCGCCCGCCGCCGTCACCGTTCCCGGGTCGGGTCTCGGCGGCTGGGCCGAGCAGCCCAGATCGCCGTACCGCACCATGCCGGAGGCCGAGCGCTCGGCGCTCTGGCGCCAGCGGCTGCACGAGGCCGAGGCGGGGCTGACCCGCTACCTGGTGTCCCGGGGTGACGGCATCCACCTGACCGACTGGTTCGCGCTGCAGTCCGCGATCTTCGCCGACCTGCCGGCGGAGGAGAGCGCCGGGGCGGCGGAGTGGCAGCGGGTGTTCTTCCGGGGCCAGGCGCTGATGGAGCGCTTCCTGGTGGGCCGGTACGGCGAGCCCGCGCTGGCCGACTGGGCCAGGTCCAACGCCGAGGTGCACCGGGAGGTGGAGCCGGACCACGGTCGGGGCGCCGCCGACCCGATCCACCGGATCGCCCGGCAGGCCGAACTGTACGGCTCCGACTACGAGTTCGACGACGAGGCGCCGCCGAACGCCGAGCGGGCCGCGCTCACCATCACGCACTGCGCGATCTGGGACTACCGCGAGCAGGCCCGGCGCAGCGGGGTCCGGCTCACCCTGGCCTCGCCCTGCACGTACTGCACCGAGGCGCTCTCCTCGAACATCCGGGCCAAGGGCTTCCGCCCGGAGCACCGGCTGCGCAGTGGCCCGACCGGGCACGGCTGCCGCTGGGAAGCCTCGGCGCCCACCGACTCCGACCCCCGCCAGGAGGCATGATGTGCGGCCTGACCGGCTGGCTCGACTGGGACACCGACCTGCGGCACGCGGCCCGCACCGTCCGGGAGATGACCGCGACCCTGGCCTGCCGGGGCCCGGACGCCGAGAGCGTCTGGCTGTCCCGGCACCTGGCGCTCGGCCACCGCAGGCTGTCGGTGATCGACCTGGACGGCGGGGTGCAGCCGCTGGCCGACGCGGAGGTGCCGCAGGCGGTGCTCGCCTACAACGGCGAGCTGTACAACTACCGCGAACTGCGCCGGGAGTTGGAGGGGTACGGGCACCGCTTCCGGACCGACTCGGACACCGAGGTGGTGCTCCGCTCGCACCTGCAGTGGGGCGCGGCCGCGCCGGAGCGGTTCAACGGGATCTTCGCGTACGCGGTCTGGGACACCCGGGGTGAGGAACTGCTGCTGGTCCGGGACCACCTGGGGATCAAACCGCTGTACTGGCACCCGCACCGCAGCGGGGTGCTGTTCGGCTCCGAACCCAAGGCGCTGCTGGCCAACCCGCTGTTCCCGGCCGAACTCGACGCGACGGGGGTGGCCGAGCTGTTCGCCCTGCCCGCCGCCCCGACCGCCGGGCACGGGCTGTTCCGGGGGCTGAACGAGGTCCGCCCCGGTCACCTGCTCCGGATCACCCGGGGCGCCACCACCGAAGTCCGGTACTGGAAGCTGGAGTCGGCGGTGCACACCGACTCGCCGGCCGAGACCCGGGCGCACGTCCGGGAGCTGCTGGCCGACGCGGTGGAGCGCCAACTGCTCAGTGACGTACCGCTCTGCACGCTGCTCTCCGGCGGGGTGGACTCCAGCGCGATCACCGCGCTGGCGGCGATCGCCCGGGAGCGGAACGGCCAGGGCAAGATCACCAGCTTCTCGGTGGACTTCCCCGGCAGCGCCGACCGCACCCCGGACGCCTGGCGGACCAGCCTGGACGCGCCGTACGTGCAGGCCGCCGCCGAGCACATCGGCACCCTGCACACCTCGGTGCTGATACCCGACGACGACCTGCTGCTGGCCCGGGACGCCGTGCTGCGGGCCCGCGACCGGCCCGGCTGGGGTGAGATGGACGCCTCGCTGCACCTGCTGTTCCGCGAGGTGCGGCACCGCTCCACCGTGGCGCTGTCCGGGGAGGCGGCCGACGAGATCTTCGGCGGCTACCCCTACTTCCACGACGCCGCGGCGCTGGCGTCCGGCACCTTCCCCTGGCTGCACGGCCGGTCCACCCCGGCCGAGCTGCTCCGCCCCGAGGTGCGGGCCGAGGTCCGCCCCGAGGAGTACACCGCCGAGGCGTACCGCCGCTCGATCGCCGAAGTCCCGGTGCTGGCGGGGGAGTCGGCGGCCGACGCGCGGGTCCGCGAGGTGTTCCACCTGGCGCTGACCCGGTGGCTGCCGCCGCTGCTGGACCGGGTGGACCGGGTGTCGATGTCGGTCGGCCTGGAGGTCCGGGTGCCGTTCTGCGACCACCGGCTGGTGGAGTACCTGTGGAACGTGCCGTGGGCGCTCAAGGCACCGGAGGGCCGGGCCAAGGGGCTGCTCCGGGACGCCGTCCGGGACCTGCTCCCGCCGCAGGTGACGGACCGTCCGAAGAGCGGCTACCCCTCCACCCCGGCGATCCGCTACACCGAGGTGCTCACCGAACGGGCGCACGCGCTGCTGGCCGACCCGCAGGCCCCCGTCTTCGATCTGGTGGACCGCGCGCTGGTGCGGCAACTGCTGGCCGAAGGGAAGCCGTTGCCGAGTCCGCGGACCGCGCCCAACCCGGTCGGCGGGCTGGACCACCTGGTCCAGGTCGACGAGTGGCTGCGCGCCTACCGGGTGGGGCTGCGATGAGCCCGCTGCGCCCGCGCCCGCCGGCCCCCCGCACACCCGTCGCACCGGACGCGGTCCGGGCCGCCGCCCGGTACTGGACCACCGGCGTCGCGGTGCTCACCGCCCGGGACGGCGACGAGGTGTTCGCCAAGACCGTCTCCTCCTTCACCACCCTCTCCCTGGACCCGCCGCTGGTCAGCGTCGCGGTGGCCGCGCACAGCCCGCTGGCCGCGGCCGTCCGCGCCGACGGCCGGTACGCCGTCTCGGTGCTGGCGGCGGACCAGCAGGGGGTCGGCCGGCGCTTCGCCACCCCGGGCGCGGGCCGCGCGCTCGGGATGTTCACCACCGTGCCGATGCACACCGAGGTGACCGGCGCCCCCGTCCTCGACCACTGCCTGGCCTGGTTCGACTGCCGGCTCAAGGCCGTCCTGCCCGGCGGTGACCACGCCCTGCTGATCGGCGAGGTGCTCGCCGCGGACGGCCGGCCGGGCGAACCCCTGCTCTACCACGACGGCCAGTACCGCCAGTTGACCGCACAGCACGCCATGACCTCGACAGGAGCCCACGCATGACCCTGCTGGACACGCCCGCCCTCGGACGGGGCCTGCTCACGGGCGAGCGGTACCTGGCCGAACTCGACGACGGCCGCGAGCTCTACCTCGACGGCAAGCGGGTCGACAACCCCGCCGAGCACCCCGCCTTCCGGCCCGCCGCCGAGGAGCTGGCCCGGCTGCTCGACCTCCAGCACGACCCCGACCACCGCGACCTGCTGACCTGGCAGGACCCGGCGACCGGGCAGCGGATCGCCCGGGCCTTCCAGCCGCCGCGCACCCTGGAGGACCTCCGGCTCCAGCGCCGCAGCGCCGAGTTCTGGCACGCCGAGGCACTCGGCCAGCACGGCCGCTCGCCGGCCTTCATGGCCTCGATCGCGCTCGGCGTGTACGACTTCCGGCACCAACTCGGCCGCAGCGACGCCCGGTTCGGCGCCAATGCGGAAGCCTGGTACCGGCACGTGTCGAGCAACGACCTGGTGCTCTCGCACGCCCTCGGCGACCCGCAGATCGACCGCTCGGCCGACCCGGTCGAGGACCCCGACCTGGCGCTGCGGGTACTGGAGGAGAACGAGCAGGGCATCGTGGTGCGCGGCGCCAAGCAGCTCACCACGCTGGCGCCGCTGGCCCAGGAGGTACTGGTCTACCTGTCGGCCTCGTTCACCCAGCGGCGCGGCGAGCAGTTCGTGGTCTGGTTCGCGCTGCCGCTGAACACCCCCGGTCTGGTCACGCTCTGCCGGGAGCCGCTCGGCAGCTCCCCGTGGGGCCACGCCCACCCGCTCGGCGCCCGGTTCGACGAGCAGGACGCGATGCTGTTCTTCGACGACGTACTGGTCCCCTGGGACCGGGTCTTCCTGCTCAGGGACGGCGAGTTGGCCCGCACCGGCCTGGGCCGGATCAACGCCTGGAGCGCGTACATCGGGCACGTCCGCTACCGCGAGCGGCTGCGCACCCTGCTGGCCACCGCGACCCTGGTGGCCGAGTCGATCGGGGTGGACGGCTTCCGCAACGTCCAGGAGGACCTGGGCCGGCTGGCCGGGTACGCCGAACTCACCGAGTACTTCATCGACGCCGCCGAGGCCCGGGCCAAGGTCACCGACAGCGGGCTGCTGGCCCCCGGCGACACCGCCGCCAGCCGGGTCTGGTCGGCCGAGGTGGCGGCCAGCGCGGTCGAGATCGTCCGCAAGATCGGCGCCTCCGGACTGCTGATGCAGCCCACCGCGGGCGACCTGGCCAACCCCCGGCTGCGCCCGCACCTGGACCGCTACATGCGCGGGAAGGGCATCGACGCCGAGCACAAGTCCCGGCTGTTCCGGCTGGCCTGGGAGCTGACCGGCGACGGCTTCGGCCAGCGCCAGGACCTCTACGAGTACGTCCACCGCGGCGACCTGACCCGCAACCGGATCAACATCTACCACCGCTACGACCAGAGCAGCGTCCGCGAGAGGCTGCTCCGGCTGATCGACACCCCCGCCCCCGAGGAGGCCCAGCAGTGAGCACCGCGTCCGACGTCGAGATCCAGGCCAGCACGCTGGCCGGTTACGCCGATGCCAGCCGACTGCGCCAAGTCCTGGACCGGGACTGGGTGCTGGACCAGGTGACCGGCAGCCCCGAGACCCTGGTCGACCTCGGCAGCGGCATCGGCCAGCTGCTGGAGACCGCCCTGGACCGCCACCCCTCGCTGCGGCTCGCGGTCGGCCTGGAGCGCTCCGAGCACCGGATCGCCGAGGCCACCGAGCGGCTGGGCCGGTTCCCCGGCCGGACCGCCCTGCACCAGGCCGACCTGACCGACCCGCAGCCGCTGCCGCTGATCGCCGACGTGGTCACCATGACCTCGGTGCTGCACTGGCTGTACCCGGTGGAGGACCGGATCTTCTCCTGGGTGGCCGACCGGCTGGCCCCCGGCGGCAGCTTCCTGCTGACCACCTACCACCCGGCCCGGGACGCCTTCGGGCTCGGCGGCGAGGACGAGCTGGTGCGGGCCGCCCTGGTCGCCACGGGTGTCGAACTCACGGACGTACCAGGGGTGTTCGAGCGCGGCGAGGTGCTGCCGATCGGGACCAGGACCAGGTCGGTGGACGAGCTCGGCGAGCTGCTGGCCCGGTACTTCACGGTGGACTCGTACCTGGAGCGGGACGCGGTGGTCACCGTCGAGGACGCCGCCCAGTACGAGCACTTCCACGCGGCCACCTTCGGCGACTACTACAGCCGGCTGGTGCCGCCGGAGCTGCGCACCGCGTTCTTCCGGGCGATCGGCGAGACCGCGCAGCGGCGGCAGGACGAACTCGGCTGGGTGAGTCACATGCCCGTCCGGCTGTGGCGGCTCAAGCCGCTCTAGGCTGGAGCACGACGGAACAACCATCCGCCCGAGGAGCGCACGGCATGTCAACTCCGCTCGTCAGTCAGGAACTCGGAGCCTTCCTCCGGGCCCACCGGGAGCAGCTCAAGCCGGCCGACGTCGGCCTGCGGTCCACGGCCCGGCGCCGGACCCCGGGCCTGCGACGGGAGGAGGTGGCCTCGCTCTCGGGGGTCGGGCTGGCCTGGTACACCTGGCTGGAGCAGGGCCGGGTGACCGCCTCCCGGCAGGTCCTGGAGGCGGTCACCCGGGCGTTGCAGCTGGACGCGGCCGGTCTGCGGCACGCCATGCGGCTGGCCGGCTACCACGAGCCGGCCGGCCCCGCCCCGGTGGCCGGCGGGCTGGCCGCCGCCGTCCAACCCGTGCTGGACTCCTGGCCGTTGAGCCCGGCGGTGCTGCTCGACCGGCACTTCGACCTGCTCGGCTGGAACGCGCCCTGGTCCGCGCTCTGGGGGCCGCCCGAGGCGGTGCCGGCCGACCGGCGCAACCTGATGTGGCTGATGGCCGCCGACCAGCGGCTGCGGACGGTGCTGCACGACTGGGAGCCGCTGGCGATGAACGTCTTCCAGCACTTCCGGGCCCAGGCCGGGCCCGCGCTGGCCGACCCGCGCACCGGCGAGGTCTACCGCCACCTGGACCAGGACGCACCGGAGCTCCGGCACTGGTGGGGCTGCCACTCGGTGGCCGAACTCACCGCCCGGGCCGTGCTGGTGGAGCCGGCCGGGATCGGCCCGGTCCGGCTCACCCTGTCGTCCTTCCACCCGGTGGACGACCCGTCGGCGCTGGTGCTGCTGTTCACCCCGGCCGGGGCCGAGGACCGGGCCCGGATGACCTCGCTGGCCGAGCACCCGCTGCGCTCGGTGCCGGCCGCGGTGGAGCGCGAGGCGGGCTGAGATCCGAGGGAACGCCGGAACGGCCCGGGGCACCCGCCCCGGGCCGTTCCGGCGTTCCCTCGGATCAGCGGCGCCGCAGCGTGGCGCTGACCAGCAGTCCGCCGAGCGCCGCGACCAGCGCCAGCACGGTGCCGACCAGCAGCGTGCCGTCCGCGACGTCAGAGAACGAACCGACCGCCCAGGCGCCGAGCCCGGTCCCCGCGTACATGGTGGAGGTCAGCCAGGCGCTGGAGGTGGCCCGAAGTTCGGGGGCGACGGTGCCGGCCAGCGTCTGCTGGTCCGTCACGAAGCCGCCGCTGGCCACGAACCAGACCACCACCCCGGCCAGCGCGAGCACCAGGCCGGGCCCGCGCACCGTCAGCGCGATGCCGACCGCCAGCGTGACGCCCCAGAGCGCCAGCAGCGGCAGGTGGTTCCGGCCGGCCACCCTGGCCCGGTCGCCGAGCCGCCCGCCGAGCAGCGAACCGGTGATGCTGCCCGCACCGACCAGGATGCCGACCAGGCCGAGCGCCTCCACCGAGAGGTCGAAGCGCTGCACCAGGACCGCCCCGAGGAAGGTGAACGCCCCCAGGTTGGCCGCGTTGAACGCGGTGTTCACCAGCAGCGCCCGCCGCAGCACCGGGTCACCCCAGCCCGCCAGCAGAGCCCGGACCGAACCGCCCGGCGCGACGCCGACCGCCTCCTGCGCCGGGACCTGACGCAGCAGCAGCGGGATCGCCAGCGCGGTGCCGACGGTCAGCGCCCAGAACGCCGACCGCCACCCCGCCGCCCCCGCCAGCAGCCCGCCGAGCGGCACCCCGAGCACCTGCCCGGTGGAGAACAGCGCCATCCCCAGCCCGAGCGCCCGCCCCCGGACGGCGTCCGGCGCCGTCTCCGCGATGTGCGCCCAGATCGCCGGCCCGGCCGCCGCGGCCGCCAGCCCCGCCAGCCCCCGGGACAGCACCAGCGTGGTCAGGTCGCTCGACAGCGCCGCCCCGGCGTTCGACAGCACGAACAGCACGGTGCCCGCGACCAGCGCCCGCCGCCGCCCGAACCGGTCGCTCAACAAGCCCAGGAACGGCGCGAACACCGCGTACACCAACACGTACGCGGTCACACTGGCCGCCGCCGCCGACTCACTGACGGCGATCGACTCGGCGATGGTCGGCAGCAACGGCGAGATCAGGAAGGTCTCGGTGCCGAACAGGAACAGCAACACGAACACACCCGCGTACCGCAGGCGGTCGAAGGTCGCGGGTGGCGCCTCGGCGACGCTGGTCATGGGACATCACTGCTTTCGGTGTCACGTACACGGAGGCTCCAGCCTGTGCCCCGCCCTGACGGACAGCCAGACAGCGAATCATCCTGTGACTCCGGCTCACAGGGTCGCGCCCTCATCGGATCGCGGTGTCGGCATCCGGGCGCTCACAAATCCCGTTGAGGGCGGTCGGGTCCGCTGGTAGCGTCCGCCTGCTGATCACGATCCGACGGTAGGTCAGCTGATCCACAAGGGGGATTCATGGCATCTCGTCGTGCGGTACTGGCCCTGGCATCGGCGCTGTTGGCCGGGGGTCTGGTGATGTCCGGTACGACCGTCGCACAGGCGGACACCGGCACCGGCATCACCGTCCGGGAGGCGCACAACGACTGGTCCAACAACGGCAAGCTGGTGCTGGGCCTGACCGCCCAGAGCGCGGTGAAGGACATCAAGGTCAGCCTCTACTCGATGGCCGCCACGGAGACCTCGGCCACCGTGACCCGGTTCGAGCTGACCTCCGGCACCGCCGAGGACGGGACCTGGACCAACGTCGGGCGGGTCCAACTGCCCGCCCTGGGCAGCTACCGCATCGACGTCTCCGCCACCGACGCGGGCGGGGACACGCTCACCGCCACCGGTGTCGGCTACTTCTACTACTCGGTGCAGACCAACCTCAAGGACGCAAAGGTCGACCGGACGACGGTCGACTACGACCACCGGACGGTCACCATCAGCGGTCACCTGATGGGCCAGTGGCCCGGTTCGGGTGTCATCACGCCGATGGGCGGGCTGACCGTCGCCGTCAACTCCCGGATGGAGTACGCCGAGGTCACCACCGGGGTGGACGGCGGGTTCACCGCGACGCTGCCGGTCACCGACATCTACCAGAACACCATCGAGGCGTCCTTCGACTACGACCCGAACCACATCTTCTACAGCCAGTCCCGGTCACGCGAGTTCCCGATCACCATCAAGCAGACCCCGACGAAGGTCGTGCAGACGCCCAGCACGCGGAGGGTCCCGTTCAAGGGCGTCGTCGACTCGACCAGTTCCACGCTGCTGTGGAAGTCGCCGATCGGCTGGCAGCCGCTCGCCGGGAAGCGACTCGGCTCCAACTCCTTCCCGGACTACGTCCAGTTGACCACCGACGCCAACGGCACCGTGCAGTTCCCCGCTACCACGCCGCTCTGGAGCAACTACACCATCAGCTCCGGCTGGTCGAGCGACGACATCTTCCTGGCCGGAGCCAGCGCCGGCAGCGAGATCACCGTGGTGCAGCCGGCCGCGTTCCAGGCGTTCGCCGCGACCCGTACCGACGCCGCGACCGTCGACGTCACCGGCGAGATGAACTTCGCCGGGACCTGGACACCCGCCCCCATCGCGGTCGACATCCAGTACTCCGCCACCGGCAAGGGCGGTTGGACGACCGTGACCACCGTGCCGTCGGCGAACTGGAACGGGCAGGGCTACGCGTTCTCGGCCACCGTCCCGAGCGCCGGGGCGGGTTACTGGCGCGCGTCCTTCACCAACAGCCCGCAGTGGGAGAAGGCCGTGAGCAAGGTCGTTCAGGTGCCCGCTCTCTGACCGCCCGTCGGCCCGCCCGTGAGTCCTGCGGGCGGACCGACGGGCCGTTGTGCTCCGTACGGCCCGGGTGAGCTCCCCGTCGGTCACGCCACCGAGCGCGGCAGCCGCAGGCTGAGCAGCAGGATCGCCACCGACCCGCAGGTCTGCACGGCGAGCACCACCGTGAGGGCGTGGGCGGCGCCGAGGGCGGGGGTCAGGGTGAGGTAGAGGGTGCCGAGGGTGGCCACGCCCAGGGCCAGGCTGGACTGCTGGGTGGTGGCGAGGACGCCGCTGCCGACGCCCGCGCGGGTGGCGGGGACGCGGGAGAGGACGATCCGGAACAGCGGGGTGCCGATCAGGCCCTGGCCGATGCCCGCGAGGGCGACGCCGGGGAGCATCCGGAGCGGGGTGAGGTCGGTGGTCAGGGCGGTGGCGGCCAGGGTGGTCAGGCCGAGCGCCTGGACCACCGCGCCGAGGGTGACCACCCGGCTGCCGAACCGGCCGACCAGCCGGGGGCCGGCCAGCGAGGCGCAGAAGTAGCCGACGGCCATCGGCACCAGCGCCCAACCCGCCGTCACCGGGCCCAGCCCGAGGCCCTGTTGGAGCAGGACGGCGATCACGAACATGAAGCCGCCGAAGCCGGTGAAGTAGGGGAGCGCGATGCCCAGACCGCGCCGCATCTCCGGGAGCCGGAGCAGCGAGAACGGCAGCAGCGGCACCGCCCCGGCCCGCTCGGTGCGCAGCTCGACGGCGACGAAGGCCCAGCCGAGGATGGGGAACGCGGCCAGCAGCACCCAGCACCACACCGGCCACCCCAGCGCCCGCCCCTCGGTCAGCGGGACGAACAGCGCGAGCAGGGCGACGGTCAGCAGCGCGGTGCCCGGCAGGTCGAGACCGGTGGCCCGGTCGGCGCGGTTCTCGGGGACGTGCCGGAGCGCCAGCAGGGCCGCCAGCAGCGCGAACGGGACGTTCAGCAGGAACACCGAACGCCAGCCGGTGCCGAACAGGTCGGCGGCGACCAGCAGCCCGCCGAGCACCTGGCCGACCACCACCGCCACCCCGCCCGCCGCGCCGTACACGCTCAGCGCCCGGGCCCGGCGGTGGCCCTCGGTGGCGGCGGTGATGGTGCCGAGCACCTGCGGGATCAGCAGCGCGGCGGCCGCGCCCTGGGCGGCCCGGCCGACCACCAGGCTCCAGGCGTCCGGGGCCAGGCCGCAGGCCAGCGAGGTGACCGCGAAGGCGACCGCGCCGTACAGGAAGAGCCGGCGGCGGCCGATCGCGTCGCCGAGCCTGCCGCCGAGCACCAGCAGGACGGCGAAGGTGATCCCGTACCCGGCGGCGATCAGCTCCAGCACGGCGGGCCCGGCCGCCAGGTCGTGCTCGATGGTGGGCAGGGCGACGTTGACCACGAAGAAGTCCAGTGAGGGGAGGAAGGCCCCCAGCAGGACGGTGGCGAGTCCTGCGGTGGACAGCAGGGAACGGGGCGGCGCGAGGCGGGGGAGGGTCAGTTGCTGAGTCACGTCCGCTACTCTGGCGCCGGGCCGAGCCGGGTACCAGATGCTCTTCATCCTGGTATCAGCACCACCTGGCAACAGGAGCGGAGTACCGGCATGCTGGTACCCATGACCACGACCACCACCGCCCGCTCCGAACTGGCCGCCTTCCTGCGCAGCCGCCGGGAACGGATCTCACCCGAGCAGGTCGGCCTGCCCGTGGCCGGCCGGCGCCGGACGCCCGGGCTGCGCCGGGAGGAGGTGGCGCTGCTCTCGGCAGTCGGGGTGACCTGGTACACCTGGCTGGAACAGGGTCGCAGCATCCAGGTCTCGGCCCAGGTGCTGGACTCGGTGGCCCGGGCGCTGCTGCTCGACCCGACCGAGCGGTCCCACCTGTTCGTGCTGGCGGGCAGCGAGGACCCGGTGGCCCGGCCGGAGTGCCCGACCGTCACCCCGGCGGTCCGGCTGCTGCTGGACCAGCTGGCGCCCTACCCGGCGGCGGTGCTGAACAGCCGGTACGACGTGCTGGCGTTCAACCGCTCCTACACCTGGCTGGCCGGCGACCTGGAGGAGCTCCCGTTCCAGGACCGCAACCTGATGTGGCTGGTCTTCACCGGCGGCACTTTCGGGCAGCGGCTGGTGGACCAGGAGACCGACCGGCAGAGCATGGTCGCCCGGTTCCGGGCCGCGATGGCGGACCACGGGGCCGAGCCCGCCTGGAAGACCCTGCTGCACCGGCTGCGCACCGCCTCGCCGGAGTTCGAGGAGCTCTGGCAGCGGCACGAGGTGGCCGGGCTGGGCAACGGCGCGAAGCAGTTCCTGGTGCCGGAGGCCGGGCTGATCCGGTTCGAGTACACCAGCCTCTGGCTCGGCCCCCGGCCCAGCACCCGGCTGGTCACCTACACCCCGCAGGACCAGGAGAGCCGGGAGAAGCTGCTCCGGCTGGACGCTGCGCCGGGTGGGGGACAATGAAGAGTCCATCCGCCGACGACCGAGGACCTGCCGCGCCATGACGACCACGCCCGTTGCACCGACGTCCGAGTTCAAGCCGTTGAACATCGGGCCGATGGAGGTCTGGCCGCCGGTGGTGCTGGCGCCGATGGCAGGGATCACCAACGCCCCGTTCCGCACCCTGTGCCGGGAGCAGAGCGGCGGCAAGGGCCTGTACGTGAGCGAGATGATCACCACCCGGGCACTGGTCGAGCGGAACGCCAAGACCATGCAGCTGATCCACTTCGACCCGAGCGAGAAGCCGCGCTCGATCCAGCTCTACGGGGTGGACCCGGCCACGGTGGGCAAGGCGGCCCGGATGATCTCGGCCGAGGGCCTGGCCGACCACATCGACCTGAACTTCGGCTGCCCGGTGCCCAAGGTGACCCGCAAGGGCGGCGGCTCGGCGCTGCCGTACAAGCGGAACCTGCTCCGCGAGATCCTCCGCGAGGCGGTGGCCAACGCGGACGGCCTGCCGGTCACCATGAAGATGCGCAAGGGCATCAACGACGAGCACCTGACCTACCTGGACGCCGGGCGGATCGGCGCCGAGGAGGGTGTCGCGGCGATCGCGCTGCACGGCCGCACGGCCGCCCAGCACTACGGCGGCACCGCCGACTGGTCGGCGATCGCCCGGCTGCGCGAGCACGTCCCGGCACACGTCCCGGTGCTCGGCAACGGGGACATCTGGGCGGCCGAGGACGCCGTCCGGATGATGCGCGAGACCGGCTGCGACGGCGTGGTGGTCGGCCGTGGCTGCCTGGGGCGCCCGTGGCTGTTCAAGGACCTGGTGCAGATCTTCGAGGGCGAGGTGGACTACGCCCGGCCGGCCTTCGCCGACGTGGCCCGCGCGATGGTGCGGCACGCCGAGCTGCTGGGGCAGTGGATGGGGGACGAGACGCGCGGCGTGGTCGACTTCCGCAAGCACGTCGCCTGGTACACCAAGGGCTTCTCGGTCGGCTCCGAGCTCCGGGTGAGGCTGGCGATGTCGAGTTCACTGGCCGAACTCAGCGGGACGCTGGCCCAGGTCGAGCAGACCCAGCTCTGGCCGGAGAGCGCCGACGGTCCGCGCGGTCGGACCAGCGGCAACAATCGGGTGGTGCTCCCCGAGGGCTGGTTGGACGATCCGTACGACTGCGCCGTACCCACTGCTGACGCCGAATCGGACACCTCGGGCGGCTGATCGCTACGGAATGGCCAAATGGGCCGCGAGGGCGCACAGGCCGCCGCGGCCGAGCCCTCTTGGACAACCTGGCCAAGAGGGCTCCTTTGTGGCAGATTTCGATGACGCCGGGGAGTCGCGAGTGGACACAGGGTGACGGCTCGTACGACCGACGGCTGAGATGCGCCCGTGACGCTGGCCACATACCGTGGTTCTGACGGCCGATCAGGTGGGCCGGGCGGGCGCCGGAGGGGTGGAACGCTTCCCGAAGGGCCCGGGCACCGAACCGCCGGACTGGCTGCAGGAAATCAAACCGGGGCAACACGGCAGACGATCTGTCGCTACTCTCCGTCCGGTTCGTGTGATCTTGAGGTTTCGTTGGCTTCAAGAATTGAACGATTGCTAGCGTCAGCCGGACGATTTCGACAACAGAGGTGAACGCCTGGACGGGCATTAGATCTGTCGGGTCGGCTGCCACCCCTAGGCATGTAGGGCCTGTTGGGGGCGCGCCAGCGCCTTCGAAATGGGTATGTTCTCCGGCGTCAGGGCAACCGTGTGCGAGGAGACGACCCGTGCCGTCCGAGCAGAAGTTTGTTTACTCCTTCACCGAAGGAAACAAGGACCTCAAGGACCTTCTTGGCGGCAAGGGTGCGAACCTCGCCGAGATGACCAACCTGGGCCTCCCCGTCCCTCCGGGGTTCACCATCACGACCGAGGCCTGCAAGGTCTTCCTGGAGACCGGCAGCGAGCCCTCCTCGCTGCACCAGGAGATCAGCAGCCACCTGGAGTCGCTCGAAGCCGAGATGGGCAAGCAGCTCGGCCAGGCCGACAACCCGCTGCTGGTGTCCGTCCGCTCCGGGGCCAAGTTCTCCATGCCCGGCATGATGGACACCGTCCTGAACATCGGCCTCTCCGACGCCTCGGTGCTCGGCCTGGTCGCGCAGTCCGGCAACGAGCGGTTCGCCTGGGACTCCTACCGCCGGCTGGTCCAGATGTTCGGCAAGACCGTGCTGGGCGTCGACGGCGAGCTGTTCGAGGAGGCGCTGGACGAGGCCAAGCGGGCCAAGGGCACCGAGAACGACCTCGACCTGACCGCCGAGGACCTCAAGGCGCTGGTGGAGACCTTCAAGGGCATCGTGCGCACGGAGACCGGCCGGGACTTCCCGCAGGAGCCGCGCGAGCAGATGGACCTGGCGATCCACGCCGTCTTCCACTCCTGGAACGGCGACCGGGCCCGCCTGTACCGCCGCCAGGAGCGGATCCCGAACGACCTGGGCACGGCGGTCAACGTCTGCTCGATGGTCTTCGGCAACCTCGGCGAGGACTCCGGCACCGGCGTCGCGTTCACCCGCGACCCCTCCACCGGTGCGGTCGGCGTCTACGGCGACTACCTCTCCAACGCCCAGGGCGAGGACGTGGTGGCGGGCATCCGCAACACCCTCCAGCTGGCCGACCTGGAGCAGCTCGACAAGAAGTCGTACGACGAGCTGATGGCGATCATGCAGAAGCTCGAACTGCACTACCGCGACCTGTGCGACATCGAGTTCACCATCGAGCGCGGCAAGCTCTGGATGCTGCAGACCCGGATCGGCAAGCGCACCGCCGCCGCCGCGTTCCGGATCGCCGTCCAGCTGGTCGACCAGGGCTTGATCGACCTGGACGAGGCGCTGCACCGGGTGACCGGCGGCCAGCTCTCCCAGCTGATGTTCCCCCGGTTCGCGCCGAACGCCGAGTCCAAGCAGGTGGGCTGGGGCATCGCGGCCTCGCCGGGCGCGGCGGTCGGCAAGGTGGTCTTCGACTCCTACACCGCCGTCAAGTGGTCCCGCTCGGGCGAGAAGGTGATCCTGGTCCGCCGGGAGACCAACCCGGACGACCTGGAGGGCATGATCGCGGCCGAGGGCATCCTCACCTCGCGCGGCGGCAAGACCTCGCACGCGGCCGTGGTGGCCCGTGGCATGGGCAAGACCTGTGTCTGCGGCGCCGAGGAGCTCGAGGTCGACACCAAGCGGCGCCGGATGACCACCTCCGACGGCCAGGTGATCGAGGAGGGCGACATCGTCTCGATCGACGGGGCGAACGGCCGGGTCTACCTCGGCGAGGTGCCGGTGCTGCCCTCCCCGGTGGTGGAGTACTTCGAGGGCACCCTGCACGCGGGCGCCGACGTCCAGGGCGGTCTGGTGCAGGCCGTGCACCGCCTGATGTCGCACGCCGACGTCCGCCGCCGGCTCTCGGTCCGCGCCAACGCCGACAACGCCGAGGACGCCAACCGCGCCCGCCGGTACGGCGCGCAGGGCATCGGCCTGTGCCGCACCGAGCACATGTTCCTCGGTGAGGAGCGCCGCAAGGAGGTCGAGCACCTGATCCTGGCGGACAACGACAAGGACCGGGAGCTCGCACTCTCCACCCTGCTGCCGCTGCAGAAGGGCGACTTCCTGGAGCTGTTCCAGTCGATGGACGGCCTCCCGGTGACGGTGCGGCTGCTCGACCCGCCGCTGCACGAGTTCCTGCCCGACATCACCGAGCTGTCGGTCCGGGTCGCGCTCGCCGAGGCCCGCAAGGACCCGAACGAGAACGACCTGCGGCTGCTCCAGGCGGTGCACAAGCTGCACGAGCAGAACCCGATGCTGGGTCTGCGCGGCGTCCGGCTCGGCCTGGTGATCCCCGGCCTGTTCGGGATGCAGGTCCGGGCGATCGCGGAGGCGGCGGCCGAGCGCAAGCTGGCCGGCGGTGACCCGCGCCCCGAGGTGATGATCCCGCTGGTCGGCACCGTCCAGGAGCTGGAGCTGGTCCGGGACGAGTGCGAGCGGGTGCTCGCCGAGGTGGTCTCCTCCACCGGGGTGGCGCTGGACATCAAGCTGGGCACGATGATCGAGCTGCCGCGCGCCGCGCTGACCGCCGGTCAGATCGCCGAGGCCGCCGAGTTCTTCTCGTTCGGCACCAACGACCTGACCCAGACGGTCTGGGGCTTCTCCCGGGACGACGTGGAGGCATCGTTCTTCACGGCCTACCTGGAGAAGGGCATCTTCGGGGTCAGCCCGTTCGAGACCATCGACCGGGACGGTGTCGGCGCGCTGGTCAAGCACGCCGTCGAGGCCGGCCGGGCCACCCGCCCCGACCTCAAGCTCGGCGTCTGCGGCGAGCACGGCGGCGACCCGGACTCGGTGCACTTCTTCCACGAGGTGGGCCTGGACTACGTGTCCTGCTCCCCCTTCCGGATTCCGGTGGCGCGCCTGGAGGCAGGCCGCGCCGCCCTCGAGACCGCGGGCAGCGACTCGCGCTGATCCCTGATCAGCGCGGTCCCATCGCTGACCGCACCCCCTCCAACGGGGAGGGGCGTACGGCGGAGCTCGGCGCAGGAGAGCCGCCGTACGTAAGCAGCCGGGGCGGGTACGGACAATGGCGTCCGTGCCCGCCCCGGCGGCGTTTTGTCCGCCTCCGGGACGGGCGGGGCGGGATGCTGGGCGGATGAAACGCCGCCACCGTCTGCTCGCCGTCCTGTTGCTGGCCTTCGGGCTGTTCGGCTGCGGCAGCGGAAAGCAGGCCGCCGCGCCGGCCTCCGGCTGGGTGCCGACCGGCGCCGCGTACGCCGATGTCTGCCGGAGCAAGCTCCCGGTCCAGGCCAGGGACACCCTCGCGCTGATCGCCAAGGGCGGCCCGTACCCCTACCGCTCGGACGGGATCGTCTTCGAGAACCGGGAGGGGCGGCTGCCCCGGATGAAGGGCGACTACTACCACGAGTACACCGTGGTCACCCCGGGCTCGCCGACCCGGGGCGCCCGACGGATCGTCACCGGTTCGGCGGCGGAGCAGTACTGGACGGCGGACCACTACGACAGCTTCGAGGAGATCGACGCGCGCTGCTGAGCGGCCGGTGCCGAGAAACTACTTTCCAAGGAGGAAAGTAAGTGTCACTATGGAACCACTTGCCGATCCGAGGGGGATTCCATGGACAAGCCGCTCACGCCTGCCGAAGCACTCGCACTGGCCGGCCGGGCCACCGCCGCCGCCGAGCGGCCGATACCGCTGCCCGACTGGTACGGGCCGGGGATCGGTGCCGTCTTCCTGGTGCAGGGGGTGCTCGTCGGGGCCGCGATCCAGTTCGAGGTGGAGTGGCTGCGGATCGTCGGCTGCGCGATGGCGGCCCCGCTGATCGGGATACTGGCCGCGATCGCCGCCCGGTCCAGCGGGGTGGCCCAGCGGCCGAGGCCGGGTGTCGCCAAGCTGGCGGTGGTCACCGTGCTGGTGATCGCCGCGGCCTATCTGGCGGTCGGCGGCCTGGGCTGGTGGGGCGGGCTGCCGATGCTGCCGGTGGGCCTGGTGGCGGGCGCCACCGCCGGTGGGGCGTTCTGGCTGGCCATGCTCCAGGTCAACCGGCAGATCCGCCGCGAGCTGGAGCAGACCCGGTGACGGAACTGGACCCGAACCTGCACCACCCCACCCGGCTGATGGTGCTGGCCTTCCTGGGCGGGTGCCAGGAGGCCGAGTTCGGCGCGGTGCGGGACTACTGCCAGGTCTCCGACTCGGTGCTGAGCAAGACCGCCGCCACCCTGGAGGAGCTCGGCTACGTCAAGGCCAAGAAGGGGTACGTCGGTAAGCGCCCGCGCACCTGGCTGGCCGCCACCCGGGCCGGCCGGGCCGCGCTGGCCGGACACCTGGCGGCGCTTCAGCAGCTGGCCGCCGCCGCCGCGGAGGCGGCCGGCGGATAGTCGATTGTCCCAGCTCCCGGCGCGGGAGAGGATCGGGTCATGCCAACTCTCTCCGCTCCCGACGGCACCGTGCTGACGTACCACCAGTCCGGCCACGGTGCGCCGCTGGTGTGCCTGCCCGGTGGCCCGATGCGCGACTCCGCGTACTTCGGCGACCTGGGCGGCCTCGACGCCCACCGCACCCTGATCCGGCTCGACCTGCGCGGCACCGGGGACTCCGCCGTCCCGGCCGATCCGGCCGGTTACCGCTGTGACCGTCAGGTCGACGACGTCGAGGCGCTCCGCGAGCACCTCGGCCTGGACACCTTCGACCTGCTCGCCCACTCGGCGGCGGGCGACCTGGCCGCGCTGTACGCCGCCCGGCACCCCGAGCGGATCTCCCGGCTGGTGCTGGTCACCCCCGCGGCGGGTTCGCTCGGGCTCGGCGAGGAGCCGGACGACCGGGCCGCGGCCGCCGCCCTGACGGCCGGTGAGCCCTGGCACCCCGCGGCACTGGCCGCCCTGGAGGCCACCAAGCAGGGGGTGTTCGACTTCGCGGGGTTCGCCCCGCTGATCTACGGCCGCTGGGGCGCCGCCGAACAGGAGCACGTCGCCCAGCGCGCCACCCAGGCCCACCCCGAACTCGCCGGCCTCTACTACGCGGACGGCGCCTTCGACCCGGAGGCCACCCGGCCCGCGCTCGCCGCCCTGGCCGCGCCCGTCCTGGTGCTGGCCGGTGCGTACGACGGCAGCCCGAACCCCGCCTTCGCGGCCCGGATCGCCGCCGCCTTCCCGAGCGGCGAGTCCACGGTGCTGCCCGCGATCGGCCACTTCCCCTGGGTCGGCGAATCGGCCGGCTTCGTGCCCGCCGTCCGGGAATTCCTCGACCGCTGAGCCGGGGGCCTGGCAGGATCGTCCGCAATGACTCCCTCCTACCAGGCCCTGCTGGGCCTCTCTGTCGGCGATGCTTTCGGCGCCCAGTTCTTCGTCCCCGCCAACCGCCCGTACCTGAACGACCGTCAGGCCCCGCCCGCCCCCTGGCCGTGGACCGACGACACCGAGATGGCCTGCTCGGTGCACGCCTGCTGGACCGAGCGCGGGGAGCTGGACCGCGCCGACCTCACCCACGCCTTCGCGACGCGGCACGACTTCGACCGGGGCTACGGCCCGGCGGCGAACCGGCTGCTCCGGCTGATCCGGGAGGGCGGCGACGCCCGGGCGCTGGCCGCCGGACTGTTCGACGGCCAGGGCTCGTTCGGCAACGGCGCCGCGATGCGGGTGGCCCCGCTCGGCGCGGCCTTCGCGGCCGACCCGGCCGCCGTGGTCGGTCCCGCCACGGTGAGTGCCGCGATCACCCACACCCATCCGCAGGGTGTGGCCGGGGCGGTCGCCGTCGCGGTGGCCGCCGCGTACGCCGTCCGGGCCAGGACCGAACCCACCACCCCCGCCGACTTCCTGACGGCCGTTCGGCGGCTCACCCCGGCCGGGGCGGTGCACGCCGGGCTCGGCGAGGCGATCGCGCTGCTGGGGGAGCCGGACCACCGCACCGCCGCTCGGGTGCTCGGCAACGGCAGCCGGACCAGTGCCGCCGACACCGTGCCGTTCGCGCTCTGGGCCGCGGCCCGGAACCTGGGCGACTTCGAGGCCGCGCTCTGGGAGACCGTCTCGGCCGGCGGGGACGTGGACACCACCGCCGCGATCGTCGGCGGCGTCGTGGCCGCGCACACCGGCAGCGACGGTATCCCGCCGGCCTGGCTGGCCGCCACCGAACCGTTGCCCGCCTGGGCCACCCCGGAGCCGGGGTCGGCGGCCGGGCGGCCGCCGGTCCGGTAAATCACGCTGCGGGTGGGCCGAGGGTCGCCGTACGCTGCGGCGCATGGGATATCTGCGCTCCGTGAATCTCGCCCACCCGCGACCGAACCCGGCCAAGCCGGAGACCGGGAGCACCGGAATCGACAAGCGGCCGACCGATCTGGCGGTGGAGGTGCGGGCGCCGGGGGAGAGCGGGTCGGGCCTGGCCGGGGACGCGATCTTCGACAGCGCCAACCACGGCGGGGACCTGCAGGCGGTGTACGCGTACGCCCGGGAGGTGCTCGACGCCTGGGAGACCGAGCTCGGGCGGGAGCTGTCCGACGGGTGCTTCGGGGAGAACCTGACGACCCGGGGGATCGCGGTGGACGACGCGCTGATCGGGGAGCGCTGGCGGGTCGGCGAGCAGCTGCTGCTGGAGGTCACGGTGCCCCGGGTGCCCTGCTCGACCTTCGCCGACTGGCTGGCCGAGCAGCGCTGGGTGAAGCGGTTCACCCAGCGGGCGCTGCCCGGGGCCTACCTGCGGGTGCTGGAGCCCGGGGTGATCCGGGCCGGGGACCGGATCACGGTGGAGTACCGGCCGGCCCACGACCTGACCATCGGCGAGACCTTCCGGGCCCTGACCACCGAGCCCGCACTGCTGCCCAGGCTGGTGGACGTGGCCGAACTCCCGGAGCAGACCCGGGAGCTGGCCCGTCGTCGGACGGCTCCGAAGAGCTAGTGCCGTGCCCCGGCAAGGTCTGCCCTTGCCGGGCACTGCACTAGGCGGTGATCAGCGGCGCGCCATGTCTGAGGCACTCCTGCGGGATGGCCCGGTCCGGCGCGCTCGGCGAGTTGGCGGCGGCGATCCGCAGCTCGACGATGTCGCGGACGGCGGGCCACTCCTCGTCCAGGATCGAGTAGAAGGCGGTCGACCTGACCACCCCGTCCAGGCCGCGCGAGTGGGCCCGGCGGACGCCCTCGGAGGTGGCGCCGAGCCGCTCGATGGCCGCGCGCGAGCGCAGGTTGCGGGCGTCGGCCCGGAGCGAGATCCGGCGCACCCCCCAGTGCTCGAAGGCGTACCGGAGCATCAGCAGCTTGGCCTCGGTGTTGATCCCGGTGCCCTGGGCCCGGGCGGACAGCCAGGTGGCACCGATCTCGGCCGCGTCCGGCACCGCGCTCTGCGGGTCGCCGTACGGCACACCGGGGGTCGGCGGCCAGACCACCGGGCCCTGCCAGTAGTCGAGTTCCAGGAACCGGGTGGAGCCCACCACCCGGTTGTCCGCCACCGCCACCGTGGCGAACGGCAGCGACCGGCCGACGGCCTGGTCGGCGAGCGCCCGCCCGATGTAGTCCCGGGCGGCCTCCAGGCCGTGCGGGACGGGCGTGAAGGCGTAGGTCGTACGGTCCTCGGCGCCGGCGTCGGCGAGTGCCTCGGCGTGGTGCTCGGCGAGAGGCTCCAGCCGCACGGTGCGGCCGATGAGGGTTACGGGTACGGGCACGGAACCGTCGGTCCTTCGGCTGTCGTAGGAGCCCGGGAACCGTGGAGCGGCACTCGGGCGGGGACGTTCGCCCCGCTCCGGGGGGCCTGCCACCGGTCTCGGCGTACGCCGGAGACGCCCGGCGGTACGGAGGGACGGCGACAGCCCGGAGTCGGGCAGCGCGATGCCGGAACGGACACGGAACCACGGGGCCGGTCCGGCGAGGGATGAGCGAGGGGACAGTGTGTGTCCGCGAGATGGCCGAGAGAGCTAAGAGAGTGCGAAGAGAAACAGGCGGCCAAGTGAAGGCAAGGTGCGGTGGGGGTGGCTGACCGCACCGGGCCGGGACGTGACGACGGCGTGACGAACGACGTGACGACGACGCGGCGATGCGAGGCAGCGAGAGGACGATACCCGTCCGAGGGCGGTGCGTCACTTCACGGCGCGTCATCCGTGGCGCGCAGTCTCCCGGCCCGCGCCGCCGATGCCGCCCCGCGCTCCTCGGCAGGGCCCTCACCTGCGGTTTCGTTCAGGGATGCGATGATTCTCGGACGTTCGCCACGCGCGTACACCGGCGGCCCGGCAGAGTGGGAATGCCGAGGGTTCGGGACGTGCTGGACTGAGCGGACGAGACGAACGACTAGACGGACGGGGTTGGGTGCGCGGTGCGTGATGCCAAGGAGCTGTACCGGCTGGAGCAGCAGGGCGTGGACGCGTTGGCCGCCGCGAAGGCCGAGGCCGGCCCGGACGCCGCCGGGCTGGTGCTGCTGTACCACTTCGAGGGCTTCATGGACGCCGGCGAGGCGGGCGGCCAGGTGGTCACCCACCTGCTGGAGCAGGGCTCCCCGCAGGTGGTCGCCCGGTTCGACCACGACCGCCTGGTGGACTACCGGGCCCGGCGTCCGGCGATGACCTTCGACCGCGAGCGCTGGACGTCCTACGACCCGCCGGAGATCCTGCTCCAGCTGGTCCGGGACGCGGTCGGCACCCCGTTCCTGCTGATCACCGGTCCTGAGCCGGACACCGAGTGGGAGCTGTTCGCGGCCGCCGTCCGGGAGCTGGTGGACCGCTTCGAGGTGCGGCTGGCGATCGACTTCCACGGCATCCCGATGGGCGTCCCGCACACCCGCCCGGTCGGCCTCACCCCGCACGGCACCCGGCTCGACCTGGCCGCGGGCTACCCGAAGTGGTTCGACCAGGCCCAGGTGCCCGGCAGCGCCCAGGCGCTGCTGGAGTACCGGCTCGCCGAGTCCGGCCACGACGTGCTGGGCTTCGCGGTGCACGTGCCGCACTACGTGGCCCGCTCGCCGTACCCCGCCGCGGCCGTGCTGATCCTGGAGGCGGTGCAGTCCGCCAGCGGCCTGGTGCTGCCCGGCACCGAGCTGCGCGACCGGGTCGGCGAGGTGTACGCGGACATCGAGGAGCAGCTGGCCCAGGGCGACGGCGAGCTGAGCTCGGCGATCCGGGGCATGGAGAGCCAGTACGACGCGGTGGCCGGGGCCGAGGACCGGGAGAGCCTGCTCGCGGAGAGCAGCGACCTGCCCTCGGCGGACGAACTGGGGCGCCGGTTCGAGGAGTTCCTGGCCGAGCACGAGCGCGGCGCGGAGTAGTGCGGCGGGTTCTCACCGGTCTGCTGGGCCTGGCCCTGCTGACCGGTTGTTCCGCGTCCGGGCCCGGCCCGGTGGCCCAGGCCCCGCCGACGGTGGGCCCGTACGTGGCGCTGGGGGACTCGTACACCTCGGGCCCGGGCATCGCGCCGGCGGGCGGCGGCCCGGCCGGGTGTGGCCGGTCGGCGGTCAACTACCCGGCCCTGGTGGCGAAGCAGCTCGGGGTGGCGGAGTTCACCGACGTCAGCTGCAGCTCGGCCACCACGGCGGATCTGACGGGGGCCCAGAAGCTGTCCGGCGGCTCCTCGGCCCCGCCGCAGCTGGACGCGCTGTCGGCCGGGACGAAGCTGGTGACGCTCGGGATCGGCGGCAACGACGTCGGTTTCCTGGACGTGCTGAGCCGCTGCGCGATGGCCGGGCTGACCGGCTCGGGGTGCCGGGGGAGCTTCCGGGCGGCCGACGGGACGGACCAGGTGACCGGGCGGATCGCCACGGCGGGCGAGCGGCTCGGTGCGGTGCTGGCCGAGACCCGGCGGCGGGCCCCGGCGGCGGCGGTGTACGTGGTCGGCTACCCGGCGCTGTTCCCGGTCGACCCGGCGGGCTGCGGCAAGTCGCTCGGGCGGGTGGCCGCGACCGCCGACGTGAGCTATCTGACCGGGAAGGCCGAGGAGTTGAACGCCGAGCTGAAGCGCCGGGCGGCGGCCGCCGGTGCCCGGTACGTGGACACCGCGGTGGCCGGGCACGACATGTGCGCGGCGGCGGACACCCGCTGGATCGAGCCGCCGTTCCCGGCCGCGGGGCTGACCCCGGTGCACCCGAACGCGGCGGGCCAGCGAGGGATGGCCGCGGCGGTGCTGGCGGAGCTCGGGCGGAAGTAGGACCGGTCGGTCCGAGGGCGGGGGCAGGACCGGTGGCCGTGGATCAGGGCGTTGTCCACGGCCACCGGGGTCTAGTACTGCAACCGCATCTGGGTGTGACTGTGGGGGTGGATGCTCGTTGGTCTGACTGTGTGCCTATGGGTTGACGGTTGAGCAGGTTGAGTCATGGTCCGAGGGGATAGCCGGGTTCCATGCCCGGTTCGCTCGGCATTTCGGCAGGTCGGAGCCCCGTGAGCGGGCGCTGGACTACCTGAACGGGTTGCTCGCGCCGTTGGAGCGCAAGAACGGCTGGACGGTGGCCGAGCAGGTCGGGCAGTTGCGTCCCGATGGCGTTCAGCGGCTGCTCAACCACTCCGAGTGGGACGCGGATGCGGTGCGTGACGATGTGCGGGACTTCGTGGTGGAGAGCATCGGTGCCCGGGACGGTGTGTTGATCGGCGACGACACCGGGTTCCTGAAGAAGGGAACGAAGTCTGCGGGTGTCCAGAGGCAATACACCGGGACGGCCGGCCGAACCGAGAACAGTCAGATCGGGACGTTTCTGGCCTACTCCTCAAGCAGGGGGCGGGCGTTGATCGACCGTGAGCTCTACGTTCCGGCCTCCTGGACCGACGACCGTGAACGCTGCCGGGCGGCGGGGATCGGGGACGAAGTCCCCTTCGCGACCAAGAACGAGCACTTCAAGTGGATGCTGCAGCGGGCCATCGACGCTGGTGTCCCCTTCGCGTGGGTGACCGCGGATGAGGCGTTCGGGCAGGTCAGGCACCTGCGGTCGTGGCTGGAGGAACGAGCGGTCGCGCACGTGCTCGCCACAAAGGTCAACGACACGGTCGTCACCGCCCACGACACGGACGTGCAGGTGGACCAGTTGATCGCAGCCCTGCCCCGGCAGGCATGGAAGCGCCTGTCCGCGGGCCAGGGCGCGCACGGTGAGCGGATCTACGACTGGGCCCGCATCGCGATCCGCCCCCAGTGGGAGAACGGCTTCGGTCACTGGGTCCTGGCCCGACGCAGCGTCAGTGACCCCACCAAACTGGCCTACTACATCTGCTACGGACCGGTCGCCACCCGGCTGAAAGACCTGGTCAAGGTTGCCGCGGCCAGGTGGGCAGTGGAGGAGTGCTTCCAGAGCGCGAAGGGCGAGTGCGGCCTGGACCACTACCAGGTACGGCTCTACCGGGCCTGGTACCGACACATCACCCTGTCCATGGCCGCCCTCGCCTACCTGACCGCCCTGCGCGCCCATGAAGCCGCAAGGGGGGAAGAGACGGCGAAGGCGACGAGCTCATACCGCTGAGCGTGCCGGAGATCCGCCGGCTGATGGGACACATCACCGTCGTGCCCCATCACCATGCCAACGACCACCATCTGCACTGGTCACGCTACCGACGACGCAGCCAGGCCCGCGCCCGCAAATCCCACTACAAACGCCGAGGACACACCCCCCAGATGCGGTTGCAGTACTAGGGGGTGGCCCGGACGGGGTGGACGGTCACGGTGACCGCCGGGTCGTCCAGGCACTCGCCGGTGCTGAGGTCGAAGCGCTGCTTGAGCAGCGGGGAGGCGACGTACACCCGGCCCTCGGGGGTGGAGCCGAGCAGGCCCCGGGAGAGCACGTACGCGCCGGTGAACGGGTCCCGGTTGGCGACCGCGTAGAGGGCGCCCCGCCGGTCGGTGAAGACGGCGGCCTGGCTGCCGTCCGGGAGCAGCACGGCGACTCCCCGGCCCGGGGTGAGGCGGTCGCGGTCGCAGACCGGGACCCAGCCGCCGGGGGTCCGCAGTTCGACCCGGGCGGTGCCGGTGGCGGTGGTCATCGGAGCTCCAGGAGGTCGGCGGAGAGGGTGGCGAGCAGGTCCTCGGCGGTGGCCAGCACGCCGAGGTCGGGCTTGACCTGGTCGCGCTCGGGGGTGAACCGGATGCTCGGGTCCGGTACGCCGGGGGCGTTGACGAAGGAGACGAAGCGCTGCAGGCGGTCCTGGTCGGCCAGGGTGGCGGCCCACTCGTCCTGGTAGTCGGTCACGTGCCGGGCCATCAGGGCCTCCAGGTCGGCGGCGAGGCCGAGGCTGTCCTCGACCACCACCCGCCGGACGTGCTCCAGGCCGCCGTCGATCCGCTCCAGCCAGGCGGAGGTGCGCTCCAGCCGGTCGGCGGTGCGGATGTAGAACATCAGGAAGCGGTCGACCAGCCGGATCAGCTCCTCGTCGGTGAGGTCCTGGGCCAGTAGGTCGGCGTGCCGGGGCGTGGCGCCGCCGTTGCCGCCGACGTAGAGGTTCCAGCCGTTCGAGGTGGCGATCACGCCGAAGTCCTTGCCCCGGGCCTCGGCGCACTCGCGGGCGCAGCCGGAGACCGCCGACTTGAGCTTGTGCGGTGAGCGCAGGCCCCGGTAGCGCAGCTCCAGGTGGATCGCCATCGCCACCGAGTCCTGCACGCCGTAGCGGCACCAGGTGGACCCGACACAGGACTTGACGGTGCGCAGGGACTTCCCGTACGCGTGGCCGGACTCGAAGCCGGCCGCCACCAGCCGGGACCAGATCAGTGGCAGCTGGTCGACGGCGGCGCCGAACAGGTCGATCCGCTGGCCGCCGGTGATCTTGGTGTAGAGCCCGAAGTCCCGGGCCACCTCGCCGATCACGATCAGCTTCTCGGGGGTGATCTCGCCGCCCGGGATGCGCGGGACGACCGAGTAGGAGCCGTTCCGCTGGAGGTTGGCCAGGAAGTGGTCGTTGGTGTCCTGGAGCGCCGCCTGCTCGCCGTCCAGGATGTGCCCGGAGGCGGCCAGCTCGGGGGCCAGCGAGGCGATGATCGAGCCGACGGTGGGCTTGCAGACCTCGCAGCCCTCGCCCGTCAGCCGGCCGTGCTCGGCCAGCAGCCGGCGGTGGGTCGCGATCCGCTTCACCCGGACGATCTCGTACAGCTCGGCGCGGGTGTGCGCGAAGCAGGGGCAGAGGCCCTTGTCGACCTCGACGCCGCTCGCCGCCAGCTCCTCGGTGACCAGGGTGGAGAGCAGCTTCAGGCAGGAGCCGCAGCCGGTGCCCGCCTTGGTGCAGCCCTTCACCTCGGGCACGGTGGTGCACCGGTGGTCCGTCACCGCCGCCCGGACGGTGCCCTTGGTGACGTTGTGACAGTTGCAGACCACCGCGTCGTCGGGGAGCGCCGAGCCGCCGAGCGGGACCGCCGCGCCGACCCCGGCCGGGAGCACCAGCGACTCGGCCGGGACGGGCAGCGGGGTGCCGGTGCCGGCCAGCGGGCGGAGCGAGGAGTACGCCTCCGCGTCGCCGACCAGGATGCCGCCGAGCAGCGCGCCCTCGGGGGTGACCACCAGCTTCCGGTAGATGCCGGAGCGGGCGTCGGAGTAGACCACGTCGAGCGCGCCCGGGGTGCTGCCGAAGGCGTCGCCGAAGCTGGCCACGTCCACCCCGAGCAGCTTGAGCTTGGTGGAGAGGTCGGCGCCGGTGAACTCCTTCGCGGCCTGCCCGGCGAGCTGCCGCGCCACCGTGGCGGCCATCTCGTAGCCGGGGGCGACCAGGCCGTACACCCGGCCGTCCGCCGCGAGGGCGCACTCGCCGATCGCGTAGACGGATTCGTCCGAGGTCCGGCAGAGCGCGTCGACCGCGATGCCGCCGCGCTCACCGACCGTCAGGCCGCAGTCCCTGGCCAGCTGGTCGCGCGGGCGGACGCCAGCCGAGAAGACCACCAGGTCGGTGTCGATCCGCCCGCCGTCGGTGAAGGTCATCCCGCCGGCGGCGCCGTCGGTGACCACGATCGCCTCGGTGCCGACCCCGGTGTGCACCGTGACGCCCAGCTCCTCGACGGTGCGGCGCAGGGCCGCACCGCCGCCCGCGTCCACCTGGACGGGCATCAGGCGCGGGGCGAACTCGACCACGTGGGTCTCCAGGCCGAGCCCCTTGAGCGCGCCGGCCGCCTCCAGCCCGAGCAGCCCGCCGCCGACCACCGCGCCGACCTTGCGGCCCTCCGCGTACGCCTCGATGGCGTGCAGGTCCTCGATGGTGCGGTAGACGAAGCAGCCCTCGGCGTCCCGGCCGGCGACCGGCGGGACGAACGGGTAGGAGCCGGTGGCCAGCACCAGGACGTCGTACGGCACGGTGTGCCCGGCGGCGGTGGTGACGGTCCGTCCGGTCCGGTCGACCTCGGTGACGGGGGAGTCGAGGTGCAGCTCGAAGCCGTGTGCGGCCAGGAAGCCGGGCTCGCCGAGCAGCAGGTCATCCGGGGTCTTCCCGGCGAAGTACGAGGTCAGCGCGACCCGGTCGTACGCCGGGCGGGGCTCCTCGGCGAGCACGACCACCCGGTAGCGGTCGGCGGCACCGGTGTCGGCCAGGGCTTCCAGGAAGCGGTGGCCGACCATGCCGTAACCGACCAGGACGACAGTGGGCCTGGTGCTGGTGATCGGGCCGGCTTGCAGCAGGGTGGTTGTCATCGGGGGCCCTCCGGGGGTCGTCGCACAGCATCCGGCGGTGCTCGCGCTGTCCTGCCGACCAGCTTGGTTCCCGGGTGTTACCCGACCAGGGCCGCGCTGTTTCGCGGGCGGAACTTCGGCCTCAAACGGCGGGGGCGGCGGGTGTGAGCCCGGATCGCGGACCGGGACAGCGCGTTGCCGATCCTGCCGGGGGCCGAACTCCGGTACGAGGGCGAGGAGTTGGCCCGGTAGGCGAAGAAGGCGCGGGAGTTCGTCGAGGCCGGGGTGCCGGTCGCGGCGATCTGCGGGCGCCGGCCGACCGAGGCGGGCCTCGCCGCCGTCCGCCGGATCACCCCGGGCCATGCGGAGCTCGCCGCCCGGCGCTGCGAACTGCTGGGCGGCGAGGACGAGTTCCGCCGGGGGCGGACACGGTGGAGCAGCTCGGCCGGGCCCTCGACCGGCTCTGACCGACCCGCCCCCGGGCCGCTGTCAGACCAGCGCGCAGAGGGCGTCCAGCAGGGCGGTGAACGCCTTCGCGTCCAGCCCCCGGCGGAGGGCCGCCGCCTGCTCGGTCGGGGTGGCCCCGAGGGCGGCCACCAGCTCGGCCGCTGCCGGGCCGCCGGGGGCGGGGCTGCTGCCCTGGTGCGGGAGCGCGCCGGCCTGGCCCGTGTTGTCCGCGGACAACACCACCTCCGGGGCGGCCGGCCGGCCGGCGGTGGACAGCCGCTCCTTGGCGACGCCGAGCAGGGCCCGGTCCTGCTCGCGCTTCGCCTTCTCGTCACCCTTGATCCGCGCCTCCAGGGCCAGCAGGTCGGCGGCCGTCAGCGCGCCGTCCTCCTTGACGGCCCGGGCCAGCCGGCGGGCGTACCGCTCGGCCATCCGGCCGTCGATCAGCATCAGCTGGATCTCGTCGGGCAGCGTGAGCAGGGCGATCTGGTTGCCGACCCAGGAGCGGTCCCGGCCCCGGCGGCGGGCCACCTCGGCGGCGTTGCCCTCGCACTCGTCCAGCAGGTGCTTGATGCCCCGGGCCCGTTCGATGACGTTGAAGTCCTCGCGGTCCTCGTTCTCCAGCAGCAGGTTGTCGACGAAGTCGGCACGGGTGGCCGCCAGGTCGTCCCGGACCACGAAGTCCAGCTGCGCGAGACCCACCAGCAGGGCGGCCCGGTACCGGCGTTCGCCGTTCAGGATGACGAACTCGGCGCCTCCGAGCTCGGCCGCGTGCAGCGGCCAGAGCCGCAGGTACGCCTCCCTGGTGACCGCCACGCAGGCGGTCAGCTGGCGCTTGGCCAGGCTGTCGCCGAGGGCGACCTGGGACTCGTGGCTGCCGAAGTCCGACCGGGGGTTGGTGGCGGCCGGGACCACCCGGGCCAGGTCGAGGCGGCGCAGCTCGTAGGCGGGGATCAGGCCCTCGGTGACGGCCTTGGCCTGGCCCCGCTCGCTCCGGGCGGCGCGGGGGCTCCGGGGGGCCAGGCTGCCGAAGGCGCCGGTGCCGAGACGGTCGGCTGCTCTGGTCACGGGGCGATCCTCCGGGCGATGGTGCGCATCAGTTCGGCCTGCTCGCTGTCGGGTGCGTGGCTGAGCAGCGGGAGCTTCATCCGGACCGCCTCGCGCTGGTCCTTGAGGTCCGGGACGACCGCCAGCACGGGCGGGGTGCCGATCGACTCCCAGCCCTCGAGGGCGGACTTCACCACGAAGCCCTTGCGGGAGTCGAAGAGGTTGACGATGAAGCCGAGGTCGGCGATGTCGATGTCGAGGTCGTCGCAGAGCGAGTCGATCTGCTCACGGAGCAGCTCGTAGGCGTCGGCGGAGGAGTCCTCGGCCTGGACCGGGACGATGATGCCGGAGAGGCCGCCCGGCTCGGCCTCCCGGGTGCGGACGTAGTAGAGCGCGGTGTCCATCGCGTAGCCGAGGCTGGGCGGGCAGTCGACGATCACGAAGTCGAAGTCCTGCTCCAGACCGGCCAGCGCCTTCTCCAGGGCGGTCTCCTTGACCCGGACCTCGCGGGAGGTGACCAGCTTGGCGTCGAGCAGGAAGCCGTCGGTGCAGGCCGGCAGGAGGTGCAGCCGGTCGCCGAGCCCGGGGCCCTCGATCCGGATCAGGATGCTGCGCAGATCGTGCTCGCCCTCGCCGACCATGGCCTTGGTGAGGCTGCAGCCCTTGATCGGGACGTGGGTGTGGCCGAGCTGCTTGGTCAGGTGGCCCTGCGGGTCGAAGTCGACCAGGCAGACCCGGAAGCCGGTCTCGGCCAGCGCGGCGGCGATCCCGGCGGACAGCGCGGTCTTGCCCACGCCGCCCTTCTGGTTGCCCAGCGCGATCCGGCGGGGCCCGGCGCCGGTGCGCTCGCGCCGGGGGAGCGGGTGGCTGTCGAGCCAGAGCCGGACCGACTGGGCGAGGCCCTGGGTGTACTGGATGCCCCGCTCGGAGCAGTCGGCCCGGAAGCCCCGGTACAGGTCGGAGGGCACGTACGTGGAGAACGAGGTGCCCCGGGCGGTGTCGACGGTGGTGAGCGGCCCGGCGGTCTGACGCCACGCCAGGATGCCTGCGGTGACGGCGTCCTGGACGGCGACGCCGACGGTCGCGGCACGGATCTTCAGCTCGCGCCGGAGCTGCGGGGGGAGTCTGGTGACTACCTTGTCCCGGTCATCGGACGGACTCTGTGCGGTCATGGGGGGAGTTAACCGCTGAGATGTGGTCAGATCGCGCGACACGACCGCAATGTACGAAATTGGGCTGATTGTCTGTTCTGTTCGGCCTACCGACCGGGCCGGTGTTGTCCGCGGACAACACCGGCGCTAGCCGGCCGCGCGGGTGCGGAACGCGGTCCGGTAGGCGGACGGGGAGACCCCGACGGTGCCGGTCAGGTGCTGGCGGAGCGAGACGGCGGTGCCGAAACCCGCCTCGGTGGCGACCTGGTCGACCGGCAGGTCGGTGGTCTCCAGCAGGCGGCGGGCCCGGTCCACCCGGCGCTGGGTGAGCCACTGGCCGGGCGGCATGCCGACCTCCTCGCCGAACCGGCGGCAGAAGGTGCGCACGCTCATCCGGGCGTGTCCGGCCAGCTCGGCCAGCGGCAGCGGGCGGTGCAGCTGCTCCAGCGCCCAGGCCCGGGTGGCGGCGGTGGACGCCGCGGCCGGTTCGGGCAGCGGGCGGTCGATGTACTGGGCCTGCCCGCCCTCGCGCCAGGGCGGCACCACGCAGAGCCGGGCCACCCGGTTGGCGATCTCGCTGCCGTGGTCGCGACGGACCAGGTGCAGGCAGAGGTCCACCCCGGCGCCGACCCCGGCTGCCGTCAGCACCTGGCCGTCATCGATGAACAGCACGTCGGCGTCCACCTCGATCTGCGGGAAGGTGCGCTGGAAGTGCGCGGCCTCGGTCCAGTGCGTGGTGGCCCGGCGGCCGTCCAGCAGCCCGGCGGCGGCGAGCACGTACGAGGCGGTGCAGATCGAGACGATCCTGGCCTGCGCGGGCAGCAGGGCGAGCGCGGCCGCCAGGTCGTCGGGCAGCCAGTCCAGCAGGCCGTCCGGGCCGCAGGCGAACGGCGGGATGACCACGGTGTCGGCGGTCCGCAGCACCTCGGCGCCGTGCGGCACGGTGATGGTGAAGTCGGCGGAGGTGGCCACCGGGGCACCGTCCAGGCTGCAGGTGACCACCTCGTACAGCGGCCGGCCGGCCGGGTCCTCGGCGGTGCCGAAGATCCGGACCGGGATGCTCAGTTCGAACGGGTAGACGCCGTCCAGCGCCAGGACCACGACACGGTGCATGGCAAGATCCTTGCACATATCGGCATTCCTGCCACTCGTTGCGCCCGGCCGGATCCGGAAATCTTGTCGTCGGGCGGCCGGACGGCGGCCCGGGACGAGGGAGATGACGATGCGTGCGATCGGCCAGGACGAGTTCGGCGGCCCCGAGGTACTGAAGATCGTGGAGGTGGAGCGCCCGGAGCCCCGCCCGGCCGAGGTGCTGGTGCGGGTGCACGCGGCCGGGGTCAACCCGACCGACTCCTGGCACCGGGGGAGCGGCGGCCTGGACGGCCGGATCGTCCGGCTCGGCTGGGACGTCTCCGGCGTGGTCGAGGCGGTCGGCATCGGGGTGACCACGCTGGCTCCGGGCGACGAGGTGTTCGGCATGCCGCGCCACCCGGTCGCCGCCGGCACCTACGCCGAGTACGTCACCTCGCCCGCCCGGCACCTGGTCCGCAAGCCCGCCGGGCTCGACCACACCGAGGCGGCGGCCCTGCCGCTGGTCGGGATGACCGCCTGGCAGGCGCTGGTGGACACCGCCGACGTCCGGCCCGGGCAGCGGGTGCTGATCCACGCCGCGGCCGGCGGGGTCGGCCACCTCGCGGTGCAGATCGCCAAGGCGCGCGGGGCGTACGTGATCGGCACCGCCCGGGCGGCCAAGCACGACTTCCTGCGCGGGCTCGGCGCGGACGAGCTGATCGACTACACCGAGGCCGACTTCGAGACCGCGACCGCGCCGGTGGACGTGGTGATCGACACCATCGGCGGCGGGTACGGCCCCCGCTCGCTGCGGGCGCTCAAGGAGGGCGGCTTCCTGGTCTCGCTGGCCTCCCCGGCCGAGGCGTACCTGACCGAGCAGGCCGCGGCGGTCGGCAGGCGGGCCGCCTTCATGGCCGTCGAGGCGGACCAGACCGGCCTGCGGGAGCTGGTCGCGCTGGTCGGGGCCGGTCGGCTGCGGCCAGTGCTGGACACCGTACTGCCGCTCGAACTGGCCTCGAAGGCCCACGAGTTGCTGGACGCCGGGCGCGCGCAGGGCAAGCTGGTGCTGACCGCGGTCTGACCTCCCGGGGCCGCCCCGGCCGCGGTGAGGACGGTTTCATCAACGGTGACGGCCGGGCAACGGGGCCGAAACAGCCGGTCGGCAGGCTGGGCCCATGACGATCCCGACCCGAGGCCCGGCCGCCCCGCTCCGGGTGCTGCACGCCCGCCGCCGTCCCGCCCTGGTCCTGGTCGCGCACGGCTCGCGCGACCCGGGCACCCGGGTCGAGGTCCGGCGGCTGGCCGACCGGCTGGCCGCTGCCCGGCCCGAACTCGACATCCGGGTGGCCCACCTGGGCCTGAACGCCCCGCTGCTGTCCGAGGTGCTGGACGGCCTGAGCGGCCCGGCCGTGCTGGTCCCGCTGCTGCTCAGCCGGGGCTACCACGTCAAGGTCGACCTGCCCGCGCTGCTGGCCGCCGCACCCCAGGTCAGCGGTCGGGTCGCACCCCCGCTCGGCCCCGACCCGCTGCTCACCCAACTGCTGCACACCCGTCTGACCGAGGCCGGCTGGGGCCCGGACGGCGACGCCGTGGTGCTCGCCGCGGCCGGCTCCCGGGACCCGGAGGCGGCCGAGGACACCGAGACCCAGGCGGCGCTGCTGGCCGCCAGGCTCGGTGTCCCGGTCCGCACCGGCACGGTCACCGGCGGCCGCTCGGTGGCCGAGGCGGTCGCCCGCCTCACCGCCGAGGGCCACCGCCGGGTCGCCGTCGCCTCGTACTTCACCGCCCCGGGCGACTTCGCCCGGCTCGCCGCCTCGGCCGGCGACTGGGTCACCGCCGCGCCCCTGGGGGCCCACCCGACGATGGTGGACCTGATCCTCACCCGCTACCGGTCGACGAGCCTCGCCGGGGCTCGGGGAGCGGTGACGCCGACCTCGGGAGCGTCGGACCGGCGTGAACGGTCAGGCACTGTTCGCTGACCCGTACGCCGCACCTCCTCCAGAATGTCCGCGCTCCGGCGTACGGTGCTGGTATATGAACGACACCACGTACGACCCCGCCGCCGAAGCCCGCTGGGTGCCCGAGCCCGACAAGCGGCCCGGCCGGACGGCGTTCCAGCGTGACCGCGCCCGCGTGCTGCACTCCGCCGCGCTCCGCCGACTGGCCGGCACCACCCAGGTGGTCGCCCCGATGCGCAGCGACTTCCCCCGGACCAGGCTCACCCACTCGCTCGAATGCGCCCAGGTGGGGCGGGAGTTGGGCGCGGCCCTGGGCTGCGACCCCGACCTGGTGGAGGCCGGCTGCCTGGCCCACGACATCGGGCACCCGCCGTTCGGCCACACCGGCGAGGAGGCGCTCGACCAGGCCGCCGAGTCCTGCGGCGGCTTCGAGGGCAACGCCCAGTCGCTGCGCATCCTGACCCGGCTGGAGCCCAAGCGGTTCGCCCCGCTGGACGAGGAGCCCGCCCGGCTGGCGCCCTGGCCCGGCCGCAGCGTCGGCCTCAACCTCACCCGGGCCGCCCTGGACGCCGCCACCAAGTACCCGTGGCCGCGCGGCGCGCACCCGACCGACCCGGGCTCCACCAAGTACGGGGTCTACGGCGACGACCTCCCGGTCTTCCGCTGGCTGCGGACGGGCGCGCCCGCCGACCGGAAGTGCTTCGAGGCCACCGTGATGGACTGGTCCGACGACGTGGCGTACTCCACCCACGACGTCGAGGACGGCATCCAGGCCGGCCACCTCGACCTGGCCGCGCTGCGCTCCGCCGAGGAGCGGGCCGAGCTGTTCAAGATCGCCGAGCGGTACGCCGAGGCCGAGCCCGAGGAGTTCGGCGCCGCGCTCGACCGGCTCCAGGCCGAGGACTGGTGGCCCCGGACGTACGACGGCTCGGCCCGCGCCCGGGCCGGGCTGAAGGACCTCACCAGCAAGCTGATCGGCCGGTTCTGCCTGGCCGCCGAGCAGGCCACCCGGGCCCGCTACGGCCCGGGCCCGCTCACCCGCTACACCGCCGAGCTGGTGGTCCCGGCCGGGGTGCGGATCGAGTGCGCGGTGCTCAAGGCGGTCGCCGTCCGGTACGTGATGCAGCGCGACGAGCAGGCCCAGCTCCGGTCCCGGCAGCGGATCGTGATCGCCGAGCTGGCCGACACCCTGGCCAGGACGGCGCCGTACGGGCTGGACCCGGTGTTCGCCGCGTTGTACGAGGAGGCGGAGGACGACCGGGGCGCGCTGCGTGCGGTGATCGACCAGATCGCCACCCTCACCGACGCCTCCGCGCTCGCCCTGCACGGCCGCCTTGTCCCCCCGGGGCCGTAGACTTCCGAGGTGGCCGGGCGGATCAGGGATGAAGACGTACAAGCGGTGCGTAACGCACTGCCGATCGACGCTGTCGTCAACGACTACGTCCAGCTGACCAACGGGGGCGGGGTCCAGCTCAAGGGCGTCTGCCCGTTCCACGACGAGAAGTCCGCCTCGTTCTACGTGCACCCGAGCAAGGGCGTCTTCCACTGCTTCGGCTGCGGCGAGAGCGGCGACTCGATCACCTTCCTGATGAAGATCGAGCACTTCTCCTTCGCCGAGGCCGTCGAGCGGATGGCCGCCCAGGCGGGTATCACCCTGCGGTACGAGGAGGGCGGCTACTCACCCCGGCACCAGAAGGGCGAGCGGACCAGGCTGGTCGAGGCGCACAAGATCGCCGCGGCCTGGTACCAGGAGCAGCTGGAGACCCCCGAGGCGGAGATCGGCCGCACCTTCCTGGCCGAGCGCGGCTTCGACGCCGAGGCGGCCAAGCACTTCGGGGTCGGCTACGCCCCGGTGGGCTGGGAGCACCTGGTCCGCTACCTGCGCGGCAAGGGCTTCTCGGACAAGGAGATCCTGGCCGGCGGCCTGGCCTCGCAGGGCCAGCGCGGCGGCCTGATCGACCGCTTCCGGGGCCGGCTGGTCTGGCCGATCCGGGACACAACCGGCGAGGTGATCGGCTTCGGCGCCCGCCGGCTGCGCGAGGACGACAACGGGCCGAAGTACCTGAACACCCCCGAGACCCCGATCTACAAGAAGTCCAACGTGCTGTACGGCCTCGACCTGGCGAAGAAGGAGATCGCCAAGTCCGGCCGGGCGGTGGTGGTCGAGGGCTACACCGACGTGATGGCCTGTCACCTGGCGGGCGTCACCAGCGCGGTGGCCACCTGTGGCACCTCCTTCGGCGAGGACCACATCAAGATCATCCGTCGGCTGCTGATGGACACCTCCCAGTACCGGGGCGAGACGGTCTTCACCTTCGACGGCGACGCCGCCGGGCAGAAGGCCGCCCTGCGGGCCTTCGAGGACGACCAGAAGTTCGCCGCCCGCACCTCGATCGCGATCACCCCGGGCGGGATGGACCCGTGCGAGCTCCGGCTCGCCAAGGGCGACGACGCCGTCCGTGAGCTGATCGAGAACCCGGTCCCGCTCTTCGAGTTCGCCCTCCGCTCGGCCGTCGAACGCCACCGGGTGGACACCGCCGAGGGCCGGGCGGCGGCGCTGGAGGAGGGCTCGAAGATCATCACCAAGATCAAGGACCGCTCGATCCAGCACGAGTACGCCGTCCAACTGGCCGGTCTGCTGGGCATCCTGGACGAGCAGTTCGTGGTCCGCCGGATCTCCCAGCTGGCCCGCTGGCAGCGCGACAACCCGCCGCAGCAGCGGCAGCAGCTCCGTCGCCCCGGGCCGCCCGAGCCCACCGCGACGGTCCGCCCGCTGTTCCGTCTGGACCCCAAGGACCCGGCCCAGTTCGTCGAGCGCGAGCTGCTCAAGCTCGCCCTCCAGCACCCCGACCTGGTCAGCCCCGCCTTCGACAACTACGGCGACGAGGAGTTCCCCACCCCGCCGTACACCGCCGTCCGCCGGGCCGTCCGGCAGGCCGGTGGCGCCGCGTACGGGGCCACCCTGCCGGACTTCACCACGACGGTCCGGGACGCCTGCCCCGACGACCAGGTCCGTTCCCTGGTCACCGAGTTGACCGTCGAGCCGATCCGCACCCGGCGGGCCCCCGACGTCATCTACGCGGGCGAGTTCCTGGTCAAGCTCCGGCTCCAGGCGGTGGACCGCCGGGTCGCCGAGGTCCGCGCCCAGCTCCAGCGCCTGGGCAACCGCGGCACCCCCGAACAACTCACCGCCGTCCAGGGCGAACTCTGGGCCCTCCAGCAGTACACCCAGTCCCTCCGCACCCTCGGCTCCGCCGGCCTCTAGGCACCTGCTCAACCTTTGGCAGGTGCTCATCCGGCTACGGAGTCAGGGGCTCGGGGCTCTGCTGATGTGCGGCTCCGCCGCGCGGGCGCAGGTGGTGCACCATCAGGGGCTCGGGGAACTGCGACGCCGGCCTCGTACAAGGTGATCGTCGCGTAAGTGGTCAGGCACTTTCGTACGTGACCCCGGCGCCAGATCTCCTCGCAGTTCCCCGAGCCCCTGGACCGTAGACCCGGAGCGCCTGCCTATGGCGCAGCCCCGAGCCCCTGGCCGTAGCTGCAAAAGGTGCAGCCCCGACGGTTGATGGCTGATCACCTGTCCACCCGGGTACCCCCTTGGTGTGGCGCGGTTTCCCCCACGAGCCGCGCGTCGGCCGAGAGAGGGATGCCCCCGTGGACCTTTCCGCTGCACAACTGGCCGTGGTGGAGCCGGAGTCGGTCGGCCCTGCGGCCGACCTGCTCCGCCAGTACCTGCGCGAGATCGGCCGGATCCGGCTGCTCACCGCCGTCGAGGAGGTGGAGCTGGCCCGGCAGATCGAGGCCGGCCTGTTCGCCGAGCAGAAGCTCGCCCGAGGCGGCCAGGACGACCCGCTGCGAAGAGAGTTGGAGCACCTGGTGCAGCTCGGGCGGCGAGCCAAACGCCGCCTGATCGAGGCCAACCTCCGCCTGGTGGTCTCGGTGGCCAAGCGGTACGTCGGCCGCGGCCTGACCCTGCTCGACCTGGTGCAGGAGGGCAACCTCGGGCTGATCCGGGCGGTGGAGAAGTTCGACTACGCGCGCGGCTACAAGTTCTCCACCTACGCCACCTGGTGGATCCGGCAGGCGATGAGCCGGGCGTTGGCGGACCAGGCCCGGACGATCCGGGTCCCGGTGCACGTGGTGGAGCTGATCAACCGGGTGATCCGGGTGCAGCGCACGCTGCTCCAGGAGCGCGGTGCCGAGCCCAGCCCGGCCGAGGTCGGTGCGGTGCTGGAGCTGTCCGAGACCAGGGTGCTGGAGGTGCTCAGGCTGGCCCAGGAGCCGGTCTCGCTGCACACCCCGGTCGGCGAGGAGGACGAGGTCGCGCTCGGCGACCTGATCGAGGACGCCGACGCCGCCTCACCGGTGGAGACGGCCGCCTTCCTGCTGCTCCGCGAACACCTGGACGCGGTGCTGGCCACCCTCGGCGAGCGCGAGCGTCAAGTCGTCCAGCTCCGTTACGGGTTGGACGACGGACATCCGCGCACGCTGGAGGAGATCGGCCACCTGTTCGGCGTCACCCGCGAGCGCATCCGGCAGATCGAGGCCAAGACCCTGAGCCGGCTGCGCGCGCACTCCTTCACCGACCAGCTGCGGGCCTACCTCGACTGACGTCAGTCGTCGGCCAGCTCCGGGTGCACCTGGTCCCGGACCGTCCGGTACTGCTGGCGGACCGAGCTGCCGACCGCCAGGTCGCTGTCGCGCTCGGCGACCAGGGTGACCGCCTCCGGCAGCTCCCAGTGCGGCGGTTCGGCGGTGCCGGCCAGGGCCCAGGCAGCCTGCCGGGCGGCGCCCCGGGCGGCGTGGTCGCCGGCCGGCGGTATCACCACGGGCACGCCGAAGATCAGCGGTGCGGCCTCGCGCACGGCGGGGAGCCGTCCGACCGCGCCGAGCAGGAAGATCCGACGGACCGTCACGCCGTTGTCGCGCAGCACGTCCAGCGCGTCCGCGACGTTGCAGAGCATGCCCTCCACGGCCGCCCTGGCCAGGTGCGGCGGCGTCATCGACTCGGCCCGCAGGCCGGTCAGGGTGCCGGCGGCGTGCGGGAGCCGGGGCGTCCGCTCGCCGTCCAGGTAGGGCAGCAGCACCAGCCCGTACGCGCCGGGGGAGGACTGCATGGCCAGCTCGCTCAGCCCGGCCAGGTCGGTGCCGAGCAGGCCGGCCATCGAGCGGAGCACCTGGGCGGCGTTCAGGGTGCCGACCATCGGCAGGTGGCGGCCGGTGGCGTCGGCGAACGAGGAGATCGCGCCGGTGACGTCCACCACGGCCTGGTCGTGCACCGCGAAGACGGTGCCGTTGCCGCCGAGCGAGACCACCGCGTCGCCGGGGCCGAGTCCGAGGCCGAGCGCGGCGGCCATGTTGTCGCCGGTGCCGGCCGAGATCAGCAGGCCCTCGGGGGTGTGCCCGGCGGGCTCGGCCGGGCCGAGCACGTCCGGCACCTGGAGCTGGTGCCCGAGGGCCAGCTCGATCAGGTCCTGCCGGTACTCGCCGGTGAGCGGCGACCAGTACCCGGTGCCGGAGGCGTCGCCCCGGTCGGTGGTGCGGCGCTTGGGGTGGCCGAGCAGCTGCCAGACCAGCCAGTCGTGCGGCAGCAGCACCTCGGCGATCCGCTTGGCCGAGACCGGCTCGAACTCGGCCAGCCAGCGCAGCTTGGCCACCGTGTAGGTCGGGGCGGGCACCGAGCCGATCGCCCGGACCCACGGCTCGGGGCCGCCCAGGGCGTCGATCAGCTGCGCGGCGGCCCCGGCCGACCTCGGGTCGTTCCACAGCAGTGCCGGGCGGACCAGCACCCCGCCCGTGTCCAGCCCGATCAGCCCGTGCTGCTGGGCGGAGACCCCGATCGCCCGGACGCCCTCCAGCAGGCCGCCGGTGGCCGCCTCGCCGAGCGAGTGCAGCCAGAGCTGGGGGTCGGTCTCGGTGGCCCGGGGATCACCGCCCTCGGGCGTCGGGTGCGGCGCCCGGCCGTCGCGCAGCACGGCGCCGGTCTCGGCGTCGCACGCGACGATCCGGGTGCGAGTGGTGGAGCTGTCGATGCCCGCGACGATGGCCATGTCGAGATCATGCCTCAGCTCGGCGCCCGGACGGAGCCGACCGGGCGAAGTGTTGCCCACCCGGTGCCCCTAACCCCGTCCTTCCCGGCGCTACGGACGGTACGTACCCCAGCTGTCGTCCTCGGCGCCCCGGGCGCTGAAGTACGGGACCCGGTCGGTGAGCGCGTTCGGCAGCCGGTCGCCGACCTTGCCCGCGACCGCTCCGGCCGCCTTCCCGGCGACCACGCCGGCCTGCTGCCTGGCCTTGCCCGCCACGTCCTGCACCTTGGGGTTCTGCGCCACCTGCCGGGCCGCGCCGGCGATCTGCTCGTAGCGCTTGCGGCCTGCCTTGGCGCCCAGGACGTAACCGACCCCGACCCCCACGACGAACGTCAGCTTCCACATGCTCGGTCTCCACCCTTCCTTGCGGACCCTGCCGCGTTGCCCTGCGTGCCCTACCCGTCCGGCCCGGCGGCGAACCGCCCGGCGGCAGGCGGGCCCGAGGCACCCGGGTCCGCCGCCAGGCTCCAGCATCCCCGCCCGGTGCCCGGGGCGCCCGCCGGGCGCGCCGTGGGAGCCGCGACGGGTCGTGGCCTCGGTCACTCCCGGACGGCCCCGGCGAAAGCGATTGGCGGACCACCCCCCTGAGTGCGCTAATGTATGACCCGCAGCGAGCGCCGAAGTCCGGATCACCGATCCGGGTCAGGACGCAAGCTCGGTCCCGCATAGCTCAATTGGCAGAGCAGCCGACTGTTAATCGGCAGGTTATTGGTTCGAGTCCAATTGCGGGAGCGCGGAAGGGTCCAGGCCCGTCCGACACGTGCAATCCCCCATAGCTCAATTGGCAGAGCAGCCGACTGTTAATCGGCAGGTTATTGGTTCGAGTCCAATTGGGGGAGCTTCACCGGCAGTTGAGGTGAGTTGCGTAGAGCGAAGGCCCTTCGGATCGCCGAAGGGCCTTCGTGTTTCCCGGCGCCGCCGGGGTCAGCCGGTGGCCCGCCGGTAGAGCTCGCTCACCCGGTGGTCGAAGGTGATGCTGTACGAGGTCCGGTCGGTGTCCCCGCCCTCCTGGTAGCCGCCGATCACGCCGACCACCTCGCCGGCCTCGGTCAGCCAGGGGCTGCCGCTGGTGCCGTTGGTGTAGCCGTGGCAGTCGAACCGCTCCTGGGTGGCGCTCTGCTCGGCCGTCCGGTTGCTGCAGGTGATCGGCTCCTCGGACTCGTTCGGGTAGCCGGTGACCGACACCGGCAGGCCGAAGCCCAGGCCCGTCCCGAGCCGGAAGCCGCCCAGCACGTCCGCGATCTCCCGCCCGCCGACCGGGGCCACGGTGAGGAACGCCACGTCGTACTCCGGATCCGCCGAGTCGGTCCAGGCCGGGTCGACCACCACCTGGTCGACCTGCCAACTCCCGTACGGGAGCTTTCCGTTGCGGTAGCCCGGGGCGAACACCAGCCGGCCGAGACGCCCGAACAGCGGGGGCTCCACGCAGTGCGCGGCGGTCACCAGCAGATTCCGCCGAGGGCTGTCCACCACGCTGGCGGTGCAGGCCCGGGCGCCGTGCTCGCTGCCGATGAACAGCGTGCCGATCCGGTCCCCGGCCGGGCTCGGCGGGGCGGTGCCGGCCGACGGTGCGGTGTCGTCCGCGGCGGACGTGGCGGCCGGCTGCTGCGCACAGCCCGCCAGGGCCAGCGGCAGCGCGAGGAGCAGTCCGAGGGCCGTGCGGTGCCGCCGTGCGGGTGTCATGCGGTCCGTCCTCAGCTGCCGGGAGTGCCTTGCGGCAAGATCTACCAGCCCGGGCCGCCGGAAGGCCAGCCCTACCCCGTCGCGCGGTCGTACAGCGCCTGCACCCGGTCGCCGAAGTAGCTGCTGTACGAGGTGTCGGGAGTGTCCCCGCCCTGCTGGTAGCCGCCGATCACGCCGACCACCGTGCCGGTCTTGGTGGTCGGGTCGAAGTCGGTCACCCAGGGGCTGCCGCTGGTGCCGCCGGTGTAGTCCGGGCAGTCGATCCGCAGCTGGGTCGGGCTCTGCTCGACGGTCAGGTTGCCGCAGGTGATCGGCACCTCGCCACTGCTGGGGTAGCCCGTCACCTTCACCGTCAGCTGGTACCCCTTGTCGACGCCCAGCCGGTTGGCGCCGAGCACCTGCTGCACCTGCTGCCCGTTCTGCGGCTGGACGATCGCGAAGGCCACGTCCATGTCCTGGTCGCCGTCGTCCGCCCAGCTCCGGTCGACCGTGATCGAGGCCAGCGGCCACACCCCGCTGGGCGTCTCCCCGTCCCGGTAGCCGGGGACGAAGACCAGGTCGCTGCGCTGGCCCACGAGCGGGTCGTAGACGCAGTGCGCCGCCGTCACGATCAGGTTCTGCCCGGCGCTGTCCACCACGCTGGCGGTGCAGAAGTGGTCGCCGTCCGAGTTGTGCGTGAACACCGCGCCGACCAGGGCGTTCAGCGGGGTGGGCTTGGCGGTCCTGGTGGTGCCCGCGTGCTTGGCGATGGTGGACTTGATCCGGTCCTTGTCCCAGCCGTGCGCGGCGGCGGCTGCGCTGCTCGGGCCGGCGGTGGGGAGGCTCGGGCTGCCGCTCGGCGTACCCGCCGGGGCCGGGCCCGCCGCCGACCCGCAGCCCGCCACCAGCCCGAGCACCAGCACACCGGCTGCCCACCTGCCGCGCACCGTCACCACCGCCCGTCGGGACCGGATCCACCGGCCTCCAGTCTTCGGTGGCCCCCGGGCCGGTGCCCACCGCAGCTCACCCGGACGGGGAGCGCACGGCCCGGCTCCTCGGATGCGCCCCCGGCGAGCAGCATGACGGACCGACCGGCTATGCTGCGGAGGACGGCCCTGATGGGCCGTCTGCTGCTGCTCCGGCCCTTCGCGGCCGAAGGCACGGCGAACCGGGGCGGTAGCTCAGCCGGTTAGAGCAGGGGACTCATAATCCCTTGGTCGTGGGTTCGAGTCCCACCCGCCCCACCCATTCAGCTGTGCAGCGGTCCAGCCTTTACCTCGCCCTTACCTGCCAGAACTCTAGAGCATCCCTTCGGACATCCAAGGGCGCCGCCGAGAAGTTCACCCCGTTAGGGGACAGCGGCCATGCCCGCGTGAACTGTCCGACCGCACCTGGGAGGCTCCGGCCGCCGGCCGTCCGGTGACCACCGTCGGCACCTGCTCGGCGGGTGCTGGGTACGCTGGGCCGGTGCTCCTGCCCGCCGACCTGCCGACGCCGCTCCAGGTGCTCGACGACCCCGACTTCGCGCGGGCCGGGGTGGAGCTGCGGCTGAAGCGGGACGACCTGGCGCACCCGACCGTCCCGGGCAACAAGTGGCGCAAGCTCGCGCCCAACCTGGCGTACGCGTGGGAGACCGGCGCCCGGGGGCTGCTCACCTACGGCGGGGCGTACTCCACGCACCTGCGGGCGGTGGCGGCGGCCGCGCAGGCGCTCGGGCTGCCGAGCATCGGGGTGGTGCGCGGTGACGAGCTGGCCGCCGCCCCGCGCAACTGGTCGCTGCGGGCGGCGGAGGAGTGCGGGATGGAGCTGCGCTTCGTCGCCCGGGCCGACTACCGCGCCCTGCTGACCGACCGTCGGCCCCCGGCGCCCGGCTGGCTGGTCCTCCCCGAGGGCGGTTCCAACCCGCTCGCCGTCCAAGGGGCCGCGACCGTCCCCGCCGAGATCCCCGACCTCGGGCCCCGCGACCTGCTCGTCTGCCCGGTCGGCACCGGCGGCACCCTGGCCGGCCTGGCCGCCGGGCTGCCGCCCGGGGCCCGCGCCCTGGGCGTGGCCGTCCTGCGCGGCGAGGGCTACCTGGAGCGCGAGGTCGCCGCCCTCCACCGGGCCACCTACGCCCGCGAGTTCGACAACTGGCGGATCACCCACGCCCACCACGCCGGCGGCTACGGCCGCCTCACCCCCGAACTCACCGCCTTCGCCGACGAGTTCGAGCAACGGCACGGCCTCCCTCTGGAGCGCCGCTACGTCGCCAAGACCCTGCACGCCGTCCACCATGCCGTCGTCACCGGCCAGTTGCCCCCGGGCACCCGCGTCACGGTGGTGGTCACCGGCCTGCCCGACCCGGTCTGAGCGCGGCGGGCCCGGTGAACCAGGCGGACTAACCGAACGTCAGGTTGGAGCAGAGGTCGGAGTCGGCGGTGCGGGTGTTGTCGGTGATGCCGGTGGGGACGCCGGTGCCCGAGGGGGTCGGGGCCGTGGTCGGGGTGTCGGCCGGGGTGGTGGGGGACAGGTCGCGGCCGAGCGTGACGGTGAGGCCGTCGGCCGTCCGGTCGGGCTGCAGTGCGGCGGTGGGGAAGTGCCGGGCCAGCGCCTCGGCCGCGTCGAGCAGGGCCGGCGGGTAGGCGATCAGGGTGGTCTTGCGGGTGCTGGTGGGGGTGGGGCCGACGGTGACGGCGGTGTAGCCCTGGGCCTTGAGGGTCTCGGCGGTCCGGGCGGCCAGGTCGGGGGTCCTGGTGGCGTTCAGCAGCACCACGGGGGTGGTGACGGCGGGGATCGAGGGGGTCTCCGACGGGGCCGCGGTGACCAGGCCGGTGGACTGGCCGTCCAGCGTCCGGTCCTGCCGGAGCAGGTTCCAGAGCTGGTCGACGTCCGGGTGGACCAGGGCGACCCGGTCGCCCTGGTAGCGCCAGGGGACGGTGACGAACTCGATGTCGGAGAGCTTGATGTCCTGGAGCGACTGGGCGAAGTCGACCAGCTTCATCGGGGTGCCGAGGCCGGGGTCGACGGTGAGCGACCTGCTCGCGGCGTCGGCCAGCGGGAGCAGCGTGGTCAGGTTGAAGCCCTGGTCCTGCACCTTCTTGATGAGGGAGGAGAGGAAGGCCTGCTGACGCTTGATCCGGCCGATGTCGGAGCCGTCGCCGAAGCCGTGCCTGGCCCGGACGTAGTCCAGGGCGAGCTGCCCGGCCAGGGTCTGCCGGCCCTGCTCCAGGTGTATGCCGTAGGAGTCGACGGTGTTCGGCACGCAGACGTCGACGCCCTTGACCGCCTCGGTCATCGCCGCGAAGCCCTTGAAGTCGACCACGATGGTGTGGTCGATCCGCAGGCCGGTGAGGGCCTCGACGGTGTTCTGCGAGCAGGCGGGGTTGCCCTGCTCGGAGCCGCCGATGGTGAAGGCGGAGTTGAACATCTGGTTGCTGCGCGCGGTGGTCCACTTGCCGTCGGCCTGCTTGCAGGGCGGGATGGTGACCAGGGTGTCCCGGGGTATCGAGACCGCGACCGCGTGCCGCCGGTCACCGTAGACGTGCAGCAGGATCGCGGTGTCGGAGTGCCCGACGCCCTCGTCCCCGCCGCCGAGGTCGCCGTTGCCGTCGTTGCGGGTGTCCGAACCGAGCAGCAGGACGTTGACCGGCAGCCCGCCGCCCACCTTGGTCGGGGTGGGGGCCGGTGGGCGGCTGGTGGCGATGCCGCCCGCGTCGAAGGTGGTGAGATTGCCGTCGAGGCGGTGGTAGTACCAGGCGCCGGTGCCCGCGGTGGCCAGCACCAGGACGGCTGCCGTCGCGCCGGCGAACTTGGCCAGCCGTCTGCGGCGGGAGGCAGGCCGGATCTTCGGGTCGCTCATGGGGTCTCAGGCACTCTCTGCTGCGGCCGCTCGGCGGGAAGCCGTCGGGTGCGGGGCCCGGAACGGGGCCCTCACCTCCAGGACGGTTCGGCACGGGCGGTCGGTTACACGAATGCGCAATCTAACCCGGAAGCTCTGTACGAGTCCCATCGCCCCCCTGTGGGGGCGGGCCCGGGTCAGGCCCGGGCGTCGTCGTCGCCCGCGTGCTCCAGGATCCGGCGGAGCAGGTCGCGGAGCTGGGCGCGCTCCTCGTCGTCGAGGGCGGCGAGCGGCTCGCGGGCGAAGTTGAGCGACTCGCGGAGCTCCTCGGAGGCGGCGCCGCCGGAGTCGGTGGCGGCCACCAGCTTGACCCGGCGGTCCTGCGGATCGGCCTCCCGGGTCACGAAGCCGCGGCCCTCCAGCCGGTCCACGATGCCGGTGATGTTGGACGGCTCACAGCTCAGCGTCTGGGCGATGTGCCGCATCGGCATCGGGCCGCGCCGGAGCAGGGCCAGCACCTTGGCCTGGGCGCCGGTGAGCGAGCGGGCGGCGGCGGCCTCCTCGTACTCGCGGTGGAAGAGCGCGACCAGGCCGGCCATCAGGTCCACGACCTCACGGGTGATCGCGTCGGCGGGCGCGGTGGCGTCCTGGGTGGGCTTCGTCTCCATGGACATCAGTCTAGCTGAATATTTGACAAGGTGAACCTTTCATGCCCACGATTGCTTCAGTAGGTCAACCTTTCAGGCTCGGCACGACGAGGAGTACCGCCATGGCAGAGCAGGCGACGCCCACCACCGGCCGCGAGTGGCAGCTGGCCGCCCGCCCGAACGGCTGGCCGCAGCCGACCGACTTCGCGTTGGTCGAGGCCCCGATCCGGCAGCCCGGCCCGGGGCAGATCCTGGTCCGCAACGACTACCTCTCGGTCGACCCCTACATGCGCGGCCGGATGAACGACGTGAAGTCGTACGTCCCGCCGTTCCAGCTCGGGCAGACCATGGACGGCGGCGCGGTCGGCCACGTGGTGGCCTCCGCGGCCGAGGGCTTCGAGGTCGGCGACGCGGTGCTGCACGGGCTCGGCTGGCGCGAGTACGCCACCCTGGACGCCAAGCACGCGGTCAAGGTGGACGCCGAACTCGCCCCGCTCTCCTACTACCTGGGCGTGCTCGGGATGCCCGGCCTGACCGCGTACGCGGGCCTGCTGGAGGTGGCCGACTTCAAGGAGGGCGACACCGTCTTCGTCTCCGGCGCGGCCGGTGCGGTCGGCTCGCTGGTCGGCCAGTTCGCGAGGCTCAAGGGCGCCAAGCAGGTGATCGGCTCGGCCGGTTCGGCGCAGAAGGTGGCCACCCTGGTGGACGGCTACGGCTTCGACAGCGCCTTCAACTACAAGGACGCCCCGGTCCGCGAGCAGCTCGCGGCCGCCGCCCCGGACGGCATCGACGTCTACTTCGACAACGTCGGCGGCGACCACCTGGAGGCCGCGATCGGTGCGCTCAACGTGCACGGCCGGGTCACCCTGTGCGGCGCCATCGCGCAGTACAACGACACCGCCGCCCCGGCCGGGCCGCGCAACCTGGCGCTGGCGATCGGCAAGCGGCTGCGCCTGCAGGGCATGCTGGTCAACGACCACACCGCGCTCAAGGGTCAGTTCCTGGCCGAGACGGCCGGCTGGCTGAAGAGCGGGGAGCTCCGCTACGACGAGACCGTGGTGGACGGTGTGGAGAACACCGTCGACGCCTTCATCGGCCTGCTCGGCGGGGCCAACACCGGCAAGATGGTGGTCCGGCTGACCCGCTGACGAACACCCCGGCGACGACCGGCCGTTGTGCACCGCCCCCGCCCATCCGGGCGGGGGCGGTTTGGGTACGGGCGCGTCCGGGACGGCGTGCGGCCCCGATCCGACGGACCGTCATGTGCCGCCCCGGCCGGGGCGCTACGGTGGGAACCGTCCCCGATGGGGCCGTTCGGGGGAGAGATCCCGACGAGGGGTAGACCTCGGGATGGATCGGGCTAGCATTGGGTGAAAGCTTGTCCGTTTTGCTCAACTTAATTACCTATATGTCGAATAAGTTGGGCAGTGCGGGGCAGTACGACACGACAGAAGCGGCGCAACCGGCGACGGGCACGAGGCAGCTGGGGAAGGCGACCCTCGTCCACAGCCTGGAGGTCCCGGTGACGACACGTGGAGTTCTGTACATCCACTCCGCGCCCCGCGCACTGTGCCCGCACGTCGAGTGGGCGGTGGCGGGCGTGCTCGGCGTGCGGATCAGTCTCGACTGGATCCGCCAGCCGGCCGCGCCCGGCCACTGGCGGGCCGAGCTCTCCTGGCAGGGGGAGCCCGGCATCGCCTCGCGGCTGGCATCCGCCCTGCGCGGCTGGCAGTTGATCCGCTTCGAGGTCACCGCCGAGCCCACCACGAGCACCGAGGGCGAGCGCTACAGCTCCACCCCCGCGCTCGGCATCTTCCACGCCGTCACCGGCATCCACGGCGACATCCTGATCCCCGAGGACCGGCTCCGGGCCGTGCTGCTCCGGGCCAGGAACGAGGGCACCGACCTGGAGGCCGACCTGTGCCGACTGCTCGGCAAGCCCTGGGACGACGAGTTGGAGCCGTTCCGGTACGCGGGCGAGGGCGCCCCGGTCCGCTGGCTGCACCAGGTGGTCTGACCGTCCGATGAACGCCGAAGGCCCGGCCCGCGGAAGAACTCGCGGGCCGGGCCTCGGTGCTGACGGACGGTCAGATGGTGCGGAAGGCCAGCACCACGTTGTGGCCGCCGAAGCCGAACGAGTTGTTCAGCGCGGCGATCCGGCCCTCGGGGAGCTTGCGCGGCTCGCCCTGGACGATGTCGGCCTCGACCTCCGGGTCCGGGTCGTCCAGGTTGACCGTCGGCGGGGCCAGCCGGTGGTGCAGGGCGAGCACGGTGGCGACGGTCTCGATGCCGCCGGCGCCGCCGAGCAGGTGGCCGGTCATCGACTTGGTGGCCGAGACGGCGACGTGGTCCAGGTGGTCCCCGAGCTCCTTGCGGAGCGCCTTGAGCTCGGCGACGTCACCCTGCGGGGTGGAGGTGGCGTGCGCGTTGACGTGCACGATGTCGGCCTTGTCGAGGTCGTTCTGCTCGAACAGCTGGGCGATCGCGCGGGCCACCCCGGAGCCGGACGGCTCGGGCTGGGCGATGTGGTGGGCGTCCGAGGAGAGACCCTGGCCGACCGCCTCGCAGTAGACCCGGACACCGCGCGCTGCGGCGTGCTCGGCCGACTCCAGCACGACCACGCCCGCGCCCTCGCCGAGCACGAAGCCGTCGCGGGCCTTGTCGTACGGGCGGGACGCCTGCTGCGGGTGCTCGTTGTTCTTGGACATCGCCATCATGTTGGAGAAGGCGACGATCGGCAGCGGGTGGATCGCCGCCTCGGTGCCACCGGCCACCACGACGTCGGCGCGGCCGGTACGGATCATCTCGATCGCGTAGCCGATCGCCTCGGCGCCGGAGGCACAGGCGGAGACGGGGGTGTGCACACCCGCGCGGGCGCCGACCTCCAGACCGACGTTGGCCGCCGGGGAGTTGGGCATCAGCATCGGGACGGTGTGCGGGGAGACCTTGCGGACGCCCTTCTCCTTCAGCACGTCGTACTGGTCGAGCAGGGTGGTCACGCCGCCGATGCCGGAGGCGATGACGGCGCCCAGGCGCTCGGGGGCGAGCTTGGAGGAGAGGTCGGTGGCGGGGGTCTCGAAGCCGGCGTCGGCCCAGGCCTCGCGGGCCGCGATCAGCGCGAACTGCGCCGAGCGGTCCAGCTTGCGGGCCAGCGGGCGGGGCAGCACGTCGCCCGGCTCGACGGCGACGCGCGCGGCGATCCGGACGGGCAGGTCGGCGGCCCACTCCTCGGTCAGGGCTGCCACGCCGGAACGGCCTTCCATCAGGCCCTCCCAGAACGAGGCGGCGTCGCCGCCCAGCGGCGTGAAGGCGCCGATACCCGTGACGACCACGGTGCGGTTTTCAGCGGTCACTGGTTTCTTCTTCTCTCACGTGTGGCAGGTGGCGGCGATGCCGGGGGAGGGGTGACCGGGCGGCCGGGGTGTGCACTCCGGCCGCCCGGGCGGTCAGTTGGGGAACCGACCGTGGGTCAGGCGGCGGCGTTCGCGAGGATGTAGTTCACCGCGTCGCCGACGGTCTTGAGGTTCTTGACCTCGTCGTCCGGGATCTTCACGTCGAAGCGCTCCTCGGCGGCCACGACGACCTCGACCATGGAGAGCGAGTCGACGTCCAGGTCGTCGGTGAAGGACTTGTCGAGCTCGACGTCCTCGGCCGGGATGCCGGCGATCTCGTTGACGATCTCGGCAAGACCGGTCAGAACCTCGTCCTTGGTAGCCATTCTGGCTGCTCCTCATTCGGTGTTGACAGCGACCACCCGGCGGGCCGTCGCAGGTTTGTGATGGGGCGTAGACGCCTAGGGGAGAGTAACGACTGCGGCGGCGTACACGAGACCCGCCCCGAAGCCGATGATCAGCGCGAGGTCCCCGCTGCGGGCCTCGCCGCTCTCCAGCATCCGTTCCATGGCCAGCGGGATGGAGGCCGCGGAGGTGTTGCCGGTCTCGGCGATGTCGCGGGCGACCGGGACCGTGGCGGGCAGCTTGAGCGCCTTGATCATGGCGTCGGTGATCCGCATGTTGGCCTGGTGCGGGATGAACGCACCGAGCTGGTCCGCGGTGATCCCGGCGGCGTCCAGCGCCTGTTGGGCCACCTTGGCCATCTCCCAGACCGCCCAGCGGAAGACCGACTGGCCCTCCATCCGCAGGGCCGGCCACTTCACCTCCTCGCCCGTCCCGTTCACCGCGTCCGCCTTGGCGAACGCGGTGTCCCAGGCCTGGGTCTGCGAGATGACGTCCTTCTGCGAGCCGTCCGAACCCCAGATCACCTTGCCGATGCCGGGCGTGTCGGACGGGCCGACGATGGCGGCACCCGCGCCGTCACCGAAGATGAACGCGGTCGACCGGTCCGAGGTGTCGGTCAGGTCGCTGAGCCGCTCGACGCCGATCACCAGCACGTACTCGGCGCTGCCGCCGCGCACCATGCCGTCGGCCAGGCTCAGGCCGTAGCCGAAGCCGGCGCAGGCGGCCGAGATGTCGAAGGCCGGGGCGGTGCCGCAGCCGAGCCGCTGGGCGATCTCGGTGGCGATCGCGGGGGTCTGCTTGAGGTGCGAGACGGTGGCCACGATCACGCCACCGATCTGCTCCGGGCCGATCCCGGCCTGGGCGATCGCCTTGCCGGCGGCCTGCACCGACATCTCGGCGACGCTCTCCTCCGGGCCGGCCCAGCGGCGCTCGGTGATCCCGCTGCGGGAGCGGATCCACTCGTCCGAGGAGTCGATCCAGTTCAGGACCTCGGAGTTGGGGATCACCCGAACGGGTCGGTAGCCGCCGACACCGTGGATGCGCGCGTACGCGGCACCGGTGGACGGCTGGATCTGAGGCGAAGTCATGCGTCCTGCTCCTGCCCGCCGTGCTCCTCGATCAGCGCACGCGCCTTGTCGAGGTCGGCCGGGGTCTTGAGGGCCAGCGTCGCGACACCCTTGACGTTGCGCTTGACCAGGTTGGTGAGGGTTCCGGCCGGGGAGAGCTCGATGACGGCGGTGGCACCGAGCTGCTGCAGGGTCTCCATGCAGAGGTCCCAGCGGACCGGGTTGGAGACCTGGGTGACCAGGCGGTCCAGTACTTCGGTACCGGACTGTACGACCTCACCGTCCTTGTTGGACAGGTAGCCGACCTTCGGATCGTGGACCGTCAGGGTCGGCGCCAGCTTGGCCAGCCGCTCGACACCCGGGGCCATGTGCCCGGTGTGGAACGCACCGGCCACCTTGAGCGGGATCACCCGGGACCCGGCCGGCGGGTCCGCCTTCAGGGCGGCCAGCTGGTCCAGCGTGCCGGCCGCGACCAGCTGGCCGCCGCCGTTGTTGTTGGCGGCGGCCAGACCGTGCTCGGCCAGCTTCGCGGCGACCAGCTCGGGGTCGCCGCCCAGCAGGGCGGTCATCCCGGTGGCCGTCACGGTGGCCGCCTCGGCCATCGCCAGGCTGCGCTCGCGGACGAAGACCAGCGCCTCCTCGACGCCGAGCACCCCGGCCAGCACGGCCGCGGTGATCTCGCCGACGCTGTGCCCGGCGACCGCGCCGAACGGGCCGCCGGTGGGCGCGCCGAACAGCTCGGTGGCGGTGAGCAGGCCCGCGGCCACCAGCAGCGGCTGGGCGACGGCGGTGTCCTTGATCTCCTCCTCGGAGCCCTCGGTGCCGTACCTGACCAGGTCGAGCCCGGCCACGTCGGACCAGGCCGTCAGCCGGTCGGCGGCGCCGTCCAGCTCAAGCCAGGGGTTGAGGAATCCGGGGGTCTGGGCACCCTGTCCAGGGGCGACGATTACGAGCACGGTTCAACCCTCTCTCGCCAGGCACCCAAGGGCGGGTAGGCGACGGTAACGAAGAAAAGCACGCCGGATTGTGGGATCCCTACAGCGTGTCAGTCGTGGGTGGCGGCCGAGCCGAGTCGGCCCAGGGCCAGCGCGATCCGCAGTGTGAAGGCCGAACGCACGTCGGACGGAGCATAGCCGGTGACGTCGGTCACACGTCGAAGCCGGTAGCGCACGGTGTTTGGGTGAACGAAGAGCATCCGTGCGGCGCCCTCCAGCGAGGAGGCCTGTTCCAGATAGACACTCAACGTCTCCAGGAGTGCCGACCCGGCCTCGTCCAGCGGTGTGTAGATCTCCTCCACCAACTGCCGTCTGGCCGCCTGGTCCCCGGCCAGCGCCCGTTCGGGCAGCAGGTCGTCCGCCAGCACCGGCCGCGGCGCGTCCGGCCAGGCCGCACACGCCTTCAGCCCGGCCGCCGCCGCATGCGCGGACCTGGTCGCCGAGAGCAGGTCGCCGACCGTCGGGCCGACCACCACCGGGCCCGGCGCGAACTGCCCGATCAGCGCCCGGGCAGCGTGCACCGGCTCCTTGTCACCGCCGACCACCACCACCAGACGCTTGCCCAGCACCCCGGTCAGCACGTGCAGTTTGGCGTACCTGGCGGCCCGTCGGATCGCCTCCACCACCAGCTCGCTGTCCCCGTCCGGGGCACTGCCCATCACCACCCGGACCTGGCTCGGCTGGCCCCAGCCGAGCGCGGCGGCCCGGGACAGCACGCCCTCGTCCGCGTCGCCGGAGAGCAGCGAGTTGACCACCAGCGCCTCCAGCCGGGCGTCCCAGGCGCCGCGCGCCTCGGCCGCCTGGGCGTACACCTGCGCGGTGGCGAAGGCGATCTCCCGGGCGTAGACCAGCACCGACTCGCGCATGCCCGCCTCGTCGCCGGGCGCGGCCACCTCGTCGATGGCCTCCTCCATCACCTCGATCGTGGTGCGGATCAGCTCCACGGTCTGCCGGAGCGTGATGGCCCTGGTCAGCTCGCGCGGCGCGGTGCCGAACACGTCGGTGGAGATCGCCTGCGGCGCGTCGGGATGCCGGTACCACTCGGTGAACGCGGCGATACCGGCCTGGGCGACCAGGCCGATCCAGGACCGGTGCTCCGGCGGCATCCGCCGGTACCAACCGAGCTGGTCGTCCATCCGGGCGATCGCGGCGGTGGCCAGCTTGCCCGAGGACTTCTCCAGTCGCTTGAGCGTGGCGGCGCGCAGCTCGGCCCGCTCGGTGGCCAGCCGGCGCTCCTGCGCGGTCAGCCGGCCACCCCGCCGGGGTCTGGCCTGCTCGGGCTGCTTGGCAGCCGCGGTGGCCTGCTCGGCCGCGGTCTTCTTGTCGGAACTCGCTGAAGCGGATGGCACAGGGACAAGACTGCCTCACGTACGGGGCGGCTCGTACCCGCCCCCGCCGATCGGCCCGGTGGCCCACGTCACACCGACGCCCCTCCGGCCTCCCGTGAGCGGCGCCGGTCAGCCGTTACGGTGGCCCCGTGACCCAAGCCGCCAGCCGTGCCCGCGCCGACCTGCGCCGGGCCTCCGAACGCTACCGATCCACCCCGGCCGAGGGCATCGAGACCCGGCACGCCTTCTCCTTCGCCGGCCACTACGACCCGAAGAACGTCCACTTCGGCGCCCTGCTGGCGGTCAACGAGGAGACCCTCGCCCCCGGCGCCGGCTACGACGAACACCGGCACCGGGACACCGAGATCCTCACCTGGGTCCTCTCCGGCGCCCTCGCCCACCGGGACGGCCACGGCCACGCGGGCGTGGTCCGGCCCGGCATGCTCCAGTGGCAGAGCGCCGGCTCCGGCATCACCCACACCGAACGCAACATCGGCGGCGCGGCCGAACCGGTCCGTTTCGTCCAGATGTGGCTGCAGCCCGACACCTTCGACGCACCCCCGGCGTACGGCCTCCGGCGGGTCGACCGGGCGTCGACCGGGCTGACCCTGCTCGCCTCCGGGCTGGAGCGGGACGCTGCCTCGGAGGCACTGCGGCTGCGGCGCGGCGACGCCGCCCTCTGGCTGGTCACGGCCGGCCCCTGGGAGCCGCTGCCCGCGCTGCCCGAAGCGCCGTTCCGCTACGTGCACCTGACGACCGGTTCGCTGGGCTACCGCACCGTCCTGGGCCCGCAGGGCGGCGGCCGCTCGATGGAGCCGGGCGACAGCGTCCGCGCCACCGACGACGCCTTCGCCGACCCCACGGCGGGGGCCGACGGCGTCGAGCTGCTGCTCTGGGAGATGCACTCGCCGGTCACGTACGGCTGAGCCATTCGCAGGTGCTTCGGGGCTACGGTCCAGGGGCTCGGGGCTCTGCTGACGTGCGGCTCCGCCGCGTGGGCGAGGAGATCTGGCGTTCGGGTCACTGCGAAAGTGCCCGACCACCGACGCGACGATCGCCTTGTACGAGGTCGGCGCCGCCGTTCCCCGGGCCCTTGGCGGTGCACCTTGCGCTAGCGGAGTTCGGCGAGGACCGCGTCCGTGAAGGCCGGCCAGACCTCGGCCGCCCAGGGGCCGAAGTCGCGGTCGGTGAGGGCGACGCAGGCGAGGTCCGCGACCGGGTCGACCCAGAGGAAGGTGCCGGACTGGCCGAAGTGGCCGAAGGTGGCGGGGGAGCTGTGGGTGCCGGTCCAGTGCGGGGACTTCCCGTCGCGGATCTCGAAGCCGAGACCCCAGTCGTTGGGCCGCCGGTGGCCGAAGCCGGGAAGGACGCCGCCCAGGCCGGGCCAGGCCACCTCGCGGGTGGCGGCGTGCACGGTGGAGGGGTCCAGCAGCCGGGGGGCCTGGAGCTCGGCGGCGAACCGGGCCAGGTCCGCGACGGTGGAGAGGCCGCCGGCGCCCGCCGGGGTCCGGTGGGCGGTGTTGATCAGGGTCGAGGTCATCCCGAGCGGAGCGAAGACCGCCTCGGCGGCGTACTGGGCGAAGTTGATCCCGGACGCCTTGGTCAGGGTGTCGGCCAGCACGTCGAACCCGGCGTTGGAGTAGAGCCGCCGGTCACCGGGCGGGGCCATCACCCGGTGCTCGTCGAAGGCGAGCCCGGAGGTGTGCGCCAGCAGGTGACGGACCGTCGAACCCTCGGGCCCGGCCGGGTCGTCCAGCTCGAAGACGCCCTCCTCGACCGCGACCAGCACGGTGTACGCGGTGAGCGGCTTGGTCACCGACGCCAGCGGGAACAGCTGGTCCTGCGGCCCCGCCGCGCCCAGCACCGCCCCGTCGCTGCCTCGCACCACCGCGGCCGCCGCCGTGGGCACCGGCCAGTCCTCGATCATCCGCAAGCTCTGCATGGGCCCGACTCTAACGTCGACCCTCCGGCGACCGGTGGGTCGGGCTTGCCTAGAGTGCGCTCCAAGTCAGTAGCTTCGTGAGCGTCACTTCCACCGGGGGTATCACCGTGACCACGACCGCAGCACCGCAGACCACGGCACCGAACCTGCTCAACTGCGGCGCCTACTCCGGCGTCGCCGTCGAGACCGCCGACCGTACGGGCCGGCACAGCATCAGCGAGATGGTGGCGAGCACCGGCCTGAGCGCGCACACGCTGCGCTGGTACGAGCGGATCGGCCTGCTCGACCCGGTCGACCGCACGCACTCCGGTCAGCGCCGGTACTGCGACGCCGACGTACGGCGGCTGGAGTTCCTCGGCCGGCTGCGGCTGACCGGGATGTCGGTCGCGGACATGCTCCGCTACGTCGAGCTGGTCCGGGAGGGTGAACACACCCTGGCGGACCGCCGGGACCTGCTGGTGGTCCACCGCGAGGAGGTCAGGCTGAAGCTGGCCGACCTGCACGCGACCCTGGCGGTCCTCGACTACAAGATCGACCTCTACGGCGACACCCTCGAATCCCTCGAATCCCTCGAATCCTCCGAAGCACTCGAAGGCAGGAACACCGAATGCGTCTCCCCACCGTCCCCCTCGGCCGCAGCGGCGAGCTGATCGGAGCCCAGGGCCTCGGCTGCATGGGCATGTCCGAGTTCTACGGCCCGACCGACACCGCCGAGGCCCTGGCCACCCTGGACGCCGCCCTCGAGGCGGGCGTCACCCTGTTCGACACCGCCGACATCTACGGCTCCGGCGCCAACGAGGAGCTGATCGGCCCGTTCGTCCGGGCCAACCGCGACCAGGTCGTGCTGGCCACCAAGTTCGCCATCGAGCGCCGCGCCGACGACCCGACCTACCGGGCCGTCCGCAACGACCCCGCCTACATCCGCACCGCCGTGGACGACTCGCTGCGCCGCCTCGGTGTGGACGTGATCGACCTCTACTACATGCACCGGCGCGACCCGGCGGTCCCGCTGGCCGAGTCGGTCGGCGCCATGGCCGAGCTCGTCCAGGCGGGCAAGGTACGGGAGTTGGGCCTGTCCGAGGTGACCGGGGACGAGCTGCGCGAGGCGTACGCGGTGCACCCGATCGCCGCCCTGCAGTCCGAGTGGTCGCTGTTCTCCCGGGACGTCGAGCGGACCGCGGTGCCGGCCGCCGCCGAACTGGGCGTCACCTTCGTCCCGTACTCGCCGCTCGGCCGGGGCTTCCTGACCGGCTCCTTCGCCGCCGCCGAACAGCTGACGGAGGGTGACTACCGGCGCTACCACCCGCAGTTCAGCGGTCCGAACGCCGCCGCCAACGCGGCCCTGATCGCCCCGATCCAGAAGATCGCCGCCGACCGGGGCGTCACCACCGCCCAGATCGCCCTCGCCTGGGTCCACCAGCGCGCCGAGGTCCACGGCCTCACGGTCGTCCCCATCCCGGGCACCCGCAAGCGCACCCGCCTCGCGGAGAACACCGCCGCCGCGACCCTGCACCTCACCCCGGCCGAACTCGCCACCCTGGAGCCGATCGCCGCCCAGGTCACCGGCAACCGCTACGCCGACATGAGCTTCACCTCCGCAGGTCGCGAGTAGGCAGGTGCTCAGCCCGCTACGGAGTCAGGGGCTCGGGGCTCTGCTGATGTGCGGCTCCGCCGCGTGGGCGACGCCGACTTTTTGGCAGGTGCTCAACCGTCTACGGTCAGGGGCTCGGGGAACTGCGACGCCGGCCTCGTTCAAGGTGATCGTCGCGTGGGTGGTCAGGCACTTTCGTCTGTGACCCGCACGCCAGATCTCCTCGCAGTTCCCCGAGCCCCTGACCGTAGCTGCCCGAACGCCTGCCAAAGGTGCAGCCCCGAGCCCCTGACCGTAGCTGCCCGAGCGTCTGCCTAGGGTGCAACGCGATCCAGGTGCCACCACTGCGTCGGGCGGTCCAGGTCCTCCCACTGGCGGGCGGTGCCGTCCTCGGCGATCTCCAGGGTGAGGCCGCTGACGAAGCTGACCAGGTTGTAGGTGCCGGGGGCGTCGACGTGCTGCTCCAGCAGCCACTCCTGGGCGCCGAAGCCGTTCGGGCCCCAGAGCTGGAGCGGCACGCCGTTGTCGGTCCGGGCCCCGGTGACGTCCAGCCGCTTGCCGCTGCTCTCGCTCTCCAGGTGGTAGAGGCCACCGCCGGGGTGCACGGCGCTGATCCGCCAGAGCTGCCCGGCGGAGCCGTCCGCCGCGCCCTGCCGGATCTTCGCCCCGCTGCGCTGCTTGTCGCCCGCGACCTCCAGCAGCAGCCCGCTGCCGGCGTTGCGCAGCCGGTACAGCCCCTCCTGAATCACCGTCACGGCCCCACCGTACGGGCAGCCACCGTCAGCTCCGGGCGGCCCGGGTGACGTCCGCGTAGTCGCCGAGGGCGATGTCGGCGAAGTTGCGGAGGCTGGCGGTGCCCTCGGCGAGGTAGCCGGTGTGGCCGTCGGCGCCGGTCGAGGAGACCCGGATGGCGCCGAAGGCGGTGGAGGTGGGGTCGGCGCCGTGGCCGAGGCCGCCGACCTCCAGGTAGGGGACGTTGCCGATCCAGTCGGTGGGGTTGCGGGCGGCCCAGACCCGGACGCCGGTGCCGAGGTCGGCGGCGTCGGTCACACCCATCCCGGGGCTGCCGAAGACCACCAGGTCGGTGGGGGTGGCGTCGTGGATGGCGGGGGCGGCGGTGCCGCAGACCACCGTCCCGTACGAGTGGCAGAGCAGCGTCGGCGGCGTGGCCGGGTCGCTGGTGACGGCGAGGCCGGCCAGCAGGCGGGTGAGCCGGGGGGCGGCGGCCTGGGCGAGGCGGTCGGTGACCGCGTCGGGACCGAGGCCGGCGGGCGTGACGTAGCCGGTCCAGGCGATCACGGCGGTACGGGTGCCGGCCGCCCGGCGCTGCTCCTCGGCGTACAGGGCGCGGCCCATTCCGGCGGGGGAGCGGAGCGGGTCGACGGCCTGGTCGAAGTGGCCGAGGTCGGCGTCCGAACCGGGGACCAGGACGGCCACCCGCTGAGCGGTCGCCAGGTCGCCGTAGACCTCGCTGACCAGGCCCCGGCCGCGTGGGTCGAAGGCCAGGATCTGCCGCTCGGGCGCGAGCAGGTGGTCGCTGTCGTCGGCCCGGGCGGCGGCCCGGGCGCGGGTGTCGGCGTCCAGCCGCCGGTCGTCGGCGCGGGCCCTGGCCCGGTCGCGTTCGGCGGCGATCGCCAGGCGGTTGGCCCGGTAGCGGAGCTGGAGCGGGGCGCCGTCCAGGTTGCCGACGACCAGGGGGTAGCCGGTGACCAGGCGGTCGGTCTGCGCGGGGGTGAGCGAGGCGAAGAACGCGGCCACGCTGCGGGCGTCTGCGGTCGCCGGGTCCGGCAGGTCGCGGCCGAGCGAGTGGTCGGCGACCCACTGGGAGCTGCCGGCCGGGGGCGTGGTGATGGCGAGCTGTTCGTTGCCCACGGCGGCCTGCGCGGCGGCGGCGCCGGTGTCGACCAGCACCACGGTGGTGGCGAAGACGCCTATCAGTACTCGTTTGATCCGCCTGCGGCGCTGCACGGAGCGCGCGTTCTGCTGCGGCAACTGGTCACCATCCTTCGGGGCCCGCGTGGGTGCACCACCGCCGGCAACTCCCAGCCAGCGTATGGGCTGGGGAGGCGGGGTGTGCCCGGCTAAACTGTGGGATGGGTCACAGGGTTTCGGGGGTTGGCCCGGATGCTTCGTACTCCCGGACCAGCTTCTTCGGCGCGACGCTCCGCCAGGCGTCGGCGAGCAGATCGCGCAGCTCCTCCGGGTCGGCCCCGGCCAGCTTGACCAGCACCCAGCCGTGCCGCCCGACGTACGGCGCCGAGGAGTACACCTCCGGCTCGGCGGCCAGCAGTTCGGCCTGGTCCGCCTTGCTCGCCTTGACGGTGACCTCACCCGAGCCGGGCGTCCCCATCGCGAAGATCTTCTCGCCGACCCGCAGGGTGACCGTGGTCTCCCAGGTCAGCCGCTCGGTGGCCCGGGGGAGTGCCAGGCCGATGCTCAGGAACTGATCGAACGTCACCATGCGGTCAGCGTAAGCGGTACGACTGTCGGACACGTCAGACCACCCCGAGTGCGTACACCGCGAACAGCCCCGCCCCCGCGCCCAGCGCGGCCCGCCAGCCCCGGCTCAGCTTCCAGGGGGCGTCGAACCGCCGGGCGTACCGGCCGATCAGGGTGAGCACCAGGCCGAACACCGGCAGCCAGGCCAGCCGGGCCAGCACCCAGCCGAGCGAGTCCGGCGCGGTGGTCAGGCCGGGGACGGCACCCAGGGCGCCGCCGAGCGCGCCGACCGAGAACATCGCGGTCTGGTGCCAGCAGAAGATCGTCATCGCCGAGAGGTTGACCACCACCACCGGCAGCCAGAGCAGCGGCCGCCGCAGCGTCCGGCCGATCCGGTCGCGCAGCAGCATCGCCGCGCCGCACTGCACCGAGGCCAGCGCCAGCACCAGCAGGGACGGCGGGTGCGAGTTGGTCCGGGCCACCCCGGGCACGCCGACCATGCTGGCCGGGTAGTGGAAGACCGTCAGCAGCACGGTGAACAGCGCGGCCCCGCCGAGCAGCAGCAGCTTCGCCCCGGCCTTGCGCAGCGTGCCCTGGGCCCAGGAGATGCCGAGCTGGTAGGCGAACAGCCAGCCGGGCAGCAGGTTGACCAGCGCCAGCCAGGACGGCACCGAGTCGGCCCACGGCCCGTACCGCAGTGCGTCCACCACCGCGACCACGCCGAGCAGCGGGGCCGCCGCCCAGCCGCCGAGCCGGCGGCCGAGCCGCAGGCACCCGGGGGTGAGGGCGGTGAGCACCAGGTAGATGCCGATGTACCAGAGCGGCTGGACCACCAGCACGCTGCCGGTCCTGACCGTCCCGGCGGGGACGCCGAGTGCGGTCAGCAGCGGGATCAGCAGGGCCCAGACCGCCGCCACCCCCAGCACCGGGCGGAGCAGCCGGACGGTGCGCTGCCACAGCCAGTCGGCGGTGCTGGCACCGCGTTCCTGCGAGCGGGCCAGTGACTTGGCCGAGGCGTAGCCGCCGACCAGGAAGAACACCCCGAGCATCTGGAGCACCCAGCTGAGCGGGGCGAAGAAGCCGAGCGAGGCCAGCGGGCTGGCGTTGTGCAGCACGCCGTCCGACGAGTTGGTGAAGCCGCCGAGCAGCCAGTGCCCGATCGGCACCGAGAGCAGGGCGAGGGCGCGCAGGCCGTCCAGGGCGCGGTCGCGGGTGGCGGGGGTCCTGGCGTCCACGGAGGCCGCGGAGCGGCGGAGGGTGGTGACGAGCTTCATGGCGGGGTCTCCTGACGAAGGATCAGCGGGTGCAGGCGTCGCGGCCGGGGGCGCAGGTCACCTGGTCGGTGCGGCCGAGCGCGATCGCGGCGAAGTTGGCCAGCGAGGCGGTGCCGGGGGCGAAGTAGCCGCTGTGGCCGTGCGAACCGGCGGAGGCGACCGTCCGGGCGCCGAAGGCGGGGTCCTCGGGGTCGGCGCCGTGGCCGAGGCCGAGGAAGGAGACGTTCGGGACCTGGTCGATCCAGTCCTCGGCGTTGCGCTGGGCCACCCAGACCGGGACCCGGAGGTCGGCGGCCCGGTCCACGTCCATCCCGGGCGAGCCGATCGCGACGATCCCGGTGGCCTGCTCGGGGCCCAGGTCGGCGAGCGAGCAGACGGCGGTGCCGTAGCTGTGGCAGAGCACCGTGACCGGCCCGGTGGTGGGCGCCAGGCCGGACAGGAAGTGGCTCAGCCGAGGGGCACCGGCCCGGGCCAGCCGGGCGGTGGCGGCGTCCAGGCCGACCTTGACGGGGGTGGTGTAGCCGGTCCAGGCGACCACCGCCAGCCGGTCACCGGCCCGGTCGCGGAGCGCCCGGGCCATCCCGGTCGGGGTGCCGTACGGGGAGGAGGTGCGGTCGACGGTCATCAGGTCGATGTCGGCGCCGGGCACGATCACCGCCGTCCGCTTGGCCCGGGCCAGGTCGCCGAACACCTCGGCCAGCTGGCCCCGGCCGCGCGGGTCGAAGGCCAGCAGCTGACGGCCGGTCAGCGCGGCGTACCGGTCCGCCTTGCCCCGGGCGGCGGCCCGGTCCCGCTCCGGCAGGGTGCCGTCGGCGGCCACCGCCAGCTCCCGGTCCCGCTCCTCGCGCAGGGCCAGCGCGTTGGCGAAGTACCGCAGGGCGAACGGGGCGCCGTCCAGGTTCCCCACCACCAGCGGGTGGCGGACCGCCAGCGCCCGCTGCTGCGCCTGCGGCAGCCCGGCGAAGAAGGCCGCCACCTCGGCGGCGTCGGCCCGCCCGGGCTCCGGCAGCCGCAGCCCCAGGGTGGCGTCGGCGACCCAGGCCGCGCTGCCGGGCGGCGGCCCGGTGACCGCCCGCTGACCGTCCGCCGCCGCCCAGCCACCGGCCCCGCCGACCGCCAGTACCGCCAGGAGACCCCCGGCCAGTGCCCGCCCGAATCGTGCTCGCATCCGCTCCAACCCTTCCGTCGTACCGCTGCTGACGGAGAGGAAGGTAAGGAGCAGAAGGCCCCGCGATCGTCACACCGCGGGGCCAACCGGCACGTCGTACCGGGGTACTACTGGCCCGGCGTCACCAGTCCGGACTCGTACGCCAGGACCACCGCCTGGGCCCGGTCGCGCAGGTCGAGCTTGGCCAGGATGCGGCCGATGTGGGTCTTCACGGTCTGCTCGGCGACCACCAGCCGCTCGGCGATCTGCTGGTTGGACAGGCCGCGGGCGATCAGCTCCAGCACCTCGGTCTCCCGGGGCGTCAGCCCGTTCAGTCGCAGCCGGGGATCGCGGCGCGGGGCCGGGCGGGTGCGGGCGAAGTCCTCGATCAGCCGGCGGGTCACCGAGGGGGCGAGCAGCGCGTCCCCGGCGGCCACCACCCGGACGGCGGCGATCAGGTCGGCCGGCGGCGCGTCCTTGAGCAGGAAGCCGCTGGCCCCGGCCCGGAGCGCCTCGTAGACGTAGTCGTCCACGTCGAAGGTGGTCAGCATCAGCACCTTGGGCCGGTGCACCACGCCGATCGGCGGGTCGAGCAGCCGGCGGGCCGCCTCCAGACCGTCCATCTCGGGCATCCGGACGTCCATCAGCACCACGTCCGGATGGGTCCGCCCGCTGACCTCCAACGCCTGCTTCCCGTCGGCGGCGTCGCCGACCACGTCGATGTCGGTCTGCGCGTTGAGCAGTGCGGCGAACCCGGCCCGGACCATCGCCTGGTCGTCGACGATGATTACGCGGATGGTCATCGGGGGCTCTCTCCAAGGGTGGTGACGGGCAGTTCGGCGGTGACCAGGAAGCCGCCCGCAGGCGTACCGCCGGTCTCCAGCCTGCCGGACAGCAGACGGACCCGCTCACGCATTCCCACCAGGCCGTGCCCGGTGCCCTCGCCGCCCTCCACGGCCGGGCGGCCGCCCGGCGAGTTCTCCACCGTCACCCGCAGCGTCCGCCCGACGGCGGTCAGCCTGACCTCGGCCCGCGCACCCGGCGCGTGCCGGACCACGTTGGCCAGCGCCTCCTGCACGATCCGGTACGCCGACAGGGCCACCGCGGACGGGAGTTCACCCAGCGCGGCCACCTCAGGAGTCACCGTCAGCTCGGCCCGCACCCCGGCCTGACCCACCGTCTCCACCAACTGCCCGAGCTGCGCCAGCCCCGGCTGCGGCGCCCGGTCCGGGGCCGCCCCGTCACTGCGCAGCACCCCCAGCAGCCGCCGCATCTCGCTCAACGAACTCCGGGCCGCCGCCGCGATGGTGCCGAACTCCTCCACCGCCTCCGGCGGCAGACCACCGATCCGGTACGGCGCACTGTCCGCCTGCACCGTGATCACCGACATGTGGTGCGCGACCACGTCGTGCAACTCCCGGGCGATCCTGGCCCGTTCCTCCAGCAGCGTGCTGCGCTCCCGCTCCGCCTCGCTGATCTGCTCCTGCTCGGCCAGCAGCCGCTGCGCCTCGCCCCGGCCGCGCACGCTCCAGCCCAGCAGCAGCACCGCCCCCGAGACCGTCACCGCGATGGCGGCGGTCTCGCCGGCCCGGGGCTGGTGCAGATCGGCGGCCACGATGCTGGCGGCCAGGGTGACCAGCCAGACCGCGACCAGCGTCCGCCCCCGCTCCCGCAGGGCCAGCGCGGGCATCAGGAAGACGTAGCAGAGCAGGGTGGTCACCGGCCACGGCCACGCCCCGGCCGACTCCGGGCTGTCGACGGTCAGCACCGCCCCGAGCACCGTCCCGCCGGTGATCACCCACCACGCCTGCAGCGGCCGGGTGATCGCCAGCAGCAGCGGTCCGGACTGCATCAGCGCCAGGGCTCCCGCCACTCCGCCGGGCACCCCGTAGCTGTCGGCCAGCACCACCGTACCCACCGGCAGCAGCGTCGCCACCGCGGAGACCGCCACCAGGTACGGCAGCCAGCGCACCCAGGCGCGCCGTGCCCCGGACATCAGCGGGGCCCGGCCGTCGACGGGGGTGAGCAGCGCCCGGCCGAGGTCGGCCAGCTGATCACCCACCGGTTGCAGGAGGTTCAGGACGGCGGAAGGAAGTTGAGGCTTCATCCCGGCCAAGCCTAGGCGGCCCCACCCCACCGGGAGTCGTACCGCAGTCCGGACTTCGGCGTAGCACCTGGGTATGACCCACTGTTTGCAGGCGCTCAGCGGTGGACCACCAGGGGCTCGGGGCTCTGCTGTTGTGCGGCTCCGCCGCGTGGGCGACGCCGGCCCTTGCAAGGTGATCGTCGCGTAGGTGGTCAGGCACTTTCGCAGTGACCCGAACGCCAGATCTCCTCGCCCACGCGGCGGAGCCGCACAACAGCAGAGCCCCGAGCCCCTGGACCGTAGCCCCGGACGCCCTGCAAAAAGCTGAGGGTCAGCGCCAGTCGCCCGCCAGGGCCGGGCCCAGTTGGTCGAAGTGGGACTCGATGACGGTGATCATGCCCTCGGGGCCGGGCGCGGAGTGGTCGCTGCTCCAGGCGAGGTGGGCGGAGCGGAGGACCCCGCCGAAGACGGCGGCCAGTACCCGGGGCCGCAGGTCGACCGCCGGGTCGAGCCCCTCCCGACGGGCGATCAGTTCGGTGATCAGGCGTTCCTGTTCGGTGATCCGCCGGAGGTGGGCGGCGAGCAGGGTGGGGGTCTCCTCGATCAGCTGGATGAGTTCGAGGGCGGCGGTGACGCCGGTGTCCGAGGTCCCCGTGGCGGACAGGTCGCGCCAGGCCAGCACGATCGAACTCCGCAGCGCCTGCAGCGGGTTCTCCGAGGCGGGCCGCTCCCGGAGGGTGGCGACGAAGTAGTCCTCGGCGTCGGCCAGGACGGCGAGCGCGACCTCCTCCTTGTTGGAGAAGTACCGGAAGAAGGTGCGCTGCGAGACGTCGACCTCGGCCGCGATCTCGTCGACGGTGGTGCGCGCGTAGCCCTGGCTCAGGAAGAGCCGGTGGGCGGCGGAGACCAGGTCGTCCCTGGTGCGCTGCTTCTTCCGCTCGCGCAGGCCGAGCACCCGGCAGGCGGCCGGTTCGGCGGACGGGAGGGGCTGCGCGGCCATGGCTGGGCCTTCCGGGACAGGGCGGGACTGTGCACATCAGCACTGTGTCCATAACGATAGCGCGCTGACAAATGGCAGAGATTGGCAGAAGTCAGCCAACAGCACAAGGCAGTGTTTGCCTAATGTCAGCAGCTGACATAATCTCAACCGGCAGTGGCGCCCGTCAGGCCGGACGACTCGTGGGGACGGGTGGGCCGGGGCGCCACCGCCATGCCCTGGCCCCGGCCGTGCCCCGCGTACGGCCCGGTGGCCGAAGTCCTGCTGATCGAAGCCCTCGGAGGGTCCGTCAGATGAGCCAGCCCCTGACCAAGACCGCGAAAGCGGCTGTGCCGCCGGAGCGCAGCGCACCGCTCACCGGTCTCGCACGGTTCCAGGGCCACCCCTGGCTGACCCTGCTCACGGTGGCGGTCGGCGTGATGATGGTGGCGCTGGACGGCACCGTGGTGGCGATCGCCAACCCGGTGATCCAGAGCGACCTGGGCGCCTCGCCCGCCGACATCCAGTGGGTGACCAGCGGCTACCTGCTGGCGCTGGCGGTCTTCCTGATCACGGCCGGCAAGATCGGCGACCGGTTCGGCCACAAGTCCACCTTCCTGGTCGGTGCGGCCGGCTTCGCGGCCACCTCCGCCGCCATCGGCTTCGCCGGCAACATCCAGCTGGTGATCGCCTTCCGGGTGCTCCAGGGCCTGTTCGGCGCGCTGCTCCAGCCCGCCGCGCTCGGTCTGCTGCGCGGTGCGTTCCCGGCCGACAAGCTCAACATGGCGATCGGCATCTGGGCCGGTGTGATCGGCGCGTCCACCGCCGCCGGTCCGATCGTCGGCGGTCTGCTGGTCGAGCACGTCAGCTGGCAGTCGGTGTTCTTCATCAACATCCCCGTCGGCATCGCCGCCGTGGCGCTCGGCATCTGGATCCTCAAGGACGTCCGGGCCGAGAACGCGGCCAAGTCCTTCGACGTGCCCGGCATCGCGCTGCTCTCGGTGGCGATGTTCGCGCTGGTCTGGGGCATCATCAAGGCCCCGAGCTGGGGCTGGGGCGACAGCAGCACGCTGCTGTTCCTCGGTGGTGCGGTGCTCGCCCTGGTGCTGTTCGCGTTCTGGCAGACCAAGGCGGAGGAGCCGCTGATCCCGCTCAGCCTGTTCCGCTCGGTGCCGCTCTCGGCGGGTGCCCTGCTGATGGTGCTGATGGCCTTCGCGTTCTTCGGCGCGATCTTCTTCGTGACCTTCTACCTGCAGAACGTGCACGCCATGACGCCCGTTCAGGCGGGCGTCCACCTGCTGCCGATGACCGGCATGATGATCGTCGGCGCCCCGGCGGCCGGCGCCGCGATCGGCAAGGTCGGTCCGCGGATCCCGATCGTGGTCGGCATGGTGCTCACCACCGTGGCGATGTACGGGATGTCCACCCTGACCTCGGACTCCGGCACCGGCATCATGTCGCTCTGGTTCGTCCTGATGGGCCTGGGCATCAGCCCGGTCATGGTCGGCGCGACCGAGGTGATCGTCGGCAACGCCCCGCTGGAGCTGTCCGGTGTGGCCGGTGGCCTCCAGCAGGCCGCCATGCAGGTCGGCGGCTCGCTCGGCACCGCGGTGCTCGGCGCGGTGATGGCCGCCAAGGTCACCAACGTGCTCCCCGGCAACTGGGCCGCGGCCGGCCTGCCGCCGGTCGACCCGGCCCAGCAGGCCGGTCTCGACCAGGCCGCCCAGCTCGGCATCGCCCCGCCGGCCCCGGCCGGCACCCCCGAGCAGGTGGTGCAGGGCATGGCCACCGCCGTCCACGAGTCCTTCGTCAGCGGCATGTCGCTGGCCTTCGCGGTGGCCGCCGCCGTCGCCTTCGCGGCGGCCCTGCTCGGCCTGCTCACCAAGCGGGGCGCGACCGACGCCGGTCCGGCCGTGCACATCTGAGCCACTGTCACGGGGAAGGGGGGCGCCGAACGGCGCCCCCCTTCCCCGTGCTCGTCGACGAGCGGGTACCGGTTCGCCTACCTCGGGCGTCCCCGCTCGAACCGGTCGGTCGGCAGCTCCACCAGCGGGGCCGGGTAGTCGGGCCGCTCCGCCAGCAGCCAGGGCCGGTGCACGGTGCCGCCCGGCAGGTGGGCCAGCTCGGGCACCCAGCGGCGGACGTACGCCCCGTCCGGGTCGAAGCGCTTGGCCTGGGCGAGCGGGTTGAGCACCCGGTTGGGGCGGGTGTCGGTGCCGGTGCCCGCGACCCACTGCCAGTTCAGCTGGTTGTTGGCCACGTCGCCGTCGACCAGCAGGGAGAGGAAGTGCGCGGCCCCCTCGCGCCAGTCGTGGTGGAGCGTCTTGGCCAGGTAGCTCGCGGTGATCAGCCGGGCGCGGTTGTGCATCCAGCCCTGGGCGGCCAGCTGCCGCATCCCGGCGTCCACGATCGGACAGCCCGTCAACCCGGCCTGCCAGGCGGTGAGTTCGCTCTCGTCCCGGTGCCAGCGGTCGCCGCGCGGGCGGTAGTCCGCCCGGGCCGCCGCAGGTCGGGCCGCCAGCACCTGGTGGTGGAAGTCCCGCCAGACCAGCTGCCGGACGAAGTCCTCGTCCGCGGTCCCGGCGGCCAGCTCGGTCGCCGACAGGCAGCCGAAGTGCAGGTAGGGGGAGAGATGTGACGTCCCGTCGAGCGCGAGCGCGTCCCGGTCGCCCGGGGTCCAGCGCTTCCACCGGGCCCGGCCGGCGCGTTCACCGCCCGGCGGCAGCTCGGGGGAGTCGGGGCGTACGACGGGAACGGGCAGGCTCGCGATCCCGTCCGGCACCGGCACCCGCCGGGGCGCGGGCAGCGGCTTCCGTCGCGGGGCGGCCGACCAGGCCCGCAGATAGGGCGTGAAGACCGCGTAGTGGTCCTTGCCCGCCGGGGTGACCGCGCCGGGCGCCAGCGCCGTCAGCACGGCGTCGTGCACCACCAGCCGGTCGCCGAACTCCGCCCGCAGCCGGGCCTCCCGGCGCTGGGCGAAGGCGGTCACCCCGGCCGCCACGTGCACCGCCCCGGCGCCGGCCTCGGCCGCCACCCGGGCGGTCTCGGCGACCACGTCCCCGCGCCGCAGCACCAGGTGCCCGCCGCGCGAGCGCAGCCCGGCGTCCAGGTCGCGCAGGCAGTCGGCGAGGAAGGCGGCCCGGTTGGGCACGGCGAAGCCGGTGGCGGCGATCCCGTCGTCCAGCACGAACAGCGGAACCACCGGGTCGGTGGCGGCGAGGGCGGCGTGCAGCACGGGGTTGTCGTGCAGCCGGAGGTCCTGGGTGAAGAGCGCGATGGCGACGGGCATCCGCCATGGTCCCGCCCCGCCGCCGGGGAGCGGGGCCGACGCGCCGTCGGGAAAGCCCGAAGGGCCGCCCCCCGGGAGGGACGGCCCTTCGGTCAACCGGTGATCAGGCGTCGCCGCCCGCGGCACCCGGGTCGGCGGCGGCCACGTCCAGCAGCTGGTAGCGGTCGATCGCCTCCTTGAGCGCGGAGCGGTCGATCCGGCCCTGCTTGGCCAGCTCGGTCAGCACGCCCAGCACGATCGACTGCACGTCGATGTGGAAGAAGCGGCGCGCCGCGCCACGGGTGTCGGCGAAGCCGAACCCGTCGGCACCGAGCGACTGGTACTGGCCCGGCACCCAGCGGGAGATCTGGTCCGGCACCGCACGCATCCAGTCGGAGACCGCGACGAACGGGCCCTCCGAGCCGGACAGCTTGCTCGTCACGTACGGGACGCGCTGCGGCTCCTCCGGGTGCAGCAGGTTGAACTCCTCGGCCTCCACCGCGTCGCGGCGCAGCTCGTTCCAGGAGGTCGCCGACCAGACGTCCGCCTTGACGTTCCACTGCTCGGCCAGGATCCGCTGGGCCTCCAGGGCCCACGGCACCGCCACGCCGGAGGCGAGGATCTGCGCCGGGATCTGGCCCGCCGTGCCCGGGGCGTACTTGTGGATGCCCTTGAGGATGCCCTCGACGTCCACGTTCTCGGGCTCGGCCGGCATCTTGATCGGCTCGTTGTAGACCGTCATGTAGTAGAAGACGTCCTCGCCGTGCGGGTGCTCCGCCGTCGAGCCGTACATCCGCTTGATGCCGTCCTGCATGATGTGCGCGATCTCGAAGCCGTACGCCGGGTCGTACGCGACGACGCCGGGGTTGGTCGAGGCGAGCAGCTGCGAGTGGCCGTCCGCGTGCTGCAGACCCTCACCGGTCAGCGTGGTGCGGCCCGCCGTGGCGCCGATCACGAAACCGCGGGCCAGCTGGTCGGCCATCTGCCAGAACTGGTCACCCGTGCGCTGGAACCCGAACATCGAGTAGAAGACGTAGACCGGGATCAGCGGCTCGCCGTGCGTCGCGTAGGACGAACCGGCGGCGATCAGCGAGGCGGTGCAGCCCGCCTCGGAGATGCCGTCGTGCAGCATCTGGCCGGTCTTGGACTCCTTGTACGCCAGCAGCAGCTCGCGGTCGACCGACTCGTAGGTCTGGCCGAGCGGGTTGTAGATCTTGGCGGACGGGAAGAGCGAGTCCATGCCGAAGGTGCGGTACTCGTCGGGGGCGATCGGCACGAACCGGTCGCCGATCCCCTTGTCCCGCATCAGGTCCTTCAGGACGCGGACGAAGGCCATCGTGGTCGCGATGGTCTGGTTGCCCGAACCCTTCTTGACCGCCTTGTAGGCGTCGTCGCCCGGGAGCTCCAGCATGCGCGGGCGCACCTTGCGGGTCGGCATGTAGCCGCCCAGCTCGCTGCGCCGGTCGTGCATGTACTGGATCTCTTCGGAGTCCTTGCCCGGGTGGTAGTAGGGCGGGTAGCCCTCGTCGAGCTGCTTGTCGGTGATCGGCAGGTGCAGCCGGTCCCGGAAGCGCTTGAGGTCCTCGGTGGTGAGCTTCTTCATCTGGTGGGTCGCGTTGCGGCCCTCGAAGTTCGGGCCGAGGGTCCAGCCCTTGACGGTCTGGGCCAGGATCACGGTCGGCTGGCCCTTGTGCTCGCGGGCCGCCTTGTACGCCGCGTAGACCTTGGCGTGGTCGTGGCCGCCGCGACCCAGGTGCTGGATCTGCTGGTCGGTCATGCTCTCGACCATCTTGCGCAGCCGCAGGTCACCGCCGAAGAAGTTCTCGCGGATGTACGCGCCGGTCTCGGTCGCGTAGGTCTGGAACTGGCCGTCCACCGTGGTGTTCAGCTTGTTCACCAGCACGCCGTCACGGTCCTGGGCGAGCAGCGGGTCCCAGCTGCGGTCCCAGACCAGCTTGATGACGTTCCAGCCGGCGCCGCGGAACTGCGACTCCAGCTCCTGGATGATCTTGCCGTTGCCACGGACCGGGCCGTCGAGGCGCTGCAGGTTGCAGTTCACCACGAAGGTCAGGTTGTCCAGGCCCTCACGGGCGGCCAGCGAGAGCTGGCCGAGCGACTCGGGCTCGTCCATCTCGCCGTCGCCGAGGAAGGCGTAGACGTGTGAGGACGAGGTGTCCTTGATGCCCCGGTGCTCCAGGTAGCGGTTCATCCGGGCCTGGTAGATCGCACCGAGCGGGCCGAGGCCCATCGAGACGGTGGGGAACTCCCAGAAGTCCGGCATCAGCCGCGGGTGCGGGTAGCTGGAGAGGCCGTACGGCGCCTTGGACTTCTCCTGGCGGAAGGCGTCGAGCTGGGTCTCGCTCAGCCGGTCCAGCAGGAAGGCCCGGGCGTAGATGCCGGGGGAGGCGTGACCCTGGAAGAAGATCTGGTCGCCCGACTCGCCCTCGGCGTCCTTGCCGCGGAAGAAGTAGTTGAAGCCCACGTCGTAGAGCGACGCGGAGGAGGCGAAGGTGGCGATGTGGCCACCGACCCCGATGCCCGGGCGCTGGGCCCGGGAGACCATCACGGCCGCGTTCCAGCGGGTCGCGTTGAGGACCTTGCGCTCGATCTCCTCGTTGCCGGGGAAGAACGGCTCGTCCTTGGTCGCGATGGTGTTGACGTAGTCCGTGCTGCGCATCTCGGGCACGGCGACACGCTTCTCGCGGGCGCGCTCGATCAGGCGGAGCATCAGGTAGCGGGCGCGCTCGCGGCCCCGCTCGTCGATGGCCGCGTCAAGCGACTCGAGCCATTCCGCGGTCTCCTCGGGATCGAAGTCCGGGACCTGACTCGGAAGGCCGCCAATGATGATCGGGTTGCGATCTGCTCCGGAAGCCACGCTGTTCCTTCACTGTCGGTCGAAACTGAGGTGTGTCGCGCCGCCTCCATCGTGTACCGCAACTCGGAGATCCGTCATATCTACCGATGGGTAACCGTTCCGCCTGGTGGGCGGGCCGATCGGATGGAGCGCTGGGCGTCGCTGCCCGTCACGCGCCATCGGGTGGTACGAAGAGGTGGACCGACCTTGGACCTGAAATCTCTTCCAGGCTTCCCGGTGGTCCGATGGCGGACCTCCGGGACGAGGGCCAACAGGAGACTTTACGCCCGCACGGGTGTGTAGCCCGAATGCCGTTCGCATCTCGGTCATTCTCTCGGGTCACCCCTGTCGCAACCGGCAGCATCAGGGGTCCGTACAGAAAAGGGCAAATCGGTGTGATTCCTGACACGCCAACCGGGCGTGTCCCCGCCCGAGACGTCAACCTTTGGGTGGGATCGGGGTGCGGGTACTTGCGCGAACCGCCGGTCCCGTGTGGACTACGGCCAAGCCTCGGCAAGGATGTCGAGCCGAATACTGGAGGTTATTCCCGTGAGCGCGACCGCGGACCCCGCGGACAAGTCCAACCCGGCGCACCGTCTCGGCTTCGAGCCGGGCCAGATCGTCCAGGAGCTCGGGTACGACGAAGACACTGACCAGGACCTCCGCGAGGGCATCGAGGAGATCACCGGTACTGAACTCGTCGACGAGGACTACGACGACGTCGCCGACGCCGTCCTGCTGTGGCACCGCGAGGAGGACGGGGACCTGACCGATGCCCTCGTCGACGCCTTGGAGTACCTCGCAGAGGGCGGCCTGGTCTGGCTGCTGACGCCCAAGACCGGCCGGGACGGGCACGTGGAGGCGCACGAGATCGCCGACGCCGCCAAGACCGCCGGACTCTCCCAGACCAGCTCGGTGGCCCTCGCCAAGGACTGGGCGGGCACCCGCCTGGCCACCCCGAAGGCGGCGAAGACCGGCAAGCGCTGAACCTCGGAACATCTCGGGACGGGCCCCGCTGGAGGAAACTCCAGCGGGGCCCGTTCGTTTCGCCGGCCGGCCTGTAGCTGCCGCCGGTGACCGTGTTCACCCAGGGCGAAATCGGGGGTGGGTCGGGCAACTGCCCTCACCCGTACGGCGGAACGGGCCCGATCGGATGCGAGGATGCCTGAGTCGCCCGACCTGGGGCATTCACGCAGGAGGACCAGCATGGCTATCGAGGTAGGCACCGAGGCTCCGGACTTCGAGCTCAAGAACCAGCACGGCGAGCTGGTCAGGCTCTCCGACTTCCGGGGCGAGAAGAACGTCGTGGTGGTCTTCTACCCGTTCGCGTTCACCGGTGTCTGCACCGGCGAGGTCTGCGCGATCCAGAAGGAGCTGCCGCGCCTGCAGAACGACTCCGTGCAGGTGCTCGCGGTCTCCAACGACTCGCCGTTCACCCTCCGGGTCTTCGCCGACCAGGAGGGCCTGGAGTACCCGCTGCTCTCCGACTTCTGGCCGCACGGCGAGGTCTCCCGGGCGTACGGCGTGTTCGAGGAGGAGAAGGGCTGCGCGGTGCGCGGCACCTTCGTGATCGACAAGACCGGCGTGGTCCGCTGGTCGATCGTCAACGGCCTCCCGGACGCCCGGGACGAGCAGGCCTACCTGGCCGCCGTCGACGCGCTCTGAGACCCCTTCCGAGGCCCTCCGGCGAGCTCGCCGGAGGGCCTCGGCGCGCGGTGCGGACGGCTCGGCGGACACTTCGTCCGTTCGACCGGGCCGGGTCACTGCCCACGAAGGGGAACCCGGCACTACGATCGGGCCGTTGGGCAGAGTGAAACACCATCAGCGCTTATGGAGGACCAAGTGGGTGTCAGCCTCAGCAAGGGCGGCAACGTCTCGCTCACCAAGGAGGCCCCGGGCCTGACCGCGGTCGTCATCGGCCTCGGCTGGGACGTCCGGACCACCACCGGCTCGGACTTCGACCTGGACGCCAGCGCGCTGCTCCTGAACGCCGAGGGCAAGGTCGGTTCGGACGGCAACTTCGTCTTCTTCAACAACCTGAAGAGCGCGGACGGCTCGGTCGAGCACACCGGTGACAACACCACCGGTGAGGGCGAGGGCGACGACGAGCAGATCAAGGTCAACCTGGCCGCCGTCCCGGCGGACGTGCTGCGGATCAACTTCCCGGTGTCGATCTACGACGCCGAGAACCGCCAGCAGAACTTCGGCCAGGTCCGGAACGCGTTCATCCGGGTGGTGAACCAGGCGGGCGGCGCCGAGATCGCGCGCTACGACCTCTCCGAGGACGCCTCGACCGAGACCGCGATGGTCTTCGGCGAGCTGTACCGCAACGGCGAGGAGTGGAAGTTCCGGGCCGTCGGCCAGGGCTACGCCTCCGGTCTGCGCGGCATCGCCCAGGACTTCGGGGTCAATGTCTGACCTGAGTGCCTCGCCCGGAACCGGGTGAATAGGCTTGAGGCCGGGGCCGGCCGGAGCGTACGCGCTTCGATCGGCCCCGGCCTTCGCCGTCTCGGCGGCGCGGGCGGGTGAGTTCAGGAAGTTCAGCGGGCCGGTAAGGGCCCTACGAGCGCCGCGGGGGCGTACACCTGGGAGGTCGACGGCCCAGGGGAGGGTCGCCCGCGGCACCGTGCGGCACGCGTGGAAGGCGTGCGGTACGGACGGGAGCCCCGGCGACGGGGGGAGCTGGAGGAAGCATCATGAGTGTCACGCTCGCCAAGGGCGGTAACGTCTCGCTGACCAAGGCCGCGCCGAATCTGACGCAGGTGCAGATCGGTCTGGGCTGGGACGCCCGTTCCACCACGGGGGCCGCGTTCGACCTGGACGCCAGCGCGCTGCTGTGCAGCGGCGGCCGGGTGCCGGACGACAACCACTTCGTGTTCTACAACAACCTGCGCAGCCCGGAGGGCTCGGTCGAGCACCAGGGCGACAACCTGACCGGTGACGGCGACGGCGACGACGAGACCGTGGTGGTCAACCTCGAACTGGTGCCCGCCACCATCGACAAGGTGGTCTTCGCGGTCTCGATCTACGACGCCGAGACCCGGCTGCAGAACTTCGGCCAGGTCAGCAACGCGTACATCCGGGTGGTGAACCTGGCGGACGGTCAGGAGATCGCCCGCTACGACCTCTCCGAGGACGCGTCCACCGAGACTGCGATGATCTTCGGTGAGCTCTACCGCTACCAGGGCGAGTGGAAGTTCCGCGCGGTCGGCCAGGGCTACGCCTCCGGCCTGCGCGGCATCGCCCTGGACTTCGGCGTCAACGTCCAGTAGCCCCGCCCCTCCTGTCACCCGAAAGGTAAACAACTCCCGTGGTCCTCCGTACATTCGGCTGGTCGTTCGGCATCACCGCCGCCGGCCTGGTCGCCGCCGGCCTGCTCTGGGGGTGGGAGGGCTTCGGCATCGTGCTGATCCTCTCGATCCTGGAGATCTCGCTCTCCTTCGACAACGCGGTGGTCAACGCCACCGTGTTGAAGCGGATGAACCCGTACTGGCAGAAGATCTTCCTGACCGTCGGCGTGCTGATCGCCGTCTTCGGCATGCGGCTGGTCTTCCCGCTGCTGGTGGTCGGCCTCACTGCGCACCTCAACCCGGCGACCGTGATCGACCTGGCGCTCAACGAGGGCAAGGAGTACGCCGGGCACACCTACGGCCAGTACCTGGAACTCGCCAACCCGGCGATCGCGGCCTTCGGCGGCATCTTCCTGCTGATGATCTTCCTGGACTTCATCCTGGAGGAGAAGGACTTCAACTGGCTCTCCTGGCTGGAGCGTCCGCTGGAGAAGGTCGGCAAGCTCGACGCGTTCTCCTCGGTGATCGCCCTGGTCACCATCGCCGTGGTGGCCAACGTGTTCGCCGGTGACAACGCCGAGACGGTGCTGCTGGCCGGTCTGCTCGGCCTGGCCACCTACCTCGCGGTGAACGGCCTCTCCAGCGTCTTCGAGCACCGTCTGGACGAGGACGCCGAAGCCGAGGAGGAGGCCGAGAAGTCGGGCAAGACCCTGATCCAGGTCGGCGGCCGGGCGGCGTTCTTCCTGTTCCTCTACCTCGAAGTCCTCGACGCCTCGTTCTCCTTCGACGGCGTGGTGGGCGCGTTCGCGATCACCCAGAACATCTTCATGATCATGCTCGGCCTGGGCATCGGCGCGATGTACATCCGCTCGCTGACGGTCTACCTGGTCCGCAAGGGCACCCTGGACGACTACGTCTACCTGGAGCACGGCGCGCACTACGCGATCGGCGTGCTGGCGGTGATCCTGCTGGTCGGGATCGAGTACCACGTGCCGGAGCTGGTCACCGGTCTGGTGGGCGTCGGCTTCATCGCCGCCGCGTTCGCCTCCTCGGTGCTGCGCAACCGGCGCGAGCAGGCCGTGGAGGCCGGCAGCAGCTGACCCCCGGTCAGGTACGCGGAAGGGCCCCCGACCACTGGTCGGGGGCCCTTCCTGCTGCGTTCCGGGCGTCAGCCCAGGCGCTGCTCGATCGCCCGGAGCTTGCGCTCCAGGGTGTCCAGCGAGTCCAGCTTGGGCATCGACTGGGTGTCGTCGTCGACCGTCAGGTCGATGGTGGAGCCGCCGCCGACGGCGGCCCGCGGGCGACGGCCCGCGGTCAGCGCGGCCGGCTCCAGGGCGGACGGGCCGACCTTGGCCATCGGGTCATCCGCTGGCGCAGGCTCCGAAGCGGCCTGGCCGTCGCCGGAGCCCGCGGTCAGGGCCGGCACCTGGCGGCCGCCCCGGCTCCGGCTGAGCACCCCGCCACTGGCCCGGGAGATCGCCTTCAGCTCGGCCCGCTCGCGGCGGTCCGCACTGCGGGCCCGGACCTTGGCGTCCAGCTTGGCCTGCCGCTCCTCGCGGACCTCGTCGACCGCCTCGTCCAGGCTGCGGACGTTCTCCAGCAGCATCAGCGACCAGGCCGCGTAGGTCTCGCGCGGGGCGCGCATCCAGCGGACGATCCGGATCTGCGGCAGCGGGCGGGGCACCAGGCCCTGCTCGCGCAGCGCGGCCTTGCGGGTCTGCTTCAGGGCCCGGTCGAACAGGATCGCGGCCGAGATCGACATCCCGGAGAAGAACTGCGGGGCGCCGTCGTGGCCGCCGCCGCGCGGGGCGTGCACCCAGTTGAACCAGGCCGAGGCGATCGCGAAGACCCAGACCAGCAGGCGGGAGCCGAGCGCGGCGTCACCGTGGCTGGCCTCGCGGACGGCGAGCACCGAGCAGAACATCGCGGCGCCGTCCAGGCCGAACGGGACCAGGTACTCCCAGCCGCCGGACAGCCCGAGGTTCTCGGTGCCGAAGCCGACCAGGCCGTGGAAGGAGAGCGCGGCGGCCACCCCGGCGCAGCAGAACAGCAGCACGTACGAGGAGATGCCGTAGACCAGCTCCTTGCGGCGGCGGCGCTCCTCACCGCGCTCCCAGGAGTCTTCGGATTCGGCCTTGTTGTTCTTGAACCGCAGGGCGGCCACCAGCAGGGCGGTGAACAACAGGGCTGAACCACCTACTACGGTCCAGACCAGCTGTATGGAGGAGAGGTTCATCGCGGCGTGGGCCTCGGCTTTCCGCAGTTCGGGGCAGCGGCGGGTGCGTCGGACCGAGCGGCGGGGCGATCGCGCCGCGACAGAAGGGCCGAGCGTACCCGTACGTGACGGCAGGTACACATGTGCGGCTAGACGATATCGCGTCCAGGAGGCGTGCATGCTACGGGAGGTGACTATCCATCTGCCAGCCCGGCGCACCGGGGATCTGACGGTGGCTCGGGCCCCCCGGCTGGGTATGGGTCCGGTACGGTGAGCTGGCCGAACTGGGGAGGGAAGCGATGGTCTCGTTCTGGGAGTACCTGCGCAAGGATCGTGACAGCTTCGACACCGCGAGCCAGTACAAGATCACCCTGACCAAGTCCCAGCCGCAGCACGCCCTGACCGGCCCGGCGGCCACCACCGGGTACCTGTACGTCAACCTGCACTGGACCACCAGGACCGCCGAGTCGGTCACCCCGGGCGCCTCGCTCAAGCGGCTGCTCAGCCCGCGCATCCTGCGGCCGATGGAGCCGGACAGCTACTCCCGCCCGCAGGTGAACGTCGACCTCGACCTGGCCTGCATGTACGAACTGGCCGACGGCACCAGGGGAGTGGTGCAGCCGCTCGGCAAGTACTTCGGCGACCTGCAGCGGCCGCCGTACATCAAGCTCAGCGGGGACGACGTCTACGGGGCGCCGTCCGGCGAGACGATGTACATCAACCTGGAGAAGAAGGACCAGTTCCGGCGGCTGCTGATCTTCGTCTACATCTACGACGACACCCCGGCCTTCGACCGGACGCACGCCACCGTGACCATCGTCCCGCAGACCGGGCCCCGGCTGGAGATCGCGCTGGACCAGCGGGCCGCGACGGCCCGTTCGTGTGCGGTGGTGCTGATCGAGAACACCGGGGACGGGCAGTTGACGGTCCGTCGGGAGGTCCGGTACGTGCACGGATTCCAGTCCGACCTGGACCGGCTGTACGGCTTCGGGATGCAGTGGCAGCGCGGCTACAAGGCGAGCACGCCGGAGGGCTGAACCGCCGGCTCAGCGCGGCTGGAACTGCGGGCCCTGCGGCGGCAGCACGAACGGCGGCTGGGCGACCTGGGGTTGGGCGACCGGGGGCTGGTAGGCGGGCTGCGGCGGGTAGCCGTACCCGGGCTGCTGCTGGGGCTGCGGGGCCGTCTGCGGCTGGTACGGCGGCGGCGGGGGGATCGGGCGCGGGGCGGCCGGGGTCAGCGTGTAGCTCTCCGGCTCCGGGGTGACCGGGACGATCGGGACCACCGTCGGCGGGTCCGAGGGCACGTGCGCGGCGTCGTCCTCGACCGTGATGCCGTAGTCGGTGGCCAGCGCCCCCAGGCCCTCCGCGTACCCCTGGCCGATCGCGCGGAACTTCCAGCCACCGCCGCGGCGGTACAGCTCGGCCACCACCAGGGCGGTGACCTGGCCCGCGTCGGTGCAGGAGAACTGGGCGATCGGCGCGGCCCCGTTCGGCGCCGCGGCGTCGTGCAGCACCACCCGCAGGTCGGTGACGGCGGGGAAGGCGCCGCCCTCGGCGGAGCCGGCCAGCACCACCCGGTCCACGTCGGCCGGCAGCTTGCCCAGCTCCACCTCGACGGTGTCGGCGACCTCGGCGCCGCTGCGCTGCTTCGGCAGGTGGCGGACCAGGCCGGAGGGGTGGCGGGGCTGGTTGTAGAAGACGAAGTCGGCATCCGTGCGGACCTTGCCGTCGACGCCGACCAGCAGCGCCGAGGCGTCCACGTCCGGCGCACCCGCCGACGTCGTCCAGCGCAGCACGGCACGGACGCCCGCGGCCGTCAGTGAGATGTTGGCGCCCTTGGCCATCACGTGCGTCATAGCGGACCATCCTGCCGGTTCCCGACCGGTCCGGACAACGCGACGGTCGGCTTCGTTCGTCTGCCCGCGATCCGCACGGCTTCTCCGCACCCGCTCCACCTGTGCCGGACGAGGGACACTTGCTGTGTGACGTGGACGGTAATCTTCCGAGAATTCGACGTTTCAGATGTCCGGAGTGGCTGAAATCGACCGTACGATGGCCGCTTGCGGAGTCGGGCACCAACTCACCCGGCCCGGAAGGTCATTCCTACCCCGTCGAGCCGTCCCGCGAACCATCGGGTCGGCCCATCCGTCTATCCAGAGTCAGTCCGAGCCGGACCCCTCCGAACTTCCCGGGAGAGCATCATGCGCCACTTCGGCCATCTCGCTGCAGCCGACCGCAGCCGCCTCTTCCTGGAACAGCCCGCCGAATTCCACCGGGACAGCCCCGCCGAGCTGCTCTCCACCGCGCTGGGCGCCACCCTCTACAGCCCCGCCACCCGGAGCACGCTGCTGGCGGACGTCCGCAAGCAGGCCGCCCGGGGCGTGGTGTCGATGGTGCTCTGCCTGGAGGACGCGATAGCCGACCACGAGGTCCCGGCCGCCGAGGCCAACCTGGTCGCCCAGCTCACCGAGCTGCACGCGGCCGGCCCCGACGAGGACCTCCCGATGCTCTTCGTCCGGGTCCGCACGCCCGAGCAGATCACCGAGCTCACCGACCGGCTCGGCCCTGCGGTCACCCTGCTCTCCGGCTACGTGCTGCCGAAGTTCACCGAGGAGAGCGGCGGCCCCTTCCTGGAGGCGCTGACCGCCGCCGAGACCGCCTCCGGGCACCGCCTGTTCGCCATGCCGGTGCTGGAGTCGCCCGAGCTCGCCCACCTGGAGACCCGGCGCGAGCAGCTGTTCGGCATCGCCCGGCTGCTGGACAAGTACCGCGAGCGGGTGCTCGCCGTCCGGCTCGGCGTCACCGACCTGTGCTCCGCGTACGGGTTGCGCCGCTCGCCGGACCTGACCGCGTACGACGTGGCGCTGGTCGCGAGCGTGATCGGGGACGTGGTGAACGTGCTCGGCCGGGCCGACGGCACCGGGCACACGGTGACCGGGCCGGTCTGGGAGTACTTCCCGGTCCAGGAGCGGATGTTCAAGCCCCAGCTGCGCCGGACCCCGTTCGCGGAGGCGCACCCGCCGGCCGAGGGGCTGCGCCAGCGGATCATCGAGCACGACCTGGACGGCCTGATCCGCGAGATCGAACTCGACCGCGCCAACGGCCTGTTGGGCAAGACCTGCATCCACCCCAGCCACGTCCCGGCGGTGCACGCACTCTCCGTGGTCACCCACGAGGAGTACTCGGACGCCCGCGACATCCTGCAGCAGCACCAGGGCGGCGGCGGGGTGCTGCGCTCGGCGTACACCAACAAGATGAACGAGGCGAAGCCGCACCGGGCCTGGGCCGAGCGGGTCATGCTGCGCGCCCAGGTGTTCGGGGTGGCCCGCGAAGAGGTCAGCTTCGCGGAGCTGCTCGGCGCCTGCCTCTGCCCCTGATTCACCTGCCCCTGAGGCACCGCCCCTGGGGACCTGTCCCTGGGTTACCGTCGAGAGTCACCCCGAGTCCGTTCGCAGCGGGTCCGTCCGCACCGAGAAAGCAGGAGTTTTGGCAGTTCAGGACGTATCAGGGACGTGGACCGGCGGCTGGGTCACCGAGCGGCTCGGTCTCCGGCTCACCGGCTCGCCCGAACTGCCCGGGCTGATCGGGCTCGCCCTGCGGGAGAACCCGAAGCGGGCCCACCTGCTGGTCTCCCGGGTGCTCGGCAAGCACGTGCCGCAGCGCCCCGCCGTGGTGCACGGCGCCGGGCTGGAGCTGGGCCGCCGGGTCCGCGAGCTGCTCGGCCCGGACGCCGCCGCGCAGGCGGTGGTGCTCGGGTACGCCGAGACCGCCACCGCGCTCGGGCACAGCGTGGCCGACGGCCTCGGTGCGCCCTACCTGCACTCCACCCGGCGACCGGTGGCCGGGGTGGCCCCGGTCGGCGGCTTCGAGGAGGAGCACTCGCACGCCACCTCGCACCTGCTGCTGCCCGCCGACCCGGCCTTCCTGGCCGGGGACGGGCCGCTGGTGCTGGTCGACGACGAGTTCTCCACCGGCACCACCGTGCTCAACACCATCCGGGCGCTGCACGCCGGGCACCCGCGCCCGCACTACGTGGTGGTCGCCCTGGTCGACCTGCGCACCCCGGCCGACCGGGCCCGGCTGACCGAGGCCGCCACCGAGCTCGGCGCCCGGCTCGACCTGCTGGCCACCGCCACCGGCGGCGTCGAGCTGCCCGCCGACGTGCTGGAGCTGGCCGCCGGCCTGATCGCCGCCGCCCCGGCCCAGACCCCGCCGGCCGGCCCGTCCGCACCGGTCGAGCGGGTCGAGCTGCCCTGGCCCGCCGGACTGCCCGAGGGCGGCCGGCACGGCTTCTCCACCGCCGACGCGAGCCGCCTGGACGCCGCGCTGCCGGAGCTGGCGGCCCCGCTGGCCAAGGCCCTGGTCGGGCGGCAGAACGTGCTGGTGCTGGGCTTCGAGGAGCTGATGTACACCCCGCTGCGGATCGCCGGTGCACTCGGCGAGCTGATCGGCGAGGACCGGGTCCGGTTCTCCACCACCACCCGCTCACCGGTGCTGGCGGTCGACCACCCCGGCTACGCGATCCGCACCCGGCTGGCCTTCCCCGCGCACGACGACCCGGCCGACGGCCCGGGCGAGCGGTACGCCTACAACGTCGCGCCCGGCAACGACGCCGGACGTCGCTTCGACGCCGTGGTGCTGGTGGTCGACCAGCCCGCCGACACCCCGGCCCTGCACCAGGGCGAGCGGGCGCTGCTGCGCCAGCTCGGCCGGGTCACCGACCAGGTGGTGCTCGCCGTGCTGCCGTCCGTGCAACCCGTATGCCAGGTCCCTTCCGTTCTACCGTCTGTGAGTCCGATGAGCCTTCCCGCTCCGCTGCACGGTCCCGCCTTCTCCTCCTACCCTGCCGAGGACGTGAGCTGGCTGCTCACCGACCTCTCCGAGGTCGCCCTGGAGGCGCCCACCGAGGAGCGCGAGGAGGCGGTCCAGTCCGGCGGTGCGCACTACGCCGAGTCGCTGCCGGTCGAGTACCAGCCGAGCCCCGAGTACCAGGAGCTGTTCCAGCAGGCGCTGACCACCTCGGTGGACCGGATCGCGCTCGCGGTCGGCACCGTGGCGGAGACGCTCCACCGCGAACGCCTGGGAGCCGGAAGCGAGTTGGTGTTCGCCTCGCTGGCCAGGGCGGGCACCCCGGTGGGCATCCTGCTGCGCCGCTGGTTCGCCTTCGCGTACGGCCTGGACGCTCCGCACTACGCGGTCTCGATCATCCGCGGCAAGGGCATCGACCCGGTCGCGCTGCGCTACCTGGCCGAGCGGCACGACTCCCGCCAGGTGGTCTTCGTGGACGGCTGGACCGGAAAGGGCGCCATCACCCGGGAGTTGGCGGCCGCGCTGGAGGGGATGCCGTTCGACCCCGAGCTCGCGGTGCTCTCCGACCCGGGCGGCTGCGTCCGCACCTTCGGCACCAGGGACGACTTCCTGATCCCGTCCGCCTGCCTCAACTCCACGGTGTCCGGCCTGATCTCGCGCACCGTGCTGCGGGACGACCTGATCGGCCCGGACGACTTCCACGGCGCCAAGTACTACCGCGAGCTGGCCGGGGCGGACGTCTCCCGGAGCTTCGTCGAGGCGGTGGCCGGCCGGTTCGCGGCGGTGCGCGCCGAGGCCGTCAAGGCCGCCGACGCGCTGGCCGACACCGACCGCACGCCGGACTGGGCGGGCTGGGCCGCGATGGAGCGGATCAGCACCGAGTACGGCATCGACAGCGTCAACCTGGTCAAGCCCGGGGTCGGCGAGACCACCCGGGTGCTGCTGCGCCGGGTGCCCTGGCGGATCCTGGCCAAGCGCGGCACCGGTGCGGACCTGGACCACGTCCGTCTGCTCGCCGCCCAGCGCGGTGTGTTCGTCGAGGAGGTGGACGACCTGCCGTACTCCTGCGTCGGTCTGATCCACCCCCGTTTCAGCCGCGGCGCGACCGGCGCCGACGGCACGGCAGTCAAGGTGGAGCACTGATGGACCGTCAGTTCATAGTCGCCAGCGATCTGGACCGCACCCTCATCTACTCCAACCGGGCGCTCGCCCTGGACGTGCCCGACCGGCTGGCGCCCCGGCTGCTCTCGGTCGAGGTGCACGACGGCAAGGCGCTCTCCTTCATGACCGAGCAGGCCGCCGAGCTGCTGGTCGAGCTGGTCCAGCGGGTGGTCTTCGTACCCGCCACCACCCGGACCAGGGCCCAGTACGAGCGGGTCAACCTGCCGGGCCCGACGCCCGGTTGGGTGCCGCCGTACGCGATCTGCGCCAACGGCGGGCAGCTGCTGGTCGGCGGCGTGCCGGACAAGGACTGGCAGGGTGAGGTCAAGTCCCGCCTGAAGGACGGCAGTTCGCCGCTGGCCGAGGTGGTCGAGCACCTGGCGGTGAGCGCCGACCCGGAGTGGACCCACAAGCGCCGGGTGGCCGACAACCTGTTCGCGTACCTGGTGGTCGAGCGGGCGATGCTGCCGGCCGGCTGGATCGAGGAGCTCACCGGCTGGTGCGCCGAGCGCGGCTGGTCGGTCTCGCTCCAGGGCCGCAAGGTCTACGCGGTGCCCACCCCGCTCAGCAAGAGCTCGGCCCTGGCCGAGGTGGAGCGCCGGGTGGGCGCGGCCACCGTGCTCTCGGCCGGCGACTCGCTGCTGGACGCGGACCTGCTGCTGGCCGCCGACCAGGGCTGGCGCCCCGGTCACGGCGAGCTCGCCGACGCGGGCTGGACCGCGCCCGGGGTGACCGCGCTGACCCAGATCGGGGTGGCGGCGGGCGAGGAGATCGTCCGGCAGTTCCTGGCCACGGTGGGCGCGGTGCGCCCGGCCGGGGTGGCTCAGGCGGAGCTCTGACGGCGGGTCTTCCGCGGTGGGTTGGTGGGGCGCGGGGCCTGGGTGGTCCGCGCGCCCCTTCGGCCGTCGGCTAGCTGCAGCACCCGCCGCCGCAGCAGCCACCGCCCGAGGACTGCTGCGGGGCGGCGCCGGCGCTGCTGCCGCCGCCCGTCACCGCGACGGCGGAGAGCAGCTTGACGGTGTCGGTGTGCCCCTGCGGGCAGAGGGCCGGGTCGTTGGCCTGGGCCATGGCGCGGCGGAGTTCGAACGTGGCGCCGCAGGTGCGGCAGCGGAAGTCGTAGCGAGGCATGCCCGCAGCGTACCGAGTACCGGCCGACTTGGCGCCGGTCGCTGCGTCACTCCCCGTCCGACGGCCGGTCGGTCCTGCGCTTCTCCCGGACGTACACCTGCTTGCGGAGCCGGGCGACCACCGAGCCGTCGGCCGCCAGTACCTCGGTGTGGAACCAGACCAGCGCCTTCTTCCCGTCCGCCGTGAGCTCGCGGATCTCGGTCAGCCGCTCCTCGGTGAGCTCGAACTCCGCGAAGATGTCGCCACGCCCGGGGGCGACGAAGTCGATCTCGGCGGCGGCGTCCCAGACCAGGTAGCCGGGGCCGAGGTTCTGCATCACCAGCAGCATCCAGAACGGGTCGGTCATCGCGAAGATCGAGCCGCCGAAGTGGGTGCCGACCCAGTTCCGGTTGAACCAGCGCAGCCGCAGCCGGACCTTCGCGGAGCGGAAGTCCGGGGAGACCGCGAGCACCCGGATGCCCGCGAACAGGAACGGTGGCCAGAGGTTGATGCCGCGCCGGAAGGTGGTGGCGCTCAGGGTGCGCTTGCGTGCCATGGGGCGACTCTAGCAAGGAAGTTACCGGCGGGTAATGTGGTCGCCGTCACATTGCTCTGTGCTCAGTGGTGGATGCCCCGGATCAGGGTGACCACCTCGGCGGCGGTCTCCCGGACGGCGGTCAGCTCGGTCAGGAAGTGCCAGTAGTCGGGGTGCCGGCCGGCCTCCTCCAGGGCCGCCACCGCCCGGTCCAGCCGGGCCACCGCGGCGTCCAGCGGAGCGGCGTGCCGGGGGTCCGGCGTCTGCCGGCCGGCCATCGCCAGCCGCTGGGCGTCCCGGATCGCGAACCTGGCCCGCTCGATCTCCTTGTGCGGGTCGTGCGCGACCTCGTTGAGCTGCCGCAGCCGCCCGTGCACCGCCGCGACCGACTCGTCCGCACTCTCCAGCAGCGCCCGTACCGTCCCGATCGCCCCGGTCGCGTCCGGCCAGCGCTGCTCGTCCCTGGCCCGGACCGCCTCGGCCAGCTTGGCCCGGGCGGCGGTGACCGCCTCGGTCGCCTGCTCCGGCACGTGCTGCAGGTCCTGCCAGCAGGCCAGGCTGAACCGTCGGCGCAGCTCGCTCAGCGCGGGCTCGACGGTCCCGCTCTTGGTCTCCAGCGCCTCGATCCTTGTACGCAGGCTGCCCACCCTGCGGTCGATCTCCCGGGCCTTCTCCGGCCGCTGCTCGGCCGAGACCCGGATCGCCTCGGCGCGGAGCGCCACGTCCTCGGCCCGCTTGAGGGTCGGTGCCACGCCGTGCCGGCCCGCGCCCTCGTTCAGCTTGGTCAACTCCGGGGCCAGCTCGGCCAGTCGGGCCGCCAGATCGTCCGCCTTCAGCCCAGCCGCGCGGACCGTCTCCAGCGCGGTGGTGGCCCCGAGCAGCGCCCGCTTGGCCCGCTCCACCGCCGGGGTGACCCGGATCAGCTGGGCCTCGGCGTGCTGGATCAGCGGCTGCAACCGGGCCAGGAAACCGGTGAGCTCGGACTGCGTACCGGTGAGCTTCTGCTTGGCCTGCTCCAGCGTCCGCCGGGCCTGGTTCGCGGTCGCCGCGTCGAGCTCCGCGTCCTCCAGGTCGTGCGCGTCCAGCGCGGCCAGGTACTCCACGCTGACCTCGTTCACCCGGCCGGCCAGCTGCTGGAAGTCGGTGAGCGCCTGACGGGCCGTCCGGTCGTCCTCGGCGGCGCGGATCGTCTCGACCGCGAGCTCGACCTCCCGCTGGGCGGAGTCCAGCTCGTAGAACGCCTGCTGCGCCGCGTCCCGGGCAGCCTGTGCCTCCGCCCGCTGCGTGTCGGCCCGCCGCCACCAGCCACCCCGCCCGCCGCCGCCACCGGCCACCCTCACGCCCACACTCCCAGTCCGGTCCGCCAGCCTCAGCCCCATTCTCGCCGATCACCCCACGATCCCGGCACCCCCTTTGGTCCCACACCCCGAATACCTGCGGCGCAGCGCTCCCAGGACCAGGTACTCTTACCTCTCGTCGTACGCGGCCGGACCTTCGGCGCGCCGCGACGGGGGCGCATAGCTCAGCGGTAGAGCGCCGCCCTTACAAGGCGGATGTCGGCGGTTCGAAACCGTCTGCGCCCACAGTGCTTGAACTGCACCGAAGCCCCGAACCGTTCCCGGTCCGGGGCTTCTGACATCAGAAACTGACATCAACGGGGCTTGCGCAGCAGCCGATCCATGTTGGCCAGGGCGTCCCGCTGGGAGTCCTGCGTGACGTGGGTGTAGACGTTCATCGTCAGCCCGATCTGGCTGTGACCCAGGATCTCCATCACCACCCGGGGCGACACCCCGCAGGCGACCAGCAGCGTCGCCGTGCCGTGCCGAGCGTCGTGCAGCCGGACCACGGGCACCTTCGCGTCGGCCGCGATCCTGCGGAACGAGCGGTAGACGTTGGTCGGCTCGACCGGTCGGCCGGACCGGGTGGTGAAGATGTAGCCCGTCTCCACCCACTTCGCGCCGGCCGCCTGCCGGGTCTCCTCCTGCCGCAGCCGGTGCCAGCGCAGCGCGACCACGGCGATCCGGGGGAGCGGGATCGGCCTGCGCTTGCCGTTCTTCGTGCTGTCCGCGTAAAGCGCGCCATCGACCCGGTGCAGCTGCTCACTGACGACCAGCGACCGGTCGGCGAGGTTCACGTCCGACCACCGCAGGCCGATGATCTCGCCGCGTCGCATGCCGAGGGCGATCGCCAGCACGAACGCGGCGTAGAGCGGGTCCGTCCGGGCCTCCGCCAGGAAGGCGAGGGTCTGGTCCAGCGTCCAGGGCTGCGATTCCTTGCTCACCACCCGGGGCGGCGGCACCATCATGGCCACGTTCCGGCTGATCAACTCGTCCCTGCAGGCGGCGGTGAGTGCGGTCCGCAGCACCTTGTGCGCTTCCTTGGCGGTGGCGGCGCTCGCCTGCTTCGTCACCTGCGCGAGGAACAGCCGCACGTCCCGGGGGCTGAGCGACTCCAGGCCCTTGGAGCCGAGCAGGGGGACGAGGTAGAGCCGTACGTGCATCTCGTACTTCGAGGCCGTCGTGCGCTTGCGCTGCGGGACCACGAAGTGCTCCAGCCAGTAGGGCAGCCACTCGGAGAGCTTCGCCGAACGCGTCGGGGTGGGGACACCCTGCTTGTCGCGCTCCACCAACTCCCGGCGCTTCTGGTCGCACTCCTCCCAGGTCTTCCCGTAGACGAACTTGCGGGCCCGGGTGCCGTCGGGCTGCGGGACGTAGACGGCGGCCTGGTAGCGGCCGTCCTTGCGCCTGGTCACGGTGCCGGAGCCGTTGGGCTTCTTCTTTGCCATCAGTTGCTCTCTTCCATCTTGCTGCGGATGTAGTCGGTGAGGCTGTCGGTGGGGATACGGCGGCATCGGCCCTCGGTGAAGGTGCCGAGTTTCTTGGAGCGGATGAGGTCGTAGACCTTGCTGCGGCTCATCCGAAGGGCCGTCATGACTTCTGGGACGGTGAGGACTTCGGGCGTGGCTGTGGTCACATGCGGCCCTTCGGTGAGCGGTTCGGATGTGGTGGAGAGCAGGACGCGGCGCCTGGGCAGGCGTGCCTGTCCGAGGCTGGGATTTCTGCGTCATTGCGTCACATGCGTCAGATGAGCTTCTGACCTGCGGTTTCGCGTGACGCGACGTCAAGGGGCTGCGTCATGGGTGTGTCACGGGCTGCGTCACGCCGTGACGCACGTGACGCAGGATGACGAAGCGGCCGCCGTCTGCGTCACGGCCGTCTGCGCAGGTCAGGCGCCGGTTTTCGGCCCGCGTGACGAACGTGACGCAGCGTCTTCCTACTTAGGAAAAAGGAAGGGCGTCTGTTGTAGTTCGGGCCCCCTCAGAGCGAAAGGAGGAGCCGCTGCGCGGCACGACCTTCGGGCGGCTTCGCCGAACAACAAGAGGAGCACCCATCGCCGGGCGGGCCGGTGCTCTTCTTGCTGTTCAGGTAGTGAGGGTCAGAGCAGCCGGGGCTGTTCGTGCGGCGGCGGGACGGCCGGACGGGCCATCTCCAGGTACCGGCCCTCGCGGGTGCGGCCAGAGTCCACCAGGACACCCCGGGCCGCGAGGGTGGGTTGGAGGCGCTTGAGGCGGTCGGAGAGGACTTTGCCGGTGGTGGGCCAGCCCTTGGGCAGGGGCCGCAGGTCGGGTTCGCTGTAGAGGCGGCTGAGACGGCTCAGCCACTCGGTCGACGTCTGGCGCTGCGCCGCGCCGGGGGCGATGGTCTCGGCGTGCCGCAGGACGGTCTGCGCCAGGAGGTCGCCCTCGATCACGTCGTCGTTCAGGTCATCCAGGCTCGCCCGGTACGCGGCCAGCACCCCGAGGCCGGTCGCGGCGTCGAGCTGCGCGCACAGGTGCGCGAAGTCGGCCATCCGCAGATCGGTCGGAGTCTCCGCCTGCGCCGCCCGCACCTTGACGGTCAGGTCCAGCAGCGACCCGAGCACGATGGGCAGGGCCTGTTCGTAGTCCGCCCACAGCTCCGCCTCGGTACGCCTCACTCGGGGTCGCTCCAGCCGCAGCGGCAGCAGCCGCTCCGCCAGGTCGGGGCGGATGACGCCGACGTCGATGCCGGTCAGCAGCAGCGGCCGGCGGTAGCTGGCCCGGACCACGTCGCCGTCGGTGAACAGGGCGCGCTTGACGCTCTCGGCGCCGGTGACGATGCAGCACATCGCGTCGGAGAGGTCGGGGGTCATGTGGCTCAGGTTGTCGAGGGCGGTGACCCATCCGGCCGCCACGGCGGCGATGAGGTTTTCCTCGTCCTTGGGGGCCCGGCGCAGGTCGCCGCTCATGCCTTCGATGATCCGCACCAGCATCCGGCCGCCGGAGGACTTGCCCGCGCCTTGCGGCCCGGTCAGGAACGGCGCCGGGACCGGCACGGACGGGCCCAGGCAGCCGATCAGCCAGGCGATGGCCAGGCATTCGGTCTGGGCGGTGGCGAAGTTGCACAGCCGCATCAGCAGGTCGATGCCCTTGCTGTCGGTGTCCTTGACCGGGACGGGCAGTTCTCCGGTGAGCTGGGTGCGCCGCCAGCACACCTCACGCGGGTCCGGGACGACGGTGTCCCAGCCGGTGGGGTGGATGCGCACCGAGAGGCCGTCGGAGCGGCCCAGGTCCAGCCACGTCGCCCCGTCGAACCCGGGGGCGACCCGGATGTGGACGGGCTGCACCTCTTCCGTCAGCGCCAGGGCCTCGATCAGGTCCAGTGCCTCCTTGAGCGCGGTGCCGTTGAACACCCCGAGCCCGTCACGGTACAGACCGACCATCAGTTCCTGGCGGTGGCTGCCGGTGGTGCCCTGGGAGCGGATCGGCCGGGCCACCGGGTGGCCGGTCTTCTGGGCGTAGACGGTGCCGTCGGCGGTGCGGAAGTACCGGAAGTGGGCCTGCGCGTAGTCGGTGATGATCTCGCGTGCCGGGGTCTTCTCGTCCTCCGCCACGGTTACATCCCCAGCCTGTGGACAGCGTTCGCCCACGCGTCGGCGCAGTGCCGGGGGCTCTCGCCCTTGGCCTGCGCGGCGGCGAACAACCGCGCCGTGTGCGCGTCGGTCAGGCAGCCGCACCGGCCGTGCGTGGCCAGCACGGACAGGAACGCCCCGAACACGGCCGCGTGCACGCCGCAGGAGGCGTTGGTGATGCGCTGCTCGGCCATGGCGATGCCGCGCTCCAGGTACGCCGGGCTGCGGTGCGGGCACCGCCCACCCCCGACCAGCACCGGCACGGTCACCGACCGGGCCGGAGAAGGCGCCCGTACCAGCAGCGCCCGGACGACGTCCGGCAGGGCGACAGTGGTTCCGGTGCCGGACCCGACCCAACGGGCGTAGGACATGGACGACTTGATGTCCACACCGGGCCGCACCGCGTTCGCCGACTGCATGGCGCCCTGGTAGATCCAGTGCTCACCCCGGGTCGTGGGCACGGTTCGGGTGGCGGGAAGCTCCGCGCGGGCCCACGAGATGGCTTCCGCGTTGTCGAGGTCCACGACGGTCAGCACGGCCCCGCCGGGGTGGTAGGCCACCCCGGCCGCCTCGCGCCACGCCCGCTCCCACTCCCGGGAGTTGATGACGTCGGGGTCAGTGCTGGCGGCGGCCCAGCCGTGGCACGGGGCCAGGCAGAGGCAGGGGCCGGGGGTCTTCATGTTCGGCCGGCCGCCGCACGCGTTGCCGGTGCAGGCCCGGCAGTTGCCGAACGGCACCTTCCCGGCTCGCAGCGGCAGCACGGGCACACCGGACGCCGCCAGAGTGATTGCGGCGGACAGGCACTCTCCCCAAATGAGGGTCGAATCGGTCATGCTGGGTGTCTCCAGTTCTCGATGAGGGTTGCTGGATTGGCGGCGGCCCCGGTTCTTGCCGGAAAGGGGGCCGCCGCTGCTGTTCATCGCGCTCTCGGCGCACACCTTGTGCGAGGGCTGGCGCTGGTCGTCGCGCCGGTCAGTCGATGTCGATGACCAGCGCGGTGGCGTTGTCCGCCTTGGCCGGGTTGGCGCCCACGGCCAGCTCGGTGAGCCGCTGCGCGGCCCGCTCCCGGGAACCGGCGAGCACCGGCGCCAGGAAACGGGACCGACCGGTGAGGGAACTGCTCCCGTCGGGGACGGGGAAGACGCCGGCCGCCTCGTGCGGGAGGTAGGCGCCGTCGGAGGCGAGCAGGAGACGCCGGGCGGTGCGCCGGGGACCGAAGCGGACCTCGGCCCCGCCGATCTCACCGGTCAGGAAGCACAGGGAGCTGGTCAGGCGGTCGTGCGCGTTCGGGCCCGGCGTCCGCCCCGTACGGCGCTGGCGGGCGGCCTCGTTGTGGTCGGTGGTGAGCAGGACGGTCCGGCCGCGCTCAGCGGTGAGGTAGGCGCGGCAGTCCCCGGCCCACGCGATGCTCAGGTCACCGGCGCGGTTGAGGACGGCGACGATCGCGGCGGCGTCCGCCGGCCACTTCTTCGGGTGGCCGAGGTGGGCGCGCTCGGCGTGCAGGACGGGGCGGGCCAGCTCGATCGCCGCGCGCGGGTCCCCGAGACCGGCGGCGGAGGACGCCAGGGCGAGCGCGGTGCGGGGCGTCCAGTCGGCGACGTGCTCGCGGTCGCCGATGCCGTCCAGCAGCACCCACGCACGGTGGCCGCTGTCGGGGTCGAGGTGGTGGGCAGTGGCGTCGGCCTGGTGGGTGCGGGCGCCGAGCTGCTGGGAGACGGTGTGGTTGGTGGTGTACACGGGCTGCTCCTTGTGCCGGTGGGCTGGACGGTCCAGCTCCCCTCACCACCCACCGCAGCCGGGCCGGTGGGTGGATCGGGCAACCGCCGTACGGGGCCGGTCAGCAGGCGAGAGCGGTGGCACCGAGCAGGGCCCTTGCCTGACGGCCGATCAGCTCGGTGTACGCGGGCGGGATCGCCTCCCGCAGGCCGTCGCGGGTGGCCCAGTGCATGCCCATGACTTCCGGGCTGCGGGCGAGGGGGACGTTCGAGAAGTTGCCGACGACGTGCATGAACTCCCCCTCAGCCACGGGGCGGCCCATCTTCGCGACGCGGGCCGCGTGGTCGGGGTGCGGGGGCTGGCCGATCCGGAGGCCGCCGCCGGTCTCGAACAGGCGGTGCCGGTAGGTCCGCAGACCGAACAGTGCGCCGCAGAGCATCACGGGGCTGATCAGTTCGTCCCGGGCCTCTTCGACGTTCTCGATGACGTAGGGGCGGCCGGTTGCGCGCATCGCTGCCCGGGTGGGTGCGATCAGGTCCGGGTGGTCGTTGCCCCGGATCTTCTGGGCCCGGCTGTAGCGCTGGCACGGCGGTGACCCGGCGAGCAGGTCGAAGCGGTGCCCGTGGCGGGCGATGAACTCCACCGCGTCGCCCTGCACGAACTCGAAGGGGTAGCGCGGCTGCTGGGCGAGGTCGACGCCCAGGACGCGGTACCCGGCGAGGTGGAAGCCCATGCTGGCGCCGCCCTGGCAGCAGAACGCGTCCAGCACGGTGAGCCCGTTCCACGGCCGGGCGGGCAGCCACCCGGCGGCCGGCCGCGCCCCCGGGACCAGAACCGGCAGCGCGACCACGGCGCGCGGCTCAGGCAGCACGGCGGGCAGCCGGGAACGGCAGAACGGTCGCGAGGCGCACGGCCGGCACCGGCACCGCCTCGGGTGCGGGCTCCCGCTCCGTCGGCGGGGTCGGCCCCTCCTCGTCCATCTCGGCGGCGGCCCGGGCGGCAGCGCTCTCGGCGAGGACGCGGCGGACGGCGGCGGAGTCGGTGCGGCTGCGTCGGATCGAGGGCAGCACGGCGGCGGCCAGGGCGGTGCCGGGGCCGAACAGTACAGCGGCGGTCACCAGGTTGGCGGTGGTGTTCACGGCGTGGTTCCTCCGGTTCGGGCGGCGAGAGCGAGGGAGTCCAGGACGGTCAGCCCGAGTGCGTTCAGGCGGTGTTCGAGGGCCTGCCAGGACTCGGGGTCGATGTGCATGAGCGCGGCCAGGGCGGCGGGGGCTTGGCCGTTGGCTGCGGCGGTGAGTGCTTCGCGCAGGTGGACGGCGGCCAGCGGGCGCACCGTCAGCGGCGGGTTGGTGCCCATCAGCCGAGGGTCGAGGCGAAGGTGATGACGCTCTGGACCAGGTTGTTGATGGGTGCGGCCAGGCCGGTCGAGGCGAGGAAGAAGCCGAAGAAGACGGCGACGGTTGCGGAGCCGTAGCCGAGGGCCTTGAAGCGCAGCAGCAGGCCGAGGGTGATGCCGAACAGCACGACCAGGGAGACGGTCAGGGCCATGGCGGTTGTCCTTCACGGGTCGGTGGTGTGGGGTGTGGGCAGGACGGGACAGGGGGTCAGCGGGTGCCGGCGGTCCAGGTGCGGTGGGCGGCGTTGTAGAGGTGGCGGCCGACGCGGATGCGCTTGCCGGCGCCCTTGCAGCGGCGGCAGGTCTTGCCGCGCTTGGGCTTGCCACGGCGGTCGAACTTGAGCTGGGAGCCGAGGCCGTCGCACTTGCGGCAGTCGCCGAACGGCGACGCCGCACACAACGCTGCGTAACCGGCGGCGGAGAGGAGAGCGGCGGCGAGTGCGGCCGGTATGAGGGTGTCCACGGTGGCCTCCAGGCCGTTTCCGGGGTTTTGCCAGGTCAGACGCTAGGCGCTAGGAACCTGATCAGGGGATGTTTTGGTCGCTAGCGGGGTCGCTAGGTCTAGCGAGGGTGCTTGCTAGACCTAGCGACCCTCCGGGCCTATCCGGCGTCGCGCTTCTTGTTGCGCTCAGTAACTGCGCGGGTCACGTCGTCCCGTTCGATGCCGCGCCGGTTGGCGCCCTTCCCGCCGTCGGTGGTGCCCCAGACCTGGCCGGTGGTGACGCCGTAGGGCTTCAGCGCGGTGGCGATCTGGTCGCCCTTGGCCCGGCCCTCCAGCTCACCCCACGGCCCGTAGGCGTCCGGCCGCAGCTCCGCCAGGCGGGTCACGATCGTCTCGGACCAGACCTTGGCCTCGTCCGGGCCCATCACGGCCAGGACATCGGCCAGCAGGTCGTGCGCCGGGGCTGCTGCGGCTTCGCCCTGGGCGGCGCCGGCGGCGTGGCCGGTCAGCAGTCCGGCCGCCTCGCGGGCGACCCGGCCGCGCTGGGCGATGGTCTCGGCGGCCAGGCCGTCCACGAACACGGAGCGGACGATCTGCGCGTCCGCTCCCTCACCGCCGATGTAGTAGGCGATGCCCCGGTCGGATCGGGCGAAGCTGGTGGCCTTGATGCCGCGCTTGTAGGCGCCGGTGCCCAGGACCATGTCGTTCTCGATCTGCCCCATGACCTTCAGACACAGCCGCAGGATCGCGTTGGCACTGATGCCGGTGGGCAGGGACTTGGAGTCGGGGCGCTGGGTGGCCAGCAGCAGCACGATCCCGGTGGCGGGGCCGCGCTTGACCAGGTCGGTGCAGATCTCCTCGAACTCCGCCCCGTACTTGGGGTGCTCGAACCAGACCTGGCACTCGTCCACGCCGACCACGACCGGGTGCAGCCCCAGCGACTTGTTGTTCGCGAGTTCGCTGGTCACCTTGGACTCGGGGCAGAGGTCGCGGGGCAGGGAGCGGATCACCTTGGTGCGGCGCCGCAGTTCCTCCCGCAGCGCGCGCAGGTCGGCGATGGCGTACTCGATGTCCTCGTCGTCGTCCCCGGCCCGGTGACGGTGGCTGACCTTGTCCCCGACGGGGTCGAGGTCGCCGGTGCCCTTGAGGTCGTAGGTGTGCAGCTCGGCCCTCGGGTCGAGGGCCGCGATCAGCAGCAGCAGACGCAGCAGGAACGTCTTGCCCATCCGGGGCACCGCTCCGATGACGCCGGCGATGAACATGAGCGTGGCGGTGACCCAGTTGCCGCGCTGGTCGGTGGCGAACGGGACCGGATCGAACAGGTCCACCGTGCCGGCCTTGGCGAGCGGCCAGGCGGGCTGCTTGGCCGTAGCCATGTCCTGGTCCCCGACCCACAGGACCATCCGGCCGGTGTGCTCACCGGGGAACGGCTCCGGCCACACCGTCCCCAACGGCCGCCGCAGGCCCGAGGCGAGGCGTTCGCGGCGGTCCATCACGTCCGCCACCGTGACGCCGTGCGGCAGCTCCACGTCGGCGCGCCAGCCGGGGCCGTCGCGCATGATCGGGGCGGGGAACGTGATCGCCGTGCCCTTGGTCCTGGCCGAGGTGATGCCGCCGATCCCCAGCGACTCCAGAGCCCGGATCACCATGTCCGAGGTCAGCCTGGGCGCCTTGGCCTTGGTCACCGCGCGGCCGATCAACGGCTCATCCGCCGGCGCCCCCACCACCCCGAGACCGAGCATCACGGCGGCGGCCAGCATCAGCACCGTCGTGAGGCTGGTCAGCACCAGCAGCACGACAACGGCCGCCAGGCCGAACACCGAACCCAGGATGCTGATCAGGCCGCGCAGCCGCACCCGGGCGTCCCGCTGGCGGGTCAGCCGCAGGTACAGCTCCGCGTCCTCGCGCCGGGCGGCCGCCGCCCGCAGCGGCTGCCCCTCCGCGTCCGATGCCCACCGGCCCAGGAACCTGACCAGCCGGGCCGTCCCACGCGGCGAACGGCCGGCCAGGCGTGCGGCGTAGAGCGGGGTGCGGATCGCGTGATAGGCCACCGTGTGGCCGAACAGCCCTGCGGTGTAGGTGAGTTGGGTCCGCAGCTCGGCGCGGGACAGCAGCCACGAGGGCAGGATCGGGCGCCGCGTCCCCTCCGCCGGCGGCAGCGGGGTGGTGGGCGGCTGGTCGACGTACACCGACGGCAGATCGTCGTCGCCATCCTGCTCGGGGTCGGCGAGGGCGACCGGGGTGGGGCGGCGCTCGGCCCGGGCCTTGCCCAGGTCCAGCACGCCGCCGCCGCTCTCGGTGGCCATGTCGGCCTCCAGGCGCGCGAACAGCTCGTCCTCACCGCCGGGTTCGTGGTTGTCGAAGTGGTTCACTGATGGTTCCTTCCTCACAGAAGTTGGTGGGTGCAAGGGGGCCCGGGACGGCCGGACAAGCTGCCAGGCCGTGTGGCCGTCCCGGGGCGAAGTCAGCGAGAGCCGTGCTGGTCACGGCGGGCGCCGCAGGCCGGGCACGCGGTGCCGCCGTTCTGCAAGTGGCCGCACTTGAGGCACTGCCAGCCGCTACCGGCCAGGTGGGACAGACGGTTCATCAGGTCGCGCATGGTGGATCCCCTGTCGGGTCGATGTGGGTGGTCAGCGGCTTTCGCGGGCGGCCTTGTCGGCCAGGGCGTCGGACCATCCGGCCTGACGCAGCGCGTTGGCGGCGGCCCGGGTGTTGCCCTCGCTGTCGTGCTTCTCCGCCCACTGGCGGAACCCCTCGGCATCGGCGCGGTGGTCCGCCTCGGTACCGCCCGGCATGGAGTCGTCGCCGCCGGCGGAGTGGAACAGGTTGGAGATGCGGCCCATGGTGGTGTGCCTGCTTTCAGGTCAGCGGTGGACGACGGCTTTGCCGAGGTCGAGGTGGGTGAGGGTGACGGTGTTGCCGGGGCGGGTGAGCCGGTGGGCCAGCACCATGGCGACGGTTGCGGCCCGGTGCCGGCCACCCGCGCAGCCGACGGCCACGCGCACCGGGCCCTGCCTCGGGCCGGAGGCGAACGCCTCGACCGCCGAGACGGTGGCGCCGATCAGGCTCGTGATGCCGGGGGTGTCGATCACCGCGACGCGGACCTGCGGGTCGTGGGCGGTCATCTCCCGCAGCGCCGGGTTGATGTGGGGGTCGCGGAAGTGGTGGCGCAGGTCCAGGGTCAGGTGAGCGCCGTCGGGCGGTGCGCCGTGCAGGTAGCCGAAGCTGGTGATCTCGATGCTGGTCACTGGCCCTTCCCCTCGGACGGGGTGGGCGGGTTGGGGTTGGGGATCTTCGGCGAGCCGTAGCCGCCGTTGGTGCTGTAGTCGCTCATGACGGTGATCTCCAGTCCGTGTCAGGCGGAGGCGATGAGGGCAGTTGGCGGGGTGTCGTCGGCGCAGGGGATGCAGGTGCCCAGGTGCCGGGGCAGGACGTATCCGGCGTCGCGCCCGCAGTCGGGGCACGTGCGGCGGGCCCGGTTCGCGGCGTCCAGCGCGGCCCGACGCCCGGGGGTCATCTCCCTTACAGGGGCGGCGAGTTCGGGACGGTAGAGCAGGGCCATGGCGGTGCCGCCGAAGCGGGAGGGCCAGAGGATCTGCGCGGCCACCTGCTGACCGCCGGGCCGCAGGCCCCGGGCGCGGAGCTGGCGGCGGGTGAGGAACCCGTCGGGGGCTTGGCGCCAGCGGTAGGTCGGCAGGACCCCGGGGCCGGTCGGGGTGTCCGGGGCTGGGTGTCGGGTGCGGCTCACCGCAGGGCCATCCCGACCGCCAGCGGGCCCTCGGTGTCGATGAGTTCGCGGAGTTCCTGGAAGCGGTTGGCGACCCAGCCGGCGGACCAGCCGGTCACCTCCACCACCCGGCGTTGCGGAACCTCGGTGGCGATCGCCACCCGCACGATCATCCGGGCATCCGTCTCCAGCAGCCGCACGGCGGCCGGCTCGGCAGTCATCAGCTCGTGCCGAAGCCGCGCCAGGTGCTCGCGCTCATCCTGCTCACGCTCGCTCACCTCACGCTCACGGCGCTCGCGCTCGGCCCGCTCGGCAGCCTCCAACCGCTCCCGCTCGGCGCGTTCGGAAAGGAGGAGCTGTTGCTCGTGTTCACGCTGCTCGCGCAGCAGAGCGGCTTCGTGCTCACGGCGCTCACGCTCCCGCCGATCGGCCGCATCGAACTCCGCCAGCCGCTCCGTGCGTTCCCGCAGCCGCTTCTCCTCCGCGACCCGCTCACGCTCGGCTCGCTCAGCGCGCTCACCGGCCTCACGGGCGGCCAGCGCGGAGCCGATCGCCCGCCGGTAGGACAGGGACGCTTCGGCGGTGACGATCAGCAGCAGCGGCGCCACCGCATGCACCACCACCCCGACCGGATCACGGTCCAGCGCCGAGAGACCGATGTTGAGCAGCAGCGTCATGGCTCCGGTCAGCCAGCGCAGCACGACCGGCCACCGGCCGCCCTGCCCGCCGAGACGGGCCAGGATCGAGTCCATCCGGACCACGATCACCACCGCCGCATCCACCACCAGCGGCAGGATCGGCGCCGTCCACTCCCACCCCTCGGGGGAGTGGGAGCGCATCAGCGGAGTCACCGTGAGCACGCTGTAGAGCACCGCGCCGCACGTGATCGTCCACGTCCCCGCCGTCAACGCCCGCTCGGCCGAGCGGATCTGTTCAGCCGTCACCGGAACCCTCACCCCGACCACCCCACCCGCACCGGCGAGTGGACCGTGAGCGCCGGGTGAGCGGCCGTGAGCGCCGTGAGCACCGCCCGGTCCCGCTCCCGCAGAACAGCCAACCTCTCCTGCTGCCGCCGCGCCGCAGCCGCGTTCAGCTCGGCCGCCAGACGCACCCGACGCAGCGACTCCTCCACATCCGTACGGGCGGCCATCACGCCGCCACCCCCGACCAGACCGGCCGGCGCCCCGCCACCCGACGGACCAACGGCACCGGCGCCGAGCGCATCAGTTCCGCCGCCACCTCCGCCGACTCCGGGTCGTCCACCAGCAGCTCCGCCAGCACCTCCCGGGCCACGTCCGTGCGGGCGGCCCACTCGGCGGCCGACTCACCCGGCACACCACCGAACAACGAGCCGAACGGGTCCACGTCGGCGTCCACGCCGAACGCCAGCTCGGCGAACTCCAGGGCCGAAACGGCCCACTGTCCTGCAACAATCGACTTCACGGGGTCTACCTCTCCAAGGGTGTGTGGGCCCCAGGGACCGCCGCGCGTTCCTTGGCCGGAGCGCGGCGGTCTCGTTCTGTCTGGGCCCAGATGACAGACAGCCGCTCAGCGCATCGGGCGCTCACCAGCTGTGCGTGGACGGGGAAGGAATCGCACCCTCACCCCCGCAGGGGCCCACTACGGGCCGTCCGCTCGGTCTGCCTCCGCCTCTCCCCAGACACCTCCTCTCGCGGGGTTCTCGGCGGGACCTATTCAGTTCTCAAACAGCGAGTACTTCCTTCAGGGGGATGTCACCCCACCCCTCCGGGCACATTTGCGCAGCTCAGAGCAGCCCAAAGAAGGGCGGCCGGTTCGCCAGCTCCACCATGCGATGCATGTTGAACATGTCTCTTACGATGCCAATGGACCGACGCTCCGTCAAGTCCTCTGCTGCTTGAGTCGAAGACCTCCCGACCGCGCATCACAAGATTCGCGCGTCAGGGCATGGCGAGATACGGCACTGATGGACGTCCTAGAGCCAACTTCGGTACGGTCAAGTCGTCCCGCATCGTCCAAGCGCCACCAGATCGTCCAGGGGAGGGTGACATGGCCAATGAGCGGCTTCGAGGAGCGATCCTGGCAAGCGGCCTGACGGTCGAACAGATTGCAGAACAGATGGGGGTCAGCGCTCGCACGGTGGACCGCTGGCTTGAGGCGAAGGACCAGCGCAGGCCGTACCGGCGCCATCAGTACGCGCTTGCGAATTTGCTTCGCCGAGACCTTTCGGACCTGTGGTCAGACGAGCAAAGCGCCAGCGAACTGGCTGAGGCCGGCCGTGCAGAGCTAGTCAAGCTCTACCCGAACCGCGCTGTCGTGCCGAAGGAGTTGTGGACCTCGTTGTACGCGGGAGCCACGCGGAACTTCGACCTGGTCGTCTACGCGGGCTTCTGGCTCTCCGAGGACCCGCTCTTTTTCCGCCTGATCAGGGAGAAGGCGAACGCAGGTGTCCTAGTCCGGCTGATGCTCGGCGATCCGGACTCAGCTCCGGTCGCTCAGCGGGGTGAAGACGAGGGGATCGGTCCGGCCATGGGAGGGAAGATCCGCAACGCGTTGGCCAACTACGGGCCGCTCTTCGGCGTGCCGGGAGTTGAGTTCCGGCTGCACGCGACCACGCTGTACAACTCGCTCTACCGGGCCGATGACAACATGCTCGTCAACGGCCACGTCTACGGCATGGGGGCCTACCTGTCGCCTGTAATGCATCTCTCGCAGGTCCCGGGCGCCGAGCTGTTCAGCACGTACGCGGCGAGCATCGAGCGCATCTGGGAGGGCTCGCGGAGAATCAACTCGCCGCGGCTTGAAGGAGATACAGCATGAGCAGGATCGACTACATCAACGACCCCGGCGCGCCGGCGGCGAACTCCGTTGTCCCGTCCGTCGTGGCTGTGGTCCAAAACGATCGCGGGCAGGTGCTCCTCATCCACAAGACGGACAACGGGCTCTGGGCGCTTCCGGGGGGCGGCCACGACATCGGCGAGTTCGTTGCCGAGACGGTGGTCCGCGAGGTGCATGAGGAGACCGGTATCGACGTCCAGGTCGTCACTGTCACTGGGCTGTACACCGACCCCGGGCACCGCATGGCTTACTCGGACGGCGAGGTCCGTCAGCAGTTCTCCATCTGCTTCCGGGCCCGCCCGGTCGGTGGAGAACTTCGGACTAGCGAGGAATCGAAAGAGGTCCGCTGGGTGGACCCAGCGGACCTTCGTGACCTCAGCATTCATCCGTCCATGCGGCTTCGGATTGAGCACGCCCTTGACCCGGATCGTGTTCAGCCGTACATCGGTTAGGCCAGGGTCAGCCGGTGCTGCACACGGTCGGCCGCAGCGTGGATCTCCGGTTCGGCTCGGCGGATGAACCGTCCGACGAGGCTGTCGGGGCCGTACCGCCCCACGATCTCGGCGATCCGCTCCGGCGTGGTGGTCGACGTACCGTCCGGCGTGGTGGTCATGTCGCAAAAGATCAATGCGTCGACCAACTCCGGCTGTTCCAAGGGGAATTCGGATTCCAGCTCGTCGCGCAGGCCCCGCTCTTCGGCTTCCAGTAGCGCACAGGAGTGGTGAGCGACGAGCCGTACGATCCGCTCGTCCACCCGCTCGACGTTGCGCAGGAATCGAGCACCGTCGAGCGGGTGGAACCCGGTGTCGCTGATGCGCGGCGAGTAGCCGATGTCGTGCAGCACAGCAGCAAACTCAAGGAGTTCGGCATCCGGCCCAAGGATCGGTGCCAGCGCGCGTGCCCGGCCGGCCACGCCCTGGGAGTGAGCCCAGCGCCGGGGCAGGTCGTTTGAGAGAAGGGATTCAGCGAGATCGTAGGCCCACACAGCAGCATCCGTTTCTAGGGGGCGGGTGGTGTGAGATCGGGGTTCGGGATGGCGAGAACGAAGCGGCCCTTGCCTTGCCGGACTTCCAGGATCCCGGCTCCTTCGAGCTGAGCGAGGGCTCGCCGGACGGTGCCGCGCGAGGCGGTAGTCCGGTTGCAGAGCGCGCTTTCTGAGGGGAACTCGTCACCTGGGGCCAGCCCATCGTTGCTGATCACGCCTGCGATTTGGTCGTAGACACTGGGTGCGTGGGCTGCGGCCGCCACCGTGCGGCGAGTTCCTTGCTGAGACCGAATCAGACCCTCGTCGGCCAGCAGCTTAAGTGCGCGTCCAACGGTGCTTCGGGCCACGCCGTACTGGGCCATCAGCTCCGCCTCGGACGGCAAGGTGCTTGTCTTCGCTCCAGTACTGATCTCGGTCCGCAGCGCTTCCGCGATCTGCAGGTAGGTCCCACGTGGGCTCCGCTCTGTCACTGGCGGCTCCTTCCTGATCGTGTCTCTCCAGTCACAATGAAGGATGCCTCACCTGGGGCGCATCATCGAGAGCCGGGGCGACAAGGGCTCAAGCCGTGGTGCGGCTCACCGCCCACTCGGAGTCTCGGAGGGAGAGAACTGCTGGGCGCCAGCCAACTCCAAGAGCTTGCAGGTACGATAGGAAACTCTCGACATCCTAGGGGACGTTGCCGCCTCCACGCAGCGCCATTTCAAGCCGCCTGGCATGCTTTTCCTCGAGGATATTGCCCATGGAGCGGAACTGGTTTGCGAGATTCTGCCAAGCGGCTGCGGCATCCGGAATGTCATTTAGCGAGCAGTAGATATCAACGGCTTGCTCAATTGCTGCAAAGGAATTATCAATGTTCCCGTGGCGCGCGAATTCGACCCCTTGGGAATGCCATAAATCGGCCTCTTGCTTAGATAGGCCAGCGGTGCGATACTCTTCGGCTGCTAGCGCTGTGAAGTCCATGGCTTGGCTGGCATGTCCACCCCTTGCCAGACCTCGCCCAATGAGCTCGTAGGTGTGTGCCTCGGACAGTTGATCTGAAGCTGCCTCGTGAAGCTCGATGGCGCGTTGCGCATAGGGGATGAATACTTTAGGATCTCCAGCCTGCGCGAGAGATCCCGCCAGATGGGAGAGCACCTGCCCGGCGGCGCCCTTGTCATCCAGTGTTAGGAAAATAGATACAGCCTCCTCGGAAACCTCGATTTGCCTTCCAGATTCTTTGATCTGCTCAAGCGAAGAGGCCATTATTCTGAGGCTTCTGGCCTGCCCCTCAAGATTGCCAGAAGATCTGTGCAAGCTCAGCGCATTACTTGACGCAGTGAGCGCCTGTTGCCCGGGTGGGAGTACCTTGCATAGATCCTCCCAGAGTTTCAGTGCAAGATCTACTCTGGAATCTGTGGAATATAGGCCGGCCGCCCTTGTTGCAATTTCAAGAGCACTCTCTGCTCGGCTGTTCGCACCTAGGAGAACGCTGACATGGTGCCAGGTAGTTGCTGCTGACATAATGTCGCCAAGCTCTTCGTAGATGCCGACGGCTCGTGCTGCGGCCTCTGCGATCTCATCCGGATCGGTTGGCATTCTTGGGTGAATCTTCATGGCTCGTATGACAAATTGAGTCCAGCAGTGGGCAGCCTTCGGTAGGTCATCGAGATTTCTGTAGATTGCTGCGGCTTCTCCGGTAGCACTTGACGCTCTTGCAATCTCGCTGACGCTAATCAATGTTTTGCTGAGGCTCAGCCAGACTTCAGCCTCATTCCTTTGTCCTGCAGTACGCAGGCTCTTCTCTTGCGCGAGGGCAGTTTCTAGCTCGATTTTTTCGGTGGATTTCCTGGTGAAGCTTTCCTCAATTTCTCTCTCTGCGGCTTCCAGGAGATTTTCGGATGCGGCGCACTTTTCTTCCGCCTTGGCCGCACGCTTTCTTGCCCTGCTTAGAGCGTATTCCAATTCCGCGATGTACGCCATCAGATTTATACGCTCTTCGTAGAGAAGGTCACGTTCCTCTGCTAGGCGATCTAGCTCAATGGCATGTCTGGCGGCCTCGCCGTGCATTCTTGACTCAGTCCTACGAACTTCAAGGGCGCCTCGCTCGGCGTTTTCTCGGGCCTTCTCTAGTTCTTCCTCAAGTAGATGTACAGTGTGTTCCGTTGCCTCGGCTTGACGCTGCGATAGGCTCACCTGATCGCGAAGGGACTGGATTTCTGCCGTCTGAGGACTGGAATCCCTTTGGGCTGCCCGATGAAGTTCTTTGATTGCCTCTCGTGCCTCAGCCGCCATGATTTGGCCAGACGCTGCCTCGGAATCCCGAATGAGAGTTTCTACGAAAGTTGCTCCTGGGATTTCAAGTCCAGAAAAATATCGAGATACTGTGGAAACATGCCAATGTGTGCTCGCGGCGTAGCCGGTCATTGAGGTGTGCAACTGGCCCGCGAGAAGCCGTAGCGCCACCGCGAGGCTTCGAGCGCTAGGCGTCAGTGTGTCGGGTAGGTCACTGTTGAAAACGATGCGGCGCCGCTGGGTGCGTTGAGCGGGCAGTGTCGCTGGACTGCGATGTGGCTCGGGTCGGCGCTCGGAAGCGCCCCCAGGCAGACCGCTCACTGCTTCACCTCCGGTTCGTTGCAGGGTGTCTGCAACACGTTGCCCTTACCGCAATGCCATAAGCCTGAGCAATCTTGACGCATCGCCGGAGAGATCGGTGGCAGGTTGAGGGAAGAGGTAGCGATGGTTCACAGGGGCCTGGTTGAACGCCGCACGCCAAGGCGGGTTGGCAGCGGCAGCGGGGTGCACGGGGCGGTTGTGTCCACCTTGATTGGTGTGGGCGCCATTCTTCCTAGGTTGATGGATGCTCCGTGGTGGGCAACAGCCGGCAGTGTCGGCCTCGGAGCGATGCATGCTGCGCTAGCCACGGTGTTGGGCATCGTTCGAACGCTGGTTCCGCAGACTTCCAGTGATCGTCGCCGAGTCTGGGAAGCGCTGATCGCCCGATGTGGGCGAGGAGAGCGCCAAGTCGCCCAGACGCCACGTGGAGAGAGTGAGTGCTAGCCGATCGTCTTGGATGCGGCGCAAGAAGGGGCCCAGTAGAGCGACGCGTTGGGTTGGTGAGCCGTGGCGTTGCACCGCACGAGGAAACGTCAGCCGATCGAGGCCAGTTCGCTGACATCAGAATCTGACATCAACGGCGGCAGATGCCGGGAGCCAATTGAGTCCATGGACGCATGGACGGGCAGCCCCAGGTGCACGTCCGTTCCGGTCGGGCGAGTGCCTGGTCGAACTTACAAGGCGGATGTCGGCGGTTCGAAACCGTCTGCGCCCACCCCTCAGAATTGCGAAAACGTGACGAAGGCCCAGGTCAGGACATACGTCCAGGTCTGGGCCTTCGTCATGCCGGGTTGCCTGCCTACAGTCCACCTGTCCGTGACATCGCGATCGGCGGAGCGTCCGGCCGGGTGTTCGGGTCCTACTCGGCGGGCGGTTGTTTCGGGGGTGTCGGCTGGGGCGGTGCCGTTGGGCCGCCGTCGGGGCGGGGCCGGCCGGAGGGGTCGTGCTGACCGTCGGTCGTCTGTTCCTCCTGGGCGTCGGGCTGTGGTTCGCACGGGTGCTTGGTCGGCCGTGGGAGTGCGCGGGTCGGGCCTCGGGTGCCGCGCCGGGGTTCGTGCCAGCCTCTGGATTCTCCGGCGGGGACGGTTCCGCTCATGCTCTGCTCCTTCTCGTGGCGGTCTGCTGGGTGGCCCAGGTGCGGACCCGGTCCTCGGAGGTGAACGGTTCCGGTTCGCCGGCCCGGGCTCCGGTCCCGAGACGGCGGACCCAGTCGTGCTGCCGACGGTCCCACGCGCCCCACAACGGTGGAGTATCGCCGACCGGCGGCAGTCGACGGGCCTCGTAGCGGTCGCCCGCCAGATCCGGACGGCTCATGCGCTCTCCCTCCACGCGGTGGTGCCCCGAGTCCAGATGTCCTTCGGGGGCACGACGTTGGACTGCCGTCCTTCGGGACGTGACCCCGGTTGGCCGTCGCGGTGGTGCGCGGCGTCGGCCACGAACTGCTCGATGTGTGCTGTGACTTCCGCGCGTTGGGCGTGGTACCAGTGGCTCTGCCTGTGCATCCGGGCCTGGTCGGGGGTGCCGTAGCGGTCTGTCTCGCCGCCGGCTGTGACCAGCTTGCCGGTGACCTGGTCGCGCAGGCCCCAGCCTCGCCGCCCCTTCTTGTCGCACCCCAACTCCTCAACGAGGAAACGCTCCTCCGGGGTCACCGGCATCCGCCAGTCTGCTCGCGTCGGATCCGGGCCTCGTGGCTGCGGCCGGCCACCGTGATGGTGAGTGTCAGTAGCCCATCGCGGTCGAGGAGTTCGGTGATCCGCTCGACCGCACCCTCGCCGAGGTAGGTGCGGAATGTCTCGTGCTGGGTCCAGCCCAGCGGTAGGACGTGGAGGGCCTCCCAGAGGGCCGCCACCGCGTCCGGCAGTCGAGTGAATGTCGCGGGTGGGGCGATGTCGGCGATCTCGACCACAACAGGTCCGAGGTCGATGCTCACCGCTGTGGGGCCAGAGGTCCGGAAGTCGTCATGGGGCGAGCTTCGAGCCCAGCCAGGTCAATGACTAGGGCCACCATGGGTACTCACCCTGTAGCAGTCAGTGTCGGTACGCTCGGTGTATCGCCGCGACGGGAGACCGCTGTGCCCAGCCCGGAGCAGGTGCCCGCGCACCTGCTGGCCGACCGCCAGTCCATCACCGCGTGCGCTGACCGCAAGATCGGCACGGTGTTCCACCTCGCCAAGATCCGCGCCGGAATCTATCCAGCTCAGATCGCGCGGCTCACCGGACTCCAAACCAGCCGCGTCACCGAGTACGTGACCAGCGGGCGCGTTGCCACGAGCATGGACGTCTGTGAGCGCGTCTCGGACGGCCTCGGCATCCCGGGCCGGATGCTCGGCCTCGCCGACCGGCCTTGGGAAACCCATGCAGCACCCAGTAGTTACCGGCCGGCCGCGATCCCCGAGACCTGGGAGATCCTGGACATGCTGTCCTGCTCGACCGCGAGCGACGCCACGCTGCTGCACCTGGAAGCGGCCGTTGCCGAGTCTGCGTTCAGGTACCCGGTCACCTCCCCGGCGCAAAGTGTTCCGCAGATGCAGCGCCAACTCACCGCGGTGCACGAGCTCCTCGGCCGGCCGCAAGCACTCGATGCCCGCCGCCGGTGCGTGCGGATACTGACCGTACTGTCGGGCTTGCTCGGCCTGGCCTACCACGACTGCGGTGACCGGGGCCGCTCCGACGCCGTGTTCCACATGGGGCAGGTCGCTGCCGATGAAGGCGAGGCCGATGAGCTGACCGCCTGGCTGCTGACCATGCAGAGCATCGCGGACTACACCGCCGGACGGACCGACCAGGCCGCGACCCTGCTCGGCCGAGCCGACACACTGGCAGACCGAGCGGGCCCGCGGCGCCGCGCGTGGATTGCCGCAAACCTCGGTCGCGCGCTCGCTGCCCGGGGAGATGTGCGTGGCACACTGGCAGCACTCGATCACTCCGCTGAACTCCTCGGCGAGGAGTGCGAGCCGATCGGCGGGCTCGACTTCTTCACTCGCCCGCGGCTGGTCGGACTCACTGGCGAGAGCCGGGCGCTACTCGGACACCATGACCTCGCGGTCGGCATGCTGACCACAGCATTGGAGCGACGGGACCAGGCGGATGCGAAGGGCCGGGCCACCCTGACGTTCGATCTGGCCCAGTGCCGCATCGGGCAGGGCGACATCGATGGCGCGTGCGCTCTGGCGCACACCGCCCTGGACATCGCGGGAGGAAGCATTGTGCAGCCGCTCGTCCTACGAGCGCGAGCGTTCCAGGCTTCGCTGGGCCCGTGGCGGGCAGCTGGTCCCGTGCGGGAACTCAGCGCTCGCGTGAGAGAGTCGGAGCACCAGCTCGTACGCGCGTGAGGAGGCTGCCCGGTGGAGTGGACAAGCTACGGTCGGCGTCGGGTCTACGACAGCCCCTACGTGGAGGTGTGGCTGGACGATGTGGACATTCCTGGCGTTGGCCGGGTCGACCACCACGTCATCACGATGCCGAAGGCGTCCACCACCTCCGTGGTGACGGACGATCAGGGCCGCTTCCTGCTCCTCTATCGGCATCGGTTCATCACCGGCAGGTGGGGGTGGGAGGTGCCGGCCGGGTGGGCCGAGCCTGGTGAGGACCCGGCTTTGGCGATTACCCGGGAGATCGAGGAGGAAACGGGCTGGCGGCCGGGGCGGGTCGTGCCGCTGGTCGAGTACGACGCGCTGGCCGGGATCTCGACGATGCGCTTCCACAGCTTCCACGCCACCGAATGCGAGCAGGTCGGGGTCCCGACCGATGCCAGCGAAGCGACCCGGATCGAGTGGCTGCCTGAGGCCGAGGTCGTGAAGCTGCTGGCTTCGGGTGAGGTGGCGGATGGGCCGTCGCTCGCCGCGCTCGCGTACTACCTCGGCCCGTACCGGCTGTCCCAGTAGCGGAACGGCTGCGCCGGTCTCACCGGCTCAGTGTCGCTGGTGGTCCCCGGGGCGGCGGACGGTCCCGGCATCCGGGGCAAGGTGTCTCGCCGGAGTGCTGCACACACGTGGCCCGGCATTCTGGCTGCGATGACACGCCATCACGTGCCGGGCCACGACAGGCATCACGTCGCCACGCGAGCTGCCACCGGCCTGTCCCGGACTCCCAAGTGGGTGGCGTCCGGGGCTGCTTGGGGAGAAGGCCCGGAACGGTGGGGCGCGGAATCTCGATCGGGTGACAGGGCGTGCCTGGTGATCATCTTCGGCGTTGGAGCAGGGTGATCATCTCCGGCATCCCGGCCCGCCAGGCCGTGCCGCCCGCTGCTGCCCGCAGCCGGCCGTGCGGAAGCGGCCCGGCGCCGGAGGCCGGACCCACGACTTGGGAGAGCCATGTCCCCCTCGCCCCCCGACCCGCGCCCGCGCACCCGAGGGCGCACCCCTGCCGTCCGGGCAGCCGTGCTGTGCGTCGGTGCCCTTGCCCTGTGCGCCGCCGCCCCGGCGCCCGGGGCGCAGCCGCGTGCGGCCGAGCCGGCGTGTTCGGCCGCCGCCGGTCCCGCGATGCAGGTGACCGGGGGCACGGTGACCTGGTGCGCGCTGCCCGAGGGTGGACGGCTGACGTTCACCAACACCGGCCGGGCCTACGCGGACCTGTCGCTGGTGGTCTACGACTGCGACGGTGGCAAGGCCCCGAACGTGGACGCCGCGAAGTGCGCGAAGACGCTTAAGAGTTCGTCCGACATCATCTGGCGCCAGGTGAAGTCGAAGCAGAGCGTCGAGGCGGACTTCGACATCAGGAAGGGCTCGAACGCCCAGGTGTGGTGGACCTCCGACAACGCCGACAAGGCGTCCGACCTCAAGCTGCTGGGGACGCCGTGGAACTCCTGACCTCGACCCGCGCGGCGCTGGCCGCACTGCTGCTGGCCACCGCCGTGCCGCTGCTCGGTACACCGCAGGCCGCCCTGGCGCAGCAGAGCACGATCGACTGCGACGGGAAGTGGCACTTCGAGCCGGTCGGCGATCCGGTGCTCAAGCGTCAGATCGCCGACAAGTTCACGCTGGACAACCGCAACGGACCGGAGCCGCTGGACCGTACGGAGCGGACCAAGAACAGTCTGACCAAGACCTTCTCCCATTCGGTGAATCTCGGCTTGGAGACCTCCATCGAGGCCAGTTCCGACTTCGGCGTCTTCTCGGCGAGCGTGACCACGAAGTTCTCCGCCGAGTACGGGTTCGCCTTCTCCGAGGAGAACAAGGTCGAGAAGGAGACGGAAGTGCGCCTGACCGCCGGGCCCGGGGTCGGCTACACGTACTTCGTCGGCCTGGAGACGGTGCAGGTCACCGGTTTCTACGAGCGGATCCTCGACTGCGACAAGGCCACCCAGCGGTACCAGCGCATCGGCCCCGCCACCGAAGAGGCGCCGCTCACGGGCAAGGCCGTGTGGACCGAGACCCTGCCGGGGTCGAAGTGACGACTCGTGAGGGGACGACGGTGACGGACAGCCGGATGCGGGGCGGCGGGGCGAGGCGCGCAGCCAGGGCCCTGGTGACGCTGGCGGGCGCGGTGGCGCTCGTCTGCGGTGCCGGCGCGGTGGCGGACGCGGTTCCGCCGGGCGGCTACCCGCCGGGCGTGCACATCCTCAACGGCGACAGCAAGAACAGCAAGCACACGCCCTGTCCGGCCGGTTGGGTGTGCGTGTACGACGGTGTGGACGCCACGTACGGGGCGATCGCCGTCCTGCCGGGCACCGAGGTCCCCGACGTCGAGAGGATCAAGCTGCCCGACGGGGGGACGTTCACCGGGAAGGAGGGGATCTCCACCTGGGTCAACAACTCGCCCGTCGCGTACTGCTGGTTCGACAGGAAGGGCTACACGGGCACCTCGCATCCCATGGCGCCCGCCAAGGCCGGGTCCTCGCCCGGCGATTCGCTCAAGTCCTTCAAGCCGTGCTGACCATGCCCGCCACTCTCCCCAGCCCCTGGAAGGAACGCTCGTGAGCTTCCCCCTCAAGCGCACTGCGGCGGCCGTGGCCACGGCCCTGCTCGGCGTGGCCCTGAGCGCCACCGCCGGCCAGGCCCACACCACCGCGTCCGCCCCCCAACAGCCCGCCGCCCGCGCGGCCGCCCAGGACGCCACCGCCAGAGTGGACCGCCTGTGGGCCATCGAGGGCGACGAGCAGACGGTGAAGGCGGGTCAGCAGGTCCCGGTCCGTCTCAAGGTCAGGGCGTTCGACGCGAACCGCAAGCCCGTCAAGGGAGCCGTCATCACCTTCTCCACCCCCGGCCCCGGCCTCAAGTTCCCCGACGGCGGCGACGATGCCACCGCCACCACCGACCAGAACGGCTACGCCACCGCCCCGGCCCTCAAGGCATCCGGAAGCCCCGGCCCCGACCTGGTCACCGCCGGCGCGGGCACCAAGGCCCGCGTCGCCTTCGAGATCACCATCACCTGAAGCCCGGCCCGAACGGACACCTGATGACCAGCACCAGCACCAGCAGCGGCGAACCGGACACCCGCCCGACCCGACGGCCCGGTCTGCGGCGCGCGCTCGTCGCCGTGGCGGCCACCGCCCTGATCGGGGCCGCCGGCACCGCCGCCATCGCCTCGGCCGCCCCCACTCCCGCTCCGGCCCAGAGCTCCAAGGCCGCCGCGCCTGCCGTCCAACGATGGGAGTACCGCTGGGCGTTGGCCCAGCCCGGTGGCAGGACCGTCGGGGACCTGGAGCAACTCGGCAAGGAGGGCTGGGAGGTCGTCGCCCCGGTCAACGAATACACCGGCGACCGCTGGAACTTCCTCCTCAAGCGCGCCCTCCCGTAGCCGCCGACGCCGGCGCGGCCCGCAGTGTTCGGCTCCGGCCGGGCAGGGGGCGGTTCCGTGTTCAACGGTCGGTGGTGGTGAGGGGCCGCTCGATCCGGTTGACGGCATCGCGCAGGGACGAGCCACTGTCCGGGTGTGGGGGGGCGTGCTCCATGCGGTCGAGGTGCTCCATCGCCCCGGGCCGGGGGTGGGACGCCCGGGCGGGCCTCGGGTGCCGCTCGAATCCTCTGCGAAGGTGTCCGCGCCCGTCCGCATGCCTTGCCCACCACCGGACGTGGCCGCCGCATCACGCGAGTCGGGGACTTCGAGAAGTTCTGCACGACAGGGGGGACGCCTGTGCCATTTGGGTGCCTGCCCCGTGGCCCGGGGCGGCCAGGAGGGCGGTCGGAGGTTGCGACTGGGGTGGCCTCCCGTCTTTTGGGTGGGACATAACGGACAATCAGTTCGCTGGTGGAAGCCGAGATGCCGTATCGAGGAGCCCGATGAACGTTCCGCGCCTGTCCTCAGGACTTGCCTGTGCCGCTGTGGCCGCCGCCGTCGTGGTGCTGCCGCTGTCGATGGCGCAGGTCGCCTCCGCCGTGGCGGCGTCGGGCGGCGCCGCCGCTGAGCCCGCTGCCGCGTCCCGCCCGGTGGAGGTGGCGGTGCGGCACTCCGGTACCGCGCTGACCGAGGGGACCGATGTCGACTACACCGTGACCGTTCGCAACACCACGGCCGGCAGCCTGAAGCACCTGAAGGTCGCGCAGATGCTGTCGGCGGCGGTGCTGCCGGGGGCGATCTCCGACGGTGGCCAGAACACCGGAGCGCAGGTGCTGTGGGACATCGACCTGGACCCCGGCCAGAGCCGTGACCTGCACGTGGCCGGCCACCTGGGGACGCGTGCCCAGCTCGCCGCCGCCCGCGCCCAGAGCATCCAGGTCAAGCAGCCCAACTCCGACGGGGCCCACGACTCCGCGGACATGCTGTCGAGCACCGCCTGCGTCCAGCAGAGCGAGACCCAGCAGCTCCTGGGCTGCTCCTCCGATGCGGGAGCCGTCCAGGTCAACCCGGACCTGGCCAAGGGACATGACGCCGGGTCAGGTGGATTCGGCGGCACGTGGCTGTGGGCCGGAGTCGCCGGGGCCGCCCTCGCGGCGCTCGTCACGGCGCGGACGGTTCTCCGCCGACGCGGCAGGTCCGCCGACGTGTCCGGCGGTACGGAGGAGTAGTCGGCACCGGAGACCCGTATGTCGGGCGCCGTTGACGGCGCCCAAGTCGTGCTCGGGGGACCGTTCCTGACGGGGCGACAGTCCCCGACTCCTCCGAGGTTCCCCAGCCGCGACGACTGAATCCGTGGTGGCGGCGCGTGGAGCGGCCGTCGGTTGATCACCGCCGCGCTCCCCGCGCCGCCAGGGCTCGTACGTGACGCCCCCGTACATCGCCCCCCGGGGCGCTCCCTCGGCTGCTGAGGCTGCCCACCGCGAGGCTGATCCGGTGCCGCTCCCGGTTCCCGCCCGCGCGCCCTTGCCGACGTGTGCTGACACCACGCCGGCACGCTTCCCGATTCACCGGCGCCCTTGCCGGGGCGGGGAACCGCCTGCTCTGTCGGCGGTCCAGGGCCAGGTCATCGCCCCTGTCGCGACGCCGCCACCGATCCAGGGGCCACCACTCGTGGCCACCCTCGGTCTCCGGGCGCCTACCTGACTGCCCGTCATGGACGTGCCAGTGCTCCGGACGGGTTCATCTTTGGTGATCATCACGATCCGCCGGGGTGTCCCGCCGTATCTACCGCATAAATGGCTTTCCATACGAACGTCACCGTGTGTCTTGTATTAGATAGAACGGAAACCCGATGGCCGGCAGAGTTCAGCGCCTGATCGTCATGGCAGTGGCTAGCGTGTTGGTGCTGGCCGGATCGCCGACCTCGCTTGCGAGCGGGGGCTCGGCGGGTGCCGCGCAGCCGCGTGCCGCGGCGGGCAACTGCGTGGCGAAGACGCCGGGCTTCAACCAGTGCCGGGTCTTCCGGAGCAACGGGGCCGCACAGACGTTCACCACACCGGCCGGGGCGACCTCGGTGAAGTTCCACCTGTGGGGTTCCGGCGGTGGCCAATCGGACACCGCCAGCTCCGGCTTCGGCGGTGGCGGCGGCTACACCGTGGGGACGGTCGCCGCCCCGTTGGCGTCGTCGTACACGATCACCATCGGGACGACCACCTTCAACCAGGCCAGTGCCGCCGGCGGCACTGGAGCAGGCGGTGGCGGTGGGCGCACGGATCTCAAGGACAACGCGGGTGCGCTGCTCATGGTGGCCGGCGGTGGTGGCGGTGGTGGCCGCGGCACGGGCGGGGGCAGTGGTGGGGCCGGCGGCGGTGAGGCCGGAGAACCCGGCGGCGACGCCGCGTCCCCTTCGGACGCCAAGGGTGGCGGTGGCGCGTCCGGTACCACCGGTGGCACGGCCGGGGCGCTGGGCACCCGCTCGGGCAAGGCGGGGGCGAACTCACCCGACGGGAAGGGCGGCGCGGGCGGCGGTCTGACCGGACCCAGTACCAGTACGCCGGGTGGCGGTGGTGGCGGCGGCTTCGCCGGTGGCGCCGGCGGTGACGGCGGCACGTCGATCGGCGGCTCGCAGCGGGCCGGCGCCGGCGGTGGTGGCGGCACCGGGTTCGTGGACACCACGAAGGTGCCGGACGGTACGACCTCCGGGGGCTCGGGCCGCAATCCCGGCGGGACCGACGACCCGTTCTTCGACAACGACAAGTACGGCAACGCGAACACCCCCGGCGCCGCCGTGGTCGAGTGGTCGATTCCGACGGTCGACATCACATCACCGAAGGCCGGCGACGTCCTCGGGTCGTCGAACCCCGTCACGTTCACCGGAACCGGCCTGCCGGGGTCGACGGTGACGCTCTCGCGCAGCGGGTCGACCGTCGGCTCGGCGGCGACCGTTGCGGCCGACGGCACCTGGACGATCCAGGTGTCGGCCCAGTCGACGGGAACCAACGTGGTGTACACCGCGACCCAGACGTCCACCGGGAACCAGCCCCTCACGGACACCGTCACGGTCAACGTGGTCACCACCGGTACCATCACGGGCAGTCCGGTGACCACGATCCAGACGACGATGACCGGTGCGTGCCAGGCGTTCTTCAACAAGGTGGCGCAGTTCTTCGGCAGCCCGCAGAGCTGCGCCACAGCCATCAACACCGGGAGCAACCTCTGGGGGGCGGCGTTCTTCAACAACGCGTCCGCGCCGACCGCCATCAGCCAGACACCGACCACCGGCTCGGGCACCTCGGCTGACCCTTTCACGATGACGACGGTGTTCTCGGTCGGGTCCGGTGCCGTGCGTCTGTCGCAGACCGAGACCTACGTCAACGGTGACAACGGCTTCCGGGTGGACATCACGGTCACCAACCGAAGCACCTCCACACAGTCCGGCAACGTGTACCGGGGCGGCGACTGTCTGTTGGCGGGAGTCGACAGGAGCTTCGGAGCAGTGCTGCCGGCGGCGCCGGGGTTGGGCAACGGCATCGCGTGCGTGCAGAAGGTCGACGGCACCGGGCAGGCGATGCTGCTCGTGCCGCTCACTCCCGGGAGCTCGTATGCCGAGGGAGCCCTCAACAAAATCAGGGACCCGGCCTCGACCGGCAAACCGCTGACCAACACATGCGATTGCACGACGGAGCTCGACAGCGGGATGGGCATCTCGTGGCCGTATTCGCTGCCTGCGGGTGCGTCCGCGACCTTCAGCCACTACAGCGGGTTCCGCCCGGACAAGGTGTTGGCGTTGGAGTCGTCGAAGACCGTGACGCCGAGCAAGGTGCAGCCGGGTGAAACGGTCACCTACACGGTGAGATTCAGCAACCCCAACACCTCTCCGATGAACACCTTCGGTTTCACCGACACCTTGGACCCACGGCTGGACTACGTACCCGGTTCGACCAGCGGCAGCGGCGCCAGCAGCGGCATGCACGAGCCGACGGTCACCGGTTCCAAGGTGGCCTGGGGCGGCTTCTTCACCCTGGCCAAGGGCCCGGACCCCGGGGGAACCCCGGACCCGGCGTCGGTGTTCACCTTCACCTTCCAGGCGAAGGTGAAAGACACCGCGGCCGTGGGGACAGCCAGGAACGACTTCGGTGGCGACGGCATCGCGCCGCTGTCGCAGGTGGCGCCGGTGCTGATCGGGCCGCTCGCGAACCTGACGGTGACCAAGTCCGTGGACAAGTCGTCGGTACTGACCGGTGGTCAGGCGGTGTTCACCCTCACGGTGAAGAACGACGGTCCGAACGCGGCGACCAACATCGTCCTGACGGACAAACTTCCGACCGGTCTGACCTGGGTGTCGGACGACTCCGGCGGCAAGTACACCCCGGCCACCGGAGCCTGGTCGGTCCCCACGCTCGCCAAGGACGCGACCGCGACCTTGAAGATCACGGTCAAGGGCGCGACGGAGGGCGACTACGTCAACGCCGTGACGGCGCTGACCTCGGACTCGACCAATACCAAGGCGCTGTGCACGGATACTGCTGACCCTTCGACCTGCCCGAACGCCAAGATCACGGTGCGTTCGAGCGACCTGGTGATGACGGCGGCGACCGCCCCGAATCCAGTGCCACCCGGCGGCACGTCCATCGCCACGCTGACGGTCACCAACAACGGTCCGTCGGCCACGGTGGCCGCAGCGACCGTCGCGTTGACCCTGCCGCAGCGTACGACGCCCGGCTCCCCGCTTCCGGCCGGGTGCGTGGCGGCGGCCGACGGGAAGACGGTCACCTGCACCGTCCCCGCAGGGCTCGCCAACGGCGCCAAGGCCGACTTCGCGATCCCGCTCGTGGTCGCCTCGAACGCGCCGCTGTCGACCGCGCTGACGGGTGGTTCGGTGGTGGTGGCCTCCGTGGACGATGTGAAGCCGGCGAACAACACGGCGGCCGTGACGCTGTCGACGGCGGCCAAGGTGTCGAACGACCTGGCGATGTCGGTGACCGTGCCGACCACCCCGGTGACCCCGGGCACGACGGCCACCGTGACCGGGACGGTGACCAACGGCGGCCCGTCGGACACCACGTCGGCGTCGACGGTGACGTTCACGCTGCCGGCCAACACGACTGCCGCCGCGACGCAGCCTTCCGGATGCACGGTGGCGTCGGACAAGAAGTCGGTGACCTGCACGATCGCGGCCGGACTCAAGAACGCCGCCACGGCCTCGTTCGCGATCTCGGTGCTGGTCGACTCGGCCGCGCCGCTGGACACGGTGCTGTCGGGCGGGACGGCGACGGTCGCGAACACCGACGATCCGGTCGCGACGAACAACTCGGCGGCCATCCCGCTGAAGACAGCGGCGGCCGGCTCGGCCGACCTGTCGATCACGAAGAAGGCAGCGGGCACTGCTCCGGCCGTGCCCGGTGGAAACTTCGTCTATGACATCGTCGTGGCGAACGCGGGACCGTCGCAGGCGGTGAACGTCGTGGTGACGGATGCTCTGCCGGTCGCGCTGAAGTTCGTCTCCTCGGACGCGGGTTGTACGGCGTCGGGTCAGACGGTGACCTGTGGTTCGATCGCGACGCTGAACGTGGGTGCGACGAAGACCATCAAGATCACGGTCCAGCTGGACCCGGCGTACTCCGGTGACGGTTCGGACATCAAGAACCAGGCGTCGGTGAAGTCGGACGCCACGGACCCGAACCTGGTGAACAACACCTCGGACGCGTCCACCGGTGGGCTGCCGGGCCCGAGCCCCGGTCCGAACCCGCCGACGAAGCCGAGCGCGGACCTGGCGATCACGAAGAAGGCCGCGGGTGCGACCGCTGTCGCCCCGGGTCAGTCGTTCATCTACGACCTGACGGTGACGAACGGCGGTCTGTCGCAGGCGAAGAACGTCACGGTGACGGACGTCCTGCCGTCGATGCTGGTCTTCCAGCCTTCGGCGGGCTGCACGGCGTCGGGACAGACCGTGACGTGTGGTCCGCTCGCGACGCTGGACCCCGGCAAGACCCAGGTCTTCAAGGTGACGGTGCAGTTGGACCCGGCGTACGCGGGCGACGGTTCGAACGTCAGGAACCAGGCGTCGGTGAAGTCGGACACGACGGACCCGAATCTGGCGAACAACACCTCTGACGCGTCGACAGGTGGTCTGCCGGGCCCGGGTCCTGGCCCGAACCCGCCGTTGAAGCCGTCGTCGGACCTGTCGATCACGAAGGCGCCGGTCGGCACTGCCGTGGTGGCTCCAGGCGGGACGTACGAGTACCTGCTGACGGTGGCGAATGCCGGCCCGTCGCAGGCGAAGAACGTGGTGGTGACGGACACCCTGCAGAAGGAGCTGACGTTCGTCTCCTCGGCGGACGGCTGTGCGGCTGCGGGACAGTTGGTGACGTGCACGGGTCCGGCGACGCTGGACGCTGCCGCGACCAAGACCTACAAGATCAAGGTCCAGCTTGCCCCGGCCTATGCGGGTGATGGTTCGGACATCAAGAACCAGGTGTCGGTGAAGTCGGACACGGACGACCCGAACCTGGTGAACAACACCTCTGACGCGTCGACAGGTGGTCTGCCGGGCCCGGGTCCCGGCCCGAACCCGCCCGCGCCGGTGCAGGCCGATGTCGCGATCACCAAGAAGCCGGCCGGTACGGCGCCGGTGGCTGCTGGTGAGTCCTTCGACTACGCGGTGACGGTGACGAACAACGGTCCCTCGGATGCGAAGGGCCTGGTGGTGACGGATGCGTTGCCGGTGGCGCTGAAGTTCGTTTCGGCGAGCGATGGTTGCACGGCGGTCGGGCAGGACGTGACGTGCCCGAAGTTGGCGCTGTTGGCGGCGAAGGCGTCGAAGACCTACACCATCAAGGTGCAGCTCGACCCGGCGTACACCGGTGACGGCAGCGATGTGAAGAACCAGGCGAAGGTCGCCACCGACAGTGCCGACCCGGACCTGAGCAACAACACCTCGGACGCGGCCACCGGCACGCTGCCGGGTCCCGGTCCGGGGCCGTTCCCGCCCTCTCCGGTGAAGGCCGATGTGGCGATCACCAAGAAGGCGGCGAGCACCGCTCCGGTGGCGGCTGGTGAGTCGTTCGACTACACGGTGACGGTGACGAACAACGGGCCCTCGGATGCGAAGGGCCTGGTGGTGACGGATGCGTTGCCCGCCGCGCTGAAGTTCGTTTCGGCGAGCGATGGTTGTACGGCGACGGGTCAGAACGTGACCTGCCCCAAGCTGGCGCTGTTGGCGGCGAAGGGCTCGAAGGTCTACACGATCAAGGTGCAGCTGGATCCGGCGTATGCGGGTGACGGTTCGGATGTGCGGAACCAGGCGAAGGTCGCCACAGACACCACCGATCCGGACCTGACCAACAACACGTCGGACGCGTCGACCGGTGGTCTGCCTGGTCCTGGGCCGGGTCCGAATCCGCCCGCGCCGGTGAAGGCGGATGTGGCGATCACCAAGAAGGCGGCGAGCACCACTCCGGTGGCTGCGGGTGAGTCGTTCGACTACACGGTGACGGTGACGAACAACGGGCCGTCCGAGGCCAAGGGCCTGGTGGTGACCGATGCACTTCCCGCAGCTCTGAAGTTCGTGTCGGCGAGCGATGGTTGTACTGCTGTCGGGCAGAACGTCACGTGCCCGAAGCTGGCGCTGTTGGCTGCGAAGGGCTCGAAGGTCTACACGATCAAGGTGCAGCTCGACCCCGCGTATGCGGGTGACGGCACTGATGTGAAGAACCAGGCGAAGGTTGCCACCGACACCACTGATCCGGACCTGACCAACAACACGTCGGACGCGTCGACCGGTGGCCTGCCTGGTCCTGGGCCGGGTCCGAACCCGCCTTCCCCGGTGAAGGCCGATGTGGCGATCACCAAGAAGCCGGCCGGTACGGCGCCGGTGGCTGCTGGTGAGTCGTTCGACTATGCGGTGACGGTGACGAACAACGGGCCGTCGGATGCGAAGGGGCTGGTGGTGACGGATGCGTTGCCGGTGGCTCTGAAGTTCGTGTCGGCGAGCGATGGTTGCACGGCGGTTGGTCAGGACGTGTCCTGCCCGAAGTTGGCCACGTTGGCGGCGAAGGCGTCGAAGACGTACACGATCAAGGTGCAGCTCGACCCGGCGTACACCGGCGACGGCAGCGATGTGAAGAACCAGGCGAAGGTCGCCACCGACAGTGCCGACCCGGACCCGACCAACAACACCTCCGACGCGGCCACCGGCACGCTGCCGGGCCCCGGTCCGGGGCCGTTCCCGCCCTCTCCGGTGAAGGCCGATGTGGCGATCACCAAGAAGGCGTCGACGTCGACGCCGGTCGCGGCTGGTGAGTCCTTTGACTACACCGTGACCGTTACCAACAACGGTCCCTCGCAGGCGTCCGGTCTGGTGGTGACGGATGCTCTGCCGGCGATGCTGAAGTTCGTGTCGGCGAGCGATGGTTGCACGGCTGCCGGTCAGAACGTCACGTGCCCGAAGCTCGCGTCCTTGGCGGCGAAGGCGTCGAAGACGTACACGATCAAGGTGCAGCTCGACCCGGCGTACACCGGCGACGGCAGCGATGTGAAGAACCAGGCGAAGGTCGCCACCGACAGTGCCGATCCGGACCAGACCAACAACACGTCGGACGCGTCGACCGGTGGCCTACCGGGTCCGGGCCCTGGTCCGAACCCGCCCGCGCCGGTGAAGGCTGATGTCGCGATCACCAAGAAGCCGGTTGGTACGACGCCGGTCGCGGCTGGTGAGTCGTTCGACTATGCGGTGACGGTGACGAACAACGGGCCGTCCGAGGCGAAGGGGCTGGTGGTCACCGATGCCCTGCCGGCCACGCTGAAGTTCGTGTCGGCGAGCGATGGTTGCACGGCTGCCGGTCAGAACGTCACGTGCCCGAAGCTCGCGTCCTTGGCGGCGAAGGCGTCGAAGACGTACACGATCAAGGTGCAGCTCGATCCCGCGTACACCGGCGACGGCAGCGATGTGAAGAACCAGGCGAAGGTCGCCACCGACACCACCGACCCCGACCAGAGCAACAACACCTCGGACGCTGCGACCGGTGGTCTGCCGGGCCCGGGTCCGGGCCCGAATCCGCCCTCCCCGGTGAAGGCCGATGTGGCGATCACCAAGAAGCCGGCAAGTACCACCCCCATCGCGGCTGGTGAGTCCTTCGACTACACGGTGACGGTGACGAACAACGGGCCCTCGGATGCCAAGGGCCTGGTGGTGACGGATGCCCTGCCGGCCATGTTGAAGTTCGTCTCCTCTCCCGATGGTTGCACCGCGGTTGGTCAGGATGTGTCGTGCCCGAAGCTGGCCGCCCTTGCGGCGAAGGGTTCGAAGACGTACACGATCACCGTTCAGCTGGACCCGGCCTATGCCGGTGACGGCAGTGACGTGAAGAACCAGGCGAAGGTCGCGACCGACACCACCGACCCCGATCCGGCGAACAACACCTCGGATGCGTCGACCGGTGGTCTGCCTGGTCCTGGGCCGGGTCCGAATCCGCCCTCTCCGGTGAAGGCGGATGTCGCGATCACGAAGAAGGCGGCAAGTACCGCTCCGGTGGCGGCTGGTGAGTCGTTCGACTACACGGTGACGGTGACGAACAACGGCCCCTCGGATGCGAAGGGCCTGGTGGTGACGGATGCTCTGCCCGCTGCGCTGAAGTTCGTGTCCGCGAGCGACGGTTGCACGGCGACGGATCAGAACGTCACCTGTCCGAAGCTCGCGTCCTTGGCGGCGAAGGCGTCGAAGACGTACACGATCACCGTTCAGCTGGACCCGGCCTATGCCGGTGACGGCAGTGATGTGCGGAACCAGGCGAAGGTCGCCACGGACACCGCCGACCCGGACCTGACCAACAACACCTCGGATGCGTCGACCGGTGGTCTGCCGGGTCCTGGGCCGGGTCCGAATCCGCCCTCTCCGGTGAAGGCCGACGTTGCCATCACGAAGAAGGCGGCAAGTAACGCTCCGGTGGCGGCTGGTGAGTCCTTCGACTACACGATCACGGTGACGAACAACGGCCCCTCGCAGGCATCGGGCCTGGTGGTCACGGATGCGCTGCCCGCTGCTCTGAAGTTCGTGTCCGCGAGCGACGGTTGCACGGCGGCTGGGCAGAACGTCTCGTGCCCGAAGCTGGCGACGTTGGCGGCGAAGGCGTCGAAGACGTACACGATCACCGTGCAGCTGGACCCTGCTTATGCGGGTGACGGCACCGATGTGCGGAACCAGGCGAAGGTTGCCACCGACAGTGCCGACCCGGATCTGGCGAACAACACGTCGGATGCGTCGACCGGTGGTCTGCCGGGTCCGGGTCCTGGTCCGAACCCGCCGGCGCCGGTGAAGGCCGACGTTGCCGTCACCAAGAAGCCGGCGAGCACCAACCCGGTTTCTCCCGGTGAGTCGTTCGACTACACGGTGACGGTGACGAACAACGGTCCCTCGGAGGCCAAGGGTCTGGTGGTGACGGATGCGTTGCCGTCGGTGCTGAAGTTCGTCTCGGCGAGCGATGGTTGCACTGTTGCCGGTCAGGACGTGTCGTGTCCGAAGCTGGCGACGTTGGCGGCGAAGGCGTCGAAGTCCTACACGATCAAGGTGCAGCTGGACCCGGCGTACACCGGTGACGGTAGCGATGTGAAGAACCAGGCGAAGGTCGCCACGGACACGACGGACCCGGACCTGACGAACAACACCTCCGACGCGGCCACGGGTACGCTGCCGGGCCCGGGGCCGGGTCCGAACCCGCCCACTCCGGTGAAGGCCGATGTGGCGATCACCAAGAAGGCATCGGCCTCGGCGCCGGTGGCTGCGGGTGAGTCGTTCGAGTACACGGTGACGGTGACGAACAACGGTCCCTCGGATGCCAAGGGCCTGGTCGTCACGGATGCGCTGCCCGCTGCGCTGAAGTTCGTTTCCGCGAGCGACGGTTGCACCGCGAGCGGTCAGGACGTGACCTGCCCGAAGCTGGCCTCGTTGGCGGCGAAGGCGTCGAAGGTCTACACGATCACCGTCCAGCTGGACCCCGCCTACGCCGGTGACGGCACCGATGTGAAGAACCAGGCGAAGGTTGCCACCGACACCACCGACCCCGACCAGAGCAACAACACCTCGGACGCGTCGACCGGTGGTCTGCCGGGGCCGGGCCCTGGTCCGAATCCGCCCGCGCCGGTGAAGGCCGACGTTGCCATCACCAAGAAGGCGGCGAGCTCGGCCCCGGTCGCGGCCGGCGAGACCTTCGACTACAGCGTGACCGTCACCAACAACGGTCCCTCGGAGGCCAAGGGCCTGGTGGTGACGGATGCTCTGCCCGCTGCGCTGAAGTTCGTTTCGGCGAGCGATGGTTGCACGGCGGCTGGGCAGAACGTCACGTGCCCGAAGCTCGCGTCTTTGGCGGCGAAGGGCTCGAAGACGTACACGATCAAGGTGCAGCTGGACCCGGCGTATGCGGGTGACGGTTCGGATGTGCGGAACCAGGCGAAGGTCGCCACCGACACCTCCGACCCGGACGCGTCGAACAACACGTCGGACGCGTCGACCGGTGGTCTGCCGGGTCCGGGCCCTGGTCCGAACCCGCCGACGAAGCCGAGTGCGGATCTGTCGGTCACGAAGAGGGCCGAAGGTACGGCTTCCGTTGCTCCTGGTCAGTCGTTCGTCTATGTCATCACCGTCACGAACGGTGGTCCGTCGCAGGCGAAGAACGTGACGGTGACCGACAGTCTCCCGGTCGCGTTGAAGTTCGTGTCCTCGGATGCGGGTTGTACGGCTTCGGGTCAGACGGTGACGTGTGGTCCGGTCGTGACGCTGGACGCGGGTGCGACGACAACGGTCAAGCTCACCGTTCAGCTGGACCCGGCGTACTCCGGTGACGGCTCCGACATCAGGAACCAGGCGTCGGTGAAGTCCGACACCGCGGATCCGGACATGTCGAACAACACCTCGGACGCGTCGACCGGTGGTCTGCCGGGTCCGGGCCCTGGTCCGAACCCGCCGACGAAGCCGAGCGCGGACCTGTCGGTCACGAAGAAGGCCGAGGGTACGACCGCTGTCACCGCGGGTCAGTCGTTCGTCTACGACATCACCGTGGCGAACGCCGGCCCCTCGCAGGCGAAGAACGTCACCGTGACGGATGTACTGCCGGCGGGGCTGATCTTCCAGCCGTCGGCGGGTTGTACGGCTTCGGGTCAGACGGTGACGTGTGGTCCGGTCGCGACGCTGGACACGGGGAAGACGCAGGTCTTCAAGGTGACAGTCCAGTTGGACCCGGCGTACTCCGGTGATGGCTCCGACATCAGGAACCAGGCGTCGGTGAAGTCCGACACCACGGATCCGGACATGTCGAACAACACCTCGGACGCGTCGACCGGTGGTCTGCCGGGTCCGGGTCCTGGTCCGAACCCGCCGTTGAAGCCGTCGGCTGATGTGGCGATCACGAAGAAGGCGGCCTCGACGGTCCCGGTCGCGCCGGGGGAGTCGTTCGACTACACGGTGACGGTGACGAACAACGGGCCGTCGCGGGCCGAGGCCGTCGTCATGACGGACACGCTGCCGGCGCACCTGGTCTTCGTGTCCGCCTCCGACGGCTGCACCGCCTCCGGCCAGGTCGTCACCTGCCCGGCACTGCCGAGCCTGGCGGCGAAGGCCACGCACACCTACACGCTCACGGTGCAGTTGGACCCGGCGTACTCCGGTGACGGCTCCGACATCAGGAACCAGGCGTCGGTGAAGTCCGACACCGCGGATCCGGACATGTCGAACAACACCTCGGATGCGTCGACTGGTGGTCTGCCGGGCCCGGACCCGGGTCCCAACCCCGGTCCCAACCCCACCCCGAACCCGCCGGCGCCGGTGAAGGCCGATGTGGCGATCACCAAGAAGCCCGCTTCGGCTACTGCGGTGGCTGCGGGTGAGTCCTTCGACTACACGGTCACGGTGACGAACAACGGTCCTTCGGATGCCAAGGGTTTGGTCGTCACGGATGCTCTGCCGGTGGCGCTGAAGTTCGTTTCGGCGAGCGATGGTTGCACGGCGACGGGTCAGGACGTGTCCTGCCCGAAGCTGGCGACGTTGGCGGCGAAGGCGTCGAAGACGTACACCATCAAGGTGCAGCTCGACCCGGCCTACACCGGTGACGGTACGGACGTCCGCAACCAGGCGAAGGTCGCCACCGACACCACCGACCCGGACCTGAGCAACAACACCTCCGACGCGTCCACGGGCACCCTGCCCGGTCCGGGCCCTGGCCCGAACCCGCCCACGCCCGTCAAGGCGGATGTCGCGATCACGAAGAAGCCTGCTTCGGCTACTGCGGTGGCTGCGGGTGAGTCCTTCGACTACACGGTCACGGTGACGAACAACGGTCCTTCGGATGCCAAGGGCCTGGTCGTCACGGATGCCCTGCCGTCGATGCTGAAGTTCGTTTCAGCGAGCGATGGTTGCACCGCGAGCGGTCAGGACGTGACCTGCCCGAAGCTGGCCACGTTGGCGGCGAAGGCGTCGAAGACGTACACGATCACGGTGCAGCTGGACCCGGCCTATGCCGGTGACGGCAGCGATGTGCGGAACCAGGCGAAGGTGGCCACGGACACGGCCGACCCGGATCAGAGCAACAACACCTCGGATGCGGCCACTGGTGGTCTGCCTGGTCCGGGCCCTGGCCCGAACCCGCCCACTCCCGTCAAGGCGGACGTCGCGATCACCAAGAAGCCCGCCTCGGCGGCCCCGGTCGCTGCCGGTGAGTCCTTCGACTACACGATCACGGTGACGAACAACGGGCCCTCGGATGCGAAGGGCCTGGTGGTGACGGATGCGTTGCCCGCCATGTTGAAGTTCGTTTCGGCGAGTGACAGTTGCACGGCGACCGGTCAGGACGTGACCTGCCCGAAGCTCGCGACGTTGGCGGCGAAGGCGTCGAAGACGTACACGATCAAGGTGCAGCTGGACCCGGCCTATGCCGGTGACGGTACGGACGTCCGCAACCAGGCCAAGGTGGCCACGGACACCACCGACCCGGACCTGAGCAACAACACCTCGGACGCGTCCACGGGCACCCTGCCTGGTCCGGGCCCTGGTCCGAACCCGCCCGCGCCGGTGAAGGCCGATGTGGCGATTGCCAAGAAGCCGGTTGGTACGACGCCGGTGGCTGCTGGTGAGTCTTTCGACTACGCGATCACGGTGACCAACAACGGCCCCTCGGAAGCCAAGGGCCTGGTGGTGACCGATGCGTTGCCCGCCATGCTGAAGTTCGTTTCGGCGAGTGACAGTTGCACGGCGACCGGTCAGGACGTGACCTGCCCGAAGCTGGCCACGTTGGCGGCCAAGGCGTCGAAGACGTACACGATCACGGTGCAGCTGGACCCGGCCTATGCCGGTGACGGCAGTGACGTGAAGAACCAGGCGAAGGTCGCGACCGACACCACCGACCCCGACCCGTCCAACAACACCTCGGACGCATCGACTGGTGGCCTGCCGGGCCCGGACCCGGGTCCCAACCCCGGTCCCAACCCCACCCCGAACCCGCCGGCGCCGGTGAAGGCCGATGTGGCGATCACGAAGAAGCCTGCTTCGGCTACTGCGGTGGCTGCGGGTGAGTCCTTCGACTACACCGTGACCGTCACCAACAACGGTCCGTCGGAAGCCAAGGGCCTGGTCGTCACCGACGCTCTGCCCGTGGCGCTGAAGTTCGTTTCGGCGAGCGATGGTTGCACCGCGACCGGTCAGGACGTGACCTGCCCGAAGCTGGCGACGTTGGCGGCGAAGGGTTCGAAGACCTACACGATCAAGGTGCAGCTGGACCCGGCGTACACCGGTGACGGCAGCGATGTCCGGAACCAGGCGAAGGTCGCCACCGACACGACCGACCCGGACCTGGGCAACAACACCTCGGACGCGTCCACGGGCACCCTGCCTGGTCCGGGCCCTGGCCCGAATCCGCCGGCGCCGGTGAAGGCCGATGTGGCGATCACGAAGAAGCCTGCTTCGGCTACTGCGGTGGCTGCTGGTGAGTCCTTTGACTACACGGTGACGGTGACGAACAACGGCCCGTCGGAGGCGAAGGGTCTGGTGGTCACGGATGCTCTGCCGTCGATGCTGAAGTTCGTTTCGGCGAGCGATGGTTGCACGGCGAGCGGTCAGGACGTGTCCTGCCCGAAGTTGGCCACGCTGGCGGCGAAGGCGTCGAAGACGTACACCATCAAGGTGCAGCTGGACCCGGCGTATGCGGGTGACGGCGCTGACGTGAAGAACCAGGCGAAGGTCGCCACCGACACCACCGACCCCGACCAGAGCAACAACACCTCGGACGCTGCGACCGGTGGTCTGCCGGGCCCGGGTCCGGGCCCGAATCCGCCCTCCCCGGTGAAGGCCGATGTGGCGATCACCAAGAAGCCGGCAAGTACCACCCCCATCGCGGCTGGTGAGTCCTTCGACTACACGGTGACGGTGACGAACAACGGGCCCTCGGATGCCAAGGGCCTGGTGGTGACGGATGCGTTGCCCGCCATGTTGAAGTTCGTTTCGGCGAGCGATGGTTGCACGGCGACGGGTCAGGACGTGTCCTGCCCGAAGCTCGCGACGTTGGCAGCGAAGGCGTCGAAGACCTACACCATCACGGTGCAGCTGGACCCGGCCTACGTCGGTGACGGCACGGACGTGCGGAACCAGGCCAAGGTGGCCACGGACACCGCCGACCCGGACCCGACCAACAACACTTCCGACGCCTCGACGGGCACCCTGCCCGGTCCGGGGCCCGGTCCGAACCCGCCTACCCCGGCCAAGGCCGACGTCGCGATCACCAAGAAGCCCGCTTCGGCTACTGCGGTGGCTGCGGGTGAGTCCTTCGACTACACGATCACGGTGACCAACAACGGCCCCTCGGAAGCCAAGGGCCTGGTGATGACCGATGCTCTGCCCGCTGCGCTGAAGTTCGTGTCGGCGAGCGATGGTTGCACGGCGGTTGGTCAGGACGTGTCCTGCCCGAAGCTCGTGTCCTTGGCGGCGAAGGCGTCGAAGACCTACACGATCAAGGTGCAGCTCGACCCGGCGTACACCGGTGACGGCAGCGATGTCCGGAACCAGGCGAAGGTCGCCACCGACACGGCTGATCCGGATCTGTCGAACAATACGTCTGATGCATCGACAGGAACCCTGCCTGGTCCTGGGCCTGGTCCGAACCCGCCCACCCCGGCCAAGGCCGATGTGGCGATCACGAAGAAGCCGGCGAGCACCACTCCGGTGGCTGCTGGTGAGTCCTTCGACTACACGATCACGGTGACGAACAACGGTCCGTCGGATGCGAAGGGTCTGGTGGTGACCGATGCGTTGCCCGCCATGTTGAAGTTCGTTTCGGCGAGCGATGGTTGCACGGCGGTTGGTCAGGACGTGACGTGCCCGAAGCTTGCGACGTTGGCGGCGAAGGGTTCGAAGACGTACACGATCACCGTTCAGCTCGACCCGGCCTACGCCGGTGACGGGACCGATGTGCGGAACCAGGCGAAGGTGGCTACGGACACCGCCGACCCGGATCAGAGCAACAACACGTCGGACGCGTCGACCGGTGGTCTGCCTGGTCCGGCTCCTGGGCCGAACCCGCCTACCCCGGCCAAGGCCGATGTGGCGATCACCAAGAAGGCGGCGAGCACCACTCCGGTGGCTGCTGGTGAGTCGTTCGACTACGCGATCACGGTGACGAACAACGGTCCGTCGGATGCGAAGGGTCTGGTGGTGACGGATGCCCTGCCCGCCATGTTGAAGTTCGTTTCGGCGAGCGATGGTTGCACGGCGGTTGGTCAGGACGTGTCCTGCCCGAAGCTCGCCACCCTTGCGGCGAAGGCGTCGAAGACGTACACGATTACCGTTCAGCTCGACCCGGCCTACGCCGGTGACGGAACGGACGTGCGGAACCAAGCGAAGGTCGCCACCGACACTGCCGACCCGGATCTGTCGAACAACACGTCTGATGCTTCGACCGGTGGTCTGCCTGGTCCCAACCCCGGTCCGGGCCCGAATCCGCCGGCGCCGGTGAAGGCCGATGTGGCGATCACGAAGAAGCCCGCAGCGACCACACCGGTCGCCGCAGGCGAGTCCTTCGACTACACCGTGACCGTCACCAACAACGGCCCGTCGCAGGCTTCGGGCCTGGTGGTGACCGATGCGTTGCCCGCCATGCTGAAGTTCGTTTCGGCGAGCGATGGTTGCACGGCGACTGGTCAGGACGTGACGTGCCCGAAGTTGGCCACGTTGGCGGCCAAGGGATCGAAGACGTACACCATCACGGTGCAGCTCGACCCGGCCTACGCCGGTGACGGGACCGATGTGCGGAACCAGGCGAAGGTGGCTACGGACACCGCCGACCCGGATCAGAGCAACAACACGTCGGACGCGTCGACCGGTGGTCTGCCTGGTCCGGGCCCTGGGCCGAATCCGCCTACCCCGGCCAAGGCCGATGTGGCGATCACGAAGAAGCCGGCGAGCACCACTCCGGTGGCTGCTGGTGAGTCGTTCGACTACGCGATCACGGTGACGAACAACGGTCCGTCGGAGGCGAAGGGTCTGGTGGTCACGGATGCTCTGCCGGTGACGTTGAAGTTCGTGTCGGCGAGCGATGGTTGCACGGTGACGGGTCAGGACGTGACGTGCCCGAAGCTGGCGACGTTGGCGGCCAAGGGTTCGAAGACGTACACCATCAAGGTGCAGTTGGACCCGGCGTACTCCGGTGACGGCAGCGATGTCCGGAACCAGGCGAAGGTCGCCACCGACACGACCGACCCGGACCTGAGCAACAACACCTCGGACGCGTCCACGGGCACTCTGCCTGGTCCTGGGCCGGGTCCGAACCCGCCGGCGCCGGTGAAGGCCGACGTGGCGATCACGAAGAAGCCGGCGAGCACCACTCCGGTGGCTGCTGGTGAGTCCTTCGACTACGCGATCACGGTGACGAACAACGGTCCGTCGGAGGCGAAGGGTCTGGTGGTGACCGATGCGTTGCCCGCCATGCTGAAGTTCGTTTCGGCGAGCGATGGTTGCACGGTGACGGGTCAGGACGTGACGTGCCCGAAGCTGGCCACGTTGGCGGCCAAGGCGTCGAAGACGTACACGATCACGGTGCAGCTGGACCCGGCCTATGCCGGTGACGGCAGTGACGTGAAGAACCAGGCGAAGGTCGCGACCGACACCACCGACCCCGACCAGAGCAACAACACCTCGGACGCATCGACTGGTGGTCTGCCTGGCCCGGACCCGGGTCCCAACCCCGGTCCCAACCCCACCCCGAACCCGCCGGCGCCGGTGAAGGCCGACGTCGCCATCACCAAGAAGCCCGCGTCGGCGGCCCCGGTGGCTGCTGGTGAGCCGTTCGACTACACCGTGACCGTCACGAACAACGGCCCCTCGGACGCCAAGGGCCTGGTCGTCACCGACGCACTGCCCGCCGCACTGAAGTTCGTCTCGGCGAGCGATGGCTGCACCGCGACCGGTCAGGACGTGACCTGCCCCAAGCTGGCCACCCTCGCAGCGAAGGCATCCAAGACCTACACGATCACCGTGCAGCTCGACCCGGCCTACTCCGGTGACGGCTCGGACGTCCGCAACCAGGCGAAGGTCGCCACCGACACCACCGACCCCGATCCGGCCAACAACACCTCCGACGCCTCCACCGGCACCCTGCCCGGTCCTGGGCCGGGTCCGAACCCGCCCAACCCGGCCAAGGCCGACGTCGCCGTCACCAAGAAGCCGGTCGGGGCCAAGCAGGTCGCACCCGGTGAGACGTTCGAGTACCAGGTCACCGTCACCAACAACGGCCCGGCCCAGGCATCGGAGGTGAAGACCACCGACGCGCTCCCCGCGCCGCTGGCATTCGTCTCCTCCACCGACGGCTGCACCGCCACCGGCCAGGACGTGACCTGCCCGACCCTTCCCGTACTGGCCGCCAAGGGCTCGAAGACGTTCACCTTCACCGTCCGGCTCGACCAGGACTACGAGGGCAACGGCTCCGACATCGCCAACATCGCGAAGGTCGCGGCGGCCACCGCCGACCCGGACCTGTCGAACAACTCCTCGGCCACCGCAGGACTGCCCCTCGGCAAGCCCCGCCGCGGCGAGTCCGACCTCGCCGTCGACAAGACCTCCAGCGGCACCGCGGTCGCCCCCGGCGAGAACGTCGACTACACCATCACCGTCACCAACAACGGCCCCACCTCCGACAGTTACCACGTCGTCCTCACCGACCAGCTACCCGCGCAGCTGAGCTACATCTCCTCCCAGCCGGCCGGCTGCACCCAGGACACCGCCACCCGGGCGGTCACCTGCCCGGCCAAGGGCCGCCTGAAGGTCGGTGAGAAGTTCACCTACGTCCTCACCACCCGCCTCGACCCCTCCTACACGGGCGACGGCAGCGACATCGTCAACCGCGCCGTGGTCCAGGCCGACAACATCGACCCCAACCCCACCAACGACACCCACACCGCACTGCTGCCGGACGGCGGCAAGCCCGCCCCGCTCAAGCGCGACATGGCAGCGCAGGCCATCCTCGCCAAGGACACCGCCGTGCCCGGCGAGACGGTGAACCTGACCGCCCGGATCACCAACCACGGACCGTCCACCCACACCGGCGGAGCGACCTTCGCGGTCACCGTGCCCGCACAGCTCTCCTTCGCCCAGAACCTGCCCGGCAACTGCACCGCCGACAGCCCGCAGAAGGCGACCTGCACCCTCCCCGCCGGCATCCTGCCCCAACCCCGCACCAAGAGCCGGGCCGCACAGGACGGCTACGTCGACACCGAATTCGCGCTGCGGGTCTCCCCGGACGCCGCCGGCGGCCAGACCCTCACCGGAACGGTCCGCGTCAGCGACCCCATCGACCGCAACCCCGCCAACGACGAGGACACCTACAGCCTGCGCATCGCCGAGCCCGCCGCCGACCTCGCCCTGGCCAAGTCCGCCGCCTACCCGGCCGGCAAGAGCCAGGTCGACCCCGGCGACACCTTCACCTACACCCTCACCACCACCAACCACGGCCCGTCCACCGCGGTGAACGCCAAGGTCACCGACCCGCTGCCGGCCGCACTGTCCTTCGTCTCCTCACCCGACGGCTGCACCGCCGACGGACGGACCGTCACCTGCGGACCCATCGCACGGCTCGCGCCGGGCGACAAGGCGGTGCACCGCATCCTCGTCAAGCTCGACCCCGCCTACGCGGGCGACGGCACCGACGTCGACAACATCGCCACCGCGACCTCCGACACCCCCGACCCCGACAAGTCCAACAACAGCAACAAGCCCGGCACCAACAACCCCGACGGCGGTCCCCTCCACACCGGAAAGGCCATCCCCACCCCCAAGCCCCTTCCGCACACCGGCACCGCCGTCACCCTCGCAGCCACCACCGCAGCACTCCTGCTCCTGCTCGGACTCGCCTTCCGCATCCTCGCGGCCCGACGCCGACGCAACAACGGACGCAGCGGTCCGGCATAACACCTGACCCACCCCCACGCAGGCCCGGAACGGCAGCAGCCGTTCCGGGCCTGCGGCCGTACCGACGCTTCTGGCCGCGATCCGTGCCGGGGCGCTTATGACCTTCTCCTCCTGAACTTCTGTTGGGCGGCCCAGGCGTTGACCCGGTCCTCGGAGGTGAACAGTTCCGGTTCGACGGCCCTGGCACCGGTCCCGCGGCGGCGGACCCGGTCGTGCTGCCGCAGTACCGGCAGGAGCGGCCGGCGAGTTGATCATTCATCAGGGTCTCGGCGGCAGGAAGTCCGGAAGCAGGCCGCAGGTGCTCGGCGCTCCCGATGGATGCCATGAGCGCCACGGTAGGCGGCTGGTTCTCCTCTGACCGGCGGTGTTTCTCGAAGTTTCTCGCTGCGCGGTCGGCGGTTCTCGGTGCTTCTCAGAAAGCGCCGAGCGCGCGGCGGCCGACTGTGATCAGCCGGTGCGCGTCGTTGCCGTAGACCGCGACCTGTTCGTACATTTCCCAGGCCCGGGTGTTATAGGGCCACGTCGCCCGCGCTGTCGAGCCACAAGGCGGCGTTGGCGGTCTCCACGGTGACGTACGCCTGATCGTGGATCCAGAAGCCGTGTCGGGCGGTCAGGGGCAGTTGGGCAGCGAACGGGATGATGCCGAGTTCGACGGTGTCCAGGCCGATCAGTCCGGTGAGGCGGTCGAGCTGGGCGGCGAGTACGTCTCGGGGCAGACCAGTGCGCGCAGGGCGCCCTCCCACAGGACGATCCGGAACCTGCGGCCGGGCTCGTACAACAGCTCTTGACGGCGCATCCGTTCCCGCACCGCATCCTCGGTGTCTCGGGGCGACTGATGCAGCAAGGCGCCGGAGGAGAGGACGTGCCGGGCGTAGTCGGGGGTCTGGAGGGCACCAGGGATGGCGGTCGGCTCGTACACCCTCACGGTTTCGGCCTTGCGTTCCTCCTCGCCGGCCTCACGTTGCGCACGCCGGTGGCCGCCTGCGAGGCGTCTCTTCCAGGACTGGTACTGCGTCTCCAGACCTCGGAGGCCGGACTGCAGTGACGCAGCCAAGCCTGCGTTGCCGGTGGCCTCGGCCCACGCTCGTAGGTCGTTCTCCGTGGCGGTCTGGCGCCCGTTCTCCAATTTCGAGATCTTCGAGTGCGGCCAGCCGAGTTGGGCCGCAAGCTGCCGGCCCGTGAGGCGGGAGTCGGTGCGCAGCTGGTGCAACCGGGCGCCGAGGGCCTCACGGGCCCGCTGGAAGTCGGTACTCACACGCCGGACGCCACCCGGGTGAACTCCAGTGTGGGGACGGCATGGTGCCAAGCGGCGTCCCGGGCCTGGCACGCCGCGAGTACGGCTGCCGGGTCGGAGACCAGTTCCACGCCCAGGGTGTTGTCGTCGGTGTCGAAGTGGAACTTCGCCAGGGTGCGGGAGCCGAACAGCCAGTAGTCGAAGTCGGGCAGGCCGAGTCGGTCGGCTTCTTCGCAGCGCAGGTTGCGGATGTCCTCCCCGGCCTCGACGTTCCCGAGGCCGCTGGCGAGGAGGAACTGCTGACCCGGGGTCAGTGGGCTGTCGACCAGGCGGACCCGTTCGAATCGCTTACCGAGAGCAGTCTGACGGCGCACGTTGGCATGCCACGGGTTGCCGGCCTCGAACGGCAGTTCCTCGCCCCACAGGAATCGCTCGTACCGCTCCGTGCCGACGTCGACCGCGTAGCCCCGGCGGGACGGCCTGAGCTGCTTGGCCTGCACGGCCAGTTCGCGGTGACCTGCTACGCCACCGGCACGGACCGGGTCCGGGACGTCCGGCGGGTGTTGGCGCCGTGGCAGGACGAGGCCGAGGTGCGGCGAGTGGACGACCGGCTCTACTCGTGGGGTGCGACGCTCAACGCGATGCAGCGTTGAACTTGGCGATCAGCTCCGGAAGTTCGGCGAGCGAGTCGATGCGGAACGTCGACCGGTCGGCGGCCGGGTCGTGCTGTTGGATCCAGCCCCAGGGGCCGCGCCGGATCAGTGCGGTGCGCATCCCGGCTTCGACGGCGGGGAGCACGTCGTTGTCGAGGCGGTCGCCGACGTAGAGGATCTCGTCCAGGGCGGCCGGAGTGACCTCGGCGACGCGCTCGAAGAACAGCGGGTCCGGCTTCGAGGCACCCCAGTCGTCCGAGGTGCCGATCAGGTCGACGTCGCCGGTGAACAGCTCGCGCAGCAGCCCGCCCGCGCGCACAGTCTGGTTGCCCGCGATGGCCGGCCACAGCCCGGCCGCGCGAAGCTCGGCGAACGCCGGGCGGACATCCGGGTACACGTCGTCCTCGCCGAGCCACTCCGGCCGCCCGGCCGCTGTGCGGGCTTCACGCTGCTCGTAGAGGTCGAAGCCTGGCCGGAACACCTGGAAGGTCTCGCGGTAGTCCTTGCCCTGGGCGATGGTGGCGCCGAACTGGGCGACGAACGTGTGCCGAGGGACGCCGAGCCAGTCGGCCCAGGTGCCGTACTCCTGGGTCTCGTCCACCAGGCACTCGCCGACGTCGAAGACCACTGCGCGAATCGTCACGGCCGCAGCCTGGTAGGGGAGTGGGAGGATCTTCCGCGGCCTGTGTCGACCGGCCAGGCCAGTACAACGCAGGGGGAATCATGCGAATTCGTACCGTCGTAGCCGTCGCGGCGGCCGCCGCCATCGTCGCGGTCACCGCTCCGACCGCCGTCGCCGCAGGCAAGGCCACGTCCGTGAGCAGCATCGCCGGGCTGACTCCGTACAACAACGTCGTCCAGAAGGCGTGGGTCAAGCACGGGGAGCACTAGCTACGCCCGGGCCGGCGGTGCCTGACCTGCACTCAGGCACCGCCGGTTCGTCCCCGAGCGAGGTCGGGTTCCGCAGCGGGCCGGGCAGGCGCGGAAATGGCCAGGCGCCGCAGTGGGTGGGCGGGCTAGCCTGGCGCGATGGACACGACGGAGCTGGTGGTCGACGTACGGGGGCACCGCCTGGAATCCCTGGCGGACTTCCGGGACGCGGTGGCGGTGGCCGTTCCCGGGGCTCTGCCGACGTGGCAGGGGCGGAGCCTGGACGCGCTGTGGGACACGATCGAGAACCGGGGCATCTCGGAACTGATCGACAGTCACGACGTGCTGGTGGTCCGGGCCGATCGCCGTGGTCTGTTCTCGCCCGGCCATCCGGTGGGCGGCGGCCTGGTGGAGCTGCTGGAGGAGGCCACGCGCGCCCGCCTCGAACTGTCCGACTGACGGGGTCGGCGGGCTGCCCAGGGGTACACACGTTGGTGCCGCCCGAGGACGTGATCGAGTCGGAACGCCGGGGCACGGACGGCGGCCGCTCTCTCCTCCTGCGTGCCTCGACGTCCCGAAGCGTGGAGAACGGCCGCCTTCGCCCTGCTGGTGCCGTGCGCGGCACCAGCACGGCACTAGGAAGCCGGCCTGTCGGGTTCGCTCGAGATCGCGTACCAGAGCAGGGACCGCTGCTCCTGCCAGCGCTGGGCCAGGTCCGCCCGGTCGTGCAGCAGGTCGGAGATGTGCTGGGTGCCGTAGAAGGAGGCCACCATGGCGTGCGCGATCTGCTCGGGCGAGACGCCCGCCCGGAGCTCACCGGCCTGCTCCGCCTCGGTGAGCAGCTGCGTCATCAGCGAGATCCAGCCGACGTACGGCGCGGGCAGGTCGAAGGGGACGGACGAACGCTCGGCCTGCAGCCGCGCGACCGCGCGGGTCACCGGGTCGGTGATGAAGGCTTCGGCCACCCGGTCGGTGACCTTGAACGCGGCTTCGAGCGCGGTCGTGGTCTCGGTCCGCACCTGTTTCACCATCTCGGGCCAACGGTCGTACTGCGCCTCCACCACGGCGATGACCAGGGCGTCCTTGGTCGGAAAGTGATGATAGACCGCGCCCTTGGTCATCCCGGTGCGCTCGGCGACCTCCTTGATGGAGGCCGTGCGATACCCCTTCTCCGCGAAGAGCTCGGCCGCCTTCAGCAGGACCAGGTCGCGCGTGCGTGCGGACCTGTCCTGTCGCGGTTCGGGGCCGCGGGCCAGGGCGGGCCACTGGAAAGCCGGAGTCGACACAACTACCTCTCGATCGGGCGGCCGGTCGCAGGTGCCCCGGGAGGGCCTGCGGCACAGCCGCCAGCAGAACTGCTCGTCAGTCTAATCAACCCTTGCAATATACCTTCTCAACGGTATATTTTGAGTCTGTGGGCGGCTCGCAACTCGTCATGTCGCCACCGGCGCTTCGGGGGAAGTATTCATGCATGCCTCAACGCAAACCGACGGTGCAGTCCGGGCGCACTCCGAACTCACTGGTGATGCAACACACTTAATCGATCTTTCGTACGACCGGGGGGTTCCCCGGGGCATGGTCCACAAGGCGGCCATGGCCGAGGTCTTCATCACGGACGCCCACCGGCTGGGCGACCACCGGTTCACCGTAGCGGCCCAGTGGCCGCGTGCCCATGTTTTCTACCGTCCCGGTGCGGACGGGAAGTGTGATCCGGTGCTCTGGCTGGAGACGATCCGCCAGGCCGGCGTCTATGTCGCGCACCGCTTCTACGACGTACCCATCAGCCATCAGTTCGTCCTGGCGGGCGCCGAGTTCACCATCGAGGACCCGCAGGCGCCGCAGTACGGGTCCACGCCGCACACGGTGAGCCTCGACATCACCTTCGAGCCGCCCGCGCAGGACAAGCGGCACCTGGTCATCGAGTTGGCGGCCGTGGTCCGGATCGACGGCCGCCGGTGCGGCCGGGTCACCATGCGGGGTCAGGCGATCGACGCCCGGCGCTACGCCGTCCTGCGGCGCCGCAACGCGCCGTCGCGCGAGAGCCTCACCCCGTTCGAGCAGCCGTCGCCGGTCCCGCTGCCGCCTGCGGCGGTCGGCCGGCAGCACGAGTGGGACGTCGTCCTGGCGGCCTGGCCCGACCGGGCCGAATCCTGGCAGCTCTCGCTCGATCCGTACCACCCGGTGTTCTTCGACCACGCCACCGACCACCTGCCCGGCATGGCCCTGGTCGAGGCGTTCCGGCAAGCCGTGTCCCTCTCCGGCTGCCGGCGGTCGGCGCCCGACTGCGCTCCGCGGGTCTGGGCCCTGACCTCGGGGGCCGTCACCTTCGACGCGTTCGGCGAGTTGGACGCCCCGGTCCTGGTCGAGAGCCGACCGGTGGCCGAACGCACCCTGGGCGACCACCACTTCTCGGTCCAGGCCGATGCCACCCAGGGCGATCGCCTGCTGGCCTCGGCGACCCTGACCGGCAGGCCGCTGCTGGTGGCCGGCGGCCGAGCGCTCGGCAACGCCGCCTGACGCTGGCGGGCACAGCATCGGCGCGGGGGGCCGCGCCGATGGATGGAAGACGTACCGGCGTGGACGTGACGGGGCGCCGAAGAGCCACGCATTCCCGGTGGGCTGACGGGAGTTGTGGGTACGGGCGGCTGAAGTGCAGGATCCGGCCGACCAGTTCGGTGTACTGACGTAACGGGTGCGGACGGGTGGCCGCACCGAACTCAATCTGGCCTGCCTCGAACTGTCCCGCTGTGCGTCGAGCGAAGCGCCCAAGTAGCACTGCTACTTGGGCGCTTCGCTGTGTGTCGGGCGACTCGGCCGGGGGCCGCGAGGCGAGCGTCCATGGCGCTCCGCGGGTCGTCGCCCGGCCGGATGCGAGCGGCCTCCGCCCGTCACCCGCCGGGTTGCGGGCCGCTGACGTGCGCTGATGTCGTCCTGCGCACTGTTCGTCACGCACGGCGCTGCTGTTCGCAGAACATTCCTTCTCACAGGAATCTTTTACTGTTAGAGTGTTGACCGGTTCCGGACGAACCACGGCGGCAAGGAGGCGGCAGGTGAAGCAGGAACGTTCGAAGCGCACTTTCGAGCGCATTTTGGAAGCCGCCGCCGAGCAGTTCGCCGCACACGGGTACGCGCACACGACGATCGCGGACGTGGCGGCGCGCATCGGCATGACGAAGGGCGCCCTGTACGGGCACTTCGCCTCCAAGGACGACCTGGGCGCGGCGATGAACCGGCACGGCGCGGAGGCGTGGCAGGCGATCCGGGACGGCTCCGGCGCCGATCCGGTGGGTGCGGTGCTCGACCCGGTGGGTGCGGTCACCCTGAGGCTCGGGCGGCGGCTCGCCACCGACATCCGGCTGCGCGCCGCGTACCGCCTCGCGGCGGACGCCCTGCTCTCCGACGAGCAGGCCGCCGCGGCTGCCGGCGAGCGGCTGCCGCCGGACTGCAACCTGCTGCTCGAGATCCAGGAGCACCTGAACGAGCTCGTGCGGTTGGCCCAGCGATCCGGTGACATCACCCAGTCGTACTCGGCGGCCGACATCACCGAGATGCTGCTCGCCTTCGTCGCTGCCGTACGGTCGGCGACGCTCAAGTCCTCCGGCATCGACCCGGTCGCCTGGATGGAGACCGTCTGGCAGATGACCTGGGGAGCGCTCGCCAGGGAGACCGGAGGGGCCGTCAGGGCCCCCGACGGCGCGGTGCGCTGACGCGACCCCGGTGGGTGTGCTCCGATGGCAGCCCCTTCCCGGCCGGTTCCCCGGCCGCCGGGAAGGGGCTGCCGCGTTCCGCGCCGCCGTGCCGTCGGTCTCCTCCCCGGGACGGTGGCCCGGGGAGGAGACCCGCCCCTACTCGGCCGGCTGCCCCAGCCACGCGGTCAGTTCGGCCCGGAGGCTGGGCAGGTCCGAGGTGTGGCCGTGGGCCGCGACGTGGCCGTCCGGGCGGACCAGGTAATAGCCCTGCCGGCGGCAGCCGGTGTGCCGGGCGGCGTCCGTGCCGAGCTCCACCACCCGCAACTGCGGCCTGACGGAGACGAGTTCACGGACCTCGGTCCGCCAGCCGGGGGCGTCGCCCTGGCACACCGCGACCAGGGTCCAGCTCGACGGGTCGGCGGCCGGTCCCGCTATCGCGTGCGGCAGGGCGAGTTCACGCGGGAAGACCGCGCCGATCCGCGGTGTGTCCCGCACCCCGCCCAGGAGCTGGCAGCGGGAGCGCTCGCCCGGCACCTGGGTGGGACGCACCGGCGGGTAGGCCAGCCTGCGCCCGGCCATCACCGGTGCGTAGAACCGGGTGAACAGGCCGGTGCGGTCCGCCAGTTTGAACGCGGTGTCGCGCAGCCGCACCTTGGCCGGGGTGCGCACCAGCCAGGCGCGGGTCTGGATGTCGGTGTCCCGGACCACTCGCTCGGCGACCGCGGCCCGCTCGGCGCCGTAGTCGAGCAGCAGCTCGGACGGTGCCTGGCCGTTCACCACCGCGGCGATCTTCCAGGCGAGGTTGTGGGCGTCCTGGAGACCGGTGTTGAGACCCTGGCCGCCGGCCGGGCTGTGCACGTGTGCGGCGTCCCCGGCGATGAACACCCGGCCGAGCTGGAAGTAGTCGGCGTGCCGGGCGTGCACCCGGAAGACGCTCTCCCAGATCGGCGTGCCGATCCGCACGCCCTTGGGGCCGCGCTCGTCCACGATCTCCTGCATCCGGGCGACGCTGACCTCCTCGCCGGGGGCCAGGCTGGAGAAGAACCGGAAGACGCCGTTCGGCAGCGCGACGATCACCAGGGCGCCGGCCGGCGACTGGTAGTACAACGCCCGGTCCGGCGGCAGGAATCCCTCGATCTCCGCGTCCACCAAGGCGAACGCCGTCTCGTAGGTGGAGCCGGCGAAACCGGTGCCCAGCTGGGCGCGGACCGCGCTGCCCGCGCCGTCGGCGCCGATCACGAAGGACGCCCGGGTGCGCTCGACCGTGCCGTCGGAGTGTTCGAGCACGGCCGTCACGCCGTCGGTCGCGTCGATCCGGCCGGAGTAGTCCAGGGCGTCGAAGGTGAGCAGCCGTACCTCGCGCTCGATCTTGCCGCCGAGTTCGTGCAGCCGCTCGCGCAGGACGCGCTCGGTCTCGTTCTGCGGCAGGCAGAGCGGGGCGAGCGACTGCGGGAAGCCGAAGGTGGAGAGGTGCTCACGGTCGGAGTAGTAGCTGAACGCGTTGATCTGCAGGCCGGCTTCGCGCAGCTGCGGCAGCACGCCGAGGTCCTCGAAGAGGTCGAGGCTGCGGGGCCAGACGAGCAGTGCCTTGGGGAACGGTGAGGGCTCGGACGCGCGGTCGACGATGCGCACCCGGATGCCCCTTCGGAGCAGTTCGCAGGCGGCGAGCAGGCCGGTCGGGCCGGCGCCCACGATCAGCACGTCGTACGCCTCCGAGGCCCGTCCGGAGCTCTCGTGGTGCTCTGCCTTCGTCATGTCTCTTCCTCTTCCTCACGGTCACGGCGACCTGGTGACGCCCTGCCCAACTCGCCCTGTCCGTCGGCGACCTGGTGCTACGGCATCTTGCCAATCTCTCATTGACGATACCTATAAGATGCCTTAGGGTCCATCGATAGATGAGGGTTTCGGGACGAGCAGAGAGTGAAGAGGATGAGCATGGAGACCAAGCCCCGCGCCCAAGCGGCCGGGCGCACGACGACGGGGCGGAAGGAGCCGAGCGGCGCACCGGTCCTGATCGCGGTCGCACTCGCCAGCGTTCTGCTGCCGCTCGCGGTCACCGCCCCCGCGGTCGCACTGCCCGACCTCGTGGTCGACCTCAACGCCAGCGTCTCCGCCGGACAGTGGGTGCAGAACGCGTACGGCGTCACGTTCGCCGCCTGCATGCTCGCGGCCGGGGCGCTCGCCGACCAGTTCGGCCGCCGCCGGATCCTGGCCGTCGGTGCCGTCGTCTTCATGGCGATGTCCGCCGTGGCCGCACTCTCGACGAACATCGTCGTGCTCGACCTCGCCCGGGCCCTGCAGGGCATCGGTGCGGCCGGCGTCCTGACCAGCGGTGCGGCGATCCTGGCCGCTTCGTTCGAGGGCCGCAAGCGCACCCAGGCCTTCGGGGTGCTCGGCGCCTCCTTCGGCGCCGGTCTGGCGCTCGGTCCGATCCTCGGCGGCGCCCTGGTCGGCCTGGCCGGCTGGCGCGCGGTGTTCTGGCTGAACGTCGTGGTCGGCGTCATCGCGCTGAGCCTGATGTCGAAGATCAGGGAGTCGCGCGACCCCAACGCCACCACGGTCGACTGGGGCGGGCTGGTCACCTTCAGCGGCGGACTGTTCTTCCTCGCCCTCGCCTTCGTCAAGGGTGGTGAGACCGGCTGGCTGAGCGGCCAGACGCTGGCCTCGCTCGGCGGGTTCGTGCTCTTCATGGCGGCGTTCGTGGCCGTCGAACTGCGCGCCGCCCGGCCGATGTTCGACCTCTCGCTGTTCCGCAACCCCACCTTCGTCGTGGTGGTCTGCCAGCCGTTCACCATCACCTTCGGCTTCGTGGTGCTGCTCAACTTCCTGCCGCCGTACTTCAACGGCCTCGGCGGCGCGAGCGACACCGCCTCCGGCACCCTGCTGCTCCCGCTCACCCTGCCCGTCTTCGTCCTGCCGCTGCTGGTCGGCCGCTTGGTGGCCGGCCGGGTCTCCTCGCGACTGCTGCTGACCATGAGTTCGCTGCTGATCGCCGTCGGCTCGCTGTGGCTGGTCGTCCTGGAGCCGGGTCAGCCCTGGTACGTGGTGGCCGGACCGCTGCTCGTCTTCGGGCTCGGCGTGGGCTCCGCGTTCGGCGCGATGGACAACGCGGCGGTCGGTGTCGTACCGGTGGAGCGCGCGGGCATGGCCTCCGGCATCTTCAACACCATGCGGATCGCCGGAGAGTCCGTGGCGATCGCCTCGGCGGGCGGCTTCCTGGCCTCCCTCACCCGCACCAACCTGGCCGAGCGTGCCCCCGAACTCGGCGACCGGGCCGGAGTGTTGGCCGGCGCCGCGACCCAGGGCAGCCTCGACACCGCACTGGCGGACCTCGCGCCCGCCGAGCGGGCCGGCGTGTTCGACGCGGTGTCGGCCAGCCTCACCTCCAGCCTGCACGTCGCCTTCCTGGGCCTGACCGTGCTCGCCCTGGTCGGCGCCGTCGTCACCTTCCTGGTCGTCAAGGACCGGGAGCTGGACAGCGCCGACGGCTCGTCGTCCGACGACTGAGCCCCCACAGACCGGAGGGCCCACGACTCCCCCGACGTGGGCCCTCCCTCAAGACCCCAGGGGCGCCAAGCCCCTGTGCGCCCCGATCGACATCGTCCATCAGAGAGCAGGAGAACATGCGTTACCGCTACCTCGGCGACACCGGCCTGTCCGTCTCCGAACTGTGCTTCGGCGCCATGACCTTCGGTGGCGGCGCCTCCTTCCTGGGCGCCGATGACCGCAACTGGTCCGAGTTCGGCACGGTCGAGGACACCAACGTGCTGAAGATGATGGAGCAGGCGCTCGACGCCGGCATCAACTTCTTCGACACCGCCGACGTCTACAAGAACGGCATGGGCGAGGAGTTCTTCGGCCGGACCCTGAAGAAGGCCCGTGACCGCGTCATCATCGGCACCAAGGGCCGCTGGCGGATCACTGACGACCCGAACGACATCGGTGCCACCCGCCACCACCTCTACGAGGCCGTGGAGAACAGCCTGCGCCGCCTCGACACCGACTACATCGACGTCTACCACCTGCACGGCTGGGACCCCCGCACCTCGATCGACGAGACGCTGCGCGTCCTCGACGACCTGATCCGCTCGGGGAAGATCCGCTACATCGGCGTCTCCAACTACGCGGGTTGGCAGCTGATGAAGGCCCTGTCGGTCTCGGAGCGGCGCAACCTCGCCAAGTTCTGCGTCTACCAGGGCTACTACAACATCGCCGCGCGCGACCTGGAGCGCGAGATCATCCCGCTGGCGGTCGACCAGAAGGTCGGCATCACCGCCTGGTCGCCGCTGGCCGGCGGCTTCCTGACCGGCAAGTACCGGCGCGGCGAGGGCCGTCCCGAGGGCAGCCGGCTGGCCGAGCGCACCCCCGCCGAGTCGGCGCCGCTGACCGACGAGAACCAGGCCTACGACATCGTCGACGAGATGTCGTCGATCGCCGAGGCGCGCGGCGCCACCGTCGCCCAGGTGGCCCTCAACTGGGTGCTCGCCAAGCCGGGGATCACCTCCGCGGTGGTCGGCGCGACCAAGCCGCACCAGCTGGCCGACAACCTGGCCGCCATGGAGTGGGAGCTGACCGCCGACGAGCTGCAGCGGCTCGACAAGGTCAGCGAGACCACCGCCCCGTACCCGTACTGGCACATCGGCACCGTCGGCGCCGACCGCAAGCTGCCGGGGGACGTCTACCCCGCGTGACGCACCGCGTGACCCACTGACCGGGCGAACCGGACGCGAGGTGGCAGGCCGCCCCCAGGGCCCCACCCGTCGTCCCGGCCGCCCGTGGAGGGCCGCTCCCCACGGGCGGCCCTCCACTCGTCACCGCCCCGTGCGGCCGCACCCGGCCGCACACGTCCACCGGAACCACTGGAACGAACCGGTATCACCGAACAGAAGGTGAACGTCACCCATGACCACAGCAACAGCCGCACCGGAGCTGCACACCGACATACCCTCGGCCGCGGCCCGGATCCCCGCCCTGGACTACACCCGCACCGTCGACCGGCTGCTGGTGCACCGTGACGCCCTGGGCGAGGTCTTCCTCACCGATCTCCAGCAGATCGACGAGGGGCGCTACCTGGCCGGGGCCCAACTCCCGCGCTCGCACGCCTACTACGGCGACCACCTGCTCCGGCCGGAGTCGTACGACCCGCTGCTCGTGCTGGAGGCGTGCCGCCAGGCCGGGCTGGCCGGCGCGCACCGTCTCTACGACGTGTCCGCGCACAGCAAGTTCATCCTCACCCACCTGAGCCTGGACATCGTGCGTCCGGAGCGGTTGGGCATCGGGCCGGCGTCCGCGCAGCTCGCGATGGACGTCACCATCGCCTCCCGCAAGGAGCGCGAGGGCCGGGTCACCGGGCTCGACTACCTGTTCACGCTCGCCGTGGACGGCACCGTGGTCGGCACCGCCACCCTCGGCCTGCGGTTCAAGACGCCCAACGGCTACCTGACGCTGCGTCTGAACAACCGCAACGGCATGGCGCTGCCCACCTCGGCGACGTACCCGCGGTCCACGCCGGGCACTCCCATCCCGCCGCACCTGGTGGGCCGCGCCAACGTGGAGAACGTGCTGCTGGTGGAGCCCGCCGTCACCCACGCCGGCTCCTCCGCGCTGCTGCGGGTGCCGGCCAGGCACGCGAGTCTCTTCGACCACCCGCAGGACCACCTGCCGGGCATGGTGATCGCCGAAGGCGCCCGTCAGCTGGCGCTGTTCGCCACGCTCGAGCTGCACGGGATGTCGACCGCGAAGACCGCCGTCACCGGGATCGACATCCGTTTCACCCGCTTCGGCGAGCTGGAGGACGAGACCGTGCTCACCGCCGAGACCGGGGTGCGGACGGCTCCGGGCGAGGCGCCCGCCGAGCACTACACGCTCGGCGGTGTGCTCGAACTCCCGGACGACGACGGCACGGAGCGGGTCCCGGTCCGGGTCGAGGCCCGGCAGAAGGGCGAGGTGCTCTGCGTCGCCACCTTCCGGCTGGCCCGGTCCCGGCCCGCCGACGACCGGGGAAACCGGAGCCGGGCATGAGCGTCGAGGCCGTCGCGTTCTCGGACGTCGACGAGACGTTGATCAGCGTCAAGAGCATGTTCCGGTTCCTCGGGTTCCGGCTGCGCGAGCGCGGCGAACCGGACGGCACGTACGAGCGGCTGACCGGGGAACTGCGCGAGGCGGCCCGGAGCGGTGTCCCGCGCACGGAGATCAACCGCCGGTACTACCAGCTGTTCAAGGGGGAGGAGGCCGCCGCCCTGGCCGCCTCCGGTCGGCGCTGGCTGGCCCATGAGCAGGAGCAGCAGGAGCAGGGCGGCGGCTCGCTGTTCATCCCCCAGGTCGAACGGGCGCTGGCCGGGCACCGGGCGGCGGGCGAACCCGTCGTGCTGGTCTCCGGCTCCTTCTTCGCCTGTCTCGACCCGGTGGCCGAACGGGTCGGCGCCGCCCGGGCGTTCGGCACCCGTCCGCTGATCCGCCGAGGGCGGCTCACCGGTGAGGTGCTGTTCCCGCTGATCGGCCCGGCCAAGGGCCGGATCGCCCACGCCACCGCCGCGCTGCTCGGCGTCGATCTCGCCGGCTGCACGGCGTACGGCGACCACATCAGCGATCTCGGCCTGCTGGAGGCGGTGGGCCGTCCGGTGGCCGTCGGTGAGGACGCCGAGCTCGGTGCCCACGCCGAGGGCGCCGGCTGGCCCCGGCTGCGGACGGGACTGGTCGCGGCCGGGATCTAGGAGCCGCGACAGGTAACGGGCGGGGCCGCAGTCGGCAGCCCCCGCAGAACTGGAGGCACTATGAACCCCATTGGAATCCTGGGCACCGGATCCTTCCTTCCCGAGCAGGTGGTCACCAACGAGGAGATCGCCAAGAGCACGGGGGTGACCAGCGAGTGGATCGTGCGCAAGACCGGTATCCGGGAACGGCGCAGAGCGGACGACCGGCACGCCACCTCGGACCTGGCGGCCCGCGCGGCCACCCGCGCCCTGGAGCAGTCCGGCATCCGCGCCGAGGACGTGGCGTACATCGTCGTCGCGACCTCGACCCCGGACCACCCGCAGCCGGCCACGGCCAGCATCGTGCAGCACCTCATCGGGGCGAAGAACGCCGCGGCGTTCGACGTCAACGCGGTCTGCAGCGGATTCGTGTACGCGATGACCGTCGCGGAGCGGATGCTCAAGGGCTCGACCGACGGCAAGTACGCCGTGGTCATCGGTGCGGACATCTACTCCCGCATCCTGGACTACTCCGACCGCAAGACCGCGATCCTCTTCGGCGACGGTGCCGGAGCCGTGGTGCTCGGCCGGGTCCCGGACCACCGGGGAGTCCTGGAGACGTCGCTGCTCACCCGTGGCGACCAGTACCGGCTGATCAGCGTGCCCGCCGGCGGCAGCCGGATGCCGGCGAGCGCGCGCACGGTCGCCGAGGGCCGGCACTTCTTCACCATGGACGGGCGTGGCGTACGCGGGTTCGTCCAGGAGCACCTGCCCGTCGCGCTGGCCGACCTGCTGGCCAAGGCCAACGTGCACCCCGACGAGGTGGCGCACTTCGTGCCGCACCAGGCCAACGGCGTGATGCTCGCCGATGTCTGGCCGGAACTCGGCCTGCGCCGGGCGCAGTTGCACCTGGCACTCGCCCGGTACGCCAACACCGGCTCGGCCTCGGTGCCGGTCACGCTCGACGTGGTCCACCGGAGCGGCGAGCTGGCCGACGGCGACATGGTGCTGCTCGCCGGCTTCGGGGGCGGCATGACCGTGGGCGCCACCCTGCTGCGCTGGGCGCCGACGCGCTACGCGCAGCCGGACCGGCTGGAGCAGGAGCTGGCGATCCGGCTCAGCTGACCTGCCACGCCTCACCACAACGGCCCCGGGAGACCGGGGCCGTTGCGGTACCCGGGCCCCTTCGCGGCCCGCCGCCGGACGTTCATTCGCACCCCACAGGAGACGAACTGATGAACATGACCCTCGAGGTGACCGCCCTCGGCCCCGAGCTCCAGGCCAGCGTGGTCCGGTATTCGAGCGCCCAGGGCCGGGCCCGGCTGCGCCAGAACGCGGAGGCCGCCCTGCACGCCCTGATCTTCGGCGGGGACCGCTTCCACGAGCCGGTCAACTGGCCCGAAGGCCAGGGAAGTTCACCGGACCCGATCGCCCCGGCCGAGTCGGCCTGACCGTCCCGACCGAACCGGGGCCCGGAAGCCGGCGCCCCGACCCACCCAAGACATCCAAGGAGTACGTACGTCGTGAAGTCCTTCCTGCGCCTGGTGACCGTCACCGCCCTGACCGCCGCCTCGTTGGCCGCCACCCTCACCGCCTGCGGCGCGGACGGCCCGGAGAACGCCGGAGCCGGCGTCGCGGCCGTCGTCTCGTCCACACCGCCCGCTCCCACCCCCGCCGCGTCCGGCTCCGCGCCAGGGGCCGCCGGAGGCCACCTCGGCGTATGGGCGAACGACAGCGGCAGCCTGCGCCTCGAACTGCGTGCGGACGGCACCTTCACCGAGGACTACAACGGCAAGAAGGCCGCCTACGAAGGCCGTTACACCGTCGAGGGCGGTGTCCTCGGCCTGCGGGCCGGCTCCGGGGCGAGCGCCGACGGCACGGTGTCGGCGGACGCCATCCGGATCAGCGGGGAGAGTCTGAAGCGCCAGGGGTGAACCGCGGCCGTGCACCGACACGGGTGGGCCGGGACCGGAGTTTCCGGTCCCGGCCCACTTGCGTGCGGGGGTAGACGGACGACCGGGCTCGTGGCGCTCGAAGTTCCCTTCTGTGCAGGGGAGTTGAGGTCGTCGTTCGGTCGCGAAGGCAGCGCCGAGCCCCCTCCCGCCGCCGCATCACGATCGCGGGGGAGAGAGGGGGCTCGGCGCTGCCGTCGCCACGGGTCAGTCGGCGACGCGGGCCGCCTCGCGGACCGGGGTCTTCGCCGCCGGGGCCGCGTCCGTACGGGGCCGCACGAAGCGGTCACGGCTGGACAGCAGACCGAGGATCAGCTCGGGCACCGTGAAGGCCGCGAGGAGGATCAGCGGGACGGTCCAGCTCCCGGTGGCGCCACTGATGATGCCGAGCGCGAACGGGCCGGCCAGGGCGCCGACCAGGTAGCCGACGGTCTGGACCATGCCGGACAGCTGGGCCGCCACCTGCGGGTCGGGCGAGCGCAGACCGATGAAGGTCAGCGCGAGGGCGTGACCGGCGCCGAGCGAGATGCCGAGCACGACCACCCAGAGTGCTGCGATGCCGGGCGCGGCGAGCAGGCCGATCAGGCTGGCCGCACTCGCCGTGGCGACCATGGCCACCACGGCCCGCATCCCGAGGAACCGGCCCGCCAGCACCGGGGCGAACAGTGCGCCGGGAACACTGACCGCCATCGTCAGCGACAGCAGGGCGCCCGAACTGGCCTCGCTGTAGCCGAAGTCCGACAGCACCATCGGCAGCCAGCCCAGCGCGGTGAAGAACACCAGGGCCCGGAGCGCGAGGTAGCCGGTCACCTGCCAAGACAGTGCGTCGCCGCGCAGCGAACCGCGCGCGACCGCACCGCCGGCCGCCGGGGCGGCGGGCTTGGCCGACCGGCGGGCGAGCACGAACCACGGCACGAGCGCGATCACCGCAGGCACCGCCCAGACGGCGAGCGCGCTGTTCCAGTCGCCGCCGACGGCGTTCCGCAGCGGGACCGCGACACCGGCCGAGAGTGCCGCACCACCACTGAGGATGGCCGTGCCGATGCCCGTGAAGAGCCTGATCTTGGTCGGGAACGAGGTCTTGATGACGGCCGGCATCAGGACGTTGCCGATGGCCAGGCCCGCCCCGGCCAGGGTGGTGCCGATGAACAGTGCGGCGGTTGACGGGACCAGCCGGATCAGCACACCGGCCACCAGAACCACCAGGCCGAGCACCAGTGCCGATGCGAGACCGAGGCGCCGTGCGAGACCGGGCGCGGCCGCGGCGAACACGCCGAGGCAGAGCACCGGAAGGGTGGTGAGCACGCTGGCTGCCGCGTCCGACAGCCCCAGCGCGTCCTGGATGTCGCCGAGCAGCGGGGAGACGCTGCCGAGCGCGGGACGCATGTTGACGGCGAGCAGGCAGAGCCCGATCACCGTCCACACCACGCTGGAGCTCGCCGGCCGGACTTCTGCCCGTGGGTTGGACATCATTCCTCCGTTTCGTGACAGAACGCAGAGTGCGTACTGTCATACGTATTGCGACGACCATAAGGACTCTTGTGGTCGTAAGTCAATTGGAAGATGGGTCATCGTGGTCTTGCATACCTAAGATCTCGTATGTCAGTCTGAAATGGCACCGCACCGCAGGATCCCAACCAAGGAGCCCCGTGTACCACATCGCCGTTTCCTTCGACATCCCGGCCGACAAGCGTCAGGAGTTCATCGACGCCGCCCTCGAGGACGGTCGGCTCTCCGACCGCGACGAGCCGGGCACGCAGCGCTTCGAGCTCATCACCGACGCGGAGAACCCGAACCGCTTCTACCTGAACGAGGCTTACGACGACGAGGCCGCGTTCGACGTCCACTGCCAGGGCGAGCACTTCGCGAAGTTCTTCTCCATCATCGAGAAGTTCGCCGAGGGCCCGACCTGGCTGATCAAGGGCACCCGGGTCGAGGACCCGGCGCTCGTGGCCAGCAAGTAACACCCCGGCGAGCAGCGCCGGACGGTACGGAACGCAGGGCCCCGGTCGCGCGCAGCGGCCGGGGCTCGCTGGTGCCGTGCCCGGTTCGGCTGCTCCGCGCGTCATCCCCGGCGCACCCGGACCGTCGCGTCGGCCACCGTCCGGCCGTGCTGCTCGGCCCGCACCCGCAGCACCCGGTCGCCGCCGGGAGCGCCGGCCTGCGGTGTCACCGACAGGCGTACGGGGGCGTCGAGTTCCGCGTAGTGCGGGAAGCGAGCGCTCAGCGACAGCGGGAGCAGTGGAGTGCCGCCGCCCTCCGCGCAGTGACAGACCTGGCGCACGGCTTCGAGCAGCAGCTGGCTCGGCGCGTAGTCGCGGACGCCGTCCGTGTCGCGCCCGTCGAACAGCACCGGGTGGTCGCGGTCGACCCGCAGTTCCCACACCTCCGGGTCCTCGGTCGCGGCCAGCACCACGTCGGAACCGCGGCTGCGCCCGGTGCGCGGGGCCGCCACCGGGGCCGGTGCAAGGGCCGCTGCAGGGCGCCGGGGGAGCGCGGGCCGGGGGTGCGGGGCGGGCGCCAGCCAGTCGAACCGGGCCGTGCCGCCGCCGATCCCGACGTCGTCGAGGTACGCCTCGACCCGCAGCCGCATCCCGAGCGCGTCGTCCCTGCCACGCTCGACCTCGCCCACGACGACATGGAGCAGCAGCTCGGTCGGGGCCGACCCGAACGGCAGCCGGGCCACGTCGATGTCGTACGAGAGCTCACGCAGCCGGGGCAGGTGGTCCAGCGGCACCTGGTACTCGGCGTGCGCCAGCAGCAGCCCGGCCTGACGGATCGTCTCGGCCGCGAGCAGCGGGTCGTGGGCGCCCGCCACCGGCTCGTAGAAGGCGTGCGCCCGGGGCCACTGGGCGCCGACCAGGAAGGAGTCCTGGCCGGTCGCCCGCCAGCCGGTGAGCAGGACCTCCCCGAGGCCCGAGCGGTGGACCAACGTCCTTGACACGGTGGACTGGTGAGCTAGCAGGGCCTGCGCCATGAATCCCCCTCGGGAACGGACCGGGAGCGGTCCTCTGCGGTGGTGGGCGTACGGAGCCGGCCGGTTCGTCCGAAGGAAACGGCCGAAGGCGGGCCCGCCACGCGGTGACGCGGCGGGCCCGCCCAATGGGTGGGGCGATCGGTCAGTAGACCGCTATCAGGCGGGTCGGGCCGCCGAAGCCGCCCTTGTGCTTGGTGGTGCCGACGATCGCGACGGCGCCGCGGTCCGGCACGGTGTGCAGGTTGTTGGCGCCCTCGATGCCGTACTTGTTGGCCGGCAGCAACTGCCGGTGTGCGCCCGGGTTGTGGCTGTTGGCACCGGAGTCGAGCGACGGGGTGTCGCTGGCGGCACCGGCGACCTGGCGCTGCAGCATCAGCTCCGCGGCGTCGAAGCCGAAGCCGGGGAAGTGCGGGTTGCCGTCGGAGTCACGGATGATGAAGGCGCCGGGGCGGGTCACGCGGCCGCACCAGCCGGAGTCCATCGCGACGATCGAACCCTTGGGGATGGTGCCGTAGCGGCTCTCGTGCCGCCTGAGGTCGTCGGCGGTGACGAGGGCCTCGGGGTTGTTGAAGGCCCGGTCGGCGATGCGGATGACACAGAGCTCGGCCACCAGGTTGTTGACCGGGATCTCGTCGGAGTGCCAGGCGGCCGAGTCCGTCGAGAAGTGCGCCGGCGCGTCCATGTGGGTGCCGGTGTGCTCGTCGATGTCGAGCTTCATGGCGTTGAAGCCGTCGACGTCGAAGTGTGCGGACTGCTGCATGTTCGGCAGCAGCACGTACGGCGTGTAGACCGGGAAGTCGTTGCCGAAGGTGTGGCTGAGGTCCCGGATGGTGCGCGCGCCGCCCAGTGCGGAGGCCGCGAAGTTGGAGACCTTGGTGCCCTCGGCCGCCCGCACCTCGGCTGCGGCGGCGGTGGCCGGGCGCGGGCCGAGGAAGCCGAGGCCCGCCAGGGTGCCGCCGAGGGCGGCGGCCATGCCGGTCAAGGTCCGGCGGCGGGTGGGACCGGTGACTCCGGTCGCCTTCGCCGCCTTGTCGATTCTCTCCAGCACCTCTTCGCTGGGCGTGTAGGTGGAGGAGCTGTGGTCATGGTCGTGGTCGAGACCGAGCGCATGGGCGCGGTCGTGGTCCGCATCGTGGATGAGCTGCATCAGCCCGGATCCGCACATGGGTGTCCCTTTCTGGCAGGTCTGATCGACTGCTGAGATCTGTAAGAGATCGTACGATTAACAGTGAGCTGATGGCTAGGGGAAAGCGAGATTCGGGGCCCGGCGCGGTCTGGCGCCGGGCCCCGCGACTCAGGCCCGGCTGGGGCCGGTGCCGGCCCCGGTCCGCTCGATCGCCGCGGTGATCTCGGCGAGGTCCTGCGCCGTCAGCTCCAGGCCGGCGGCCGGCAGCCAGCCGTCCACCTGCTGGGGTGTCCGGGCCCCGACGATGGCCCCGCTGACGCCGGGCCAGGCGAGCACCCAGGCGACCGCGACCGCGCCGACGCCCACGCCGTGTCGATCGGCCACCGGCCGCAGGGCGTCCGCGAGTTGGAGGTTGGTGATCAGGCCGGTGGTGAAGTCCGGGTGCCCGGTGCGCCAGTCGTCGGCCGGCAGGGCGGCGGCGCGCTCGGCGGAGAAGGTGCCGGTCAGCAGGCCGGACTGCATCGGCGAGTACGCGATGACGCCGGTCCCGTGCGCCTTCGCCCAGGCGATCTCGGCGGCGGCGCCCCGGTTGACCGCCGAGAAGGCCGGCTGGATCGCGTCGACGTGGGCGATCCGCTCGGCGCGCTCCAGCTCCGCCACCGAGTGGTTGGACAGACCGATCGCGCGGACCTTGCCCTCGGCCTTGAGGTCCGCCATCACCTGCCAGTACTCCTCGATCGGCGTGGCGTTGGGGGAGACCGTACCCGCGGCGCCGCCCCAGTCGAGGGACTCGCCGGTGTCCGGGTAGTGCACCTGGTACAGGTCGATCTGATCGACGTTCAGGCGGCGCAGCGAGTCCTCGAGTTCCCGGCGGACGCTCGCGGGCTTCATGATCCGGTGCGGCGCCGCAGTCGGGTCCGACGGGTCCCAGACCAGGCCGCACTTGGTGAAGACGTACGGGCGCGCGTGCGCCGGCAGCGTGGCGAGCGCCTTGCCGATGACCTCCTCGGAGTGACCGAGGCCGTACACCGCGGCGGTGTCGATCCAGTTCACACCCCCGTCGACGGCGTGCTGGACCGCGGCGACGGACGCCGCGTCGTCCTGGGGGCCCCAGCCGTAGCGCCAGCCGTCACCACCGATGGCCCAGGCGCCGAAGCCGGTGCGGGAAAGGGTGATGCCGGTGATGCTCAACGACTGTTCCGACAGCCTCATGGCGATGAATTCCTTTTTTTCACAGGTTGGTTGACAAGGGCCGCCGCAGGATCGGCGGTCGTGCTCAGCGCCGGGACACCCGGTCCCGGCGGGCCTGCTCGGCCACCGCCGCGGTCACGGCGGGGGCGACCCGGGGGTCGAAGGGGCTCGGCACGATGTAGTCGGCGCGCAGCTCGTCCGGGGCGATCGTGTCGGCGATGGCCGTGGCGGCGGCGAGCTTCATGCCCTCGGTCACGGTGGTCGCGCGGGCGTCGAAGGCGCCCCGGAAGACTCCGGGGAAGGCCAGCACGTTGTTGATCTGGTTCGGGAAGTCGCTGCGCCCGGTGGCGACCACCCGGGCGTACCTGGCGGCCACCTCGGGCGCGACCTCGGGAGTGGGGTTGGAGAGCGCGAAGACGATGGCGTCCTCGGCCATGCCGGCGATCGCCTGCTCGCTCACGGTGGCCCCGGACAGGCCGATGAAGACGTCGGCGCCGCGCAGGGCCTGCTCCACCGAGCCGGTGTAGCCCGCCTTGTTGCTGTCCGCGGCCAGTGCCGCCTTGACCGGGTTGAGGTCCGAACGGCTGGGGTGCAGCATGCCCTTGCTGTCGGCCACGGCGAGGTCGCCGATGCCGGCGTCGAGCAGGATCCGGCTGACGGCGACCCCGGAGGCGCCCGCGCCCGCCACCACGGCGCGCAGCTCGGACAGTCTGCGGCCGGTGAACCGGGCGGCGTTCTGCAGCGCGGCCAGCGTCACGATGGCGGTGCCGTGCTGGTCGTCGTGGAACACCGGGATGTCCAGGGCCGCCCGGAGCCGGTCCTCGACCTCGAAGCAGCGGGGGGCGGAGATGTCCTCCAGGTTGATGCCGCCGAAGGAGGGGGCGAGCCGGATGACGGTCTCGACCAGGGCGTCGACGTCGGTGGTGTCCAGGCAGATCGGCACGGCGTCGAGGCCGGCGAACTTCTTGAACAGGATGGCCTTGCCCTCCATCACCGGCATGGCCGCGGCCGGGCCGATGTCGCCCAGGCCGAGCACGGCGGTGCCGTCGGACACCACGGCCACGGTGCGCGCGGCCCAGGTGTAGCGCTGTGCGAGCGCCGGGTCCTCGGCTATCGCGGTGCAGACCCGGGCGACCCCGGGCGTGTAGACGAGGGACAGCTGCTCGGCGTCGTCCACCGTGACGGTGGAGTGCATCGCCATCTTGCCGCCGATGTGCACGGCGAAGGCGGGGTCTTGGTCGAGCGGATGCGAGGTCGGCACTGACATGAGGGGCTCCAGGAGGTCGACGAGGGGAGTCGGAGCAGGCCATTCGTTCTCAGTATGAGATAAGAGATCTGATATGCACAAGGTTCCTTATGAATTGGTCGCCCCGCCCTGCGCACCACGGGTGCCGTGGCCATATGGCCCGCACCTGCCGGTGCGGAGGGTGTCGACTCACTTCGCCGGACCCTGCGGCCCCCTGTATCCATAAGAGGTATGCGGGTAGTCTGGCTTCATGTACCCCTCCACTCATGAACGCCTGGGGCAGCACATCAAGCGGGTCGAACAGGAGTTCACAGCCGCCAAGCACGCTGCGTTGCGCCCCTTCAAGATCAACGTCCCGCAGTACAGCGTGCTCTACGCGCTGTACCAGGAGCCCGGCCTGTCCGGCGCGGTGCTGGCCAGACGCTGCATGGTCACTCCCCAGACCATGTCCTCCGTCCTGTCCACGCTGGAGAGCCGAGGGCTGGTGGAGCGCAAGCCGCACCCGGTGCACGGCCACATCCTGGAAGCCCGGCTGACCCGGACGGGTCGGCCGCTGCTCAACCGCGCGAACGTCGCCGTCCAGGAGGTGGAGCAGCTGCTGACGGACAGCTTCGAGGCGGAGGAGGCCAAGCTGTTCCTGGCCCAGCTGGACCGCTGCTCCGAAGCGTTGAACGCGAAGAAGTAGCCCCCGGGGTCCGGACGGTGGGCCCCCGGGCCCCGACCGGGCTGCGCGCCGGCGCGGCCGGGCCGGGTACGGGGCCTGCTCCGCGACTCAGCCGCGGCGACGGCGCAACGTGGCATCCGTCAGGTGGATCGGCGTGTGGTCGGCGTCCGCCGGGTTGAGGTCGGTGCCGGGCGGCACCAACGCGTCGATCCGGTCGAGGACGGCGTCGTCCAGGACCAGGTCGGCGGCGGCCAGCAGATCGGTGAGCTGCTCGACCGTGCGCGGCCCGATGATGGCACTGGTCACCGCCGGGTGGCTCAGGGCGAACGCCAGCGCCAGGTGGGTCAGCGTGAGGCCGGCCTCCTCGGCGAGCACCGCGAGTTCTTCGACGACCTCGTACTTGCGGACGTTGCCCGGCAGGCTCTGGTCGAACTTGTGCGCGATGAAGTCCTTGCGGAAGTCGTTGAGTTCGAGACCGTTCTGCTTCCGGTAGCGCCCGGTCAGCCAGCCGCTGGCCAGCGGGGACCAGGTCAGCACCCCCATCCCGTGACGCTGTGCGGTGGGCAGCACCCCGCGCTCGATGCCGCGCATGAAGACGGAGTACGGCGGCTGCTCGGTGTGGAAGCCGATGTGTCCGCGCTCCTTGGCCGTCCACTGCGCCGCGACGATCTCCTCGGCCGCGAAGTCCGAGCACCCGATGGCCAGCACCTTGCCCTCGCGGACCAGGTCGCTGAGCACCGACAGGGTCTCGTCGATGTCCGTCGTCGGGTCCGGGCGGTGGATCTGGTAGAGGTCGATCCGGTCGGTGTCCAGCCGGCGCAGGCTGCCCTCCACCGCCTGGCGGATCCAACGCCGGGAATTGCCACGCCGGTTGGGGTCGGTGCCCATCGGGAAGTGCACCTTGGTCGCCAGTACGACATCGTCCCGGCGCCGCTTCAGGGCCCGGCCGACGATCTCCTCCGACTCACCGGCCGAGTACATGTCCGCCGTGTCCACGAGGTTCACACCGGCGTCGAGCGCGGTGTGGACCAGGCGCTCGCACTCGGCATGATCCTTGTTGCCCCACGCTCCGAGCATCATCGTGCCCAGGGCGATACGGCTGACCGTGACACCGGTCCGGCCCAGGATCTCGGTACGCACGCAAACTCCTTTGTGCAGAGGGAAGGAAGGAAACAGAAGCAGGGAACGGTGGTCAGGCCGGCTGGACCGTGGCGCCGACGCCGCCGAACGAAAGCTCGCCGACCGTCAGCAGGTCGAGCAGCTGGGCCAGTTCGCGGTCCTCGGGCGTGGCGGTACGGAAGACGAAGTGCCGCAGACCGGCCTGCGCGGGGCCGCCGAAGAAGCGGAAGAAGCTGGTGTCCGCGCCGTTCGCCGCGAAGCTCTCGTAGAGGAACACCACGCCGCCGTCCGCGACCAGCCCCGCGCCCGCCGTGCTGCCGGCCACCGCGTCGTACACCACGTCGAACGCGCCCTCGGCCTCGGTGGCGTCGCACACCACGTGGGTGGCCCCGAGCTCCGCGACCTGCCCGGCCTCCGAGGCCCGGCCGACGATCCCGGTGACCTCGGCCCGCAGCGTGGCGGCGAGTTCGACGAGGAGCCGGCCGATGCCCTGCTCGGCACCGGTGACCAGGACCCTGCGCCCGGCCATGGTCCCCGCGCTGCGCACCAGGCGCAGTGCGGTGAGCACCGCGACCCGCAGCGCCGCGGCCTGCTCGAAGCTGACGTGGTCGGGCAGCACGACGGCGTACTCGGTGGACAGTGCCATGCACGACGCCCACTCGGTGCCGGTGGCCACGCCCACCACCCGGTCGCCCGGCTTCGGGCCGAACCCCTCGGGGGCGGCGCGCATCACCACGCCGGCGACGTCCCAGCCGGTCAGCCAGCCCTCGGGCAGCGGCTCCGCCTTGATCGTCTCGGCGTGCTCGGGGGCTATCGCCCGGACGGCGATGACGATCTCGTCCTCGGCCTGGGCGACGGACTGGTCCTGCGGGTGGGTCTGGATCTCGGTCATGGTTGTTCCTCATCCTGGGTAGGTGGGCGTGAAGCGGCCGCCCTGGCGGATCGGTTCGGAAGGGTCAGAACGCGTCCCGGACCAGAACGGAGCCCACGGTGGCTCTGCCGTTCAGGGCGGGCGATGCGGTGTCGGCGAGCTCGTCGGCAGTGACGACCTCGAACGCGTCCGGCTGTTCGAGAACACACGAGGCGAGCACGAGGTGCCTGGTCAGGACCTGGTAGCGGATCCACTGGAGGGTGTACTCGTCGGCGGGGACGCCCGGGGCGAGGCGGACCCGGAGTTGAACCCGCTCGTCCCAGCTCGAGTCGTCCAGCACGACCTGGGCGGTGCGCACATCGCCGGTGGCCACGGCGAGGTCGGCGAGCTCCTGTGCGCTGACGGTGTGTCCGTGCATCCGGAAGTAGGGCGACGCGGCGCCGAACAGGCGGACCGCCGGGCCCGGTCGACCGCAGGCGCAGAGGGTGAACTCACCGCGCTCCTCGGTCTCGTAGCGGATCAGCGGAGGATTACGGGCCGGGTCCAGCGTGGTGACGACCAGCAGTCCGGCGACGATCTCCACGTGCTGGGTCGGCAGCGGGTGGTAGACGTCGTCGAGGCAGCGCGGTCCGCGCTGGGCGACCGTTCCGGTCGCCGGGCTGCCGTACAGGCGCCAGACCCGGGTGTTCGGAAGGCAGTCGGCGAGCGTCTCGTCCGGGGTGGAGTCCAGGCTCATGCCGCCGAGGAGCAGGGTGCGCAGCCACGGCAGCGGTCGGTTGGCGGTGGCGATCCCGAGCAGTTGGGTCACCGTCTCGGGCGGTGCCGCCACGGCGGTCACGCCCACCTTGGTGAGCAGCTCCGCCCACTCCTTGTGGCCGCCCTCGGGCAGCCGGCCGAACGCCAGTCCGAGGGTGCCGGACTCGGCGGCGAAGCGGTTGAAGAAGTGGTGGTTCGGCCGCAGCCGTTCCAGCGGGTGCAGATTGGCCAGCACGTCGTCGGCGCCCAACGGCCGCCAGCTGTGGCGCAGTTGCCTGACGCCGAGATCGTGGGGGAGCAGGCTCAGCTCAGGATCGGTCAGGGATCCGCCGACCGCCCAGAGCGAGGAGGTGCCGTCCGCCGTGCGCAGTGCGAGCACCTCCTCGGTGACGCGGGCCAGCTCGTCGTGCCGCAAGACCGGGATCTGGTGCAGCGCGGGTGTCCCACCCACCGCCCACTGCCGGTACTTGGCGGCGAGCAGTGGCAGGCGGACGGCTCGTCGTAACAGGTCGGCCAGGAGATCCGAAGGGATCTCGGGCGCATGAGCCGATAGCTCCTTACCGGGTCGATCCGTACGCATGTCCATCGACTACGCCCCCTGTCTCAGCCGCCGGCGGGTTACCGGACGGAGCACCGGCCCGCCAGCCAGTCCAGCTAATCATTCCTCCGCGAAGGTATCAAGTGCTATCGGGAATCCGCTGTGTCGCGTTCTGCCCGCCCGGGCCGGCGTGGCGGCCGTCCGGGGGTGGTGGCGGTGGCGGGCCCAGGTGGATTTCGCCCCCGGGGAGGCAACTCCCGTCAGGGGCTTGTCCTTTGTCGCCGAGGGCTCGCCCCGTGGCTCCGGCGATCCGCCGGGAAGGGAGTGCGGGCCGGTCAGGGCTGGTGGGGGCGCTCGGCGCCTCGCGGGAGCAGAGTGGGAGGGCCGCCCGTCGGGCGGCCCTCCCACGGCCCTGCCTCACCCTGCCACCTACCCATCTCCTGGAGTGTCACCAGTGCGGGGGGTCCGGCAAACGGGCCGTTGGGGTGACGGCCGATCAGCTGCTGGTCCGGTCGTAGGTCCAGGTGCAAGTCGGCCCGACGGGCCCCGCTGTGACGGCGGGCACAGTAGATGTGCAACTTGTTGCATAGGTGGGCGACGGGCCCCTACCTTGGCGCCATGACCGCGTACCCGAACCTGCTGCGTCCACTCGACCTGGGCTTCACCACGCTCCCCAACCGGGTGCTGATGGGCTCGATGCACGTCGGCCTGGAGGAGGCCGAGAACGGCTTCGAGCGGATGGCCGAGTTCTACGCGACCCGGACCAGGGCCGGCGTCGGCCTGATCGTCACCGGCGGCATCGCGCCGAACGAGGCCGGCCGCCCGTGGGAGGGCGGCGCCAAGCTGACCACCGAGCAGGAGGCGGCCGAGCACCGGGTGATCACCGGGGCGGTGCACGCGGCGGGCGGGAAGATCGCGCTCCAGCTGCTGCACTTCGGCCGGTACGCGTACCACGCCGAGCTGGTCGCGCCGAGCGCGATCCAGGCGCCGATCAGCCCCTTCCCGCCGCGCGCGCTCACCGAGGCCGAGGTCGAGCAGACGATCGAGGACTTCGCCCGGGCCGCCGAGCTGGCCAAGGCGGCGGGGTACGACGGCGTCGAGATCATGGGCTCCGAGGGCTACCTGATCAACGAGTTCGTCGCCGCGCCGACCAACCGGCGCGAGGACCGATGGGGCGGCAGCTACGAGAACCGGATGCGCTTCCCGGTGGAGATCGTTCGCCGGGTGCGCGAGCGGGTCGGGGCCGAGTTCATCCTGATCTACCGGCTCTCCATGCTCGACCTGATCCCCGGCGGCTCCACCCTCGCCGAGGTGGTGCAGCTGGCCAAGGCGGTCGAGGCGGCCGGGGCCACCATCATCAACACCGGCATCGGCTGGCACGAGGCCCGGATCCCGACCATCGCCACCTCGGTGCCGCGGGCGGCGTACGCCTGGGTGACCAAGCGGCTGATGGGCGAGGTGGGCATCCCGCTGGTGACCAGCAACCGGATCAACACCCCCGAGCTGGCCGAGCAGCTGCTCGCGGACGGCCACGCCGACCTGGTCTCGCTGGCCCGGCCGCTGCTGGCCGACCCGGAGTTCGTGGCGAAGGCGGAGCGCGGCACCCCCGAGGCGATCAACACCTGCATCGGCTGCAACCAGGCCTGCCTGGACCACACCTTCAGCGGGAGGATCACCTCCTGCCTGGTGAACCCGCGCGCCTGCCACGAGACCGAGCTGGTGCTCGCCCTGACCCGGCGCCGCAAGCGGATCGGCGTGGTCGGCGCGGGCCCGGCCGGCCTGGGCTTCGCGGTGGCCGCCGCCGAACGCGGGCACGCGGTCACCCTGTACGACGCCGCGGACCGGATCGGCGGGCAGCTGAACGTGGCCAGGCAGGTGCCGGGCAAGCAGGAGTTCGACGAGACGCTGCGCTACTTCCGCCACCAACTGGCGGAGCGTCAGGTCGAGTTGCGGCTCGGCACGGTGGTCACCGCGGCCGCGCTGCTGGCCGAGGGGTACGACGAGGTGGTGCTCGCCACCGGTGTCACCCCGCGCGTCCCTGAGATCCCCGGGGTGGACCACCCGAGCGTGGTCGGCTACCTGGACCTGCTGCGCGGCGACGCGGTGGCCGGCGAGCGGGTGGCGGTCATCGGCGCGGGCGGGATCGGCTTCGACGTGGCCGAGTTCCTGACCGACCAGGACGGCGACTTCTACGCGAGCTGGGGCATCGACACCGAGCACCGGGGCCCCGGCGGGCTGCGCACCCCCGAGCGGCCGAAGTCGCCGCGCACGGTGCACCTGATCCAGCGCAAGCCCGGCAAGGTCGGCGCCGGCCTGGGCAAGACCACCGGCTGGATCCACCGGGCCGAGCTGGCCCACCGGGGGGTGCGGACCGTCTCCGGCGCGAGCTACCGGCGGATCGACGACGAGGGACTGCACCTGACCGTGGACGGCGAGGACCGCACCGTCCCGGTGGACACGGTGGTGCTCTGCGCGGGTCAGGAGCCGCGCCGGGAGCTGCACGCCGAGCTGCAGGCCGGCGGCGCCTCGGTGCACCTGATCGGCGGCGCGGACGTGGCCGCCGAGCTGGACGCCAAGCGCGCCATCGACCAGGGCACCCGGCTCGCGGCCGCACTCTGACCCAGGCCCCCCCGAAGGCCCCCGGCTGCTGCCGGGGGCCTTCGTCGTGTCCGGGCACCGGAGGGTCGGCCCGCCGGGACCGGAGGGTCACCCTGCGGACCGCCCTTGACGATTTGTTGAAAGCGGCTTACTTTTCTTTTCGCATACCAGAATCATCCTTCCGTATCGTGGAAGTCTGACGGACGCAGGAGTAAGCCGATGCCTCGAATGACAGCCGCCCGCGCGGCAGTTGAGATCCTCAAGCGCGAGGGCGTTGACGTCGCTTTCGGCGTGCCGGGCGCCGCGATCAACCCCTTCTACAAGGCCCTCAAGGAGGGTGGCGGCATCAGCCACACCCTGGCCCGCCATGTCGAGGGCGCCTCGCACATGGCCGAGGGCTACACCCGGGCCAAGGCCGGGAACATCGGTGTCTGCATCGGTACCTCGGGACCGGCCGGCACCGACATGATCACCGGCCTGTACTCGGCGATCGCGGACTCGATCCCGATCCTGTGCATCACCGGCCAGGCCCCGGTCGCGAAGCTCCACAAGGAGGACTTCCAGGCCGTCGACATCGCCTCGATCGCCAAGCCGGTCACCAAGGCCGCGACCACCGTCCTGGAGGCCGCCCAGGTCCCCGGCGTGTTCCAGCAGGCCTTCCACCTGATGCGCTCCGGCCGGCCGGGCCCGGTCCTGATCGACCTCCCGATCGACGTCCAGCTGACCGAGATCGAGTTCGACCCGGAGACCTACGCGCCGCTGCCGGTCTACAAGCCGGCCGCGACCCGGGCCCAGATCGAGAAGGCGATCGGCTTCCTGTTGGAGTCCGAGCGTCCGCTGATCGTCGCCGGTGGCGGCATCATCAACGCCGACGCCACCGACCTGCTGGTCGAGTTCGCCGAGCTGACCGGCACACCGGTCATCCCGACCCTGATGGGCTGGGGCATCATCGCGGACGACCACGAGCTGAACGCGGGCATGGTCGGCCTGCAGACCTCGCACCGCTACGGCAACGCGAACTTCCTGGCGTCGGACTTCGTCCTCGGCATCGGCAACCGGTGGGCCAACCGCCACACCGGTGACCTGGCCGTCTACACCAAGGACCGCAAGTTCGTCCACGTCGACATCGAGCCGACCCAGCTCGGCCGGATCTTCGCGCCGGACTTCGGCATCGCCTCCGACGCCAAGGCCGCGCTGGAGCTGTTCGTCGAGGTGGCCAAGGAGCTCAAGGCCGCCGGCAAGCTGCCCGACCGCAGCGCGTGGGCCGCCTCCACCCAGGAGCGCAAGGCCACCCTGCTGCGCCGCACCCACTTCGACAACGTGCCGCTCAAGCCGCAGCGCGTCTACGAGGAGATGAACAAGGCCTTCGGCCCGGAGACCCGCTACGTCACCACCATCGGTCTGTCCCAGATCGCCGGTGCGCAGATGCTGCACGTCTACAAGCCGCGGCACTGGATCAACTGCGGCCAGGCCGGCCCGCTCGGCTGGACCATCCCGGCCGCGCTCGGTGCCGCCACCGCCGACCCGGAGACCCCGGTGGTCGCCCTCTCCGGCGACTACGACTTCCAGTTCATGCTGGAGGAGCTGGCGGTCGGTGCCCAGCACCGCATCCCCTACGTCCACGTCCTGGTCAACAACGCCTACCTCGGCCTGATCCGCCAGGCCCAGCGCAACCTGGACATCAACTTCCAGGTCAACCTGGAGTTCGAGAACATCAACTCCCCGGAGCTGGGCGTCTACGGCGTCGACCACGTCAAGGTCGTCGAGGGCCTGGGCTGCAAGGCCATCCGGGTCACCGAGCCCGACCAGCTGCTGCCCGCCTTCGAGCAGGCCAAGAAGCTGGCCGCCGAGTTCCGCGTCCCGGTCGTGGTCGAGGCCATCCTGGAGCGGGTCACCAACATCTCGATGGGCGGCGCCGGCATCGACGCCGTCAACGAGTGGGAGGACCTGGCCACCGAGCCCGGCCACGCCCCCACCGCGATCAAGGCCCTCAAGGTCTGACGCAGGCTCAACCGATGGGCCCGGCACCGCCGTTCGGCGGTGCCGGGCCCATCGGCGCGCTCAGGCCGGGTTGTTCGCGTGGGTCAGGGTCTCCCAGGCGGTGAAGAGGTTGTCGGTGCCGGCCGGGCGCTGCTTCTCGGTGAGGAGCCGGGTGTTGGTCATGCCGTAGCCGAGGCGGTTGGCCAGGGCGTTGAAGCCGACCTCGGTGACCGGGCCGAGGGACTGGTTCAGGGTGCCGCCGCAGAGCCAGGACGGGACGGCGGTGCCGAGCTGGTACTTGGACTGGAAGCCCAGCGCGTGCCGCAGGCGGTCGGCGATCTCGGGGTAGAGGTCCTGGCCCTGGAGTCGGCTGGTCTCCGCGACGTGCGAGATGGCGGAGAGGCCGTAGCCGGTGTGGGTGAGGTCGCGGCAGGTCTCCTGGGTCAGGCCGTCGACGAAGGTGCTCTGGCCCTGCCAGTAGCCGACGATCTCGTCCCGGGTGTCCAGGCCGCTGCCGGGGACGGTGCGGGGGAGCGGGCCGTCGGAGGCCAGGTAGACGTAGGCGGGCACCCGGCTCCGGAAGAGGGCCACCGCCTTGTCGTAGACGGTGCGGTCGTTCAGGAAGACGCCGATGCCGATGGTCGCCTCCACCATGCTGAGCTCCCAGTTCCCGTTCGAGCGGGAGCCGTTGACCACCTCGGGGAGGTAGACGGTGCGCAGCATGGTGCCGAACCGGGTGACCCGGTCGGCGGGCCAGTTGCCGTAGCCGTACCGGATGATCTCGGCGGCCCTGGGCCAGACCGAGCCGGCCCAGGCGGTCTGCAGCGGGGCGTTGCTGTTGGTGTGGTCGGTGATGGTGCCCGACCAGGCGTCCATGATCTGGATCGCCTTCTCGGCGTACCGGCCGTCCCGGGTCAGGTACCACTCCAGCGCCAGGGTGTACGCCGCGATGGCGTCCTCGCGCTCGTCGGTGCAGCCGTAGTTGGGATTGGAGTAGGACCCGCACTCGACCACCGCGCGCGGCTTGGCGGTCCGGGTCAGCGAGGCGTACTTGCCGGCGTGCAGCTGGTCGTAGGCGGCCTTCCAGGGCTCGGCGCCGGCCTGCACCTTGGCCCGGACGAAGTCCAACTGCCCGCTGCCGACCAGGACTCCGGGGTGGGCGAAGGTGGTGGGGGTGGCCTGTGCGGGGCCGGCGACGGCCGGGAGCAGGCCGAGGGCGGTGGCCAGGACGGCGGCCCCGGCGAGGGCTCTGCGGAGCATGGGCGAGGTCCTCTCGGGGGTCAGGCGGGCAGCAGCCACTGCTGGTTGGCGGCGCCGAAGCAGTCCCAGATCTGCAGCCGGGTGCCGTTGGCGGAGCTCGGGCCGGTGGCGTCCAGGCAGCGGCCGGAGACCGGGTTCACCAGGGTGCTGTTACCGCCGACCTGCCACTTCTGGGCGCCGGTGCCGTTGCAGTCCCAGAGTTGGAGCTTGGTGCCGTTGACCGTGCCGGCGCTGGTGACGTCCAGGCACTTGCCGAGCGCCTGGAGCGAACCGTCCGCCGCCACCGTCCAGGTCTGCGCGGCGGTGCCGTTGCAGTCGTAGAGCTGGACGGCGGTGCCGTTGGCGCTGCTCGCCGCCGCGATGTCCACGCACTTGCCGCCGTAGCCGGTGATCCGGCCGCTCGGCTGCGGCGAACCGCCGCCGCCGGTGATCGAGTTGAAGGTGCGGGCGAACTGGTACGGGCTCTGCGGGGTCCCGCTGCAGGAGTCCGAGAGGGTGCCGTTGCTGGCGCACGCCTTGTCCCGGCCGAGCGCCCAGAAGGCGAGCAGCTGGATGCCCCTGGCGGCGGCGAAGTTGGCCAGCGTGCCGGCGTTGCCGGTACTGAACACCTCGGCCTGGGTGTCGTTGACCCCGATCATCGGGGTGTTGCCCTCCATCGCCCAGAGCTGCTGGTCGGACTTGCCGGTCCAGATGCTCCCGAGCTGGCCGCGCAGGGCGGTGGCCGCGTCGGTGGCGGCCTTGCCCATGTCCATCGCGGGGCCGTAGTCCATGGTCATGATGTTGACCACGCCGACGTCCAGGCCCCGGCTCTTGGCGTTGTTCAGCAGGCTGAGCGAATTGCCCTCCAGGCCGGTCGGGTTGACCGGCAGGGTGTAGTGCACGGCGAGCCGGCGGCCGGCCGCCGCGTACTCCTGCTGGAGCTGGGCGAGCGCCTGGTTGCGGCGGTCGTTGGCAGCGGTGTCGTTGAGCGAGCCGCCCTCGATGTCCAGGTCGATCTTGGTCAGGTTGAGAGTGTCGACCACCCGCTTGTACTGGGCCTTCAGGCTGCCGACCGAGGTACAGGCCTGGCCGAGCTCGGTGCCGGCCGCGCCGCCGAAGGAGGCGATCACGTCACCGCCGGCCGCCCGCAGGCTGTTGATCGCCGACTGCCAACCGCCGTCGGTGATCGGGGTGTTGCCGTTCAGGGTGGCGTTGCAGCTGCCGTCGCTGATCACGAACGCCAGGGTGAAGTACTTCAGGCCGGTGGCGGCCCGGGCGTCGGCCATCGCGGACGGCGACTTCCAGGTCTCCACGTAGGGCGCGGCGTACTGGGCGGGGAAGCCGGGGCCGGGGTTGGCGGCGGCCTGTGCCTGGGTGGTGGCCAGACCGGTGGGGAGCAGGGCGAGCAGCGCGGCCAGGGCGGGCAGGCGCCAGGAGGTACGGGGCATCGGGGTTCTCCAGGGGGGCTTGTGGGGGGAGCGCTCTCCGGGGAGGGTGGCACGGAGTCAACTAGAGCTGAACGGCGCCCGTCAAGAGTTCGGTTGGAAGGTTTCCTTACCGACTCGACGTCAACTCCCGAATCATGGTCGTGACGTGCGGGGCAGTGTGTGTTCGGAAATTGACGAAAGATCAGCGAATGGTCCAGACCTTGACGGCATCAGCCTCCAGGAGTTGAATCGGCGGCCGTCCCCCACCCCACAAGGAGTTCACCGTGCTCCGAATCCCCCGTGCCGCCACCGGCCTGCTCGCCGGGGCCCTGGTCGCCACCGGCCTGCTGGCCGCCGCCCCCACCGCCACCGCCGCCGGAGAGTCCGTCTCGGTCTGGCTCACCACCACCGACGACGCCGGCGGCCGCCACGTCACCCGCGGGCTCCAGCCCCAGGCCGCGGTCGCCTTCGCGGCCGGCAGCGGCGCCGGTCAGCAGATCACCGTGGACGAGAACGTCCGCTACCAGCAGTTCACCGGCGGCGGTGCCTCGTTCACCGACACCGCCGCCTGGCTGCTGAACAGCAGCGGCGCGCTCTCGGCGGCCACCCGGGACGCCACCATGCGCAAGCTGTTCTCGCCCACCGAGGGCATCGGCCTGTCGCTGACCCGCAACCCGATGGGCTCCTCCGACCTGGCCAGGTTCGGGTACACCTACGACGACCGCCCGGCCGGGCAGACCGACCCGAACCTGGCGAACTTCTCCGTCGCGCACGACCTGGCGGACGTGCTGCCGCTGACCAGGCAGGCCAAGCAGCTCAACCCGGCCCTCACCACGATCGCCAGCCCGTGGACCGCCCCGGCCTGGATGAAGGACAGCGGCACCCTGAACGGCGGCTGGCTGAAGTCCGAGTACTACGCCGCGTACGCCCAGTACTTCACCAAGTACGTGCAGGCGTACCAAGCCCAGGGCGTGCCGGTGGACTACCTCACCGTGCAGAACGAGCCGACCTGCTGCGGTGGTTACCCGTCGATGAGCTGGAACGGCTCCGGCCTGGCGTACTTCACCAAGAACAACCTGCTGCCCGCCCTGCAGACGGCCGGGCTGACCAGTAAGGTGCTCGCGCTGGACTGGAACTGGGACCAGTACGCGGGCTACGGCGCCCCGGTGGTGGACGATCCGGCGATCCGCAGCCACCCCAACTTCGGCGGCATCGCCTGGCACGGCTACGGCGGTGACGTGGCGACCCAGACCGCCGTGCACGACCAGTACCCCGGGGTGGACGCCTTCGGCACCGAGCACTCCGGCGGCACCTGGATCGCCGACCAGCAGCGCGAGGACATGCGCAACATCATCGACTACACCCGCAACTGGGCGAAGTCGGTGACCAAGTGGAGCCTGGCGGTGGACCAGAACATGGGCCCGCACTACGGCGGTTGCGGCACCTGCACCGGGCTGGTCACGGTGCAGAACGGCGGCAGCCGGGCCGGGCAGGTGGACTACACGGTGGAGTACTACACCATGGGCCACCTGACCAAGTTCGTCCGCCCGGGCGCGTACCGGATCGCCTCCTCCGCCAACTCGGCGGTGCCGAACGTGGCTTGGCGCAATCCGGACGGTTCGAAGGCGCTGATCGCGTACAACGACAGCGGCTCCGCCCAGAGCATCCGGGTCAACTGGGGCGGCCAGAGCTTCGGTTACCAGCTCCCGGCGAAGACCTCGGCGACCTTCACCTGGAACGGCGGGCAGAGCGGCGGCGGTGGCGGCCGGATCACCGGGCTGGCCGGCAAGTGCCTGGACGTGGCGGGCGCGAGCAGCGCCAACGGGACCGCCGTGCAGCTCTACGACTGCAACGGCACCCCCGCGCAGACCTGGACGGCCGGGGCGGACGGCTCGGTGCGCGCGCTCGGCAAGTGCCTGGACGTGGCGTCCGCGAGCAGTGCGGACGGGGCCAAGGTCCAGCTCTGGGACTGCAACGGCAGCGCGGCGCAGACCTGGGCCCCGAACCCGGACGGCACCCTGCGGGCACTCGGCAAGTGCCTGGACGTGACCGGGAACAACTCGGCGAACGGGACGCCGACCCAGCTGTGGACCTGCTTCGGCGGGGCCAACCAGCGCTGGACCTGGCCCGCCGCCTGATCGCCCCGGTGCGGGGGTGGCGCGGCCAACTGGCTTGTCCTGAAGAGGCATTGACAAAAGGTCATGTGCACGCCAGCTTGGTTTCACCCCCACACCGAGAGGCAGTTCTCATGAGGAAGCCGCTCATCGGAGCATCCTGTTCGCTCCTGCTCGCCGGAGCCGCCGGGCTCACCGGCCTCACCCCCGCCTTCGCCGCCCAGCCCCCCGCCGCCACCGTCGCCGCGGTGGACTTCGCGGGCACCGTGGCGCTCAGCAACTGCTCCGGATCGCTGATCCGGATGCCGAGTTCGGCCGCCACCGACCCGGCGCTGGTCCTCTCCAACGGCCACTGCCTGGAGACCGGCTTCCCGGCGGCCGGCCAGGTGCTGACCAACCGCAGCTCCAGCCGGACCTTCTCGCTGCTCAACTCCTCGGGCAGCAAGGTCGCCACCCTGCGTGCCAACAAGATGGTCTACGGCACGATGACCGACACCGACGTGTCGATCTACCAGCTGAACACCACCTACGCGGCGATCAAGAGCTCGTACGGGATCAACCCGCTGACCGTGGCCGCCACCCACCCCGTCGCGGGGACCGCGATCAAGGTGGTCTCCGGCTACTGGAAGAAGATCTACTCCTGCAACGCCGACGCCTTCGTCTACCGGCTGAAGGAGGGCGCGTGGACCTGGAAGGACTCCATGCGCTACACCTCCAGCTGCAACACCATCGGCGGCACCTCCGGTTCCCCGGTGGTCGACGTCGCCAGCGGGCAGGTGGTCGCGGTGAACAACACCGGCAACGAGGACGGTGCGCGCTGCACCGACAACAACCCCTGCGAGGTGGACCAGAACGGCACCGTGACGGTCCGTCAGGGCATCAACTACGCCCAGCAGACCTACCTCATCCCCGGCTGCTTCGGCCCGGGCAACGTGCTGGCGCTCACCAAGGCGGGCTGCGCGCTCCCCAAGCCGTGACGCCCAAGCCGTGATCCCCAAGCCGTGACCCCCGGCCCGGCCGGAGCCGGGACGGTCCGGCCGACTGTTACAGAGTCGGCCGGGGACCGTTACACCTCCGGCCGGGCACCGTGAGGTCGGGTTCCTAACGTCTGCCGTACCGACTACCGGCCACCGGGCCGGGAGTGGTGAGCATTCGGGAGGAACTCTCATGGCAGGTACCACGACCGTCCGCCGCACCCTGCGCCTCGCACTGGTCTCGGCCGGCGTCGCCGGCGTGCTGGCGCTCTCCGGTCCGGCCGCCTTCGCCGACGGTTCGCCGTCGCCGACCCCGTCCGCGGTGCCCTCGGGCCCCGCGGTGTCGGCTCCGCCGACCACCGGTGTGAAGCCGACCGCTGCGCCGAGCACGCCCGCCAAGGGCGGGGACGCGCAGGTCAAGGTGGTGCCCAAGGGCGGGGCGCAGACCGGTGAGGCCGACAGTGGCACCTCCACCGGCACCCTGGTGGCCGGCTCGGGCCTGGCCGCCGTGGGTGCGGCCGGGATCGGCTTCGCCATCGTGCGTCGCCGTGCCGGCGCACGGGGCTAGGGGCAGCCGCCGTCGCCGCCGTCGTCCCCTGTGGGCGCCGGCGGCCACGGCCGGCGCCCTCGCTCTGACCACCGGGATCGTGCTGCTCGGCGGTTCCCCCGACCGGCCGCCGGTGCGGATCAGCACCGCCCTGTCGGCCCCGGTCGACCCGCAGCCGGCCACCGTCCCGCCGGGCACCGCTCCGCCGGGTACCGCTCCCGGCCGGGCCGCGACCGGGACGGTCGCCCCGCCGGTCCACCTGACCATCCCCCGGATGGGCGTGGACGCACCGGTCGAGGCGAGCGGCCTGAACGCGGACGGCACCGTGGAGGTCCCGCCGATGGACCGCCCCGGCCAGGTCGGCTGGTACCGCAACGGCCCCGCCCCGGGCCAGACCGGCCCGGCGGTGCTGCTCGGCCACCTGGACACCCGCAAGGGCCCGGCGGTCTTCGGCCGGATCCGCGAGCTGAGACCGGGGGACCGGATCGACCTCCGCCGCCAGGACGGCAGCGGCGTCTCGTTCCGGGTGCGCGAGCTGCGGCAGTTCCCCAAGAGCGAGTTCCCCACCGAGCTGGTCTACGGCGAGACCGACACCCCGCAGCTGCGGCTGATCACCTGCGGCGGCTCGCTGGCCGGGAACGGGCACTACACCGACAACATCATCGTCCTCGCGGACCTGATCCCCTGAGGGACCGTCGGGCCGGGGCTCCCCGCCGGTCGGGCAGACTGTGGACCACCGACCCGCCGCTCCCCGAAAGGCGCACCCCACGTGAGGACCTGGCTCAGCCGCACCGCCCTGGCCTGGGGCGTCGTCGTAGCGGCGGCGGTCGCGGCCGTCACCGGCTGCGGCGCCGCCGGGCAGTTGCACGACGCCGGCCAGGCCCGCCCGGTGGCGATCCGTCCGAGCGCCCAACTGCTCTGGGCCGCCGCCGGGACGGCCCCGACCGCGGCGCCCGAGGCGTCCGGGTCGGTGCCGCCGCCGACGGCCCTGCCGGGGCCCGCCGTACCGGGGGACGACATCGGCGCCGTCGATCCCCGGCAGGTGCTGGAGCAGGACCCGGCCCTGCGGGACGAGGAACGGAAGGCGCTGACCGGGTGTCAGGGGTGCACCGTGCGCTCCGCGCACTACCGCGACCTGAGCGGGGACGGCCGGGCGGAGCTGATCACCGCCGTGCTGACCGGCGCCGAGGCGGGCTACCTGCACGTCTACACCCTGCGGGACGGGCGGCTGTACGCGGCGCTGGCCCAACGGGTGGTGGCCGGCTTCACGGCCGAGACGGCGGGGCAGGACCTGATCGTGCACGAGCCCAACAGCGCGCAGGACGGGACGGTCACCACCTACCGCTGGACGGACGTCCGGCTGGCCCCGGTCGACCGGAGGATCACCGGCCCGGCGGCCGACGCCACCCTCTGCGAGCCGGTCGGGGTGCTGCCCTCGGCCGCGCCGACCAGCCGTCCGAAGGGGATCACCCCGGAGCCGAAGGTCTCGGTCTTCCCGTTCCCCACCTCCGTCAAGGGCACCGGCCCCGTCCCGGTGAAGCCGACCTCATGACCAGTCAGGTGAGCACCCCTGTGAGCAGCCCCGCCCCCGCCACCCCGCGCATCCTGCTGGTCGAGGACGACGAGGTGATCCGCGAGGCGACCCGGATGGCGCTGGAGCGCTACGGGTTCCCGGTCGACACCGCCGCCGACGGGCTGGAGGGCCTGGAGAGCTTCCGCGCGCGGCGGCCGGACATCCTGCTGCTCGACGTGATGCTGCCGCTGCTCGACGGCGTCGGGCTGTGCCGGCGGATCCGGGAGGAGAGCCAGCTGCCGATCCTGATGATGTCGGCCCGCACCGAGCCGATCGACGTCGTCTCCGGTCTGGAGGCCGGGGCCGACGACTACATCACCAAGCCCTTCGAGACCGCCGTGCTGGTGGCCCGGATCCGTACCGTGCTGCGCCGCACCAGGGCCGTCGTGGCCGAACCGCCCACCGAGGCCCCGGTGCCCGAACCCTCGCGCGCCGTCCGGGTGATCGACGAGCTGGAGGTCGACACCGAGGCGATGGAGGTCCGGGTGGCGGGTCGTCAGGTGCCGCTCACCCCGACCGAACTGCGGCTGCTGCTGGAGTTCACCGCCGCGCCCGGCATCGTGCTGGAGCGGCAGACCCTGCTGGAGCGGGTCTGGGACTACTCCTGGGGCGCCGACAGCCGGGTGGTGGACGTGCACGTGCAGCGCCTGCGCGCCAAGATCGGCGCGGCCAGGATCGAGACCATCCGGGGCTTCGGCTACAAGCTGCGGCGGTCCGGGTGAACCTGCGCCGTCAGATCGCCGCGACCGTCGCCCTGGTCTCCTTCCTGGTCGCCGTCACCGTCGGGCTGCTGGTGCACCGGGCCTCGGTCGCCCAGCACGTCGAGCAGTCCAGGAAGTCGGCCGAGAACGCCCTCGACTCGGTGCTGTCCGGCTACGCCCGCAACGGTGACCTGGTCGGCTGGAACGCCGCCGTCGACGACCCCGGACTCCCGGCGGAGCTGCGCCGGCTGGCCGAGCGCGGCCACCGGGGATCGCTGCTCGGACCCGGCGCCGACGGCACCGTGATGTGGGCCGCCGGCGGGATCGGCACCGGCGCCCAGCCGGTCCAGGTGGTCTCGGTCCGGGTGGACTACGCCGACGACGAGCGGGCCGTCGCCCAGCTCGACCGGACCATCCTGATCTCGGCCACGCTGTCCGTCGCGGTCACCGTGCTGGCCGGGGTGTTCGCCGCCGACCGGATCAGCAGCCGGCTGCGGACGGCCGCCGTCACCGCCCGCAGCATCGCCCAGGGCGACCTGACGGCCCGGATCGGATCGCTCGGCCGCCCGCGCGACGAGGTGGCCGAACTCGCGGCGGCGGTGGACTCGATGTCGGCGGTGCTGAGCACCAAGCTGGCCAACGAGCAGCGCTTCACCGCCGACGTCGCGCACGAGCTGCGCACCCCGCTGACCGGCCTGCTGACCGCGGCCGAACTCCTCCCGCCCGGCCGTCCGACCGAGTTGGTGCAGGGCCGGGTCCGGGTGCTGCGCAGCCTGACCGAGGACCTGCTGGAGGTCTCCCGGCTGGACGCCGGGGCGGACCGCCCGGAGCTCTCGGTGGTGCCGCTCGGTCCGGTGGTGGCCCGGATGGTGGCGGCCACCGGATCGCCGACCGAGCTGCTGGTGGAGTCGGACGCGCAGGTCAGCACCGACGTCCGCCGGCTCGACCGGATCGTCGCGAACCTGGTCGCCAACGCCCACCGGCACGGCGGCGCCCCCGTCCTGGTCCGGGTGGACGGTGCCACCCTGACGGTCCGTGACCACGGGCCCGGCTTCCCGGAAGCGATCCTCCGGGAGGGCCCGCAGCGGTTCCGCACCGGTGCCCGGGAGCGGGGCCACGGCCACGGCCTGGGCCTCACCATCGCGCAGGGCCACGCCGAGGCCCTCGGCATCACGCTGCACCTGCGCAACGACCCGGCCGGCGGTGCCGTCGCCGAGCTGCGGCTGCCGCCGGGCTGACCCCCCGGCCGGCCGGGGCCCTGGCCGAAGCCGTGAATCAGTGCTTCAATCCTTGCTGTGGCATACCGACGCACCCCCGCCGTACAGGCCCGGCTGGACGCCCAGCGCGTGGTCGTGCTGGCCGCCGCCGTGGACCTGCTGGCCGAACGCGGCTACGCGGGCTGCTCGATGGCCGCCGTGGCGGACCGGGCCGGGATCGCCACCGGCAGCATGTACCGCTACTTCGCGGGCAAGGCCGAGCTCGCGGTCGAGCTGTTCCGGGTCGTGGTGCTCCGCGAGGTGGCCGCCGTCGAACTGGCCGTCGCCAAGGCGGCGGCGGACGGCGCGGGGCCGCACGGGCGGGTCGCCGCCGTGGTGCGGACCTTCGCGGCTCGGGCGCTCAGGTCGCCCCGGCTGGCCTACGCCCTGCTGGCCGAACCGGCCGACCAGGTGGTGGACGCCGAGCGGCTGGTCTTCCGACAGGCGTTCCGCGACCTGATCGCCGCCCAGATCGCCCCGGCCGTCGCCGACGGCCGACTCCCGGAGCAGGACGTCCGGTTGACCGCGGCCGCCCTGGTCGGCGCGATCGGCGAGGCGCTGGTCGGCCCGCTCGCGGCGGGCCAGGCCCAGGACGACCTGATCCCCGCTCTGGTCACCTTCACCCAGCGCGCCCTCGGGGGCGTCAACGCCGATGCCCCGGGAGGGCACAGTGCCGATCACGCATGAGGTCACCAACCAGGTGCCCGACCTGTACGGCCACGACGTGGCCGCCGATCCGACCCTGCTGGCCGCCCTGCACCGGGCCGGCGCGGGCTGGGCCGAGCCCGGGCTGCACACCCTGGGGCGGCTGGCCGGCACCGAACAGGCCGCCGACTGGGGCCGGTTGGCGAACGACAACCCGCCGGTGCTGCGCACCCACGACCGGTACGGGCACCGGATCGACGAGGTGGAGTTCCACCCCGCCTGGCACCGGCTGATGACCGTCGCGGTCGAGCACGGCCTGCACGCCGCCCCCTGGGCGGACGGCCGGCCCGGCGCGCACACCGCCCGAGCCGCCGGGTTCTACGTCTGGGGCCAGGTCGAGGCCGGGCACAGCTGCCCGGTCTCGATGACCTACGCCGCCGTCCCCGCCCTCCGGGCCACCCCCGAACTGGCCGCGCAGTACGAGCCGTTGCTGACCGCCACCGCGTACGACTTCGGTCTGCGCGAGCCGCACGGCAAGCGCGGGCTGATCGCGGGCATGTCGATGACCGAGAAGCAGGGCGGCTCGGACGTCCGGTCCAACACCACCACCGCGACCCCGCACTCCGACGGCACGTACCGGATCACCGGCCACAAGTGGTTCACCTCGGCCCCGATGTCGGACCTGTTCCTGACGCTGGCCCAGGCGCCGGGCGGGCTGAGCTGCTTCCTGCTGCCCCGGGTGCTGCCGGACGGGAGCCGGAACCGGCTGCTGATCCAGCGGCTCAAGGAGAAGCTCGGCAACCGCTCGAACGCCTCCGCCGAGCTGGAGTACGACGGAGCGGTCGGCTGGCTGGTCGGCGAGGAGGGCCGGGGCGTGCCGACCATCATCGAGATGGTCAACATGACCCGGCTGGACTGCACCCTGGGCGCCGCCTCCGGGATGCGGCTCGGCGCGGTCCGCGCGCTGCACCACACCACCCACCGGCGGGCGTTCGGCGCCGCGCTGGTGGACCAGCCGCTGATGCGCAACGTGCTGGCCGACCTGGTGGTCGAGTCCGAGGCGGCCACCGCCGTCGCCCTGCGGCTGGCCGAGGCCACCGACCGGGCGCTGGCGGGGGACGAGCAGGAGGTGCTGGTCCGGCGGCTCGGGCTGGCGGCGGCCAAGTACTGGGTCTGCAAGCGCGGTCCGATGCACGCGGCCGAGGCGCTGGAGTGCTTCGGCGGCAACGGGTACGTGGAGGAGTCCGGGATGCCCCGGCTCTACCGGGAGGCCCCGCTGGTCTCGATCTGGGAGGGCTCCGGCAACGTCGCGGCGTTGGACGCGCTGCGGGCGATGGCCCGCCGCCCGGAGACGGTGCAGGCCCTGTTCACCGAGCTGGCGGCGGCCGCCGGGGCCGACCGCCGGCTGGACGAGGCGGTGGCCGTGCTGCGCAAGGAGCTCGGTGACACCGCCGAGATCGAGTACCGCACCCGGCGGCTGGTCGAGCGGATCGCGCTGGTCTTCCAGGGCTCGCTGCTGGTCCGGTACGGCGACCCGGCGGTGGCCGACGCGTTCTGCGCCTCCCGGCTGGGCGGCGACCACGGCGGCGCCTTCGGCACTCTGCCGACCGGGGTGGACACCGCGGCGGTGCTGGCCAGGGCGGAGGCCGTGCCGGGTGTCTGAGGCGGACGAAGTCCGGGATTTCTGGCGGGAGTTGGGCCTGCCGGGGCTGGTCGACGTGCACACCCACTTCATGCCGGAGCGGGTGCTCGCCAAGGTCTGGGCCTACTTCGACGCGGCCGGACCGCTGACCGGGCGGCCCTGGCCGATCTCCTACCGGCACGAGGAGCAGCAACGGCTGGACCAGCTGCGGGAGTTCGGGGTCCGGGCGTTCACCGCGATGCTCTACCCGCACAAGCCCGGGATGGCCGCCTGGCTGAACGGCTGGGCCGCCGACTTCGCCGCCCGCACCCCGGACTGCCTGCACACCGCGACCTGCTTCCCGGAGCCGGCCGCCGAGGAGTACGTCGGCCGGGCGCTGGCGGACGGCGCCCGGGTGTTCAAGATGCATCTGCAGGTGGGTGGTTACGACCCGACCGATCCGCTGCTGGACGGGGTCTGGGGCCGGCTCGCGGAGGCCGGGACGCCGGTGGTCACGCACTGCGGTTCCGGCCCGGTGCCCGGCAAGCACACCGGTCCCGGTCCGATCGGCGAGGTGCTGGCCCGGCATCCCCGGCTCCGGCTGGTGGTGGCCCACCTGGGCCTGCCCGAGTACCGGGAGTTCCTCGACCTGGCCGAGCGGTATCCGGAGGTCCGGCTGGACACCACCATGGCGTTCACCGACTTCACCGAGGAACTCTCGCCGTTCCCGAGGGAGTTGCTGCCCCGGCTGGCCGAGCTGGGGGACCGGGTGCTGCTCGGCACCGACTTCCCGAACATCCCCTACCGCTATCTGCACCAGTTGCAGGCACTGGCCGGGCTCGGCCTGGGAGAGGACTGGCTGCGGGCGGTCTGCCACGACAACGCCGCCCGGCTGTTCGGGCTGGACCCAGCCGGCGGGCCGGGCTGATCCTTTGTCGGGAGGTCAGGCGCCGGTCGTCGAGCCCGGGCGGATCACCATCAGGACCACCACCACGGCCCACAGCAGGTTGAAGACACCGGCGGTCATCGGCAGCAGGCGCAGGCCCTTGGTGGCGCGGCTCCGCTCGTCCGGGTTCTCCGGTGCGTCCAACGCGTCCACGGTGGCCTGCTGGCCGGGGACCACCGAGAGCAGCATCAGGCCGGCCGCGACGGCGGTCAGTACGGTCGAGACGATCACCCAGGGGTCGCCCATCACGCCCATCACCTGGGCGGTGCCGATGCCGAGCAGCGGGACGGCCAGGCCGAGCAGTGCGTAGACCTGGGTGATCCGGTGCAGCAGCCGGACCGAGGCGGCGGCCTGGAGCTGCTCGGGGCCCTCGGTCAGCGCGGCCTGCGCCCGGCGCGGGAACATGCTCACCGCGACGGCCACCGGGCCGATGAACAGCACCGAGGCCAGCACGTGCAGGCTGAGCAGCAGCTTGGCCATGGGGGGTTCCTTCCGAAGACCGATCGACTGCCGAACCTAACACCCGGTCGGCGTAGTCCCGTGCGGTGGGTCGGGTCCCCGGTCCGGTCGTTCGAAGGACCGGACGGGGACTGACGGCGTGTCGGATCAAACCGGGACGAAACGGGGCATTGAATAGGCCGGTCGAGCCGCCTTCCGGCGGGAGCACCGTCGATCGGAGCAATCACGTGCGCCATGTCCCGGTCCAACCGGCTCCGCACCGCTCGCCCGTGGGCCGACGGCTGGCCCTGGTGGCGGCGGCCGCCGTGCTGCCGGTGGCGGCGCTGAGCGTGCTGGTGAGTGCCGCCCCGCTCGCCCCACCGCTCGGGCCGTGCAGCGGACCGAACTGCCCGAGCGTCTGGCCGCCGCCGAACAACGGCGACGTGGTCGGCCGGGACGCCACCATCAACGTCTTCGTCGGTGGCGACTACACGGTCCTGGGCCGGGCAGCCGAGGTCGAGGGCAAGGTGGTCACGATCGGCGACCTGACGGTCGACAAGGAGGGTGGCGGCCTGTTCAACATGGGTGTGGCCGGGGTCGGTTCACGGGTGGTGCCGCCGGACGGCAGCGACTTCGTCACCGTCGGCGGCAACGTCACGGTGGGGCCGACCGACACCGTCGAGGTCGGCGGGGCCACCAACTCACTCGGCGATCTGGCCTTCGGCAACCTCCGCTTCGGCGGCACCCTGACCGGTAACGTCAACGTGGTCCCGACCGGCCAGGAGATCCAGGACGCGAACGCCAAGAACCAGTACGCCGGGCTCACCGCCCAGATCGGCGAACTCTCCACCTGTACGGGCAGCGCGACCGCCAACGGCGTGGTGACGGTCGACGGCAACCAGGTCACCTTCACCGGGGACGGCACCAGCGCCCGTCAGATCTTCAACGTGCCCGGGAACATCGGGTCGTTGGGCACTGCGGCCGACCTGGTCATCACGGGCATCCCGGCCGGGGCCACCGTGGTGATCAACATGCTCGGCGCCACCCCGGTCATCAACACCAACACCGGTACCGGGCTGGCCGGTGACCCGTTCACCGAGCTGCGCCCGCGGCTGATGTGGAACTTCCCGAACGCCACCAGCGTGCGGATCATGGGCGGCGCCCAGTTCCAGGGCTCGATGATGGCCGCCAACCCGGCCGGGACCACGATCCTCAGCACGCCGGGCTTCAACGGCCGGGTCTACCTGGCGGGCAACCTGGTGCAGACCGGGAGCAGCGGGAGCGAGGTGCACAACTACCCGTTCGACGGGGACCTGCCGGAGTGCGCCACGCCGACGCCGACGCCCACGCCCACGCCGACCCCGACTCCCACCCCGACTCCCACGCCGACTCCCACGCCGACCCCGACTCCCACCCCGACTCCCACGCCGACGCCGACGCCGACCCCGACGCCGACACCCACCCCGACGCCGACACCCACCCCGACCCCGACTCCCACGCCGACCCCGACACCCACCCCGACGCCGACTCCCACGCCGACGCCGACACCCACGCCCAGTCCGTCCGGGAGCACTCCGGCCCCCAGCAGCACCAGCCCGGCATCGGAGACTTCCAGTACCGGGCCGAGCACCTCCACGTCGGCGAGCGCGAGCGGCGGCGCCGAACTCCCGGGTACCGGTGCGGGTACGGCCGCCCCGCTCGGCCTGGCGGCCGGTGGGCTGGTCACGGCCGGCGGGGTCGCGTTCTGGGTCGCCCGCCGTCGGGGCCGCCACAGCTGACCCGCCCGCGAGGCTCAGTGCTCCGCGAAGAACCGTTCCACGCTGTCGCGCCGGTCGGCGAACTCACCGAGGGGTTCGCCGACCACCCGGCCGGCCAGCTCGACGGCCAGCATGCCGACGTCGGCGCGGAGTTCGAGCTCGGCCAGCTCGCGGTCGACCGACAGCGCGGCCCGGCCGGCCGCCACCAGGGACTCCCGTTCGGCCAGCCCCTCGGCCCGGGCCGCCGCGACCAGGGCGGCGCCCTCCTCGGCGGCCTCCTGGCGGATCCGGGCGGCTTCGTGGTGGGCTTCGTTGAGCACCCGGCGGTACTCGGCGTAGGTCTCCCGGGCCTCGGCCCGGAGGTCCTCGGCGCGTTCGAGCTTGCCCTCGGTGGCCTCGCGGCGGTCGGCCAACGTCCGCTCCAGGCGCGGGAACAGCACCTTGCCGAGCACCAACAGGATCACGGCGAACAGGGCGAGGCCGAGCAGCAGCGTGGCCTTGTCCGGGTTGAGTGGGCCGATGTCTATGTCCATACCAGAACTTTACGATCTGATGTCCCGTCATGTCCGGTGAGTGGAAGTTCCGGTACGGAAAGGCTCGGTCGGAACCGGTGCGCGCGGGGCCACGCTGTGCGACGATCACGGGACGTCCGTACGGTGGTCCGACCAACGCTCGGTGGGGGAAGTCTTGTCGGAGTACACGGAGTTCGTGACCGCCGAGGGTGCGGTGGTCCGGGTCGAGCGGCAGTACCCGAGTGCCGGCCTGGACGAGTACGGGATGCGGCCGGTCGGCCGGGGTTCGGCCGCCGCCGGGGTCGAGCGGGCGGGTGAGACCTTCGAACAGGCGCTGGCGGGGGTCAGGGCGGCCGCCGGGTCCGCGCTCGCGGTGTTCCGGGACGGCAGCCTGAAGCCGGACGCGGTGGAGATCGAGTTCGGGGTCAAACTCACGGCCGAGGCCGGGGCGTTGATCGCCCGGACGGCGGCCGAGGCGCATCTCACCGTCAGACTCAGCTGGGCGCCCGGACGCCAGGACTGAGCCCGCCCGATGGCGAACCCGTACTGGCTGGCCCGGATCAGCGTCGGCGGGCCCGAGCCGACCGTGGGCGCGGGGGTGCTGGTCACCGACCGGCTGGTGCTGACCTGCGCGCACGTGGTGCACGGCCGGGCCACCGCCGAGGTCCGGCTGGTCAACCGGCCCGACCATCCCGAACTGTCGGCCACCGTGCTGCGCCGTGGTCCGTGGCCGAGCGGGCGGCACGGCCGGGACGGCACCGGGGACGTGGCCGTGCTGGAGCTGGCCGCCCCGGTGCCCGAACGGGTCGCCCGCCCCGCGCCGTTCGCCCCGTTGCACCACTGGGACCGGCCGCCCTACCCCGGCCTGACCGCGCACGGCTTCCCGCTCGACCACGAGGCCGGCCGGAGCAGCGAGATCCGGCCGACCAGGGGCGGCATGCTGATCGGCGGTGAGCTGGTCCAGCTGGAGCACGACACCCACGGCATGCCGCTGTCGCCGGGCTTCAGCGGCGGCCCGGTGGTGGACTCGGCCAGCGGTGAGCTGGTCGGCATCGTGACGGCGGCCCAGGACACCCTGGACCGTCCGCCGGCGCCGGGCCGGGACGGCAGGGTCCGCCCCGCCGTCCGGCTCGGCCAGATGCTGCCGATCGGCGTACTGGCCCGGTACGTCCCCGAGTTGGCCGACCTGATCCCGGGGGCCGCCCTCCCGGCCGACCAGGTGCGGGAGTTGCGGACCCTGGTGACGGCGGCCGGGCCGGCGGCCGACCCGCTGGAGCTGTACCGGGCGGCCACCGCCGCGCAGGGCCTGCTCGACCCGCCGACCCGGCCCGGCACGCTCTGGGAGACCTGCTGGTACCTGCTCTCCGAGGTCACCGACGCACCGGGCGCCGCCCACCACCCGGTCCGCGAGTTCGCCGGACTGCTGGCCGCCTCGGCCACCGACCCGGCGCAGCGCGAGCGGCTGGAGCGACTGGCGGCCGGCGCGGACGGCGGCCGGACCACCGGGGAGCGGTGGCGGCCGATCCTGGTCGAGATCGGCCACAGCGGCGCGGGCCGGGGCAAGTTCACCGTCGGGGTCCGTACGGTGCGCGGCGGCGACTACGGGCCGCCCCGGCTGCGGACGCTCGGACGGTCGGCGCTGCAGGGCGAGGTGCTGGCCGAGATCGACCGGCAGCTCGGCCTGCTGGCCGCGGACGACTCCGAGCTGATCGTGTTCGTGCTGCCGCGCACCCTGCTCACCGTGCCGGTGCACGGGTGGACCGGGAAGCGGTCGTTCGGCCCGATCGGTGCCGACCACGCCGTGGTGGTGGTGGACCGGCAGCGCCGGGACAGCGCGGTGGACCGCCGCAGGCTGGAGATGAACTGGGCGCTCCGGCAGGCCGAACGGAGCACCGTGGTGCACCGGGTGGACTGCGCGGAACCCGGCGAGCCCCGGGTGCTCTACCACCTGCTCGGCCCGGTCGAACGCCCGCACCTGCCGGCCCTGCCCGGCCTGCCGAAGGGGCGGCCGCACGGCCCGCTGCTGGACGCCGCGCTGAGCGCCGGGGCGCACGCGGTGATCTGGCCGGAGTGGACCTGCGGTGAACGGCACCACCCCGGGCAGAACTGCCGGGGCAGCCGCTTCACTGCCAGACTGGCGGTGGAGCTGGCCGGCACCCCTCCGGGGGAACTGCCTTCCAGGATCAAGGAATTGCGCCACCAGGCGGAGGAGAGCGGGGACCCGGCCGGGCACTGGGCGGCCGGCCTGGTCCTGCTCTGGGAGGATCCGCAGCTGCTGCCCAGCCCGCACCGACCGTTCCCGGTCGCCCCGACCAACCGTCAGCCCCGCCCCGGTGCGGGTCAGTAGCAGGAGAGTCAGCACGATGCCGCTGCAACGCATCTACCGGGGCGCCGAGCACCCCCACGACGGCCTGGCCGACCTGCCCGGGCCGCCGCCCTGGCGCGCCTTCGACGGCGGCCCCGAGCTGGACACCCCGGCGGCCGCCGCCGATCCGGGCGCCGCCTCGGCCGGACACCGGGCCGCCACCTTCCGCCCCACCCCGGAGACCGTCGAACTGGTCAACGCCGCCCTGCACCTGCGCCGCCCGCTGCTGGTCACCGGCCCGCCCGGCAGCGGCAAGTCCAGCCTCCCGTACGCGGTGGCCCGGGAGTTGGGCCTCGGCCCGGTGCTCCGCTGGAACATCACCAGCCGCAGCGCCCTGCGCGACGGCCTCTACCAGTACGACCCGCTGTCCCGGCTGTACGCCGCCAACCAGGCGGGCCCGGACGGCGGGGGCGGCGGCCTGGAGGAACACCTGCGGCTCGGCCCGCTGGGCACCGCGCTGCTGCCGTACCGGCGACCCCGGGTGCTGCTGATCGACGAGATCGACAAGGGCGACCTGGACCTGCCGAACGACCTGCTGCACGTGCTGGAGGACGGCCAGTACGAGATCGACGAACTGGTCCGGGCCGCACCGCAGTTGCCCCAGGCCGAGGTGCTCACCGCAGACGGGCTGAGCCGGGCGCCGGTGCGCGGCGGGCGGGTGCGCTGCCGGGCGTTCCCGTTCACCGTGCTGACCAGCAACGCCGAGCGGGAGTTCCCGGCCGCCTTCCTGCGCCGCTGCGTGGTGCTGGAGCTGCGCCGGCCCGAGGGCGGCGAGCTGGAGGAGATCGTCCGCTCGCACCTCCCGGCGGCCGACCACGTCCTGGTGGCCGAGATCCTCCAGGTCTTCCTGGACCGGCGGGCCGAGGGCGAGCTGGCCACCGACCAGCTGCTGAACGCGATCTACCTGACCGCCCGTCCGGAACTCGCCGACCAGGCCGACCGGGCGGCGCTGGCCGCCCGGGTGATGCCCTATCTGAGCAGAGGCCGGGACGACGATGACTTCTGAGCGGCGGGGAGCCCTGGACCGGCTCGCCGCCCTGCTCACCGGTCTGGGCCGCCCCGATCCCGACCCGGTCGAGCTGGCCGAGCTGCTCTGGCTGGCGGTCCGGAGCGAGCGCACCCCGGACGGCGGCCCGGCCGACCGGCCGGACGGGCGGGCCGCACCCGGCGGTCCCGGGCCGGACGGACCGTCACCCGGCCGCCGGCCCGAGCCGGCCGGCCCGCTGCTGCCGCTGCACCTGCCGGTCGCCGACCCGGCCGACGGCACGGCCGCCGCCGGTACGGTGGCCACCCCGAGCGCGCCGATGCTGGCCCGCCCGCTCGACCTGCAGCGGGCGCTGCGTCCGCTCAAGCGCCGGGTACCCGACCCGCACCGGGCCCTGCTGGACGAGGACGCCACCGCCGACCGGCTGGCGGAGGCGCTGCGCGGCCCCGCGCCGGTGCACTGGCTGCCGGTGCTGCGCCCCAGCACCGAGCGCTGGCTGAGCCTGCGGCTGGTGCTGGACTGCGGCCCGACCATGGCGCTCTGGCGGCCGCTGGCCCGCGAGTTCGCCCTGCTGCTGCGGCAGACCGGCGCGTTCCGCCAGGTCGGCTCGGCCCGGCTGACCGCCGACGGCGCGCTGACCGGGGCGCAGCCCGGCCCACGGGTGGTCACCCTGCTGATCAGCGACGGCATGGGCCCGCAGTGGCGGCCGGGGCCGGCGGGGGAGCGGTGGTACCGGACGCTGGGCGCGCTGCTGCGGCGCGGTCCGGTGGCGGTGGTCCAGCCGCTGCCCGAGCGGCTCTGGCCGCTGACCGCGCTGCCCGCCGTGCCCGGGGTGCTCGCCGCCCCGGCCGCCGGGGTGGCCAACGCCGGGTACGCCTTCCGGCCGCTGGAGCATCCGGTCGGCCCGGGACCGGTGCTGCCGGTGCTGGAGGCCGACCCGGAGTGGCTGGCCAACTGGGCCACCCTGGTCGGCAGTTCGGGTGGCGCCGAGGTGGTCGGTGCGGCGCTGCGGATCGGTCCGGTGCCGACCGGTACCGCGGGTGCCCCGACCGCCGACCCGACCGGCCTGGACGCCGAGGAGCTGGTCCGGCGGTTCCGGGCGGTCGCCTCCCGGGAGGCGTACACACTGGCCGGGCTGGCCGCGCTCACCACGCCCGCGCTGCCGGTGCTGCGGCTGCTGCAACGGGCCGCGTTCGCCCGGCCCCGGCCGCAGCAGCTGGCCGAGCTGGTGGTGAGCGGGCTGCTGACCGAACGGCCCGGCCATCAGGACCGGTTCGACTTCCGGCCGGGCGTCCGGGACCTGCTGGTGCACACGCTGCCCAGGTCGGTCACCCACCAGGCGGTCGGGCTGCTGATCCGGGTCGGCGAACAGATCGCCGCCCGGGCCGGGCTGGTGCCGAACGAGCTGGCCGCGATCGCCGCCACCGACACCGAGGGCGCCCCGCTCACCGCCGAGACCCGTCCGTTCGCCCTGGTCAGTCCGGCGGCGCTGGGCATCGTCGGACTGCGCGAGCCGGCCGCCGCCCCCGCCGCCGGGACGGCCAGGATCGGCCCGCACGGCGCCCGGGCCGTACTGCTGGCGCTGGCCCCCGACCGGGCCGGGGCGGCCGAGCTGCGCGAACTGGTCACCGCCCTGGGCAATCCGGAGCAGGTCGGGATGCGCCCCGACCACATCTGGCTGGGGCTGGACGAGGTGGCGGACTTCCGGCGCGCGCTGCGCCGGGCGGAGCAGGAGGCCGACAGCATCCTGCTGGTCTACCTCTCCGGCACCCCGGCCGGAGTGGAGGGGCTGTTGGGGGAGCTGCTCGGCCGGCACCCCCGGCTGGTGCTGATGCTCGACCTGGTCGGCGGCGCCGCACCGGAACTCTCCCAGCCCCGGGTGGTGATGCTCCGCCGGCCGTCCGACCGCTCGCTGGCCGCGGTGTGCAACGAGGTGCTCAGGACCGGCCGGTTCGGCGGCCCGCCCGAGCTGGACCTGCGGGACTTCGCGACCGAGCTGGCCGAACGCGCCGACCCCGGAGTACGGCTCCAGGTCGAACTGCCGGAGCCGATGCTGTTCACCCGCAACCCGGCCGGGCAGCGCTACTGCTACCTGGGCCGGGCACCCGGCGACGACCCCGCCGTGGACCGGTTCGTGGCCGATCTCGGCGAGGAGGTCTGGCAGTTGACCGACCTGGCGGTGGCGACCCGGCAGCCGGGCGCGGTGGCCCGCTGCGAGGTGTTCGTCCCGCTGTACGAGCGGGAGTACTTCCGCAGCTCCCGGTGCGGCCGGGAGTGGGCCGCCTTCGCCCGCCGGACGGACCTGTCCCGGGGTTTCGTCCCGGTCTTCGGCCGTCCGGTCGGCCACCTCGAACTGCCGTACACCGCACGGCAGCTGAACTATCGGGACCAGCAGTACGGGGACGACTACGCCCGGCTCGGCCTGTTCGGCCTGCCGCAGCAGCAGTACGAGCTCGCCGTGCACCGGATCGCCGCCCGGATCGTCGAGGTGGCCGAGCGGCACCGCATCCCGCCCGGCCACCCGGTCGGGCTGGCCGCCCTCCCGAACGCGTTCAGGTGACCTCGCCGCGCCGCCCGAACCGCTCCTCGCGCCACTCCTCGGACTCCAGAACCTCGGTCAACTGCCGCGCTGCATCCCAGACTTCGGTGTACGACAGATAGAGCGGGGTGAAGCCGAACCGCATCAGGTCCGGAGCCCGGAAGTCGCCGATCACCCCGCGCGCGATCAGCGCCTGCACCACCGGGTAGCCGTCCGGGTGCCGGAGCGCCACCTGACTGCCCCGCCTGCCCGGCTCGCGCGGGGTGACCACCTCGACGCCGTACTCGGCCAGTGGCTCGACCAGTTCGATGAACAGCTCGGTCAGCGCCAGGCTCTTCGCCCGCACCTCGGCCAGGTCCACCTGCTCCCAGATCTCCAGGCTGGACTCCAGCGCGGCCTGCCCGAGCAGCGACGGCGAGCTGGTGAGGAACCGGCCGATGCCCGGCACCGGCTGGTAGCCCGGCTCGAAGTCGAACGGCCGGGCGTGGCCGAACCAGCCGCTGAGCGGCTGCGCCGCCTCGGCGAGGTGACGCTCCGCCACGTACAGGAAGGCCGGTGAACCGGGGCCGCTGTTCAGGTACTTGTAGGTGCAGCCGACCGCGAAGTCGACGCCGTTCGCGTCCAGCTCGACCGGCAGCGCGCCGACCGCGTGGCAGACGTCCCAGACCATCAGCGCACCGGCCGCCTGGACCTGGCGGGTGACGGCGGGCAGGTCGAGCAGCTCGCCGGTGCGGTAGTCGACCAGCGAGAGCAGCACCACGGCGGTGTCCGGCCCGAGGTGGTCGGCCAACCGGTCGGCGGAGTCGATCAGTTCGGTGCGGGCGCCGCCGTCGGTCAGCGAGCCGACGCCCTCGGCGATGTACAGGTCGGTCGGGAAGGCGGCCCGCTCGGCCAGCACGGTGGACCGGCCCGGCCGCAGCCGGAGCGCGGCGGCGAGCACCTTGAACAGGTTGACGGAGGTGGTGTCGCAGACCACCACCTGGCCGGCGGCGGCCCCGAGCAGCGGGGCCACCCTGGCCCCGAGGGTGTGCGGCTTGGCGAACCAGCCCGCCTCGTTCCAGCTGCGGATCAGCTGCTGCCCCCACTCCTGCTCGACCACCTGCCGCACCCGTTCGGGGGTACGGGCCGGGAGCACGCCGAGCGAGTTGCCGTCCAGGTAGACGACCCCCTCGGGCAGCACGAACTCGGCCCGGAAGCGGGCCAGCGGGTCGGCGGCGTCGAGCGCGGCGCACTCCTCGCGGGTGCGGGTCACGGCGGTGCGGGGCGCAGCGGTGGCGTTCACGGGGGTGGCGTTCACAGGGCGTTCCTCACGGTCCACAGCTCGGGGAAGACGTCCTGGTCGGCCGACTCCTTGAGCCAGCTCAGGCCGCTCGACCCACCGGTGCCGGGCTTCGCGCCCATCGAGCGCTTGACGGCCGAGTAGTGCCGCTGGCGCCAGCGGGTCACCCGCTCGGCGGTGTCCAGCAGCGATTCGCCGAGCCGGGCCAGGTCGGCCAGCGCCGGGTCGGTGTAGACCTGCCGCCAGGCCGCCTCGACCTGCTCGGTCGGCCGGTAGCGGGCCGGGCCGCCGGTCACGTCCACCGCCAGCCCGCGCCGGGAGAGCAGCGCCAGCACCTCGTCGTACAGGCTCGGGGTCTCCAGCGCGGCGGTCAGCTCGGCGTGCACGGTGGGCACGCCCTGGTACATCGCCAGCAGCCGCTCGCTCTTGTTGCCGAGCAGGAACTCCAGCCGGAGGAAGGCCGAGGACTGGAAGCCGCTGGCCTCGCCGAGCACCGGCCGGAAGGCGTTGAACTCCAGCGGGGTCATGGTGGCCAGCAGGTCCCAGGAGTTCACCAGCACGTCCTGGGTGTGCTGCCCGCGCCGCAGGGCGGCCAGCGCCGAGGTCAGGTCGTCCTCGCGCAGGGCGTGCTGGGCGGTGGTCCAGTCGTGTCGCAGCAGGTCGAACAGCAGCTCCATCACCTGGGTGCTGATGATGAACGACAGCTCGGCGTCCACCTTGCTGCGCGGGTGCTGCAGGCTGTGCAGCACGTCCAGCCGGACGTAGTTGGCGTAGGGCGTGCCGACCTCGGGCTCGTCGGCCGGGCCGAAGCTGAGTTTGGGCGTACTGACCTCGGACTGACCCGGCATGGTTCCTCCTGTGCTCACACCACCCGCCTCTGGGCGGCCCCCATTGTGCGGCGGGCGGGCCGCCGGATTGAATGGGCGACGGATGCGGGATCGGCCGGTCGGCCTTTCAGGCGGAAGGTCTTTTCCGCTCTGGCCTGCCGAACGGAAAGGACCGCCATGGATGCCGTGGACCGACTGCTGCTGGCCGAACTGCAGGCTGATGCCAGGCTCTCCTACAACGAGCTGTCCCGCAGGGTCAGACTCTCCTCGCCGGCGGTCGCCGAACGGGTCCGGCGACTGGAGGCGGACGGGGTGATCAGCGGCTACCACGCGCACGTCGACCCGGACCGGGCCGGGCTGAAGGTCACCGCGCTGGTGCAGATCCAGTGCTACGGCCCGCGCTGCGTGCTGCGCGACCCGGAGGTGGCCGGCTGGCCCGAGGTGCTCCAGCTGCACCGGGTGACCGGCGGGGCCTGCTGCGCGCTGCTGGTGGCGGTGGCCGGGATGGCCGAGTTCGAGCAGCTGATCGACCGGCTCGGCGGGTACGGGCAGCCGTCCAGCTCGATGATCCTCTCCAGCCCGGTGCCCTGGCGCCCGGTGCAGGTGCCCTGACGCTGGCTCAGCCGTGCCCGAGGCCCAGGGTGACCAGCTCGTCCAGCCCGGACATGAACATCTCGACGCCGACCGCCGCCAGCAGCAGCCCGAGCAGCCGGGACAGCACCTCCAGCGAGGTCTGGTGCGAGCGCCGCAGCGGCTTGGAGAGCACCAGGACGCAGACGCAGTTCAGCGCCACCACCGCGAGGTAGGCCAGCGCCATCGTGGTGTGCCAGCCCCAGGTGTCCTTCTGCAGCGAGCCGACCATCACGGCGGTGATCGCCAGCGGGCTGGCGATGTACGGCAGCAGCAGCTCGCGCAGCCCGTCCACCAGCGGGTTGGGCAGGTGGTCGTCCTCCTTGGGGGCGCCGCCCAGGTGGATGCCGAGCACCAGGGCGACCGCGTAGATGAAGAAGATCACCCCGCCGGCCAGCCGCAGCGACCAGTCGCTGATGTGGAACAGGTCGGTCAGGAAGTCCGCCGAGTAGGCCATCGCGACGCCGATCACCGCACCCATCAGGGTGGCCACCAGGGTCAGCCGGACCAGCTCCCGGTGCCCCCGGTCCCGGGCCAGGTGAGCGAAGGTCAGCAGCACCTTGGGCGGCCCCACCACCGCGAACAGGGTGATGAAGGCACTGCTCAGGTCGAAGGCTTCGGACATCCCCCCCAGCATGCGTCAGCGGGGACGCAGGCTCGTGGCGCCGCGCCCCCGCTGACGACGGTTCAGCCGATCACGGCCTGGGCGTCGATCTCCACCAGCATCGCCTCGTGCGGCAGCTCCACGAAGATCGTGGTCCGGCACGGCTTCACGCCGTTGCCCACGTGCTTGTCGATGAACTCGCCGTAGACCTCGTTCATCAGGGCGAAGTCCGCCCGCTTGGTCAGGTAGACCCGGAAGCTCACCACGTCCTCGACGGTGGCGCCGCCCGCCTCCAGCACCGCCCGGACGTTCTCCAGGGTGCGCAGGGTCTGCGCCTTCACGTCACCCGGGTAGAGGTACTCGGAGGTGGCCGGGTCCTGCGGCCCCTGGCCGGAGACCTGGAGGATCGGGCCCTTGCGGACCCCCTGGGAGAACACCCAGGCGGGTGCGGGGGCGTCGGTGGTACGGACTTCGGTCTTCATGCGTCCCGTCCTGGGGCAGTGGGGTCGGTCCAGCCGCAGTCGGCTGAGATCGCGGTGGTGGTGGCCCGGAGCCGCGGCAGCAGCGCCAGGACCTGGTCGTACGGCAGCAGCACGTCCGGCACCGAGACCGAGGCGGCCGCGACCACCCGGCCGGTGGCGTCCCGGACCGGGGCGGCCACGCAGTTGATGAACGACTCGTGCTCGGCGTGGTCCTGTGCCCACCCCTGCGCCGCCACCGTCTCCAGCTCGGCCAGCAGCGCGGCCGGGGTGGTCAGGGTGTGCGCGGTGTACGGGGTGTACTCCAGGCCCTCGGCGATCGCCCGGCGCTCGGACCGCGGCAGGTCGGCGAGCAGCACCTTGGAGACCGCCGCGCAGTGCAGGGCGGCCCGCAGGCCGATCCGGGAGTACATCCTGACGGGGTGCCGGGAGTCGTACTTGTCGATGTAGACCACCTCGCCGCCCTCGTACGCGGCCAGGTGCACGGTCTGACCGGTGGCCGCGTTCAGCTCGCGCAGGTGCGGGGCGGCGACGGTGCGGATGCCACGCTGCTCCAGCGCCTGGCCGGCCAGCGCGAACAGCTGCGGCCCGAGCCGGTAGCGGTGGGCGGCGTCGCGCTGGACGATCCGCTCCTCCTCCATCGGGCGGAGCAGTCGCAGCGCGGTGCTCTTGTGCACGTCCAGCACGGCCGCCAACTGTTCCAGGCTGCGCTCGCCCTCGCCGAGCTCGGCCAGCAGGCGCATCGCCCGGGCGACGGTGGAGCTGCTCATGCCGAGGCCGTCCGGAAGCCGTCCGGGCCGACCTCGGTGGCGGCCCAGGCCGCCTCGTCGGCGGCCAGCAGGGCGTCGACCACGGCGGCGGGCGGCAGCCCGCCCAGGTCGCCCCGGACGGTGAGCGCGGCGGCGGCGGACAGGTGGCCGAGCCGCAGCCGCTGACGCTCCGGCAGCTCCCGCAGGGTGCCGGCGAGATAGCCCGCGGCGAACGCGTCGCCCGCGCCGGTCGGCTCCACCACCGCGACCCGCAGGGCGGGCTCGGCCACCGTCGAGCCGTCCTGGGCGATCGAGGTGGAGCGGTGCGCGTCGTCCTTGAGCACGATCACCCCGGGGCGGGGGAGCAGCTTGCGCAGCCCGGCCGGGTCGTCGGTGCCGAGCACCTCGCGGGCCTCGTCGGCGCCGAGCAGCACGATGGTGGCGGCGTTCATCAGGAAGCGCAGTGCCTGCCGGTCCCGACCGGCCCAGAGCGCGGGGCGCCAGTTCAGGTCGAAGCTGACGGTCCGTCCGGGCGCGCCGAGCAGGGTGCGCACCAGCCGGTGGCAGCTGTCCGAGAGCGCGGGGGTGATGCCGGTCAGGTGGATCAGCGGTGCGGCGGCCAGCAGCGGTGCGGCGGCCGGCTCGGCGAGCAGCTCGGGCCCCATCGCGGAGGCGGCCGAACCGCGCCGGTAGTAGTGCATCCGGCTGCGCCCGGCGCCCAGGTCGTGCGGGTGGTCCAGGCCCGAACCGGTCTCCTTGACGTACAGGCCGGTCGGCCGGGCGGGGTCGGCGAGCACGGCGGAGGTGTCCACCCCGTGCGCCGCGATCCGCTCGACCAGGTGCCGCCCGAAGCCGTCGGCGCCGACCCGGCTCACCCAGGCGGCGGGCACCCCGAGCGCGGCCAGCCCGCAGGCGACGTTGGACTCGGCGCCGCCGAAGCTGCGGCGGAAGCCGTCGGCGTGTTCCAGTGGTCCCGGGCTCTCGGGAATCAGCACGGCCATCGACTCACCGAGGCAGACGGCGGGCGGGGGAGTCACTCGGGGCCTCTCGATCGGCGGGTGCGTTGACCGGTGGTCTGGACCTGATGTTAGATCAGGCTCGGCAGATATCGCAACGACCGTTGCGCATGGCGCAACGAGGGAACGGTGGGCCGTGGTGGAGCTGATGGACCGTGGACGGGTGGCGGCGCTGGCCGACGAGCGGCTGGACTGGCGGTTCAAGGCCGTCCCGGCCGCTGCCTGGGGCCTGACGGCCGCCGAGTGGCTGGCCGGATCGCCGACCCTGGACGACCTCGGCACCCCGCTGGTCACCCTGGACGCGGGCGCGCTCGACCACAACCTGGCCACCATGGCGGCGTACTGCGCCGAGGCCGGGGTCGGCCTCGCCCCGCACGGCAAGACCACCATGGCCCCGGTGCTGTGGCAGCGTCAGCTGGACGCCGGGGCGGCCGCCATCACGCTGGCCAACCTTCCCCAGGTCCGGGTCGGCCGGGCCTTCGGCCTGCGCCGGATCCACCTCGCCAACGCGCTGCTCGACCCGGCCGGTCTGCGCTGGCTGGCCGCCGAACTGGCCGCCGACCCGGAGTTCCGGTTCTCCTGCTGGGTGGACTCGGTGCGCTCGGTCGAGCTGATGGCGCGGGCCCTGCGCGGCGCCCCCGCGCCGGTGGACGTCTGCGTCGAACTCGGCGCCCCCGGCGGCCGGACGGGCTGCCGCACGGTGGACGAGGCGGTCGAGGTGGGCCGCGCGGTGGCCGCCGCCGACGGACTGCGGCTGGTCGGGGTGAGCGGCTACGAAGGTGCGCTGGCCCATGACGCGAGCGCCGGCTCGCTCGGCACGGTGGCCGGGTACCTGCGCGAACTGGGCGGTCTGTACCGCCGGTTGGAGGACCGGTTCGACCCGACCGCCGAGCAGATCTGGGTGACCGCCGGCGGCAGCGCCTACTTCGACACGGTGGTCGAGGAGCTGGGCGCCGTGGTCGGCGGCCGGGGGCGGCTGGTGCTCCGCTCCGGTGCGTACCTGGCGCACGACGACGGCTTCTACCGGGGCATCTCGCCGCTGGCCCGGGGCGGCGGTGAGGGCTTCAGGTCCGCCCTGCACGGCTGGCTGCGGGTGGTCTCCCGGCCGGAGCCCGGGCTCGCCCTGCTGGACGGCGGCAAGCGCGACCTGTCCTTCGACGAAGGGCTGCCGGAGCCCCAACTCGTCCGCGGGCGCGGCCCGTCGGGCGGTCGGATCACCGCGCTGAACGACCAGCACGCCTTCCTCCGGGACGCCGAGGTCCAGGTCGGCGAGGTTGTCCGGGTCGGCCTCTCGCACCCGTGCACGGTCTTCGACAAGTGGTCGCTGCTGCCGGTGCTCGACTCCGCGGACGTCGAACTCCCGCGTGTGGTCGACCTGGTGCGGACGTACTTCTGATGGCGGCCGACTTGCTGATCAAGGGCGCCTGGGTGATCGACGGCACCGGGACGGGCCGCCGCCGGGCCGATGTCGCGGTGGAGGACGGCGTGATCGTCTCCGACGCCGCCACCGCCGACCGGGTGATCGACGCCGAAGGGCTGGTGCTCGCCCCCGGGTTCATCGACCTGCACGCGCACTCCGACCTGGCGGTGCTCACCGAGCCCGACCACCTGGCGAAGATCAGTCAGGGCGTCACCTGCGAGGTGCTCGGCCAGGACGGCCTGTCCTACGCCCCGGTGGACGACCGGACGCTGGCCGCGCTGCGCCGCCAACTCGCGGGCTGGAACGGCGATCCGGCCGCTTTCGACTGGGACTGGCGCAGCGTCGGCGAGTACCTGGACCGGCTGGACCGCTCGCACCTGGCCGCCAACGCCTGCTACCTGGTCCCGCACGGCACCCTCCGGGCCCTGGTGGTCGGCTGGGACGACCGCCCGGCCACCGGGCAACAGCGCGACCGGATGCGGGAGTTGCTCGACCAGGGCCTGGCCGAGGGTGCGGTCGGGATGTCCAGCGGACTGACCTACACCCCCGGCATGTACGCCGACACCGCCGAACTGGCCGTGCTCTGCGAGGTGCTGGCGGCCCGGGGCGGCTACCACTGCCCGCACACCCGCTCGTACGGGGCGGGCGCGCTGGAGGCGTACGCCGAGGTGATCGAGCTGTCCCGGCGGACCGGCTGCGCGCTCCATCTCACCCACGCCACCATGAACTTCGGGGTGAACCAGGGCCGGGCCGGCGAGTTCCTCGCGCTGGTCGACGCCGCGCTCGGCCAGGGCGTGGACGTCACCCTGGACAGCTACCCCTACCTGCCGGGGTCCACCACGCTGGCCGCCCTGCTGCCGTCCTGGGCCACCGAGGGCGGCCCGGCCGCCACGCTGACCCGGCTGCTGGAGCCGCCCGCCCGGGAGGCGATCCGGGTCGCGGTGGAGGAGACCGGCAGCGACGGCTGCCACGGCGTGGTCGCCGACTGGCGGACCGTCCAGATCTCCGGAGTGCGCAACCCCGACCTGGCCGACACGGTCGGTCTGACGGTGCAGCAGGTCGCCGACCGCTGGGGGAGCACCGGCACCGCCGCCTTCCTGGAGCTGCTGGTCCGCGACGAGCTGGCCACCGGCATCCTCCAGCACGTCGGTCACGAGCAGAACGTCCGGGAGATCATGCGGCACCCCGCGCACTGCGTGGGCAGCGACGGCCTGCTGGTCGGCGCCCGCCCGCACCCCCGGGCCTGGGGCACCTTCCCGCGCTATCTGGGCCACTACGCCCGGGAGTTGGGCGTGCTGACGCTGGAGCAGGCGGTGGCCAGGATGACCGGCCGCCCGGCCCGGCGACTCGGCCTGGCCCGGCGCGGACTGATCCGGGACGGCTACGTGGCCGACCTGGTGCTGTTCGACCCGGCGACGGTGCGCGACACCGCCACCTTCGAGCAGCCGAGGCAGCAGGCCGAGGGCATCCCCTGGGTCTGGGTCGGCGGGGTCGGCGTGATCGAGGACGGCAAGGCGACCGGCGCACGCCCGGGACGGGCACTGCGGCGGCAGGCGGACGGAGGAGTGCGATGAGCAGCGGGTCGGACGGGCTGGACGGGTTGGCGCGGGACCGGGTGATCGCGGTGGTCCGCGCCCCGGTGATCCCGGACGCGGCGGAGCTGTGCGCGGCGTTGGTGGCCGGCGGCATCCGGTGGATCGAGTTCACCTACACCACCCCGGGCGTGGAGCTGCACCTGCGGCGGGCCGCCGAGGTGGCCGACCGGCTCGGCTGCCGGATCGGTGTCGGGACCGTGCTGACCGCCGAGCAGGCCAGACGCGGCGTCGCGGCGGGCGCGCAGTACCTGGTCACCCCCGGCGTCCGGGCCGGCCTGGCCGACGCGGCGGGCGGGGTGCCGGTGGTGATGGGCGCCCTGACGCCCAGTGAGGTGGCCACCGCCGTGGACCTCGGGGCGGCGGCCGTGAAGATCTTCCCGGCCCGGGCCTTCGGCGCCGGCTACTTCCGCGACCTGCGCGGCCCCTACCCCGACGTCTCGCTGGTCGCCTCCGGCGGGGTCAACGCGGGCAACGCCGCCGACTTCCTGACGGCGGGCGCGCTGGCGGTCTGCGCGGGCAGCGAGGTGGTGGCCCCGGCGGTGGTCGCGGCCGGCGGCTGGAGCGGGGTCGAGCTGCGGGCCAGGGAGTTCGTGGCCGCTATCGCAGGGTGACCGTCACGCCGCCCGCGCGGAGCACGTCCAGGATCGCGTCGAAGTACCGCTGCTCGCTCCCGGGCAGGCGCCGGGTGAGCGCCGCCCGGGCCCGCGCGGCGTCGTGCCAGACCAGGCCGAACGGCGCCTCGGGGCCGTAGCCGCCGCGCAGGCAGTCGGCCAGCGCGTCCAGGTTGCGGCCGTAGTAGCCGTCCGGGGCGGCCAGCGCGGTGGCCAGCGCGGCGTAGAACGACGGCTCGTCGGTGATCGCGGCACCACGCAGGTGGTAGGTGGTCGGCATCGGGGTCCTTCGCTCGGATGGCGGCCCCGGGTCGAAGGCCCGCCGGGTCTGGGGTGGGATGAGGAGGCCGGTCTTCCTCCCGAGAGCTGAGGCCCATCATGACCTGTCCGAACCGTAAGGACCTAGGGCTGCTCGCGCTGCGCGCGGCGGTCGGCGGCGTCCTGGTGGCGCACGGCTCGCAGAAGTTGTTCGGCTGGTTCGGCGGTGGTGGCCTGGAGGGCACCGCCCAGGCGATGGAGCACATGGGCTTCGAACCGGGCCGGCAGAGCGCGATCGCCTCCGGCCTGGGCGAGACCGGCGGCGGGGCGATGCTGCTGGTCGGCCTGGCCACCCCGGCGGCCGGCGCGATCGTGGCGGGCACCATGGCCGGTGCGATCGCGGTGCACGCCCCGGGCGGCTTCTTCGCCACCGCCGGCGGCTACGAGTACCCCGCCGTGCTCGGCACCTGCGGCCTGGCCCTCGGCGTGGCCGGGGCCGGCCGCTACTCGCTCGACCACCTGGTCGGCCACCGCTTCGACGGCGCCGGCCTGGGCCTGCTCGCCTTCGTCGCGAGCGCGCTCGGCGCGGCGGCCGTGGTGACCCGCCGTCAGGACGTGGTCCGCCGCCGGGAGGCCCGGGCCGCCGACGAGGAGGCGGGCGTCTCCGGCCTGTCCTGACCCGGTGCTCAGTAGCGCATCGCGCCGGCGAAGGGCATCACGTCGTACGGCACGATCTCGACCGTCTTGCCGGTGCGCGGGGCGTGCAGCAGCCGGCCGTTGCCCAGGTAGATCCCGACGTGGTGCAGGTCGTCGTAGTAGAACACCAGGTCGCCGGGCTGGAGTTGGTCCCGGGCGATCTTCTTGCCCGCCGCGTACTGGGCCTGCGAGGTGCGCGGCAGCGAGATGCCGCCGGCCGCGAAGGCGCGCAGGGTGAGGCCGGAGCAGTCGAAGGAGTTCGGGCCGGCCGCGCCGTAGACGTACGGCTTGCCGAGCTGGGCGTGGGCGAAGGTCAGGATGTCCTTGACCCGGCCGGTGGCGGGGCCGCTGTACGGCAGCCGGGCGGTGACGCTCCGGGAGGCGGCGGCGCCCCCGGCGGTCCCGGCGACCACCTTGGCGCGGTCCTCGGCCTTGAGGCCGTTCAGGACGGTCTGCACCTTGGCCAGCTTGGCCTGCACCTCCTGCTTCTTGGCGGCGGCCGCCCGGCGGGCCTGGTCCAGCTCGGCCAGCCGGCCTGCGGTCTCGTCGCGCAGCTGGTCGAACCGTTTCTGCTGGGTCGTCAGCAGGCGCAGGGTGTCCGCCTGGGTGGCGGTGGCCGCGTCCTGCAGGCTGGCGCCGTCCAGGTACTCGGTGGCGTCGGCGGTCAGCATCAGCCGCAGGGTGGGGTCGACCCCGGCCGAGCGGTACTGCTCCGCGGCCACCGCGCCGAGCGTCTCGCGCAGCCGGTTGAGCTGGTCCTGCCGGGTGGCCACCTGCTGCTGCAGGGTGCCGGCCGTTGCCTGGAGCTGCTCCTGCTTCTCGTTCAGCCCGTTGTAGAGCTCGGTGTCGGCCTCGGCCTCCTCGTACAGGTCGTCCACCTGGCGCTGGACCTGCTCCAGCGAGGGCTTCGGCTCCGCCACCGCGGGGGTCGAGGTGAGCAGCAGTGCGGCCCCGGCGGTGAGGGTCAGGGCGGTCAGACGGCGGGCGGCCAAGGCGTGCTCCCGAGCTTGACGACTAATCTCCTAAGGAAATTAGTACGAGGATCGCCGTCAGGGCAAGTGCCGACCCCTGCGGGCCCGTCAGCCGGGGCGGTGCCCGGTGCTGCGCTGCCAGCGGAGGTGGGCGGCGGTCAGCTCGGCGCGGGCCTCGCGCAGGGTCCGGTCCTCGCGCTGCTGCTCCAGCAGCAGATCCCGGTCGGCCCTGGCGGTCTGCTGCGGGATGGTGTCGGACCGGGCCAGTGCCAGCGCGCGGCGGGCCCGGTCGGCCCGGTCGTCCCGGTGCAGCAGGCAGTCGTCCTCGGCGAGCTCGGCCACCCGGTCCTGCAGCTCGGTGATCCGGCGGCGGTACTCGGCCTCGGTGGCGCGGATCTCCCGCTCGGCGGCGGACCGCTCCCGGGCCCGGTCGTGCTCCACCTCGCGGACCCGGCGGCGGCCGGCCGCCAGCCCGGCCCGCTCGGCGGCGTACGCCCGGCCGAAGGCGCAGGCCCAGCCGCCCGGGTAGCTGTGCAGCCGGTTGCCGACCCAGACGGCGACCGCCGCCAGGACCAGCAGCGCCGACATGACGAACGCCATGCCCCACTCCCCCCGAAGCCCAGGCCGAAGCCGGCCCACACAGGGAGACCTGCCCGGGCACGGGGCCGGTGACACCTGCTCAGGTCACGTCAGGTCAGGTGCGGCAGGCAGACCAGCAGCAGCGGCAGCCCGGCCAGCCCGGCCGGGGCGGCGGCGGTGAGCGCCAGCAGCGGGCGGGGGGCCGGGTGGTGGTGTGCCAGCCGCTCGATCCTGGCCAGTCCCTGGTGGCCGGCGGTGAGCGCGGTGGCGGGCGCCAGACCGGCGGCCACCACGCCCATCGCGGTGGCCAGCGCCCGGGGGGTGTGGCTGCGCAGTGCCCGGTCGTCGGCGGCCATCTCCAGCAGGGTGCGGACCTCGGCGGAGACCAGCCGTCCGAGCGGCAGTCGGCCGAAGGTGCCGGCCACCGCCTCGGCGGCGCAGGCGGCCAGGTGGTGACGGCCGGTCAGATGGGCCCGCTCGTGCGCCAGGGCGGCGGCCAGCTGCGGCGGGGTGAGCGCGGCCAGCGCGCCCCGGCTGACCACGATCCGGGCGTGCCGCCCGGGCAGGCAGTAGATGGTGGGCGTCGGGTGGTCCAGCAGCAGGGCGCCGGGCACCCGGCCGCGGTGCGCGGCCAGGTCGAGCAGGGCGCGGTGCCGGCGGCGCCCCCGACGGGCGGTGCCCAGGCTGTGCAGCAGCCGGGCGGCCGGGTAGAGCAGCACCAGGGCGGCCGCCGCCGGGGCGGTGCCGGAGACCGCCTCGGGGGAGAGCCCGCACAGGTGCAGCAGGCCCGCGTGGTGGTGCGGGGCCGGGTCGATCAGCTGACGGACGGTGAGCGCGACCGAGCTGACGGCGGACAGTCCGAGCGCGAGCCAGGTGACCACGCCGAGCACCGGCGCCCGCCTGGTCCAGCGCGCGCCGGCCAGCAGCGGCGGCAGCGCGACGGCGGTCAGCACCGCCCAGAGCCCGAGCAGGACGGCGGCGCTCACCGCTCGCCGGTCCGGTCGTCGTGCTCCGCCGCGTCCAGGGCGGCCAGCGCCCGGCGCAGCGCGGCGACCTCGTCGGTGCTGATCTGCTCGACGAAGTGGGCCAGCGCGGCCGGGGTGTCGGAGGTCGAGCCGAGCGCCTCCTGCATCAGCGTGGCGGTGTAGGAGTCGCGGCTGCGGGCCGGTTCGTAGACCCAGGCGCGGCCCGACTTGTGACGGTTCAGCAGGCCCTTGGTGTGCAGGATTCCGGCCACCGTCATCACGGTGGTGTAGGCGACCGGCCGCTTGGCGTTGAGGTCGTCGACCACCTCCCGGACAGTGGCCGGGCGGCCCCAGCTCCAGAGCCGGTCCATGATTTCGGCTTCGAGTTCGCCGAGGCTGCGTACCACCATGCGGCCATCGTAGTCACCCGGATGCCGCGTCCTGGTGGCCCCGGGGATACCGCCCCCGAAGGGTGGGGGACAGGTCCGGACGAGTGGAGGTCGTTGATGCGTCGGTTGGTCGTGGGTGCGGTGGTGGCGGGTGGACTGGTGCTGACCGGGTGCTCCTCGGACGGGGGCTCGGCCTCCTCGGCGGTCCAGTCGGGGGCCTCCGCGCTGGCCTCGGCGGCGAGCAGTGCGGCGAACGGCTTCGCCTCCTCGGCCTCCTCGGCCGCCGCTTCGGCGGGGGCGGCCGCCTCGTCCGCGCTGGCGAGCGTGAAGGGCGGTCTGGACGCCACGGGCGACGTCGCCCTCGGCACCGTGGTGACCGACTCGGACGGCAAGTCCGACGTCCCGCTCACGGTCACCAACAAGACCTCGCAGCCGTACCGGTACACGATCCAGGTCAGCTTCGAGGACGGCTCGGGCAATCTCCTGGACGCGGCCGTGGTCACCGTCCCCGAGGTGGCGGCGGGCGGGACGGCCCAGGCGACCGCGAAGAGCAACCGCAAGCTGGACGGCACCGTCACCGCCAAGGTGGGCAGCGCGCTGCGGTACTGACCCGATCCGACCGAAGTTGACGAGATGTGATCAGGAGTTTGGCCGGTCCCGCACAGTGCGGGACCGGCTTTTCGCTGGTCAGGGGTGAGTCGAACCTTAACGGGAGCTCAAGGTCCAATGCCGGGTCTTGACGGGGGAGTTGGTCTAGTCCATTTTTATGGCCAGGTGCAGGGAGCCCCCGGCCGGCATCGGTGGTCCAGACCTCCGGTGCCGGTCCGGCCTCCCCGCTGCTCGACCTCCACTGGCGTGCCCTCCGGTTGTGCGGCCCCACCCCGTGCGTCCGTCCAAGTGGCCCGGCAGTTCCCCCACGACCTGGAGGGTCACGACATGACTCGAGTTTCCCTGGAGCCGACGCACCGTCGGCGTCCGAAGGGCCTGGCCGCGCTCGCGGCGGGCACGGCGGCCTCGCTGCTGCTGGGCTCCGCCCTCGCGCTGAGCGCCGGCACCACGGCGTCGGCCGCCGCCGGCAACACCACGGGCGCCCCGGCGACCAGCGGTGGCATCAAGGTCGCCTACTTCGACCAGTGGTCGATCTACGGCAACGCGTACTACCCGAAGACCATCCAGGACACCGGCGTCGCCAAGAACCTGGACTACATGATCTACTCGTTCGCCAACATCCACCCGACCAACCTCTCCTGTTTCGAGGCCACCAAGGCCGCGTCCCAGGACGAGAGCAACACCAGTGCGGGTGACGGTGCGGGCGACGCGTTCGCCGACTACCAGAAGACCTTCGACGCGAACACCTCGGTCGACGGTGTCGCGGACGTCTGGGGCCAGCCGATCGCGGGCAACTTCAACCAGCTGAAGAAGCTGAAGGCGAAGAACCCCAACCTCAAGGTGCTGCTGTCGATCGGTGGCTGGACCTACTCCAAGTACTTCTCCGACGCGGCCGCCACGGACGCCTCGCGGAAGAAGCTGGTCTCCTCCTGCATCGACATGTTCATCAAGGGCAACCTGCCGGTGGACGCCGGTTACGGCGGCACCGGTTCGGCCGCGGGCATCTTCGACGGCATCGACATCGACTGGGAGTACCCGGGCGGCGGCGGCCACGCGGGCAACCACGAGAGCGTGAACGACAAGCAGAACTTCACGCTGCTGCTCAAGGAGTTCCGCACCCAGCTGGACGCCCAGGGTGTCACCGACAACAAGACCTACGGCCTCGCGGCCGCGGTCGGTGCCGGCCAGGACAAGATCAAGAACATCGAGACGGACAAGGTCGGCCAGTACCTGACCTTCCTCGACGTGATGACCTACGACATGCACGGTGCCTGGGACGCCAAGGGCCCGACCAACCACCAGGCCCCGCTGTACTCCGGCCCGAACGACCCGATGACCCCGGTCAAGCCGGGCACCGGCAAGTACTCGATCGACGCCGCCGTCAAGGCCTGGACCGTGGGTGACGCCGAGTACGGCATCCCGGGCGGGTTCCCGGCCAAGAAGATCAACATGGGTATCCCGTTCTACTACCGCGGTTGGACCGGTGTTCCCAACAACGGTGTGAACGGCCTGTTCCAGAGCGCGACCGGCCCCGCCGCCGGTGCCGCGATGTCCGGCAACGTGCCCGGCATCCAGATGTACAAGGAGCTCGCGGGCTTCGTCGACAACCCGGCCAAGACCTTCTGGGACGACACCGCGAAGACCACGTACTTCTACGACGGCTCCACCTTCTGGACCGGCGAGGACGCCCGCTCGATCCAGGCCAAGGTCGACTACGCGCACTGCAACGGTCTGGGCGGCTCGTTCGCCTTCTCGCTCTACGACCTGGGCACCAAGACCACGCTGTTCGACAAGATGGTCACGGCCACCAACGGCTCCGCCGCCAACTGCCCGGCCGCGCCGACCAACTCCCCGTCGCCGAGCCAGTCGGCCAGCCCGTCCGCCTCGGCCTCGCCGAGCACCTCGGCCTCGCCGTCGCCCTCGGTCACGCCGACCCAGTCGGCCAGCCCCTCGGCCAGCCCGAGCATCCCGGCCAACGCCTGCGCCGCCTCCTGGGCCGCCGGTTCGGTCTACGCCACGCCGACCAAGGTCTCGTGGAAGGGCCACAACTACACCAGCAAGTGGTGGACCACCAACGAGGACCCCTCGCTGAGCGGTCAGTGGGGTGTCTGGACGGACAACGGCACCTGCGTCTGATGACCTGACCTGCTGAACGACCTCTGCCCCGCCGGGCTGTGACCGGCGGGGCAGAGTCGTGTCCGGGGCCGGCTGCCGGGCCGTCAGGTCAGGTCGTCGGTCCGGCCGAGGGCGTCCGGCTGGGTCTCCTCGATCCGGCGGAGCATCCGGCCGAGCATCTCGGACAGGGCCGGGCGCTCGGCGGTGGTGATGTCCTGGAGCAACTCCTCCTCGAAGACCGCGGCCATCCGCATCGACTCCAGCCACTTGGACCGGCCGTTCGCGGTCAGCTCGATGATCACCCGGACCCGGTTGGCCTCGTCCCGCTCACGGGTGACCAGGTCCTCCGCCACCATCCGGTCGATCCGGTGGGTCATCGCGGCCGGGGTCAGGCCGAGCCGCTTGGCCAGCTCGCCCGGGCCCAACTGGTAGGGGCTGCCCGCGACCACCAGGGCCTTGAGCACCTCCCACTCGGCGGATGTGATTCCCAGCACGGTGAGCTGACGCCCGTAGGCGACGTTCATCCGCCGGGCGACCCGGCCGAGGGTCGACACGATGGTCTCCACCTGGGGGTCGACCAGGGGGAATTCCCGCTGGTAGACGGCCACCTGCTCGGCGATGGCCAGTTCGCCCGGGTTCGGTGACGCGGGTCTGGGAGTGCTCATGCTCCCCATTCTCCCACGGGCCGATGTAGGAGTTAAGGCTTTGACAGCGAAGGCTTCCGATCCTTAGAGTTTAGCTCTGAAATCTTCTGAGCTTAAAAGTATCCAGTGAAAGGGTGTGCACGGTGAAGCAGCAGGGCAGGCGTCTCGGGGCGGGAGGTCCGCTGCGCCGGGTCCAGATCGGGAACGCGCTCAGCGCGTTCGGCAGCGGCTTCACGATGCCGTACATGTTCGTCTACGTGGACCAGGTGCGCGGCCTGGGCTCGCTGGCCGCCGGGATGGTCTTCACCGTCTTCGCGCTGGCCGCGCTCGCCGTGCTGCCGTTCACCGGCCGGGGCATCGACCGGTACGGGCCGCGCCCGGTGCTGCTGATCGGTGCCGCACTGGCCGCCACCGGCGCCTTCGCGTTCGGGCACGCCACCGGCACGCCGGCCCTGCTGGTCTCCTCCTTCCTGTTCGGCGCCGGGGTGACGACCTGTCAGCCGGCCCTGGCCACGATGATCGTGCGCTGCTCGACCAAGGCCACCCGTTCGCGGGCGTTCGCGCTCCAGTTCACCCTGGTCAACCTGGGGATGGGCATCGGCGCGCTGGTCGGCGGCCAGATCGTGGACGTCGCCGACCCGGCCAGCCTGACCCGGCTGTTCACCATCGAGGCGCTCACCTTCCTCGGCCTGGCCCTGGTCACCGGCACCGCCCGGATCCCGGCCGCCGCCCCCGTCCTGGTGGCCGCGACCGGCCCGACCGGTCTGCGCGCGCTGGTGGCCGACAAGGCGATGCTGCGGCTCTGCCTGCTCGCCGGGCTGATCTTCTTCACCTGCTACGGCCAGTTCGAGTCCGGGGTGGCCGCCTTCGCCACCGACACGGTCGGCACCGCGCCGTCCACCCTGGGCCTGGCGATCGGCGCCAACGCGCTGACCATCGTGGTGCTGCAGATGTTCATGGTGAAGCTCACCGAGCGCCGTCGCCGCACCACCGCGATGGCCGCCGCCGGCCTGGTCTGGCTCGGCGCCTGGACGATGGCCCTGCTGGCCGGTCTGGTCCGGTCCGAGGCGCTGGTCGCCACCATCGCGATCGTGGCCGTCTACGCCCTGTTCGGCGTCGGCGAGTCGCTGCTCGCGCCGACCCTGGGCCCGATCGTCGCCGACCTGGCCCCGGCCCGGCTGCTGGGGACGTACAACTCCGGCTACGCGCTGGTGAAGCAGATCGCCATCGCGGTCGGCCCGGCCGTCGGTGTGCTGCTGGTCGGCTCCGGCACCTGGCCGGTCTACCTGGCCGCGATGGCGGCCTGCACGCTGCTGATCGTGGTCCTGGCGGTGCGCCTGCGCCGCCACCTGACGCCGGCTCAGGACAACGCCGGCCCGGCCGTTCCGGTGGCCGTGCCGGTCCGGGCGCTGGAGACCGCGGCCTGACCCGTCCCCGGCCGCCGCACTCCGCGCGGAGTGCGGCGGCCGGGGATACGCTCAGAAGAGCGCGAAGCGCGCCGGAGCGGCCCTGGAGAAGGGCGGACACCATGGCTGCCGCACTGCACCCCCAGCTGCTGACCGACCTGCGATCCGGCTTCGCCGGGGAGCTGCTCACGCCGGGGGACGGTGAGTACGACAGCGCGCGGGTGGTCTTCAACGCGATGATCGACCGACATCCACAGCTGATCGCCCAGTGCGCGAACCCGGCGGACGTGGCGGCGGCGATCGCCTTCGGCCGGGAGCAGGGCCTGGAGATCGCGGTCCGGGCCGGCGGCCACGCCGTCTCGGGCGTCTCGGTCAACGACGGCCTGGTGGTCGACCTGCGGCGGATGAACTCGGTCGTGGTGGACCCGGAGGCCGGGGTGGCCAGGGTCGCCGGCGGCGCCACCATGAGCGACTTCGACCGGGCCACCCAGCCGTACGGACTGGCCGTCACCGGCGGGCGCGACTCCAGCACCGGTGTGGCCGGCCTCACCCTGGGCGGCGGCTCCGGCTGGCTGGAGCGGAAGTACGGACTGGCCTGCGACAACCTGCTGGCGGCGAAGCTGGTGACCGCCGACGGCGAACTGCTGGCGGTGGACGAGGACCGGCACCCCGAGCTGTTCTGGGCTCTGCACGGCGGCGGTGGGAACTTCGGCGTGGCCACCGAACTCACCTTCCGGCTGCACGAGTTGCCGACCGTCACGATCGCCATGCTGCTCTGGCAGCCGGAGTCCGGGCCGACCGTGCTGCGGCACTACGTGGACTACATGGCGACCGCGCCGGACGAGGTCGGCGGAGCCTTCGTCTACTTCACCGGACCGCCGGAGGAGTTCGTCCCGGCCGGGCTGGTCGGGCGGCTCACGGCGGCGCTGCTGCTCACCTACGCGGGCGGCGAGCAGGCGGGCCGGGATGTGTTCCGGCCGATGCTGGGGTACGGGCACGCGGGCGAGATGATCGCCGAGCTCCCGTACGCGGACTTCCAGTGCATGCTGGACGACCCGCCCGGCGAGCGGAACTACTGGTCCGCCGAGTACCTGAACGGCTTCCCCGGGGCGGCCGCCGACCTGTTCTGCGGCCGGGCCGCCGAGATGGTGGTGCCCTCCGCCTCGATGCACGCGGTCTTCCCGCAGGGCGGCGCGGTGGCCCGGGGCGGCGACCACCCGGTGCCCTGGCGGGCCGCGCCCTGGGCGGTGCACCCGTTCGGGGTCTGGGAGGACCCGGCCGACGACGCCCGGGGGCGGCAGTGGGCGCACGACGTCTGTGCGGACCTGCAGCCCTGGTCGATCGGCGCGGTGTACCTGAACTTCATCGGCGACGAGGGCGCCGAGCGGGTCGCGGCCGGGCTGGGCACCGGCAACGCCCGGCGGCTGGTGGCGGTCAAGTCCGCCTACGATCCGGAGAACGTCTTCCACCTGAACCACAACATCGTCCCGGCCTGAGGGCGCGTCACGGCTAGGATTCCTGACAAAGACGACAAAGCTGTCGGGTAATCAGGCGATGAATCGGCGAGGTCATGACGCAAGCGGTGGTGGGCGGGACCGTCGTCGAGGAAGCGGCAGCACCGGAGGCGAGGGCCCGGTCGTGGGTGGTCCGGCGGGCCGACTGGCTGGGCCCGTCGGCGGTCGCGCTGTTCGCCGGGCTGCTGCGGTTCTGGGACCTGGGCTCGCCGAACGCCTTCGTCTTCGACGAGACCTACTACCCGAAGGACGCCTGGTCGCTGCTCCGGCAGGGCTACGAGGGAACCTGGCCGGACAACGCCAACGAGCAGATCCTGGCCGTCCCGCAGGTGGTCCCGCTCGGCCCCGCCCCGGAGTTCGTGGCGCACCCGCCGGTCGGCAAGTGGGTCATCTCGCTGGGCGAGTGGGCGTACGGGCTGCACCCGTTCGGCTGGCGGGTGGCGGTCGCGCTGCTGGGCACCCTGACGGTGCTGATGCTGGCCAGGATCGGGCGGCGGCTGCTCGGCTCGACGCTGCTGGGCTGCGTGGCGGCCCTGCTGCTGGCCGTGGACGGGCTGCAGTTCGTGATGAGCCGGGTCGGGCTGCTCGACGGCGTGCTGATGTTCTTCGTGCTGGCCGCCTTCGGCTGCCTGCTGGTGGACCGGGACCACGCCCGGGGCCTGCTGGCGGCCGCCCGGGCGGAGGGCGGCCGGGCCGGTGACGACGTACGGCTGGGCCTGCGCCCCTGGCGGGTGGCCGCCGGGCTGCTGCTCGGCCTGGCCTGCGCGACCAAGTGGAACGGCCTGCCGGTGCTGGCGGCCTTCGGCTTGCTGACCGTGCTCTGGGACCAGGCCGGGCGCCGCTGGGCCGGTGCCCACCGCCCCTGGCCGAGCATGCTGCGCCGGGACGCGCTGCCCGCCCTCGTCTCCCTGGTCGGCGTCGCGGCCGTGGTCTACCCGCTGTCCTGGGCCGGCTGGTTCCTCACCGGCGGCGGCTACGACCGGCAGTGGGCCGACGACCGGTCGAGCGCGGTCGGCTGGATCCCCGCGTCGGTGCGCAGCTGGTGGCACTACCAGGACCAGATGCGGGAGTTCAACACCGGCCTCAGCACCCCGCACACCTACCAGTCCGGGGCCTGGAGCTGGCTGGTCCAGGCCCGCCCGGTCAGCATGTACTGGCAGCAGGTGCCGGAGGGTCAGCAGGGCTGCACGGCACCGGGCGGCTGCGCCTCGCAGATCCTCGCGCTCGGTACGCCGCTGCTCTGGTGGACCGCCTGCTTCGCGCTGCTGTACGTGCTCTGGCGGTGGTTCTTCCGGCGGGACTGGCGCTCGGGTGCGGTGCTCTGCGCGGTGGCCGGGATCTACCTGCCGTGGTTCCTGTTCCAGGACCGGACCACCTTCTCGTTCTACATGGTGGTGCTGGTGCCGTTCCTCTGCCTGGCGGTGGCCCAGCTGCTGGGGGCGATGCTCGGCCCGCCCGGCTGCTCGGCCGAGCGGCGGCGGTGGGGTGCGGCGGCTGCGGGCCTGCTCGTGCTGGCGATCGTCGGCTGCTTCGCGTTCTTCTACCCGCTGTACACCGCCGAGGTGATCCCGATGACGTCCTGGCAGGACCGGATGTGGTTCGTCAGTTGGATCTGACGGCCACTCAGCCGACCGCCCAGCAGCTGCTGCCGGTCGGCCCCGCGCTCTGGGCGGCCACCGCGCTGCTGCTGGCGGCCGGTGCGGCGGTGGCCGGGTGGGGGCTGCTCGGCCACGGTCGGGCGGTGCTGCGGGCGGGGGCCAGGGCGGCCGTCCAGCTGGCGGTGGTCGCGCTGGTGATCGCCTGGGTGGTCGGTTCGATGTGGACCTCCGCGCTGTTCGTCCTGGTGATGTTCGTGGTCGCGGTGCGGACGGCCGGGCGGCGGATGACCGAAGGGCCCGGCTGGTGGTGGGCGGTGCTGCCGATCGGGGCCGGGGTGCTGCCGGCGCTGGCGCTGGTTGGCCGTGGTGCGGTCACCGGGTAGGGTTGGCGGTTGTTGAAGGGGAGTAGCCCTCCACCGGAGCGTCGACATACTGGCCCGCGACTCGCGCGGGGGCCCGGTGCCCGGGACATCCGTTTGCTTGCGGGTGTTGGCGAGACCTTCGGCCGCAGTGCTGTGATCATTTACCAGTGCTGTCGGGCCGGAGTGTCCCCTGACGGGCCATCATCGGCCGGGCAGCCCGACCCGATGAAGGGCTTTCTCTCCGATGAGTCTGACCATTGCCGCGATCACCTTCGGCATCGTCTTCCTGGCCGAACTTCCGGACAAGACCGCGCTGGCCAGCCTGGTGCTCGGCACCCGCTACCGGGCGAGCTACGTCTTCGCCGGGATCGCCGCCGCCTTCGCGCTCCAGGTCGGCCTGGCGCTGGCGGCGGGCAGCCTGCTGGCGCTGCTGCCGCAGCGCTGGGTGGAGGGGGTGACCGGCGTGCTGTTCCTGGCGGGCGCGCTGATGCTGCTCTGGCCCAAGGGTGACGAGGACGAGGACGGCGAGGCCAAGGAGCCGTCCTCGACCAGCTTCTGGAAGGTGGCCGGCGCCAGCTTCCTGGTGGTCGCGGTGGCCGAGTTCGGCGACCTGACCCAGATCATGACGGCCAACCTGGCGGCCAAGTACGCCGACCCGCTCTCGGTCGGGATCGGTGCCTGGCTGGCGCTCTGCGCGGTGAGCGGGATCGCCATCCTGGGCGGGCAGAAGCTGCTGCAGTACGTGCCGATGAAGGTGATCGTGCGGGTGGCGGCCGGGATCATGCTGCTGATGGCGAGCATCAGCCTGTTCAAGGCGATCACCGGCTGAGCCCGGCCGGCCTCGGACCGGGTGCCGGGGCTCAGTCGAGCGGGTAGCGGGTCGACTTGTCGGCCCGCAGCCCGTCGAGGAAGCCGCGCATCCGGACGGCGGTCCCGGCGTGCCGGTCCAGCAGCGCGGCCAGCTCCGGCGCGGTGCCGGCCGGCCGCCGTCCGTCTGCCCAGGCGGCCGCCAGCCCCTCCGGGAGGTGGTGGTTGAGCAGGTGGGCCACCGTGTAGGCCGCGTCGTAGCCCCGGTGGCGGTCGAGGAACTCCCGCTCGGTGCGGGAGAGTTCGAAGGTCTCGCCGAGGGCGAGGCCGAAGTCGGTCAGGTAGAGCAGGTGACCGTCCGTCAGCACGTTGCGGAAGTGCGCGTCGAAGTGGATCAGGCCGCGGTCCCGCAGGAACGCCGTGGTGTCGGCCAGTCGCTGCGCCACCCACGGGTACGCGGCGGCGTCCTGCCCGGCCAGCCAGCTGCCCAGGGTGTGCGGGACGTACTCCAGGAAGAGCACCACGGCCGCCTCGGCGCCGAGCAGCCCGGTGAGCCTGGCCCGGACGGCCGGGGAGCCGCCCCAGTACGCCACCGCGCCGTCCAGTCCGCCGAGGAAACCGACCAGGGCCTCGGCGGGCGGCGGATCGGCGGGGAGCACCCGGGCGTGGTGGAGCAGCGGGAAGTCCGGCCGGCTGCCGTCCAGCACCCATCCGGTGGTCAGCTCGTGCACGGCCAGCTCGCGCCAGGCCCCGAACCCGGCCGAGCCGACGCCGTACTGGTAGTACCCGGGGAGGTCGAACAGGTTGGCGGTGGAGTGCAGGTGCTCGGGGCGCTGCTCCAGGGCGGTCAGCGGGACGCGTTTGACGAAGACCTGTGCGCCCTCGACCTCCAGCAGCGAGGTCACGCCGCCGATCCCGGTGCCGAGCGGGGCCGCCGCGTCGAGCAGTCCGGCCAGCTGGTGGTCGCCCAGCCCGGCGAGCCGGTCGGCCACCCGGTGGTGGGCGGCGAGGCGGGCGGTGTGCGTGGTCACCGGGGCGTCAGTCCGTCATGCTCTCGAGGGCCGCGCGGGTGGCGGGGCCGTAGACGCCCAACGGGTCGTCGAGCCTGGAGGGGCCGTAGTAGGCCTGGAAGTCGCTGACGGCCTTCTCGGTCTTCGGGTCGAAGTCGCCGGTGGCGAGCGAGGAGCCGTACTTCCACCAGAGCACGTCGGCGATCCGGCTCTGCATGTCCTTGACGTCGGCGCCGTGCATGTCCCGCTTGAGGGTCCGGGGCCCGGTGGGGACCGGCGCGGGGGGTGTCGGGGTGGCCGACGGCGTCGGGGTGGGCGTGGGACTCGGGCTCGGGCTCGGCGTGGGGGTCGGGGTGGCCGAGGGGCTGGGCTTCGGCTTGGCGCTGCTGCGGCTCGCGGAGGGCGTGGGGGTGTCCGAGGCGGACGGGGACTCGACGACGGCCACGGCGGGCGGGGACACGGTGGGCTGGTGGCTGCCGACCGGGACGGGCAGCGCCCGGTCGTGGTTGACCGGGGTGTCGTCGGGGCCGAGCACCAGGGCCAGGCCCGCGCCGATCGCGGCGACGCCGACCCCGGCCGCGATGATGACGGTCCGTCGGCGCCCGGCCGAGACCTGCCGGCTGAGCCGCCGCTCGGCCCGGCCGCCCGGAGCGGGCTCGCCGGGGGCGGGGCGGAAGCCGAAGACGCCGAGGTCCGGGGTCGGGGCGGGCTCGGGCGTCCACTGGGGCGGGGTGGGTATCAGCTGGAGGCTGGGCGGGGTCTGCGGCGGCGCGACCGGTGGTCCGACCGGCGGCCCGGCGGGCGGTGCCGGCGGGACGGGCGGCATCAGCCGGGTGGCGAAGGCGTCGTTCGGCGCGGGCACCACCTGGGTGGTGAACGGGTCGGCGGGCGCCGGGGCGCCCACGTACGGCCGGACCAGCTCGGGTGCGTCGAGCGCGGGCAGGACGGTGGTGTCGTCCGAGGGGGCACAGGAGGGACAGCCGTCGGCGCCCCCGACGGTGCCGCAGACGGGGCAGCGCGCTCCCGACATGGGCCGGTCCTCCTCGGTGACGGTGACGAATGGGACCTGATTATGCAGCAGGTTCCGGTGGGTGGACAGGCGCGTGGAGAGGCTTGTCCCGGTTGGTGGTGATACCGGAGATGTGAAGGATGGATGACCGCCGACGGTACGGATGGCGCAGGCAGCTGACGGCAAATCGGACATGGCTGACTTATGGTGAGACTGAAGGATCATCAGCCCGGGTGCTGGTCAGGCCCGTCGTCCCACCGAGGAGCAGGTATGGCGGAGGCCGCCGCGCCGGAGGGTGTCCAGGAGCAGCAACCCCCGGAGGTGACGGTCCACAACCTCTGGGTCCCGATCGGCGCCCTGCTGCTGGCGATGCTGCTGGCCGCGCTCGACCAGACCATCGTCTCCACCGCGCTGCCCACCATCGTGAGCGACCTCGGTGGCCTGGAGCACCTGTCCTGGGTGGTCACCGCCTACCTGCTGGCCTCCACGGCGGCCACCCCGCTGTGGGGGAAGCTCGGCGACATGTACGGCCGCAAGCGGCTGTTCCAGACCTCCATCGTGATCTTCCTGATCGGCTCCGCGCTCTGCGGACTCTCGCAGAACATGGGCGAGTTGATCGCCTTCCGGGCGCTTCAGGGGCTCGGTGGCGGCGGCCTGATGGTGCTCTCGCAGGCGATCGTCGGCGACCTGGTGGCACCCCGGGAGCGGGGCAAGTACCAGGGCCTGTTCGGCGCCGTCTTCGGCGTCACCAGCGTGCTCGGGCCGCTGCTCGGCGGCGTCTTCGTGGACAACCTGAGCTGGCGGTGGGTGTTCTACATCAACCTGCCGATCGGGATCGTCGCCCTGGCGGTGATCGCGACGGTGCTGCACGGCACCGAGGTCAAGCGCGAGCACACCATCGACTACCTGGGCACCGCCCTGATCGCCTCGGTGGCCACCTGCCTGGTGCTGATGACCTCGCTCGGCGGGGTGACCTGGCCGTGGGGCTCCTGGCAGGTGGTCGGCCTCGGGGCGCTGGGGGTGGTGCTGCTCGGCTTCTTCGTCGCGGTGGAGCGCAGGGCGGTCGAACCGGTGCTGCCGCTCAAGCTGTTCCGGTCCAGGACCTTCAGCCTGGTCGCGGTGATCTCCTTCGTGGTCGGCTTCGCGATGTTCGGTGCGCTGACCTACCTGCCGACCTTCCTCCAGGTGGTCATGCAGGTCTCGCCGACCATGTCCGGCATCCACATGCTGCCGATGGTGCTCGGCATGCTGTTCACCTCGATCGGCTCCGGCCAGATCGTCGCCCGGACCGGCCACTACCGGGTCTTCCCGATCGCGGGCACCGCCGTGACCGCCGTCGGTCTGCTGCTGCTGTCCCGGCTCACCGAGCACAGCTCCACCACCGAGATGAGCGTCTACTTCCTGGTCTTCGGGCTCGGGCTCGGGCTGGTGATGCAGGTGCTGGTGCTGATCGTGCAGAACTCGGTCGGCTACCAGGACCTCGGTGTGGCCACCGCCGGCGCCACCTTCTTCCGCTCGATCGGCGCCTCCTTCGGCGTCTCGATCTTCGGCACCGTCTTCGCGAGCGGGCTCAACCGTCGGCTCGCCGAGGACCTGGTGGGTGCCGACCTGCCGCCCGGCTTCCGGGCGGACAGCATCGCCCAGGACCCCCGGGCGATCGGCGCCCTGCCGGACTCCGCCCAGGCCGGGATCCACCACGCGTACGCGGAGTCGATCACCCAGGTGTTCCTGTACGCGGTGCCGATCGTGGTGGTCGCCTTCGTGCTCTCGCTCTTCCTGCGCGAACAGCAGCTCCGCTCCACCGTCACCGCCCCGGACCTCAGCGAGTCGATCGGCCTCAACCCGGTGGAGCGCTCCTCGCTGGACGAGATCGCCCGGGCGCTCGCGGTGCTCGGCACCCGGGACGCCCGCCGCGACCTGTTCCGCCGGATCACCGTCGAGGCCGGGCTCGACCTGCTGCCCGCCTCCAGCTGGCTGATCCTGCAGATGCAGCGGCACGGCTCGGTCGAGCCCGCCGAACTGGCCGAGCACAGGATCGTGCCGATCGCGGTGATCGAGGCGGCCGTCCGGGAGGTGGAGAGCCGGGGCCTGGCGGTCCGCAACGGGCTGCCGCTGCGGCTCACCGAGCCGGGCGCCGAGGTGGCCGTCCGGCTGGTCGCCGCCCGGCGGGCCCAGCTCGCCCGGCTGCTCGGCGACTACGACGAGAAGCAGTTCGGCGAACTGGCCGACCTGCTCACCCGCCTCAGCTCCCAGCTGGGCGGCGACCGCCCGGACCGGGCCGGCCCCGAACACCGGCAGGCCGGGGAGGGCCGGACCTACTGAGCGGCCGTCAGGGGCGGGAACAATCCGCTGCCGGAGGAGAGTTGGCAACCGACATGACCACCACCCCGCTCGACCCGCGCACCCTGCTGGCGGAGAGCCGGCTCGCCGTCCTCGCCACCATCAAGGCGGACGGCCGCCCGCAGCTCTCCCCCGTCATGCCGTTCTACGACCGGCAGGCCGAGGTCCTGTACGTGTCGATGACGGAGGGCCGCGCCAAGACCGCGAACCTCCGACGGGACCCGCGGGCCACCCTGGAGGTCACCGCCCCGGACGGCTGGAGCTGGGCCACCGCCGAGGGCGTCGCGACCCTGACCGGGCCGGGGACGGACCCGTACGGTCCCGAGGTCGAGGAGCTGGTGCGCTACTACCGGCTGGCCGCCGGCGAGCACCCGGACTGGGACGAGTACCGGGCCGCGATGGTGGCCGACCGGCGGGTGCTGATGACGATGACGGTCGACCACGTGTACGGCTCCCGGGCCTGACCCCAGAGCGGGTCAGGGCAGGTCGACCGAGCGGAGCTCGTCCAGCACGGCGAAGCCGGTGGCGTCGTACAGCTTCATCGCCACCTCGTTGCCGCCGAAGACGTTGAACATCATCACGTCGTCCCCGCCCTGCCGGGTGGCCCACTCGCCGACCGCCATCGCGGCCCGGCCGTAGCCCTTGCCGCGGTGCTCGGGGTGCACCTCCAGGGAGAACCCGAAGGTGACGCCCGGCAGGAAGGCGTGGTTCACCCAGCCGGTGCCGACCACCTCGCCGTCGGCCTCGAAGGCGTAGATGGCGTGACCCGGGGTCAGGTACCCCTGCGGGAGGTAGCGCTCGAAGTCCTGGTCGGACTTCTGCCGGGCCTGCTCCGGGGTGAGGGCGCCGGCCCGGACGATGTCCGCGACGTACGCGGCCGTCTCGGCGGCGTACCAGGCCGGGTACTCCTGCTCGGTGAGCCTGCGGACCGTCAGGCCGGGCGGGAGCCCGGGGTGCTCGGCGGCGGCCCGCATCCGGGTCTGGCCCCGGACGGGGTAGCCGGCGAACTGTCCGGGGCCGCCGGTGAGCCGGACCTCCACCCGCCGGGCGCCCTGCTCGGCGCACCAGCGCTCCGCCCAGGCCCGCCCCTGCTCCACCGTCAGCTCGTGGATCCGGCCGACGGGTGTGCCGTCGTCGTCCCGTATCCCGACCGCGATCCACCCGGTGCCGTCGGTGGCCACCGTCCAGTCCTCGGACCCCTTCAGCGCCCGCTCCAGCAGCGCCAGGGCCAGCGGCTCGGAGCACCCCGCCGCCCGGTACCGGGCGAGGGCCCGCTGCTCGAAGCCGTCCCGCCACCTGCTCTGTTCCACCACGACCATTGCGTTCATCCGGTCACCATAGGCCGGGTCACCGTCGGGGCACAGGCCGTTTACGCTGGGCCCCGGGCGGTGGTTCGGAGTCGTCCCCGTGTCGTGCGTGTCCTGATGAAGAGGTGTCAGATGGCCAGCGTGGTGAAGATCAACGTGTTGACGGTGCCCACCGAGATGCGGGAGACCCTGGAGCAGCGGTTCGCCTCCCGGGCCGGGTCGGTGGAGGGCTCGGACGGCTTCGAGTGGTTCGAGCTGCTCCGCCCGGTGGAGGGGACCGACCAGTATCTGGTGTACACCCGTTGGGCCAGCGAGGATCACTTCAAGGCGTGGATGGAGGGCCCGATGCAGGCGGCCCACCGCCAGGGCCCGCCGAGCGCCGAGGGCGGGCAGCCGAAGCCGGCCGCCGCCGGTTCGACGCTGTGGTCCTTCGAGGTGGTGCAGTCCACCGGCCCGAAGCAGGGCTGAGCCCGGTCGGGGACGCCCGGCCCCCGACCGGGGGTCAGGCGTCCTCGAAGCCGACCGGGGCGTCGAAGGCCGCGCGGCGGACCGAGCGGCGCAGGGCGCGGACGATCGGGCCGCCGACGGTGAGGCAGAGCACGGCGGTGAGCACCGCCCGGGGGAGGTCCCAGCCGAGCGAGGTGGCCAGGCAGTAGGCCAGGAAGTGGCCCAGGTTGGTGCCGAGGTCGGCGGCCGGGTCGAAGGACAGCGCCGGGGGCAGGCCGACGCCGAGGTAGGGCCAGAACTGAAGGTTCATCACGGTGCCGTAGGCGACCGCGGCGACGGCGCCGTAGCCCGCCAGCAGCAGGAGTTCGGCCCGGCCGCGCAGCCGGGCGGGCCCGGGCAGCAGACCGGCGCCGAGGCAGACCCAGCCCATGCTGAGCATCTGGAACGGCAGCCAGGGCCCGATCCCGCCGGTCAGCAGGGCGGAGGCGAACATGGTGACCGAGCCGAGCACGAAGCCGAAGCCCGGGCCGAGCACCCGCCCGGCGAGCACCATCAGGAAGAACATCGGCTCGAGACCGGCCGTCCCCGCGCCGAGCGGGCGCAGCGCCGCCCCGGCGGCGGCCAGCACGCCGAGCAGGGCCACCGACTTGGCGTCCAGCCCGGAGCCGCCGTCCGAACGGCCCTCGGAGATCTGGGCGATCACCACGCCCAGCAGCAGCGGCATCAGCAGGGCGAACAGCCACGGTGCGTCGGTGGAGTGCCCGGCCAGCGCCGAGGAGGGGTCGGCGAGCAGCGGCCAGCCGAAGGCGACCGCGCCGATCGCGGTGATCAGCAGCAGCAGGACGATCGAGCGCAGGCCGAGCGGCACCGGCCGCGTGAGCGCCTTCACGCCGGGTCCTGCAGGGCAGTGGCGACCTGGCTGACGGTCAGCCAGGGCAGCGGGGCGAGCACCTTGGCCACCTGCGGGGCGAACACCGGGGAGGAGACCACCACGTCGGCGCTCGGGCCGTCCGCGACGATCTCGCCCTCGGCCAGGATCACGGTGCGGTGGGCGAGTTCGGCGGCGAGTTCGACGTCGTGGGTGGCCAGCAGGACGGCGTGGCCCTCGGCGGCCAGCTCGCGCAGCACGGTGACCAGCCGGGCCTTGGCGGCGTAGTCCAGGCCCCGGGTCGGCTCGTCCAGCAGGATCAGGTCGGGGCGGGCGGTGAGCACCACGGCCAGCGCCAGGGTGAGGCGTTGGCCCTCGGAGAGGTCGCGCGGGTGCAGCGCGTCGTCGATGCCGGGCAGCAGCCGGGCCACCAGGGCGCGGCAACTGCCGGGCGCCGAACCGGAGTCCTGGTCCGCGCCCGCGCACTCGGCGGTCACCGTCTCGGCGTACAGCAGGTCGCGCGGCTCCTGCGGGACCAGGCCGACCCGGCGGATCAGCTCCTTCGGCCTGGACCGGTGCGGGGTCAGCCCGGCCGCGTCGACGGTGCCGGAGTCCGGCTTGTACAGACCGGCCAGGGCGCCGAGCAGGGTGGACTTGCCCGCACCGTTGCGGCCCATCAGGGCGGTGATCTCGCCCGGGCGGACGGCGAGTTCGACCCCGCGCAGCACCGGGTTCGGCCCGCGCCTCAGGGTCAGCCGGGAGACCACGGCGATCGGCGCGGTGGTGACCGGCGGTACCACCGGCGGGGTGCGGCCGTCCAGCGCGGCCCGCAGCGGGGCGGCCCGGCGGCGGGCGTCCCGGACCGACAGCGGGAGCGGGGACCAGCCGGCCGCCCGGCCGAGCCCGACCACCGGCGGGTAGACCGGGGAGACCGCCATCAGCTCGGCCGGGTCGCCGAACCGGGCCGGCCCGTCCGGGGTGAGCAGCAGCACCTGGTCGGCGTACTGGACCACCCGCTCCAGCCGGTGCTCGGTCATCAGCACGGTGGTGCCGAGGTCGTGCACCAGCCGTTGCAGCACCGCGAGCACCTCCTCGGCCGCGCCGGGGTCGAGCGCGGAGGTGGGTTCGTCCAGCACCAGCACCTTGGGGTGGCTGGTGAGCACCGAGCCGATGGCGACCCGCTGTTGCTGGCCGCCGGAGAGGGTGGAGAGTGCCCGGTCGCGCAGCTCGGCCAGGCCGAGCAGGTCCAGGGTGTCTTCCACCCGGCGCCGCATCACCTCCGGGGCGATGCCCAACGACTCCATGCCGTAGGCGAGTTCGTCCTCGACGTTGTCGGTGACGAAGTGCGCCACCGGGTCCTGGCCCACCATGCCGACCAGGTCGGCGAGTTCGCGCGGGCGGTGCGCGCGGGTGTCCCGGCCGTCGACGGTGACCCGGCCGTGCAGCACACCGCCGGTGAAGTGCGGCACCAGGCCGTTGACCGCGCCCAGCAGGGTGGACTTGCCGACCCCGGACGGGCCGACCACCAGGCAGAGTTCCCCTTCGGGGACGGTCAGGTCGAGACCGCCGAGCACCGGCGCGGCGGCGTCGTGGTACTGGACCGACACCTGTTCGAAGACGATCACGGGCGCTCTCCGGGACGGGGCGGGGCGGGGGCGACGAAGGCGGGCAGCAGGCCGATCAGCACGGCGAACGCGGGCAGCAGCGGGAGTTCGGGCGCGGTGGGCGGTACGGCCGGCGGGTTGAACGCGCCGGGGTCGCGGCCGGAGAGCCAGATCAGCAGCGCCGCGACGGCCAGGCCGGAGCCCGCCACCAGCCACTCCCGCCAGGCCCACGGGTCGGGCCGGTAGCGGGTCCTGACCGACCGTCGGCCGCCGAGCAGCAGTCCGCCGCCGAGCGCGGCCAGCCCGGTGAGCAGGACCGGCAGCGCCCAGCGCGCGGTGCCCTCGGTGAGCAGGCCGTAGCAGGCCACGCAGACCGCCGGCAGTCCGGCCAGGGTGAGCGCGCCGATCGAGCGGGTGACCCGGCGCGGCAGGTCGGCGGTGCGGCCGAAGCCCCGGCTGTCCATGGTGGCGGCCAGGCTGACGGACCGTTCGAGGGCGGACTCCAGCACCGGCAGCCCGACGCTGAGCAGCGAGCGCAGGCCCCGGTCGGAGCGGCCGCGCAGCCGGCGGGCCGACCTGATCCGCTGGACGTCCGCGACCAGGTTGGGGGTGAAGGTGAGCGCCACCACGGCGGCCACCCCGGCCTCGTACAGCGCGCCGGGCAGCGCGCGCAGCAGCCGGGCCGGGTTGGCCAGCGCGTTGGCGGCGCCGACGCAGATCAGCAGGGTGGCCAGCCGCAGGCTCTGGTAGAGCGAGAAGAGCAGCCCCTCCAGGGTGACCGCGCCACCGATCCGCACCCCCTGCGCCCAGTCCGGCAACGGGAGTTGGGGCAGCGTGAAGAGCACGTGGGTGCCGCCGACCCCGGAGCCGAGGAAGACCGTGAAGAGCAGCCGGACGCCGAGCACCACCAGCGCCAGCCTGACGAAGGCGGCGTACGAGCGGGCCCACGGCTCGGTGCTGCGGCGGACCGCGACCACGTAGCCGGAGACCGCCACGATCAGCAGGAGCAGCAGCGGGTTGGTGGTGCGGGAGGCCGCCGCGCCGAGCCCGATCGCCCAGAGCCACCAGGCACCGGGGTGCAGGTGGCGCGGACCGATCGCGGAGCGGGTCGAGCGGACGGGGCGGGCGGGCCGCAGCCGGCCGGTGGTGGGCACGGGTGACACCTCAGGAGTCGCGACGGCGCCGGGCCTGCCAGACCGCGCCGGCGGCGAGGACCACGATCACCGCACCGCCCGCCAGCAGGCCGACCGACGGGCCCGGACTCCCGCCCTTGGCACCGGAGTCGGCCCCGGCCCCGACGGTGTCGCCGCAGCCGGTGCGCGGGTAGCCGGCGATGGCGCACAGGATGCCGCCGGAGTCGTAGCGCAGCGGCGGGGCGACGGCGGCCAGTACCTCGGCCGAGCTGGCGGCGGTGGGGACCGCCGCGCAGATCGTCCGGGCGGCCGGCGGGGCCTCACCGGCCGGTGCGTCGGCGGCGGTGCCGAAGTCCAGCACCACGGCGATCCGCTTCTTCCCGGCCTGGGCCGGGACGTCGGCGCAGACCGCGCCGAAGTCGCCCGCCGCGGTGGGCCGGGCGGCGCCCTGCCCACCGTCGGGGCTGACCGCGAACCGCCAGCCGTCCACCGCGCCGTCCGGCGGCACGTACACCGCCGGGCCCTGCTGCTGGTAGGCCCAGGCGCTCTCGGACCACTTCCAGAACGACCAGTAGCGGTAGCCGGTGGCCTGCGCGGGTGCGGCGAGCAGGAACGGGAGCAGCAGGGCCAGCACGGCGGCGACGGCCGCGGCCGCCACCGCCGCCCGGGGGAGCGGGAGGGTCACTTCTGCTCGTCGCCCTCGGACTTGCCGCCGTCGGTCTTGTTCGGGCCACCGGCGGGCCGGCCGGCCCGCTTGCGCTGGAGGCTGAGCAGCAGGCCGCCGCCGATGCCGACCAGCAGGCCGATGCCGACCAGCCAGACCGGGGAGATGCCGTTGTCGTCGTCGGCCCGGGCGGCCCCGCTGTCGTTCTGCGCGTCGGTCGCGGCCGCGGAGGCGGCGGCCGGGACGGACTTCGGCGCCGGGCCCGCGTCGATCAGCAGCTGGACCGTGTTGGTGCCGCCGAAGTGGTACGGGTCGAGCTGGACGGCCTCGGCGGTCAGCAGCATCAGCGCGGCGGCCGAGGCGTCGGTGCCGGACTTGCCCTTGGCGGCCCAGTCGTGGCCGTTGCCGGCCAGCCATTCGGCGGCGGGGGCGGCCGTGGCCGGGCGCCCGGACTGGACCAGGCCGAGCACGGTCCAGGCGGTCGCGGTGTAGTCGGGGGTCGCGGCGGCGCCGGGCATGGTCTGCATCAGGTGCTGCCCGTTCGCGTCCAGCTCGGCGGCCAGGTACGAGCCCGCCGCCTCGGCGGAGTCCGCGTGCGGCACGGTGGCCGTGGCGGTGGCGCAGTCCAGCGGCTTGGGCGGGCTGTCCACCCGGTTGGTGTTGGTGACCGGCAGCTTGCCGCCGGCCGCGGCCAGCAGCGCCTGCGAGCCGGCCAGGTCGTTGGCCTTGAGCGTGCCGTCCGGGGCCGGCTGGTAGGCGAACGCCCCGCGCTGCTCGACCGGCGCGGCGCAGCCGAGCTGGAACAGCGCCAGGCCGTCGTAGGCGTTCTTGCCGTTCTTGGTCACCGCGGCCGGGTCGATGTTGGCGGCCAGCAGCGCGTTGACGGCCAGTCCGGTGGAGTTGGCGTCGCCCGGGGTGCCGGGGTTGAGCGGCCAGCTGCCGTCCGCGTTCTGCACGGCCTTCAGCCAGTCGGAGCCTCGGGTCACCTCGTCCCGGTGCCCGCCGAGCTGCTGGAGCGCCTGGATCGCCATTGCGGTGGCGTTGCTGTCCTCGGCCTTGGGGTCGCAGGCCACCGAGGGGTCGGACCGGAACGGGGCCCAGCCGCCGTCCGCGCACTGCTGACCCGTCAGCCAGACCACGGCCGCGTCGGACGGGACGACCTTGACCGAGCCGAGCGCGGTGAGGGCCAGCGACTGCCGCCAGACGCCGTCGTACGTCGGGTCACCCTTGCCGTAGAGCGCGGCCGGGGCGGCGGCGGGCGTGGGGGTGGGGGTGGGGGTGTCCGCGAGGGCGGGGACGGCGGCGGCGCCGGTCAGCAGGGCGGCGGCCAGCGCGGCTGCGCCCATGCGGGCGGTGGTGAGCATGAGGGTCGACGTGCCTTTCGGTGAGCGGAGCAGCGGCCCGAGGCGGGGCCGCCCGTAGACCTCGACGGAGCCGGGCGCCCGGCACTGCCGCTCGCTCCCCGGCGGGCATCCCGACTGTGACGGTTGCGTGGTCAGCGCCGGAGTCGCACCGGCTTCCCCCGCACGAGGAGCGGATGAAGTTGTTGATCCTGCGTCCAAGACTCTAACCGTCCGACCGGACTCCCCCCGGCCGGACACGGTCCGGGCGGTGCGGGGTCTCCGGTGACCGGAACCGGTACCAGTTCTTCCGGCCGGGACGGGACGGACGCGCTCCGGTACCGGCCGGGCGTCAGAGCACCAGCAGCCGGGCGGCGGTGTGCAGGTCGCCGCGGACCTCGGCGAGCGAGGCGCGGCCGGAGAGCCAGGCCAGCAGGGTGGCGTGCCAGGTGTGCGCGATCACCCGCAGCGCGGCCTGCTGGGCCGGCGACGGGGTGGGGCCGAGCTGCGCGGCGTCCAGCACGATGGCCGAGGTGACGGCCGAGACGGCGTCCACCTCGGCGCCGACCGAGCGGTCGGCGAAGGAGAGCGCGCGGACCATCGCCTCGGCGAGGCGGGGTTCGCGCTGGAGCGCGTGGAACGCCTGGGTGAGCGTCTCGGCCACCCGGCCGGCCGGGTCCTCGCCGGTCGGCGGGTGGCGGCGGACCTGCTCGTGCAGGTGCTGGAGCTGCTCCTGCATCACCGCCACCAACAGGTGCACCTTGGACGGGAAGTAGCGGTAGAGGGTGCCGAGCGCGACCTCGGCGGTCTCCGCCACCTCGCGCATCTGGACCGCCTCGTAACCGCCCCGGGCGGCCAGCGCGGTGGCGGCCCGCAGGATCCGGCGGCGGCGTTCGGCCTGCCGGGGGGTGAGCCCGGTTCCGAGGGCGGCGGTGGTGGTCAAGGGGGCTCCCTGAGCGCGCGCGTGGGTGACCGGATCGAGGCGATTCAACCACGGGGTGGGAAATGAGGACACGTCAGTGAGGGGGTGCTCCGAGAGTTATGTCACAGTGAACGCCGGGTGAGCGGGCTCTGCGGACGGGTCAGAATGGAGCCCTCCGGTACCGGCGTACTCGTGAGTAGCACTCTGCGGGGGCGATCTGCCGCCCTCGGGTGCGGGCCGGTATCGTCAGGGTCTCTCATTGTTCGATCAGCCCAATGACGAGCTCCACCATCATGAAACGTGATCTACTTTCCCGCCGCCGCGCAGGCCGGGGAGTAGGGGACAGGAGCCCCGGATGACCGCGCTGCCGCCGCGACCGCTGCGGATCGCCCTGCTGTCCTACCGGGGCGACCCGTACTGCGGCGGCCAGGGCGTCTACGTCCGGCACCTGTCCCGCGAGCTGGCCAGGCTCGGGCACCACGTGGACGTGGTCGGGGCCCAGCCCTTCCCGGTGCTCGACCCGGTCGAGGGGCCAGGCAGCGTCCGGCTGGTGGAGCTGCCCAGCCTGGACCTGTACCGCGCCGACGACCCGTTCCGCACCCCCGCGCTGACCGAGTACCGGGGCCTGGTCGACCTGCTGGAGGTGGCCGGGATGCGGACCGGCGGCTTCCCCGAGCCGCTCACCTTCTCGCTCCGGGCCCGGCAGTACCTGGCCGCGCACAAGGGCCGCTACGACGTGGTGCACGACAACCAGACCCTCGGCTACGGCCTGCTCGGGCTGGCCAGGCACGGTTTCCCGCTGGTCACCACCGTGCACCACCCGATCACCGTGGACCGCCGGCTGGAACTGGCCGCCGCGCCGACCCGGCTGAAGCGGCTGTCGCTGCGCCGCTGGTACGCCTTCACCCGGATGCAGCGCCGGGTGGCCGCCCGGCTGGAGCACGTGATCACCGTCTCCGGCAGCTCGAAGGCCGAGATCGCCGAGCAGCTCGGCACCCCGCCAGGCAACATCGCGGTGGTCCCGATCGGCGCCGACACCCGGCTCTGGTCGCCCTCGGACGCGATCGCCCGGGTGCCCGGACGGATCGTCACCACCTCCAGCGCGGACGTCCCGCTGAAGGGCCTGGTGCACCTGGTCGAGGCGCTGGCCAAGCTGCGTACCGAGCGGGACGCGCACCTGGTGGTGGTCGGCAAGCCGCAGCGCGGCGAGGGCCCGGTGGCCGAGGCGGTCCGCCGGTTCGGCCTGGAGCGGCAGATCGAGTTCCGCACCGGGCTGACCGACCAGGAGCTGGTCGACCTGTACCGCTCCGCCGAGGTGGCCTGCGTGCCCTCGCTGTACGAGGGCTTCTCGCTGCCCGCCGCCGAGGCGATGGCCACCGGCACCCCGCTGGTCGCCACCACCGGCGGCGCGATCCCCGAGGTGGCCGGCCCGGACGGCGAGACCTGCCTGGCGGTGCCGCCCGGCGACGCGGGTGCGCTGGCCGCCGCGCTCGGCCGGCTGCTGGACGACCCCGAGCTGCGGTCCGAGCTCGGCGCGGCCGGGCGGGAGCGGGTGCTGGCCGGGTTCACCTGGCAGCGGGCCGCCGAACTGACCGTCGACCGCTACCGGGCGGCGATCGCCACCGGGGCCGGGCAGCGCGCCAGGGCCGGCGCGGGCTGGCGCTACGTCGCCTGACCGGCCCGCCTGACGGCCGATCACTTTTTTGCCGAGTACCAACGAATGGGAGCCCCGCAGTGCTGACCGTCGATTTCTCCCGCTTCCCGCTCGCCCCCGGCGACCGGGTGCTCGACCTGGGCTGTGGCGGGGGCCGGCACGCCTTCGAGTGCTACCGGCGCGGCGCGAACGTGGTGGCCCTGGACCGGAACGGCGACGAGATCGCCGAGGTGCAGAGGTGGTTCGCCGCGATGGAGCAGGCCGGGGAGGCGCCGGCCGGGGCCTCGGCGGTGGCGATGGAGGGCGACGCGCTCAACCTGCCGTTCGACGACGACACCTTCGACAAGATCATCATCTCCGAGGTGATGGAGCACATCCCGGACGACAAGGGCGTGCTGGCCGAGATGGTCCGGGTGCTCAAGCCGGGCGGCCTGCTGGCCGTCACCGTGCCGCGCTACCTGCCGGAGAAGATCTGCTGGGCGCTCTCCGACGAGTACCACGAGGTCGAGGGCGGGCACATCCGGATCTACAAGGGCGACGAGCTGGTCGAGAAGGTGCGGGAGTCCGGCCTGGAGCCGTACGGCGAGCACCACGCGCACGCGCTGCACTCGCCGTACTGGTGGATCAAGTGCGCCGTCGGCGTCAACAACGACAAGGCGCTGCCGGTCCGGGCCTACCACCAGCTGCTGGTCTGGGACATCGTCGGCACCCCGGTGATCTCGAAGATCACCAAGGCCGCCGAGAAGGCGCTCAACCCGGTGCTCGGCAAGAGCTTCGTGGTGTACGCCGGCAAGCCGCGACGGGCCGGCTCGTGACCGCCGCCATCCCGGAGGCGCTGCTGCTGGACGGGGTGCTGGACGCCCGTCAGGCCGCCGACACGGTGCGCTCGATCCTGGCCGACCAGCAGCCCGACGGCGCCATCCCGTGGTTCGCCGGCGGCCACCTGGACCCGTGGGACCACACCGAGGCCGCGATGGCCCTGGACACGGCGGGCGAACACGCCGCCGCCGAGGCGGCGTACCGCTGGCTGGCGGCCCGGCAGAACGCCGACGGCTCCTGGTACGCGGCGTACGTGGACGGCGAGGTGACCAACCGGGCCAAGGAGACCAACTTCTGCGCCTACCTGGCAGTCGGCATCTGGCACCACCACCTCTCCTCGGGCGACGACGCCTTCCTGGACTGGATCTGGCCGACCGTCCGCCGGGCACTGGACTTCACGGTCGGGCTGCGGCTGCCGGGCGGCCCGATCGCCTGGCGGCAGGACGAGGACGGCAGCGCGCCGCAGGAGGCGCTGCTGACCGGCTCGTCCAGCATCCTGCACGCCCTGCGGTGCGGCCTCGCCATCGCGGACTACCTCGAAGAGCCGCAGCCGGACTGGGAGTTGGCGGCCGGACGACTCCGGCACGCGATCACCCACCACCCGGAGCGGTTCCTCGACAAGGACCGCTACTCGATGGACTGGTACTACCCCGTGCTCGGCACCGCGCTGCGCGGCCCGGAAGCGGTGGCCCGGATCGAACGGGACTGGGAGCGCTTCGTGGTGCCCGGCCTCGGGGTCCGCTGCGTCAGCGACCGGCCCTGGGTGACCGGCGGGGAGAGCGCCGAACTCGCGCTCGCGCTCTGGGCGGTGGGCCAGTCCGACCGCGCGGTGGAGATCCTGCGCTGGATCCAGCACCTGCGGCACCAGGACGGCTCCTACTGGACCGGGTACGTCTTCGAGGACGACGCGATCTGGCCGGAGGAGCGCACCACCTGGACCGCCGGGGCGCTGCTGCTCGCGGTGGCGGCGCTGGGCGGCGACCACGCGACGGTGGCGGTCTTCGGCGGGGACCAGCTGCCGGCCGGACTGGTCGTCGGCGACTGCTGCTGACACGACGACGGAGGGGCCCGGGGACGTGATGTCCCCGGGCCCCTCCGCACGTACCGGACCGGATCAGCCGCGCTGGATGCCGGAGGCGTCGTTCAGCAGGCCGTGCGAGCCGTCCTGGAGCTGGGCGACCAGCGAGTTGCCGCGCTGCTCGATCGCCAGGTACCAGGTGCCGGGCACCAGCTCGCCGACCGGCGGGCCGACCGGGTTGTCCTTCGGCGCGAGCTGACGCGGCGCCGGGACGGCGAACCAGAACGGTGCGAAGTCCGCGGCCGGGGCGGCCGGGGTGGGCACCGGGACGGCGGGCTGGACCTGGGTCGGCTCCTGGTGCGCGGGGGCGGGCTGCGGTGCGGCCTGCCCCGGCGTCGGGTAGCCGTAGCCGTGCTGCTGCTCCGGCTGGGCGGTGTAGCCGGGCAGACCGCCCTGGCCGGGCTGGCCCTGCGCCAGGCCCTGGTCCTGCGCCGGGTAGCCGTACTGGCCGGGCTGGCCGGGAGCGGGCTGGAAGCCGCCGACCGGGGCGCCGGAGTACGGGGCCTGGGTGACCGGGGGCTTGTCGGTCAGCAGCGGGCCCTGGAGCGCGGGCACCAGCGGACCGGCGGCCGCGGCTCCGGCGAGCACCAGCAGCGCGAGCACGCCGAGCCAGGCACCGAAGCCGTGGCTGATGCCGCCGCCACCGGCCAGCGCCCAGACGCCGGACCAGAGGGCGGCCACGGCCAGCGCGACGCCCCACTGGTCGAGCCGCAGGCCGAGCACCTGGCGGCCGGCGACGGCCTCGCCCTGGAAGCGGTGCAGCAGGATCAGGGCCGCGGCGATCAGGCCGAGCAGGTAGACCGAGGGCAGCACCGGGAAGAGGTCGGAGGTCCAGGCGTTCTGCGAGTAGGAGGAGCAGACCTTCAGCACGCAGCTGTCGACGCTGAAGTACGGCAGGAAGGAAGAGATGAACAGCAGGACGGCCGCACCTGCGACGGCGGCGTCTCCCCTGGTGAGAGCGCGCAGATTCACTAACGTTCCCCTCGTCGGTGTATGTCGTGGACGGCAGTGTGGTTCGGACGGGGCAAAAGCCTAGGGCCAAGCCGTTCGGGAGTGCACGGCGGGCTGCCGAATCGGGGGGTGTCGTGGCAAATCACCCGCGATCGGCCCCCGGTCAGCCCGCCGGTGTGGTGAGGTAGGCGGTCAGCGCGTCGGCGATGCCCTGGGCGGCCTGCTGGCGCCACTGAGGGTCCGTCATCCGCTTGGCATCGCCCGAGTTTCGCATGTTGCCGCACTCGATGAACACCTTCGGCACCTTGGAGAGGTTGAGCCCGCCGAGGTCGCTGCGGGTGTCCAGGCCCTGATCGCCGATGTAGTCGGCGTACGGCTCGCCGGTGGCCGCCTTGAACTGCTCGCGCAGCAGCAGCCCGAGCCGGCGGGAGGACGCCACGATCGCCTCGGTGTCGGCCTTACCGGCCTTCACGTTGGCAGGCATGATCACGTGGAACCCCTGGGCGGCGGCCGGCGCCCCGTCGCCGTGCACCGAGACCGCGGCGTCCACCTTGCCCTCGTTGCCGATCCTGGCCCGCTCGTCGATGCACGGCCCCCACGGACGGTCCCCGTCCTGGGTGAACAGCACCTTGGCGCCGCGCTCCGCCAGCAGGGTGCGGGCCCGGCGGGAGACGTCGAGCGTGTACTCGGCCTCGCTGTAGCCCGCGTCGGTCGAGGTGCCGGTGGTGTCGCACTCCTTCCGGCTGTTGCCGATGTCCACCTGCCGGTTGATCTCGCGGGTGTACTTGGCGTTGCCGGTGTTGTGGCCGGCGTCCAGCAGCACCGTACGACCCGTCAGCGGACGGGCGGCGGTGGTCCCGGCGGCGGCCGCGTTGCCGGGGCCGGCCGACGGGGTGGCGGCCGGGGCGGGCGTGGCACCGGCGGTGGGCCAGAAGGTCGGCAGCACCGGCAGCTCCTCGGCCGGGGCGGCGGTGGCCGGGCGCGCGGCGTCGGAGGCGGGGCCGGACGGCCCCGCGCAGCCCGCCGCGCAGAGCGGCAGGACGGCGCAGAGCAGGGCGGAGAGCCGGAACAGCGGGGAGCGACGCGGGGCGCCGATGGTGCCGGTCACGAGTGGTTCAGATCCTGTCCCAGGTACGGGGCGTCAGACCGAAGGTGTTGGCCAGCGAGTTCCACTTCGCCACGAAGTCCTTCTTCGCCTGGGTCGCCTGCGGGTTGAGCTCGTTGGCCCGCTTCAGGTCGGCGCCGCCGGGAGCGGCGCCGCCGGTGCAGCCCTGGCTGCCCACGGTACGGGCCCAGGCCGCGTACGCCCGGTCGATGTCGCCGGAGGTCTGCCAGGCGGTCTTCAGCAGCGCGACCGCCTCCACCCCGGCGGGCAGGTCGCCGAACTCCAGCTTGGCCAGGTCGGCCACCAACTGGTCGCGCTGGGTCGCCCCGGTCTCGAACACCTCGACGGCGCCGGTGATCTCGGCCTTGCCCGGGCAGCTGTTCACCTTGGCCACCGCGTTGCCGATCGGCGCCTTGGCGCCCTCGCCCCGGGTGAGCAGTTCGTCCAGCGCCTTGGCCTGGGCGGCCGCCTGCGGTCCGTTGGCCGAACCGGCCGAGGGGGAGGCCGAGTTGTCGGCCGAGGGCTGGCCGGCCGGGGTGCTCTGGGCCGGGGCGGGCTGCGGGGCGGCGGGGGAGGAGACGGCGGGCGCCGCTCCGTGTGACGGTTCGTCACCGTTGCGGACCGCCCAGGCCACCCCGACGCCGACCACCACGAGCAGCACCACGCCGATCGCGACCAGCAGCGGGACCCGGCGGCGCGGCCGGTGCTCGGGCAGCTCCTCGTACTCGGGGTAGGAGGGGCGCGGCGCGGCGGACTGCTGGTAGCCGGGGAACGCGCCGGGCGGCGGTGCGTGACCCGGTGCGTGGCCGGGTGCCTGGCCGGGGAACGCCCCGGGCGGCTGGGCCCCCGGGAAGCCGCCGGTCGGTGCGGGCGGCGGGAAACCGTACCCGCCCGGGGGCGGCGCGGGTCCGCCGAACGGCGGCGGCGGCGGGGCGGCCGGGCCCGGCTGCGGCAGGTACGGGCGGGCGCCGAGCGGCGGGCCGTGGTCGCCGACCGCGCCGGGCCCGGACGGTGCCTGGTACGCCTGCCGGGGCGGTTGCGGCGGGGCGAGCGGGAAGGTCTCGGTCTGCTGGTGGTCGTCGGCCGACTGCGGGGCGGGCGGCTGCGGCGGGGGTGTGGCCGCCCGGGTGGCCGCCGGGCGGACCCAGCCACCGGCGCCCCCGCGCGCGGTCGGGTCCCACACCGCGGGTGCGGTGTTTTCCTGCTCGGTCATGCCTGGCCTCGCCCCCGCTGTGGTGCGTCCTGGATTCACGTCGTCCGGTCGTCCGGCGACACCGTACCGGCAGTTTCCGGGCGCACCAACGGCGGCCACCCGGTCGGCCCGGCATGTGGGATGACGTTAGAGCATCGCGGAAGGTGCCCGCAGGACCACGACGATCTTCGGGTGTCGCCCGGTCGGTGCGCGGGTCAGCGGCGGCGCAGCACCCGGAGCGAGCCGGTGACCGAGACCTCCTCGAAGCCCTCCGCCAGCGCGCGCAGGTAGACCCGGTAGGGGGCCTGGCCGCCGTCGGCGGGGTCCGGGAAGACGTCGTGGATCACCAGCAGGCCCTGTTCGGCCAGGTGCGGGGCCCAGCCCAGGTAGTCGCCGGTGGCGTGCTCGTCGGTGTGGCCGCCGTCGATGAAGACCAGCGCCAGCTTCCCGCCCCAGACCGCGGCGATCTGCGGGGAACGGCCGACCAGGGCGACCACGTGGTCCTCCAGACCGGCCCGGAACAGGGTGCGGCGGAAGGTCGGCAGGGTGTCCATCAGCCCGACCGCCGGGTCGACCAGCTCCGGGTCGTGGTACTCCCAGCCGGGCTGCTGCTCCTCGGAGCCGCGGTGGTGGTCCACCGTCAGGGCGACGGTCCCGGTGGCCCGGGCGGCGTCGGCCAGCAGGATCGCCGACCGCCCGCAGTAGCTGCCGATCTCCAGCAGCGGCAGACCGGTCGCGCCGGCGGCCCGGCGCGCGGCGGCGTACAGGGCGAGACCCTCGTCCACCGGCATGAAGCCGGTCGCCGACTCGAAGGCCGCGAGCACCTCGGGGGCCGGGCGGGCGTCCGTCATCGTGCTGCTCCTGTTCGCGGGGCCGGGGGCGGGGTGGCCGGTCTCTGCCTGGACCCTACTGGACGGTAGGAGGGGTTCCCGCAGGCCGGGGGATGGGGTATATCTGGACGCGTTTCTGGAACCCGTTCTACAGGAAGCCCCGCGGAGCCGTTGAGTACGCTGCTCCGACCCATCGGCGAACCCGGGAGCAAGCCCCATGCGCGCAGCGATCCTGCACGAGATCGGCCAGGACACACTGGAGGTCCGCGACGACGTCGAGGCGGTCGGCTTCGGCCCGGGGAAGGTCCGGGTCCGGCTCCGGGCCGCCGGCCTGTGCCACTCGGACCTGTCCGCGATGAGCGGCGTGCTGCCGCAGCCCGCGCCGTTCGTGCCCGGCCACGAGGGGGCCGGGGACGTGATCGAGACCGGTGAGGGCGTCACCGGGGTCGCGGTCGGCGACCGGGTGGTGCTCTGCTGGATGCCGCCCTGCGGCAGCTGCCCGCACTGCCTCCGGGGACAGACCCAGCTCTGCGTGGCCAGCCTGCGCCGGCTCGGCTCGGCCGGTTTCCGGCAGGGCGGCACCGAGGTCTTCGGCTTCTACAGCACCGGCACCTTTGCCGAGGAGCTGGTGGTGCCCGCCGACAGCGTCATCGTGCTGCCCGCCGACCTGCCGTACGAGCTCGCCGCACTGATCGGCTGCGGGGTGACCACCGGTCTCGGCGCCGCCGTGAACACCGCGCGGGTCGAGCCCGGCAGCTCGGTCGCGGTGATCGGCGCGGGCGGGGTCGGCATCGCGGCCGTCCAGGGGGCCAGGATCTGCGGCGCGGCCCGGATCACCGTGGTCGACCCGGTGGAGTCCCGGCGCAAGCGCGCGCTCGGCTTCGGCGCCACCGACGCGATCGGCCCGGAGGAGCTGAGGGCCACCGCCAAGGGCGTCTCGGGCGGCGGCTACGACTACGTCTTCGAGGCGGTCGGCCGGTCGGCCACCGTACGGGCGGCGTACGACGCGGCCCGGCGCGGCGGTGCGGTGGTGGTGATCGGCGCGGGGGCCCAGGAGGACCTGGTGCAGTTCAGCATGGGGGAGCTGTTCTTCAACGAGAAGCGCCTGCTGCCCTCGATGTACGGCGGCGGCGACATCCGGCGCACCACCGCGCGGGCGATCGAGCTCTGGCGGGCCGGGCGGCTCGACCTGGCGGGCATGATCACGCACCGGGTGGAGCTGGCCGGGGTGAACGAGGCGATCGCCCAGATGCGCAGCGGCGAGGCGCTGCGCACCGTGATCACGCTGGGCTGACGGCTGACGGTCCGCCACCCGCACTGCCCGTGCGGTGGCGGACCGTCAGCCGACGAACCGTTCAGCGGCGGTGACGGCCGTGCGGGTCCGCGTCGGGCCGGTCGTCCGGGGCGGTGTCGCCCCGGTGGCGGCCGTGCACGGCTCCCTCGGACCGGTCCGTGTCGGAGCCGGGCCCGGTGCCGTCGTGCCGGGTGGTGTCGCTTCGGGTCTCGGACATGTCGTTACTTCTCCGTGCGAGGGTGCGGTTCTGTGTTGCAAGGGATACCCGGGTCACCATATCCAGTGATCCGGTCGGCCACCCCTTGACACGATCACGGCCCGGGCACGATTGCCAGTCCGTCCGGCTGCGGCAGCGTCGAGCCGAGCCAGTGGCCGACCAGCTCGCGGTAGAGCGGCGAGAGCACCTGAAGGTCGCCGTGACGGGCGATCAGCCCCCGGCCCCCGTCGAGCAGGAGCACCCGGTCGGCGCGCAGTGCGGAGCCGATCCGGTGTGCGACCACCACCAGGGTGCCGGGCCGGGCGGCGAACGCGGCCTCGGCCACCGCCTCGGCGGGGGTGCCCAGATGGCAGGTCGCCTCGTCCAGGACCACCACGGGCGCGGGCGAGAGGTAGGTCCTGACCAGGGCGAGCAGCTGGCGTTCCCCGGCCGAGAGGGCGGCCGGGTCGGGCAGCTCGGCGGCCGGGCCGCCGAGCCGATCCAGCAGCTCCGCCGCACCCAACAGCCTCGCAGTCTCGGCGAGTTGCTGATCCGTGGCCTTCGGCCGGAGCCAGCGCAGGTTCTCCCCGACGGTGCCGGTGAACAGGTACGCCTCCTGCGGCAGCAGGGCGACCAGGCCGGCCCTGGCCCGGTCCGGCAGGGCGTGCGGGGCGGCGCCGCCGACGGTCACCGCGCCCTGCTGGGGCGGCACCAGGCCGGCCAGCAGGGCGGCCAGGGTGGACTTGCCCGCGCCGCTCGGGCCGACCACCGCGAGGTGCTCGCCGGGCGCCAGGGTCAGGTCGAGCCCGCTCAGCACGGGCTCGGCGGCCGCCCCGTGGGTGTGGTGCAGACCGCGCACCAGGACGGCGGGCGCCGGCGCCGGCTCCAACCCCGGTGTCGGTGTCGGTGTCGGTGTCGGCTCCGCGCTCGGCCGGGCGGGCGGATCGGGCAGCGTGGCCAGCCGGTCGAGCACCACGGCCAGCTCCAGCAGCCAGCTGCCGACCATGCCCGCCAGGCTGCGGACGGCCGGTTCGAGCTGCTGCAGCAAGTAGGCGGAGACGCCCAGGAGTTCGCCGGTGGTCAGCTGCCGGTGGTCGACCAGCCAGGGTGCGGCCGCGACCACCAGCAGCAGCGGCAGCCGACCGCCGACCGCGACCGTGAGGGTGCGGAGTGCGGCGGCCCGGCCGAGCGCGCGGACCGCCGCGCCCTGGGCCAGCACGGCGGCACCCACCGAAGCCTCCACCCGGTCCTGTGCGCCGCAGGCGGTGATGTCCCGCACCCCGGCGAAGGCCAGCCCCGCCTCGGCGGCGACCCGTTCGTCGGCCAGCACCACGGCCCGCTGACGGGCCACCAGCGAGCCGAGCAGCCGGGCGAACAGCAGGCCGCCGATCACCAGCGGCGGCAGCACCAGCGGCAGGGTCACCGGGGCGAGCACGGCCAGGCCGAGCACGGCGGCCGGCACGGTGATGCCCACGCTGCGCAGCGTACGCAGCAGGGTGGCGGTCAACTGCCGGGCGGACTCCACCTGTTCGGTCAGCCGGGCCACCTCGGCGGGACCGTCGCCGGTCGGCTCGGCCCGGCCCAGGGCGCTCCGTACCACCCGGTGCACCAGGGCGTCCCGGAGCGGTTCCACCACCGCCGCCACGTACGGGAAGGCGGCCCGGGCCGCGTACGCGCGGACCCCGACCGCGGCCGCGAAGGCGGCCAGCCAGGCGAAGCCGACGGCGGGGCGGCCGGCCAGGAAGCCCCGGTCGGCGGCGGCCGCGATCAGCAGCCCGGAGAGCAGCGAGGGCAGCGCCTCCACCGCCGACCAGATCAGCACCCGGACCAAGGCCGGCCTGGTGGTGGCGAGTTGGCCCCGCAGCAAGGTCCAGCCGGGTGAGCGGTTCACGGCGCGCTCCTCGGGGCGGGGACGGCCGCCAGGGCGGCGCGGTAGTCCGGCTGCTTGATCAGGGTGCTGTGCGGAGCCAGCGCGCGCAGCCTGCCGCCGTCCAGCCAGGCGACCAGGTCGGCGCGGGCGGCGGCGCCCGGGCGGTGCGCCACCACCAGCCTGGTCCGGCCCGAGGTGGCCCGGGTCAGCGCCTCGGTCACCTGGTGCTCGGTGGCCAGGTCCAGGCTGGAGGTGGCGTCGTCCAGGATCATCACCCGGGGTCGCTGGGCGAGCAGCCTGGCCAGCCCAAGCCGCTGCAACTCGCCGCCGGACAGCCGTAGTTCGGAGGTCGGGGTGGCATCGCCGAGCGGCAGCCTGGCCAGGAAGCCGTCGGCCCGGGCGGCCCGGGTCTCCGCACCGCCCGCGCCCTCCAGGGCCTCGCCGACGGTGGCGCCGACCAGCACCGGGCGCTCGAAGGCGTACCCGACGGCCGCGCGCCGCTGCCCGGGGGTGAGCTCGGCGAGTGGGACGCCGTCGATCAGCACCAGACCGGTGTCGGGGGCGCGCAGGCCGCCCGCCACGGCGGCGAGCAGCGACTTGCCGGAGCCCGACCGGCCGACCAAGGCGACCGTCCGGCCGCCCGGGACGGTGAGGTCGAGCGGGCCGAGCAGTCCCTCGACGCTCACCCCGATCAGGGTCAACTCTCCCGGCCCGTCCGGGAGATCACGGGTGCCGGGGGGTGGTGGCGGGGCGTCGAGCAGCTCGGCCACCCGGTCCCGCCCGGCCCGGGCGTGGGCCACCCCGGCCAGCGCCTCGACCTGTTCGAAGAAGCCCAGGCCGAGCGCGGCCCAGCCAGCCGCGGCGGCCAGCTCGCCGGGCCGCAGGGTCCCGTCCGAGAGTTGCAGGCCGGCGGTGCCCAGCACGCTGAGTTCGACCAGCGCGACCAGCAGGGTGGCCTGCCAGACCGTCCGCCGCTGGGTCCCCCAGAGCGCGTGCCCGGCCTCGGCCAGCCGGGGGAGCGGCGCCAGCACCCTGGCCGTCTCGCCCTCCCGGGCCCCGGCGGCGTGGATGCTGCGCAGCCCGGCCAGCGCGCCGGTCAGCCGGGCCGCCAGCTCGGCCTGGACCTGCTGGTAGCGGGTGAACGCCTGGGCCACGTCGCGCAGGAACAGCCGGATCAGCAGCACACCGGGCAGCACCCCGGCGAAGAACGCGGCGGCCAGCCAGGGCGAGAGCAGCGCCAGGCCGAGCACGGCCCCGAGTGAGGTGAGCAGCGCGGTGGCGGCGGTGATCCGGGAGGGCAGCGCGCCTCCCGCGTCGGCGGCCGAGCCGACCAGCCGGGCGGTCAGGTCACCGGTGGCCGGTCCGCCCGGGACGGGGCCCCGGGCCAGTACCCGGCGGAGCAGGCGCTGCCGCAGGCCGACCGTGGTGTCGGCGGCCACCGCCGGTCCGGCCAGGGTGGCGACCGACCCGGCCAGGGCGCCGACCAGCAGGACCCCGGCGAGCGGCAGCGCCGACCCGCCGTCGATCGCGCCGCCCACCGTGCCGGGCAGCGCGAGGGTCGCGGCCGCCTCGACCGGCACGGCCGCCGAGAGCACGATCACCCAGCCGCGCATGGCGCTGCCACCTCCTGAAGGGTCTGCCGAGACGTGTGCGGAGTGCGCCGGGGCGGGTCCTGCGGGTCGGCCGGTGACCACCCGGGGTCACCGGCCGACCCGCAGGGCCCGCCCCACGGCGGGAGCCGTGCCCGCTCCCCCCGGGAGGGAGCGGGCACGGCCCGGTGCGAACTGCCGACCTACTAGCTGACGGTGAAGATCAGGCAGGTCAGGATGAGACAGGTGAACTGACAGCCGCCACCGTGGCCGCCCAGCTCCACGGCCTCGGTCTCCGGCAGGTCCTGCAGAGCGGCCAGGTCGGTCTCGAAGTTCTCCATGATGGGTCCTCCCCTTGATGGTCCGTCATCCGCAGGTGCGGGTGACGTCGTCCCCGGCCGGTCCGGCCGGGGAAGTCTGTGGGTGCCGCGAAGGCACTAGGTGGGCCGGCCGGTGCGCAGGAAGGCGGCCAGCAGCTCGTGCAGCACGGCCGCGCCCTCCTCGGCGAGCACCTCGTGCCCGGCCCCGGCGGCCTCGACGTAGCGGAAGTCCGATCCCTCGGCCCGGCCCAGTCGCAGCAACTCGTGCCGGAGCGCCCGGGACTGACTGACCGGCACCACTTCGTCCCGGTCCCCGTGCAGGATCAGCAGCGGAGTGCCGATCCGGTGCGCCAGCTGGAGCACGTCCCGGGGGCCGCGCCGGTCGTCGATCGGATCGCCGCCGCCCAGCCGGGTGGTGAGCGCCCGGACCGGGGCGGCCGCCTCGGCCAGCAGCCGGGCGCCGGACAGGAACGGGGCCACCACCGCGCACCGGGCGACCTGCCCGGGCGGCGCGTGGGCGGTGGCCAGCAGGGCCAGGAAGGCCCCGTAGCTGACCCCGAACAGCGCGGGTGGTTCCAGCCCGAGCGCCGCCCGCTGGCCCGCCACGCCCTCCAGCAGGTGCAGCACGTCGGCCAGGTCGGGACCGCCCCAGGCGCCCCGGATGGCCATCGCGTGCTCCGTCCCGTAGCCGGTGGAGCCGCGCTGATTGGGTGCCAGCACCGCCAGGCCCTCGGCTGCCATCCGCTGCAGCGCGGGGTCGAACTCCAGCCGCCAGGCGTCGGCCGGGCCGCCGTGCAGGGCCAGCACCAGGTGCGGCGAACTGAGCCAGGCGTCGCCGCCGTAGACCACCGCCTCGATCGGCCCGGCCGGACCGGCCAGTTGGAGACTCTGCGCCGGGTGCCAGCGACCGCCGTCACCGGGGCCCGCACTGCCGTCCAGCCGCCAGCCCACCGGCCCGGCGGTGCCCCGGCCCGGCTGCACCGAACGGTCGCTGCCACGGCCGAGCGGGGCCAGCTGGAGCGGCAGCGGTACGGCCGCGGCCTGGGCCGGCTGCCCGCGCTCGACCAGGGCGTCCACGTCCATGGTGGCCAGCGCGGCGGGGTGGTCGGGGGCCGAGTACGGCATCCGCAGACCGGCGGCCGACCAGTGACCGACCGCACCGAGCCGCCCGGGCGGTACCGGCAGCGCGGTGAGCCGGTTCAGCTCCGGCTGCCAGAGGGTGAGGGCGGAGGAGGCGCCGTGGTCGACCTGCAGCACCACCCGCCGGCCGTCCGGCGCGGACTGCCGGTCGAGCGCGATCGGTCGCAGGAAGACGCCGGGGACGTGCAGGGTCTCGGGGAACCGCAGCGGCTCCCGGCCGCCGAGCAGGCCCCAGCCGAGCCGGTCGGTGCCGGTGGCGTCACTGCGCACCATGGCGAAGCGGGTGTCCGGGTCGTACAGCGCCAGCCGGTCGTTGCTCTGCTCGCTGATCTCCAACAGCGGGGTGACCTGGCCGAGTTCGAGATCCAGCAGCACGGTGCGGACCTTCCCCCGGTGCACCCGGTCCAGGGCCAGCAGCCGACCGGTGTGGTCCAGCCAGACCCCGCCGCCGTGCAGGCCGGGCAGCTCGGCCACCTCCATCGGCGCGGTGCCGTCGGCCGGGACCAGCCAGACCGTGGTGACCGGCCGGGTGTCGGTGCCGAGGGCGACCGCGACCGGAGCGCCGGCCGGACGGGGGCCGCCGGGCATCGCCAGCAGCCGCAGGCCGGGGCGCCGGAGGGTGGTCAACTCCTGCTCGATGGTGGGGTGTTCGGCAGTGGGTGCGGAGAGCAGCAGCAGCGTGTGGCGGTCCCCGTCGTGCCGGCAGACCAGCACCTGGCCGTTCGGCAGGCTGACCAGCTGGGAGTGCAGGCTCTCCGAGCGGTTCCCCGGCAGCGGGAGGGCGGTCGGCTCGGCCGGGCCCTCGGCGGGCAGCCGCCAGCTCTCGGCGTACCAGCCGCCGTCCGCTCCGGCGGCCAGGCAGGCCGCGTGCGAGCCGTCGATGGCGAAGGTGAAGCTCAGACGGCGCAGCGCCTGGGCGGTGGTGCGGGTGGCGGTGTTCATCCGGGCTCACCTCCTCGGGTGGTCGTCGGTCGGTCGGGGTCGGCTCAGGGCCGGTCGGCGAGCGGCAGCGGGTCGAGCCAGAGTCGGGGGCCGCCGTACCGGAGCCGGAGCAGGAAGGCGAGCGGGCCCGAAGTGCCCGTCCCGTACGCGGGGGTGGAGCTCAGCCCGGTCTCGTCGGGCAGCACCAGCCGCCCGTCCCGGTGCACCGCGCGGGCCGCGATCAGCCCGGCCAACTCCTCGGCGCCGGTGCGGAACCGCCGCTCGCCGGTGGCCTCGGCCAGATCGAGCAGGTACTCGCCGTTCCCCGCCAGGCCGTGACAGGCGCTCACCCCGCTGTGCCAGCGGGCGTCCAGCACCGCCTGCCCGGCGGCCAGCGCCAGCCGGTGGGCGGTCTCGTCGCCGGTGGCCCGCCAGTACCGGACCAGGAAGCTGCCGACCCCGGAGGACCCGCTGCACCAGTGCGCCAGCCGGACGTGCGGCGGATCGCCCGCGCCCTGCGGCCACCAGGCGGCGGCGCCGTCCTGACGGACCGTCGCGGCCAGCGTCCGGACCGCCTCGGCCGCTCCGTCCAGCGCCCGCCGGTCCTCGGCGGCCAGGCCGGCGGCCAGCAGGAAGGCCCCCACCCCGGCCACGCCGTGGGCGTAGCCGAGTTGGCCCGCCCCGGCGAAGACCGAGTCGAAGCCCTTCGGCACCGGCCAGGTGAGCCCGTACGGCTCCCGCTCGGCCGAGGCCAGCAGGGTGGTGGCGCAGTCGGCCGCCCGGTCCAGGTAGCTGTCGTCGCCGGTCGCCCGGTACAGCCGCAGCTGGAGGAGGCCGGCCCCGGCCGCACCGTGGCAGACATCGGGGTTGGGCCAGCGGAACGGCACCTCGCGGGCCGACCTGACGGCCCGTCCGGCCCGCTCCTGGTCGCCCAGCGCCTCGGCGGCGTCCAGCAGCGCCCAGGCGGTGCCGGACCGCCCGAAGTGCAACCCGGGCAACACGGTCGGCTCGGCCGCCACCCGTCGCTCGATCCAGTCGGCCGCCAGCGCCGCCGCCCCGCCCGCAGGCAGCCCGGCCACCGTGGCCCGGGCCAGCAGCGCCAGCACCCCGGCGGCCCCGTGCTGCACGTTGCAGGGATCGGTCAACTGCCCCCCGGGCACCGTCGGCCACAGCCGGTCGGCCCGCTCGGGCGTCGCGGTGGCGATCAACTGAGCCACGCCGTCCACGATCAGGGGCTCGAGGTCCTGCTGATCCGCGGCTCCGCCGCGAGGCGACCCCGGCTCCGGGTACGTCGCACCGACAGCGTCGGTCAGGAACGGTGCGGTGGACGGAAGTTTCCTGAGCTCGGGATCCGGTGAACGAAGCCCGAGGATCACCGCCCCCAGCCGCCGAGCCGCCTCCCCGGCCCGCCCCGCAGCCGCCAGCCACGCCTCCAACGAGCCTTCCCCCGGCGGCAGCAGCGGATCGTGCCCCGTCGCCAACAGGAACAGCAACCCACCGAGTGCGTACAGATCCGCCGCGAACCCGGCCCGGCACACCGCCGGCTCCTGCTCGGGTGCCCGGTACCCCGGCGTCCCCGCCGTGCCCACCGTCGCCCCGACCGCCGCCGCCAGCTCGAGGTCGACCAGCCGCAACGAACCGTCCGGCCGCACCATAACGTTCCCCGGCGACAAGTCCCGCAGCACCAGCCCCCTGGCATGGACCTGTGCCACCAGCGAGACCAGCCCGAGCGCGACCCCCCGCGCCTCGGCCCACGGCACGTCCGGGCTGCCGTCCCGCCGCAGCTGCCCCGCCACCCAGGCCCCGAGCGCCACCCCGGGCACCCGCTCCTGCACCAGGTAGACCGCGTCCCCCTGCTCGATCAGGTCGATCATCCCGGGCGCCAGCTCCGCTCCCGCCAGCAGGCCGAGCAGCTCGGCCTCGTGCCGCAGCGCCGCCCGGGCGTCCGTACCGGACCGGTCCACCTCGATGTGGGCCCGGGCCTGCTTCACCACCACCTCGCGGTCGGCCTCGGTGTCCCGCCCGAGGAAGACGCCGCCCTTGGTGCCGTGCCGGACGGCCGCCGTCAGCGCGTACCTGCCCCTCAGCAGGACGCCCCCGGCCTTCCGTGTGGCGGCGGGTGCGGCCGTCGACCCCCTCCCCTCGAAGGGGTCGACCAGCCAGGACGGACATCGGTAGCTCGCGGCCCGGACGTCCTCGACCCGGGTGCCGTCCGGTGCGTGCAGCATCGAGCGGTACGCACCGTCGTTGCCCAGCTCGGCGCGGCGGGTGAAGACCCCGTACCGGTAGTGCACCCGGCTGCCGGGGGCGTACGGACGGTCGGAGAGCACCGAGGGGCCGGGGAATTCCGCGGTGGCCAGGTGTAATTCGGCGGCCAACCGTCGGAACTGCTCCTCGTCCACCGGATAGACCGTGACGAATTTCCCGGCCGAGCCGCGCTCGCTGTTCCGCGAATTGACCTGGTGGAGTTTTTCCTGATCGGCGGCGAACTTGAACACGCAGGGATCCGCGGCGATCACCCCGGCCACGGCGGCGAGTACGGCCACCGCGGCCTCGGACGCGGCACTGACGTGCAGCTTCCAGCCCTGCCCGGGCGTGTCGACCCCGGCCGGCCGGGCCGTGCACCAGAGCGCCTCGGCGGTGAACTCCCAGTCACCGCCGCCTCCCCGGCGCCCGGTGCCGACCACGGCGGCCCGGGCCGCCTCCGTCAGCGAGCCGTCGACGGCCGGCCCGACGTCGACCGACGTCGTCCCCCCGGCCGTGCGCAGTGGTGTGGCCGCCCCCATCTGCTCCGCACCCCACTTCTCTGTCGCTGCATCGGTTTTCACGGACGTCCGGAAATTCACCCCGGCCGCACCGCCGGACAATTTCGGCAGTGCGCCCACAAGACCCCCCGGTCGGGGTAACTCCCGTTCGCAACACCGAAGTTACTTTCGGTGGCCGACCGACTCAACGTGGATCGGGTCACTTCACTCGTAAGGGTGATCTCGAATCGTTTTCGAATGCGTGCGACCGGGGCGGTGTGACCAGTACCCGCCCGGTGAAGGCGGTCCGTTCCCCTCCCGTTCACCCCGAACTGCCGCCGCGCGCCGGTTGACGGACGGCGGTGCGGTCCGGACGGCGGTGCCCGGCGGGCGGCGGGCGGCTCCCCCGGCAGCGCCCGGGGCCGGGGGAGCCGCCCGCGCGCGGTAGTCTCGACAGGTGCCGAAACTGTCCGACGTCATCAACGCGCTCGAAGAGCTGTACCCGCCGAGGTGGGCCGAGTCCTGGGACGCCGTGGGCCTGGTGTGCGGCGATCCCGAGGCCGAGGTCACCCGGGTGCTGTTCGCCGTCGACCCGGTGCAGACCGTGGTGGACGAGGCCGTCGAGTGGGGTGCGGACCTGGTGGTCACCCACCACCCCCTCTATCTGCGCGGGGTCACCAGCGTCGCCGCCACCGGCTTCAAGGGCCGGGTGGTGCACGAGCTGATCCGGGCCGGGATCGGGCTGCACGTCGCGCACACCAACGCCGACCACGCCGACCCGGGCGTCTCCGACGCGCTGGCCGAGGCCGTCGGCCTGCGGGTGCTCGGGCCGCTGGTCGCCGACCCGACCGACCCGGCGGGCCGCCGGGGTTCCGGCCGGATCGGCCTGCTCGAACCGCCGCTCACCCTCACCGCCTTCGCCGCCCGGGTGGCCGCCGGGCTGCCCGCCACGGCCACCGGGGTCCGGGTCGCCGGGGACGGCGACCGGGTGATCACCCGGGTCGCGGTCTGCGGTGGCTCGGGCGACGGCTTCCTCGCCGAGGTCCGGGCCGCCGGGGTGGACGCCTACGTCACCGCCGACCTGCGGCACCACCCGGTCTCGGAGGCCACCGAGGCCTCCCCGGTCGCCCTGGTGGACGCCGCGCACTGGGCCACCGAGTGGCCCTGGCTGCGGCTGGCCGAGCGCGGCCTGACCGAGGCGGCCGCCGCACACGGCTGGCAGCTGGAGACCAAGGTCTCGCACCGGGTCACCGACCCGTGGACCGCGCACGCCCCGATGAACCCCTAGCGTCCGGCTTCGTCGCCCGAAGCCTGCCGCGCCCCTGGCGCTACCCGCCGACCGACTTGCTGACAGACAAAAAAACAGGAGCCCCCAGCCTTGAACGCCGCGCCCGCCGACCAGATCCGCCTGCTCGACCTCCAGGCCCTCGACTCCCGGCTCGACCAGCTGGCCCACCGGCGCCGCAGCCTGCCCGAGCACGCCGAGATCGACAAGGCCACCGCCGACCACACCGCCCTCAAGGACCTGGTGATCGCCGCCCAGGCCCAGCTCGGCGACACCGAGCGCGAGCTGACCAAGGCCGAGGGCGACGTGGAGCAGGTCCGGGCCAGGACCGCCCGCAACCAGCAGCGGCTGGACTCCGGCGCGGTCGGCTCCCCGCGTGACCTGGAGAACCTCCAGCACGAGGTCGGCTCGCTGGCGAAGCGTCAGTCCGACCTGGAGGACGTCGTCCTGGAGGTCATGGAGCGGCTTGAGTCCGCGCAGACCCGGGTGACCGAGCTGTCCGCCCGGCTGGACCACTCCACCGTGGTGCTCAAGGAGGCCGAGGAGCGCCGGGACGCCGCCTTCGCCGAGATCGACGCCGACGCCGAGAAGGTCACCCGGGACCGCGAGGCGGTGGCCGTGGTGCTGCCGGCCGACCTGATCAAGCTCTACACCCGGCTGCGCGAGCAGCAGGGCGGCGTCGGTGCGGCCCGGCTGTTCCAGCGCCGCTGCGAGGGCTGCCGGGTCGAGTTCGCCGCCGCCGACCTGAACAGCATCAAGGCCGAGGCCAAGGACGCCGTGGTCCGCTGCGACAACTGCGGCCGGATCCTGGTCCGCACCGCCGAGTCGGGCGTCTGATCCGATGGCCGGGCGCAGGTTCATCGTCGAGGCGGACGGCGGGTCCCGGGGCAACCCGGGCCCGGCCGGCTACGGCGCGGTGGTCCGGGACGGGGACACCGGCCAGATCATCGCCGAGGTGGCCGAGTACATCGGGCGCGCGACCAACAACGTGGCCGAGTACAAGGGCCTGATCGCGGGCCTGCGGGCGGCGCACGAGCTGGACCCGGAGGCCAGGGTGGACGTCCGGATGGACTCCAAGCTGGTGGTCGAGCAGATGTCGGGCCGCTGGAAGATCAAGCACCCCGACATGCAGCCGCTGGCCGCCGAGGCCGCCACCGTGCTGCCGCGCTCCCAGGTGAAGTACAGCTGGATCCCGCGCGAGAAGAACAAGGACGCGGACCGGCTGGCCAACGAGGCGATGGACGCGGGCAAGGCCGGCCGGCAGTGGGAGCCCAAGGCCCGCCCGGTCGCGCCGGTCGCCCCGGTGGACGAGCCGCTGCCCGCGCCCGCCGCGCCGAAGGCGGGCTGGGCCGGCCCGGCCGACCTCGGCACGCCGACCACCTTCGTGCTGCTCCGGCACGGCGAGACCCACCTCACCCCGGAGAAGCGGTTCTCCGGCAGTGGCGGCACCGACCCGGCGCTCTCCGAGAAGGGCCTCTGGCAGGCCGCCCGGGCCGCCGAGTCGCTGGCCGCCCGGGGCACCGTCCAGGCCGTCGTCAGCTCGCCGATGCAGCGCACCCGGCAGACCGCCGAGGCGGTGGCCACCCGGCTGGGCCTGGAGGTCCGGTACGAGGACGGCCTGCGCGAGCTGGACTTCGGGGACTGGGAGGGGCTGACCTTCGCCGAGGTGCAGGAGCGCCACCCCGAGGACCTGGCCGCCTGGCTCGGCTCGGCCAAGGCGAAGCCGACCGGCAGCACCGAGAGCTTCACCACGCTGACCCACCGGGCCGGGGTGGCCCGGGACAAGGTGCTGGCCCGCTACGCGGGCAAGACGGTGCTGGTGGTCTCGCACGTCAGCCCGATCAAGACGCTGGTCCGGCTGGCCCTCGGCGCCCCGCCGGACTCGCTGTACCGGATGGAGCTCTCGGCGGCCTCGTTCTGCGCGGTGCAGTACTACGCCGACGGCAACGCCTCGGTCCGCCTGCTGAACGACACCTCGCACCTGCGCTGACCCGCCGGAGGGGCGGTCCGCCGCCCCTCCGGAGCGAGATCGCCGACGGCGGCACGGCCGTGGTCCACAGCTGACCGGCCGTCAGCCCCGCGCACTTCATCGCCGGGGTCTGCCGCTCGTGGTCCAGGAACCCGGTCAGCGGGGTGCGTTCGTCGGCCACCCGGTGCGATCTGCCCCCCGAGGGGGGACTCAGTGGATCTCGGTGACCACGACGTCCAGCTGCCACGCCTTGCGCGCGGACCCCTGGGCGGAGACCTCGACCCGGTAGCCGAGCCCGGTCAGCGCGTCCACCAGCTCGCCCGGCGAGGCCGGTTCGAGGCCGGCGTTCAGCAGGTCGCGGACCAGCCTGCCCTTGGTGGCCTTGTTGAAGTGGCTCACCACCGAGCGCTTCAACTCCCCGTCCACCTCACGCTCCTGGAGCACCCGCACGGTCGCCGTCCGGGCCGCGGTCTCCCCGGCCGGCTTCCAGGCGGCGGCGTACGCCGCGCTCCGCAGGTCCAGCACCAGGCCCCGGCCCGCCACCTCGGGCAGCACCTCGGCCATCTCACGCCGCCAGTACGCTCCGAGCGCCCCCAGCGGAGGAAGTTTCACCCCCATCGAGCACCGGTACGGCGGAATCCGGTCGCCGACCCGCACCGCGCCCCACAGTCCGGAGAACACCAGCAGCGTGCGCTCGGCCAGCGCGTACGCCGCCTCGTCCAGCTTCGCCAGCCCGAGCGCGTCGAACAGCACCCCGGTGTACACCTCACCCGCGGGCAGCGCCCCGGCCGTCCGCAGCCCGGCGTTCTTCGCCACCTCGCCGCGCAGCCCCTCGCTCAGCCCGAGCACCCCGCGCGCCGTCTCCGGATCGCCCTCGCACAGCCCGACCAGCGCCTCGAACACCGCCCGCCGCCCCGCCGTCAGCCCGGGCAGCGACAGCTCCGCCAGCGCCAACGGCACCCCGGCCTCCGCAGCAGCCTTCCCCTCCGACGGCGGCAACAGCACCAGCACGGCGACACCCCTTCAACACTCTGTGGCAACGAACGCTCCCACTGTACGTGCCGCCCGGTCCGACAGGCCGTCAGCTCCCGGCGGCCGTACGCTGCCAGCATGCCGCGTCAACAGCTGAGGATCAGGGCCGCCGACACCGCTCGGATCAACCGCGAGCTGGCGGAGCTGCGGGAGGGGCTCGGGCTGCGGACCGCATGGCCCGCCGAGGTGCTGGCCGAGGCGGACCGGGTGGCCGGGGTGCCTCGGCTGCCCGAGTTCGACGCCACCGACCTGGCCCTGTTCACCCTGGACCCGCCCGGCTCGATGGACCTGGACCAGGCGATGGGCCTGAGCCGCCGGGGGAGCGGCTACCGGGTGCACTACGCGATCGCCGACGTGGCCGCTTTCGTCCAGCCCGAGGGCGCGATCGACACCGAGGCCAGGCGCCGGGTGCAGACCCTCTACTTCCCCGACACCCGGATCCCGCTGCACCCGCCCCGGCTCTCCGAGGCCGCCGCCAGCCTGCTGCCCGGCGAGCTGCGGCCCGCGCTGCTCTGGCAGCTCGACCTGGACGCCGACGGCGTGGTGCTGCTGGCCGACGTCCGCCGCGCACTGGTCCGCTCCCGCCGCCGGCTGGACTACGCGGGCGTGCAGGGCGCGATCGACTCCGGCGCGGCCGACGACCAGCTCCGGCTGCTGGCCGAGATCGGCCGGCTGCGGGAGGCCAGGGAGGCGGACCGCGGCGGCGTCAGCCTGCCGATCCCCGAGCAGGAGGTGGAGCCGGCGGACGGCGGCTACCGGCTGGCGTACCGGGCCCCGCTCGCCGCCGACGGCTGGAACGCGCAGATCTCGCTGCTCACCGGCATGGCCGCCGCCGAGCTGATGCTGGACGCCGGGGTCGGCCTGCTGCGCACCCTGCCCGCCGCCCCGGAGAGCGCGTACGCCCGGCTCCGGCGGATCGCCAAGGCGCTGGAGGTGGACTGGCCGGAGGGCACCCCGTACCCCGTGCTGATCCGGTCGCTGGACCCGGGCCGGTCGAACCACGCCGCGTTCCTGAAGGAGTGCGCCGGCCTGCTGCGCGGCGCCGGGTACCAGGCCTTCGACGCCGCCCAGGGCGTCGCGCCGCCGTCCGACCCGGGGCACGCCGCGCTGGCCGCCCCGTACGCGCACTGCACCGCGCCGCTGCGGCGGCTGGCCGACCGCTACGCCCAGGAGATCTGCGCGGCGGTGGCCGGGGGCACCGACATCCCGCACTGGGTGAGCGAGCAGCTGCTCGGCGTACCGGCCCTGATGGCGGCCGGCGACCGCCGGGCCCGCGAGGTGGAACGGGCCTGCGTCGACCTGGTCGAGGCCGAGCTGCTGCGCGGCCGGGAGGGCGAACGGTTCGACGCGGTGGTGGTCGACATCGACGAACGGCGGCCCACCAGCGGCACCGTCCAGCTCCGGGAGCCCGCCGTGGTGGCCCGCTGCGAGGCGGACGAGGGCACCCGGCTGCCGCTCGGCGAACGGATCAAGGTCCGGCTCACGCTGGCCGACCCGGTCACCCGGACCGTCCGCTTCGCGCCCGCCTGATGGACTCCCCGGGGGAGCTGGACCGCCGTGGGCGGCTGCTGGTGCTGGGCATCTGCTGCCTGAGCCTGTTCATCGTCGGGCTGGACAACACGGTGGTGAACATCGCGCTGCCCGCCATCCGGCGCGAGTTCGACGCGCCCGCCTCCGGCCTCCAGTGGATCATCGACGCGTACACCCTGGTGCTCGCCTCGCTGCTGATGCTCGCCGGCTCGGTCGCCGACCGGATCGGCCGCCGCCGGGTGTTCCGGGCCGGGCTGCTGCTCTTCGTGCTCGGCTCGCTGCTGTGCAGCCTGGCGCCCTCGCTGGAGTGGCTGGTGGCGTTCCGCGCGGTCCAGGCGGTGGGCGGCTCGATGCTCAACCCGGTGGCCATGTCGATCATCACCAACACCTTCACCGACCCGGGCGAGCGGGCCAGGGCAATCGGGGTCTGGGGCGGCGTGGTCGGCATCAGCATGGCGCTCGGGCCGCTGATCGGCGGCTTCCTGGTGGACAGCGCGGGCTGGCCGTCGATCTTCCTGATCAACGTCCCGATCGGGCTGGCCGCCTGCCTGCTGACCTTCCGTCACGTCCCCGAGTCCCGGGCGCCCCGGCCCCGGCGGCTCGACCCGGTCGGGCAGCTGCTGATGGTGCTGCTGCTCGGCGCCGGCACCGCCGTGATCATCGAGGGCCCGGGGCAGGGCTGGACCTCGCCGCTGATCCTCACCCTGGCGGCGGTCGCGCTCGCCTCGCTGCTGGTGCTGCCCTGGTGGGAGCGGCGGGTGCCCGAGCCGCTGATCGACCTGCGGTTCTTCCGCAGCGCCCCGTTCACCGGCGCCACCGTCACGGCGGTCTGCGCGTTCGCCGCGCTCGGCGGCTTCCTCTTCGTCAACACCCTCTACCTGCAGGAGGTCCGGGGCTACGGCCCGGTCGAGGCCGGGCTCTGGACCCTCCCGATGGCCGGGCTGACGCTGGTCGCCGCCCCGTTCTCCGGCCGGATCGTCGGCCGGTACGGGCCCCGGTACCCGCTGCTCGGCGCCGGCGCGGCGCTGGCCGCCAGCGGGCTGCTGCTCACCCGGCTGGCGGCCGACTCGTCCGCTTCGCTGCTCCTGGTCGCGTACGCCCTGTTCGGGCTGGGCTTCGGGCTGGTGAACGCCCCGATCACCAACGCCGCGGTCTCCGGCATGCCGCTGGCGCAGGCGGGGGTGGCCGCCGCGGTCGCCTCGACGAGCCGTCAGATCGGGCAGTCGCTCGGCGTCGCGGTGATCGGCACCGTGGTGACCAGCGCCGTCACCGCCACGGTCGGGCTCCCGGCCGCCAGCCACGCAGGCTGGTGGATCATCACCGGTCTGGGCCTGACCGTCCTGCTGCTCGGCTGGGTCACCACCACCCCGTGGGCGGTCGGCACCGCACACCGGGTCGCCGCCGGGCTCGACCCGTCGCAGCTGCGGGAGCCCTCCCGGCCGCGTCCCTGGCCACGGCCTGTCCGGGGCGCGGTCCCCGACCGGCTACGATGACCAGTACGGCGGACGAGCCGGCCGGGCGGTCGCGTCGGGTCCCTTCGGGGGCTCGCCGAGGAACGTCCGGGCTCCACAGAGCAGGGTGGTGGGTAACGCCCACCCGGGGTGACCCGCGGGACAGTGCCACAGAGAACAGACCGCCTTCGGCTTCGGCCGGAGGTAAGGGTGAAACGGTGGTGTAAGAGACCACCAGCGACCGAGGTGACTCGGCCGGCTCGGTAAACCCCACCCGGAGCAAGGTCAAGATCGGTGCCTTCGGGCGCCGTGCGCGGATGCACGAGGGCTGCTCGCCCGAGTCCGCGGGTAGACCGCACGAGGCTGTCGGCAACGGCAGCCCTAGATGGATGACCGCCTCCCCGGGCCGCGCAAGCACCCCGGGAGACAGAACCCGGCGTACAGGCTGACTCGTCCGTCGCCTGGCTGAAGTTGGGCCCCTGACCTGTGTAGTCACAGGTCAGGGGCCCTTCTGCTGCCCGGCTCGAACGTAGCGAACCGAGCTGCGCCCTGGGGACTGGGGAGCAGGCTGCGGGCGGCCGGACGATCTCGTGCGGTAGTGGTGGGGCGCAAGAGGCTGGCGTGGTCGGCAGCCGGTCAACTAGGGTCCCCTCCGGCACATCGGAAAGATCATTCGGGGGAGACCATGTCGGAGCAGGTTCCGGTTCGGAAGGGCGGGTCGGCGGCGGCCGGTTGGGCGCTGACGATCGGGTGCAACATCGTCGCGCCGATCATCACGTACAACCAGCTGGTCGAGCACGGCCACAGCGAGGTGTCCGCCGTGCTGGTGTCGGCGCTGTGGCCGGTTGTCGACATGGCGATTTATCTGGCCTGGCACCGTCGGATCGACGAGTTCGCCGCGCTGTCGCTGATCTTCCTCGGGCTGACCGCGCTGGTGGCCGTGGCCGGGCCGCAGTCGGCGCAACTGCTGCTGGTGAAGGAGTCGTTGGTCACCGGGCTGTTCGGGGTGGTCTGCCTGGCGACACTCGCCGCGCCCCGGCCGCTGATGTTCTACTTCGGCCGGAAGTTCGGCACGGACGGGACGGCGGAGGGGATCGAGCGCTGGAACGGGCTCTGGGCGCTGCCCGGCTTCCGCAAGGTCCAGCGCAATCTGACCATCGGGTGGGGTGTCGTCTACGTCGCCGAGGCGGCGGTCCGGGTCGCGCTGTCGTACGAGCTCAGCACCGGCGCCATGGTGACGCTCAACTCCGTTCTCTCGTACGCGGTCACGGGCGCGCTGATCGCCTGGACCCTGCTGTACGCCAAGCGCGCCCGGGCCCGTGGCCAGGCGGCGGCAGCGGCGGCAGCGGTGCCTGCCACGGTGTAGCGCCGTCCCTGGCCCGGATACCCCGGGGCGCCGCGCACGGCAGTGGCGGTTGCCCCGGGGCCGGCTGACGTCGTCTCGGACGGTGTGTCAGGTGATGGCGAGTCGGCTCACCAGCAGTTCCACCCGCTGCCCGGCTTCGGCCGGGGGGAGCCGTCCGGCCCGGGTGAGGGTGGCCAGTCCGTGCAGGGCGGCCCAGAAGGTCTCGGTGAACAGTCCCGGGTGGACGCCGTCCCCGGCGACTGCGGCGAGGGTCTCCAGCAGTGCGGCGAAGGCGTCCTTGAGCGGTTCGGGGGTGTCCTGGTGCGCGAAGGCCAGGCCGCCGTCGAGCTGGAACATGGCGTCGTAGACCGCCGGGTGGTGTTCGGCGTAGTCGAGGTAGGCGCGGGCGAGAGTGGTGACCCTGGTGTGGGGACTGTCCGCGGCGGCGGTCGCGGCTCGCAGTGCGGCGGCCATCTCGGTGGCGCCCTGGAGGGCGACGGCGCCGATGATCTCGCGTTTGCCGCGGAAGTGGCTGTAGAGGACGGGCTGGCTGTACTCGATGCGCTCGGCGAGCCTGCGGGTGGTGACCGCGTCCCAGCCCTGCTGCTCGGCGAGTTCGCGGGCCGTCGCCACGATGAGGTGTTCGCGGGCCGCCCGTTCGCGTTCCTTGCGTTCCTGTACCGACATGACTCGATTCTAGCATTGCTAGACAGGGGAGCGGCAGTAGTACTACCGTAGGCACGTCATCTAGCGGCGCTAGATCCCAGGAGGGGTCATCATGCTCAACGCACTCGAGGTGTTCACCGTCGTGGTCGTCGGCCTGCTGGTGGGGGTCGAGCTCTCGGTCGCCTTCATCATCAACCGGATCCTCGGCGCACTGCCCGAGGACAGCTACCAGCTCGGTCGCGCCCACGGCGGCCGGATGCTCGGCGCCCTGATGCCGTTCTGGTACATCGGCTCCCTCGTCCTCGCCGTCGTCTGGGCCGCCGGGCGGTGGCACCAGTCCGGTACCGGACTGGTCGTCACCGGCGCCGGGCTGCTGGTCCTGAGTGTGGTCATGTCGATCCTGCTGCTCGTCCCGATCAACAACCGGAGCAAGTCGTGGACCCCCGAGAACCGGCCTGCGGACTGGCGGGAGCAGAGCGACCGCTGGGACCGCTACCACTACGCCCGCGTCGCCGTCCTGGTCGCCGCCTTCACCCTGCTGGCCGCCGCCCTCGCCTGAACCCCGCGAGCCACCGCCCGCCGGCCGCCGTCCCGTCAGGGCGTGTGCGACGGGACGGTCAGGGTCGCGGTGGGGCCGTCTCCCCAGCTCCGGCCGACCATGATGCCGAGCGAGAAGACGGCCACGGTCAGGCCCACGACGAAGGTCGGAGCCGCACAGAAATCATGGGGGGACGGTAACTACGGAGCGCGACGTTCCGGAGCCCTCCGTCGGATCGAACCCTCCTGGCCAGGCCAGGAGTTGACACCTGGTCAGCTCGGGAACGCCTCCGATCGGGAGCGACGGGGGCTGGCTGACTCTCAGTCAGTTCGTCTGCCTATCCTGGAGCTGCCCGAACGGGGCGGGGTGCGCGGCATGGGGGTGGGACGGTGCGGATCGAGCGTCACCGGGTGGGCGAGGCTGCGGTGAGCAGCGCGGTGGAGAACTTCGCCGAGCGGGTCGGGGGCGAGGTGCACCGGATGCAGCACGACGAATCCCCGGCCTGGGGCTGGGAACTGGTGGCGGACTCGTTCCTGGACTACCTCGGTGCGCGGTCGGTCGACAGCCCGGAGCTGGCCGGCAAGGACGCCAGGATCGCCTGTGAGTCGGCGGCCGCCGCAGCGGTGGGAGCGCTGGCGCTGGGCGTCGGCCGGGCCGGACAGCCGCACGTGTTCATCGAGTACACCGGGACCGGGGTCCCCTACGGCGAGGACCGGAAGGCCGAGGAGCCCGGCGAGGTGACCGCGCACGCCTGGCTGGCGCCGTTCTTCCTCGCCTTCGTGGCCAGACTGTCGGACGAGCACGACGAGTTGTTCGTCGCGGCGGCCCCGCCGCTGCGCGGCCGGGAGCAGCGGGCCGACGTGGTGCTGGTACACGCGCTGCTGGCGTACGTCTACGGCGGGGGCGAGCCGTCGGACGAGCTGTCCTCGGACGACCGGGTGGCGGTGATCGACGGGCTGGTCGAGGAGCTGGGCGAGGGCACTGACCGGCCGGGCCACCGGGCCGCACTGTGCACCCTGCGGGCGGTCGCGGCCGGTGACCGGGCGGGCTTCCGGCAGGCGCTGGCAAGGCAGTTGGAGTGCCACCGGCAGCGGTACGCGGGTCCGGCGGGAGACGATCCGGCGCCGCGCACGCTGCTCCCGTTCGACGCGATCGCTCTGGCCGCGATGGCCGAACGGTGGAACCGGTGGCCGGTCGAGGTCGAGTCGGACTACCTGCCGGCCGCGCTGGTGGGGGGTTTCCGGCAGCCCGCTCCGCGCGTGCTCGGGTTCGGGCGGCGGAAGCGGGCCGATGCGCTGGCGGCTCTGGCGGCCGGGCCGCTGGTGGTGCACCGGCCCGGGCACCCGTACGCCGAGGAGGCCGGTCGGCTGATCCAGGAAGGCTGTGCCCGGCGGGAGTTGGCGAAGTTCCGGGACCCGGAGCAGAAGCCGCAGCACGTGATGCGGGCGCTGACGGGGCTGATGCGTGGGCAGGTGCTGGGCTTCCTGGAGCGGTCCGTGCTGGACCCGGACGGGCGGGATCCCAGGCAGTGGGAGATGCTGCGGATCGGTGCCGAGGCGGGCGGGGCCGCGTTCCGGTTGGCGCGCGGGGTGCCCGGCAGCGCGTACGAGGTGACGGTGGCCGGCACCACCCGGCGGCTGCCGGCCTGCACCGGCTCGTACGGTCCGGGGGCCGGGCACTGGAAGCAGGCGGTGGCGCTGGCGCTGATCACGGGGGAGCGGCGGCAGTTGGCGGACTGTGTGCTGGTGACCCCCGAATTCTTCACCGTGGGCTGCTACTTCGGGCCGGTCGACGCGTACGGCGCGGCGTTGCACGACTATCTGCGCGGGGTGGATCCGGTGCCCGCGGTGACCAAGGCGTTCGCGGTCTGCGCGGAGCACGAGCGCGGGCTCTACCTCGCCCCGCCGGTCAAGCTGCTGTCGCAGCTGGTGGAGGGTGACCGGGCGGGCTTCGCGCTGGCGCTGGCCGACGCGCTGGAGGCGCACCGCGAGCACTACACGGTGGGCGAGTTGCCCGCCGAACCGGACGCCCTGGTCGACCTGGACGTGCTGGCACTGGCCTGCCTGGTGCACCGGATGGGCTGGCCGGTGCCGGTCAGCTCGCCGTACCTGCCGGTGGGCCTGTTCCGCCGGGCCCGCTGACCGCCCGGACGGCGGCCCGGCCGCCGGGGGCGGGCCGGGTCTGCCACGGATCGCCAAGCCCGGCCCTGACCAGCACTTTCGATCTTGTACTTTCGTCCCTAGGCGGCTCTCGCCCGCCACCGATACCTCTAGTGAATGTGCCCTCGTCAGAGGCGCATTGACGAGGTTTCGGGGGAAGAGAAGACGTGCGGGTACATGTGTCACGGCTGGCCGGACTGGCCTGGCCGGTCTACGTCGAGCTGCTGTCGGGCGTGATCGCGTCGATCATCACCACGTTCTGGGTGGCCCGGCTGGGCGGTCCGGCGGTGGCCGCGGTCACCCTGGCCACCGGCATCGAGCACCTGCTGCTCGGGCTGGTCCTGGTGGTCAGCTCGGGCACCAGCCTCCGGCTGTCCCGGGCCCGCGGTGCCGGGGACACCGCCGAGGTGGGCCGGGTGAGTTCGACCGCGTGGTGGCTGTGCGGCCTGGGCTCGGCCGCCCTGGCCGTCCCGGGGACGCTGTACCGCGAGTCCGTGGCCGGGCTGTTCCTCGACGGGCCGGCCGCCCGCCTGGCCGCCGGCTACCTGGCCGTCGCGTTCCCGGGCCTGCTGGTGTTCTTCGCCCAGAAGGTGGCCGACGACCTGTTCAAGGGGGCGGGGGACACCCGGACGCCGATGCGGACCGCGCTGCTCGGCAACCTGCTGCTGTTCGCGCTCGACCCGCTGCTGGTCTTCGGCGTCGGACCGCTGCCCACGCTCGGGGTGGCCGGTGCCGCGCTGGCGCTGGTCGGCTCGCGCGCCGTGGCGCTCGCGGCCGCCCTGGTGCTGCACCGCCGGGTCCGGGTGCCCGGGCGGGCGTCGGTCCGGACGGCGCGTCAGATCCTGTCCGCCGGTCTCTCGTTCGGCGTCGACTTCACCGCGCGGATGGCGGTCGGCATGGTGCAGCTGGGTCTGGTGGCCTCGTTCGGCGTCGCGGCGGTGGCGGGGTACGGCATCGGCTACCGGACGCTGCTGGTCGCGACCATGGCGTTCTACGCCATCCGGCAGGTCGCCGGGATCGAGGCCGCGCGGTGCGCCGGGGCCGGCCTGGCGGGCCGACTGCCCGTCCTGGCCCGGGACACGGCCGCGCTGGCCGCACTGGTCGGCCTGGTGGCCACCGTCCTGTGTGCCACCGCCGCCGGACCGCTCACCGAACTCTTCACCCGGGACCCGGCGGTGGCGGCGGAGGCCCGGGCCTTCCTCCGGCTGATGTGCTGTTACCTGCTCCCGTACGCACTGGTGGTCGGCCTCGGCGGGGTCCTCCAGGCGGCCGGGCGGGGCCGGGCCCTGGTGCTGGCCACCGCGCTGGGCTTCGCGGTCCAACTCCCCACCGGGTACGGGCTGTCGCGGCAGATCGGCGTGAACGGCGTGTGGCTGGCGATGGCCGTCGGGGCGCTCACCCAGCTCGCCGCGTACCACCTGCTGCGGATCGTCCCCCGCAAGGCCCCGGGCGCCCACCGGCGGCCCCGCTCACGCCGGTCGACGGTTCCGCTCGCCGCGCACCGGCGGGTGGAGCGCACCGGCGCCGTCTGACGGTCGGTCGGGCTCGCGGGCGCCCTCCGACGGACGGTCGGGCTCGTCGTGGTCGTCCCCGGCCGACCGTCGGGCGGCCCGGTGCCGGGTCGGCCCCGGGAGCCGGGTGGCCAGTACGGCGGCGGTCACGGCGGCCAGCGCGGCGAGGGGCAGCAGGGCGGCGCCGGTGGTGAGTCCGAGGGTGGTCAGGGTGGCCGCCGTGGCGATCCCCAGGGTGGGGCCGAGGTTCATCGCGGTCTGCTGGAGACCACCGGCGACCCCGGCGGTCTCCAGGGCGGCCCGGTGGACGATGACGGCGGTCGCGGTGACCATCACGGTGCCGAAGCCGGCGCCCAGCAGCAGGAAGCCGGCGGTGGTGTCGTACCAGCCGGAGGACCGGTCCAGCCGGGCCAGCAGCAGGATGCCCAGGCCGATCAGCAGCAGGCCGGTGACCGCGGTCGCCCGGGCGCCGTGACGGCGGGTCAGGACGGGCGCCGCCACTGCGGACAGCACCATCAGCACGGCCAAAGGCAGCGCGCGCAGCCCACCGGCCAGCGGGTCGAGGAGGAGCACGTTCTGCAGGAAGTAGGTGGCCAGGAAGAGCGTCCCGAACATCGCGGCCGAGGCGCCGGTCAGCACGCCGAGCGCGGGGCCTGCGGCCGCCCGGCGGAGGAGGCCGGCGGGCAGCAGGGGGTGGGCGGTCCGGCGTTCGTGCCGGACCAGCAGGAGGGCTGCGGCCAGGCAGCCGGCGGCGCCCGGCAGGCTGACCGTCGGCAGGGCGGTGAGGGTGTGCACCAGGGCGGCCAGGGTGAGGGCGAGCAGGGCGGCGCCGGGGAGGTCCAGCCGGACCTGGTGGGTGGATTCGGGCAGCCGGACGACCAGGGCGAGCAGACCGACCAGCAGAGCGGGGGCGACACCGAGCAGGACCACCGCCCGCCAGCCGAGGTGGCTGGTGAGCGCGCCGCCGGCCACCGGTCCGGCGGCGGCCGCCAGGCCGATCGCGGCGGTGCGCAGGGCGATCGGCGGGCCGAGCCGGTCGGCCGGATAGGCGGCGCGGAGCATGCCGAGGGTGGCGGGCTGCAGCAGGGCGCCGAAGACGCCCTGGACCACCCGCAGGCCGATCACCCAGCCGATGCCGGGGGCCAGGCCGATGGCCGCCGAGGCGGCGGCGAAGCCGAGCACCCCGATCGCGAACACCCGCCGGTGGCCGTACCGGTCGCCGAGGCGGCCCGCGAAGACCAGCAGCGAGGCGACCGCGATCAGGTAACCGGTGCTGGTCCACTGGACCTGCGCGAAGCCGGCGCCCAGGTCGCGCTGCAGGGACGGTTGGGCGACGGTCAGCACGGTGCCGTCCAGGGCGACCACCACGGCGCCGGTGATGCTCCCGGCCAGGGTCAGGTGCTGTCGGCGGCGCGGGTTCACCGGGACTCCGGACCGAGGTGGGCATCCAGGACCGAGCGCAGCAGGGGCTCGAAGTCATCGGTGCCGGTGGCGAGTTGGATGCTGCCCCAGCGGCCGAGCTGGGCCAGGCCGTGCAGGTTGGCCCAGAGCGCGCCCGCCACCACGGCCGGGTCGGGCCGGAGCTCGGCGACCAGCTCCACCAGCAGCCCGAACAGCGGCAGGCTGGTGTCGCGCAGGCCGAGCCCACCGCTCTCCAGCAGGTCGTGGCGGAACATCAGCTCGTACATGCCGGGGTTGCTCCGGGCGAAGTCGAGGTAGACCCGGGCCAGTTCGGCCAGGTGGGCCCGGGGCGCGCCGCCGGTGACCAGGGCCGCCCGGCCGCCGAGCTGCCCGAAGCCTTCGCGGGCGATCGCGGAGAGCAGCGCCAGGTGGGTCGGGAAGTACCGGCGCGGGGCGCCGTGCGAGACCCCGGCCCGGCGGGCGATCTCCCGCAGCGAGAGAGCCTGCACCCCTTCGTTGTCCAGCAGTTCGACCCCGGCGGCGATCAGCCGGGTGCGCAGGTCCTCGGTCGTCATGGACCCTGTCTACCAGGCCGCGTAGACAGTGTCTACTCGCGGGCAGAGCTCGGCCCCGGCGGTCGGTCGGGAGGGGGTGGTCGCGGGGCCGGCGGTGTTGCTCCGCACCCGGCCGGGGTTGACGACATGTCCATCATGACAGCTCAGGCGGCCTTTTCGTAGGACCAAGGGCACAGCTCAACGATCTTGTCCGGCCTGCCCGGTGACCCGCAGACTCGCCGTCATGAATCACTACGGGAACGTCGACCGGGATGCGGTTCTCCGAGCACAGGTGCTGCTGCTCGGGTCCGGCATCGGAATCCACCAGGAGATCGCGGCGTACCGGACACTTGCGGAGATCAGTCCGCTGACCTACCTCGCCCGGCTGGCCCGGGCACTGCTGACGCTTGGTCAGGAGCAGCTCGCCGGCCGGCCGGAGGAGCAGCTCGCCGTCGCGCTGGAGGCGGCCGACGTGGCCAGGCGGCTGGCGGCGGTGGAGCCGCACCGGGACCAGCTGCTCATCGACGCGTTGCGCGAGCAGGGCCGTCTGCTGGAGGCCCTGGGGCGGCCGGGCGAGGCGTCGGCGGCGCGGCGGGAGCTGGCCGAGGTCGGCCGGCTGGGCTTCGCGGCGGGTCGGTTGGAGAGCCCGACGGGTGATCCACGCCCGTTCGGGCGCCGGGGTGCGTCCGGTCGCTGACGCCGGACCTGCCGGGGTGGGCCACCGCGAAAGGATGGAAACTTTCTTTACCTTTCGCGGCGGCCACCCGGCTGACCAGGTGGAACGGTCCATCGATCAGGTAAAGAGCGGCTGCTGACTGCCGATCAGTGACGGCAGGGGCTATTGACGGCCTCATTGGTCCAGTCCAATCTGTCACCTGTCGTACCCAGGTACGACCCCGAGGGCTCCCCATCCCCCACCGGGTGGCCCGTCTCCCCGAGTCGGGTCGCTGCACCGCCGGAAACCCCACTCATCCGGAGGAACGTCACCCATGCTCGAACGAGCCCTGCCCGGGCGCCCCGTCGCGCCCCGGGCCACCTCACGGCGCAGAGCGGGCGCGCTCGCGCTCGCCGCCGCGCTCTCCACCGGCAGCGTCGCAGTGGTCGCGTCACTCGACTCGGCCTCCGCCGCCACGGTCAATCTGCTGTCCAACGCCGACTTCGAGGCCGGTGCGCTGACCGGCTGGAGCTGTGCGGGCGGCAGCGGGTCGGTGATCGGCAACCCCGTGCACGGCGGCTCGTACGCGCTGAGCGCGGCGGCCACCGCCGGTGCCACCGCGCAGTGCCAGCAGACCGTCACAGTCCAGCCCAACACCACCTACACGCTGGCGGGTTGGGTGCAGGGCAGCTACGTCTACCTGGGCGCCACCGGCACCGGGGTGAACGCACAGACCTGGACCCCCGCCGCCACCGGCTGGAGCCAGCTCTCCACCAGCTTCAAGACCGGGGCGGGCACCACCTCGGTGACCGTCTTCACGCACGGTTGGTACGGCCAGGGCACCTACCGGGCCGACGACCTGACGCTGACCGGCCCGGGTGGGTCCAGTCCGTCGCCGAGCGCCAGCGTGAGCGTCTCGCCGTCCAACAGCACCAGCCCCAGCCCGAGTTCGAGCCCGAGCGGCAGCCCGTCCGGCAGTGCCAGCCCCAGTGCCAGTCCGAGCGGCAGCCCCAGCCCGTCGAGCAGCCCGACCGGCCCGGTCGGCGACGGCAAGGTGAGCACGCCCACCGGCCTCAAGGTGGAGCGGACCACGCACAACGCGGTGGTGCTGTCCTGGCAGCCGTCCACCGACCAGACCGACAACGTCCCGGCCTACAAGGTCTACCGCCAGGGGCAGTTGGTGGCCACCTCGATGGGCACCAGGGTCACCGTCAGCTCGCTGCTGCCCGGCACCACCGCGAGCTTCAGCGTGCAGGGCTACGACGCGGCGGGCCACGCCTCCGGCCAGTCCGTGCCGGTCACCGCGACCACGGCGGCGGCCCCGGCCACCAGCCCGTACCGCTCGGCCTACTTCGACCAGTGGGGCGTGTACGAGAACACCTACTTCGCGAAGAACGTCGACACCAGCGGCTCGGCCGCCAAGCTGGACGTGATCACCTACGCGTTCGCCAACATCCACCCCACCTCGCACACCTGCTTCGAGGCCGTGAAGGCGTCCGACGCGGGTCACGAGGACAACCCCAACGCGGGTGACGGCGCGGGCGACGCGTACGCCGACTACCAGATGGACTACACCTCGGCGACCAGCGTGGACGGCACCACCGACGTCTACGAGCAGCCGATCAAGGGCAACTTCAACCAGCTCCGCCAGCTCAAGGCCAAGTACCCGAACCTGCGGCTGACCATCTCGATCGGCGGCTGGACCTACTCGAAGTACTTCTCCGACGCGGCCTCCACGGACGCCAAGCGGAAGGCGTTCGTCTCCTCCTGCCTGACCATGTTCCTCAAGGGCGACCTGCCGAAGAACGTCGCGGGCGACCCGTCCGGCGGCGTGGCGGCGGTGGCCGGTCTGTTCGACGGGGTCGACCTGGACTGGGAGTACCCGGCCTCGGCCGGCGGTCACACGGGCAACCACACCTCGCCCGCCGACAAGCAGAACTTCACCCTGCTGCTCAAGGAGTTCCGCGAGCAGCTGGACGCCTACGGCGCCCCGCTCGGCAAGCGCTTCCTGCTCACCGCCGCACTGCCGGCCGGGCAGGACAAGATCCAGTACCTGGAGACCGACAAGATCGGCGCCTACCTGGACTACGCCGACGTGATGACCTACGACATGCACGGCGCCTGGGACGCCAAGGGCCCGACCAACCACCAGGACCCGCTGCACGACAGCCCGGCCGACCCGGCCACGCCGATCACCCCGGGCAGCCGCAAGTACAACGTGGACACCGCGCTCACCGCGTACACCACCGGCCTGCCGGAGTACGGCATCCCGGGCGGCTTCCCGGCCGGCAAGCTGGTGCTCGGCATCCCGTTCTACTGGCGGGGCTGGACCGGTGTGCCGGCCGGTGCCGACTTCGGTCTCTACCAGACCGCGACCGGCCCGACCCCGGCCAAGCCGCTCAGCCAGGAGGCCGGTCTGGCCGCCTGGCGGGAGCTCACGCCGACCGCGGCCACCACGCACTGGGACCCGGTGACCGAGAGCTCCTGGATCTACGACGGCACCAACTTCTGGACCGGTGACACCCCGCAGGCCGTCCAGGCCCGTGGCGCGTACGCCAAGTCCAAGGGGCTGGCCGGAATGTTCGCCTTCGCCCTGGAGAACGACGACAACGCGGGCAGCCTGCTGAACGCGATGTCCACCAGCCTGAACTGACCCATGAGCGGCCGCGGCCCGCACTCCCTCCCCGGGGTGCGGGCCGTCGGCGTCCCTGATCGGTTTTCGGCCACCACCCCAAGACGGGGTAGGGGTGCCGCCCCCCGGCAGGGGGAGAGGCGGTTCGGTCTCCGGGAGGAGAGCGGGTGGACCTGGGGCGGACGCGGACGCAGGGGCCCGGCTGTGAGAGTGGAGCAGCCGGAAGGGACTCCGGGCGTACTACCGAGGGGAACTGAGTGATGCTCAACGGACGGACCCGGACGGGTCTTCGGGCGGCGGCGGTGGCGCTGGCCGCCGCCACGGTGGTGGGCGTGCTGGCGCCGGTCGCGGGGGCGGCCGCGGCAAGCGGGGAGGCGCCGGCCGCGGCGGCGGCTACCGCCCGGACCGACCGCGCGGCGCTCGACCGGGCGCTGGGCGACGTGGTCGCCGTCGGCGGGGCCAGTGCCGCACTCGGCCGGGTGGTGCAGGACGGCCGGACGGTCTGGCAGGGCGGGGCCGGGAAGGCCGACCTGGACAGCGGCGCGCCGGCCCGGGCGGACGGCCGGTTCCGGATCGGCAGCACCACCAAGACCTTCGTCGCCACGGTGGCGCTGCAACTGGTCGCCGAGCGGAAGGTGCAGCTGGACGCGCCGATCGAGCGCTACCTGCCGGGTGCGGTGCCGAACGGCGGCACCATCACGGTGCGTCAGCTCCTCAACCACACCAGCGGCCTGTACAACTACACCGGCGACCCGAGGCTCGGCCTGAGCGAGGAGGCGCTGCCGCAGTGGGTGGCCACCGGGCGGTGGACCAGCTACCGCCCGCAGGACCTGCTGACGATCGCCAACGAGCATCCGCCGGAGTTCCCGCCGGGCACCGCCTGGTCCTACTCGAACACCAACTACATCGTGGTCGGGCTGCTGATCGAGAAGGTCACCGGCCGCAGCTGGCAGCAGGAGGTGGAGCGGCGGGTCATCCGGCCACTGGGCCTGCGGGACACCACGATGCCGGAGACCTCGACGGCGGTCCCCGGGCCGCACGCCAAGGGCTACCTCAGGGTCGGCGACACCCGGGCCGACGTGACCCGGCTGAACCCGTCGATGGCGGGTGCGGCGGGCGCGGGGATCTCCACCACCGCCGACCTGGCCAGGTTCAACGCGGCGCTGCTCGGTGGCCGGCTGCTCCGCCCGGCCGAGCTGACGGAGATGAAGACGCCTTCGCCGCAGGCACTGGAGGCCGGGCTGGCGTACGGTCTGGGGCTCTACCGGACCACCCTGCCGTGCGGTGACTTCTGGGGGCACGACGGTGGCATCCCCGGGTACTCCACCCTGCTGATGGGTGATGCGACCGGCCGCCGGCAGATCAGCTCCTCGGTCAACCCGCTGGACGGCAACGCGCAGACCGGACGGGTGGTCGAGGCGCTGACCGCGACGATGGCCTGCGGTCCGGGCACCCCGGCCGCAGCGGCCGCTCCGGGCGCGAAGCTCGGCTGAGGACGAGGACAGGGGCGGGTGCGCCCGACGGGGGTGCGCACCCGCCCCACCGGGTCAGCAGCTCAGGTTCGAGCCGGCCACCGTGCCGAGGATCTGGACGAAGTTCTGGTACGCGTTGATCCGGCTCTGCACCTGGGCGGGGTTGCCGCCGTTGCACTCCAGCGAGCCGTTGATGCTGCGGATCGTCTCACCGAAGCCGTAGCCGTTGACCATCGCGTTGTGCGGGGTCATGGTGCCGGGGCCGCTCTGGGTGTTCCAGTACCAGAGCGCGGTCTTCCAGGCCACGGCCGCGTCGGTCTGCACCAGGTTGGGGTTGTTCAGCAGGTTGATGCCGAGCGCGTCCCCGGCCGCCTTGTAGTTGAAGTTCCAGCTGAGCTGGATCGGACCGCGCCCGTAGTACGCGGCCTGCCCGGCCGGGCAGCCGTACGACTGCGAAGTGTCGCAGTAGTGCGGGTAGTTGGCGGTGTTCTGCTCGACCACGTAGACCAGGCCGCCGGTCTCGTGGTTGACGTTGGCCAGGAAGGCGGCGGCCTCCTGCCTGCGGACGGTGTCGCTGCCGGTGGCCGCGAAGCCCGGGTAGGCGCTGAGCGCGGCGGTCAGCCCGCTGTAGGTGTAGAAGGAGTTCCGGCTCGGGAACATCTGGTTGAACTGGGCCTCGCTGACCGGGAATCCGCCGGGGTTGACGGTGGGCGTCGGGGTGGGGGTCGAGCCGCCGCCGCAGGTGTACGGGTCCCAGTACCAGGTGCTGATCACCGGGTCGTAGCCCGGGTTGTCGTGCTCGGCGACGTAGTACTTGCCGTCGGTGTACCGGACCACGGTGCCGGCGGTGTAGGTCTGACCGGCCACCCAGGCGGGGTAGCTGCAGGTGCCGCCGGTCGGCGTCGGGGTCGGCGTGCCGCCGCCTCCGCCGCAGGCGCCCTGGTCGGCCCAGACGCCCGAGCCGCCGGTGCTCGGGGCCTCGCCCTGGGTCCACCACTTGGCGGACCAGTTGTGCCCGTTGTACGAGGCGGTGGTGCCGCCCACGTAGACGGCGGAGGAGTTCCAGGCGGTGGTACAGCTCGCGGCCGAGGCGGCGGCGGGCATCAGGAGAGCCAGGCCGACCGCGACGACCATCGCGGTGAGCAGGGCCAGGAGTCGTTTTGTCGACACTTCATCACCCCTACGTGCGGTGGGGGCCGCACGATCGACTACAGATGCGTCCGGTGTGGGGGGCCCGCCGGGAAGCGGGGCCGGTACGGGACTGTGTGAGGGGACTCAACCGCAGTGGTCTACACCTGTCAAGAGCGGACGGGCGATTGGACCGTGCCACCGGCAGCACGGCTGACGGCCCGTCAGCGTACGTACACCGATACCCGATCAGCGCGCGGGACCTCCCGCGCCTCAGGACTGCGAGGCGGCCAGCCGCTCCAGGGTGGCGACGGCGCGTTCGGCGTCGGCGGCCGCGACGAACAGGTGGTCGTGGTGGAAGCCCGCCACCACGTTGCAGCTGATGTTCTCCTCGGCCAGCCGGGTGGCCACCGCCGCCGTGAGGCCGACGGCCTCCAGGGCGGAGTGGATCCGGAGCGTGATCCAGGCGGCCACGTACTCGTACGGCAGCCCGAGTGCGTCCGCCTCCTCCTGGGCCACCACCACGGTGGGGCCCTCGGGTTCGGCCACCGTGACGATCGGCTGGAGTCCGACCGGCACCCGGGCCGACAGCGTGCAGTACACGTACCGCCCGGGGTTGAGCTCCGGGCGCATCCCGCTCAGCAGCTTCCGCAGATCACTCTCACCGGCCATGGCTGCCACGGTAGCCGGTGCGGGTGGGCCGTGCGGCGGGCGACACGGATCAGCCCGTCCCGTCCGGCTCCCTGGCCGCGACGGCGCGGCGGACGCCCACCGCGCTGTCCGCCGCGAGGGCCCGGACGGTCGGCTTGGGGGTCGACCGGTGCGCGGCGACGGCCCGCCGCACCAACTCGTCGGGGTGCACCGCGAGCAGCGCCAGCCACTCCGGGCCGGTGGCGGGCTGGGCGGCCAGTGCGCGCAGCACCCCGATCCCCGTCGCGTCCCCGGCCCAGCGCACCGCCAGCTCCTCGGCCAGCGCGCTGGTCAGTCCGGTCCTGGCCGCCACCGCCCGGGCCACCTCCGGCTCCCCGGCTGCCAGTTCGCGCAGCCGGGCGGTGGTCGTCCCGGCCCGCCCGGCCTCCCTGATCAGCGCTGCCGTTCCCATCCGGCCACCCCCTCCGATGCTCCCCCTGCGGGCGACAGCCTGGCACGCCGAGGTGACGCCCCGTCAGTCCGGCGACCGGTCCCGTTCGACCCGGTGAGGCCGGACCGGCCCCGGTGGGTCCGCGCCGGTACGCTGCCCCGGCCGGTACGGACAAGGGCGGGGTGGACGTGGACTGGTTGTCGGAGTGGGGCGCCCGGCGGTCGGTGGCCGAAGTGGCGGCCGGGGCGCTGGCGGTGAACGTGGGGCTGTTCCTGGTCTCGGTGCTGGTGGGCGGCCGGCTGGTGCGCCGATTCGGGGAGCGGCGGGTGACGCCGCCGCCGGGGCCGGTCAGTCCGCTGGAGCGGGTGCTGATGGCGACCGCCGTGGCCCTCAACGCCGGTGTCGGGGTGGCCGGCTGGCTGCTCTGGCGGGCCGGGTGGATCCGGCTGTCGACCGACTCCGGGCCACGGGCGCTGGCCGAACTGCCGGCGCTCACCCTGCTGATGGACGCCCTGATGTACGGCGGGCACTGGCTGGCGCACCGGCGCCGCCTGTACCGGCTGGTGCACGAGACGCACCACCGCTTCCCGGACCCGGGGCCCGCCACGCTGTTCGTGCTGCACCCGCTGGAGGCGCTGGGCTTCGGCGGGACGTGGCTGGCGGTGCTCTGCCTGTGGGGGATGTCGGTCACCGCCGTCAGCGGGTACGTCGTCGTCAACCTGGTCTTCGGGCTCCTCGGCCACCTCGGGGTGGAGCCGTTCCCGGCCCGGGTCCGGCGGTGGCGGCTGTTCCGCTGGGTGGCGCTGCCGATGTTCCACGCCGGGCACCACACCGACCCCGGCGTCAACCTGGGCTTCTACACCACGGCCTGGGACCGGCTGTTCGGCACCGTCGACCCGGGCTACGACGCCGCGCGCACCGCCGATCAGCCGACCAGGTCCGAGGGGTCGGTGTTCGCGCCGCAGAGCACGACGGCGACCCGCTCGCCCGGGCCGGGGCGGTAGCCGCCCGGCGCCGTGAGGGCGGCCAGTGCGGTGGCCGCGCCGTGCTCGACCACCACCCGGCGCTGGTCCCAGAGGAGTTGACGGGCCCTCACGATCTCGCCGTCCGGCACGGTGACCGAGACGACGCCGTCCTGGCGGGCGGCGTGCAGGGCCATCTCGGAGGTGCGGCGGGCGCCGAGCGAGTCGGCCGCGACCGAGGAGACCGGGACGTCCACCACCCGGCCCGCCGCCAGCGCGGCGTTCAGCGCCCGGCAGTCCGACGGCTCGACCGCCACCGTGCGCAGGCCGTGCCGCCGGGCGGCGGTGGCCACCCCGGCGAACAGCCCGCCGCCGCCGACGGCGACCACGACGGTGTCCAACCCGGGCAGCAGGCCCAGGAGTTCCGCCACCAGGGTGCCGGCGCCGGCGGCGATCAGCGGGTGGTCGTACGCGTGCGAGGCCAGCGCGCCGGCGGAGCGGGCGAAGTCCTCGCAGGCGGCCAGCGCCTCGGCGTACTCGGTGCCGACCAGGCGGACGTCCGCGTCCAGGCCGCGCAGTTTGTCGACCTTGAAGCGGGGTGCGGTGGCCGGGACGAAGACGGTGGCCCGCACCCCCTGCTCCCGGGCGGCCCAGGCACAGGCCAGACCGGCGTTGCCACCGGAGGCGATGGTGACCCCGGCTGTCGGCAGGGTGCCCGCCTCGCGGTGCGCGGCCAGGAAGTTGACGGCGCCCCGGGCCTTGAACGAGCCGGTGTGCTGCATGAACTCGGTCGCGACCCAGACCTGGCCGGAGTCGTACGGCGCCACCGCCACCGGCCTGGCCCGGCCGGCGATCCGCCGCCCGGCCTGCTCGACGTCGGCGAAGGTCAGGGACTGCTGCATGGAGGGTGCTCCGCTCGGCTCGGTTGCCTCGTACGGTACCCGTCGCCCCGGGTCAGGCCGCGAGGCCCAGGCCGTAGGCGACCACCGCCGGGGCCAGGTACACCAGCGGGAACGGGACGTGGGCGTACGAGCGGGCCCGGATCACGGTGACCACGGCGCCGAGGTAGTAGAGGGCCAGGCCGACGGTGGCGGCGAGGCCGACCACCGGGAGGACGAGACCGGCCAGCAGACCGAGCGCACCCGCGGCCTTGGCCAGGCCGAGCGGGGTCCACCAGGTCCGCGGCACCCGGTACTCGACCATCGCCTGGACCACCCAGTCGGCCCGGGACAGCAGCGAGTAGGCGGAGAAGCCCGACATGGCGGCGGCCAGGACGGTGACGACGAGGTGGGCGTTCTGCATGGCGGTCTCCTCGGTGGGCGGCGTCCGGAGCGGGTTCGCTCCGGCACGTCTCACCGCATTGACCCGGTGGGGGACGCGAGTGTGACAGGCCCGGAAAAAACTTTTCCGGGCCGCCGGGAGGCTGAGGGGACGTCAGGCTTCGGGGTCGTACTCGTAGCGCCAGCGCCAGCGTCCCTTGGGGTCGTGCTCCTTGGCCCGGTGGTAGACCAGTGTGGTGGCGGGGGTCTCACCGTGGGCCGGGACCGGGACGCGGTAGGTCTTCGGGACGTTGTTGAACGGGGTCAGCGCGATGGGGAGAACCCGCCCGTCCAGCGGGCCGCCGTGGAATTCGGTGTCCGTGCTTCTCACGGTTCCACCCTACGGGGACGCTGGGGCGGCGGTGTGAAGGAGATCGGGAGCCGGTGTGACCAGCGCAGCACCGCCCCCGGTCGGAACGGCCCCCCCGGCACCCTTATCCTGCTCTGTACGCCCCCGGGGTTTCCCGGGTCGGCGGGCCCTCGTACGGGCCGGGTGAGGTGCGCACGGCGCGCCCGCCCGCCGAGCCTCAACTCTCGTGTCCGTACCGTGCCCCCGGGCGTTCGGCCGTCCGGCAACCCCGGCTCCGGCCTTCGGCGAAGCTGCCGGATCAACCGCGTCCCCGGGAGTAACGGGGCGGGCTCCGGCGTTGCGTCGGATGTTGCGTCGGTCGCTGTGTCACACCAGGCACGGCAACTACAGCAGGTGCGGAAGGGGCCCGATGGAAGCCAGCAGCAGCAGGTGGACCAGTTGGTGGCAGCGACGAGAGCGCGAGCGTGCCACCGCCGCGACCGGGGTGGACGCGGCAGGTCGACTGGATCTGCTGCTCGGTGCGGTGCGGGCGGGCTTCCCGCTGGCACCGGCCGCGCACCCGGCGGGGCACCGTTGTTCGTGCGACCGGGTCGGCTGTCCGGCGCCGGCCCAGCACCCCGTCTCGTTCGCCTGGCAGTCCCAGGCCACCGTCGATCCCGAGCAGCTGGCCCGCTGGCTGTCCCGTGACCCGCAGGCCAACTTCATCACCGCGACCGGCCGCGCCCACGACGTGCTGGACGTCCCGGCCGAGGCCGGTCGGCTGGCGCTGGAGCGGCTCGACGCGCTCGGCGTGCACGGTCCGGTGGCCGCGGTCGGCGAGGACCGCTACCTGTTCTTCACCGCCACCCGGGGCACCCCGGTGGACGAGGACGAGTGGTGGCCGAGCGTGCTGGACAGCACGCCCGACACCATGTCCGAGCACCCCGGCCTGCGCTGGCACTGCCGGGGCTCCTACACCCTGCTGCCGCCGGCCTCGCTGCCGGACGGCTCCGAGGTGCGCTGGCTGCGCGGCCCGGAGTACGCCCTGCCGGACGCGCTCCGGGTGCTCGACGTGCTGACCGACGCCTGTACCGAGGTGGGCGCGGTCGCCGAGGAGCAGTGGCTGATCGGCTGACCGCGCCCGCGCCGTCGGCTAAGGCAGCGTCAGGATCTCGGCGCCGTCTGCGGTGACCAGCAGGGTGTGCTCGAACTGGGCGGTGCGCTTGCGGTCCTTGGTGACCACCGTCCAGCCGTCGGCCCAGATCTCGTAGTCGTACGTGCCCAGGGTGAGCATCGGCTCGATGGTGAAGGTCATCCCGGGCTTGATCACCTCGGTGGCCCGCTCGCTGTCGTAGTGCGGGATGATCAGGCCGGAGTGGAACGACGTGTTGATCCCGTGGCCGGTGAAGTCGCGGACCACGCCGTAGTCGAAGCGCTTGGCGTAGGACTCGATCACCCGGCCGATCACGTTGATCTGCCGGCCCGGCCTGACCGCCTTGATCGCCCGGTCCAGGGACTCCCGGGTGCGCTCGACCAGCAGCCGGGACTCCTCGTCCACCTCGCCGCAGAGGTAGGTGGCGTTCAGATCGCCGTGCACGCCGTGGATGTAGGCGGTGGCGTCGATGTTGACGATGTCGCCGTCCTGCAGCACGGTCGAGTCCGGGATGCCGTGGCAGATCACCTCGTTGATCGAGGTGCAGACCGACTTGGGGAAGCCACGGTAGCCGAGGTCGGACGGGTAGGCGTCGTGGTCGCACATGTACTCGTGGGCGACCGCGTCGAGCTCGTCCGTGGTCACCCCGGGGGCGATCAGCTTGGCCGCCTCCGCCATCGCCCGGGCCGCGATCCGGCCGGCGATCCGCATCTTCTCGACGGTCTCCGCGGTCTGCACCTCGGGGCCGGTGTACGGGGTCGGCTTGGGCTTGCCGACGTACTCCGGGCGCGGGATGTGCGCGGGGACCTTGCGGATGGGGGACTGGATGCCGGGTACGAGAGCCATGGTCGCGAGTCTATCGGCCGGGTCGCGGAGCACCCGGCCGTGCGTGCGAAGCCCTGGGCGGGGCATGATCGTCACAGGACGACGGAGGGAGCAGTCGATGGTGTTCGGCAGGAGCAAGCCGACCGGCAAGCCCGGCGAGTGGTTCTGGTGCATCAAGCACGCCAAGGTCGAGGAGGGCCCGGAGTGCCCGGCCAAGGACCGGCTCGGTCCGTACGCCAGCCGGGAGGAGGCGGCCCACGCGCTGGAGACCGCCGCCGAGCGCAACCAGGAGTGGCGCCAGGACCCGCGCTGGAACGACGGTGACGGGGCCAGGCCGGAGAGCTGACCGGGGGTCAGGCGGCGGCCGCCTCCCGGGTGGCCGCCTCGGCCTCGTGCCGGGCCCGGACCAGCGCGACGTTCGGGTCCGTCCGGTCGTCGTAGCGCAGCAGCTGCGGCACCGCCGCGACCAGCCCGAGCACGCCGACCACACAGGCCAGGCCGCCGGCCCAGACCGAGCCGCGGACGCCGACCAGACCGGCCATCCCGCCGGCCCTGACCTGGCCGAGCTGCGGGCCGACCGAGTAGCTGAGCAGCTCCACCCCGGCCAGCCGGCCGCGCAGTTGGTCGGGGATGGACTGGTTCCAGACGGTCGACCTGGCCACCCCGCTGATCTGGTCCGCGCCCCCGGCGGCGGCCAGGCAGAGCAGCACCAGCCAGATGTCGCCGACCAGTCCGGCCAGCGTGATCGAGACGCCCCAGCCGAGCGCGGCCAGCACCAGCATCCGGCCGTGCCGGTGGATCCCCGAGGTCCACCCGCTGGTCGCCGAGACCACCAGCGCACCGGTGGCGGTGGCGCCGTACATCAGGCCGAGCGCCCAGTCGGCGCGCAGGTCGGAGGCCCAGAAGGCGTAGATCGCCACCGGGTAGGCGAACAGCATCGCGCAGGTGTCGATGACATAGGTGCTCAGCAGGTCGCGGCGGCCCCAGGCGTACTTGATGCCGGTGACGATCGCGCCCAGCGAGGGCTTGTCGGCGCCGGTCGACGGCGGGACGGCCCGCATCCGGGCCAGCAGCAGCAGCGAGACGCCGAAGGTGAGCACGTCCATCGCGTACGCGGTCTGCACCCCCGCCACCGCGACGATCACGCCGGCCACGGCCGGGCCCGCCACCGAAGCGGCGTTCCGGTAGAGCGAGTTGAGCGCGAAGGCGGCGGTCAGCTGGTCGTGCGCGACGATCCGCGGGGTGAGCGAGTCCAGTGCCGGGCGCTGGAGCCCGTCCACGGCGGCGACCAGCCCGGCCACCAGGTAGATCGGCCAGAGCACCGGGCTCGGCAGCAGCGCGTTCAGCAGCAGCAGCGAGGAGAGCAGCAGCAGCCCGGCCTCGGCGCAGAGCACCAGCTTGCGCCGGTCCAGCGCGTCGGCGAGCGCGCCGCCCCAGAGGCCGAAGACGATCAGCGGGACGAGTTCGACCGCGCCGATCAGACCGACCGCGAAGGAGGAGTTGGTCAGGTGCTTGATCTGCAGCGGCACCGCGACGTAGGTCAGGAAGCTGCCGAAGGAGGAGACGCAGCCCGAGCTCCAGAGCAGCCGGAAGTCCCGGGAGGACCGCCACGGGGTGAGGTCGGGCCGGATCCGCTGCCAGCGGGAGGGTGGGGTGGTCACGGGAAGCCATCCTGCGGCGGCCCGTCGGACGGCCGCAACCGAATTACCAGTGCGCGACGGGCGAGCCGGTGAGCCGCTCGGCGAGCCTGGCCAGCCGGGACGCGGGGGCCCCGGCGGCCGAGCTGACCAGGTGTTGGACCAGGTCGAACGGCTCGGGCCCGGCACCCGGCACGGTCAGCCGCTCGTGCACCAGTCCGGCCAGCTCCGGGTCGCCGGTGTCCACCGCGAGCACCGTCGCCCCGCCGCGCCGGGCGTCCCGCACCCGCTCCAGCAGCCCGGCCTCCGCCGCGGCGGGTGCCACCAGCAGCACGGTCGCGCCCCGCCGAGCCTCCGTCAGACCGCGCAGCCCGTACGAGAGATGGGCCGGCGCGCCGGACTCGACCCGGTGGCGCAGCAGGACCGGGGCCAGCCGGGTGACCCCCGAGCGGGTGGCCTCCTCGTCCAGATGGGCGGCCAGGTGCCAGGGTTCGTACGCCTCGGTGCCGACCAGCAGCAGGCCACGGGCGGTGCGGCGGCCCACCGAGCGGCGCAGCGCCCCGCCGAGGAGCAGGGCGGACTCGGGCCAGCCGGTACCGGCCAGCCGTTCGCGTAGTGCTGAAACTCTCACCGCGTCCATGGACCAAGAGGATGGAGCAGGCCCGCGGGCTTTGGCAGGATCTTCGACATGACTACCCACGAATCAGTGACTGAGCCCGCGCTGCCCGATGTCTCCGGTCTGGTGGTCGGCGTCCTCGGCGGCACCGGCGACCAGGGGCGTGGGCTGGCCTTCCGGCTGGCCCAGGCCGGCCAGCAGGTGGTGATCGGCTCCCGGACCGCCGAGCGCGCGGCGGCCGCGGCGGCCGAGATCGGCTTCGGCGTGCGGGGCGCCGACAACGCGGAGTGTGCCCGGCAGAGCGACCTGGTGATCGTCGCGGTGCCGTGGGACGGCCACGCCGCCACGCTGTCCGGGCTGCGCGAGGAGCTGGCCGGGAAGATCGTGGTGGACTGCGTCAACCCGCTCGGCTTCGACAAGCAGGGCGCCTACGCGCTCAAGCCGGAGGAGGGCAGCGCCGCCCAGCAGGCCGCCGCCCTGCTGCCGGACTCCCGGGTGACCGCCGCCTTCCACCACCTCTCGGCGGTGCTGCTGCAGGACGCGTCGATCGACCGGATCGACACCGACGTGCTGGTGCTCGGCGAGGACCGGGCGGCCACCGACCTGGTCCAGGCGCTGGCCGACCGGATCCCGGGTATGCGCGGTATCTTCGCGGGCCGGCTGCGGAACGCCCACCAGGTCGAGTCGCTGGTCGCCAACCTGATCTCGGTGAACCGCCGGTACAAGGCGCACGCGGGCCTGCGGATCACCGACGTCTGACCCCGTCGGGAGCGGTCGGAGCGGTCGGCGAGAATGGGGGCCGACCGTTCCCGGCCCTAGGAGTCCCGCGCCATGCCCCGCAACGCCCTCTTCGCCTCGATCATCTGTGTGCTCGCACTGGTCGCCGCCGTGGTCTCGCTGGTCCAGGGCCGCTGGCTGGGGCTGATCTGGATCCTGATGGCCGGCGTCTTCAGCAACATCGCCTGGTACCACCTGCGCCGGGCCCGTCAGGCGAAGGCGGTCCCGCCGCAGGGCTAGCCGGACCGGCCGTACCATGTAACATTTCACCGTCGGCCGACGGGGGGATGACGCGATGTCAGGTACGGCTCTGGTGGTGCGCGGCGGCTGGGCGGGACATGCGCCGGTCGAGGCCGCCGAGTGGTGTGTGCGGCTGCTCGAACGGGACGGTTTCCGGGTGCTGGTCTCCGATTCCTTGGACAGCTATCTGGACGACGGGCTGCTGGCCGCCACCGACCTGGTGGTGCAGTGCTGGACGATGGGCCGGATCACCGACGGCCAGGCCGCCGGGCTGTCCCGGGCGGTCCGGGCCGGGACCGGGCTCGCGGGCTGGCACGGCGGGATCGTCGACGCGTTCCGGGACTGCACGGACTACCAGCTGATGACGGGCGGTCAGTTCGTCCACCACCCGCGCGAGTTCGTCCGCTACCGGGTCGACCCGGTGGCCCCCGGGCACCCGGCGATGGCCGGGGTCAGCCCGTTCGAGGTGACCACCGAGCAGTACTACCTGCACGTCGACCCGGCGGTCGAGGTGCTCGCGAGCACCGTGTTCGCCGAGGACCCGGACCACCCCGAACTCGCGGGCACCGTCATGCCGGTGACCTGGACCAGACGGTGGGGCGCGGGCCGGGTGTTCGTCAGCACCATCGGCCACACCCCGGCCGACCTGGCCGTCCCCGAGGTGGAACTGATGACCAGGCAGGGGATGACATGGGCGAGCAGGTGACGGAGCTCCGGGTCGGCGTGGTCGGCGCGGGGAGGATCAGTGCGGTCTACCTGGACACCCTCACCCGCCTGCCCGGCACCAGGGTGACGGCGGTCGCCGACCTGGACCCGGCCCGGGCCGAGGCCGCCGCCCGTACCGTGCCGGACGCCCGGGCCGCCGGGCTCGACGAACTCTGCACCGCCGCCGACGTCGACCTGGTGCTCAACCTGACCGTCCCCGCCGCGCACGCCGAGGTCGCCCACCGCGCGATCGCCGCCGGCAAGCACGTGTACGGGGAGAAGCCGCTGGCCGCCACCACCGGCGAGGCCCGCGAGCTGCTGACCGCCGCCGCCTCGGCCGGGGTCCGGATCGGCTGCGCGCCCGACACCGTGCTCGGTACCGGTCTGCAGACCGCCCGCGCGGTGCTCGACTCGGGCCGGATCGGCACCCCGCTGGCCGCCACCGCCTTCATGACCACGCCGGGTCACGAACTCTGGCACCCCGACCCGGACTTCTACTACCGCCCCGGTGGTGGCCCGCTGTTCGACATGGGCCCGTACCACCTGAGTGCGCTGGTCACCCTGCTCGGTCCGGTCCGCCGGGTGACCGGCCTGGCCGCCACCCCGCGCCCGGTCCGTACGGTCGCCAACGGCCCCCGGGCCGGCACCCGGATCGAGGCCGAGGTGGCCACCCACGTCACCGGCGTGCTGGAGCACGTCGGCGGGGCACTGACCACCCTGCTGATGAGCTTCGACGTCTGGGCGGCCCGGCTGCCGGACATCGAGGTGTACGGCACGGCCGGCTCGCTCTCCGTCCCCGACCCGAACCACTTCGACGGCCCGGTCCGGCTGCACGGCGCCGACGAGGCCGGCTGGTCGACGCTGGCACCGAGCGCGGGCTACCGGGACGCGGCCCGCGGCCAGGGCGTGGCCGACCTGGCCCGCGCACTCGTCACCGGCACCCCGCACCGGGCGGGCGCCGAGCTGGCCCACCACGTGCTCGACGTCATGGAGTGCCTGCTCACCGCCACCACCGAGGGCCGCCAGGTCGAGGTGTCCAGCACCTGCGAGCGGCCGGCGGCCGTCCCGCTCGGCTAGTTCTTCCAGAAGCGGAACAGGAAGTCGCCGAGCGCGCTGAGCCGGGGGTCGACGCCGAAGAGCTCGACCGTCGAGTAGACCAGGTCGAAGAACCACCGGTTCACCTCGGGCTGCCAGAGCAGGGCGAAGACCGCGAGCAGCCCGTACGGGGCGAACGGCTCGACCGCGCGGCGGGTCTTGAGCGAGAGCCAGGGCTCGATGATGCCGTAGCCGTCCAGGCCCGGGACGGGCAGCAGGTTGAGCAGGGCCGCGCTGATCTGGAGCAGGCCGAGGAAGGCGAACGCGGCGGCCAGCGGGGAGACCGTCAGCCGGTGGCCGTCGATCTCGGCGAAGACCGAGGTGTCGTCCAGCCAGCCGGCCCCGACCGGGATCAGCAGGACCGCCGCGCAGAGCAGGTTCACCAGCGGGCCCGCCGCCGAGACCAGGCTGTGCTTCCAGCGGCCCTGGATGCGGTGCCGCTCGATGTAGACCGCGCCGCCGGGCAGGCCGATGCCGCCCAGGATCACGAAGACCACCGGGAGTACGAAGCTCAGCAGGGCGTGGGTGTACTTGAACGGGTTGAGGGTCAGGTAGCCCTTGGCGCCGATCGAGATGTCGCCGCCGTGCAGCGCGGTGCGGGCGTGCGCGTACTCGTGCAGGCAGAGCGAGACCACCCAGCCGGCCACCACGAACAGGAAGACGCCGAACCGGGCGCTGCCGTAGCCGGTGGCCAGCGCCCAGCTCGCCGTGCCGAGGGTCGCGAGCAGTACCCAGAACACCGGACTGATCCGGCGGTCCTCGCTGCGCGAGCGCTGGGTTTCGGCGAAGGTCATGGCGGGTTGGCTCCGATGTGTGGGAAGGACCGACGGTCGATCATGCCTGGACGGCGGTGCCCCGGACAAGGCGTGTCAGGTGAACGGACCGTCCGGGGCCGGGGTTCCGTCCGTGGGAGGGCCCGGCGTCACCCAGAATGGTCGGGTGCACTACGGCATCCTCGGAACCACCACCGCCCACCACGACGACGGCACCCCGGTCCCGCTCGGCGGTGCCCGGCTGCGCGCGCTGCTCACCGCGCTGGTGCTGCGCCAGGGCCGGCCCGTCCCGGCCGACCTGCTGGTGGACGAGGTCTGGGGCGCCGACCCGCCGCAGGACTCGGCCGCCGCGCTGCAGACCCTGGTCGGCCGGCTGCGCCGGACGGTCGGCCGCGAGCAGGTCGGCTCCGGCCCGGCCGGGTACTGGCTGACCGACCCGGCCAGCGACCTGACGGGCTTTCAGCGGCTCGCCGCCGACGGCCGCCGGGCCGCCGAGCAGGGCGACCACGCGTCGGCCGCCGAGCGGCTGACCGCCGCGCTCGCGCTCTGGCGCGGCCCCGCCCTGGCCGACCTGCCGGACCGGGGCGGCTCCGCCACCCGGCTGGAGGCCGACCGGGACGAGGTCCGCCGGGACCGGATCACCGCCGAGCTCGCGCTCGGCCGGGCCGCCGGGGTGACCGCCGAGCTGGCCGAACTCTGCGAGCTGCGGCCGCTGGACGAGCCACTGGCCGTCCTGCTGATCCGCGCGCTGCGCGACGGCGGCCGGACGGCCGAGGCGCTCCAGCAGTACGAGCGCACCCGCCGGGCGCTGGCCGACCAGCTCGGCACCGACCCGGGCGAGCCGCTCCGGGCCCTGCACCGGGACCTGCTGAACGGCGCCGAGCCCGCCCCGGTGCGGGCCCCCGAGCGGGCCAGGGCGGCCGGCAACCTGCGCCCGAGGCTGACCAGCTTCGTCGGCCGGGGCGGGGACCTGGCGGCGGTCCGGGTCGCCCTGACCGCCGGGCGGCTGACCACGCTGACCGGCCCCGGCGGCTCCGGCAAGACCCGGCTCTCGGTCGAGGCCGCGCTCGCCGAGCAGGCGTCCGGCCGCTGGCCGGACGGCGTCTGGCAGGTCGAGCTGGCCTCGCTGGACGACCCGGCCGCCACCCCCGGCGCGGTGCTCTCCGCCCTCGGCCTGCGGGAGACCGTGCTGCACACCGGCGGCGCGGTCGGCGAGGCGGCCCGGGTGCACGACCCGGTCCGGCGGCTGGTCGAGCACTGCGCGCAGCGCCGGATGCTGCTGGTGCTGGACAACTGCGAGCACTTGGTCCAGGCCGCCGCCGAGCTGGCCGACCTCCTGCTCGCCGAGTGCCCCGGGCTGACCGTGCTGGCCACCAGCCGGGAGCCGCTCGGCGTCCCCGGCGAGGCGCTGCTGCCGGTCGAACCGCTGCCCGGCGAGGTCGCGCTGCGGCTGCTCGCCGAGCGCGGCGCCGCCGCCCGGCCCGGCTTCGACCCGGCCGAGGACCCGGCCGCCTGCGCCGAGATCTGCCGCCGGCTGGACGGCCTGCCGCTGGCCGTCGAACTGGCCGCGGCCCGGCTGCGCGGTCTGACCCCGCGTCAGATCGCCGACCGGCTGGACGGCCGGTTCGCCCTGCTGACAGCGGGTTCGCGCACCCTGCTGCCCCGGCAGCAGACCCTGCGCGCGGTGGTGGACTGGAGCTGGGACCTGCTGGGCAAGCGCGAGCGCGCGGTGCTGCGCAGGCTCGCGGTCTTCGCGGGCGGCTGCAGCCTGGAGGGCGCCGAGCAGGTCTGCGCCGACGAGGCCGGGGTGCCCCGGGAGGAGGTCGCCGACCTGCTGCTCTCGCTGGTCGACAAGTCGCTGCTGGTGGCCGGGCTCGGCGCGCACCCGCGCTACCGGATGCTGGAGACCATCCTGGAGTACGCGACGGAGCGGCTGGCCGAGGCCGACGAGCCGGAGGTGGCGATGCGTCACGTCCGGTACTACCGCGAGCTGGTGCGCAACGCCGAGCTGCGGGTGCACGGCCCCGAGCAGCTGCACTGGCTGGACGTGCTGGAGCGCGAGCAGGACAACATCCGGGCCGCGCTGCGCCGTTCGATCGACCGCCGGGAGGAGCAGGAGGCGTTGGTCCTGGCGCTCGGGATGAGCTGGTTCTGGCAGCTGCGGGACTACCGCAGCGAGGCCCAGGGCTGGTACCAGGAGATCGCGGCGCTCGGCCCCGACGCCTTCGCCGCGGACGCCCGCCCGCCCGTCCCGCTCACCGAAGGGCCGCTGGACGCACCGCTGCCGATGTCCGCGGACCTGCTGGACGAGGCCCGGCGGCAGGTCCAGCTGTTCAAGCTGGTCACCTTCTTCACCGGAAGCATGGAGCAGCTCCGCGAGACCGACGCGGTCGCCCTCGCCCAGCGGGTGCTGACCGTCTACACCCCGGACCTGCCGCAGTCCTTCCGGTTCCCGGCGCTGATGCGGGTGTTCGCCGCCTTCCTGGCCGGCCGGATGGACACCATGAAGGACCTGCTGGACGGTGCGGTGGCGGGGGCCAGGGTGCACGGCCGCCCGGGCGACCTGGCGTTCGTCCTGCAGATCCGGGCCAGGATGCTGAACGACTGGGTCGGCGGTCTGCCGCAGGCCGTCCGGGACAGTGCGGAGGCACTGGAGATCTTCACCCGGATCGGCGACAAGTGGGGCCGCTCGGAGGCGCTGGCCGCGCAGGCCGAGGCGATGGGCAACGAGGGGGACACCGAGGGGGCCGCCGAGACGTACCGTCAGTCGATCGGGCTGGCCGAGGAGCTCGGCGCGCACCACGAGGTGCCGATGCTCAAGGTCCGGCTCGGCGAGGCGGTGCTGCAGAGCGATCCGGTGCTCGGCGAGCGGCTGGTGCGGGCCGCGCTGGCCGAGGTGGAGCCGGGCAGCCAGTCGGCGGACGGGGCGCAGCTGTTCGGCAACCTGGTGCTCTGCTCGGTGCACACCCGCCGGGGCGAGTACGCCGAGGCGCTGGCCAGGCTGGACTTCCTGATGGCACAACGGAAGTTGCTCGGCCCGCTGGTGCCCGAGGTGTTCGGCGGCATGCTGCTGTGCATCCGCGGCTGGGTGGTGGCCAGGTCGGGCGAGCCGACGCAGGCCCTGGCGCTGCTCCGGCAGGGCCGGGGGCTGATGCGGCAGGCGGACGGCTCGGCCGGGGTGTTCGCCGAGCACATGACGGTGCTGCTGCTGCCCGGGTTCACCGGCACCCTGCTGATCGTCGCCGAGATCCGGGGCGATCTGCGGATGGCCAGGTTCGCCACGGTGCTGCTGGGCGCCCACGACCGGCTGCACGGCCCGCGCGGCACCTTCATCGAGCGGCGGGAGCTGCTGGAGGCCGAGCAGACCGCCCGGGAGCTGCTCGGCGAGGCCGAGTACCTGGCCGCGTACGCCGAGGGCGGCGGTCTCGGCCTGGCCGGGACCGCCGCCCTGATGGACGAGGTGGAGCAGTTCTGAGCCGGCGTCAGGTCCGCTTGCGGAACCGGGCCACGGCCAGCGGGGCGGTGACGGCGGTGACCCCCACCGACCAGATCAGCACGATCAGCACCGAGTGGGTGAGCGCCCCGCCGTTGATCAGGCTGCGGCAGGCGTCGGCCAGCGCGGAGAGCGGGTTGTAGTTGGTGAAGGTCTGCAGCCAGCCCGGCATGGTGCCGGTCGGGGCGAAGATCGAGCTGCCGAACTGGAGCGGCATGATGACCATCATCGAGACCCCCTGGACGGCCTGCACGCTGCGCAGCGACATGCCCAGCAGCATCGAGATCCAGATGATCGACATGCCGAACATCAGCGACAGGCCGACGGCGGCGAACAGGTGCAGGAAGCCGGCCTTGATCTCCAGCCCGAGGATCATCGCGAAGCCGATCAGGATGGTGAAGGACACCAGCGCGCGCAGCATCTCGGCGGCGATCTTGGAGACCAGCACCGCGGACCGGCCGATCGGCAGGGTGCGGAACCGGTCCATCACACCGGTCTGGAAGTCGCTGTTCAACCCGGTGCCGACGGCCATCGCCAGGTTCAGCCCGGTGGTGCCGAGCAGGCCGGGGATCATGTACTGGATGTACTCCTGGCGGGTCGGGAACAGCGCCCCGCCGAAGACGTAGACGAACAGCAGGGTGAAGATGATCGGCACCAGCAGGGCGTCGAGCATCGACTCCGGGTCGGCCTTGATCCGCATCAGGTTGCGCCGGGTCAGCGCGCCGATGTGCCGGAGGGTGGCCCGGGGGCCGATCCGGACGTCGTCGGCGGTCAGCGGCGCGAGGCCGGGGGCGGCGGGGGTGAGGGTTGCGGCGCTCATGCCACGGCCTCCTTCTGCAGGGTCGGGACGGCGTCGGTGGGGGCGGACTTGCCGGTGATGGTCAGGAAGACCTCGTCCAGGCTGGGCAGCTTGGTGTCGATCCCGGCGATGCCGAAGCCGCGCGAGCCGAGCACGCCGATCACGGTGGTGAGCTGCTCGTCGTCGGTGAGCTGGACCGAGAGCAGGTCGGTGTCGGTGGAGAAGGTGACCGAGGTCAGGCCGCTCTCCTGCAGGCAGCGGGCCATCTCCGGCAGCTCGGCCGGGTGCACCGGGCGGACCTGCAGGGTGCGGCCGCCGACCTGGGACTTGAGTTCGGCGACCCCGCCGTTGGCGATCACCCTGCCCCGGTCGATCACGGTCAGCTCGTCGGCGAGCTGCTCCGCCTCCTCCATGTACTGGGTGGTGAGCAGCACGGTGGCCCCCTCCGCCACCATCCGCTGCACCTCGTCCCAGACCTCGTTGCGGGTGCGCGGGTCGAGCCCGGTGGTCGGCTCGTCCAGGTAGAGCACCTTGGGACTGCCGATCATCGAGGCGGCCAGGTCGAGCCGGCGGCGCATGCCGCCGGAGTAGGTCTTGGCCGGCCGCCCGGCCGCCTCGGTGAGCGAGAACCGCTCCAGCAGCTCGGTGGCCCTGGCCTTGGCCTGCTTGGCGGACAGGTCGAGCAGGCGGCCGATCAGGTAGAGGTTCTCGTACCCGGAGAGCAGCTCGTCGACCGAGGCGTACTGGCCGGTCAGGCCGATGGTGCGGCGCAGCTGCTTGGGCTGGCGCAGCACGTCGTAGCCGCCGACGAAGGCGGTGCCCGCGTCCGGCTTGATCAGGGTGGAGAGGACCCGGACCAGCGTGGTCTTGCCGGCGCCGTTCGGGCCGAGCACGCCGAGCACGGTGCCCTGGCGGACGGTCAGGTCGACCCCGTCCAGGGCCTTGGTCTCGCCGTAGTGCTTGACGATGCCTCGTACCTCGACGGCGTTCGGGCCGCTGAGCCCCCGGTCGTTCGGGGCGATGTCGTTTCGGTTCATGGCATCAGCCTGCCGGGGGCCGCTGTCACGCCGCTGTCAGCCGGCTGTCGCCACCGCCGGCGCGCTGTCGGGCCGCTGTCGGGAGCGACGCCGAAGTGTCCTCCGTCACGCTGCGACTGTTCAACCTGACGATGCCTCAGATTCATGGCTATAGTGAAATATCACATTGCAGTAGCGAACGGCGTGGGGCCGTTCGCACTGCTCAGAGGGAGGGAACTTCAATGTTCCGCAAGCTTCTCGTCGCCGCCGGCGCGGCCGGGCTGGCGCTCGCCGCCACCCCGGCTTCGGCCACCACGACCACCACGGTCACCTGCGGTTACTCCGGCCTCCAGGCCGGCCTGCAGACCAAGGTGTGCGCCGAGGTCACCGGCGACCAGGTGCAGCTGTACGGGCAGGTCGGCCTGGCGGGCCCGCCGAGCCCCGGCACCGTGCTGCAGCCGAAGGAGCTCATCGTCAACCTGAACGGCCAGATCGTCGGCGGCGCCTCGCTCGGCACCGTGCAGGCCTACCGCACCTTCACCGCCTCCACCATCCAGGTGCGCGGCGTCGGCGGCACCGTGCCGTGCGGCTCGACCGTGCACGCCTCGTTCTCGGTGGCGTCCTACCCGTGGTCCCCGAACCCGGTGACGCTGGACCTGCCGATCGCCTGCTGATGGCGCGTCACTGAGGAAGGGCGGTACCGGGGCCCCGGTACCGCCCTTCCTTGCTGTGCCGACTACTTGAAGGTGTGCTCCGGCGCCGGGAAGGTGCCCGCGCCGACCTCGGCCGCGAACTCCCGGGCGGCGTTGCCGAGCACCGACCGCAGGTCGGCGTACTGCTTGACGAACTTGGGCACCCGGCCCGCGGTCATACCGGCCATGTCGGTCCACACCAGCACCTGGGCGTCGGTGCCCGCCCCCGCGCCGATACCGACGGTCGGGACCGCCAGCTGCTCGGTGACCTGCGCGGCCAGCTCGGCCGGTACGGCCTCCAGCACGACGGCGAAGGCACCCGCCTGCTGGACCGCCTTGGCGTCCCGGAGCAGCTGGTGCGCGGCCTCGTCGCCGCGCCCCTGCACCGGGTAGCCGCCGAAGGCGTGCACCGACTGCGGGGTCAGCCCGATGTGGGCCATCACCGGGATGCCGGCCTCGACCAGCAGCTCGATCGAGCGGGCGCTGCGCTCGCCGCCCTCCAGCTTGACCGCGCCCACCCCCGCCTCCTTCATCAGGCGGGCCGCGTTGTGCATGGCCTGCGCGGGCGACTCCTGGTACGAGCCGAACGGCATGTCGCCGATCACCAGGGCGCGCCGGGTGCCGCGCACCACGGCGGCCGACAGCATCACCATCTGATCCATCGTCACCGGGACGGTGGTCTCGTAGCCCAGGTGGCAGTTGCCGGCCGAGTCGCCGACCAGCAGCACCGGGATGCCGGCCTCGTCGAAGACCCCGGCGGTGAGCGCGTCGTAGGCGGTGAGCATCGCCCACTTCTCACCGCGCTGCTTGGCGGCGGCGATGTCGCGGACGGTCACCCGGCGGTTGGTGACCCCGCCGTAGAGGGTGTGGCCCTCGCCCTTGTCCTTGCCCTGGGCAGGCTGAAGCGGAGAAGCGTTCATGGAACAGGCTCCTGAAGGTTGTCGTCTCGTGGCGCCGTACGGCGTCCCCGGATCTGCTCCCATGCTTGCACGCCGACCCCGCTTGGCAAAGGGCGGGCGCGCCCCGGGTTCTTTGCCCAGAATTTACGATACGGGACCGTCTCGTATCGTAAAGCTCGATACTCTGATTCCGAGACGCTTCCGACTCGTAATGCCCGCTCACCGGGGGAGACCCAACTCATGACCACCGCCGCACCGTCCCGGATTCCCGAGGCCGTCCATCGCCGCCGCTGGGCGATCCTGGGCACGCTGGTGCTCGCCCTGCTCGTCGTCGTCCTCGACAACTCGATCCTCAACGTGGCGATGAAGACCATCGCCTCGCCCGCCCCCACCGGGCTCGGGGCCAGCCAGAGCGATCTGGAATGGTCCATCAACTCGTACACCCTGGTCTTCGCCGGGCTGCTGTTCACCGCCGGGCTGCTCGGCGACCGGCTCGGCCGCAAGTGGTCGCTGCTCGGCGGCATGGTGGTCTTCGGCCTCGGGTCGCTGCTCTCCGCGCTGGCCGCCTCGCCCGGTGAACTCATCGGCTACCGCGCGGTGATGGGCCTGGGCGGCGCCTTCGTGATGCCCGCCACGCTGGCCATCATCATGAACGTCTTCGAGCGCAGCGAGCAGCCGAAGGCGATCGGCATCTGGGCCGGCGCGGTCGGCCTGGCCATCGCGATCGGCCCGATCACCGGCGGCGTGCTGATCGAGCACTTCTGGTGGGGCTCGGTCTTCCTGGTGAACGTCCCGATCGTGCTGATCGCCCTGGTCGCGATGGCCCTGCTGGTGCCCAACTCCAAGGACCCGAACCCGGGCCGGCTCGACCCGGTCGGCGTGCTGCTCTCGATCGTCGGCCTGGTCGCGCTGATCTACGGCATCATCAAGGGCGGCGAGCTGGCCGACTTCACCGCGGCGGCGGCCTGGGTGCCGACCCTCGGCGGTGTGCTGGTGCTGGCCGGCTTCGTGCTGTGGGAGAAGCACACCGACCACCCCGCGATGAACGTCGGCTGGTTCCGCAACAAGGTCTTCAGCGCCTCCGTCACGGTGATCGGCCTGGTCTTCTTCGCACTGATGGGCGTCTCCTTCTTCGGGGTCTTCTACATCCAGAGCGTGCGCGGCTACAGCCCGCTGCAGGCCGGTGTGCTGATGCTCCCGCTGGCCGTCGCCCAGCTGCTGTTCGCCCCGCGGGCCCGGCTGGTGGTGGACCGCTTCGGCGTCCGGGCCACCTGTGCGGCCGGCATGGCCCTGATCGCGGTCGCCTTCCTCGGCTACCTGCTGCTCGGCCAGACCACCCCGATCTGGCTGCTGGTGGTGCTCGGCTTCCTGATGGGCACCGGCATGGCGCACGTGATGCCGCCGGTCACCGTGGCGATCATGGGTTCGCTGCCCCGGGAGAAGGCCGGCGCGGGCTCCGCGCTCAACAACACCTTCCGCCAGGTCGGCGGCTCGCTCGGGGTGGCCGTGCTCGGCGCGGTGCTCTCCACCGTGTACCGGGACGGCGTCTCCGACTCGCTCGGCCAGCTGCCGCCCGCGCTGCGGGACAAGGCCGGCGAGTCGCTGGAGGCGACCCTGGCGATCGCCGGGCGGGCGGGCGACACCGCCCTGGTCGGCCAGGCCCAGGAGTCCTTCATCCACGCCATGCACGTGGTCGCCGGGCTCTCCGCCGGGGTGACCGCGGTGGGCGTGCTGCTCGCCTGGTTCCTGCTGCCCGGCCGGGTCGTCACCCCGGCCGCGGGCCCGGCGCCGACCGCCGAACCCGGTGCCGAGCAGGGCGTCGAGCAGGTCGAGCGGGTCTGAGCGGCCGTCATGAATGATCAAGGTGGCGGCCGGGGCGGGCAGAATGGCCCCATGCAGACCGAAACCACCGAGCCCACCTCCGGCGGGGAGCTCTGTGCTCCCCGCCGGGGGCGGCCGCGCAGCGAGGCGGCCGAGCAGGCGATCGTGGCCGCCGTCGAGCGGCTGATGGAGGAGGGCACCGGCCTCGCCGAGCTCTCCATCGAACGGATCGCGGCCGCGGCGGGCGTCGGCAAGGCCACCATCTACCGGCGCTGGCCCAACAAGGAGGCCCTGCTGGTCGACGTGGTGGCCCGGCTGGAGGAGCAGCCGGAGCCGGTGCTCACCGACGTGGGCGTCCGGGAGAGCCTGATCGCGATGGTGGACGACATCCGGCGCCGGGGCCTGGCCAAGCGCTCCCGCTGGGCGCTCAAGGCCGCGCTCGGCCAGCTGGACACCTGGCCCGAGCTGCGCCAGCTGTACAAGGAGCGGATCATCAAGCCGCGCCGCGAGCTGGCCCGGGAGATCATCCGGCGCGGGGTCGCGGAGGGCCTGCTCCGGGACGACGTCGACGTCGAGCTGCTCACCGAGATGGTGATCGGCCCGATCCTGGTCCGGGCCGTGCTCTGGGGCGAGGGCCCGCTGGACGACGAGCGGCTGCCCGCCCAGATGGTCGACGCGGTGCTGGCCGGCGCTGGCGTGCGGCCGTCCGGTGGCGAATCTCACTGACCGGGGGCGCGCCGCAACCCGGCGCGGCTCCGGTGGCGTCTGTCCCGTCATAGGCTGAGCCGAGAATCCGACTAAATCGGTGGCAGCCCGACGAAGCGGAACAGCACGGAGGATCGGTTCATGGCACAGACGGACGAGACAGCGGCACCGACCGAAGGTGGGCGGCCCGCGGCTCGTCGGTTCTGGCGGACCGGCGGCCGGCGGCGCGGCACCTGGCGCCGGGGCTGGGTCCTGGCCGTGCTGGCCGGGCTGACGGCGGGTCTGCTCGCCTTCCACTCCTCGGTGCCCAATGCCGTCGGCAACCTCGGCAGCCTGCTGGAGACCTTCCTGCCCTGGCTCGGCCTGGCCGTCCCGGTGCTGCTGGTGCTCGCGCTGCTGCGCCGCTCGGCGCTCGCGCTGGTCGCGGTGCTGCTCCCCGCCGTGGTCTGGCTGAACCTGTTCGGCGGCCTGCTGACCGACAAGAGCACCGGCAAGGGCGACTTCACCGTGCTCACCCACAACGTGGCGGCGGGCAACACCGACCCGGCCGGCACGGTGCGGATGCTGAACGCCTCCGGCGCGCAGGTCATCGCGCTGGAGGAGCTGGCGGGCGGCGCCGTCGGCACGTACGGCAAGGGCCTGGCCGCGGGTTACCCGTACCACGTGGTGGAGGGCACCGTCGGGCTCTGGTCCAAGTACCCGATCAGTGACACCCGGGTGGTGGACATCAAGATCGGCTGGACCCGGGCGTTCCGGACCACCGTGACGACCGGTCAGGGCCCGCTCGCGGTCTACGTCGCCCACCTGCCGTCGGTCCGGGTCAAGTTCGACGGCGGGTTCACGGCCGGGCAGCGCGACGTCAGCGCGCAGGCGCTCGGGGACGCGATCGAGGCCGAGCCGCTGAAGAAGGTGCTGCTGCTCGGCGACCTCAACGGGACCATGAACGACCGCTCGCTGGCGCCGATCACCGCGCAGATGCGGTCCGCCCAGGGCGCGGCCGGGGACGGCTTCGGCTTCAGCTGGCCGGCCGGCTTCCCGCTGGCCCGGATCGACCAGATCCTCAGCAAGGGCGGCCTGCAGCCCACCGACTCCCGGGCGCTGCCGGCCGACGGCAGCGACCACCTCGCGGTCGCGGCGGACTACCGCTACTGAGCCCCGCCACCGGCCACCGCCCGAGCCCCCGTCAGCCCTGCCGCCAGCGGTTGGTGACGGGGAGCCGGCGGTCCCGGCCGAAGCCCTTGCGGGAGATCTTCGGGCCCGGCGGGTACTGCCGCCGCTTGTACTCGGCGGTGTCGACCAGCCGGACGATCCGGTCCACCACGGCCGGGTCGTAGCCCTGCGCCACGATCGCGTCCCGGCCCTGGTCGCCCTCGACGTACAGGTCGAGCACCGCGTCCAGCAGCTCGTAGTCGGGCAGCGAGTCGGTGTCCACCTGATCCGGCCTCAGTTCGGCCGACGGCGGCTTGTCGATGGTGTTGGCCGGGATCGGCGGCCGCTCGCCGCGCTCCTCGGCCAGCGCGTTGCGCCACCTCGCCAGCCGGAAGACCAGCGACTTGTAGACGTCCTTGATCGGCCCGTAGGCGCCCACCGAGTCGCCGTACAGGGTCGAGTACCCCACCGCCAGCTCGCTCTTGTTGCCCGGCGCGAGCACCAGGTGGCCCTCCTGGTTGGAGAGCGCCATCAGCAGCGTGCCGCGCAGCCGGGACTGCAGGTTCTCCTCCGCCAGGCCGGTCAGCCCGAGCGCGTCCTGGTAGGCGTCGAACATCGGGGCGATCGACACCGTACGGAAGTTGAGGCCGGTCCGTTCCGCCAGGTCGGCCGCGTCGTCCCGGGAGTGCTGGGAGGAGTACCGGCTCGGCATCGACACGCAGTGCACGTTCGCCGCCCCGAGCGCGTCCACCGCGATCGCCGCCACCAGGGCGGAGTCGATGCCGCCGGACAGGCCGATCAGCACCGAGCCGAAGCCGTTCTTCCGGACGTACGCCCGGGTGCCCTCGACCAGCGCGCTGTAGATCTCCGCCTCGTCGTCCAGCCGGGGGGCGACCGGGTACCCGGGCTGCTCGCGCCGTTCGGGCTCGCCGCCCAGGTCGGTGCGGACCAGCTGGAGGCCGTCCACCAGCGGTCGGTCGGCCGGGTCGGGGTCGGCGGCCGCCAGCTCCAGGTCGACCACCAGCAGGGTCTGCTCGAACTGCGGCGCCCGCGCGATCACCTCGCCCTCGGCGCTCACCACCAGCGAGTCGCCGTCGAAGACCAGTTCGTCCTGGGCCCCGACCATGTTCAGGTACGCCAGCGGGCAGCCCGCCTCGGCCGCGCGCCGCCGGACCAGCTCCAGCCGGGCGTCGTCCTTGTCCTGCTCGTACGGCGAACCGTTGATCACCAGCAGCAGCCCGGCCCCGGCCTCGCGGGCCGCGCTCACCCGGCCGCCGTCCTGCCAGATGTCCTCGCAGACGGCCAGCGCCACGTCGACGCCGTGCAGCCGGAGCACCGAGAGCTGGTCGCCGGGAACGAAGTACCGGTGCTCGTCGAAGACGCCGTAGTTGGGCAGGTAGTGCTTGGCGAACCGGTTCACCACCGCGCCCCGGTGCAGCACGGCGGCACAGTTCTGCGGCGAGCCGGCCGGCCGGTTCGCGGTCCGCCGCTCGGACCGTCCCAGGTAGCCGACCAGCACCGGCAGCTCGCCCAGGCCCTCGGCCGCCAGCCGCGCCGCGAGCTCCACCAGCGCCGCCCGGGACGCCTCCACGAACGAGCTCCGCAGCGCGAGGTCCTCGACCGGGTACCCGGTCAGGGCCATCTCGGGAAACGCGACCAGCTGGGCACCGGCCTCGGCGGCCCGCGCGGTCCAGCGCACCACCTCGTCGCAGTTGTGCGCGATGTCACCGACCCAGGGGTCGGTCTGGCTCAGGGCGACACGGAGATTCGGCATGCGGCCCAGTGTAATCGTCAAACTGACGCTATGTCTCGGCCGGGGTGCGATCCGGGGTGCCGCCGCAGCGCTTCGCACCGTGCGGAGCTAACCATCCGGACGAAGATCCGACATGATGGGGGCAGTTGTCGCCAGGCCGCCCCGGGCGGGCTTCGGGACGTAACACGAACGTAAAGAGCAGAGGTGAGACTGTCCCCATGGGCAAGCAGCAGGAGTTCGTGCTTCGTACGCTCGAGGAGCGTGACATCCGTTTCGTCCGGCTGTGGTTCACCGACGTGCTCGGGTTCCTCAAGTCGGTCGCCGTCGCTCCGGCCGAGCTTGAGCAGGCGTTCGAGGAGGGCATCGGGTTCGACGGCTCGGCGATCGAGGGCTTCGCCCGGGTCTACGAGTCCGACATGATCGCCAAGCCGGACCCGACCACGTTCCAGATCCTGCCCTGGCGTTCGGAGACCCCCGGCACCGCCCGGATGTTCTGCGACATCCTGATGCCCGACGGCTCGCCCTCGTACGCGGACCCCCGGTTCGTGCTCAAGCGCACCCTGGAGAAGGCGTCCGCGCTCGGCTTCACCTTCTACACCCACCCGGAGATCGAGTTCTTCCTGCTGAAGAACCTCCCCGGTGACGGCACCCCGCCGATCCCCGCCGACCAGTCCGGCTACTTCGACCACACCCCGCGCGGGGTCGGCCACGACTTCCGGCGCCAGGCCATCACCATGCTGGAGTCGATGGGCATCTCGGTGGAGTTCTCCCACCACGAGGGCGCCCCCGGCCAGCAGGAGATCGACCTCCGCTATGCCGACGCACTCTCCACCGCCGACAACATCATGACGTTCCGTCTGGTCATGAAGGAGGTCGCGCTCGAGCAGGGCGTGCACGCCACCTTCATGCCGAAGCCGTTCTCCGACCACCCCGGGTCGGGCATGCACACCCACCTCTCGCTGTTCGAGGGCGACCGCAACGCCTTCCACGAGTCCGGTGCCGAGTACCAGCTCTCCAAGGTCGGCCGCTCCTTCATCGCCGGCCTGCTCCGGCACGCCGCCGAGACCGCCGCCGTCACCAACCAGTGGGTCAACTCCTACAAGCGCATCTGGGGCGGCTCGCAGCGCACGGCCGGCGCCGGCGGCGAGGCCCCCTCGTACATCTGCTGGGGCCACAACAACCGCTCCGCCCTGATCCGGGTCCCGATGTACAAGCCCGGCAAGCAGGGCTCCACCCGGGTCGAGGTCCGCTCGCTGGACACCGGCTGCAACCCCTACCTCGCCTACGCCGTCACCCTGGCGGCCGGCCTGAAGGGCATCGAGGAGGGCTACGAGCTCCCGCCCGGCGCCGACGACGACGTCTGGGCGCTCTCCGACGCGGAGCGGCGGGCGATGGGGATCCAGCCCATGCCGCAGAACCTCGGCGAGGCCATCGACCTGATGCAGCGCAGCGAACTCGTCGCCGAGACGCTGGGCGAGCACGTCTTCGACTTCTTCCTGCGCAACAAGCGCCAGGAGTGGGAGGAGTACCGCTCCGAGGTCACCCCGTTCGAGCTGCGGAAGAACCTGCAGGTGCTGTAACCGCGTTCCAGGCCCTGTACGGCCCGGTCCCCGAAGGCTTCACGCCGCCGGGGGTCGGGCCGTACGGCTGTGGTGGCCGGGGTGTGACGAATATGTGTTCGGCGAGGGGGTTTCGTCGCTGTACGATCGTTCGACCGATCGCTGTTGTGTCGCGATCGGGTTCATTCGCATGCTGATCTCGGGGGACCGTTGAAGATCCGTCGTTCGCTCGCCGCTGCCGTTTTCCTGGCCACGGCGGCCGCACCCGTTGCCATGGCCACCACTCCGGCGTTCGCCGACAGCGCTCCGGCGGGGCAGGAGCAGGCCGACCAGGCCGGGACCAAGCAGGACGAGGAGAACCGGGCGGCGATCGAGAAGCTGCTCGTCTACCCGAACGACTACCTGCTCACCGCCCCGAGCAACTACCTCCGCGAGCACGCGGCGGCGGCCCTCGCCGGGAGCCCGGAGGACCGGGCGCGGTTCCTCGCGTCGGAGGTGGACCGGATCCGTGTGGGCGACGCGCAGATCGCGATCATACGGCTCATGAGCGCGGGTGGCCCGGTGCTCAAGAAGGCAGCTGAGGCCGCGTTCGAGGCGGAGGACATCGAGAAGTTCCGCGCCTTCCTGGCCGTCGGTCAGTACACGGCCCGCACCGAGGACGAGAACCGCGCCAAGGTGCAGCGGATCCTCGACGACCCGAGCAGCGGGCCGGTGGTCCGCGAGCGTGCGGAGAAGGCGCTCGCGGGTACCGCCGCCGACGTCGAGCGCTTCCTCGCGACGGGGTACAGCAACGGCGCCGAGCACGACGCCCGGATCAAGCTCAGCCAGATCATGTCGGCCGGTGGCCCGGCGGTGCAGAAGGCCGCCAACACCGCGATGTCCGGCACCGTCGAGGACGTCCTCGAGTTCCTGAAGACCGGTCAGTACGTCGCCCGGGCGGAGGACGAGAACCGCGCCAAGCTGCAGCGGCTCATCGACGACCCGAGCAGTGGGCCGGGTGTGCGCGAGGGTGCGCAGCTGGCGCTGGCGGGTACGGCCGCCGACGTCGAGCAGTTCCTCGCGGTGGGGCTGGCGAGGGCGGCGGAGGGTGACGACCGGGTCAAGCTCAGCCAGATCATGTCCGTCGGTGGCCCGGCGGTGAAGAAGGCGGCCAACACCGCGATGTCCGGCACCGTCGAGGACGTCCGCGCCTTCCTGAAGGAGGGTCAGTACACGGCTCGCGCCAAGGACGAGGCCGCCGCGAAGGCCGCCGCCGAGGCGGCTCAGGGCGGCTCCGGTGGCGCGAAGCCGGACACCGCCGTGGTCCCCGCCGCCGACACCACCGGCGTGCCGGTCACCCCCGTCACCACCACGGACGGCCAGGACACCGGGAACCGGCTGGCCTCCACCGGTACGACCACCCCGCTGGGGCAGCTGGCCGGCCTCGGTGGCGCGGCCGTCGTGCTGGGCGCCGGCGTGGTCGTCGCCGCGCGGCGCCGTACGCAGGTCTGACCCGCTCCACGTCGGCGACGGCCCGGCTCCCGGAGGCTTCCATGCCGACGGGGGACCGGGCCGTCGCCGTGACCGGGTGTCAGGTCCGGCCGTCCGCGAGCAGCTCGGCGATGATCTCGGTGCCGAGGGCGTAGGCCGGGACGCCGGCGGTGATCAGGGCGGTCTCGGCCACGCCCGCGAGGTCGGTGAGGGTCGCGCCGGCGTGCAGGGCACCCTGGGCGTGGATCCGGGCCGGGCCGGGGTGGCCGAGGGCCAGCAGCTGCCCGAAGTGGACGAGTTGCTGGACCTGGGAGCCGAGCGGGTTGTCGGTCAGCACGACGTGGCGCAGGGCGGCCAGCGCCTCCTCGGTGGGGAGGCGGCCGAGATGCCGGGCCAGTCGGAGCCGGTCCTCGACGCCCTGCGGGACGGTGCCGAGGGTGGCCCGGTAGCGGTCGCGGACGGTCTCGGCCCTGGAGTCGGCACGGGAATCGGCCCTGGAGTCGGCCCGGGGGTCGGTCATGACGCGGCCCGGGCGATCGAGCTGCGGACGGCTGCCAGGGCGCCGGCCGGGAAGTCCACGGCGCCGCCGAGGGCCACGGCGGCGAGTTCCGCCTCGGCGCTCTCCTCGATGGCGACCAGCAGGTGGGCGGTGGCGGCCGGGTCGGGGCCGAAGACCAGCAGGCCGTGGTTGGCGAGCAGGACGGCCGAGGTGGTCGGACGGTCCGCCAGCACCGAGGCGATGCCGCGCACCGACACGTCCGAGCCGCGCGGGCCCCAGGGGACCACCGGGACCTCCTCGGGTTGGCCGAACCGGAGCATCGGCTCGGTGCGGCAGGGCAGCGGCCGGTGGGCGACGGCGAAGGCGGTCGCGGCGGGGGAGTGGGTGTGGATGATCGTGCCGACCCCGGGGCGGGCGCGGTAGACGGCGCTGTGCATCGCGATGATCTCGGTGCTGACGGAGCGGAGTTCGCCGTCGAGGAGCCGCCCGTCCAGGCCGACCGTGGCGAGCTGTTCGGGCCGCAGACCACGGACGAAGCCCGGGGTCAGCAGGAAGCGGTCGCCGTCGAGCCGGGCGCTCAGGTTGGCGTGGCCGGAGTGCGACATCACCCCGGCGGCGAAGAGGCTCTCGGCGGCCTCGACCAGGAGGTGGGCGGTCGGTGCGGTGGTCATCGTGGCAGCTCCGGGACGTCGGCCGGCGGCGGCCGCCGGTGCGGCGCCGTCCGGGCGGGGCCCACTCTTCAACTTGCACTATGGTTCAAGTCAAGCGTGGGACCGGGACGGAGTGGAGGGGGCACGGGCATGCGGTTGACGATCGGTCAGCTCGCCAGGGCCACTGCGGTGCCCGCCTCGGCGATCCGGTACTGGGAGCGCCACGGCCTGCTGCCGGAGCCCGAACGCCAGGGCGGCCAGCGGCGGTACCCGCCGGAGGCGGCCGGCCGGATCGTGCTGCTGCGCAAGTGCCAGCAGGCGGGGCTGACGCTGGCCGAGATCCGGACGTTCCAGTTGGAGCAGTCCACCCGGCAGGCGATGATCCGCGGCAAGCTGGTCGAGATCGAGCAGCGCAGGGTCGACCTCGAGCACGCCCACCAACTGCTCACCCACGCCCTCCAGTGCGGCGAGGAGGACATCGTCCGGTGCCCGAAGTTCCGGGAGCAGATGGCGACTTGGCGGACACCGGCCGAGGCCGATCCGACCCGGGCGGATTCTGAGCCTACGTGAACCTCGGCACGTCGACCGAGGGCTGACCCTCCGCCGCCTGCCGGGGGTGCGGCAGGCGCGTGCCCGGGCCCGGCCCGCCGCGCAGGCGACGCTCCAACGGCCGTTCCACCCAACGGAACAGGGCTCCGGCCAGCACCAGACTGCCCACCGCCAGCAGCAGCCACACGGCTGCGGTGCCGACCCCCGGGGCCGGGCGGCCGAAGTACGCCAGCCAGCTCCGGAGACCGATCTCGTGCACCAGGTACCAGGCGAACGACCAGTCGCCCAACCGGACTTGGCTGCGATGGCCGAATCTGCTGCCGCCACGCAGATCGGCCTGCGCGGCGGCGGCGATCAGCAGCGCGAACAGCGGTGCGGAGAGCAACTGGGCGGCGGAGTAAGGCCCGTACCAGAGGCTGTCCGGTACGGCCCGGTGCCAGGGCACCAGCGCCGCGTGGAAGCCGAGCACCGCCAGTACGGCGGGCCGCAGCGGCAGCGGGCGGACCAGGCCGCGCCGGACGGCCAGCGCGGCCGCCGCGCCGAGCACGAACTGCGGGGTCCGGCCCAGTGGCAGGTAGTCCAACAGCCAGCTGCGCAGCGCGGGTTCGGCCACCAGGGCGCCGGACAGCCAGACCAGCCCGCCGAGCAGCGTGCAGCCCGCCAGCACCGGCCCCGGCCGACGGCGGGTCAGCACCGGCAGCAGCAGCGGGAAGAGCAGGTAGAACCAGCCCTCGTCGCCGAGCGACCAGCCGGCCGGGTTTCCGCCCATCACCATCCCGTGCAGCCACGGGTGCAGCAGCGGCAGCGACCAGAGGGCGGCCACCAGCGGGACGGCGGCGCCGATCGCCGCGTACACCGCCAGCGACAGGCCGGTGGTCAGCACGTGCAGCGGCCAGATCCGGGCCAGCCTTCGACGGTAGAACACCAGGGCGGGCACCGGGGAGTCGGCGTACGTCCAGGCCAGCACGAAGCCGGAGAGTACGAAGAAGAAGGTCACCCCGCTCCGGCCGTACCAGACCAGCGGGGAGAGCAGCGGCAGCTCACCCACCTGGCGGGACAGGTGGTAGAGCACCACGAGCAGGGCGGCCCAGAAGCGCAGCCCGGTGAGGGAGGGGAGTCGGGTGGGCACACCGGGGTTAACGGGTGACCGGGTGGTGGGGTGACGGGACGTCGGCCGAGGCAGCCGGCCCTCGCACACGTACGCTCGTACCGAACAGCTGTCAGCGGCAGAGAGGCGACCGTGGTGGCGGAGCGGAGCAGTCGGCTGGAGATACGCCTGGTGCGGCGCGGGTTCTCCGACCCGCAGGCCGCCGTGGGGTTGCTCGACGAGCCCTGGTTGCACGGGCTGGCCGACGACCCGGTGCTGCTGGACGCACTCGGCGCGACCGCCGACCCGGACCTCGCGCTGCTCGGCCTGGGCCGGCTGCTGGAAGCCCTCGACCCGGCCGAACGGCACACCCTGCGGGACACCCTGACGAGCTCCAAACCGCTCCGGGACCGGCTGCTCTCGGTGCTCGGCGCCTCCACCGCGCTCGGCGACCACCTGGCCAGGCACCCCCGGGACTGGCACGCCCTGGTCACCTTCGAGCTCCGGGACATCCACCCCGGCACCGAGGACTTCCGGCGCGAACTGCACCGCCGGATGGGCACCGCGGGCACCGACCGGGCGGACGCGCTGCGGATCGCCTACCGGCGCTGCCTGCTGACCATCGCCGCCCGCGACCTGAGCGGCACCACCGACCTGCCGCAGACCGCCGCCGAACTGGCCGACCTGGCCGGCGCCACCCTGCAGACCGCGCTGGAGATCGCCGCCGAGGAGGACCCGGAGGCGGCCGGCCGGTGCCGGCTCGCGGTGATCGGCATGGGCAAGTGCGGCGGCCGCGAGCTCAACTACGTCTCCGACGTGGACGTGATCTTCGTCGCCGAGCCGCGCGAGGGCGTCGAGGAGCTCCAGGCGGTGCAGGCCGCCACCCGGTTGGCCGCCCGGATGATGCGGCTCTGCTCGGACACCACCGGCGAGGGCACCATCTGGCCGGTGGACGCCAACCTGCGCCCGGAGGGCCGGAACGGGCCGCTGGTCCGCACCCTGGCCAGCCACCTGGCGTACTACCAGCGCTGGGCCAAGACCTGGGAGTTCCAGGCCCTGCTGAAGGCCCGTCCGGTGGCGGGCGACGCCGAGCTCGGCGCTGCGTACGCCGAGGCCACCGGCGCACTGGTCTGGCAGGCCGCCGAGCGGGACAACTTCGTCGCCGACGTCCAGCAGATGCGCCGCCGGGTGGTGGACGCGATCCCCGTCACCGAACTGGACCGGCAGCTCAAGCTCGGCCCCGGCGGGCTGCGGGACGTCGAGTTCGCGGTGCAGCTGCTGCAGTTGGTGCACGGCCGGACCGACGCCCGGCTGCACAGCCCCACCACCCTGGCCGCCCTGGCGGCGCTCAGCGCCGGCGGCTACGTCGGCCGGGCCGACGCGGCCTCGCTGGACGCCGCGTACCGGTTCCTGCGCGCGATGGAGCACCGCATCCAGCTGCACCGGCTGCGCCGGACCCACCTGATGCCCACCGATCCGGCCGACCTGCGCCGGCTGGCCCGTTCACTGGCCGCCCAGATCAACGACACCGGCCTGTCCGGACAAGGGGGCCGGGCCGACCCGGTCGCCGCGCTCCAGCGGGAGTGGAAGCGGCACGCCGTGGAGGTCCGGCGACTGCACGAGAAGCTGTTCTACCGCCCGCTGCTGGACGCCGTGGCCGAGTTGCCGACCGGCGCGATCGGGCTCTCCACCCAGGCGGCCAAGGCCCGGCTGGAGGCGCTCGGCTACGCCGACCCGGCGGCCGCGCTGCGCCACCTGACCGCGCTGGCCTCCGGGGTGAGCCGGAAGGCCGCGATCCAGCGCACCCTGCTGCCGGTGCTGCTCGGCTGGTTCGCCGACTCGGCCGACCCGGACGCCGGCCTGCTGAACTTCCGGCAGGTCTCCGACGCGCTCGGCCGTACCCCCTGGTACCTGCGGCTGCTGCGGGACGAGAGCGCGGCCGCCGAACAGCTGGCCCGGGTGCTCTCGGCCGGCCGGCTGGCCCCGGACCTGCTGCTCCGGGCCCCCGAGGCGGTGGCCATGCTCGGTGACCCGCAGGGCCTGCTGCCACGGGGGCGGGTCGCGCTGACCCAGGAGATCCGGTCCGCCGTCGGCCGGGCCGGCTCGGCGGCCGCCGGGGTCGCGGCCGCCCGTGGGGTCCGCCGCCGGGAGCTGTTCCGGACCTCCGCCGCCGACGTGCTGGGCCGGTTCGGCGAGGAGCCGGGCGCCGCCGTGGACGCGGCGGCCGAGGCGCTGACCGCCCTGAACGCCGCCACCCTGGAAGGCGCGCTGCTGGCCTGCGTGACCGAGTGGGAGGCGGCCAACGGCGAGCTGCCGACCCGGCTCGCGGTGATCGCGATGGGCCGCTTCGGCGGGCACGAGATGGGCTACGGCTCGGACGCGGACGTCCTCTTCGTGCACGAGCCGCTGCTCGGCGTGCTGGACCACGACGCCGCCAAGGCCGCGTACGAGGTCTGCAACCGCTTGCGGACGCTGCTGGCCTCGCCGTCCACCGAACCCCCGCTCCTGGTCGACGCCGACCTCCGGCCGGAGGGCCGGCAGGGCCCGCTGGCGCGGACGCTCGGCTCGTACGAGGCGTACTACCGGCGCTGGTCGCACGTCTGGGAGTCCCAGGCGCTGCTGCGGGCCGAACCGGTGGCCGGCGACCCCGAGCTGGGCGAGCGGTTCCGGGCCCTGATCGACCCGCTGCGCTACCCCGGGGCCGGGGTGCCCACCCAGGACCTGCTGGAGATCCGCCGGATCAAGGCCCGGATCGAGGCCGAGCGCCTGCCCCGGGGGGCCGACCCGACCACCCACACCAAGATCGGCCGGGGCGGCCTGGCGGACGTGGAGTGGACGGTGCAGCTGCTCCAGCTGCAGCACGGGCACCGGGTGCCCGGCCTGCGGACCACCCGGACCAGGGCCGCCCTCGCGGCGGCGGTCGAGGCGGGGCTGGTCGAGGGGGAGGACGCGGCGGTGCTGGACGCGGCGTGGGTGCTGGCCTCGCGGGTGCGCAGCGCGGTGATGCTGGTCCGGGGCCGGGCGGGGGACAGCTTCCCCTCCGAGGCCCGCGAACTGGCCGGGGTGGCCCGCTACCTCGGCTACGGCTCGGGCCACACCGGCGAGCTGGTCGACGAGTACCGGCGCACCACGCGCCGGGCCCGCGCCGTGGTGGAGGAGCTCTTCTACGGCTGAAACCCTTTGGCAGGTGCTCCAGTGCTACGGCCCAGGTGCTCGGGGCTCTGCTGTTGTGCGGCTCCGCCGCGTGGGCGACGCCAGCCCTTGCAAGGTGATCGTTGCGTAAATGGGCAGGGACTTTCGCAGTGACCCGAGCGCCAGATCTCCTCGCCCGCGCGGCGGAGCCGCAAGTCAGCAGAGCCCCGAGCCCCTGGATAGTGCAACCTGAGCGCCTGCGAAACGGCTAGTGGTCGACCTTGGTGAGGGACCACTCGTCGGGGACGGTGAGGTCGCGTTCGGGGCTGGTGCGGGTGCGGGGGAGCCGGTAGACCCAGACGTGGTAGACCACGCGGGCCGCCGCGAAGCCGAGGGCCAGGCAGAGTGCGCCGCCGACCGCGTCCATCCAGAAGTGGTTGGCGGTGGAGACGATCACCAGCAGGGTGAGGGCGGGGTAGAGCAGCCCCAGGACCCGGACCCAGGGTGCGCGGGCCAGGAAGAAGATGGTCAGCCCGCACCAGAGCGACCAGCCGATGTGCATCGAGGGCATCGCCGCGTACTGGTTGGAGACGTTGGCCGCCGCGCCGGAGGCCATCGAGCCCCAGGTGTCGTGCACCTTGACGGTGTCGATGAAGCCACCGCCGGTCATCAGGCGGGGCGGGGCCAGCGGGTAGAAGTAGAAACCGACCAGGGCGAGACCGGTGGTGACGAAGAGCACGGTGCGGGCCGCCGCGTAGCGGCCGGGGTGGGAGCGGTAGAGCCAGACCAGCACGCCTATGGTCACGATGAAGTGCAGCGTGGCGTAGTAGTAGTTCATCCCGACGATCAGCCAGGTGACCGAGTCGACCGCGTGGTTGACGCCGTGCTCGACCGCGATGCCGAGGTGCTGTTCGAGGTCCCAGATCCAGCTCGCGTGCCGCTGGGCGATCACGTCCTGCTCGGGCACCGCGTTGCGGACCAGCGAGTACAGCCAGTAACTGACCCCGATCAGGGCGAGCTCGAACCACAGTCTGGGGCGGGCCGGGGTACGGCGCTGCGCGCGGATGCGGCCGCGCACGGCGGCGCCGGTGGACTGGGCGGCGCGGGTGGCTCCGTCCGGCCGACGGCCCGTACGGCCTTCGCCCTGGACGGAACCGGCCTGCGCCGCTGCCTGGCCGTCGGTGGCACTGGCTGCGGACTGCTCGGTCGATTCCCCCATGGGCGAGAAGTCTGCCAGACGGCTCGTGGCCGTCTGCTCATCCTGCGGTAGTGGATTCTTCACCGCCTGTCCCCCTTCCGGGGTACTGGACTGGGTACCGGGGTCTGACATGGGGTCCATTGTGACTCGTTCGGGGGCGGCCGGTCGACGCGACCCCCGGCTCGGCGGCGGGCAGGCAACGGTTCGGTCAAGACCATGCCCGCAATCTTTTCTGCATCTTGCTGAAACATTTTGCAGCCGCTAGCGTCCAGCCACCCAACGACGACCAGCCGCCTCAAGGGAGCCCGCAGTGGCCGAAGCCCAGCCCCGCCGCCCACGGAGCACGACGCCCTACCGACGTCCCGGCCGGACGGCCGTACTGATCGCCGCGTCGCTGCTGGCCACCGGGCTGGGGGCCGCCCCGCTGGCGATGGCCGCGGCGCCGGCCGGGCCGCCCTCGGACAAGGCGATGGCCGGGTCGGCCGACCGGCACGACCTGACCAGGGAGCAGTTCTACTTCGTGCTGCCGGACCGGTTCGCCAACGGTGACCCGAAGAACGACACCGGCGGTCTGACCGGCACCCGGCTGGAGACCGGGCTCGACCCGGCGGACAAGGGCTTCTACCACGGTGGCGACCTGCAGGGTCTGATCGACAGGCTGGACTACGTCCAGGGCCTGGGCACCACCGCGATCTGGATGGCCCCGCTGTTCAAGAACCGCCCGGTGCAGGGCACCGGCGCGGACGCCTCGGCCGGCTACCACGGCTACTGGATCACCGACTTCACCCAGGTCGACCCGCACTTCGGCACCAACGCGCAGCTCAAGGAGCTGATCGCGAAGGCGCACAAGAAGGGCATCAAGGTCTTCTTCGACGTCATCACCAACCACACGGCGGACGTGGTCGACTTCACCGAGGGGAAGTACGACTACCGCTCGGCCGGTGCCTACCCGACGCTGGACGCCGACGGGAACCCGGTGGACGAGACCGCCGTCGCCGACGCGGCCGCCCAGTGGCCGAAGATCGGCGCGGACTCGTTCCCCTACACGCCGTCCTTCCGCAGCGAGGCGGACAGGAAGGCCAAGACCCCGTCCTGGCTGAACGACCCTGCGCTCTACCACAACCGGGGCAACTCGACCTTCGTCGGCGAGTCCGCCACCGAGGGCGACTTCTCCGGGCTGGACGACCTGGACACCCAGAACCCCCGGGTGGTCGAGGGCATGAAGCAGATCTACCAGACCTGGGTGAAGGAGAGCGGGGTCGACGGCTTCCGGATCGACACCGTCAAGCACGTCAACATGGCCTTCTGGTCCCAGTGGGCCCCCGCGCTCAAGAGCTACGCCGCCGAGCGGGGCAACAAGGACTTCTTCATGTTCGGCGAGGTCTACTCCGGCGACCCCTCGGTCACCGCGCCGTACGTGACCAAGGGGAAGCTGCAGGCCACCCTGGACTTCGCGTTCCAGGAGAGCGCCCGCAAGTACGTCTCGCAGGGCGGCTCGGCCAAGGGGCTGGCCGAGCTGTACGCCCAGGACTTCCGCTACACCACGGCCGACACCAACGCGTACGAGCTGCCGACCTTCCTCGGCAACCACGACATGGGCCGGTTCGGCAGCTTCCTGCAGGGCGACAACCCGGGGGCGTCGGCCGAGCAGCTGCTGCAGAAGGACCGGTTCGCCAACGAGCTGATGTTCCTGACCCGGGGTCAGCCGGTGGTCTACTACGGCGACGAGCAGGGCTTCACCGGCGCGGGGGGTGACAAGGACGCCCGGCACGACATGTTCGCCTCGAAGACCGGCTCCTACAACCAGGACACCGTGATCGGCGGCAGCAAGGGCTCCGCCGACCGGTACGGCCAGGGCGGCGCGCTGTACCAGGGGATCAGCACGCTGGCCGCGCTCCGCAAGGCGCACCCGGCGCTGGCCGACGGCGCACAGATCGAGCGGTACGCGGCGGACGGCGCGGGCGTGTACGCGTTCTCCCGGATCGACGCCGGGCAGCAGGTCGAGTACCTGGTCGCGGTCAACAACTCGGCCGAGCCGAAGACCGTCACGCTGGACACCTTCTCGGCGGGCATGGAGTTCAGGCAGCTCTACCCGAGCGCCGGGGCGAAGGCCACCAGCGGTGCCGACCGCAAGGTCACCGTGACGGTGCCCGCGTACTCCTCGGTGGTGCACCAGGCGGCCGGGAAGCTCGCCAAGCCGGCCGCCGCACCCCAACTCGCCCTGAAGGCACCGGACAACGGCTCGACCGGCACCGTCACGATCGGCGCCGAGGTGCCCGGCGGTGGCTTCAACCGGGTCTCGTTCGCCGCGCAGGTCGGCAACGGCCCCTGGCAGCAGCTCGGTTCGGCCGACAACGGGACGTACCAGGTCACCCAGGACCTGACCGGGGTCGCGCCCGGCACGGTGGTCCGCTACAAGGCGGTGGTCAAGGACTCCGGCGGCAACCTCCGCTCCGCCACCGGGAGTTTCACCACCGGCACCCCCGCTCCCAAGCCCGTGCCGAGCGCCACCTCGCGCCCGTACGCGGTCGTGCACTACCAGCGGAAGAACGCCGACTACGACGGCTGGAACATGTACGCCTGGGGCGACCTGGCCGACGGCGAGTCCACCCCCTGGCCGGACGGGCACGGCTTCACCGGCCGGGACGCCTACGGGGCCTTCGCCTACGTGAAGTTGAAGAGCGGCGCGGCCGACGTCGGCTTCGTGGTCGAGAAGGGCGGAAGCAAGGACGGCGAGGCCGACCGGCACATCGACCTGGGGGCCACCGGCGAGGTCTGGGTCAAGGAGGGCGACCCGAACGTCCACACCAGGAACCCGGACCCGGCCGTCCCGGTGCCCGCCGACACGGCGGTGATCCACTACTACCGGGCGGACGGCAAGTACGACGGCTGGGGCCTGCACGACTGGACCGGCGCGGCCACCCCGACCGACTGGGGCAACCCGCTGCGGCCGGCCCGGAAGGACTCCTACGGCGCGGTCTTCGAGGTGCCGCTGGCAGCCGGGGCGACCAGCCTGAGCTACATCCTGCACAACGGCAACGACAAGGACCTGCCGAACGACCAGTCGCTGGACTTCGCCACCAGCGGCCGGGAGATCTGGATCATCGGCGGCCAGGAGGGCCACCTGCTGCCGCAGGCGGCGGGCAGCTCCGCGCAGCTCGACCTCTCCTCGGCCCGGGCCCAGTGGATCGACGCGAGGACGGTGCTGGTTCCGGCCAACTACGGTGCGGGGGACAGCGCGTTGGCGGGCGGCACCAGCGCCCAGCTGATCTACGACGCCGACGGCGGCCTCACCGTCGACAAGGGTGTGCTGACCAAGCCGGGCCGGTGGATCCGGCTCAACCCGGGCACCCTGACGGACGCCCAGAAGGCCAAGTACCCGCACCTGGCGGGTTACCGCGCCTTCACGGTGGACGGCCGGGACGCCGGGCGGATCGGCAAGGCGCTGCGCAGCCAGCTGATCTTCGCCGAGCACCTGCCGAGCGGCGCCACGCTGGCCGCCACCGGCGTGCAGACACCCGGGGTGCTGGACGACCTGTACGCGGCCAAGGCCGCGAAGGCCCAACTCGGCCCGGTCTACCGGAAGTCCGACGGCTGGGGCTGGTGGGGCGGTGGCCGCGAGGTGACCCTCTCGCTCTGGGCGCCGACCGCCACCGAGGTCTCGGTGCAGCTCTTCGACCGGGCCACCGGGGGCACGGCGCGGACGGTGCCGCTGCGCCGGGACGAGGCGACCGGTGTCTGGTCGCTGACCAGGGACGCCGACGAACTGGACGGCAAGTACTACCTGTACCAGGTCAAGGTCTGGGCGCCGAGCGTCCGGCAGAACGTCACCAACGTGGTCACCGACCCGTACTCGGTGGCGCTCTCGGCGGACTCCAAGCGCAGCCTGGTGGCCGATCTGACCGACCGTGACACCAAGCCGCGTGGCTGGGACGCGCACCGGTCGCCGCAGGCGGTGCCGCCGAGCCGGCAGCAGATCCAGGAGCTGCACGTCCGGGACTTCTCCTCGGCCGACGCCACCGTGCCGGCCGCCGAGCGGGGCACCTACCGGGCGTTCACCGAGTCGAAGTCGGCCGGCATGCAGCACCTGCGGGGACTGGCCAAGGCCGGGGTGACCACCATCCACCTGCTGCCGACCTTCGACATCGCCACCGTCCGGGAGAACCGGGCCGACCAGAAGCTGCCCGCCTGCGACCTGAACTCCCTTGCGGCGGACAGCGAGCAGCAGCAGGAGTGCGTGGCGGCGGTGCAGGCCGAGGACGCGTACAACTGGGGCTACGACCCGCTGCACTACACCGTCCCGGAGGGCTCGTACGCCACCGAGGCGAACGGGACGGCGCGGACCGTGCAGTTCCGCGAGATGGTGCAGGCGATGCACGAGGCGGGCCTGCGGGTGGTGCTGGACGTGGTCTACAACCACACCGCGGCGGCCGGCCAGGCCGAGCACTCGGTGCTCGACAAGGTGGTGCCCGGCTACTACCAACGGCTCAGCGACGCGGGCGCGGTGACCACCGACAGCTGCTGCGCGGACACCGCGCCGGAGCACGCGATGATGAACAAGCTGGTGGTCGACTCGGTGCTGACCTGGGCGAAGGAGTACCGGGTCGACGGCTTCCGGTTCGACCTGATGGGCTTGGACCCGAAGCAGACCATGCTGGACGTCCGGTCGGCGCTGAGCGGGCTCGGCAAGGAGCGGGACGGGGTGGAGGGGAAGGACGTCTTCCTCTACGGCGAGGGCTGGAACTTCGGCGTGGTGGCCAACAACTCCCGTTTCGTGCAGGCGAGTCAGCTCGAAATGGCGGGTACCGGGATCGCCACCTTCAACGACCGGGTGCGGGACGCCGCCCGGGGCGGCAACTTCATGCTGAGCTCGGCGCCCCAGCAGGGCTTCGCCTCGGGTCTGTACACCGACCCCAACGGATCGGCGGCGAACGGCACTTCGGCCGAGCAGCGGGCCCGGTTGCTGCACCAGATGGACCAGATCAAGGTCGGCCTGACCGGCAACCTGGCCGGTTTCGCGTTCACCGACAGCAGCGGAAAGCCCGTCACCGGCGCGGGAGTCGACTACAACGGCGCCCCGACCGGCTACGCGGCCGAGCCCGGCGAGGCGGTCGAGTACGTCGACGCGCACGACAACGCCGACCTGTTCGACGCGCTGGCCTACAAGCTGCCGACCACGACCACCCCGGCGGACCGGGCCCGGATGCAGGCGCTCGGGCTCTCGCTGACCGCGCTGAGCCAGGGGCCCGGCTTCGCGCAGGCGGGCAGTGACCTGCTGCGTTCCAAGTCGCTGGACGCCAACTCGTTCGACTCGGGCGACTGGTTCAACGCGATCCAGTGGGACTGCACCCAGGGCAACGGCTGGGGCCGGGGCCTGCCGATGGCGGCCGACAACAAGGAGCTGTGGCCGACCGCCAAGTCCCTGCTGGCCGACCCCCGGCTGACCGTGGGCTGCAACGAGATCCAGGCCACCGGCGCGCAGTTCCGGCAGTTCCTGCGGATCAAGCAGTCCTCGCCGCTGTTCGCGCTGAGCAGCGCGAAGGAGGTGCAGCAGCGGCTGTCCTTCCCGCTCTCGGGCACCGCGGCCGAGACGCCCGGGGTGATCACCCTGCACCTGGACGGCACCGGGCTGCGGGGGGCCGAGAAGGGCCTCACCGTGGTGTTCAACGCCACCCCGACCGCCCAGCAGCAGACCCTGGCCGGCCTGAAGGACACCCGTCAGTCACTGCACCAGGTGCAGGCGCAGGGCGCCGATCCGGTGGTCAAGAGCGCCTCCTTCACAGCCTCCACCGGTACCTTCACGGTTCCCGCTCGTACGGTGGCGGTGTTCGTACAGGGCTAGTTGGCCGAAAACAGTCGCCCGGCGGCTTCCGGTGGTGACACCGGAGCCCCGGGCGGCGCTGTTTCCGGAAGCCCTCCGGAGGGGGTGCGAACAGCCGACCGACCGTCCGGCCGGGGGTGGATCGGCGCACTGTTCAGCACCGATGGGGCGGATGCGAAGCGCGAGCGGCAACATGACAACCATCGCCAGATGGACCCTACCGACCGACCGGTCCGACACTTCGTCAGGTCGCGGGTGCCTGGGGCGGATATCGGCCAAACCGTGGCATGCATCTGTCATTCATCACTCGTTTGCTGCCACGATTCCCCCGGCTGCAGACGAGCCGGGCCCCAATACCCCCCGCTGCAGCAGTTCCAGCGCAGGCAAGGCGCTACCAAAGCACCACTCCTTTGTACGCACCGACCTGGGCCGCGCACCAGTGGCCCGGGGCCCCCGCTGTGCCGCAACCCCGCGGCCAGGTTCTCTCCACCGTTCGTGAACCCCGCGACCGGTCGGAAAAGGAGTCCGCATGTCCCGCTACACCCATGCCCGGGTGACGTTGGCCGCCCTCGCGGCCACCACCGCACTGGTGGTGACCGCACTGCCCACCATGGCGCAGGCGGCCCCCCAGGCCCCCGCGCCGGTCAGCCAGGCGGCTGCCGGCAAGGCTCAGCTGCTGTCCGACGCGGGCCAGAAGAGCGCCGGGTTGGCCCAGTCGCTCGGCCTGTCCGGCCAGGAGAAGCTGGTCCCGAAGGACGTCGTGGTCGACGCCGACGGTTCCCGCCACCTGCGCTACGAGCGCACCTACGGCGGCCTCCCGGTGCTCGGCGGCGACCTGGTGGTCCACCAGACCGCGGGTGGCGTCACCAAGGGCCTGGACCGGGCCAGTTCGGCCTCGCTGGCCGGCGTCTCCACCACCCCGGCACTGGCCGCCCCGAAGGCGCAGGCCGCCGCGCTCGCCGCCGCCCAGGGCAGCAGCCTGGACACCGCGCCGCGGCTGGTCGTCTGGACCGCGAGCAACACGCCGACGCTGGCCTGGGAGACCGTGGTCTCGGGCGTCGAGGCGGACGGCACCCCGGCCCGCACCCACATCGTGACGGACGCTCAGTCCGGCGCCGTGCTGGGCAAGTTCGAGGGTATCCAGAAGGGCACCGGCCAGGGCGTCTTCGTCGGCAACGTCACCATCGGCACCTCGCTGTCGGGCTCGACGTACCAGATGAAGGACACCGCCCGCGGCGGGCAGTACACCACCAACCTGAACAACGGGACCTCCGGCAACGGCACCCTGTTCACCAAGGCCACCGACGCCTGGGGCAACGGCCTGGCCAGCAACAAGGAGTCGGCCGCGGTCGACGCGCACTACGGCGCCGGGGCGACCTGGGACTACTACAAGAACACCTTCGGCCGCAGTGGCATCCGCAACGACGGTGTCGGCGCGTTCAGCCGGGTCCACTACGGCAGCAACTACGTCAACGCCTTCTGGGACGACACCTGCTTCTGCATGACCTACGGTGACGGCTCGGGCAACAACGCCCCGCTGACCGCGCTGGACGTGGCCGGCCACGAGATGACCCACGGCGTCACCTCGAACACCGCCAACCTGAACTACTCGGGTGAGTCCGGCGGTCTGAACGAGGCCACCTCGGACATCTTCGGCACCATGGTCGAGTGGTCCGCCAACCTCGCCGCCGACCCGGGTGACTACCTGATCGGCGAGGAGATCAACATCAACGGGGACGGCACGCCGCTCCGTTACATGGACAAGCCCTCCAAGGACGGCGCGTCCAAGGACTCCTGGTACTCCGGCATCGGCAACGTGGACGTCCACTACTCCTCGGGCCCGGCCAACCACTTCTTCTACCTGCTCTCCGAGGGCAGCGGCGCCAAGGTCATCGGCGGCGTGAGCTACAACAGCCCGACGGTGAACAACATCGCCGTCACCGGCATCGGCCGGGACAAGGCCGCCGCGATCTGGTACCGCGCGCTGACCGTCTACATGACCTCCACCACCAACTACGCCCAGGCCCGGACCGCCACCGAGAACGCGGCCAAGGACCTGTACGGCGCGGGCTCGGCCGAGCTCACCGCGGTCGGCACCGCGTGGGCCGGCGTCGCGGTCGGCACCGTGCCGAACCCGGGTGGCGTCACCGTGACCAGCCCGGGCAACCAGACCACCAAGATCAACACGGCGGTCAGCCTGCAGATCGCGGCCACCGGTGGCACCGCCCCGGTGACCTTCACCGCCACCGGCCTGCCGGCCGGCCTCTCGATCAGCTCCTCGGGCCTGATCACCGGCACCCCGACCGCGCTCGGCACCTCGAACGTGACCGTGACCGCCAAGGACGCCGCCAACAAGACCGGCACGGCCAGCTTCACCTGGACCGTCAACAACGTCACCGGTACCTGCACCCCGGCGCAGTTGCTCGGTAACGCGGGCTTCGAGTCCGGTGCGACCACCTGGACCCAGACCTCCGGTGTGATCGACAACGGCACCAGCAAGCCCGCCCGCACCGGCTCGTACAAGGCCTGGCTGAACGGTTACGGCTCCGCCCACACCGACAGCATCACCCAGACCGTCTCCATCCCGACCGGCTGCAAGGCGACCCTCGGGTTCTACCTGCGGATCGACACCGCCGAGACCGGCACCACCCAGTACGACAAGCTCACCGTCACGGTGAACGGCACCGCGCTGAAGACGTACTCCAACGTGGACGCGATCAGCAGCTACACCCTGCGCACCTTCGACCTCTCGGCCTACGCCGGCCAGAGCGTCACCGTCAAGTTCAACGGCGTCGAGGACTCCTCCCTCGCCACCAGCTTCCTGATCGACGACACCTCGATCAACACCACCAGCTGACCCCCGGTCGGTAACCACACTCCGGACCCCGGCTGCCGCGAGCAGCCGGGGTCCGGCCACGTCCTGCGACGTAGGAGCGCAGGGCCGTCCGTGTGAGCTGTCCGAAACCGCCGCGCAACACGAAACGCGGCCGAAACACGGGCGTCCGCAACCGGTAATCCGTGCCGTCCAGACTCCCTCCCACCAGCGCACACACCCCACCCACGGTGCGCGGTTCGGGAAGGCTCCACATGCTCCTCGCTGACACCACCGCCGGGCTCGACACCGGCGACACGGCCTGGCTGCTGGCCAGCACCGCGCTGGTCCTGCTGATGACCCCGGGGCTGGCGCTGTTCTACGGCGGCATGGTCCGCACCAAGAGCGCGCTCAACATGATCATGATGAGCTTCGTCTCGATCGCGGTGGTCACCGTGGTCTGGCTGCTCGCCGGGTACACCCTCGCCTTCGGCCCCGACCTCGGCGGACTCGGTCTGATCGGCGGGCTCGACCACCTCGGGATGACCGGCATCACGCCTGCCTCGCTGACCGGCCGGGTGCCCACCCTGCTGTTCGCCACCTTCCAGCTGACCTTCGCGATCATCACCGCCGCACTGATCAGCGGCGCGGTCGCGGACCGGGCCAGGTTCGGCGCCTGGGTCGCCTTCACGGCGGTCTGGACCCTGCTGGTCTACGTCCCGGTCGCGCACTGGGTGTTCGCCCCGGACGGCTGGATCCTGTCCCGGCTGGGCGCGCTGGACTTCGCCGGCGGTCTGGTGGTCGAGGTCAACTGCGGGGCCAGCGGCCTGGCCCTGGCCCTGGTGCTCGGCCCCCGGCTCGGCTTCCGGAAGGAGGCCATGCGCCCGCACAACCTGCCGCTGGTGCTGCTCGGCGCCGGCCTGCTCTGGTTCGGCTGGTTCGGCTTCAACGCGGGCTCCGCGATGGGCGCCAACGGCACCGCCGCCGCCGTGCTGCTGAACACCCAGGCGGCCGGCTGCACCGGCCTGCTCGGCTGGCTGCTGGTGGAGAAGCGCCGCGACGGCCACGCCACCACGCTGGGCGCCGCCTCCGGCGCGGTGGCCGGACTGGTCGCGATCACCCCGTCCTGCGGCAGCGTCGACCTGCTCGGCGCCCTGGTGATCGGCCTGGTGGCCGGGGTGGTCTGCTGCTACGCGGTCAGCTGGAAGTTCCGGTTCGGCTATGACGACTCGTTGGACGTGGTCGGCGTGCACCTGGTCGCCGGGGTGATCGGCACGGTGCTGATCGGCGTCTTCGCCTCCGCCGTGATGACGGGCGGCGCCACCGGTCTGCTGCACGGCGGATTCACCCAGATCGGCAAGCAGTTGCTCGCGGTGCTGGTGGTGGGCGCCTACGCGTTCTGCGCCTCGTACGGGATCGGCAAGCTGATCGACCGGGTGATGGGTTTCCGCGCCTCGGCCGAGCACGAACAGACCGGCCTGGACCTCGCCGTGCACGCCGAGACCGCGTACGATCACGGCGTCCTGGGCCACGGCAGCGCCGCGTCCCACGCTCCCACTGCTGTGAAGGCCCCCGTCGCATGAAGCTGATCACCGCCGTCGTCAAGCCGTTCAAGCTGGACGAGGTCAAGAACGCGCTGCAGGCGCACGGGGTGCACGGACTGACCGTCACCGAGGCCAGTGGGTACGGCCGTCAGCACGGTCACACCGAGGTCTACCGGGGTGCCGAGTACCGGATCGACCTGGTGCCCAAGGTCCGGATCGAGGTCGTGGTCGAGGACGAGGAGGCCGAGGTGGTGGTCGGCGCCATCGTCGAGGCGGCCCGGACCGGGAAGATCGGCGACGGCAAGGTCTGGGTGGTGCCGGTGGACAGCATCGTCCGCGTCCGGACCGGGGAGCGTGGCCCGGACGCGGTCTGAGGATCCGTCAGGCGGTCAGTGCTCGATCCGGCTGGTCCGGTCGGCCAGGGCCTGACCGGTGTCGAGGGTGCTCTGCGGCACCTCCAGCTGCCAGTGCGGGTCGGTCACCATCGCCTCCAGCCTGTCGAGGCCGATCGGCGGTACCAGCCGGGTCTTCGTGATCGGCTCGCTGGTCGTGCCGGTGCCCGCCGTGATCCGGAGCACCACGCCGTCCGGCCGCCGCACGTGCACGTTGAAGCTGTACAGGCCGCTCGCGCCGGTGGCGGTCACGACGCTCTCCAGCTGCCCGCCGTCCGGGAGCACCCGGGTGGTGCAGCTCGCCGGGAGCGCCCCCGGGGGCCGGGGGGTGTCGCCTTCGGTGGGCACGTCGGGGCAGCCGAAGGCGGGCGGCGACCGCGAGTCCGGCTGGATGCTCACGCTGACGGTCGAGGCGCCGTGACCGTCGTCGTACTCCACGTAGAGGTGGGTGGCATGGTCGGACATCGGCTTGCCGTCGAACCGGTCGTTCTCGAAGTTGGCGAACCCGCCGCCTGCCGGGAGCATCGCGGCCAGCGTCCCGAACATGGCCTCCGAGGTCACCTTGAACAACGGCTCGGTGGGGCCGGGGCTGGGGGACGGGGTGGGGCTCGGGGACGGTGCGGCGGAGGCCGACGCGGTGTCGGCAGCCACCGCCAGGGTGTGGCTCGCGCCGCCGGGCGCGGGCCACTGCACCACCGCCGTGGTGGCTGCCGGCGCCGCGACGGTCAGGGCGTCACCGGCCGTCCGCAGGCGGCGGTGCAGCCGCCTGCGGACGGCCGAGGCGGTGGCTCTCGGCCACCAGGACGGCCACCGGCGGGTCGATCGTCCTGCTCGACGTCACCCCTATCGACGCTCCGACCGCCGCCGAGGTATCACGTCGATTCGGAAATCGTGACGGCCGACCCCCGGGCGGGGATCGGCCGTCGCGGTGGTGAGGGGTCGTCAGGCGCGGGCCAGGTAGCCGTTGTCGATCAGCCAGAGGACGTTCAGCAGGGCCGGTGCGCCGGGGACGTGTCGGGCGTCCAACTGGAACTGCCAGCCGTAGCCGGGCTGGCCGAACCACGGGGCGATCGGGCCCGCGTCGACGGTGAACGGCTTGGTGACCTTGTACACGTGGTAGTTGCAGGGGGCGGCGGGGTCGCTGTCCAGGCTCTGCGGGGGGATCGCGCGGGTGGCGTACGGGAGGCCCTCGGGGGCCAGGTAGGAGCCGTACTCGCTGCCGTAGCGGTCGATCCGCTGACCGGCCCCCAGGGTCTGCTGGATCTCCAGCGGGGTGCCGTCGGGGGCGGTGACGTAACCGTCGGCGGGCGGGTAGCGCCAGGAGCCGGCCGTGGCGTCGTAGTACGTGTCGAGGAAGGCCTGCTCGGTGAGGGTGCCGGTGCGCGAGTAGCCCCAGAGCTGACGGCCGACCGGGCCGGTGCGGGGGAGCTGCTCGGGGCCCAGGCGCTTGTCGCCGTGGAAGTCCTCGGTGGAGCACTCGGCGGAGTGCGCCCCGAGGGCGGCGGGGGCGGCGGTCGCGGTGTCGACCAGCACGGTGCCGGTGAGCAGGGTGGCGGTCATGCCGATGGCGGCCAGGGTCTGACGGATCCTCATACGGGGTGGCTCCACGGGTGATCGGTCGGATACGGAACGTGATCATCGAACCGGTGGCGCCGGTCCCGCGTCAACCGGAACGCGCGGATGTGGCCGAGAGGCGGCCAGGGTGACCGATCCGTTGCCTCGGCGAGTCTTGACGGGGGGTCGGGGCGGCCGTAGGTTCAGCGCGTTGCAAGTTTCCAGCAAGTTTCAAATGTCTTGCAGAAACGAAACACCCCACGCTGACGGTGCATCACCGGCGCGTCCCCGGAACGGGATCGGCACCCCACCCCACCCCGCCGTCCCGGCTCCGCCCCACCCCTGCCGTGCCCACCCGCGCCCACGCGGGTGAACCCAGGCTGCCCACCCAGCCCCCTGGAGACATCGTGGTCACCACCTCCCCCCGCCGCCGCGCGGTCGGCGCCGCCGCCGCCTCGGCCGCCCTCGCGCTCTCGATCGGCACGGGGCTCTCGCTCGCGCCGACCGCCCAGGCCACCCCGCCGGGCAGCAAGGACGTCACCGCCACGCTCTTCGAGTGGCGCTTCGACTCCGTCGCCAAGGCCTGCACCGACACCCTCGGCCCGAAGGGCTACGGCTTCGTCGAGGTCTCACCGCCCCAGGAGCACATCCAGGGCGCCCAGTGGTGGACCTCCTACCAGCCCGTCAGCTACCAGATCGCCGGACGGCTCGGCGACCGGGCCGCGTTCCGGAACATGACCACCACCTGCCACGCGGCGGGCGTCAAGGTGATCGCCGACTCGGTGGTCAACCACATGTCGGCCGGCTCCGGCACCGGGACCGGCGGCACCGCCTACACCAAGTACAACTACCCGGGCTACTACCAGGACCAGGACTTCCACTCCTGCCGCTCGGCGATCAGCAACTACGCCGACCGCGCCAACGTGCAGAACTGCGAGCTGGTCAACCTCTCCGACCTCAACACCGGCTCCACGTACGTCCAGCAGACCATCGCCAACTACCTGAGCGACCTGCTCTCGCTCGGCGCGGACGGCTTCCGGATCGACGCCGCCAAGCACATGGCCGCCACCGACCTGGCGGGCATCAAGGCGAAGATGAGCAACCCGAACGCCTACTGGGTGAGCGAGGTCATCTACGGGGCGGGTGAGCCGGTCCAGCCCTCGGAGTACACCGGCGTCGGCGACGTGGACGAGTTCCGCTCGGCGACCTGGCTCAAGAGCGCCTTCAACGGCGGGAAGCTGTCCGACCTGGGCACCTGGGGCAGCGGCCTGCTGGGCAGCTCGCAGGCCCGCACCTTCGTCGACAACTGGGACACCGAGCGCAACGGCTCGACCCTCAGCTACAAGAACGGCTCCGCCTACACGCTGGCCAACGTCTTCCTGCTGGCCCACCCGTACGGCTCGCCGAACGTCTACTCCGGCTACGCCTTCGACAGCAACGACGCCGGCCCGCCGAACGGCGGCACCGTCAACTCCTGCTACAGCGACGGCTGGAACTGCACGCACGCCTGGCGACCGGTGGCCAACATGGTCGGCTTCCGGAACGCGGTGAGCGGCACCGGCATCACCAACTGGTGGTCCAACGGCAACAACGCGATCGGCTTCGGCCGGGGCGACAAGGGCTACGTGGCGATCAACCGGGAGAGCGGTGCGGTCACCCAGACCTTCCAGACCGCGCTCCCGGCCGGTGTCTACTGCGACGTCGAGCACGGCGACTTCGCGGCGGGCAGCTGCTCCGGCGTCACCTACACGGTCGGCTCGGACGGGAAGTTCACCGCCACCGTCGGTGCGGGCGACTCGGTCGCGCTGCACGTCAACGCCAAGGGCGGCAGTACGGCCACCCCGACCCCGACGCCGACCGGCGGCAACTCGGCCACCGTCTTCTACAGCACCGGCAAGAACTGGGCCGCCTACAACCTGCACTACGCACCGACCGGCGGAACCTGGACCACCGCCCCCGGAGTGGCGATGGCCGCCGCCTGCACCGGCTGGGTGAAGAAGACCGTCGCGCTCGGCGGTGCGAACGGCCTGGCCGCCACCTTCAACAACGGCTCCGGCACCTGGGACAACAACAACAGCGCCAACTACGCGTTGGGCAGCGGGAACGTCACGGTCAAGGACGGCGTGGTCGGCAGCGGCGACCCGTGCGCCACGGCCACCGCGAGCCCGACCGCCAGCGCCGTCTCCGGTGCCTCGTTCGCGGTGAACGCCACCACGGCGACCGGGCAGAACGTCTACCTGGTCGGCAGCAACGCGGCGTTGGGCGGCTGGGACACCGGCAAGGCGCTGGCGCTCTCCTCGGCGGGCTACCCCGTCTGGAAGCTCGACGTCGCACTGGCCGCCGGCACCGCGTTCGAGTACAAGTACGTCCGCAAGGACGCCGCCGGCGCGGTGACCTGGGAGAGCGGGGCCAACCGGACCGCCACCGTCCCGGCGAGCGGGCAGGTCACGCTGAACGACACCTGGCGGAGCTGAGCACCCCGGAGCGCTGATCCGCCGTCAGGACCGGCCGGTCGTGCCCGCCCCCGGCGTACGGGAGAGGGAACGACCGGTCACGGCCGTCGGGGCGAAACCGCCCGTTCGAGTGATGGGTCCCGTGGCGCGCGCCACGGGACCCGGGCGCCACGGGACCATCGGCGGATGGGCAACACCTCCACCATCCTCGATCTCCAGCTCCACGGCGGCCGTTGGGACGGCCACCACAAGCGCGTCAGGTCCGTGGCGCCGCCGCCGTCCCTGCGGATGGCGCTCCGGGCCGACCTGCCGGTGATCGAGGTGGGGGAGTACTGGCCGACCACCAGCGTCTACCGCCTGGCGGTGGAGGGCCCGGTTCCGCACTACCGGCACTGGGGCGACGAGTAGGACCGACCGCCTTGCTGGTGACCGAAGTTGAACCAGTACACCGCCCAGCAGTTGACCCTTACCCGGCTGAACCAGACCTTCCGTACTTCCTCGACAAGCCCACCGCCGCCGATGTGATGGCCTGCTCCGGTGCCCTGGCCCGGAGCGCCAGAGCTCGGTGAAGATCCTCCCCGACAGCAACCCGCCGAGCCGCCTCACCATCGGAATCGGCTGGTGAGCCGCGCGGCGCACCGCTGAGTCCGACGTCCGGTCAGGCCGCAGTCAGAGCGCGGTCAGGCCGGGCGGGCACAGTGGTGTCACGCCGAAGGGGCAACGCACCGCCCCGGAGGCTTGGGAGAGGTGCCCGGAGTGGCTGATCGGGTGCCTGGCCGGTAACGGTCGAGCAGGACCTCTCGGGGTCCGCGCAGGTTCGAATCCTGCCCTCTCCGCCGACCGAATGCCGCGATCCAGCGCCACGCCGGGAGGACCCGGCCGGGTCAGCCGCGGCCGATGTACGGCATCGTGGTGGCCAGCACGGTGGCGAACTGGACGTTGGCCTCCAGCGGGAGTTCGGCCATGTGCCGGACGGTGCGGGCGACGTCGGCGACGTCCATGGTGGGCTCGGCGGCGATCCGGCCGTCGGCCTGGCGGACGCCGGTGGACATCGCGGCGGTCATCTCGGTGGCGGCGTTGCCGATGTCGATCTGGCCGCAGGCGATCCGGTACGGACGGCCGTCCAGCGAGAGGGACTTGGTCAGGCCGGTGACGGCGTGCTTGGTGGCGGTGTAGGCGATGCTGCCCGGGCGCGGGGTGTGGGCGGAGATCGATCCGTTGTTGATGATCCGTCCGCCCTGCGGGTCCTGACGCTTCATCAGCCGGAAGGCGCCCTGCGCGCAGAGGAAGGCCCCGGTCAGGTTGAGGTCCACCACCGCGCGCCAGCCGTCGACGGTGAGGTCCTCCAGCGGGACCGAGGGGCCGAAGGTGCCCGCGTTGTTGAAGAGCAGGTCGATCCGGCCGAAGTGCTCGGCGGTAGCGGCGAACAGCGCGTCCACGGCGGCCGGGTCGGTCACGTCGGTGGGGACGGCGAGCGCCGCCCCGGGCCCGGCCTCGGCGGCCACCGCGTCCAGCGGCTCGGCCCGGCGCCCGGCCAGCACCAGCCGCCAGCCATGGGCGGCCAGTTCCAGGGCGACGGCGCGGCCCACGCCGCTGCCTGCTCCGGTGACGACGGCGACCTGCTGCGACATCTGCACTCCTCGGCTGGTACGGGCCCCTCGATGATCGCGCACGGACGGACCGGCCGTCACTTGTCGGAGCGTCCAGGAACCGAGCGGAGTGCGGCCCTCCGGGTGAGCGGAACCGCCGGTACCGGAGCGGGCGGTGTTATTTGCTAGCCGAAACCAAGTCCGCCGCCTCGCTAGAGTGTCCGAAAGGAGGCAGTCAACGTGGAGAACCGACCCGGCCGGCCGCAGGGCCTGGTCACGGCAGGACAGCGGGCCCAGCTGATGCGGCAGGGCAACGCCTCCGCGGTGCTGCGCGCCGTCCTCGCGCACGGCCCCGTCTCGCGGGCCGAGATCGTCCGGCACACCGGGCTGTCCGCCCCCAGCGTCACCAAGCTGACCGCCGCGCTGATGGAGGTGGAGCTGCTCAACGAGCTCGCCCCGGTGGAGCCCACCCAGGGCCGTCCCCGGGTGCCACTGCGGGTGGACGGCGACCGGATCGTGGCGCTCGGCCTGCACATCGGGCTGCTCCGGACCACCTTCGGCCTGGTCGGGCTGGACGGCAGCGTGATCGCCGAGCGCGAGCTCCCGCACCACGAGCTGCCCGACCTCTCCCCGGCCCGGATCACCGAGCAGGCCGTCCAGGGTGTCCGGACCTTCCTGGCCGAGCGGCTGGACGGCCGCCGCCTGGTCGGCACCGGCGTCAGCATCGGCGGCTGGGTGGACGGCGCCAGGGGCCTGGTGGTCGAGCACGGCCCGCTGGGCTGGCGGGGCGTCAACCTGCCCGCCCTGCTGGCCGACCGGCTGCCCGGGCCGCTGGTGCTGGAGCAGACCGTCCGGGCGATCGCCCGGGCCGAGCTGTGGTTCGGGGCCGGCCGCGAGGTCGACGACTTCGTGCTGGTCATGATCGGCAACGTGCTGGGCGCCGCGCTCGTGGTCGACCGCACCGTGCACCGTGGCCCCGGCGCGGCGGCCGGCGCGATCGAGCACCTGCTCGCCACCGACGACCCCGAGGTGCGCTGCCCGGTCTGCGGTACGGGCTGTCTCAGCGCCGTCGCCTCCGACACCGCGCTGGTGGCCAGGGCCCGCAGCCTCGGGGTGATCCCGGACGACCCGGCGGACGGCGCCGCGCTGGCGCTGGAACGGCTGGTCGCGGCGGCCCGCCCGGCCGGCTCGGGCACCGGCGACGAGCGGGCCCAGGAACTGCTGCGGACCCGGGCCCGCCAGGTCGGCCGCGCGGTGGCCGGCCTGGTGGACCTGATCAACCCCAGCCGGGTGGTGCTGGCGGGCGGCATCCTGGTCGCCGACGAGTACCTGGACGAGCTGCGCACCGAGGTCGGCCGCCGCAGCCACCGCGGCCTGGCGGTCGCCGACGACATCGTCCCGGCGGTGTTCGGGGCCCGGACGCTGGTGCGCTCCTCGGCGGTGCCGGTGCTGGAGCGGGTGATCACCGAGCCGTTCACCGCGCTCGGGATGCTGTGAGAGTGGTCACGGGTGCCGCCCGGTGCCGTCGGCAGGGCGCCGGGTCGGCTGTCCCAGGGCCGGGCTGACGGCGGACGGTCCGGTCGTCCGGCGGGGGTCGACCCCCGCCGCCCGGCGGGATGTCGGCGATGGGGCCGGAAGATCGCAACCGCCCCTCCCCGCGCCTGCGTCGTAGGATTCCGGACGGCGCACTCACCCCTCCGGGGTCGTGACGCCGACCTCGGCCGGGACCTCTGGTACCCCGCCGCGGCCTCACCTCGGGGCCACCGTCCTGGCCGGTCCGCCCGGACGAGAGACCGGTCGGAGAGAGACCTTGCCGCTCAAGCGCAGCCGTACCGCCCTGTCCGCCGTGAGCGTGCTCGCGCTCGCCCTCGGTCTGGCGGCCTGTGGGAGTGAGCCGAGCACGCCCGGCTCGGGCGGGCAGGCGGCCGGCGACGGTGCCAAGACGCCGTCCGCGGCGCAGAGCAGCACGCCGCCGCCCAAGCCGACCAAGGTGCTGATGCCCACCGGTCCGGCCGCCGACCTGAAGAAGGTGCGGGACACCGCGGCGGGGCCGATCACGGTGACCACGCTGACCGGCGCGAAGTCCGGGGTCACCGGCAAGGTCTGGGTCTGGCTGCCGCCGGAGTACAACGACCCGAAGTTCGCCAAGACCGGCTTCCCGGTGCTGACCCTCTACGCGGGCGGCCAGAGCGCGGGCTACAACACCTGGACCGACAACCAGCTGCCGATCGAGGAGATCGGTGCGCAGCTGTCGAAGGAGGGCAAGGCCCACCCGTTCATCATGGTGATGCCGGTGCAGAACCTGGACTCCAACGAGGCCAAGGCACTGGAGTGCGCCGACATCCCGGGCCAGCCGAAGATCGGCACCTGGATGGCGCAGGACATCCCGGACTTCGTCAAGGCCAACTTCCGCACCGTCAAGGGCCGGGACGGCTGGGGCCTGATGGGCGCCTCCACCGGTGCGTTCTGCAGTGCCAAGCTGGCGCTCCAGCACCCGGACGTGTTCAAGGCCGCGGTGCCGATCGACGGTTACTTCAACCCCGACTCCCCGCTCTGGAAGGGCCACGACGCGGAGCGGCTCGCCAACAGCCCCGACGAGCTGGTCGCCAAGGGCGCCGACGTCCGGCTGCTGGCCACCGCGGGCGGTGCCAACGCGTACGAGATCAAGCTGGTCAAGAAGTGGGTGGCCAAGGCGGCGGCCCCGACCACGGTCGAGTACTACGAGCAGCCCGGCGGGAAGCACCTCACCTCGGACTTCAAGAAGATGATCCCGGTGACCCTGGAGTGGCTGACCAAGAACCTGGCCGGGCCGGAGGGCGACTGACCGCCCGTCAGTGGCGGCAGGCTGCTGACCTGCACGTCAATCAGACATTGATTCGACTCTGATGGTCTGTCACCACCCTGGAGACCCGAGCCGGGGCGCCGCGACTGCGACGCCGCACCGGCCCTGTCTCAGCCAGTCGTGAAGAGAGTGCCATGCCCAGCCACCTGCTGCCCGTCGAATCTCCCCAGGTCCCCGCCCAGCCGGGCGCGGAGCGCAAGGTGCAGCCCGCCGCCGAGGCGATCCCGTTCGCCGGGCTGCGGCTGGTGCACGCCGCGCTCCGCCGCGACCTGGTCCGGCTTCCCAACGCCCTGCGACTGCTCCAGCCCGAGGACACCGCCACCGCCGAGGCGATCCAGCGGCACTGGGACTTCCTCACCGCGATGCTCACCTGCCACCACGAGCAGCAGGACACCCGGCTCTGGCCGCTGCTGCGCCGGTTCGCGCCCGAACTCCGGCTGCTGCTCAACTGGTTGGAGTCCGACCACCACAACCTCGACCACTCCTTCACCCGGGTCACCACGCTGGTCCGGATCGCCACCAGGGACCCGGCCAGCGCCTGGTCGGTGGCGTACGCGGTGGAGGAGCTGGCCGCCCGGCTGGAGACCCATCTGCGGATCGAGGAGCGGCAGTTGCTGCCCCGCCTGGACGGCATCTTCCCGGCCGGCTCGCGGATCGGCACCCTGCCCGAGCTGCTCGACCTGCTCCGCGCGGCGGACGGGCCGAACACCTCGGACGCGCTGGTCTGGCTGCTGGAGGGGGTGGACCCGGTGCAGGTCGACCGGCTGCTGGCGGACTGCGACGACAGCACCGCCCGGCACTGGCCGCACTGGCGGGACACCTACGCCCGGTGCACCGACGAACTCTGGGGTCCGCAGTCCTGACCGGCGGTCGGGTTGGTAGCGTCCACGGATGCTCCCGCTCTTCGAACCGCAGCTGCTCACCCGTCTCGGCCAGGCCCGCAAGATCCTGATCGCCGGGGCGGGCGGCGGCTTCGACGTGTACGCCGGACTGCCGCTGGCCCTCGCGCTGCGCGCGGCCGGCCGCGAGGTCCACCTGGCCAACCTGTCGTTCAGTCACCTCTACGGCCTGGACAGCGACATCTGGCTGGAGTCCGAGGTGGCGGAGATCCGCCCCGACACCCGCTCGGCCGAACCGTACTTCCCGGAGCGGACGCTGGCCCGCTGGCTTCGGCTGCACGGCATGCCCGACACCGTCTGGGCGTTCGGCTCGGTCGGCGTGCAGCCGCTGCGGGCCGCCTACCGGGCGCTCTGCGCGCACCTCGGCATCGACGCGATCGTGCTGGTGGACGGCGGCACCGACATCCTGATGTGCGGCGACGAAGCGGGCCTGGGCACCCCCGAGGAGGACATGGCCAGCCTGGCGGCGGTGGCCGGGATGCCGGAGATTCCCGTCCGGCTGGTCAGCTGCCTCGGCTTCGGCGTCGACGCCTACCACGGCGTCAACCACTCGCTGGTGCTGGAGAACCTGGCCGCCCTCGACCGGGCGGGCGGCTACCTCGGCGCCTTCTCGCTGTCCCGGGACAGCCGGGAGGGCACCCTCTACCTGGACGCCGTCGAACACGCGCGAGCGGCCTTCCCCGAACACCCCAGCATCGTGCAGGGCTCGGTGGCGGCCGCGCTGCGCGGCGAGTTCGGCGACGTCCGGTTCACCGAGCGGACCAAGGGCGCCGCGCTCTTCGTCAACCCGCTGATGACGCTCTACTTCTCGGTCACCGTGGAGGCCCTGGCCGCCCGCAACCGCTACCTGGACCGGATCGAGCGCACCCACCTGATGCGTCAGATCAGCACCGTCATCGAGGAGTTCCGCGACACCCTGCCCCAGCAGCGACCGCCCCGGATGTTCCCCCACTAGGGCTTACGGGCGGCCGCCAGGATCTTGACGGTGGTGTGGAAGAACCGCGAAGTGGCGTGCCCCCGGTAGGACTTGGGGAAGGTGGTGGCCGGGTTGGTGGTCATCCGGCCGCCCCGCAGGTGCAGCACGGTGAAGGCCGCGCCCGGGGTGGCGCCGATGATCTCCCAGTCGCCCTTGGCGGAGCGGATCGGGAGCTCCAGCTCGGCGGGCAGCGGCTCGGAGAGGAAGAGCACGCAGAGCCGGACCTCGGGTGTCACCTCGACGCCCGCGAACGGGTCGGCCCCGACCAGCTCGGCCACCTCGTCGACGGTGCGCAGCAGCACCGGCACGGCGTAGCCGAGGGCCTGCTCCAGGTGCTGCTCGATCCGGGCGGTCAGGGCGGCCCGGTCGGTCCCGGCGGTGCTGAAGAAGACGTTGCCGCTCTGGATGTACGAGCGCACCTCGCCGAGCCCGAGCTCGGCGAACAGCGCGCGCAACCGCTCCATCTTCACCGTCCGCCCGCCGACGTTGACGGCCCGCAGGAACGCGATGTACGTGGTGGTCCCGGTCATGGCGCCAGTGTCGCAGCAGCCACTGTCAGCGGCCGCTGGGACACTGGGGGGATGACGACCTGGCAGGATTTCGAACGAGAGGCCCCGGACTTGGCGCCTGCGGTGCGTGCCCGGTTCGAGGCGAACCGGCACCATGTGCTGGCCACCCTGCGGGCGGGCGGGGCGCCCCGGGTGAGCGGCACCGAGGTGCAGTTCATCGGGGCGGATCTGACCGTCGGCTCGATGTACGGTGCGGTGAAGGCCCTCGACCTGCGCCGGGACGGCCGCTTCGCGCTGCACAGCAACCCGTCCGACCCGACCATGGCCGGCGGCGACGCGAAGGTCTCCGGCCTGGCCCGCGAGCTCACCGACGAGGTCGAGCTGAGCGCGTACGCGGCCGAGCTGCCGGCCCCGCAGCCCGGCCCGTTCCACGCCTTCCGGCTGGAGCCGACCGAGGTGGTGCTGACCGAGGTGGCGGGCGACGAGCTGGTGATCCGTTCCTGGCGTCCCGGCCAGGAGGTGCGGACGGTCCGGCGGAGCTGACCCGGGGTCGGCCCGGCCGACGTCGGCCCGGGGTCAGCCGGCCAGGACGGCGCGCACCGCCTCCGGCGTCCGGGCGACCACCGCGTGACCGTCGTCGGCCGTGATGATCGGCCGCTGGAGCAGGACGGGGTGCTCGGCCATCGCCGCGATCCAGCGCTCCCGGTCACCGTCGGTCCGGCTCCACTGCTTCATGCCGAGTTCCTTGGAGATCGGCTCCTCCAGCCGGGTGATGTCCCAGGGCTCGAGCCCGAGCCGGACGAGCACCTGCTCCAGCTCGGCGACGCTCGGCGGGTCCTCCAGATAGCGGCGGACGGTGTACTCGGCCTTGGCCGCTTCCAGCTCGCCGAGCGCGCTACGGCACTTCCCGCAGCGCGGGTTGATCCAGATCTCCATCCGGCCAGCCTACTCAGGAAGCCGGGACCGGCGAGCCACGACGGTCCGGGGGCCGGCGGTCCCGGCCGGGAACTCGGCGGTCCACCGGGGGGTTGAGTGGGGAAGTGCCGACGGGAGGGGCGGGGATGAACGGCGAGGAGATCATCGGCCGGTTGCTCGACGCGGAGGGCCGGGCCGACCCGTACCCCCTCTACGCCCGGGCGCACCGGCTCGGCCCGGTGAGCGAGGCGGGGCCCAACATGGTGCTCGCGGTCGGCCACCGGGAGGTCAACCAGGTGCTCCGCTCCACCGCCTTCCACGTCCCGGACGCGGCGCTGCGGGAGCGCTGGGAGGACGGCTACCTGGAGCACAGCTCCAAGGTGCTGCTCGGCGCCTCGATGCTGGAGACCAACGCGCCCGACCACGGCCGGATGCGCTCACTGATCGCCTCGGTGTTCACCGCCCGCCGGGTGGCCGCGCTGGAGCCCGCCGTGCTGGCGGCGGTCGACGGGCTGCTGGCCGAGCTGGCCGAGGCCGGTGCCGACGGCGCCCCGGTCGACTTCATGGACGCCTTCGCCTACCGGCTGCCGGTCGGGGTGATCTGCGAGCTGCTCGGCGTCCCGGCCGAGGACCGGCACCGGTTCCGGCCGCTGGCGGACGACCTGACGGCCGCGCTGGAGCTGCTCCCGTCCGACCCGGAGCTGGCGGCGGCCGACGCGGCCGCCGACGAACTCGCCGACTACTTCACGGAGTTGGCGGCCAAGCGGCAGGCCGAGCCGACCGACGACCTGGTCAGCGCCCTGGTGCAGGCCGCCGCCGCCGACCACGGGCGGCTGTCCGGGCGGGAGCTGCTGGCCAACCTGGTGCTGCTGCTGGCCGCCGGCTTCGAGACCACCGCCAACCTGCTCGGCAACGGGCTGGCGCTGCTCTTCGAGCACCCCGCCGAGCGGGCCGCCCTGCGGGCCGGGGTGGTCACCCCGGCCGGGCTGGTGGACGAGGTGCTCCGGTACGACTCGCCCGTGCAGCTCACCTCCCGGATCTCGCTCAGCGACGAGCTCGCGGTCGGCGGCGTCCCGACCCCGTACGGCACCGGGATCTACCTGCTGCTCGGTGCGGCCAACCGCGACCCCGCCCGCTACCCGGACCCGGAGCGGTTCGACCCGCGCCGTACGGACAGCCAGCCGGTCAGCTTCGGCGGCGGCCCGCACTTCTGCCTGGGGGCCCAACTCGCCCGGCTGGAGGCCACGGTGGCGCTGCCCGCGGTGCTCGACCGGTTCCCGGACCTCGCCCCGGCCGGGGTGCCGAGCCGCCGCAGCGGCCTGGTCCTGCGCGGCTTCCACACCCTCCCGGTCACCCTCCGGGGATGAGCCGCGGCAACCCCGGCCCCGAAGGGCCGCCGCCGGGCGCGCGGGACTTTGGTCCGGTGCACCCGGGGCCTCCGTCGGCGACGATGGACGGGCAGCGGTACGCCCCCGGAGGTCCACTTGTCCACGCCCGACCCGCAGACCACCGCTCCGGTGGGAGCACTCAGCGGGGCCCGGACCCCTCGCTGGGTCCGGGCCCTGCCGGCCCTGCTGGTGGCCGTCGACCTGACCGCCGAGTACGCCGCCTCGGCCCACATCGCGGCCGGCTTCCCGCTCACCGTGCTCCCGGTCCTGGTCGCGTTCGGCTACGGGCCCGTCGCGGTCGCGTTGAGCACCTTCGGCACGGTGGCCCTGCAGGGCCTGATGGCCGAACGCGTCGGCCACCTCACCGAGCAGCACCACCTGTGGATCTACCTCGCCACCGCGGTGGCCGGCGTCCTGGGCGCCGTGCTGTCCTGGCAGCGGATCAGACAGGAGCACGACCTGGTCCAGGTCCGCTCGGTCGCCGAAGCCCTGCAACGCACCGTGCTGCACCCGGTCCCACCGCGCAGCGGCGGCCTGCGCACCGCCGGTCTCTACCGGGCGGCCCAGGCCGAGGTCCCGATCGGCGGCGACCTCTACTCGATCTGCGAGACCAGGTACGGCACCCGGGTGCTGCTCGGCGACGTCCGGGGCAAGGGCCTGGACGCCGTCCGCACCGTCGCCGACCTGCTCGGCGCGTTCCGGGCGATGGCCGACGAGACCGAGAGCCTCAACGACCTGGCCGACCTGCTGGACCGTCAGCTGCAACGGGTCGCCGGCGACCGGGACGACCAGGAGCTCTTCGCCACCGCCACGCTGCTCCAGCACGACCCCGCGAGCGGCCGCTGCCTGCTGGTCAACCGGGGCCACCATGCCCCGCTGGTGACCGGACCGGCCGGGGTCCGGGAGGTGGACGCCCCCGAGCAGCTCCCGCTCGGCCTGGGCGGCCTCACCGCCGCCGCCCCCGCCGCCCCGGCGGGCTTCACCCTGGAGCCCGGCCACACCCTGCTGCTGTTCACCGACGGCCTCAACGAGGCCCGTGACCGGGTCGGGGAGTTCTACCCCGTCGCCGAGCGCCTCGCCGTCCTCGCCGGCACCGACCCGGAGCACCTGGTGGCCGCCCTCGACGCGGATGTCCGCACCCGCTGCGGCCTGCTCACCGACGACCTCGCGATCCTGGCCCTGACCCCGTTCGGTCCCGGCCCGGACGGTCCGTCAGACTGATCCGGTGCAGCCCGACGACCCCGCCCTGATCCCGCCGATCCCTCCGGACCGGCCGTCCCTGCTGCGCTGCCGCCGCTGCGGCCGACCGCTGCACGACCCGGAGTCCCGGATCCTCCGCCTCGGCCCGGGCTGCCGGGGCCCCGAGGACGTCACCCAGGTCGTCCCGGGCGAGCAGGACCCGCTGTTCTGAGGGTCACTCCCGGCTGTAGGCGGCGGCGACCAGGCCGACCACTCCGACGGTGAGCACGGTGGCGATGAGGAACTTCCAAGTCTTCGTCATGCCATGCCCAACGCCCACCCCCACCAGGGGAAACGTCCTGTCACCCGGGCGGCGGCGCGGTTGGTGCCCGGTTCCGGGCGCGGCCGGCCCGTCCCGGGGAGCGACCTCCGGGGGAGCGGTCGTACCGTGGACGGGGGCCCACCGAGAGGAGGCCGTGATGCCCGGTTCGATGGCGATCAGCCACACGGACGCGCTGGTGATGCTCAGCCACACCGACGCGGAACGGCTGGCGACCGTACTGCGGGAGATGTCCACCCTGCTGGCGCAGCCGGGCGGGAGCCGGCTGTCGGACGCGCAGGTCGAGGCGCTGTGCGAGGGACGGCTCGGCCGCGACGAGCTGGCCGAGTGGTCGCGGAGGCTCTCCGGCTACCTGACCGATCACCTCTGACCACCTGCCCGCTGCGGGTGCGGGCCCGGGTGCGGCACCGGATGATGGGCGGTGACCGCAGGCGGAGCGCGAGGAATGAGGGCGCAGGGTGCTGGACGACGCCTCCTCGCGCCGGACCCAGGCCCTGTTGCGGCAGCTGCTGGACGGTACCGAGGCCGGGGTGGTGGTCTTCGACCCCGAGCTCTGCTTCCAGTACGTCAACCCCACCCTGGCGCGGATGAACGGTCTGGCCGCGGCCGAGCACATCGGCCGCCCGGTCCGGGAGGTGCTGCCGGGGCTGGACGCGCGCGAGGACATCCTGCGGCAGATCCTGGCCGACGGCATCCCCCGGGAGATCACCTCCAGCGGTCACACCCTGGCCGGCTCGGACCGGCCGCGGCGGTTCTGGCACGCCGCCTACCACCGGATCGAGGAGGACGGCCGGGTGGTCGGCCTGGTGGGCATCCTGGTGGAGGTCACGGAGGCGCACGAGCAGCAGCGCAACCTGGAGCGCGCCCGGGCCCGGCTGGCCGTGCTGGACCAGGCGGCCACCGTCATCGGCACCACCCTCGACATGGACACCACCTGCCAGGAGCTGGCGGCCTTCCTGGTCCCGGAGCTCGCGGACGCCGCGACCGTGGAGGTCTTCCCGCACGAGGCCGACCCCGGTGCCCGTCCGGTGCCGGCCGGCACCCTGCGGCTGCGGCGGGCCGGCCTGGCCGCCGTCCCCGGGCTGCTGGCGCGGGTGCGCAGCTTCGGCGCGCCAGGTACCTATGTCGACTACCAGCCGGGGTCCTCGATCCAGCGGTGCCTGGAGTCCGGCCGACCGATGGTCGACAACGTCTTCACCGACGCCGAACTCAGCCGGTCGGCCCCCAACCCGGACCGGGTCGCCGCGTACCGGGCGAGCGGTCTGCACTCGGCGCTGGTGGTGCCGCTGTCCTGCCGGGACAAGCCGGTCGGCACCGTCACCCTGCTGCGGGCCGACGACTCGCCGGCCTTCGACACCGACGACGTGGCCACCGCGCAGGACCTGGCCCGCCGGGCCGCGATCGCCCTGGACAACGCCCGCCGCTACACCGCCGAGCACCACATCGCCCTGGAGCTGCAACAGGCGCTGCTGGCTGCGCCGGGCCGCCCGCACCCGGGCCTGGACATCGCCACCCGCTACCTGCCCTCGGGGGCCAGCGCGCTGGTCGGCGGGGACTGGTTCGACGCGATCGCGCTGCCGCAGGGCCGGACCCTGCTGGTGATCGGCGACGTGATGGGCCACGGCGTGCAGGCCGCCGTCGACATGAGCCACTACAACTCGATGCTCAAGGTGATCGCCCGTCAGCAGCCCGCCCCGCACCTGATCCTGGACACCCTCGACGCGCTGATGACCGAGGCCGCCGCCGAACGTCCGGCGACCTGCCTGCTGGTCCTCGCCGACCCGGTCCGGGGCGAGTGCACCTACGCCAGCGCCGGCCACCTGCCGCCGTTCCTGATCGAAGCCGACGGCTGCACCCGCCTGCTCCACCTGCCGACCGGTCCGCCCCTGGGCGTCGGCCGGGGCGGGCACACCTCCGTCACGGTGCCGTGCGGCCCCGGCCGCACCCTGCTGCTCTACACCGACGGCCTGATCGAGCGCCGGGGCGAGGACATCGACGTCTCACTGGACCGCCTGAACACCCTCCGCCCGCTGCCCGGCGCCGCCCTGACCGAGATCCTCGACCACGTCCTGCACACCCTCACCCCGCCCGGCACCGTCACCGAGGACGACATCGCCATCCTGGCCGCCCGCTTCCGGGCGTCCGGCTGAACTACCGTTGCCCGCCCGGGGAGTGGCCGAGCCCGCAGAGCAACCGCCCGACCACCAGGACGGCCAGCGCCACGGTGGCCAGATGGGTCACCATCAGCCAGAACAGCGCCCGCCGCCATCGCTGCGCGGTGCCCACCCCGGTCTCCGGCGCCGCCCGGTCGACGCCGATGGCGGCACCGGACAGGACCGGCAGGACCAGCACCGACACGACGTCGGTGACGAACACCAGACACCACAGGTCGAGAGCCAACGGCACCGCCCCGTACGCGGCGGCCACCCCCCAGTGCACACGATCAGTCGCTGCGTACCCCCGCACGTCGCTCCCCCGAGTCCCGTCGGCATCCGGCCGCAGCCAGTCTGACGGCCCCTCAGAACCCTTGTCGTGCCCACGCCCCCAACCGAGACCGGAGCGGTACGCCCCGGTGATGCGGAACTCCGGGTCGTGCCCCCGCCCACCCGACGCGCCGCTGCCGCGGGCCGGCGCATCGCCGGCCCGCGGCAGCGGGAGTTGACCGATCTGGGTTTCCGCAGGTCGCAGGAGTCTCTACAGGTCGTAGTAGAGCTCGAACTCGTGCGGGTGCGGCCGCAGTGCGATCGGGGCGATCTCGTTGTTGCGCTTGAAGTCGATCCAGGTCTCGATCAGGTCCGGGGTGAACACGCCGCCCGCGAGGAGGTACTCGTGGTCGGCCTCCAGGGCCTCCAGGACGGCGCCGAGGGAGGCGGGGACCTGGGGGACGGAGGCGTGCTCGTCGGGGGCCAGCTCGTAGAGGTCCTTGTCGACCGGCTCCAGTGGCTCGATCTTGTTCTTGATGCCGTCCAGGCCGGCCATCAGCATGGCGGCGAAGGCGAGGTAGGGGTTGGAGGACGGGTCGGGGGCGCGGAACTCGATGCGCTTGGCCTTGGCGTTCGAGCCGGTGATCGGGATCCGGATCGCGGCCGAGCGGTTGCGCTGCGAGTAGACCAGGTTGACCGGGGCCTCGAAGCCGGGGACCAGGCGGTGGTAGGAGTTCACCGAGGGGTTGGTGAAGGCGAGCAGCGAGGGGGCGTGCTTGAGCAGGCCGCCGATGTAGTAGCGGGCCATGTCGGAGAGGCCCGCGTAGCCCTGCTCGTCGTAGAACAGCGGGGAGCCCTCGGTCCACAGCGACTGGTGGACGTGCATGCCCGAGCCGTTGTCGCCGAAGATCGGCTTCGGCATGAAGGTGGCCGTCTTGCCGTTCCGCCAGGCCACGTTCTTGATGATGTACTTGAACAGCATCAGGTCGTCGGCGGCGTGCAGCAGGGTGTTGAACTTGTAGTTGATCTCGGCCTGCCCGGCGGTGCCCACCTCGTGGTGCTGGCGCTCCACCTCCAGGCCGGCGGCGGCGAGTTCGAGGGACATCTCGGCGCGCAGGTCGGCGAAGTGGTCGACCGGCGGGATCGGGAAGTAGCCGCCCTTGTACTTGACCTTGTAGCCACGGGCGTCGCCCTCGGCGGAGCCGGAGTTCCAGGCGCCGGCCTCGGAGTCGATGTGGTAGTACGAGGCGTTCGCGCTGGTCTCGAAGCGGACCGAGTCGAAGACGTAGAACTCGGCCTCGGGCCCGAAGTACGCGGTGTCGGCGATGCCGGAGGAGGCGAGGTACGCCTCGGCCTTCTTGGCGACGTTGCGCGGGTCTCGGCTGTAGGCCTCGCCGGTGATCGGGTCCTGGATGAAGAAGTTGATGTTGAGGTGCTTCTCCTTCCGGAACGGGTCGAGCCGGGCGGTGGTCAGGTCGGGGACGAGTGCCATGTCGGACTCGTGGATCGCCTGGAAACCGCGGATCGACGAACCGTCGAACATCAGCGTCTCGGACGGGTCGAAGGTCGCCGCAGGCACTGAGAAGTGCTGCATGACGCCCGGCAGGTCGCAGAACCTCACGTCGACGAACTTGATGTCGTTGTCCGCGATGTACTGCTTGACCTCGGCGGCGTTGTTGAACATCCATCCTCCTCAGCGGGCCGTGTGGTGGCTCACCCTAGGAATCTGCCGTTTCCGGTTGGTGACTCCACCGTTTCCTGAATGTTAACCGCGCTGCTCCGGCGGGCGGCAAACGCCTACGGTTCCGGGCAAAACGCCACCCCTGTCGAGGGGATGCCCGGCAAGTGGTCTGGACCATTCGGGAAGGCCGGACGGAGCGGAATCACCCGTACGGGGGGAGGGGCCCGAAGATCGTCCGCACTGCCCGGATAGTGTGGATTCGTGGACACCAGAGATGCGTTGGGATCGTGGATCGACGGCCCGAAGACCGCCGCCGAGCGGATGGGTGCCGAGTTCGGCTACCGCGGTGAGCGCCTCGGTCTGCCCAAGGAGGGCCCCGGCGCGCTGGCCGGGCCGGGCCGGCGGATCGGCGCGCTGTGCGTCGACGGCTGGCTGTGCAGCCTGGTCGCGTACGGGCTGGTGAGCCAGGGCGCGGCGGCGAGCGCCAACATGTGGTCCACGCCGCTGTTCTACGTGATGACGGTGGTGCTGCTGGCGACCACCGGCACCACGGTCGGCAAGCGGCTGTTCGGCCTGCGGGTGGTCCGGCTGGACGGCGGCCGGGCCTCGATCCCGCAGGTGCTGCTGCGCACCCTGCTGCTCTGCCTGGTGGTCCCGGCCGTGGTCTGGGACCGGGACACCCGTGGTCTGCACGACAAGGCCGTCGGCACCGTCGAGGTCCGGATCTGACACCCTCCGGACCTCGACGGTGCCCGGGTCCGGAACGGAACGTCGGTACAAGTCGAACGGCCCCGCCGCGAGAGTCTCGCGGCGGGGCCGTGGTGTGTCGGTGGGGGAGCGGTCAGCGGGCCTGGCCGCCCTTGGGCATCCGGGCACCCTTGGGCATCGGGCCCTTGGGGATCGGCGCCTTGGAGAGCAGGTCGCCCAGGGCGCGCAGCCGGTCGTTGGTCTCGGTCACCTGACCGGGGGTGATCGCGCGCGGCAGACGCATCAGGTGCACCTGAAGCTTCTTCAGCGGCACCTCGCCCTCGCCGTTGCCCACCACGATGTCGTGCACCGGGACGTCGCCGACCACCCGGGCCATCTTCTTCTTCTCCGCCGCCAGCAGGCCGCGGACCCGGTTCGGGTTGCCCTCGCCGATCAGCGCGATGCCGGGACGGCCGATCGCCCGGTAGACCGCGTCCTGGTTGCGGGTGACCGCGACCGGGGTCGGGTTGGCGCTCCAGCCGCGGCGGATGTTGTTCAGCACGGCCGCGACTGCGCCCGGCTGACCCTCCATCTGGCCGAAGGCCGCCTTCTCGGCACGCCGGCCGAAGACGATCGCCATGGCCAGGAAGCCCACGATGAACCCGAGAATGCCCAGGTAGATGGGGTGGTCGATCGCAAAGCCGATGGCGAGGAAGACGCCGAAGGTGATGAGGCCGACGCCCGCGATGATCAGGCCGATTTTGGTGTCGACCTGCTTGGTCATTTTGTACGCCTGGCGGATCTGCTTGAGCCGCCCAGGTGTTTCCGATGTTTGCCTCGCCATAACGCTCATGGTACGTGGCGGGGGTACGGGATATCCAAGGGCGCCCCCAAACTGCAACCCGGACGCGCCCCGGGGGCCGCCGTCCGGCGGCAGCCCGGTACGGAATCGAACGGTTCCGAGGCCGGCCGGGGGGGCACGCGGTCAGGCGCGGCGGAGCGCGCCCGGCTGCTCGGCAGGGAAGAGCGCGGCGGCCTCGGAGCGGTCGGTGGCGTGCCGACGGTTCTCGCAGACGGCCGACCAGGCGTTCCGGCGGGCCCGATGCTGGCCGCCCGCCAGCAGCATCCGCTCGGTGCGCCGCAGGGCGTGAACCAGGATTCCGGTCTTCTTCGGCATGCTCTCAGCGTCCCCCACAGGTGTTACCGGCTGGTGACCTGCCGGTCAAAGCCGGATGAAAAGACCGGGGCCGGGCGTGCAGTGCACGCCCGGCCCCGGGGACAACGCGTCGGATCAGACGCCCGCACGCTCGCGGTGCTCCAGCGCCTGGCGGTACAGCCGCCCGGCCCGGTACGAGGAACGGACCAGCGGGCCCGACATGACGCCGGCGAAGCCCAGCTCCTCGGCCTCCTGCTGGAGCTCGACGAACTCGTGCGGCTTCACCCAGCGCTCGACGGGGTGGTGCCGGACCGACGGCCGCAGGTACTGGGTGATGGTGATCAGCTCGCAGCCGGCACCGACCAGGTCGGCCAGCGCCTGGCTGACCTCCTCGCGGGTCTCGCCCATGCCCAGGATCAGGTTGGACTTGGTCACCAGACCGGCCGCGCGGGCCTGGGTGATGACGTCGAGCGAGCGCTCGTAGCGGAACGCCGGGCGGATCCGCTTGAAGATCCGCGGCACCGTCTCGACGTTGTGCGCCAGCACCTCGGGGCGGGACGAGAAGACCTCGGCCAGCTGCTCGGGCACCGCGTTGAAGTCCGGGATCAGCAGCTCGACGCCGGTCCGGCCGGTGGCCCGGTCGGCGGTCAGCGCGTGCACCTGGCGGACCGTCTCGGCGTACAGCCAGGCCCCGCCGTCCGGCAGGTCGTCACGGGCCACACCGGTGATGGTGGCGTAGTTCAGGTCCATCGTGACGATCGACTCGGCCACCCGGCGCGGCTCGTCCCGGTCGAAGTCGGCGGGCTTGCCGGTGTCGATCTGGCAGAAGTCGCAGCGGCGGGTGCACTGGTCACCGCCGATCAGGAAGGTCGCCTCGCGGTCTTCCCAGCACTCGAAGATGTTGGGGCAGCCGGCCTCCTGACAGACCGTGTGCAGCCCCTCCTTCTTCACCAGCGCCTGGAGGGCGTTGTACTCGGGGCCCATCTTGGCCCGGGTCTTGATCCACTCGGGCTTCCGCTCGATGGGGGTCTCGCTGTTGCGGACCTCCAGGCGGAGGAGCTTCCTGCCGTCGGGCGCGACAGCGGACACGTGCGACTCCTAGAACTAGACGGGGTACCCCCAGGGTACGCCTGTGCTTATAGGGCTTGTACCGGGCCTGCACCCTGCATTCGCAGGGGGCACAGCGCCCCGGCGGCGCCCCGCATTCCCGCTCAGCGGGCGAGTGCGGGCTCCGGCAGTTCGGCCAGCACCTCACGCAGGTGGCGCTCGACCACCGGCAGGGCCTCGCCGACCCCGAAATCCCGGCCCAGCTCGGAGCTGACCGAGCCGACCCCGGCGTCCCGGATGCCGCAGGGCACGATCCGGTCGAACCAGGTCATGTCGGGGTCGCAGTTCAGCGCGAACCCGTGCATCGTCACCCCGCGCGCCACCCGCACACCGATCGCGGCGAGCTTGCGGTCGTCGCCGCGCTGGCCCGCGTTGGAGGCCGCGTACTCGGGCCCGGCCAGCCGGGGGTCGATCCCCAGCGGCAGCCCCATCCGCAGCGTCAGCTTGCCGATCTCGACCACCTGGGACGGGTCCACCACGGCGCCCGGGATGTCGGCACCGAGTACCCAGACCCCGCTGCGGCCCTCGATCCGGGTGGTGCCCACCCCGAACTCGCCGCAGGCCCGGATCAGCGCCTCCTCCAGCCGACGGACGTAGGCGACCACGTCGATCGGGTCCGGCAGCTTCACGATCGGGTACCCGACCAGCTGGCCGGGGCCGTGCCAGGTGATCTCGCCGCCCCGGTTGACCTGCACCACGGGGGTGCCGTCGAGCGGGAAGTCCTCGGGGTTGGTCCGCTTCCCCGCCGTGTACACCGGCGGGTGCTCCAGCAGCAGCACGGTGTCCGGGATCTCGTCCGCGACCCGCAGCGCGTGCAGCCGCTGCTGCTCCGCCCAGGCCTCCTCGTACGGCACGGACCGCTCGCCTATGCCCATCCGCACGAAACGTACCTGCTCGCTCACCGCTGCTCCTTGCCATGGCGTTCGAGACCAACCCCGAAACTGTACGCCCCCCGTTCGGAGAGCCGAGCCCGGGCACGTGGTGCACCATCAGGGCTCGGGGAACTGCGACGCAGGCCTCGGAACAGGTGATCCGTACGTCAGTGGTCAGGCACCTTCGCAGTGGTACTCGCCGACCACGAACCGTCGCCGTTCCCCGAACCCTTCGGGGCTCGTCCCATCTACCCCTCGGCGAGAAGTTGCAGCCGGAGCGCCAGTTGGAGCTCCAGCGAGCGTTCCGGGTGGTTCCAGTCGTGGCCGAGCAGGATCTCGACCCGGTCGAGGCGCTGGACCACGGTGTTCACGTGGACGTGCAGTTCGTCCTTGGCCCGGGTCAGGCTGCCGCCGCAGTCGAAGTAGGCGCGCAGGGTGCGGACCAGCTCGGTGCCCCGGCGGGCGTCGTAGTCGAGCAGCGGGCCCAGGGCGGCGCCGACAAAGGCCGCCACGTCGTGGCCGTCGCCGAGCAGCACGCCGAGGAAGCCGAGGTCGGTGGCCGACGCCCCGTCACCCTCGCGGCCGAGCACCCGCAGCGCCCGCACGCACCGCAGCCCCTCGGTGTACGCCGCCGCGAGCGCCACCGGCCCGGCGGCCACCCGGCCGGCGCCGACCGTGACCGGCACCCCGGCCAGCCGGGCCAGCCGGTCGGCGGCCAGCTCGGCCGCGCCGCCCGGGGTGCCGGCACCGTCCTCGGGCAGCAGCAGGACCACCGCCTCGCCGTGCTCGGCGCTGATCCCGCGCGAGCCGAACAGGTAGCGCGAGGCGGCACCGGCCAGCCGGGCCCGGTCGGCGGCCGGGACCGTCGCGACCAGCACCAGGTGCGGGCGGCCGAGGTCGACGCCGAGCCGGCGGCCCCGGGCGGTCAGTCCGGCCGGGTCGCGGTCGGGGGAGCTGAGCAGGTCGGCCAGCAGCTCGCCGCGGACCCGGTTCTCGGTCTCGGCCACCGAGCGGCGGAGCAGCAGCAGGAGCGCGGTGACCACCCCGGCCCGTTCGAACAGCCGACGGTCGGCGTCGTCCAGGTCGGGCCGGTCGTGCAGCACGATGCTGCCCAGCGGCTCCTGACCGGCCAGCACCGCGCAGACCCAGCTGTCCCCGGCCCGGACCGCGCGGCCCTCGGCGCGCGAGGCGGCGACCGCGTGCGACAGTCCGTCAGCTCCCGGCGTGCGCCCGGCCAGGACGAGCCCCTCGGCGTCGCGTACGCCCACCTCTCCGCCCAGCAGGGCGGCCACCGCGGCGGCCACGTCGGGGACTTCGGCGCCGCGCAGCACCAGGTCGGTCAGCCGGTCGTGGGCCCGCTCGGCGCGCTGGACGGCGGCGGAGTGGGCCTGGATCACCGCGTTGGCGGCGTTCAGTTCGGCCAGTGCGGCCCGGGTGTCGGCCAGCGCCTTGGCGGTGTCCAGTGCGATCGCGGCGTGCGCGGCCAGCGTGCAGAGCAGCGCCACCTCGTCGGGGGAGAACGCCCGGGGCGAGCGGTCGGCCGCGAACAGCACGCCGATCACCTGGCCGCCGAGCAGCAGCGGGACGCCGATGATCGCCACCAGGCCCTCGTCCAGCACCCCGGCGTCGATCTTGCCGGTGTGGTGGAACCGCTCGTCGGTCCGGTAGTCCGGGGTGGCGTACGGCCGGGCGGTCTGCGCCACCAGGCCGCCGAGGCCGTCGCCGAGGCTCAGCCGCAGGGTCTGGAACAGCACCGAGACCGAGCCGTCGGTGACCCGCATGTAGGTGTCCCCGGCGGCCTGGTCCGGCAGGGTCAGGTACGCGGTGTCGGTGCCCAGCAGCATCCGGGCCCGGCGGACGATCGCCTGCAGCACCGCGTCCAGGTCGCGGGAGGCGGCCAGGTCCCCCGCGGTGTCGAAGAGCGCGGTCAGCTCGGCCTCCCGGCGCCGGTGCTGACGCATCGTCCGGTGCACCCGCAGGGCCAGCCAGGTGGCGTCGTCGATCTCGGCCAGCACGGCGGCCGGTGCGCCCTGGCGGCGGGCCTCGGCGAGCACCTCGGCGAAGTCCTCGGTGGCGGCGCCGGAGGCGAGCAGGTCGAGCAGCCGCCGCAGGGCGGGGGCGGCGCTGGAGTGGGGGTGCGGGTCGTCCATGGTGCGGGCCATCGTGCCAGTTCTGCGGGGGGTGGAGGAACGCCCGGTACCGAACCGGTACCGGGCGTTCCGGGACGGGGTCAGACGCCGACGGGCTGCCCGGCCGGGGCTGCCGCGTCCTCGCCGATCCCGGCCAGGTCGCGGCCCCGGGTCTCCCGGGCGCAGACCACCGCGACCACGGTGATCGCGGCGGCGATCGCCACGTAGACGGCGATCGGGGTCGAGCTGCCGTAGTCCTTGAGCAGCGCGGTGGCGATCAGCGGAGCCGGGGCGCCGGCCGCCACCGAGGCGAACTGGGAGCCGATCGAGGCGCCCGAGTACCGCATCCGGGTGGCGAACAGCTCGGAGAAGAAGGCCGCCTGCGGGGCGTACATCGCGCTGTGGAAGAACAGTCCGACGGTGATCGCCAGCAGCATCGAGCCGAAGCTCTTCGTGTCCACCAGACCGAAGAAGACGAACGCCCAGATCCCGACCCCGACCGCGCCGAACAGGTAGACCGGCTTGCGGCCGATCCGGTCCGAGAGCGCCCCGAACAGCGGGATCAGTGCGAACTGGATCGCCGAGGCGATCAGCACCGCGTTCAGCGCGGTCTGCTTCGGCAGGTGCACGTGGCCGACCGCGTAGGCCAGCACGAAGGTGGTCATCACGTAGTACGAGATGTTCTCCGCCATCCGCGCGCCCATCGCGGTCAGCACCTCGCGCCAGTGGTGGCGCAGCACCGCGACCAGCGGCGGCTGCTCCGGGGCCAGCTTCCTGCGGGCCTCGGAGGCCGCCAGCGCCTGCTTGAACAGCGGCGACTCGTCCACCGACAGCCGGATCCACAGCCCGACCATCACCAGCAGCGCGGACAGCAGGAACGGCACCCGCCAGCCCCAGGCGACGAAGTCCGCGTCGGACTGGACGGCGGTCATCAGCGAGAGCACCCCGGCCGCCAGCAGGTTCCCGGCCGGCGCGCCGCCCTGCGGCCAGGAGGCCCAGAAGCCGCGCCGCTTCGCGTCCCCGTGCTCGGAGACCAGCAGCACCGCGCCGCCCCACTCGCCGCCGAGCGCGAAGCCCTGCACCAGCCGCAGCAGGGTGAGCAGCAGCGGTGCCGCGACGCCGGCCTGATGGTACGTCGGCAGGCAGCCGATCAGGGTGGTCGAGCCGCCCATCAGCAGCAGGCTCAGCACCAGCAGCTTCTTGCGGCCTATCCGGTCGCCGAAGTGCCCGAAGACCAGTGCGCCGATCGGCCGGGCGGCGAAGCCGATCGCGTAGGTGAGGAAGGAGAGCAGGGTGCCGGTCAGCGGGTCGGAGTTGGGGAAGAAGACCTTGTTGAAGACCAGCGCGGCGGCTGTTCCGTACAAGAAGTAGTCGTACCACTCGATCGTGGTGCCGATCAGGCTGGCGCCGACCACCTTGCGGAGCGAAGCGCCTCGGGTTCTCGCTGCGTCGGGAGAACTGGCCATGGGGGTCACCTGTCTGGTTGCGGGCGGGCGGTGCGGGGGAGGCGGGCGAGGGGGGTCAGTGTGCGGTCCAGCCGCCGTCCATCGGCAGGCTGGCCCCGGTGATGGAGGAGGCGTGCGGGGAGCAGAGCCAGAGGGCGAGTTGGGCCACCTCGTCGGCCTCGATCAGCCGTTTGACGGCGGTGCGGTCGAGCATGATCTGCTCCACCACCTCGTCCTCCCGGATGCCGTGCGCCAGGGCCTGGGCGGCGATCTGCTTCTCCACCAGGGCGGTGCGCACGTAGGCGGGGTTGATGCAGTTGCTGGTGACGCCGTACGGGGCCCCCTCCAGCGCGACGGTCTTGCTCAGCCCTTCGAGCCCGTGCTTGGCGGTCACGTACGCGGACTTGAAGGCACTGGCCCGCAGGCCGTGCACGGACGAGATGTTGACGACCCGTCCCCAGTCCTGCGCGTACATGTGCGGCAGGGTGCGGCGCAGGATCCGGAACGGGGCCTCCACCATCACCCGCTGGATCAGCGCGAACCGGTCCGGCGGGAACTCGTGCACCGGTGCGACGTGCTGGAGCCCCGCGTTGTTGACGACGATGTCGGCGTCGTCCGGGAGCGCGTCCACCGCAGCCGGGTCGGAGAGGTCCGCGACGATCGCCTCCGCGCCGAGCCGTCCGGCGAGTTCCTTGGCCGGCTCGGCCGCGAGGTCGACGACGTAGACCCGGGCGCCGGCGGCGGCGAAGACCTCGGCGCAGGCCCGGCCGATCCCCGAGGCGGCCCCGGTGACCAGCGCCGTGCGGCCGGCCAGCGAGTGGGCTGAAGTGGTGTCCATGGCCCAGAACGGTAGGAACCGGCGGCGCCGACTCCTATGTGCCGGGCAGCCACAGGTCCCGGCCGCTTCATGGGGCCTGACGCCACCCGGCTGCGCGGGCCGAGGAGGCCGGCCAGGCCAAACACCGGTCGCGACACCTTCCCTACAACGGGCGCCATTGCGTCACCCGTTCGGAGGATTGCCCGCCCAGATCCACCCATAGCGGCGAAATGCTCGCTACATTCACGCCGATTCCCGACAGGGGGCGCCGCTCCATGCACCGGGGGGACTGGTGAGGCGCTCGAGAGGTGTGACTGATATGCCCCAACGGCCTGCAACCGACAGCCCGGCGTACGGACCGCTCGACCCGCTCGACCCGCACCTCGATCCGCGCGAGGGGCCGTCCGGGGCCATGCCCGGCGGGTCGCCCGGGGTGTCACCGCAGGTGGCCGAGGCGGCGGCCGGCCCCTCGGGTGCGGCGGGCCCAGCGGGCCCGTCCGGCCTGGACAAGACTCTGAACCCCCGGCTCGCCGCGCTGATCGAGGAGGCCGGTTTCTCGCACGCCGGGCTGGCCCGTCGGGTCGACCAACTCGGCCTGGAGCACGGCCTCGACCTGCGCTACGACAAGACCTCGGTGACCCGGTGGCTGCGCGGCCAGCAGCCCCGGGGCGCCACCCCCGCGCTGATCGCCGAGGTCTTCACCCGCAGGCTCGGGCGCCGGCTGACCGCGCTGGACATCGGCCTGGAGGCGTGCGCGCCGGTGTACGCGGGCCTGGAGTTCGCCGAGAGCCCGCAGGAGGCCGTCGACATCGTCGCCAGCATGTGGCACAAGGACACCGGCCAGCAGTCCGAGCTGCGCCGGATCGCCTTCACCCCGGCCGGCCTGGTGGTGCCCAGCCGGGACTGGCTGATCGGCCGCACCGACGAGCGGGTGGCCCGGGACGGTTCCGTCCCCGGCCTGCCACCAGGGCCCCCTGACGCCACGTCAGGGCGCGTGCAGCTGCCCGGGGCCCGATCGGGCCCGCCCACCGCCCGGGGCGCCGTACGGGCCCCTCAGCCCGGTCTGCTGCGGGTGCCCACCCAGAGTCGCGGCGGGCTGCCGCAGTCCGCCCTGGAGGCCGCCGAGGCCCGCGAGCAGCGTCCGCCGCTGCGGGTCGGCCGGGGCGACATCGCCGCCATCCGCGCCGTCGGCGACCTGTTCCGCGCGCTGGACCACGCCTACGGCGGCGGTCACGCCCGGCAGGCGCTGGTCAGATACCTGGAGAGCGAGGCCGAGCCGATGCTGCGCGGCCGGTACGGCGAGCAGATCGGCCGGGCCCTGTTCGGCGCCGTCGCCGACCTGACCCGGCTGGCCGGCTGGACGTCCTTCGACATCGCCGCGCACGGCCTGGCCCAGCGGTACTTCGTCCAGGCGCTCCGGCTCTCCCAGGCGGCGGGGGACCGGGTGCTCGGCGGCTACGTGCTCACCACCATGAGCCAGCAGGCGGTGCACCTCGGCCACGGGCGGGAGGCGATCCAGCTGGCCCGGGTCGCCCAGCAGGGCGTCGGCGCGGCCGCCGCGCCGACCGTGCAGTCCCTGATGCACGCGGCCGAGGCCCGTGGCCACGCCCTGCTCGGCGACGTACGCTCCTGCACCACCGCTCTGGTCCGCTGCGAGCGAGCCCTCGGGGTCGCCCGCCCCAACGACGAACTGCCCTCCTGGGCCCGCTACTTCGACGAGGCGCAGCTGGCCGACGAGTTCGCGCACTGCTACCGCGACCTCCAGCAGTGGCGCCCGGCCGCCCAGCACGCCGAGAAGTCGCTCCGGCTGCGGGCACCCGCCTACGCCCGCAGCCGGATCCTCTGCCGCCTGGTGCTGGCCGGCTCCCGGCTGGGCCTCGGCGAGATCGACGACGCCTGCTCGCTGGCCACCGAGGCGCTCCGGGCGGCCGGGGAGATGCGCTCCGCCCGCACGGTCGAGTACCTGCGGGACTTCCACCGCCGGCTGACGCCCTACCGGGCCAACCAGTCCGCCCGGGCCTTCGACGAGGCGGCCCGGCAGTCGGGGGTGATCTGAGGCCCAGCCGGCCGAGGGGCCGTCACCAGCTCTCCGCGCTGAGCCGGGGACGGCCCTCCGGGGGAGGCGGCTGGGTCTGCCCGCGCAGGCGCTGGGCCAGCAGCGGGAAGAGCAGGACGGAGAGCATGCCCGCGCCGACCAGGGCCGCGGCGGTGGACGACGGCAGGTGGTCGGCCTCCACCTCGATGGTGGTGATCACCACCACCAGCGGCAGCGCGGTGGCGCCGAACAGTCCGAGCGCCAGCCGGTCCCGGCCCGGTAGTTCGGGAGGCGCCAGCAGCGCGGCCGGGACCCCGCGCAGCGCGGCGAACAGCAGCAGGAAGACCGGGACCAGCAGCAGGGTCCCGGGATCGGAGAGGAGCGCGTCGAGGTCGAAGTTCATCCCGCTGACCACGAAGAACACCGGCACCAGGAAGCCGAAGCCGATGCCTTCGAGCTTGGCCTCGATCACCTCCTCCTCCGCCTCCGGCACGTCGGAGAGCAGCAGTCGGGAGATGATCCCGGCGGTGAAGGCACCCAGCAGCATGTCCAGGCTGAGCCAGATCGCGGCGCTGACCATCACGGCCAGCACCAGGATCACGGTCCGGATCGCGAACTGGCCCGAGGTCCGCAGGGTGCGCCGGATCAGCCGGGTGACCACGTCCGGCCGGGGGCGCCGGGCGTAGCTGACGGCGAGTGCGGTGAGGACCGCGAACGTCCCCAGGATGACCGCCGACTTGGCCGGGGTGTTGCCGCTGAGCAGCAGGGCGATCGCGATGATCGGGCCGAACTCGCCGACCGCGCCGGTGGCCATCGTCATCGCGCCGAACGGGGTGGGCAGCGCACCGGAGTCGCGCAGGATCGGCAGGATGGTGCCGAGCGCGGTGGTGGTCAGCGCCAGGCCCGCGAAGGCGCCGTTCAGCGGGTCACGGTTGATCAGGGCGCCCGCGCCGAGCGCGACCGCCAGCGTGATCAGCCAGGCGCCGACGGCCCGCTTCAGCGGACCGCCGCGCAGCCGGGCGAAGTCGATCTCGTACCCCGCCAGGAACATCAGCATCGCCAGGCCGAACTCGGACAGCGCGTCGACCAGGTCGCCGACCTCCGCCCAGCCGAGCACGTCCGGGCCGATCAGCACGCCGAGCACGATCTCGAACACCACGGTCGGGATCGCCAGCCAGCGTTGCAGCCGGTCGGCGAGCAGCGGTGCGGCCACCGCGCACGCCGGGATGAGGACCAGCGCCACCGCGTCCACGCTGTCGCCCGTCATCGACGGAATGTCCGACTATGAGTCATATCGGCATACTGACACGCCGAATCGCCCCACCCCAGCGGCAACGCCGACCCGTTTGGCAGATGGTTCGGAAGAGTCAGGGGCTCGGGGAACTGCGACGCCGGCCTCGTTCAAGATGATCGCTGCGTGGGTGGTCAGGCACTTTCGCCGTGACCCGCACGCCAGATCTCCTCGCAGTTCCCCGAGCCCCTGACCGTAGATGCCCGAGCGCCTGCCAACAGTGCAGCCCCGAGCCCTGGCGCCGTAGGCGGCTGAGCCCCTACCTACACCCCAGGCCGGAGGCTACGCTGCTTCGGCCGCCGTTGCCGTGACCGGGAGCCGGAGGTCGCGGAGGACGGACTGGGCGGCCCGCCGGCCGGAGACCAGGGCGCCCTGGACGGTGCTGGTGTCCCGGTGGTCGCCGCAGACGTACAGGCCGGCCAGCACCCGGACCGGGCGGCGGAAGTTGTGCGGCGGCGGCATCGCCGGGACGGCGTCCGGTACGTGCCGGACCGTCAGGAACTCCCAGTGCGCCGCGGCGGAGCCGTACAGGTGCACCAGGCGCCGCCGGAGCACCGGCTCGTACCCGGCCGGTCCGCCCTGGTCGAACCGGCGCCGCCCGAGCACGGTGGTGGCGATCAGCGCCCGCCCCGGCGGTGCGTACGAGGGGTGCAGGTCGCTGAGCACCAGCGAGTGGGAGAGCACCGGGCGCCCGTCCGGCCGGTCGGCGTCGAGCAGCAGCACCGGCTCGTCCAGCGGCGAGCGGTCGGCGGCGTGGAAGTAGGTGGTGACGGGGTGGAAGTCCGGCACCCGCAGCCCGGGGAGCAGTAGTGCGGCCGACTGCGGGTCGGTGGCCAGCACGACGGCCCGGGCGGTGATCCGGCCGTGCGCGGCGGTCTGCACGCCGTCGGCGGCGACCGAGGTGACCCGGACCCCGAGCCGGAGCGTCCCGGCGGGCAGGCCCTCGGCCAACTGCTGGGGTACGGCGGCCAGTCCGGCCGCCGGGAGACAGAGCCGGCCGCGTGCGTACGAGCGCAGCACCAGGTCGGCGACCCGGCTGCTGGTGCCGAGCGCAGGGTCACTGAGCAGGGCGCCGAGCAGCGGGCGGAGCAGGCCGTCCACGGTGCGCGGCGGCAGCCCGCGGTCGGTCAGCGAGCGGGCGGTGGTGGTCTCCGGCCGGGCCAGCAGCCGGGGGACCGGGGTGGCGGCCAGCCGGCCGAAGGTGGCGGCGAGCCGGGCCCGGTCCAGTGGACTGCCCAGCGGGCCCCGGGCGGTGGCCTGCCGGGCCGGGTTCTGCTGCGGATCGCCGAACCGGTGGCGCCGCCCCGCGCTGTGCACCAGGACGCCCGGGGCGAGCGGGCAGAGCGCCAGCCGCCCCAGGTCGAGCACCCGGCCCGGCTCGGGGAAGTCGGTGTTGAGCAGCTGGCCGCCGTGGTCGAGGCGGAAGCCGTCCAGCTCCCGGCCCGCCGTCCGGCCGCCGATCCGTTCGGTGGCCTCCAGCACCTGGACGGTGAGGCCCCGGCCGGTCAGGGCGCGGGCGGTGGCCAGACCGGCGAGTCCGGCGCCGACCACCACGACGTCCGGGTCGGACGGGCGGCCGGTGCGGCGGGTGAAGTCATGTGCGGGCACGAGTGTGCTCCCTCCCTGGTCCCGGGGCGGCGGCCGGGCAGGCCGCAGGGTGCCGGGACACGGTCCTCGCTTGTGATGCCCCGTCAGTCGGCGAATCAGGCCGGGAGTTCCGTCTCAATCGGGGAGGGGCGGGGACAGCGGACGGGGCACGGTCACGGACCGTGCGCCGGAAGGGCGCGTTCGCGGGGTCCCGGGCGCGTACGGTCACCGGAGGCGCGAAATGCGCCGTGCACCTGCTGCCGTGCGCCCCCTGCGCTGTCCCGGCCCCCAGGCCCGGCGAACCCTTGTCCCGCCGGGCCTGGCCGGCCTCCGCCGGGCGGTCAGACCGCCGCCCGCACCGCCGCCTCCGCCGTCGGGTGCGCGAACCGGAAGCCCGCGGCCAACAGCCGGGCCGGGACCGCCCGGTGACTGCCCACCACCTCCACCGTCATGTCGCCGAGCGCCGCCTTGAGCGCGAACTCCGGCACCGCGAAGACGGTCGGCCGGCCCAGCGCGCGGCCGATCAGCTCGGTCAGCTCGCCGTTGGTGACCGGCTCGGGGCCCGCCAGGTTGAACGGACCGGACAGCTCCGGGGTGTCGATCAGGTGGCGCAGTGCGGCCACCTCGTCGGCGAGCGAGATCACGCTCCAGTACTGCTGCCCGTCCCCGAGCCGCCCGCCGAGGCCCAGTCGGAACAGCGGGAACAGCCGTCCGCCCGCGCCGCCCGCGGCGGAGAGCACCAGTCCGGTCCGGGCGTGTGCGACCCGGATGCCCGCCTCCTCGGCCGGGCGGGTGGCGGCCTCCCACTCCACGCAGACCCGGGCCAGGAAGTCGTCGCCGGGCGGCGCCTCCTCGTCGATCACCCGGTCCCCGGTCTGCCCGTAGTAGCCGACCGCCGAACCGCTGACCAGCACCCGGGGCGGCTCCGCGAGCTCGGCCAGCGCACCGGCCAGCGTCTCGGTGCCGAGCACCCGGCTGTCCCGGATCTCCTGCCGGTACGCGTCGGTCCAGCGGCGGTCGCCGACCCCGGCGCCCGCCAGGTGCACCACCGCCTCCACCCCGTGCAGCCCGGCCCGGTCGATCTGCAGCAGGTGCGGGTTCCAGCCGACCCCGACGGTGCCGTCCGGCTGCACCCCGGTCCTGGACCGCTGCCGCACCAACCGCACCACCTCGTGCCCGTCCGCGAGCAGCGAGCGGACGAGCGCCGAACCGATCAGACCTGTGGACCCAGTCACCGCGATACGCATGCCCCCATCCTGGCAGCCGCCCCCGTCCGACGACCCGTCAGGCCCGCCGGGAGGACCGTTCCGATGTCCAGGCGGCGGCACCGGCAGCTCGCCTACCATGGCGGCCATGGGAGTGAACGGTGCAGCTGACCTGACCATACGGACCGCCCGGCAGCAGGACGAGCCCGAGCTCGCCCGCCTCGACCGGGTCTCCTGGTCCTGGCTCAGCGATGTGGTCCCACAGCCCCCCGAGGACGCCGGGATCTTCGACGAACGCCGCCCGCCCAAGCGGTTCCTGGTGGCGGAGTCGGCGGGCCGGGTGGTCGGCTACGTCCAGCAGGGCCCCGCCACCCCGCTGGCCAGCAACAGCCACGTCCGGCAGATCCAGGGCTTCGTGGTCGACCCCGAGGCACGCGGCCGGGGCATCGGCCGGGCCCTGATCGAGGCCGCCTGCGACCGGGCCCGCGCCGAGGGCATCCGCCGGATGACGCTCCGGGTGCTCGCCCACAACGCCCCGGCCCGGCGGGTCTACGAGAGCTGCGGCTTCGAGGTGACCGGCGTGCTGCCGGAGGAGTTCTGGTTGGACGGCGCGTACGTGGACGACGTCTGGATGGGCCGCCGGCTCTGACCGCCTGACGGACCGTCAAGTGCCAAGCGGCTGACGGGGCGAACAGGTGAACGGTACGGTACCGCCGTGACCTACTCGACGCCGCCCGGCTGGTACCCCGTGCTCGACCCGGGACCGGACGGGGGTGCCCAGGAGCGCTGGTGGGACGGCACGGTGTGGACCGCCGAGGTCCGTCCCGTGGACACCCCGCCCGCCCCGGCCGCCGCCCCGAAGCGCGGGGCCCGGGCCGGGCTGGTGGTCGCGCTGGCGCTGGTCGTGCTGGCGGGCGCGGCGGGGGTGCTGGTCTGGGTCAACCGGGACGACGGACCGGCCGCCGGGCCGTCGGCCGCACCGCCGGTGGTGACGGGCAGCCCGAGCGCTTCCCCCGCACCGAGCCCGAGCGCGAGCCCGAGCCCCGCACCGAGCCCGAGCGCGAGCCCGAGCCCCGCACCGGCACCGAGCCCGAGTCCGACCCCGGCGGCGCCCAGCCGCCCCCCGCTGTCCTCCACCCGCTCGGTGCAGGACCTGTCGCGCGGCTGGGAGGTGCCCGTCCCGGCCGGCTGGCGGATCGACGACCACGGCGACAAGGTGACCCTGCAGTTCTCCACCAAGCCGTACTCCTGCGACGTCGGCAGCGGCAGCTGCGTCCGGGCCAACTTCACGGTGGTGGCCGCCCGGTCCGAGGGCGCCTCGGCCCAGGCGGTGGCCCGGGCCGAGATGGCCACCTACGCACCCGTCCTGTACGGGGACCTCACCTCGACCAGCGTCGTGGTCTCGGCCCCCGTGACCGTGGCGGGCGTGACCGGCTACGCCGAACGCCGCCGGGTGGACCCGGTGAAGGGTGTCCCGGGCTACGTCCTGGTGGTGGCGGTCCGGGCGGCCGGCGGCGGCTTCACCGTGCTGGTCGGTTCGGCCGACGAGCACCCGGACGCCCCCTCGCCCGAGCTGCTCGACCAGCTGGTCGCCGCCATCCGCCCGCTGCCGGGCAGCGGCTCCGGCGGCGGCACCGGGACGTCGGTCTAGCGTTCGGCACCGCACCGGTGAGCCGCCGACGGGCCGTCAGCCCGCCGCCTTGGCCCGGTGGACGAACTCCGCGATCAGCTCCGGGGCCTTGACCCCGCGGCGCACCTCGACCCCGCTGGAGACGTCCACGCCCCACGGCCGGGCGGCCGCGATCGCCTCGGCCACATTGGCCGGGCCGAGCCCACCGGCCAGCATCCAGGACCCGCTCGGCGGGTTGGCGCCCAACTCGGACCAGTCCCACGGCCGGCCCGAACCGGGCACCGGCGAGTCCAGGATCAAGAGGTCCTCGCCGAAGTCGCCGCAGGCCGCGCCCGCCCCGGCGGCCGCCGAGGTGGCCCGGACCAGTTGCAGACCGAGGTCCCGCAGCCCGGCGAAGGCGGCCGGCGGGTGGTCGCCGTGCAGCTGGACGGCCCGCACCCCGGCCGCCGTGGCGGCCTCCCTGACCTCGGCCGACGGCTCCCGGCCGAACACCGCCACGGTCAGCACCCCTTCGGGCACCAGCTCGGCCAGCCGCCGGGCGGCCGCCGGTTCGATCCGGCGGGGGCTCTCGGTCAGCACGAAGCCGATCGCGTCGGCACCGGCCGCGACGGCGGCCGCGACGTCCTGCGCGGTGCTCAGACCGCAGATCTTGACGAACACTGTCCTGGTGTCTCCCGTTCCGCCGGGCCCGTGCCGGGGCGCATTCCCCGGCCCCGCCGACCCGAGTACGGTACGCGCCGACCGCCGTTCGGGACACCACGCGACCGGGCGTCAGCCCCCGTACAGCTCCCAGAGCCGGGGGAAGCGCTTCGCCATCTGCTCGGCGTCCTCGAAGTCGAAGCTGTCGCCCTCCGGCCGGCGCGGCTGCGGCGTGCCGAGATCGGGCAGCGGCAGGCCGGTCAGCTGTTCGTGCGCCTCGTCGGCGGCGTAGCCGAGGTCCTCGGCGTCGCCGTCCTCCTCCTCGTCGAAGTCCGGCACCAGCTCCGCCAGGTCGTCCGGCTGGTGCAGCGTGCCCTCGAAGACCTCCCGGCCCTGGCCGATCAGCCAGCACCGGAAGAAGTCGAAGGTGTCCTCCGAGGCACCGTCCAGCAGCAGGTACGCCGCCGCCCACAGGTCGTAGCGGTAGGCCCGCTGGAACCGTGCCTCGAACAGCCGGGCGAAGTCCACCACGTCATCCGGCGTCAGCTGCGCCAGCCGTTCCACCAGTGCCTCGGCCTGGTCGTCCGGATCGCCCTCGGCCGCGTCCCTGGTCTCGTCGATCAGTTGCCAGAAGTCCGTCTCGTACATCACCGCTCCAGCATCGCCGCTCGCCGGGCCTCCCGCACGCGAGGCGGCCCGCGAAACGCGGAACCCCGCGCCGTCCGGGTGGACGACGCGGGGTTCCGGGTGGTCTGACGCCCTTACAGGCCGAGCTCGACCTCGAACTCGCCGGCCTCGAGGATCTCCTTGACCGCGACCAGGAAGCGGGCGGCGTCGGCGCCGTCCACCAGGCGGTGGTCGTAGGAGAGCGAGAGGTAGGTCATGTCACGGATGCCGATGACGGGGCTGCCGTCGACCTCGATGACGACCGGGCGCTTGACGGTGGCGCCGATGCCGAGGATGGCCGCCTGGTTCGGCGGCACGATCACGGTGTCGAACAGCGCACCGCGCGAGCCGGTGTTGCTGATGGTGAAGGTGGCACCGGACAGCTCGTCCGGGCTGATCTTGTTGCCGCGGACCTTGCCGGCCAGCTCGGCGGTCTTCTTGGAGATGCCGGCGATGTTGAGGTCGCCCGCGCCCTTGATGACCGGGGTCATCAGACCCTTCTCCGAGTCCACCGCGATCCCGATGTTCTCGGAGTCGAAGTAGGTGATGGTGCCCTCGTCGCCGTTGATCCGGGCGTTGACCACCGGGTGGCTCTTCAGCGCCTGGGCGGCGGCCTTGACGAAGAACGGCATCGGGGACAGCTTCACGCCCTCGCGGGCGAGGAAGGAGTCCTTGGCCTTGCCGCGCAGCTGCATGATCTTGGTGACGTCCACCTCGACCACGCTGGTGAGCTGGGCCTGCTCGTGCAGGGCCTTCATCATGTTGTCGCCGATGACCTTGCGCATCCGGGTCATCTTGACCGTCTGACCGCGCAGCGGGGACGCCACGGCGGCGGCCTTCGGAGCGGCGGCGGGCGCGGCGGCCGGGACGGCCTTCGCGGCCTCGGCGGCGGCGATCACGTCCTGCTTGCGGATCCGACCGCCGACACCGGTGCCGGTGACGGAGGAGAGCACGACGCCCTGCTCGGCCGCGAGCTTGCGGACCAGCGGGGTGACGTAGCCGTCCGAGCCGTCGGCGGCCGGGGCGGCCTGCGCGACCGGAACGGCGACCGGAGCCGGCGCGGCCATGGGGGCCGGGGCGGCGACCGGGGCGGGAGCCGGGGCAGCGGCCACGGGGGCCGGAGCGGCCACCGGAGCGGGCGCGGGGGCGGCGACCGGGGCCGGGGCCTCGACGACCGGGGCCGGAGCCGGGGCGGCCGGGGCAGCGGCGGCGGCCGGAGCCGCACCCGCCGCACCGATCAGCGCGAGCTGCGCGCCGACCAGGGCGGTCTCGTCCTCGCCGACCAGGATCTTCACCAGCACACCGGCGACCGGCGACGGGATCTCGGTGTCGACCTTGTCCGTGGAGACCTCGAGCAGCGGCTCGTCGATCGCGACGGTCTCACCCTCGGCCTTCAGCCAGCGGGTGACGGTGCCCTCGGCGACCGACTCGCCCAGGGCGGGGAGCAGCACCGGGGTGGCGTCGGCGGCGGGCGCGGCAGCGGCCGGAGCGGCCGGAGCGGCAGCCGGGGCGGCGGCCACGGGGGCCGGCGCGGCGACGGGTGCCTCGGCGACCGGGGCGGGGGCGGCCGGAGCGGCCTCCGCGACCGGGGCGGCGGCGGCGACCGGCGCACCGGAACCGTCGTCGATGATCGCCAACTCGGCGCCGACCGCGACGGTCTCGTCCTCGCCGACCTTGATCGAGGCCAGGATGCCCGAGGCCGGAGCCGGGATCTCGGTGTCGACCTTGTCGGTCGAGACCTCGAGCAGCGGCTCGTCGACCTCGACCCGGTCACCCTCGGCCTTCAGCCAGCGGGTGACGGTGCCTTCGGAAACGCTCTCGCCCAGCGCGGGCAGTGTTACTGAGACCGCCATGGTTTCAGCGACTCCTATCAAGTCTTGCGTACAGGAATGGGTGAACTGCCGGGGATGAGCGCGGATCAGTCGTGCGCGTGCAGCGGCTTGCCGGCCAGCGCCAGGTGCGCCTCGCCGAGGGCCTCGGACTGCGACGGGTGCGCGTGGATGAGCTGCGCGACCTCGGAGGGCAGCGCCTCCCAGTTGTAGATCAGCTGGGCTTCGCCGACCTGCTCACCCATGCGGGCGCCGACCATGTGGACACCCACCACGGCGCCGTCCTTGACCTGGACCAGCTTGATCTCGCCGGCGGTCTTGAGGATCTTGCTCTTGCCGTTGCCGGCCAGGTTGTACTTGAGCGTGACGACCTTGTCCTTGCCGTACAGCTCGACGGCCTTGGCCTCGGTGATGCCGACGGAGGCCACCTCCGGGTTGCAGTAGGTGACCCGCGGCACGCCGTCGTAGTCGATCGGCACGGCCTTGAGGCCGGCCAGCCGCTCGGCGACCAGGATGCCCTCGGCGAAGCCGACGTGCGCCAGCTGCAGGGTCGGGACCAGGTCACCGACGGCCGAGATGGTCGGCACGTTGGTACGCATGTACTCGTCGACCAGGACGTAGCCGCGGTCCATCGCGACCCCGGCCTCCTCGTAGCCGAGACCGGCCGAGACCGGGCCGCGGCCGATGGCGACCAGCAGCAGGTCGGCGTCGATCTGCTTGCCGTTCTCGGTGGAGACCCGAACGCCGTCCTGGGTGTACTCGACACCGGAGAAGCGGGCCTTCAGCTCGAACTTGATGCCGCGCTTGCGGAAGGCGCGCTCCAGCAGCTTGGAGGAGTTCTCGTCCTCTAGCGGGGCCAGGTGCGGCAGGGCCTCGACGATGGTGACCTCGACGCCGAAGGACTTCCAGACCGAGGCGAACTCGACACCGATCACGCCGCCGCCGAGGATGACGGCCGACTTCGGGATGCGGTCGAGCTTGAGCGCGTGGTCCGAGGAGATCACGCGGTCGCCGTCGATGTTCAGGCCGGGGATCGACTTCGGCACCGAGCCGGTGGCGAGGACGATGTGACGTCCCTCCACCCGCTGGCCGTTGACGTCCACCGAGGTCTGCGAGGAGAGCCGGCCCTCGCCCTGGATGAAGGTGACCTTGCGGGAGGCCACCAGGCCCTGCAGGCCCTTGTACAGGCCGGCGATCACGTCGTCCTTGTACTTGTGGACGCCGTTGATGTCGATCCCCTGGAACGTGGCCAGGACGCCGAACTCCGCGGCTTCCTTGGTCTCGTCGGCGATCTCGGCCGCGTGCAGCAGGGCCTTGGTCGGGATGCAGCCGCGGTGAAGGCAGGTGCCGCCCAGCTCACCCTTCTCGATCAGCGCAACGCTCAGACCCAGCTGCGCTGCACGGAGCGCCGCGGCGTAACCGCCGCTTCCGCCTCCGAGAATGACTACGTCGAAAACGGTGCTGGCGTCGTTCGCCACGTCACGTCCTCCATGCAAAGGGGTGCGGTTCGCCGGGCCGGTCGCGGTCCGGTGGGGCAGGGCGCCCTTGTAAGGCGCCCAGTCGTCCGGGAGTACATCCTCGCACTTGTTCGCGGCGGCTGATGGCCGGGGCTGCCCCGGACAGCACGGCCGGTTGCCAGGAGGGCTGCCGGAGGTCCCGTACGCCAGGGTATATCCGCAGCTCACAGTCGTGCGACCAACCGGGGGAGGGCGGGCGGGGACGGCCGGAAGGTCAAGGTGTTCCACCGTACGGAACAAAGTTTCGCCCGCGGCGAACACGTGTTGTCAGAAACGGTCGAATCCACTACCGGTCGGTAACCGAAAACAGCGGGGCCCGGCGCCACCCGGCGCCGGGCCCCGCTGGTGCTCGGGAAGGTCAGGCCGCGCCGTTGGCGGCGGTGTCCTCGGCGAACCGGAGCAGGGTGCGGATCGCGCTGCCGGTGCCGCCCCGGGGGGTGTAGCCGAACGGCCCGCCCTCGTGGAACGCCGGGCCCGCGATGTCCAGGTGCGCCCAGTCGATGCCCTCGGCGACGAACTCCTTCAGGAACAGACCGGCGACCAGGCCGCCACCCATCCGCTCACCCATGTTGGCGAGGTCGGCGATGGTGGTCTCGGTCATGCCCTTGCGCAGCTCGACCGGCAGCGGCATCGGCCAGGACTGCTCGCCGGCCGCCTCGGCGGTGGCGTGCAGGCGGTCGCGCAGCTCGTCGGTGTTGGCCATCACACCGAAGATCCGGTTGCCCAGGGCCAGCACCATGGCGCCGGTCAGGGTGGCGACGTCGACGATCACGTCGGGCTGCTCCTCGCCGGCCCGGACGATCGCGTCGGCCAGCACCAGGCGGCCCTCGGCGTCGGTGTTCAGCACCTCGACGGTCTTGCCGCCGTACATCCGGAGCACGTCACCCGGGCGGGTGGCGGTGCCGGACGGCATGTTCTCGGCCAGCGCGAGCCAGGCGGTCACGTTGACCTGGAGGCCGAGCCGCTTGGCCGCGACCACGGTGGCGAACACGGCGGCGGCGCCGGCCATGTCGCACTTCATGGTCTCGTTGTGGCCGGCCGGCTTGAGCGAGATGCCGCCCGAGTCGTAGGTGATGCCCTTGCCGACGAAGGCGAGGGTGGCCTTGGCCTTCGGGTGGGTGTACGCCACCTTCACCAGCCGGGGCGGGTTGGCCGAGCCGGTGCCGACGCCGAGCAGGCCGCCGAAGCCGCCCTTGGCGAGCGCCTTCTCGTCCAGCACCTCGACCTTGAGGCCGTGCTCCTTGCCGGCCGCCTGGGCGATCGCGGCGAAGGACTTCGGGTTGAGGTCGTTCGGCGCGGCGTTGACCAGGTCGCGGGCGCGGTTGATCTCCTCGCCGACGGCGGTGGCGCGCTCGACGGCGGCCTTGGCGTCCTTGCTGCCCTTGCGCTCGGTCAGCACGACCAGCTCGCCGACCGGCGCCTTGCCCTCGCCGGTGCGGTAGGTGCCGTACGAGTACGCGCCGAGCAGGCCGCCGAGGGCGACCGCCTCGATCTCCTCGGCGGAGCCGGCGGGCAGCGCCAGCGCGGCCTTCTTGGCGCCCGCGAGGGTGCGGGCGGCGACGCCGGCCGCCTTGCGCAGGGTCTCCAGCGAGTGGCCCTGCTCGGCCTCGCCGAGGCCGACCGCGAGCACGAGCGGAGCCTTGACCCCTGCGGGAGCGGGAAGCTTGACCGCCTCGCCCTCGGCACCCGTCGCGCCCAGGGTGGCGAGCAGCTCGGCCAGCTTGCCGTCGAACGCCTCGGCCACGGCCTCCGAGCCGGTCGCGAGCAGCAGGCCCTTCGGGCCCTTGGCCACGCCGATCACCAGGGCGTCCGCGCGCAGCGAGGCGGCGGAGGAGGTGCTCACAGACAGTGCAGTCACTAAACGATCCTGTTCTTTCGCGGTCCAAGCCGGGTGCGGCGCCGATGCCGCACCGGCAACGACCCCGGGCGTGCTCCGCTGGAACAGGGCGCAGGGGTCACGGTGCTCACCGCATGGTAGTCCGCATGCTGGGATACCGCCGCCCCGGCTGCCCATCCGATCCGGTCACGGTGCGTGAGGGGGTGCCACCGACCCCCGGCCGCAAGGGGTCTGACGAGACGTCAGAGGAGGGCCAGGGCGATCAGGGCCCCGGTGGCGGCGGTCTCCGCCGCCGCACCGAGCACGTCACCGGTGATCCCGCCGAACCGCCGGACGCAGCGGCGCAGCAGCAGCCCGGCGCAGAGCAGCCCGACGGCCAGCGCGAGCGGCAGCGTGGGGAACAGCAGGTACAGGCCGAGGGCCAGGAGTGCCGACACCCCGAGGGCGGCGGGCCACCGCACCGTGGCGGCGACCGTCGCGCCGAGGCCGCCCGGCCGGGCGGCCGGGACCGAGTGCAGGCAGCCCCAGGTGAGCGCGGCGCGGGCGGCCAGTGCGGCGGTCAGCACGGCGAGTGCGCCGCGCCACGGGGAGAGCTCGAACTGCCCGGCCAGCGCGGCGATCTGAGCCAGCAGCACCAGCAGCAGCGTCAGGACGCCGAACGGGCCGATGTCCGACTGCTTCATGATCCGCAGCGCGTCCTCGGCCGGTTTCCCGCTGCCGAGCCCGTCCGCCACGTCCGCCAGGCCGTCCAGGTGCAGGCCCCGGGTCAGCCCGGCCAGGACGGCCACCGCCGTCACCGCGCCGAGCAGCGGCCCGCCGCGCCAGGCGAGCAGGGCGCCCGCGCCCGCCGCGACCGCGCCGAGCACCAGCCCGACCAGCGGGGCGGCCAGCATCGCCCGCCCGCCGGTCTCCCGGTCCCAGCGGTCCACCCGGACCCGCAGCACCGACAGCGTGCCGAAGGCGAACCGCAGTCCGTCGAACATCAGCCCCGGGTGAGCAGCTCGGCCGCGGTCGGCAGCCGGGGCGGCTCGACCGGGCCGCGCTCGGCCACGGTCATCGCCGGGACCTCGGCGGGGTCGGCCAGGGTGTCGGCGGCGGCCTGCAGCAGCGGCAGCGCGAGCAGGGCGCCGACGCCCTCGCCCATCGTGACGTCCAGGCCCTGAAGGGGTGTCAGGGTCAGCCGGTCGTACGCCTTCGCCTGGGCGGGCTCGCCGGTGGACTGCCCGGCCCGCCACCACTCGGGGGCCCGGAAGGCGATCCGCTGGGCGACCAGCGCGCAGGCGGCCGAGACCACGCCGTCCAGCACCACCGGCAGCTTGCGGGCGGCGGACTGGAGCAGGAAGCCGGTGATCGCGGCGAAGTCCGCGCCGCCGACGGCGGCGAGCAGCGCGAGCTGGTCGCCGAGCACCGGGCGGGCCCGGCGCAGCGAGTCGCGGACGGCCGCGCACTTGACCATCCAGGTGCGGTCGTCGACGCCCGAACCCCGGCCGGTGACGGCCGCCGCGTCCGTCCCGCACAGCGCGCCGACCAGGACGGCGGCCACAGTGGTGGAGCCGACCCCGAGGTCGCCCAGCACCACCAGGTCGGTCCCGGCGTCGGCCTCCTCGTCGGCGATCGCCATCCCGGCCCGGAACGCCTCGATCGCCTCGGCCTCGCTGAGCGCGTTCTCCTGGTCGATCCGGCCGGAGCCCCGGCGGACCCGGAAGCGGCTCACCTCGGCCGGGAACTCGCCCGGATCGGCGTCCACCGCGACGTCCACCACCCGCAGCCCGGCGCCGTACCGGCGGGCCAGCACGGCCACCGGGGCGGTGCCGTCCAGCACGGCGTGCACCCGGCGGGCGGTGCCGCCGTCGGCGGGCAGCCGGGAGACGCCGGCCGCGGCGATCCCGTGGTCCGCCGCGAACAGCAGCACCTTGGTGGCGGTCAGCGGCTTCACCGGCGAGCTGCCCTGTACGGAGGCCAGCCAGCTGCCCAGTTCCTCCAGCTGCCCGAGGCCGCCGCGCGGCTTGTCGAGCTGCTGCCAGCGCTCCTCGCCGGCCCGGCGAGCGCTCTCGTCGGGGCGCTCCACGAGGGAGGAGAAAGTGTCGAGATCCACGGTGGTGTCCATCGTCCGGAAGGCTACACGCCAGTGGGTTTGACGGTCAGTACCTGCCCCGCGACCACCAGCAGGACCTGCTCCGAGGCGTCGGCGACCGCCATGTTCAGCCGGCCCAGGGTGTCCCGGAACCGCCGCCCGGCCGCGGTGGCCGGGACCACACCCATGCCCACCTCGTTGCTCACCGCGATCACCTGACGGCCGGTCACCCGCCAGGCCGCCGCGAGCGCGTCGCAGCGCCGCTGCACGGCCGTCTCCGCGCCCTGGTACCAGGCGTCGTCGTCCCAGGCCCCGCACTCGTCCATCACGGCGGTCAGCCAGAGCGCCAGGCAGTCGATCAGCACCGGCGCCGGGTCGGCCCGGTCCGCCAGTACGGCCTCCAGCGCGCAGGTCTCGGCGGTCCGCCAGCTCGCCGGGCGGCGCTCCCGGTGCAGTTCGACCCGCCGGGCCCAGTCCTGGTCGCCGTCCCGCCGGCCGCTGGTGGCCACGTACAGCACGTCGGAGTGGTCGGCCAGCAGCTGCTCGGCCCGGGTGGACTTGCCCGACCGGGCGCCGCCGAGGATCAGGGTGCGGGGGAGTGCCATACCGCCCATCCTCTCCCACGAGGCATGGGGCGCCGCCGGGCGGGCACGCTAACCTGCGCAGCAGAACCGAGAAGCGAGGAGCCGGGCATGGTCTGGACGTGGCGGTACGAGAAGGCGGACGGCACTCTCGTCCAGCAGCCCGGCGAGCAGGAGGAGTTCCCCGGGCAGGGGGACGCCGAGTCCTGGATCGGCGAGGAGTGGAAGGACCTGCTGTCGAAGGGCATCGAGCAGGTCGTCCTGCTGGACGACGACAAGGTGATCTACACCATGAGCCTTCAGGAAGGCTGAGGGTCCGTCACTTCGCGCCGACCAGGTGCAGCAGGGCCGCGACCTGACGGTACGGATCCTGCTGCCCGGCGCGCTCCTCGGCGTCCAGCAGCTGGGCCAGCTGGCGGCCGTCCACCGGGGCCTGGTGGTCCGGCGTGGTGTCGGTGAAGACCCGAACCCCGTACCAGCAGCGCAGCGGGACGGCGATCTCGGCCAGCGTGGTGGTCAGGTCGGAGAGCCGGTCGGCGCGGGCGGTCAGGCCGAGGCGGTTGATGTACCGGGTGGTGTCGAAGGCGTCCAGGGTGGTGCGCCAGTCGCCGGTCAGCCCGGGGCGCAGGGCCAGCGCGTCGGCGTTCCGGACCACCAGCGAGAGCACGCCGCCGGGGGCCAGCAGCCGGGCCAGCGAGGCCAGCATCGGGTCCGGGTCGGAGAGGTACATCAGGACGCCGTGGCAGAGCACCACGTCGAAGCTGCGCGGGCCGAACCAGCGCCCGACCTGGTGGCAGTCACCGCCCAGCAGCTGGACCCGCTCGCGGACCGCCTGCGGCTCGGCCGCCAGCGCGGCCTGGGCCGCGCCGAGCGTCACGGGGTCCGGGTCGAGGCCGGTCACCAGGTGGCCGGCCCGGGCCAGCCGGAGCGCCTGGGTGCCCTGGCCGCAGCCGACGTCCAGCACCCGCAGGCCGGTCAGCCCGGTCAGCTGGTCGGCCAGCTGACGGGCCACCAGCTCCTGCCGGACCAGGTTGCGGAGCCCGCCCTGCCGCTCCAGCCAGGTGGCCGCGGTGGGCAGCGAGCCCCGGGTGGGCAGCCGGTCGTGCACCCCGCCGCCCTGTCCGGGCAGGCCGTGGCCGCCGGACCAGCCCTCAGCCGTCCAGGGCTGGGCCCAGGACGGCTGCTGCACGGGCTCGGCGGTCAGGGCTTCTCGCCCCGCTTGACCTGCGGCTTCGGCAGTCGCAGGCGGCGCATCTGGAGCGTGCGCATCAGGCCGTACGGCACCGCGCCCTTGGCGTTCTGGCCGGGGAAGTTGGCGGCCAGCGCCTTGCGCAGGCCGAAGCCGAGGCGCAGGAAGTCGGCGATCACCAGCACGAAGAACAGCAGGAAGAGCAGCGTCGAGAGCAGCTGCAGCATCGGCACCTTGACCACGCTGAGGATCAGCACGACCACCGCGTACGGCAGGAAGAACTCGGCGAGCGACCAGCGCGAGTCCATGTAGTCCCGGGCGAAGCGGCGCACCGGGCCCTTGTCACGGGCCGGGAGGTAGCGCTCGTCGCCCTCCAGCAGCGCGGTGCGCTGCTTCTCCCGCTCGGAGCGCATCCGCTCGCGGGAGACCTTGGCGGCCTCCTTGCGGTCCTTGGGGACCGTCACCCGGGTGCGGCGGTGGGCCTCGGCCTCACTGCGCTTGGGGGTGGGCCGGCCCTTGGGGGCCTGCGGGTCACGGGGCAGGTGGTCGTCCTGCTCGGCCAGCGCGGTGGCGGAGGAGGAGGCATCGTCTGAGCGGCGTCGGAACACACCCCCAGCGTACGTGGTCGGTCCCGGCAAATCGGTGTGGCCTTGGACCCAAACACATATCGAATGACGTCGGAGTGTCCCCTAGGCGTCCCCGGGCGTTCGGCGGATCATGGTCAGGGTCGTCTCCACCCAGGGGATGAGGCCGGAGCTTTTCGGCTGTAGCAGGCTTGTTGCAGGCAGGAGCACTGCGGCGGGCAGGCCGCCGCGCATAGACTCGATCCTGTCCAGCACGAGTCGGAACCGCAGGCCCGAGAAGGGGGCACCCGAGGCCCATGAGCGACGGAATCATGAAGCGTATGGGGCTGATTTTCCGCTCCAAGGCGAACAAGGCCCTGGACCGCGCGGAGGACCCCCGCGAGACGCTCGACTACTCCTACCAGAAGCAGCTCGAACTGCTGCAGAAGGTGCGCAGGGGCGTCGCCGACGTGGCCACCTCGCGCAAGCGGCTGGAGCTCCAGCTCACCCAGCTGCAGCAGCAGTCGGCCAAGTACGAGGACCAGGGCCGCAAGGCGCTCTCGCTCGGCCGGGAGGACCTCGCCCGCGAGGCGCTGACCCGCAAGGCCAACATGCAGTCGCAGATCACCGACCTGGAGGTGCAGTACCAGCAGCTCCAGGCCGAGGAGGAGAAGCTCACGCTCGCCTCCCAGCGGTTGCAGGCCAAGGTGGACGCCTTCCGGACCAAGAAGGAGACCATCAAGGCCACCTACACCGCGGCCCAGGCGCAGACCCGGATCGCGGAGTCGTTCTCGGGCATCTCCGAGGAGATGGGCGACGTCGGCCTGGCGATCCAGCGGGCCGAGGACAAGACCGCCCAGATGCAGGCCAGGGCCGGGGCGATCGACGAGCTGCTGGCCTCCGGCGCGCTCGACGACGCCAGTGGTCTCGGCCGCAAGGACGACATCGAGGCCGAGCTGGAGCGGGTGGCCGGCGGCAGCGACGTCGAGCTGGAGCTGGCCCGGATGAAGGCCGAGCTGACCGGCGGTTCGCCGGCGGCGCCCCAGCAGGCGATCGAGCAGGGCAAGCAGGACACTCCTCCCACGATCAACTACAACAAGTAACCCCCGACGCAGGGAGACCACCGGCATGATCATGCGGGTCATGGGCGAGGGCCAGTTCCAGGTGGCCGAGAGTCACCTCAACCGGCTCAACCAGCTGGACGACGAACTCCTCGCCGCACTCGAGTCGGGGGACGAACAGCAGTTCCGGGCGGCGCTCGGGACTCTGCTCGACGCGGTCAAGGAGTACGGCACGCCGTTGCCGGACGACTCGCTGGAGCCGTCCGACCTGATCCTGCCGGATCCGGAGGCGTCGCTGGACGAGGTCCGGGCACTGCTGCGGGACGAGGGGGACGGGCTGATCCCCGGTCTCCCGGAGTGAACTGAGACGACGAAGGGCGGGCCCCCACCAGGGGGCCCGCCCTTCGTCGTGCGTCGGCTACGGCTACGGCAGGGCCAGCATCCGGTCCAGCGCGGCCTTGGAGTACTTGGCGACCTCCGGGTCCACGGTGATCACGTTCGGCACCCGGCCGTCGACCAGCGACTCCAGCGCCCAGACCAGGTGCGGCAGGTCGATCCGGTTCATGGTGGAGCAGAAGCAGACCGCCCGGTCCAGGAAGACGACCTCCTTGTCCGGGTGCGCCTTGGCCAGCCGGCGGACCAGGTTGAGCTCGGTGCCGATGGCCCACTTGGAGCCGGGCTCGGCGGCGTCCAGCGCCTTGATGATGTACTCGGTCGAGCCGACCAGGTCGGCCGCGTCGACCACCTCGTACTTGCACTCCGGGTGCACCAGCACGTTCACGCCGGGGATCCGGGCCCGGACGTCGTTCACCGAGTCCGGGGTGAAGCGGCCGTGCACCGAGCAGTGCCCGCGCCAGAGGATCATCTTGGCGTTCCGCAGCTCCTCGACGGTCAGGCCGCCGTTCGGCTTGTGCGGGTTGTAGAGCACGCAGTCGTCCAGCGAGAAGCCCAGGTCGCGGACGGCGGTGTTCCGGCCGAGGTGCTGGTCCGGCAGGAACAGCACCTTCTCGCCCTGCTCGTACGCCCAGGTGAGCGCGCGCTCGGCGTTCGAGGAGGTGCAGATGGTGCCGCCGTGCTTGCCGGTGAACGCCTTGATGTCGGCGGAGGAGTTCATGTACGAGACCGGGACGGTCACGTCGGCTATACCGGCCTCGGTGAGCACGTCCCAGCACTCGGCGACCTGCTCGGCGGTGGCCATGTCGGCCATCGAACAGCCGGCCGCCAGGTCCGGCAGGATGACCTGCTGGGCGCTGCTGGTGAGGATGTCGGCCGACTCGGCCATGAAGTGCACGCCGCAGAAGACGATGTACTCGGCCTCCGGCTTGTTGGCGGCGTCCCGGGCGAGCTTGAACGAGTCGCCGGTCACGTCGGCGAACTCGATCACCTCGTCGCGCTGGTAGTGGTGGCCGAGGATGAAGACCCGGTCCCCCAGGGCGGCCTTGGCGGCGCGGGCGCGCTCGACCAGGTCGGGGTCGGAGGCGGGCGGCAGGTCGCCGGGGCACTCGACGCCGCGCTCGCTGTTCGGGTCGGCCTCGCGGCCGAGCAGCAGCAGAGCGAGCGGCGTCGGGGTGGGATCGACGCCGTAGGTCTCGGTGGTGGTGGTCACGGGCGGGTGCCCTCCTGTGCGGCGGAGCTCTGAGCTGGGGGCCATGCCTTTTCGTCTATCTGACGCTATCTATGATAACCCGTTCGCGTCACTCTGACGATGGCCAACGTGTCGATGTGACGAGAACCGCGCGCCGCTACGGTGTGTTCCCCGGGTCGTCGGGTTGGCTACCGGGCATGAAGGCAATCGCGATCAGGCAGTACGGCGGCCCCGAGGTCGTCGAGTGGACCGAGCTCCCCGACCCCAAGGTCGGACCGGACTCCGTCCTGGTCCGGGTGAAGGCCGCCGGGGTCAACCCGGTCGACTGGAAGATCCGGGAGGGCCTGCTGGACGGCATCCTGGACGCGCACTTCCCGCTGATCATGGGCTGGGACCTGGCCGGGGTGGTGCAGGCCGTCGGTGGCGGGGTGACCGAGTTCCGCCCCGGCGACGAGGTGATCGGCTACGTCCGCAAGGACGGGGTCGAGCACGGCACGTATGCCGAACTGGTCGCCGCCCCGGTCCGCACCCTGGCCCGGAAGCCCGCCGCGCTGGACTGGGCCCAGGCGGGAGGGCTGCCGCTGGCGGGGCTGACGGCCTATCAGTCGCTGGTCAAGGCGCTCGGGGTGCAGCCCGGCGAGACCGTGCTGGTGCACGCCGCCGCCGGGGGAGTCGGGGTGCTCGCGGTGCAGATCGCCGGCGCGATCGGGGCCCGGGTGATCGGGACCGCGAGCGAGCGCAACCACGCGTTCCTGCGCGGGCTCGGCGTCGAGCCGGTCGAGTACGGGGACGGGCTGGCCGACCGGGTCCGGGCGCTCGCCCCCGACGGGGTGGACGCCGCCCTCGACCTGGTCGGCGGCGACGCGGTCGAGGTCTCCGCCACCCTGCTCAAGGACCCGACCCGGATCGCCTCCGTCGCCGACTACGGCGTCGTCGCCAAGGGCGGCCACTACGTCTGGGTCCGCCCCGACGCCGCCGACCTCACCGAACTCGCCCGCCTCGCCGACGCCGGCCGCCTCACCGTCCCGATCGCCTCCACCTTCCCCCTCGCCCAGGCCGCCAGCGCCCAGGCCCTCAACGCGGAGGGCCGCACCCGGGGCAAGATCGTCCTCCTGGTCGACTGACCGGGCATCAGCCACCAGGGGCTCGGGGCTCTGCTGATGTGCGGCTCCGCCGCGTCGGCGACGCCGACTTTTTGGCAGGTGCTCACCGCCTACGGCCCCAGGGGCTCGGGGAACTGTGACGCCGACCTCGGAAAAGGTCACGCGTGCGTAGCTGGTCAGGCACTTTCGCAGTGACCCGAACGCCAGATCTCCTCGCAGAGCCCCGAGCCCCTGGGTAGTCGACCGCTGAGCGCCTGCCTACAGCGCAGCCCCGAGTCCCTGGCCGGCTCCGGCTGAGCTCCGGCGGAGAAGGTGCAGAATGGTGCGGCGTTTCGTTTCTTCCGATGGAGAGCCTCCCCCCATGAGCACCAACAGACCGTCAGAACCGGGCGGGGCCTCCCTGGACGAGACGGACCGCCTGCTGCTGGCCCACCTGAGCCGGGACGGCCGGGCGTCGTACGCCGAGATCGGCCTGCTCGCCAACCTCTCGGCCACCGCCGTCCGCCGCCGGATCGACCGCCTCCGGGCCCGGGGCGTGGTCCGCGGGTTCACCGTCGTGCTGGACCCCGACGTGCTGGGCTGGCAGACCGAGGCGTTCGTCGAGGTGTACTGCCGGGAGCGGACCGCGCCGGAGGAGATCCTGGCCAGTCTGCGGCAGTTCCCCGAGGTGGTGGCGGCCTGGACGGTGACCGGTGACCCGGACGCCCTGGTGCACCTGCGCGCCGTCGACACCCGCCACCTGGAGGCGGTCATCGAGCGGATCCGCAAGGAGCCCGGCGTCCAGCGCAGCCGCAGCTCCGTGGTGCTCTCCCGGCTGATCGGCTGACCGCCCGCCGGAGCCGCCGCCCGACCCGGACGGACCAGTCCGCCGTACCGCGCAGGAAAGCTGCGCAGCCCCCGTCGAACGCGCTCGAATCCGGCCCGACCGGCCGGGTTCCGACGCGCGCGGGCGCACTCCCGCTGCCTAGGCTGATCTTGTCCGGCCGGCTCCACCTGCCCCGGCCCTCCCATGACACCCACTCAGTGAGAGGGACAGCCATGTCCGCAGCCCCCGACCGCATGCACCGGCCCGACAACGAGCTGGTCGACCTGGTGTTCAACTACATGCGGGAGCGGCTGCAGTACGACCCCGTACCGCTCGACCACCCCGGTGACGGCGAGCACCTGAAGGCCCAGCTGGCCGGTCTGCTGAACCCGACCGGCAACGACCCGGCCGACGTGCTCAAGCTGTACGACCACGAGCTGTCCCGCGCGGTGATCTCCGCCGACAGCCCGCGGTACCTGTCGTTCATCCCGTGCGCCCCCACCAAGGCCGCGCTGCTGTTCGACATGGTGGTCTCCTGCGCCTCGCTGCAGGGCATCTCCTGGCTGGAGGCGGCCGGCGCGATCGCCGCCGAGAACCAGGTGCTCCGGCTGATAGCGGACCGGGCCGGCCTGCCCGACAGCGCGGGCGGCACCTTCGTCTCCGGTGGCTCGGCGGGCAACCTGTCCGCGCTGGTGGTCGCCCGGGACACCGCCCGGCGGCGGCTCGGGCCGGACGCCAAGCTGCGGATCGCGGTCTGCGACCAGGTGCACTCCTCGGTCAAGAACACCTTCAACATCATCGGCGTCGAGGCGTTCAAGGTCCCGGCCGTCGACCGCCGCTTCACCGGCGAGGCCCTGCGCGCCGCGCTGGCCGCCGACCCGAACCCCGAGACCGTGATCGCCGCCGTCGGCACCGCGGGCACCACCAACGAGGGCATCGTGGACGACCTGGCGGGCATCGCCGAGGTCACCCGCGAGTACGGCCTGTGGCTCCACGTGGACGGCGCGTACGGCGGGGCGGGGCTGTTCGCCCCGTCCGTCCGGGAGCGCTACAACGGCATCGAGCACGCCGACTCGTTCGTGGTGGACCCGCACAAGTGGCTGTTCGCGCCGTTCGACTGCGCCGCGCTGATCTACCGCAACCCGCAGCTGGCCCGCGCCGTGCACACCCAGGACGCCTCCTACCTGGACGTGCTGCACACCGACGGCGACGAGTGGAACCCCACCGACTACGCCTACCACCTGACCCGGCGGGCCCGCGGTCTGCCGCTCTGGTTCTCGCTCGCGGTGCACGGCACCCAGGCGTACACCGACGCGATCGAGGCCGGCCTCACGCTGGCCCGGGAGAGCGCCGCGCTGATCGAGCGCACCGAGCACCTGGAGCTCCTGATGGAGCCCCAGCTCTCCTCGGTCTGCTTCCGCCGCACCGGCTGGACCCGGGAGGACTACTACCGCTGGTCCCAGCAGCTGCTGGCCGACCAGATCGGCTTCGTCACCCCGACCGGCTGGGACGGCGAGACGGTGGCCCGGTTCGCCTTCCTGCACCCCGGCACCACGATGGAGATGGTCGAGGAGATCCTCGCCACCATGCGCTAGCGGGCCCGGGGCGGGCGGTCGAAGACGCAGTCGCCGCACAGGCCCGCCCCCGGCACCCGGTAGTACAGGCAGCAACTGGTCCGGCGCCCCGCCGGGGTGAGCGCACCCCGTAGCGGGGGCCGGTCCAGCAGTTCGGCGGCCAGTCCGCCGCCGGACCGCAGTACCCGTACCGCGCCGGCCAGCGCCGAGGCCGCGTTGCCCCACAGCAGCCCCTCGGCCACCGGGGTCACCGCCCGGATGCCCGCCGCCAGCGGGGTCAGCTGCCGCTCGACCACCGTCCGGTGCAGCGCCGCCGCCGTCGGGCCGTCGGGCACCAGCACCCCCGGCACCCAGAGCTCCAGCGATCCGCCGGGCGGCAGCCGCCAGTACGACCGGTCGTAGTCCGGCACCACCCCGCCCGGCACGGCCGTGCCCAGTGCCACCGACCAGAGCCGGGCGGCCACCCCGAGCTGCGCCACCGAGGCGGCCACCCGGGGCTCGTCCGTCCCGAGCCGCTCGGCGACCTCGGCGATCCGCCGACGCCAGAACTCCGGCGCGGCCAGCTCGGCCAGCGGCCGGAAGCCGTCCGGCAGCGGGCCCTCGACGGTGGCGAAGAACGGGCCGACCGCGGTGGCCCGGCGCAGCGCCTGCCCGGCGTCCGGCTCCCCGGTCACAGGAAGGCGGGGTTCGGGATGTACGGGGCGGGCGGCCGCATCCCGCGCACCGCGAGATAGCCCTCGGTGGAGAGCGAGAGGCCGACCTCCAGGCCGACGTCCACCGCCCACTCCTGCTCGGCGGTCAGGTAGTCGATCACCACCTCCGTCCCGTCGGGAGTGCGGGCCAGCGCCTCGCGCAGCAGCCGGGTGGCGATCCGCTTGGAGGTGGCGGCCAGCAGCTTCACCGCGCCGCCGGTCCGGTAGCAGTAGCCGCTGCCCGCCAGGGTGTCGGCGATCAGCAGCTCGTCGTAGTGCGCCAGCATGAAGTCGTGGTCCACCCCGTGGGCCGCGCCCCGGACCCGGCGGTCGACCGAGTCCAGCAGGTGACGGTGGGTCGGATTGCCCGGGTGCACCGGGATGTCGCCCGGGTCGAGCAGTCCGCCCCGGTCCACCGTCCCGGTCAGTTTCATCGCCGGGTGCAGGGTGAACCCGGCCCGCCGGTAGCGGCGGGCGGCGGCGGGGGAGGACGAGGCGCAGAGCATCCCGCGCAGGCAGCCCCGGCCGTGGCCGGCGGCCTGCTCCAGCAGCAGCCGGCCGACCCCCTGGCCCTGGGCGCTCGGCAGCACCGCGAACAGTGACAGCAGCCACAGTCCCTCCCGCCGCATGGACAGTGCCACCCCGACCGCCTCGCCGTCCTGCTCGGCGACCCAGCAGCCCGGCTGGTCGTGCCGGATCGCGTGCACCGCCCTGGCCAGCTCCCGGACCAGCTGGGCCGGGTCCGGTGGCGGGCCGTCGTCCCGGCCGGCCAGGTCGCGGAAGGCCGCCCGGCTCACCGCTTCGACGGCCGCGGCGTCGGTGGGGGTGTCCTGGAGTTGACGAATGATCACCCCGTCATCCTGCCGTCGCGGCGGCCCCGGGGCGGCACGTTTGGCAGGATCGGACGACGACCACGGTCCACCGGTGTGCGAGCATGGGTGTGTGGGGGAGTGGGTAGCACGACCACGTCCCACGCAGAACCTCAGAAGAACACTGCTCGGGAAATGAATCCGGGTGGCCGCTGGTTGGTACTGGCGGCAGATCGTCGTCACAGACCGGGAGTACACAGATGAGCGTCCAGGACGAGACCACCGTCGAGAGTGGTCTGCTCCTCTCCGATGCCGCCGCGGCCAAGGTCAAGGGGCTGCTGGACCAGGAAGGCCGCGACGACCTCGCGCTGCGCGTCGCCGTGCAGCCCGGTGGCTGCTCGGGCCTGCGCTACCAGCTCTTCTTCGACGAGCGTTCGCTCGACGGCGACGTCGTGAAGGACTTCAACGGCGTCAAGGTCGTGACCGACCGGATGAGCGCCCCCTACCTCGGCGGCGCGACCGTCGACTTCGTCGACACCATCGAGAAGCAGGGCTTCACGATCGACAACCCGAACGCCACCGGCTCCTGCGCCTGCGGCGACTCGTTCAGCTAAGCGGTCCAGCGAAAGGCCCCCGCCACGGCGGGGGCCTTTCGCACGTCCGGGGCCGGCTGCTCAGTGCTGGGGGCCGCCCACCGGGTCCGGGCCCTGGGACCTCGGCAGCTCCTGGTTGGTGGTCTGGTCGAAGACCGTCCGGCCGCCCAGCGGGGTCTTCAGATCGGCCGACACCTCCTGCTGCTTGGCCAGCGCGACGCACTCGGTGCCCGCCTGCTGGGGCTGCGTCACCACCACCTTGGCCAGCACCGTGCCGGGCTTGGACTCGTCCAGCTTGAGGCCGTACTTCTCGCAGATCCCGCCGTAGAACGTGACCGCCAGCCGCAGGCCGTCCACCCGGTACGCGCTGCCGACCAGCCGGCCGGACGGGTCGGGTTCGCCCACCGCGATGCCCGGCCTGCTCTCGGCCGGGGTCGGTTCGGCGGACGGCTTCGGCGGGCTGGACGGCCGGGGATCCGGGTTGGACGGGCTCGCCGACGGGCTCGCGGCCGGGGCGGACGCCGGGGCGCTCGGTGAGCCGGACGCTCCGGCGGTCGTACCGGAGGCGCCCGATCCGCAGGCGGTCGCGGCCGCGAGGGCGAGCAGGAGTCCGGCGACGCCGACGGCCCGCCGGGACCGGATTGGGGTGGCTGCGGTCTTCTGGTCCATGGTGCGCGTTCCTCCCGAGGGCTCAGCACTCCGCCACCGCAGCGGCGCTGTGCGACTTTGACGTGCCCCGGAGGAATCCGGTTCCGTCAGGCGCCGTACTCCGACATCCCGGCCACCAGCCGACGGGTCCTGGACGGCACCGAGACGCCGCTGGGGGCGGCCGGCACCGGCTCGGCGGGGATGGCGTGCGTGGGCCAGAACAGGCCCATCCGCCGGGACGAACTCACCAGCGCGTCAAGGGAGTCGGTGTCCACATCACCCTTCAGGGCGGCAGGGACACGCAGGGTGGGCCGGTTCGGCATCATCGGTCTTCGCTCCGATCGGCGGGCCGTGGAAGCAGTGCCACGGACCAGGACGGGGCGGCTGTTCCGGCCCCGGTATCCCCGACCCTAGATCGGGCCCGGTCGTCGGGCCAGAGCTACCGCGCGGTAGTACTCGGTGGGGTGAGTCCGGAGGCGAGGTGGGCGGGCCACGGCCGGGCCGGTACCGTGGGGAGGTCCATTTCACCGCTGTGCCGGCCACTCGCCCGGCCATCTGAGGAGACCCCGTGCGCATCGCCGTCGCCGGCTCGATCGCCACCGACCACCTGACGACCTTCCCGGGCCGTTTCGCCGACCAGCTGGTCGCCGAGCAGCTGCACACGGTCTCGCTCTCGTTCCTGGTGGACACCCTCGACATCCGCCGCGGCGGGGTCGCCCCGAACATCGCCTTCGGCATGGGCGTGCTGGGCCTGCGGCCGATCCTGGTCGGCGCGGCCGGCGCGGACTTCGAGGAGTACCGCAGCTGGCTGGAGCGGAACGGCGTGGACACCGGCTCCGTGCACATCTCGGAGACCCGGCACACCGCCCGGTTCATGTGCACCACGGACCAGGACCACAACCAGATCGCGTCCTTCTACACCGGCGCGATGGCCGAGGCCCGCAACATCGAGCTCAAGCCGATCCACGACCGCGTCGGCGGCCTCGACCTGGTGCTGATCGGTGCGGACGACCCGCAGGCGATGGTGCGGCACACCCAGGAGTGCCGCACCCGAGGCTACGCCTTCGCCGCCGACCCCTCGCAGCAGCTCGCGCGGCTGGAGGGCGACGACATCCGGGAGATCGTGAACGGCGCCACGTACCTGTTCACCAACGAGTACGAGGCCGCCCTGATCGAGACCAAGACCGGCTGGAGCCCCGAGGAGATCCTCACCCGGGTCGGCACCCGGGTCACCACGCTCGGCGCCAAGGGTGTCCGGATCCAGCGGGCCGGGGAGCCCGACGTCACCGTCGGCTGCCCGGTCGAGGACCGCAAGGCCGACCCGACCGGCGTGGGCGACGGCTTCCGGGCCGGCTTCCTGGCGGGCATCTCCTGGGACCTCGGGCTGGAGCGGTCGGCGCAGATCGGCTGCATGCTCGCCACGCTGGTGATCGAGACGGTCGGCACCCAGGAGTACGAGCTGCGGCACGGGGCGTTCCTGGACCGCTTCGCCGCAGCGTACGGCGAAGCGGCGGCGGCGGAGGTCCGGGCGAAGCTCACCGCGTAGGGCTTCTGCAGGCGCTCGGGCGTCTACGGTCAGGGGCTCGGGGAACTGCGAGGAGATCTGGCGTGCGGGTCACTGCGAAAGTGCCTGACCATTTACGCGACGATCACCTTGTACGAGGCCGGCGTCGCAGTTCCCCGAGCCCCTGGACCGTAGCCGGATGAGCACCTGCCAAAGGCTGGTCAGCGTCGGTGGATCAGGTAGGCCGTGCCGTGGGTGAAGCCGTAGTCGGTCGGGGGGGCTTCGCCCGCGTAGGTCTGGGCGCGCATCTGGCACCAGGCGGGGATGTCGAGGCGGGCCGCCTCGTCGTCGGCGAGGACCACGACGGTGCCGCCGGGCGGGACTTCGGTGATCCGTTTGGCGAGTTCGATCACCGGCAGGGGGCAGCGCTTCCCGAGCATGTCGAGCACCAGGGTGTCCGAGCCGCCGACCGGGGCGGGCAGGTCGAGGCCGAGGGGGGCCCGGACGTCGGCGACCAGGCGGGGGAGCAGGTCGAGGAAGCGGGTGACGTCCGCCTCGGGGGTGCCGTTCGGCAGCGAGATCCGGATGTTTCCCTCGGTCAGTACGCCCATCGCGGCCAGCACGTGGCTGGGCGTCAGCGTGCTGGAGGTGCAGGAGGAGCCGGAGGAGACCGCGAAGCCGGCCCGGTCGAGCTCGGTGAGCAGCACCTCGCCGTCGACGTAGAGGCAGGAGAAGGTGACCAGGTGGGGGAGGCGGTGGACCGGGTCGCCGACCACCTCCACCTCGGGTACCAGCTGCGGCACCTGACGGCGGATCCGTTCCACCAGGGCGTGCAACCGGGCGTTCTCCGCCTCGGCCTCGGCCCGGACGGCCCGCAGCGAGGCGGCGGCCGCCACGATCGCGGGGACGTTGACGTAGCCGGGGACCCGGCCGTTCTCCCGATCGTCGGCGGGCAGCGGCGAGGCGTACCGGACGCCCTTGCGGACGGCGAGCACACCGACCCCGGCCGGGCCGCCCCACTTGTGGGCGCTCGCGGTGAGCAGGGACCAGCCGCCGGGGACGGGGAGCCGGCCGACCGACTGGGCGGCGTCCACCAGCAGCGGGACGTCGCCGAGCAGGGCGGCGGTCTCCTCGACCGGCTGGCGGGTGCCGACCTCGTGGTTGGCGGACTGGAGCACGGCCAGCGCGGTGTCCGGCCGCACCAGGGCGGCGAACTCGGGGGCGGAGACCCGACCCTGGCGGTTCACCGGGGCCACCGAGACGCTGCCGCCGTCCGCCGCCACCCGTTCGGCGGTGTGCAGCACGCTGGAGTGCTCGACGGCCGAATGGAGCAGGTGACGTCCCGTCCGGCGACGACCGGTCAGCGCACCGAGCATCCCCAACTGGACGGCCTGGGTGCCGCTCCCGGTGAAGGAGACCTCGTCGGCGCGGCAGCCGAGCACCTCGGCGACGGTCTCCCGGGCCGCGTCCAGCAGCATCCGGGCCTGCCGCCCGGACCGGTACAGCCGGGCCGGATCGGCCCAGCCCTCGTCCAGGGCGGCGGTCAGCGCCTGCCGGGCGACGGGGTGCAGCGGTGCGGTGGAAGCCACGTCGAAGTAGGACACGAAGCACACCCTACTCACCGTCAGGCAGCACCCCTTTTGTGCCGGTTCATGGGCACCCGGCCGAGTGCCCGACGGTCCGTCACCCGCGTGTCCAGGGGCCGTCGTCCGGGTCTCCGTGCGAGCCTCGAACGGCTGCATTGACCTGCGGGTCCACTCCTTTGGGGGCTGATCGGGTAGCCGGGCGGCGCGTTACCGGGGGCTGCTCGTGAGTGCCGCATAAGGATGGAGTAGCGTTTGGCCCGCATAAGCATTCAAACCGTGCCCGTGGCCGGGTCGCCGGGGAGGCGCGCACAGCGACTCCCGGCAGCGACGCGATCTCGGGCGAGACTTCGGGAAGGCGCTACGTGAGTCCCAACGGCTCCGACCGCTCGCCGCGGCGCACGATGCGGCGGAAGCTGCCTCAGGCGCTGGCACTGGGCCTCGTCATCGCGACCGCCACCGGCTGCTCGGCCAACGACCTCCCCAGGCTTGGCCTTCCGAGTCCCGTCACCGCCGAGGGCCCGATGGTCCTCCGGATGTGGCAGGGCTCGTGGATCGCGGCTCTGGTGGTCGGCGCACTGATGTGGGGTCTGATCATCTGGAGTGTGATCTTCCACCGCCGCAGCCGCACCAAGGTGGAGGTCCCCCCGCAGACCCGGTACAACCTGCCGATCGAGGCGTTGTACACCGCGGTCCCCCTCGTCATCGTCTCGGTGCTCTTCTACTTCGTCGCACGTGACGAAGCCCGGTTGACCCAGACCTCCGCCAAGCCGGACCACATGGTCAACGTGGTCGGCTTCCAGTGGAGCTGGGCGTTCAACTACGAGAACACCGAGAACCCGGACCCGGCCAACACCCAGGCCGCGTACGAGGTCGGCACCCCGGCCGAGCCGCCGACGCTCTACCTGCCGATCAACGAGACGGTGCAGTTCCGCCTCACCTCGCGAGACGTCATCCACGACTTCTGGCCGGTCAACTTCCTGATGAAGCAGGACGTCGTCCCGGGCGTGGTGAACAAGTTCGAGGTCACCCCGACCTCGCTCGGCACCTTCCGCGGCAAGTGCGCGGAGCTCTGTGGCGTGGACCACTCCCGGATGCTGTTCAACGTCAAGGTCGTGGACCGGGCGGAGTACGACAAGCACCTGGCGGAGCTTCGGGCCAAGGGCCAGAAGGGCGCGGTGCCCTCGGGCATCACCACCATGGGAAGTGAGAAGTGACTATCCTCAACGAGCCCGCCGCCGCCGGCGGGGCTGCCGGGGCTACGGTCACGGCCGGCACCGAGCGGACCCGCAAGCCCGGGTCCACCATCATCAAGTGGCTGACCACCACCGACCACAAGACGATCGGCACCCTGTACCTGGGGACGTCGTTCGCGTTCTTCCTGATCGGTGGTGTGCTCGCGCTGGTGATGCGCGCCGAGCTGGCTCGTCCGGGGACCCAGATCCTCTCGAACGAGCAGTTCAACCAGGCGTTCACCATGCACGGCACGATCATGCTGCTGATGTTCGCGACCCCGCTCTTCGCGGGCTTCGCGAACTGGATCATGCCGCTCCAGATCGGCGCTCCCGACGTCGCCTTCCCGCGACTGAACATGTTCGCCTACTGGCTCTACCTGTTCGGCTCGATCATCGCCGTGGCCGGCTTCCTCACCCCGCAGGGTGCGGCCGACTTCGGCTGGTTCGCCTACTCGCCGCTGTCCGACGCGGTCCGCTCGCCGGGCATCGGCGCCGACATGTGGATCATGGGCCTGGCCTTCTCCGGCTTCGGCACCATCCTCGGCTCGGTCAACTTCATCACCACCATCATCTGCATGCGTGCCCCCGGCATGACGATGTTCCGGATGTCGATCTTCGTCTGGAACGTCCTGCTGACCGCCGTGCTGGTGCTGCTGGCCTTCCCGGTCCTCGCGGCCGCGCTGTTCGCCCTGGAGGCGGACCGGAAGTTCGGGGCGCACGTCTTCGACCCGGCCAACGGCGGGGCGTTGCTCTGGCAACACCTGTTCTGGTTCTTCGGTCACCCCGAGGTGTACATCATCGCGCTGCCGTTCTTCGGCATCGTCTCGGAAGTCATCCCGGTCTTCAGCCGCAAGCCGATGTTCGGCTACTCCGGCCTGATCGCGGCCACCATCGCGATCGCCGGTCTGTCGGTCACGGTGTGGGCGCACCACATGTACGTCACGGGACAGGTCCTGCTGCCGTTCTTCTCGTTCATGACCTTCCTGATCGCGGTCCCGACCGGTGTGAAGTTCTTCAACTGGGTCGGCACCATGTGGAAGGGCTCGCTGAGCTTCGAGACCCCGATGCTCTGGACGGTCGGCTTCCTGGTCACCTTCCTGTTCGGTGGTCTGACGGGTGTTCTGCTCGCCTCCCCGCCGATCGACTTCCACGTCTCGGACTCCTACTTCGTGGTGGCGCACTTCCACTACGTGGTGTTCGGCACCGTGGTGTTCGCGATGTTCGCCGGCTTCCACTTCTGGTGGCCGAAGATGACCGGCAAGATGCTCGACGAGCGCCTTGGCAAGATCACCTTCTGGACGCTGTTCATCGGCTTCCACGGCACCTTCCTGGTCCAGCACTGGCTCGGCGCGGAGGGCATGCCCCGCCGCTACGCCGACTACCTGGCCTCGGACGGTTTCACCACGCTGAACACCATCTCGACCATCGCGTCGTTCCTGCTCGGTCTGTCGATCCTGCCGTTCCTCTACAACGTCTGGAAGACCGCGAAGTACGGCGAGAAGATCGAGGTCGACGACCCGTGGGGCTACGGCCGTTCGCTGGAGTGGGCGACCTCCTGCCCGCCGCCGCGGCACAACTTCCTCACCCTGCCGCGGATCCGTTCGGAATCCCCGGCCTTCGACCTGCACCACCCGGACATCGCCGCGCTCGACTACCTCGAGTACCACGGTGAGCCGGCCAAGCACTTCGAGGGCGTCACGCCCGCGAAGTACGACGCCCCCGCGCTGGGCAAGGGTCTGAAGAAGGAGGGTGACGCCTGATGAAGGAACAGGGCAAGATCTTCATCGGTTTCGCCGTCTTCATCCTGGCGATGGCCATCACCTACGGCGTGTGGACCAACCACTCCGAGCACGGTGTGGAGGCGGCCGGCACCACGGCGCTGTTCCTGGCCTTCGGCCTGTGCGCGATGGTCGGCTACTACCTGGCCTACACCGCCAAGCGGGTCGACACCGGTGCCGGTGACAACCCCGACGCCGAGGTCGCGGACGACGCCGGCGAGCTGGGCTTCTTCGCCCCGCACAGCTGGCAGCCGCTCTCGCTGGCGATCGGTGGCGCGCTCGCGTTCATGGGCGTCATCTTCGGCTGGTGGCTGCTGTACTGGTCGATCCCGATCATCCTGATCGGCCTGTTCGGCTGGGTCTTCGAGTTCTACCGCGGCGAGGACCAGAACCAGTAGGTCCTCCTCCTCCGCACCGGGCGGCCGGGCACCCCTCACGGGGGTGTCCGGCCGTTCGCGTCAGGACGTCCCTTGGGGCTCACCGGGTGGTCCGCTCACCCGGTCGGGTCAACCGGGACTGCGGGGGCGGGCCGCGCGGGGCTGACTGTTCCTACGATCTGATACGTCGTCGGTTCGAGGAGGCAGCCGTGAAAACCAGGCACGGGATCGCACTGACGGCCGCACTGCTGGTGCTGGTCCCGGTCGCCGGGTGTTCCTCCGGCGGCCCGCCGGCCGCGATACGGCCGGTGGAGCCGGTGGACGTGCACGAGCTGGTGCACGTCTCGGCCAGTGGCGAGGTGGATCCGGCGAAACCTTTCACCGTGACCGCGGACCGGGGCGGCCGGCTCACCGACGTCACCGTCACCGGGGCCGACGGCCGGGTGGTGGCCGGGCAGCTGGCCGCCGACCTGCAGAGTTGGCAGAGCACCGGCCGGCTCAAGGCGGGCACCCGGTACACCGTCCGGGTCGCCGCCGACGACGGCAAGGGCGGGCGGGGCGAGACCAGCAGCGAGTTCGGCACCGTGGCCGCACAGCACCTGCTCACCGCCGAGCTGGGCCCGGACTCCTCGGGCAGCGGCGTCTACGGGGTGGGCCAGCCGCTCACCGTACAGCTCTCCGAGGCGGTCAAGGACCCCACGGCCCGCCAGGCGGTCGAGCGGGGCCTGACGGTGGCCTCCGAGCCCGCCGTGACCGGTGCCTGGTACTGGGTGGACGACCGCAACCTGCACTTCCGCCCGAAGGAGTACTGGCCCGCCAACGCCAAGATCCGGCTGGCCTACGACCTGCAGGGCGTACCGGTCGCCGACGGCCTGTACGGCGGCGAGGCGGTCACCCGCTCGCTGCGGACCGGCGACCGGGTCGAGGTGGTGGTCGACGCCGCCTCGCACTACCTGACCTACCGTCGCAACGGCGCCGAGGTGAAGTCCATCCCGGTCACCACCGGCAAGCCCGGCTTCGCCACCCGCAACGGCATCAAGGTGGTGCTCGGGCAGGAGTCCCAGGTCCGGATGAACGGCGAGTCGATCGGCATCCAGGAGGGCAGCACCGAGGCGTACGACCTCCAGGTGAAGTGGGCCACCCGGGTCACCTGGAGCGGCGAGTACGTGCACGCGGCACCGTGGTCGGTGGGCTCCCAGGGGGTCGACAACGTCAGCCACGGCTGCACCGGGATGAGCACCGACGACGCCAAGTGGTTCTTCGACCAGACCCGGATCGGGGATCTGGTGCAGGTGGTGAACAGCCGGGGTGCCGCGATGGAGCCGTTCGGCAACGGGTTCGGCGACTGGAACGTCTCCTGGGACGAGTGGCTGAAGCACTCCGCCCTCGGCCAACCCGTCACCACCAGCGGCGGCCTGGGCACCCAGGTGGCCGCGGCGGACGCCCCGCTGATCGGCTGACCTTTTCGCAGGGCGTCCGGGTCCACGGTCCAGGGGCTCGGGGAACGGCGACGGTTCGTGGTCGGCGGGTATCACTGCGAAAGTGCCCGACCACCCCTGAACGGATCACCTTGTACTAGGCCGGCGTCGCAGTTCCCCGAGCCCCTGACCGTAGCCGGTTGAGCACCTACCGAGGAGTCAGCGGTAGGTGACGCCGAGGGCCGTCGTGACGGCCGCCAGGGCGTCGGCGTGGTCGAGGCCGAGGCGGTGGGCGCGGGCGGCGTAGTCGGTGGCGGCTGCGGCGGCCAGGCGGTGGGCGGTGTCGCCGGTGGCGGCGATCAGGGTGCCCCGGCGGCCGTGGGTCTCGACCACGCCGTCGGCCTCGAGTTCGCGGTAGGCGCGGGCCACCGTGTTGGCGGCCAGGCCGAGTTCCTCGGCGAGGGCCCGGACGGTGGGGAGCTTGAGGCCGGCCGGCAGGGTCCCGCTCCGGGCCTGGTCGGCGATCTGGGCCCGGACCTGCTCGTACGGGGGAGTGGCGGCTTCGTGGTCGACGGACAGCTGCACGGGTTCTCCTGACGGTTCGTTACCGCTCATTCTGCCGCAGCAAGGCCGATGGCCCCCACCGCGAACGGTGGGGGCCATCGGCTGTGGCGGTACGAGAATCAGTGGTGGCCGTGGCCGCTGGTGATCTCGTGGTGCTCCTCGGCGGTCGGCTTGGGGATCTGGTTCCCCTCGCCGTAGAAGCCCTGGGAGAGCTTCGCGCGGGTCTTGGCGAGGACGCCGACCTTGCGCTTGACGCCGTTCTCGTCGACCTCGGCGGGCAGCTCGATCGGGGTCGGCTGCTCGTGCGCGGTGATGGTGTGCAGCGCGCCGGCGGGCAGCTGGGCGTGCACCTCGACGAACTCACCGTGCGGCAGGCGCTTGATGACGCCGGTCTCGCGACCGTGCAGCACCTTGTCCTTGTCGCGGCGCTGGAGACCCAGGCACCAGCGCTTGGTGACGAAGAAGGTGATCACCGGCACCACGAAGAACCCGACCCGCACGAAGTACGTGATGTCGTTGATCGAGAGGTGCAGGTGGGTGGCGAACAGGTCGTTGCCACCACCGATCAGCAGCACCAGGTACAGGCTGATCCAGGCCGCGCCGAGACCGGTGCGGACCGGGGCGTTGCGAGGGCGGTCCAGGATGTGGTGCTCGCGCTTGTCGCCGGTCACCCAGCTCTCGATGAACGGGTAGACCGCGATGGCGACCAGCACCAGCGGGAAGATCATCAGCGGCACGAACACACCCAGGTTGAGGGTGTGGCCCCAGAGGCCGATCTCCCAGCCCGGCATGATGCGGATCAGACCCTCGGAGAAGCCCATGTACCAGTCGGGCTGCGCGTCGGTGGAGACCTGGTCGGGGCGGTACGGGCCGTACGCCCAGATCGGGTTGATGGTGGCGATCGCCGAGATCATCGCGATGATGCCGAAGACCAGGAAGAAGAAGCCACCGGCCTTGGCCATGTAGACCGGCATCAGCGGCATGCCGACGACGTTCTTCTCGGTCTTGCCCGGGCCCGCCCACTGGGTGTGCTTGTGGTAGAAGACCAGGATCAGGTGGGCCACCAGCAGGCCCAGCATGACGCCCGGGATCAGCAGCACGTGGATGGTGAAGAACCGCGGCACGATGTCGGTGCCGGGGAACTCCCCGCCGAACAGGAACATCTGGACGTACGTGCCGACCAGCGGCACGGCCAGGACCGCGCCCTCCATGAACCGGATGCCGGTGCCCGACAGCAGGTCGTCGGGGAGCGAGTAGCCCATGAAGCCGTCGAACATGCCCAGGAAGAGCAGCAGGAAGCCGAACAGCCAGTTGACCTCGCGCGGCTTGCGGAACGCGCCGGTGAAGAACACCCGCATCATGTGCACGAGCATCGCGGCGACGAACACCAGCGCGGCCCAGTGGTGGATCTGACGGATCAGCAGGCCACCACGGACCTCGAACGAGATGTCCAGGGTGGAGGCGTAGGCCTCCGACATCCTGATGCCCTGGAGCGGGGCGTAGGAGCCGTGGTAGACGGTCTCGCCCATGCTCGGGGTGAAGAACAGCGTCAGGTAGACGCCGGTCAGGATGATGATGATGAAGGTGTAGAGGCAGATCTCCCCGAGCATGAAGGACCAGTGGTCCGGGAAGATCTTCCGCAGGTTGGCCTTGGCCAGGGTGTAGAGGCCGAGCCGGCCGTCCACCCAGTCCGCGGCGGACTCCGCCTTGTTGGCGGGCTTGGCACGGGTGCTGGCCGGCTTTGCGGCACCCTTGGTGCTGCTCGCGGTCATCGGCTGCGCTCCCAGTAACTCGGGCCAACGGGCTCGTCGAAGTCGCCGGTGGCGACCAGGTAGCCCTTCTCGTCAACAGTGATCTTCAGCTGCGGCAGCGGGTGACCGGCCGGGCCGAAGATGACGCGGGCGCCGTCCGCCAGGTCGAAGGTCGACTGGTGGCAGGGGCAGAGCGCGTGGTGGGTCTGCTGCTCGTAGAGGCTGATCGGGCAGCCGACGTGGGTGCAGATCTTCGAGTAGGCGAGGATGCCCTCGAAGCCCTTCTCCCGGGACTCCTTGTCCTTGATGTCCTCCGGAGCGATCCGGATCAGCATCAGGGCGTCCTTGGCGATCTGGACCTGGAACTCGTGCGAGTCCTCCTCCAGGCCCTCGGGCTTCGCGAAGCTCAGCGAGCCGACGATGATGTCCTCGGGCTTCATCGGCTCGTTGGTGTTCATGTTGATCAGCTGGATCGGCTTGGCCTGGGTGGCTTCCTTCCAACCGGTGTGCTCCAGCTTGTCCTCGGGCAGCGGCCCGAGGTCGCGGAGCAGCACCACACCGGAGAGCGGCACCAGGGCCATCGACCCGATCAGGGTGTTGCGGATCATCTTGCGGCGGCCGAAGCCGGACTCGGCGGCGCCGGTCTTGAACTGCTCGATGACGTCCGCGCGGACCTCGTCGTCGGCCTCGATCGCGTGGCGCTCGGCCGGCAGCTCGTGGTCCGACATCAGGGTGCGGGCCCAGTGGACCGCGCCCGCGCCGATGCAGAAGAGCGCCACCCCGAGGGTCAGGCCGAGCGAGAAGTTCAGCGCGCTGACGTGACCGATCGGGAAGATGTAGACGATCTTGTCGATCGGGAAGATCACGAAGGACGCGATGAACCCGACGGTCGACAGCATCGACAGGATGAAGAGCAGCGAGACCTGACGCTCGGCCCGCTGGGCGGCCCGCTCGTCGATGTCGGTGCGACGCGGCTCGTGGGCCGGCAGGCCCGGGTCGGCGAACGGGTCGCCGTGGGCGGCGAGCTCGGCGCCGTGGGAGTCGTGCGACTCCGGCAGGGTGTCCTTGGACATGTTGTCGTGGCTCATGACTTCTTGGCCTTGGTCGTGTGGGCGGCGACCCAGATCGCGATCGCGATCAGGCTGCCGAGTCCGAAGATCCAACCGAACAGACCCTCGGTCACCGGGCCGAGGCTGCCCAGGCTCAGACCGCCGGGGTTGGGCTCGTCGTTGGTGGTGTGGCGGACGAAGGCCACGATCTGCCGCTTCTGCTCCTCGGGCATCACGCCGTCGGGGAAGGAGGGCATGTTCTGCGGGCCGGTCTGCATGGCCTCGTAGATGTGCTTCGGGTCCACGCCGTCCAGGGCGGGGGCGTACTTACCCTTCGTCAGGGCACCGCCCTGGCCCGCGAAGTTGTGGCACTGCGAGCAGTTGGTCCGGAACAGCTCGCCACCCTTGGCGACGTCGTCCGGGTTGGTGGAGGTGTACTGCTCCTTCGACGGAGCGACCGGGCCGGGGCCGAGCGAGGCCACGAAGGCGGCCATCTGGTCGATCTCGGCCTGGGAGTAGATGTTCTTCTTCTTCGGCACCTGGGCGCCGGGCTGCTGGGCCGGCATCCGGCCGGTGGCGACCTGGAAGTCCACCGCGGCGGAGCCGACGCCGACCAGGCTCGGACCGTCCGAGCTGCCCTCGCCGTTCAGACCGTGGCAGGAGGAGCAGCCCACGGCGAAGAGCTTCTTGCCCTCGTCGATCGCGAGCGACTGCACCGAGCTGTCGGCCTGCGCCTTCTCGGCGGGCAAGAACGCGGCGTACAGCCCCCCGGTGGCCGCCAGGGCGAAGAGTAGGACGACCAGCGCCGCCAGTGGATGGCGCCGTCGTGCGGAGAGCTTTTTCACGGATTAACCCCGGGGTCAGGATCTGGTCGGCTGGTGGGCGTGCCTCGCGGCCCGGTCTGCCCGGGTCGGCTGCGGGGACGCGCGCGGTCGGTCGGTGCGGGTACGGCTCCGGCCGTCGGCCAGCGACCTGATCAGCTGGTTACTTGATCAGGTAGATGGTCGCGAACAGGGCGATCCACACGACGTCGACGAAGTGCCAGTAGTACGACACCACGATCGCGGCGGTGGCCTGCTCGTGCGTGAACCGCTTGGCTGCGTACGTCCGTGCCAGGACCAGCAGGAACGCGATCAGACCACCCGTCACGTGCATGCCGTGAAAGCCGGTGGTCAGGTAGAACACCGTGCCGTACGGGTCCGAGGACAGCGAGAGGCCGTCCTTCTTGACCAGCTCGGTGTACTCGAAGATCTGGCCGCCGATGAAGATCGCGCCCATCACGAAGGTGATGATGAACCACGAGCGGAGCTTCTTCACGTCACCGCGCTCGGCGGCGAAGACGCCGAGCTGGCAGGTGAGGGAGGAGAGCACCAGGATCGTGGTGTTCACCGAGGAGAAGGGCACGTTGAGCGCGTGGGCCTTCTCGGTCCAGAACTCCGCGCCCTTGACCGAGCGGAGCGTGAAGTACATCGCGAACAGGGCCGCGAAGAACATCAGCTCCGAGCTCAGCCAGACGATGGTTCCGACGCTGACCAGGTTCGGCCTGTTGACCGCTCCGTGCGCGTGTCCGGTTTCTGTTGCTGTTGCTGTCGCCACGACGGACATTATGTCGGTCCCTTATTCCGTCTTCACGCCGGGGGGTGTACCTCGGAGTGTCCGGTGCGTGCGGTATGCCCTGTTGGCAGCCGACGGGGCGTCGGACGAGGGCTTCGAGGAGGTGGTGTCCCATTTCTGACGGTTCATTGACGACGGGTCCACCCGTTCGCCCCGCGTGTCACGGCGGGCCCGGCGCCCCGGGTCGGCTAGCGGGTCGGCCGTCCGGGTGGAACCGGACTTCTGGGGTGACGATCCGTCGCCCGCGTGAGTGATCGGCGTGGCGTACGGCCGCGGCTCGTCCGAGGGAGATCGCGCCAGGGGGTCACCACGAGGGGTGTGCGGGAGTAGCATCCGGAGGTGAACGTGGTCCGGGTCACACCGGGCCGGGTTGAGCCGCGCACGGTACGACGAAGAGCACAGCCATATAAGAGGACGAGTACCCGGGAGCAGGGCCCATGGCGCACACCTCCGACGAGACGCTCACCGTTCTCGTCTACAGCGACGACCGGAACACCCGCGAGCAGGTCACGCTCGCACTGGGCCGCCGCCCCGCCGCCGACCTCCCCGAGGTCGACGTGCTGGAGTGCGCCACGGTGCCCGCGGTGCTCCGAGCCCTGGAGAAGGGCGGTGTCGACCTCTGCGTGCTGGACGGCGAGGCCGTGCCGGCCGGCGGCCTCGGGGTGGCCCGGCAGGTCAAGGACGAGATCTACGGCTGCCCGCCGGTGCTGGTGCTGATCGGCCGGCCGCAGGACGCCTGGCTGGCCGCCTGGAGCCGCGCCGAGGCCGCGATCTCGCACCCGGTCGACCCGGTGGCGCTGGCCGAGGCCGCCGCCACCCTGCTCCGGGCCCGGGTGGCCAAGCGCACCCCGGCCCACCGCTGAGCGATCGCACCGCTGAGGGGCCGTCAGCCGGTGTCTCACCTGTAGAGAAGCACCCCGCGTCCGGGCGCCCCGGATCGCTAGGCTGGCTCCAGCATCCCCGATCGAGAGCTGGAGTCAGCCATGGTGAACGCACAACCTGCGAACGGCGGTAGCGACCCCGCGCAGGTGGTCCGCACCTGGCCGGACCTGCTGAGCGCGCTGCTGGCCGGGCAGGACCTCGGCCAGGCCGACACCGCCTGGGCGATGGACCGGATCATGGGCGGCGAGGCCACCCCCGTCCAGGTGGCCGGCTTCGTGGTCGCGCTCCGGGCCAAGGGCGAGACGGTGGACGAGATCGCCGGTCTGGTCGAGTCGATGTACGCGCACGCCACGCCGCTGCACATCCCGGGCCCCGCAGTGGACATCGTGGGCACCGGCGGCGACCGGGCCAAGACGGTGAACATCTCCACCATGTCGGCGATCGTCGCGGCCGCCGCCGGGGCGAAGGTGGTCAAGCACGGCAACCGGGCGGCCTCCTCCGCCAGCGGTGCCACCGACGTGCTGGAGAAGCTCGGCATCAGCCCCGACGTCACGCCCGCCCGGGTGGCCGAGATCGCCGCGGAGGTCGGCCTGACCTTCTGCCCGGCGCCGATGTTCCACCCGGCGATGCGGCACGCCGCCCCGGCCCGCCGTGACCTCGGGGTGCCGACCGCCTTCAACATCCTCGGCCCGCTGACCAACCCGGGCCGGGTCACCGCGCACGCGATCGGCTGCTTCGACACCCGGCTGGCCGGGCTGATCGCCGGCGTACTGGCCCGGCGCGGTGCCACCGCCCTGGTCTTCCGGGGCGACGACGGCCTGGACGAGCTGACCATCTCCACCACCTCGCACGTCTGGCTGGTGAAGGACGGTCAGGTCACCGAGACCGTCTTCGACCCGCGCGAGGTCGGCATCGAGCCGGTCGGCATCGAGGCGCTGCGCGGCGGCGACCCGCAGTTCAACGCCGAGGTCGCCCGCCGCCTGCTGGCGGGGGAGCGCGGCCCGGTCCGGGACGCCGTCCTGCTGAACAGCGCCGCCGCGCTGACCGCGCTGGAGCTGACCGACGCCCCGCTGGCCGAGCAGCTGGCGGCCGGCATGGTGCGGACCGCGGCCGCCGTCGACTCCGGCGCGGCGGAGGCCCTGCTGAAGGACTGGGCGGCGGCCACCACCCGTTCTTGAACGGTGAGTTGAAGGCCCGGCAGATCACTGCCGGGCCTTCGTACTGTCCGGATGGCGGACGGGTGTTTGACCACTCCTCGGAGGCTCGCCTAGAGTCCTCGGCAGGTCATGAGTGACAGCGACAAGCCCCAGCTTGCTGTCCGGCAACCCTCCGTCCGTGGCGGGGTGCCCTGGGTGAGGACCGGGCTCCGCGGCGAACCGTCCGCGTGGCAAGCGCGGACGTCGGCGGCACAGCTGCACCCCGAGGTCCCGGACCTTCCGAGGAGTGCACCCCCATGTCCGTTTCCACCGAAATCTGCGCCCCGCTCGCCGTTCTCGGCCACGACGTCCAGGTCCCGCTGGTCTCCGGCGAGAAGGTCTCCTACGCCGCCCTGGACTACGCCGCCAGCTCCCCGGCGCTCCAGCGGGTCTGGGACGACGTCGCCGCCTACGCCCCGTACTACGGCAGCGTGCACCGGGGCGCCGGGTACCTCTCCCAACTCTCCACCGACCTGTTCGAGCAGAGCCGCCGCACCGTCGAGGAGTTCCTCGACCTGCGCGAGGGCGACCAGGTGGTCTTCACCCGGGCCACCACCGACTCGCTCAACCTGCTGGCCGGGGTGCTGCCCGCCGGCACCCGGGTGTTCGCCTTCGAGACCGAGCACCACGCCTCGCTGCTGCCCTGGCGCCGGGACGGCCTGACCGTCAGCTACCTGCGGGCCCCGCGCTCGCACGCCGAGGCGGTCGCCGCGCTGGACGCCGCCCTCGCGGCGGAGCCCGCCGAGCACCGGCTGTTCTGCGTCACCGGTGCCTCCAACGTCACCGGCGAGCTCTGGCCGGTCGCCGAACTGACCGAGGTCGCCCACCGGCACGGCGCCCGGGTGGTGCTGGACGCCGCCCAGCTGGCGCCCCACCACCGGGTCTCGGTGCGGGAGTTGGGCGTGGACTGGATCGCCTTCTCCGGCCACAAGCTGTACGCCCCGTTCGGCGCCGGCGTGCTGGCCGGCCGGAGCGACTGGCTGGACGCGGCCGAGCCGTACCTGGCCGGCGGCGGCGCCAGCCGGACCGTGGCCCGCGAGCTGGACGGCTCGGTCGCGGTCGAGTGGCAGACCGGCCCGGCCCGGCACGAGGCCGGCTCCCCGAACGTGATCGGCGCCTACTCCATCGCCTCCGCCTGCCGGGCGCTCACCGAGGCCGGCTTCGACGCGCTGGAGGCCCGCGAGCAGCAGCTGATCGACCGTCTGCAGGCCGGACTGGCCGAGATCCCCGAAGTCCGGGTGCTCAGCCTGTTCGGCGAGGGCGCGGCCCGGGTCGGCGTGCTCTCCTTCGTGGTGCAGGGCTGGAACAGCTCGCACTTCTCGGCGGCGCTCTCGGCCGAGTACGGGATCGGCGTCCGGGACGGGCTGTTCTGCGCCCACCCGCTGGTGCGGACCCTGCTCGGCGGCGAGGAGGCCGCACCGTCCGAGTGCGGCGCCCCGGAGCCGTCGCTGCCCGGCGAGCGCAGCCTGAACGCGATCCGGGTCAGCTTCGGGGCGGGGACTCCGGACGAGCACCTGGAGCGGTTCCTGGGGGCCGTCCGCGAGCTCGTCTCCGACGGGGCGGCGTGGAGCTACCGCAACGAAGGCGGCCGCTGCGTCGCGGACACCCGCCGCAGCTGACCTCTCGGCAGGTGCTCAGCTGTCTACGGTCGGGGGCTCGGGGCCCTGCTGATGTGCGGCTCCGCCGCGTGGGCGACGCCGGCCCTTGCCAGGTGATCCGTCCGTGGGTGGTCAGGCACTTTCGCAGTGACCCGCCCGCCAGATCTCCTCGCCCACGCGGCGGAGCCGCACAACAGCAGAGCCCCGAGCCCCCGGGCCGTAGACCCGGAGCGCCTGCAAAAGTGCAGCATCTGCCCAGAGCGCAGGTCCGAGAGCCTAGCTATTCGTCGAGGCCGAGGGCGAAGGCGGCTTCGAGGTCGTGCTTGGAGTAGGTGCGGAAGGCGATCTGGGTCTCGGTGTGCTCGACGCCCGGGATCTTGTTGAGGCGGCCGGGGATCACCGCGGCGAGGTCGTCGTGGTGCCGGACCCGGACCATCGCGACCAGGTCGTAGCCACCCGTCACCGAGTAGACCTCGCTGACGCCCTCGATCGAGGCGATCGCCTCGGCGATCTCGGGAATCCGGTCGACGCTGGTCCTGATGAGCACGATCGCGGTGATCACTCTGTCGCTCCTGTCCGTGGGTTCCGGGTCAGCGTAACCGTGACCCAGGTGGCCAGGTAGCCGACCGCGAAGCCGATGACGTGCACGGGGTAGGCCACTCCGGGGCCGTCCTGGCGGACCGAGAGCCACTGGAGCAGGAACCAGAGCCCGAGCACCAGCCAGGCGGGGAAGCGCAGCGGCAGGAAGAGCAGCAGCGGCACCAACGTGGTCACCCGGGCCCGGGGGTAGAGCCGCAGGTAGCTGCCGAGCACCCCGGCGATCGCGCCGGACGCGCCGACCAGGGTCCGGGCCGACTCCACCCCGTGGGCCTCCGCCACCGCCCAGCCGTAGGTGGCCAGGTAACCGACCGTCAGGTAGCCGAGCAGGAACCGGACCCGGCCGAACCGTTGCTCGACCCCGGGGCCGAAGACGAACAGGAACAGCATGTTCCCGAGCAGGTGCAGCCAGCCCGCGTGCACGAACAGCGAACTGAGCACCGAGAGCACCGGGATCTTCCGGGGCGTCGGCAGCGGCGGGCAGTCCGCCGTGGACGGGGGCAGCTCGGCCAGCCGAGCCGCCGGCAGCGGCCGGTTGGCCATCAGCTCGGCCGGGATCGCGCCCCAGCGCTGCTCGTACCGCTGCTCGGCGCAGACCCGCTCCGGCCCGGTGCCGTAGCGCGGGTTGAGGCCGAAGCTCGGGCCGATCAGCAGGGTCAGCACGCTCAGCCCGATCAGCGCGTAGGTGACGACCGGCGGGCGCTCCGGTGTCCTGCCGCCCGGGGCGTCGAGGTGGTCCAGGACGGGGATGGCCATAGCGGAGAGCATTCCTCCGGCGTGGCCCACCGACACCGCCCGGTACTGCGGGTGGCCTAGTGCCGTGCGGTCTGCCCGCATCACGGACCAGGTGCCCTCGGTCGAACCCGCAGGCAATAGGCTTGACCTTCCGGACCCTGGGTGACCGCCGTACGGCGGCACCAACGAGAGGACTTGGCAGAATGACGATCGCCGCCCCGACCGCTGAGACCCGCTGGCGCTGCACGCTCTGCGGCAACCTGACCCGCTTCGACGTGACGCGCTCGTCCCGGGTGGTGGAGTTCCTGCACTTCGACCTGGCCGGCGACTCCAAGGTCGAGGAGACCGAGGTGCTGGCCGAGACGCTGGAGTCGGTCCGCTGCCGCTGGTGCAACGCGGTCGACCAGGTCGAGTTGGTGGCCCGTCCGGACGCCGAGCAGGCGGCCGCGGAGCAGCAGGAGTCCTGACCGGTGCACCGGCCCGGGCCCGCGCGGAGTGTGGCGCGGGTCGGGTCGGGGCACGGTAACCGCGACAATTGCAGAGAGCGGTGTGTTTGAGGGCAGCGGCAACCGGCCGTACGGACCCCGCGGAGCAGGATCGGAGCCGAGGACGTGGTGGACGCAGCATGGGGGGCGGCCGAGTCGCAGGAGCAGCCTCCCGCGGCCGCGACCCCGGCCGCCCCGGAGCAGGCCGACGCACCGCCCGCTCCTGCCGACCCGACCGATCCCACTCCCGGTGACAGCCCCGAACAGCTCGGCCGACCGCTCCCCGAGGGGGTCAGGCACCGGGTGGTGGGCATCGCCGCCGACGCGCTCGGCGGCCTGCCGGCCGCCGAACTGCCGGTCTCGCTGCGCCAGTACGCGAAGTTCACCCCGGCCCGGCGGGCCAAGTACGCGGCCACCGCGCTGGCCGCCGCGCTGGAGGCGGACCCGGCGTTCCGGCTGCGGATAGCCGATCGGCTCCGGCTCGGGCAGCCGGATCTGGTGAGGGCGCTGGAGGCGGGCAGCGTGCCGGGCGCCGCCGACCCGATGGACGTGGCGGCGGCCGCCTACCTGCTGCGCCCGGCCGGCTGGGCCCGGCTGGTCGCCGAGGCGGGCGAGCAGGTCGAGCGGGCCGGCGCCGAGGGCGCGGCGGCCGAGGCGGCCCGGCTGGTGGAGAAGCTCCAGGAGGAGCTGGCCGAGCTGCGCGCCCAGTCCAGGGCCGACCTGGACCGGCAGCGGGCCGACTCGGAGGGGATCCGGCGCGAGGCGGAGTCGCTCCGGAAGAAGGTCCGGACGCTGGAGAGCGACACCCGGCGGGCCCAGGCCGAGGCCCGCAAGGTGCAGGCCGAGCTGGCCGAGGTACGGGCCGGGGCGGCCACCGAGCACAGCGCGGCCGAGGCCGAGGCCCGTCGGCTGCGGCACCGGATCGCCGAGCTGGAGACCGCCCTGGAGGCCGGCCGCCGTTCGGCCCGGGAGGGCCGCAGCGTCGAGGACATGCGGCTGCGACTGCTGCTGGACACCGTGCTGCAGTCCGCCCAGGGCCTCCAGCGCGAGCTGGCCCTGCCGGTGGCGCAGATCCACCCGGCCGACCTGGTGGACGCGGTGGCACCGGCCTCCGCCTCGCCGCACGACGTGGCCCGCCGGGCGCTGGCCGAGGACGACCCTGCGCTGCTCGACCAGCTGCTGGCGATCCCTCAGGTCCACCTGGTGGTGGACGGCTACAACGTGACCAAGACCGGGTACCCGACGCTGCCGCTGGAGCAGCAGCGGATCCGGCTGCTCGGCGGTCTGGCGATGCTGGCCCAGCGCACCCAGGCCGAGGTGACCTGTGTCTTCGACGGCCAGGACCTGGACGTGCCGGTGATCCTGGCGCCGCCGCGCGGGGTCCGGGTCCGGTTCAGCCGGACCGGGGAGACCGCGGACGAGCTGATCCGGCGGCTGGTCAGGGCCGAGCCGCTGGGGCGTCCGGTGGTGGTGGTCTCCACCGACAAGGAGGTCGCCGACGGCGTGAAGAAGGCGGGTGCGCGCCCGGTGGCCTCACTGCTGCTGCTGAAGCGGCTGGCCAGGCCCTGACGGTGACTGACTGCAGGTCAGGGCGGGGTGGCCGGGTTGTGTCGGTCCGGTGAATTCCGGTCCCCGGCGGGAAGTTCGTGGCGGTAGGGGAGTGGCGCACCCGTGACAACTTCACTAGGGTCTGGCGTCAAACCTATTTTCTGGACAAGCACCCGATCGGGTGAGGTCGCGTCCAGGAGTGATGAAGGAGCTCTTCCTTTGGCTTCCCACCGCCGCCCCAAGCAGCCGAGCCGTGCACGGGTCTCCGTGCTGACCGCTGCCGCAGCGACCGCGGTCGCCCTCTCGGCGCAGGCGGGTGCCCACGCGGCGCCGGCCAAGCCGAGCAAGGACGAGGTCAAGGTCCAGGTCGACGCGCTCTTCAACGAGCAGGAGCAGGCGGCCGAGCGGTTCAACGGCGCCAAGGAGCGGACCGACCAGCTGCGCAAGCAGGCCGAGCAGCTGCAGGACCAGGTGGCCCGCGGCCAGGAGCAGATGACGGCCCTTCAGGGCGGCCTGGCGGCCGTGGCGGCGCAGGAGTACCGGGACGGCGGGGTGGACCCCTCGGTCGCCCTGATGCTCTCCTCGGACCCGGAGAACTACCTGACCAAGGCGTCCAGCGTCGACCAGGTGAACCAGACCCAGGCGCAGAGCCTGAAGACGCTCCAGGACCAGCAGCGCCGACTGGACCAGCAGAAGATCGAGGCCGCGGAGACGCTGGCCGAGCTGGACCGCAACACCAAGGTGCTGAACGACGCCAAGGCCGAGGTGCAGAAGAAGCTGGCCGAGGCGCAGAAGCTGCTCAACCAGCTGAGCGCGGCCGACCGGAACGCGGTGCTGGGCGACCGCGCCTCGCGCGGCGGCGAGCGGATCGACGTCGGCAACCTGCCGCCCGCCAGCGGCTACGCCGGTGCGGCGGTCTCCGCCGCGATGGGCAAGCAGGGCAAGCCGTACGTCTGGGGCGCCACCGGACCGAACTCCTTCGACTGCTCCGGCCTGGTGGTCTGGGCGTACGCGCAGGCGGGCGTCTCGCTGCCGCGCACCTCGCAGGACCAGGCCTCGGTCGGCACCAACATCGGCAAGGACTGGGCCAACGCGCAGCCGGGCGACCTGGTGATCTACCACCCCGACGCGCACCACGTCGGGATCTACATCGGCAACGGCCTGGTGGTGCACGCCCCGCACACCGGTGACGTGGTCAAGGTGATGAAGGTCGACGCGATGCCGATCAAGACCATCCGCCGGGTCTGATCCACCGTCAGCCTGATACGGCATAACGGACATCTCCCCATCAAGGCGTCCAACTGACGCCTCGTGACACGCCCGGGCCCGTCGGAACCTCCCTGTGATCTGGGACACCTCCGGCGGGCCCCGTCGCGTCCGCATCCCGGGAATTCGTCGGCGCAGCGTGCATTTCCGATCACGCTCGGTCGCAATCACCGAAGAATCACGACTTCATTCCGACTTTTTTCTTACAAGGATTTGAACCGATCACGGTTGGGTTACTAGGGTCCTTCTCGAACCACCGCACTGTCGATCACCCAACCTGGGTGGCGGCGGGGGTTACCGCCGAGTTCGAGACGCAGCGGGGCAGTTCCGACTGCCCTACGGGGAAGCCCTCTCGGGGGCGCTGTCGATCGGAGCCGGGGAACCACGTTCCTCGGGGTGAATCGGCGCCAGGTCGACGGACCGTCACGAGACGGCCCGACGGTGAGGCGCTGTAGGGCATCTCTTCCAGCCCGAACCCGTCAGCTCACCCGGTAGGCGGACGTAGGAAGAAGGAGCCCGCCTTCGTGGCGTCCCATCGTCGTCCCAAGCCTGCCGGCCGTACCCGGGTCTCGATCATCACGGCTGCCGCCGCCGCTGCGGTGGCGCTGTCCGCGCAGACCGGTGCGCACGCCGACCCGAACCCCACCAAGGACGAGGTCAAGTCCCAGGTCGACCAGCTCCACGAGCAGGCCGAGGACGCGACCGAGAAGTTCAACGCGGCCACGGAGAAGCAGCAGACCCTGCAGAAGCAGGTCAGCGGCCTTCAGGACGAGGTGGCCCGGCAGCAGGCCCAGGTGACCACCCTGCAGAGCACGCTCGGCGAGATCGCCGCCGAGCAGTACCGGACCGGCGGGATATCGCCCACCGTCCAGCTGATGCTCTCCAGCAGCCCGGACGCCTTCCTGGGCCAGGCCGACTCGTTGAGCCAGCTCGGCGCCTCGCAGGCGGACACCCTGAAGACGCTGAAGGGCGAGCAGGGCAAGCTCGACCAGCAGAAGTCCGAGGCCCAGAACAAGCTCGCCGACCTGGAGCGCACCACCCAGGAGCTCCGGGCGGGCAAGGACGAGATCCAGGCCAAGCTGGCCTCCGCGCAGGCGCTGCTCGACACGCTCAGCCGCAAGGAGCAGGACGAGCTGCGGGCCGCCGAGGCCAAGGCCGCCGCCGACTCGGCCGCCAAGGCGGCCACCGAGTCGAAGACCGCCGCGCCGGACCGGGCCTCCCGCACGGAGACCAGGACCGACCTGAGCGGCCTGCCGGCCGGGTCGTACGCGGGCACCGTGATCGCCGCCGCCGAGGCGGAGATCGGCAAGCCGTACGGCTACGGCTCCGTCGGCCCGAACAGCTTCGACTGCTCCGGCCTGATGGTCTGGGCCTTCAACAAGGCCGGGATCTCGCTGCCGCGCACCTCGGAGTCGCAGATGGGCGCCGGTCAGAACATCGGCACCAACATCGCCGACGCCAAGCCCGGTGACCTGATCATCTACCGCGGGGGCGGCCACGTCGGCCTCTACGTGGGCAACGGTCAGATCGTGCACGCGCCGCGCACCGGCACCCTGGTCCGGCACGAGTCCGCCACGGTCATGCCGATCACCCGCATCGTCCGGGTCTGACCACCCGTCCGTCGTAACGCCCGCAGGCCCGGCCACGTGCCGGGCCTGCGGCGTTTCCGGCTGGCCGAGCAGATGTCCGATTGATGGTCAAATATTCGACACTGTAGGGGTTTGGACTAGATCGCCGTGACTCGCTAACGTCTGCCCCCGGACCTTCGCAAGGACGGCCGCCCGACCGGGCGGCGGCGGTGGCCCGGCGCAGGAACGGAGCAGCCGCCGGTATGTCGACGCACAGTCGTTCCCCCCTGCCAGGCGCCCGCCGGTTCACCCGGGCGCTGGTGTTCACCGCAGCGGCCACCACGGTGCTCGGGGTGGCCTCGGCGGGCGCCGCCGGGGCCACCCCGGGCGCCCCGGCCGAGCCGCCCACCCGCAAGGACGTCAAGGCCCAGGTCGACCAGCTGTACGAGGAGGCCGAGCAGGCCTCGGAGAAGTTCAACGCGGCCCAGGAGCAGCAGCGGCAGCTGCAGTCCGACACCGGCTCGCTGCAGAACCAGGTGGCGGCCGGCCAGGACGAGCTGAACCAACTGCGCTCCGGGCTCGGCTCGGTGGCCGCCGCCCAGTACCGGGCGGGCGGCATCGACCCGGCGGTGCAGCTGATGCTGGACTCCGACCCGGCCGGCTACCTGTACCGGGCCCGCACCCTGGACCAGACGGCGGAGCGGCAGAACGACACTCTGCGCCAGGTGATCGACAGTCAGCGCCGGCTGGACCAGCGGCGGGCCGAGACCACCGCCAAGCTGGCCGAGCTGGAGTCCGTCCGGCGCACCCTGAACGAGAGCAAGCAGGAGATCCAGCAGCGGCTCACCAAGGCCCAGCGGCTGCTGAACTCGCTGGGCGCGGGGGAGCGGGCCAGGATGGCCGACGACGACGCCAGGGACGCCGCCCGCCGGGCCGCCCGGGGCGCCGAGCGGGTCGACCTCGGCAACCTGCCCGCCGCCTCCGGACGGGCCGCCGCCGCGCTGGCCGCCGCCAGCGGCAAGATCGGCTCCCCGTACGTCTACGGTTCCACCGGGCCCCGTACGTTCGACTGCTCGGGTCTGATGTACTGGGCCTGGCGGCAGGCCGGAGTGACCCTGCCGCGCACCTCGCAGCAGCAGGCCAACGCGGGGCAGCGGATCAGCCTCGCCGAGGCCCGGCCGGGAGACCTGGTGATCTTCTACAGGGACATGCACCACGTCGGGATGTACGCCGGCGGCGGTGTGGTGGTCCACGCGCCCTACCCCGGCGCCCGGGTCCGCTACGAGAGCGTCAACGCGATGCCGGTCAGCGGGGTGGTGCGGGTCTGAGCGGCGCTCGGCGGGCGACCGCCGGCCCGACCCCGGACGGCGGGGCGCGGGTCGGCGGTCCCGTGCTGTCCCGCCGGGCCGCGCTGCTGCTCGCGGCGGCCGGGCTGGTGCAGCTCTCGCCGCCGGTGGCCCGGCCGGTCCGGGCGCCCTCGGTACCCCCGGTCCGTTCGGCGAGCGCCGAGACGGTCCGGGCCCGGCCCCGGATCGAGGCGCTGCTCGCGGACCGGGCCAGGGCGCTGCTCCGGCTGGACCGGAGCGCGCTGGCGGCCGGGGTGACCCCGGCCGGCCGGGCCGCCGAACTCGCCGGGCTGGCCCGGCTGGCCCGCGTCCCGTTGGCCGAACTCTCCTACCGGATCACCGACTTCGCCGAGCCGGTCGGCGATGCCGTCACCCTGACCGTCGAACTCGGCTGGCGGATCGCCGAGTTCGACGACCTCCCGGCCGTGCTGACCCGGCGGATCGGGTGCGAGCTGGTGGACGGCGAGTGGCTGCTGGCCACCGACCAGCCGGTCGGTGGCGCCGCGCTCTGGGACCTCGGCGAGGTCCGGGCGGTGCAGGGCGGGCACAGTCTGGTGCTGGGTCAGGCCGACCCGGCCGCGCTGGCCGCCGCGGCGGCCACGGCCGACCTGGCGGTCCCGCTGGTGACCGAGGTCTGGGGCGGGGACTGGCCCGGCCGGCTGCTGCTCGGCTTCCCGGCCACCGGGGAGCAGTTCGCCCGCCTGCTCGGGGTCTCCGAGGCCGGGTACCAGGGCATAGCCGCCGTCACCACGGCCGCCGCCGGGGCGCCGCTGCACAGCCCGGCCGACCGGGTGCTGATCAACCCGCAGGCGTACGCCGGCCTCAGCGAGCTCGGACGCAGGGTGGTCACCGTGCACGAGGCCACCCACGTCGCGACCCGGGCCGACACCCGGCCGTGGACCCCGCTCTGGCTCTCCGAGGGCGTGGCCGACTACACCGGCTACCGGGGCGCCGGCCGCAGCCCGAAGCAGATCGCGCCGGAACTCGCCCGGGCCGCCGCGGTCAAGGGCTTCACGGCCGCACTGCCCGCCGACACCGACTTCGCGGCCGGCTCGGCCGGCATCGGCCTGGCGTACGAACTCGCCTGGTCCGCCTGTGACCTGATCGCCCGCCGGTTCGGCGAGCAGCGGCTGGTCGGCTTCTACCGGGCCGCCGGGGCCGCCGGGCCGACCGGCGACCGGGAGGAGTGGCTGGACGGGCTCTGCCGGGCCCGGCTGGGCCTCGGACTGGCCGACCTCACCCGCGAGTGGGGCGAGGACCTGCACCAGCGTTTCGCGCACTGACCGGGGGCCTCACTGGCGGACGCCCGCGCTGTCGATGCCGTCCAGCAGGTCCTGCTCGTACGCGATCCCCGGCCGGACCGGGTACCCGGCGGGCACCGGCGCCTCCAGGGCGGGCGGCAGCACCAGGGTGCGGACCGGTTCGACCACCCGGGTGGAGCGCCAGAGCCGGACGCAGGACAGGATCGTGGCGGCCAGCAGCAGCAGGTTGCGCACGCTCAGCACCACCACGCCCCACAGCTGACTGTTCAGCACCTGGCCGAACAGCACCGGGAACTCCAGCGTGGTGAACAGCGTCGCGGCCAGCACCAGCAGGGCCACCGGCCGCTGGCTGGTGCCACGCACCGTCAGGCAGACCGCGGTCAGGCCGACCACCCAGATCAGGTACTGCGGGCTGATCACCCGGCTGGTCACGGTGAAGATCAGCAGCGCGGTCAGCGCCGCGTCGAAGCTGGTCGCGGTCTGCCAGCGCTTCGCCCGGAGCCGCCAGAACAGCAGCCAGGCGAAGCCGACCACGCTGGCCCCGACCGAGACCTTGGAGATCACCGTGACCCAGGGCCCGAGCATCTCGACCGAGCCGTAGTTCATCTTCACCTCGCCGTGCCAGCCACCGGCCAGCCGGGCGAAGTGCAGCGGCAGCGCGCCGAGCGACTCCACCTCGATGCCGCGGTCCCGCTGGAACTTGAGGAACTCGAAGGCGCCGTTCATCCCGGCCGCGAGCAGGAAGCCCAGCGCACTGAACGAGGCCACCGCCGCCGTCCAGGACCGTCTGGTCCGGCGGCCCTTCGGGGTGCCGATCAGGGCCAGCACCGGCCAGACCTTGACCAGCCCGCCGAGACCGAGCAGCGCACCGCCGAGCGCGGGGCGCCGCAGCACCACCAGGAGCCCGGCCACCGCCAGCGCGGTGACCATGATGTCGTACCGGCAGTAGACCGTCGGCCCGAGCAGCGGCACGCCCGCGACCCAGACCCAGGCCCCGGTGAAGCTCCGGCCGCGCCGCGTCCCGGCCCGCATCAGCAGGGCCATGGTGAGCGCGTCCACCAGCCCGCAGACCACCCAGAACGAGACCAGGTACGACCAGGGCAGCAGCCCGGGCAGCAGGATCACCAGGGCGGCGCCCGGCGGGTACTGCCAGGTCACGTCGTCCAGCGGGAAGGTGCCGGTCTGCAGCACCTGGTACCAGCCGTGGTAGATCACCGAGACGTCGGCGGTCACGTCGGTGTTGGAGATCCCGATCACACCGAGCACCATCAGCACGATCAGCACCCGGGTGGCCAGCCAGCCCCCCGCCAGGCCCCAGAGCGCTCCACCGGCCGGGGACGCCGCCGGACCGCGGTCGGCACCGCCCGCACTGATGCCGGTACTCCCGGTCGGGGCCAACTCCACCGCACTCCCTCGTTCTCCTTGGTGCACGCCGCGCGGATCCACCCCCGAGCCCCCGTCCGTTCTCGCCGTACCGTCTCCGCGTACCGGACCGGCACGGCTGCCCACCCTAATCAAAAGCGTGCCGCCCCTGCCGGTCGCGTTCCCGGCACACCGGGGCGTTGACCTATGGTACGGATCAGCGACCGGTACACCGAGCACCCCCCGACCGAGCGAGCCGTGGCATGCACAAGACTTTGATCGTCACCAACGACTTCCCGCCCCGCCCCGGCGGCATCCAGGCCTTCGTCCACAACATGGCGGTGCGCCAGCCGGCCGGCAGCATTGTGGTGTACGCCTCGAACTGGCGGGACGGCAGCGAGGTGGCGAAGTTCGACGCCGAGCAGCCGTTCCCGGTGATCCGGGACCGGACGAAGATGATGGTGCCGACGCCCCGGGTCACCCGGCGGGCCGCCGAGATCCTCCGCGCCGAGGGCTGCGACTCGGTCTGGTTCGGCGCCGCCGCACCGCTCGGCCTGATGGCCCCCGCGCTGCGCCGGGCGGGTGCGGGCCGGCTGCTCGGCATGACGCACGGCCACGAGGCCGCCTGGGCCCAGCTGCCGGTCTCCCGGCAGCTGCTCCGCCGGATCGGCGCTGGCACCGACACCCTGACCTACCTCGGCGAGTACACCCGCTCCCGGATCGCCGCCGCGGTCGGCCCCGAGGCGGCCGCCCGGATGGTCCAGCTGCCGCCCGGCGTGGACGAGCAGACCTTCCGGCCGGACTCCGGCGGTGCCGAGGTCCGCGCCCGGCTCGGCCTGACGGACCGTCCGGTGGTGGTCTGCGTCTCGCGGCTGGTGCCGCGCAAGGGGCAGGACACCCTGATCGCCGCACTGCCGCAGATCCTCCGGGACGTGCCGGACGCGGTGCTGCTGATCGTCGGCGGCGGCCCCTACCAGGGCGACCTGGAGAAGCTCGCCGAGGCACGCGGGGTCAGCGCCTCGGTCCGCTTCACCGGGGCGGTGCCCTGGTCCGAGCTGCCCGCCCACTACGGCGCGGGGGACGTCTTCGCGATGCCCTGCCGCACCCGCCGGGGCGGCCTGGACGTGGAGGGCCTGGGCATCGTCTACCTGGAGGCCAGCGCCACCGGCCTGCCGGTGATCGCCGGGGACTCCGGCGGCGCCCCCGACGCCGTCCTGGAGGGCGAGACCGGCTACGTCGTCCCCGGCAACTCCCCGGCGGCGGTGGCCGAACGCACCGTCCGCCTGCTGCACGACCCCGAACTCCGCCGCACCATGGGCGAGGCCGGCCGCCGCTGGGTCGAACGCTCCTGGCGCTGGGACCTGCTGGCGGGGCGCTTGACCGCTCTGCTGAGCCACGACTGACAGGGGCTCGGGGAACGGCGACGCCGGCCTCGGGAGCGTTCGACGTGCGTGTGTGGTCAGGCACTTTCGCAGTGACCCGAGCGCCAGATCTCCTCGCAGTTCCCCGAGCCCCTGGACAGTGCAGCCGGGCCGTCTGCCTTACCGGCGGTAGAGGCCCTCGACCTCGGCGGCGAAGTCCTTCATGACGACGTTGCGCTTGAGCTTGAGCGAGGGCGTCAGGTGGCCGCTCTCCTCGGAGAAGACGGTGTCCAGGATGTGGAACTTCTTCACCGCCTCGGCGTGCGAGACCGCCTGGTTGCCCTCGTCCACGGCGGCCTGAACGGCCGTCAGCAGGTCGGGGTCCTCGCGGAGTTCGGCCAGGGTGGCGCCGGCCGGCTTGCCGGTGAGCTCCTTCCAGCGGGGGAAGAAGTCCTCGTCGATGGTGACCAGGCAGGCGATGAACGGCTTGCGGTCGCCGACCACCATCACCTCGCCGATCAGCGCGTGGGCCCGGATCCGGTCCTCGATCACGGCGGGGGCGACGTTCTTGCCGCCCGCGGTGACCAGGATCTCCTTCTTCCGGCCGGTGATGGTCAGGTAGCCGTCGGCGTCCAGGCTGCCCAGGTCGCCGGTGGCGAACCAGCCGTCGCGCAGCGCCTCCGCGGTGGCGGCCGGGTTGTTCCAGTAGCCGGTGAAGATCTGCGGGCCCTGGAGCAGCACCTCGCCGTCCTCGGCGATCCGGATCGCCGAGCCGGGCAGCGGCTGGCCGACGGTGCCGATCTTCGGCCGGTCGTGCGGGTTGAAGGCGGTGGCCGCACAGGTCTCGGTAAGGCCGTAGCCCTCCAGCACGGTGAAGCCGATGCCCCGGTAGAAGTGGCCGAGCCGCTCGCCGAGCGGGGCGCCGCCGGAGATCGCGTGGGTGGCCCGGCCGCCCAGGGCGGCGCGCAGCTTGCTGTAGACCAGCTTGTCGAAGACCGCGTGCTTCAGCCGCAGACCCAGGCTCGGGCCGCCGTGGTCCAGGGCCCGGCTGTACGCGATCGCGGTGTCGGCCGCCCGGTCGAAGATCTTGCCCTTGCCGTCGGCCTGCGCCTTGGCTCTGGCGGTGTTGTAGACCTTCTCGAAGACCCGGGGCACACCGAGGATCAGGGTCGGCCGGAACGAGGCCAGCTCGGCGGTGACGTCCTTGATGTCGGATACGTGGCCGAGCTTGATCGGCGCGATCACGGCGGCGATCTCGGCGATCCGGCCGAGCACGTGGGCGAGCGGCAGGAAGAGCAGCACCGAGCTGTGCCCGGTGCGGAACAGCGGCTCCAGCCGGGCCGTCACGTTGCCCAGCTCGGCCAGGAAGTTGCCGTGGGTGAGCTGACAGCCCTTCGGACGCCCGGTGGTGCCCGAGGTGTAGACGATGGTGGCGATCGAGTCGGCGGTCGCCACCGAGCGGCGCTCGGTGACCGTGCTGTCGGTGACCCGGGTGCCGCCCTTCGCCAGTTCGGCCAGGGCGCCGCGCTCGATCTGCCAGGTGTGGGCCAGCTCCGGCAGCCGGTCGCGCAGCCCGGCCACCACGGCGGCGTGGGTGTCGGTCTCGGTGACCACCGCGACGGCGCCGGAGTCGCCGAGGATCCAGGCGACCTGCTCGGCGGAGGAGGTCTCGTACACCGGCACGGTGATCGCGCCCGCGCACCAGATGGCGAAGTCCAGCACGGTCCACTCGTACCGGGTGCGGGACATCACGCCGACCCGGTCGCCGGGGGCCACGCCCGCCGCGATCAGGCCCTTGGCGGTGGCGCGGACCTCGGTCAGGAACTGGGCCGCCGTCAGATCCACCCACTGTCCGTCCAGCTTGCGGCTGAGAACCGCCACGTCCGAGTGCTGCTCGGCGTTCTGGTGGACCAGGTCGGAGAGGTTACCGCCGCTCGGTACCTGGTAGCGGGCCGGAAGGCTGAACTCGAGCAAGACTGCTCCTCGTCTGCGACGCTGCGGGACGGCAGGACGTTACTGCCCGGTAGGTGGATTGACCAGAGTTGTCCGGCCCGGTGTTCGAAGAGTCACACCGGCGGCCTGGCCCGATGCTCCCGACTCGCACCTTACGACAGCCCGCGGGTGACCCGCCGGTAGCCCGGACGGCCGTGACCTGGACCGATGGGGCACCGGCCGGGAGAGGGGCGGCAGCGCGATAGCCTTCCCTGGGCGCAACACCTGTAACAGGACAGCGGAGGCCGTGTCATGGCGGAACACACCAGGTCGAGCATCACCATCGACGCGACCCCGGCCGAGGTCATGGCGGTGATCGCGGACTTCGCCGCGTATCCGGCCTGGACCGGCGAGGTCAAGGAGATCGAGGTCCTGGAGACCGCCGGGAACGGCCGGGCCGCGCAGGTGCGCCTGCTGCTGGACGCCGGCGCGATCCGCGACGAGCACGTGCTCGCCTACACCTGGGACGGCGACCGCGAGGTCAGCTGGACCCTGGTGAAGAGTCAGATGCTGCGCTCGCTGGACGGCTCGTACGCGCTGGCCCCGGCCGGCAGCGGTACCGAGGTCACCTACCAGCTGGCCGTGGACGTCAAGATCCCGATGCTCGGCATGATCAAGCGCAAGGCCGAGAAGGTCATCATCGACCGTGCGCTGGCCGGCCTGAAGAAGCGCGTCGAGGGCTGATCCCCGCGATGCGGACCATCCTGGTCAGCGGCGAGGGCGCCGAGGAGGTCGCCGCCGCGACCGCGCTGCACCACGCGCGGCAGGGGCTGACCACCCGTCTGCTGGCCGCCGACGACCCGCACCGGGTGCTGGACACCGTGCTGGGCATCCGGCTGACCGACCAGCCGGTCCGGTACGCCGACGCCCTGACGGTGGCGAGGATCGACGGACCGACGGCCTTCCGGGCCGCGGTCGAGGGCCTCTCCGGTGTGCTGGGCCCCGCCTTCGACCTGCTCGGCGCCACCCCGCTGGACCCGGAGGAGCTCACCCCGCTGCCCGGCACCGGCCAGCTCGCCCTGCTCCGCTCGCTGCGCACCGTCCGGGCCCAGGTGCTGGTGGTGGCCGCGCCCCGCCCCGCCGAACTGATCGCCGCGCTCGCGCTGCCCGAGCAGCTCGACCGCTACCTGGCCCGGCTGCTGCCCGAGCAGCGGCAGGCCGCCCGGGCGCTCCGCCCGCTGCTGGCCGCCGTCGCCGGGGTGCCGATGCCCGCCGAGTGGCTGTTCGAGGCCAGGACCAGGGCGACCGCCGCACTCGCCGAGGCCCGGGCGGTGATCGAGGCCCCCTCGACCACCGTCCGCCTGGTGGTGGAGGCGGCCGCCCCGCGCCCGGCCGAGCTGCGCCGGATCCGGGCCGGGCTGGCCCTGCACCGGCTGCGGCTGGACGCGGTGGTCGCCCACCGGGCGCTGCCCGCGGCCGCGGCCGGCTCGGTCGACCCCTGGCTGGCCGGCCAGGCCGCCCGCGAGCGGGACGCCCTGGCCGGGCTGGCCGCCGAGCTGGACGTCCCGCTGCTGACCAGCCGTCAGCCCGGGCCCGCGCTGGAGGCGGTGGCCGAGCAGCTGTACGGCGGCACCACCACCCCACAGGCGGCCGAGCACCCCTGGCGGGTGGAGGACCGGCTGGCCGAGGAGGGCCTGCTGCTCTGGCACCTGGCGCTGCCGGGAGCCGACCGGTCCGAACTGGAACTGGTCCGGCGCGGCGACGAGTTGGTGGTCGGCCTGGGCGGTTACCGCAGGCTGCTGCCGCTGCCCGCGGCACTGCGCCGCTGCACGGTGAGCGGGGCCGCCCTCGCGGACGGCGAGCTGGTGGTCAGGTTCGCCCCCGACCGGGATCTCTGGCCGCGAGATTAGGGGCCGCCCCGGGGCTGGGGCATCCGGTAGCGTCGCAGCGGTAAGCCGAGCACCGAGGAGGACCCGATGGCCGACGAGCAGTCAGACCGCACAGCCGACCTGGTCGAGGAGGTGCGCCGGTTCGCGGCGGTGGTGGGGGAGAAGGCCCAGGAGATCGGCGGCCGGCTGCGCGAGCAGAACCCCGAGGTCTACGGCCACCTGGCCGCCGCCGGTGGCGAACTGCTGGCCGCCTACCGCGCGGCCGTGAGCGGCCACGAGCGAACGTGGTCCGCGCCCGGACCTGCCGATGTGGAGCCCATCGACCTTGACGGTGCGTCGGACAACTCGTGAAGCCGCTGGTCAGAGCTGGTGACCAGACGCCTGCGAGGAGTGACCGAGCGCGGTAAATCGTACGACTTCTGAATGCTCGTCCACTGCCTTCGGGGAAATTGTCTTCGAATAATGTATGCAGTGCTGTGTACGGGAGCACCCTTGGGCGGGTACCGTTTCCGCTCAGCGGGAACGAGTGAATAGCTGAGGGACACATGGCTCTGACCATCGGCGTCGATGTCGGCGGTACGAAGATCGCGGCCGGCGTGGTCGACGAGAACGGCGAGATCCTCGCGCGGACTCGGGTACCCACCCCGGCCGACCCCCAGTGGGCGGTCGACGCCATCGCGCAGGCCGTACGCGAGCTCAAGGAGCAGCACCCGGAGGTCTCGGCGGTCGGGGTCGGGGCTCCCGGCTTCGTCGACCGGGACCGCTCCACGGTGATCTTCGCGCCCAACATCGCGTGGGAGAACGAGCCGCTCAAGGTCCGGATCGAGGAGCTCACTGGCCTCCGCACGGTGGTGGAGAACGACGCCAACTGCGCGGCCTGGGCCGAGTTCAGGTTCGGCGCGGCGGCCGCGCACGAGGACACCGTGCTGATCACGGTCGGCACCGGCATCGGCGGCGGCATCGTGCTGGACGGGCGGCTGCACCGCGGCCGGTTCGGCGTCGCGGGCGAGATCGGCCACCTCAACATGGTGCCGGACGGCCTGCTCTGCGGCTGCGGCGGCAAGGGCTGCTGGGAGCAGTACGGCTCCGGCCGGGCGCTGCGCCGCTACGGCCGGGAGAAGGCGGCCGGCGACCCGATCGCGGGCAAGCGGATGCTGGAGCTGAACGACGGCGCCGCCGACACCATCCGGGGCATCCACATCACCGAGGCCGCCGCCGAGGGCGACCCGCTGGCGCTGGAGTGCTACGCGGAGCTGGCCGACTGGCTCGGCCGCGGCCTGGCCGACCTGGCCGCGCTCTTCGACCCGGCCGTCTTCGTGCTCGGCGGCGGGGTCTCCGACTCCGGCGCCCTGCTGCTCGACCCGGTCGCGGCCGCCTTCGAGAAGTACATCACCGGGGGTGTGCACCGCCCCCGCGCCGAGGTGGTGCTCGCCACCATGGGCTCGGCCGCCGGCATCGCCGGCGCGGCCGACCTGGCCCGGATCTGACCCACGGTCACCCCGGTGGGCACGGCGTGCCCGCCCACCGGGGTGTTCCGCACCGGGCGGCCCATAGACTCGTCGGATGGACACCACCCCCGACCCGCTGATCGGTACCCTGCTGGACGCCCGGTACCGGGTGGAGCAGCGGATCGCGGTCGGCGGCATGGCCACCGTCTACCGGGCCACCGACACCCGGCTGGACCGGGTGGTGGCGGTGAAGGTGATGCACCCTTCGCTGGCCCAGGACGCCGAGTTCACCGGCCGGTTCATCCGGGAGGCCAAGGCGGTGGCCCGGCTCGCCCACCCCAACGTGGTGAACGTCTTCGACCAGGGGGCGGACGGCCGGTCGGTCTTCCTGGCGATGGAGTACGTGCCCGGGCGGACCCTGCGGGACCTGCTCAGGGACCGCGGGGCGCTGAGCGTCCGGGGCACGCTGGACGTGCTGGAGCCGGTGCTCGCCGCGCTCGGCGCCGCGCACCGGGCGGGCCTGGTGCACCGGGACGTGAAGCCGGAGAACGTGCTGATCACCGACGGCGGCCTGGTCAAGGTGGCCGACTTCGGCCTGGTCCGGCTGCTCAGCGGTGCGGACGGGATCACCGAGACCACCTCGGCCGGCACCGTGCTCGGCACCGTCTCCTACCTCGCCCCGGAGCAGATCCAGCCGGGTCTGCCGACCGACCAGCGGGTGGACGTCTACGCGGCGGGCATCCTGCTGTACGAGATGCTCACCGGCGCCAAGCCCTACCAGGGCGAGAACCCGATGCAGGTGATCTACCGTCACCTGCACGAGGACGTCCCGCCGCCGTCCCTGGTCGCCCCCGGCGCGGGCGCCGAACTGGACGCGATAGTCGCCGCCGCCACCTCGCGCGACCCCGGTGGCCGGCCGTACGACGCGGTGGAGCTGCTGGCCGCGCTGCAGCGGGCCCGGCGGCAGCTGACACCCGCTCGGCTGGACGCCGAGCCGCCCGCCTCGGCCCGCCGGAGCCCGCAGCACCCGACCACCGAGGCCACCTCGGTGCTCGACCAGCGCGACCGGGTGGAGCGCACCAGCGTGCTGGACGTGCCCACCATGATGCTCACCCGGCCCCGCCCGTACGACGAGCCGGCCCCGGCCAGGCGGTCCCGGCCGCGCCGTTCGCGCAAGCCGCTGATCTGGGCCGCGGTGCTGGCCGCCGTGCTGCTGCTGGTCGGCGGGACGACGTACACGCTGTCCAACGCGCTCTACGCCGAGGTGCCCGCGATCGTCGCGCAGACCCAGGCGGAGGCGGTGCGGACGCTGGACGGCGCGGGGCTGCAGGGCAGCTTCGTGCAGCAGTTCAGCGAGACCGTCCCGGCCGGGCAGGTGATGGCGACCGACCCCGGGGTGGGCGCGCGGGCCCGGAAGAGCGACCCCGTGCGGGTGACGCTCTCCAAGGGCCCCGAACGGGTGACGGTGCCCGGGCTGGTCGGGAAGACGCTGGAGGACGCCCGGAAGGAGCTGGCCGCCGCCCGGCTGACGCCGGGGACGGTCACCGAGGAGTTCAGCGACACGGTGGCGCAGGGCACGGTGCTCGGCACCGCCCCGGCGGCCGACGCCCGGCTGGCGGTGGACGCGCCGGTGGCGCTGACGGTCAGCAAGGGCATGCGCCCGGTGCCGAACGTGGTCGGGCTGGGCCGGGACGAGGCCGAGAAGGCGCTCAAGGACGCGGGCTTCAAGGCTCGGCTCCCGTTCCTGACGCTGGGCCTGGGCAAGGTGACCAAACAGGAGCCGGCGGCGGGCCAGCCCGCGCGGCAGGGCACCGAGGTGACGATCACCCCGCAGTTCTGACCCGCCGTCAGCGCAGCGGGCCGTCGCCCGGCTCCTCCTGGTAGGAGTAGCGCTGCTCGGTCCAGGGGTCGGCGAGGTTGTGGTAGCCGCGCTCCTCCCAGAAGCCCCGGCGGTCGGCCCGCATGTACTCGACCGCGCGGACCCACTTCGGGCCCTTCCAGGCGTACCGGCCGGGGACCACCAGCCGGACCGGGAAGCCGTGCTCGACGGTGAGCGGCCGGCCGTCGTGGTGGGTGGCGAAGACCGTCGAGGGGTCGGCGAACTCGGCCAGCGTGAGGTTGGCGCTGTAGCCGTACTCGGCCCAGACCATCACATGGCTGACCTGCTCGGCCGGCGGCACCTGTTCGAGCACGGTGGCGGCGGCGATCCCGCTCCACTCGTTGTCGAGCATCGAGAACCGGGTGACGCAGTGGAAGTCGGCGCGCACGGTGACCCGGGGGAGGGCGTGGAAGCCGTCGAAGTCCCAACTGTGCTTCTCCGCCGAGGCGGTGGCCCCGAACACCTGGAAGTCCCAGGTCAGCGGCTTGAACCGGGGGACCGGGCCGTAGTGCAGCACCGGCCAGCCGCGCTGCAGGCGCTGGCCGGGAGGGAGTCTCGGGTCAGCCGGCTGGAGCTCTTCGTGTTCTGACTGACCCATGCCTCCATGGTGACAGACGGCGGGCGGTGCGCCGCGCGCGCCCCTGAGCGGGGGGTCACTCGAACGGTATAAATCGGATATTCCGAAGCATGTCCCGGTAAGTGTGAACTTACTGGAAATTACGCCCGGGACAGTGCCACGATGCGGTCAGCCGTGGTTCCGCCGTGACGTAGAACGAAGAGCAGGAGGGCACCGCCATGAAGGGCGACGCCGAGGTCATCGAATTCCTCAACGAGCAGCTCACCGCCGAGTTGACCGCGATCAACCAGTACTTCCTGCACGCCAAGATGCAGGAGAACTTCGGCTGGACGAAGCTCGCCAAGTACACCCGGCACGAGTCCATCGACGAGATGAAGCACGCGGAGACGCTGACCGACCGGATCCTGTTCCTGGACGGGCTGCCGAACTACCAGCGGCTGTTCCACGTCCGGGTCGGCCAGACCGTCCAGGAGATGTTCGAGGCGGACCGCCAGGTCGAGGTCGAGGCGATCGACCGGCTGAAGCGCGGCATCGTGGTGATGCGGGCGAAGAACGACGTCACCTCGGCCAACATCTTCGAGTCGATCCTGGCGGACGAGGAGCACCACATCGACTACCTGGACACCCAGCTCGAACTGCTGGAGAAGCTCGGCGAGGCGCTCTACCTGGCGCAGCTCATCGAGCAGCCGGAGAGCTGATCCCGGGGCCGGTCAGGCCGCCTGGGCGGCCGGCTGCCCGGGCTCGGCCAGACCGAGCTTGGCGGCCAGCCTGGCTGTCGGGCACGGGCGGGCCCCGTGCTCCCCGAGCAGGGCCTGGATCCGGCGGACGCACGAGCCGCAGTCCGTACCGGCCTTGCAGCCCTTGGCTATCTCGCGGGGGGTCTGCGCGCCGTCGTCGATCTGCTGCTTGACCTGGGCCTCGGTGACCGCATGGCACATGCACACGTACATCGCGGTCACTCCCGGGGTCTGGTGCGGCGCATTGAGCTAAGGCTTACCTTACCCAATAATGCGGGCACGAAAAAGCCCCTCCGCTCTCCGTAACCCGGAAAGCGGAGGGGCCTTCGTCACATCGGGGGTCAGTGACCCCGGTACAGCTCCGCCACCTGGAAGGCCAGGTCGAGCGACTGGCTGCGGTTCAGCCGCGGGTCGCAGGCCGTCTCGTAGCGCTGGTGCAGGTCGTCGACCAGCACCTCGTCGCCGCCGCCGACGCACTCGGTGACGTCGTCACCGGTGAGCTCGACGTGGATGCCACCCGGGTGGGTGCCGAGGCCGCGGTGCACCTCGAAGAAGCCCTGGACCTCGTCCAGCACGTCGTCGAACTTCCGGGTCTTGTGACCGCTGGACGCCTCGAACGTGTTGCCGTGCATCGGGTCGCAGATCCACACCGGCTGGGCGCCGGATGCGGTGACCTTCTCCACCAGGGTGGGCAGGTGCTCGCGGACCTTGCCCGCACCCATCCGGGTGATGAAGGTGAGCCGGCCGGGCTCGCGCTCGGGGTCGAGCTTCTCGATCAGGGTGAGCGCCTCGTCGACCGAGGTGGTCGGGCCGAGCTTCACACCGATCGGGTTGCGGATCCTCGAGGCGAACTCGATGTGCGCGTGGTCGAGCTGACGGGTGCGCTCACCGATCCAGACCATGTGGCCGGAGACGTCGTACAGGTCACCGGTGCGCGAGTCGACGCGGGTCAACGCCGTCTCGTAGTCCAGCACCAGGGCCTCGTGCGAGGAGTAGAACTCGACCGTCCGGAACTCTTCCGGGGCCACCCCGCACGCGTTCATGAAGGCCAGCGCGTTGTCGATCTCACGCGCCAGCTGCTCGTAGCGCTGCCCGGCCGGGGAGTTGCGCACGAAGTCCTGGTTCCAGGCGTGCACCTGGCGCAGGTCGGCGTAACCACCGGTGGTGAAGGCCCGGACCAGGTTGAGCGTCGCGGCGGAGGCGTTGTACATCCGCTTGAGGCGCTCCGGGTCCGGGATCCGGGACTCGGGAGTGAAGTCGAAGCCGTTGACCGAGTCGCCCCGGTAGACCGGGAGGGTCACGCCGTCCCGGGTCTCGGTCGACTTGGAGCGCGGCTTGGAGTACTGCCCCGCGATCCGGCCGACCTTCACGACCGGCACCGAGGCCGCGTACGTGAGTACGGCGGCCATCTGGAGCAGGGTCTTCAACTTGTTTCGGATGTGGTCGGCGGAGACGCCGTCGAATGCCTCGGCGCAGTCGCCGCCCTGCAGCAGGAACGCCTCACCACGCGCGACGGCACCGAGCCGGGCGCGCAGCTGGTCGCACTCGCCGGCGAAGACGAGCGGCGGATACGAGGCGAGGTCCGCAAGAGCCTTGCGCAGCGCCTCTTGATCCGGCCATTCAGGCTGCTGCGCCGCGGGCAGGGACTGCCAGGAGTGCTGATTTGTCACGGTCACGGGGACAAGGCTACGGGTTTGTGACCGAAACTCCGGCACACCGCCCGATGGGTGAGACACCTGATGGACAATGAGCCGAACAGCCTCAGCTGTCCGGGATTTGGGTTAGGCTCAGGCCCGTGAACGCACCGCACACCTTCTCCTGGTGGTGGACCAACCCCTTGGGTGGTCCACGAGTTGAGCGTTCCTAGACGCACACGACGGCCGCCCTTCGGGGCGGCCGTCGGCGTTTGAGGAGTCGGACGGCCCTCCCGGAAGCGGATTCCCACCCCGCACCCCTCCCGGAAGGACCAGTCGAACCGTGACCAGTCTCACCTCGCTGCTGCACCGCCTCTCCGCCGCCGACGCCCCCGCGTACGCGCTGCTGCACCGCCGCGCCCCCCGGCACGCGCCGGACACCGTCGAGGTGCTGATCGGCACGGCGGGCGCCTACGACGAGCTGGCCGACCTGCCGGTGCCGCTCGGGGCGCCGGTCGGCGGCGCGCGGCACGACCTGCTCGCCCTGGTCCCGTACCGGCAGATCCGCGAGCGCGGCTTCGAGGCGCACGACGACGGCACCCCGCTGCAGGGCATCCGGGTCGAGGAGCAGTACACCTTCCCGCTGGCCGAGGTGCTGGCCGCACTGCCGGAGCGGCCGATCTCGCTCACCGGCGGCTCGTTCGACATCGACGACCGGGCGTACGCCGAGATCGTCCGCACCGTGATCGCGGACGAGATCGGCCGGGGCGAGGGCGCCAACTTCGTGATCCGGCGTGACTTCACCGCGCAGCTGGACGACTTCGGCCCGGCCACCCCGCTCAGCCTGTTCGGCCGGCTGCTGGACCAGGAGCGCGGGGCGTACTGGACCTTCCTGGTGCACACGGGGGAGAGGTACCTGGTCGGCGCCTCGCCGGAGGTCCACGTCCGGCAGAGCGGCGGCACCGTGGTGATGAACCCGATCTCCGGGACGTACCGGTATCCGGCCTCGGGCCCGGGCATCGACTCGCTGCTGGCGTTCCTGAACGACCCCAAGGAGCTGGAAGAGCTCACCATGGTGGTCGACGAGGAGCTCAAGATGATGTGCACCGTCGGCGACCTCGGCGGCCAGGTGCTCGGCCCCCGGCTCAAGGAGATGGCCCACCTCGCGCACACCGAGTACGAGCTGCGCGGCCGGACCTCACTGGACGTCAGGGAGGTGCTCAAGGAGACCATGTTCGCCGCCACCGTGACCGGCAGCCCGGTGCAGAACGCGACCCGGGTGATCAAGCGCTACGAGCGCACCGGCCGCGGCTACTACTCCGGCGCGCTGGCCCTGATCGGCCGGACCGCCAGCGGCGGGCAGCAGCTCGACTCACCGATCTGCATCCGCACCGTCGACATCGACCTCACCGGCGGCCTGGTGGTCCGGGCCGGCGCGACCCTGGTCCGGCACTCCGACCCCGACTCCGAGGTGGCCGAGACGCACGCCAAGGCGGCCGGGGTGCTCACCGCGATCGGGGCCCGTCCCGCGCCCGCCCACCACGCGGCCCGCAAGGGGGCCAGGGTGCTGGCCGACGACCACCGGGTGCAGGCGGCGCTGGACTCCCGGCGCGGCCGGCTCGCCCCGTTCTGGCTGCGGATGCAGCAGCCCGCCACCGTCACCGCCGAGCTGGAGACCCTGGTGGTGGACGGCGAGGACACCTTCACCTCGATGCTGTCCCACCTGCTCACCTCGCTCGGCCACCGGGTCCGGGTGCTCCGCTTCGACACCCCCGGCCTGCGCGAGCTGGTGGCGGCCCATCAGGGACCGCTGGTGCTCGGCCCCGGCCCGGGCGACCCGGCCGACCCGGCGGACGCCAAGATGGCGATCCTGCGGCCGATCGTGGCCGAGGCGCTGGCCGCCGCCCGCAGCGGCGCCCGGACCGCCCCGCTGCTCGCGGTCTGCCTGAGCCACCAGCTGGTCTCGGCCGAACTCGGCCTGCCGCTGGCCCGCAAGGACGTCCCCTACCAGGGCGCCCAGGAGAACATCGACCTGTTCGGCACCCGCCGGACGGTCGGCTTCTACAACACCTTCACCTCGCGCTGCACCGACGCCGACGCGGCCCGGCTGGCCGCCGAGGGCATCGAGGTGGCCCGGGCCGACGACTCCACCGACGTGCACGCGCTGCGCGGCCCGGGCTTCGTCACCCTGCAGTTCCACCCCGAGTCGGTGCTGACCCGGGACGGCGTGGTGCTGGTCGCCGAACTGCTGGAGAGCATGGGCGCGTTGGCGGTCTGACGCGCGGCGGCGCCGGGCGGAGGATCCACCCGGCGCCGCGAGGACGAGCCTCGGTCAGATCAGGTTGTTGACCGGGGCGAAGGTGCCGCTGGTCAGCATGGAGTAGCCGCTGCTGCTGATGGTGCCGTTGCCGTTGCCCGACCACTGGAGCAGCTGGCCGTCGGTGAGCTTGCCGGCGATGTCCACCTTGCCGTCGTTGTTGTAGTCCCCTGCGACCAGGTCGCTGACCGAGGCGAAGCTGCCGCTGGTCAGCATGGAGTAGCCGCTGCTGCTCACGGTGCCGTTGCCGTTGCCCGACCACTGGAGCAGCTGACCGTCCGACAGCTTGCCCGCCACGTCGGCCTTGCCGTCGTTGTTGAAGTCCCCGGCCACCATGTCGCTGACCGTGCCGAAGTTGCCGGTCGAGACCATCGAGTTGCCGGCGGCGCCGTTGACCGTGCCGTTGCCGTTGCCCGCCCACATCAGCAGCTGGCCGTCGGTGAGCTTGCCGGCGATGTCCACCTTGCCGTCACCGTTGAAGTCGGCCGCGAGCAGGCCGCTCACCGCGGCGAAGCCGGTGCCGGGCCACATGGCGTAGCCGCTGGCGCTGACCGTGCCGTTGCCGTTGCCCGCCCACATCAGCAGCTGGCCGTCGGTGAGCTTGCCCGCCACGTCGGTCTTGCCGTCACCGTTGAAGTCGGCGGCGACCAGGTCACTGACCGGGGCGAAGTTGCCGGTCGGGACCAGGGAGTAGCCGCTGCTGCTGATGGTGCCGTTGCCGTTGCCCGACCACTGGAGCAGCTGGCCGTCGGTGAGCTTGCCCGCGATGTCCACCTTGCCGTCACCGTTGAAGTCGACGCGGGAGGCGGCACCGCCGTTCGGCGGGGTGACCGCGTCGTCGATGACCTTGTTGTAGCGCAGGGCCTTGTAGTCGCCGTTGGGGTGCGAGTCGAAGGTGGCGGCGTTGATGGAGATGCCGGTCCGGTGCTTCACCGGGGTGGACCCGAAGGAGTAGTAGGAGAAGGTGGTGTGGGCGGCGTCGTCCCACTTGTCGAACAGGATGACGTGGTCGTTGAAGCTGTTGAGGATGTCGCCGGCCTTGAGGTCGGCGCGGGAGATCTCGTGTGCGTAGCCGGGCAGCTCCCGGGTGCTGGGGTTGGGGTTGGTGCCGAGGTGCCAGGCCATCGAGACGTAACCCGAGCAGTCGGTGCGGTAGTTGCGGCCCGAGGAGTCGGTGTAGTTGCCGCCCTGGTTGTACTGGAGGCCCTTGTCGAGCCAGTACTGGGCCCGGGAGATGATCTCGCTGCGGGTGATCTGGCCGTCCACCGAGGAGGTCGCGGCCTGGGCCACCGTGGTGGTGAACGCGGTGGTGGCGATCGCACCGGAGGCGGCGATCGAGGCGGCGAGAGCGATCCGGACGAACTTGGAGACCTTCGAAGACATGGCGATACCCCTGAGTGGCGAAGACGAGTGAGTGGGGTCGACACGGCTGTCCTGCAGGAACAGCCGGGTCCGACCAGGCGCCGGGGGCTTCGGCCGGTGTTCCCGGCCTGCCTCCCTGGCGGCGATCACTAGCTTCGTCGCAGCTCAACGGGGTTGGAAGAGCTTCTGGGTGGACGGAACGGGCCCTGGCCCGATCCGTCCACGGGGCCTCGCTCCGGGCGGCTACCGGGAGCTGGGCAGCCAGCCGTCCTGCACGGCCCGGACGCCGGCCTCGAACCGGCTGCGGGCCCCGAGCCGCTCCATCAGGTCGGTGGCCAGGCGGCGGGCGGTGCGCGGCGAGACCCCCAGGCGCTTGGCGATCGCGTCGTCGGTGTGCCCCTCGGCGAGCAGCCGGATGGTGGCCGACTCCTGTGCGGTGAGCCCGTGCCGGTCGGCGGACGCGCCCTCACCGAGGGGCTGCGCCCCGGCCCAGACCGACTCGAACAGGGCACACAGGACGGTCAGGGTGCCCTGCCCGGTCAGCACCACGGCGCCCGCCGCGGTGTCGTCACTGCTGACCGGGATGACGGCGGTGCTGCGGTCAGCGATGATCATCCGGGTCGGCAGGGTCGGCGCCGTTCTGACCAGACCACCGCGTTCGGTCAGCCAGTTGACGTACTCCACGGTGTGCGGGCTGTTGCGGACGCTGTCCAGGTAGACGGTGCGCATCCGGACCCCGCGTTCCAGCAGTTCCTGGTTGAGCGGCCTGGCGGAGTCGATGTGCTCGGGCTTCTGGGCGCCCTCCGGGGCGAAGGTCATCACCTCCTCGCGGAGCTCACGGCCGATCCTGGACAGCCGGTCGCGGATCTGGTCGATCCCGACCAGCTGCTCCACGCCCGGGTGGCTGCCGGTCGGCCGTAGGTCCGCGTACTCGGCGATGAGCTGCGCGGCTGCGGCGCGGGAGGCCTCGATGCGGAGCTGCTGGGCGGCGAGCTCGGCCTGCTGACGGGACATCAGGATCTCCATCCCGATGTCGGGGGAGACCGCGCGCAGGGTGCCAGCCCGTTCGCCGGAGGGGCGCAGCAGGGCCAGCTCGCTGAGCGTGTCCAGGGCGTGCCTGATCTCCTCCTCGGGCCGGCCCAGGCGCTCGGACAGGGCCGTCACACCGTCCTGCGGATGCGCGAGCATCGTCCGGTAGACCGCTTCCGACGTACTGTCCAGCCCCAGTGTGGTGAGCACCCGTTCCATCCCCCGGTAGAGAACTTGCGTTCGATACGCACGCGATCATTACACGCGAGGGCGGTGGGGGACCACCCTGTTCTGGCCGTTTCGGGCCTGGGCCGGAACCGTCCAGGTTGATCCCCTTCACGACGTTTGCCCAGTTCGGGACTCTTGGGCGCATGTACCTCGTGCACACCGTTCTCACGCCCGGTCGGACCGGCGGCCCATTGCCGGACGGGGCCCGCGAGATCCTCCGGGCCGCGCTCAGGCCCGAGGACCGCATCGAGCACCTCGTGCTCCACTCCGGCGCCGAGTCCGCCGCCGTGCTGGGCGCCTACCTGCTGGCCGACAGCCTGGCGGAGGCCGAGAGCAGGGCCGCCCTGTTCTGCCACCACGCCCTGAGCACCCTGCCGCAGTTCGCCGGGTGGGGAGCGGAGCCGTCCACGGTGCCGATGGTCGCGCCCTTCTACGAGCGACTGCTGGCCGCTTCCGGCCTCGATGGACGGAACGGTCCAAGGCCGTTTCCGTCCACCTGAAAGCTCTTCCACCCAGGCTGACCTGCGACGAAGCTGGTACTCGCCAGCAGGGAACACCACCCGGACGGCAATCGGACGAAGCGTCACCGCGGACCGCTGAGCCCGAATCCACGCACTCGCACTCATCCTTGAGGATTCATCATGCTTCGCACCGTCATCGCCAAGACCGCCGCGGCTGCCACCATCGCCCTCGCCGTCCTGCTGCCGCTCACCGCCGCCGGGACCGCCACCGCCGCCACGACCGCCGCCAAGCCGGCCCCCGTCGTGGTCACGGCCAACGACCTGATCTGGGGCTGACCGAGCCGTCCCACCCCCGCTACGCCGCGCCGACCGCTGCTCCTGCAGGGCAGCCGTCCGACGTGCGGCCGGCCCACCTCACTTGTCTGCACCTCGTACTCCATGGGGAGTTCTGCCATGTCTTCTAAGGTCTCCAAGTTCGTCCGGATCGCTCTCGCCGCCTCGATCGCCGCCTCCGGTGCGATCGCCACCACCGCGTTCACCACCACGGTGGCCCAGGCCGCGACCTCCTCGGTGGACGGCCAGATCACCCGCAGCGAGATCATCTCCCGGGCCCAGTACTGGCTCGACAAGGGCCTCCAGTACAACCAGGGCGGCAACTACACCGACTCCTCGGGCCGCAACTACCGCACCGACTGCTCGGGTTACGTCTCGATGGCCTGGCACCTCGGCACCAACCCCAACCCCAGCACCCGGGAGCTGCCCGGCTACGCACACGAGATCTCCCGCGCCGACCTCAAGGCCGGCGACATCCTCAACAGCTTCAACGACCACGTCATCCTGTTCGACAAGTGGGACGACGCCGCCCACACCACCTTCTCCTACTACTCCTTCGGGTCCACCCCGGTGAAGCACCGGACCGGCATCTCCATCAACGCCGCCACCTTCGACTCGCACCCCAACGGCGACTACAAGGCCCTGCGCTACAACAAGGTCATCGACGACACCGCGACCCGCACCGGTGTGTACCACCCGCAGACGCAGGTGTTCTACGAGGGCAACAACGCCGGTGGGACTGTTGGTTCGGCGATGTTCGGGAACCCCGGGTGGAAGCCGTTGACGGGCAACTGGGACGGTGTCGGCTCGGCGAGCGTCGGGGCGTACGACGCGGCGACGGGGACGTTCTACCTGTCCAACGACAATGCGTCGGCGGCTGTTTCGGTGAAGTTCGGAAACCCCAACTGGGTGCCGATCAGCGGCGACTGGAACGGTGACGGCAAGGACAGCATCGGGGCGTATGACCCGTCGACGTCGAAGTTCTACCTGTCCAACGACAACAGCACGCTGGCGACCAGCTTCGTCTACGGCAGCCCGGGTGACCTCCCGGTGGCCGGTGACTGGAACGGCGACGGTGCCGACGAGGTCGGTGTCTACCACCCCGCCAACCAGACCTTCTACCTCGGTGACATCTCCGGCGGCACCTACGCCGTGACGACCTTCGGCAACCCGGGCTGGCTGCCCGTCGTGGGCGACTGGGACGCCAACGGCACCTCCACCGTGGGTGCGTACGACCCGGCGACGTCGAAGTTCTACCTGTCGAACGACAACCTGAACGCCGCGACCAGCTTCGTCTACGGCAGCCCGGGTGACGTCCCGATCACCGGCGCCTGGTAGTCCGTTCCCCCTTCATTCCCCGCTGCCGGGTGGCTGACGTACCGCCACCCGGCAGCTCCTTGCGAGGAGTCAGCACCGATGTCCCGTACCACCCATGCCGTCACCGCCCTGTCCCGTCCGCTCGCCGTCGCCGCGGTGGCGGGTCTGATGCTGGCGGCCCAGTCCCCGGCGCAGGCCGCTTCGGTCGCGACCTGGGACAAGGTCGCCCAGTGCGAGAGCGGTGGTGTCTGGAACATCAACACCAACAACACCTACTACGGCGGCCTGCAGATCAGTCTGCACAACTGGCAGTACTACGGGGGCACCAGCTACGCCGCCCGCCCCGACCTGGCGACCAAGCAGCAGCAGATCCTGATAGCCGAGAAGATCCTCGCCGACCAGGGCGCGGGTGCCTGGAGCTGCTCCCCGGGCACCGGCCTGGCGACCGACCATGCCGACCCGTACCCCACCGCGGTGACCCGCGTCGGTGTGTACCACCCGCAGACGCAGGCGTTCTACGAGGGCAACAACGCCGGTGGGACGGTCGGTTCGGCGGTGTTCGGGAACCCTGGCTGGAAGCCGTTGACGGGCAACTGGGACGGTGTCGGCTCGGCGAGCGTCGGGGCGTACGACGCCTCGACGGGGACGTTCTACCTGTCCAACGACAATGCGTCGGCGGCAGCGTCGGCGAAGTTCGGAAACCCCAACTGGGTGCCGATCAGCGGCGACTGGAACGGTGACGGCAAGGACAGCATCGGGGCGTACGACCCGTCGACGTCCAAGTTCTACCTGACCAACGACAACAGCACGCTCGCCGCCAGCTTCGTCTACGGCAGCCCGGGCGATCTCCCGGTCACCGGCGACTGGAACGGTGACAACAAGGACGAGGTCGGCGTCTACCACCCGGACAACCAGACCTTCTACCAGGGCGACCTCTCCGGTGGCACCTACAAGGTCTCGAAGTTCGGCAACCCGGGCTGGCTGCCGATCACCGGCGACTGGGACGCCAACGGCACCTCCACCGTGGGTGCTTACGACCCGGCGACGTCGAAGTTCTACCTGTCCAACGACAACCTGAACGCCGCGACCAGCTTCGTCTACGGCAGCCCGGGCGACCTCCCGATCACCGGCACCTGGTGACCTGGGCGGGGGTCAGAGCGTGTCGTCCAGGCCCTGTTCGATCGCGTAGCGGACCAGTTCGACCCGGTTGTGCAGCTGGAGCTTGCCGAGGGTGTTCTGCACGTGGTTCTGCACCGTGCGGTGGGAGAGCACCAGGCGGTCGGCGATCTGACGGTACGACAGGCCCTTGGCGACCAGCCGGAGCACCTCGGTCTCCCGGGCGGTGAGCTGCGGGGCCGAGGGGGCGGACGGGCCGGTGGCCAGCCGGCGGAACTCGCCGAGCACCAGGCCGGCCAGGCCCGGGGTGAAGACCGGTTCGCCGAGGGCGGTCCGGCGGACGGCGTCGATCAGCTCGTCCCGGTGGGCGGACTTGAGCAGGTAGCCGGTGGCGCCGGACTTCACCGCCTCCAGCACGTCGGCGTGCTCGCCGCTGGCGGAGAGCACCAGTACCCGGACCGCCGGGTCCTGGGCGACCGCCTGTCGGCAGACCTCGACGCCGGGCAGGGTGGGCAGGTTGAGGTCGAGCACGATCACCTGGGGGCTGCTGGCGCGGGCCCGGCGGACCGCCTCCTCGCCGTCGCCTGCGGTGGCCACCACGTCGAAGCCGGCCTCGGCCAGGTCCCGGGAGACCGCCTCGCGCCACATCGGGTGGTCGTCGACCACCATGATCCGTACCTGACCGTCCATCGGCCCTCCCGGTCTCTGCAGCGAAGCGGCGGGCGCCGAGCCTATCCGGCCGACCCGGCCCGGCGGGCGCGGGGCACCCGCAGTTCGATCTCGACGCCCTCGCCCGGGGCGGAGTGCAGCTCGGCGCTGCCGCCGAGGTCGAGCAGCCGGCCCCGGATGGACTGCGAGACGCCGAGCCGGCCGGCCCGCTCCGCCTCGGCCAGCCGGCCGGCCGGGTAGCCCGGGCCGTCGTCGCGGATGCTCACGGTGACCGTCCCCGGCTCGTCCTCGACCAGGATCCAGGCCCGGGCGGACCCGCCCGCGTGCCGGCGGACGTTGTCCACGGCGGCGCCGACGGCGGCGGACAGCTCGGCGGCGACCCGGGCGGGCAGCCGGACCGGGGAGGCCGGGGCGGACAGCGTGATCCGGTCGTCGGCGTACCGGCCGAGCAGCGGCAGCAGGTCCTGCTCGCCGCCGTCGGCGGCCACCGGCTGACCGCCCGTCATCAGGGTGCGCAGGGCGCGTTCCTGTTCGCCCGCCAGCCGGCCCAGCTCGCCGAGGTCGCCCTCGCGGCGCTGGACCAGGGCGAGCACCTGGAGCACCCCGTCGTGGATGTCCCGGGAGAGCCGCTCGCGCTCCCGGGAGGCGGCCTCGACCTGGAGCGCCTGGGTGAGCGCGGCCTCGCTGGCCCGGGCCAGTTCGATCACGTAGCCGATGGCGCAGCCCGCGGCCATCAGCAGCACGATGTTGTGCAGGTTGTCCGGGGTGATCCCGCCGTGCCCGGCGATGTTGGCCACCCCGACCACCGCCCCGGCGAAGGCCGCCCAGCGCCAGCCGCCCTTGCCCGCGAAGCCGAGCACGGTGCCCGCCGCCCAGATGGTCGGCAGGGTGGGGGCGCCGGCCAGGATCCGGGCGGGGGAGTCGATCACCCCGCTCATCACGATGCCGGTGACCGCGAAGGCCAGGTCGGTGGCCAGCACGTACCAGGTGCAGCGCTGCGGTCCGGCGAAGGACCGGGTGCTGGCCAGCGTCCACAGGGTCAGCGCGCCGAGGAAGATCCAGCCGGAGACCGGGTGCAGGAAGTCCCGGTAGGAGCCGAAGTAGCGGAGCACCGCGTACGTCAGCGCCATGATCCGGAAGAAGGTGATGGCCCGCCAGAGCGGCATCTCGACCGACATGCCCCCGGCGGCCACCGAGCCGCCGTACCCGGGCCGGTGATCGGCCATCGTCCCCCCTCGGTCGGCCGACTACTCGGCCGTGGTGTCCTTCTGGTCCTGCTCGGCCTGCTCGGCGGCCTCGGCCTCGGCGGCCTTCTTCTCGGCCTCCTGCTGGGCCTTGACCGCCTTCTGCTCGGCCTTGCGCTCGGCGTCGGTGCGCTTCTTGTCCTCGGCCATCTGGCGCTTGGCGGCGGTCGCGTAGATGTCGACGTACTCCTGGCCGGACAGCCGCATGATCTCGTACATCACCTCGTCCGTCACCGAACGGAGGATGAAGCGGTCGTTCTCCATGCCGTGGTAGCGGGAGAAGTCGAGCGGCCGGCCGATCCGGATGCCGGGGCGGACGCCGAAGTTCGGCACCACCTGGCCGGGCGGCTGGACCTTCTCGGTGTCGATCATCGCGACCGGGATCACCGGCGCGCCGGTGGCCAGCGCGACCCGGGCCAGGCCGCCGACCTTGCCCCGGTAGAGCTTGCCGTCGGGGGAGCGGGTGCCCTCGGGGTAGACCCCGAACAGCTCGCCCCGCTCGATCACCGCGACGGCGCTGCGGATCGCCGCCTCACCGGCGCCCCGGACACCCGAGCGGTCCACCGGGAGCTGGCCGACGCCCTTGAAGAAGGCGGCGGTCAGCTTGCCCTTGAGACCGGGGGTGTTGAAGTACTCCGCCTTGGCGATGAAGGTCACCCGACGCTTCATCAGGGCAGGCAGGAAGAACGAGTCCGAGAACGACAGGTGGTTGCTCGCGATGATCGCGGGGCCGTCGTCGGGGATGTTGTCGGCACCCTCGATCCAAGGCCGGAAGAAGATCCGCAGCAGCGGTGCGACGATCATCTTCATCAGTCGGTAGAACAACCGGGGCCTCCTGTTGTGCGGACCGGTCGATCCTAATGCTTCCGGCAGGCCCCGCAGCACCGGCGGGGCTGTACGAGTCGACGCCGACCATGGGACGATTCGGCTGCCAGTGCCAGAAGTCGCTGCCAGAGCCCGCTGCCGATGCCCCGTCAGGGCCCGGACGGCTCCGTACCGCGAAGGAGCCCGCTGATGCCGTTGCTGCCCGGAGCCGAACCGTTCCGTCACCTGGGGGGCCGGGTCGGCGTGCTGTTCGTGCACGGCTTCACCGGCTCGCCGCAGTCGCTCCGGCCCTGGGCCGAGGAGTTCGCCGCCGCCGGGTACTCGGTCTCGGTGCCGCTGCTCCCCGGCCACGGCACCCGCTGGCAGGACATGCAGCTGACCCGCTGGGAGGACTGGTACGCCGAGGCCGAGCGGGCCTTCGAGGAGCTGTCCGCCGACTGCGACCAGGTCTTCGTCTGCGCCCTCTCGATGGGCGGTGCGCTCGCCCTGCGGCTGACCGCCCGCAAGGGCGTGGCGGTGGCCGGACTGGTGCTCGTCAACCCGTCCGTGCGTTCCGACAACCCCGCAAGTGTGCTGTTGCCGGTGATCCGGCACCTGGTCCCGAGCCTGCCCGGGGTGGCGAACGACATCGCCAAGCCCGGCACGCACGAGCTCGGCTACGACCGGACGCCGCTGCATGCCGCCTGGTCACTGGCCCGACTGTGGAAGACCGTGCAGGCCGAGCTGCCCGACGTACGCCGTCCGGTCCTGCTGCTGCACAGCCCGCAGGACCATGTGGTCTCCCCGGCCAACTCCGAGTTGGTGCTGGCCCGGATATCCTCGACCGATGTGACCGAGCTGCTCTGCGAGCGCAGCTACCACGTGGCCACGCTGGACCACGACGCCGGACTGATCGTCGAGGCAAGCCTCGACTTCGTCCGGCGGCTGACCCCGGCCGCCCACGCGGAGGCGAGTGCCGTGGACGCGAGCGCCGAGGACCACCTGGGCTGAAGGGCCGGCAGTGCAGATGAACAACACCGCGGGCGACGACGAGGAACTGCCCCTGGACGGCCGGGCGAAGCCCGAGCCGACCGGGGAGTCCGACCCGCCCGCACGCCGCCCGGTCGGGGGGAGCCAGGCCGAGCAGGACGCGATCTTCGCCGCGCTGGTGGCGCAGTTCGACGACCCGGTCGACCTGAACAACCCGGAGTGGCCGGAGATCGAGAACCTCCGGGCCAAGGAGGTCAAGCGCCCTCCCGAGCTGGACGACCTCGCCCCGCAGCCCCGCCCCCGCCCGGCCACCGGCGACCCACGGAGCTACGTGGCCGCCGAGGACCCGGACGAGGGCCACTACGTCCCGCCGGAGCCGCCGCCGCTGCCGCCGATGGACACCACCGCCAGGTTCGCCTGGCTCGCGGTGCTCGGTGGCCCGGCGCTGCTGCTGTTCGACGTGCTGGTCTGGCGCGAGGTCTCCGGCTGGCCGGCCTGGGTCGGCGTCAGCGCCTTCCTCGGCGGCTTCGTCACCCTGGTGGCCCGGATGAAGGACCGTGACGAGGACGAGCCGGAGGACCCGACCGGCGGCGCGGTGGTCTGACGGACGGTCAGGCCGTCGCCTCGCCGTACGCCCGGTTCCGGCTGAGCTTGGAGAGCTTGGCCAGCAGCAGGACCAGGCCCGCCGCACAGCCCACCGCGCCCCAGGCCGGCAGGGCCAGGGCGGCGGGCAGCAGCAGGCCGACCGTCAGCACCAGGCAGGGACCGTACCAGCGCAGTACGGTGCCCAGGCCGTCGCCGAAGCGCAGCGAGATGGCGGCGTTGGCGGTGTAGAAGGCCAGCACCCCGCCGCAGAGCGCCCAGCGGGCACCGGGCGGCAGGTGGTGGTCCGGTTCGGCGACGGCGGTGCCGAGTGCGGCGGCGATCACCGCGATGCCGGAGACCAGTACGAACGGCAGGTACATCACGGTGTCCCGGATCGCCCGGACGGCGTGGCCGCTCTGGGCCCGGAGCAGGCCCCGGGCGGCGGTGCCGGTGCCCCAGGTGAAGAGGATCAGGGCCAGCTCGGCGGCCACCAGGAAGCCGAACAGGGCGGCCAGCGCGGACAGTCCGGTGAAGTGCTCGGCGAGCGCGGACACCGTGGTCAGGACGCTCTCGCCGAGCACGATGACCATGAACAGGCCGATCCGCTCGACCAGGTGCTCGACCGTCAGCTCGTCGTAGAAGCCCTCGGTCATCCCGGTCTGCACCACCAGCAGCACCACCTCCAGCGCCATCGACACGCCCCAGAGCACGAACCGCCAGGGGCCGGGCACCGCCGCCGAGACCGCCCAGATCAGCGCGGGCACCAGGCAGTAGAGCATCGGCCGCCAGAGCGGCAGCGGGCTGCCCGGCTGCCGGGCCCGGCCGAGCCAGAGCACGAAGAACAGCAGCCGGATCCAGGCCGCACCCAGCGCGTACGCCCAGGCCCGGTCGCCCAGGCCCTCGGGGGCGGCGGCCGCCATCAGGCCGAGGCCGGGCATCGCGGCGAGCAGCACGGTCCTGACCCGGCCGCTGCCGGAGCCGAACACGTTCACGGTCACCATCAGGTTGACCCAGGCCCACCAGGCCGGGAAGAACAGCACCAGGAAGGTCCCGAACTCCTTCGCCCCGGGATCGCCGTGCAGCCCGTGCGCCAGCACACTGACCGTCACCACGAAGACCAGGTCGAAGAAGAGCTCGAACCAGTCGGCGTGGTGGTCCTCCTGCTCCGCTGCTTCACTCATCCGCCCACTGTGCGGACCGCCCGCCCGGTGGGCCCGGCAGGCGCACGGGCGGCGGCGGGCGGAATGACCCGTCTAGCCGGGTGGCAGCCTGAGCACCGCGAGCAGCGGCAGGTGGTCGGTGGCGGTCAGCAGGTCGGCCGGCGCGACGCCCGGCAGTTCGTGCGGGACGCCGCAGGCCAGCACGGTGACGTCGGGGGAGGCGAAGACGGCGTCGATCCGCTGGTACGGGTCGGCCGGCACCGAGGTGTTGGTGCCGCCCCAGGGCGCCACCACATGGCCGTCCCGGTAGGTCGCCGCGAGCCGCTGCCAGCCGGGGCCGTCCGGGTGCTCGTTGAAGTCGCCCGCGATCACGGCGGGTTCGTCCGGCCCGGCCTGGCCGGGCAGCAGGGCGAACTGCTTCAGCCGCTCGTCCTGGTCCAGGCTGAGGTGACAGCTGGTCAGCACGAACGGCACCGAGCGGCCGATCCGGACCTTCGCGGTGGCGAAGCCGCGGGCGTGCAGGCCCCGGGTCTTCGGCAGCAGCCGGTCCCGGACCGCCAGCACCTCCACCGCCAGCCGCCCGAGCAGCAGCGGCCCGGCGGCGGCCCGGCCGCCGCCGGAGAGCACCACCGTGCCGGTCCGCCGGGCCAGCCAGGCGGCCTGCCCCTCGGGCCGCCAGTACCGGGGCGACTCCTGGATGCAGACCAGGTCGGGGCGGCAGGCCCGGATCACCCGGACCAGCGCCTCGCGGTCGTCCCGCAACGAACGGACGTTGTAACTGAGCAGCCGGACCACCTGCGCCCCGTCGGGCTCGGTTCCGGACTCGGGGAGGACCACCCGGCCGATGCTAGTGCCGCGCCCGGCAAGGTTCACCCCGTCACGCCGCCCGGCACGCACTTTCGCCGCACCGGGCGAAGGCCGGAGTAGGTCCGCTACGCGTGGCCTCCGCCCGGCACGCCGAGAGCACGCACCGAACCACGCGACGGGGTAACCCTTGCCGGGCACGGCACTAGGTGCCCCGCCGTCAGAACGCGGGCCGTTCGCGGGTGTCGAGGTCGGCGCGGCCCGCCATCGCGGAGGAGGCCTCGGCGTGGAAGCGGCGCGGGATGCGGCCGGCCCGGAAGGCGAGCCGGCCCGCCTCGGTGGCGCGGCGCATCGCGTCGGCCATCAGCACCGGCTCCTGGGCCCGGGTGACGGCGGACGCCAGCATCACCGCCGAGCAGCCCAGCTCCATCGCCAGCGCCACGTCCGAGGCGGTGCCCGCGCCCGCGTCCAGGATCACCGGGACGCCCGCGGCCGCCACGATCAGCTGGAAGTTGTGCGGGTTGCGGATGCCCAGGCCGGAGCCGATCGGCGAGCCGAGCGGCATGATCGCGGCGCAGCCGACGTCCTCCAGCTTGCGGGCCAGCACCGGGTCGTCGTTGGTGTACGGGAGCACCGTGAAGCCGTCGTCGACCAGCGTCTCGGCGGCGTCCAGCAGCTCGATCGGGTCGGGCAGCAGGGTCCGCTCGTCGGCGATCACCTCCAGCTTCACCCAGTCGGTGCCGAGCGCCTCGCGGGCCAGCCGGGCGGTCAGCACGGCCTCCCCTGCGGTGTAGCAGCCGGCCGTGTTGGGCAGCACCCGGATGTTGTTGCGGGTCAGCACGTCCAGCACCGAGCCCTGGGTGCCCGGGTCGACCCGGCGCATCGCGACGGTGGTCAGCTCGGTGCCGGAGACCCGGAGCGCCTGCTCCAGCACCTCCAGGCTGGGGGCACCGCCGGTGCCCATGATCAGACGGGAGTTGAAGGTGACCCCGGCGATGGTGAGGGTGTCGTCGGCCATGGCGGTCAGCCTCCCTGGACTGCGGTGAGGATCTCGACCCGGTCGCCGGCGTCGAGTGCGGTGGTCGCCCAGACGGAGCGCGGCACCACGGCCTCGTTCAGCGCGGCGGCCACGCCGGTCGGGGCGGTGCTCAGGGTGGCGACCAGCTCGGCCAGGGTGGTGCTCGGCGGCACCTGGCGGGGGGTGCCGTTGACGGTCAGGGTCAGCTCGGTCAAGTCGTTCATGCGGCGGCCTTCGGGGTGAAGCGGCTGGGGGAGAAGGGGGCGGCCAGCGCCGGGACGGCACCGGTGGCCAGGTGTTCGGCGATCAGGTCGGCGGTCACCGGGGTGAGCAGCACGCCGTTGCGGTAGTGGCCGGTGGCGGCGACCAGGCCGGGCAGCGCGGTCGGGCCGAGCAGCGGGGCGTTGTCCGGCGACCCGGGCCGCAGGCCCGCGCCGGTCTCCACCAGCGGCAGCTCGGTCAGCCCGGGGACCAGCTCGTGCGCGTCCCGGAGCAGCTCGTAGACACCGCCCGCCGTGACGGTGGTGTCGTACCCCTGCTCCTCGCTGGTCGCGCCGATCACCAGCTCGCCGTCGGCCCGCGGCACCAGGTAGATGTGCTGCCCGCGCACCACGGCCCGGACGTTGCGGGACAGGAACGGCGCGTACCGCTCCGGGATCCGCAGCCGCAGCACCTGCCCCTTCACCGGACGCACCGGCGGCAGCACCCCGGCGGGCAGTCCGGGCAGCAGGTGGCTCTGCGGGCCCGCCGCCAGCACCAGCTGAGCGGCCGTCAGCTCGCCGCCGGTGCTCAGCCGGACGCCGGTGGCCCGGTCCTCCTTGACCAGTAGCCCGGTGACCGAGGCCCGCTGCAGCGTGACGCCGGAGCGTTCGCAGGCCAGCACCAGGGCGGCGGCCAGCCGTCGGCCGTCCACCTGGTGGTCGCCGGTCACGTGCAGGCCGCCCCGGACACCCGGGGCCAGCATCGGTTCGAGCCGCCGGCACTCCCGGCCGGTCAGCCAGTGCGACTCCAGGCCCAGCCGCTGCTGGAACGCGTGCAGCTCGCGCAGCTCGGCCCGGTCGTCGGAGTCCAGCGCGACGGCCAGCGTGCCGGTCTCGCGGTAGCCGGTGTCCAGCTCGGTCAGGTCGGCCAGCTCGGCGACGAAGTCGCGGTAGCGGTCGTTGGAGGCCATCCCCAGCCGGAGCAGCGGCTCCTCGCCGTACTGCAGCTCGGTGACCGGGGCCAGCATGCCGGCCGCGACCTGGGCCGCGCCCCGCCCGTGCTCCGGGTCGACCACGGTGACCCGGAGTCCGCGCTGCGCGGTCCGCCAGGCGACCGCCAGGCCGATGATGCCGCCGCCGATGACCAGCACGTCGCTCTCGGTGCGTGTCACAGTACTTCGCTCTCCCTTCGCCGGAATGACCCGGATCAGGTTCGGACGGTCGCAGGCCGCAGCAGCCCGCCTCTCAGCCCGGTGCACCGGGCTCCCGTGTAACGCCACCCACCATATCCCCGGCCCCGGGCAGCCCGGCGGCCACTGTTCGACGGGCGGACGACTGTGGTGGGTAGGGTGACCGACGTGGCAGAGCTGACGGGTGGACAGGTGGTCGTGGTCGGCAGCGGCATGGCGGGAGCGCAGAGCGCGCTGGCCCTGCGGCAGGGGGGCTGGGCCGGGCCCGTCACCCTGCTCGGCGCGGAACGGGAGCTGCCGTACGACCGGCCGCCGCTCTCCAAGGACGTGCTGCTCGGGCAGCGCGACAGCACCGTGCTGGACGTCGACTGGACCGGTGTCGACCTGCTGCCGGGCCACCGCGCGACCGGCCTGGAGCCCGGCCTGCTGCACACCGACCGGGGCTCGCTGCGGTACGACGCCCTGGTGATCGCGACCGGTGCCAAGCCGGTCACCCTCCCCGGCGCCCGGACCCTGCGCACCCTGGACGACGCACTGACGCTGCGGGCGGGCCTGCGGCCGGGGCGGCACCTGGTGCTGGTCGGCGCGGGCTGGATCGGCGCCGAGACCGCCACGGTGGCCCGGCAGCTCGGCTGCGAGGTGACGGTGGTCGAGGCCGCCGCGACGCCGCTGGCCGGGGCGCTGCCCGCCGAGCTCGGCGGCCTGATGACGCAGTGGTACGCGGACGCCGGGGTCGAACTGCGCTGCGGGGTCGGGGTGGCGGCGGTCGAGCCGGGCGCGGTGCTGCTGGCCGACGGCACCGAGCTGGCCGCCGACGAGGTGGTGGTCGGTATCGGCGCCCGCCCCGCCACCGGCTGGCTGGCCGGTTCGCCGGTGGAGCTGGACCGGGCCGGGGCGATCCTGACGGACGATCGGCTGCGCACGTCGCTGCCCGGGGTCTGGGCGGCCGGCGACTGCGTCGCGTACCCGTCCGCCCGGCTGGGCACCCGGGTGAACGTCCAGCACTGGGACCACGCGCTGCAGTCCGGCCGGGCGGTGGCCGCCTCGGTGCTCGGGGCGGGCACGCCGTACGACCCGGTGCCGTACTTCTGGTCGGAGCAGTTCGGACGGATGGTGCAGTACGCCGGGCGGCACGCGCCCGGCGACCGGATGCTCTGGCGCGGCTCGGCCGAGGACCCGGCCTGGACGGTGCTCTGGCTCCGGGACGGGCGGCTGACCGGGCTGCTCTCGGTGGACCGGCCGCGCGACGTCAACCAGGCGCGGAAGCTGATCGAACGCGGGGTCCTACTGGACCCGGTGGCGGCCGCCGACCCGTCGGTGCAGTTGAAGGCGGCGGTCGGCCCGAATCCGCTGTGAGATTCTGGTGCCGTGAGCGAGATGACGTCAGAGAAGATCGAAGCCCTGGTCCCCGCGTGGATGTACCTGCCCGACATCAGTGAGCAGTGGGGTGTCCCCGTCACCGAGGTCCGGGACATGGTGAAGTCCGGAAAGCTGATCGCGGTCCGCCGCGGTCCGAACAAGTCCCTCCAGGTGCCCGCCGCCTTCATCGACGGCCCGGGCCTGGTCAAGCACCTCTCCGGCACGCTGACGCTGCTGCGGGACGCCAAGTTCACCGACGCCGAGATCATCGACTGGCTGTTCACCGAGCAGCCCTCGCTGCCCGGCAGCCCGATCGAGGCCCTGGTGGAGAACCGCGGCACCGAGGTCAAGCGCCGCGCCCAGGCGGAGCTGATCTGATGACGGACGCCCGCACGCGGCTGGCCGATGCCCGGCTGTACCTGTGCACCGACGCCCGCCGCGAGCAGGGCGACCTGCCGGAGTTCCTGGACGCCGTGCTGGCCAACGGGGTGGACATCGTCCAGCTCCGGGACAAGGGCCTGGAGGCGAAGCAGGAGCTGGAGTACCTGGAGGTCTTCGCCGACGCCGCCCGCCGGCACGGCAAGCTCTTCTCGGTCAACGACCGGGCGGACGTCGCGCACGCCGCCCGCCCCGACGTCCTGCACCTCGGCCAGGACGACCTGCCGGTGCCCGCCGCCCGGGCGATCCTCGGCGACGAGGTGATCTTCGGCCGGTCCTGCCACGCCGGGTCCGAGGTCGACGCGGCCCTCACCGAGCCGGGCGTCGACTACTTCTGCACCGGCCCCGTCTGGCCCACCCCCACCAAGCCCGGCCGCCACGCCCCCGGCCTCGACCTGGTCTCGTACGCGGCCAAGGCCGTGACGGACCGTCCGTGGTTCGCGATCGGCGGCATCGACCTGGGCAACCTCGACCAGGTCCTCGCGGCCGGCGCCACCCGGGTGGTCGTGGTCCGCGCCATCACCGCCGCCGCCGACCCGGGCGCAGCCGCCGCCGAACTGTCCCGCCGGATCCGTTCCCACTGAGGCCAGGTGGCACTGTCCAGGTGCTCGGGGAACTGCGAGGAGATCTGGCGCCGGGGTCACTGCGAAAGTGCCTGACACTTACGTACGGATCTCCATTTTCGGGGCCGGCGTCGCAGTTCCCCGAGCCCCTGGTGGTGCACCTCGTGCCCTAGTACTTGCGGACGGTGGCCGCTTCGGCCAGCGCCAGCAGGGTGGCCCGGGTCGGGCCGGCGGCCAGTGGGGCCGCGTCGAGGGCGTCGAGGGACTGGGCCATGAGTTCGTCGATCCGGCGTTCGACGGTTTCGGCGGCACCGCTGCGCTCCACCAGCCGGCGGAGCACCGGCACCTCGTCGGCCGTCAGGTCGGCCGCGCCGAGCCGCTCGTCCAGCTGGACGGCGTCCGCCTTGGAGAGGCCCCGCATGGCGTGGGCGATCAGCAGGGTGCGCTTGCCCTCGCGGAGGTCGTCACCGGCCGGCTTGCCGGTGACGGCGGGGTCGCCGAAGACGCCGAGCAGGTCGTCCCGGAGCTGGAACGCCTCGCCCAGCGGGAGGCCGAACGCCGAGTAGGCGGCGACCAGTTCGGGGCTCGCCCCGGCCAGCAGGGCGCCGACCTGGAGCGGGCGCTCGATGGTGTACTTCGCCGACTTGTAGTGCAGGACGGTCTGCGCCCGCTCCAGCGCACCCTCGTCGGCGGAGTCCCCGGCGACCGGCTCCAGCACGTCCAGGTACTGACCGACCATCACCTCGGTGCGCATCAGGTCGAAGGCCGGCTTGGCGGCGAGCACCCGCTCGGCGGGCAGGCCGGAGCGCAGGAAGAGCTCGTCGCACCAGATCAGCAGCAGGTCGCCGAGCAGCACCGCCGCCGAGGCCCCGTACTGCTCCCGGTCGCCGCGCCAGCCGCGCTCGCGGTGCAGCGCCTCGAACCTGCGGTGGATCGAGGGCAGGCCGCGCCGGGTGTCGCTGCGGTCCATCAGGTCGTCGTGCACCAGGGCGCTGGCCTGGAGCAGTTCCAGGGCGGCGGCCGCCCGGGGGATGCCGGTGGAGTCGGCGGCGCCGCCCGCTCCGCGCCAGCCCCAGTAGCAGAAGGCGGGCCGCAGCCGCTTGCCGCCGTCCAGCAGGAACTCGCGCAGTGCGTCGGCGGCGGGCGTCAGCTGGGCGGAGACCGTGGCGAGCAACTCGGTCTGCTCCGCCATGAAGACCGCCAGCGCCGCGTTGACGCGCTCGCGGACGGCCTCCACGTCGATGGGGCTGACCGGCCGGGCGGTGGGCGAGGGCACGATGGACTCCGGAGTCGAGGAGGGGGTGACGATCAGCCTAACCGGGCCGGGTCAACGCCCGGAGCGTGCCCGTCCACCGAACGGGGAGTGGGTGTCTCAACCCGTGGACTTCGATTGTCAGGCCCTTCGCGTGCCGGGCTAATCTGCCAGCATGGCACTCGGTATCCCCTCCACCAGAACAGACCGGGCGGAGACCGTCCGCGACCTGCTGGCGGCAGGCGACCGGTCCTTCTCCTTCGAGTTCATGCCGCCGCGGACCGAGGCCGGTGAGTCCAAGCTCTGGGACGCCATCCGCCGGGTCGAGTCGCTGGACCCCAACTTCGTCTGCATGACGTACGGCGCGGGCGGCTCCTCGCGCGGACGGACCGTCAACCTGGTCGGCCGGATCGCCACCGAGACCACGCTGACCCCGGTCGCGCACCTGACCGCGGTGGACCACTCGATCGCCGAGCTGCGCAACATCATCGGCCAGTACGCGGACGAGGGTGTCCGGAACGTGCTGGCGGTCCGGGGCGACCCGCCCGGCGACCCCGAGGGGGAGTGGGTCCGGCACCCGCAGGGGGTCGAGTACGCGTACCAGCTGGTCGAGCTGATCAGGAGCATCGGCGACTTCTGCGTCGGGGTGGCGGCCTTCCCGTCGATGCACCCGCGCTCGGAGAGCTGGGACGACGACATCCGGCACTTCGTGGCCAAGTGCCGGGCCGGTGCCGACTACGCGATCACCCAGATGTTCTTCGAGGTCGAGGACTACCTGCGGCTGCGCGACCGGGTCGAGGCGGCCGGCTGCTCGACGCCGATCATCCCGGAGATCATGCCGGTCACCAACATCCGGCAGCTCACCCGCTTCCCGCAGCTCTCCGGTTCGGCCTTCCCGCCCGAGCTGCAGAGCCGGTTCGAGGCGGTCGCCGAGGACCCGGAAGCGGTCCGCGCGATCGGCATCGAGCACGCCACCGCGATGGCCGAGCGGCTGCTCGCCGAGGGCGCGCCGGGGTTGCACTTCATCACCCTCAACCACTCCACGGCGACCCTGGAGATCTACCAGAACCTCGGGCTGCACCAGCGCTGAGCACGGTTGCCCCGGGGAGGTGGGCCGCGGGCCCGCCGAGCCTGTACAGTCGCCGCAACGCGCGGGGGTCGGTGACGTTGGAGGTCGCGGGTATGGGCATCGGGTTCCTGTTGCTGTACGCCGCGCTCGCGGTGGTGGCGCTCTGGCTGGTCGCCGAGCTGCTGCTGCAGAACCGCGCCCCGCTGCACTGGCGCGCGCTGGCCCTCGGCGGTTTCCTCGCCGTGGTGGCCGGGATGGCGCTCTCCTCGGTGCTGGTGATCGGCGCCGGAGCCGCCCTGTTCGCGGCCGGCCAGGTGCTGGTCACCCTCTCGGTCAAGCGCGGCTACGTCGCGGGCTGGTCGCTGCGCCGGGCCGACGGCGCGCTGCCCGGACCGCTGGCGAAGGTACCGCTGCTCAGCGCCGCCACCGGTGGCGAGCCGGCCGAGGCCGCCGAGGTGGTCCCGCAGGTCGGAGAGGTCGGCCCGGTCGAGCCCGAGCAGGCGCCGGTGGCGTACGAGTTCGAGCAGATGCAGGAGCTGGCCGCCGAGCCGGTCGCGGAGGAGAGCGTCTACGCCGCCGGGTACTACCAGCAGCCCTCCTACGACCAGGGCTACCAGCAGCCGCAGTACGGCTACGAGCAGTACCAGTACCAGGACCAGTACGCGCAGCCTCAGCAGCAGGCGCAGTACTACGACCAGGGGTACCAGCACCAGGAGTGGCAGCAGCCGGCCGTGCCGCAGCAGTACCACCCGGAGCAGCCCGAGCAGCAGAACTGGAACTACCAGCAGCAGATCTGACCACCGGTCAGGACTCGTAGCCCTCGACCTCGGCGGCCGGGCGGACCCGTGCGGTACCCGGGTCCTCGCCGAACTCGGTCCTGGCCCGGCGCTGGCGCAGCAGGTCCCAGCACTGGTCCAGCTTGACCTCCAGCGCGGCCAGCTCGGCCCGGGCGGCGGCCTCGTCGGCGGTGCCGTCCGCGATCCGGGCGCGCAGCAGCTTCTCGGCGTCCACCAGCTCGCCGATCGAGCCGAGGATGTCGGCGTTCTCCTGGCCGGTCATGAGGGCCTCCTGGGGTGTGGGCTGCGGACACGGTTCATCCTCGGCCCCGGCCCGGCCCGGCGCATGCCGGGAACACCCGGACGGCCGCCTCGGTTGACCTGGCCGGAATCGGAAGGAGACCCACCCCATGAGCTACCAGGAGTTCCAGCGGGCCACCCTGTTCTTCGACTCGAAGGACTACAGCGGCGCGGCCGAGATCCTCGCCCCGATCGTCGAGGCCGACCCGGCCAACCGGGCCGTGGTCGAGCTGCTCGGGCGGTCCTACTTCCACAGCGCCCGGCTCGCCCCGGCGGAGCTGACCTTCCGGCGGCTGATCGAGCTGGACCCGGGCAACGGCTGGGCGTACGAGGTGCTGGGCCGGACGCTGGAGCGCCAGGGCCGGGACGACGAGGGTGCCCGCTACCGCAAGCTGGCCCGGGCGATGGGCGAGCCCGGGTCCGAGGGTGCGGTGTACGCGGTGCGGGCGGCGAACCTGGTGGAGTAGCGGCCGGTCAGGCCGGGCCGATCAGGCCCGCCACGATCGAGGCCGACATCCCGGCGCGGGCCAGCCCGCCGCCGGGGTGGGCGGCCGCGCCGATCCGGTACAGCCCGGCGGGCCCGGCCGCGTTCGGCGGGCTGAGGAAGCTGCCGCCCATACCGGCCAGCGAGGGCAGCGGCTGGGGGCGCCCGGGGGCGAGCGATTCGCTCCGGACGACCCGGTCGCGCAGGTCGAGGCCGGCCGCGGCGAGGTGGTCGAGCAGGTGGCCGGGGTAGTCCGCGGGGGCCGGGCCCGGCGGGACGGTGACGGTCAGGGTGACCGCCTCGTGGCCCTCGGGCGCGAGCGCCGGGTCGTCCGGCCGGTGCACCTGGACGGTCGGCTGGCGGGGGTACTCGGCGGCATCGAAGAGCGTGCCGAGCTCGGCGGCGGTGTCCCGGGCGTGCACCACGGTGCGGACGGCGGTGCCCGGTGGACGCTCGCCGCGCAGCGCGAGCAGCACGGTCAGCCGGGCCGGTCCCGGGCGGCCGCCCGCGGTGTCCTCGGGGCGGGCGGACAGCACGGCGTCGGCCTCGAAGCGGTGGTCACCGGCGGCCACGCCGGTGACCCGGTCGTCGGCGGTGAGCAGTTCGGTGACGGCGGTGCCGAAGTGGAACTCCACCCCGCGCAGCTCGCACCGGCGGTACACCGCGTCGGCCAGCGCGCGCATCCCGCCGCCGACGTACCAGACGCCGAAGGACTGCTCCATGTACGCCAGCACGGTCGCCCCGGCCGGCGCGGTGCGCGGGTCGAGCCCGTAGCGCAGCGCGTACTCGTACAGCAGCGCCGTCGGGCCGGCGCCGCCGAGCTCGCCGGCCGCCACCGCGGCCAGCGTGTGCGGGGCCGGCCGGCGCAGCCGGGCCAGGCCGCGGCGGGGGGCGGTGGGGTAGGGATCGGTGTGCAGCGGGGCCGGGTCGGCGGGGAGCGGTTCCTCCAGCAGCGGACGGCGGGTGGCCTCCCAGACCGTCCGGGCCCGGTTCATCACCTCGCTCCAGCGCTCGCCGGTGCCGGGGCCGAAGGCGGTGTCCAGGCTCTGCGCGACGCCACCCCGGGAGGCGTTCGGCAGCAGCAGGTCGGTGCCGTCCGGGAACAGGTGGCGGCTCTCCGGCTCGACCGGGGCGAGCGCGACCAGCTGCTCCAGCGGCTCCTTGCCGGTCTTCAGCGCGAGGTCGCGGTAGACGGCGGGCAGCGCCAGCAGGGTCGGCCCGGTGTCGAAGGCGAACCCGTCGCGCTCGTACCGGCCGACCTCCCCGCCGTACGTCGGCCCGGCCTCACAGACCGTCACCCGGTGCCCCAGGGTGGCCAGCCGTGCGGCGGCGGCCAAACCGCTCATTCCAGCGCCGATGATGACGATCCGTGCCATGGGGCAAGATCCTATGCGGTCGCCGGGGCCCGGTCGGGCGGGTGGTCGGGACCGGCGAAAACCACCCTCCTGCGGCTTTCATTGTCATATCGTCGGCCGAGTGGTCGCACAGTACCGACGGATCCCGACGAGCGGATGTGACCGATGAGCGACCTGGACCGGCTGGCCGAGCGGTTCGAGGCGGAGCGCGCCCAACTCAGGGCGGTGGCCTACCGGATGCTGGGCTCGGCGAGCGAGGCCGAGGACGCCGTGCAGGAGGCCTGGTTCCGCCTGGGGCGGTCCGACGTCACGGAGGTGCGGAACCTGCCGGCCTGGCTGACCACCGTGGTCGGCCGGGTCTGCCTGGACCAGCTGCGCACCCGCAGGTCCCGGCGGGAGGACGCGCTGGAGTGCCACGTGCCGGACCCGGTGGTCGGCGAGCTGGGCGTGCCGGACCCGGAGCAGCAGGCGCTGCTGGCCGACTCGGTCGGGCCGGCGATGCTGGTGGTGCTGGACACCCTGCCGCCCGCCGAGCGGGTGGCGTTCGTGCTGCACGACATGTTCGCGGTGCCGTTCGAGGCGATCGCCCCGATCGTCGACCGGGAGCTTGCCGCCACCCGGCAGCTGGCGAGCCGGGCCCGACGTCGGGTGCAGGGCGCGGCCGTCCCGGAGGCCGACCTCGGGCGACAGCGGGTGGTGGTGGAGGCGTTCCTGGCCGCCTCCCGGGCCGGGGACTTCGAGTCGCTGCTCGCGGTGCTCGACCCGGATGTGGTGCTCCGCGCCGACACCGGCGCGGTCGGCCTGGCGGGTGCGTCCAGGCTGATCCGCGGGGCGCACGCGGTGGCGGGCCAGGCGCTGATGTTCTCCGCGATGGCTCCGTACTCCCGGCCGGCGCTGGTCAACGGCGCGGTCGGCCTGGTCGGCGTGCCGGCGGACCGGGCCCACTCGGTGATGGGCGTGACGGTCCGGGACGGCCGGATCACCGAGATCAACCTGCTGGTCGACCCCGACCGGCTGGCCGGGATCGACGTGTCCTTCCTGACCGGCTGAGACCCCGTCAGTACGGCACCCGGGTCGCCCCGCCGCCGCCCGCCCCGGGTGCCGCGACGCGGTCCGCCTTCCGTTCCCGGCGGCGGACCAGGAAGCGGCGGATCCGGGAGACCGCGAACCACACCAGCAGGGCGCCGACCAGCATCAGCACGGCGGCCACCGAGGCGGCCAGCCACGGGTGGAAGATCGCCAGGGTGATCAGCCCGGCCACCGAGAGGTCCTCGGTGAGGCTGGCCACGATGTTGCTGGCGGGCTCGGGCGAGGTGTTGATCGCCATCCGGAGCGAGGCCTTGATGCCGTGGCTGACCAGGGCGGTGGTGCCGCCCACCGCCCCGGCCGCCACCTCGCCGAGCGAGCCCGGGTCCTGGCCGGCCAGCAGCGCACCGATGGTGGCACCGGCGACCGGCCGGATCACGGTGTGGATCACGTCCCAGACCGAGTCCACGTACGGGATCTTGTCGGCCACCGCCTCGCAGAGGAAGAGCACGGCGGCGGCGATCAGCACGTCGGTGCGCTCCAGCGTCGGCGGCACCGAGTCGGCGCCGCCGAACCGGCCCAGCAGCCCGAGCAGCAGCACCACCGCGTACGCGTTGACGCCACTCGCCCAGCCGCTGGTGAAGACCAACGGGACGACGCTCATCCGTTCCCCCTCCGTGGACCCTGTCGAGGGTCTGCCGATGTCCGGGGATCACGGTATCCGCCGACTCTCCCCCGGCGGGTCAGGACGCCCGCGGGGGCCGGGGTGGTTCCGGGGCGCGGAAAGCTGAGTACGGATACTCAGATCATCACTTGAGTACTCCAGCGGATGGCCCCCGACCTGCGGGAACGGCAGAGTGGTGGCCACCCGGGACGACGGACCGTCAACTCCGCTCCCGGCAGCGGCCCGACCCGCCCACGGACTGTGGGGGACCGGGGGGCACCTCGGGCCGCGACACCGAAGCCGGACACCGGCCACGGACCGCCGACACGGGGCGGCGGACCGGGGCCACGGGGGGAATGTCCGGCGGCGGGGAGCACGGGGGAACGCGGGGGGACCGCGGGTGGAGGCGCCTCCGCCGGGCAGGCACCGACGGGGGTCGGCGGCCGGCCCGGTGGAGGCGCCTCGGCACGTGGGCCGCCGGATTGTCAGTGCCGCCGTACACGATGGAGGGGCTCGGGTCAGCCGGCCCGGGTCACCCGCTGTGGACCGGGGGATCGCATGACCATCAGTCAGCCCGAGACCGCCCCACTGCTGCCCGCACCCGCCCGCCCGATCCGGGGCGCCGACATCCACCCGGTCCCGCGCCGGGCCACCGCCCCGCCCGCCGCACTGGACCTGCTCCGGCACGCCGAGCTGACGCTGATCCAGTCCCGCCAGTACGAGGACCCGCTCCAGCGCTACGCCACCGCGCACCTCGCCGCACTGCGCACCACCGCCGCCGTGCTGGCCGTCCGGGGGCGCCCGGAGAAGCGCACCCGGCGGCGGCAGGCGATCCGCAGCGCCTGGGACGTGCTGCCCGAGGTGGCGCCCGAGCTGGCCGAGTGGGCCGCCTACTTCGCCGCCGGGGCCCGCCGCCGGGCCGCCGCCGAGGCGGGCATCCGGCACGCGGCCACCGCCCGCGACGCGGACGACCTGATCCGGAACACGGCCCTCTACCTCCGCCTGGTCCAGCGCCTGCTCGACCTGCACCCCGAGCAGCCGCTGCCGCTCGACGCCAGCTGAGCCAGGGCCCCCGGAGGGCCTATGGTGGTGGCGTTCAGTGACAACACCGCTGTGGTGAGGAGCCTCCACCGTGTACCCGACCCGTCCTCGCAGTGCCCTGCGTACCGCCGTGGTGTGGGAGGTGGTGCGAGCGGCTCTGGAGCAGCGGGCCGGGCAGCTGGGCCGGCCCGTGCTGGAGGTGCTCGACACCGGCGGCGGCACGGGCAACTTCGCCGTGCCCGTGGCCAGGCTCGGCCACCGGGTGACGGTGGTCGACCCCAGCCCGGACGCGCTGTTCGCGCTGGAGCGCCGGGCCGCCGAGGCCGGGGTGACCGAGCTGGTCCGGGCGGTCCAGGGCGACACCCAGACCCTGCCGGAGCTGGTCGAGCCCGGCACGGTGGACGCGGTGCTCTGCCACGGCGTGCTGGAGATGGTGGACGACCCCGCCGAGTCGCTCCGCAGCCTGGCCGGGACGCTGGCCAAGGGCGGCGTGGTCAGCCTGCTGGCCGCGAACCGCAACGGCGCCGTGCTGGCCCGCGCGCTGGCGGGCCACTTCACCGATGCCAGGGCCGTCCTGGACGCGGCCGACGGCCGCTGGGGCCCGCAGGACCCGATGCCCCGCCGGTTCAGCGTCGAGGAGCTCGGCGAGCTGGCCGTGGCGGCCGGTCTCGCGGTCACCTCGGTGCACGGCGTCCGGGTCTTCGCCGACCTGGTCCCCGGCGTCCTGGTGGACACCGAGCCGGGCGCGATGGAGGCACTGCTGAAGCTGGAGCAGGCCGCCGCTGAGCAGCCCGCGTTCCACGCCGTGGCCACCCAGCTGCACGTTCTGGCCGAACTGGTCTGACCGGCCCGGCCCGCTCACCCGGCCCGGTCCAGGTCGTTCCGACGATCCGGGCACTTGTCGGGACGCTCCCGCGTTGGTCCCCTGCGGGTCGGTGAACGAACGTGGCCGGAGCCACGGACGCGTGACCATCCCGATCCGGCCGCTCGGACCGTATGATCTGGGTAAAGCCGGAAAGCATGACAGCCAGGCGCATGGGGCATATGGACGACACAGGCCCAGCCAGGGGTGGCGGACCGGTCGCCCCGCGACCGACGAGTAGGAGGACTCCGTGCCGCTCTCGGAGCACGAGCAGCGACTGCTCGAGCAGATGGAGCGAGCGCTGTACGCCGAAGATCCCAAGTTCGCGTCAGCGCTTGAGGGAACCGGGCTGCGCACCTACACCCGTCGGAGGGTCTACCAGGCCGCCGCAGGGTTCGTGGTGGGTATCGCTCTCCTGATGGGCGGCATGGTCGCCCAGCAAATCTGGGTGAGCGTCGTCGGGTTCCTGGTGATGCTGGGCTGCGCGGTCCTCGCCGTTACCGGCTGGAAGCGTGGTCCGGCCGGGCAGGGAGCGGGACCGAAGGCGTCCCCTGCTCCGCGCCGCAAGGCCGGTGTGATGGACCGGATGGAGCAACGCTGGCAACGCCGTCGGGACGAACACGACGGAGTGTGAGCCGGCCGGAAGTACGGAGCTGGTGAGGGCGGGCAGTCGGGTCGACTGCCCGCCCTCAGCCATCCCAGGACCGGGGCCCGGTCAGGAGCCCTTCCGGCGCAGCAGCCCGGCCAGCCGCCGGACCGGCGCGAAGACCCGGCCGACCCCGGCCCGGACCGCGTCCTGGACGGACAGCAGCCGGTCGGCGAGCCGCCACCGCAGCCGCGCGGCGGAGGCGGGCAGCAGGACCGCCCTGGCCCGGCCACGCCGTCCGGCGGCGGCCCGCAGGCCCTCGGTGGCGGTCCGGACGTCCGGACCGAGCGGCAGCTCCGGGGCGGCGGTCCGCGCGTACAGCACCCGTTCGGTGGCCAGCGCCACCCGGCCGGCCGCGGCGGTGGCCGGGGCGTCCAGCCGGCCGGCCTCGGCGATCCGGTGCGCGGTGCCGCGCGGGGTCCGCGAGTCGTCCGGCGGGATGCCCAGGTCCCAGGCGGTGTCCAGCAGTTCCTCCCAGGCGGCCAGCACCTGCTGGTCCGTCAGCTCCGGGGAGCCGGCCAGATGGCGGCCGCCGCCCAGCCGACGGCGGCGTTGGCCGATCCGCCAGAGCATCGGGGTGGCCAGCAGGGCCAGCACCACCAGGATCGCCAGCAGCCCGGTCAGCGCGGGCCAGCTCAGCCACCAGGGCAGCGGCTCGGCGGCCTGGTACACGGCGGCGTTCTCGTCCGCGCAGGCGTCCTGGCGCTGCTGCGCCCCGGTGCAGGTGCTGCTGGCACTGGGTGCGGCGGAGGCGCCGGTGCCGGCCGAGGCACTGGGCTGGGCGGTCGGGGCGGTGGTCGGCTGGGTGACCTTCTCCGAGGTGTAGCCGGGGCTGCTGCCCCGGGTCGGGGTCGGCTCGAACCGCAGCCAGCCGGAGCCGGGGAAGTACAGCTCCGGCCAGGCGTGGTAGTCCTGGCTGCGCACGATGAAGTTGCCGCGGCCCTGGTCGGAGCCGGGGGCGAAACCGATCGCGACCCGGGCCGGGATGCCCAGCGAGCGGGCCATCGCGGCCATGGTGGCGGCGAAGTGCACGCAGAAGCCGGTCTTGTTCTGCAGGAACGTGGTGATCGCCTCGTTCCCGGTGCCCGCGTTCGGCGTCAGGCTGTAGGTGAACTCGTTCGAGGTGAACCAGGTCTGCAGGGCCACCGCCTGGTCGTACGGGTTGTTCTTGCCCGCGACCACCCGGCGGGCGGTCTCGGCGACCACCGGCGGCAGGGTCTCCGGCAGTGCGGTGTACCGCTTGGCGAAGTCGGTCGGGGCCGGTCCGGCGTTCCGCAGCTGGGCCGGGCCCGGTTCGACCCCCAGGCTGGTCACGTCGTAGGCGAGGCCGTCGCTCTTCTGGCCCCGGTCGCCGACCACCGAGCGGGTGCTCGGCTCGTACCGCCAGTCGCCCCGGACGCTGACCGAGGAGGCCGGGTAGGGCATCGGCAGCCACTCGGTGCTGAGCTTGTCGGAGATCTTGACCGAGGTCTGGAACTGCTCGGCCGAGACGTCCTGGCCGAGCCCCTGGGGGGCCGGCATCGGGTTCGGGATCGGCTGCAGGTGCTGCTCGGAGAACTTCCACTGCACACCGTCGAAGCTGTCCAGCGCGCCGATCCGCAGGTAGAGCTGGTTGCCCTGCGGGGAGTCGGTGGAGTAGCGGAGCATCTCCACGTTGTCCCGCCGGTTCAGGTTGGCCGTCAGGGCCACCACCGGGTTGAGCGAGGTGACCTGGCGGCCGGTGCCGTTGCCGAGCCCGTCGCCGTTGCCCCGGTCGATCAGGCCGAGGTCGGTGTACGGCACCAGCAGCGGCAGCGCCACGGCGACCGCCAGCGCCAGCAGGCCGATCCGGTGGCCGCTCTGGGAGAGGCCGCCGGAGCCGTCCTGCGAGCTGCCGTGGAAGACCCGGCCCCAGCGGGACAGCCGGTCCTGGCCCTCGGCGTTGAGCAGCAGCAGGTAGCCCAGCGCGGCCAGCAGGAACCAGAGCCAGGCGGCGTCCGGGGCACCGATGCCGGTACCGACCGAGTACAGGGTGAGCAGCGGCAGCCCGGCCAGCGCGGCCTTGCGGAAGGTGACCGCGAGGGCGTCCACCAGGACGGCGATCAGGGTCACCGAGCCGACCAGGATCAGCGTGATGCCGTCGGAGTCGGGGGCCGGGATGGTGTACTGCTGGACGTCCTTGGCGCCGGCGGCGATCAGGGTGCCGACGGCGTCCAGCGCGCGCGGCCCGGGCAGCACCGCGAAGTCCATCGCGGACTGCACGGTCAGCAGGAGCAGCACGTAGAGGGCGGCCAGCAGTTGGAGCACGGCCTGCAGGGCGCGGGCCACCGAGAGCCGGCGCAGGGCGGCCCCGGCCGCGCCGACGGCGGCGATCATGACGAACGCCTCGCCGACCCAGCCGCTCGGCCGCACCAGCGGGATCAGACAGAGCGTCACCAGCGTGGTGGCCAGCGCCGAGTAGAGCGTCAACTTCGCCCGGGTGGTCACGTGCGGGGCTCCTCGGGGCGGGTGGTGCGGAAGCTGGTCATGAGCCGACCCCGTTCCGGTACGGGGCCGGGCCCGCGGTGCGCTCGGCCAGGCGCCAGAGGGCGGGGACGGAGTCGCCGGCCCGGGCGGGCAGGACGGTCCAGCCGGCCTCGCGCAGCCGGCGGACCTGGTCGGTGGCGTCCTCGTCGGGCGCGTCCGGCAGGAGGTGCCGGAGCCCGGCCCAGGTGGCGGTGTCGAGCAGGATGGCGACGGCGCCGCCCGCGCGGCGGCGCAGCCGGCCCAGCCGGGCCACCTGCTCGTCGTCCAGCGAGCCGAGGATCGCCACGATGACGCCCTCACCGCCGAGCCGGAGCACCTCCTCGGCGCGGGCCAGCCCGCCGCCGTCGGACTGCTCGACCACGGCCAGGCTGTCCAGCAGCAGCCCGGCGGCCTCGCCGACCGAGGCGATCACGCCGCTCTCCGGGCCGGGCACGGCGAGGCCGGTGTCGGTCAGCAGCCTGGTGCGGTAGCCGCGCTCCATCAGGTGCACGCCGACCGAGGCCGCGCAGCTGACGGCCCATTCGAAGGAGGAGGCGGGGCCGCTGCCCCGGTGCCCGATCTCCCGGGTGTCCAGCAGGACGGTGGCGCGGGCCTTGAGCGGCTGCTCCTCCCGACGGACCATCAGCTCGCCGTACCTGGCGGTGGACTTCCAGTGCACCCGGCGCAGGTCGTCCCCGTGCCGGTACTCGCGCGGGATCACGTCGTCGTCCCCGGCCAGCGCCAGGGTGCGGGTGTTGGAGTCGCCGTGCCCGGACGCCTCGCCGGCCAGCCGGACCGCGGGCAGGACCTGCACCTGCGGCACCACGGTCAGCACGTCGGAGGCGGCGAACGACCTGGTCAGCTCGCACATCCCGAACGGGTCGGCGACCCGGAGCTGGAGCGGCCCGAGCGGGTAGCGCCCGCGCAGGTCGGAGCGGACCCGGTAGGAGACCTCGCGGAAGCCGCGCGGCTCGACCCGGTCCAGCACGAAGCGCGGGCGCGGCCCGAGCACGTACGGGACCTTGTCCTCCAGCAGCAGCAGGCCGGTGGGCACCCGGGAGACGTTGTCCAGGCGCAGGTGCACCCGGGCCTCCTGCCCGGCCGCCACCCGGTACGGGCTGAGCCGGCGGCCGCCCGCGACCCGGTAGCGGGTGCGGACCAGCAGGAAGGCGGCGGCCAGCGGCAGGGCGGCGAGCAGCACGCCGATCTGGAGCAGCGCGTCCTGCCCGAAGACGTAGGCGCAGAGCGCGGCGGTGCAGCCGGCGGCGAGGAAGGAGCGGCCCCGGGTGGTCAGCCCGCGCAGGCCGGTGCGCAGCCCGGCCGGACTGTCGGCCTGGGGCACCTCAGCCCCGTCCCTGCGGACGCGGGATCGGCAGCCGGGCCACCAGGTCGGTGACGATCTGCTCGGTGCTGCGGCGGCTCAGCTGGGTCTCGGCGGTGGCGATCAGACGGTGCGCCAGCACCGGGACGGCGAGCGCCTGGATGTCGTCCGGGAGCACGTACTCGCGTCCGTCCAGGGCGGCGGCGGCCCGGGCGGCCCGGACCAGGTGCAGGGTGGCGCGCGGCGAGGCGCCGAGGCGCAGCTCCTGGTGGTGCCGGGTGGCGCCGACCAGCTCGACCGCGTAGCGGCGGACGGTGTCGGCCACGTGCACGGTGCGGACCACCTCGACCAGCTTGAGGATGTCGTGGGCGTGCGCGACCGGGGTGATGTCGTCCAGCGGGTTGGCCCCGCCGTGGATGTCCAGCATCGCCAGCTCGGCCTCGGCGCTCGGGTAGCCGATCGAGATCCGGGCCATGAAGCGGTCGCGCTGGGCCTCGGGCAGCGGGTAGGTGCCCTCCATCTCGACCGGGTTCTGGGTGGCGATCACCATGAACGGCGAGGGCAGCTCGTAGCTGGTGCCGTCGATGGTGACCTGGCGCTCCTCCATCGACTCCAGCAGCGCGGACTGGGTCTTCGGCGAGGCCCGGTTGATCTCGTCGCCGACCACGATCTGGGCGAAGATCGCGCCCGGCCGGAACTCGAAGTCCCGACGGTTCTGGTCGAACACGTTGGTGCCGGTCACGTCGGACGGCAGCAGGTCGGGGGTGAACTGGATCCGCCGCACCGTGCAGTCCACCGACTTGGCGAGCGCCTTGGCCAGCATGGTCTTGCCGACGCCGGGCACGTCCTCCAGCAGCAGGTGACCCTCCGCCAGCAGGACGGTCAGCGCGATCCGGACGGCCTCGGGCTTGCCCTCGATGACACTCTCCACCGAGGCCCGGACCCGCTCGGCCACCGCGCCGAGCTCATGCAGGCCCGAACTGCCCGCGCCGGTCTGTCCGTTGTAGGTCGTCACCCGATTGCTCCCATGCCCCGAAAAATCACCTGGCCGCCACACTGCCGGGTCGGCCCGCAGGCGCATTCTTCCCTGTCAGGCGGCCTGTCGTCACCCGACCGGGCGACACGCGCCACACTGTCCCGGTTCGTCCGGGGACGCGACCGGCGGCGATCCGGTTCCCGGCCGGGATCCGGGCAGCAGAACGGGCCCGGACAACGCTGGCCGGGCCCTGCGGACGGAGCGGGGGGTCAGTGGATCTCGCGGAGCAGACCGGTGTGCACGTCGAAGACGAATCCGCGCACGTCGTCGCGGTGCGGGATGAACGGCGAGGTGCGGACCCGCTGCATCGACTGCCGGACGTCGCCGTCCAGGTCCACGAAGGACTCCACCGACCAGGTCGGCCGCTGGCCGACCTCCAGCTCCAGCTCCCGGCGGAAGTCCTCGGTCAGGCCGAGCAGGCCGCAGCCGGTGTGGTGGATCAGCGCGATCGAGCGGGTGCCCAGGGCGCGCTGGCTGATGGTCAGCGAACGGATGGTGTCGTCGGTGACCACCCCACCGGCGTTCCGGATCAGGTGGGCGTCGCCGAGCTCCAGGCCGAGCGCGGCGAACAGGTCGAGGCGGGCGTCCATACAGGCCACCACGGTGACCTTCTGGACCGGGCGGGCGTCCATCCCGCCGTCCCGGAAGGTCACCGCGTAGGCACGGTTGGCCTCGACGAAGCGGTCGATGATGGCGGGTTCGGCAGCGGCGTTCGGCGTGGGCCGGTCGGGAGTCACTGTCATGCGGAAGACGGTAATGGGATTTCGGTCGCCGTGGTGGGGCGGGGGGCACTGGTAGGGGTGGGTGTGACGCAGTGCATATCGGCCGTCCGGCCCGCCCGCCTGCTTCGCCCCGGTCTGTCCCGGCGCACGGTGGCACCCGTGCGCGGTACCGCCGACCGGGCGACGGGGCCGTCCGAACCGTCCCGACCTGCGGTGATTCATGACTCCAGCCGGGTGGTGCGCCGTCGCGGACGATTGACTGGGCAGGCCCGGGCGGTAGAGTTCGGCGCAGCGGAGCACGGGCCGTACGGTCCGTCAACTCCCCAGCCGGGCACGGCCGTACACAGCCCGTGGCCTCCTCCCGCTCCGTGCCACCTGGCGCACCTTCCCCGGTGCCGGGCGGCCACTCCTTCCCCAGGCGAGCGGGCGGGGACCACGGGCTGTGTCCGTCCTGAGGCCGCTCAGCTTTTGGCAGGGCGCTCAAGTTGCACTGTCCAGAGCCCCGAGCCCCTGACCGTAGAGGCCGAGCCATCTGCCAGAAGGTCGGTGTCGCCCGCGCGGCGGAGCCGCAGATCGGCGGAGCCCCGAGCCCCTGACCGTGGAGGGCTGGGGGATGGCTCAGAATGGTCGGCATGAGCACCGACAGTCCGGCCCCCAAGCACGTCCCGGTGATGCTCCAGCGCTGCGTTGATGCGCTGGCCCCGGCGATCACCGCCCCCGGTTCGGTGGTGGTGGACGCCACCCTGGGCCTCGGGGGGCACAGTGAGGCGCTGCTCACCCAGTTCCCCGAGGTGCGGCTGGTCGCGGTGGACCGCGACCCGGCGGCGCTGAAGCTCTCCGCCGAGCGGCTGGCCCGGTTCGGCGACCGGGCGACCCTGGTGCACGCGGTGTACGACGAGATCCCGCAGGTGCTGGAGGACCTGGGCATCCCGAAGGCGCAGGGCATCCTGTTCGACCTCGGGGTCTCCTCGATGCAGCTGGACGAGGCCGACCGGGGCTTCGCGTACGCGCAGGACGCGCCGCTGGACATGCGGATGGACCAGACCCGGGGCCTCAGCGCCGCCGAGGTGCTGAACACGTACACGCACGGTCAGCTGGCCCGGATCCTGAAGGTCTACGGTGAGGAGCGGTTCGCCGGGAAGATCGCCTCGGTGATCCTGCGGGAGCGCGAGAAGGAACCGTTCAGCAACAGCGCGCGTCTGGTCGATCTGGTGCGCAACGCCATTCCGGCCGCCACCCGGCGCACCGGTGGCAACCCGGCGAAGCGGACCTTCCAGGCACTGCGGATCGAGGTCAACGGCGAGCTGGAGGTGTTGGACCGGGCCATCCCCGGCGCGCTGGACTCGCTCGCGCTGGGCGGCCGGATCGTGGTGATGTCCTACCAGTCGCTGGAGGACCGGCTGGTGAAGCAGTACTTCGCCGCGGCGGCCACCAACACCGCACCGCCCGGCCTGCCGATCATCCCGGAGGAGCACCAGCCCTGGCTGAAGCTGCTGACCCGGGGTGCGGAGCTGGCCACCGAGCAGGAGATCGAGGAGAACCGGCGCGCCGCGCCCGTACGGCTGCGCGTGGCGGAGAGGATCAGGGAGCCCCGCGGTCAGTAGGACCGGCGGGGGAACGAGGACGGGCGAGGGAGAGACGCGGTGCCGGTGGCCGGTGGTGGCCCGACGGGTCGAACACAGCGGGAGCGCGGGGCGCTCCCCGGCCGGAGCGGTGGGGCGAGGATCACGGTACGGCCGGGGCGCGGGTCGGCCCGGGGCCGGACGCCGTTCGCGGTCCTGGTGGTGGCGCTGCTCTCGGGCGGGCTGTTCGGCCTGCTGATGCTGAACACCGCGCTGAACGAGGGCTCCTTCGAGCTCAGCCGGCTGGAGCGGCAGTCCACCGAGCTGACCGACCTTCAGCAGACCCTGCAGGCCCAGATCGACCAGCAGTCCGGTCCGGACGCGCTGGAGCGCAGGCTCCGCGAGCTGGGCATGGTGCCCGGCGGTGACCTGGCGTTCCTGGAGACCGCCGACGGTTCGGTCAAGGGCAAGCCGGCCCAGGCCCAGGACAGCCCGCCGGTGAAGCGCTCGGTCGAGGAGCTCTGGGTGCAGCCCAGCCCGAGCCCGCAGACCTCGCCGCCCGCCGCGCCGGGCGCGGACACCGGGGTGCAGATCGACCCGGCCTCGCCCGCCGCCCCGTCAGCTCCCGCCCCGTCCGCCGGAGGTACGCCGCGATGAGTACGCCCCGTCAGCCCCCGCGTGGCGGCTCCGGACCACGCCGGCCGGCCCGACCGCAGCCCGGCCGTCCGCAGTCCGCCCGACCGCAGCCGGGCCGGACGGCCCGGCCGGCCGAGCGGCCGCGGGCCCCGCGGCCGCGCACCGGTGAGCCGCCCCGCCGTCCGGCCGCCCGCCGCCCGCACCTCGCCCCGCCACCGGTGCGCACCATCAAGCTGGCCGACCAGCGTCGCCGGCTGCGGCTGGTCACGGTCGCGCTGGCCCTGGTGTTCTCGGTCTTCGCGGGCCGGCTGATCCAGCTTCAACTGCTCGACTCGGACGCGCTGGCCGCCTCCGCCGGGGCCCACAACTACGTGGACGCGGTCCTCTCCGCGGACCGGGGCTCGATAACGTCCTCGGACGGTGTCGCGCTGGCCACCACGGTGGACGCGTACGACATCACCGGCGACCCCACGCTGTACCCGGCCGAGAAGTCCCTGGTGCCGGACGCGCCGGAGCAGGCGGCCGCGCTGCTGGCCCCGATCCTGGACCGGACCAAGGAGCAGCTGGCCGCCGCGCTGCGCACCCCGAAGACCAAGTGGGTGATGCTGGCGCCCCGGCAGAGCCCGGAGACCAAGAAGCAGATCACCGACCTGAAGGCGACCCTGGCCAAGCAGGCCGACACCCCCGCCTGCCGGGCCCAGCGCAAGCTGGTCGGCAAGCCCGCGGACCAGGGCGGACGGCAGTACGTGGACAACGTCTGCGCCAACCCGCTGGTGGGGGTGATCAACCAGGACAGCAAGCGCCGGGTCTACCCGTCGGGCGGCCTGGCGGCCAACCTGCTCGGCTACGTGAACGTGGACGGCATCGGCACCGGCGGCCTGGAGAAGCAGTTCCAGGAGGAGCTGGCCGGCAAGCCGGGCAGGAGCACGTACGCCCAGGTGAACGGCCGGATGGTGCCGACCGCGGGCGGCAGTCAGCAGTCCCCGGTGGAGGGCACCGACCTGCGGCTGACCATCGACCGGGACATCCAGTGGGCGGCCCAGCGGGCGATCACCGACCAGGTGGCCAACGCCGGGGCGGAGAAGGGCTACGTGATCGTCCAGGACGTGAAGACCGGTCAGATCCTGGCGATGGCCGCGTCCCCGGGCTTCAACCCGAACGAACTGAGCAAGGCGAAGCCCGAGCAGCTCGGCAACGCGGCGGTCGGCGACGCCTTCGAGCCGGGCTCGACCGCGAAGCTGATGACCATGGCGGCGGTGCTGGACACCGGGACGGCCGCCTGGGACACCCATGTCACGGTGCCCAACACGCTGCAGCGCTCGGACCGGGTCTTCCACGACGACATCGACCACCCGACCTGGTACCTGACCCTGGCGGGCGTGCTGGCGAAGTCCTCCAACATCGGCACCATCCTGGCCGCCGAGCAGCTCGGCAAGAGCCAGCCGGAGGCCAACAAGGTGCTGGCCGACTACCTCGGCCGGTTCGGCATCGGGAAGCCGACCGGGCTCGGCTTCCCCGGCGAGACCAAGGGCATCCTGGCCAAGCCGGAGGACTGGAACGGCTCGCAGCAGTACACCATCCCGTTCGGTCAGGGCCTGTCGGTGAACGCGCTGCAGGCGGCCTCGGTGTTCTCCACCATCGCCAACGGGGGAGTCCGGGTGACGCCCGGTCTGCTGGCGGGCACCACCGGGCCGGACGGCAGGTACGTGCCGGCCGCGCCCGGCCAGGAGACCCGGGTGGTCAAGCCGGAGACCGCGAAGACCCTGACCGAGATGCTGGAGTCGGTGGTCTCGGACGAGCAGGGCACCGGCGCCAAGGCCAAGATCGAGGGCTACCGGGTGGCCGGGAAGACCGGCACGGCCAACCGGGTGGACCCGAAGACCGGCAAGTACAACGGCTACACCGCCTCCTTCATCGGCTTCGCCCCCGCCGAGCAGCCCCGGGTCACCGTCTCCTGCGTGATCCAGGACCCGAAGAACGGCCACTTCGGCGGCCAGCTCTGCGGGCCGGTGTTCAAGCAGGTGATGGAGTTCACCCTGAAGTCCCTGCGCGTCGCCCCCAGCGGCAGCGAGGCGCCCAACCTCCCCGTCGACTGGAAGCCCTGATGAACAGCCAGAGCCCCGCCCAGCCCGTGCCCGCTACCACCTCGCGTGGCGGTCCTGGGGAGATCCGGGACGGGTCCGGTGCAGATCCCGGGTCGGGGCCCGCGTTTGGCTCATCGGGGGGTGTGGCGGATAGCCTTCCGGCCGTGCCGAAACCCGATCAAATCTCCGCGAGCCCGCCCCGACCCACCGGCGTGCGGGCCACCCCGCTGGCCGAGGTGGCCCGTCTGCTCGGCCTGCCGCCGGTCGAGGGGGCGCCGGTCAGCGGCGTCACCCACGACTCCCGGGCGGTCCGGCCCGGCGACGTGTACGTCGCGTTCCCCGGGGCCAACCACCACGGCGCCAAGTTCGCCGCGCAGGCGGTGCGGCAGGGCGCGGTCGCGGTGCTGACCGACCCGGACGGCGCCGAGCAGGCCGCCGACTGCGGCGCCCCGCTGCTGGTGGTGGCGAGCCCGCGGGCCCGGATGGGCGAGCTGGCCGCCGAGGTCTACGGCCGGCCCAGCGCGGGTCTGCGGATGATCGGCCTGACCGGCACCAACGGGAAGACCACCACCGCGTACCTGGTCGAGGGCGGCCTGCAGGGCGCGGGACTGACCCCCGGCGTGATCGGCACCGTGGAGATGCGGGTCGGCACCGACCGGATCAAGAGCGAGCGGACCACCCCCGAGTCCACCGACCTGCACGCGATCCTCGCGGTGATGCGCGAGCGCGGCGCCGAGGCCGTGGTGATGGAGGTCTCCAGCCACGCGCTCAGCTACGGCCGGGTGGACGGCGTGGTCTACGACGTCGCGCTGTTCAACAACCTGACGCCGGAACACCTGGACTTCCACCCGGACATGGAGGACTACTTCCGGGCCAAGGCCAAGCTGTTCCAGCCCGACAAGGCCAGGCTCGGCGTGGTCAACCTGGACGACGCGTACGGCCGCCGGCTGGCCGCCGAGGCGCCGGTCCCGATGACCGGCTTCTCCGCCAAGGGCGACCCGGCCGCGCAGTGGCGGGCATCGAACGTCCAGCTCGGCCCGCTCGGCTCGACCTTCACCGTGGTCGGCCCCGACGGGCAGTCGGCCGAGGCGAGCGTGCCGCTGCCGGGCCCGTTCAACGTGGCCAACGCGCTCGGCGCGCTGACCGCGCTGGTCACCGCCGGGGTGCCGCTGGAGCAGGCGGTGGCCGGGGTGGCCGCCGTCCCCGGGGTGCCGGGCCGGCTGGAGCGGGTGGACGCCGGGCAGCCGTACGTGGCCGTGGTGGACTACGCGCACAAGCCGGACGCGCTGCAGGCCGTGCTGGAGTCGCTGCGCGAGGTCACCAAGGGCCGGCTGCACGTGGTGGTCGGCTGCGGCGGCGACCGCGACCCGTACAAGCGCGGACCGATGGGCGCGATCGCCGCCCGGCTGGCCGACACCGCCGTGCTGACCAGTGACAACCCGCGCTCCGAGGACGCGCTGGCGATCCTGGCCACCATGCTGACCGGCGCCACCGAGGTGCCCGAGGCCGAGCGCGGCGAGGTGCTGGTGGTGCCGGACCGGGCCGAGGCGATCGCCGACGCGGTGCGGCACGCGCACGCCGGGGACACCGTGCTGATCGCGGGCAAGGGCCATGAGTTGGGCCAGTACGTCCGGGGCGAGGTCCGTCCCTTCGACGACCGGCAGGTACTGCGCGAGGCCATCAAGCACCGTGTCAGCCGAGGAGTAGTGGAGCAGCCGTGATCGCACTGACCCTTGCCGAGGTGGCCGAGGCCGTCGGCGGCACCCTGCACAACGCCGACCCGGCCGCCCTGGTCACCGGCTCGGTGGAGCACGACTCCCGCAAGCTCACCGTGGGCTGCCTGTTCGTCGCGATCGTCGGCGAGCGGGTGGACGGGCACGACTTCGCCGGGCAGGCGGTCGCGGCCGGTTCGGTCGCCGTGCTGGCGACCCGTCAGCTCGACGTGCCCACCGTGCTGGTGGACGACGTGCAGCTGGCGCTCGGCCGGCTGGCCCGGGCCGTGGTCCGGCGGTCCGACGCCGAGGTGGTGGCGCTCACCGGCTCGGCCGGCAAGACCAGCACCAAGGACCTGATCGCCCAACTGCTGGCCCACCGGGGCGAGACGGTCTTCCCGCCCGGCTCGATGAACAACGAGATCGGCCACCCGATGACCGCGCTGCGGGTCGAGCCGACCACGAAGCACCTGGTGATGGAGATGGGCGCCCGGCACAAGGGCGACATCGACTACCTCACCGCGATCACCCCGCCCACCGTCGGCGTGGTGCTGAACATCGGCACCGCGCACCTCGGCGAGTTCGGCTCCAAGGCCGCGATCGCCGAGGCCAAGGGCGAGTTGGTGGAGGCGCTGACCAGCGACGGGATCGCGATCCTGAACGCCGACGACCCGCTGGTGAAGGCGATGGCCTCGCGCACCAAGGCCCGGGTGCTGTACTTCGGCGAGAGCCCGAACGCCGACGTCCGGGCCACCGGAGTTCGCCTGGACGACGCCGGACGGCCACAGTTCACGCTCACCACCCCGGCCGGTTCCGCACCGGTCCGGCTGCGCCTGTACGGTGAGCACCACGTTTCGAACGCCCTCGCCGCCGCTGCGGTGGCGGTGGCGCTCGGTATGTCCGTCGATGACACCGCCGCCGCGCTCGGCGAGGCGGAAGCGCTGTCCCGCTGGCGCATGGAGGTCGTCGAACGGGCCGACGGCGTCACCGTGGTCAACGACGCCTACAACGCGAACCCGGAGTCCATGCGGGCCGCGCTGCGGGCGCTGGTGTCGATGGGAGGCCGTGGTCCGGAGCGCCGCCGCACCTTCGCGGTGCTCGGCGAGATGCGGGAGCTCGGCGAGGACAGCCTCACCGAGCACGACGCCATCGGGCGGCTCGCGGTCCGACTGGACGTCACCAGGCTGGTGGCGGTCGGCGGACGCGACGCGGCCTGTATGGAACTGGGCGCGAGGAACGAAGGTTCGTGGGGTGAGGAGTCGGTGCTGGTGTCCGACGCGGACGCGGCGGTCGAGCTGCTGCGGGGTCAGCTGCGGCCAGGGGACGTGGTGTTGGTGAAGGCGTCCCGTTCGGTGGGCCTGGAGCGGGTGGCCGAGGCCCTGCTGGCTGATGGAGCCGCGAAGTGAAGCAGATTCTCTTCTCCGGGATGATCGGGCTGGTGCTCACGCTGCTCGGCACCCCGGCGCTGATCCGGCTGCTGGCGAAGCACGGCTACGGTCAGATGATCCGCGACGACGGTCCCAAGGCGCACGCCAGCAAGCGCGGTACGCCCACCATGGGCGGCATCGCCTTCATCCTGGCCACCCTGATCGCCTACGCGGCGACCAAGGTGATAACGGGTGAGAAGCCCACCGCCTCAGGTCTGTTGGTGCTCTTCCTGACCACCGGCCTGGGCCTGGTCGGCTTCCTGGACGACTACATCAAGGTGGTCAAGCAGCGGTCGCTCGGCCTGCGGGCCAAGGCCAAGCTGCTCGGCCAGTCGCTGGTCGGCCTGACCTTCGCGATCCTGTCGCTCCAGTTCAAGGACGAGGCGGGGCGCACCCCGGCCTCCACCAGTCTCTCCTTCGTCCAGGACTTCAGCTGGTCGATCGGCCCGGTGCTGTTCGTGATCTGGGCCTACTTCATGATCGCCGCGATGTCGAACGGCGTGAACCTCACCGACGGTCTGGACGGCCTGGCCACCGGTGCCTCGGTGATGGTCTTCGGCGCCTACGTCTTCATCGGCGTCTGGCAGTACGGCCAGACCTGCGCGGTCCAGGTCACCGCCACCGCCAGCTGCTACGACGTCCGGGACCCGCTGGACCTGGCGGTGGTCGCCTCGGCGCTGATGGGCTCCTGCTTCGGCTTCCTGTGGTGGAACACCTCACCCGCCAAGATCTTCATGGGTGACACCGGTTCGCTCGCCCTCGGCGGCGCGCTGGCCGGTCTGGCGATCTGCTCGCAGACCGAGCTGCTGCTCGCGCTGCTCGGCGGCCTGTTCGTGATCATCACACTCTCGGTGGTCATCCAGGTCGGCTCGTTCCGGCTGACCGGTAAGCGGGTCTTCAAGATGGCACCGCTCCAGCACCACTTCGAGCTCAAGGGCTGGAGCGAAGTGCTGATCGTGGTCCGGTTCTGGATCATCCAGGGCCTGTGCGTCGCGGTCGGCCTCGGCCTGTTCTACGCGGGCTGGGTGACCGGGTGACCGCCGCCGTCGACTTCGCCGGCCTGCCGGTCGTCGTCGCGGGGCTGGGCATCTCCGGTGTCTCGGCCGCCCGGGTGCTGCACGGCCTCGGCGCGCTGGTCACTGTGGTGGACGGCGGCGACGGCGCGGGCCTGCGGGCCCGGGCCGCCGAACTGGACGGCGTGGCCGTCCGGCTCGGCGACGGCGACACCCTGCCCGAGGGCACCCGACTGATCGTCACCTCGCCCGGCTGGCCGCCGGAGAGCCCGCTGTTCCTGGCCGCCGAGCGGGCCGGTGTACCGGTCTGGGGCGACGTCGAACTCGCCTGGCAGCTCCGCAGGCCGCTGCCGGGGACCGGTGAGCCGGCCCCCTGGCTGGCCGTCACCGGCACCAACGGCAAGACCACCACCGTCCAGATGCTCGCCTCGATCCTGACCGCGGCCGGCAAGCGCACCGCCGCCGTCGGCAACGTCGGCGTCTCGGTGCTGGACGCGGTGCTGGCCGAGCAGCCGTATGACGTGCTCGCGGTCGAGCTCTCCAGCTACCAGTTGCACTGGGCGCCCTCGCTGCGCCCGCACTCGGCCGCGGTGCTCAACCTGGCGCCGGACCACCTGGACTGGCACGGCTCGATGGCGGCGTACGCCGCCGACAAGGGCCGGATCTACCAGGGCAACCAGGTGGCCTGCGTGTACAACCTGGCGGACCCGGCCACCGAGGAACTGGTGATCGAGGCCGACGTCGAGGAGGGCTGCCGGGCGATCGGCTTCGGCCTCGGCGCTCCCGGCCCGTCCCAGTTCGGCGTGGTGGACGGCCTGTTGGTGGACCGCGCGTTCGTCCCGGACCGGCAGAAGAACGCCGCCGAGATCGGCGCGGTGGAGGACGTCACTCCGCCCGCCCCGCACAACATCGCCAACGCCCTGGCGGCGGCGGCGCTGGCCCGGGCGTACGGGGTGGACACCACGGCCGTCCGGGAGGGCCTGCGGGCGTTCCGCCCGGACGCGCACCGGATCGCCGAGGTCGCGGTGGTCGGCGAGGTCACCTGGATCGACGACTCCAAGGCCACCAACACCCATGCCGCGGCTGCCTCGTTGGCCGCGTACGAGTCGATCGTCTGGGTGGCCGGCGGCCTGGCCAAGGGCGCGACCTTCGACGAGCTGGTGCAGGGCGCGGCGGGGCGGCTGCGGGCCGCCGTGCTGATCGGTGCCGACCGGGAGCTGATCCGGGAGGCGCTGGCGCGACACGCCCCGGATGTTCCGGTGATCGAGGCCGCCCAGGGTGAGACTGGCGCGGTGGCGATGGCCGAGGTGGTCCGGGTGGCCGCCGGGCTCGCCCGACCGGGGGACACGGTCCTGCTGGCGCCGGCCTGTGCCTCGATGGACATGTTCACCAACTACGGCCAGCGCGGCGACTTCTTCGCCGAGGCGGTCCGGGCACTCTGAGGGCGCCGGCGGCACGGAACGACTACGGGGGAGCTGTGTGATGGCCGGTCAGGGAACGGCTGGGCCGGAGCGCAGCTCCTCCAAGTTCCAGGTGATCTCGGCGAGTACCGCCACCTTCAAGGCGGCCGACCCGGTCACCCGGCTGCGGGCGTTCCGGGCCAGGGTCCGGTACCTGCTGGACCGTCCGCTGACGCCCTACTACCTGATCCTGGGCTCGGTGCTGCTGCTGCTGGTGCTGGGCCTCGGCATGGTGTTCTCCTCCTCGCAGATCCTGGCCAAGCGCTGGGACCTGCCGATGACCTTCTTCTTCCGCAAGCAGCTGATCGCCGTGCTGCTCGGGCTCGGGCTGATGGTGGTGTTCGCCCGGACGCCGCTGAAGCTGATGCGGGCGATGGTCTACCCGGTGCTGTTCGGGGTGCTGGGCGCCCTGGTGCTGGTCGCCATCCCCGGCATCGGCACCAACGTCGGCGGCAACCAGAACTGGCTGGACCTGGGCTCGTTCCAGATCCAGCCCTCCGAGTTCGCCAAGCTGGCGCTGGTGTTCTGGGCGGCCGACCTGCTGGCCAGGAAGCAGAGGACCAGGACCCTGGACCAGTGGAAGCACCTGCTGGTGCCGCTGGTGCCCGGCACCCTGCTGCTGGTCCTGCTGATCATGATCGGTGGCGACATGGGCACCACGATGATCCTGATCGCGATGCTGTTCGGCCTGCTCTGGCTGGTCGGCGCCCCGCTCCGGCTGTTCGCCGCCACCCTGGGCATCGCGGTGGTGGCCTGTACGGCGCTGATCATCACGGTGCCGCACCGGCTGGACCGGCTGGCCTGCATCGGCGTCACCAAATCGGACCCGAACGTCAACTGCTACCAGGCCCTGCACGGCCTCTACGCCTTCGCGGCGGGCGGCCCGTTCGGCTCCGGCCTCGGCGCGGGGGTCGAGAAGTGGGGCCAACTTCCGGAGGCGCACACCGACTTCATCTTCGCCGCACTGGGCGAGGAACTCGGTCTGGTGGGGACGCTGTCGGTACTCGGCCTCTTCGCGGCACTAGGCTACGCGGGTATCCGTGTGGCCGGCAGTACGAAGGACCCCTTCGTCAGGTACGCCGCGGGGGCAGCCACCACCTGGATCATGGCGCAGGCCATGGTCAACCTGGGGTCGGCGCTGGGACTTCTGCCGATCGCGGGCGTCCCGCTCCCGCTGTTCTCCTACGGGGGGTCGGCGATGCTGTCGGCCATGTCCGCCGTCGGGGTGCTGCTGTGCTTCGCACGCAGCTCACCGGGGGCGAAGGCGGCCCTGGCCGCCCGGCCCCTACGACTGAAAAGATGGGCCAACAGCCGGTTCGGATCTGTCCTGACCCGGGTGCTGCCACGACGAACCACAGCGCGCCAGGCTGCGAAGCCGAAGCGCAGGGAGCGGTGAATTTCGGTGCATGTCGTACTCGCAGGCGGCGGAACCGCCGGGCACATCGAGCCGGCCATGGCGCTCGCGGACGCGCTCCGCAGGCACGACCCGTCGATCGGGATCACCGCCCTCGGTACCGAGCGGGGTCTGGAGACCCGGCTGGTGCCCGAGCGCGGCTACCAGCTGGAGCTGATCCCGGCCGTACCGCTGCCGCGCAAGCCCACCCCGGAGCTGATCACGGTGCCGGGCCGGCTGCGCGGCACCGTCCGGGCCGCCCAGGAGATCATCGAGCGGGTCAAGGCGGACGCGGTGGTCGGCTTCGGCGGCTACGTCGCGATGCCCGCCTACCTGGCCGCCAAGCGCGCCGGGGTGCCGATCGTGGTGCACGAGGCGAACGCCCGGCCCGGTCTGGCCAACAAGATCGGCGCCCGGTACAGCGACTTCGTCGCGGTCTCCACGCCCGACTCCAAGCTGCGTGACTCCCGGTACATCGGCATCCCGCTGCGCCGGACCATCGCCACCCTGGACCGGAACGCGGTCCGCCCGGAGGCCCGGCACTACTTCGGGCTCGACCAGCGGCTGCCCACCCTGCTGGTCTCCGGCGGCTCGCAGGGCGCCCGCCGGCTGAACGAGGTCGTGCAGGCCATCGCGCCCCGGCTCCAGCAGTACGGCGTGCAGATCCTGCACGCGGTCGGGCCGAAGAACGAGCTGCCGGTGATCGACGACATCCCCGGCATGCCGCCGTACCGCGCGGTGCCGTACGTGGACCGGATGGACCTCGCGTACGCCGCCGCCGACCTGATGCTCTGCCGGGCCGGCGCCATGACGGTGGCCGAGCTGGCCGCGGTCGGCCTGCCGGCCGCCTTCGTGCCGCTGCCGATCGGCAACGGCGAGCAGCGGCTGAACGCCCAGCCGATGGTCAAGGCGGGCGGCGGCCTGCTGGTCGACGACGCCGAGCTGACCACGGACTGGGTGCTGCAGAACGTCCTGCCGGTGCTCACCAACCCGCAGAAGCTCTGGGACATGAGCCGGGCCGCCGCCGAGTTCGGCCGCCGGGACGCCGACGACCTGCTGGTCGGGATGGTGTACGAGGCGATCGAGGCGGCCAGAGGTGGTCGCCGCCGTGGCTGAGACGCCGGTCCTCGACGATCCCCTGGAGGACGAGGAGGAGGCCGAGGAGCGGTTCGCGCCCCGGCTCCGCCTCTCCCGGCGGGGGATCGTGGTGCTGAGCGCGCTCGGGGCACTGTTCCTGGGCGCGCTCGGCTGGCTGGTGTTCTTCTCCTCGGTGCTGGACGTCCGGGTGGTCGCCGTGCAGGGGCTGACCGGTGACAAGTTGACGGCCCACCAGGTCCGCGAGGTGCTGGGCGGCGGGCAGCACGGCCCGCTGGCCCGGGTCGACCTGGCCGAGGCCGAGCGCCGGGTGGCGGCGCTGCCCCGGGTGGCCAAGGTCGAGGTCTGGCGGGGCTGGCCGCACACCCTGCGGATCAAGGTGGTGGAGCGGCGCGCGGTGGCGGCCGTCAAGACCGAGGACGGGAAGTTCACCCAGGTGGATTCGACCGGCTTCGGGTTCGCCACCGAGGACGCCCCGCCGGCCGGGGTCCCGGTGGTGGAGCTGGCGCTCAGTCAGCAGGCGAACGACGCGCTGGCGGTGTTCGGCAAGCCGGAGCTGGTGCGGGCCGCCGTGACGGTGGCGGCGGGGCTCCCGCCGGAGGTGGCCAAGCTGGCCGGCGCGGTCGTGGTGCACAGCTACGACGACATCCAACTGCAGCTCGCCGACGGTGCGGTGGTGCGCTGGGGGAGTGCGGAGCGGACTCCGCGCAAGGCGCTGGTGCTGGCCGCGCTGCTGCCGCGGAAGTCGAAGATCTACGACGTGAGCGCGCCCGATGCGCCCGGTATCGGCGGATGATGGCCCGGCGTGTCGGGAAGATCCGGTAAGTTCTCCTCCCGAGGGCGGTGTTGACGGAGCAGCGGCTCCGCCCCGACTCTTGGTGGTCACCCCGGTTTCACCAGGTGATGGATGATCACATAGGCTCAAAAGAAAAACGGGAAGCTCGGCGTGTTCGTTGAACGCAGATGAGTTGCCACCTAGTGTCCTGTGTCACCAGGCTGTGTCCCACGGTGATGTGACGCAGGCACAGCCACAACCCTAAAGGTCAAGTTTAGGGTTCGGGTCGGTGGTCGGAATTTCGGACATACAGTCAGGAAATACCCGGGCTCCCCACCCATCGACATCCGTCGGCCCTCACAAACAGGAGAAGCCGACCCGGAATCTCGAGGCGAGAGGCCTTCGACGTGGCAGCACCGCAGAACTACCTCGCAGTCATCAAGGTCGTCGGTATCGGCGGCGGTGGTGTGAACGCCATCAACCGGATGATCGAGGTCGGTCTCAAGGGCGTCGAGTTCATCGCGATCAACACCGATGCGCAGGCCCTCCTGATGAGCGACGCCGACGTCAAGCTCGACGTGGGCCGTGAACTCACCCGGGGCCTCGGCGCCGGAGCCAACCCCGAGGTCGGCCGGAAGGCCGCCGAGGACCACCGCGAGGAGATCGAGGAGGTCCTCAAGGGGGCCGACATGGTCTTCGTGACGGCCGGCGAGGGCGGCGGCACCGGTACCGGTGGCGCCCCCGTGGTGGCGAACATCGCCCGCTCGCTCGGCGCGCTCACCATCGGCGTGGTGACCCGGCCGTTCACCTTCGAGGGCCGCCGCCGGGCGAACCAGGCCGAGGACGGCATCGCCGGCCTGCGCGAGGAGGTCGACACCCTCATCGTGATCCCGAACGACCGGCTGCTCTCCATCTCCGACCGCCAGGTCAGCGTGCTGGACGCGTTCCGCTCGGCCGACCAGGTGCTGCTCTCCGGCGTGCAGGGCATCACCGATCTGATCACCACCCCCGGTCTGATCAACCTCGACTTCGCCGACGTCAAGTCGGTCATGTCGGACGCCGGTTCGGCCCTGATGGGGATCGGCTCCGCGCGCGGCGAGGACCGGGCCAAGGCGGCGGCCATCATGGCCATCTCCTCCCCGCTGCTGGAGGCGTCCATCGACGGCGCCCGCGGCGTGCTGCTCTCCATCTCCGGCGGCTCCGACCTCGGTCTGTTCGAGATCAACGAGTCGGCCCAGCTGGTCAGCGAGGCGGCGCACCCCGAGGCGAACATCATCTTCGGCGCGGTGATCGACGACGCGCTCGGCGACGAGGTCCGGGTCACCGTGATCGCGGCCGGGTTCGACGGCGGTCAGCCGCCCGCGATCGTCCGTGACCCGGTGGTCAAGTCCACCCCGGCCACCGGCACCTCGACCCCGGAGCGCCCGGCGGGCCGCCCGTCCTACGGCAGCATCGGTTCGGTGACGGACCGTCCGAAGGACGAGCAGGGCACCACCACCACGGCCCCGCCGGTTCCCCCGCAGGTGCAGCCCGCCCGGCAGCCGCTGCTGGAGAACCCGGCCGAGGAGCTCGACGTGCCGGACTTCCTGAAGTAAGCCCGACGGCACCGATGCCCACCGTGCCCCCGTCCTCCCGGACGGGGAACACACGGTGGGCATCGTGCGGTCCGGGGTGCGATCATCTGCTGTGTTTCTCGGGGGCGAGCCGTGTATGGGGCGACTGTGACTGACGTGTACGGACCGGAGCCGGGTGGCCCGGAGTTCCTGGCCGGGCTGACCGAGGGTCAGCGGGCCAGGTACGAGGAGCTGGGCGCCAACCTCGACGTGGTGGAGCGCCGGATCGCGGACGCCTGTGCGGCGGCCGGACGGGCCAGGAGCGAGGTCAGGCTGGTGGTGGTCACCAAGACCTACCCGGCCGAGGACACCGCCCTGCTGGCCGCGCTGGGCGTCACCGACGTGGCGGAGAACCGCGACCAGGACGCGGCCCCGAAGGCCGAGCTCTGCCGTGAACTGCCGCTGGACTGGCACTTCGTGGGCCAACTGCAGACCAACAAGGTCCGCTCGGTGGTCCGGTACGCCAACCACGTGCACTCGGTGGACCGGCTGCGGCTGGTGACCTCGCTGGCTGCCGCGGTGGCCAACGCGGAGCGCCCGCCGCTGGGTTGCCTGGTCCAGGTGGCACTGGACAAGGAGGCCGGCCAGGGCGGGGGCCGGGCCGGGGCGAGCCCCGACGAGGTCGCCGAACTGGCCGACGCGATCGCCGACACGCCCGGGCTGCGACTGTCCGGTGTGATGACCGTCGCTCCGCTGGCCGGCCCGCTGGCGGGGGACCCGGCGAAGGCCTTCGAGCGACTGGCGGAAATCGCAACTGCCCTACGGTCGAGCCATCCTGCTGCCACGATGGTCTCGGCGGGCATGAGCGGTGACCTGGAGCAGGCGGTGGCCGCCGGAGCGACACATCTGCGCGTCGGTACGGCGGTGCTCGGAGTGCGGTCGACGCTCCGGTAACGTCACCGGGTAGTAGATCAGACTGCAGGACAAAACAGGACAGAACCTAGCAGCTGGCTACAGCGCTAGTGAACCGTGGATCGATCGCAAACCCGCAGCCACTCCCACTCTATGACGGAGCGTCGGGTGGTGTGCGGAATCCCGCAGGCGAAGGCCGCCGGTGACGATCCACCACAGAGCGGAGGAGACAGGAGCATGGCCGGCGCAATGCGCAAGATGGCGGTCTACCTCGGCCTCGTGGAGGACGAGACGTACGACGGCCAGGGTTACGACCCCGACGACGACTACGACACGGACCCCGAGCCGATCCGAACCGGACGGACCGAGGGCCTGGAGCGCCCCGCCGCGGCACCCGCCGCTCCGGCGCCGGTCGCGCACATCGCGCCTCAGCCCGTCCCGGCCGCCGTGCCGATCCGGCAGGAGCAGCCGCGGATGGCCCCAGTGTCGTCCATCACACCCGACCGCCGCCAAAACCTGGAGAAGAGCACCCCGGTGATCATGCCCAAGGTCGTCAACGAACGAGAGCCGTACCGCATCACCACGCTGCACCCGAGGACCTACAACGAGGCCCGTACCATCGGGGAACAGTTCCGTGGCGGCACCCCGGTGATCATGAATTTGACCGAGATGGACGACACGGATGCGAAGCGGCTCGTAGACTTCGCCGCTGGACTCGTCTTCGGTCTGCACGGCAGTATCGAGCGAGTGACACAGAAGGTGTTCCTGCTGTCTCCTGCTAACGTCGATGTAACGGCGGAGGACAAGGCTCGGATCGCCGAGGGTGGGTTCTTCAACCAGAGCTGACCCGACCACGACTTCTCGGTGGATCTCGTGGCAGTGGTACGTGACTGACGGATCGTCCGGAATGCCGGATTTGAACAGGGAGACGCGATGGGGATCGTGCGGGGAGTGCTCTTCTATGCGCTGAGTGCTTTCCTGTTGGTCCTGCTCTTCCGTCTTGTCATGGACTGGGTCTTCCAGTTCGCCCGCTCGTGGCGTCCTGGGAAGGCCATGGTCGTGGTCCTGGAGGCCACGTACACTGTCACCGATCCGCCGCTCAAGCTTCTTCGGCGATTCATCCCGCCGTTGCGTTTCGGGGGCGTGGCGCTCGACCTGTCCTTCTTCGTACTGATGATCATTGTGTTTGTCCTGAGATCGCTCGTGCTGACTCTGCCGTCTTGAGCGCTGCGACAGGATGCCGGTGTGCCGACGATCACGTTGAGGTGAAGAGATGTCACTGTCCCCCGAGGACGTTCGGAACAAGCAGTTCACGACCGTCCGGCTGCGTGAAGGCTATGACGAGGACGAGGTCGATGCCTTCCTCGACGAGGTCGAGGCCGAGCTGACCCGACTGCTCCGCGAGAACGAGGACCTGCGGGCCAAGCTCGCCGCGGCCACTCGTGCCGCCGCGCAGAACCAGGCCAACATGCGCAAGGAGCAGCAGCCGCAGGACGGCCGCCAGGGAGCTCCGGTCCCCGCCGCCATATCCGGCCCGCCGGTTCCCGGCCAGGGTCAGATGCAGCAGGGCCCCGGCCAGCAACAGCAGATGCAGCAGATGGGCAACCAGCCGCTGGGCCTGCCCTCCGGTGCGCCGCAGCTGCCGTCCGGTCAGGGTGGCCCGATGGGCCAGCCCAACCAGCAGCAGATGCAGCCGATGGGCCAGCAGCAGATGCAGCAGCCGATGGGTCAGCAGCAGATGGGCCAGACCATGGGCGGCCAGCAGCAGCTGGTGCAGCCGATGGGCGGCCAGATGCTGCAGCCGATGGGTCAGCAGCAGATGGGCCAGACCATGGGTGGCCAGCAGCTGCAGCCGATGGGCGGCCCGATGGGCCAGCAGCTCGGCGGCCCGATGGGTGCCCCGATGCAGCAGCAGAGCCCCGGTGGCGACAGTGCCGCCCGGGTGCTCGCGCTCGCCCAGCAGACCGCCGACCAGGCGATCTCCGAGGCCCGTTCCGAGGCCAACAAGATCGTCGGCGAGGCGCGCAGCCGGGCCGAGGGCCTGGAGCGGGACGCCCGTGCCAAGGCGGACGCCCTGGAGCGGGACGCGCAGGAGAAGCACCGGGTCGCGATGGGCTCGCTGGAGTCCGCCCGCGCCACCCTGGAGCGCAAGGTCGAGGACCTGCGCGCCTTCGAGCGCGAGTACCGTACCCGTCTGAAGTCCTACCTGGAGACCCAGCTGCGCCAGCTGGAGTCGCAGGCGGACGACTCGCTCGCCCCGCCGCGGATCCCGGCCACCGCCTCGCTGCCGCCGGCCGGTGCCTCGGCAATGAGCGGTCAGCCGTCCTTCGGCGGCCAGTCCTCCTTCACCGGTGCGGGCCAGCCGTCCTTCGGCGGTCAGTCCTCCTTCGGTGGCGGCAACGGTCAGCCCTCCTTCGGCGGCCAGCCGAACGGTGCCCCCAGCGGCGCCGCACAGATGGCCCCCGCCGGGATGACCCAGCCGATGGCGGCCGTCCGGCCGCAGCCTCCGCAGCCGATGCAGCAGGCGCCCGCTCCGATGCGCGGCTTCCTGATCGACGAGGACGGCGACAACTAAAGCGGTAACCATCGAGGGCGCCCCCGCCGTGACGAATCGTCACCGTGGGGGCGCCCTCGTTTCTGCAGGTGCTCCGGTTCTACGGTCAGGGGCTCGGGGAACTGCGACGCCGGCCTCATCGAGGGTGATCCGTACGTAGCTGGGCAGGCACCTTGCAGTGATACCCGCCAGCCACGAACCGTCGCTGTTCCCCGAGCCCCTGACGGGGCTCGTTATGCCTTGCGGAGCTGGAAGCTCAGGCCGAGCCCTTCGTCGCTGAAGGTCTCTGAGGTCCACTCCGCCGCGCCCGCGAGGAAGTCGGTGGCGAGCACCTCGTCCGCGACCAGCTGGCCGTGCTCGGCGATCGCCTCGGCGGTCTCCTCGTTCGCGGCCCGCCACCGCAGCACGATCCGGTCGGCGACGTCGAGGCCGGAGTTCTTCCGGGCCTCCTGGATCTGCCGGATGGCGTCCCGGGCGATGCCGAGCCGCTTGAGCTCCGGGGTGATGTGCAGGTCCAGCGCCACGGTGGCGCCGGCCTCGTTGGCGACCGCCCAGCCCTCGCGCGGGGTCTCGGTGATGATCACCTCGTCCGGGGTGAGCTCCACGGTCTCGCCGTTCAGCTCGACCGCCGCGGTGCCGGAGGCCCGCAGCGAGGCGGCCAGCGCGGCGGCGTCCGCGGCGGCGACCACCTTGGCGACGTCCTGCACGCCCTTGCCGAAGCGCTTGCCGAGCGCCCGGAAGTTCGCCTTGGCCGAGGTGTCGACCAGCGAACCGCCGACCTCCGCCAGCGACTCGAGCACCGAGACGTTCAGCTCCTCGGCGATCTGCGCCCGCAGGTCACCGGGCAGCTCGTCCCAGCCCTGGGCCGCGATCAGTGCCCGGGACAGCGGCTGACGGGTCTTCACGCCCGACTCGGCCCGGGTCGCCCGGCCGAGCTCGACCAGCCGCCGGACCAGCGCCATGTTCCGGGACAGCTCGGTGTCGATCAGCGCCTCGTCGGCGACCGGCCAGCCGGCCAGGTGCACCGAGACCGGCGCGTCCGGGACCACCGGGACCACCAGGTCCTGCCAGACCCGCTCGCTGATGAACGGGGTGAGCGGGGCCATCAGCCGGGTCACCGTCTCCAGCGCCTCGTGCAGGGTGGCCAGCGCGGCCCCGTCGCCCTGCCAGAAGCGGCGGCGCCCGCGCCGGACGTACCAGTTGGAGAGGTCGTCGACGAAGCCGGAGAGCAGCTTGCCGGCCCGGTGGGTGTCGTACGCCTCCAGCGCCGCGTCCACGTCCCGGACCAGGGTGTTCAGCTCTGAGAGCACCCACTTGTCCAGCTGCGGGCGGTCGGCCGGGGCCGGGTCGGAGGCGGACGGGGACCAGTCGGCGGTGCGGGCGTACAGGGCCTGGAAGGCCACCGTGTTCCAGTAGGTCAGCAGCGTCTTGCGGACCACCTCCTGGATCGCCCCGTGCCCGACCCGGCGGGCCGACCACGGCGAGCCGCTCGCGGCCATGAACCAGCGCACCGCGTCGGCGCCGTGCTGGTCCATCAGCGGGATCGGGTCGAGGGTGTTGCCCAGGTGCTTGGACATCTTCCGGCCGTCCTCGGCCAGGATGTGGCCGAGGCAGACCACGTTCTCGTACGAGTTCTTGTCGAACACCAGGGTGCCGACCGCCATCAGCGTGTAGAACCAACCGCGGGTCTGGTCGATCGCCTCGGAGATGAACTGGGCCGGGTAGCGGCTCTCGAACAGCTCCTTGTTCTGGTACGGGTAGCCGTACTGCGCGAACGGCATCGAGCCCGAGTCGTACCAGGCGTCGATCACCTCGGGCACCCGGGTCGCGGTGGCCGAGCAGGTCGGGCAGGCGAAGGTGACGTCGTCGATGAACGGGCGGTGCGGGTCCAGCGCGCTCTGGTCGGTGCCGGTCAGCTCGGAGAGCCGGGCCAGCGAGCCGACGCAGGTGAGGTGGTCGTCCTCGCAGCGCCAGATCGGCAGCGGGGTGCCCCAGTAGCGGTTCCGGGACAGCGCCCAGTCGATGTTGTTGTTCAGCCAGTCACCGAAGCGGCCGTGCTTGACGTTCTCGGGGAACCAGTTGGTGGCCTCGTTCTCCCGGATCAGCGCATCCTTGACGGCGGTGGTGCGGATGTACCAGGACGGCTGCGCGTAGTAGAGCAGCGCGGTGTGGCAGCGCCAGCAGTGCGGGTAGCTGTGCTCGTACGGGAGGTGACGGAACAGCAGGTCACGGGCCGCCAGGTCGGCCACCAGCGCCTCGTCGGCCTTCTTGAAGAACTGCCCGCCGACCAGCGGGACGTCGGCCGCGAAGGTGCCGTCCGCCTCGACCGGGTTGACCACCGGCAGGCCGTACCTGCGGCAGGTGGCGAGGTCGTCCGCGCCGAAGGCGGGGGACTGGTGGACGATGCCGGTGCCGTCCTCGGTGGTCACGTACTCGGCGTTCAGGACGTAGTGCGCGTCCGGGATCTCCACCAGGTCGAACGGGCGCCGGTAGGCCCAGCGCTCCATCTCGGCGCCGGTGAACGACTCGCCGGTGGCCGCCCAGCCCTCGCCGAGCGCCTTGGCCAGCAGCGGCTCGGCCACCACCAGCTGCTCGGTGCCGTCGGTGGCCACCACGTAGGTGACGTCCGGGTGCACGGCGGCGGCGGTGTTGGAGACCAGCGTCCACGGGGTGGTGGTCCACACCAGCAGCGCTGCCCGGCCGGCCAGCGGGCCCGAGGTGAGCGGGAAGCGGACGAAGACCGAGGGGTCGACCACGGTCTCGTAGCCCTGGGCCAACTCGTGGTCGGACAGGCCGGTGCCGCAGCGCGGGCACCAGGGGGCCACCCGGTGGTCCTGGACCAGCAGGCCCTTGTCGAAGATCTGCTGGAGCGACCACCAGACCGACTCGATGTAGGACGGGTCCATGGTGCGGTAGGCCTGGTCGAGGTCGACCCAGTAGCCCATCCGCGTGGTGAGCTCGGTGAACGCGTCGGTGTGCCGGGTCACCGAGTCGCGGCACTTGGCGTTGAACTCGGCGATGCCGTACTTCTCGATGTCCTGCTTGCCGGAGAAGCCGAGCTCCTTCTCGACGGCCAGCTCGACCGGCAGGCCGTGGCAGTCCCAGCCGGCCTTGCGGGCGACGTGGTAGCCCTTCATGGTCCGGTAGCGCGGGAAGACGTCCTTGAAGACCCGGGCCTCGATGTGGTGCGCGCCGGGCATGCCGTTCGCGGTTGGCGGGCCCTCGTAGAACACCCACTCGGGGCGGCCCTCGGACTGCTCCAGGCTGCGCTGGAAGATCTTGTTGTCCTGCCAGAAGGACAGGATCTGGTGCTCCAGGACCGGCAGGTCCACCTGGGCGGGTACGGAGTTGTACGTGGTCATCGCGGGGTCTACCTCCGACGGATGCGTGGACAGCGTTCCGACGGAGGGACGAGACGGCAGGCCGTCCCGCGGTACCACCCTCCTTGGCCGCGGATGGGGACTGCGGCCCTCTTGTTTGGGCTTGCTACCGGGTCTAATGGGCCGTCAAGCCGTTCTTCCGGTGGCTCCGGGGTGATCTTCCCGCCGCGCACACCCCCGGGCTCGCACCATCCCCGGGTCGCTCCTGGCTGCGTACGTCGGTACTCGTCCCATCAGCGCCTTGCAGGCTCAGTGTATCGGGCCCGGCAACTCCTTATGCGCGCCCACGCGCGTGGTTAGCGGATGACGATCTGGGCACAACACGGTCAGCACTCGGGCGGGCGGCTGCTCGGGTGGGAACCCAGGGCCTTATCGGTATGTCCCATTGTGGGTGGATTCGATGGGGATTATCGTTCCGGCACCGGAGGCCGCCGGGAACCGGCGGTTCGTTTCGTTCGTAGATGAGGTCGAAGCCATGGCTGAGAAGGCAAGTGGTGCTACCGCCACTACCGCCACCAAGCGGACGCGGAAGGCCGTGGCAGGCGACTCAGGGGAGGGGACCGTGAGTACTACACGGCGGAAGACCAGCACCAGCACCGGACGGGTGGCCGCGACCAGCCGCAAGCATGCCCCGGCGGGGAGCGGGGCGCGCGGCGCCGAGTCGGTGGACCCGGCGGAGCTGCCGGTCCGCGCCGGCGAGGAGCCCTGGACGTCGGCCGAGGTGGCCGAGCTGCACCAGGAGCTGAACGACGACGCCGACCGGCTGCGCAGCGAGATCGCCGCCGCCGAGCAGGCGCTGAACGGCCTGATGCGGGACTCCAACGACGGCGCGGGCGACGACCAGGTCGACGCCGGCACCAAGAACATCAGCCGGGAGAGCGAGCTCGCGCTCGCCAACAACGCCCGGGACAGCCTGGCCCAGACCGAGCGGGCGCTGGCCCGGCTTGAGGGCGTCGGCTTCGGGCTCTGCGAGTCCTGCGGGCAGGCGGTCGGCAAGGCCAGGCTGCAGGCCTTCCCGCGGGCCACCCTGTGCGTCACCTGCAAGGCCAAGCAGGAGCGCAGGTAACGAGTCGGCCACGGGGGTCGGGCGGTACCGTACGCTCGACCCCAGTACTCGTTCACTCTCGGCAGCGGAGCGGATCATCAGCACTCCAGGCTCTCCCCAGACCCAGGACGACTCCGTCCAGCCCGCATCCGTCGAGCTCGCGGAGGACGCGGTGAGCACTTCCGAGGAGTCTCCGGGCGAGGAGCCTTCGGGCGGGGCGGCCGAGCCGGCCCGCACGGCGGCGGAGTCGGCCGCCCGGGAGGCGCTGCGGCGGCGCCGGATCGCCCTGCTGCTCGGGGTCGCGCTGCTCGCCTACCTGATCGACCTGGGCAGCAAGCTGCTGGTGGTGGCCCGACTGGAGGGGCACCAGCCGATCGAGGTGGTCGGCGACGTGATGACCTTCCAGGTGATCAGGAACGCGGGGGCCGCCTTCGGGATGGGCCAGGCGATGACGGTGGTCTTCACCGCGATCGCCGCCTCGGTGATCGTGGTGATCTGGCGGATCGCCCGCAAGCTCTACAGCCTGCCCTGGGCGATCGCGCTCGGGCTGCTGCTCGGCGGCGCGCTGGGCAACCTGACCGACCGGCTGTTCCGCTCGCCCGAGGTGTTCCGCGGGCACGTGGTGGACTTCATCTCGGTCCAGCACTTCGCGGTCTTCAACCTGGCCGACTCGGCCATCGTCTGCGGCGGCATCCTGGTGGTCCTGCTGTCCTTCCGGGGCAGCAACCCGGACGGCACCGTGCACCAGGTGACCAAGGAAGACAAGAGCGCGTAGCGGCGGGTCCGCGCCCGGCGCGCAGGCCGTGCGGTCCGGCGGTGGCGCCGGGTCCGGCATACTCGTACGGGTGAGTACCGCAGCGCAGACCCGCAGCCTCCCCGTTCCCGACGGCCTGGAGGGTGAGCGCCTCGACGCCGCCCTGGCCCGGATGTTCGGCTTCTCCCGGACCAAGGCCGCCGAGCTGGCCGCCGACGGGAAGGTCACCATCGACGGTGTGACGGCCGGCAAGTCGGACCGCGTCATGGCCGGCGCCTGGCTGGAGGTCGAGATCCCGGCCCCCGCCGCCCCCCTCCGGGTGGTCGCCGAGCACGTCGAGGGCATGCGGATCGTCCACGACGACGAGCACATCGTGCTGGTCGACAAGCCGGTCGGCGTCGCCGCCCACCCCAGCCCCGGCTGGACCGGACCGACCGTGATCGGCGGCCTCGCCGCAGCGGGCTACCGGATCTCCACCTCCGGCGCGGCCGAGCGCCAGGGCGTCGTGCACCGGCTGGACGTCGGCACCTCCGGTCTGATGGTGGTGGCCAAGTCCGAGCGCGCGTACACCGACCTCAAGCGCCAGTTCCACGACCGGATCGTGGAGAAGAAGTACAACACCCTGGTCCAGGGCCACCCCGATCCGATGAGCGGCACCGTGGACGCGCCGATCGGCCGCCACCCCAGCTCGGACTGGAAGTGGGCCGTCACCAAGGACGGCAAGCACTCGATCACGCACTACGACCTGATCGAGGCCTACCGGGCCGCCTCGCTGCTCGACATCAAGCTGGAGACCGGCCGCACCCACCAGATCCGGGTGCACATGTCGGCCCTGCGGCACCCCTGCGTCGGCGACATCACCTACGGTGCCGACCCGACGCTCTCCAAGCGGCTCGGCCTGACCCGGCAGTGGCTGCACGCGGTCTCGCTCGGCTTCGAGCACCCCGGCGACGGCGAGTGGGTGCAGTTCGACAGCGAGTACCCCGAGGACCTGCGCCGGGCGCTCGACATCATCTCCTCGGAGAGCTGATGGCGGCCGAACTGCGGATCGCCGCCGGGGACGTCGACCTGGCGCTGGTCCGGCTGATCCGGCACGAGGTCTTCGTGATCGAGCAGAACGTCCCGGCGGAGCTGGAGTACGACGAGTACGACGCCACCTCGGTGCACGTGCTGGCCCTCGCGGACGGCATGGCGGTCGGCACCGGCCGGCTGATCCACGGCACCGAGGCGCTCGGGAAGACCGGCGTCGCCGGGCGGGTGCTGCTCGGCCGGCTCGCGGTCCGCAAGGCCGCCCGGGGCACCGGGCTCGGCGCCGAGCTGGTCCGGGCGCTGGAGCAGGCCGGGCGCGAGCACGGCGGCACCGAGCTGGAGCTGCACGCGCAGGTGCAGGCGCTGGGCTTCTACGAGCGCCTCGGCTACGTCGCCGAGGGCCCGGTCTACGACGACGCAGGCATCCCGCACCGGACCATGACGCGGAAGCTCTGACGCACCGACACCTCGGACGGAACACCGGGACCGGGCGGCCTTCGGGCCGCCCGGTCCCTTTTTCTGCCCTTCCTGCTCCCTCTCCGGTGTACGCAGGGGCAGTGTTTCCGCAGAACCCCCGCAGGCGGCCCTCGTGGCTTGAGCGGCGGAGGTTTGAAATGTTTCGATGACGGCTCACACGCGCGATGAGGGCTGGGGGTCAGGTGCGCCGGTTGAGTTCGTCGGGCACCGTTCCGGCTCTGCTGGACGGTCGGGTGGAGCTGCGCCGCCCGACCGTCGAGGACGCGGACACCCTGCTGGCCGGCTCGCGCGACCCGCTGGTGCGGGAGTTCATGCAGGGCGTCCTGGCGCACCCGGACCGGGAGTCGGCGGTGCGCTGGATCACCGAGGTCGCCCCCGCGCTGTGGGCCGCCGACCGGGCCGCGTACTTCGCGGTGCTGGACGGCCCCGGGCCCGCCGTCGGCTGGGCCGAGCTCACCGACCTGCGGCCGGAGGAGGGTGCGGCCGAGGTCGCCGTCTGGCTGCTGCCCGCCGCCCGCAGTCTCCGGGTGGCCTCCTGTGCGCTCCGGCTGGTCTGCCGGTTCGGCTTCGAGCAGCTGGAGCTGGAACGGATCGACGCCTACGCGGCGGCGGACAACATGCCCGTCCAGGTGGTCGGAGCCTTCATCGGCTTCCGCCGGGCCGGCTTCCGCCCGCAGCTCTTCCGCAGCTCCTCCACCCAGACGCTGCACGACGCCGTGTACGCCACCGTGGTGCCCGGCGAGCTCTGCTGACCACCCACCGGCCCGACTGGCGGGCCCCTTCCGCTGACTGCTGATTCTCCGACCCGGACGTTCTTTGGGGGCATTGTGTCGGGCACCATTCGCTTCACCGCTGGATCGCGTCAACTGGCCGTCGGCCGGATGGAGTTGACGATCGAGGAGGACGGTTCGCTGCAGGTCGCGCGGCAGCTGCCCGCGGGCGACACGGTGCGGCACGGCCGACTTGACCCGGCGGTCCCGCAGCGACTGCTGACCGCCCTGCGCGCCACCCCCGGCGCCCCCGCCGAGCAGCCGGTCGCGGACCGGGAGGCCCGGCGGCTGACGGTCGGTGAGCTGAGCTGGACCGACGGCACCGAGACCCCCGTCCCGCCGGTGGCCCGGCTGCTGGAGGCGCTCGCCGTCCAGCTGCTCCAGCCGCTGGAGTACGGCCAACTCCCGCTCGCGGTGGTCGAGTCGGCGATCGTCGAGGAAGCCGCCGACGCGGTGCTCCCGGCCGCCGCGATCGGCACCGTGGACGGCCTGCCCGCCTATGCGCTGGCCGAGGGCGGCCAGGGCTTCGACCTCGGTCGGCTGCCCGACGGCGGTTCGCTGGGCGGCTCCGACGGCGAGGCCGGCCTGCTGCCGAGCGCGGTCGCGCTCGGGGTGGTGGACGGCCGGGAGCTGTTCGCGGTCGGCGCCGCCGACGGTGCGGTGCAGGTCTGGGACGCCGCCGACGGCACGCTGGTGCACGGCACTTCGGGCGGCGAGGGCGCACAGGTGGTGGCCGCCGGGCTGGTCCAGGGCGTCCCGCTGGTGTTCTCCGGTGGCCGGCGCGGCGAGGTCCGGGCCTGGCGGGCCGAGGACGGCAAGGGCCTGGGCCTGCTGGAGCTCGGCGGCGAGGGTGCCCGGTCGATCCTGCACGCCCGGTGCGCCGGGGTCGACCTGGTGGTGGCGGCCGCCCCGGACGGCACCGTCCGGGTCTGGGACGCCGGAGCCGGGGTCCAACTCCACCTGCTGGTCGGCCACTCCGAGCCGGTCACCGCGCTCGCGGTGCTCCCGCTCGGCGAGCAGGCCCTGCTCGCCACCGGCGGACAGGACCGGGACATCCGGCTCTGGGACCTGGCCACCGGCCGCGAGGTCGCGTTCTTCACCGGCCACTCGGCCACCGTCACCGGTCTGGCCTTCACCGAGCTGGACGGCCGCCCGGTGCTGGCCTCCGCCGCGCTCGACAACACGCTGCGCACCTGGGACGTCTACACGGAGACCGCGCTCGGCGGCCGCCCGGCCGGCGGCAGCTGGCTGACCGCGCTGGTCACCGTCAGGGTCGGCGGCCAGGAGCTGCTGGCCAGCGGCGACGAGCACGGCCGGATCCGGCTCTGGGAGACCAAGGGCGGCCGGCCGGTGGGCAGTTACGAGCCCGAGCGGGCGGACGGCACCGGCCCGGTGCCGGTCAACGCGCTGGCCGTCGGCGACCTGTACGGACGCCCGGTGCTGGTGGCCGGCTACGGCGACGGCCGGGTCCGGCTCTGGGACGCGGCGGCCAGGACCGAGCTGTACGTCCTGGACTCCGACGGCGGCCCGGTCGGCTCGGTGGCCGTGCTGCCGGTCGAGGGCGAACCGGTGCTGGTCTGCGGCACGGTGGCCGGCGCGGTGCGCTGCCACCGGCTGAGCGACGGCGTGCCGCTCTCGGTGCCGACGCCGCACACCGGCCCGGTCACCGAGCTGCTGTTCGGCGAGCCGGTGCCCGGTACGGCGGCCGTCCTGGTCTCCGGTGGCGCGGACGGCACGGTCCGGATCAGGAACGCCCGGGACGGCGTCCCGCTGCGGCAGTTGGCGGCCCATCAGGACGGCGTGACCGCGCTGGCGATCGGTGAGGTGAGCGGCCGTCGGGTGCTGGCCAGCGCGGGCCGGGACCGTACCGTCCGGCTCTGGGACCTCGACGGCGGCCAGGCCGGACCGGTACTGACGGGCCTTCGGGAGTCGGCCGAGAAGCTGGCCGTCGGTGCCCTGGACGGCCGGGCCGTGGTGCTGGCCGGGTGCGCGGACGGTTCGGTGCTGGGCTGGGACGTGGTCGGCGGTCAGGCCATCGCCGACCTGCCCGGCGGCACCGCCGCGGTCCGCTCGCTGATCTGCCAGGACCTGGACGGCGAGGTGCTGGTGGCGGCCGGCGACGCCGGTTCGACGCTCCGGCTCTGGCACCTGGCCAGCGGTGCGCTGGTGAACGAGGCGCCGTTGGACCGGACCCCGTTGGCGATCGCGTTCGGTGCGGCGGGTCTGTACGTGGTGGGTCCTGGTGGTGCGTTGACGCTGTGAGTGTCGTGAGTGTCGTGGTTGGTTTTCGGTTGGTTTCGGTTGGTTCTCTGTGTAGTCGCTTGGGGGTTGGGATATATGGCAGCGGATTCGTTCAGCATCGACCTGGCGGAGGTCGAGACTTCCGCGACGATGATCCAGCGGATGCACGACGACCTTGAGGAGGCGTTCATCAAGCTGGACACGTTGGTGAAGACGATCAACAAGGAGATCTACGGGACGGATCTGGTGGGTCAGTCCCTGGGTGGGAAGACCGCGTCGGTGATCGGGCTGGCGGAGCAGCAGGAGAACACGCTGAAGGGTTTCAAGGCGTTCCTGGACAACACCGCGAAGGTGGCGGCGAATCTGAAGATGATGAGTGGTGGTCACCGGGACACCGACTCCGATCACGCGGACAAGTTGAAGAACCTCGAGGTTGACATTCCGTTGCCGCCCGCGCCGTCGACGGGTACGGGGCCGGGGTACGTGTCGCCGGCCAAGGGTCCGAATCTGGACTACAACCATCACAAGACGCCTGATCCGTCGGCTGCGCCGCCGCCGCGGGGTCCTCGTGGGCCGCTGCTGACCTGAGGCCGTCCGGGCCTTCCGTGATCCCTTCGGGGATCCGTTCCGTGCAACTGCTCCGTGCTACAGCGTCGACCAGGAATCGAGTGACCAACGGTGAAGAAAGAGCTGCCTCCTGAGCTCGCGGACGTGCTCAAGACTTTGCACAGCAACGCGGACGGCGGGGATGTGCAGTTTCCCGACGGCAACGAGGAGCGGATCAACGACCTGGCGGCGGCGTGGAAGACGTTCAACGACGTCGCCGACATCCGGATCCGGACGATCTGGGCGCACGCGCAGCGGGCGTGTGAGCACATGTCGGGTGAGGCGGCGGAGAGTTACGAGCGTTATCTGCAGAAGTTCGGGGTGGGTGAGGGTTCGCACGCGGGGACGATCCTGACGGCGGGGAAGATGGTCGAGGCGCATCTGCGGGGTGCGGCGGCGGCGATCACCGACACCAAGACGACGATGATCAACCAGTTGGAGTACGCGAAGAAGTACATCGAGCAGAACCCGGCGGGCAAGAAGGAGGACATCGCCAAGTCGGCGGGTGTGAAGTCGGCGGTGGAGGCGTATCACGCGTATGTGAAGGATGTCACCGGCAGTGTCGACACGATGCTGAAGGCCGGTGCCGATCACGGTGCTGCTACGGATGCGGCGACGCAGATCGCGAATCTGGCGGGTGGGAAGACGCCGCCGCCGGGTGGGCCGACGCCGCCGCCGACGGGTATCGACTCGGCGCCGCCGCCCGGTGCGGGTGCCGGTGGTGGCGGGGCGGGTGCCGGTGGTGGGGGCGCCGGTTCGGGTGCCGGTGGTGGCGGTGCGGGTGGCGGCGGTGCCGGTGGTGGTGGTCCGAAGCCGAAGCCGTACACGCCGCCGAAGGTGGCGCCGTACAAGCCGCCGGCGGTCAAGAACCCGTACGCCGGTGGTAGTGGTCTGGGTCCGGACGGGAAGCCGCTGTTCAAGCCGGCGGTGCAGCCGCCGGGTCTGAACCTGGCCGGTCACCCCGGGTACAAGGGTCTGGGTGAGGGTTCGACGCTGACGCCGTACGCGGGTTCCGGTGGTGGTGCGGGTGGTGGTGCCGGTGGTGGCGTGGGCGGTGGTGGCGCGTTCGGCGGTGGTGTGCCGGGTGCGGGGAGTTACGGGCGCGGTGGCGGGCTGGCCGGGGCCGGCGGGGCCGGTGCGGGTGCTCGTGGCGGGGCGGCCGGTGGTGCCCGTGCGGGTATGGCGGGCGGGGCGGCGGGGGCCGGGGCGGGTCGTGGCACGGCCGGTGCGCCGGGTGCGGGTGCGATGGGTGGTGGCGCGGGTGGCGGCAAGGGTGCCGGTGGTGCCGGTGGTAATCGTTTCCTGCGGCCGACCCGGCTGGGTTCGGAGGAGGAGAAGGAGAAGGAGAAGCGCCGCCGCGACCGTGGGGTCGTCGGCGGGGAGCAGGTCGACCATGAGGCCGGTGACCCGCATTTCGAACGGATGCGGCGTCAGTGGCTGGATGAAGCTCGTGGGGGCTCGTCCGGTGAGGCCGCCGCTGCGGCTGCGGCGGCTGCCGCGGCCCAGCCGGCGGTGGGCGGTAGTGGCGATCTGATGGCCCAGTTGGCCGGCGCGCTGCTGGGCGCCGAGCCGGCTGAGGCCGGGGCCGGGGTGGAGGCGGGCGGAGCTGTGACCTCCGCCGACACCCCGGCCGCATCGACGACGGTCGGGGCACCTGCCCCGGAGGGGACGGCCACCGCACCGCCGGCTGTGCCCGCGGCGGAGGAGGAGTACCTGGAGCGGGCGCGTTCGGTGGCCGAGCGGCGGGGGCGTCCCGACGAGGAGGGCGCCGTCGCCGAGGCCCCGGCGCCCGTCGTGGAGCCGGCGCCGATCCGGCAGGAGGGCGGGTACGACGTGCCGAGCCCGTTCCTGCGTGCGGCGTTGACCCGGATCGCCGCCGGTGGCGGTGCCGAGGGTGGTGGCCCGCCCAGGCCGTGACCTGGTTCCGGTTTCCCTGAGACCGGGCGGCGGAGGACCTCCAGCCCTCCGCCGCCCTTCCTTTTTCGCCCAGCACCCATACCACACAGACCTGATGAGGGACCGTCATGGAAGAAGAGCCGAAGTTCCGGCCGGTTGAACAGGTCGGGACACCGCTGCGCCGGGCTGTGATGGAGCCTCAGGCCGCGCCGTTGTGGGGTGGTGGGGAGGACGTGGTCGCGGCTGAGCGGTCGTACGAGCGGCTGGCGCCGGTTCAGGGGGCGGCGGAGCCGTTGTTCACGCCGGTGGAGCGGTCCTCGGAGCGGTTGATGCCGGTTCAGGAGGCGGCGGAGCCGTTGTTCAGCCCGGTGGAGCAGTCGGCCGAGCGGATGATGCCCCGGCAGATGCACACGATGGCGGCGCAGGACCCGTTCGGGACGGTGACGGAGGCGCGGTCGAGCGCGGCCGGAGCACCCGAGGGGACGTTCCCCGCCACCCGGGTCGGGGGCTTCGCACCGGACGGAACCACCCCCGCCCTGCAGGTCGGTGTGCCTGCGGGGGAGGGGGTGACGGCGGTGCCCAAGTCCGGCTCTGACGGGACGTTTCCCGCGATGCAGGCGGGTGTGCCTGCGCGTGACCTGGTGACGGCGGTGCCCAAGTCCGGCTCCGACGGGACGATCCCCGCAACGCAGATGGATGCCCCTTCGGGCGACGGAGTGACCTCGGCGCTGAAGGTGGGCGCCGACAAGGTGGTCCCCAAGCAGGCAGGGTCGGCCGGTTCGCCGAGCGGCGGCGCGGGCGCCGGCTTCGTCGCCATCCCCGAGCAGTACCGGGCCGCCGCCGGACCGGTTCTGGGCGTGGCCGACCAGCTCAAGGAGACGTACACCAGCCTGAGCGGCTACCTGCACGGCATGGGTGCCAACGCGCCCTGGGGTAACGACGACGACGGCAAGACCTTCGCCGACGGTGAGGACGGGGAGCCGGGTTACCTCGGCAACGAGAAGGACATCCTCGACGGTCTGAAGCTGCTCCCGGAGATCGTCGAGCGGATCGGCAAGATCCTCAAGGGCCTGGGCGACAGCTACGACAGCTCCGAGGAGTTCAGCCTCGGCACGATCGGCAAGCCCGAACTGCCGACCCCCGGCACCGGCCAGATCGACGTGGTCCTCGGGGACATCGGCAACGGCAAGCTCAACGGAAGGCACTGAACCACCATGGCTGTCGAACTCCCCGAGCCCCTCCAGTGGGTCCTGCTCCTGCTCGCCGGTACGCGGTGGCCGGAGGGTGAAGAGGACCTGATGCGGGACATGGGCCGCCGTTGGCGGGCTACTGCCGAGGCACTGGACGAGGCCGGCCGGGCTTCGGACTCGGCGGTGCGACGGGCGCTCGACGGTCAGCAGGGCTCCGCCGCCGAGGCGTTGGAGAAGGACTGGAACAAGCTGGTGCTGCCGGCGGACGGGTCCAAGCCCGGTTTCTTCCCCGGGATGGTGAAGTCCTGCAACGCGATGGCCGACAGCCTGGAGGCGATGGCCAACTCGACCGAGACCGCGAAGATCTCGATCGTGGCCCAACTGGGCATCCTGGCGTTCGAGATCGCCACGGCGGAGGCTGCTGCTCCGGCGACGGCGGGTGCTTCGCTGGGTACCATTCCGGCGTCGATCGGGGTGAGTAAGACCGCTGTCCAGACGATCCTGAAGAAGCTGGCGAAGGAGATCATCGAGTACGCGTTGAAGGAGGCCTTCCAGGAGGTCGCCATCAACCTGCTGGCGCAGTCGATCCAGTTGGCGGCGGGCAACCGTAAGGAGTTGGACGGCAAGGAGCTCGGGATGAGCGCCGCCGGCGGCGCCATCGGCGGCGCGGCGGGTGGCCTGATCGGCAAGGGCCTCGGCGCGGCCGGGGGCAAGCTGATCGGCAAGAAGATGGACACCCTGCCCGCGCAGATGGTCGAGGGCGCGCTGACCGATGTCGGTGCGGACGTGGTCACTCAGCTCGCGCTCACGGGTGAGGTGGACGGTTCGGGTCTGGGCGGTTCCGCCCTGAGCGGTGCGGGCAGCCCGGCCATCATGCGTGGCGCGTCCGCGGTGAAGGGGAAGTTCAACTCCTCGGACATCCCCGATGCTTCCGACTTCGCGGGTGGCTCCGACACCCCGGGTTCGGGCAGCTCCAACTCCTCGGGAGGTTCCGGAAGTTCCACCGGATCGGGCGGCTCCGACTCCTCGGGTTCCAGCGGTTCCAGCGGTTCCAGCGGTTCCAGCGGTTCCGGCAGTTCTGGTGGTTCCAGTGGTTCGGGTGGTTCCACCTCTTCTGGATCCACCGGCTCTGGTGGTTCGGGCGGTTCCAACTCGTCGGGCTCCGGCGGCTCCAGTGGTTCGGGTAACTCCAACTCCTCAGGCTCCAACGGCTCCGGTACTCCCAGCAGGTCCGACGGCTGGGATGATTCCGGCTCATCCGGTTCGAACGGATCCGGCAGTCCCAGTAAGTCCGACGGCTGGGAGGGATCCAACTCCTCCGGCTCCAATTCCTCGGACACACCGAGTAGTTCGGACTCCGACGGATCCGGTGGTTCGAGCAAGCCCGACTCCCACGGGGACACCAGTTCGGGCAACCAGCCCAACCTGTCCGACGTCGGCAGCGACGGGCACAACATCCGTCAGAACTACTCCGAGGGCACCACCCCCGACACGAACAGCAACTCCGGCAACCAGTCCAACCTGTCGGATGTCGGCAGCGACGGGCACAACATCCGTCAGAACTACTCCGAGGACACCCCTCGGACCTTCTCCGCCAACCGGGACGCCGTCACTCCGACCCCCGACAGCGCCCCGTACCAGGGCCCGGCCCCCACCCGTGGCGAGACGTCCCCGCAGCTCACCCCGTACGAGCCACCGACCCAGCGCACCCCGGACAGCACCCCGGATCCGACGCCCACGCCCCGGACGGGCCCCACTTCCGACGGTCCGCCCGCCGATGTGCCGCACCAGCGCCAGTCCCCGGACACCGACCAGAACGACCAGCCGGCGGGCACCCGGGTCGCCGGTGTGGGAACCCTCGGAGCGCGGACCGCGCCGTCGACCCCGGGCTACGCGCCCAGCCCTGCGGGGGAGTTCGCACCCCCGCAGGTCACTCCTGACGCCACGGTCCAGCCCGGTGCCCCGGCCCCGCAGCACACCGCGCCCGGTGCCGGGCCGTCGACGTCCCGTCCGGCCGGCCCGCAGCCCGAAGCCCGGCCGTCCCGCCCGGCGAGCCCGGTCGCCACGAACTCCGCCGCGCCTCCGGTGAATCCGGCCAACACCCTGGGAAACAGGCCGGGCGCCGTCCCTCCCAGCACGGGCACGGACACGGAGACGGACGCCTCGCCGGACGCACCGCTGACCGAATGGTCGGAGTCGTTGCCTCCCACCGGCACGGTGCCCACCAAGGACGCCATGGCGGAGTACGGGCGGATCCTGGGGATGGACCCGAATCAGCTTCCCCAGGTCATGGTCTTCGCACCGACCGGCGTCACGGCGTCCACCCCCTTCTCCCGGTACTCGTCCGGAGTGGTCAACCTTCCGCTGACCGAGGCCGGTCACCGGCTCAACCTCTCGCTCCTCAGCGGTGGTCCCGAGGTCGGGAACACCGTTGACGCGACCCAGACCCTCACCGGTCTGGGCGGAGGTGCCTATGTCGCGAGCATGGACGGCCGCCCCGAGGCACTGGCGATCAACCAGACGGTGGACCCCGATCACCCCGACAACCGGGACGGCTGGACGCAGGAGGAGGTGATCCAGCACGAGCTGGGACACCATCAGCAGGTCCTGGACGGTTTCGACATCGATCCGAGGACGAACAACGTCACGTTGATCGAGTACCACAACATCCTCACCAACGAGGCGAGGTTCGATCGGCCGAACCCTCGGGTCTTCTATGTCGGAGCCGATGGGCAGGGCAACCTCCAGCTCGACCAGAAGACGAGCATCGAGCTCGCTCTCGACATCAATCCGCCCGCGCGGCTCGCCCCGGCGGGTTACTGGGATGCAGCGGTGCGGCTGCCCAAGAATCCCAACGAGCAACGGATGTTCGACGGCATCACGGCCGCTCTCGGGGCCCCGCCGTACGCGGGTACGCCGGCAGCCGACAAGGTCGGGGCGAAGGCTCGGAAGAACTTCGCCAAGGCGTACCTTCAGACGTACGCGACGAAGCATCCGAGGGAGCGGCCGCTTGCTCCGGAGCCCTCGATGCCGCCCCCGCCGGGTAACGGGCCGGGCCATGGTCATGGTGGTCCTCCGCTGCCGCCGCCCCCGCCGCCGGGTGGTGGCGGTCCGTCGGGTCCCCCGCCGCCGCCTCCGCCGCCGGGCAGCCGGCTCGGTGGTCCTCCGCCGCCGCCCCCGCCGCCGCCAGGTACTGGTGCCTCGGCGAGGTCCTCCGGGTCGGTGGGCTCACAGACCGGTGACAGCTCCGCGGTCTCGCGGTCCGCACCGTCGATCCCTGGCAGCACCGACACGCCGCCTGCCCCGTTCGGTGACGCTCCGTCGGCTCCTCGTTCGATCGACCATGTCACCGACCGGCCGGGCAGTGTCGTCTCGGATACGGGGTCCCCGGGGCCGTCACCCGTGTCCGACCCGTCGTACCGTCCCGCGACCGACGGACGGCCGCAGGGAAGCCCGGGTGGTCTGGTCGATCCGTCGGACCTCGACCACCAGCGGATCAACAATGCGGTCCCGCACGGCCCGGACGGCCGGCCGCAGGTGCACCCGGACCCGAACAGCGGGAACTGGCACGCGAGCATCAACGGCGACGGCATGCGTACGCCCGGCCGTAACAACAACTGCGTCGACGTGGGCCTGGCCGCCGTCGACACCTACTCCGGCCACCCGACGGCCGCAGCCTCGCGTACCTCCGACCTCGACGACGCCGGGCGCCCTTCCAACCTGGGCGAGCGGAACGGACGCGACCGGATCGAGAACTCCCTGGGCGCCAAGTTCTCGGACTACGGCGACGGCCCCGCTGCCTTCGACCGGCTGGAGAGCAAGCTCCGTCAGAGTGGCCACGGTTCCCAGGCGGTGATCATCACCTCCGACAAGGACGGCCGCTCCCACGTCTGGAACGTCGTCAACCACAACGGCAAGATCACGTACATCGACGCCCAGACCGGCCACCGCTCCGACAAGCCACTGCACAACGGCGAGAACGGCGTCTTCGCCATCCCGCTCGACCCCGACCGCAGGCCCAGTACCTCGGCGCCCGACGCCACGGACCGGCCTTCCAGCGACCCGGGGCAGTCGACTGACGACGACTTCGACTACGACAACTATGACTACGGCAAATATGACGAAGAAGTAGAGCACGGCGACAGCGACGACGAGGCGGAGAACAGCGACAGCGACGAGCCGGAGGACAGCGAGAGCGACCAAGAGGTCGAGCACAGCGACAGCGATGAAGAAGCCGAGAACAGCGTTCAAGAGGTCGAGCACGACACTGACGAAGGCAGTCACGCAGATGACGTGAAGGTGCCTGAAGGGCATCCGTCCTTGTCCGAGTTCCAGCCAGCGAAGGAGGGGGTCCAGAAGCTGGAGCACCAGACGATCTTCTATCACGCCGGTGCCACGGCGAAGACCGAAAACCTCAAGGCTGGAAAGTTCCCCGACAGTTCCATCAAGAAGAGCGAAGATCGTCACTGGTTCGGGTTCTACAGCGCCTCGTCGCCGAACGATGCCACCGGCTACATGGACTGGCAGATCGCCGAGGACATCGCGGGCCTCAAGAAGGCCAGGATGGAGCCCAGGAACGAGCTCAACAGGCTCATGGAGGAGGGCGCCTCGCAGGAACAGATCCGGCCTGCCCAGAAGAAGATCGTAGAGCTGGACGCGCAGATCGAGTTCAGGGAGAACCTTCAGAACCAGGGGCGCTACAACCCCATGGGCAAGAAGAAGGCGACCGACTACGAGCTCCTCGACGTGCAACTCCGCCCGGACATGGATGGTTTCGACCTCGTCACCTTTGAGAAGGCGACGTGGGACATGAAGTCTCCGGAGCGGGAGCGGGTCATTTGGGAGGAGACGGGCAAGCGCCTCGGAAGGTCGGACTGGCCTGACCATGATCCGTCGATTCCGCTGCTGGAGCGGCTCGGAGACGAAGGCGTCGCCGTGGTCGGCCCCAGTGCTCAGGAGTCGGGCCAGGCTCCCCGGTTCGAGATGGTCACCCCGTACAGCCTGATGCAGCGGCTCGCCCTGGTCCGCGACCCCGTGCAGCCTGAGACGGACGGTTTCGGCTTCGAGCTCAGCGACGAGCAGCTGGAGGCGATGGACCGGCACCGGAAGAGCTTCGCGGAGCCGGCCGGTACCGATCTCGGGGAATCGTCCAGCTCGGACAGTGCGCCGAACGACCAGGACGGCCCGACGGACGGTCAGGACCAAGACCAAGACCAAGAGCAGGACCAGGATGGATCGGACGCACCGGAAGGGCCGCTGACGACCGAGCACTCGCTCGCGGCCGACCCGAAGACCTTCTTCACCGACAACCTGGTCTTCACCAACGTCGACGCCGGCCTGGTCCTGCGCCATGGAGACCAGTTCAGCTCGTCCGACCGTGCGAACCTCCAGAAGCTGGTCGACGGACAGACGAACCACTGGTTCACCATGGTCCCCGACCCGTCCCGGAGCACCCCCGACAAACCGGCCTATGTCCTCACCCCGGCGCTCGAGAAGTACGCCGCGGTCAACAGTGAGATCCGGACGCTGATCGGGAACAAGCCGCTGCCTCCGGTGGGCCCCGACGCCGACTACCTGCAGTCCGGGTACATCCCGTTCAAGGTCGGGTTGCCGGCCACGGTGACCGGTTCGGATGGGGTCCAACGGATCGACCTGGGCAAGATCGGGCACGCCGACATCCCGCTGTCCGGCGACGGTACTTCGGGGCCGTCGAAGCTCGTCGTCACACCCACGATGAACGGGTGTGCCCTCGCCGTGACCCCGAGTGCCCGGCCGGGTCACCTCACCGCCTGGCACTACCAGTCGCCGAACGGCAACGTGGCCAACACGAAGGCCGCCCTGTTCCGGCGCGACCAGCGCCCCACCGACTGGTTCGGCTGGGAGGAGTACGAGAGCGCGGACACCGGGGACAGCGACAAGACCAAGACCTTCGAGGTGACCAACACCCTCTGGCAGGACAGCGACGGTGGCTGGCACATCGTCAGCCAGGAGAACCGGGAGGACAAGGGCAACGAGCAGGTGAGCACGGTCCGGACCCGTCCGCTGAAGCTCACCCCGGGTACCGAGGGCGACCAGGCCGCGCAGGTGGCCCGGATCTACGCGGGCCTGGCGCAGAAGGAACTGGGCGAGTTCGACCGGGCCGCGACGAAGCTGCTCGCGAAGCCGTACTGGACCCCGGCGGGGAAGCAGGAGGTGGCGGACCAACTCGGCCTGGTCCGGCAGCAGATGGAGGCCCAGCGCGACGCACTCCGCACGCTGGCGGGCATGGACTCGACGGCGCCTTTCACCGGGACCAACCCGGTGGCGATGCCGCCGCAGCAACCGGCCGGGTCCCCGCAGCAGACGCCGGGGAACCAGCGGGTGCCCACCACCTTCGCCGACCTCGGGAGTCTCGCCGCCCAGGCGAAGCAGCGCCGGACCGCCGTGGTGGAGGACACCAAGGCGATGCTGTCGGCCCAGGTCGTGGCCGGTCTGGGCAACGACTGGAAGCAGGCCGGCGAGCGCCAGCAGACGGTGGACGAGCAGCTCAAGTGGTTCACCCCCGAGGACCGGTGGCTGGACCAGCTGACGGCCGAGGTGACCGCCCACCCCGCAGCGCACGATGCCCCTGCGGAGTACCGCCCGGCCACGGCCTACCGGCCGAGCGGTTCGGACGGGCTGATGCAGCCGACGGAAGCCGATCAGGCCCGGATCGACGGTGCGGTACCGCGCGTGGACGGGGCACCGGTGGTGCACCCGAGCCCGTACGAGGGTGGCTGGATCGGTGCCGTCAACGGCGACGGTCCCACGGCCCCGGGGCGCGGGAACAACTGCGTCGACGTCGCGCTCTCCATCGTCGACACCTACCTCGGGCGCCCCACGGCCGCCGCCCCCCGTACCCCGCCGTCTCCGGGTGGCGAGGCGGGCGGCCGCGACCGGATCGAGAGCTCCCTCGGCGCGAAGTTCGCCGACCTCGGGAGCGGCCGGGAGGCGTTCGACCGACTGGAACTGACGCTCCGGCAGAACGGCCACGGCTCCCAGGCCGTCATCATCACCACCGACGCCGACGGACGTGCCCACGCCTGGAACGCGGTCAACCACAACGGCCAGGTCACGTACATCGACGGCCAGACCGGTCAGCGCAGCGACCAGCCCCTGCACAACGGCGACAACGGGGTCTTCGCCATCCCCCTCGACCCCGAGCGCAGGCCGACCGCACACCCGAACGGCCCCGATCACAACCCCGCCGACGACCGCCGCGCTCCCGCAGAACCGGGTGTGGCGCACACCAACCCGAACGGGCCCTCCACCACCGTGACCTACCCGCCGGGGCCGCCAAGGCCGTCGAGGTCCTGGGCTGCGTATCTGCCGTGCACCCCGGCCCACGGCGTCTGGGAAACCCGGATGGAGGATCACCGGCAGGCCGACACTGCGCGGACGAATGCCACGGTCGGCCTGGAGGTCGCGATGAAGAACCAGGTTGCGCTGGGGCGGGGCAGGGAGGTCGCGGGTGTCTGGCACCTGGGCAGTGACCCCGCCAACCCCGACGTCAGCTACGACCCGGCCAGTGGCCGGTTCACGTCCAGGCTCGATCCGACCACGCTGAACGACCGCTACGTCGGGGTCGCCGGAGCAGCACGAACACTGATCCGGAGCGTGTCCCGCCGCGACGGCTATCCCAACATGGACGAGCACCTGGCGCTCTCCGACGGCAACTTCCTGGCGGAGTACGGGCGCCAGAACCCGGAGACCCAGGCGTACTGGGCGGAGCAGGACCTCAGGGACACCGAGGTCGACGCCTTCGCCGAGGTGCTGGCGGCGGAGCAACTGGAGCCGGTGGACGGGCAACTGTTGGGTGCCGCCCTGGCGGGCAGCCCGACTGCGGGTGGACAGGCCGTTGCCCTGTTGAACGGCTTCGACGGATTCGTCCTCGGTGAGACGCACACCGACCCGGAGACCTGGTCGTTCCTCACCGAGCAGATGCCCGCGCTGCGCGCCGCCCAGATGGAGACGCTGTATCTGGAGAGCTTCCGGGACGATGCGTTGCAGGCCGAGCTGGACGCGTTCATGAACAACCCCGATCCCACCTCCCGGCCGGAAGGCCGGCTTGCCGAGTACCTCGTCAAGTACGAGGCGCGCTACACGCCCGTGGAGAACTCGGTGCGGGACACCCTCATCGCCGCTCGGACCAGCGGCGTCGGCGTCCAGCTGATCGACGGTTACCCGGCCCGCCGCCCGCCCATGAGCCCGGTTACGGAGGGCGAGGTGGCACCGCACCTCCACGAGCGTGCCAAGCGGATGAACGCCTACGCAGTGGAGGTGATTCGGGCTCACCAGGCGGTGGCCGGTGGCCGGTACGTGGTGGTGGTGGGCACCTCGCACGTCGGCCAGCATGAGGCGCCGTTGGGTCAGCCGGCCGTCCCGGGGGTCGCCGAGTCGCTCGGCAAGCCGGGTGTTGCCTTCGGTCGCGTGGGAGACCCGGGCGTCGTGGCCGACCCGCCGAGGTTCACTCAGAAATCGCCGCGTCCGTAGCGGCGGCGCGCCGTCACTCGCCCTCCCCCGTCCGGATACGGGGGAGGGCGGTTGGGTGGTGGTCGCGGAGGTACCCGAGCAGGTGCTCGCGTACCTCGAAGCGGAGGGCGGCGACGTCGTCCGGGGTGCGGGCCGTCATGGTGGCGCGGACGACGATGGTGCTGGGGGTGGTGTCGGTGACCTGGAGCGCCCATTCGAGGGTGTCCCAGAGCGGCGTGGTGGGGAGGAAGTCACCCAGCGCGGCGCGGAGTCGGTCCACCGGCGTGGTGTGGTCGAGGTGGATCAGGACGGAGCCGAGCAGGCCCGGGTCCTTGCGGGTCCAGTTCTCGAACGGCTTGCTGACGAAGTAGGAGGTCGGGACGATCAGGCGGCGGTAGTCCCAGAGGCGGATCACCAGGTAGGAGAGGGTGATCTCCTCGACGGTGCCCTGCTGGCCCTCGACGATGACGGTGTCGCCGAGCCGGACGGTGTCGCCGAAGGCGATCTGCAGCCCGGCGAAGAAGTTGCCGAGGGCGCTCTGCGCGGCGATGCCGGCCACGATGCCGATGATGCCCGCCGAGGCGAGCAGGCCGGCGCCGATGGTGCGCATGGCCTGGAAGGTCAGCAGCATCACGGCCACGGTGACGACGGCGATCAGCGCGCTGACCACCCGTCGGGTCATCCCGAGCTGGGTCCGCACCCGCTGGACCCGGGCGGGGTCGTCGGCGACCGCCTGGTACCGGGCGAAGAACGCCTCCAGCAGGGCGGCCACGATCCGGATGGCCAGCCAGCCGACGCCGGCGAGCAGGGCCAGCAGGATCACGTGGTGGGCGTCGTCGCCCTTGAGGTCGAAGAGCCGCTCGATCGGCCGGGTGCCGATCAGCAGGCTGCAGCAGACCACCAGTTGGAGCGGGACGCGACAGCGCCGGAGCAGCGCCCAGACGGGCGCTTCGGGGTGCCGTCCGGCCACCCGTTGCAGCACCTGGTCCGCCACCCAGCCGACCGCGAGGGTGACCAGGACGACGACGAGCAGCGTGACGAGCGGCCAGAGCACGGGCACACCTCCACCAGGGCAGGGGCGGTTTGCGCCCTGATGTGACGGTATGTCGATCGGTGGTCCTCGGCGCGGAGCCCCGGCGGCGGGGCGGAAATCCGGGTGCGTTCCGGGGGCCGGCGTGATGGGGTCGTCCGTCATGGACGAACTGGTGACTGATCTGCTGACCGCCCGGCTGCTGCTCCATCCGATGACCGTCGCGGAGGCCGAGCAGGTGGTGGCGGGCGAGAACCGGGGAGCCGCCTGGGCACCCGGGTACCCCGATGCGGGGGACGTGTCCGGGGCTCGGCGGTTCCTCGACACCTGTGCGGAGAGCGGTGATCCGCAACCGTTCGGCGCGTACGAGATCCGGCGGCGCGAGGACGGCGTGGTCGTCGGCGGCCTGGGTTTCCACGGAGCCCCGGACCGGACCGGCACGGTGACGATCGGCTACGGCCTGGTCCCGTCGGTGCGGGGGTGGGGGTACGCGACCGAGGCGGTGCGCGCGCTGCTGGCCCTGGCGCGCTCGCGGGGCGTCGCCGGGGTGGAGGGCGACACGGACCTGGGCAACGTCGGGTCGCAGCGGGTCATGACGGCGGTGGGGATGCGGCTGGTCCGGGAGGACGGGCAGCTTAAGTACTACCGGATCGGCTGGGACCGCTCTGGTGGCTCCGACGGCTGAGCCGGACGCCGTTGGACGGCGTCCGGCTCAGGAGCGGGCTCAGAGCAGGCCGTGCCAGATCTGTTCGGTGACGACGGTCCACCAGGTGGTGTCCTTGCGGAAGGCGTCCGGGTCGATCTCGGCGAGGCCGGTCTGCAGGGCGGCCAGGGCGGTGCCGGCGTCCTTGGGGTCGAGGCCGCTGAGGGTGGGGCGGGTGGTGGCGAGCAGCGCGAGGCTGCGGATGTAGGCGGAGACGGAACTGTTGACGAAGCGTCCGCTGCCGGTGCGGGGGTGGACGGCCCAGACGGAGCCGGCTTCGTCGCCGGTGGTCTGGACGGCGATGGCGCAGAGGCCGTCGGAGCCGATCCGGGTCCAGCCCGCGAGGACGTCCAGGGTTGCTGCCTCGACGGGCGAGCCGGCCGCTGTGAGGTGGGTGCGCAGGTCGGCGAAGAGGCCGCCGGGGGGCGGGGTGTCGTGCCGGTCGGCGGTGAGGAACAGCGGCAGGTCGGCGGGCAGGCCGGCCCAGGTGAGGGTGGAGCGGGTGCTCTCGGGCAGGGCGCTGGCGGCGAGGTCGTCGGCGTCGTAGCGGATCACCTCACCGAAGGCGGCGGGCAGTTGCCGGCCGAGCGCGACGTCGCGGACCGGCTCGGCCGGAGTGACCGTCTCGGGTGCGGGCGCGGGGACCGGGTTGGGCCTGGTGGCGGGCCGGACGCGCTCGGTGAGCGCGGCGATGCCCTCGGCGCGCTCGGCGGCGGTGATGCCGTACGGGTGGTTGAACGTGACGGTGGCGGTGGGGAAGTGCTGCTCCAGCAGGGCGGCGCCGTAGCCGCCGGGCAGGGTGGCCGGGCGCAGCGCGGTGTGGATGGCGCGCACGGCGCCTGCGGGCACACCGCGGCGCGACAGTTCGGCCACCAGCTGGTGCTCCACCGGCGGCCGCCCGGGAGCGGAGGCGAGCTCGACGACGGTGTCCTCGCCGGTGGTGGGGTGCGGGTAGGTCGCGGTGAGGGTGTTGCCCGGACCGGTGGCCGGACGGCTGCGCTCGCGGTACGCCTCGATCACCTCGTCGACCGGGATCGAGGACCACACGCTCAGCGCACCGCTCTGACGGTCGATCACCCCGCACGCGTCACCGAGATCGGCCGGAGGACGCCGCTGCCCGGTGACCGGGTCACGCTCCAACGGCGCCGGAGCCGCCCACACCACCCACCCCAGATCGAACTCCCGGAAACGCACCTCACGCTGCGCGCCGCCGCTGCCGTTCAGCCAGGCGTCAGCCGTGCTGAGCGCAAGCTCCTGGGTAATCACGAAGACTCCTCGCTGTGCTGTGGGGGTTGGGTCGCCCACACTGTTCTGGTGTTGGGGCGGTGAGCCGCTGTCATGCTGCCTTTTGGCGCGCAGTGGCCGGACCTGGTGAGGCTACCTGTTGCAAGGTCGAGACCGAACAAGGACAGTCCCAACCTTAAACATTATGATCTCATGAGCAATGCTGTTCGCCGGAGGCCCAGTTGGCCTCGTGGCGTGGTGAGCCGGGATCCAGGGGGAGAGATGGCTGCAGATCGGGAAAATCCGGAGATCTCGGACGACGAACTGCTCGACGTGGCCGACAACCCGGCCCAGGCACGGGAGCTGCGCCGCGCGCTGCGGACCCTGGCCGACTCGGACGCCGTCGGCGACACCCTCCAGCGGATGGCCAGGGACGTGCTGGCCGGGCGGGTCGGGATGCGCGACGTCGTCCAGTCCGACACCTACCTCGGCGCGATCGGCGACCGGCTCGGCCAGATCCGTACGGCCGCCGAGAACCTGTCGCCGGCCGAGCAGAAGGCTTCCGAGGGGCGCGCCGAGAAGCTGCGCGAGGAGACCGAGGCGGAGTACGGGCCGGACGAGCCCGAGGAGTGGGAACTGAACCGGAACCGTTTCTGACGGTCTGTCCGGGTTGGTTCTGAAAGGCGAGAACGGGGGCATTGATGTCGCAGCAGATTGTGGTTGATCCGGTCGGTCTTCGGGCTGAGGGGTTGAGTTTGGTGGCGGTCGGTGATGATTTCTCGGCTGCGGTGAAGGATTTGTCGGCGAAGTTGGAGGCCCTGGAGAAGGGTGATACTCCGCCGTGGGGTGATGATGATCTGGGTGAGAAGTTCGGTGTGGTGTATGAGGGTCTGCGGGATGGGATGAAGGAGTCGATGGCTTCTTTGGGGACGCGGATCGGGGAGATCGGGCAGAAGTTGCAGGGGATGGCGGCGGGTCACGAGGCGAACGAGTCGGCGACGGATGGGTCGTTCCGGGCGTTGGAGGGTTCGCAGGGGATGGTCGGGGGTCGGGTGGACGCGTTGTTCCGGCCGCAGGTGGTCTGAGGCCGGGTCGGTTTTCTGTTTGGCGTGTTCTGGGTTTGTTGTGGGTGTCGTGTCGTGTTGTTGTGATGTGGTTTTTGTTACGGGGGGTTTGGCGAAGTGTCGCTGATGTTGCCGGACAGTGTTGAGTGGGTTCTGGAGATGCTCGGCTTTGATTGGCCGAAGGCGGACGAGGACAAGCTCATGGAGTCCGCGCAGGTGTGGCGGGATTTCGCGGATACGGTCGATGAGTTGCATTATCGGGCGGCGGGTGCGGCGAACAATGTGCGTTCGGCGAATTCGGGTGATTCGATCGAGGCGTTCGGTAAGGCGTGGGAGAAGTTTTCCGCGGGTGGTAGTGACGGGTATTTGGCGGATGCGGCGACGGCGTCGCGGTTGATCGCTGCGGCGTTTGATGCGGCGGCGATGATCGTGATTGCGTGCAAGATCGCGGTGATCGCGCAGTTGGTGGTGTTGGCGGTGGAGATCATCGCTGCTCAGGCGGCTGCGCCGTTCACGTTGGGGTTGTCGGAGTTGGGTGCCGCGGGGGCGGTGCAGGCGACGAAGATGATTGTTCGTCGGTTGTTGAAGGAGCTTCGGGATGCGTTGGTGGAGGCGATCCTGGAGACGTTGAAGGAGCCGGTGGTTTCGGCTGTGCAGGCGATGATCAGTGATCTGATCGCGCAGACGGTGAACCAGGGTTTCGGTGCGCAGGACGGTTTTGATCTGGGGCGGACCGGTAAGGCGGGGGCGGAGGAGTTCAAGACGGCGGTCAAGAACTCGGGTCAGACGTTCACGGAGGCGTTGCGGGACGGGGTGGGTTCGCGCGCTGGTGGTCATGCGCGTAGTGGGTTGGACAGTGCGGCGGGGCACGGGGGTGGCAACGCGGACTCCTCCGGCAACAGCAGCAGTGGTGGTGGTGACGCGTCGAACAGTGGTGACAGGTCACCGTCGGGCAGCACGCCCTCCCCGAGCAGCACGCCCTCCCCGAGCAGCAGCCCGTCGGGCAGCACACCCTCCTCCAGCAACGGCAGTCCGTCCGGCAGCGGTCCCTCGTCGGGTAACAGTCCGTCCTCTCACGGTCCTTCGGGTAGCAGTCCGTCCTCGCATACGCCCAGCTCGTCGCCGGACAGTTCGCCGGGCCGGACGCCCAGCTCGTCGCCGGACAGTTCGTCGGGCCGTGATGGGTCCGGTTCGAGCGAGGCGCCGCGTTCGACGCAGCAGGGTCCGTCGGCGACGTCCAGCGACCGGGGTTCGGCGCCGTTGGACCCGTTCGGGACGCGGGTGGGTGCGGAGGCGAACACGCCGTCGGGGGATGCGGGTTCGGGCCGGCATCCCGCAGGCGACGGTGCGACGCCGGGCCGTACCGACGACACGGGCCGCACCAGCACCCCGTCCCCGGAGGGCCGTTTGGGACCGGACTCGCAGCAGTCCTCCCGCACCCCCGACCACGACACCAGCACCCGCCCCGACAGCACCCCGTCCCGCACACCGGACCACGACAGCGGTACCCGGCCGGACAGCACGCCCTCCCGTACTCCGGACGGCGACACCAGCACCCGTCCGGACAGCACGCCCTCCCGTACTCCGGACGGCGACACCAGCACCCGTCCGGACAGCACGCCCTCCCGTACTCCGGATCACGACAGCGGTGCCCGGCCGGACGGCACGCCGTCGCGTACGCCCGACGGCGATACGGGTGCCCGTCCCATCTCGTCGTCCCCGGAGGGTCCGTCGCGGACCCCGGATCACGATCCCGGTTCCCGTCCGGTTGCGGCTGAGCACACGCCGGCGCGTGGTGACGACAGTCGTCCCAGCTACGGCCCGGTGCGTCCCAGTGAGCCGACGCCCAGTCACACCCCCGCGCAGGCGGACATTCCCGCGCCCCGGCACGAGAACACCCCGACCCCGACCCGTCCGGACGCCGCACCCCAGCCCGCTACGGCCGCGACGCCGGAGGCGCGGACTCCCGCCCACACCCCGACCCCTGACCACGGGTCACCGGAACCGGCCCCCACCCGGGTCGACCCCCGTACCGCCTACGCCGACCCCACCGGCACCGGCACGGACGGCACCACCGGCACGGCTCCGCGTCTGAACACCGCCGGCGGGGCCACCGCCACCGCGCCCCAGGCCGGCCCCGACCACCGACCCACCCCCGACACCACCCCCACCACCCCGGCCCCGGCGCCCGGTGGTGTGCCCGGCGGTGTCCCGCACGCGGGCACCCCCACCACCTCCAACCCGGCCACCCCCACCACCAGCCGGCCCACCGCACCACCCACCCCCACCACCGGACCGGTCCAGCCACAACGCCGCCCCGACCACGACGGCCCCACCCTGGGCCCGCGCCCCGCCGCCGACCGCAACCCCACCAACCGACCCGACCCACGCACCGCCTACACCAACACCCCCCGGTCGGACATCCCCGCACGCCTCAACCCCACCGGAGCGAACCCCACCCGCCCCGACACCACCCGCCCCGACCTCGGCTCACGCCTGAACCCCACCACCGCGAACCCCACCCGCCCGGACGCGGCCCGCCCCGACACCACCCGCCCCGACCTCGGCTCCCGCCTGAACCCCACCACCGCGAACCCCACCACCGCGAACCCCACCCGCCCGGACGCGGCCCGCCCCGACGCGACGCGCCCGGACATCGGTACGCGCCTGGACCCGAACCGCCCCGACGGCACCCGCCCGGACGCGGCCCGCCCCGACACCACCCGCCCCGACACCACCCGCCCCGACCTCGGCTCACGCCTGGACCCGAACCGCCCCGACGGCACCCGCCCGGACGCCACCCGCCCCGACGCGACGCGCCCCGACCTCGGTACGCGGCTGGACCCGACCGGGTCGAACACTCCACGTCCGGACGCGGCCCGCCCCGACGCGACGCGCCCCGACATCGGTACGCGCCTGGACCCCGACGGCCCCGACCACGCACGGCCCGACGACACCCCGGGCAGGCAACCGCACCGCCCCGCCACCGCCGACCGCCCCACCGGCAGCCCCGGCGGCATCCTCGACCCCACCGAACGCGATCACCAGCGGGTCAACGACGCCACCCCGCACAACCCCGACGGCACACCCGTCCGCCACCCCGACCCCAACGACGGCAACTGGCCCGGCGCCATCAACGGCGACGACCCCACCGCCCCCGGCCGCAACAACAACTGCGTCGACACCGCCCTGGCCACCGTCGACACCTTCGACGGCAACCCCACCCCCGCCGGCGCCCGCACCCCCGACCACGACACCGACGGCAACCCCACCGACCGCGGCGAACGCAACGGCCGCGACCGCATCGAGAACGCCCTCGGCACCAAATTCAACGACATGGGCGACGGCCCCCAGGCGTTCCACCGCATCGAGGACACCCTCCGCGACAACGGCCACGGCTCCCAGGCCGTCATCATCACCACCGACAACGACGGCCGCTCCCACGCCTGGAACGCCGTCAACCACAACGGCACCATCACCTACATTGACGCCCAGACCGGCCAACACAGCAACCAACCCCTCCACAACGGCGACAACGGCGTCTTCGCCATCCCCCTCGACCCCGACCGCAACCCCACCACCCCCACCCACCACACCGACCCCGACCACAACCCCGAACACGACCGCCACGCCCCCGAAGAACTCGCCGGAGCAGACGACCGGCCCGATGACGGGACGCCTGGCCCCGACGATGAGCAGCAGCCCCGACCGACAGATGCCGCAGGGACGCCGATAGGGCAGATGACACCGGAGGACCGGGCAGCTCACAATGAGCGTCTCGGAGAGGTCGAGCAGCGGAACCCGGAAGACTTCGACCAACTGCAGCGGGACCCGGACAAGAGCGGCGGTATCTCCGAACCATCAAAGGACGAAGCCCGGGTGGGTCTCGACCTTCGTGAACAAGGTCGCCTGCCGGAGGACATCCAGCGTCCGGAGGAGCGGGACAATGGCGAGTTCTACTCGCCAAGTGCTGGCGAGTACTATGACATCAAGGGTGTCCACTCCAACTGGCCGCCATTCAACAATCATCGCGACCCTACAGCGCCGTTCCCGGGTGCCTACAATCCGGACAGGGATCACCGGAAATGGCAGGCCAAGTTGGCGGAGCAGATCGTGGAGAAGGACCGCAAGGTCATCATCGACCTGCGAAATGCTGATCAGGTCGCTATTGATGACATCAAGAAGATTATCGACGAGAACAATTGGGGGGACGATGTCATCTGGTATCCCTGATGGGCGGGGTCCTGCTGTGTGGCCCGTTGACCAGGCGGCGGCCCAAGTGGTCGCGGAGTGGGCGGGATCGGACGCCGCTGCCATGAGTGCGCCGGGAATCGACCTGCGGGGCGGGGATTTTCGGGGGGCGGACTTCTCCGAGTCGTATCTTGTCGGTGCGACGATGTCTCATGTCGGATTGGCGGGCACCGAGTTCTACCGATCGGATCTGGAAGGCGCGGATCTGGAAGGCGCGGACTTGACGGATGCCGGTCTGGTGAAGGTCAACCTGGACGATGCCCGGCTGAGGTCGGCGCGACTGGACCGGGCAGATCTGGTCGGCGCTTCGTTGTACGGCGTGGACGCTACTGGCGCGAGTTTTCGTGACGCGCAGATTCTCGGTGCCTCACTGCTCGGGACGGATCTGCGAGGTGCCGACCTCTCGGGAGCGGTTCTTCAGAAGAACTCGTTCAAGGTCCATGTGGATGAGGCCACTTCGGTTCGTGGGCTCTCGGGGACGGTCTTCGGGCCGGTGACGCTGTGGGACGGAACCGAGTCGTCCGAGCTCGGCGGTGAGGCGCTCGAGAGGTGGATCGCCGAGCGCGGCGGACAGGTGACAGTGCTTCAGCCCAGGGCGCGGTAGTCCGGCCGGCTGCTGGCGCTCAGCCGCGTACGACCGTGGGGTGCGTGAGATCTGCGACCGCTTCCAGGATGCTCCGGGCGGGAGCAAAGCGTCTCGCCGCCGACTGGTGCGACGATTTGTGCCCGAAGCACAGAACGGGCATGCCCCGACTGGCTGCTGAACCGGAGCCAGGATTAGGCAACGCACCAGGGCGGACTCCGGTCGCTCCCAGGGCGTTTCGATGAGCTGAAGGCCCAGGCAGGGGTGTTTCAAAGTCCCGGTGATCATGTAGACCGGCTGGTCAGGCAATGCCCAGGAGGTCCAGCGGCCTATTGAAGGGGTCGTAGGAGACGTGGCGGAGGCCGGCGGCGATGTTGCGGTGTCCGTGCTGCCGGAGCGTGTTGATCGCCAGGTTGCGCAGGGTCGCCATGTTGTCGGGCCCGTGGCCGGTGTGGATCTTCGAGGCGTCCTCGCGGAAGGTGGTGTCGCGGACGAATGGAGCCGGCTCTCGATGCTCCACTGTGACCTGGCGAGCTGACCGAGCCGCTGAGGCGAGGCATGTTGCGAGGTCAGGTCGGTGATCGCGTAGATGGTCTGGCGGCTGCACGTGCCGGTCTTGAGGTCGGTGCGGTGGCGCAGGATGCGGACGCCTGGACGGCGTGGGGGAAGTCCAGGGCGAGTTCGGTGATGGTGAGGGCCCTGGTCACGCGGGTCTCCTTGCGGCCGTGGCCGGTCTCGCGGTCGTAGCGGCGGGTGGTGACGTCCTTCCACGGCAGTGACCGGAGCCTGCGGTGCAGCCCGGGCTGGTTGGTCTTGACCACCAGCAGGTAGTGGGCCTTCTTGTCCTCCACCAGGAACCGCGCGTGGGCGCGCTGGGTGTGCAGGGCGTCGGCCGTGACGGTGACCCCGGTCAGGTCGAAGGGCGCCAGCAGCGCGGCGAAGCACGTGATTTCGTTCGTCTTGTCGGGAACCCGCAGCTGGGTGACGGTCCGGCCGTCACCGGTCATCGCGGCCAGCAGGTGGGCGGCGGGTGTCTGGCCGTGCCGGGAGCCACGGGCGGCCTTGCCGTCCACGGCCACCGAGTCCGTGCCGCCGGGATCGGCGCCGGTCAGGTCGGCCAGGCCACCAGGGCAGACCAGGTTGACGACCCGTCGGATCGTGGCGGCACTCGGTGCGATTCGCCCCTCAGCGCGCCCGCCACGCGAGCACCTAGCCGGGCCAGGGCGTGCTGCGGAGCGTTCGCGGACCACTGGCCGATGGCCGCGTACGAACGCGCGCCGGCGACCACCGCCGAGGCGGCAACCAGCAGCGCCGCCACGAACGGGTGACGCACACCTCGCCGCCGACGCGGATCGGGCAGCACCCGCAACCGCTCCACCAGCGAGAGCCCCGCCACGCTCTCCAGAGCAGGAGACTTGACGAGACAGACGGTGGCAGACTGACGGCACATCGAAGCTCCAGCGGTTCAAGGCGACTTGGCAAGGTCACCTTGTTCAACTGGAGCTTCGATGCGTACGTGACGGTCTGACCCGGACCCCCCATACTGCCCTGGCCTGCGGACTCACACGATCAGCGGGACTTTGAAACACCCCTGGTGCTGCTCATCCTCGTCATCAGGCGGGTCACCACATGGCAGACCCAGGCGACGCAGCCCGGCGGCGTCCGGTGACCGCAGAGCCCACTCCCGCGCCGCCCCCCGCTCCAACGCCGAACCGACCCCCGGAACTCCTGGAGCTTTACAAGCTCGCGGTGGAGATGGCCGACCGGGTCTCCGCCCGCCGGGGAACGGCCAACGCCCTCTTCCTCTCCGTCCAGACCGCCCTGGTCACCGTGGTTGGCTTCGGCATCCCCCGACTGGAGGAGTCCACCTGGTGGGCGGTACTCGCCGTCACCATGGCCGGCTTCACCCCGTCCGGCGCCTGGTGGCTCCAGCTGCGCAGCTACCGCGACCTGCACACCGCGAAGTTCAAGGTCATCAACGAGCTGGAGAACAGCCTGCCCGTCCGGATCTTCGCCGAGGAGTGGGACTACCTCAAGGAGGACCCGATCCCAGCAGGGCGCAAACGCTACGCCGAGCTCGGCATCTCCGAACGCCTTGTCCCCTGGGTCTTCGCCGCGGTCTATCTGCTCATCCTCACGGGCACACTGCTCAGATGACCTACCTCGACGACCTCGCCCATCTCATCCGCTCCTGCCTGCCGCCGACCGCCGCACCGCCGGCCGACTCCGACGACCTCTTCCGTATCTACGCCGTACTGCTCCGAGCCAAAGGCGAGCAGGTCACCGACGAAGACGTCCACGATGCCTGGTCAGCATGGATGCAATCGGTGGACGGCACCCACCGCGCACTCGTGCCCTTCCGGGAACTCCCCGCCCGGACACAAGCCTTCGACACCCCCTACGCGGAAGCGATCCGTGAGGCAGCGCGTAACGCGCCCCACTGATCGCACCTCTGGCCCTCGCCGACCCCTGGCGCGCTGATCGAACCCGCCGATGCTGCCCGCGAGGGCCCGCCCGGAGCCGGCACCGGCCTGACCCTCGAGACCCCAACGTCACCCTGACAAGCCGAAGTCAGCAGTCAACGTCACGCTGGTGGGAACGGTGGTGCTGCATGGCTGTCCGGGGCGGTCGGGTCCGCAGGTCAGCGCATTTTGGCGCAGGCGGGCCCATTGGACCGCGACATGTACAAGATGTCGCCGCCACCGACGGACAGCAGCGAGACTTGGCGTTGTCCGCCTGTGCCGTAGCCGATTTCGGTGATCTTGAGGCACAGCGCGTGCGCCTGCTCGGGCGTGGTGTCCTCGGTGGTGTAGACGGTCATGGAACGGCCCTCGATCAGCGTGCCGTCGGCGAGGGCCGACGCGTTGAGGACGTTGCCGTCAAGGACGTGGGGCATGCAGCGCACGTCGTCAGGGAGGCCCTCCGAGGTGCCACCGTACCCACTGGAGGCGGGCTTCGGTGACGCGCACCCAGGGGCCGGTGTGGCAGAGACACTGCTCGGTATGGAGGCGCCAGCGCTCGTAGGAGCGGGCGCAGCTCGGTCTGCGGTATCCGGGGAGCACCCGGTCAGCAGCAGCCCTGCGATGGCCGATCCGATAAGTGTCAGGCCCGATATTTTGCGTGTGAGCAAGACGTTCCCTCCCCAAGATCGTCGTCAGCTTAGAGCATCATGCGCGTGCAGAGGAGGCGATGCGCTGACGATCTTGATGGGCGTGGGCCTGGACGATTCTGCTCAGTCGTGGCGTCCTGGCCGACTCCCTCCTGCACGGCTCCGTGCGGCTCGCGAGATTGTCGACGGGCATGAGTGCGCCGGGGGTGAAATCGCCACTTTCGCACGCCACGAATTGCTTGTTTGGCCTTGCTCGGGTGATCGCTCAGCCAGCGCTCGGCAACGGCGTGGTCCCCGTCCGAGCCCGGGCCGGAGGGGCAGTTGCCGACAGCTGCCCCTTACGGCGGCTCGGCCATGGCCGCCCCGACCCACTCACCGGCGGGCCTGCCCCGGAGTGGGTGCAGGCCCGCGGGTGGGTGGGTGTCAGCTGTTGTAGAGGTTGGTGACCTGTGCGCTGGTGAGGGGGTAGGGGTAGGTGCGGATGTCACTGGTGGCGCCAGCTGTCACGTTGCTGACGGGGTGGTTGGTCGCGGCGTCGGCGCCGATGGTGACGGGGCCGGTGGCGTTCCAGGGGGTGGGGTTGGTGTCGGAGCCGGCGTACTGGCCGTTGACGTAGAGCGTCATGGCTTTGGTGTCGGCGTCGAAGGCGGCCACCAGGTGGGTCCAGGTGTTCAGCTGGGGCGGGGTGGCGGCACTGGCGTGGTGGTAGATGCCGGTCCCGTAGTCATCCGCGCCAGGGGTGACGAAGGACCAGGCGTTGTAGGCCTTGGAGTACTGGAGGTAGTAGGCGCCGCGGTCCTTGCCGTTCTGGGTGACGAAGGTTTCGTAGTTGTCAGTGTTGGCGAGTTTGACCCAGGCGGAGACGGAGTAACTCCTGCTGGTGTCGACCGCGGACTTCTCGGTCTTGTAGTAGGTGCCGTTGAGGTTGGCGGCTCCGTTGGCGGTGTTCTTGTGGTCGGTGGTCCAGCTGAGCGAGCCGACACCGGTTGCCTTGTTGATGCCGGCACTGTCGGATGCCTGGGAACCGACGGTGCTTGCGCTGCTGAGAAGCCATTGGTCGGCGCCGTTTTGGGTGGTCAGGACGGTGGTGGGGCCGGGGAGCCACTGCCAGGTGGGGGCGGTGGTGGTGCCGGTGCGCTTGCCGGTCCAGATCTGGATGTCGCCGGCGGAGGTGATGGCCCACAGGGTGGAGGATCCGCTGCCGGTGAGGTCGCCGTCGGAGCCGATGCGGGGCCAGGTGTCGTAGTCGACGGCGCCGGTCTTGACGCTGGTGGCGATTCCTGTGATGACGGGGTAGCTGATACCGCCGCCGAAGGGGTCGCTGACAGTGTCGGTGCCGAGGGTGAAGGTGTAGGCCCAGAGTTCCTGGGTGGCGCGGTTGCGGGCCCAGATGCCGGGGTGTCCTTGTCCGGCCCAGTCACCTGCGGGGATCAGGTCGACGTTCTTCCACCCGGTTGGGGAGATCTTGATGGGATTGCCCAAAGTGCGGTCGCCGATGCTGGGGTAGTACCAGAGGGCGCCGTCTCCGGCGGGGTTGGTCTCGACGGTGAGCAGGCCCGTGCGGTTCTCGAACTGCTTGCTGGCGTTGAGGTCGGTGGTCGAAGGGTCCCCGAGGGCGGCGATGCTGGCGGTCGTGGACCAGTCGGTGGCGAAGTAACCTGCACAGTCCCTGCTCGCGCCGGTCACGGTGCACGCGCTCGGCTTGCCCAGGGATATCGAGCTGTCGAGGAAGCCGGTGACGCCGGCGTTCCCGGGGTTCTGGTAGACGTTCAGGGCAGCTTCGCCGTCCTTGTGGACGACGACCTCGTCAACGCTCTTGCCGCCCTGCAGGCTGCCGCGGTGGGTGATCCGGTAGTCGGTATCCCACGCGGCGCCGTTGGGTGCACTGGTGTCTCTGGAGGCGATGCCGCTGGGGGTGCTGGTGGCGTTGGGGTTGCCGGGGACGGTGTAGGCGCGAAGGCTCCCCTGTGAGTCGGCGGCGAGGATGTCGGGAGTGCTGTCGCCGGTGACGTCACCGAACACGGGCGCGGGCCCGTTGGGGTTCCAGGGGACGTAGAAGGCGTACTGGCCAGCGGGGGAGAGGTTGCCAGCCTTGTCCTGGGCCTGGACGTAGAGGATGTTGGTGCCCCAGCGAGTGGGGGTGACCGGGATCTGGCTGGTGGGCATGGCGGTGCCGCACTGCCATGCCGCGCCCGTGAGTTGGGGGTCGAAGCTCCAGCGCAGGCAGGCCAGGCCGGAGGCACCGAGTCCGCTGGGGTTGGGGTCGGTGGTGCCGGTGATGGGGATGGTGCCCGTCTTGCCGACGGCGAGTTTGGTGACCTGGCCGTTGCCGGACGGGGGGAACTGGGTGTTGAGGTCGGTCACCGTTGCCGGGAACTTCACCTGCGGGGGTGTCAGGTCGGCTTTGAAGTGGCAGGTCGCCGTGGAGGGTGACCAGTCGACCAGTTGGTCGCCCGCGAAGATGCTGAAGCCGTAGGCGTGGCCGTCCTGGATCGCACCGGCTTTGACCTTCCAGGACGCGGTGGTGCCACTGCCCACCAGGGCTGACCAGCCTCCGTCGACGTCGGGTGCACCGGGGAGGTTGTAGTCCCAGATGTGGGTCCAGGAGTAGAGCTGGGCCTGGACGGGGCTGGTGACGGTGGCGTCCAGGGAGACGGCGCCGGCCTGTTGGGAGCCTGCGCCTTCCCAGGCCCATGCGTTGGAGTCGTTTGTGTCGCAGGCTTGGTAGGCGCTGGTCGAGTTGACGATGCGGGGCGCGGGTGAGGCGCCGGGGTTGGTGGGCTGGTAGGGGATGCGGTCGTACTCGATGTAGAGCGACGGCTGGTAGGTGAAGCGCTTGAAGGCGTTCTGGTTGCTCTCGTTGCCGTAGAGGCCGAAGGTGAGCTGGCCGTTGTTGACGTACGTCTGGAGCGTGCCGGTGACGTCGTACTGGAAAGGCACGTTGTCGTGGCAGGTGCCGTGGCCGGACCCGCCGATCGTCCGCTGGCCCAGTGAGCCGCCGATCTTGCCGGGCTGGTTGCCCCACCTGGTGCCGCTGTCGATGGCGCCGGTGTGGAACAGGTCCAGGGGGTAGGTGTTGGTGCAGGACCAGTCTGCGGAGACGTACTCCTCAAGGTTCATCGTCGCGTAGTGGACGACTGCGCCCCTGAGCGGGTTGATGTCGTACTGGTAGAACGTGCGGTACGTGTCGGCGGGGCTGCAGCTGCCGCCGGCCGCGTAGTAGCCGCAGATGCCCACGCCTGGGTGGTCCTGGTCGTTGCTGCCGGTGCGCTGCCAGTTGTTGGCGTCGGGGTGCGCGGACTGGACCCAGGTCCAGGCATTCGCCGAGGGCCCCCACGGGAGCCAGGCGGGGTCGATGAAGTACGGGGCCGTGCCGTTCGCGAGCAGGTTTTGCGAGGGGGTGAGGCTGACGCCGGCCGCGTCCGTGGTGACGGCCATCGCGGCGGTCTTCGAGTTCGCGCCGGGACCGTCGGCGGTGCTGACCGTTGCCGCCTTCGGGGTGCCGTCATTGCCGCCGGTGTCGGATGTGGCTTGGGTCTGGGCGGGCGCCTGCAAGGCCGAGGCGCTGTTCTTCGCGGCTGGCGCATCGGGGTTGGCAGCGGTGGTGCTGTCCCACATCTGCGGGGCCGGGGCCGTCCAGCGCGGTTTCCCGTCGGAAGCGGCGGCGGTGAGGTTGCCTGCCTGGTCGGTGCTGATGGTGACGCCGTCCACGGTGGTTCCGAACCGGAGGGTCTTCAGCTGGGGGCTGGACGCGGCGGCCTGTGTCTTGACCACGAACACGGTGGTCAGGCCGCCGAGCTTGGTGGCGGTGACCTTGAGGTCCACGTCCGGCACGACGTTCGCGTACACCAGGCCGTCGCCATCGGCGTCCACCGTCGGGGCGGGCAAGCGGAACGGGGCCGCCAGGGAGAGCTTCTTGCCGTCCGCGCTGGCCATCGTCGCCAGCGGCCCGTCGCCGCCCTTCGACATCGTCAGACCCGAGACGGAGGACTTAGGCGAGTACGTACCGTCCGCATTCGCCGCCAGCGTCGCATCGAGCGTTGTCCAGCCCGTTTCGCGGCGAATGCGCTGTTGGTCGGGATGTGAGGTGACCGCCAGATGTCCTCCTGGGGTGGCGGCTGTTTCGGTGTACTCACTCGTCATCGAATCGATCACGACGTTCTTGCCCGTACTCTTCGCCTTCGCGAACGCCCGGTCGGCCTCCGTCTCGGGCCGCTGCTTGGCACGCTCGGAGTCCAATGCCGCGATCTCGCTGGACGACGGTGTCACGGCCGGGCCTGCGGCGAACGCGATCGGGCTGGTCAGGCTGAGGGCGGTGGCGAAGGCCCCGCCGACCGCCCACAGGCGTTGAGCGGCTGGGCCGCGGCGTCTGGTCACAGTGGGAACTCCGATGCTGAGGAACCCTCCGAGTGCGTGCGCACAGAGGTCGACAGCACGCTCGCCCATATCAGTCGATCTCCACAATCCAAATAGCCGCCAATTGGTCCGCTTTACGGTACTGATCCCCGATATGTTGGCAGTGTGACATGGATCACCGAGGGTAATGGAATCAAACGCCCGGCAGGCATAGGCGAGTCATTGGTAGGCTCTTGCAGCCATTCTCATGATCGCTTATTCGAGATTCGATCCCTGAGGGGTATTCCCTGTGTCATCAAAATCCGTTTTGGGTCGCCAGCAATTCATGCTAAGGCGGCGAGGTGGATATCTTTCCCTCGCCGCCGTGGCCGGTGTTCTCGTGTCGCTGCTCGCGCCGGTGTCGGTGGCCGTCGCGGCCGGACCGGACTATTCACGCAAATGGTCGCCGTCGAACACGGCACTTCCGACTACCACCTCTGTCCGGGGCAAGAACGTCGACAACACCCCGGTCACGGCTCCTAGCCACCCGGTGCCGCCCACCTGGCAGCCGCCCAAGACCACACGACCGGCCCCCCAGGGCCACGCCGACGTTCACCTCGGAACGGTTGCCGCCGCCACACAGGGCCGCAGCGCGGGGCAGAGCCCACAGGCAGGCCCTGAAGCCGGCGCCACCGGCCTACCCCTGTCCCTTGCTCCGCTCGCCGGATCCTCCGTCGTCGACCAGGTGGTGAAGGTCGACCTGGTGGACCCAAGGGCCGCGACCGCTGCGGGCATACCCGGGCCGGTCCTCAAGTTCTCCCGTGACGGCAGCCACGCGGCAGGCCAGGTTCGCCTCTCCCTCGACACCGGCACTCTCGCCGAGAGCTATGGCGCGAACTGGGCCGCACGCGCCCAACTCGTGAGTCTGCCGGCCTGCTCCCTCACCACCCCCGACATCGCTGGTTGCCTCCAGCAGGCCCCGGTGCCGTCCCACTACGACGCTGCCGCCAAGAAGCTCGTCGCCGATGTGACGCTGCCAGGCGACGACGGCACGGCCACGACCCGGATCCAATCCCTGAACGCCGCGCCGGCCGCGGCACCCGCTTCCGCGCAGCCTGTGGTGCTCGCGGCGGTGGCCGGTTCCACCAGTGGTGCCGGTACCTACTCCGCGACCCCGCTGAACATCTCCCAGGCCTGGTCAGCGGGTTCATCCTCCGGTGCTTTCACGTACTCCTCGCCGATCCAGGTGCCCCCTTCCTTCGGAAGCCAGGCGCCTGCTGTCGCGTTGTCCTACGACTCGTCGTCGGTGGACGGCAAGACATCCTCGACGAACGCGCAAGCGTCATGGATCGGTGACGGCTGGGACTACAACCCCGGCTTCATCGAGCGCAGATACCAGCCCTGCTCGAAGGACGGCATCACCGGTTCCGGTGACCAGTGCTGGGCCGGCGCGAACCTGACCCTCGCCCTCACCGGCCACTCCGGCGAGCTTGTTCCCGACGATGCCTCCTGCCAGGCAGGAGCGGCCGCCACGATGGAGCAGTCCGCGTGCACATGGCGGATCAAGGGTGACGACGGCAGCAAGGTCCAGTTCCTCACCGGTGCCACCAACGGGACCTGGAACGGCTCCTACATCAAGGTCACCGAGACGGCCGGCACTGTCCTCTACTTCGGCCTGGCCCACCTGCCCGACGCCTCGGGCAACCCGTCCACCAAGGGCCCAGATTCGGGTTCTGCCTGGACCGTGCCGGTGTACTCACCCAACAGTGGTGACCCGTGCTACGACCCGGCCAAGGGCAAGGCGTCCTGGTGCCAGAGCGCCTGGCGCTGGAACCTCGACTACGTCGTCGACCCGCACGGCAACCTCACCACCTACACCTACACCCCCGAGGCGAACTTCTACGCCCGGGGCGGCGGCCAGAACAGCGGCACCGGAGCCAACAGCTCCTACACCCGCGGCGGCGTCCTCGCCTCCATCGGCTACGGCCAGCTCCTGAGCGACCAGATCACCGCGAACGGTACCTACAACCCGGCCGCAAAGATCGACTTCGTCAGCGACGAGCGCTGCGTCACCTCGGTCGCCGCCTGCAACCCGGCCAACCGCACCCAGGCCAACGCCGGCAACTGGCCCGACGTCCCCATCGACCAGCAGTGTGGACAGAGCGGCACCTGCACCAACTACGGGCCCACGTACTGGACCTCGAAGTGGCTGGCCTCCATCACCACCAAGGTCCGCAACAACGGCGCCTACCAGGACGTCGACGCTTACGCGCTCACCCATCGGTTCGTCAACGTCGTCAACACCACCGAATCCACCCAGGTTCCCTGGCTCGCCTCAGTGCAGCGCACAGGCAAGGACAAGCAGGCCTCCGATAGCCCTGCCCCCCTGCCACCGGTCTCCTTCACCGAGATGCTGCTGCGCAACCGGGTCGACGGCACCAACCTGGTGCCCTCCCGGCCCGACTACAACCGGCCCCGGATCCAGCTGATCACCACCGAGACCGGCAGCACCATCGGCGTCGACTACTACCCCGCCGACTGCTCCCGCGTCAGCAACACCATGCCGGCCTCGGCAGACAGCAACACCCGGTCCTGTTACAACGTCAAGTGGCACGTCCCGAACGAGCAATCCGGCGCCGACCCGGTCGACGACTGGTTCCTGCGCTACCCCGTCAAGACCGTCACCCTGAACCCGAACACCCCGGGCGCGACGGCCATGACCACGGCGTACTCGTACGGCAACGCCGCCTGGCACCGCAACGACTCCCCATTCACCGACACCAAGGACCGCACCTGGGACGACTTCCGCGGCTATGCCAACGTCACCACCACTGCCGGCAGCGGCAGTGACGGCCCCAAGTCACAGAAGAGCGTCACCTACCACCAGGGCATGGACGGCGACATCACCGCCAGCGGTGCGGCACGCATCGCGAAGGTCGCCGGGCCGATGAGTGCTCAGGTCACCGACTCCGACTGGCTCAACGGCCAGGCCCTGGAGACGGACACCTACGACAAGGCCGGCGGCACCATCACCGCCTACGCCGTCAGCACCAGCTCCGGGCCAGTCCCCACGGCAACCCACAGCCGCACCGGCCTGCCTGCCCTGCTCGCGCGCTACGGTTCCACGAGCTCGGTGTCCACGGCGAAGTCGCTCAAGGCCGACGGCTCATGGCGCACGACCACCAAGACCGCGACAACTGACCCGGCGCACAACAACCGGCCGCTGACCGCGCTCTCCAGCGCCGATGCGCTCCCCGACATCTGCCAGCGCACGACCTACGCCGCCGGACCCGACTCCCAGGTATCCGCTCTCGTCGCCGAACAGGTAAGTGTCAGCGGTGCGAATGCCTGCACTGCAGATCTGACCGAACAGAACACCTCGTCATGGACCCGCGCCTACTACGACGGCAAGCCGCTGAACCAGGCCGGGACCAAAACAGAGCCCACGTCGCGGGAGAGCCTCGATCGGTTCAACGGAACCACCCCCGTATTCACGGTCGACTCCACCTTCGGATACGACACATACGGGCGCGTCCTCACCATCACCGACCCCAAGGTGACCGACAACGCTCACAGCAGCGGGGCCGTGGTGACCACCAGCTACTCCGCGCCCCAACCGGGTGAACTGCCCACAAGCGTCACCGTGAATTACCCGGCACCAGCGGGAGCGAGCGACCAGGCGACAGGTCGGAGCACAGTCACCGCCCTCAACAGTGCCCGGTCGCTGCCCAAGTCGAACACCGACTCCAACAACCGCGTCACAACCCTCTCCTACGACGCCCTGGGCCGCACCACCGGCGTGTGGCTGCCCGGCCGCGCAACCGGCCTCTCCCCCAACACCGCCTACACCTACGCCGTCCCAGGTGTCGTGGCCGGCAAGGTGGTTCCGCCGAGTACGACAACGACGGCCCTGGTGGGCGTGGGCTCTGGTACCACTTACAGCTCGGTGAGCTCGACCCAGATCATGGACGGCCTCGGCCGGGTCATCCAGACCCAGTCCGCTCCGGCGGTCCGGGCCTACAACACCGGCCGGATCCTCGCCGACACCGCCTACGACTCCCTCGGCCGCGTCATCCGCTCCAACGGCAACTGGTACAACGACGCCGCGCCCCCGGGCACGACGCTCTACCAGACGACAACCGCCGAGGCCCCCAACCATACCCACACCGTCTACGACGGCCTCGGACGGCCCACCACCACCGAATTCGTGGCCTACGGGGTGGTCCAGAGCACGACGACGACCGCCTACCCCGGCGTGGACCGCACCGACGTCTCCCCGCCGACCGGATCGACACCCACATCCACGGTCACCGACGCCCGCGGCCTCACCACTGCGCTGTGGCAGTACAAGACGGCCACCGCCACCGGTAACCCCGGCGACGCCGACGTCACCACCTACACCTACGACCTTGCGGGTAAGCCGGCCACCCGCAAGGACGCGGCCGCCAACACCTGGTCCTACGCCTACGACGTACGGGGCCGGCAGACCTCGGCCACCGACCCCGACACCGGAACCAGCACCATCCGCTACGACGGCGCGGGCCGGGTCGCCTCGACCACCGACGCCCGCGGCCGCAGCATCACCTCCACCTACGACCTGCTCGGCCGTACCACCGCCACCTACGACGGCCTGGCAGCCGACGCCGCCAAGCAACTGACCGCACGCACCTACGACACCGTCCTCAAGGGACAGCCCTCCTCCTCCACCCGGTACGTAGGCGGAACAGCCGGGGCGGCCTACACCAGTGCCGTCCTCGCCTACGACACGGCGTACCACCCCACGAAGACGACGCTGACGATCCCGGGTTCGGAGATCGGCTCCAGCACGCCGTTCACCTACACCTACCAGGCGGGCTACGAGCCGGTCACCGGCCTGCTGACGCTCGACAACCGCTCGGCCGTGGGCAACATTGCCGCCGAGACGGTGAACTACAACTACGAGACCTGGGGCCTCCTGAAGTCGTTCGGGGCCTTTGGCGGCTCCACCTACGACCTGTCGAACGACTACGACGCCTACGGCAGGCCGGTCCGCACCACGGTCAACCCGTGGGGCACCCAGATCGTCGTCACCAACTCCTACGACGAGTCCACCGGACGGCCCCTGTCCCAGTTCGTCGACAAGCAGACCGCCGGGACCGGCGCCGTCCAGCAGACGACCTACGCCTACGACGCCTCAGGCCGCATCACGGCCCTGCGCAACATCCCCGACAACGACCCTTCCAAGACCGACCTGCAGTGCTTCAGCTATGACCACCTCAGCCGCCTGACCACTGCCTGGTCCGACACCGGCCAGCTCACCATGGCCCCGCAGCCGGCCGTCGGCGGACGAGGCGCCTGCGCCAACACCACCCCCACCAGCGGCGCCGTCGCACCAGCGACCAATACCGTCGGCGGCGGAGCACCGTACTGGCAGGACTACACCTACGACCTCACCGGCAACCGCAAGACCCTCACCCAGCACAACCCGACCGGCGGCAACGCCCAGGACGCCCTCACGACCCAGACGTTCACCGCCCCCGGCACCGTCAACAACGGCAACGGCAGCGGCGGACCGCACGCACTCACCACCCAGACAACCGTCGTCAATGGCAACACCACCGCCTACGCCACCAACACCTACGACCAGGCGGGGAACACCACCGCCCAGTACACCTACGCGGCCGGCACCACCGACCTGAACTGGAACACCGAGGGCAAACTCGACACCTACCGCCCGCCCGTCCAAATCCAGGGCATCGGTGGCAAGTGCCTCGCTCTGCAGGGCGGCAGCAGCGCCAACAACACCCCGGCAGAGATCACGAACTGTGACGCGACCAGCGCCCAGAAGTTCGCCACCGGCGGCAACAAGCTCAAGGTCTACGGCTCCTGCCTGACCGCCATGGGCACCACCGCCGGCTCCGCGATCCAGCTGCAGACCTGCAACGGCACCACCGCACAGACCTGGACGACGCGCACCGACGGCAGCATCGCCAACCCGACTGCCAACCTGTGCCTTGCTGTCCCCGGCAACGTCACCACCAACGGAACCGACGTAACCCTGGCAGCCTGCGGGACACCAGTCCCCACAGGCCAGAAGTGGACCGTCCCCGACCAGTCCACCACCTACGTCTACGACGCCGACGGCAACCAGCTCATCCGACACAACCCCGGCAAGACCACCATCACCCTCGGCGGCGACGAACTCACCTACGACACCACCACCAACCCCGCAACCACCACCGGCACCCGCTACTACCAGATGCCCGGCGGCCTCACCCTGGTCCGCCAAGGCACCACCGCCACCTGGCAGATCAACGACCACCACGGCACCGGAAACCTCGCCCTCGACGCCACCACCCTCACCGAAACCCGCCGCCCCACCGACCCGTTCGGCAACCCCCGCGGTGCTCAGCCCACCGGATGGGCCGGCACCCACGGCTACGTCGGCGGAACCAAGGACGACGCCACCGGCCTCACCAACCTCGGCGCCCGCCAATACCAACCCACCACCGGCCGCTTCATCAACCCCGACCCCATCCTCAATCCAGCCGACCCCCAACAATGGAACGGCTACGCCTACAGCAACAACAACCCCATCAACCTCAGCGACCCCAGCGGCCTGCTCCTCAACTGCGGCGGTGACCGAGCCGACTGCCCCACCGACGGACACGCCGGCGGCGACGCCCCGGGCGGCAGCACCGACAGCGGCGGAAGCATCGACGACACCGACGGCACCACCACCGTGGTACCGGGAGTCGAAGTCGACAACAACTGGAGCGGAAAGTACGAGTTCGTTGACCGCTTCTACAAGGACTGGGCACGCTGGGAGCGCAGCCCCCACGCCTGGGACTTCACGGTCGGCCCCGAACACACCAAGGCGGCAACCGCAGCACTACTGACCCTGAAGGTCTTCAACCTGTGCATGGAACTGCACTGCCCCAAGGATATGTTCAGTGTCTTCGGGGCCATATCAGCCGGAAGCTACTTCGCCGGCGACAACGACCTCAGAGCCACGCTCAACAGTCTCGTCCCGCACAAACTCTCCACCGCATCAAAGCAACACTCACTCGGCGCCGCGTGCAAAAATAGCTTCCCGCCGGGAACCCTCGTCCTCAAATCCGACGGATCAACAATACCAATCGAGGAGCTGACGGTCGGTGACGAAGTCCTCGCCACCGACCCCGATACCCACTCAACCCAGGGCGAAACCGTCACCGCCACCATCCTTACTCCGGATGACCAGGATTTCACCGACCTGACGCTGGCAGTAACAGACGAGCACCAGAGCGCCGCAGAATCCTTCTCGACGATCACCTCCACCCAGCACCACCCCTATTGGGAGGTCACCAAGAAGCACTGGACCGATGCTGTTGACCTGAACCCCGGCGACGAAGTGCTCGCAGCTGATGGCACTACCGTCAAAATCATCGACACCCGTAGCTATCGAACGGGCCCGCGAACTGCCTACAACCTGACCGTCGAGCACCTTCACACGTACTATGTCCTCGCAGGCGCTACGCCGGTCCTCGTGCATAACTGCGAGAGAGCTGGTTTGGACTTCACTGATGCTGAGAGGCAGAAGGTTTACGACGCCAATGCTGCGAAGAATGGCGGCGAGTATCGGTGTGACTACTGTGGGCAGAAGGTGGAGCGGCGTGCGTCGCGAGACGCCGATGGAAATCCCGTCAAGGGGCTGCCCGACGATGCCCAGATCGATCACATCGAGCCGAGGGCCAGTGGCGGGCACGGTGGCGACCACAATGGAGCCGTGGCCTGCCGCCGATGCAACAGGGACAAGTCCACGAAGACTTTGGAGGATTGGGACGATGAGCTCAGAGAATTCCTTGAACCCTAGCGATGGCGAGTCGGCTCCGGAAAGTAAGCCTGCGAGACTGTACAAGGTAGCCTTCGACCTCTCCGACGAGACTGCCGATTGGGCCCGTGCCTCTGCAGAGCGGCTCTGGACTGCGAAGACTTCCGTGCAGATGGAGGTTCAGGTTCGGAACACCCCTTTCTATGTGAAGGGGGTCGCCTATGGGGACACTGTGCGGGTCAGGGCTGATCATGAGCGCAGAGAGTTCGTTTTCGAGAATTTCGTGACAGAGTCGGGGCATTCAACAGTTCGCATAATCATCAAGGATGACGTCGCAGTGGGCATGGTTGACACAATGCTCCGCAGTTTTGAGTGCTCCTGGGAGATTGATGCGACGGGGTATTTGTGGGCAATTGACGTTCCGCCAAATGTTGATTACGCATCCATGAGATCTGCTCTCCTTGGCATTGCCAGCGAAGGGAGAATCGGTATCGAAGAGGGTGCGATTTCTAGGGCTCATCGCGATGGGCTTGGATTGCCAGAGTCCGATCGTTAATCGGGTTCGCCAGGAGCCCCGCCGGATTTCGTTCCGGCGGGGCTCCTGGGTGTCTTGACGGCAGTAGTTGACGGCAACGTCAGCGGACGGGTGCTGCACAAAGTGGCGGTTCGTCGCCGTCATCGGGACGGGTGGGCTCGGTGGGGGTGCGGAGGACGCGCCCGAGGAGATCGATGGCGTCGCGCTGGAGGCGGAGCCGGACGTGGGCGTACACGGTCGCGGTCACGCCGATGTGGGCATGGCCCAACAGCTCCTTAATGACGATGAGTTCGACGCCCTGCTCCAGGAGAAGCGTCGCGGTCGAGTGTCGGAGGTCGTGGAAGCGGATCTGACGGAGTTCTGCTCGGCGGAGTAGTGCCTTGAAGTGTCGGGTGAGGGTGGCGGGTTCGATTGGGTGACCGTCGGGCCGGGTGAACACTTGACCGCCCTCCTTCCAGCCTCCGCCGGCCTTCTCCCGCTCCTGAGCCTGCTGGTCTCGGTGGGTGCGAAGTGAGCGCAGGCAGGGAGTGGGCAGAGCGATACGGCGTTCGGAGCTGGTGGTCTTGGTGGGGAGGGTGGTGAGGCCGCCGGTGCGGGTGCGCTGGAGGGTGCGGCGGACGCTCGCGGTGCCGCCCGTCAGATCGAGGTCTTCCCAGCGCAGGCCGAGGAGTTCGCCCTTGCGGAGCCCGGTGCGGAGGGCAAGTTCGAACAGAGCGTGCAGGCGGTGACCCTGTGCGGCAGAGAGGAAGACCCGGGCTTCGTCGGCGGTGAGGGGTTCGAACCGGCGGGGCCGGGGTGTGCCGGTGCGGACGTTTCGGGCGACGTTGCGCGGGATCTCCTCCTCACGGACAGCGTGCTCCAGGGCGGACTTGAGGACGGAGTGGATGTAGGCGAGCGTCAGCGGGGAAAGGTGCTTGCGGCAGCACTTGCCGATGGCGCAGCAGCGGGGGCGGCGGTCGGCCTGCGCGTCTGGCTTGCGGGCGGCGTCGATGCCCCGCGCGCAGCACTGGCAGACGGCGCGGAGCTCGTTCAGCCAGGTGCGGACGTCCTTCGCGGCGAGCTTGGCGAGCTTCTTCTTGCCGAGGCCGGGGATGAGGTACTGGTTGGCGCAGGCGGTGTAGCGGGTGTGGGTGTTTTCGCGGAGGTAGTGGATGGCGACGTTGTCCAGCCAGTACGTCAGGTAGGCGGCCAGGCTGCCCTGTGCGGTGGGTACGGGGACGCCGCGGTTGCTGGTGGCGATCTTCTCAGTGAGCTTGGCGAGGGCTTCCTTGCGGGTGATGCCGTAGACGCGGACGCGCTTGCGGGTGCCGCCGGGTGCGAGGACGTAGCCGGCGGCTTCCCAGCGGCCGTCCTTGCGCTGGTAGACGGTGCCGTCGCCGTTCGCCCGGGTGCGGCGGGAGGCGGGGGTGTCGCGGGGTGTGGTCATCAGGCGGCGTCCTGTTCGAGTCGGGTGCGGATGAAGTCGGTCAGCGCGCGGGTGGGGATGCGGCGGGCGCGGCCGAGGGTGATGGAGGCGAGTTGCCGGGAGCGGAGCAGGTCGTAGACGGCGGAGCGGCCGAGCTGGAGGCGGGCCATGACCTGGGGGACCGTCAGCAGGTCTTCGCTCATGCCCGGTCCGTGGAGCAGAGCGGTCATGAAGGGCCGCCTTCTGCGGTGAACTGCCGTGCCAGTTCTTTGCGGTGCCAGACGGCGGCGGCGAGGAGTTCGGCGCCGGGGCTGTAGCCGGATCCGTGGTAGGCCCAGTGGCCGATGACGAGGGTCGTGCTCGGGTCGAGGTCGGGCAGGCCAGCATGTGCGCGGGCCTGCTCGGTGCGCCAGGCGCGGCGGGTGTCGCGCAGCGTGCCGAGGGTGACGGAGTAGCAGCGGGACTTGGTGGAGAAGTGGCCCCGGAAGCCGAGCATGTGCGCCCACTTCCAGAGCTTGAGGTCGGCGAACTCCGGGCGCTTGCCCAGTTCCCAGCAGGTGCGGATCATCTGCCGCACGTGGCGTTCGACGGCGAGGCGGGGCAGCGGCCGGGCCTGTCCGGTGCCGCCGCAGGCGGTGCACTGGAGCGGGGTTCCGTGTGCGGTCAGGGTCATGCCGCGTCCCTGGCAGGGGCGGCAGAACAGGGCGCGGTCGAGAGCGCCGGATGAGTCGGCGGACTTGGTGGCGTACTTGGCCACGTAGGCGGCGACCGCGTGATCGGTGAGCTCGGTGTCGGTGCCGAAGGCGGCGATCTCGCGCACGTCGAGCTGTTCGCCCCAGGTGAGTTCGCGTTCCCCGACTGCGTCCGAGACGACGCTGATCGAGATGCGGGAGGTGGCGGCCCGGATGGCGTCGGCGAGCAGGGTCACGGTGGCGGACGGTGGCGGGGGCTGGGTGCTGCCGTCCGGGCCGTCGAGGCGGATGACGGCGTGGAAGTGGACCAGGCCGCGCTTCTGGTACTCGGCGACCTTGGCGAAGGAGACGCGTAGCACCGCGCGGGCGGCTTTCTGGGTCAGGCCGAGCCTGGCGGCGATCTCGCGGCGCAGGTAGATCGTGAAGCGCGCCCACAAGGCTCCGGCGTGCGCGTTGAACAGCACCGCGCCCGGGTAGTCGTAGGTCTTCGGGTCCAGCGGGGTGCCGAGCAGCGCGTCCGTGGGTTCGTGGAGCTTGCCGCAGCGGCAGGGCCGGAGGGCGCCGGCCGTGTCGGTGGGGCGGTTGTGGACGGGGCCGAAGGAGGGCGCGGTGAGCGTGGCGAACACGCGGGGGTGGGTGCGGACGGTGTCCGGCACGTTCTTGCCGCCGGTCAATCCGGCGCGGATCAGTTGGAAGGTGTCGGCGGCGTAGACGCGGGAGCAGGCCGGGCAACGCGAGGCGCGGCGGTTGCCGCATGCCGTCAGCAGGCTGCCCGTGGGCTCGTCGGCCGTGGTGTAGGAGCGCAGTACTTCACCGGTTGCCGTGTCGATGGTGGTGGTCTGGCCGAGCAGGCGCACGGGCTGCGTGCAGCCGCCGAGGCGGTCGATCTGCTGGTGTGCGCGGTCGAAGTCGGGCAGGTTGACCAGGTGGATCAGGTCCCGCACGGCGGGGCTTGCCACGTGGCGCAGGTCCAGGGCGAACATGTCGGGGCGTGTCCCTTCTGTCGGGTGAGGTGGCCCCGAGCAGCAACCAGCCAGTCAGGAAGGCGCGTTGGTGCTGCTCGGGGCATGGGAAGCCGAGCCCGGTCGGGCGGGGTCGGTCAGGGGGGAAGGGCCGGCGGGCTCAGGCGGAGAGCTGAGCGTGTGCGGCGGTGGCCAGCGGCAGCGTGACGCCCAGGCGGGCCTTCAGCTGACCGGGCGTGATGTGCTCGCCCTGTTCGGCGTGGTGCGTCTCGGCGATACGCCGGGCAGCGATCAGCAGGGCCTCAGGAACGGCCGGGGGCGCGGCGGACGCGGTCCGCCTGGCCGGCACGGGAGCAGGCTCAGGCTCAGCGGCGAGGATCACAGCCGGGGCAGGCGCCGGCCCGGAGGGCGGTACGCGGACGGGCTCCGGTCTGGGGTCGAGCGATGCGAGCGGGTCTGGCAGGTGTTCCACGTCCGGAACCGGGATCGGGGTCTCCGCCGGGGTCGGGGCGCTCAGGGCGTGGAAGTGGCGGAGGAATTGCGGGCCGACCTGGCCCCAGCCGAGCAGCAGCAGCGGGGCGACCGCATCGACGGCGGCGCGGCCGTAGTGTCCGGCTGCCAGGGGTTCGGCGACGTTCAGGGCCAGGGTCAGCAGGCCGCAAAGGTGCATCAGGCGGGTTGCGGCCGTCAGTTCCTCCTGCGGGACGCCGCGCAGGGACAGCGAGCGCAGGCCGACGAGGAGTCCGATCACGGACAGGTCAACCATGGGGGCGATCAGCGGCGCGACCGGGTGGGGCACCCCCAGGCGCAGGGCCAGTGCCCAGACGTTGCCGAAGGAGAAGACGAACGCCAGCAGGGCGATGACCGCCATGACCACGGTCACGGTGCGCTGTGTGAGGCGATCCTCGGTCATCAGGCCAACTCTCCTTTCTTGATGGCGAGTTACATGAGTCGTCAGGCTGCTTCGGTCATCAGGGTGTCGGCGTCGTCGTCCATGAAGGCGGGCTTCCAGTCGACCGGGCCCGGGTAGACGTCGAGGTACGCGGCCGGGTCTTCGGTCAGGTGGGCGGTGTCGTCGGCGATCCGGGCCGCGTCGGCGTCGGACACGTACGGGGTGCGCACGCGGGTGAAGCCCGGACGGCCCTGCACTCCCATGGAGGCCACCCCGACGTAGGCCGGGTCCTGGAGGTTGACCGGGTTCGCGTCCGGCCAGTTGCGGATGTCGTCCCCGAGCGCGGCCACGGAGGCTTCCGCTGTCTTCTGCGCGAAGGACAGTCCCAGCGGGCACACGTCCCGGATGAACGTCGGGATCGCGTCGCCGGTCGCTTTCTGGGTGGCCAGGATGACCATGATGCCGACGCTGCGGCCCTTCTTCACCAGGTCCTCGACCAGTCGGGCGTTCTCCGCCGACAGGGCCGCCAGCTTCTTCGTCTCGGCGTCGTTGCCCTTGTACTCGCGGAAGTAGGTGTGCGCTTCGTCGATGATCAGGATCGTCAGCGGCCAGATGCGGGAGGGCCCGACGTGCCACATGTTCTTCACGCCCAGGACGGTGCGGATGGACGAGGACCGGCCCCGCCGTAGCTTCACCATGCGCTTGAACAGCGTGTTGGCTTCCGCCAGGTCGTCACCCGCGAAGGCGAACAGGCGGGGCGTCAGATCGGCGTAGTCCCCTTCGTGAGCAGTGGAGACCTTGCCGTCCGCCACGGCGAACTGGACCGCGTCGGAGGGGGCCAGGTCGCAGATGAGCTTGTTGATCAGCGACGTCTTGCCGAAGCCGGGCAGGCCGGCCACGGTCACGCCCGGAACGTTCGCCAGGGGCAGGCTGACGTCGTCGGCGTACTCGTCCAGCCCGAGACCCCACGTGTCCAGGCTCCCCGGCACCGTTCCGGTGGGAGTGTGCTCGGTCGGCGTGATGAGCGGGTCCAGGCGCACGGCCCGGATCACCACCCGCCCGGGACCGTCCGGCAGCACGGACACCCGCGTGCAGTGCCAGGCGTCGGCGAGAAACCGCGCCGAGCGCTGGAACTCCTCCAGCCCAACCCTGGGCAGGCACTTGGCCCGCACCACCACCCCGAACCGGTCCGGCTTCACCTTGATCCGAGGCACCAGGACCCGGAGCTTGGGCACCTCGCCCTCACGGCTGACCAACTCGGCCAGAAACGTCGGCGTCTTGTCCGTCACCGACAGGCCCGCCATCTTGGCCAGCCGCTCCCACCCGAACCGGATGCGCACCCCCTGCCGGATGCTCGCCCGGGTCTCACGGTCCACCCGTAGGTACCGGACCAGGCCGACCACGGCCCACAGAGCCGCTACGGCGAGCACCGCCCCGATCAGGACCGGGGCGATCTCGTTCACGTCCTTCACTTCACGCCTTCCACGTCGTAGATGAACCCGAGGGCGAACCGGCTGTCGGCTCCGGTCGGAACGGGCAGCGGGTACACCGACTGCCCTACAGGGAGGGTCACTTGACCTTCTCCAGTCGGCCCGCCCGGTAGGCGATGCCCTCCGAGAGCTGACCGTTGAAGAGCCGTGCCCATGGGGTGGCGAACAGGTCCACCGGGCGCACCATGACGCCCGGCTTGAGCCCCTCGGGAAGACCGGACTGGGCAACGGTGAGCTTCATGATCTCCGCGCGCCCCTCCTCCATGAGCATCACCGTGACCGTGAACAGGTGCTCGCCCGTCTCGCGGTCGGTGGCGATCTCGCCGGTCTGCGGGTCCTTGATCTTCGGCGTTGCGTCGGTGCCCGTCATGCAGACGGCAGAGGGCAGCAGCCCGACACGAATCCTGGTCATAGCCATGGCAGTTCCCTTGTTCGGGGGTCACTTGTTCGACCCGCCAGAACCATAGCGCGACGATCGCACACCCGCAACGGTCGCACGGTCGAGCAATTTGGTGATGCGATACACCCAATGCGGATGGGCGCTACGCCCGCTACGGGCGAGCGCACGGGCGTGTCATCCGTGCGGGACCGCCGCTACCCTCGGTGTATGACGTTGCCGCTCGAAGAGGACCCCAGGCCGCCGTACCTCCAGGCCGCCGATGTGCTGCGTGCCGAGATCCTCGAAGAGCGGATCCGTCCCGGGGAGAAGCTCCCGTCCACGCGCACGCTTCAGGAGCGGTACGGGATCGCCAGCTCCACCGTCCAGAACGCCCTGCGCGTACTCAAGGACGAAGGGCTCGTCTACTCGGTCCAAGGGCGCGGCAGCTACGTCCGGAGTCACGAGAAGGAGTACCGGGAGAAGGCCATCCTGGAGGAGATCCAGCAGATCGCCGACCAGGCCAAGGCAGAGCGGGCGCAGGCCAAGCGCGGCACTCATGACGCCCCTGCCGACCCCGGAAGCGCTGAGACGCCCGTCCTCCAAGCGATCTGGGCGATCCGCGAAGCGATCGTCGAAGGCCGCCTGAAGTTCGAGGACAGGCTTCCCGATCTCATCAAGCTCCAACTGATGTTCGCCACCGACAGCGAGACCGTCGAACGAGCCCTGCGCCATCTGGCATTCGAGCGTCTCGTCCACCGCACCCCCCGAGGTTCCCTCACAGTCGCCCTCACCGGCGGCGGGCGCAACAACCTGCGGCGCTCGATGCTCGCCCGAGCCCGCGTCGAGTCGCTACGGCGCGCCGCCGAGCGCGAGGGCGAAACGCTGGCCGACGACTTCGCGCTCGACGAGCCGGCGGAGGAGGACTCCCGGCCGCCCTATATCCAGGTCGCCGACATCCTCCGCAGGGAGATCCTTGACGGTGAGTTGAAGCCCGGCAGCCAACTGCCGGCCGCGCGAGCTCTCCAAGAGCGCTTCGGAGTCGCCAGTTCAACTGTCCAGAACGCCCTGCGTCTCCTCAAGGGCGAGGACCTGATCTACTCCGTCCTCGGCCGCGGCAGCTACGTCCGCAAGACCGCAGTCGTCAGGCCCTCGGAGCAGGCCGCTGACGTGCTGCTCGAACGTGTCAAGGAACCCCGGACAGCGGAACACGACGCCGCAGAGGTTGTCCGCCTGCGGAAGCAGGTAGCCCAGCTCCAGAAGACGCGCAAGCAACTTGAAGCCGAAGTCAGCCGTCTGACCAAGGAACTTGAGCGACGCGGGTAAAGCAGACCAAGGACGAGCGAGGCCGAAGGGCCGAGCTGTTCAAAGTTTCTTTACTGGATCAAGGCGGCCCGCTGTCGCGGGCCGCGCGCGCTCCGGCCCGGCGGAGCCGCCGCCCGCTCCTGTCTCCGCCCCGCTCAGCGGCGGCCCCACCAGTCCGGGCGCACAACAGCCAGCGGCAGCAGGGAAGTTCGCCGGACCCTACCTCACCCCAAGCCCTCCCTCCGAGGGGCAGGAGGCCCGAGCACGGGTGCGGCGCCGTCGGGGTGAGTGGTCGCGGGTCGCGGGTCGTGTCCCTCGCCGGCCGGTCCCCGGAGGCGTACCAGGAACCCCCGGGGGCCGCCAAGGCCGAGCGCCAGCGTCACGATGTGAGCCTTGGCGGCCCCCGGAGAACCCTGGTCCGGCGAGGCTGCCCGACCGACGAGGGACACGTCCCGCTCAGGCCCGCAGCCTGCCGTAGGCTCCGGTGCCACGCCGTTCCAGTCAACCGCGCACCCGACGCCGCGCGTGACGGTGGGTCACCGTCATGGGTGGGTATCTGCCCAGAGAGCCCGGTCAGTTCGCCTACCAGGCGTACCGTGGCGCTGGAGGTGGTGAGCAGATGACGATGGAACTCGCGGACAACGTACGGAAGTACCGGCGCCGCGCCGGGATGAGCCAGGAGGAACTTGCCCACGCAGCGGGCCTGTCCCCGGCGACCGTCCGGAAGGTCGAGCAAGGCGGAACGGTCCGCATGGAGACGCTCCACGCGCTGGCCCGCGCTCTGGGCATCCCCACGGCGGCACTCGTTGTGTCCGACGCGCCGGAGCCAGTGGGACGGGCGGAGGAGCCGAACCGGCTCAACCTCATCCAGCTTCGCGCCGCGCTCACCCCGGCGGTGGGGCTCGTGGACCAGGACGTCCAAGCCGTGGGCGAGGAACCGAACCTGCGTGCCTACGCGCGAACGGTTCGAGACGCGCGGGCGCTGTACTTCTCCGACAGCTACAAGAGCGTCGCCGCCCAGCTGCCCGGCCTGTTGCGGGACGCCGCGCGGGCCGTCGCCCACTACGACAGCGGAGAAGAGCACCGGCAAGCCCTGCTCGCCCGCGCCGAGGCGTTGCGCCTGGCCGGTACCTACCTCACGCAGGTGAGGCAGTACGACATCGCCTACACGGCCCTGCGAGGAGCCATCGCGGACGCGCGGGAGGGCGGGGACCTGCTCGCGGCTGGCTCCGGGGTCGGCTGTATGTGCTGGCTGCTGGTGCGGCAAGGGCGGCTGGAGGAGGCGGAGCTGATCGCCGCCCAGAGCATGGATGTGGTGGAACCGAAGATCACCGGTGCCGAGCCCGATCACTACGCGGTGTGGGGTGGTCTGGCCATGGAGGCCGCAGCCGCGGCGGCACGCAACAACCGCCCGGACGAGGCCAAGGAGTACCGCAGGGCAGCGCGGGTGGCGGCAACCGCCGTCGGCACCGCGCACCGCAACGTCTCCCGGCACTGGTCCGTCTTCGGCCCGGTAACCGCCGCCATCAAGGCGCTCGAAGACTCCATGGTCATCGGCGACGCCCGCGCGGTGGTGCGCAAGGCCGGCGAAGAGGCCGAGCTGTCGCCGAAGGCGTGGAAGCGACTGGGCAGGCCCAGCACGAACGACGGGAACCGCTTCACGCTGGACATGGCCCGCGCCCACACCCGAACCGGAGACCTGTCTGCCGCCATGAACGAGCTAACCCGCGCTCGTGAAGCCGCCCCCGAGTGGCTGAGGCACCAGAACTCGGCGGCCGAGACCATGCAGGAGATCCTGAGTAAGCGCAAGCGCACCCTGACCAGCGACATGCGCGAGATGGCCGCCCACCTGGGCGTCGTCGGATAGCTGCTACGCAGCGTGGCAGTTCATGGACCTTGCGTTGCAATCTGCCCTGCTGGGCCCGTGGATTGACGTGTAGTCAGGTCGTTACGGTCGCCGTGTCCTGTTCCAGCGACCGAGGCCGGAGATCCACTATGGGCATGCCGAGGAGCGACGCGGACCGTCTGCGTCGCAGGGAGTTGCACGAAGCGGCGTCGGGCATGGAGGGACCCCGCCTGCTGCCATGGACCACCGAGGACGGGCGCCCCTGCTACCTGAGCACCGACGGCAAGGGCTACATCTCGACGCTCGCCGACGGCATCGAAACCGTGCAGCTCGGCATGGGTCAGGAGCTGCTGGAGTACGCCCGGGGCATCCTGGCCCCCGGAGCCAAGGCGCAGTCGGACGTCGAGTACCGCTGGCTCGCCTGCCGGCTGACCGAGGCCCTGTCGGACGCGCTCAGGGTCGCCCAGTCGCGCGGAGAGCGCATCCCGGCGCCGACGGAGGAGGCGGCCGAGGAGGGTGAACCCGCGAACGCCAGCCCCCTTGGCGGACAGGAGGAAGGCTGATGGGCAAGGCCACCCGCTACCGCTTCCGCGAGTACCACGTGACCACCGCGACCGACCCCATGGCGCTGCCGACCTTCGAGGCGGTCTGCGTCACCGGCGAAGAACGGAACTGCGCCGCCGCGTCCGGTGAGCTGCACACCCCTGAGGAGCTGACGCGCTGGATCGCCGGCCACTGCGCGCAGACCGGTCACCAGTCGTACGAGCAAACCATGCGCACCGTCGTCCGCGCCGAGCCCGGAGCCTGGCAGTAGGATCACGCGCGCGCGGCTGCGACAGCACAAGTGGTCTACACCACTGACGGCAGTAGCGACGGCAACAACCACGTACTTCAGCGCACATCGACGGACGCCGACGGACCGTCAAATCACCATTGACCTGCGAAAAGGCAGGCGGAGAGGGGTCGCGTAGCACACGTACTATGTACTCGCCGGGACCACTCCGGTCCTGGTGCACAATTGCGGTGGTGGCACCACTGTCTATCGCGGCGTCCCCGAGGGGCACCCAGGTTTCGATGCAGCGGTAGATGGCGTGGCGGTACCCCGTGGGGGAGACGCTTCGGCGATGGCACACCATCTTGGTAACACCGATAGTCCATTCACCAGTTGGTCGACAAGTGAGGCAGCGGCACGTCGGGCAGCAACCAAGGGGCCGACTGGCGTTGGTGTGGTAATCAAATCGGAAGTTCCTGCCGGACGGCCACACGTTCACAGTAATGACCAGCCTTGGGTGGAGTTCAGGGGTGAGTTCGAAGTGCAAATCGAGGGAACAATGACGGGGGATGCATCTCCGGCATGGAGGGGAATGCCGTGAAGCAGCTAACGGTAGCGACTGTCGCGGAGCTGCTGTCAGTGTTCCGACCTGCAGATCTGGCGGACGACGTCGATCGATTGGTTGTCGCGCTGGCGGCCGAGTCCGGCAGTCTCATCGATGTCACCTTTCTGCCTGCCAAGGAGGTGCTTGATGTCTACAGGTACAGATACTCAATCGACGAAATTCGAGATTCGCGAATCGGATGGGAAATCTTCTTTTCCGTCCTCGAAGATTTGGATTGCCGAGTCGGATTGCTGTCCGTGAGGGCCGGTGAGCTTGGCGCCATCGTTCTCGTTGATGAAAGCGTTGAGCTTGTATTGGCGGCCTTGATTAGGGGCTTGCCAAGGGGATCGCTGACGTGACCAGCTCGCCTGACAGCAGAAGACGGTGAGATTTTAAGGCAGCCCATCACTGAGCGAAGAAATGACCCTCTAATTCTCTCTTAATGGTGCGGCGAAGCCCCCTCCTGTTTGCTGGGAGGGGGCTTCAACATGCCCTTGACGGCAGTAGCTGACGGCAACGTCAGCGGACGAGGGCTGCACAAAGCGGCGGGCCGTCGCCGTCGTCGTGTTCGCTGGTAGCCTCCACGGGATTGCGGAGGGCGCGGCCGAGGAGGTCGATGGCGTCGCGCTGGAGGCGGAGCCGGACGTGGGCGTACACCGTCGCGGTCACCCCGATGTGGGCATGGCCGAGGAGTTCCTTGATGACAACGAGTTCCACGCCCTGCTCCAGAAGCAGGGTGGCCGCCGAGTGCCTGAGATCATGAAACCTGATGCGTCGCAGGGCGGCCCGGCGGAGTAGGGCGTTGAAGTGCCGAGTGAGGGTGGCTCCCTCGATCGGTGAGCCGTCGGGCCGGGTGAAGACGTAGCCGCTGGCCTTCCAGTCGGTCCCTGCCGCTTCGCGCTCCTGTGCCTGGCGTATGCGGTGCTGTTCGAGGGAGCGCAGACACTCGGTGGGCAGAGCGATGCGCCGTTCTGAGCTGTGGGTCTTGGTCGGCAGGGCAGTCAGGCCGCTGGAGTTGGTGCGCTGAAGGGTGCGGCGGATGCTGGCGGTTGCGCCGACCAGGTCGAGGTCTTCCCAGCGCAGGCCGAGGAGTTCGCCCTTGCGCAGGCCGGTGCGCAGGGCGAGTTCGAACAGCCCACTGAGTCGATGGCCGTCGACGGCGGTGAGAAACGCGCGCGCTTCCTCGGTGGTGAGAGGCTCGAATCGGCGGGGTCGGGGTGTGCCCATACGGACGCATCTTCGGCTGCTACAAGCTGCTGGACGCCCCCAACGACCTGGTCCGGGGCCCGATTTCGCGCACCCTGTGCGCGGGGTACAACCGCTCCACCCTGCTCACCAACCCGAACCAGCCCGACACGAGCGCGGCCGGTTTCTACCAGGACGCCGTCACCAACCACTACGCGCGCAAGATCCACGCGCAGATGGCCGACGGCAACGCGTACGCCTTCGCCTTCGACGACGTGGGCCACCACGAGTCGCTGGTCCACGACGGCAGCCCGCAGCAGGCGTACATGACGCTCGACCCGCTGAGCTGACCCGTTGGACTGACCCACCGTCACCGGTCCCGTCCGTCAGGCCGGGACCGGTGACGTGGTCCGAGCCTGCGGGCCAGGGGCGGCCGACTAGTCGGTGAGCAGGACGGCCGGCAGCGGGGCCTCCAGCACCAGGGCCCGGGGGAGGGTCAGACCGAAGTGCCGCTCCAGCACCGCCAGGGTGGTCCGGTGCACCTCGCGGTTCTCGGTCTCGTCGTTCGGCAGACCTTCGGCGGTCAGCAACTCCTTGACCGGGCCGGTGACTTCGGGGTCCCCTTCGACCTGCCCGTCGCCCCAGGAGTCGTCCAGGTGGAGGTTGAACGAGCACACCGTCCGGCCGTCGCGGTGGTAGCGGAAGGTCGGCGGCACCGGTTTGCCGTTCTCCTCCTCGTACTCGACCCGGAAGACCTCGGCCCCGCCCTCGGAGATCGCCGGATCGTTCCGGAACTCCCCGAACCAGCCGCCGTACGCCACCGCGAAGGTCCACCCGTCGCTCGCACCCAGGCGCAGGCCGATCCCGTCCCAGGTGTCCCCGTACTCCGATTCCAATGCCTCGACCAGGCCGTCCCCGGTGAGCTCCCCGGCCGGCCGTACCGTCCGCTTCGACCACTGGGCCGAGGCCGCGATCCGCGCCGCCAGTGCCTCGACCCCGAGCCCCCGGGCCAGCGTCACGCTGTAGCCGCCGAAGGTGATGCTCTGTGGCTCCGCGAGCCAGGCGATTCCGTCCGTCATGCCGGCGATCCTGCCGCACCACACCGACACACCCGCACCCTGGGTCGCCGCGGACGAGGGGTCAGCGCGTGGTCGGGGGATGGGCCAGCAGTTCGCGCAGAACGGCCGCGTGGCTGTGGTCGAGGTCCTTGACGGCGGTCAGCAGGACGATCGGGCCGGCGGCCGACCGCGTGTGCAGGGAGGCGAGTTCGGCCTGGGCCTCGGGGGCGGCGAGCTCGGCGAGGTAGCGGGTGCGGAAGGTGGGGAAGTCGCCGCCGTCGTGGTACCAGTGGCGCAGTTCGGTGGACGGGGTGAGCGGCTTCGGCCAGCCGTCCAGTGCGGCGCGCTCCTTGCTCAGGCCGCGCGGCCAGAGGCGGTCGACCAGGATCCGGGCGCCGTCCTCGGGGCGGTGGGGGTCGTGGACCCGGCCGAGGTGGATGGTGGGCATGAGGGGAGCGTAGGCGCCGGTCCGGTCGGAGCGGCGGTGCCGCTCCGACCGTCGGGGTGTCAGACGGCGGCGCGCTCGGCGGCGCTGCGCTCGACGCAGAACTCGTTGCCCTCGAGGTCGGCGAGGGTGACCCAGCCGGAGCCGTCGGGGCGGCGACGGTCGGCGACCAGGGTGGCGCCGATGGCGAGCAGGCGCTCGACCTCCTCGTCGCGGGTCCGGTCGCTGGGCTGGATGTCGAAGTGGAGGCGGTTCTTCGCCGCCTTGCCCTCGGGGACGGCGACGAAGAGCAGGTCGATCCGGTCGCCCACGATGAGGGCCTCGGGGTCACCGGGCTTGTCGTCGTCGGCGAGCTTGGTGTTGAGGACCTCGGCCCAGAAGGAACCGAGCCGGTAGGTGTCGGCGCAGTCGATGGTCACGTGATGGATGAGAGATGCCATGGCGGACACTATGACGGTTGGTCAGATGATCGTCCATGGGATAAACCGCTGGTGGTGAGGCGGGTCGCGCGCGAGACTTACAGGTTTCCTACCGCGCGGGCGGCTAGGGTCGGTGACCATGGGATTCGGTGGGGTGTGGCGTCGGTGGCGGCCCGGGCGCAGGCGGCTGATCGCGGGGGCGGCGGCCGGTGTGGTGCTGGTGGTCGGCGGCGCGGCGGTGGCCGTCGGCGGTGACGGACAGACGGCGGTCCGGCAGCAGGAGCAGCGGCTCTCGATGCCCGAGACGCCCGGTTCGGCGGAGCAGGTCAGTATCGACACCTCGTTCTTCACCACGGGTGGCACCCCGCGCCCGGCGGTCCTGCTCGCGCACGGTTTCGGCGGCAGCAAGGACGGCGAACGGGACCAGGCCGAGCGGCTGGCCCGGCAGGGGTACGCGGTGCTGACCTGGTCGGCCCGGGGCTTCGGAGCCTCGACCGGGAAGATCGGCCTGGACGCGCCGGACCGGGAGATCGCCGACGTGCAGCGGCTGGTGGACTGGCTGGCCCAGCGCCCCGAGGTGCAGCTCGACGCACCGGGCGACCCGAGGGTGGGCATCACCGGCGCCTCGTACGGCGGCGGGGCCGCGCTGCTCGGCGCCGCGTACGACTCCCGGATCGACGCGGTGTCGAGCCAGATCACCTGGTGGAATCTGAACGAGGCTCTGTTCCCGCAGGGAAGCAGCGAGCAGAGCCCGCAGGGAAGCAGCGAGCAGAGCCCGCAGGGAAGCAGCGAGCAGAGCCCGCAGGGAAGTACGGAGCAGAGCCCGCAGCCGGCGGGTGCGGGTGGCACCGACGGGGTGTTCAAGAAGCTGTGGGCCGGGATCTTCTTCACCACCGGCTCGGCCGGCGGTCTGACGGGAGGTCAGCCGAAGCAGCAGGACGGTCCGGTCGGCTGTGGCCGGTTCTCGGACGAGCTGTGCGCGATGTACGACCGGGTGGCCACCACCGGGCGGGCGGACGCCGAGTCGGTGGCGCTGCTGGACCGGTCCAGCCCGTCCTCGGTGGCGGCGCGGATCAAGGTGCCGACCCTGGTGGTGCAGGGGCAGCAGGACTCGCTCTTCCCGCTCGACCAGGGCGACCGGATCGCCAAGGCGGTGGCGGCCAACGGGGCACCCGTCGCGGTGGACTGGTTCGCCGGTGGGCACGACGGCGGCACCGAGGGCAGTGAGCGGGTGGAGGGCCGGGTCACCGCCTGGTTCGACCACTACCTGAAGAAGCAGGACAACGACACCGGCCCGGCCTTCCGGGTCACCCGGACCGGCGGGCTGGACTCGACCGGTTTCGAGGCGGTGCTGCGCGGCGCGAGCGCCGACAGCTACCCGGGTCTGGGCGGGACCGCGGCCCGGACGGTGCAGCTGACCGGCCGTGAGCAGACCATCGCCAACCCGCCCGGCGGCGCCCCGCCGAACATCTCCGCCGTGCCCGGCATCGGCGCGCTGAGCCAGCTCTCCTCGGTGGGGGCCGGCCTGGCGATCGACTTCCCGGGCCAGTTCGCGAGCTTCGACTCCGCGCCGCTCGACTCGACGCTGCACCTCACCGGTGCGCCCACCGTCGCGGTCCAGGTCCAGGCGGACCGGCCGGACGCGGTGCTGTTCGCCAAGCTGTACGACCTCGGGCCCGACGGAAAGCAGACCCTGCCGCAGCAGCTGGCCGCCCCGCTGCGGGTCACCGGCGCGGCGGCCGGGAGGTCGGTGACCGTCCAACTGCCCGCAGTCGACCACGAGTTCGCGGTCGGACACCGACTGCGGCTGGTGCTGGCGAGCAGCGACCTCGGGTACGCCTCGCCGGTCGAGCCGGCCGGTTATCGGATCTCGGTGGCCGGACCGCTGACCGTACCGACGGTGGACGGGCTGCGGACCGAGGCGGCGCCACTGCCCGCCCGGGTCTGGGTGCTGCCGCTGCTCGCGCTGGCGGTGGCCGCCCTGCTGCTGGTCAGGTTCCGGCGCACCAAGGTGGCCAAGTACGACCCGGCACTGGCCGAAGTGCCGCTCCGGATCAGCGGGTTGAGCAAGCGCTACCACGGCTCCGCCGACCGGTACGCGGTCCGGGAGCTGGGCTTCCGGGTGGAGCGCGGCCAGGTGCTGGGTCTGCTCGGGCCGAACGGTGCGGGCAAGACCACCACGCTGCGGATGCTGATGGGGCTGATCCAGCCGGACGAGGGGGAGATCCGGCTGTTCGGCCACGCGGTGCGCCCCGGCGCACCGGTGCTCTCCAGGGTGGGCGCCTTCGTGGAGGGCGCGGGCTTCCTGCCGCACCTGACCGGCCGGGCCAACCTGCGGCTGTACTGGCAGGCCACCGGCCGCCCGGTCGAGGACGCGCACTTCGAGGAGGCGCTGGCCATCGCGGACCTGGGCGAGGCCCTGGACCGCGCGGTGCGCACCTACTCGCAGGGCATGCGGCAGCGGCTGGCGATCGCCCAGGCGATGCTGGGCATGCCGGAGTTGCTGATCCTGGACGAGCCGACCAACGGTCTCGACCCGCCGCAGATCCGGGAGATGCGCGAGGTGATGATCCGGTACGCGGCCGCCGGGCGCACCGTGATCGTCTCCAGCCACCTGCTCTCCGAGGTCGAGCAGAGCTGCACCCACCTGGTGGTGATGGACCGGGGCCGGCTGGTCAGCGCGGGGCCGGTGGCCGAGATCATCGGCGGCGGCGAACTGCTGCTGGTGGCCACCCCGGCCACCGAGGTGGCGGAGAAGGTGGCCGAACTGCCGGGCGTGGGTGCGGCGGAGGCGGTCGAGCAGGGTCTGCTGGTACGACTGGACGGGATGACGGCGAGTGAACTGGTGGCGGAGCTAGTGAGGTTGGGCGTACCGGTGGAGGGTGTCGGACCGCACCGCCGGCTGGAGGACGCGTTCCTGTCACTGATCGGGGGTACGGCATGAGCACCGTGGTGGAGCACGCCCCGGGCTACCGGGCCCGTCGCACGCTGCCGCTGTGGGTGGAGGCGGTGCGCCAACTGCGCCGCCGCCGCACGCTGGTGATGGGCGGGGTGCTGGCGGCGCTGCCGTTCATCGTGCTGGCCGCGTTCCAGCTCGGCGGCAACACGCCGGGCCGGGACGGCCGGACCAGCTTCATCGAGTTGGCCACCGCCTCGGGGGTGAACTTCTCGGTCACCCTGCTGTTCATGGGCACCGGCTTCCTGCTGGTGATCCCGGTCGCGGTGTTCTGCGGCGACACGGTGGCCTCCGAGGCGGGCTGGTCCTCGCTGCGCTACCTGCTGGCCGCACCCGTGCCCCGGTCCCGGCTGCTGGCCCGGAAGTTGACGGTCGGGCTGGCCTTCTCGGCGGGCGCGGTCCTGCTGCTGCCGCTGGTCGGGCTGGTGGTCGGCACGGCCGCGTACGGCTGGGGCGATCTGCGGCTGCCGACCGGGGCGACCCTCCCGGCGGCCGAGGCGCTGCCCCGGCTGGGGATCGCGGTGGCGTACGTCTTCCTGGCCGAACTGGTCGTCGCCGCGCTGGCGTTCTGGCTCTCCACGGTGACCGACGCACCGCTGGGCGCGGTCGGCGGGGCGGTCTTCCTGTCCATCATCACCGGTGTGCTGGACGCCGTGACGGCGCTCGGCGACCTGCGGCAGTGGCTGCCCGCGCACTGGCAGTACGCCTGGGCGGACGCGCTGCAGCCCAAGCTGGAGTGGGGCGGCATGCTCCAGGGCGTGACGCTCTCGGTCAGCTACGCGGTGGTGCTGGTCGCCCTGGCGTTCCGGGGCTTCGCCCGCAAGGACGTGGTCTCCTGACGGTGGGTCGGCGGTCCTGCAAGGTCTTTGCAAGGACATGGCAGGAAGATCGCGTCAGCTCACCGGGTGGCCGGTGGGCTGACGCCCGCCGCTGATCCGTGGCGGGCCGGATTCCGCGAGCCGAAAGGCCCCCCGTGTACCGTCCCCGCAAGAAGAGTCTCGCCGCCGTTTCGCTGCTGACCGCCGCCCTCGCCTTCGCGGGCACCGGCCTGTCCGTCCCGGCGGCCACCGCGGCCGCCTCCTGCCAGAGCTACAAGATCAGCACCAGCGGTGGACAGGTCTCCTACACCGAGTGCAACCACCTGGAGAGCACGCCGAGTTACACCACCGTCCAGGGCTCCGTGAAGGACGTGGACGCGGACGGGCAGTGCGCCTACGCGTACACCACGCTCCGGGACGGCGGCACTGTGGACGAGGCGAAGGCCTGCCCGAAGGGGACCACGAAGACCTTCAGCTGGACCTACCGCGGCTACGCGCCGGTGGAGGTGCAGGTCTACCTGCGGGAGGCGTGAGCAGCCGGGCCGGTCACCCCCGCTCGGCGGGGTGACCGGCCCGTTCGGTCAGCGGGGTGACCAGACCCGTTCGATCTGCTGGGTGCCGGTGCGGGTGCGGTAGCCGCGGGTCCACTTGCTGGTGGCGTCGCGGCGGGTGCGGTCGGAGAGGACGTAGTAGTCCATCTGGACCTGCTCGGGGGTGACGTCCAGGACGCCGTACCCGTGCGAGTCCAGGTCGACCCACTTGACGTGCCGGTTGGCGCCCTGGATCGCGGCGGCGGCCAGCAGCGAGACGGTCTGCGGGGCCACCTTGAGGATGTCGTCGATGTTGTCCGAGGTCACCGAGGTGACCACGAACTCGGTCGCCGCGCTGCCCGAGGCCGGGTAGGTGGCGGCCTCGTTGGGGACGTCGGCGGCCCAGGCGGAGTGGATGTCGCCGGTCAGGAAGACGGTGTTGCGGATGCCGTGCGAGCTCAGGTGGCCGAGCAGTTCGCGGCGGTCGTGGGTGTAGCCGTCCCACTGGTCCGGGTTCACCGCCAGGCCCTCGGCGGGCAGGCCGAGCAGCTGGGCGAGCGGCCGGAGCAGGTAGCCGGGCAGCGAGAGGAAGGCCACCGGCGAGATCATCACCGAGTTGCCGACCAGCCGCCAGCTGGTGTCCGAGGCGGACAACCCGGCCTTCAGCCAGTCGAGTTGGGCCCGGCCGGTGATGGTGCGGTCGGCCGAGTCGACCTCGCCGGTGGCCGCCTTGGCCTGCGCGCTGCGGAACGAGCGCAGGTCGAGCAGCGAGAGGTCGGCCAACTTGCCGTAGCGCAGCCGCCGGTAGGTGGTCCCGGCGATCGACGGCCGGACCGGCATCCACTCGAAGTACGCCTGCTTGGCGGCGGCCACCCGGTCCGCCCAGTTGCCCTCGGTGCCCGGCGTGTGGTTCTCCGCGCCGCCCGACCAGGCGTCGTTGGCCACCTCGTGGTCGTCCCAGATCGCGATCGTCGGCACGGTCGCGTGCAGCGCCTGGAGGTCCGGGTCGGTCTTGTAACGGCCGTGCCGGGTGCGGTAGTCGGCCAGATCCAGGATCTCGTGCGCGGGCGCGTGCGGCCGCACCACGGTGCCCCGGGCGGCGAACTGGCCGGTGCCGTACTCGTAGATGTAGTCACCGAGGAAGAGGAACGCGTCCAGGTCGCCCCGGGCCGCCAGGTGCCGGTACGCGGAGAAGTAGCCGGCCTCCCAGTTGGCGCAGGACGCCACGCCGAGCCGCAGCCGGCCGAGCGCCGCGTCGGTGGCCGGAGTGGTGGCGGTGCGGCCGACCGGGGAGCCGACTGCGCCGGCGGTGAAGCGGTACCAGTAGCTGGTGGCCGGGCGGAGGCCCCGGACGTCCACCTTGACGGTGTGGTCGGTGGCCGCGGTGGTGGTCACCGTGCCGGAGACCACCACGGTGGCGAAGTCGCGGTCGCTCGCCACCTGCCAGGTCAGCTGGGTGTCGGCGCCGTTGCCGGAGCCGGGAGTGGCGTCCGGCGCCGGGGTGAGCCGGGTCCAGATCACCACCCCGTCGGGGAGCGGGTCGCCCGAGGCGACCCCGTGCAGGAACTCCGGCGCGGCAGCGGCGGTGGCCGGTGCCGCGGCGGCGAACGGAAGGGCGGCGGCACCGGCGGTGAGTGCGGCGGCCTGGAGGACCCGGCGGCGACGCGGCCGGGCGAGGGACAGGGCATCGGTGGGCTCAGTCACGTCCAGCAAGGCTACTGAACGGTAAGTAGTTGTCCAGAGCGCGGACTGACTGTTCGTCGGCTCTTCACCCCGGCGTCGCGGGCGCGGCCGGTCCGGACCGGGCGGCTCCGGTGGGTGATGATGGTCGGGTACCTCGAACAGCTGACTCCGAAGGAACCAGACGTGGCTCAGATCGTCCTCTTCCACTCCGCGTACGGCCTGCGCCCGGCGGTGCACCAGGCCGCCGACCGGATGCGTGCCGCCGGCCACCGGGTGCACACCCCGGACCTCTACGACGGCCGGGTCTTCGACGACGTCGAGGCCGGGATGGCGTACAAGGAGGAGATCGGCAGCGAGGAGCTGCTGCGCCGTGCGGTGACCGAGGTGGCCCCGCTGCTCACCGCCGACGCCCGGCTGGTCTACGCGGGCTTCTCGCTCGGCGGCGCGCTGGCGCAGAACCTCGCGCTGGCCGACGACAAGGCGCTCGGGCTGCTGCTCCTGCACGGCACCTCGGACATCCGGGAGGACGCCGCCACCGAGATCCCGGTCCAGCTGCACGTGGCCGACCCGGACCCGTTCGAGTCGGAGGACTGGCTGAACGCCTGGTACCTGAACCTGAGCAAGGCGGGCGCCGACGTCGAGGTGCACCGCTACCGGGGCGCGGGTCACCTGTACACCGATCCCGAACTGCCCGACCACGACGCCGAAGCGGCCGAGCGGACCTGGGCGGTCGCGCTGGCCTTCCTGACCGAGATCGCCGCGGGCTGACGGCGGAACCGACGTTGTACGCCGTGCACAGCCCCCGTACGAACTGGCGTGAGCATGGTGGCTTATAGTCTGACCGGCATTCCCGTCCTGGGGCGTCGTCGGGCTCCGGCCCGGCCGTTTCGGCACGCGGAGTGGGATTTCACCGGAGCGGGGCCGGCGAGGTCCCGTCGGTGTGCGTCGCCGTCGCCTGTCCCGAACCCGCCGCGTGGTGCGTCGATCAGTCGGGAGAAGCGATTACATGAGCCAATTCACCAGTCGTAGTGGTCAGGTGGCGGGCGTCGCGGTGGTGGGCGCGTTGCTGCTGAGCGGCTGCGGCTCGGAAGGTCCGCAGGGCGACAAGGTCTCGCTGCACGACCGGCTGCCCAAGGCGGTCAGGACCGCCGGGGTGATCCGGGTGGGCGGGTCCTTCACCGCCGCCCCGGTCATCTTCCAGAACGCGCAGGGCCAGCCGGACGGTCTGGACGTCGACCTCGCGGCCGCGATGGAGAAGGAACTCGGGGTCCGGTTCGAGTTCGAGGACGCCGGGCCGTTCGCCAACGTGCTGCCCGGGCTGTTCGAGAAGAAGTACGACATCGGGATGTCCGGCATCACCGACACCCGCGAGCGCCAGCTGGGCGTCGACAAGAACGACCAGCAGATCAACGAGGGCGTCGACTTCGTGGACTACTTCATGGCCGGTATCGGCATGGTGGTCAGCAAGGGGAACCCCAAGAAGGTCGCGGCCATCGACGACCTGTGCGGCCGGAGCGTCGCGGTGAAGAAGGGCACCACCCACAACGACCTGGTGGCCAGGCAGCAGAAGGCGTGCGAGCACACCGGCAAGCTGCTCAAGATGCTCGAGACGAGCGCCGACGCGGAGGCGCTGGAGCTGGTGCGCACCGGGACGGCCGAGGTCTACGTGACCGACTACCCGAAGGCGCAGCACAACGCCACCACCATCGGGGAGGGGAAGACGTACGACCTGGCGGGACCGCAGATCCAGTCCCGTCCGTTCGGGATAGCGGTCCGCAAGAGCGACCGCGAACTGCGGGACGTGCTGATGAAGGCGATGAACGCGTTGATCAGGAACGGTACGTACGACGAGCTGCTGGCGAAGCGTCAGCTGGGTGCGGGTGCGATCCAGAACTCGGTGGTGAACGGCAGCCAGTGAGTGCGGACGCCCGGCCGGAGGCGGCGGCCGGGCGCGCTGGAAGGTACGACATCGGTGGGGCGGCACCCCTGAGGTAGCGGGGTGCCGAGCGGACGGCGGGTCAGGACCGCTCTCCGGCAGGCGCAGCCTTTGGCAGGCGCTCGGGCATCTACGGTCCAGGGGCTCGGGGAACTGCGAGGAGATCTGGCGTTCGGGTCACAGACGAAAGTGCCTGACCACCCCTGAACGGATCACCTCTCCCGAAGCCGGCGTCGCCCACGCGGCGGAGCCGCACAACAGCAGAGCCCCGAGCCCCTGACTCCGTTGCGGGCTGGGCACCTGCCGAAAGGCGGGTCAGCCGAGGCCGGGGATGCGGTCGTTGCGGAAGAGGTCGACGAAGATCTGGTGGTCCCGGCGGGCGCGGTCGCCGTAGGTGAGGGCGAAGGAGACCAGCATGTCGGCGAAGTCGGCGGTGTCGTCGCCGATCGCGGCGTCGATCGCGTGCTCGGTGGAGAACGGCACCAGGCCGTGCCCGCTGGAGGACTCGTCGGCGGCGGCGTGCATGCCCGCGGTGGCCCGGCCGAGGTGGGTGACCACGTCGCGGAGGTCGGCCGTCTCGGTGAGGTCGGTCCAGTCCAGGTCGGCGGTGTAGGGGGAGACCTCGGCGACCAGCATGCCGTGGCCGCGCAGGGTGGCCCAGCCGAGCCAGGGGTCGCTGTGGGCCTGCAGGGCGCGCTGGGAGATCACCGTGCGGTGGCCCTCGTGGGTGAACCAGTCGCGGATCTCCGGGTCGGTGACGTGCCGGGAGACGGCCGGGGTCTGACCCTGCTTCAGGTAGATCACCACGTCGTTCTCCAGGGCGTCGGTGTGGCCCTCCAGGAGCACGTTGTAGGAGGGCAGGCCGGCGCTGCCGATGCCGATGCCCCGGCGGCCGACCACGTCCTTGACCCGGAGGGCGTCCGGGCGGGTGCGGGTGGCCGGGGGGAGGGTGGCCAGGTACTGCTCGAAGGCGGTCAGCACCTCGGCCCGGGTGGCGTCGTCCAGCGGGATCGCGCCGCCGCCGGAGCGGAACCGGCGCTCGTACCCCTCGACCACGGTCTCCCGCTCCAGGAGTGCCACCCGGGTCTGCAGCCGGGCCTGCCGGAGGGTCTCCAGCAGCGGGCCCTCGGCGGTGTCCAGGGTGTACGCCTCGGCCGGTGCGCCGGCCGCGAGGGCGGCGATCCGGGACCGGTAGGCGTTGGCGAAGGCCCGGACCAGCTCGGCGATGGTGTGGTCGGAGAGCGCCTTGGCGTAGCCGAGCAGGGCCAGGCTGGCGGCCAGCCGCTGGACGTCCCAGGTGAAGGCGCCGACGTACGCCTCGTCGAAGTCGTTGACGTTGAAGACCAGTCGGCCCTCGGCGTTCAGGTAGGTGCCGAAGTTCTCCGCGTGCAGGTCGCCGTGGATCCAGACCCGGCTGGTCCGCTCGTCCAGGTACGGCGCGCCGAAGGACTCGAACGGGGCGGTGGTCAGGTCGGCGTAGTACAGCCCGGCGGTGCCCCGGTAGAAGGCGAACGCCGAGGCGGCCATCTTGCGGAACTTCACCTTGAACGCGGCCGGGTCCTCGGCCAGCAGTCGGCCGAAGGCCTGGTCGAAGACCCGCAGGATGGTCTCGGCCCGCTCGGGCTCGCGCTCGGCCGCGTTCTGCTGCTGCATGGTGATCGTCCTCTGTGCTGGTGCGTCGGTCCTGGAACGGATGACGCCACAGTATTCGGACGGGTTCCCCGGCCGGGGCTCAGGCGTGGGTGAGTGCGCTGCGGTGGGCCGCCAGCGCGTGCCGGAGCAGTTCGGTGCGCTCGGCCCGGTCGGTGGCGCCGAGCAGCGCGGCCAGCACGGCGATCCGGGACTGCCCGGCCCGCAGCGTGCCGGTCGGTACGGCGCCGGCGGCGACCAGGTCTACCGCGCCGCCGTGGGTGTAGATCTCGGTGACCGGACCGGACTGCACCCGGGTGGTCAGCGCGACCAGCACGCCCTGCGCGGTGGCGTCGGCGACCGCGTCGACGAACTCCGGGGTGGCGTTGCCCGCGCCGGTGGCGACCAGCACGACGCCCTGCGCCCCGGCGGCCACGGCGGCGCGGAACAGCACCGGGTCGGCGTCCGAGTGGTGCATCACCATGTCCACCCGGGGCGGCGCGGTGGTGACGGCGGGGAGTGCGAGCGGGGTCGGGCGCTCGGGCTGACGGATGATCAGGGCGCGGCCGAAGCCGACGTCGCCGAGCCGGTCGCCGGAGGGGTCGGTGAAGGCGTTCGGGGCCACGGTCTGGGTCTTCACGGTGCCCCGGGCGGCGTGCACCTCGCCGTCGAAGACGACCAGCACGCCCAGGCCGCGGGCCGTGGCGGCGGTCAGCAGGGCGTCGTGCAGGTTGCCGGGCCCGTCGCCGTCGGCGGCGTCCAGCGGGAGCTGCGCGCCGGTCAGCACCACCGGGCGCTGGTCGGTGTGGTGCAGGTCGAGCAGGAAGGCCGACTCCTCCAGGGTGTCGGTGCCGTGGGTCACCACGATGCCGTCCACCCCCGGGTCGCCGAGCACCCGGTGCACGGTGTGCAGCAGTTCCAACTGGTGCAGGCTGGTCAGCCGGGGGCTGTTCACGCTGAACAGGTCGACCACCTCGACCGTGACGCCCGCCGGGACGGCGGCGGTCGCCATCACCTCGCTGCCGTCGGCGTCGGCGGCGAAGCCGGAGCCCTGCCACCGGCTGGCTATGGTCCCGCCGGTGCTGATCACGACGATCCGTGCCATGGGTGCCTCCAGAAGGGGAACAGCCCGACACCGGCTGTTTGCCGGGGCCGGGCTGTCTGTTGGTCTCCGCGGGTGGCGGAACGCTCACCGGCAAGAATACCGGCACCGGTGCGCAATGCGATCGCGAATTCTTGCCAGCCCGATCGAAAGTGCGCAAGATGAGCGCGTGATGGATCAGATTGACAGGGATATCTTGCGCGAGCTCCAGCGCGACGGCCGACTGAGCAACCAGGAGCTGGCCCAGCGGGTCGGGCTGACGCCCTCGCCGTGCATGCGCCGGGTCCGCCAGCTGGAGCAGGACGGCGTGATCCGGGGCTACCGCGCGGTGATCGACCCGGCCGCCGTCGGCCGCAGCTTCGAGGTGCTGGTCTCGGTCGAGGTCCGCCGCGAGCGGGAGGCGGTGGAGGCGTTCGAGGCCGCGCTCCAGGAGATCCCCGATGTGATCGAGGCGTACCGGCTGTTCGGCAGCCCGGGCTGCCTGCTGCGGATCGCGGTCGAGGACCTGAAGGCGTACGAGCGGCTCTGGATCGAGCGGTTGACCACGCTGACCGGGGTCACCGAGGTCAACTCGCAGATCATCATGAAGCGGGTGAAGGAGCCGAGCGGCCTGCCGGTCGGCGGCTGACGGGGCGTCCGGTCAGCCGCGTACGTGCAACCCGAAACCCGTCCGGCCGACGGGCTCCAGGCCCTCCTTGAGGTGCAGCGAGGGGATCTCGTAGTCGCCGAAGTTCTGCCGCCGGAACGCGATCGGCTCGGTCGACTCCAGGGTGAGCAGGCGCTCCTGCCACGCCTTGGCGACGTCCGGGTAGTCCTCGGGGGTCAGCCGGTCGGCGCTGTACAGCAGGAACGGCGGCAGCACCTCGACGCCCGGGTGGTAGAGGACGCCGTGCTGGAACGGGAACAGCAGGTCGTCGATCGGTCCGTTGATCCCGCGCGCGGAGTAGTGCGACTCCGGGCCGCCGAGGGTCACCGAGAGCAGGGCCCGCCGGCCCGCGAGGGTGCCCTCGCCGAAGCGCTCGCCGTACTTGGTGGCGCTGTGCTCGCCGACGCCGTAGGCGAAGCGGTGGGTGAACACCCGGTCCACCCAGCCCTTGAGGATCGCGGGCATGGTGTACCACCAGAGCGGGAACTGGAAGACGATCGTGTCGGCCCAGAGCAGCTTCTCCTGCTCGGCGCGGACGTCCGGGCTGAGCGTCCCGGCTTCGAAGGCCCGGCCGGAGTCCCGGGCGACCCGCAGCGGGCTGGAGGCTTCGGAGCCGTAGTCGGCGGCGTCCACGGTCGCCTTCCAGTCCATCGCGTACAGGTCGCTCACCCGGACCTCGTGCCCGGCGGCCGTCAGGGTGGAGACCGCCAGGTCCTTCAGCGAGCTGTTGAGCGACTTCGGGTCCGGGTGGGCGTGGACGATGAGGGTCTTCACGGGGTGCTCCTTCGGATCGGGTGCTCTCGATCCTGGGCGCTGCGGCGGCCGGTGTTCAGGGGCGCCGCTTCCGTCGGACCGGGGTTCCTGGTACTGGCAGGGCCACCCTCACGGAGCGCCGGCGGGGCCATACTCGACGCATGGACGATCTTGCGGGCTTCCTGCGGACCCGGCGTTCCCGGGTCGACCCGGCCGCCGTCGGCATCCCCACCGACAGCCGCCGCCGGGTGGCGGGGCTGCGCCGCGAGGAGGTCGCGCACCTGTCCGGGGTCAGCGTCGACTACTACGTCCGCCTGGAGCAGGGCCGCGCGACCCAGCCCTCCGGGCAGGTCCTCGACGCGCTCGCCCGGGTGCTCGGCCTCGACGGGACCGAACGCGACCACCTCTGCCGGCTCGCCGGGAAGCGCCGCCGCCGGGCGAAGGTCCCGGGCGGCCGGGTCCGGCCGGAGCTGCTGCGGGTGCTCGGCCTGGTCGCCGACGCACCCGCGCTGATCATGGACCACCGGCTGGACGTGCTCGCCGGCAACCGCCTCGCCGGACTGCTCTACGGCCGGTCGATACCGGGCCTGAACATCGCCCGGAACCTCTTCCTGGAGGAGACCGAGCACGGCCTCTACGCGGACTGGGAGCACTGCACCCTCGACGTGGTCGGCCACCTGCGGCTGGCCGCGGGCAAGTACCCCGAGGACCCCCGACTCGCCTCCCTCATCGGCGAGTTGGCGATGGGCAGCGAACGCTTCCGCCGCCTCTGGGCCCGCGCCGACGTGCGCACCCGCACCCACGGCCGCAAGACCTACCGGCACCCCCTGGTCGGCCCGCTGGACCTCCACCAGGAGAACTTCGCCCTGCCGGACGAGTCGGGCATGGAACTGATCGTCCTCTCCGCCGCCCCCGGCACCCCCACCGAGGACGGCCTCCGCCTGCTCGCCACCCTGGGCCCGGGCACCGTCGAGGCCCGTCCCACCGCCGACGCCCGGGTCCGCGAGTAGCCGGGACGGGTCAGGCGTTGCTCCAGGCGGACGGGCCCAGCAGGGTCTTGACCTCGGAGGCGAAGGCGCCGTTGTCGGGGCTGACCAGGAAGCCGAGTTCGTAGAGGACGTTCTTGTCGCGGCCGGTGGTGAGCAGGCGGACCGGGACGTCGCCGGGATGGGAGCGGAGGGTGGTCTTGAACTCGGCGATCATCTCGGGGTTGACCCGGCCGGTCGGGACGGTGATCAGGATCGGGGGCTTGCCGCCGTGTTCGGCCGAGGAGATGTCCAGGCTGGTGATCTCCTGGCCGAAGATGCTGAGCGAGCCGTCGCGTTCGTTCAGCCGGCCGCGGACCGAGATCACGTTGTCCTCGACCATCTGGTCGGACATCAGGTTGTAGGAAGCCGGGAAGAACAGCACCTCGACCGAGCCGTCCCGGTCGGCCAGGGTGATGATCGCCCAGGCGTTGCCCGCCTTGTTGATCCGGCGGTCGACCGCGGTGACCAGGCCGGCCAGCCGGACCTCGCCCTCGGTGCGGCCGGAGCCGAGCAGTTCGGCGATCGACACGTCGCGGTTGCGGGAGAGGATGTGCTCGGCGCCGTCCAGCGGGTGGCTGGAGACGTACAGGCCGAGCATCTCCCGCTCCAGACTGAGGAGTTGCTTGCGCGGCCACTCGCGGTCGGAGAGCTCGAAGTCCAGCCCGATGGTCGGCACGTCCTCGCCGTTGTCCATCGCGCCGAACAGGTCGTCCTGGCCGATCGCCTGCTGCTTCTTGACGCCGGTGACGGCGTCGATCGCGTTCTCGTGCACGGTGGTGAGCGAGAGCCGGGTGTGGCCGAGCGAGTCGAAGGCGCCGGCCTTGATCAGCGAGTCGACGGTGCGCTTGTTGCAGACCACCAGCTCGACCTTGTCCAGGAAGTCGGCGAAGGAGGCGTACTTCCCCTTCTCCTTCCGGGTCTTGACCAGCGAGTCGATCACGTTGGTACCGACGTTGCGGACGGCCTTGAGGCCGAACCGGACGTCGGTGCCGACGGCGGTGAAGTCCTCCACCGACTCGTTGACGTCGGGGGAGAGGATCTTGATGCCCATCGACCGGCACTCGGCCAGGTAGACGGCCATCTTGTCCTTGTCGTCCGCGACCGAGGTCAGCAGGGCGGCCATGTACTCGGCGGGGTAGTTCGCCTTCAGGTAGGCGGTCTGGTACGAGACCAGGCCGTACGCGGCCGAGTGCGATTTGTTGAACGCGTAGCCGGCGAACGGCACCAGCACGTCCCAGACGGCCTGGATCGCCTCGTCCGAGTAGCCGCGCTCCTTGCAGCCCGCGTGGAAGGGGACGAACTCCTTCTCCAGGACCTCCTTCTTCTTCTTGCCCATCGCGCGGCGGAGCAGGTCGGCCTGTCCGAGGCTGTAGCCGGCCAGCACCTGGGCGGCTCGCTGCACCTGCTCCTGATAGACGATCAGGCCGTAGGTGGGGCCGAGCACCTCGGCGAGCGGGGCCTCCAGCTCGGGGTGGATCGGGATGATCTCCTGCTGGGCGTTCTTCCGCAGTGCGTAGTTGGTGTGCGAGTTCATGCCCATCGGGCCCGGGCGGTACAGCGCCGAGACGGCGGAGATGTCGGCGAACTCGGTCGGCTTCATCAGCTTCAGCAGCGCCCGCATGGGCCCGCCGTCGAGCTGGAACACGCCCAGGGTGTCGCCCCGGGCCAGCAGTTGGTAGGTGGTCGGGTCGTCCAGCGGGATCTTCTCGATGTCGACGTCGATGCCGCGGTTGGACTTCACGATCTTGATGCAGTGGTCGATGATGCCCAGGTTGCGCAGACCCAGGAAGTCCATCTTGATCAGACCCATGGCTTCGCACGACGGGTAGTCGAAGCCGGTGATGATCACGCCGTCCTTGTCCCGCTTGTGCAGCGGGATCAGTTCCAGCAGCGGGGTCGAGGAGAGGATCACCGCGGCCGCGTGCACACCGGTGCCGCGGATCAGGCCCTCGATGCCGAGCCCGGTGTCGATGATCTTCTTGACGTCCGGCTCGTTCGCGTAGAGCGAGCGGATCTCTGTGCCCTCGTTGTAGCGCGGGTGCTTCTCGTTGAACAGGTCGGCCAGCGGCACGCCCTTGCCCATCACGTCCGGCGGCATCGCCTTGGTGATCCGGTCGCCCATCGCGAACGGGTAGCCGAGGATGCGGTTGGCGTCCTTCACGGCCGCCTTGGCCTTGATGGTGCCGAAGGTGTTCACCTGGGCGGTGTACGCCTCGCCGTACTTGTCGGTGACGTACCGCACCATCTGGTCGCGCTGGCGGTCGTCGAAGTCGATGTCGACGTCCGGGGGGTTGATGCGCTCGGGGTTCAGGAACCGCTCGAACAGCAGATCGTGCTCCAACGGGTCCAGCTCGGTGATCCGGGTCAGGTACGAGACCATCGAGCCGGCCGCCGAACCACGGCCCGGGCCGACCGGGATGCCGTTGTCGCGGGCGTACTGGCAGATGTCGGCGACCACGAGGAAGTACGCGTCGAAGCCCATCGGGGAGATGACGCCCATCTCCAGCTCGATCCGGTCCAGCACCTCCTGGCTCGGGCTGTCGCCGTACCGGTGCTGGAGGCCGGCCTTGATCTTCTGCCGCAGGAACGACGCCTGGGTCTCGCCCTCCGGCACGTCGAACTGGGGCATCCGGTCGACGTAGTTGAAGACCTCGTCGTACGGCTCGATCCGGTCGGCGATCTCCAGCGTGTTGCGGCACGCGTCCGGCAGCTCGGAGAAGAGCGCGCGCATCTCCTCCGGGGTCTTGATGTAGTAGCCGCTGCCGTTGAACTTGAAGCGGTTCGGGTCGTCCTTGTTCTTGCCCACGCCGACGCAGAGCAGGCTGTCGTGCGCGTCGGCCTGATCGGCCGTCACGTAGTGCGAGTCGTTGGTGGCCAGCAGCGGGATGTCCAGCTGCTTGGCGATCCGCAGCAGACCGTCCCGGACGTCCCGCTCGATGGACAGGTCGTGGTCCATCAGCTCCAGGAAGTAGTTCTCCCGGCCGAAGATCTGCTGGTAGGCGTCGGCGGCCTTGACCGCCTCCTCGTACTGGCCCAGCCGCAGCCGGGTCTGCACCTCGCCGGACGGGCAGCCGGTGGTCGCGATGATCCCGGTGGCGTTCGCGGCGATCAGGTCGCGGTCCATCCGGGGCTTCATGTAGTAGCCCTCCATCGACGCGAGGGAGGAGAGCTTGAAGAGGTTGCGCAGCCCGGTGGCGTTCTGCGCCCACATGGTCATGTGGGTGTACCGGCCACCGCCCGAGACGTCCTTGCCGCCCTCGCCGTCGGCGCTCACCTGCCGCTGGCCGCCGGGCGCCCAGAACACCGGCTTCTTCTCGAACCGCGAGCCGGGCGCGACGTACGCCTCGATGCCGATGATCGGCTTGACGCTGCCGATCTTCTTCGAGGTCTGGAAGAACTCGTACGCGCCGAACATGTTGCCGTGGTCGCTCATCGCGATCGCGGGCATGCCCTGCCGCTCCGCTTCCGCGAACAGCTTGCCGTTCTTCGCTGCTCCGTCCAGCATCGAGAACTCGGTGTGGACATGCAGGTGAACAAAGCTGTCGGCCACGGTGGGACGGCTCCTCAGGCTCGAAGGAAGGCTCCACCCTAGCCGCTCAACAGAGGTCCGTTGAGCACCGCAGGCCACTCGGGAGCGCCGTTTGCAGAGCTGTGACGAAGGCCGCCACGGCCGGGTGACGGGCCGCTCCGGCGCGGTACGCGGTCCGGGTCCGGCGGGCCATCGGGAGCCTGCTGAGGGCCACGCCGGAGGGCGCGTCGGCCACTCCCAGCTGGGGGACGAGAGCCACTCCCTGGCCCGCCGCGACGAGCGCCAGAACCGTGCCGAAATCGTCGATCTGGTGCCGGATCCGGGGGGTGTACCCCGTCGCCTGGCAGGCCCGGACGGCCATCGCGTGGCAGAGCGTGCCGTGCGGCGCGACGATCCACGGCGAATCCCGGTGGTCGGCGATCGTCCCGGCCGACGGGGCCGCCAGGTACATCGCCTCGGTGAACAGCGACTCGGTGGCCAGCCCCGGCTGCGGGTCGGCCGGCACGAAGTCGTACTCGTGCACCAGTGCGACGTCCAGCTCGCCGGAGCGCAGCATCGCCGCGACCTCCGCCGGGTCCACCTCGGTGACCATCGGCTCCAGCCCGGGGTGCTCCCGGGCGAGCGCGGCGAGGGCGGCCGGGATGATCGCCCGGGCCGCCGAGGGATAGGTGCCGATCCGCAGCGGGCCCGCCAACCCGCTCCGGGCGTCGGCCAGTTCGGCCCCGGCCAGCTCCAGCCGCTCCAGCACCGCCTCGGCGTGCCGGACCAGGTTCCGCCCGGCCGGGGTGAGCGCGACCCGGCGGCCGGTCCGCTCCAGCAGCGGCACGCCGGCCTCCCGCTCCAGCACCGAGAGCTGCTGGGAGACGGCGGACGGGCTGAAGGCGAGCGATTCGGCGACGGCGGCGATGGTGCCGCGGTGGGCGAGTTCACGGAGCAGCCGCAGGCGGCGGACGTCGAGCATCGGCTCAGCTTACGAGAACCGTCGGAGATGTGAACTGGACCTGCACAGTGAAGGGCGGCAGGCTCGACGGCATGGAACTGCACGGAATCCACGTCCCGCTGGTCACCCCCTTCGCCGCCGACGGCACCCTCGCCGTGGCCGCCCTGGAGCAGCTGGCCCGGCAGGCGCTGGCCGACGGCGCGGCCGGGCTGGTCGCGCTTGGCACCACCGCCGAGGTGGCCACCCTGGACGAGGCCGAGCGGCGCACCGTGGTCGAGGTGTGCGCCAAGGCCACCGCCGAGTACGGCGCCGTCCTCACCGTCGGCACCGGCGGCAACGACACCCGGCGCACCGTCGAGGCGCTGGCCGGGCTGGCCGGCGTCGCGGACGCCGCGCTGGTCACCGTGCCCGCCTTCACCCGGCCGGGCGAGGCCGGCGCGCTGGCGCACTTCGAGCAGCTGTCCGCCGGGAGCCCGGTGCCGCTGATCGTCTATCACATCCCGTACCGGACCGGTCAGGCCCTGGGCGCCGCCGCGCTGCGCCGGATCGGCGCGCTGCCGAACGTCGCCGGGGTCAAGTACGCGGCCGGCGGGATCGACCAGGAGACCGTCGCGCTGCTGGCCGACCTGCCGCCGCAGTTCGCGGTGCTGGCCGGGGACGACCCCTTCCTCGCCCCGCTGCTCGCGCTCGGCGCGACCGGCGGCATCCTGGCCTCGGCCCACCTGGCCACCGACCGCTTCGTCGAGCTGGCGACCGGCCGGGGGTCGCGCGAACTGGGCCACCGGCTCGCCCGGCTCTCGATCGCCTGCTTCGCCGAGCCCAACCCGACCGTGATCAAGGGCGTGCTGCACGCCCAGGGCCGGATCCCCACCCCGGACGTCCGGTTGCCGCTGCTGCCCGCCGGGCCGGCGTCGGTGGCCGCCGCGCTGACGGTACTGGCGGAACTGACGGGCTGACAGCACCGCGCGGGCCGGTCGGATTCTTCCCTCCCGACCGGCCCGGCACCGGCGAATCGGGGGCGTCCGGTGGTGGCGGCCGCCGGATTTCCGCCCGCCGCCGCCGACGGCCGGTGCACCGCCCGTTCACCCACTGGAACGCCGTACCGCCCGACCCGCCCGACCAGGCATGATGGGCGGAGTGTGCGGATTCTGATCGAGCACAACACAGGAGGAGAAACCCGATGAAGATCGGCATCGTGGGCGCCACCGGCCAGGTCGGTGGAGTGGTGCGCAGCATTCTGGCGGAGCGTGAGTTCCCCGTGACGGAGCTGCGGCTGTTCGCCTCGGCGCGGTCGGCCGGCAAGACGCTGCCCTGGGGGGACGGCGAGGTCACGGTCGAGGACGCGGAGACCGCCGACTACGCCGGCCTGGACATCGTGATCTTCTCTGCCGGTGGCTCGACCTCCAAGGCGCTGGCCCCCAAGGCCGCCGCCGCCGGTGCGGTCGTGATCGACAACTCCTCGGCCTGGCGCGGTGACCCCGAGGTCCCGCTGGTGGTCTCCGAGGTCAACCCGGACGCGATCGCGAACCGCCCCAAGGGCATCATCGCCAACCCGAACTGCACCACCATGGCCGCCATGCCGGTGCTGCGCCCGCTGCACGACGAGGCCGGGCTGACCGCGCTGGTCGCCACCACCTACCAGGCCGTCAGCGGCTCCGGCCTGGCCGGCGTCGCCGAGCTGCACCGGCAGGCGTGCGAGATCGCCGAGCAGGCCGACCGGCTGGCCTTCGACGGCGAGGCCGTGCAGGCCACCGACCCGGGCGTGTACCAGCGGCCGATCGCCTTCAACGTGGTCCCGCTCGCGGGCAACCTGGTGGACGACGGCTCGTTCGAGACCGACGAGGAGCAGAAGCTCCGCAACGAGTCCCGCAAGATCCTGGAGATCCCCGACCTCAAGGTCTCCGGCACCTGCGTGCGCGTCCCGGTGTTCTCCGGCCACTCGCTCCAGGTGAACGCCCGTTTCGCCAACCCGATCAGCGTCGAGCGCGCGTACGAGCTGCTCGCCAAGGCCCCGGGCGTCGAGCTGTCCGAGATCCCGACCCCGCTCCAGGCGGCCGGCAAGGACCCGTCCTTCGTCGGCCGGATCCGGGTCGACGAGACGGTGGAGAACGGCCTCGCGCTGTTCCTCTCCAACGACAACCTGCGCAAGGGCGCCGCGCTGAACGCGGTGCAGATCGCCGAGCTGGTCGCGGCCGAGCTGGCCGAGCGCCGGGGCTGACACTCCGTCCGGCCCGGCCGGTGCGTCCCGGGACCTCCGGCCGCGCCGGGCGGGCCCGGCGGAACGGTTCACCAGCCGATCGGGGGGTAGAGAGTGCCCACCGGCGGTGCTCGCCCCGACCGCCGGGACGTCGGCGGCCGTGCGGGCCCCCACATCGTTTCCCCGCGCGGTGCGGCCCTCCGGAGGGAAGTGGTGTGGAGTGGACCGGTGCGTCGTCCTGGTGGACGCGGGGTACTTGCTCGGTGCGGCGGCCAACCTGCTGGCGGGGGACCCCGTCCGGGCCCGGCTGACGGTGGATCACGCCGCGCTGGCCACCGCACTGGCGGAGCGGGCCGAGGCGGAGACCGGGCTGCCGCTGCTGCGGATCTACTGGTTCGACGCCGCCCCGGACCGGCGCTCGCTGCCCGAACACCGCCGGCTGCGCACCCTGCCCCGGGTCACCGTCCGGCTCGGCGCGCTCACCCGGGCCGAGGGGCGCTGGGTGCAGAAGGGCGTGGACGCCGCGATGCACGCCGAGCTCACCGAGCTGGCCCACAATCGGGCCTGCGCCGACCTGGTGCTGCTCAGCGGCGACGGCGACCTGCTGCCCGGCATGGTGTGCGCCAAGGAGCACGGCGTGGTGGTGCACCTCTGGGCGGTCCAGCCGGTGGACGGTGACTTCAACCAGTCCGAGGACCTGGTCGCCGAGGCGGACGAGCGGCGGGAGCTGGACCGTGCCTTCGTCGAACGCTGGGCCCAGCTCCGGGAGACCGGCCCGGCCCCCGTACCGGCCCCGGTGCGGGCCCCGGAACTCCGGGTCGTTCCCACCCCCAGGGACCTGGCCACCCGGCCCGCCCCCACCGTCCCGCCCGCCCTGGTGCTGCGCTGGTCCTCGGCCCGGCTCACCCCCGCGCCGCCCACGCTGGCCGAGCTCACCAGCCCCGAACAGCGCTGGTCCGACCGCGAGGAGGACAGCGCCGCCGTCCCCGGCGACGCCCAGCAGGTCGGCGCGGTGTTCGCCCGCCGCTGGCTGTCCCGGCTGCCCCGGAGCACCGAACTGCTCCCGCTCTGGACCGACCACCCGCGCATCCCGCACCGCCTGGACGCCGAACTGCTGCGCTACGCCGCCCGGTTCGGCCTGCTCACGGCGAAGGACGACCAGATCGACGAGCAAGACAGGTACGCCATCCGGGCGGGTTTCTGGCAGGCCTTCGCCGACCGGGTGCCCCGCCCCGACCTGGCGGTCGCCCAGGAGTAGGGCCGGCCGGGGCAGTCGAAACAACCCCCTTGTCCGGTTCCTCCGGGCCAGCGCGTAGAGTCTTCGACCGTGAGCGACACCGACCGGCGGGCAGCACGGCCCACGCCGCAGGGCGACCTCGGCGGTCCGGGCCACCAGCCTGCCGGGCAGTGCTGCACCGTACGAGACCTGGCCAAGACCTACCGCAGCAAGGACGGCGAGATCCGGGCGAACGACGGCATCGCGCTGGACATCCGACGCGGCGAGGTCTTCGGCCTGCTCGGACCCAACGGCGCGGGCAAGTCCACCCTGGTCCGCCAGCTCACCGGGCTGCTCCGGCCGGACCGGGGCTCCATCGACATCCTCGGCCACGACATCGTCCGGCACCCCGAGCGGGCCGCCCGGCTGCTCGGCTACCTGGGCCAGGAGTCGACCGCGCTGGACGAGCTCACCGTCGCGCTGGCGGCCGAGACCACCGGACGGTTGCGCGGCCTGACCCGGGCCAGGGCCCGGAGCGCGAGCGCCGACGTGCTCACCGAACTCGGCCTGACCGCGATCGCCGGCCGCCCGCTCGCCAAGCTCTCCGGCGGTCAGCGCCGGCTGGCCTGCTTCGCCGCCGTGCTGGTGGGGGAGCGGCCGCTGCTGGTCCTGGACGAACCCACCAGCGGGATGGACCCGGTGGCCCGCCGGGCGGTCTGGTCCGCGCTCGACCGGCGCCGGGCCGAGCACGGCACCACCGTGCTGCTGGTCACCCACAACGTGATCGAGGCGGAGACCGTGCTCGACCGGGTCGCGGTGGTGGACGAGGGCCGGATCATCGCCTGCGACACCCCCGGCGGCCTCAAGGCCCTGGTCGACGGCGACGTCCGGCTCGACCTGGTCTGGCGCACCGAGGCCCCGCTCGACGTCCCGGCGGTGGCCCGGCTGGCCGAGCGGGCGGTCCGCTCCGGCCGCCGCTGGACCGTCCGCACCACCCCCGACGAGGCCCGCGAACTGGTCGCCGCCGTCACCACCGGACCGGCCTTCGCGGCCCTGGACGACTTCACCCTGGCCACCCCGAGCCTGGAGGACGCGTACCTCAAGCTCGGCGGCCGGCACGAGGGGCTGGCGAAGTGAGCCCCCGTCGGTTCTGTTCCTGGATCACTCCTCTCGGAAGGCCGCCCCGGTGACCGTGCTCGACGCGCCCTGGGCGCTCACCGCTCCGGCCGAGGACACCGCCGCGCCGCTCGCCCCGGCCGCCCGGCTGCTGCCCTCGCTGGCCGCCGTCTACCGGGCCCAGCTGGCCCGGGCCAAGGTGGCCCGGATCCCGCTGCTGTTCGTGGCGACCTTCCAGTCGCTCGGCATCCTGCTGATGATGCGCGGCGTGGTGGACCCGGGGGACGTCCCGGCCGCCCGTTCGGTGGTGGCCGGCTCCAGCGTGCTGGTGGTCGCCTTCGTGGCCCTCAACCTGCTGGCCCAGTACTTCGGCCGGCTGCGCGCCACCGGCGGCCTGGACCACTACGCGACGCTGCCGGTCCGCCCGGCCGCGGTGGTGCTCGGCGCGGCTGCCGCGTACGCCTCCTTCACCGTGCCAGGAGCGCTGGTCACCGCCGGGGTCGGGGCCTGGATGTTCGCGCTCCCGTTCGGCCACCTCTGGGTGCTGCTCGCGGTCGTCCCGCTCGCGGGCGCGGCGCTGGCCGGCCTCGGCGCGGCCTGCGGACTGCTGGCGCCCCGTCAGGAGATCGCCACCCTGCTCGGCCAGCTCGGCATGTCGGCCGCGCTGCTGCTCGGCGTGCTGCCGGTGGCCCAGCTGCCCGGGTTCGTCCGGCTGCTGCGCGACCTGCTGCCCTCCACCTACGGGGTCGAGGCCTTCGCCGAGAGCTTCGCCACCGCGCCGGACTGGGCCGCGGTCCTCGGTGACCTGGCGGTCTGCGGCGCGGTCGGCCTGGTCTCGCTGACCGTCGCCACCTGGGCCTACCGCCGGGCCGCCACCCGCTGAGACCCCCGGTGTTCGACCTCGAACGCGCCAGTCGTGAAACGATGGCCCGGTGACCGTACCGAACACTCCTGCGGATTCCGCCGCCGAGCCGCCCCGGGACTCCGTCCCGGCGTACCCCGCGCAGCCGGACCCGTACCTGCCGCCGCCGATGCCCGCCCGCGAACGGCGCCCGCTCGGGCCCGAGCTGCGGATCGGCGCACTCACCACCCTGGCCGGGGTGGCGGTCGGGGCGCTGGCCGGCCTGCTCTGGCTCTGGCTGGCACCCCGGGTGATGCTGGTGGCCGGCAGTGACGCGATCCGGTACGTCGACCCCGAGGGCGAGCAGCGGGCCGGCGCCGACGGCACCTTCGCCCTGATCGCGCTGGCCGCAGGTGTCCTCTGCGCACTCGCCGCCTTCCTGCTCACCCGCCGCCGGGGCGGCGGCATCGCCGTCGCGGTCGGCCTGGCCATCGGCGGCCTGGCCGGTTCGGCCCTGGCCTGGCAGCTCGGCACCCGGCTCGGCCCCGGTACGGACGTGATCGCCAACGCCAAGAAGGCCGGCCAGGGCGTCGAGTTCAGCGCCGCCCTCGAACTGGGCGCCCACGGCGCCCTGCTCGTCTGGCCGATGGCCGCCATGGTCACCCTCCTCGCCCTCTCCGCCGCCTTCGGCAAACGCGAACAGGACCCCCTGCCCTACTGGGCCGGCCCCCAATGGCAGCAGCCACAGGCCTAGGCAGCCTTTTTGGCAGGCGCTCCGGGTCTACGGCGCCAGGGGCTCTGCTGATCTGCGGCTCCGCCGCGTGGGCGACGCCGGCCCTTGCAAGGTGATCGTCGCGTAGGTGGTCAGGGACTTTCGCAGTGACCCGCACACCAGATCTCCTCGCCCACGCGGCGGAGCCGCACAACAGCAGAGCCCCGAGCCCCTGGACAGTGCAACCGGACGCCCTGGAAAAGCTGAGCGCCTGCCAGGTGCAGCGGTCAGCGACCGATCGGTGCGACCACCGCGGAGGTCAGGGCGACCAGGGCGGCCGGGGCCAGTTCGACCTCCAGGCCGCGGCGGCCGGCCGAGACGTACACCGTCGGATGCGCGAGCGCCGTCTCGTCGACGACGGTCCGTAGCGGTCGCCGCTGCCCGAGCGGGGAGATGCCGCCGAGGACGTAGCCGCTGCTGCGTTCGGCCGCCGCCGGGTCGGCCATCGCCGCCCGTTTGCCGCCGACCGCGTGGGCCAGCGCCTTGAGGTCGAGCTGTCCGGAGACCGGGACCACGCCGACCGTCAGCTTTCCGTCCACCTCGGCGACCAGGGTCTTGAACACCCGCTCCGCCGGGATGCCGAGCAGCTCGGCCGCCTCCCCGCCGTACGAGGCGGCGGCGGGGTCGTGCTGGTACGCGTGCACGGTGAAGGCCACCCCGGCCGCCTCCAGGGCCACCGTCGCGGGGGTGCCGCCACCGCGCTGCTGCTGCTTCTTGGCCATCGGGCCGAGCCTCCGTCAGTTCGGGCTGAAGGACTGCCGGGTCAGCTCCACCCCGGGCAGCGAGGGGAGCCAGGCGAGCACCGCGCTCTCCCGCCGGAGCAGTTCCAGCTCGGTGGTCAGCCGCTGCGCGGTGTCGGGGCAGGCCAGCAGCGACTGCTTCACCGGGGTGGGCAGGATCGCGGCGGCGGCGACCAGGTAGGACAGCACCTGAGGATCGTCCGGCAGTTCGTGCTGCCCGGTCAGGCTCACCTCGCGGGCCCCGGCCAGCCGCTTCTGGTACGCCCGGAAGGCCCGTTCGACCCCGGCGGCCAGCGCGCCCGCGCCCTCGCCGGTCTGCTCCTCGATCGGCTCGGCCTCGCCGACCAGGTAGGGCCCCGTCACGTCGACCGAGCGCAGCCGGAACCGGGTGGTCCCGGTCACCAGCAGCTCGTACTGCCCGTCCGGCTGCTCCTGCACCGAGGCCACGTCGGCCACGCACCCGATGTGGTGCAGCGCCTCCAGCGGATCGCCGGTCACCGTCCCGAGTCCGTCCAGCGGGCCGGCCGGCTCCTCGTTCTCCCGGACCGGCGCGACCTCCCGTCCGTCCTTGATCGCCAGCACCCCGAACCGGCGGGGCCGGTCCTCCGGCTGGGCCATCAGGTCGCCCACCAGCCGCCGGTACCTCTCCTCGAAGACGTGCAGCGGCAGCACCAGGCCCGGATACAGGACCGTGTTGAGGGGGAAGATCGGGAGCCGTTCAGTCACGGCGCACAGCGTAGTTCAGCAACGGCCACCGCTGTTCCGATTACCCGTCAGCCGGAAGGCCCGGGCGGCGGAGCCCCGGCTCAGCCGCGCTGGAGCATCCGGGTCGCGCCCGCCACCACCGTGGTGGCGAGCACCCAGCCGGAGAGCACCAGGCCCGCCACCACGAACTGGCCGGTGCGGTCCGGGTTCCAGCCGTCCGGGCCGAGGTTCACCACCGGGAGGACCTTGCTCAGGGCGTACAGCGGCGCGTTCCAGGTGGGCCTCTCGTCCGCCTTCAGCGGGGCCGGCTCGTGCTCGGAGAAGTACAGCGCGCCGATCGCCCAGGCCAGCACCAGCCAGAGCGCCGCCCGCCCCGGGCGGTAGCCGTACCCGACCGCGGCGTCCTGGATCAGGCCCCAGAGCCGGCCGGGCAGCGGCAGCGTGGAGCGCCGGCGCTGGTGCTTGGCGTACAGCACCTCGCGGGCGTCCTCGTCCCGGCCGTCCCGGCGGAGCGCGGTGGCCAGCTGCTCGTACGGCTCCGGCTGGTACTCGCCGAGGGCGCTCTCCAACCAGGCGATCCGCTGGCGGACGCTGAACGGCCGGTCGGGCCGGAGCGACTCGTAGGTGAAGCCGGTCATCCGGACGTGGCCGTCCATCGGCCAGCTGGCCGGGTTGTCGACCAGATTGCCGATCCTGGCCCGGGAGAGCGAGACCTTGCCGGTGGGCGGGGTGTGGCAGGTGAAGCGGAGCTCGGGGGTCTGGATCCGGCGCAGCGAGAGCTCCTGGCCCTCCGCGAGGTGGAACTCGGCGTGGGTGATCAGCAGCGCGTTCTCGAACCGCCCGTCCACCAGGCGGACCCCGCCGTACGCCCGCAGCGGGGTGCTGGGGGAGCCGGGCGGGATGGGGGCGCCGTAGCCGTCGCCGTAGATGGTGTGCGAGCCGGCCCAGCCGCCGTCCAGCGAGCCGCCCAGGTACATGGTGTTGCCGACCGAGATGTGCGCCAGGTTGAGGCAGTACCGGTCCGGGGCGGCGGCCTTCAGCTGGGCGCCGCGGAGCGAGAACCGGCCGCCGATCCGGCCGGTGCGCAGGCTCAGCTCGCCGTGCACGTCGATCCGCTCGGCCTCGCAGTCCTGCTGCACCGTCAGCCCGTCGGCGGCCAGCGCCCGGCCGTACCGGTCGCCGCCGATGGTGGCCTGGTTGAGCAGCAGGTCGGTGCCGATCTTGGCGTCGGTGAGCCGCATCCCGAACGGCAGCACGCACCGGGCCAGGTGCAGGTCTCCGTCGGTGGCCAGCCTGGACGCCTCCAGCCGGGGTATCCAGCAGCGGATCATCCGGACGGTGCCGGCCTGCGCCTCGGACATCAGGATCTTCTTCTCGAACCGGCAGTCGTGCAGCTCGATGTAGTGGTCGATCCTGGCCCCGGCCAGCAGCAGCGCGCCGGTCACGTAGGCGCCGCTGAGCTTGAGCGCGGCGACCCTGCCCGGCACCGGGTCGGGGCCGTTGAGCAGCAGGGTGGCCAGCACCTCGGCCCGGACGAACCGCTCGGCGGGCCAGTCGTGCGGGCCGCTCACCTGGTCCACGGCGCTGTCCCAGCTGCGCAGGTCGTACACCTCGCCCTGGCGGAACGCCTCCCAGAGCCCCTGCTCGACCGGTGTCCAGTCGTCCGGCGGCTGCTGCACCGCTGCCTCCCCCAAGATCTTGAACTGTCTCGCCTTTCGTATCACGGACTGAAATGCGGGGCCTCGGGTTCCGGCCACTCCCTACACTGGGCGATGTGATCTCTCGAATTGACCTGCGCGGCTCGGTTGCCGACCTGCGCGACGTGCTGCCCCGTGCCGAGTTCGACGTGGAAGCCGCCCTGGAGAAGGTGCGGCCGATCTGCGAGGACGTACGCCATCGCGGGGTCGCGGCGCTGATCGAGATCACCGAGCGGTTCGACGGCGTGACGCTGGAGACCACCCGGGTCCCCGAGCAGGCGATCACCGCCGCGCTGGAGACCCTCGACCCGAAGGTGCGCGCCGCGCTGGAGGAGTCGATCCGCCGCGCCCGGCTGGTCCACCGCGAGCAGCGCCGTACCGACCACACGACCCAGGTGGTGCCGGGCGGCACGGTGGCCGAGCGCTGGGTGCCGGTCGACCGGGTCGGCCTGTACGTGCCGGGCGGCCTGGCGGTCTACCCGTCCTCCGTGGTGATGAACGTGGTGCCCGCGCAGGAGGCCGGCGTGCCCGGCATCGCGGTCACCTCGCCGCCGCAGAAGGACTTCGGCGGCAGCGTGCACCCGACCATCCTGGCGGCCTGCGCGCTGCTCGGCGTCACCGAGGTGTACGCCGTGGGCGGGGCCCAGGCGGTCGCGATGTTCGCGTACGGCACCGAGGAGTGCGCCCCGGTCAACCTGGTGACCGGCCCGGGCAACATCTACGTGGCCGCCGCCAAGCGCCTGCTCAAGGGCCGGATCGGGATCGACGCCGAGGCCGGTCCGACCGAGATCGCGGTGCTCGCCGACGACACGGCGTCCGCCCGCGAGGTGGCCGCCGACCTGATCAGCCAGGCCGAGCACGACCCGATGGCCGCCTCCGTGCTGGTCACCGACTCGGTCGCGCTGGCCGAGGCGGTCGAGGCCGAGCTGGTCGAGCAGGTCGCCAGGACCAAGCACCGCGAGCGGGTCACCGAGGCGCTGACCGGCAAGCAGTCCGGCATCGTGCTGGTGGACGACGTCGAGCAGGGCCTCGCGGTGGTGAACGCCTACGCCGCCGAGCACCTGGAGATCCAGACCAGGGACGCCCGCGCGGTCGCCGCGAAGGTCCGCAACGCGGGCGCGATCTTCATCGGCGCGTACGCCCCGGTCTCGCTCGGGGACTACGCGGCCGGCTCCAACCACGTGCTGCCGACCGGCGGTTGCGCCTGCCACTCGTCCGGCCTGTCGGTGCAGTCCTTCCTGCGCGGCATCCACGTGGTGGAGTACACCCGCGAGGCGCTGGCCGACGTCGCCGCGCACGTGGTCAACCTGGCGAACGCCGAGGACCTGCCCGGTCACGGCGACGCCGTGAAGGCTCGATTCGACTGGACGGTCCCGGGCGCATGACGAACATCGACGACCTGCCGATCCGGGACGAGCTGCGCGGCCAGTCCCCGTACGGCGCCCCGCAGTTGGACGTGCCCGTCCAGCTGAACACGAACGAGAACCCGTACCCGCTGCCCGAGCCGCTGGTGGCCCGGATCGCCGAACGGGTGGCCGAGGCGGCCCGCAACCTCAACCGCTACCCCGACCGGGACGCGGTCGAGCTGCGCACCGGGCTCGCGGCGTACCTGACCAGGACCACCGGGCACCCGGTGACGAGGGATCAGGTCTGGGCCGCCAACGGCTCCAACGAGATCCTCCAGCAGCTGCTGCAGACCTTCGGCGGCCCGGGCCGCAGCGCGCTCGGCTTCGAGCCCTCGTACTCGATGCACGCGCTGATCTCCCGGGGCACCGGCACCGAGTGGATCTCCGGGCCGCGCAACGAGGACTTCACCGTCGACCTGGCGGCGGCCAGGGCGGCGATCGCCGAGCAGAAGCCGAACGTGGTCTTCGTCTGCTCGCCGAACAACCCGACCGGCACCGCGGTCGAGGCCGACGTGGTGCTCGCGCTGTACGAGGCGGCGCAGGCCGCCGGGCCGAGCCTGGTGATCGTGGACGAGGCGTACGTCGAGTTCTCGCACCGCGCCTCGCTGCTGCCGATGCTGGTGGGCCGCCCCAACCTGGTGGTCAGCCGCACCATGTCCAAGGCGTTCGGCGCCGCCGGGCTGCGGCTCGGCTACCTGGCCGCCGACCCCGCCGTGGTGGACGCCGTGCAGCTGGTCCGGCTGCCGTACCACCTGTCGGCGGTCACCCAGGCGACCGCGCTGGCCTGCCTGGAGTACACCGACACGCTGCTCGGCTACGTCGAGCGGCTCAAGGCCGAGCGGGACCGGCTGGTCGACGCGCTGCGCGGGCTCGGCCTCGAAGTCACCGACTCCGACTCCAACTTCGTCCAGTTCGGCCGCTTCGCCGACACCCACGCGGTGTGGCAGGCGATCCTCGACCAGGGCGTCCTGGTCCGGGACAACGGCGTGCCCGGGTGGCTGCGCGTCACGGCCGGCACCCCCGCCGAGAACGACGCCTTCCTGGACGCCGTCCGTCTTGTCAGCAAGGAGCTTTGACCCTCATGTCCCGCATCGGCCGCGTTGAGCGCACCACCAAGGAGACCTCGGTCCTGGTCGAGATCGACCTCGACGGCACCGGCAAGACCGACATCTCCACGGGCGTCGGGTTCTACGACCACATGCTCGACCAGCTGGGCCGCCACGGTCTCTTCGACCTCACCGTCAAGACCGAGGGCGACCTGCACATCGACACCCACCACACCATCGAGGACACCGCCCTCGCGCTCGGTGCCGCCTTCCGGCAGGCGCTCGGCGACAAGGTCGGCATCTACCGCTTCGGCAACTGCACGGTGCCGCTGGACGAGTCGCTCGCCCAGGTCACCGTCGACCTCTCCGGCCGCCCGTACCTGGTGCACACCGAGCCGGAGAACATGGCGCCGATGATCGGCAGCTACGACACCACGATGACCCGGCACATCCTGGAGTCCTTCGTGGCCCAGGCCGCCGTCGCCCTGCACGTGCACGTACCGTACGGTCGAAACGCCCACCACATCGTGGAGTGCCAGTTCAAGGCGCTGGCCCGGGCACTCCGTTATGCCGCCGAGCGCGACCCGCGCGCGGCCGGCATCCTTCCCTCGACCAAGGGTGCACTGTGAGCAACACCGCCACGCTGCTGATCATCGCCGGACTCTTCCTGTCCGGCGGCGTGTTCTCGTTCTGGAAGCAGAAGCAGTCCAAGAGTGTGATCGCGGTGCTCGCGATCGGCGCCGTACTCTGCCTCGCCTCCGGCCTGATGCGCCTCTGAAGAAGGAACTCCCCTGATGGCCAAGAACGTTGTCGTCCTCGACTACGGCTCGGGCAACCTCCGCTCGGCCCAGCGCGCGGTCGAGCGCACCGGTGCGAACGTCACCGTCACCTCCGACTTCCAGACCGCGCTGGACGCCGACGGCCTGCTGGTGCCCGGCGTCGGCGCCTTCGAGGCCTGCATGCGCGGCCTCAAGGCGGTGCGCGGCGAGCAGATCATCGGCCGCCGACTGGCCGGTGGCCGCCCGGTGCTGGGGATCTGCGTCGGGATGCAGATCCTGTTCGAGAAGGGCGTCGAGCACGGCGTCGAGACGGCCGGCTGCGACGAGTGGCCCGGCACGGTCGAGCCGCTGGACGCGCCGATCGTCCCGCACATGGGCTGGAACACCGTGGACGTCCCCGAGGGCAGCCGGCTGTTCGCCGGGCTCGACCCGGAGACCCGGTTCTACTTCGTGCACTCCTACGGGGTGCGGCGCTGGGAGCTCGAGGTCACCAACCAGAACATCCGGGCGCCCCTGGTCAGTTGGGCCACCCACGGGCAGCCGTTCGTCGCCGCGGTGGAGAACGGCCCGCTCTGGGCCACCCAGTTCCACCCGGAGAAGTCCGGCGACGCGGGTGCCGCGCTGCTGACCAACTGGGTCCAGACCCTCTGACAACTCCCCTCCGTACCAGGAAAGTTGCACGATGAGCCGCCTCGAACTCCTGCCCGCCGTCGACATCCGCAACGGCCAGGCCGTCCGCCTGGTCAAGGGCGCCTCCGGCACCGAGACCTCCTTCGGCACGCCGCTGGCGGCCGCCCTGGCCTGGCAGAGCGCGGGCGCCGAGTGGCTGCATCTGGTGGACCTGGACGCCGCGTTCGGCACCGGTGACAACCGCGAGATCATCCGCGAGCTGAGCGAGCAGATGACGCTCAAGGTCGAGCTCTCCGGCGGCATCAGGGACGACGCCTCGCTGGCCGCCGCGCTGGCCACCGGCTGCCGCCGGGTCAACCTGGGCACCGCCGCACTGGAGCAGCCGGAGTGGGTCGCCAAGGTGATCGCCGAGCACGGCGACAAGATCGCGGTCGGCCTGGACGTGGTCGGCACCACCCTGCGCGGCCGCGGCTGGACCAGCGAGGGCGGCGACCTCTACGAGGTGCTGGCCCGCCTGGACGCCGAGGGCTGCGCCCGCTACGTGGTCACCGACGTCAACCGGGACGGCACCCTGACCGGTCCCAACCTGGAACTGCTGCGCAACGTCTGCGCCGCCACCGACCGGCCGGTGGTCGCCTCCGGCGGCGTCTCCTCGCTGGACGACCTGCGCGCGATCGCCACCCTGACCGGTGAGGGTGTCGAGGGCGCGATCGTGGGCAAGGCACTCTACGAGAGCAAGTTCACCCTCGAAGAGGCCCTGGAGGCCGTGTCGTGACGGACCGTCGGATCGTACGTGGCAGGATCGCCGGATTCTCCCCCTGGGAGGACGACTTCGGCTACTCGCGCGCCGTGGCGGCCGGGGACCACGTCCACGTGGCCGGCACCACCGCGTGGGTGGACGGGCGGATCGAGCACGAGGGCGACCCGTACCACCAGACCCTCGCCGCCTTCGGTGTCGGCCTGCAGGCCCTGGCCGCGTACGGTCTGACGGTGGAGGACGTGTTCCGCACCAGGATGTACATCACCCACGTCCGGGACGCCGACGAGGTCGGCCGCGCCCACAAGGCCCTGTTCGGCGACTCCCGGCCCGCCGCCACCATGGTCGTGGTGGAGGGCCTGATCGACTCCCGGATGATGGTCGAGATCGAGCTCGACGCCTACCGCGCCGGGCTCGCCAGCAGCTTGGAAGGTTTGTCGCAATGACCCTCGCCGTACGCGTGATCCCCTGCCTGGACGTGGACAACGGGCGGGTGGTCAAGGGCGTCAACTTCCAGAACCTGCGGGACGCGGGCGACCCGGTCGAGATGGCCAAGCTCTACGACGCCGAGGGCGCCGACGAGTTGACCTTCCTCGACATCACCGCCTCGTCCGGCGACCGGGAGACCACCTACGACGTGGTGCGCCGCACCGCCGAGCAGGTCTTCATCCCGCTCACCGTGGGCGGCGGCATCCGGGCGGTCGAGGACGTCGACAAGCTGCTCCGGGCCGGCGCGGACAAGGTCGGCGTCAACACCGCCGCGATCGCCCGTCCCGAGCTGATCCGGGAGATCGCCCAGCGGTTCGGCCGCCAGGTGCTGGTGCTCTCGGTCGACGCCCGCCGCTGCCCGCCCGGCACCGAGACCGCCTCCGGCTTCGAGGTCACCACCCACGGCGGTCGCCGCGGCACCGGCCTGGACGCGGTCGAATGGGCGGGCCGGGCGGCCGAGTTGGGCGCGGGCGAGATCCTGCTCAACTCGATGGACGCGGACGGCACCAAGGACGGCTACGACCTCGACCTGATCCGCGCCGTCCGCAAGACCGTCGCCGTCCCGGTGATCGCCTCCGGCGGCGCGGGCCGTCTCGCCGACTTCGCCCCCGCGGTCGACGCCGGCGCCGACGCCGTCCTGGCCGCGAGCGTCTTCCACTTCGGCGACCTCCGCATCAGCCAGGTCAAGGAAGCCCTCCGCACCACGGGCCACCCCGTCCGCTGACCCCTCGCCGGGGCTCGGGGCTCTGTTGTTGTGTGGCTCCGCCGCGTGGGCGACGCCGACCTTTTGGCCCGTGGTGCACCCTCAGGGGCTCGGGGCTCTGCTGTTGTGTGGCTCCGCCGCGTGGGCGACGCCGGCCTCGTTCAAGGTGATCGCTGCGTAGGTGGTCAGGTACTTTCGCAGTGACCCGAACGCCAGATCTCCTCGCAGTTCCCCGAGCCCCCGACCGTAGATGCCCGGGAGCCTGCAAAAAGTAGCGCGCCTGCCTACAGCGTCCGGTCCGCCCGGTCACTCGAAGGGCAGTACCACCCGGAGTGCCTCGACCGCTTCCTGCGGCCCGTCCGCCGTGACCTTCGCCCGTTCGCCCCGGCCGAACGCGAACAGCACCAACTCGCCCGGCTCGCCGGTCACTTCGACGGTCGGCCCGGTCCGCCGGGTGACCGTCACCGCCCGGCCGTCCGGCCGCCGCAGCACCAGCCGGGCCGGCGACTTCCGGCCGGCCTCCAGCCGGGCCAGCATCGGCAGCCGCCGCCAGAGCGCCTCGGTCAGCTCGGGCCCGAGCGGCTCCGGCCGCCAGTCGTCCCCGGCCCGCCGGACGTCCTCCGCGTGCACGAAGTACTCGACCACGTTGGCCGCCTCGTCCGCACCGGGCAGCGAGAACGGCGAGAAGGCGGACGGCCCGGTCCGGAACAGCCGCAGCAGCTCCTCGTACGGGCGCGCCCGGTAGCCCTCCTGGACCCGGGCGGTCCACCCGGCCAGCGGGGCGATCCTGATCCCGGCCGCCGCGTCCATCCGCCGCTCGCGCAGCACCAGGTGGGCGGCCAGGTCACGGGTGGTCCACCCGGTGCAGAGGGTGGGCGCGTCCGGCCCGGCCGCGCGCAGGAGTCCGGTCAACCGCTGGCGTTCCGCCCGGGCGAAGTTCGACATGCGGCCAGCCTACTCGGGCCGGCCCGGCCACGAACTGGTGCCGTGCCCGGCAGGGTTCGCCCCGTCGCGTCGTTCGGCACGCACTCTCGCCGTACCGGTCAGAGGCCCAAGTAGGTCCGCTACGCGTGGCCTTCGTCCGGCACGCCGAGAGCACGCACCGAACGACGCGACGGGGCGAACCCTGCCGGGCACGGCACTAGCTCGGCCCGAGCCCCTTCAGATGCCCCGTCAGTCGCCGCCCGCCCGGCCGGTCGGTGACCGCCATGACGCAGGTCGCGTCCCGGAACCCGGCCTGGTAGTGCACCAGTCGGGGTCCGAGGTAGCGCCCGAAGTACGGGCCGCCGCCGCCCTGCTTGGTCTCCCACTCCACCAGGTGCGGTTCGCAGGCGGTCGTGATCGCCTGTTGGATCGCCGGCTCCGCGGTCAGCCCCTCGGGCAGCACGATGTCGGCGACCACCTCGCCGTCGTGCACCTGGTCGCAGGGCCGGGTCTCCGCCGGGGCGGCCGTCTTGCTCAGCGGCTGGTAGTCCAGGCACGTCCCGGGCGGGAAGAACAGGTACGGCAGCACCTTGCTCGGCGAGGGCGAGGGCGAGGGCGACGCCGAGGGAGAGGGCGCCGCCGAGCTCGGCGGCGGCGGTGCCGGGGTCACCCGGTCAGGTTCGGGCCAGAGCAGGACCACCGCGCCCGCCGCCAGCAGAAGCAGGACCACCGCCGTGGCCACCACGCGTCGCCGTCTCATCCCCGACCCCCTCGTTCCGACCGGGCCCATTCTGGCCGTCCCGGCCCGTCCCGTCAGCCACTCCGCGAAGCCGGTCCCGGGCCGGGTATACGCTGGCGGTGGCACGGCCCTGAGCGGGTACTGGGGTCTTTGGTTATGCGAGTTGGGATCGTCGGGCACGAGGGGCTCTCGGATCTGAGCGAGATGCTGGTCCGGGGCGAGCTGTGGCGACTGGTCACCACGTTCGGCAGCTACGACCTGGTCGGGGTGACCTGCCTCGCGACGGGCCCCGAGACCTGGTTCGCCCAGTCGGTGCTGGAGCACGGCGGCAAGGTCGAGGTGGTCGTGTCGGCGACGGCCGGCCGGGCCGGGGCGTTCGCCGGCGAGGACCGGCAGACCAGGCAGCGGCTGATGAACCGGGCGAACGCGGTGCACCGGCTGGCCCCGGTCGAGGTGGGCGGACTGGGCGACGACACCTGCCGGGCCCTGGTCGGGATGGTGGACGAGCTGATCGCGGTCTGGGACGGCCGCCCCGAGGGCCACGCCGCCGAGGTGGTGCGGGCGGCCCAGCGGGCCGGGCTCTACGTACAGGTGGTCTGGCCGCAGGGGTGCGAGAGCCCGGCGGGATGACCCGGCCGGTACCGGGGGAGCGGGGTTGAGCTGCCACAATGGGCGCCATGTCGACCAATCCCGCCGTCCCCGGCAGCACCGCCCTCGCCCCGGACATCGCCGCCCGGCTCAAGCGCACCGAGGACGGCCTGCTGCCGGCCGTCGCCCAGCAGTACGACACCGGCGAGGTGCTGATGCTCGGCTGGATGGACGACGAGGCGCTGCACCGCACCCTGACCACCGGCCGCTGCACGTACTGGAGCCGCAGCCGTCGCGAGTACTGGGTGAAGGGCGACACCTCAGGCCACTTCCAGCACGTCAAGCAGGTGGCGCTGGACTGCGACGGCGACACCCTGCTGGTCAAGGTCGACCAGGTCGGCGCGGCCTGCCACACCGGCGACCGGACCTGCTTCGACGCCGACGTGCTCCCGCTCGCTCGCTAACCTGTCCCTGCCCGCCCCAACTGACGAACGGTGCCAAGCCAGATGGACCTTGAGGACTTCCGCAAGCTCGCCGTAGACACCCGGGTCATCCCGGTCACCCGCCGGCTCCTCGCGGACGGCCTCACCCCCATCGGGCTGTACCGCAGCCTGGCCGACGAGCGGCCGGGCACCTTCCTGCTGGAGTCGGCCGAGCAGGGCAACTGGTCCCGGTACTCCTTCGTCGGCGTGCACAGCGTCGCCACCCTGACCGCCGACCCGGACGGCAACGCCCGCTGGCAGGGCACCCCGCCGGTCGGCATCCCCACCACCGGTGACCCGCTGGAGGTGCTGCGCGCCGCGCTGGACGCCCTGCACACGCCCCGGCGCACCGACGACGGGCTGCCACCGCTCACCGGCGGCCTGGTCGGCTACCTCGGGTACGACGTGGTCCGCCGGCTGGAGAAGCTGCCGAACCTCACCCCGGACGACCTGAAGCTCCCCGAGCTGACCATGCTGCTGGCCACCGACCTGGCCGTGCTCGACCACGCCGACGGCACCGTGCTGCTGATCGCCAACGCGGTCAACCACAACGACCTGGCCAGCGGCGCGGACGAGGCGTACGCCGACGCCGTCGCCCGGCTGGACCGGATGCAGGCCGACCTGGCCCGGCCGGTCGACCCGGGCCTGGCGACCTTCACCCCCACGGCGGTTGACGCCCACTCACCCTTCGGCGGCGCCCCGTACCGGGCGGCGGTCGAGGAGGTGAAGGAGCGGATCCGGGCCGGCGAGGCGTTCCAGGTGGTGCCCTCGCAGCGGTTCGAAGCACCCTGCCAGGCCAGCGCGTTGGACGTCTACCGGGTCCTGCGCACCACCAACCCCAGCCCGTACATGTACCTGTTCCGGTTCCCCGGCCCGGACGGCACCGCCGAGGGCGGCTTCGACGTGGTCGGCTCCAGCCCTGAGGCGCTGGTCAAGGTGACGGAGGGTCAGGCGATGCTGCACCCGATCGCCGGCACCCGGCACCGGGGCGCCACCCCGCACGAGGACGCCGAGCTGGCCGCCGAGCTGCTCGCCGACCCCAAGGAGCGGGCCGAGCACCTGATGCTGGTGGACCTCGGCCGCAACGACCTCGGCCGGGTCTGCGAGCCCGGCAGCGTCGAGGTGGTCGACTTCATGTCGGTCGAGCGCTACAGCCACGTGATGCACATCGTCTCCACCGTCACCGGCCAGGTGGCGGCGGGCCGTTCGGCCTTCGACGTGCTGACCGCCTGCTTCCCGGCCGGCACCCTCTCGGGCGCTCCCAAGCCCCGCGCGATGCGGATCATCGAGGAGCTCGAACCCACCCGCCGCGGCCTCTACGGCGGCTGCGTCGGCTACCTGGACTTCGCCGGCGACTCCGACACCGCGATCGCCATCCGCACCGCCCTGCTCCGCGACGGCACCGCCTACGTCCAGGCCGGCGCGGGCGTGGTCGCCGACTCCGACCCGCACTCCGAGGACACCGAGTGCCGCAACAAGGCCGCCGCCGTCCTCCGCGCCGTCGCCACCGCCAACACGCTGCGCAGCGAGCGTTAGCCCCCGGCGCGGGCCCGGTCGTGCGGTCAGGGATAGTGGACGGGTGACCTCGCTTCCCTCGCCCCGTACCGCCGAGCCCGCCGTCGAGGCCGGGCCGGTGAAGAAGAACAGCCGTCGGAGCCTCGGTGTGATGCTGCTGCTGACCGTGCTCGGGGCGGTGCTGGTGCTGACCGCCGCGAGCCGGGTGTGGGCGACCGGGACGGCCGGGGGGCTGGCGGTCGAGGTGACCGGGAGCGCGGTGTCGGGGCTGCCGGGCGGCCTGGCGCTGGTCGGGCTGGCGTCGGCGGTGGCGGTCTTCGCGGTGCGTGGGGTCGGCAAGCTGGTGGTCGGCGGGCTGGTGACGCTGGCCGGGCTCGGGGCCGCCCTGGCGGCGGTGCTCGGGGCGACCGACGCCGGTGCGCTGCACGGCGAGGCGGCCAGGAAGCTCGCGCTGGTGAGCGCCCAGGCGGATCAGGTGAGCCACTCGGTCTGGCCCTGGGTGGCCGCGCTGGGCGGTCTGCTGCTGGCCGTCGCCGGGCTGCTGACGGTGCGGTCCGGCCGGGACTGGCCCGCGATGGGCAGCCGGTACGACGCCCCGGTGCGCAAGACGGCGCCGGAGGCGAAGAGCGGCGGGACCCCGGCCGAGCTGTGGCAGGCACTGGACCGCGGCGAGGACCCGACCTGAAACGGAGGCCCCCGCTTGGGGCCGGACGTCAGCGCCCGGCACAATGGACAGGTAAACCCGACGGGCGCCCGCAGCCCGGCCGGGCCCCGGAGAACCAAGGAGCACCATCAGATGTCGGCAGCAGCGCACGGCAACACCCCCGCCGCCTGGACCGGCTCGACCATCGCCTTCATCGGCTTCACGGTCAGCGGCGTCGCCATGATCATCCCCGCGATCTGGCTCTTCTTCGTGGGCCTGGGCGTCGTGGTCCTCGGTGGCATCGTCGGTAAGGCGATGGCCATGGCGGGCATGGGCAAGCAGCCCAGCCCGCACTTCTACACCCCCGAGGAGACGGCCGCCCGCCAGGCGGTCACGGCCGGGGTCTGACGCTTCGTCGGACGGCAGGGAGCGGCAGGCGCGCGCAGCGCCGGCCGCTCCCTGCCGCATGACACGCGCGCCCGCCTGAGGGGTGGGCCCCGGCGGCCGGGGCAGAATCGGCGGTGTGAACGCCGCACCGCAGCCCAGCGCCTCGCCCGTACCGCCCTCCCCGCTGCGCCGCCTGGCCCGCCCGCTGGCCGCCCTGGTGGCGGTCGGCCTGCCGACCCTGTACGTGGCGGCGGTGGACCCGAACACGCCCGGCCACTATCCGACCTGTCCGGTGCTCTCGGCCACCGGTTGGTGGTGTCCCGGCTGTGGCGGCCTGCGGGCCGTGCACGCGCTGACCCACGGCGACCTGACCGCGGCGGTGCACGACAACCTGCTGGTGGTGGTGCTGGCCGTGGTCGCGGCGGTGCTCTGGGTGGGCTGGCTGTGGGCCGCCCTGACCGGGGCGAAGGCCCCCCGGATCGGCTTCGGTGCGGCCCGTACGGTCCTGCTGCTGCTGGTCCTCGGACTGTTCATGGTGCTGCGCAACCTCCCGGCCGGAGCCGGGCTGGCACCCCCCGTGGTGTAGCTCCCCGGCGTGTACGCCGGTCCGCTCCGCGAGACGCGCGCCGGGCGGATGCGGTTCGCGCCCCCTGCGCCCGATACCATCGAGAGGCCGACGGGGGCAGATCAGCACCGGACCTGCACAGGTCCGGTCCGGGTCGTCCCCGCGGTGTTACACCCGACTAGCCGGGCGACCGCCCGGCAGAACGATGGGGGCGCCCGCGTGAGTGTGCTCGACGAGATCATCGACGGGGTCCGCGAGGACCTCGCCGAGCGACAGGCCCGGGTCTCCCTGGACCAGCTCAAGGAGCTGGCCGCCAAGGCTCCCGACGCCAAGGACGGCGTTGCCGCGCTGCGTGGCGACGGCATCCGGGTGATCTGCGAGGTCAAGCGCTCCAGCCCGTCCAAGGGAGCCCTGGCGGCGATCGCCGACCCGGCGGCCCTGGCGCTCGACTACGCGGCCGGCGGTGCCGCCGCGATCAGTGTGCTGACCGAACAGCGCCGCTTCGGCGGTTCGCTGGCCGACCTGGACGCCGTCCGGGCCGCGGTCGACACCCCGGTGCTCCGCAAGGACTTCATCGTCACCGCCTACCAGCTCTGGGAGGCCCGCGCCCACGGCGCCGACCTCGCGCTGCTGATCGTGGCGGCCCTGGACCAGCCCGCGCTCGTCTCGCTGATCGAGCGGGCCGAGTCGATCGGGCTCACGCCCCTGGTCGAGGTGCACGACGAGGAGGAGATCGCCCGCGCGGTGGACGCCGGAGCGAGGATCATCGGCGTCAACGCCCGCAACCTCAAGACCCTCGAGGTCGACCGGAACACCTTCGGCAACGTGGTGGACGCCATCCCGGCGCACGTCGTCCGGGTCGCCGAGTCCGGGGTGCGCGGCCCGCACGACCTGATCGCGTACGCCAACCTGGGTGCGGACGCCGTCCTGGTGGGCGAGTCCCTGGTGACCGGCAAGGACCCGAAGGCGGCCGTGGCCGACCTGGTGGCCGCCGGTGCCCACCCGGCGCTGCGCAACAACGGACGGGGCTGACCCGGATCATGAGCGCCCGTCTCGCCCCCGGCTGCCGCCCGCGCGGCTGCCGCGCGCCCGCGCGCCGGGTGCTGGGGCGGCGGGTGCGGTACGTGATCGGCTGCGAGCCCGGGCAGGTGCAGGGCCGCCGATGGCACAGGACGAACGGCTGAGCACAGCCATGCCGCGTTCCTGACGGTCATTCACCAATCACGAGGACTACAGCCATGTCCGAAAAGGACTACCTGCCAGGCGTTCAGGTCCCCGACGCGCGGGGCTACTTCGGCGCGTACGGCGGCCGCTTCATCCCGGAGGCGCTGGTCGCCGCCGTCGAGCAGGTCGCCGAGGAGTACGAGAAGGCCAAGGCCGACCCGGCCTTCGCGGCCGAGCTCGACGCGCTGCTCAAGGACTACACCGGGCGGCCGAGCCCGCTCACCGACGTGCACCGGTTCTCCGCCGAGGCGGGCGGGGCGCGGGTCCTGCTCAAGCGCGAGGACCTGAACCACACCGGCTCGCACAAGATCAACAACGTGCTGGGCCAGGCGCTGCTGACCCGCCGGATGGGCAAGACCCGGATCATCGCCGAGACCGGCGCCGGCCAGCACGGCGTGGCCACCGCCACCGCCTGCGCACTGTTCGGCTTCGACTGCACCATCTACATGGGCGAGGTCGACACCGAGCGCCAGGCGCTCAACGTGGCCCGGATGCGGATGCTGGGCGCCGAGGTGATCCCGGTGACCTCCGGCAGCCGCACGCTCAAGGACGCCATCAACGAGGCGTTCCGGGACTGGGTCGCCAACGTCGACTCCACCCACTACCTGTTCGGCACGGTGGCCGGCCCGCACCCGTTCCCGGCGATGGTCCGCGACTTCCACAAGGTGATCGGCATCGAGGCCCGCGAGCAGGTGCTGGAGCGCACCGGCAAGCTCCCGGACGCCGTGGTCGCCTGTGTCGGCGGCGGCTCCAACGCGATGGGCATCTTCCACGAGTTCATCCCGGACGCGGGTGTCCGGCTGATCGGCTGCGAGGCGGCCGGCGAGGGCGTCGACACCCCGAGGCACGCGGCCACCCTGACCAAGGGCGACCCCGGCGTGCTGCACGGCTCGCGCACCTACGTGCTGCAGGACGAGGACGGCCAGACCATCGAGTCGCACTCGATCTCGGCCGGTCTGGACTACCCCGGCGTCGGCCCCGAGCACGCCTGGCTGAAGGACACCGGCCGGGCCGAGTACCGCCCGGTGACGGACGATCAGGCGATGCAGGCGCTGCGGCTGCTGTCCCGCACCGAGGGCATCATCCCGGCGATCGAGAGCGCGCACGCGCTGGCCGGCGCGCTGGTGCTCGGCCGCGAGCTGGGCCCGGAGGCCACCATCCTGGTGTCGCTCTCCGGCCGTGGCGACAAGGACATGCACACCGCCGCCCAGTACTTCGGCCTGTACGACCAGAACAACGGGGGTAAGTGACCATGGCTTCGAAGCTGAGCGCGGTCCTGGCCGCCGCGAAGAGCGAGAACCGGGCGGCCCTGATCGGCTACCTGCCGGCCGGCTTCCCGACCGTCGACGGCGGCATCGCCGCGGTCAAGGCCCTGATCGAGGGCGGCTGCGACGTGGTCGAGGTCGGCCTGCCGCACTCCGACCCGGTGCTGGACGGTCCGACCATCCAGACCGCCGACGACATCGCGCTGCGCGGCGGGGTCCGGATCACGGACGTGCTGCGGACGGTGGCCGAGGCGACCGCCGCGCACCCCGGCACGGCGGTGCTGGTGATGACGTACTGGAACCCGGTCGAGCGCTTCGGCGTGGCCCGGTTCGCCGCGGAGCTGGCGGCGGCCGGGGGCGCGGGCGTGATCCTGCCCGACCTGCCGGTCGAGGAGTCCGACGAGTGGCGCAAGGCGGCGGGCGAGCACGGTCTCGACACCGTCTTCGTGGTCGCCCCGAGCAGCAAGGACCCGCGCCTCGCGGAGGTCACGGCGGCCGGTTCCGGCTTCGTCTACGCGGCCGCCGTGATGGGCGTGACCGGCACCCGGGCGGCCGTCGGCAACCTGGCCGAGGACCTGGTCGCCCGCACCCGGGCCACCACCGACCTGCCGGTCTGCGTCGGGCTCGGCGTCTCCAACGCCGACCAGGCGGCGCAGGTGGCCGGCTTCGCGGACGGGGTGATCGTCGGCTCCGCGTTCGTCCAGCGCATCCTCGACGCGGCTGACGACGAGGCCGGCCTGGCGGCGGTCCGTGGACTGGCTGCCGAATTGGCAGAAGGTGTTCGCAGGCGCTGAGTTGCCCTATCCAGGGGCTCGGGGAACAGCGACGGTACGTGGCGTGCGGGTCACAGGCGAAAGTGCCTGACCACCTACGTACGTGTGACCTTTTCGAGGTCGGCGTCGCAGTTCCCCGAGCTCCTGTTGTGCTGAACCGGGTGCCTGACAGTGCGACCCTGCCCCGCCGTCCGGGTGAAGTGTGGGGGGTTGACGCATCGGGGGCGGTTGGGTGGCGTTGAGTGGAGGGACGAGTTCGTGTGCTGTACGACTCGTCCCCCGACTGAAGGAGTCCGCCAAGTGCCCTGTCTTCAGCGAGCCGTCCTGCTGCGGGCCGCCGCCGCCGCCCTGGTGCTCGGTGCGACGCTGGGTGCGGAGGCGGCGGTCGGTCCGGTGCTGGCCCGGCGAGGGGTGGAGCGGGCCGAGCGGGACGCGTACGTGTGCAGCCAGGCGGCGAGGTTGGATTCGGTGGTGCGGGCCGGGCGGTCGCAGCACGACGGGCGGCCGTCGCTCAGCCGGGTGGCGGACGCGGTGCACTGCGGGCCGCCGCGCTGACGTCCGGTCAGGGCGGGTACCAGATCGGACATCTGTCCTCATTCCATCACTCATTCGGCTTAATGCGCGAATGTGGAGTAACCGCCATTCATCCCCTACGGTTCATCAGGAAGCGTGAGTAGCACCACGCCAGGGACGTACCGAGGGGGAGGACCCGATGGCCAGTCAGCAGACCGCCGCCGCGCCGGAGCGCGGGGCGCTGCGCCACGCGGTCGACGGCGCGCCGGGGGAGTGGTTCGGGCTGGCGGCCCGGATCGGCCTGGCCGTGGTCTGGGCCTGGGCCGGGCTGGCCAAGGTGGCCGATCCGGCGGAGGCGGCGCAGGCCGTGCGGGCGTACGAGATCCTGCCCGAGTCGCTGGTCAAGCCGGGCGGGTACGGGTTGCCGTTCCTCGAACTGGCCCTCGCCCTGCTGCTGTTGATCGGTCTCGGGACGCGGATCGTCGCGGTGATCTCGGCCCTGCTGCTGCTCACCTTCATCGGCGGCATCAGCTCCGCCTGGGCCCGTGGCATCTCGATCGACTGCGGCTGCTTCGGCGGCGGTGGCGCGGTCGACTCCTCGCAGACCGAGTACCTGCAGGAGATCCTGCGCGACAGCGGCTTCCTGCTGCTGGCCGCGTGGTTGGTGTACCGGCCCCGGACCAAGCTCTCGGCCGATGCCTGGCTGAGCGCTTGACGGACCGACAGCCGCCATCGAACCCACCGGCCCCCACCTTGGACGTACCGAGCTATGAGTGAGAAGAACCGAGAAGGCAAGCGCACCGCCCGCGAGCGGATGCTGGAGGAGCGGGCCGCCGACGAGGCCCGTTCGAAGCGGAAGAAGAAGCTGATCATCGGCGGGGTGGTGCTCGCGGTGATCGCGGCGGGCGTGATCACCGGCGTGGTGGTGCAGAACCAGCGCTCCAAGCCGGACACCCCGGTGGCCGCCCCGGCCGGCACCATCGGCGACAAGAACCTGGTGATCCCGGACGGCCCGGCCAACGCACCCTCGGTGCTGACCGTCTACGAGGACCCGCGCTGCCCGGCCTGTGGCACCTTCGAGCGTGAATTCGCCACCACGGTCAACCAGTTGGAGAACCAGGGCAAGCTCTACGGGAACTACCACATCGTCTCGTTCATCGACCGCTCGCTCGGCGGCAAGGGTTCCAAGTACGGCGCCAACGCGCTGGCCTGTGCCCAGGACGCGGGCAAGTTCCGCGAGTACCACGACGTGCTGTACAAGAACCAGCCGGACGAGACCACCGACTCCTTCGGCAACAAGAGCACCCTGATCGACCTGGCCAAGCAGGTGCCCGGGCTGGACGGCCCGGCCTTCGAGAGCTGCGTCAACGACAGCAAGTACGCGGGCTGGGTGTCCGCCGTGCAGCAGGACTTCGACAAGTCCGGCTACAAGTCGACGCCGACCGTGCTGCTCAACGGCACGCCGATCTACCCGAAGAACGGCGAGGAGCAGATCTCCCCGGAGAACCTGGCGAAGTGGGTGGACGCGGCCAACGCGGGCAAGCCGCTGGGCACCGTCACCGGCGCCACCCCGGCACCCTGACGCCGAACGTTCGAAAGCTGTGACCCCGCGCGGTGCCGGAGTGTCGGGCGGGGTCCGGTAGCGTCGACCCTGCCATGGATCTCGCATACATTCCGAGCCCGTCGCGGGGGGTCCTCTATCTGGGGCCCGTCCCGCTTCGCGCCTACGCCTTCTGCATCATCATCGGTGTCGTCGTGGCCGTCTGGCTCGGCAGCAAGCGCTGGGTCGCCCGGGGCGGTGCCAAGCACACCGTGGGCGACATCGCCGTCTGGGCGGTGCCGTTCGGCCTGGTCGGCGGCCGTCTCTACCACGTGATCACCGATCACCAGCTGTACTTCGGTGACGGGAAGAACCCGTGGAACGCCTTCAAGATCTGGGAGGGCGGCCTCGGCATCTGGGGCGCGATCGCGCTCGGCGCGGTCGGTGCCTGGATCGGCGCCCGCCGCCGGGGCGTCCCGCTGCCGGCCTACGCCGACGCGATCGCCCCCGGCATCGCACTGGCCCAGGCCTGCGGCCGCTGGGGCAACTGGTTCAACCAGGAGCTGTACGGCCGGACCACCGACCTGCCCTGGGGTCTGGAGATCCACAAGGTGGAGCCGGACGGCTCGGTGGTGGACGGGGTCTTCCACCCGACCTTCCTGTACGAGTCGCTCTGGTGCGTCGGTGTGGCGCTGCTGGTGATCTGGGTGGACAAGCGGTTCACCCTCGGCCACGGCCGGGCCTTCGCGGTCTACGTCGCCGCCTACAGCGTCGGCCGGTTCTGGATCGAGGACCTGCGGATCGACGAGGCGCACCACGTGCTCGGCCTGCGGCTGAACGAGTGGACCGCGGTCGTGACCTTCCTCGGTGCCAGCGCCTACCTGGTGATCGTCGGGAGGAAGCGCCCCGGCCGGGAGGCCCCGGACTCGATCGACCCGGCCGCGCACGTCGGCGAACTGACGCTGTCCGGGCCGGAGTCTGTCTCCACCGGCACCGAGCGGCCGGAGGACCCGGCCACGCCGACCGACCCGGAGCCGGGAAAACCGTCCTGAGCTGCTGACTTCCAACTCCTCGGCCGCCCTGCACCGTCCCGGTGCGGGCGGCCGAAGTGCTGTTCGGACAGCCTTACTTTGCTGGAAACGATCGTTTCATCGGACTACCTTTCAGGACGTCAGGAGATTTCGCAGCACGCCGTACTGGGGGCCCACGCAGTGACCGTGACCATCGCCGAACCGATCGCCGAGGACAACCCGATGCCTCGCGTCCCCGCCGAGGGGCACCACCGGGACGTCAACGGCGGCTGGCTCCGGCCGGCGGTGTTCGGCGCGATGGACGGGCTGGTCTCCAACTTCGCGCTGATGACCGGCGTGGTCGGCGGTGCGGCCAGTACCAGCACGGTGATCATCACCGGCCTGGCGGGACTGGCGGCGGGTGCCTGCTCGATGGCGGCCGGCGAGTACACCTCGGTGGCCTCCCAGCGCGAGCTGGTGGAGGCCGAGATCGAGGTCGAGCGGCTGGAGCTGCGCCGCAACCCGCAGGGCGAGCTGGCCGAGCTGTCGGAGCTGTACATCTCCCGGGGCGTCGAGCCCGAGCTGGCCCGTGAGGTGGCCCGGCAGCTCACCGCCGACCCGGAGCAGGCGCTGGAGGTGCACGCCCGGGAGGAGCTCGGGGTGGACCCGCACGACCTGCCGTCCCCGACGGTGGCCGCGGTGTCCTCGTTCGGGTGCTTCGCGCTCGGCGCGCTGCTCCCGCTGCTGCCGTACCTGCTCGGTGCCACCTCGCTGCTGCCGGCGCTGCTGCTCGCGCTGGCCGGGCTGTTCCTGTGCGGCGCGGTGGTGGCCCGGGTGACCGCCCGCAGCTGGTGGTACAGCGGCCTGCGGCAGCTGCTGCTGGGTTCGGCCGCCGCCGCGGTCACCTACCTGCTCGGCGCGCTGATCGGCGGCCAGGTCGGCTGACCGGGTCATCGACCTGGCGCTGTATGAATATGACCTTCCCCACATGGATCACCAGTCGGACCTGTACTGATCCCGGCTGATTCAGGGCGAGGCCGCAGAATCTCATGCCGCGCTCGGTGATCGGAGAAGGATTCGCAGGGGGGACCTTCTCAGGATGTGGACGGGGCATTACGCCCCTGTTTCGCTCCCGACGACAGGGGGCACACTGGTGGGAGCATGCGGACGAGCGTTCGCCTCCCGCCAGCTCTGTTACTAGCCGGTAATAGCCCGTGACCTGGGCACCTTGTCCGCCATCTGGACGTGACATTCCACTTTTCGGGATGTCCGGCATCATGTAACCTGCACGAAATCGCAAGAGGGCCAACGTCGTCCCTACTGCAACAAGCACCTTGCCAGAGACGACGACGGGAGAGCCGATGCTGTCTGCATCCATGCACTCCGCCAACGAGCCCGAGCAGGCCGCAGCCCGGCCCTACGCGCTCGTTCCGGATGCGCGACCCACTGCTCAGGGCCTGTACGACCCGCGTAACGAGCACGACGCCTGCGGCGTCGGTTTCGTCGCCACGCTGACCGGCATCGCCGACCACACCATCGTTGACCAGGCCCTCACGGTGCTGCGCAACCTGGAGCACCGGGGCGCCACCGGCGCCGAGCCGGACTCCGGTGACGGCGCCGGCATCCTGACCCAGGTCCCGGACGCGTTCCTGCGCTCCAAGGTCTCCTTCGAGCTCCCGGCGGCCGGCTCCTACGCCGTCGGTATCGCCTTCCTGCCGGACGAGGACGCGGCCGCCGCCGCGGCCGCCGCGCAGATCGAGGCGATCGCCGCCGAGGAGGACCTCACCGTCCTGGGCTGGCGCGACGTTCCGGTCACCCCGGACCTGCTGGGCGCGACCGCCCGCTCGGTGATGCCCCGGTTCCGGCAGATCTTCGTGGCCGGCGGCGGGCAGACCGGCATCACGCTGGACCGGGTCGCCTTCGTCCTGCGCAAGCGTGCCGAGCGGGAGGCCGGGGTGTACTTCCCCTCGCTCTCCGCCCGCACCATCGTCTACAAGGGCATGCTGACCACCGGCCAGCTGGAGCCGTTCTTCCCCGACCTCTCGGACCGGCTGTACGCCTCCGCGATCGGTCTGGTGCACTCCCGGTTCTCCACCAACACCTTCCCGAGCTGGCCGCTCGCCCACCCGTACCGGTTCGTCGCGCACAACGGCGAGATCAACACGGTCAAGGGCAACCGGAACTGGATGACGGCGCGCGAGTCCCAGCTCGCCACCGACCTGATCCCCGGCGACCTCAGCCGGATCTTCCCGATCTGCACCCCGGACCACTCCGACTCGGCCTCGTTCGACGAGGTGCTGGAGCTGCTCCACCTGGGTGGTCGTTCGCTGCCGCACTCGGTGCTGATGATGATCCCGGAGGCGTGGGAGAACCACGCCACCATGGACCCGGCCCGCCGGGCGTTCTACCAGTACCACTCCAACCTGATGGAGCCCTGGGACGGCCCGGCCTGTGTGACCTTCACCGACGGCACCCAGATCGGCGCGGTGCTCGACCGCAACGGCCTGCGGCCGGCCCGGTACTGGGTCACCGAGGACGGTCTGGTGGTGCTCTCCTCCGAGGTCGGCGTGCTCGACATCGACCAGGAGAAGGTGGTCAAGAAGGGCCGCCTGCAGCCCGGCAAGATGTTCCTGATCGACACCGCCGAGGGGCGGATCGTCGAGGACGAGGAGCTCAAGGCCCAGCTGGCCGAGGAGCACCCGTACCAGGAGTGGGTCGCGGCGGGTCAGATCGAGCTCGGCAAGCTGCCCGAGCGCGAGCACATCCACCACACCCACGCCTCGGTGACGCGTCGTCAGCAGACCTTCGGCTACACCGAGGAGGAGCTGCGGGTCATCCTGGCCCCGATGGCGAAGTCCGGTGGCGAGGCGCTCGGTTCGATGGGCACCGACAGCCCGATCGCCGCGCTCTCCGAGAAGCCCCGGCTGCTCTTCGACTACTTCATCCAGCTGTTCGCCCAGGTCACCAACCCGCCGCTGGACGCGATCCGGGAGGAGCTGGTCACCTCCCTGCTCAGCAACCTCGGCCCGGAGGGCAACCTGCTGGTCGCCGAGGCGGCGCACTGCCGGTCGGTCGGCCTGAGCTTCCCGGTGATCGACAACGACGAGCTCGCCAAGCTGATCCACATCAACGCGGACGGCGACCAGCAGGGTCTGAAGGCCGTCACGCTGTCGGGCCTGTACAAGGTCTCCGGCGGCGGCGAGGCGCTGGCCGCCCGGCTGGCGGCGATCGCGGCCGAGGCCGACGCGGCGATCGCCGACGGCGCCCGGATCATCGTGCTGTCGGACCGTCACTCGGACGCCGAGCACGCGCCGATCCCGTCGCTGCTGCTCACCTCCGCCGTGCACCACCACCTGATCCGGACCAAGCAGCGCACCCGGATGTCGCTGATCGTCGAGGCCGGTGACGTCCGCGAGGTGCACCACGTCGCGCTGCTGATCGGCTACGGCGCCGGTGCGGTCAACCCGTACCTGGCGATGGAGTCGGTCGAGGACCTGGTCGAGCAGGGCACCTTCCTGACCGGGATCGAGGCCGAGAAGGCCATCAAGAACCTGATCAAGGCGCTCGGCAAGGGCGTGCTGAAGGTGATGTCCAAGATGGGCATCTCGACCGTGGCCTCGTACCGCGGCGCCCAGGTCTTCGAGGTCATCGGCCTCGACCAGCAGACCGTGGACACCTACTTCTCCGGCACCACCACCAAGCTCGGCGGCATCGGCCTGGCGGAGATCGCCAAGGAGGTGGCCGCGCGCCACGCCAAGGCGTACCCGGCCTCCGGCATCTCCGCCGCGCACCGCGCGCTGGACATCGGCGGCGAGTACCAGTGGCGCCGCGAGGGCGAGCCGCACCTGTTCGACCCGGACACGGTGTTCCGCCTGCAGCACTCCACCCGGTCGCGCCGCTACGACATCTTCAAGCAGTACACCGAGCGGGTGAACGAGCAGTCCGAGCGGCTGATGACGCTGCGCGGCCTGTTCAGGTTCAACGGCCTCGGCCGGGCGCCGATCTCCATCGACGAGGTCGAGCCGGTCTCCGAGATCGTCAAGCGGTTCTCCACCGGCGCCATGTCGTACGGCTCCATCTCGATGGAGGCGCACGAGACGCTGGCCATCGCGATGAACCAGCTCGGCGGCAAGTCCAACACCGGTGAGGGTGGTGAGGACCCGGAGCGCCTGTACGACCCGGCCCGCCGCTCGGCGATCAAGCAGGTCGCCTCCGGCCGGTTCGGCGTCACCTCCGAGTACCTGGTGAACGCGGACGACATCCAGATCAAGATGGCCCAGGGCGCCAAGCCCGGTGAGGGCGGTCAGCTGCCCGGCCACAAGGTCTACCCGTGGGTCGCGAAGACCCGGCACTCCACCCCGGGTGTCGGCCTGATCTCGCCGCCGCCGCACCACGACATCTACTCGATCGAGGACCTGGCGCAGCTGATCCACGACCTGAAGAACGCCAACCCGGCGGCCCGCATCCACGTGAAGCTGGTCTCCGAGGTCGGCGTGGGCACGGTCGCGGCGGGCGTCTCCAAGGCGCACGCGGACGTGGTGCTGGTCTCCGGCCACGACGGCGGTACCGGTGCCTCGCCGCTGACCAGCCTCAAGCACGCGGGCGGTCCCTGGGAGCTCGGTCTTGCCGAGACCCAGCAGACCCTGCTGCTGAACGGTCTGCGGGACCGGATCGTGGTCCAGACGGACGGTCAGCTCAAGACCGGCCGCGACGTGGTCATCGCCGCCCTGCTGGGCGCCGAGGAGTTCGGCTTCGCGACCGCGCCGCTGGTGGTCTCCGGCTGCATCATGATGCGGGTCTGCCACCTGGACACCTGCCCGGTCGGCGTCGCCACCCAGAACCCGGTGCTGCGCGAGCGCTTCTCCGGCAAGCCTGAGTTCGTGGTGAACTTCTTCGAGTTCATCGCGGAGGAGGTCCGGGAGATCCTGGCCGAGCTGGGCTTCCGCACCATCGAGGAGGCGGTCGGCCACGCCGAGCACATCGACGCCGCCGAGGCGATCACGCACTGGAAGGCGGCCGGTCTCGACCTGGCCCCGCTGTTCCACGTGCCGGAGCTGCCCGAGGGCGCCGCGCTGCACAACACCACCACGCAGGACCACGCGCTGGACAAGGCGCTCGACAACCAGCTGATCGAGCTGGCCGAGGACGCCCTGGTGCGCGGCGACGCGGTCCGGATCCAGCTCCCGATCCGCAACGTCAACCGGACGGTCGGCACCATGCTCGGCCACGAGGTGACGAAGCGTTACCGGGGCGAGGGCCTGCCCGAGGGCACCATCGACGTCACCTTCAACGGTTCGGCGGGCCAGTCCTTCGGCGCCTTCGTGCCGCGCGGCATCACGCTGCGCCTGGAGGGTGACGCCAACGACTACGTCGGCAAGGGCCTGTCGGGCGGTGTGGTGATCGTCCGCCCGGCGCGCAACGCGGCCGCCATCGGCGCCGACGCCCAGAACCACGTGATCGCCGGCAACACCATCGGATACGGCGCCACCTCGGGCCGGATCCACCTGCGCGGCAAGGCCGGCGAGCGCTTCGCCGTCCGCAACTCCGGTGCCACCCTGGTGGTCGAGGGCGTGGGCGACCACGGCCTGGAGTACATGACCGGCGGACGGGTCGTCATCCTCGGCGAGACCGGCCGCAACCTGGCGGCGGGCATGTCCGGCGGTATCGCGTACGTGCTGGACCTGCGTCCGGCGAACGTGAACGACGGCATGGTGGCCATCGAGGCCCCGACCAACGCCGACCGCGACTGGCTGCGCGAGACCGTGCAGCAGCACTACGAGGAGACCGGCTCCACCGTGGCCGCCGAGCTCCTGGCTGACTGGGCCGGCGGGGTCTCCCGCTTCTCCAAGATCATGCCGACCGACTACAAGGCTGTGCTCGCCGCCAAGGACGCCGCTGAGCGCGCCGGTCTCGACGAGACCGCGATCACTCGCAAGATGATGGAGGCGGCAAATGGCTGACCCCAAGGGCTTCCTGACCACGCCCAAGCAGCTGGCGGAGCGCCGCCCGGTGGACGTCCGGCTCCGTGACTGGAACGAGGTCTACGTCGAGCGCAGCCTCCTGCCGATCATCACCAAGCAGGCCGGCCGGTGCATGGACTGCGGCATCCCGTTCTGCCACAACGGCTGCCCGCTCGGGAACCTGATCCCGGAGTGGAACGACCTCGCCTTCCGGGACGACTGGAGCGGCGCGATCGAGCGGCTGCACGCGACCAACAACTTCCCGGAGTTCACCGGGCGGCTGTGCCCGGCTCCCTGTGAGTCGGCGTGCGTGCTGGGCATCAACCAGGACGCGGTGACCATCAAGAACGTCGAGGTCACCATCATCGACAAGGCGTGGGACAACGGCGGGGTCACCGCCCAGATCCCCGAGCGCCTGTCCGGCAAGACCGTCGCGGTCGTGGGCTCGGGCCCGGCCGGCCTCGCGGTGGCCCAGCAGCTCACCCGGGCCGGGCACACCGTGGTGGTGTACGAGCGTGCGGACCGGATCGGCGGCCTGCTCCGGTACGGCATCCCCGAGTTCAAGATGGAGAAGCGCCACATCAACCGCCGCATCGAGCAGATGCGCGCGGAGGGCACCCGGTTCCGTACCGGCGTGCACGTGGGCGAGGACATCACCGGGCAGCAGCTGCGCGAGCGCTTCGACGCCGTCGTGGTCGCCGCCGGTGCCACCACCGCGCGTGATCTCCCGGTCCCCGGGCGGGAGTTCAAGGGCATCCACCAGGCGATGGAGTACCTCCCGCTGGCCAACAAGGTGCAGGAGGGCGACTTCGTCGAGCCGCCGATCAGCGCCAAGGGCAAGCACGTCGTGGTGATCGGCGGCGGTGACACCGGCGCCGACTGCCTGGGCACCGCGCTCCGCCAGGGGGCCGCCTCGGTCACCCAGCTGGAGATCATGCCGCGCCCGAGCGACGAGCGCCCCGAGAACCAGCCCTGGCCGACCATGCCGATGACCTACAAGGTCACCTCCGCGCACGAGGAGGGCGGTGAGCGGGTGTACGCCGTGAACACCACCCACTTCACCGGCGACGAGGACGGCAACGTCCAGGAACTGCACCTGGTCGAGGTCGAGTTCAAGGAGGGCCGGTTCCAGCCCGTGGCGGGCACCGAGCGGGCCATCCCGGCCCAGCTGGTCACCCTGGCGATGGGCTTCACCGGTACCGACGTCAAGAACGGTCTGGTCGAGCAGCTCGGCGTCGAGCTGGACGCCCGCGGCAACATCGACCGGGACGCCAAGTTCTCCACCAACGTGGATGGCGTGTACGTCTGCGGCGACGCCGGCCGCGGCCAGTCGCTGATCGTCTGGGCCATCGCGGAGGGCCGTTCGGCCGCCGCCGCGGTGGACAGGTACCTGGGCGGCAAGACCGCGCTGCCCGCCCCGATCCGCCCGACCGACCGCCCCCTGGTGGTCTGACCGACCCTCACCTGATACCGCCGGACGCCCGTTTGTCCGGCCGCACCAACCGCTTGCCCGTCAGAGCCGCCGGGCTCATGCGGTACTCACGGCACCTGCCCCCTCCCCGACCAAGTTGGGGGCAGGTGCCGTTCCGCGTTTTCCGGGTGTTTCTTCCCCGGCGGTTCAGCGCCGGTTCAGCGGTCGTTGGGCCGGGCGGGGCTGACGGAGTGACCCTGAGTGTTCGCTGAGGGTGTGCGCCGATCTGACAACAACTGTCGTACCGTTCCTGGGTTTTGGCACGATCTGCCACATTGCGTCAGGTACAGGCTCTGATCCGGGCCGGTCAAGTTAGTTGACGGTTGAATAGCAGGTCACCCAGGGCTCACAGTGGAACCAGTGGCGATCGGGCCCGGGTTCGAAGTCGACGGCCCCCGGCACCACTTCTCTTCGGTGCTCAACGCCCGCTTCCCACTGCCCGCTCTCTCTTCGTACTGCGTACGGACCGTCCCGTCAAGGGCGTCCGGCGCACCCGAAACCGTCGATGCGGTGCCGGTCAGGCTCGGCCGGCCCCAGAGGAAGGACCAACCGTGGCTCAAGTGACGGCAGTCGAGGCCCAGCAGTGGCTGATCGAGAAGATCGCCCACCGGCTCGGAGTGGCGCCCGGGGAGGTCTCGCCCGAGCAGTACTTCGACGAGCTGGACCTGGACTCCACCGAGGCGCTGATCCTGGCCGGCGAGATGGAGAACTGGCTCGGCTTCGAACTCGGCACCACCACGCTCTGGTACCACCCCACCATCAAGGACCTGGCGGCGCACATCGCCGAGGAGTGCGGTCAGCGTGCCTCCGCGTAGACCCGGGCCGGTCCCGGTCCTCCCGTTACGCCAGGCTGCCGAGGGCGGTCCCACCGTCCACCTGGTGCACCCCGGGGCGCTCGCCGCCCAGGTCCACCGCACCCTCGCCGAGGCCCTCCCCGAGGGTGTCGGACTGACCGTGCTCGACATCTCGGCCCTCCCCGAGTACGGGGAGGCGGCCCTCACCGGGGGCCGGGCCGACACCACCGTGGAGGCGCTCGCCGACTGGCTGGCCACCGAACTGACGCAGCCTCAGTTCTCGTTGGTGGGCTGGTCGTTCGGTGGAGTGGTGGCTCAGGCGGCGGTCGAGCGACTGCCCGCAGAGCGGCGGCCGGAGCGGCTGGTGCTGCTGGACAGCATCGCGCCGACCGAGGAGTACCAGCAGCCCGACGAGGCCCTCGAACCCCCGCTGCTGCTGGGCTGGTTCGCGATGTACCTGGGTGCCAAACGCGGCCGCCCGGTACCGCTCGACCCGGCGGCCCTGGCCGGCCGCGGCGTCGACGACGGGCTCCCGCTCGTCCTGGACGCCGCCACCGCGAGCGGGGCGCTCCTCCCCGACACCCCGCTGCCCGGGCTCCGCAAGCTCTACGACACCTATGTCGACGGGCTGTTGCGCAACAACCGGCTCACCGCGCCGTACCGGCCGAGGCCGTCGAGCGTCCCGCTGGTCCTGGTGAAGGCCGAACGCAGCCTGATCCCCGAGGACCCCACGCTCGGCTGGCAGCCGCTCGCCCCGCACGGGCTCGACCTGGCGGTGGCACCCGGCGACCACTACACCATGCTCACCCGACCGGACGCGGCCCAGGTCATCGCCCGCCTGGTCCACCCGGCCCCCGGGCCCGTCTGACCTTCCCCGTCGGGTCCGGCCCGCCCGGCCCGCACCCTCGCCGCCCGACCCGGCCCGCTCCGACGCCTGCCGTCGGACCGGCCCCAGGTCCGCGCACACCACCCGGCCCGGCCCGTGCCCTCAGCGGGCCGTGCCCGGGTGGCCTCCGGCCACCGAGACCAAGAGAGCCCGCCGTGAACTCTTCGCAGCCTGCGCACTCCTCGAACAATCCGACCGTTCCACCTCAGGACAGCGCCGCCAGACCGAGCGAACGCGACCTGGACCGCCGGCTCGCCCGCGATCCGATCGCCATCGTCGGCCTGTCCGCCCTGTACCCCAAGTCCCGTGACCTGCGGGAGTTCTGGGGCAACGTGGTGGCGGCGGCGGACTGCATCGAGGACGTCCCGTCGACCCACTGGGACCTCGACGAGCACTACGACCCGGATCCGACCGCCCCGGACAAGACCTACTCCCGGCACGGCGGGTTCATCCCCACCGTGGACTTCAACCCGATGGAGTTCGGTCTGCCGCCGACCACCCTGGAGGTCACCGACGTCCTCCAGCTGCTCAGCCTGGTGGTCGCCCGCGACCTGCTCAAGCACGCCGGGGCCGAACAGCCCTGGTACGACGCCTCGCGCACCGGTGTGGTGCTCGGCATCACCGGCGCCAACCAGCTCACCCAGCCGCTCTCGGCCCGGCTGCAGACCCCGGTGCTCAAGGAGGTGGCCCGCAGTGTCGGCCTCTCCGAGCGGGACGCCGAGGAGATCGCCGAGAAGTTCAAGCTGGCCTTCGCGCCCTGGGAGGAGAACTCCTTCCCCGGCATGCTGGGCAACGTGGTGGCCGGGCGGATCGCCAACCGGCTCGACCTCGGTGGCACCAACATGACCATCGACGCCGCCTGCGCCAGCTCGCTCGCCGCCGTGAAGACCGCCGTCAGCGAACTGCTGGAGGGGCGCGCGGACACCATGCTGGCGGGCGGCTGCGACGCCGAGAACACCATCTTCATGTACCTCTGCTTCGCCAAGACCCCGGCGTTCTCCAAGGCCGGCCGGATCCGGCCGTTCGACAAGGACGCCGACGGCACGCTGATCGGCGAGGGCATCGGGATGCTGGCGCTGCGCCGGCTGTCCGACGCCGAGCGGGACGGCAACGAGATCTACGCCGTGATCCGGGGCATCGGCTCGTCCAGCGACGGCCGGTTCAAGTCGATCTACGCCCCCCGTAAGGAGGGCCAGATCGTCGCCCTGGAGCGGGCCTACGAGGACGCCGACTGCTCACCGGAGAGCGTCGAGCTGTTCGAGGCGCACGGCACCGGCACGGCGGTCGGCGACGCGACCGAACTGTCCGCGCTGGCCGCGGTGGTGTCGGGGGCGACCGAGGCGAAGCAGTACGCCGCGGTCGGCAGCGTGAAGTCGCAGATCGGGCACACCAAGGCGGCGGCCGGCGCGGCCGGGCTGATCAAGCTCTCGATGGCGCTGCACCACAAGCTGCTGCCACCGACCATCAACGTGGACGAGCCGAACCCGGCGATCGACTTCGCCAACAGCCCCTTCTACGTCAACACCGAGAGCCGCCCGTGGATCCGGGACCCCGAGCGGGAGCACCGCCGGGCCGCGATCTCCTCGTTCGGCTTCGGCGGCACCAACTTCCACTTCGTGCTGGAGGAGTACGGCGACGGCGACGACCTCAAGGTGGTCTTCCCGGTCGCCCGGGTGCACCGGTGGCACGCGCCGACCGTGGCGGCGCTGGCCGGTGCGCTGGCCGGCCCCGCGCAGTCGGGCCCGGCTCCGGCCGACCACCCCCGGGTGGCGCTGGTGGCCAGGAACGACGCCGAACTGGCGGAGCTCACCGCGCTGGCCGTCGCCGAGCTGACCGCCAAGCCGGACGCCTCGGACTGGGCGCACCCCAAGGGCGTGTACTTCCGTCGCCGGGCCGGCGAGACCGGCAAGGTCGGCGCGCTGTTCGCCGGTCAGGGCAGCCAGTACGTCAACCCGGGCCACCGGGCCGTGCTCGCCGTACCTCCGCTGCGGGCCGCCTTCGACGCCGCCAACCGGCAGTTCACCGGGGCCGAACCGCTCTCCCGGGTGGCCTTCCCGGCGCCCGCCTTCGACCCGGCGGCCAAGGCCGGGCAGGAGGAGGCGCTCCGCCGCACCGAGTACGCGCAGCCCGCGATCGGCGCGCTGGCGGCCGGTCAGTTCCGCTACCTGAGCGAGCTGGGCTTCGCGGCCGACGGCCACCTCGGCCACAGCTTCGGCGAGTTGACCGCGCTCTGGGCCTCCGGCGCGCTGGACGACGACGCCTTCTTCGAGCTGGCCCGGGCCCGGGGAGCGGCGATGGCGCCGCCCGCCGAGGCCGGGTTCGACCCGGGTGCGATGGCCGCGCTCAGCGCCACCGACGACCAGATCACCGAACTGCTCGGCCGGTTCGGCGGGTTGACGGTCTGCAACCGCAACGCGGCCGACCAGATCGTGGTCGGCGGCGGCACCGAGGAGGTCGAGCAGCTGGTCGCGACCGCCAAGGCAGCAGGGGTCCGGGCGAGCCGGCTGCCGGTCTCGGCGGCCTTCCACACCCCGTACGTGGCGCACGCGGTCGAGGCGTTCCGGGCGAGTGTCGAGCGGGTCGAGATCCGCGCGCCGCACGGCCCGGTGTACGCCAACACCCCGGGTGCGGTGTACGGCGCCGACCCGGCCGCCAACCGGCGGGTGCTGGCCGAGCAGTTGGTGAACCCGGTGCACTTCGCCGACCGGGTCGAGGAGATGTACGCGGCCGGGTTCCGCACCTTCGTGGAGTTCGGGCCCAAGGGCGTGCTGACCCAGCTGGTCCGCCGCATCCTGGGCGACCGGCCGCACGCCGCGGTCCAGCTCGACCCCGGGCCGGGTGCTGACGCCGACCTCGCGCTGAAGCGCGCCGTGGCCCAACTCGTCGTGCTGGGGCTGCCGTTGTCGGTCGCCGACCGGTACGTCCTGGTACCGGAGCCGGTCGTGCCGGTGAAGGGCATGACCGTCCCGCTGAACGGCATCAACCACGTCCCCGAGCACCGGCGGGCCGCCTACCGGGAGGCCATCGACAACGGCTACCGGGTCACCCTGCCGACCGTCGAGGTCCAGGTCGAGGTGCCGGTGCACGTGCCGGTCGAGGTGCCGGTCGAAGTACCCGCTTCCGTTCCCGTTCCGGCCCCCGTGGCCGCCGTCGTCCAGGAGACCGAACCCGTGGACCACGATCGTCAGCCCGACCGGCTGTCCGAGCTGATCACCGATCACCTCGCCCTGCACGACGACTACCTGAACGGGCAGTTGCAGAGCGCCGAGCGGCTGGCCGGACTGCTGGAGAACGCCGCCGACCAGGGCCGCCTGCCCGAGATCCTGGGCGGCGTGACGGCGGTCAAGGAGCACGGCCTCGCCATCGGCCGGACCCACCTGCGGGCGAACGAGATCCTCCGCGACCTGGCCGCGCTCGAACTGGGCGGTGCTCCGGCTCCCGCCGCGACCGTCGCCCCGGCCCTGGCCCCGGTGGCGGCTCCGGCGCCGGCTCCCGTGCTGGCCCCGGCGCCGGTCCAGGTCGCGCTGCCGCCGGCTCCGGTGGCCGCCGCCCCTGCCCCGGTGGTGGCACCGCCCTCGGCTCCGGTGGCGGCTCCGGTCCCGGCCCCCGTTTCGGCTCCGGCCCCGGTGGTTGCCGCCGGTCCGTCGGCGGCGGAGGTGGCTGCCGCACTGCTGGCGGTGGTGTCGGCGAAGACCGGCTACCCGGCGGAGATGCTCGAACTCGAGATGGATGTCGAGGCGGATCTGGGGATCGACTCGATCAAGCGGGTCGAGATCCTGGGTGTGTTGTCGGAGCAGTTCCCGAGTGAGGTGCACGTGGGCCCGGAGCAGCTCGGCGAGCTGCGCACGCTGGGTCAGATCGTCGAGTTCATGTCGGCGAGTGCGGGCGCTGCTTCGGCTCCGGCTCCGGTGGTTGCCGCCGGTCCGTCGGCGGCGGAGGTGGCTGCCGCACTGCTGGCGGTGGTGTCGGCGAAGACCGGTTACCCGGCGGAGATGCTCGAACTGGGCATGGATGTCGAGGCGGATCTGGGGATCGACTCGATCAAGCGGGTCGAGATCCTGGGTGTGTTGTCGGAGCAGTTCCCGAGTGATGTGCACGTGGGCCCTGAGCAGCTGGGTGAGCTGCGCACGCTGGGTCAGATAGTCGAGTTCATGGCCGGTGCCACGGCCTCCGCCGCGCCGGCCGCCCCGGTGGCGCAGGCCGGTCCCTCGGCGGCCGATGTCGCGTCGGCCCTGCTCGCCGTGGTCGCCGCCAAGACCGGCTACCCGGCGGAGATGCTCGAACTGGGCATGGATGTCGAGGCGGACTTGGGGATCGACTCGATCAAGCGGGTCGAGATCCTGGGTGTGTTGTCGGAGCAGTTCCCGAGTGAGGTGCACGTCGGCCCGGAGCAGCTCGGCGAGCTGCGCACGCTGGGTCAGATCGTGGAGTTCATGTCCGGCACCACGGTCCCGGCGGCTCCCGCGCCGCAGCCCGAGCCGGTGGCGGCCCCCGCCCCTGCTCCTGCCGTTGCCCCCACCGCCGTGGTCCCCGGCCGGCTCGGCCGGGCCCAGGCCACGCTGGTCGAACTCCCACTGCCGGACCGGCTGGTGGGTGCGTACCCGTCGGGTGCCGGCGCCCTGCTGGTGGACGACGGCGGCGAGCTCGCCCCCGAGCTGGCCGCGCGGCTGACCGCCACCGGCTGGCAGGTCCAGCTGCTCCGCCTGCCCGGGGTGACCCGGCAGCTGCCGGGGGTCCGCGACTTCGCCCTCACCGGCTGGGGTGTCACCGAACTGGCCGAGAAGATCGAGCAGTTGACCCCGGTCAGTCTGGCCGTCACCTTCTCCACCCGGCCGGACAGCGACTGGGCGGACGGCGTCCGCCGGCTGTCCCACGCACTGCTCACCGCCAAGCACCTGGTCGAGCCGCTGACCCGGGCCGCAGGCACCGGCCGCGCGGGCTTCGTGACCGTGACCCGGCTGGACGGCGGCTTCGGTCTGCACGGGGTCGAGGAGGCGCTCGTGCCCTCCGGCGGCTTCGGCGGCCTGGTGAAGACCCTCGCGGTCGAGGCACCCGAACTGTTCTGCCGCGCGGTCGACCTGGCGCCCGGGCTGTCCGCCGGCACCGCCGTCGCGCTGCTGCTCGACGAGCTCTCGGACGCCGCCACCGAGCCGGTCCAGGTCGGGCACGACGGCACCCGCCGGGTCGCCCTCGGCCTGACCGAGCAGTCCACCGCCCCGCACTCCGGCGAGGTCGCCCCGCTGACCGCCGAGGACCTGATCGTGGTCACCGGCGGAGCCCGCGGCATCACCGCCCGGTGCGTGGTCGACCTGGCCACCGCCCACCGTCCCGGCTTCCTGCTGCTGGGCCGCACCGTGCTCGGCGACGAGCCCGCCTGGGCCCACGGGGTCACCGGTACGGCCGAGTTGAAGGCCGCCGCGGTCGACCAGCTGAAGACGGCGGGGGAGAAGCCGACCCCGAAGCGGGTCGAGCAGCTCTTCCAGTCCGTGGTCGGCGAGCGGGAGATCCGCCGCACGCTGGCCGAGGTCGCGGCCGCCGGCAGCCGGGTCGAGTACCTGGCCGTCGACATCACCGACGCCGCCGCGACGGCCGCCGTGCTCGCCCCGTACGCGGGGCAGGTCACCGGTGTGGTGCACGGCGCCGGGGTGCTGGCCGACCAGCTGATCAGCGTCAAGAAGGCCTCCGAGATCGAGCGGGTCTTCGCGCCCAAGCTGACCGGGCTGCGCTCGGTGCTGGACGCGCTGCCCGCCGACGGACTGCGGCACGTGCTGCTGTTCACCTCGGTGGCGGGGTTCTTCGGCAACCGGGGCCAGTCCGACTACGCGATGGCCAACGAGGTGCTGAACGCCTGGGCGGCGGGCTGGAAGCGCAAGCACCCGCAGACCCGGGTGACCGCCCTGAACTGGGGCGCCTGGGACAGCGGGATGGTCTCCCCGCAGATCAAGGCGGTGTTCCAGGAGCGCGGCATCACGCTGATCCCGGAGTCGGTCGGAACCGCCCTGTTCACCGGGCAGTTCTCGCCGGAGCACGGCAACGACGTGGTGACGGTGCTCGGCCCGACCACGCCGCTCTCGGTGCGGGAGACCGCGGTTGTGGCCGCGACCGTGCTGGAGCGCAGGCTCGACGTGCTGGCGGCCGAACCGATCGTCGCCGACCATGTGATCGGCGGGGTGCCGGTGCTGCCGGCCGCGCTGGCCCTGGGCTGGGCGATCGGCGCGGTCGAGCGGCTCAGCGGGGGGACGGTCCGTCAGGTCCGCGACTTCGCGGTGCACAAGGGGGTGCTGTTCGACGGCACCGAGCAGGGCAGCTTCCAGCTCAGCGCGGCCCCGGCCGGGGACGGCGCCACCACCGAGGTGACGATCCGTTCGGTCGCCGCCGACGGCACCGTCCGCCCGCACTACGCGGCCGGGGTGGTGCTCGGCGCCGACCCGGCGACCGAGACCAGCCGGCCGAGCGTGGCCGGACTCCCGGCGCTCGGCCAGGGCCGGGACGCGAGCGGCTTCTACACCGACGGGACGCTGTTCCACGGCGAGTCGCTGCGCGGTCTGCGGCGGGTGCTCACCGAGCAGGAGTCGCGGCTGGTGCTGGAGGCCGCGCTGCCCGAACACCGGCCCGGCAACGGGGCGTTCGGCGGCCAGCTGTACGGCCCCGGCACGGCGGACCTGCTGCTGCAGGCCGGTCTGGTCTGGATGAAGCTGTACCGGGCCACGGCCAGCCTGCCGCTCTCGGTGGCCCGCGCCGAGTTCCATCAGGAACTGCCCGACGGCGAGCCGTTCCTGATCGTGGTCGAGCCGGTCTCCAGCAACGGCAGCACGGCCAGCCTGACCGTGACCGCCTGCGCCCCGGGCGGACGGGTGCTGGCCCGGCTGGGCGGGGTGAGCCTGGTCTCCACCCCGCAGCTGGCCGCCAAGTTCGTCACCAACTAGGCGTACTCGCCCCCCGGCCCGGTTCCCGGTCGGCCACCTCCCCTGTGGTGGCCGGCCGGGCCCGGCCGACAAGCTCCGGAAGGACCACAACGTGAGCAAGTACGCCATCGTCGGCCTGTCCTGCCTCTTCCCCGGGGCCGGGACGCCCGAGGAGTTCTGGCAGAACCTGAGCGGCGGCGTCGACAGCCGTCGGGAGGGCGGGGCCGAGGTCTTCGGCCCGGCCGCCGACCCGCGCGACGAGGACCCGGCACACCGGATCTACTGCAGCAAGGGCGGTTTCGTCACCGGCTTCGAGTTCGACCCCAGCGGCTACCTGCTGGACGCCGACCGGCTGGCCCGGTTGGACCGGGTCTTCCACTGGTCGCTGCACGTGGCCCGGGAGGCGCTGCGCGACAGCGGCTACGCCGACCGCGCCGAGGTGCTCGCCCGGACCGGCCTGATCCTCGGCAACTACTCCTTCCCGACCCCGGGTTCGGCCCGGCTCAGCCTGCCGCTGGTGGACCAGGCGGTCCTGGCGGGCCTGCGGCTGGCGGGCCTGGACGGCCTGGCCGCCCCGGTGGCCCAGGCCGCCGAACCGGAGGACGCCCGGGTCAGCGGCGCCCCGGCCCGGGTGGCCGGCGCCGCCCTCGGCCTCGGCGGTCCGCGGTTCGCACTGGACGCCGCCTGCTCCTCCGCGCTCTACGCCCTCAAGCTGGCCTGTGACCAGCTCGCCGCCGGCCAGGCCGACCTGGTGCTGGCGGGCGGGGTCTGCGCACCCGACCCGACCCTGATCCACCTCTCCTTCTCCGATCTGCACGCCTACCCCGAGAACGGCTTCAGCCAGCCCTTCGACGCCGCCTCGGCCGGCATCCTGACCGGTCAGGGCGCCGGCATGGTGGCGGTCAAGCGGCTCGCCGACGCCCAGCGCGACGGTGACCGGATCCACGCCGTGATCGACGGCATCGGCCTCTCCAACGACGGTGCGGGCCGCCATCTGCTGGTCCCCAACGCGGCCGGACAGCACCGCAGTTACCAGCTCGCCTACGCCGAGGCCGGAGTGGCCCCGGGTGACATCGACTACCTGGAGTGCCACGCCACCGGCACCCCGATCGGGGACACCACCGAGGCCGACTCGGTGGTCCGCTGGTTCGGCGAGCAGGGCTCGGTGCCGCTGCTCGGCTCGGTCAAGGGCAACATCGGCCACCTGCTGACGGTGGCCGGGTTGAGCAGTCTGCTGAAGGTCGTGCTGGCCATGCAGCACGGCGAACTCCCGCCCACCATCGGCGTGTCCGCGCCGGTCAACGCGGCGATCGGCGGTGCGCTGGTGCGCGAGCGGACCAGCTGGCCCGCGCACGAAGGGCCGCGCCGCGCGGCGGTCTCCGCCTTCGGCTTCGGCGGCACCAACGCCCACGTGGTGCTGTCCGCTGTGGCCGACCCGGCGCAGGCCGAACTCCCGGTCACCGCACCGGCCCTGGACATCGTCGGCCTGGGCGCGCACTTCGGCTCGCTGGAGTCGGTGGACGCGTTCGAGCGGGCCCTGCACGACGGCGGCGACGCCTTCCGCCCGCTGCCCGAACTCCGCTGGCGCGGACTGGAGTCCACCACCGGCGGCGCACTGGAGCAGGCCGGTCTGGGCGCCGGGACGCTGCCCGAGGGCGGCTTCGTCGACCAGGTCGCGATCGACCCGGCCGACTACCGGATCCCGCCCGCCGACCTGCGCAACTACAACCTCCAGCACGCCCTGATGGCCAAGGTCGCCGACGAGGCGCTGACCGACGCCGGTTTCGACCGGACCGCGCCAGCCGGACAGTCCGGGCCCGACCCCCGGCGGGTCGCGGTGCTGGTCTCGATGGAGATCGAGCCCAGCGCCCATCTGCACCTGGCCAGGTACGGCCTGGCGGGCCGGCTGCGCGAGGCGTACCGGGCGGCCGGTCTCGACCTGACGGACAGTCAGGTCGAGGAGCTCGCCCAGGCCGCCCGGGACGGCGTGCACCAGCCGATCGTGGCCAACGAGGTGCTGAGCTACATCGGCAACATCATGGCCAGCCGGATCTCCTCGCTGTGGAACCTGACCGGCCCGTCCTTCACCATCTCCTCCGACGGCGCGGGCACCGCCGAGGCGCTCGACATCGCCCGGCTGCTGCTGCTCGACCCGGAGATCGAGGCCGTGCTGGTCGGCGCGGTGGACCTGGCCGGTTCGCCGGACGGGCTGCTGCTCCGGTCCGCCCCGCCGGTGGCGGGCGCCGGGCTGAGCTTCGGCGCCGGCAGCCAGGGCTGGCGGATCGGCGAGGGCGCGGGCGCGGTGGTGGTCACCCGTCCCGGTGGCGACCGACCGGTGTACGCCCGGCTGGACGCCTCGGTGGTCCGGCACGCCGTGCCGGTCGACGGCGTGCTGCCGGAGGCGGACGCGGACCTGCTCGCGGACGTCGCCCGGGAGGCGCTGGAACTCGCCGGTATCGGTGCCGACCAGGTGGGCTACCTGGAGGCGCACGCGGGCGGCACGCCCGCCCTGGACGCGGCCGAACTGACCGCGCTGGCCGCCGTCTACCCGGCCGGGCGGACCGAGCTCGCGCTCGGCAGCGCCAAGGCCCAGCTCGGCGACACCCAGGGCGCCGCCGCCATGGCGGGACTGCTGCGCGCGGTGCTCGCCCTGCACCACGGCTACCTGCCCGGCGTCCCCGGCTGGCAGCGGCCGGCCGAGGAGCACACCGAGCGGTTCGCGGCCGGCGGCTTCTACCTGCCGGAGACCTCCCGCCCCTGGCTGCGGACCGAGCGCTCGGCCCGGCGGTACGCCGGGGTCAGCTTCCTCGGTGCCGGCGGCGCGCACGGTCACCTGGTGCTCTCCGCCGGGCAGACCCGGGGCTCCGTGGTCGAGCGGGACTGGCGACGGGCCGCGGGACCGGTGCTGCTCGCACTCGGCGCCGAGGACCACCCGGGGCTGCTCGCCGAACTCGACCGGCAGCTGGGGCTGCTGGCGGACGGCGCCGACCCGTACGCGCTCGCGGTGGCCGCCGCCGAGCGGCTGACGGAGCGGCAGACCGCCCGGGTGGTCCTGGTGGCCACCGACGCGGCCGGACTGCGCGGGCAGCTGGAGGCCGCCGTCCGCGACCTGCCGGGTGTGCTGGAGCGTGGCGAGGAGTGGGCCACCCCGGCCGGCAGCTTCGCCACCGCCCGGCCGATCGGTCCGGACGGCAAGGTCGCGCTGGTCTACCCGGGCGCCTTCAACTCCTACCCCGGCCTGGGCCGGGACCTGTTCCGGGCCTTCCCCGGACTGCTCACCCGGTTCGAGACCGAGGCGGAGCAGCCGGACCGGGCGTTCCGCTCGGCCATGCTCCACCCGCGTGGTCAGCAGGCTTTCGGCAAGCGGGAGTTGATGGCGCTGGAGGAGAAGCTCGGCGGCGACCTGCCGTTCATGCTGGCCACCGGCACCAGCTTCGCGATCCTCTACACCGACCTGGTGCGCGAGCTGCTCGGGGTCCGGGCGCACGGCGCCTTCGGCTACAGCCTGGGGGAGAGCAGCATGCTGTTCGCCACCGGCGGCTGGCAGCGCGAGGCCCGCCGGGACGACCGGATCAGCGCCACCCCGCTGTTCAAGGACCGGCTCACCGGCGCCCGCCGGACCGTCCGTGAGCTCTGGCAACTGCCGGACGACACCCCGGATTCGGCGGTCTGGGCGAGCTTCGTGCTGCTCACCGACGCGGACCGGGTGCGGGACGCGCTGGCCCGGTACGACCGGCTCTTCCTGACCCATGTGAACACCCCGACCGAGGTGGTGATCGCCGGGGCGCCGGACCAGTGCCGGGCCCTGATCGCCGAGCTGGGCTGCCCCTCGGCCCGCTCCCCGGTCAACTCGGTGATGCACTGCCCGGTGGTGGACGGCGAACTGGCCGGTCTGGCCGAGCTGAACGACCACCCGGTCGGTTCGCCCGGCGATCTGCAGCTGTTCAGCGCGTACGACTACGACACGGTGGCCGGGCTGTCCCGGGAGACCGTGGCGGAGCGGATCGCGCACACGCTGCGCAGCACCATCGACTTCCCCCGGCTCACCCGCACCGCGTACCAGCAGGGCTTCCGGTACTTCATCGAGGTCGGCCCGAGCTCCACCTGCACCCGCTGGGTGCGCGAGTCGCTCGGCCAGGACGCCCACGTGGCGGTCTCGGTCGACCGGCGCGGGGTGCCGGCCGCGAAGTCGGTGGCCCAGCTGGCCGCCCGGCTGCTGGCGCACGGCGTGCCGCTGGACCTGTCCGCCCTGCTGGGCGTGCTGCCCGCGCCGGCCCGCAAGCGGCTGCGCTTCCCGGTCGGCGGTGGCCCGGCCATCCCGGCCGCGGTCGCGGCGGCGGCCGGCCCGGTGCTCAGCCGGGCCCGGGTGCCCGCGATGGCCGGTGCCGGCCGTGCCGGTGCCCCTGCTCCCGTACCCGTCGCCGCGCCGGTGCCCCCGGTGCCCGCCGCTGCCGCGCGGGTGCCCTCGTCTTCTCCGTCCGGACCAGTCGGTCCCGTCCCGCTGGAGGGCCACGCCCCGATGCCTGTCGACCCGTCAGTCGCCGATCCCGAGGTCATCGCCTTCGACGGCGAGCCGATCTCCTTCCTCCCCTGGGCCGAGCCCGAACCGGTGGCCGACCCCCGTCCGGCGGCGGCCGCCCCGGAGCGCCCGGCGCCGGTCGGCGGGTCCGCCGCCACCGAGCTGGTCCGCGAGCTGCGCGAACAACTGCTGGCCACCCACTCGGTGGTGATGGAGACCCAGCGCGTCCTGCAGGAGTCCACCCTCGCCCGGGCCGAGGCGCTGCTCACCGAGGCCCCCGCCGACCCCGGGCTGCCCGCCTTCCCGGCGCCCGAGCCGATCAGCTTCTCGGTCCAGACCGCGCTGCCGGCCGCCCCGCCGCCCGCCGCCCGGCCCGAACTGCCGCCCGCCGCCCAGGACGTCAGGGCGCCCCGGCCGGACGGGGTGATCTGGGACCAGGCCGACCTGCTGGAGTTCGCCACCGGCAGCCTGGCCAAGGTCTTCGGCGCCGACTTCGCCGAGATCGACGGCTACGGCAAGCGGGTCCGACTGCCCGCCCCGCCGTACCACTTCGTCACCCGGGTCACCGACCTGAAGGCGGAGCCCGGCGTCTACCAGCCGTCCTTCATCCGCACCGAGTACGACGTGCCCGAGGACGCCTGGTACGCCGTCGACGGCGGCGTGCCGCCGGCCGTGGCGATCGAGGCCGGTCAGTGCGACCTGCTGCTGATCAGCTACCTGGGCATCGACTTCCGGAACAAGGGCCAGCGGGTCTACCGCCTGCTTGACTCCACCCTGGTCTTCCACGGCGACCTGCCGAAGGCCGGCCAGACCCTGCGCTACGACATCTCGATCAACCGCTTCGTCACCCAGGGCGAGACCACGCTCTTCTTCTTCTCCTACCTCTGCTACGCCGACGGGGAGTTGATCCTCGAGCTCAAGGACGCCTCGGCCGGTTTCTTCAGCCAGGCCGAGCTGGACACCCCGCTCGGCGTGGTGACCACCGAGAAGCAGAAGGCCGCCCGGGCCGCCCTGACCAAGGGCTGGTTCAAGCCGCTCGCCGACACCGACCACAACCGGCTGACCGCCGCCGACCTGGAGCTGCTCGCCCAGGGCCGCCCCGGCGAGGTGTTCGGGCCGCACCACGCCCAGGACGCCGGGCTGAACCCGGCGCTGCGTCTGCCGGTGGCCAAGCTCCGGATGATCGACGAGCTGACCGTCGACCGCACCGGCGGCCCGCGCGGCCTCGGTCTGCTCACCGCGAGCAAGCGACTGGAGCCGAGCGCCTGGTACTTCGAGTGCCACTTCCCGGACGACCCGGTGCTGGCCGGCTCGATGGTGGCCGAGGGTGCGGTGCAGGCCCTGCAGGCGTACCTGCTGCACCAGGGCATGCACCTGGTGCTGCCGGACGCGCGCTTCCAGACCATCATCGGCCTGCAGACCGAGGTCCAGGTCCGCGGCCAGATCACCCCGCAGCACTCGGAGATCCGGTACGAGATCGAGGTGATGGAGCTGACCCTGCTCCCGCGCCCCTCGGTGATCGCCGACGTGCTGGTCTACCTCGGTGACAAGCCGGTGATCCGGATGCACAACTTCGGCATCCAGATCCGGGAGAAGGAGGGCACCCCGTACCGTCCGGGCGAGGGCGGTGTGCCGGTCTTCCTGGGCCGCCGGAACCGCTCCGGCGAGCCCGCGATGATCAACGAGCTGCACCTGGCGCACGCCGCCAAGGGCGATCTGGGCACCGCGATGGGCCCCGAGTTCGACGTCTACGCGAACAGCCGCGCGCCGTACATCCCCAACGGGGACTTCCAGTTCGTCGACCGGATCATGTCCCTCAAGGGCACCCGGGGCGACCTGAACCCGGGCTCCGAGATGGTCACCGAGTACGACTCCCCGGCCGACGCCTGGTACTACACCCACAACTCGCACCCGCACATGCCCAACGCGGTGTACATGGAGAGCTCGCTGCAGGCCGCCATCCTGCTCGGCTACTACCTCGGCGCCACCCTCAAGCGGCCCGAGGAGCAGTACGCGATCCGGAACCTGGACGGCCGGGCCACCCTGGTCAAGGACCTGGACCTGCGCGGGAAGACCATCCGGCACCACTCCAAGCTGCTGATGACCAGCGCGATGTCCGGCGCGGTGCTGCAGAACTTCAGCTACGAACTCTCCGCCGACGGCGAGGTGTTCTACACCGGTGAGTCGCTGTTCGGCTACTTCAGCGACGCCGCGCTGGCCAACCAGGCCGGGCTGGACGCCGGGAAGTTCGTCGCCCCCTGGATCGAGCAGCAGAAGCCCGCCGCCGAGCGGGTCCGGCGGATCGAACTCCCGGCGGACGCACCGGCGTTCACCGACCCGAGCGGCGGCCGGCTGCACCTGCCGGGCGAGCACTACGCACTGGTGGACCGGGTCGACCTGGTCGCCGACGGCGGCCGGCACGGCGCGGGGTACCTGCACGGGTACCGCGAGGTGCGACCGGACGAGTGGTACTTCGACTGCCACTTCCACCGCGACCCGGTGATGCCCGGTTCGCTCGGGGTGGAGGCGGTGCTCCAGGCGCTGCGGCTGTTCGTGCTGGAGCAGGGCCTGGCCGAGGGGGTCGCGAACCCCCGGTTCGGGCTGGCCACCGAGATCGAGACCAGCTGGAAGTACCGGGGTCAGATCCTCCGGCACGACCGGGAGTTGAGCTTCGACGTGCACGTGAAGGAGATCCGCCGCGAGCCCGGACGGGTGGTGGTGATCGCCGACGCGGACCTGTGGAAGCCCGGGCTGCGCATCTACGAACTGACCGACGTGGCCATCGAGGTCCGCTCCGAAGCCTGACGACCCCCCACCTCCACGCGCTAGGAGAGACACCCCACCCATGGACACCTTGGAATCCACCCCGTTGCGCTGGTACGGGGAGAGTTACCCCGCCACCGACGCGGCGGGCATCTACCAGGCGCTCGCCGAACTCGACCGCCCCTGCTTCATCGTCCGCACTCCCGAGGGCATCGGCGCCGTCGCCGAGGGCCGGGCCGCCGCGAGCGGCACCCGGCGCGGCGGGGCGGCCGGACTGCCGCTGCTGGCCGCCGTCGCGGCCCTGCCCACCCACCGGCTGGGCTCGCCCGAGTTCCGGGCCGCGCACGGGGTCCGACACCCGTACCTGGCCGGCGCGATGGCGGGCGGCATCGCCTCCGCCGACCTGGTGATCGCGCTCGCCAGGGAGGGCTTCCTGGCCTCCTTCGGCGCCGCAGGGCTGCTGCCCGAGACCATCGAGGCGGCGCTCACCCGGTTCGCCGAGGAGATCCCCGGCCTGCCGTACGCCGTCAACCTGATCCACAGTCCGAGCGAGGAGCGGCTGGAGCGCGAGGCGGTCGAGCTGTTCCTGCGCCACGGGGTGCGCTGCGTGGAGGCGTCCGCCTTCATGGCGCTCACCCCGCACGTGGTGCGCTGGCGGCTGGCCGGGCTGCGGCAGGGCCCGGACGGGCGGGTGCTCGCCGAGCACCGGCTGATCGCCAAGATCTCCCGGACCGAGACCGCCGAGCGCTTCATGCGCCCGGCCCCCGCCGCGATGGTCAGCGCGCTGCTGACCCAGGGTCTGGTCACCCACGAGCAGGCCGAACTGGCCAAGTACGTCCCGATGGCCGACGACATCACGGTCGAGGCCGACTCGGGCGGCCACACCGACCGCCGGCCGCTGCCCGCGCTGCTGCCCAGCATCCTGCGGCTGCGCGACACCGTGCAGCGCGAGCACCGCTACCCGGCCCAGATCCGGGTCGGCGCGGCGGGCGGCCTGGGCACCCCGGTCGCGGTGGCGGCGGCCTTCGCGATGGGTGCGGCGTACGTGGTGACCGGTTCGGTCAACCAGTCCTGCGTCGAGTCGGGTGCCTCCAAGGCGGCCAAGACCCTGCTCGCCGAGGCGGGCATCGCCGACTGCGAGATGGCCCCGGCCGCCGACATGTTCGAGATGGGCGTCGAGCTCCAGGTGCTCAAGAAGGGCACGCTGTTCCCGATGCGGGCCAAGCGGCTGTACGAGCTCTACCAGGCGTACGACGGCCTGGAGGCGCTGCCCACCGAGGAGCGGGTCCGGCTGGAGACGCAGATCTTCCGCCGCCCGCTGGACGAGGTCTGGCAGGACTGCGTCGGCTACTTCTCCCGCCGCGACCCCGGGCAGCTGGCCCGGGCCGAGGGCAACCCCAAGCGGCGGATGGCGCTGGTCTTCCGCTGGTACCTCGGGATGTCCTCGCGCTGGTCCACGGTCGGCGACCCGGACCGCACGCTGGACTACCAGATCTGGTGCGGCCCGGCGATGGGCAGCTTCAACGACTGGGTGACGGCCAGTTACCTGAAGACCCCCGGCAACCGCCGGGTGGCCGACGTCGCCCAGCACCTGATGCGCGGCGCCGCCTTCCACACCCGGGTGGCCCAACTGCGCACCTCCGGCGTCCGGATCCCCGCCTCGGCCGCCGACTACCGGCCGGTGCCGCTGTGAACACCCACGCCGAGGAGCTCGACCGCGAGCTGGGCGACCCGACGGACGCCGCCAACCCGTTCGGGTACGCGGCGGCCGTCGGCCGGGACGAACGCGACGAGTTCCCCGAGGAGCTGTGCGCCGTCCTGCGCAAGCGGGACTTCCACCTGAACTACCTGCCGGCCGAACTGGGCGGCAGCTTCCGGTCCTTCGACCACAGCCTGACCCTGGTGCGGACCGCCGCCCGCCGGGACCTGAACGTGATGCCCGGCACGATGTTCAGCATCACCGCCGCGACCTGCGTCCTGCTGCACGGCTCGACCGCGCAGCAGGAGCGGGTGGCCGCGATCCTGCGCCGGGGCGGCTCGGTGGCCTTCGCGATGTCGGAGGCCGAGCACGGCAGCGACCTGCTGGCGAACACCGCCCGGCTCACCCCGGCCGGCGACGGCCGGGAGCTCAGCGGCACCAAGTGGATGGTCGGTCTCGGCCACCGCAGCGAGGCCGCCTACCTGGTGGCCCGGACCGGGGAGCGCGGGCCCGCCGCGTTCTCCGCGATCCTGCTCGACCTCGACGACCGGGTCGAGCGGGGCCCCCGGGTGCCGACCGGTGGGATGCGCGGGATCGACTTCGCGCACCTCACCTTCGACCGGCACCCCGTCCCGGCCGACGCCCTGGTCGGCCGGGACGGGGAGGCCCTGGAGGCGGCGGTCAAGGCGCAGCAGGTGGTCCGCCTGATGAGCACCGCGGGCAGCCTCGGCTGCGCCGACACCGCCCTGCGGCTGACCCTCGACTTCGCCGCGGGGCGCCGGATCGGCCGCACCCCACTGCTGGATTCCCCTTACCCCCGACGGGAGTTGGCGATCGCCTCGGCGGCGCTGCTGGCCGCCGACGCGGTCGCGCTGGCGGCCGCCCGGGGCATCCACGTGGCACCGGAGAGCTTCAGTGTCTGGGGCTGCGCCGCCAAGCACGTGGTGGCGGAGGCGGTGGAGGACCTGATGCTGCGCTGCGGCACGGTGCTGGCCACCCGCTCGGTGCTGCGCACCGAAGGCCCCGGTGGCGGCCTGTTCCAGAAACTCCAGCGGGACGCCGCACTGGTCCGGGTGGTGGACACCAGCACGGTGGCCAACCTGCGCTCGTTCGCCGGTCAACTCCCGGCCCTGCTCGGCAAGTCGGCCGAGCCCGACCCGGCGATGGTCCGGACGGTCTTCGACCTGAACGCCGAGCTGCCGCCGTACCACCCGGCCCGGCTGGACCTGAACGCCCGGGGCCGCGACCTGGTCACCGGCGGCCCGCTGCCGACGGCCGACGGCAGCGAGCAGGTGACCCGACTCTGGGCCGCGCTGGCCGGACTGCCGGAGGAACTGGCCGGGGTCGACCCGAAGGACAACGGCCTGGTCGACCTCGCCGAACGGTTCGCCTGGCTGCACGCCGCAGCCGCCTGCGTGCACCTGCACGCGGCCAACCGGGACGACGAACTGCTCGGCCGGGCCGACTGGTTGGCGGCGGTGCTCGGCTATCTGCTGGCCCGGGCCGACGGCACCGCGCCGCGCCGGGCGGCCGGGCCGCTGCTGCCCGCGCTGGCGATCGCCCGCGAACTGCACGCGGCCAACCGCCTGTTCTCCGCCGTCCCGGTCCACCTGGCCTGATGTCCAGCCTCACAGGAGAGAGAACCCCGTGCCGAAGGCAGACCTGACCGAGCTCGCCGCGCGGCTGGAAGCGCACCTCGGAGACCCGCACGACCCGACCAGCCTGATGCCGTTCGAGCAGATCCTCGACCACGACGAACGGGAGGAGTTCCCCTACGCCTTCGTCAACCTGCTCCAGCGCTGGGGCGTGCACGAGTACGTGATCCCGAAGGCCCAGGGCGGCAAGGCGGGTGACGTCGAGGTCGGCTTCAACCTGCTGCGCCTGATCGCCCGCCGCGACCCGACCTCGGCGACCGCGCTGATGCTCACCAGCCTCAGCTTCATGCCCGCCTGGATCGCCGGGACGGACCGGCAGAAGCAGTACGTGGTGGACCTGATGAAGCAGGGCAGCAAGCTGGCCTGGGGCCTGTCGGAGCGTCACCACGGCAGCGACGTGCTCGGCAACGAGATGCGCGCCGAGAAGGTGGACGGCGGCTACCTGCTGACCGGCGAGAAGTGGCTGATCGGCAACGCCACGGTGGCCGACGGCGTGAGCGTGTTCGCCCGGACCGACCCGAAGGGCGGCCCGGCCGGCTACTCCATCTTCCTGGTGGAGAAGCGCAACACCCCGGCCGGCGCGGTCGAGGAACTGCCCAACGAGCGGCTGCACGGGCTGCGCGCGCTCGACATGAGCGGCATCCGGCTGGACGGCGTCTTCGTCCCGGACGAGGCCCGGCTCGGCCACCAGGGGCAGGGTCTGGAGATCGCGCTGAAGAGCGCCCAGGTGGCCCGCACCACGATCGGCTCGATGGCGCTCGCGGCGGTGGACACCGCGCTGCGGGTGACCCTGGACTTCACCGAACAGCGCGAGATCTTCGGCAAGAAGGTCAGTGACATCCCGTACTCCCGGCGGCAGTTGACCGAGGTGTTCGCCGATCTGATGATCGCCGACGCGGTCAGCCTGGGCGCGGTGCGCAGCCTCCAGGTGGTGCCCGAGCAGACCAGCGTCTGGTCCTCGGTGGCCAAGTACTTCGTGCCGACCCTGCTGGAGCGCTCGATGGCCCAGCTGAACATCGTGCTGGGGGCCCGGCTCTACCTGCGGGCCCACCCGCACTACGGCATCTACCAGAAGATGCTCCGCGACCTGCTGGTGGCGATCTTCGCCGACGGCAACACCGTGGTGAACCTGAAGAACATCGCCCTCCAGCTGGACGGCCTGCTCGGTACCGCCGCGCAGGACACCGCCGCCCGGGCCGCCGCCGAGCAGCGGGTCCCGCAGCTGTACGGCATCGACCAGGAGCTGCCGCTCTACCGCCCGTGGGACCAGGAGCTGTTCAGCCGGGGCCGGGACGACGCGCTGCTGGCCGCGCCGGCCACGCTGGACCGGCTGCGCGAGCTGGCCGCCGAGGCCAAGGGCGACGAGCGGGTCTGGCTGACCCGGGCCGCCGAGGTGGCGGCCGGGCTGCTCGGCCGGGCCGAGCCGATCCACCGGCAGGCCGGTGAGCTGCGGGCCGCCCTCGGCCGCGAGTACGGCCAGTCGGCCGAACTCTTCGACCTGGCCAAGCAGTACAGCACCCTGCACGCCACCGCCGCCTGCCTGCACACCTTCGTGCACTCGGGCGCCGCGCTGGACGACCCGCTGCCCAGCGGCGCCCTGCTGCTGCTCCAACTGGAGCGGCTGCACCGGCTGTTCGGCCCGCACGAGTCGATCACCGACGCGGCCGTGGTGGACGAGGTGATGCGGGTGCTGCGGCACCTGCACCGGGAGAACCGGCTGTTCTCCTACTGGCAGTTCCCGCTCGCGACCCGCACCGGAGCCGTCCATGCCCAGAGCTGACACCGACCGGGCCCGCCGTACCCACGCCCGTGCCGAGACCCGCACCGCGATCTGCAACGGTTGCCAACAGCGCTTCGCCAAGGAGCAGTTGGACCACACCCTGAAGGTCTGCCCGGCCTGCCGGAGCGGCTTCCGGCAGTCCATGGACGAGTGGCTCAAGCACCTGCTCGGCCTGGGCGCGCTGGCGAACCCGCCGGAGCAGCGGCCGGCCGCCCCCTACCGGGTGCGCCCGTGAACGGCCAGGCACCCGTGGGGATCGACGGCCACCTCTACCTGCTGACCGAGGCGGGGGTGGACCGGTTCGCCGAACGGTACGGCGGCGACGTCCTGCTGACCCGGGAGGAGCGGCTGCGGATGGCCCGGCAGCGCACCGAGGCGGCCCGCCGCCGGTTCCTCGGGGCCCGGCTGCTCTCCCGGCACGCGCTCAGCGACCGGGACGGCCGGCCGATGGGGGAGTGGCGGTTCCGGACCAGCGCGGCCGGCCGCCCCGAGCCCGAACCGGACGGCCACGCGCTGCGGTTCAACCTCTCGCACACCGACGGCCTGGTGGCCTGCCTGGTCACCGAGGGCGGCTCCTGCGGGGTGGACGTCGAGCGGACCCCGGCCAGGCCGGACGCGGTGACCCACCTGCCGCGCTGGTTCGCCCCGGCCGAGCGCGGCGAACTCGACCTGCTGAGCGCCGGGTTGGCGACCGGAGTGGCCGCCTACTGGGTGCTCAAGGAGGCCTACCTGAAGGCCATCGGCACCGGCCTGCGCCGGGAGCTGGACGGCTTCGCGTTCTCCGCCCCCTGGCGGGCGCCGATCCGGCTCACCGATCCGACCCTGCCGCCCGGCGACGCGTCCCGCTGGCGGTTCGAACTGGTCAACCCCGCCCCGGGGTTCGTGCTCGCCGCGGTGGTCGAGAACGGAGCCGCCGGCCGCCTGCACTGCACCTGGGTCGGCTGACCCGCAGCACCTCGTACCTCGCCGTACCTCGTACCTCGCCGCACCCCGCTCGCCCCGAAGCCCCGCTCACAGTGAGGAAGCCTCCATGTCCAGCAGCACTCCCCCCGCCCGTCCGCTCGGCCGCAAGCCCCGGGTCGCCGTGGTCGGCGCGGGTGTGGCCGGCCTCTCCGCCGCCTACCGGCTGCGGGAGCACGCCGAGATCACCCTGTTCGAGCAGGACGACCGGCCCGGCGGCCACGCCAACACCATCGAGGTGGAGGAGAACGGCCGCACCCTCGGCATCGACACCGCCTTCGTGGTCTTCAACCAGCCCAGCTACCCGAATCTGACCAGGTTCTTCGCCGAGCTCGGGGTGGAGACCAAGCAGCACCTCGGCGGCTTCAACTTCTTCGACCTGGACAGCGGCCTGCAGTACGGCACCGCCGAGATGGCCCTGCCGGAGGAGGAGGTGAACAACCGCTACTCGGAGGAGTTCCGGACCATCTGGCGGGAGGCCCGGCGGTTCCACGAGGAGGGCCGCAAGGACTTCTTCCGCAAGCGCACCGACCTGCCGCTGGGCGAGTACCTGGACCGGGGCGGCTACAGCCAGGAGTTCCGGTACGGCTACGTGATCCTGCTCTGCACCGCCGTCTGGTCGGTGCCCGCCGAGCTGATCTGGGAGATGCCGGCCACCACCGTGATCGCCTTCTTCATGGCGCACGACGAGGGCGGCCTGGGCGGGCGCGGGGTGGAGTGGCGGACCGTCAGCGGCGGTTCGATCAACTACGTCCGCAAGGCGATCGCCGCGATCGACCCCAAGCTCCGGCTGGCCGAGCCGGTCACCGGCGTGCGCCAGGAGCCGGACGGCGTCACGATCGCCACCGTGAACGGCGCCGAGCGGTTCGACTACGCGATCGTGGCCACCCACGGCGACCAGGCCAGGGAGCTGCTCGCCAACCCGGACGACGTGCAGCGGAACACCCTGGAGAAGATCCGCTACAACGCCTCGACCGCGATCCTGCACACCGACCCGACCGCGATGCCGGGCGACCGGGAGCGCTGGGACAACTGGAACTACGGCAAGGTGACGGTGGCCGGGGCGGTCCGCCCGTACGTGGCGTACTACATGAACCGGCTGCACGGCTTCGAGGCCGAGCAGGACTACTTCGTCACGCTGGACTACCCCCGGGCGCTGCGCGAGGAGTCGGTGATCCGGGAGCTGAGCTACTCGCACCCGGTGATCGACATCGACCTGCGCCGGCTGCAGCAGACCATCTACCAGGTGAACGAGGGCACCCGGGTCAAGCTGGCGGGCTCCTACTTCCACTCCAAGCAGCTCTACCACGACCAGATCGGCTCGCACGAGGCCGCCTTCTCCTCCGGTGCCGAGGCGGCCGCCCAGCTCCTCCGGGAGCTGGACGGCCGGCAGGGCTGAGCCACCGTCAGGGCCGGGGATGCCGCTTGGCGGACTCGTTCTCCTGGGCCATCCGGCGCAGCGCCAGCAGCACCGGCTCCAGCAGGATGGTGAGCAGGACGGCCCGCTCGACCCGCTCCAACGGATCCTCGGTGTCCTCCAGTTGGGCCAGGTCGAGCTCGGCCGTCCGTTCGGCCAGCCGGGCGTACGGGACCAGGGTCTGCCAGTCGGCCGGCAGGCCCAGGTCCCGCAGGGTGCGCAGGGTGTCGGTGACGGTGGTGCGGGTAGGAGCCTTCTCGCTGATCTCCCAACCCAAGGCGGAGATCAACTCGTCCGCGGGGGTGGGCTCTTGCGGTCGGTCCGAGGGGGAGTCCGGCTCGTCCGTGGAGACGGCCCCGAGGGCCAGGCCGAACAACAGGTGGAGGTCGGTGGAGTGCTCGTCCAGCGCCCGGAGCACCTCGCGGGTGGTGGACACCGACAGTCCGCGCACCGCGATCAGGGCCCGGGCCAGCCGTAGCCGGCGCAGGTGGTGCTCGTCGTACTCGGCCTGGGTGGCCGAGGTGGCCACACCCGCGGGCAGCAGCTCCTCCCGCAGGTAGTACTTGATGGTCGCCACGGGGACACCACTGCGCCGGCTCAACTCCGAGATCCGCATCTTCTCCGCTCTCCACTGGAAAATTGGGTAGCTCTACTGTCTAATATAGATAGTGCCACACTCCAACGGTGTGCAGCACCCCTGCGCGGACGCCCGTACCGGTACCACCGAAAGGCCGTGACCATGCCCACGCTCCCCTGGACCACCCCGAACGCCCCCCGGCCCGACGCGCAGGTCCTGGTGATGGCCTCGCGCCTGGAGGTCGGTTCGCTGAAGCACTCCGCGCGGTTCTTCCTCAAGTCGCTGGCCGCCTGGCGGCAGGTGCGCAGCGCCCCCGGGGCGGTGGGCGCCTCGCTGATCGCCCAGCCGCTCAAGGGCGTGTTCTGGACGCTCTCCGCCTGGGAGGACCGCAAGGCCCTCTACACCTACGCCAAGACCGAACCGCACCACTCGATCATGACCTCGCTCCGCACCGTGACCAAGGCGTCCACGTTCGTCTTCTTCGAGGTCGGGGCCGAGCAGCTGCCGATCACCTGGACCGATGCCAAGCACCGGATCGCCGAGCAGCAGCGGCTCGACGCCGCCGCCAAGTAGTTCCCACCGCCCAGCTTCGTCTCACGAGGAGAACCCCACCATGTCCGTCCCCGAAAGCCGTCCGGCCCCGGCGGGTACAGCCGCCGGGCGCACCTTCCCGCTCTGGCTGGTGATCGTCGCGTGCAGCCTGCCGATGTTCATGGTCGCGCTGGACAACCTGGTGGTCTCCACCGCGCTGCACACCCTGGCGGTCGACCTCAAGGCCGGCACCCAGGACCTCCAGTGGTTCGTCAACGCCTATGTGCTGAGCTTCGCCTGCCTGCTGCTGACCGGTGCCGCGCTCGGTGACCGGTTCGGGCACCGCAAGGTCTTCACGCTCGGCATCGCGCTGTTCACGCTGTCCTCGATCGGGTGCGGACTCGCCGACACCAGCGGCCAGTTGATCGCCGCCCGGGCGATCCAGGGCTTCGGTGCGGCGGCCGTCATGCCGCTCTCGCTGACCCTGCTGTCCAACGCGGTGCCGGAGAAGATGCGCAGCCTGGCGCTCGGCCTCTGGTCGGCCGTCAGCGGCCTGGCGATCGCGCTCGGCCCGGTGGTCGGCGGCGCGGTGGTGGAGGGGCTGGACTGGGAGTGGATCTTCTGGATCAACATCCCGGTCGGCATCGTGGCCGTCCCGCTGGTGCTCGTGGTGGTGAAGGAGAGCCGCGGCGAGCGGGCCCGGCTCGACCTGCTCGGCATGGTGCTGGCCACCGCCGGTCTGCTGGCGCTGGTCTGGGGCATCGTCAACGGCAGCGAGGACGGCTGGACCGACGGCCGGATCGTGGGCGCGTTCGGCGCGGCCGCCGTGCTGCTGGTGGCCTTCGTGGCCTGGGAGCGCCGGGTCGAGCACCCGTTGCTGCCGCTGCGGTTCTACCGGGTCAGGGCGTTCACGCTCACCAACATCGTCTCCGCCTCGATGTACTTCGGGGTCTTCGGCTCGATCTTCTTCCTGGCCCAGTACCTGCAGATCGCCCCGCCCCGCACCCCGCTGCACGCCGGTGTGCTGACGCTCTCCTGGACCCTGATGCCGATGGTGATCGCCCCGATCGCCGGTGCGATCACCGACCGGGTGGGCGGTGGGCGGCTGATGGCCCTCGGCCTGTTCCTGCAGGCGATCGGCCTGTCCTGGATCAACCTGGTGGCCTCCGCCGACACCCCGTACTCGCAGCTGGTCGGCGGGATGCTGGTGGCCGGGGCCGGTATGGGCTTCGCGATCGCGCCGACCGCGGCCGTGGTGCTCGGCGCGGTCGGCCCCGAGCACCGGGGCAAGGCCTCCGGTGCCAACACCACCGTGCGGGAGATCGGCGGGGCGCTCGGCATCGCGGTGCTCAGCAGCGTCTTCACCGCCCACGGCAGCATGGCCACCCCGGCCGCCTTCGCGGACGGCCTGCACCCGGCGGTCTGGGTCGGCGTGGCCGTGGTGGTGGCCGGTGGCCTGTGCGCGCTGGCCATCCCGCGCAACCCCCGGCCCGCCGCCGAGCCCGCCCCCGCGGTGGTCGACACCCCCACCCCGGTCGCGGTCTGACGGATCATCGGCGGGCCCGGGGCGCGAGGTGCGCCCCGGGCCCGCTCACTGCTGTTCCGGCGGCAGCTGGGGCAGTCCGGTGCCGAGGTCCAGCACCACCCGGTCACCGAGCGGCCGGGCCAGCCGGACCGTCACCGGGCTGAACCTGAGCACCGCCGCGCACGCCTCGGCGGTCGGCGGCAGCAGGTGCCCGATCAGCACCACCACCCGGTCGGTCTCGTACGCCTCCGCGCCGGTCACCCGGTCGCAGCCGCCCTGCGGGGGGCTGCCGGTGACGGTCAGTCCGTCGGGGGAGACCGAGCCCAGGCCGACGGAGCGGGCGCGCAGCTCGTCCGGTACCGGCCCACCCGGTGGGGACGGCTGCTGCGGGGCGACCGCCGGGTAGGCGAACGGCTCGGTGTACCCGGCGACGGTGAACTCCCAGACCGGTACGGTGGCCCGGCCCCGGCTGGTGGCCACCGGACGGGTGCCGGCCCGGACCTCGGTGACCTGGAGCCGCCTGCACCCCTGGTCGTGGCAGGACCTGCCGTCGACCAGCTGTCGGAACACCTGCTCCGGCGGGAGCAGCGGCAGGGCCAGCCGTCCGCCGTCCCGCCAGAACACCTCGGTGCCGGCCGGCGCCGGTGGCAGCGCCGCCGTCAGGTCCAACTGGCCGCCGAGATAGCCGAGTCTGTCGCCCTCGTCGTGGAAGGCGTTGGCGGGCAGCCACTGCTGCCGGGGGTCCAGCGGGTGGTACCCGGAGCGCCAGACCTGCTCGGCCGCCGACCCGGGCCAGGCGGCCGCAAGCTGCGCCGCGCGCTGCTGCCCGGTGCCCGCCGAGGACGCCGAGGACGCCGAGGGCAGCGGGGCCGGCGAGGACTCGGTGCCCTCGTCCGGTCGGATCGGGCCGCAGGCGGTGAGCAGCAGCGCCGCGAGGCCCAGCAGGACGGTCTTCTTCACTGTCGTCCCCCCGTACGGGAAAGCCGAATTGGCGGCACTGGGACGTCCGGTGCCGCCAATCGGTTCCGCTGCGGGGCGGAGGCTAGAACAGCGGGACCCCGGCCCGGACCAGGCGCCAGGTGCCGCCGCCGAACTCGGCCGGGTCGATGACACCCTTGGCCTTCACCCAGCTGATCATCGTGTTCCGGATCTCCTCCGAGTTGGACCACGCCACCGGGGCCTTGGCCACGTGCGGGAAGTTGCCGCCGCCGTTGGCCCGGTAGTTGTTCACCGCCAGCACGAACTGCGCGGCCGGGGCCACCGGGGCGCCCTCGAAGGTCAGGTTGGTGATCCGCGAGCCGACCGGCTGGGTCAGGTCGATGTCGTAGGAGACGCCGTAGATCGAGTCGTAGTTGTAGTCCGGGGTGTTCGCCTGGTTGGTCAGGGTGGCCAGGTCGACCGGGGCGCCGACCGCGAGCTGGGCGAAGTACTTGGCGGAGTACTCCAGGTAGTCCTTGACCTGGGCCCCGGTCAGCACCCGGGCCTCCAGGGTGTTCTCGTAGATGTACAGCCCGGCGGCGTCCCGCAGCTTGACGGTGCCGGCCGGGATCACCGCGGTGCGGTTGAACGGCGCGGCCTGGGCCAGCACCGGCAGCGCGGCGTACGAGGTGCCCGCCAGGGCGGCCTTCACGGTGTCCGCCTGCACCCGGCCGATCAGGTCGATGATCGGCACGTCCTTGAACGGGGCCTCGGCGATCGAGAGTTCGGCCTTGCAGGTGCCGATCACCTGGTTGACGTAGGCGACCGTCTTCTTGTGCTGCTTGTCGATCAGGCGGACGATCCCGGCGTCCTCCGGCACGGTGTTGGAGTTCAGCACCCGGGAGGTCACCCCGGTCACCGTCCACTCGCCCCGGGCGTACTCCACCTCGAAGTCGAAGCAGGTCAGCCGCTGGCCCCAGGCGAACGGCTCGGAGAGCACCACGGTCTTGCCGGTCTCCCGGTTCACCACCAGGCGCTGCGGGATCTCCTTGTGCGCGTGGCCGACCAGGATCGCGTCGATGCCGGGCACCGCGGCCGCCAGCTCGCCGGAGACGTTCTCGCCCCAGGGCAGCTGGTCGCCCCAGGAGCTGGGCTCGTCCACGCCGGAGTGGCAGGCCACCACGACCACGTCGGCACCGGCCGCGCGGAGCCGGGGCACGTACTTCTTCGCCTGCTCGACGATGCCCGGGAAGACCAGCTGGCCGGTCACGTTGGCCTTGTCCCAGATCGCGATGCCCGGGTTGGTCAGGCCGAGGATGCCGACCCGCAGCGGCCGGCCGCTGCCCAGGTGCATCTCCTTGATCACGTACGGCGGGAAGGCCGGGCGCTCGTTCTTGGCGTCCAGCGCGTTGGCGCCGAGCAGCGGGAAGTCCAGCTGGCGCTCGAAGGCGCGGAGCAGCGGGATGCCGTAGTTGAACTCGTGGTTGCCGAGCGCGGCGGCGTCGTAGTCCAGCGCGTTCATCACCGCGGCCATCGGGTGGACCGGTCCGCGCTTGCCGGTGATCGGCTCCACCCGGGCGTAGTAGTAAGCGAGTTGGGTGCCCTGGATGGTGTCACCGGCGTCGATCAGCAGGGTGCGGTGGCAGCCCTTCTCGGTCCGGACCTGCTTGACCAGGGTGGCGATCTTGGCCAGGCCGACGTCGTTGTGCGCCTTGTCGTCGTACTCGGCGTCGGTGAAGTAGTCCCAGTTGAGCACCCGGCCGTGCAGGTCGGTGGTGCCCATCACGGTGAACGTCTGCTTCTTCGGGGCCTTGCCGCGCTGCTCGGCGGGCGCGGCGGCGGCCGGGGCGGCCGTCAGCAGCGGCAGCCCGCCGGCCAGGGCGGCCCCGGCGGCGGTGACCGCCGAGCGGGCGACGAAGTCACGACGGTTCAAGGACATGGACGACTCCAACGTGGGGCGGACGGTCCGTCAGCAGGGGTGGTGACGCGCGTAGAAGTCTGCCCGCAAAAGTCCGCGCGGAACAGCCCCCGGCACGTTTCCAGCAGGTGAGAACCAGAAGTCCCGGACGTGACGACCTGCCCGGAGGCACGGCCTAGATGTAGCCCTCACGCAGGGCGTGGGCCACCGCGTGGGCCCGGTTGCGCAGGTTCAGACGGCTCGTCAGCCCGTGCAGCACGTTCTTCACGGTGCGCTCCGAGTAGGAGAGCTTGCCCGCGATCTCGCCGGTGTCCCAGCCCTCGGCCACCAGCCGCAGGATGTCCGACTCGCGCTCCGAGATGCCCGGCGGCGTGAATCCGGGCAGCCCCTGGACGCTCCGCTGCAACCGTCCCATCTGGGTGATCAGCCGTCCGAGCAGGTCGCCCGGCAGGTCGCCCTCGCCGCGCGCGGCCGCCAGCACCGCCTGCTCCAGCCGCTCCGCCGTGGCCTCCCGCCGCCGCAGGATCGCCGACACCCCGCACTCGACGGCCTCCAGCAGATCCGCCTCCCGGATCTGATCCACCACCAGCACCACCCGGTGCTCCTCCAGGTGCACCAGCCGACGCAGCGTCGCGGTCACCGCCCGGTCCACCGTCTCGGCCACCAGCACCGCCACCGAACCGGGACAGCCCTCACCGTTCTCGGCGATCTCCAGGCCGGCGCACCGCCGGAGCTGGCTGACCGCCCCGGCGTGCGAGATCGGGTCGGTCGCCTGGATCAGCACCCGGACCACGGCCGGCGCTCGGAGCGTTTCGGCGACGTACTCGATGGTCACGGCTTCCCCCTGCTGTTGTCTGTCCCCGGACAGGGGGAGAACGGTCGCACCCGGGCCCCACCCCGGCCCCATGCTCACCGCGCGCGGTGCGGCCCTACCATCGTGGTAGACCACGAGATCGGCCCGTGAGAGCAAGCTCACAGCGATCTGCCGACGGTCCGGGCAACCTGGCGGCCCGGTCGACCCGTGGCATTGAACGGGTGCGACCGGAGGGTGAAACACAGATGATCAGCAGTGCCGCCGGCGCGTGCGCGGGCCAGCACGGGTTCGGGCCTGAGTTGGTCGAGCGGCACTCCGTGCTGGACGAGGCGGCCCGGCTGGCGGACCAGGCCCGGCACGGCCGGGGCAGCCTGCTGCTGCTCACCGGCCCGACCGGGGTCGGCCGCAGCGCCCTGCTGAACGCCCTCGCCCGGTCCGAGGCGGCCCGCCCGATGACCGTCCTGCGCGCCAACTGCGCCGCCGACGAGGCGGGCCACCGGTACGCCGCCGCCCGCCAACTGGTCGGCGCGGGCAACGAGCTCGGCCCCGGACCGGACGGTGTCACCCCCTGGGAGCTGCTCCGCGAGCACGCCGTCCGGCGGCCCCTGCTGCTGCTGGTCGACGACGTCCAGTACGCCGACGCCCCCTCGCTGAGCTGGCTCCGCCAGCTCAGCCGACGGCTGGAGCGCCTCCCGGTGCTGGCCGTGGTGACGGAACGCCGCGAGCCGGGCCGAGCCGGCCGTACCCCCGGATTCGGCCAGGACCTCCCGGCCGACGCCGTCCACCCGTACCGGATCGGCCCGCTCACCCGCCGGGGCGTCGCCGAGCTGCTCGCCGCCCGGCTCGGCGGCCCCGCTCCCGAGGACCTGGTCGACGACTGCCTGCGCGCCACCGGCGGCACCCCGCTGCTGCTGCACGCCCTGCTGAACGCACTGCTCACCGACCTGAACGGGCCGGGACACCCGCTCGGCGACACCCCCGGCGGGGCGTTCCAGGACGCGGTCGGCCACTGGCTGCGCGCCGCCGGCGAACCCGTCACCGACGCCGCCCGGATGCTCGCCCAGCTGTCCGGCCACCGCACCGGCAGCGCCGACCTGCCCACCCTGGCGGGCGACAGCACCGGCCGGGTCGCCGACTGGCTGGTCGGCCTGCGCGCCCACGGCATGCTCCAGGACGGCAGCGCCGGACGGCTGGACGAGTTCGCCCACCCCTGGCTGCGCACCGCCGTGCTGGCCGACTGGAGCCAGGAGCGCCGGGTCGAGGTGCACCACCGGCTCGCCGTGCTGCTCTACGAGCGGGGCGAGCCCGAGGAGCTGATCGCCGATCAGCTGCTGCACACCGAGGTCGGCGGCACCGCGTGGGCCGCCGACGTCCTGATCGGCGCGGCCCGCACCGCCCAGCGCGCGGGCCGGACCGAGCGCGCCGTCCGGCTGCTCCGGCGGGCCCTGCGGGAACCGCTCACCGGCCACCGGCGCGGTACCGTCCTGGTCGAACTCGGCTGCCAGGAAGTCACCCTGGGCCCGCCCGAGTCGGTCACCGGCACCCGGCACCTGGCCGAGGCGGTCCGGCTGCACCAGTCCGACGAGACGGTGTTCGAGGCCGCCAACGCGCTCGGCTCGGCGCTGGCCGGGCGAGGTGAGACCGCCGCCGCCGTGGAGGTGATGGAGGACCTGGCCGAACGCTTCGCCGACCACCCCGAGCTGGCCCGGGCCGTGCACGCCGCGGCGGCCCTGATCGCCTCGCACGACGGCGTCAGCTGGCTCCAGGTGGTCGAGGGGCTGCGCCGGATCGAGTCCCGCACCCCCGGCGGCCTGGCCCCGGCCGCGCTCGGCATGCTGACCGAGTACGACGCCACCAGCGGACTGCTGTCCGCCGCCGAGACGGCGGTCCGGATCGAGCAGTTGACCACCCAGGCGCCGGACACCTTCTCCCGCAGCTACGTCAACGCCACCGCCGCCACCCTGGCGCAGTGGGCCGACCTGCTCCCGCTCGCCGACCGGCTGGTGGCCGACGGACTGGCTGCCCACCGCGGCACCCCCCTGCACCCCGCGTACCAGAGCCTGCTCAGCGTCCGGACCGAGAGCCGGCTGATGCGCGGCCAGTACGCCGTGCTGCTGGCCGAGTTGAACAGCACCGAGGACCACCGGGGGGTGCTCGCCCTGAACAACTCGCACCTGACCTCGCAGGCGGTGCTCGCCCTGCTGGAGACCGGCCGTCCCGCCGAGGCCCGCGAACTGGCCGACGCCGTCCTGGCGGAGACGCCCGAGGGCAGCGAGGGCTCCTGGGAGTGGAACGAACTGCGCTACGCCCGGGGCCTGCTCCGGCTGGCCACCGGTGAGCCCGCCGAGGCCCTGGTCGACCTGCTGGAGTGCGGTCGGCGGCAGAGCGAGCGCGGTGCCGACAGCCCGATCGTCACGCCCTGGCGGTCCGCCGCCGCCGACTGTCACCTGCTGCTCGGCCAGCCCGGTGCGGCCGCCGAACTCGCGGCGGAGGAGCTCAGGTTGGCCCAGGTCTGGGGCACTCCCCGGGTGGTCGGCCGGGCGCTGCGGGTGCTCGGCGCCAGCACCGGTGGCCGGCAGGGCCTGACCACGGCCCGCGAGGCGGTCGCGCTGCTGCGCGGGGACGGCCTGGAGGTCGAACTGATCCCCGCACTGCTCGGCCTCGGCCGGCTGCTGCTCTGCGGCGGCCGCCGGGCCGCCGCCCGGGACACCCTGCGGGAGGCGGTCACGCTGGCCGAACGGATCGGCGCCCGGCGGCTGGTGACGGTCGGCACCGGACTGCTGCTGGAGTCCGGCGCCCGCCCGGTCAAACAGGCGCACACCGGCGCCCAGGCCCTCACCGACAGCGAGCAGCGGGTCTGCCGGCTGGCCACCGAGGGCCACTCCAACCCCGAGATCGCCGAGCTGCTGCACCTGGCCCTGCGGACCGTGGAGACCCATCTGACCAACAGCTTCCGCAAGTTGGGCATCCGCCGGCGGGCCGAGATCGCCGCCCGGCTGGCCGAGGCCGACTGACCCGGCCGGGTCAGAGCAGCCCCGACATCCGGTCCAGCTCCGCCTTGAGCGCCGCCGTCGGGTCCACCCCGCCCGGCGCCAGGGCCTCCCAGCAGCGGGCCCGGACGTAGCCGTCCAGCGCCACCGGCAGCTCCCAGCGCACGATCCGCTCCACCCGGCCCGGATCGGCCGCCCCGAGGGCCACCAGCAACTGCTCCGCGCCCACCGAGCTGGGGAGCCCGATCGCGGCCACCCGCTCGGCCAGCCCGGTCAGTTCGACGCCCGGGCCGAGGGCGGCCGGCGGCGGGGAGGCGGACGGGGACGGCGGCACGACGATCGCCCCCGCCAGGTACATCGCCACGATCACGGCCGGCCCCCAGCCGCCGGTCAGCCCGGCCAGGGACAGCCCCACGCCGCCGGCACCCGCGGCGCACCCGACCAGGTTGCGCCGCGACTCCAGGTACCTCAGCACCCTACTGATAGCCACGGATCTCCTCGAACGCCCCGTCCAGGGAGCCCGTACCGTCGAACAGCTTGCCGCCGGTCAGCTCGGCGATGCCCTGCAACTGGGCCTTGGCCGCCTCGCCGAACTGGATCGGGAAGACCGGCACCGCGCGCTGACGCTCGGTCAACGTCCCGAACCAGCTGCGGAACTCGTCCTCCTTCATCCCCTCGTTGCTCTCCCCGTCGGTCATCAGCACGATCGAGGTGAACCGGTCGTCACCGGCCGCCGCCTGCTGCCGGGTGAGCAGCTCGTACGCCTCGCGCAGCGAGCTGTAGACCGCCGTGCCCTCGTTCGCCTGCATCGCCCGGACGTCCGACTCGATCCGGGCCAGCTCGGCGGCCGGTGCGCCGTCCGGCACGGTGTACGTCCGCTCCGACTTCACCTTCGAGGCGAACTCCACCAGGGTCACCTCCTCGCGCTCCCGGAACCGCCGCACCCCGCGCGGGTCCTGCAGACCGGTCAGCCGCGACATCGCGGTCTTCAGCGCCTCCAGCCGGGGGCCCTTCATCGACCCCGAGGTGTCCAACACGTACACCGTCCTGGACGGCCGGCGCAGGTCGTTCTGGTAGGCCGACAGCAGCCCGTCGGCCACCGCCCGGGTGCCCGGGAACGGCAGCTCGCGGCGCAGGTCGGTCGGCACCCCGGCGGCCGGGGCGACGTTCGGGGTCACCGGGCGGCGCAGGGTCGCCGCCGAGATCCGCTGCTGGGCGTCGGCCGTGGTCAGGTACCGGGCCAGCCGCTGGAAGGCGTCCTGGGCGGGCTGCCCGGCCGAGGCCAGCAGCGAGAGCGGGTAGTCCGCCGAGATCACCCCGTCCGTCGGCCGGACCACGGTCAGCCTGTCGGCCTCGGGCAGCGTCCGGTTCATCGAGAGCAGCACCGACTCGTAGTTCACCAGCGCCCCGACCTTGTTCTGGCCGGGCTTCCGATAGGCCTCGGCCAGCCAGCCGGAGGACCCCGAGGTGAGCCGCTGGCCGGTGAAGAACCGCTGGAGCGAGGGGGCCGCCTTGGTGACGTCGGCGTCGGTGAGGGCCGCGCCCGCCCCGGAGAACGCCGAGGCCAGCGCCACCAGGGCGGAGAAGCCGGAGTTGGACCGGGACGGGTCGGCCATCCCGTAGGAGAGCTTCCCGGCCACCGCCGCGTCCCCGAGCTGACCCCAGGTCACCTGGGAGCCGTCGCCCCAGCCCAGCTCGCTGAGCATGCCCGAGCGGATGCCGACCGCGACCGGGGTGGTCATCACCGGCGTCTCGGAGAGCAGCTTGCCCTTGGCCGCCGGGTCCAGCCGGAGGTAGCGGTTGGACGGGAACCAGACCGCGTCGTACTTGCCGTCCGCCTGCCCGGACGCGACGGTGTCGGCACCGTCCAGCGAACCGGTCCAGGTGAACTCCACACTGACCCCGGTGGCCTTCTTCGCCTCGGCCAGCACCGGGGCCATGTCCTGGAGTTCACTGCCCGCCAGCACCCGCAGCACGCCGTCCTTGGACGGGTTCGGGCCGGGCGGCGGGGTCGCCTCGCTGGTGCAGGCCGTCACGGCCAGGGCCAGGGTCAGCACGGCCGGGAGCATCCGTCGGAACACAGCAGTTCTCATCTCACTTGCCCTTCGCCGTCTCGACCAGCTTGGCCAGCACCGGGAAGGTCGCCACCGGGGCCTGCTTGACCCCGGCGGCGGCGAGCTCCTGGGCGAAGGTCGGTCCCGGGTGGCCCGCCAGCGCCTTGCCGAACGCGGCCTGGTCGGCCGTCGGACGGAAACCGTGCCTGGCCTCCAGCGCCCGGAGCTTCGGACTGTCCTTCAGCAGGTCGGCCACCCTGCGCCCGTCCGGGGTCAACCCGACGGCGGTGTGGTCACTCGAAACGGTGGTGTCCGGATAGAGCACCACCAGGTCATCCGTCGAAGTCCCGTGCGCCGTCAGGGCGGCCACCTGGGACTCGTACACCAGCACCAGCGCGTTGCCGACCCCGGACCGGAAGTCGCTGAACGGCCCGTCGCTGCTGGTCTTCTGCTCGCCCTGCTTCTCCGTCAGCCGCTTCAGCAGCGCCCCGACCGCGTTCACCCCCGCGTCGTCCGCCACCACCTGCTCGTGGTTCTCCAGGTAGGAGGCGGCGGCCAGGAACAGCGCCCCCGAGGAGGAGGTGCGCGGATCGGTGGTGGTCAGGTACATCTCCCCGGTCAACTCGGCGTTGCCGGCCGCGCCCTGGAACTCCGACCACTTGGCGCCCCGCTTGAAGGCCGCCAGGTACTCGCCCATCCGCAGCTTCCACGGGTTGTCGCCGGTCTGTTCGGCCAGGCCCTTCGCCGCCAGCACCTCCGCCACCTTGCGGTGCGCGATCACCACCAGCGGCGAGTAGAACGGCCGGACCAGTTCGGTGCTGATGCCGTGGTCGGCCGCGATCTTCTCGGCCGGTCCCCGGCTGGCCGGGAAGGCCAGGTCGACGTCCTTGAGGTCGGCGGTGACCATCGACCAGGAGCCGATGGTCTGCTGCCGGACGTCGAGCCCGTTGGCCCTGAACTCGGCGATGACCTCCGGGTCGTTGAAGAACCCGGCCTTCTCCGATCCGATCAGTACCCGGACCTGCTTCGGCTCGGCCGGGTCGTCGAGGTTCCGGACGACCACATAGCCCACCCCGCACAGCAGTACCACGGCCACCAGCACGCTGATGACTCTTCTCATCGCCAACCCTTCCCCCGTGAGCGGCAGTTCAGGACCTTGAGGGTCCCGCCCGGCCGGGAGCGGGGTGCGAAGCAGGGGTGAATCAGGGGTGAACAGCCCTTCACGGAACCGCATCGAAGTTCCCAACCCCGGCCGCACCCAAGTGAAGTCACGGCGTGTCACTTCGTTCACCCAATCGTTCAACAACCGCCATGGTGAAGTCGGCCGGAACGTCGAAGTTACGTCCCGGTAATGCCTAGGCTCGGTGCCATGCGCCGAGCAAAAATCGTCTGTACCCTCGGGCCCGCCGCCGACTCGTACGACCAGATCAAGGCACTGGTCGAGGCCGGCATGGACGTCGCCCGCTTCAATCTCAGCCACGGCTCCCAGCTCGAACACGAGGAGCGCTACCGCCGGGTCCGCAAGGCCTCGGACGAGACCGGCCGCAGTGTCGGCGTCCTGGTCGACCTACAAGGCCCGAAGATCCGACTCGACACCTTCGCCGAGGGGCCCGTACTCCTTGAACGCGGCGACGAGTTCACCATCTCGGTGGAGGACGGGGTGGTCGGAGACCGGGACATCTGCGGCACCACCTACCGCGGCCTGGCCAACGACGTGTCCCGGGGCGAACGCATCCTGGTCGACGACGGCCGGGTCTGCCTGGAGGTCACCCACGTCGACGGCCCCCGGGTGCACTGCATCGTCATCGAGGGCGGTCTGATCTCCGACCACAAGGGGCTCAACCTGCCCGGCGTCGCCGTCTCGGTGCCCGCGCTCAGCGACAAGGACGTCGCCGATCTGCGCTGGGCCCTGCGGACCGGTGCGGACGTCATCGCACTCTCCTTCGTCCGGAGCGGCAAGGACATCGAGGACGTGCACCGGATCATGGCCGAGGAGGGCCGGACGGTCCCGGTCATCGCCAAGATCGAGAAGCCGCAGGCGGTCGACAACCTGGAGTCCATCGTCGACGCCTTCGACGGCATCATGGTCGCCCGTGGTGACCTGGGCGTCGAGATGCCGCTGGAGCAGGTGCCGTTGGTGCAGAAGCGGGCCATCAAGCTGGCCAAGCGGAACGCCAAGCCGGTGATCGTCGCCACCCAGATGCTGGACTCGATGATCAACGCCTCCCGCCCGACCAGGGCCGAGGCGTCCGACGTCGCCAACGCGGTGCTGGACGGCACCGACGCGGTGATGCTCTCCGGCGAGACCTCGGTCGGCAAGTACCCGGTCGAGACGGTCAAGACGATGTCCCGGATCATCACCGCGGTCGAGGAGGACACCCTCGCGGCCGGCCTGCCCCCGCTCACCGAGCGGAACAAGCCCCGCACCCAGGGCGGCGCGGTGGCCCGGGCGGCGGCCGAGATCGGCGACTTCCTGAACGCCAAGTACCTGATCGCCTTCACCCAGTCCGGCGACACCGCCCGCCGGCTGTCCCGCTACCGCTCGCCGATCCCGGTGCTCGCCTTCACCTACGAGCCCGCCGTCCGCAGCCAGCTGTCGGTCACCTGGGGCGCCGAGACCTTCCTTGGCCCGTTCGCCCCCACCACCGACGAGATGGTCGCCCAGGTGGACGCCCAGCTGCTCTCCCTCGGCCGGTGCCAGAAGGGTGACATCGTGGTCATCACGGCCGGCTCCCCGCCCGGCCTGGCCGGCTCCACCAACCTGGTCCGGGTCCACCACGTGGGTGAACTCGACAACTGACGGCACGACGGCTGACGGTGCGGTGCCCGGCGGGGGCCGCACCGTCGGTGCGTGCGGGTTCGGTGCGCGCGGGGTTCGGCGCGGCCGGTTCGGGGTGGGACGGCGTGGGACAACCGTCGGGCCACCCGGAAGGGCGAAGATCGAGAAAAGGTCTGCGACCTTGGAAAGGAAGGAAAGTACCCCGGGTGGGATTCGAACCCACGCTGGATGGTGTTTGAGACCATTGCCTCTACCGCTGGGCTACCGGGGCGCCCGCAGAATCGAAGGCGAGCCCCGACCCTGTGCGACCAAACATACCGTGTCTGGGTAGGCTCGTGCATGCAGCACCCCGCCGGAACGAGGAGCCCCGTGAGCACCGCCGACGAGCAGGCCCAGCCGCTTGACACCGACTTGCCCCAGATCACCCGAATTGTCATCGCCGAGGACGAGACCCTGATCCGTCTCGACCTCAAGGAGATGCTCGAGGAGGAGGGCTACATCGTCGTCGGCGAGGCCGGTGACGGCGAGACGGCGGTGAAGCTGGTCGAGGAGCTCAGGCCCGACCTGGCGATCCTGGACGTGAAGATGCCGGTCCTGGACGGGCTGTCGGCCGCCGAGCGGATCCACGAGGCGCACCTCGCCCCCGTCCTGATGCTGACCGCGTTCTCCCAGCGCGAGCTGGTCGACCGGGCCCGGGACGCCGGCGCGATGGCGTACATCGTGAAGCCGTTCAGCAAGAGCGACCTGGTGCCGGCGATCGAGATGGCCGTCTCGCGCTACACCGAGATGCGCACGCTGGAGGAGGAGATCGCCGACCTCACCCAGCGCCTGGAGACCCGCAAGCTGGTCGACCGCGCGAAGAGCGTGCTGCAGACCAAGTTCGGGCTGACCGAGCCCGCGGCCTTCCGCTGGATCCAGAAGACCTCGATGGACCGTCGGATGACCATGGCCGCCGTCGCGGAGGCCGTGATCGAGGAGGGCGTCGCCCAGGACAAGAAGAAGGCCGAGCCCGCCGAGCCCACCGAGGGCTGAGCGGGCGGCACGAAGGGCCCGGCCGAGGCGGCCGGGCCCTTCGCGTTGACGGTGGGTCAGTCCTCGCCGAGGTAGGCCTTGCGGACCGAGTCGTTGCCGAGCAGGTCGCGGCCGGTGCCGGTGAGCACGATCCGGCCGGTCTCCATCACGTAGCCCTGGTCGGAGAGCGAGAGCGCCGCCTGGGCGTTCTGCTCGACCAGCAGGATGGTGGTGCCGGACGCCTTGAGCTCGACGATGGTCGCCATGATCTTCTGCATCATCAGCGGGGAGAGGCCCATCGAGGGCTCGTCCAGCATCAGCAGCTTCGGACGGGACATCAGGGCCCGTCCCATCGCGAGCATCTGCTGCTCGCCGCCGGAGAGGGTGCCGGCCGCCTGCTTCCGACGCTCGCCGAGGATCGGGAAGAGCGTGTAGGCCCGCTCGACGTCCTCGGTGATGCCGGCGGCGTCCTTCCGGAGGAAGGCGCCGAGGAGGAGGTTCTCCTCGATCGTCATCCGGGGGAAGATGTGCCGGCCCTCGGGGGAGTGCGCCAGGCCGAGCGAGACGATCTTGTGGGCGGGCACCGTGCCGAGCGGCCTGCCGTCGAAGGTCACCTTGCCGCCGGTCGGCTTGAGCAGACCGGAGAGGGTGCGCAGGGTGGTGGTCTTGCCCGCCCCGTTGGTGCCGATCAGGGTGGTCACCTCACCCTGGTTGACGGTGAAGCTGATGCCCTTGACGGCCTCGATCTTGCCGTAGGCGACGCGGAGGTCCTCGACCTCAAGCAGCGCGGTCATGTGGCGTCCTCCGCCTGCTCGTCGGTGCTGGTCGCGGTCTCCAGCGGCGCACCGAGGTACGCCGTGATGACCCGCTCGTCGTTCTGGACGGTCTCCTTGTCGCCCTCGACGATCTTCTGGCCCTGGACCAGGACGGCCGTCCGGTCGCACAGGTTGAAGATGAACTTCATGTCGTGCTCGATCACCAGGATCGCGATGCCCAGGTCGCGGATGGCGAACACCAACTGCTCGGCGGCGTTGGTCTCCTGGGGGTTCATCCCGGCGGTCGGCTCGTCCAGCAGCAGCAGACCGGGGTCGCTGGCGAGCGCCCGGGCGATCTCCAGCTTGCGCTGCTCGCCGTACGGGAGGTTCCGGGCCAGGTGCTCGGCCTTGCTCGCCAGACCGGTGAACTCCAGGAGTTCCATGGCCCGCTGGCGGCTGGCCGCCTCGGCCCGGTGGAAGCCGGGGCCGCGCAGGATGGCCGAGAACAGGCCCTCCTTGGTCCGGGTGTGCCGGCCGACCAGGACGTTCTCCAGCACGGTCATGTTGCCGAACAGCCGGATGTTCTGGAAGGTCCGGGCGATGCCGGCCTGGGTGACCAGGTGCGGCTTGGGCGGCAGCACCGTGCCCCGGTAGCTGACGCTGCCCTCGGTCGGGACGTACAGCCCGGTCAGGCAGTTGAAGAAGGTGGTCTTGCCGGCCCCGTTGGGACCGATCAGGCCGACGATCTCCCCGGCGTTGACGGTCAGTGAGACGTCGTTGACGGCGGTGAGTCCGCCGAACCGCATGGTGACGCCCCGGACGTCCAGCAGGGCGGCACCGACGGTGGTGGCCGGGGCGGTGGAGGTGGTCATCTGGGTGTTCACGCCCCCGTCTTGGTGAGTGCGGGCTCGCTGGGCGGCGAGGCCTGGGCGGGGATGTCCGCCTCGTGGTATTCCAACTGGGCGCGCCGGTTGGCGATCATGCCCTCGGGGCGGACCCGCATCAGGATGATCAGCGTGATGCCGAACGCCAACAGCTGGTAGTTGGAGAGGAATTCGAGCTTCTTCGGGACCAGGAAGAGCAGCGTCGCGCCGACCAGCGGCCCGCTGATGGTGCCCATGCCGCCAAGGATGACGGCGGCCAGCAGGAAGGCCGAGTTCGGCGGCAGCGCCTCGGCGAAGGTGTACTGGTCGGGAGTGACGGTGTAGCTGACGTGGGCCTGGACCGTACCGGCCAGGCCGGCCAGGCAGGCGCCGAGCGCGAACGCGAGCAGCTTGAGGCGGAAGCCGTTGATGCCCATCGCCTCGGCTGCGGTCTCGTCCTCGCGGATGGCGACCCAGGCGCGGCCGATCCGGGAGTCGCCGACCCGGGCGAAGACCAGGACGACGAACGCGGTGACGATCAGCATCAGCAGGTAGTAGTTGGAGAAGCGGCCGAGTTCGACGCCGGCGATGGTGTGCTTCTGGCCGAGGTTGAAGCCGAGGATCTCCAGGTCCGGGATCCGCGGGATGCCGTTGGAGCCGTTGGTGATCTTCGGCCCGGTGGTCCCGTTGAGGTTGTTCATGGTGATCCGGAAGATCTCGCCGAAGCCCAGGGTGACGATGGCGAGGTAGTCGCCGCGCAGCCGCAGGGTGGGGGCGCCGATCAGTACGCCGAAGATCATCGAGGCCGCCGCGCCGGTCAGCATGGCCGCCCAGAACGGGAACTGGACGTGGATCGGGGACGCGGGGGAGCCGGAGACCAGGGCGGCGGCGTACGCGCCGACGCCGAGGAAGGCGACGTACCCGAGGTCGAGCAGACCGGCCAGGCCGACCACGATGTTCAGGCCCAGGGCGACGGTGGCGAAGATCAGGATGTTCGCCGCGACCGAGGTGTACTGGTCGCTGGTCTGGGTGAACGGGAAGCCGGCGGCGGCCGCGAAGGCGGCACCGGTGGCGACCGGGCGGTGCTTGATCGTCAGGGCCCGCAGCCGGGGCAGCAGCCCCGACTTGGTGAGGGCGGCGATGACGAACCCGGCCAGGATCAGGTACCCGGCGAACAGCTCGCCGTACTCGGTGTCGATGCCGAAGGTGATCGCGAACAGGCCGAGCGCGAAGGCCACGACGATGAGCAGGACCTCGACCGTGGAGGGCAGCTGACGGGGCTTCGGCAGCGGCCGGTCGGACTTGGCGAGCCGCAGGCCCCAGCTGGTGCCCTTGGGGTGGCGGTCGACCGGCAGGCCGAGCGCGCCGACCAGGGCGATCAGGGAGGCGACGCCGGCGACCCAGCCGCCGGCCTCGAGGTTGGCCAGGCCGTTGAGGTCGACGGCGATCGCGATCAGGGTGAACCAGGTGATCGCGGCGCCGCCGAGGGCGGCGTACAGCAGACCGTTGTCGCTGCCGCTCGGGCTGGTCCAGCGCAGGCCGGGGATGCCGTAGGAGGCGAGGGCGAGCACCAGCGTCAGCAGGCCGGCCGTGAGGGTGAGCCACTGGAGGCCGCCCGGGTAGCCGGTGACGGTGAGGTCGCCGGGGAAGTCGGCGGTCCAGGTCCAGGCCAGGAAGGCCGAGGCCGCGGTGGCCAGCGCGCCGCCGGCGGTGATGGCCCGGGCGGCGCCGAGCGGGAGGGGGATGACCGGGGTGGTCTCGGTGCTCATGGTGGTCACGCCCTGTCCGCGACGCGCTCGCCGAGCAGGCCTTGTGGCCGGACGAGCAGTACGACGATGAGGAGTACGAAGGCCCAGACGTCCTTCCAGGCGGCGCCGCCGAAGAGGTCCATGCCGGGGACGTGCTGGATGTAGGCGGTGGCGAGCCCTTCGGTGAGGCCGAGGGCGAGGCCGCCGAGCATCGCGCCGTAGATGTTGCCGATGCCGCCGAGGACGGCGGCGGTGAACGCCTTGAGGCCGAGCAGGATGCCCATCCGGGAGTCGACCTGGCCGGTGCGCAGGCCGTAGGCGACGGCGGCGACGGCGGCGAACGCGGCACCGATGGCGAAGGCCATCACGATGATGCGGTCGGTGTCGATGCCCATCAGCTTGGCGGTGTCCGGGTCCTGGCTGGTGGCCTGCATGGCCCGGCCGGAGCGGGTCTTGGCGACGAACCAGCCGAGGAGGAGCATGCAGAGCGGGGCCGCGACGAGCAGGAATATGTCGCTGCGCTGGATGGTGACGCTGCCCAGTTCGAAGGGGTCACCGGGGATCTTCGGGAAGACCCGGGCCTTCTTGGCGTCCGGGTAGAAGGAGAAGACCAGCTGCTGCAGGACGATCGAGAGGCCGATGGCGGTGATCAGCGGGGCGAGCCGGGGGGCTCCCCGCAGCGGCCGGTAGGCGAACCGCTCGGCGCCGACGGCGACCAGGGTGGAGACCAGGATGCCGGCCAGCAGCATGAGGGGGATGGCGATCCACAGGCTGGTGCCACCGGGCAGGGCGAGGAAGGCGGTGAGGGCTCCGAAGCCGCCGACCATGAAGATCTCGCCGTGGGCGAAGTTGATGAGCTGGACGATGCCGTAGACCATCGTGTAGCCGATCGCGACGAGCCCGTAGAGGGCTCCCAGGATCAGGCCGTTGGCCAGCTGCTGCGGTAGTTCGTGCACCGCTCGGCCTCCGTAGTGCGCGCGTGGTACGCGTGTGGGGTGGATGTGGGTGCGCGGGGGCGCTCGTGGCGCCCCCGCGCGGGTGGTTCAGGAGTTGACGGCTGCTCGGCCGGTTGCCCGGCCGGTCAGATTCAGCCGCTGAAGGTGCCGGACTTCTCCACGGCCCACTTGGCGTCCTTGACGGCGTAGACGGTGAGCTGCTTGTTGGTGGTGTCGCCGTACTCGTCGAACGAGACCTTGCCGGTCACACCCTCGAACGAGGTGGCCTGGACGGCCGCGACGACCTTCGCCCGGGCGTCCGCGGGGAGCTTGCCGTTGTTGGCGGCGACGACGGCCTTGACACCCTGGATGAGGGCCCAGGCGCTGTCGTAGGAGTAGCCGCCGTAGGTCTCGTAGGCGTCCTTGTAGGCGGCGGCCTTGTAGTCCGCGATGAACTTCGCGGCGGAGGGCAGCTGCTCGACCGGGAGGCCGACCGCGGTGGCCAGGTCGCCCTGGCTCTTCGGGTTGAGCTTGATGAAGTCACCGCTCTGGATGCCGTCGCCGCCCATCAGCGGGATGTTGACGCCACCCTCCTTGAGCTGGAGCGAGAGCGGACCCGCGGCCGGGTACTCGCCGCCGTAGTAGATCGCCTCGGCGCCGGAGGACTTGACCTTGGTGACGATCGCGTTGAAGTCGCGGTCGTCCGGGTTGACGTGCTCCTCGCCGACGACGGTGCCGCCGAGCTTGGTGAACTCGCCCTTGAAGGTACCGGCGAGACCGGCGCCGTAGGTCTTCTGGTCGTCGATCAGGAAGACCTTCTTCTTCTTCGCCTCGTTCACCAGGTACTGGGCCGCGAACGGGCCCTGCACGGCGTCGGTGGTGGAGGTGCGGAAGTAGGACTTGAACGGGCGGGCCTTCTTGCCGGCGGCCCAGCCCTCGCCCTGGCTCAGCGCGACACCGGTGTTGGCGGGGGAGATCAGCGCCAGGTTGGCGTCGTTGAAGATCTGCTGCATCGACTGGGCGACGCTGGAGTTGAGCGGGCCGACCACGCCGATGATGCTCTTGTCGGCGACCAGGTTGGTGGCGTTCTGCTGGCCGGGGCCCGGCTTGCCGGTGTCGTCCAGGGCCTTGATCTCGAACTTGACGCCCGGGACCTCGTTCTTGGCGTTGGCCTGCTTGACGGCCAGGTCCACCGAGTTCTTGATGCCGAGGCCGAGGGCCGAGAGGTCACCGGTGAGCGGGGCGTCGACGCCGATGGTCACGGTGGTGCTGGTACCGGCCGCACCGTCTTCGGCCTTCTTCTCACCGCGCGAGCCGCAGGCGGAGAGGGAGAGCGCGCCGACGACTGCGATGCTCACGACAAGCAGTGAACGATTACGCACGAGGGGTCCCTTTCTGAGGAAAACACCAGGCCGGAGTAGGCGGGGTGCCGGGTCGCGCGCTCGGGCCAGGCCCGATCCGTTGGCGCGGTGACTGGCCGTGACTCTAGAACGTGTTTGGCGCCTCGGGCAGGGGTGCGGGCATGCTGTGATTCTCTTGTTATGAGGCATGCCGACGTAATCTCACATACTGAACAGTCACTCGTGACCGGACACCATGTGCTGGAGGGGGTCCACGGTCACGGAGTGGTGAAACCACCGGAATCGGCAGGTGGTCGCGGATCTCTCCGATTATCGGACGCTTCCGTCCGGGGCGGTGTCCTTGGGTACCGATGTCCGGATATCGGACTCCGGGCAGGCGATGTGCAGGTTCCGGGACAGGTCGGCGGCGTAAAGGTCGCCCAGTATCTCGCTGAGCGTCTGGATTGCGCGGGCATTACGCAGCGTTACATCGAGATAAGGCAGCCCCGCGTCGGGTGGCGCGGCCGCACAGTCCACCACGGTGTACTCCACGTCCAGCGGAGCGCTCTGACCAGGCATCACGCTGTACGGCAGGCCGCGCCGCGCCGCGACGGTCAGCCCCGGGTACCCCTGGCGGAGTTCCAGCAGGTCGACCGGCTGCGTGCCGCTCACCGAGAAGCTCACCCGGAGCGCGAAGTCGTGCCCGCCCGGCACCGCGTCCCGGGCGGGCCCGGAGTAGTTGAAGGCGGTCACCTGCGAAGGGTACGGCGGCGGAGGGTCGCCGGTCGAGGACGGGGCGGGCCCGGAGCGGAGGGTGATGACCGCGGTCACCGTCAGCACGAGGGCTGCGGCCACGTACAGTTGACGGTGCCTCAGCCGTGGGCGGGGCGGCGCGGGCGCGGCCGGTGGTGCCGTCCCCGAACCGGCCTCGATCGGGCCCAGGCTGTCGCCCGGCCCCTCGCTCCGCCGTCCACCCCCGGACATGCCGCCGCCCCCTTGTCTGGACCAGGGCCTGCCCAGTGGCGGGTGCGGTCAAACAAGAGGGCGGGCAGGGCTCGGGGCGTCGGTCAGAGGTCGCGCAGCATGCAGGTCAGCCGGCAGCTGGTGATCCGCTTGCCGGTGTCGTCGGTGATGGCGATCTCGAAGGTGGCGGCGGTCCGGCCCTTGAAGACCGCGGTGGCCACCCCGGTCACCAATCCGGAGGTGGCGGAGCGGTGGTGGGTCGCGTTCAGGTCCACGCCCACCGCGTACCGGCCGGGGCCGGCGTGCAGCATCGCGCCGATCGAGCCCAGCGTCTCCGCCAGCGCGGCCGAGGCCCCGCCGTGCAGCAGCCCGTACGGCTGCTGGTTCCCCTCCACCGGCATGGTGCCGACCACCCGGTCCGCACTGGCCTCCACCACCTTGATGCCGAGCCGGTCGCCGAGGTGGCCGCCGGAGAAGGTGGTGGGGTCGACGCCCAGCTTGGCGAAGTGATCGAGGACGTCCTGCGGGACGTTCAGGATCGGGGCCGCGTCGGTCATGGTGCTCCTGCCGGTCGAGGGTCTCTGCTCGTGCTCCCGTGATCGTACGACCGTCGCTCGCGGCGGCAAGAGGTTGTCGGCGGCGGGCCATAGGATCGGTTCTCGGCAGAGCAAATCGGCAGGAACGGACGTTGACGTGGCTACGCAGAGTGCAGACAAGAGCGCGCCGGGTGGCACCGGTTCGGGCGGCCGGCCCCGGCTGATGCTGCTCGACGGGCATTCGATGGCCTACCGGGCCTGGTTCGCGCTGCCCGCGGAGAACTTCTCCACCGTCACCGGCCAGACCACCAACGCGATCTACGGCTTCGCCTCGATGCTCGCCAACACCGTGCGGGACGAGCAACCCACCCACCTCGCGGTCGCGTTCGACCTCTCCCGGAAGACCTTCCGCTCCGAGGAGTTCCCGGACTACAAGGCCAACCGGGCCAAGACACCGGACGAGTTCAAGAGCCAGATCGGTCTGATCCACGAGCTGCTCGACGCGATGCACATCGCCCGGATGTCGGTCGAGGGCTTCGAGGCCGACGACATCATCGCCACGCTGGCCACCGCCGCCGCGGCCGAGGGCTTCGAGGTGCTGATCGTCACCGGCGACCGGGACGCGCTCCAGCTGGTCACCGAGCACGTCACGGTGCTCTACCCGACCAAGGGCGTCTCCGAGCTCACCCGCTACACCCCGGAGAAGGTGGCCGAGAAGTACGGTGTGACGCCCAGTCAGTACCCCGACCTGGCGGCGCTGCGCGGTGACCCGTCGGACAACCTCCCCGGCATCCCCGGGGTCGGCGAGAAGACCGCCGCCAAGTGGGTCAACCAGTTCGGTTCCTTCGACGAGCTGGTCTCCCGGGCCGACGAGGTCAAGGGCAAGATCGGCGAGAAGCTGCGCGAGCACCTCGACTCGGTCAAGCGCAACCGGGTGCTCACCGAGCTGGTCCGCACCGTCGAACTCCCGCTGGGCGTGCCCGAGTTGGCTCGCATCCCGTTCGATCGCGAGGCGGTCGGCCAGCTGCTGGAGTCGCTGGAGTTCCGCAATCCCAACTTCCGCGAGCGGGTCTACGGCGTCGACCCGGCCGGCGCCGAGCTGGCCGAGGAGGTCGCCGCCGCCCCCGGCATCGCGGTCGAGGGCACCCTGCTCACCGAGCCCGGCGCGCTGGCCGGCTGGCTGGCCGACCGGCCGACCGGCCTGATCGCGGTCGCCGCCGTCCACCAGTGGTCGCTGGGCACCGGCGAGGTCGGCGAGATCGCGCTGGCCGCCGGCGAGACGGCCGCCTGGTTCGACCCGACCCAGCTCGCCGAGCAGGACGAGCGCGCCTTCGCCGACTGGCTCGCCGACGCCGACCGGCCCAAGGCGCTGCACATCGCCAAGCAGGTCATCCGGGCCTTCGCCGAGCGCAGTTGGACGATCCGCGGCATCGTCGCCGACACCGCGCTGGCCGCCTACCTGGACAAGCCCGGCCGCCGCACCTTCACCCTGGACGTGCTGGCCGAGGAGTACCTGTCCCGCTCGCTCGCCCCCGCCGAGGTGGCCGAGAGCGGCCAGCTCTCCTTCGACGCCCCCGAGCACGACCCGACGGCCGGCGCCCAGGCCCTGATGGCACAGGCCCGGGCCGTCCTCGACCTGGCCGCCTTCTTCGAGACCCGGCTCGCCCAGGTCGGCGCGACCGAGCTGCTGCACGGGATGGAGCTGCCGATCGCCGAGCTGCTGGCCCGGATGGAGCGCACCGGCATCGCCGCCGACGGCGAGTGGCTCACCACCATCGAGTCGCAGTTCGCCGCCGAGATCCAGCGGGTGGTCGGGGAGGCGCACGCCGCCGCCGGGCACGAGTTCAACCTCGGCTCGCCCAAGCAGCTCCAGGAGATCCTGTTCGGCGAGCTGGCCCTGCCCAAGACCAAGAAGATCAAGACCGGCTACACCACGGACGCCGACGCGCTGACCTGGCTGGCCGGCCAGACCACCAACGAGCTGCCGGTCATCCTGCTCCGCCACCGCGACCAGGCCAAGCTGCGCACCACGGTCGAGGGCCTGCTCAAGACCGTCTCGCCGAAGGGCCGGATCCACACCACCTTCAACCAGATGGTGGCCGCCACCGGCAGGCTGTCCTCCCAGGACCCGAACCTGCAGAACATCCCGGTCCGCACCGAGGAGGGCCGGCAGATCCGCCGCGCCTTCGTGGTCGGCGAGGGCTACGAGGCGCTGCTCACCGCCGACTACTCGCAGATCGAACTCCGGATCATGGCCCACCTCTCCGAGGACGCGGCCCTGATCGAAGCCTTCGAGTCCGGCGAGGACCTGCACACCACGGTCGCCTCCCAGGTCTTCGAGGTCGAGCCGGAGGCGGTCGACGCGGAGATGCGGCGCAAGATCAAGGCGATGTCGTACGGGCTGGCCTACGGTCTGTCCGCGTACGGGCTCTCGCAGCAGCTCGGCATCAAGCCCGGCGAGGCACAGGGCCTGATGGACACCTACTTCGAGCGCTTCGGCGGGGTCCGCGACTACCTGCACCGGGTGGTCGAGGAGGCCCGCGCGGTCGGTTACACCGAGACCCTGCTCGGGCGCCGGCGCTACCTGCCGGACCTCACCAGCGACAACCGCCAGCGGCGGGAGATGGCGGAGCGGATGGCGCTCAACGCGCCGATCCAGGGCTCCGCCGCGGACATCGTCAAGATCGCGATGCTGAACGTCGACAAGGCGCTGGTGGCGGCGGGGCTCAGGACCCGGATGCTGCTCCAGGTGCACGACGAAATCGTGCTCGAACTCGCGCCGGGGGAGCGGGAGCGGGTTGAGGCGCTGGTGCGGCAGCAGATGGCCGACGCCTACCCGCTGCGCGCCCCGCTCGACGTCTCGGTCGGCATCGGCCTCAACTGGGAGGAAGCCGCCCACTAGCCTGCGGCCGGCAGGGGCTCGGGGCTCAGCTTTTGGCAGGCGCTTGGGAAGAGTCACGGGCTCGGGGAACTGCTGATGTGCGGCTCCGCCGCGTGGGCGACGCCGACTTTTAGGCAGGTGCTTCGGGAGAGTCAGAGCCCCGAGCCCCTGGGTAGTCGACGGCTGAGCGCCTGCCTGGAGCGCAGCCCCGAGCCCCTGGACCGTGGACGGCTGAGCGCCTGCCGAAAGTGCAGCCAAGAGCCCCTGGCTGCCTAGCGGCGCGGGTTGGCCCGGCGTGTCGCTTCGGCGGTGGTGGGGTCCTCGGGCCAGGGGTGGCGGGGATAGCGGCCGCGGAGGTCGGCCCGGACGGCCTTGTAGCCCTCGCGCCAGAAGGTCGCCAGGTCGCCGGTGACGGCGGCCGGGCGGCCGGCGGGGGAGAGCAGATGGACCGTCAGCGGTACCCGGCCGCCCGCCAGGGCCGGTGCGGCCTGCCAGCCGAACAGCTCCTGCAGCTTCACCGCGAGCACCGGCCGGTCCCCGGAGTAGTCGACCCGGATCTTCGAGCCGGTCGGCACGGCGATCCGCTCCGGCGCCAGCTCCGCCAGCCGGCCGGCCTCGCCGGTCGCCCACGGCAGCAGCCGCTGCAACGCCCCGACCAGGTCGATCCGTTCGAGGTCGGCCCGGCGCCCGGCCCGGGACAGCTCCGGCTCCAGCCAGTCGCCGCCGGCCAGGGCGTCGTCGCCGACGTCCGGCCAGTTCCCGCCCAGCTCCCGGTGCAGGAAGGCGAGTCGGGCCCGCAGCGAGACCGCGTCCGGCGTCCAGCGGAGCAGGGTGCCGACGCCCTCCCGGGCCAGCCCGTCCAGCAGGGCGGCCCGGACCAGTGCGCGGTCGGGCTTGGCCAGCGGCACCGCCGCCAGTTCGATCGCGCCCAGCGAGGAGACCCGACGGGCCGTCAGTTCGCTCTGCCGGACCGACCACTCGACCTCCTCGCGCTCCGTCAGCAGGGCCGCCCCGGCCTGCCGGGCGGTGGCCTCGTCCAGCGCGACCGCCAGCCGGACCCGTGCCGACGGCGAACCGGCGGGGCGGTCCGCGACGGCCACCGCGATCCACTCCGTCCCGGCCTGCCGGGAGCCGCTGCCCAGCTCGGCGGCGGTCCCGGAGGCCATCAGGTAAGGGCCGTCCGTGCTGCGCGCCCGGGCCACCCGCTCCGGGTAGGCCAGGGCGACCACCAGACCGGCCGCCCGGGCGTCCGGCAGGCCGGTGTCGGGCTCGTCGACCTGTCGCCGCAGTCGGCGGGTCTCGTCCTTCCAACGGCGCGCGTACGGGTCGTCCGAGGACGATCTGACCCGGCGCCAGACCTCCGCGAGGTCGTCGCCGAAGGCCCGGGGCGGTTCCTCGGAGAGCAGGGCGACCACCTCGGCCGCCCGGCGCGCGCCGACCAGCCGTGCGCCGTCCAGCAGGGCGCGCGCCAGCCGGGGGTGCAGCCCGCTCCGGACGATCCGCCGGCCGCGCGGGGTGGCCCGGCCGTCCTGGTCCACCGCGCCGAGGCCGGCCAGCACCCGTCGGGCGGCGGCCATCGCCCCGCCCGGCGGCCGGTCAGGCAGCGCGAGCCCGGTGGCGTCCGGGTCGCCCCAGCAGGCGGCCTGGAGTGCGAAGGAGGTCAGCTCGGCCTGGGCGATCTCCGGGGTGGGGAACGGGGCGGCGAGGGCGTCCTCCGCCTCGGCCCAGCACCGGTAGACCACCCCGGGCGCCTCCCGCCCGGCCCGGCCGGCCCGCTGCCGCCCGGCGGCCAGCGAGGCCCGTACGGTGACCAGCCCGGCCAGTCCGCGGGCGTGGTCGGTGCGCGGCTCGCGGGCCAGCCCGGAGTCCACCACCACCCGGACGCCCGGCACGGTCAGCGAGGACTCGGCGACCGAGGTGGCCAGGATCACCCGCCGCCCGGTGCCGGGCGAGAGAGCGGCGTCCTGCACCGCCTGCGGGGCCTGCCCGTGCAGCTGCAGCACCTCCACCGAGGTGCCCAACTGCCCGGCCACCCGGGCGATCTCGCCGACCCCGGGCAGGAAGCAGAGCACGTCCCCGGCCCGCTCTGCCAAGGCGCGCCGCACCGTCCCGGCCACGTGCTCAAGCAGCAGCGGGTCGGTCCTGGTGCCCTGCGGCGGCTTCACCCCGCGCGGCGGCGGGGCCCAGACCACCTCGACCGGGTGGGCGGTCCCGTGCGCCTCCACCACCGGGGCGCCGCCCAGCAGTTCGGCCCAGGCGGCGGTGTCCGAGGTGGCCGAGGCGCAGACGATCCCCAGGTCGGGGCGCAGGGTGGCCCGGACGTCCAGCAGGAAGGCCAGCGCGGTGTCGGCGTCCAGGTGGCGTTCGTGGCACTCGTCCAGCACCACCACGTCCACCCCGGTCAACTCCTGGTCCCGCTGCAGACGTTGCAGCAGGACGCCGGTGGTGACCACCTCGACCACGGTGTCCGGGCCGGCCCGCCGTTCGCCCCGCACCGTCAGTCCGACCTGCTCGCCGACCGCCGTGCCGAGCAGCCAGGCCATCCGCCGCGCGGCGGCCCGCACCGCGAGCCGCCGGGGCTCGGCCACCAGCACCCGCCGGGCCGGGCCCGGCAGGGCGTCCACCAGCCCGGCCAGGGCGAGCGGCACCAGGGTGGTCTTGCCCGTCCCGGGCGGCGCCGCGAGCACGGCGACGCCCGAGTCCGCCAGTGCCCGCTGGAGGGCGGGGACAGCGGTGCGGACCGGCAGTTCGAGCCCGACGGAGCGCATCGGTCAGCCCCGTTCGGCCACGAAGATCGCGGTCCCGGGGAACAGCTCGCCGCGCAGCGGGCTCCAGCCGCCCCAGGTCTGTTCCAGCTCCTCCGGCCACTCCGGCTCGACCAGGTCCAGCAGCCGGAAGCCGGCCCCGACCAGCTCGCGCACCCGGTCCCCGAGGGTCCGGTGGTGCTCGACGTAGGTGGCCCGCCCCTCGGCGTCCTGCTCGACGTACGGGGTGCGGTCGAAGTACGAGGAGCTCGCGGTCAGCCCCTCCTCGCCCGGCTCGTCCGGGAAGGCCCAGCGGATCGGGTGGGTGACCGAGAAGACCCAGCGGCCCCCGGGTCGCAGCACCCGGTGCACCTCGCGCATCAGTTCGGCGGTGTCCGCGCTGAACGGCACCGCCCCGTACGCCGAGCAGGCCAGGTCGAAGGAGCCGTCCGCGAACGGCAGCACCGAGCCGTCGGCCTGCACCACCGCGATCGGCTCGGCGCCCCGGCCGAGGTCGATCCGGCGGGAGTGCTGGAGCTGGCGGTAGGAGATGTCCAGCGCGACCGGGCGGGCGCCCTGGGCGGCCAGCCAGCGCGAGCACTGGGCGGCGCCGGAGCCGATCTCCAGCACCCGGGCGCCCTTCAGCGCGTCGGCGGGCCCGAGGAGCCTGACCTCGGCCTCGTCCACGCCCTCGGGGCACCAGGTGAAGCGGTCGTCGCCGAGGAACGCGCCGTGCTCGTCCTGGTACTCGTCGGCGTTCCGGTCCCACCAGAGGCGGCTGGCCCGGCTGGACTCGCCGGCCTCGGCGTCCCGGCGGAGCGCGTCGTCCTCGTCCTCCTCGGGCAGGTCGGCGGGAGCAAGATCGTCCGGGTCGAAGGCGGGGGTGGTGGCCAAGGTCATAGAGCCCGTCGCGTAGGGTATGGACTGCGGAAGCGCTGCTGTCGCGAATCCGGAGCCGCAAGGTACCGGGTCGTGACCGTGGCATCCGGGGAGAGGCCCCTGCGGCTGCCGTCGTGAGATGCGCAATCGGAGGATATGGCCTGATCCATCCCGGCCTCCACCGTCTCGCCCTGTTCGGCGTTGACCGTGCCGGGCTGGCCCCGTATGCTACAAGTTGCGCTGCGGGCCTGCGCGCCTCGGACGGAGCAGGTCGCGCTCGCATCTGTCGAAGACCCCACGGTCGCAAGACGGACACCTTCGGTTGGACGAATGGTGGGCCGTGTTCTTGGCTGTCCGGCTTTCGGTGGGAGCGATACGGGCCCTCCGCGTGGCATTACCTACGACTTCTTGTCCGTACCGGAGCCCTTTTCCTAATGACGAGCCCCACCGACACCTCTGTCAGCACCACCCCGCAGGTCGCGATCAACGACATCGGCGACGCGGAAGCGTTCCTCGCGGCGATCGACGAGACCATCAAGTACTTCAACGATGGCGACATCGTCGAGGGCATCATCGTGAAGGTCGACCGTGACGAGGTTCTCCTCGACATCGGTTACAAGACCGAGGGTGTCATCCCCTCCCGTGAGCTCTCGATCAAGCACGACGTCGACCCGCACGAGGTCGTCAAGGTCGGCGACGAGATCGAGGCCCTGGTTCTCCAGAAGGAGGACAAGGAGGGTCGTCTGATCCTGTCCAAGAAGCGGGCTCAGTACGAGCGCGCCTGGGGCACGATCGAGAAGATCAAGGAAGAGGACGGGATCGTCACCGGTACCGTCATCGAGGTCGTCAAGGGTGGTCTCATCCTCGACATCGGCCTCCGTGGCTTCCTGCCGGCCTCGCTCGTCGAGATGCGCCGCGTCCGCGACCTCCAGCCCTACGTGGGCAAGGAGCTCGAGGCCAAGATCATCGAGCTGGACAAGAACCGCAACAACGTGGTCCTGTCCCGCCGTGCCTGGCTGGAGCAGACCCAGAGCGAGGTCCGCCAGACCTTCCTCACCACCCTGCAGAAGGGCCAGGTGCGCTCCGGCGTCGTCTCCTCGATCGTCAACTTCGGTGCCTTCGTGGACCTGGGTGGCGTCGACGGCCTCGTGCACGTCTCCGAGCTGTCCTGGAAGCACATCGACCACCCGTCCGAGGTTGTCGAGGTCGGCCAGGAGGTCACCGTCGAGGTTCTCGACGTTGACATGGACCGCGAGCGCGTCTCCCTGTCGCTGAAGGCGACCCAGGAGGACCCGTGGCAGCAGTTCGCCCGGACGCACCAGATCGGTCAGGTCGTCCCCGGTAAGGTCACCAAGCTCGTTCCGTTCGGTGCGTTCGTGCGCGTCGACGAGGGCATCGAGGGCCTGGTCCACATCTCCGAGCTGGCCGAGCGCCACGTGGAGATCCCGGAGCAGGTCGTCCAGGTCGGCGACGAGATCTTCGTCAAGGTCATCGACATCGACCTCGAGCGCCGCCGCATCAGCCTCTCGCTGAAGCAGGCCAACGAGTCGCTCGGTGCCGACCCGGCCACGGTCGAGTTCGACCCGACCCTGTACGGCATGGCTGCCTCGTACGACGACGCGGGTAACTACATCTACCCCGAGGGCTTCGACCCCGAGACCAACGACTGGCTCGAGGGCTTCGAGAAGCAGCGTGAGGCGTGGGAGGCCCAGTACGCCGAGGCGCAGACCCGCTTCGAGCAGCACCAGGCCCAGGTCATCAAGAGCCGTGAGGCCGACGCCGAGGCCGCTGCCGAGAGTGGCGAGGCCGTTGTCGCCGCCGCCGGTGGCTCCTACTCGTCCAGCAGCGACGAGGGCTCCGGCGCTCTCGCTTCGGACGAGGCGCTCGCCGCGCTGCGCGAGAAGCTGGCCGGTGGCCAGAGCTGATCTCATCCCTCTTCACTGAGGGTTGGTCACTGACGAACCCCCCGTCCCGGTTCCCGGGACGGGGGGTTCGTTCGTGTGAGATGGAACTCCGGTTACGGGTATAGGGCATTGGTGGGTTTACGCCTAGCTTTGAGGGGAACTGCCCGAAAGGCTACGCACTTATGCGCACCATCCTCACTGCGGCACCGCCCACTTCCCAGCCCGTCGGACCTCAGGTCGGCGGGCGGCTCGCGGCTCTCGGCCGGTTCTGCCACCGCCACCGGCGCTGGGTGCTCGGCCTGTGGGTCGTGGTGCTGCTGCTGGGGGTGCTGATCGGCGGGCGGGTGTTCGACAGCAGTGTGTCGACCACGGCGGCGGGCGGCTCGGAGTCGGCCGCCGGTACGGCCGCGGTGGCCGCCGCCGACCCGGCCCGGGGCACCGTGACCGCGGTGGTGGACGGCGCCCGGGTGGACGATCCGGCGGTCCGGGCCGCTGTGACGGCCGCCACCGCCGACATCGGCGGACTGCCCGGGGTGACCTCGGTCTCCGACCCGTACGGCACCGACGGTGCGCTCACCTCGACCGACGGCAGGGCCGGACTGGTCTCGGTGCGGATGGCCGACGGCAGCACCGACGCCCAACTGAAGGCCGTGACGGCCGAACTGGCCGCGATCGACGCCCCCGGCAGCCACGTCACGGTGGGCGGCGACCTGGTGACCCAGCAGGAGGTCAAGGACCAGACCGAGCGGGACACCCGGTTCGGCGAGATCGTCACGCTGCCGCTGACCCTGCTGGTGATGGTGCTGGTCTTCGGCGGCTTCGCGGCCGCCAGCCTGCCGGTGATCGGGGCGGTCGCCTCGGTCGGCGGGGCGCTGCTGGCGATGTTCGGCTTCAGCCGGCTGATGGACATCGACACCAGCGTGCTGCCGATCGCCACCGTGCTCGGCCTTGGACTCTCGATCGACTACGCGCTGCTGATGGTCAACCGGTTCCGCGAGGAGCGCGGCCACGGCTCCGCGATCGCGGCCGCCGTCGAGCGGACCGCCGCCACGGCAGGCCGGACGGTCGCCTTCTCCGGACTGACCGTCACCGTCGCGCTGTCCGGTCTCTTCGTCTTCACCAGCCCGGTCTTCCGGGCTGTCGCGGTGGCCGGTGTGAGCGTGGTGGTGATCGCGGTCGCGGCGGCGCTCACCCTGATCCCCGCGCTGCTCGGCTTCGTCGGACACCGGGTCAGAACGCCCGGCGGACCGGTCTCGGACGACGGGTTCTTCGCCCGGACGGCCCGCCGGGTGCAGCGTCGCGCGGTGCCGGTGGTGCTGATCTGCGTCGCGCTGCTGATGGCGGCGGGCGCTCCCTTCCTCGGCTCGGACTGGCGCAGCTCCGGCGCCGGGGTGCTGCCCGCCTCCTCGGCGGGGCGCCAGGTGGCCGAGGCAATCGACCAGCGCTTCCCCCGACTCGCCCCCGCCCCGGTCACCGTGGTGGTCGAGGACGGCCGGGCCGCCACGCAGCAGTACGCCGACCAGGTGGTCGCCAAGCTGCCCGGCGTCACCGGCATCCGGGCGGTCACGCCCGTCTCGCCGGGGCTCACCACGGTCGAGGTGCTGGTGACGGGCGACCCGCAGGGCGCCGGGGCCAAGGCCGTGGTCGGGGAACTCCGCGACCACCGGGGCGGGCTGACCACGCACGTGACGGGCGACGCCGCCTCGGTGGTCGACTTCCAGCACGAGATCGCCACCCGGGGCCCGTGGGCGCTGGGGCTGGTCGCGATCGGCACGCTGGTGCTGCTGTTCCTGATGACCGGTTCGGTGGTGATGCCGCTCAAGGCGCTGCTGATGAACGTGCTCTCGCTGGGCGCCTCGCTGGGCGCGCTCACCCTGGTGTTCCAGCACGGGTACTTCAGCGGTCTGTTGGGCTTCACCCCGACCGGCGGTCTGGAGACCTTCATACCCGTGCTGGTCTTCGCGTTCGCGTTCGGGCTCTCGATGGACTACGAGGTCTTCCTGCTGGCCCGGATCAAGGAGCTCCGGGACGAGGGGTACAGCTGTGCCCGCGCGGTGGAGCTCGGACTGCAGCGGAGCGGACGGATCATCACCTCGGCCGGGCTGCTGATGGTGATCGTCTTCGCCGGTTTCGCGGCCGGGCAGATGCTGATGGTCAAGGAGATGGGCGTCGCCCTGGCGGTGGCCGTCGCGGTGGACGCGACCCTGGTGCGCTGTCTGCTGGTGCCGGCCACCATGACGCTGTTCGGCGAGTTCAACTGGTGGGCGCCCGCCCCGCTGCGGCGGTTGCACCGGCGGATCGGGCTGACCGAGCATGTCGCGCTGCCGCCGGTCCCGACCGCGGTGCTGCCGGTGCAGCGGGACGCTGCGGAACCGGAACCGGAACCGGCCGAGCGGGAGCCGGTCGCGGTCAGCGGCTGAGGCAGCTGTTGCCGAAGTCGCCGCTGAGCGCGGACAGCCCGCCGAGCGCGTCGCAGGCGGCGGCCGGGCCGGCGCCGGCCAGCAGCAGACCGCCGGCGGCGGTGATCAGCAGGACGGCGAGCCTGGTCTTGGTGAGCTTCATGACGGGCATCCCTTCGGGGCGGTACGGAGCGACCTGCTCAACGCGCCCGGAGCCCGGAGGGCATGGCCGGGTCATCCGTACGGCCGATCAGCCGAGCCTGCCGAGCAGCGCGATGCCGTCCCGCAGCCGGTGCTGTTCGGCCGGGGTGAGCCGGTCCGCGATGGCCGCCGCCAGGTCGCCCTCGCGGCGGCTGCGCTGGGCGTGCAGGGCGGCGGTGCCCTCGGTGGTGGCGGCGTGCAGCACCTTGCGGCCGTCGGTGGCGTGCCGCTGCGGTTCGACCAGACCGGCCTCGGTGAGCAGCGCGACGGTGCGGGCCATCGACTGGTGGCGGACCCGCTGACGCTCCGCCAGCTCGGCGGTGGTGTGTGGGCCTTCGCGGACCAACCAGCCGAGGACGGCGGCCTGGTTCTGCGGCAGCTCGTCGCCGACCCGCAGCCGGCGGACCAGGGTGCCGATGGTGACGCGCAGCTCGGCGGCGAGTTCCAAGGGGTCGAGATTCTCCATGGGGCGAGTCTATCCGGGTTCTCTACAGCAGAACTGTACAGTTCTGCTGTAGTGTTTTGAGCATGCGACTCACCAAGTTCGGACACGCCTGCGTACGCGTCGAGACCGACCGGGCCACCGTGGTCATCGACCCCGGAGCGTTCACCGAGGAGGAGGCCCTGCGGGGCGCCGACGCGGTGCTGATCACCCATGAGCACTTCGACCACTTCGTGGAGGACCGGCTGCGCGCGGCGGCCGAGGCCGATCCCGGGCTGCGGATCTGGGCCAACGTGGCGGTGGCCGGGCAGCTGGCCGGCCTCGGCGGCCGGGTCCGGGCGGTGGGGGAGGGTGACGCCTTCGAGGTCAACGGCCTCGACGTCAGCGTGCACGGCGAGTGGCACGCCGTCATCCACCCGGACATCCCGCTGGTGCGGAACGTCGGCTTCCTGCTGGACGGCCGACTGTTCCACCCGGGCGACGCGCTGACCGTGCCGCCGCAGCCGGTGGAGACGCTGCTGCTGCCGCTGGGCGGCCCCTGGACGAAGGTCGGCGAGCTGATCGACTATGTCCGCGAGGTCGCGCCCCGGCGGGCGCTGGCCGTGCACGAGGCGGTGCTCAGCGAGCTCGGGCAGGCCGGGCACGGGCGGATGATCGGTGCGGGCGCCGGGCTGGTGGTCGAGCGGCCCGCGCCCGGCGAGCGGCTCGATCTCGACGGGGCGGTAGCCTGACGTCATGCTGAGGATCGGACTGACGGGCGGGATCGGCGCGGGCAAGAGCGAGGTGTCCAGGCAACTGGCCGCGCTGGGCGCGCTGATCGTGGACTCCGACCTGATCGCCCGTGAGGTGGTCGCGCCGGGGACGGACGGACTGCGCGCGGTGGTGGCCGAGTTCGGCCCCACGGTGCTGCGGGCGGACGGTTCGCTGGACCGGCCCGCGCTCGGTGCGCTGGTGTTCGCCGACCCCGAGCGGCTGGCGGCGCTGAACGCGATCGTGCACCCGCTGGTCCGGGCCCGCTCCGCCGAGCTGGAGGCCGCGGCCGGGGAGCGGGACGTGGTGGTGCACGACGTCCCGCTGCTGGCCGAGAACGGGCTGGCGCCGCTGTACGACCAGGTGGTCGTGGTGGACGCCGGCGACGAGGCCCGGATCGACCGGCTGGTCCGGTTGCGCGGCATGACCGAGGCCGAGGCCCGGGCCCGGATGGCCGCCCAGGCCGACCGGGAGACCCGGCTGGCGATCGCCGACCTGGTGATCGACAACAGTGGAACGCTGGCCGAACTTGTGCCCCGGGTGCAGGAGTTGTGGGACGCCCTGCGAAAGGGCTGACTATCCGCCGAGCACGCCCCGGACCGCGCCGGTCAGTTCGGCCACCGCGACGGCCAGCGGGGCGATCGGGGCGGCGATCGCGGTCAGCCGGTCCAGCCCTCGGCGGAGCACCCCGGGTTCGGGGCTCTGCTCGGCCAACTCCTCGCGCAGGCGCCGCACTTCGACCCCCGGGGTGTCGCCGTCCGGGAGTGCGGCCCGGTGCTCGGCGAGCAACCGCTCGACGGTGGCGAGGAGTTCGACCGCCAGTGCCCGGTGGTCGACGGCCAGGTTCTGGAAGCCGACCGGGCCGCCGACCGCGCGGGCGTGCTGCCCGACCGCCTGGTTGCCGACCTGGCTGTGGCCGCCGAACTGCTGCACGCCGTGGTTGGTGACCGGTTCGTTCGACATCGCCTGCTCCTCCGCTAGTTGCCCTTGCCGGGGGCCTGGGGTCCCTGCTGGGCGGTCGCGTGCTGGCCGACCGCCTGGTTGCCGACCATGCTGATGCCGCCCTGCTGGATCACCCCGTGGTTCAGGATGGTCTGTTGCTGCTGCCGCAGCTCGTGGGTGTCCACCCCGTGCTCGTCCAGGAACTCCACGATCGCCGCAGCGGCGTGCCGCTGGAGGGTGGCGAAGGCCCGCCTGGCGTCGATCTCCTGGAAGTAGTTCTGGTACTGCCGGCTGTCGGCCGTCTCCCGCACGCTGACCACGGCCCCGAAGTCGAAGCCCGGGCTCTCGTCGATCGTCAGCAGCTCGTGCCGCCGCCGCCGTTGCCGCCGCCGGGCCGCGGTCACCTGCCGGACGGCCGCCTTCGGTGCGCCGAACAGGGCCCGGGCGGTGCCGCCGACACTGGCCAGCCGCAGGATGCGCAGCCGGTTCGGGGTCAGGGCGGCGGGCAGCAGGTCGATCTCGTGGTACCAGGCGTGCACCGGGCCGATGATCCGCTGCTCGAACTGGATGTGCACCGTCCGGCCGTCGGTGGACATGTGCAGGAACTGGTTGGGCACCACGTCGTCGCCCCAGAGCGGCAGATGGGCGGCCAGGTAGTGGCGTACGGTGCCGGTCGGGTTGAGCGCGATCTCCCGGACCCGCTCCTCCGGCAGGGCGAAGGCCGGCGAGTTCCGGGCGGGGGGCGGGAGCAGTTCGTCGATCCCGGCCAGGGTGGCGCCGTTGGCGAAGATCCGGTCCTGGAGCCGAAGGGTGGTGAGGTCGCTCTCGTCCGGTCCCGGCTTGTCGGTGGCGTGCCGGGCCGAGGTCTCCTGGAGTCGGCGTCGGACCGCTTCGATCAGCTCCCAGGTGTCGAACTCCCGCAGCTTGACCAGCGGTTGGCCCGACTTCGGCGGAGGAGGCAGCAGCGGCACCGAGAGCGACCAGCTGCCGTGCCGGTCCGAGTAGCCCTTGAACGGGTCGTAGCCGCTGTAGACGGTGAGATTCCCGCGCTGGGCCTTGGCCACGGCGGCCAGTCGGAGCTGGGTCTCCCGGGTGCCGGAGGGGGAGACCGGAAGGTCGGGGCGGAACACCTCGCGACGGAACTGACCGCGCAGCCGGGCGTCCACGTCCAGGACGTGACGCAGGGTCACCAGGTACGCCGTCAGTACCCCGCCGACGCTGACCAACAGGGCCGGGACGCCCAGCAGATAGCTGCCGAGCAGCCAGCTCGGCAGGCCGTCCGGGTCGGCCGAGCCGAGCAGCAGGGCGAGGGTGAGGCCGATCGCGAAGGCCGCGAGGCCGACGGCCAGCAGCCGGCCCATCGCGTACCGGGTGGTGACCAGCTTGCGGCCACGGGCCGTCCAGCGGGTGGCGGTGTCGGGCGAGGACCCGGTCATCGCCCGCAGCGCCCCCCAGGCGAACAGCAGCCAGAGTGGTGCGGTCAGCAGGATCGCGCCGAACACCATCGTGAGCGCCAGGTCGCGCTTCCGGCGCAGGCCCTGCGCGGCGATGCTGTGCCGGGCGACCGGGACCAGGTCGAACCCGGGCGAGGTGGCGACGGCGCCGAACTCGTCGTGGACCACGTACTCGACGATCGAGTCGGCCAGTTCGTCGTGGGTGTAGGTCGCCGCGCTGACGTACCTGGTCGCGTCGCCCGGCGTGCTGCCCAGCAGCGGGGAGTTCGGTCGCTGGTACTCGGCCATACCGGTGCTCCGTTCACGCTTGCTGGTGGCTTGCCGGACGGTCGGGGCGCCGCTCTCCGGCCGGGTCGCCAGGGAGAGCAGGACGAGGGTGAGGACCAGACCGGTGAGCAGGCCGACCGTCATGCCGAGGGTCAGCTGGTCCACGAAGGCCTGGTCGGGACGGTCGTAGCCGTGCAGCCGGTCACCCAGCCAGAGGACGACCCAGACCGGCAGGGCCGAGACCAGGCCCGCGAGCCCGGCGGCGCCGAGGCAGCCGACCAGCAGGGCGGGCCGGCCCTGGCGCAGCGGTACGCACCGGGGCACCAGGAGCAGCAGCACGGCCAGGAAGGTGACGCCACCGGCCAGTTGGCTCCAGGCCCAGACCATGTCCGGGTGGTCGCCGTGGACCCACCAGCCGAGCGCGAACAGCCGGCCCTCCAGCCAGTCCAGCGCCCGGTTCTCCGGGGTGTCCCAGGAGGTCCACAGCTGATCCTGGATCCACGGGCTGCCCAGCACGACCAGCACCAGGCACAGCACCAGCAGTCGGCGTCGGGCCAACTTCGTTACGGAGAGCCCCAGTTCCATTGCACCCCCCAGCGCGTCCGGTGCCGAGCACCTTACGCCGCCGGGGGGGTGACTGTCAGGGATACGCCGAGTCTCAGGCCTTGCGGGCGACGCCGGCCCAGATGCCGGTGGTGGCGTCGGTGTCGGCGGGGGCCTGGTCCGGGTGCCAGGTCGGGGCGGTGACCACGCCGGGTTCGAGGAGGTCGAGGCCGTCGAAGAAGCGCAGCACCTCGGCCTTGGGGCGCATGCTGAGCTGGGCGGTGGCGCTCCGGTAGATGGCGGGGCCCTTGGCGGCGGCCTCGGGGGTGGAGAAGTCGCCGGTGCCGTGCGAGATGGCCAGGAAGCTGCCGGAGGGGAGCGCGTCGACCAGGGTGCGGACGATCGCCCACGGGTCGTCGGCGTCGTCGATGAAGTGCAGCACCGCGAAGAGCAGCAGGGCGACCGGCTCGCCCAGGTCGATCACCTTGCGGACCTCGGGGTTGTCCAGGATGGCCGCGGGGTCGCGCAGGTCGGCCTGGACCACGGTGGCGTTGCCGACCCCGGCGCCGGCCAGCAGCGCGCGGCTGTGCACCAGCACGATCGGGTCGTTGTCCAGGTAGGCGACCTTGGCATCGGGGTGCACCTGCTGGGCGACCTCGTGGGTGTTGCCCGCGGTCGGGATGCCGGTGCCGATGTCCAGGAACTGCCGGATGCCGTACTCGGCGGCCAGGGTGCGGACGGCGCGCTGCAGGAAGGCGCGGTTGGCGAGTGCGCTGATCCGGACCAGCGGGCTGAGCGAGAGCACCTTCTCGGCGGCCTCCCGGTCGGCCGGGAAGTTGTCCTTGCCGCCCAGGTAGTAGTCGTACATCCGGGCCGGGTGCGGTACTTCCGGGCGCAGGTCGGTGGGCGGGCGGAGTTCGGCCTGGTCACCGGACATCCAGTCCAGCGAGACGTCCTGATGCTCGGTCATGTCTGTTCTCCCCCGTGGCTGTTCGAGTCGGCCGGGTGCCGAGTTTGTGTCGAGGGCAGCATAGTTGGATCAGAGCTCCGTGGTGTGCGGCTCGGGACCGTCGGCCGGATCGCGGGTGAGCAGGTAGCGGGCCCCCGGCCCGGCGGCCCCGGCGCGGTCGTCCGCGTTGTACAGCGCGCAGCGGGCGAGGGACAGGCAGCCGCAGCCGATGCAGCCGGTGAGCTTGCGCTTGAGCTGCTCCAACTCGGCGATCTGCTGGTCGATCCTGGACTGCCAGGACTCGGCCACCGCGCTCCACTCCTGGCTGCTCGGCGCCCGGTCACCGGGCAGCCGGTCGAGTGCGGTCCCGGCCTCGTCGAGGGAGAGCCCGACCCGCTGGGCGGCCCGGATGAACGCCACCCGGCGCAGCGTGGCGCGGGAGTACCGGCGCTGGCCGCCGGCCGTCCGCTCGGCGTGCAGCAGCCCGAGCTTCTCGTAGTAGCGCAGCGCGGAGGTGGCCATCCCGCTGCGCTCGGCGAGCTGGCCGATGGTGAGCAGGTCGTGCCGGGAGAGAGTCACGGCCGGAACGATACCGGGCTTGACTTGAAGTCGGCTTCAAGTTGCACGATCTCTGCCATGACCACCGCAGCGATCACCCCGCAGCCGGGCGCCTTCGACGACCTGGCCCATCTGATGGCCCTGATGACCGGCGACGAGAAGCACGGCCCAGCGGCCACCTCCACCCTGGACGCGCTCTGGGTGCTCTACGACCGGGTGCTCCGGGTCGGCCCGGAGACCGTCACGGCCACCGACCGGGACCGCTTCCTGCTCTCCAAGGGCCACGGCCCGATGGCCTACTACGCCGTGCTGGCCGCCAAGGGCTTCCTCGACCCGGCGGTGCTGCCGAGCTTCGGCGCCTACGACTCGCCGCTCGGCCACCACCCGGACCGGCTGCTGGTGCCCGGCGCCGAAATCGGCTCGGGATCGCTCGGCCACGGTCTGCCGCTGGCGGTCGGCACCGCGCTCGGGCTGCGCGCCCAGGGTCTGACCGACCCGGCGGTCTGGGTGCTGATCGGGGACGCCGAGTTCGACGAGGGCAGCAACCACGAGGCGGTCGCCTTCGCCGGGGCCTACGGGCTGGACCGGCTGCACACCGTCGTGATCGACAACTCCTCGGCCAGCCTGGGTTGGCAGGGCGGCATCGCGGCCCGGTTCGAGGGCGCGGGCTGGTCGGCCGTCACGGTGGACGGCCGGGACCACGAGGCGCTGTACCGGGCGTTCAGCACGCCGCACGAGGGCCGGCCGCACGTCGTGGTCGCCCAGGTCGAGTCCAAGTACTGAACCGAGTCGGGAGTCAACACATCATGGACACCATGCGCGAGCGCTTCGGCACCGTCACCACCGAACTGCTGGACCAGGACCCGAGGCTGGCCGTCGTGCTGGCCGACATCGGCGCCGACGCCTTCAGGGCGGCCCGGCGCGAGCACCCCGACCGGGTGGTCAACGTCGGCATCCGGGAGCAGCTGCTGATCGGTGTGGCCGGCGGCCTGGCGCTGGCCGGCCTGCGGCCGATCGCCCACACCTTCGCCAGCTTCCTGGTGGAACGCCCCTTCGAGCAGATCAAGTTGGACCTCGGCCACCAGGGCGTCGGCGCGGTGCTGGTCAGCGCGGCCGGCTCGTACGACTGGCCGGCCGGCGGCCGGACCCACATGGCACCCGGGGACGTCGCGCTGCTGGACACCCTGCCGGGCTGGACGGTGCACGTGCCGGGGCACCCGGACGAGGCCGAGCAGCTGCTCCGGCACGCGGTGGCGGACGGCGACGAGAAGGCGTACGTCCGGCTGTCGGCGCACCAGAACGCGACCGCCCAGCCGGTCGTACCGGGCCGCTTCCTGACGGTCCGCCAGGGCGCCCGGGGGGTGGTGCTGGCAGTCGGCCCGATGCTGGACGCCGTGCTGGCGGCCACCGAGGGCCTGGACGTGACGGTCCAGTACGCGACCACCGTCCGTCCCTTCGACCGGGCCGGCCTCCGGGCCGCCGTCGGCGACGGCCCGGCGAGCGTGGTCCTGGTCGAGCCCTACCTGGCGGGCACCTCGGTCGCCGAGGCCAACCAGGCCCTGGACGACCGCCCGCACCGGGTGCTCGGCCTCGGCGTCCCGAAGGAGGAGCACCGCCAGTACGGCTCGATCCCGGAGCACCTGACCGCCTACGGCCTGGACGCGGCCGGGCTGCGCGAGCGGATCGCCTCGTACCTGTGGTGACCCGTAGCTCCGAGACCGGCGGGTCACCAGGGCCGGATGCCGTCCTCCGGCGAGAACAGCGCGTGGTGGACCGTCGGCCGGTCGATCTCAGGAAGGTCGAGCGCCACGGGATGCTCCAACTGGTCTGCGGACAGGACCATCACCTGGTGCCTCAGCAGGACGTGGAGAGCGGACCGTTCGAGATCGGACCGGCAGTCCCGGTCACCGGTGATGAGCTCGATCCTGCCGTCCTGGCCGGCTCTCGCCAGGACGGCGTACGGGCCCACCATGGAGATGCGTACCAGCACCGGGACGGCCGCCTCCAGGAGGTAGCTGAAGCAGACATCGCAGTCGATGTCGGTGTCGTCGACCAGTTCGGCCAGCGAGCCGAGTTCGCCGACCAGGTCCCGGTACGGACCGGTGCGTGCGATGGTGCGGGCGAACGACCGCCGAGGGTGTCGGAGGTCCTGGTAGGCGGTGGTGATGCGCTGCATCAGCTCGGCCTCGGCCTGCCAGGGCCAGGCCGGGGCCGCAGGGCGCTGAGATTTTCTGCTGATGACGGTCCCCTAGTGCTCTTGCCCGACGGGATGGGCGTGGATGTTCCCGCTGCTGTCCTCGTGCACGCGGACCCTGGTCTGCCAGCCGCCGTTCGGCCCCCGGCCCACCGGGAGGTTGTGCTGGAAGTCTTTCACTCCTGGGCGCCCGGGGACGGGTGTGCCATGCGCCCAGGCGTGCAGCGCATAGGCGTCGGCCTCGGCGCGGGACATGAAGGCTGACGTGGGCGTCCCGAGTGCGAGCCGCTTCTGGTACTCCTTGGAGCCCAGCACGTGCTGGTCCTGCTTCTGCCGGGAGACATGGGGGGACAACCCGAGCGGGTCCGACCAGGTGTGCGGGTTGTGGACGTAGGCGTCGGGGTTCGGGGCGGGAGCCAGGCCGAGCGGGTCGGGGCTGGTGTAGCGGGCGGTCTCCGGGTCGTAGTACCGGTTGACGTTGTAGTTGAGCCGGCTCTCCGGGTCGAAGTACTGACCCGGGAACCGGAGCGGTGTGTAGGTCGTACTTCCGGCGGGCCAACTGGTGTTGCCCCAGAGGGTGGGCGTCGCCCGCCAGGCGATCGCGTCGGTGGCGGGGTCCACGAGTTCGACGGGAGCGCCGACCAGATCGGTGACGATCGCGAAGAAGCGGCGGTCGATCTGCTCCTGCGGTGTGGCCTCCGACAGGGGCGCGGTCATGGCCTCGGACTGGGCCAGCGGGTGAAGCCCGTGGTGGTCCCAGCTGAGGGTGTGCTGACCGGGGAGATAGGGGGCCGAAGTGGTCTGCTCGGCGAGGGTGGGGCCGTCCCAGGTGAAGCAGGTGTGCTCCTCGGCGCTGCTGCCGCCGGCAGCCAGGCGCTGCTTGGCGGTGCGTCGGCCGAGCGGGTCGTAGCGGTAGCGCCAGTGGGAGCCGTCGGGCGTGGTGACACCGGCCAGTCGGCCCTCGACGTCCCAGGTGTAGCGCCAGGTGTCCGGCTTCTTGGAGAGCCTGGTCTTCTGACGGACCGTGATGCGGCCTGCCGCGTCGTGCTCGTAGCGGATCCGCCCGGCGGTGGCCAGCTGGGTGCCGTGGTAGGTGCGGGCGCCCAGAGCGGCCCGGGTCGCCCCGGTGGCCGGCCAGTCCGCCGCGGTGAGGTTGCCGACCGGATCGTAGGCGTACGCCTCGGCCCAGTCGGAGCCGTGGACGGCGGTGACCCGGCCGACCTGGTCCAGGTCGAAACTGCGCCGGCCGGCCGTCAGGTCGGCCACCTCGGTGAGGAGGTCGTCCGCGCGGTAGGTGTAGCTGCGCTGCTGGAGCACCGACTGTCGGCCGCGCAGGGTCTGACCGGTGAGGCGGTGGCGGGCGTCCCAGGTGTTTGCCAGGGTCAGGTGGCCGCTGACGGTTCGTCGGCTCTCGCGCCCGGCCGCGTCGTAGGCGAAGTCGAGACTGCCGACCTGGGTACGGAGAGCCGTCGGCCGGTCCGCCTCGTCGTAGGTCCAGTGGCTGGTGTGCCCGGAGGGGGTGGTCCGGCCGGTGCGGCGGCCCAGGACGTCCCAGGTGCAGGTGAGGGTGCGGCCGTCGACCGTCTCGGTGAGCAGGTTGCCCAGCGCGTCGACGGTGCGGATCAGTTCGGTGTCCGCACCGCCGGCTCGGACCAGGTGGCCGGCCTGGTTGTAGGCATAGCCGGTGATCAGCCCGTCGGCATCCTTCGAGGTAAGGCGGCCGAGCTGGTCGTAGGTGTAAAGCAGCTCGTTTCCGAGGGGGTCGGTGCGGGAGAGCAACTGGTCGGCGGCGTCCAGGCGGTAGCTGATGGCGCGTCCGTTGAAGTCGCTCTCGCCGGCCAACCGGCCGGCCGGGTCGTAGCGGTAGCTCCAGGTCTGGCCGAGGGCGTTGGTGACGGCCACCAGCTGCATGTTGGTGTCGTAGTCGAAGGTCAGTCGACTGCCGTCCGGTGCGGTGCGGGCGGCGATGCTCTCGAAGTGGGTGTACTCGAAGCTGCTGACCTGCCCGAGCTGATCGGTGTGGGTGAGGAGGTTTCCCTCGCCGTCGTACGCCCAGGTCTCGGTGGTCAGGTCCGGGGCGGTCCGGGAGGCAAGCTGACCCTCGACCGTCCAGCTGAGCCGGGTGACCGCGCCCAGGGGGTCCGTGAGAGCTGTGATGCGGCCGAAGGCGTCACGTTCGCAGCGGGTGGTGGCCCCGGTCGGGTCGGTGCTCGCGATCGGGAGACCGGCCGGGTTGTGGCTGATGCGGGTGGTGTGGCCGAGTGCGTTGGTGATGCTGTTGAGGTGGCCGGCGTCGTCGTGGCCGTAGCGCGTGATCGCACCGGTGGGGCCGGTGACGGAGGTGCGCCGTCCGGCTTCGTCGTAGGTCTGCTGCCAGACGACACCACCCGGTTCGGTGATGAGCGTCGGAAGGCTGAGGCGGTCGGTGTAGGTCGTCGTGGCCTGTTCGCCGTCGGGCCGGGTGATGGTGGTCAGGTCGCCTGCGCCGTCGTACTCATAGCTGGTGGTGCGGCCGAGGGGATCGGTTTCGCTGAGGAGGCGGTCGTACTCGTCGCGTTCGTAGTGGGTGGCGTGGCCCAGGGGGTCGGTAACGGTGGTGATCTGGGCGTGTTCGTTGACGTGGTAGCTGGTGGTGTGGCCGAGGGCGTTGGTCTCGGTGTGGAGTCGGAGGCCGGTTACGGGGTCGGGGTCGCCGTAGCTGAAGTGGAAGCGGAGGGTGCCGTCGGCGCCGCCCTCGTCGGTGACCCGGTCGTGGGCGTCGTAGGTGTACAGGTACTGGGAGTTGTTGCGGTCCGTCCAGGAGGTGAGGCGGCCGGTGGCGTCGTTGGTGAAGCGCATCGGCTTGCCGGAGGAGTTGTAGACCGAGGTGAGGTGGCCTTCGGTGTAGCCGTAGCGCATCAGCAGGGCGTCGCCCCCGCTGTCGCCGGCGTTGGCGAGGCGTAGGGCGGTGATGCGGTCGGCGTCGACGGTGACGATGAGTCGGTAGCCGCCGGAATGCGTGATGGACTGCGGGACGCCGTTCTCGTCGTAGGCGAGGTCGTAGCGTCGGCCGTGCCGGTCGCGGACGGCGGTGAGCAGGGCCTCGTCGCCGTCGCGGGTGGGGGTGAACTCCTTGACCAGGCCGGTGGAGCGGTCGGTGACGGTGAAGAGGCCGTCGGTCAGGTCGAGTTCGTGGCGGGAGCCGGCCGAGGCGTGCACCGGGTCGCCGGGTTCGGGGTGCGGATACGCCTGGGTGATCCGGTCGGGGCGGATGTGCACGACGCCCGCTTCGTCCAGCTCCAGGCGTTCGTCGAAGGTGCAGAGCCACTTGGTGCCCATCCAGCGGCCGGTGACCAGCCCAGACTCGTAGGTCCGGGTGAACTCCAGTGGCAGGGAGCCGGGGAGGAGGGCGTCGACCTGGTCGATGAACATCCGGCCGGTGGCGATGTCGACCGGTTCGCCGGGGCACTTGCGGGTGTCCAGCGGGCGGCCCTCGGTGCGCGGGCTCTTGACCTGGTCGCGGCCGCGGCCCTTGGGGTGGGAGTTGCCCGGGCGGCCGCGCCCGCCGGGGGAGTGGGGGTGCGGGACGGACTTGTGGTCGCCGCCCAGGAGCTTCTGCAGGTCCTTGGCGTGCTTGGTGTCCGTGTCGCGGGTGTTCTTGGCGACCTTCTTCAGGTTGTCGCCGGCCTTGCGGTAGAAGTTCTTCAGCGCCTTGCCGGCGTCCTCCGCCAGGGTCTTGCCGAGCTTCTCGGCGCCGTGCTCCAGGGCCTTGACGATCTGGTTGCTCATTCGAAGCTCACCCCCGCGATCTTGGACTGGAACGCCTGCGCGTGGCCGACCACGGTCTCGGCGTGGTCGTGCATGGTGAGCGCGTGCGCCTCCAGCGCGTCCGGGTTGACCATGAAGCCGGTGCCGCCCGCCGTACCGCTGTCCACCCCCAGGGCGTTCGCGGCGGCCTCGAAGACCAGTCCGCTCACGGCCCCCGCCACGGTCTCGATCAGCGGCTCGATCGCCGCCTCGATTACCTGGCCGATGATGTACTGCTCCAGCTGCTGCTCGAGGTAGTTGATCAGCCGCTTCGCGGCCTCCTCGATCAGGATCACCGCCGCCTCCGCGATCCCGAAGGTCGCCACCGCCGCCGCCTGGTCCGCGATGAACGCGGCGGCCAGTGCCACCAGTTCGGCGATCGTCTCGACCTTCATCGCCACGATCACGTCCGCCGCCACGTCCAGCGCGGTCGCCACCACCTGGCAGGCCTGCACCAGGTCGTTGAGGTGACTGTCCGACAGCGCGGCCCACTTGGCCAGCAGAGCCTCGTACGAGGCCCCCTGGTACGCCTCGCCCAGACTGTGGATCGTCGCGGTGGAGTCCCGGTGTGCGGCCTCCACATTGTCTGCGAACTCCCTTATATGAGAGGCGAATTCGCGGACCTTGTCTTCGTTCACCGTCGGCCAGTTGATCCCGATGATGGACAGGAACGTGACCACCTCGTCGGGCAGCTCGATAGCCATGCGAAACCTCCCCCGTCGAACGCATGCGCAGGCGAATGTAGCCCGCGACTGCGGTGGGGAAATCGGACATTGCCCGAACTTGACCGATCCCGACCGTGGGTCGGCCGGTCAGCTCTCCTCGGGCCACCGGCCTTCGAGGTGCAGCTGAATCAGCGCCGCGTGGGAGAGCGGACTGCGGGGATCGGCCACGTCGCCGTTGGTGGTGTAGTCGAGGAGCACCACGTCCGGGATGCCGCGGAGGCGTTCGACCAGGTCTGCCGCCCGGTGCTCCAGCATCCAGCGGTAGGTCGGCAGGTAGATGCGGCGTCTGGCGGTCTCGTACGGCAGCAGCTGCGCACTCTGCGGGCCGGCCCGGTGGCCCTGGACGGGGCCGTACCGGCGTACCGTCCGCTTCAGTCCCTTCATGGTGGTGACCTCGAGCTTTCCGAGATCGATGTCGGCGTGCTCGAAGACCTTGAGAGCCTGCCAGACGCCCTCCACCGACTGGCTGGTGAGGCCGTCGAAGTACGGTACCGGCAGGCCGTCGTGCGGATAGAACGGGCTCAGCCGCACCCAGGGGTCCTGGGCCTTGGACGTCACATCGATGATTTCCGCGCCGGGGAACGCGGTGGCCAGTGCGGCCGGACTACGGCGTCGGCCGGCAATACGAATCGTCATCGGACAGCTCTCCCCCTGGGTGGCACAAGCTGCCAAGTGTGCCCCTTGCGACGGACATTCTCCGGCTGCCGGTCAACTCCGGAAGAGGATGGTGGAGTCGGGGCCGAGCAGCAGGCCGTCGTCGGTCGGGTCGGCCCGGCCGAAGGTGGCCAGGGGTTCGCTGCAGGTGAGCGGCAGGAGCTGCTCGGCCGGGCCGAGGTTGACCGCCAGGCGGAAGGGGCCGCGGTGGACCACCAGCCAGTGGGCCGACTCGTCGAAGTCGACCCGGATCCGGGCCAGGTCGGGGTCGGTGAGGGCGGGGTGGGTGCGCCGCAGCTGGATCAACCTGCGGTACCAGGCGAGCAGTTCGGCGTGCGGTGCGGCGGCCGGCTCGGTCCAGTCCAGGGTCGAGGTGAGCACGGTGGCCGGTGCCTGCGGGTCGGGGATGGCGTCGGCGGGCCAGCCGTGGGCGGTGAACTCGCGGCGGCGGCCCTGCCGGACGGCCTCGGCCAGGGCCGGGTCCGGGTGGCTGGTGAAGTACTGCCAGGGTGTCCCGGCACCCCACTCCTCGCCCATGAAGAGCATCGGGGTGAACGGCGAGGTGAGCATCAGGGCGGCCCCCGCGGCGAGCCGGCCGGGGGAGAGGGAGGCGGCGAGCCGGTCGCCGGTGGCGCGGTTGCCGATCTGGTCGTGGGTCTGGGTGTAGCCGAGCAGCCGGTGGCCGAAGTCGGTGGGGAACGGCCGGCCGTGGCTGCGGCCCCGGAACGAGGACCAGCTGCCGTCGTGGAAGAAGCCCTGGGTGAGGGTCTTGGCCAGCCCGGCCAGCGGCTCCCGGGCGAAGTCGGCGTAGTAGCCCTGGGACTCGCCGGTCAGGGTGGCGTGCAGGGCGTGGTGGAAGTCGTCGCTCCACTGCGCGGTCAGCCCGAGGCCGCCGGCCTGGCGCGGGTTGGTGGTGCGCGGGTCGTTCAGGTCGGACTCGCCGATCAGGAACAGCGGCCGCCCGGTGGCGGCGGCCAGGTGGTCGACGGCGGTGGCGAGTTCCTCCAGGAAGTGCACCGCCCGGTCGTCGGCCAGGGTGTGCACGGCGTCCAGCCGCAGCCCGTCGATCCGGTAGTCGCGCAGCCAGCCGAGCGCGCTGCCGATCAGGTAGGACCGCACCTCGTCGGAGCCGGGGGCGTCCAGGTTGACCGCCGACCCCCACGGGGTCTGGTGCCGGTCGGTGAAGTACGGGCCGAACGCGGGCAGGTAGTTGCCGGACGGGCCTAGGTGGTTGTGCACCACGTCCAGGATCACCCCGAGGCCCTTGCGGTGCGCGGCGTCGACGAAGCGCTTGAGGCCCTCGGGGCCGCCGTACGGCTCGTGCACGGCCCAGAGCGAGACCCCGTCGTAGCCCCAGCCGTGCCGGCCGGGGAACGGGCAGACCGGCAGCAACTCCACGAAGTCCACCCCGAGTTCGACCAGGTGGTCGAGCCGGGTGGCGGCCGCCTCGAAGGTGCCGCCCGGGGTGAAGGTGCCGACGTGCAGCTCGTACACCACGGCGCCGGGGAGCGGCCGGCCCTGCCAGGGGGTGTCGGACCAGTGGAAGGCGGCGTGGTCCACCGGGCGGCTCAGCCCGTCCGGGCCGAACGGCTGGTGCGGGGAGCGCGGGTCGGGCAGCGGCGGGCCGCCGTCGAGGCGGAAGCCGTAGTCGCCGCTCGGGCCGACCGCGGTCCACCAGCCGTCCCGGTCCGGCACCGGGGCCATCGGGTGCGCCGAGCCGGCCACCTCCACCTCGACCCGGGACGCCTCCGGGGCCCAGACCTGGTACTCCGTCACGCTGCTGCCACCAATCACCGAAGGGGGTCTCAGGAGTCTCGCACCAGCAGGGCCACCGGATGGTGCTTCAGCAACCTCGCCACCGACACTTCGCCATCTCCGACCGGCAGCCCGGTCAGCTGGTCCGTCCAGTGGCCCGGCGGGAGTTCGAGCATCGTGTCGCGCCAGCCACCGCCGTGGTCGAGCCCGTACGGCAGCCGGGTGACCGCGCTGACCGTCCGCTCGCCGCGGGTGAACGCGAGCAGGTGGCCGGCGGCCGGGCCGGTCGCCGCCAGCGGCCGGTACCGGCCCAGCTCGCCGGCCCGGCGCAGCCGCAGGGCGGTCGCCGTCAGGTGCAGCTTCTCCCTGGCCAGGTCGCCCGGGCGGTCGGCGGGGGAGTCGGTCAGCCGGACGGCGAGCGAGCCGAGGTCCACCGGGGCCCGGTTGTCCGGGTCGACCAGGGTGTAGAGCGGCTCCTCGCTGCCCTGGAACAGGTCGGGCACGCCCGGCACGGTCAGGTGCAGCAGCGCGGCCGCGAGCGAGTTGCTGCGGGCGTGCGGGGCGATCGAGTGCACGAAGCCCTCGATCCGGGGGCACAGGCCCGGGTTGGCCAGGGCCGCCCGGGCGTACTCGGTCAGGCGGCGCTCGAACCGCTCGTCCGGGCTGGTCCAGGAGGTGGCGCGCTTGGCCTCGCGGACCGACTTGAGCAGTATCCCGACCAGCCGGTCGGGCTCCACCGGCCAGGCGGCGATCAGGGTCTGCCAGAGCAGCCAGGCGGTCGGGCGGTCCGGGCAGGGACCGGCGGCCGTGGTCCAGGCGGCGCACTCGGCGGCCCACCGCTCCGGGAGCTCGGCCAGCACGGTCAGCCGAGCCCGGGCGTCGGCGCTGCGCTTGGTGTCGTGGGTGGAGAGCGCCGTCATGGTGTGCGGCCAGTGCTCGGCGAGGTAGCCGCACCAGTCGTGGAACTCGGCCGGGCGCAGGCCGGGCCGGGCCGGGTGGCCGCCCACCTCGTTCAGGCTGAGCAGCGCGTTGAACCGGTAGAAGGCGGTGTCCTCCACGCCCTTGGCCGCCACCGCCGAGGCGGTCTGGCCGAAGCGGGCGCAGAACTCGTCCTTGGCCGGGCCGCGCCCGAGCTCGCCGAGCGCCAGGCCGCGGACCAGCTCGCCGGTCGCAGCCAGCTCCGGCGGCAGGCCGGCCAGCGCGGCGGTGACGTCGGTGACCGCCTCGGCCGGGGCGGGCTCGCCGGGCACCACGTACGGGCGGTAGACCGGATAGGCCGTCAGCAGCTCGGCCAGCACCGCCCGGACGGCCGGGGCGGGGTGGTCGGCGAGGGCCGGCTCGGCGGCGCCGATCCGCTCCACCAGCCGGACCAGCCGGGCCACCTCGGCGGCCAGCTCGCCGCCCGGGGCGGTCAGCTCGGCCCGGCCCCGGCGGCCCTCCTCGGCGGGGTCGGCGGTGGAGCCGCAGTCCTGCCGGTAGGCGTGCACCAGCCGCTCGGCCCCGGCGTGGTCGGTGAGCACCCCGTCGATCCGGCGCAACGCGTCGTACCCGGTGGTGCCCGCGCAGGCCCAGTCGGCGGGCAGCCGCTCCGGGCCGGTGAGGATCTTCTCGACCACGGTGTACGCCCCGCCGGTGGCCTCGGCCAGCCGGCGCAGGTAGCCGCGCGGGTCGGCCAGACCGTCGGGGTGGTCGATCCGGAAGCCGTCCAGCACGCCGTCGGCGTGCAGCCGCAGCAGGGTGCGGTGGGTGGCCTCGAAGACTTCGGGCACCTCGACCCGGACCGCGATCAGTTGGTTCACCGTGAAGAACCGACGGTAGTTCAGCTCGCCGTCCGCCAGCCGCCACCAGGCCGGGCGGTACCACTGACGGCCGAGCAGCTCCCCGATCGGCAGCCCGGCGGTGCCGGGGCGGAGCGGGAAGGCGTGCTCGAAGTACCGCAGGGTGTCGCCCTCCACGGTGAACTGGTCCAGCACCGCGCCGAGCCGGTCGCCGAGCAGCGGCAGCAGCAGCCGGCCGCGCCCGGGTGCGTCCACCGGGCCCGGCTGGGCCGTCCAGTCGATGTCGAACCAGTGCGCGTACCGGGAGTCGGGGCCGTCCCTGAGTACCTCCCAGAGCGGTTGGTTGAGCTGCTCGGGCACCGGCAGGGCCATGTGGTTGGGGACCACGTCGGCGATCAGCCGCAGCTGGTGGCGGTGCGCCTCGGCGGCGAGCTCGCGCAGGGCGGGCTCGCCGCCGAGCTGCTCGCTGATCCGGCCGTGGTCGACGGTGTCGTAGCCGTGGGTGGAGCCGGGGGTGGCTTCGAGGAGCGGGGAGAGGTGCAGGTGTGAGACGCCCAGCGCCGCCAGGTAGGGGACGGCGCGGCGGGCGTCGTGCAGGGTGAAGGCGGGCTGGAGCTGGAGCCGGTAGCTGGACGTGGGCGGACCGACGGCGCCCGCCGCCGGGCGTGGCTGCTCGGAGGTCATGGCTGATGCCTACCCGGGCGGTCGGCGGGCCAACGCGGTGTTGGTGCGAACGGCCCAATCCTGTGGTCGGAGTGGCTGGTCGGAGTGGCTCTAGGGACTGGCTGGTCAGGGGTGGTGCGGGGTAGGCGGGGGAGCGGTCGGGGGCGTGCGCAGGGGCGTGGCCGGGGGCGTGGTCAGGCCGGGCGCTGAAGCACCATCAGCGAGCGGTCGGTGAGCCAGAGCGTGTCACCCGCCTTCACCCGGGTGCCGGTGCCCGGGGAGGGCAGCACCGGCAGGGTGGTGTCCACCACGGTCTGCCACTCCTGGCCGTGGTCGGCCGGGACGGTGAACTCCAGCGGCTCGGAGTGCGCGTTGAAGAGCAGCAGGAAGGAGTCGTCGACGATCTTGCCGCCGCGCCGGTCGGGCTCGGAGATCGCGTTGCCGTTCAGGAAGACGGTGAGCGACTTGGCGTAGCTGGTGGACCAGTCCCGGTCGGTCATCTCCCCGCCGGCCGGGGTGAACCAGTTGATGTCGGTCAGGTCGTCGTGGGTGCCGGAGACCGGGCGGCCGTGGAAGAACCGGCGGCGGCGGAAGACGGGGTGGTCCCGGCGGAGCCAGATCATGCCCTGGGTGAACTCCAGCAGCTCGGACTCGGGGGTGCCGCTCTCCGGCCAGTGCACCCAGGAGAGCTCGTTGTCCTGGCAGTACGCGTTGTTGTTGCCGTGCTGGGTGCGGCCCAGCTCGTCGCCGTGCGAGAGCATCGGCACGCCCTGGGAGAGCAGCAGGGTGGCGATGAAGTTCCGCTGCTGACGGGCTCTCAGCTCCAGCACGGCGGGGTCGTCGGTGTCGCCCTCGGCCCCGCAGTTCCACGAGCGGTTGAAGGACTCGCCGTCCCGGCTGTCCTCGGCGTTGGCCTCGTTGTGCTTCTCGTTGAAGGAGACCAGGTCGCGCAGGGTGAAGCCGTCGTGGCAGGTGACGAAGTTGATCGAGGCGATCGGGCGGCGGCCGTCGTCCTGGTAGAGGTCGGAGGAGCCGGTCAGCCGGGAGCCGAACTCGGCCAGCGTGGCGGCCTCGCCGCGCCAGAGGTCGCGGACGGTGTCCCGGTACATGCCGTTCCACTCCGTCCAGAGCGGGGGGAAGTTGCCGACCTGGTACCCGCCCTCGCCCAAGTCCCACGGCTCGGCGATCAGCTTGGCCTGGGAGACCACCGGGTCCTGCTGGCAGAGGTCGAAGAACGAGGAGAGCCGGTCCACCTCGTGGAACTGGCGGGCCAGGGTGGCGGCCAGGTCGAACCGGAAGCCGTCCACGTGCATCTCGGTGACCCAGTAGCGCAGCGAATCCATGATCATCTGGAGTACGTGCGGACTGCGCATCAGCAGGCTGTTGCCGGTGCCCGTGGTGTCCTCGTAGAACCGCTGGTCCTTGGCCAGGCGGTAGTAGGAGGCGTTGTCCAGGCCCCGGAAGGAGAGCGTCGGACCGAGGTGGTTGCCCTCCGCGGTGTGGTTGTAGACCACGTCGAGGATCACCTCGATGCCGGCCGCGTGCAGCGCCTTGACCATCGACTTGAACTCCTGCACCTGCTGCCCGCGGTCCCCGCCGGAGGAGTAGGACGAGTGCGGGGCGAAGAAGCCGATGGTGTTGTAGCCCCAGTAGTTGGACAGCCCGAGGTCGCGCAGCCGGTGGTCCCGGACGAACTGGTGCACCGGCATCAGCTCGATCGCGGTCACCCCGAGCTTGGCCAGGTGCTCGATCACGGCCGGGTGGCCGATGCCCGCGTAGGTGCCCCGGATCTCGTCCGGGATGCCGGGGTGCAGCTGGGTCAGGCCCTTCACGTGGGCCTCGTAGAGCACCGTGCGGTGGTAGTCGGTGCGCGGCGGGCGGTCGTTGCCCCAGTCGAAGTACGGGTTGATCACCACGGAGTGCATGGTGTGCGGGGCCGAGTCCAGGTCGTTGCGCCGCTCGGGCGCACCGAAGTGGTAGCCGTACACCGACTCGTCCCAGTCGATGTGGCCGCTCATCGCCTTGGCGTACGGATCCAGCAGCAGCTTGGCGCTGTTGTGCCGCTGGCCGAGGCCGGGGTTGTGCGGGCCGTGCACCCGGAATCCGTACCGCTGCCCGGGTTGGATGCCGGGTAGGAAGGCATGTCGGACGAAGGCGTCCGTCTCCCGGAGCTCGACCGAGGTCTCGGAGTCGTCCTCGCCGAGCAGGCAGAGCTCGATCCGATCGGCGCTCTCGGAGAACACCGCAAAGTTGGTGCCGGCCCCGTCGTAGGTGGCGCCGAGGGGGTACGGCTGCCCTGGCCAGACCTGCATATCGCCTCAACTTCCCTGGTGCCAACCGGAATTGGCGTTGTACAGGATCTGCCCGGCTGGCTGCCGGACCATGTACGACCATGCCTACCGTGATGCACGGCATACCGGGATCCTCCCCAACCGGGTGGGGCCAGGGCGAGCAATTGGCCGCGACTTCGCCCGAACGAGTGTCCGCCCAGTGGCTAATCCACCTTCTCCGAACGGATGGTTGTGCGGACAAGGGGCTGCGCCCCCGCCGACCCGGCAGTACCCTTGATCGTCCGGCACGCGCTCCGGACACCGTGCGGACATCGGGCTGTGCACGCCCCTGCCGCCATGGTTGAGACAGGGTCAGCGGACGGTCCGTCATCTCGCCGGTCCGCCGGGGGTGGGCCGAGAGGTGAGGTAGCGCATGGTGGTCCCCGCCGACGGCCGGGACGGCCCGGAGGGCTCCGGGCGGAGCGAGGCGCCGACGGTGGTGATGCGCGGGCGGCCGCCGAAGCGTGCCACCGTCCCGGCCCAGGGCGGGCCGGTCGAGCCCGCGCCGCTGGCCTGGTCGGCGGACCAGTGGGGGCTGGCCGACCACCGGGTCCGGCTGGCCGGCCGGGCGTACGTCTGGCTCAACCTGGTGGAACAGCGGCTGCGCGCCCTGGTGGACGAGGTGCTCCGGCCGGTCTACGCGCCCGCGCACGGCGAGGACTGGGTGACCGCCGCGGCCGGCCCGGCGGGCGAGGAGTGGGTGCACCGGGCCGGTGCGGTCCGCGAGGTCAGCCGCCGCAAGGGCTACCTGCTCGACCCGGCCGACGACGACCCGCTGGTCTTCCTCACCCTGCCGCAGCTGCGCGAGCTGATGGTGCAGCACTGGCCGTGCTTCGAGCCCTATCTGATCGACCGTCGGGAGATCGAGCTCGCGCTGGACGAGCTGGAGGTCGCCCGGCACGTGGTCTCCCGCAACCGCAGCCTGTCCGGCACCGTGCTGGCGCAGACCGAGCGGGCCGCCGCCCGGCTGCTCGCCCTGCTGGACGGCGGCTCCGGCGGGGTGCCCGCCGACGTGGTCGAGGACCTGGTCGGCGGCCGGTTCGCGGACGTGGTCTCGGTGCACGCCGACCGGGTCAGGCTGCAGCGCGAGCTGCCGGTGGAGGACCTGCTGGAGGGCGCCAGGCGGCTGGACGCGCTCGGCATCGGGCTCGGCATGCTCTGCCAGAACTACACCGGCAAGCGACTGGTCCGGCTGGCCGCCGACGGCTGCCGGGTCCGGCTGCTGTTCCTGAACCCGGCCAGCAGCGCGGTCCGCCGCCGGGAGCGCGAGCTCGGGCTCGGGCGGGGCGAGCTGGCCCGTTCGATCGAGATGAACATCATGCACGTCCGCCGGGTCCGGGCCCGGCTGCGCGACCAGGGCGGCTTCGAGATCCGGGTGTTCGACGAGATGCCCCGGTTCACCGCCTACCTGGTGGAGGGCGCCCGGCCGCCGGGCCGACGCCGCTCGGGCGACCTGGGCGTGGTGCAGCCGTACCTGCGGCGGTCCCGGGGGATCGAGTCCCCCGCGCTGGTGCTGCGCGGTGGCGCCGGGCAGGAGCCGGGCGGGCAGGAGCCCGGGCTGCTGGAGGTCTACCGCGAGGAGTTCGAGGGGGTCTGGGCGGACTCCCGGGCGGTGTCCTGAGCCGGCCGGCCGGCCGGCCGCCGTACCGGAACGGGGGACGGCTGACCGAGTGTCAGCGGGCCTCGCCGGACCGCTCGGTGGCCCTGCCCGGTGCCAGGATGGCGGTGGTCGCCGGCGGGGCCCCGCGGCCCGCCGGCGCGATGGACGACACCCAGCCCCCGAGCCCCAGGGAGTCCGCCTGATGACCGATCAGACCTGCCCGGCCGGATTCGGCCGCCGCGGCTTCGTCAAGGCCACCGCCCTCGCCACCGGCGCCCTCGCCCTGCGGGCCGGGGCGACACCCGCCGCCGCCGGGACCGGCCCGGCGCGTGCGGTGATCCCGTTCCACGGCCCGCACCAGGCCGGCATCGTCACCCCCGCCCAGGGCTACGCGAGCTTCGTCTCCTTCGCGGTCGCGGTGCCCGACCGGGCCGGGCTGGAGAAGCTGCTGCGCGAGCTGACGGCCCGGATCCGTTTCCTCACCGCGGGCGGCACCCCGCCGCCGGACGCCCCGGGCGCCCCGCCCGGTGACAGCGGCACGCTCGGCCCGGTGCTCCCCGCCGACAACCTCACCGTGACGGTCGCGGTCGGCGCCACGCTGTTCGACCGCCGCTACGGCCTGGCGGCGGTGCAACCGGCCAGGCTCGGCCGGATGCGGACCTTCCGCGGCGACCGGCTGCGCGCCGGTGACCTGCACGGCGACCTCTCGCTCCAGCTCTGCGCGGACAGCAGGGACGTGGTCGTCCACGCGCTGCGGGACCTCGGCCGGTGGACCCGGGGCAGGATGCAACCGCTCTGGCGCACCGACGGCCAGCTCAACCCCGGCCGCCCGGACGGCGCCCAGCGCAACGTGCTGGGCTTCAAGGACGGCATCGCCAACCCCGACCCGGACTCGGCCCGGGAGCTGGACCGGCTGGTCTGGGTGCAGCCGGGCAGCGCCGAACCGGCCTGGGCGGTGGGCGGCAGCTACCAGGTGCTGCGCACCATCCGGGTGCTCTGCGAAGCCTGGGAGGAGGTCCCGCTGGACCGGCAGGAGCGGGTGATCGGCCGCCGCCGCGACACCGGCGCCCCGCTGGACGGGACCACCGAGAACGACCAGCCGGACTACACCAAGGACCCGACCGGGGCGGTCATCCCGCTCGACGCGCACATCCGGCTGGCCAACCCGCGCACCCCCGGGACCGACGATTCCCGGGTGCTGCGCCGGGGCTACACCTACGACCGGGGCCTGACCGCGGACGGCCGACTGGACACCGGGCTGGCGTTCTGCTGCTACCAGCAGGACCTGGTGCGGCAGTTCGAGGCGGTGCAACGGCGGCTGGAGGGCGAGCCGCTGGCCGACTTCCTGGTCTGCACCGGCGGCGGCTACTTCTTCGCGCTGCCCGGGGTCAGGGACGAGAACGACTGGCTCGGCCGGGGAATGCTGGCCGGGTGAGCCGGCCCCTCCGGAGGCTGCTCGCCGGGACCCGGCGGTTCCTGCTGTCACTGGTGCGCGCGATGATGGGCACCTCGCGACGGACCGACGGAAGGACATCTCGGATGAGTTGGTGGAAGGAGCCTCTGGTCGGCTTCGACCTGGAGACCACGGGCACCGACCCGGCGAGCTCCCGGATCGTCACCGCGGCACTGGTGGACACCTTCGGGCCCCGGCCCGAGCGGGTGCTGAACTGGCTGCTCGACCCCGGCGTGCCGGTGCCCGCCGAGGCGACGGCGATCCACGGGATCAGCGACGAGCAGGCCCGCCGGGACGGGCGCCCGGCCGCGCTGGCGGTGGAGGAGATAGCCGACGCGCTGTGTGAGCGGCTGCTGGCGGGCCGTCCGGTGGTGGCCTTCAACGCGCCGTTCGACCTCTCCCTGCTGGACGCCGAGCTCGCCAGGTACGGCCTGCGCTCGCTGGCCGCCCGGCTCGGCGGCAGCGTCGCCCCGGTGGTCGACGCGCTGGTGATCGACCGCGCGGTGGACAAGTACCGGCGCGGCTCGCGCACCCTGCAGCACGTCTGCGCCGTGTACGGCGTGGAGCTGACCGACGCGCACGAGGCGGGCAGCGACGCGCTGGCCGCCGTCCGGGTCGCGGTCGCCCTCGGCGAGCGCTACCCGGCCGAGGTCGGCGGCCTGACGCCGGAGCAGCTGCACGCCCGTCAGATCGACTGGTACCGGAGCTGGGCCGAGGACCTGCAGTCCTGGCTGCGCCGGGAGAAGGACCCGGCCGCCGAGGTCGACGGCAGCTGGCCGCTGCGCTAGCCGGTCGTGCCGTGCTCGGCCTCCCGGTCAGACCGCCGGGAAGTCGAAGCCGTACCCCTGGGCGGTCAGCCAGGGCAGCAACTGCCGTAGGGCGGCGACGGTCTGCGAGCGGTCGCCGCCCGCGTCGTGCAGCAGCACCACCCCACCCGGGCGCAGCTCGCGCTGGACGGTGCCGACGATGGCGGCGGCGCCCGGGCGGCTCCAGTCGCGCGGGTCGACCGACCAGCCGAGCGGGCGCAGGCCGTTGGCCGCGGCGATCCGCTGGTTGTCGGCGGTGAAGCCGCCGCCCGGGGCCCGGAACCACGGGATCCTGGTGCCCGCGCCGCCGGCCTTGAGGATCATCTCCTCGGCGGCGACGATCTCGTACTCCTGTCGCTGGTACGAGAGCGCGGCGAACGGCTGGGGGTGGCTCACGCTGTGGTCGCAGAGCCGGTGCCCCTCGGCCCTGATCCGCTGGACGAGGGCGGGGTAGGCGGTGGCGTTCCGGCCGGTCAGGCAGAAGGTGGCCCGGACGCCGTACCGGGCGAGCAGGTCGAGCACCTGGCCGGTCGCCGGGCCGGGGCCGTCGTCGAAGGTGAGCGCCACGGTCCGTCCACCGGAGGCGGTGCCGCGCACCACCGAGGCCGAAGTCCCGGGCGGCGCGGGCGGTTTGGGGGTGGCCGGGGCGGGCGGCGCGGGCTTGGACGGGCTGGGCCTGCTGGTCGGCGGCGCCGGGCGGGGCGGTTCGCTGCTCGCCGACGGGCTGGTGGCGGGCAGCGGCGGCAGCGACGGTGGCGGGGTCGGCGTCGCGGTCGGAGTCGCCGAGGGGGAGCCGGTGGCGCTGCCCGACCCGGACGAACTCGGTTCGGCCTTGGGCGAGTTGGTGCAGGAGGCCAGTAGTGCGGCGGCGAGCAGTGCGGTGAGGCCGTACCGGGTCTGCTGGGCGAAGCTGGTCCGCATGGCGACGACTCCTGACGTCGTACCGGCCGCCCGGGCAGGGCGCCTGCCCGATCTGACGTCAGGAGCGTACGGGCCGGTTCCGAAGATGCGTACGAACCGGCCCGGTCAGAACGGGTACCAGCGCACCGCCGTGGCCCCGTCCCGGAGCGAGGCGACCCGGCGGGTGAACTCGGCCAGTGCGGCCGGGTTCCCGGGGGCCTGCTGGGCGACCCAGGAGGCGCTGGCGGTCTCCCTGGCCCCGCGCAGCACCGCGAAGCCCGGCCAGTCCCGGACGTCCCGGCCGTACGCCTCGGTGAAGGCCAGGTAGTCCTCGGCGGGGACGCCGTACCGGTCGTGGCTGAGCGCGAGCACCACCAGGTCGTGCTCGCGCAGGTCACCGGAGACGGTCTCCAGGTCGAGCAGGACGGGGCCGTCCGGGCCGACCTGGACGTTCCGGGGCAGGGCGTCGCCGTGGATCACCCCGGGGGGCGACTCCGGTACCAGTTCGGCGATCGCGTCCCGGTACTCGGCCCGGCGGGCGCGCAGGAACGCGACGTCCGCCGGGTCCACGTGACCGTCCGCGCTCGCCAGCCAGCGGTCCACCGGGGCGAGCAGCTCGCGCGGGGCGAGCGGGAACGGCGGGGCCGGCAGCGCGTGCAGTGCCCGCAGCAGCGGGGCCAGGTCGACGGGCCGGGCCGGGCGGACGGCGGGGGCCAGCCGGTGCCAGAAGGTGACGGGGTGTCCGTCCGGCAGCACCGGCTCCGGCAGGTACGGGCGGACCACCGGGATGCCCTGCCCGGCGAGCCAGCCGGAGACGGCCAGCTCCCGGCCGGCCCGCTCGGCCACGGCGGGTCCCCGGCCGACCTTGGCCACCACCGCCGGGTCGCCGAGGTCGAAGGCGGCGTTCTCGCCGAACGCCAGCAGCTCGGCCGCCGTCGGCTCCGGGAGTCCGGCGGCCGCGCAGGCGCGGGTCAGCAGGGCGCGGGCGGTGGCGGCGTCGAAAGTGCTCATCCGAGCATCATCGCGCAGTCGGGCCCGTCGGCCCGGTCTCCTCCTCCCGGGCGGCGGCACTCCACCCTGAGGGGGAGGCGTCTCCGTCTGGAGCAGGAGGTGAGCAGGGTCCGGGCCGGGTCAGGATGGGGGGAGGGGCCGCTCGACGGTCCGGGGGGTGCACCGACCGGAGCCCGCCTGCCCGGTCGCGGGGCGGCTCACGTACGATGCTCACACTTACTTACCTGCCGACCGGCTAGGGACCTCAGGGCCCGGCCGCTCACAGCCGTCGCCCAGTGTCCCGTCCCCCAAGGGCTGCGGTGAACCATGCCCAGGAGGCACAGCGAGCATGTTCCACCGGATCGGACAATTCGTCGTCAAGCGCGCCTGGTGGGTGATCCTCGCCTGGATCGTCGCCGCAGTCGCCATCGTCGCGACCGCGCCCAAGCTGACCGCCCAGAGCGACGCGAGCGACTTCCTGCCGCGGCACTACGAGTCCATCCGGGCCTCGGTCGTGCAGCAGCAGGCGTTCCCCGCCAACTTCACCCCGTCGGCCATGGTGCTCTTCGAGCGCACCGACGGCGCCCCGCTCGGCGAGGCGGACAAGGCGGCGATGACCAAGGTCGTCGACGGCCTGACCGCCAAGAAGATCAAGTTCGTCGAGCAGGTCACCCCGGTGACCCCGCAGAGCACCTCGAAGGACGGCAAGTACGCCCTCTCGATGGTCGGCATGGAGAAGGACGCCGCCTACAAGCCCGAGGCCGCCGACTCCGCCAAGGAGCTGCGTGAGGACGCCAAGCAGCTGGCCGAGGGCAGCGCCCTCAAGGTCCAGCTGGGTGGCCAGGCCGCGCAGAACCTGGACCAGAAGGACTCGTCCGAGCTGGCCAACGCGCTGATCGGGATCGGCACGATCGTGATCATCATGCTCACGCTCGGCATCATCTTCCGCAGTCCGATCATCGCGCTGCTGCCGGTCATCTCGGTCTTCGTCTACTCGATGGTGGCCAACGGCCTGATCGGGTACGCGGTCAAGGCGTTCGGCCTGAAGGCCGACAACTCGGTCTCGGCGATCCTGATCATCGTGTTGTTCGGGGTCGGCACCGACTACTTCCTGTTCCTGATGTTCCGTTACCGCGAGCGGTTGCGGGCCGGGGACAGCCGGAAGGACGCGGTGGCCAACGCGGTCGGCCGGGTCGGTGAGGCGATCACCTCCGCCGCCGGCGCCGTGATCGTGGCGTTCAGCGTGCTGCTGCTCTCCAGCCTCGGCATGTTCAAGGCGATGGGCCCCTCGCTGGCCATCGCGGTCGGCGTCACCGCGATCGCCTCGGTCACCCTGGTGCCGGCGATCCTGTCGCTGATCCCGGAGAAGGTGCTGTTCTGGCCTTCGAAGGCGTGGCAGCGCGAGCCGAAGAACGCCCGCTTCGCCGTCTTCGGCGAGACCGTCAAGCGTCGTCCGCTGATGGTCGCGCTGGTCTCCGGCGGTCTGCTGCTGGCCTTCTCGGCGGCGGCGTTCGGCTACAAGGGCACCTTCGACCTGGCGGCCGGCTCGATGCCGAAGACCAAGGAGTCGATGGTCGTCCAGGACACCCTGATGACGGCGTTCTCGGCCGGCGCCGCCGACCCGAGCCACGTCTACCTGACCGGCAAGGACGGGGCCAAGCTCGACCCGGCCTCGTTCGAGGGCTACGCCGCCGCGCTCGGCAAGGTCGACGGGGTGGCCCAGGCCTTCCCGAAGCCCAACCTGAGCCAGGACGGCGGCACCGCCGACTTCACCGTCATGCTCAAGGACGGCCCGGCCACCAACAAGGCGATCGACACCGTCACCGGTCTGCGCGAGGTGGCCCACGCCTCCGCCCCGGCCGGCACCGAGGCGTACGTCGGCGGTCTGACCTCCGTCTACAAGGACATCAACTCCGCGATGGCCCGCGACTACTCGCTGGTCTTCCCGATCGCGGCCGTGCTGATCATGCTGATCCTGGGCCTGCTGCTGCGCAGCGCGGTCGCGCCCTGGTACCTGATGGTGGCCGTCGGCCTCGGCTTCACCGCCACCATCGGCGCCACCAGCCTGATGTTCCAGCACGTCCAGGGCGAGAGCGGCCTGATGTTCATGCTGCCGATGCTGATCTACCTGTTCGTGGTGGCGATCGGCACCGACTACAACATCCTGATGATCGCCCGGCTCCGCGAGGAGGCGGCCGAGGGCCACAGCCCGCGGGAGGCCGCGGCGCTGGCGGTCAAGCACGGCGGTCCGACCGTCGCGGCGGCCGGCTTCATCCTGGCCGGCACCTTCGGCACGATGCTGCTCGCGGGCAACATCTTCTTCAGCGAGATCGGCTTCTCGGTGGCCTTCGGCATCATCGTGTCGGCCTTCGTGATGGCGCTGTTCTTCACCCCGGCGCTGACCGCGCTGCTCGGCAAGGCCGCCTGGTGGCCCGGCCACGCGGCGCTGCCCGGGCACGACCCGCAGCCCTCGCCGGGCAAGCAGCCGGAGCCGGCCGGACGGCACTGACCCGGTGTCCGGAGCGGTGGGCGGCGATCATGCCGCCCACCGCTCCGGCGCAGGTGAGCGGGCTCCGTGAACGGCGTGTGTCGGTGGGCCGATCGGGGGAAATTCTCCGATCATCTCGGGTGCCGTCGTGCTACAGTCGGAGCAGTTGCAGTTTTGGTTCCCATGAACGTACGTGTGCGCCTGCTGGTACCAACCAACAGGCGCATTTGTTTTGTCCGGTGTTTCAACCTCCGGATGGGGATCGCGGCTACTTGGGGCCTACGAAGTGTGGGTTCCCTTGCCCCAGTAGAAGGAGACGGTTATGGCTACCGGCACCGTGAAGTGGTTCAACAGCGAAAAGGGCTTCGGCTTCATCGAGCAGGAGGGTGGCGGCCCGGACGTGTTCGCCCACTACTCCAACATTCAGGCCAATGGCTTCCGTGAGCTCGTTGAGGGCCAGCACGTGGAGTTCGACGTCACGCAGGGCCAGAAGGGCCCGCAGGCCGAGAACATCCGCCTCGTCGGCTGAACCTGAACAACGCGTAGCGAGGGCCCGCACCGCACGGTGCGGGCCCTCGCTCATGCCGCCGAACGGCCGGGGCGGCACACGACTCCTGACGGCCGAACTCCCCCAGCTCCACGCCGGGGGTGCCACTTTCTGGTCCTTCGCCACGTACCCCGTGGCCATCGGCCGCCCAGGACGGAGAACACATGACCACGCCTGCCCGCCCGCCGCGCAACCGTCGCAGCCCGCAGCAGTCCACCGGCCGCCCGCAGCAGCAGCGCACCGGTACCAGCAGCGGCGGCCTCGCCCGCACCGGCGGTGGCAACCGCCGCCCGCAGCGTGCCGCCGCCCAGCCGCAGCCGCCCGCCGACTTCGCCGTCGTCGAGGGCACCCCGGCCAAGCCGCCGGCCGCCACCTTCGCCGAGCTGGAGATGCCCAAGGGCCTGCTCTCCGCCCTCGGCAAGGAGGGCGTCACCGAGCCCTTCCCGATCCAGTCCGCCACCCTGCCGGACGCGCTGGCCGGCCGTGACGTGCTCGGCCGTGGCCGCACCGGCTCCGGCAAGACCCTCGCCTTCGGCCTGGCGATGCTGGCCCGCACCGCCGGGAAGCGCGCCGACGCCCGCCGTCCGCTGGCCCTGGTGCTGGTGCCGACCCGCGAGCTGGCCCAGCAGGTCACCGACGCGCTCACCCCGTACGCCACCGCGGTCAACCTGCGGATCACCACCGTGGTCGGCGGCATGTCGATCACCCGGCAGGCGAACGCGGTCCGCCGCGGCGCCGAGGTCCTGGTCGCCACCCCCGGCCGGCTGGACGACCTGATCAACCGTCAGGACGTCCGGCTGGACGACGTGCAGATCACCGTGCTGGACGAGGCCGACCAGATGGCCGACATGGGCTTCCTGCCCCAGGTCACCAAGCTGCTGGAGCAGGTCGCCGAGGGCGGCCAGACCATGCTCTTCTCGGCCACCCTGGACCGGAACGTGGACCGCCTGGTGCGCCGCTTCCTGACCGACCCGGTGACCCACTCGGTCGACCCGTCGGCCGGCGCGGTCACCACGATGGACCACCACGTGCTCCAGCTGGACGTGGCGGACAAGATCTCGGTCACCGCGCACATCGCCTCCCGCGAGGGCCGGATGATCATGTTCGTGCACACCAAGCACGGCGCCGACCGGCTGGCCAAGCAGCTGCTGGCGGCCGGGGTCAAGGCGGCGGCGCTGCACGGCGGCAAGTCCCAGCCGCAGCGCAACCGGGTGCTGGACCAGTTCCGGGACGGCCAGATCTCCGCGCTGATCGCCACCAACGTGGCGGCCCGTGGCATCCACATCGACGGTCTCGACCTGGTCGTGAACGTGGACCCGCCGATCGACCACAAGGACTACCTGCACCGTGGCGGCCGGACCGCCCGGGCCGGCGAGTCCGGCACCGTGGTGACGCTGGTGCTGCCCGAGCAGCGCCGCGAGGTCACCCGGCTGATGACCACCGCCGGTATCCGGCCGACCACCACCAAGGTCCGCCCCGGCGACGCCGAGCTGGCCCGGATCACCGGCGCCCGGACGCCCACCGGTGTCGCGGTCACGTTGGTCCCGGTGGCCGCCCCCGGCACGGAGCCGGCCCCGGCCCAGCCGCGCCGCCGCGCCGCCCCCAAGCGTTCCGGGCTGCCCGCCGACGTGGACATGAACGGCAACGCCCGCCGCCCGCGCGCCAAGCAGCGGATGGGCGCGGGAGCCGCCACCGGTGGCGGCTCCGGCCGGGCCGGTGCGGGCAACGGCCGGACGGCTGCCGGGTTCATCGGCAAGTCGGCCGCCAGCAAGCCGGGTTCGGGCACCAAGAGCGGTTCCAACTACGGCACCGGCCGGCAGCGCCGCAAGTCCGACTGATCAGACCCGACCCGATCAGGGTTCCCGCCCAGGGGCGACCGGCGAACAGCCGGTCGCCCCTGCGGCGTCTCCGGGCCGCGTTCGGCCAGCGAGAAGCCCTGCCAGGCGAGTTGGGGCGTGTGCTAGCTTCTTCCCGGCCGTCGTCAGGTCGACCGGCCACGGGCCACGGGGGAAGGAAGCCTGCGATGTCGGGTGAGTACCGGGTAAGTCCGGAGGCGATCCGGCGGTTCGCCGCCACCGCCGAGCAACGGGCGGACCGACTGCGGGAGATCCGTGGGCAGTTGGGGGCGCACCAGCTCTCCCAGGGCTCGTTCGGGAAGCTGCCGGAGTCGGACGAGCTGTACGCCGAGTACCAGGGGCGGGCCGAGGTCGGGGTGTCCAACCTCGGTACCGCCGCGGAGTCGATGGCCAGGCTGGCCGAGCACGTCGAGGGCGTGGCCCGGAACTACGAGGGCGTGGAGCAGGGCCTGACCGGTGGCATGCAGGCCATGACGCAGGGGCTGGGCGGATGACCGGCCCGGCTTCGCAGGCGGCCAACGCCTATGAGAAGGTCAGCAATTGGCTCAGCCCGGCGAGCTCGGTGATCGACGAGATCCTGCGCCCGCTGGTGGAGCCGATGGCCGAGTGGCTGGAGTGCGTCACCGGCGACCCGGAGGGTCTGCTGGCCGCCGCCGAGGTCTGGAAGGACCGGGCGGGGCAGGTCCGCGAGGTGATCGCCGACCAGCGGCGGGACCGGGCCGCGCTGCAGCACGACTGGCAGGGCGAGGCGTCCGACCGGCTCCAGGCCGAACTCGAGGAGTTCGAGAAGACCCTGGAGGAGGAGGCGGACGCGATGGAGCAGACCGCCTTCGAGCTGGAGGAGGCCGCCGAGCAGTGCCGGGTGGCGCAGGAGCTGGTCGAGACGGTCATCCGCGAGCTGATCGAGATGCTGCTGATCAGCCTGGCCGCCTCGCTGGCGATGAGCGTGCTGACGGCGGGGATCTCGATGGCCGCCGAGGCGGCGGTGGCCGCCGGCGAGGCCGGGATCGCGAGTGCCCGGATCGCCGGTCTGGTCGCCCGGCTGGCCACCGCGCTGAAGCGGCTCGAGGTCCTGATGAAGGCGAAGAAGGCGAGCATCCTCAAGCCCTCGACCTTCAAGGACCCGGAGCTGGCCCAGGCGTTCGTGGTGCAGAAGGTCGCCAAGAAGACGATCAAGGCGGGCCTGCACGGTATCGGCCTCACCGGTGACCCGATCGGCCAGACCGCGCAGACCGCCGTGCAGGAGGGCCTGAAGTACGCCGCGGACGAGGTGGACCAGAAGATCCACCCCCAAGGGCTGCCCCCGACCGTAGAGTTGACCCCGGAGGAGCGCAGGCAGCGCTTCGACCAGGCGTTCGGCTGACCGGAGGGGCCCGTGTTCGAATCGGTGCGGATGGCCGTCGAGCCGTTCCTGGACGAGGGCGAGCGGCTGCTCGAAGGAGCGGCCGTCAGCCTCCTCCCGGGCGTACCGCAGCCTCCGCACGAGCTGCGGGCACCCCGTCGGCCGACTGCGGCGGCCGGGCGGCCGGCGGGCCCGATCGGCTTCCTGGCCAGGGTGGGCGCGGTGGTCAACCCGCTCTCGACGGCGGCCGAAGGGGTCGAGGACCGGGTGACCGGCGCGCTGAACGGAGCGCTGCACGGCGAGGGGCTGTCCGGCGGCTGGCAGAGCGCGGCCGGGCGGCTGGTGATCCGGCTGTACGACGACTCCGGCACCGCGAGCGGTCTGCTCGCGCTGACGGACCGTCGGGTGCTGATGGTGGTCGACCAGGCCCCGATCTGGCAGCTGTTCTCGAGCAAGCACGTGGTGCAGTGGTCGGCCGCCAGGACCGAGCTGGCGGAGTTCCGCCGCAACGCGAAGGGTACCCGCCGGCGCGGCCGGGTCGACCTGGTCTTCCGGGACGGCTCCTGGGTCGGGGTCAACACCGCCAACCCGGCCAACGCCGATCTGCTGGTGACCGCGTTCAGCGGCTGACCGGCAGCCGGCCGAGCCGGTCGGAGGTCTCCTGGTCCCGCGGCAGGAAGACCACCAACTGGAGGTCCTCCTCGGCCCGCAGCACCAGCTGGTCGATCCGCAGCAGGCCGGCTGTCTCGTGCGCGATGTCCTTGGCGCTGCCGGCCCGCTCCTGCACCTGGTGCTCGTCCAACCAGCGTGCGGCGTCCGGATGTTCGGTCCGCAGCCGGGCGATCAGCGCGGTCAGCCGGGGGGTCCGGCGCTCGCCGTAAGTGGTGCGCAGCTGGGCCAGGGTGCGCCGGGCGTGCCGCTCCCAGTCGACGGTGCGCCGACGGTTGGCCTCGTTGGCGAACACCTGCCAGGCGATGTTGCGGTCCTCGGCGGCGCAGCCGGAGAAGCCGAACAGGGCGTCGGCCGAGGCGTTCCAGGCCAGCACGTCCCAGTCCGGGTCCAGCAGGAAGGCCGGGGCCGGGCTCTGGGCCTCCATCAGACGCCTTAGCGGGTACGGGACTTCGGCAGGTGGCTCGACCGGCGGAGCGGCCGGGTCGGCACCGCCCACCAGGTGGAACAGATAGGCGGTCTCGGCCCGGTCCAGCCGCAGGGTACGGGCCAGGCTGCCGAGCACCTCGGGGGAGGGGTTGATCCGACGCCCCTGCTCCAGCCAGGTGTACCAGGTGACCCCGACCCCGGCCAGCAGCGCCAGCTCCTCCCGGCGCAGTCCGGGGGTACGGCGGCGTACGCCGGGGGCCAGCCCGACCTGTTCGGGCGTCAGCCGGGCCCGGCGGGTGCGCAGGAAGCTGGACAGCGCCTTGCGCTGCAGCTCGGTGGTGGTCATCTTCCTTCTCCCCCGGGCCGGACGGGCCCGACCTGCCGTGATCCTGGTGGTCCGACTACCAGTATCACCACGCACTGCCGGACCCCGGCACCGGACGGGAGGCTGGAGCACGTCCACCGAAGGACGTTCCACCCGGAGGAGAACCCGATATGACGATCCGCCCGATCCGCGCCGCCGCCGTCACCGCCGCTGCCGCCGCGCTGCTGGGAGCCGGTGCGCTGCCGGCCGCCGCCCACCCGTACCGGCCCCCGGTGGTGGTGGCCGGGCACGCGGACACTCTGCACCCCGAGGACGCGGTCTGGGACGCCGACCACCACCGTTTCCTGGTCGGCTCGCTGCGGCACGGGACCGTCTCGGCCGTCCGGCCGGACGGCTCGGTGCGCACCCTGGTGGACGACCCGGAGCACCTGGTCTCGGTGATCGGCATCCAGCTGGACCGGGCCAGGGGCCGGGTGCTGGTGGCCAATGCCGCTCCGGGGGTGGGCCTGCGGCACGACCCGGCGAAGGTGGTCGCGGGCATCGGCGGGTACGACCTGGAGACCGGGCGACGGCTGTTCTACACCGATCTGGCCGCGGTGGCGGCGGACGGTGGGCGGCATTTCGCCAACGACCTGGCGCTGGGTCCGGACGGCGAGGTGTACGTGACCGACTCGTTCTCCCCGTTGGTCTACCGGGTGCGGCCGGACGGCCGGGCCTCGGTGCTGGTGCGGGACGACCGACTGGCCGCTCCGGCGGGTGTGTTCGGGCTGAACGGGATCGTCCGGATCGGCAGCACCCTGCTGATCGGCAAGTACGACGACGGCACGCTGTGGCGGCTGGCGCTGGACCGCCCGACGGAGCTGCGCCAGGTCTCGGTGGCGGGCCCGCGCCCGATCGGTCTGGACGGCCTGCTGTCCACCGGCAGGGGTACGCTGCGCGGGGTCACCAACACGCTGGGCGGCTCCGGCGCGGACAGCCTGGTGGACCTGCGCTCGCCCGACGGCTGGCGCACCGCGGTGCTGACGGTGCGGGCGGCGGCCGACCCGGTACCGACCGCGCTGGTGGCCGGGCCCGGCGGCTCGGTGTACGAGCTGTCCGGCCGGATGGACCTGCTGTTCCAGGGGGTGCCGGACGACCGGTTCACGCTGCGTAGGGTGTGAACCATGGAACTCGACGCGGCAGACCTCGATGCGCAGGAGGCCCGGCTGGACGAACTGCTCGCGCTGCTCGGCCTGGTCCTGGACGAGCCGGCCGACCGGCGGGTCGAGGCGCTCGCGGCGGGTCAGCCGCTTTACCCGCAGTTCCACCGGATCGGCCACAAGCGGCAGTTGGTGCTCCGCGCGCTGGAGGACGACCGGCGGTCGGTGCTCGCGCACTACCCGGCCGTGCTGGGGGCGGTGGTGGCCGACCGGGACGCCAACTCGCCGCGCTGGCTGGTCGCCGTGCTGGCCGGCGCGGTCGGCCGGCGCCGGGCCGAGGCGGACCTGCTGGCGGCCGGCGCGTCGGCGGACGCGCTGCGCTGGGCCCGGCTCTGACGGTGTGTCTCAGGCCGCCACGGCGGCCGAGGCGCGGGCCCGGTCGTAGCGCTGGAGCAGCAGGTCGGCGATCTCCGGAGCGGCGCCGAGCACCGGTGCGATCAGCTCGATCCCGGCACCCCGGGCAGCGGCGGTGATCCGGTCCGGCAGCAGGCCCGGTGCCAACAGGTAGGGGGCGACCGCGAGTCGACGCAGCCCCCGGGCCCGCAGCGCGGCGACCGCGTCGGCCGACCGGGGGGGTGCGGCGGAGGCGTGTGCGACCTCGACGGCGGCGAAGCCGCGGGTACGGCGGTACTCGGCGGCCACCGCGCGGGTGGCGGCGTTGGCGGCCCGGTCGGAGGACCCGGCGGCGGCCAGCACCAGGCCGGTGCGGTGCGCCTCGGCCGGGTCGAAACCGGCCTCGGCGAGCCGGCGGTCCAGGGCGGCCAGCAGCAGTGGCGAGGGTCCGAGCACGTCGGCAAGCGGCAGGTCCAGGCCCGCCTCGGTGAGCGCGGCCGGGATGTCGGTACGGGCGTGGAAGGCCCGGTTGAGCAGCAGCGGGACGGCGACGGCGGTCCGGAACCGGTCGGCCACCTGGGCCAGCCGGGGAGCCGAGTGCTCCAGATAGGCGGCGCCGACCCGGAGCCCGGGGCGGGTCGAGCCGATCAGCCGGACCAGCTCGTCCACGGTCGCGGCGTGCCGGGGGTCGCGGCTGCCGTGGGCGATCAGCAGTAGGGCGGGACTGCCCGCACCCGTGGTGCGGGCGGGTGCGGGCAGCCGGCCGAGGCGCATGGTCACGGTCCTATCGGTTGCTGACCAGCAGGCCGCGGTTGCGCAGCACGAGGCGCTCCAGCGGGCTGAAGAACAGCAGGTCGATGGCGACGCCGACGATCAGGATCAGGATGATGCCGAGCAGCACGCCGGACATGTCGTTGAACTCGCGCTGGTTCTCCAGGAACCGGCCGAGGCCGACGCCGAGGTCGGGGGAGGCGGCGATCAGTTCGGCGGCCATCAGCGAGCGCCAGGAGAAGGCCCAGCCCTGCTTGAGCCCGGCCAGGTAGCCCGGGAGTGCGCCGGGCAGCAGCACGTGCCGGGCCCGGGAGAGGCCGGTGGCGCCCATGGTCCGGCCGGCCCGCAGCAGCAGCGGCGGGACCTGGTCGATGCCGGCCACCAGGCCGTTGGCGACCGAGGGCACCGCGCCCAGCAGGATGACGGCGTACATGGTCGAGGGGTTGACGCCGAGCCAGATCACCGCGGCGGGGACCCAGGCCACCGAAGGCAGCGACTGGAGGCCGGAGAGGATCGGGCCGATGGCGGCGCGGACCGACTTGACCTGGGCGACCAGCAGGCCGATCGGGGTGCCGATCACCACGGCGGCGGCGAAGCCGGACAGGCCGCGCCAGAGGCTGGTCCAGATGATGCTGAACAGGGTGCCCTGGGCCCACAGGTCGCTGAGCGAGGCCCAGACCATGCCGGGGCTGGGCAGCTTGTACTCGTCGGTCAGCTCCAGGTTGAAGGCGAGCTGCCAGACCCCGAGCACCAGCGCGACCGCGACCAGCGGGGGGAGGGCCTTCTCCCGGAGGACGGTGAGCAGCGGGGTCCGCTGGGTGACCACGGCGTCCAGGGCGTCCAGGCCGGCGCCGACGTCGGCCGCGCCGTTCTTGTCCAGGACGGTCTTCTCCGGGACGGGGGCGGTGTCAGTGCTGGCCATGGCGGCGGATCTCCCCACGGAGTTCGTCAGTGATCTCGATGGACAGGTCGGCCACACCGGCGGACTCGATCCGGCGGGGCTGCGGCAGGTCGATCCGCCACTCCTTGGCGACCCGGCCGGGGCGCGAGGAGAGCAGGACGACCCGCTGGGCGAGGCGGACGGCCTCGCGGACGTTGTGGGTGACGAACAGGACGGTGAGCTTGCGTTCGGCCCAGATCCGGGTGAGCTCGTCGTGCAGCACGTCGCGGGTGATGGCGTCCAGGGCGGCGAACGGCTCGTCCATCAGCAGCACGTCGCTGCCCTGGGCGAGCGCCCGGGCCAGCGCGACGCGCTGGCGCATGCCGCCGGAGAGTTCGTGGACCCGCTTGGTGTGCGAGCCGGTGAGCCGGACCAGCTCCAGCAGGCGCTCCGCCTCGGCGCGCCGTTCGGCCTTCGGGGTGCCGCCGAGCCGCAGCGCCAGCTCGATGTTCTTGCCGGCCGTCAGCCAGGGGAAGAGCGCGTGCTCCTGGAACATCAACGCGGGCCGGTGGCCGGGGAGTTCGATGCTGCCGGCGGAGGGCTTGTCGAGACCGGCGACCAGGTTGAGCAGGGTCGACTTCCCGCAGCCGGAGGCACCCAGCAGGGTGACGAACTCGCCGGGCGCGACATCGAGGGTGATGTCGTCGAGCACGTGGGTGGCGGCGCCGGGGCGGCCGAAGGACTTGTGGACGTGCGAGATCCGGACGGCGGGGGCGCCGTCGAGGACCCCGGCGCTCGGGGCGCTCTCCGAGGTGGTCAGTGCCGTGGTCATCCGGGCACCTCCTGGGTGACTGGTCTGGCGGAAGGGGAAGTTCGGGAGCCGGGGTCCGGCCCCGCCCGGCCCGGCGACGGGCATCGACTGGGCTGGGCGGGGGCACGGACCACGGAGCTTGGGAGAACCGCTACTTGGTGCCGAGCCCGGCGTCCGCCACGGCGGCCTGGCTCTTCTCCTTGAGCACCTTGTTGAGCAGGGTCAGGTCGTAGATCCCGGTGAGGGTCGGCTTCTTGAGCAGGCCGGCGGTCACCGCGTTGTCCGCCTCGGTCTGGAGGGTGGCGGCCAGCGGGTCGTCGATGAAGTCGATGTCGGCCCAGGCCGGGTCGAGGACGGCCGCCTCGAGGGCGTTGCCCGCGGCCTCCTTGATCGCGGCGTTGGCGGACTCCTTGGCCTTCGCCGGGTTCGCCTTGATGAAGGCGTTGGTGTTCACCGAGCCGCGCAGCACGGCCTCCACCACGTCCGGGTGCTCCTTGAGGAACTTCTGCGAGACGATGATGTTGGTGATCACGAACTTCTTGTCCGGCCAGAGCGACTTCTCGTTCAGCAGCTCCTTGGCGCCCAGCGTGACCAGCTTGGAGGCGGTCGGCTCCGGCACCCAGGCGCCGTCGATGGAGCCCGACTTGTAGGCGTCCGGGGTGACCTTGTTGTCCGAGCGGACCACCGAGACGTCACCGGCGCCGGAGTTGGGGTCGACCTTCCAGCCCTTGCCCGCCAGGAAGCTGAGCAGCGCCACGTCCTGGGTGTTGCCGATCTGCGGGGTGGCGATCTTCTTGCCCTTGAGGTCGTCCACCGACTTGATCTTGTCGGGGTTGACGACCAGGCGGACGCCGCCCGAGGCGGAGCCGCTGATGATCTTCAGGGCCTCGCCGTTGGACTTGGTGAAGCCGTTGATCGCGGGGGAGGGGCCGATCCAGCCGATGTCGATCGAGCCCGCGTTCAGCGCCTCGATCTCGGCCGGTCCGGCGTTGAATATCTGGGTCTTGATCTGGGTGCTGCCCAGCTCCTTCTGGAACAGGCCCTCCTTGAGGCCGACCAGCGGGGTGCCGTGGGTCAGGTTGGCGAAGTAGCCGATCTTCACCGTGTCGGTGGAGAGCTTGGCCGCGCCGGAGGAGGCGGCGGCCGGAGCGGCCGCCTTGTCCTTGCTGTCGGAGCCGTAGCCGCAGGCGGTCAGCAGGCCGAGGGCGGTGACGGTGGCCACCGCGGCGACGGCGGTCCGTCTGGTGCGACCCGGGAGGAACTGGTGCGAAGTCATGGAAGTCGTCCTCTTCGTGCAGGAAAGAAAGAAAGTCGGATGAAGGCACGGAACGGTGCCGGCAAGCCGGGGGCGGCTTCTGCTGTGGGAAGCGGCCACCCCCGGTGACAGGGGGTCAGTGCCCCTGTCCGCCCGCACATCGCGTCAGTCCGCCCTGGCCACTGCCGAGGACGCCGCTGCCGATGCGGCCGCCTTCCTTGTCCATGCCCGAGAACGCCTCGCTGGGCATCAGACCCAGTCCTCCCCATCAGCATCGGTACGCACGGTGTCGAACGCCTCGCCCGCCATGCCGGCGGTGAGGGTGGTGCCGTCGGCCGGGTCGATCAGCAGGAACGATCCGGTCCTGCGGTTGACGCGGTAGTCGTCGAGGGCGAGCGGCTCGGCGGTGCGCAGCACCACGTGGCCGATCTCGTTGACCGTCAACCCCTCGGCGCCGGAGCGCTGTTCGAGAGTGTCGATGTCGATCCGGTAGGAGATCTCCTTGACCAGCGCGCGCACCGTCCGGGTGGTGTGCTTGAGCAGCACCTTCGCCCCGACGTGCAGCGGACGGTCACTCAGGTGGCAGACGGTGGCCACCACGTCCTTGGTGGGGACCAGGGTCGCACCGCCCGCGATCAGGTCGCCGCGCGAGATGTCGATGTCCTCGGCCAGGCGCACCGTCACCGACTGGGGTGCCCAGGCGATGTCGGTCTCGACGCCGAGCGCGTCGATCCCCGCGACGGTGGTGGTGTGGCCGCTCGGCAGCACCGTCACCGGGTCGCCGACCCGCAGCACGCCGGAGGCCAACTGCCCTGCGTAGCCCCGGTAGTCGAGGTGCTCGCCGGACTGCGGGCGGATCACGTACTGGACCGGGAAGCGGGCGGGCTGCTCGCTCGGGTCGCTGCCCACCGGCACCGTCTCCAGGTGCTCCAGCAGGGTCGGGCCGCCGTACCAGTCCATGTGGGCGGACGGCTCGACCACGTTGTCCCCGGCCAGCGCCGAGATCGGCACCGCCACCACGTCGGTGACGCCCAGCGAGGCCGCGTACGCGGTGAACTCCGCGGCGATGGCGGCGAAGACCGGCTCGGCGTACTCCACCAGGTCCATCTTGTTGACCGCCAGCACCACGTGCGGCACCCGCAGCAGCGCGGCCACCGCGGCGTGCCGGCGGGTCTGCTCGACCACGCCGTTGCGGGCGTCCACCAGCACCACGGCCAGCTCGGCGGTGGAGGCGCCGGTCACCATGTTCCGGGTGTACTGCACGTGCCCGGGGGTGTCGGCCAGGATGAACCGCCGCCGGGCGGTGGCGAAGTAGCGGTAGGCCACGTCGATGGTGATGCCCTGCTCGCGCTCGGCCCGCAGGCCGTCGGTGAGCAGCGCCAGGTCGGGGGCCTCCTGGCCGCGCTTGCGGGAGGCGTGCTCGACGGCCTCCAACTGGTCGGTGAGCACCGACTTGGAGTCGTGCAGCAGCCGGCCGACCAGGGTCGACTTGCCGTCGTCCACGGATCCGGCGGTGGCGAAGCGGAGCAGCGAGGTGGCGCTGGTCTGGATGATGGTGCTCATGGCTAGAAGTACCCCTCGCGCTTACGGTCTTCCATGGCGGCCTCGGACATCTTGTCGTCCGCCCGGGTGGCGCCACGTTCGGTGAGTCGGCTGGCGGCGATCTCGGTGATCACGTCGGCGATGGTCGCCGCGTCCGAGTCCACCGCACCGGTGCAGGACATGTCGCCCACCGTCCGGTAGCGGATCAGCCGGTTCTCGACCGTCTCGGTCTCCTTCGGGCCGCCCCACTCGCCGGCCGTCAGCCACATGCCGTCGCGCTTGAACACGTCGCGGTGGTGCGCGTAGTAGATCTCCGGGAGCTCGATGCCCTCCCGCTGGATGTACTGCCAGACGTCCAGCTCGGTCCAGTTGGAGAGCGGGAAGACCCGGACGTGCTCGCCGACCGCGTGCTTGCCGTTGTAGAGGCTCCACAGCTCGGGGCGCTGGCGGCGCGGGTCCCAGGCGCCGAACTCGTCGCGGAGCGAGAACACCCGCTCCTTGGCCCGGGCCTTCTCCTCGTCCCGGCGGCCGCCGCCGAACACCGCGTCGAACTTGTTCGACTCGATCGCGTCCAGCAGCGGGACGGTCTGCAGCGGGTTGCGGGTGCCGTCCGGGCGCTCGCGCAGCCGGCCGTCGTCGATGAAGTCCTGGACGTGCGCGACGTGCAGGCGCAGGCCGTGCTTCGCGACGGTGCGGTCCCGGTAGTCGATGACCTCGGGGAAGTTGTGGCCGGTGTCCACGTGCAGCAGGGTGAACGGGACCGGCGCGGGCCAGAACGCCTTGAGCGCCAGGTGCAGCATGACGATCGAGTCCTTGCCACCGGAGAACAGGATCACCGGCCGCTCGAACTCACCCGCCACCTCGCGGAAGATGTGCACCGACTCCGCTTCGAGGGCGTCCAGGTGGGACAGCGTGAACGGGTTGTCGACGGCCGGCAGACTGTCCGTGGCGGTGGTCATGCGAGGCCCCTCTCGGTCAGGAAGGCGTACAGCTCGGCGGCCGACTCGGCCACCTCGCGGCCCTGGGTCTGCAGGCGCAACTCCGGTTGCTCCGGAGCCTCGTACGGGTCGTCGACCCCGGTGAGACCGGAGATCTCGCCGGCGGCCTGCTTGGCGTACAGGCCCTTGACGTCGCGCTCCGAGCAGAGCTCCACCGGGGTGGCGACGTGGATCTCCAGGAACTCGGTGCCCAGCGCCGCGTGCCGCTCGCGCACCGCCGCCCGGGAGTCGGCGTAGGGCGCGATCACCGGGGCGAGCACCTTCACACCGTTGGCGGCCAGCTTCTCGGCCACGAAGCCGATCCGGGCCACGTTGGTGTGCCGGTCCTCCTTGCTGAACCCCAGTCCCTTGGACAGGAATTCACGGATCTCGTCACCGTCCAGCACCTCGACCTTGTGGCCCTCGGCGCGCAGCCGGTCGGCCAGCGCGAAGGCCAGCGTGGTCTTGCCCGCGCTGGGGAGCCCGGTCAGCCACACAGTGGCGCCGCGCTCGCAGACGGCGGCCTGCGGGGCCGCCTCTGCGGCTCCGTCGGCAACCCGGGTGGTGGCTGTGCTCACGGTGAGATCTCCAGAAAGTAGTCGACGGTGGATCAGCGGGTCAGAGGTGGATGCCGCACTCGGTCTTGCCCGAGCCGGCCCAGCGGCCGGCCCGGCCCTGCTCGCCCTCGCCCGGCTTGGCGGTGCAGGACAGCGGCGAGCAGCCGATCGAGGTGTAGCCCTCCCACAGCAGCGGGTTGAGCAGCACCCCGTTGGCGGCCACGTACGCGTCCACGTCCGCCTGGGTCCAGCGGGCGATCGGAGCCAGCTTGACCTTGCGGCGCTTGGCGTCCCAGGCCACCACGGGGGTGTTCGCCCGGGACGGGGACTCGTCCCGGCGCAGCCCGGTGGCCCAGGCGTCGTAGCCGCCGAGCCCCCGGTTGAGCGGCTCGACCTTGCGCAGCGAGCAGCACAGGTCGGGGTCGCGGTCGTGCAGGTTCGCGCCGTACCGGGCGTCCTGCTCGGCCACGGTCTGCAGCGGCTTGAGGGTGATGACGTTGACCGGCAGCACCGCCGCCACCGCGTCCCGGGTGCCGATGGTCTCGGCGAAGTGGTAGCCGGTGTCCAGGAACACCACGTCCACACCCGGGAAGACCGAGGAGGCCAGGTGGGCCACCACCGCGTCCTCCATCGAGGAGGTGACGCAGAACCGCTTGCCGAAGTGCTCGGCGGCCCACCGCAGGATCTCCTGCGCCGGTGCCTCCTCCAGCTCGACGGCGGCGGCGTTCGCCAGCGCCTCGTAGTCAGTCGCGAGACTCATGTGCCGTACCCCCGTTGGTGGTTGACAGCAGACCGAGGAACTTCAGCTGGAACGCCCGGCGGCAGCCGTGGCACTCCCAGGACCCGTGCCCGGCCTCGGACGGGCGCAGGTCCTCGTCCCCGCAGTACGGGCAGTGGAAGGGGGCGGCGCGCTCGCTCACGACAGCTGCTCCTCACTGGCCCGGGCGGTCCACTGGGCGAACCGCTCGCCGTCCTTCTTCTCCGCCTGGTAGCGGGTGAGCACGCGCTCGACGTACTCGGGCAGGCCGTCCTTGGTGACCTTGAGGCCGCGGACCTTGCGGCCGAAGCCGGCCTCCAGGCCCAACGCGCCGCCCAGGTGCACCTGGTAGCCCTCGACCTGCTCGCCGTTCTCGTCGGTCACCAGCTGGCCCTTGAGACCGATGTCCGCGACCTGGATCCGGGCGCAGGCGTTCGGGCAGCCGTTGATGTTGATGGTGAGCGGCTCGGCGAAGTCCGGCAGGCGGGTCTCCAGCTCGTCGATGAGCGTGCGGCCGCGCTCCTTGGTCTCGACGATGGCGAGCTTGCAGTACTCGATGCCGGTGCAGGCCATCGTGCCGCGCCGGAACGGCGAGGGGTTGACCCGCAGGTCCAGCGCCTCCAGGCCGGCCACCAGGGACTCGACCCGGTCGGCCGGGATGTCCAGCACGATCATCTTCTGCTCGGCGGTGGTGCGCAGCCGGTCCGAACCGTGCTCGGCGGCCAGGTCGGCCACCTGGCCGAGCAGCTTGCCGTTGACCCGGCCGACCCGCGGTGCGAAGCCGACGTAGAAGCGGCCGTCCTTCTGCCGGTGCACGCCGACGTGGTCGCGCCAGGTGCCGCTGGGCTCCTTCGGCGCGGGGCCGTCGATCAGCTGGTACTTGAGGTAGTCGTCCTCCAGCACCCGGCGGAACTTCTCCACGCCCCAGTCGGCGACCAGGAACTTCAACCGGGCCCGGTTGCGCAGCCGGCGGTAGCCGAAGTCGCGGAAGATCCCGATCACGCCGCCGTACACGTCGGCGACCTCGTCCAGCGGGACCCAGGCACCGAGCCGGACGCCCAGCTTGGGGTTGGTGGAGAGCCCGCCGCCGACCCAGAGGTCGAAGCCGGGGCCGTGCTCGGGGTGCTCGACGCCGACGAAGGCGATGTCGTTGATCTCGTGCGCCACGTCCAGCAGCGGCGACCCCGAGACCGCCGACTTGAACTTGCGCGGCAGGTTGGAGAAGTCCTTGTTGCCGATGAAGCGCCGCATGATCTCGTCGATGGCGGGGGTGCCGTCGATGATCTCGTCCTCGGCGATCCCGGCGACCGGGGAGCCCAGGATCACCCGGGGGGTGTCACCGCAGGCCTCGGTGGTGGAGAGGCCGACCGCTTCCAGCTTCTGCCAGATCGCGGGCATGTCCTCGATCCGGATCCAGTGGTACTGGACGTTCTGGCGGTCGGTCAGGTCGGCGGTGCCCCGGCCGTACTGCTCGGAGACCTCGGCGATCGCCTTCAGCTGGGCCACCGTCAGGCGGCCGCCGTCGATCCGGACCCGGAGCATGAAGAACTCGGCGTCCAGCTCGTGCGGCTCCAGGATCGCGGTCTTGCCGCCGTCGATCCCCTCCTTGCGCTGGGTGTACAGACCCCACCAGCGCATCCGGCCGCGCAGGTCGGCCGGGTCGATCGAGGCGAAGCCCTGCTGGGCGTAGATCGTCTCAATGCGTGTCCGCACGTTGAGACCGTCGTCGTCCTTCTTGAACTGCTCGTTGGGGTTGAGCGGGGTGCGGTGACCCATCCCCCACTGGCCCTCGCCACGGTGGCGGGTCACCTTGCGGGCGGCGGCGGGACGGCGCGCCGGGGCGGCGTCGACCGGGGGCTCGACCGGTTCGGGGGTGGGGGCCATGGTGAAGTCCTTACGGCAGTGGCTCTGGTGGCGGCTGTGAGCATCCAGGCGTGGCCCTGCTGTGACCTGCGGTGTTCCGCGAGGATCGGGGAAGCAGTGACCTGGCCGGGGGCTCGCACATCCGCTGCGGCGGGGACGGCGAGGTGGTACGCGCCGGGGTGCGGTGGTGGCGGCGGGGTGGGGCTCAGGTCACCGGACAGATGGCGCTGGACACGCGAAGGAGATCGACGTGAAGTCGACCAACTAGGGTGGTTCCGGCGCTCGGCATGGCAAGAGATTCGCACGGCGCACTGTCCCCGGTCCACTATCGTCCGCATAGTGGACGGAATGGTTTCACGGAGTGAGACTCCGGCGCTGCGCGGCACGCCGGGGGCGGTGTTGAGGGAGCATCAGGCGCCTCGTCGGCCCGCCCTCGTCCGACCGATACCGTAGGGGCGTGCAGCCAGCAGGGGAAACCACCAGGACAACAGCCGAGCGGCCCTCGCGACGACGGGGCAAGGGCGGGCGGCGGGCGCGGCGGTCGACGTGGCGTCAGACGGTCTGGAGCCTGATCAAGGACACCACCAACACCTGCGTCGAGTACCGGGTCACCGGCCTCGCGGCCGAGGCGGCGTTCTTCACCCTGCTCTCCATCCCCCCGCTGCTGCTCTGCCTGGCGGGCACCCTGGGCTACCTCGACGACATCCTCGGGGCCGGCACCATCGAGCGGCTGGAGGAGGACATCATCACCGCCGCCGGGACGGTGCTCTCGCCCAGCTCGGTGAACCAGACCGTCCGGCCGCTGCTCAACAGCGTGTTCGCCGACGGCGGCCGGCCCGACCTGATCTCGATCGGCTTCCTGCTCTCGCTCTGGTCCGGCTCCCGGGCGCTGTACATCTTCATCGACACCATCACGGTGATGTACGGCCTGGACGGCAAGCGCGGCCTGGTGAAGACCCGGCTGATGTCGCTCGGCCTCTACCTGGGCGCGCTGGTGATCGGCTCGCTGGTGCTGCCGCTGCTGCTGACCGGCCCCGGGCTGGTGCTGAACGCGCTCCCCGAGTGGTCCGGGCTGATCGACGCGCTGTACTGGCCGGTCGCGATCACCCTGCTGATCGTCTTCCTCACCACCCTCTACCACGTGGCCGTCCCGGTCTCCACGCCCTGGCGGGAGGACATCCCCGGCGCGCTGGTGGCCCTGGTGGTGCTGGTGTTCTGCTCGGTCCTGCTGCGGATCTACCTGGTCAGCTCGGTCGAGGGGCGCTCGGTGTACGGCTCGCTGGCGGCGCCGGTGGCGGTGCTGCTGTGGATCGGCGTGGTCGCGCTCGCGGTGCTGATCGGCGCCGCGATGAACGCCGCCATAGACCGCCGCTGGCCGACCGTGCAGACCGCCGACGCCCGGGCCGAGAACGAGCGGGCCAGCGAGGAGGCGGCCGCCGCCGTGGTCCGCGAGGTCACCGCCCGGCGCGCGGTGGAGCGGGCCCGGCTGGCCCGCGAGCTCGGCCTGGCCGAGGGCGTGGAGGAGGACCTGGACGAGGACGACGACGACCACGTGCCGTCCGAGTACCCCGAGCGCTGGGCCGACTTCCTGCCGCCGGGCAACGTGCGCGGCCGGATCTCCTCCGGCGGCGCGCACCGCCGTCGCCGCCCGCCGCCGCCCCCGGACACCGACCGGCCGGCCCCGCGCAGCCCGTGGGACGGGATCTGACCGTCCGGTCTTCTCAGCATCCGAGACGACGGTCTTACCGTCCGTGCCGCCCGGAGAACCGCAGGTCAAAAATGGGATGCGGGCCCTCGGGCCGGTCCACTAGCGTGATCGTCTGTTGGCGCCTGTGGAAGAAGCGGGCCGAGTACGGAAACAGGAGGTGAGCCTCGTGGCTGTCACCCAGGTCACGGCTGCCCAGGGCAGCTCGCGCGCACACCTCCCCGTCCCGGCCGTCGGCTGACCTTGTAACAGCTCTCCACGCAGCAGCCGCCGCCCACCGGGACAGCATTCCTCCCGAAGGGCCCCACCGCGTTGCTTCACGCATCCAGCATTTCCCCTGACACCTCCGTCCTCGCCGACTACGGCTGGACTCCCGAGCTCGACGAGCTCTTCGCCCCCCTCGCCGAGGGCGGGCTCACCCCTGCGCGGATCACCCGGGTCGACCGGGGGATGTGCGACGTGCTGTTCACCGACCCCGGGTCGGGCGAGCTGTGCACCGTCCGCGCCGACATCCGGCCGGTCCGCGATCCGGACCCGGCCAACTGGGCCTGCACCGGCGACTGGGCGGGCATCGACCTGACGGCCGCTCCGATGCCGACCGTCTCGGCCCTGCTGCCGCGTTCCACGGCGGTGATCCGCAAGACCGCGGGCAGCCGCTCCGAGGGGCAGGTGCTGGCGGCCAACGTCGACACCGTCCTGATCGCCTCCTCGCTCGCCGCCGAGCCCGACCTCGGCCGGATCGAGCGCTTCCTGGCCCTGGCCTGGGAGTCCGGCGCCCTGCCGGTGGTCGCGCTGACCAAGGCCGACCTGGTGGACGACGCCGAGTTCGTCAAGGCCGACGTCGAGCAGATCGCCCCCGGCGTGGCCGTGGTGGTGGTCAGCGCCGAGACCGGTGAGGGAATCGACGTGCTGCGGGCCTGCATGGGCAGCTCCACGGCGCTGCTCGGCCAGTCCGGTGCGGGCAAGTCGACCCTCACCAACGCGCTGATCGGCACCGAGGTGATGGCCGTTCAGCAGACCCGCTCGGTGGACGAGAAGGGCCGGCACACCACCACCACCCGGGAGCTCATCCCGCTGCCCGGCGGCGGCGTGGTGATCGACACCCCCGGCCTGCGAGGCGTCGGCCTGTTCGGCGGCGAGGGGCTGGCCCAGGCGTTCGCGGAGATCGAGGAGCTGGCGCAGGAGTGCCGGTTCCACGACTGCGGGCACCGGAGCGAGCCCGGCTGCGCGGTGCGGGCCGCCGTCGCCGACGGGGTGATCTCCGAGCGGCGCTGGGAGAGCTACGAGAAGCTCCAGCGCGAGAACGAGTGGATCGCCTCGCGGACCGACGCCCGGCTGGCCGCCGAGCGGCTGAAGAAGTGGAAGTCGATCACCCGGACGCACCGCGCCATGGGCGGTTCGCCGAAGAAGTGAGCACAGCGGTGGGCCGCCGCCCCGGAGTCGGGATCCGGGGCAGCGGCCCACGTGCGTGACCGCCTCAGCGCGGCAGTCGGCCGGTGCGGATCACCTCGGCGTACCAGCGGGCGCTGTCCTTCGGTGTCCGGCGCTGGCTGGCGAAGTCGACGTGCACCATGCCGAAGCGCTTGCCGTAGCCGTACGCCCACTCGAAGTTGTCCAGCAGCGACCAGAGGAAGTAGCCGCCCACCGGCACCCCGTCCGCCGCCGCCCGGCGGACCGCGTCCAGGTGCCCGTGCAGGTACGCCACCCGCTCCGGGTCGTGCACCGCGCCGGACGGGTCGCTGTAGTCGTCGTACGCGGCGCCGTTCTCGGTGACCAGCAGCGGCAGCCCGGGCAGGTCGTCGCGCAGCCGGGTGAGCAGCTCGTACAGGCCGTCCGCGTCCACCGGCCAGCCCATCGCCGTCCGGCTGCCCTCGGCGGGCAGGAAGCGGACGCCGGTGTCGGCGGGCCAGGGGGAGAGCTCGTCGGCGTGGCCGTCCTGACGTGGTGCCGGGTGCTCCGGATCGTCGGCGGCCACCACGGTCGGCGTGTAGTAGTTGATGCCGAGCGAGTCGATCGGCCGGGAGATCTCGGCCAGATCGCCGTCGTGGACGAAGGACCAGTCGGTCACCTCGGCCGTGTCGGCCAGCACGTCGGCCGGGTAGCTGCCGTGGAACACCGGGTCGAGGAAGATCCGGTTGGCCAGCCCGTCGATCCGGCGGGCCGCGTCCAGGTCGGCCGGATCCCCGGTCAGCGGGCGGACCGCGGCCAGGTTGAGGGTGAGCGAGACCTGCGCGGTGGCGGGCAGTTCGGCCCGCAGTGCGCCGACGCCCAGGCCGTGCGCCAGCAACAGGTGGTGATGGGCCGTCAGGGCCTCGGCCGGGCTGGTCCGGCCGGGGGCGTGCACGCCGGAGCCGTAGCCGAGGAAGGCGCTGCACCACGGCTCGTTGAGGGTGGTCCAGGTGCCGATCCGGTCGCCCAGCCGACGGGCGGTCAGGCTCGCGTACTCGGCGAACCGGTGGGCGGTGTCGCGGTTCAGCCAACCCCCCTGGTCCTCCAGGGTCTGCGGCAGGTCCCAGTGGTACAGGGTGGCGACCGGGGTGATGCCGTTGGCCAGCAGTTCGTCCACCAGCCGGTCGTAGAAGTCCAGCCCGGCCTCGTTGGCCGGCCCGCTCCCGGCGGGCTGGATCCGCGGCCAGGCCAGCGAGAACCGGTAGGCGCCCAGGCCGAGTTCGGCCATCAGCGCGACGTCCTCGCGGTAGCGGTGGTAGTGGTCCGCGGCGATGTCGCCGGTGTCGCCGTTGCGGACCTTGCCGGGGATCCGGCTGAAGGTGTCCCAGATCGACGGGGTGCGGCCGCCCTCGGCGGCGGCGCCCTCGATCTGGTACGCGGCGGTGGCCGCGCCCCAGACGAAGCCGGTGGGGAAGTCGGTACGGACGGGGGCCGGCAGGGCTTCTACGGACATGTCGCCTTCCATGGGTACTCAGAGTAGGTGGGTCAGCCCTTGACGGCGCCCTGCATGATGCCGCCGACGATCTGACGGCCCAGCAGCGCGAACACCACCAGCACCGGGAGGGTGCCGATCAGGGTGCCGGCCATGATGATCGACTGGTCCGGGACGTAGCCCTGGCCGAGCGACTTGAGGGCGACCTGCACGGTGGGGTTCTGCGAACTCAGCGCCACGACCGGCCAGAAGAAGTCGTTCCAGGTGGCCATGAAGGTGAGCATGCCGAGCACCGCCATTCCGGGGCGGGCCACCGGCAGCACGATCGACCGGAAGATCCGCAGGCTCGACGCACCGTCCATCCGGCCCGCCTCGATCAGCTCGTCCGGCAGCGCCTGGACCAGGAACTGCCGCATGAAGAAGACCCCGAAGGCGGAGACCAGCGCGGGCAGGACCACCGAGGGCAGCTTGTTCTGCAGGTCGAGCCGCACGATCACCATGAACAGCGGGATCACCCCGAGCTGCGGCGGGATCATCATCGTGCCGACCGTGATCGCCAGCAGCAACCCCCGTCCCCGGAAGCGGAGTTTGGCGAAGGCGAAGCCGGCCAGCGTGGAGGAGAGCACCACCCCGACGGTGACCGCCGCCGAGACGATCAGCGAGTTCACCAGCGCGGTGCCGATGGCGGCCTGGTCGAGCGCCTCGCCGATGTTGTGGAACAGGTTCGGGCCCGGGGTGAGTGCCGGAGTGGCCGAGCTGAGTTCGGAGTTGGAGCGGCTCGCGGCCACCAGCGTCCAGTAGAACGGGAACACGAAGGCCAGCGTGGCGGCGATCAGCACGCCGTAGGCGAGCGGGCCGCCGTGCAGCGGCGAGCGCGCCTTGCGGGCCGAACTCCGCTCGCGGACGGCGGGCTTGGTCAGGACGTGGGTCATCGGGTCACCGGTCCGTACGGTTGCGCCGGGCCGCGACGGCCGCGTTGGCCAGGGCCAGTACGACGATCAGCAGGAACATCACCCAGGCCACGGCGGCGGCCCGGCCCAGGTGGAAGAAGGTCCAGCCCTGCTCGTACAGGTAGAGCCCGAGGGTCTGGTACTGGTGCGAGATGCCGCCGCCCGAGTTGCCCTCGTAGAGCAGGGGTTCGCCGAACAGCTGGGTGGCGCCGATGGTGGAGACCACCACGGTGAAGACGATGGTCGGCCGCAGCCCGGGCACCGTGATGTGCCGGAACTGCTGCCAGCGCGAGGCGCCGTCCACCGCCGCCGACTCGTACAGCTCCTGCGGGATGGACTGCATGCCGGCCAGGTAGATCAGCGCGTTGTAGCCGGTCCACCGCCAGGTGACGATCAGCGAGACGCCGAACTGCGAGGCCCAGGTGTTCGCCTGCCAGTCGACCGGGCTCAACCCCACGGTGGAGAGCACCCAGTTGATCAGCCCGTAGTCCCGGCCGAACAGCTGGGCGAAGACCAGGGTGGCCGCCGCGACCGAGGTCGCGTACGGCATCAGCATCGCGACCCGGAAGAAGGTCCGGCCGCGCAGGCGGTAGTTGAGCAGGTGGGCCAGCCCGAGCGCGAGCAGCAGCTGCGGGACGGTGGAGAGCAGCCCGATGGTGAAGGTGTTGCGCAGCGCGTTCCAGAAGAACGGGTCCTCGAACAGCCGGGTGTAGTTCTGGAAGCCCAGCCAGTCCATCCGCTCCGAGGTCTGCAGTTCCACCCGGTGCAGCGACACGTAGGCGGTGTACAGCAGCGGGAACAGGCCGAAGGCCGCGAACAGGACGAAGAACGGGGCGAGGAAGCCGTACGGGGCGAGCCGGGCCCCGAGGCGCGGCCGGGTGGCCGCGCGCCGCGAGCCGGGCAGCGGGGCGGAGAGAGTGGCCATGGTGGTCCTTCGGTGGTCACTCCGGCCCGGGGCGGGCAGCGCCCCGGGCCGGAGTTGATCGGACGTCAGTTGCCGCTGGCCTTCTTGACGTTGTCCAGCGCGTGCTGCCAGGCGGTGGCCGGAGCGGTGTTGGTCCGCTCCACCTCGCCGAGGGCGTCGGTGAACGCCTTGCCGACCACGCCGTCCTCGGTGCCGAGCACCTGGGCGGGCATGTTGGCGGCCGCCTCGCTGAAGATCTCGCCGATCGGGGCGTTGTTGAAGTAGGCGTCCTTGACCGACTTGATCTCGCCCTGCGCACCGGTGCTGGACGGGAAGGAGCCCTGCTTGGTGAACAGCTTGACCTGCTGGTCCTTGCCGTTCAGCCACTTGATCAGCTCGGCGGCCTGCTTCGGGTGCTTGGCGGTCCTCGGCACGGCCAGGTAGGCGCCGCCCCAGTTGCCGGTCTTGCCCGGGCCGGCCGCGATGTCCCACTTGCCCGCGAAGGCGTCGCCCGCCTGGCCCTTGATGTACCCGATCATCCAGGCCGGGCAGCTCAGGGTGGCGAACTTGCCGGTGCTGAACGCCTTGTTCCACTCCGGGGTCCACTGCGGCAGCTTGGCCGAGAGGCCGTCGGCGACCAGCTTGGTGGCGTCCGCCCAGGCGGTCTGCACCGCCGGGCTGCTCTCGTGCACGGCCTTGCCGCTCTCGTCCGCGTAGCGCACCTTCTGCTGGCCGACCTCGGCGGTGAACATGCCTGCCGCGCTGTCGGTCCAGGCGTCGCCGGGCTTGGCCTTGGCGACGTACTCCTTGCCGAGGGCCAGGTAACCGCCCCAGGTCGCCCACTTGGCGGCCAGCTCGGTGCGGTCGGTCGGCAGGCCGGCCTCCTTGAACAGGTCGGTGCGGAAGCAGATCGCCTCCGGGCCGATGTCGGTGCCCGCGCCGAGCACCTTGCCGTCGGCGGTCTTCACGGCGGCGGCCTTCCACGGCACCAGGCCGTCGTTGACGTCACCGGCGCCGAGCGTCCCGAGGTCGGTGAACTTGTCCGCCTGCTTCTGCATCACGCTGGCGATCCGGCCGACCTCCAGGCCCTGCACGTCGGCCAGGCCGCCGCCGCCGGCCAGCTTGGTCTGCAGCGCCTGCCAGTACTGGCCCTCGTCCTGGGTGTCGCTCTGCTTGACGGTGATGTTCGGGTGCAGCTTCATGTACTCGTCGTAGAGGCCGGCCTCCTTGAACCCGAAGGTGCCGAACAGGTCGACGGTCAGCGTCACCTTCTCGTTCGCGTCCTGCGCACCGGTGGTGCTGCCGGAGCTGCAGGCGGAGAGGAGCAGAGTGGCGGCGAGAGCGGCGCTGCCGACGGTCACGGCGGTGCGGCGGGCTCTGAAGGGGCGCATGCGGATGCCTCCTGGCGCGGCTGAGTGGAGTTCGAGCAGTGGTGCCGAGCTGATCCGAGAGGCGTCCTGAGAGCGCTCTCAATCGCTGGGAGGAGCGTGCCGGGTGCGCCGTACTCCCGTCAAGTGCCCGAAACCTGAACGTAATCTCCGGGCTGGAGCCCGTCCTGCTTTCGAGAGCTGAAGTCGGCCGGGTTTCGCCGGATCGCGTTCAGGGCGTTGACACCCCTTGTCGGACGCCTCTACCGTCCGGGTCTTGAGAGCAGACTGAGAGCGCTCTCACACCCCCACTCCCACCCCGAGGTGTCAGACATGAAGCCGCCACGCGCTCGGTCCCCGAGACGTCTGGTCCGCCCGGCCGCCGCCCTCACCGCGATCGCGCTCACCGCCGCCGCGCTCACTGCCACGGTCGGTGCCTCCACCGCCTCCGCCGCCACCGTCAAGGTCGGGCTCGGCGGGTACACCGACACCCGCCCGGCGGGCACCATCGGCCCGAGCAACTCCGACGGCGCACCGCTCACGCCCAAGGTGACCGCGCGGATGGCCGGCCAGGCCGTCCCCACCAACGACTGGTGGTCCTCGCTGGTCTTCCAGCGCTACGCGGGCAACCCCTACTCGGAGAACCTGTACGCCCACCCGTTCACGTTCAAGGCCGTCGCGGGCGGACTGGAGGTCGGCTACCCCACCAACCCAACCGTCACCCCGGACGGGCGCCAGTACGACTTCACCCACACCAAGGACCTCACCGTCGGCGTGGCCGGGCTGAACGCTCCCGACGCCAAGGTGGACGGCTGGACCGACTGGACCGTCACCCCGCAGTGGACCGACGGTGCGCACACGCTCTCGACCACCATCGGCCACGGCCTGCCCTACGTCTACGCGCACGCCACCGGCGGCGCGGCGCAGATCACCGCGGCCGGCACCCCGACCGTCTTCGCCAACCAGGGCAACGTGCTGGGCATCACCGTCGGGGGCCACCACTACGGCCTGTTCGCGCCGACGGGCACCAGCTGGAACGTGAACGGCACCGTGCTGAGCGCCGCGCTCGGCGCCAAGGACTACTACTCGGTCGCCGTGCTGCCCTCGCCGAACGACCTGGCGCTGTTCCGTACCTACGCGTACAGCTTCGTCACCGACACCAAGGTGGCCTGGAACTACAACGCGGGCTCGGTGACGACCAGTTACACCGCCACCACGACCGCCCAGGAGGGCAGTCAGACCGGCACCCTGCTGGCGCTCTACCCGCACCAGTGGAAGGCCGGCACCGACCCGCTGACCGCGCTCACCTACACCTCGCCGCGCGGGCAGATGAAGGTCCGTCAGGGCAGCGGCTTCAGCACCACCATGAAGGCCGACGCCATCCTGCCCTCGCTGCCGGACGTCGGCAGCCAGGACAAGGCCGCCCTCGGGGCGATGGTCCGGGAGGTGGCCAACTCCGCCGATCCCTTCATGGGCGCCACCGACACCTACTGGACCGGCAAGGCACTCGCCCGGCTCGGGCAACTGGTGCCGATCGCCGACCAGTTGGGTGACACGGCGACCCGGGACAAGCTGCTCGGGCTGATGAAGGGCCGGTTGCAGACCTGGTTCGCCGGCACCGGCTCGACGGTCTTCGCGTACGACAACGTCTGGAAGACGCTGATCGGCTACCCCGCCTCGTACGGCAGCGACGGCGAGCTGAACGATCACCACTTCCACTACGGCTACTACATCCAGGCCGCCGCCACGGTGGCCCGCTACGACGCCGCCTGGGCCGCCGACTCGGCCTGGGGCGGGATGGTCAAGCTGCTCGCCAAGGACGCCGCCAACGCCGACCGGGCCGACACCCGCTTCCCGTGGCTGCGCAGCTTCGACCCGTACGCGGGCCACGGCTGGGCGGCCGGCCATGCCGCCTTCGCCGCCGGGAACAACGAGGAGTCCTCCTCCGAGTCGCTCAACTTCAGTGCCGGGCTGATCCTCTACGGCTCGGCGACCGGTGACACCGCGCTGCGCGACCTCGGCATCTACCTGTACACCACCGAGTCGCGGGCGGTCGAGCAGTACTGGTTCAACGCCGACCAGTCCGCCTTCCCGGCCGGCTTCGGGCACCAGACGGTCGGCATGGTCTGGGGCAGCGGCGCCGCGTACTCCACCTGGTGGACCGCCAGCCCCGGCATGATCCACGGCATCAACTACCTCCCGATCACCGGTGGTTCGCTCTACCTGGCGCGTCGGCAGGACGACATCAAGGCCAACCTGGCCGAGTACAAGGCGAACAACGGCGGGGTGTTCACCGACTGGCGGGACCTGGCCTGGGAGTTCCAGGCGCTGGCCGACCCGGCTGCCGCCAAGGCCAACTGGGATGCGGGCAAGGACGGTTACACCCCCGAGGAGGGCGAGTCCAAGGCGCACACCTACCACTGGATCTACAACCTCGCCGCCCTCGGCACCCTCGACCCGGCGACCACCTCCGACCAGCCGACCTCGGCGGTCTTCGTCAACGGCGGCACCCGCACCCACGTCGCGCACAACTACTCGACGGCGGCCCGGGCGGTGCACTTCTCGGACGGTTACACGCTCACCGTGCCCGCCAGGTCGACCGCGAGCGAGCGGGGCAGCTTCCAGGACGGCGGATCGGGCGGGACCCCGTCGCCCTCGCCGTCGCCCTCCTCTTCCCCCTCGCCTTCACCTTCGCCGTCCATGTCGGTGCCGCCCACCAGCGGCAGCACCTTCTATCTCCAGCCCGGCGGCGGCCTGACCACCGCCTACGGCACCGGCGCCACCGCCAGCACCATCGCCTCGGGCGGTGGCACCAACCACGACGGCACGCCGTACCAACCCACCGTGTACGAGCTGCGCAACGTCAACGGGACCCTGCGGGCGGGCGCCGCAACGGAGTTCGACCTCTTCCTGGACGCGGGGACGGCCGTCGGTCTCGGCCAGCAGGTCCGGATCTCCTACGACCTGACCGGCAACGGGAGCTTCGACCGGGTCGAGACCTACCGCTACTTCGCCACCGACCCGGGGGCGGGCTGGGAGCGCTACTCGGCGACCGCCGGTCTCGCCTCGGCCACCGGCAGCCTTGGCAACCTGGCCAACGGGACGGTGCGGGTGGAGGTCTGGTCCGCGATCGGCAACGGCCCGGCCCAGCTCCGGACCGGCGCCACCCAGGCGCAGGGGAACGCCTCGGTGTTGCGGATTCCGTTCAACTAGCGGGCTCCGCCCTGGGACCGGCCCCCGGCAGCTGCCGGGGGCCGGTCCCTCGTTCGGGCATGATCCAATAGTGCCTCGGACAGTCGAGGGGTGGGCGATGCGACGCAGGGCGTTCCTGGTCATACCGGCGGTGCTGGCGGCCGGCTGCGGCGGCAGTGGGGCGGCGAAGTCGTCGGCGGAGCCGGAACTGTGGACCAGCACCGACGAGTTGACGAAGCTGCTGCCGAAGCTGGGCCCGATCGCCACCGCGCTCTGGCGGGAGCGGTCCTCGAACGAGGGCGGGTCGGACCGGTCCCTTCCCGGCCCGACGGACCTGTTCCTGCATGCGCTGATCCGCCTGACCCCGGGCGGGGTGGCCACCCTGACGGCGGGTCGGCAGCCGGTGCCGGACCAGCCCCGCTCGGGCACGGGTCACCGCGCCATCCCGGCCGCGATGGTCGCGGCCTTCCCGCCCGGTGCCCGATGGGTGGCGGATCCGGAGCTGAGCAGGCAGGTGGTGGTTGCGGAGGGCGCCAGGGAGCTGTACCTCGACCCGGCCTCGGACACCGTCTACCTGTTCGCCGTCAACGTGTCCGCCCCCGGATCGGCGAAGGTGGACCAGAACGGTGCCACCGTCCCTCCCGCGCCGTCGAAGAGCTGACGACCGGGCTGGGCCGGGCGGGTGAGTCGGGTCGCCGGACGGGAGGGTGCTGGGGCACGATGCTCCGGGGGCCTTCCGGAAAGGGACTCGTGTGACCACGTATCAGGTCGGTTATTTCGTCGGCAGTCTGTCCGAGAAGTCGATCAACCGGGTGCTGTCCCGGGCGCTGATCCGGCTGGCGCCTGCGGAGCTGGAGTTCCGGGAGATCCCGATCAAGGACCTGCCGCTCTACAACCACGACTTCGACGCGGACTACCCGCCGGAGGGCCGGGCGCTCAAGGAGGCGATCGCCGCTTCGCAGGCGCTGCTGTTCGTCACCCCCGAGTACAACCGGGGCATCCCCGGCGCGTTGAAGAACGCGATCGACTGGGCCAGCCGCCCGTGGGGCACCAACTCCTTCACCCACAAGCCCTCGGCGGTGATCGGCGCCTCGCCCGGCAAGATCGGCACCGCCGTGGCGCAGCAGAGCCTGCGGTCCACGCTGAGCTTCTGCAACGCCCCGCAGATGTCCGCCCCGGAGGCGTACATCCAGTTCACCCCGGGCCTGTTCGGCGACGACGGCGAGGTGACCGACCCGAACACGCAGCAGTTCCTCAGCGACTTCATGGCCGACTTCAAGACCTTCGTCGAACGGGTGTTGACGGTACTTCCGTCCCACTGACCTTGCGGCGTGGCAGAGTTCGGGTATGACGCACCGTGAGCTGTTCGCCTCACTGTCCACGCCGCTGGTCGCCGACGCCTGTGTCCGGCTCGGAGTGCCGCTGCGGGTGGCGCCGCCGGGCATCGGAGCGGTGGTGCCGGGGCAGCGGGTGGCCGGCCGGGTGCTGCCGGTCCGGCACTACGGCAGCGTGGACGTCTTCCTGGAGGCGTTCGGCGAGGTCGGCCCCGGGGACGTGCTGGTGATCGACAACGGTGGGCGGACGGACGAAGCCTGCGTGGGCGACCTGGCGGTGCTGGAGGCCGGGGTGGCCGGACTGTCCGGCGTGGTGATCTGGGGGCAGCACCGGGACACCCCCGAGCTGGTCGAGATCGGCCTGCCGGTGTTCAGCTACGGCGCCTGCCCGCTCGGCCCGGTCCGGTTGGCCGAGCGGGAGCCGGAGGCGCTGCTCAGCGCCCGGTTCGGCGCGCACACGCTGACCGCCGAGGACGTCGCCTTCGGCGACCGGGACGGCGTGCTGTTCGTGCCCGCCGCCCGCGCCGCCGAGGTGCTGGAGACGGCGGCGGGCATCCACGCCACCGAACGCGCGCAGGCCGACAAGATCAGGGCGGGGGAGACCCTGCGTCGGCAGACCGCCTTCGACGACTACCTGACCCGCCGCGCGGCAGACCCGGCCCACACCTTCCGCCGGCACCTGCGGGAGCTCGGCGGCGCGATCGAGGTCTAGGCCGGCAGGCCACCGCCCCCGACGCCCAGGGAGCCGACCCGCCGTCAGGCGGACTCGCGGCGGATCAGCCGGGTCGGGGTGATCACCGAGGTGGGGGCGAGCGGCTGGGCCGGGGTGGCCAGGCGGCGGAGCAGCAGGCGGGCCATCAGCCGGCCCATCTCCTCGATGTCCTGGCGGATGGTGGTGAGCGGCGGGTCGGTCCAGGCGGCGATCGACTCGACGTCGTCGAAGCCGACCAGGGCGACGTCCTCGGGGACCCGGCGGCCGTGGGCCCGGAGCACCCGCAGGGCGCCGGAGGCCATCGCGTCGGAGGCGGCGAAGACGGCGTCCAGGTCGGGCCGTCTGGCCAGGAGTTCGGTCATCGCGCGGCCGCCGCCGTCCGGGGTGAAGTCGCCCTCGGCGATCAGGGCGGGGTCGCCGTCGGGGATCAGGTCGCGGTAGCCGTCGAGGCGGTCGGTGGAGGAGGTCTGGTCGAGCGGGCCGGTGATGGTGGCGATCCGGGTACGGCCCAGCGAGCGCAGGTGCTGGACGGCCGTCCGGGCGCCGCCCCGGTTGTCGCTGTCGACGTAGACCAGCTCGCGGTCGGACTCGGCGCCCGGCCAGCCGGGGCGGCCGCCGATCACGGTGGGCAGGCCGACCCGGCGGGCCATCTCGGGCAGCGGGTCGCTCCGGTGCAGGGAGAACAGCAGCGCGCCGTCCACGTGGCCGCCCGCCAGGTAGCGGCCGACCCGCTCGTAGTCCTGCTGGGCCTCGATCAGCAGCAGCACCATCTGGTTGTCGGCGGCCGAGAGCTCCCGGCTGATGCCGCGCAGGTGCTGGGCGAAGAACGGGTCGGAGAAGAGCCGGCTCTCGGGCTCGGCCACCACCACGGCGACGGCGTGGTTCCGCCGGGTGACCAGGGTGCGGGCGGCGAGGTTCGGGGCGTAGCCGAGCTCGTCGACCGCCTGCTGGACCTTCTCCCGCAGCGCCTCGCGGACCCCGGTGCCGCCGTTCACCACCCGGGAGGCGGTGGCCCGGGAGACGCCGGCCCGTTCGGCGACGGACTCCAGGGTCGGACGGTGGAGGGCGCCGGCCGGCTGGGCCTCGGGCTGCGGCTGGGCCACTGCGGACTCCTCGGGCTACGGGGGATGGGTGGGGCGATGGGTTTGTCAGTGCAGAGCTTATCTGGTGGGGGGAATGATTGAGAGCGCTCCCAGACAACATCAGGTGCGTTCTGGTGGAGTCGGCGCGCATGATCGTCAGCTCCGACCTGGGCGTCGTATTTCCGCCAGTCGACGGGTCCGGAGTGCCGCAGACTGGAGTGCGTGACCGAGATTCTGACCGACGACGACACCCGCTACCGGGCGGTGGACAGCCGGGACTCCCGCTTCGACGGGGTGTTCTTCACGGCCGTCAGCAGCACCGGCATCTACTGCCGGCCGAGCTGCCCCGCGGTGACTCCGAAGCGGGTCAACTGCACCTTCTACCCGACCGCGGCGGCCGCCCAGGGTGCGGGCTACCGGGCCTGCCGCCGGTGCCGCCCCGACTCGGTGCCGGGGTCACCGGAGTGGAACCACCGGGCCGACCTGGTCGGCCGGGCGATGCGGCTGATCGGGGACGGCGTGGTGGACCGCGAAGGCGTCGCCGGCCTGGCCCAGCGGCTCGGGTACAGCTCGCGGCAGGTGCAGCGGCAGCTCACCGCCGAGCTCGGCGCCGGGCCGATCGCGCTGGCCAGGGCGCAGCGTGCGCAGACCGCCCGGCTGCTCCTGCAGACCACCGCGCTCCCGGTCACCGAGATCGCGTTCGCGGCCGGCTTCTCCTCGGTGCGGCAGTTCAACGACACCGTCCGGGAGGTCTACGACCGCACCCCGAGCGGGCTGCGGGCCGAGACCAACGGCCATCGCAAGGGCGCCGCGACACCCGGTTCGATCGGGCTCCGGCTGGCGTACCGGGGTGCGCTCGACAGCGACCACCTGCTGGACTTCCTGGCCCTGCGCGCCGTGCCTGGTGTCGAGGAGGTGGTGCCCGGCACCGCGCCCGGTGTCCGCACCTACCGGCGGACGCTGGCGCTCCCGTACGGACACGCGATCGCCGAGGTGGACGGGCTGGCCAGCGGTGACCCGGTGCGCCGGGGCTGGCTGGACTGCCGGCTCCAGCTCACCGACCTGCGGGACCTGACCACCGCCGTGCACCGGCTCCGGGCGCTGTTCGACCTGGATGCCGACCCGGACGCGGTGGACGGCCAGCTCGGCGCCGACCCGCTGCTCGGCGACCTGGTGCGGGCCCGCCCCGGCGTGCGCTCGCCGGGGCACGTCGACCCGCACGAGCTCGCGGTCCGCGCCGTTCTCGGCCAGCAGATCACCGTGGCGGCCGCCCGGACCCTGGCCGCCCGGCTGAGCGAGCGGTACGGCGTCGCGCTGCCCGAGCCGAGCGGCGGTCTGCGGCTGCTGTTCCCGGCCGCCGGGGCGCTGGCGGAGGCCGACTCGGCCGATCTGGCGATGCCGGACGCCCGCCGCCGCGCCCTGCGCGGACTCTGCGCGGCGCTGGCCGAGGGCACCGTCCGGCTGGACGGCGGCGTGGACCGGGAGGCCGCCGCCGCCGACCTGCTCGCGCTGCCGGGCATCGGCCCCTGGACGGTGGGCTACCTGCGGATGCGCGCACTGGCCGATCCGGACGTCTTCCTGCCGAGCGATGTCGGCGTCAAGCACGGTCTGCAACGGCTCGGCCACCCGGGCGACCCCAGGGCGGCGGCACTGGCGGGTGCGGCCTGGGCGCCGTGGCGCTCGTACGCGGTGCACCGGCTGTGGGCCTCGCTGACTCCCGTGGCGGGCCCGAAGGTTGACGACGTGTCGGAAGGAGTGCGGGCATGACCACGGTGTTCACGACGATGGAGAGCCCGCTGGGCCGGCTGCTGCTCACCGGCACCCTGGAGCCGGACGGTTCGTTCGCGCTCCAGGCGGTCACCGCGCCCGGCCAGAAGGGCGCCCGGGACGAACCGGCCGACGGCTGGCTGCACGACCCAGAGGCGTTCGCGGCCGTGATCGAGCAGCTCGACGCCTACTTCGCGGGGGAGTCGACCACCTTCGACCTGCCGCTGGCACCGGTGGGCACCGAGTTCCGGCGGCGGATCTGGGCCGCGCTGGCCGAGATCCCGTACGGCGAGACGGTCACCTACGGCGAACTGGGCGCGCTGGCGGGCCAACCGCCGACGGCAGTCCGCGCGGTGGGCGGTGCGGTCGGGGCCAATCCGCTGCTGGTGATCCTGCCGTGCCACCGGGTGCTCGGCGCGAACGGTGCGCTGACCGGCTTCGCGGCGGGCATCGACCGGAAGCGGCACCTGCTGGCGCTGGAGCGGGGCTCGCTGTTCTGAGCCTGAGCCGCCGTCAGCCGATCCGGGGTCAGCGGGGCTCGGTCAGGGCGCCGGTGCCGCCGGAGAGGGCCTTGGCGAGCAGCTCCAGGGCGGGCAGGGCGTGCATGACGGCCTCCCGGTCGGTGGTCGGGAGGCTCTCCAGGGCGGCGGCGAGGCGGCGCTCGTGGGCGTGCTGCCAGTCGCGGAGCTGCTGGTGCCCGGCCTCGGTGAGCGCGATCCGGGCGGTGCGGCGGTCGCCGGGGTCAGGCTGACGGTCGACGAAGCCGGCCTCCAGGAGCTTGCCGATCAGGCCGCTGACGGTGTTGGGGGCGAGGCGCTGACGGGCCGCCAGCTCGCCGACCCGGAGCGGTGCGGTGGCCAGTGTCTGGAGCAGCTCGACCTGGGCCATCGGCAGCGACTCCCAGGGGTAGTCGGTGCGGATGCTGCTGCGCAGGGCGCGGCGGAGCCGGGTGATCACGTCGGTCAGCCGCCGGGCCCGCGCGACGGCCGCGGCCTCCTCGAGGGCCGACCCGCCGTCCGGGGCCGACCCGCCGTCCGCCGGGGCGTCCGCCGGATCGGGGAGGTGGCCGGCGGTCGGATCGGGGGTGGGCTGCGACGACATGGGCGACAGCGTAGCGCGCGGGGTCCGTACACCTGTCGGTAGGTGACCAGCTCTGCCCGCGAGCACATCCCGTAACGATCCGATCGCCGGCCGACCAGTTCGACGACAGAACAGTTCTGTGGCCGATATATTGTTCGAGTGAGCACCCTGAACCCGAGCTTCACCCAGCGCCTGCTGGCCGAGCGCCCCCGCCCCCGCGCGGTGGCCGGCTGGCGGCACGCGCACTGGCTGGCCGTCGGCACGGTCTGCCTGGGGGCGTTCCTCGGGCAGCTCACCGCGAGCATCACCGCGCTGGTCTTCCCGGAGCTGGAGCGGGCCTTCGACGCCAACTTCGCCGCCGTCGAGTGGGTCGCACTCGCGTACCTGCTGGTGCTGGTCGCGCTGCTGGCCCCGATCGGACGGCTGTCGGACCTGGTCGGGCGGAAGACCGTCTACCTCGGCGGCTTCGGGGTCTTCGCGCTGGCCTCGCTCGGCGCCGGGCTGGCCGACAGCCTCGGCCTGCTGGTCGCCTGCCGGGCCGTCCAGGCGGTCGGCGGCGCGATGATGCAGGCGAACAGCGTCGCACTGGTGGCCCGGGGCGTTCCCGAGCACGCGATGCGCACCGCGCTCGGCGTCCAGGCTGCCGCGCAGGCCCTCGGCCTCGCGCTCGGGCCGACCCTCGGCGGGCTGCTGGTGCAGCACGTCTCCTGGCGCTGGGTGTTCTGGATCAACGTCCCGATCGGGCTGCTCGGCATCCTCGCGGGCTGGTTCCTGCTGCCCCGGACGTACCCGCAGGGGCGGCCGCGGGCAGCGCGCCGGGACGGCCGGTTCGACCTGGCCGGGCTGGTGCTGCTGGCCGGCTGTTCGACCGCCCTGCTGCTGGCGCTCTCCACCGCCTCCGGCCTGCCGCTCCCGGCTTGGGCGGTGGCCGTCCTACTGGTCGCAGCCGTCGTGCTGGCCCTGGCACTGGCCCGGCAGGAGCAGCGCGCCGACCGGCCGTTGATCCCCCCGGGGCTGATCAACACCCCCGGCATCCGGGCCGGGCTGCTGATCGCCCTGGTCGGCTACCTGCTGCTGTTCTGCCCGCTGGTGCTCGGCCCGGTGATGCTGGTCGGTGCGGGAGTACCGGTGGCGACCGCCGGGTTGGTGATCACCGCTCTGCCCGCCGCCTTCGCGGTCGCGGCCACGGTCGGGGCCGGGCTGCTCCCCGACTCCTGGTCGGACGCCGTCCGGTGCCGCTGCGGCGCGCTGGTCGCCGCGCTCGGCCTCGGGCTGCTCGCGCTGGTGCCCGCCACCCCGTCGGCCACCGTCCTGCCGCTGGTGCTGGCGGGCTACGGCCTCGGGCTGCTGCTGCCCGCGAACAACGCGCTGGTGATGCGGGCGATCCCGGCCGCGAGCTCCGCCGTCGGTGGCGGGCTGGTCAACATGGTGCGCGGTCTCGGCACCGCGCTGGGCACCGCGCTCCCGGTGCTGGCCGTCCACCTGGCGGGGCATCAGAACGGCGGCCGCGCCGTCCTCGCCCTGCTCACCCTGGTCGCGGTCGCGGCCGCCGACCTGGCCGCCCGGGTCCGGACCGGCGCACCACGGGCCTGAGCGACCCCGGCCTGAGCGACTCGCGCCCGGGCAACGCCGAAGGGTGCGGCCGGACGGTGACGTCCGGCCGCACCCTTCGGACGGGGTGTCAGGAGAGCGGCTTGGCACCGCGCTTCGCCAGCAGGTCGGTGATCAGGTCGATCTCCGAGCGCTGGCCGTTCACCATGGTCTGGGCGAGCCGCTTCTCGACCGCGTTGGTGCCGAGGTCGACGTAGCCCTGCGCCATCGCGACGCCGCCCTTGTGGTGCTCGATCATCAGCTGGAGGTAGTAGACCTCGGCCTCCTGGCCGTTGAGCGAACGCAGCTTGGCGAGCTCGGTGTTGGTCGCCATCCCGGGCATCAGCGAACCGTCGTGCGGCTCGTACCGGTGGTCCATCCGCATCCAGGCCATCGGCTCGGCACCCGAGTGCTGGGTCAGGCCCCACTGGTCGAGCCAGCCCATCATCATGCCCCGCTGGTTGGCCTGGGTGTTGATGATGTCGAAGGCCAGGTTGCGGATGTCGGTGCTCTCGGTCCGGTCCCGGACGATGAACGAGAGGTCGATGGCCTGCTGGTGATGGGTCGCCATGTCCCGGGCGAAACCGGCCTCCGCCGACTCCTGCGCGGGCACCGACGCCACCGAACCGCTGGCGTCCGAACCGCCGGCCACCAGTGCGGGCACACCGAGGCCGAGCGCCACGGCCGCCGCCAGGGCGGCGGGCCACCAGAGCCGGCGTCGCCCGGCCCCGGTGGTCGGCCCCTCGACCGTGTCCGCCTCGCCGGTGACTACTGGGCGGTGCTGCACGACGCCCCCGGCTCCTGGGTCTGCGGGCCCTGCACGTACTTGGTGAAGAAGCTCGCCACCCGGGGGTCGGCCGCGCTGTCCACGGTCAGCTGGGTGCCCCACGCGGTCAGCGTGATGGTGCCCGGCTCGTCCGGGTAGGGGCTGATGAAGGAGTACGGGGTGGTCTTCACCCGGCTGGAGAGCGTGCTGATGTCGTCGGCCGAGGCCTTCGCGTTGTACGTCACCCAGACCGCGCCGTGCTCCAGCGCGTGCACGGCGTTCTCGTTCTCGACCGGCTTGTCGTAGACGGTGCCCATGCAGTTCAGCCAGACCGGGTTGTGGTCACCGCCGACCGGCGGGGTCTGCGGGTACGTCACCTTGGTGGTGACGTGGTTGCGGGCGAGGTTGTCGAAGGTCTTGACGCCGTCGATCGGCGCCTTGGCGGCGGCGGCCTCCTTGTCCTTCTTCTGCTTGGCGTCGAGTGCGATCCACGCGCCGCCGCCCACCATGCCGGCGAGCAGCACGGCGGCCGCACCGATCGCGATGAACTTGTTGCGGCGGTCGCGGCGCTGCTCCTCGGCGCGCAGCTCGGCGATCCGGGCGCGGCGGTCGGCGGTGCTCGGGCGGACGTTCGACTTGCCCTTGCCGGGCTGCTTGGTCGGCTGCTGCTTGGCGGCGGAACCCATGAAAGTTGTCCTTGTCCCCGTCGGGCGGTGCCCGCTCGGCGGTCTACGGATTGGCAGGGGAAGCGGAGCCGTCCGGGCCCGGCCGACCGTCAGCCGTTGGCCGGCGGTGGTCGGTCGGTACGCGGACGGTGGGTTCCGCTCAGCTCCGTTGGATCTGGAGCGCGTGCAGGTCGGGCGCCAGGTCCGGGCCGCTCAGCGGTGTGAGCACCGGTGGGGCGGGTCGGGCCTGCGGTGCGACCAGCCGGGCGGGCACTGCGGGCACGGGCTGCGGCGGGGCGTTCGGCAGCTGCGACTCCTGGCCGCAGTACGGGTGGCTGGAGCAGCCGCTGCCGGGGGTGGGCTGCTCGCCGTCCACCGTGCACCAGACCAGCGGCGGCCGTTCGGTGCCCTTGACCTGCTGCGCGCGGTGGTGCCGGAGCCCGTGCGCGGACGCCACGGCGGCGGGCTGCGCCGTCACCGTGGTCACCGGCGGCGGGCCGGTCCGGGCGACGGCGTGCGCGCGGCCCGCGCAGGGGAGTACCGCGAGCAGACCCGCCAGCAGCAGGACCCACAGCGCGGCCGCCGGGCGGCCGGTGATCACGGCCCTCCCCGGCTGCGGTGTGTAAGTCCCCGGCACGGTCATGCGCACATATTAATCAGCCGAACGGGTGAGGGTGGAGCCCCTCGGGGGGTCTCGTTCCCTGCCGTTCACGTCGAGTACGTGCAGTTCGGCACGGTTTCGGCCGGTCCCGACCGGCTGTCGCGGCACTGCGCTCACGGGGTGACCGGTTGTCGTCGATTCCCGGACACCGTCGTTCTCCTTGGGGACAATGACGTCGAGCCCGGGGCCCAGGCCCGCTCGACAGTCGGCAGACACGGACGAGGAGCAGCCGGATGAGCAACCAGGGCGCACCACCGCAGCGCGGCGACGGTTGGTGGCACGAGGTCTACACGGGCCCGGCCGCCACCCTGCGGGACGCACCGGAGACCCCGGACGACGACGCCACGGTGGACGACTGGTTCGACTCGGCGGCCGGGATGATCGGGGCGCAGCGCACGGCCGAGGCGGTGCCGGTCGCCGAAGCGGCGCCGGATGCCGAGATCGAGGCCGAGGTCGACGCCGGACCGGACGCCGGTGGCCTGTCGGTGGACGACTGGTTCGATTCGGCGCTCGGGATGATCGGGACGCAGCGCAGCACCGAGGTCACCGTGGTGACCCGCGCGGCCGAGGGCGATCCGGACGACGACGATCTGGACGAGGAGCAGCGGCCCGAGACCGACGAGATCGACGACGACCTGGCCCCGGGTGACGTCGCGGATGTCGAGGTGGCCGAGCCCGAGCCGGTCGTGGTTGCCGTCGCCGCACCGACACCCCCGCCGGCCGACGCGCTGAGCTCGGTCGAGCCGCTGCCGCCCGCCGCCCGCCGCGCGTACGACCAGCAGCCGGTCCCGCACGTCGGCGACCGCCCGCCGACCTATGGTCCCGAGCCGACCGCCGTCGCGGTCGCCGACCCGGAGGAGCTCGCGGTCCTCACCCCGGACACCGTCCTGGAGGGCGCCCAGTACGGCCCGGCCACGCTGCGCGCGGTCTCGGTCCGGGGCGACTCCGCCCGCTACCGGGGTGAACTGCGCAGGGACGCCCTGCTGATCACCCGGTTCGGCGAGGGGGCGGAGGGGCTGCTGCTCGCGGTGGTGGCCACCACCTCCGCCTCGGCCCCGCCCTCACCGCTCGCCGCCGAAGCCTGCCGGCAACTGGCCGCCGCGATTGGCCGCAGCCGCGCGGAGCTCGCCGCAGACCTGCGCGACGGTGCGCGCGACCGCCTCCGCTACGGGCTCCAGCGCCTCACCACCAGCGCGTTCGCGCCCCTGCGCGCCCCGGCTGCAACCCCGTCCGCCGCCCCGGAGCAGGGCGCTGACGGACCGTCCGCCCCCGCCCCCGCCCCCGCGCCCGACGGACCGTCCGCCGCCGCCCTGCACTGCCTGCTGCTCTCGCTCGACCCGGCGGCCACCCACCGCGCCGCCTTCGGGCTCGGCCCGAGCGGACTGTACCTGCTCCGCTCGGGGCACTGGATCGACGCCTACGCCGCCCGGCTGCTGCACCACCCGGACGGTCAACTGCCGACCCCCACCGGCCCGTTGGTCAAGCCGTTCCGGTTCCGGCTGGTACCGGCCACGCCTGGCGACATCCTGCTGCTCTGCACCCCGGGCCTGGCCGACCCCCTGGCCGACGAACCGGCCGTCGCCCACTTCCTGGCCAACCACTGGGCCCACCCGCACCCGCCGGGCACGGTCGACTTCCTCCGCCAGATCCAGGTCCGCGCCAAGGGCTACTCCGCCGACCGCACCGCCGCCGCCCTCTGGACCGAATGACCCGGCGCCCGGCCGACCCGGGATCTGCGCGAGCGGATGGCGTACGCCCGGCGGACGGGGGAGCCGTTCGCCCGCGCGCTGGTCCGGCCCGAGCTGCCCTGACGGGTGGTCAGCCGCCGAGCAGGGCCCGGGCCACCGCGGCGAGCCGGTCGGCGGCCTCGGTCCGGTCGGCGCCGGGCAGACCGATCGCGACCGGTACCGCCAGGCCGTCCAGCAGGGCGCGGAGCTGGACGGCCCGGTCGGCCGCGTCGCCGGCGGTGAACTCGCCGCCCGCCACGCCCTCCTCGATCAGTGCGACCAGGTCGGCCTGCCAAGGGGCCTCGATCTCCAGCTGGCCCTGCCGGATCTCCGCACTGGCGGGGGACCGGCCCCAGACCTCCAGCCAGAGGATCCAGCGCGGATCGCCGGGGCCTTCGGGCAGGTACAACCCGGCGTACCCGGCGAGTCGCTGACGCACCGTCGACTCCCGGTCGGCCAGCATGGCGCGGCGCCGCTCGCCGAGCTGCTCCTCGCTCCAGCGCAGGGTCTCCAGCAGGAGCTGGTCCTTGCTGCCGAAGTAGTAGAGCAGGTGACCGGCGCTCATCTGCAGCTGCTTGCCCAGCCCGGCCATGGTCAGCTTGGCCAGCCCGTGCTCGGCGATCGCCGCCCGGGCGGTGGCGAAGACCTCCTCGCGCGGCCGCGCGGGGCGCCGCGTCCGTGGCTCCGCCATCTGCCGTTCCTCCTGCTCGGGGATGGGTCAGGTCAGCTTCTCACGGTCGGGCGGCCGGAGGCGGTCGCGTCCCGGCAGGCGGATTGAACGAACTGTTTGCAATGACCTGTTGTCAACGAGTGCCGAGTTCGCCTACCGTGGGAGCCATGACCGAGGACAGCAAGGTGAAGCTCTCCGCCCCGTTCGACGTACCGGACGCGGCCGCCGCGCACGAGAAGCGGCAGTATCCGGCCCTGCTCCGGATCACCGAGCGGCACGCCCACGGCGAGGCCCGCACCCGCTGGGAGGAGCGGCGGATGCCGCTCGGTCCGGTGGACGCCTGGCGGCGGGTGGTGCTGCTGGCCGGTGGCAGCGCGTTCCCCGAGGAGGGCGAGGCGCCGGTCGACGCGGACGACCTGGCGGCCGCGCTGGCCCTGGTGCAGTGGGCCCGGGCAGAGGTGGACGAGTGGGAGCTCGGCCTGCTGGAGATGGCCCGGGGCCGGGGGCTGACCTGGCAGCAGATCGCCGTCAACCTCGGCCTCGGCTCGGCGCAGGCGGCCCGGCAGCGGCACCTGCGGCTGAGCGAGCGGGCGCCGGGTCAGTCCGCAGGCTGAGCGGCCGTCAGCTCGCCGCGCCGGTCGGGCCGGTCGAGGGTCTGCGGCCTGGCCGCGAGGCGGCAGCCCAGGCAGTCGGGGTGCCGGGAGGTGTCCCGGACGCGCCAGTCCCACTGTGCCTCCGGGCGCGGCCCGCTCCGCTTGCCCCAGCCCGCGAGGTGCAGCAGCCAGCTGGCCAGCGCGCCCGCGACGACCAGCCCGGCGCCGAGCCAGAGGCCCGGCACCCAGGCCGCGCACATCGCGACGCCGGCCGTGGTGAATCCCGCGAACACCAGGGCGGAGCCGGTCCACCCCGCGACGGTGTGGCCCATGTCGTGGTGGCCGTGCATGCCGCTCATCCGGGCACTCCTTCGTCATGCTGGGAGGGCCGAGCCAGCTCGGCCGACCAGTCGCACGTGATCCATTCATCTCACGTGCTAAGTATCTTAGACTCTAAGGAGATTTCAGGTGGAGGGCAAGCCCCGTCCGGCCGCATCCCCCGCGCAGGCCCTGGCGGCCATGGACCAGCTGATCGCCCTCAGCCTGGTCAGCCAGCAGGACATCGCGCAGCGCCTCGGCCTCGGGGTCACCGACCTCACCTGCCTGGGCCACATCCTCGGCGCGGGCGAGCAGCCCATCACCGCCGGGGACCTGGCCGACCGCGCCGGCCTCACCACCGGCGCCGTCACCGGCGTGCTCAACCGGCTCGAACGCGCCGGGTACGCCCACCGGGCCGCCGACCCGGCCGACCGACGCCGGGTCAGGATCGTCGCCGACGAGTCGGCCACCGCCCGGCTGTACGCGGTCTACGAGCCCTTCTACCTCCGGATGAACGAGCTCTTCGCCGACTACACCCCCGACGAAGTCGCCGTGCTGGCCGACTGGTTCACCCGGGCCACCGCCCTGATGGGCACCCGGCTCGACGAGATCCGCACCACCGGCCGAGCATGAACGGGGCCTGCGGCGAGGTGCCGCAGGCCCCGGGGGTCAGGACGGTTTCTTGTCGATCTCGAGGTCGGCTTCCGGGGTCCTGACGAGGTTTCCGGGCGGGCCGGCCGCGTTGCTGGTGTTGTTGTCGGGGGCGGGGTCGTTGGTGGGGGAGGTCGCGGTGGCGATGTTGCGGATGTCGGAGCCGTTGCCGGTGTAGGCGGGGTCCAACTGGACGGTGAACACCCAGCGGTGGGAGGCGCCGGAGGCGATGGCGGCCGGACCGCAGCTGACGGCCTGTCCGGTGGCGGTGCAGCCGTCGGCGGAGGAGACGAAGAGCAGCTGGGCGGGCAGCGAGTCGCTGACCGTGACGCCCAGGGCGTCGGAGGGGCCGTTGTCGGTCGCGGTGATCACGTACTGGAAGGTCTCGCCGGGGGCGATCGGGGTGGAGGTGACGGTCTCCTTGGCGGTGGAGACGTCGGCGGTCGGGGTGCCCGCCTTGCCGTCGGGCAGCCCGGCGGTGGAGCTGTCGTTGTCGGTCCTGGGGTCGATGTTGTCGGCGGTGACCTTGGCGCTGTTCTTGAGCGCCGTGCCGTCGCCCCGGTAGGCGGGGTCGAGCCGGACGGTCAGGACGTACTGCTCGGTCTCGCCGACCTTGAGCGGGGTGGCGCGCTTGCAGGTGACCACGCTGCCGGTCTCGGTGCACCCGGACGGGGTGGAGGAGACGTAGATCAGCTCCTTGGGCAGCTTGTCGGCGAGGGTCACGCCGTACGCGTCGGCGGAGGGGCCGTTGTTGACGATGGTGATGAGGTAGTCGACGGTCGCCCCGGGGGCCGGTGCGGTGTTGCCGACCGCCTTCTTGGTGAGCGAGAGGTCGGCGGTCGAGGGGTTGACCTTGGCGCCGGGCGGACCGGCCGCGTTGCTGGTGTTGTTCGCCGGGACGGGGTCCTTGGTGGCGGAGTCCACGGTGGCGGTGTTGAGGATGTCGGAGCCGTCGCCCTTGTACCCGGGGTCGATCTTGACCTTGATGGTCCAGGTCAGCGAGTCGCCGGTGACGACGCTCGGCTGCGGGCCGCAACTGACGGTGGCTCCGGCGGCGGTGCAGCCGTCGGGGGAGGAGACGAAGCTCAGTTGGGTGGGCAGCTTGTCGGTCGCCGTGACGACCACGGCGTCGGAGGGCCCGTGGTTGGTCACCGTCACCCGGTAGTCGAAGGTCTCACCGGGGGCGACCGGGGTGTCGGAGCCCGCCTTCTTCACCACCGACAGATCGGCTTCCGAGCCGCCGAGGCCGCCCGGCAGGTCGGCGGGCTTGCTGGTGTTGTTGGAGGGATCGGGGTCCGCCGCGTCGGACTTGGAGGTGGCGGTGTTCTTCAGGTCGGTGCCGTCGCCCCGGTAGGAGGAGGCCAGCAGGACCTTGATCTTCCAGGCGGTGGAGGCGCCGGCGGCCAGTGTCTTGGCGGGTCCGCAGGTCACCTTCTGGCCGGTGGCCGTGCAGCCGTCCGCCGAGGAGACGAAGGAGAGCCCGGTGGGCAGGTTGTCGGTGACCATCGCGTTCGGGGCGTCCGACGGCCCGTTGTTCTTGGTGGTGATCAGGTACTCGAACTGCTGCCCGGGGACGACGGGACCGGTCCCGACGCCGACCTTGGTGGTGGACAGGTCGGACTTGCGGTCGAACGGACCGACCGGCCGCACCGGCGGGTTGGCGTTGTTGTCGGGGGCCGGGTCCTTGGCGTCCGAGCCCGTGGTGGCGACGTTCCCCAGGTCCGAACCGTCACCCTCGTAGGAGGGACTCAGCCTGACCAGGATGCTCCAGTTCTTCGTGACGCCGACCGCCAGGTCCACCGGTCCGCAGGTGACCTTCTGGCCCACCGCCGTGCACCCGTCGTCGGAGGAGACGAAGCTGATGCCGTCCGGCAGGGTGTCGCGGGTGATGACGTTCCGGGCCACCGAGGGGCCCTTGTTCTTCGCGCTCAGGGTGTACGTGAAGGTCTCACCCGGCGCCACGGCCGGTCGGGCGGCGGCCGCCGTGGCCACCGGCCACAGGGACATCACCGCAGCCAGGGTGCCCGCCGTCAGTCGGCGGGTCGGCCACCGTCGCGTGGTGCTGGTTGTCGTGAGCATCGGTTCCTGTTTCCTGGAGGGGTCAACGTCGGGAGCAGCAGCGGGAGTTGTCAGGGTGTGGTCTTTCCGATGCCCAGGTCCGCCTCGGGCGTCCGGATCGTGCCGCCGGGTGGTCCGGCGGCCGGGCTGGTGTTGTTCGCGGAGACCGGATCGGCGGTGGTCGCCGATACCGTCGCGGTGTTGCGGACGTCCGAACCGTTGCCCTGGTAGTCCGGGGCCAGGCGCACGGTGAACACCCACGTCCGGGCCGCCCCGGGGGCGAGCGGGCCGGCGCCGGTACAGGTCACGGACGCGCCCGTGGCGGTGCAGCCGTCGGACGAGGAGACGAACGACAGCATGGCCGGGAGCGGGTCGAGCGCCCGTACCGCGACGGCCTGGGACGGGCCCGCGTTGGTCGCCGTCACCTGGTAGGCGAAGGTCTCCCCGGCGGCCACCGGGGTGCTGCCGACGGCCGCCTTGGTGGCGGACAGGTCGGCCTGGGCCGCCGCCACGCCGCCGGGAGGGCCGGTGGCGGCGCTGGTGTTGTTGGCGGGGGTCGGGTCGACGGCGTCCGAGCCGGCGGTGGCGGTGTTCAGGACGTCGCCGCCGTTGCCCGTGTAGGCGGGGTCCAGCCGCACCGTGACGGTCCATGAAGTCGCCGCCCCCACCGCCACGGTGGCCACCGGGCCGCAGCTGATGGTCCGTCCGTTCACGCTGCACCCGGGGGAGGAGACGTGCAGCAGCGGGGTGGGCAGCAGGTCCGTCATGGTGAGGTTGGTGGTGTCGGCCGGACCGAGGTTGGTGGCGGTGATCCGGTAGTCGAAGGTCTGCCCCGGGACCACGGGCCCCTTGCCGAGGGCCTCCTTGGCGGTGGAGACGTCGGCGGGCCCCCGGGTGACCTCGGTGACGACGGCGGCGGAGTTGTCGGTGAGGTTCAGGTCGACCCGGTCCGCGGGCGGGGTGATGGTGACGGTGTTGCGGATCGTGGTCGGGGAGGTGGGGGCGGTGCCGGTGATCGTGTACGTGACGGTGCCGCTGCGTTTCAGGTCGGCGGTGGTGTCGAGCGCGTTGCCGGCGCCGGACGCCTGCCCGCAGGCGCTGCCGGTGGAGGCGGTGCAGGTCCAGGTCACCCCGGTCAGGGCGGGCACGGTGTCCCGGACGCGCAGGCCGGTGACGTCGTTGGTGGCGTCGTTGGAGACCGTGACGGTGTAGGTCACTGTGTCGGCCCCAGCGCGGACGGTGGCCGGTGTGCCGGTCACGGCGACCGACGGGCTGGCCGGCACGTTGATGGTGAGGTCGGAGATCTCGTGGTTGTTGGTGGCCCCGCCGGTGCCGGCCGAGAAGCCGACCCGCAGGGTGCTGGGCAGTTTCGGCTGGTCGGTGATGGTGGTGACGTCGAAGTCGGTGATCAGCGCGGTCATGTCGGTGCCCGGGCCGGTGTCGGAGGACAGGGTGAGCAGCAGTTTGGTGCCCGAGGGCCGGAGGGAGACCCGGATGGTGCGCAGGTTGGTCCGGCTGCCGGTCTCTACGGTCTTGCCGGGTGCGGCGGCACCCTTGCCGAAGCGGTAGCCGGTGTTCTTGTTGCCGCCGCCGCGCAGCGCGATGTTGTTCGGGGCCGCGCCCGGTCCGCCGTTGCCGATGGTGGAGGACGAGAAGTTGCCGAACTCGTCGAGTCCGACGCCGAGGAAGGCCCCGGGGACGCCGTTGGTGCCGCAGCTCGACCCGGAGTTGCTGCACGCGTACCCCAGGGCCCCGCCGAGGGCCCCCGAACCGCGGGCCGCCGCGCCGTCGGCGAGGAAGAAGGCCATGCCGTCGCCGCGCTTGCCGTCGAAGGCGGTGCCGCCCCAAGTGGCGTACTGGAACTCGGCGATGATGCCCAGGTCCGCCGGGAAGGAGTCGTTCATCTGCCAGGACCCGGCCTGACTGGTGCTGGTGCTGGTGAGGCGCATCCAACCGTTGTCGAAGGTCACCGAGCTGGTGGCCGTCCCGCTGTTGGCGGACGAGTCGAAGGACTCGCGGAAGGGGAACGCCACGACCGCCCGGTGCGCCGGTCCACCGGGCGGCGGAGCCGATATCGCACGAGGCGCCGCCAAGGCGGCCGAGGCGGCGGCGAGGGTCAACAGGAAGGCGGTCAAAGCCCTTAGCAGGAGCGGGCGTTGGGTGCGGTGCGATGGCCGGTTCACGAGCCTGCCTTCCGTCGGTCGTGGGCCGATCCGCGCAGTCTGCGGGACAGCAGCAGGCTGCCCGCCCCGGTGAGGAACGTGCCGGCCGTGGCCAGGGGCAGCCAGCCGGGAAGCCGGATCCCGGTGTCCGGCAGCGGTCCCCGGTCGGGCACGGGCACGGGCACGGGAGTGGGGGTGGGGGTGGGAACAACGGGAACCACGGGCGTGGGGGTCGGTACGGGATCTGGGGGGATCCGGACGGGCAATGGTCCGCCGTCCGGCCCGGTGGTGCCGGACCGGTTGGAGTTGTTGCCCGGTACGGGGTCATCGGTGGCCGAGGTGGCGGTGGCGATGTTGTCGACCTCCGTACCGGTGCCGCGGAAGTCCGCCGCGAGGCGCACCACGAGGTCGAACCGGGCCGTCCCCCCGGCCGGCAGGGAGCTGACGGACGGGCAGCTGACGGTGCGTCCGGTCGCGGTGCAGCCGTCCGGTGAGGAGACGAAGGCCAGCGGGGCCGGCAGCGGGTCGGTGACCGTCACGCGGCGCGCGTCGGACGGACCGAGGTTGCCCACGGTGACGCGGTAGGTGAAGACATCGCCCGGCGCGACGGCCGACTTCCCGGCTGGCAGGATCGCCTGCTTGGTGGTCTCCAGGTCGGCGCTCCCACCCAGCGCGGTAGCGGTCCAACTGGCGGAGTCGTTACCGGAGTTGCGGTCCTCCGGGCTCCGGACGACGGCGCTGCCGCCGGTCAGTTCGGCGCCCGGGGCCACGGACGGGGCGAGCAGGACCGGGAAGGTGACCGAGAACGGGCCGTCCCCGGCACGCCCCGGGGCGATGGTGCACCGCAACTGCCGTCCGCCGTCCTCGGCGGTGCACTCACGGGGGAGACCCGTACTCGGCACGGTGGTCCCAGGCGGCATCGTGACGAGCACGGAGGCGGGCTGCCGCCTGCCGGACGGACCGAGGTTGGTGACGGTCAGTCGGGCGCTGCTCGCCCGGCCCGGGTGGACGGCTGCGGCGGAGCTGACGGTGACCGTGTGGTCCGCGATCGGGGCTGCGGGTTCGACGCCGTTGTCGGGGTTGGGCAGGCCGGCCACCGCAGCGGTGTTGTTGCCCGGGTCGGGATCGGGCGTGGCCGAGCCCACCGTCGCGCGGTTGACCACCGCCGAGCCGGCACCACGGAAGTCGGGATCGAGCCGTACGGTGACGGCGAAGGTCTTCGACGCGGTGGGAGCGAGGGTGTCGACGCTCGGACAGGTCAGCGTCGCACCGTAGGTGTCGGCCGGTCCGGTGCACCCGCTCGGGGAGCCCACGAAGGCCAGCGCGGGCGGCAGTTGGTCCGTGACCGCCACGGTCTTCGCCTCCGAGGGCCCCTGGTTGACCGCCGTGATCAGGTACTCGAAGGTCTCACCGGGCGCGACCGGCCCCGGCCCCGACGGTTTCTTGGTGATCGCCAGGTCCGCCGTCGGTCCGGTCACGTCCCCGTTCGGCAGGCCGGCGCCCGGGTGGGGGCCGGTGTTGTTCGCGGGGGCGGGGTCGGGGGTGTCGGAGGTCACGGTGCCCTGGTTGGCGATCTCCGACCCGGTGCCGGTGTACGCCGGGTTCAGGCGCACCAGGATGACCCAGGTGGCGGTGACGCCCGGGGCGAGCAGCGGCATCGGCCCGCAGGTGACCTTCTGCCCCCGGGCCGTGCACGCGTCGGTGCTCGAGACGAAGGAGAGGTCCTTGGGGAGACTGTCCGTCACCATGACCTCCCGGGCCGAGGAAGGGCCGTGGTTCAGCACCGTGATCGTGTAGCGGAACGTCTCCCCGGGAGCAACCCGGTTGTCGGAGCGCCGGCCCTGCGCCTGGAGGCGCGCGGTCGGTCGGTCGGGATCGCCCGCCGCCGGTACGACCTGGGCGTTTCGGTGCAGGGGCGGCCCACCGTCCGCGAGCGGTACGGGCAGGGGAGCGAGGCAGCGGGGCGTACGGGCCAGCAGACCGATCGCCGCGCCGTCCGGTGGGACGGGTTCGGCGCGGAGTGCGCTGTCGTCCCGGTCCGGCGATCCGACCGTCGGCCGGGTGAGGGTCACCTCATGGCCGGGCGGCAGGTCCCCCTGCCACACGATTCGGCCGGGCCCGGACGCCAGGGCGTAGACCGGCGCATCCTCCAGGGCCGGTGCGGTGTCAGCGACGGACGCGTCGAGCAGCGTCAGCCCGGTGACCGGCCCGTCGCCGTGGTTGGTCACGGTGATCAGCTGCGCCGGGCCGTCGGCTCCCGTGACCCGGCTCTGACGCCCGGTCAGCCCGGCGACGCTCGTCGCGCAGTCGGCGTCCGCCAGCGCGGCTGCCCCGCTCGGCACGGAGCAGAGCCCGGCCACGGCCAGAGCCGCCGCCGCGATCACTGCCGCGAGCGGGCGCGCCCAGTCGGCCGTCGCTGACCTTCGCGGCGGACTCGGCTCGGTTGCTGCCATCAGACGCCATCTCCAGGAGGGAGCTCTCTTCCACTGCCGCCTATCCCAGTACCCAGGAAAGGTAGGTAAATATGACAAATAGTCAGTGGATCACCGGTGTGGACGTATCCGAGCGCTCCGTGCGGGGGCGCCTGGTCGTTCCGCACCTGTCTCTGGCGGGTGGTCAGCTGTTTCCGTGACCGTCGGGCCGTGCGGATACCATCCGGTGGCGAGCGGTGATGATCATCGCTGACGACTGGGGGGATTTTTCATGCGCATGCGCAGCAGGGGCCTGCTGGCCCTGGCGCTCAGCTCGGTGTTGGCCCTGACGGCGGGCACCTCGGGTGCCGCGGCCGACAGCCGGGGGCTGGAGATCGCGGTCCCGGCCTACGTGTGGCCGGGGGACCCGATGCTCACGGGGCTTCAGGCGGCGTCACCCGCGGCCTCCGTGGTGGTGCTCAACCCGGGCAACGGGGACACCCCGTTCAACGTCACCTGGCAGGCCCAGGCCGACACCCTGCGCGGCGGGACCACGGCGACCGGGGCGAAGACCAAGGTGCTCGGTTACGTCCACACCGACAACGCCGCCCGCCCGTTGGCCGACGTGAAGGCGTCCGTCGACAACTACCTGAAGACCGCCGACGGCAAGCTCCACGTGGACGGCATCTTCTTCGACGTGGTCAGCCGCGACTGCGGCCCTGGCAACAGCTCCCGGGACTACTACCTGGCGCTGCGTCAGTACGTGCAGACCACCGTCGACGCGCTCGACCCGGCGGTCCAGGAGCTGGTGGTGGACAACCCGGGCACTGCGATCGCCGACTGCTACCTGGAGCCCGGCCACCGCACCGCCGACACCTTCGTGACGTACGAGGGCACCTACACCGGCTACACCGGCGCGGGCTGGCTCGGCGGCAACGTCTTCAACCTCACCGCCGGCTACTACTCGGGCGCGACCTTCGACCCGAGCGGCACCGCCTTCTGGCACCTCGTCTACGGCGTGCCCGGCGCCCCGCAGATGCGCACCACCCTCGACACCGCCTTCACCCGCGGCGCGGGTTACGCCTACGCCACCGACGACGTCCTCGCCAACCCCTGGGACGCCGCCCCGAGTTGGGGCTTCGCCGCCCAGACCTCGTACGCGGCCACGATCGGCTGACGGCTCCGGTCGCCGTCGGGGGCGGGGCGCCTCGGGCCTGGGCCCCGCCCCTACCGGTCGCCTGCCACCAGGACGAAGCCCCGCAGGTCGCCGGGTTCGGCGTCCTCCGGCAACGGGCGGCCGTAGGTCACCTGCTGAGGATCGAGCGGCGTCCGGTGCCGGGCCACCAGCTCGGCGTACTTCGGGTTGATCCAGTCCACGAGGACACCTCCTGTCGATGGGAGCAAGGCACGCGCTCGGCCGGAGCCGAACCCGGGGGCACGCTGGGGACAGGGCTTCTGGGGTGTGGGCTTGGGGCGGCTGGTGCACTCGGGTGCGTGCACTCGTGGGACCAGGTCAACGGCTGTCAGCCGTAGGTCAGGGATGGGTCAGGCCCCGCGTGCACGGTGGTGACATGCCGAAGGGGCAACGCGCCGCTCCTGAAGCTGGGAGAGGTGCCCGGAGCGGCTGATCGGGTGCCTGGCCGGTAACGGCCGAGCAGGATCCCTCGGGGTCCGCGCAGGTTCGAATCCTGCCCTCTCCGCCAACTCACCGCCTTGGGCCTGACCGGTCTCCGGTCCTGGTGCAAACAGGTGGTGACCGGCCTCGCCCACCTCACCCGGCCCGTTCACCGCAGAACCGACCACATCCTGCACTGGTCCCGCTGGCGCCGCCGACGCCGACAACAAGCCCGGACCGGTCACTGCAAGCGACGAGGCCACAGCCCGAAGGCTGAAGCCCCGTCACCATGAGCACCGTTGCAGTACTGGGCAGGTAAGGGAACTGACCAGCGGAGATGTCAGGGCTTCGGCTGCTGCTGGGTGATGCAGTGGATGCCGCCGCCGTTGGCGAAGATCTCGCGGGCGTCGACGAGTTCGATCTTGCGGCCGGGGTAGGCCTCGGCGAGCAGGTCGGCGGCGGTGCGGTCGCGGGGGTCGTCGAAGGCGCAGAGGATGACGGCGCCGTTGGCGACGTAGTGGTTGATGTAGGAGTAGTCGACCGGCTCGCCGTCCTCGTCGGTGAGGACGGTGGGGGCGGGGAGTTCGATGACCTCGAGCGGGCGGCCCTGGGCGTCGGTGGCGGCGCGCAGGATGGCGACCAGCTCCTGGCAGACCTCGTGGTCGGGGTGCGCCGGGTCGGGCTGGACGTGGGCGACCACGACGCCGGGGCGGACGAAGGCGGCGACGATGTCGATGTGGCCCCGGGTGCCGAACTCGTCGTAGTCGCGGGTGAGTCCACGCGGCAGCCAGATCGCCTTGGTGGTGCCCAGCTTGGCGTGCAGCTCGGCCTCGACGGCCTCCTTGGTCCAGTCGAAGTTGCGGCCCTCACCGAGCTGGACGGTCTCGGTGACCAGGACGGTGCCCTCGCCGTCGACGTGGATGCCGCCGCCCTCGTTGATCAGCTCGGAGGCGAAGCGCTGCACGCCGGTCAGGCCGGTGATCTCCTCGGCGATGTGCTGGTCGTGCTCCCAACGGGCCCAGGACTGGGCGCCCCAGCCGTTGAACACCCAGTCGGTGGCCGCCAGTTCGCCGGAGTCGTTGATCAGGAAGGTCGGGCCGATGTCCCGCATCCAGGCGTCGTCCAGCGGCCGCTCGACCAATTCGACCTCGGCGGAGACGTAGCGCCGGGCGGCGTCCAGTTCGCCGGTGTTGACGATCAGGGTGACCGGCTCGTACCGGACGATGGTGTTGGCCACCCGGGCCCAGGCCTCCCGGGCGGCGTGCAGGTGCTCGGCGCTGTCGAAGGTCGGGTTGTCGGTGGGGAACGCCATCCAGGTGCGCTCGTGCGGGTGCCATTCGGCGGGCATCCGGAAACCGAGGGCGGCGGGGGTGTTGGTCATGAGGGTCAAGTCCTATGCGATCAGAGGAAGTACAGGCGGCTGAGGGAGACCGAGTCGGCCGGTTCGGAGCGCAGCGGGGAGCCGTCGAGGGAGACGAGTCCGGTGTCGGCTTCGACCTGGACCTGGCCGATCCGGGCGTTCCGGACCATGTCGCGTGGTCCGATGCCGCGGGTGTTGCGGACGCCCACCCGGCGCCTGCGGGTGGGGAGTTGGTCGGCCATCCGGTCCAGATAGGCGCCGTCGGCCGCTGCTTGGGCGACGAAGGCGACGGAGATGTCGGCGGGGGTGGTGCCGTGGGCGCCGAACTGGGGGCCGAGGACGAGGGGTTCGCAGCGGTCGGTGGAGGCGTTGGGGTCGCCGGTGACGCCGTAGGCGGGGAAGCCGGCTTTGAGGATGAGTTGGGGTTTGGCGCCGAAGTGGTCGGGGCGCCACAGGACGATGTCGGCGAGTTTGCCGATTTCGAGGGAGCCGACTTCGTGGGCGAGGCCGTGGGCGATGGCGGGGTTGATGGTGAGTTTGGCGATGTAGCGCAGGACGCGTTCGTTGTCGTCGCCGGACTCCGCTGTGCCGTAGCCGCCGTCGAGGGGGCCGAGTTCGGCTTTCATCTTGCCGGCCATGGCGAAGGTGCGGCGGACGGTTTCGCCGGCGCGGCCCATGCCTTGGGCGTCGGAGGAGGTGATGCCGATGACGCCGAGGTCGTGGAGGACGTCTTCGGCGCCCATGGTGCCGGCGCGGATGCGGTCGCGGGCCATGGCGGCGTCGCCGGGGAGGTCGACCTTGAGGTCGTGGGCGGAGACGATCATGCCGAAGTGTTCGCCGAGGGCGTCGCGGCCGAAGGGGAGGGTGGGGTTGGTGGAGGAGCCGATGACGTTTTCGACGCCGGCCATTTTGAGGACGTTGGGGACGTGTCCGCCGCCGCAGCCTTCGATGTGGAAGGCGTGGATGGTGCGGCCTTCCAGGACGCGGAGGGTGTCTTCGACGGAGAGGCATTCGTTGAGGCCGTCGGTGTGGAGGGCGACCTGGACGTCGTACTCCTCGGCGACGCGCAGGGCGGTGTCGAGGGCGCGGGTGTGGGCGCCCATGTCCTCGTGGACCTTGAAGCCGCAGGCGCCGCCTTCGGCGAGGGCTTCGATCAGCGGGGCGGGGTCGGAGGAGGAGCCCCGGCCGAGGAAGCCGATGTTGACCGGCCAGGCGTCGAAGGCGTTGAAGGCGTGGCGCAGGGCCCAGGGGGAGTTGACGCCCACGCCCCAGACGGGGCCGAACTCCTGGCCGATGATCGTGGTGACGCCGGAGGCGAGGGAGGCTTCCATGATCCGGGGGGAGAGCAGGTGCACGTGGGTGTCGATGGCGCCGGCGGTGGCGATCAGGCCCTCGCCGGAGACGATGGTGGTGCCGGTGCCGACGACCACGTCGACGCCGTGCAGGGTGTCGGGGTTGCCGGCCCGTCCGATCGAGGCGATCCGGCCGTCGATCAGGCCGATCGAGGTCTTCCGGATGCCGAGCACCGCGTCGATCACCAGCACGTTGCTGATCACCACGTCGCAGGTGTCCCGGACGGCGGCGGCTTTGAGGTGCAGGCCGTCCCGGGCGGTCTTGCCGAAGCCGGCCAGGAACTCCTCGCCGGGCTCCTGCGAGTCGGACTCCACCCGGATGATCAGACCGGAGTCGCCGAGCCTGATCCGGTCACCGGCGCGGGGACCGTGGACGGAGACGTAGTCGTGGGGGGTGATGGCGCTCATGCTCCGGCCTCCCTGGAGACGTGCGGGTGGGCGGCTGGGGGTGCGGGGGTCGCCCACCGCAGGGTGGCGGTGTGGGGGGTGATGGCGCTCATGCTGCGACCTCACGGAAGTGGCGGGCGGGGCTCACGTGGCGGGCGGTGTTCACGTCTCGAGCTCCGCGTCGTCGAAGCTGGTCAGGTAGCCGGTGGCGCGGGCCTTGGTGAGGGCGGCCTCGCGCGCGCCGGGCGCGTCCAGTGGGCCGTCCACCAGGCCGGCGAAGCCGATCGCCACCCGGTCGCCGCCGATCGGCACCAGGCCGACCTCGACGGTGGCGCCCGGGTCGAAGCGGACCGAGGAACCGGCCGGGACGGCCAGGTGGGTGCCGTAGGCGGCGGAGCGGTCGAAGGCCAGCCGGGGGTTGGCCTCGAAGAAGTGGAAGTGCGAGGTGACCGAGATCGGCACCGCCGAGGTGTTGTGCACCGGGAGCAGCAGGGTCTCCTCGACCGGGTCGTAGCCCGCGCCGCTGCCCAGCAGCGCGCCGCCGGGAGCGTCGTCACCGAGTGAACCGGCGCCCCGGAACGGGTCGTTGACCACGGCGAGCCGGGTGCCGTCGTCGAAGACGGCCTCCACCTGGACCACCGTGACCACGTCCGGTACGCCGGGCAGCACGTCGGCGGCGGTGAGCACGGAGCGCCCGGCCTCGATCGCCTCGGCCAGCCGCCGGCCGTCCCGGGCCGCCTCGCAGACGGTGTCCGCGATCAGCGCGGTGGCTTCCGGGATGTTGAGGCGTACGCCCCGCGCACGCCGGGCGCGGGCCAGTTCGGCCGCTGTGAAGATCAGCAGCCGATCCCGCTCGGTGGGGGTCAGTCGCACGGTGCCTCGCTCGCTCGTGCCGGTGGGTCAGTACAGAAGTCGGAACTCGGCGCGAAAGTTAGAACGCCGTTCAAACATCTCCGGCCATTGAACCCGGGCCGGGCCGCCATGTCCAGCCTTGTCCGCCCCGGTCCGTTCGGCGCGTCGGATGTCGCAACCGTGTATTCGGTAGCGGTCAGATAGCAGGGCCCTGCTATAACTATGGGGACGTACACAAGTGAGGAGCGCACCATGCGCGCAGTCCGCTACACCCGTACCGGCGGCCCCGAGGTCCTGGAGCTCGTCGACCTGCCCGCCCCGCTGCCCGGGCCCGGTGAGGTCGCCATCGACGTCAGCCACGCCGGGGTGCACTTCGCCGACGTGATGTTCCGGCGCGGCCAGTTCCCGATCGACCTGCCCGCCGTCCCCGGCATCGAGGTCGCGGGCACCGTCGCCGCGCTCGGCGCCGGGGTGACGGGGCTTCGGGTCGGCGAGCCCGTGGTGGCGGTCCCGACCGGCTTCGGTGGCAACGCCGAGCGGGTGGTCGCGCCCGCCGTCACCACGCTGCCGCTGAACGGCCTCGACCCGCTGTTGGCGGCCGCCACCGCCTGCAACGCCGCCACCGCCGTCGGCACCCTGCGTGGTGCGGCCCGGCTCACGGCGGGCGACCGGGTGCTGGTGCTCGGCGCCTCCGGCGGCCTCGGCAGCCTGCTCGGCCGGCTCGCCACCGCGTACGGCGCGGACCTGGTGGTCGGCGCCGCGAGCACGCCCGACCGGGCCGCCCGGGCCGGGGCGAACGGGTACCGGCACGCGTTCACCTACGCCGAACTGGCCGACCGCACCCCGGAGCTGACGGACGGGCACGGCTTCGACGTGATCGTCGACTCGGTCGGCGGCGAGCCGCGTGCTCAGGCCAGGGCCCTGCTCGCGGTGCTCGGCCGGCACGTGGTGATCGGCAACGCCGCCGACCAGGACATCAGCCTGGGCGCGAACCAGGTCTGGTTCGACAGTTTCACGCTGGCGGGTTACAACCTGGGCGGCGTGCTGGCCCGCCGCCCCGACCTGCTCCGGGCCCACCTCGCCGAGGGCCTGCGGCTGGTCGCCGACGGCACCCTGACCCTGGACGTCCGGGAGATCGGCTGGGACGGTGTCGCCGAGGCACACGCCCGGCTGGAGGGCCGGACCGCCGAGGCGAAGTACGTGCTGCGCACCGCCTGACCCATACTGGACCGGTCCCGCGCACGCCCACGACCGGCCCCGCGCACCGCCGACGAGAGGCCCCGGCCGATGAGCAGCAGCACCGACGACCCCGCCGAGCTGCTGGCCGGGCCCAAGGGCGCCCAGCTCCGGCTCGGACTGGCCGTCAAGCAGGCCGAGCAGGCCATGATGGCGGCCAAGGCCGAGGCGCTGCGCGGGCTGGACCTGACGGTGCCGCAGTACGCCGTGCTGCTCCAGCTCGCCGACCGCCCGGACCGCTCCGGGGCCCAGCTGGCCCGGGGTGCCGCCGTCACCCCGCAGACCATGGCCGGGGTGCTGGCGAACCTGGAGGCCAAGGGTCTGATCGAACGTCAGCAGTCCGAGGTGCACGGCAAGGTGATGCTGTCCCGGCTGAGCGAGACCGGCCGGGCCCTGGTCGCCGAGGCGGACGCCCGCGCGGTCGCGGTGGAGGCCGCCCTCTGGTCCGCCTTCGATCCCGCCGAGCGGGAACAGCTCCGGGCCCTGCTGCTCCGCGCGGTCTCCGCCCTCCAACAGCCGTAGTCGAACCAAACCTCCGAAGGACCGCGAGAAGGATCACTTCTGACCCGCTGAGCTCCGGTTCACCCCAGGTGATCGGGTACCTACTGTTGCGTAGCACGACCACTGGGCATGAGGATGGTCGTCAGTATCGGGACAGGCCGCCGGCGGGGGACGTGGCGCGGTCGACTGTCCGAACGAGGGGTGGGGACGTACGTGATGGACGGTCAGGCGAGATTTCCGCGGCAGCGGACGGCTTCGAGCAGCGACCAGGTTCGGTCCGGAAACCTCGGGGAGGGATCGCCGCCGGTGCACGAGCCCGGCTGCGCCCTGCACCGCAGACTGCACGCGGCGCTGGCCCCCGCCGACCTGATCGCGGTCGGCGCCGTCCGCCGCCGGCTGCGGGCCGCGCTCAACCACTGGGGCGTGCCGGAGCTCGCGGACACCGCCGAGCTGCTCGCCTCCGAGCTGGTCACCAACGCGCTGCTGCACACCGAGCGCGGCGCCGTGCTGGACGTGGTGCTCACCCCCGAGCAGCGGCTGCGGATCGAGGTCCAGGACACCACCAGCAGACTGCCCAACCGCCGGACGCCGAGCGAGACCGCCACCTCCGGCCGCGGCCTGCTGCTGGTCGAGGCGCTCGCCGACGACTGGGGCGTGCAGCTGCGCGGCGACGGGAAGGTCACCTGGTTCGAGCTCGGCGCCGCCTGATCCCGAGGGCGCCGCGGTCCCGGCGGTGGTGTCGGCGGCGGTGTCACGAAAACCGCCGGCACCGTTGCCGACCGAGCGCCGGTGTGCTGACCTGGCAGTGCCAGGTGCGGCCGATGCCGAATCCCCGCCCTATCCGTGCTGGTGAGGCGGTACTAGTAATCTTTCGGCAGGATAGTGAGAATGTGTGCCCGGGAAGCCGGCGGGGAGAACGGAGCCTCGACCGACCAGCACCGCCCGACGCACGCACCGCCCACCACTCAGCACACGTCCATCGCAGTCCGCCCGGACGGCGTGGCACGGCAGCGGCAGGAGAAGCATGGCGACAGAGCCCGAGCCGCAGGGGCCCGCACGCCGTACCCCACCGGCCCAGTCCACCCGCAGTGCGGCGGCCGCCGGATCGCTCCGGTCCGCCGCCGGCCTGGCGGGCGGGCGGATCGTCCCCGCCGTCTCCCGGGGCCTGCCCACCCGTACCGGCGACTCCACCCCCGACTGGCTCGAACCGGCGATGGCCGCCAACGGCATCGGCTCGTTCGACTGGGACATCCGCCGCGACCGGCTGGAGGGGGACCAGCGGGCCTGCGCGATCCTCGGCCTGGAGCCCGGCCGGTTCGACCGCAGCTCGGGCGCCTTCCTGGCGATGCTGCACCCCGAGGACGCGCCGGTGGTCCGCCGCCGGGTCGAGCGGGCGGTCACCGAGCTGGGCCAGTGCGGGGCCTACTACCGGACGGTCTTCCCCGGCGGTGACCTGCACGCGGTGCGGTTCCGCGGCCGGGTGCTGGCGGACGCCTTCGGGCGGCCGTCCCGGATGGTCGGTTTCGTCTGGGACGCCACCGTCGAGCTGCACAAACGCGAGCGGGCCGGGGCGATGGCCCAGCTGCGCGAGGAGCGCTCCCGCTTCATCAAGGAGGCCGCCCGGGCGCTCTCCGAGGCCGTCACCGTCCGGGACGTGGCCCGGGTCTTCACCGAGCTCCCGCTGCCCGGCCTGCCGCCGGACGGCCTGGTGCTCAGCTCGCTGGAGGCCGGCCGGCTGCAGATCCTCGGCGCCAGCGGCTACCGCGAGGTCGAGCTGCGGCCGTACGACCGCACCCCGGTTTCGCCCGCCCACCCCGCCTCCGAGGCGATCCGCAGCCGGACGCCGGTCTTCATCTCCAGCCGGGACGAGTACCGCGAGCGTTACCCCGAGGCGTACCCGCAGGTGGCCGAGACGGGCGTGCGCAGTGCCTGGGCCTTCCTGCCGCTGGTCGCCAGCGGGCGGGCGATCGGCGTCTGCCTGGTCAGCTTCGACGACGACCGGGAGCTGGACGCGGACGAGCGCACCCTGCTCTCCACCCTCGGCGGCCTGGTCGCCCAGTCCCTGGCCCGGGCCCGGCTGCACGACGCCGAGCACGAGCTGGCGGCCGGTCTGCAGCGGGTGATGCTGCCCCGGACGGTGCCCTCGGTGCCGGGCGTGACCACCGCCGTGCGCTACCTGGCGGCCGGCTCCGGCCTGCAGATCGGCGGCGACTGGTACGACGTGGTGCCGCTGCCCGGCGGGCACGTCGGCCTGGTGATAGGCGACGTGCAGGGCCACGACGTGCACGCGGCCGGCATCATGGGCCAGCTCAGGATCGCGCTCCGGGCGTACGCCGCCGAGGGCCACCCGCCCGCCGCGGTGATGGCCCGGGCCTCCCGCTTCCTGGCCGATCTGGACACCGACCACTTCGCCACCTGTACCTACGCCGAGGTGAACGTCGACTACGGCGTGGTCTACGCCGTCCGGGCCGGCCACCTCGACCCGGTGGTCCGGCGCAGCGACGGCAGTGCCACCGTGGTGCCGGTGGCCGGCGGGCTGCCGCTCGGCGTCGCCGCGGACGAGGAGTACCGGGTCACCCGGTTCAGCCTGGACCCGGGGGAGACGGTGGTGCTCTGCACCGACGGCCTGGTCGAGTCCCGCGAGATGGACCTGGACACCGGCTTCGCCCGGCTCTGCGCCGCGGTCTCCCAGGAGCTGCCGGGACGGGACGAGGGCCCGCGCGACCAGCTGGAGGAGCTGGCCGACCGGATCGCCTCGCAGGCCGCCGACTCCACCGAGCGCGAGGACGACATAGCGCTGCTGCTGCTCCGCTGGGACGGCCCGGCGGGCGGCCTGGCCGCCCAGCAGCTGCGCCGCCGGATCGGCCAGGCCGACCTGGCCCGGATCTCCGAGCTGCGCGGTGAGCTGCGGGACGCGCTGCGCCGCTGGGGCGTCGGCGAGCTGGTGGACACCGCCGAGCTGCTCGCCTCCGAGCTGGTCACCAACGCGATCCGGCACACCGACCGGGACGCGATGTTCACCGCCCGGCTGTACCGCGAGACGGTCGGCGGCGAGAGCCGGGTCAGGCTGCGGGTCGAGGTGGAGGACGAGTCCGACCTCTGGCCGACCCGGCGGACGCCGGGGGAGCAGGCCTCCTCCGGGCGCGGGCTGATGCTGGTCGAGGCGCTGGCCGACGGCTGGGGCGTGGAGCCGCGCGGCACCGGCAAGCGGATGTGGTTCGAACTCACACCGGACCAGGCCGAGTAGCACCGCCCCCGACCGGGCGTCAGCCGAACTGCTGCTCAAGGTCCTTGAGCTTCTGCTCCAGCGAGTCCAGCCGGGGCAGCGTCATGGTGTCCTCCTCCGGGGTGAGGTCGACGCTGCGGCGGGCCGGCAGCCCGGGCTGGGTGGCCTTGCCCTCGACCGCCTTCTCCTCGACCGGTTCGGCCGCTATGGCGGGCTCCGAGCTGCCCGCCTCCAGCTGCGCGGCCGCGGCGGCGAGCTGCCGCTCGGCCGAGCGCGGCCGCCAGTGCCCGCCGGGCTGCCGCCCGATGGCCCGGATCTCGGCCCGCTCCCGGCGGCTGGCCAGCCGCTGCCGCTCGCGGTCCAGCGCGGCCTGCCGCTTGTCGTCGCGGACCTCGTCGACCGCCTCGTCCAGGCTGCGGACACCCTCCAGCAGCATCAACGACCAGGCGGCGTACGTCTCCAGAGGCGCCCTCAGCCAGCGGACGATCCGGATCTGCGGCAGCGGGCGGGGCACCAGGCCCTGCTCGCGCAGCGCCGCCCGGCGGGTCTGCTTCAGCGCCCGGTCGAACAGGATTGCGGCCGACAGCGACATCCCCGCGAAGAACTGCGGGGCGCCGTCGTGGCCGCCGCCGCGCGGCGCGTGCACCCAGTTGAACCAGGCGGAGGCCCCGGCGAAGAACCAGACCAGCAGCCGGGAGCCGAGCGCGGCATCACCGTGGCTGGCCTCCCGGACGGCGAGCACCGAGCAGAACATCGCGGCGCCGTCCAGACCGAACGGGACCAGGTACTCCCAGCCGCCGGACAGCCCGAGGTTCTGCACCCCGAAGCCGACCAGGCCGTGGAAGGAGAGCGCGGCGGCCACGCCGGCGCAGCAGAACAGCAGGGTGTACGAGGCGCCCCCGTACAGGGACTCCTTGCGGCGGCGGCGCTCCTCGCCGCGCTCCCAGGAGTCACCCGAACCGGCGGCCGCGGCGGCGGCCCTGGTCCGCAGGAAGGTCACCAGGACGGCGACCACCACCAGACCGGTCACGCCCGTGACCGCCCAGCCCAGTGGAATATCGGACAGTTTCATGGCCGGAACCAGCCTCGCTTTCCTGCCTCGTGATGGCGAGCCACCACTATGGCGGATGCGTGCGGTCCATTTGGCTGATTCGCCGTCAATGCACCGAGGAGAGGGAATTCCGACCTGGTTCTCTCCGTAAGGTCCGATGAAATGACCGAACCGATTCGAACTTTTCCGGCCTATTCCGAGCAGGCGCGCGGACAGGTCCGGCAGAACTCGTCCGGGCGCACGGTGTAGAACAGGCAGCAACTCACCCTGGTCCTGGTCCGGGTGGCCCCGGCGGACGTCACCGGGCGGAAGTCCGCCCCGCCGACGAACGGTGCGTCACCCGGGCCCGGCAGCAGCTCGGACGCCTCGGCGGCGGCCCGGTCCTCCTCGCCGAGCAGGCCGCCGAGGAACCACAGGCCCTCGATCACGTCGTCGGTGACGATGCCCCAGAGCGTGCGCGGGCCGCGCCGGACCAGCGGGCGGAAGGCGGCCAGCACCGGGGTCAGGTGTTCGGTCAGGGCGTCCCGCAGCTCGGCCCGCAGGGCGGGCTCGTCCGGGACCACCAGGGCGTCGGCGGCGCCGGCCGCCGGATCGTCCGGCAGGCAGGCGAACCCGGCGGGCCTGACGGTGAGTTCGCCGGCAGCGCGGTCGATCGCCACCCGGTCCACCGGCAGCCGGGGCACCCGGCGCTCCAGGAACCAGGGCAGCGTGAAGGCCAGCGCGACCGGCCAGGCGTACCGGTGCAGCGAGAAGCCGGCCGCCACGTCCGGGCGGAGCGGCACCCCGTAGTCGGCCAGGCCGAGTGCGGCGTCGAAGGCGACCATGTCCCGGAGCGCCGCCCCGCCCCCGGCCAGCGCGGCCCCACCGACCCACCCCGGCGCCACGGGCAGCGGCCCGGTGCGGATCCGCAGGCTCGGGAAGACCTCGTGCTGGCGGGCGTAACTGCCGTGCAGCGGTGTGGTGCTGACGGACCGGCGGGGAACGGCGCTGCTCGCGGTCATGCTGGCCCGATCGGGACGACCGGAGCTCCACGGAGCCCGGGGACGGCAAGGTCGGCCGACCCGGAGGCTCCCCGGGCAGGTTAGGCTTACCTTAGCTGATGCCGTCCCCGGCTGCGCGTCAGGCGGGGCCGTCCAGGGGAGGAGCAGGAGCGGGCACCGGGTTCAGGCGCCGTGCGAGCCAGACCGGTACGCCGCCGAGCGCCTGCACCAGCCGGGCCGCCTCGGCCCGCAGCCGGACCGCCTCGGCCGGCTCCGAGACCTCGGCCAGCGCGGCCAGCGCCGGGGCCACCCCGACCGTGAAACCGAGCTCCTCCCGGATGGTCAGCGAGGCCCGGAAGCCCTCCCTGGCCCGGTCCGGCTCGCCCGCCGCCAGCGAGAGCGAGGCCAGGTGGCGCCAGGTGTACGAGCGCAGCAGCTCGTCCCCGACCCGGTCGGCCCCGTCGTGCGCCCTGCGGTAGGCGATCCAGGCCGCCGTGCGGTCGTGCAGCAGGTTCTCCGCGACCAGGCCCCGACGGAAGTCGAGCAGCGGCCGTCCGGGCGCGTCCGGCGGTAGCAGGGCCGAGGTGCGGCCGAGCGCGGCCTGCGCCTCGTCCAGCCGGTCGCGCGGACCGAGCACGCTGGCCACGTACGCCAGGAAGCCGCGCGCGCAGGCCGCGCCCGCCCGCTGGTCGGGCGTGGTCGCACCGGCCTCGGCCAGGCGCAGGGCCTGTTCGGCCTGCTCCCAGTGCGCAGCGGTGAACATGCACTGCTCGATGAGGAGTTCGGCCCTGCCGAGGGCAGCCGACGGATCGGCCGCAGCGGCCGGACGGAGCAGTTCGGCGGCCTCCTGCCAACATCCACGAGAACGCAGTCGCCACACCGCGTCCGTCTTGCTGCCCCCCAGGGCCGTACCGTGCTCCGACAACGCCACCTCCTTGTGTGCGGTGTCCAGCGAGCGGGCTGCTGTGGCGGCAATTCAACACGGGGGCGAGCTTGTGCACCAGATCACGAGCGGTAGATGATCCGGAACCGGCCACTCCTGATCGAGTGGTCCAGACCGGTCGGGGCGACCCGGATCAGAACGTCCAGCCGGTCTCCATCAGCGCCTCGGCGGCGCCGTTGGCGGGCTGGGGTATGCCCGCCGGGTCCAACCGGAAGAGCGCGACCAGCAGTTGCTCGCCCCGGACCACGGCCTGCTGGGTGAAGCCGGAGAGGGTGAACAGCGCGGCGGCGATCTCCTCGGTGTGCAGGGTCTGCAGCCAGAGGCACTCCACCGTCTTGACGTCGGCCGGGGTCCCGGCCGCGTCCACCTGGGCCACCATCCGGGTGCCCAGCAGGGTGACGGCGGTGCTCTCCTGATCCTCCGTCAGCTCCAGGTCGTCGAAGCCGAGCCACTGGAGGTAGCGGGCCGCCGTCAGCACCGCGTCCTCCTGGGTGCGCACCGGGTGCGGCCGGAACGGCGGCCGGTGGTGCCAGGCGGCGGGCTGCCACTGCGGGCTCTGCGGCGGCACGGTCTGCCCGCCGCCGGCCGCGATGCCGGTGAACGGGCGCGCGGTGTGCGGCCGTTGGTCCTGCGGGCGGCGGGACTGGCCGGGCCCGAGCGGAGCGGTGCTCTGCAGCCGGGGCGCGCGGTCCACCGGCAGGCGCACGGTGGCCCCGCAGTTGCAGGTGAACTCCGGCTGCGGCCACTGGTCGTTGCGCCCGCAGTGCGGGCAGCGCATGCTCAGCCAGGAGTCCTCCCAGGACCGGAACCTGACCTGGACCGGCACGCCGCCGCGCAGCAGCGGCACGCGCAGCTGGGCGCCGCAGGGGCAGGGCAGGCTGGGCGGCTCGTAGAGGTGCTCACGGCGGCAGGCCGGGCAGCGGATCTCGGTCGCGCCGTAAGGCCGCTCGGCCCCTTGCTCGTTGAAGTCGTCGGGCAGCGGCACTCCGGGCATTGCTCGCACCGTCCGTTCTGGTCGCCTGGCCGGGGTCGTTACCCATCGTCGCCGATCCGCCGGGCCGGTGCCGAGATTTGCGGCAATCCTCAGGGAGAGACCAGGGGCACGTCAGGGGCGCACGGTCGGTCGATCTGACGGTCCGTCCAGCGGCCCAGGTCGGCCGGAGTGTCCAGATCGTCCGGCACGGCGACGTCGCCGCACTCGACCAGACGCACGTCAGGGGCGTGCGCGGCCAGCAGCGCGCGGGCCCCGGCGTCGCCCTCCGCACCGGCGGCGGCCTCGGCGAAGTGCCGGGCGGCGATCAGCACGGGGTGGCCCCGCCGGCCGTCGTACGCGGCGGCGGCCAGTCCGGCGCCGGCCCGGTGCGCGTCCAGCAGCCGGGCGACGGCGGCGGGGGTGACGCCGGGGGTGTCCACCAGCATCACCAGGACGGCGTCGGCCCCGGCGGGCAGGGCAGCCAGGCCGACCCGGAGCGAGGAGCCCATACCGCTCGCCCAGTCGGGATTGTCGACAAGGAGACAGTCACCGGTGTCGACGCCGGCCCGTACCTCGGCGGCGGCGGCGCCCAGCACCGCGACCGGGTCGGCGCAGCCGCCGGCCCGGACCACGGCCAGCGCGTGTTCGAGCAGCGGGCGGCCCCGGTAGCGGATCAGCGCCTTCGGCCGGCCGCCGAGTCGCCGCCCGCTGCCTGCGGCGAGCACCAGGGCCGGAACGTACGGGAGAGCTGCCATGGGACCAGTCTGCCGCCCGGCCCGGCCGGGGCGGAGTTGTGTGATCGTACAGCGGGGAAGGGTGCTGCCGGGTTCCCCACCAGGTCTTCCACCCCTGGTTCTTCCCCCGCCCGGGGCCTGTACTGGGCAGATGTACACCGCACCTCCCCCGCTGGTGGACCGGTACGGCCGGGTCCACACCGATCTGCGGGTCTCCCTCACCGACCGCTGCAACCTGCGCTGCACGTACTGCATGCCGGCCGAGGGGCTGAACTGGCTCCCCAAGGCCGAGGTGCTCACCGACGACGAGATCGTCCGGCTGGTGCGGATCGCGGTCACCCGGCTGGGCATCAGGACGATCCGGCTGACCGGCGGCGAACCGCTGCTGCGGCGCGGACTGCCCGGTCTGGTCGCCCGGCTGACCGGGCTCGGCCCCGAGGTCTCGCTCACCACCAACGGCATCGGCCTGGCCCGGACGGCGGTCGAGCTGAAGCAGGCCGGGCTGCACCGGGTGAACGTCAGCCTGGACACCCTGCGGCCGGAGCGCTACGCCGAGATCACCCGCCGGGACCGGATCGCCGACGTGTTCGCCGGGCTGGCCGCCGCCCAGGCCGCCGGGCTGGCGCCGGTGAAGATCAATGCGGTGCCGGTGCGCGGGGTGAACGACGACGAGATCCTCGACCTGGTCGAGTTCGCCGCCGGGCACGGGTACCTGATGCGGTTCATCGAGTCCATGCCGCTGGACGCGCAGGGCGCCTGGGAGCGGGACAAGATGATCACCGCTGACGAGCTGCTGGCGACCCTGACGGAGCGTTGGGACCTGGTCCCGGTCGGACGGCACGGGAACGCCCCGGCCGAGGAGTGGCGGATCGCCGGGACGGACACCGTGGTCGGCGTGATCGCCTCGGTGACCCGGCCGTTCTGCGGCGGCTGCGACCGGGTCAGGCTGACGGCCGACGGGCAGCTGCGGAACTGCCTGTTCGCCACCCAGGAGTCGGACCTGCGGGCGCTGCTGCGCGGTGAGGCCGACGACGCGGCGATCGAGCGGGCCTGGCGCAACACCATCGCCCGCAAGGGGCCGGGGCACGACATCAACTCGGCGGACTTCGTGCAGCCGGAGCGGCCGATGTCGGCGATCGGCGGCTGAGGGGTCGCCTCCGGCGGGGTTCGGGGGCTTCGTGCAGCCGGGGTGGTCTGGGGCCGAGGGGGGGCTCGGGCGAAGCTCGGGGGCGGGCAAGGTGCAGCCGGGGTCGCCTCCGGCGGGGGCCGGCGGTGCCCGCTCCTGGTGGGGCGTCAGGCGTTGCTGGTCCGGGTGGCCGGTGCGGCGGTCGGGGTGGGCTCGTTCCGGCCCGACCGGAGCAGGGCTCCGGCCGGCAGGATCGCGCCCGCGAGCAGCCAGGGCGGCGGCCCGACCGGCAACGCGCCGGCCAGCAACCCGGCGGCGGCGCCGGTCAGTTGCGGGGCCAGGGACTGGACCGAGTAGGCGGCGACCAGGCCGGCAGCGCCGGTCAGGGTGACGCCCCGTTCGGTGAGCAGCAGGACCAGCGGGGCGATGGTCAGGCCGACCGGCAGCCGGCAGAGGAAACTGACCGTCAGATACCGGCGGCGGGCCGCGTGGAGGGGGTGCGGCGCGGTCATTCGGCATCCGCGGCGGGTTCGTGCGCGGCGAGCGGCAGGCCGGCGGCGAGCACCATCACCTGGGCGGCCCGGGGGTCGTGCTCGTCCCGGGCGGTCAGATCGGTGAGCTTCTGCTCGAAGCTCTGCCACAGCTCGGTCAGCGACTCGGGCGTCAGCCGGGGCATCAGGTCGCTGATCCCGGACGGCTCCACCCACTCGGGGCCGAGCCGCCCGGTGGCGAGGTCCTGCTCGTGCTGGGCGAGCGAGGTCTCCAGGTGCTCGACCTGCCGCCGCCGGAGCAGGCCGAGCGAGGCCCGGCCGTCCGGGGTGGCCGCCAGCGCCTCGTTGCTCCAGGAGGTCACCGCGTGCACGGCCTGCCAGCGGCGCTCCCGCCCGTCGCGGTGCGCGGCCTCGGCGACGAACGCGTACTTGGCCAGCACCCGCAGGTGGTAGCTGGTGGAGGCGGAGGACTCGCCGGTCCTGGCGGCGAGCTCGCTGGCGGTGGCGGGGCCGTCCTGCCGGAGCAGGCCGAGCAGGCGGATCCGCAGCGGGTGGGTGAGGGCCTTGAGCGCCGCCGCGTCCTGGGCGGGATCGAGCAGGCGGTGACTGTCGTCATCGGAGGTCATGGCAGGAGCGTAGGGCGGCGAGAGTGTTTACCAAAGTATTTTTGCAAAACTTCTTTGGGAAAGGTTCGGCCTCACGCGCACTGCGCCAGCATGACCTTCTTGTCGGCCGCCGTGACCGGCAGTTGGTACTTCAGCGAGACCTGGGCGAACCGGACGGCGTAGGAGCAGCGCACGGCCTCGTTCGCGGGCAGCCACTCGGCCGGGCCGGAGTCGCCCTTGGAGGCGTTCTGCGAGCCGTCGGCGGGGATCAGGTTGAGCGGGTCGTTCGCGATCTGGACCCGCTTGGCCTTGTCCCACTTGGCGGCGCCCATCTGCCAGTCGTAGGAGAGCGCCATCACGTGGTCGATCTGGATCTTGTTGGCCTGCTGCTTGTTCCACTGCACGGTCTTGCCGGTGTACGGGTCGTAGATGGTCATCCCGGTCACCACGCACTTCGCACCGTCTTTGTGCTCAAGGGACTTGCCGTCCCGGGCGAGCAGGTCGTCCCGGGTGCCGCAGTCGTTGTGGCCGAGCGGGACGCCGTCCACGTTGTCCGTCCACGGCGGGCCGAACTGGTCACGGTCGTACCCGGCCTTGCCGCCGCTCTCGGCGGTGGCGACCTTGGCGATCAGGTCGCGGGCGGCCTTGCGGTCCTCGGGGGAGTCGATCGGGCCGAGGCCGGGCTTGGTGCCGTCCGGGTTCTGCAGCGGATTGGTGCCGACGGCGGCGGGGGCGGCCCGGTCCTGGGAGCTGCCGACGCTGGTGCAGGCGGCCAGGGCCGGCGAGGCCAGCAGGAGGAGGAGAGCGGTCGCGGACAGGGCGGTACGGCGGGCGCGCACGGCGTTCTCCCCCGGTGGTGGTGTGGGCGGCTGACGGTCCACCAGCAGACCAGCCGCCTCACGGGGGGTCAAGTCGGCGCGACGGCGCACCGCGCGGGTGCGTGGGGACTCACGAGGGATCGCGGAGGAGTGGGGGGCGGTGGCGGAGGCCGGCCCGTCCTCCCCGGGCGGAGGCCCGGGGAGGACGGAGGGTCAGGCGGACTCCAGCGGAAGGCCGGCCGAGGCCCAGTCCTCGATGCCTTCGCGGTACTTGCGGACGTCGGTGTAGCCGAGGGCGGTGAGGCGGTCGGCCACCTGGCCGCTGTTGGGGCAGGACGGGTTGGAGCAGTAGGTGACGATCGGGGCGTCGCGGTCCGGCAGCAGGGCGGGCGCGAGCGTGTCCACGTCGGCGCGGACCAGCGCGACGGCGCCGGGCAGGTGTTGCCGGGTGTAGTACTCGCCGCCGAGGGCGTCGAGCACGGTGACCGAGCCGGCGGCGATCGCCGCCCGCAGGTCCTCGCGGGAGATGAGTGCGGTCATACGGCAGCCTCCAGAGAAATCGGACTATAGTCCGCCTGTGACTGGAGACATTACCGGACCGCAGTCCGCTTCTGCCATCCCGCTGGAACTGCTGCGCACGCCGCCGGTCAAGGAGCGGGCCGACGCGGCCCGCAACCGTGCCGCCGTGCTCGACGCCGCGGCCCGGCTGTTCGCCGAGCACGGGGTGCAGGCGGTGTCGATGGACCAGGTGGCGGCTGCGGCCGGGGTCGGCAAGGGCACGCTGTTCCGCCGCTTCGGCGACAAGTCCGGGCTCGCCGTGGCGCTGCTCGACGACCGTGAACGGGAGCTCCAGCAGGCCGTCCTGTCCGGGCCGCCGCCGCTCGGGCCCGGTGCGCCGGACGCCGAACGACTGGCCGCCTTCACCGGCGCCTACCTCGACTACCTGGTCGAGCACCTGGATCTGGTCCGGATGTCCGAGACCGCCGCACCGGGCGCCAGGTACCGGATCGGCGCGTACCGGTTCTGGCACCGGCACCTGTCGCTGCTGCTCGCGGACGCACCCGATCCGGCGGCCGACGCGCACGGGCTGCTGGCGCTCCTGGGGGCCGAGCACGTCGCCGCGCTGCTCCCGGAGTTGGGCGAGCAGCGGATGCGCGACGCGGTGACCCGGCTGGCGGCCGGGCTGGGAGCGGGCTGAACGTCGGACCGCCCGCCGGAGCGAACTCCGGCGGGCGGTCCAGGGGGCGGCTGAGGGGTGATCAGCCCTGGGCCGGTGCGGTCAGGTCGTAGACCGTGGTCCCGCCGACCGTCTGGGCGGTGAAGGTGGCCGCCACCCAGGTGGCGATCTCGGCGGACCGGTTGGAGCCGCCCATGCCGCCGCCGCCCATGCCGCCGCCCGTCCCGCCTTCGGTGCCGCCGCCCATCGCGCCCGCACCGCCGATGAACCAGTGCACCTTGCCCTCCTGGACGTACTGCTTGAACGCGTCCAGGGTGAGCGAGGGGTCGGAGCCGTTGAAGCCGCCGAGGGCCATCACCGGTGCTCCGGTGGCGAGTTGGTAGCTCGCCTGGTTCTGCGAGCCGACCGCTGCGGCGGCCCAGGTGTACCGGTCGGCGTCCTGCTTCAGCAGCTTCGCCAGCTCGTCGCTGACCTGGGCGCCGTTGATCAGGCCGCCCATCCCGCCGCCGCCCATGCCACGACCGCCGGTTGCGCCGGGCGCGGTGCCGCCGCCCGGCGGGAGCTGTCCGGCGGGCATCCCGCCACCCTGACCGCCGGTCTGACCACCCGTCCGACCGCCTGCCTGACCGCCCGCCTGGCCGCCGGGGAAGGCCCCGCCGCCCGGCGGGAACGCGCCGCCGCCGGGGAAGGCCAGCCGGCCGTCGTCCGCGCCGCCCCGGGTGCGCATCCCGCCCGGGCCGCCCATGCCCATCGCGCCCGCGACCCGGGGCCCGGCGGTCGGGATCGACCCGGTGTGCGCGGTCGAGACGGTGTCCGCGGCGTACGCGGCCGGGCCGGCCAGCGCGGCGGCCAGCGCGACCAGTCCGGCGGCCGCACCGATCCGGCCGGCCGTCCGGCCGGACACCTGGGCGGCGGCGACCAGTGCGACGGTGGTGAGCAGACCGCCGACCAGCACCGCCCAGCGCAGCCAGGGCAGGAAGTCGGTGCTGCGCCCGAGCAGGACGTAGCCCCAGACCGCAGTGCCGCCGACGGTCAGCGCCAGCAGTGCCGCGTACGGGAGCCGCCGGCGGGCCCGCCAGAGGCCGTCCACGCCCATGCCGACCAGTGCGGCGACCGCCGGGGCCAGCGCCACCGTGTAGTACTGGTGGAAGATGCCGGACATGTAACTGAACGTCAGCGCGGTGCAGAGCAGCCAGCCGCCCCAGACCAGGAACGCGGTCCTGGCACCGTCGGTGCGCGGCGCCCGGCGGGTGGCCCAGAGGCCGACCAGCAGCAGGAGCAGCGCGGCGGGCAGCAGCCAGGAGATCTGGCCGCCGATGTCGCCGTCGAACAGCCGGGTGAGGCCGGTCTCGCCCCAGCCGCCGCCCTGGCCACCGCCACGACCGCCGCCGCCGACACTGCCGGTCTCCTCGCCGGTCAGCCGGCCGAAGCCGTTGTAGCCGAAGGTGACGGAGAGGAAGCTGTTGTCCTGCGAGCCGCCGATGTAGGGCCGGGCGGAGGCCGGGGTGAGCTCGACGATCGCCACCCACCAGCCCGCCGAGGCGATCATCGCCCCGGCACCGTACAGGAGTTGGAGCATCCGACGGCCGACCCCGGTCGGTGCGGCCAGCAGGTACACCGGCGCGAAGGCGGGCAGCACCAGGAACGCCTGCAGGGTCTTGGTGAGGAAGCCGAAGCCGAGCATCACGCCCACGAACAGCAGCCACCGGGTGCTCGCCGTCTCGGTGGCCCGCACCAGCCCGTACGCGGCCAGCGTGAGCAGCAGCACCAGCAGCGCGTCCGGGTTGTTGAACCGGAACATCAGCGCGGCGACCGGCGTGAGCGCCAGCACCGCACCGGCCACCAGACCGCCGAGCGGGGAGAACCGGCGGCGCACCGTGGCGTACACGGTGCCGACGGTGGCCACGCCCATCAGGACCTGCGGGGCCAGCACGGCGAAGGAGTTCAGCCCGAACAGCCGGACCGAGAGGGCCATCGGCCAGAGCGACATCGGCGCCTTGTCGACGGTGATGAAGTTGGCCGCGTCCGAGGAGCCGTAGAAGAACGCCTTCCAGCTCTGCGAGCCGGCCTGGACGGCGGCCGAGTAGAACGAGTTGGCCCAGCCGGAGGAGCTCAGGTTCCAGAAGTAGAGCAGCGCGGTGGCGGCCAGCAGGCCGAGCAGGGCGGGGCGGGCCCAGGCCGGGTCGTCCGGGCGGCCGCGCCAGGCCCGGGTGGGCAGCGTGCGCAGTCGGCCGGCCCAGGAGGACGGGCCCTTGGGGCCGGCCGCCGGGAGTTCGACCGGCGGGAACAGCGGTTCGACCGTGGCCCGGGCCGGGGGCGCGGGGATCTCCGGCGGCGGGTAGTTCGCAGCCTCGGGCCACGGGTCACTGGTGGGAGGAGGGGAACTGGTCGTGGTCATGGGGGCTACGCTCGGTGGCCCCGCTGAGATTTTCGTGAAGCACAGCTGTGAGCCCGGTCAGGAATCGGCCGGGGCGTCGTCAGACCGGCTGGACGGGTGCCAACTGCTTGCCGAGCCACTCCAGCGCCGGGGGGATCTCCCTGGTCCAGGTGTGGAAGTTGTGGCCGCCGCTGTCCAGGGTGATGGTGGCCAGCCTGGTCGGCGCCTTGAAGGCGGCCACCATCTGCTGGGTGGCCGGGTAGTTCTGCTCGTTGTAGCTGGTGGCCAGCAGCAGTGCGACGGTCGGCGGCGGCGTGTTCCGCAGCCGCCAGAGCAGGTCGTTCTCCCGCTCCAACTGCTCGTTGCCGCCGAACAGGTCACCGGTGGTCGGATCGGTCGGCGCGCTGTAGTAGCCGGACAGCGAGATCGCGCTGCGGTACGAGTCCGGCCTGCGCAGCGCGAACTTGAGCGCGCAGTAGCCACCGGTGGAGTTGCCGATCACCGCCCGCTGCCCTGGCTGGTCGGAGACCCGGTAGGTGGCCGCGACCGCCTTCGGCAGGTCCTCGGCGAAGTAGGTCTCCACCTGGGGGCCGTTCGGGACGTCGACGCACTCGGTGTCCCGGTTGCCGCTCACGGTCGGACGCATCATCACCAGCACGGTCGGCGGCAGCTTCCCGGCCTCGATCGCGGACAGCGCCGAGGCGGGGTAGGCCATCAGCGAGATCAGCTTCTCCGCCGACCCCGGGTACCCGGCCAGCACCAGGGCCATCGGGAACTTCCGCTCGGCGTAACCGGGTTGGAAGTACTGCGGCGGCAGGTAGACGTACCCGGCACTGCTGATCCCGGAGGACGCGCCCTTGATCTCGACCTGCTGGATCACCCCGGCCCGCTCCCGGGCCGAGCCCTGCGAGGAGTACATCTTCTGCTCGCCCCGGACCGCGACCGGCTTGCCGGGCTGCTGCTCGACCACCGTGCCGGGCGCGCCGTCGGTGCCGAGCAGGTCGCTCCAGGTGGTGTAGAAGCCGAAGTAGGAGTTGGCCACCAGGCCCATCGCCACCAGCACGGTGACCTGGGTGACCAGGAAGGCAGCGAGCCGGCCGGTCCAGGACCGCCAGCCGCGCCCGGCCAGTTTCGGCCAGAGCGAGAGCGTGGTGACGAAGGCGGCCACCGCGAGCAGGATGGCGATGATCTGGATCAGGTTTCCGGTCAGGCTGGGCACCAGCTGATGGTAGATGAGAGATTTCTGTGAACACGCCCGGCCCCCTCTCATCTCCGCCCGATCGGCCGTTCGTGGCCGGGGAGGTGACGGCCCGGCATCGGCGGCCGGAAAGGGCCGGGGCGGTCCTTCGGGCCCGTGCTATAAACGGCGACATGAGCGAAGCCCTGGCCCGGCGGGCCGCCACGCTGGAGGATGTGGCCCGAGCCGCGGGCGTCTCCCGGTCCACGGTGTCCCGGGTGATCAACAACATCCGTAACGTCGACCCGGAGTTGCAGCAGACCGTCCGCGACGCGGTGGCCGTCACCGGGTACGTCCCGAACGCCGCCGCGCGCGCCCTGGTGACCCGGCGGGCGGGGGCGGTGGCGCTGGTGGTGTCCAGCTCCGCCGGGCAGGAGGAGATCTTCACCGACCCGTTCTTCGGCCGGGTGGTGGGCGGGATGATCGGCGCGCTGCGCCCGCTCGGCGTGCACCCCGTGCTGATGCTGGCCGACGACCCGGCCGCCCGCGAGCAGGTGCTCTCCTACCTGCGGCAGGGCAACGCGGACGGGGCGATGCTGGTCTCCACCCGGGCCGACGACCCGCTGCCGGGCCGGCTGCTCGAAGCCGGGCTGCCCGCCGTGCTGTTCGGCCGTCCGGCCGAGCCGCTGCCCGGGCGGCTGAGCTGGGTGGACCTGCGCAACGTCGAGGGCGGCCGGCTGGCCGCCGAGCACCTGCGGGCCCGGGGCTGCCGACGGATCGTCACCATCGCCGGGCCGGCCGCGATCTCCGCCGGAGCGGACCGACTGGCCGGGACCCGGGCCGTGCTCGGCGACCTCCCGGTGGCCGAGGGCGACTTCGGCCAGGCCAGCGGGGCCCGCGCGATGCAGCGGCTGCTCGCCGAGCACCCAGATCTGGACGGGGTGTTCGCCGCCAACGACCTGATGGCCCGTGGGGCGGTCGCGGTGCTCACCGAGCACGGCCGCCGGGTGCCGGAGGACGTCGCGGTGGTCGGCTTCGACGACAGCAGCGCCGCCACCGTCGGGCTGCCCCGGCTCACCACGGTGCGGCAGCCGGTGGAGGAGATGGCCGCCGAGATGACCCGGATCCTGCTGGACCGGATCGCCGATCCGCCGGCCGGTCCCAGCTCGGTGCTGTTCGACCCGGAGCTGGTGATCCGCGAGTCGGCCTGAACCGGCGACCCCGGTCGGCCCGCGCGTCGCCCGGGGGAGTGCCGGGCCGGGCTCGTAGGCTGACGGGATGTCACCGACCCGGCGGACGGTGCTGGCCGGGCTGGCGGCCGGGGCCCTGACCGCCTGCGCCGCCCCCGGCCCGAGCGGGACCCCGGCCGCCCCGGCCGCGTCGCCCTCCCCGCCCGCCGCGTCGCCCTCCCCGAGCGTGTCACCCTCCCTGAGCGTGACGCCGACGGCCCGGCCGCGCGGCCGGGACGAGGTGGTGGCCGGGTACGCCGGCGCGGTGCCCAGCGAGTGGGGCCTCGACGTGACCGGAGTGCTCCGCCGGCTGCCGGGCGGGCAGGGCGTCGCGCTCACCTTCGACGCCTGCGGCGGCCCCGGTGGCAGCGGGTACGACCGGGAGCTGGTCGGTACCCTCCGGCGGTACGCCGTGCCGGCCACGCTCTTCGTGAACTCCCGCTGGGCCGAGGCCAATCCGGCCGTGCTCCGGGAACTGGCCGCCGACCCGCTGTTCGAGCTCGGCAACCACGGCACCGCGCACCGCCCGCTCTCGGTCACCGGCCGGGCCGCGTACGGCATCGACGGCACCCGGGACGTGGGCGGCGTGTACGACGAGGTGATGGCCAACCACCTCGCGCTGGCCGCGCTGCGCGGGCGCCCGCCCCGGTTCTTCCGCTCCGGCACCGCGCACTACGACGAGGTGGCCGTCCGGATCGTCGCCGAACTGGACGAGCAGGTGGCCGGGTTCACCGTGAACGCGGACGGTGGCGCGACCTTCACCGCCGCCCAGGTCCGCCGGGCCATCGGCGAGGTACGGCCGGGTGATGTGGTGATCGGGCACTTCAACCAGCCCGGCCACGGTACGGCGGCGGGTCTCGCGGCGGCCCTGCCCGGGCTGCTCGACCAGGGGCGGAAGTTCGTACACCTCTCGAAGGGTGAGTGACACCGGTCTAGTCCACTATCGTTCCGGTAGCCACCGGGAGGGCCGATGATCCGCTCTGCGCAGAGCCGCACCATCCATGCCGGACACGTGTCGGGGGCGGTGGTCCGGTGCGGGGTCTCCGACGCGATGCTCGCCGAACTCCCGGTCTCCGTCGTGTTCTTCTACGACCGGGAACTCGACCCGGACCGGCTGGCGGTCGGGCTGGCCGAGGCGCTCCGCCTGGTGCCGCCGTTCGGCGGTCGGCTGCGGGCGGGCGCGGACGGCCTGGAGATCGTCTGCTCGGACGCCGGTGTGCCGTTGGTGCTGGCCGACGCCGCCGAGACCCTGCCGGAGGCGATGAGCCGGATGACGCTCGGCTCCTCCGGGTACGTGGACCACGTCGAGGCCAACCGGGCGCAGTCCGGCGAGGCGCCGCTGTTCACCGTCAAGGTCAGCCGACTGGCCGACGGCGGAACGGCGTTGGGGTGCTCCTGGCACCACGTGATCGGGGACGTGCAGAGCTTCATGACGCTGATGCTGGCCTGGTCGGCGGCGGTCGAGGGCACCGAGCCGCCCGAGGTCGGCATGGCCGCCGACCGGGAGGTCTTCCTGGACGCGGTGCTGCCGGCCGTGGACTCCGGGCGGCTGGGCTTCAGGGTCCCGGAGCCGGCCGAGGCCGAGCTGCTGGCCCACGAGTTCCGGACCGCACCGCGCGCCAACCGGACCGTCCAGGTCTACTTCACCGACGCCGAAGTGGCCGCGATGAAGGCCGAGTTCGGCGCGGCCACCGGGGTCCGGCTGTCGGCCAACGACGTGCTGGCCGCGCATGTGGTCACCACCGTCCGGCAGTTGGACGAGGACGGCGAGGCCAGGGACCTGGTGCTGCCGGTGAACGTCCGGCGCCACCTGGGCGTCCCGGCCGGGGAGCTCGGCAACCTGCTGGGCGAGGTGATGCTGCGCTGCGCCCCGGCGGGGATGCCGGCCGAGCTGGCCGCCGGGATCCGGGCGGCGGTGGACGGGTTCGCCACCGAGCACCTGAGCCTGCGGACCAACCGGGACTTCCTGGCCTCGGTCGGTCGGGACCGGCTGCGGGACTGCGTACCACTCGGCTTCGACCCGGCCAACAAGACCTTCACCCTGTCCAGTTGGAGCAAAGCGGGGGTCTACCAGGTCGCCTTCGAAGGGTGCCGCCCGCTCGCCTTCAGTCCCGGTGCCAGTGTCCAACTGCCCTGGGTGGCCTGGATGGTGGAGGGCTTCGCGGGCTCCGGTCAGCTGCTCACCGTGGTGCTGCCGACCCGCCTCGCCGCCCGGCTGCGCGGGGAGGAGGGGCGGGCGGCCCTGCACCGGTACCGCGACCCGGCCGAGCGGCTGCCCGAACTCGCGGTACAGATGAAGAAGTTGGCGTGAGCCGAGCCGGTGGCCCCGGTGCGGGACGGGGCCACCGGCGGTGCGTCACGGGTAGGAGACCACCACCGAGGGGGTGGTGCCGGTGCCCGAGGTGGGGGCGCCGATGTCGTTGATCACGTGGTTGTACTGGCCGTTGCCGCCCAGTGAGACCACCAGCAGGTCGTGGAACTTCACGCCCGGCTTGACCGGTGCCTCGAAGCCGTGGTCCTGACGGATCGTCGGGTCCACGTTGTAGTAGCAGTAGCTGCCCAGGCCCCAGCCCTCGTGGGTGGTGACGTTGTCACCGACCTTGTAGGCCGCGTACCCCTGGACCGAACCGTTCTGCACGGCGGCCTGGTTGGGCGCGTCGTAGGACTTCTCGTTCTGGAAGAAGACGGTCTTGCCGTTGTTGCCGTACCACTGCACGTCGTACTTGTTGAAGTGCTCGACGAACAGGCCGGTGGCCAGCACGTCGTCACCGTTCACGACCAGGCCGTAGTCCGAGCGGTTGGTCTCCCAGCCCCAGCCCTCGCCGTGGTCGGCGCGCCACAGCCAGGTGTGGTCGATGATCGCGTCGTCGCTGTTCACCACCACGGCGGTGGTCGCCTTGCCGGCGCCCGCGCCGCCGACCCGGACGAAGACGTCCTGGACGGTGGTCGGGTTGGCACCGTGGTCGGCCGAGGAGTTGGCCGGGCCGACCTCCAGCAGGGTGGCCGAGTTGACCGGGCCGGCGTCGATCAGGAAGCCGGCCAGTTTGACGCCGTCCACGTCGGCGACCTTCAGTGCGGTCACCCCGTTGTCCGGGATCACGGTGGCCAGGCCGAGGCCGAGCACCACGGTGTCCGCGCGGGTCACGTTGATGGTCTGGTCGACGTGGTAGACGCCGGGCGTGAACAGCAGGTTGAGGCCCTGGGCCAGCGCCGCGTTGATGGTCGCGGCGGTCGCGCCGGGCTTCACCACGTAGAACTGGCTCAGCGGGATCGAGCTGCCCTGCGGGGTGCCGGCCCAGGAGACGCCGCTGGCGTTGGTGCGCTTGGCCGGGACGAAGACCTTGTAGTCGTTGCCGTCCAGGTAGAGGAAGGGCTTCTCCCGGGAGACCGGGGTGGTGTCCAGGGTGGTGTAGGGCGGGTTCGGGAACGCGCCGCCGGCCGGGGCGCCCTGGACACCGGAGAAGACCTGGTTCCAGACACCGTTGCTGAAGCCCTGGATCGAGCTGTCCCGGGTGTACCATTGCTGCTGCGAGTAGTTGCCCACCGAGCCGTCGATCTTGCTGTCCGCGATGTAGCCGCCGGAGGCCCAACCGTATCCGCTGGGGGCCAGGTTGAGGCCGCCCTTGACGTGCATCCGGCGGAACGGCGCGGCCTGCGACACCGCCCAGCGGTCGGTCCCGTTGACCGGGTTGACCGCGAGGTTCTCGGCCGAGCGCCAGAAGTTCTGGGTGGCGTTGCCGTTGAACCAGCCCGCGTCGACCGTGACGTCACCGTTGATGTTGGTGTCGTCGGGGGAGAGGCCGAGGCCGGAGATCGAGGTGTAGAAGCCGATCTGCGCGTTCAGGTTGTTGTAGGTACCCGGCTTGAACAGGAACTGGTAACGGCCGGTGCCGAACTGCGCCGACTCCTGCTGGGCGAAGACCTCGTCCAGCTTGGCCTGGATGTTCGGCGTCGAGGGGTCGAAGACGATCACGTTCGGGCCGAGGTCGCCGCCGCCGGGGAGCTGCGGCACGCTGCCGCCGCCGGTGTTGACCTGGAACTCCCAGAGCGAGTAGCCGTAACCGGTGCCCCGGGTCAGGCCGTTCATCCGGACGTACCGGCCCGAGCCGCTGACGTCCAGGCTCTCGGTACCGCCCGTGCCGTTGGTGGTGGTGCGCACGGTGGACCAGGTGGCGCCGTCGGTCGAGGTCTGGAGCTGGTACGACTTCCCGTACGCCGCCTCCCAGTTGAGCACCACGCGGCAGATCTGCTGGACCGATCCCAGGTCGACCTGGAGCCACTGCGGGTCGCTGGCCGCCGAGGCCCAGCGGGTGCCGGTGTTGCCGTCGGTGGCCAGGGCCGCGCCGGTGCCGCCGTTCTCGGTGGAGGAGGCGGTGGTCGGCTTGCCCTGGGCGGCGTTGGTGGTGCCACAGGTCGGGGGTGTGGCGCCGGTGGTGCCGAAGACCTGGAACTCCCAGAGCGAGTAGCCGTAGCCGGTGCCCCGGGTGATGCCGTTCATCCTGACGTACCGTCCGGAACCGGTGACGTTGACCGTCTCCAGGCCGCCGGTGCCGGTGCTGGTGCTGTAGACCGTGGTCCAGCTGGTGCCGTCCGCCGAGGTCTGGAGCTGGTACGACTTCCCGTACGCGGCCTCCCAGTTGAGCACGACCTTGCTGATGGTGGCGGTGGCGCCCAGGTCGACCTGGAGCCACTGCTGGTCGGTCGCGGCCGAGGACCAGCGGGTGCCGTTGTTGCCGTCGACGGCCAGGGACGCACCGGTGCCGCCGTTCTCGGTGGAGGAGGCGGTGACCGTCTTCCCCTGCGAGATCAGCGAGTCGGCGGCGTTGGCGGTGGCGCCGGGTAGGGCCAGCACTGCTCCGGAGAGCAGGGCGAGCGTGGTGGTGGTCGCGGCAATACCGCGTGCCGAAGTGAGCCTCACGGGCTTCTCCTGCGCTGGGTGGGGTGGGGGTGGGGGAGGCGCAGCGGCGGACTGACGCGCCGTCGGAACAAGTCTCGGAGAGCGCTCCCCGAGGGGAGTGTGAAGGGCTCAACTTCCCGCTGTCAAGGCGCTGGTGAGCGTTCGGCACACGATCGAGTTGCACGGTCCAGGGGCTCGGGGAACTGCGAGGAGATCTGGCGTTCGGGTCCCTGCGAAGGTGCCTGACCACCCTCGGACCTGCAACGTTTCCTGGGTTGGCGTCGCCCACGCGGCGGAGCCGCACATCGGCAGAGCCCCGAGCCCCTGCGGGGTGCATGGCTGCGCTCTAGGGGCGAGCGGAGAGGTCCCCGCCGGAGTCGAGGAAGCGGGAGAGCGGGAGGGTGGCGGCGCCGACGGTGACGGCGTCGGGGCCGAGTCGGCCGAGTTCGATGGAGGTCTGGGCGCGGGGGAAGCGCAGCGCGTACGAGCCGGCCGCGTCCTGGATGGCGGGCAGCAGGCGGGGGCCGAGCAGCAGGCCGGCCCAGCCGCCGATGATGATCCGCTCGGGGTTGAACAGGTTGATCAGGTCGGCGATGGCCGCGCCGAGGTACTCGGAGGACTCGGCGAGCAGCTCGACGGCCGAGGGTTCGTCACGTTCGGCGGCGGCCAGCAGGGCGGCCAGGCCCTCCTTCTCCGAGCTGCCGGGCGGTGCCTCGCCCCAGCGCTCGACCAGCGCCTCGGCGCCGACGTACGCCTCCAGGCAGCCCCGGGAGCCGCACCGGCAGAGCCGGCCGCCGACGTGCACCTTGGTGTGGCCCCACTCGCCCGCGCTGCTGGTGGCACCCCGGAACCGGGCGCCGTCGGCGATCACGCAGGCGCCGACGCCGGAGCCGAACAGGGCGACCACCGCGTGCCGGGCGCCCTGCCCGGCGCCGAACCACATCTCGGCCTGGCCGAGCGTCTTGGCGCCGTTGTCGACGTAGAGCGGCAGGTCGGTACCGGCCCGGAGCAGGCGACCGAGCGGGACGGCGTCCCAGTCCACGGTCTGGCTGTGCACCACGATGCCCAGGCCGTCCTGGCCGGGATCGCCCTGCTCGACGATGCCGGGCACGCCGACCCCGACGCCCAGCACCTGGGACTCCGGCACGCCGGTCTGCTTCAGCACCTCGCTGATCCCGGTGAGCATCAACTCGACCACGTGGTCCACGTCGTGGCCGTGGTCGGAGAGCGGGTGGTCGCTCGCGGCCAGCTCGGTCAGGGCCAGGTCGAACAGCGCCACCCGGACCTGGGTCTCGCCGACGTCCACCCCGATCAGGTGGGCCCGGTCGGGGGTGACCTGGAGCAGGATGCGCGGCCGGCCGCCGTCGGACTCGACCGATCCGCACTCCTCGACCAGCCCGTCCGAGATCAGTTCGCCCACCACGTTGCTGACCGAGCCGCCGCTCAGTCCGCTGATCTGACCCAACTCCTGTCTGCTCAACGGACCTTCGAAGTACAGCCGGTGCAACAGGGTGGATCGACTGCCCCGTCGCAGGTCACGGACGGTCTGCTTGCCTCGCTCTGCCATCTGGTCTCCCTCCTGATCCGAATCTATCGCTGCACAGACTCTTGACGCCAGCTTTTCTCACACGTTAAATCACGGTCCGAAGTAAGCATCAGAGCCAGCGACTTCACCCCCATCCCCACCCACTCGTCCGAGAGGGACACGGTCATGCGCATCAACCGTCTTGCTGCGGCCACCGCCCTGGTTTCCGTCCTCACCCTGACCGCCACCGCCTGCGGCGGCGGTTCCACCTCCGGAGGCGGCGACAACAGCGCCCCCAAGACTCTCACCTACTGGGCGAGCAACCAGGGCACCAGCCTGGAGAACGACAAGCAGGTCCTCGAACCGGAGCTGAGAAAGTTCGAGGCGCAGACCGGCATCAAGGTGAAGCTGGAGGTGGTGCCCTGGTCCGACCTGCTGAACCGGATCCTGGCCGCCACCGCCTCCGGGCAGGGCCCCGACGTGCTGAACATCGGCAACACCTGGTCGGCCTCGCTGCAGGCGACCGGCGCGCTGCTGCCGTTCGACGACGCCACCTTCGGCAAGATCGGCGGCAAGGACCGCTTCGTCCCCTCGACCATCGCCTCGGCCGGCGCGGCCGGCCAGGCCCCGGCCGCGGTGCCGCTGTACTCGATGGCGTACGGCCTCTACTACAACAAGAAGCTGTTCGACGCGGCCGGCATCAGCACGCCCCCGGCCACCTGGGACGAGCTGGTGGCGGACGGTCAGAAGCTGACCAAGGACGGCAAGTACGGCCTGGCGATCGAGGGCGGCAACGTCTCGGAGAACGTCCACCACGCCTTCGCCTTCGGCAAGCAGCACGGCGCCGACTGGTTCGACGCCGCGGGCAAGCCCGCCTTCGACACCCCCGAGGCGGTCGCGGCGATCAAGCAGTACGTCGACTTCATCGCCAAGGACAAGATCGCCGCGCCGGGCAACGCGGAGTACGCCGCCAACCAGTCGGTCACCGACTTCGCCAGCGGCAAGGCCGCGATGCTGATGTGGCAGGCGGCCGGGGCCTCGCTCAAGTCGCACGGGATGAACCCGGACGACTACGCGGTCGCGCCGATCCCGCTGCCCGCCGGTGCGAGCGGGAGCAAGGCCACCAGCTCGATGGTCGCGGGCATCAACCTGGCGGTCTTCAAGAACAGCAAGAACACCGACGGTGCGCTGCAGTTCGTGAAGTTCATGACCGGCAAGGAGGAGCAGATCCAGCTCAACAAGACCTACGGCTCGATCCCCCCGGTCAAGGACGCCCAGGCCGACAGCGCCTTCGCCACCCCCGAGCTGAAGACCCTGTCGAACGTGCTCGCCACCAGCGCTGCCCCGCTGCCCCAGGTCGCCAACGAGAGCCAGTTCGAGACCCTGGTCGGCACGGCGGTGAAGAACCTGCTCGCCGCTGCCGCCGCCGGCAAGCCGGTCACCGAGGAGTCGGTCAAGGCCGAGCTCACCAAGGCCCAGCAGCAGATGCCGGCCGGCTGACATGACCGGACAGCGACCTGGCCGCTCGAAACTGGGCCGCATCGGCCTGCCCTACCTGCTCCTGCTCCCGGCGCTCGCCCTGGAGTTGCTGATCCACCTGGTCCCGATGGTGGTCGGCATGGTGATGAGCTTCAAACAGCTCACCCAGTTCTACATCCGGGACTGGTCGACCGCTCCCTGGTCCGGCCTCGACAACTACCGCGTGTCGGTGGACTTCTCCGCCCCGATCGGCCGGTCGCTGCTGAACTCGTTCTGGGTCACCTGCCTGTTCACCGCCCTGGCCGTCGGGTTCTCCTGGCTGCTGGGGACGGCGGCGGCGGTCTTCCTGCAGGAGTCGTTCCGGGGCCGTGGGCTGCTCCGGACGCTCTTCCTGGTCCCGTACGCCCTGCCGGTGTACGCGGCGGTGATCACCTGGTCGTTCATGTTCCAGCGGGACACCGGCCTGGTGAACCACCTGCTGGTGGACCAACTGCACCTGTTCGACGAGAAGCCGTTCTGGCTGATCGGTGACAACAGCTTCACCGCGCTGGTGGTGGTGGCGGTCTGGAAGACCTGGCCGTTCGCCTTCCTCACCCTGATGGCGGGCCTGCAGAACATCCCGCGCGAGCTGTACGAGGCCGCCGCGATGGACGGCGCCGGGGTCTGGCAGCAGCTGCGCAAGATCACCCTGCCCTCGCTCCGGCCGGTCAACCAGGTGCTGGTGCTGGTGCTCTTCCTGTGGACCTTCAACGACTTCAACACGCCCTACGTGCTGTTCGGGAAGTCCGCGCCGGAGGCGGCCGACCTGATCTCGATCCACATCTACCAGTCGTCCTTCGTCACCTGGAACTTCGGCGCGGGCTCGGCGATGTCCGTCCTGCTGCTGCTCTTCCTGCTCCTGGTGACGGCGGTCTACCTCTTCTTCACCTCACGCCGGAGGGACGCCGATGCTTAAGCCCCCCGCCTCGTTCCTCTGGACCCGTCGGATCTTCCTCACCCTGCTGACCGCCTTCACCCTCACCCCGGTGCTGGTGATGGTCAGTTCCTCGCTCAAGCCGCTCCGCGACGTGCAGGGTCCGTTCCGGTGGATCCCCAGCGAGCTGACGTTCCGTCCGTACCTGGACATCTGGAGCACCGTCCCGCTGGCCGACTACTTCGTCAACTCGCTGATCGTGTCGGTGAGTGCGACCGTGCTGTCGGTGCTGATCGCGATCTTCTCCGCCTACGCGGTCAGCCGGTACCGGTTCCGGGGGCGGAAGTTGTTCACCGTCACGGTGCTCTCCACCCAGATGTTCCCCGGCATCCTGTTCCTGCTGCCGCTCTTCCTGATCTTCGTGAACATCGGGAACTCCACCGGCGTCGCGCTGTACGGCAGCCGGGGCAGCCTGATCCTGACCTACCTGACCTTCTCGCTGCCGTTCTCGATCTGGATGCTGGTCGGCTACTTCGATTCGATCCCACGGGACTTGGACGAGGCGGCGGCGGTGGACGGCTGCGGCCCGCTGCGCACCCTGGTGCGGATCGTGGTGCCGGCCGCCACCCCCGGGATCGTCGCGGTCAGCGTGTACGCCTTCATGACCGCCTGGGGCGAGGTGCTGTTCGCCTCGGTGATGACCAACGACACCACCCGCACCCTCTCGGTCGGGCTCCAGGGGTACGCCACCCAGAACGACGTGTACTGGAACCAGGTGATGGCGGCGTCCCTGGTGGTCAGCGTGCCGGTGGTCGCCGGATTCCTGCTGCTTCAGCGCTACCTGGTCGCCGGACTCACCGCCGGGGCCGTCAAGTGACCCTCTTCGAAAGGCAGACGATGGATCTCAGTGCGCTCCCCGACGACTTCCTCTGGGGCGCGGCCACCGCCGCCTACCAGATCGAGGGCGCGGTGAACGAGGACGGCCGGGCGCCCTCGATCTGGGACACCTTCTCCCACACCCCCGGCAAGGTGGACAACGGCGACACCGGCGACGTGGCGTGCGACCACTACCACCGGTGGCCCGAGGACCTCCGGCTCGCCGGTGAACTCGGCCTGGACGCCTACCGGTTCTCGATCGCCTGGCCCCGGGTGGTGCCGCTCGCCGACGGCGTGGTGAACCCGGCCGGGCTGGACTTCTACGACCGCCTCACCGACGCGGTGCTCGCCGCCGGGATGACCCCCTTCCCCACCCTCTACCACTGGGACCTCCCGCAGGCCCAGCAGGACCGGGGCGGCTGGGCGGTCCGGGGGACGGCGGAACGGTTCGCCGAGTACGCCGCCGTGGTGGCCGAGCGCCTCGGCGACCGGGTCACCCACTGGGCCACCCTGAACGAGCCGCTCTGCTCGGCCTGGATCGGCCACCTGGACGGCACGATGGCCCCCGGCATCACCGACCTGGCCACCGCCGTCCGGGCCTCGTACCACCTGCACCTGGGCCACGGCCTGGCCGTGCGGGCGCTGCGGGCCGCGGTCCCCGGTGCGCAGATCGGCATTGTCAACAACCTCAGCCCGATCGAGGCCGCCTCCGACAGCGAGGCCGACCGGGCCGCCGCCGTCCGCGCCGACGGCCACATCAACCGCTGGTGGCTGGACCCGGTGCTCGGCCGGGGCCACCCCGAGGACATGGTCAAGCTCTACGGCGTCGAACTCCCCATCCAGGACGGCGACCTGGACCTGATCGGCGCCCCGCTGGACTGGATCGGACTCAACTACTACTTCCGCCAGTTCGTCGCCGACGACCCGACCGCCCCGGCCCCCGGCTTCCGCCAGGTCCGCGGTCCGAACGCCGAGCACACCGCGATGGACTGGGAGGTGCACGGCCCCGGCCTGGAACAGCTGATCCTCCGGCTCACCCAGGAGTACGGCGCCCGGAAGATCTACGTCACCGAGAACGGCTCCGCCTACCGGGACACCGTGACCGCCGACGGCGCCGTCCACGACCCGGAGCGCACCGCCTACTTCGAGCAGCACCTGGCCGCCTGCGCCCGCGCGGTCGCCCAGGGCGCCCCGCTCGGCGGCTACTTCGCCTGGTCCCTGCTCGACAACTTCGAGTGGGCGTACGGCTACGACAAGCGCTTCGGCCTGATCCACGTCGACTACGAGACCCAGCGACGCACCGTCAAGACCAGCGGCCACCGCTACGCCGAGCTGATCCGTAACCACCGTACGCGGTAACACCGTTCGGCTGCCCTTCCGTCGCTTCCCGACCGCGACGCAAGGGCAGCCGCGTCGGTGCCCGGCCAGGGGGGACCTAGACTCTGCGGCCATGAGCGGAACAGAACTCCTGCCCGAGGTGGTGCTCCGGGCGGGACGGAGCAGCGCGCGACTGGTCGACGGCACCGTGGTGATCGAGCGGCGGCGGGCCACGCACCGGATACCGGTGGCGGCAGTCGAGCGGGCGGAGGTGGTCTCCGGCGGGGCGCGGTTGGTGCTGACGGGTGCTCAGGGGGCCGAGTACCGGCTGCGATGCCGGAACGCGCGGGCGGTGGCGGCGTTCGTCGCGTCGGTGAACCGGGCGCGGCCGGTGGCCGACCGGGCCGAGCGGGACCGGGACGGCGTGGCATTGGTGGAGAGCACGGTGCGGCCGCGACGGTGGTGGGTGGTCCCGATCCGCTTCCTCCGCCCACTGGTGGACGCCTGGTGGAAGGTCGCCGCCTGGCTCTACGCGTTGGGGTTCGTGGTGCTGCCCGTGCTGGTGGACCTCCGTCCGACGGAAAGCTTCGCCCTGGTCATGCTCTGGGGCTTCGGCCCGCCGGTCCTGGCGGCCGGGGTGGCCTGGGTGGTCCACGGCGTCGGGCGCCTGCGTGCGCCCTGGCTCTACCAGTTCCGGGGGGTCCGGGTGATGGCGCGACTGGACCGCCTGCGGGAGCAGCCCTACGCGGACGGGGACGGCAGCTACCTGCAGGGGAAGTACGCCTTCGTCGACCTCGACGGCCGGCCGCGCAGCCTGGAGCGGATCGTCTCCAAGAGCGCCCGGATCGGTGACCGGATCGAGCTCTGCTACGTGCCGGACCAGACCCGGCTGGTCGACACCGGCACGCGGTACGGGGCGGAGATCGCCGGGCGGTCCGCCGTCCTGGTGCTGTTCGCGCTCCCCACCGCGCTGGTGGGCGCGGCGATGACGATCGGTCCGATCGTCATCGCCCTGTCGGTCTGAGCCCCCGGGGTCAGGACGCGGTGCGCGGAATCCGCCGCTGCCAGTCGCGTTCGAAGAGCACGTCGCCGGCCTCCAGGGCGGTGAGGTGGTTGTGGGTGGTGAAGTGGGTGGCGTCGCAGGTGATTTCGGAGCGGGTGTGGACGGTGACGTCCCAGCCGAGGTCGGGGCGTTGCAGGCGGACGGTCCAGTCGGAGCGGGTGGTGGCGGAGAGCGGGTCGTCGGTGAGGATGCGGTAGGCCTCGACGGCGTGCTCGTCGAAGACCAGGCCGTCCGGGTAGCGGCGGGAGCCGCCGTAGCCGGGGTCGACCTCCAGGCGCCACTCGCCGGTGGCGACGTCGCGGAGCACCAGGCGTTCGGGGCGGGCGGTGAGCGGTTCGACGGGGCGGACGTCCAGGCCGACCGACTGCTCGGGGGGCTCGAAGGTGATCGGCGGGGAGCCGGCGTCGGCGGCCAGGTGGCGGACGGGCAGCGCGAGCACGCTGTGGCCGGGGTCGACCTCGAAGCCGGCGGTGTCGGGCTGCGGCCAGATCCAGGGCCAGTAGGCGGAGGACAGGGCGAGCCGGACCCGGTGGCCGGGCGGGAAGGCGTGGGCGATCGAGACCAGCGGGAACTCGACCTCCTCGACCGCGCCCGGGGTCCACTCGACCACCCGGTCCCGGCCCTGACGCGCGGTCAGGTTGAGCACGCCCCGGGTGACCAGGGTGGAGGAGCCGTCGGGGGCGACGTCGCAGAGCCGGGCGATCACCTGCCCGCGTCGGCTGTCGCAGCGGATCCGCAGCCGGACGGAGGCGTTGCCGAGGATCTCCACCGTCTCGGGCAGCGGGGTGGAGTCGAAGCAGACCGAGCGGCCGTCCTCCTCGCGCTGGTCCGGCGGCAGGTCGGCGGCGTTGCCGAACGGGAAGAACCGCCCGGCGTCCACCCCGGTGTGCTGCGGGGAGCGGACCCGGACGAAGCGGTCGGGGGAGGAGGTCCCGGCGGTGCGCAGCGCGTCGTCCAGGCCGTAGTGGATCTCCCGGACGTCCGAGGAGGGCCAGGAGTCGTCGCCGATCCAGCGGCCCGGCCGGTTGGCGTACGAGGTCGCGGGCGGCACCGACTCGTTCATCCAGCTGCGCAGCGCGGGCTCAGCCAGCACCCCGGTGTCGAGGTCCTTCAGCCAGTGGTCCCACCAGCGCAGGGTCTCCTGCAGGAAGCCGATCGCCGGGCCGGGCGGCAGGCCCCGGTCGGGGTACTGGTGCGACCAGGGGCCGATGATGCCCCGGACCGGCGCGTCCAGGTGCTCGACCAGCCGCAGCACGGTGTCCCGGTAGGGGTCGGCCCAGCCACCGACGGCGAGTACGGCGGCCTTGATCGCGCCGTAGTCCTCGCAGACGCTGCCGTGCCGCCAGTAGTCGTCCCTGGTCTGGTGCGCGAGCCAGGGGTGGACGAACGGGTCGACCGCTTCGAGCCGGGTGAGCCACCGGCGCCGCCAGTCCTCGCCGACGTACTTCGGGTCCGGCGGGCGGCCGACGAAGGCGAGCATGGTGGCGGACCAGGCGTGCATGTCGACGGCGAGCAGTGAGCCGCCCATGTAGTGCACGTCGTTGTCGTAGCGGTCGTCGGTGGAGCAGACGGTGACCACCGCCTTCAGCGCCTCGGGCGCCAGCGCCGCGATCTGCAGGCTGTTGAAGCCGCCCCAGGAGATGCCGAACATGCCGACCCGGCCGCTGCACCACGGCTGCGCGGCGAGCCACTCCACCACCGCGACGCCGTCGGCCAGTTCCTGCGCGGAGTACTCGTCGCCGGGCAGCCCGCCGGAGTTGCCGTGGCCGCGCACGTCGACCCGGACCGAGGCGTAGCCGTGGCCCGCGTACCAGGGGTGGCGCTGGGCGTCGCGCGGCGCCGTCCAGTCGGTGAGCCGGTACGGCAGGTACTCCAGCAGCGCGGGCACCGGCGCGTCGGTGACGGGGCGCCAGATCCGGGCGTACAGCTCGGTGCCGTCGGCCAGCGGGATGCGCAGGTCCTCGCGGGTGGTCCCGTACGGGTAGCTGTCGGGGTGCTGCATCGAGGACCTCCTAGTGGACGGGGTGCATGGTCCGGCGCATCCAGGGGAGCGCGAGGTACAGCGCGATCCCGGCGACCACGGCGAACAGTCCGAGCGCGCCGTAGTAGGCGGAGTCGGCGACCTCGCCGTAGAGCTTGGTCAGCTGGGCGGCGATGCCCTGGGAGAGGGCCAGCGAGAGGAACCAGACCGCCATGGTCTGGCTGGCGAAGTGACGGGGCGCCAGCTTGCTGGTGGCGGACATCCCGGTGGTCTCCAGCAGGATGTCGCCGCCGCCCATGAAGAGGTAGCAGCCGAGCAGCCAGAGCCCGGCCACCTGGTAGTCGCGGCTCTTGCCGAGGGTGGCCGGGACCAGCACCAGGAAGGAGAGGCCGGCCGCGAACAGCGAGTAGGCGATCTTCCGGGAGGCGTGCGGCTGGCGGTCGCCGAGGCGGACCCAGAGCGCGGCGATCACCGGGGCGAGCAGCACCTCGATCGCGCCCAGGATGGAGGTCCACCAGCTGGACGGGAAGTGCCAGCCGAAGATGCTGTTGTCCACGTGGTCCACCGCGAGCAGGGCGAGCGTGGTGTAGGAGGAGAACAGCACCAGGTTGAAGACCACCGAGGCGAGGAAGAGCACCACGTACGGCCGCAGCCGGCCGCGCTCCGCCCGGCTCACCTCGGGGCTGCGGAACATCACCGCGAAGTAGGCGATCGGGGCCAGCACCGAGACCAGCGTGATCAGGTCGACGGCCCGGTCCATGGTGAGCCAGCCGACCAGCTGCAGCAGCACCCCGACGGCGGCCACCAGGACCACCACCGCCACCGCGCGGCCGGCCCAGCGGCTCCGCTCGGCCTCGGTGAGCGGGTGCACCGGGCCGCGGTCCCGGTGCAGGGTGGAGCGGCCCAGCACGTACTGGACCACGCCGAAGGTCATCCCGACCGCGGCGGCCGAGAAGCCCCAGTGCCAGCCCTTGTTCTGGCCGAGCCAGCCGCTGATCAGCGGTCCGGCGAAGGCGCCGATGTTGATGGCCATGTAGTAGAGGGCGAAGCCCGCGTCCCGGCGGTCGTCGTCGGTGGCGTAGAGCCCGCCGACCAGGGTGGCCGCGTTCGGCTTCAGGAAGCCAGTGCCGACCACGATCAGGCCGAGGCCGACCCAGGTCATGGCGGCGGTGGGTACCGACATCGCGTAGTGGCCGCAGGCGATCAGCGCCCCGCCGTAGAGCACCGACCGGTAGGAGCCGAGCATCCGGTCGGCCACCCAGCCGCCGACCACCGAGGTCAGGTAGACCAGGGTGCCGTAGGCGGAGACCACCGAGGCGGCGGTGCCCTGGGCCATGCCGAGGCCGCCGTTGGCGACCGGGTCGGCGAAGTAGAGCACCAGGATGGCCTGCATGCCGAGGAACGAGAACCGCTCCCAGACCTCCAGTCCGGACAGCGTGAGCAGACCGCGCGGGTGACCGAAGAAGGAGTGGTCGAGCCGCGGGGCGTCCTGGCTGTCGAGGTCTGTGCTGTTCAGCAAGGGGACTGCCTCCGGTCGGTCCTGATGATCACCGAATCAGACAATAGATGACTTTTACTCCTATTTCCTGACGGAACGTGAGCTGTGGCGCCGCCCGGGCGACCCGAGTGCCCCGATACGCCGTGATGACGCAATTGCGAATGGGTTGCAACTGCGGCCGGATTGGGGGAAGGATGGTCCAGCTCGGGGGATCCGGGTATCTCGTACGACTCTTACTGGAGGACTGCCGCATGGCCGCGCCTGGCAGACTGCGTGACCGGCTCACCCGCGAGGAATGGTTCCGGCTGGCCGGGATGGGCGGCTTCGTCCTGGCGCTGCACGTGATCGGGTGGTTCACCCTGATCGCGCTGGTGGCCCCGGAGCAGTACGACGTCGGTGGGCAGGTCTTCGGCGTCGGGATGGGCCTGACCGCCTACACCCTCGGGATGCGGCACGCGTTCGACGCGGACCACATCGCGGCGATCGACAACACCACCCGCAAGCTGATGGGCCAGGGCCAGCGTCCGCTGTCGGTCGGCTTCTGGTTCTCGCTCGGCCACTCCTCGATCGTCTTCGGGCTCTGCGCGCTGCTCGCCTTCGGCATCCAGTCGCTGGCCGGGCAGGTCGAGTCGGACGACTCCACCCTGCACGACCTGACCGGTCTGATCGGGGTCAGCGTCTCGGGGGTGTTCCTGGTGCTGATCGGCCTGATCAACCTGGGGGCCTTCAACGGCATCCTCAAGGTGTTCCGGAAGATGAAGCAGGGCGAGTTCGACGAGGCCGAGCTGGAGCGCCAGCTCGACAAGCGCGGCTTCCTGAACCGGATCCTCGGCCGGGTCACCAGGGCCGTCACCAAGCCCTGGCACATGTACCCCGTCGGCCTGCTCTTCGGCCTCGGCTTCGACACCGCCACCGAGGTCTCGCTGCTGGTGCTGGCCGGCGGCGCCGCCGCCTTCCAACTGCCCTGGTACGCGCTGCTGGTACTGCCGGTGCTGTTCGCGGCGGGCATGAGCCTGCTGGACACCATCGACGGCTCGTTCATGAACTTCGCCTACGAGTGGGCCTTCTCCAAGCCGATCCGCAAGATCTACTACAACCTCACCGTGACCGGCCTCTCGGTGCTGGTCGCGCTGGTGATCGGCACCATCGAGCTGGTCGGCCTGCTCGGCGAGAAGCTCGAGATCACCTCGGGCCCGGTGGCCTGGATCGGGTCGATCGAGCTCGACATGGTCGGGTACGCGATCGTCGGCCTGTTCGTGCTGACCTGGGCCGGAGCGGTCGGGTACTGGAAGTTCGGCCGGGTCGAGGAGCGCTGGTCGGCGAGCCTGGAGAAGGTCGCCGTCCAGGACTGACGCAGGGTCAGGTCCCTCGGGGCCCGGGTCGGAGCAGCCGCCAGGTGCGGGCTCCCGGCCCGGGCCTTCGTCGTACCTGGTGGCCGACCGTCTCCGGGTGGTTTCCAACTGTTAACGGGCAACCCCTTGTCGGGTCATTTTCTACGCGCGTATCTTGGGGCCCGCCGGATCAGCCCGGCGGATGATCTACGCGGGTAGTGCGCCGTCCTGCACTACCTGACCCACCCTCAGCTCCCGGCGACCCCAAGAGCGTCGGAGCATGAACCGAGGAGTTCTGCCCGGTGACGAAGTCCACCGCTCCCCGCCGTTCCCGCCGCAGCCTGCTGCGCGCGGCCGTCCTGCCCGTCGCCGTGGCGGGTTCGCTCGTGCTCGTCCCGCTCCCGGGCGCGTTCGCCGCGACCTCCGCCGACGCGGTGATCTCCGAGGTGTACGGCGGCGGTGGCAACTCCGGTGCCACGCTGAAGAACGACTTCATCGAGCTGGCCAACAAGGGCACCGCAGCCTTCGGCCTGGCCGGGTACAGCGTGCAGTACCTGCCCGGCACCCCGAGCGCCGGCTCGCAGTGGGGCGTCACCCCGCTCACCGGCTCGGTCGCCCCCGGCGCCCGCTACCTGATCGCCGAGTCCGCGGGCACCGGCGGCACCGTGGTGCTGCCCACCCCGGACGCCACCGGCACGCTGGCACTCTCCGGCACCAGCGGCACCGTCGCGCTGGTGAACGGCACCGCGCCGCTGACCTGCAAGACCGCCGCCGACTGCGCCGCCGAGCCCCGGATCAAGGACCTGGTCGGCTTCGGCACCGCGGTGGTCCGGGAGGGTTCGGGCCCGGTCGCCGGGGCGAGCAACACCGCCTCGGTGGCCCGCAAGGCCGGCCTGCCGGACACCGACGACAACGCCGCCGACCTGGTGGCAGGACCGACCAGCCCGGTGAACGGCAAGGGCGAGGTCCCCGAGGGCGACACCCCGCCGGAGCCGACCGAGCCCGGCACCGCGCGCATCCACGACATCCAGGGCACCACCCGGGTCTCCCCGCTGGCCGGCCAGACCCTGCAGGGCGTGCCCGGCGTGGTCACCGCGGTCCGCGCGTACGGCTCCAAGGGCTTCTGGATCCAGGACCCGAACCCGGACGCCGACCCGGCCACCAGCGAGGGCCTGTTCGTCTACACCGGCAGCGCCAACCCGACCGTCAAGGTGGGCGACTCGGTGCTGGTGACCGGCAAGGTCGCCGAGTACTACCCGGCCGCCGGCGCGGGCGGGCAGTCGCTCACCCAGCTGACCGCGCCGTCGATCAAGGTGCTGTCGGCCGGCAACCCGGTGCCCGCGCCGTTCGTGCTCAACGACAAGTCGATCCCGGTGCCGTACGCCCCGGACGCGGCGGGCGGCTCGATCGAGGGCCTGACCCTGCAGCCCGGCAGCTTCGCGCTGGACCGGTACGAGTCGCTGGAGGGCATGAACGTCCAGGTCAAGGACGTCCGGGTGATCCAGGCCACCGACGAGTTCCACGAGCTGTGGGTGGCGGCCCGCCGCAAGGACGAGAAGTCCAAGCGCGGTGGCGTGATGTACCTGGGCTACGACAACCCCAACTCCGGCCGCCTGATGGTCCAGTCGGCCCCGCTGGAGGCGGACCGGCCGTTCCCGGTGGCCAACGTCGGCGACGAGCTGACCGGGGTCACCGACGGTCCGCTGGACTACAACCGCTTCGGCGGCTACACCCTGATCGCCAACACCATCGGCGCCCGCCAGGACAACGGCCTGGAGCGCGAGGTGACCAAGGAGGCGGCGGCCGGTGAACTCACCGTCGCCACCTACAACGTGGAGAACCTCGACCCGTCCGACCCGGACTCGAAGTTCGCCGAGCTGGCGGCCGGGATCGTCACCAACCTGCGCTCGCCCGACATCCTCACCCTGGAGGAGGTCCAGGACGCCAACGGCGCGGTCAACGACGGCACCGTGGACGCCGCCGCGACCGTGCAGAAGTTCGTCGCCGCGATCAAGGCGGCCGGTGGCCCGGCGTACGACTGGCGCTCCATCAACCCGGAGAACAACAAGGACGGCGGCGAGCCCGGCGGCAACATCCGCCAGGTCTTCCTGTTCAACCCGGCCAGGGTCTCCTTCACCGACATCCCCGGTGGCTCGGCCACCACGGCCGTGGGGGTCACCGGCGCCGGGAAGACCACCGCGCTGACCGCCTCGCCCGGCCGGATCGAGCCGGCCGAGGACGCCTGGGCCAGCAGCCGCAAGCCGCTGGTGGGTCAGTTCGCCTTCAAGGGCAAGAAGGTCTTCGTGATCGCCAACCACTTCAACAGCAAGGGTGGCGACCAGGGCCTGGAGAGCCGCTTCCAGCAGCCGACCCGCAGCTCCGAGGTGCAGCGGATCAAGCAGGCCACGCTGGAGCAGGCGTTCCTGGCCAAGCTGCTGGCCGCCGACCCGAAGGCCGCCGTGGTCTCGCTCGGCGACTTCAACGACTACCAGTTCTCCCCGGCGCTGACCACGCTCACCAAGGACGGCGTGCTGCGCGACCTGGTGAACGAGCTGCCGGAGCGCCAGCGGTACTCGTACGTCTTCCAGGGCAACTCGCAGGTGCTCGACCACATCCTGGTCAGCCCGGCGGTGAAGCACGCCAAGTACGACATCGTGCACATCAACAGCGAGTTCGCCCAGCAGGCGAGCGACCACGACCCGCAGATCGTCCGCATCAAGCCGTGACGCCGAACTGACGGGGCGCGGACCGGAGTTCCGGTCCGCGCCCCGTCGTCGTTCCCGGCTATTTCCCGAGCGACTTGAGCACCGCTCCGGCCATCGCCCGCTCACCGGCCGCGTTCGGGTGGAACGGGGCGGCGGGGGACTGCGGGATCAGGCCCTCGATCCACGGGGTGTCCGAGCAGGCGTCATGGCCCCTGGTCGGGGTGGCGGTGTCCACGTAGGTGGCGCCGTTCGCGGCGGCGGTCCTGGCCAGCATGGCGTTCAGATCGCCCAGCACGCCGTGCAGGTACTCCACGTCGCCCGGGGTGACCGGCTGGCGGCCGATGCAGTTCGCTCCGTTCGCGGGCACCACCGAGGGGTAACCCACCAGCAGCACCTTGGCGTCGGGGGACTTGGCGTGGATCCGGCGCAGGCCGTCCGCGAGCTGGGGCGCGGCGGCGGCGATCCGGCTCCGCAGGTCGTCCTCGCCGTAGACCCACTGGAACCGCCAGTCCTGCCAGGCCCAGTGACCGTGGGCGTAGACGTCCTTGCAGGGCGTGCCGAGCGGGTTGACCACGGCTCCGCCGACGCAGGTGGCGATCAGCTCGGCCACGCCGAGGTCGCTCACCCCGAGGTCGTTGCCGCCGATGCCCAGGGTGACCAGTGCGGTGTCGGCCTTGAGGGCGTTCAACTGCGGTGCGTAGACGCCGTACTGGGCCTCGGTCAGGTGCTTGGTCTTGGCAGCCGAGCAGGTCACGTCGGTGTACGCGGTGCTCTTCAGTGCGGCGGCCACCAGGTGGCCGTAGTTCTGGTCCGAGCGCAGGCAGAGCCCGCCGGACTGGTTCGGCACCAGGGCGCCGGCCGCGAACGAGTCGCCGAGGGCGACGTACGAGCCGGAGCCGGTCCCCGCGTGGGCGGCCGGGGCGGTCAGTGCGGCGAGGGCGGCGGTGGCCAGCAGGCCGCCGAGCACGGCGGGAAGGCGCTTTCGGGCATGGCTGAACACGGTGCCTCCTGAGGGGTGGAGAGACGCGCGGGTGGGGGTGGGTGGAAGCCATGGCCACAGCTACTGACAGGTAAGTTACTGGCAGGTTAATAGCACCGTCCAGAGCCTGGTCGGAATTCCCGAATATCCGTCAAGTTGCCCTGGAATTACGCTCCATGGTGGATCGTATGAATGCTTTAATTCGCTACGCGGTGGAGCGGGGCGATTCTTCGATACCTGTGCGGGTAGTGCGAAAAGCCCTCGGGCGGGACCGGGTGTTCCCGGTCCCGCCCGAGGGCGCGTGTGGGGGTCAGGCGGTGGTGGGGATGCCGTTGACGTAGGCGACGGGGAGGTTGAGGACGTCGTCGAAGCTGAGCTTGCCGGGGCCGAACTGGTCGGCGGTGAGCGCCTTGCGCTTGCCGCCGCTGATCTGCCAGATGGTGGGGGAGTTCGCGTGCTTCACCAGGGTGCCGTCGGCGGGGGCCGGCTTGGCCGCCGCGCCGCCGAGCCAGGTGCCGGGGACGCCCATCAGGGAGCGGTTGCTGTAGCCGAGGCCGGTGTAGTCGGCGCCGCTGAGCGGGACGGCCGCACCGCCGGCCATCACGTAGACGCTCGGGTCGGCCCCGGAGACGTTCTTGACCACGGTGCCGTTGGGCAGCGGGCGGGCGGCGGCCGCGGCGAGCCAGGTCTCGGGGGCGCCCATCAGCGACTCGTCGCTGTAGCCGTAGCTGCTGAACTCCTGGTAGGTCAGTGGCAGCGCGCTGCCGCTGACGATGACGTACACGCTGGGGTCGCCGTTGCCCTGGCCGGTCATCACGGTGCCGGTCGGGACGGTGTTCGCCTTGGCGGCAGCGAGGTAGCCGCCCGGGACACCGAGGTCGGGGCGCTCGTTGTAGCCGTCGGCGGTCCACTCCGCGCCGGAGATCGGCAGGGCGGCACCCGCGACCATGACGTAGCGGTCGTTGCCGCCGGCCTGGTCGTGCACGACGGTGCCGGCCGGGAGGGTGTTGCCGCGGGCGCCGGCCAGCCAGGAGCTGGGCACCCCGAGGTCGGCGCGCTGGTTGTAGCCGGCGGCGACCCAGTCCGGGCCGGCGATCGGCAGTGCCGCGCCGTTCACGACGACCCAGCGGCCGTTGCCGCCGGCCTGGTCGTGCACCACGGTCCCGGAGGCGGGGCTGGTGGGCAGGGCGTGGAAGGCGGCCGCGTCGACGGTCACCACCGCGCCGAGGTTGTACCCGCCGGGTGCCACGTCGCCGCCCGCCAGGTAGAGGCCGGCGCCGTTGATCATGACCTTGACGTCCGGGGCGTCCGGGGTCTTGATGAGGGTGCCGGTCGCCAGCGAGGCGGGGTTGGGGTACGAGGTGGAGGGGGCGCCCTCCAGCACCCGGTCGTAGCGCAGCGCCTTGTACTCGCCGTTGGGGTGGCTGTCGAACTTGGCGGCGTTGATCGAGACGCCGGTCCGGTGGGCCACCGGGGTCGACCCGAACGAGTAGTAGGAGAACGTGGTGTGGGCGGCGTCGTCCCACTTCTCGAACAGGATGACGTGGTTGTAGTAGCTGTTGAGGATGTCGCCGGGCCGGAGCTCGCTGCGGGAGATCTCGTGCGAGACGTCGGGCAGCGTCCGGGTGTTGCGGCTCTCATTGAGGTGCCAGGCCATCGAGACGTAACCCGAGCAGTCGGTGCGGTAGTTGCGGCCCGACGAGTCCGGGTAGCTGCCGCCCTGGTTGTAGCCGATGCTCTTGCCGTACCAGAACCGGGCGCGGTCCAGGATCTCGCCCCGGGTGATGTCGCCGTTGACGGCCGAGCTGGCGGCCGCGGTGGCGGCGTGGGCGGCGGGGAGGGTGACCGCCGTGGTGGCCACGGCACCGGAGGCGGCGATCGCGGCGGCAAGGGCGAAGCGAGTGATCTTGGAGACGGTGGCGGACATGCGTGAACTCCTGGGGTGCCGGCACCGGTCGGTGCCGAAGGCGGAAGGGGACTGGGCCGATCGCGGGGAGCGAGGCCCGGAGGATGCGGGGCGGACAGGGCCGCGCGGCGGGCCGGCGGCGGCTGCGGCTGCCCGGAACGGGCAGCGGGGAGCGGGCAGCGGGGTCGGGAAGGGTGGAGCGGTGGCGGGGAGCGGCGGCCCGCCATCTGACGAACCGTCGGTGGTCCGGCTACGGGGCGGTGGGCAGCCCGGCCGTGTACGCCGCCGGGACCTGGACCATGTCGTCGAGGCTGAGCTTGCCGGGGCCGAAGTCGGCGGCGGAGAGCGCCTTCTTCTGACCGGCTGCGGTGACCTGCCAGACGGTCGGGTCGCCCGGCGAGAGCAGCAGGGTGCCCTGGGCGGGTGCGGGCTTCGCTACGGCGGTCTGCTCCCAGGTTCCCGGCACACCCATCAGCGGACGCCGGTCGTAGCCGAGACCGGTGAAGTCGGCGCTGCCGAGCGGCACGGCCGCGCCGCCCGCCATCACGTAGACGCTCGGGTCGGCCCCTGAGACGTTCTTGACCACGGTTCCGTTGGCCGGGGACTTCGCGGCCGCGTTCTGCAGCCAGACCCCGGGGACGCCCATCAGGGCGGCGGTGTCGTAGCCGTTGGCGCTCCACTCCGAGCCGGCGATGGGCAGGGCCGCGCCGGCCACCATCACGTAACGGCTCGGGTCGGTCCCGGACTGGTTCATCACGACCGTCCCCGAATCCGGGGTTCGGGCGGCGGCGGCGCGCAGCCAGTCCGTGGGGACGCCCATCTGGGGACGCGAGTCGTAGCCGTTGGCGCTCCACTCCGAGCCGGCGATGGGCAGGGCCGCGCCGGCCACCATCACGTAGCGGCTCGGGTCGGTCCCGGACTGGGCCGCCAGCACCAGCCCGGACGGCAGGTTGCGCTGACGGGCGCTCTGCAGCCAACTGGTCGGAACACCCAGCTCGGCACGGCCCCGGTAGCCGTCGCCGACCCAGTCCGAGCCCGAGATCGGCAGTGCCACGCCACCGACCACGACGAACCGGGCCGCGTCGGTTCCGGACTGGTCGAGGATCACGGTCCCCGCAGCCGGGGAGCCCGGCAGCGAGCGGAACGCGCTGTCGTCGACGAGCACGATCCGGCTCAGGTCGTAGTGGTCGATGCCGACGTCGGAGGCCGCCACGGGCAGACCCGCTCCGGCGATCATGACCTTCACGTCCGGTCCGGCGGGGGACTTGACGAGGGTTCCGGCCGGCAGCGCCACCGGGTTCGGGTTGACCGGCGTCGAACCCACGGCGTTCACGATCCGCTGCGCGTCGGCGGCCTCGGGCTGGTAGTGGGTGGGGTAGGCGGAGCGCTGGACGGTCTGGCAGACCACACCGACCTGCTTGCCCTGCCAGGAGTTGTTCGGGTACAGGTTGAGCAGCTCGTTGAGGAAGAGGTTCGTGGTGACGGTGGGGTTCAGGCGGTCCGAGGTGCTGCCCCAGGAGGCGCGCTGCTGGAACAGTCCCACGCTGTCGTGGTCCAGCTGGTTGGGGTTGTTGTAGAGGGTTGACTCGGTGATGGCCGTGGTGACGGCGATCACCGCGGCCTGGTCGGGCAGGCCCCTGGCCCGGACGGTGGCGACGATCGCCCGTGCGCAGGAGACCCGGTAGGCGGTCATGGCGTTGCGCAGCTTGCCGGTCAGCACCTGGTTCAGGTTGGAGGCCACCGAGCCGTCGTCGCCGGTGACCGTCCCGCACGTGACGTTGGGCAGGCCGGCGGCGGACGCCGGCGCGGCACCGGCGGTGATCGCGCCGGTCAGGGCGACGGCGGCCGCCAGGGCGGCGATCGAGCGGTGCGGGCGCTTGGTCATGGCAGGGGGTTTCCTTCACGGTGGCGGGCAGCGCAGCACTGCCGGGGGCTCGCATTGAGCTGATGTGTCGTCAGGTTCCGTGCTGAACAGTGAAGTTGGCCTCCACTCGTTGCCCTCTTCCTTCGGACGAGCACCAGCTTCGCGGCTCCGGAAGGTGGACGGAAGATCGTTCGGATGGACGGAATCGGCCCTGGCCCGTTCCGTCCACGGACGCCCCCCGGGCTCCGGCCGGCTCATGTGCCCCGATGGCCGAGGGGCAGCTCGCGGGAGGCGACCGGTGCCTTCCGGCACGGTGCCCCGGCGGTCGGCCGCCGCCGGAGGTTACCGGCCGGTTGACCACGGGGACCGGAGGCCGCAGAATCCGGTCACACCCCGCTCTCCCTGGAGGACCCCCGTGGCACTGGACGCCGACGTCATCGTGATCGGGGCCGGGCTGGCGGGCCTGGTCGCCACCGCCGAACTGGCCGACGCCGGACGGAAGGTGATCCTGCTCGACCAGGAGCCCGCCGCCTCGCTCGGCGGGCAGGCGCACTGGTCGTTCGGCGGCCTGTTCCTGGTCGACTCACCCGAACAGCGCCGGATGCGGATCCACGACTCGCACGAGCTGGCCTGGCAGGACTGGCTCGGCACGGCGGGCTTCGACCGGCCCGAGGACGCCTGGCCGCGCCGCTGGGCCGAGGCGTACGTCGACTTCGCGGCCGGTGAGAAGCGCTCCTGGCTGCACGGACAGGGCGTCAGGTTCTTCCCGGTGGTCGGCTGGGCGGAGCGCGGCGGCCTGCTGGCCAGCGGTCCCGGCAACTCGGTGCCGCGGTTCCACATCACCTGGGGCACCGGGCCCGGGCTGGTCGAGCCGTTCGTCCGCCGGGTGCGGGCGGCGGTGGCGCGCGGGCTGGTGGAGCTGCGGTTCCGGCACCGGGTGACCGGCCTGGCCGCCTCGGCGGGCGCCGTGGACACCGTCACCGGCGAGGTGCTGGTGCCCAGCACGGTGGCCCGGGGCGAAGGCAGTTCGCGGGAGGTGGCCGGTTCGTTCGAGCTGCGGGCGCAGGCGGTGATCGTCACCTCGGGCGGCATCGGCGGCAACCACGAGCTGGTCCGCAAGGCGTGGCCGGCCCGGCTGGGCACACCCCCCGAGAAGCTGCTCTCCGGGGTCCCGGCGCACGTGGACGGCCTGATGCTCGGCATCGCCGGCGCGGCGGGCGGCCACCTGATCAACGGCGACCGGATGTGGCACTACACCGAGGGCATCGAGAACTGGGACCCGATCTGGGCCAAGCACGGCATCCGGATCCTGCCCGGTCCCTCCTCGCTCTGGCTGGACGCGCGCGGCAAGCGGCTGCCGGTGCCGCTGTTCCCCGGGTTCGACACCCTGGGCACGCTGGAGCACATCATGACGACCGGTCACGACCACACCTGGTTCGTGCTCACCCAGAAGATCATCGAGAAGGAGTTCGCACTCTCCGGCTCCGAGCAGAACCCCGACCTGACCGGGAAGTCCGTCCGGGACGTGCTGCGCCGGGCGCTGCCCGGCGCCACCGCACCGGTCGAGGCGTTCAAGAAGCACGGCGCGGACTTCGTGGTCGCCGACTCGCTGACCGAGCTGGTGCGCGGGATGAACGCGAAGACCCCCGAGGCGCTGATAGACGAGGCGGAGCTGCGCCGCGAGATCGAGGCCAGGGACCGCGAGATGGCCAACCCGTTCGGCAAGGACCTCCAGGTGACGGCCATTCACGGCGCCCGCCGCTACCTGGGCGACAAGCTGATCCGCACCGCCACCCCGCACCGCCTGCTCGACCCCAAGGCCGGCCCGCTGATCGCGGTACGGCTGAACATCCTCACCCGCAAGTCCCTCGGCGGCCTGGAGACCGACCTCGACTCGCGCGTGCTGCGCGCCGACGGCTCGGTCCTGGACGGCCTCTACGCGGCGGGCGAGGCGGCCGGGTTCGGCGGCGGCGGCGTACACGGCTACCGCTCCCTGGAGGGCACCTTCCTCGGCGGCTGCCTGTTCTCCGGCCGCGCGGCCGGCCGGGCAGCGGCGAAGGCCACGGGGTGACGGCGGCGGACTTCGTCGTCGTGGATGCCTGGCTGCGGTCGCGCGGGGGCAGAACCGGCCAGTGATCGGCATCCGGCCTCCCGTCGGGCGGTGGTCCGTTAGCCTGCCCGGGATGACCATGGGATGCTGAGGGGGCGTCATGAAGCGCTGGGGTAAGGCAGTTGGGACGCGGGCGGGCGGGGTTGCGCTGGGTGTGGTGATCGCCGCCGGCGCGCTCGCGGGGTGCGGCAGCGACGGCGGCTCGTCCGCGGACGGTGCGCCGGTGTCGGCGGCGCCGGTGGAGAAGACGGACGGGCCGGGCGACTACCGGCCGCCGGACGACATCTGCAAGAACATCGACTTCAGCGCCCTGGCGGCGGCCGTGGCCAAGAGCTCGGAGCCGCCGAAGGGACAGGAGACGGGCGGCGATCCCACCGTGGCGAGCGGCGCCGCGTGCCTGCAGCCGTTCGCCAAGTCCGGGACGGTGGACGGGCGGTCGATCGTGCAGTGCACGGCCTGGAAGAACGTGGCCACCGCCGTCGAGATGTACGAGAGCGGATTCCGGGCCGCCTCCGGTGAGTCGAAGAAGGGGGTCACCAAGGAGTCCGGTCTCGGGAAGGCGGCCTACCGCTACGAGAACGTCAAGGACTCCCCGTGGCTGGCCGACCTCCGCCTGGTGGTCCGGGACAGCAACCTGGAGTGCGAGGTGCAGGTGCAGAGCAACACCATGCTGACCGATCCCGAGATGGAGGCGGCGTACGGGGCGATGACGGTGACCGCCAAGGCCGTGCTGCCGAAGCTGCGGTCCTGAACCTCCGCCGGGCCGGCGCGGGCGGACGGGATCGGCTCCGCTCACCCGCGCCGGCCCGGCGTCAGCGGGCCGGGGTCAGTCCCACTGCCGGTCGGCGAGGGAGGCCACGGGCTGGGGCTTGCCGATGACGGCGAGGGCGATGAAGAAGTTGATCTGGCCGATCGCGACGGTCAGGGTGGCCAGGGCCTTGTCGTCGTAGTGTGCGGCGGCCTCGGCGTAGAGCTCGTCGGTGACCCGCTCGCGGCCGTGCGGCGCGGGCTGGAGGGTGGCCTCGAGCAGGGCGAGGGCGGCGCGCTCGGGACCGGTGAAACAGGTGGCGTCCTGCCAGGAGGCGACGGCGGTGATGCGCTCCTCGGTCTCGCCGGCCTTGCGGAGGAATCCGGTGTTCAGGATCGTCAGGTAGGTGTTGCTGACGATCTGTCCGGCCCGCAGGTGGATCAGGTTGACGGTGCTGCGGGGCACGGAACGGTTGCCGGTGGCCCTGAACAGCGCGGCGCTGACGTCGGCCAGCTCCGGGACGAACTCGCCGGGGTCGGGCATCCGGGAGATCGGGTTCTTCGTCATGGTGGCTCCTCGGGTCGGCCTGGTTGCGGTCTTCACTGCACCGACGGACGGGCGCCGGAGGACGTGACCGGACGCCGGAGAAAAGTTTCGGCCCGCCGCCGATCCCCGCCCCGCCCGTCGTGCCCCCGGGCGAACGGGGCGGGCAGGCCCGAGGATGAGGGCGGGCCATGAGGAGGCGACGGTGGGCGACGGGGCACGGATCTCCGGACGGACGGGGGTGCTGGTCACCGTCCTGGTGCTGGTGCCGGCCAACCTCCTGAACAACCGGATCGCGCCGTCCGGGTACCTGCTCACCGCGCCGCTGACGGCCGCCGTGCTGCTGGGCGTGCTCCGGCTGGCCGGTGGGACGGCGGCCGACGCCGGGCTGGACCGGGCCGGGTGGGAGCGCGGGGCGCGGTGGGCGGGCGTGCTGATCGGGGTGGTGGCGGCCGGCTACCTGGTGGCGGGGTTGCTGCCGCTGACCCAGGGTCTGTTCACCGACCGCAGGACCGAGGGGGACGGCGCGGGCACGGTGGCCTTCGAGGTGCTGGTCCGGATTCCGCTGGGCACCGTGCTGTTGGAGGAGATCGGGTTCCGGGGCGTGCTCTACGGGCTGCTCCGCAAGGAGTGGGACGTCCGGGTCGCCACGGCCGGCTCGGCGCTGCTGTTCGGGCTCTGGCACGTGCTGCCCTCGCTCCACCTCTCCGAGGACAAGCCCGCGCTGACCCCGCTGTTCGGGGGCTCGGTGCTCGGCGTGCTGCTGGTGGAGCTGGGCACCGTCCTGTTCACCGGCCTGGCCGGTGTGCTGTTCTGCGAACTGCGACGGCGCAGCGGCAGCCTGCTGGCGCCGGCCGGTCTGCACTGGGCCACCAACGCGCTGGGCCTGGTGGCGGGCTTCGTACTCGGCGCACTCGACTGACCCGGACCGGAACGACCGGGCCCGGCTGCCCGGCCGGGGCGGGCGGTAAGGTGCACGTCAGGGGCTCGGGGTGCCGGCTCGGAGGGCGTGGGAGGGAATCTGATGGCTCGTAAGGCGCGCGAGAAGCCGGCCGCCGCCGCACCGGTGACGGTGACGGTCTGCCGGGGCTGCTGCTGCGGGACGGAGCGACGGCACCCGGAGGTCGACCACGCGGCCCAGCTGGTCCGGCTGAAGGAGGGCGTCGGCGCGGCCGGCCGGGTCCGCGCGGTGCCCTGCCTGGACGCCTGCGACCACTCCAACGTGGTCGTGGTCAGCCCGTCGGCGGAGGGGCGGGCGGCCGGCGGCCGCCCGGTCTGGCTCGGCTGGGTGCTGGCGGACGACATGCTGGACGAGATCACCGACTGGGTGAAGGCCGGCGGCCCGGGCCTGGCGGAGTCGCCCGGCACGCTGGACCTGCAGGAGTTCGCGGTCTCCCGGCGGATCCGCGAGGGCCTGCCGGGCTGAGCGCGGGCCGACGGCCTGGCATGCTTCGGGGCGTGACGGAACTGAACGGCAGGCCGGTGCGCCCGGCCGAGCTCCAGGCCCTGGCGCTCACCAACTACGGGCACTTCACCACCATGCGGGTGACCGACGGCCGGGTGCGCGGGCTGACGCTCCATCTGGACCGGCTGCGGCGGGACTGCCGGGCCCTGTTCGACACCGAGCTGGACCTCGACCTGGTCCGCTCGTACGCCCGCCGGGCGGTGCCCGCCGCCGGCGGCGTCCTGCTGCGGGTGACGGTCTTCGACCCCGCGCTCGACCTCGGCAGCCTGGGCGGGCGGGCCGACCCCGCCGTCCTGGTGACGACCCGTCCGGCGGGCGACGGCGCGGTGCCGCCGCCGTTGCGGGTGCGCTCGGTGCGGTACGTCCGGGAGCAGCCCGAGGTGAAGAGCGTCGGACTGTTCGGTGCGCTGCGGCACCGCCGGGCGGCGCAGCTGGCCGGGTACGACGACGCGCTGTTCGTCGACCACGCCGGTGCGGTGAGCGAGGGCGGTACCTGGAACATCGGGCTGGTCCGAGGCGGCGAGCCGGTCTGGCCCGAGGCGGCGTACCTGCCCGGGACCACGCTGGCGCTGCTGCGCGGGCTGCGGCCGGGGCGGCGCGAAGCCGTCCCGGTGGCCGGGTTGGCCGGCTACGACGCCGCCTTCGCCACCAACGCGGCGATCGGCGTCCGTCCGATCGCCGCCGTGGACGGGGTCGAACTGGCGCCGGGGCACCCGCTGATCGCCGAGCTGGCCGCCGCCTACCGCGCGCTCCCCGGCACCCCGGTCTGACCGGTGCGGGCCGGCGGCCGGGGCACCGGGCCCCGGCCGCCGACCCGGGCGGGTCAGTAACCCCGGGCGCTCTTGCCGGGGTTGGCCTGCTGGACCTTGGCGGCCAGGTCGTGGCCGTCCCGGGAGACGTCGTAACGGCTCATCATGTAGTTCATCGAGGCCGCGCAACTGGCCACCGGGTCGTAGATGTTGGTCGAGGTGCCCTTCTGGTGGTTCTCGGCGAAGGTGTCCGGGACGCACTGCCAGGGGCCGCGCGAGGAGCCCGCCGGGTAGCCGTCGGACTGCTCAGGGCCGGTGGCGTTGCTGTCCCAGCCGTTGGCCAGCGGGAGGGAGTTGAAGGAGGACTCCCGGCCGGCCATGGTGAGCAGGCCCTTGGTCCAGTCCTCGCGGGCCTTCGGGTCGGTGATGCCCATCAGGTCCAGGGTCTGGCTGATGTAGTCCCGGACGGCGGCCTCGCCGCTCTTCCAGGAGCCACGGCCGCTGTACTGGACGTCCTTGACCCCGATCTTGCCCTCCTGCGACGGCTTCGCGTCCGGTTCGCCGCCGTGGTCGCCCTGGCCACCGGAGTCGTCGCCGCCCTGGCCACTGCCGTGACCGCTGCCCTTGCCCTTGCCGCCGCTGTCGTCGTCGCCCACGGGCTTGGGCTTGTCCGGCTGCGGGCGGTCCTTGTCCTGGTTGTGCTGGTCGTCCTCGACCTGGTGGTCCACGTCCTGGTACGCCTTGATCACCGACTGGAGCTTCTGGACGTCCTCGGCGATCGCCTGGGTGAGCTTCTCCTTGGTCTGCTGGAGCTTCTCGGCCCGCTCGTTGATCTCCGCGACCTCGCCGGCCACCTGCCCGGCCACCGCCGCGAAGCCGACGATCCCGGCGAACGGCGCGGCCATCAGGTCGGTGGCGACCGCCTTGGCCACCGTGCTCTTGATCTGGCCGAGCTTGGCGCTCATCTCGGCCATCCGCTCGCTCATCTGCTGCCAGTCCCGCTGGATCTCGGCCAGCTCGCCCAACGAGACCCCGAACCTGTCACCGCTCATACGCCGCTGCCCCCTGCTCCCGGTCCGCCTGCGAACCTTCGCCCGCACCCCGTGTGTTGACGTTCGGTCAATCATCCTGCCATGGCACGGCCGCCCACCGAAGAGCACGGTGGGCGGCCGGGGGCTGCGGTGACCGGACGGGTCAGGCGGAGTTCTCCGCCTGGGCCATCCAGGAGTACTTCTCCAGGTCGGCGGTGAGGCCGATCAGGATGTCCTGGCTGACCGGGTCGGCGTCGGCGGTGGCGTCGATCCGGCCGCGCATCCGGGTGATCACGGCGGCCAGCGCCTCGACCAGGGTGCCGACGGCGGCCGAGTCGACCACCTGGCCCTCCGGGGAGGTGGCGATGCCGCTGGTGTCGGCGACGGTCTTCGCCCGGCCGTCCGGCGAGATGCCGATCGCGGCCGCCCGCTCGGCGACGGTGTCGGCGTGCAGCCGGGCCAGCGCCACCACCTCGTCCAGCTGGAGGTGGACCGAGCGGAACCTCGGACCGACCACGTTCCAGTGCAACTGCTTGGCCACCAGCGAGAGGTCGACCAGGTCGACCAGTGCACCCTGCAACGCCTCGCCGACGACCTTGCGGTCGGCGTCCGGCAGCGGGCTCTTGATTCCGTACATCGGTTGCCTCCGGTACTGGGCTCGACTCCGCTGGCCAGCATGCCACAGGAATCGGACAAGTCGGTCATTTCTCCGCTGTGGTGGCGAATCGGCCGACCCCGCCCGGCGCGGACGGCCGGGTGCAATTCCCTTCGGCCGCCGTCCGCCCTGCCCTACCATCGGCGGATGCCGACCAGTGAGCTGTTGCGCGCCAACGCCTTCCGGACCGCCTTCGCCCGGCGGCAGGCCACCGAGGTCCGGGAGCTGCCCGGGGGCTTCCTCGCGCTGCACGAGGCGTACCCGCTGTCCTACGAGCACAACCAGCTGCACATCGAGGGCCCGGCCCGGCCGACCGAGCTGCTCGCGCTGGCGGACCGGGCGCTGGCCCACGCGGGGCACCGCCAACTGACGGTCTACGACGCGGAGTCGGGCGCCGGCTGCGTGGCGCTCTTCGAGGCGGCCGGGTACCGGCACATGACCGAGGTGGTGCTCGCCCACCGGGGCCCGACCCCGGCCCCCGCGGTGCCCGCCGAACCGGTGGACGTCCCCGACCTGGCCGTCCCGTACCGGGCCCGGCTGCGGGACTGGATGCCGGAGGTCTCCGAGGACACCGTCGAGCAGCTGATCGCCCGTCGGGCGGCCCGCCGCAACGGTGCGCCGGAGGTGCTCTTCCTGGGCGCCCGCGGCGCCGACGGCCGGGTCGCCGCCTGGGCCGACCTCTACCGCGACCCCGGCACCGGCATCGCCCAGATCGAGGACCTGGTCACCGCCCTGGACCGGACCGCCCAGGGCCACGGCGCCACCGTCCTCGCCACCGCCCTGCACCTGGCCGCCGACCAGCCGCTCCGCTTCCTGGTCGCCGACGCCGACGACTGGCCCCGGCACTGGTACACCCGCCGCGGCTTCACCGCACTCGGCGAGTGCCACTCCTTCACCCGGGCCTGACCTCGGCCGCAGAGCCACCGCTACCTCGGTAGGGAGGTAGTACGGTGCCGGCACTGGACTGGTCCGAGCCGACCGGCGGGACCGGGGCGGGAAGCCGGTCGCCTATGCGCAGGCCGGGATTCCGGTCTACCTGCTGATCGACCGGGAGCGGTGTGAGGTGACCGTCCACAGCGAGCCGGCCGGAGGCCGGTACCGCACGACGGTGATCCGGGCGTACGGCAACGACGTCGAGCTGCCGGCGCCGGTCGGGTTCACGCTGCCGACGGAGATTCTCAAGAACTACGTGCGCTGACTCAGCCCTCGGTGAGGGTGGCGAGTTGGGTGGTCAGGGTGTCGGTGTGCTGGAAGGTCAGGCCGGCCAGGGCGATGTGACGCCAGGTCACCGTGCCGCCGCCGTCCAGGATGAAGACCGAGCGGCGCAGGCCGAGGCCGGGGACGCTGATGCCGTAGGCCCGGGCGACGGCGCGGTCGGGGTCGGCGAGCAGCGGGAAGGCCAGGCGGTGCTTGCGGGCGAAGCGTTCGTGGCTGTCCAGGTCCTGGGGGCTGATGCCCCAGACGGTGGCGCCGAGGTTCTTGAAGCGGTCCAGGTCGGAGGTGTACTCGCAGAGCTGCTTGGTGCAGACCGGGGTGTCGTCGCCGGGGTAGAAGACCAGCACCAGCGGGCGGCCCTTGGCCTCCTCCAGCCGGTACTCGCGCCGTTCGGCGATGTCCTCGGCCAGCAGCAGGCCGGGCAGGGTGAACGACGGAGCGGACGCTCCGACCTCGGGCGGCTTGGCCATGGACTTCCCTCCGGGACGGCTCCGGTACTCAAGCGGTACCCCCGGCACTGTACTTGCTCCCGGTGGCCGTGCCGAGGACGCCCACGGGGCGTCAGCGGCGGGGGCCGTACATGATGACCGCGACGCCCGCCAGACAGATCACGGCGCCGAGGACGTCGGACCGGGTCGGGCGGAAGCCGTCGACGGCCATGCCCCAGAGCAGCGAGCCGGCCACGAAGACCCCGCCGTAGGCGGCGAGCACCCGGCCGAAGTTCGAGTCGGGCTGGAGGGCGGCGAAGAAGCCGTAGCCGCCGAGGACCAGGATGCCGAGGCCGGCCAGCCACCACGGGCGGGATTCGCGGACGCTCTGCCAGATCAGCCAGCAGCCGCCGATCTCGGCGACGGCGGCGACGGCGAACAGGGCGACGGAGCGGAGCACGGTCATGGCGGCGAGCCTAACGATCACCGGGCCCCGGACGCTCTGGCTACGATGGACCGGGCCGTGCCGAGGGGGCGCGGGAGATCGGAACGGGAACCTGATGGCCGAGTCGCACCCGTTGGACAACCCGGTCGTGGCGTCACTGGCCGGGCCGCACGCCCGGTTCGCCGAGTGGCGGGGGCGGTCGGTGCGGTACCCCGCCGACATGACGCCCTTCCACGGACTGCCGGACCGCCCGGAGGCGGCGGACTGGGCGGAGCTGGCCGAACTGGCCGGCCCCGGGGCGGTGGTGCTGCTCGCGATCGACGCGGCGGTCGTCCCGCCAGCCGACTGGGAGGTGCCGTTCCGGATCGACGGTGTGCAGCTGGTCGGCGAGCAGGTGCTCGGCAAGGCGGATCCCGAGGCGGTGCGGCTCGGCCCCGCCGACGTGCCGGAGATGCTCGCGCTGGTCGAACGGACCAGGCCGGGGCCGTTCCTGAGCCGGACCGTCGAGATGGGCGGCTACCTGGGCATCCGCCGGGACGGCGCGCTGATCGCGATGGCGGGCGAGCGGATGCACCCGCCCGGCCACACCGAGATCAGCGCGGTCTGCACCGACCCCGCGCACCGCGGCGAGGGGCTGGCCTCCCGGCTGCTGCCGGCGGTGGCGGCGGGCGTCCGGGAGCGCGGCGAGATCCCGTTCCTGCACGCGGCGGGCGACAACACCAACGCGATCCGGCTGTACGAGGCGCTGGGCTTCCGGCTCCGGCGGCCGATCACCTTCACGGGCGTCCGAACCCCGGGCCGGGCCGGGTGACGGTGCCTCAGCGGTCGCCCTGGACCAGGGCGTGCGTGCATGTCGTGCCAGCCGTCGGCGTGCAGCTGGGAGCTGCGCAGGGTGCCCTCGAACCGGTAGCCGGCCTTCTCGGCCACCCGGCAGGAGGCCGGATTGGCCACCGAGTGGCGCAGCCCCAGCCGGTGCAGGCCGAGTTCGTCCAGCGCCCACCGGCTGATCCGCTCGGTGGCGGCCACGGCCACCCCGCCGCCCCGGGCGGGTGGCAGCAGCCAGTAGAGGATCTCGGCACTGCCGCCCTGGAGGTCGATCTCGTTCCAGCCGGCCAGGCCGAGGGCGGGGCCGCCGTCGGAACGGGCGACCGCCCAGATCGCGCCCTGCTCGGCGCGCCAGCGCTCGTGCATCCGGGCGATCCGGCCGCGCGCCTCCTCGGCGGTGCCCAGCGCGAACAGGTTCCACTGCCGGATCGCCGGGTCGAGGCTCGCGGTCAGCAGGCTCTCCGCGTCCTCCGGCCGCCAGGGTCGCAGCTCCAGCCCGCCGGGCAGGTCGAGCACGGGCTGTGCGCGCCCGGCCATCCGGCCGGCGGGGACGACGGGGGGCGGGGGCCAGACGGTGGTCATCGCGGCATCGTGTCAGAAGGACCCGTCGGCCCGCCGGCGATCTTCGCCCGGGTCACTGCCGGTAGGTGGTGAGGAAGCGTCCGATCCGGCTGATCGCGGTCTCCAGGTCGTCGGCCCGGGGGAGGGTGACGAACCGGAAGTGGTCCGGGCGGGGCCAGTTGAAGCCGGTGCCCTGGACGATGTGGATCTTCTCGCGGAGCAGCAGGTCGAGCACGAAGCGCTCGTCGTCGACGATCCGGTGCACGGCCGGGTCGAGCTTGGCGAACGCGTACAGCGCCCCCTTGGGCTTGACGCAGCTGACGCCGGGAAGCTCGTTCAGCGCCCGCCAGGTGACGTCGCGCTGTTCGGTGAGCCGGCCGTTCGGCAGGGTGAGGTCCTGGATCGACTGGTGCCCGCCGAGTGCGGCCTGCACGGCGTACTGGGCCGGGACGTTGGGGCACAGGCGCATGCCCGCGAGCATGGTGAGCCCCTCCAGGTAGTCCTTGGCGTGCTGCTTGGGTCCTGAGACCACCAGCCAGCCGCTCCGGAAGCCCGCCACCCGGTACGCCTTGGAGAGGCCGTTGAAGGTGAGGGTGATGACGTCGTCGGCGAGCGCGGCGAGGCAGTGGTGCTCCACGTCGTCGTACAGGATCTTGTCGTAGATCTCGTCGGCGAGCACCATCAGGCCGTGCCGGCGGGCGAGTTCGAGGATGCCGAGCAGCAGTTCCTTCGGGTAGACCGCGCCGGTCGGGTTGTTCGGGTTGATCACCACGATGGCCTTGGTGCGGTGGTTGATCTTGGAGGCGATGTCGTCGAGGTCGGGGTACCACTCCGCCTCCTCGTCGCACAGGTAGTGCACCGCCTTGCCGCCGGCCAGCCGGACCACCGCCGTCCAGAGCGGGAAGTCCGGTGCCGGGACCAGGACTTCGTCACCGTCGTCGACCAGCGCCTGGACCGCCATCTGGATCAGCTCGGAGGCGCCGTTGCCCAGGTAGACGTCATTGACCGTCACTCCGCTGACGCCGCGCTGCTGGTAGTACTGCACCACCGCGCGGCGGGCGGGCAGGATGCCGCGCGAGTCGCTGTAGCCGTGCGCGTTGGGGAGGTTGCGGATGATGTCCTGGAGGATCTCCTCCGGCGCCTCGAAGCCGAACGGGGCCGGGTTGCCGGTGTTCAGCCGCAGCACGCTGTGCCCGGCCTCCTCGAGCGCGTTGGCCTGCTCGACCACCGGGCCGCGGATCTCGTAACACACGCCCGCCAGCTTGCTGGACTGCCGAAACTCCACTGCGGCCTCCCGACCGTCGCACCGCGCCATCATTCGGTTGCTTTGTTCTACCAAGTAACCACTTGGAAAGTCCAACCTTTTGGCTATGCTGATCCACATGCCACGCCGAAGCTACGACCAGTACTGCGCCGTCGCCCGCGCCCTGGACGCGGTGGGGGAGCGCTGGAGCCTCCTGATCGTCCGTGAACTCCTGGACGGACCGCGCCGCTACACCGACCTGCACGCCGACCTGCCGGGCGTGTCGACCGACATCCTGGCCACCCGGCTCAAGCAGCTGGAGGGCGAGGGCGTGGTGGTGCGCCGCAAGCTGGAGCGCCCCGCCAACGCGGTGGTCTACCAGCTCACCGAGCACGGTCTGATGCTGCGCCGGGTGGTCGCCGCGCTGGGTGACTGGGGGCTGGGCGTGCTGGGTGAGCAGCGCCCGACCGACGCGGTCCGCGAGCACTGGGTGACCGGCGATCCGGCCGGAGCCGTCGAGGGCTGAAGCCGGCGGCGGCCGATCGGCCGTCCGGGTCATCGCCGGCCCCGTGACGGACCGTCATCGTCGGTGTGGACAGGGGCTGAACGCCGCCCGAATGTGTCCTGCACGTGACAATCCGGCCCGGCTCTTGTGTGCCCGGTCGCCGATGCGCGAACCTTTCGCTGGCGGCCGGACACCAGTCGCGGCCCGATCCGTCGTCTTCATTGTCATGAGCATGCTTATTTGGTGTGCCCACTGCGCCGCCCTGCCCTGACCGGCCCCAAGTGCCGGGTCCTGACGGGCAGTCGAGCAGGTACGCCCCCACCTAGGAGGAATCCCCCGATGGCAGTGATACGTCCCTCCCGGCGCGGCTTCGCCGCCGCCACGGCGGCCACCGCGGCCGTGCTCGCCCTCGGCGTCGGCGCGGCGCTGCCGGCGGCGGCCTCGGCCGGAGCCGAAGGCGTGATCGCCAACGCCGGTGCCCCGGGCACCATCCCCGGAAGCTATGTCGTGGTGCTCAACCAGGGCTTCGCGGCGGCGAGTTCGGACCAGGGGAAGGCGCTGGCCGGGAAGTACGGCGGCACCGTCACCCGGACCTACTCGGCCGCACTGAACGGCTTCGCCGTCCGGCTCTCCGAGGCGCAGGCCAAGCGGCTGGCCGCCGACCCGGCGGTCGCCGTGGTCAGCCAGAACCGTACCTTCCACGCCGACACCACCCAGCCGAACCCGCCGTCCTGGGGGCTGGACCGGATCGACCAGAAGTCCCTTCCGCTGAACAGCAGTTACAGCTACCCCGACACCGCGGGGGAGGGCGTCACCGCCTACATCATCGACACCGGGGTGCGGATCAGCCACGGCGAGTTCGGCGGCCGGGCCAGCAACGGCTACGACGCCATCGACAACGACAACGTCGCCCAGGACGGCAACGGCCACGGCACCCATGTGGCCGGTACGGTCGCGGGCAGCTCGTACGGGGTGGCCAAGAAGGCGAAGATCGTCGCCGTCCGGGTGCTCGACAACTCCGGCTCCGGCACCACCGAGCAGGTGGTCGCGGGCATCGACTGGGTGACCGCCCACGCGGTCAAGCCGGCCGTGGCCAACCTGAGCCTCGGCGGCGGGGTGGACGACGTGCTCGACGCGGCCGTCCGCCGCTCGATCGCCTCCGGCGTCACGTACGGGATCGCGGCGGGCAACGACAACCAGAACGCGAGCACGCACTCCCCGGCCAGGGTCGCCGAGGCGATCACGGTCGGGTCGACCACCAACACCGACGCGCGGTCCAGCTTCTCCAACTACGGCAGCCTGGTGGACGTCTTCGCGCCCGGCTCCAGCATCAAGTCGTCCTGGAACACCAACGACACCGCCACCAACACCATCTCCGGCACCTCGATGGCCACCCCGCACGTGGTCGGCGCGGCCGCCCTCTGGCTGGCCGACCACCGCACCGACACCCCGGCCCAGGTGGCCACCGCGCTGGTCGCCAACGCCACCAGCGGCGTGGTGACCAACCCGGGCACCGGCTCGCCGAACAAGCTGCTCAACGTCGGCGCCGGCACCACCACCCCGCCCACCGGGCCGAAGTTCGAGAACGCCGCCGACTACGCGATCGCCGACAACAGCACCGTCGAGTCGCCGATCACCGTCAGCGGGGTGACCGGCAACGCCCCGGCCGCGCTGAGCGTCGAGGTGGACATCAAGCACACCTACCAGGGCGACCTGAAGGTGGACCTGGTCGCGCCCGACGGCTCGACCTACCCGATCAAGAACTACGGGGACGGCGGCAGCGCCGACAACGTGATCGGGACCTTCACCGTGAACGCCTCCGCCGAGGTGGCCAACGGCGTCTGGAAGCTGCGGGTCAGCGACAACGCCGCCGCCGACACCGGCAGGATCGACCGCTGGGCGCTGCAGTTCTGACGCCTGCTCGGAGGTGAGCCGGGGCCGCACCGTCAAGGTGCGGTCCCGGCTCACTGTCGCCTACGCGACGGGTTCGGCGATCAGCGCGGTGCCGACCGGCCGGAAGCCGAGCCTGGCGTAGATCCGGGCCACGTCCTGGTCACCCGCCGAGAGGAAGACCGTCTCCACCCCGCGCGCCCGGGCATCCGCGACCAGGGCGGCGGTGACCGCGTACCCGACACCCTGGCGGCGGGCCGACGGGAGGGTGCCGATGCCGACCAACTCGCTGACTGGGCCGACCAGTTGGTGCTGACCGCCGCCCAGGGCGGTGCCGTCCGGGCCGAACGCGGCGGCCACCACGGTCAGGCCGTCCCGGATCCGTCCGGCGGTCCGGTCCGCGGTGCCATCGGCGGTCAACTGGGCGGTCAGGGCGGCGAGTTCGTCCGGGCCTGTGGTGCCGATCGCGGTGCCGGGTTCGCCGAAGGAGAGGTAGGCCACCGCCAGCGCCTCGGCCAGCGCCGGGTCGTCGGCACCGACCACCCGGGCCGTGGTGGCCGGGGCGGCGACGGCCGGCGCGGTCGGATCGAGCACCATCAGCGGGTGCTCGTGCACGTGGAGTCCGGAGCCCTCGACGGCGGCCCGCAGGGCGGGGGTGGTCTCGGCGACCCACTCGAAGCTCTCCGGCACGCCGAGCTCGCGCTGCCTGGCCCGGACCCGGTCCACGTCAGCGACCGTCACGGCCGCCCCGGTCCAGCCGAGGGCGGGCCGGCCGTAGTAGGGCCAGCCCTCGCCCTCCCGGACGAAGAGCGAGAGCGGCCCGAAGCCCTCGGCTCGGGCGGCGGCGCGGGGCACGGTGTCGTAGTACCGCTCGAGGCGGTCGAGGAGATCGGTCACGCGCGCATGCAACCAGCACCCCGGGTGATCCGCCACCGGATATTCCGGACCGCCGCCCACCCGCCGGCAACCCGGCGCGTACGATCGTTCCCCTATGGACACCACCACCACCATGTACCGCAGCTATGTCGCCGTCGGGGACTCCTTCACCGAGGGCATGTGCGACGAGCTGCTGCCCGACGGGCAGTTCCTCGGCTGGGCCGACCGGGTCGCCCGGGTGCTGGCCGCCGAGCAGGGGCCCGGCTTCCGCTACGCCAACCTGGCGGTGCGCGGCAAGCTGATCGGCCAGATCCACGACGAGCAGCTGGCGGCCGCCGCCGCGATGGGTGCCGAGTTGGTCACCCTGGCGGGCGGGCTGAACGACGTGCTGCGGCCGGGCTGCGACGTGGCCCAGGTGGAGGACCTGCTCGGCCGGTCGGCCGAGCGCCTGCTCGCGGGCGGCGGCACCGTGGTGATGTTCACCAGCACCGACCCGACCAGGCGGCTCGGCGGCAGCGCCCGGCTGCTGGCCCCGATCCTGCAGATGAAGGCGTTCGTGGAGGGGCTGGCCAGGGCCCACCCCAACCTGGTGGTGGTGGACCTCTTCTCCGCCCCCTGCTTCGACGACCGCCGGCTCTGGGACGAGGACCGGCTGCACCTCTCGCCGGAGGGTCACCGCCGGGTGGCCGTCGCCGTGCTGGAGGCGCTCGGCCGCCCCGCCCCGTTCGACTGGCGGGCGCCGCTGCCGACCGCCGCGCCGCGCGGCCGGAGCGCGAAGCTGCGCGCCGACCTGCGCTGGCTGCGGATGCACCTGGGCCCGTGGATCGGGCGCCGCCTCACCGGCCGGTCCTCCGGCGACGGGCGGGCGCCGAAGCGGGCCGAGCTGCTCCCGTACGAGGGCTGACGGCCCGTCCGACGAGGCCCGGTCAGTTGGCCCACGGCGGGGTGAGCACCGTGCCGTCGGCCAGGGTGGCGCTGAGGCCGACGCTGGTGGTCACCCAGGCGGTGGCGGCCGACTCACCAGGGTTGTCGAGGCAGAAGCTGGACCCGGCCGGGACGATCACGGTGTCGCCGGGGGCCAGAGTGCTCCGCTCGCCGTCCAGTACGACGTCGGGCGCGCCCGCGAGCAGGTGGACGATCTCCTCGTGGCTGACGGTGTGTGCGGTGCCCCGGGTCCCGGCCGGGACGTCCAGCCGCCAGGCGCAGAGCTCGGCGCTGCCGGTGCGGGGGTTGGCGTGGGCGGTGAACCGGGCGCCGTGGATCTCGTGCACGGTGGTCCGGGCGCTGCGGATGACGGGCATACGTCCCTGCTCTCAATAGACAAGCTGCTTGTCTATATGGTCAAGCTACTTGACTGTTTCGTCAAGGGGACGACATGAATGAGTGGCACAATCTCGCGCATGAGCGAGCCCGACCCCATCGCCCTGAGCATCCCTCCGCTGCTGATCGCGCTGACCGCCGAGGTGGTCCACGAGATCGACGCGGGCGTTCGCCGGCGCGGTTACGACGATCTGCGCCCGGCCCACGGCTTCGCCTTCGCCCGGCTGGCCCCCGGCGGTGCCACCGTCAACGAGCTGGCCGAACACCTCGGTGTCAGCAAGCAGGCGGCCAGCCAGATGGTGGAGGAACTGGTCCGCAAGGGCTACGTCGAACGCCGTCCGCACCCCACCGACGCGCGCGCCAAACTGATCGAACTGACCGGTCGCGGCTGGGAGTGCACCCGCGCCGCCGACGCGGCCGCAGCCGAGGCGGTGGTCCCCTGGGCCGCCGTGCTGGGGCCCGACCGGCTCCGTCAACTCCACGACGACCTGGCCCGATTGGCCCCCTCGGGCCGGTTGCGGCCGGTGTGGTGACGGATCGGCGGAGTACGGATCGAAGCTGGTTGGTACACCCGGCGCACGCCGGACCGCCGGGTCGCACTCCTCCCGGGCGGGGCCGCCGGGGCCCGTCCCCGGGTCCGTGATCAAGCCGGGGTGACGCTCCGGCGGTTCGCGCGGGCGGTCGGCGGCGCGACTTCTACCATCGGGTCATGTTCAGTGGCGCACACGTGATTCTGCACAGCTCGGACGCCGAGGCCGACCGGGCGTTCGTCCGTGACGTGCTCGGCTTCGCGCACGTCGACGCCGGCCGCGGGTGGCTGATCTTCAAGCTGCCGCCGGCCGAGCTGGCCTTCCATCCGACCGAAGCCCCGCCGCACAGCGAGTGCTACCTGATGTGCGACGACCTGGACGCCGTGCTCGCCCGGCTGGCCGAGCACGGCGTCCGGCCGGTCACACCGCCGACCCGGCAGAGCTGGGGCACGGTCACCGCGATCCCGCTGCCGAGCGGTTTCGAGCTGCCGCTCTACCAGCCCACCCACCCGGTCGCGCACGGGCTCTGAGCCCGCTCGGGCGGGGGCCGGGCACCCGGCCGCCGACACCTCGTCAGAGTTGCTATCGTGCCCGGTGATCCAACGCCGCGCGAGCCCGGTCGCGGCCCAGAACATCGGGGGACTCGATGGACAACCAGCCACCTTCCTTCGGCGGCCCGACCCCTCCGGGGGTGCCGGCGCCGACGGAGGCCCACCGGCGGTCGCCGGTGATGGTCTGGGGCGTGGTGGCGGCCGTGGTGAGCGCGGCGGCCGGCGTGGCCAGCGCCGTCGCGGCCTTCACCGGCGGCAGCCCGCACCCGTCCGCCGCACCGGCCACCTCGGTGGTCGCGCCCGCACCGGCGCCCGACCCGGCCACCGTGGCGACCGCCACCGCGAAGCCCGTTCCGACGCCGGCCGCCGAGGTGTCCGTGCGCTGGACCGGGAAGGTGGTGCTGGGCATGGAGGGCATCGACCTGGCCCAGGTGCCGCCGACCAAGGGCGACTCGCTGCCGTTCTTCCAGCCGGCCGCACAGCGCAGCGGCAGCAGCGGCATGGCGGTCAGGGGCCCTTCCGCCCTCTGGACCGAGGCCGGCGAGCCGACCGCCCAGGGCTGCCGCGACCTGCTGCTGACCCAGCAGCACAAGGAGGTGGACGTGGTGGCGGGCGACCGGGTCTGCGTGGCCGACGGGTCCTCGCCGATCGGCCTGCTCAAGGTCACCAAGACCCACTACTCCCAGGGAAGTTACGGCGAACTGGACGTCGAGGTCACGATCTGGAACCTGCGTCTGAAGGGCTGACCCCGAGCACCGGGGAGAGCGCGGCGCGCAGATCGGCCGGGCTGCGGAAGTGCACGCCCGTCATGCCCAGTTCCTCGGCCGCCCGGACGTTCTCCGGCCGGTCGTCGACGAAGAGGCAGCGCTCGGGTGCGACGCCGGCCCGGTCGGCGGCGACCCGGTAGATGCGGTGGTCCGGCTTCGCGGCGCCCACCAGTGCGCTGTTGACCGCGCCCGCCGCGAGGTCGGCGAGGCCGAGCCGGGCCAGGTCCTCGTCCAGCCACGGGGTCGCGTTGGTGACCAGCAGGACGGGGCAGTGCTCCCGGGTCCGGCGCAGCAGGTCGACCACCTCCTGGTCGGCCCGGACCGGGCTGCCGGTGAAGGCGGTGGCGAGTGCGCGGGCCTCGTCGGCGCGGACCCGGCCGGCCAGCCCGGCGGCGATCGAGTCCTCCCACTGCTGCCTGGTGAGCTGTCCGAGGATCAGCGGCAGTGCGGTGTCCGGGCCGAAGGCCACCGTCGCGGTGCTGCCCGGCGGCAGGCCGGCGGCCTGTTCCCGCCCGGCCAGTTCGGCGTGGTCGAAGAAGCGGATCACACCGTCGAGGTCGCACAGGACGGCGTCGAAGGCGGAGCTGCGGGGGGCGGGAATCGGGATCATCCCGTCTGGATATCACCCGGTACCCCGGTGGAGCCACCGAATGGGGACGGCTGCCGCTCCGGAGTGCTGCCCGGCGTCGGCACGACGACGGGCTGACGGGGATTGCCGGGCGGGAGTTCGTGGTCGAACCGGAGAACCTATCCGTGCTCCGGGTGGCTCTCGTCGAGTTCCAGGAAGACGGCGGGCACCTTGTTGTCGATCGTCATCCGGCCCAGCAGCAGCGCGAGTTGGCCGCGTTCAGGAGTGCTGAGGCCGGCCGGCAGGACTTTGATGCGGCGGCAGGTCTCGGCGTAGAAGTCCTTCGCGGCAACGGCGCCCTCGGGAGTGAGGGCGACCCGGATGACGCGGCGGTCCGAGGGGTCGGGTTCGCGGCGCACCAGGCCGCGCTGGGCGGTGCGGTCCACCAGGCCGGTCAGGCTGGATTTGGCCAGGCCCAGGACGGCCCCGAGTTCGGTCATCCCGTACGGCTGCGCCATCAGGACGCACAGCAACTGCCCCTGCTGGGGCGTCAGTCCGAAGATACGGCCGGACTCGGCGTACACGGCATTCACCAGGAATGCGGAGCGCACCAAGCCGGTGACGACGCTCGGCCGCCGGGTCGCGGATTTCGCCATGCGGGTCAGCGTACGGCAGGCGACGCGGGGGGCGGCCGATTCGTGTCCCGAACTACCCGGCCGGAGCAAGCGCGGTGGGGGAACGGCACTCCGACGGCCCTTCGTACCGGATGCGGTTGCGTGATGATCCGTCAAGAGGGCGTCCTGAGCCGCCGGGGGGTTTTCGGCCGCAGGCGATCTGACATGGCCAGTACCAAGAATGCGATGGTGCGTCCAGGAACGGTACCGGTGACTGGGGTGGTCCGGGCCCGTCGTGAGGGGTTCACTAGGGGGTCGATAACCGGGTAGGGAGTCGATATCTTGCCTTTCGCAAACGTGCTCGACTGGTCCCAGGGACCGAACAACGGGAGCGGAAATGACCGAAATTGACACCACCTCACCCCTCAGACAAGACCCGCCGCAGTTCCCGATGGAGCGGAAGTGCCCGTTCCAGCCGCCGGCCGAGTACGCCGTGCTGCGCGCCGAGGAGCCGGTCTCCAAGGTCACGCTCGCGGTGTCCGGCAAGGAGATGTGGGCGGTCAGCCGGCAGGAGCACGTGCGTCAGGTCCTCACCGACCCGACCATGAGCTCCAACTTCAAGCACCCCGGCTACCCGCTCCAGGTGCCGGTGCCGGACGACATCCTGCAGGCCATGGAGCTGCCGCTGGTCGCGATGGACCCGCCGGTGCACGGTCGGCACCGCAAGGAGATCATCCCCGAGTTCACCCTCAAGCGGATGCAGGCCCTCACCCCGCGCATCCAGAAGATCGTGGACGAGCACATCGACGCGATCCTGGCCAAGGGCGGCCCGGTCGACCTGCTGACCGAACTCGCCATCCCGGTCCCCTCGCTGGTGCTGTGCGAGCTGCTCGGCGTGCCGCCGGAGGACATCCCCGGGTTCCGCGACTTCGCCGAGGTCACGGTGCGCAGCGACGTCACGCCGCAGGAGGTCGGCATGGCGATCCACCAGATGGACGTCTACCTCGACAAGCTGGTGACCTCGAAGGAGGAGACGCCGACCGAGGACGACCTGGTCGGACGGGTGGTCAGCCGGAACGCCGAGGAGGGCAACCTCAACCACAAGGAGATCGTCGCGCTGGCCCGGATGCTGATCTCCGGCGGCTTCGACACCCTCACCAACATGATCGTGCTCGGGGTGGCCGCGCTGCTCGAACACCCGGAGCAGCTCGCCCAGATGAAGGCCGACCCGGACCTCACCCGGAACGCCATCGAGGAACTGCTGCGGTTCCTCAGCATCGCCGACTCGGCCCCCTCCCGGGTCGCCACCCAGGACATGGAGGTCGGTGGCGTCAAGATCAAGGCGGGCGAGGGCATCATCAACCTGACCGCCTCGGCCAACCGGGACGAGAGCGTCTTCGAGAACGCCGACCAGCTGGACATCTTCCGCGAGATCGGCCTGCACTCGGCGTTCGGCCACGGCGTCCACCAGTGCCCGGGCGCCAGCCTGGTCCGGGTCGAACTGAAGATCGTCTACGACACCCTCTTCGCGCGGATCCCCGGCCTGCGGCTCGCGGTGCCGGTGGAGGAGCTCCCGTTCAAGCGCGCCACCCTCATCCAGGGCCTGGACGCACTACCGGTCACCTGGTGAGCCACCATGCCGCTGTCGGTCCATCGTGAACGCTGCATCGGATCGGGGACCTGTGTCTACACCGCGCCCGACGTCTTCGCCCAGGACGAGCAGGACGGTCTGGTCACCCTGCTGACGGACGGTACCGACCCGGCGGACGAACGGTCCGTCCGCTCGGCCGTCGAGCGCTGCCCCGTCGCGGCGATCTCGCTCGACCAGGACTGACCCCGGCCCGCCCGGCCGGGGTGCCGCGATGCGCCCCCACGCCTCGCGGCACCCCGGCGACGGCGGGCCCGCGCCACCCCGGGGAGCAGGTCGCACCCGTCCGGTCCGGGTTACCTGCCAGAATGCGGGGCGGAACTCAGGCTGAACGCAGGAGAAGGTGACCGGCTTCGTGACCATGTCAGTCGAACGGAAGATCGCCGAAGAGCTGGGCGTACGGGAGGGGCAGGTGCGGTCCGCCGTCGAGCTCCTCGACGGCGGCGCCACCGTGCCCTTCATCGCGCGCTACCGCAAGGAGGTCACCGGCGAACTCGACGACACCCAGCTGCGCACGCTCGAGGAGCGGCTGCGCTACCTGCGGGAGTTGGAGGAGCGGCGGGCCGCCGTGCTGGAGTCGATCGAGAGCCAGGGGAAGCTGGACGACGCGCTGCGCGCGCAGGTCCTGGCCGCCGACTCGAAGGCCCGGCTGGAGGACATCTACCTCCCGTTCAAGCCCAAGCGGCGGACCAAGGCACAGATCGCCCGCGAGGCCGGTCTCGAACCGCTCGCCGACACCCTGCTCGCCGACCCGTCCAAGGACCCGGCCGCGCTGGCGGCGGGCTACCTGAACGAGTCGGTGGCCGACGCCACGGCGGCGCTGGACGGGGCCAGGTCGATCCTGGTCGAGCGGTTCGGCGAGGACGCCGACCTGGTCGGCACGCTCCGCGAGCGGATGTGGACCCGGGGCCGGCTGGTCGCCACGGTGCGGGACGGCAAGGAGCAGGACGGCGCCAAGTTCGCCGACTACTTCGACTTCGCCGAGCCGTACGGCAAGCTCCCCTCGCACCGCATCCTGGCAATGCTGCGCGGCGAGAAGGAGGAGGTGCTCGACCTCGAACTCTCCCCGTACGAGGGCGCCGACGGCGACCTGCCCGGCGAGAACGACTACGAGCGGCGGATCGCCGCCAAGTTCGGCATCGCCGACCGGGGCCGGCCGGCCGACAAGTGGCTCGGCGACACCGTCCGGTGGGCCTGGCGGACCAGGATCCTGGTCCGGCTCGGCATCGACCTGCGCACCCGGCTGCGCCAGGAGGCCGAGGACGAGGCGGTCCGGGTCTTCGCCGCCAACCTGCGCGACCTGCTGCTGGCCGCCCCGGCCGGCACCCGCGCCACCATGGGCCTGGACCCGGGCTTCCGCACCGGTGTCAAGGTCGCCGTGGTGGACGCCACCGGCAAGGTGCTCGGGTACGACACCATCTACCCGCACCAGCCCGCCAACAAGTGGGACGCCTCGATCGCCACCCTTGCCGCGCTGGCCAAGCGGCACGACGTCGAGCTGATCGCGATCGGCAACGGCACGGCCTCCCGGGAGACCGACAAGCTGGCCGAGGACCTGATCACGCGTCACCCCGAGCTGAAGCTCACCAAGGCGATGGTCTCCGAGGCGGGTGCTTCGGTGTACTCCGCCTCGGCCTTCGCCTCGCAGGAGCTGCCGGACCTGAACGTCTCGATCCGGGGCGCGGTCTCGATCGCCCGGCGGCTCCAGGACCCGCTGGCCGAGCTGGTGAAGATCGACCCCAAGTCGATCGGCGTCGGCCAGTACCAGCACGACCTGAGCGAGCTGAAGCTGTCCCGCTCGCTGGACGCTGTGGTCGAGGACTGCGTCAACGCGGTCGGCGTGGACGTCAACACCGCCTCGGCGCCGCTGCTCACCCGGGTCTCCGGGGTGACCGGCACGCTGGCCGACAACATCGTGGCGCACCGCGACGCGAACGGCCCGTTCCGGACCAGGCGGGCGCTCAAGGACGTGGCGCGGCTCGGCCCGAAGGCGTTCGAGCAGTGCGCGGGCTTCCTGCGGGTGCCCGGCGGTGACGACCCGTTGGACGCCTCCGGGGTGCACCCCGAGGCGTACCCCGTGGTGCGCCGCATCCTGGCCGCGACCGGTGGCGACCTGCCCTCGCTGATCGGCAACGGGGCGGCGCTGCGGGCGTTGCGGCCGGCCGATTTCGCCGACGACACCTTCGGCGTGCCGACCGTCACCGACATCCTCGGCGAGCTGGACAAGCCGGGCCGCGACCCGCGCCCCGCGTTCCGGACCGCGACCTTCAAGGAGGGCGTCGACAAGATCGGCGACCTGGTGGTGGGCATGGTGCTGGAGGGTGTGGTCACCAACGTCGCGGCGTTCGGCGCGTTCGTGGACGTGGGCGTCCACCAGGACGGTCTGGTGCACGTCTCGGCGCTGTCGAAGAACTTCGTCAAGGACCCGCGCGAGGTGGTCAAGCCCGGTGACATCGTCAAGGTCCGGGTGGTCACCGTGGACGTGCCGCGCAAGCGGATCGGGCTGACGCTGCGGCTGGACGACGAGGTCGGTCAGGCGGCGCCGCGTGACCGCGACCGTGACCGTGACCGCGAGCAGAACCGCGACCGGGGCCGGGGCGCCAAGCCGCCCCGGCAGGACCGCCGGAGCACCCCGGCGCCGGCGCCCGCCGCCAACAGCGCGATGGCGGACGCGCTGCGCCGGGCCGGCCTGACCGGCAAGTGACCCCGGCCGGCCACGGCTGACCGAACCGGACGCCCCGGGCCCCGACGAGCGGGCCCGGGGCGTCCGGCTCACAGCGCGGTGAGCGCGGGCAGCAGCACCCCGAGGCCCTCGGCGATCGACTGGACCAGTGCGACGAAGGCGGCCACCTCCTCGGCCACCGCGCCCGCCGCCGCGAGCTCCGGCGCCAGCGCGGCCAGGACGGCCAGGATCCCGGCCGCCAGCCGGACCCGGTTGAAGAAGCGCACGTAGTCGCCGCGAATGCACAGCCGGTAGAACAGCAGCCCGGGCAGCAGCCGCCGGGCCTCGATCACCAGCTCCAGGTGCTCGCCCTCGGGGGTGATGAACCGCATCAGCGGGATGGTCGGGCTCGGGGTGTAGGTCTTCCCCGGCCGGTACGGGAAGCCGTTGTTCTCGTAGTTGGACCGGAGCTTGACGCCCTTGGCGATGCCCTCGGTCACCCCCGACGGCGAGAGCGGCTTGATCTCGTACCACTCCGCCGGGCGGCCCGGACGGTGGCTCAGGATGTCCGGTCGCACGCTCGCGCCGATCTGGGCCACCACGGCCGGGGGCACGGCCGGATTGTGGGCGAGCAGGAACGCGGTGTACGGGGCCGGGCTGTTGAGGGTGTCGAAGAAGTCGTCGACCGGACTGCACGGGCCGTTCCTGGCACAGAAGTCCGCGTTGATGTGCGGCTCCACGAACCGCCCGACGAAGCTGGCGAGTTTGGGGGCGTCCAGGATCGCCATCGACATCGAGAAGCAGAACTCATCGCCCAGCTCCAGGAGTTGGAGCACCTTGCCGGTGATGTCGAGATCCGGGTGGACGACGTCCAGCACGCTCGCGGTGAACGGCTCACGGGCCGGCAGGGCCGGGTCGGCGAGCACCGAGGGAGTGTCCGTGCCGTCCAGGAAGGTGAGTTCGAGGTCCAGCCGGCCGACGGTGCCTGGGCCGACCACCGGATCGGAGGGACGGAGGCCGCGGTCGGCCTTGAACGTGCCGACCGCCGCGCCGGTCTCGGCGCCGAACCGGCCGTCCACCCCGAAGGTGGGCAGCGCCCCGCCGACGGTCACCAGCGCCTGCTGGACGGTGGCCACCGAGGCGGAGGACTCCGGGGCCTGGATCTTCCGGGCGCCGGCCGCCACCTGGGCCAGGTCCGGGGTACCGCTGAACAGCTCCGACCGGAGCATGGCTGCCTCCTGAGACGCGTTCTACTGCCGGGTGGTGGTTCAGCGCGGGCGACAGCCGCCCGGGGTGCGGAGGCCGCCGGTCCAGGGGCTCGGGTCACCGGTGGACGAGCCGAACATGCCGCCGACCCCGTCCATGATCCGGACCACCTCGTCCGGTTCCGCCAACCCGGGCAGCACGGCCCTGGGCGGCGCGGCGAGGGACGGGGCGCCCGGAGCCGGGGCCGACCGGGCCCGCATCATCCGGGCCAGCGCGGGCTGACGGAGCGGGGCGTTCCCGCTCGGGCCGACCGGGTCGGCCTGCTGGACGAACTGGTCGCCCGTCACCACCAGATAGGGCGGGTACGGCTCCCGGCGGTCGATCGGCCGCCGGAGCGGCAGGTTGCGTGGCATGGCTTCGCCTCTCCTGGTTCAGCGCGCCGGTGGCAGCGGCCGGGCCACCGCCACCGGCGCGGGTGGCCGGTCAGAGCCCGAGCATCCCGAGCACCGAGCCGACCGGCCCGGGCAGGACGGACTTCAGGGCGGGCAGGACGGGCTTCAGGAAGTCGAAGAACCCGTCGGCCTCGACGCCCGCCGTGGCGCCGAGGGCACCCGCCGCCGCGCCGGTCCGGTCGACGGGCAGTGCCTGCCGTGGGAGCTGAAGGGTGGCGGGGCGGCGCCCGCCGTCCCTGCTGGTCTCGATGGTCATCGGATACCTCCTTCATCGGGTCTTCCGGGTAGGGGTGACGGCCGTTCAGAACAGGCCGCCGATCCAGTCGACGATGCCGCCGGGGTCGATGTCCGGGATGGGCAGGATCTTGTCGGCCTGCTTGCCCAGCCACTCCAGGATGCCGTCGGCCTCGACGCCCGCCGCGGTGCCGAGCGCGGCGGTGGCCGCCACCCGGGTGCGGTGGACCGGGAGCGCCTGCGGCGGCAGCTGGAGCGCAGGCGTCTGATGGATGGTCATGGTGATCAGTCCTCACACGAGTCGGGGTCGGGGGTCAGGCGCCGTACCGGGCGGCGTAGCACATCTGCCGGGCCAGCCCGGGCAGACCGGCGCAGCGGGACTTGGCGGCCGCCGCCACACCGGCGCCGTCCTGGTGGGCCTGCGGAGCCGTCCAGGCGTCCCGGCGGACCGGCCGGGCCTGCGGCGGAAGGGTGGTGCCGGGTGCTCGCGCGCTCGGCGTTCGCACGGGGGTGTTCATCGCTGGGCCTCTCTGTCGGTGGGGGCGTCGGTGCGGGCGGGTCTCCCGGGGCGTCACATGTCGCCGAGGAACTGGTGGGTCGGCGCCAGGCTGACCGGGAGTTCGTCGCTCACGTCGATGGTGAACAGGTAGGTCACCCGGGAACGCCGCTCGTCCTCCGGGTCGAAGAAGCGGACCACCACGTCCTGGCAGTCGGAACCCATCCGGCAGTACGGGCTCTTCGCGACGCTGATCGAGTCCAGCGCGTAGAGCCGGTCCTCCGGGCCGGGGACGTGCTTGGCGGAGAGCAGGCCCTCGCTCAGCTGACTGCCGAACAGGAAGGCGTTGGTGCCCGCGTAGTTGAGCGCGCGGTCGGCCGAGCTCTGCCCGAGGTTGCGGAACTGGTAGTAGATCTTGTCCAGGAAGGCCCGGACGGTCTTGCCGAGCGAGACGTCCTCGATGGTCACCCCGCGCGCCCTGGAGTCCTCCCGGACCGCCCCGAGGACCGAGTCGATCAGCGCCGTCTCGTTCCAGGTGTAGAGGCCCCGGCTCTTCACCTCGACCACCGGCACCACCTGCCCGGAGAACAGCCGGGTGGTCCGGTCGGTCAGCACACCGGGTACCGAGACCCGGGACACGTACCCGGCCGGGTCGTGCTTCGGCCGGACCTGCCCGACAATCGCGTCCCGGAACACCCGGTAGACGGTGGAGACCGGCGGGGCGGCCAGGGTGCGCAGCATCCGGGCGAGTTCGGCCGGGCGGCCGACCGCGAGCTCCAGGGCGTCCTGGTCCAGCTCCTCGGGGGCGAGCACCGGGGTGCTCCAGTCCAGGCCGGCCGCCGGTTCGGCCTCCAGGGCGTAGATCGGGGTGCTGTCCATGGTCAGCGTCCAGGTCAGCTTGTCCGAGGCCCACGGGTTCCAGAGCAGGTAGTCGTAGAGCTGTCCGGGGTCGTACGGGTTGGGCGGGAGCTCGGTCGACTCGCCCTCCTCGGTCGGCCGGCCGGGGACGGGGGCCATCTGCTGGCGGAAGGTGTCCCGGCGGGCCTCGGTCTGGAAGTCGACCCCGATCTCCCCGATCGCGTACACCAGCGGTCGGGCCCCGCCACCGCCGCAGCCGCAGGACGGCCGGACGCCGCGGGGCACCGGATCACGGGGTGCCGGGTCGCGGGGAGCCGGGTCGGGAGGCGCAGGCGGGGGCTGGACGGCCACCGGGGCGGGCTCCGGCCGGGCGGCGGCGTCCGCGCCACCGCAGCTGCACGGTGCGGAGGCGGTGACCCCGGACCGGTCGGGTGGTTCGGGGGCGGCCACGGGGGCTTCGGCCGGGGTGGCGGGCAGGGTCTCGGTGTCCATGGTGGTGACTCCCTGGTTCGGTACGGACGGGGGCGTCCCGGTCGGGCCGGCCGCGTTCACGCCGGGCTCGGGCGGGATCGGCTGCTCCGGCCGGGGCGCCGGCCGGGCGGACAGTGCCAGGACGGTGGCCTCTGCCGGTGAACTCGGCTGCTCGACCGGGGAGTTGTCCGCCCCGGTGGAGATCAGCCGGTGGGCGGCGGCGATGTCCAGGTGGCCGACCAGCCGGCGCCGGCACGCCGGGGAGTCGTCGGGCGAGCACGGCGTGCCGGCCGCGCTTGCCAGTACCGCCCGGCCCGCCGCGCCCGGATCGGCGGCCCGCCCCTCGGCCAGCTGGGCCGCCACCAGCAGGGCGGCGGCGCCGGCCACCAGCGGGGTGGCGAAGCTGCTGCCGGTCAGCGCGGCCGTGCCACCGCCCGGGGCGGCCCCGAGCACGTCCTGCCCGGGGGCGAGCACGCCGTTGCCGGCGTACGCGGCGCCGTAGTTGTTCAGCTCCAGCGGCTCGCCACCGGGCCCGGCGGCGCCGACCGCGAGCACCGAGGGCACCGCGGCGGGCACCTGTACGAAGTCGCCGCCGTCGTTGCCCACGGCCGCGACCACCAGCACGCCGCTCTCCGCGCAGCGTCGCAGCACCCGCTCCAACACGCCCTCGGCCCGGCCGTCCTGGCTGCGCTCACCGCCACTGACGTTGATCACCTGGGCGCCCTCCTGGACCGCGCGTTCGATCGCCCGGGCCAGGTCGAGCTGGGGCACCCGGCCGTCCGCCGCGTCCGTGAACACCGGCAGCAGCAGCCCCCGGCAGCGCGGCACGACGCCGACCACCGGGCTGCCCGGCTGGCCGAACAGCAGACTGGCGACATGGGTGCCGTGCAGCGACATCGGCCCCGGACCGGCCGGTTGGCCGACCAGGGTGTCCAGGCGGGTCAGATCGGCCCCGGCGAAGCACGGGTGGTCGAGATCCACCGGGCCGTCCAGCACGGCGACGCACACCTCGGGGTCGCCGAGCCACCCGTCCCGTCCCGGCAGGTCCCGCAGGACCGCCCTGGGCAGGACCGGTCCGGCGTCCGGGGGGACTTCTGCACGGTCGGTCATGGCACCAGGGTCCGACCCGCCCGTTCGGCAACTCCGTCCGGTCGGTCGGCGCGGCGTTCCGGCCGCGTCGACGGTCCGTCACCGGCGCGTCCCGCCCGCGCTGCGCAGCCGGCCCGCCGAACCGGGCGCACCCTTGGCGGGGCGGCTCCGGGTGGCGGGTGGTACACCGGGCGCACGGCGGCGCAACGCCGACGGAACGCGGCGGCGACGCGGGCGGCACGCCGCCGAGCAGGTGCGGCCAACTCCCCGCAGCGGCACAGTGGTGGTTGTGCCGTGGAGTGGCGTGTGCCTCGATCTGCTGAGGGGCTTCGAGGTCAGCTGCGCCGGAACCAGGATTCCCCTCCCGGCGGGTGCCCAGCACCTGCTGGCCTTCCTGGCGTTACAGGGCGTCGGCGGGGCCCAGCGGATCACCGTGGCGGAACAGCTCTGGCCCGACTGCACCAGCTGGCGGGCCGCCGCCAACCTGCGCTCGGCACTCTGCCGCAGCCGCCTGCTGGGCGGCACCACCGCGATCGACAGCGTCGGCCAGCGGCTCCGGCTGGCCCCGGCCGTCCGGGTCGACCTGCACACCGCCGGGGCCGCCGCACAGCAGATCTTCGCCGGGCTCGACCCGCTGCCCGCCAGCTGCGCCGCACTGGTCGACGCCCTGAGCGGCGAGCTGCTGCCGGGCTGGACGGAGGACTGGCTGCTGCTCGAACGCGAGCGCTGGGACCAGACCCGTCTGCACGCACTGGAGGCGCTGGCCCACCAGCTGCACCGGGCCGAGCAGTACCTGGCCGCGCTGGAGACCGCCCTGACCGCCGTCTCGATCGACCCGATCCGGGAGACCGCCCACCGGATCGTGATCGAGGTCCACCTCGCGGAGGGCAACCTCGCCAGCGCCCTGCGGTGCTACCAGCAGTACCGGGGCCTGCTGCAACGCGAGCTCAACGTCGCCCCGTCGCCCCGGATGACCAGCCTGGTCAAGGACCTGATGCGGACTTAGCCCGGTCGGCAAACGGTGGGCGTCCGGGGCGACGGGGCCGTCAGTGCGCGCCGACCCGGGACTCGACGGCCAGCGCGACCAGTTCGCGCCACCAGGTCTCGCGGTGGTGGGTGAGCAGCCGCTGCGCCTCGGCCGGGTCCATCGCGCGGACCTCGACCACCTGCTCGCCGTCGTCCGGGTTGCTCGGCTCGGAGTCCACGGTGACCTCGGCCCAGCCCCAGAGCCACGCCTTCTCCGGGTGCGGCTGCCAGGGGCGGTACGGCACCGGGTGATCCGTGACGCAGCGGTGGGCGCCGATCCAGACCGGCTCGCCGAGCAGCCGGGCGCCGGCCTCCTCACGGAGCTCGCGGGCCAGGCAGCTCTCGATGCTCTCGGCCGCCTCCCGGGTGCCGCCGGGCAGGAACCAGTGCCCGCGGGCGTCCCGGCAGAGCACCACCTGGTCGCCGGAGAAGCCCACCAGGTGGATGTTGGTGATGAGTTCGTCGGGCGGCAGCGCCGCCGAGAACTGTGCGTCGATGCCGCCCCAGGCCCAGCGCTGGGGCGCGTGCAACTGCGGGAACCGGGCCGCCAGGTCCGCGAGTTCCCGTGCTCTCTCCGAGGTGTCCGTCATTCACAGATGGTAGTCCCGGTGGGGTGGGGTGTGTAAAGCACCCTTGACGCACTGTCGGGGGCGCCCCTACGTTCTCCGGTGTGCGCAACAAGGTGCGCGAGCTGCGCCGCGAACTCGGGCTTTCCCAGCAGAAGTTGGCCACCATCCTCGGGGTCTCCCGGCAGACCGTGAACGCGATCGAGACCGGCCGGTACAACCCGGCGCTGCCGTTGGCCTTCGCCCTCGCCCGGTTCTTCGGCCGGGCGGTCGAGGAGATCTTCCAGCCGGACGACCCGGCGGGCCCGGACGACCGGACGTTCGGCGGCCGGACGTAGGGTGGGCCGCACCTGCCGAACGGAGCTCCGCCGATGTCCCGTGTCCTCTACGTCACCGACCTGACCTACCCGGCCCGGGGCCGCCGCTACTGCGACGAGGACATCGCCCTGTCGGCCGCGCTGCGCGGCTCGTTCGAGCTGGCGCTCTGCCACCCGCTGGACGCGGCGGCCCTGATGGACGGCTTCGACCTGACGGTGGTCCGCAACAGCGGACCGGTGCTGCACTACCAGGAGGGCTACGACGCGTTCCGGGCCCGGGCGCTGGCGAGCGGCACCCGGGTCTTCAACCCGCTGCACGGCCGGGGCGACATGGCGGGCAAGCAGTACCTGCTCGACCTGACCGCCGCCGGCCTCCCGGTGATCCCCACCGTGGCGGACCGGGCCGACCTCGGCCGGCTGCCCGAGGTCGCCGAGTACGTCGGCAAGCCGAAGCTCGGGGCCGACTCGATAGGGCTCACGGTGCTCCCGGCCGCCGCGCTGGCCGAGCTGGAGCTGGACGGGTCGACCCTGCTGCAGCCCCGGATCGACTTCCGGTACGAGGTCTCCTTCTACTTCGTCGGCCGGGAGTTCCAGTACGCGCTGTACGCCCCGGACCCGGACGCCCGCTGGCAGCTGGAGCCGTACCGGCCGACCGCCGCCGACCTGGCGTTCGCCCGGACCTTCGTGGACTGGAACTCGCTCGACCACGGCGTGCAGCGGGTGGACGCCTGCCGGACGGCCGAAGGCGACCTGCTGCTGGTCGAGTTGGAGGACCTGAACCCCTACCTCTCGCTCGACCTGGTGGCCGGGCCGACCCGGGACGCCTTCGTCCGCGCGATGGCCGCCTCGATGAGCGACCTGCTGGGCTGAGGTGCCGTCCTGAGGTGCCGTCAGTCCTCGGGGTGGGCGAGCCGGCCGAGCAGTGCGACCGCCGTGTCCCGCGGCACCGGGCTGAAGAACTCGGTGTCGACCTGCTCGACGGCCGCGATCGCGCGCGGGGCCAGTTCGGCCCCGGCGGCGGTCACCCGGAGCCGCCTGGCCCGGCTGTCGGCCGGGTCCACCTCACGGCCGACCAGGCCCTTGGCCTCCAGGGTGCGCAGCACCTGGGAGGTCATCTTCACGTCGGTGCCCGCCTGCCGGGCCAGCGCCTGCTGACTGGGGTGCTCGCCCTGGCCGTTCAGCCACCAGGTGCAGGCGAGCAGCACGAACTGAACGTGTGTCAGGCCGAGCGGGGCCAGTGCGGCGGCGATCCCGCGCTGCCAGCGCAGGGTGGCGTGCCAGAGCAGGAAACCGGGACTCTCGGCCGGCTGCACGGGGTCAGCCCCGGGCCGCGTGCGCGACCAGCGCGGCCATCGTGTCGGGCCAGTCGGCCGTGATGCCGGGGCCGATCTCCGGGCCGACCTGGTCGGCGCCCTCGCCGCTGATCTCCATCCGGTAGACCACCTCGGTGCGACCCGCGCCGAGCGGCACCAGGCGGTGGGTGGTGCGCAGCACCAGGCCGCCGAAGCGGGCCTCGTCGGTGAAGTGCTCGCCCTCGCCGAGCTCGACCACGGTCAGCTCGATCGGGTCCTCACCCGGCGGGGTCATCGCGATGGTGGCGCCGACGGCGAACGGGCCCCGGAAGTCGATCTTCTCGATCTCGGCGTTCCACCCGCCCCAGCCGTCCACGTCGGCCCAGAGCCGCCAGATCGCCTCGGCTGCGGCGTCGGTCTCGATGCTGTGCTGGTACGTCCACATGGTGGCCTCCACGGCTTGATTGTCTATGCGAAGACTATCTGCGCGAAGACTGTTCGTCCAGGGGGGTCCGCTCGGCGGTCGGCGGGTCAGTGTGCCAGCAGCCGGGGCAGCGAGCTGTCGTTGCTGAGCAGCCAGGCCAGGTAGGAGGGGTTGGTCCCGGCCAGGTCCAGGTAGGCGGCCCGCAGATCGGCGTACAGGCCGTCGAAGGCGGGGGCGCTGAGCGCGCGGGGGCGCCAGACCAGCAGCAGCCGGACGCTGAACGGGTTGCCGTGGACCGGGCGGATCACCGTGCCGGGGCCGGGCAGCGAGGTGGGCTGGCAGGGGCGGACGGCCTCGCCCGAGGCGACCAGCTCGGCGGCGGTGGCGTTGTCCCTGACCTGGACCACCCGGGGGCTGAGCCCGGCCTCGGAGAGCACCCGGCAGAGCGCCGCGTACTCGTGGTCGGCGGTCGGGTCGACCATCCAGGCGTCGGCGGCCAGGTCCTCCAGTCGCACCACCGGCGAGCCGGCCGCCGGGTGGCTGAGCGCGAGGGCGACGAACTGCGGTTCGCGGGCGATCAGCACCCGGTGCTCGGCCTCGGCGGGCAGCCGGAGCGGGAAGCCCTCGCTCTCGTGCACCAGGGCGATGTCCAGCTGGTCGGCGGCGACCAGGTGGAGCAGGGCGTTGGCGGAGATGTCGATCCGGATGGTGGTCCGGGTGTCCGGCAGTCTGGCGTGCACCCGGCGCAGCCAGCTGGCCACCGCGCGGCTGCCGACGCTGCCGATCCGCAGCGTCATCTGCTCGGTGTCGTCGGCCTCCTGGCGGGCGGCGCTGACCAGTTCGGCCATGTCGGTGATGATCGTCCGGGCCCGGGCCAGCACGGTGTGGCCGAGCGGGGTGAGCCGGCTGCCGGTCCGCTCGCGGGTGAACAGCCGTCCGCCGAGGGCCCGTTCGATCCGGAGCAGCTGGGTGCTGACGGAGGGCTGGCTCGTGCCGAGCTGCCGGGCGGCCTTCCGGACGCTGCCGGTGTCGGCGATCGCACACAGCACACGAAGGTGTCTCACCTCGAGCTCCACAGCGGGAGCATACGGCCGACCGGGGATTCACGCCAGGGACATGTCAGAGACGCCCGGAGGGGGTATAGGGCGGCACTATCTCCGGCTGGCATCATCCGCCGGCCGGTGCCGGTGGCCGAAGCTCAGTGGCACGACAGTCCGTCCCCCACTCCCAAAACTCTTGCCCCACAGGGGTTTTGGAAGAAATGAACTGGAGTCCCCAGATGAAGCGCTCGATGCTCTCCGCCGCGGTGGCCGTCACCCTGGGCCTGTCCGCGGGCCTGCTGGCCGCACCCGTCGCGAGCGCGGCCCCCCAGCCGCAGGCGGTCGCCCAGTACACCGGATCGGCCTCCGAGCAGGCCGACGTCAAGGCCTTCCAGGAGGCCGTGATGAAGTCCGCGCTGGCCAAGCAGGCGGCCAACCCGTACCTGCTGGTGGTGGCGGTCACCTACGACGCCAGCAGCGCGCCGACCTTCCGCACCCAGATCGCCAACAGTGCCTCGATCTGGAACGGCTCGGTGCGCAACGTCCAGCTCCGGGCCGGCACCAACGCGGACTTCCGCTACTACGAGGGCAACGACTCGCGCGGCTCCTACGCCAGCACCGACGGCCACGGCCGCGGCTACATCTTCCTCGACTACCGGCAGAACCAGCAGTACAACTCGACCCGGGTGACCGCCCACGAGACCGGCCACGTGCTCGGTCTGCCGGACCACTACTCGGGCCCGTGCAGCGAGCTGATGTCGGGTGGCGGCCCCGGCACCTCCTGCACCAACCCGTACCCGAACACGACCGAGAAGAACCGGGTCAACAGCCTCTGGGCGAACGGCCTGGCCGCGGCCGTGGCCGCCCGCTGACCTGACGCACCGACAGCGGCCCGGCCCCGTACCGACGGGGCCGGGCCGCCGCCGTGCGCGGAGTCAGCCCGCCGTCCGGCGGGCCAGTAGCAGGGCGACGTCGTCGGCGCGGTGCGAGGACCGCCGGGCGTCCCGCAGCAGGTGCTCGGCCAGTGCGTCGAGCCCGGCGGCGGGGGAGTGGGCGAGGTCGGTGCGCAGCTGGTCCAGGCCCTCGTCGAGCGGGACGCCGGGCCGCTCGATCAGGCCGTCGGTGAACAGCGCCAGGATCGCGCCGACCGGCAACTCCAGGGCGGTGCCTGGGTACTCGGCGTCCGAGTCGATGCCGAGCAGCGGACCGCCGGCCAGGTCGAGCGGCTCGGTGTCGCCGCCGGGGAGGCGCAGCAGCGGCGGCACGTGGCCGGCCCGGACGGCCAGCACCCGGCCGGTGGCCGGGTCGAGGCGGAGCAGGCAGCAGCTGGCCAGCAGCCCTGGATCGAGGTCGAGCAGCAGCTGGTTGGTCCGGGTCAGCACCTCGTCCGGCGGGCTGCCGCCGGTGACGAACGCCCGGACCGCGCTGCGGAGTTGGCCCATGGTGGCGGCGGCGCCGACGTTGTGCCCCTCGACGTCCCCGATCACCAGGCAGACCCCGGCGGGCGTGCTGATCGCGTCGTACCAGTCGCCGCCGATCTCCATCCCCCGGGTGCCCGGCAGGTAGCGGGCGGCCACCGCGAGTCCGGGCACCTCCGGCAACCGGTGCGGCAGCAAGGCCTGTTGCAGCCCCCGGGCGAGGGCGAACTCGGCGTCGTACAGCCGGGCCCGCTCCAGCGCCTGGGCGATCAGGCCGCCCAGTGCGGTGAGCACCGAGCGGTCCTCGCTGGTGAACTTCCGGGGCCGGTCGAAGCCCAGGATGCAGCTGCCGACCGGCAGGCCGGAGGCGATCAGCGGCAGGAAGGCCCAGGACCGCATCTCGTCCTGGCTGATGCCCGGGTAGGCGGCGAGCAGTTCGTCCGGCGACTCGAAGAAGGCGGGCGCACCGGTGCTGAACACCTCGGTGCCCGGCAGCCGGGCCCGGATCGGGGTGCCCTCGAAGGGGGTCAGGAAGCCCTCGGGGTAGCCGGTCTGCGCGACCAGGTGCATCCGGCCCGAGCGGGCCAGGTAGAGCGCCATCTCCTGGCCGTCGAAGCCCGGCAGGATCTGGTCGATCACGCAGTCGCAGACCTCCTTGACCGTCACCGCCTCGGTCAGCGCGCTGGCCAGCTGGAGCAGGTAGTAGGTGGCCCCGAGGGTGGCGGGGGTGGCCGGCGGGGCCTCCGGCAGGGCGGTGCGGTGCGCGCCCGGCGGCCCGGCCGGGACGATCCGTACGGTCAGGCCGTGCGCGTCGGGGTAGAGCGAGAAGGCCAGCCAGTGGCCGGGCGGGCGGCAGGCCAGGAAGGCGGTGGGCTGCTGGGCGAGCATCGCGGAGCGGTACCGGTCCTCGTAGGCCGGCTCGGCCAACCACGGGAGCGCGGACCAGGGGTGATGGCCCGTCAGCTCCTCCCGGCCGAGTTCCAGCAGCAGCTCGGCGGCGTGGTTGAGGTAGCTGATCCGCCCATCCGGGTCGAGCGCCACCACCCCGTCGCGCAGCCGCTCCACCGCGGCCACCGCGGCGGTCGCGGCATCGGTGTCCACGGCGACCAGGCCGACCGTGCCCGGGCGGCCCGGCCGGCCGTGCAGGTCGAGCCAGTGCCGGCCGTCCCGCAGCCGGACCCGGAGGGTGAACGGGGCGTCCGCGGCCAGCGCGGCCAGCAGCGGCTCGACGTCCGTCGGCTCCAGGCGTTCGGTGAGGTCCTCGGCCCGGCCGCCGAAGTCGTCCGGGGTCAGGCCCAGCACGGCGAGCAGGGCCGGGTCGGCGGTGATCCGGCCGTCGGCGAGCCGCCAGTCCAGGCCACCGGCCCGGGGCGCTGGGCCGCCGGTGGTGGGCAGCGGTACCACCACCGGGCTGCCCGGTACGGCCGGCACCCGCCCGCCCAGCGCGGCGGCCAGCCGGTTGGCGGTGGCCCGCAGCTGCCGCTTGGCCCCCGGCGGCGGCACCGCCGAGCTGGGCCAGAGCACCGCCAGCACCCCGAGCGACCGCCCGTCGACGCTGATCGGCGTGCAGGCGAAGGCGTGCACGTACGGCAGCCCGACGGCCAGCCGGGGGTACCGCCGCATGGTGTCGTCGGCGTCCGCCACCTGCACCGTGCGGCCGGTCCGGTACGCCTCGGCCACCGGCAGGGGAGCGGCCACCGGGATGTGCCGGAAGGCGCTCAGCAGGTGCGGTGGGACCCCGGTGACGGTGCTCAGCACCAGCGACCGGCCGTCCGCCGAGCGCAGGTAGAGCACGCCGCCGTAGGCCGAGGTGGTGCGGACCGCACGCAGCAGCGCCTCGGCGAGCAGGGCCTCGACGGGCTCTTCCCGGCGCATGTTCTCTCTGTACGCCGCGTGACCAGGGGAGTCAACCCGAGGCCCGCCGGGGCGGGCCTCGGGCGGCGGTCAGTCGCCCAGCTCGGCGAAGGCCCTGGCGGCGGCCAGTTCGTCCCGGGCGGCCTGCTCGACCTGGTCCAGGAAGGCGTAGGCGTCCGGCCCGGCCGGGACCCGCAGCGGGGTGTCCTGCTCGGCCGCGACCAGCCGCCGGACCAGCTCGGCGAACAGCTCGGGCCGGTTCAGCCCGGGGGTGTGCTCCAGCTGCCGCATCGCCTCCCGCATGGGCTCCAGCGGCTCGGTGTAGACCGGGACCCGCCGGGCGGTCTCGGCGATGGCGGTGCCGTAGCGGGTGGCGAAGCCGCCGGGCTCGATCACCGAGACCCGGATGCCGAACGGCCCGACCTCGGCGGCCAGCGCCTGGCTCATGCCCTCCAGGGCGTACTTGCCGGTGACGTACGCGCCCAGCCCGGGGAAGGCCATCCGGCCGGCCAGCGAGGAGACGTTGACGACGTGCCCGGAGCGCTGGGCCCGGAACAGCGGCAGCACGGCCCGGACCAGCCGCCAGGGGCCGACCACCAGGGTCTCCAGCTGGTCGCGCAGCTCCTCGTCGGAGACCTCCTCGACCGCGCCGAACAGGCCGCTGCCCGCGTTGTTGACCAGCACGTCCAGCCCGCCGAGCCGGTCGGCGGCCAGCGCCACCGCCTCGTCCACCTGCGCCTGGTCGCGGATGTCCAGCGCGGCGGTGAGCACCCGGTCGGGGTGACGGCGGCTCAGCTCCGCCAGGGTGGCGGGCTTGCGGGCGGTGGCCAGGACGGTGTCGCCCGCCGCGGCGACGGCCTCCGCCAGGGCCAGGCCGAGGCCCGAGGAGCATCCGGTGATCAGCCAACGACGTGCCATGCGTGTCCCCCTGCGGTCCGAAGCGATCGGCCCACGTTCCCAGAAACCACGACCGGCCGCCGCACCGTAGGAGGGGGCGGTCGGGGTGCACGGGGGCGTGCGGGGCCCGGTGCGATGCGCCCCCGGTACGTACTTCTGCCCGGGGACGCGTGGTGGGGCGGCCGGAAAATGGGGCGAGCCGGAGCGGGGTCGGCTGCCATCATGACCGCTTCGGCAGCGGGTCGGCGTGGTGGGCGGAGGAGACGGACATGATCAGCGGTGGAGCGTTGGCGGGGATCGCCCTGGTGTCGTTCGGGATGGCGCTCACCCCGGGGCCCAATCTGATCTACCTGGTCTCCCGGTCGGTGGCCCAGGGCCGGCGGGCCGGGTTGGTCTCGCTGGCCGGGGTGGGGGTCGGCTTCACGGTCTACCTGGTCGCCGCGACGGCCGGGATCGCCACCGTCTTCGCGCTGGTGCCCGAGGTCTACCTGACCCTCAAGCTGGCCGGGGCCGGCTACCTGCTCTGGCTGTCCTGGCAGATGCTCCGGCCGGGCGGCGAATCGGTGTTCACCCCCAGGGAGTTGGCACCCGACCGGCCACGCAAGCTGTTCCTGATGGGTCTGGTCACCTGCCTGCTCAACCCCAAGATCGCCATCCTGTACATCTCGCTGCTCCCGCAGTTCGTCTCGCCCGAGCGGGGTCAGGTCGCACTGCAGAGCCTGCTGCTCGGCCTCACCCAGATCACCGTCTGCCTGCTCTGCGACGGCGCCTTCGTGCTGATGGCCGGCTCGGTCGCGGCCTTCCTGGCCCGCCGCCCGACCTGGCAGCGCCTGCACCGGTACGCGATGGGTACGTTGCTGGCCGGCTTCGCCCTGCGACTGGCCGCCGACCGTTCGAAGGCGGTGCTGGCCGCGCCGTGACCGACTGGCATGATGGCGGGCCGAAGCTGGAGGGGGATCATGGACGAGTCGACCACCCGAGGGGTGCGCTACCTGGTGGGGCTGGCCCCGGAAGCGGTCCGGCGGCAGATCTGTGCGCGGCTGCGGATCCGCCCGGAGGGGCCGGTGGGGCCGTCCTCGGCGGAGCGCTACCAGGTGCACTCGCTCAGCTACCTGGTCCGGACGGTGTCGCCCGCCGTCCGGCTCTGGATGCTCCAGCAGGACCAGCCCGAGCTGAACGAACTCCTCGGCCGGTACGGTCTGTTGCCCCTGGGCGTGACCGAGGATCTGCGCAGCGGCCTGCTGTTCGGCCCGGGCCGGGACGGGCCGGCCCCGGAGGGCCAGGTGCCGACCCGGCGCTCGGACCTCGGCGCGCCGGCAGCGGTGATCGGTCGGCTCCGGCAGGCCACCGACCGCGGGTCGCTCCGGAAGGCCAAGGCCGCTGCCCGCGAACTGCGGCGCGCCGACTGGCCGTTGGTGATGGCTGCCCACGAGGAGCAGCCGTTCCCCGGCTACGCGCGCTGGGCGCTGGCCGAACAGATCGACTGCCCGCCGGAGTTGCGGGCCGCGTTCGGAACCCACGCCAAGTTCGACCACCGGTTGCGACAGGCCGGTGTGCTCGGTGGTCCGGCGGACCTGCTGGAGCGGTCCGCCCCTGCCCTGGAGACCCTACGGCTGCTCGGCGCCGGACGGACGCTCTTCCCGACCCGGCTGGCCGAGGTGGAGGCCGTCCTCCAGCCACTGGTGGAGCGGGAGTTGGGCGGGCACGGCGAAGCCTGGGCGGTGCTCGCGCGTCTGCTGCCCGGCTTCACCGGCACCCTTCCCCAACTCGTCACCACCGCCGGAGCGACCGCCGGGCCGGCGCCCGAGCACGAGCCGGAGTACGAGGAGCTGCCGGAGCCCGAGCCGGAGCCGGCACCCAGGGCGCTGCGCTACCCCCCGGCAGTCCCGGCCTCGGTCAAGCGCAAGGTCCCGGCGCCGGCTCCGGTCGAGCCGGAGGCCGAGCCGACCGCCTGGCAGCTGCTGGGCGACCTGGTCCGCCGGATCACCGGACGGTCGTGACCGGCCTTCGGCACGTCGCCGCCGGCCCGGTCGCCGTGCCGACCCGCTGATCCGGCGTCAGGACGGGCCTGCGGTCCGGTGCACGCTGGCCACCGCCGCCACGTCGTCCGGTACGGTGGGCGGCGAGGTCGTCCAGGCGGCGGCGCACGGTGGTGGCGACGCCCTTGCCGAGTACATAGCGGGTCGGGGTGACAGCGTGCCGGGCGGCGTCCAGCAGGAGGTGCGCCTCCCGGCTACGCAGCCCGGTGTCGGCCAGCACCAGGTGCCCGCGTGGGGGCAGGGACTCCGCGACCAGGGCCGCGCCGTCCGGGCCGAGGTCCTGCTTGCAGAGGTCGAGTCGGCCGTCGGGCAGGGCGGTGCCGGTGGGGAAGTCGATCCGCTCGGTGGCGGGGCGGCCGGCCCGCAGCCAGGCGAGCAGCGGGGTCAGATCGGGTCCTGTGCTCACCAGGCCGCCTCGCGGTAGTCCTTCAGGAACACCCCGGAGAGCGGGGAGCCGGCCTCGCCCCGGACGATCGGGTCGTAGACCCGGGCCGCGCCGTCCACGATGTCGAGCGGGGTGCGGAAGCCGCGGTCGGCCAGCCGGGACTTCTTCGGGGCCGGGTTCTCGTCGGTGATCCAGCCGGTGTCCACCGCGCACATGTGCACGCCCTGGAGGGCGAGTTCGGCCGCGCTGGTCCGGGTGAGCATGTTGAGGGCGGCCTTGGCCATGTTGGTGTGCGGGTGGCCGCCGGTCTTGTTGCGGACCTCGAACCGGCCCTCGACGGCGGTGACGTTCACCACGTAGCGGTTCGGGTGCGGCGAGGCGAGCAGCAGCGGCAGCAGCCGGTCGCAGAGCAGGGCCGGGGCCAGCGAGTTGACCAGCTGGGTCTCCAGCACCTCGGCCGGGTCGAGCTCACCGAGGCGGGCGGACCAGGAGTTGGCGGGTGCGGTGTCCGGCAGCAGCCCGGCCTCGTCGGCCGACGGGGCCACCCGGCCCGGCAGTTCGGGCCCCGCCAGCTCGGTGGCGGGCCAGGCGGCGGTGAGCGCGGGCATCGGCCGGAAGCCCGGTGCGAGCGAGACCCGGCTGCCGGGCGGCAGGCTCTCGTGCTCCCCGGCTGCCAGCAGCGCGTACGCCTCCGGCGGGCGGCGCAGGGTCTGGGCGGCGTTGTTCACCAGGATGTCGAGCGGCCGTCCGTCGGCGCGCAACCGCTCGCACAGGCCGAGGACCTGGCGGGGGTCACGGAGGTCGATGCCGACCACGTCGAGCCGGTCCAGCCACTGCGCACTGCCCGGGGCGGCTTCGAAGCGGCGCAGGGTGTCGTGCGGGAAGCGGCTGGTGACGGTCAGTTCGACGCCGTCCCTGAGCATCATCAGGGCCAGCTGGAAGCCGATCTTCACCCGGCCGCCGGTGAGCAGCGCGCGGCGGCCGCGCAGGTCGGTGCTGAGGCCGCGCCGGGCGGTGTTGTCGGCGGCACAGTCCGGGCAGAGCCGGTGGTAGAAGCCGTCCACCTGGCGGTAGGCGGACTTGCAGACGTAGCAGTGCTGGGCGCGCCGGAGTTCGCCGAGCGGGGCGGCGGCCGGGGTGGTCGGCAGGGGCGCGTCCTCACGGCGGGTCAGACCACCGGTGGCGGTGCTGCCGATCAGCACGGCGTCCCCCGCGAGGCCCGCCCGACGGCGGCGTTTGCGGCCGTCCCGGACGAAGGACTCGCTGCTGTGCTCGGCCCGCAGGCGCACCGGATGGTCGAAGGGCAGCCGACGCAGTCGTCCGAGCGTCAGCTCGAACGCGGCCAGTTCCTGCTGCGTCAACTCGTCCTGCGGCACTGCTCTCTCCCGCTTCTCGGTGGTCCCGGCCGGATTCGAACCGGCGTACCCGCTTTGGCAAAGCGGCGCGCCTGCCTCTGCGCTACGGGACCGTGGGTGCTGCCCGGGGGCCGGATTCGAACCGGCGTGAACCACCATGCGGTAGTGGCGCGCCTGCCTCTGCGCTACGCCCGGACAGCTGCCGACGATCTTAGACCAACCGGCACATGGAGGGCGGTCGGGTTTGTCCGGGAGGGTGGTCGAGGGGCTGCCCGGGGGGCCGGATTCGAACCGGCGTGTGTTGGTTTTGGAGACCATGCGCCTGCCTCTGCGCTACGCCCGGGCAGCTGGGGCGATCGTAGCCGGTCCTATGCTGCGGAGATGATCAAGCCGATAGAACTGGTGATATTCGACTGCGACGGCGTGCTGGTGGACACCGAGCGGATCGCGCTCCGACTGCAGGTCGAGCTCGGCGCCGAACTCGGCTGGCCGCTCGGTGAGGAGGAGGTGATCGACCGCTTCATCGGCCGGTCCAGCGCCTCCATCAAGGAGCAGATCGCCGAACGGCTCGGCGCACCGACGGCGGCCCTCTGGTGGGACCAGCTGATCGAGCGTCACCGGGTGGCGGTGGACGCCGGGATCACCGCCGTGGACGGCCTGCCCGAGGCGCTCGCCGCGATCACCCTGCCGACCTGCGTCGCGTCCAGCGGCTCGCACGAGAAGATGCGTCACACCCTCGGCCGCACCGGCCTGTACGAGCACTTCGCGGGCCGGATCTTCAGCGCCTCGGAGGTGGCCCGGGGCAAGCCCGACCCGGACCTCTTCCTGCTCGCCGCCGAGCGGATGGGCGTCGACCCGGCCGCCTGTGCGGTGGTCGAGGACAGCAACCCCGGTGTCCGGGCGGCCCGGGCGGCCGGGATGCGGGCGTTCGGCTACGCGGGCGGACCGACCCGTGCCGAGCGGCTCGAAGGCCCGGGGACGGTGGTCTTCCACGACATGCGTGCGCTGCCCGGGCTGCTCGCGGCTCACTAGGCGACCGGCGGGGCGAGGTTGACTTGGAGTGCACTCCAGGAGGCAGGCTGGTCCCCGCGCGATCGGTTCACCGGATCTGAAGGAGTGACAACTGTGCGGACCACCAAGCTCGGCGTCGACGGCCCCGAGGTCGGCGTGATCGGCCTCGGCTGCATGGGGATGACCTGGGCGTACGACCCGAACGGGCGCGACGACGTGGCCTCGGTCGAGGTGCTGCGGTCGGCGCTCGACCTCGGGGTGACGCTGATCGACACGGCGGACGTCTACGGTCCGTTCGACAACGAGGAGTTGGTCGGCACCGGTCTGGCCGGCGGGTACCGCGAGCGGGCGGTGCTGGCCACCAAGGTCGGCCTGGTCCGGGGCACCGACGGAGCCAGGGTCGGCAACGAGGGGCGGCCGGAGCACGTGCGGCGGTCGATCGACGAGAGCCTGCGCCGGCTGGGCACCGACTACGTGGACCTGTACCAGCTGCACCGGGTCGACCCGGCGGTACCGGTGGAGGAGACCTGGGGGGCCATGGCGGAGGCCGTAGCGGCGGGCAAGGTGCGCCGACTCGGGCTCTCCGAGGTGACGGTGGAGCAGATCCAACGGGCCGCGGCGGTGCACCCGGTGGCCTCGGTGCAGTCGGAGCTCTCGCTCTGGACCAGGGACGCGCTGGCCGAGGTGGTGCCGTACACCGAGGCGAACGGGATCGCGTTCCTGCCGTTCTCGCCGCTCGGCCGGGGCTTCCTGGCCGGCCGGTTCGGCTCGGCCGCCGACCTCCCGGCGGACGACTGGCGCTCCACCCTGCCGCGCTTCCAGGAGGACGCGTTGGCGGCCAACCAGGTCCTGGTGGACACCGTCCGCCGGATCGCCGACGGGTACGGCGCGACCCCGGCGCAGGTCGCGCTGGCCTGGGTGGTCGCCCAGGGGCGGTACGTGGTGCCGATCCCGGGGACCAAGACGCCCAAGTACCTGGCGGACAACGCCGGTGCGGCCGACCTCACGCTGTCGGCCGCCGACCTCGCGGAGCTGGACGCGCTGCCCGCCCCGGTCGGCGACCGGTACTGACCGCACGGCCGGGCCCGGGGGAGACCCCGGGCCCGGGCCCGGGCCGGATCAGGCCCAGGGCAGGGCGGCCCGGGTGCGCCAGTACGCCTCGGCGGGCTCGGCCAGACCGGCCAGCGCGGCCAGCCGATCGGGGTCGAGGGCCGGGGCGGTGAGGTTGGAGGCCAACTGCCCGGTGGTGGCCGCGCCCGAGAGCACGACGTCCGCCCAGGGCTGGGCGGCGGCCGCCGCCAGGGCGAGGGCGTCGCAGGAGGCGCCGGTCCCGGCGGCGAGGGTGCGCAGGGCGTCGGCGGCGTTCCGGTCGGCCAGCCGGCCGTTGGCCATGCCCTCCTTGACCACCACGAACCAGCCCGCCGCGTGCGCCTCGGCCAGCGCCGGCCCGGCGGACGGCTCCAGCACGTTCCAGGTGGACTGCACGGCGGCGAACACCGGGCGGCCGGCCACCGTCACGGCCAGGGCGGCCCGGATCGCCTCGGCCTGCGCGGGTCCGCTGGTGGAGAGGCCGACCCGGACGCCCTGGTCGGTCAGCGCGGCCAGCCGCTCGTGCAGGGCGGGGTCGGTGAGGGCCGGGCTGTCCGGGGTGACCGAGTGCACCAGGTAGACGTTCAGCCGGTCACCCAACAGGGCCCGGGTCTCGGCGAGTTGACGGTCGAACACCGCCACCGAGTGCTCCTTGACCTCGTGCACCGGCACCCCGGAGGTCCGCCAGTCGGCGGTGTAGGTGTAGCCCCACTTGCTGCCCACCAGCACGTCGTCGGCCGCCGGGTGGGCGGCCAGCCACTCGCCGACGAACTCCTCGGCCCGGCCGTACGACCTGGCGGCGTCGAAGTACCGCACGCCGGCGGCGTACGCGGCGTCCAGCAGGCCGTGGGTGCGCTCCCGCAGCGCGGCCACGGTGCGCTCGGCAGGCAGGTCGAGGTCGCGGCCGAGCGTGATGTAGCCGGGCCGGCCGACCGCGGCCGTGCCCAGGCCGAACCGTCCGGGCGACGGGCTGACGGTGGGTCCGGTGGCGGGCGTGGTCGGCACGGTGGGGGTCCTCTCGACGGGGCGGGACAGGGGTGACGGCGGCACGTCAGCCCTGTCCGCACCCTATGCCACGGACCGCCGCTGACCTGGGCCGGGACGGCGGCGGCCGGTCAGGCGGTCCGGACCCAGATCAGCTTGCGGCCGGTCTCGGCGGGGGCGGTCGGGGTGTAGTCGATCACCCGGTCGAGCCGGTAGCCGAGTCGCTGCGGGACGGCGGCGCTGAGCTGGTTGCCCTCGTCGCAGCGGATCTCCACCCGGGTGATGCCGGGCAGCGCGAGGGCGACCTCGGTCAGCCGGGCGGCCGCGGCGGTGGCGATGCCCCGGCGGGTGTGGCCGGCGGAGACCCAGTAGCCGATCTCCAGCGCACCCGGGCCGATCCGGCCGTGCAGGCCGAACGCGCCCACCACGCTGCCGGGTTGCCCGTCCAGGCCGGCCAGGTACATGAAGTCGGTGCCCTCGTCCCAGGCGGTCACCCCGGCCTGGGCGAGGTCTCTGGAGAGTTCGGGGGTGGGGGCCTCGGCGGCCCACGCCATCCACGGCCGCAGGTGGTCCAGGTTGGCGACCACCGCCTCGTTCAGCGGATCGGCGTCGGCCAGGGCCCGGCGGCGCAGGGACACCCCGCCGGTCAGGGCGATCAGCTCGGGCGGACGGCCGGAGGTGACGGCGGTGACCTCGGAAGCGGTGGCGGCCTCGGGGCCGGTGGCGGGCTCGTGGGTGGTCTCGCTCATGCGCGGATTATCCCCTCCGTGCCACGCCCCCGACCAGGTATTTTCTCGCTCAGCGGAGACCGCTTCCGGATAACCGGACGGTCGGTACGGGACGGGTCGGACGGCGGGTCAGAGTCGGACCAGCACGTCGTCCAGCGGCTTGCGGTGCAGGTCGGGCACCAGGGTCCCGTCCGCCGGGTAGCCGACCGGGATGACGTACGCGGCCCGCTCCTCGCTCGGCCGCTCGCAGACCTCGTTCAGGAAGCGCATCGGGCTGGGCGTGTGCGTCAGGGTGGCCAGACCGGCCTGGTGCAGGGAGGCGAGCAGGAAGCCGACCGCGATGCCGACCGACTCCTTGGTGTAGTAGGGGCGCGGCGAGTCCGGCCCCTTGTGCACCTCGAAGACCACGATCACGGCCGGGGCGTCCTCCAGGAACGGCTTCTGCCAGTCCGTCCCGATCGGGGCCAGCGCGGCCAGCCACTCTTCCGAGGCCCGGTGCGCGTAGAACTCGCGCTCCTCGGCCTCGGCCGCCTCGCGCAGCCGCCGCTTGCGCTCCGGATCGGTGATGACCACGAACCGCCAGGGCTGGACGTGCGCCCCGCTGGGGGCGGTCGAGGCGGTCCGGATCGCCCAGTCGATCACCCCGTCCGGGACCGGGCGGGTCGAGTAGTCGCGGACGGTCCGGCGCAGGGCCATCACGTCGTGGAAGGACCTGCTGCGGGTCTCCGCCTCGTGGGTGGGGACCGTCATCGGGCGGAGCGGCACGGTGGGGTAGGTGGCCGCTGGCGCTGTGCTGTCAACCATGGGCGACAGCACAGCACATGACGGTGCCTCAGCGGAAGGTCTGGACCACGTATCCGTCAGACCCGGCCCTGGAGTTCCTGGACCCGGCCGCCCACGACCTCCAGGCGGCGGTTGACCGTCACCGCCTCCAGCATCCGGCGGTCGTGGGTGACCAGCAGCAGGGTGCCGGTGTAGGAGGCGAGCGCGGACTCCAACTGCTCGATGGCGGGCAGGTCGAGGTGGTTGGTCGGCTCGTCCAGCACCAGCAGGTTCACCCCGCGCCCCTGGAGCAGGGCCAGGGCGGCCCTGGTGCGCTCGCCGGGGGAGAGGGTGTGGGCCGGGCGCAGCACGTGGGCCGCCTTGAGGCCGAACTTGGCCAGCAGGGTGCGGCCCTCCTCCGGCGCGAGGTCGGGCACCGCGGCCTGGAAGGCGTCCAGCAGCGGCTCCTCGCCGAAGAACAGCCCGCGCGCCTGGTCGACCTCGCCGACCAGCACGCCGGAGCCCAGGGTGGCGCTGCCGTCGGTGAGTTCGAGCCGGCCGAGCAGGGCGGCCAGCAGGGTGGACTTGCCCGCGCCGTTGGCGCCGGTGATCGCCACCCGGTCCGCCCAGTCGATCTGGAGGTCGACCGGGCCGAACGAGAAGGCGCCGAGCTCGGCCTTCGCCCCGCGCAGGGTGGCCACCACCGAGCCGGAACGCGGCGCGGCGGCGATCTCCATCCGCAGGTCCCACTCCTTGCGCGGCTCCTCGACCACGTCCAGGCGCTCGATCATGCGCTGGGTCTGCCGGGCCTTGGCGGCCTGCTTCTCGCTGGACTCGGCGCGGGTCGCGCGGCCGATCTTGTCGTTGTCGCTGGACTTCCGGCGGGCGTTGCGGACGCCGCTCTCCATCCAGCCCCGCTGCATCCGGGCCCTGGCCTCGAGCCCGGCCTTGGTGTCGGCGAACTCCTCGTACTCCTCGCGCGCGTGCCGACGGGCCACCGCGCGCTCCTCCAGGTACGCGTCGTAGCCGCCGCCGAAGTGGTTCACCTGCTGCTGGGCGAGGTCCAGCTCCAGCACCCTGGTCACCGTGCGGGTGAGGAACTCGCGGTCGTGGCTGATCAGCACGGTGCCCGCGCGCAGGCCCTTGACGAAGGACTCCAGCCGCTCCAGGCCGTCCAGGTCCAGGTCGTTGGTCGGCTCGTCGAGCAGGAAGACGTCGTAGCGGGAGAGCAGCAGCGAGGCCAGCCCGGCGCGGGCCGCCTGGCCGCCGGAGAGCGCGGTCATCGGCAGGTCCAGGCTCACCTTCAGCCCGAGCGAGCCGGCCACCTCCTCGGCGCGCTCCTCCAGGTCCGCGCCGCCGAGGTCGAGCCAGCGGTCGAGGCCGGTCGCGTACGCGTCGTCGGCGCCCGGGCGGCCCTCGACCAGGCCCTCGGTGGCCTCGTCCAGCGCGGCCTGGGCGGCGGCCACCCCGGTGCGCCGGGCCAGGAAGTCGCGGACCGACTCGCCGGGGCGGCGCTCCGGCTCCTGCGGCAGGTGCCCGACGTTGGCGCTCGGCGGGCTGAGCTTGAGCGAACCGCTCTCGGGGGTGCTCAGACCGGCCATCAACCGGAGCAGGGTCGACTTGCCCGCCCCGTTGGCCCCGACCAGGCCGACCACGTCGCCGGGGGCGACGACCAGGTCCAGGCCGGAGAAGAGGATGCGGTCGCCGTGGCCGGCGCTGAGGTCCTTGACTACGAGAGTGGCGCTCATGATGCCCCGATCCTATCGGGCCCGCCGGAAAACCCTTTGCGGCCGTCCCGGCCCCGGCCTACCGTGGATCCCGCACCGCAAGAGATCCGAAGACTGGAGAAGGCCGTTGCTCTACTGAGGTCCTGAGACACCGCTCACCCGCTGACATCCTTCGCGGGCGTGCGTGCGTTGACCTCGGTGGCGAGCCCCCTTCTCGTGGTGCCCTCCCCCTCCTCCGCAGCGCAGCGGTGTCTCCCCGTGCTCGTTCCCCACCACGGCGACCACATTTCGGGAGGCCATCCATGGCACAACCCAGTTCCTCCATCCGCTGCACCGACCTCGGCTTCGAGTGGCCGGACGGCCGCAGCGTGCTGCACGACTTCCAACTGGTGGTCGGCCCCGGCCGCACCGGTCTGATCGGCCTGAACGGGGCGGGCAAGTCCACCCTGCTCCGGCTGCTCGCCGGGGAGCTCACCCCGACCTCCGGAAGCATCCGGATCGGTGGCGAACTCGGCTACCTGCCACAGGACTTGACCCTGGACACCGCCCAGCGGGTGGACCAGGCGCTCGGGATCGCGGCGGCCCGCCGGGCCCTGCACGCGATCGAGTCCGGGGACACCGACGAGCGGCACTTCACCGCCATCGGCGAGGACTGGGACGTCGAGGAGCGCGCGACGGCCACCCTGGCCAAGCTCGGCCTCGGCCGGCTCGATCTGGACCGGACGGTTGGCGGGCTCTCCGGCGGCGAGGCGGTGCTGCTGCACCTGGCCGCCCTGCTGCTGCGCCGGCCGGACGTGCTGCTGCTCGACGAGCCGACCAACAACCTGGACCGGCGGGCCCGTTCACTGCTGTACGAGGCGGTGGCCGGCTGGCCCGGGGTGATGGTGATCGTCAGCCACGACCGCGAGCTGCTCGCCCACGTCGACCAGATCGCCGACCTGCGGGACGGCACGGTCACCTGGTACGGCGGCAACTTCGCCGACTACGAGCGCACCGTGGCAGCCCAGCAGGAGACCGCCGAACGGCTGGTCAGGGCGGCCGAGTCCGACGTCCATCGGCAGCAGCGGGACCTGGCGGACGCCCGGATCCGGCTGGACCGGAGCGCCAGCTACGGCAAGCGGAAGTCGATCCAGCGCAACGACCCGAAGATCCTCGCGGGCGCCTTCAAGCGCCGGGCCGAGGAGACGGCGGGCCGGTTGAAGGGCATGCACACCGAGCGCCTGAACGAGGCCAAGGAGCGGCTGACCGCCGCCGAGGAGGCGGTCAGGGACGACGCCGAGATCCGGATCGACCTGCCCAGGACGGCCGTGCCCGAGGGCCGGACGGTGCTCAGCCTGGACCACGTCCGGCTCGCGTACGGCAACCGGGTCAGCCTGGAGGTCCGGGGCCCCGAGCGGATCGCGCTGGTCGGGCGGAACGGGGCCGGCAAGTCCACCCTGCTGCGTACCATCACCGGTGAACTCCGGGCAGTGGAGGGTGAGTTGTCGGTACCTGTGCCGGTCCGTCACCTGCCGCAGCGGCTGGACCTGCTGGACGACCAGCTGTCGGTGGTGGGCAACGTCAAGCGGTACGCGCCGGGGGCCGGGGACAACGCGATCCGGGCCCGGCTGGCCCGGTTCCAGTTCCGCGGCGGCCGGGCCGACCAGCGGGCCGGCACGCTCTCCGGCGGTGAGCGGTTCCGGGCCAGTCTGGCCGCCCTGCTGCTGGCCGACCCGCCGCCGCAGTTGCTGCTGCTGGACGAGCCGACCAACAACCTGGACCTGGCCAGCGTGCGCCAGCTCACCCAGGCGCTGGCCGGGTACCGGGGCGCGCTGGTGGTGGCCAGCCACGACCTGCCGTTCCTGCGCGGGATCGGCATCACCCGCTGGCTCGAACTCGACGGTGAGCTGCGGCCGGTCGAGCCGATGTGAGCCGAGGCGAGCCGTTGGCGGGTCGGGTGACGGGATTCGCCGGAGGGGTACTGCTGCCTGGTACCCCTCCGGTACCGTGCCTTTCATGCCAGCGCTCAACATCGAGTACACCGAGCTCGAACTCGCCGCGATCCGCGCGGCCGCCGCCGCGGACGGTAAGAGCGTGAAGGCGTACGTCCACGATCTGAGCGTCCGTGAGCAGCAGCGGCGGACCTTCGTGGAGCACGCGGTGGCGTTCTGGCACGAGCACCTGGACGAGTTCGACGCGGCCTTCCCCGAGGACGCTCCGGCCCTTCCCGGGGACGCTCCGGCCGAACGGGGCCCCGCCGCGTGAAGACCGTGCTGCACGTGGACATCCGCTGGCTGCTCGACGTCCAGGAGCAGGCGTACCCGGAGGACCTGACCGTCCGCGACTACTCGGCCCTGCAGGCCGCCGTCGCCCGGCACCGGGTGAACACCGCCCAGCTCGGCCACGACGCCGACCCGTCCTGGTGCGCGGCGGCCCTGATGCACACCATCGTGCAGCTGCGCCCGCTGCCGGTGCGCAACAACCTCTACGCCTGCATGGCCACCGCCGCGTACATGCACGCGGCCGAGGAGGGCATCGACCCGCCGTACGGCGCGTTGGTCGAACTCGCCCGGGACGTGGCCGAGTTCAAGGCCGACGTGTTCGTGGCGGCGGACCGCATCCGGTCCTGGCGGATCTGAGCCCGCGCGGACCGGAGGCGGCCCTCCCGGGTCAGCCCGGCACGACGGTCACGTCGTCGCACCAGCCGTAGCCGGTGCCGCTGCGGGCGTAGCAGTAGACCTTGGCGCCGGTGGCGTTCGGTCCGGTGGTGAAGGTGGTGGCACCCTCGGTCCAGCCGGTGGTGGTGAAGGCGGCCCGGGTGGTGGAGCCGAGCGTGTCGTACTGCTTCACGCCGAGCGAGAGCTCGGTGCCGGTGGCGGAGACCCGGCCCCAGCCGGAGAGCCGGTAGGTGGTGTTCGGGGCGAGGGTGATCACCTGCTCGGCGGCGGCCTGGGCCGGGCCGACCTTGGCGGCGCGGGTGCCGGAGTGGGCGCCGGTGGCGTCGACGGTGACGCCGCCGTAGAAGGTCCAGGGCGCGAGGGCGCCGGTCTCGAAGCCGGGGTTGCGGACGGCGTTGGCCGGGGCGCAGGCGGCGTCGTCGAAGGCGGCGGCCTGCTGGAAGCCCCGGTCGGGTCGGCAGACGGCGGGTACGGCGGCGCCGAACCAGTCCCGGCCGCCGTTGCCCGCGATCACCGAACCGGAGGAGCGGGCGGGGGAGTTGGCGCCGATCCGGTAGTCCTCGGCGGCGCTGCCGCCGGGGTTGGTGAAGCCCGGGTCAGCGGTCAGCTTCTCCGGGTCGGCCGGCTCGTTGGCCGGGTGGTTGCCGAAGAAGGTGTTGGCGGTCCAGCCGAAGTCGGCGGGCTGGTAGGTGCTGGAGCCGAAGCCCGTGTAGCCGCCGGTGCCGAGGTTGTGGAAGAGGTTGCCGGACAGCCGGGTGGCGGTGGTGCCGGAGCCGTCCTGGATGATCGCGGTGGTCGAACCGGTGGGCAGGTACACGGTGTTGTTGTACATCTGGGCGTTCTTCTCGCCGACCGCGAACAGCCAGCGGCTCCTGTCGGCCCGGCTCAGGTTGTACCTGACCACCGTCCCGGTGCTGCTGGAGCCCGCGCCGCAGGCTCCGCAGAACAGCATGAAGCCGCCCTCGTTGTCGTGGCTGTAGTTGTACTGGAACACCGCGCCGGTGTTGCCGTAGTCGGAGTCGAAGGCCATCCCGTCGTTGTTGTCGGACAGCCGGCGGACGTGGTGCACCTCGTTGTACTGGACGGTGGTGTGGTCCGAGTTGATGGTCCAGACACCGGCGTTGGAGCCCATCGGGCGCATCGCGATGTCGTACGCGGTGTTGTGCTCGACCAGCGCGTGGTCGGCGGCGCGGACCACGATGCCGTCGCCGCCGGTGTCGCTGACGGTGTTGCCCCGGAACACCAGCCGGGTGCTCGGGCGCCAGTTGACCGTGGAGCCGCAGCCGTCCCCGCTGCCGTAGCTCGGGCGGCACATCCAGGTGGAGCGGTTGGTCAGGCCCTCGCGGTCGACCCGGGTGATCCGGGAGTTCTGCACCACGACGTCGTCGAAGTTGGTGGGGGTGGTGGTGCCGGAGACCCGGAACTGGATGCCGTTGGACCACTTGGTGGCGTCGCCGTTGACGTCGTGCACGTAGACGTCGTCGACCAGGTAGTGCGAGCCGACCCCGTCGGGCAGGTCGGCGACCTCGACCAGCAGGCCGTTGCGCTCGCGCTTGGTGGCGGCGGGATCGGGGAAGCTGATCTCCAGTTCGCGCAGCTCCCAGTACTCGACGTTGTGGAGGTGCACGGCGGCCTGCTCGGCCGAGGCCGGGTCGCCGTGCACCACCGGGCGGGCGGTGCCGGGGCCGTAGCCGGCCAGCGTGATCGGCGCACCGGGGGCGCCGGAACCCTGCGGCCGGAGGGTGCCGAGGCAGTCGGCGCCGCGCTTGAGCAGCAACTGGTCGCCGGGGCCGAAGACATGGGCGTTGGCGGCGGCCGGAGTGTTCCAGGGGCTGGCGGCGGTACCGGTTCCGTTGGTCGCCGCGGAGCAGTCCAGATAGCTGGTGACGGGGGTGGCGGCGGATGCCGGGGCCGGGAGGGCCGCGGCGGTGACCGCCAGGAGGGCGAGTGCGATTCGGGGCAGGAGCATGGGTGGGGTGACTCCCTGAGCGACGATGAGATCGATCGAGACCGTTAGATCAACTGGCGATCGAATGCTACAAAGTGATCGGGTGGTCGGAACAGACCCGTGCACGGGGAAAGGGGAACCTCCTGCGGTGGCCGGAGCTGCCACCGCCCGGGCGACCCGGGGTGCGCCCGGGGCGCGTGGGAACTGACGTGGCGTCACCCGTCCGGGTAGCGCCGCAGTCGTCCGGGGTGGGATGAACAGGGTGGGGCCGCACAATCGGCCGGATGGATGACGTTCCCCGCTGCCCTCCGCCGCCACCGCCACCGGCGTGCCCGTCGGAGTCGGCCACCCCGACGCCGACGGCGTCCACCGCACCGCCGTCGCCCTCGGCTTCACCGTCGCCCTCGCCCACGGTCGCGGTGCCCAGCCCGACGCCCGCCGTGCCGGTCGTGCCCGCCGCGCCCGCGAGCAGTGTCGCCGTGGTGCACGCGGCGCCCCGCACGCCGGCCCCGAAGGCGGCCCGGCCCAAGCCACCGGCCGTGGTGCCCGCGGTGGCGGCCGAGTCGACGACCCCTCAGGTCGTGGTGCCCCCACCGCCGTCGGTGCCGCCACCGCCACCGGTGACCTTCAGCGCGCTCGCCGCCCCGCCGCCCGTCGTGCCGCCCGGTGCCACCGCGCCCGGGATCGACCCGGTGGTCTGGTCGGTCGTGCTGCTGCTGGTGGTCCTCGTCCCGGCCGCGCTGGCGGCCCTGCTCCACCCCATCCACCGCCCCGGGAGCCGCACGTGAACCTGCTCGCCCTGCTCGGCGCCCTCGCCGCCCTGCTGATCGCGGTGACCGGCCTCGCCGTCGCCCACCGGCTGCGCCCCGCCCTCCCCGAGGGTGAGCCGGTGCCCGAGCCGCACTCGGTCCTGCTGACCATCGGCTCCGGCCTGCTGTCCGGCTTCGTGCTGCTCACCGGCTTCCTGGTGGCCACCGGCTGGGCCGCCCGCACCACCAACATCCTGCCGCCGCTGGGCCTCTACGCGGCGGACGGCTGCGCCGCGGTCGCCGTCCTGCTCTACCCGGCCCTGGCCGGACTGCCGTTCACCGCCCGGCACGTGACCGCCGTCGCCTTCTTCGGCGCCCTGGTCGGCTACACCCTGACGGCCGCGTTCCAGCTCCGCCCCTGACCGGCCGTCGGATGGTCCGACGGCCGGTCAGTCGACCTGCCCGGAGAGCGACTTCACCGCCCGGTCCAGGCGGGCCTGCCGGGTCTCGGGGGTGAGGGCCTGCAACAGGGGCAGCAGCAGTTGGTAGCGCCCGGACTGGTTGAGGGCCTCGAAGGCCCGGGCCGCGGCCGGATCGGCGGCCAGCGCCTCGGCCAGGTCGGCCGGCACCGTGGCGTTCCGCTGCGAGGCGTACGCGGCGGCCCACCGTCCGTCGGCCTGGGCCCGGCGGACCTCCGCGAGGCCGGGCTCGCGCATCCGGCCGGCGGCGGTGAGTTCGGCCACCTTCTCCACGTTGACCTGGGACCAGAGGCTCCGGGGGCGGCGGGGCACGTACCGCTGCAGGTAGTACTCCTGGTCGAGGGAGCGGCGCTGGCCCGAGATCCACCCGAAGCAGAGGCCGTGGTCGACCAACTCGTCCTCGGTGACGCTCGGGATGCCCGAGTTCTTCTTGCCGACCTTGACCCACACCCCCTCCTGCCGCCCGTGGTGCTCGGCCAGCCACCGCTCGAACGCGGCCCCGTCCGGGAAGGCCACGATCTCCACACCGTCACGCTCGTCCATGCCGCTCAGGGTAGGGCCGCCGTGGGTCAGGGGTGCATCCGCGCGCCCTTGAGGATCTTGTCCACGGCGTTCCGCGGCCCGTGCACGGCCAGCCCGACCAGGTCGAGCTGGTGGGTGCCCACGGCCCGGACGGCCGCCCGGTTGTCGCGGTCGTTGCCGGTGCCGAACAGGTCCGAGGTGAACACGGCCGCCGGCACCTCGCGGGACAGCGCGCGGCCGTGCGCGGCGGTCAGCAGCTCCTTCGACCCCTCGAAGACCAGCACCGGCTGACGGAACATCGGCAGGTACCCGACCCCGTCGGCGTCCGCGTACGGCTCGCCGATCAGCTCGGGAGCCGCCGCGCCGAGGCCGCTGACCAGGAAGGCGGTCACGTTCAGCCGCTGCCAGGGCTCGAGGTCGGTGCGCAGCAGTACGGCGATCTTGGTGTCGAAGCGGACGGGGGCGGGGGCGGTCTCGTGGTCGGTGCTCATGGGTCGAGACTGCGGGGTCGGCGGCGGCGCCGTCTTGTACGTTCTTTGCATGACGCCCCGCCAGGACATCACCGCTTGGCGCCCGGCGGTCCCGGGTGTCACCGAGGTGCTGCACGCCCGCTTCACCGGGCACAGGTACCCGATGCACGTCCACGACAGCTGGACCCTGCTGATCGTCGACGACGGCGCGGTCTCCTACGACCTGGACCGTCACCGGCGCGGCACCCCGGGCGACACCGTCAGCCTGTTGCCGCCGCTCGTCCCGCACAACGGCTCACCGGCCACCGCCGACGGCTTCCGCAAGCGGGTGCTCTACCTGGACACCACCCAGCTGGACGCCAGCTTCATCGGCCCGGCCGTCGACGGTCCGGACCTCACCGACCCCGTACTGCGCGCCCGGATCGGGCAGTTGCACACGGCGCTGGCCCGCCCCGGGGACGAGCTGGAGGCGGAGAGCCGGCTCGCGCTGATCGGCGAACGCCTGCGGACGCACCTGCGGCCCCGGCTGGTGCCGGCCGGCGAGCCCCCGCGCGGGGTGGCCCAGGACCTGCGGGACCTGCTCGACGCCCGGCTCCGCGAGGCCACCACGCTGGACCAGGCCGGACGCCTGCTGCACGCCCACCCCGCCCATCTGGTCCGGGCGTTCACCGCCGCGTACGGCATCGCGCCGCACCGGTACCTGACGTCGCGTCGGGTGGACCTGGCCCGGCGGCTGCTGCTGGACGGGCAGCCGCCCGGCGAGGTGGCGGTGGCCGTCGGCTTCTACGACCAGTCGCACTTCACCCGGCACTTCAAGCGGACCTGGGGCGTCACCCCGGGGCGCTACGCCCGGACCGGCGCCGCCCGTTAGGGCCAGGCCCGCATGGCGAACTCGGCGACCTGCTCCAGCTCGGCCCGGGTCGCGCCGTCGCGGGCCCGCTGGGACATGCCCTGCAGGACCGTGCCGACGAAGACGGCCAGGGCGGCGGCGTCGGTGCCGGGCGGCTCGTGCCCGGCCGCGACATCGGCCCGGATCCGGGACTCCAGGGTCCGGACGTTGGCGTTGCGGACCTCGCGCATGGCCTGCTCCAGCTCGGGCGCCGTGCAGTTGACCGTCGAGCTGGTCACCAGGCAGCCCCAGGGGTGGGCCGGGTCGGTGTACTCGGCCGCCGCGGTGCGCAGCATCCGTGCGATGCCCGCCCGGACGGTCGGCCCCTCGTCCAGTGCGCGCGGCAGGGTGGTGCCGTACTTCTGCGCGTAGCTGGCCACCGCCTCCTCGAACAGCGAGCGCTTGTCGCCGAAGGCCGCGTAGAGGCTGGGCGGGCGGATGCCCATGGCGGCCGTCAGGTCGGCGACCGAGGTGGCTTCGTAGCCGCGCTCCCAGAACAGGTCGACGGCCCGCGCCAGGGCGGCCTCGCGGTCGAACGAGCGGGGCCGGCCGCGCGCGGGCGCGGCGTGGTCGGCGGGCAGGTCGCTGGGCTGTCCGGGTGATTCGGCGGTCCGATCGGTGGCCATGCCGGAATTCTATATCGGGCACTACAGAAAAGTGCTACGGTCTCGTTCCGTAGTGATCGCTACAGAACTGACCACGAGGGGAACGAGGGCGCAGCCATGGGTTCGCTTGCAGGTAGGACGGCACTGGTCACGGGCGGCAGCCGGGGCATCGGTCGGGGCGTGGCCGAGCGGCTGGCCCGCGAGGGTGCGCGGGTCGCGGTGCACTACGGCACCAACCGGGAGGCCGCCGAGCAGGTCGTCAAGGAGATCAGGGCCGGGGGCGGCAGCGCGTTCGCGATCGGTGCCGAGCTGGGCGTGCCCGGTGACGCGGAGGCGCTCTGGGCGGCGTTCGACGCCGGGCTGGCCGAGCACACCGAGGGCGCGACCGGGCTGGACATCCTGGTCAACAACGCCGGTGTCAACGCCCTCGGGCGCATCCACGAGGTGACCGAGGCGGACTACGACCGGGTCTTCGCGGTCAACGTCAAGGCGCCGTTCTTCGTCATCCGCCACGGCCTCGACCGCCTGCGGGACGGCGGCCGGATCGTCAACATCTCCTCCGGCGCCACCCGGATCGCCTTCCCCGGCATCACCGCCTACTCGATGACCAAGGGCGCGCTCGACGTCCTGACGCTGACCCTGGCCCAGGACCTCGGGCCGCGTGGGATCACGGTGAACTCGGTCAGCCCGGGGATCGTCGCCACCGACATCAACCCCTGGCTGGCCGACCCCGACGCACACGCCCAGGCGGCCTCCTACTCCGTCTTCGGCCGGGTTGGCCAGGCGGCGGACATAGCCGGCGTGGTCGCCTTCGTGGCCTCCGAGGACGCCCGCTGGGTCACCGGCCAGACGCTGGACGCGACCGGTGGCTCGGTGCTGGGCGTGTAGTCCGCACCGGGGAGGGCGGCCCGGGAGTGTTCCGGGCCGCCCTCGATCGGCTGACGGGCGGTCAGTCCTGGTCGGGCCCGGCCAGGATGCACAGCAGCGAGCAGGCCACCGCCGAGGACGGCGCGCTGGTGCCGGGCGTGGTGCCCGGGGGCGAGCCGGCCGGGACGAAGGACGCCGAGGCGGTGTTCTTCAGCGGCAGCGCCAGCAGGAACGAGTTGCAGTGCACCTGTCGGCTCGCGCCGGGCGCCAGGTCGAAGGTGCCGGCCGCGCTCCGGCAGGCGGGGGTGACGGCGTCGTTGATCTGGACGCCCGAGGCGGCCACCTGGCCGGAGTTGGTGACGGTGATCCGCCAGTACGCGGTGCCCAGCAGGCGCAGCAGGCCGACCGGGCTGGTCTTGGCCCAGGGCCCGGGCCCGCCCGGGCCGCAGTCGTGCGGGTGGTCGGAGGCGCAGATTTCCTTGACCACCGAGATCTTGGGCCGGCACCCGTCCCCGGGGGCGACGGCCAGCGTGACGGTGTTGGAGCTGAACTGCCCGGTGACGTCCACGCCGGTGGCGGTGTTGGTCAGCTGGGTGGTGGCGCAGTCGGCGGTGGCGACGGTGCGGAAGCACAGCTGCGGGGCGTCACCCTGGTACTCCACCGTCAGGGTCGGGTGCTTGCCGCCGCCGAAGTCGTCGGTGGAGGTGAGGACCAGCTGCACCGAGACGGTGACGGCCGGGTGCGCGGTGGCGCTGATCCCGCTGAGGTCGACCGTCCCGGCCGAGGTCAGCGGCGGGGCGGCGAGCACCGTCCCGTCGGGATCGGTGACGCTGACCCGGGAGGCGGCCAGGTCGACGTGCGAGAGGTCGATGTCCAGCAACTCGGCCCGGGTGTACGCCTGGACGTGGCCGGTGCCGCCGTCGCAGTAGAAGGCCGACGGACGGAGCGTCACGGTGGCCCCGCTGTGCACGCAGGGCGAGGTGCCGGTGGCCGGGTCCATCGAGAACAGCACGCCCGCGTCACCGAGGCCGATCAGGCACCGGGTGGTGGCGTCGTAGCTGTAGCCGTAGTCGCGGGTGACACCGTTGTTGACCCCCGGGTGCAGCGCGGGCTGCGGGAATCCGGCGCACGGCGCGGCGTGCGTCCAGTCGTGGCAGATCGTGCCGCCCGGGATGCCGCCGCTCCACAGCGGGAAGTAGCTGCGGGTCTCGCCGTTGGCGGTGACGACCTCGGGGTTGAAGGTCAGCACGCCGCCGTTCAGCCCGCCCAGGCTGCTCGGCGGGCTCAACGGGGCGCCGGCCAGGGTGAAGCAGCCCGTGGTCAGGGTCGCGCCGCCGGAGGAGGTGGTGCAGACGCCGTTGGCGTGGCCGGCGGTGTCGTAGGAGGTGTAGGCGCCGTAGGTGTAGTAGGCGGCGGTGGGAGCGGCCTGGAGCGGCGTCTCCCAGCCGGTGCAGGCGAGCCGGGTCGCCGGGTCGAAGCAGCCCAGGGCGGGCGGCAGCGCGGCGGTGGAGCCGCTGGTCATCGGCGCCGAGGAGGCGAACACCTTGCCGTCGGCGACGGTGGTGGCGCCCATGTACTGCGCGCCGGGCGTGCTGGGGAGGTCATGGTTGGGCGGGACGATCGCGGCATACGGCTGCCCGGCGCAGGGGGTGCGGGTGCTGACGGTCAGACAGAGCACCTGCCCGGTGCCGGCCACGCCGTACAGGTTGCCCGCGGTGGTCACCAGCCCGGCCAGCCCGTTCGCGGCGGACGCCGATCCGGCCACCGGGGCCAGGGCGAAGAACCCGCAGTTCGCCTTGGCGTCCAGATCCAGGCAGCCGACGCCGACGGAGCCGCCCGAGACGCCGGGGTAGTAGACCGTGCCAGGCCGCTGCGGGTCCTCGACGTACTGGGGCGCCAGCGTGCTGGCGATGTCCCCGGTGTTGCCCGAACCGAGCGGTCCCGGTGTGCTGTTGAGCGGCCGGGGCCAGGGCCCGCCGCTGCACGGCAGGCCGGTGCCGAGGTCGCTGCAGACCACCTGGCGGGCGGCGGCCGCCGCGTGGTGGTAGATGTTCCAGGACTGCACCTCGCCCAGCGCCGTCCGGTGCAGGATCGGCGTGAAGCCGTCGCCGCCGGTGGACTGGCTGGTGGGCCGCACCGGTGCGAGCAGCGGCGCCGAGAGCTCGGTGCCGCCGGGGCGGGCGTTCGGGGTCTCGGCGCGGACGGCGGTGGTCGCGGTGCCCGGGTCGGTCGGCGTGAAGGTGGTCCCGTCGGTGGACCAGGAGGGCGTCCAGCCGGGCGGCGTGCGCAGCGACCCCGGCAGGTAGGTCTGGGCGGTGCCCGCACCGGTGATCAGGTCGGTGAGGGTGGCGGGCGCGGCGGCCGGGGAGTCGGCCGCGTTGCGGTAGCCGACGGCCCAGTTCACGGTGTCACCGTGCTCGGCCGCCGCGGCGCCCGGGTGGGTCACGTTCTGAACGGACTTCACCAGGGCGGACGGTGACGTGTCGGCAGTGGCCGCACCGGACATCGGCGCGCCCACACCCACCAGCAGCGCGGCCGTCAGGGAGGCGGCCGCGGTGGTGCGCAGGAGGAGGTTGATTCGGGGTGAGAACAGGCATCTCAGCATGGATTCCCCACCTTGTTCGGCGGGCGGCCGGCACAGTGCCTGGCCTGCCCGGGCCGACCCTAGGGCAATCCGGGATATCCATTTGGCAGATCTACCGAACATATGGCGAACTGAAAATATTCGACCACGATGCGCAAGGAAAGGGATTCCGGACGGTCGAAGACCGTGCACGGTACGGTCGCCATCGAACTGACGGTGCGTCCGACCATCGGGGCGGCTTTCGGCTGCCACCGCCGACGGCCGCCCCGGGCCCGAGCTGACGGACTGCGGTCCGAGTCGTGGGACGGCCCCCGGTGGTCGGGGTGCGGCGGGGGAGGATGGGGCGGCCCGAGATGAGCCCGCCGTGGAGGATGTTGTGACGGTTGTCGAGATACCCGGATCGAAGTCGGTGACGGCGCGTGCGCTGTTCCTGGCGGCTGCGGCGGAGGGGACCACCAGGCTGGTGCGGCCTCTGCACTCGGACGACACCGAGGGGTTCGCCGAAGGGCTGGCCGGGCTCGGGTACCGGGTGACGGCCGAAGGGGCGGACTGGGTGATCGAGGGGCGGCCGCAGGGGCCGGCCAACGACGCCGAGGTGTACTGCCGGGACGGGGCGACCACGTCGCGGTTCCTGCCGGCGCTGGCGGCGGCCGGGTACGGGGAGTTCCGGTTCGACGCCTCGGCGCAGATGCGGCGGCGGCCGCTCGGCCCGCTGACCGAGGCGCTGCGGGAGCTCGGGGTCGAGCTGGTGCACGAGGAGCAGGAGGGCCACCATCCGCTGCGGATCCGCGCGAAGGGTGTCCGGGGCGGCGAGCTGACCCTCGACGCCGGGCTGTCCTCGCAGTACCTGACGGCGCTGCTGCTGCTCGGCCCGCTGACCGAGGAGGGCCTGCGGATCACCGTCACCGACCTGGTCTCGGCGCCGTACGTCGAGATCACGCTGGCGATGATGCGCAGCTTCGGCGTGCAGGTGCGGCGCGAGGGCAAGGTCTTCGTGGTGCCGCCGGGTGGCTACACGGCGGTGGACTACCCGGTCGAGCCGGACGCCTCGACGGCGAGCTACGTGTTCGCGGCGGCCGCGCTGACGGGCCGTGAGGTGACCGTCCCCGGCCTCGGGCGGGACGCGCTCCAGGGCGACCTGCGGTTCGTCGACGTGCTGGAGCGGATGGGCGCGACGGTGCGGATCGGCGCGGACGCGGTCACCGTCACCGGCGCCGAGGGCGGCCGGCTGCGCGGGCTGACGGTCACCATGCGGGACATCTCCGACACCATGCCCACGCTCGCCGCGATCGCCCCGTTCGCCGACGGTCCGGTGCGGATCGAGGACGTCTACAACACCCGGGTCAAGGAGTGCGACCGCCTGGAGGCGTGTGCGGAGAACCTGCGCCGTCAGGGGATCGCGGTCGAGACCGGCCGGGACTGGATCGAGATCCGGCCCGGCACCCCGCGGGCGGCGGAGATCGCCACCCACGGGGACCACCGGATCGTGATGTCCTTCGCGGTCGCGGGCCTGCGTACGCCGGGCACCACCTTCGACGACCCGGGCTGCGTGCGGAAGACCTTCCCGGCGTTCCACCAGGAGTTCGCGCGGCTGCGCGCCGCCTGGGGCGTCTGATCCCGGCGCTACGCCTCGACCGGCCGGAGCCTGCGCGCGACCAGTGTGCCGAGCCGGTCGAGGCCGACCACCAGCGCGGCCAGCGCGACGAACTCGAAGGTCAGCTGGACCACCTGGAGCGACACCCAGCCGTAGCCCTTCTCGGACGGGTCGAGGAAGAAGTACGGGTACTTGTTCGGAAAGTCCGGGAAAGCCGCGGCCCGGATCAGCGTGACGGCCGCGTAGCCGAGCGGGAAGGCCAGCCAGAGCGGCAGGTCCTTCCAGCGCGAGACGTTCCGCGGCTTGAGGCAGAGCCAGTCGGTCAGCACCAGCACGGGCGTGACGTAGTGCAGGAAGAAACTCGACCACTCCTGCCGCAGGTCGGCGCCGTCGACCAGGCCGGGCAGCGGGTTGACGCCCTTGTTCAGCAGGATGTGCGCGACCAGCCCGGTGATGGTGATGTACAGCGTCGCGGCGCCGCGCAGCCGGGGCGCGGGGGCGTCCACGGTGCCCCGCTTGACCATCCAGTACACGGCACCGATGAAGTAGCCGAGCACGATGACGTTGCTGTCCACGGTGAAGTACACCAGGGAGCCGGTGCCGAGGATCAGCCCCAGCCCCGCCGACACCACCACGGCCAGGCGCAACCAGAGCGCCGGGCGGGTCCAGACCGACATGCGTTCACCAGTTCTTGTCGTACGGTTCGCCCCCCAGGGGCCCGGTCGCCGCACTCTACCCGCGGGTAGCCGGGTGCGGAAGAAGAGCCCGGGGGTCGGTCCGGTCAGCCCGGCCGGACGAAGCCGGACTCGTACGCGGTGATCACCGCCTGGGTGCGGTCGCGGGCGCCGAGCTTGGCCAGCACGCTGCCGACGTGCGTCTTCACGGTCTCGGGGCTGACCACCAGCCGTTCGGCGATCTCGCCGTTGGTGAGGCCGGCGGTCATCAGCCGGAGCACCTGGCCCTCCCGTTCGGTGAGCCGGTCGGTCGGCGCGGGGCCGGCGGCGGGTGCCCGCCGGCCGGCCGCCAACTGGCGGATGGCGTTCGGGAAGAGCAGTGAGTCGCCGTGCGCGACCAGCCGGACCGCCTGCACCATCTCCTCCGCCCTGGCCCGCTTGAGCAGGAAGCCGGCCGCCCCGGCGCGCAGCGCCCCGTAGACGTGGTCGTCGTTCTCGAAGGTGGTCACCACCAGCACCCGGGGCGCCGGGTCGAGGGTGGTCATCAGCTGTTCGGTGGCCCGGATGCCGTCGATCCCCGGCATCCGGACGTCCATCAGCACCACGTCCGGCCGCAGCTCGCGCACCAGCGACACCACCTCGGCGCCGCTCGCCGCCTCACCCACCACGGTCAGGTCGGCCTCGGCGTCCAGGATGGCCCGCAGGCCCAGCCGGACCAGCCGCTCGTCGTCGGCCACCACCACCCGGATCATGACGTCTCCCCCTCGATCGGCAGCCGGGCGGCCAGTCGCCACCGGCCGTCCCCGGTCTGTCCGGCGGCGCACTCGCCGCTCAGCACGGCGGCCCGCTCGGCCATCCCGGGCAACCCCCGGCCGCCACCGGGGCGGCTCGGCCGCTCCGCGCCGACCGGGTTGCTCAACTCCAACTCCAGTACTCCGTCGGCCAGTTCGATCCGAAGCGCGGCGGGTACCTGCCCGGCGTGCCGGAGCACGTTGGTCAGGCCCTCCTGGACGATCCGGTACGCGGCCCGGGACACCTCGCCGGGCAGGGCGGCCAGCCCCGGCCCGGCCCGGGTCTCGACCGGCACCCCGGCCAGCTCCAACTGGCGGAGCAGGGAGCTCAGTTCCGCCAGGGTCGGACCGGCGGCCGGATCGGCGACCTGGTCCTCGCGGAGCAGGCCGAGCACGGTGTCCAGTTCGGCGACGGCGGCCCGCGCGGTCTCCTCGATCGCCCGCAGCGCCTCCGCGACGAACTCCGGACTGCTCGCCAGCACCCGTCCGGCCGCGGCCGCCTGGATGCCGACCGCGCTCAACGCGTGCCCGACCGAGTCGTGCAACTCCCGTGCCAGCAGGTTGCGTTGGGCCAGTTCCAGGGCCCGCCGTTCGGCGACGGCGAGCTTCTCGTCGGGCGTCGGGCCGAGCAGCGCCGGGGCGGTCCTGGCCAGCCAGGCCCCGGCGGCCGCGTTGGCGAGCACGGGGAGTGCGGCCAGGCCGAGCGCGAGCAGCGGCAGCGGCACATCGGTCTCGCCGAACCAGATCGGGATCGCGGCGTGGTGCGGAAAGGCCAGCAGGACGACCACGGCGGGCGGCACCGCCAGCGACAGCCCGGAGACGATCCCGCCGAGCAGCAGGTGCTGGACGTACCAGGCCGCCGTGCGCCGCCGGGCCGCCCAGGACTGCGACGCGGTGGTCGCCAACTCCGCTGCCCCGCCCAGCCCGAGCGCCCGGGCGGCGGTGCTCTCCAGCACCCGGACCAGCGGGACCAGCGCGGTGACCGCGGCCATCGGCAGTGCCAGGGCCAGCGCGAGGAACTGCAGCAGCACCGTCCGCCCGGGGTCCTGGTCGCCGAACCGGGAGATGAGCAGGACCAGCGAGAGCATCCAGTACGGCATCAACAGCGCGCCGCCGAGCACCAGATGCACCCAGCGCAGGGCCGCGCTGCGCCCGATCAGTGCACTCATCCGGCTGACTCTACGTCAGCCCGGGCGGAGGCGTGTTCGAGCAGGGCGACCGCGCCGACCACCAGCAGCAGCAGACCCGCCCCGGCCTGTCCGATGCCCACCAGCGAGGTGACCGGCGGGACGGCGTCGGCCGCGCTCGGCACCTCGGTCCGCAGGCCGTCCGCGAACAGCATCCAGGAGCCCCAGGCGAACACCGCACCGGCCGCCAGCCAGGCGGTGACCAGGGTGGGCCGGAGCGGACGGTCCGGGCCGAGCCGGAAGGCCAGCCGGAGGAAGGCCGCGCCGGCCGCGAGCAGCAGTACGGCGGTGACGCCCGCGATGATCCGGGTCGGCCGCTGCGGCCCGTCCTGGAAGGAGAGCGGCAGGCCGCGGTCCCCGCCCAGCGCCCAGTACAGCTTGGCGGCCGCGACCGGCAGGGCGAGCCCGGCGGCCACGCAGCTCAGCACCTGCTGGAGCCGGAGCGTGGCGGTGCGCGGCAGGTCGCCGATCCGGCCGCCGAGCAGCGCGGCCCAACGCTCCCGGGCGTGCAGCACGAATCCGGTGATCAGGGTCAGCCCCTGGAGCACGAAGCCGCCGTAGACCAGGACGAACACCCAGGGCTGCAGCCACCCCTGCGCGGTGGCCGGGGGTTCGCCGCCGAGCACCAGCTGCGCGCCGAAGATCAGCGGCAGCTCGACCACCAGGGTGCCGAGCAGCCCGGTGGCCACCCACATCGGGAAGACCAGCAGGCCGACCGGCACCCGCCGGCCCCAGGGGCGGACGAAGGCGAGCGCGAGCAGCAGGGCGACGGCGTCCATCCCGAAGGTGATCAGGTTGGCCAGCCAGAGCGCGTCGTCGCCGACCGGGAGGTCGGCCCGGTCGGTGAAGCCGACCGTACTGCCGCACAGCCAGAGCAGTTTGACGGTCAGGTAGGGGAGGGTCGCCGCGACGGTGGCCGCGCACAGGCCACGGCGGAGGGCGCCGGCAGAGGTGAGGTCCATGCCCCGACCCTCTCGCCCGGCGCCCCTGCCGCACGTCCACCGTGGTCACGAACCGGCTCCCCCTGGCGGGGGAAGCCGTGCTACTCCTGAGGGAGGGTCACCCCGCTGGCGCGGAGCATCTCGGCCCGCTCCACGACCTTGACCCGCTCGCGGTCCTGCGGCTCGCCGAGCGCCCGCTCGTACGCGTCCAGCAGCTTCCAGCCGTCCCAGGTGGTGTAGCCGACGCCGTTCGCGGTCAGGTGCGCGACGATCGCGTCCTGCTCCGGGGCCTCCGGGGAGCGCAGCGCGCCGGCCCGGAAATCCTCGATCAGGCAGGCCACGGTCTCGTTGGCGTCGCCCTTGGTGTGGCCGATCAGGCCGACCGGGCCGCGCTTGATCCAGCCGGTGACGTAGGTGGACGGCAGGTGCTGCCCGCCCTCGATCACCCGGCCCGCCTGGTGCGGGACGGTGCCGGAGAGGGTGTCGAAGGGCAGCTTGGCCAGCTCCTGGGAGAGGTAGCCGACCGCGCGGTAGACCGACTGGACGTCCCAGTCCTGGTACGTGCCGGTGCCCTTGACGTTGCCGGTGCCGTCCAGCTCGGTGCGCTCGGTGCGCAGGCCGACCACCTTGCCGTCCGCGCCGAGCACCTCGACCGGGGACTCGAAGAAGTGCAGGAAGAGCTTGTGCGGGCGGTCGCCGACGTCGCGGATCGCCCAGTTCTCCAGGGTGGAGGCGACCATGTCGGCCTGCTTGTTGCCCCGGCGGGTGGCGATGCTGCCGTCGTCGTAGTCGATGTCCTCGGGGTTGACGATCACCTCGATGGTGGGCGAGTGGTCGAGCTCGCGCAGCTCCATCGGGCTGAACTTCGCCTGGGCCGGGCCGCGGCGGCCGAAGACGTGGATCTCCACGGCCTTGTTGGCGGCCAGACCGGCGTGGACGTTCGGCGGGATCTCGGTGGGCAGCAGCTCGTCGGCGGTCTTGGCCAGGATCCGGGCCACGTCCAGCGCGACGTTGCCGACGCCGAGCACGGCGACCTTCTCGGCCTCCAGCGGCCAGGTCCGCGGGACGTCCGGGTGGCCGTCGTACCAGGAGACGAAGTCGGCCGCGCCGTAGGAGCCGTCCAGACCGATGCCGGGGATGTCCAGCGCGCGGTCGGCGTCGGCGCCGGTGGAGAAGACCACGGCGTCGTAGAACCGGTGCAGGTCGTCCAGGGTGAGGTCGGTGCCGTAGTCGACGTTGCCGAACAGGCGGATCTGCGGCTTGTCGAGCACCTGGTTCAGCGCGGACACGATGCCCTTGATCCGGGGGTGGTCGGGGGCGACGCCGTAGCGGATCAGACCGAAGGGGGCAGGCATCCGCTCGAACAGGTCGATCGAGACCCCGGGTTCGGTGGCGACCTCGGACTTCAGCAGCGCGTCGGCGGCGTAGATGCCGGCGGGGCCGGCTCCGACTATGGCCACTCGGATGGGGCGAGGCATGCGGTGCGTCCTTCGGCTGGGCGGCGGTTATCCGCCAGGGTGGCTGGCGGCTTCTGGTTAGGCTACCCTTTCCGCGGTTATGGCCTCATAGGGATGATCTATGTCCGGCCGGGAACAGGCAGGTCCGCGCAGCCGACTGCGGGGCCCGGTGGTCCGGACCCCGCAGTCGAGGGGGCGTCGGTGCGGGAGGGTCAGGCCGCCGGGCCCGGCTGCTCCGACGCGGCTTCGGTGGTCATCAGCAGCGCGACGCAGGCCGCGAGCATCCAGAGCGCGAAGATCAGCGGGGTGACCCAGGCGCCGAACGGGCCGGCCAGGCAGAGGACGGCCAGCACGAACGCGAACCAGCCGAGCCAGGCGGGCAGCGCGTGGACGGTCTGCACCGCGCGCCAGAGGGCGAACAGCAGGATCGACACGCCCACCATCGCCGCGATCGCGGCGGCGTAGGACATGTCCAGCAGCAGGATGGCGATCACCGCGGTGCGGGGCTCGACCGGGAAGCCGTCCGCGTTGTCGGCGGTGATGCCGAACAGGTTCCCGGTGGTGCCGGCCAGCATGATGAACACCATGAAGACCGTGCCGCCCAGCAGCATCAGGGTCGACAGGTTGCCGACCCGGCCGGCCCGCCGTTCCGCCCCGCGCACGGTCCGGATCAGCGCCACCAGGAACCAGGCGAACAGCAGGGCCGAACCGAGGTGCATCAGGGCCGACACCTCGGCGAGGTTCTGGTTGCCGTGGTTGAGGTAGAAGCGGGTGAGCTGCGGCACCGCATTCGCTCCGTCGTACTCCGGCGTCCGCCACAGGAGCAGTTGTCCGGTCACCAGTAACCCGGCGGACAGCACGCCCGCGACCACCGCCGACATGGTGCTGCGATGGGGATCCACGCGCAATGACGTCATGATCGCGACCTTCCGGACGAATCATCCCGAGCTATGAAATTTTACCACCGGGCCCCCGTGGCCACCCGGGCCCGGCGGTCGGGTCGGCTGACGGTGGGTCAGAAGATCAGGTGGGCGGTGGTGCGGGTGCGGTCCTCGATTCCGGCGGCGGCCCGGTGGATCAGCTCGTGGGCCAGGTTGGAGCAGGCGCGGGCGGCGGCCAGTTCCTCGCCGACGGTGGAGTCGGGGGAGTCGCCCGGATTACGGCGGGCGATGCCGACTCCCCGGACGCCCGGGGCGCTGAAGCCGCTGAGCGTCGCGGTGCAGGCGGTGCGGTTGTCGTCCTCCTCGAAGACGAGGTCGACGATCCAGTGGTTCTGCATGTCCGATCACCTCTCCCGGTCGATCGTTCAGCCCCAGAATCCGCCTGCGCGGAGCCGATCGCAAGGCCGTCCCCGACGCGCTGTCGGGGCCCTTGTTACCGGCTGGTCACTTGTCTATCATCGCGACTGTGACAGCCCCACTGTCAAACTTGGAGGACAGCCGGTGGCACAGATGACCAGTCCCGGGCCACTGGCCGGGGTCAGGGTGGTGGAGCTGGCCGGGATCGGACCGGGGCCGTTCGCCGCGATGCTGCTCGCCGACCTCGGCGCCGACGTGGTCCGGGTGGACCGGCCGGGCCCGGCGGTGCTCGGTGTCGACCCGGCGTACGACGTCACCAACCGCAACAAGCGCTCGGTGCTGGTCGACCTGAAGGCGCCCGAGGGGCCCGGCCGGGTGCTCGACCTGGCGGAGCGGGCCCACCTGCTGATCGAGGGCTACCGCCCGGGTGTGGCCGAACGCCTCGGCATCGGCCCCGACGCCTGCCTGGCCCGCAATCCCGCGCTGGTCTACGGCCGGATGACCGGCTGGGGCCAGAGCGGCCCGCTCGCCCAGCGGGCCGGGCACGACCTCGGCTACGCGGCCACCGCCGGCGTGCTCGGCCTGGCCGGGGCGGCCGACGGCCCGCCCGCCTTCCCCGCCAACCTGCTCGGCGACTACGCCGGCGGCTCGCTCTACCTGGTGACCGGCCTGCTGGCCGCGCTCCGGCACGCCGAACGGACCGGCACCGGACAGGTGGTGGACGCCGCCATCGTGGACGGCGCGGCCCACCTGACCACCATGCTCTGGGGCCTGCTGGCCGCCGGGCTCTGGCAGGACGGACGCGGCGTCAACCTGCTGGACGGCGGCGCCCCCTGCTACTCCGTCTACCAGGCGGCCGACGGCGGCTACCTGGCCGTCGGCGCGCTGGAGCCGCAGTTCTACGCCGAGTTCGCCCGGCTGCTGGAGCTCGGCCCGGACGCCCCCGGCCAGTACGAGCAGGCCCGCTGGCCCGAACTCCGGGCGTTGATCGCCACCCGGTTCGCGACCAGGACCCAGGCCGAGTGGGCCGCCGTCTTCGAGGGCACCGACGCCTGCACCGCCCCCGTACTGACGCTCGGTCAGGCGGCCGAGCACGAACACCTGGTGGCGCGCGGCACGTACGTCACCGCCGGCGGGATCACCCAGCCCGCACCCGCCCCGCGCTTCTCCGTCACCCCCGGCGCGCTGCGCCGCCTCCCGGCGCAGCCCGGCGGTCACACCGCCGAGGTGGCCCGGGACTGGGACGTCAAGAGTCTCTCCAGCTGAAGGCAGGACACCGTGCAGCGTGAGATCTACACCGAGGAGCACGAGGCGTTCCGGGAGACCGTGCGCGCCTTCCTGGCCAAGGAGGTGCTCCCGCACCACGAACGCTGGGAGCAGGCCGGGATCGTCGACCGCTCGGCCTGGCAGGCGGCCGGCCGGCAGGGCCTGCTCGGCCTGGCCGTCCCCGAGGAGTACGGCGGCGGAGGCAGTGCCGACTTCCGCTACCCGGCCGTGCTGGCCGAGGAGTTCACCCGGGCCGGGGCCAGCGGGCTGGCACTCGGCCTGCACAACGACATCATCGGCCCGTACCTGACCCAGCTGTCCACCGAGGAGCAGAAGCGGCGCTGGCTGCCGGGCTTCTGCTCCGGTGAGCTGGTCAGCGCGATCGCGATGACCGAGCCGGGCACCGGCTCCGACCTGCAGGGCATCACCACCCGGGCCGAGGACCGGGGCGACCACTACCTGCTGAACGGCGCCAAGACCTTCATCTCCAACGGCATCCTGGCCGACCTGGTGATCGTGGTGGCGAAGACCACCGCCGAGGGCGGCGCGCACGGCCTCAGCCTGCTGGTGGTGGAGCGCGGGATGCCGGGCTTCGAGCGCGGCCGGAACCTGGACAAGATCGGCCAGAAGGCCCAGGACACCGCCGAGTTGTTCTTCCAGGACGTCCGGGTGCCGAAGGCCAACCTGCTCGGCGAGGAGAACCAGGCGTTCCTGTACCTGATGCGCAACCTGGCCCAGGAGCGGCTGGCGATCGCGGTCTCGGCGATCGCCGGGGCTGAGCACCTGGTCGAGCTGACCACTGAGTACGTCAAGCAGCGCACCGCGTTCGGGAAGCCGCTGGCCAAGCTCCAGCACGTCCGGTTCGAGATCGCCGAGCTGGCCACCGAGTGCGCGGTCACCCGGACCTTCGTGGACCGCTGCATCACCGAGCACAACCGCTACGCGCTCACCCCCGTGGACGCCTCGATGGCCAAGTGGTGGGCCACCGAACTGCAGAAGCGCACCGCCGACCGCTGCCTGCAACTGCACGGCGGCTACGGCTACATGACGGAGTACCCGGTCGCCAAGGCATTCACCGACGGCCGGATCCAGACCATCTACGGCGGCACCACCGAGATCATGAAAGAGATCATCGGCCGCTCCCTGCTGACCTGAGAGGCACTCACGTGACCACCGAGGCGTACGTCTACGAGGCGATCCGCACCCCACGCGGCCGAGGCAAGAGCAACGGCAGCCTGCACGGCACCAAGCCGATCGACCTGGTGGTCGGTCTGATCCACGAACTCCAGGCCCGTCTCCCCGGGTTGGATCCGGCCGCGATCGACGACATCGTGCTCGGCGTGGTCAGCCCGATCGGCGACCAGGGCTCCGACATCGCCCGGATCGCCGCGATCGCGGCCGGGCTGCCGGACACCGTGGCCGGGGTGCAGGAGAACCGCTTCTGCGCCTCCGGCCTGGAGGCGGTCAACCTGGCCGCCGCCAAGGTCCGTTCGGGCTGGGAGGACCTGATCCTGGCCGGCGGCGTGGAGTCGATGAGCCGGGTGAAGATGGGCTCCGACGGCGGCGCCTGGTTCGCCGACCCGATGACCTCCTACGACACCCACTTCGTCCCGCAGGGCATCGGGGCCGACCTGATCGCCACCATCGAGGGCCTGTCCCGCGCCGACGTGGACGCCTTCGCCGCCGAGTCCCAGGCCCGCGCCGCCAAGGCCCAGGCCGACGGCCTGTTCGACCGCTCGGTGGTCCCGGTCAAGGACCGCAACGGGCTGGTGGTGCTGGACCGGGACGAGTTCATCCGCCCCGGCACCACGGTCGAGACGCTGGCCGGGCTCAAGCCCTCGTTCGCCGGGATCGGCGAGGCGGGCGGCTTCGACGCGGTGGCGCTGCAGAAGTACCACTGGGTCGAACGGATCGACCACGTGCACCACGCGGGGAACTCCTCCGGCATCGTGGACGGTGCCGCCCTGGTGGCGATCGGCTCCCGGGAGATCGGCGAGCGGTACGGGCTGCGCCCGCGGGCCCGGATCGTCTCGGCCGCCGTCTCAGGATCCGAGCCCACCATCATGCTCACCGGTCCCGCCCCCGCCACCCGCAAGGCGCTGGCCAAGGCCGGGCTGACCGCCGCCGACATCGACCTGGTCGAGATCAACGAGGCGTTCGCCGCCGTCGCGCTCCGGTTCATCCGCGAACTCGGCTTCCGGCCCGACCAGGTGAACGTCAACGGCGGCGCGATCGCGCTCGGCCACCCGCTCGGCGCCACCGGCGCGATGCTGCTCGGCACCATCGTCGACGAGCTGGAGCGGCGCGACCTGCGCTACGGCCTGATCACCCTGTGCGTGGGCGGCGGCATGGGCGTCGCCACCATCGTCGAGCGCATCTGACCACCCGTCACTCCTGGAGACCTGGACTCATGACTGCCACCACCCCCATCCGCTGGGAGCAGGACGCGACCGGCGTGGTCACCCTGGTACTGGACGACCCGGACCAGTCCGCCAACACCATGAACGCCGCCTTCACCGACGCGCTGGAGGCAACCGTCGCCCGGCTGAAGGCCCTTGACGGCCTGCGCGGCGTCGTCGTCACCTCCGCCAAGAAGACCTTCTTCGCCGGCGGCGACCTGCGGCTGATCTCGGCCGCCCGTCCCGAGGACGCCGAGCGGGTGTTCGACAACTCGATGCGGATCAAGCGTGCGCTGCGCACCCTGGAGACCCTGGGCCGCCCGGTGGTCGCCGCGATCAACGGCGCCGCGCTCGGCGGCGGCCTCGAACTCGCGCTGGCCTGCCACCACCGGGTCGCACTGGACGCCCCCGGCAGCAAGATCGGCCTGCCCGAGGTGACGCTGGGTCTGCTCCCGGGCGGGGGCGGAGTGGTCCGTACGGTGCGGATGTTCGGCATCACCGACGCGCTGCTCAAGGTGCTGCTGCAGGGCCGGCAGTACCGGCCGGCACAGGCGCTGGAGCACGGACTGGTCGATGAACTTGCTTCCACTCCAGAGGAGTTGCTCGCGAAGGCGCGGGCCTGGGTGGACGCCCACGAGGAGGCCGTCCAGCCCTGGGACGTCAAGGGGTACAAGATCCCCGGCGGCACCCCGAGCACGCCCGCGTTCGCCGCCAACCTGCCCGCCTTCCCGGCCAACCTGCGCAAGCAGCTGGCCGGTGCGCCCTACCCGGCGCCGCGCAACATCCTGGCGGCGGCGGTGGAGAGCAGCCAGGTGCACGTGGACACCGCGATGGTGATCGAGGCCCGTTACTTCGCCGAGCTGGCCTGCGGGCAGACCTCGAAGAACATGATCAAGGCGCTGTTCTTCGACATGCAGGCGGTCAACTCCGGTGCCAGCCGCCCGGATGCGGGGCCGGCCCGGAAGGCCGTCAGGGTCGCCGTGCTGGGCGCCGGGATGATGGGCGCGGGCATCGCGTACTCCTGCGCCCGGGCGGGGATCGAGGTGCTGCTCAAGGACGTCACCCAGGAGGCGGCCGAGCGCGGCAAGGCGTACTCGGCCGGGCTGCTGGACCAGGCGGTCGCGCGCGGCCGGACCACGCCCGAGGAGCGGGACGCCCTGCTGGCCCGGATCACCCCGACCGCCGACGCCGCCGACCTGGCCGGCTGCGACACCGTGATCGAGGCGGTCTTCGAGAACACCGAGCTCAAGCACAAGGTGTTCCAGGAGGTCCAGGACGTGGTCGCGCCGGATGCGCTGCTCTGCTCCAACACCTCCACCCTGCCGATCGGCGTGCTGGCCGAAGGGGTCACCCGGCGGGCCGACTTCATCGGTCTGCACTTCTTCTCGCCGGTCGACAAGATGCCGCTGGTCGAGATCATCCGGGGCCCGGAGACCGGGGACGAGGCGCTGGCCCGGGCGTTCGACCTGGTCCGCCAGATCAACAAGACCCCGATCGTGGTGAACGACTCGCGCGGCTTCTTCACCTCGCGGGTGATCGGCCAGTTCATCAACGAGGGTGTGGCGATGATCGGCGAGGGCCTCGACCCGTCCTCGGTCGAGCAGGCCGCCGCCCAGGCCGGCTACCCGGCCAAGGTGCTGTCGCTGCTGGACGAGCTGACCCTGACCCTGCCGCGCAAGATCCGGGACGAGACCCGCCGGGCGATCGAGGAGGCGGGCGGCGTCTGGCCCGCGCACCCCGCCGACACCGTGCTGGACCGGATGCTGGACGAGTTCGAGCGCCCGGGCCGGAGCGGCGGCGCGGGCTTCTACGACTACCAGGACGGCCGCCGCACCCGGCTCTGGCCCGGCCTGCGGGAGCACTTCGCCCGGCCGGGCGCGGAGATCCCGTTCGAGGACATGAAGGAGCGGATGCTGTTCGCCGAGGCACTGGACTCGGTCCGCTGCCTCGCCGAGGGCGTCCTCACCTCGGTGCCCGACGCCAACGTCGGCTCCATCCTCGGCATCGGCTTCCCGGCCTGGACCGGCGGCGTGCTCCAGTACATCAACGGCTACGACGGCGGCCTGCCCGGATTCACCGCCCGGGCCCGCGAGTTGGCCGCCGCGTACGGGCCGCGCTTCGAGCCGCCCGCGCTGCTGGCCGAGATGGCCGCCGACGGGCGGACCTTCTAGCCGGACTGCCCCGGCCGCGCGTCCTCCTCCGGGCGCGCGGCCAGCTCCTCGGCCAGCGAGCGCTGAAAGGCCGTCACCAGGGCCTGCACCACCATGGGCTGGATCCGTTCGGTCAGCGCCTTCATCCGCTCCAGCTCCCGGTCGTCCGGCTCGCTCTCCCGGTACGGGCGCCAGACCGTGTCGCGGAACAGCCGGTGCAGGTCGTGCGCGGTGGCCCGGCTGTGCAGCCGGACCACCGCGCGGGCCGCCACCAGCGTCTCCAGCGGGATCGGCACGTCCAGCACCCGGACCCCGAGCGGCAGCAGGCCCGGGTCGATCTTGAACAGCTCGGGGTCCTCGGTGCGGTGCACCGCGCCCATCGCGGCCAGCCGGTCCACGTCCGCCTCCGACAGCGGCCGCCCGGCCCGGCGGCCGAGCTGCTCCCGGGTGGCCTCCTCGGCCACCTCGGGCGTCCAGGAGGCGACCAGCGCACGGTGGATCGCCAGGTCCAACGAGCCGACTTCCTCCGGGAGTTGGGACAGGTACCGCTCGATCGCGGCCAGCGTCAGCCCCTGCCGCTGCAACTCCTCGATCAGCTCCAGCCGCCCCAGGTGCTCGGCCCCGTACCACCCCACCCGGCGCGGCCCCAGCTCCGGCGGCGGCAGCAGCCCCTTCGCGCTGTAGAACCGCAGCGTCCGGACCGTCACCCCGGCCCTGGCCGCCAGCTCGTCGACGGTCATCTGCGACGGCGCAGCCGCTGTCATGGTGAAGCCTCCCGCTCGGGATCGGACGCGGCAGTACCGCTGTGACACCAAGAGTGTGACAGCAGTACGCGTCCGGGGGCGGGCCGTCAGACCGTGAGCAGTTCGGGGTGGTGGCGCCGGGTGACCTCGGGGTGGGCGCGGGCGTAGCCCTTGAGTTCGTTGCGGCCGAACTCCGCGAAGAGGGGGTTCTCCGGGTCCTGGGTGGCGCCGGGGGCGTGGTGGGCGTGCGGGAAGTCGAGCGGGGTGATGTGGGCGTTCAGGCGGGGGTTGTAGAAGAACGGGACGGAGAACCGCTCGCGGGCGCCTGGCGGGCTGACCACGCGGTGCCGGGTGGCCTTGAGGTAGCCGTCGGTGGCCACCTCGAGCAGCTCGCCGAGGTTCACCACGAAGGCGCCGGGCATCGGCGGGACGGAGAGGTAGCCGCCGTCCGAGCGCAGCACCTCGAGGCCGCCGACGTCGTCCTGCAGCAGCAGGGTGATGAAGCCGTAGTCCTTGTGCGCGCCGACGCCCTGCGGGGTGCCCTCCGGCGGGGTGCCCGGGTAGCGCACCAGCTTGAGCCGCAGGTGGGGGTGCCCGGCGAAGGCGTAGTCGTAGAAGTCGGGGCGGGCGCCGATGGCGGCGAGCAGCTCGTGCAGCAGCCGGGCGGCCACCGAGCCCAGCCGGTCGATCCAGTGCAGGGTGGCGGCGCGCAGCCCCGGGACGGCGGCGGGCCACTGGTTCGGGCCCTCCAGCCACCAGTACGGCTGCTCGCCCGGACCGGGCACGTGGGCCGGCAGCTCGGCGCCGATGTCGAGCTGGTCGCGCCAGTCCCGGTCACCGGCGGTGCGTTCGGTGCCGGTGCGGGTGTAGCCGCGGTAGTGCGGGGAGTTGAGGTTGCTGACGGCCAGCCGGTCGGCCTCGGGGAGGGCGAAGAAGGCGTGCATGGCGTCGGTCAGCGCGGTGGTCTCCCCGGTGGTCACGCCGTGGCCGATGAGCTGGAAGAACCCCACCTCGGTGGCGGCGGCGCGCAGCGCGTCGTGCAGCCGGGCCCGGTCGTCGGCGGTGCCGTCGGCGAGCGAGAGGTCGATGACGGGGAGGCCGGTGGGTTGCGCTGTCATGGCTGCCTTCCGAGGTGGTGATTCCCCCACGGATCGTACACAGAACCAGATTATGGCCCGGAGGGGGCCTTGACCCGGTGGGGAGCCGACGGCGACCGGCCTCGGAGCGTCGGGCGGGGCGGTGTCTCAGCCCTTCCGGGGCTCGCCCCGGTAGGTGCCGAAGGCCCACAGGTTGCCCTCGGGGTCGCGCACGGTGAAGTCCCGCGAGCCGTCCGTGCCGTAGTCGGTGTCGTGCGGTTCCGCGACCACGGTGGCACCGGCGGCGACCGCCCGGGCGAACAGCGCGTCCGGGTCCTCGGTGACCACGACGTACGCGCCGAAGTGGCCCGGCCGCAGCGGCCACGGGTCCTCGTCGCTGTCCTCCTCGCGGGCCGAGCCGAGCATGATCCCGCCACCGGCCGGCCAGCTGAGCTGGGCGTGGTGCACGTGCGTCCCGTCCGCGTAGACGGCGGTGGCCTCGAAGCCGAACGCCTCGGTCAGGAACCCGATCAACGCGTGGGCGTCGTGCGCCCGCAGGCTGGGCCAGACCTGGGGCGGGGGCGGCTGGGTCATCGGATGCTCCTCGGTCGGGCCTGCGGTCGGCTGTCCGGGCTCGGGTGTTCCCGGCCCAGGGTAGGCCGGGGCCGCGCGGGCCCGGCGGATTCCGCGCCGGAGCATTCAGGTGGCGCCGCCCGCCCGGGTGTCAGTCGCCGGCCGCCGGGGTGAAGTGGACCGGGGCCTCGAAGTTGGCACGGCGGGCGGCCCGCCGGAAGACGGTCAGGACGGCCGGGCCGACGATCAGCACGCACAGGCCGGTGGTGACGGCCCGCCCGGTGTCCCAGCCGAGCGAGGTGGTCAGGTCGAAGAGCAGGTAGCGGTGCCACTGCTCGGTGAACGGCAGCCCCGGGAGGTAGGCGATCGAGCTGTTCGGGTCGAGCGAGAACGGCCAGAACGAGAGGTTCAGCAGGAAACCGAAGAGGTAGCCGGAACCGGCTCCGTAGACCGCCAGCATCACCGCCTCGGCCCGGCCCCGCAGCTTCGGCAGCAGCCCGGCCAGCAGGCCGACGAAGGCGCAGCCGAACATCTGGTACGGCATCCAGGGCCCGACACCGCCGGTGATCAGGGCGGAGGCGAACAGCGAGGTGCAACCGAGGGTGAAGCCGAAGCCGGGGCCGAACACCCGGCCCGCCAGCACCAGGACGAAGAAGACGGTCTCCACCCCGGCGGTGCCGGCCCCGAGCGGACGCAGACCGGCGTTGACGGCGGACAGCACGCCGAGCATGGCGAGCGCCTTGGCGTCGATGCCGCCAGCCGAGATCTCGGCGATCACCACGGCCAGGACCAGGACCAGCAGCGCGCCGAAGATCAGCGGCGGTGCGTACGCCGAGCCGAACTTCCCCGGGGCGACGACGAACGGCCAGAGGAAGGCGACCAGGCCGATGAACGCGGCCAGCGCCACCACCAGGCGGGCCCGCCCGGGGAGCCGGACCGCGACGCGGGCGGCGGCGGTCATCGGACGGCCTCCGTCGCGGCGAGCGCCAGGCCGACCTGACGGGTGGTCAGGTAGCGGAGCGGGGCGAGGATCTTGGCGGTCTGCGGGGCGAAGGTGGGGGAGGCGACGATCACCTCGGCGGTCGGGCCGTCGGCGACGATCTCGCCCTCGGCCAGCACCACCACCCGGTCGGCGGCCACCGCGACGAACTCCACGTCGTGGGTGCAGACCAGCACGGCGCGCCCCTCGGCGGCGAGCTGGTCGACGATGCCGGTCAGCGCCTCCTTGGCCTGGTAGTCCAGCCCCCGGGTGGGCTCGTCCAGCAGGACGACGGCGGGTGCGGCGGCCAGCTGGATGGCCAGCACCAGAGCCAGTTTCTGCCCCTCGGAGAGGTCGCGCGGGTGCGTGCCGTCGGGGATGCCGGGCGCGAGGCGGTCCAGGATCTGACGGGCCGTGGACCCGGCGTCCCGCGCCCCGTCCAGGTCCGCCTGGGCGAGCTCCTGGGCCACGGTCTCCAGGTAGAGCAGGTCGGTCGGGGTCTGCGGGACGAGACCGACCAGACGGCGGGCCTCGGCGGCGGAGACCCGCTTGGGGTCGACCGGCTTCGTCCCGGCCGTCCGGGTGACCCGGACGCTGCCGCCCTGGCGCGGCCCGGAGCCCTGCAGGGCCCAGAGCAGCGAGGACTTGCCCGAGCCGTTGCGGCCCATCAGCGCGGTGACCTGGCCGGCCCGCAGCTCCAGCGAGACCTCCCGGACGGCGACCACCCGGCCGTGCCGCACCACGATCCGTTCGGCGGACAACACTGCTGCGCCCAGGGCCGGTTCGGCGCGGGCGGGCGGGACGGGCAGCCCGGCCAGCCGATCCCGCAGCGGCCCGGCGGCCCGACGGGCGTCCCGGACGGAGAGCGGCAGCGGGCGCCAGCCGGCCAGCCGGCCGAGCTCCACCACGGGTGGGGCGATCGAGGTGTCGGCGAAGACCTCGGCCGGCGGGCCGTGCCGGACGGTGCCGTCGCCGGGCAGGTGGACGACCCGGTCGGCGTACTGGACGACCCGCTCCAGGCGGTGTTCGGCGAGCAGCACGGTGACGCCGAGGTCGTGCACCAGCCGGGTGATCGCGGCCAGTACCTCCTCGGCGGCGGTCGGGTCGAGGGCGGAGGTGGGCTCGTCCAGGACCAGTACCCGGGGGTGCGCGGTGAGCACGGAACCGATCGCGACCCGCTGCTGCTGGCCGCCGGAGAGCTCGTGCAGGCCCCGGTACCGCAGGTCGGCGAGGCCCAGCAGGTCGAGGGTCTCCTCGACGCGCTTCCGCATCACCTCGGCCGGGATGGCCAACTGCTCCATCGCGTAGGCGAGTTCCTCCTCGACCGTGTCGGTGACGAACCCGGCCAGCGGATCCTGTCCCACCACGCCCACCACGTCGGCGAGTTCACGCGGCGGGTGGTGCGCGGTGTCGCGGCCGTCCACGGTGACCCGGCCGCTGAGGGTGCCGCCGGTGAAGTGCGGCACCAGGCCGTTCACCGCGCCGAGCAGGGTGGACTTGCCGGTGCCGGTCCGCCCGACCACCAGGCAGAGTTCACCCTCGGGCACGGTGAGGTCGACCTCGTGCAGCACGGGGTGGTCGGCGCCGTCGTAGCGGATGCCGACCTGGTCGAAGCGGATCACTGGGTCACCTCGGTGGGCGTGCGGTCGGTACCGGCCTCGGCGGCCGTCCGGGGTCCTGGCAGGGCGGCCGGGGCGGCGGGACGGCCCGGCGGCGGGGCGATGACCCCGGCGAGGCCCGCCAGCAGCAGGGCGGCCACCGGCACGGGCGGCAGTCCGGGCCAGGTCAGCGGAGAGAGGGAGGGGTTGAGGTCGGTCGCGTCGTACCCCACGGTGACGCACAGCAGGGTCGCGGCGACCAGCCCGCAGGCCGCGACGCCCCACTCGGCGAGCCGCCACGGGTCCGGCCGGTAGCTGGTGCGCCGCACCCGGCGGCCGCCGAGCAGCAGACCCCCGGCGCAGAGCGCCGAGCCGACGGCCAGCGCGGGCAGCCCGAGCGCGGCGGGCGCGGTGCCGTCGAGCAGCCCGTACATCCCGGCGCACAGGCCCGTCATGCCGAGCAGCATCAGCGCGCCGGTGATCCGGCGGGACGCCCGGGTGGCGGTGCCGGCCCGGCCGTAGCCGCGCGAGTCCATCGCGGCGGCCAGGTGCAGCGAGCGCTCCAGCGCGTCCTCCAGGACCGGTACCACGATGCTGCGCAGAGCGCGGATGCCCTTGCTCCGGCCGGCTCTCAACCGTCGTGCCCGGACCACGCGTTGGACGCTCTGGACCAGTTGGGGCGCGACGCTGAGCGAGACCGTGACGGCGACGCCCAGCTCGTACAGCGCGCCGGGCAGCACCCGCAGGGCCCGCTTCGGGTTGGCCAGCGTGTTGGCCGCGCCGATGCAGCAGAGCAGGCAGGCCAGCCGCAGTCCGTCGGTGGCGGCCGAGAGGGTGGCCTCCAGGGAGACCGGGCCGCCGATCTGGATGCCCGCGTACCAGGCGGGGGTGGGGAGGTGCGGGAGCGAGAAGAGCATGTGGTCGTGCGGGGTGATGCCGGTGGCGAAGATGCACCGGAAGGTGACCCGGATCGCCACCACGGTCAGGGCCAGCCAGAGGTAGTACTTGAAGCCTCGGGCCCACGGGGCCTCGGTGCGGCGGGCGGTGACGACGTAGCCGAGCACGGCCAGCACCAGGAACAGCAGCAGCGGGTTGGTGGTCCGGCTGGCGGCGGTGCCCAGTGCGAGGGCCCAGATCCACCAGGCGACCGGATGGAGGTCGCGCGGGACCCGACGACCGGCGGAGGTGGGGAGTCGGGGCACCCGGATCACTCGGCCTGTCGTCGTCGGCGCAGTGCCGTGAGCCCGGTGGCGACGCCGAGCGCCACCACCAGGGCGACGCCGACGACGGCCGGGGCGATCGAGCCCGCCGAGTGCGGGGCGTCGGCGGTGGGTGCCGCGTCCACGGGCGTGGTGCCGGGGCTCGGTGCCGCGGTGGGGCTCACGGGGCCGGGTGCCTCGGTCGATCCGGACGGGGTGGGCGTCGGCGTCGGCTCGGTGGAGGTGCCGGGTGTGGGTGACGCACCGTCGGACGCGGTGGTCCCGCCGGGCTGCGGGGTACCGGCGCCCGCTGTGGCGGGCTTGGTGCCGCTGCCGCCGCTCGAACTACCGCCGGTGGTAACACCGTTGCCGCCACCGGCGGGTGGGGTGGTGGGCCGTTCGGGAGCGGGGCTCGGGGTGGTGCCGCCGGGGGCGGTGTTGTGGGCGCGGACGGTGTCGGGCGAGATGGTCGGCCGTCCCTCGGTCCCTTCGATGTCGGTGCCACCGAAGATCCACAGGTCCACGCTGCCGGGCTTCGGCTTGTAGCTCATCGCGCCCAACTGGCTGTAGGACCAGGTGTCCTGGCCCGGATCGGCGTGCCAGTAGGACCAGTAGGCCGCGGCGGGCGGGGTGAGCACGCACTTGTCCTGGTCGGGGGTCGGGTACTGCTTGCCGCCCTGGTGGCCGCTGTAGCCGATCCGGCAGATGAAGGCCGGGCCGTCGTGGCCCGTGCCGGTGGTCTTCCAACCACCTTGGTTCAGCAGGGCGTAGCCGGTGGTGGGGGTGGTGCCGCAGGAGCGCAGCAGCGGGCCGCCCCAGTGGCCGAAGTCCACCGCGAGCACCACCCCGGAGGTGGTGGTGCACTGGTCGATCGGCAGCGGCGAGGCGGTGGCCGGGGCCGCGCCCGCGCCGAGCCCGCCGAGGGCCAGCGCGAAGGTGGTGCCGGCCGCCCCGAGCAGCCTGCCCGGTCGGCGGATCACTGGTGACGCCCGGGCTTGGTGGCCGTCCGACGGCGGGTGGCGACCAGGATGGCGCCGCCCGCGACGGTGAGCAGCACGGCGGGGCCGACCAGACCGAGGACGTCGGTGCCGGTCCAGGCGAGGTCCGGGTCCTGCGGGCCGGCCGTGCTGTCCACGGGGCTTTCGGTGGAGGGTAGTTGGGTGGTGCTGGTAGCGGCTGCCGAGGGGGAAGTGGAGGCGGACTCGGACGGCGAAGCCGACGGCGGGGTCGAAGCGGAGGGAGAGGGCGACGTCGATGCCGAGGGCGAGGGCGAGGGCGAGCCGCTCGGGTACGGGGGAGTGGCGCCGAGGTCCCGCTTCAGCGTGCCGAAGGAGATCCCGGTGACGCCGCCGAGCGCCTGGGTGGAGGCGCGGACGTCCGAACCCTGCTGGCCGGAGGCCGCGACGTCGAAGCCGCCGTCGCCGTTCTGCCGGTCGGCGAGGAACTCGACCGCCTTGGCGATCGGTCCGGCGTAAGCGGCCTGACGGAGCGTCATCCCCTGCACGGCCAGCGCGGCCGAGTTGGTCGAGTTCCCGGCCGCGCCGGGGAAGCCACCGTCGGTCTCCTGCTTTCCGGCCAGCCAGGCCAGGCCCCTGTCGACGGCCTGGGCCGCCTCGTCGCCGGGGACCAGCGAGAGGGCCATCACGGCCATCGCGGTGCTGTCCACGTCGGCGTCGCCGGTGGCCGGGATCAGGCTGGGCCAGGAGCCGTTCGGCGTCTGCAGGCCGCGCAGGTAGGCGATCGGTGCGGCGGCGTTCGCCGTGTCGCCCGCCCGCAACTGGGCCAGCACCCCCAGGGACTGGGAGAACACCGAGGTGGCCCAGGTGTAGTTGCCGGCCTCCGCGCAGCCGAGGGTGTCGTCGGCGCGGGCGCAGATGGCCGCGTCGAGGGCGGCGATCAGGTCGTGGCCGCCGAAGTTGCGCGGGTCGCGGCCGACGATCTCGGCGAGCAGCGCCTCCTTGCCGATGGCGCCGCCGCCCGCGTACTCGGTGCCGATGCCGGTCCAGTCGTCGACGGTGCGGTCGTTGCCGTCCTTGCCCTGCTGGTCGAGGAAGTCGACGATCCGGCGCAGCGCGGTGTCGTCGGTACCGGTGGCGGCCAGCGCGTAGGCCCCGTCCACGGTGAGCCCGAAGTCGGCGAACCCGGAGTCGGGGAACGCCTCGTAGTAGTGCCCGCCGAGCAGGTGGGCCGGGTCGGTGAGGTAGCTGCCGCCCTTGGCGAGGTCCGGCGTCCTGGCCGGCTTCGGGATGGGTGGGGTGTCGGTGCCGGGGTTGTGCGAGACGGTGCTGAGGTCGGTGCCGGTCAGGGCGAGGACGGCCTGCTCGGTGGCGGGGACGTCCGAGTCGGGGGTCCACTCGTCGGGGGCGAAGCCGCCGTCCTTGTTCTGACGGGTGCCCAGCCACGCCTTGGCGGCGGCCCGTTTGGCGTCCTGGCCGGTGGCCTTGAGGGCCTGGGCCGCCGTCGCGGTGCTGCCGGTGTCGCCGGAGGCGCCGACGTAGGGGACGTACGAGCCGTCGGCCTGCTGGCCGGCGCCGAGTTGGGCGGCCGCCTGCTGCACCGTCAGGTCGTGGCCCCCGGCGGCACGCAGGGCGAGGACGGCGAGGGAGGTGCCGGACGGGTCGGACTCGCAGTGGCCGCCTGCGACGATCATGGAACCGGCGATGCCGCCGTCCGCGCACCGGAGCGCGTCGAAGCGGGCGAGCGTCGAGCCGGGCGGGGTCACCCCGCCGCGCAGCAGGGCGATCACGCCGAACGCCTGCACCCAGGGCGAGGCCGCGCCGTGGAAGTCGCCTGCGGCGGTGCACTTGCCGTTCTCGCCCTGGCCGGTGCACACGTGGTCGGTCAGCGCAGCGAGCAGGTCGTGGCCGCCGAACGCCCGGGGGTTGCCGCCGGTGCTTTCGGCGACCAGGGCCAGCAGGGCGGCGGCGCGGGAGTCCGGCGTGGAGCCCGGGCCGTCCGGGTACAGGAACTCGTCCGTGTGTGCCTGGAGGTACGCGACCACCTTGCGCAGGGCCGGGTCCTGGGTGCCGGCCGCCGCCAGCGCGATGGCGGTGAAGGAGGTCCGGGGGAGGTCGGGGCCCTCGAACGCGACGTTCTCCAGGTGGTCGCCGCCCACGAGTCGGCCGGCCAGCCAGGCCGCCGCTGCGGCGGGGTCCCCGGCCGCAGGCGGAGTGCTGGGACTGGGCGACGGCGAGGCGGACGGGGACGGGCTCGCGCTGTTCTTCGCCCGGACCGAGTCCGGGGTGAAGGACGGTGCGCCGTCGGTGCCGCCGACGTCGGTGCCGCCGTACACCCAGGCCTCGACCTCGCCCGGCTCCGGCCTCTGCGTTCCCGCGCCGAACTGGCTGTAGGTCCAGCCCTGTTGGCCGGGCTCGGCGATCCAGTACGACCAGTAGGCGGTGGCCTGCGGGGTGTTGACGCAGTTCTCCTCGGCCGGGGTCGGGTACTGGGCGCCGTTGCCGAAGGTGCCGGTGCCCAGGCGGCAGACGAAGGCGGGGCCGTCGTGCTCGGTGCCGGTGGTGGTGAACCCGGCGTGGTGCAGCAGGTCCATGCCGGTGGTGGGGTGGGCGTCGCAGCCCCGGACCACGCCGCCGCCCCAGTGGCCGAAGTCCACGGCGACGATCGCGCCGGTGCCGGCGGTGCAGTCCTCGATCGGGTCGGCGGCGGCGCTGTCCGGGTGGCCGAGCAGCACGGTGCCGCCCGCGGCGACCGCGACGGAGGTGGTGAGCAGCAGGGACGCCAGTCCCCGGCCTCCCTGACGCGTACGAATGCTGCTGACCCTCACGGCGACTCCTCGATCGGTCGGCGCTGGGTGGGACGGCGCAGCCGACAGGCTCCGAGGAGGAGAGGGTTCCTGCTGGACCGCGTCGTAGTCCGCGACGACGCACGTAGTGCTGACAAGCACCTCGCCGTAGGCATTCCGGCTCACCCTCCCCGGTTGGGGCGGGTCCACGGTTGCGGGTCAGCGCCGGATTCGGACCGGCTTCCCCTACAGGTGAGGATGAAAAGCGGTTCATCAGACCATGGGGCCGCGCGGCCAGTCAACGAGGCGTCATATCGCCTTCGACACATCGTCGCCGGTCCCGGGGCGGGGGCGCCGTGGCAGGCGCCTCCGCCCCGGGCGCCGGGGCTCAGTCGGTCAGTTCGGCCCGGACCAGGTGGGCGGCCGCGACCAGGCTGTCCAGTGAAGCCCGGGTCTCCGGCCAGCCCCGGGTCTTCAGACCGCAGTCGGGGTTGACCCAGAGCCGATCAGCGGGGATCGCCGCCAGGCCCGCGCGGAGCAGGTCGGCCGCCTCGGCGGTGCTGGGCACCCGGGGCGAGTGGATGTCGTAGACACCCGGGCCGACCTCGCGCGGGTAGCCCGCCTCGGCCAGCTCGTGGGCGACCTCCATGTGCGAGCGGGCCGCCTCCAACGAGATGACGTCGGCGTCGAGTTCGTCGATCGCGGTCATGATCGCGCCGAACTCCGCGTAGCACATGTGGGTGTGGATCTGGGTGTCCGCCCGGACCCCGGAGGTGGAGAGCCGGAACGCCTCGGTGGCCCAGGCCAGGTACGCCGGACGGTCGGCCGTGCGCAGCGGCAGGGTCTCCCGCAGGGCGGGCTCGTCCACCTGGATCACGGCCGCGCCGGCCGCCTCCAGGTCGGTGACCTCGTCGCGCAGGGCGAGCGCCACCTGGCGGGCGGTGTCGCCGAGCGGCTGGTCGTCGCGGACGAACGACCAGGCCAGCATGGTGACAGGACCGGTGAGCATGCCCTTCACCGGACGGTCGGTCAGTTCCTGGGCGTAGCGGAACCAGTCGACGGTCATCGGGGCGGGCCGGGAGATGTCACCCGCCAGCACCGGCGGCCGGACGTACCGGGTGCCGTAGGACTGCACCCAGCCGTGCCGGGTGGCCAGGTAGCCGGTCAGCTGCTCGGCGAAGTACTGCACCATGTCGTTGCGTTCGGGCTCACCGTGCACCAGGACGTCCAGGCCCGCCTTCTCCTGGTAGGCGATCACCTCCCGGACCTCGGATTCCATCCGGTCCCGGTAGCCGGCCTGGTCGAGCCGGCCGGCCCGCAGGTCGGCCCGGGCCGTGCGCAGCTCGGTGGTCTGCGGGAACGAGCCGATCGTGGTGGTCGGCAGCAACGGCAGGCGGAGCCGGGCCCGTTGGGCGACGGTCCGCTCGGCGTACGGCTGCGGGCGGCGGCCGTCCTCGGCGGTGGTCGCCGCGACCCGGGCCCGGACCGCCGGGTCACGGGTGACCGCGGAACCGGCCCGGGAGGCCAGGTCGGCACGGTTGGCGGCCAGGTCGGCCGCGATGGTGTCGGTGCCCTCGCGCAGGCCCCGGGCGAGCAGGGTGACCTCGGCGGTCTTCTGCTCGGCGAAGGCCAGCCAGCGGGAGATCTGCGGGTCCAGGTCGCGCTCCCGGTCGCTGTCCAGCGGGACGTGCAGCAGCGAGCAGGACGGGGCGACGTCGACCCGGTCGGCCAGCCCGAGCAGGGTGGCCAGCGTGCCGAGGGACTGCTCCAGGTCGTTGATCCAGACGTTGCGGCCGTCCACCACGCCGGCGATCAGCCGCTTGCCGGGCAGGCCGCCGACGGCGGCGAGTTCGGCCAGGTTGGCGGCGGCCGGGCCGGTGAAGTCCAGGCCGACGCCCTCGACCGGGGACTTGGCCAGCACCTTGAGCGCTTCACCGGCCCGGTCGAAGTAGCTGGCCACCAGCAGCTTCGGACGCTCCGTCAGGGCGCCCAGCTCGCGGTAGACCCGGGCGGCGGCGCCCAGTTCGGCGGGGGTGCGGTCCTGCACCAGCGCGGGTTCGTCCAGCTGGACCCAGTCGGCCCCGGCGGTCCACAGCTCGGCCAGCAGTTCGGCGTAGACCGGCAGCAGCCGGTCGAGCAGGGTGATCGGCTGGAAGTCCGCGGCCACGCCCGGGGCCGGCTTGGCGAGCAGCAGGTAGGTGAGCGGCCCGACCAGCACCGGTCGCGCGCGGTGCCCGAGCACGACGGCCTCGCGCAGCTCGGCGACCGCCTTGGCGGGGTTCGCCGCGAAGACCGTGTCCGGGCCCAACTCGGGGACCAGGTAGTGGTAGTTGGTGTCGAACCACTTGGTCATCTCCAGCGGCGCGACGTCCTGGGTGCCACGGGCCATGGCGAAGTAGCCGGCCAGCGGGTCGGCGTCCACGGCGGCCCGGTGGCGGGGCGGGATGGCGCCGACCGCGACGGTCGCGTCGAGCATGTGGTCGTACAACGAGAAGTCCCCGGTGGGTACTTCGGTGACACCGGCCTCGGTGAGTCGCCGCCAGGTGTTGCGGCGCAGGCCGGCGGCGGTGGCGTGCAGGGCGTCGGCGTCGACGCGGCCGGCCCAGTAGCCCTCGACCGCCTTCTTCAGTTCCCGGTTCGGGCCCTGCCTCGGGTAGCCGTACACGGTGGCCTGCGGAGCGGTGGAACGCGTGGTCACGGAACTCTCCTTCGCGAGTCGCGCTGCGATCCCGGGAGAGCACGAGGACGTGCAGGTACGGCCGCGCGGACGCGGCACCATGATGTGCCCGCCCGCTCCGCCGACCCGCCCACGAGGTCACCGAGATCACCGCGTGCGGGGTGCACGCGGGCAGTGGCAGGTCTTCGGACTCGCGGGCACGCCGACCTCGGAAGGCCGACACCTACTGGCCGTCGCTTCCCGGACCCCGACGGGGCCCAGTGCATGTGACGGCGGTCGTTCCCACTCACCGCTGCGGGGCAGTCCCGGATTCCCACCGGGTTCCCTCTTGCGACGCGCCTGCCTGGCTGGCAGGGCGAACCGACTGCAAGGCCCAGCCTAGGCCCACCGGAGCGGTTCCGGACGCCGTTGTCCGAATGGCGGATGGAGGTCCGGTCCGGGCCCGCCGGCGCCCCGGCCGCCGCCACGGAGGGCCGGGGCGCTGGCGTCGGACGGGGCGTCAGGGCGCGGTGATGCCCGGCTGGGTGCCGGCGCCGAAGGCCCAGCCCTCGACGTCGCCGGGGGCCGGGTTGTAGGAGGCGCCGCCGAGGCTGCTGTAGACCCACGGGGTGCCGTGCTGGGCGTGCCAGTACGACCAGTAGGCGGAGCCGGTGGGGTTGGTGCAGACCGTGGGCAGGGTGTTGATCTTGCAGACGAAGCCGGGGAAGCGCGGGTGGAACGCGTAGCTGAAGCCCGCTCCGGTCAGCGCGGCCAGGCCGGTGGCCGGGTCGCCCGGCGCGCAGCCGGTCTGGATACCGCCGCCGACGGCGGTGAAGTCGACCACTACGGTGACACCGGAGGTCCCGGTGCAGGCGGCCGCCTGGGCGGGGACGGCGGTGACCACGGAGGCGGCCAGCAGGCCGGCGGCCAGTGCGGTGGTGCCGAACGTTCTTCTGGTGAGCATCGGTTGTACTCCTTCGGATCAGCGGCAGGCGAGCGTGGGCGCGTCCGGGCGGGCGCCGTGGGCGGAGAGGGTGGTCAGCGGGGTGCCGGCCAGGCCGAGGACGGCCTGCGCGGTGGCCCGGGTGGCGGTGGCGGGGGTGAAGCCGGTGGTGTCGTACGCCACCGCGCCCCGGTTGGCCGGGGTGGTGGAGCAGCCCTGCTGGAGCTTGACCAGGCTGCTCCAGCCCTTCAGGCCGGCGACCAGGCGGCCGTTCGAGAGCAGGGCCTGGGTGGCCAGGCCGGTGCTGTTGGCGTTGGAGACGGTCGCTCCGGCGGCCGCGAAGCCACCGTCGGTGTTCTGATGGGCGGTCAGCCAGCCCAGCCCGGCGTCGGCCTTGGCGGTGCGACCGGTGGCGGCCAGGGCCTGGACGGCGAGGGCGGTGGAGTCCGGGTCGCCGGTGCAGGTGGGCCGGTCGAAGAAGACCGGGAAGCCGCCGTCGGCGCACTGGGTGCCGGCCAGGAAGTCGACCGCCGCGGCCGGGGCGCCGCCCGGGGTGCGCTTGAGCGCGATCACGGCGAGGGACTGGCCGAAGTTGTTGCTGTAGTCGCCCCACTGGGAGCGGTCCGAGAACCGGCCGGACGGTGCCTGGAGGCCCCGGAGCCGGGCCGGGAGGTCGACGCCGCCGAAGCTGCCCGGGTCCTCGCCGCGCACCTCGGCCGCCAGCAGCAGCTTGGCGGTGGCACCGGCGTACGCCTCGGTGGTGCCGTCGCCGAGGTAGCCGGCGACGTTCGCGGGCCGGGCCAGCCAGGCGGTGGCGCGGGCGGCTGCCCGGTCGGAGCTGCGGGAGGCGGCGAAGGCCAGCACGGCGTCGACGGTCAGGCCCTGGTCGGGGTAGGCGGTGCCGTCGAAGACCGACTCGAAGTGGTCGCCGTTCACCAACTGGCGGGCGAGCCAGCCGGCCCCGGCGGCGTCGGGGCGGACGGTGGTGGCGGACGCCGGGGTGGCCTGGGCGGCGGCGGCCGTCGGCAGGACGGCGGCGAGGGCCAGCGCGGATATCGCGAGCAGACCCAGCGGGCGGCGGAGGGTGGGCATGGACGGCCTTTCCGGGCCTGGACGCAGGGGCCCGGAAGGCACCCGGATCGAGACCCCGGACAGCCCACGAGGCTCCGGCCCGCAGACCACGACGGGAGGAGGGAACACACCTCCGCAGCCGGGTAACCGGGCTCGCCGCCGACCCGGGGGTCGACGGCCTACCGTTGCGGGTCAGCGCCGGATTCGAACCGGACTTCCCCCAGCGGCGGAGTCACAAGATGACGGCCCATCATGGCGACGGGCAAAAGCCGGGGTCAAGGCCGCGTGCGTCACACTCCGGCCCGGGACCGGGGCCGGCCGGTCCGGATCTCCACCGGGTGCCCGGCTGACGGGTGGTCAGTCAGGTTGGGGTCTACAGTGATGTAGACGGATGCGGAGCCGTCCCCGACGAGAGGCACCGACCCATGCCCGGACCAGGCGGACCGTCGCCCGTGTGTGCCGGATGACGCGGCGAGGCGTGCTGATCGGGGTCCCGCTGCTGCTGTTCACCCTGCTCAGTACTGTGCTGGTGCTGCACGGCCGGGGCCCCTACCCGGTGGAATCCGAGCTGCACTCCTGGCTGCTGACGCACCGTCCGGCCTGGGCGGTGCGGACGGTCGGCATCGTGACGGACCTGGGGACCGGGGCCCCGCCCTACCTGGCGGCCGTCGCGGCGGGTCTCCGCTGGGCCCACTGCGCAGGGCGCGGCGTCGTACGGGTCTGCGCGCCGGTGGTGGTGCTGGCCGCCGGGCAGGTGGTCCGCACCGGGCTGATGCTGGTGTTCGGGCGGAGCCGGCCGCCGGTGGCGGACTGGGCCACCTCGGCGAGCGGGTACTCCTACCCCTCCGGACACACCTTCACCTCCGCCGTCGCCGCCGGGCTGCTCGCCTGGGCCCTGCTGCGCGGGCCCAGGCGGCCGTGGGTCGCACCCGCCGTGGTCGCGCTGGGCGCGGCGGCGGTGGCGGTCGGCCCGAGCCGGGTCTACCTCGGTGTGCACTGGGCCTTCGACGTGCTCGGCGGCTGGCTGCTCGCGGCGCTCTGGCTGGCGCTCACGCTGCCCCTGCTCGCCCGGCTCGACCGGGCGGCGGGACCGCCGGGGGTGACCGAACTACAATCCCGGAGCAGTGGTCTACGGTGATGTAGACGAACCGGGTGGAAGGCGAGGTCCCGTGGCAGAGGCGATACGCCGCCAGGCCGGCGAACTGGAGGACGCGGTGCTCGGCGCACTGTGGGCCGCCGGTCGCCCGCTCACCGAGCCCGAGGTCCGCGGCGCCCTGCCGGGTGACCCGGCCCGCACCACCGTCGCCACCATCCTGGCCCGGCTGCACGACAAGGGCACGGTCCGGCGGACCCGCCAGGGGCGTGCCTTCGCCTACCGTCCGGCGGTGGAGGACCGCGCCGCGCTGTCCGCGCGGCGGATGCACAGCGAGCTGGACCGGGGTGACGACCGCTCAGGCACGCTCGCCCGGTTCGTCTCCCGGCTCAGCCCCGACGACGAGCGACTGGTGCGCGCACTGCTGGAGTCGTCCCGGGAGGAGCGGGACCGGTCCTGACCCAGGCGGTCACCGGGCGGCCGGCCGGGCCCGGCCGCGCGCCGCGGCGCCGGCGCAGACCCGCCGCAGCAGGTAGTTGAGCTCGGTGCGCTCCCCACGGGTCAGCGGTGCCAGCAGGTCGTCCTGGGCCGCCGTGGCGTCTCCCCGCAGGGTGGTCAGCATCGTCTGCCCGGCCGGGGCCAGGGACACCAGCTGCCGCCGGCCGCCGGCGTGCACCACCATCGAGTCCAGCAGGCCCGCCGCCAGGAGTTCGTCGATGATCCGGGAGGCGTCCGCCTCCGACGCCTCGACCTGCACGGCGAGGTCGAACCGGGCGTGCGGTCCGTGCTCCGCCAGGGTGGACAGGACCAGCTGGTGGACGGGGCCGAGCCCGCGCCGACCGAGCCGCTCCGCCAGCATCGCGTCCGCCGCCCGGCCCGCCTCGGACAGCAGGTGCACGGTCTGCTCCGAGGACTTCGACGAGCTCTGTCTCCGGTCGTACACGCCGCGTCCAATCACTGGGGGAGGGCCGTCCCACCTCCGGCCGAGGGCCCGCGACCGCCGACATCCACGGCACACCGCTGCCGTGCGCCGGGTACGGGACGTCTGGGCCCCGTACGCACGTGGCGCTCCGCGCCGGCAGATACGCGAAGTAAATCGAGGTCACCTTAACCGGTGCCCGGCTGATCGGTCTACATCGATGTCGTCACCAGGGCTGGTCAGCGGCCCGCGCGGGGCCCGGGGCCGTCCGGCTGATCCACCGTCACTCGTTCGGCAGCACGGGCGGGCCCCGGGCACCGGAGTGGGTTCTGATGCAGTAGACGATCATCAGTGCCCGGCGTACGGAGGTCCATGGAATGAGTCTGCTGCGCGAGAACGCGGTGCTGGCCCTGTTCGCCTGTCTGGCACTCGGCTACCTGGTGGGAAAGCTCAAGGTCGGCCCGATCCAACTCGGTGGCATCTGCGGGACGCTGATCGTCTCGATGCTGATCGGGGCGCAGCACGTCGGGGTGAACGCGGACGTCAAGAACGTGGCGTTCGCGCTGTTCATCTTCTCGCTCGGCTACCTGGCGGGGCCGCAGTTCTTCGCGAACCTGAACGCCAAGGGCCTGCGCTTCGGCGTGCTCTCGGTGATGGAGGCCGTGATCGTCATCGCGATGGCGTACGGCATCGCCAAGGCGGGCGGGCTCGACGTCGGTACGGCGGCCGGCATCCTGGCCGGCTCGGCCACCGAGTCGGCGGTGGTCGGCACCGCGCAGGAGGCGATCACCAAGCTGCCGGGGATCACCGCGGACCAGTCCAGCGAGCTGCAGGCGCACGTGGCCACCGCGTACTCGGTCTGCTACCTGTTCGGTCTGATCAGCATCGTCCTGCTGACCAGTCAGTTCTTCCCGATGCTGATGCGGATCAACCTGGCCGACGCCTCCCGCGAGCTGTGGGACAAGATGCGCGGCAGCGGCGGTGGGCTGGAGGCCGGCGAGACCGCCTCGCTGCCCGGCCTGGTGGGCCGGACCTACCTGGTGTCGCAGGGCGAGGGGTCCAGCCTGCAGCAGCTGGAGGACGCGGTCCGGCAGGACGCCTCGATCGAGGGCGTCAAGCGGGGGAACGAGGTGCTCAAGGTCGCGCCGGGGCTGAAGCTCCAGCGCGGTGACCGGGTGCTGGTGGTCGGCATGCGGGACGCGGTCCGGGAGACCGGGCACGAGCTCGGCCCGGAGACCTCCGGGGTGCCCGGGCTGGACAGCCCGCTGACGGTGCGCCAGGTGGTGATCACCGACAAGCGGGTGGCCGGACAGACCGTCACCCAGCTGCGCCAGCGCGAGGCCGCCGCCACCGAGGGCATCTACCTGACCGGTGTCCAGCGGGTCGACCAGGACATCCCGGCGGTCGGCGAGACCGAGCTGCACCAGGGCGACACGCTGACCGTGGTCGGCACCGGGTCCAAGGTCGAGCGGTTCACCAAGGCGGTCGGCGCCAAGGTGCGCACCGACAGCGCGGACTGGATCTACATCGGCCTGGGCATCTGCCTCGGCGTGCTGCTCGGCATGATCACCATTCACGCCGGGTCCGCCAACCTCTCGCTCGGCACCGGCGGCGGCTGCCTGATCTCCGGCCTGGTGTTCGGCTGGCTGCGGGCCCAGCGCCCGACCTTCGGCGCGTACCCGCCGGTGGCCGCGCAGACCATGAAGGACCTCGGCCTGTCCATCTTCATCGCCGTCACCGGTATGGCGGCAGGGCCGGACGCCGGGCCGCTGCTCAAGCAGTACCCGCTGCTGCTGCCGCTGTCCGGGATCGCGATGGTGGTGGTGCCGGCCTTCCTGGGGCTGTTCATCGGGCGCAAGTTCCTGAAGATCGAGAAGCCGATCCTGATCGGTGCGATCGCGGGGCAGCAGTGTTCGACCCCCGCCATCACGGCCGTCAGCAACGTGGCGCAGAGCAGCGTGCCGATGCTCGGCTACACGATCACGTACACCATCTCCAACTTCCTGCTCCCGCTGACCGGGCCGATCTTCGTCGGCCTGATCGGGCTGCAGACCTGACCGGACTGCGGACCTGACTGGAGTCGGGACGTGATTCGGCACCTGAGTCACCGTCAAGGGTCGTGAACCGACGGCCGCCCGGCTACCGGGGAATGCGCCGTCGGCGCCCCCTGGCGGCGGGGCGGCCGGCTGCGGTTGGATGGCCGGATGGGCGGCGAAGCGGTCTCCGGGCGGGGCACGGCAGTGGTGATCGGGGGCGGGCTGGCCGGGACACTGGCGGCCTGGGCCCTGCGGGACGCGGCGGAGCGGGTGGTGGTGGTCGAGCGCGACCGCTACCCCGAGCAGCCGGCCTTCCGTTCCGGGCTGCCGCAGGGGCGGCACGCCCACCTGCTGCTGGCGGCCGGGCACCAGGTGCTGGAGGAGCTGATGCCCGGCTCCCGGGCCGAGCTGCTGGCGGCCGGGGCGGTCGGCGTCCCGCTGGCCAGTGACCTGCGCTGGCTCAGCTCGGCGGGTTGGATGGCCGAGCACCGCAGCGAGCTGGTCTTCCTCTCCTGCACCCGGCCGGTGCTGGACCACGTGGTGCTCGACCGGGTCCGGGGGGCTTCCTCGGTGGAGTTCCTGGAGGGGACGGAGGTGGTCGGGCTGCTCGGCACCGCCGGGCGGGTGACCGGCGTCCGGCTCCGCGAGCGCGGCACCGAGGGCGAGACCAGGGAGCTGGCCGCCGAGCTGGTGGTGGACGCCTCCGGGCGGTCCACCTCGGTCGCGGGCTGGCTGGCCGCGCTGGGCATCCCGGCCGTGCCGGAGGAGCGGGTGGACGCCGGGGTGGCGTACTCCAGCCGGATCTTCAAGCGGCCGACCGGGGTGGAGTTCCGGCACCAGGCGCTCTACATCCAGACCAAGGCGCCCGACGACCCGTACCTCGCGGTGCTGCTCCCGGTCGAGGGCGACCGATGGATCGTCAGTCTCGGCGGCATGCGCGGGGCCGAGCCCGAGCCGGGCGAGGAGGGCTTCCGCAAGCATCTCGGCCTGCTGCGCGACCCGACCCTGCGCGAGCTGCTCGCCGAGGCGGAACCGGACGGCGAGGTCCGGGGGTTCCGCCCCGGCCCGGGAGTGCGCCGCCGGTACGAGCGCCGCTCCCCGGAGGGGCTGGTCGCGCTCGGCGACGCCGCCTGCACCTTCAACCCGGTGTACGGCCAGGGCATCACGGTCGCCGCGATGAGCGCCCGCGCGCTGGGCGTCGCGGTGGCCCGGCACGGGGGCATCGGTCCGGCCGCGGCGGCTGCGGCCCGGCGGGCGATCGCCCGGGTCGGCAAGGACCCGTGGGTGATGTCCTCCACCGAGGACGTGCGGTTCGCCGCCACGGCGGGCGGCCCGTCCGGTGCCCTGATCCGGTTCCAGCACCGCTACCTGGACCGGGTGCTGGCCCGGGCCACCACGGACGCGCACGTCTGCGACCGGTTCCAGCGCGTGATGTCGCTGGTGGCGCCGCCGACCACGCTCTTCCACCCCTCGGTGCTCGGCCCGGTGCTGCGCGGGCCGCGCTGACGGGGGCTCAGGCCGCGGCGGCTGCCACCGTCGGCACGGGCTCGGCCGGTTCGGCCCGGCCGGGCAGCCGGCGGACGGCCGGGACGCAGAGCAGCATGAGCGCGGCCGGGGCTCCGATCGCGGTCATCGCGTAGAGGGTCGGGCGCAGTCCGAACGCGGTCGCGACCGGGCCGGCCACCAGCAGTCCGAGCGGCATCAGGCCGGAGGAGAGCAGGTGGTCGTAGGAGCTGACCCGGGACAGCGCCTGCTCGGGGATGTGGGTCTGCAGGCTGGTCTCCCAGAGGACGAAGAACAGCGAGACGGCCACCCCGGTGACCGCCTCCAGGACGGCCACCACGGCGAGCGAGGGGCCGGCCCCGATGATCAGTGCCTGGCAGGAGGCCACCGCGAGCGCGGCGGCGGCGAGCGCCAGCGGGCGGGCCGGGCGCAGCCGGTAGGCCCAGAGGTCACCGAGCACCGAGCCGATCCCGAACGCGGCGGTCACCGCCGACCAGCCCGCCGCGCCGCCCCACTCCCGCTCGGCGAGCACCGGCCCGAGCACGAAGATCGACGGCAGCACCACCACGTGGTAGACGCTCATCGCCGCCATGCCGGACCAGACCCAGCTGCGGGAGCTGACGTGCCGCCAGCCGTCCCGCAGCTCGCCGAGGAAACCGCTGCCGCCGGGCGCGCCGCCGGTCCGCTGCGCCGGGCGGGGCCGCAGCCGGACCAGGAACGCGGCGCTCACCGCGAAGCTGACGGCGTCCAGCGCCAGCGCCCCGCCGGGGCCGGCCAGCCAGACCAGCAGGCCGGCCACCGCAGGACCGACCACCAGTGCCGAGGACATCACCAGACCGCGCAGGGCGTTCGCCTCGCGCAGCCGGTCGGCCGGGACGACGAGCGGGAGCAGGCCGGTGGCGGCCGGCATGAAGAAGGCGCTCGCCGAGCCGAAGACCGCCATCAGCACCACCAGGTGCGGCACCTCGGCCACCCCGGCGATCAGCAGGACGGCCACCGCGCCCTGGGCGGCGAACCGCACCAGGTCGGAGACCAGCATGATCCGGTGCCGGGCGAACCGGTCCGCCCAGACGCCGCCGACCAGGGTGAACAGCAGCATCGGCAGCAGCGCGGCCGCGCCCACCAGCCCGACGTCGGCGGGCGAACCGCCGATCGACAGCACGGCGAAGGGCAGGGCGACCATCGAGACCCGGTCGCCCAGCATCGAGAGCGACTGCCCGGCGAACAGCCGGCCGAACTGCGGCTCCTCCCGGAGCACGGCGGGGACCAGCTTCTTCACGGGAGGACCAATCGGCAGACCGGGCACGGCGGGGGCAGCCCGATGCTAGGGAGTGCGGGGCGCGCTGTCGCCCGAGTTTTCCGGGGCGGGGCCGCTGTGTGAGGCTCGTTCGGCCGGCCCGGTCAGCAGTAGTGCATCGGGCAGCCCTCGCGGAGGGCGTGCTCGGCGGCGCGGAGGTAGAGCGCGGCGTAGAAGGCGGTGTCCAGGTCGTCCTGCCAGGGGCCGGGGTGGGCGGAGACGGCGGGGCTGTCGAACCAGGCGCAGAGGTCGAGGTTGCCGCAGTCGGCCGGGATGTGCGCGAGGGGGAGGGCGAGGGCCTCGGCCAGCGTCCGGGCCGTGGCCAGGACCTGCCCGGCGCCGCGCACGGTGGTGGTGTCGGAGTAGGAGGACGACACCGGCAGCACGAAGGGCTCGGGCAGGTCCACCGGCAGCAGCAGGTCCCACTCCAACGGGGACTGACCGGGGGTCAGCGCGTCGGCGAGCCGGTCGTAGCCCGCCAGCGGGCGGTAGAGCTTCTCCTCGAAGCCGCGGCCGGGGGAGAAGGCGAACGGTGCCAGCCCGCGCCGGGCCAGCTCGGCGTCGAGTGCGAGCGCGGTCGGCCGGAGCACCTCGTCGTCGGCCCAGTCGTCCGGGTCGGTGCTCACCAGATAGATACCCATGGGCCCGAAGGTAGGGGCGGGCACCGACAGGTCAGGCCGAGCGGTGCTGCTGCGGGCTGACCCCGTGCACCCGTTTGAAGGCGGTGGAGAGGGCGAACGGGCTGCTGTAGCCGACCTGGTGGGCGACGCTGCCCAGGGTGGCGGCGGGGTCGTGCAGCAGGTCGGCGGCCAGCGCGAGCCGACGGCCGGTCAGGTAGGACATCGGCGGCTCGCCGACCAGCTCGGCGAACCGGCGGGCCAGGGCGGCCCGGGAGACCCCGACCTCGGCGGCCAGGCCGGCCACCGTCCAGGGGTGGGCCAGGTCGCCGTGCAGCAGGCGGAGCGCGTGGCCGACCAGCGGGTCGCCGTGGGCCCGGTACCACCCCGGGGCGTCGGACTCGGGCCGGGCCAGCCAGCTGCGCAGGGTGGCGATCAGCAGCAGGTCCAACAGCCGGTCCAGTACGGCGTCCTGGCCCGGCAGGTCGCGGCCGATCTCCGCGCCGAGCAGGTCGGTCAGCGGCGCGATCCCGCTGTCGGCGGCCACCACCAGCAGCGCGGGCAGCGCCTCCAGCAGGCCCCGGCTGACCTCGCCGCGCAGCAGGTACGTCCCGCTGAGCAGCGCGTCCGGGCCGTCCGGCGCGTCGCCCCAGGTGCGGGTGCCCAGGGTCATCGGCTCGCAGAGCGGTTCGCCGTCCGGGGTGGTGGAGCTCTGGTCGGGGTGGATCACCACCCGGGGCGGGGTGCCGGGGGAGTCGGCGAGCACGTACGCCTCCGGGCCCCGGGCGATCGCCACGTCCCCGGTGCCGAGCCGAACCGGGTCGCCGTGATCAGGCAGGATCCAGGCGGAGCCGCGGACCGGGGTGACCAGGGTGAGCGGTGCCCGGTCCTCGACCCGGATCGCCCACGGCGGGGCCAGCACCGAGCGGAGCAGGAAGGCTCCCCGGGCCCTCGGTCCGGCGAGCAGTCCGGCGAGTGCGTCCATGGCGCCCGAGTCTAGACCGGTCGGTCTGGACGCTCGCGCATGCGATCGAGCGGACCGACGATGGCCCGGTGGTGGGTGTCGGCGGTTGACTGGGCGGCAGACGGCGAGAGTTGACGACGGGGAGTGTGTGATGACCGGGTTCAGAGGTGCGGTACTGCTGGCGGCGACGCTGACCATGGGGCTCAGTGCGGGCCTGTTCTTCGCCTACTCCTGCTCGGTGATGCCGGGGCTGGCCAAGGCCGACGACCGGACCTTCGTGGAGACCATGCAGCGGATCAACGTGGCCATCCTGAACGGGTGGTTCATGGTGGTCTTCCTCGGGGCGATCGTGTTCACCCTGCTGGCGGTGGTGCTCCAGTACCGGGGCGGTGACCGGAGCCTGCTGCCGTGGCTGATCGCGGCGGCGGTGCTGTACGGGGTGGTGCTGGTGGTCACGGGTGCGGTCAACGTCCCGCTGAACGACCAGCTGGCGGCGGCGGGTTCACTGGACCGGATCCCGGACCTGGCGGCCGTCCGGGAGACCTTCGAGACCACCTGGGTGCGCTGGAACACCGTCCGGGCGGTCGCCGGGACGGCGGGGTTCGGCTGCCTGGCGGTGGCGCTGGTGGTGGGTGGGCGGAGCGCGGGCTGACGCTCCGTCGGGAGACCGGCGCGGGCTCAGAACACGGGGGCGGTGGCGACCCGGAGGGCACAGGCGTTGCCGAACGTCCTGGCCCACTTGACCGGGATCCCGTGCCAGCTGCCCTCGGCGGTGGCGGTGACCGGGGCGTAAACCGCGGCGCAGGCCGAGCCGGGCAGGCCGGTGAGGCGGTCGAGGTCGCCGTCCGCCTCGGTGAGTGCGGCGCAGGCCGGGGCGGGGTCGGGGTGCGAGCCGCCGGGCCGGCCGTCGCAGGTCAGGGTGGTGGTGGTCGCGCCGGGGCCGACCACCTCACCCGGACCGACCGTCAGCAGCAGGGCGGAGTGGTCGGGTCGGGTCGGGAAGATCCGCGCCTCGGCGGGTGCGGGCAGGGCGAGACCGAGGGCGGCCAGGCCGAGGCCCACGGTGACGGGCAAGAGGCGGCGGTGCGGTGCACTGGCGGTCATGGTGCCCAGCCTGACCCGCGCCGGGCCGGGCACCAAGCCGCCGCCACCCACGGGGGTGAGGTTCGACCCGATCGGGCGACCCGGGGCTCAGCTCCGCGGGGGCGGCGGGTCGTTGACGGCCGTGATGGTCAGGGTGGACGGTCGGACGGTGAAGCGGACCTCCTGGGTGCCGCCCTCGTACCAGGTCTCGGTCACGGCGACCGTGCCGGTGCCGAGGGAGCGGGTGGACCAGGTGCGCGGGATGTTCTTCGCGCGGAACACCGGATCCGCCCCGTGGTGGGTGGCGGACCAGCGGTCGAGTTCGGCGTTCAGCGGGGGCGGGAGGGTCTTGGCGCGGATCTCCTTCGGGAACTCGTCGATTTCGCCGAGGGCCGCCAGGCGGTATTCCTCGAAGAACGCGTCCACCACCCCGACGGCCGTGCGGGGCGCGGCCTGGGCGAGGGGTGACGGAGCGGTGAGGCTGAGCAGGACGGTGAGCACGGGAATGCCGAGGTGTCGGTTCATGCCGCAGATTCCATCATTCGTCGACGAATCTGCCTATCGCTCGCAAGAGTGAATTGATAGAGCGTCAATTAATGCGAATGGAAAGGTTTATCGCCCTTTCCCGGGAAATCCCGCGAAGGCCTGGGCGATCGGCAGCCAGGCCGCCACGACGGGCCCGGTGACCGTCAGGTCCAGCTCGTCCGGCCGCCGCCGCTGGGTGACCAGCAGGCAGAAGTCGAGCGCCGGGCCGCGGACCGAGTCCACCGCGTCGGCCGGCCCCCAGGTCCACAACTCGCCGGACGGCGAGGTCAGTTCCACCCGGATCGGGGCCTCGGGCACGGGTGTGCCGTGCAGCGCGAACGCGAACCCGACGGTCCGGATGCCGAGGTGGGCGATGTGCCGGAGCCGGTCGGTCGGCGGCCGGGTCACCCCGAGCGCGTCGGCGACGTCCTGGCCGTGCGCCCAGGTCTCCATCAGGCGGGCCGTGGCCATCGAGACGGCCTTCATCGGCGGCCCGAACCACGGCAGCCGTCGGCCGGAGCCGGCCACCGAGGCCAGCTCGGCGGCCAGTTCCTCCCTCCCGGCCCGCCAGCGGCCCAGCAGGGCGGCCGGATCCTCGCCCACGCCCTCGGCGGCCCCGGCGTCCACCGGGTCGACGCCGCTCGCGTAGATCGCCGTCGCCTCGGCGGTGAACCGGTCCCCGTCCCGGCAGGCGAGCAGGGACCACTGGTCCGTCCAGGCCAGGTGGGCGACCTGGTGGGCGATGGTCCAGCCCTCGGCCGGGGTCGGGGTGGCGAACCCGGCGGGGTCCAGTCCGGCGACCAGGGCGTCGAGTTCGGCGCTCTCGGCCCGGAGGTCGGTCAGTACGGCGGTGGCGTCGACCACGGTGCGGTGCTCCTTCGGAGAGGGTCGGTCTCAGTTGACGGACTTGGCCCGGCCGGCCCAGTACGGCTCGCGCAGCCGGAACTTCTGCAGCTTCCCGGTGGTGGTCCGGGGCAGCTCGGTGCGGAACTCGACCGAGGTCGGCGCCTTGTAGCCGGCCAGCCGCTCCTTGCAGTGCGCGATCAGCCGGGCGGTCAACTCGGGCTGCTCGCCCGCCGATCCGTCCCGGAGCACCACCAGGGCCTTGACCGTCTCGCCCCACTTGGTGTCCGGCACCCCGATCACCGCGACCTCGGCCACCGCCGGGTGGGCGTACAGGCAGTCCTCCACCTCGATCGAGGAGACGTTCTCGCCACCGCTGATGATGACGTCCTTCTTCCGGTCCGAGATGCTCAGGTAGCCGTCCGCCAGCACCCCGCCGTCGCCGGTGTGGAACCAGCCGTCGCGCAGCGCCGTCGCGGTCTCCTCGGGCTGCTCCCAGTAGCCCGCCAGCACGGTGTTGGAGCGGACCAGCACCTCGCCCTCCTCGTCCACCCGCAGCTCGGTGCCGAGCGCGGGGGCACCTTGGCGCACCAGCAGCTCGGCCCGCTCGGCGGGCGGCAGGTCGTCCCACTCGGCCCGGCCCCGGTTCACCGTGACGATCGGGGCGGTCTCGGTCAGGCCGTACAACTGCATGAACTCCCAGCCGAGTTCGGCCTCCACCCGCTGCACCACCGAGGTCGGTGGCGGCGCCCCGGCGACGATCATCCGGACCCGGTCGCGGCCCGGTACCGGGCCGTCCCAGTCGGCGGCGGCGTCCAGCACGGCGGTCACCACGGCCGGGGCGCCGGACAGGAAGGTGACGCCGTGGCGGTCGATCCGGCGCAGGATCTCGGCGCCGTCCACCTTGCGCAGCACGACGTGCCGGGCGCCGAGCCCGGTGAGCGCGAACGGCAGGCCCCAGCCGTTCGCGTGGAACATCGGCAGGGTGTGCAGGTAGACGTCCCGGTCGCCCGCCCCGAAGTGCAGGCCCATCAGCACCGCGTTCAGCCAGAGGTTGCGGTGGGTGAGCTGGACGCCCTTGGGGCGGGCGGTGGTGCCGCTGGTGTAGTTGATCGTCGCGGTGTCCGACTCGGCCACCGGGTGCTCGACCGGGGCGTTGCCGAAGTCGTACAGCAGGGCGTCGCTCTCCGCGCCGAGCACGAAGCGGTGCCGCACCGGCACCCCGGCCAGCGCCCGGTCCAGCTCGGGGTCGACCAACAGGGCGGTGGCGCCGCTCTGTTCGACGATGTACGCCACTTCTTCGGCCTTCAGCCGGAAGTTGACCGGCACCAGCACCCGGCCGTAGCCGCTCACCCCGTACAGCGCGGTCATCAGCCGGGCCGAGTTGTGCGAGACGATCGCGACCCGCTCACCGGGGCCGATGCCCAGCCGGTCCAGCCCGGCCGCCTGGGCCCGGGCCAGCTCGGCCATCCGCCGGTAGGTCAGATCACCCCAGGAGAGGGCGGGTTGGTCCGGTTCGTCGACCAGGCCGATCCGGTCGCCGTAGACCGTCTCGGCCCGGCGAAGGAAGTCCAGCACGGTGAGTGGAGTCTGCATGCGATCACTCTGCCCGCCCGGCCCGGCCGCGCGACAGAGGGCGTCACCGGGCGATCCGCGGTGCTCCGGTCGGGGGGAAGATCTGGGCCGGACGGGTGATGGGGCGGAACCCGCCTCATGGTCGGGTCGTGGACTGCCGATCCTTCAGGCGTCTCGTACCAACTTGGAGGATTCATGCGTACGACCCTTGCCAGGATCACCGCTGCCGCCGCCCTCTGTGGCTGCGCGCTGCTCGGCGGCGCCGGCGTGGCCTCGGCCCACGGTCACCACCACCACCCGCACGGTTCGCTGGCGGTCGGCGGCAACGCCGTGACGCACGGCGGCGGCGACGCCCTGGCGGTCGGCGGTGACGTGGACGCCACGGGTGCGGCCGCTGCGGTCGGCGGCGACGCGAAGGGTGTCGACTTCGCGGGCGCGGTCGGTGGCGACGCGTGGGCGGAGGGCCCGGCGGCGGCGGTCGGCGGCGACGCCGAGTCGCTCTGCGACGACGCCTTCGCGGTGGGCGGCGACGCGGCCGGCTTCTGACCGGACCGCAGCCGAACGATCGTCAGCGGGGCCGGCCGTTCCGACGGCCGGCCCCGCGGTGCGTGCGGCCCGGTGCCCCGGGTGGCACGGGTGCCTCAAGTGCCTCGGGCGTCTCAGGTGGCCGAACCGGCCGCCGCACCGGTCTTCAGCTCGGTGCCCCAGCGGTCGATCTCGGCCTGCAGGTCGAGGCCCTGGAGCTTGGCCTTCTGGACCGAGGCCCACTCCTCGCGGGGCACCCGCCACATCACCTCGAACTCGATGCCGTCCGGGTCGTGGGCGTACAGCGACTTCGAGACGCCGTGGTCGGTGGCGCCGACCAGCGAGCCGGAGCGGGTGAGCTTCTCGGCGATCGCGGCCAGCTCGCCGAGCGTGCCGACCTCCCAGGCCAGGTGGTAGAGCCCGACGCTGCCGCGCGGCGGCGCCGGGGCGTCCGCGCCGACCGCGAACAGGCCGAGGTCGTGGTCGTTCAGCGTCTCGGCGGCGCTCAGGAAGGCCGCGCGGCCGGGGATCTCGACGTCGACCTTGAAGTCGAAGGTGTCGGTGTAGAAGGCCACGGAACGGGCCACGTCACGGACGTACAGCACGGCGTGGTTCAGGCGGCGGACGGACATGGCTACTCCTGTGGTCCCTGTTAGTTCAAATTCGAACCGTCTGTCGCCCAAGGTACACCTTGGTTCGAATTTGAACAACTGGGTACGATAGGGACATGGACGAGCCCCGGTGGTTGGACGAGCGCGAGATGGCGGCCTGGCGGGGCTTCGTGGCCGCGAGCAATCTGATCGAGCGCCGCCTCGAACAGCAGCTCAAGGAGAGCGCCGGGCTCTCCCACACCCAGTACGAGATCCTGGTGCAGCTCTCCGCCGCGCCGGACGGCTCGCTCCGGATGACCGACCTGGCCGACCGGCTGGTCACCTCCAAGAGCGGCCTCACCTATCAGGTGACCCAGCTGGAGAAGTGCGGGCTGGTCGGCCGCCGGTCCTGTCCCAGCGACGTCCGCGGCGTCTTCGCCGAGCTCACCGAGAAGGGCTGGCGGGTGCTCCGGGAGGCCGCCCCCGGGCACGTCGCCACCGTCCGGGAGGTGCTGATCGACGTGCTCACCCCCGAGCAGCTGGTGGTGCTCGCCGAGAGCCTCGGCACGGTCAGCGAACGGCTCCGGGCGGCCGAGCGGTAGCCGGGCTCAGACCGGCAGCGGCCCGCAGAGCAGCGCGGCCCTGAGGTCCAGCCGGTCCTCCAGCCGGGCCAGGCTGCGCCCGGTCAACTCCTCGATCCGGCGCACCCGGTAGTGCACGGTGTTGACGTGCACGTGCAGCGCCTCCGAGGTGCGGGCCCAGGAGCCGTCGTGGTCCAGGAAGCTGCGCAGCGTGCCGAGCAGCGAGACGCTGTGCTCCCGGTCGTGATCGGCCAGCGGCGCGAGCAGCCGCTGCCGGAACGCCGCCGTCACCTCGGCCGGTACGCCCCGCAGCAGCGCGGCCAGCGTGCCGAGTTCGGCACTGCTGCCGACCCCCGCCTCGCCGCCCGCCTCGCGCGCGAACGCGGCCTGCACCAGCGCGGCCCGCAGCTCGTCGGGCACGGCGCGGGCCGCCGGGCCGACCCCGATCCGCAGCGCCCGGTCCGGCGTGGTCCGACGGGTCGTCAGAATCCGGCGCAGCCGGGGGGCCGCCCGTCGCAGCCCGGCCGTCACGGTGGCCGGATCGGCCGCCACCAGGGCGATCGCGCCGCCCGCGTCGGCCGCCGCCGCGAACGGCCGGCCGGACTCCACCAGGGCGTCGGTGAGCGCCGCGAGCACGTACGGGCCCTCGCCCTCGGCCCGGACCGGCACCAGCGGTCCGCCGGCGGGCAGTCCGCAGCCGGACAGCGCCTCGGTCAGGTCGGCCCCGTCCTGGCCGAGCAGGTCCAGCAGCCGCCGGGCCTCCCGCTGCCGGGCGGCGGCCGCGGTCCGGGCCGAGGTGGCCAGTGGGGCGAGCAGCTCGGCCAGGCCGCGCAGCAGGGTGGGGGAGGCGTCGCCGGTGTGCGGCTGGAGCAGCCAGCCGTCGAACGGCGAGTCACCGGGGCCGCCGACCGGTACGGGCTGCGCGGCCGGTCCGGCGCCCTGGTCCGGGGGTCCGGCCAGCAGTCGGCCGCCGGTGGTGCGCACGGAGCAGTCCGGCAGGCCGAGCCGGGTGGCGGCGTGGGCGAGCAGCGGGCCCAGTGCCGCACCGTCGGCGGGCAGCAGGGCGAGGAGTTCGCGCCGGGTGGTCTCCGGGATCGCCGCCACGGCCTGGTCGCCCGCCTGGAGGTCGCCCCACAGCCGCAGGTACACCCGGTCGGTGACGGCCCGGAAGCTGGTGTCGGCGGGGACCGAGAGCAGCGGGATGCCGTGCAGCCGGCAGGCCGCGACCAGGGCGGCCGGCACCGCGCCGTGGGTGCCCTCGCCCGCCAGTAGCGCCGCGACGCCGGCGCTGCGCAGCGCGGTGGCGAACCGCAGTGCACCGGAGGCGTCGTCCGGCCGCCACCAGACCAGGCCGCTGAGCACCAGCTCGCCCGCCTGCAGATAGCGGGCCGGATCGCGCAGGTCGGTGGAGGTGACCCCGGTGACCTGACGGTCCAGCAGCTCGGCCGGGCCCCAGGCCAGCTCGATGTGCAGGTCCTCCAGTGCCAGCAGATCCCCGACGATCATGTTCCACTCCCTGTGCTCCGCGCCGTTCCTGCGTCTCGCTTCAGCGAGGGCAAGGTGCGCAGATGCATCGTAAATGCAAGTCAGGAGTGCCCTGATGCCTCTTGTTCGATCTACCAGGGCGGGCCGTGGACCGGGTGGGTGGCACCGGTGGTCCGACCAGTTGCGCCGGGGCCGCCGCAGGTGCCCGGTGCGCTCCCTGCTGTCGGACCGGACGGCCGTGCGATACTCCCCGGACTTGTCGGAGTTCGGGGGACCGTGACAGAGGCGACGTTCGACTGGGTGGCCCGGGGCAGTGCCGCATTCGCCTATGCGTCGGCGGTGGGGGCGAGCCTCTGGATGTTCGCCACCCCCGGTGGGGCGGACCCGCCGCTGACCGGCGCCCTGGTGCTGGGCTGGCTGGCGATCGGGCTGCTCTGGGTGAAGGTCGCCGCGCTCTGGGTCAGGCAGTGGGAGTGGAGCCGGGGAGGCCCCGAACGGCCGCTGCTGTGGGGGGTGCCTGACGTCCGGCCGGTACGGCGGCCGCCACGGCGGCGGCTCACGGCGACCCGCCGGTTCCGGGGTCCACCGGAGGCGTACGGCAGCGCCGGGTGGGTGAGGTCGCGTCAGGTGGCGGTCTGGCTGCTCCTTCCCCTGGTGACGATGGCAATGCTGTCGACCGACCGGATGCGGATCCCGTCGAGCCCGTACGCGGGCGCGGTCGAGGCGGGCGGGATCCCGTGGGGTGCGATGGGCCTGGTCCTGATCCCGGTGCTGGTGATCCTGGTGCCGATCTCACTGGACCCGGAGGACATGCACGACATCGCCTGGCGTCCGGCCGCCCAGAGTGTGCACGCCCTGATCTGCCTGACGGTCTACCTGTCGGCGCAGCCCCAACTGCTCGGGGCCGACCGGACCTGGTGGTCCAGCCTGTACTGCCTCTCCAGCGGCTTCCTGCTGCTCTGCACCCAGCTCGGGCTGGTGCTGCGGGCCCGGGGCCGACCCGGCCCGGGGTAGGGCTCAGGGCCGGGGCTCAGGGCAGGGTGACGGCGCGGACGCAGAGTACGTCCGGCAGGTGGGAGTCGATCAGGCGCCAGCTGTCGCCCGCGTCGGCGGAGCCGTACACCTCGCCGTTGCGGTTGCCGAAGTAGACCCCGGCCGGTTCGCCGTCGTCGGTGCAGATGGCGTCGCGGAGCACCACGCCGTAGTGGTCCTCGGTGGGGAGACCGGCGGCCAGCGGCTGCCAGCTGGCGCCCGCGTCGGTGGTGCGGAAGATCCGGCAGCGGCGGTCGACCGGGAGCCGGGCGTAGTCGGCGTCGAGCGGGAAGAGGTAGGCGGTGCCGGACTGCCGGGGGTGGGTGGCCAGGCCGAAGCCGAAGGTGGCGGGGAGGTCGGCGCCGATGTCGGTCCAGTGCTTGCCGGCGTCGTCGCTGCGGTAGACCCCGCCGTGGTTCTGCAGGTAGAGCCGGTCGGGGTCGGCCGGGTCGGCGGCGACCTTGTGCACGCACTGGCCGAACTCCGGGTGCTCGTCCGGCAGGAAGGAGACCCGGATGCCGGTGTTGGCCGGGTGCCAGCTGTCGCCGCCGTCCTCGGTGCGGTAGACGCCGCCGGTGGAGACCGCGACGGTCAGCACGGCCGGGTCGCGCGGGTCGGGCAGGATGGTGTGCAGGCCCTGGCCGCCGAACCCGGCGTCCCACTCGGCCCGCTGCGGGTGCGACCAGAGCGCCTCGTCCAGGGCGAAGCTCTCGCCGCCGTCGGTGGAGCGGAACAGCGCGGCGGGCTGGGTGCCCGCGTACACCACGCCGGGGGCCTCGGGCCCGGCCGGCTGGAGCTGCCAGACCCGTTCCAGCGAGGTGCCGGTGTGTTCGGGGAAGCGGACCGCCGGGCGGCTCGGCTCCTGCCAGGTGGTGCCGAGGTCGTCGGACCACCAGACGGACGGGCCCCAGTGGCTGCTGTCGGCGCCGACCAGGATGCGCGGGCGGTCGCCGCGACGGTCGACGGCGACCGAGTAGATCGCGTTCATCGCGAAGTGCGGCCCGCTGAAGTCCCACTCCCTGCGGTCCCGGCTGCGGCAGAGGAACAGCCCCTTCTGGGTACCGACGGCCAACAGCGTCTCGGTCATGGCGCACCACCTGTGAGTGTCGGGCAGATCCCGCTCGCCAGTCTGCTCCGGGTGGCCCGGCCGTGCACGGGAGCGCGCCGGGAATGCGGACGGGGACCGTTGTGGTTTAGGATTCAACAACATCGAGAGAAGGGTTGGTCCGATGGCCTCCACGATCGACATCCGCCGGGCGGGCGAGCGGTTCCACACCAGGGCCGGGTGGCTGGAGTCGCACCACTCGTTCTCCTTCTCCCGGCACTGGGATCCGGCCAACACCCACTTCGGGCTGCTGCTGGTCTCCAACGACGACGTGATCGCCCCCGGCACCGGTTTCGACACCCATCCGCACCGGGACATGGAGATCATCACCTGGGTGCTCGACGGCGGCCTGGTCCACCAGGGCTCCGAGGGCAACAACGGCGTCATCTACCCGGGCCTGGCCCAGCGGATGAGCGCGGGCGCGGGCATCCTGCACAGCGAGAAGAACGACTCCTGGACGCTCACCGGCGAGCCCGAGCACCGTGACCCGGTCCGGCTGATCCAGATGTGGGTGATCCCGGACGCGGCCGGCATCGCCCCCGGCTACGAGCAGCTCGACATCAACGACCAGCTGGGCCAGGGCGGTTGGACCACGCTGGCGTCCGGGATGGCCAAGCACGCCAACCAGCGCGCGATCGGTATCCGGCAGCAGCACGCCGCCCTGCACGTGGCCCGGCTCCGGCCGTCCGAGACCCTCGACACCGTCACCGCCCCGTTCGCCCACCTGTACGTGGCGCGCGGTGAACTCGCTCTGGAGGGCAGCGGCCTGTTCCACGAGGGCGACGCCGCCCGGATCGGCGGGGCCGAGGGTCAGCGGATCACGGCGGGGCCGGCGGGCGCCGAGGTGCTGCTCTGGGAGATGGACGCCGCCGTCGACCTCGCCTGACCGGCGCGGCCGGGGCCGGCCGGACTGACGGTGAGTCAGGACAGGCCGCCCGACCAGGTGATCCTGGGCGGGCGGACCGCCGCGCAGAGCGGCCGGCCGAGGGCGTCGGTCAGGCCGAGGCGGGCGAGCAGGACGCCGGACCGGACGGCGGCGGCGAGGGTGGCCGGTTCGACCGCGTCGAGCATCAGCTTGGCGCGGCGGAACACGGTGAACGTCCCGTCGGCGCCGAGCCCGCCCCAGGAGAGGTAGACGAACCTGGCACCCGGGCCGCCCTGGATCTGCGGGCCCGTCAGGTCGGCGCCGGTGGCGGAGGGTCGGCAGTCGAGCGTCCAGCCGGCCGAGGCGGCGTCACCGGGCTGCGGGTCGAGCAGCTCGGCGGGCTGCCGCCGCTGCTGGACGGCGACGTGGACGTTGGCGTAGCCGGGGAACCCCGGTGCGGCGGGGCAGTTCAGCCCCGGCAGGTCGGTGGCCTCGATCCGGATCTGCACGGTACTCCCGTTCTGCTGCGCCGACTGGTGCACCCATTCTGCGCTGCCCGGGGCGGGTGTGGTCAGCGCTCCCCGGTGGTCAGCGCCCGGGCGTCGGGCACCTGGTGGACCGGGGCGCGGACCGCGCGCTTGCCGTTGACGATCCACTCGTAGGCCCACTCGGCGGACATCAGGGCGCCCTCCTGCCAGCCGGGGAGGGCGGAGACCTGATCGCCGATCACGAAGAAGTTGTCCTGGCCCTGCGGGTAGATCAGCGTGGAGTAGAGCTTCTTGTGCTCCGGCACCTCCGGTGTCCAGTCCGCCCAGGCGCCGAGCTGGTGCGGGACCTTGTGCCAGGCGATCGACATGCCGAGGGCGTCGGGCACGATCGCGTTGCTCGCCATCTCGTCGTGCAGCTTGGTGGCGGCGGCCCGGGCGACACCGAGCCGCTCCTCGTGCGGCCGGTCACCGAGCCGCTCGCCGTTCCGGTACGAGTTGTAGGCACCGGTCAGGGTGCCCTTGTCGGTGGGGGAGAAGTAGTCGTTGGACGGGTACCAGATCTGGGTGATCTCGTGGTCGATCCGGCTGATGCCGCCGAAGATCTGGTACCGCTCGGACTCCCAGAACCGCCGGTTGGCTTGCCAGCCGACCTTGCAGGCGGCGGCGAACGGGGTGCCCTGGACGGCCGAGCGGAAGTCGTCGGTGAACCCCCGCAGGGTGACCTGCCTGTGCAGCACCGAGACCGGGATGTTGCTCAGGCAGTAGTCGAACCGCTCGGACCGCTCGGCGCCGTCCTCCGTCCAGCCGACCTTGACCCCGGTGCCGTCCAACTCGACCGCGTTGACGGGGGCGTTGAACCTGACCGTGCCGGCCGGCAGCGCGGCGGCCGCGCGGCGCCAGGTGGTGTCCATGCCGCCGACCGGCTGGAACGACGTGGTGTGCCAGTGCAGTTCGGCGTCCTGGTAGAAGCCGTGCTGCCAGAACCCGCTGGCCAGCAGGTCCTTGAGGAGCAGCGGGTCGACCGCCTCCTCCGGCTGCGTCACGGTCGGGGTCTTCGCCAGGCCGGACCGGGTGGAGCCGACGTACTCCTTCTCCTGCTCGGTGAGCGCGCCGAACTCGACCAGCAGGCCGGTCAGTCGGTCACGCTGGGCCGGGGTCAGCGCGTCGACGCCGGGGGTGGCCTTCGGGACGGCCCGGGCCAGCAGCTGGGCCAGGTGGCCCCGGGTGTCGTTGGCGATCCGGCGGTTGGGGCGCGGTGCGCCGCGCCAGGCCTTGTCGGTCTGGAACAGGTTGGCCGTGGAGGTGTGGACGTACGGCTCCAGCGGGACCTTGAGCCTGCGGCAGAAGTCGATCACCCGCTGGTGGTGGTACGGGATGCGCCCGGCGCCGAGGTTGAGGTAGAGGCCGTGGTCGAACCCGCAGGTCTGGCTGCGGACCGAGCCGTCCGCCCAGACCTCGCTGATCCGGTCGCCGGGGCGGGCGGTGAGGGTGCGCCCGCCGACCCGGCCCTGCGCCTCCAGCACGGTCACCCGGTACCCGGCCTCGGTGAACCTGAGCGCGGCCGCCAGGCCGGCCGGACCGGCCCCGAGGACCGCCACCGTCCGCCCGTCGCCGACCCGGGGGGCCGGTGCGGTCAGCCCGTCGGTGGCGGCCGCCGCCGTGGCCGGGACGGCTCCCGTCATGACCTGCAACAGGGTGGCCGAGCCCGCGGCGGCCGCGCCGGCCAGGCCCAGAAAGGAACGACGGGATGTGGCCTCGTCCGGCTGGTGCATCGTGTGCTCCTCCAGGAGTGTCAACTCGGCGTCGAGTTCCGACAGTTCCCTTGAGTAGCACACGAACCACCGTCAAGTCATACGGGTACGTACTTTTTCCTGCCAACGAGCGAACGGTCAGCCCCGCAGGCTCTCCAGCAGCCGCAGCCAGACCTCGCTGATGGTCGGATAAGCGGGAACCGCGTGCCAGAGCCGGGCGATCGGCACCTCGCCCACCACGGCGACGGTGGCGGAGTGCAGCAGCTCGGCGACGGCGGGGCCGACGAAGGTGGCGCCGACGATCACGTCCCGGTCCAGGTCGACCACCAGCCGGGCGGTGCCCCGGTAGTCGTCGCCGTACAGCGAGGCGCCGGCCACGTTGCCGATCTCCTGGTCCACCGCGCGGACCCGCAGTCCGGCCCGCTCCGCCTCGGCCAGGCTCAGGCCGACCGCGGCCGCCTCCGGTTCGGTGAACACCACCTGGGGCGCCCCGGCGGTGTCGGCGGTGGCGGCGTGCGGGCCCCAGCGCGAGGTGTCGACGGCCGAGCCGGCCGCCCGGGCGCGGATCGCGGCCCCGGCGATCCGGGCCTGGTACTTGCCCTGATGGGTCAGCAGCGCCCGGTGGTTGACGTCCCCGGCGGCGTACAGCCAGTCGCCCTCGACGGCCCGCACCAGGCAGGAGTCGTCGACGTCCAGCCAGGACCCGGGCGTCAGCCCGACGGTCTCCAGGCCGATGTCGTCGGTGCGCGGCACCCGCCCGGTCGCGTACAGCACCTCGTCGGCGACCACCGTGCCGCCGTCCGCGAGGGTGAGCGTCACCTCGCCGCCGGTCCTGGCCAGCCGGGTGACGTCGGTGCCGAAGCGGACGTCCACCCCGGCGGCGGTCAGCCCCGCTGCGACCAGCTCGCCGGCGAACGGCTCCATCCGGTCCAGCAGTCCGCCGCCCCGCGCCAGCAGGGTCACCCGGGAGCCCAACCCCTGCCAGGCGGTGGCCATCTCGACCGCCACCACGCCGCCGCCGACCACCGCGAGCCGCTCCGGCACCTTGGCCGCGCTGGTGGCGTCCCGGCTGGTCCACGGGCGGGCCTCGGCCAGTCCCGGCACCTCGGGCAGGCCGGCCCGGGTGCCGGTGCAGACCGCCACCGCGTGCCGGGCCGTCAGCAGCCGTTCGCCGTCCACCAGGACGGCCCGCTCGCCGGCCAGCCGGCCGTGGCCCCGGACCAGCTCGATCCCGGTGGAGCGGAGCCACTCGACCTGGCTGTCGTCGTGCCAGTGCCAGGTGAACTCGTCCCGGCGGGCCAGCACGGCGGCCGCGTCCAGCTCCCCGGTGACGGCCTGTCGGGTGCCCGGCAGGGCCCGGGCGTGCGCCAGCGCCAGCCAGGGGCGGAGCAGCGCCTTGCTCGGCATGCAGGCCCAGTACGAGCACTCGCCGCCGATCAGCTGACTCTCCACCAGCACGGTGCTCAACCCGGCGGCCTTGGCCCGGTCGGCCAGGTTCTCACCGGTCGGACCTCCGCCGAGGACCACCACGTCGTACTGCTCGGGCTTGGGGCTCATCGCTTCACGCTCTCGCTCGACCGGCCGGTACCGGGCCCATCCTGCGCCGGGTGCGGCACGGCCCGCCAGTGCCGGACCCGGCGTGTCGCGGACGGTGCGTGCCCCCCCCGGAGGGTGCCCGCTCGAGCGCTGGCATGATTCCGGCCCATGCCCGCCCCTGTCGACGCGACCGGCGCGCGCCACCGCGCGAGCCCGGGTTCCTGCCCGGACTGCGCCGCCGTGCTGGAAACCGACGAGCGGTTCCCGGTCTGGTGCCCGGGCTGCGAATGGAACCTCGAACCGGCCGAACCCGCCCGGGAGTCGGATCCGAAGAAGCGCCGCCGGGCCGAGCGGGAGAAGCGCCGGACGGAGGCCGGGAAGCGCAGGACCCAGGCCAGGGCGGAGGGACTGTTCGACGCCCTGCTGAACGGCGACCAGGCGCCGGCCGGCCGGGACAGCGGAGCGGCCCGAACGCCGGCCGCCCCGAGGCGGACCTGTGGGCCCAACTCGGTGCACTGCCCGGCAGCCTGACCCCGCTCGAGCGGGAGCGCCGACTGCGGTTGTCCGTCCGGGAGGCAGGTGCGGTGGACTCCACCCACCCGCCGACCCACCTGCGGATCACGCTGATCGGCCGTCGCCCGGTCGACTCGCATCCGGTGCCCTTCGGCGAGGTCGAGCAGACTGCGGTGGCGGCCGAGCCCGCCCCGCCCGGGAACGAGTGGCGCGCGAGCTGCTGCCGGGCTGACCAGCGCCCCGGCCGAAAAATCGGGGGCCCGGCGGCGGGCGGCCCGGCTAGGGTACGGCCGTGACCGAACCAAATCAGGATCCGGGCGAGCCGGACGTGCGCAGCGCCGGGCGGTACCTCTGGTGGCTGGTGGCCAGTCAGCCCGGCCGGTCGGTGGCGGGGGCGGTGTTCGGCACACTCTGGATGCTGGGGCTGATCCTCCCGTCCTACCTGCTGTCCCGCGCGGTCGACGACGGGCTGAAGGCCGACCGTCCCGGTGCGCTGGTCGGCTGGTCGCTGGCCCTGGTGGTGGCCGGAGGACTGAACGCGCTGGTCGGTGTCGCCCGGCACCGCACCATGACCAAGGTCCGGATGGACGCCACCTTCCGCACCGTCCGGGTGGTGGTCCGGCAGGCCGTCCGGCTCGGCTCGGCGCTGTCCCGGCAGGCGGCCGCCGGTGAACTGGTGACCATCGGCGTCTCCGACGTCCAGCGGATGAGCGCGGCCCTGACCTTCACCGGCCCGGGGGTCGGTGCGGTGATCGCGTACCTGACGGTCGCGTACCTGCTGCTGGAGATCTCCCCGCTGCTGGCGGTGCTGGTGCTGCTCGGTGTCCCGGCGCTCGCGCTGCTGATCGGGCCGCTGCTCGGCCGGCTCCAGGAGACCGAGGCCCGCTACCGCGACCGGCAGGGTCGGCTGGCCGGCCGGTTCGAGGACCTGGTCGGCGGTCTTCGGGTACTGCACGGGCTCGGCGGCAAGGAGATGTACGCCGCCCGGTACCGGCAGGACTCGCAGCTGCTGCTGGCGGACGGCTACCGGGTCGGCGCGGTGACCAGCTGGATCCAGTCGATCGGGGCCGGGCTGCCGATCCTGTTCGTGGCCGTGGTCACCTGGGCCGCCGCCCGGCTGGCGGCCCAGGGCACCATCACCATCGGCGAGTTGGTCGCGGTGTTCGGGTACACGGCGGCGCTGAACATCCCGGTCTGGTTCCTGATGGAGGGCGGCCAGGACCTCAGCCGGGGGCTGGTGGCGGCCCGCCGTACGGTGCGGTTCCTCACCCTGACGCCCCGTCCGAGCAACGCCGGAGCGGACGCCCCGGACGGCCCCGCGCCGCTCCTCGACCCCCGTTCCGGGGTCGAGGTGCTGCCCGGCCGGCTCACCGTGCTGGCCTGCGCCCGTCCCGCCGATGCCGTCGCGGTGGTGGACCGGCTGACCCGGTTCGCCGACACCGACTCATCGGCGGACAGCCCCAGTTGGGGAACCGTCCGGCTGGACCAGGTCGAGCTGCCGACGGTGCGCGAGCGGATCCTGATCGCGGACAACGAGGCGGCGCTGTTCGCCGGCCCGCTCCGGGAGCTGCTCGGTGGTCGACAGGACCGGGAGGACAAGGCGCTGCTGGAGGCACTCGAAGCGGCCGCCGCCCTGGACGTGCTGCGCGGGCTGCCCGCCGGGCTGGAGTCGCCGGTCGAGGCCGAGGGCCGCAACCTGTCCGGCGGGCAGCGGCAGCGGCTGCGGCTGGCCCGGGCGCTGCTGGCCGACCCGGAGATCCTGCTGGCCGTCGAGCCGACCTCGGCCGTCGACTCGCACACCGAGGCGGTGATGGCCGCCGGGCTCCGGACCTTCCGGGCGGGCCGTACCACCCTGGTCACCAGCACCTCACCGCTGCTGCTGGACCGGGCCGACACCGTCGTGCACCTGGTCGACGGCCGGGTGGCCGCCACCGGCCCGCACCGCGAACTGCTCCGCGACCACCCCGGCTACCGGGCCCTGGTCACCCGGGAGGAGGCGCCCGCAGAGCCGGCTGCCACCGACCTGCCCGCGCCGCGTCCTGCCGAGGAGTCCGTCCGATGAGCACCGCCACCGACCACCAACTCCCGGTCGCCGGCGTGCGTGAGGTGCGCCGGGCCGCCCGTGGCCTGCTCCGGCAGGACCGCCGGTCGCTGGGCGGGGTGCTGACGCTCAATGTGCTGGCTGCCGCCACCGGGCTGGCCGGCCCCGCGCTGCTCGGCCGGATCGTCGACCAGGTGGGCAACGGTGGCGGCGTGGCCGCGGTGGACCGGCTCGCGGCGGCCGTGGTGCTCTGCGCGCTGCTGCAACTGCTGTTCACCCGCCAGGCCCGCTACCTCGGGCACCGGATCGGCGAGCGGACCTCCGCCCGGGTCCGGGAGCAGTTCGTCGACCGGGCCCTGGACCTGCCGCCGACCGTGGTCGAGCAGGCGGGCACCGGCGATCTGACGGCCCGTGGCACCACTGATGTGGCGGCCGTCGGCACCACCCTGCGGGACTCCGTACCGAAGATCTTCATCGCCGGCCTCGAGGTCGCGTTCATCTTCGGCGCGGTCTTCGTGATCAACCCGCTGCTCGGCGCCTGCGGCCTGCTCGGCCTGTCGGGCATCTGGTTCGGTACCCGCTGGTACCTGCGCCGCGCTCGTGCCGCCTACCTGGCGGAGGGCTCGGCCAACTCGGTCGTCGCCGAGGTGCTGGCCGCCACCGCAGCCGGGGCCCGGACGGTGGACGCGCTCGGCCTCCAGCAGCGCCGGACGGCCGCCGCCGAACTGGCGATCGGCACCGCCCGCCTGGCCCGGCTCCGGACGCTGTTCCTGCGCAGCGTGTTCTTCCCGGTGATCGACGCCTCCTACCTGGTGCCGGTGGCGATCGTCCTGCTGGTCGGCGGACCGCTGCACGCGCACGGCGTGCTCAGCCTGGGGAGTGTGGTGGCCACCGCGATGTACCTGCGCCGGCTGGCCGACCCGGTGGACGTCGTGCTGATGCAGATCGAGCAACTCCAGAGCAGCGGCGCCTCGTTCGCCCGGGTGGAGGGGATCGCCGGGGCGCCCAGGACTCCGAGCGCCGCCGTGGGCACGCCGGTCGACGACCGGATCGAGGTCACCGGCGTCCGGTACGCCTACGACGGCGGCCCGGACGTGTTGCACGGGGTGGAACTGACGGTCCGTCCGGGGGAGCGGATCGCCGTGGTCGGCCCGTCCGGCTCGGGCAAGACCACGCTGAGCCGGCTGCTGGCCGGCATGGACCGGCCGCGCACCGGCAGCGTGACGGTCGGTGGGGTGCCGATCGCCGACCTCGACCCGGAGGCGCTGCGCCGCCAGGTCGTCCTGGTCACCCAGGAGCACCACGTCTTCCTCGGCACCCTGCGGGACAACCTGCGGATCGCCGCCCCCGAGGCCGGGGACGGCGACCTGCTGGCCGCGCTGGACGCGGTGGGCTGGGCGCACCCGCTGCCGGACGGTCTGGACACCGAGCTCGGCCCGGCCGGTCACCGGCTGGGCGGCGCCCAGGCCCAGCAACTCGCGCTGGCCCGGGTGGTGTTGGCCGACCCGCACACGCTGATCCTGGACGAGGCCACCGCCCTGCTGGACCCGACCGCCGCCCGGGCCACCGAACGCGCGCTGGCCGCCGTGCTGGCGGGCCGGACGGTGATCGCGGTGGCCCACCGGCTGCACACCGCGCACGACGCCGACCGGGTCGCGGTGATGGAGGACGGCCGGCTCACCGAGCTCGGCAGCCACCACGAACTGGTCGCCGCCGACGGTCCGTACGCGGCGCTCTGGCGGTCCTGGCAGCAGTGACCGTCAGGCCGTCACGGGGTCGGGCTGACCGGTCATCAGGCGCTGGGGCCGGCGCACCAGCAGGTAGCCGAAGCCGGCCAGGGTGACCAGCCCGACCCCGAGCAGGGCGGCCCAGACCTGGTACCAGGGGGCGCCCGGCGGCACCAGGACGGCGCGCGGCCAGCAGATGTTGACCACCTCGAAGCCGGTCCAGAGCACGGCGAGCAGGTTCACCGGGGTGCCCCAGCGGCCGAGCGAGAGGGCGCCGGCCGGGCGCCAGCCGCCGCGCAGCCTGGCGGTCAGCGCGGCCACGCTGAGCAGGAAGAACGGCAGGAAGGTGGCCGCGCTGCCGAAGGTGATCAGGCTGCCGATCGCGGTGGACTCCAGGCCGAGCGGCAGAGCGGCGGTGCTGACCAGGGTGGCGGCGACCAGCCCGCCGATCGGGGCCTGCCGGCGGTTCACCTTGCGGACCTGGCGGGAGAACGGGAAGACGCCGTCCCGGGCGAGCGAGTAGAGGCCGCGGGCGGCCCCGCCCTGGGAGGCCATCAGGCAGGCGGTGAAGCTGACCACGACCACCAGGACGAAGGGCTTGGCCGCCCAGTCGCCGAAGCCGGTCACCACGGCGGTGGTGACCGGGTCGAGGTCCGCACCGGAGACCACGGCGGCCGGGTCGGGATGGGCGAGCACCACCGAGACGGCGTTCAGGATCACCACCACGCCGACGCTGAGCAGCGCCCAGCGCATCGCGCGCGGCACCTGGCGGGCGGCGTCCTTGGTCTCCTCGGCGGTGGAGACGCAGGCGTCGAAGCCGATGAAGGCCCAGCCGCCGACCGCGATCACGGCCAGCAGCGAGCCGAGCCCGCCGGTGCCGGTGCCGGCGGAGGCGTCCAGGCTGTCGGTGAGCAGCGCGAAGCCGTGCTGCCGGAAGAACAGCAACAGGGCCAGGCCGACCAGCACCGAGGCGATCAGTTCGGCCGCGATCCCGGCCGAGACGAACCAGCGCAGCAGGTTGATCCCGTACGCGTTGACCAGCGTGCAGCAGAGCATGAACCCGGCGGCCACCAGCACCAGTCCGGCGGGCGTGGGGGTGGCCCCGACCAGTGCGAACAGCCAGGGGGCGGCCAGGTAGGCGACCGTGGTGTTGGCGAACATCACCGCGAACTGCCAGAGCCAGCCGCTCATCCAGGCGAAGCCGGGCCCGACCAGCCGCCGGGCCCACTGGTACGCGCCACCGGCCAGCGGCCACTGCGAGGCGAGCTCGGAGTACACCGCGACCACCAGCAGCTGGCCGAGCAGACAGACCGGCAGGGCCCAGACCCAGGCGCCGCCCCGGATGCTCATGCCGACCTGGGCCACCGCGTAGAGGCCCACCACCGGGGAGACCACGGCGAAGCCCATCGAGATGTTGCCGAGCACGCCGAGGCTGCGGCGCAGCTCCTGGCGGTAGCCGAGGGCGGCCAGCCGCTCGGCGTCGGAGGAGGGGACGGTTCTCTCGGTCATCGGGGCCACCTTGCCGTCATAAAACTAACTTTGTTAGTCGGGGACGGTAGCCGCTGACCGGGGAGTACGGAAGGGGTCGACACTCGACTGATACTTTTCGCCGCCGGCCGACGACAGGCGCCGCCGGGATCACCGGCAGCCGGTCCTGCGGCCGACCGGTCCGGTGCCGTGAGGTTGATCCAGCCGAGAGCCCCGAGCTCAGGTGGCCTGGGCCCGGTCAGCGCCCGCGGATCGTCTCGGCGGCCAGTTCCACGTACTCGTGCAACCCGTACGCCAGCCCCGATGCCACCAGGGCGGAGGCGACCACCGACAGGGCCAGCCCCAGGGCCGCGGCCCGGGCGCCGCGTGCGGCGGGACGGGCGGGCGCCGGCCCGAGCAGGGCCGCGACGCGTTGCGGCACCGGTCCGGTGGCCATCGCCAGCAGCGGACCTCGGCGTTGCCGGGCGGCCGAGGCCCCGGCGAGGGCCGCGCGGGCGATGGCGGTCGCGGCCAGGCGGCGGTCGCCCACCGAGGCGGCGGCCGCCTCGTCCGCCCAGCGCTCCAGGTGGAAGTCCAGCGCCGGGCGCAGGGAGCGCAGGGCCGGGTGGACGGCGGCGGCCAGGTACACGGTGACGGACAGCAGGTGGTGACGGCCCGTCAGGTGGGCGCGCTCGTGGGCCAGCAGGACCTCGCGCTCCTCCGTGCTGAGCGCCTGGAGCATGCCCCGGGTCACCACCACGCGCCCGGTGTTGCGCCGCCGGCCGGGCAGGGCGAAGGCGTCGGGGCTCTCGCCCGGGAGCACCAGCAGGTCGGCGTCGGCCTCGGCGTCGGCGGTGGCCGCCCAGGCGCGGGCGAGCAGCGCGCGGTGCTCGATCCAGCGGCGTGCCACCAGCAACAGCTGCGTCGCCAGCACTGCCGCGGCGAGGCAGGCGACGGGGATGGCGGCCGGCCACTGGGCCGCCACCTGGGGCAGGGAGAGCTGCTCCAGACCGGCCAGGAGCGGGACCTGGGCGAGCCCGAACAGCGCCGCCCCGGTGCCACCGGCGGCGAGCACCGCGGTCCCGGTGATCGCGGCGCACGCCTCGCGCGGGGGGAGGACGGCGGCGAGCCGGCGGGCTGCCGCCGCCGCGCCCCAGGGGAACGCCAGGGCCGGCAGGATGAGCAGCAGGGCGAGGGTCATGCGCCGTCCTCGGGCGTCCCGGGCTGCTGGAGGAGGAGGCGCAGGACGTCCTCGTCCCCCTCGGAGAGGGCGGAGACGAACCGCTTGAGCACCAGGTCCCGGTCGGCCTCGCCGTCGAGCTCGCGGCGCATCCGGCCGGCGGCGAGCCCGGCGGCGTCGTCGGCCGCCGAGTAGGCGAAGCCGCGCCCCGAGCGCACCCGGACCAGGGTGCCCTTCTCGTGCAGGCGGATCAGGATGGTGGTGACCGTGGTCCTGGCCAGGTTCCGGCCGAGCGCCGCGTTGACCTGCTGGGGCGTCATCGGGCCGTCGGCCGCCCAGAGCAGCGCCAGCACGTCCGCGAGCAGTTCGCCGTGCGGGCGCCTGGCCCCCTGGCTGCCGTGCTCCATTGCGCTCCCCGCCCTGCCGATGTCCCCGCCCGGGTGCCCTCGGGCTGTTGATTAGGTTTGCCTAAGCAAACCTTACGGGTCTCCGAACGGAGCACCGAGCGGGGTCGCCCGGAACCGCTTCGGCTGGAGGTGGGCGGGCAGGCGGGTGCGGAACGTACAGCCGTCCGGGGTGCCGAGGACGGTCAGGGTGCCGCCGTGGAGGGCGGCGATGTCGCGGGCGATGGGGAGACCGAGGCCGGTGCCGCCGTCGTCGCGGCTGCGGGCGTGGTCGAGACGGGTGAACCGCTCGAAGACCTTCTCGCGGTCGGCGGGGTCGATGGCGGGGCCGTCGTTGCCGACGTCCAGGACGGCCTGCGCGGTCCGCGGGTCGAACGTGAGGTGCACGGTGACGCGGCTGCGGGCGTGGCGCCCGGCGTTGTCGAGGAGGTTGGTGAGCAGCCGGCCGAGCCACAGCGGGTTGCCGGTGACGATCGGCCGGTCGGCGAGGTCGAGCGTGATCCCGGGGTGTTGCCCGGCCCGGGCCCCGGCGGCGGTGCCGACCAGGTCGGCGAGGTCGACCGGCTCCGAGCGGCCGTCGTGGCCGGCGGCGTCCAGGCGGGCGAGGAGCAGCAGGTCGGCCGCGAGGGACTGGAGGCGGTCGATGTCCTGGAGGGCCCCGGCGACCATGTCCGCGCGGACCGCCGGGTCGGGGTGGGTGTGGGCGACCTCGAGTTGGGTGCGCAGGACGGCCAGCGGGCTGCGCAGTTCGTGGGAGGCGTCGGCGATGAAGCGGCGCTGGCGGATCCCGGCGCCTTCGAGGCGGTCGAGCATGCCGTTCATGGTGTGGGCGAGCCGGGCGATCTCGTCGTCGCTGCCCGGATCGGGGACGCGGCGGTCGAGGTCGCGGTCGCCGATGGCCGCCACCTCGGCACGGAGCGACTCGACGGGGCGCAGGGCGCGGCCGGTCGCCCGCCAGGTGACCGCGCCGACCGTGGCGATCAGCAGGGCGCTGAGTGCGGCGAGGGCGGCGGTGGTGAGGTCCTCGGCGGTGTCGGCGGTGTGCAGGGACGCGCCGACCCGGATGGTGACGGGGCCGGTCGGGGTGCCGGTGGTCAGGGTGGCGACGCGTTGGCGGTGCTCGTCGCCGAGCCCGTCGAGGTCGAGGACATCGTGGCCGTCCTCGCCGTCGGCCGGGGTGAGGGCCGGGCGGCCCGTCAGGTTCTGGCTGGCGGCGACGACGGTGCCGGCGGCGTCGGTGACCTGGATGAAGTCGGTGCCGTGGCCGAGCGGGAGTTGGTCGGGCAGGTGCCCGTCGGCGGCGATCCCGGCGACCACCTGGGCCTGTTCCCTGGCCCCCGCCTCGACGGTGCGCTCCAGGTTGACGCGCAGCAGGACCAGCACGGCCGCGGAGGCGACCAGCAGGACCAGGGCGACGCCCACGCAGGCCGCGATCGTGGTGCGGGTCCGGACCGACCGTGGGGCGAGCCGGCGCAGGGCTGCGGCGGCTCGCGGACTGCGCCGGGCCCGCTCCGAGACCCGGTGCGCGATGCGCCGGACGGCGCGGAACCCCGCCGGGTCGTCAGCCACCGTCGGCCGCCAGCCGGTAGCCGGCCCCGCGCGCGGTCTGGACGGCGGAGCGTCCGAACGGAGCGTCGATCTTCCGGCGCAGGGCACTGATGTGCACCTCGACGGTGTTCGGGTCGCTGTCGGGGTCGCTGTCCCAGAATTCGAGGATGTCCCGCTTGGAGACCACCTCCCCGGCCCGGCGGGCGAGCTGGTCGAGCAGCGCGAACTCACGGGGCGTCAGGGCGATCGGCGTACCGGCCCGGGTGCAGGTCCGCGCGGCGGAGTCCACCACCAGGTCGCCGAGGACGGTGCGGCGCGGTGCGCGGGAGCCGATGCGGCGGGCGAGCGCCTTGAGGCGGGCGACCAGGACGACGAAGGAGAACGGCTTGGAGAGGTAGTCGTCGGCGCCGGTGTCCAGCGCCTCGGCCTCGTCCCACTCGCCGTCCTTGGCGGTGAGCATCAGGATGCCCGCGTCGCTCCCGGCGGCCCGTAGGCGGGAGCAGACCCGGTAGCCGTTGAGGCCGGGGAGCATGATGTCGAGGATGATCACGTCGTAGGCGTGGTCGGTGGCGCGGGCCAGCCCGGAGAGGCCGTCGTGCACGATGTCGACGCTGAAGCCCTCGACCTCCAGGCCGTGCTTGATCGCCAGGGCCAGCCGCCGTTCGTCCTCCACCACTAGTACGCGCATACCCCCAGGGTGTCAGGTGGCCGACGCCGGGAGCTGAAGACGCCTTCAGGTCTTCAGGAACCCTTCAGCAGGACCCGGCCATGCTGAACACGACGGCCCCGGCACGATGCCGCGCACCACCGCAGGACGTGCCACCGGCCGTACCGTCCCACCCGGAAAGGCGCCGCACGATGCTCTCCTCCTCCACCCTGTCGGCGGTGAACCCGCTGGACGCCGGGTCGCTGCTGGCCGCGTTCGGCGCACTGGGCATCGCCGTGGTCATGTTCGCCGAGACCGGCCTGCTCGTCGGGTTCTTCCTGCCCGGCGACTCGCTGCTGTTCACCGCCGGTCTGCTCTGCACCACCGGCGCGCACAGCGGCCCCCGGCTGGACCTCACCCAGGTCCTGGCCGCCGCCGTGGTCGGCGCCCTCGCCGGCGCGCAGGTCGGCTACCTGCTGGGACGCCGGGGCGGGCGCGCCCTGCTCGCCCGCTCCCGCAACAGGCACCTGCACGAAGGCACCCGGCGCGCCGAGGAGATTCTCGACCGGTACGGTCACGGCAAGGCCGTCGTGCTCGCCCGCTTCGTCCCGGTCGTGCGCACCGTCCTCAACCCGGTGGCCGGCGCGCTCGGCGTCAGCGCCCGGACCTTCGCCCTCTGGCAGGTCGTCGGCGGCCTGGTGTGGACGGTCGGTCTGGTGCTGAGCGGCTACGCACTCGGGTCCTCGATCCCGAACGTCGACCAGTACCTGCTGCCGATCATCGCGGTCGTCGTCGCCGTCTCCCTGCTGCCCCTCCTGCTGGAGGTGCTGCGCTCCCGCCGCCAGGCCAGGGCGCGGTGACCGGCCCCGTGCGCGCGCTCGCCCTGGACGGCCGTCCGCTCGGCGGCGGCCTGTATCTGCGGATCGACCACTGGGCCCAGCAGTTGCCCGTACCGGTGCAGCACACCGTCGCGGCGTTCTCCGCCTGTGGCGTGGTCCTGCTGGCCGTGCTGATGACCGCCGCCTGGTGGCGCGCCCGCCGGGCCGACGGCGCGGCGTTGGCGCGGGCCCTGGCCGCCCCACTCGTGGTGGTCGTGGCGTTCGCCGCCGACACGCTTCTCAAGTCGGTGCTGCGGGAGCCCCGGCCGTGCCAGGTGCTGGATGCGGGGCGGACCCTCGAAGCCTGCCCCGGCGCCGGTGACTGGTCGCTGCCCAGCAACCACACCGTCGTCGTCTTCGCGGGCGCGGCCGTCCTGTGGCAGGTCGACCGCCGCCTCGGCGGGCTCGCGCTGCTGCTGGCGGTCGCGATGGGCGCCTCCCGGGTGCTGGTCGGCGTGCACTACCCGCAGGACGTCGTGCTCGGGGCTGTCCTCGGCACCGCCGTCGGCTACGGTCTCGGCCGGCTCGCCGGCCGCGCCGCGTCCGTGGTCGAGCGCGTCCGGCAGGGAAGGCTGCGCCGACGGCCGGCCGGGTGAGCAGACCGGCCTGCCGGCCCTCGCCCCCAGGGGCGCATTCGCCTTGGCAGCTGCACATCTGACGATCCGTCAGAAACGGCTGAGCTTCCGGAGTTCTCGGCCGAACGCGGGGCCGTCGCCGCGAACGTGTCGGGCACCGGGGCGAGCGGATCGCCCCGACGCGTCAGGACGTCAGATGTGCGGGGTGGTCGGACCGCCCGCCGTGCGGGTGGCTCCCATGGGGGAGAGGGCGGTGCTGGCTGCCGCGACCGACTCGGCGAGGAGGGCGGCGGTGCGGCCCGCCTCGTAGAGGTGCTCGCGGGCGTCGCGGGCCAGCCGGATGGCGTCGAACTCCGCACCGGCGTGGTCGTTCCGGGTGGGCTGCGGGCCGATCCGGCCGGTCGCCTGTTCGCTGCTCAGGAAGGCGGCGACCTGGTCGAGCAGCTCGGGGAGCCGGGCGGTCAGGCCGGCCAGCGCGCCGACCACGTGCGCCGCGTCGGCGAGGTGGAGCAGGCCGGGTGGGCCGCCGGGCTGGGCGGCCAGCCCGGCCGCGCGGATCAACTCCGCGGCTTCGGAGGTCAGTTCGGCGGTGGAGAGCTGGGGCGGGACGGAACGGTTCATCGGAGTGCTCCCTGGCGGGGTGGCTGCGGCCGGCTGCGGAGGTGTCGTGGGGCTGCCAGGCGATGGCGGCCCGACGCGGGCGATGGCATGACGGCGGGTCAGGGCATCGGCTCGCCGTGGAACGGGCCGTAGTAGGTGGCGAACCGCTCCCGGTAGTGGGGGTCGACCTCGTGGTGCTGCCCGTCGAACTCGGGGCCACCCTTGATCTCGTCCCTGGTGCGGTCGACGTGCACCTTCCGGGCCGCCTCGTCGACCCGGACCACGGTCCCGGCCGGCAGCAGGACGTACTTGCCGAAGATCCACGGGCCGGTGTCGACCACCAGGTAGGAGTATTCGGCCTGTTCGGAGAGCTTGTCGATCTTGCCGATGTGGCCGTCCGTCGCCTCCACGTGGAAACCGATCAGGTCACCACCGGAGATGTGGCCGGAGGTGGAACGGAACTGCCAGATCTCCGTGCCGCTCATACGGATCTCCCTCCACTCGCGCGCCGCCCCGGGCCGCTCCCTGGCCGACGTGTCCTCACCGGTTCGGCTGCCCCGGTTCGGCCGCTTCATGTCGGCGCGGTGGGGTCGAAACGGGGTCAGAACCAGTGCAGGCAGTGCGGCGTGCGCTCGGCGCGGAACAGGGCGTCGGCGACGGCGGCCGCGCCCGGGTGGTGAGCCCGGACGTGTCCGGCCCGGACGAGCGTGCTCGGGGCGGTGCCGCCGAGGTAGACCGAGCCGAGGTCGCTCACGTCCAGGGACAGGTCGGGCTCCCGGTCGGTCGGGCCGCAGTCGGCCTTGCCGTCCCGGACGGTCAGCAGGTAGCGGCCGTGTTCGCCGAGGAACGGGTCGTCGACGTCGAGGACGAGCTCGCCGTCGGTGGCCCAGTCGCGGGCGGTGAGCGCGCGCGGGACGTCCAGCAGGCGCACCCAGAGCCAGTCGGTGTCGTTGCCGACCTCGGCGGCCCGGAAGTCGGTGAGCTGCCAGCGCAGCGGGTGCCCGGTCGGAAGGTGCTTGAACACCACCCGGGTGACCAGGTCGTGGTCGAGCGCGAACCGGGTCAGGGCCGTGCCGGCCGCGTCGTCGGTGGCGATGGTCTCGTCGACCGTCAGGGTGCCGCCGTCGCCGAGCGAGTAGCTGGCGTACCCGTCCGGGACGCCGTCGGTGTCGCGGTGGACGGCGACGTGGCGCGGTGTCGAGGAGACCGGGGGCTGTCCCGCGCCCAGGCTCCACCAGCGGTGCGGCCGGGAGAGCGCGCCGGGCTGGGCGCGGCGGTACCGGTCGTAGATCTCCTCGAGGAGCTCGCCGCACTCGCTGCGGCGCAGCACCTCCACCGAGCCGGCCGCCGGGGCGTCGCCCGCTCCGCGCGCCCGGGGCGCGGCGAACGCGCCGTCCTGGCGCGGCACCGTGATCCGCGCCGTGTAGGTGGCCGGGCCGTAGCCGAACCGACGGTAGATCAGCGCCTCGGAGGCCAGCAGGACGGAGAGGAACTCCCCGCGGGCCCGCAGCTCGCCGAGCTGATGCCGCATCATCGCGCTGAGCACGCCCCGGCGTCGGTGCGAGGGGAGCACGCCGACCGCGGTCACCCCGGAGACCGGGGCCAAGGCCCCACCGGGCAGGGTGAGTTCGAACGGATACGCACCGGCGGTGCCGACCGGGCGGCCGTCCGCCGTCACGGCGAGCAGGCAGCGGTCCGGTTCGAGCGCCGACCACCAGAGCCCGCCACCGCTCTCGGCCGGGGTCTCCGGGAAGCGCCCGAACGCGGTGTGGAGCGTGTCGACGAAGACGTCGAGGTCCTGGTCGGTGACGGGACGTATTTCCATCGCTGCTGCTGCCTCCCCGGGAACACCGGCACCACGACGCGTGCTGCCCGGCACAGTGCAGCGCCGCCCGGGCGCCGGGTCAACCGAATTTCCGCCACGGCGCCCGCCGTGCTCCGGGCGGGCGCCGCCTGCGCCCCGAAACCGCCCGGCGGCAGGCTGTAACGTGGCCGGACCGGCGGACGGACGCCGGGGCGGGCGACGGTGCGGGCGGAGGGCGGGGACGTGGGGAGACCCAGCAGGGCACTGCTGAGCAGGGAGATCATCGCCAGGGCGGCGCTCACCGTGGTGGACGAGACCGGTCCGGACGGCCTCACCATGCGGGCGCTGGCCGAGCGGCTCGGGGTCAAGGCCGCCTCGCTCTACAACCACGTGGCCGGGAAGGACGAGCTGCTCGACTCGCTCGCCGAGCTGGTCAACGCCGAGATCGACCTCGCCCCGTTGGCCGACCCGCAGTGGCGGGACGGTATCGCCGGGTACGCCCGGGGGTACCGCGCGGTCTTCCGCCGGCACCCCAACACGATCGCCCTGCTGGCCCGCCGCCGGGTCGAGGCCGACCGCCAACTGCTGGGGTACGAGGCGCTGTTGGCCGCCCTCGGCCGGGCCGGGCTGGGGCCGGCCGACGCGGCGGAGGCGGCGGCCGCGCTGGACTACCTGGTGCTCGGCTCCGCGCTGGAGACCTTCACCGCCGGGTTCGCCCGCCCCGCCGAGGAGTACCGGCCGGAGTACCCGGCCCTGGCCGAGGCGCTCAGCGAGTCGGCCGCCCGGGGCGGCGGGCTGGACGAGCGTGGCTTCGAGTTGGCGCTCGGGCTGCTGCTGGACGGGCTGGCCGCCCGGGTCTGAGAGCTCCGGGCAGGCGGAGGGCGGGCCCGGTCTCGTCCCCGGGCCCGCCCACGTTCCTCGCGGTGGCCTAGTGCTGCTCGGCCTTCTCGGCCGTCTCCGCCTTCTCCGCCGCGACCTTGGCCCGGACCTCGTCCATGTCCAGCTCGCGGGCCTTGCCGATCAGGTCCTCCAGCACCGGCGCGGGCAGCGCACCCGCCTGGGAGAAGACCAGCGTGCCGTCCCGGATGATCGCCAGGGTCGGGATCGACTGGATGTCGAAGGCCGCCGCCAGCTCGCGCTGCGCCTCGGTGTCGACCTTGGCGAAGACGATGTCGGAGTGTCGCTCGGCGGCCTTCTCGTAGACCGGCGCGAACCGTACGCAGGGGCCGCACCAGCCGGCCCAGAAGTCGATGAAGACGAAGTTCTTGTCGTCAGCGCCCCCGATCACCTCGTCGAAGTTCTCGGTGGTCAGTTCGACGGTGCTCATATCGGCCTTCCTGCCCTTCTCGTCCGGTGCGGTCTGCGTCGGCGTCAACGGTCCGGTCCGGCGAGCTATTCCGGCCTAGTTGGTGGGCACGTAGTCGAAGTTCGGGGTCAGGGTGCCGAACATCGAGTCCGCCTTGAGGCCGTCGCCGAAGTACGCCTTGGTCAGGGTGGCGGCGTCCGCGGTGACGTGGAACGGCACCCGGTCCAGCTTGAAGCCGGTCAGCGTGGGGCGGCCGTTGGCGATCACCTCGGCCGGGGTGGTGTAGGCGATCAGCGTCTCGTCGCTGAGCTTCTCCCCGTTCACCTTGACGCCGGCCGAGTAGCCGGGCTGGGGCATGATCCGGATCCAGGTCGGCACCAGCTCGAAGAAGGTCTGGCTGCTCTCCTGCTTCAGGGTGATCCCGCCGGGGTAGAAGATCCGGCCCTTCTCGTCCAGGTGGTCACCGGCGGTGGAGCCGATCGGCATGTTGAAGCCGAACCCGTCCGCGTCCAGGGTGAACGGCTCGATCGCGCCGAGCTTGACGTCGTTGGCGATCAGCCACGCCTTGGTGGTGTCACTGACCCGGACCTGGGCGCTGCCCCAGGGGGAGATGTAGATCCGGTTGGCGCGCTGCTCAGCGCCCTGGGCGGCCGGTACGGACGCCTGCGCGGTCGGGGCCAGGGCGACCGGGGCGGCCAGGGCGAGGGCGGTGGCGGCGATGGCGAGCTTGCGGAGGATGCGCATGTCGGGCTCCTGAGGAGGGTGACGGGTCAGGGGAGGTAGCGGAAGGTGCCGGACAGGACGCCGAACGGCTCCCCGGCCGAGAACGAGGTGCCGAGCGCCTCGTTGAGGGTGGTGGCGCCGACCTCGGTCAGGGTCAGCGGGACCTTCGCGGTCCGGACACCGCCGAAGGTGAGGCCCCAGCCGGAGCCGAAGGCGTCCTGCAGGGTGTACGAGCAGAACAGCTGCTCGGTCGGCGACTTGACGCCGTTGACCACCAGTTGGGAGGAGAGACCGCGCTCCGGCCAGAATCGCAGCCAGAACTCGTCCATGGTCCAACTGCCGTTGGTCTGCGGGTTGCTGAGGGTCACCCCGCCCGGGTAGTACACCCGGCCGAAGTTCTCCAGGTCGATGTAGTCGCCCGAGGTCCAGCCGATGTCGCTGATGATGCCCCGGTCGTCCGGCAGTGCGGTGACGGGGGCGATCGGGGTGATCTCCACCGCCTGCTCGGCGAGCCGGGCCCGGAAGCTCGGCGCCCACTCGACCTGCGCGGTGCCCCAGGGGGAGACGTACGGGCCGGGCGGGAGGCCGGCCGCCTGCGCCGGGCCGGGGGCGGCCATGGTCATCAGCAACGCCGCGAAGAGCACCGAGAAGAGTTGACGTAGTTTCATATGATTCCTTGGCTGAAGGGGCAACTCGCCGACCGCAGCAGGGTGATGGGCATGCGGGCGCGCCGAGTCAGGGCCGACGGGCCCTGGTCGGGGGATGCGCTCGAAGGCTAGCGGTGATTCCGGTAGATGCGTGTACGCATGACGCTTGAGGGGTACGGCCTGTGGCTGAAGTTGGGCCGGACGGAGGAATTGCGTGACTCGTCCGTGGGAGTTGGCGGGTGTGGAGTGCGTGAAGATCCACTCGGGCCTAGGTTTGCCCTGGCCGTCCGGGCAACGGGCCGGCCCCTTGCTGCCCAAAGCCGGTGCCATGAAGGGCATTTGGGCAGGTCCACCGCAATCCCTGGAGCCGCCATGTCCGCCGGTGCCCACCGTCCGAGCCGCCGAATGTTCCTCGGCGGCGCCGTCGCCACCCTGGCCGCCGCCTCGCTGGGCGGCCCGCTGCTCGGCCGCAGCCAGGCCGGCGGTCACTTCGACTCGCCCGCCGTGCTGGCCGACGGGCAGGCGAACATCACCGACGTGTTCGCCTTCACCAGCCCGGACGATCCCGACCAGGTGACCATCGTGGTCGACGTCCAGCCCGGCCAACTCCCGGGCGCCGGGCCGCTGAACTACCCCTTCGCCACCCGGGCCAGGTACGAGCTGCACCTGGACGGCCGGGGCACCGGGCAGCCGGACACCACCTACCGGTGGACCTTCCGGAACGAGGACCGACGGCTGTTCGGGGCCGGTCCGATCGCGGTCGGTCCGGTGCGCTCGCTCCGGGACAACTCGCTGCTGTTCAAGCAGCGTTACACCCTGGAGCGGATCCGCGGCGGCCGGACCGAGACGCTGATCCCGGACGGCACCGCCGCACCCACCCACACCGGTCTGGCGCTGATGCCCGACTACGCCGCGCTGCGCAGCGAGGCCACCCGCAGCCTGCCCGGCGGCGGCCGGACGCTGGCGGGCCAGATCGCCGAGCCGTTCGTCGCCGACAGCCGGGTGTTCGGCCTCTTCACCGTCGGCACCATCGGCCCGGTGCCGGGGGCGCTCCCCGCCGCCGGACCGCTCTCCGCGCTGAACGTCGGCGCGCTGGTGCTCCAGCTCCCCAAGCGCGAACTCGCCCTGAACGGCGACCCGGAGCGCAACCCGGTGGTCGGCGTCTGGGCCACCGTCTCCCGCGAGGGCGCCGACCTGGCCAGAGACCTGCGGACCCAGGCCGCGAGCTACCGGCAGATCGGCCGGCTGGGCAACCCGCACATCGTGTTCGCGCTCTGGGGCACCTTCGCCGGGCTCTCCCAGCCGGGCGGTCCGGAGGACCGGTTCAACGCCCGCCCGGCCGAACTCGACGCACAGGACCAGGAGTTCCTGGCCGCGGCGCTCGACCCCGCGCCGCCCCGGCGGATCGAGGCGGCCCAGGGCTTCACCGCCCCGGCCGGCCCGCGCACCGACATCCGGGCGCTCTTCCTCAGCGGCTTCGGCCGGGACAACGGCTCCCGGTTCGGCCTCGACCTGAACACCCAGGCGATGAACGCCGACGCCGACCCGGCGGCCCTGCGCTGGGCCGACCAGCTGCGGCTCAACCTCACCACCCCGGTCAGCGCCGACCCGCACCCGTACGGCGTGCTGGAAGGCGACCTCCAGGGCTACCCCAACGGCCGCCGCCTGAACGACGAGATCGACGTGCCGCTGCTGCGGATGCTGGAGGGCGAACCCTCCGACCGCTCGGCCGCGCACCTGCTGCCGCCGCCCTCCTTCAACTGGCAGCCGAAGCCCGCCTCGACGGTCTTCCCCTACGTCAACCTGCCGCACGCGGGACCGTGATCCGTCGGTACGGCCTGGCGGGCGCGGTCGGCCGGGGCGCGCTGGTGCTGGCCTGCGCGGCCGGACTGCTGACGCTCGGTCCGGGCGGCCCGGCCCCGGGCCCGGCGACGGTGGTGGTCCCGCCGCCGCCCGCCGACCCGCTGGCCGCTGCCCGGCAGGCCGCCGGACAGCGGCCCCAGGACGCCACCGCCTGGGCCGAGTTGGCCATCGCGGCGGTGGACCGGGCCAGGACCACCTTGGACAGCGGGCAGCTGGCGGAGGCCGACCGGGCACTGGCCCGCTCGCTCGACCTGCGTCCGGCGCAGAACTACCCGGCGCAGGTCGGCTCGGGCCAGCTCGCCAACGCCCGCCACGAGTTCGCGGCGGCCCGGGAGTTCGGCCTGCGGGCCACCGGCATGGCCCCCGACCGGGCGGCCGGGTACGCGGTGCTGGCGGACGCCGAGCTCCAGCTCGGCCACCTCCCGGCCGCCACCGCCGCCACCCAGCGCCTGCTGGACCTGGCCCCCACCACGGCCGCGTACACCCGTGCCTCGTACGACCTGGAGACGCACGGGCGGACCGAGGAGGCGGTGCTCGCGCTGGAACGGGCCCTGGAGCTGGCGGTCACGCCGGGTGAACGGGCGTTCAGTGCCCACCGGCTGGGGGACCTGGCCTGGGAGCAGGGCCGGCCGGAGCAGGCCGAGCAGCACTACCGGCACGCGCTCGCGGTACAGCCGGACGACCACTTCGCCGCCTTCGGGCTGGCCCGGACGGCCGCCGCGCTCGGCCGGACCGAGGAGGCGCTGGGCCGGTACGCCGAGCTGGTGACCCGGGTGCCGCAGCCGCAGTTCCTGCTGGAGTACGCCGAGTTGCTGCTGAGCGGCGGCCACCGGGTGGAGGCGGCACAGCAGTTGGCCACCCTGGCGGCCGAGGCCCGGCTGGCCACCGGCCCGGTCGACCTGCAGCTGGCCCGCTACCTGGCCGACCACGGCGACCCGGCGGAGGCCGTCCGGCTACTGACCGAGGAGTGGCAGCGCCGCCAGAGCCCGCTGGTGGCCGAGGAGTTGGCCTGGGCACTGCACCGGGCCGGGCGGGACGGGGAGGCGCTGCCGCAGATCCGGTTCGCCGCCGGGGCGGGCGGCGCCGGGGCGCTCGGCGCGTACCGCGGCGGGGTGATCGAGCACGCACTCGGTCTGCCCGGCGCGGCCGAGCTGCTCCGGACGGCGCTGCGCCGCAACCCGTACTTCTCGGTCCGGTACGCCGCCGACGCCCGGGAGCTGCTCGGCTGACGGGTGCTCAGCCGGGCAGGGTGACCCCCCGGCGGAGCACCAGGCCGAGCCGCCGGGCGTACAGCCGTTGCAGCAGCGGGACCACCGGACCGGCCAGCCGGGTGTACCAGCAGGCGGGGCGGCTGAACGCGGTGACGGTGAACCAGACCGACCGGTCGGGGCCCATCGACACGATGAACGACTCCTCGCCGCGCTCCGGGTGGCTCGCCACGGTGCCGTAGGCGAAGCCGATCCGGTCCGGCTCGGCGACCGTCCAGACCACCTCGGCGGGCGCCTGGAACCGCAGCCGCCCGATCCCGAGGCCGACCGTCAGCCGGACTCCGGGCGCCGCCGCCCGGGCCTCGGTCCGGACGGTGGCGCCGGTGCCCCGGTGCATCCGCCAGTCGGTCACCATCGCCCCGGCGGCCTCCAGCGCCGCGCGGCCGTGGCCGATCAGCTCGTGGTGGCGGAGGAGGTGGTAGCCCTCGGGCAGCCGGTCGGGGGTGCGGGTGGCGCCGACCTCGGGGTAGTTGAAGGTGGTGGTGGTGCTGGTGCGAGTTCCGGTCATCGGTCCAGTTCCTTGAGACTCTCCGGCGATGGGGGGTGGGCGGCGTCGCGGCGCCGGGGCACGCACCTCGCCGGCTTCTCGTCGGTCGCCGATGCTCCGCATGGACTTCCTCCTCGGCGCCGCCGAGGCACGCACCCCACCACCGCTCCTTCACCCACCCCCCAATCGCCGGAGAGTCTGAGTCGGCGCCAGGCGAGCAGCGCGCAGAGCGCGAAGCCGAGCGCGTTGCCGAGGCCGTGGGTGGCGGCCATCCAGGTCAGGGTGGGGTGGGTCAGGCCGGTCGCCTCGCCGAGCGCCCACCAGAGCGCGAGCAGCATGGTGACCACCAGGACGGCCGCCGAGCAGCGCAGCAGCCGCCCGGTCAGCCGGTCGGGTGCCCGGCGGGCGAGCTCCTGCCAGCTGAGCAGGCCGACCAGCCACATCCCGGCGGTCAGCACGACGGCGCCGACCAGCTCGGCCCAGTCGTCGACGAAGTACCCGGCCAGCACCAGCAGGGTGCCGACCGGCACGCTGAGCGCCGCCGCCCGGCCCAGGCCGGGGCGGCTCCGGGTGCTGCGGCAGACCAGCCCGGCCACCAGCGCGGCGGTGAAGCCGGCGAAGTGGAAGTGCGGCACGGTGAGCGCCAGGATGTCGAGGTCGAAGCCGAACAGCCGGGTGCCCGAGCGTTCGGCGACCAGGGCGAGCCCGGCCACCGAGGGGGCGAGCAGCGCGGTGAGCGCCGCCAGTTCGGCGGGGGCGAGCGAGCGGTGCCGGGCCAGCCGGGCCGGGGCGAGGGCGGCCAGCGCGACGGTGGCGGCCGCGTAGACCGAGGCCAGTGCGGTGGCGGTGGCCCCGCGCGGCAGCCAGAGCGTGACGGCGCCGGGCAGCGCGGCGAGCGGCCAGAGCCTGGCCAGTGCGGCGCTGCCGGGTCCGCCGAGCAGTCCGAGCCCGAGCGGCACCACGACCAGCATGCCGAGCATCACGATCAGGTCGACCAGCGCGGTCACGACGGCCACCCCCTCTGTTGAACGCGTTCAAAGCTCTTTCGCCGCTGACTCTACGGCATCCCTGAACGCGTTCAATACCGGTGGGGAGTGGTCCGGAGCACACTGAAGAGCAAGGAGGACGCCATGCCCAAGATCCCGCTCATCTGTCCCCGCTGCGGACGTCCTCAGCAGGTCGTCCCCGGCGGCCCCGACCGCCCGGCCAGGGTGGTGCACCGCGAGACCGGCCGGGAGGAGTGCGAGCCCCGGCCGGACTGACCCTGGCCGGCACCCCGGCTCCGGGAGCACGCTGGAGGGACAGGACCTCCCGGAGGCGGTGGTGACCATGACCAGGACACTCGTCGGCTGGCACGTCGAGCTGGAGTTCGCCGAAGAGGGTGACCGGACCAAGGCGGCCGCGCTGGTCCGGCTCGCCGACGGCACCGAGCTGCGGGCGCACGGCTACAGCACCCGGCACCACGCCGACCGCCCGCAGCTGCGGGTCGGCGAGGAGGTGGCGGGAGCCCGCGCGCTGAACGAGCTGGCGATGCAACTGCTCACCAAGGCGCACGGCGAGCTGCGCGAGGGCTCCCGGCCGACCGACTACGCGATCAGCTGACGGACCGTGGGAGCGACCGGTCAGCCCAGGCCGACCCGGTCCAGCGGCACGGCCGGGTCGGCCAGCTCGTCCGGGTCCACCCGGCGGCCGGAGCGGACCAGCTCGCGGATCGGGTCGGTGACGTCCCAGACGTTGACGTTCATCCCGGCCAGCACCCGCCCCTCGGAGAGCCAGAACGCGATGAACTCGCGGCCCGCCCGGTCGCCCCGGAACACCACCCGGTCGAAGCCGTCCGGCCGCACGTAGCCGGTGTACTCCATGCCGAGGTCGTACTGGTCGGAGAAGAAGTACGGCACTCGGTCGTGCACCGCGTCCTGGCCGAGCATCGACCGTGCGGCGGTCCTCGGCTGGTGCAGCGCGTTGGCCCAGTGCTCGACCCGGATCGGGTGGCCGTACAGCGGGTGCATCGCGTTGGCCACGTCGCCCGCCGCGTAGACGTCCGGCGCCGAGGTGGCCAGGTACCGGTCGGTGCGGATGCCGTTGTCGACGGTCAGTCCGGCCGCCTCGGCCAGCTCGGTGTTCGGGGTGATGCCGATGCCCACCACCACCGCGTCGGCCGGCACCGGCGGGCCGTCCGCCAACCGGACGCCGTCCTCGGCCAGCCCGGTCACCTGGACGCCGAACCGCAGGTCGACGCCGTGTGCCCGGTGCAGGTCGGCGAACACCTCCGCCGCCTCCCGGCCGAGCACCCGCAGCAGCGGCAGTTCGGCCGACTCCAGCACGGTCACCTCGGCGCCCGCCTCGCGGGCGGCGGCCGCCGTCTCCAGGCCGATCCAGCCCGCGCCGATCACCACGATCCGGGCGCCCGGACGGATCACCGCCTTGATCCGCTCGCTGTCCTGGACGGTCCGCAGGTACAGCACCTGATCGCCGTCCGCGCCGGGGACGGTCAGCCGGCGCGGCGAGGAGCCGGTGGTGAGCAGCAGCTTGGTGTACCCGAGCCGGCTCCCGTCGGCCAGGTCGACGGTGTGGCCGGCCGGGTCGATCGCGCCGACCCGGGTGCCGAGCCGCAGGTCGATCCGCTGCTCGGCGTACCACTCGGCCGGATGGACGTAGATCTTCTCCCGCGCGGTCTTCCCCATCAGGTAGCCCTTGGACAGCGGCGGCCGCTCGTACGGCAGCTCGGACTCGGCCCCGATCAGCGTGATCGGCCCGTCGAACCCCTCCGCCCGCAACGTCTCGACGGCCTTCGCCCCCGCCAGGCTCGCTCCCACGACGACGTACCCGTTCCTCATCGCGGCTCCTCTCGTCGGCCCCATCACACCCGAAGGATCTGCCCGCCGCGAGCCGAACCACCCCTCCTCGGGCGGCTCGGCCTAGGGTGAGAACGCCACGACCGGAAGGAAGGGCTCCGAATGAGCGAGCAGACCGTGACCGTCCGATGCGTGCCGGCCGCGCCGTGCTGGGTCAGTCTGATGGCGCGTGACCTGACGGTGGCCCAGGAGTTCTACGGACCGTTGCTGGGGTGGTCGTTCCAGGACGGCCGGCACGGGTTCGGGCCGTACGTCCGGGTGGTGCTGGACGGGGTGGAGGTGGCCGGGATCGGGGCCACCGAGGGGGAGTGGCAGCCGCCGGTGGCCTGGACCAGCTACTTCGGCACCGAGAGCGCGGACGACACGGCCGCCCGGATCAGGGAGCGCGGCGGCACGGTGGCGATCGGCCCGCTGGCCTTCGACGCGGGGCGGATGGCGCTGGCCTCGGACCTGACCGGGGCGGCGTTCGGGATCTGGGAGGGCGCCCTCGGCAGCAACACCCGGGTCAGCTCGACCGGCGCGCCGGTCTGGATCGAGCTGCGCACCGGCGACCCGTTCCAGGCGGCGCTGTTCTACGGCGAGGTGTTCCGCTGGGACGAGCGCGACCCGGACCGGTTCGAGGTGCGGTACGAGAACGAGCGGGTGGTGCTGCGGGCGGAGCACCGCAGCGTGGCGGCCCTGCGGCGGGCCGAGGACGTCGGCTCGCACTGGGAGGTGTTCTTCTCGGTGGCCGACACCGACCTGGCCGTCCGCCGCGCGGTGGAGCTCGGCGGCGCGGCGGAGGGCCCCGCGACCGACACCCCGTACGGGCGGGTGGCCCGGCTGCGGGACCGCGAGGGCGGGCTGTTCTCGGTGATCACCCCGGCCTGACGGGCCCTCAGTGGGTGCGGACCCGGGAGAACAGCCGGTGCATCGCCTCGGCCAGCTCCTCCGGTCCGGTGACCGGCCGGTGGAACTCGAACCGGGCGTCCAGCGCCCGGTCCCCGGCCAGCAGCCGGACCCGCAGCCCGAACCGGTCCAGCGCCACCGGCCGGACCTCGTACCGGCCGTGCTCCGGCCAGTCGGCCGGGCCCGCCGGGTGGTCGACGGCCTGGGCGCCGAGCTGCGCGAGCCGGTCGGCGTGCGCCGAGGCGAGGTGCTGGAGCACGGTGGCCTCCTCGGCCGCCAGCGGGTCGGTCGCGGTGCGGCCGAAGTCGGTCAGGTCGACGCAGCAGTCGGCGCCCCAGAGGTCCTCGACCGAGAGGTGGTCCGGGTCGAACCGGAGCAGCGCGTACTGCCCGGCGGGCCGGTCCGGGAAGAGCCCGTCCAGCACCTCAGGCGCGGCCGGCCGGAGCGCGGTGAGCCGGCCGTGCACGGTGGCCCGGCCGCGGATCCGGTGCGGCATCGCGACCGGGGCGACGTCCACCGCCTCCAGCAGGGCGGCCACCTCCTCCGCGCGGGAGACCGAGGCGATCCGGCAGAGCGGCGAGTCGTGCGCGGCCAGCACCGCCAGCGCGCCGTCGGGGAGGACGGCGCAGCGCACCAGCGGCGGGACGCCCGGCCGGTTGGCCAGGTCGATGCCCGGCACGTCGAGGATCACCGAGGAGCCGAACTCCAGCAGGGTGCGGGCGCGTTCGGCGGCGGTGGGCGCCGGTCCGGCCGGGCGGGGCAGGGCAGGGCTGTCGGACATCCGTCCTCCTCGATAGGTAAGGGGAGCCTAACCTAAGCAAGGGGAGGGCGGAAGTCTCTGTCGGAGGGTCAGGCGGCGGCACCCAGCATCCGCAGCACCAGCACGCCGTAGCGCCGGCCGAGCTCCTCGGGCGTCTCGCTGCTGCGCTCGGTGTACCAGCGCGAGACGTCGATGCCGAGCGAGGTGACCGCGCGGGCGGCGGTGCGGACGTCCTGCACCTCGAACGCGCCGGCCGCCGCCCCGTCCTCGATGATCCGGCGGACGGTCTCCTCGATCCGTCGCCGCAACTCGGCGACCACCGCGAAGTCCTGCTCCGGCAGCGCGTGCAGTTCGTGGTTGACGATCCGTCCGACCGTGTGGCCCCGGGCGTGCCAGCAGGTGAAGTCCTCGACCAGTCGGCGCATCCGCTCCACCGGTGGTCCGTCGGCGGCCGCGGCCCGCTCCACCAGGTCCAGGGTGGCCTGGTGGCCGGTGCGGCTGATCTCGGAGAGCAGCGCCGACTTCGAGGAGTAGTGGATGTAGAGCGCGGCCGGGCTCATCCCGGCGGCGGTGGCGATGTCCCGGGTGGTGGTCGCGTGGTAGCCGCGCCGGGCGAAGGACTCGACCGCCGCGAGCAGCAGCCGTCGGGCCGCCTCGGTGCGCTCGCCCAGGCCGTCGGCGGGCCAGAGGTCGGCGGAGGTTCGGTCGGTCATGCGGGCAATCCTCCCAGACGGTGCCGCAGGTCCCGGCGGGTGGTTGACAGTGTGCGCGGCCGCTTGGATGCTAAGCAAGCGCTTAGTCAGCCCGTACTCCTGGGAACTCCGTCGAGAGGGACTCGTGATGGCACCGTCGTTGAAGGGCCGGGTGGCCGTGGTCACCGGAGCCAGCCGGGGCATCGGCCTCGGTATCGCCCGGGAGCTGGTGGAGCGGGGGGCCAAGGTCTGCGTCACGGCCCGCAACGCCGAGCCGCTGGCCGAGGCGGTCCGCGAACTCGGCGGCCCCGACCACGCGATCGCCGTGGCGGGCAAGGCCGACGACCCCGCGCACCAGGCCGAGACGGTGGCCCGGACGATCGAGACCTTCGGCCGGCTCGACCACCTGGTCAACAACACCGGCATCAACCCGGTGTACGGCCCGGTCCTGGACGTCAGCACCGAGCAGGCCGCGAAGATTCTGGGCGTCAACCTCCTGGCCCCGATCGCCTGGACGAAGCTGGCGTACGACGCCTGGATGCGCGAGCACGGCGGTGCGGTGGTCAACGTCGCCTCGCTGGCGGGCCTGCGGGCCGCGCCGGGGCTCGGCATGTACGCCGTCTCCAAGGCCGCGCTGATCCACCTGACGGCCCAGCTCGGGTTCGAACTCGCCCCCGGCATCCGGGTCAACGCGGTCGCGCCCGCCATCGTCAAGACCAAGTTCGCCGAGGCGCTGTACGACGGCCGGGAGGAGCGGGTCGCCGCCGCCTACCCGCTCGGCCGGCTCGGCGTGCCGCAGGACGTGGCCGGCGCGGTCGCCTTCCTGCTCTCCGAGGAGTCGGCCTGGATCACCGGCCAGACCCTGACCCTGGACGGCGGCGTCTCGCTGGTCGGCGGGCTGTGAGCCTCGCCGGGCGTGGCGTGGTGGTGACCGGCGCCGGACACGGCATCGGCGCGGCACTGGCCACCGCCTTCGCCGCCGCCGGGGCCCGGGTGGTGGTCAACGACCTCGACGCCGGGGCCGCCCGGGCCGTCGCCGGCCCGATCGGGGCGTACGCCGTGCCGGGTGACGCCGCCGACCCGACCGAGCTGATCGCCGCCGCCCGCGCGGAGCTCGGCGCGATCGACGTCTACTGTGCCAACGCGGGCGTCGGCACGGCAGGCGGCGCGGATGCCGGCCCGGCGGCCTGGGCCACGGCCTGGGACGTCAACGTGATGGCTCATGTCCGGTCGGCCGAACTGCTGCTCCCGGACTGGCTGGAGCGCGGCGAGGGCCGGTTCGTGGCGACCGTCTCGGCCGCCGGGCTGCTCACCATGCTCGGCTCCGCGCCGTACGCCGTGAGCAAGCACGGGGCGCTGGCCTTCGCCGAGTGGCTGGCCGCCAGCTACCGGCACCGGGGTGTCCGGGTGCACGCGGTCTGCCCGCAGGGCGTCCGGACCAGAATGCTGGACGAGTCCGGCCGCGCCGGGCAACTGCTGCTGGCCGACGGGGCGTTGGAACCGTCTGCGGTGGCGGACTCGGTGCTGCGGGGGATCGCCGAGGAGCGCTTCCTGATCCTGCCGCACCCCGAGGTGGCCGACTACTACGCGACCCGGGCGGCCGATCCGGACCGCTGGCTGGACGGGATGAACCGACTCCAGCGGCAACTCGAGAAGGAGTGAACGCGATGCGGGCGTGGCAGGTCGGCGAGCTGGGCAAGCCCGGTGCCGTGATGCGGTTGGCCGAGGTGGACCAACCATCGGCGGGCGAGGGGCAGTTGTTGGTCCGGGTGCGGGCCGCCGCGGTGAACTTCCCGGACGCGCTGATGTGTCGGGGGCACTACCAGGTGCGGCCGCCGCTGCCGTTCACCCCCGGCGTGGAGCTGTGCGGCGAGGTGGTCGGCGGCGATCGGGCCGGGGAACGGGTGATCGGGACACCGCTGCTGCCGGCCGGGGCGTTCGCCGAGTACGCGCTGATGGACGCCCGGACGGCGTTCGCGGCCCCGGCGGCGCTGGACGACGCGGAGGCGGCGGCGCTGCACATCGCCTACCAGACGGCCTGGTTCGCCCTGCACCGGCGGGCCGCCCTCCGGGCGGGGGAGACGCTGCTGGTGCACGCGGCGGCCGGCGGCGTCGGCAGTGCGGCGGTCCAGCTCGGCAAGGCGGCCGGGGCGACCGTGATCGGCGTCGTCGGCGGCCCCGAGAAGGCGGTGGCGGCGCGGGAGTTGGGCGCCGATGTGGTGATCGACCGGCGGTCCGAAGACTTCGTGGCGGTGGTCAAGGAGTTCACCGGCGGGCGCGGCGCCGACGTGGTCTTCGACCCGGTCGGCGGCGACGCGTACACCGGGTCGGCCCGCTGCGTCGCCTTCGAGGGCCGGATCGTGGTGGTCGGCTTCGCCAGCGGCACCATCCCGACCCCGGGCCTGAACCACGCCCTGGTGAAGAACTACTCGGTGCTCGGGCTGCACTGGGGCCTGTACGGCGTGCGCGAGCCGGCCGCAGTCGTGGCCGCCCACGCGGAACTGACCGCGCTGGCCGCGAAGGGCGTGGTCCGGCCACTGGTGAGCGAGCGGCTGCCGCTCGACGGCGCGGCGGACGGCGTCCAGCGGGTGGCCGACGGCACCACCACGGGGCGGGTGGTCGTCCTCCCGTGAACCCCCGCCTGGCGTCGGCACGGGCCGGCCGTGCCGACGCCAGGGTCAACGGCGGTGCAGCGCGAGGCGGGTGGCGGGGCCGCCGCCGACGTCGGCCGGGACGGCTACCGCGAGCGTGGGTGAGCAGGGCGTTCAGGGACTGGGATGGATGTACAGCCAGGCATGACAGCACCCGGGCGGGCCCTAGAGTCGGCAGGGACGGGGCAGGCAGACACACGGCGCAGAGGGCGAGAAGACAGTGCAGTTCGGAATTTTCAGCGTCGGGGACGTGACCACCGACCCCACCACCGGGCGGACGCCGAGCGAGCACGAGCGGATCAAGGCCATGGTCGCCATCGCGCTCAAGGCGGAGGAGGTGGGTCTGGACGTCTTCGCGACGGGTGAGCACCACAACCCGCCGTTCGTGCCGTCCTCGCCGACCACCATGCTCGGCTGGATCGCCGCCCGTACCGAGCGGATCATCCTCTCCACCGCCACCACGCTGATCACCACCAACGACCCGGTGAAGATCGCCGAGGACTACGCGATGCTCCAGCACCTCGCGGACGGCCGGGTGGACCTGATGATGGGCCGCGGCAACACGGGCCCGGTGTACCCCTGGTTCGGCCAGGACATCCGCCAGGGCATCCCGCTCGCGATCGAGAACTACGCACTGCTGCACAGGCTCTGGCGCGAGGACACGGTGGACTGGCAGGGCCGCTTCCGCACCCCGCTGCAGTCCTTCACCGCCACCCCGCGCCCGCTGGACGGTGTCCCGCCGTTCGTCTGGCACGGCTCGATCCGCTCGCCGGAGATCGCCGAGCAGGCCGCGTACTACGGCGACGGCTTCTTCGCCAACCACATCTTCTGGCCCAAGGAGCACTTCCAACAGCTGGTCGGCCTCTACCGCGAGCGCTACGCCCACTACGGCCACGGCACGCCCGAGCAGGCCATGGTCGGCCTCGGCGGCCAGGTGTTCCTGCGCCGGAACTCGCAGGACGCCGTACGGGAGTTCAGGCCCTACTTCGACAACGCGCCGGTGTACGGGCACGGGCCGTCGCTGGAGGAGTTCACCGAGCAGACGCCGCTGACCGTGGGCAGCCCGCAGGAGGTCATCGAGAAGACCCTGACCTTCCGGGAGACCTTCGGCGACTACCAGCGCCAGCTCTTCCTGATCGACCACGCCGGGCTGCCGCTGAAGAGCGTCCTGGAGCAGCTCGACCTGCTCGGCGAGGAGGTCATCCCGGTGCTGCGCAAGGAGTTCGCGGCCGGCCGGCCCGCCACCGTGCCGGACGGTCCCACCCACGCCGCCCGGATCGCCGCGGCCGCCGAGACCGTGACGGGGGCGAAGTGAGCGACGGCGCGCTGCGACTCGTGGTGGTCAGCGCGGGGCTCTCCGTCCCGTCGTCGACCCGGCTGCGCCAGAGCGGGCGGGAGGTCGACCTGAAAGCGGTCGAACTCCGCTACCTGGCACGGTAGACAGCCGGCCTCCGGTCCCGCCGCCGGCGATGAGCGATGACCGCCACCGTGACGGACAGCCCCGAGAACTCGCGGTTCGAGATCACGGAGGACGGTGAACTCGCAGGCTTCGCCGAGTACTTCCGGCACGCGAACGAGATCGCCTTCATCCACACCGAGATCGCCCCCGCCTACGCGGGCCGCGGCCTGGCCGGGGCGCTGGCCCGGGCCGCCCTCGACGCCGCGCGCGAGCAGGGTGCGGACGTGCTGCCGTACTGCCCGTTCATCCGGGGCTGGCTGACCAAGCACCCCGACTACGTCGACCTGGTGCCCGTGTCCCAGCGCACCCGCTTCGGCCTGTGACCGCCCTCACCGTGCGCGGCGGCAGCACCGTCGTCCGCCGGCTGCTGCCGAACCTGGGCCGCCGGATGGTCGGCGCCTGGTGCTTCGTCGACCACTACGGCCCGGACGACATCGCCGATCAGCCCGGCATGCAGGTGCCGCCGCACCCGCACATGGGCCTGCAGACGGCCAGCCGGCTGCACGAGGGTTCCGTCCTGCACCGCGCCAGCCTGGGCAGCCTGCAGACCGTCCGGCCCCGCGAGCTCGGCCTGATGACCTCCGGCCTGGCCATCTCGCACTCCGAGGAGTGACGAGGGGTGGTCGAGGACAGTGGGGGGCAAATCCTCGCAGGTCCGTCGCCCGGGCCGCAGGGGGAAGGTCCACGAGTGGTGCCAGCCTCCGGAGTGAAGCGCAGCGGCACCTGCCGGTGGGCAGCTGCGGGCTCTGTCGGCTCAGCGGCCACAAGGTCGCCGCCCTCTGGGTGGGAATCGACGGAGCCGGCAGGCGGCCAGGTCGCGAGTGCGGCGTTACGAAACCAGCAATGGACGCCGTGTGACAGGCAGGGCCGACCGATCCTCGACGGTTTGCTCCGCCTGGCTGATCTCGGCCCAGACGGCGTCGAGAGACAGGCCGAGGGTGTCGGCGATCGCTGCGATGGTCGGGAAGGCGGGGGTGGCAACACGGCCGGATTCGATCTTCCGCAGGGTCTCCGGCGAGATGTGCGAGGCGAGCGCCACGTCCAGCATCGAGCGGTGGCCCCGGGCTCGGCGGAGCAGGGCGCCGAGGCGCTGTCCGCGTTCTACCTCGGCGGGGGTGAGTGGCAACCTGACCATGACCCCATTCTAATACCGGTACAGTTAGACCGGTATAGTTATTGGACGTCCATGAGAGGCCCCCATGATCCAGATCCTGAACTCCGCGCAGCTCGAGCGGGCGAGGGACACCGGCGCCCTGGTCGGAAACATCCTGCACACGCTGAAGCAGCGCAGCACGGTCGGGACGAACCTGCTGGACATCGACCAGTGGGCCAAGGAGATGATCACCGAGGCGGGAGCGCAGTCCTGTTACGTCGATTACGCGCCTTCCTTCGGGCGCGGCCCGTTCGGGCACTACATCTGCACGGCCGTCAACGACGGAGTGCTCCATGGGCGGCCCCACAACTACACGCTGGCAGACGGGGATCTGCTGACTCTCGACCTCGCGGTGGCCAGGGGCGGGGTGGCCGCGGACGCCGCGATCAGCTTTCTGGTGGGCCAGGCCCGGCCGGCGGAGAGCGTCGCGATGATCGAGACGACCGAACGCGCACTCGCCGCCGGCATCGCCGCCGCCAGGCCGGGGGCGCGCATCGGCGACCTCTCCCACGCCATCGGCACGGTCCTCAGTGAGGCGGGCTACCTGATCAACACCGAGTTCGGCGGCCACGGCATCGGCTCGACCATGCACCAGGACCCACACGTCGCGAACACCGGACGGCCCGGCCGCGGATACAAGCTGCGCCCCGGACTGCTGCTCGCCCTGGAGCCCTGGGTCATGGCCGACACCGCCACACTCGTCACCGACGCCGACGGATGGACGTTGCGCAGCGCGACGGGCTGCCGGACCGCGCACAGCGAGCACACCATTGCCATCACCGACAGTGGGGCTGAAATTCTCACCCGACCGTAGAGGGGGTAGCGAACTGGTAAGGGCCGTTGATCGAGTGATCGGAGTTCGGTGCGCTACCTGCACCGGCTCTTCGAAGGAGAAGGGGTCACGGTGAGCCGGCTCATCCAGCAGCGCCGACTGGAGTCCTGCGACCGGGAGTTGGCCCGGCGGAGCCTTGGCGCACCGACGGTGTCCGCGGTCGCCCAGCGCTGGTCAACCCGGCGCATTTCAGCCGAGTCCTCCGTGCCGCATGCGGCGTGTCGCCGCGGACCGCCGAGGCGGTCGACGGTGCCGGCGTCTTGGGGATCCGCGCCCCGGAGGCCAGTGCTCAGGGCGACGGGGCCGGCAGATCCGCCAGCGCGGCCAGGGAGTTGCGGTGGTGGCCCGGGGTGCCGAGGGCGAGCTGGTCGGCCTTGGCGCGCTTGAGGTAGAGGTGGGCCGGGTGCTCCCAGGTCATCCCGATACCGCCGTGCAGTTGGACGCACTCCTCGGCGGCCCGGACGGCCAGGGCGCCGCAGTGGGCCTGGGCGACGGCCACCGCGACGGCGGTGTCCGGGCTGTCGGTGGCGAGTGCGTCGGCGGCGTACCGGGCCACCGCCCGTCCGCCGACGGTCTCCAGCCAGAGGTCGGCCAGTCGGTGCTTGAGCGCCTGGAACGACCCGACCTGGCGGCCGAACTGCTGACGCTCCTTCAGATAGGCCACGGTGGTGGTCAGGCACCACTCGGCCAGGCCGAGCTGTTCGGAGGCGAGCAGTCCCGCGCCGGTGAGCAGCGCCTGCCGGACCGGTCCGTCGTCGGAGGTCAACTTCCGGGCCGGGGTACCGTCCAGGGTCACGTCGGCGAGCTGCCGGGTGAGGTCGAGCGAGGTCCGGCGGGTCACCGTGGCGGTCTCGACCGCGTACAGGCCGCCGTCGGCCGGGACCAGCAGGACGTCGGCCGGGAGGGCGTCCGCCACCGAGGTGATCCGCCCGGTGATGGTGCCGTCCGGGCCGACCGAGACGGTCGGCAGCGGCCCGCCCGGAGCGGTGGAGAACGGCACCGCCAGCGTGGCGGTCAGGGCCCCGGCGGCGACGGCCGGCAGCAACTCGCCGTCCGCGCAGGCGAGCAGCGCCGTGAGGCCGAGCACCGAGCTGCCGAAGTACGGCACCGGCGCCACCGAGCGCCCCAACTCCTCCAGCACCACCGCCACTTCCCGTACTGAGGCGCCCGCGCCGCCGAGCAACTCCGGCACCTGGAGCCCGGCCACGCCGAGCCCGACCGTCAGGTTGCGCCAGAGCGGTAGGTCGTACGGTTCCGGGCCCTCGCAGCGGGCCAGCACCGCCGAGGGCGGGCAGTGGTCGGTGAGCAGATCCCGGACGCTGGAGCGGAGTTCCTCCTCGATCTCCGAGTAGAGCAGGTCGCTCATCGGGGCAGCTCCTTCCACGGCAGGTCCTTGTCGGTCCGGGGTTCGGCGGGCAGGCCGAGCACGCGTTCGGCGATCACGTTGCGCAGGATCTCCGAGCTGCCGCCCTCGATCGAGTTGCCTTTGGCGCGCAGGTAGCGGTACCCGGCCTCGCGGCCGGTGAAGTCGACCACTTCGGGGCGGGTCATCGTCCAGTCGTCGTAGCCGAGACCCTGTTCGCCGAGCAACTCGACCTCCAGGCCGCTGAGTTCCTGGGCCAGCCGGGCGAAGGCCAGCTTCATCGCGGCGCCTTCGGGCCCCGGCTGACCGGAGGTCAGCTGCTGGCGCAGCCGCTCGCCGGTCTGCCGGATCACCTCGGCGTCCAGCCAGCCCTTGAGCAGCCGTTGGTGCAGCTCGTGGGTGCGGAGTTCGGGCCGGGCCCGCCAGGTGTCGGCGACCACGCCGATCAGGCCGCCCTCGCGCGGGGTCGCCTGGCCGCCGATCGCCACCCGCTCGTTGTTCAGGGTGGTCTGGGCGACCTGCCAGCCCTCGCCGACCGCGCCGATCCGGTGCGCGTCGGGGATCCGCACGCCGGTCAGGAACACCTCGTTGAACTCGGCCTCGCCGGTGAGTTGGCGCAGCGGCCGGACCTCCACCCCCGGGTCGGTCATGTCACAGACGAAGTAGCTGATGCCCCGGTGCTTCGGCACGTCCGGGTCGGTGCGGGCGAGCAGGATCGCCCAGCGGGCGGCGTGCGCGATCGAGGTCCATACCTTCTGGCCGTCCACCACCCAGCCGTCGCCGTCCCGGACCGCCCGGGTGCCGAGCGCGGCCAGGTCGGAGCCCGCGCCCGGCTCGCTGAACAGCTGGCACCAGACCTCCTCGCCGGTCCAGAGCGGGCGGAGGAAGCGCCGCTGCTGCTCCTCGGTGCCGTAGCGCAGGATGGTCGGCGCGGCCATCCCGAGCCCGATGCCGATCCGGCGCGGGTCGTTGTCGGGTGCTCCGGCGGCGGCCAACTCGGCGTCCACCACGGCCTGTTCGGCACGCGGGGCGCCGAGCCCGCCGAGGCCGGGCGGGAAGTGCACCCAGGCCAGCCCGGCGTCGAACCGGGCCCGCAGGAAGTCGAGCCGGTCGGTGCGGGCGGGGTCGTGCTCGGCGAGCAGGGCGCGGGTCAGCTCCCGGACGTTCATCTCAGACCTCCCGGTAACGCTTGAGCTCGCGGCGGGCCAGCGAGCGGCGGTGCACCTCGTCCGGGCCGTCGGCCAGCCGCAGGGTGCGGTTGCCCGCCCAGAGTTGGGCCAGCGGGGTGTCCTGGCTGACCCCGGCCGCGCCGTGCGCCTGGACGGCCTTGTCGAGCACCCACTCGGTCATCGCCGGCACTGCGATCTTGATGGCCTGGATCTCGGTGTGCGCGCCCCGGTTGCCGACGGTGTCCATCAGCCAGGCGGTCTTGAGCACCAGCAACCGGGCCTGCTCGATCCGTACCCGGGACTCGGCGATCCACTCCTGGACCACCCCCTGGTCGGCCAACGGCCGCCCGAACGCGACCCGTTCGGTGACCCGACGGCACATCAGCTCCAGGGCGCGTTCGGCGATGCCGATCGCGCGCATGCAGTGGTGGATCCGTCCCGGGCCGAGCCGGGCCTGGGCGATCGCGAAGCCGTCGCCCTCCGGGCCGATCAGGTTGGCGGCCGACACCCGGACGTTCTCGAACAGGATCTCGGCGTGTCCGCCGTGGTCCGCGTCGCCGTACCCGAACACGGTCATCCCGCGCCGGACGGTCACCCCGGGGGTGTCGCGCGGCACCAGGATCATGCTCTGCTGGCGGCGCGGGTCGGCGGTCGGGTCGGTCTTGCCCATCACGATGAAGATCCTGCAGTCCGGGTTCATCGCCCCGGTGATGTACCACTTCCGGCCGGTGACCAGGTAGTCGTCGCCGTCCCGCTCGATCCGGGTGGTGATGTTGGTGGCGTCCGAGGAGGCCACCTCGGGTTCGGTCATCGCGAAGGCCGAGCGGATCTCGGCGTTCAGCAGCGGCTCCAGCCACTGCTTGCGCTGGGCCTCGTCGCCGAACTGGGCCAGCAGCTCCATGTTCCCGGTGTCCGGCGCGGCGCAGTTGAGCGCGGCGGGGGCCAGCAGGACGGAGCGGCCGGTCAGTTCGGCCAGCGGCGCGTACTGCAGGTTGGTCAGGCCCGCGCCCAGATCACCGGGCAGGAAGAGGTTCCACAGCCCGCGCGAACGCGCCTGGGCCTGGAGGTCGCGCACCACCGGCGGGATCGACCACTGCGGCCGGGCCGGGTCGGCGAGTTGGGCCGCCAGTACCGGCTCGGCCGGGTACACCGCCTCGTCCAGGAAGGCCAGCAGCTGCCCGCGCAGCTCCTCGGTCCGGGCGTCGTAGGAGAAGTCCACGGTCAGTGCTCCTTCAGCGAGGTGAGGCCGAACTGCACGAAGAGCGGTACGAGTTCACCCACCCGGTCGAAGCCCCGGCCGACCGTGCGGCCCTGGCTGTACCGGTAGTGGATGCCCTCCAGCACCACGGCGAGCTTGAACGAGGCGAAGCCGACGTACCAGCCGAGCTCCGAGACGTCCCGCCCCGAGGCCGTGGCGTACCGGCCGACCAGTTCGGCGGTGCCGGGGAAGCCCGGGGCGAGCGCGGCGCCGGGCAGTATCCCGTCGTACTGCCGGGCCAGTTCGGTGTACATCACCAACAGCCCGAGGTCGGTGAGCGGGTCGCCGAGGGTGGACATCTCCCAGTCCAGCACGGCGGTGATCTCGTCGTCGGGGCCGACCAGCACGTTGTCCAGCCGGTAGTCGCCGTGCACCAGGGCCGGGGCGGGGGAGGCCGGCAGGGTATCGGTGAGGGTCTGCCGCAGCTCGGCGACGCCCGGCACCTCCCGGCTCCTGGACGCCTCCAACTGCTGTTCCCAGCGCCGGAGCTGACGCTCCAGGAAGCCTTCGGGCCGGCCGAAGTCGGCCAGGCCGACCGCCGCCGGGTCGACGGCGTGCAGTGCCACCAGGGTGTCCACCAGGCGCAGCCCCAGCCCGTGCACCCGCTGCTCGCCGAGCGCGGCCAGCACCGCCGGGTCGCGGTGCGGGGTGCCCGCGACGTACTCCATCAGGTACCAGGGCGCGCCGAGCACCGCCGGGTCCTCGACCAGCAGCAGCACCTCGGGCACCGGCACGGCGGTCGGGCCGAGCGCGGCCAGCACCCGGTACTCGCGGGTCATGTCGTGCGCGGTGGCCAGCACGTGCCCGAGCGGCGGCCGTCGGAGCACCCAGCTGCCGGTGCCGTCGGTCACCCGGTAGGTGAGGTTGGACCGCCCGCCCTCGATCAGCTCGGCGTGCAGCGGTCCGCGTACCAGGCCGGGCAGGGCGGCGTCCAGGTGGGCCCGCAGGCGGTCCGGGTCGAGGCCGGGCGGGCCGGCGTGGTCATCGCTCAAGGGAGGTCCTCACGGGTGGGCCGGGCGGCTGACTAAGCGCTTGCTTAGCATTGCCCGCCGCCCCGCCGGTGTCAACGCTCCCCGCGCAGCACGACGGCCGCCCCGGGAGTTCCCGGGGCGGCCGTCGGTCCCGCCGCTACCGCCCGTTGACCTTCGCGGCCACCCGGTCGCCGAGGTCCTTGTCGACGTTGCGCCAGTACTCCAGCGCCCGGGCCAGCACCGGCGCCGAGACGCCGTTCTTCAGGTGCCCGCTGATGTTGCCGACCAGCCGCTCGCGCGCCGCGTCGTCCAGCACCTGGCGCACCATCGTCCCGGCCTGCCCCCAGTCGTCGTCCTCCGCGTGCAGCGGGTACGCCTCGCGCACCATCCGCCCCGCCACGTCCCAGCCCAGCGGCGAGCCCCACAGCTCCGGCTGCGCGGCCGGGCCGCCGTAGGAGTTCGGCGCGTAGGGCGTCTCGGCCCGCGAGGCGTCGAACCGCATCGGGCCGTCCTTGGCGTACGAGTGCACCGGCACGTGCGCCCGGTTCGGCGGCAGCTGGGCGTAGTTGGGGCCGATCCGGTACCGGTGGGTGTCCGGGTAGGAGAAGATCCGGCCGAGCAGCATCTTGTCCGGCGAGACCCCGATCCCGGGCACCAGGTTGGACGGCTCGAAGGCGGCCTGCTCGATGTGCACGTGGTAGTTGTCGGGGTTGCGGTTCAGCGTCATCCGGCCGACCTCGTGCAGCGGGTAGTCGCCGTGCGGCCAGACCTTGGTGAGGTCGAAGGGGTTGAACCGGTAGCTCCAGGCGTCCTCGAACGGCATCACCTGCACGTGCAGGGTCCAGGACGGGTGGTCGCCGCCCTTGATCGAGTCGTAGAGGTCGCGCAGGTGGGCGTCCGGGTCGACGCCGGCCAGCGTGTCGGCGTCCGCCTGGGTGAGGAAGTCGATGCCCTGGTCGGTCTTGAAGTGGTACTTCACCCAGAACCGCTCGCCGCCCGCGTTCACCCACTGGTAGGTGTGCGAGCCGTAGCCGTTCATGTGCCGCCAGGTCTTCGGGATGCCCCGGTCGCCCATCAGCCAGGTGACCTGGTGGGCGGACTCCGGCGAGAGGGTCCAGAAGTCCCACTGCATGTCGTTGTCGCGCAGGTGGGTGTCCGGACGGCGCTTCTGCGAGCGGATGAAGTCCTGGAACTTGATCGGGTCCCGGACGAAGAAGACCGGGGTGTTGTTGCCGACCAGGTCGTAGTTGCCCTGCTCGGTGTAGAACTTCAGCGCGAAGCCGCGCGGGTCGCGCCAGCTGTCGGGGGTGCCCAACTCGCCCGCCACGGTGGAGAACCGGGCCAGCATCTCGGTCTTCTTGCCGGGCTGGAACAGGTCCGCCTTGGTGAACTGGCTGACGTCCTGGGTGACCTGGAAGAACCCGTAGGCACCGCCGCCCTTGGCGTGCACCACCCGCTCGGGCACCCGTTCGCGGTTGAACTGGGCCATCTTCTCGATCAGGTAGTGGTCGTGCAGCAGGATCGGGCCGACCGGTCCTGCGGTCAGCGAATCCGAGTCGCTCTCGACCGGGACGCCGGCGTTGTTGGTGGTGTACGGGACGCTTGCTTCGGACATGGGGAAGGGCCTCCTTGAGGTACTCGCGTACCGGCCGGCCGGCGGTCGGCCCCGCTGCGGCCGGTTCCTACTCGAACACCGACCGCGCCTACCCGCTACTCGGCGGCCCAGACCGTCCGGTCGCCACCGACCCAGGCCACCAGGTCGGGGTCGTCCAGGTCGGGGTCGGCCACGCCCGCGCGGCGGACGAACTCCGCCACGTCCCGCTCGTCGGTGGCCTTGCCGACCAGGCGCCCGTAGATCTCCACCCGCCGGTACGGCCGGGCGCCCCTGGTCGGGGCCCGGACCACCACCGGCGGACGGAAGATGTCGTTCATGCCTCAAGTGTCGCGCGATCGGCACCGGAGCAGCAGCCGGTGGCGGTCAGCCCGCGCTGTGCTCGCGGACCACCTCGCGGGCGGGCTTGTCCTCGCGCAGGCCGAGGAACCGCGGGTGGCGCAGCCGGCCGTCCCTGGTCCAGCCGGTGAAGGCGAGCTGCGCGACCAGCTCCGGGGCGACCCAGTGCGGGTGCCGTTCGGGGACGGCGTCGGCGAACGGGGAGTCCGGGCGGGCCAGCTCGTCCAGCCGGGCCCGCAGGCGCACCAGGGTGGCGGTGTCGAAGCCGGTGCCGACCTTGCCCGCGTACCGCAGCTGCGGGCCCTCGTAGTGGCCGAGCAGCAGGGCGCCGAAGCCGGTCCTGGCGCCCGCCGGGTCGGTGAAACCGCCGACCACCAGCTCCTGGGCGGCCGAGCACTTGAGCTTGAGCCAGTCGGGGGACCGGCGCTGCAGGTAGGGCCCGTCCGCGCGCTTGGCGATCAGCCCCTCCCAGCCCCGGGCGCAGGCGTCGGCGAGCGGCACCGGGCCGGTCACCTCCCGGTGCAGGGTGTACCGCAGCGGACCGCCGTAGTGCACCGCCCGGCGGAGCACCTCCTTGCGCTCGCGCAGCGGCAGCCCGGTGGTGTCGTAGTGCTCCAGCTGGAGCAGGTCGAACAGGTAGTACGTGACGGTCACCCCGCTGGCCCTGGCCCGGGCCGGGTCGTGCAGCTGCATCCGGCGCTGGAGCAGCTCGAAGCTGGTCCGTCCGTGGTCGAGGGCGACGATCTCGCCGTCCAGCACGAACCGGCGGACCGGCTGGGCGGCGAGCGCCTCGACCAGCTCCGGGTAGCCCGCCTCCAGCGACTTGCCGGTGCGGGAGAACAGCCGGACCTCGTCGCCGTCGCGGTAGGCGAGCGCCCGGATGCCGTCGAGCTTGCGCTCCAGCAGCCAGCCGGGACCGAAGGTCCGGCGCTCGCTGGGGGTGGCCAGCATGGGACTGAACTGTTGCAGAGTCACCCCTCCAGAGTGCGCCGGGAGCGCGGCGGACGGGCGGTCAGACGAGCCGGTGGCCGCCGTCCACGTGCAGCACGGTGCCGGTGACGAAGGGGTTGCCCAGCGCGTACAGCACGGCCTGGACCAGGTCGTCCGGGCTGCCGACCCGGCGGGCGGGGTTGCGCTCGGCGACGCCGCGCAGGAAGGCGTCCTTGCGCTCGGCCAGGCCGTCCCAGGCGCCCGAGTCGACGATGCCGGGGGAGACCGCGTTCACCCGGACGGGTGCCAGCTCGACCGCCAGCGCCTCGACCAGGAAGGCCAGCGCGCCGTTGGTGGTGGCCATCACGACCCGCTCGGGGGCGGGGCGCCAGGCGGCCACGCCGGAGAAGAAGGTGAACGAGCCGCCCTCGTTCACCTGACCCGCCAGGTGCTTGGCGAGCAGCAGCGGGCCGATCACCTTGGCCGCGAACGCCCGCTGCACGGCGGCGAGTTCGAGGGTGGCGACCGGGCCGTTCGCGGGCATCGCGGCGGTGGACACCAGGTGGTCGAACGGGCCGACCCGCTCCGCCAGTGCCGCGATCGAGGTCTCGTCGGCCAGGTCCAGCGGCTGGACCAGGGCGGGCCCGGCCAGCCCGGCGGCGGTGTCCGCCAGCTTGGCGGGATCGGGCCCGGCCAGCACCAGGTCGGCACCGGCGGCCGAGGCGGTGCGGGCGATCGCGCGCCCGATGTTGGAGCCTGCGCCGACCACGACCAGGCGGCGTCCGTCGAGGTTTTCCTTGCTCATGGGGTGTCTGTCCTTGTCCGTTCCGGATGATGCCACGATCCTGCTCCCACCTGCGGTGATACGTCCAAGACATGATTTATCGGGCAGCCATAAACTGTCTGCATGGCAACCCTGCGGCAGCTCGAGTACCTGGTCACCGTCGTGGACACCGGCTCGTTCACCCGGGCCGCCGAGCTGCTGCACGTCTCGCAGCCCGCGCTCTCGCACCAGGTGCGGGCGCTGGAGCGGGACGCCGGCGGGCGGCTGCTGGAGCGGCTGCCCCGGGCCGTCCGGCTCACCCCGATGGGGCGGGCGATGCTGCCGCACGCCCGGGCCGCGCTGGCCGAGGCGGACCGGGCCCGGTCCGCCGCCCGCCGGGCCGCCGGGCTGGACGGCGGCGAGCTCCAGCTCGCGGTGGTCTACTCGGTCACCCTCGGGGTGCTGCCCCCGGTGCTGCGGGCCTGGCGCCAGCGGCACCCCGAGGTCCGGGTCCGGCTGCTGGAGTTCCCGCACACCGAGGCGCTGACGGCGGCCATGGCGGCGGGCCGGGCCGACCTGGCGATCGGGCCGGTGCCGGGTGCCTGGGACGGCCCGGTCCAGGAGTTGGGCACCGAGGAGTTCCTGCTGGTGCTGGCCGCGGACGACCCGGCGGCGGCGCCGGGGGCGGACCGGGCGGCGCTCGCCGACTTCGCCGACCGGGACTGGGTGCACTACGCCCCCGGCAACGGCCTGGCCGAGCTGCTCGACCGGGTCTGCGCGGCGGCCGGCTTCCGCCCCCGGGCGGCGGTACGGACCGAGCAGACCGCCGCCGCCCCGCTGCTGGCCGCCGCCGGGCTCGGCCCGGCCCTGGTCCCGGCCGACCTGCTGCCGCCGGGCTTCGACGGCCGGGTGCTGCGCCCGGAGCCCCCGGTGCGCCGGGCGCTGGCCGCGTACTGCCGCCCCGGCCCCGATCCGCTCACCTCGGCCTTCCTCGCGGTACTCGGTCGCCACGTCCGGGTGGGAATCCCGGCCCCGGGCGACGAAGCTGGAGGCGCGGGGGTCGGTACGCGCTGAGGAGGCCCGATGGCCAGGGCGATGTGGTCGGGGACGTTGAGCTTCGGGCTGGTCACGGTGCCGGTGGCGCTGTACTCGGCGACCGAGGACCACTCGGTGCGGTTCCGCCAGCTCCAGCGCGGCACCTCCGACCGGGTGCGCAACCAGCGGGTGAACGAGCGGACCGGCGAGGAGGTCGAGTACTCCGACGTGGTCAAGGGCTACGAGCTCACCGAGGGCGAGTACGTGGTGATCGAGCCGCACGAACTGGACGAGCTGGCGCCCGGGCGCTCCCGGACGATCGAGATCATCGGCTTCGTCGAGCTCGGCGAGGTGGAGCCGATCCTGTTCGACAAGACCTACTACCTGGGCCCGAAGGGCAAGGAGTACACCAAGGTCTATGCCCTGCTGCGGGAGGCGCTGGGCCGGACCGGCAAGGCCGGCATCGCCAAGTTCTCGATGCGTGGCCGGGAGTACCTGACCGCCGTGCACGCCGAGGGCGACACGCTGACCCTGCACACCATGCACTTCGCCGACGAGATCCGGGATCCGCACCAGGAGGTGGACAACCTGCCGGAGGCCGATGTCACCGTCCAGGAGCGGGAGTTGAGGGCGGCCGAGCAGCTGGTCGAGATGCTCGCGATGGACTGGGACCCGCAGGCGTACCGGGACGAGTACGAGGACCGGGTGCGCGAGCTGGTCGAGGCCAAGGTGGAGGGCAAGGAGATCGTCCGCCCGGAGAGCACGGTGGCCGCCACCAACGTGGTCGACCTGATGGACGCGCTGAACCGGAGCATGGCGGCGGCGGGCGGCAAGGCGAAGCCGGCGGAGGCCGAGACCGGGGAGGACGGGCTCGACGGGCTCACCAAGGCGCAACTCTATGAGAAGGCCAGCGAGTTGAAGATCCCGCACCGCTCCACCATGACCCGGGACGAGCTCCGGCAGGCGGTGCGGCAGGCGACCGCCCCCGCCGGCGGCAAGCGCCGGCTGAAGGCGGTCTCCTGACCGGCTCCGGCGGGGTCAGGGGTGGCCCAGCCAGACCGTGGTGACGTTGCAGAACTCGCGGATGCCGTGCCCGGCCAGCTCGCGGCCGTACCCCGAGTGCTTGACGCCGCCGAACGGCAGCGCCGGGTGCGAGGCGGTCATCCCGTTGAAGAAGATCCCGCCCGCCTCCAACTCCCGCAGGCACTGGTCGCGTTCACCCGGATCGGTGGTCCAGACGTTCGAACTCAGGCCGTACGGCGTGGCGTTGGCCAGCGCGATCGCCTCCTCCAGGTCGCGTACCCGGTAGAGCACCGCGACCGGCCCGAAGGTCTCCTCCCGGTGCACCCGCATCGCCGGCGTCACGTCGGTGAGCACGGTGGGCGGGTGGTACCAGCCGCGGGTCGGCAGGGTGCCGCCGGTCTCGGCGGTCGCGCCGTGCGCCAGTGCGTCGGCGACCAGCGCGGCCAGGTCGTCCCGGCCCTGCCGGGTGGCCAGCGGGCCGAGGTCGGTGTCCGGGTCCATCGGGTCGCCGACCCGCAGCGTCCGCATCGCCTCGCCGAAGGCGGCCGCGAACTGCGGGTACACCTGCTCGTGCACGATGAACCGCTTGGCGGCGATGCAGGACTGGCCGTTGTTCTGGATCCTGGCCCGGACGGCGGTGCTCACCGCGGCCGACAGATCGGCGCTCGGCAGCACCAGGAACGGGTCGCTGCCGCCGAGCTCCAGCACGCTCTTCTTGAGCGCCTCCCCGGCCGCCGCGCCGACGGCCCGGCCCGCACCCTCGCTGCCGGTCAGCGTCACGGCCGCCACCCGGGGGTCGCGGATCAGCTGCGGCACGGTGTCCGAGCCGACCAGCAACGCCTGGAAGCAGCCCTCGGCCGCGCCGGCCCGGCGGAACAGGTCGGCCAGCGCGAGCGCGGTGCGCGGCACGTTGGAGGCGTGCTTGAGCAGTGCCACGTTCCCCGCCATCAGGGCCGGCGCCAGGAACCGGACCACCTGCCAGAGCGGGAAGTTCCACGGCATCACCGCCAGCACCGCACCGAGCGGGCGGTACCTGACGTAGGCCAGCGCGGCCCCGGAGTCGGCCACGTCCGTCTCGTCGGGGTGCTCGTCGGCGATCAGCGCGGCGCCGTGGTCGGCGTACCAGCGCAGCGCCTTGGCGCACTTGGCCGCCTCCGCCCTGGCCTGGGCCAGCGGCTTGCCCATCTCGGTGGTCACCGTCCGGGCGATCCGCTCCTGCTCGGCGTCCAGCAGCCCCGCCGCCCGGCGGAGCAGCTCGGCGCGCTCCTCGAAGCCGGTGGCGCGGTACGTCCGGAAGGCGTCCGCCGCCTTGGCCAGCGCCAGTTCGACGGCGTCCTGGCCGAGCGGGTCGAAGGTCTCCAGGGTCTCCTCGGTGGCCGGGTTCACGGTCGCGATCGGCATGGCCTGCCTCCTGGGGTCGGGGTCACGCGGGGTGCTCGGCGATCCGGGTGGCGGCCTCCCGGGCCCGGGCGCCGGTCCTGGTCCGGCCGGGGGCGACGTGGCGGTAGGGGAAGCGGCGCAGGTACTCCGCCTCCAGCTGGCCGGAGCGCAGGGTGTGCCGGTAGAGCGCCTCCTCGGAGCCGTACAGGAAGGTCTCGTGCCGGGTGCGGTGCAGCTGCTCCAGCTCGTGGAGCAGCACGTCCGTCTCCAGGTCGGTGGCCGGGATGCCTCCCGTGCGGGTGTCGGAGTGCAGCATGGTCCCTCCTCCTCGGTTGTCGCCCCCCGTTCTACCGAGTGCCCCCGTGCGGGCGGCGGAAACCGGGCAAACCGGTCGAGGAGCTGCCAAACCGGTTTCCGGGCGGGCCGGACGGGGGACCAGCAGCCGTATGGACCCCGTCCGTGCACTGGAGCGGATCGCGTACCTGCTGGAGCGCGAGCACGCGACCGAGTACCGGGTGCGCGCCTTCCGGCAGGCCGCCGCCGCGGCCCGGGCACACCTGGCCGAGCACCCGGACCCGGCCGCGCTGGCCGCCGGGGCGAGCCGGCTGCCCGGGATCGGCCCGACCACCGCCAAGGTGATCGCCGAGGCGGTGGCCGGCCGGACCCCGGCCTACCTGGCCGAGCTGGAGACCAGGGCCGACCTGCCGCTGGCCACCGGCGGCGAGGAACTGTTCGCCGCGCTGCGCGGGGACTGCCACCTGCACTCCGACTGGTCCGACGGCCAGGTCCCGATCGAGACCATGGCCAGGACCGCGATCGAGCTCGGCCACCGGTGGGCGGTGCTCACCGACCACTCGCCCCGGCTGACCGTCGCGCACGGTCTGAGCCCCGAACGGCTGCGCCGCCAGCTCGACGTGGTGGCCGAGCTGAACACCCGGCTGGCCCCGTTCGAACTGCTCACCGGGATCGAGTGCGACATCCTCGACGACGGCTCGCTCGACCAGGAGGACGACCTGCTCGACCGGGTGGACGTGGTGGTCGGCTCGGTGCACTCCAAGCTGCGGATGGACCCGCTGCTGATGACCCGTCGGCTGCTGAACGCGGTGCGCAACCCCCGGCTCGACATCCTCGGCCACTGCACCGGGCGGCTGCTCGGCGACAAGCCCCGGCCGGAGTCCCGGTTCGACGCCGAGCGGGTCTTCGCGGCCTGCGCCGAGGCGGGCGCCGCCGTCGAGATCAACTGCCGCCCCGAGCGCCGCGACCCGCCGTCCCGGCTGATCGCCCTCGCGGCCGGGGCGGGCTGCCTGTTCTCGATCGACACCGACGCGCACGCCCCCGGGCAGCTGGCCTGGCAGCCGTACGGCTGCGCCCGGGCCGCCGCCGCGGGCATCGGCGCCGAACGGATCGTCACCACCTGGACCGCGAAGCAACTCCGCACCTGGGCGGACACCCGGCGCACCCCGGGGAAACGCTAGATGCCCGAGGTGACGCTCACCGAGGTGGAGGGCCGGCGGCTGCGGCTGACCCACCTGGAGAAGGTGCTCTACCCCGCGACCGGCTGGACCAAGGCCGCCGCCCTGCACTACTACGCGAGCATCGCGCCCCGGCTGCTGCCGCACCTGGCCGGGCGGCCCGCCTCCTTCCTGCGCTTCCCCGAGGGCGTCCAGGGCCAGCGGTTCTGGGCCAAGCGGGTGCCCGCCGGGGCGCCGGACTGGATCGGCACGCTGGACGTCGAGCACCGAGAGGAGACGCTCCGTCATGTCGTGGTGGCCGATCTGCCCACCCTGGTCTGGGCGGCCAACCTCGGTGCGCTCGAACTGCACGTCCCGCAGTGGCAGTTGGAGCCCGCCGAGCACGACCGCCTGATCATCGACCTGGACCCGGGCCCGGGTGCCTCGATCGTCGACTGCTGCACCGTCGCCCTGGCCGCCCGCCGGCTGCTGGCGGCGGACGGGCTGACCGCCTGGGCCAAGACCTCTGGCTCCAAGGGACTGCACCTGCTGGTCCCGCTGCAGCCCACCCCCGAACGGGTCGCCACCGGCTACGCCCGGCACCTGGCGATGCGGCTGCGGAAGGCCGACCCGGCGCTGGTGGTGGACCGGATGGACAAGTCGCTGCGCCGCGGCAAGGTCTTCGTCGACTGGTCGCAGAACACCAGCGCCAAGACCACCGTCGCCCCGTACTCGATCCGGGCCGGCGACCGCCCGCTGGTCTCCACCCCGGTGAGCTGGACGGCCGTCCGGGACTGCCGCCGTCCCGAGGAGCTGGAGTTCACCCCGGAGCAGGTGCTGGCCCGCCGCCGCGACCCGATGGCCGGGCTGGCCCAACCCCGGTACCGGGGGCGGCTGCCGGAATGACGGGCACTCGGAACGATGCAGCAACGCTGCGAGTTTCCCTCGGTCTGCCCCGGCGCGCACCGTGGAAGGGTGACTTCACCATGGCGCCGGCGATGCTCCGAGGACCAGACCGGCCAGGGCCGACCGGAGGCCGGAGCGCCGGGTCAGGGCCTGCCCGCACTGCTGCACCGGGTCGCCCTCGGCGACGAAGCGGCGTTCGGGAGGCTCTACGACGTGATCGCCGGGCCGGTGTTCGGCGTGGTGCGGCGGGTGGTGCTGGACCGCGCCCAGGCCGAGGAGGTCACCCAGGAGGTGCTGCTGGAGATCTGGCGCGGCGCCGCCCGCTACCGGCCCGAGCGCGGCCAGGTCCTGCCGTGGGTGCTGACCATCGCGCACCGACGCGCCGTGGACCGGGTCCGCGCCGCGCAGGCCGCCGTCGACCGGGACCGGCGGGAGGCCGTCGCCGCGTACACCCGCCCGTACGACGAGGTGGCCGAGCGGGTGGCGGCCCGGGCGGACCAGGAGCTGGTCAGGCGCTGCCTGCGGGAGCTCACGGAGGTGCAGCGCCAGTCGATCGCGCTGGCCTACTACGGCGGCTACTCGCAGGCGCAGGTCGCCGAGCTGCTCGGCACCCCGCTCGGCACGGTCAAGACCCGCACCAGGGACGGGCTGATCCGGATGCGGGACGCCCTGACCGCCGAGGCGCGGCGGGCACCGGGCCGTCCGGCCGCGTTCCGGCGCCGAACGGTCTGAGCAGGTGCCACACCGGGCCAAGCGACGCGGGAACGCTGCGAGTCGACCGACCCGCCTCGGGGACCGACGGTGGGGACAGGGGCATCGGCCTCCCGCACCGAACGGAGCGAGCTCATGGACCTTCGCGACGAACTTCCCCTCGACCACCGGCTGGCCCGGGTCTACCGGTACGGCGCCGGACTCTGCGGTGCCGCGCTGCTGGTCTTCGGCTGCCTCGGTCTGGCGGACGGGCTGGCCTTCTTCAGCACCGACGGCGAGCGCGTCGCCGGGCTCTCCAGCAACGGCCTGTTGAGTCTGGTCTCGATCGTCACCGCGGCGGTGCTGATCACCGGCGCGGTGATCGGCGGCAACACGGCGTCGACGATCAACATCGTGGTCGGCACCCTCTTCGTGCTCAGCGGTTTCGTCAACCTCACGCTGCTGGACTCCGGCGCCAACGTGCTGGCCTTCGGGATCTCCAACGTGATCTTCAGCTTCGTGACGGGCTTCGTCATCGCCACCTTCGGGATGTACGGCCGGGTCAGCTCCAGGCTGCCGCGCGACAACCCGTACTGGCAGGCCCGGCACCCGCACGCGGCCGCGCCTGCTCCCCTCGCGACCACCACCAGGCGCAGCCTCGGCTGACCCTCCACCGGCCAGACCAGGAGTTCCCTCATGCACCGACCTCTGCTCCGGGCGATCGGCGCCGCGACCGCGCTGTACGGCCTGGCGGTCACGGCCCGGCCCGCCCTGCTGGCCGGGCCGTCCGGACTGGCCGACCCGGACGGCTCGGTGGCCGCGTCCACCGTCACCTGTCTCCGGCCGCTGGCCCTGCGGGACGCGGCCTGCGGCCTGGCCATGCTGCTGGCACCGGACGACCGCAGTCTGCGCACCGCCACCTTGCTCCGGATCGCCTCGGACTTCGGTGACGCGGCGCTGCTCTCCGGCACCCTGCCCGGCCGCCGGCACCGTCTGATGGCGCTCGGCGTCTCGGTCGGCTGGGGCGCCCTGTCGGTGGCGGGCCTGCTCGGTTCCCGGCCACCGGCGCCCGGACCGGGTCCGGTCCCCGCACACCACTTCGTCACGGCGCCGCCCGGGTGCGGTCGCCCCAGGAGGTGAACGTCGTGACCGCTCCGCTGACGGCCGGTGCGCCGGGCGAGCCGGTGGGCGGCCCCGCCGCAGGCGGCCGTACGCTCCCAACCGTGTCCGAACCCACCGGCGTCCCGCCGCGCGCCGAAGCCAGCCTGACCACCGGCGGGGTGGCCCGGCGCCTCGGTGTCTCGCCGACCACCGTGCGCTCCTGGGAACGCCGTTACGGCATCGGCCCGGCCGAGCGGGAGTCCGGACACCACCGGCGCTGGAGCCCGGCGGACGTCGCGGTGCTGGAGGCGATGTGCCGGCTGACGGCCCGTGGGGTGCCGCCCGGCGAGGCGGCCAGGCTCGCGCGCGGCGCGGCACCCCCGGTGCCGGAGCCCGAGGAGCCCGGTGGCCGGACGGCGCCCGGGGGCAGCAACGCACTGCCGGTCGGTCAGGTCAGGCCCGAGTGCCGGGGCCTGGCCCGGGCGGCCGTCCGGCTGGACACCGCCGAGGTCTCGCTGATCCTGCGTCGGGCGACCGACGGGCTCGGCGCGGTGACCGCCTGGACCGAGGTGATGATTCCCGCCCTGCGCGCCGCCGGCCGGAAGTGGGCCGCCGAGGGCGAGCGGTACGTCGAGGTGGAGCACCTGCTCTCCTGGCACGTCTCCACCGCGCTGCGCCGGGTCGCCGACCGGCCCGGGCAGGCACCGCAGGGGCCGCCCGTGCTGCTGGCCGGGATGCCCGGCGAGCAGCACACCCTCCCGCTGGAGGCGGTCGCCGCCGGACTGGCCGAACTGGGCCTGCCGTACCGGATGTTCGGCCCTGCCGTACCGGCCGAGGCGCTGCTGGAGGCGGTCCGCCGGACCGGTCCGGCCGCCGTGATGATCTGGTCGCAGAGCAGGCCCACCGCCGACCGGGTGCTGGCCCGCCGGACCGCCGAGACCGCCTGGGGCGGGCGCGGCGCCCGGAGCCGGCCGGTGGTCCTGACGGCCGGCCCGGGCTGGACCGGCACCCCGACCGGGCCGGGCCTGCTGCGCCCGCGTGACCTGGCGGGGGCCCTGGACCGGATCGGACGGCTGCTGACCGACTGACCCGTCCCATCCGATCGCCGGTCCGCCCCGAATACCGGTCGGCGGTCGGCAGCGCGCCGCAGCGCCGGAAGGAGCACCCGATGGTCAGTGTGGAGCGCAGCATCACCGTGGACCGGCCCGCCGAGGAGGTCCTGCGGTATCTGGCGGACTTCGGCCACACCCCGGAGTGGGACCCGGGCACCGAGAGCTGCGTCCGGGTGGACGACGGCCCGGTGGTCCGGGGCAGCCGGTGGATCAACGTCTCCCGCTTCCGGGGCCGCCGCACCCGGTTGACCTACCGGCTCGAACGGTACGAGGACGACCGGCTGGTGTTCGTCGGGGAGAACCGCACGGTGACCGCCACCGACGACATCACCGTCCGCCCCTGGGACGGTCGCACGGTGGTGGTCTACCAAGCCCACCTGCGGTTCAAGGGCCTGGCCCGGCTAGCGGCACCCTTCCTGCGCCCCGCGTTCGAGGGGCTCGCCGACGGCGTCGCCGAGCAGCTGCCGCGCGTGCTCCGGACGCGCTGACGGCCGTTCAGGGGCCCGGCCGGGCCCCTGAACGCAGGTCAGACCAGGGTCTGCCAGTAGTACCAGAACCGCTGCAGGATCATGATGGCGATCACCGCGTACCAGAGCACCGGCACCGCCCAGTGGTACCGGGCGGCCTCCCGGACCACCGGGCGCAGCGCGCCCGGGGCGCGGATCACACCGGCCGTCAGGTTGTGCAGGGTGGTGTACCAGAACAGCGGGATCATCGCGGCCCAGACCACCATGCAGTACGGGCAGAGCGCGCCGATCGAGTACAGGGTCTGCGTCATCAGCCAGGTGACGAAGCCGATCCCGAACAGCGTGCCGAGCTGGAGCCCGAGCCAGAACCAGCGGGCGTACACCGCGCCGGCCAGGATGCCCGCGCCGACCGCGACCACCACGGCGAAGGCGGCCAGGCCGATCAGCGAGTTGGGGAAGCCGAAGACCGACGCCTGATCGCTGAGCATCACCGAACCGCAGCTGATGATCGGGTTGATGCTGCAGCTGGGGACGTAGGACGGGTCCTCCAGCAGCTTGATCTTGTCCAGGGTCAGCACGGCCGAGGCGAACAGCCCGAGCAGGCCGGTGACGACGAACAGCCAGCCGAGCCGTCGGCCGGCCGGGACCGGCGTGGTCACTTGGCCCCCGTGGTCTGCTGCACCAGGGACTTGAAGGCGTCACCGGTGATCGGCTGGTTGCCGGGGAAGACGTTCAGCTGCTTGCCGTCCAGCTGGACGGTCGGGGTGCCGCTGACGCCGCTGTTGTCGAAGGCGGTGGAGACCTTGGCGGCCCAGGGCAGGTAGGTGCCCTCGTTGACCGCCTTGACGAAGGCGTCGGTCTTCAGCCCCGGTACCTGGCCGGCCAGGTCGAGGATGGTGTTGACGTCGCCGAAGCCGTCCTTGCGCTCGTCGGGCTGGTTGGCGTAGAGCACGTCGTGGAACGCCTTGAACTTGTCCACGCCCTCGTTCAGCGCCGCACCGGCCGCGTTCAGCGCGGTCTTCGAACCCTTGCCGCCGAGGTTCTTGTCCAGGAAGGTGGCGAGCTGGTACTCGATCTTGTAGGTGCCGTCGTCCGCGAGCTGCTGCATGGTCTTGCCCGCGCTGCTCTCCAGCTTCTCGCAGATCGGGCAGCGGAAGTCCTCGTAGACCTTGAGGGTGTGCGGGGCGTCGGCCTTGCCGTAGGTGACCAGGGTGCCGTCGGGGCCGGACGCGTTGGCCGGGACCACCAGCGGGCCGCTCGCCGCGCTGTCGGTGGCGGTGGACCCGCCGCTGTCGCTGCCGCTCACGGCGAAGGCCACGCCGCCGATCAGGGCGAGCACGGCGACGGAGGAGACGCCGATCACGATCCGGCGGCGGCGCTTCTCGGCCTGCACCTCGCGGGCGCGCTGCTCCTTGAGGCGGGAGGTGGCGGACTGCTTCTTCTGCTGGTTGCTGCTCATGACGGTGGATCGCATCCTGTCGCTGCGCGCGCGGAAGCCGCGCGGGTACTCGGGGGGAGGCCCTGGGGGCGGTCGGACGGCCTGTGCGCGGGGGTGCGTCAGCAGGCCGGTGCGAGCACCGGGGGGCCACGCCGCAGAGCGGGGCGGAGCAGGATGTCGTCGGCCGGCACCAGGGCCCGGCTCGACTCGGGGATGGGCAGCCGCAGCACCGGGCGGGCCGGGCGCGGGGCCGGCAGGCGGAGGAACCGCCAGACTCCGGCGAGCAGTTCGCCGAGCAGCCGGGTGGAGGTGGCCTGGCCGGTCAGCGCGGCCTCGCCGTGCCGCAGGGCCCAGGAGGCCAGCAGGGCGACCAGCAGGTGGCCGAGCAGCACGGGCAGCCCCGCCAGCGGCGCGGGCGCCGAGCCCTGGCTGAGCAGGAACTCGCCGATGGACCCGCCGGAGCAGACCAGCGGCTCGAAGCCGGCCAGCGGCCGTGGCCCGGTCGGCCCGGTACAGGTGAGCTGACCGAGGTCGAACAGCACCCCGACGGCGAGCTGGGTCGGCAGCAGGACCGCGAGGATCCGGCCGAAGCCCCACCCCGCGCGGAGCACCGCGAAGGCCACCAGGAAGGCGGCCAGACCGGCGAACGCCACCACCGAGACCGGCAGCGGCCGGCCGGTCAGGACGACCTGGCCGAGGGCGGCGAGCGGCACGACGAGCGCGGCGAACACCGCCGCGCGCACCGTCCTGGTCTCCTGACTGCCCTTCATGACGACCGAGTCTGCCACAGCCGACATATGGCCGGGGTGAGCCTGTGAGCGGCCTCACCCGGCGGGCGGCGGGGGTGGTGCTCCGTCCACGTAGGATGGTCCGATGCCCATACCCAAGGCCGAACTCCACCTGCACGTCGAGGGCACCCTCGAACCCGAACTGGCCTTCCGGCTGGCGGAGCGGAACGGGGTCGCGCTGCCGTTCGGGAGCGTGGCGGAGCTGCGGGCGGCGTACCGGTTCGACGACCTGCAGTCCTTCCTCGACCTCTACTACCGGCTGATGGACGTGCTCCGCACCGAGCAGGACTTCACCGACCTGGCCGAGGAGTACCTGACCCGGGCCGCCGCGCAGGGCGTCCGGCACGCGGAGATCTTCTTCGACCCGCAGGCGCACACCGCGCGGGGCGTCCCGATCGAGACCGTGATCAACGGCCTGGGCGCCGCGCTGGACCGGAGCGAGGCCGTGCACGGCGTCAGCACCGGGCTGATCCTGTGCTTCCTGCGCGACCTGAGCGCCGAGTCGGCGCTCGCCACCCTGGAGTCGGCGAAGCCGTACCTGGACCGGATCACTGCCGTCGGCCTGGACTCGGCCGAGGTCGGCAACCCGCCGTCCAAGTTCACCGCCGTGTACGAGCGGGCCCGCGAGCTGGGCCTGCGGGCGGTCGCGCACGCGGGGGAGGAGGGCCCGCCCGGGTACGTGTGGGAGGCACTCGACCTGCTGGGGGTGGAGCGGATCGACCACGGGCTGCGCTGCCTGGAGGACGAGGAGCTGGTGGCCCGGCTGGTCCGGGACCGGATCCCGCTGACGGTCTGTCCGTTCTCCAACGTCCGGCTGCGCTGCGTCGACACCCTGGCCGACCACCCGCTGCGGCGGATGCTGGACGCCGGGCTGGTCGCCACCGTGAACTCCGACGACCCGGCCTACTTCGGCGGCTACGTCGGCCAGAACCTCACCGAGACCGCCGCCGCCCTCGGGCTGACCGAGCGGGAGCAGTACACCCTGGCCCGGAACTCCTTCGAGGCGAGCTTCCTGGACGAGCCGACCCGGGCCCGCTACCTGGCCGAGCTGGACGCCTGGGCGGCGGCGGTCCCGGTCTGACCAGGCGTCGGCCGCCGGGTGGTGAAAACTCCCGGCGGCCCCGCCGGCCCGGCTGCCATAGTGGCCGGATGCGCCTGATCAAGTACGGCCACGCCTGCGTGCGCCTGGAGACCGACGGACGAGTACTGGTGATCGACCCGGGGACGTTCTCCGAGGCCGAAGCCCTGGACTCGGTCTCGGACGTGCTGCTGACCCACGAGCACGCCGACCACGTGGACCTCGCCGAGCTGCTGGCGGCCCGGAAGCGGAACCCCGGGCTGCGGGTGTACCTGTCGCCGCAGGCCGCCGAGCAGCTGCCCGAACTGGGCGACGCGGCGGTGCTGGTCGAGTCCGGGCAGCGGTTCACCGCGGCCGGCTTCACCGTGGACGTGGTGGGCGGCGCCCACGCCGAGGTCTACGACGGCCTGCCTGGCTGCGCGAACGTCGGCTTCGTGGTGGACGGCGACCTCTACCACCCGGGCGACTCGCTGTTCGTCCCCGAGCAGCCGGTCACCACGCTGCTGGTGCCAGCCGCCGCGCCCTGGCTCAAGCTGGGCGAGGCGCTGGACTTCGTCCGGGCGGTCCGGCCGGTCCGGGCGTTCCCGATCCACGACGCCTTCCTGAACGAGCTCGGCCGGGACAACTTCGACGGCTGGATGGACTTCAAGAGCGGCACCGAGTACGCCCGGGTCCCGCTCGGGGAGTCCGTGACGTTCTGACGCCCGGTCAGCCGGCCGCGTCCAGCCGGGCCCGCTGATCGGCCGTCAGGTCGAGGTCGACCGCCGCCAGGCTCTCCTCCAGCTGGGCCACCGAACTCGCGCCGACCAGCGGGATCACCGGGATCTCGGCGCCGATCAGCCAGGACAGCACCACCTGGTTCGGGGTCGCGCCGGTCTCCGCCGCGACCTCGCGCAGCGCGGCCAGCCGGGTCGGGGTGCCCACGTGGTCGAAGCCGGGGCCGAGCGGCCGGTCGGTCCTGGCGTACGCGCCGCCGAGCAGCGGCGAGTACGCGACCAGTGCCAGCTGCGGCTCGGCGCGCAGGTAGCTGAGCAGCTCGCCGGTCACCACGCCCTGGGTGCCGTCGGCCGAGCGCAGGCTCGGCCGGTCGGTGCGCTGCCGCAGGTAGCTGTGGTGGGCCTGGACCACCTCGTACCCGGGCAGGCCCGCCCGGGCCGCCAGGCTGCGGGCCCGCTCGATCCGCCAGGTCCAGTGGTTGCTGACCCCGAGCAGGCCGACGGTGCCCTCGCCGACCACGGCGGCGAAGCCCTCGACGGTCTCCTCCAGCGGCACGGCGGTGTCCTCGATGTGCGCGTAGAGCAGGTCCAGCCGCTCCACGCCCAGGCGCTCCCGGCTGCGCTCGGCCTGCTCGCGGATCACCGCGGCGGACAGGCCCTCCACGTTCCGGGTGAAGGTGGAGGTGGGCTCCAGCGGCCGGGCGCCGAGCTTGGTGGCGATGGTGACCTCCGCGCCGATGCCCCGGCTGCGCCGCCAGCGGCCGAGCAGCGCCTCGCTCTCGCCGCCCTGGGAGCCGTGCACCCAGAACGCGTAGTTGTTGGAGGTGTCGACGAAGGTGCCGCCCGCCTCGACGTACCGGTCCAGGACGGCGAACGAGGTGGCCTCGTCGGTGTCGGTGCCGAACCGCATCGCGCCCAGGCTCAGCACGCTGACGGTGCGGCGGTGCTGCGGGTCGGTGCCGATCGTGCGGTATTTCATGGCGGTGCTCCTCCGGACGGCCCGGGGTCTCCGGGCTGGTGACGGGGAGTCTGCTCGTTGGAGCGCACTCCAGGTCAAGCACGGCCGGGCGAGGGTCCGGGAGCTCCGGCCGGTTACGGGTGGGGCGGGGAGTGGAAGGAGTGCAGCGGCGGATCCGACGAGCAGCGAGGGGCACCCGGGCATGGGCGAGGGCACGACACGAGCGGTACCCGACGAGCCCGACCTGGCCGAACTCGCGGCGCTCTACCGCGAGTTGCACGCCAACCCGGAGCTCTCCGGGGCCGAGCACCGGACCGCCGCCGAGGTCGCCCGCCGGGTGGCCGGGCTCGGCTACCGGGTGACCACCGGGGTCGGCGGGACGGGCGTGGTCGGGGTGCTCCGGAACGGCCCCGGGCCGACCGTGCTGCTGCGGGCCGACCTCGACGGGCTGCCGGTCCGGGAGGAGACCGGGCTGCCGTACGCCTCGACGGCCACCGGGGTGGACCCGGACGGCCGGGAGGTGCCGGTGATGCACGCCTGCGGTCACGACCTGCACGTCAGCTGCCTGGTCGGGGCGCTGGGGGTGCTGGCCCGGTCGCCCGACGCCTGGTCGGGGACGGTGTTGGCGGTGTTCCAGCCGGCCGAGGAGACCGGGACGGGCGCGCAGGCGATGGTGGACGACTCCCTGTTCGAGCGGTTCGGCCGCCCGGACGTGGTGCTCGGCCAGCACGTCGTCCCGTACCCGGCGGGGATGGTCGGGCTGCACGCCGGGCCGGCCTTCGCGGCCACCGACTCGCTGCGGATCAGGATGTTCGGCAAGGGCGCGCACGGCTCCCGGCCGGAGACCGGGATCGACCCGGTGGTGATGGCCGCCGCCACCGTGCTGCGCCTGCAGACCGTGGTGTCGCGGGAGATCGCGGCGACCGAGACCGCCGTGGTCACGGTCGGTTCGCTGCACGCCGGGAGCAAGGACAACGTCATCCCGGCCGAGGCCGAGCTGACGGTCAACGTCCGCAGCTACACCCCGGCGGTCCGGGCGGCCGCCCTGGCCGGGATCGAACGGATCGTCCGGGCCGAGGCGGCCGCCTCCGGGGCGACCCGGGAGCCGGAGTTCACGCCGCTGGACAGCTTCCCGGTGCTGGTCAACGACCGGGCGGCGGTGGACCGGGCCAGGGCGGCACTGGTGGCGCGGCTGGGGGAGCGGTCCGTGGTGGACCCCGGCCCGGTGACCGGCAGCGAGGACGTCGGCGCCTTCGGCGCGGCGGCCGGGGTGCCGACCTGCTACTGGCTGCTCGGCGGCACCGACCCGGCCGAGTACGCCCGCGCCGAGGCGGCCGGCCGGGTGGCCCAGGACATCCCGTCCAACCACTCGCCGCACTACGCGCCGGTGATCGAACCGACCCTGGGCACGGGTGTCACCGCCTTGGTGACGGTCGCGCTGGCCTGGCTGGGCACCTGACGGCGGCTCAGTAGGTCGAGGTGACCGGGCGGGAGACCCGGGCGGTGTCGTCGTCGTCCGAGGTGACCGACGTGGTGATCGAGCTGGCCAGGTAGGCCAGCGCGCCGATCACGATGAACACCACCAGCAGCCCGCGCCCCGCACTGCTGAGCACCAGCGGCCGGGTGGCCGAGACGGGGCCGCCACCGACCGGGGAGTCGACGGCGGTCTCGCCGAACAGGCCCTTCGGGTAGGCCGAGCTGAGCATCAGGTAGTACGCCTGGTAGCGGTACCGGTACCGGACGATGGCCGCGGTCGCCTCGAACAGCGGGCGCGGCATCCGGCCGAGGAACAGCACCACCAGCCAGCTGATGAACGAGACCGCCCACCAGCCGAGCCCCAGCACGCCCTGGATGATCGCGGCCGGGATGATCAGGACGATGCGGAAGAACACCGCCAGTCGGTTCAGCTCACCGGGCCGGACCTCGATCCGGACGGGGTACTCGGGGGCGTCGAACCGGAACGGCGGGTACGCGTCCACCAGCAGCATCAGGTACGCCTCGACCCGGGTGGAGTACCCGACGTACCCGGTCAGGTAGCGCGCCGCGAACTCCGGCAGGCGCCCGGTGAACAGCGCGCCGAACCAGCCGATCACCATCACGAAGAAGGCCACGACCGAGAGCAGCCAGACCACGATGAACTGCGGGATCAGCAGCAGCATCCGGAAGAACACGGTGAGCCGGCTCTGCTGTTTCGGCTCCGGCACGTCCAGCGCCGGAAGCCACTCACGGCCGGGCGCCGGCAGCGTGGCGGATGCGTCCCACATGGTGTCTCCCTGAGGCTTCGTCAGCAGTCCCCTGCTCCGAAGATCCCAGGTGCACCCGCAGCCCGCCCGCCGGGCTGGACCGAACGGGAGCCGGTCAGGCCCGGCCCTCCAGCTCCAGCAGCTGCTGCTTGCGCTCCAGCCCGCCCGCGTAGCCGGTCAGCGAGCCGTCCGCCCCGATCACCCGGTGGCAGGGCCGGATCACCAGCAGCGGGTTCGAGCCGTTGGCCGTCCCGACGGCGCGGGCCGACTTGCGGGGGAGCCCGGCCTGCTCGGCCAGCTCGCCGTAGGTGACCGTCCGGCCGTGCGGGACCTGCTCCAGGGCGGCCCACACCCGGCGCTGGAAGTCGGTGCCGTGCGCGGTGAACTCCAGGTCGAAGGTGGTCGACTCGCCCGCGAAGTACGCCCGCAGCTGCTCGGCCACCTCCTCGAACGCCTCGGCCTTCTCGATCCAGCCGGGCTGCACCACGGCCGCGTTCCGCTGCCCCGTGGTCATCGAGACCGAGGCGAGCGCGGTGCCGCCCCTGGCGGTGGCGGACTCCTCGCCGACCAGCAGCAGCTCGCCGAGCGGACTGTCGAGGGTGGTCCAGACGGTGATCACGGTCTCTCCCAGGGATCGGGGTGTTCGTACCTGTCCCAGTCTGCCGGGTGGCCGGACGGCCGACCGGCGGAAATCGGACGCCGCGTTGGCGGGGTCACCGGGCGGGCCGGCGGGCCCCGGCCACCAGGACCGCCCCGGCGGCAGCCGCCACCACCCCGGCGGCGAGGAAGCCGCCGTTGGAACGCCAGGAGAGCACCGACCAGCGCGACTGCGCGGACAGCAGCGAGCCGGTGCTCAGCCAGGACGCGGTCGAGAGCACCGAGAGCGCGGAGCCGATCGAGCCGAGCGACAGCACACTGCCGACCGACCCGACCGACAGCACGGAGCCGACCGATCCGACGGAGAGCACCGAGCCCACCGAGCCGATCGACAGCACGGAGTCCTTGGACCAGAGCGAGAGCGGCGAGTCAGCGAGAATCGACATGCTCCGATCGTAGTGCTGGGACGAGGGCCTGACGGTGCGTCAGGCGAGGGGGGATCATCGCGTCCACATATGTGGAAGGCATACGTAATTTAGGATAACTATTGACCTGCTGGACCGCTGTCAGCACCATGATGGGCGGCTGCCTCTCCCCCACTGCTCTGGAGGTACGTTGTCCACAAGAAATCTCGTCGCGCTCGCCTGCGCGACGATGGTGCTGCTGGCGGCCGGCGGGTTCGCGGTCGAGGCAAACGGCATGGCACCCAACGGAGTTCAGCAACAGGTCGGCGGTTCGCCGGACCTGTCGAAGGCCAACCGCCGGGCGCCCGTCGCCGGCCTGTACGACTGGTCCGAGGCGGGCTACCGAGGCGGCGCGGACCTGCCCGGCGCCGCCGACACCAATCCGGACGCCGCCTGTCAGATCACCCCGGCCGAGCTGGCCGCCCAGTTCGGGGTGCGTCCCGACGACGGGGCGGACGACTCGGCGGGGCTGCAGGCCGCGATCGACCGGATCCGGACCGCCTGCTCGCCGGGTGCGAGCTACACCAAGCTGTCGCTGATCACCCTGCCGGCCGGGGTGCTCCAGGTGTCGAAGCAACTCGGCGTCGACGCCGACTACCTGACGATCCGTGGCGCGGGCAGCGGGGCCGGCGGCAGCCGGATCGTGTTCCGGCCGGACGCCGACACCCGGTACGACGCGCTGACGCCGGACGGGTCGGACTGGGACGAGGACGGCATGACCTCGGGCTCGGCCAAGGGCGGCTGGATCTGGCCCGGGCGCGGGCTGTTCCGGGTGCAGTCGCGCGGGGTGAACAGTGCCTACGCCAGCGAGTACGCGGCGGCGCCGGCCAACCGGAAGGACCTGTTCGAGGGTACGGTCAACGTGCACTGGAAGGCGGGCCTGAAGCTCCGGGAGAAGACCGGTGGTGCCGGATTCGCGGCCAGGACCGGCGACACCGTGGTGCCGCTGGCGAGCAGCGGTGCGCTGACCAACCTCCAGGTCGGCGGCCTGGTCAACATCCGGGCCGCCAACTCGCTGAAGTTCTACGCCCAGCAGGACATCCAGCCGGCCGACGGCACGCTGCAGAACATCCACATGCGGCAGCAGATCTTCACCGTCACCGCCGTCGACACCGCCAACCGCACCATCACGCTGGACAAGCCGCTGGAGTACGACGTCCCGGTCACCTCGACCTCGGACGGCTCGGCCCCGATCGAGGGCGTGGTCTACGACTCCAAGGCCGCACCGATCGTGGACCCGGTGCTCGGGGTGGGCTTCGAGAACTTCGCGCTCACCCAGGACATGCCCGGCCTGAACCAGGCGGACGCCGTGCACAACTACGGCAACATGTCGCCCGCCGACGAGATGCACGGCATCGTCTTCAAGTGGGCCGCCAACTCCTGGGTCCGGGGCATCCGGACCGAGATGACCGGGTCGCACCCGATCGTCACCGAGGAGGCGTACCACCTCCAGATCGTGGACAACCAGCTGGACGGCTCCTGGAACAAGGGCAAGGGCGGCAACGGGTACTTCCGGGGCTCCCGGGTCTGGGACTCGCTGTACGCGGGCAACACCTCGCGCAACCTGCGGCACTTCACCTTCCAGTGGTCCGCCTCCGGCAACGTGGTGATCGGCAACGACTTCGACTCCGACGTCAACCTGCACGGCGGGTGGGAGCGGAACAACCTGATCGAGCTCAACACGGTGACCGTGCCGTACGAGCACCGCTCCGCCAACTGCCGTTCCAACTGCGGGGAGGAGGGCGGTGGGGCGCCGGACGCCTCCAGCTGGTTCCCGATCTGGTGGGGTGCGGGCAAGAAGGCGGTGAAGTGGTCCGGCTCCAGCGGGCCACGCAACGTCTTCTTCAACAACACCATGACCAAGCAGGTCACCGCCGGTGGCGCGTACCTCCCCTACTACGCCGACCACCAGCGGATCTACCAGTTCGGCTGGAGCGGTACGGCCTGGCAGCACCTGGACACCGGGGGTACGCCGATCCCGGACTGGGCGAGCCGGGAGCAGCTGGACTTCACCGGCGGGCACGGGGTGGACGCGAGCCGGACCGACCCGGGGGCCTCGCTCTTCCTCAAGTCGGTTAACGGGAGCACTCCTTCGCCCTCGCCGTCCTTGTCGCCCTCGCCGTCGTCCAGCCCCAGCCCGACCGTGAGTCCGTCGCCCAGCCCGAGTCCGAGCCCGACGGTCAGCCCGTCGCCTACCGGCACCGGTTGCCTGAGCGCACGGACCGTCAAGGGGTCGAGCTGGAGCAGCGGCTACGGCATGGACGTCTTCGTCAAGAACAACTGCGCCGTGAAGAGCACGAGTTGGACGGTGGAGTTCGACCTGCCGGCCGGGACCACGGTCGCCGGCAGCTGGTCGTCCGCCCGGACCCAGAGCGGCCTGCACTACACCTTCGTCAACGTCGGCTACAACGGCGCGATCGCCCCCGGTCAGGAGCAGGGCTTCGCCTTCAACGCCGGGGGTCTCGGCCTGCCGTCCAACCTCACCGCCCGCTGATGGGAGCCGCAGGGATGCGCAGAACAGTACTGGGCGGTTTCACCGCCGCCGCGTTGGCCGCCGCGAGCCTGCTGGCGCTGCCCGCGCACGCGGCGGCGCCGAGGCTGACCGCCAAGGTGGTGCAGGGGTCGGTGTGGAGCACCGGCTACGGGGCCGACGTGGTGGTCGCCAACAACGGCGATGCCGTTTCGGCGAGTTGGACGGTGGAGTTCGACCTGCCGGTCGGGACCACGGTCGCCGGCAGCTGGTCGTCGACCCGGACCCAGAGCGGCCGGCACTACAAGTTCGTCAACGTCGGCTACAACGGCACGGTGGTGCCCGGGGGCACCCAGAGTTTCGGGTTCAACGCCGCCGGTCTCGGCCTGCCGCTGAACTGCACCCTCAACGGGGCGCCGTGCAGCGGTGGTTCGCCCACCCCGAGCCCGACGCCCACGCCTACCGTTTCACCCACGCCCACACCCACACCCACACCCACGGGCCCGGCCGGTCCGGTGGTGGACGTCTCGACCGCCGCACAGCTGAGCGCGGCACTGGCGGCGGCCACGCCCGGCCAGACCATCCGGCTGGCGCCGGGCGAGTACCACGGCGCGTTCGCCACCACCCGGCCCGGCACCGCCGCCCAGCGGATCACGCTGACCGGCCCGCGCACCGCCGTGCTGGTCAACGAGGGCCCCTCGGGTGACCCGCCCGCCTGCCCGGAGCCGACGCCCGGCTGGGACTCCGGCTACGGCCTCTGGCTGGCCGGGGCGCCGTACTGGAACCTGACCGGCTTCACCGTGCAGGACTCCAAGAAGGGTGTGGTGCTGGACAGTTCGCACCACGTCACGGTGGATGGGCTGTACGTCCACCACGTCGAGGAGGAGGGCGTGCACTTCCGCCGGTCCTCGGCCGACGGGGTGATCCGGAACTCGGTGATCGAGTACACCGGACTGGTCCAGCCCGGGTACGGCGAAGGGGTCTACCTCGGCTCGGCGGGCTCGAACTGGGGCTGCCACGGCAACTCCGGCGGGGTGGACCGGTCCGACCGGGTGCTGGTGGAGAACAACCGGATCGGTCCGTACGTCGCGGCCGAGCCGATCGACGTCAAGGAGGGCACGTTCGCCGGGATCATCCGGGGCAACACCTTCGACGGTCGCGGGATCAGCGGTGAGAACTCGGCCGACTCCTGGATCGACGTCAAGGGCATCGACTACCTGATCGAGGGCAACACCGGCAGCTTCGCGGCCCCGGGCACCTTCGCCAACGGGTACGAGACGCACAACCCGAGCAGCACGCCGTCGTTCCCGAACGGCTGCGGCAACCTCTGGCGGGGCAACACCTCGGACCTGGGCGGGGTCGGTGCCTACGCCATCAGGATCACCTCGCCGTCGAGCTGCTCGGCCCGGCCCAACGTGGTGTACGCCTCCAACACCGTCACCAGGGCGGTGAGCGGCCTGACCAACGTCCCCGTCACGCCGTAGCGGGACGGGAACGCCGGCCGGGCGGTCGCTATCTGATGCCGTGCCGGCGGAGCGTACCGGCGAGGGCGGTGGTGTGGGACACCACCGCCCTCGCGACGCGTGCCACCTCCTGCTCGGTGGCGGCGTCGACCGGCATCGAGCAGCTGATCGCGTCGGTGGCCGGGATCCGGTAGTGCACGGGGGCGGAGACGCAGCTGACGCCGGGCGTGCCCTGCTCGCGTTCCAGCGCCCAGCCCCGGTCGCGGGAGCGGGCCAGTTCGGCGTGCAGTTCGACGCGGTCGGTGACGGTGTGCGGGGTGAGCGCGGGGAGCTCGTCCGGCAGTATCGCGTCCACCTCGGCGGTGGTCAGCTCGGCGAGCAACGCCTGCCCCAGCGCGGTGAGATGGGCCGGCAGCCGGCGGCCCACCCGGGAGACCAACCGGACGGTGTCGCGGGCCTCCCGGCTGGCCAGGTAGAGCACGTAGGCGTCGTCCCGGCGGGCGAAGTGCACGGTGTAGCCGGTCTCGGCCCGGAGGTCCTCCAGGGTCTCGTTGGCGTACGGCAGGGCCGGGTCGCGGTCCAGGTACGCGGTGCCGGAGAGCAGCGCGTGCGGCCCCACGCCGAAGGAGGAGCCGCTGTCGTCGGCCTCCACCCACTTGAGCTCGCGCAGGGTCCGGATCAGGGCGTGCAGGCTGCTGCGGGGGTAACCGAGCCGTTCCTGCAGCTCGCTGACGGTCAGTCGGTCGGGGGAGGCGGCCAGTGCCTCCAGGATGCGCACGGTGCGCTCGGCCGACTTGACCGTCGAAGCGTCCGGTTGGGCAGAGGGCATGTCCACCATCCAGATAAGTGCCGCAGGAGTGTTGACCGTCATAGTAACGGACGCTAACTTTCCCTTGCAGTGCTGCCACATTCTCAGATTCTGTCCATATACGTAGACAGGACGTCGATGCTCCGCAGATCCGCAACCACCCTTGCGGCCGTTCTGGCCGCCGCCGTGGCCCTGACCACCCTGACCGCGTGCGGCTCCGGCTCCGGTGACGGCCGGGGCGCCACCGACGACAAGGCGCCGCTGGAGATCTGGGTGCGCAAGCCCCCGGGCTCCAACACGGAGCAGACCCACCGGCAACTGGCCGCGAGGTTCACCGAGTTGACCGGCGTGCCGGCCCATGTCACCGCCCTGTTCGACGACTTCGAGACCAAGCTGCAGCAGGCCGCGGCGCAGAAGAAGCTGCCGGACCTGATCGTCAACGACACCGCGCAGCTCGGCACCCTGGTCAAGCAGGGCCTGGTCCGCGAGGTCGACCGCCCCGCCACCAAGGGCGGCGACCAGCTGATACCCGCGTCCTGGGACGCGGCCAAGGGCGCCGACGGCAAGTACTACGGCGTCCCGTTCTCGGCCCAGACCTTCGGGCTGTTCATCCGGAAGGACTGGCGGGAGAAGCTCGGGCTGGCCCAGCCCGCCAGCTGGGACGAACTCGACGCGCTGGCAAAGGCGTTCACCACGCAGGACCCGGACGGCAACGGCAAGGCCGACAGCTACGGCTACGTGGTCCCCGGCTCCACCAAGCGCGGCTACCTGGACTGGTACTTCTCCAGCTTCCTGTGGTCGGCGGGCGGCGACTACTTCAGCAAGGACGGCAGGACGCCCGCGATCGCCGACCCCGCCTCGGTGCTGGCGGCCCAGCGGCTCAAGGACCAGTTCTGCACCGCGAAGACCGTGGTGCCGGGCGCGGCGACCGCCGAGACCACCCAGGCCCACCCGCTGTTCGAGACCGGCAAGGGCGGCATCTACTTCACCGGCCCGTACAACATGGCGCGGTTCGACAAGAGCCTGGGCAAGGACAAGTACGAGGTGATCGCGCTGCCCGCCGGTCCGGGCGGGCGGAGCGTCTCGCTGGCCGAGGGCGAGAACGCGTACCTGATGGCCGGGTCGAAGAACCGCACCGGGCAGCAGAAGTACGCCGAGTTCCTGGTCTCGGCCGAGGGGCAGACGATCGGGATGGCCGGCGACACCGACGGCAACGTGGTCCGGCTGCCCGTCAACAAGGGCGTCGACCTGGCGGCCGTCCGCAAGGACCAGCGCTGGCTGGTCTTCGACCAGGTCTTCCGGGAGGCCGGCCGGTACGCGCCGGTGGTGAAGGAGTGGACCCCGTTCCGGCAGGCCTCGGCCGAGGCGCTGAACGGCCTGGTCGCCGACTGCGGCTCCGACCCCAAGGCGGTGCTCGCCAAGCTGGCGGACACCTTCGCGGCCGAGCTGACCAAGCAGGGAGCCGGCTCCTGATGAACCTCGGACCGACCGTCGGGTGGCCGAACCGTCGGGGCCGGCTGACCCCCTGGCTGTTCCTGGCCCCGGCGCTGGTGCTGTTCGGGCTCTTCAAGTTCCTGCCGATGTGGCGGGCGGTCGGGATGAGCTTCCACGAGGTCCGGCCCTACCTCGGCGACCGCTGGGTCGGCGGGGCGAACTACCGGCAGGTGGTCACCGACGAGGCGTTCCTCGACGCGATCGGGCACACCCTGCTGCTGGCGGTCGGTCAGACCGGCGGCTCGGTGCTGCTCGGACTGGCGCTCGCCCTGGTGCTGGAGGGCAGCTCGCGGCGGCTGTGGATCGTCCGGACGGCGGTGTTCCTGCCGACCGTCACCGCGATGGCGGTGGTCGCCGAGGTCTGGCGGATCCTCTACTACCCCGCCCCCGACGGTGTGGTGAACGGCCTGCTGAGCTGGGTCGGGGTGGGGCCCTCGCAGTTCCTGAACAGCCCGGACAGCGCGCTCTGGTCGGTCATGACGGTCGGGGTCTGGCGCGGTGCGCCCTACGACATGATGATCTTCCTGGCCGCGCTGGCCGGGGTGGACCGGACGCTCTACGAGGCGGCCGCCGCCGACGGTGCGGGGGTGTGGCGGCGGGTCTGGCACGTCACGCTGCCCGCGCTGCGGCCGGCCTTCGTCATCCTGCTCACGCTGGCCGCGATCCGTAGCCTGCGGGTGTTCACCGAGATCTACCTGCTCACCAACGGCGGGCCGAACGGCTCGACCGAGGTGCTGATGACCCTGATCTACCGACTCGGCCTGGAGCGCGGCGAGTTGGGCGTGGCGGCGGCCGGCTCGATGGTGCTGTTGGTGGTCTCGGTGCTGCTCACCCTGCTGGTCAGGCTCGGCCGTCGCCGAACCGGGAAGGCCGCGACATCCGGAAGGGCCGCGCCATGAAGAACCGTCAACTCGACACCGCCCTCGGCCTGGACGCCCGGAACGGCCCGCTCGCCCTGATCGGCAAGCTGGTCCTCTACGGGCTGCTGGTCCTGGTCTTCGCCGGGCCGCTGCTCGCCCTGCTGGTCAGCGCGTTCAGCCCGGTCAGCGACCCGACCAGGCTCACCCTGCTGCCGACCGACCTCACGCTGGCCAACTTCCGGGCCGCCTTCGACCGGGACGTGCTGCGCTACCTGCTCAACTCCTTCCTGGTGGTGGGCGGTGGCCTGCTGCTCCAGGTCGGGGTGAGCATCTCGGCCGGCTACGCCCTGGCCCGCAAGCGCTTCCCGGGGATGCGGCTGGTGCTGCTGCTGATCCTGTCCACCATGATGCTGCCGGAGGAGGTGCTGGCCATCCCGCTCTCGCTGGTGCTGTCCGACCTCTCGCTCACCGGCAGCCTCTGGGGCATGATCGTCCCGGTCGGTGCCTGGGCCTTCTCGATCCTGGTGACCGCCGAGTTCATGAAGGAGATCCCGCTCGAACTGGAGGAGGCCGCCCGCCTGGACGGCGCCGGCGACCTGCGGATCTTCTGGTCGGTGGTGCTGCCGCTGTGCAAGCCGGCCCTCGGCGTGATCGGCATCTTCGGCTTCACCATGATCTGGGACCAGTACCTGCTCCCGCTGCTGGTCGCCACCGACGCCAGGCAGTTCACCCTGCCGCTCGCGCTGCGCACCCTGCGCGCCGACGAACAGGTCGGGGTCGGGGTGCTGCTGGCCTCCGCGCTGCTCGCCCTGCTGCCCAGCGTGCTGGCCTTCCTGGCCATGCAGCGGCAGTTCATGCGCGGGCTCACCTCCGGCGCGGTCAAGGGCTAGGACCGTCAACCATCGTTCTGATCAGGAGATTTCATGCGCCTGCACGGGCTTCTGTCGTTCCCCCTGACCCCGTTCACCGACGACGACAAGGTGGACCTGGCCGTCTTCGCCGAGCACCTGGAACAGCAGGTGGCCGCCGGGCCCGCCGCGCTCTTCGTGGCCTGCGGCACCGGCGAGTTCACCGCACTGGCCCTGGACGAGTACCGCGACCTGGTGGTCACCGCCGTCCGGGTCGCCGACGGCCGGCTGCCGGTGGTGGCCGGCTGCGGCGGCGGCCCCCGGATGGCCCGGGAGTTCGCGGTGGTGGCCGCCGAGTGCGGCGCGGACGGCCTGCTGCTGCTCCCGCCCTACCTGGTCACCTCCACCCCGGGCGGGCTGGTCGAGCACGTCCGCTACGTCGCCTCGGCGACCGCGCTGCCGGTGGTGGTCTACCAGCGCGCCAACGCCGTCCTGGACGAGGCCGCCGCGCTGGCGCTGCTCGACGTGCCGACCGTGACCGGCATCAAGGACGGCCGGGGCGACGTGGACGCGATGCTCCGGCTGGTCACCGCCGTCCGGACCAGCGGCCACCCGAGGGCCGCCGAGTTCGGCTTCCTGAACGGTCTGCCGACCGCCGAACTCTCCGTCCAGGCGTACCGGGCGATCGGCGTGGAGTGCTACTCCTCGGCCGTGCTCTGCTTCGCCCCCGACCTGGCCACCGCCTTCCACCGGGCGGTCGAGCGGGGCGACCAGGACACCGTCCGGCTGCTGCTGGCCGAGTTCTACCTGCCGCTGGTCGCGCTGCGCGACCGGGTGCCCGGGTACGCCGTCGCGCTGGTCAAGGCCGGGGCCCGGCTGGCCGGCCTCGCGGTGGGCCGGGTCCGGCCACCGCTGGTGGACGCCTCGCCGGAGCACGTCGACGAGTTGGGCCGGATCCTGGCGCGCGGCCGGGCCGCCCTGGCCACGGTGGTGGAGTGACCGTGCGGATCAGGGACGTGGTGGTCACGCCGATCGCCTTCGCCGACCCCCCACTGCTCAACTCGGCGGGGGTGCACCAGCCCTGGGCACTCCGGGCGGTGGTCGAACTGCGCTGCGGCGACGGCCTGGTGGGCCTGGGGGAGACCTACGGGGACGCCCCGCACCTGGCGCTGCTGCGCGCGGTCGCCCCGGCGCTGACCGGGCTCGACCCGTTCGACACCAACGGGCTGCTGCGCCGGATCCGGGCGGTGCTCGGCGACGCGGACGCCCCCGACAAGCACGGTCTGACCGGCGGTTCCACCCCGCAGAAGACCGCGCTGCGGGTGCTCAGCCCGTTCGAGGTGGCCTGCCTGGACCTGCAGGGGCAGCTGGTCGGCCGCCCGGTGGTGGACCTGCTCGGCGGCCGGGTACGGGACGAAGTCCCGTACTCCGCCTACCTGTTCTACAAGTGGGCGGGTCACCCCGGCGCGGCCGGCGACGAGTACGGCGCGGCGCTGGACCCGGACGGGATCGTCGCCCAGGCCAGGCGGATGGTCGGGCAGTACGGCTTCGGCTCGATCAAGCTCAAGGGCGGGGTGCTGCCGCCGGATCAGGAGGTCGAGGCGGTGCACGCGCTGCGCGCGGCCTTCCCGACCCACCCGCTCCGGATCGACCCCAACGCCGCCTGGACGGTGGAGACCTCGCTCCGGGTCGCGGCCGAGACCGAAGGGCTGCTGGAGTACCTGGAGGACCCCACCCCCGGCATCCCCGGAATGGCCGAGGTGGCGCGCGGCGCGACCATGCCGCTGGCCACCAACATGTGCGTGGTCAGTTCCGCCGACCTGCCCGAGGGCTTCGGGCAGCGGGTGGTGGGCGTGGTGCTCGCCGACCACCACTACTGGGGCGGGCTGCGCCGCTCGGCCGAACTCGCCGCCACCTGCCGGGCCTGGGGCGTCGGGGTCTCGATGCACTCCAACAGCCACCTCGGGATCAGCCTGGCCGCGATGACCCACCTGGGTGCCGCGCTGCCCGAACTCACCTACGCCGCCGACACCCACACCCCCTGGCAGTACGGCGAGGACGTGCTGGCCGAACCGCTGCGGATCGTCGACGGCGCCGTCCGGGTGCCGGACGCCCCCGGCCTGGGCGTCCGGCTGGACCCGGACGCGCTGGCCCGGCTGCACGAGAACTACCTGCACTGCGGCATCCGGGAGCGCGACGACACCGCGTACCTGCGCAGCATCGACCCGGGCTTCGAGAAGCGGCGGCCGCGATGGTGACCGTCTCGGCACACGCCTACCCCTGGGACGTGCTCGGCGACCCGGCCTTCGCCGATCGGGTGAGGGCCGCCGGGCTGGACGCGGTGACGCTCGCCGTCAGCTACCACTCCACCCGGGCCGCCACCCCGCAGCACCCGCACCGGCGGCTGGTGGACGCCCGGTACGCCGCGCTCTACCGGCCGGTCCGACCGCAGGTGTGGGCCGGGCGGCGGCTGGCCCCGCTCGGCCCGGACTGGCTGGCCGAGGCCGACCCGGCGGGCGAGGCGATCGCGGTCCTGGCAGCGGCCGGCATCCCGGTGAACGCCTGGGTGGTGCTCGCCCACAACACCCGACTCGGCCTGCTGGCACCGGAGTCGACGGTGCTCAACTGCTACGGCGAGCGCTACCCGTACGCGCTCTGCCCGAGCCGCCCCGAGGTGCGCGAGCACTGCGTCACGCTCGCCGTCGAGGCGCTGCGCGGACTGCCCGCCGGGGCGCTGGGCGGGGTCTCGCTGGAGTCGGCGGGGCAGTTGGGCGCGAGCCACCTCGGCTGCCACGAGAAGACCGACGGCGCCTACTCACCGACCGCGCTGCGAGCGCTCTCGGTGTGCTGCTGCCCCGGCTGCCGGGCCGGCTGGGGCGGGCTCGACCCGATCGAGGTGACCCGGTCGCTGCGGGCGGCGGTGGAGCATGAGGAGTGGCTGCCGGCGCCGGTCGCCACCGTCCTGCTGGCCGCCCGGCAGAGCTCCGCCGACCGCATGCGCCGCGAAGTGGTCGCAGCGGTAAGGGAGTTGCTGCCCGGAGTGCCCGTCACCCTGCACGCCCACCCCGACCCTTGGGGCACCGGCCCGTCGCCCGGCCTGACCCCCGCTGCGCCCGCCGAGGTGGACGCGCTGCTGGTGCCGTGCTGGCCGACCGCTCCGGCCAGTGCCGAACTGGTCCGGAGCGCGGCGGGGTTCGGCCGTCCGGTGGACGCGTACGTGACCCTGCTGCCACCCGCCGACCCGGCCGGACTGCCGGAGCACGTCCGGCGCCTGCGAGCGGCGGGTGCCGAGCGGCTCAGCCTGTACCACCTCGGCCTGCTCCCCGCCCGGCAGCTGCCGGTGCTGGCGGAGCTGGCCGAGGAGTTCCGCAACCATCCTTCCAGTCCGAGGAGTTGACGTTCATGCAGGTCCTGCTGACCGGAGCCGCCGGTGGTGTCGGCACCATGCTGCGCGAGCTGCTGCCCGGCCACGGGCACACCCTGCGGCTCGCCGACCTGCGGCCGATCCCGGACACCGACTCCCTGGTGTTCGACCTCCGCGACGGTGCGGCGGTGCGGGAGGCCGTGCGCGGGGTGGACGCGGTCGTCCACCTGGGCGGGATCTCGGTGGAGGACAGTTTCGCCAACATCCTGGGCGCCAACATCCAGGGCAGCTACGAGCTGTACGAGGCGGTCCGGGCCGAGGGCGTCCGGCGGGTGGTCTACGCGAGCAGCAACCACGCGGTGGGCTACACCCCGCTCGACTCGTCCGGACCGATCGGCACCGACATCCCCAGCCGGCCCGACACCTACTACGGCCTGTCCAAGGTCTTCGGTGAGGGCCTGGCCTCGTTGTACGCCGACAAGTACGGCGTGCAGACGGTGTCGATCCGGATCGGCTCCTGCTTCCCCGAACCGCGCGGCCCGCGGATGCTCGCCACCTGGCTCAGCCCCGCCGACTGCGCCCGACTGGTGCACGCCGCCCTCACCGCTCCCGACGTCGGCCACACCGTCGTCAACGGGATCAGCGCGAACACCCGCGCCTGGTGGGACCTCTCCGGCGCCCGGAAGCTCGGCTACCGGCCGCAGGACGACGCCGAGGCGTTCGCGGACCGCCTGCCACCGCTGGACCCCGACAGCGCGGACGCCCGGCTGCTGGGGGGCTGGTTCACCACGCTCTGATCCGGACTCCGAGCCGACGGTGCCCCACCGGGCGTGCGGTAACTTCCTACTCCTGCATCGGATGATCAGGACCGGAGGAAGCCATGAGCCGCCAGTTGCCCGTCGGACCGGGTGGGCAGACCGCCGCCCAGCCGTGGAACCGGCAACGGCTGCGCAGCAACAACGAGTGGCTGCTGCTGGAGCGGCTGCGCACCGACGGCCCCTCCTCCCGGGCCCAACTGGCCCGGGACACCGGGCTGTCCAAGCCCACCGTGTCGGCGGCGCTGGCCACCCTGGAGCAGGGCGGCCTGGTCCGGGAGGCGGGCGTGTTCGCCCCCGAACGCGGCCGGACCGCACTGCTGTACGAGCCGGACCCGGCGGCCGGCCACGTGCTCGGCGTGGACATCGGCCGGGGCCGCCTGCGGGTCGCGGTGGCCGACCTGACCGGGGAGCTGATCGCCCGTCGGGACGTCCCCAACCACGGCAGTTCGGCGGACGAGGTGGCCGACGCGGTGGTGGCGGCCGCCCGGGAGGCCACCGCCGAGGCCGGGCTGACGGCGGACCGGATCGTGCACGCCGTGGTCGGCACCCCGGGCGTCTGGGACGAGCAGCGGCGCAGCGTCCGCTACGCCGGGAACCTGCCGGGCTGGGGCCGGCCCGGGCTGTTCGACCGGATCGCCGAGGGCCTGGCCACCACCGTCACGGTCGGCAACGACGCCAACCTGGCGGCCCTGGGCGAGTACGCCTTCGGCGCGGGCGCGGGCGGCCGGGTCTTCGTCTACCTGCTGGTCGGCACCGGCCTCGGGGTCGGCGTGGTGAAGGACGGCGAGCTGGTGGCCGGGGCCCACGGCGCGGCCGGCGAGATCGGCTCGCTCCCGGTCCCGGGGCAGCGGGCCACCCTGGAGGACACGGTCAGCGCGGCGGCGGTGGTGCGCTCGGCCCGGGAGCTCGGCCTGACCGGCCCGCTGACGGCGGAACAGGTCTTCCAGGCCGCCAGGGACGGGCTGCCCGCCGCCGTCGAGGCGGTGCAGGGCGAGGCCGAACGGCTCGCGTACGCCGTCGCGCTGGTTTCGGCCGTGCTCGACCCGGACCTGGTGGTGCTCGGCGGCGGCATCGGCTGCAGCGCGGACCTGCTGCTGGAGCCGGTGGAGCGGGCACTGCACGACCTCACCCCGCTGCGGCCGAAACTGCTGCCGAGCCGGCTCGGGCACGAGGCGGTGCTGCTCGGCGCCGTCGCGACGGCGCTGGACACCGCCAGACCCGAGGTGTTCGAGCGCCGCACGGGCACCTGACCGGCCCGGCCCGGCACCGGCCGGCTCAGTCCCGGGAGATCCGCTGCTCGGTCACGCCGGACCGGGTGTCCAGCGCGGAGTCGGTCCCGACGTAGTAGGTCGGCCGGTGCTGGACGGCGGTGTAGATCCGCCCGATGTACTCGCCCAGCAGCCCGGCGCAGATCAGTTGGACGGCGCCGATGAAGAGCATCCCGACGAAGAGCGAGGTCCAACCCGGCACGGTGCGGCCGAACAGGTAGGCGGTCACCGAGAAGGCCAGCAGCCCGAGGCAGACCACGAAGCTCACCACGCCGAGCCAGGTGGCGATCCGCAGCGGCGCGGCCGAGAAGCCGGTGATGCTGTCCAGCGCGAGCCGGACCATCTTGCTCACCGGGTACTTGGTCCGCCCTGCGACCCGTTCCTCCCGGGCGTAGTGCACCTGCCCGCTGGGGAAACCGAGCCACGGGACCAGCAGCCGGTACACCTGCTGCTGGTCCGGCAGCGCCTTGACGGCCTCCACCGCGGCCCGGCTGAGCAGCCGGAAGTCGCCGGCCTGGGCGGGCAGCTGAGGGCCGGTCAGCCGGCGCATCAGCCAGTAGTAGGCCCCGGCGGTGCGGCGCTTGAAGCCGGAGTCGGTGCTGCGGTCCTCGCGGATGCCGTACACCACGTCCAGCCGGTCCCGGTGGGCCAGCGCCAGCATCTCGGCGATCTTCTCCGGCGGGTCCTGGAGGTCGGCGTCGATACTCGCGACGTACGCCCCGGCCGCACGGTGCAGACCGGCGGTGAGGGCGGCCTGGTGGCCGTAGTTGCGGCGCAGACCGACCACCCGCAGCTCCGGCCAGTCGGTCTGCAGGTCGGTCAGCAGGTCGGCGGTCTTGTCCGCGCTGCCGTCGTCCACCGCGACCACCTCGTACGGGACGCCGATCCCGTCCAGCGCGGGCCGCAGCCGGGCGGCCAGGGCGGGGAGGGCGTCCTCCTCGTTGTACATCGGCACCACCACGGAGAGGGTGACGGCCGGACCGACCACTGGACTCATCGGGTGCCCCCTTGGGGTTGGTCGGGACGGTGGTCGGATCCTACACAGGCCCGCCCGGGGCTGGTCTGGACCTCTGGTCGATGGCGTACGCTTCCGAAAATATCGGCCGCCCGATCCGCCCGTCACGACGCCACACCCGCCCGGCCGCACAGCCAGTCAGGAGACCAGGACCCTTGACCGCGATCCCCGGTACCGAGTCGGCCGAGCCGACCGAATCGGCTGAGCCGGACGTGCCGTCCGAGTCGAACGTGTCGTCCGACTCGGAGCAGCGGGACGGGGGGTGGGAGTCGGCTGGAGGTGACGCCGGTTCTGCGGAGCGCCCCCGCGAGTCGCTCGGCGACTGGTTCCGCCGGGTCTCCGAGGAGTACGGCCCCGCGCTGGCGGTGTTCGGCCTGCTGAAGCTGACCGGGTTCACCGTCTTCATGTGGCTGCTCACCTGGTCCGGTGAGTACCTGACCAAGACCCCCCGGTTCGGCGGCGGCGCCCGGCCCTGGGACGTGGTGGCCGGCTGGGACGGCTGGTGGTACCGGCAGGTGGCCGAGAACGGGTACGACCCCCGGCTGGTGAAGATCGGGCCGCCCCCCTTCGAGTACGACCAGAACTCGGTCGCCTTCTTCCCGCTCTACCCCGGCATGATGAAGCTGGTCTCCGCCGTCACCGGCCTCGGTTCCTACGGGGCGGGCATGGTGGTGTCGGTGGTCGCCTCGTTCGTGGCCGCAGCCGGGATCTACGCCGTGGCGGCCAGGCTGTTCGACCGTCGGGCGGGTCTGATCGCGGCCGCGGTCTGGGCGGTCTTCCCCGGCTCCGGCGTCGAGTGGGCGGTCTACTCCGACTCGCTGTTCGTCGCGCTGGCCGCCTGGTCCTGCTGGTTCGTGCTGGAACGCCGCTGGCTGGCGGCAGGCGTCACGGTCTTCATGGCCGGCCTCAACCGCCCCACCGCCGCCGCCCTGGTGATCGCCCTCGGGGTGGCCGCCGTGGTCGCCCTGGTCCGCCGCCGGGACGGCTGGATCGGCCCGGTCTCCGCCGTCCTGATCGCCCCGCTCGGCATCTTCGGCTACCTGGCCTGGGCGAACTGGCGACTGGGTGACTGGAGCGGTTACTTCAAGCTCCAGAAGGGCGGCTGGCTGCACTTCTTCGACTACGGCGAGCACACCTTCAACGTGGTGCGCACCATCCTGCTCGGTCGCGGCGGGTACGCCTTCACGTACCCGACCGAGGACATGATCGGGCTGGTGCTGGTGGTGCTGCTGCCGATCCTGATCTTCCTGCTGATCCGCCTGCGGGTGCCGGTGTTCCTGCTGGTCTTCACCCTGATCACGATCGTGCTGGTGCTCGGCAGCGCCCAGATCTTCGGCAACACCTCCCGCTACCTGCTGCCCTGCTTCCCGCTCTTCCTGCCGATCGCTGTCGCGCTACGGCGGGTGTCGCTGCCCTCGCTGATCGCGGTCTTCGGCGTCACGGCGGTGGCCAGCGGGTGGTACGCAGGGTATGTGCTGTTCGAGCTGGGCATTCCGTAAGCCGACCCGGGGCCCTGCCGCGCGTCCCGGCTGCCGTGTGAACGGAGGCGGGTGGGGTAGGCGCGGGGGAGACGACGAACGGAGGGTCCGTCATGACGATCCCGCCGAACGACCCCGTGCCACCGGTCCCCACCCCACCGCCGGGCCCGGGACCCGGCCCGGAGCCCGGGCCGCTCCCCGGCCCCGTACCCGCGCCGGAGCCGGACCCGGTGCCCCCGATACCGCCCGGACCGGAACCCCGGCCGCCGTGGCCCACACCGGAGCCCGGCCCGCGACCGGGACCGCTGCCGGGGCCCACCCCCGAGCCGGTGACCTGAACCGGGTCTGAGCGGGGTTGGGCCGGTGGAGGCTGCCGTGCAGGTGCAGCGGGTGCACGTCCCCGTAGGCCGGTCGGCGTTGGCCGGTGACCTGGCGGTGCCCGTCGCGGCCCGAGGGATGGTGCTGTTCGCGCACGGGAGCGGGAGCTCGCGGCACAGCCCGCGCAACCGGGCGGTCGCGGCCACCCTCCAGGAGGCGGGCCTGGGCACCCTCCTGCTGGATCTGCTCACCGCGCCGGAAGAGGCGGTGGACGCCCGCACCCGCGAACACCGCTTCGACATCGACCTGCTGACCGCCCGTCTGGTCGCAGCCGTCGACTGGCTGACCGCCCGGCCCGGCACCACCGGCCTGCCCCTCGGACTCTTCGGCGCCAGCACAGGCGCCGCAGCGGCCCTGCGGGCGGCGGCCGAACGGCCCCGCCAGGTCCGGACCGTGGTCTCGCGCGGCGGACGCCCGGACCTGGCCGGCGACGCAATCGGGCTGGTCCGGGCGCCGGTGCTGCTGCTGGTCGGTGGCCACGACCGGGACGTGCTGCGGTTGAACCGGGCCGCCGCCGCGCAGTTGACGGTGCCTCACCGGGTGCAGGTGATCCCCGGTGCCACCCACCTGTTCGAGGAGCCGGGCACCCTGGAGGCGGCGGCGGACGCCGCGCGGGCCTGGTTCCTCGACCCGCCGCCGGGGGGAGAGCCGGTGAGGTGAACGGGCCCTGTCCCTGCACCTGTTGCAAGGTCGATACGCTCCAGGGGCTGCCGACCCGCAAACTCCTATGATCTGATGGGCAATGCTGTTGCTGCTCATTCAGAGCGTGTCTCATGTGGGGGTTGGACGATCTGCGGCATGATGGGGCTCATGGTGGTTGATCTGTCTCATCGGCTGGTGCCGGATGGCCTGTGGAGGCTGGCGGCGCCGTTGATCCCGTCGTTCGCGTCCCGCCGTCAAGGTGGTGGGACGGCGGGGCTGGAGGACCGGGCGGTGTTCACGGCCGTGGTCTACGTTCTGACGTCCGGGTGTGCCTGGCGGCATCTGCCGCCGACGTTCGGCGTTTCGCCGGCCACCGCGCACAGGCGGTTCGCCGCATGGTCGAAGGCCGGGGTGTGGGTACGGCTGCACCGTGCGGTGTTGGACGAGCTAGGGGTGCGTGGTGAGGTGGACTGGACGTCGACGATCATCGATGCCGCCTCGGTCCGCGCGAAAAAGGGGCACGCTGACCGGGCGCAATCCGGTCGATCGGGGCAAGAAGGGCAGCAAACTCCATGTCCTCACCGACGCCCGGGGCCTGCCGCTGGCCGTCGGCGTCTCCGGTGCCAACGTCCATGACAGCCAGGCACTCAAGCCCCTGGTTCGTGGCCTGCCGGCGGTGAGGTCACGCCGCGGACCTCGTCGGCGACGCCCGGACAGGCTTCGCGGCGACAAGGCCTACTACTCCGCCGACACCCTCGCCTGGCTGCGTCAGCGCGGCATCACACCCCGCATCGCCCGCCCGGGAGTCGACAGCTCGGAGCGGCTCGGCCGCCACCGATGGAAGATCGAACGCAGCATCGCCTGGCTCTTCGGCTATCGCAGACTGACCGTCAGATACGAGCGAGAGGGCTCCCACTTCGCCGCCTTCCTCGGCCTCGCGGCAGCCCTGACCTGCTACAAGAAGCTCGCCAAGATATCCACATGAGACACGGTCTCAGTTGGCGCCGGGGATGCCGAGCGGAGACAGTCCGGTTCGCAGCAGGGGGCGTTGATGTCGCAGCAGATTGTGGTTGATCCGGTCGGTCTTCGGGCTGAGGGGTTGAGTTTGGTGGCGGTCGGTGATGATTTCTCGGCTGCGGTGAAGGATTTGTCGGCGAAGTTGGAGGCCCTGGAGAAGGGTGATACTCCGCCGTGGGGTGATGATGATCTGGGTGAGAAGTTCGGTGTGGTGTATGAGGGTCTGCGGGATGGGATGAAGGAGTCGATGGCTTCTTTGGGGACGCGGATCGGGGAGATCGGGCAGAAGTTGCAGGGGATGGCGGCGGGTCACGAGGCGAACGAGTCGGCGGCGGATGGGTCGTTCCGGGCGTTGGAGGGTTCGCAGGGGATGGTCGGGGGTCGGGTGGACGCGTTGTTCCGGCCGCAGGTGGTCTGAGGCCGGGTCGGTTTTCTGTTTGGCGTGTTCTGGGTTTGTTGTGGGTGTCGTGTCGTGTTGTTGTGATGTGGTTTTTGTTACGGGGGGTTTGGCGAAGTGTCGCTGATGTTGCCGGACAGTGTTGAGTGGGTTCTGGAGATGCTCGGCTTTGATTGGCCGAAGGCGGACGAGGACAAGCTCATGGAGTCCGCGCAGGTGTGGCGGGATTTCGCGGATACGGTCGATGAGTTGCATTATCGGGCGGCGGGTGCGGCGAACAATGTGCGTTCGGCGAATTCGGGTGATTCGATCGAGGCGTTCGGTAAGGCGTGGGAGAAGTTTTCCGCGGGTGGTAGTGACGGGTATTTGGCGGATGCGGCGACGGCGTCGCGGTTGATCGCTGCGGCGTTCGATGCTGCGGCGATGATCGTGATTGCGTGCAAGATCGCGGTGATCGCGCAGTTGGTGGTGTTGGCGGTGGAGATCATCGCTGCTCAGGCGGCTGCGCCGTTCACGTTGGGGTTGTCGGAGTTGGGTGCCGCGGGGGCGGTGCAGGCGACGAAGATGATTGTTCGTCGGTTGTTGAAGGAGCTTCGGGATGCGTTGGTGGAGGCGATCCTGGAGACGTTGAAGGAGCCGGTGGTTTCGGCTGTGCAGGCGATGATCAGTGATCTGATCGCGCAGACGGTGAACCAGGGTTTCGGTGCGCAGGACGGTTTTGATCTGGGGCGGACCGGTAAGGCGGGGGCGGAGGAGTTCAAGACGGCGGTCAAGAACTCGGGTCAGACGTTCACGGAGGCGTTGCGGGACGGGGTGGGTTCGCGCGCTGGTGGTCATGCGCGTAGTGGGTTGGACAGTGCGGCGGGGCACGGGGGTGGCAACGCGGACTCCTCCGGCAACAGCAACAGCAGTGGTGGTGGTGACGCGCCGAACAGCGGCGACAGGTCACCGTCGGGCAGCACACCCTCCCCGAGCAGCAGCCCGTCGGGCAGCACACCCTCCTCCAGCAACGGCAGTCCGTCCGGCAGCGGTCCCTCGTCGGGTAACAGTCCGTCCTCGCATACGCCCAGCTCGTCGCCGGACAGTTCGCCGGGCCGGACGCCCAGCTCGTCGCCGGACAGTTCGTCGGGCCGTGATGGGTCCGGTTCGAGCGAGGCGCCGCGTTCGACGCAGCCGGGTCCGTCGCCGACGTCCAGCGACCGGGGTTCGGCGCCGTTGGACCCGTTCGGGACGCGGGTGGGTGCGGAGGCGAACACGCCGTCGGGGGATACGGGTTCGGGCCGGCATCCCGCAGGCGACGGTGCGACGCCGGGCCGTACCGACGACGGCGGCCGCACCAGCACCCCGTCCCCGGAGGGCCGTTCGGGACCGGACTCGCAGCAGTCCTCCCGCACCCCCGACCACGACACCAGCACCCGCCCCGACAGCACGCCCTCCCGCACACCGGACCACGACAGCGGTACCCGGCCGGACAGCACGCCCTCCCGTACGCCCGACCACGACACCGGCACCCGCCCCGACAGCACGCCCTCCCGCACACCGGACCACGACGCCAGCACCCGCCCCGACAGCACGCCCTCCCGTACTCCGGACGGCGACAGCGGTGCCCGGCCGGACGGCACGCCGTCGCGTACGCCGGACGGCGATACGGGTGCCCGTCCCATCTCGTCGTCCCCGGAGGGTCCGTCGCGGACCCCGGATCACGATCCTGGGTCTCGTCCGGTTGCGGCTGAGCACACGCCGCCGCCGCGTGGTGACGACAGTCGTCCCAGCTACGGCCCGGTGCGTCCCAGTGAGCCGACGCCCAGTCACACCCCCGCGCAGGCGGACATTCCCGCGCCCCGGCACGAGAACACCCCGACCCCGACCCGTCCGGACGCCGCACCCCAGCCCGCCACGGCCGCGACGCCGGAGGCGCGGACTCCCGCCCACACCCCGACCCCTGACCACGGGTCACCGGAACCGGCCCCCACCCGGGTCGACCCCCGTACCGCCTACGCCGACCCCACCGGCACCGGCACGGATGGCACGGACGGCACCCCGACCAGCGCTCCGCGTCTGAACACCGCCGGCGGGGCCACCGCCACCGCGCCCCAGGCCGGCCCCGACCACCGACCCACCCCGCAACCCACCCCCGACACCACCCCCACCACCCCGGCCCCGGCGCCCGGTGGTGTCCCGCACGCGGGCACCCCCACCACCTCCAACCCGGCCACCACCACCAACCGGCCCACCGCACCACCCACCCCCACCACCGGACCGGTCCAGCCACAACGCCGCCCCGACCACGACGGCCCCACCCTGGGCCCGCGCCCCACCGCCGACCGCAACCCCACCAACCGACCCGACCCACGCACCGCCTACACCACCACCCCCCGGTCGGACATCCCCGCACGCCTCAACCCCACCGGAGCGAACCCCACCCGCCCCGACACCACCCGCCCCGACCTCGGCTCCCGCCTGAACCCCACCACCGCGAACCCCACCCGCCCGGACGCGGCCCGCCCCGACACCACCCGCCCCGACCTCGGCTCCCGCCTGAACCCGACCGGAGCGAACCCCACCCGTCCCGACGCGGCCCGCCCCGACGCGACGCGCCCCGACATCGGCTCCCGCCTGGACCCGAACCGCCCCGACGGCACCCGCCCGGACCCGGCCCGCCCCGACGCGACGCGCCCCGACATCGGTACGCGCCTGGACCCGAACCGCCCCGAGGCCACCCGCCCGGACCCGGCCCGCCCGGACGACACCCGTCCCGACATCGGCTCCCGCCTGGACCCCGACGGCCCCGACCACGCACGGCCCGACGACACCCCGGGCAGGGAACCGCACCGCCCCGCCACCGCCGACCGCCCCACCGGCAGCCCCGGCGGCATCCTCGACCCCACCGAACGCGATCACCAGCGGGTCAACGACGCCACCCCGCACAACCCCGACGGCACACCCGTCCGCCACCCCGACCCCAACGACGGCAACTGGCCCGGCGCCATCAACGGCGACGACCCCACCGCCCCCGGCCGCAACAACAACTGCGTCGACACCGCCCTGGCCACCGTCGACACCTTCGACGGCCACCCCACCCCCGCCGGCGCCCGCACCCCCGACCACGACACCGACGGCAACCCCACCGACCGCGGCGAACGCAACGGCCGCGACCGCATCGAGAACGCCCTCGGCACCAAATTCAACGACATGGGCGACGGCCCCCAGGCGTTCCACCGCATCGAGGACACCCTCCGCCACAACGGCCACGGCTCCCAGGCCGTCATCATCACCACTGACAACGACGGCCGCTCCCACGCCTGGAACGCCGTCAACCACAACGGCACCATCACCTACATCGACGCCCAGACCGGCCAACACAGCAACCAACCCCTCCACAACGGCGACAACGGCGTCTTCGCCATCCCCCTCGACCCCGACCGCAACCCCACCACCCCCACCCACCACACCGACCCCGACCACAACCCCGAACACGACCGCCACGCCCCCGAAGAACTCGCCGGAGCAGACGACCCGAGTGCCGCCGACGCGGATCGGGAGCGGGTCCGGAAGCAGGTCGAGCGGGCCAACGAGGCGGACGGGGAGTGGCTGAAGAAGCACTACAACGTCGACGGCCACCGCATCCGGATCGGGATGAAGGACGAGAACGGGCACGAGATCCCGCAACTCCGGTGGGTCGACGGCGACGCGGACAATCCCGGGAAGTGGATCGCGGCCCAGGACGCGCCGCCGCCGCTCGCCGAGGACTACAAGGGCGACGCCGTCGACCTCTCGGCCTCGCCGGCCGATCGCGAGCGGATGCGCAGCATCGAGGGGTCGATCGAGCGTCGTGAACAGGCGCTGGCGGCGGACCGGGCGGCCGAGGACGCGCTGAAGGAGGCGAAGGAGAGGCACGAGCAGAACCCCAATGATCCGGACGCGAAGGCCGAGTACGACAGGCTGCACCAGGAGCACAAGGCCCCGCACCACGAGATGGGTAAGGCGGGCGAGGAACTGGGCGACCGCGCGGCCGAGTTCCACGCCATTCCGGCGACCTATCCCGATGCCGAACGGATCGACGACCGGAAGGACGGCAACAACCGGTTCGACCAGATCTGGCGTCGGGAGGACGGGGGCTTCGTGGTGGTCGAGGCGAAGGCGCCGACCGCCGGACTGGGCGACCGGAAGGCCCTGGACGGGCGTCAGGTGATGCAGGGACACCCGGAGTACTTCAAGGCGATCATCAACCAGATGAAGAAGCGCAAGGACGACGACGGGACCGAGCTGCGCCTCGCCAAGGAGCTCGAAGCGGCCTGGGCGAGCGGAAAGCTCGACTATGTCCTGGTTCAGGCCAAGGTCAAGGACGGCCAGTACGATGGCTACAAGATGAAGCAGTTCGACATCGACATCGAGCCCTAGGGGGGTAGTGCGAATGACGACGACTGTGGCTCGCCATGTAGTGGAGAGCGGCAACCTCGCGAAGGCGGTCGGGGTGCTCGCCGAGGTCCTCGACGAGGAGCTCGCGGTGGAGCCGCTGACGGCGTGGCACCTCAGCAGCGCGGTGGACACCGCGCTGATCCTGGCCCGGAAGCTCGGTGTGCTGGACCCGGAGGCCGAGGAGCTCGGTACCTGGAACGCCTACGTGCGGGCGATGCAGGCGAGTTCGGGCATCTTCGCGGCCGCGACCGCCGACGGGTCGGTCGAGTGCCGGATCGGGCGCGAGGCGCGGCAGATCCCGGCGACCGGGCCGAAGTTCTACACGGACGCCGGTGCGTGGCTCGATGCGTTCTGGCTGGCCGTCATCTGCCGGGAGCGCACGCGGCTGGACATGCTGAGCGCGGTGCCGGTGGACGTGCTGCGCGGGTCGGGCGCGGTGTTCGACGAGTACGTCTACGCGTGGGTCGAGGCGTTGCAGGCGTACTGGCGCCGCACGCCGGACCTGACGGAGAAACTGCTCGCGGCGATCGACGGTACGGACCCGGACGTCGCCCGGGTCGCGGACCGCGAGGTGCTGCTCAAGCTGCTGTATCCGCCGCTGGCCGCGTTCTACCAGTTCCTGCGGCGGGACCAGGAGAAGTTCGACGCGGCGCTGCTGCAAGGGCTGGAGCTGCACCGGGAGTTCTGGTCGGCGGACGAGGAGCGCGCGGGGGATCCGGACGGCTTCGTCTCGCTGCCCCTGCTCGGCATCGCCTGCCTGGCGTACGACAACGACGTCCCGGTGGCGGTCGAGTCCGGGTACCTGCCCAAGCACCTGCTGCGCCGCAGCTGGTTCGGCGAGTACCAGACCTGAGCCGTCCGATCGGTCAGCGGGCCTGCCGGTGGCGAGCCCGCCGACCCCGGCGTTCCCCGGCTTCGGCGAGCACGGCGGCCCTGGCGTCCGCCCCGGGGTCGAAGGGCGTGGGGGAGAAGCGGCCGCCGGCGGCCCGGACGTGCCGCTGCCAGTCGTCCTGCCAGAACCGCACCGTCCAGCCCGGCCACAGCTCCGGTGTCCCGTACGCCTGCGGGGAGTTGGGCAGGGACCACCAGCCCAGGCGGCGGCGTTCGGGGTCCAGGTGGAGGCCGGCGTTCACGTGCAGCCGGCACACCTGGTGCCCGGGTGCGTCCGCCAGCCGGTCGAGCAGGGAGATGCCCTCGCGGACCGGGTGGTCGAAGGAGTCGGAGGCCACGTGGCAGTGCCGGTCGCCGACCGTGACCAGCACACCGCCCGGGTCCGGGCCGGCCAGGTCCTCGTCCCCGGGGGCCAGGAACGGGGCCACCGCGAGAGCGGAGTCGCGACAGCGGACGTACTCCGGCTCCAGCCCGACGTACCCGCGCAGTTCGGCCGCGCCGTCGTACAGCCAGCGGACCTCCCAGCCCGGCCAGGCGGCCCGGATCAGCTCGAAGGTGGCCGTGCGGTGCCGGAGTTCGGTGCTCGGGCCCTCCCAGGCGAAGAACAGCAGCACCTGCCGGCCGAGGTCGAGCAGGATCCCGCCCTGGGCCGTGTCGTCGTCCAACCACCAGCCGTCCCGGCGGAGTTCGGGGAGCATCGCGAGCACGGCGGCCGGCCCGTCCAGCAGGTCGAGGTCGAGCCCGACGGCCCAGCCGGTCCGGTACAGCTCGTGCGGGCCGTGGTCGCGGACCACGACGATGTTGGCTCGGTCTCCCATGAGGACAGGATGACCGGCACCGGGGGCGGCCGGCCAGCTCATTTCGGCGGGCTGGGCCGGAAGGGTGTCAACTCCGTTCCAGGAAGACCGGGTTGGTGAGCGCGGCCATCGGACCCCAGGGCAGGTCGGGCCCCATGCTGTTGCCCTTGCCCGGGGTGCCGTCGGCCTTCGGGAGGCGGACCTCGGCGCGGACGTAGGCGGCCAGCGAGGCGGTGGTGCGCCAGGTGAGGGTGGTCTCGCCGGAGGCGGGCAGGGTCTCCTGGCGGAGCTGGCCTTCGTCGGTGAGCAGGCGGGCGGTCCCGTTCGGCACCCCGGCCACGGTCAGCCGGACGTCCACGGGGGCGTCGGCGGGGAGGGCGAGGCGCTCGCCGATCCCGGCCTGCCGCCCGTGGCCGGTGGCGGTGAGCTCCAGCCGGACGGCGGTCGTACCGGCGATCCAGCTGCGGCCGGCCCGCAGTCCGGCCAGGATGTGATCCCGGGTCAGGTCCTCGGCCAGCACCACGGTGTGCGGGGCGCCGATCGGTTGCGGGCTGCTGTGCGCGTCGCTGTTGCCGATCGCGGGCAGCCAGCGCCGCCCGTGCCGGACAGCCTCGGCCAGCCGGGCGTCCCAGGTGTCGAGGGCGGACTCGTCGTCGTACGTCCAGGGGCCGTTCCACACCTCCACGGCGTCGGCGTCCTCATAGCCGAACTTCCACTGGCAGGCGACGTACGGGCAGTACGGGTGCGCGGGCACCACCAGCCCGCCGTGGGCGCGGACCTGACGGGTGAACCGCTGGTGCGCCTCGTCCCTGGCCCGGTACCGCCAGTCCACCCACTGGCCGGGCTCGACGCCGAGCGCCAGCCAGTGGCCGTTGCGGGTGGTCACCTCCTCGCCGGGGATCACCAGCAGGTCGGGGCCGGCCAGCGGGCCCCAGACGCCGTGCGCGGAGGAGGTGTTGTGCTCGGTGGAGACGATGAAGTCCAGGCCCGCAGCCCGGGCGCCCGCCGCGACCTCCTCGGGCAGCCGGCGGCCGTCCGAGTGCACGGTGTGCAGGTGGCAGTCGCCCCGATACCAGGCCCGGCCGCGCCCACGGGCCCGCTCCGCCGGGTAGGCCGGCACGAAGGCCGGCCCCGGCGCGCCGAACCGGAACGTCACCTCGACCCGGTAGGCCAGCCCCTGCGGTGCCACCTGGTACGGACCCAGCACCACGTGCCAGCGCCCGGGCCGGACGGCCCCGGGCAGGTAGCCGGGGGTGGCCTGCTCCCGGCTGATCGCGAACTCGGTCCGGAAGCCGCCCGACCAGCCCCGGAAGCCGGGGCCGCCGAGCTCGGTGCCGCGCTCGTCGAAGATACCGATGTCACAGGAGTTCCCCGGCGTCCCGGCCGGCACCGGCGGCCGGTCGTACTCGTACCTGACCGCCAACTCCCTGACCCCGGGCGGGACGTCGACCGGGAGGTGGACGAAGTCCGCTGCCCCGGTCGCCAGCCTGCCGGTCAGCACCACCGTCCGCTCGGCCTCCGCTGCCTGCCCGACCCCCGCCGTCCCGGCGCCGAGGGCCACGCCGGCCACCCCCGCCACCGCGCCCGCCCGCAGCACATCCCGTCGCCCGATGCCGTCCATCAGCCACTCCTCCGTAGACCCGAGACCCGCCGCAGGCATCCCTACCCGGGCGGGTGAACCCCCGGTGAGCCGGGGACCACCACCGGAAGACGATCCGAGGTGCGGGAACGGCGGAGCGGGCGTGCGGTCGGTGAACTGCCGACCACACGCCCGCCGTTGGTGTCGCTACCGGTCCGGGACCGGGGGGATCGTCAGGCCACGACCGGGAACGCGTCGACGTCCGGCTTGAGGAGCTGGCCGGGCTTGGGAGCGACCAGGTCGACCAGGTACGAGGTGACCTGGGCGTTCAGCGCCTTGCTCTTGCCGATCGCGCAGTGCTCCACCAGGTCGACGCTGACCAGCACGGCGTTGCCGAGCTCGCGCTGCATGCTCTGGGCGAACTTGTACTGGGTGGCCGGGTCGTAGAGGTTGCCGATCACCATCACCGGGTTCGCGGTCCGCTTGTTCCACGGGCCGGTGTACCGCTCCACCTGACGGGCCGGGGCGGGCCAGGTCGAGCAGGCGGGGCCGTCGAAGGCCTGGTAGCGGCCGAAGGTCGGCGCGCCGAGCTCCCAGGCCCGCGCGATCAGCGGGAACAGCTTCGGGTTCGACGGGTACGGCTTGTCCTGGCAGTTCACGCCGTAGTACGAGTCGTCGCTGCTGTACGGGGTCTCGGGCAGGGCCTCCCGGAGCGCGGTCGGCACGAGCACGGCCAGCGCGCTCGCCTCGTTCGGGGCGGCGGACCGGGCGGCGACCGACGGCTGGGCGTTGATCGCCTGGTCGAGGGCCTGCAGGGACTTCGCCAGCGGAGCCTGCCGGCTCTGCGAGTACAGGGCGTTGGCGACCTGGCTGGTGAAGGTGCTCAGGGTGACCGTGGAGCCGTCCGGCAGGGTGACCGGGTCGGTGCGCAGGTGGTCGCGGATCGCGTCGAACCTGGCCCGGGGGTCACCGTCGGCGAAGGCGCACCGGGGCGTGCCGGCCGCCTTGCAGTGCGACAGGAAGGCGTCCAGCGAGATCTCGAACCCGTTGGCCCGGTGGCGGTCGTACTCCAGGCCGTCGGCCAGCCGGAGCTGGGGGTCGACGTTGCCGTCGACGATCAGCGCGCGGGTCTTGGTCGGGTACATGTTGGCGTAGGTGGCGCCGATCAGGGTGCCGTAGGAGAACCCGACGAAGTTGAGCTTGGCGTCGCCGACGGCCTGGCGCATCCGGTCCAGGTCGCGCACCACGTTCTGGGTGGACATGTGCTTGAGCAGCGCGCCGGCGTTGCGTCCGCAGGCGTCGGTGTAGTCCTTGGTGGCGGCCAGCGTGCCGGTGATCTCCGCCTGGGTGACCGGCACCCCGGTCATCCGGTCGAAGACCCCGTTCGCCTCCTCGTCGGTGCCGAAGCACCGGAGCGGGTTGCTCCGGGCGACACCGCGGGGGTCGAAGCCGACCAGGTCGAAGCTGTCCATCACCCGGGGCTCGAACCGGGTGGTGGTGGCCCACAGGTAGCCACTGCCGCCGGGGCCACCGGGGTTGATGAAGAGCGAGCCGATCCGCTTGGCCGGGTCACCGGCCCGGCGCCGCATCATCGCGATGCCGACCGTCTCGCCGTTCGGCTTCGCGTAGTCCAGCGGGACGGGGTACACGGCACAGTCGTAGATCAGCGGATCGGGTTTGGACGGGTCCGGGTTGCACGGGGTCCAGGTGACCGGCGCGACCTTCGCGGCGGAACTCTCCGCCGGGGCCGCGGTCGCCGTGGCTACGGTGCCGGCGAGCAGGACGAACGCGCTGGTGAGCGCCACCGCGAGGGTCGATATGCGTACGCGTTGCAAGGGGCCTCCTCTGTCGCTGCAAAACCCGCCCAGACTGACAGGTCCTGATCAACAGGGGAAGACCCCGGATGAGCTATGGATTTCGGGCAACAGGTGCGCCCGACCCGGTGGTTGACGGCCCGTCGGCGGGTCGGCCCGCACCCGGCGGCCCGGCGGCGGGAAGTTCTCCTACCCTCGCTGCATGACCGAGAACGAGATCAAGCTCAAGGCCATTGCCGCGCTCACCGCCCTGCGCGGCGGAGTCGGCACGGACTACGCCTCGGAACTGCTCGGTGAGGTGGTCCCGGACTACTTCATGGTGCCCGCCGAGGCGGACGCCAACGAGATCGGCCGGGCCGTGCTGGGGCAGCTGTCGAAGCCGCTGAGCGCCCTGATCACGGGGTTCGTGCTGGCCTTCGAGGCGGTCGCGGACGGCTACGAGGAGACCGATCCCGAGGTGACGACCGAGCAGATCCTCCAGGTGCTGGCGTTGGAGATCGCCGCCGAGACGGACTGACCGGCCGGGGTGCACCCGAGCGGAGCGTGACGGCTGGTCAGGGCGGGGGTGACGGGCTGTGCGCTTATGATCATTCCATCCGCGCAGCCCCGGCACCGGAGAGGGAACACCCATGGCCGACCAGCGAGTTGTCATAGTCACCGGCGGCGGCAGCGGGATCGGTGCGGCCACCGCCCGCCTGCTGCGCGCCTCCGGGCACCAGGTGATCGTCTCCGGGCGGCGACCCGAGCCGCTGCACCTGCTCGCCGAGCGGACCGGCGCCGTGGCGCACCCCTCGGACACCACCGACCCCGACCAGGTGGCGGCGCTGGTGGAGACGGCGGTGTCCCGGTTCGGGCGGCTCGACGGGCTGGTGGTCAACGCCGGGATCGGGCGGCCCGGCGCCGTCGGCGACCTCTCCCCGGCGGACTGGGACGAGGTGATGCGGACCAACGTCACCGGCCCGTTCCTGCTGCTCCGGGCCGCCCTGCCGCACCTGCTGGCGTCCGGCGCGGGCGCGGTGGTCGGCGTCGCCTCGGTCTCCGCGCTGCGGAACGGGTCCGGCAACGCCGCGTACGCGACCTCGAAGGCCGCGCTGCTCCAGCTCTGCCGCTCGCTCGCCGTCGACTACGGCCACCGGGGGCTGCGGGCCAACGTGGTCTGCCCGAGCTGGGTCAGGACCGAGATGGCCGACCGGCCGATGACCCGGCTGGCCGAGCGGGCCGGGCTGGGCGGCCCGGACGGGCCCGGCGCCCCGGACGGTCTCGACGCGGCGTACCAGGAGGCCACCCGGCTCAGCCCGGTCCGGCGGGCGGGAGAGCCGGCGGAGGTCGCCGAGGCGATCGGCTGGCTGCTCTCGCCGGCCGCCAGCCTGGTCAACGGCGCCGTGCTGGCGGTCGACGGCGGGGTGACCGCGCTCGACCCGGGCACCTTCGCCTTCGACTTCCGGATCGAACCCCGCGACGGTGGCGGTGCGGCCACGCCCGGCGCCGCCCGCCCCTGATGCACAGATACCAGGGCCCCGCGACGCTCGAGTGGTGGTCCAACCCCCTGACCTGCCTGGGTAGTTTCCGGGTGAGCCTGACCGTCTCGGCGGCCGGCGACGGCTGGCGGGGCGTCGCGGTGCCGGACCCGGACCGGTCGGACCGGGCCCGGGAGGGCTTCGACTTCCTGCTGCTGGTCGACCCGGTGTTCACCCTGCGCTTCCCGGACGACCACACCGTCCTGGTCGCGGTCACCGCCGAGGACGGCCACCTGGTGCTCGGCCCCGTCGAGGACGGTGGACCCGGTGGGCACCGGGTTTGAAACGGGGCGGCGCGGACAGGCGCGAGGCATGATGCCAATGGATCTCGCAGTACAGACGCAACTGGCCGAAGCGGGCCTCGGCGCGGTCTGGCTGGTGGTGGCCGGGGCGGTGCTGGTGGTGGTCATCATCCTGGCCTTCGTGCTCGGCCAGCGCCGCAAGGACCGGGAGCCGCCGCCGACCGGCATGCACCGCCGACGTGACCGGCTCTGACGCCCCGACCCCGACCCCGACGACGCGTCCGGCCCGGCTCAGCGGGCGGGACGTCCGTCCTCCCGCCCCCGGCGCAGCACGGTGGCGGGGAACAGCACCCAGCAGATCCCGAACCAGAGCAGGACGCCCCCGGCGACGGCCCAGGCGCCCCAGCCCAGGCCCGCGACCCGCAGGAGCAGCAGCAGCGCCGCGGAGATGGTCAGGGCGAGCAGCACGAGCCCGAGCGCGACCAGGTGGGCGACGGCCGTGACCATCCGGGGTTTGACGTGCTCCCCGGCGAGCAGCCGGTGGTAAGAGACCGGGGCGATCAGGGTGCCGACCGCGAACGCGCCGAGCGTCACCACCGTGACGTACAGGGTCCGTTCGAGACCGTCGAGCCCGGCGAACCGTTCGGTGAAGGCGACCGTGAGCAGGAAACCGAACATGATCTGCGCCCCGGTCTGGGCGATCCGCACCTCCTGGAGCAGATCGCCCCACCGGCGGTCGGCCCGCTCCTCGGCCGTCTCGTCCCGGCCGGAGTCCTGGGGCTTCGGTTGCTCCGACATGCGGGCCTCCGGGAGGTGCGGTGCGGCGGGCGCCGGTACACGGCTCGTCGATGCGGCTGCCCGGGGCGTGGCGAAGGTAAACCGCCGGTGGCCGGAGCCAGGTTTAGGACCCGTGCCACGCGCCAGACGTGAGCTGAGGGAACAGCGGACGGACACGTCCCGGCAGTGCGGAGGTGACTGGGATGGACGGCCCTGCACTGTCCTGGCAGGAGCGGCGGATCCTGGCGGAGATCGAGACCGTGCTGGCGGCCGACACCCGGCTGGCCCGCGAGCTGAGCACGATGCACCGGGGCCGGCTGCGCTGGCCGGACCGCCTGCTTCGGACCGTCAGCCGGATCCCCGGCTCGGTGCTGACCGTGTTGGCGGCGGCCTCGGTCGTGCTGCTCCTGATCGGCGCGCAGCTCGGGACGGTGCGGGTGCTCGCGCCGGTCGGGGCGGTGGCGACGGTGACGCTGCTGCTGGTGGTCGCCCGTCCGCTCCGACGGCTGGTGGCACGGCGGCGCGGGGAGTGAGCCCGGACGGTCCGTGCAGTGCCGCTGAGCTGGGGGTGAGGTCTCCCGGGTGCGGTTTAACGGGGCCCGGACGGGGGACGAGAACGGAGCGGGGTGTTCGGGCGCGGCCCGGCTCCGTCCGGCGGTCGGTGTGCCGTCGGCACCTCACGCACGGTCATCGTGCCGGGAGCAGCGCAGCCCGGAGCAGCGGGCGCGGCGGTCTCCCACCCACCGATCGGTGCGTGTCGCCCGCCGGGTCGGCGGGTCGTCCCGACCCGACCGGACGGGCGGCGCGCGGGACGTCCGGGGAGATGACCTCCATGGGCACTTCCGACACCATCACCACGCCGTCCGTCGAACTGCGGCGGCCCAGCCGCCAGGAGATGCGGGCCATGGGCAAGACCCGGGCCCGCGCCCTCAGCGACGCGCTGTTCGCCCGGCTGGCGGCTCTGGAACGCGAGTCGGCCGCGTACAGCTACGTGCGCGGCACCGTCATCGAGCTCAACATGCCGCTGGTGCGGTTCGTGGCCGGCGGCTTCCGGCACGGGTCGGCCGACCCGGAGGACATCCTCCAGGTCGGGACGGTCGGCCTGATCAAGGCCGTGGACGGCTACGACCACCGGCGCGGCGTGGAGTTCGCCACCTACGCGATCCCGACCATCACCGGCGAGATCAAGCGGTACTTCCGGGACACCAGTTGGCCGCTCCGGGTGCCGCGCAGCCTGCAGGAGCTCTATCTCCGGGTGGTGCACTGCTCGGACCGGCTGGAGCAGACGCTCGGCCGGCTGCCGACGCCGGACGAGATCGCCGAGGAGCTCGGCCTCGACCCGGCCGAGGTGGTCACCGGACTCGCGGTGGGCTGCGCCTACCGGGCCAACTCGCTGGACGCGCTGCGGCAGGACCAGGACGACCCGAACGGCCGCAGCCTGGTCGACCGACTCGGCGTGTACGACCGGGAGTTCGACCTGACCGAGTTCAAGGAGGCGGTCCGGCCGCTGATCCGGGAACTGTCGGAACGCGAGCGGACGGTGCTCGCCCTGCGGTTCTGGGGCGACTGCACCCAGGCGGAGATCGCCGAACGGATCGGGGTCTCCCAGATGCACGTGTCGCGCCTGCTGTCCGGCATCCTGACCGGCCTGCGCGAGCGGCTGGCCGACGAACCGAATGAGCCGGCCGGTTCCGGGTAGGCGCCGGGACGGAAGTGCGTACCGGGAGGTGGGAGCGTGCGCCAGCCCCCTTCGCTACAGGTCGAACTGGACGGCCGGCCAGGTTCGGTACGCGCGGCGCGGTCGGCGACCGCCGGCTTTCTGCGCGAGCTCGCCGACCGGGGCGAGGGCAGGCTGAGCGCGCACACCCGCGAGGACGTCGAGCTGGTGGTCGCCGAGCTGGTCGGCAACGCCTGCCGGCACGCACCGGGACCGTGCCGGCTCACCGTGGTGGTGTCGCCCGGGGACACCGTGGCCGTGGCCGTCGAGGACAGCAGCCCCCGACTGCACCGGACACCTGCCGGGCCCGGCCCGCCGCGCCTCGGGCTGACGGTGGTGACGGCGCTCGGGCAGGGCGTGCACGTCTTGCGGACCGGCGCCGGGAAGATGGTCACCACCACCGTGCCCGACCGCTGACGGCTCGCCGCTCAGGCCGTTCTGACGACGGTGCCGGCGGCCTCCAGCGCGGAGACCTCGTCGGCGGGAGCTGTGGTGTCGGTGACGAGGGTGTGCAGGAGCGTGGCGGGGCCGACGTAGGCGAAGGCGGTGCGGCCGAGCTTGCCGCCGTCCGAGGCGACGATGGTGCGGCGGGCAGCGGCGATGCCCGCCTTCTTCACGGCGGCGTCGTCGAGGTCGTACGCGGTCAGGCCGTCGGCCGCGCTCAGCCCGCAGCAGCCGATGACGGCGGTGTCGAAGCGCAGGGCCGCCAGCGAGGCGAGGGTGAGCGGGCCGGTGAGGGCTCCCTCGGTGGCGCGGGGCTGCCCGCCGGGCACCACCAGCGTGGCCGGCCCGGGTGTCTCGCCGATCAGGTGGATGGCCTGCAGGGACAGTGGCATCACGGTGACGGGCCGCTCGCGCAGCAGGCGGGCGACCTCCAGGCAGGTGGTGCCGCTGTCCAGCAGGACGCTCTCGCCGTCGGCGATGAGCAGCGAGATCTCGGCCGCGATCCGGCGCTTGGCGTCGACCGCCTCGTGCGCGCGCAGTGCGAACGGCGGTTCCTCGCCCCGGAGCAGCAGGGTGCGGGCGCCGCCGCGGACGCGTTCGAGGACGCCCTGGGCGGCCAGCGTGTCGAGGTCGCGCCGGATGGTCATCTCCGAGGCGCCGGTCAGCTCCGCGAGCTCTTGGACCGTGGCGCCGCCCGAGTCCCTGACGGCCTTCGCGATCGTCCCGTGCCGGTCTGCGTTGCTCATACCGCGATTGAACACTATCGGTAAATGAACATTGACTCTGTTCATTACTGCTGTTTTCAAACACGCATCATGTTCGTTATGGTGGGCGGCATGGAACGCTCACTCCGGACCGCCCGCGTGGCGACCTACGTCTACTTCGTCCTGTGCGGCACCCTGATGGGCACCTGGGTGGTCCAGATCCCCGCCGTCGAGGATCGTGTGGGCATCAGCCACTCGGCGCTGGGCGGCCTGCTGGTGCTGCTCGGGCTCGGGGCCTTCGCCGGGATGCGGGTGGCCGGTCGCCTGACCGACCGCCTCGGTGCCCGCGTGGTGATCCCCGCCGGCGGCGTCCTGTGCGGCGCGACCCTGGTGCTGCCCGGCCTCGCCCGGGAGCCGTGGACGCTGGCGGGTGCCCTGCTGCTCTTCGGCTTCTGCAACGGCTGCCTGGACGTGGGCATGAACGCCCACGCCGTGCACGTGGAGAAGGCGTACGGCCGACCTGTGATGTCGGGCTTCCATGCCACGTTCTCGGTCGGCGGCGTCCTGGCCGCGCTCGCCGGAGCGGGTGCCGCGAGCGCCGGCCTGAACCCGGCCGCGGGCATGGCCGCCATGGGGGCAGTGGGCATCGTGATCGCCCTGGCCTCGGCGCGCGCCCTCCTGCCGACCGCCCCCGCCGACACCTCCGGGGCGGCACCGGAGGCCCCGCGCCGCAGCGCCACGGGGCAGGTCCGGCTCCTCGCGGTCCTGGCGCTGATGGTCATGCTGTGCGAGGGCGCCGCCAACGACTGGAGCGCCCTGCACCTGAGGGACGTCCTCGGTGCCTCGGCCGGCACGGCCGCCTACGCGTACGGCACCTTCGCGGCGGCCATGACCGTCGGCCGGCTGCTCGCCGACCGCCTCGCCTCCCGGTTCGGCTCGATGGCGATCCTGCGGTACGGCGCCGCCACGGCCGCCGTCGGCAGCACGCTCGTGGCGCTCGGCCCGTGGCTGTTGACGGCGTTCGCCGGCTGGGCACTGTTCGGCCTGGGCCTGTCGGGCTGCGTCCCGCAGCTGTTCAGCGCGGCCGGGCACGCCGACCCGGCCGCCGCCGGCGCCAACGTCTCCCGCGTCGCGGGGCTCGGCTACGTCGGCATGCTCGCCGGCCCCGCCGTCATCGGCTGGCTGGCCCACCTGGTCGCCCTGAACCACACCTTCGTCCTGCTGACCCTGCTGTGCGCGACCACCGCCGTCGCTGCGCGCGTCCTGCGCACCGGGCCCGACCGCACGCATCGAACCGAGACGGTCGCAGCGTCACCCGCCACCAAGGAGCGGACACCGGCCGGGCCCGGCACCGGCTCCCGCTCCTGACCCGCCGTCGGCAGAAGGAGCCCTCGCCATGTCCACCGACCGCCCCATCGTGCTGTTCGACCTCTTCGGCGTCATCGCCCGCCACCAACGCCCCGGCGCCTTGGGCGAGATGGCCGCCCTGGGCGGCGCCCCCACCGAACCGTTCGCCGCCGCCTACTGGGCCTGCCGCCGACCGTACGACGCCGGACGGTTCTCCGCAGCCCAGTACTGGACGGCCGTCCTGCACCAGCTGTCCCTCCCCGCTCGCCCCGACCTCATCGAGAAGATCCGGCTGGCCGACATCGACAGCTGGTCACGCGTCGACGACCAGATGGTCGCCTACGTGCGGTCCCTGCGGGAGGTCGCCGAGGTCGCCCTGCTCTCCAACATCCCCGCCGACCACGCAGACGCCTTCCTCGCCGCCCAGCCCTGGCTGCACCACCTCGACCACGTCGCCTTCTCCGGGAAGATCCACGCCGCCAAGCCGGACCCGGCGGCCTTCCGTCACTGCATCGCCGCCCTGCACGCGGCCCCCGCCGACTTCCTCTTCGTCGACGACCGCGAGGAGAACGTGCGGGCCGCCCAGGCCGTCGGCATGAACGGACACGCCTTCACCGGACACGACGAACTGGCAGCAACCCTCCACGCCTGGCTGCCGGCCCGCTGACCCAGCCTGACGTCACGTCACTTCGGTGCAGTGCCGCCGCCTTCGGTGGCGGTCGGCCTCGGCTGGGCGGACCAGTAGTGGGCGGCGTGGGCGAGTGCCGGGCCGTCCAGCTCGGCGACCAACCGCTCGAAGAGGCGGACGGCGGCGGGGCCGCTCCAGTCCTCGGTCAGTACCTCGGGCGGGAGCCCGGGGTCGCGGAACGGCAGCTTGCGCCAGTGGTCGACCACCGAGAGGTAGGTGACGAAGGCGTGCTTGCCGTCGACAGCGGAGTCGGCCGCGAGGCGGTCGCCCTCTCCTGCGTACTCCTCGATGAACTCGCGGTAGCGCCGGTCGATCCCGGCGAGGTCCCAGCCGTTGCGGACCATGGTGGTGAGCTGCTGCCCCCCGAGATAGTCGCCGACGAAGACGGCGCACTGCTCGGTGAGATCCAGTTCGTCGATGGCGCGCCGAGCGGCCGGGAGCATCCGCGCGGGGGCTATCCACACCGCCGAGCCGATGTTGCCGAAGCCGAGCGAGGTCAGGTGTGCGGTCAGCTGGTGGCGCACCGCACGGGCGGACTCCGGCACGGAGAAGTTCACCAGGCACCAGCCGTCGCCGAGATCGGCCGGCTGCCGCGCGTGCCAGATCACCTCGTCACCGGCCGCGAGCGCCTCCAGCGCGGCGGGGGTCAGGGCGTAGCCGCGCAGGCCGGAGCGGGTCTGCGACTCCAGCCAGCCGCGCTTCTTGAGCCGGAACACCGCCGTCCGGACGCCGGCGGCGTCGAGGCCCGACTGGGCCAGGAGTTCCACCGCGCCCGCGATCGGCATCCAGTTGCCCATGGGGCGGACGACCGCGCCGAGGAAGCTCACCAGCAGGGTCCGGGAACGGCGGGCGGCTGCCGGGGGCCGGGCGCTCTTCGTCTCGCTCATCCCGTTCAGTATCGCCGAGGGGGTTGTTCATGATCGCACCGGGCCGCGCAGTGCGGTGACCCACTCCGGGGGCCACGGCACGCTCGCGGCACCGCTGCGGTGGTCGCGGTCGATGTGCGCGGTGACGTAGCGGCCGTGCGCGGCCCGGCGGCGCTGCCGTCCCTCGAACCGCTCGCCCCAGACCTCGAAGGCGAAGGTCATCGAGGACGCGCCGATGCGGACCAGTTCCACGACCGCGCTGACGTCCTGGCCGAAGAAGAGCGGTGACTCGAAGTCCACCTCGTAGTGGACCCGGGGCGCCACGGGGAAGTATCCGGGCAGGCCCCGCTCGGCCATGAGCCTGGCCTCGGCGGCCTCCACGAACCGTACGATCGCGCTGTTGTGGTAGATGCCCGCCGCGTCGGTGTCGATCCACTCGATCCGGGTCCGGTGGACGCCGACCGGGCCCTGGACGCGGGTGCCGGTCACCCGGACACCGGGTCCGGCCCCGGCGTCCAGCGCAGGTGCACCTGGCCGGCGGCCCCCTCGCGCAGCAGCTCCAGTCGCGGCGGGATCCGGTCGGTGCGGGAGGTCGGCGGCCTGCGGCGGCCCGCCTCCCACTGGATCGGCCACCGGGCGCCCGCGCCGCGGTACTCCTGTTCGGCGGCGGCCTGCAGGGTCCACTGCGGGTTGTAGAGGTGGGTGCGGCCGAGGGCACACAGGTCCGCCCGTCCGGCGAGCAGGATGGAGTTCACGTCGTCGTACGAGGAGATGGCACCGACCGCGATCACCTTGACGCCGGCGGGCCCGGCCACCCGGTGGCGGATCTTGTCGGCGAACGGGGTCTGGTAGGAGCGGCCGTAGGCCGGTTTCTCGTCCTGGGTGACCTGCCCCGAGGAGACGTCGATCGCGGCGGCGCCGTGCTCGATGAACGCCCGGGCGATCTCCACGGCGTCGTCGTCCGTGTTGCCGTCCGGCACCCAGTCGGTCGCCGAGATGCGGACGGTGACCGGAACCCCGGACGGGACGGCCCGGCGGACGGCGTCGAAGACCTCCAGCGGGAACCGCAGCCGGTTCTCCAGGGTCCCGCCGTACTCGTCGGTGCGCCGGTTGGCGACGGGGGAGAGGAAGGACGACAGGAGGTAGCCGTGGGCGGCGTGCACCTCGACCAGGTCGAAGCCGGCCCGCACGCCGCGCCCGGCGGCCGCGGCGAAGTCGGCGACCACCTTGTCCAGGTCCTCCCGGGTGGCCTCCCGGGGGACGTGGCAGTCGGCGCCGTAGGGGATCGCGGACGGACCGATCACCTCCCAGTTGCCGTCGTCGAGCGGCTGGTCGATGCCCTCCCACATGAGTCTGGTCGAACCCTTGCGACCGGAGTGGCCGAGCTGGAGGCCGATCCGGCCGGTCGTGCGGTCGTGCACGAAGTCGGTGACCCGGCGCCAGGCGTCGCACTGCTCGTCGGTCCACAGCCCGGGGCAGCCCGGGGTGATCCGGCCCTCGGGCGAGACGCAGACCATCTCGCTCATCACCAGGCCCGCCCCGCCGAGCGCCTTGGAGCCGAGGTGCACCAGGTGGAAGTCACCGGGGACCCCGTTCACCGAGGAGTACATGTCCATCGGGGAGACGATGACGCGGTTCGCCAGCCGGAGCGGACCGATCCGCACCGGCTGGAACATCGCCGGGGCCACCTCGGCGGCCCCTTCGTGCCGGGCGAACTCACTCTCCATCAGGGCGGCGAACCCGGCGTCCCGCTCCCTGAGGTTGTCGAAGGTGATGCGACGGGACCGGGTCAGCAGGTTGAACGCGAACTGGGCCGGGGCCTGGCCCGCGTACATGCCGATGTTCTCGAACCACTCCAGCGACGCCTGCGCGGCCCGCTGGGTCGACTCGACCACCGGCTTGCGCTCGGTCTGGTAGGCCGTCAGCGCTTCGGCCACCGCCGGGTGTTCGTGCAGGCACGCCGCCAGCGCGAGCGCGTCCTCCATGGCGAGCTTGGTGCCCGAGCCGATCGAGAAGTGCGCGGTGTGCGCCGCGTCGCCGAGCAGCACCACGTTGCCGTCGTGCCACCGCTCGTTCCGGACCGTCGTGAAGTTGAGCCACTTCGAGTTGTTGGTGAGGACCTGACGGCCCTTCAGCTCGTCGGCGAAGAGCTCCCGGATCCTCGCGACGGCGTACTCGTCCGAGACGCCCGGCGGGAGATCCCCGGTCCGGTCGAAGCCGGCCCGCCGCCAGACGTCCTCGTGCATCTCGACGATGAAGGTCGAGCCGGTGCCGGAGAAGGGGTAGCCGTGGATCTGCATGGTGCCCCACTCCGTCTGCTTGACGAAGAACTGGAACGCCTCGAAGACCAGGTCGGTGCCGAGCCAGATGTACTTGTTGCACCGCCGGTCCAGTGACGGCCCGAAGACGTCGGCGTACTTCGTCCGGACGGTGGAGTTGAGTCCGTCGGCGGCGACCACCAGGTCGTGGGAGACCCGCAGCCCGTCCACGTCGGGCACCTGCGTCCGGTAGTGGACGGTGACGCCGAGATCGGCGGCCCGCTGCTGCAGGATCCGGAGCAGCTCCTGGCGGCCCATCGCCGCGAAGCCCTGACCGCCCACGGTGAACCGGTGGCCGTCGAACTCGATGTCGATGTCGGTCCAGCGGGCGAACCGGCTCTCCATCGCGGCGTGCACGACCTCGTCGGCGTTGCCGATTCCGCTCAAGGTCTCGTCGGAGAAGACGACGCCGAAGCCGAAGGTGTCGTCCGGCGCGTTGCGCTCCCAGACGGTGACCTCGTGCGTCGGGTCCAGTTGCTTCATCAGGGCGGCGAAGTACAGGCCCCCCGGGCCGCCGCCGGCGATGGCGATCCTCATGCCCGGTCCTCTTCCACGCTGCGGTTCGCCACACTGCGATCCTGCACGATCTGGCGGAGCTTGAAGTGCTGGAGCTTGCCGCTGGGATTGCGCGGCAGTGCGTCGGTGAAGCGCACGTCGCGCGGGTACTTGTACGGGGCGATCTGCTGCTTGACGTGGTCCTGGATCTCCCGGGCCTTCGCCGCGTCGCCGACCACGCCGGGCCGGAGCACGACGAACGCGCAGACGACCGCGCCGCGCTCGGGATCGGGCGCGGCGACCACCGCCGTCTCGGCCACGTCCGGGTGGGTGACGACCGCGGCCTCGACCTCGGGGCCGGCGATGTTGTAGCCGGAGGACACGATCATGTCGTCGTTGCGTGCCTGGAACCAGAAGTAGTCGTCCTCGTCGCGCAGGAAGGTGTCGCCGGTGACGTTCCACCCGTTCACGACGTAGTTCGCCTGCCGCTCGTCGTCGAGGTAGCGGCAGCCGACCGGGCCGATCACACCGAGCCGTCCGGCGACGCCGGGGGCGGCCTCCTCGCCGTCCGGGCCGAGGACGGTGGCGCGGTAGCCGGGGACCGGCCGACCGGTCGCCCCCGGGCGGATGTCGTCGCCGGTGGCCGAGATGAAGATGTGCAGCATCTCGGTGGCGCCGATCCCGTCGATGACCTTGATGCCGAGCTCGTCGCGCAGCTTCTCCCACAGCGCCCGGGGGATGTGCTCCCCGGCGCTGACCGCGGACCGCAGGCCGGAGAGCTGCCGTACCGCGCCGGACTTGACGATCTGTTGGTACGCGGTCGGTGCGGTGGCCAGCACGGTCACGCCGTGGTCGGCGACCAGCCGGGCGAGCTCCACCGGTGTGGCGGCCTCGGTGAGGAGGGCGCAGGCGCCCGCCCGGAGGGTGAAGACGACCAGCATGCCCAGGCCGAAGGTGAAGGCGAGCGGCGCGGTGCAGGCGACCAGGTCGTCGGGGCGCAGCCGCAGCACGCCCTTCCCGAAGGTGTTGTCGATCGACAGGATGTCGCGGTGGAAGTGCACGGTGATCTTCGGGGCGCCGGTGGTGCCCGAGGTCGGCCCGAACAGGGCGACGTCGGCCGCGGCGGTGTCGACCGCCGGGAACCGCCCCGGCTTCCCCGCGGCCCGGTTGCCCAGGTCGTCGGCCGCGTCGCCGCCGTGCGCCACGACGGCCAGCTCCGGCGCGACCGTGTCCCGTACGGTGAACACCTCGTCGAGGAAGCGGTGGTCGACCAGCGCCACGGCCGGCCGGGTCTTCGCCACGATCGGTGCCAGCTCGCGTGCTCGCAGGGCCGCCATGGTGGCGACGGCGATGCCGCCGGCCTTCAGTACGCCCAGCCACGCGGCGACGGCCCAGGGGTTGTTGGGGGAGCGCAGCAGCACCCGGTTGCCGGGGACCAGGCCGAGGTCCTCGGTGAGCACCCGGGCGATCTGGTCGGCCCGCCGCTGAAGCTCGCCGTAGCTCCAGACCTCGCCGTCCGGAGTACGCAGCGCGGGCCGGTCAGGGCCGAAGGCGGCCACCGGACGGTCGATCAACTCGACCGCGGCGTTGAGGCGTTCCGGGTACTGGAGCAGCTCGGTGGTGAACTCCAGCACCGGCCACTGCCCGGCCGGGGGCAGGTGGTCGCGGGCGAAGGCGTCGGTGTGGCCCGAGGGCGGCAGGCTCATCCCCGGCCTGCCTCGGACATACCCGTCTGTGATGAGCGCAGCATCCCTTCCTGGACGACGGTGGCCAGGTGGGTGCCGTCGGCGTCGAAGAAGCGGCCGGAGGCGAGGCCGCGGCCGGCGTCGGCCGCGTCGGCCTGCTGGGCGTAGAGCAGCCAGCCGTCCGCCGCACCCGGTCGCGGGGCGCGGTGGAACCACATCGCGTGGTCGAGGCTGGCGGTGACCAGACCCTCCTGCGCCCAGTGCAGGCCCAGGACCCGCAGCACCGGCTCCAGGATCGTGTAGTCGCAGACGTACGCGAGGGCCGCCGTGTCCCGCTGCGCGTCGGTGAGCCCGTCGACCGGCCGGAGGGGGTCGAACGGCTTGACCCAGACCGCCTGGTGGGGCACCTGCCCGCCCTCGACGGTCAGGTAGACGGGGCCCGGCACGTGTCGCATGTCGAAGCTCCGCCCGCTGGACCAGTAGTCCTTCGAGGCCGGCGTCATCGTCCCGCCGGTCCGGTCCGCGAGGTACTCGGCGGAGCTGGGCAGTTCGTCGGGGCGGGGCAGGTCCGCGGCACCCGGGAGGCCGCGGTCGTAGCTCGCGCCGGGCTCGCCGGCCGCGAAGTTGGCCAGGCAGACGTAGAGCGGCTTGCCGTTCTGGTAGCCGCGCACCTGCCGGGTCGCGTAGCCCCGGCCGTCGCGCAGCAGCTCCACCTCGTAGCGCACGTCCTTGCCGATCTCGGCGGGGCGCATGAAGTAGGAGTGCATGGAGTGCAGCGTCTTGCCGTCGTCGACGGACCTCATGGCGGCCGCCGCGGCCTGGGCGACGAGGTCGCCGCCGTAGGCCTTCGGCCACGGGCAGGGCTGGGTGACCGCCGTGAACGCGAGGTCGAAGTGCTCCGCCTGCGCGGGGCGCAGGGTGACCGCGGCGGTGAACGCCTCGGAGGTGGTGTCGGTCATCAGGGCCGCTCCAGCCAGTCGCGCAGGTCCGCGTCCGGGACCTGGGGGAGGTTGACCACGATGTTCTCGGGAGTGCGGGTGGTCATCCAGGTGAGCGGCTTGTCGCGGTCGAGGTTGCACTCGACGTGGGGCATGAACGGCGGGACGAAGACCCAGTCCCCCTCCGCCATGTCGACGTAGTCCTCGAAGTTCCGGCCGAAGTAGATCCGGCCCCGGCCGGAGAGCACGTAGCCGCCGGTCTCGGCCTCGCCGTGGTGATGCGGCACCGAGCGGTAGCCGCCCTCGTTGTGGACCTTGCCGAACCAGATCCTGGTGGCCGGGGTGTGCTGGATGCTGACCCCCGAGATCCGGGAGGCGCCGTCGGACTGCCCGGTGTCCCCGGGCTCCGTACCGGCCCGGGTCACGACCGGCACCACCAGGCCGCTCGCCGTGGCGTACATCGAGTTGTCGCCCTCAAGGACGGGGTCACGTGGCTGGGGGTCCATCGAAGCTCCTTGCCAGTGCGGGAGTTGGTGCGGAGAGGCGTCAGTTCGGGCGGTGTCAGTTGGTGCGGTGTCAGCTCGTGTGGTGCCAGCTCGTGCGGTGTCAGCTCGTGAACCGCACGGTGTTGCGCAGCCTGCCGATGCCGGAGATCTCGGTCTCGACGACATCGCCGTCGGCGAGGAAGCGCTGGGGGTCCCGGGCCACCCCGACGCCGCCGGGCGTGCCGGTCAGTACGAGGTCGCCCGGGCGCAGCACGGTGAAGGTCGAGATGTACGCGAGCAGGTCGGCCGGGTCGAACACCAGCGTCCGGGTGTTGCCGCGCTGGACCTGCTCGCCGTTGACCCGGCAGATCACCTCCACCCCCTCGGTGGGGTCGATCTCGTCCGGCGTCACGACCACGGGACCGACCGGAGTGGAGGCGTCCCAGGCCTTCCCCTGGAACCACTCCGCCGTCCGGTACTGCCAGTCGCGCACCGAGATGTCGTTCGCCACGGTGTAGCCGGCGATCCCGGCGAGAGCGGTCGACCGGTCGGCGCGGCGCAGGGTGGTGCCCACCACGACGGCGAGCTCGGCCTCCCAGTCGACCTGCAGGCCCGGCGGCAGGACGACGTCGGCGTCGGGACCGGTGAGGCTGTCGGCGTACTTGGTGAAGAGCGTGGGGTGGGTCGGCAGGTCGCGCCCGGTCTCCCGGATGTGGTCGGCGTAGTTCAGACCGCAGCAGATCACCTTGCGGGGCGCGGGCAGCGGAAGTACCGGAACGGCGCCGCCGATCGGCTCACCTGCGAGGGCGGCGGCCGGCACCTGCGAGTTCGTTGCCAGGAACTCCGACAAGTCGGTGCCCGGCAGCGCTCGCCAGGTGTCCCCGTCGAGCACCGCGGCGCTGGTACCGGCCGCATGGGCGACGGTCGCGAGGCGCATGACCGTTCCTCTCCTTCGTACTGCCCGGCATCTTGTATTTCATTATTTCTACGACCGTCACGAGACTGTCAATAGATGTTACGGTGACGGAACCCAGTTCCCGTCCCGCAGGAGCTCTCCATGGCGACCGACCTGACCCCGGTTCCGGTCAACCCCGCGTCCCTGCCCGCGCCCAGCGGCTACTCGCACGGGACGCTCAGCGGCAACACGCTCCACCTGGGCGGCCAGACGGCCCTCGACCGGGACATGCGGATCGTTCCGGGCGGCATCGTCGAGCAGTTCCGGCAGGCGTTCGGAAACGTCCTCGCGACGCTGGCCGAGGCCGGCGGCCTCCCGCAGGACCTGGTGAGCGTGACGCTCTTCCTGACCGACATCGCCGACTACCAGGCGCACGGCAAGGAGATCGGGCAGGTGTGGCGCGAGCTGGCCGGCCCGGTCTACCCCGCGATGGCCGGCCTCGGCACGACGGGGCTGTGGCAGCCCGAAGCCATGATCGAGATCCTTGGTGTCGCGGTCATTCCGGACGAGCGCTTGGTCCGGCCCGCAGGGGCCTGAACAACCGTCTGTCACCGTGTTCGGGTCGAAGCCGTTGGAGGTCGCCGTGCCGTCGTCCACCCCGCCGTTCGCGGACCTGCTGCTGCGCGCGGGCCGCATCCACACCCTCGTCCCCGGCCAGGGGTCGCAGCGGGCGCTCGCGGTGCGCGGCGAGCGGGTGTTCGCGGTGTCGGCGGAGCCGGACGGGCTCGACCACCTCGCCGGACCGGCCACCACACTGCTCGACCTGCCCGGCTCCACCGTGCTGCCGGCCTTCGACGACACGCACACGCACCTGATCGCGGCCGCCGACAGCGCCCATGACGTGGCCGTGGACGGCGCCCGTTCCATTCCCGAGCTCCTCGACCTGATCCGCGCCCGGGCCGACCGGACGCCACCGGGTGAGTGGATCCGGACCGCCGGCCACTGGCAGGAGCTCAACCTCGCCGAACGCCGGTTCCCGACGGCGGCCGAGCTGGACCGGGCGACCGACCGGCACCCGGTGCTCGTGCTGCGCGGGGTGCACAACCAGGTCCTCAACGGCTACGCGCTGCGCCTGTGCGGGATCGACGCCGACACCCCCGACCCGGTGGGCGGCAGCATCGGCCGCACGGTCGACGGCCGACCCGACGGCCGTCTGCGCGGCGGCCTGGCCCTGATCCGGCCGCAACTTCCCGCACCCGACCCGGCGGCCAAGCTGGACGGCCTGCGCCTGGCCTCGCACGCCTACGCGGCGACCGGCATCGGCACCGTGCGCGACACCAACTCCTCCCCGGCCGACCTCGCCGCGCTCCAGCAGCTCCGCGCGAGCGGCCAACTCGGCTGCCGGGTCCGGGTGTTGATCGGCACCCTCGGGTTCACCACGGTGCAGCAGGTCGAGGATCTCCTCGACCGGATGGAGCCCTGGCGGTACGCCGACGACCCCTGGCTCCGGGTGTGGGGCGTCAAGTTCTGGCTGGACGGCGGGATCGAATCCGCCGCGCTGGAGGCCCCGTACTGCCCGGCGCACTGCCCGACCCCCGGCTACACCGGCCAACTCGCCTGGGATATTCCCGAGTTGGAAACGGCGGTGGAACGGGTGGTGCGACGCGGCTGGCGGGTCGGCATCCACGCGTACGGCGACCGCGGCGTCCGCACCCTCCTCGACCTGTACGAACGCGTGCAGGGCCGCGTCCCCGGCCTCCCGTACGGCGCGCTGGTCATGGAGCACGGCGGCCTCGCGGACCGGGAACAGCGGTGCCGGGCAGTGCAGTTGGGCATCCCGGTGACCATCCAGCAGCCGCTGCTCCACGACGCCGCAGCCATTCAGTCCGAGTACTGGGGCGAGGAGCGGGTGGCCGCGCTGTTCCCCGCACGCGAGTGGCTGGACGCGGGCGCCGACGTCTCGGCCGGATCGGACTACCCCGTCGGCGCCTACGGTGCCGCACACTCGCTCCACGGTCTGACCACCCGGTCAACGGTCGCCGGGGTCCTCGGCCCGGAGCACGCCATCGACCGCGCGGAGGCGATCGAGCTGCACACCGCCGCCGCCGCCCGGCTGACCGGCGAGAGCCACCTGCGCGGGCAGCTCACCCCCGGCCGCCTCGCCGACCTCACGATCTGGCTCGACGACCCGACAACCGCCCCCGAGCACACCCTCGCCACCCTCCGGCCCAGCCACACCCTCCTCGGCGGCTCCCTCGTCCACGGCCCCGCCACCACGGGTCCTGCCGGACCTGACCGCCACTGAGTGCCGCCTGGGCCGCCCTCGCTGCCCTGGCGTTGCAGGCGGGGGTAACGGTGGTCCCGTCCATCCAGGCCGAAAGTCGGACCCGGGGAAGACACTGGTCACGTTCTCGTTCGACCGCCGACAGCGGTGGGAGGTTGCACAGTTGACTGTGTGGTTGCTGGATCATGGCCGCGCGGACCGCGACCACCAGCTGAGGACCCATCTCCAGGTGGACATCTGGATTCTGCCGGTCCTGGAGCTGCCCGACGCGAAGGTGTCGCGCATCAGCGATGACGAGTGGGCGGGCAGCCAGGGCAAACGGTAGCCGTAGCGGCCCGCGCCCAGGTGAGCGCGGGCCGGCGTGGGGGAGGGCTACCAGATGCCGTTTGAGCAGCCGGTTTCGCCGGTCGGGGTGAACTTCATACAGACCCGGGTGCCTGCGTTGGTGCCGTTCCAGTGCCAGCCGCTCAGCGAGGTCTGAATGCCGTTGAGGTAGTAGTAGTCGGTGATCTTGGTCCAGTTGTACATGACCGTGCCGTTGTCGTTGTAGCGCTTCCGCTCGAGCCAACCGATACAACTGGCGCTGTAGTCCACGCCGGAGAAGGTTCCGATCGCGTTGACGCCATCGTCGGAGGCTTCGACCCAGCCGTCACACTGGGTGCTCCCGCTGATGATGATCCGCACGTTGCTGTTGGTCTTGCTTACCGATGCGTTGGCAGGGACGGCCGTCGCCAGGATGGTCAGGGCGGCGGCACCGAGGGTGATCAGAGCCTTCGTCTTCACAGTTCTCCTCCATGGACAGTCAAGCCTTCATGCTGTTCTCGGGAGGTTGCAGAAACCTTGCATCACGGACGCCGCCCCGGTTGGGGCCGAGCCTGGTCAGGATGTCGGAGACGTGCATCTTGACCGACTTCTCGGAGAGTTCCGGGCAGAGAACAGGGACGGCCTCCTCCCCGGGTGGGGAGGGGCAAGGTGTCCGAGATCATGGGAAACGTCAGTAGGGCTTCTGATGGATGACCAAGGCCGGTGGATTTCCGGGCGCCGACGTGAGGCTTGCTACTGCATCGTGCTCGGTCTCGTGGGCCTCGTCCTGCTGATCGGGGAACAAGTTCAGTGACGCAGCGCCGAGCAGGTGCGCTCAAGCTCACTGTCAAGTCCTGGGAGGGCCCACTGATGGCATCATTGAACGCGCTAGACCGACCGACCCCGACCCCGATCCCGATCGCGGCCCCAACCCCGAGTCCGGCGGAACTGGGGACCATCCCGTGCAGCACGTGCGGGGGCAGGGGTACACCACTCAAAACGGCATGCGGTACCAGTGCAGCTCCTGCGGGGGAACTGGCCGCGTCACGGTCTCTTGGGAGTCGCCATGTACTGCAATGCCTGCCAGGGGACCGGGTTCGTGTCTGTGAAGATCGCCAACAGCAATGACGAGCTCAAGCACGCATGCGACGCGTGCGACGGCACGGGACGCCGGCCGGAGCGAGCACGGCCGATCCAGGCGAAGTAACCACGACAGGGTGGCAATCCGGATCCACCCGACGAAGAAGCCCCGGCTCGCAGGGTACGCGCCGGGGTGATTCGTTGTTCGAGGATCAGAGCAGTGCAAGCGGTGGGTTGGCCGTCGCTTCTAGATCTCTGACCTGCGGCAATGCTTCTGACGCACCATTGGGTTGACGGTCCGTCCTACCTGTTGGCCTTGTCCATTTCTGGCCGTTCCGGACTGCTGTGGGTCACGCGTGGGTCACGTGACCCGTCGGCCAATCGGTGGGTTTACCAGGGCGGGACCACAGCCGCCATAGCAGCCGTGGTCCGAGGGTTGGTTAGACCGTGAAGGTGGCGGCGAAGCTGGCGAAGGCAGTCCATTGGCTCGCCTCGAAGACCAGAACCGGGCCCTCCGGGTCCTTGGAGTCGCGGACAGGGACGATGCCGTGCTCGGCCGCAAGGTTGAGAGCAGGCTCGATGCAGTTCCCGCCGTCACCGTTGCTGTAAGACGACTTCTGCCACTGGGCGGACTCAAGCTCGATCATGGTGCCCGTGCTCCTCTGCTACCTGTTCAATGAGGCTCAGCGATGCCTCAGAGGTGAGAGCAGTCGCCCGCGCTAGATCGTAGGACACAGCATGCTTCCTGACGGTGTCCGGATCGTCCTGCATCAACCCAGAGTGAGGCCCCTCGGTGTACAGGACGTCAGGGCGGCTGTCGTGGAAGGACATTAGAGCCATGGCCCCACCGAGCAGAGAGTGCGAGCCGTGCTTGACCGGAATCACCTGCACGACGGCGGTTCTTGATCGAATAAGGCTCGACAGGTGCCTAAGTTGCTCAGCCATCACGCCATGTCCGCCCATCGGCCTTCGTAGCGCATCCTCATCAACAAGCCACCACAACATGGGGCATGTTGGACCCAGGAGGATCGCCTGACGCTCGATCCGAGCGGAGACCTTCTCCTCGATCTCTTCATCTGAAGTGAACCGATTTGCAGTCAGGAACAGGTGCCGAGCGTACCGGTCTGTCTGGCCCAAGCCTGGGATGAACGGGCCGCCGTAGTCTCGGATCTCAGACGCGATGGGCTCCAACTTCGCGTAGGACTCGAAATAGTCCGGGAACTGCCGCCTCGCTCCGAGGTGCGGCCAGAGTCGCACGAACAGACCGTCGGCCTCAAGGTGCCTGTCCACCTCCTGAGCGAACTCCAGAGTGGCTCTGCGCTTGCCGGTCTCAACCTGTCCAACAAGCGATCCTGTGTAACCGATCAGATCCCCAAGTCGCTCCTGGGAGAGCTTTGCCCTGGTGCGCCACTGTCTGACCTCGTTGCCGAAGAAGGCCGCAAACGACTCGGACGGATCGAGTTCTCTCGGACTCGGCACGGTGCCCCCGGTTCTGACCAATGCTGTTGGACCGACTTCCCTGGCGAGCGTAGCGGTGGGTGCCGATGCTGTTACCCAGAACGAACAACCCTGGTTCGCCCGCTACCCGGCTAGCCATCCCCTCGGAGGCCACCAATGTCTAGTGCTGCCCTCGCCCGGCTGATAGCACCTGCTGTTCCGATCGCTTTCCGGGGTTCGGTCCCCGAGACCGACACCGTGGCGCGGCGGCCGGTGGTGGGGGACCTGGTGGCGGACCTTCGGGGTCACACGCCATTTCGTACGCCGCTCCTGGTGGTCGAAGTTGGCTTGTACGGCTGCAACTTGGAGCTGTGGTCCGGCTCCGGGTACCGGGAACTCGTTCGGTCGTTCGAGGAGGTTGAGCCGTACCGGCACAACGACCGGGAGCTGTTCGGCTATCCAACTCAGATCAGGGGAGGTTCCGTTGGGGACGTACGGCAGTGGCACGGCCAGGCTGACACTGGTGGTCTACCGCGTGCTGCCTGACGGCACCCGGGTGGAGGTGTCCCGCGCGGAGTCGGACGGCTCCAGCTACCCGGCCTCAAGCCTGTGGCCCGCTTGCGAGTGTCCGCTGCACCGTGCGGTTTCCGGGGCCCGGTGGCCGGCCGAATTGCAGGCTGGCTGATCCTCACGAAATCCGGCCGCTGGTTTGAAATTGAACCCTCATCAGCAGCCGGACCAGCCCCGACCGGGTCTGGCTGGGTCGCCGGTCGGGGCACCCAAAGACTCCCGTGGCCCGTAATCGGGCCCACGCGGTAAGAAGGCTCCGGTGCCCTTCACCGGAGCAGCCAACTCGATTGGAAGGAAACGACCATGGGTGACGGTAAGCACGGCGGGGGCTCCGGCTCCGGCAATGGCGGGAGCCGGCAGGACGACAGCAACTCCGGTAACAAGCACGGTGGCGGTGGGTCCTCCGAGGGCGGTAACACCTCGGACGGCCAGGGTCCGGCGGACGGTAGCAAGTAGCCCATGAGCACCGAGAACGAAGAAGCGGCTGCCGGCCCGACGCGGTTGGCAGCCGCGCTCATGGAGAACGGGTCACTGACTTCGGACTGGCTTCCGGCCTACGAGGCCGCACCGAGGTACAAGTTCCTCCCCGATACGATCTGGCCGGGTGTGGCCGACGGGGTCCGCCAGGGCGAGGCCGTCAACCGGATGACCGACTCGGATGCTTGGTGGCGGGCGGTTCACTCGGACATCCCGCTCACTACTCAGTGGGACGGCGGAGAACACGACGGGGACCAGCGCGGGACCATGCCGACGTCGTCCAACTCGATGCCCACGATGGTGTTTTCGATGCTCGATGCGCTCGCCCTTCAACCGGGCCACAGGGTCCAGGAGATCGGTACGGGTACGGGATGGAGCAGTGCCCTCATGTCGGCCCGGGTCGGCTCGGGCAACGTGGTCACCATCGAGGTGGATGAGCACACCGCCAGTGCTGCCGTGGCGCGGCTGCACGAGGCCGGATTCGACCCGATGGTCGTGGTCGGTGACGGGGCCAGGGGCAGCGACCTGCTCGCTCCGTACGACCGGGTGATCGCTACCTGTTCCGTTGGTGATCTGCCGTATGCGTGGGTGGAACAGTCCACCGAGGGTGGGGTGATCGTGGCCCCGTGGGGGCCGGAGTACGGCGGTGAGGCGATCGTCCGCCTCACGGTCCACGGTGACGGAACGGCCAGTGGGCCGTTTCTTGGTTCGTCCGCTTTCATGCGGCTGCGTCAGCAGCGGGTGCAGCGGCCGGGAAGCCTTGAGTACCTCGGTGGGCAGCCGTGGCCTGCCGAAGGTGAGTGTTCACGTACCCCGCTCTCGCCCGAGTCGGTGAGTGGCTGGCTGGCGATGTTCGCCATCGGTGTCCAGCTGCCGGGGGTTTTCCCGCTGGTGGAGCGCTACGAGGATGGGTCCTACACGCTGTGGGTGCACGACACGGCGGTCACGTCCTGGGCCACGGTTGACTGGGAGCCGGACCAGGAGGACTACGAGGTGGTGCAGTCCGGTCCCCGGAGGCTCTGGGATCAGCTCAGCACTGCCTACGAATGGTGGATGGGCAGCCGTCGGCCCGGGTTCGAAAGGTTCGGGCTCACCGTCACCGCTGACGGGCAGTCAGCCTGGCTGGACCGACCTGGTAACACGGTGCCAAGTCTGGGACCGGTCTGACCAATCGGACCTACCCAACGAAGAAGACCCTTGCCACCGGCAGGGGCCTTCTTCGGTTCACGGGGCGCGGTAAGGCCGGAGCCGTGAAGCTGGCCGCCGGCGGTGCGCGGCGTATGGGGCTGTCTTCCGGCTGTTGGTCACGCCGCAGCTGGGAAAGCAAAAAACCCCACGTGAAGTGGGGTCTTAGCTGGTGTCCGAGGGGGGACTTGAACCCCCACGCCCGATAAAGGGCACTAGCACCTCAAGCTAGCGCGTCTGCCATTCCGCCACCCGGACAGGGTGTGTGCCTTGGGGGCTTTTGTGCTGTTCCCCTTGGCGACAGAGAGAACACTACCAGGCCGTGGGAGTGCTTCTCACCTGCGTTTCTTCCCGGTCCGGGGTGGCCGTGGGGGTGTGGGGCGGTGGAGTGGGACGGATCGGTGCAGAACGGACAGGGGTGGGGCGGTGGAGGCAGGGAGAGGTGGAGACGGAGCCTCCGGTGGGTGTGGAGGAGCCGTCGCGGTCGTGAATGTTCCGTCGGGGGTTGGCCTGAAGGTGTGCGGGATCGATCAGGAGCGGGCAGGGAACGGTCGGGACACGCCACGACGCGTCAAGTTGCAGTCGCTGAGCCGCTGCTGACTTTCGTTCTCCTAGCCTCGGTGGTCCAGTGCGAAGGGCGGCTTGACGTGGAGCAGACCAGAGGACCGGCCGAGCCAGTGACGAGACGGCTGACGGCGGTGCCGAGCAGGGGGTCGAGTGCGGGTCCGGGGCAGGGGATCTGGCGGTTCTCGGCGGTGGCGCACGAGGCCTCCGTCCCGCAGACCCGGCATGCGGTGCGGGACCGGCTGCTGGAGCAGGGGATGGCGGGTCAGGACTACCAGGAACTGATCGACGACCTGCTGCTGATCGTCTCCGAGCTGGTCAGCAACGCGGTCACGCACGCCGCGGTGCTCTCCCCGCAGCTGACCACCGAGCTGGTGATCGACGAGGGCTGGGTCCGGGTCTCGGTGGAGGACGGGCATCCGTACCGGCCGAAGGCGTTGGAGAGCGACCTCGGGCAGCTCGGCGGGCGGGGGCTGCTGCTGGTGAAGAGCGTGACGCTGCAGGCCGGCGGGGTGTGCGACGTGGAGCGGACCGGCGAGGGCGGCAAGGTGATCTGGGCGTCGCTGCCGCTGCCGGTGCCCCGGCAGCGCCTGGACGAGGGCGCCGGGGGCGACTGGCGCCCCCGGCGTTAGGTCCCGGGACGAGCGGAAGAGCGGGGGAGAGCAGGCCCGGCCGGAGTGTCCCGAGACGAGTCCGGGAAGCACCCGGGGCGGGTGACTACCAGTCGCGTCCGGCGATCTCGCGGATGCCGGGGAGGGCGGCCTCGAAGACCGTCCGGAACCAGACCGAGGTCGGCTTCGCGGCCTCCAGGGCCTTGAGCTCCTCCGCCGTGACGAAGACGGTGTCGTCGACCTCGTCCGGGTCGGGGGCCAGGTCGCCGGTGACCAGGCCGACGAAGAGGTGGTTCCACTCGCGCTCGATCAGGCCACTGGCCTCGTCGGGCAGGTCGTAGCGGACGGTGCCGGCCTCGCAGAGCAGCGCAGGGGCGACGCCCAGCTCCTCGGCGGTACGGCGGGCGGCGGCGACGAAGGGCTGCTCGTCGGGGTACGGGTGGCCGCAGCAGGTGTTGGACCAGACCCCGGGGGAGTGGTACTTCGTCAGGGCGCGGCGCTGGAGCAGCATCCGGCCCTGGCGGTCGAACAGGAAGACCGAGAACGCCCGGTGCAGCCGGCCCGGCTGCTGGTGGGCGGAGAGCTTCTCGGCGGTGCCGATGGTCACGCCCTCGTCGTCGACGAGCTCCAGCAGGATCTCCCCGGCGGCCGCCGGAGTCGAGGCGACGCCGCCGTCCTCGGCGAGCAGGGTCTGACCGGTCGGTCGGGTCTCGGGCATGGGGCCTCTTTCGGAAACGGGGACCAGGGGAGAAGGCGAGGGCTGGGCCGGCCCCACCGGGGCGCCGCGCGGGCGCCCGGAAGCCAGTCTGCCGTATGGCTTGCTACCCGAATGGGCGCGACGCACACGCGGACCTGGAAGGGCCGGATGATCAGACAGCCTGTTCGACATGTGATCGGTTGAGGTCCGCTCCCGCCGTTTTCTGAAAATCCCCGCACCGCGTCGACCGGAGCCGGAACCGAACTCGGAACCGAAGCCGGAGTCGACGCTGCGGCGAGCACTGCGGTGAGTACCGACCCCGAGCCGTCACCCGCCGCTTTCGGGCTGGTCGCCGCCGTCGCCTACCATCACTACGACACGGCCCGCCGCCTGCGCGGCGGCCGTGCTCGCGCTGGGAACGGTCACCGGGAGCGACCGGCTCCCGGGTCTTCGGCGGCGTCACAGCAACGCGCCACAGCAGAACACGACGAGTCAGGAGACACCGCATGATCGGCCTCGTTCTGGCAGCCGGCGCCGGCCGCCGGCTGCGCCCGTACACCGACACCCTGCCGAAGGCTCTGGTGCCGGTGGACGGGGAGCGGACCGTCCTGGACCTGACCCTCGGCAACTTCGCCGAGGTCGGCCTGCGGGAGGCCGCCATCGTGGTGGGCTACCGCAAGGAGGCGGTGTACGACCGCAAGGACGCCCTGGAGCAGAAGTACGGCGTCAAGCTCACCCTGGTCGAGAACGACAAGGCCGAGGAGTGGAACAACGCCTACTCCCTCTGGTGCGCCCGGGACCTGTTCGGCGAGGGCCTGCTGCTCGCCAACGGCGACACCGTGCACCCGGCCTCGGTGCAGCGCACCATGCTGGACGGCAACGACCGGCTGCTCACCGAGGGCCGCGACCCCGGCATCCTGCTCGCCCTCGACACGGTGAAGAAGCTCGCCGACGAGGAGATGAAGGTGATCGTCGACCCGGTCACCGGGATGCGCCGGATCACCAAGCTGATGGAGCCCGAGGAGGCCACCGGCGAGTACATCGGCGTCACGGTGATCAACCCCTCGGCCGCCGCCGACCTGAGCAGTGCCCTGCAGGCCACCTTCGAGCGCGACCCGCAGCTGTACTACGAGGACGGCTACCAGGAGATGGTGAACCGGGGCCTGCGGATCGACGTGCAGCCGATCGGCGAGGTCTCCTGGGTCGAGGTCGACAACCACGCCGACCTGGCCAAGGCGCGGGAGATCGCGTGCCAGTACTGACCCGGCTGGTGCCCTCGCCGGTCTTCGTCGAGATCCGCCCGGGTGCCCTGGACGCGCTGGCCGGCATCCTGGCCGACCAGCGGCTGTCGGCCGCCGGCCGGATCGCGGTGGCGATCAGCAACGGCTCCGGGGCCCGGCTGCGCGAGCGGCTGGAGCCGGCGCTGCCCAGCGCCGACTGGTACGAGGTGGCCGACGGCAGCCTGGACAGCGCCGTGCTGCTGGCCGAGCAGATGCGGGCCGGGCACTACGACGCGATGGTCGCGCTCGGTGGTGGCAAGATCATCGACGTCGGCAAGTACGCCGCCGCCCGGGTCGGACTGCCGCTGGTCGCGGTGGCCACCAACCTGGCCCACGACGGCATCTGCTCGCCGGTCTCGATCCTCGACAACGACGCCGGGCGGGGCTCCTACGGGGTGCCCAGCCCGATCGGCATCGTGGTCGACCTGGACGTGATCAGGCAGGCGCCACCGCGCTTCGTGGCGGCCGGGATCGGGGACGTGGTCTCCAACCTCTCGGCCTGCGCGGACTGGGAACTCTCACACTCCGTCACCGGCGAGCCGGTCGACGGACTGGCCGTGGCGATGGCCCGGTCGGCGGGGGAGAACCTGCTCCGGCACCCCGGGTCGCTGGAGGACCGGGACCTCCTCACCACGCTCGCGGAGGCCCTGGTACTGTCCGGCATCGCGATGAACATCGCTGGCAGCACCCGTCCTTCCTCGGGTGCCTGTCACGAGATCTCGCACGCCCTGGACGTGCTCTTCCCCAAGCGATCGGCCCAGCATGGCGAACAGGTCGGCCTCGGCGCGGCCTTCGCCAGTTTCCTGCGGGGCGAGCGCGAGCTCACCGGACTGATCGTGGACCGACTCCGGTTCCACGGGCTGCCGGTGACCGCGGATCAGATCGGCTTCACCGAGGAGGAGTTCACCGAGGCGGTGCACTACGCTCCGAACACCCGTCCAGGACGGTTCACCATCCTGGAACACCTGGACCTCCCCCCCTCTGACATCAGGGACTCGTACGCCGACTATGTCCAAGCCGTCAACAGCTGACCGCCCCGAGGTCGACCTGACCCGCCGCCCCTCGATCGAGGAGCTGCGCGCCGTCATCCACCCCGAGGGCATGCTCCAGCGCCGTAGCGCGGAGCACTGGGCCGGGCGCCTCTACATGCGGAAGATCTCACTGCGGATCACCCGGGTGCTCTCCACCGTCACGGCGATCACGCCCAACGGCCTGACCTACCTGATGATGTTCACCGGCATCCTCGCCGGTGCCGCGCTGGTGATCCCCGGCCTCGCCGGTGCGATCCTCGGCGCGGTCCTGATCCAGGTCTACCTGCTCCTCGACTGCGTCGACGGCGAGGTGGCGCGCTGGCGCCGGCAGACCTCGCTGACCGGGGTCTACCTGGACCGGGTCGGCCACTACATGTCCGAGGCGGCGCTGCTCACCGGCCTCGGCCTGCGGGCCACCGACCTGTTCCACCGTCAGGGCGGCGCCTCGCACTGGGAGTGGGCCTTCCTCGGCACGCTGGCCGCGCTCGGCGCCATCCTGATCAAGTCGGAGACCGACCTGGTGGACGTGGCCCGGGCCCGCAGCGGCCTGACCGCCGTCGAGGACGCGGCCGCCGTGCCGCGCTCCGCCGGGGTGGCCAAGGCCCGCAAGGCCGCCGCCTTCCTGAAGTTCCACCGCCTGGTCGGCGCGGTGGAGGCCTCGCTGCTGATCCTGGCCGCCGGGATCGCCGACGCGGTCGCGGGCGAGCTGTTCTTCACCCGGCTCGCGGTGGTGGTGCTGGCCGCGATCGCGATGCTGCAGACCGTGCTGCACCTGCTGAGCATCGTGCTCTCCAGCAGGCTGCGATGAGCGACGGCGTCCGGCTCGGTGCCGTCATCATCACGATGGGCAACCGCCCGGACGAGCTGAACGCGCTGATCGAGTCGGTCCGCAACCAGCGCGGCCCGGCCGTCGAGCTGGCCGTGGTCGGCAACGGCGCCCCGCTGCCGGTGCTCCCGGCGGACGTCCGCTCCGTCGAGCTGCCGGAGAACCTCGGCATCCCCGGCGGGCGCAACGTCGGCATCGAGCTGTTCGGCAAGGACGGCTGCGAGGTCGACGCGGTGCTCTTCCTGGACGACGACGGCCTGCTGCCGAACACCGACTCGGCCGAGCTGCTCCGCCGGGCCTTCGAGGAGGACCCGCGGCTGGGCATCGTCTCGTTCCGGATCGCCGACCCGGAGACCGGGGTGACGGCCCGGCGGCACGTTCCCCGGCTGCGGGCCAGCGACCCGCTGCGCTCGTCCCGGGTGACCACCTTCCTGGGCGGCGCCAGTGCCGTCCGGAGCAAGGTCTTCACCGAGGCCGGCCAGCTGCCCGGGGAGTTCTTCTACGCGCACGAGGAGACCGACCTCGCCTGGCGCGCCCTGGACGCCGGCTGGCTGATCGACTACCGCGCGGACGTGGTGCTGTTCCACCCCACCACCTCGCCGGCCCGGCACGCCACGTACTTCCACAACGTGGCCCGGAACCGGGTGTGGCTGGCCCGACGGAACCTTCCGGCCCCCTTGGTGCCTCTATACCTCGGAGTCTGGTTCCTGCTCACCGTGGCCCGGCGTCCTTCGGGCGCCGCACTCAGGGCCTGGCTGGGCGGATTCCGGGCCGGCTGGCGCGAACAGTGTGGTCCGCGCAAGCCGATGCAATGGCGTACGGTGTGGCGGTTGACCAGGATGGGCCGACCACCAATCATCTGATCGCAGAATCTTCCGGTGGCCCCCCGTGCCACCGGACCGGAACATCCACCCGTGATCCCGGTGGATCAGCCCGGACCTCCGCCGTCTCCCCCTCGGCGGAAGCCTGGTCATCCGATCCCGTGAAGGACGAATGTGTCGACAGTGAGTGACTCGCTCAGCTTTTCCGCACCCAGCGGCGCTGACGCGGGTCTGACCCCGAAGCAGCTCGCGGCCAAGTACGGCCTTTCGGTGAGCGGCAAGCGGCCCGGCTTCTCCCAGTACGTGCGGGAGTTGTGGGCCAGGCGACATTTCATCGTCGCGTTCGCCACCGCGCGACTGGTCGCGCAGTACACCACGGCCAAGCTCGGCCAGGTGTGGCAGGTACTGACACCGTTGCTCAACTGCGTGGTGTTCTACCTGGTGTTCGGCGTGATGATGGAGGGCAACAAGGGCATCCCGGACTACATCGCCTGGCTGTGCATCGGGGTCTTCGTCTTCCAGTTCAGCCAGAGCGCGGTGCTCTCCGGCACCCGGGCGATCTCCGACAACCTCGGGCTGATCCGGGCACTGCACTTCCCCCGGGCGGCACTGCCGATCGCCTTCACGATCATCCAGCTCCAGCAGCTGCTGATCTCGATGGTCGTGCTCGTCTTCATCGTGCTGTTCTTCCAGCTGCCCACGATCACCTGGCTGTTGGTCGTCCCGGCGCTGCTGCTGCAGTGCGTCTTCAACACCGGCCTCGCGCTGGCGATGGCCCGGATCGGTGCCAAGACCAGTGACATGGCCCAGTTGATGCCGTTCCTGCTGCGCACCTGGATGTACACCTCCGGCGTGATGTACAGCGTGCAGGGCGCGGTGGACAAGTTCCCCGCGGTTTTCCGGGTGCTGTTCCGGATGAACCCGGCCTCGATCTACATGGACCTGATCCGGTACGCCTTCATGCCGAACGAGTACAACAAGCACGCGCTGCCGGACCACGTCTGGCTGATCGCGTTGGCCTGGGCCCTGGTCGCCGGTGTGGCCGGCTTCATCTTCTTCTGGAAGGCAGAGGAGGAGTACGGCCGTGGCTGACACCGCTACCACCGAGACCCGAGAGGCCGCCATGACGAACGCCCAGGACGCCCGCGTCCCCACCGTGGTCGTGGACGACGTGCACATCGTCTACAAGGTGCACGGGGCCGGCTCCGGAAGGGGCAGCGCCACCTCGGCGCTCAGCCGGATCATCTCCAAGAAGCGCTCGCCCGCGATCCGCGAGGTGCACGCCGTCCGGGGGATCAGCTTCACCTCGTACCGGGGCGAGGCGGTCGGCCTGATCGGCTCGAACGGCTCCGGCAAGTCGACCATGCTGGCGGCCATCGCCGGTCTGCTGCCGACCGAGCGCGGCGCCATCTACACCAACGGCCAGCCCTCGCTGCTGGGCGTGAACGCCGCGCTGATGAACGACCTGACCGGTGACCGCAACGTCATCCTGGGCTGCCTGGCGATGGGCATGTCCCCGGCCGAGGTGAAGAGCCGCTACCAGGACATCGTGGACTTCTCGGGGATCAACGAGAAGGGCGACTTCATCTCGCTCCCGATGCGCACCTACTCCTCGGGCATGGCCGCCCGCCTGCGGTTCTCGATCGCGGCGGCCAAGACCCACGACGTGCTGCTGATCGACGAGGCCCTGGCCACCGGCGACCAGAAGTTCCAGCGCCGCTCCGAGGACCGGATCCGTGAGCTGCGCAAGGAGGCCGGCACGGTCTTCCTGGTGAGCCACAACAACAACTCGATCCGGGACACCTGCGAGCGGACCATCTGGATCGAGAAGGGCGAGCTGGTGATGGACGGCTCGACCGACGACGTCATGAAGGAGTACGAGAAGTTCAACCACTGAGGCTACGAAGTGGTGGGCCGAACGGCGGGGGCCGGTGCCCGGGGCGAACCCGGAACCGGCCCCTTGGCCGTGTCCGGGTGGGCCGGGTGCCCGAGTGCGGTGTAGAACGGGGGAGTGACGGCAGTGGTGACTTCAAGGCAATCTGACAGTCCGACGGACGGTGGCACGCTCGGCAAGGCGGACCTGGAGAACTTCCCGGTCGCCCCCGGGTTCCTGCCGGCGGCCTGGCGGGCCGACCTGATGGCGATCTACGGGTTCGCCCGGTTGGTGGACGACGCCGGGGACGGTGACCTGGCCGAGCCGGAGCAGGTGGCCGCGCTGCTGGGAGTGGCCGGCGCGCCGGCGGAGCAGGGCTTCCGGCTCGCGCTGCTGGACGGTCTGGAGGCGGACCTCGACCGGGCCTTCGGTGCCGCGCTGGACCCGAAGGCCGACAGCCCCCGGCACCCGCTGATGCGGGCCCTGGTCCCGCTGATCGACCGTCACCCGGTCACGCCGGAGCCGTTCCGCCGGCTGATCGAGGCCAACCGGGTGGACCAGACCGCCACCCGCTACCCGACCTACCAGGACCTGCTGGACTACTGCACGCTCTCCGCCGACCCGGTCGGCCGGCTGGTGCTGGCGGTGGCCGGCCACGGCACCCCGGAGCGGATCGCCTACTCGGACGCGGTCTGCACCGCGCTGCAGATCGTCGAGCACCTCCAGGACGTGGCCGAGGACCTGGCCCGGGGCCGGATCTACCTCCCCACCGAGGACCTGGAGCGCTTCGGCGTGACCGAGGCCGACCTGGCCGCACCCAGCGCCGACGCCCGGGTCCGGGAGCTGATCGCCTTCGAGGCGGACCGGGCACGCACCCTGCTCGACCACGGTGCCCCGCTGGTGGGTACGGTTCGGGGAAGGCTCCGTCTGCTGCTCGCGGGATTCACCGCGGGCGGGTACGCGGCCCTGTCGGCCATCGAGGCCGCCGGGTACGACGTGCTCGCCGTGCAGGCGAAGCCGGACAAGCGCCGCCTCGCGGTGAAGGCGGCGGCAATCTTCGCGAAGGGAAGGTGAACGCCCGCGTGGCGGCATCACCACTGGCCTCGGCCCCGGTCATGGCGGCCTACCGGTACTGCGAGGCGGTCACCGCCCTGCAGGCCCGGAACTTCAGCTACGGCATCCGGCTGCTGCCCGAGCCCAAGCGGCTCGGCATGTCCGCGCTCTACGCCCTGGCCCGCCGGGTGGACGACATCGGCGACGGCGAGCTGTCCGCCGACCGGAAGGGCGAGCTGCTCCGGCAGACCCGCGAGCTGCTGGACGAGGTCCGGCTCGGCACGGTCAGTGAGGAGGACACCGACCCGATCAAGGTCGCGCTGGCGGACACCGCCCGGCGTTTCCCGATCGACCTGGGCGGTTTCGACGAGCTGATCGACGGCGTCGAGATGGACCTCAAGGAGGTCGAGTACCGGACCTTCGAGGACCTCAAGGTCTACTGCCGCTGCGTGGCCGGATCCATCGGCCGGCTCTCGCTCGGGGTGTACGGCTGCGAGAACCCGAAGCTCGGCGCCGAGTACGCGGACACCCTCGGACTGGCCCTGCAGCTCACCAACATCCTGCGCGACCTGCGCGAGGACGCGCTGAACGGCCGGGTCTACCTCCCCGCCGAGGACCTGGTGCGATTCGGCTGCGAACAGGGGTTCGCACTGGACCGGCCGCCGGTCGGGGCGGACTTCTCCGGGCTGGTCGCCTTCCAGGCCGAGCGTGCCCAGGAGGCGTTCGCGGACGGCCTGCGGCTGCTGCCGCTGCTGGACCGCCGGAGCCGCGCCTGCACCGCCGCGATGGCCGGGATCTACCACCGGCTGCTCGGCCGGATCGCGGCCGAGCCGGAGTCGGTGCTGCAGGGCCGGGTCTCGCTGCCGGGCTGGGAGAAGGCGTACGTGGCTCTCTCCGGGCTCGCCGGAGGGCGTTCTTGATTCTCTCGGCGTTTATGTCACGCTGTGTCAGCGCGGAATCACCGGGTGCCGGTTCGCCGTTCCCCGGTGACCGCACGGACCATCACATCAGGGGGAGGGGCAGATGACGGTACGGCACGACTCGAAGCGCCCCGCCGCGGTGGTGGTCGGCGGTGGCCTGGCCGGGATCACGGCCGCGCTGCGGCTGGCCGAGGCGGACCACCGGGTCACCCTGGTGGAGTCCCGCCCCCGGCTCGGCGGGCTGGCCTTCTCGTTCAAGCGCGGGGAGCTGACGGTCGACAACGGCCAGCACGTCTTCCTCCGCTGCTGCACCGCGTACCGGGGTCTGATCGACCGGTTGGGCGCGGGCCGTCTGGTGGATCTGCAACCCCGGCTGGACGTCCCGGTGCTGGGCGTCTCGGCCGACGGTCGGCGCACCCTGGGCCGGCTGCGCCGGGCCGGGCTGCCCGTCCCGCTGCACCTGGCCGGCAGCCTGGCGACCTACCCGCACCTGTCCGCCGTCGACCGGCTCCGGGTGGTCCGGGCCGCGCTGGCGCTCAAGCTGCTGGACCTGGACGACCCGGCGCTGGACGAGATCTCGTTCGGCGACTGGCTGCGCCGCCAGGGCCAGAACGCGGCCACCCTGGCCGCGATGTGGGACCTGGTCGGGGTGGCCACCCTGAACGCCACCGCCGACCAGACCTCGCTGGCGCTGGCCGCGATGGTCTTCAAGACCGGTCTGCTCTCCGAGCCCGGTGCCTCCGACATCGGGATGGCCAACGTCCCGCTCGGCGCGATCCACCACGACGCGGCCCGCGCCGAGCTGGAGCGGGCCGGGGTGCGGGTGCTGCTGCGGGCCCGCGCGGTGGAGCTGAAGAGCGCCGAGCAGCACGCCGTCCGGCTGGACGGCGACGAGCTGCTGACCGCCGACACCGTGGTGCTGGCCGGGGCCCAGGAGTCCGCCGCCGCGCTGCTGCCGGCCGGGGCGATCGACCGGCAGGAGCGGCTGGCCGAGCTCGGCCACGCGCCGATCCTGAACGTGCACGTGGTCTACGACCGCAAGCTGCTGCGCCGGCCGTTCTTCGCCGCGCTCGGCTCGCCGGTGCAGTGGGTCTTCGACCGCACCCCGCATTCCGGCCTGGCGGTGCCCGGCGCGCAGTACCTGGCGCTGTCGCAGTCCGCCGTGCAGGACGAGATCGAGCTGCCGGTGGCCGAGCTGAGGGCGCGTTACCTGCCCGAGCTGGAGCGGCTGCTGCCGGCCGCCCGGGGCGCCGAGGTGCTGGACTTCTTCGTCACCCGGGAGCGGACCGCGACCTTCGCGCCCGCCCCCGGCACCGCCCCGCTCCGCCCGGCCGCCCGGACGCACCTGCCCGGCCTGCTGCTGGCCGGTTCGTGGACCGCCACCGGCTGGCCCGCGACCATGGAGAGCGCCGTGCGCAGCGGCCACGCGGCCGCCGACGCCGCCCTCGGGGCCGGCCGCCGCCCGGTGGACCGGGGCGACGGACGGTGGCCCCGATGACCTCGGCCCCCGCCAGAACCGACAGCGCATCAGACGGGCCGCCCGCCGCGGCCTCATCACCCCAGCACGGAGAGGGAACGTACGTGGAGCATCGCACCGGAGCCGCCGCCTCCGTCCAGGAGGCACCTGTGCCGGACGCGCTCTCGGTGCCGGAGCTGCTGGCCCGCGGCCGGACGCTCTGCACCCCGCCGCTCCGGGCGGCGGTGGCCCGGCTGGCCGCGCCGATGGACACGGTGGCCGCGTACCACTTCGGCTGGATCGACCGGGACGGCACGCCGACGGCGGGGGACGGCGGCAAGGCCGTCCGTCCCGCCCTGGCGCTGCTGTCGGCCGAGGCGGTCGGCGCGCCCGCCTCGGTGGGCGTGCCCGGCGGGGTCTCGGTAGAACTGGTGCACAACTTCTCGCTCCTCCATGATGATCTGATGGACGGTGACGAGACGCGTCGGCACCGGGCCACGGCCTGGACGGTCTTCGGCCCGGCCCAGGCGATCCTGGTCGGCGACGGCCTGGCCGCCCTGGGTACCGAGGTGCTGCTCGACGCCGGGCTGACCGGTGGCGCCTCCGCCGTCGACGCGGCCCGCGCCGTCCGGTTGATCACCACCGCGACCCGCAAGCTGATCGACGGTCAGGCCCAGGACCTCTCGTTCGAGCACCGCGACCTGGTCACGGTCGAGGAGTGCCTGGAGATGGAGGGCGGCAAGACCGGCGCCCTGCTGGCCGCCGCCGCCGCGATCGGCGCGGTGCTGGCCGGGGCGGACGACCGCACCTCCGACGCGCTCCAGCGCTACGGCCACCACCTCGGCCTGGCCTTCCAGGCCGTCGACGACCTGCTCGGCATCTGGGGCGCCACCGAGGTGACCGGCAAGCCGCACTGGGGCGACCTGCGGCAGCGCAAGAAGTCGCTGCCGGTGGCCGCCGCGCTGGCCGAGGGCGGCCCGGCCTCCCGTCGGCTGGCCGCCGAGCTGGCCGACCCGGCCGGCCGGGGCGAGGAGAGCGAGCAGCAGCTCGCCGCCCGCGCCGCGCTGATCGAGCAGGCCGGCGGCCGGTCCTGGACCCAGGACGAGGCCCGCCGCCAGCACAAGACCGCCCTCGCCGCTCTGGACGAGGTGCCGATGGCCGACGAGGTGCGCCAGCGCTTCGTCGCACTCGCCGAATTCGTGGTGGTACGAGAGAGGTGACGTTGAGGTGACAGCAACCGCGGACGGCCGGCTCGACCCTGAGTACGATCCCGAGCCGGCCGCGGTGGGCGAACGCCCGCCGGTGCCCGAACGGCTGAACGGCCGTCAGGTGACGGTGGCCCAGGCGGCAGCGGTGCCGCTCGGGTCGAGACGGTGGGAACCCGACGGACCGGTGGTGGTAGTACCGTCCGACGATCCCACTGCGACGGAGGCGCTGGCCCGCGCCACCGCCGAGCTGTTGTCACGCCAGAGCCCGGACGGCTGGTGGAAGGGCGACCTGGAGACCAACGTCACCATGGACGCCGAGGACTTGTTACTGCGTCAGTTCCTCGGCATCAGGACGGCCGAGCACACCGAGGCCACCGCCGTCTGGATCCGCTCCCAGCAGCGCGAGGACGGCACCTGGTCCACCTTCTACGGCGGCCCCGCCGAGCTCTCCACCACGGTCGAGGCGTACGTCGCGCTCAAGCTCGCGGGCGACGACCCGGCCGCCCCGCACATGCAGGCGGCGGCCCGGCACGTCCGGGCGGCGGGCGGCATCGCGGCCAGCCGGGTGTTCACCCGGATCTGGCTGGCGCTGTTCGGCTGGTGGCCCTGGGACCGGCTGCCGGAGATGCCGCCGGAGATCATCTTCCTGCCGCGCTGGGTGCCGCTGAACATCTACGCCTTCGGCTGCTGGGCCCGGCAGACCATCGTCCCGCTCACCGTGGTCTCGGCCCACCGCCCGGTCCGCCCCGCGCCGTTCGACCTGGACGAGCTGCACACCGACCCGGCGGACCCGTACCCGGCCCGCCCGCTGCCGCCGCTGAACGGCTGGGACGGCGTCTTCGAGCGGCTCGACCTGGCCCTGCACGCCTACCACCGGCACGCGGTCAAACCGCTCCGCCGGGTGGCGCTCGCCCAGGCAGGCCGGTGGATCGTCGAACGCCAGGAGGCGGACGGCTGCTGGGGCGGCATCCAGCCCCCCGCGGTCTACTCGCTGATCGCCCTGCACCTGCTCGGTTACGACCTCGACCACCCGGTGATGCGGGCCGGGCTGGCCGCCTTCGACCGCTTCACCGTGCACACCGAGGACGGCGCGCGCTGGCTGGAGGCCTGTCAGTCCCCGGTCTGGGACACCTGCCTGGCCACCATCGCGCTGCGCGACGCGGGCCTGCCCGCCGACCACCCCGCGCTGGTCTCGGCGGTGGACTGGATGCTCGCCGAGGAGATCACCAGGCCCGGTGACTGGTCCGTCCAGCGGCCCCGGCTGGCGCCCGGCGGCTGGGCGTTCGAGTTCGAGAACGACAACTACCCCGACATCGACGACACCGCCGAGGTGGTGCTCGCGCTCCAGCGGGTCGACCACCCGGACCGGGAGAAGCTCGCGGGCGCGGTCGAGCGCGGCGTCGAGTGGAACCTCGGCATGCAGTCCAAGAACGGCGCCTGGGGCGCCTTCGACGTCGACAACACCAGCACGCTGCCGAACAAGCTGCCGTTCTGCGACTTCGGCGAGGTGGTCGACCCGCCGTCGGCCGACGTCACCGCGCACGTGGTGGAGATGCTCGCGGAGACCGGCCGGGCCGACGACCGGCGGACCAGGCGCGGGGTCGACTGGCTGCTGAAGAACCAGGAGGCGGACGGCTCCTGGTTCGGCCGCTGGGGCACCAACTACATCTACGGCACCGGCTCGGTGCTGCCCGCCCTGGTCGCCGCCGGCCTGCCGACCGGGCACCCGGCGATCCGACGCGCCGTCAGCTGGCTGGAGGACCGGCAGAACCCGGACGGCGGCTGGGGCGAGGACATGCGCTCGTACGAGGACCCGGAGCGGTGGTCCGGGCGCGGCGACTCCACCGCCTCGCAGACCGCCTGGGCCCTGATGGCCCTGCTGGCGGCGGGCGAGGGCCCGGACGGGGCGGGCGGCGAGGCGGTCGAGCGCGGCGTACGGTGGCTCTGCCGCACCCAGCTGCCCAGCGGCAGCTGGGACGAGCCGCAGTTCACCGGGACGGGCTTCCCGTGGGACTTCTCGATCAACTACCACCTGTACCGCCTGGTCTTCCCGGTCACCGCCCTCGGCCGCTACCTGCACGGCAGCCCGCTGACCGGAGGCCGCAAGTGACCGCAGCTCCGCACGGCCAGGGGCCGGAGCCCGCCGCGGGCGGGTCACGTTCCGGCTCATCGGAACACCCCGTGGACGAAGGGCCCGTCGCGTCGAAGCAGCCCACCGAAGGCATGGCCGCTGTCGACCCCCGGAAGCCCGCCGCAGGCGAACTCTCCTTCCGTACCCCCGAGCCCGCCGCAGGCGCGGCCGCTCCCCTGCTGGTGGTCTGCGCGCTCGGCCCCGAGGTCTGGGCGCTGCGCGGGGGCGACTGGGCCGCGCCCCCCGTGCTGGTCCGGACCGGGGTCGGGCGGGTCAGGGCCCGGCGGGTGGTCGGCAACCTGCTCTCCCGGGACGGCTACGGGGCGCTGGTGGTGGCCGGCTTCGGTGCGGCGGTGGGGCCGGGCGTCCAGCCCGGCGACGTCATCGTGGCCGACGCCGTCCGCAGCGGCGAGGGCGAGGAGTGGCCACTGACCTCCGCCGAGGCGATGGCCGCCGAACTGGTCGCCCGGGGCCTGACCGTCCACATCGGCACGCACCACACCGCCGACCGCGTGGTGCGGGGTGCGGAGCGCCGCGCCCTGTACGCCACCGGTGCGCTGGCCGTCGACATGGAGGCAGCCGCCGTCCTGGCGGCCCGGACCAGGCTGCGGCCCGCCCTCCCCACCGCCGTGCTGCGGGTGGTGGTCGACACCCCCACCCGCGAACTGCTCCGCCCCGGCACCCTGCCGGCCGGACTGCACGCCTGGCGCACCCTGCGGGACGCCGTCCCGGCGCTCACCGCCTGGTACCGACAGGCCGTCACCGACCCGATCCATGCTCCACAGTCCTCGACGCTCCCTCAGGAGGCGAGCTAGTCATGGCAATGCCGCTGCGCCAGACCGTGCGGGTCAGCACCTATCTCATGCAGCAGAAACTGATCAAGCGGCGGGACAAGTTCCCGCTGATCGTGGAGCTCGAGCCGCTGTTCGCCTGCAACCTCGCCTGTGAGGGCTGCGGGAAGATCCAGCACCCGGCCGGGGTGCTCAAGCAGCGGATGCCGGTCGCCCAGGCGGTCGGCGCGGTCCTGGAGTCCGGTGCCCCGATGGTGTCGATCGCGGGCGGCGAACCGCTGATGCACCCGCAGATCGACGAGATCGTCCGCCAGCTGGTGGCCCGCCGCAAGTACGTCTTCCTCTGCACCAACGCGCTGCTGCTGCGCAAGAAGCTGGAGAAGTTCACCCCCTCGCCGTACCTCACCTTCACCGTGCACATCGACGGGCTGCGCGAGCGGCACGACGCCTCGGTGGCCAAGGAGGGCACCTTCGACGAGGCGGTGGCGGCGATCAAGGAGGCCAAGCGGCAGGGCTTCCGGGTCACCACCAACTCGACCTTCTTCAACACCGACACCCCGCAGACCATCATCGAGGTGCTCGACTACCTGAACGACGAGCTGCACGTCGACGAGATGATGATCTCCCCGGCGTTCGCCTACGAGAAGGCCCCGGACCAGGAGCACTTCCTCGGCGTCGAGCAGACCAGGGAGCTGTTCCGGAAGACCTTCGCCGGTGGCAACCGGCGCCGCTGGCGCCTCAACCACAGCCCGCTCTTCCTGGACTTCCTGGAGGGCAAGGTGGACTTCGAGTGCACCGCCTGGGGCATCCCGAACTACTCGCTGTTCGGCTGGCAGCGCCCCTGCTACCTGATGTCGGACGGCTACGTGCCGACCTACCGGGAGCTGATCGAGAAGACCGACTGGGCCAAGTACGGCCGCGGCAAGGACCCGCGCTGCGAGAACTGCATGGCGCACTGCGGGTACGAACCAACCGCCGTACTGGCCACCATGGGCTCGCTCAAGGAGACCATCCGGGCCGCCAAGGAGACCCTCGGCAGCAGGTCCTGACCCCCGTGGGGCCCGCTCCGGCGGGCCCCACAACAGGCGCGCCACCGGTGATGACCGCAGGCTGGTACAGACCGTCATCATCCAGACCCGAGCCACGAGGTGAAGCCATGTCACTTCTGTCCACCGTCCAGGGGCCCGCCGATCTCCGCCGCCTCTCGCCGGCCGAGCTCGGGCAGCTGGCCGACGAGATCCGCGAGTTCCTGGTGGACGCGGTGACCCGGACCGGTGGCCACCTCGGCCCCAACCTCGGGGTGGTCGAGCTGACCATCGCGCTGCACCGGGTCTTCGACTCCCCGTACGACCGGATCCTCTGGGACACCGGGCACCAGAGCTACGTGCACAAGCTGCTCACGGGCCGTCAGGACTTCTCCCGGCTGCGGATGCAGGGCGGCCTGTCCGGCTACCCGTCCCGCGCCGAGTCCGAGCACGACGTGATCGAGAACTCGCACGCCTCCACCGCCCTGGGCTACGCCGACGGCCTGGCCAAGGCGCACCAGCTGCTCGGCACCCCCGGCCGGCACACCGTCGCGGTGATCGGCGACGGGGCGCTCACCGGCGGGATGGCCTGGGAGGCGCTGAACAACATCGCCGAGGCGAGCGACCGCCCGCTGGTGATCGTGGTGAACGACAACGAGCGCTCCTACGCGAGAACCATCGGCGGCCTGGCCCACCACCTCGCCACCCTGCGCACCACCCAGGGCTACGAACGCTTCCTGGCGCTCGGCAAGGAGGCGCTGCAGCGCACCCCGCTGGTCGGCCAGCCGCTGTTCGACGCGCTGCACGGGGCGAAGAAGGGCTTCAAGGACGCGTTCACCCCGCAGGGCATGTTCGAGGACCTCGGCCTCAAGTACCTCGGCCCGATCGACGGCCACGACCTCGGCGCGATGGAGCAGGCGCTCCGGCAGGCCCGGGGTTTCGGCGGCCCGGTGATCGTGCACTGCCTGACCGTCAAGGGCCGCGGCTACCGGCCGGCCGAGCAGGACGAGGCGGACCGGTTCCACGCGGTCGGCGCGATGGACCCGTACACCTGCCTGCCGGTCTCGCCCTCCGCCGGGGTGTCCTGGACCTCGGTGTTCGGCGGTGAGCTGCGGGCCCTGGGCGCCGAGCGGCCCGACCTGGTGGCGATCACCGCCGCGATGCTCCAGCCGGTCGGCCTCGCCGAGTTCGCCGCCGCGTACCCCGAGCGGACCTTCGACGTCGGCATCGCCGAGCAGCACGCGGTGGCCAGCGCGGCCGGCCTGGCCACCGGCGGGCTGCACCCGGTGGTGGCGGTCTACGCGACCTTCCTCAACCGGGCCTTCGACCAGGTCCTGATGGACGTCGCGCTGCACAGGCTGGGCGTCACCTTCGTGCTCGACCGCGCGGGCGTCACCGGCAACGACGGCGCCTCGCACAACGGCATGTGGGACATGTCGATCCTCCAGGTGGTGCCCGGCCTGCGGCTGGCCGCCCCGCGCGACGCCGACCAGCTCCGCGCCCAGCTCCGGGAGGCGGTGGAGGTCGCCGACGGCCCGACCGTGGTCCGGTTCCCCAAGGGCGACCTGGGCCCCGCCGTCCCCGCGCTGGAGCGGATCGGCGGCGTGGACGTGCTGCAGCGGACCGGCCCGACCCCGGAGATCCTGCTGGTCGCGGTCGGCGCGATGGCCCCCGCCTGCCTGGACGCCGCCGCCCTGCTGCTCGCCGAGGGGTTCAGCTGCACCGTGGTCGACCCGCGCTGGGTCAAGCCGGTCGACCCCGCCCTGCCCGAACTGGCCGCCGCCCACCGCCTGGTGGTCACCGTCGAGGACAACGGCCGGGCCGGCGGCGTCGGTTCGGCGATCGCCCAGGCGATGCGGGACGCCGGAGTGGACGTGCCGCTGCGCGATCTCGGCATCCCGCAGGAGTTCCTCGACCACGCCGGCCGGGGAGAGCTGATGGAGGAGATCGGCCTCACCGGCACCGGTGTGGCCGCCCAGACCGCCGTCTTCGCCAAGCACCTGCTACCGACCCGAGGAGCGAACCAGCACCATGCCGGCTGACCGTCTCGACCTCTCCGCACTGCTCGCCGAACGCGGCGCCGAGCGCTACGAGTTGCAGGCCAAGTACCTGAACCCGCAGCTGGCCCGGATGCTGCACACCATCGGGTTCGACAAGTTCTACGAGCGCGCGGAGGGGGCCCACTTCTTCGACGCCGAGGGTAACGACTACCTGGACATGCTGGCCGGGTTCGGCATCTTCGCGCTGGGGCGGCACCACCCGGTGGTCCGGGACGCCCTGCACCAGGTGCTGGATCTCGGGCTGCCGGACCTGACCCGGTTCGACTGCGCCCCGCTACCCGGCCTGCTCGCCGAGCAACTGCTGTCGTACACACCGGGGTTGGACCGGGTCTTCTTCGGCAACAGCGGTACCGAGGCGGTCGAGACGGCGCTGAAGTTCGCCCGGTACGCCACCGGGCGCAAGCGGGTGCTGTACTGCGACCACGCCTTCCACGGCCTGACCACCGGCGCGCTCTCGGTGAACGGCGAGAACGGCTTCCGGAAGGGCTTCGACCCGCTGCTGCCGGACACCGCGGTCCCGCTCGGTGACCTCGGTGCGCTGGCCAGGGAGCTGCGGAAGGGCGACGTGGCGGCCCTGATCGTGGAGCCGATCCAGGGCAAGGGCGTGCACGCCCCGCCGCCGGGCTGGCTGCTGGCAGCGCAGCAACTGCTGCACGAGCACAAGGCGCTGCTGATCTGCGACGAGGTGCAGACCGGTATCGGCCGGACCGGTTCGTTCTTCGCCTACCAGCAGGAGGAGGGCGTCCGGCCCGACCTGGTCTGCGCGGCGAAGGCGCTCTCCGGCGGGTACGTCCCGGTCGGGGCCACCCTCGGCAAGGGCTGGATCTTCGAGAAGGTGTACTCCTCGATGGACCGGGTGCTGGTGCACTCCGCCAGCTTCGGCTCCAACGCCCAGGCGATGGCGGCCGGGCTGGCCACGCTGCACGTGCTGCGCGAGGAGAAGGTGGTCGAGAACGCGCACCGGGTGGGGGAGTTGTTCCGGTCCCGGCTGGCCGCCCTGGTGGAGAAGTACGAGCTGCTGGCCGAGGTGCGCGGGCGCGGCCTGATGATCGGCATCGAGTTCGGCCGACCGAAGTCGCTCAAGCTGCGCACCGGCTGGACCGCCCTCCAGGCGGCCCGCAAGGGCCTGTTCGCCCAGATGGTGGTGGTGCCGCTGCTCCAGCGGCACCGCATCCTGACCCAGGTCTCCGGCGACCACCTGGAGGTGATCAAGCTGATCCCGCCGCTGGTCCTCACCGAGCAGGACGTGGACCGGTTCGTCGACGCCTTCACCGAGGTGATGGACGACGCGCACCGGGGCAGCGGGCTGATGTGGGACTTCGGCCGCACCCTGGTGAAGCAGGCGGTGGTCAAGGCGTGACGTGAGCCGTGGGCGGGTGCCCGGCGACGCGCCCGCCCACGGTCCGTCAGAGGTGCCGGGTGGCCAGCGTCAGCCGGTGCCCGGCGTCGAGCAGGGCCTCCCGGATCTGCTCCTCCCGACCCGGCGTCAGCCGGGCCACCGGCACCGAGACGCTCACCGCGTCCCGGGCCGGGGTCCGGTAGGGCAGTGCGAGGCCGAAGCAGCGCAGCCCGACGGTGTTCTCCTCGCGGTCCACCGCGTATCCGCGTTCGCGGACCTCGTGCAGCTCGGCGATCAGGAGCTCCCGGTCGGTGTGGGTGTGCTCGGTGACCGGGGCCAGCTCGGCGGGCAGCAGCTGCCTGATCCGCTCGTCCGGGTGGGTGGCCAGCAGCGCCTTGCCGTGCGAGGTGCAGTACGCGGGCAGCCGCCGGCCGATCCGGATGAACGGCCGCAGGCTGTGCCGGGACTGACGGGTCGCCAGGTAGACCACGCTGGTGCCGTCCAGCCGGGCCAGGTGGACGGTCTCCCCGGTGTCCTCGGCCAGCCGGTCCAGGGCGGGGCGGGCCAGCGCCACCACCTCGTCGCCGTCGACGTACGAGCTGCCCACCAGCAGCGCCCGCACCCCGATCCCGTACCGGGTGCCGGTGCCGTCGGTCTCCACCCAGCCGAGCTCGACCAGGGTCCGCAGCAGCATGTACAGGCTGCTCTTCGGGTAGCCCGTCCGCTCCTGCAGCTCGGCCAGGGTGTGCAGGCCCGGGTGGCTGGCGAAGTGCTCCAGCAGGGCGACGGTGCGGACCGCCGACTTGACCTGGGAGCCGTTGCCGGGGCCGGAGTTGGGCGTCGGGTCCATGGGCGCTTGACCCCTTCTGCCGTGCGGCGTAGCGTTCCGCGAGGTTCAACCGTCCGAACGGTGTTCAGCCTACTGAACAGATCCGGGCCGTGGGAGGCCGGGCGCCGCAGCTCCGGCGGGCGCCGCCCGACCGGTGGCCCGGCCGAGGAGGCCCGCGCAGTGCTGTCAGATCCCCGTCGCCCCGTCCACACCGCCGACCCCAGGACCGGCGAGCCCGGCCCGCAGGTGGCGGTCGAGTCCGGCCCCGAGCAGGTCGACCTGGCGGTGCGCGCCGCCGCGGCCGCCGCCCCCGCGCTGGCCGACCGGGCGGTCCGGGCCGCGCTGTTGCGCGCGGTGGCCGACCGGCTGACCGACGCGGCCGTCGAGGTGATCGCGGCGGCCGATGCCGAGACCGCGCTCGGGGTGCACCGGCTGAGCGGTGAACTCGTCCGCACCACCTACCAGTTGCGCACCTTCGCGGACCAGGTCCAGCAGGGCGGCTTCCTGGACGTGGCGATCGACCACGCCGATCCGGGGCTCGGCCGGCCCGACCTGCGCCGGATGAAGGTCCCGCTGGGGGTGGTCGCGGTGTTCGCCGCGAGCAACTTCCCGCTCGCCTTCAGCGTCCCCGGCGGCGACACCGCGAGCGCGCTGGCGGCAGGCTGCCCGGTGGTGGTCAAGGCGCACCCCGACCACCCGGCCACCAGCGAGCTGTCCGCCCGGCTGATCCGGGAGGCGGCGGTCGGGCTCGGCCTGCCGGCCGGACTGCTCGGTCTGTTGCACGGCTTCGAGGCGGGCCCTGAGCTGGTCCGGCACCCGCTGGTGGCGGCGGTCGGCTTCACCGGCTCGGTGCGCGGTGGGCGGGCGCTGCACGACGTGGCGGCCGCCCGGCCCCGGCCGATCCCGTTCCACGGCGAACTCGGCTCGCTCAACCCGGTGGTGGTGACCGAGCGGGCCGCCGCCACCCGGGCCGCCGAGATCGGCGGCGGCCTGGCGGCCTCGTTCACGCTGGGCTCCGGGCAGTTCTGCGTCAAGCCCGGGCTGGTGCTGATCCCGGCCGGGTCGGCCGAGCTGGAGCAGGAGGTGGTGGCGGCCGCCGCCAAGACCGGTGGCGGGCCGCTGCTCGACCCCCGGATGCGGGAGGCGTTCCTGACGGGCGTCCGACACCGGGCCGCCCAGCCGGGCGTACAGACCCTGCTGGCCGCCGGGCCGGCCGACTCCGCTCCGCTCGCGGTCGCCCCCGGTGTGCTCGCGGTCGCGGCGGCGGACCTCACCGAGGAGCTGCTGGAGGAGTGCTTCGGCCCGGTCACGGTGCTGGTCCGCTATGCCGACCCGGCCGAACTCGAAGGCGTCCTCGCCAAGTTGAGCGGCAATCTGACCGCCACCGTGCAGCTGGCGGCGGACGAGCGCGGCCCCGAGGCGGCCGCCCTGCTGGACCGGCTGCGTCCGCTGGCCGGCCGCCTGGTGGTGGACGGCTGGCCGACCGGTGTCGCGGTCACCCCCGCCATGCACCACGGCGGCCCCTACCCCGCCAGCACCAGCACCTCGACCTCGGTCGGCGCCACCGCCGTGGAGCGCTGGCTGCGGCCGGTCAGCTACCAGAACACCCCGGAGGAGCTGCTGCCGCCGGAGCTGCACGACGCCAACCCGCTGGGCGTGCCGCAACGGGTGAACGGCTGACTCACAGCTCGGTCCGCCGTCGGCGCACCACCACCAGCAGGTCCACCAGGGCGAACAGGGTCAGCAGACCGCAGCCGACGGCGAAGGCGGTCAGGGTGGCCGGGCTCGGCGAGCTGCCGGGGTCGGCCACCGCGGCCCAGTACCCGAAGCCGGCCGTGCCGAGCGCGAACAGCGGGGTGAAGAGCACCGAGAGCAGGAAGCGGAGCTTCAGGTCGCTGCGCGCCGTCATCGGCTCGGTGCCGCTCTGCCAGGTACGAGGTGTCTTGGTCGGACGCATCGCCGGGTCACCTCCAGGCCCTACCATCCACGGTATGCCCGGAGAACCGAGGGGGTAACAGGAGTGGACGAGCAGGAGTACGTCGGCCTGACCGGGGCCGAGGCCGAGCGGCTGGCCGCCGAGCGCGGGTGGCGGGTGGTCCGGGTGCTGGCGCCGGAGGCGATGATCACCATGGAGTACCGCGAGGACCGGCTGAACCTGGCCGTCCGGGACGGGCGGGTCGAGCGCTGCTGGCAGGGCTGACCGGCCGCCGGAGCGCGGTGATCCGCCGGTCGGCCGCGGTGACCAGCGGCTCGGCCAGCGGCAGCGCGAGCAACACCAGCGCACCGGCCGCCCAGCCCGCGAGCACGTCCGACACCCAGTGGGTGCCCAGGTAGACCGTGGTCAGCCCGACGGTGACCGCGGTGGCCGCGCCGAGCAGCACCCCGGTCCGCCGCCAGCGGACCGCCAGGTAGGCCAGCGCACCCCAGGTGACCACGGCGTTGGCGGTGTGCCCCGACGGGAAGGCGGTGCCGCCGAGGAAGAGTTCGGGGGAGCCCGGGTACCGGGCGTGGTGCGGGCCGAGTCGGCCGGTGAGGATCTTCACCGCGCCCACCGTGGTGTTGAGCAGCAGCAGGGCGGTCCCCAGCAGCAGCAGCGGCCGCACCGTCCGCAGCCGGTGGCAGCGCCAGCCGAGCCAGGCGCAGGCCGCGATCGCCGACGGGCCGCGCTGCCCCACCACGATCCAGACGTCCAGCAGCGGCCGCAGCCCGGGCCAGCGCTGGTCCGGGCGGAGCCGGCGGAGCGTCCAGTCCAGCTGCACCAGCGGGCTGTCGAACAGGACCGCCAGGACCACCAGCAGGTACACCAGCCCGACCGCGCCGACCGACAGCGCGTGCCCACGGCTCATCGGACGGGGTCGGGTCGGTGCGCGCACCGACCGGACTCTACCGGCCCGGCGGGCGCCGCCCGGGCGCCGGGAACGGCAGGACGGCCGCTTCCGCAGGGTGGGGGTCCTGCGGAAACGGCCGTCGGACTGCGTCTGACGAGGTGTCAGAGAACCTGTACAGACATCAGCTGCAGAGGAACTTAGCAGCCCCCCAGTCCCCGTGGTCACCCGTTTTCGTGCCGACCGTGTTCACCTTCAGGTGCACCCGGGCGGCGCTGCCGAGCGGGACCGTGACCGGCAACGGGGCCGAGTTGCCGGTCAGGGTGGGTGAGGTCCACAGCGTGACGCCGTCGGCGACCACCGAGAAGGTCACGTCGCCGTAGCCGTTGATCTCGTCGTCGATCCCGACCGTGGCGCTGAACGAGGTGCAATTGCCTCCGGTCACGAACTCCAGGTCGGAGTCCGCGTGGGTGCCGAGGCCCTTGGCGAAAGTGGTCCCGTTCAGGGTCAGCGTCCGGCCGTCCGCCGCGCCCTGCTCGCCGTTGCTGCGGTCCCGCTCGGCGGGGCCCCAGCCGTTGGTCTGCGAGGCGAACGGCAGGTCGCCGGCCCAGGACCAGCTCGGCCCGCCGGCGGTGGCACCGAGCGCGGTGATGCCGTCCAGGGTGAGCTGGAAGGCGGTCGCGGTGCTCAGCGTGGCGGTCTTCAGCTGGGCCACCCCACCCCGGTCGGCGGCGTCGAAGAACCAGCCCTCGGCCGCCGCGTCGAACGCGGCCTTGTCGGTGAACCGGGGCAGGGCCCGCCCGCCGAGCGCGACCGCGGTCGGGGCGCTCACGCTGTGCACGCTGAACCGGTACGGCCGGGTGGTCTGCTTGCCGGTGAAGGCGCCGACGCTGGCCGACACGTCCACGGTGGCCCGGCCGACCCCGGTGGCGGGCGCGGTGACCGTGGCGGTCTGGGTCGCCGACCGGCCCTGCCGGTGCTCCTTGGTCACCCCGTCGTCCTCGTACAGCGAGAAGGAGTTGACCCCCTGCGGGTAGACGTCCCAGGCCAGCGGCGAGGAGGCGGTCCGGTCCTGGTAGGAGCTGACGCCGGGCCACATCGGCACCACGGCGCCGGCCCTGACGAACAGCGGCAGGGTGTCCAGCGGCGCGCTGTAGCCGTTCACCGTGGTCGGGCCCTGGTAGGTCCGCCCGGACCAGTAGTCCACCCAGGTCCCCTGCGGCAGGTAGATGCCGTCCCGCACCGTGGTGTCCGAGTAGACCGGCGCGACCAGGAAGTCCCGGCCGCTGAGGAACTCGTACTTGGCCGCGTCGGTCGCCGCCACCTGGTCCTGCGGGTACTCCAGCGCCAGCGGCCGGACCGCGCCGACCCCGGTCCGGGCCGCCTCGGCGGCGTAGCTGTACATGTAGGGGAGCAGCGACTCCTTGAGCTTGAGGTACTTGCGGTTGATCGAGGTGTACGGCTCCCCGTAGCGGTAGGGCTGCTTGTCGCTCGGCGCCCAGCCGTCCATCGACATGATGGCGGGCAGGAAGGACTTCCACTGCAGGTCCCGGACGTAGGTCTTGGCGCTGCCGCCGTAGATCCCGTCCACGTCACCCGAGGTGTACGCCAGGCCGGACATGGTGGCGCCCGCGTAGGTCGGGATCTGCCACCTGATGTAGTCCCAGCTGCCGGACTGGTCGCCGCTCCACTGCACGCCGCAGCGCTGCGCACCGGACCAGCTCTCGGGCGCCCAGGTGAAGCCGCGGGCGGTGCTGTTGTCCTCGATGCCCTGGTAGGCGGCCTTGCAGCCGTCGAGGGCGAACTTGTAGCCGGAGCCGACCCAGGCCACGTCCAGCTTGGCCACCCGCTGGCCGGCCTTCACCTGGTCGGCGAGCTTGGTCAGGCCGTCCTCGGTCCACAGGCCGAGCTGCATCTTGCGCTGCTGGAGGCCCTGGGCGGTCTGCGCCAGGTTCTCGTAGCCGCAGCCGTAGCCGTCGTTGACCAGCATCCAGCCGTTCGGCAGGTCGTCGGCGACGTAGTCGTCGGCGATCTTCAACGCGTCCAGGGTGTGCCGCTCGCCCCGGTTGGCGTTGTGCAGGTAGCAGTCCGAGTCACCCATCTCCAGGCCGTAGATCGGCGGCAGGAAGGGCTTGCCGGTCAGCGTGGTGTACTGCCCGATCACGTCCTTGCTGGTCGGTCCGGCGAAGTAGTAGGCGTCGAACCTGACCTCCTGCTCGGTGGTGGTCACCGGGTCGTTGAAGGCGTAGCTGCCGGGGGCGTAGGTGTTGCGGTACACGCCGTACCCGGCCGAGGACAGGTAGAACGGGACCGAGTTCGGGTGGCCGCCCTCGTTCCAGTTGTAGTCGACGCCGACCTCGACGGTCTTCCCACGGTGTGAGAAGGAGCCGTTCTGCTCGCCCGCGCCGAAGTACTGCTCGGTGGCGCCCCGGCCGAGCGTCTGGGTGGTGGCCTTGTCGGTCCAGGAGAGCGGCTTGGTCTCCTCCCAGATTTTGCTGCCGTCGGCCCGGTAGAGGCCGAACCGCAGCGCCGACTTGTACGCCCGCAGGGTGACCGCGGCCGTGGACATCTCGTACCGGTCGCCCGCGTCCCGCCAGCTGGTGGTGGGCGGGGCGCCCTGCGGCAGCACGATGTCGCTGCCGGTCGGGTCGGCGAAGGTGCCGGTGGGCGCCAGTTCGATCCGGAACACCTGGTCGCCGACGAAGCTGACCCTGGCCCTGGCGGCACCCGCCGAGATGGCGTAGCCGCCGGCCGGGCCGGGGGTGAAGGCGGTGATCGCCCCGGCCGAGGCGTTGACCGCCGCGGCCGGCTGGGCCAGCCCGGGGGCGATCGTCACCCCGCCCAGCGAGAGCACCGCGGCCAGTCCGAGCGAAGCCGACCGGCTTCGCCAGTGTTGCAAAGTTCTGCGCATAAGAACCCCTCCGCATGCAAGAACGAGCACTGCTGAGCAGGTATAGCGCACCGAGCCCCGCTTGACCACACCCCCTGTCGTGACCTGGACAGCAGTCAGGCCCCGTACGCCGTACGGGGCCTGACTCCTCGGTCGTTCGCTGCGGGCCTCAGGGGAGCAGCCGCTCCACCGCCGCCGCACCTTCCACTTCGAGCTGTTTGCGCGCCTTGTCGAGCAACTTCGGGGTGGGGGTCCGACCCGAGGCCATCACCAGGTCCTCCGGGTCCACCGGGTGCTCGGCGCCGGTGTGCAACAGCCGGTCCGGTGTCGGCCGCGAATCCGTGTCGTCCGCTTGGGTCATCTCGTGCCTCCCGTGTCCTCGGGGTGCGCAGCGGGCACCCGCACCCCGAGTCTGCGCCTGCCCGCCGGTGGACGCGAGCGGACCGCGGCCGGTCAGTCGAGCGGCCCGCCGGCCACGTAGACGACCTGGCCGGAGACGAAGCCGGCGGCCTCGCCCGCGAAGAACGAGATGGTGTTGGCGATGTCCTCCGGGGTGCCCACCCGGTTGACCGGGATCTGGGTGGCGGCGGCGGCCTTGAACGCCTCGAACTCCATCCCGATCCGGGCCGCGGTGGCGGCGGTCATCTCGGTGGCGATGAAGCCGGGGGCGACCGCGTTGGCGGTGATGCCGAACTTGCCGAGCTCGATCGCCAGGGTCTTGGTGAAGCCCTGCAGGCCGGCCTTGGCGGCGGAGTAGTTGGCCTGGCCGCGGTTGCCCTGGGCGGAGGAGGAGGACAGGTTGACGATCCGGCCGAACCCGGCGTCCACCATGTGCTTCTGGCACGCCTTGGTCATCAGGAAGGCGCCCTTGAGGTGCACGTCCATCACGGTGTCCCAGTCCGACTCGGACATCTTGAACAGCAGGTTGTCGCGCAACACCCCGGCGTTGTTGACCAGCACCACCGGGGCGCCCAGCTCGGCGGCGATCCGGTCCACCGCGGCCTGCACCTGCCCGGCGTCCGAGACGTCCGCGCCGACCGCCAGGGCCCGGCCGCCGGCCGCGGTGATCAGCTCGACGGTCTCCTGACCGGACTTCTCGGTCAGGTCCACCACCGCCACCGCGTAACCGTCGGCGGCCAGCCGGAGCGCGGTGGCCGCGCCGATACCACGAGCCGCGCCGGTGACCACCGCGACACGAGGTGAACTGCTGTGCTCGGTCATGTTCGTACTCGTCTCTCTCAGGAGGGTGACAGGAAACCGTGACCTTGACCCCGAGGGGCTCGGGAGGCCGCTCCGGCGGTCAGATTACCGACCGGTAGGAATGCTGACCAGAGGACAGAGCCGCAGGTGACGGAGGGTGAGGGTGGCCAGGCGCGGCAGTTGTGCCGATCAAGTGGACGTGAGCGCGACATACGGCGGAAATATGCCAACTTCGCCGAACAAACATCTACTATTGGCCCCCGCCTGCCGGTACGGGCCGACCGTTTGTATAGTGTGCGCCAGCAGCCACCGGCTGCACGGCTGGCGCGCCTACCCTCACAGCGGGACGCTCACTCGCCGTTACTGCCCCGCCCGGGTGTCCCACACACACCGGGTGTGACATCGGGACGGATTTCATGGTGCTGGGGGAGATCCCGACGACCCGCGTGACCGGTCGGCTGCAGCAGTCGCCCGGACACCTCATCCGCGTGGCCCAGCAGGTGCACACCCGCCTCTGGTCCGAGCATGTCGGCAACGAGTTGACGGCGCCTCAGTTCGCCGTCCTGCTCGCGCTGGCGCTCGAACCAGGAGCGGATCAGCGCACCGTCGGCGAACGGGCCTCGCTCGACAAGGCCACGATGGCCGAAATGGTTGCCCGGCTGGTCCGGCGCGGCCTGGTGCTACGTCGCCGCGACCCTGCTGACGGTCGCCGCAAACTGCTCGCCCTCTCGCAGAACGGAGCCCAGGCGGTCCGGGAGGCGACCGGCGGAGTCGTCCGGGTGCAGCGGACGCTCTTCGAGCCGCTCAGCCCGGACGAACAGCTCGAACTGGTCCGGGTGATGGCCAAGATCGCCCGGCTGGAGCCCGCGGCGGTCGCCGCGCTGACCGATGCCCGCCCGCTGCTGGACGCCCAGCGCGCGGTCGGCTATCTGATCCGGGTCAGCCAGCAGGTGCACACCAAGCTCTGGTCCGACCAGGTCGGCTCCGATCTGACGGCGCCTCAGTACGCGGTGCTGGACGCGCTGGAGGCCGAGCCGGGCGCCGACCAGCGCACGGTCGGCGAGCTGGCCTCGTTGGACAAGGCCACCATGGCGGAGATGGTCAGCCGCCTGGTCCGACGCGGTCTGGTGCTCCGCCGCCGCGACCCGCTGGACGGGCGGCGCAACCTGCTCTCGCTCTCGCCCGCCGGGCAGGAGCTGCTGCACCGGTCCTCCGCCGGAGTGCGCGCGGTGCAGGAACTGCTGCTGGCTCCGCTGGAGCCGCACGAGCACGCCGCCGCGATGGCGCTGCTCGCGAAGGCGGCCCGGCTGTAACGATTCACCAGGTGCCATGGACCTGGCAGGAACGATTTGCCAGCTCCGGCCGCACCGGCAGGACCCGCACGGCCGACGGCCGCCACCCCATCCGCAGGGGGTGGCGGCCGTCGGCATGTCGGGTGTCAGCTCCAGTCGAAGGACTGCGGGTCCGGGCCGAGGCGCTTGCCGGTCTCCAGGGCCGCGATCGCGGTCAGGTCGTCGGCGTCCAGCTCGAAACCGGTGACGTCCAGGTTCTCCACGATCCGGGACGGGGTGACCGACTTCGGGATCGCGATGATCCCGCTCTGCAGGTGCCAGCGCAGCACCACCTGGGCCACCGTCCGGCCGTGCTTCTCGGCGATCTTCACCAGCGCGGGCTCGGTGAGCAGGTCCTTGCCCTGGCCGAGCGGGCTCCAGGCCTCCGTCGCGATGCCGTGCTCCGCGTGGTGGGCGCGCAGCTCGTGCTGCGGGAAGTGCGGGTGCAGCTCGACCTGGTTCAGCACCGGCACCAGCCCGCTCCGCTGGGCCAGCGCGTCCAGCTGGACCGGGCCGAAGTTGGAGACGCCGACCGACTTCGCGCGGCCGTCGGCGGCCAGCTTCTCGAAGGCCGTCCAGATGTTGCCGAAGCTGCCGTGCATCGGGCGCGGCCAGTGGATCAGGTAGAGGTCGACGTACTCGAGCCCGAGCTTGGCCAGCGAGTCGTCGAACGCGCGCAGCACCGCGTCCTGGCCCTGTTGCCCGGACCAGTCGACGGTGCCCGAGTTCCACAGCTTGGTGGTGACGTACAGGTCCTCGCGGGGGACCCCGGCCGCCGCGATCGCCTTGCCGGTGCCGGCCTCGTTCTCGTAGATCGCGGCGGTGTCGATGCTGCGGTAGCCGGCCTTGATCGCCGTCTCCACCGCCGTCGCCGCCTCGTCGTCGGCGACCTGCCAGACGCCGAAGCCGAGCTGCGGGATGGTCCGGCCGTTGTTCAGGGTGATGCTCGGGATGGTGCTCACGGGGAAGGGGTGCCCTCCGGATCGTCCAATGCTGCCGACACAGGACCAACTGGTGGACTTGACCAGTTGTTCCCGGATGCCGGGAATTCACCGGAAATGACGTCTCCGGGCGGCAACGCCCACCCTGACGTGCGGCCGGCCCGGAAAACCTGTTGCGGTCGCGGTGTGACCCCCAACACACTCGATGTCCATGACGTCGTGACGGACATTCCCCCGGTATCCCCTCCGCCGCCCCGCCCGCCCCGCCCGCCAGTGATCCGGGCCGGGCCGGGCCGGGCCCGGGCCGTGCGCCCCTGCCCGAACCATCCCGCATCGGAGCGTCATGCCGCTCACCACCCTGCCGATGGCCGACCCCGGCCGTCCCGATCTCGACTCCCCGCTCGCCTTCCTGCGCTGGCTCCAGCGCAGCCAGCGCCGCGGCCAGTGGCTGGCCACCCTCTGGGGGGTGGTGGAGATGGGCGCGATGGCCGCCCTCCCGGTGGCCCTCGGCCTCGGCATCCAGGCCGCCGTCGACCACCGCACCGGCGGCGTGTGGCAGGCCGGCGCGCTGGCCGTGCTGCTCACCGCCGTCCAGGCCACCGGCAGCGTGCTGCTGCACCGTCAGGCGGTGTGGAACTGGATCACCTCCGCCGCCCAGACCCGCCAACTGGTGGCCCGGCAGGCCAGCGCGCTCGGCGCCGGCCTGTCCCGCCGGATCGCCACCGGCGAGATCGTCGCGGTCAGCAGCGGCGACGTGGAGAAGATCGGCTGGTACGTCGAGCTGGTCGCCCGGGTCCGCGCCGCCGTGCTGGTCTGGCTGGCCGTCAGCCTGGTGGTGCTGGTCCAGCAGCCGCTGCTGGGCGCCGCCGTGCTGCTCGGCGTCCCGGTGCTGGCGGTCTCCGTCCTGCCGCTGCTCGGCCCGTTCGAGCGCCGCTACAGCGAGCAGCGCGCGCTCGGCGGCAAGGCCACCGAGCTGGCCGCCGACACCGTCGCCGGGCTGCGCGTGCTGCGCGGCATCGGCGGCGAGGAGCTGTTCCTGGAGCGCTACCGGCGGGCCTCCCAGCTGGTCCGCGGCGCCGCCGTCCGGACGGCCAGGGTCTGGGCGCTGATGCAGGCTCAGCAGGTGCTGCTGCCCGGCCTGTTCGTGGTCGGGGTCACCTGGTACGGCGTCGAGCTGGCCGCCGACGGCCGGATCGGCGTCGGCGAGCTGGTCGCGGTGTACGGTGCGACCGCCTTCCTGGCCGCCCCGCTGCGGATCCTCGGCGAGGCCGCGCACGCCTGGAGCGTCGCCCGGGTCTCCGCCGGGCGGGCCACCCGGGTGCTCGCGCTGCGGCGCACCGCCGACGAGTCCGGGCTGACCGCCACGCTGGCCGCCCCGGGCCGCTCCGACCTGCACGACCCGCTCACCGGGCTGACCGTCCGGGCCGGCCGGCTGACCGCCGTGGTCTGCGCCGACGCCGGCACGGCCGACGAGCTGGCCACCCGGCTGGGCGGCCACGTCCCGCTGGCCGAAGGCGAACTCCCGACCCCCGCCGTCCGGTTGGGCGGGATCGAGCTGGACGCCGTACCGCTGGCCGAGGCCAGGGCGGCGGTGCTGGTGCACGACAAGGAGCCGGTGCTGCTCTCCGGCACGCTGGCCGAGCTGTTCGAGATCCCGTCCTCCGGCCTGGTCACCCCGGCCGAGGCGATCGCCGCCGCGCAGGCCGAGGACGTGCTGGACGCCCTGGTCGACGGCTCCCCGGAGGCCGACGGCGACCCGATGCGGGCGCTGATCACCGAGCGCGGCCGGTCGCTCTCCGGCGGCCAGCGGCAACGGCTGGCGCTGGCCCGGGTGCTGGTGGCCGACCCGCCGGTGCTGGTGCTGGACGAGCCGACCAGCGCGGTGGACGCGCACACCGAGTCCCGGATCGCCGCCGCGCTGCGCGGCATCCGGGCCGAGCGGACCACGGTGGTGCTGGCCACCAGCCCGCTGCTGCTCGACCAGGCCGACACCGTGGTGCTGATCGACGGCGGCCGGGTCACCGCCATCGGCACCCACCGCGAACTCCTGCACACCGCCCCGCACTACCGGGCCGTGGTCACCCGCGAGGACGACCAGGCCGCCGTCGCCGTCGAGGAGAAGGTATGAAGCCGCCCACCATTCAGGAACGCGGCCCGGCGACCATGCTGCCGGTCGGCTCACCCGCCACCGTGCGGGCGTACGTCCGGCTGCTGGCCCGTCGGCACCTCGGGGGCTTCGGCACCGTGGTGGGGCTGCACACCGTGGCCACGCTGGCCGGGCTGGTCGGCCCCTGGGTGCTCGGCTCGCTGGTCGAGGACCTGAGCGCGGGCACCGCGCGGGGCAGGGTGCTGTCGACGGTCGGCTGGTACCTGGGCGCGCTGCTGGTGCAGTCCGCGTTCACCGGCTGGTCCCGGCTGCGCGGCGGCGTGCTCGGCGAGGAGGTGCTGGCCGACCTGCGGGAGGACTTCCTGGTCCGCTCGGTGGCGCTGCCGCCGGGCGTGCTGGAGCGGGCCGGCACCGGCGACCTGGTCTCGCGCGGCACCACCGACATCGACCGGCTGTCCAAGTCGATCCGCGAGGCGGTGCCCGAACTCGCGGTCGCCCTGGTCTCGCTGGTCCTGGTGCTCGGCGCGCTGGTGGTGACCTCGCCGCTGCTGGCGATCACCGTGGTGGTCGCGCTGCCGCTGATCCTGACCACCTCGCGCTGGTACTTCCGCCGGGCCCCGCAGTCCTACCGGGCCGAGTCGGCCGGGTACGCGGCGGTCAACACCGTGCTGGCCGAGACGGTGGACGCGGGCCGGACGGTCGAGACGCTCCGGCTCGGCACCGACCGGGTGGAGCTGACGGACCGCAAGATCGGCGAGTGGCAGGCCTGGGAGCGGTACACGCTCTGGCTGCGCTCGGTCTGGTTCCCGACGGTGGAGGCGACGTACGCGATCGTCATCATCGGCACCCTGGTGCTCGGCGGGCTGTTCACGGTGCAGGGCCGGCTGACGGTCGGTGAGCTGACCGCCGGGGTGCTGTACGCCCAGGCGCTCACCCACCCCGTCGACCTGATCCTGCGCTGGTACGACGAGCTCCAGGTCGGCCAGGCCTCGCTGGCCCGGCTGGTCGGCGTCCGGGAGGTCGAGGACCCGGAGACGGACGAGTCCGCCACCCCGGACGGCCGCCGGGTGGAGGCCACCGACGTCCGGTTCGGCTACCGGGCGGGCGCCGACGTGCTGCACGGCATCAGCCTGGACGTGGCGCCCGGCAGCCGGGTCGCGCTGGTCGGTCCCTCGGGGGCGGGCAAGTCCACCCTCGGGCGGCTGCTGGCCGGCATCTACGCTCCCGGCCGGGGCACCGTCACGCTGGGCGGCACCGCGCTGGCCCGGATGCCCGCCGAGCGGGTCCGGGCCGAGGTGGCGCTGGTCAACCAGGAGCACCACGTCTTCGTCGGCACGCTGCGGGACAACCTGCGGCTGGCCAGGCCGGAGGCGGACGACACCGAGCTGCGGGCCGCCCTGCTGGCGGTGGACGCGGGGGAGTGGGCCGACCTGCTGGCCGACGGTCTGGACACCGAGGTCGGCTCGGGCGGGGTGGCGCTGACGCCGCCCCAGGCGCAGCAGCTCGCGCTGGCCCGGCTGGTGCTGGCCGATCCGCACACCCTGGTGCTGGACGAGGCCACCTCGCTGCTGGACCCGCGCGCGGCGCGGCACCTGGAGCGCTCGCTGTCCCGGGTGCTGGCCGGCCGTACGGTGATCGCGATCGCGCACCGCCTGCACACCGCGCACGACGCGGACGTCATCGCGGTGGTCGAGCGCGGCCGGATCAGCGAGTACGGCTCGCACCACGAGCTGGTCACCGCCGACGGGCCGTACGCGGCGCTCTGGCGGAGCTGGCGGGACGAGCACTGAGCCACCGTCAGCAGGGCGCGCCGAGGGTGAGGACCGTGACCGGGGCGGTGGTGGCGACCGCCGCCACGGCGACCCGCTGACGGTCCGTCCACTCCCGTAGCCGGACGTCGTCCTGACCGGCCTTCAGCAGGGCCTCCCGGCGGACCCAGAGCCGGAGCTGCGCGGCCCCGGGGTCGGGCTGGGCGGCGGCCTCCCGCAGTTCGGCCTCGGGCAGCATCCGGCGCAGCACCCGGAGCGGGCCGGGGCGGCGGCCGGCCGGCTCCACGTCGACGCCGACCGCACCGGGGCCGACGGCGGCCGCGGCCAGCCCGTCGGCGTGGCTCAGGCTGACGCCCACCCCGGGGCGGCCCGGCAGATAGGGGCGGCCGTGCCCGGGCCGCTCGCACTCGGCGCAGAACTGCGCCGGGGCCGACTCGGCCGGCGTCCGGCCGGTGTACCGGGCGACGCACAGCCGCAGCAGCAGCCGGGCCGCCAGCACGTCGTCGCGGCGGCCCGGCAGCCGGATCCGGGCCAGCCGCCGCAGCTCCCAGTCCGCCAGCAGACCCTCGGTCAGGTCCGGCCGGTCCAGCACCTCCCGGGTGGTGGCCAGCACGGCGAGGGCCGTCCGGGCCGGCGCCGGACGGTCAGTCACGCGCGGGGGCTCCACCGGCGGCCGCGCCGGAGGTGCTCAGGAAGCGCTGCCGCACCCGGTCGAGGGTGCGGAAGTCGTCGATGGTGACCTCCTGGAGGTCGATGCCGGTGCCGGAGATGTCCTCCAGCAGGTCGACGAACTCCAGGAAGTCCATCGAGTCGATCAGGCGGGCCTCGATCAGGTCCTCGTCGGTCTCGATCGGGCCGTCCAGGCCGGGGTTCTTCTCGTGCAGCCAGGCGGCGATGCGTTCCACAGGTACTCCTCGGTCGGTGCGGGGTTGGGCGGGTGGTTCAGTTCCGGGTGTCCCGGAGCCGGTCGAGCGCCTGCTCGGGGCTGCCGTGGGTGAGGATCATCGCGTGCACCCAGCGCTCCAGGCCGAAGGCGACGCAGGCGCTGTAGGCCGGGCCGTGCGAGCCCGCGCGGATGTCCAGTCGCTCGCCGAAGAAGTTCCGGTGCCGGTTGACCGAGGCGATGGCGGTGCCGTCGGTGGCGACGAACTCGTGCTTGACCGGGTCGAGCGCCATCAGCCGGGCCCGGGAGCTGCCCTTGTCGTAGAACGGGTCGTCGGCCACCACCCGGTTCAGCTCCAGGCCCAGCCGGCCGGCCAACTCCTGGACGAACTCGGCGCCCTGGTCGAGGTGTTCCACCGCGCCCTGCTTGGTGCCGAGGTACAGCACCTCGCGCATGTGGAAGCCCCACAGCCGGCGCAGGCCGTCGTAGTGGGTCTCGTTGCGGAAGCAGCGGCCGCTCGCGGAGAGCCGCAGACCGTGCTCGCCGACGTCCCGGCCCTCCAGCGAGAGCAGCAACCCGTAGCAGGTGGCGGAGGGCAGCAGGTGGCCGGTCGGCAGCAGCGCCAGCTCGCCGGGCGCCTGGCCGGCCGCCAGGCCGTCCAGCGCCTCCGGGCCGAACCGCCCGGTCGAGACACCGAGATGGGGGAAGTTGCGGAAGTAGTCGAGCCGGGTGAGCCCCGCCGCGGTGAGCAGCGGTGGTCCCATCACCTCGGGGGCGGCGAGTCGGGCGGCCAGGCCGGTGATCAGGCCCTCCAGCCCGTGCAGCAGGGCGGTGCGGACCGGGTCGAGGGTGAGCAGGCCGGGGCCGGCGTCCTTCAGGCCGCCGTCCGGCAGGGCCGCGATGCTGGATGTGCTCATGGGAACCGCTCCCTGTTGGGGTGGGCAGGTGTGACGGCGTCGGCCGGGCGAGCGGAGCGAAGTCGTGGCGGTGCGACCGCGGCGGGGCCGGACGTCCGTGGAGACGGCCGCCGTCGACCGCGCGGCGCAGCGTCGGATCCGACTGGTGCTCCGTCAAGGACGAGGGCTGCGTGTGGCGACCGTAATCCAGTTGATCGCGAATTGTCTAGACCAGATCTGTCGACCGAACGGCCATTGTCGGTAAGGTCTTTCGGGCAGTCGGGGCTGCCCGTCCGGCCGGTTCGGACCGGGCTTGACGTGCGCCTATGGTCTACACCAATGTTGCCGGGCAGTGCGCCACCCCGCACCGAACCGCGCCGTCGCGCGCCGCTCCCGTCGGCCGCCCACCGCTGCACCGCCTCCCCGACTCCCCTTCTGGAGCGACCGATGATGACGACACCCGCCGCGAACCACCGCGCACGCCGCCCCCGGCTGCACCGGGCGGCGTCCGAGCTGCCGTACTTCAGCGCGGACGGTGAGGCGTACCTGGCCCAGACCACCCTGCGCGAGCTGAAGAAGTCCCGGCCGCTGCGGGTGCTGTCCGAGGCGGACTTCGCGCACTGGCAGACCTACGGATACGTCGTCGTGCGGGAGGCGATCCCGGCCGCTGCGGCGCGCGAACTGCTGGACTTCACCTGGGACTTCCAGGGCCTCGACCCGGAGCGGCCGGACAGCTGGCACCAGGACCGGCCGTTCCGCTCCGAGCTGGACCGGCAGCTGCACGTCTACGGCTTCGTGGAGGCGTACCACCACCAGCTGCTCTGGGACAGCCGGCAGGCCCAGCGGGTCTACGACGCCTTCGTGGACGTCTGGGACTGCGAGGAGCTGTGGGTCACCCTGGACCGGCTCAACCTCAACCCGCCGAACCGCGGGAACCGGGACCGGGCGCTGATCGAGCCCACCGACCGGGGCTTCGACATCGAGCTGCACTGGGACATCGACACCACGCTCGGCGTGCCGCCGCAGCGGGTGCAGGGCATCATCGCGCTCAACGAGACCCGGCCGGAGTCGGGCGGGTTCCAGTGCAACCCCGAGCTGTTCCGCCGGTTCGAGGAGTGGCGGGTCGGCAGCCCGGCCGACCGGGACCCGCTCCGCCCCGACGTGGACCGGGCCGAGTTCCCGGTGGTCCGGCCCGAGTTGCACCCCGGCGACCTGCTGATCTGGAACGGCCTGCTGGCGCACGGGGTGGCGCGCAACACCTCGGCGGACCAGGTGCGCGCGGTGCAGTACCTGTCGATGATGCCCGCGCTGGAGGAGCACGAGAAGCTGCGGCGCTCCCGGGTCGAGTCCTGGCGCAACCTGCGCACCCCGCGCTGGAACCGCACCCTGGTCGGGGACCCGGTGCGGCCCGAGTCGGAGCGCTACCCCACCGCCGAGCTGAACCCGCTCGGCAGCCGCCTGCTCGGACTCACCTCGTGGGCCGACCGGGACGCCCCGGCCGACGGGCAGAGCGGAGCCCCGGCGTGCGCCGTGTCTGTCTGACCCTGCCCACCGACCGGGCCTGTGCCGGGACCATCGCGGCGGTCGCGGCGGAAGCCGCCTACGGCGCGCGGGAGTTCGGCGTCGAGGTGCACCTGCTGATCCTGGACTCCGCGGCCGCCCCGGTGCTCGCCGAGCACCGGGCGGCGGTGGCCGCGCTGCCGCCGGCCCCCGGCGTGGTGGTCCACCACCTGGACGAGCAGGCGCAGCGCGACTTCCTCCGGTGGGCGATCGACCGCTCCGGGGTCGCCGGGCCGGACCGGGTGCTCGACCTGATGCTGCCCGCCGGGGTCTCGTACGGCGCCTGCACCAACCGGGCCTTCCTGATCGCGGAGGCGCTGGGCTGCGAGTCGGTCCACCGCCGCGACTCCGACAGCCGCTACCAGCAGCTGGACGGGGCACCGGTGTTCCCGATCCACCCCGAACTCACCGCCCTGGGCAGGCCGGCCACCGAGGTGGCCGGCCTGGTCTCCCGGAGCAGGCTCGACCCCGGGTACGCGCACCGGCGGGTGGCCCTGGTCGGTGCCTCCTTCATCGGCGCGATGTCGGTGGACGTGGCGGAGATCCGCGCCCTCGATCCGGACGTCTACCAGGAGGTGATCGGCCTCTCGGTGCCCGCCGGCTACCCGGAGATCTGGCGCCGGAACCTGATCGAGGAGTCCTTCCGGGGTGCCGGGACCGCCCCGTTCACCGCCGACCGGACCATCCTCACCAGCGTCAGCCCGACGCGGGTGGACATGTGCAACCTCGGCCTGGCCCGGGAGGTCTACGGCCGGGTGCCGCTTCCACCGGCCACCGACACGATCGGCAGCGACTACTTCCTGCTGCACCTGGTGCAGGACGCGCACCTGCCCGGCGTCCTGCACAACCGGCACATCGTCAACTACCACACCGGCGAACGCCGTTCCGACGCCGGCTTCCTCGCCTACCAGGAGCGGTTCGCCAAGTTCCTGCTCTCCACCAGGTACTTCGAGGCGGTGTACGCCCGGCTGGCCGAGGCCGGCGAGGCGCTGCTCGACGCCGAGGGCCTGGTACTGGCCCCGGTGGTCGCCGGGTTCGTCCGGGACAGCACCGGGCTGGACCGGGCGGCGGGCGCCGAACAGCTCGACGTGCTCGACCGCTGCTACCGCAAGCTGGCCGGCCGCTGGGCCGCGGCGGCGGACCGCTTCGCCGACCGCCGCGAGCGGCTGCTCGACCGGGCCCGGCAGGACATGGCGGAGTTCGCCGTCCTGATCGACGCCTGGGAGCCGCTGGTCCTGGCCGGCCGGAGCGAGGGGCTCGCGGGCGTGCGGTGAACCCTCCTGCCCCGGACCGGGGTCCGCCCGGCCACCCCGACCCGAGTGAGCGAGCTTCCGTGCGACCGACGAACACCCACACCGTCACCGTCCCGTACCGGGGCGGTGCGGAGCGCCGCGGCCCCGTGACGATGGGTCAGGCCAACATGATCCGCTGCATCCTGCGCGACGACCCGGCGCAGATCAACATCCACGACGTCTGGCCGGCGCCCGCCGGGGCCGGTCTGGACGCGGCGATCGACGCCCTGCGGGCCCTGGTGGTCCGGCACGAGGCGCTGCGCACCACCTTCCCGCCGGGCCCGGCGGCGGTGCCGGCCGAGCAAATGGTGGCGGCCGAGGGCGAGTTCACCGTCACCGTGCTCGACCACGACGAGCTCCCGGCCGCCACGACGCCGTACGCCGACACGCTGGCCGACCTGGCCCGGGCCGAACGCTTCGTGCTGGAGCGGGAGTTCCCGCTGCGGATCACCCTGGTCACGCTGGCCGGCGCGCCGGCCTTCGCGGTCGTGGTGTCCAGCCACGCGGTGGCGGACGGCAGCGCGCTGGCCGTCCTGCGGGAGGAGTGGCAGGCCCTGCTGGCCGGGGAGAGCCTGCCGCCGGTGACGGCGCTCACGCCGATCGACCTCGCGGTCGAGGAGGCGTCCCCGGCCGGGCTGCGGAAGTCCCGGGCCTCGCTCGCTCACTGGGAGCAGATCATCCGCACCGGCCCGCAGGCGATGTTCGCCGAACCCGCCGCCACCGGCGCCGAGGTGCGGGCTCCGCAGCTCACCCTCAGGTCGCGGCGGGGCGCCCGGGCGCTGGCCCGGGTGGTGGAGCGTACCGGCAGCCTGCCGGCCACCGTGCTGCTGACCGCCTGGTGCGCGCTGGTCGCCCACCGGGCCGGCCAGCGCACCTGCGTGGTCGCCGTGCCGACCTCGAACAGGTTCACACCCCGGCTGGCCCGCTCGGTGAACACGGTGTCCCAGGACGCGCTGCTCTCGCTCGACCTCCGGGAGCCGTCGTTCGACGCGCTGCTCCGCCGGGCCTGGGGCGCGGCGCTCAACGCCTACCGGCACAGCCAGTTCGACTCGCTCGCGCTGTGGGAGATGATCGGGCGGACCACCCACGAGCGCGGCAGCCGGTTCACCCGCGACGTGGTCTTCAACGACGTCAGCACGCTGCCGTCGACCCAGGCCGGGACAGCCGTCGGGACGGCCGACGGGCCGGACCCGGAGCTCAGTTGGAGCCAGGGCCAGGACCTGCCGACCCGCATCCTGGCTTTCGTCTTCCGGACCGACCCGGTGCTCCACCTCGGCATGTGGGCCGACCCCGCGCTGTTCCCCCGGGAGCAGGCGGAGGGCTTCCTCGAAGGGCTGGTCCGACTGCTGGAGGCGGCCGCCGCCGAGGACGTCCCGTTCACCTCGCTCACCGAGGTCACCGGGGTGCGCCCGGTCGAGCGCGGCCCCGACTGGCAGCAGGTGGACGGCTGTTGGGTCTCGCCGCCCGCCGTGGCGGACGCCCTGCGGCAGGCGGTCGGCGGCCTGCCGGTGCACGTCGCCCCGGCGGCGGACGAGACCGGCGGCCTGACCGCCTACGTCGCCGCCGGCGGCTCCGCGCTGACCCCGGCGCAGGCGCACGCCGCACTGATGGACCTCCTGCCCGGCCGCCCCGGGGTACTGGCTCCGCGCCGGTACGTGATCGTCCAGGACCCGCCGAGCCCGGCGGACCGGACCAGCGACTGGCTCCGGCAGCAGATTCTGAGCGAAGGGAACGGCCGGGAACGGTCGATGTGACATGACGATGGACGACCTGAGAGTCGAGCGGGAGCCCGTCGCGCTCCCCAGCCCGTGGCGGTCCGGCCGCTTCCGGCTGTTCTTCACCGCCCGCAGCACCTCGCTGCTGGCCGACGGCATGCTGATGGTCTCGCTCACCACCGCCGTGCTGGGCGCCGGGTACGGGGCGGGCGGCGTGGGCTACGCGCTGGCCGCCTGGATGGCCCCGATCGTCCTGCTGGTCCTGTTCGGCGGCGTGCTGGCGGACCGGTTCACCCCGCAGGTGATGATGGTCGGCGCCGACGTGGTGCGGATGGTGGCGATGCTGGCGCTCGCGGGGCTGCTGGCCGGCACCGACGTGCGGCTGTGGCACGTGATGGCCCTGCTGGCGCTCAGCGGTGCCGCGACCGCGATGTTCCAGCCCGGGCTGGCGAGCATGATCCCGCAGGTCGCCGAGGACATCCAGCGGGCCAACGCGCTGCTGCGGATCTCCGAGGCGATCTGCACCCTGCTCGGCCCCGGCCTGGCCGGCCTGCTGGTGGCCTACTGGGACGTGGCGGGCTCGTTCGTGGTCATCGCGCTGGCCTACGCGTGCAGTGCCTTCGGCCTGGCGCCGCTGCGCAAGCTCGGCACCGCCCCGGAGCGGAGCGAGGAGTCGATGTCGCGCCGGCTGGTCACCGGCTGGCAGGAGTTCCGCTCCCGGTCCTGGCTGTGGGGGGTCATCGCGGTCTGGGCGGTCTACGGTCTGTTCGTCTTCGGCCCGGCCCTGCCGCTCGGCGCGGCGCTGCTGACCGAGCAGCACGGGGCCAGCGGGTACGGCTGGATCGCCTCCGCCGACGGCGCGGGCACCATCGTCGGCGGCCTGCTCGGGATGCGGGTCCGGCCCCGCCGGCCGCTGGTCGCGGGTGCCTGCGCGATGTTCTTCTTCTCCCTCAACCCGCTGGCCCCGGCGCTCGGCTGGAACTTCGCGCTGACCGCCTTCACCGGTGTGCTGGCCGGCTGCGGCTTCGCCTTCTGGGGCGTCATGTGGGCCACCAGCGTGCAGTCGCACATCCCGCTGGCGGTGCTGAGCCGGGTCTCCGCGTACGACGTGGCCGGCTCCATCATGGTGATCCCGCTCGGCCGGGCGCTGGCGGGGCCGGCGGCCGACCGGTTCGGTGCCGACCACGTGCTGCTGTTCTCGGCGGCGGTCGGCATCGTGTGCATCGGGGTGATGCTCGGCGTGCCCGCCGTCCGCGCCCTGGGCCGGGCACCGGAGGCCGCCGCCGACGCCTGACCGGGCGGGGGACCATTCGGGTGGGTTTCGCCGGCCGGGCGGCGGGGGTCCGGGGCGCCGGTGAGGAGGCGGCGCAGACTCCGGGGGTGACCAAGACTTCTGGCGGTTCCTCAACTCCCTCCGGGGGCGGCAAGCGGAGCGAGATCGCGGGCATCCCCACCCGCGCGATCGCGATCGGCGCGATCGTGGTGCTCGCGGTCTGGTTCCTGCTGGCCAACCTGAACAAGGTGAAGATCCAGTTCTGGGTGTTCACGGTCAGCGCGCCGCTCTGGATCGCCCTGCTGGCCACCCTGCTGGCCGGTGCCGCGCTCGGCTGGCTGCTGAAGGGCCGACGGAGCAGGTGACCGCCCCCGCAGGCTTCACCCCGCTGATCGAACTCAGCGGGGTGAACAAGCACTTCGGCGAGCTCCACGTGCTCAGGGACATCGACCTCACGGTCGGCCGGGGCGAGGTGGTGGTGGTGATCGGTCCGTCCGGCTCCGGCAAGTCCACCCTCTGCCGGGCGATCAACCGGCTGGAGCAGATCGAGACCGGCCGGATCACCATCGACGGCGTGCCGCTGCCCGAGGAGGGCAAGGGCCTCGCACAGCTGCGGGCCGAGGTCGGCATGGTGTTCCAGTCCTTCAACCTGTTCGCGCACAAGACGGTGCTGCAGAACGTGATGCTGGCCCAGATCAAGGTCCGCAAGCGCGGCAAGGCCGAGGCGGAGGCCAAGGCGCACGCGCTGCTGGACCGGGTCGGGCTGGCCGAGCAGGCCGCCAAGTACCCGGCCCAGCTCTCCGGCGGGCAGCAGCAGCGGGTGGCGATCGCCCGGGCACTGGCGATGGACCCGAAGGCGCTGCTCTTCGACGAGCCGACCTCGGCGCTCGATCCGGAGATGATCAACGAGGTGCTGGATGTGATGCGCGGCCTCGCGCACGAGGGGATGACCATGGTGGTGGTCACCCACGAGATGGGCTTCGCCCGCTCGGCGGCCAACCGGGTGGTGTTCATGGCGGACGGTCAGATCCTCGAGGACCGCGTCCCGGAGGACTTCTTCGGCGCTCCGGAGACCGACCGGGCCAAGGACTTCCTCTCCAAGATCCTGAAGCACTGAGGGGGCGTCGTGCAGCGTCCGATCCTCAAGCGTCCGGTCCTCACCGCCGTCCTGCTGCTGGCGCTGGCCGCCTGCGGCAAGCCCGGCACCCCGCCGCCCAAGGGGCCGCAGGCCAGTGCCCTGCCCAGCTACCAGGTCGGCAGCAGCGACGCCGGGCAGGGCTCGCCGACCCTGGCGGCCGCCCGCAGCCGGGGGCACCTGGTGGTCGGGGCCAAGGAGGACCAGCCGTACCTGGGGCAGAAGAACCCGGCGGACGGCACGTACTCCGGCTTCGACATCGAGATCGCCAAGATGGTCGGCGCCGACCTCGGCTTCGCGCCCGGGCAGATCCAGTTCCGCACCATCGCCTCGGCCAACCGCGAGACCGCGCTGCAGAACGGCCAGGTGGACTACTACGTCGGCACCTACACGATCAACGACAACCGGAAGAAGCTGGTCGGCTTCGCGGGCCCGTACTACATCGCCGGGCAGAGCCTGCTGATCCGGGCCCAGGAGAAGGGCATCGACGGGCCGGCGGACCTGGCCGGCAAGAAGGTCTGCTCGGCCGCCGGTTCCACGCCGTACCAGCGGATCCAGCGCGACTACCCGAAGGCCGACCTGGTCGGCTACGACACCTACTCGGCCTGCGTGGACAACCTGATCACGGGTCAGGTGGACGCGGTGACCACCGACGACACGATCCTGATGGGCTACGCGGCGAAGGCCCCGGACGAGCTGAAGCTGACCGGGCAGCCGTTCTCCCAGGAGCCGTACGGGATCGGGACGCCGCGCAGCGACCCGGTGCTGCGCAACGCGATCGACGACGCGCTGCTGCGGCACGAGCAGAACGGCGACTGGAAGGCCGCCTACGACGCCACCCTCGGCCTGTCCGGGGTGCCCGCGCCCACCCCGCCGCCGATCGACCGGTACTGAGAGCGGAGGCCGCGTGAAGGTCCTGACCGACAACCTCTCCACCTTCTGGGAGGGATTCCTCGGCACCCTGGAGCTGACCGGCGTGAGCGCCGTGCTCGCGCTGCTGCTCGGGGTGCTGACGGCGAGCTTCCGGGTCTCCCCGGTGAAGCCGCTGCGCACGGTGGGCACCGCCTGGGTGACGGTGCTCCGGAACACCCCGCTGACCCTGCTGTTCTTCGCGGTGCTGCTCGGACTGCCGCGGTTCGGCGTCTCGCTGCCGTTCTTCACCTTCGCGGTGATCGCCCTCGGCTGCTACACCTCGGCCTTCGTCTGCGAGGTGCTCCGCTCCGGCATCAACACGGTGCCGGTCGGGCAGGGCGAGGCGGCCCGCAGCCTGGGCATGACGTTCGGTCAGACCCTCAACCTGGTGGTGCTGCCGCAGGCGTTCCGCTCGGTGGTGGCACCGATGGGGAGCGTGATGATCGCGCTGGCGAAGAACACCGCGATCGCGGGCTCGTTCAGCGTGGTGGAGCTGCTCGGCACCTACCGGACGCTGAGCGAGCTGGGCTACAGCATCATCTGGACCTTCCTCTGGATCGCGGCCGGCTACCTGGTGATCACGCTGGCGATCAGCGCGGTCTTCAACCTGATGGAACGACGACTGGCGGTGTCCCGGTGAGTGCCTCCGCGCTGTACGACGTCCCCGGCCCGAAGGCGGCCGCGCGGCACCTGCTGTACGGCGTCCTGACCACCGTGGCGCTGGCGGCGGTGGTCGGCTGGGTGGTCTGGAAGCTGTTCGACACCGACCAGTTCACCTACCAGAAGTGGATGCCGTTCGAGTACCGGGGCATCCAGGAGCTGCTGCTGCGCGGCCTGGGCAACACGCTCAAGGCGTTCGCGCTGACGGCCGTGCTGGCGCTGCCGTTCGGGGCGCTGTTCGCGGCCGGGCGGCTCTCCGACCACCGGGTGGTGCGCTGGTTCGCCACCCTGGTGGTGGAGTTCTTCCGGGCCATGCCGCTGCTGGTGATGATCTTCTTCATCTTCGTCGCGATGCAGGTGCAGCCGCTCTGGGCGCTGGTCGCCGGGCTGACCCTGTACAACGGCTCGGTGCTGGCCGAGGTGTTCCGGGCCGGGGTGCTGGCGGTGCCCAAGGGGCAGCGCGAGGCGGCCTTCGCGCTGGGGCTGCGGAAGACCCAGGTGATGGCGTACGTGCTGGTGCCGCAGGCCAACCGGGCGATGCTGCCGAGCATCATCAGCCAGCTGGTGGTGGCGCTCAAGGACACCTCGCTCGGCTTCCTGATCACCTACGAGGAGTTCCTGCACGCGGGCAAGCTGATCGCCACCAACCTGGACTACGACCTGCCGTTCATCCCGGTGGTCATGGTGATCGCACCGGTCTACATCGGGATGTGTCTGCTGCTCTCCTGGCTGGCCCGCTGGGTCGAGCAGCGCGGCCGCCGCAGCCCGAAGATCAAGGGCGGGGCACCGATCGCGAAGGCCGGGGTGGCGATGGGGCTGCCACCCGAGGCGCGGTGATCCATTCGATCCGGCGAACCACCGCTCCCGGACCCCAAGTTGTGCTTATCATTCGGGGGTGTTCGACTCCCGGCACATCAGGACCTTCCACGAGGTGGTCACGGCCGGCTCCTACTCGGCGGCCGCCCGGGCCCTGGGCTACACCCAGCCGGCCATCACCCAGCAGATGAAGGCGCTCGAACGCGTCGTCGGCGTACCGCTGTTCACCCGGGCCGGGCGCGGACTGCGGCTGACCGAGGCGGGCGAGGCACTGGCCCGGCACGCCGAGGTGATCCTCGGCGACCTGCGGGCCGCGCAGCAGCAACTCGGCGCGCTGGCCCGGCTGCGGGCCGGGCGGGTCCGGGTCTGCGCGTTCCCGAGCGCCAACGCGACGCTGATCCCGGCCGCGATGGCCCGGCTGCTGGCCGAGCACCCCGGCGTCCGGGTGGAGCTGCTGGAGGCCGAACCCCCGGAGTCGGTCCAGCGGTTGCTGCGCGGCGAGTGCGACATCGCGCTGGCCTTCCACTACCCGGGGGCCCCGGTCGAGGTGCCGCCCGAGCTGGTCGAGACACCGCTGATGGAGGATCAGCTGACCGTGCTGCTGCCGGTCGGCCACCCCCTGGCCCGGCGGCACGCCGTCCGGCTGACCGACCTCACCGAGGAGCGCTGGATCGCCGGCTGCCCCCGGTGCCGGGCCAACCTGCTCCAGGTCTGCGCGGCCCAGGGCTTCGCCCCCGACGTGGTGTTCACCACCGACGACAACCTGGCCGTGCAGAGCCTGGTGGCCGCCGGGGTCGGGATCGCCCTGATGCCCGCGCTGGTGCTCTCCTTCATGTGCCACCGCAAGGTCACCGGGCGGCTGGCCGAGCCGCACGTGCGGCGCAAGGTCTCCGCGTACGTGCTGCGCGAGCACCTGCGGATCCCCGCCACCACGCTGGTGCTGAACGAGCTCAAGGCGGCGGCCGCCGCCCGGGTGGGGTGCTGAGCCACCCGGCCGGATCCATAAGCGGGAGCTGACGGAACGCCAAGGAACTGTCGTTGGACGCCCGCTCGGGCGCGCCCGCACGATCCTGGCATGACAACCTCCGCCGCGTTACCCAGGGTCGTCCGCACCGAGCGGGCGGACGAGCTGGTCGCCGAGCTGCGCCTGGCCGTCGGCCGGGGCCTGCCGCCGGACCTGACCGCGCACCTGGCCGCCGAGTGCCTGCTGCCGCACCTCGGGGCCCGCGACCTGCTCACCGGCCCGCAGCAGACCGGCGACCCCGCGTGCTACCGCCAGCACCTGCTGCACGCCGAGCCGGACGGCAGCTTCTCGCTGGTCGCACTGGTCTGGCTGCCCGGCCAGCACACCACCGTGCACGACCACCTCGCCTGGTGCGCCACCGGTGTGCACCTGGGCGAGGAGACCGAACGCCGCTACCGGCTGGTCCCGGACGGCCGGACGGCCCGCCTGGTGGCCACCGGCGACGTGGTCAACCCGAGTGGTACGGTCTGCGGCTTCGCCCCGCCCGGCGACATCCACCGGGTCCGCAACAGCGGCACCGGCACCGCCGTGTCGCTGCACGTCTACGGCGCGGACCTGGCCCGGCTCGGCAGCAGCATCCGCCGGGTCTACCAACTGCCCACCGAGGGCTGACCGGTGGCGCTCCCGCTGCGGGCCGTGGCGCACCCGGTGGTCCCGGCCGGACTGCGCCGGAACGGTCCCGGACTGGCGCTGGCGGCGACCGGGGTGGCCGCCGCCTGGGGACTGCACCGGGTGCTGCCGGCCGTGCCGCTGCTGACCGCCGCCGTACTGCTCGGGGTGACGGCCGGTCAACTGCCCGCCCTGCGACCGCTGGTGACCGGCCCGGCGAAGGCCGGACTGGCGCTGGCCGCCAGGCGGTTGATGCGGGCCGGGATCGTGCTGCTCGGGCTCAGGCTCGGCCTGCGGGACGTGCTGGGGCTCGGCTGGGCGACGGTCCTGATGGTGCTGGCGGTGGTGGCCGCGACCTTCGCCGGCACCTGGTGGCTGGGCCGTCGGCTCGGCCTGCCCGGGGACCAGCCGCTGCTGATCGCCACCGGGTACTCGATCTGCGGCGCCTCGGCGATCGGCGCGGTCGGCCAGGCGACCGGCAGCGACGAGGAGGACATCGCCACCTCGTGCGCCCTGGTGACCCTCTGCGGCACCCTGGCGATCGCCGTACTGCCGCTGCTGCAGGGCCCGTTGGGCCTGGACGCGGGCGAGTTCGGCCGCTGGGTGGGCGCCGGGGTGCACGACGTCGGACAGGTGGTGGCCACCGCCCAGACCGGTGGTCCGGTGGCGCTGCGGGAGGCGGTGCTGGTCAAGCTGATCCGGGTGGCGATGCTGGCCCCCCTGGTGGCCGGGGTCGCGATGAGCCGGCGCCGGCTCGGGCGGTCCGCCGGGACGGCGCGGCCGGCGGTGGTGCCGCTGTTCGTGGTCGGGTTCCTGGGGATGGTGCTGCTGAACAGCGCCGGGGCGCTGCCGGCGGCGGGGCTCGTGGTGGCGGGGCACGCGCAGGAGCTGCTGCTGGCGGCGGCGTTGTTCGCGCTGGGGAGTGCGGTGCGGCTCGGCGCGCTGGCGCGGACGGGTGGGCGGGTGGCGCTGCTGGGGCTGGCCGCCTGGGTGCTGATCGCCGGGGCGGCGTACGGGGGAGTCCTGCTGACCGCCTGACGAATGCCTTTCGCAGGGCGCTCGGTTGCACTGACCAGGGGCTCGGGGAACTGCGACGGTTCGTGGCCGGCGGGTATCACTGCGAAAGTCCCTGACCACCTACGCGACGATCGCCTGTTCCGAGCCCGGCGTCGCAGTTCCCCGAGCCCCTGACCGTAGATGCCGGAGCGCTTGCCTGAGCGATCGGCGTACTAGAGTCGGTCGGGTACGACCGCGCCCGGCGACTCGGAGGACCCCAGTGATGACCGTGCTCCCGGAGCGGGACGGATTCGACGCTCCCGTCACAATCGACCGGCGTGAGGGGCCGTACGGGGAGGTGGCGTTGCGGCGGCGGGGCGGGCACTACGAGATCATCGCGAACGGCTGCTTCCTGATGGACACCGCCGACGGCCGGTCCGAACGGCTGTTGGTCCAGGCGGCGTTGGACGAGCTGACGGTCGAGCGGCCGGCCGTGCTGATCGGTGGCCTCGGGGTCGGCTTCTCGCTGGCGTACGCGGCGGCGGAGCCGCGGTGGGTGCGGATCGCGGTGGCCGAGCGGGAGGACGCGATCATCGACTGGCACCGGACCGGACCGCTGGCCGCGTTCTCGGCGAACGCCCTGGACGATCCCCGGGTGACGGTGCTGCACGGGGACCTGGTGGCGTACCTGGCCGCCGAGGGCGAGCGGTTCGACGCGCTCTGCCTCGACATCGACAACGGCCCGGACTGGACGGTCACCGAGGCGAACTCCGGCCTGTACGGCCCGGCGGGGCTGGCGGCGGCGCAGCGGCGGCTCAACCCCGGCGGGGTGCTGGCGGTGTGGAGCGCACAGCCGTCCGCAGGCTTCGAGGAAGCACTGCGGACGGCCGGGTTCGTGGAGGTGCGCACCGAGCAGATCCCGGTGTCGCGCGGCGTGCCCGACGTGGTGCATCTGGCCCGCCGCGCCTGACGTCATCTCAGGCCGGTGTCCACGGCGGTCATCAGTTCGCCGTTGGTGGTGTCACCGTCGAGCGACCAGAGCATCGCCCCCGCCAGGCCCTGGGACTTGATCCAGGCGGTCTTGCGGGCGATCTCGATCGGGTCGTCGTAGGTGTAGAGGACCGTGCCGTTGTAGATGTAGGCATGGCCCGCCACCGGGTCGCGGTAGATGGTGTAACCACCGCCGGAGGCCATGGTCTTGAGCTTGTGGTAGTCCTCGTACCCGTTCTCGTAGGTGCCCGGGGCCGGCCCGGTCGCGGACTGGAACAGACCGTTGGTGGTGCCGCGCGGCACCCCGGTCCAGCCCCGGCCGTAGAACGGGATGCCCAGGGTCAGCTTGCTCTTCGGCGCCCCGGCCGCCAGGTAGGCGTTGATGGCGATCTCGGAGCTGAACTGGCGGTCCGGGGTGCTCGGGTCGCCGGCGGCCAGCTTGATCGAGGACTGCTGGTTGGTCTGGTTCTCCCAGGCGCCGTGGTAGTCGTAGCCCTGGATGGTGGCGAAGTCGAAGGCACCGAACAGGCCGGGCACGTCGATGCCGACGTTGACCTTGGCCGGGTCGGCCGGGAGGAAGGCGCTGAGGGTGTACTTCTTGCCGGTGGTGGCGGTCAGCGCGTCCAGCTGGCGGCGGAACTCCTGGGCCAGCAGGGTGTAGTTGGCCTTGTCCTGCGGCCGGATGACGTTACCGAGGTGGCCGTCCGAGCTGGGCCACTCCCAGTCCAGGTCGATGCCCTCGAAGATGCCCGCCGCCGAGCCCGCGCCGCCGCGGCCGTCGATCACCGGCAGGTTGCCCTTGATGTACATGTCGATGCAGGAGCTGACCAACGCCTTGCGCGAGGCGTCGGTGAGCGAGGCGTCCGAGAACCACTTGCTGTAGGACCAACCGCCCAGCGAGATCTGCATCTTGAGGTTCGGGTACTTGGTCTTGAGCTGCTTCAGCTGGTTGAAGTTGCCGGCCAGCTTCTGGTCCCAGGTGTCGGTGGTGCCGGCCACCGAGCTGCCCGCGTCCCAGCCCTTGCCGAAGTCCGCCCAGGCGTCACCGGCACCGTCGCCGGCGTTCGGGTCGGAGTCGTTCCCGGCCGCCTTGTTGGTGATGAAGCACTGCTTGCTGCTCGGGTTGATGTTGGCGAAGGCGTAGTTCAGGTGGGTCAGCTTCGCCGCCGTGCCCGAGGTGTCCAGCTGCTTCACGCTGTAGCCGCGGGCGTAGATGCTCCACTGGGTGAAGTAGGCGATCTTCAGCGCGTTGGGGTTGACCACCTCCTTGGTGGTCCGGGTGCTCACCGGGCTGGAGGAGACCGAGGCGTTGCCCGCCGCGTCGCGCGCCTTGACGGTGAAGGTGTAGTCGGTCTCCGGGGTCAGACCCGAGACCACCGCGCTGGTGCCGGTCACCGTGGTGGCCAGGGTGGCGCCGTTGTAGACGTCGTACGCGGTCACCCCGACGTTGTCGGTGCTGGCGGCCCAACCTAGCGCCACCGACCGGGAGTCGGGGTTGGCGGTCGGGGTGCCCGGCTTGGTCGGCGGCTGGGTGTCCGGCTGCGGCGGGGTCACCACGACCTGGACCGGACCGGCCGCCACCGAGCGGTTGCCCGCGGCGTCGAACGCGACCACGGTGAGGTTGTAGGTGCCGGCCGGCAGTCCGGAGATGGTGCTGCCGGTGCCGGACACGGTGGCCAGCTTGGTGCTGCCGTTGAACACGTCGTAGCCGGTCACCCCGACGTTGTCGGTGCTGGCGGTCCAGGAGAGGGTGATCGAGCCGGCGCCCGGTACGGCCTGCAGGTTGCCCGGCGTGCTCGGGGCGGTCTGGTCGCCGCCGCCGGCACACGGGTTGCCGTTCAACTTGCAGTTGAGCAACGGGGCGTAGGCGCCGGAGTAGGCGATGTTGAAGCCCAGGTTGTACGAGGCGCCGGGGGCCAGTGAGCCCGCCCAGCTCGGGTTCTTGACCGTCACGTGCGAGGCGGCGGTGGTGTAGGTGGCGTTCCAGAGCGAGGCCACCGTGTTGTTGGCGGGCAGGTCGAACTCGAGGGTCCAGCCGTTCATGGCGGTGGTCTCGTTGTTCTTGATGGTGTAGCTGCCCTCGTAACCGGAGCCCCAGTCACTGCCCTTGGCGAAGGTGGCGGTGGAGGCGGCGGCCTGGGCGATCCCGCCCGGCAGGGCGACCGCGATGAGCGGGGCGATCAACGCCCCTGCGGCGAGCAGGGGCAGGCTGAACCGACGTCTGCGCATGGATGAGCTCCTGTCCAGGGAGCGGGCGGCCGTCCGGCCGGAGCGCTCCCTACCTGTGGGGAGGTGGCGGTGCCAGGTGCAAAGGTGCTGCGCGCTCCGGCTGTTGACGTGCTGGGGGCAGCGCGGAGCGGGGCCGCCGGGCCGTCGGGTTGCCGCGGAGATCCTGTGACAGGAGCGTAGGGACGTCGATGGGTACTGGCAATAGGTCTGGACCAGCAGGGCCGTGGACCTGACAGCAATCCGTCAGATCCACGGCCCGTGGTCGGTGTACGCGCTCGGTGACCGGTCCGGGGTCAGCCGAACGGGTTGTACGCAGGTGGCTCGGGTTCGGCCGCCGGTGCGGGCGCGGCGGCGACCGGCGGCGGGGCGGGTGCGGCGAAGGGGTTGAAGTCCGGCGGCGGGATGTTGACCTTGACGCCCTTGCCAGGGGTCGGGGCGTCCTCCGCAGGGGCCTGGGCCGCCGGGGCCGGGGGAGCGAAGGGGTTGAAGTCCGGCGGCGGGATGTTCACCTTGACGCCCTTGCCGGGCGCCGGGGCGGCTGCCGCCGGCGGGGCGGCCGGGGGCGGCGTCGGTGCGGGGATCCGGGCCGGGGCGGTCGGCCGGCCGGACGTCACGGTGCCGAACGGGTCGGCCTTCTGCTGGGTGGTCACCGTGCCGAACGGGTCGGCGACAACGGGCTGGGCCACCGGCTGGGGGGCTGCTGCGGCGGCCGGGGCGGTGACGGGCGCCGGGGCGGGTGCGGCGAAGGGGTTGAAGTCCGGCGGCGGGATGTTCACCTTGACGCCCTTGCCGGGCGCCGGGGCGTCCCCCGCCGGGGCCTCGGCCGCCGGGGCCGGGGCCGGCGGAGCGAAGGGGTTGAAGTCGGCCGGCGGGATGTTGACCAGCGTGCCCTTGGGACGCTCCGGGGCCGGGGCGGGAACGGTCGGGGGCACGGTCGGCATGGCCGGCACCGGCGGGGCCGCCACGGGCGGCTGCGGGGCCGACGGGGCCTGCGCGACCGGGGGTTGGGCGACCGGGGCCTGCGCGACCGGAGGTTGGGCGGGCTGCTGGGCCACCGGCTGCTGGGCCGGGATCTGCGGCAGCGCGGCCCGGGTGCCGTCCCAGCCGAGCTGGATGCTGGCCAGGATCTCGGCGAAGGCCGCCGCGTACAGCTCCCAGTCGTCGGCCTGGACGGTGCCGAGCTGGACGGTCAGCACCGAGAGGCCGTCCGGCAGCGGCAGGAACGCCTGCAGCACCGAGCTGACGGTGTTGTCCGCGACGTCGGGCTCGCCGGCGGGCTGGCCGACCGGGAGCAGCAGCGGCGGCACCGGGGCGATCCGGCTCTCCACCAGCACGGCGGTCGGACCGGCCGGGATCAGCACCGTCCAGACCTCGGCCTGCGGGCGCTGGTCGGCCAACTCGGCCGACAGCTCGGAGATCTGACGCGGGGACTGGGTCAGCGAGACCACCAGCGATGCCCGGCTGCGCCGGCCGTCCGTCTGGAGGGCGGCGACCCCGGCGTAGACCACCCCGGCGGCGGCGGCCGGCTGGGCCAGCAGGCCGGTCAGCACCGACCAGTCCTGCCGCCGCGGTGCGCGGGCGCCCGCGTACAACTCCTCGGCCACCTCGGCGAGATGGCCCGCGCGGGCCTGCCGGTCGCCCCGGACGGTCAGCGGGTGGAAGACCGACGGCACCACCAGGCGGACCTCCACGCCCGCCCCGGTGGCCAGCTCCTCGGGCACGGCGACCGGCCGCTCGGCGGCGAACCGGGCCACGGCCGCCGGGAACTCCGGCCGCATCCAGCTCTCGGCCGGCTCCGGCCGGACCGGCACGGCGACCTGCTCACCGGAGACGGCCTCGACCGGCAGCCCGTAGACGTCCTTGCCCCCGTAGCGGGCGAACAGCTCCGCCGTCGGCGCCTCGGCAGCGGCCGAGGTCCGCGTGGTACCGGCCTCGACCACGGTGCCGAGCCCGCGGACCGTCAGCAGGCCGGGGCCGCCGGGACCGAGCCGGAGCCCGAACAGGGCACCGGCGGAGGGATGGGCGGTGCGGTCGAAGGCCGTCAGCGAGCCGGCCGGGTAGTAGGTGGCGTCGGCCCCCAACAGGGTGTCAGCCAGTACGTCGATCGTGGCGCCGATTCGTTCCGCGCCCGCGAAGCCGTCCTGAGTCATGCCGCTGAGCCCCCCTCGTTCTCAGACCTGATAATTCCGTCCACTTTCTATCAGAACCCGGCGTCAGGAGCAGGTGCCGGGGCAGACCGGCTCACCCTTCGGCGAGCGTCGCCACCGCGTCGGCCAGACCCGGAACGCCCAGCAGACCCGCGAGTTGGCGGATCAGCCGGCCGGTCGGGCCGTCGGCGCTCTCGGCCGCCAGGAAGCCGGCCAGCTCCACCGCCAGGGCGGGCTCCCGGGCCGCGCAGACGGCCAGCGCCGCGACGAACTCCTGCACCAGCTGGAGCTGGAGCTCCTCCAACGGGACCTCGGGGGTGGCCAGCCAGTCCAGCGAGGTGATCTCGGCGTTGGCGATCCAGGCCCGGACCGTCCGGCGCAGCCCCGGGCTGGGCTCGGCCACCGCCAGGTGCCGGAGGATCTGCACCGCGGCCGCCCGCCGCACCTCGTCGATCACCGCGTTGCCGGCCGGTCCGGCCGTCACCGAACCGCCCCGCAGCAGCGCCGCGAAGCCGGGACCGTGGCTGCGGACGAAGTCCAGGTAACGCCCCATCACCCGCAGCAGCCGCGCCGAGAGCGGCCCCTCGTGCGGCTCCTCGAACCGCCCGGCCAACTCCTGGCCGGCCCGCCGCAGCGCCTCTTCGTAGATCGCCTGCTTGCCCGGGAAGTAGTGGTAGACCAGCGGCCGGGAGGCACCGGCGGCCGCCGCGATGTCGTCGATCGACACGTCCTCCGGCGCGGCCCGGCTGAACAGGTCGAGGGCCACCGCGATCAGCTGCTCCCGGCGCTCGTCCACGCTCAGCCTGCGCCGGGGCGCTCGCTCGGGCCGGTCCGCCACCGGCGGCGTACGGGAAACCATGGGCGCCACCCTAATTGTTCGAGCGGGCCCGTGGGGGTCCGGGCCGGTGGTCAGCCGACCGTACCGCCCGCCCGGTGCACCAGGTAGTGGCGGTACGCCTGGAGGCCGTCCGGGACGAACGGCCACTCCGTCAGCCGCCGGGTCAGCTCGTCCTCGGTCAGCCAGCCGTGCCAGTCGACCTCCTCGACCTGGGGGCTGACCGGTCCGTCCCAGCGGGCCTCGTAGGTGTCGCACCACCAGGACATGCCGTTCTCCTCGAAGAGGAACTTGAACAGCCGGACCGGCACGATCCCGCTGACCCCCATCTCCTCCTCGGCCTCCCGGACCGCCGCCTCGGCGTAGCCCTCCCCGGCGCCGACCACGCCGCCGACGAAGCAGTCGTAGGTGCCGGGTGCGTAGAGCTTCCCGGTCGCCCGGCGGTGCGTGAAGATCCGCCCCTCGGTGTCCCTGACCAGGATGAAGACGCACCGGTGGGTCAGCCCCAGCCGGTAGACCTCGCCGCGCGGGGCGGTGCCGATCACCCGGTCCTGCCCGTCCACCACGTCCAACACTTCGTCAGCAGGGTTCGTCATGGACCCACGCTACCGATTCGGCAGGCGCCCGATGATCGGACTATCTTTCGGAAGTAGGGGAGCGGACGAGCAGAGGGCGGCACGCGGTGGTGGAGATCTGGGGCGAGGCGGCGGACGGTTTCGAGCCCGTACGGGAGGCCTTCGCGCGCAACTTCCGCGACCACGGCGAGCTCGGCGCGGCGTTCACGCTCTACCTGGACGGCCGCAAGGTGGTCGACCTCTGGGGCGGCGACGCCCGTCCCGAGGTGGGCGGCCGCCCCGACCCGGCGGTCCTCTGGACGGCCGACACGGCGCAGGTGCTCCGCTCGGTCACCAAGGGCCTGACCGCCGCCACCGCGCTGCACCTGGCCGGGCGGGGACAGCTCGACCTGGACGCCCCGGTGGCCTCGTACTGGCCCGAGTTCAAGGCCGCGGGCAAGGAGCGGATCCCGGTCCGCTGGCTGCTCTCGCACCAGGCCGGGCTGCCCGCGCTGGACGTGCCGCTGCGGGTCGAGGACGTGATCGCCTGGGAGCCCGCCGTCGCGGCGGTCGCCGCCCAGGCCCCGTTCTGGGAGCCGGGCCGGGCGCACGGCTACCACCCGTACACCTTCGGCTGGCTGGTCGGCGAGGTGGTCCGGCGGGCCGCCGGGCGCAGCGTCGGGCAGTACTTCGCCGAGGAGATCGCCCAGCCGCTCGGGCTCGACCTGTGGATCGGCCTGCCCGCCGGCGCCGCCCCCAGGGTCGGCCGGCTGGTCGACCTGCCCGCCCCCGAGGCGGCCCTGAACGGTCCGAACGGCCTCCGGCTGCGCCCCCGCAGGTCGGTGGTGGACGCCTACCAGGACCCCTCCTCGCTGACGGCCCGTTCGTTCGGCGCGGTCCGGCCCAAGGTCGACCTGAACGATCCGGCGGCGCAGGCCGCCGAGATCCCCGGCGCGGGCGGGATCGGCACCGCCCGTTCGGTGGCCCGGTTCTACGCGGCGCTGATCGGTGCCGCCGACCGGCACGGCGGGGCCCCCGGCGAACGGCTCCCGGCGGTGTTCGGCCCGGGTCTGCTGGCCGAGGCGATGGGCCCTGCGGTCAGCGGCCCGGACCGGGTGCTCATCATCAACACCGCCTTCGGCCTCGGCTTCTTCCGCCACGGCCCGAGCTCCCCGATGGCCTCCCCGGCCTCCTTCGGCCACCCGGGCCGAGGCGGCTCCCTCGGCTTCGCCGACCCCGACCTGGGCATCGGCTTCGGCTACGTCACCAACGGCATGCAGCCCGGCGTCACCGGCGACATCCGCTCCCGCACCCTCATCGCAGCCGTCCGCACCTGCCTCACCTGACCCAACCTTTTGGCAGGTGCTTCAGCTCTACGGTCCAGGGGCTCGGGGAACTGCGACGCCGGCCCTTGCAAGGTGATCCGTTCAGGGGTGGTCAGGCACTTTCGCAGTGACCCGAACGCCAGATCTCCTCGCAGTTCCCCGAGCCCCTGACCGTAGATGCTCGGGCGCCTGCCAACAGCGCAGCCCCGAGCCCCTGACCGTAGATGCCCGAGCGCCTGCCAAATGCAGTTCCCCAAGCCCCAGGCAGTGCAACTGAACGCCCAGCCCACGGCGCAGCCGGGAGCGTCAGGCCTGGCCCGTTTCGAAGCGGCTGATCAGGCCGTCCCGGACGGCGAAGCGCCAGGCGGTGCGCATCTCGCCCCAGGTGTCGTTGCGGTAGTTGGCGACCACCGTGCGGCCGTCGTCCTTCTCGGACTGCACCTCGATGTGCCCGCGCGAGGAGAAGATCTCCCGCTCGGTCCAGTCGGCGAGGTCGCGGTCCGTGCCGTCGTCGGCCATGGTGGCGTCCGGGGTGAGGGCGGCCTGGAAGGCGGCCCGGTCGTTGGCGTTGAGGGCGGACAGGAAGGTCCGTACGGCCGGGTCGGAGAGCTTGTCGATCTGGATGGTCATGGGTCCTTCTCCAGGGGAGGGATGGCTGTCGGACCCAGCGAAACACTCCGCCCCGGGCGGTCCCGGTGACCTTGGGCCGTCCGTGGCGTGCCGCGACCTGCGGCATTTTCATCGTTTGATGTGCTTTGATCCCGATATGGGGGATTCGCTCACCGAAGGGAGCCCTGGATGGGGCCGGCCGAACTGCTCGTCCTGACGTTCCCGCAGGAGACCATCACCGTCGAGGCGGTGAAGGCGCTGGGACAGCTGCGTACCACGGGCAACATCCGGGTGATCGACTCACTGGTCGTCACCCGGCACGCCGACGGCGAGGCCACCTACGGTGAGCTCGCCGACTTCGAGCACCTCCAGGGCGTGGTGCCGGCGGACCTCGACGAGCTGGCGCTGATCGGCCCGGAGGACGCCCAGGAGGCCGCCGAACTGCTGGAGCCGGGCAACGTCGCGCTGCTGGTGCTGATCGAGCACCTGTGGGCGCAGGCCGCCGCCGAGGCGCTGCGTGCGGTCGGCGGCCGGATCGCCACCGGCGTGCGGATCCCGCCGGAGCACATCGAAGAGGCCGTGCGGGCCGCCGAGGCCCGCGTCGCGGCCGGACAGTAGAGGAGGACGTCGTGTTCCGACCCATGCGCCCGATCCGCCCGATCCGTGCCGTCCGCCCGGTGGGAGCCCCGCTGGTGCGGGGTCTGGTGGTCGGCGGTGCCGCGTACGCGGCGGGCAGGAGCGCCGCCCGCTCGTCCCGCAACGAGCAGGACCAGAACGCCGCCATCGCCGACCTCCAGGCCCAGCAGGCCCCGCCGCCCGCCTACCAGGCCCCGGCCTACCAGCCGCCGCCGGCGGCCGCGCAGCCCGACCTGGCGTCCAAGCTCACCGAGTTGGGGCAGATGGTGCAGCAGGGCCTGCTGACCCCGGAGGAGTTCGCCACCGCCAAGGCCCGGCTGCTGGCCTCGGGTTGATCGAGGACCGGAGCGCGCGCCGGGGGAGTGCTCCAGGAGGTGGCAGGGCGGTGTGAAGCGCGGTGGGGGCGCTCGACCAGTGGCCGAGCGCCCCCACCGGGCCGGCGGGCTAGAAGAAGCCGAGTGCCTGCGGGGAGTAGCTGACCAACAGGTTCTTGGTCTGCTGGTAGTGCTCCAGCAGGGATTTGTGGGTCTCCCGCCCGATGCCGGAGTTCTTGTAGCCGCCGAAGGCGGCGTGGGCCGGGTAGAGGTGGAAGCAGTTGGTCCAGACCCGCCCGGCCTGGATCTCCCGGCCGGCCCGGTAGGCGGTGGAGCCGTCCCGGGTCCAGACGCCCGCGCCGAGCCCGTAGGGGGTGTCGTTGGCGATCGCGACCCCGTCCGCGAAGTCGTCGAAGCGGGTGACCGAGAGGACCGGGCCGAAGATCTCCTCCTGGAAGATCCGCATCCGGTTGTCGCCCTCGAAGACGGTCGGCGTCACGTAGTACCCGTCCGTCAGGTCGCCGCCCAGGTCGGCCCGTTCGCCGCCGGTGAGCAGCTTGGCGCCCTCGGCCTGGCCGATGTCGAGGTAGGAGAGGATCTTGGCGAGCTGGTCGGCGCTGGCCTGGGCGCCGATCTGGGTCTCGGTGTCCAGCGGGTTGCCCTGCCGCATGGCGGCCACCCGGGCCAGGCCGTCGCCGAGGAAGCGGTCGTAGATGCCGGACTGGATCAGCGCCCGGCTCGGACAGGTGCAGACCTCGCCCTGGTTCAGCGCGAACAGCGCGAAGCCCTCCAACGCCTTGTCGTAGAAGGCGTCCTGATCGGCCGCCACATCGGCGAAGAACAGGTTCGGGCTCTTGCCGCCGAGCTCCAGCGAGACCGGGATCAGGTTGGCGGAGGCGTACTGCATGATCAGGCGCCCGGTCGAGGTCTCGCCGGTGAAGGCGATCTTGCGGACCCGGGAGGAGGAGGCCAGCGGCTTGCCGGCCTCCTCGCCGAAGCCGGTGACCACGTTGACCACCCCCGGGGGCAGCAGGTCGGCGGTCAGCTCCATCAGCTGCAGCACCGAGACGGGGGTCTGCTCGGCGGGCTTGAGCACCACGGCGTTGCCGGCGGCCAGCGCGGGTGCCAGCTTCCAGACCGCCATCAGCAGGGGGAAGTTCCACGGGATGATCTGCCCGACCACGCCGAGCGGCTCGTGGAAGTGGTAGGCGACGGTGTCCTCGTCGAGCTGGGAGAGTCCGCCCTCCTGGGCGCGCAGCGCCCCGGCGAAGTAGCGGAGGTGGTCGACGGCGAGCGGCAGGTCGGCGGCCAGCGTCTCCCGCACCGGCTTGCCGTTGTCCCAACTCTCGGCCACCGCGAGGGATTCGAGGTTGGCCTCGATCCGGTCGGCGACCCGGAGCAGGATCAGGGCCCGGTCGGCGGGCGAGGTGCGGCCCCAGGCGGGGGCGGCGGCGTGGGCGGCGTCCAGGGCCGCCTCGACGTCCTCGGCGGTGCCCCGGGCGACCTCGCAGAAGGTCCGGCCGGTCACGGGGGTGGGGTTGTCGAAGTACTCGCCCCGGACCGGGGGCGTCCACTGCCCGCCGATCCAGTGCTGGTAGCGGGAGTGCAGGTCGACGATGCTGCCGGGTTGACCGGGAGGCTGGTAGACCGTCATGAACGGTGGTACTCCTCGCTGTTGGAAGGCGTACCCGGGGCCGGCGGGTGGCGGCCCTGGGCGGGAACCGACACGTGCGAGGGTCACGACTCGAACACTCGGAGTAGCGACCCGTGCGGAACCCTAACCCCGTGACGGCCCGGCCGCCACGGTGCCTTCCGGTCGGTCTCAACCGGCCAGGTAGCGACCGGTCCTGGCCTCCCAGCGGAGGTAGCCGGCGGTCCAGGCGGCCAAGCCGTCGGCGTACCGGTGCGCGGAGTGGCGCTCTGTGGTCGTGAGACCCAGTAGACTGTAGATCTCGGGGAGTTGGCCCATCAGCTCGGCGAACCGGTGCACCATGAGCTGGGCTTCGGCCATCACCACCGAGGCGGCTTCGTCGGCCGGGCAGCCGCGTTCCCGCTGGACGATCATCACCAGGTTGGCGACGTCGCCCCGGGCCAGTTCCTGGGCGTAGGAGCGGACATCGTTGGAGAGCGAAGGTATGTCGGCGGCCAGCTGCCGCAGTTGACGCAGTACGGGGTGGTGCAGCACCGCCTGCGGCACCTCGAATCGACCGAGGCGTTCGACCATGTCGAAGATGGTCTCCATGGCCGCCGTCCCCCGACGGAGCATCAGATAGCCCTCACGGTCCGGGAGACGGCTGGATATCCGGCCGGCCGCCTCGGCGGGATGGCAGGCGAAGTACCATTCCCAGTTGTACGCCGCTCTGGCCCGCCAGCGGGCGGACATGCCCTGCAGGCTGCGCCGCCAGAGGTCGGCGAAGGCGCGTTCGGTGGGGGTGCTGCCGAGTGGGCGGGTACTGTGGATGATGGCGGTGAGGCGTTCGCAGATCACCGCCACGCGTTCCGGTTCCCGGCCGAGGGCCTCGTCGAACTGGTCGTCGAAGAGGAAGTAGAAGCCCATCAGGTCGGCCGCCAGGTCGAGGTCCTCGGGGCTGCTCTCCGGGTAGGTGAGCGCGGCGAGTTCCGGGACTTCCCAGCGGGCATATGCCAACTCACCGGTGGAGGCAGCGAGTTCGCGGTGGCGGTGCAGCCATTCCTGGTGGTGCTGGGTCGCGTGGGACTGATGGGGGTTTCGACGGTGGGGGAACGGAAGCTCGAGTGAGCATTCGTCGGACATGGGACTCCCGGCGCTCGGTTCTGTGCGTGCTCTTGGCGCTCTCCACGGCTCTGTAGGAAGCCTTTGCGCCGTATACGTGCTGAAGATCAGCGGCGCCCCGTTCGGGGCGAAGAGTATCTGATCTGATCATCAGACGTCAGGGGTACCAAGGGATTTGCCCCCGGCGTCGGCACCGAACCCTGAACGGGCACTCCAGCCTGCGCGAACGCGCGCCACGGGGGCGGCCACGGTACTAGTCTCGCAACAGGTCCATGGGACGGGTGCGAAGCGGAGGCTGGGGCAGTGGTCGATCATCAGGGCGGGGCCAGGAGCGGTCGCCTGCGCGAGCGGGACGAGGAGTTGCGGACCGCGGAGCAGGCGCTGGACCGGCTCTGCCAGGACTTCGAGGCCGGTGGCACCGAGATCGGCGAGCTCCTCGTGTACGCGTCGCCGGCCGGTCTGGGCAAGACGGCGGTGATGGACCACGTCCGGCGCCTGGCCAAACTCCGGAAGACCTGCACGGTGCTCTCCGGCCGTGGTGGCGAGCGGCAGATCAAGGAGCCGTTCCACGTCCTCAAGCAGCTGTTGCTGCCGGTGCTCGGCGGTCTCACCGAGGCGGAGCGCAGCGAGGTCTTCGGCGGCTGGTACGGCATCGTCGGCCCGGCGATCGGCCTGGTCCCGCCGTCGGGCGAGGTGGAGCAGCTCGACCCGCAGGGCGTTCGGGACGGCCTGGACTACGTGCTCACCCAACTGGCGCCGCGCCGTGCCCCGTTGGTGATGATGGTGGACGACCTGCACTGGGCCGACCAGGAGTCGCTGACCTGGCTGGCCTCGTTCGCGGTCCGGGCCAGGCACCTGCCGGTGCTGCTGGTCTTCGCGCACCGCAACGAGTTCGAGGAGGAGGGCCGCAGCCTCCAGCAGCAGATCGAGAGCCAGGCCACCCGCCGGCACGTGCTCCGGCCGCTGAACCCGGCCTCGGTCAGCGAGCTGGTCCGGGACGAGCTGGGCGTGGAGGCGGAGGACCTGTTCTGCCGTCAGGTCTGGGCGGTCACCCGGGGCAACCCGTACGACGTGGCGGTGCTGCTGCGCGAGGTCAAGGAGCAGCAGCTGGAGCCGTTCGAGGAGAACGTCCAGCAGCTGCACGACCTGGCGGCCGCCGCCAAGGGCATGACGATGGACTACTGGCTGGAGAAGCTCGGCGCCCGGGTGATCCGGTTCGCCTGGGCCTGCGCCCTGCTCGGTACCGACATCAAGCAGAACCTGGCCGCCGCGATCTGCGCGCAGAGCCCGGCCGAGGCGGAGGAGTCGGTCCGTCAGCTGCGCCGCCACCACGTGCTCACCACCGGGCCGAACGGGCGGCTCGACTTCGTCCACCCGGTGATCGGCACCTCGATCTACCAGACCATGCCGCCCAGCACCCGGACGGGCATGCACGGCATCGCGGCCACCGCGATCGAGAACTCCGGCGGCTCGCTGCTGGACGCCTCCCGGCACCTGCTGGAGACCCACCCCGAGGGCGACGACCTGATGGTGGCCAAGCTCCGGCAGGCCGCCACCGAGCACCTGGCGATCGGCGCCCCGGAGGCGGCGCTGCGCTGTCTGCAGCGCGCCCTGTACGAGCCGCCGGACGAGGACGTCCGGGCCGAGGTGCTGTTCGAGGCGGGCAGCGCCGCGCTGCTCACCGACCCGCTGGCCACCGTGCACCAGCTCAAGCAGGCGCTCGCGCTGGAGCCGGGCCTCAGCCCGGACAAGCGGGTGGACGCCACCTTCCGGCTGTCCGAGGTGCTGGCGCACTCCGGCGAGCTGATCGAGGCGGCCGAGGTCTGCCGGATCGAGGCCGAGCGGACGGCGGCGGGCCCCGACCGGCTGCGGCTGGAGGCGCTGCACTTCATGTGGATCGCCTGGCAGCGCGACGAGGCGGACGGCCCGGAGCGGTCCCGTCGGCTGGCCGCGCTGGACGGCCGGATCAGCGGCCAGCGGAGCCCCGAGCGGGCCGTCTACACCCTGCGGGCCTGGGACTTGACGCTCCGCGGCGAGCCCGCGGGCCGGGCGCTCGGCTTCGTCGAGCAGGCCACCGACGCGGGCCGGCTGCCGGAGGGCCTGGGCTGGCGGAACACCACCTGGGGTTTCGAACTGCCCGCCATCATCGGCCTGACGTACACCTACACCGACCAGCTGAACAGCGCGGAGAAGCTGTTCGCCGAGGCGATCACCGAGTTCGAGGTGGCCGGCTGGAGCGGTGCGCACCGGGGCTTCTCGTACTTCCTGATGGGCCTGGTCCGGTTCCGGCGCGGGCTGCTCGCCGAGGCCGAGGACTTCCTCCGCCGGGGCCTGCGGCTGTCCGAGCGGATCGCGCCCGACCTGCCGCTGCAGTGGGACGTGGTCGGCGTGCTGTGCGACACCCTGCTGGCCCGGGGCCGGGTCACCGAGGCGTGGGACCTGGCGCAGAAGTACCACTTCGAGCCGCCGTACCACCCGACCGCGATGGTGCTGCCGGACGCTCCCACGCTGTACGGCAAGCTGCTGCTGGCCAAGGGCGACCGGTCCGGCGCGATCGAGGTGTTCCGCTCGGTCGGCGCCCAGCTGACCAAGCGCGGCTGGTTCAACCCGGTCTGGGCGCCGTGGGCCGGTCAGTTGGCCCTCGCCCTGGCGCACGACCGGCCGGAGGAGGCCCGCGCGATGGCGGCCCAGGCGATGGAGTGGGCGGACAAGTTCGGCACCGCCTCGGCCCGCGGTACCGCGTTCCGGATCCAGGCGGCGGTGTCGGACGGCCAGCTCGCGGTGCCGCTGCTGGAGGAGTCGGTCAACCTGCTCACCCAGTCCCCGGTCAGCTACGAACTCGCCTGTTCGCTGGTCGATCTGGGCACCGCGCTGGCCCGTACCGGTCGGCTGACCGACGCGGCCGAGTACTTCTACCAGGGCATCGAACTGGCCCAGAACTGCGGCGCCGACGTCCTGGTCGCCCAGGCCAGGCGGGAGCTGGCCAGGACGGGGCTGCGGCCGAACCGGCTGCGCACCCTGAGCAAGGAGTCGCTCAGTCAGCACGAGCGCAAGGTGGCCGAGTTGGCCGCCAAAGGCGTCCCGCCGCAGCGGATCGCCGATCAGCTCAACGTCCAGCTGAGCCTGGTGCACCGGCGGCTGGCCGCCGTCCACCGCAAGATCGGCACCGGCCCCGAGGGCCTGGCCGAGGCCCTCGGCCTGCCCCGCCCGGAGCCGGAGGACACCGACTGACCGGCCAGGTGCCCGGTCCGATCCGGCGCGATGGGTCGGACAACCCCTAGGCTGTGGGCAGACGACCGGATCGCACCGGGTCGGACAGAGCTCGCACCAGGAGGAACGGTTCATGGTGGCCCAGCAGACCGAGGTACGGCGGGAGCCCTTCGACGCGTCCGGCGCGGGTGCGGCGATCGAACGCTGGACGCTGCGCAGCGACCGGGTCGAGGCCACCGTGCTGACCCTGGGCGCCACGCTGCACGGCCTGACCGCGCCGGACCGGGCCGGCCGCCCGGCACAGATCCTGCTCGGCACTGAGGAGTTGACCGGCATCCTGGGCCCGGCCCGGCACTACGGCGCCACCGTCGGCCGGTACGCCAACCGGATCGCCGACAGCCGGATCACCATCGACGGCGAGGAGTTCCCACTCGCCCCGACCGGGAACGGCGTCACCCTGCACGGCGGTCCGGACGGCTTCGCGCACCGGATCTGGAGCGCCACCGAGATCCCGGGCGGCGTCCGGCTCCAGCTGCACAGCCCGCACGGCGACCAGGGCTTCCCCGGCGCGCTCGACGTCACGGTCGAGTACACCCTGGACGGCGCCACCCTGACCATCGCCTACCGGGCCGTCACCAGCCACCCCACCGTGGTCAACCTGACCAACCACGCCTACTTCAACCTCGCGGGTGAAGGCAGTGGAGACGTGCTCGGCCACCTGCTCACGCTGGACGCCGACACGTACACCCCGGTGGACGCCCGGCAGATCCCGCTCGGCCCGTACGAGCCGGTGGCCGGCACCCCGTTCGACTTCTGCACCGCCCGCCCGGTCGGCAAGGCGATCGACGACGACCACCCGCAGCTGACGGCGGCCGGCGGCTACGACCACAACTGGGTGCTCCGGGAGCGCAGCGCGGACGGCACGCCGACCCGGGCCGCCTTCCTGGAGGACCCGGACAGCGGCCGCACCCTGGAGCTGCTGACCACCGAGCCGGGGCTGCAGGTCTACACGGCCAACGGTTTCCACGGCGCGGTGCACGGCCCGAGCGGGGTCCCGTACGGGAAGTACGCCGGGATCGCGCTGGAGACCCAGCACCACCCGGACTCGCCGCACCACCCCGAGTACCCGAGCACCGTGCTGCGGCCGGGCGAGGAGTTCCGGTCCACCACCGTGCTGCGGCTCGGCGTCGGCTGATCCGGATGGACGGTGTCGGGGCAGCAGCAGCGGGGGACGCCGGTGTGCACCGCGCGCTGGCCGTCCCGGCCCGCCGGGCGCTGCTGGCCGAGCTGACCTCGGCCACCGGGCCACTGGAGGCCCAGCAGCTGGCCGAGACGCTGGGCCTGCACCCGACCACCATCCGGCACCACCTGACCGCCCTGGTCCAGGCCGGCCTGGTCACCGTGTCCCGGCAGCCCGGCACCGGCCGGGGCCGCCCCAAGCTGCGCTACACGGCCGCCCCCGCCCGCCAACAGCTGGACGCCTACCGGGAGTTGGTCGAGATCCTGGCGCACGGCTACGGCCGGCTCGGCGCCACCCAGGCCGGCCGCGACTGGGGCGCCGGGCAGCCGCCGGACGACGCCCCGCTCGCCGATCGGATCCGAGCCGCCGCGGAACGCTGGGGCTTCCGCCCCGAGCCGGGCCCGGACGGCGAACTGCTGCTCCGCGACTGCCCGTTCCTCCGGACCGCGGAGCGGCACCCGGAGGTGATCTGCGCCGTCCACCAGGGCCTGTTGGACGCCCTGGCGGACGGTCGGGACATCGTCCGGCTGCACCCGTTCAGCGCGCCGGGGGTCTGCACCGTCACGATCGGTCCGGTCAGCGGCTAGCGAGCCAGAGGTCCGGGCCGAAGACCTCGTAGTGGATCGCCTCGGCGGGGATGCCCCGGTCGAGGAGTTGGGCCCGGGCGGTGCGCATGAAGGGGAGCGGGCCGCAGAGGTAGGCGCGGACGTCGTGGGGGAGGTCGACGGTGCCGAGGTCGACCAGGCCGTCCTGGTCCTGGTACCAGCGGTGCAGGGTGGAGCCGGGCAACTCGGCGGTCAGGGTGGTGAGTTCGGCGGCGTGGGCGTGGTCGGCCGCTGAGCGGTCGCCGTGCACCGCGACCACCCGGCGGTCGGAGCCGGTGCGTACCAGGTGGTCCAGGATGCCGATCATCGGGGTGCAGCCGATCCCGGCGGAGGCGAGCAGCAGCGGGGCGTCGCCCTCGTCCAGGACCAGGTCGCCGAAGGGGTGCGAGACCTCGATCGGGTCGCCCTCGCGGACCGTGGTGTGCAGGTGGCCGGAGACCTCACCGTCGCGCTTCACGGTGATCCGCCACTCGTCCCGGCCGGGGGCGGCGGAGAGGCTGTACTGGCGGATCTGCCGGGCCCCGTCGGGGAGCTGGACGGCGACGCTGACGTACTGGCCGGGGCGGAACGCGGCGACCGGTTCGCCGTCGGTGCGGCGCAGGGTGAAGGAGACCGCGTCGGCGGTCTCCCGGGTGCGGCCGGTGACCGTCATCGACTGCCGGACGTCGCCCGGCTCCAGACCGGCCTCCAGGTACAACTTGGCTTCCAGGGCCATGAGTTCATTGGCCATCAGCCAGTAGACCTCGTCCCAGGCGGCGGCCACCTCGGGGGTGACGGCGGCGCCGAGCACCTCCACGATCGCGGCGAACAGATGGGTGTGCACCACCTCGTACTGGGCCGCGGTGACGCCGAGCGAGGCGTGCTTGTGGGCGATCCGGGCCAGCATCGCGCCGGGACGGACCTCCGGGTGCTCGACCAGCATGGTGGCGTAGGCGGCGATCGAGCCGGCCAGGGCGCGGGGCTGGTCGCCGACCGCCTGGTTGCCCCGGTTGAACAGGTCGCGCTCCAGCTCGGGGTGGGCGGCGAACAGCCTGGCGTAGAACAGCGGGGTGATCTCCCCGATGGCCCCGCCGACGGCGGGCAGGGTGGCGCGGACGGTCTCGGTCGACTGCGGGGAGAGCACAGGTTCCTCCAGAAACGCTGACGCGGACGGCTGCGCTCTCAATATAAATGACATACATCATTTAAAAAGGAGGCCGAAGGTCCCGCCCTCGGAACTCCGTCGGCCGACTACCTTGCGGCAACGTCCAGGACACGTGGACGTAACGATCCTCGGTTCTTGCAGAAACTTGCTGCAAGACCTTTCGACGGCGGTTGCATCGCTGTTACGTTCCTCCCCAAGCCCGACGGCCTGCAACGGCGCAGTCGGCGTGGGACAGCCATTATGCGCCGTCCACCTCCATCCCGGGCACCCCCACCTTTTCCCTAGGAGTTCTCATGCGGCGTGGCATCGCGGCCTCTGCCCTCGTTGCGGCCCTCGCGGTCACCATGGCAGCCTGTGGCAGCAGCGGCTCCGGATCCGATGACAAGGCTGCTGACGGCCCGGTCACCATCACCTACTGGGACACCTCCAACGCCACCAACGAGGCGCCGAACTACGAGGCCCTGGTCAAGAAGTTCGAGGCCGCCAACCCGAACATCAAGGTCAAGTTCGAGAACGTGCCGTTCGACCAGGCGCAGAACAAGCTGCAGACCGCGATGGGTGCCACCGGCGCTCCGGACGCCTTCCGCTCCGAGGTGGGGTGGACCTCCGCGTTCGCCAAGGCCGGCTTCCTGGAGCCGCTGGACGGCACCCCGGGGATGACCGACAAGGCCGCCTTCCAGACCAGCCTGATCGAGCAGGCGACGTACGAGGGCAAGGTCTACGGCGCCCCGATCGTCACCGACACCCTGGGCCTGCTCTACAACAAGGAGCTGTTCACCAAGGCGGGCGTCACCAAGGCCCCCGCGACCTGGGACGAGCTGAAGACCGTCGCCGCCCAGGTCAAGGAGAAGGCCGGGGTGGACGGCTTCTTCCTGCGCGCCGGTGACGGCTACTACGCCATGCCGTTCCTGTACGGCGAGGGCACCAACATGGTGGACGCCAAGGGCAAGAAGATCACCATCGGCTCGCCCGAGGCCGTCAAGGCCGTCGAGACCTACAAGTCGATGTTCACCGCGCCCGGCACCGCCAAGGCCGACGTGACCACCGACAGCTACGCGCACATGATGGACGCCTTCAACACCGGCAAGGTCGCGGCGATCATCCAGGGCCCGTGGGAGATCACCAACATCTACAAGGGCGCCGCCTTCGCCGACAAGAACAACCTCGGCATCGCGGCCGTCCCGGCCGGCTCGGCCGGCAAGGCCGGTGCCCCCACCGGCGGCCACAACGTCTCGGTCTACGCCGGTGCGGACAAGGCCCACAAGGCCGCCGCCGAGAAGCTGGCCGGGTTCCTCACCTCCGCCGAGAGCCAGACCTTCCTGGCGCTGAAGAACTCCACCCTGCCGACCCGCACCGACGCGTACACCGCCGAGGTCAAGGCCAACCCGGGCATCGCCGGCTTCCAGACGATCCTGACCGCCGCCCAGCCGCGCCCCGAACTGCCCGAGTACAGCTCGCTGTTCGGCTCGATCGGGACCAACCTCGGCAAGATCGTGCAGGGCCAGAGCAGCACCCAGGCCGGCCTGGACGCCACCGCCGTCGACTACCTGAAGCTGCTCCCCGGCTTCTCGAAGTAACCCAGCCAGCCGTCCGGGCCGCCCACCTGACCGAGGTGGCCCGGGCGGCCGTTCCCGTACCGACAGCAGTCACCGCCCCGAGCCGCGGCGGACCTCCCGAAAAGGTGTCAACTCATGGCAGTCGCCGTGCAAGGCGCGCCCAGCAAGGGCAGCCAAGACCCGCGCCCCGGCCTGGTGGCACGTGTCAAGCTCTCGTACAGCAAGCACTGGTACGCCTACGCGATGGTCGCGCCGGTCGTCATCGTGCTCGGCGTGCTGGTCGGCTACCCGCTGATCAACGGTTTCTACCTGACCCTGACGGACGCCAACAGCCTCAACTCGGCCCGCACCATCGGGGTCAAGGAGATCCCGGCCACCTACGAGTTCATCGGCCTGCACAACTACGCCGACATTCTCTGGGGTCCCGGCTCCTACGACCGCTTCTGGTCGCACTTCGTCTGGACCATCGCCTGGACGGTCATCTGTGTGACCCTCACCTACTCGACCGGTCTGGCGCTCGCCCTGCTGATGAACCAGCGGCTGCGCGGCCGCAGCCTCTACCGGCTGATGCTGATCCTGCCGTGGGCGGTGCCGACCTTCGTCACGATCTTCTCCTGGCGGCTGATGCTGGCCGACGGCGGTGTGGTCAACGGACTGCTCGGCTCGCTCGGCCTGCCCGAACCCGCCTGGCTCTCCGACCCGTTCGCGCAGAAGGCGGCGGCCATCCTGGTGAACACCTGGGTCGGGGTGCCGTTCATGATGGTCTCCCTGCTCGGCGGTCTGCAGTCGATCCCCGACGAGCTGTACGAGGCCGCCGAGATGGACGGCGCCACCGCCTGGCAGCGGTTCCGCCACATCACCCTGCCCGGCCTGCGCACGGTCTCCTCCACGGTGGTGCTGCTCGGCGTGATCTGGACCTTCAACCAGTTCGCCGTCATCTTCCTGCTGTTCGGCAACGGCGCCCCGGACGCGCAGATCCTGGTCACCTGGGCCTACCGCCTGGGCTTCGGCCAACAGCCGCGCGACTACGCCCAGTCGGCCACCTACGGCGTGCTGCTGCTCTCCATCCTGATCGTCTTCACCAGCTTCTACCGTCGCTGGCTGGCCCGGAACGAAGAGGCTTCCCGATGACCGCCACCATCGAAGAGACCGTCAAGACCCCCGCCCCGGCGTCCCGTCCGGCCAAGGTCCGCCGACGCGGCGAGAGCACCCCGCTGGTCCGCGCCCTCTCGCACGGCGCCCTGGTGGTCGCCAGCCTGGTCGCCCTCTTCCCGGTGGTGTACATCGGCTTCATCTCGCTCGGTCCGGACAAGATGGACTACCTGCACCCCGGGCAGATCTTCGACAAGATCACCTTCTCGAACTACTCCAAAGTGCTGTTCGAGACCGACTTCGCCACCTGGTTCCTCAACTCGGTGATCGTGGCCGGCGGCACCACCGTGTTCGGCGTGCTGGTCGCCGCCACCACCGGCTACGCGGTCTCCCGGATGCGCTTCGCCGGGCACCGCCAGCTGATGTGGATCCTGCTGGTCACCCAGATGTTCCCGATCGCGGTGCTGATCGTGCCGATGTACACGATCCTCTCGGCGCTCAAGCTGCTGGACGGCTACACCGGCCTGATCATGGTCTACTCGGCCACCACCGTGCCGTACTGCGCCTGGCTGCTGAAGGGCTACTTCGACACCATCCCGGTGGAGATCGACGAGGCCGGCCGGGTGGACGGGCTCAGCCCGTTCGGCACCTTCTGGCGCCTGATCATCCCGCTGGCCCGCCCGGGCCTGGCGGTGGCGGCCTTCTACTCCTTCCTCACCGCCTGGGCCGAGGTGGCCTTCGCCTCCACCTTCCTGCTGAGCTCCGGCAAGTACACCCTGGCGGTCGGTCTGCAGACCTTCGTCAGCCAGTACGAGAGCCAGTGGAACCTGATGGCCGCCACCTCGGTGCTGATCGCACTTCCCGCAGCCCTGGTCTTCTACCTGGTACAGCGTCACCTCGTGGCCGGACTGACCGCCGGCGCGGCCAAGTCCTGACGCTTCGACGTACCGTCAACTCAGCACCCGCCTCCGTCTGTTGCCGCGTGCCGCCGGTCCGTACCCCGGACCGGCGGGACGACACCTAGTCCCCAAGGGATGACTGTCCATGACCCAGAACCTGGCCGACACCTCCCGGCCCGCCGCCGAGTCCATCGCTGCGAACGGTGCTGCCTCCAGAGGCTGGTGGCGGGATGCGGTCATCTACCAGGTGTACCCGCGCAGTTTCGCCGACTCGAACGGGGACGGCATGGGTGACCTGCCAGGTGTCCGCAGCCGGCTGCCGTACCTGAAGGCGCTGGGCGTGGACGCGGTGTGGCTGTCGCCGTTCTACGCCTCGCCGCAGGCGGACGCGGGGTACGACGTGGCGGACTACCGCGCGGTGGACCCGATGTTCGGCACCCTGCTGGACGCGGACGGGTTGATCCGGGACGCGCACGAGCTGGGCCTGCGGATCATCGTGGACCTGGTGCCGAACCACTCCTCCGACCAGCACGAGTGGTTCCAGCGTGCGCTGCGCGAGGGACCGGCCTCGCCGCTGCGCGAGCGCTACCACTTCCGTCCCGGCAAGGGCGTCAGTGGTGAACTGCCGCCCAACGACTGGGAGTCCATCTTCGGCGGCCCGGCCTGGACCCGCACCGTGAACCCGGACGGCACCGACGGCGACTGGTACCTGCACCTGTTCGCCCCCGAGCAGCCCGACTTCAACTGGGAGAACCCGGCGGTCGCCGACGAGTTCCGCTCGATCCTGCGGTTCTGGCTCGACATGGGCGTGGACGGCTTCCGGATCGACGTCGCGCACGGCCTGGTGAAGGCCCCGGGCCTGCCCGACCTGGGCGGCGCCGACCAGCTCAAGCTGCTCGGCAACGACGTGATGCCGTTCTTCGACCAGGACGGCGTGCACGCCATCTACCGCGCCTGGCGCCGGATCCTGGACGAGTACCCCGGCGACCGGATCGGCGTCGCGGAGGCGTGGACCCCGACCGTCCAGCGGACCGCCAACTACGTCCGCCCGGACGAGCTGCACCAGGCGTTCAACTTCCAGTACCTGGGCACCTCCTGGGACGCCGCCGAGCTGCGCGAGGTGATCGACACCTCGCTGGACGCGATGCGTCCGGTGGACGCCCCGGCGACCTGGGTGCTGTCCAACCACGACGTCACCCGGCACGCGACCCGGTTCGCCAACCCGCCCGGTCTCGGCACCCAGATCCGTACCCCCGGCGACCGCGAACTCGGCCTGCGCCGGGCCCGGGCCGCCACCCTGCTGATGTTCGCGCTGCCCGGTTCCGCCTACGTCTACCAGGGCGAGGAGCTCGGTCTGCCGGACGTCACCGACCTCCCGGACGAGGTCCGGCAGGACCCGTCGTTCTTCCGGCAGGCCGGTCAGGACGGCTTCCGGGACGGCTGCCGGGTGCCGATCCCGTGGTCGGGCACCGAGGCGCCGTACGGCTTCGGCCCCACCGTCGGCGGCCCCAGCTGGCTGCCGCAGCCCGCCGACTGGGCCGGGCTGAGCGTGGAGGCGCAGGCCGGGGACCCGACCTCGACCCTGGAGCTCTACCGCAGCGCGCTGACCGTCCGGCGGGAGCACCCGGACCTCGGGGCCGGTGCCTCGGTGGAGTGGCTGGACACCCCGGCCGGGGTGCTGGCCTTCCGTCGCGGCTCCTTCGTCTGCACCGTGAACGTCGGCGCCGAGCCGGTCCGGATCGAGGCCCCCGGCCGTATCCTGCTCTCCTCCACCGAAGCCGTCGCGGTGGACGGTGCCACCCTGCTGCCGGCGGACAGCACCATCTGGTGGGCGGTCTGACGTGGTTGCAATAGGCTCTGGGATCGTGACTACGGCGCGACTTTCGGACATCGCGGCGCAGGCGGGGGTCAGTGAAGCGACCGTCAGCCGCGTCCTCAACGGCAAAGCAGGGGTTTCGGCCACGACCAGGCAGACGGTGCTGGCCGCCCTGGACGTGCTCGGCTACGAGCGCCCGACCCGCCTGCGGCAGCGCAGCGCCGGCCTGATCGGCCTGATCACCCCCGAGCTCAGCAACCCGATCTTCCCGGCGCTGGCCCAGGTGATCGAACAGGTGCTGAGTCGGCACGGGTACACCCCCGTGCTCTGCACCCAGACCCCGGGCGGTTCCACCGAGGACGAACTGGTGGAGATGCTGGTCGAGCGAGGGGTGGCCGGCATCGTCTTCGTCTCCGGTCTGCACGCCGACTCGACCGCCGACCACGACCGGTACGCCAAGCTGACCGGCCGTCAGGTGCCGTTCGTGCTGATCAACGGGTACAGCGAGAAGATCGCCGCCCCGTTCATCTCGCCGGACGACCGGGCCGCGATGTGGATGGCGGTCCAGCACCTGGTCGAGCTCGGCCACGAGCGGATCGGCCTCGCGGTCGGCCAGCGCCGGTACGTCCCGGTGCTGCGCAAGATCGAGGGCTTCACGGCGGCGGTGCGCGAGCTGCTCGGCCTGACCGAGGCGGAGGCCGAAGGGCTGGTCCACCACACCCTGTTCAGCGTCGAGGGCGGCCACGCCGCGGCCAACGCGCTGCTCGACAAGGGTTGCACCGCGATCGTCTGCGGCAGCGACATGATGGCGCTCGGCGCGATCCGGGCGGTCCGGCAGCGTGGGCTCGCGGTGCCGCAGGACGTCTCGGTGGTCGGCTTCGACGACTCGCCGCTGATCGCCTTCACCGAGCCGCCGCTCACCACCATCCGTCAGCCGGTCGAGGCGATGGCCACCGCCGCCGTCGACGCCCTGCTGGAGGAGGTCGGCGGGAGCCCCGGGCAGCGCGCCGAGTTCATGTTCCAGCCCGAGCTGGTGATGCGCGGCTCGACGGGCGCCCACGCCAAGGGCTGACCGGACGCACCGAGGCGGGGCACGAGAACTCTCTCGTGCCCCGCCTCGGTGCGTCCGGTCAGCCCTCCTGGACGGGCGGGCCGACCCGGTCAGTCGGTCGGCGGCTCGTCGGGGGCCGCGCGCAGCTCGGCCAGCTCGGCCTCCAGCTCGGCGACCCGGCTGTTCAGGCGCTGGACGTCCTGGACCGCGTCCAGGTAGTTCGCCTTGTGCCGCTTCGCGACCTCGCTGAGGGTGTCGACCCGGTCGGCGAACGCGTCGCGCTCGACGGCCAGCGGCTGGACGGCGGTGTGGAAGACCGCCTCGGCGATCCAGTCCGCCCAGGCGTTGATGTGCTGGGTGCCGGCGGCGCCGCCGAGGTCGGCGTTCTGCAGACCCTGGAGCATCGCGGGCCGGATGGTCTCGGCGATCCGCTGGGTCGCGGTGGGCGGCACGGTCATGGCTGGTCCTCGCGGTCGAACTGTGGGCTGGCAACTCCGCGACATGACCGACGAAGCGAAGGCGCACATCACCGCCAGGATAATCGCTGCGGGCAGGCCGCTGCCCCGGAGCCGACCAGGGTCTCCGGGGCAGCGGCCTGGGGTGCGTCAGACGCGACCGGCGAAGTCCGGCGCCCAGTTGGCGATGGACTCGGTCTTCACGCCCGCCCGCGGGTTGGCGGCCTCGACGTACTTGCCGTCGCCGATGTAGAGGGCGACGTGGTAGACGCCGGAGTTGCTGCCGTTGTTCGACCAGAACAGCAGGTCGCCGGCCTGGAGGTTGTCCAGCGAGACCCGGGTGCTGGCGTCCGCCTGGTCGTTGGCGACCCGGGGCAGCGAGATGCCGGCCTGGCGGAAGGCCGCCTGGGTCAGACCCGAGCAGTCCCAGCCGCCGTTGCTGCTGCCGCCGTAGACGTACGCCTGGCCGAGCTTGGACATCGCGAAGTTGATCGCGGCGGCCTTGCTGCCGGTCGCCGCCACCGCGGTGGTGGCGGTGGAGCCGGACGCGGCCTTGGTGCTCTTGGTGGTCTTGGCGCCGGTACCGGCCGACGACGAACTCGGCGCCGGGGCGGTCGACTTCGGCGCGCTGGTCACCACGGTGGTGGTGCCGCCGAGGGCCAGCTGCTGGCCCGGGTAGATCATGTCCGGACCCTCGGACAGGATCGCCTTGTTCAGCTCGTAGAGCTTCTCCCAGCCGCCCTCGACGTTCTGGCTCTGCGCGATGGTGGAGAGCCAGTCACCGGCGACCACGGTGTAGCTCTTGGCCGCGGTGGTCGTGGTGGTGGTCTGCTGCTCGGCCGCCTTCGGCGCCGGGGTGGCCGCCTTGGGGGTGGTGGCCTTCGGCGTGGTGGTCTTGGCGGTGGTGCCGGTCGAGGAGGTGTCGACCTGGGCGGCGCCGCCGCCCTTGGTCAGTCCGGCCTGCACGGAGCAGACCGGCCAGGCGCCGGGGCCCTGGGAGGCGAGCACCTTCTCGGCGATCGCGATCTGCTGGCCCTTGCTGGCCTGGTTGGCCTGGGCGGCGTACTGCTTGCCACCGAACTCGGCCCAGGTGCTGGAGGTGAACTGGAGGCCGCCGTAGAAGCCGTTGCCGGTGTTGATGCTCCAGTCGCCGGTGGACTCGCACTGGGCGACCTTGTCCCAGGTGGAGACGGTGGCGGCGGACGCGGAACCGGCGGTGAGGCACGGGACCGAGAGGCCGATGCCGACCACACCGGTCGCGGCGATCAGACGGCGGGTGCGCTTGGACGCGCTGCTGGACAGCATGAAGATGCGTTCCTCTCCCACGCCTGCGAGGTGAGCTGTCGGATTCGGGCTGGAGTTGCCCGGCCGTGCGTGAGCACGGCTTCACCCCAAGCCTGAAATCGGTCAAATCGGACCAATTGCAGGCGACTTACCTGTGGTTCCCCCGCCCCTGCCATGGTGTTTTGCTCTGCTGCCTGTTCATCCGATGGCAGGACTCGGCGTTCCGGATGAACTGGGTCCGTGTGGCCACGAACAGGGGAGCACGTTAGACAGACTTAAGTTCAAACCGCAAACCTCTGTGATGTGGATCATGCTTTCTTTATGGAACCTTCATGATGCTGAAGTGTCCGTTCCGGTGATGGGTTTCGATCGAATCTGATCAAATCCCTTCCCGTTCAAGGGACTTGCCTATGCTTCAGGCGAGGCGGCCGCAGGCGCGGCCCGGGGGAGGGGTGCGCGGCACCATGCGGCACGCGAAGAGGCCCGGAGCGGGACCGGAAGATAACGACTCGGCAAAGACCGGGCGCAGAAAGCTACTCGGCTGGATCGCGGCCGGCACGGCGGCCGCCGCGATCGGGGTGGAGGAGCTGGTCCGGCACACCGGTGACGCCCCTGACGTCGCCTCGGCTCCGCCGCCGCCCACGCCCGGGGCCGCCCACTCGCACGGTGACCCGCTGCCGTCCGCCTCCCCGGAGCCGTCGCCTTCGCCCTCCCCGGAACCGAGCCGGCCGGCTCGTCCGTGGTCGGACCCGGCCGGCTGGGGCGGCAAGCTGCCCGGCCCGGCCGCCGCCGTCCGGATCGCCGACCACGTGGTGCTGGACGGCGATGCGGCGGTCGGCTCGTTGGTGGTCGAAGCATCCGGTTCGCTGACCTTCGCGGCCGACCGCTCGGTGGTGCTCAGCTCGGCGGGCAACGTCGAGGTCAAGGGCAGTCTGACGCTGGCCCCGGCCGACGCCGCCCTGCACACCCTGCGGTTCCCCGACGTGGACGAACGGCGCTTCCAGGGCGGTGGTATGACGCTGATGCCGGACGACACCGGTCTCTGGGTCACCGGGGCCGGCTACCTCCGACTGGACGGCGCCGCCAGGACGGCCTGGGTGCGCGCCACCGGCGCGCTGAAGGCCGGCGACACCCGGATCACCCTGGCCACCGAGCCGACCGGCTGGCGCCCCGGTGACGAGCTCGCCGTCACCCCGACCGGGGCGCCCGCCGGCGACGGTTTCTCGGAGCGGTACGACCTGCGGACCATCGCCTCGATCAGCGGCGGTACGGTCACCCTGGACGGCCCGCTGAAGTACCCGCATCCCCGGGTGGCGACCGGAGGGGGCGTCACCGTCGGGGCGGAAGTGCTGAATTTAACCCGTAATGTCCGAATCGAGGGCACCGAGAAGGGCCGCGCCCACGTCCACCTGACCAGCTCCCGGAAGTCCGACGTCCGGCACGCCGCGCTGCGCTGGCTCGGACCGCGCGGCCCCGGCAAGGACCAGTGGAACGGCAAGGCGGTCACCGAGCCGGTCCTCGGCCGGTACGGGCTGCACTTCCACATGCTCGGCGACACCAGCCGGGGCACCGTGGTCGAGGGGGTGGTGGTCCGCGACACCGGCAGCCACGCCTTCGTCCCACACGCCAGCCACGGCATCACCTTCCGCAGCTGCATCAGCCACCAGACCTGGGAGGACGCCTACTGGTGGGACGGGCCGCTGGACACCCGCACCCCGCAGGGCCCGTCGGACGACATCACCTACGACTCCTGCGTCGCCTCCCGGACCCTCTTCGACCCCAACCCGCGCGGCTACCGGCTGACCGGTTTCAGTCTCGGCGCGGGCACCGGCGGCGTGGCCAGGGACTGCGTGGCGGTCGGCGTCCAGGGGGCGACCGGCGCCTCCGGCTACCACTGGCCGGAGACCAGCGAGGGCGTCTGGACCTTCGAACGCTGCCTGGCCCACAACAACCTCGAGAACGGCATCTTCGTCTGGCTGAACGCCCAACACCACCACGTGGTCGGCCAGTTCGTGGCATACCACAACGGTGGCTGGGGCATCGAGCACGGCGCCTACCTGAACGACTTCGACTACACCGGCAGCGTCCTGTACGGCAACGCCGCCGGGGGAGTGGCGCTGCACGCGCTCGGCCGGGACAAGGGGACGATCCTGGACGGCCTGCTGATCGACGCGGCGGGCCAGTCCGACTTCGCGGTCTCCACCATGCACCACCAACTGCCGGGGGAGACCGTCCTGGTGACCCGCAGTCGGCTGACGGGTTATCGGAAGGCGGGCGTCGCGTTCCGCGCGCTGGACGGCGGGGCACCCGAGGACATCGCGGTGCTGGACTGCGAGTTCGGCGGCCCCGAACTCTGGTTCGACCCCGCCCTGCCGGAGCCCAAACGCATCGTCTTCCGCCCGGCCGGCCAGACCCAGGCCGTCGAGGTCCGCCGCGACAACTCCCGCACCCCCACCACCGCCACCCCGGCCCCCCGCCCGGTGACGACCCCCCAACTCGCCCTCCACGACACCGCAGCCCGCACCACCCGCCTCGCCTGACCATCAGGCAGATGCTCGGCCCGCTACGGAGTCAGGGGCTCGGGGCCCTGCTTTTGGCAGATGCTGCGGTAGTCAGGGGCTCGGGGCTCTGCGGTTGTGCGGCTCCGCCGCGTGGGCGACGCCGGCCTCGGAAATGGTCACCGTTGGGTAGGTGGTCAGGCACTTTCGCAGTGACCCGCACGCCAGATCTCCTCGCAGTTCCCCGAGCCCCTGGACCGTAGCCCCGAACGCCCTGCCAAAGGCGCAGCGCCGAGCCCCTGGGAAAGCCGAGCGCAGCGTTATGCCTGGTCGGCGAGCACGGTCTCCAGCGCGGACAGGTACGCCGAAGCGATCAGCTGGCCGAGCGCCGCGTAGGCGCCGAGCGGGGCGGCCCCCGGGCAGCCGGTCTCCTCCGCCGCCGTCGCCAGCAGCTCGGGGTCGGCCTCGGGGCCGATCACCAGCGGGGCGAGGGCCGGCCGGACCGACCCGGTCGCCCGGAGGTGCTCGACGGCGGCCCGTACGGAGCCGGGCACGTCGAGTGCGGCCGGCACCACCGGAACCGCGAGCCGGGCGGCCAGCAGCACTCCGGTGATCCCGGCGGCCGCGGCCGCCTCCTCGCCGCCGGCGGTGGTGAGGACGACGCCGTCCGCCGCCGTGGCGATCGCGAACAGCCTGGCCCGGTCGGCGCGGGCCAGCCCGGCTTCGGAGAGCCGGACGTGGACGGCCTCGGCGAGCAGCGGGTGCGGGCCGAGCACGTCGGTGACGGTGGCGCCGGTCTCGGCGGCCAGTCGGTGCAGGTCCGTCAGGAAGCCGTGCGGGCCGGGCAGCAGGGGCACCAGGACCGGGGCCGGAAGCCCGGCCCCGGCGGCCCGGGCGAGCACCTCGGCGACGGTGGGGTACTCCGGATCGGTGCTCTCCAGGTACGCGGCGGCCGCCTCGATGCCGGGCTGTTCGCCCCGGACGATCGAGAGCAGTTCCTCGACCACGGGGCGGGACTCCGGACCGGCGGTGGCCGGGACGGCCAGCACCAACGACGGCGAACCCGCCGGGATCTCCGGCCGCTCGGGACGGCGGTGGCGCCCCCGCGCACGGGAGCCTGGAGTGCGGACGGGCAGTGGCGGGCCCGGGATGGCTGCTGTGCTCATGGCGGAGATCGTAGGACATTCCGTGGACCGGACCACAGTCGGCCCGCTCTCCGGACGGTGATCGGCGTCACAATCCGGCCGAGGTGACGGATCGTGAGGCGGCGGGAAAAGCCCGGCAAGATCGACAACCCGCTGGAGTTCGAGTACGCGCAGTCATCGGTATGTTCACGAATCGCTCGGATTTGTCCGCATAAGTGGCGCCAACTTGCCTGCCCGACGGGCCTCGTGGAGGGATGATGCCCATACGGTGCACGCGCAAACACCCGTGCTGATGCACGTGCACTGGAGCTATCATCACGTCAAGTGAGGCGAACGCCAGGCACGTCGGGGAGAATTCGAATGCAGAACACTTACAACGGCATGGCTGCTGCGGACCTCGAAAACGTGGTCTGGCAGAAGAGCCGGCACAGCAACTCGCAGGGGAACTGCGTGGAGTTCGCGGCGCTGCCCGGCGGCGACGTCGCGATGCGCAACTCCCGGTTCCCGGAAGGACCCGCGCTCATCTACACCCGGGCGGAGATCACCGCCCTGCTGCTCGGGGCGAAGGACGGGGAGTTCGACCACCTGGCCGGCTGACCCGGCGTCATCCTGGTGGTGCGTCAGAGGCCGTCGTGGAAGTCACCGCGACGGCCTTCGTCATGTCCTCGTGTACTGGTGGAGCGTTCGGGCGGAGCCGTCCCGGCGGTGCCCGCGACCTCAGGCGGAGCGCCGGTGGCGGCCCGCCGTCTCGTTCTCGGCCTCGAAGACGGCCCAGACGACCTTCCCGGCGCCGGCCAGTGGGTGCCAGCCCCAGGCCCGGCTGAACGAGTCGACCAGGTGCAGACCCCGGCCGGACTCCGCGACGAAGTCGGGCTCGCGGGCCACCGGGCCCCGGCTGCTCGGGTCGCTGACGGCACAGACCACCTGCGGTGAGCGGTGCACCAGGCTGATCCGGATCGGGAGCCGGGCGGCGACGGCCTGGGTCGGACCGGGCTGGGCCGGTACCCGGACCGACTCGGTGAGTATTCGGACCGACTCGGCCGACGGAGCGTCGGTGCGCTGCTCCAGTGCGTGCCGGAGCGCGTTGGTCACCAGCTCGGAGGCGACCAGCGCGACGTCGTCGAAGAGTGCGCCCAGGCCCCAGCCGTGCAGTGTCGACCGGGCGAACTCCCGGGCGGTTCTGACGGCTTCGAAGCGGGGAGCGAGAGTGCAGGTGACCACGTGGGGGTCGACCGCGATGGCCGTTCCGGTGCTCATGAAGAGCTCCTCCCATAAGGGGGCGGACACGGCTGGACCCGCCGGGGTCATGCCGGTCACCTCCGACTCGCTCGGCCTCACGGCCACCGCGTCGACCGACCGTACGCGCACACGGACAACCGGCCACGCGGGGGCGTGGCCGGAAGCGTGTGCGGAAACGCGTACAGGGGTCGACGCGGTACCCGCAGGGATGCCAGGGGCGTGCAGGTGCACGTGCACCATCGTCCCGTGCGCACACTGCGGATGCAAGAGTCGATTCACGTGCAGTCGCACTATTGGCATATGCAAGCGCCGGATGCACGTGCATCATGGTGCCCGGAGCGCAGAACAGGGAGGTCGTTCCGTCAGTACCGGCACCCAGAGCGCTCAACTGATGGCAGACTGTGCGCTGTTTGCCCACGGCGGAGGTTTACGGCATGACCACCACAGCTCAGCCCGGCGGCGGTTCGATGGTGCGCCGTATCCTGCTCGGTTCGCAGCTCCGTCGTCTCCGCGAGTCCCGCGGGATCACCCGCGAGGACGCCGGGTACCAGATCCGCGCCTCGGAGTCGAAGATCAGCCGGATGGAACTCGGCCGGGTCTCCTTCAAGGAGCGTGACGTCGCCGACCTGCTCAGCCTGTACGGGGTGGACGACGGCGGCGAGCGCGAGGCCCTGCTCGGCCTGGTCCGGGAGGCCAACAAGTCCGGCTGGTGGCACAGCTTCAACGACGTGCTGCCCGGCTGGTTCCAGACCTACGTCGGACTGGAGGAGGCCGCCGCCCAGATCCGCACGTACGAGGTGCAGTTCATCCCCGGCCTGCTGCAGTGCGAGGAGTACGCCCGCGCGGTCTTCGGGCAGACCCGGCCGGTGATCTCCGAGGAGGAGCTGGAGCGGCGGCTCAGCCTGCGGCTGCGGCGGCAGAAGCTGCTCACCGACGGGCAGAGCCCGCGGCTGTGGGCGGTGATCGACGAGGCGGCGCTGCGCCGCCCGGTCGGCGGTCCGACGGTGATGCGGGCTCAGGTGCAGTACCTGCTGGACGTGTCGGAGCAGGCGAACGTGGTGATCCAGGTGATGCCGTTCCGGTTCGGGGCCCACGCGGGCGAGAGCGGCGCGTTCTCGATCCTGCGCTTCCCCGAACAGGACCTGGCCGACGTGGTCTACCTGGAGCAGCTCACCAGCGCGCTCTACCTCGACAAGCGCGACGACGTCGACGCCTACGTCCAGGTGATGGAGCGGCTCTGCGTCGACAGCCTGACCCCGGAGCAGACCAAGGACCTGCTCACCCGGATCCTGGCCGGTCACTGACCCGCCGTCAGTCCGGTTCGCCGGCCCGGAGGGGCGGCTGCCAGCGCGGCGGCGCGACCGGCTGCGGCGGTACGCCCAACTCCCAGGCCAGGCCGTAGCGGAAGAACAGGTCCGCCCGGATCGGCGGCAGCGAGACCGCCGCGCCGGGCAGCAACAGCCCGATGCAGCCGCCCATCAGCGCACTGCGCAGCACCGCGTGCTCGGCCACCGGGTCGGCCGCACCCCAGGCCTGCAGCAGGTCCTGCAGGATCTGCCCGAGCTGCCGCTGCTCCGGGTCCTTGACGAACGCGCCCATGTCCGGGTCGAGGATCAGCGCCAGGTGCGAGCGCATCACTCGCGGGTGGTCCAGGGCCAGCCCGAGCACCGCGTCGATCGCCCGGGCCAGCCGGGCGTCCGGGTCGCTGCCGGCCGGCAGCTCGGACAGCGCACCGCCCAGCGACAGGTGCATCATCCGGTGGGTGGCCGCCTGCATCAGGAGTCGTTTGCTCTCGAAGTAGTACGACAGCAGGCCGCGGGCCAGGCCGGCGCGCTCGGCTATGTCACCCAACGTGGTCCGGCCGTATCCGTGCTGGTCGACCAGCTCGACTGTGGCCCGCATGATGCGGAGCCGGGAACGTTGGCGCATTTCCTCGTTGACCGATTCCCCGCGAGGTGCCATCGTGTCTGCTCCGTACGTTGATTGGCTCCTGGCCAATATACTGGCAGGGCCGGTACGGGTTCCCTCAGGGGTACCCGGGTACGGCGACGAAGGTCGGCTCCACCAACACGGGGGTTTGGTGGAGCCGACCTTCGTGCTGCCCGGGGCGTCGACCGGAGGTCAGCGCGGGGACAGGACTTCGGAGTTCGAGCCGACGGCGGTGGCGGAGTAGTCGTAGTCGGGCACCGCGACCGGCTGCTTCCGGTTCCGCTCCACAGCCACCCCGACTGCGGTGACCAGGAAGCCGAGCAGCGAGATCCCGGTGATCACCAGCAGCGCCGGGCGGTAGCCGTCCAGCTGGGCGGCCGGGCTCTGGCCGCCGTTGCTGCCCGCGGTGATCACTGCGGTGGCGGCGGCCAGCACCAGCGCGCTGCCGACCTGGAAGGCGGTGTTCACCAGACCGGACGCCAGGCCCTGCTCGTCGTCCGAGACGCCGTTGGTGGCGGCGATGTTGACGGAGGGGAAGCCCAGTGCGAAGCCGATGCCGAGCAGCACCATGCTCGGCAGGACCAGGCCGACGAAGCTGCTGTGCTCGTCCAGCCGGAGGAACAGCACGTAACCGAGGGTGAGCGAGAGCACGCCGCCCAGCATCAGCCGCCCGGTGCCGAACCGGTCCACGATCGAGCCCATCTTGGTGGCCGACAGGGCGACCAGCGCACCGGCCGGCAGGAAGGCCAGCGCCATCTCCAGGGCGGACCAGCCGAGCAGTCGCTGCAGGTAGAGGGTGGCGACGAACTGGAAGCCCGCGTAGCTGCCGAACAGCGCGAGCGCGGTGAGGTTGGCCCGGGCCACGCCGCCGTTGCGGAAGATGCCGAGCCGGACCAGCGGGTGCGCGGTGCGCTGCTCGATCACCAGGAAGGCGGCGGCCAGTGCGGCCACCACGATGAGTGACAGCACGGTGCGGGCGCTCGCCCAGCCGGCGCTCTGCGCCTCGGTGACGGTGAAGACCAGCAGCAGCAGCGATCCGGTGCCGGTGATCGCACCGGCGATGTCGTACCCGCCGGTGCCGCGCTCGGGGCGGGGCTGACGGGGCAGCAGGCGGAACGCGAAGGCCAGTGCGATCAGTGCGACCGGGACGGGCATCAGGAAGGTGAAGCGCCAGCCGACCGAGGTGAGCAGGCCGCTCAGCACCAGGCCGAGCGAGAAGCCGCTGGCCCCGGTGACGGTGTAGATGCTCAGGGCGCGGTTGCGGGCCGGGCCCTCGGCGAAGGTGGTGGTGATGATGGAGAGGCCGGCCGGGGCGGTGAAGGCGGCGGCCACCCCCTTGACGAAGCGGGCCGCGATAAGCAGGCCGCCGTTGTCGACCAGGCCGCCGAGCAGGGAGGCGGCGGCGAACACGGCGAGCGCGATCAGGAAGACCTCGCGGCGTCCGAGCAGGTCGGCCGCCCGCCCGCCGAGCAGCAGCAGACCGCCGTAGCCGAGGACGTAGCCGCTGACCACCCACTGCAGGGTGGAGGTGGAGAGGTGCAGGTCGTCGCCGATCGAGGGCAGCGCGACACCGACCATCGAGACGTCGAGGGCGTCGAGGAACAGGGCGGCGCAGAGGACGATCAGGGTGCCCCAGAGGCGTGGGCTCCAGGTGTCGTCACCGTGGACGGACGGGGCGTCAGAAGGGTTGGCGGGGGCGCTGGTTGCCGAAGGCTCTCGGGCTGTGGTCATGAGGGAGACAGTACATGCATATGCATTCAATGCAAGTCGATTTAATGCGCTTGCAATAGGTTCCGAGGCATGTGCTAGCGTGGATCCCGTGTCAGAACTCGATGTCGCCGCCGACGAGGCGGCCCTGGTCGGCGGCTGGCGGGAGTTGCTGGCCCGCCACGCGGCCACCGCGTGTGCGCTCGACCGTGAGCTCGGTGAGCTGCACGGCCTGGGCATGAGTGAGTTCGAGGTGCTGGAGCGCCTGTTCGAGGACGAGCGGGAGCCCGACCGGGAGAAGCTCCGGGTGCAGGACCTCGCGCACCAGGTGCACCTGAGTCAGAGCGCGCTGTCCCGGCTGATCGGACGGCTGGAGAAGGCCGGGCTGGTCGAGCGGGCGATGTGCGCGGCCGACCGGCGCGGCATCTTCGTGATGCTCACCGACGCCGGGCGGCAGCGGTACCGCGAAGCGCGGCCGGTGCACCGCGAGGTGCTGGCCCGGACGCTGCGCGGCACCCCCTGTGTCGACCGGACATCGGCCGACGGGGCGTCAGAGTAGGGCGTGCAGGCCGGGTGCCACCGCGAGCAGCACCGCGGCCGCCGGCGCGGCCAGGGCCGCCACGGTGAGCCGGAGCCGGTGCCGGACGGGCAGTCGGGGCGCTCCCAGCAGCAGCCGGTCCACCCGGTGCGGGGACTGGGCCAGCTGCTGCGGCGGGCAGCCGCCGAAGACCCCGCGGCCGCTGTTGATCTCGACCAGCGCCAGTGCCGTGGTCACCCGGCCGTGCCGCCGGGCGGCCCGGTCGTCGGCGGCCAGCTCCACCAACTCGCCCACCTGGTCCCGGAACGCGCTGAACACGCCCACCCCGGGGAAGCCGCCGGCCAGCGCCTGCGCGGACTGCGCCAGCCAGTGGTGCCTGGCCCGGACGTGCCCGCGCTCATGGCTGAGCACCGCCTGCAGCTCGCCGTCGGTGAGCTGCTGCAGCGCACCCGTGGTGACCACCAGCCGGGCGCCCGGCCCGGGCAGCGACCAGGCCTCGGGGCGGACGTTCTCCAGCACCACCAGCTGCTCGCCGGTGCGCCGGGGGAGCGCCAGGCCGCCCGGCAACTCCGGGGCGCGGTGGGCCAGTTCGGCGAACCGACGGTCGCGCAGCGCGCGGGCCGCGCGCACCTCCCGGCCGAGCGACCAGGCCGTCCAGACCCCGCCGGCCGCGAGCAGCGCGGCGGCCAGCCGGCCCCACCCCTCGGCGCCCGCCAGGCCGTACGCCGCCTCGACGCCGTGCGGGGCGCCGCTGAAGAGCAGGTCGCGCAGGGCGGGGAGGGCGGCCGAGGCGGCCAGCAGCAGGCTGAGCAGGCAGCAGAGCAGGACCGCGATCACCAGGCACTGCCAGGCGCAGAGCGCCAGCACCGGTTCGCGATCGGGCCAGGGCGCCCGGGCCAGCAGTCGGGGCGCCACGGTGGACAGCAGGACGCCGAGCAGCAACAGACCGATCAGAGCCGTCATGGCAGGTGCTCCCCCAGGCGGGCACGCGGGCGCGACCGTGCGCCTGCTGCCAACCTACGCGCTCGGCGGGCCGGTGCGGAACGCCCCCGGGCCGGTCAGTGACCAAGCTGACACGGCCGGCGGGCCCGGCTCACATGGTGAGCAGCATCGCGAACATCCCGACGCCCATCGCCGTCCGGCAGGCCCTCGAGACGGCGGCGGGCCCGACCGCGATCCGGCCGACGCCGACCGGGCCGACCGGGCCGTCCGGCACCGAGAGCAGCCGACTGCCGGTCCAGAGGGCGTACCCGCCGAAGTAGACGAGCAGCGCCCCGGTCACGGCCGGTGGCCCCATCGAGCCGTGGTGGCCGGCCGGGGCCAGCCCCATGTACGTCATGGCGAGCGCGCCGACCCCGTGGTGCAGCCGGTGGGCCCTGGGCGCGCCCGGGGCCAGCGCGCCGAGCAGCAGGGCGAGGGCGAGCAGGGCGAACAGCCACCCCCAGACGATCCCGGGCCGGAGCACCATCCCGGCCATGCCGAGCCCCATCAGGGCCTCGGCGGCGTCCGAGCCCTGCCCCGCCGGATCGCAGTCGCCCAGGCCGACCCGCAGCCGGTAGAGCCCGAACGCGGACGAGGCGACGGCGAGCGCCGCGAGCAGCCAGCTGACCAGGACCGGACCGTGCACGGCGCCCCCTCCAGACCGGTGTGCCGGGACTCAAGGTCCACGATCACCGATCCGGGGCGGGCTCAGCAGGGCGCGAACGGGGGCGCACGGAGGTGTGACGGGTGGTCAACTGCTGGGCGCAAGCCGTCCGGAGGCGATGATCCGCTTCAGGAACTGCCGGGTCCGCTGCTCGGTCGGATCACCGAGGACCTGCTCGGGCGGCCCCTGTTCGAGCACCACTCCGGCGTCCAGGAAGCAGACCTGGTCGGCCACCTCGCGGGCGAAGCCCATCTCATGGGTGGAGAGCACCATGGTCATCCCCTGCTCCTTCAGGTCCCGGACCACGGCGAGCACCTCACCCACCAGCTCGGGGTCGAGCGCGGCGGTGATCTCGTCCAGCAGGAGCAGCCTGGGTCCGGTGGCCAGTGCCCGGACGATGGCCACCCGCTGCTGCTGCCCGCCGGAGAGCCGGTCCGGGTACTCGCCGGCCCGGGCCGCCAGGCCGAGCCGGTCCAGCAGTTCCATCGCGTGCGCCTCCGCCTCGGCCCGGGCCCTGCGGTGCACCCGGCGGGGCGCGAGCGTGACGTTCTGCAGCACGGTCAGGTGCGGGAAGAGGTTGTACGCCTGGAAGACCACGCCGATCCGGCGCCGGACCGCGTCCTGGTCGGCCCGGGGTTCGGTGATCTCCTCGCCGTCCAGGAAGATCGCGCCGTCGTCGATCTCCTCCAGCAGGTTGGCGCAGCGCAGCAGGGTCGACTTGCCCGAACCCGAGGCGCCGATCAGCGCGGTGACCGAGTGCGCGGGCACGGTCAGGTCGACGTCGCGCAGCACCGGTTGGCCGCCGAACGACTTGCGGACCGCCTCCAGGCGAAGCACCGGTTCGGTGCCCGGCGGTTCTCCGGTCATACGGCGCCCCCCTGGAGCTGACGACGGTTCATCCGGGTGGTGATCCAGTCGGTGAACCGGGTCATCGGGACGGTGAGCACGATGAAGACCAGCGCGGCGACCAGGTAGGGCGTGTAGTTGAAGGTCCGGGAGGTGACGATCTTCGCGGCGAACACCGCGTCGATCACCCCGCCGATCGAGACCAGCCCGGTGTCCTTCTGAAGGCTGACCAGGTTGTTCAGCAGCGGCGGCACCACCCGGCGCACCGCCTGCGGCAGCACCACGTAGCGCATCGACTGGGCGTGGCTCAGCCCGAGCGAACGGGCCGCCGCCCGCTGGCTGGGGTGCACCGACTGGATGCCGGCCCGGAACACCTCGGAGACGTACGCCGAGTAGGTCAGCACCAGCGCGGCGCCGCCGAGCACCAGCGGGTCGGTGGTCACCCCGGTCAGCCGGAGTGCGGGCACGCCGGTGATCATGATCAGCAGGCAGATGATCATCGGTAGGCCGAGGAAGAAGTCCACGTACGCCGTGGCCAGCAGCCGGACCGGCAGGAACACCGGGCCGCGCAGCGTCCGCAGCACCGCCAGCAGCAGGCCGAGGACCAGGATCAGCGCCCCGCAGACCACCATCAGGGTCAGGTTGACCCGCAGGCCCTTCAGCACCTCTGGCAGGGCCAGCCGGGCGTAGTGCGCGTTGAAGAAGGTCTCCCTGGTGCGCTCCCAGCCGGGGGAGTTGACCACCACCAGGTAGAGCACCAGCGCGGTGGCCGCCGTGCTCGCGGTGGCCACCAGCACCGAGCGGCGGGCCCGGCCGCGCCGGAACGCCTCCCGGGCCAGCCGCCGCTCGGAGGGCCGGTACTCCTCGGTCCCGGTGGTCACTTGAGCACCGGCGCGGAGACGGCGTCGGCGAGCCACTGCTGCTCCAGCCTGGCCAGCGTGCCGTCGGCGCGCAGCGCGTCCACCGCCTGGCTGACGCAGCCGGTGAGCGCGCTGCCCTTGTCCAGCACCAGGCCGAACTGCTCGGTGCCGGCGGCGCTGAGCTGGCCGATCACCTTGGCCTCGGTCACCTCGGCGCCGGTGATGTAGAACGCGGTGGGCAGGTCGACCACCAGGGCGTCGATCTGACCGTTCTTCAGGGCGGCCTTGGCCAGGTCGTTGTCGTCGAAGACGGCGGGCTGGGTGCTCGGCCTGATCTGGTCGGTGACCGCGGCGAGGCTGGTGGTGCCGACCTGGGCGCCCAGCTTGGCGCCCTTCAGGTCGGCCAGGCTGCGGGCTTCGGCCGCCTTGGAGGTCTTCAGCGCCACCACGGCCTGCCGGACGTCGTAGTAGCCCGAGGAGAAGTCCACCGACTGCTTGCGCTCGGCGTTGACCGACACCTGGTTGATGTCGAAGTCGAAGTCCTTGGCACCCGGGGCGAACGCCTTGTTGAACGGGCTGACCACCCAGCTCACCTTGGACTTGTCGTAGCCCAGCCGCTTGGCCACCGCGAAGGCCACCGCGGACTCGAAGCCCTTGCCGTTCGCCGGGGTGTCCTCGGAGAACCAGGGGTCGTACGCGGGCTTGTCGGTGCCCACGGTCAGCGTGCCGGCCTTCTTGGTGGCCAGCGCGCCCTTCTCGCAGCCGCCCGCCGCCGCGCCGGAGGTCTTGCCCTCCTCCTGCGGCGCGCAGGCGGTCAGCAGCGCGGCGGCCGTCAGCAGGGCGGCCAGCGGGGCGAGGCGGATCGTACGCGGAACAGTGGTCACGAGAGGCTCCAGGAGGCAGCAGAGGTGAGATCGCCAGGGGGAGAGCTGCCCAGCGGGCGCGCGGACACTCCGGTGGCGAGGTCTCGGGGCAGCGGGCATGGTCGGCGTACGGCACCGACTCCGCGGTGCCCCCGACGAGGTGTCAGCGGCGGTGACGACAACAGTCCGCGCGACAACAGGAGGGCACCCGGAGCAGGTCGAGGTGGCGGACCGCCACGGAGATCACCGCCGGGAGCATGGCGGGAGGTTCGCACCCCATCGGCGGAACTGTCCAGATCGTCCGCGCAAGTGTCCGAATGGTGGACACGACACTGTTCACGGCAGTGTCCGTCCAACCCCCCTTGAACAGGAGAACCTTTCGAATCTATGGTGTCCCTGTCGAAATAACTCCTGTCGAAGTGGGTCTCTGATGCAGAATCTTTCGCCCGGGCTGACTGTGGCGGCCGAACTCTCCGGAGTCACCCCGGCCGGTCACGCGGCACACCCCGCCTGGCTGCGGCTCAAGGAGGCCGTCGAGGCCCTGCGCCCGCTGCAGTCCAAGGACGGCTCCATCGACCTCTCCACCGTCCAGCGCTCCGCCGTGGACCCGCTGGTGGAGACGGTGCTCGGCGCGGTCGAGGAGCTCACCCCGCTCTTCCCGCACTCGGCCGACTACCTCACCGCCGTCCTGGCGGACCTGCGCAAGTGGGCCGACACCGGCTACCGCGAGCCGGACTTCCTGGACTCGCTGCTCGCCTTCCAGCCCGCCGAGCAGCGCGAGGACGGCCTCGAGCACCTCGTGGTCTTCCCGATGTACACCCAGAACGGCAACCCGGACCGCAACCTGGAGGCCGTGCTGCTCAAGGTGGTCTGGCCCGAGTGGCTGGCCGAGCTGGAGCGCACCCGGTTCGACAACCCGATGTTCGTGCCGATCACCTTCACCGACTTCACCGCCGGGTACGACACCAACTCCGCGGTGCTCTTCCCGGAGACCGTCGCGGTCCGCCAGGCCCCCGAGCGGTTCACCTGGGGCGGCATCTTCTGCGACCGCGAGGCGGCCCGCTTCCGCGCCGTCACCACCAGCGCGGTCAAGCAGCTCGGCCTGGAGATCCCGGCCGACGCGACCGAGCTGCTCGCCGACCAGCAGCGCTCGCAGCAGACCTTCGTGCTCTGGGACCTGGTCCACGACCGCACCCACAGCCACGGCGACCTGCCGTTCGACCCGTTCATGATCAAGCAGCGCAGCCCGTTCTGGATGTACGGCCTGGAGGAGCTGCGCTGCGACCTGACCGCCTTCAAGGAGGCCGTCCGGCTCGAGGCCGAGGGCTACGAGCAGGGCCGGGACGTCCAGTACGCGATCCTGTTCGACCGGATGTTCCGGTTCCCGGTCAGCGGTGACCGGGTCCGCAACTACGACGGCATGGGCGGCCAGCTGCTCTTCGCGTACCTGCACAAGCACGACGCGCTGCGCTGGCGCGACAACCGGCTCTCGATCGACTGGGAGCGGGTCGCCGAGGTCACCAACGCGCTCTGCGGCGAGATCGAGACCCTCTACCGGGACGGCATCGACCGGCCGAAGACCGCGCACTGGATCGCCGCCTACCAGCTGGTCTCCCGCTACCTCACCCCGCACCCGGCCTCCACCTGGGCCAAGGGCCCCGAGGCGCTCCCGCTCGGCACCGCCGACGGCAAGGCCCTGAACAAGGCGCTGTGCGACGCCGTGATGCCGGACGAGTTCCCGCTCAGCATGTTCTACGAGGCCCTGGCCAAGAAGCTCAGCGGCGTGATCGCCGCCACCACCGGCATCACCGGTGCCTCCGCCGACCGCCAGGGGGCCGCCGCGTGAGCACCCGTCAGCTCGTCGACGGCAAGGTCGTCGCGGTGGCCGGTGCCACCGGTGCGGCCGGCCGGGCCGTGCTGCGCCGGCTGGCCGCCGACGGCGCCACTGTGATCGCGGCCGGCAGCGACGCCCGCCGGCTGGACGAGGTGATGGACGCCACCCGCGCCCAGGTCCCCGGCTCCCGGGTCAGCGGCCAGGTGATCGACCTGCTCGACCCGCAGGAGGTGCACGACTGGGCCGACCACCTGGAGGCCGAGCACGGGCACGTCGACGGCGTCTTCCACCTGGTCGGCGGCTGGCGCGGCAGCAAGACCTTCTTCGACAGCCGGATCGACGACTGGGACTGGCTGCACGACCGGGTGGTCCGCACCCTCCAGCACACCTCGCTGGCCTTCCAGCCCGCGCTGGTGCGCAGCGCCGCCGGCCGTTACGCGATGATCTCCGCGACGGCCGCGCACAAGCCCACCGCGGGCGGCGCCGCGTACGCCGCCGCCAAGGCGGCGAGCGAGGCGTGGACGCTGTCGATGGCGGACTCCTTCAAGAAGGAGACCACCTCGCCCGACGGCGTCCCGACCGCCGCGGCCGCGATCCTGGTGATCAAGGCACTGGTCACCCCGGAGATGCGGGTCGAGAAGCCCGAGGCCAAGTTCCCCGGCTTCACCGACACCGCCGACCTGGCCGACACCCTGGCGGGCCTCTGGGACCGCCCCGCAGCAGAACTGAACGGACAGCACCTGTGGTTGACAGCCCGATGAACGTTGCCCCCGAGAGCGTCGGCACCGACGCCGTCCGCCGGCACGACCCCGCCGTCCGAGGCTTCGCCAGCGACAACTACGCCGGGGTGCACCCCGAGATCCTGGCCGCCATCGCCGTCGCCAACGGCGGGCACCAGGTCGCGTACGGCGAGGACCAGTACACCGAGCACCTCCAGCAGGTGTTCCGCAAGCACTTCGGCGACCGCGCCGAGGCGTACCCCGTCTTCAACGGCACCGGCGCCAACGTGGTCGCCCTGCAGGCGCTGCTGCCGCGCTGGGGTGCGGTGATCGCCGCCGAGTCGGCGCACATCAACGTGGACGAGTGCGGTGCCCCCGAGAAGATCGCCGGGCTCAAGCTGCTCACCGTGCCCACCCCGGACGGCAAGCTCACCCCCGAGCTGATCGACCTTCAGGCCTGGGGCTGGGGCGACGAGCACCGGGCCCAGCCGCTGGCCGTCTCGATCACCCAGAACACCGAGCTGGGCACGGTCTACACGGCCGAGGAGATCAAGGCGATCTGCGACCACGCCCACGAGCACGGCATGCTGGTCCACCTGGACGGCTCCCGGATCGCCAACGCGGCCGCCGCCCTCGGGCTGCCGCTGCGCGCCTTCACCACGGACGCCGGCGTCGACGTGCTGTCCTTCGGCGGCACGAAGAACGGTCTGCTGCTGGGCGAGGCCGTGGTGGTGCTCAACCCGGAGAAGGTCAGGAACCTCAAGTTCCTGCGCAAGATGTCGATGCAGCTCGCCTCGAAGATGCGCTTCGTCTCGGTGCAGTTCGAGGCCCTGCTGAGCGGCGACCTCTGGCTGCGGAACGCCTCGCACGCCAACGCGATGGCCAAGCGCCTGGAGACGGCGGTCCGGGACATCGAGGGCGTCACCGTGGTCCGCCCCGTCCAGGCGAACGCGGTCTTCGCCCTGCTCCCGCGCGAGGTGAGCGAGCGGCTGCAGAAGCGTTACCGCTTCTACTTCTGGGACGAGCAGACCGGCGAGGTGCGGTGGATGGCCGCCTTCGACACCACCGAGGCCGACATCGACGCCTTCGCCGCCGCGATCGCCGAGGAGATGGGCCGGGCCTGACGGCCGTCCCGTCGCGCCGGACCCACCGACTGCCTCCCGCCGTTCGACGGCGGGAGGCAGTCGGCGTTCGTCCAGGCGGACCGTCAGGTCAGGTCAGGTCAGGTCAGGTCAGGTCAGCCGAGCGGCCGGGGAGCCGGACCGCCGACCAGGTCGGCCAGCTCGGTCAGGGCGGGGCCGAGCGGCAGCCCGATCCGGGTGGCTGCCAGCTCGTCGCCCCGGGTCGGGCCCTGGTTCACGATCGCCACCGGGGTGCCGTCCCGGGCCGCCCGGCGGACGAAGCGCAGCCCCGACATCACGGTCAGGGAGGAGCCGAGGACCAGCAGCGCCTGTCCGGCCGCCACCAGCTCGAAGCAGCGCTCCACCCGGGGCTTGGGCACGCTCTCGCCGAAGAACACCACGTCCGGCTTGAGGACCCCGCCGCACTCCGCGCACGGCGCGACCCGGAACGTCGCCACCACGTCGTCCGGCAGCAGCGCGTCGCCGTCCGCCTGGGTCTGGGCACGGGTCTCCCGGAAGTCCCCGTTCAGCTCGGTCAGCCGCCGGTCGAGTTCGGCGCGCGGGGTGAGGTGACGGCAGGTCAGGCAGACCACCCGGTCCAGCCCGCCGTGCAGCTCCACCGCCTGCCGGGTGCCGGCCGCCCGGTGCAGGCCGTCCACGTTCTGGGTGATCACCGCCGACACGTGGCCGGAGCGGCGCAGCCGCTCGACCGCCCGGTGCCCGGCGTTCGGCTCGGCCCGGGCGATGGTCCGCCACCCGGCGTGGCTCCGCGCCCAGTAGCGGCGGCGGGCCTCCGCGCTGCCGGTGAACTCGTCGTACGTCATCGGTTTGCCGCGCCGTCTGCTGCCGGTCTCGCCCCGGTAGTCGGGGATGCCCGACTCGGTCGACAGCCCGGCCCCGCTCAGCACCACCACGCCCCGCCCGGCCACCAGACCGGCCAGTGACTCCAGCGCCGCGGCCCGGTCCTCGTCCGCCACAGGTGCACTCATGCGGCCAGGGTAGACCCGCTGGGGTGGGGGTCGGGGGCGTACGGCGGTGTAGTAGGTTCCTCCTGGGCACGCAGTAAGTATCGAAAGGGAACTCGCTATGGCTCAGCAGACCTGGACCGCCGTCGACGACTACTTCAACGGCCTGTTGGTGGCGGAGGACGACGCGCTCCTCGACGCCGTCGCCGACAGCACGGCGGCCGACCTGCCCGCCCACCAAGTCGCGCCCAACCAGGGCAAGTTGCTCCACCTGCTGGCCCGGATCAGCGGCGCCCGCAGCATCCTGGAGATCGGCACCCTCGGCGGCTACAGCACCATCTGGCTGGCCCGCGCCCTGCCGGCCGACGGGCAGCTCGTCACCCTGGAGGCCGACCACCGCTGCGCCGAGGTGGCCACCGCCAACCTCACCCGGGCCGGCCTCACCGACCGGGTCGAGCTCCGCCACGGCCAGGCGCTCGACACCCTCCCGGAGCTGGCCGCCGAGGGCCGCGCCCCGTTCGACCTGGTCTTCATCGACGCCGACAAGCCCTCGAACCCCGCCTACCTGGAGTGGGCACTGCGCCTCACCCGCCCGGGCAGCCTGATCATCGGCGACAACGTGGTCCGCGACGGCGCCGTCACCGACCCGACCTCCGACGACCCCCGGGTCCGGGGCGTCCGCACCTTCACCGAACAGATCGCCGCCCACCCCCGCCTCACCGCCACCGCCCTGCAGACGGTCGGCTCCAAGGGCTACGACGGCTTCGTGCTGGCGCTGGTCACCGACTGACCGTCGGAACCTCGCGCAGCCCTCGGGCGGAAAGGTCTCGACGGTCCGTCACGCCGCTCAGTAGGCTCCGCGCGACAACAACGGGGGACGGGGGAGAGGCATGACGGCCACGGAACTGCTGATCGCGGTGGTGATCGGCACGGCGATCGGGATACCACTCGGGCTCTATCTGAAGCGACGCCTGCAGGGCGTCGGTTCCGGGCCGGAGGCGAACCGCGCCTACGCGGACGGGCTGCGCCGCGAACTCCTGGAACGGACCGCCTACCCCGGCGAGTGGATCGACCTGGGCGCCTATCTGGTGGAGCAGCCCTACGCCCGTTCCAGCCTCCGGCGTCTGGCGGTCTTCTCCCTGCTCCACCGAGACGGCACCCTGGACGAGCTGCCGGTCCCGGACTCGGCGGTCAAGGGCGGTGTCTCCGCTCGCCTCTCCGAGCGGGCCTGGCTGGACCACCACGAGGCCCGGGCGGCCGGCCGCCACTCCGGCGACGATACGGGTGACCCGGGGGCGCCCGCGCAGCCCGCCGTACCGACCTGCAGCTGCTGCGACGAACCCCTGGACACCAGCGAACCGGCCTTCAACCTGGTGCTGCCCGACCCGTTGGCCGAACTGACGGAGGAGGAGCGGGAGCGGACCATCACCTTCCACTCCGAGCAGACCGTGCTGACCCGGACTATCGGCGGTTTCGTCCGGGCCCTGCTGGCCGTGCCGCTCACCGACGGACGGACCGTCAGCCTCGGGGTCTGGGTCTCGCTGGAGGCGGACACCTACACGCAGTTCGCCGACGCCGTGCACGGCACGGACGACACCGCCGTCGGTCCCTTCGAGGGCAGACTCGCCAACGCCCTGGATCCTTGGGGCGAGGGCATCCTCGCCGCGCCCGTCTCGATCAGCTCACCGCGCCGACCGGAGGGGCTGCGTACTCCGCGGATCCTCGACAGCCCCGTCCCGGTGGTGGCCGACATCCTGCGGAAGCCGTGGCCGCCGGCCGAGATCCTGACGGGCGACCGGGCCTGGGCGCTCGCGTACGACCCGGAGAATCCGCCGAAGCCGCACGCGCACCACTGAACGGCGCTTGGTGGGCGGGCGGCGCTTGGACTTGGACGACGGGCGGGGGATCGGGCGCGCGTGTCAGGCGAGGAGGTGGGCCAGTGCGCTCTCCTCGACGGGGTAAGGCTGCTCCCGGGGGAGCAGTTCGGCGGCTGCGTCCAGGTCTCCGCTGCGCACCAAGGCGTGCACCTGGTGCGCGAGTGGCGTCACGTCCGTGATGGACACGGTCCACTCGTCCGCGTACCGGGTTGCCGCCTCTCCGCTGAGCCCGAGCTGTAGTGACCGGTACGGGAGCGGTCGGAGGTGCAGATCGCGCTCGGGGTCCCACTGGACTCGGGCCGGAGCCCGCTTGAGCTCGCGTCTCCAGGTGCCGTGGTCGGTGTGCAGGCCCCGCTCGTAGTGCGAGAGGCAGGCGTGCCGCAGCGCCCATTCGAAGCCGGTGCGGGAGATCTCGACCGCCAGTACGGTCTCCTGCCCCTCCTTCAGGCCCCAGCCGCAGCGGTACATCATCCAGAGGAACGACGGTTTGATCCAGGTCATCCGGCCGCGCTGCCAGACCGGGGGAAACCGACCGTCGCGGGCGGCCGGCTCACCGATCTCGGGGCGGTAGGCCTGATAGACGGTGACGGTGGTGGCAGTGTGCTGCGCGCGAATCCGGCGCTTCGGTTCCTCCATGGCACGAGGATGGGGCCGGTCGGGTGGAGCGGACCACTCGATTTTGCGTGCGAGCCGCTCCGGGCCGTTGGTCCTGCCGACGAGAACGTGCTGGTCAGACGGCCTGGAGACCTGCTGTCAGGCGGGTCGGATGGGCCGGATGGCGGCGATTTGCTTGTGGGGCGGCGATGCCCGTACAGTTCCGGAGTCGCACCGAGAGGGGCGAAGAAAAGCGAGTCGGGTGAATGAAACTCCGGAAAACGGAGCGGAAAACGTCTGATAAGCTCGGAACACGAAAGAACGAAGCGCCCGGAGGGTCCGCCTGATAAGCGGCTCGAAGGAAGTGTCCGTTCCTTGAGAACTCAACAGCGTGCCAAAAGTCAACGCCAGATATGTTGACATCCCCGGCCTCACCTTTGGTGGGGTTGGAGATTCCTTTATGAAGTAAAACACTAGCGAGGACGCAGTGCGCGGGATCACCTATTCCGGTGGTTGCCGTGCCGCTCAACGCGAGTGGTTGCAGGATTACCTGCAGACATTCACGGAGAGTTTGATCCTGGCTCAGGACGAACGCTGGCGGCGTGCTTAACACATGCAAGTCGAACGATGAAGCTCTTCGGAGTGGATTAGTGGCGAACGGGTGAGTAACACGTGGGAAATCTGCCCTGCACTCTGGGACAAGCCTTGGAAACGAGGTCTAATACCGGATATGACCTTCCTCTGCATGGGGGTTGGTGGAAAGCTCCGGCGGTGCAGGATGATCCCGCGGCCTATCAGCTTGTTGGTGGGGTAATGGCCTACCAAGGCGACGACGGGTAGCCGGCCTGAGAGGGCGACCGGCCACACTGGGACTGAGACACGGCCCAGACTCCTACGGGAGGCAGCAGTGGGGAATATTGCACAATGGGCGAAAGCCTGATGCAGCGACGCCGCGTGAGGGATGACGGCCTTCGGGTTGTAAACCTCTTTCAGCAGGGAAGAAGCGCAAGTGACGGTACCTGCAGAAGAAGCACCGGCTAACTACGTGCCAGCAGCCGCGGTAATACGTAGGGTGCGAGCGTTGTCCGGAATTATTGGGCGTAAAGAGCTCGTAGGCGGCTTGTCGCGTCGGTTGTGAAAGCCCGGGGCTTAACCCCGGGTCTGCATTCGATACGGGCAGGCTTGAGTGTGGTAGGGGAGATCGGAATTCCTGGTGTAGCGGTGAAATGCGCAGATATCAGGAGGAACACCGGTGGCGAAGGCGGATCTCTGGGCCATTACTGACGCTGAGGAGCGAAAGCGTGGGGAGCGAACAGGATTAGATACCCTGGTAGTCCACGCCGTAAACGTTGGGAACTAGGTGTTGGCGACATTCCACGTCGTCGGTGCCGCAGCTAACGCATTAAGTTCCCCGCCTGGGGAGTACGGCCGCAAGGCTAAAACTCAAAGGAATTGACGGGGGCCCGCACAAGCAGCGGAGCATGTGGCTTAATTCGACGCAACGCGAAGAACCTTACCAAGGCTTGACATATACCGGAAACGGCTAGAGATAGTCGCCCCCTTGTGGTCGGTATACAGGTGGTGCATGGTTGTCGTCAGCTCGTGTCGTGAGATGTTGGGTTAAGTCCCGCAACGAGCGCAACCCTTGTTCTGTGTTGCCAGCATGCCTTTCGGGGTGATGGGGACTCACAGGAGACTGCCGGGGTCAACTCGGAGGAAGGTGGGGACGACGTCAAATCATCATGCCCCTTATGTCTTGGGCTGCACACGTGCTACAATGGTCGGTACAAAGGGCTGCGATGCCGCGAGGCGGAGCGAATCCCAAAAAGCCGGCCTCAGTTCGGATTGGGGTCTGCAACTCGACCCCATGAAGTTGGAGTTGCTAGTAATCGCAGATCAGCATGCTGCGGTGAATACGTTCCCGGGCCTTGTACACACCGCCCGTCACGTCACGAAAGTCGGTAACACCCGAAGCCGGTGGCCTAACCCGTAAGGGGAGGAGCCGTCGAAGGTGGGACCAGCGATTGGGACGAAGTCGTAACAAGGTAGCCGTACCGGAAGGTGCGGCTGGATCACCTCCTTTCTAAGGAGCACATGGCCGGATGTGAGCGAATGTCTCACACGGTTGCTCATGGGTGGAACGTTGACTATTCGGCACACACGGTCTGTTGGCCTTGCGAGTACTGCACTTCGGTGCGTGGAAAGCGGGGTCGGTGAGGTCGGGTGTGTCGGGCACGTTGTTGGGTCCTGAGGGAACGGCCGGAAGGCTGTTGCTTCAGTGCCGGTCCTACTGGAAGTGCTCTGTATTGAGCATCAAGGTGGGTGTCTGGTCGTTGTTTGAGAACTGCACAGTGGACGCGAGCATCTGTGGCCAAGTTTTTAAGGGCGCACGGTGGATGCCTTGGCACTAGGAACCGATGAAGGACGTGGGAGGCCACGATAGTCCCCGGGGAGCCGTCAACCAGGCTTTGATCCGGGGGTTTCCGAATGGGGAAACCCGGCAGTCGTCATGGGCTGTCACCCGCACCTGAACACATAGGGTGTGTGGAGGGAACGAGGGGAAGTGAAACATCTCAGTACCCTCAGGAAGAGAAAACAACCGTGATTCCGGGAGTAGTGGCGAGCGAAACCGGATGAGGCTAAACCGTTTTGGTGTGAGACCCGGCAGGGGTTGCCAGAGCGGGGTCGTGGGAAAGTTCTTGATTGGTCTGCCGGCCGGTCGGTGAGTCAGAAACCGTATGGATAGTCGAAGGACATGCGAAAGGTCCGGCGTAGAGGGTAAGACCCCCGTAGACGAAATCTGTGCGGCTCACTTGAGCTTCTCCCAAGTAGCACGGAGCCCGAGAAATTCCGTGTGAATCTGGCGGGACCACCCGCTAAGCCTAAATATTCCCTAGTGACCGATAGCGGATAGTACCGTGAGGGAATGGTGAAAAGTACCGCGGGAGCGGAGTGAAATAGTACCTGAAACCGTGTGCCTACAAGCCGTGGGAGCGTCGGACAGTGGGCTTGCCCATTGTCTCGTGACTGCGTGCCTTTTGAAGAATGAGCCTGCGAGTTTGCGGTGTGTAGCGAGGTTAACCCGTGTGGGGTAGCCGTAGCGAAAGCGAGTCCGAATAGGGCGATTGAGTTGCATGCCCAAGACCCGAAGCGGAGTGATCTAGCCATGGGCAGGTTGAAGCGGAGGTAAGACTTCGTGGAGGACCGAACCCACCAGGGTTGAAAACCTGGGGGATGACCTGTGGTTAGGGGTGAAAGGCCAATCAAACTCCGTGATAGCTGGTTCTCCCCGAAATGCATTTAGGTGCAGCGTCACGTGTTTCTTGCCGGAGGTAGAGCACTGGATAGGCGATGGGCCTCACCGGGTTACTGACCTTAGCCAAACTCCGAATGCCGGTAAGTGAGAGCGTGGCAGTGAGACTGTGGGGGATAAGCTCCATGGTCGAGAGGGAAACAGCCCAGAACACCGACTAAGGTCCCTAAGCGTGTGCTAAGTGGGAAAGGATGTGGAGTCGCAGAGACAACCAGGAGGTTGGCTTAGAAGCAGCCACCCTTGAAAGAGTGCGTAATAGCTCACTGGTCAAGTGATTCCGCGCCGACAATGTAGCGGGGCTCAAGTACACCACCGAAGTCGTGTCATTGCAGCAATACCCCCAACGGGGGCTGTGATGGGTAGGGGAGCGTCGTGTGCCGGGTGAAGCAGCGGAGGAATCCAGTTGTGGACGGTTCACGAGTGAGAATGCAGGCATGAGTAGCGATACAAGAGTGGGAAACTCTTGCGCCGATTGACCAAGGGTTCCTGGGTCAAGCTGATCTGCCCAGGGTAAGTCGGGACCTAAGGCGAGGCCGACAGGCGTAGTCGATGGACAACGGGTTGATATTCCCGTACCCGCTTTGAAGCGCCAACGTCGAACCTCTGAATGCTAAAGCCGCGAAGCCGGCCTGGAGTCTTCGGACAAAGGGACGTGGTGGAGCCGCTGACCCAACAGGGTAGTAGGTGAGCGATGGGGTGACGCAGGAAGGTAGTCCAGCCCGGGCGGTGGTTGTCCCGGGGTAAGGGTGTAGGCCGAGTGATAGGCAAATCCGTCACTCATTGAGGCTGAGACCTGATGCCGAGCCGATTGTGGTGAAGTGGATGATCCTATGCTGTCGAGAAAAGCCTCTAGCGAGTTTCATGGCGGCCCGTACCCCAAACCGACTCAGGTGGTCAGGTAGAGAATACCGAGGCGTTCGGGTGAACTATGGTTAAGGAACTCGGCAAAATGCCCCCGTAACTTCGGGAGAAGGGGGGCCGGAACTGGTGATGAGTCTTGCACTCTGAGCTGGGGCCGGCCGCAGAGACCAGCGAGAAGCGACTGTTTACTAAAAACACAGGTCCGTGCGAAGCCGTAAGGCGATGTATACGGACTGACGCCTGCCCGGTGCTGGAACGTTAAGGGGACCGGTTAGTCTAGTTTCGACTAGGCGAAGCTGAGAACTTAAGCGCCAGTAAACGGCGGTGGTAACTATAACCATCCTAAGGTAGCGAAATTCCTTGTCGGGTAAGTTCCGACCTGCACGAATGGCGTAACGACTTCTCGACTGTCTCAACCATAGGCCCGGTGAAATTGCATTACGAGTAAAGATGCTCGTTTCGCGCAGCAGGACGGAAAGACCCCGGGACCTTTACTATAGCTTGATATTGGTGTTCGGTTCGGCTTGTGTAGGATAGGTGGGAGACTTTGAAGCGGCAACGCCAGTTGTCGTGGAGTCGTCGTTGAAATACCACTCTGGTCGTGCTGGATGTCTAACCTGGGTCCGTGATCCGGATCAGGGACAGTGTCTGGTGGGTAGTTTAACTGGGGCGGTTGCCTCCTAAAGAGTAACGGAGGCGCCCAAAGGTTCCCTCAGCCTGGTTGGCAATCAGGTGTTGAGTGTAAGTGCACAAGGGAGCTTGACTGTGAGACCGACGGGTCGAGCAGGGACGAAAGTCGGGACTAGTGATCCGGCGGTGGCTTGTGGAAGCGCCGTCGCTCAACGGATAAAAGGTACCCCGGGGATAACAGGCTGATCTTCCCCAAGAGTCCATATCGACGGGATGGTTTGGCACCTCGATGTCGGCTCGTCGCATCCTGGGGCTGGAGTAGGTCCCAAGGGTTGGGCTGTTCGCCCATTAAAGCGGTACGCGAGCTGGGTTTAGAACGTCGTGAGACAGTTCGGTCCCTATCCGCTGTGCGCGTAGGAATATTGAGAAGGGCTGTCCCTAGTACGAGAGGACCGGGACGGACGAACCTCTGGTGTGCCAGTTGTTCTGCCAAGGGCATGGCTGGTTGGCTACGTTCGGGAGGGATAACCGCTGAAAGCATCTAAGCGGGAAGCCTGCTTCGAGATGAATATTCCCACCTCCTTGAGAGGGTAAGGCTCCCAGTAGACGACTGGGTTGATAGGCCGGATGTGGAAGCCCTGTAAGGGGTGGAGCTGACCGGTACTAATAGGCCGAGGGCTTGTCCTCAGTTGCTCGCGTCCACTGTGTTGTTCTGAAACAACGACCCCACACCGTTTGGTCACGGGTGTGGTGCGGTCATACAGTTTCATAGTGTTTCGGTGGTCATAGCGTGAGGGAAACGCCCGGTTACATTCCGAACCCGGAAGCTAAGCCTCATAGCGCCGATGGTACTGCAGGGGGGACCCTGTGGGAGAGTAGGACGCCGCCGAACAATCTTTGGTCAGAAAGCCCCTACCCGGGATCGGGTAGGGGCTTTCTGCATTTCCGGACCAGGGCACGGTCAGAGCCCCACAGGTGTCAGCACGACTGATCGACGGTGACGACCATCTTTCCGAGCGCTTCGCCGGCATCCATCGCCCGGTGGGCTTCGACTATCTGGTCGAATCGGTAGACCCGGGTTGGCCGGGCCCGGAGGGTGCCGGCTGCGATCTTGGCGTAGATCTCGTCCAACGGCACGTCGGTGAGCGGGAAGGCGGGGGTGCCCAGGACGAAGGCGCTGCCGAAGAAGCTGAGCAGGACCCCGCTGGGGAGATCGGTGAGCGGCGCGAAGTCCGGCACCGGCTCGAAGCCGCCCAGGAAGCCGAGCTGGCACACCCGGCCGCGCGGGCGTACCAGGGCCAGCGAGTCGCGCAGGACGCTGTTCCCGACGATGTCGAACACCGCGTCGACGCTGATCTCACGCTCCCTCACCTGAGAGGCGAGGGCACCGTCGTCGATGAGCACGTCGCTTGCCCCGAGTGCCTTCAGGAGCGGTACGTGCGCCGGGTTCCGGGTCGTGGCGAGGACGGTCGCACCGTGGTCGACGGCCAGGTCGACGGCGGCCTGGCCGAGCGAGGAGGTGGCGCCCCGGACCAGGAGCGTCTCGCCCGGACGCAGGTCCAGGTTGCCGAACAGGCCGCTCCACGCCGTCGCGTACACCTCGGGGACGGCCGCCAGTTCGGCCCAGTCGAGCGCGGAGTGCACGGCCACCACGTTGGTGGCCGGCACGGTCACCAACTCCGCGTAACTTCCGTTCCTGGTCCGCCCCATGCCGCCCAGGATCGCCACCACCCTGGTGCCGACCGGGAGTTCACCCGAGGGGGCGGCCTCGACCACCCCGGCGCACTCGATTCCGGGGACGGCGGCGACCTTCCCCCAGGCGCCGCTCCGCATGTACGCCTCGGCGTGGTTGAGTCCGAATGCCTTGACCCGGATCAGCACTTCGCCGGCCGCGGGCACCGGGTCGGGCAGTTCGGTGCGGGTGAGAACCTCGGGACCGCCGTGGGCGGAGATGACGATGGCCTGCATGGCCCGACTCCATTCTTGAGTGGCTATTCAAGTATTGCTGCGAAGAACGGGCCACCGCGTGCGGTGGCCCGGGTGTGCTGCCGTCAGGCGAGAGCGCCGAAGGCGTTGTCGACGATCGTCCGCAGGAGCGTCTCGTCGGGATTGGCCTTCCCGACGACCATCAGCCCCTGGCAGGTGGCGACCAGCAGCTTGGCGCTGCCGGCGCAGTCCAGTGCGGCGCGTACCTGGCCCCTGCGGGCCGCGTTCTCCAGTGCATGGGTCATGCACCGTTCCAGTCGGGCCAGGTGGCCGCGGACGACGGCTGCCGCTTCGTCGTCCTCGGCGGCGTTCTCGATCGCCGTGTTGACGAGCAGGCAGCCCCGTCGGCCCTCGGGACTGAGGAGGTCGTGCACCAGTCCGTCGAAGTAGCCGCGGATCTCGGCCACCGAGGCGTCGGAGGCGTCCAGTGCACCCAGCTTCTCGGGGACGACCAGCCGGGAGTAGCGCTCCAGTGATTTCAGGAAGAGCGTGTGCTTGCCGCCCGGGAACGCACTGTAGAGACTGCCGGGTTTGACCCCGGTGGCCTTCACCAGATCCTCGATCGACGTCGCCCGGTATCCGCGCTCCCAGAAACGCAGCATGGCCACGTTCAGGACGGCGTCGGGCTCGAACTCGCGAGGTCTGGGCATGGGGGAAACATATCTGAGCGACCATTCAAGAACAACCCTGGCCCCCCCACCGACCACCGCTTCGGCCGAACGGCCCGCTGCAGGGCTAGTCGGCGAGGCCGTCCAGGAAGCCCAGCAGGGCCTGGTTGACCTCCTTGGGCTTCTCCTGCTGGGTCCAGTGGCCGCAGTCGGGGAGCCAGAGGGGTTCGGCGAGGTTGGGGGCGAGGTCGTTGAGTGTGGCGAGGCCGGCCCGGGCGCCGTCGTTGGCGACGACGAGGTCGTGCTCGCCGACGATCAGGAGGGCGGGGGGCAGGATCCGGGCGTTGTGCCAGGGGGCGGTGAGGTACCAGTTGTTGTCGAGGTTGCGGTACCAGTTGAGCGGGCGGGTGAAGCCGTTGGTGGCGAACTCGGCGGCGAAGTGGGCGAGGTCGTCCTCGGTGAGCCAGTCGGGGAGATCCGTGGGCAGGGTGAACATGTCGAGGAAGCCGCTGCCCTCGGGGACCAGGGCGACCTGGTCGGGGCTGAGCCGGGGGCGACCGGCCAGTACGGTGCGGAAGGTGGTGTACGGGTCCCGGGCGAGCTCGGCGTCGGCGACGCCGGGCTGCTGGAAGTGGACCATGTAGTAGGTGTCGCCGAGGAGTTGACGGAACAGCTGGAGCAGCGGCAGCGGCCCGCGCGGGAACGGCGGGACGGAGAGGCCGACCACGCCGCGGACCAGGTCGGGGCGGAGCAGGGCGGAGGTCCAGGCGACCGGGGCGCCCCAGTCGTGGCCGACCACCACGGCGCGGTCGGCGCCGAGGGCGGGAAGCAGGCCCAGGACGTCACCGGACAGGTGGAGCAGCGAGTACTGGTCGACCTCGTCCGGTCCGCCGGTCGCGCCGTAGCCGCGCTGGTCGGGGGCGACGGCGTGGTAACCGGCCTCGGCCAGCGCGACCAGTTGGTGGCGCCAGGAGTACCAGCTCTCCGGGAAGCCGTGCAACAGCAGGACCAGGGGGCCGCTGCCCGCCTCGGCGATGTGCATCGACAGTCCGCTGGTGGATTCGACCTGGCGGTGCGTGATCGTGGTCATGGGACGGCCCTTCGGTGGCTGGCGCTGCCGGAGTTGTCATGGCCATCCTGCCTCTCGTCCCCGGGAGTTGGGAAGAACGGCTGACGGGGTGTCGGTGGACCGGACGGAGTCAGCGGTCCGGCCTGGCGACCGCGGCCGCCCGTAACGCGATCTCGGTGGCGAACCGGACCTCCGGGTCGGCGAGCCGGTCACCGAAGGCCCGTTCCAGCACCCGGAGGCGGTAGCGCACGGTCTGCGGGTGGACGCCGAGGTGTTCGGCGAGTTCGGCGGCGGTGGCCCGGGTGGTGAGCCAGGCGCTCAGGGTCTCCAGCAGGCGGGTCCGGCGGGTGGGGGTGAGGTCGGCGAGCGGGGCGAGGTAGCGGTGGGCGATCTGCTGGACCAGGGCCGGGTCGCCGAGCAGGAAGAGCTGGACCAGGTGGTCCTGGCAGTAGCTCAGGGGCGCCTCGGCGAAGACCAGCAACTGCCGTGCCCAGCGCAGTGATTCGGCGGCCTCGGCGAGCGGGGTGGTGAGCCCGACGGCGGCCCGGCAGCCGGCCAGTGCGGCGGCCAGCGCCGGGCGGCGGGCGTCGTCGACCGGGCCCGGCAGCAGCAGGTGGGGTTCGCGGTCGGCCAGGTCGATCAGGATGTCGCGGTCCAGTGCGGCCCGGTGCGGGCGGGAGCCGGGGGCGAGCGCGACCAGGGTGACCTGGTCGGGGAGCGGCCAGGCGGCGTGCTCGGCCAGTTCGGCGAGGGCGCCCCGGGCGACGGCGGTGCCGCCGAGGATCCGGCGGAGCAGGCGGCGGCGCCGGTTGTCGGGCTCCTCGCCGAGCTCGGCCATGGCCTGTAAGTAGCCCTCGCGGGAGAGTTCGGCGATCTCGCCCATGTAGGCGAAGAGCGCGTCGGCGAAGGCCATCAGGACGGCGGCGGAGAGGTTGTGCCGGCGGCCGACGGTGCGGACCCGGCGCAGCGCGACCTGGCAGCCGATCCGGTACGCGTCCTGGAGCATGTCGAGGCTGCGGCCCTCGAACGCCTCGTGCCGGCCGAACCGGCGGCAGATCTCGTCGCGCAGCGAGGTGGTGGCGGTCGGCGCGGCCACCTGGTCGACGAAGGTGGCGACGTTCTGCTCGATGCCGACCCGGATCACCTTGGCGTTCGGGCCCTCCAGGAGCTCCCGGTACTCGGGGATGACGCCGACGATCTCGGCGGCCATCTCCTTGAGCAGGCTGGGGAGTTCGGGACGCATCACGGCGGCCAGTTCGCGCGGTATCCGGTCGATCGACGCGGTGAAGCCCGGCGCCTTGCGCGATGTGGCCATGGATCCCCCTGACGTCCGGCCGTTGGGCCGCACGCATACGACATGTGATGGTTCGCCGAAGATAGAGCACGAGCGGTCGGCAGCGCAGTACTCAGGACACAGAACACTGCTGATCGGCAAGGGAGTTGAGGAGCGACGGTGAGCGCGGCGCTCACTTCCGGACAAAGTCGGGAAGCGCTTCTGGTGCACCGGGAACAAGAAAATACCCGCTGGTAGCCGGGTTTTCCGGATCTCTGCGAGTGCCGTTGCGTGGCTTGATTACCCGCGCGTAATGTCCCGGTCCAGCGAGGGCAGCCCCACCCACCGCCCCGCTCCCCAACGGTCCCCGAGGCTCGAATCCCTGCTGTTCGCAGCGGAGTTCGGCCTGCCCGGGTGCTGTTACCCCACAGAAAGGACCACCCCGTGCGCAAGCATGTCAAGGGTGCCCTGGTCGCCGCTGCCGGGCTCACCGCGGCCGTCGGTCTGACCTTTGCCCCCACTGCCGCCACCGCCGGTACCACCGCGGTCTGGACGGCCAGCCCCGGTGGCGCCTGGACGGCCAAGGCGACCTCGCCGAAGCTCACCGACACCAAGACCGGCACCAAGCTGACCTGCAGCTCGTCCTCGGCCGCCGGCACCCTGGCGCCCACCAGCAACGGGCTGCCGATCTCCAGCATCACCTCGGTGAGCTGGACCAGCTGTTCCGGTCCGCTGGGCATCACCTTCGCGGTCACCCCGCTGAACCTGCCCTGGGCGCTCAACGCGCTGAGCTACAACTCGGTCACCGGTGTCACCACCGGCACCCTCACCGGCGTCAAGGCCCACATCAGCGGCGCCGGTTGCACCGCCGACTTCGCCGGCCCGACCAGCACCACGCCCGCCACCCTCACGGGCAGCTACAACAACTCCACCAACACCCTCACCATCAGCGGCGGCGACCTGCACGCGTACGCCGTCTCGGGCAGCTGCCTGGGCCTGCTGAACAACAACGACGCGGCGGTCTACAACGCCGCGTACCTGCTGGCCGCTCCGCAGGTCATCACCTCGCCGTGAGCTGACCCGGCGCGCTCGCGGGCCCCGACCCGGTGGAACGCCGGGCCGGGGTTCCGCGTGCGGAATGTGTGCCGCGTGACGAAGCGGTGCGGCGGACTTGTCATCCGGTGACAGAAAAACCCGGTCCGGACCTCCGCCGCCAACTGTCCGCGTGCGATCACTTGTGACGGCTTGTTACCCGGCCGTAGTGTCCTGCGTCCCGAGCCCCGGTGCACCGGCCGTGGTCGGTGAACCCACCCCTGTTCCGAGGAGTTCAGCCATGAGGGACGCTGTGCGCCGCCGTGCCGTGCGGCCCGCCGCCGTGCTGACGGCCGCGCTGCTGGCCGGTGCGGTGGCCGGGGCCCCGTCCGGCGCGGCGCCCGGCGAGGTGGCCGCGCGACCGGTGGCGGCCAAGGTGCTGCACTCGGGGGTGAACACCTGCCCCGACCCGCCGATCGGCGACCTGGACCAGGCCCGGCTGCCGCCGGTGCCGCCGGGGGCGATGGTGCTGCCGTTCCCCGACATGGACCCGTTCCCGCCGACTCCGGCCTGCGCCTTCGCAGTCGGCTTCGCCAACGTGCACAAGCTCGGGCAGGCCTCGGTGGTGAACGACCCGGAGCGGAAACCGGCGCTGGCCGCGCTGAACATGACCCGACGGTTCGTCACGCTCTGGGACCCGGAGCCGGGCCAGCAGCCGTACTTCGAGGCGGACTCGCTCGGCTACCTGAAACTGCCGCCCTCCGACACCACCTTCCTGACCTACGGCTTCATGCCGACCACGGCCAAGATGGAGCTGATCCCGGAGGGGCTGCTGACCATCGTGGCCACCGGGAACTCGGACTGGGAGCAGCCCGCCGAGTTCACCATCGGCGGCTACCAGTCGCTCCGGATCTACGACGTGCGGATCAACGGGACGCCGCTGGACGTCGGCCCGAACTGCCGGACCGTCCGGCCGGTGAACCTGGAGCTGAAGGGCCGGCAGGACGACTACCTGCCGGACGGCGGCGACGGCAAGCCGGACTACACCCTGCAGGGCGGCGGCCCGCTGTCCCAACGCGACCTGACCATCCCGCCGTTCACCGGCTGCGGCACCGGCGGGGAGAACCTGGACCGGCTGTTCACCGCGGCGGTCTCCGGGCCCGGGAACACGCTGAACCTGATCCAGGGGGCGATCTGCACCCCGACCAGCGACCAGCCCAACGGCTGCGAGCCGGAGATCGAACTCCCCGCACTGCCGCAGCGCCGATGACCGGCGGAGCAGGACTGAGCCGAGAGAACCGGGAGGTGCCATGGGAATCGAGGTGACCGTGGAGGGGCTGACCAAGTCCTTCGGGCGGCAGACCGTCTGGGAGGACGTCACGCTGACGCTGCCGCCCGGCGAGGTGACGGTGCTGCTCGGGCCGTCCGGCACCGGGAAGACGGTCTTCCTGAAGTCGGTGATCGGGCTGCTCAAGCCGGAGCGCGGCCGGGTGCTGGTGGACGGTGTCGACATGGTGAACAGCCCCGAGCGGGAGATCTACCGGGCCCGCCGGCTGTTCGGCCTGATGTTCCAGGACGGCGCGCTGTTCGGCTCGTTGAACCTCTTCGACAACATCGCCTTCCCGCTCCGGGAGCACACCCGGAAGAAGGAGGACGAGATCCGCCGGATCGTGATGGAGCGGATGGAGATGGTCGGCCTGGTCGGCTCGGAGGCCAAGCTGCCGGGCGAGATCTCCGGCGGGATGCGCAAACGGGCCGGCCTGGCCCGGGCGTTGGTGCTGGACCCGCAGATCGTGCTGTGCGACGAGCCGGACTCCGGCCTCGACCCGGTCCGCACCTCCTATCTCTCCCAGCTGCTGATCGACCTGAACGCGCAGATCGACGCCACCATGCTGATCGTCACCCACAACCTGGACATCGCCGCCACCGTGCCGGACAACATCGGCATGCTGTTCCGCCGCGAGCTGGTCGCCTTCGGCTCGCGCGAGGAACTGCTGCGCAGCGAGCAGCCGGTGGTCCGGCAGTTCCTCAGCGGCCGGCGGGCCGGGCCGATCGGCATGTCGGAGGAGAAGGACCAGGAGGCGCAGGATCTGGAGACCGTACCGGTGGAGGAGTTCCGGCCGCTTCCCGAGCAGTTGCAGCCCTCGCCGGGGCTGCCGCCGCGCCGGGCGTTGCAGCGCCGGCTGGAGGTGGCGCGGTGACCGGGGCGCTGCGGCACACCGGGCAGCTGCTCTCGCTGTCCGCCGGGACGGTCCGGGACACCTTCCGGCGGCCGTTCCAGGTCCGCGAGCTGGTCGAGCAGTTCTGGTTCCTGGCCAGTGTGACGATCCTGCCCGCCGCGCTGGTGTCGATCCCGTTCGGCGCCGTGATCGCGCTTCAGGTCGGCTCGCTGGCGCAGCAGTTGGGCGCCCAGTCGTTCACCGGCGGGGCCAGTGTGCTGGCGGTGATCCAGCAGGCCAGCCCGCTGATCGTGGCGCTGCTGATCGCCGGGGCGGGCGGGTCGGCGATCTGTGCCGACCTCGGGTCGCGGAAGATCCGCGAGGAGCTGGACGCGATGGAGGTGATGGGCGTCTCGCCGGTGCAACGGCTGGTGGTGCCCAGGGTGCTGGCCGCGATGGCGGTGGCCGTACTGCTGAACGGGCTGGTCTCGGTGGTCGGCACGCTCGGCGGCTACTTCTTCAACGTGGTGCTCCAGCACGGCACTCCGGGTGCCTACCTGGCCAGCTTCTCGGCGCTGGCCCAGCTGCCCGACCTGTACATCAGCGAGCTGAAGGCGCTGATCTTCGGCTTCATCGCGGGGATCGTGGCCGCCTACCGGGGCCTGAACCCGCGCGGCGGGCCGAAGGGCGTCGGCGACGCGGTCAACCAGGCCGTGGTGATCACCTTCCTGCTGCTGTTCGTGGTCAACGTCGTGCTCACCGCGGTCTACCTGCGGATCGTCCCGCAGAAGGGAGCCTGAGCCATGGCCCTGCTGGACCGCGCCACCCCGCCGGGCGGCCCGCCCGAGCCGCCTCGTCGCTCCCCGCTGGCCTGGCTGGAGCGCACCGGTGACCACCTGCTGTTCCACCTCGCCGCCCTGCTCTGGATACCGCGCGCGCTGTACCGGTACTTCCGCGAGGTGCAGCGGCTGCTGGCCGAAGTCGCCTTCGGCAGTGGCGGGTTGGGGGTGATCGGCGGCACCGTCGGGGTGATGATCGGGATGACCGCCGCGACCGGCACCGTGGTGGGCCTGCAGGGCCACGCCGCGATGAACCAGCTCGGCACCGCCGCCTTCACCGGCTTCGTCTCCGCCTACTTCAACACCCGTGAGATCGCCCCGCTGGTGGCCGGGCTGGCGCTGTCCGCCACGGTCGGCGCGGGCTTCACCGCCCAGCTCGGCGCGATGCGGATCAACGAGGAGGTGGACGCGCTGGAGGGGATGGGCATCCGCAGCCTGCCCTACCTGGTGACCACCCGGATCATCGCCGGGGTGGTCGCGGTGCTGCCGCTGTACGGCATCGGCCTGCTCTCCTCGTACGCCGCCTCGCGGGCGGTGACCGTGGTGGTCAACGGGCAGTCACCCGGCACCTACGACCACTACTTCGACCTCTTCCTGGCCCCGGCGGACGTGCTGCTGTCCGGCTTCAAGGTGCTGGTCTTCAGCGTGATCGTGATCCTGGCGCACTGCTACTACGGCTTCCACGCCAAGGGCGGCCCGGCCGGGGTGGGCATCGCGGTCGGGCGGTCGGTGCGGAACGCCATCGTGATCATCAGCATCACCGACTTCTTCCTCTCGCTCGCCATCTGGGGAGCCACCACCACGGTGCGGGTGTCCGGATGAGCGCCCGCAGGCAGGGCCGGCTGGTGGCCGGGGTGGTCTTCCTGGTGGTGCCCGCGCTGCTCGCCGGGCTCTGCGTGGCGGTCTACGACCGGACCTTCGCCGACGAGACCACCGTGACCCTGGAGACCACCGCGGCCGGCAACGAACTGCATGTCAACGCCGACGTGAAGCTGCGCGGCGTGGTGGTCGGCCGGGTCCGCTCGGTCGGTGCCGACGGCGACCGGGCCAGGCTCACCCTGGCGCTGGACCCGGCCCGGCTGACCGGCATCCCGGCCGGGGTGACGGCCCAGCTGCTGCCCACCACGCTGTTCGGCGAACGCTTCGTGGCGCTGGTGCCCCCGGCCGCCGGCTCCGACGGCTCGCTGCGGGCGGGCGCGGTGATCGCCCAGGACCGCTCGCCGGAGGCCGTCGAACTCGAACAGGTCCTCGACCACCTGCTGCCGCTGCTCACCGCCGTCCAGCCGGAGAAGCTCTCCGCCACCCTGAACGCGGTCTCCACCGCGCTGCGCGGACGCGGCACCCAGCTCGGCGCCACGCTGGTCGACCTGGACTCCTACCTGGCCGGGCTGAACCCCGAACTCCCGGCCCTGACCCGGGACATCGGGCAGCTGGTGACGTTCAGTCAGACCTACGGCGACGCCGCCCCCGACCTGCTCCAGGCGCTCACCGACCTGACCACCACCACCGGCACGCTGAGCCGGCAGCAGGGCGGCCTGCGCGCGCTGTACGCGGCGGGCAGCACCAGCGCCCGGGACCTGACCGACTTCCTGCAGCGCAACCGGTCCACCCTGATCCGGCTCTCCGCCGACAGCCGGGCCACCCTGGAGCTGCTCGCCGAGTACGCCCCCGCCTTCCCCTGCACGCTGCGTCAACTGGCCGACTTCGTACCGGTGATGGACAAGGCGCTCGGCAAGGGCACCGACCGGCCCGGCCTGCACGTCACCGTCTCCACCCTGCCGTCGCGCGGCAAGTACCAGCCCGGCAAGGACGCGCCCGCGTACACCGCCACCGGCGGACCCAAGTGCTACGACACCCCCTACACCGGACGTGGCAGCACGCCGCCCGCAGCAGCCGCGGGGGAGGGCTTCCCGATGCCCGCCGCCTTCGGCCTGGGCCTGCCCAACTCACCGCAGGAGAACGCGCTGGTGAACGAACTGCTGGCCCCCGGAGGGGACCTGCCGGACTGGACCAGCGTGCTGGCCGGGCCGCTGCTGCGCGGAGCCGAGGTGAAGCTCGGATGAGACGCCGCAGTCTGGCCGCGCCGATCACCAAGTCGCTGGCCTTCATCCTGGTCACCGCGCTGGCCACCACCGCGCTGGCACTGGGCATCGCGGACACCGGCCTCGGTGACGCCACCTCCGGCTACCGGGCCCGGTTCACCGACGTGACCGGCCTGAGCGTCGGCGACAGCGTACGGATCGCCGGGGTCCGGGTCGGCGAGGTGGACAGCGTCACGGTGGTGGACCGCCGGTACGCCCAGGTGAGCTTCTCGGTCCGCCGGGGCACCCAGCTGCCCGCCTCGGTCACCGCCTCGGTCAGGTACCTCAATCTGGTCGGCCAGCGTTACCTCGAACTGGAGCGCGGCGCCGGGCCGTTGGCGGACCACCTGAACCCCGGCTCGACCATCCCGCTGGAGCGCACCCGGCCCGCGCTCGACCTGACCCAGCTGTTCAGCGGATTCCAGCCGCTGTTCCAGGGCCTCTCGCCGACCGAGGTGAACAAGCTCGCCGAGGAGATCGTCCAGGTGCTCCAGGGCCAGGGCGGCACGGTGGACGGCCTGCTGCGCAGCGTCGGTTCGCTGACCGGCACGCTGGCGGCCAAGGACGAGGTGATCGGCCGGGTGATCGACAACCTGAACACGGTGGTCGCCACCGTCAACACGCACGAGCAGGGCTTCACCGAACTGGTCGGCACCGTCCAGCAGTTGGTGGCCGGCTTCGCCCGTGACCGGCAGCCGATCGGCGAGGCCGTGCAGGCCCTGGGCGCGCTGACCACCAGCACCGCCGGACTGCTCCAGGACAGCCGCCCGCCGCTCAAGGACACCATCGGCCAACTGGGCCGGCTCTCCACCGGACTGGCCGAGCACAACACCCAGCTGGAGAGCTTCCTGCAGCGCAGCCCCGAGAAGCTGCGCACGCTGGGCCGGCTGGCCGGGTACGGCTCCTGGTTCAACCTCTACCTCTGCCAGGCCGCGGTCACCGGCGTCGGCACCAGCGACGGCAGCCCGCCGCCCACCGGCATCACCGTCACCGAACCGAGGTGCCAGGGATGAACCGGACGCTGCGCCAACCCCTGTTCAAGCCGCTGCGCGAACGCAACCAGGCCGTGGTCGGCGCGGTCGGACTGCTGCTGATCCTGCTGCTGTCCGCCGTCGCCTACCAGGCCGACCGGCTGCCGCTGCTCGGCCAGGGCACCGAGTACACCGCCGAGTTCACCGAGGCGGGCGGGCTGCGCCCGGGCAACGAGGTCCGGGTCGCCGGGGCCAAGGTCGGCAAGGTGACCGAGGTCGGCCTGGCCGGTGCCAAGGTCCGGGTGGCCTTCCGGGTCAAGGACACCTGGCTCGGTGACGCCTCCACCGCCGCGATCGGCATCCGCACCCTGCTGGGGGAGAAGTACCTCGCCCTCGACCCGCTCGGCGCGGCCGAGCAGGACCCGGACCGGACCATTCCGGCCACCCGGACCACCTCCCCGTACGACGTCACCCAGGCGCTGGACGGGCTCGGCAAGACGCTCGGCGCGATCGACGGCAGCAAGCTCGCGGAGAGCTTCCGGACCATCGCCGACACCTTCAAGGACACCCCCGACTCGGTGCGCAGCGCCGCCGACGGCCTCTCCGCGCTCTCCCGCACGGTGGCCGACCGGGACGCCCAGCTGGCCCGGCTGCTCAGCGGCAGCGCCCGGCTGAGCAAGACGGTGAGCGACCAGAACAGCCGGTTCGCCGCCCTGCTCGACGACGGCGACCAGCTGCTCGCCGAGATCCAGCGCCGCCGCACGGCCGTCCACCAACTGCTCACCGGCACCGGCGAACTGGGCAGCCAGCTGACCGGGCTGGTCCGGGACCAGGAGCGGCAGCTGGCCCCGACGCTGGCCGCCCTGGACCGGGTCACCGGCGTGCTGCGGGACAACCAGCAGAGCCTGGACCAGACCCTCGCCCTGCTCGGCCCGTACTACCGGCTGATGGGCAACACGCTCGGCAACGGCCGCTGGTTCGACACCTATCTGTGCGGGGTGGTGCCCCGGTCCTACCTGCCCGACGGGACGTCACCCGCCACCGGCTGCCTGCCGACCCGGCCGGAAGGAGGCCGGGGATGAAGCGACCCGGCACCAGGAGCTCCGTCCTGATCGGCACCGGTGCGGCCGTGGCCGCACTGCTGGCCGTCCTGATCGCCGTCCCCGGCCCGGAGGGAAGCCGGGTGACGGTCTACTTCGACCACGCCGTGGGGGTGTACGCGGGTTCCGACCTGCGGGTGCTCGGCGTCAAGGTCGGCACCGTGGACGCCGTCCGCCCCGAGGGCGAACGGGTCCGGGTGCAGCTCACCCTCGACCACGGGGTGAAGGTCCCGGCCGACGCCTCCGCCGTGGTGGTCGCCCCGAGCGTGGTCGCCGACCGGTACGTGCAGCTCACCCCGGCCTGGACCGGCGGCCCGGTGCTGGCCGACCGGGCGGTGATCCCGGTCGACCGGACGGCCGAGCCGGTCGAGATCGACCAGCTCTACCAGAGCCTGACCGACCTCAGCACCGCGCTCGGTCCGGACGGCGCCAACTCCGACGGGGCGCTGTCCCGGCTGCTGGAGGTCGGGGCCCGGAACCTGGACGGCAACGGCAAGGCGATCGGCGACAGCATCGAACAGCTCGGCCGGGCCGCCAAGACGCTCTCCGGCCGCAGCGAGGACCTGTTCGGCACCCTGACCCAACTGCAGTCCTTCACCAGCATGTTGCAGGAGAACGACCGTCAGGTCCGGTCCGCCACCGACCGGCTGGCCGAGGTCAACACCTTCCTGGCCCAGGACAAGGAGGAGCTCGGGCTGGCCCTGCAGAACCTCGCGGTCGCGCTCGGCGAGGTGAAGACCTTCGTTGAGCAGAACCGGAGCCGACTGGCCCACAGCATCGACCAGTTGGTCCCGATCACGCAGAGCCTGGTGGACCAGCGGGCCTCGCTGGCCGAGCTGCTCGACACCGCACCGCTGGCGGCCGGCAACCTGCTGCGCGCCTACGACCCGGCGGCCGGCACGCTGGCCGGCCGGGCCAACCTGACCGAGATCGCCGCCCTGCCGCTACCACTGCCCGGAGTGGGCCGATGAGACGTCAACTCCTGCTGTTCCCGCTGGTGTTCCTGACCGGCTGCGCCGGCTTCGGCGGCGTCCAGGACCTGCCGCTGCCGGGCGGCGCCGACCTCGGCGACCACCCGTACCAGGTCTCGGTCCGGTTCGCCGACGTGCTCAGCCTGGTCCCGCAGTCGGCGGTCAAGGTGAACGGCGTCGCGGTCGGCCGGGTGACCGGGATCGAGCTCTCGCCGGACGACTGGACCGCCGTGGTCACCCTCCGGCTGAACGGCAAGGTCCGGCTGCCCGCGAACAGTTACGCCGAACTCGCGCAGTCCGGCCTGCTCGGCGAGAAGTACGTCCGGCTGACCGCGCCGCCCGCCACCGAGACGGCCTCGGGCAGCCTGGCCGACGGCGCGGTGATCCCCGACAGCAGGACGGGGCGCTCCACCGAGGTGGAGGAGGTGTTCGGCGCGCTGTCGATGCTGCTGAACGGCGGCGGGATCGACCAGCTGCGCAGCATCAACACCGAGCTCGGCAACGCGCTGAGCGGCAACGAGAGCCAGGTCCGCTCGGTGCTGGACCGGCTGAACACCTTCACCGGCGAACTCGACGCCCACCGGGCCGAGTTGACTGCCGCACTGGACGGCGTCGACCGGCTGTCCAGCACCCTGGCCACCCGGGACCAGCAGATCGGCACCGTGCTCACCGGGCTCAGCCCTGGCCTGGCCGTGCTGGAGGAGCAGCGCAGCGACCTGGTCACCCTGCTGCGCTCGCTGGACACCCTCTCGGGGGTCGCGGTGGACACCGTCAACCGCAGCCGGGACGACATGGTGGCCGACCTCAAGGCGATCGCCCCCACCCTGCAACGGCTGGCCGACGCGGGCAAGGCGCTGCCGGACTCGCTCCAGGTGCTGCTCACCTACCCGTTCACCGACGAGGTGCTGCGCGGCGTCAAGGGCGACTACCTGAACGTCTACCTGGACCTGGCCGCCGCCCCGGGCACCCGGATCATCCCCGAGCTCGACCCGAACGACACCGCCGACCCGCCGCCCAAGCCGGACCCGGTCCCGGCACCGGAATCCCTCGCCCGGCAGCTGCCGTTACCGCTGCCCTCCGTCACCGGACCGTCCGGAAAGGCGCGCTGATGCTCACCCTCGCGGTCCGGTTGAAGAACCTCGGCTTCCTGCTGATCGCCGTCCTGGTGCTCGGCTACATCGCGATCCGGCACGCCGACCTCGGCCGGTACGTCGGGCTGCGCGGCTACTACCAGGTGGACGTCCAACTGGAGCGTACCGGCGGCCTGTTCGAGCACGCCGACGTCACCTACCGGGGCGTCTCGGTCGGCCGGGTCGGCCCGATCCGGCTCACCCCGGACGGGGTGACGGCCGAACTGCGGATCTCCCGGGACGCGCCGCCGATCCCGGACCGGCTGAAGGCGGTGGTGGCCAACCTGTCCGCCGTCGGCGAGCAGTACATCGACCTGCGCCCCAGCACCGACCAGGCGCCGTACCTGCGGGACGGCGCCGAGATCGCCCGCGCCGACACCGCCGTCCCGGCGCCGGTCACCGACATGCTCGGCCGGGTGGACGCGCTGGTCGCGTCGGTGCCGCTGAACTCGCTGCGCACCGTGGTGGACGAGTTCGGCACCGCCTTCAACGGCCAGGCGGACAACCTGCAGGCGCTGCTGGACGGCAGCCGGGGCTTCCTGACCGCCGCGAGCGGCGCGCTGCCCGCCACCAACCGGCTGATCGTGGACGGCGAGGCGGTGCTGCGGACCCAGAACGAGGAGGCCACGGCGATCCGGGCGTTCGCCACCGGCGCCGCCGAACTCTCGGCCCAACTCTCCCGCTCCGACGGCGATCTGCGGAAGCTGATCGCCTCCGGGCCGGGCGCGGCCGGTCAGGTCAGCGCCCTGCTGAAGGAGGTCGACCCCGGTCTGAGCGTGCTGCTGGCCAACCTGCTGACCACCGCCGAGCTCGGCGTCACCCGGCAGCACGGCATCGAGGAACTGCTGGTCCGGCTCCCGGCGGCGGCCGCCGCCGGGGCGACCGCGGTGACCGCCGACGGCGCCCGGCTGGGCATGGCCGTGACCTTCTTCTCGCCGCTGCCGTGCACCGACGGCTACCAGGGCACCGTCTACCGCAACGGCCTGGACACCTCGCCCGGGACCTTCAACGCCGACGCGCGCTGCAACGCACCGGCGGGCAGCGGGACTTCGGTCCGTGGCTCGGGCAACGCGCCGAAGGGCGGGGTGCCGACCCCGGTGGCGCCCGCGACGCCCGGGGCCCGGCCGTGACCGCGCCCGGCTGGAACGCCCGGACCAGGAGGGGGCTGGCCTGGGCAGTGGCGCTGGTCGTGCTGGCGCTCGGCGGGCTGAGCCACTGGCAGGCGCGCAGCGACACGGCCGACGACCGGGCCCGGGCCGGTGCGCTGGCGGCCGGGCGGACCGCGGTGACGGTGCTGACCAGCGCGGACGCCGCCGACCCGGCGGCCACCCGGGCCCGCTGGCTCTCCGTCACCCACGCACCGCTGCACGACCGGCTCGGCGCCGCCCCGGCGCCGGACCAGACCGTACGCGCCAGCCTGGCCGGAGCGGCGCTGACCGCGCTCGACCCGGCGGCGGGCACGGCCCGGCTGATCGCCGTGGTCCGGCTCGAACGGGTCTCCGCCACCGGCGGGTCGAGCACCGACCGGCGCCGGGTGACGGTGTCGCTGACCCGGACCGGGGACGGCTGGAAGGCCGCCGACCTGGCGACCGTACCGGTGGCGGCGGCGTGAGGCGCCCGCCCGGCCGCTCCGTCGCGGGCGCGCTGCGGTACCTGCGGCGGGCCGGTCCGGTGCTGGTCCTGCTCGGTGGGCTGACGCTGTTCGGGACCGGACAGCTGATCCGGAGCGGCGCCGACACCACCGACCACGCGTTCACCGACCGGACCGCCACCGGCCGGGTGGCCGAGGAGGTCGGATCGGCGCTCGGGCGGGCCTTCTCCTACGCGGCCACCGACAGCGAGAGCACCAGGACGGCGGCCCGGGCGGTCTTCGACGGCACGGCGGGGGAGCAGTACCTGGCGCTCACCGAGCGGCTCGGCGGCTGGGTCGGCGAGCAGCAACTCGTCCTGACCAGCCGGGTGGTGAGCGCCGGGGTGGTCCGGCTCGGCGCCGACCGGGCCGAACTGCTGGTGCTGCTCGACCAGAGCGCCCGGCGCGCGGACGGACCGCCCACCGGCACCGCCGCCCAACTGCTGGTCAGCGCCCGGCTGGAGGCCGGCCACTGGCTGGTCACCGATCTCAAGTCCCTGTAACGGAGGAGTGGATGACAGTGCGTGCGATACGCGACCGGCTGCCGGTGCTCGCGGCCGGCCTGCTGCTGGCGGCGACGGCGGCGGCGGGGTGGGGCGGCTGGTCCTGGTACGCGGCCGCGCACGACGGCTCCGCCGACCTGGCCCGGGCCAGGGACCAGGCGCTGGCGGCGGGGGAGCAGGCCGTCCAGAACCTGAACACCCTGGACCACGCCGCCCTGGCGCCCGGGCTGGACCTCTGGGAGCAGTCCACCACCGGCGAGCTGCACAACCAGCTGGTCCAGGGACGGGGCGAGTTCGAGAAGCAGGTGCAGCAGGCCCGGAGCGTCACCACCGCCCACGTGCTGGACGGCGCGGTCACCGAACTGGACGAGCGGTCCGGCCAGGCCGCCGTGCTGATCGCGGTCCGGATCACCGTCCGGACCGGGCAGGAGCAGCCGGTCACCAAGGACAGCCGGATGCTCGGCCGGCTCACCAGGACGGGCGAGGGCTGGAAGCTCAGCGCCCTCGGCCAGGCCCCGATGGGTACCACCGCCTCGGTCGCGCCGACCGCCCCGACCACGCCGTCCGCCGGGCAGTGAGGAGCACCGCCGCCATGTCGACCACCACCACCCGCCACCTGATCAACCGTCAACGCCGCCTGGCCGCCGGCCGCCCGCCCGTCGCCCCGGCGCCGGACCCGGCCCCCGCGAAGCGGTCGCCGCGCCGCCGCCCGCTGCCCGCCGTGCTGCTGGCGCTGGCCGTGCTGCTCGGCGGCTTCGGGATCTGGTCGGCGATGGCCGCCGCCGACCTGCGGGCCGACGCCGGGCAGCACAACACCGCCCTCACCGACCCGGCCGGTACCAGCGAGGTGAAGGGAAAGATCACCGAGGCGGTGAACGCGCTGTTCTCCTTCACCCACGCCGACCCGGCCCGCACCGACCAGGCCGCCCAACGGCTGCTCACCGGCCGGGCGGTCGAGCAGCACGCCACCCTGCTGGCCCAGGTCCGGGCCCAGGCGGCGGCCAAGAAGCTGGTGCTCACCACCACGGTCACCGACGCGGCGGTGGCCGCCCTGGACGGCGACCGGGCCCGGCTGGTGATCTTCGCCGACCAGCGCAACACCAGCACCGCCGACGGGGCCAAGGACGCCGCCAGCTACTCCGCGGCGATGTTCGCGGTCGACGCCGTACGCACCGACGGCACCTGGCGGATCGAGAACATCGACACCTACGGCCGCTGACGGCGGACGGCCGGTCAGCGGCCCGGGGCCGGTGTCACGACTCGGTGCACAATCCGCGCCGGGGTGTATTTGAACCTGTTCAGAATGCTCTAGAGTCGAGCCCGTCGAGGCGCTGAACTGCGCCGACGGCGGACTGCCCCCGGGCGGCTTCCGCATGCCTGCCGACCGTTGAGGGGGACTCATGTCCGCTACGTCCAGCCCCGCCGCCCCGCCGCCCGGCCCGCAGTGGGACCCGTACACGTACCGCCCGGCGGCGCCGGCCCCGCAGCCGTTCCAGTGGCTGCGCGCCAGCGATCCCGACCGGAAGGCGCCCGCCACCCGCCGGGTGGTCGGCCTCGCGCTGGCCGCCGGTGTGCTGACCAGCTGGCTGCTGGCCGACGCACTGGGCGTCAATCTGCTGCTCTGCGGCCTGGTCACGGCGGTCGGGGCGGGCATCGCCGCCCGGGCGGCGGGCCGCTCGGTCCGGCCCTGGACGGTGGTCTGGAGCGTGCTCGCGCTCGCGCTGCTCACGGTGCCCGCCCTGTACGAGGCCGACTGGGCGGTGGTCCTCTCCGGTGTCTGCGCGCTGGGCCTGGCGTCACTCGCCCTGCACGGCGGCAAGCGCTGGGTCGGCGTGCTGCTCGCGCTGCCCGGACTGGCCTGGCAGCTCGTGCCGTCCGTGCGCTGGGCCCGCACGGGCCTGCGCGGCCTCCGGCTGCCCGGCGGGCGGGGCAAGGCGGTGTCGGTCCTCAAGGCGGCGCTGGTGGCGGCCGCCCTGCTGGCCGTCTTCGGCGGACTGTTCGTCAGCGCCGACGCCGCGATGGCCGAGGTGCTGGAGGACCTGATCCCCCGGGTGGAGCTGGAGCCCGGCGACCTGCCGCAGCACGCCTTCCTGTTCTGCCTCGGCCTGCTGGTCTCGCTCGGCTTCGCCCACATCGCGGCCGGCCCGCGCCGTTGGGACCGGACGGTGGTCAGGCCCGGCCGCCCGCGCGGCCGACTGGAGTGGGCGGTGCCGCTGGCCGCGCTCAACCTGCTGTTCGGCGCCTTCGCCGTGATCCAGGCGATCGTGGTGCTCGGCGGCCGGGACGCCATCATGGCGAAGACCGGGATGAGCCGGTCCGAGTACGCCCGGCAGGGCTTCTGGCAGCTGATGGTGATCACCGTGCTGACCCTGGTCGTGGTCGCCGTCGCGCACCGCTGGGCCCCGCGCGCCACCGAGTCGGACCGTCGGCTCGCCAAGCTCCTGCTGGGTGCGCTGTGCACCCTCACCCTGGTCGTGGTCGCCTCGGCGCTCGGCCGGATGTGGTACTACGTCGACGCCTCCGGGCTGACCCAACTGCGGCTCTGGGTCCTGGTGGTGGAGATCTGGCTCGGCGTGGTGCTGCTGCTGGTGATCGTGGCAGGTGCCCGCCGGGCGGCCGGGTGGCTGCCGCGCGCCGTGCTGCTCAGCGCCATGGCCACCGCCGCCGTCTACGGGCTGATGAGCCCGGACGCGATGGTCGCCGAGCAGAACGTGGCCCGCTACCGGAGCACCGACCGGATCGACCTGCGCAACATCGTCGGGCTCTCGCTGGACGCCGTCCCGGCCCTGGACCGGCTGCCGGCCGACCAGCGGGCCTGCGCCCTGTCCCTGGTCACCCGCGGCCTCACCGACGGCCCCCGGCCGTGGTACGCCACCAGCCTGTCCGAGTCCCGGGCCCGCGACCTGCTGGCCGCGCGCCCGGTGACCGACTCGTCGGAGGCGTGCGACCGGATCGGCTTCGACGCGCGCTGAGCGCGCGGGTCAGCCGCCGTCCGGCGCCCGGAAGCCCGCCAGGATGCGTTCGGCGGCCAGAGTGGCCGTCAGGGTGCCGTCCCGGACCTGCTGTTCGAGGTCCGGGACGATCCGGCGCACGCCGGGATGCTCGCGCAGCTGCGAGAGCAGCTGGTCGTGCACCATCGCCCAGGTCCAGGCCACCTGCTGGTCGCGGCGCTTGGCGGTCAGCGCCCCGGTCGCCTCCAGGATCTGCCGGTGCTGGGTCAGCCGCTCCCAGAGGGTGTCCAGGCCGGCGCCGTCCCGGCCGCTGCAGGTGAGCACCGGCGTGGTCCAGGCGGCGTCCGGGGCCTGCAGCAGGCGCAGCGCACCCGCCAACTCCCGGGCGGCGGCCCGGGCGTCGAGCTCGTGCGGGCCGTCGGCCTTGTTCACCGCCACCAGGTCGGCGAGTTCCAGGACGCCCTTCTTGATGCCCTGGAGCTGGTCGCCGGTGCGGGCCAGGGTGAGCAGCAGGAAGGAGTCGACCATGTTGGCCACGGTGGTCTCCGACTGGCCGACACCCACGGTCTCGACCAGGACCACGTCGTAGCCGGCCGCCTCCATCACCACCATGCTCTCCCGGGTGGCCCGGGCCACCCCGCCGAGCGAGCCGGAGGTCGGCGAGGGCCGGACGAACGCGGCCGGGTCGACCGCGAGCTTCTCCATCCGGGTCTTGTCGCCCAGGATGGAGCCGCCCGTCCGGCTGGAGGACGGGTCGACGGCGAGCACCGCGACCCGGTGACCGAGCCCGGTGAGCATGGTGCCGAGACCCTCGATGAAGGTCGACTTGCCGACACCGGGCACACCGGTGATGCCGACCCGGACGGCCTTGCCCGAGTGCGGCAGCAGCGCGACCAGCAACTGCTGGGCCAGCGCCCGGTGGTCGGGCCGGGTGGACTCCACCAGGGTGATGGCCCGCGCGATGTACGCGCGCGAGCCGTCCAGCACGCCCTGGATGTACTGCTCGAGGTCGATCGTCCGGGCCATCGGGTCAGCGGCTCACAGCTCGTGGCCGAGCGACGCCGCCAGCGTCCTCAGCAGGTCGTGGGCCGCGTCGGGGATCACCGTGCCGGGCGGGAACACGGCGGTGGCACCGGCCTCGTACAGGGCGTCGAAGTCGCCCGGCGGGATGACGCCGCCGACCACGATGGTGATGTCCTCCCGCCCGGCCTCGGCGAGTTCGGCGCGGAGCGCGGGCACCAGGGTGAGGTGCCCGGCGGCCAGCGAGGAGACGCCGACGATGTGCACGTCGGCCTCCACGGCCTGCCGGGCGACCTCGGCCGGGGTCTGGAACAGCGCGCCGACGTCCACCACGAAGCCGAGATCGGCGAAGGCGGTGGCGATCACCTTCTGCCCCCGGTCGTGCCCGTCCTGGCCCATCTTGGCGACCAGGATGCGCGGACGGCGGCCCTCGGCCTCCTCGAACTTCTCCACCAGGTCACGGGTGCGCTGCACGGCCGTGGACGGTCCTGCCTCGTCGCGGTACACACCGGAGATGGTACGGATCTGGCCGGAGTGGCGCCCGTAGACCTTCTCCAACGCGTCGGAGATCTCGCCGACCGTCGCCATCGCCCGGGCCGCGTTCACGGCCAGCGCCAGCAGGTTGCCCTCCAGGCCGCCGTCGCGCCGGGCCCCGGCCTCGGCGGAGGCAGTCAGCGCGCTCAGGGCGTCCTGGCAGGCGGCCTCGTCGCGCTCGGCGCGCAGCCGGCGCAGCTTCTCGATCTGCTGGGTGCGGACGGAGGAGTTGTCGACCTTGAGCACGTCGATCTGCTCGTCGGTGGCGACCCGGTACTTGTTGACGCCGATCACCGGCTGGCGGCCGGAGTCGATCCGGGCCTGGGTGCGGGCGGCGGCCTCCTCGATCCGGAGCTTGGGGATGCCGGCGTCGATCGCCTTGGCCATGCCGCCGGCCGCCTCGACCTCCTGGATGTGCTGCCAGGCGCGCTCGGCCAGGTCGTGGGTGAGTTTCTCGACGTAGGCGCTGCCGCCCCAGGGGTCGATCACCCGGCAGGTGCCCGACTCCTGTTGCAGCATCAGCTGGGTGTTGCGGGCGATCCGGGCCGAGAAGTCGGTCGGCAGCGCCAGCGCCTCGTCCAGGGCGTTGGTGTGCAGCGACTGGGTGTGGCCCTGGGTGGCGGCCATCGCCTCCACGCAGGTGCGGGTGACGTTGTTGAAGACGTCCTGGGCGGTGAGCGACCAGCCGGAGGTCTGCGAATGGGTGCGCAGCGACAGCGACTTGGCGTTCTGCGGGTCGAACTGCTTGACCAGCTTGGCCCAGAGCAGCCGGGCCGCCCGGAGCTTGGCGACCTCCATGAAGAAGTTCATCCCGATCGCCCAGAAGAACGACAGCCGGGGCGCGAAGGCGTCCACGTCCATGCCCGCTTCGAGGCCGGCCCGCAGGTACTCCACGCCGTCGGCGAGGGTGTACGCCAGCTCCAGGTCGGCCGTGGCCCCGGCCTCCTGGATGTGGTAGCCGGAGATCGAGATGGAGTTGTAGCGCGGCATCTTCTGCGAGGTGTACGCGAAGATGTCGGAGATGATCCGCATCGAGGGCTGCGGCGGGTAGATGTAGGTGTTGCGGACCATGAACTCCTTGAGGATGTCGTTCTGGATGGTCCCCGCCAGCTTCTCCGGCGGCACCCCCTGCTCCTCGGCCGCCACGATGTAGAGCGCCAGGATCGGCAGCACGGCGCCGTTCATGGTCATCGACACCGACATCTTGTCCAGCGGGATGCCGTCGAAGAGCTGGCGCATGTCGTAGATGGAGTCGATGGCCACGCCCGCCATGCCGACGTCGCCGGTGACCCGGGGGTGGTCGCTGTCGTAGCCGCGGTGGGTCGGCAGGTCGAAGGCGACCGAGAGGCCCTTCTGACCGGCCGCCAGGTTCCGCCGGTAGAACGCGTTGGACTCCTCCGCGGTGGAGAAGCCGGCGTACTGACGGACCGTCCAGGGCTGGTTGACGTACATGGTCGGGTAGGGCCCGCGCAGGTACGGGGCGATGCCCGGGTAGGTGCCGAGGAAGTCCAGACCGGCCAGGTCCGCGCCGGTGTACAGCGGCTTGACGCCGATGCCCTCGGGGGTGTCCCAGACCAGGTCCTCGACCTCCTTGCCGGTGGCCTGCTGCCAGGCCCCCCGCCACTGTCCTTCGGTGGCCGGGGCGCCGTCGGCGCCGTCCAGGCCGATCTCCGAGAAGTCCGGGATCATCGCGCCACTCCGATCTGGTCGAGCACCGAGGAGAGGACCGCGACCACGTCGCTGCCCACGAAGACGAACTCGTCCACCCCGGCCACCTGGTACGCCTCGCGACGGTCGCCCGGCCGGCCGGCCAGCAGCACCTGTCGGGCGCCTGCCGCCTTCAGTGCGGCGGCGAGCTCCTCGGCGTGCTCCTGGTACAGCTGGTCACTGGAGCACAGGCAGGCCACGGTGGCCCCGTCGGCCGCGAACTCCGCTGCCAGGGCGGCCACTTCGGAGGACGCGGCGAGCCGGGTCTGCAGGCCGCCGGCCTGGAACAGGTTGGCGGCGAAGCCGGACCTGGCCGTGTGCACGGCCGCCGGGCCGATGGCCGCCAGGAAGACCCGGGGCCGCGCCCCCGCCTCGGCGAGCTGCGCGTCGGAGCGGGTCCGGAGCGCCTCGAAGGCCGCGGCGCGCCGCACCCGGGGCAGGCCGCCGCCGAGCGGGGCCGGGGCCGGCTCGCGGACCACCGGCTGCTCCTGGAGATTGGGGAACTCGCTGACGCCGGTGATGGGTTCGCGGCGCCGGGCCAGGTCGGTGGAGCGCTTCGCCCAGGTCGCGGCGATCCGGTCGCGGACCAGCCCGGAGCGCAGGGCGGCGGCCTGGCCGCCGGCCCGCTCGATCTCCTGGAACCAGGCCCAGGCGGCCCGGGCCAGCTCGTCGGTGAGCTGCTCGACGTACCAGGAGCCGCCGGCCGGGTCGATGACCCGGGCCAGGTGCGACTCCTCCAGCAGGATCGCCTGGGTGTTCCGGGCGACCCGGCGGGCGAAGGCGTCCGGGAGGCCGAGCGCGGTGTCGAACGGGAGCACCGTCACCGCGTCCGCGCCGCCGACCCCGGCGGCCAGGCAGGCGACCGTGGTGCGGAGCATGTTCACCCAGGGGTCGCGCTCGGTCATCATCACGCTTGAGGTGACCGCGTGCTGCCGCTGCGCCGCCGAGGGGCCGGCTGCCGCACCCGCGACCTGGGCCACCCGGGCCCACAGCCTGCGGGCGGCGCGGAACTTGGCGATGGTGAGGAACTGGTCGGCGTCCGCCGCGTAGCGGAACTCCAGCTGGGCGCAGGCCGCGTCGACCGACAGCCCGGCCCCGGTCAGCGCCCGCAGGTAGGCGACCCCGGTGGCGAGCGAGGCGCCGAGCTCCTCGGCGGGGGAGGCGCCGGCGTCGTGGAACGCGAGCGCGTCCACGGTCAGCGCCCGCAGGCCGGGGTGGTCGCGGTCGCAGCGGACGGCGAGGGCGACGGCCTCGGCGAGCTGCCCGTCGAGGCCGTCGCCCTGGCCGGTACGGGCCAGCAGGCCCAGCGGGTCCGCGCCCAGGTTGCCCTGCGCGGCGTCGGCCGGCACCCCGCGCTCCGCCAGGACGGCGAGCAACTGCTCGGCGGCGGCGGCGAATTCGGGCCCGGCGTCGAGGACGACGGGTGCCAGGTCGAGGTAGACGCCGTTGAGCACGTCCGGCAGCGCGGTGACCGGCAGGCCGGAGCCGCCGACCGTCAGCCAGAGCGAGCCGACGCCGTTCTCCAGGTCCGCCAGTACCGCCTCGTTGCACCGCTGCGGATCGGGGTGGGCGTGCCGCTGGCGGACCTCCCAGCCGGAGACCACGGACCCCTCCGCCCGGCCGCCCCGCAGGTACGGCGGGAAGCCGGGATAGCCGGCCTCGGCCGGGGCGTCCTCGGCGGTGTACAGCGGGCGGGCGCGCAGCCCGTCCTGGAGTTCGGTGGTGAGCGCGTCCTCGGCGCGGGTGCCGTGGACGTCCTGCGCACCTGACTTGCGCAGGACACCTTCGACAAGGAGCTGCCATTGCTCACGGGTTGCGTCCGAGAACTCGGCGGCCAGGGGGAGCCCTTCGGGCGAGACCGTCATGACGGAAGGTTAATGCTCGTTAGCTGAGTCGCAGCAGGTCCTGGCGATGTGACCTTCCCCTCGCTGCACTCCACGCCCCGTGGAGTGCAGCGGGCCAGGTGCTCGGTGGCCCGGGACACGCGCTTTCCGGGCGGCGCACTCCGCCGGGGGACGGAGGCGGACACCGTTGCGCGGGACGCGTTCCGCGCCGGGCGCGCCGCGTCCCGGTGGGCTCTCGGGCGCTCTCGGGGGCACGACACGACGGCTGTGGAGTGAACCGGGGCGGCCGGGCTGCGGCGTTGCGCGCCTGAGGAGGGCCGGGCCGGTAGAAAGGCAACGACGCCGGACCGTGGACGCCCGGCGCCTGAGGTGCCGTCAGCCAAGGAGAACCGAGTGTCGGCAGAGCAGCGGCCGGGCCTGTCGCCCCGGCACATCATGGACGTGGGGATGGGCTTCGGGGCGTCCAAGGTGCTGCTGAGCGCCATCGAGCTCGGGGTGTTCACCGAGCTGGCGCGCGCACCGCTCCCGCTGGACGGACTCAGGGACCGCCTCGGGCTGCACCCCCGGGCCGCCCGCGACTTCTTCGACGCACTCGTGGCCCTCGGCCTGCTGGAGCGCGACGACGCCGGGGTGTACGCGAACACGCCGGAGACCGCGCACTACCTCGACCGCTCGGCGGCGACCTACCGCGGCGGGTTCCTGGAGATGGCCAACGCCCGCCTGTACGGCTTCTGGGGCAACCTCACCGAAGCGCTGCGCACCGGCAGGCCGCAGAACGAGGCGGCCACGGGCGACGACTTCTTCGGCGCGCTGTACGACGACCCCGACCGGCTCCGGGCGTTCCAACAGGCCATGACCGGACTGTCCTCGGGCGCCATCCGCGCGCTGGCGGAGCGGTTCCCCTGGGAGCGGTACTCGACCGTCGCCGACATCGGCTCGGCGGAGGGCGCCCTGCTGTCCCACGTGGTCGGGCGCCATCCGCACCTGACCGGCACCGGCTACGACCTGGCCGCCGTGCGGCCGACCTTCGAGGAGTTCGTCGCGGGCAGCGGCGTCGGGGACCGGGTCCGGTTCCGGCCCGGTGACTTCTTCCGGGAGCCGTTGCCCGGTGCCGACGTCGTCGTCTTCGGGCACATCCTGCACGACTGGGACCTGCCGACGAAGCGCATGCTGCTGGCCAAGGCGTACGAGGCGCTGCCCGTGGACGGTGCGGTCGTCATCCACGAGGCGCTGATCGACGACGACCGCCGGTCGAACACCTTCGGTCTGCTGATGAGCCTCAACATGCTCATCGAGACGTCCGGCGGATTCGACTACACCGCCGCGGACGGCCAGGGCTGGCTGGCGGAGGCCGGCTTCCGGACCAGCCGGGTGGAGCACCTGGACGGTCCCGACTCCATGATCGTCGGCATCAAGTGAGGCCGACCGCCCACCGACGCCGGGGCGGTCAGCCCTGGGCGCGCTTCTCCGCCCGGGCCTCGGTCCTGGCGGTGGCCTCGGCTTCGTCCTCGGCCTCGGCGACCTCGAGGGTCGGGGCGGTGCCACCGAGGTGGGCGGGGAGCCACCAGGTGTCCTCGGGGCCGGTGGGCTTGCCCGGGTAGTCGCGCTGGGCCTGCTCGAGCATCTCGGTCATCGCGGCCCGCAGCCGGCGGGTCACCATCACGGGCTTGTCGCCCGGGGCGAGCACGATCGGCTCGCCGATCATGATGGTGACCGGGACGTGGCGCTTGGTCAGGGTCTTCGGACGGCCCTTGGTCCAGAGCTGCTGGGTGCCCCAGAGGATGACCGGGAGCAGCGGGGCGCCGGAGTCGGCGGCCATCCGGGCGGCGCCGGTCTTGAACTTCTTCAGGGTGAACGAGCGGCTGATGGTGGCCTCGGGGAAGACCCCGACCACCTCGCCGGCCCGCAGCGCCCGGACGGCGGCCTCGTACGCGGGCTGCCCGTCCGCCCGGTCCACCGGGATGTGCTTCATGCCGCGCATCAGCGGGCCGGAGACCGCGTGCTTGAAGACGTCGTCCTTGGCCATGAAGCGGGTCTTGCGCTTGCCACCCTTGAAGGCGCCGAGGCCGGCGAAGAGGAAGTCCAGGTAGCTGATGTGGTTGCTCACCAGTACGGCGCCGCCCTCGGCGGGGATGCTCTCCGCGCCGATGATCTTGATCTGGCAGTCCAGCGCCCGGAACACGGTGAGCGCGGTGCGGATCACCGGCGGGTAGACGAACTCTGCCACGGGTCAGCCCTACTTCCCACGGGCTTGGGGCCCGGTCAGGTGGTCCGGGGGCACGGGCGAGCCGGACCGGAGGCGCGGCAGGCCGCGGTGGCCCCGGGGGATACACCCGAATGATCCCCCGAACGACGGTCGGATGTCACGCCTGTCCGACCAGTGGCAACCAAGGGGGGACGGAGCCGGGGCAGCGGCGGGCCTTGAGCTACCGGTCGGCGATGCCCAGCCGGGCCCGCCCGCGGTGCAGCAGCAGGTACATCTCGCAGCCGAGGCAGTAGCCGAAGGCCGCGTTCAGGAAGGCCGCGCCGAGCGCGCAGGCGGTGGCCGCGAGCCCGAGCCAGGTCGCGCCGGTCAGGTAGCCGACGGTGCCGACCAGGGCGAAGCCGAGGCCGACCGCCTGGGCGAACCGGGGCGGCCGGGCGTCCTCCAGCTCGGCCGGCGGCGCCAGCCGGGGCCGGACCAGGACGCGGTAGAGCCAGCCGTACGGCGAGTACGCCAGGCCGAACAGGGCGGCGACGGCGAACACGACGGCCTGGGCGGCGAGCAGCCATCCGCTGCCGGTGACCAGGACGGCGGCGAGGATCAGCGAGGTGAGCACGGCGGCGAAACGCGGCCCGCGCGGGTCGATCTGCATGAGGGGACTCCGGGGGAGGGGACGGGCGGGCTGACGAAGGGTCAGCGACAGCGCGTCGTGGTCGCCCGGCACAGGTCGACCACCCGACGGCGGGTCAGCCTCGTGGAGTCCATGGCGCAGATGGTACGCCCCCCGGCCGGGGCCGTGGTGAGATGCCGCACACTGGAGCGATGACCGGGTTGCTGGTGTGTGCCGTGGTGCTCGTGCTGGCGAGCGGGTTCGGCCTGCTGCGGGCCAGGCGCGACGGGAGGCTGCGGGTGCGGGCGAAGGACGGTGCGGTGGTGCTGACCGCCGGGGAGCTCGGGGCGGAGCTGGGGGAGCGGGCCACCCTGGTGCAGTTCTCCACCGCGTTCTGCCAGCCCTGCCGGGCCACCCGGCGGGTGCTGGCCGAGGTGGCGGAGCTGGTGCCGGGGGTGGCGCACGTCGAGCTGGACGCCGAGCAGCAGCTCGACCTGGTCCGCCGGCTGGACATCCTCCGTACGCCGACCGTGCTGGTGCTGGACGCCGCCGGCCGGCAGGTCCGCCGGGCCTCCGGCCAGCCGCGCCGGGCCGACGTGATCGCCGCGCTGGGCGAGGCGATCTGACGCAGTGTGGTCCGGGCGCCCGCCGGGCCGCGAAGTGGGTAGCGGGCCCAGGGCATCTGAGGGACCGTCCGACCCCGTCCGGCCAGGTGATTCTGTCAAGACCGTTCAATCTCACAGTCGATCTGCCGCCCGGTCAGCGGGTAGTCGGCCCGGGCTGGGGCAGGATGGGGCGCAGACGGCAGTGCGGCCGTTCCGGACCCGTCGCGGTCAGGGGCGACGCGGGATGCGGAGCACTCGTCCGGGCTTCGGCAGAGCTAAGCTACTGGCCAGTAGTGACGGCTAAGCTACTCGCGAGTATGCTGCCAGCAAGTTCCGGACGGGCACAGGAATCCGCTGCCCGGAGCGGGTGCGTGACGATTCGCACCCGCTTGCACAGCCGCAGCCGCCGGACGAGACCAGTACAGGAGACAGGCCGTGAGCTTGAGGATCGTTGTCTGTGTGAAGTACGTGCCGGATGCGACGGGTGACCGTCGGTTCGCGGACGACACCACCACCGACCGGGAGGCCGTGGACGGTCTGCTGTCGGAACTCGACGAGTACGGCGTGGAGCAGGCGCTGCGGATCGCGGAGGCGCACGGCGACGCGGAGGTGACCGTCCTGACGGTGGGTCCCGACGATGCGAAGGACGCGCTGCGCAAGGCGCTGTCGATGGGTGCGGACAAGGCCGTCCACGTCAACGACGACGACCTGCACGGCACCGACGTGATCGGCACCTCCGCGGTGATCGCCGCGGCCCTGGGCAAGACCGGCTACGACCTGGTGGTGTGCGGCATGGCCTCCACCGACGGGACCATGGGTGTGCTGCCCGCCCTGCTGGCCGAGCGCCTGGGCGTGCCGCAGGCCACCTTGCTGTCCGAGGTCACCCTGTCGGGCACCACCGTCTCCGGCCGCCGCGACGGCGACGCCGCCACCGAACTGGTCGAGGCGCAGCTGCCCGCCGTCGTCTCGGTCACCGACCAGTCCGGTGAGGCCCGTTACCCCTCCTTCAAGGGCATCATGGCCGCCAAGAAGAAGCCGGTGCAGTCTTTCGACCTGGACGACCTGGGCATCGACGCCGACACGGTGGGCCTGGCCGGTGCGTGGACCGCGGTCGACGACATCACCGCCCGCCCCGCCCGCACCGCCGGCACCATCGTCAAGGACGAAGGCCAGGGCGGCACCGCGCTGGCCGGCTACCTCGCCGACCAGAAGTTCATCTGACCCCGCACCCTCGCGCACACTTCACGACTCATCAGGAGCACAAAATCATGGCTGAGATCCTGGTTCTCGTGGACCACGCCGACGGTGTGGTCCGCAAGCCGGCCCTCGAACTGCTCACCCTGGCCCGCCGCATCGGCGAGCCCTCCGCCGTCGTCCTCGGCGCCGGCGACGCCACCGCGGGCATCGCCGCCAAGGCCGCCGAGTACGGCGCCGCCAAGGTCTACACCGCCGACGCCGCCCAGTTCACCGACCACCTGGTCGTCCCCAAGGTCGACGCCCTCACCCAGATCGCCCAGAACGCCAACGCCGGCGCCGTGCTGGTCACCTCCTCCGGCGAGGGCAAGGAGATCGCCGCCCGCGTCGCACTGCGCCTGGGCTCGGGCATCATCACCGACGCCGTCGACCTCGAAGCCGGCACCGACGGCGGCCCGGTCGCCACCCAGTCCGTGTTCGCCGCCTCCTTCCAGGTCAAGTCGACCGTCTCGCACGGCACCCCCGTCATCACCGTCAAGCCCAACTCCACCAGCCCCGAGCCCGCCCCGGCCGCCGGCACCGTGCAGAGCGTCGAGGTGGCGTTCACCGGCAACGCCGCCACCGTCACCGCCCGCACCCCCCGCGTCTCCTCCGGCCGCCCCGAACTCACCGAAGCCGCCATCGTCGTCTCCGGCGGCCGCGGCGTCGGCGCAGCCGAGGGCTTCAGCGTGGTCGAGGACCTCGCCGACGCCCTCGGCGCGGCCGTCGGCGCCTCCCGCGCCGCCGTCGACGCCGGCTGGTACCCCCACACCAACCAGGTCGGCCAGACCGGCAAGCAGGTCTCCCCCCAGCTCTACATCGCCGCCGGCATCTCCGGCGCCATCCAGCACCGCGCCGGCATGCAGACCTCCAAGACCATCGTCGCCGTCAACAAGGACCCCGAAGCCCCCATCTTCGAACTCGTCGACTACGGCATCGTCGGAGACCTCTTCACCGTCCTCCCCCAACTCACCACCGAAATCAAGACCCGCAAGGGCTGACCACACCCAGACACCAGCGGAGCCCCGTCGGAATTCTCCGGCGGGGCTCCGTCGGTTCCGGCTATGCTGCTCTCCGTGTACCTCTCCGATCCGCACTGACGGGCCGTCAGCCCGCCCGCACCGCGCACCCTGCCGAGCAGGGGCCGCCGGTGCGGTCGGCCACGCGCCCTCGTGCCCGCACGCGCCCGGCTGAGTCCCGGCGCGCCTGCCCATCGGAGAACACCCCATGTCACGCCCCTCCCGGGGCAGCGCCTCCTACCGCGCTGTCCTCACCCTCCCGCACGCCCCCAGGCTCTTCACCGCCGCGATGCTCGCCCGGCTCAGCTACGGCGTGATCGGCCTGCCGCTGCTGCTCGCGCTGTACGAGGGCACCGGCTCGTACGCGGTGGCGGGCACCGTCACCGGCCTGTTCGGTCTGGTGGTCGCCCTGCTCGGGCCGGCCAGGGCCCGGCTGGTGGAACGTCGGCCCGCCGCGCTGACCTGGCTGTCCGTCAGCTACACCGCCCTGCTCGGCGGGCTGGCCACCGCCTGTGCCGTGCACGCCCCCGTCCCGCTGATCGCCGCCACGGCGCTGGTGACCGGTGTCTGTCCGCCGCCCGTCGGCCCGTTGATGCGGACCCTCTGGGGCAGGCTGGCCGCCGACGAGGCGCAGCGGCAGTCCGCGTTGAGCCTGGACACGGCGGCCGAGTCCACCGTCTTCGCGCTCGGCCCGTTGCTCGGCGGTTTCCTGGTCGCGGCCCTCGGTGCCCCCGTCGCGGTCGGGGCCTGCACGGTGCTGGTGCTGGTCGGGTTCGGTCTGCTGGCGGCCGCTCTGCGGGGCGTGCCGAGCAGCGTGCGCCCCACGGTCGCCCGTTCCGGAAGTCCCTTGCGGGCGAAGGGGTTCGGGTCGGTGCTGCTGCCGGTCCTGGGGGCGGCTGCGGCGTTCACCGTGTTCGAGATCGCCGTCGTGGCCGCCCAGGGCACCGTGGCGGCCGGGGTGCTGACCACCCTGTTCGCGGTCGGCGGCGTGCTGGGCGGCCTGGTGTACGGCGGCCACCGCTGGCGCGGGCCGCTGCGGCTCCGGCCGGTGCTGCTGGTCGCGGCGGCCGCCTGCTGCTACGCCGTACCCGCGCTCGGCGTGCTGCCCGCCACGGCGGTGGCGGCGCTGCTCGCGGGCGCCTGTACCGATGTCCTGCTGATCACCGCCTACCAACTGGTCGAGGAGCTCGTGCCCGAGGGCGCCCGGACCGAGGCGGGCGCCTGGGTGAACACCGCCTACAACCTGGGGGCCGCACTCGGCGCGGCGGCCGGGGGCGTGCTGGTCGACCGGGCCGGGCCGACCACGGCGTTCGGCGGGACGGCCGGCCTGCTGGCGGCCTGCGCGGTGGTGGGTGCGGCGGCGGCCCTCGGCGCGGTCCGGCGGCGGCCGTCCCCGGTCGGCGCCTGACCCGGCGGCAGGGCGGCCGGGACCGGCGGTAGAGTCCCGACCATGGGACTGCTGACGGCACTTGAGGGCGGCCACGGCGACGCCGCCGACGCGCTGCGGATCGACGGGCGGCCACTCTCCAGGGAACAACTGCTGGGTGCGGCAACGGCCTTGGCCGACCGGGTGGCGGGGGCGCCGGCGCTCGCGGTGCTGGCCGGGCCGACCGTCGAGACCGTGGTGGCCACCGTCGGCGGACTGCTGGCGGGCGTCCCCGTGGTGCCGCTGCCGCCGGACTCCGGGCCGAAGGAGCGCGCGCACATCCTGCGTGACTCGGGCGCCACCCTGCTGACGCTCCCGGCCGGGGCGACGGTGCCGGACGGGATCGGGTCGGTCGAGGCGCTCCCGGTCGAACTGACGGCCCGTTCGAGCAACACGTACGCCGAGGCGGCGGCCGAGCGGACGGCTTTCGTGCTCTACACCTCCGGTACCACCGGCGCGCCGAAGGGCGCGGTGATCCGGCGCAGCGCGGTGGCCGCCGACCTGGACGCGCTGGCCGCCGCCTGGCAGTGGACCGCCGGGGACACCCTGGTGCACGGGCTGCCGCTGTTCCACGTGCACGGTCTGGTGCTCGGCGTGCTGGGCGCGCTGCGCACCGGCAGCCGGCTGGTGCACACCGGCCGTCCGACGCCGGAGGCGTACGCCAAGGCGGGCGGCAGCCTGTACTTCGGGGTGCCGACCGTCTGGTCCCGGATCGCCGCCGACGAACCGTCGGCGCGGGCGCTGGCCGCCGCCCGGCTGCTGGTCTCCGGCAGCGCCCCGCTGCCGACGCCGGTCTTCGACCGGATCGCCGCGCTGACCGGGCAGGCGCCGATCGAGCGGTACGGGATGACCGAGTCGCTGATCACCGTCTCCACCCGGGCCGACGGCGAGCGCCGCCCCGGCAGTGTCGGGCTGCCGGTGGACGGGGTGCGTACCCGGCTGGTGGCCGAGGACGGCGGTCCGGTGCCGCTGGACGGCGAGACGGTGGGCGAACTCCAGGTGGTCGGGCCGACGTTGTTCACCGGGTACCTCAACCGGCCGGACGCCGACGCCGAGGCGTGGACGGCCGACGGCTGGTTCCGCACGGGGGACGTGGCCACCATCGGTCCGGACGGCTTCCACCGGATCGTCGGCCGGGCCTCGGTGGACCTGATCAAGAGCGGCGGCTACCGGATCGGCGCGGGCGAGGTGGAGGCCGCGCTGCGGGACCACCCGGCGGTGGCCGACGCGGCGGTGGTCGGCGCGCCGGACCAGGACCTGGGCCAGGCCGTGGTGGCGTACGTGATCGCCGACGGGCCGGTGACGGGGGATCAGCTGACCGCCTTCGTGGCCGAACGGCTCTCGGTGCACAAGCGGCCCCGCCGGGTGGTGCTGGTGGCCGAGCTGCCCAGGAACGCGATGGGCAAGGTACTCAAGAAGCAGCTGCTCGACCTGGGCTGACCGGGCGGCGGCCGCGATTTGACCTGTGCGGGTCAGGCGGGCCGAGAGTGCGGCTGACACATGCCGTACGGCCGGGAACCGACACCCGTCCGGTCGGACAGGCATGGTCCGGGCCGTCGCGGGGGACCACCTCGATGGCGCCGGAGTGGGCTGGGGCATCAGGGCGGCGGAAGGCAGGGGCACAGTGATCGTCTGGGTCAACGGCACGTTCGGAGCGGGCAAGACGAGTGCCTGCCGGGAGTTGGTCGAGCTGCTGCCGGGCAGCGTGCTCTACGACCCCGAGCTGGTCGGCCACGGGCTGCGGCACATCCTGCCGACGGACCGGATGGCCACCGTCTCCGACTACCAGGACCTGGCCGCCTGGCGGCGGCTGGTGCCCGAGGTGGCGGCCGCCCTGCTGGCCGAGGTGCCGGGACCGCTGGTGGTGCCGATGACGCTGCTTCGGGAGGACTACCGGGACGAGATCTTCGGCGGGCTGGCCGCCCGGGGGCTGGCGGTGCACCACTTCGTCCTGGACCCTGCGGAAACGATCCTGCACGAGCGGATCGAGAGCCGGGACGAGTGCCCCGGCGATCCGGCCGCCAGCGCCCGGGTCCGCAGCTGGTGCCGGGAGCACCTGCCGCAGTACCGGCTGGCCCGCCGCTGGCTGAGCAGAGACGCCCAGCTGGTCGACACGGCCGGGCTGACGCCGCGCCAGACCGCCGAGCACCTCGCCGCGCTGGTCAAGGACGGCGTGGCGGTCTGCCCGATCGTGCAGAGCGCGGACACCACCGGGGACACCGTGGCCGCCGCCGTCCTGCTCTTCGACGACCAGGACCGGGTGCTGCTGGTGGACCCCGTCTACAAGCCCGCCTGGGAGTTCCCGGGCGGCGTGGTCGAACGCGGCGAGGCACCCACCGACGCCGCCCTGCGGGAGACCGTCGAGGAGCTCGGGCTCCGGCTGGAGCCGACCGCGCTGCGGCTGCTCGCGGTGGACTGGGAGCCACGGACCGGCCCGCGCCGGGGCGGGCTGCGCCTGGTGTACGACGGCGGACGGCTCGACGCGCAGGCCCGGAGCGCGCTCCGGCTCCCGGCCGAGGAACTGCGCGGCTGGCGCTTCGTCACCCTGGACGAGGCCGCCACCCTGCTTCCCCCGAACCGGCTGCGCCGACTGGCCGCCGCCCTGGTCGCCCGGGACAGCGGCGAACTGCGTTACCTGGAGGCCGGGCTCCCCGCCGCGATCGGCGTCCCCACCCCGGGGTAGCGTCGGGAGGATGACGGAAGACTGGCGGGACGACCGGACCGACTGGCGGCACGACCGGATCGGCGCCGCACTGCGCGGGGAGAACCCCACCGTGCTGCGGCGGCTCAGCGCGGGCTTCGCGGTGATCGGCGACGTGCAGTTCCTGCCGGGCTACGCCGTGCTGCTCACCGACCGGCCCGAGGTGCAGCGGCTCTCCGAGCTGACCCGCCCTCAGCGCACCGCCTTCCTCGCCGACCTGGACCGGCTGGGCGAGGCGGTCGAACGCGTCTGCCGCCGGCTCGACCCGGCCTTCCGCCGGGTCAACCTGGAGATCCTCGGCAACACCGACGGCTTCCTGCACGCCCACATCTGGCCCCGCTACGCGTGGGAACCGGCCGAACTGGTCGGCGGTCCGGTCTGGTTCCACCCCCGCACGCACTGGACCGCCCCCGAACACGCGCTCGGCCCGCGCCACGACCCGCTCCGGCGCGCGCTCGGCGAGGAGCTGGACCGGCTCTGACAGGATGGCCGGGTGCCCTTCACGCTCAGTCACCCGGCCGCCGTGCTCCCGCTGTTGGACGGCACCCGGGGTCGTGGTCCGCTGGTCGCCGCCGGGCTGGTGGCCGGGTCGATGGCGCCGGACGTGCCGTTCTTCGCCGACTCGCTGCTGCGCGGCTGCTACCGCTTCGGCGACGTCACGCACCGCTGGTGGGCCGTCCCGACGGTGGACGTGCTGATCGCGGGCGGCCTGACCTGGTGGTGGTACGGGCTGGTCCGCCCGGGGCGGTACGACCGTGGCGGGTACGGCTGGTTCGCCGTCTCGGCCGCGATCGGCGCCGCCACCCACGTCGGCTGGGACTCCTTCACCCACCAGGGCCGGGCCGGGGTCCGGGCCTTCCCGGTCCTGAACACCGAACTGGCGGGCTGTCCGCTGTACACCGTGCTCCAGTACGGCAGTTCGGCGGCCGGCCTGGCCCTGCTCGCCCCTCGCCTGCCACCCGCCCCCGAGCCGCGCCGATCCACCGTCGCCGGTCTCGCCCTGGCCACGGCGGCCGGCGTGCTGCACCGGCTGTCCCGCCGGGAGCGCGGCCTGATCGCCGAGTGCTGCTTCGGCGCGGGCGCGGGCCTGGCCGCCGGGATCACCGCTTACGCCCTCGCCGGGCGGTCAGCGCGAGCCCGGTGACCAGGCCGGAGTCTCCCCGGGCCCGGGCCCGGCTCAGGCGGGTGAACCGGTCTTCAGGGCGGCGTAGTTGCGGAGGAAGAGGGCCTCGGTCAGGGCCATTCGCTCCAGTTCGGCCGGATCGACGCTCTCGTTGACGGCGTGGATCTGGGTGGTCGGGTCCTCGACGCCGATCAGGATGATCTCCGCGTCCGGGTAGAGGGTGTGCAGGGTGTTGCAGAGCGGGATCGAGCCGCCCTCGCCGGAGGCGACCATCGGGGTGCCGAACGCCTCCTGCATCGCGGCGCCCATCGCCTCGTAGGCCGGGCCGGTGGTGTCGGCGCTGAACGGGCTGCCGCCGCCGAGGCGTTCGACCTCGGCCCGGGCGCCGAGCGGGACGGTGGCCAGCAGGTGCGCCTCCAGTGCCTCCTGGGCGGTCTTCAGCTCCATGCCCGGCGGGATCCGCAGGCTGACCCGGGCCCGGGCGGTGGAGTGCACGGAGGAGGTGGCGCCGATCACCGGCGGGGCGTCGATGCCGAGCACCGTGACGGCCGGGCGGGCCCAGAGCCGGTCGGCGACCGAGCCGGTGCCGGTCAGCGCGGTGCCGTCGAGCACCTTGGCGTCGGCCCTGAACTGCTCCTCGGGATAGGCGACCCCGGGCCAGGTCTGGTCGGCCCGCAGGCCCGCCACGGCGACGTCGCCGTGCTCGTCGTGCAGCGAGGCGAGCACCTTGACCAGCGCCTGCAGGGCGTCGGGGGCGGCGCCGCCGAACGCGCCGGAGTGCAGGTTGCCCGCCAGCGTGGTGACGGTGAGCGCGGCCTCGGTGATGCCGCGCAGGGTGGCGGTGACGGTGGGCAGGCCGGGAGCGAAGTTGCCGGTGTCGCCGATCACCACCACGTCGGCGGTGAGCAGCTCGGGGTGGGCGTGGGCGTACTGCTCCAGGCCCCCGGTGCCCTGCTCCTCCGAACCCTCCACGATCACCTTGAGCCCGACCGGGTAGCCGCCGTCCGCCTGCCGCAGCGCCCGCAGGGCCGTCAGGTGCATCAGGATGTTGCCCTTGCAGTCGGCCGCGCCGCGCCCGTACCAGCGGCCGTCCCGCTCGGTCAGCTCGAAGGCGGGCGAGTGCCAGCCGGACTCGTCCAGCGGCGGCTGCACGTCGTAGTGCGAGTACAGCAGCACCGTCGGCGCGCCGGCCGGGCCGGGCAGCTCGGCGTAGACCGACTGCGTGCCGTCCGGGGTGTCCAGCAGCCGAACGCCCGTCAGGCCCTCCGCGGCGAGCGCGTCGGCGACCCAGCGGGCCGCCTTCTCGCACTCCTCGACCGGGAACTGCCGGGGATCGGCGACGGACTGGAAGGAGACCAGCTCGGCGAGCTCGGCCTTGGCCCGCGGCATCAGGGACCGGACGGCCGAGGCCAGGGACTGCTGAGTCATCGGTTCACTCCGGGGTGTGCGGATGAAATGGCGGTGTTCGGACGGCTCGATCCTAGGCCGGGCCACCCCGACCCTCCGGGACTGGCTACGCACCTGCTCGTCGGCACTAGGATTGCTGTCCGTGACTGACTCCGGTAGCTCCCACGGCCAGGACCGTATCGACCCGCCCGCCGCGCCCGGGCCGGACGCTGACGAAGTGTCGGACGGGCCAGACCCGTTGGCGGGCGTCTGGGACGTCGTGGTGGTCGGCGCCGGTCCGGCCGGGTCCTCCGCCGCGTACGGCGCGGCCCGGCAGGGGCGGCGGGTGCTGCTGCTCGACAAGGCCGAGCACCCCCGCTACAAGACCTGCGGCGGCGGCATCATCGGCCCGTCCCGGGACAGCCTGCCGGACGACTTCAAGCTGCCGCTACAGGACCGGGTGTACGCCGTCACCTTCGCGCTCGGCGGCCGCTTCACCCGCACCCGGCGCTCCAAGCGGATGCTGTTCGGCCTGGTGAACCGGGACGAGTTCGACCTGCGCCTGGTGCAGTCGGCCGAGCAGGCCGGCGCGGTGCTGGTCACCGGCGTCGCGGTGGCCGGGGTCGAGCAGCCGGCCGGAGCCGGCCGCACGGTCACCGTCACCACCTCCGACGGCCGCCGGATCGAGGCCCGTGCGGTGGTCGGCGCGGACGGCAGCGCCGGCCGGATCGGGCGGCACGTCGGGGTGACCTTCGACCAGATCGACCTCGGCCTGGAGGCCGAGATCCCGGTGCCCGACCAGGTGCTCCGGCACTGGCAGGGCCGGATCCACCTGGACTGGGGCCCGCTGCCCGGCTCGTACGGCTGGGTCTTCCCGAAGACCGAGTCGGGTTCGCTCACCGTCGGGGTGATCTCGGCGCGCGGCGACGGCGAGGCGACCAAGGGCTACCTGGCCGACTACATCCGGCAGTTGGGCCTGTCCGGGTTCACCCCGAGCATCGAGTCCGGCCACCTGACCCGGTGCCGGGCGGAGGACTCCCCGCTCTCCCGGGGCCGGGTGCTGGTCGCGGGCGACGCGGCCGGCCTGCTGGAGCCGTGGACCAGGGAGGGCATCTCGTACGCGCTGCGCTCCGGCCGGCTGGCGGGCGAGTGGGCGGTCAAGGTCGCCGAGGCGGACGGCTCGGCGGATGTCCGTCGGCAGGCGCTGAACTACGCCTTCGCGATCAAGGCCGGGCTCGGGGTCGAGATGCGCGCGGGCAAGGTCATGCTGGGTGCCTTCGAGCGCCGCCCGCACCTGTTCCACGCCGCGGTCTGCCTGGTCGGCCCGGCCTGGCGGGCGTTCGCCCGCACCACCCAGGGGCACACCACCTTCGCCCAGATCATGCGCGACTACCGGGCGGCCCGCCGGCTGGCCTCGATCGCGTCCCGCTGACGCCGGTGGCCTCCTCCCGTCCGGGAGGAGGCCACCGTGGTCCTGCGCGCAGGTCGGCTCAGTAGCCGATCGCCTCGTACAGGCCGGTCTCGCGGTCGCGGAACAGCCGGCCCGCCTTGCGCAGCTGTTCGAGGTCGCGGCGGACCGTGCGCGGGTCCGGCTGCTCGTGGTACGTCTCGCGCGCGCGGGTCCAGTCCCAGCTGCCGCCACCCTTGCGCATGGCCTGGAAGAGCTGCTCCCTGCGTTCGTTCGCGGACTTCGGTGCTTCGGTGTGCTCGTCGGTCATGACGTCATTCTCTCGTGCCGGAGGGTGTGCCCGCGCCCGCCGGGGTCAGGCCAGCCGCAGATCGACGTACGGCACCGTGTCACCGGGCAGCAGATACCGCTCGATCTCGACGAAACCCCGCGCCTCGGCGAACCGCAGGCCGTCCGCGTTCGACTCCAGCACCACGGTCTCGATCACGGCCGGTCCGAGCGAGCGCGCGTACGCCAGCACGTGCGTGTACAGCCGCGTCCCGATCCCCTGCCGCCGGTAGGCCGGAAGCACCCGGGCGATCACGGTGGCCGTCCCCTCGGTGGGCGGCCGCACCGTCGAGCAGCCGACCAGGGTGTCGCCCAGGTACGCCACCTCGAGGCGGTTGCGCCCGGCCCGCTCGCGGACCTCGGCCGCCGTCAGCGGGTCGGTCGGGATGATCAGGTTGTGCACGTGCTGCCAGTCCGACAGACCGACGTCACCGCTCACCGGCTCGAAGCGAAGATCGTTCATCGCAGCAGGAAACCGCGCCCGCCCCGGGGCGTCAACCGTCTTTCGGGCCCGGCGGCCGGTCAGCTGCGGAGCTGGTCGCCGAGCGGGCTGCGGGCGTAGAGGACCAGGCGGCCGCTGCGGGTACGGGTGACCAGGCGGGTGGTGTGCAGGACGCCGAGGTGCTGGCTGACGGCGCCGGGGGTGACGCCGAGGCGGGCGGCGAGTTCGGTGGTGGAGGTGGGTTCGTCGAGGAGGGCGAGCAGGCGGGCCTTCGGGGCGCCGAGCAGGAGTTCGAGGGCCTCGGCGGCGGGCGGGGGCTGCGGCAACGGGGCCATGGTGGCCTGGCCGCGGGTGGGGTAGACGATCGACGGCGGATACTCGTCGCTGATCGAGGTGACGGCGCCGCGGATGAAGCAGCTGGGGGAGAAGACCAGACCGCGCCGGGCCACCACCACCTCGGCGTCGCCGGTGGCCCAGTCCCGACGGATGGTCAGCACGCCGTCGGCCCAGTGCAGCCGGCCGTCCAGGTCGGCGAACAGGGCGGCCGCGCCGCGCTCGGCGAGCATCCGGGCCCGGTGCACGATGTCCGCCTGGAGGGCCGAGCGGGCCCGCGGCCACCAGCCGGGGGCGAGACAGCGGTCCCAGTAGGCGGCGAGGGCGTCGGCGATCTCGGTCAGCAGCGCGGCCGGGTCGGCGGCGAGCCCGGCCGCGAGCAGCGGCGGCAGCCGCCGGTCGTGCGGCAGGTGGGCCCGGGACAGCTCGGTCGCCAGCCGCTCCGGCGGCAGGGCCCGGACCAGCGCGAGCTCGCTGCGGAAATCCGGGAAGGGGGTGGCCGGACGGGGTGTCAGGAAGTCCGGGACCCACCGGTTGGAGCCGACCAGGGAGCGGAGCAGCCCGGCCTGCGGCAGGCGTTCGAACTCCGGCCTGATCAGCTCGAACCAGGCGGTCTGGGCCGGGTGGTAGGTGCCCGGGTGGGTCCACATCCGCAGGCTGAGCACGGTCTCCTGGAGCGGGGAGCAGGCGAAGGCGGCCGACGCCAGGTCGTCCAGTTCGAGCTGGAAGCGGTGCATTCGTCCTCCTCTGGGCCTGAGCAGGCGTCAGGCATAGCCTAAATGAATACCGGCGGCGGCCCCCCGGCGGTGTGATCAGCTCATGACCCCCACCATCGAGGCCACCGCGCCCACCCCTGCCCGGAACCGGCTGCTGCACCCCGACCCGACCGTCCGCCGACTCGCCCGGATCACCCTGCTGAACTGTCTGGGCAACGGACTGTCGATGACCCTCGGGGTGCTGTTCTTCACCCGGGTGCTCGGCTTCGGCGCCGTCCAGGTCGGCACCGCGCTGACCGCCGCCGGACTCTGCGGGGTACTGGCGGGGGTGCCCGCCGGGCGGGCCGCCGACCGGTGGGGGAGCAGGCGGGTGCTGGTGGTGCTGGTGGCCGGCGAGGCGCTCGGGGTGGCCGCGTACACGCTGGTGCACTCCTACCCGCTGTTCGTCCCGCTGGCCTGCCTGGTGATGGCCCTCGACCGGGGCTCGGCCGCCGTCCGCAACGCGCTGTACGCCGAGGTGCTGCCCGCCGACCGGCGGGTGGCCGGGCGGGCCTACCTGCGGGTGGTCACCAACGTCGGGATCGGCGCGGGGACGGCGGTCGCCGCGCTCGTCCTGCACGCGGACAGCCGGGGCGCGTACGTGGCGGCGCTGCTGGCCGACGCGGTCAGCTTCGCGGTGGTCGCCGTGATGTACGCGGCCCTCACGGTGCCGCCGCGGGTCAAGGCGCCGACGGTGCCCGGCGAGCGGACCGGGAACCCGGCGCTGCGCAACCGGCCGTTCCTGGCCGTCACCGTGCTGAGCGGGCTGCTCTGCCTGCAGTTCTCGGTGCTGGAGGTGGGCGTGCCGCTCTGGGTGGTGGAGCACACCGAGGCGCCCAGGGTGGTGGTCGCGGTCTCACTGATCGCCAACACCGTGCTGGTGGCGCTGCTCCAGGTCCGGGCCACCCGGGGCACCGAGGAACCGACCGCCGCCGCCCGGATCTTCCGCCGGGGCGGGCTGCTGATCGCCGCCGCCTGCCTGCTGATCGGCCTGGCGCACGGCCTGCCCGGCTGGCTGGCCGCCGTGCTGCTGATCGCCGGGGTGGCCTGCCAGACCTTCAGCGAGATGTACTGCCAGGCGGCCGGCTGGGCGCTCAGCTACGACCTGGCGGGCGACGGCCACCACGGCTCGTACCAGGGGGTCTTCAACGCCGGGCTGTCCAGCGCCCTGATGTTCGGCCCGGTGCTGATCACCACCGTGGTGATCACCAACGGTCTGGTCGGCTGGATCCTGCTCGGCGCGCTGATGCTGGCCGCCGCCGTCGCGATGCCGCCCACCGTCCGCTGGGCCCAGCGGACCCGGCCGGACGCCCCCGTGCCGTCGGTCAGTCCGTGACGACCGGCAGCTGCCGGCAGTACGGCCGGTCGGCCGCCCGCAGCTCGCCCAGCGGACCGGCCGCCCGGAGCACCACGTCCAGCACCGCGACCGGGTCGCAGGCGTAACCCCCGCTGGCCCAAGCCGGGTTGGCCTCCACCACGGCCCAGCCGCCGTCCGCCAGCAGGCCGACGTCGACCACCACCGCGCTGGGCAGCCCGGCCGCGGTGGCCGCCAGCAGCTCGGCGGCGAACGCGGTCACCTCCCGGCGCAGCGGGTCCTCGGCCAGTGGCGCCACGTCCAGCCCGCCGTCGACCGCGTACCGGCTGCCGGTCCGCACCGCGCCGTCCAGCACGAACAGCCGGTACTCCCGACGGAACGTCACCACCTCGCTGACCAGCACCGGCTGGTCGTCCGGCAGCGCGTCCGGGCCGGGCAGGCCGGAGCCGTCCGGGTAGACCCGGGCCGCGAACACCTTGTCGGACGGCGGTTTGCAGAAGGCCGGCCGGCGCAGTGCCCGGGCCTCGGCGAGCGGCAGCAGCTCGACCGAACGGCGGGTCAGATCCCGGGGCAACTCCGCCAGCCAGCCGGGAAGTTCCTCCAGCACGGCGACCCCGAGCTCGCGGCCGACCGCGTCGGCGTACAGCGGGCCGCCGTACAGGTGCACCAGCGGGGGGACGTCCTGCGGCGGGCGCCAGCCGGTCGCGGTGCGGGCGGGCAGGCCGCGCGCGTGGGCGGCGGTGAGCAGCTGCAGACCGGTCTCGTTGATCCGGGGCGCGAGCAGCAGCAGTCGGTCGGTGAACATGAGGCCCGATGCTCCCGCAGCCGCCCCGGCGGGGCCGGCGGGTTTCGCCGGGCGACCCTGGCCGGGCCTCTGGCCGGGAGGCGGGTGGGCATGTCAGAGTCCTGTCCGGGCGGGCCCACCGGTCCGTTCCCGAGCCACCCTCAGCCGGAAAGCAGGAGTACCGCGATGACCCGCGAGGTACCTTTCGTCCGCGTCGCCACCGCCGATGCCGTGACCACCCTGGAGCTGGACTCCCCGCACAACCGCAACGCCCTGTCCAGCAGGCTGATGGCCGAGCTGACCCGGGGTCTGGCCGAGGCGGCGGCCGATCCGGCCGTACGGGCGGTGGTGCTCGGGCACACCGGCAAGGTGTTCTGCGCCGGGGCCGACCTGACCGAGGCGACCGGGGCGGACCCGACGGTCGGGCCGCGCGGTCTGGTGGACCTTCAGCGGGCGATCGTGGACTGCCCGAAGCCGGTGCTCGCGCTGGTGAACGGGCACGTCCGGGCCGGCGGGCTCGGCCTGCTGGGCGCCGCCGACCTGGTGGTGGCCGGGCCGCTGTCCACCTTCGCCTTCACCGAGGTCAGGCTCGGCCTGGCACCGGCCGTGATCTCGCTGCCGCTGCGCCCCAAGCTGGACCCGCGCGCCGCCTCCCGCTACTACCTCACCGGCGAGACCTTCGACGCCGCCGAGGCGGCCCGGATCGGTCTGGTCACCGAGGCGGCCGACGACCCGTCAGCCGCCGCCAAGGTGCTGCTGGACGCGTTCCGGCTGTGCTCCCCGCAGGGCCTGGCCGAGAGCAAGCGGCTGGCCAACGTCGAGGTGGTGGCCTCGTTCGAGCGGGACGCGGACGAGCGGGTGGACCGGTCGGCCCGGCTGTTCGGCTCGGCCGAGGCGCAGCAGGGCATGCGGGCGTTCCTGGAGCGCCGCCCCGCTCCGTGGGCGGAGTAGTACCGTACCGAGCATGATCGACAAGGGGCTGGACGACCAGGGCTTCATCGCGCGGGAGGGCTCGCTCGACCGCGTGCAGCCGGAGTTCGGCCCCTTGGCCGAGGCGGCCCGGCGCGGGATCGCCGAGACCTTCGGGCCGGACCGGCTGCACAGCGGCTACCTGTACGGCAGCATCCCGCGCGGCACCGCCCGCCCGGGCCGCTCCGACCTGGACCTGCTGCTGGTCCTGCACCGGCCGCCGACCGGGGCGGACCGCGCCGACGCGGCCGCCCTGGCGGCCGCGCTGGACGCCGGGCACCAGGTGGTCGACGGTGGCGGCATCCTGCTCTTCGACACCGCCACCCTGCTCAGCGAGCTCGAACGGTACGACCTCGGCTGGTTCCTGGCCTGCCTGTGCACCCCGCTGCTCGGCCCTGACCTGGCCGCCGAGCTGCCCCGCTACCGGCCGACCTCGCTGCTGGCCCGGGAGACCAACGGCGACCTGGCCCTCGCGCTCCCTCGCTGGCGCACCGGCGGGACCGACCCGCGCGCCCTGAACCGGGCGGTGGCCCGACGGTTGGTCAGGACGGCGTTCACCCTGGTGATGCCCCGCTGGGGCGGCTGGACCAGCGACCTCGCCCGCTCGGCCGAGATCGCCGGCTCCTACTACCCGGAGCGGGCCGGGCAGCTGCGCACCGCCGCCGAGGTGGCGCTGGCGCCGACCGGCGACCCGGCGGTGCTGCGGATGTTCACCGAGGAGCTCGGGCCCTGGCTGGTGGCGGAGTACGCCGCCGTGCACGGGGTGAAGGCGGCGCGGCCCTGACCCGTCCGGGAGGACGGTCCTGAGCAGGTGTGACCTTGCTCCCTCCCGGTGTTACCGACCGGTCGGGACCGATAGCGTGGGACGCATGCCGACCGCCAGTTCACTCCTCGCCGCAGTCCGCACCCGAGGCCGCCGGGTGGCCGGGCGGCTGGTGCACCGGGGCTGGACCTGGGTGCAGGGGGTCGGCGCGGTCTCCAACCAGAGCCCCGGGCCCTACCGGTTCCGCGAGCTGGGGGACGGCACCAAGCTGGCCTTCCCGCTCGGGACGGTGTTCAACGAGCAGTGGATCACCATCGGCCCGTTCTCCATCATCGGCGAGCGCGTCACCATCTCGGCCGGGTTCGTGCCCGGGCTGGACCTGGGGGACGAGCCGATCGTGCGGATCGGCGGCGGGTGCGTGATCGGCCGGGGCAGCCACCTGGTCGGCCACCAGTCGATCACCCTCGGGGACGACGTCTGGACCGGCCCGTTCGTCTACATCACCGACACCGCGCACTCGTACCACGACACCGAGCTGCCGATCGGCAAGCAGTGGCCGCGCAACGAGCCGGTGGAGATCGGCTCCGGCAGCTGGATCGGCACCGGTGCGGTGATCCTGCCCGGCGCGAAGCTGGGGCGGAACGTGGTGGTGGCGGCCGGTTCGGTGGTGCGCGGTGAGGTGCCCGACTTCGCGGTGGTCGCGGGCGCCCCGGCGAAGGTGGTGCGCAGCTGGTCCGAGGTGGAGGGCTGGCAGCCGCCGTTCCGGCACGAGCCGCCGACCGCCCTGCCGGGGGACCTGACCGCCGATCAGCTCCGGGAGCTGATCGGCTGGGACCTGCGGCTGCCCGGCGAGGGCAGCTGACCCCTCGGCCGGGGCTCAGGCCGGCCGGCGGGCCTCGATCAGGAAGCGCGCGGAGTGCGCCACGAACGGCCCCTCGCGCAGGATCCGCTCGTGCAGCTCGCGCAGCCGGTCCCGGTACCGCTCGACGGTGAAGCCGGGGACCATCCAGATCACCTTGCGCAGGAAGTAGACCACCGCGCCGACGTCGAGGAACTCCGTCCGCAGCCGCTCGGAGCGCAGCTCGACGATCTCCAGCCCGGCCGCCTCCGCCTGCGCGCGCTCGTCGTCGGGGTGCCGGCCCCGGTGCACCTCGGCGGGCAGCGGCCCGAGGAAGTACTCCACCAGTTCGAACACGCTCGCCGGGCCGACGTGCTGGGCCAGGTACGTCCCGCCCGGCCGGAGCACCCGGTGGATCTCCGACCAGTACGGCCGGACCGGATGACGGCTGGTCACCAGGTCGAAGGCGCCGTCCGCGAACGGCAGCGGCGGCTCGTCCGGAGCGGCCACCACCACCGCCCCGAGCGGGTGCAGCAGAGCGGTGGCCTTCGCCACGTTCGGTGGCCAGGACTCGGTGGCGGCCATCACCGGGGGGAACTTTCCGGTCCCGGCCAGGACTTCACCGCCGCCGGTCTGGATGTCCAGCGCGGCGGAGACCCCGGCCAGCCGGGCGCCGACGGTGCGCTGGTAGCCCCAGGAGGGTCGCTGCTCGGTGGCCCGGCCGTCCAGCCAGGAGAAGTCCCAGCCGTCGACGGAGACGGATTCGGCCTCGGCGACGAGGTCCTCGAAGGTACGTGACATATCGGCATCATCGTGGCATTACGGGTGATGGGCAAACAGTTTTGCTCCCGTCGGAGCGGCCCGGGGGTGGAGCGAGGCGGGCCCGGCGACGCGTCCGTCGCCGGGCCCACTTCCTGGTGCTTCTCGTTGTCCGCCAGGATCTAGCGGAGCACGACGGAGAGGCGGGCCGCACCCGGGGCGACGTCACAGAAGTAGTTGACGGCCTCGCCCCGGTTCACGTAGCCCTGGCCCGCCGCCTGGCAGCTGGCGGCGTCCGGGAACATGCCGATGTAGGTGTAGCTGAACGCCTGGGCGGCCGGAGCGGCGATCAGTGCGCCTGCGGCCAGTGCGCCGGCCAGTGCCACGGTGGAAGCCATCTTACGAAGTGCCATGTCGGTACCTCTCCCCTCGGACGAGAGCGCCGGGGTCCACGTCCCGGCGCTTCGGGGAGGAGCCTCCTCCGGTTGCGAACGCCGTGCAATTGGTTGAGACCAATTCGGCTGGAAGATGCATAACCCGTGGTGACAGCGTGGTCGATCTTCACAACTTCGGCTGAGCGATCACTTGCCAGAAGGCCGTCACAGCCGCCGCCAGAGCGCGGGCACGTTCGGTGGCTCCCAGCCGGTCATCGCGGTGTGGGCCTGGAGGCACTGGTACGAGGCGCCGCCGTAGCCGACCCGGTCGCCGGCCCGGTAGGCCGTGCCCGGGGCCCAACTGCCGCCGGTGGGCGTGGGGGTGGGGGAGGGCTTCGGGGTGGTGGTGGGGCTGCCGGTCGGGGACGGGCTGGGGCTCGGGGTCTGCGGGACGTTCAGGACGAAGTCGAAGGTGCCCTCCTTGCCGGAGCCGATCTGACGGACGTTCATCAGCAGCCGGGCGTCGAAGATGGTGTCGGTGCTGTTGCGCGGCTCGCCGGGGAAGTACAGCTGGGTGGTGAGCACCGGCCGGTTCGGGGCCTGGACCTTGACGTGGATGTGCCGGGTGCGACCCGGGTAGAGGCCGGGCACGATGGTGCTCAGGCTGAACGCGCCCTGGGCGTTGGTGAACTGGTGGCCCCGGAAGGTGAATCCGGTGTTGTCGTAGGCGCCGTTGTCGTCCGCCTGCCAGAAGTCCAGCAGGACGTTGGCGATCGGCAGGCAGGCGGAGCCGAACACGTACCCGCTGACGGTCAGCCGGGTGCCCGGGGTGCTCGCCGTCACCAGTGAGGTGCGCAGCGGGGAGTTGGGTTTGAAGTACGGGCCCTCGGTCTGCGGGACGGTCGGGTCGTCACCGTCGTCGCAGTCGGGGGTGAGCTCGGGGGCGGTACCGGTGCCGCGCCGGTCGCGGGCGAGTGCGCTGCCGGCGCCGAGCAGCAGCGGGGCGGCGCCGGCCACGGCGACCGCCCGCAGCAGCGTCTTGCGGCTCAACAGGCGCTCGGCGGCCTGGGGTTCGTGCACCTGGGGTTCGTCCTGCTCGGACACGGAGGCTCCTGGGTGGGGGAGGACATGGCCGCCGTGGGGGTGCGGCCATGAGGGGCTCATGACAGCCGACTGGGCCGGGAACGGCGAGGCGGTCAGCAGTGAACCTATGGGCCTTCCGGCCGGGCGGCGATGGACTCCAGCCGGGGATCGTGGTGATTTCCTCCGGCACTGCCCCGGAACTCCCCGGGGGTCATCCCGGTCTCCCGCCGGAAGAACCGGCAGAAGTACGCGGGGTCGCCGAAACCGCATTCCTTGGAAATCTGTCGCACCGTCAGATCCGTTCTGGCCAGCAGGAGTTTGGCCGTCATGGTCTGCTGCTGCCGGATCAGCCGGTCGGGCGTGCGGCCGGTGGCCTGCTTGACCAGCGCGTGCAGATGGCCGGTGGAGACCCCCAGCTGCCGGGCGCAGTCCGCCACCGAACGGCCCGGTTCGGCGATCAACCGGCGGAAGGACGCGACCAGTTCGTCCGTCCGCCCCGGCGCCACCGGGTCGGCCCCCGGCGCCGAGGCGCGCAGCGCCCGGACGATCAGGATGTGCAGGTACGACCGCAGCACCCCGGCGTAGCCGTCCGCCAGCGCCCGGTACTCCCGCTCCAACTCGTGCATCAGCGCGGGCAGTTCCCGGTCACCGCCGGTCAGGCGCAGCCACGGCCGGGCGGCCAGGGTGCGCAGTGCCGCGACGTCCTCCGGGTGGGAGAGCAGGAAGTCCTCGTTGAAGAGCAGCACCTGCCCGGTGAGGCCGTCCACCTCGTCCCAGTAGTGCACCTGGCCCGGCGCGATCACGCACAGGTGCGGCGGGTCCAGCGGCCAGTGCGCCAGGTCGACCACGTGCGTGCCGCGCCCGCCGGTGACGTGCACGATCTCGTAGAAGGTGTGCCGGTGCGGGAAGCCGGCCCTGGACAGCTCCCCGATGGTGTCGAAGGAGCCGATGGCGAACGGCAGCACGTGCGGCTCGGGCACCATCAGCCCGTGGACGGGGAAGTCGATGCTCATCGCAGCAGTCTGCGGCTGTCACCCGCGACAGGTCCAGACCATGCCGCCGGCCGGTCAGGCGCCCCGGCGGATCGTCACCACGGCCGTCCGGCCGTCCACCCGGAGCTGCTGCTCGCCGGGGGCGGTGAGCAGTGCGGCGTCGTACCGGCCCAACCGGAGCTCCGGGGCGACGAGTTCGGCCGTACCGTCCAGGCAGACCAGCAGGACCACCGCGTCCGCCGGGACGGTGCAGGTGCGCGGCCCGTCCGCCACCTCGACCTCGGCGGCGGCCTGCCCCCGACGGGTCATCACGTTGAAGTCCACCACCGGGCCGCCGAGCAGCTCGCAGCCGGTCTCGGCGTCGCCGGGGAAGGCGAACGGGCGGAACGGGTCGGCGAGCCGGTGCTCGGTGCCCGCCACGGTGAGGGCCATCCCGGCGCCCTCCACCACGGTGATCACCCGGTCGACCCCCTCGAAGCGGGAGAACGGACCGCCCTGCGCGACATCCGCCAGGCTGACCCGCCAGTGGAAGTCGGCCAGCCCGGCCCCGGCCGGGTGCCCCGCCACCTCACGGGTGATGCCGCCGCCGTTCAGCCACGGGGTGGCCGGGCGCCGGTCGGCGCGGAGTACCTGAACCGTCGTCATCTGTTGGCCTCGCTGGTCGGGCCCGGTCGGCCGGGCAGCCTGGGATCGGTGCCACCAGGGTAGGCGTTCGCTCCCGGGGTCGGCCCGCCGCTGTCCCCGGCGGCGGGCCGCTCGCTCTCCGCAGGTCGTCCGCCGACCTGGGCACCACACAGCGGTGTGTCCCGGGAACCGATCGGTCCCCGGGACACACCGTCGTCAGTTCGGGACGGGCGGGCCGCCGCTGCGGTGGAGCCCCGCCCGGTTGGCCCCGGTGCCGCTCCGGGTCAGACCAGGACCCAGGGGGAGAAGGGCCCGCCGACGACGTTCTGGTTGGTGCCCCAGATCTGGCCGTTGCTGTTGTCGTAGACCGCGATGGCGCCGTTGGGGATCACGATCGCGGTCGGGTCGCCCGACAGGTTCGTGCCGCCGAGGTTGTTCCAGCCGAAGGCTCCGCCGATGCCGGCCTGGGAGCCGCCGAACACGGCGCCCCCGACGGTGCGGACGTAGAGGGCGATGGTGCCGTTGGCGGCCACCACGACCGAGACCTTGCCGGTGAGGCCGCCGCCGGTGGTCATCAGCCCCCAGTTGGAGAACGCTCCGCCGACCCCGGCCTGCGACATGCCCCAGACGTTGCCGTCGGTGGCGGTGGCGTAGAGCGCGATGGTGCCGTTGGGCGTCACCACCGCCGTCGGGTCACCGGTGATGCTCGTCCCGCCGAGGTTGTTCCAGCCGAAGGCTCCGCCGACGCCGTTCTGGGAGCCGCCGAACACGGCGCCCCCGACGGTGCGGACGTAGAGGGCGATGGTGCCGTTGGCGGCCACCACGACCGAGACCTTGCCGGTGAGGCCGCCGCCGGTGGTCATCAGCCCCCAGCTGGAGAACGCTCCGCCGACCCCGGCCTGCGACATGCCCCAGACGTTGCCGTCGGTGGCGGTGGCGTACAGGGCGATGGTGCCGTTGGGCGTCACCACCGCCGTCGGGTCACCGGTGATGCTCGTCCCGCCGAGGTTGTTCCAGCCGAAGGCTCCGCCGACGCCGGCCTGGGAGCCGCCGAACACGGCGCCCCCGACGGTGCGGACGTACAGCGCGACGGTGCCGTTGGCGGCCACCACCGCCGACACCTTGCCGGTGAAGCCGGTGCCGGTCAGCGCCTGCGGCGTCGACCACGCTCCACCGGCCCCGGCCTGCGACTTGCCCCACACGATGCCGTCGCTGCCGACCCAGTACGTGGCCAGCCCCCCGCTCGGGGTCAGCACCACGTCGGAGCCGATGGACCGGGCGCCGACCGTGACGACGCTGCCGGCGTAGCTGTGGTCGGCACCGTCGATCTCGTTGGCGACCGGCGTGACGGTGTAGGTGCCGGTCGCGAGTCCGGTGGTGTTCCAGGAGGCGGTGTAGCCGGTGAGGTTGGGCGAGGTCGGCCCGCCGCCGGCCCTGATCACCTGGCTGTACCCGTTCGGGCCGGTGATCCGGTAGTCGAGGTAGTTGACGTACCCGTTGGCGGTGACCGTCGAAGTCAGGTTCACCACGGCGGCACCCGTGGCGTTGGCGTGGACGTTGAAGCCCGCCGGGACGGTCGGGGCCGGGGTACCGCTGCCGGGGCTGATGTAGCCGATCACCTGCTGGCCCCAGCCCTGCTGGACGGTCGGGTTGAACGGCCCGTTGTGGGTGACCGCGTTGCCCTGGTTGCCACCGGTGTCGTTGATCGAGGTACGGCTGCTCACGGAGCTGACCAGGGAGACGTGCTGGACGTCGTCGAAGCCGAGCGCACCGGGATCGGTGAAGCTGGACAGCGGGTAGCCGTTGCCGCGCCACACGACCGCGTCACCGGGCTGCGGGGTGTAGCCGGTGTCGGTGACCCAGTGGAAGGTGCCGTGGGTCGCACCGTGCCGGGCGAACGTCCAGGCGGCACTCGTCACGTCGCCGGTATCGGTGTAACCGGCCTGGTTCCAGGCCCACTCGGCGAAGTCCGCGCACCACTCCTCTCTCGCCTGACCGGTCGAGACGTTGCAACTGGTGCCGAAGCCGGTGCCGGCGTTCGGGCTGCCGCCGTGGCCGGTGCTGTTGGCCGAGCAGGGCCCCTTGCCGAGGTTCGCATTGGCGATCGAGGCGACCAGGTTCCCGGTGCTTGTATCGGCATGGGCGGGCCGGACGCCGAGGCCGGTGACCACGGTGGCGGCGACCAGGGTGGCGAGGGCGGGCTTGGTGAGCTTGGCGACGAACGTGGGCATGGGAGGACTCCTGGGTGGCGGTCGGGGTGGTGCGGGGATGACGCGGTGTCGGATGTGGCCGGGCCGGCGCGCGGCCCGGCGAACGGCAGGCCGACGAGGGCAGCCGTTCAGGAGCGGTACGGGGTGGGTCGGCAGGCCGGCGGCGAAGGCGGCGGCGGCAACCCGGTTCGGCGGCGCGGGGACGGCTGTCCTGCAGGAACAGCGGTCACGGGAGGCGGAGTTCACGCCGGGCCGGGTCGGGGCCGGGTGGGCCCCCCGGTTCAGTGGCCGGGGCCGGCCGGGGACGGCGGCGGGAGGTAGCGGTCCCGGAGCAGCGGCGAGGCGTGGTGGGCGCGCCGCAGGAGCGCGGCCGCCCGGCGCTCGGCACTGGTGTCGTGGTCCGGGAGGAGGAACAGCAGCAGGTCCACCCGGTCCGACTCGGCGCGGCCACCGGCGTGTTCGAGCCGGTCGACCGGCTCGGCGTGGGCCCACAGGACCTCCACCACCTGGTCGACCTCGGCCCGGTCGCCCCGGTCGGCGATGGTGTGACGGCGGGTCAGGGCCGTGTAGACGATGTCCATCCCTCGTCAGCCCCAGGTGCCGTTGCCGGGGGTGGCCGTCGGGGTCGGCAGGGACTGGGCGGTGGCGGAGGCCGGCGCCGGCTGGGCGGCGGTGGCGGCGCCGGGCAGGAGGGCGACGGTGCCCAGCGCGAGGGTGGCGACCGCGGCGGCCAGGGCGATACGGGTGCGGATCATGGTGATCATGCCCTTCTCTGGTGGATGCGAGGGGTGTCCGGTCCCGGAAGTCGCACCCCGCGGTGGTGTTCGCTCCGGTTGCCGCTCGGGGGTTTCCGTTCCCTTCCGGCGATGAACAGCTTGGCCGCAGACCGACGCCTCCGGGAAGGACTTCAAGGTGTCGCCAACCGGTCTGGCCGGAAGCGGACAGCCCGACCCGGCCGACCGGGCGGCTCCGGCGCACTCGCCACGGAAATCGGGCCGGAACGAAATCCCTCCATAGGGTGTGCGCAGCAACGAAGCACCGCAGAAGGAACCTTGAAGGGAGGCCGGTCGGCTGCGAGCATGGCCGGGCCAGGCGCGGCCACGGGGGGTTCGTGCCACCGTCACGAGGACGTGCCACGATGCTGGAAGCCCTTGGCCTGAGCGCCACCGCGGCCGCCGTCTACCGGGTCATGCTCGACCGACCCGGCCACGGCGTCGACCGACTGGCCGGCGCCATCGGCGTGACGCCCACTCAGGTCCACGACTGCCTGGACGAACTCACCCGGCTGATGCTGGTCCGCGCGTCCAGCGAGCACCCCGGACAGCTCCGGGCGGTCACCCCCGAAGTGGGCCTGGAGGACATGCTGGCCCGTCAGGAGGCCGACCTGGCCGAGCGTCAGGCCCAGCTCGCCGCCTCCAGGGCCGCCGTCACCCGCCTGGTCGCCGATCGCGCCGACACCAGGGCGGCCCACGGCGAGCGGCTGCTCGGCATGGACGCCATCCAGCACCGCCTGGAGATCCTCATGCGCAACGTCAGCACCGAGTGCGTCGGCGTCCACCCGGGTGCCAGCCAACGCCCCGAGGACCTCGCCGCCGGACGGGAGGGGAACGCACAGGCCATCGCCCGTGGCGTCACCGTCAAGTCCCTCTACCAGGACGCCACCCGCAACGACCCGCACACCACCGCCTACGCCCGCTGGCTGCTGGGCCTGGGCAGCGAGGTGCGCACCGCACCGGTCCTGCCCCAGCGCCTGGTCATCGTCGACCGGTCCCAGGCCCTGGTCCCCATCGACCCGGCCAACACCCGCAAGGGGGCCCTGCACGTCACCGAACCGGGCATCGTGGGTGCGCTGGTCGAACTCTTCGAACAAGCCTGGGCCACCGCCGTCCCGCTCGGTGCGGCCCGCAGCGGAGATCCCGCCACCGGCCTCACCGGCACCGAGCGCGAACTCCTGCGCCTGCTCGGCACCGGCCTCACCGACGAGGCCGCCGGACTGCGGCTCGGCATCTCCGCCCGTACCGTCGGCCGCCACATGGCGGCCGTGATGGAACGCCTCGGCGCCACCAGCCGCTTCGAAGCCGGCATCAAGGCGGCCCACCACGGCTGGCTGTAGCCGACCTGCGCTCCCGGGTCCGTAATGCGTGCGCATCGGAGCGGCCCGGTCCGGCAGCATGGCGGCCAGTTGCCCAGGACTGGAGGAACACCGTGTTCGAGACCGACCGGCTGAGCGTGCGGCTGTGGGACGAGGCCGACCAGGAGCGTGCGTTCGACATCTACTCCCGCTGGGAGGTGGCCAAGTGGCTGGGCAGCGCGCCCCGCGCGCTGGAGACCCCGGACGAGGCGGCGGCCCTGGTCGAACGCTGCCGGACCCGGTCGGCCGACCCCCGGTACGGGGTGTGGGCGGTGCAGCGGCGGGACACCGGGACGGTGGTCGGCTCCGTCCTGCTGATGCCGCTGCCGGACGAGGACGGGAGCGGGGACGGCGAGGTCGAGGTCGAGGTGGGCTGGCACCTGCACCCGGACAGCTGGGGCCACGGCTTCGCCACCGAGGCGGCCCGGGGCGCGCTGGCCAAGGGTTTCGCGGACGGCCTGACCGAGATCCGCGCGCTGGTCCGGCCGGGCAACGCCCCCTCGACGGCCGTCTGCCGACGGCTGGGGATGGCCGCCACCGGCCGTACCGGACGCTGGTACGGCGTCGAGATGGAGTCGTTCCGGATCGGCCGGGACGGCTGAGGGACCGTCGGGTCGGCCCGGGTCACCCGGCCGTGGGCCTCGGCCGGACCAGCAGCGAGAGGGCGGCGGCCAGCGCGGCCGCGGCGGCGACGGTGGTGAGGGCGAGCGGGAGGGTGGTGGCGTCCGCGAGGAAGCCGATCACCGGCGGGCCGACCAGCATGCCCGCGTAGCCGAGCGTGGAGGCGGTGGCGACGCCTCGCGGTCCGCCCGCCGCACCCGCCGCCGCGATGGCGAGCGGGAAGATGTTGGCCAGCCCGAGGCCGACCAGGACGAAGCCCGCCAGCACCAGCGGGACGGCCGGGGCGAGGGCGGCGACCAGCATGCCGGTGGCAGCGGTCAACCCGCCGAACAGCATCACCCGGGTCTGGCCGGCCCGGACGGAGAGCCAGGTGCCGCCGAGCCGCCCGGCGGTCATCGCGAAGGCGAAGGCGGCGTAGCCGGTGGCGGCCAGGCCGGTGCTCGCGTGTACGTCGTCGGTCAGGTGCAGGGTGGCCCAGTCGGCCAGCGCGCCCTCGCCGTAGGCGTCGCAGAGCGCCACCAGGCCGAGCAGGAGCACCAACAGGCGGACGTTCCGGGCGGGTTGGCGCGGGGTGGGCACGGCGGCGGCCGGGGCGGGCTTGGCAGCGGTGACGGGAACGGTCGTGGTGCGGAGCAGGGCGGCGCCCGCCACCGCGGTGACCAGCAGGCCGAGCGCGCCGCTGAGGGCGAGCGCCCAGGCGGTGCTGACCGAGCCCGCGAGCAGGCCGCCGACGGCCGCGCCGAGCAGGCCGCCGAGGCTGTAGCCCGCGTGGAAGCTGGGCATGACGGGGCGTCGGAGCTCGACCACCAGGTCCACCGCGGCGCTGTTCATGCTGACGTTGGCGGCGCCGTAGCCCGCGCCGAAGAGCAGCAGGGCGGCGCCCAGGGCGGGGACCGTCCCGGTGTGCGCGGGCAGCAGGACGGCGAGGCTGAGCACAGCCAGCGAGGCGACCGTGACCGGACGGCTGCCGTACCTGACGCAGAGCCGGCCGATCAGTGGCATGGTGGCCACGGCACCGGCCGAGAGGCAGAGCAGGGCCAGGCCGAGCGCGCTGTGCGAGGCGCCGACCTGGGCACGGATGTCGGGAATGCGGACCACCCAGGCGGCGAACAGGAAGCCGTCGACGGCGAAGAAGGCGGTCAGGGCGATTCTGGCGCTGGTCCAGACGGGGGTCGGCGCTGGGCCGACCGGGTGGTTGTGGGCTGCTGAACGGACGCGGATTTTGTTTAGTAGCGGCACAAAAGCAGAATAGGGGAGTGCCGCACACACCTTCAAGTCCGTATCAGTCCGGTGAGGCCGCTGACGCCGGTCAGGGTCGGGAAGCTGCCGGGTCGTCACCCGAGGCGGGCCAGGGCCCGGAAGCTGCCGGGCCGTCACCGCGCGCCGAGGACCGGGCCGGTCGCGCCCGGGGCGGCGTCGGCGTCGGCGAGGAGCGTGCCGGGGAGCGGCCGACGCGGTCCGCGCTCTCGGCCGCGCTGCCGCGCCTGGCCGCCGCCGAGGGCACCGGCGCGCACACCCGGCGGGCCGCGCCCGACCGGGGGCGTACGCTGCTCGGCCCGGCGCTCGCGCTGGTGCACACCGGGCAGGCGCCGACCCGGTCCGCGCTGACCAGCGCACTGGAGGTGACCCGGGCCACCGCCGGGGCGGTCAGCGCCGAACTGGAGGCCCTCGGTCTGATCACCGTCGACTCCAGCCCGGCCGGCGGTGGGCGCGGGCGCCCCTCGCACCGGCTGGCCGTCGACCCGTCCGGACCGGTGGTGATCGCGGCCCAGATCCACGCGGACGGGCTGAGCCTGGCGCTGGTGGGGCTCGGTGGTCAGCTCGAACCCCCCGTGCACCTGCCGCTGCCCGCGGCCACCGGTCCGGTCCGGATGCTGCGCGCGGTCGCCGAGGCCGGGGCCGAACTGGCCCGGGCCAGCGGCCGGCGCTGCCTGGGCACCGCGCTCGCCCTGCCCAACCCGGTCACCGAGCCGGACGGCACCGCACTGGTGGCCCTGCACTTCGCCTGGCCGAGCGGGACGCCGGTGGCCGACCTGTTCGCCGAGGAGGTGCGCAAGGCCGACCAGGGGCCCCGGGCGCAGCAGCCGTTCCCGAGCGCGGTCGCCAACGACGCCAACCTGGCCGCGCTGGCCGAGCATCGGCACGGTGCGGGCCGGGGCGCCCGGCAGCTGCTGCTGGTGACCTCGGGCCACCGGGGCGTCGGCGGGGCGCTGGTGATCGACGGCCGGCTGCACACCGGGAGTGCCGGACTCGCCCTGGAGGTCGGCCATCTGACGGTCGATCCGCAGGGACGGCCGTGCCTGTGCGGCAACCTGGGCTGTCTCAACGCGGAGACCGACCCCGAGGCCCTGTTCGCCGCCGCCGGCCGGACCCCCGACCCGGTGCGGCCGTTGGCAGCCCAGGCCCGCGAGCTGGCCGGGGCGGCCGACCGCGACCCGGTCGCCCGGGCCGCCGTCGACCACGTGGTGGACCGCCTCGGACTGGGCCTGGCCGGGTTGGCCAACATCCTCAACCCGGACCGGATCGTACTCAGCGGCCTGCACCGCGACCTGCTCGCCGCCGCCCCCGACCGGCTGGCCTCGGTGGTCGCCGAGCGCTGTCTCTGGGGCCGCAGCGGGCGGGTGCCGATAGTGCCGGCCGAGGTCACCCACGCGGGGCTGGTCGGCGCGGGGGAGCTCGCCTGGGCGCCGTACCTGAACGATCCTCAGTCGGTGCTGCCAGTGGGCTGACCTGCGGGCTTCCGGCGGGAGCCGGTCGGCCTCCGACCTCCGGTGAGGACGGTCAGCCTTCGACGTCCTGCGGGTACCAGCGCAGCTCGATCACGTTGCCGTCCGGGTCCTCGACGTAGACCGACTGGGCGCTGCCCCGGGCGCCGTAGCGGTCGACCGGGCCCTCGATCACGGGGAGGGCGCCGGAGTCGATCACCTGCTGCCAGTCCAGCGGGTCGACCACCAGGCAGAAGTGGTCGACGTTGGACTCACCGCGCTCGCGGGCGACCAGGTCGATGATGGTGGTCGGGCTGATCCGGACCGAGGGGAACGGCACCCGGCCGGCCCGCCACTCCTCGACCCGGACCGGCGCCAGGCCGAGCGGTCCGCAGTAGAACTCCAGGGACCGTTCGACATCCTGGACGTTCAGCACCAGGTGGTCGAAGTCCTTGACGCGCAGCATGTGCTCTCTCCCCGCTGTTGATGATCATCGGTCAACGGGAGCCTAACGTGAGGTCAGGACAGCGGGAACAGGGGTCCCGGCCAGCGTCGGGTAGTCGTTGTAGCCCGCCTCGCCGCCCACGTACATCAGGCCGTGGTCCCGGACCGGGTTGAGCGGGGCACCGGTCCGCAGCCGCTCCACCAGATCGGGGTTGGCCAGGAAGGCCCGGCCGAGGGCGATCAGGTCGGCTCCGGCGGCCAGCAGCTGCTCGCCCTTGAGCTTCCCGCCGTCGGCGGGCAGCGGACCGCCCCACCCCAGTACCGGGTTGGCCACCAGGGTGGTCGGCCAGAGGGCGCGGATCTGCCGGAACAGCGGCTGCTCCGGGTCGGCGAACACGTAGTGCAGGTAGGCCGGGCCGAGCTCGGCCAGCGCGGCCACCAGCGCCGGGTAGATCCGGTCGGTGTCGCCGTCCTCGATCCCGTTGACGGTGACGCCGGGGGAGATCCGCACCCCCACCCGCTCGGGGCCGATCGCCGCCGCGACGGCCCGGACCACCTCGACCACGAACCGGATCCGGTGGGCCACCGGGCCGCCGTACGCGTCGGTGCGGTGGTTGGTGCCCTGCGCCAGGAACTGGTGCAGCAGGTGGCCGTTGGCGGCGTGCACCTCCACCCCGGCAAATCCCGCGTCCACCGCGTTGCGGGCGGCGGCCGCGAAGTCGGCCACGGTGGAGGCGATCTCCTCGACCGTCAACTCGTGCGGCACCACGGCCTCCTGGTGGCCGCCGGGGGTGACGATGGTCTCCGGCAGAGGGATCGGCGAGGGGGCGACCGGCGTCAGACCACTGGTGTCGGGGTGGCCGACCCGCCCGCCGTGCTGGAGCTGAAGGAACATCCGGCCGCCCGCCGCGTGCACCGCCTCGGTGACCCGTCGCCAGCCGGCCACCTGGGCCGCGCTGTGGATCGCGGTGATGTTGGGGTACGTCTGCCCCACCGGGCTCGGGGTGGCCGCCTCGGCGATGATCAGTCCGGCGGAGGCCCGCTGGGCGTAGTGCGTGACCATCATCGGCAGCGGGACGCCGTCAGCGGTCGCGCGGTTGCGGGTCATCGGTGCCATCACCAGCCGGTTGGGCAGGTCGAGGGGGCCGAGGCGGGCGGGTTCGAAGAGGCGGGACTGCGCCGGTGCGTTCGTCATGCCGGTACGGTAGGAGTTGACATCGGTGTCAGGTTCAAGTCCGGCGGACGGTGAGCGGGTGGGGCATGCGAATCGGTCAACTGGCACGGGACACCGGGGTGAGCGAGCGCTCGCTCCGCTACTACGAGAGCCAGGGCCTGCTCCGGTCCGAACGCACCCCGGGTGGCCAACGCGCCTACGGCGACTGGGCGGTGGACCGGGTGATCCGGATCCAGGCCCTCTACGCGGCCGGGCTGAACAGCCGGAAGATCGCCCAACTGCTGCCCTGCATGCGGGACACGGACGGCGGTCCGAACGAACGGGCCACCCCGCAACTGGTCGACGAACTCGGGGTGGAACGCGACCGGATCAACCGTCTGATCGCCGACCTGGTCCGCTCGCGGGACGTCCTGGACGAGGTCATCGAGAGCGCCTCGGCGGTGCTCGAAGCGGAGTGACCGGGTCGGTGCCGGTCCGGCCGCCGGGTCAGGCGGGGCGGCGGGTGATGAGGCCGCCGGCGAGGGCGATCGTCATGCGCGGGCGGCCGCGGCGGGGCCGGGGCGGCCGGTGCTCGTGCCGGGGGAGGGTGGCCAGGCGGTCGGCCTCGTGGCCGGAGACGCGCAGCGGGGCGCCGGAGCCGTCGTCCGTCTCGGTGTACAGACCGGCGAGGGTGGTGGCGAGGAAGGCGTAGTCGCTCATCGGGAGGTCCTCTCGTTGTGGTGCCTCCAGCCTGACCGGTCGTCATGTCGGGGGATTTGCCGCCGGGTCTCCGGCGTGTGCCGACCGGTGGCGTGCGGGTTAAACCTCGGTGTCGCCGACGGCCCGGTGTTACCGGGGAATCGACCGGCCCCGCACCGCGTTGCCGACGATCATGACCGACAACGCGCCTGAGGTGCTCCGTTACGCCGCCTTCACCGCCGACCCGGCCGGCGGCAACCCCGCCGGGGTGGTGCTCGACGCCACCGGGCTCGACGCCGCCGCCCAGCTCGCCATCGCGGCCGGGCTCGGCTACTCCGAGACCGCCTTCCTCACCCGGGGCTCGTCCGACCGCAGCTTCGCGGTCCGCTACTTCAGCCCGCTGACGGAGGTCCCGTTCTGCGGGCACGCCACCGTGGCCGCCGCGGTCGCCCTGGCCGACCGGATCGGCCCCGGCGAGCTGCTGTTCGAGACCGCGGCCGGCTCCGTCCCGGTCTCGGTCACGGCCGGGCCGGACGCCCTGGAGGCGACCCTGACCAGCGTCGAGCCGCACGTCCTGCCCGTTCCGGCGGCCGACGTGGCGGAGGCCCTCGCCCTGCTCGGCTGGTCGGCCACCGACCTGGACGCCGCCCTGCCGCCCCGGATCGCGTACGCCGGCGCCCGCCACCTGGTCCTCGCCGCCGCCACCCGCTCGCGGCTGGCCGACCTCGCGTACGACTTCGACGGCCTGGCCCGCTTCATGACCGACCGTGACCTGGTCACCCTCCAGCTGGTCTGGCGCGAGTCCGACACCGTCTTCCACGTCCGCAACCCCTTCCCGGTCGGCGGCGTGGTCGAGGACCCGGCCACCGGCGCCGCGGCCGCCGCCTTCGGCGCCTACCTCCGCGACCTCGGCGCCACCACCCCCGACGCCGTCCTGACCCTCCACCAGGGCCACGACCTCGGCCGCCCGGGCCGCCTCCGCGTCGAGCTCCGCACCGGCGACCCGCGCATCCGCGTCAGCGGGGCGGCGGTCCCGATCCCGGCTGCGGTGTAGCGGTAGCCGCATGCTTGGTGAAGGAGGGTGAGCAGCCAACGCATGTGCTGACCAGCTACGACAGCAGGTACCGTGCCGTGCGTGAACGCAAGTGCCAGCAAGGAGCAGCGGAAAATGTATTGGGACAGAACCCTCACGAGGTCGAATCCCGTATCCTTCGCCGGCCCAGAGGGCCCGGACCGTGCAAGCGGGCCGGGCCCTCTGCCGTCTCCCGTTCTTCTCGGTCATCTCCTCTGGCGTCGGGTCTGTCACGTGCTGGTAGCGCTGGGCCATCGAGGCTGACGACCGGCTCCGAATAGCTGGAGCGAGCGACTCCGAGGCTGGTAGGGCGATCATCTTTCGCCCTGGATGGTCTGCATGGTGGGGCCGAAACCGTCCGTGCCGAGGGCAGACAGCTCTCAACCGCGGAGTTCGATGAGGTGGCCGATACGGGACCGTAGCGGGCCCTCCAGTTCGGTGTGGTCGCCGCGTTCGATGCCTTGGAGCAGTTCGGTGGCGACCACGAGTTCGGCGAAGCGCCCGGCCGGGGTGTCGAGGATGTGGCCGAGGTGGTGCCGGATCTCGGCTGCGGTCTCGGGGACGAGCAGGGAGTAGGCGTACAGCTCGGCGAGGTAGCCGTTGCCGCCCTCGGTCCAGGTGTGCCACGCCCGAAGGTGCGGGCGGGGGACCGCAGGAGGCATGGAACGTTCGGCCTCCTGCGGTCCGTCCCAGATCTTCCCGCCGGCCTTCTCCACCGGAGCGCACACCAGACGCAGCCAGGCGTTGCCCCTCACGCCGGTGACCGGGCGGCCGAGGGTACGGCCGCGCCAGCCCCACGCCTCCCGCTCCCCATCCGGTGCCACGGCGAGGGTCGAAGCGGCGGTGTGGTGGGCGCTGCGCATCCGCATGGCGGTGTCGATCTCAGGTTCCGAGTACACCCGTGACCTTCCGGAGCGAGTCCTGCGACAGGGGCGTGCGGCCGACCGCATCGGCAGCGCGGCTCCAGTGTTGCGGGTTGCCGGTCGAGAGCAGGACACGCGAGATCCCGGGGGCTGAGGCGGCCACGGACAGGGCCGCCTCAGCCGGAGTGCTGCCGGGGGCGATGAGCTCGGCGAGTTCGGGCCCGATCATGTCGGGGATCTCCCCGCCGTGCAGCGGGGCCGACGCGAACACCTCCAGGCCCGCGCTCGCCGCTTCCACCAGGACGCCCAGGCCGTCGAGAGCCAGTCCGACGGGAGCCAAGTGGACGACGGATACCGGAAGTTGGACCGCGCGCAGGTGGTGATTTGGGCCGCCGGCCCGGACGGCGAGGGTGACCAGGTCCGCCACGCCGAACAGTCCGCTGCTGCATCCCCGCCAGGTCGCCACGCCGTACGCCTTGATGACGCCCTGGTTGCAGGCCTCCTCCAGGGCGAGGAAGGTCGCATAAAGGCGTTCGGTGACGGCACCGGGCGGGCAGTCGTGTTCGGGGCGGTGTCCACCCAGTCCGCGCCGAGGGACGCCGCCATCATGGCGTCCCGGCGTTGGTAGGTGCCAAGGCCCAGCCTTGCCCTTACTGCCCTGCTCCGATAGCGACGACCTGACCTTCTATCAGCTCCGTCACCACGCCGGCCGCTTGGGCGGGAGTGATGCCTGCGGCCTGCGCCAGGTCGGCGAGCCGGTGCACGGCCCCTTCCAGCAGCAGGGCAAGCATCGGTTCGGCCTTCGCGGCGAACGCCCACTCCTCCCCGCCCGCGATCAGCCGCACCGTGGCCCCGTCTCCGGAGTCGAGCACGGAGCGCGTGGCCACCAGGCGCACCCGCAGGTCCGGGTTCGGCGGGGCCGCAGTGATGTACGGCAGCGAGGGGGCGAGGCGCGCTCGCTCGGTCGAGTCCCGGCTCGCGGCGAACCGGGTGATCAGGTCAGGGCTCTCCAACTCGGAGGCCCCGCGTACTCGACGGCATCGGCGCGGAAGACGAAGTGCTCGGAGTCGGTGATGCCGTTCGCGGGCTGAGCGTAGATCAGCGGTCGGATGTCGCTGGTCGTCCAACCGGTCTCCCCAAGCACCTCACGGGCCGCCGCCTCGGCGGGAGTCTCGTCCGCCTCGATCAACCCCATGGGCAACTCGCACGCCCACGCGTCGGTGATGAAGCGGTGCCGCCACATCATCAGCACCCGCTTCTCGCTGTCCACCACGGCGGCCACCGCCAGGTGCCGCAGCTTCAGGACGTGGTGCTCCCAGCGGTGCCCATCGGGTTGCTCGACATCGACCATCCACAGGTTCACCCATGGGTTCCCTCCCGCCGTTGCGGGAGTCGACCAAGGGGCCGATAGGGCCGCCGGCTCCTGTCCGGGAAGTGACCACCCGAACGAGGGCGGGGCTGCGAGCGGCACTATGGGAGCTGGCCGACTGCCCACTCGGCCCAGTCGCGGCGCATCGCGTTGAACCGCAGGCCGTACTCCAGGGCGATCCTGCCGTAGACGGACAGCCGGTCACCGCCCCAGTCGATGGCGTCGTCGAGCCCGCGCAACTGCTCGCTGGTCTGCTCGGACATCTCGATCAGTCCGGTGAGATAGCCGCGCGCCTGCTCGGGGGTGAGCACACCGAGGAAGAACACCCGTAGCAGGACGTCGCTGCGGGTGTTCCGCTGCGGCTTCGTCTCGGTCAGCCAGTGCTGCAGCTCACCCAGGCCCGCGCGGGTGAGGGTGTACTCCTTCCGGCCGCGCGGGCCCTCCGCCGTGACGCTGATCAGTCCGGCGTCGGCGAGTTTGGACAGTTCGGTGTAGATCTGGCTCTGCGTGGCCGGCCAGACGTCGGCCAGCGCGGTGTCGAAGCTCTTGAGAAGGTCGTATCCGCTGGCCGGGCGCTCGGACAGCAGTCCGAGCAGGGCGTGTCGAAGGCTCATGCGGCCATCCTACATTCCAGTGTTGACATGTCAGTAGAGCAATATGTAAGTTCAGACCTGTCATAAGTGGAATATCGAGGGGGACTTCCGAGTGTCGTACGTGCGCACCTTCCTTCCGTGGATCGTCTTCGCGGTGCTTCCGTCCGGGCAGTGGCAGTGGGCAGCACTGGCCGCCCTGGTGGTGGCGGTGGGGCTGGTCGCCCAGCAGCGCACGGCCGGGGCGGGCTTCGACGCGCTGATCATCGAGCTGGGCTCGGCGGCCTTCTTCGCGGGCCTGGCGGCGATCGCCTTCGCCGACCCGGACTCGGGCGTGCACGACTACTCGGCGGCACTGTCCTCGGCCACGCTGGCGCTCATCGCAGGCGTCTCCCTGCTCATCGGCAAGCCGTTCACCCTGGGCATCGCCAAGCGCAGCACGCCCCGCGAGGTCTGGGGGCTCAAGCCGTTCATCCGGACCAACGTCGTCATCACCGCCGTGTGGACCGCGGCCTTCGCCGTGACGGCCGCCGCACTCGCGGTCATCGCTCATGCCGGCAACGCCCACTCGACGCCCGCCACGATCGTCCAGGTCGCCGGCTTCGCCCTCCCGATGCTGTTCACCGTCCGCTATGTCGCCGCCGCCCAGGCCAAGGCCGGCCTCCAATGACCACCCCGCACGACCTCGCGGCGACCACGCCCCGGTGAGCGGCGAACCGAAGACGCGGCGGGCGACCAGGCCCCGACCGCCGAGCGGCCGGGGCCTTCGCCGTTCACGGTCTCGTCTGCAGTCGGGGCGAATCGTGTGACGATGACCGGGTTCAGCCGTGGCCCCGTCAACCTCATCGGCCGGGAGCAGCAGCGAGTCGACCGCCACCGGGAGGTGCCAGGCGGACACAGGGCGGCCGAAGGCCTCCACGGGTGAGTCGACCGTGCAGCTCACCCGGCCGTCGGGGATGCCACGCGGTCAGATCAGCGCACGAGCCCGACGCTCCCAGTCCGCGATCCGGGTCATCACACCGCTGAGCTGCTTCACTGCGGACGAAACGTCCCGGCCGGGCACCCGCAGTTCCGGCCCCGGCCGCCCCGTCGGTGGGAGTGGGTTCAGCAGGCGGCTCCGGGGTGGGTCTGCGTGGCCCGGAGCGGGTCGCGCTGTCCGCGCGCGGCCAAGGCGTGGACCTGGATGGTGGTGACGGTGAGGATGGGCCTGGGGCCGTACATGATGGGCCGGTCGTCCCAAGGGCCTTCCGGGCCTGCGTGCCGATCAGCAGCCGCACCGCCCGTTGCAGGGCCGCCTGGGAGCGGTCGAGGTGACATGACGAAGGCCCGACCGCTCGGGGCGGTCGGGCCTTCGTGGGGGGCGGGTGTTGTCGGAAGGGCAGGTCGCGCGACGCGCCGGTGGGCACGGCCGGCGGCGGGCTGCCCGGTCGGTTGGTCCGACGGGTCACCGGCTCCGGTGGTCAGGTGTCTTCGGGGTGCTCCTGGGTGTGCGGGGAGCGGCGGAGTTCTTCGTTGATGCGCAGGGCTTCCTCGAGCTGGTCCTCGAGGATGACGATGCGGCAGGCGGCGTCGATGGGGGTGCCCTGGTCGACCAGGTCGCGGGCGCGCATCGCGATACGCAGTTGGTAGCGGGAGAAACGGCGGTGGCCGCCGTCGGAACGCAGAGGGGTGATGAGGCCCTGGTCGCCCAGGGAGCGCAGGAAGCCCGGTGTGGTGCCGGTCATCTCGGCCGCGCGGCCCATGGTGTAGGCGGGGTAGTCGTCGTCGTCGAAGTTGCCGACGGCGGTGGGGGTGTCGGGAGTGTGGGGCCGGTTGGTGGTCGTGGCCACTGCACCTCTTTCTCTTACCTGGTCTGGGAACGCGTGGAGGGGCCCCGGCGCCATGACGGCTCCGGGGCCCCGAAGGGGAACAACACCATCTACCGGCCCTGGGCCGGGTTCCTTGTGTCCGCAACGCCCCGAGGGGATGGGGAGTGCGGGGATCGCAAATGCGTGACCGGAAACCACCGTCCTTCGTACATTGGGGGGTCTGCGGTGTCCGCCCGGACGGAACTGCGTACTTCACGGGCCCGGGCGATCCTGATGGCGCTTGCGCCCTCCGTTCTTCCTCTGCGTGACTGATGTGCTGCGTACTGCCTCGTCCTGCTCAGGTGGCCGTGTCGCCCACCTGGTCCGGCAGCCAGCCCCGTCGCCCGTCCTGCTCACCTGCTCGGCTTGGAACCCCACTGGCCGGACCTCCCAGCACGTGCGCCCGCAGTCCGGCGCCTTTGCTGGGATCCCGCGTACTGCTGGTGACTGCGAATCGACGTGCGTCCTGCGGTACCGCTCGACGGCTGCCCCTGATCACTGCGGGCAGCCCGGCCCGGTCGTCAGCCCTGTCGCCGTACTGCACCAAGCCTGGCTTCAGAACTCCACCACCGTGCCGACCTGCGAACTTCTGTACTGCAACCCGCCAGTTCGTGTCTGGCGGGTACCGCTGACTGCTGGCTACGAGAGAAACTCTAAGCACAGTCGGCGCCAATGTCTACTCTTGCCAGGGTAGATTTTTCGGTGCCCGAGGAGGAGCTAGTCTTCGGGCCGCCGACAGGGCGAAGCGACCGGGATCGGCCGGCGGCGGGCCGCCCGGATCGGCCCCGGGTCGCACCACGGTGCCGCGCGGGTGACACTCGGTACCTGTGCCGTTACCGCACGGCACCGTCGACACGAGAGGCACCGACATGAGTGACGCGTCCGACAAGGTGAAGCACAAGGCGGAAGAGGTCGTCGGCTCGGCCAAGGAGAAGGTCGGCGAGGCGACCGGGAACGACCGGCTCAAGGCCGAGGGTCAGGGCGACCAGGCGGAGTCCAAGCTGAAGCAGGCCGCCGACGAGGCGAAGGACAAGGTCCAGGAGGGCGTCGACAAGGTCAAGGGCTTGTTCAACCGCTGAGGCACCGAGGGCGCGCGACCGGGAAGCGTCGCGAACGGCCGGTCGGAGGCCCGGGCCACCATGGGGTGGTCCGGGCACTCGGTCGTCCGCGAGACTGGGGACGGCCGTGCCGGGTTCGGGCGGTACCGAGAGTAGTGTGGGGATCACCGAAGGCACTTCGCATGCCGACATCTGACCCCGGCGTCGTCTCCGGTGAACGGCAATCCCGGGCCCGGCCCTGGTCGGCGGGTGCGGAGACAGGTTCTCTGACGCCATGACTGCGATCCTCGACGGCGCGACGACTCCGACCACCCCCGAACCCGCTGTGCGGTTCTCGCTGGCACCCGACGGTGTACGGCCCGGCCGGCTGGACGGGGCCTGGTGGCCCCGGTCGCGTGACCTGCTGCTCGAACTGCCTTCCCTGGTCGCCGAACTGGACCGGCGGTGGAGCCGGGTCACCAGGATCACCGTGAACCCCGCCCAGTGGCCGGTCATCCCCAGGCGGATCCCGGTGGTGGGGCACACCGTTCACGCCGGATGGTTCACGGTCGAGCAGGACGAACACATGATCACGGTGTGCTCGTATGCCCCGCGCCGGCTGGAGGTGCTGGTCGTCCCGCCGCAGACGGCGGTCGCCGAGGCCGTCGCGTTGCTGGCGGTCGCGGCCGACCCCGCGAACATCAGGACCGCGAGCGCCCTGCTCGCCGCACAGCCCGGGGCCGGTGCGGGTGCGTCACTCGCGTGACCACTCCGTCTCGGCCCGGGGCTCACCGACCGCATCGGCCCCGTCCCAGAGGCGGACCCTGACCGCCCGGGGCCCGGGGGCGGGCGAGGAGAGCTTGCGGACGAACACGTCCCGCAGGTGGTTGGCCGCTCGCTGCGGTGTCCCGTCGTACTCCACGGGATTCTGCAGGGGGGCGCCGTCCTGGCGGGACCAGTGGCCGTCGTCGTCCTGGGTCTCCAGCTCCCAGCGGTACTGCTGCATCCTGGCCTCCTGCGCCGACGGTCCCACCCCGTGACACGACCGTATGGGCCGGACGGGCCGACGGCGACCGGGAGTTGTGCCCTGCCGGGTGCTGCGCCCCCGGGTGCTGCCGGCCCACCGATAAGCGGAAGCTGGGGGCAGCAGTAAAGTTACTTATCGTAGTTGTCGGTTACACTCGGTACTGCCGACGGGAGTTGACCCGCGAGACCGAGGAGACCAGCGCGATGGCCAGCGAGAGCACGGACGTGGACCGCACCGACCCGGTGTACCGGGCCTGGCTCAAGGAGGCCGTGCGCAAGGTCCAGGCCGACGCGAACCGGTCGGCCGACACCCACCTGCTGCGCTTCCCGCTGCCGGAGGAGTGGGGGATCGACCTCTACCTGAAGGACGAGTCGACCCACCCGACCGGCAGCCTGAAGCACCGGCTGGCCCGCTCGCTCTTCCTGTACGCGCTGTGCAACGGCTGGATCCGGCCGGCGAAGCCGGTGATCGAGGCGTCGAGCGGTTCGACGGCGGTCTCGGAGGCGTACTTCGCCAAGCTCATCGGGGTGCCGTTCGTCGCGGTGATGGCGAAGACCACCAGCCAGGCCAAGATCGACCTGATCGAGTTCCACGGCGGCGAGTGTCACCTTGTCGACAATGCCTGCGAGGTCTACGCGGTCTCGGCGGAGCTGGCCGAGCGGACCGGCGGGCACTACATGGACCAGTTCACCTACGCGGAGCGGGCCACCGACTGGCGGGGGAACAACAACATCGCCGAGTCGATCTTCGCCCAGCTGCGGCTGGAGCCGCACCCCGAGCCGGCCTGGATCGTCGCCACCGCCGGGACGGGCGGCACCTCGGCCACCATCGCGCGGTACGTGCACTACCTGCAGCACGACACCCGGATCTGCGTGGCCGACCCGGAGAACTCCTGCTTCTTCGAGGGCTGGGTCGACCACAACCCGGACGCCACCTGTGACCGGGGCTCGCGGATCGAGGGGATCGGGCGGCCCCGGATGGAGCCGAGCTTCGTGCCGGGCGCGATCGACCGGATGATGAAGGTGCCGGACGCCGCGTCGATCGCCGCGATGCGGGTGCTGGAGCGGGTGCTCGGGAAGACGGCCGGGGCGTCGACCGGTACGGGGCTGTGGAGCGCGCTGCGGATCGTGGCCGAGATGCGGGCCGCCGGGGAGCGCGGCAGCGTGGTGACGCTGATCTGCGACCCGGGCGACCGCTACCTGGACAAGTACTACTCCGACGACTGGCTGGCCGGCCAGGGCATCGACATCGCCCCGTTCCAGGAGGAGTTGGAGCTCTTCCTCAAGGGCGAGGGCGAGCTGAGCCGGTAAAACCCTTGGCGTCCGGCGCCGGGCGGATGGTATTCAGTGCGGCATGGATGATCTTCTGACCGAACGCCTGACCCTGCACCCCTTCACCCCCGAGGAGGCCGGGCGGGTGGCCGCCGGCGAGCCCGGCCCCGCCGACCACTGGGCGCCCGGCTACCCGGCCGAGGGCGAGCGGACCGGTGCCCGGATGTTCCTGAAGGGCTGTCAGGACGGCCAGGATCCGCACCCGTTCGGGAACTTCGAGATCCGCCGCCGCACCGACGGCGCCGCGATCGGCGGCATCGGCTTCCACGGCGGCCCGGACGACACCGGCGCGGTGGAGGTCGGCTACGGCCTGGCGGAGACCGAACGCGGCCAGGGGTACGCCACCGAGGCGGTGCTCGCGGTGCTGGCGCACGCCAGGGCGGCCGGTGCACGGGTGTTCCGGGCCGAGACCACGGTCGAGAACGCGGCCTCCCAGGGCGTGCTGCGCAAGGCGGGCCTGGCGCTGGTCCGGACGGACGGGGACGCGCTGCACTTCGAACTCCCGCTGGTGGGCGGCGAGTAGCGAGGGCCTCAGTCCGCGATCAGCAGCTCGCGCAGCTGCGCCCGGGCCTCGGCGGCGGCCGGGGCCGGCAGGCCCGGGTCGGTGACCCAGCTGTGCACGGCGGTGAGCGGGGCGATGGTGGAGAGCGCGACCACGCCCCACTTGGTGTGGTCGGCGACCACCACGGTGCGGCGGGCCGACTCGATCAGGGCCCGGTTGGTCTCCGCCTCGGCCAGGTTGGGGGTGCTCAGGCCGGCGTCGGCGGAGAGGCCGTGGGCGCCGAGGAAGAGCAGGTCGAAGCGGAGCGAGCGGATCGCCCGGTCGGCGACCGGGCCGACCAGGGCGTCCGAGGGGGTGCGGACGCCACCGGTGAGGATCACCGTGGTGGCCGCCCCGGTGCCCTGGCGGCGGGCCCGTTCGAAGACCTCGGAGACCGGCACCGAGTTGGTCACCACGGTCAGCCGGTCGATCTCCAGCAGCTGCTGGGCCAGCGCGTACGTGGTGGTGCCGCCGGAGAGGGCGATCGCGCTGCCGGGGGTGACCAGGGCGGCGGCGGCCCGGGCGATCTGCTCCTTGGCGGACGGTTCGAGCGAGGACTTGGCCTCGAAGCCGGGCTCGTGGGCCAGCGGGGCACCGGGGGCGACCGCGCCGCCGTGCACCTTCTCGACCGCCCCGGTCCTGGCCAGCGCGTCCAGGTCCCGGCGGATCGTCATGTCGGACACGCTCAGCCGCTGGGTCAGTTCGTTGACCCGGACGCCGCCGCGCCGCCGGACCTCGTCGAGGATGAGCGCCCGGCGCTGCTCGGCCAGCAGGTTGCTGGTGTCGGACATCTGATCGGCCCTTCGCTGGATTTCCTCCGCCATCCTGTCAGATCGTCACACCGGAACGGGGCAGCGGAACCGGCAGATCGGCCGGCACCAGCAGCTGGAGCTCCTCGGTGGACGGGTCGGTCAGGTGGGCCACCCGCATCGCGTGCCGCTCCACCATGGTCTCGAAGACCTGTCGCGCGGTCCGCCCGTTGCCGAAACCTGGGCCGCGCTCCAGCCCGGCGAAGTGCTCCAGCAGGGCCCCCTCGGTCGCCCCGGCGAGGGCGTACTCGTGCTCGGCGCACTGCGAGCGGGCGATCTCCAGCAGCTCGGCGGCGGAGTAGTCCGGGAAGGTGACGGTGCGGGAGAACCGGGACGAGACCCCGGGGTTGGCGCTCAGGAAGCGCTCCATCTCGACGGTGTACCCGGCCACGATCACCACCACCTCGTCGCGGTGGTCCTCCATCAGCTTCACCAGGGTGTCGATCGCCTCCCGGCCGAAGTCCCGGGCGCCGTCCTCGGGCGCCAGCGCGTACGCCTCGTCGATGAACAGCACCCCGCCCCTGGCCCGGTCGAAGGCGGCCTGGGTGCGGATCGCGGTGGAGCCGATGTGCTCGCCGACCAGGTCGACCCGGGCCACCTCGACCAGGTGGCCCTGCTGGAGCACGCCGAGCGAGGCCAGGATCTCGCCGTAGAGCCGGGCCACCGTGGTCTTGCCGGTACCGGGGGAGCCGGTGAAGACCAGGTGGCGGCGGAGCGAGGGCGCCTTCAGCCCGGCCTCCCGGCGGCGGCGGCCGACCGAGATCAGGTCGATCAGGGTGCGCACCTCCTGCTTCACGGTGGCCAGGCCGATCAGCGACTCCAGCTCGGCCAGCGCCTCGTCGGCCGGCCGGTAGTCCGGGATCGGGGCGATCGGGGTGGCCACCGGGGCGGCGGCGGTGGTGAGTTGGGCGGTCCTCGGGGTGGGCAGTTCCGGCGCGGCCGGGGCCACGTCGTCGGAGATGCAGCCCTCGGTGACCGGGCCCGGCTCGGAGAACTCGAAGCCCGCCTGCTCGTTCTGCTCGGCCCGGCACCGGGTCAGCGCGGTGCGGCAGCCGTCCAGCACGTAGAAGCCGAAGCCCTTGCCGTGCGAGACCCGGCAGTCGGTGAAGCTGCCCCGGCCCTGGGCGAAGACGTACACGGCGGCCTCGGCGGCGCCGCGCACGGTGCAGTCGGAGACCTCGGGGTCGGCGCCCTTGGTGACGATCACCCCGGTGCTCACCTCGGAGATCTCGCAGCCGGTCAGCGTCCCGCCGCTGCCGTGGTCGCGGAACCACAGCCCGGTGCCGGCCTCCTGGATCCGGCAGTCGGCCAGCGCCACCGTGGCACCGCCGCTGACCGAGACCGCCGAGCTGCCGATCCGGCTGAACGAGCAGTCCTTGGCGGTCACCCGGGAGCCCTGGTCGAGCACCGAGAGGGCGTCCCGCAGGTCGTGCAGCGAGCAGTCGGTCAGGGTGAGTTCGGCCCCGGCGCAGACCCAGACGGCGGGGAAGTCGCTGCTGCTGGAGTGGATCTCGCTGGCCACCGCCTCGGCCCGGGTGCCCGGCTCCCAGACCGAGAGCGCGCCCCGGCCGAAGTCCTGCAGGGTGCTCTGCTCCAGCCGGAGCCGGGAGCCCCGGCGCAGGTCGGCGGCGTTCTCCGGCAGGTCGTGCACCCGGCAGCCGGTCAGCGTCAGCTCGGCGCCGGTGTCCAGGGTGAGGCCGTTGCCGGTGACCCGGTGGATCTCGCAGTCGGTCAGCCGCCCGGTCGCCTGGGACTCGGCCTGGACGCCGCTGCCGCGGATCTCGTAGATCTCACAGCCCGTCAGCTCGGCGGTGCTGCCCTGCTCGGCGAGCAGCACCCCGGCGCCGCCCGCGTGGTGCACCCGGCAGTTGGCCAGCCGGGCGGTGGCGCCCTCCAGCACGGCGAGACCGGCCTGGGCCGAGGAGGCCAGCTCGGTGTCCTCGGCGAGCAGGGAGGCACCGGAGCGGAGCCGGACGCCCAGTCCGCTCGGGTTGAGCACGGTGCAGCCGCGCAGCACCGCGGCGGCCCGGTCGGTCACCTCGACGCCGACCGCGGCCCGGGTCTCCACCCGGCAGCCGGCCAGCTCGGCGGCGGTGTCCGGGCCGGTGACCAGCACCGCGGGGACGGAGCTGTCGCCGCCCTCGATCACCAGGCCGTGCACCTGGGCGTCGGCGGTGACGGTCAGCGGGACGCCGCTGGAGGGGTTGATCCGGACGCTGCCCGGGCCGTCGGCGGGCCGCAGTACGACCGCCTTGTCCAGCGCGACGTTCTCCCGGTAGGTGCCCGCCCGCAGGGTGAGCGTGTCGCCGGGCTCGGCGGCGGCGATCGCCTCGGCGAGGGTCTCGTACTCGCCCGCCCGGCGCCGCCAGCGCGAGGCGCTGTCCTGCGTGACCCGGACCCTGTGCTCACCCATGACGACCTGCCATCCCCACCTCGGACCCTCCGGCGATCGGGGGGTCTCAGTCAACGACCTGCCCCGGACGCTGCGGCTGCCACACCGGATACAACGAGCGAGCAGGTTTTCGGTTCCGACGCTGGTGTCCTGCCGGGCTCACTCCAGCACGGTCAGCTCGTCGCCGAGGTGCAGGGTGCCGACCAGCCCGGTGAAGCCCGCCGGGCGTTCGGGGATCAGGTTCTGGCCGAAGACCAGCTTCTGGCCGATCCGGTGGTGCCGGCCGAGCGCGCGCAGCGGCTCGGGGCCCTGGCGGACGCCGGTCTCCTGGTCGGTGGTGGTGACCAGGCAGCGGCCGCAGGGCTTGGCCACCCGGAAGGTCAGCTCGCCGATCCTGACCCGGCGCCAGTGGTCCTCGGCCCAGGCCGGGGTGCCGTCGACCACCAGGTTGGGGCGGAACCGCTCCATCGGCAGGGCGGCCGCCTTGCGCTCGTCGTCCGGGTGGTCCTCGGCGATCCGGGCGTTCAGCTCGTCGAGCGAGCCGGTGGTGGTGAGCAGCAACGGGAAACCGTCGGCCATCGTCACGGTGTCGCCGGGGCCCGCGTGGTCGGGGTTCACGGGCCGGCTCAGCGGGTCGTCCAGGTGCACCAGCCGGACGCCGGGGAACCAGCCGGCGAACCAGTCGTTCACCTCGGGGGCGGCCAGCGCGGTGGCGAAGAGGGTGCCGAACACCTCGGCCTTCACCTCGGGGGCGCCGTGGGCGACCGAGGGGGCGGCCACCTCCAGCCGGCTGCCGTCCGGCCCGGTGACCGCCAGCGAGCCGTCCGGGGAGGGCAGGGCCCGGAACTGCCCGAGGGTGGGCTCGTCCCGCTGGGTGACCGCCCGGCCGCTCTCGTCCACCAGCATCCAGCGCCGGTCGCCCAGCAGCCCCCAGGGCTCGACCTGGGCGCTCTCCGGGCTGAGCCGGTAGGTCGACTTGACGGGGTAGATGTGCAGTCCGGTGAGCTGTGGCATGGGCCCATCCTGCCAGTTGTCCCGGCGGTGCTCGCGCGGGCCCGGCGGGCCGGCCGTCCGGGCACGCGCGAGGGCCGCCCGGACCGTGGTGCGTACTGGTCCGGGCGGCCCTCGGGACGACCGTGGTGCCCTGCTCCGTCCGGCTCCCCCCTGGGGCCGGGCAGGTGGTGCGCGGCTGGGGTCAGTAGGCGTTCCCCTGGTGGCCGGGCTGCGGGTACTGGCCCTGCTCGGCGTACTGCGGGCGCTGCTGCTGGACCGGGCGGACCGGGGCCACCGGAGCGGCCGGGCGGAGCTGGTTGCCACCGAAGCTCTGGTCCTGGAAGCCCTGCGCGGCCTGGCCGTTGAAGCCCTGCGGCGCGCCCTGGTAGCCGCCCTGGGCGGCGAGGTTGGGCGCCGTGGCGTAGCCCTGCGCACCGAAGGCCTGGCCGGCCTGCTGGTACTGCTGGAAGCCGGGGCCGGGGCCGGGTGCGGTGGGGCGCTGCGGCGGCAGGTACGGCTGCTGCTGACCGCCGTAGCCGGGGACCGGCGGCTGCGGGGCGGCGGCGTACTGCTGGGCCGGGATGTACTGGGTGGCCGGGGCCGAGCTCGGGCCGGGGCCGAGCGCGAGCCGGGCCGGCGGCAGCGCGGGCAGGTTGCTCACGGGGCTGTCGAAGCCCGGATTCCCGTACCCGGAAGCGTAGTTGTTGCCGTAGCCGTACCCGGAGGAGGCCGGGGGGAGGGCGGCGGGAACGTTGATGGGGGCGATCTGCGGGACACCGCGCTCTGCGACCAGGCTGTCGTAGATGGGCGTGCCGGAGCTGAAGGACGGAGAGGGGTAGCCGACTCCGTCGTAGGAGCGGGGCGAGGTCATGGGGCATACCGTAAGCCCACAATGTGCCTGCTGAGGAGAGTGGGAGGCGTAGGAGTTCCAGTGTTTACGTACTCTTCGCTAGAACAACTCACTCGAAAGTATGACGATCGGACATTTCGCCGTCGTTTTCCGGCCACTCAGGGGTTGCGGCGCGGGGCTGACGGTGGGTCGAACGCGCGGCGAACGGGTCGTGTCCGCGCGTCTCCGTGAACCCGGCGGTGAGCCGAGGGCGCGTGTCGGCGTGGCGTGAGCCCCCCGGGCCGGTCGCCGGATCGGTCGCCGGACGCGCCACGGCCCGGCAGCGCGGGGCCGCCGGGCCGGGTGGGGCGGTGCGGGGCTAGCGGGAGGTCAGCGCCTGGGCCGGGAAGCCGGGGCGCCCGGCCAGCTCCGAGGTGCAGTGCGAGCAGCGCAGCGCGGCGGCCGGAATCGAGCTCAGGCAGTCGGGGCAGTCGGTCTTGGCGACCGGGACGTCCTTGATCGGCTCGAACCGGGCCTGCAGCCGGCCGACCGGGAGCACCACGGCGAAGTAGATCACCGCGCTGATCAGCACGAAGCTGATCAGCGCGTTCAGGAACGCGCCGTACGGGAAGCTGGTGCCGCCGATCTCGAAGGAGCGCTTGCTGTAGTCGCCGACGGCACCGGTCGCGACACCGAGCAGCGGGGTGAGGAACGCCGTGACGAATCCGGTGACGACGGCGGTGAAGGCCGCGCCGATCACGATACCGACCGCCAGGTCGACGACGTTTCCGCGCAGCAGGAAGCTGCGGAATCCCTTGAACACCGGGAACTCCAAACCATGAGGAGGCCGGGGGACCGGCCGGGGGAGGGTGGGGCCAGCAGGCCCAGCGGGTCATTCTGCCCACTCAACCCCCTTGTGGTCCAAGTGAGTTCACCCTATCCGCCTAATCGCCGCACCCCCGTGCGAGGCCCGAATGGGCTTGCCGCCCGGCCCGGCGGGGCACCGGGCGGCAGGGTGGCGGGCTCAGAGCCCGGCGGCGCGCAGGCGCTCCGCATACGGCTGGATCCGGGCCACCGCCTCGGCGGTCCGCCGTACGGTCGCGGCGTCCATCTGGGTCCACAGCGGCACCGTCAGCACGGCGGCGGCCAGCCGGTCGGTGACCGGCAGCGCCTCGGCCTGGCCGAGGTGGGCGTACGCCTGCTGGCGCTGTACCGGCGGGTGGAAGTAGCGCCGGGTGTCGATGCCCTCCGCCTTCAGGGCCCGGCCCAGCTCGTCGGCGGTGAGGCCGAAGGCTTCGGCGTCCAGGATCAGGGTGAGGTCCTTGAAGGTGGAGACGTCGCCCTCCTCGGGCAGCGCCAGCCGCAGCCCGGGCAGCCCGGCGGTGGCCCGGGCGAACTCGGCCACCAGTGCGCCCCGGTGGGCCACCCGCGCGGGCAGCTCGGCCAGCCAGCTCAGCCCGACCGCCGCGTGCAGCTCGCTCATCCGGGCGTTCAGGCCGGGGAAGAGCGTGTTGTAGTCACCGGGGTTGCCGTAGTCCCGGCCGTGCCGCAGGGTCTGCGCGAGCGCCGCGTCCCGGGTGGCGACCAGGCCGCCCTCGCCCGCCACCGCGACCTTGGTCGGGCTCATGCTGAACACCTCGGCCAGGCCGAAGTTGCCCACCGGCACGCCCTTGCGGCTGGAGCCGAAGCCGTGCGCGGAGTCGTACACCAGCGGCAGCCCGGCCGCGTCGGCGATCCGCTGCAGCTCCTCGGTCTGGCAGGGGGTGCCGTAGACGTGGGTGGCCATCAGCGCGGCCGGGTTGTCGGCGGCCTTCAGCCGGGCCTCGGCGTCGGCCGGGTCCAGCGTGATGTCCACCTCCCGGGCCTCGGCGAACAGCGGGGTGCCGCCCGCCCAGTGCGCGGCGTGCGCGGTGGCCGAGAAGGTGAAGCCCGGCATCAGCACCGGCCGGCCCTCGCCCACCCCGGCGGCCTGCAGCACCAGCATCAGCCCGGCGGTGCAGTTGGAGACCGCCACCACGTGCGGTACGTCCAGCAGTTCGGCGGCCCGCTGCTCCAGCTCGGCCACCGTCCGGCCGTTGGTCAGCATGCCGCTGTCCAGGACGGCGCCGAGCCGTTCCAGCAGTCCGGCCCGGTCCGGCACCTGCACCCGGGTCAGCGGCAGGCCGTCGGGGAAGGCGGGTGCGCCGCCGAGAAAGGCGGGTGTGGCAGTGTCAGTGGAAGTCATGGTCGGGTCGATCCCCCCTGGGTCGAGGTGGTGGCTGGGACGGACCGCCGGGACCGCCCACGCGGGCCGGGCGGAGCTCGGAGGTCGGCGGACGGGAACCCCACTGGCCGGGCTGGGCCCGCCAGACCGGCGGCCGGGAGCGCCGCCGGCCGACCGGGCGGTCGCCGTCGCCCTCGGGTCTGGGCACGGCCAGCAGGACGAGCACCAGCGGCAGCACCTGGACCCGCTCGCGGGACAGGATGCCGAGGTTGTTGATGGTCGAGAAGGCCCAGCAGAACAGCAGCGTGTACACCAGCGCGAAGGCGATGTACGAGCGGCGCAGGAACAGCCGGGGGAGCTGACGCATCCTCGGCCAGCCCCGGATGAACATCACCAGCAGGGCGAAGCACTCCACCGACTGGAACAGGCTCTGGATGTTGGACGCCTCGAACGGGAACGGCCGGAACAGCACGCTCACCACGGCCATCGGCAGTCCGGCCGGATTGAGGCTGAAGGCGGGTGCGGCGTCCTCGGGGGCCGGTTGGTTGATCACCGAATTGCCCTGCGAGGTACGGCGGGAGGTCTCCGAGAGCACCTGGTTGACCGAGTCGCCCCCGCCGCCGGTGGTGCCGAAGAAGGTGTTGACCTGTTGCAGCATCAGCATCACCATCGCGCCCAGCACCACCACCGTGACCACCATCCGCAGCGGCCCCAGCGCACTGACCTGCTTCGGCCGCTTGCGCAGCACGTACGCCACGGTGAGCCCGGCCCCGGCCAGCACGGTGACGTGCGGGCGGACCATCGCGGTGCCCAGCGAGCCCAGCGCGATGAGCACGAAGGCGCCGAACCGGCGGTCCAGCAGCCGGGCCACGCCGTAGGTGGTCAGGCCCAGACAGAACATCATCCAGGCGTCCTTGCCGATGCTGGACGGCCAGAACAGCAGCGAGGGCAGGAAGAAGACCAGCTTGGCGTAGCGCCGGGTGTCCGCCTCCGGGAAGGCGATCTGCAGGGCCCGCCAGAACAGCAGCAGCCCCCAGAAGCCGAGCCAGGAGAACACCAGGAAGCCGCCGACCAGCGACGGGCCGGTGATCGCGTAGATCACGCCGGTGACGATGATGATGAAGCCGGTGCCCGCGACCTTCATGCCGAGGTCGTAGTGGATGCCGGCGGAGAAGTCCGCACGGTCCAGGAAGAGCGCCAGCTCACCGCCCTTCTGGTGGTACATCTTGGCGTCCGCCGCGCCGCCGTAGAGCACGAAGGCCATCAGGTACCGGGGGAAGGCGCAGAGCAGCTTGAGCGCCATCGCCAGCATCAGCAGCTTGAAGATGTCCCGCTCGGGGTTGTTGGCGGCCACCCGGGCCAGGATCGGGGTGCCGATCGCCATCAGGGCGGGCAGCACCAGCAGGGCGCCCCAGGTGTCGTAGCTGGTGTGCACCATGGCCAGCACGAACACGGTGACGTAGCCGAGCACCAGCGACCCGGCCACCACGGACGGCCACGGGACCGACCGCAGCAGCGGGTGCCGGCCCATCAGAAGACCTCCAGGTCACCGAGGGTGAACCGGAACTCCGCGAGTCCCGGCGGCGGCCGGCCCGCCGGGGTCCTGGCGGCCAGCCGCAGGCCGGTGCGCGGTGCGCGCAGGTAGCCGACCCGGAGCGCTGCCCGGGCCGCCTCGGTGCCCGGGGCCAAGTGGGTGGCCACGTGGTCGCCGCCGGCCCGGGCGGCGGCCCGGAGCAGCCGGGCGGCCGACTCGCCGTCGCCGGGCCGGACGATCAGGTCGGCCAGCGTGAACTCGACCAGCGGCCCGCGTCGCCGGGGCCGGCCGAAGGCCACCCCGGCCAGCTCGCCGCCCCGGTGACAGGTGATCACCCGGTAGTCCAGGCCGGGCGCGTCGCCGTAGCGCCAGCGCAGGAACTCCTCGGTGCGCAGCACCGCGAGCCTGGTGTCGGGCGCGTCCGCCGCCGCCCGCTCGTGCAGCAGCTCGGTGATCGGCTCGGTGCCGAACCAGTCGGCGGCGGTGGGTAGTTCGCAGCTCACCGGGCCGACCGCGGCCCGCCGCCGGGTGAGCGCCGCGCGGGCGCCCCGGGCGAACGACAGCGGCCGGGACACCCGGAGCGTGACCGGGACCTGGCCGAGGTCCTGCCAGCCCATCCGCAGATAGCCGGGCAGGCTGTTGCCGTTCGGCGTGTTGAAGACCAACTCGGCCTCGGGGGTGACCTGTTCGAGTAGCTGGGTGGTGAGCCGGCGGAACACGCCCCGGCCCTGGAAGTCCGGATGGGTGGCGGTGTCCACCGGGCGGACCGCCCGGACCACCTGCCCGCCGCGCTGCCACTCCCAGCGCAGGAACAGCCGGACGCCGACGATCCGGCCCGCCGGGGTGACCGCCACCAGACCGGGGCTGGCGCCGAACGGGTTGCGGCGGTGCTTCCAGTCGAAGAACCCGGCACTGCGGGTGCCGGTCGGGCCGCCCGCCAGCGAGGCGGTCAGCAGGTCAAGTACCGCGGGGTGGTCGGCCGGGGCGAGCGGACGGCAGATCAGCTCGGCGGCGTCGTCCCGGCCTTGCTCGGGGCTCGCGCTCACGGTGGTGGTCTTCCTCTCGGAGGGGTAGGGCGGGCGACGGTCAGCTCCGCAGCACCTGCTCGTACACCTGCTCCACGGCCCGTTGGGCCCCGGCCACGTCGAAGCGCTCGGCGCGCAGCCGGGCGGCGGCGCCGAGCCGCTCGCGCAGCCCGGCGTCCCCGGCCAGCCGCCCGAAGGCGGCGGCCAGGCCGGCCGGGTCGCCCGGCTCGACCAGGAAGCCCTGCCCGCCGTCGTCCAGCACCTCGGGCATCCCGCCGACCCTGGTCACCACCGAGGGCAGCCCACTGGTCATCGCCTCCATGAGGGCGACCGGCAGGCCCTCCTGACGCGAGCTCAGGGTGAACACGTCGAAGCCCGGCAGCAGTTCGGGAACGTCCGACCGGGAGCCGGCGAACAGCACGCCCTCGCCCGCCGCCGCGCGCAGCTCCGCCTCCAGCGGGCCGGAGCCGATCAGCACCAGCCGGGCCTCCGGGTGCCGCTCGCGGAGCAGGCCGAACGCGGTCAGCAGGGTGGCCTGGTCCTTCTTGGGGGTGAAGTTGGCGACCGTGCCGATCACCAACGCGTCGGCCGGCAGGGCGAGTTCGGCCCGGGCGTGGGCGCGGGCGGCCGGACCGCCGGCCGCACCGCCGAGGTCGGGGCCGTGGTGCACCACGTGCACGAACTCGCCGGCCCGGCGGCGGGCCGCCGGGATCGCCGCGGCCACCGCGTGCGAGACCGCGATGACGGCTCGGTTGCGCCGGTAGGTCAGCGAGTTGGCCCACCGGGTGGCGGTCCGGTAGCGCTCCCAGACGTTGTGCTCGGTGTGCACCAGCACCGGCCGCCGCCGGCCCAGGGTCAGCAGCCGGACCGCGGCGGCCGGGACCGGCATGTGCGAGTGCACCAGGTGGTAGCGCCGCCGGGCCAGCAGCCGGGCCAGCCGCCAGGGCCAGAGCCGCCCGGGGGCCGCGCCGAGACAGTGCACCCGGACGCCCGCCGCCTCCAGCGCGGGCACCAGCGCGTCCTTCCACGGCAGCACGTACGCGACCTCGATCTCGTACCGCTCGCGGTCCGCGTGCCGGGCGCAGTTGACCAGCAACTGCTCGGCGCCGCCCCGGCCCAGGCCCTTGGTCAGCCAGAGCACCCGGATCGGCCCGGCGGTCATCGGAGCTCGCCCTCGTGGCCGCCGGCCGCCGACTCGGCACCGGGGGGCGCGTGCTGGGTGCGCCGGGCCCAGGTGGGCGAGGCGCGGTGTCGGGGCTCCTCCCTCGGCTGGTGCGGCTGGGTGGGCACCGGGCCGGTCGGCTGCGTGGGCCCGCCGGGCTGGGAGCTGCCCGGCTGGGCGCCGCCGTGCATGCCGTCGCGCTTGCGGCGGACCGACTGGCCGAGCGTGCCGAGCAGCGCCACGCCGGCCACCGGGACACCCGTCCGGGACAGCAACTCGCTGACCCGGTCGGCCTGTTCGGGCGTCACATTGCCGGCCATCGCGGTCACCAGCACCGCGTCCGCGTGCCGGACCAGGTCGTACGCGTCGTTGGCGTGCAGCAGCGGGGAGCTGTCGATCAGCACCACGTCCGCGTGCCGCCGGGCCCGGCGGAGCACCTCGCCCGCGCGCAGTACCAGGGCGGCCGGGTAGGCGGTGGTGTTGCCGCCGGTGATCAGGTGCACGCCGTCCACGTTGGTCCGCCGGATCAGGTCGTCCAGCTCGGGCAGCTGCTCACCGCTGAGCAGCTCGGCCATCCCCGGCCCCGAGCCCACCCCGAACTGCTCGTGCGCCTGCGGATGGCGGAAGTCGCAGTCCAGCACCAGGACCTCGCGGCCGGTCTCGGCCAGCGCGGCGGCCAGGTTGGCCACCGTGGTGGTCCGCCCGTCGCCGCTGCGGCCGGACATCACCAGGATCACCGGCGCGGGCTGGGCCAGCCGCCGGGAGACCAGCTCGGCCGGGTTGAGGTTGCCGTCGGCCAACTGCGCGGCGAGCGAGGGCGGTCCGGTCAGCAGCAGGGTGGAGCGCAGCGAGCGGAACGCCTCGGCGCCCGGGTCGGACGGCCGGGCCACCACCAGCGGGTCGCGCAGCCGGCGCAGCCGCCGGGAGAGCTGCGGGATCTCGCCGATCACCGGGAGGTTGAACGCCTCCTCCACCGCGTTGCGGGAGCGCAGCCGGGTGTCCATCCGACTGAGCATCAGCGCGGCCACCACGCCCAGGGCCAGCCCGAGCGCCACCGCGAGGGTCAGCCGGACGCCCCGGTTCGGCGAGCTGAGCAGGTTGCCGCCCGCCTCCTTGGCGTCGATCGAGCCCCACTGCTGGATGGCGTCGGTCTGGCTGACGTTCTGCAGGTCGCTGATCGCGGTCAGGGTCTTGGTCAGCGAGGCCAGCGCGGCCGTCAACTGCGGCTGCAGCTTGGGCTGGTCGGCCGGCTTGGCGGCGGAGAACTGCTGCTGGAACTTGTTGACCTGCTCCTGCTGGGTGGCCGCCTGGGCCTCCAGCCGCTTGATCGACTCGCTGGCGCTCTTCGCCGACTCCTGGCTGTAGCCGTTGATGATCGCCTCGGCGAAGGCGGCGGCGGTGTCCGCGCAGTTGTGCTGGGTCGGGCCGGTGACGGTCACGGACAGCATCTGGGTGCTGGCCGCGGAGACCGTGCGGCGGGCCGCCAAGGCCGCCACGTCGGTGACGCCGAGCTTCTTGGCGGCCGCGGTGGTGACGTCCGAGCCGCCGGCGTACGAGAGCACCTGGTCCGCCCGGACCGCCTCGCCCGAGCCGGCCACCGGGGTGATCGCCACCTTGCACTGCCACTTGCCGTTGTCGACGGTGTCGACGGTGGGGGTGAGCAGCAGACCGATGATCAGGGCCGCCACCGTGCAGCCCGCCAGCAGACGCCAGTAACGGCGCAAAACCATGAAGTGGTTAGCCGGTTCCACCGGTTGGTTCCCCTCGCGTTCGTGGTGCATACGCCGTACGGACCGGCCGGGCCGGATGCAGGGTCGGCTCCGTACGATCCGGTGACGGCTCGCGGCCGCGCGACACCCCCCGACGTCGCCGACCCTCCCCGAAACCCCCGAGCCTGATGCTTGCGGCACCTGACGTGCGGCGCAAGCGCTTTGGCCAATCTCATCCCCGCCGCAGTGATCTTTCGTAGAACTCGACCATCTGACCCGAGACGTGGTGCAGGGTGAACCGGGTCAGGAACCTGGCCCGGGCCGCCTTCACCCGCAGCGCGGCGGCCGAACGGTCACCGAGCGTGTCCAGCAGCGCGGCCGCCAGCTCGCCCGGCCGCTCCGGCGGCACCAGCCGGGCGTAGTCCTCCGAGCCGACCGTCTCGCGGAGCGCGGCCACGTCGGCACAGACCAGCGGGACGCCGACCCCCATCGCCTCCATCGCCGCACTGCCCAGGCCCTCCCAGCGGGACGGCACGGCGAACGCGTCGGAGGCCGCCATCAGGTCGAACACGTCCGAACGCGGGCCCAGGAAACGGACGTTGCCCGCCCGGTCGGCCAGCTTCCGCAGCCCCGGGGTCTCGGTGCCGGGGCTGCCCGCCAGCAGCAGCACCGCGTCGGGCAGCCCGGCCCGGACCGCGGGCCACGCCTCCAGCAGGACGTCGAGACCCTTCTGGTACTGCTGCCGGGCGGCGGCCAGCACCACCGGCGTGTCGGCGGACAGCTCCAGCGCGGCCCGGACGGCGGCCCGGCGCTCGGGCGTCACCGAGCCGAGCAGCTCGGGGTCGCGGCCGCGCGGCACCACGTCGATCCGGTCCGGCGAGACGTGCAGCCGACGGGCCATCACCTCGGCCACGTGCCTGGTCAGCGCGTGGAACCGCCGGGTGCCCTGCGCGGTGGCCGCGTCCACCGCCTGGGCGGCCCGGACCTTCCACGGGTTCAGACCGCGGGCGTGCAGATGCTCGGGCCCGTACGCGGAGTTGACCAGGCTGGACACCACCGGCACCCCGCTGGCCAGCGCGGCCGAGCGGCCGAGCACGTCCGACTCGTAGAGCGTGGTGTGCACCAGCTCGGGGCGGCGACGGCGGACCAGCCGCCGGAGCGCCGCCAACTCGCCGACCCGGTTCGCCGCGTGCACACCGAAGACGGTGGCGCCGGCCTGGGTCAGCTCGGCCTGGAAGCCGTCCGGTGAGTGCCGCAGGTATGCCACGTCCAGTTGGATGCCCGAGCGGACCAGTTGCGGTGCCATCGCCACCAAGCCCTGCTCGGCACCGCCGATTCTGCTCACGCTGTCGATCACATAGAGCACGTGCACAGCGGCAACCCCCAGCAAGACCCCCGGCGCCGGCCCCCCGGCCCAGCACGCTCTGACAGACGATCAGCATCCCAGGTGGGGCGGGGCATCCGCCAGCGAATGGGCAGACCGGCGGGAACGGTGACCCCCGGCCGGCCCGCCCGTCCCGCCGGAAGGGCCTGCGGGGAGGGCGCCCGGTGTGGAAGGTTGGCCGCATGGCTGACGGACCTCGTGTGCTGCACCTGATCACCGATCCCCGGGGCCGGGGTGCCCAGCAGCTCGCCCGCGACCTGCACACCGAACTGCTGCGCCGGGGCGCGCCGTCCACGCTCCGTTCGCTCCAGCCGCACGCCGACGCGCCCTCGGACCACGACGCCCCGGTGCTCGGCCCGTCCCGGCACCACCCGGCGACGCTGCGGGCGCTGCGGGCCGCCGCCCGGCAGGCGGACGTGGTGGTGGCGCACGGCTCCAGCACCCTGCAGGCCTGCGCCGTCGGGCTGCTGGGCACCGGGGTGCCCTTCGTGTACGTCAACATCGGCGACCCCAGGCACTGGACGGCGAGCCTGTCCCGGCGGCTCCGGGTGGGTGCCTTCCTGCACCGGGCCGCCGCCGTCTCGGCGATCTCGGACGGTGCCAGGACGGTGCTGCTGGAGCGCTTCCGGCTGCCCGCCCGGAAGGTCCGGACGATCCCGAACGGCCGGGCCGCCGACCGCTACCGGCCCGCCGCCGACCAGGCCGAACGCGAGGCCGCCCGCGCGCAGTTGGGCCTGCCCCGGCAGGGCCCGGTGGTGGCGTGGATCGGCGCGCTGGCGCCGGAGAAACGGCTCGACCTGGCCCTGGACGCGCTCGACCGGCTGCCGGACGTGCATCTCGCGGTGGCGGGCGACGGTCCGCTCAGCGGCAGCTTCCCGCCCTGCGACCGGGTGCACCTGCTCGGCCGGCTGGCCGACCCCGGGGTGCTCTACCTGGCCGCCGACGTCCTGCTGCTGAGCAGCGACAGCGAGGGCGTGCCGGGCGTGCTGATCGAGGCCGCGCTGGCCGGGCTGCCCGCCGTCGCCACCGACGTGGGCTGGGTCGGCGACGTCGTCCTGGACGGCCGGACGGGCGCGCTGGTCCGGCCGGGCGACCCGGTCGCGCTGGCCGAGGCGCTCGGCGGGGTGCTCTCGGGGGACCGGACCGCGCTCGGTGCGGCGGCCCGGGCGCACGCCCTGGAGCGGTTCGACCTGGCGGTGGTGACCGACTCCTGGCAGCGCCTGCTCCGGCAGGTGGCCCCCGGCCGCTGAGGGGTGCGAAGGAGGGTCGTCCGGCGTCTGTTCTCCCCGTGGGGTCGCGCGCATACTGTGCCCGCGGCCGCCGTCGGTCGGTGGCCCAACGGGGAGGAAGACAAGCATGGAGATCGTGCTCGGGGGGCTCGGCGCCTTGGCGGCGCTGGCGGTGGCCTGGCTGGTGACCGGGTTCCGGGTGGTGCAGCAGTACGAACGCGGGGTGGTGTTCCGGCTCGGCCGGGTCAGCGGAGCGCCCCGGCAGCCAGGGCCGACGCTGCTGATCCCGTTCGTGGACCGGCTCAGCAAGGTCAACATGCAGGTGATCACCATGCCGGTGCCGGCCCAGGACGGCATCACCAGGGACAACGTCTCGGTCCGGGTGGACGCGGTGGTCTACTTCCGGGTGATCGACCCGGTCCGGGCCAGCGTCGACGTGCAGAACTACGGCTTCGCGATGTCCCAGGTGGCGCAGACCTCGCTGCGGTCGATCATCGGCAAGAGCGAGCTGGACGACCTGCTCTCCGGCCGGGAGGGTTTGCACCGGGGGCTCGAACTGATGCTGGAGAGCCCGGCCGTGGGCTGGGGCGTGCACATCGACCGGGTGGAGATCAAGGACGTCGCGCTGCCGGAGTCGATGAAGCGGTCGATGTCCCGGCAGGCCGAGGCGGAGCGGGAGCGGCGGGCCAGGGTGATCACGGCGGACGGCGAGTTCCAGGCCTCCGCCAAGCTGGCCGAGGCGGCCCGGACGATGGCCGAGACCCCCTCCGCGATGCAACTGCGGCTGCTGCAGACCGTGGTGGAGGTGGCGGCGGAGAAGAACTCCACCCTGGTGCTGCCCTTCCCGGTCGAGCTGCTCCGGTTCTTCGACAGCGCCGCCCAGCAGAGCGCCAGGGCCGTGGCTGCGTCGGAGCCGGTGTCGCAGCCCGAGCCGGAGCCGGAGCACGAGGGCTGACCCGGCGCTGGGCCGTCCGGGCGAAGTTCCGCACCGGACGGCCCGTCAGCTCGCCCGGCGGTGCCGGACGCTGGCAGCATGACCGGCTGTGAACCCGCTTCTGCGCACCGCCGTGCTGGCCGCCGTCGCCAGCGGACTGCTCGTCACCCCTGCCGTCGCCGCCCCCGAAGTCCCGCACGAGGGGGGCCTGGTGGGCCGGATCGACAACCCCGGCCCCGGCCGGGCGGTGAAGCAGGAGGCCGTCGAGTTCTTCTGGTACGACTGCGGGCACTCCCAGCAGCTGGAGGTCCCGCTCGAGCGCTGGGCCGAGAAGCACCGCTCCGACGTGACGCTCCGTCGGGTGCCGGCGGTCTGGGCGGGCAGCCGCGAGGAGCAGACCCAGCGCGGGCACGCCCGGCTGTACTACACGCTGGAGCAGCTCGGCGAGGTGGACCGGCTGCAGCTCGCGGTGTTCCGCGCGGTGCACGAGCGGGAGACCGACGTGACCACCGAGGAGACCGCGCTGGCCTGGGCCCGGACGGTCGGACTCGACCCGGCGGGCTTCCTGACGGCGTACCGCTCCGAGGAGGTCCAGCGGGCCACCGACGCGGCCGCCGGTCTGCTGACCCGGTACCAGGTGGACGAGCTGCCGACCGTGCTGGTGCAGGGCGGCCAGCGGGTGCAGCCGAGCCGGGACGGCGGGGTCGAGGGGATGCCCGACGCGCTGGACCGGCTGGTCGGCTGACCTCGCTCCTCCGCCCACCCTCCCGACCGGCGGCGGCTCTGAGCAGCCCGAATTCTTCACCGAACCAGTCCCTTGCTCGCACACTCTGTGCCAGAGTGGTCGCCGCGGCCGAACTGCCTCTGCAGCGGCCCGGATTCGAGGCTCGTACCTCGGACGTCACCGAATCACTCGGCACCGGAGAAGGCGGGGTTCCGTGGGGGGACAGCGCGCGCAGGTCCTGGACCAGCGCGACAACCAGACCGAGGCGCGGCGGTCGGGGGCCGACGGACCGCCTGCCGAACTGATCTTCAAACGAAGGCTGCGGCCCGCCCAGGTGGCCCGCGAGCTGCTGGGGGCGCGTGAGTTGGTCCGCGCGCTCGCGGAGCGCGATCTGCGGGCCCGGTACAAGCAGGCGGTGCTCGGCTTCGCCTGGGCGGTGCTCACGCCGCTCGCCCTGTGCGCCATCTTCACGCTGGTGTTCCAGCGGGCCGTGAAGATCGACACCGGCGGTGTGGCCTACCCGCTGTTCGCCTATGTCGGCCTGATCGTCTGGCAGTTCTTCAGCAACACGATGAACCAGGGCGCACTCAGCCTGGCCAACAACCTGAGCCTGCTGAACAAGGTCTACTGCCCGCGCGAGGTCTTCCCGCTCGCCACCATGCTGGTCGCCAGCGTGGACATGCTGATCGGCGTCGGCGTGCTCGGGCTGCTCTTCCTGGCCTTCTGGACGCCGCCGGCGATCACCTTCCTCTGGGTGCTCCCGCTGCTGCTGATCCAGATCGCCTTCACCTACGGCGTGGCGCTGGTGCTCTCGGTCGCCGTGGTCTACCTGCGGGACGTCCGGCACCTGCTGCCGATCATCACCCAGATGGGAGTGTTCGCCACCCCGGTCGCCTACCCGCTCTCGCAGATCCCGCAGGGCCTGCAGGAGCTGTACGTCGGCATCAACCCGCTGGGCGCGGTGATCGAGGGCTACCGGCGGGCCCTGCTCTACGGCCAGACCCCGGACCTGACCCTGACCGGGATCGCGGCCGCCAGTTCGGTGGTCTTCCTGGTCGGCGGCTACCTGCTGTTCAAGAAGCTGGAGACGGGGATCGCCGATGTCGCATGACCTTTCGAGCAGGCAGAGCCTCCCGCTGGGCACGATCAGGACCGAGCAGGTCTGGAAGCGCTTCAAGGCCGACCAGCAGCGGATGCTGCTGCGCGACAAGGTCGAGCAGCTGACCCGTCGGCTGCGCGGCGGCCGCGGCGAGGACTGGCGCTGGGCGCTGCGGGACATCAACCTGCACATCGAGCCCGGCGAGTCGGTCGGCCTGATCGGCTCCAACGGCTCCGGCAAGTCCACCCTGCTCAAGATGCTGACCAGGGTGATGTACCCGTACGGCGGGGTGATCGACGTGCGTGGCCGGATCGGCGCACTGATCGAGATCCGGGCCGGCATCCACCCCGACCTGACGGGCCGGGAGAACATCTACCTGTTCGGCGCGCTGCTCGGTCTGAAGCGCCGTGAGGTGGCCTCCCGGTTCGACGCGATCGTCGAGTTCGCCCGGCTCGGCGGGGCGATCGACCGGCAGGTCAAGTACTACTCCTCCGGCATGCAGATGCGGCTCGGCTTCGCGGTGGCCGCCTACCTGGAGCCGCACGTGCTGCTGGTGGACGAGGTGCTGGCGGTCGGCGACGCGGTCTTCCAGCAGCGCTGCCTGGACCGGATGCGCGAGGTGGCCGAGCAGGGCACCACGATCGTCTTCGTCTCGCACGACCTGCCCGCCGTCGAGTCGATCTGCCGCCGGGGGGTCTGGCTGGAGCAGGGCTCGATCCGGGTGGACGCGGGCATCAAGGAGGCGATGTCCGGCTACCGGGACTCGATCGAGGCGCAGTCCGAGGGCGGCGGCCGGGTCGGCGAGCCGCTCCAGCTGCTCAAGCACGAGATCCTCGGCGACGGCCGGGAGAACCTCACCACCGACGAGCTGATGACGGTCGAGCTCACCCTCGGCGGCGACTACCGGGGCGACGCCACGCTGCACCTGGGCGTCAGCGAGGGCACCTCCAGCCCGATCTTCCAGATCAGCCACGAGATCCGGCTCACCGGCGAGGACCACCAGGTCGCCTGCCTGATCCCCAACCTGCCGCTGCCGCGCGGCCGTTACACGCTCTGGGCGGGTGTCTACAGCATCGGCAAGACCGACGGCGGGACACTGATGAGCTGGCACTCGGTCGGCCAGTTCGACGTCTTCGGCCCGATGCTGGACACCCCGCCACGGGCCGTGGTGCTGGCCGCACCGGTCTTCGTCCCGCACCGCTGGGAGGAGTGAACCGGTGAGCGGCCTCAGAGTACTGGTCCACCTCAACAACCTCGCGCTGGGCGGCGCGCAGTTGAACGCCGTGGACATCGCCCGGACCCTGCGCGACCGGGGCCACCACCCGGTGCTGTTCGCCCAGGGGGTCGAGGGGCCCGCCCCGCTGGTCGAGCTCGCCGCCGGGCACGGCCTGCAGCTGGTGGTCGAGGGCGGGCCGGACACCCCGGCCCGGGTGGTCCGGGCGCGGCTGAACCGGGTGGCCGAGGAGCACGGCAGCCAGCTGGTGCACGCCTGGGAGGTCCGGGCCGCCCGGAACGCCTTCTTCGGCCCCGGCCGGCTCGGCCGGATCCCGGTGATCACCACCTTCTACGGCATCCGGATGCTGCGCGGGCTGCCCCGCCACCAGCCGCTGGTGCTCGGGCTCGGCGCCCTGATGGGGGAGGGCCGGGCCTTCGGGCACCGCGACGTCCGCCTGATCGAGCCGCCGGTGAACACCGTGACGGACGCCCCCGGAGTGGTGGACGGCGGCGTGTTCCGCCGCGAACACGGCATCGGTGAGCAGGAGTTGCTGCTCGCCATCGTCACCCGGCTGGTGCCCGACCTGGAGAAGGACGCGGGCGCGCTGCGCACCGTCGAGGCGGTCCGGGCGCTGGCCGACCCCCGGGTCCGGCTGGCCGTGGTCGGCGCCGGGCCCAGCCTTGAGCCGCTGCGGGCGGCGGCGGCGGCGGCCAACGCCGCCCTCGGCCGCGAAGCCGTCCTGGTACCGGGCCAGTTGGCCGACCCCCGGCCCGCCTACCAGGCCGCCGACGTGGTGCTCGGGATGGGCGGCTCGGCCCTGCGCGGCCTCGCTTTCGGCAAGCCGGTGGTGGTGCACGGCGCCGCCGGGTACACCGCACTGCACGAGCCGGGCCCGCTGGTCGAGCCGCACGCCTCGCGCTGCATGTACGGCTTCGGTGAAGGCGCCGCCCCGCCGCAACTGCTGGCCGAGCAGCTCCGCCCGCTGCTCGACGAGCCGGACCGCCGGGCCGAGCTGGGGAGTTGGGGCCGGGAGTGGGTGGTCGGCCGGTTCTCGCTGGAGAGCGTCGCCAGCGCCTTCGAGGCGCTCTACCGCGAGGTGGTCACCACCCCGCCGGGCCGGGCGAGCTGGCTGCGCGACCTGGAGCAGATGAGCCGGTTCGAGTACAGCAAGCCGACCGCCGCGCGGCTGCTCGGCCGGTAGGTCTCCGGCAGGCGGGCCGCCTGCCGGAGAACCGATGATCCGTCAGTCCGCCCGGCGCAGCAGCAGGGTGAGGAACCCGAGCGTGCCCCGGTAGCCGCCGAGCCAGCCCAGTCGGTGCTCGGCCGCGACGGTGGCGGTCTCGGCACTGTCCGGGTGCTCGGGGTGGTCCAGGGCCCACTCGGCGAGCGAGCCCGCCCAGGCCCACTCGTAGTCGTCCCACTCCTCCGGCGTGCTGATGTGGCCGAGGACCGGCACCCAGCCCTGCTCGGTGACCAGCCGGACGGTGCCGGTCAGGTCGGCGTGGTCGTCCGCGTTCGGGACGCCGAGCCCGGCCAGCGCGGCCGCGTCCGGCTCCCGCTCCCAGAAGCAGTCGCCGATCAGCACCAGCCCGCCCGGGGCCAGCGACTCCCGGGCCGCCGTCAGGGTCGGCAGCAGCCCGCCGAAGGCGTGCGTCGCACCGACCGTGAGCACCACGTCGAACGGCTGGTGGGCCTTGAACTCCTTGGCGTCCTGGTGGTGCAGCCCGAGCCGCCGGGCCACCCCGAGGGCCTCGGCGCGCTCCCGGCCGAGCGTCAGCGCGGCCTCGTCCAGGTCGACGCCGACCGCCTGCAGCTCCGGGTACGCGGCCAGCGCCCGGAGCAGCCAGGCGGCCTCCCCGCAGCCGAGGTCGAGCACCCGCCCGGCCCGGCCCCGGAGGGCCCGGTCCAGCAGCCGCTGGACGTTGCGGTCGGAGAGCGGCGCCGCGATCGGGTGGTCGGAGTGGGCGATCCTGCTTCGTAATTGATGGTCCATCCGGTCAGTCTGACGCAGGACCGTCATCCGGTTCCAGCGCCTTTCCGTACGTCCGCCCCTTCCACGCCGCACCCCGCCCGCGCCAGTGCTGGACGGCCGAGTCCACCGTCATCAGCAGGTACAGCAGCGCGGTGAACGGCAGCAGCAGTGCGGCCGCCGCCGGCTGCCCGTAGTAGCGGAGCATCGGGGTGAAGGTGCCGGCCATCAGCGCCCAGGCCGCGCCGCCCGCCGCCGCGACCCACCACGTCCCGGTGACCGCCCCGGCCACCGTCGCCACCGGCGGCACCAGGTAGACCAGCGCCAGCCCGAGCACCGTGCCGAGCAGCAGCAGCGGCGAGTGCCGCAGCTGCGCGTACGCGCTGCGCGAGACCATCCGCCAGAGCTGCCCGAGCTCCGGGTAGGGCCGAACGCTGTCCACCTGCTCGGCCAGGCCGAGCCAGGTCCGGCCGCCGGTGCGCTTCACCGCCCGGGCCAGGTTCACGTCGTCGATCACCGCGCCCCGGATCGCGGCGATCCCGCCGGCCCGCTCCAGCGCCGTCCGGCGCACCAGCGAGCAGCCGCCCGCCGCGGCGGCGGTCCGCGCGCCGGGGCGGTTGCTCCACCGGAACGGGTACAGCTGGGCGAAGAAGTACACGAAGGCCGGCACGATCAGCCGCTCCCAGCCGGTCTCCACCCGCAGCCGGGCCATCTGCGAGACCAGGTCGAGCCGGTGGCCCTCGGCCGCCGCCACCAGGGCGGCCAGCGAGTCCGGGCGGTGCGCGATGTCGGCGTCGGTGAGCAGCAGGTACTCGGGCCGGCCGGCCTGTTCCACGCCGTGCCTCAGCGCCCAGAGCTTGCCGGTCCAGCCGGGCGGAAGCGGCGGGGGAGTGGTCACGGTCAGCGGCAGTCCGCCGCCGGTGGCCAGCCGGCGGGCCAACTCGCCCGTCCCGTCCGAGCTGTGATCGTCCACCAGCACCACCCGGGCCCGCCCCGGGTACCGCTGCGCCAACAGGCTCGGCAGGCTGACCGGCAGCACCTCGGCCTCGTCCCTGGCCGGCACCAGCACCACCACCTCCGGCCACCGCCCGGTCTCCGCCGGCGCGGGCAGCCGCTGGTCGGTCCGCCAGAAGAACCCCTGAGCCAGCGTCAGCCACACCCACGCCACCAGCGACACCCACACCAGTACGGTCACCTGCGGAAGTCTAGGCAGGCACTCGGGAATCCACGGCCAGGCGCTCGGGGCTGCGCTCCGGGCAGGCGCTCAGGTTGCAATGTCCAGGGGCTCGGGGCTCTGCTGATGTGCGGCTCCGCCGCGTGGGCGAGGAGATCTGGCGTGCGGGTCACTGCGAAAGTCCCTGACCACCCCTGAACAGATCACCCTGCACGAGGCCGGCGTCGCAGTTCTGCGTTCCCGGTCAGAGCAATAGGTTATGCGAGGTGGTGACGGACCGTCGAGGGCCGCCCACCCCAACGCAACAGGCCCCGCCCAGCTCGTGGCTGGACGGGGCCTTATGCGGTCTAGCGGTTCACGATGGCCTTAATGGCCGGGGTGCAGCTCTCGCACCCCCAGAGGGGCTGTGGCGGGCCGCTGACGCGTTCCCCGTGGGCCGCTACCGTCACGCCCTTGGTTGCGCTGCACATACAGCAGATGCGGGTAATGCCCTGGTCCTGGGCGGGGGCCTCTTCTGTCATCACGCCGCCACCTCCCGCTTGTTCTCCCGGGTCAGGCAGCCGTCGGCATCCACCGCGTCCGACAGCCACCGGAGTGGGTCCGGCATCCCGGCGCGTGCCGCCCATTCGACCGCCCGCCTCTGGGCCGCCGCACCCCGCTGTACGGCCCACTTGTCGGCTGCCTGCCGGGTGTACGTGTTCACCGGCTCACGGACCGCCTGCCACCTCGGCATGATGGTCCGGGCCACGACGTGGACGGGAATCGGCTGCTGGAACCGGGAGCACACTGGCCGGGTGGCCGGGTTGTGGTGTCGCAGCCCACCTTGCTGTCCGGCCAGGGTGAGCCGGTATGGGCGGGACGGGACGGGTGCGGGCCGGGCGGTGTTCCAGGGCCGCCAGTCCGGGATCAGGGACCGGAGCACCCAGAGCAGGGCGGGAACGATAAGGTGACGCACGTCAGCTCCTCATTAGCTGGCCGCCCCGCTACTGGTCCTCATCCGGTAGGCGGGGCATTTGTCATTTCTGGGCTCAACCGTACGGCTGCATGTCTAACCCTGTCTAGGCATGTCTAATCCTGTCTGGGCAGGGCCGCGAAAAGGTCGACGATTATGCTCTGACCCATGGCAGAGACACCCATTGACCGCCGGTCGCGCCTCGCCCCGTACGAGCAGGTGGCGCAGACGCTGGGCCGCGAGATCAAGGGCGGCGCCTACGGTGTCGACGGGCCCTTGCCCGGCGAGAAGGCGTTGGCGGAACGCTTCGGCGTCGTCCGGGAGACGGTCCGTAGTGCGCTGGACGTGCTGCGGCGCGATGGGCTGGTGGAGACGCTGCGCGGCAAGGGGACGTTCGTGATGCCAGGGGTAGTGGAGGTAGACCGGTCCGAATAGCGGACAGTCAATCCGATATTCGGACACCTTGGGTACGAAGTTCGTACCCTCCCAGCATGGCGGAACCCCGCCCCGCCGGGTTGATGGCGATGCGGGGCAAAGGGCATGGGGCGCGTTCGGCCCCAACAGACAGCCCGTGGGCTGTTATTCGAACAGGGCGGGCAGTGGCTACCGTGATGGCATGACCACTACCCGCCCGTTGATCGTCGGTCTTGTCGGGGCTGCTGCCGGGGCTGTGCTGTTCGTTGCCGGGTACGTCGTCGGCAGTGACCGGGCTAGTAGCCAGTCGGGGCCGACTGTCTACGTGACCCCGTCGACCAGCGGATATCCGGTGCCGTCGCCGTCGGCCTCACCGTCCGGCCGCTGGACTCCGCCGGTCAGTCCCAGCCCGTCAGTGACCGACTAAGCCACCCAGGCCCACCACCGGTCCATCCGGTCGTTGTTCGTGTTCCCGACGTAGGAAGCCGAAGACTGGGGGTTGGTCGTCCACAGCCACAGCCACTGCCCCGTACCGCCCGGCGCGGCGTCATCGGCCACGATGTACAGCGCGCTGGTATTGACGACCCAGCTCGAAGTGCGGTCCTGGAAACCGTAGTTGGACGCGTACCCGGGCGGGCCCTCGTACGCTGCCCAGAACTGCCAGCGGGCCCCCTCCCAGTTGCTGTTCTCGTAGAAGCAGTAGGCGAAGGTGGGGCAGCCGTGCCAGTCGCTGGTGATGCCGTTGGCCGTCTGGGTGTAGCTCGGCGCGATGGTCTCGCCCGGGAGCGGCAGCACCGCAACGGCTTCGACCTTGCCGTCAGCCGAGTAGTACGTGACCTCGTTGGCGGCCGTCTGCGTACCCTTCTTTGCGGCCCGCTTGATCTGCGCGTCCACCGCCCGCTGCAACTCAGCCTTCTGCGCCTTCGTCAGGGCCACGATGGCAGGTCGGGTGTCGCTACTGGCCACCGACGGGGCGGCCATGGCCGGAGTGGTGAGCATGCCGAGCGTGACCGCCAGGGCGGCCGTGCTGGCACCGATGGTGCGCCGTATCGTCGTGGTGCGCATGTGTCCTTCTCTCTGAGATGGGTTGGTGCGTGGAGCCCGCTCCCGGCTGTGCACTGCCAGGTCCAGCAGCCGGGAACGGGGGTCAGTAGGTGAACGGCGTTACAGGCCTGCCACCGGGGCGCGTGACCTCGGGCTGAGCCGTCCCGTGGTTCGTCGGCGCCTCGGCGGGCGGGGGCTTCGGAGGCTCGGCCTGGCCCTGCGTTTCGTCGCTCATGAGCGCTGCTCCTAGGGCCTGTGTGGTGTTGTGATCAACCTTCGGGTTCTACCCTCGCTCTGGGGCGGAACCCGGTAGGACTGTTGGATGTGACGCGCAGGCAACTCACCGACGAGCAGTGGAGTTTGATCGAGCCCTACCTGCCGATCGGCAGGTTCGGGCCCTACCCCGAACGGCTTCGCGACCAGTTCGAGGGGGTGATCTGGCGATTCCGTTCCAGTGCCCAGTGGCGGGAGATGCCCGACGAGTTCGGCCCCTGGTCCACGGTCTTCGGCCGGTTCCGCCTCTGGCGGGACGCCGGCGTGTTCACCGCGCTGCTCGAAGGTCTCATCGCCGCGGCCGCCCGCGAGGGGAAAACGGACCTGTCGCTGGTCAGCGTGGACTCCACGACCGTCCGCGCCCACCACGACAGCGCCGGGATGCTCGTCGACGAGGAGATCATGCAGGCCCTGGAGGAGGCCGCACGCGAGCAGGAGACGGCCCGACAAAAGGGGGCCAGTCGCAGGAACAGAACGGACAGGACGAGCGCGGACAGGTCCGACTGCGACGCGAGCTCCGTCTGAAGCAGGCCCTGCTCGGCAGGTCCCGGGGCGGGCTGACCAGCAAGGTCCACCTCGCCGCCGACCGCCGGTGCCGCCCACTGGCGCTCGTTCTGACCGCGGGCCAGGCCGGTGACAGCCCGCAGTTCGTCCCCGTCCTCGCGAAGGTGCGCGTGCGCCTGCCCGTCGGCCGGCCCCGCACCCGGCCCGGCGCGGTCGCCGCGGACAAGGCCTACTCGTCCCGCGCCAACCGCTCCTACCTGCACAAACGCGGAATCAAGGTTGTCATCCCGGAGAAGAAGGACCAGGCCGCCAGTCGAAAACGGAAGGGCGGCAAGGGCGGGCGACCCGTCAACCACGACACCGACCTCTACAAAGAGCGGAACACCGTCGAGCGCCTGATCAACAGACTGAAGGCCTGGCGGGGCATCGCCACCCGGTTCGACAAAACACCCGAGAGCTACCTCGCAGGCCTCCACCTCCGCGCCTCGATGATCTGGATAGACGACCTCGTGCGACCGCTCAACTGATCACAACCACACACAGGCCCTAGTAGTGATTGAGTGGCCGCCCTGCCCGGGATGACCGACCAAGGACAGGACAGGGCGGCCGGTGCGCGCGTCGATTACGCACCCCTCCGCCTCCAAGAGGTGTGGCGGGGGGCTTGCCCGCTCCGGGCTGTCAGGTTCCGTGGTGCATGGGACGGGCGCTGTCGTGTCCGGAGCGGGAGTCATGGGGCCTACGCGGCGACCGGCTCGCCGTAGTGCAGCAGTTCGTTGCGGATGCCGGCGGAGCGGGCGGCCAGGGCCTTTTGGATGCGGAGCACCATGAACGGCGCGCAGTGCTGCGGCAGTTCGACGGGCAGCATCCATACCAGCTCGGCGACCTCCCCAAGGGCACTCGGCGGGATGGACAGCGCCGCTGCCTCGGCGCCCAACAGCTCTCCCGCGTCACAGACGTAGTTGATCCCTCGGGGTGACCCGGTGTCGGCGTTGGCGTCGACCAGGTCCGTAATGAAGTAGTGCCGGATCGTGCGGACCAGGCCGGTTTCCTCGCGCAGCTCCCGCGCAGCGGCGACGTGCACCAACTCGCCGGGGTGGGCGGCGCCGCCGGGCAGGATGATGCCCTCGCGGTACGTCGTTCGGACGCCGAGCACTTCGAGCCCACGCCGGTCGGTCCGCACCGCCAGCGACTGACAGCCGAGCCGGATCTGGGAGTGCTGGTCGCGCGCAATGTCACTGTGCACCAAGGCAGTTTTCTCCAATTGGATGGACGGATGGACCCGTCCCGGCCGTGCCTCTGCGGAGCGCCGGTTCGCCGTGGGGGACGGTTGAATGTCTAGCGCTCACACGGCCGGGACGGGAGATAAGAGGGCGGGCGATGCCGCTTGCTGTGCGCGGGAACGGGCTTGGGACCACGGCCCCAACCGGGCTACCCGGGGGTGGAGTTCCTCGTACGGGCTGTAGTGCCTGTGGCACACAGTGATCCACGGCCGCATGCCAAGTGACCCGATCGAAGTAACGTCCTGCCATGCTCCGCAGGGGTAGCACCAGCCGAGAATCCAGCGCCGATCACGGGGCACGCGCGGGTCGGAAACTGACGTCTCCGGGCCAAACAGGTTCACGACTCGACGTGCCCCGAGGGCGGGTCGGCGAGGATGCGGCGAACCCGGACCGTTGCCCGTCTTCGGCGTTGCCACCTACCAACCCCGTCGTAGGCGTGCGGGATACCGGCACACGCCGTTCCGGCGACCAGCGACCAGACCAGCCCGCGCACTCCGGTCTGTCCGGAGTCGACCTGTGCCTGTGCGACGAACGCTGTCACTGCCCCGGCGGCCACCACCAGGCCGACCGCCAGCACCTGCGCCCGGCTCGGCCGGCTCACGCCGTGCGCCGATCTCCGCAGGCCGGGTCCGAGCAGCCGCACATCGAGCGTTGGGCGTCACGCACAACCCCGGAGTCTCCGGGTAGCGGGAGGCTTGCCCTGCGGGCCCGTTGGTAGTCCTCCAGTGGCGCAGCGAGGTGGCGGGCCGGGGAAGCGGGGGACCCAATGCTTCCCCTCACGGCTGCACGCCCTGACCCTGGCACGGCGTCAATGTGGACCCATCCGCAGGCGCTGTCCATTCCGCTCCGCCCCCTTCGGGGCGGAGGTGGAAGGAGAAGACGCTTTCAGCGGGCACGTCGACCACGACGCCCGTACGACTCTGCCCCGAGTCGTAGACGAGATCACCTAGCCGGGGCCACTTGGGCGGCGTGGCCTCCGAGGTGGTGCGGGGAGACACGTTCTTCGGGGTGGTGCGTCGTCCGCTCATGCAGCAGAAAGTAAGGGAGCGATCACAGCTGAATATGAATCAGCGGAATACTGCGTCATCCGTCCAGGTGGAAGCGGTCGGACATGCGCCTCAACTTCTCGCGGGTGACCGCCCGTTCGGCATAAACGATCTTGCGAAGGGTGGCGCGAGCGATGGGGTGATTGCGGATCAACTGTGGCGCGATCCTCTCTGCCTCTTCGAGCTCAACCAAGGCCCTGTCCTTGTTCCCGTCCCATAGCCATGCGCGGGCAAGGTCCATGCGGTGGTGCCCACGACGGGAGTTCGGCAAGGACTCGATCTGCCCTCGGTCCGTACGCTCGGCGAGCGCGAGGGCCTGCGCGTGGTCGCCCATCTCCACCTGGACCGAGATGGCATGGATCTGGACGTTGCCCGGCGAGAAGGTCAGGGAGTGCCGATCGAAAACGGGCCTTTCGGCGAGGCGGCTGGCGGCGATGCGGGCTTGCTGGATGCGGTCCTCGCATGCGGAGGAATTCCCTGCCCGGGAGGCCGAAACGGCGGCGCGAAGATGCAGTGCGCCCCATGCCCGTACGGCAAGAGGGTCGCCACTGTCGTATCGCTCCTCGATCGAGCGCAGCGCCCGGTCGGACAGATCAACAGCGTCGTCCCAGTCTGCCGTCGCCCACATGTCCCACACGCGCATCCAGTCAGCGACTGCGGGCAAAACCGGGTCACCGGACAGTCGGGCCGACCAGGCCGCCCGTTCACATGCCATGGTGATCAGCTCGGGGTGCCCGAGGGCATGAGCGGAGGTATGGGCGAACTTGCAGCAGACTGCGTAGACGCCGAACGCTTCCTCCCGTTCCTGGCCGCTGGACACCTCGGCGAGGGCGCGGGCTTCGCGAAGCATGTCCGGCAAGACACGCAGGATGGCGACATTGGAAGCGGTGTCACGCAGCCGATGAAGCCGCACGGTCTCCTGCCACAGTTGGCCCGAAGGGCGGGGGTGGCCATCAAAAACCGGAGTGAGGTCGTAGCGGCGCAGCTCACGCAGAATCGCCGCAGCCGAGACCTGCCACTGGTTCTCAGCTGCCTTCCCCGCCACGTATGGCCGCTCTATCAGGTCGTTCGGGTGACAGTGCAAGGCGGCTGCGAGTTGATTGATGACCCCGGCCCTGTCGAGTTCGACCCGGCCATTCTCAACTTTGGACACCCAGCCCTGAGTCCTGCCCATCGCGGCGGCAAGGTCGGCCTGAGGCATACCCAGCCGTAGCCGTTGGCGCTTGACGCGCTTACCGATGGTTTCCCGCTCCTCCAGCATCGTTTTGCCCTCCCTCTGTCTCTACAGGGACGGTACCGCGACGACCAATCCTGAGAGGCCCGAGCTTTGATCCTGGCGCGCTTGCCGCCCGACCGGCCGCCCGGAGGTCCCTCGCTCCGGGCGGCTTGGTCGAGCCGGCGGCTAGGCGGCTCGGGTGTAGTTGCTGATCGCCACGCCATGGTCACCAGCAGCCCAGACCAGGGCGGGCAGCCAGTTGCCGGTCTCGGCCGACTTCGTCCACTCGGCCAGGCCGAGCATGATTCCGGAGGGGAGGTCGTGGCGGACTGAGACGCGGTACCCGTATGCCCCGGCGGCGGGGACGAGGGGGCCAACCAGTCTGCCGATTTGCTGAAGGGCCGTCAGAACCTCGGCCCAGGTGCCGACATAGGCATGCCCAGCAGCATCATCGATTTTCGGACAGGGGCGCCAAACGGCGAGCCCGGACATGCTCAGAACACCAACCTCTACGGTAAAACCGACCTTGACCTGCGGAAACATGCACTGACCTTACGCAACGTGACGAGTACGAACAAGGCATTTGAGTGATGGTTCCGTACCCGATCTGTCACAAGTCAGTACTAGCACCATCAACTGACAGTGGCTCAAAATCGCCCTACCTGACACATCCGCAGATATACGCAAAAAGCCCCCCGCCGAAGCGAGGGGCTTTGAGGGGGTACGAATTTGGTACCCGGTCAGCGCCGGACGATGCGATCCAGCAGTTCGGCGTACGCCATCTGTGCCTGCTGCGGGACGACGCCGTTGCCGAGCAGGCGGAGCTGGTCCTTGCGGGTGAGGCCGTCAACGCCGGTGACATATCCCGGACTTAGGCCCATCATCCATTCGGCGAAGGCTGGGGCGAGCCGGCGTCCGCCGCGCGGGCCGGTCATCACCGGGGCCGGTGCGGGGTGCCCTGTCACCTGCTCCCAGTGCCGGATGGCGGGTGCGTAGTCTCCCCAGGTCCCAGCAGGTGAACGGCCTCGTCCTCCAGGTTCGGCCCGTGTCCGCCTTGCTTGCGTTTGTCCGGGTGCTGGGGTGCCCCACAGGTCGACAGGTTCGCGGTCGGGGTCTTGAGCAGCACGAACTGCGATGGCGAACCAGCGGTCCCGGCGGTGGGGCGCTCCGGCGTCGGATGCGCGTAGGCACGTCCACTCGACGTCGTACCCGACCGAGGCCACGTCACCAAGGACGGTTCCGAGTCCGCGTGTGCGGAGGGCGGCGACGTTCTCCAGGAACAGGCCCTGGGGTCGTAGTACGCGAACGGCAGTGACGACCTCGGACCAGAGGGCGGAACGGTGATCGGCGAGTCCTCTCCGGCCCCCTGCGTCGCTGATGCCCTGGCAGGGGAACCCGGCGGTGACCAGGTCCACGTGCCCGGCGAGCGCGGACCAGTCGATGGTGCGGACGTCCCCGAGGTTGGGGGCGTTGGGGTAGTGGTGGGCGAGTACCTTGCAGGCGGCCGGATCGGTCTCGGCGACCCAGGTGACGGTGCCGCCGGTCAGCGGGCCGACCGCTTGGGCCAGCCCGCCGTACCCGGCGAAGAGTTCGAGGATGCGCAGCGGCTACCGCCAGGGGGTCGCGCGGCCGAGGCCAGCGGCCTGGTGGGCGGTCTCGACAGCGTCGGCGAAGGTGCTGATGGCTCGGGCGAGTGCCCGTGCCTCGGCCGGGGTGAGGACGATGCGGTCCCCCGGGACGGCCAGGCTGACGGTGCCTGTCCCCCGGTCGGTGTGCCAGACGCGGGCGGTGCCGCCGGATCGGACGGTCAGGCGGCCGGTGGTCTCGGTGGTGATCTCAAGCGGCACGGGCAGGCCCCTTCTGGATGCTGGTCAGGTGGTCGATCAGGGGCTGGGCCTGGTCCGGCGGGAGCCAGACGGTGGCGGTGGTGTCCCCGGATCGGTCGCGGAGGTGGAACTCGACGCGACCGCGGTCGTCCCGGACGGTGACGGTGCCGCCCTCGGGTGTGCTGAAGGTGCGATCCACGCTTGTTCCCCCTTACGCCGCGAGGTCGTGGGACCCGGCGAGGTACAGCTCCTCGAACCGTCCGCGCCCGAGGTATCGGGCCTGCCTCACCTGGCGCTCTGTCAGCCCCATGTCGGTGGCCAGCTCCTCGTCGGTGGACTCGTCGCCGTAGAGCGCCACGGGGCTGATCCCGTAATCGGCTTTGAGCACGTGGCGCTGCTGCGGGCCCATGCGGTCCAGGGCGGCGTGCACGTGGCTGCGGATCGTCGCCCGGCGGAGCTGGGCCCGGTCGGAGTCCGTCACCAGGTCGGCCGGGACGCCGACGGTGGCCGCGACCCGGTCGCCCAGGGTCGTGCCGTCGGCCTGCGGCGCGTCCAGCGAGATGACGCCCTGCCATGCCACGCGGGCGGCCCAGGCCGTCTCGGGCTTGAGGCGCCGGAGCCCAGCGGGCGGGTCGACACACAGCCGCTCGGCCTCGTACGGGTCGCCACCTGCCACGCGCAGCGCGGCCTCAAAGTCCTTGGAGGTCTGGGCACTTGCCCCTGCCCGGGTGGCTTCCCGGCGCTTGTCGGCGAGGGTGCCGTAGATCGTCTGCTCGGCGTACGCCATGAACTCGGCCACGCTCTCGCCCCGGAAGTTCTCTATCGCCAGCCAGGCGGCGAGGCGGGCCTCCTGCTCCAGGTCCTCGGCCAGGCCGTGGTCGAGCCGGCCGCCGGTGCTGGCCTGCTGGGAGGCGTGCCAGGTGACCCGGGTCTCCAGCACCCCGAGCACGGCCGTGATGGCGGCGAGGTCCTTGTTCTGGGCGCCGTGGATCTGGGCAAGGGAAAGCTGATTACGCATTGTTCATGTCCTTGTTCGCTCGAATTCCGCGAACTCCTTGGAGGGCGCGGGTAGAGCGGCGGGACATGCGGGATTGATCAGCCCAGGGGCATGGCGATGCCCCGGCCGCAGGGCGTCGCGGTCGGGCTGATCAGGCCGTAACCGACAAGGACTAGTCGGTCATTTGAAAGGTGGTTCTGGCCTTAGAAATAGAGGCGCCTATGGGGTGGCATGTCGCATTTGGACAGCAATGAGGACCGCCGGATCGTGACCTTGGCCCGGCGGCCCTCATCCCCTGGTATGACGCGTGACCGACTGTTGTTACCTTCCTGAGATGTGGGAGCGGGTGCCAATTTCGTACCCGCTCCGGGCCTAGGCGGCGAGGCCGTAGAGGCTGCCCCAGGACCGGCCGCCGATGCTGGCGGACGCGTCGATGCGGACGCCGTACAGGTCCGTCGTCATGCACTCCACGATGGCCCGCGCCACGTCCTCCGCCTCCTTCGCAGGAGCACTGACCAGCACTTCATCGTGGATCGGCAAGCGGAGCAGGGGCAGGAGACCGGCGGCCTCCATGTCCAGAAGCGACTGGCCGAGCAGGTCCCTCGCGGTGGACTGGCACATGTAGTTCGTGGCGGCGTACGAGCGGGAGCGGTCTAGCGGAATCCTGCGGCCGACGGGGGTGATGACGGTCATCCCGTTCCCGAAAGCCTCCCGCTGCCAGCGTGATGCGGCCCGGCGGATCTCGGGGTAGACCCGGTCGTAGGCGGCCAGAGCGCGTTCCACCTCCGCATACGGCGCACCGGACTGCCTGGAGATTGTGGCGCACCCGCCCCCGTAGACCTTTCCGAATCCGATGGCCTTTGCCAGCTTCCGATGTGCCTTGGTGAATCCGGGGCCAAATACCAATTCGGCAGTGAAATCGTGCAGGTCATTTCCGGAGGCGATGGCGGATTTCATCTGCTTGATGTCGGCGAGGCTGGCGAGAACCCTCATCTCGACGGCAGTGAAGTCGGCGGAAACCATGACATGGCCCTCGTCAGCCAGGAGACACTGGCGGATGGTCTGGTCCGAACCGGGGAGGGTCTGGAGCGCGGGCCGGGAGATGGACATACGGCCTGTGCGTGCGGCCAGGGGCGAGATCAGGGGGTGGATGCGACCGCCGTCGTCCACCGAGTCCAGGAAGGTCTGGGCGTAGGTGGTCTGCCATTTCCCGGAACGCTTGGACCGAAGTACGGCGTTGGCCAGGGGGTTTGGGGTGCGGGTCCCGCGCGGGCTCCACTGGCCGTCGAGGTCGGCGAGCTGGAGGAGTACGGCCTTGTCGACCTTGACCTGGCCGCTCGCCGTCCGCTCGGGCAGGTGCTCGCCCATCCCGGCCAGCGCCTCAGCGATCTGCCGGGTGCTGTTGACGTTGGCGACCCCGTAGCGGGCCGCCTCGGTGGCGAACCGCTCCGCCTCGTCCGCGAGCCGGCGGGACAGCTCCCGGGTGTAGTCCTCGTCGAGGATCAGCCCCGTGCGCTGCATGTGCGCGCAGACGCGGGCGATCTGGTGCTCGTAGTCCACCAGCCGGGCGCGTACGCCGAGGTGGTCCAGCTCGCCGCGCAGGTGCGGCTCCAGTCGGGCCAGCAGGATGACGTCCAGCCCGGCGTACAGGTTGAACAGGTGGTTGTGCAGCGGAATTTGGGCCCAGCCGGTGGCCTTCGTCAGGCCGTGCGCGTGGAACTCGGCGAGCAGGCCGTCCTGGGTGTCCGGGGCGAGGGGGTCCACCCAGTGCGCGGACAGGGGCTTGAGGCCGGTTCCGCGCCCGCCCTCGGACGGCTGCCTCGGATCGATCAGGGCGGCCATGATCCGGGTGTCCCGGGTGCGCGGGGCCAGTGACTCCAGCGGGATGCCCGCGTGCCGGTCCAGGACCGACCAGTCGTAGGCGGCGTGGTGGATCAGGAACCGCTGGCCGTGTGTGAGGACGGCGCGGGCGAACTGCTGGAACTCCCCGCCCCGCTCCCAGTGGATGACCCACGCGGTGGAACGGTCACCGAACTGGACGGTGCGCAACCGGAATTGGCTGCTGTAGACCTCCAGGCCGGTGGTCTCGGTGTCTAGCGCAATGGGTCCGCGTCGGTCCGCCTCCTGGGCCCAGGCGTAGAACTGGTCGAGGTCTTCCCCGGTCTCGGGGATGTTGATGGTGACGGTCTCGCCCGCGACCTGGTGGTGGTAGGTCCGCACGGGGCACCCCCTATGGATCAGGGGTGGATACGAATTTCGTATCCACCCCTGTCCCCGGAGGGCATAGGTCTAGTGCGCGAAGATCCCGGATGCCCGGGTCGAGCCGGCGGGCCTGGCCTCGCGGATGCCGACCAGGGCCATGCCTTTGGTGACTCGCTTACGCGGGATGCCCCGTTCCTCCAAGGCGGAGTAGAACGTGCGCCTCGTCCACCTCTCCCGGCCCGGCAGGTTCTCGGCCTCACACCAGGTCAGGTAGGCATTGAAGGCGTCCGTTCCGTCCATCACCGTGCCCTCCGGGCATGGCTCCAGAACGTCCGGGAAGAACCCGGCGAGCTGGTCCGAGGTCTGCTTGTAGTCCTTCACCGCACCGGTGATCACCTCTGGGTCGCACAGGCCGTCGCGGTACCAGTCGATGGCGCCACGGACGGCCCAGGCCGCGATGCCCTCCGCCTCAAGGAGCAGCTTCGCGTCCAGCGTGTGGTCACGCTCCTGGGGTGCGAAGTACCGGGCGAACGGCACGAGCTTGACCCGCCTCCACAAACCGGCGTCCTGGCTGCGGAACTTCGGCTTGTGGTTCGTCGCCAGGAGCAGGAGGAAACTCGGCTTGTACTCGAAGAACTCCTGCCTCAGAAACCTCGCGCTGATCATGTCTTTGCCGGTGGTGCGCTTGAGGACGGCCTCGGACATGGGGCGTCCAGATTCACCCTCGGACGCCAGGGCGAGCCTGCAACCACGTAGTGCGGCGAGGTCGTTGGGGATGCCACCCGAGGGCTTCTCCTCGAAGGTGGCGAACGGCGTGGTCTGCACGAGGGCACGGAACACGTGGGTGAGGGTGTCGGTCAGCACGGACTTGCCGTTTGCCCCGCCTCCGAACAGGACCACGAACGCTTGCTCGCTGGTGTGCCCTGTCACGCCGTAGCCGATCAACCGGCGCATGTAGCCGCTCAGTTCGGGGTGCCCCGGGAAGATCTCGCCGAGGAACGATTCCCAGCGTGGGCACCTGGCCTCGGGCCGGTAGTCGAGGTCGAGGCAGTACGTCAGCAGGTCGTCCGGGTCGTGCGGGCGCAAGTGGCCGGTACGCAGGTTGACCGTCCCGTTGCGGAAGCTCAACAGGTCGGGCTGGCTGTCGAAGGCGGTGGCGGCGATGTAGACGGACGGCACGGACTTGAGTTCCGTCATGATCGACTCGATGCCGCTCGTGTTCAGGAACGCCCTCGCGGCCTTCGGGTTCCCGGCCAGCGCGAGGGCGGCGCCCATGCGGTGGATCTGCTGGCGGACGAGAGTTGCGGAGCGGACCCACACACGGCCGTCCCAGGCGTAAAAGCCAAGGCCGGGGCTGAACTTGATCCGGCCGTTAGTCCAGGCGACGAGGGCGTAGGCGTGCATCGCGTCCGACTCGCCGAACCGGTCGACGAGGCTGCCCAGCATCTCTAGGGCCTGGACGCCCTGTTCGCGGCTGACGAAGTCGGCCCCGGTGCGCTCGGACAGGACAGCCGCCCGGCGCTCTGCCTCGGCGTCCACGGTCCGCACCGGCCGCGCCGCCTTGACCGCGCGGTGCAGTGCGTCCGGGAAGGCCCGGAGGTCCGCCGCGCGCCAGTCCGTCAGATCTCCGCCGGACACGGGTATGTCCAGGCGGTATGCGTCGATGCCGTGCTCGGCGAGCCCGGCGGCCAGGCGCTCGGTGAAGCCCTGCCCGGCCTGGTCCTGGTCCCCGGCGATGACGACGTGCATGCCGCGCAGGCCTTCCGCCAGCTCGGCTGCCAACTCCGGGTTCCCCGCCAGGGAGGCGCCCCGGATGGCCACGGCGTTGTACCCGAGGGCAACAGCGGTCAGGGCATCGCCGGGCCCCTCACAGATGACGGTCGTCCCGAAGCCGCCACGGCCGGGAAACCAGCCGTAGGCGCCCCAGCGGCCCCCGTCGGGGTTGGACAGGCTGACCCAGCGGGCCGGGCACTGGCCGGTCAGGTCCCGGCCCTGGAGGCCACGGACGACGTTGTCGAAGCCGGTCAGCGGCACGGTGAGGCGCGGGTACGCGCGGTACGTCCCCGACAGGTACGGGAACGGGTGCGTGCTCCCGCCGTGGTCCACACCGACCATGAGGTCGGCGGCGGTGTCGAGGTCCAGGCCGAAGCGGGTACCGAGGTAGCGGCGGGCACTCTCGGACGCGGGGTTCTCGAAGTCGGCGAGGGCGGCGTTCGTGGCCTCGGTGTAGACGGCGAGCGCCGCGATGGGGCCCGAGCCGGCGGGGGCGGGGCGCCCGGCACTGACCCGGGGGCCGTCTCCGGTGACGTTGAACATGTCCGTCCAGTTCACCCGCATGGCGCGGCGCACGGCGTCGGCGGTGCAGCCGCTCCGGCAGGTGACACGTACGGTGCCGTTCTCCCCGTGCCACAGGCGCAGCGACGGGGTCCGGTCGGCGTGGGCCGGGCAGGCCGCGAGGTACCCGCCGTCGGCGTGGCCGGTGACGTTGCGGAGGCGGGCGAGAAGGTCGGTGATCTGCACGGCTGTACTCCTTGAGGCCTGTTGACCCTCGTGGGAGAGCACGTGTAGAGCGGCCCCTACCTGCGGGCGTCGCGCACGTCCTGGAGGAGGACGGCGAAGGTCTCCAGGTCGCAGACCATGTACCAACGGCTGGTGTCGAGGCCACGGAGGCTGACGCGGAAGCCGTAGCCGACGGCCGCCATCGTGGTGTCAAGCCCGAGCAGCATGCGCAGCCGCGTGAACGTGCGGATGCTGATGGCGACTTGCGCGAGCCCGGTACGGCGTCCCCGGATCTTGACGACGACCGCGGAGTAGGGCATCGCGGCAGCGCGCGAGCCGGCGTCGGCCTGGCGCAGCCACGCGGGGACGCTGTGCCGGGCCTGGTCCTTGCACTCAAGGCTGAACGGGCGGGCTGTCAGATCACCACGGTCACGGCTGCCGGTCTGGGCCGTGCGGGAGATGCGCTCGGTCTTGCTGGCAGGCGGAGGAAGTTCGGCGGTCAGGTACTGGCATACGCGATTCTCCCACCGTGTGCCCTGATCTTGGTTGGTCAGTCTCAACTCCCTTGCTGCTATTGGATGATGATCGGGCCATTGCGGGACGGTTGGTGATGATCTGTCATGTCTCGGGAATGTGTGGATTTTGTTGGTCGGTGCTTGCGCGGGCGGTAGGTTGTCCACGTCGCCTCACACGGCGCTGATCCTCCATCACCAAAGACCTGGCCTGGGTAACCGGCCTGGGCCACGAGATGGAAGGAGTAGCACCATGGCGGGTGACAGGCTGTCCTGGGTAACGAAGCTGGGGCGGTGGCTGCGGCGTAACGCGTCCGTAGCCAGCGTGTTGGTGGCATTGCTCGGGGTGGTTGTGGCGGCGTTCAAGTAGCGCCAGGTCGGGTGCCCGCAAGGGTGGCGGCGCTCCACACGCCGTAGTCCGACCACCCGACCATGCACAAGGAACCCCCGACCACCTCTATTGGCCGGGGGTTCTTGCTGCCATACGCACGATCTGAACCGTGTGTATGGCGCTGTTGCACCGTACCGAAGAACGCACCTTTTTAGGCGCCCAACGGCACGGTTAGCCTTCGGACCGGGACACGTTTCCCTGGTTTCTCGCCCGAACGGGGTGGCTCACAGTCAGGTTTCACACCCAAACCGGCTGGTCAGTGAGCCGAGAGTCTGAAACGACCACATTTCACAGCGGAACCGGCGAGCCACCAGCGGAGGACGCCGAAACGGCCTCTTTCCGTACCCCTCGTAGGCCCCGAAATGGCCTCATTCTTCGGCCGTAACCCGACGGTTCACGGCCGGGCATACCCGGACATGATCAGCCGGACGTGCTCCGAGGACACCCAGGTCTGGCGCAGGGAGCGGCGCCGGACGTAGCCGGACTCCACCCCGGTCGGCTCCACCAGGAGCATGGGGCGCAGGCGGCCACCGACGACGCGGGTGGTGACGCGCCGGATGATCGCGTCGGACACCCGGACCCGGTTCTTGCGCCGGGCCGAGTAGTTGATCAGGTCACCCGGGTACAGCTCGTCGCCCGCGTAGTCGCAGACCACCTGACGGCTACTCACCTGCATCACCGTCCAGCGGGGCCGGACCGAGCACGGTGAACACCGGCTTGCGGAACGCCACGTCAACGCCAGCAGTGGTGGTGAACTGGACAAGCTCCAGGTCGAGTTCGACCAGGGCCGGGGCGCCGACCGCGTCGAGGTCGTTCTCCAGCTCGTGCAGGACCTTGAGCAGCTCCCAGCTGCCGGAGACCAGCTGGCCCTTGCCCAGGTGCGGGGCGTCGGCGAGCCGGAACGTGACCTTGGTGTGCGGGCCCGGCCCGCGCTCGGCCTTGTGCAGGGCCTTGCGCTCGGTCAGCAGGGGCGGGCAGCCGCAGGGCGTGCCCGCGTCCTCCGGCGGGTTGAGGTAGCTGACGCCGTCGCACTCGTGGATCGGGCCGGAGCGGCCCCAGAGGATAAGCGAGGACTCCACGGCGTCGGGGCCGTCGAGGACCAGGCGGACGGTGGCGGAGGTGGTGATCACCTCCAGGTTGTCCTCCTTGGAGGTCTCCCACTCGGCGACTTCACCGCCGAGGAGTCCGGCGACGGCCTGGGCCACGTCCGGGTCACCGGTGGTCACGCGCCAGGTCGCCAGCGAGACGGGCTTCTTGTTGACGGTGCGGCCAGCGCGGAACTTGTACGCGAAGTCACTGGAGAAGTCCGGCTTCGGCTTCGGGCGCGCGTCGGGGTCGGTGTCGAAAATGCGGGAACGGACTGCCAGGGGTGTGCCTCCAGAGGCTTGGTGAAAGGGTGGTTGGGCAGGAGCGGGTACGACTTTGGTACCCGCTCCCCGAGCCGGCGGGGCCTGGCTGGGACGGTCAGCGGGCCCGGCGCTGGGTGCCGGTGATCAGGGTCTGCGAGCCGGTGGCAACGGGGCGGCCGATGACGGTCTTCGAGGTCTCGCGGTCCCACCGGAACACGTCCTGGAGGGTGCGGAAGACGGCGAACACGGCCTTGCCGGACGCGACGGGCTTGAAGGCCCAGCCGTCGGCGGTGACGTGGAGGACGGCCGCGCCGTCCAGTTCCGGCATCGGCAGCTCGGTGCCGTCGGCCTTGATGATGCGGTCCGCGTGGCGGTAGGCGGCGAGCTGGAGCGAGACGTCGGGGTACGTGTCCTTGGAGGTCTTCCAGTCGACGATCAGCAGGTGGGGCTCACCGTCCGGATCGGGCGTGCCGTCCTCCGCCAGGCGCACCCGGATGATCGCGTCGAAGCTCCCGGCGTAGCCGTGTGTATCGCTCCAGCAGACGTCCTCGGCGTGGACCAGCTCGGGCTGGAAGAGTGCCAGGAACTCCAGGAACGCCGCCTTGTACGGCTCCAGGTCCGGGTGGACGCGGGCGACGTGCTCGCCACGGAGCAGGCGCTCGAACAGATCGTGCGCGTCAGAGCCCAGGCGGGCCCGTACGCGGGTGTAGCGGGTGGCAGCGCCCTTGAGGTAGTCCACCGCACCGGCGCGGTCCCTGGCGGCCATCTGGGCCACGATGTTCAGCGAGTCCACGGCCAGTTCGGCAACCATCTTGGCCTGCCAGTAGGCGAGGAACGGCTTGGGGATCATGTTGAGAATGCTGGTGACGGACGGCAGTTTCACGTCCAGCTCGGGGTGGACATACCAGCGGGCACCGCCGCGCTGGATGGTACGGACGGACATGGTGCAACTCCCGTGCAGTCAGGTGGTGTTCGGTCACCTACTGGGGAGCGCACGGGTAGAGCGCCGGGGCCCGGCCCGGAGGTCTCGGACCTCCGTAACGCGGAAAGGCCCCGCCTGATCCGCAGATCAGACGGGGCCGGTTCGGTGGCTTACGGGACCAGGGTGGTTCGGACGGACGCGGTAGCACCCTCCAGCTGGTCCATCTCGTCCAGCAGGGCCTGGCGGTCCTCCGGGGACAGGTTCAGCAGCAGTTCGGCGTCCAGCCGGGCCAGGGCCTTGCGCATGGCCTTGAGCAGCGCCACGGGGCCGGTCTCCTCCGGCGCCGGGGCAGGGGCCGGGGCGGCCTCGGTCTTCTCCTCGGGCTCCTCGGCCACGGGTGCGGCCTTGGCGGCCACCGGCTTCGGCTCCTTCTTCGCCGCCCGCAGCTCCGCGCCGGTCATCCGGCTGACGGTCGGGAAGGCACGGAACACCAGCTCGCTGACCGGCTGGTTGTGCTCGGTCTTCGCGGCCTCCAGTGCCTGGCGGGCCGCCTTGGCCTCCTCCTTGGTGCCGGTTGCCTTGGCCGCCTCGTAAGCCTCCTTCGCGGCCTCCAGTGCCGGGCCGGTCACCGCGTGGTGACGGTCAACCAACAGGTTGAACTTCCACGCCTCGCCGGAGTCCTTGGCGTCCAGGGCCCGGACGTACTCCGTGAGCAGCCGGTCGGCCAGCAGGTGCTGGGCGCCCCGCTTGAGGCTGGTCCGCTCGCTGTTACCAGCGGCGCCCTCCATGCCAGCCTTCGCACTGGCCTCGTTCAGCAGGTCCGTCACGGCGGTCTGGTACGGGTTGGCGGCCCCGTCCAGGGTGGGCAGACCGTCCCGGACCACCATGGTGCGAAGCATCAGCATCGCCCCGGCCATCACCGCGTTGGCCTTGGAGGTGGCCTTGAGCGCGGTAGCCACCTTCGACACGGCGCCCTTCCACTCCGCCTCCATCCCGTAGATGGCGGTGTAGTCCACCGTGTCCAGGGCCTTGGCGTCCGCCTCGGCCTTCGCCTTGACCTCGGCCTCGGCGGCGTCCCGCTCCTGGGTGGTCTCGATCGCGTCACCAGCCGGGGTGATGGTCTCGTCTGCGTCGGCGGCCTTCTCCGCGATGGCCTTGGTCACCCACCCGCCGCAGGTGCGGCAGAGCTTGGCCTCCGGGTCGGCCTTGTCCAGCTTGACCGCGTCCCGCTTGTTGCACAGGGTGCTGGTCTCGTTGGACTGGAGGAGGGCGTGCGGGGTGGTGCCCTTGCCCCAGGTGCCGACCGTGTACCCGGCGGTGATGGCGTCCATGACGGTCAGGTAGGGCACGGTCTCAATGGCGTTCGCAGTCACGGCAGTTCCTTCGGTTGCTGTCGGCCCCGCCCCTCATTGGCGCGGCCTGACATCAACGAAGCTACCGAGCAAGATCGCGAGCCGTCGAGGGGAGATCGCGAGAAAGATCGAACTCTCAACTCCCCTCGCGCGACTCGGAGTTAAGCGCTATCTTCGCGCGCCTCCACGGGCGCCTGGAGGGCGGTGGAGGTCTTGCCGTCCTCCACTCGCTGGACGGCCTCACCGGTGCCCAGGACGGCCGCGACAAGGGCCAGGGCAAGGGCGGTGGGCAGGCCGGGGACGTAGTGCGCGACGAGGGCCAGCGTGGCTGTCAGGACGGCGTACAGGCGGGCCGGGTGGGTGCGGACAAAGTCGTACAGGTGTGACTCCAAGTGTTGTTTCTAGCGGATGAGTTGGGCGACGGCGGCGATGGCTGCCACGACCGTGGCGGCGGGGACCGCGTAGCGCCACTGCTCCAGGGCGCGGAGGCGTTCCTCGTGGTCGGCCAGCTCGTCACGGACACTGGCGGTCTGCTCGCCGAGGGAGCGCACGTCCCCTCGCAGACCGACGATCTCGTCGTAGATCTCGCGCGGGGAGACGTACACGCCCAGCGGGTCGTCAGGTGGGGCCAGTTGGCCTCCTAGGTGATCGGGGCGGCCCAAGCGGCGCGCCAGGTGAGGGGGCCGACGAGGCCGTCTGCCGTGAGTCCCTTCTCGGCCTGGAACTGCCGGGCCACGGCTGCCGAGGCGGGGCCGAACTTTCCGTCCACGTCGATGGACCAGCCGCGCTGGCGCATCCGGGCCTGCCAGGTCCGCACGTCCTCGCCCTGGGTGTAGTTGCGCAGGGTCCGGCCGGGGAACGGCGGGCCCGAATCGGCGGGCGGAGCCGGCGGGCGGGGCGGGTTCGTACCGCCGGGACCTGCGGCAGCGAACAGCGCGGCGGTGTCCAGGTTGCCCGGGTCCCAGTGGTCGTTGCCGGGCACGTTGCAGTGTCCGTAGTGACCGCCGGTGGTGGACCAGGTCCCGGACGGGCGCAGGCAGTCACCGCCGTTGGCCGCTAGGCGCACCGGGAAAGCGTCGGGGATGCCCCAGGACCGGATCGCCCGCAGCAGCGCACGGAAGCGCGGTCCGGGCCGCCAGGTGGCGGTGAACGGCTGTGCCGCGCGGCCGAGGACCTCGATCTGGATGCACGCGGACCCGGTCCGGTTGGTGCGGATGCCGGGGGCGTTGGCCAGGGCACGGGCTGACTGGTCGAGGGGGCCGAACTGGCCGAGCCGGTCGGTGGTGGGGTCGTACAGGAAGTGGGGCTGGTAGCCCTCGCGGATCAGGTATCCGGCGACCGCATCGAACGCCGCGTCGCCGGTGCCGCTCTCGGTGGTGTGCCACACCGCGCGGGCCGGTGCACCCGGAGTGTCGGGTGCACTGCCGATCGATCCGGCGCCGAGCCGCTCGGCTTCCGCGACCCAGGTTTCTGCCACTACTCGCTCCAAAGATCAGGAGCGGATACCAATTTGGTATCCGCTCCTGTCCCTGGAGTGCTCGGGTCTAGTCCGGGCTGGAGATGCTCACCCCGGCGGCCTCAATTCGGTCCCCCGCTGTAGCTTCCGGGGCGCCGAGCGGAACGCTGGGCGGGTCACGCAGCAGCAGGTACCCAGGCAGCAGACCGGCGATCTGGCGCGCCAGTTCGGCAAGCTGGCCATCGGTGAGCACAAGCGGCTCCGCGGTCGTGTCTGTCAGCGGTTCTCCTTATGGTGCATACGGCGGATCGGGCGTCAGGCCGGTGTCGGTCGGCGGTCCGGGTGACGCGGTCCCGCGAAGGGTGAGGGTCTGCTTGACCCCGCCTGCGGTGCCGTTGACACGGTTGCCGACGACCCATGCCAGGGTGTCGAGTTGGGCGCCGGTGGTGTCAACGACCCGCACCACGTCACCGAGCTCGATGCGGGGATCGGCCAGGATTTCCACGTCCGCAAGCAGGGGGATGGGGTAGCGGCCTGCGGTCAGCAGGGTGGTGGCCAGGGCGGTTGCCCCGGTGCTCTCCTGCACCCAACCGGCCGTGTCGTGGTCGTAGACCTGGCGGCCGTACGCGAGCTGGCTGATGGTGTTGAGGGCGACTGCCCAGTTGGCGACTGGTGCGACGCCGTTGGGCAGGACCGGGGTCACCAGGTCGTAGCAGACGCTGTCGGGTCCGAGCCGGCGGCAGTAGACGGTGCTCGCGGACCGGTTGGTCAGCGTCATCGTCAGCAGGCCGTCCGCCCGGCCGACACCGACCTCGACCGCGCCCAGCAGTACGGGGGCGTTGTCGCTGTCGGCGGAGCAGAACCGGATGCCTCCGGCCTGGACTGTTCCGGCGGTGGTGGTGACCGGGGGGAGGGGGTCGAGTTCGTCCTCGCCGATCTCCCAGCGGACGGTGACGGTCGCCCCCGTCGGGATCGTGAGGGTGGTGATGCTGGCCCGCTCGCGGGCGATGGCCTTGATCGTGGCCCAGTTCTGCCACTTGACCCGCAGGTAGTTGCGGCAGGAGTCGATCTCCTCGGTGACGGTCAGGGCAGCCAATTCGCGGGCTGAGGTGACGGTCAGGTCCGGCGCGGTCGGGGCGGTGGCCCAGCGGGATGCGGAGCGCCAGACGAACATGCCGTCGGCCTTGAACTCCGCCGTGGACAGCGTGGCCTTGGCGATGGTGGTGATCACGTCCCAGGCACTGCCCGAGACGACGGGCAGCACGGTGAGCGGGAGTGTGGGCACGTCCAGCTTCGCGCCCAGGGTCCACTGGCCGTCCTGGGTGACGGACGCACCGGACGGAACGGCGGCCATCGGGGTGAGCTGGAGGGCTTCGACCGCCAGGTCGCCGAGGACGACGGAGCAGTCATGGATCGCCCCGGGCGGCAGGGTGTACCCCGGGATTGCCTGGGGCGCGCAGGTCATGAGCTTGCCGGACGGGCCGGTGAGGCGGGCCGCCACCGTCACCGTGCCCGCGTCGGACACGGTGATCCAGAAGCCGACGTGCCAGCGGCCTTTGCGTTCGGCGCCCATCTCCGGCGGGGACCAGGTGATCTGCGGGTTCTGCTCCGGGACCGTGGTGATGGCTCCGGCGGCAGCGACCAGGCGCTGGCCCGACCAGTCGAGCAGGAAGGAGGTCCGCTGCTCCGTTCCGGCGGTGGTCCAGTGGATCTCCAGCCGGGCCTGGCTGTAGGGGTTCCATCCGGACGGGGCGGTGTCGGTGGTGTCGAAGAACGTTTCGTACCAGTACCCCGTGCCCTTCAGGTTCCGGTTGAGTCCCCGGATGGCGGGGGCGTACCGGGCGACGGCGAAGCCGTTGCGTGGGCCTAGGGCGGCAGCGGTGTAGGGCGGCGTCGGGTGGCTCCAGCGGTTCCAGCCGCCGGACAGGGTGGTCAGGGTGCCGACTGAGGCGGCGGCGCCGCCGTGGTAGCTGGCGTACATGATGCAGCCGGATCGGGGCGGCGGGCTGGTGTGGATGCCTGCCCGGCGCAGGAGGTGGTCGACGCACCAGGTGGCCGAGCCGACCCAGTCGGTGGCGGCGATGCCGGAGGCCGCCTCGTCGAGGCCGCCGGAGGGCCGGGGAAGCTGGGCGGGCATCCGAAGGCGCTCTGCGCCGTCCAGGGCGGTGACGAGCACGCTGTCCGTACCGGACTTCGCGGACCGGGCCCTCACCGTCCCCCGGAAGGAAGCCATCGTGTAGGTGCCCAGGCCCCAGCGGTGGGTGACGGACTGGCCGGGCCGGACCGCATCGGCGGTCGCATGCGGGGCCCACGGGCCGTACAGCGCTGGGGCGCTGACCCCGTTGCGCCCGGTCAGCTCCAGGTCGATCTGGGCGCTGCTGGCCCCGCTGTAAGCGCGCATCGCGTCGGGCAGGTCGGTGCCGTAGCTGGCGTCCAGGGCCCAGCTGGTCACTTGCGGGCCGAGGTCGAGGCCGCCCAGGCGGGTGGCGTGGGCCTCGCGGCGCTCGCCGGATTTCAGGGCCTCAGCCAGAGATGGGCCTGCCTGCTGCACTAGATCACCTCCACGAGGCCGATGCTGACGTTGCGTTCGTCCGGGAACCCGGGAACGGCGGTGATGCTGTACTCGGTGATGCTGGCCTTGGCGATGCCTTCGCCATCCCCTGGCACGGGGCCGGCGGGGTGCCGGGCGTAGATCCTCAAGGAGCAGGCGCCGATCTTGACGTTCTTCGCCAGCTCGATGCCCCAGGTGACGGTGGGCCGCACGTACGCAGCGCCGGACGGGACAACGGCCGCGCCGCCCTCGGACTGGTACGGGATCAACTGCCCGTCTGTAGTGAGGAACTCAAAGAGGGTACGGGAGGTGCCTCCGACGGCCAGGAGGGTGGGTGAGCGGCCGAACAGCACGTACTCACCCGGCTGCACCGGCCATCCCGGTTTCCCGCCGGGGTGGAGCCAGCGCAGGATGCCGCCGGGCCCGTTCGCCTGGCTGACCTGAACGTCTTGGCCGGATACGGCGATTGTCAGTTCCGGGCTGACCTGCCACTGGCTTGCGGGTGCCAGGCCGGCGGCCTGTGTGCCGGTGAGCTGCTCGGTGACGGGTGTCTCGGGCAGGGTGTCGGCCGCTGTCGCCTCCCGCAGGTAGGCGGTGCCGACCGGCCAGGTGCCGGTGACGGAGAACCGGATTCCGGGCTGGACCATCGCGGCCCCGGCGGGTGCGGTCCGCACGATGGGCATGGTGGTGCGGTTTTCCACAGTTGTGGACAGGTACGTGCCGTCGGCCTTGAGCCAGTTGAACCGGAACTGCCCTGCCACGGTGGCCAGGGAGGGGGCGTGGAATGCGATGGTCTGGCCGGGAGCGACGGGGTAGCCGTTCCAGGCCGGGTGGGTCCAGAACAGGTCGAGGCCGGTGGTCAGGTCCCCCCAGACGGTGACGGACGCGGGGCTGTAGGCGTCCGCTCCGCCGACCAGGGACATGCCGGGGTCGATGATCCACTGGCCCGCGCTGCCACGCCCTGCGGCCTGGGTTGATGTCAGCCAGTTGGCCGACAGGGGGTCGATCAGGGCAAGCGGGCCGGGGCTGTCCAGGCGCCGGGCGAGCCGGTCCAGCGCGGACCACTCCGGGCGTTGCATCCTGGACCAGCTCAGCGACCAGCGGGCGGGCTGGACGGGCGGCGACCATGTGGTCACGGCCCCGGACAGGGCCCGGAACTCGGTGGCGCCGAGGTCCGGGCTCCTGTCGAACTGCTCCGCCCCGTCCGTGATTTCACGCAGTGCGCCAGGGCGGCCGATCCACATGGTCAAGCTTGTTCACCTCCGGTTGCTCTGGCGGTTGCCCAGGGCGACGGCCCTGGCGATTTCCTGTGCGCCGATCTGGATGACGATGTCGCGGGCGTTCAGGCGGTCGACGGCGCTCACCAGGTCGGAGATTTGTCCGGGAGCGGGTACGAAATTGGTATCCGCTCCGAGGCCGGCGGAGGTGCCGACCAGCGCGGGCAGGGCGGTGGTCACGCCGTTGAGTGCCTGTTTCAGGGCCGGGAGCTGGTCCCGGATGCCGTCAAGGAACCCGGCCATGACCTGGCGTCCGGCGGGGGTGAGGATGCGCCGGTCCTTGGAGGGCGGGCCCTTCCAGTCGGGCAACTTGTCGGTGAGGCGTCCAAGCTCGCGCTCTACATCGCCCCACGCGGACCGGATTCCCCGCAGCAGGCCCTTGATCAGGTCCTTTCCGGCGGACACGAGTAGCCCGCCGAGGTCACCGAGCACACTGGGGATCGTCGTGACGACGTCCCGCACGGCGGTGCCAATGCCCGTCACGTAGGCCTTGATCGTCTCCACCGTGCCCCGGATCATCTCCTTCGCGGCATCCCATGCACCGCTGAAATCACCCCTCAGGAGCGACGAGACCAGCCGCAGGGCCGGGATCACGATCCCGGTGATGGCCGTGGACAAGATCGTCGCCAGCACGGATGCCAGGCGCCCCACCAGCTCGATGATCGGGATCAGGATCGGCAGCAGAGCGGACAGGACCGTGGCGAGCTGGCCGCCGACGGCAGCGATCAGCGGACCGACACCCTTGGCAAGCAGCTCGCCGACCACGCCGCCCAGCGTCGCCAGGGCCGGGGCCAGGGCGGTGAGCAGGCGGCCCGCGACGTCGGCCAGGACCACCGCGATGGCGGAGAAGGCGGCCAGCAGCGGATCGAGGGCACCCGTGGTGAGCTGGTTCAGGATCGGCTGGAGCGCGCCCATGACGACCTGGGCGACCTGGGCCAGAAGCTGGCCGATAAGGATCAGCACCGGGCCGAGCCCGGTCGCCAGGGAGGCGATCAGCTGGACCGCCACCGGCAGCAGACCGGTCGCCAGGATGCTGGCCAGCGCGGACACGGCCGGACCGAGGGCCTGGCCGAGCTGCCCGGCCAGCTTCTCCAGGACAGGACCGAGTACGGCCACGGCCTGCTGGACCGGCCCGGCCAAGGTGTTGACCAGCGTGATCAGCAGCGGGAGCGCAGCCTTGAGGGCTGCGCCGAGGACGCCCGAGACGGCGTGGCCGATGGCGGCCAGGGTCTCGAACAGGGCCTTGAGGGTGGCCTGTGCCTCGGCGGTGCCGGTGAGCTGGGCAAGCTGCGCGGCGATCCCCGCTACGACGGCCAGGAGTCCGCCACCGGCCGAGGCGGCCGGGCCGAGGATGTTGGCGGCGATGGTGCCCACCGAGCCGAGTACGCCGATGAGTTGGCGCACCAGGGCAATGGCGCCGTCGATCGCGCGCTGCATCCCGCCGGAGTTGAGACCGTCGGCCAGCTTGACGGACAGACTTTCAACTCCCGCGCCGATCCCGGCGGTTACGCGGGCGAAGGCCGGTGCGGCACCGGCCCCGAGCTGCACCAGGGCCTGGAGGACGACCGCGGGGACCTGGGAGAGGTTCGTCAGACTTGCGTTCGCTCCGGCGACGGCCTTGCCGAACTGGCCGCTGGCGGCGAGGCCGACGGCTGTGTCCAGGACCCCGTGCCCCATCGCGTTCAGGGCAGTCGCGGTCCCGGTCAGCCCCGTACGCAGGGCAGGGAGAACCTGCACGGCGGTCGCCGTCATCGACCGGTCCAGGCCCTCGAACAGCGTGGACTGGACGGACTTGCGGACCTCGCCCCAGGCCGGTGCGAGCGCCCGGACCTGGGTGACGAACGAGCGTGCGGCGGGGGTCAGCTTGGCCAGCGCGTCGGCGTCCCCGGCAAGGGCCTCGGAGACGCCGCTCAGGCCGAGTTTCAGGGCGGCGTTGGCGAGCGCGACCGCGAGCAGGGCGGGGACGGCGAGGGCGGCAGCCGGTGCCATCGCCGCGAGTCCGGCACCGGCACTGGCCAGGCCAGGGACGGTGCCCGCTGCGGACAGGGTGCTGCCGAGCCGGCCGAGGGTGCCCAGCAGAGCGCCGACCTTGCTGTTGGCCGGGCCGGACTGGCGCCCGAGGCCGTCCACCGCCCGGCGGACCTCGTCCAGTTGGCTGGCGTCTGCTTCGACGCGAGCCGGGACGACGACGGGCGGGGTGATGCGGCGGAGCTGCGCGCGAAGGTCCTCCAGCGCGCCGTCGGCCAGGGTGAGGCGGACGGGCAAGCGCAGGGAACGGGTAGCGCGGGCGAGGTCCCGCTCCGCCTGGTCGTGGTCCAGGACCGCCCGGACCTTGACGGAGAGGCGGCTCTCGATGCGGTCCAGGTACCGCTGGAGCGACGTCTGATAGTTGCTGGTGTTGGGCAGGACGCGGACGCTCAGGCGCCCTACCTCACGGCCACCGGGACCGGCCAGTCACTCACCTCCGGTGGTCGTGGGGCTGTTCAGTTCGATGGCCAGCGGGTGGCTGGCCAGGTCCAGGGCGGGGCGCGGGCGGTGGCTGCCGGGTGTCTTCACCGGCTCCGGGTCGCGCACCTTCCCGCCGTTGACGCGGACGTTGTTGGCATCCGCGTAGCGCACGGCGGTGACGAGGTGGGCGAGCAAGTGGGTCTGGAGGGTCCAGCCCCGGTGCTCGGGTCCGCCAGCGAGGGAGGCCCCGAGCGCGGAGCCGTCGGGCAGGTGCTCGGAGAGCGTCCAGGCCCGGCGGGGGGAGAGCGTGCCGCGCCACAGGTCGGCCAGGTCGAGGCCGTAGTACCGCTGTAGGTCGGCGCGCAGTGCCCCGCCGTGCCCGTCGGCTATCAGCTCTCCGAGTCCGAGGCTTCCCCCAGCTGCGTGGCCTCCTGCCAGGCGGTGACGACGCGGACGAACAGGCCGAGCGGCCAGTCGGCCATCTCCTCGGCCAGTGTCTTGGGCTGGTCGGCGACCAGCAGCAGCAGGTCCCGGAACTTCGGCTCCAGGGACGCCAGGTCGTCTCCGGCGTCGCTGATGGCGGCGAGCACCGCGCGGGCGGACGCCAGGCCCTCGGCGGGCAGGAGCAGGAGGTTGCGCAGGGTGACGGCGGTACCGGCGCGGGTTTCCAGCGGGAGGCCGGTGTACTCGCGCTCGACCTCCGCCAGCAGGTCGGAGCAGGACAGGACAGAGGGCAGGGGCTTCTCCAGGGTGGTGGGGGTGGGTACCAATTTCGTATCCGCTCGGGTCAGACCAGGACGCCCCACTCGCCGACCGCGTTGCCGATCAGGGTGGAGCCCAGGAGCGTGCCCTTGATCGGGAACGACACGAAGTCATCGCTGGCCATGGAGATGGCGTCGGAGCCCAGCAGGGACACCCGGGGGTGCCACAGCGGCAGGAACCGGGTGCCGTCCACGAGGATCAGCAGCACGGAGCGGACCTGCGGCACGGGGCTGGCCGGGATGCGGAACGAACCATCGGCCTGGACCGCGTCGGTGCCCGCGCCGAAGTACAGGCGGTACGTCTCGGCGTCCGCCTGGATCGACTTGAAACTGATGGAGTAGGCGACGCTCGGGTTGGTCTGCCGCAAGCGGGTGTTCTGCCAACTGCCCTTCGTCTCCGGGTCGTCGCCGTCGCGGGAGAACTCCGGCAGCTCGTCCAGGCTGGTGTGGCCGACGCTGACCCACTTGGCGCCCGGGGACAGGGGGTTGGTGATGGTGGTCGGCTTCGGCTCGTCCGGCGGGGCGGTGTACAGATAGCCGCCTGCCGGGACGATCACGGCGGTGTCGGAAATCGGCAAAGGGCCTACTCCTCAGGGTGGTTGGTCGGTGGATGGGGGCGGGCGGTGACCCGGTAGGTGGCCTGGAAGCGGAACAGGTCCGGCCCCGGGTCCGGTGTTCCGGTGCGCAGTTCGGCGGGGCCGCTGATCTCCCGCCCGGTGCTGAGATAGCCGTCCGGGCCGGGAAACTGCGCACGGCAGGCGGCCAGCAGGACGGTGCGGGCGGTGCGGGCCAGGGCGGACGCCTCGCGGCGGGTGGCGGCAGCGCACTGCACGTCGATCAGGGCGGCGTCGATGCCTGCGGCCGAGCCGGCGGAGCCGGGCACGCGGCGGGCCACCACCAGGGGCAGCGCGGCGGACCAGCTGGCGGGCCACAGGACCCGCACCGTCGCCCCGGCAAGGCCCTTGCGCAGGGCGGACGTGACGAGGGCGTCGACGTCCGGGAGAACAGGAATCACAGGGCCGCCTCGATCAGGTGCAGGCCCGCCACGGGCGTGCCGTCGGGCGCGATGTGGCCGTAGTTGATCGCCAGAATGGACGGGTCCGCGATGGACACGGTGGCGTCCGGCGCGGACACCTCGACGGTCAAGGAGCGGGCCAGGTCACCGGTCTGGACGTGTGCGGCGACCGCTGCGCGGACCAGGTCGGCCCGGCGCTCCAGTTCGGCTCGTACCTCCCGTCGGACTCCGGGGAGGTGGGCGACGACGGAGTTAGTGTTCGGCTTGACGGTCGCCAGGTGCGTCACCTCCTCGGGGCCGGATCAGTGCGGTGGCGTAGGCGGTGCGTCGGCTGCCCCGGAAACGCTTCGGGTCGCCGACAACGGTCCAGACGGTGCCGTCCCACTCCACCCTGGACCAGGGTCCGGCGGGCAGGGTGCGGGCGGTGAGCCAGTGGTCCGCGCTGGTGAGGTAGCCGCCCTCGGGGGATTCTGCAGTCGTTGCCGGGCGGACGGTCGCCCAGACGGTGACGGGTGCGGCAACTCCCGGCTGGGTGCCGCCGTACCCGTCGTCCACGTCCCGCAGCGGGTAGACCAGCACGCGGTCGCGGCCCCGGTCGAGCATGCTCACAGGCTGCCGCCGATCCCGGCGATGGGCACGGAGAACAGGCCGGTCGAGCCGGCGGCCGAGCGGATCAGCCGGGCCTCACCCGGCGTCAGGTCCACACCCACCGGGGCGGACGCGGGGAGCTGGTAGGAGTACGAGCCCTGCATTTCCATCCGGTAGCCCTCGGGGCTGCGCACCCGGCGCTCTGCGGCTGCGAGGACCACCGAGCGCGCCACGTCGGGGGCGGTGGCCGGGTCGGGCCAGGGCAGGCCGTAGGCCCGGACCGTGGCGGAGGCGTCCGCGAGGGCAGCCTCCGCCTGGGCCAGGTCCGGGCCGTCGGGGGTGTAGCCGAGCCGCGCCGCCAGCTGGTCAACTGTCGCCAGTGACTCGGTCGTTGCTCAGCCTCCTTACGGCGTGGCGGGGAGGGTGAGCTTGACCGCGCGCAGGAGCTTGCGGGCCCCGGTGCCGTTCAGCCGGTCGGTCATCACGTTGTACCCGGCGTAGATGTTCACCACGGACCGGTCACGGAGCTTCGCGGAGTCGTAGTCCTTGATCCACCGCATGGACAGGCCGTTGAAGGACTGCGAGGCGCCGAAGGCGACCCCGCCGGGGATGGCCGGGGCACGGGTGGACAGGACGAACGCGGACGGCACGAAGGCGTACGCGGTCCCCGGGGCGATGACGGTGGAGGTGACGACCTTGAACCCGGCCAGGTTGCCGAGGGTGGCGTCCTTGAGCGCGGAGTCGGAACCGGACTGGTCCACCTTGCTGATCCGCTCGGACTTGAGCAGGCTGGTTTCCACGTCGGAGCCGACCAGCAGGGTGCGGCCCTGGAAGGGAACGTTCTGCTTGTTCAGCGCACCACGGGCGTCGACGATGCCCGACCACGGGTCCTTGCCGTCGAGGGTGACGGTGGTGTTGTAGGTGGCACCCTCGATGAGGGACGCAACGCCGTTGTCGATCGCGCGGGCGACGGCGCCGACCTGCGGAGAGAGGATCTGGGCCCCGAAGTCCTTGATATCCAGGGTCAGTTCCTCGTCCGTGATCTGGACGGCCGAGTAGATGTCCTTGTTGAGGGAGACGTTGACGCCTTCCTCGGTGAGGGAATCAAGGACGATGTCGGCGGGGTTGGCCGCTCGCCAGTCCTGCTCGCGAGCGTCCAGGCGGGCCGGAACCCGGATGGTCACCGTGTCGCCCTTAGCGCCGGTGAAGTCGAAACCACCAGACGTCCAGACCAGGTTGGCGAGGATCAGGTCCCGCTCAAGGAGGCCGAGCGCGGTGGCCGCGATGGTCTCGGCCTTGAGAAATGCGTTGCTCAGGTAGTCAGCTTTCTGTCAGCGGGTACGAATTTGGTATCCGGTCAGGCGCGGGAGCGGGTGACCAGCGCGGCCAGGGCGACCGGGTCGGTCGGGGTGGACGGCGTGCCGGGGGTCAGCCCGCCGGTGCCCAGGGTGGTGGTGCGGGTGTGGAATGCCTTCGCGAGGTCCTTGGCGTGTGCCTCCCGCTCGTCCTCGTCCGCACCGGTGATCAGGTCGGCGAACACGGCGGGCAGGTTGTAGGTCCGGCCCAGGCGCTCGCGGTGCAGCTCGCCCTCAAGGGCGGTGATCCGGGCGGTGGCCGCCTCGTACTCCTCCGGGGTCTTCGCGGCCGTCAGCGCGGCCTGTACCTCGGTGAGCTTGGCGGCGCTGGCGCGGGCGGTCTCCAGCTCGGTGCGGGCCCAGGCCGGTAGCGCGGCCTCGTCCCGCTCGCCGTCGTCCGCCGGGCCGGCGGGGGCGACCGCGGTCGTCTCATCCGGGCCCTGGTCCGTCTGCGCGGCCGGGTCCGGGGTGGTCTGCTCGTCTGCCAAGTGGTGCGTCCTCCAGGGTGGTCGGTGTGCGGTCAGCGCCGCTGGGATGAGATGTGCTTGCGCCACGCGGACAGCGCGGCGGGACCGCTCAGGCCCTTGGTGACGGTGCGCCACTCCTGGCGGTACCGCTCGGAGTCCGGCGAGACCTGGTCGGTGCGGCTGTAGACCGGGCGGATCTGGCAGTGGCACATCGGGTGGTACTTCTCCAGGTCCTCCGGATCGTCCGGCAGACCGTCGGCGGAGTTGCGCAGAACGGCAGCGTCCCTGGACTTGTAGACGGCGCCACGGCTGGCGAGCATCGCGCACCAGGAGCACGGGTCCTCGTCCGGGACGCGGGCCCAGCCCAGGACCCGGCGGTCACGGCGGGTGGTCTGGGCGAGCAGGTCCCGCCCGCCGCGCAGTACCTCCCGGTCGGCGCTACCGGCGGCGGTGATCCCGGCGCGGGCGGTGGCGTCATCCAGGGCTGCGACGTATCCGGGCCCGTCGAGGCGTCCGGCGTTCAGGTCTGCGGTCAGCCGGTCGGCGGCCTGCTTGGCCCGTACAGGGCCGGTGACCGCCAGGGAGGTGCGGGCCGCCGCTTCGTGTGCGCCGTCGTCCGGCAGGGGCCAGTCGAATAGCTCCAACTGCACGGCGTCCGTCTGGCTTTCACCTCCTTCGGTGTCGTCGTCAAGGCCCGAGATCCGGGCCCAATCGGCCCGCAGGTCGGCCAGCGAGACCGAGTCGGCGGCGTACCCGCCGTGGCGGGGCGGCACGGTGGTGCCGGTGGCCAGGGCCCGGTGCAGCCGGTAGTACGCCGCTGCCACGTCCCGGGACCGCTCCCGCTCCCGCCGCACCACCGCCATGACCGTGGCGAGCCACGTAGCGCCGGTGACGGCCAGGGAGTTGGGACGGACAGCTGACCAGGCGGCCAGCGACTCGGCGGCGACGGCGGCACCGATCCGGGCCTGTGCCCGGCGGTGCTGCTCCACCAGCCGCAGGACGGCTGCGCTCACGCGGCTGCCTTGGACAGGGAGTCGGCCAGGCGGGTGGCCGGGTCGTCCTCCGCAGCCGTCTGGGCCCACTCCTCCACGTCAGTCGCACTGACACCGGGGATAAGGCGCCACAGGGCGCGCGGTGGAACGTTGAGCATCTGTGCGGCCTTGCCGAGCGCGTCAACGGTCTGGGACAGCGACCGGGACTCCGCGTCACGCCACACCACCTGGGCGGCCGGATCGGGCGCCGCTCCGGCGATCTGGGCACACAGGCCGAGGACCGTCTCCCAGGACTCGCCAAAGGTCTTCTTGAACTCCTCGATCGCGCGGAACATCCCGGCCTCGGCTGCCTTCAGGCCCTCCGCGCTCATGTTGGCCAGCAGTGTGGCCAGCAGGTGGTGCCCGGGAATCTGGGAGACGGCAGCCAGGCTGCGCACCCCCGCCTCCACCGCTTCGAGGTAGCCCGTCATCGGGGTCTCGTCGAGCTGGCCGAACCGGGTATCGGGGTCGGGTGCCACCAGGAACCGGCTGGCGTCCGCCTGGATCGGGACGACGCGCGGCTTGCCCGTGGCGTTGTCTAGGACCGGCTCGCCCGTCTCGGGGTCCCGTACCAGCTCCGGGGCCAGGCCCGAGATGGTGCGCACCTTGAACGCGCCGAAGGTCTGCACGACGAGCTGGTCGAACACGCCCTGATTCAGCCTGTCCTGGAGGGTGATCACTGGTTCGATCACGCCCAGGACCCGGCCCTCAAGGTCGATCTCCGGGGCGAAGCGCACCACGGGGCAGACGCCCAGGTTGTGGGCGGTGAAGCTCAGGGCCTTCGTGCCCTCCTTGCCGCCGATGCTCAGTTCGGTGACGCCGGAGGCGTCGTAGAACCACCCGTGCGCGGCCTGGTCGGAGCTGGCCGGAACGGCGTCAACTCGCAGGGCCCACATGGGCAGTGCGTCCGCCTCAGGGTCGTCGTAGAAGGCGATCATGCGGCGCGGCGACACCGCCCGGATACGGGCCTGGCCGGGTAGGGCCGGGTCCTCCAGCACGGTGACGAAGCACTGGCCGTAGGTCAGGGCGCTGCGGTGGATGGCGGCCTGGCGGCCGTCCAGGCGGTTGGCCTGCCACGCCTGCCACTCCGCCGGTGCCGTGTCGGGGGCCGTGTCCGTGCGCCGGAAGCCCTCCACCGCCATGGTCTGCGCGGTCGTCTTGACCACCAGGGGCAGCCAGTTGGAGATGGCACGCTTGGCCAGGAGCTTGTACTCCTCGGTGGCCGTACGCGGGAGGTAGGGGCCGTCGTGGTCCCCCCGTAGGTACCGGTCGATGCGGTCGAACCGCACCAGGTCAGTACGCAGGGCGGCGAGCCCGGTCTCGGCGGCTGCCTCCGGGGCAACCTGGGTAGCGTTGGTCAGGTGGGCCCCTGTCTCTCAGAAGAAGTACACGGCGCCCGAACGTTCGGGCTTGTGGGTCTTGCCGGACTCCAGCAGCCTGTGCCGGGCCAGATCGGCCAGCAGCACGGCGGCGTACCCGTCGACCTTCCGGGAGGACTCCCGGGAGGACTTGCCGAACGACAGTCCGTACCGGTTTGGCCTGCGCCTGGCGTTCAGCACGTGGCGGCGCAGGGTGGCCGCCAGCGGCGAGCCGGCGGGCCCGTGGCGGACGGTGCCGTTCTCCAGAGCGGACAACAGCCGCTCGTTCGCGGCCGTCAGCTCGGCGAGGCCGCCGCGCATGTCCCGGCCAACAGCCGAGCGGGGCGATGCCTTGATGAGCAACTGCTCGCGGTAGTCCTCCGACCAGGTGTCGATGTAGGACTCCCACAGCGCCACGTCGGCGAAGAACGCCGAAACCCGGTAGACGGCGAGGGCGTTGCGGACTACGCCGTCAACGGCCTGGCGGTCCACCTCCCAGCCGTCACCGGCCGGGCCGTCGGGGGCCTCCCAGATGCCCAGGGGCATGATCAGGCGGTCCCGAACGCGGACGGCGCACAGGGCGGTGGCGTCGTCGCTCTTGCCCCCGTCGAACCCGAGGGTGATCTCGTCACCCGGGGCCAGGCCCTCATCGGCGGCCAGGCGGTCCCAGTCCTCTGGGGCGATCAACTGGTCTTCGGCGGTCACCAGTTGGTTCAGGAACATGCGCTGGCTGCGCGAGCGCGGCATGTGGCCGCTGTAGATCGTGGAGATGATCCAGGCGACGTCCAGCCAGTCCGAGTCACCCCGGGCGGCGATGATCCCGGCCCGGAGCTGGTCCGGGTCGGACATGTCTACGGGCGGGGACTCCACTGAGTCGTAGTAGAGACCGGACGATCGGGCCTTGCCCTCGGCGACCTTCGACCAGGCGTGCCAGGTCTGTTCGGCCACCGAGTCCTCGCCCGGCTGCGGGGCGTTGGTGATCTCCAGCGTCCGGGCGCCACCACCACGGGACTTGCCGACGTTGCCCGCGATGGTCATCGCCATCTCGTGGCCCTGGTTCGCGGCGATCCAGTGGTGGGTTTCGTTCAAGATCACGAAGGTGGCGCGGCCACCCTCCAGTGAACGAGGCGAGGATGTGACCGCCTCCATCACGCCACCGGCGCGGGAGTAGATCACCTCTTTGCCCAGGTCGACGCCGTACTCACTGATCAACCGGGCCGACAGCATCGCCGGGAACAGCCGCATCGTGTTGCGGGTCTGGTCCTTGGAGACGGCGGCGACCTGGACCCAGGGCGCGGAGTGCGGCACCACCAACGGAGTGCCGTCCGGACGCCAGCCGCCGAAGCGGCACGGACCGACGAACTCAACGGCAGCGAGAGCAGCCGCGAACGGGTCCTTGCCCCAGCCCTTGAGGCGGCGGACGGTGCCCTGCCGGTGAACGAACGCTCCATCGGCGTCGATCTCGTACCAGCGCAAAACGATGCGGGTCTGCTCGGCGGTGAACTTGAACTTCTCGCCCGCTCTCGGGCCATCGGGCTGGAGCAGGTAGTGGCCGGTCCAGTTGAGGATGGCCCAGCCGAGGGTGCGGTTCCGGGGCGGGATGCTGTCCGGCCAGGTCCGGACGGGGGACAGCTCGGTCAGCCAACCACCCCCTCGGGTACGAAATTGGTATCCGCTACCCGCTCTCGGCGGCGTCGGCGGCCTGGCGGTAGTGCTCCATCAGCACCAGGTGGGCGACTTCGTCGGGGTCCTCGCCGTCGCCCAGGCGCTCCAGCTCCACGCGGGCCCGTCGCCGGGCACCCTCGGTGGTCAGTAGGTCGGTCATGCCGGACAGCACGCTCTGGAACAACTGGGCGGAGAACCGGGCGCCCTGGTTGAGGTTCCGGCTCATCGCCTCGGCGATGTAGACGGCAACGGCCCAGTCGGATGCCTCGTAGAACTGGGCCTGTCCGGACTCCCGCAGGGAGCTGAACCACTGCTCGGCGACGGGGTGCCAGTCGGCGTTGGGCTCGGGCACCGGCGGGGCGTGTCCGGCCTGGGCGGTGACCAGCGGCGGGCCTTCGTCCTTGTTGCGCCTGCGGCGGTGGGCGGACCGCTTCGGTACGGGTCCGGGCATGGGCACCCCCAATCGGTCGGAGCATGGGTATGCAGCGGGCGAGCCGGCGGGCTGGGTCCCTGGTTCGCGGCCCTGGAACCCGTACAGATGGCGAGGTGCTATACGCCTGCGGGGGCCGGGGAAGGGCCCAAGGGGGTCACCCCCTACCCCTGGGAGGCCGTTCAGCAGCGCAGCGAACATGACCATGCAGCGGGCCGAGCATAGGTATGCGACCGCGGTCGCGTGTCAGGCCAACTCGCCCGGGTGGCGGTCCACCGGCCGGACCCGGGTGGGCCGTGGAACCAGGGCACGTGCTGCTGTCGCTTCCGCTGCTGTCTTCCGCCGGTGGTGCCAACGACACAACGCCTGGAGGTTGGTCAGGCTGTGGTCACTGCCGGGGACGATGTGGTCCACGTCCGTTGCCACCTCCGTGCACCGCCCGGCGTCCACCAGGACAGCCACACAGCAGTACTGATCACGTGTCAGGACAGTGCGGCGGAGGGCCCGCCAGTTCGGTGGAAGCTCCGCCCGGCGGTTGCTTGTAGACCAGGGCAGGGGCAACTCCCGACAGGCAGCTAGAGCGCGCAGCGCGGACAATTGGGCATATGGCCATTAGTACTGATCTAGCCAAACAGTGCTCGGTGATCATCCCCGCACTGAGCCTTGCGTTAGCAGTTCAGATCCGGAGGGCTCTTTCGGATTTGCGGAGCCAAGGATCTTTCGTGTCGGCCCTTGTGAAGGAGTCGAAGAGGGTCAATGTTAGGTATGCGCGCAGCTCGGAAGCGGGGAGGCTAATCATTAGAACATCGCGCGAGGCGACACTTCTTCGAGGGCTTGGGATGGCCGTCTATGGCTATGTGCCCTTCGTTCTCCTGGCTGAAATGGCATGCCTAATGACGCTGACTGAAAGTCCAGGACTACGCACAAATTCATCATTCTTGAATAGTAATGGATTTGTCATATGCATGGCATTGATCGGGCTAGCTGGAATTCTTGTGATCCCTTCGGCCCGATTTTTTGAGAGTGCGCTTTTTCGCCATCCGCGAACCATGAAGAAGGCCAGAGAGGTCCTTGAGGACCGTCCTTCAAAAGGTGGCTAGAACGGCGGCGTCTCGTGCCCCAGGTCCCGCCGGGTCTTCGCCCGATGGCAGCCCTTGCAGAGCAACTGGACGTTGTCCGCCGTGTCCGTCCCGCCCTTCGACAGGGGCTGGATGTGGTCCACCTCCAGAGCGGACGGCAGGTAGTCCACCGTGCAGGCCACGCAGGTCCCGGAGCCGGCGGCCCGGAGAGAACGCCGCACGGTAGCGGCAGCGTCATGACCCATGGCCACGGCCCGCCACCGCTGTGAACGGTCCACCGCTGTGCGGCGGTTCACGTAGATCGCGTGGTGCTTGGAGCACCGGCCACGGCGGACAGCACGGGCCGGGCAGTCAAGGCAGGTACGGCGCACTACGCCTCGCCTCCATCGATCACCCGGGTAGCCGCCTTGGGGTCGCCCTTCACGAAGGTCAGGACGTACTGGTGGACGCGGCCGATCTTCCGGCTCGCCCGCCACTGGTTCGGCAGCCGCATCGGCGCTGTACCAAGGCTGTTCAGCAGGATCGCGTCGTTGTACAGCCGGGCCCCGGCGGCCTCATGGGCGGCGATGGTCAGGGGGACGAGGCCACGTAGGCGGCCGGTGCTGCCCCGGACCTCACCGACGACCCAGGTGGTGAACCTGTCGTTGGCCAGGCACCGGACGGACTCCCGGATCACCTTGCTGTACGCCTCGGTGAAGGCGTCCCAGGTCATGTTGGACAGGTCCGCCGGGTCCTCCGAGTACCGCTCCAGGGAGTGGTACGGCGGGCAGGTGAACACGTAGTCGGCACTGCCGTCCGGCACATCGGCCAGGGCGTCCCTGGCGTCACCAACTACCCAGTGCGGGTGTGTGGTGAGGAGCTGTCGGGCGTGCCAGTCATCAGCGGTGTCCCGGTTGAGGGCAACCTGACCGGGACTCAGGTCAACGCCGGTGTAGCGGTAGCCGCCGTTCCCGGCGACGAGGCCACGGACGGCACCACCCGCGAACGGGTCGAGGATGCGCCCTGCGGGTGGACAGAACCAGTGGTAGGACGCCTCGGCCAGGACGGGATCGAAGACGGAGGCACCGGCCTTGAAGCCCTTGCCACCGAAGTTGTCGTCGAGGCCGATCGTGTTCAGATGCTCCCGGCCCTCATCGGCCCCGACGCCCAGCTCCCGCCACATGCGGCGCCGCTTGACCCACGGCCCCATGTCGCTGCGGAGAACGCTGAACGGGGTGATCCCCGGCGCGGGGCCGTAGCGGTCAACAGTCGTGCTCTCGGTCACGGGCCCCCTCGGGTACGAAATTGGTATCCGTTGCCCGCCCGGGATTGGGCAGGTGTTGCCCCTGGCTGGGGCACGGCGGAAGATTGATTTGCCGGGCTGTGCGAGACCGCTTTGGCTGTATCTGCGCCCACAACCAGGTTTGGTGGCGAGTGCGTCGAGCGGCCCGTTTCGGTACCGTCCCTCGGTGGCCGTGAAGGCCAACACGATGGGAGCACCCTTCGAGCGTCTAGCGGTTGCGTCGGTCTCGGAGGGCGAGCAAGAGCTGAGCGACCCGGAAAGCAACGCTGAGCCGAGCCGCTCAGTTTCTTTTGCCAGCCTCGGATCGCCGCTGCCAGGCGGGCGGAAGGTCCCGAGCCGGCGGGTTGGGACCAGGGGGTCCGGCAGGGATCGAACCTGCGCTTCCCCCGGACGGGGGCGGCCTTGCCGGTTAGCCGACGGACCCTGGGCGCCCGGAAGTACACACGGGCTAGGAGAGTGGGGCCTCGGACCGCCAGGCCCGGTTGGGATGCGCGGGAATCCCGCTCTCACATGTCTATGGGGTGCACAGGTAGAGCGGCGGGACGCCGGAGCCGTCCATGTAGGAATGCAGGAACGGAGGCACTTCCCGGTAGAGCCCTATATGCGTATGGGGTGTTGTCTGAAACGCCTACAGTTCCTACATTCCTACATTTCCGCAGGTCAAATGCCCTGCCGGAGGGCTGCCTGACATGTAGGTATCCGTGTGCCGCTAGCCATCGCAGTACTAGCCGGGACTCTGTGTAAATCTATGACTACATAAGGTAGTTAGTGCGGACATGCAAACTGCCCGCCACCGGGATTGATCCACAGTGACGGGCTTGGCACGGGCGGAGGGACTCGAACCCCCAGCCTTCCGCTTTGGAGACGGCTGCTCTGCCCATCGAGCCCACCCGTGCGAACCACCCGGCCGGACTTGAACCGGCGTCCCCCGCCTTGTTGGACGGTGCTCTGGCATCTGAGCTACGGGTGGTCGTGGTCTTGATTCTGTGGCACGGCCTGCGCAGGGACCACAGGTTTTCGGGCCCAGGGGCCCACGGGCATGCGGACGGCCCGCCACCGGGGATGATCCCAGTGACGGGCCGTCGTGGTCCCTACGGGCCGTCAGGCGGCCGGTGTCAGCGTGAGTGCGGCGCTGCCCTTGGTCTTGCGCTGCTGGGTCCGCTGTGCGGCCTGTACGGCCAGCGCCCGCACCCCGGGCTGCGGGTCGTCAATCCACGTTGGGACGATGCGATCCTCGATCGGCGTGCGGTCCCCGGGCCGTGCTGCCGGACGGACCGTCAGGTGGCCCAGGGCGGCCTGGAGAAGGGCGCGGCGCCCATCCACGTCCTGGGACACCCACAGCTCCGCCAACGTCTCCCCGTCACCCAGCGGCGCCAGGTCGTCTTCGCCGGACAGGGCGGACAACTGTGCGGTAAGGGTGGTGATCTGGAGGTCGAGGGCTTCCGCCAGCCGCTCGTACGCCCGTTCCGGCATCCCCTTGAGGTAGTACCGGTCATCGAGTTGGGTGCGCCGTTCCCCGGCCTGCTGGAGGGCGGAGCGCAGCTTGTCCCGCTGCGCGGTCTGCTCCGGGTTCATGAACCCCAGCCAACGGCGGCCGATCGCCTGGACCGTCGCGGACCCCGGCGGCAGGGACTTGACGTGGTTGATCCACAGCACCTCCACCGCAGCCTCCAGCCGGGCGGACGTGGTAGTGAACCCGGCACAGGCGGCCGGGCCCTGCTCCGCACGGGCGCGGCAGGTCAGGGTCACGCCTGCACTCCTGGCGGGTCCGCCACAGTGCGGGCACCGCAGGATCAGGGGCAGCAGGGCAACGCGCTGACGGTGCCCGCGCCCCCGCCCATTGGCCCGGGGCTTGCCCGTAGAGCGGGCGGACAGGTTCCCCTGGATCGTCACCCACTCCGAGTACGTCACGACGCCCTCGCCACACGTGACCGGCAGCCCGTCCGGACCCATCAGGACGCCGGGCCGGTCCCACTTCCCCGTCGGCTGCCCGTGCTCGTCCAGAACCGGGCGTGACTCCGGGACCAGCCCGGCCCAGTACGGGGAATGGCACAGCTCCACAATCGCCCGCTCCGTCCACGGCTTCCCGTTGCGCCGCACGGCCCCGTCAGCGGTCATCACGGCCACGATCTCCTTCGGCCGCCTGTTCTCCCGCAGCAGGACGGCGATGCGCCGCGACGGCCCGTACTCCACCGGGTCCGGCTCCACCCGCATCGCACCCTTCTTGCCCGTGGCCCGCAGCCCGTAGGGGGCGTTGCCACCGGTGAAGCACCCCTCCTCCTTGTGCGCGTTGATCCCGTTGGTGACCCGGAACGCGATCTCCGCAGCCTCCTCCCGCGCCCGCTCGGACAAGATGGCAAACAGCAGGCGCCCACCCTTCCGACTGTCCAAACCCTCGGACACGCTGACCAGGGAAGCCCCGCGCTTGTCGAACTCGTCCAGCAGGACACCAACCTTGCCCATCCCCTCCCGGGACAACCGGTCCGTCTTCCACACGGCCAGGCCCTTGGAGATCCCCGTCAGCACCGCATCACAGGCACCGTCGAACTCCGTACGCCGGACCCAGGACTTACTGGCCGACTTCTGCTCGAACCAGATGTGGCGCAGCGTCACGCCCTCTTTCCTGGCCCAGAACGCCAGGTCCCGGACGTGACTCCGGAGGTTGGTCAGATCGTCTTGCTTCCGGCTACGCCGGACGTACCCCTCCCGGAGTTCGTCCGGCGTGCCTGCTGTCACCTCCCACAGGCCAAGGTCGGCGAGCTGCTCGGGGGTGAAGCCAAGGCCCAGCAAGGTGTCACGGTCGGCACGTACGGCGGTCTCAGTCAGGGTGGCAGTCACGGGGCGTCCTCCAGGTCAGGGCTACTGCCCTTCCTGGGAGAGCGAAGATCGCCTCACCTGGCCCGGGCAGAACCTATGGTTCTGACCGGGCGCCGTTCCCCGAGCCCCTGACCGTAGATGCCCGAGCGCTTGCATAAAGATCGGCGTCGCCCACGCGGCGGAGCCGCACAACAGCAGAGCCCCGAGCCCCTGACCGTAGATGCCCGAGCGCTTGCATAAAGATCGGCGTCGCCCACGCGGCGGAGCCGCACAACAGCAGAGCCCCGAGCCCCTGACCGTAGATGCCCGAGCGCTTGCATAAAGATCGGCGTCGCCCACGTGGCGGAGCCGCACATCAGCAGGGCCCCGAGCCCCTGACCCTAGATGGTGGAGCCGGCAGCGCGGTCCCGCCTCCTGGGGGCGGCTCCAGTAGAGTCGTGAACCGTGAAGATCGCACTGGTGGACTCCGGACTCGGACTGCTCGCGGCCGCCGCGGCCCTGCGCCGCCGCCGCCCCGACCTGGACCTGGTGCTCTCGTCCGACCCCGACGGGATGCCCTGGGGGCCGCGTACGTCCGAGGACATCGCCGCGCACGCGCTTGCCTGTGCCCGGGCCGCCGCCGAGCTGGAGCCGGATGCGCTGGTGATCGCCTGCAACACCGCCTCGGTGCACGCGCTGGAGGTGGTCCGGGCCGAGCTGGAGCCCGGCCTGCCGGTGATCGGGACCGTCCCGGCGATCAAGCCTGCGGCGGCGGCCGGGGCCCGGGTGGCGATCTGGGCCACTCCGGCGACCACCGGGAGCCCCTACCAGCAGCAGCTGATCCGGGAGTTCGGCGGCGGAGCCACCGTCACCGAGGTGGCCTGCCCCGGGCTGGCCGATGCGGTGGAGCGGGCCGACCGGGAGGCGATCGCCGCCGCGGTGGCCGACGCCGCCGCGCGGACGCCCGCCCGGACGGACGCGATCGTGCTCGGCTGCACCCACTACGAACTGCTGGCGGAGCAGATCCGGGAGGCCGTGGCCGCCCCGGGCGGTCCGCTGCCGGTCTGCCACGGCTCGGCCGACGCGGTCGCCGCCCAGGCGCTGCGCCGGATCGGCACCGACCGGCCCGCCGGCGGCGGCACCGTCACGGTGCTGCTCAGCGGCCGGGTCGGCCGCCTGCCGCCCGCCGTCCTGCGGTACGCCGAGGGCCGGCTGCTGGCCGAGCCCGCGCCGGTGCGCTGACCGTTACCAGTGACCGGGCTTCCGCAGCCCGGACGGCAGCCGGGTGCTCGCGTCCCCGCGCGCCGCGTTGAGCTGGGCCTGGGTCAGGAAGAGCGCCCCGGTCAGGTCGGCCCCGGTCAGGTCGGCGTCCCGGAAGTCCACGCCGATCAGGTCGGCCTCGCGCAGGTCGGCCCGCTTGAGGTCGGCCGCGATCAGGTACGCCCCGCGCAGGTTGGCCCCGCGCAGGTTCGCCCCGGCCAGCCGGGCGCCCATCAGGTCGGCGCCCCGGTGGTTGCGCTTCTTGCCCGGCACCCCGGCCCGGACCAGTTCGCTGGCCCGCAGCAGCAGCTCGCCGACCTCCTGACGGATCGTCGGCACGTCCGCCGCGAGCAGCTCGGCGGCGGTGCCCCGGGTCAGCGCCTCGATCCGCTCCAGCGCCGCGCGCAGCTGCCCGTGCACGGACTTCGCGGCCCGCAGGGTGCCCGCCTCGGTCAGGTAGTACAGCAGCTCGTGCAGCTGCCGCATCACCGGGAACACCTCGTACATCGCCCCGGCGGTCTCGGGCGCCTCCCGCCAGCTGCGTCCCTCGAAGGTGATCTGGGACACCTTCTGCCCGGCGCCGAAGCAGTCGAAGACCGTGCACCCGGTGAAGCCGGTGGTCCGCAGCTCGGCGTGGATGCCGCAGCGGAAGTCGGTCCGCAGGTTCTTGCACGGCGTGCCCGCCGCCTTGGTGACCGCGAAGTCGGCCGACCGCGCGAACGGCAGGGCCACGCAGCACAGGCCGAAGCAGTTCGCGCAGTCGGACAGCAGCTCGAGGTTCTCGGACACCACGTGGGGACTCCCGGCACGGACGGGTGCCGTGCTTCCTCCGGCGCCCTGGACGGGTCCATTGTCCCCGACCGTCCGGCCGCTCCGGCCCCGGGCCCCGGCCGTTCGGACGCGGTCCGGCCGCTGCTGGTCAGCGGGGAGGGGTTACGTGTATACCAAGAGGTCGATGACCGGTCGCAGGACGGTCGCCACCACCGACCGAAAGGCCCACGGAGCCGATGTCGCCCCGACTCTCCGTCGTCGTCCCGATCTACAACGTCGAGCGTTACCTCCAGGAGTGCCTGGAGTCGATAGCCGCGCAGTCCTTCGAGGACTTCGAGTGTGTGCTGGTCGACGACGGCTCGACCGACGGCAGCGCGGCGATAGCCGAGGCGTTCGCCGCAGGGGACCCGCGCTTCCGGCTGGTCCGGCAGGAGAACAAGGGCCTCGGCGCGGCCCGCAACACCGGCTGGCGGCATCTCGCCCCGGGCACCGAGTTCCTGACCTTCGTGGACAGTGACGACACCCTGCCGACCGGCGCCTACCAGCTGATGGTCTCGACCCTGGACGAGTCCGGTTCGGACTTCGTGGCGGGCAACGCGCTGCGGCTGCGGGTGGCCGGGCTGTTCCCCTCGCACGGCCACCGCAGGCCGTTCGCCGAGACCAGGCTGAGCACCCACGTGCGCGAGGTGCCCAGCCTGGTGACCGACCGGACGGCGTGGAACAAGGTCTACCGCCGCTCGTTCTTCGACGCGGCCGGCGTGCTCTACCCCGAGGGCATCCTGTACGAGGACGCCCCGGTCAGCGTCCCGCTGCACTACCTGGCGAAGAGTGTGGACGTGCTCTCCGAGCCGATCTACCACTGGCGGGTCCGGGAGAGCGGCGACCTGTCGATCACCCAGGTGAAGACCGATCCCCGGGGCGTGATCGACCGGGTCCGCTCGATCGAGCTGGTCCGGGAGTGGCTGCTGGCCAGGCCCGAGCCGGAGTTCGCCGAGTACCTGCGGTCCTACGACCACAACACGCTGGTCGAGGAGCTCCCGATGTTCTTCTGGTCGGTGCCGGACGGCGACCGGGGCTACCGGGCGGCCTACCAGGAGCACGTCAGCCGGCTGCTCCGGGCGATCGGCGTGGAGCGGATCGACGGGCTGCCCGCCCAGCTGCGGCTCAAGTACCGGCTGACGCTGGCCAACCGGATGGAGCGGTTCGTCGCCGTCCAGCGGCTGCACCGTCAGGTCCGGAACCTCCGCTCCCGGCGCGCGGCGGCCTGACGCCGGGTCGGCTCCCGGTGACCTGCCCCGGGAGCCGACCCGGCGTCACTCCGTGACGGTCGGGCTCTTGCGCCAGCGCTGAACGGCGGGCTCCAGGCCGGACAGGATGGTGTCGAAGCGCCGGGTGCTGGTGGTGGAGTCGACCTGCAGCCGGCTGATCCGGAGTGGGTGGACGGGCAGCCGCGGGCCGAGCCGGTGGTCGGACAGGAAGCCGAGCCGGTAGCCGAGCTGGCGCAGCAGGGTGTCGGCGCGCGGGTCGTAGCCGCCGTTCGGGTAGGCGAACGCGGTCGGCGGCTCGCCGAGCCAGCGGGTGAGCGCCTGGTGCGCCCCGGTGATCTCGGTCTGCACGGTGGAGTCGTCGCAGCGGGCCAGGCAGGGATGGCCGAGCGTGTGGTTGCCGATCGCGACGTTGCCGTCCTGGAGGGCCCGCAGGTCCTCGGGGGAGAGCTGGTCCTGCCCCGGCGGGCGGCGGCGGGCGCTGACCCGCAGCTCGTGCAGGCTGCGGCGGCGGTCCGGGTCCGGCAGCGCCTTCAACCGGGCCAGCAGCTGCTCCGGGCGGACGTGGCTGCGCAGCGAGCGGGCCTGACCGCCGTGCCGGGCCAGGAACGCCGCCTCGTGCCACCAGAACGGGCGGTCGGTGCCGATCAGCTCGGAGATCACGAAGGCGGCGGCCGGAATCCCCCGGGCCGTCAGCTCCGGCAGCGCGTGGGTGAGCACCGAGCGGTCGGCGTCGTCGAAGGTGATCAGCACCGAGCGCGGCGGCAGCGGCTTCCCCTCGGCGATCGCCTGGTCGACGTCGTCGACCGAGACCGGGGTGGCCAGCCGCCGGAGCCGGTCGAGCTGGGCGCCGAACGACCGGGGATCGGTCACCCCGTGGTAGGCGAGCACCGCGAGCCGCTGGGCGGCCCGGGCGCGGAACAGCGGCTGGGCGGGCGAGAACCGCAGCCAGCCGCCGCGGTCGGGCTCCGGTCCGGCGTCGTCGGCCGTGGCCGTCCTGGCGCCGGCCTTCGCCGGCCGGCTGCTGACGGTACTGCTGAGTGTGGTGGCTTCGGACTGCGGCACTGGGCCCCCCTCGGTCGCCGGTGCGGCGTGGTGGTACCACCGGGGGGCCCTGACCGCCCTCCGGTCCCGGGGCGCGGCGGCGCCGCCCTCGGCTCGGTCGACCACGGCGGGGACTCCCAACCCGCTCCGCGGACGGCCTGGTTCGCTGCTCTCGATTGCTGCTGGCTCTGCTGGGCCCGGGCGGCCGGCGGGCGGTGTGTGGGCACCGTCCCGACCGGCGGCCGAGCTCGATCCGGATCGCTCAATGTAGTGGAGACCACTCGGGGGCACCGATGGTTGTACGGCGTTTCGGCGAGATTTCGCGGGAGCGCGCAGGGGGCTCGGGGCGGGCGCGGTAGGGTGCGCCGGGCCGGGGCCCGGCGGCCGTCACGGAGCGGGCGACGGGTATACCGTGGGTGGCATGGGAGAGACGCAACGTGATCATGGTGGGAAGCCCGCGGCCCGGATCTGGGCCGGCGCGGCCCTGCACCGGCACCAGGTGCTGCTGACCGTGGTCGGCGCGGCCTGCATCGCGATGGGCATCCTCACCGCCGTGCTGGTCCCGGAGAGCGACGGCCCCGCCTGGGCGATGGCGGTGGCCGGCTGCCTGGCGGCGGGCGTGCTGCTGCTCGGCCGGATCGCCTTCGCGGTGCTCCGCCGGGGCGAGCGGACCGCTCTGTAGGTCCCCCCGATCACCCTTCGCCCCGGCGTACGCGGGGTGAATGCGCCGGTCAGATCCGGTCCGGTCCGGCATCGAGCTGATCGGACCGGCCGATTTTCGGCCTATCTGCGCGCTTCTTTCACAACTTCCGGGCATCAGCCCCACACATCCCCCTAGTCTGGGTCCCGCCCGGTCGGCAACTGCCGCCGTGCGCTGGACCACTTGCGGTGCCGGGGAGGGCATCGCAGAGGGGGGAAGGATGGCTGGCACCGCTGTGTCCGGAGACATCCGGGGCAGGGTCAAGCAGCAGTTGGCACGGGTGGCCGGGGGGGTCCCCGGCGAGGGTGCCACGGTACTGATCTACCACCGGGTCGGCGGCGGCTCCGCCGACGAACTCGACGTCACCACCGCCGACTTCACCGCCCAGATGGACCTGCTGGCCGAGCTGCCACCCGGCCGGGTGGTCGGCCTGGACGAGGCCACCGACCGGCTGGAGGCCGGCCGCCGGACCCCGAGCACCGTGCTGACCTTCGACGACGGCTTCGCCGACGTGTACGAGAACGCCTGGCCGCTGCTCCGGGAGCGCGGCCTGCCGTTCACCATCTACCTGGCCAGCGGCCAGGTCGGCGGCGAGATGCGCTGGGAGGGCTCGACCGCCAAGGAGTCCGGCGCCCCCGGCCTGAGCTGGGACCAGCTCAGGGAGATGGCCGGCTCGGGTCTCTGCACGGTGGCCAACCACACCCGCAGTCACGCCCGCCCCGCCCTGCTCAGCACCGCCGAGCTGGACGCCTGCAACGACGACGTCGAGCAGCACCTCGGCACCCGCCCGAAGCACTTCGCCTACACCTGGGGTGTCCCCGTTCCGCACATGGACGAGGCGCTGCGCGCCCGGTTCCGCACCTCCGCCACCGGCCGGGTCGGCCGGAACGACCCCGGCTTCGACCCGGTCCGGTTCTGCCGGGTCCCGGTCCGCCGGACCGACCCGATCGACTTCTACCGCGCCAAGCTGTACGGCCGGCTGTTCCCCGAGCGGGCCTACGCCCGGATCGTGGCCACCGCGAAGGCGGTCGGCGCCCGTGCCTGAGACGCCGTCACCCCGGCTGCGCGGCCCCGGCGGCCGCCCGCTCCGGGTGGTCCACCTGACCACCGTGGACATGAGCCTGCAACTGCTGCTGGCCACCGAGCTGCGGGTCGACGTCGAGTCCGGCTTCGAGACCTACGGCATCAGCGCCCCCGGCCCGTACCTGGAGCAGCTCGAGGCGATCGGCATCCGGCACGAGCCGCTGCCCTCGCTCACCCGGGCCTGGCAGCCGGGCGCCGACCTGGCCGCCGCCCGCGAACTGCTCGGCGCGCTGCGCCGGATCAGGCCCGACGTGCTGCACACCCACAATCCCAAGACCGGCGTGCTCGGCCGCATCCTCGGTCGGCTGGCCGGTGTCCCGGTGGTGGTCAACACCTGCCACGGACTCTGGGCGCAGGCCCACGACCCGTTCGCCAAGCGGCTGTTGGTGCTCGGGGCGGAGGCCGTCGCGGCCCGCTTCTCGCACGCCGAGCTGTACCAGAACGGCGAGGACCGGCAGACCCTGGCCCGGTTCGTGCCGGCCCGCCGCTCCCGGGTGGTGGGCAACGGCGTGGACCTCTCCCGGTTCGGGCCCGACCCGGCTGCCCGGGCCCGGATCCGGGCCGAACTCGGCGTCGCCGACGACGAGTTGCTGGTGGCCGGGGTCGGCCGCCGGGTGGCCGAGAAGGGCATCGTCGAGTACGCGTCGGCGGCCCGCGCGCTGGCCGGTAAGGCCAGGTTCTGCTGGATCGGCCCGCAGGACGTCGACAAGCCGGACGCCCTGGCGGCGGAGGAGGCCGGGGTCGACTTCCTCGGCAGCCGCTCCGACATGCCCGAGCTGTACGCCGCACTGGACGTCTTCGTCCTGCCCTCCTACCGGGAGGGCTTCTCCCGCTCCGCCATGGAGGCCGCCGCCAGCGGCCTGCCGATGGTGCTCAGCGACATCCGGGGCTGCCGCGAGATCGGTACCCACGGCGAGCACCTGCTGCTCGCCCCGCCCGGCGATGCCGGAGCCCTCACCACCGCGCTCGGCCGGCTCCTCACCGAGCCCGCCCTGCGTGAGCAGCTGGGCGCGGCGGCCCGTCGCCGCGCCCTGGCCGAGTTCGACCAGCGCGGCGTCGCGGCGGTCTCCCTGGAGACCTACGCGGCCGTGGCCAGGGCCAAGCGGTTGGCCTGGTCGGTCGGCTGAGCCAACCTCACACCACACCCGCTGGGGGAGAAATGAAACGAGGGGGGGACCTCGTGGTCACCGCGCTGGCCGGAAGCATCGCGCTTCCGCTCGGCCTGGTGATCGCGATCCTGATCCGCTGCACGATGGGCGGCCCTGTGCTCTTCCGTCAGACCCGGACCGGCCGTGCCGGTGCGGAGTTCGAGATCCTCAAGTTCCGCACCATGCGGGACAAGCGCTTCGCCGACGAACCCGACGCACCCCGGATCACCCGGCTCGGGGCGCTGCTCCGCAAGACCAGCCTGGACGAGTTGCCGCAGCTGTGGAACGTGGTGCGCGGCGAGATGGGCGTGATCGGGCCCCGGCCCACGCTGCCCGAGCAGGTCGTGCACTACTCGCCCCGGCAGCGGGGCCGGCTGGCGATCCGGCCCGGCCTGACCGGTTGGGCCCAGGTCAAGGGGCGCAACTCGATCAGCTGGCCGGAGCGGATCGAGCTCGACCTCTGGTACATCACCAACCGGACGGTCGGACTCGACCTCCGGATCCTGCTGATGACCGCCCGTCAGCTGCTCCGCCCGGCCGGGATCACCGCCATCGGCGGGGTCAACCCGGGCTTCCCGATCCCGACGACCACCACCACCCGCATCGTGCTGCCCCGGCAGGCGACGGCCCCGCGGATCCCGGTCGAGGAGGCTTCCTGAGCCGTGGTACACCACCAGGGGCCCGGGGAACTGCGACGCCGGCCCCGTGCAAGGTGATCGTCGCGTAGCCGGTCAGGTACGTTCGCAGTGACCCGATCGCCAGATCTCCTCGCCCGCGCGGCGGAGCCGCACATCAACACAGCCCCGAGCCCCTGGACAGTGCAAATGGAGGTAGTGCGGATGTTCTGGATCGTCGGGGCCGGCGGGGTCGGGCGGGAGGCGCTGGACACGGCGTTGGCGGCCGGGATGCCGGTGGCCGGGTTCCTGGACGACCGGGCGCAGGGGAGCACCGTGCGCGGCTTGCCGGTGCGGGCGCCGAAGGAGCTGGCCGCCGGGGAGGGGTATCTGATCGGGATCGCCGATCCGGCGGTGCGGGCCCGGCTGGCCGCGCTGCTGGACGGTCTCGGCGGGCGCCCGGTGACGCTGGTGCACCCGAGGGCGATCGTCGCGCCGGAGACCGAGCTCGGCCCCGGCTGTCTGGTGATGGGGGGAGCGTACGTCTCCAGCAGCGTCCGGATCGGCGCGCACAGCCAGGTGCACTACAACGCGACGGTCGGCCACGACACGGTGTTGGCCGAGCTGGTGACGGTCTATCCGGGCGGCAACGTGTCCGGGTCCGTGCACGCGGAGCAGGGCGCCACCGTCGGCAGCAACGCCGTGGTGCTGCAGGGGCGCAGGCTGGGCCGGTACGCGTTCGTCGGCGCCGCCGCCGTGGTCACCCGGGACGTACCGGCGAACACCACCGTGATCGGCTCCCCGGCCCGCCCGATGGCCCGCCGGGGCCACTGACCCGGGGGTTCGCCGGGCACCGGCGGGGCCCGACCGCATAGGGTCGGGCCATGGCCATTCCATCGTTCCTGGCGGAGCTGCGCTCCGTCGTCGGCACCCGCCCGCTCTGGCTCTCCGGCGTGGGGGCGGTGGTCCGCGACGAGCAGGGCCGGGTGCTGCTCAACCGCCGGTCCGACTCGGGTCGTTGGGCGATCGTCGGCGGCATCCTCGACCCCGGCGAGCAGCCCGCCGACGGGCTGGTCCGGGAGGTGTTCGAGGAGACCGGTCTGGTGGTCGAGCCGGTGGCGCTGGCCGCGGTGACCGTCTCGCCGCTGATCAGCTACCCGAACGGGGACCAGAGCCAGTACCTGGACCTGACCTTCCGCTGCCGCCGGGTCTCCGGCGAGGCGCGGGTGAACGACGACGAGTCGCTGGAGGTGGCCTGGTTCGCCCCGACCGAGCTGCCCGAGCTGGACGACTACGCCCGCTACCGGCTGGAGGTGGCGCTGGCCGGCAAGGCCGAGACGGTGTTCGCCTTCACCCCGCCCACCGGCGACCCGGCCTGACCGGGGCTCGGTGCCCCGGCCCGGGCCGGGGTCAGAGCGTCCGGAACCACTCGGCGGTCCGCTCGATGCCCTCGCGCAGCGGTACCGGCACCACCTCGGGGAACAGCTCCCGGAGCCGGCTGTTGTCGGCCTGCGAGTCCCGGACGTCGCCGGGGCGGGTGTCGACGTGCTCGGCGGTCAGCGGCAGGTCGAGCACCGAGCCGATCTCGTCGATCAGCTCCAGCAGGGTGGTCCGGGTGCCGAAGGCCAGGTTCACCGGGTCGGCGTGCACCACCCGGCGGACCACCGCCTCGCTGATCACCTGGGTGACCGTGCCGACGTAGGTGAAGTCCCGGCTCTGGCCGCCGTCCCCGTGCACGGTCAGCGGCCGCCCGGCCAGCGCCGCGTCCAGGAAGGCGGGCAGCACGGCCGCGTAGGCGTGCCCGGCGGGCTGCAGCGGGCCGAACACGTTGAAGAACCGCAGCGGCAGCACGCCCAGCCCGTAACAGTGGTGATAGGCCGCCAGATATGCCTCGGTGGCCAGCTTGCTGACCGCGTACGGGCTCATCGGCGCCGTCCGCATGGTCTCCCGCTTGGGCAGCTCCCGGTTGGCCCCGTAGACCGAGGACGAGGAGGCCGCCACCAGGTAGCCGACGCCGGCCCGGCGGGCCGCCTCCAGCACCTCCAGGGTGCCGGTGGCGTTGGCGTGGTGGCTGGCCAGCGGATCGGCCACCGAGCGCGGCACCGAGGGCAGCGCGGCCAGGTGCACCACCGCGTCGGCGCCGGCGAAGGCGTCGTCCAGCAGGGCCGGGTCCAGGATGGTGCCCTCGTGCAGGGTCACGTCCAGGCCGGCCAGGTTCGCCTTGCTGCCGGTGCTGAGGTTGTCGACCACGGCCACGTGGTCCACCTCCGGACGGGCCAACAGGGCCCGGGCGAGATTGGCTCCGATGAAACCGGCTCCGCCGGTCACGACCACCCGCATGTTCAAGCTCCCCCCACCGTCGGCCCGCGGCCTCCCCGCCTCGGGCGCACTGCGCCGCATGCTATCGGCGGGACCACCACCGACGTGCGGATCCGGTGAACTCCGGTGCCGATCGGGTGGATCGCCGGGCTCAGAGCTTGCGTTGGCGGTACATCTCCTCGGCCGCGTCCAGCACCGCCGTCAGGTCCCCGCCCGCGCTGGCGGTGGCCACCGCCGCCACCGCCCCCTCCACGAACGGGGCGTCGGCCAGCCGGACCGGGAACGGCAGGCCGTGCTCGTCCGCGTCGGTGAGCAGCGCCCGGACGGTGCCGACCGCACTGCCCAGGTCGGCCAGCACCGCGACCCCGTGCCCCTGGTCCACCCGGCGGGCCGCCGCGGCCACCAGGACCGCGCTGGTGCCGAGCCCGTCCGCCAGGCTGCCCCCGGTGGCGGCCACCGCCGCCGGATCGTCGGCCCGGGTCAGCCCGACCGCCAGCGCGGCGACCGCCTCGGCCAGCCGCTGGCTGTGCGAGACCAGCACCACGCCGACCCGCCCGAGCCCGGCCGGCCGGGGGTGGCGCGGAGCCTCGGGTTCCGGCTCGCCCGGGTGCGGCGCGGACGGGGCCTGTGAGATGGGGATCACATCGGCCCGGGGGTCCTCCCGGCGTTCCATGACTGCTCCTCGGGCCTCTGCGGTACGCGGTCTGACGGGACGTCTCCTGACGGGGCGTGGGACAACACTCTCGCAGTCGTCCCCCGGCCGCGACCGGATCCACCCGGTGTGTCCCTCTAGCACAGCACCCGTGGCGGGCGCGGCGGAACGGTTTATCCGGCCCTGTGCGGAGGAGCGAAAGCCGCAAGCCGGTCCGGGCCGGGGCCGGCTGGATACGCTGGGGCAACGTTCGACAGGGAGGAGCACCCAGTGGCGGCCGACAGTGGCACCAGCGTGGCGGGCAAGGGCGGGGCGGTGGCCCAGGGGCACGGTCCGAAGCCCGAACTGGACCTCACCGGGGCGGAGTGGCTCGGCTGCGACCCGGACGACGTCCAGGGCAACGGCGCAGTTCAGGTCGCCTTCGTCGGCGACTACATCGTGATGCGGGACGGGCGGGCACCGGACGGGCCGGCCCTGGTCTTCACGCCGGCCGAGTGGCGGGCCTTCGTCCTGGGCACCCGGGACGGCGAGTTGGGCTCGCGGGTCGGCGGATCCGACGCGAACTGACCGGTACTCGGTCAGGTCGCGGACCCCGTTTCGACACCGGGAGGAAATCTGATGGCCCGATACTCGTTGACTGTTCGACAAGTAACGGCCCACAGTAAGAAGCAGACAGACGCCGTGCCCAACGCCCCCACGCGTCCAGGCACGGCGCCTGCTGTACGGTCCGGGCACAAGTGCCGGACCCCTCCCGAGGTAGAACCCCGGACGCACCTGGGTGCGCCGTCGCCGGGAGGCGTGGCCCCGGCGAACGAGAGCGACTCGGACGCCGGTGCCGGGTTCCCAGGATCCGCACGCCCCCACGCGGCGGTGTCCCGGGCAGGTTCGCGAGCTGCGACGGGGCCGGGGCCCCGCGAACCTGGTCCATGGGTGTTCTGTGTGGTGCTCTGCCTGACGCTACTCGACGGTCGGTGGACAGCGGAAAGTGCCTGTGCAGGTGACACGGGTGTCGCACGACGATGTGCATGAGGAAACGCGCACCAGGGCGCGCTGCGACAACACCGCCCCCCGGTGGATCGAGTCCACAGCGGCTGTCGTGCTGAACCGAACGTAGCCCGGACGGTTGCTCAGAGTCAACATTGGTCTCTGAGCGTGGATCTCGCCCAGGGCACCCACCCGCCCCGTGAGCAGGGCGTGACCGCACCGTACGATGGTGTCATGTCATTTCTCCGCCGCCGCTCCGGCTCTCCCGCGGGACCGGACTTCGACGTGCTCGCGATGGATCCGGGCGACTGGCCGGGCGACTTCGGCGCCATGATGATGAGCGGCCCGGACGGCTCCTGTCAGGGCATCTTCCTCCGGTACGACCTGTTCGGCGGCCGTGGCCCCGCGATGTTCATCGGCAACCTGCCCGAGGGGTCGCCGGCCCGGGACGCCGAGGACGGCGTCCCGTTCGAGATCCGCCAGTTGCTCACCGCGCTGGAGAACGAGGAGCCGGTCGAGTTCGTCTCGGCCGAGGACTTCCCGGTCATGCTCGGGGACGACCTGCTGATCGTCCGGAAGGTCAAGGTCAGCGAGGAGCGGGTGTTCTGCGCCCAGTTCGGCCGCAGCGACGGCGTCCAGGTGACCATCGCCTCCTGGGACCGGCCGATCGCGGACGATCTCTACCAGCTGCTCAAGCCGCTCCCGGCGGACATGTTCCAGCAGGGCTGATTCCGGCCGGGCCTTGCTTGACGCTGACGATCAACGCTTCGTACAGTCACCAGCATGTCGTGTCGCCGCCTGCTGCTCACCCGCCGCAGACATCTGGATCTGCGGCGTACCGCGAGCGCAGTGTGTCCGGGCTGCTGAGGGGGAGTCGACTCCTCCGGCGGTCCGTCTCCGGCTGAATCCAGCCGTTCTGCCGACGTCCGCCTACGGTTCCGCGCGCCCAGTACCGGTGCGCCCGCCCGCAGTTCGCCGCGCACCACGCTGCCGCCCGGAGGCACCCCCGATGACCGTCACTGATGGCACCTCACCCCTCGCGGACGCCCTCGTCCGGCTGCCCAGGGTGGTCGACCTGCTGGCGGCCCGGGCGGAGGAGCACGACCGGGACGCCACCTTCCCGTACCAGGGCATCGAGGCCGTGCACGAGGCCGGGCTGCTCACCCTGACCATCGGTCAGCGCTACGGCGGGCCCGGCGGAAGTCTGGCCGAAACCGTCCAGGTGCTGGCCCAACTCGGTCGCGGGGACGCCTCGGTGGCGGTGCTCACCGCCTTCACCCTGCTCCAGCACGCCGAGCAGGCCAGGAACGGCAACTGGCCGGCCGGGATCTACCGCCGCCTGCTGACCGAATCCCGCCGGGGCCCGGCCCTGGTCAACACCCTGCGCGCGGAGCCCGGCGGCCGACTGGCCACGGTGGCCCGCTGGGACGGCAGCGGCTGGCGGCTGACCGGCCGGAAGACCTTCTGCGCCGGCGCCGAGGCGCTCGCCTGGCTGGCGGTCCGGGCCAGGACTGACGAAACGGTTCCGCGGACCGGACTGTTCCTGGTCAGGGGCGACAGTCCCGGCATCGAACTCGACCCGGTCTGGGACCAGTTGGGCCTGCGGGCGAGCGCCGGTCACGACGTGGTGCTGACCGACGTCGCGGTGGCCGCCGATGCGGTGGTCGGGCTGGCCCGCCCGCCGGCCGAGGAGCCGCCCGCCGACCGGCTGGACCGGGCCTGGCGTGAACTCGCCCTCTCCGCCGTCCACCTGGGCGTCGCCCGGGCCGCCCAGGAGTGGCTGATCCGCTTCCTCGGGCAGCGGACTCCGGCCAATCTGACCGAGCCGCTGGCGACCGTGCCCCGGTACCGGACGGCGGTGGCCGAGATCGAGGCTTCGCTGATCGGCGCCGAGGAACTGCTGTTCGGCCTGGCCGCGCGGGTGGACCGGGGTGAGCAGGCGGCCGCCGCCCGCTCCGGGGCCGCCCAGCTGCTGATCAACCGCACCGCCACCGCAGCCGTCCAACAGGCCGTCACCCTCACCGGCAACCCCGGCCTCAGCCGCCGCCACCCGCTGGAGCGCTACCTCCGCGACGTCCTCAGCGGCCGCACCCACCTCGCCCCGGAGGACGCCATTCTCGACACCCTCGCCCGCACCCTCCTGGGCTAGGGCTCCGCCGCGTGGGCGACGCCAACTTTTTGGCAGGTGGTTCGGAAGAGTCAGGGGCTCGGGGAACTGCGACGCCGGCCTCGGAACAGGTGATCCGCTCAGGGGCGGTCAGGCACTTTCGCAGTGACCCGCACGCCAGATCTCCTCGCAGTTCCCCGAGCCCCTGGGCCGTAGACCCGGAGCGCCTGCAAAAGCTGAGCGCCTGCCCGCGCAGGGCGTCAGCGGGTGCCGACCGCCGTGCGGACGGCCCTGCGGGCGAGGGCTGCGTCGTCGTAGAGGCGGCGGATCATGATGCGCTGCTCCTCGCCCGCGCCCGGCACGTCGTGCAGGCGGATCTCCCGCATCAGCACCAGGACCAGGTTGACCAGGAACGCGTCCCGCGCCACCGTCCCGCCGGACTGCGCGAGTTGGCTGATCTGGCGGCGGGCGGCCGAGTCCCCGGAGAGCACGCTCCAGAGCACCGCCAGGTCGTACCCGGGCAGGTACCAGCCGGCCTGCTCCCAGTCGACCAGGACCGGCCCGGAGGGCGCGAGCAGGATGTTGCCGAGCAGCGCGTCGCCGTGGCAGAGCTGGAGCGGGCTGCCGGCCAGGCCGTGCAGCAGGGCCCGCAGGTCGCCCGCGTCCCGGTCGGTGAGCTGGCCGACCGAGTGGAAGCGGGAGATCTCCAGCTGGTAGTCGAGCGGCTTGCCGAACACGTCGGTCGGCGGCCGCCAGAGGTTCAGCGAACGGATCGAGCCGAGCACGGCGCGCAGCTCGCCGGGGGTCGGCGCACTGACCGGGTGCCGCTCGCGGGCGGCCTGACGGCCCGGCACCCGCTCGATGACCAGCACGCAGCGGTCGTGGTCGGCGGCCACCAGCCGGGGCAGCCGGACCGGCGGACGGTGCCGGACGAAGGCCCGGTAGACCGAGACCTCGTGGTGGAAGCGTTCGATCAGCTGCTCGGCGTGCTCGCTGCGCAGGGCCTGCGGGGCGAGGCACTTGGCGACCACGGGCACCCGGCCGATGGTGCCGGCGATCAGGATGTGTCGGCTGCCTTCCCGCAGGACCTGGCGGGGAAGGAAGCCAGGGCATATCCGCGCGATGTTGGCGAGCGCGGCCCGTACCGGGGGGGTCTGCAGGGCGGCCGGGTCCAGCCGGTCGGCGGTGGCGGCCTCCAGGGCCCGGCCGCGCTGCAGCCGGTCGGTGCCGTTCCGGGCCGCGAGCTGGTCGGCCTGACGGGGAAGCAGACCGCGCGCGGTGGCCAGAGCCCTCGGGTCGCGGTACGGGGCGGGGCTCTGGCCCGGGCGACCGCCGGCTGCGGTGGGGGGGCGCAGCGCGGTACGGGTCTGGGTGGGGGTGCCGGTGGTCGCTGAGGAGTACATGGGGTGGTGAGGGTCCCTTCCTGGCCGGCGGCTGACCTCTGCCGGTATCTGCTGCGGACTGCCCCGGGTGGCGGAGGTGTGCACCGTCGCGGTGCACCGCCGGGGCGGAGGGGTGGAGCGCAGGCGCCGGGCACGGAACTCGGCCGGTCGGCCCGGCCCGCATCCTGGGGAATGCGTGCCGTGCGCCTGCCCTGGCCATGCCCGGCGCCTGTGCGCCACCCTGCCGCGCCACCCCCTCGGATGAGGCCCCGGAAAGTCCGTTGACGGCTGCTCAGGGCAGTCCCTGAGCCGTTTTCGGGCCTTCCGACCCGGGGTCGGGGTGGCGCATCTCTACCTGACACCCGGTCAGCACTGGTGCACCATGTGGCGGACCCTGGCGAAGCGTGGCGAATGGTCGCGCGGCACATGCCAGCGCACTAGGGTCGAAAGCAGCCGAGGATCCTGGGGGCTTCACGTGAGCAAGGGGCCGAACGCCAGATTCGCCGACCTCTTCGCCCTGACCGGTTGGTCGAAGGGCGAGTTGGCGAGGCTGGTGAACCGGCGCGGTGCGGCGATGGGTCAGCAGCAGCTGTCCACCGACACCTCGCGGGTGCGGCGCTGGATCGAGCAGGGGGAGATCCCCCGCGATCCGGTGCCGAGACTACTGGCCGCCGTGTTCACCGAGCGGCTCGGCCGTGTCGTCACCACTGAGGACCTCGGTCTGGAACGACACCGGCCCACCAGGTCCGGCAGCACGCCGTCAGCAGAGCCCTGGGAGCCGGATCGGACGGCTGAAGTCCTCACCGAGTTCACGGGAATGGACCTCATGCTGAACCGACGCGGACTGGTGGGTGCGGGCTCCGCACTCGCCGCGGGTGCTGTCATCGGCGACAACCTGCACGACTGGATGCGGGGCGCCGACGTGGCCTCCGCGGCCGGGCGGACCGGCCCCCGGAGAGTGCTCACCCAGGGCGGGCCCCGGCCGGTGATCGACGTGTACGAGCCGGGCCCGGTGGGCGCGGAGGAGGTGACCGCGCTGGAGCGGTCGGTGGAGGTGTTCCGGGCCTGGGACGCCTCCCGTGGCGGCGGCCTGCAACGCAAGGCGGTGGTCGGCCAGTTGAACGAGGTGGGCGGGCTGCTCACGCACGACCTGCGGCCCGAGGTGAAGCAGCGGCTCTGGACGGTCGCGGCCAACCTGGCCGTGCTGGCCGGCTGGATGTCGCACGACGTGGGCCTGGAGCCCACCGCGCAGCGGTACTTCGTGATCGCCGCGCAGGCGGCCAAGGAGGCGGACGACCGGCCGCGGGCGGGTGAGGCGATCTCCCGGGCGGCCCGGCAGATGCTCCATCTCGGCCGGGCCGACGACGCGTTGGAGCTGATGCAGCTGGCCCGGGCCGGCAGCGGCGACCGGATGCTGCCGCGGACCAGCGCGATGCTGCACACCGTGGAGGCGTGGGCGCAGGCCGCGCTCGGCCGGGCGGAGGCCACCCGCCGGGTGCTGGGCGAGGCGGAGGAGCTGTTCGTCCGGCCCAGCGACCTCCCGGTGCCGACCTGGATGGCCACCTTCAACGAGGCCGAGCTGCACGGTATGCAGGCCCTGGTCTACCGGACGCTGGCGGAGCACGACCCGGGCGCGGCCCGGCTGGCCGAGCGGCACGCGCAGCGCGCGATGGACCTGCGGGCGACCACCGGCCGGGAGCGCTCCAGTCTGCTCGACGAGATCACCCTGGCCTCGGTCTACTGGCTCTCGGGGGAGCCCGAGGGGGCGATGACGCACGCCAAGCTGGCGCTCAACTCGATCGGCCAGACCTCCTCGACCCGGACCTGGGACCGGCTGCGCGAGATGTACCGGCTGTCCAGCCGCTACCAGGGCGTGCCGGCCGTGGCCGAGCTGCGGGCGGAGATCCACCAGGTGCTGCCGGCGCCCCGGCAGGGGGCCTGAGGCCGCGGCGGGGCCGGTGGCTCAGGCGAGCTGACGGAGCGACATCCGCAGGGCGGTCACCCGGCCGTCCTGGTCGAGCATGGGCTCGCCGGTGACCTGGACACGGCGCGGCTCGTCCCCGGGCCGTTCGATCGGCACCAGCCCCGATTCGGCCCGCCCGCGCAGCAGGACGGAGGCGACCACCCGGCGGAGCGTCGGCCGGTCGGCCCGGAGCAGCTGGTCGAGGCTGAGCGGGCCGAGCCGGGGGTCGCGGCCGAGCAGCCGGTAGACCTCGGGCTGCCAGCTGACCTGGTCGGTGCGCAGGTCCCAGACGGCGGTGCTCATCGCTACCCCTGACGAAGGTATGGACAAGGAGGACGCCCAGGGCGTGCGGCGGTGGAAAGACTGTGCCACGTGGGTAGGGATGACTGTGAGGGGTTCGGCACATCCTTCACGGAATTTCCATTGGCATATGCGGCGACGGGGGCCGACGGCCGACCTGATCGGTCCTGTGTGCGTAAGGGGCGCCCAGGCGGTAACCTTCGGTGATTCCGGCGCCCGGGCGCCCTTGCAGGAGCCATCAGACCCCCCGGCGACGGAAATCCCGTTGCCACCACGACCGCCGCAACGGATGCTGACGTCATGTTCGAGCCAGTGATAGCGCCCAGTGCCAGCCTCCTCGGCCTCCTCCAGCGAGGCCGTGGTGACGGACAGCTGCATGCGCTCGCGGCCGACCGTCACGAGGCGATCGCCGCCCTGGAGGAGTGCGTCACCAGCGACCCCAGGGCCGACTGGCAGGTCGAGAACCGCTCCCTTTACTACGCCCGCCTCTTCATGGAGCTGGAGGCGCCGCTCAGCGGGCTCGAACAGCACCTGCACGGGGCGGAGGACGTCCTGGAGCCGGACGACTTCCGCACCGGCCTGGCCCTCGCGGTGCTCGGCCACCTGGCCGCGTACGGCCGCCGGGACGCCCTGGACCTGCTGCGCGGCTACGTCGCGGTCGGCACCAACTGGGCCTGGGCCCTGGACGAGCTGGCCCTGCGCGACGACGACCGCTCGCTGCTCTCGCTGGCCTCCGCCGTGCTCGGCCGGTTCCCGGCCGACCCGCAGGGCGACGCCGAGCTCAGAGCCGCGATCCGGGCCGCGTACGAGCCGCGGCCGTGGCGGCTGTGGGCCGCGCACCACCCCCGGATCGCCGCCGCGAGCGAGCAGTCCCCGTTCGACCTGTGGCAGCGTCAGATGAATCGCGGCGGGGTCACCCCCGGCTGGAGCACCACCGACGTGCTGGCCTGGGCCGACCAGGCCGAGCCCGGCGGCTCCGCCGAGCGCCGGTCGGCCGCCGCCGCCCGCTGTCTGGCCGCCGTGGTGCGCCCGGAGGACCGGCCGACGGTGCTGGAGGCCGCCCGGTCGGGCTCGTCCGGCGCTCGGACGGCCGCCCTCCGCTACCTGGTGGACCAACAGGATCCGGACGCCGCCGAACTGATCGAGGCCGCCGCCGCCGACATCGACGAGCGGGTGGTCGACGCGGCCCTGTCGGTGCTCGGGCGGATGCGCGGCCCGGCCGCGCTGGCCCACGCCCGCCGCTGGGCCGACCCGGCCGCCGGCGGCGCCGACAGCGCGCTCGGCGAGGCCGCCGTCCAGCTGCTCGCCGACGCCGGTGACCCGGCCGACGGTCCGCTGGTGGTCGACGGGCTGCGCCAGTGGATCTCGGTCCGCGGCGTGGCCGGAGCCGGCCTGGGCACCCTGGTCGACGGTGTGGGGCGGCTGGCCGCCGCCGGAGCCGTCCCCGCCCTGCGCCACGTCTACGGCGAGGCCGCCTCCTCCGAGCTGCGCGGCCGGGCCGCCCGGGCGCTGGCCGCCACCGATCCGCACTTCGGTCGCGGCATAGCGGTCGAGTGCCTCTGGGACTGCGAGGAGGCCACCCGCGAGCTGGCCGCCCGCCACGTCACCACCACCGGCGACGTCCGGGTGCTGGAGCGGCTGCGCCGACTGGCCGCCGATCCGGCCGAGGAGGCCGAGCTGCACGCGGTCATCCGCGGCCGGCTGACCGGGCACTGAGACCGGCCCGGCCCGCCCGGGGCGGTCCGGGAGCGGTGCCGTTCGGCACCGCCGGGCGCGGGGCGACTGGCATGATGGACGGGCCCGCCGCCCGTCCGTACCCGGGAGCCCCGTCGCCGATGAACCGTCACCTCTCGCTCGCCCGCCTCGCCACCCCGATAGCCGCCCTGGCCGGGGTGGTGCTGCTCGGCGGGCCCGCCTTCGCGCACACCGGGGTCACCTCCCAGCAGGCCCAGGCACTGGCCGTGGACGCCGTGCTGTCGTTCAAGGCGGCGGGGGAGTCGGACACCGCCGGGATCGACGAGGTCCAGGTGGTGCTGCCGGCCGGGATCGGGCCGGCCGACGTGAGCCTGGTGAAGGCCCCGGAGGGCTGGACGTTCAAGCCCGGGGCCGAGGGCTTCTCGGTGTCCGGGCCGGGGCTGGCCCCGGGGAAGAACGCCGAGTACCAGGTGAAGGTGCGTCAGCTGCCGGACGCCCAGCAGGTGGTGTTCAAGACCCTGGTGATGTACACCGACACACAGGTGGACCGCTGGATCGAGGTCCCGCAGGGCGGCGCCGAGCCGAAGAACCCGGCCCCGGTGCTCAAGCTGGCGAAGGCCGCGCCGGGCGCCGTGCTGCTGGCCGCACCGACGCCCAGCCCCAGCCCGATCCCCACGCCGAGCCCGTCCCCGACGCCCTCGCCCTCGGTGGCGGCCCCCACCGCGAGTGCCGCTCCGCTGCTCGCAGCCGAGACCGCGGACAAGGGTTCGGGCAGCGGCGGGATCGTCATCGGTGCGGTCGCCGTCCTGCTGGTCGCGGTGGGCGGCGTGATCTGGTGGCGCCGCCGCTCGGCCGACGGCTGAGCGACGGCAGCACCGGGTTCACTTGGCCGGCACGCCCGCGTCCGGGGCCAGCACGCCCGCCGTCACCAGGCCGATGATCAGGATGCCGAGCAGGATCCGGTAGATCACGAACGGCAGGAAGCTGTGGCTGGAGATGTACTTCAGGAACCAGGCGATGGCCGCGTAACCGACCGCGAAGGCGATCACGGTGGCCAGCACGGTCGGGCCCCAGGCCGGGGCCGGCCCCTCGCCGATCTTGAACAGCTCCAGCACGCCGGAGGCCAGCACGGCCGGGATGGCGAGCAGGAAGGAGTACCTGGCCGCCGCCTCCCGGCTGTAGCCGAGCAGCAGGCCCGCGCTGATCGTGCCGCCCGAGCGGGACACGCCGGGGATCAGCGCGAGTGACTGCGCCAGCCCGTACGCGACGGCATGGGGCAGCGTCAGTTCGCTGATCGGCTTGGCGTGCCGGACCGCCCGGGTGCGGTCGGCGATCGCCAGGATCACGCCGAACAGGATCAGCGTGGTGCCGATCACCCGGAGGTCGCGCAGGGTGGTCTCGATGGTGTCCTGGAAGAGCGCTCCGAAGATGCCGATCGGCAGCGTGCCCAGGATGACGAACCAGCCCAGCCGGGCGTTCGGGTCGCTGCGCCGCTCGCGCTTGAACAGGGCCACCACCCAGGCCGAGACGATGGCGGCGATGTCCTTCCTGAAGTAGATCAGCACCGCCGTCTCGGTCCCCAACTGGGTCACCGCGGTGAACGCCGCCCCCGGGTCCTGCCAGCCCATCAGGGCGGAGAAGACCCGCAGGTGGGCGGAGGAGGAGACCGGGAGGAACTCGGTGAGACCCTGCACGAGGCCGAGCACGGCGGCGTGGAACCAGTCGATCACCGGGCACCCGCCGCGGTTATCTGGGGGAGGGTGCGCATCAGCTCTGGTCCTGTTCTGTTCACGGAGTCCGGGGCGCGCCGCCCCGCTGTCGCTCCGGCACCGCCGGGCTCACAGGGCACCGTCCGGCGCAGCCAGATGATAAGGCTTCAAGGTGTACGGCCGCTGCCGAGGGCCATGTGGCATCATCCCGGGATGATCACTGCAGCGAGCTCGGGCACCTGGACCCTCGGCGACCTGACCGTCCACCGGATCGGCTTCGGCGCGATGCGGCTGACCGGCAGCGCCGCCTTCGACCTCGGCACCCCGAGCGACCGGGAGCGCTCGATCGCGGTGCTCCGGCGGGCCGTCGAGCTGGGCGTCGACCACATCGACACCGCCGCCTTCTACTTCTCCTCGCTGCGCTCCGCCAACGAGCTGATCAACCGGGCGCTCGCCCCGTACGCCGACGACCTGGTGATCACCACCAAGGTCGGCCCCGGGCGCGGCCCGTCCGGCGACTGGCTCGACTGGGCCCGGCCCGACCAGCTGCGCGGCCAGGTCGAGGAGAACCTGCGGCAGCTCGGCCGCGACCACCTCGACGTGGTGAACCTGCGGGTGTCCGGCCGGGGCCCGGTCGCCGAGCACTTCGGCGCGCTGGCCGAGCTGCGGACGGCGGGCCTGATCCGGCACCTCGGCGTCTCGAACGTGGACGCCGCCCAGCTGGCCGAGGCGCAGACCGTCGCGCCGGTGGTCTGCGTGCAGAACCGGTTCGGGATCGGGGCCGGGGCCGACCAGCAGGACCTGCTGCGCAGCTGCGGCGAGCAGGGCGTGGCCTTCGTCCCGTTCTTCGCGATCGCGGGGGAGGGCAGGGAGCGCGGCGTGGGCGGCGGCGACAGTCCCGAGCTGCTCGCGGTGGCCGCCGCCCACGGCGCCTCGCCGGCCCAGGTCCGGCTCGCCTGGACGCTGGCCCAGGGCCCGCACGTGCTCGCCATCCCCGGCACCGGCAACCCCGACCACCTGGTGGAGAACATCGCGGCCGGTGCCCTCCGGCTGTCGCCCGCCGAGCTGGCCGCCCTGGCGACCCGGTGACCGCCGCGGCGCAGCTGGCGCTCCGTCACATCGCGGCTCGGGCCACCGGCGGGCCGGTCGCCCCCGACCTGCGGGTGACGCTGAACTTCCACCCGGACCGGGGGCCTTCGACCCGCCCGATCCTGCGCGCGCTGGCCGAGGACGGTGGCTACCACTCCCAGTTCGTCACCGGCACGGGCAACGGCGGCCTGACCGCCCACCCCGGCGGCGACCGCTGGCACTGGGAGAGCCGGATCTTCGGTGGTGCCTACGACGCCGCGCCCGCCGAGCAGCGCCCGGTGTACGGTGCGCTGAACTTCCGGCAGCGGCCGGCCGGGGCGGCTCCGCGGTTCGGCTCCGTGCACTTCCGGCTGACCGCCGAGGCGCTCACCCGCACCACGTTCTGCTACCCCGACAGTTTCCTGGAGCCGGCCGACTTCGGCACCGCCGACCGGATGTCCCTGATCGAACTGGCCGAGGCCGACGAGCAGGACCTGCTGGACGACTACGTCGAGGCCCATGTGCACGGCGGGGTCCGGCTGGACCGTGACGTGGAGGCGCTGGTGCTGGCCCCGAGCTTCCGGGGCACCGCCGTGGAGGCCGACGCGGCCGCGCTGCCCTGCCCGGTCGAGTGGCACCCCGGGTACCGGCTCTCGGTGTCCGAGCTGCGCCGCCACCCCGGCTACCGGGGCGCGCAGTACGTCGAGCTCGGCGCCGCGATCGCCGAGGACAGCCGGCTCGACCCCCGGGTGCTCGGGGTGGCGGTCGCCGCCGGGGAGCACGACCCGCAGGACCTCAAGAAGGTCTGGCACTACCTGGCCCGGTTCGGCACGGCCGGCTGAAAAGCACGGGCCTTCGGCGGCGGTGGCCGGTAACCTGCGCGGCATGGATCTCGACGCCCTGCCCACGATGGAGTTCGGCTTCCCCGGACCGCTGCGCGACCGGCTGGTGGCAGCGGTCCTGGCCGGTGCCAAGACCACCACCTCCGGGCTGGTGGCCGGGTACGAGTACGACGGCGAGCCGCTGCCGGTGGCCGGTCTGCGGTTGGCGGTGCCGGACTCGGCGGGCCGCCGGGTCGCGGCGATCGAGCTGACCGAGGTCCGGGTGGTCCGGCTGGCCGACGTCGACCTGCGGCACGCGGTGGACGAGGGCGAGGGCGACGAGTCGGTGGCCCAGTGGCGGGCCACCCACGAGGAGTTCTGGCACGGCCCGGAGATCCGGGCCGAGCTCGGCGCCGACTTCACGGTGGACGACGACACCCTGATCGCGGCCCAGCGCTTCCGGGTGCTGGAAGCCGCTCCCGGTCACTGACCCGTCGTCACCCGTCCCCGCCGCCGAACGCCCGGCGGCCGTGCGTCAGCAGCTCCCGGAGTGCGGGGTTGCGGGTGTCCCGCCAGACCAGGGCGAGCAGGGCGGGCATGTCGACGTCGTCGATGCCGACCGGGGTGAGCCGGTCGCGGTAGTGCGCGGCCATCGAGGCGCTGAGCACCGCGACGCCGAGCCCCCGGGCGGCCAGGTCGGCGATCGCGTCCGCCGCACTGGCCTGCAGCGCGATCCGGGGCTCGACGCCCTGTCCGGCGCAGGCCCGGTCGAGCACCGCGCGCAGACCGGTGCCGGGCGGCATGCAGATCAGCGGGTGGGCGAGCAGCTGCCGGAGCGTCACGCCGCTGCGGCCGGCCAGCGGGTGATCCGGCGGGACGGCGGCGACCAGCCGTTCGCTGATCACGGTGAACGCCTCGAGCCCGGCGGGGGTGGTGGCCGCGGCGCCGATCAGGGCCAGGTCGAGGGCGCCGGAGTGCACCCCCGCCACCAGCCGGTCCGAGCCGTCCTCCAGGAGCGAGAGCTCGACCCCGGGGTGCGCGCGGTGGAAGCCGGCCAGTGCCTCGAACAGCGGGGCGACGGTGCAGCCGACCACCATGCCGACGGTCAGCCGGCCCCGGATCAGGTCGGTCACCTCGCCGACCGCCTGCCCCACCGCCCCGGCGGCGGCCAGCGCGGCCCGGGCGTGTTCGAGCGCGGCCTTGCCCGCGACGGTCAGCGTGGCGGTGCGGGTGGACCGGTCGAACAGCTCGGCGCCCAGCTCGCGTTCGAGCTGCCGGATCTGCGCGCTGACGCCGGACTGGCTGATGTGCACCCGCTCGGCGGCCCGGGTGAAGTTCCGCTCCTCGGCGACCGCGACGAAGTACTCCAGCTGTCTCAGTTCCATGACCCAGGATTCTAGTTCCGATCCGAACCAGCTGTTGGACTTGTCGAACGGGCCGGGCCAAGCTGGAGACCTACCAGCACGGGACACCCGGAGGAAGCCATGACGGACTACCAGGCGTACGAGAAGGCCATGCGACCCGAGGACCTCACCCGGTTCTTCGTCGAGCGCTCCAACGCGGGTGACGCGGCCGGGGTGGCGGCGCTGTACGAGGAGGACGCGGTGATGGCGTACCCGCCCGGCAGCCTGACGGTGGGTCGGGAGGCGATCCGCGAGCTGTGGGCCGGAGTGCTGGCCCACCGGCCCACGTTCGAGCCGGAGCCGCCGCTGCCCACCCTGGTCAGCGACGGCATCGCGCTGACCTCCACCCCGCCCGCTGACGGGACGGGCGCCCGCGCCCAGGTGGTCCGGCGACAGCCCGACGGCAGCTGGCTCCGGCTGCTGGACCAGCCCGAGTTCGCGGCCCCCACCGCCTGAGCACCGGTCAACTGCCTTGGTACGGTGACCGGGAACCCCACCCGGACGAACCGACGGAGAGACCCATGGCAGAGCCCCTGATCGCGGCGGTCGCCGGCCGGACGCCGAAGGTCGACCCGACCGCGTTCGTCGCCGCCAACGCGGTGGTGGTCGGGTCGGTCACCCTCGGCCCCGGCGCGAGCGTCTGGTACGGGGCCGTACTGCGGGGCGACGCCGAGTCGATCACGGTCGGCGCGGACACCAACATCCAGGACAACTGCACGGTGCACGCCGACCCGGACTTCCCGGCGGTGCTCGGCGAGCGGATCTCGGTCGGCCACAACGCGGTGCTGCACGGCTGCACGGTGGAGGACGACGTCCTGGTCGGGATGAGCGCCACGGTGCTGAACGGCGCCCGGATCGGCGCCGGTTCGCTGGTGGCGGCCGGCGCCGTGGTGCCGCAGGGCATGCAGGTGCCGCCCGGCTCGCTGGTGGCGGGGGTGCCCGCCAAGGTGAAGCGCGAGCTCACCGAGGAGGAGCGCGCCGGGATCAAGCTCAACGGCCAGGGCTACCTGCTGCTCGCCCGGGCCCACGCCACCGAGCTCGGCTAGACGTCGCGGCGCCGGATCACCAGCAGCGCCGCGCCGAGCGTGACCAGCGGCCAGAGCACGAACACCGCCCAGGACTCCGGGACACCGGCGATCCGGATCGGGTCGTCGGGGAACTGGCCCCAGGTCTGCACCAGTCGGCGCCAGGCGCTGACCACCATCAGGTGGTTGACGTCGGCGGACCACTGCCTGGACGGTGTGAACAGCATCGGCAGGACCAGCAGGCAGAAGCAGGTGCCGAGGACGGCCGCCGCACCGTGCCGGACCAGCGCTCCGAGGCCCAGGCCGGTCAGCGCGCAGACCGGGGCCACCAGGGCGCAGGCCGCCATCGCCCGGAGCACCCCGGGGTGGGTGATCGGCACCCCGGCGTCCGATCCGCTCAGGATCGCCTGCGAGAGCAGGAACGCGGCCAGCGAGACGACCGCCCCGAGCCCGGCCCAGACGGCGCCGAGCAGCACCGCCTTGGCCAGCAGCACCGAGCGGCGGGCCGGGACGGCCACCGTGGTGGTGCGGATCAGCCCGCTGCCGTACTCGGCGACGACGGTGACCGCGCCGATGCCGCCGGCCACCAGCATCAGCGTGAGGTACCCGGCGGGCGGGAAGGCGTCGAAGCGCAGGAAGCCCTGGTAGCTCCGGGACTCCGGGGCGGTGCCCGCCAGGTTCTGACGGTCCGCCAGCGCGGCGGTCACCGCCGAACCGAGGATGAACAGGCTGGTCAGGGCGAGCGTCCACCAGGTGGAGCGGAGCGAGCGCATCTTGATCCACTCGGCGGCGACCAGATCGCCGAAGCGGGCGACGGACGGGGCGGGGGCGAGCGTGCTCATCGGGTGCGTCCTGCCTGGTGGTCGATCCGGTCGGCGGTCAGTTCCATGAACGCCTCCTCCAAGGAGGCGGTCCTGGTGGTCAGTTCGTGCAGGGTGATCCGGTGCTCCAGGGCGAGCGCCCCGATCCGGGCGGCCGGCAGGCCGGTCACCGCGAGCCGCTCGGCCCCGGCCGAGCCCTCCGGTTCCACCGAGGCGCCCGCCACGGTGAGCACGGCGGTCAGTTCGGCGGCCTGCGGGGTGCCCACCAGGACGCTGAGCCGGGCACTGCGGGCGGCGAAGGCGGTGACCGGCTCGGCGGCGATCAACCGGCCCTGACCGATCACCACCAGGTCGTCGGCGGTCTGCTCCATCTCCGTCATCAGGTGGCTGGAGAGGAAGACCGTCCGGCCCTCGGCGGCCATCCGGCGGAACAGCCGGCGGGCCCAGAGCACGCCCTCGGGGTCCATCCCGTTGACCGGCTCGTCGAACATCAGCACCGGCGGGTCGCCGAGCAGCGCGGCCGCGATGCCGAGCCGCTGCTTCATGCCGAGCGAGAACCCGCCGATCCGCCGCCGGCCCACCTCGGCCAGGCCGACCTCCGCGAGCACCTCGTCCACCCGCCGCAGCGGGATGCCGTTGCTGCGGGCCAGGGCGGACAGGTGAGCGGTGGCGCTGCGCCCGCCGTGCACCTGGCCCGCGTCGAGCAGCGCGCCGACGTGGTGCAGCCCGCGCCGGTGCCGCCCGAACGGGACGCCGCCGACCGTGGCGGTGCCGCCGGTGGGGGCGTCCAGGCCGAGGATCATCCGCAGCGTGGTGGACTTGCCGGCCCCGTTGGGCCCGAGGAAGCCGGTGACCCGGCCGGGCCGGACGGCGAAGGAGAGCTGGTGCACGGCCGTCTTGCGGCCGTAGGTCTTGGTGAGTTCGTTGACTTCGATCACGGGAGCAACACTGCCGTCGAGCCCCCGGAGCGGGCATCGGCCCGGAGGCGGCAACCGTCCGGGCAGGTCGGCCCGGGGGCGTACGCCCGGGGGCCGATGCCCGCTCCGGGGCCGGTGGATAGTGTCGCGGGATGACGACGACGAGGCCGATGGCCTGGGGCGGGGCCCTGCTGTACCCCCTGGTACTGCTGCTGTTGGTGGGCGGTGCGCTCCGCTCCCCGAACCTGTACGGGCTGGGTGCCCTGCTCGCGGGCGGCCTGCTGATCGGGGTGCTGCGCCGGTCGCCGGTGTGGGCGCTGGTGCTGACCCTGCTGGGTGCGGTCTCGATGGTGGCGGCGGGCGGTCCGGGGGAGAGCCCGGGCCGGCTCCTGCCGTTCCTGGCGGCCGACCTGGTCCTGGGCTTCATCGTCGCGGGCCGGTCCCGGCGGGTCTCGGTCCCCGCCGCCGTGCTGTCCGCCCTGGTGCAGGCCGTCACCGCGTTCGCCTTCATGTCCGGGCCGGACCGCCAGGTCGCCGTCGCGATGATCTCGGTGCTGCTGCTCGGGACCTGCTGCCTGGGTGGTCTGCTGTTCCGGGAGCGTCGGGAGCACGCGGTGCAGCTGCGCTCGCAGGAGGTGGCCGAGGCGGTGACCGCCGAACGCCTGCGGATCGCCCGGGAGTTGCACGACATGGTGGCGCACAGCATCGGGATCATCGCGATCCAGGCCGGGGTCGGCAGCCGGGTGATCGAGACCCAGCCCAGCGAGGCCAGGCAGGCGCTGCAGGCGATCGAGGCCACCAGCCGGGAGACCCTGGCGGGGCTGCGCCGCACCCTGGTGGCGCTCCGTCAGGCCGACCCGGGGACCGGGGCTCCGCTCGGGCCGGCGCCGGGTCTGGCCGACCTCGACCAGCTGGTGGCGGCGACCGCCGACGCGGGGGTCGGGATCGACCTCCGCCGGTCCGGTGACCGGCGTCAACTCCCGGTCGACCTGGAGCTTTCGGCCTACCGTATCGTGCAGGAGGCGGTGACCAACGTGGTCCGCCACGCGGGCACCGGGCACTGCCGGGTGACCGTCGACTACGGGGCGGGGGAGCTGTCGGTGGAGGTGCTCGACGAAGGGCGCGGAAGGCCTGGGTCGGACGTCGGGGGAGCGGGCTTCGGGATCACCGGCATGCGCGAGCGGGTCAGCCTGCTGCACGGCCGGTTCAGCGCCGGGCCGCGCCCCGAGGGCGGTTTCCGGGTGACGGCCCGGCTGCCGCTGCCCGAACCGGTCGGGCCCGAGTCGGCCGTGGCCGGGGCGGAGACCCGATGAGCATCCGGGTGCTGCTCATCGACGACCAGCCGCTGGTCCGCTCCGGCCTTCGGGTGATCATGGCCGACCATCCCGACCTGGAGGTGGTCGGCGAGGCCGGCACCGGCACCGAGGCGGTCCGGCTGGCCCAGGAGCTGGGCCCCGACGTGGTGCTGATGGACATTCGGATGCCGGGGATGGACGGGATCGAGGCCACCCGCCGGATCGTCTCGGCCGGTGGCGCCACCCGGGTCCTGATGCTGACCACCTTCGACGAGGACGACCACGTCTACGGCGCGCTGCGGGCCGGTGCGAGCGGGTTCGTGGTGAAGGACATGGCGGTGGACGACATCCTCGGCGCGATCCGGGTGGTCGCCGCCGGGGACGCGCTGATCGCCCCGGCGGTCACCCGCCGGCTGATCGCCGACTTCCTGGACCACCCCGGGCCCGGCACCGCGCGCGCCCCGCAGCCGGTCGAGGGCGTCACCGAGCGCGAACGGGAGGTGCTCGCGCTGGTCGGCCGGGGCCTGTCGAACACCGAGATCGCCGAGGAGCTGTTCATCTCGGTGGCCACCGCCAAGTCCCACGTGGCCCGGCTGTTCAGCAAGCTGGGTGCCCGGGACCGGGTCCACCTGGTCATCGCCGCCTACGAGGCGGGCCTGGTCGGACCGTCCCGGTGAGCCGGCGTCAGCGGTCCAGCGGGACGAACCGGACCGGGGTGCCGGGCCCGGCCTGGGCGGCGGCGGGCAGGTCGCCGGGCGGTACGACGCCGATCACCGGGTAGCCGCCGGTGGTCGGATGGTCGGCCAGGAAGACCACCGGCCGTCCGTCCGGCGGGACTTGGACGGCGCCGAGCACCATGCCCTCGCTGGCGAGTTCGCCGGTCCGGGCGCGGGGGAGCGCCGGGCCCTCGGTGCGCAGCGCGATCCGGTTGCTCGCCCCGGCCACCCGGTAGCGGGAGCGGGCCAGCAGCGGGCGGGCCGCCGGGGCGAACCAGTCCAGGTGCGGGCCCGGGTGCAGCCGGAGCACCAACTCGCCCGGGGGCGCGGGCAGCGGGACCAGCTCCGCCGGGGCGCCCCGGCCGGGCGGGCCGACCGGCAGCAGCCGACCGGCCGTCAGCGGGGCGGGCCCGAGGCCGGAGAGCAGGTCGGCGGAGCGGCTGCCCAGCACCGGCGGTACGGCCAGGCCGCCCGCCACCGCGAGATAGCTCCGGACCCCGTGGGTGGCCGGGCCGAGGTCGAGCACCGAGCCGTCCGGGACCAGGACCGGCGCGCCCCAGGCGACCGGGCGCCCGTCCAGCCGGACCGGCGCCGGTGCGCCCGTCACGGCGACCAGCCGGGGGCCGACCGCCCGTAGCGCCACGCCACCGAGCGTGGTCTCCAGCGCCGCCGTCCCGTCCGGGTTGCCGGCCAGCCGGTTGGCCGCCCGCAGCGCGGGTTCGTCCAGCGCCCCGGCCCGGGGCACGCCGAGGTGGGCGACCCCGCGCCGTCCCAGGTCCTGAACGGTCGTCAGCGGCCCCGGCCGGACCACCAGCAGCCCGCTCACCCGGCCGCCACCGCAGCCGGGGCCACCGGTACGAACCGCACCCGGACCCCCGGCGCGAGCAGCGCGGCCGGGGTCCGGTCGGTGTCCCAGAGCCGGACCCCGGTCCGGCCGAGCAGCTGCCAGCCGCCGGGCGAGGAGCGCGGGTAGACCCCGGTGTACGGCCCGGCCAGCGCGACCGAACCGGCCGGGACGGAGCTGCGCGGGGTGGCCCGGCGGGGCACCTGATGGTCGTCGGGCAGCCCGGTCAGATAACCGAAGCCGGGGGCGAAGCCGCAGAACGCCACCCGGTACTCGACCGAGCTGTGCAGCCGGACGGCCGCCTCCTCGGAGCAGCCCCAGCGCCCGGCCACCTCGGCCAGGTCCGCGCCGTCGTAGACGGTGGGCAGTTCGACCAGCGGGCCGTCGGCGGGCGGGTGCGGCGGCAGCTCCCAGCCGGCCAGCCGCTGCCGGGTCAGGACCGGGTCGGCCAGGCCGTCGAGCAGGACGGTCCGGGCGGCGGGCACGATCTCGGTGATCGCCGGGAGCTCGTCCCGCCGGGCCAGCAGGGCGGCGTACAGCGCGGCGACGCCCTCCCCGTCGGGCGCCCGCACCAGCAGGGCGTCGGCGCCGACCCGACGGAACGTCAGCTCCATCAGACGAAAGCCTCGACCCGTACGCCGGCGGAGGCCAGCGCTCCCCGGACCCGCCAGGCCAGTTGGGCCGCGCCCGGGGTGTCGCCGTGCACGCAGAGCGAGCGGGCCTCGACCGCGACCGGTTCGCCGCCGACGGCGGTGACCAGGCCGTCCCGGGCGATGCCGACCGCGCGGGCGATCACCGACTCGGGGTCGTGCACCACCGCGTCCGGGTCCCGGCGGGGCACCAGGGTGCCCGCCCAGGTGTAGGCGCGGTCGGCGAACGCCTCGGCGACCACCGGGAGTCCGACCCCCTCGGCCACCGCGAGCAGCCGGGAGCCCGGCAGGCCGAGCACCGGCAGCGGTCCGTCGCAGACCGCGCCGGCCCGGAGCACGCCCGCGACCACGGCCTCGGCCTGCTCGGAGTCGGTGACCACCTTGTTGTAGAGGGCACCGTGCGGTTTGACGTAGGAGACCCGGGAGCCGGCCGCGCGGGCGAAGACCTGGAGGGCGCCGATCTGGTACGCGATCTCGTCGGCCAGCTCTTCGGACGGCACGTCCATCGGCCGGCGGCCGAAACCCGCCAGGTCGCGGTAGGAGACCTGGGCGCCGATCCGGACGCCGCGTTCGGCGGCCAGCGCGCAGACCCGGCGCATGGTGGACGGGTCGCCGGCGTGGAAGCCGCAGGCCACGTTGGCGCTGGTGACCACGGAGAGCAGGGCCTCGTCGTCGGTCAGGGTCCAGCGTCCGAACCCCTCACCGAGGTCCGCATTGAGGTCGATCACCGATTCGGTCACGCCAACGCCCGCCTCCCGCTCCCGACATCCGTCGGGGGTGATCGTAGGGCCTGCGCGCGGGCGCGTGTGCACGTGACCCGAGCCCGGAGCGCGCACCGGATGGTGCGCGCTCCCTCACATGGCGGAACGTTTCCTCCCCCGAGGAACGTCCCCGATCATCGGCCCGGCCGACCGGCGGGGCCGACGGCCGGTCAGGCCGCCAGCACCGGTGCCTGGCGCAGGGCCGCCGCCCGCTCCAGCTGCCGGATGCCGCGCAGCACGATCAGCAGTGGGATCACCCCGAAGACGCCGAACGACATGTCGATGAATCGCCAAGCCAGCGGTATCCCGCGCAGCGGCCCGCAGATCAGCGCCAGCGGGATGATCGCGGCGCAGGCGGTCATCGCCCACTGGACCACCCAGACGTTGCGGACCGGGTCCCGGTAGGGCCCCCAGAAGCCGACCGCGATCACCAGGTGCGCGAAGGCCAGCCAGTCGGTGCCGTAGGCGAGGAAGGGGTAGCGGACGTTGGTGTCGGCCACCCCGTCCCGGACCCGCTCGGCCCAGGCGGCGGCCGCCGGGAAGTGCTCGGCGAGCGGCGATCCGCCGACCAGGTCGACCAGCCAGCGGGTCTCGGTCTCCAGCGGAAAGGCCGTCAGCCCACTGAGCACCAGGCAGACGATGAAGATCCCGATCCACCGCCGGACCCGGCGCAGGGTGGCGGCCTCGGTGGCCTTCTGAACCTCGGTCATGTCGCAGAACCCCCATACGGGTAGAACGGGTCGGGTTCACTGCCCCGACCTGCGCAGAGCTGACTCTAGAGGGATAATTGAACATGTTCAACTCGCCTCGGAAACGGGGACAACCGGGGTCGTTTCGGACTCTGTCGGGGTGAACCTCTAACCTTGACCACCGTGACCGCCATCGCAGACCGACCCACCGGGCAGCCGCTCCGCCCGCCCGCCCCCGGCACCGCCCGGCCCGCCCCGGGCCCGGCCGCCGACGAGGGGCTGGCCCGTCGGCTCAAGGCGCTGGCCTGCACCGCTCCGCTGCACGACCTGGAGAGCCGGAAGGTCAACCTGGCCGGCGAGTACAGCTCGTACGCGATGGCCGAGATCGGGCTCGCCGTGATCGACCTGGTCACCCTCAACATGGACTTCGACACCGGCGCCGACCGGGACATAGTGCTCGGCCGCCTGCACCCCAGGGTCGCCGCGCAGAACCCGGGCCGTCCGGCCGCCGAGCACGAGCGGGTGGCCCGCTGGGTGCTGGAGTCGCTGATCAACGTCGGCAGCGTCGACCGCGGCTTCCGGGCCGTCTACGGCACCTTCGGCTCCGACGGCTCCTACGTCCGCCGGGACTACGACTTCAAGCTGATCGAGGAGGTCCCAGGACCGGACGGCGGGGTCTACCTGCGCACCACCGACGAGGCGGTCAACGTCCTGGTCGGCGCCCTCGACACGGACGTGACGTCCGCTCAGATCGCCGCCGAGGTGAAGCTCGAGGTGCTGATCAGCCGGGGCCGGCTGGCCGACGCCCAGCTCGCCGCCGAGCAGGCCCGCTACCGCACCGTCCAGTACGCCGAGACGCTGCGCCGCGCCCTGGACGCCACCCGGCGCAACGTCCGCGCGGTGGACTGGATGCAGGCCGTCCCCGACCTGATCGACGAGGCGCTCGACCACATCGCCGACCGCTACCGGCACGAGAACGCGATCCTCACCAACATCCGCAAGGCCCGCGACGAGTCCGAGGACGCCGAGCAGAAGCGCCGGGCCGCCGAGCTGGTCGACATCGTCAAGGACTGCATCCGCCGCCACACCCAGCTGCAGACCCGCCTGCTGGAGGCCGGCCCGCTGTTCCGCGCCGAGCAGGACCGGCAGGCGTTCGCCGCCCCGACCGCCCGCAGCGGCATCGACCTGTACGGGCAGCTGCTCGCCCCGCTGCTGGAGCTGCCGGTCGATCAGGCCATCCGGCCCACCGACGCGTTCTTCGCCCGGGGCATCGGGCTGCGCACCCCGGTCTCGGTCCGGGTCGCCGACCTGGTCGAGCTGCTGCTCACCCCGCCGGTCGAGCGTGAGCACCTCGGTGCCGAGCTCCCCGACCCCGACCTGGTCGCCACGCCCGACGACAGCCGCTTCACCGAGGCCCAGCTGGAGTCCGCCCTCGAACTGCTCGACCTCCCCCCGGACGCCCCCCGCCGGCTCTCCGGCCTGCTCGCCGAAGCCCGCGAGCGGGACACCGAGCTGCCGTACCTGGTCGCGCTGCTCGCCGTGCACGCGGCCAGCCCGCCGGTCGGGACGGCGTACCGTCAGGGCGAGGAGCGACTGCTCTTCGCCGTCGACGACGGCACCCGGCTGGACGACTGGGAGTTCGGCGGGGCGGACCTGATCGTGGGCAGCGCCCTGCTCGACGCGGTCGGCATGGCGGCGGACCGCAAGGACGCGAGCTGATATGCGTGTCGGGTCATACCAACAGGGGCGCGGGGCTCTGACATGTGCGGCTCCGCCGCGTGGGCGCGAAACGGGAGGCAACGCGCCCCGCACGTTCCCCCGGAGAGCCAGTTGCACCGTCCCGCCGTTGCGGAGTGGTCACCTGGGAGCCTTCCGCCCCGCGCAGTTCCCCGCGCCCCTGCCTTGGCATCACCGATCCTGCAAAGAGGAGCCGAACTCGTGAGCACCGACACGTGGGAGCCCGAGGCCGAGCCACAGCCGCAGCCCACCACCACGGCGATCACCCCCGCCGACGTGGCGGACGCCGCCCGGCTGGTCTCGTTCGGCCTGCAGGCCAAGCTGCTCCCGGCCCGGGACGCGGAGTACGCCGAGCTGATCCGCCGTCACCGCGAGGACCCGGCGTTCGCCCGGCTGGCCGACGCGGTGGCGACCGGCATGGGCCTGGTGGTGCTGGAGGTCTCCCCCCGGGCGGGCATGGCGGTGGCCGCCGACGAGGACTCGGTGTTCGCGGTCCGGATGGGCGACTACTCGCGTCGGGCCGCCGGTGAGACCACCGACCGCTTCCTGCACGGGCTGGCCCACCTCGCGGTGGCCGCGATGGCGTTCCCCCGCCCCGAGGACCTGGCCGACGACGGCTACCTGGGCCGGATCACGGTGAACGGCATCGACGCCTTCGTCCGGCAGGCCTGCCGCCGGCTGGAGGAGCGCGCCGAGGAGGCGGGCACCAACACCGACCCGACCAGCGACGCCCCCGGTCTGGAGGCGGCCTGGCGGGTCTGGGCCCGCCGCTCCGCCACCGGTGCCACCAAGGACGCGCGCCGGCTGTCAGGCTCGACCATCGGCATCGTCTCCAAGGCGGTGCTCTTCCTGGTCGACTCCGGCTTCCTGCAGAAGACCTCGGACGACGCCGGCGGCACCTACCGCACCACCGCCCGCTACCAGCTCCAGGTACGCGACCTGGCGGGCAGCGCGGCGATGGCCGAGCTGCTCGACCTGGGCGTGGTCCCGGTCAGCGACGGCACCGCCACCCTGCTGCCCGCCGACCACAGCGAGGACCTGGTCGCCGACGCGGGCCTGCCCTTCCACTCCCTCTGACCGCCGTCCCACCCTTGCTCTGATCCACCGTCAAGCTGGAGAACCGCCGCACATGTACGAGCTCAACCGGGTCCGCCTGTACTCGATCGGACCGGCCGGTGCACGCTATGCCGACACGGTGCTCGACCTGCGCGGAGTCGGTGAGCCGGTGGCCGAGCCCCGGCCGCAGCAGATCGGCCTGTTCGGCGAGGAGCCGGAGGGCCCGCAGCGCCGCCCGGCCCCGGCCGGGGTGCTGTTCCTGGAGAACGGCGGCGGCAAGTCGGTCCTGCTCAAGCTGATCTTCTCGGTGATGCTGCCCGGCCACCGCAACACCCTGGGCGGCGCCAGCTCCGGCGTGCTGCGCAAGTTCCTGCTCGCCGACGACTGCGGCCACGTCGCGCTGGAGTGGCAGCACACCGTCACCGGCGAGCTGATCGTGGTCGGCAAGGTCAGCGAGTGGAGGGGGCGTCAGGTCTCCTCGGACCCGCGCAAGTTCGCCGAGACCTGGTACTCGTTCCGCCCCGGTGACGGCCTCACCCTGGACGCGCTGCCGGTGGCCGAGCGGATCAGCCTGACCGGTGACCAGAAGGTCCGCGGCCGCCGCCGCACCATGAAGGGCTTCCGGGACGCGCTGACCGAGGCCGGCAAGGCGTACCCCGGTCTGGAGCTGGTCTTCGAGGACGGCCACGACCGGTGGAACGAGCACCTCGCCGACCTCGGTCTGGACCCGGAACTCTTCCGCTACCAGCGCGAGATGAACGCCGACGAGGGCGAGGCGGCCGGCCTCTTCGCGGTCAAGCACGACGCCGACTTCACCGACCTGCTGCTGCGCGCCGTCACCGACACCCGGGACACCGACGGCCTGGCCGACCTGGTGCACGGCTTCGCCGCCAAGCTCGGCCGCCGGTCCGAGCTGACCGCCGAGCGGGAGTTCACCGCGGGCTCGGTCGACCTGCTCCAGCGGATCGTGGACGCCACCACGGCGCGCGAGTCGGTCCGCGAGCTGCACCGCACCACCGAGCGCCGCACCCGGCGGCTCGCGCACGCGCTGGCCGCCCGGGGCGGCGCCGAGCGCGAGCGGGCGCACGACCTGGCGATCGAGGTGGCGGCCGCCGCGGGCGCCGTCACCGCCGCCGAGGCGGACCGCACCCGGCACTCGCTGATCACCGCCGAGCTGACCTACCGTCACGCCACCCTCGGCCTGGCCGCCGCCACCACCGAGGCCGCCGCGCTGCGCCGCGAGCTGACCGAGGCCCGCACCCTGCACGCCGCCTGGCAGGCCGCCGAGGCGGTGCTGCGGCACCGCGCGGCCGCCGACCGGGTGGCCCGGGTCGCGGTCGCGATCCGGGAGGCCGAGCTGGACGCCGCCCCCGCGCTGGCCGCCCGGGCCCGGGCGGCCGGGGCACTGGCCCGCGCGCTGGAGAGCGCCGCCGGGGCCGCCGAGCTGAGGGCGGATCAGGAGGAGGCGCGGGCCGAGGAGCTGCAGTCCGACGGCGCCGCCGCGCAGGCCGAGGCGACCGCCGCCGCGACCGCCGCGCAGAAGGCCCGCTCCGAGGCGGGCCACCTCGGTCAGCGGCTGGCCGAGGTCGAGCAGGAGACCAGGGCCGCCGTCGAGGCGGGCTGGATCGACGCCGGCACCGACGAGCCGGACCCGGCCCGGGCCGCCCTGCACGCCGCCGACGCGGAGCAGGCCGCCACCGCCGCGCTGGAGCAGTCCAGGGCCGCCGCCGAGCTGGCCGCCGCCCGGGCCAGGGAGACCGGCGCCGCCGAGGCCCGCGCCGAGCTGGCCGCCGCCCGCGCCAGCGACGCGTACCAGAACGCCCACCGCGCGCTCTCCGCCGAGCAGCGCACCGCCGCCGCGCTGGCCGCCGAGCCCCGGCTCGCCGAGCTGCTCGCCCTGACGCCGTACCAGGACCAGGACGAGGACCGGGAGGGGCAGCTCACCCCCGTCCTGCTGGACGCCAACGCCGAGGAGCTGCGCGAGCAGCTGGACGCCGCCGTCACCAGCGCCGAGCGCACCCTCTTCGACCTGCGCACCGCCGCCGCCGACGACTCCCGGATCCTGGCCGCGCTCGGCGACGGCGGCCTGCTGCCGCCCGGCCCTGACGTGCTGGCCACGGTCGAGTTCCTCGGTGAGCACGGCATCCCCGCGCTGCCCGGCTGGCGCTACCTGGCCCAGTCGGTCGACCCGGCCGACCACGAGGCGATCCTGGCCGCCCGGCCGGAGCTGGTCGACGGCGTGGTGGTGACGGACCCTCAGTCCCTCGACCGGGCCCGCGAAGCGCTCCAGGCCGCCGCCCTGCTGCCGCGGTCCACCGTCGCGGTCGGCACCGCCGCCGCGCTGATCGCGCCGATCGGGGCCGAGCCGCCGTTCTTCCTGGTGCCGCCGAACCCCGCGATGCACAACGAGGGCGCGGCCGACGACGAACGCCGCCAGCTGCGCACCCGGGCCACCGCCCGGGAGGAGCACATCCGCGAGCTGGCCGCCCGGCTCGGCGGCGACCGCGCGCTGAACGCCCGGCTGGCCTCCTGGCACCAGCAGTGCCCGCCCGGCACGCTGGCCGAGCTGACCGAGGCCACCCGGGACGCCGCCGCCCGGGCCGAGACCGCCGCCGCCGAGCTGGCCACCCTGCGGGCCGAGCACACCGAGGCCGAGGCCGACCAGCTGGCCGCCGCCGGTGCCCACGAGGAGCGCCGGGAGGCCGCCCAGCGCACCCGCCGCCGGGCCGACGCCCTGGCGGGCCTGGCCTTCCGGCTGCGCGAGCGCGGCAACTGGACCCGCCGGCAGCGCGAGCTGACCGAGGACGCCACCGAGTGCGACCGCCGCCAGGCCGTCTGCGCCGAGCGGGCCCGCACCTGCGACGAGGACCGCCGGGCCGCCCAGCGGGCCGCCGACGACGCCCGCCGGACGGCCCGTACGCTGCGGGCGGAGCGCTCCGAGCTGTCCGCCGTCGCCGAGGCCGAGGAGCCCGCCGAGGCCCCGGCCTCGCTGCCCGCGCTGCGCGAGGCGTACCGGGCCGCCGCCCAGCTGTACGAGAAGGTCGGGGTCGGCGCCGACCTGCGCGCCGAGCAGGCCAGGGCCGAGGGCGACGAGGCCGCCTCCGCCACCGAGCTGGACCGGCTCACCAACAAGGTCCGGCTGCGCGCCGAGGAGCTGCTGGCCAGCCCGGACGGCGCCGACGGCCCGGCCCGGCAGGCCGCCGCGGCCCGGGCCGAGGAGCTGGTGGCCACCATCGAGGCCCGCGCCGCGACCGCCTCCGAGCAGCTCGGCCGACTGCGCGGCGAGGCCGAGCGGTCCGCCCCCGCCAGCGGGGAGGAGCACACCGCGCTGCCCGAGGACCTGGTCCCGGCCGACCCCGAGCACGCCCAGCTGCTGCTGCGCACCGCCACCTCCCGGCTCGCCGAGCGGCGCGAGCTGGTGGACAACGCCCGGACCGCGCACGCCGACCTGCAGCGCACCCTGGACACCGCGCAGAGCGCCGCCGCCGACTTCGACGAGAGCGCCGCCCAGCTCCGCGACGGACTGCGCGACCACCACCCGGAGGAGCACGAGCAGCCCGCCGAGCCCTACCTCGGCTCGCTCGCCGAGGCCCGGAGCACCGCCGCGGACTCCCGCCGCACCCTGCGGACCGCCTCCACCGAGCTGACCGCCGCCGAACTCGCCGTCCGGGACGCCTCCGACGCCCTGGTCCGGCACGCCAACGCGGCCCGGTACGAGGCCGTCCGGACCCCGGCCCGGCAGCAGATCCGCGAGCTGCCGGCCGCCGCCCTGCCCGACCACGCCGCCGCCTGGGCCACCGCCTTCGCGCCCCGACTCCGGGTCCTCACCGACGAGTTGGCCCAGCTGGAGCGCAACCGGGGCTCGATCGTGGACCGGCTGCGCGGCCTGGTGGAGAGCTCGCTCGCCACCCTGCGGGCGGCCCAGCGGCTGTCCCGGCTGCCCGAGGGCCTGGGGGAGTGGTCCGGCCAGGAGTTCCTCCGGATCCGCTTCGAGGACCCGGACCACGCGCTGCTGGTCGAACGGCTCGGCGAGGTGATCGACGAGGCCACCCGGTCCGCCGTGAAGAAGAACTCCGACCTGCGCCGTGACGGCATGTCACTGCTGCTGCGCGGGGTGGCCGCCGCGATCGGCCCGAAGGGCGTCTCGGTGGAGATCCTCAAGCCCGATGCGGTGCTGCGGGCCGAGCGGGTGAGCGTCGGTCAGATGTCGGACGTGTTCTCCGGCGGTCAGCTGCTCACCGCCGCGATCGCGCTGTACTGCACGATGGCGGCCCTGCGGGCCAACGACCGGGGCCAGTCCCAGCTGCGGCACGCGGGGACGCTGTTCCTGGACAACCCGATCGGCCGCGCCAACGCGACCTACCTGCTGGAGCTCCAGCGGGCGGTGGCCGACGCGCTCGGGGTCCAGCTGATCTACACCACCGGGCTGTTCGACACCACGGCGCTGGCCGAGTTCCCGCTGGTGATCCGGTTGCGCAACGACGCCGACCTGCGGGCCGGCCTGAAGTACATCTCGGTCGAGGAACACCTGCGCCCCGGCCTGCCCGCCCCGCAGGACCCGGACGGTCCGGCCATCCACGGGGAGATCACCGCCACCCGGATGTTCAAGCGCCCGGTCGACTGAGTCCCTCCACCCCCGGGTGTCCCGGCCTGGACACCCGGGCGTTCGGTGCGATGCTTGACGTGTGTTCGAGGAAGAGCTCCGTGAGCAGCTGGACCAGGCCCGCCGCGCGGTGGCCGAGGCCCGCGAGGCGGGCGACGAGGACGGCGTCGAGGCGTACCAGGGCCGGGTCGCCGCCCTGATCAGGATCGCCGCCCACCACGGCATCGCCCTCCCGCACACCGCGGAGGAGGAGGGCGACTGACCGTGCCGTCGGTCAGTCCTTCCGGCCGTCCTCCGCGAGGTGCGCGCCGAGGATCCCGGCCAGCAGGCCGGGGAAGAGCGTCTCAAGGTCGGCCGTGCGCAGGTGGCTCATCCGGTGTGTGCCGCGTCGGCACTGGCGGATCACGCCGGCCTCGCGGAGCACCTTGAAGTGGTGCGTGCTGGTCGACTTGGTCACCGGCAGGTCGAACGCCTGGCAGGCCAGTTCGCCCTGGTCCTGGGCGAGTTCGGCGGCGATCCGGAGCCGGATCGGGTCGGCGAGGGCGTGCAGCACCGCCGTGAGCCTGATCTCGGTCAGGGCGGGTTCGGGGAGCTGGGTGTCGGCCACGGGGCAATAGTACGAGAACTATCGTAGTTTGACAGCTGCCGTACTACGAGAGCTATCGTACAAGCACCTGCCGCCCCACCGAGGAGTCGACCGTGAGCGCCCTGTTCGAGCCCCTGACCCTCCGCTCGCTGACCGTGCCCAACCGGATCTGGCTGGCGCCCATGTGCATGTACTCGGCCGCCCCGGAGGGCCCCGAGACCGGGGTGGCGACCGACTTCCACCTCGCCCACCTGGGGGCCAGGGCGGCCGGCGGGGCCGGTCTGGTGATGACCGAGGCCACCGCGGTGAGCCCCGAGGGCCGGATCTCCCCCTGGGACCTCGGGTTGTGGAACGACCGGCAGCAGCAGGGGCTGGCCCGGATCGCCGAGCTGGTGAAGTCGCACGGCGCCGTCCCGGCGATCCAGCTCGCTCATGCGGGCCGCAAGGCGGCCACCGACCGGCCGTGGCTGGGCGGGAAGCCGCTGTCGATCGGGGCGGGCGGCTGGCAGCCGGTCGGTGCCTCCCCGGTGCCGTTCAGCGCGGAGCACCAGGTGCCGGACGAGCTGACGGTCGAGGAGATCCGGGACGTGGTTCGGGCGTTCGCCGAGGCGGCCGAGCGGGCGCTGGCGGCCGGGTTCCAGGCGGTGGAGATCCACGGGGCGCACGGCTACCTGATCCACTCCTTCCTGTCGCCGCACTCCAACCACCGCACCGACGCGTACGGGGGCGACTTCGCCGGGCGCAGCCGGTTCGCGCTGGAGGTGGTCGAGGCGGTCCGCGCGGTGTGGCCGTCCGAGCTGCCGGTGCTCTACCGCACCTCCGCCACCGACTGGCTCGAGGGCGTGCCGAGTTGGACGGTGGAGGACACCGTCCGGCTGGCCAAGGAGCTGCACGCGGCCGGGGTGGACCTGCTGGACGCCTCCTCGGCCGGGATCGACCCGGCCGCGAAGATCGAGACCGGCCCCGGCTTCCAGGTGCCGTTCGCGGCCCGGATCCGGGCCGAGTCCGGGCTGCCCACCGGGGCGGTCGGGCTGATCACCGAGCCCGCCCAGGCCGAGCGGTTCGTGGCGAGCGGCCAGGCCGACGTGGTCTCGCTGGGCCGTGAGCTGCTGCGCGACGCGTACTGGCCGCAGCGCGCGGCGGCCGAGCTCGGCGCCGAGCCGCGCTGGCCGGTCCAGTACGGCTACACCCTGCGCAAGCGCGCCTGATCCACCGTCCGGGCGGCGTCGGGGCTCCGGCCCCGGCGCCGCTCACGGCTGCCCGTCATCGGGTCGGAGGAGTTCGGCCCGCGCCGCTCCTGGGCGGCGATCTGACGCGAGATCAGGATCTCCAGCAGGCCCCAGGCGGTGCCGAACACTCCGAGCGCGGTGGCCATCAGCGCGGGGGTGAGCAGCCAACTGCGCGCGTACGAGGCCAGGGTGGCCACGATCAGGCTGATCAGCGTGCAGGAGAAGAACATCCAGGCCCGCACGGCGGCGGCCCGCACCTCGTCCGGCAGGCGACGGCGACGGCGGGCGGCAGGCATCGGCATCCCCCAGGGCGTACGTGAGCAGAGCGTCCGTACCCAGCCTGCCCGTTCCGTGCCCGGCCATTCCGGGTGACGGTCAGCCGAGCGTCGCGTCGAGCTCCGCGAGTGCTCCCTGCACGATGGTACGCATCGCCTGCTCGGCCTCCTCGGGCCGGTGGGTGCAGATGGCGTCGGCCACCTCGCGGTGCAACTTCACCGCGTACGGCTCGGGTTGATGCGGCATCAGCTGGTGCTCGGTGCGGCCGGTGAGGACGGCGCCGACGGTGTCGCCGAGGTGGGCGAACATCTCGTTGCCGGAGGCGCGCAGGATGGTGGCGTGGAAGGCGATGTCGTGCCGCAGGAAGGTGGCCAGGTCGGCGGCGCGGGCGGTGACCGTCAGTTCGACGGCCAGGGCGCCGAGTTCGCGGCGCTGGTCGTCGGTGGCGTGCACGGCGGCCAGCGCGGCGGCGGCCGGCTCGACCGCGACCCGGAGCGAGCCGAGCGAGCGGAGCTGGGCGGGGCGGTCGGCGCCGGCCAGCCGCCAGCGGATCACCAGGGGGTCGAAGACGTCCCAGTCGGTCTTGGGCTGGATGGTGATGCCGACCCGGCGGCGGGAGGCCACCATCCGCATCGACTCCAGGATCCGGACCGCCTCGCGGACCACCGTCCGGGAGACCCCGTACTTCGCCTCCAGCTCCTCGCCGCGCAGCACCGCACCCTCCGGGATCTCACCGGAGGCGATGGCCGGACCGAGGTCCGCGAGCAGTCGTCCTGGCAAGCCCTGGATCTCCATCGGGTCAGGATATCCGGGCCACATATGTATGACGATTCGGTTTCATCCGCTTGAATAAGTCATACCTTTGCGGCACTGTCGATCGTGACCAGCCAGAACAGGAGCACCGCCATGGGTCTCAGCGTCGAGAACCAGCCGCCCACCCTCGTGGTGATGGGCGTCTCGGGCGTCGGCAAGACCACCGTCGCCCGGCTGCTGGCCGAGCGGCTCGACCTCCCGTACGCGGAGGCCGACGACTTCCACCCACTCGCCAACATCGCCAAGATGGCGGCCGGCACCCCGCTCGACGACCTGGATCGGCAGCCGTGGCTGCACGCGCTGGCCGACTGGCTCGGCGGCCAGGTCGCCCACGGCGCCGGGGGAGTGGTGGCCTGTTCGGCCCTCAAGCGCCGCTACCGGGACCTCCTGCGCAGCCAGGCCCCGGCCACCCGGTTCCTGCACCTGACCGGGGATCAGGCCCTGATCCGGGCCCGGCTGGCCGAGCGCAGCGGGCACTTCATGCCCGCCTCGCTGCTCGACTCCCAGTTCGCCGCGCTCGAACCGCTCCAGCCCGACGAGCCCGGCGCCGCGATGGACGTGACCCACAGCCCGTCCGAGCTGGCCCGTCGGGCGGCCCTGCTGTTCGCCCCCCGGTACGCCCCCGCCCACCCGCGCCCCGTCAACGGAGACTTCGCGTGACCACCCTGCTCGCGGCCGGTACCCCGGCCCTGCCCCACACCGACAGCGACGGCGTCCTGCTGCTCGCGGTCCTGCTCAGCATCGGCGTCATCGTGCTGCTGATCACCCGCCTCAAGCTGCATCCGTTCCTCGCCCTGACCCTGGGCTCCGGGGTGCTGGCCGCCGTCGCGGGCGCGCCGTTCGACAAGCTGCTGAGCAGCTTCGCCACCGGCTTCGGCTCGACCGTCAGCAGCGTCGGTCTGCTGATCGGCCTGGGCGCGATGCTCGGCAAGCTGCTGGCGGACTCCGGCGGCGCCGACATCGTCGCCGACACCGTGCTGCGCCGCTCCGGCAAGCGGATGCTGCCCTGGTCGATGGCGCTGATCGCCGCCGTGCTCGGGCTGCCGCTGTTCTTCGAGGTCGGCGTGGTGCTGCTGATCCCGATCGTGCTGCTGGTCGCCCGGCGCGGGAACGTCCCGGTGATGCGCCTCGGCATCCCCGCGCTGGCCGGACTCTCCGTCCTGCACGGCCTGGTGCCCCCGCACCCCGGCCCGCTGGTCGCCGTCGACGCGCTGAAGGCCGACCTCGGCGTCACCCTGGCGCTCGGCCTGCTGATCGCGGTCCCCACCCTGATCGTCGCGGGCCCGCTGTTCGCCCGGCTGGCCGAACGCTGGGTCGGCCCGCTGACGCTGCCGCCCGAGACCGAGCGCCCCGAGCGCGGCGAGCACACCCCGAGCTTCGCGGCCGTGCTGACCACCATCCTGCTGCCGGTGGTCCTGATGCTCGGCAAGGCCCTCGCCGACGTGGTCATCGACGATCCGAAGGACGGCGTCCAGCGGGTGACCGACTTCATCGGTTCGCCGCTGATCGCCCTGCTCGCCGCCACCCTGCTGGCGATGTTCACCCTCGGCCGCGCGGCCGGCTTCACCAAGGCCCGGATCTCCACCACCATGGAGAAGTCGCTCGCCCCGATCGCCGGCATCGTCTTCATCGTCGGCGCCGGCGGCGGCTTCAAGCAGACCCTGATCGACGTCGGCGTCGGCAACGCGGTCAGCGAGTGGTCCGCCCGGTGGCACATCTCCGCCCTGCTGCTCGGCTGGCTGATCGCCGTCCTGATCCGGCTGGCCACCGGCTCCGCCACGGTCGCCACCATCACGGCGGCCGGTATCGTGGCCCCGCTCGCCGCCGACCTCTCCACCACCCACGCGGCCCTGCTGGTGCTCGCGATCGGTGCAGGGTCGGTGTTCTTCTCACACGTCAACGACGCGGGCTTCTGGCTGGTCAAGGAGTACTTCGGGATGACGGTCGGTCAGACCCTGAAGTCCTGGTCGGTGATGGAGACGGTCATCTCGGTCACCGCGATCGCCCTGATCCTGCCGCTCAGTCTGATCATCTAGCCCTGCTGCCAGCCGGGGTCCCAGGTGCGCGGCCGTCCGCGCGGGGGTCTGGCGAGGGGCGGGGCGGTGTCCGCCTCGGCGACGCTGCCCAGCCGGACGCGCCGTTCCAGCCGGTTCGCCACGAACCTGCCGAGCGGCGCGTCCGGCCATTTGCGCCAGCTGTGCGGCCGTACCCCCGCCAGCCGCTCCGCCACCGCCGTCGCGCGCTCCGGTTCGACGGCGCCGCGCAGGACGGCGAGCCCGGCGCTCGGGCGGCGCCGGTTCGCACTGTTCACCGCGCGCTTGTTCAGCCTGATGTTCTTCCGGGAGCTCTTGTCGTTCTCGCCGTACCAGTTCCGACGGTCCTTCAGATAGCTGAGCCGTTTCTTCTCCTGCGGCGTTCGACGGACCACGAGAACCGCCCCCTCTCCCACGCCGATGCTAGGCATGGCGGGGAGAGGGGGCGACCGGTTTTCGCTGCGAGAGTGCCTACTTGGTGCCGCGCTTCGCGAGGAAGGTCTCCACCTGCTGCCGGATCTCCGGGGTGTCGAGCCCGCGGACCGTCATGGTGGTGCGGCGGCGCAGCACGTCGTCGGCGGTGTACGCCCACTCGTTGTCGGCGGCGTACGCGACCTGGGCCCAGACGTCCGGGCCGTCGGCGTGGATCGGCTCGCCGAGCTCGGGGTGCTCCGCGATCAGGTGGGCGATCTCGAAGGAGAGGGTGCCGTAGTGCGAGGCCAGGTGCTTGGCCACCAGCGGCTCCATCCGGGAGCCGGGCTCGCGGTCGACCAGCAGGCGGTGCGCGACGGCGTTCGGCGCGCCGACGCCGGGGAGCGGGACGGTGGCCGGGATCGGCGACATGTCCTCGCGCAGGCCGGTGCCGGGCACGTGGGCGAGCTTCTCCAGCACGGTGCGGCCGATGTGACGGTACGTCGTCCACTTGCCGCCGGCCACCGAGAGCATGCCGCCGCGGCCTTCGGTCACCACGGTCTCGCGCTTGGCGGAGGCGGTGTCGCCGGGGCCGCCGGGCAGTACCCGGAGGCCGGCGAAGGCGTAGGTGATCAGGTCGCGGTCGAGGTGCTCGTCGCGGATCGCGTGGCCGGCCTCGGCCATGATCTGGTCGATGTCGGCCTCGGTGGCGCGGACGTCCTGCGGGTCGCCGGTGTACTCCTCGTCGGTGGTGCCGAGCAGGACGTGGTCCTCCCACGGGATGGCGAACGAGACCCGGTACTTGTCGATCGGGATGGTGAGCGCGGCGCGCCACGGGGTGCGGCGCTTGACCACCACGTGCGCGCCCTTGGAGAGCCGGATGGACGGGGCGGCGCCCTTGTCCTCCATCTGGCGCAGGTGGTCGACCCAGGGGCCGGTGGCGTTCAGCACCAGGCGGGCGCTGACGCCGAACTCGGTGCCGTCCAGCCGGTCCTTCAGCTCGGCGCCGGTCACCCGGGTGCCGGTGAACCGCAGGCCGGTCACCTCGGCGTGGTTGAGCACCACCGCGCCCGCCTCGACGGCCGCCCGGACGGTCATCACGGCGACCCGGGAGTCGTTCATCTGGTGGTCGCCGTAGACCGCGACCGAGCGCAGGCCCTCGGTGCGCAGCGCGGGCACCTGCTGGGCGGCGTGCGCGGCGGTGGAGACCCGGCCCATGCCGTCCCGGAAGGCCGAGAGCGCGGAGTAGAGGAAGACGCCGGCGCCGAGCTTGGTGGCGCCGTGCGGGCCGCCCTTGTAGACCGGGACGAAGAAGGTCAGCGGGTTGACCAGGTGCGGGGCCACGTCGGTGGAGAGCACCCGGCGCTCCTTGTGGTTCTCCGCGACCAGCTTGACCGCACCGGTCTGCAGGTAGCGCAGCCCGCCGTGGACCAGCTTGGAGGAGGCGCTGGACGTGGCGCCGGCGAAGTCGCCCGCGTCCACCATGGCGACCTTGAGGCCCGACTGGGCGGCGGTCCACGCGGTGGCGGTACCGAGGATGCCCCCGCCGATCACCAGCAGGTCGTAGGTGGCCTTGCCGAGCAGCTCGCGGGTCTCGGCACGGGAGGCGGTGTGGCCGTTGGTGTAGCCGGCGCCAAGAGTCGGGATGGAAGCCATGGTGTGTGTTGCGGCGCTCGGTGCGGGCGGCGCCGCTTCTCCTCTCGATGGTGCGGGTGCGGTCTCGGCGGAGACCGGGTCGGCCTCCTGAGAGGCCGTCAAACGGCGTTGGCCGGTCGGGGCCGCTGCTGGCCCCGACCGGCGTGACGGTCAGCTCTCCTCGTCCTCCTCCACCCAACCCATGGTGCGCTCGACGGCCTTCAACCACTTCTTGTACTCGCGGTCACGGGTGGCGTCGTCCATCCGGGGCGTCCACTCGGCGGCCCGGTGCCAGTTGGCCCGCAGGGTGTCCAGGTCGGGCCAGAAGCCCACGGCCAGACCGGCCGCGTAGGCGGCGCCGAGCGCGGTGGTCTCGGCCACGTACGGGCGCTCGACCGGGGCGTTCAGCACGTCCGCGATGTTCTGCATGAGCAGGTTGTTGGAGGTCATGCCGCCGTCGACCTTCAGGGCGGTCAGCTCGACGCCGGAGTCCTTCTGCATGGCGTCGACCACCTCGCGGGTCTGCCAGGCGGTGGCCTCCAGCACGGCGCGGGCCAGGTGGCCCTTGGTGACGTACCGGGTCAGGCCGGCGATCACACCGCGGGCGTCGGAGCGCCAGTACGGGGCGAACAGGCCGGAGAAGGCCGGCACGAAGTAGGCGCCGCCGTTGTCCTCGACGGTGGAGGCCAGGGTCTCGATCTCGGCGGCGGTGGAGATGATGCCGAGCTGGTCGCGCAGCCACTGCACGAGCGAGCCGGTGACCGCGATCGAGCCCTCCAGGGCGTAGACCGGCTTCTGGTCGCCGATCCGGTAGCCGACCGTGGTCAGCAGGCCGTGGTAGGAGTTGACGATCTGCTCGCCGGTGTTCAGCAGCAGGAAGGTGCCGGTGCCGTAGGTCGACTTGGCCTCGCCGGGCGAGAAGCAGGTCTGGCCGAACAGCGCGGCCTGCTGGTCACCGAGCGCGGCGGCGACCGGGACGCCCTCCAGGACGCCGACCGCGTGGCCGTAGACCTCGGCGGAGGAGCGGATCTCCGGCAGCACGGTGAGCGGCACGCCCATCGAGTCGGCGATCTTCTCGTCCCAGGCCAGGGTGGAGAGGTTCATCAGCATGGTGCGGCTGGCGTTGGTCACGTCGGTGACGTGCTTGCCGCCGTTCACCCCGCCGGTGAGGTTCCAGATCACCCAGGTGTCCATGGTGCCGAACAGGATGTCGCCGGCCTCGGCGCGCTCCCGCAGGCCCTCGACGTTGTCCAGCAGCCAGCGGATCTTCGGGCCGGCGAAGTAGCTGGCCAGCGGCAGGCCGGTCTCGCGGCGGAACCGGTCCTGGCCGACGTTGCGACCCAGCTCCCGGCAGAGCGCCTCGGTCCTGGTGTCCTGCCAGACCAGCGCGTTGTGCACCGGCTCGCCGGTGTTCCTGTCCCACAGGACGGTGGTCTCGCGCTGGTTGGTGATGCCGATCGCGCGGATGTCGTCCTTGGTCAGACCGGCCTTCTCCAGCGCGCCCGCGACCACGGACTGCACCCGGGTCCAGATCTCGGCGGCGTCGTGCTCGACGTAGCCGGGCTGCGGGAAGATCTGGCTGTGCTCCTGCTGGTCGACGGCGACGATCCGGCCGTCGGCGCCGAAGATGATGCAGCGGCTCGACGTGGTGCCCTGGTCGATCGCGGCGATGTAGTTGCCAGTGGAGGTCATGAGGGTCCTCGGCTCGAATGGAGGGTTCAGGAAGAGGGGCGGGCCTGACCCTGGGTCAGTCCCCGTGCACGGGCGTGCGGCAAACCAACGGGGCGTCAGAACGCCAGGTGGTAGAAGCCGCCGGCCAGCAGACCGCCGACGAGCGGGCCGGCCACCGGGATCCAGGCGTACGACCAGTCGGAGCCGCCCTTGTTCGGGATCGGGAGCAGCGCGTGCATGATCCGCGGGCCGAGGTCACGGGCCGGGTTGATGGCGTAGCCGGTCGGGCCGCCGAGCGAGAGGCCGATGCCGACCACGGTGAAGGCGACCATCAGGATGCCGGTGCCGGAGAGGCCGAGGCCCTTGGTGAGGCCCTGGGTGAGGATGGCCAGGCAGAGCACGAAGGTGCCGATGATCTCGGTGAGCAGGTTCTGCACCGGGTTCCGGACCTCGGGGCCGGTGGCGAAGATGCCGAGGGTGGGCTCCTCGTTCGCCTGGAACTGGCCCAGGTAGGTGACCCAGACCAGGGCCGCGCCGATCAGTGCGCCGAGCAGCTGGGAGCCGAGGTAGAGCGGGACCTTGCCCCACTCGCCGGAGTCCGCGGCGATCGCCAGCGTGACGGCCGGGTTGAGGTGGGCCCCCGACTTCGGGGCCGACATGTAGGCGGCGATCATCACCGCGAAGCCCCAGCCGAAGGTGATGGCCAGCCAGCCGGCGTTGACGGCCTTGGACTTCTTCAGCGTGACGGCGGCGCACACGCCGCCGCCGAGGAGTATCAGCGCGGCGGTGCCGAGGGTTTCGCCGACAAAGATGTCGCCGTTGGAGAACGCGGACACTAAGGACTCCTTCGTCCGTGACCGGAGCAGGTGGGGGAGAGTGGCGCTTCCCGTCCCGGGGTCGCGCCGTGACGGCGGCGTTCCGTTTGCTCCGGACACCGTTCGACAATGTCGACCGTCATGCGGAAGCTTCCCCCCGGCGTTGCCCCCGCGTCAAGACGGGGTGACCGAGCTGTGATCCATCACTCAACGTGATGACGCCATGGCGGCGAAACTAGCACCCGTATGCCGGAAAATATGGACAAAACGCCAAAGCGCGGGCGGGCCGGAGCCCACCCGCGCCTGCGGGAATCTCACCAAGCGTCAGAACCGGAGCGTCAGAACCGGCCGGCGCCCAGGTCCCGGGAGATCGCCCGGGCCGCGCTGCGCACCGAGGCCACCAGCGAGGGCCGGACGAAGCCGTCCTCGCAGACCCGCTCCACCGCACCGCTGATGCAGACCGCACCCACCGGGTTGCGCCGCCGGTCCTGGATCAGCGCCCCGATCGAGGCCACGCCCTCCCAGGTCTCCTCGACCGCACCCGCCCAGCCGCGCTCCCTGGTCAGCGCGCACTCCTCGTCCACCGAGGCCAGGTCGGTCAGCGTCCGCGAGGTGTACGACTCCAGCGGCTCCTCGCCCAGCTCGCCGCGGGCCACCGGGTCGTACGCCAGCAGCACCTTGCCCAGCGCGGTGGAGTGCAGCGGCTGCATCGAGCCGACCTCCAGCACCTGGCGGGTGTCGTCCGGCCGGAACACGTGATGGACGATCAGCACCCCGCGCTGGTGCAGCACCCCGAGGTAGACCGTCTCACCGCTGGCCCGGGCCAGATCGTCGGCCCAGACCAGCGCCCTGGCCCGGAGCTCGTGCACGTCCAGGTAGCTCTGGCCGAGCCGGAGCAGCTCCGCGCCCAGCTGGTACTTGCCGGTCTCCGGGTCCTGCTCGACGAAACCCTCCTGCTGGAGGGTGCGCAGGATGCCGTGCGCCGTTCCCTTGGCCAGCCCCAGGGCGGTGGCCACCTCCGACAGACCGAGTCGCCGCTCGCCACCGGCCAGCAGCCGCAGGATCGCGGCAGCCCGGGACAGCGACTGGATCGGGCCGGGCATTGCGTACCTCCGCTGACAGGCGGTCGACATTGTCGACCGCAGTGGTATCGCACTGAGTCTGCCAGGCCGACGGCCGGCCGTGCACCTTTCCGGCAGCGCCCGTCAGTTCCGCACGGCCCCGGCCAGCGCCCGGATCTGCCCCGGACCGACCCGGCAGCAGCCGCCCACCAGCCGGGCCCCGTCCGCCAGCCAGGCCGCCACCCGGTCGGCCCGGAAGGTCGGCTCACCCCGCCAGGCCCGGTCCTGCCAGCTCTCCCCGCTGTTCGGGTAGACCACCACCGGCTTCCCGGCCGCCCGCGCCGCGACCGCCACCGCGGCGTCCGCGTCCTCCGGCGAGCAGCAGTTCACCCCGACCGCCAGTACCCCGGGCGCGTCGGCCGCCAGCGCGAACGCCTCGGCGATCGGCTGCCCCGCCCTGGTCCGGTCCCCGGCGATGCTGAACGACAGCCAGACCGGGACCTCGACCCCCTCCAACGCGCGCAGCACCGCCGCCGCCTCGTCCGCGTCCGGGATCGTCTCCACCGCCAGCACGTCCGGGCCCGCCGCCACCAGCGCCTCGATCCGCGGCCGGTGGAAGTCCACCAACTGACCCTCGGTCAGCCCGTACCGGCCCCGGTACTCCGAACCGTCCGCCAGCACCGCCCCGTACGGCCCCACCGAGGCCGCCACCCAGCCAGGACCGGCCGCCCGCGCCAGCGCCACGCTGCGCCCCAGCAGCGCGGCCGCCCGCGCGCGGTCCACCCCCCGGCGGGCGAAACCCTCGAAGCTCGCCTGATAGCTGGAGGTGATGGCCACCTGGGCACCCGCCGCGAAGTACGCCCGGTGCGCCGCCGTGACCGCCGCCGGATCGTCCGCCAGCAACCGGGCCGACCAGAGCTCGTCCGAGAGGTCGTGCCCCGCCTCCGCCAACTGGTTGGACAACCCGCCGTCCAGCACCAGCGGCCCCGCCGCGAGCGCCTCGGTGAACGAATCAGCCATCACGTCCTCCTGAAGTCCTCCGCACTGTAGAACGCCCCAGCTCAGCAGCCCGTGCCAGGTCCGATGCGCGAGACGGTGACACCTCGTCACCCCGTCCGACTAGCATCCAGTCATGACCGGCCCTCACTCGCACTGCCATTTCTGCGGCACGCCGTACGCGGCGGCCGGCACCGTCTGGCCGCGCACCTGCCCCGGTTGCGGCCAGATCAGCTACCGCAACCCGCTGCCCGTCGCCGTCGCACTGCTCCCGGTCGAGCCGCCGGACGGCACCCGCAGCCTGCTGGTCATCCGCCGTACCATCGAGCCCGGCTACGGCGAACTCGCCCTCCCCGGCGGCTACGTCGACTTCGGCGAGTCCTGGCAGCAGGGCGCCGCCCGCGAGCTCCGCGAGGAGGCCGGCATCGACGTCGACCCGGCGAGCGCCCGGCTGTTCGACACCGGCAGCGACGAGCGCGGCATGTTCGTGATGCTGTTCGCCCTCTTCCCGCCCCGCACCCTGGCCGAGCTGCCGCCGTCCGTCCCGACCGACGAGACCGACGGCTGGTACCTGATCGACACCCCCACCCCGCTGGCCTTCCCGCTGCACACCCGGGTGGCCGACGCCTGGTTCAAGGGCAGCCCGGCCTGACGGCGGCCGGTTCCGGCCCGTCGCCGCAGGTGGGCGCCGGGCCACCCTGGCGCGCGGGACGATCACGTGGCAGAGTCCAGCACCGTCAGCGCCACTCCGGGGCGGGCCGCCACAAGCCGGTCCCGTCCCACCGACCGGCCGGGAGACCACCACCGTGAGCACCCCATCCCAGGACCAGCCGCTCTGGCGGCCCGATCCCGCTCGCGCCGCCGCCACCCAGATCGTCGCCTTCCAGGCCTGGGCCGCCGACCACCACGGCGCCCCCGCCGCCCCGCTCGCGCCGACCGGGACGGACGAGGTGGCCGCCGCCCGGTACGCCGCCCTGCACGCCTGGTCGACCGAGGACCTGCCCCGGTTCTGGGGAGCCGTCACCGACTGGTTCGACGTCCGCTTCAGCACCCCGGCCGAGGCCGTCCTCACCGACGCGTCGATGCCCGGCGCCCGCTGGTTCCCCGGCGCCCGCCTCAACTACGCCGCCGAGGCGCTGCGCCGGAGCGAGCAGGCGAGCGACCGGGGCAAGCCCGCGATCCTCCACCTGGACGAGACCACGGAGCGGCCCACCGAGCTCAGCTGGGGCGAACTCCGGCGCCAGGTCGGCTCGTTGAGCGCCGCCCTGCGCGACCAGGGCGTCCACCCCGGTGACCGGGTGGCCGGCTACCTGCCGAACATCCCGCAGGCCGTGGTCGCCCTGCTCGCCACCGCCGCCGTCGGCGCCGTCTGGACCAGCTGCGCCCCCGACTTCGGCGCCCGCAGCGTGCTGGACCGCTTCCAGCAGCTCGAACCCGTCGCCCTGATCACCGTCGACGGCTACCACTACGGCGGCAAGGACCACGACCGGCGCGAGGTGGTCGCCGAGCTGCGCCGCGAACTCCCGTCCCTGCGGACCGTGGTGCACGTCCCGCTGCTCGGCACCGAGGCCCCCGAGGGCACCCTGCCCTGGAGCGCGCTGACCGCCGCCGACGTCGAGCCGGTCTTCGAGCCCGTCCCGTTCGACCACCCGCTCTGGGTGCTCTACTCCTCCGGCACCACCGGCCTGCCCAAGGCCATCGTGCAGAGCCAGGGCGGCATCCTGGTCGAACATCTCAAGCAGGCCGGCCTACACCTCGACCTGGGCCCCGACGACCGGTTCTTCTGGTACACCTCCACCGGCTGGATGATGTGGAACTTCCTCGTCGCCGGCCTGCTGGTCGGGTCCACGATCGTCACCTACGACGGCAGCCCCGGCCACCCCGGCACCGGCGCCCTCTGGTCGGTTGCCGCCCGCACCCGCGCCACCGTGCTCGGCACCTCCGCCGCGTACGTCATCGCCAGCCGCAAGGCCGACCTGCACCCCGGCCGCGACCTCGACCTGTCCGCCGTCCGCTGCCTCGGCACCACCGGCTCGCCGCTGCCCCCCGACGGCTTCCGGTGGATCTACGACGAGGTCAAGCAGGACGTCTGGCTCGCCTCGGTCAGCGGCGGCACCGACGTCTGCTCCTGCTTCGTCGGCGGTGTCCCCACCCTCCCCGTGTACCTGGGCGAGATCCAGGCCCCCTGCCTGGGCTCCGCCGTCGAGGCCTGGGACGTCAACGGACACCCGCTCACCGACCAGGTCGGCGAACTGGTCGTCACCGCGCCGCTGCCCTCGATGCCGATCGGCTTCTGGGGCGACAAGGACGGCAGCCGGTACCACGACAGCTACTTCGACACCTACCCCGGCATCTGGCGGCACGGTGACTGGACCACCGTCACCTCGCGCGGCACCGTGGTGATCCACGGCCGCTCCGACTCCACCCTCAACCGGCAGGGCGTCCGGATGGGCTCCGCCGACATCTACGAGGTGGTGGAACGCCTCCCCGAGATCACCGAGTCCCTGGTGATCGGCCTGGAGGAGGCCGAGGGCGGCTACTGGATGCCGCTGTTCGTGGTGCTCGCCCCCGGTGCGACCCTGGACGAGGAGCTGACCGGCCGGATCCGCAGCTCGCTGCGCACCGAGCTGTCGCCCCGGCACGTCCCCGACGAGGTGATCGCGGTGACCGGCCTGCCGCACACCCTCACCGGCAAGCGGATCGAGGTCCCGGTCAAGCGCCTGCTCGGCGGCACCCCGCTGGAGCAGGCCGTCAACCCCGGCTCCGTGGACAACCTGGACCACCTGCGGTTCTTCGAGCAGCTCGGCCGCGACCGCCGATCCTGACCGGTACCCGGAAAAGCCGAAGCGGCGCTCTCCACCCCCACGGGGAGAGCGCCGCTTCCGTTCTTTCACTCGCCGGACAGCACCTGCTGCGCCGCCGCGCGGGCTTCCTCGGCGGTGTCCGTCGCGCGGGCCGCCGCGGCCGCTCGCTGACACTGCGCCAGGGTGTACTTCGCCAGCGTCGAGCGCACGTACGGGATCGCCGCCGCGCCCATCGACAGGCTGGTCACGCCGAGACCGGTGAGCACACAGGCCAGCAGCGGGTCGGAGGCCGCCTCGCCGCACACGCCGCAGCTCTTGCCGACCGACTTCGCCGCGTCGGCCGAGAGCGCCACCAGGTCGAGCAGCGCGGGCTGCCACGGGTCCTGCAGCCGGGCCAGCGCGCCCACCTGGCGGTCCGCCGCGAAGGCGTACTGGGCCAGGTCGTTGGTGCCCAGCGAGAGGAACTCGACCTCGTTCAGGATCGAGCGGGCCCGCAGCGCGGCGGAGGGGATCTCCACCATCGCCCCGAACTTCGCCTTGAGCCCGGCCTCGCGGCAGGCGTCGGCGAAGGCCTTGGCGTCGATCCGGTCGGCCACCATCGGGGCCATCACCTCGAGGTGGACCGGCAGACCCTCGGCGGCCTTGGCCAGCGCGCGCAGCTGGGTCTGCATCACCTCGGGGTTCTCGAGCAGAGTACGCAGACCGCGCACGCCGAGCGCCGGGTTGGGCTCGTCCGCCGGAGTGAGGAAGTCGAGCGGCTTGTCGGCACCGGCGTCCAGCGCCCGCACCACCACCCGACCCTCGGGGAACGCCTCCAGCACCTTGCGGTACGCCTCGACCTGCTTCTCCTCGCTCGGCGCCTTGGCCGAGTCGTCCAGGAACAGGAACTCGGTGCGGAACAGCCCGATGCCCTCGGCACCGTTCTCCAACGCGGCCGGCAGGTCCGCCGGGCCACCGATGTTGGCGAGCAGCGGCACCTTGTGCCCGTCCGAGGTCTGGCCCGGACCGGAGGAGGCGGAGAGCGCGGCCTTGCGCTCGGCCGCGACCCGGCGGAGCTCGGCCTGCTTCTCAGCGGAGGGGTTGATCAGCACCTCACCGGTGGAGCCGTCGACCGCGGCCACCACACCCTCGGGCAGGTCGGTCGCACCCGGCATGGCGACCACGGCGGGCACACCCATCGCGCGGGCCAGGATGGCGCTGTGGCTGGTCGGCCCGCCCTCCTCGGTCACGAAGCCGAGCACCAGGGTCGGGTCCAGCAGCGCGGTGTCGGCGGGCGCCAGGTCCCGGGCGAACAGCACGTACGGCTCGTCGCTGTCCGGCACACCCGGCATCGGCACGCCGAGCAGCCGGGCCACGATCCGGTTCCGCACGTCGTCCAGGTCGGCGACCCGGCCGGCCAGGTAGTCCCCGGCGGCGGCGAGCAGCGCCCGGTACGCGGCGAAGGCGTCGTAGACGCCCCGCTCGGCACTGCTGCCGACGGCGATCCGACGGTTCACGTCCGCGATCAGCTCCGGGTCCTGCGCCATCAGCGCCTGGGCCTCCAGCACCGCCTGGGCCTCGCCACCCGCCAGGTTGCCGCGCGCGATCAGGTCCGCCGCGACGGCGTCCACGGCCGCCTGGGCGCGAGCCTGCTCGCGAGGCGCGTCCTCGGTCGGGATCTGGGTGGCCGGCGGCTCGAGCACGGCCGTGCCCATGTGCCGGACCTGGCCGATCGCGACACCGTGGCTGACACCTACGCCTCGCAGCGCCTGTTCCATTGTGGGTTCCTTTCACCCGGGTGCGGGCCCGTGGGTCGGACGGATCGTCATTGACCGAGGCCGGGTACTGGCCGAGCCGTCCCACCCGGACTGCGGGCGGGACGGCGCGTTACGTCTGCTCGGTCCGTCAGTTCCAGGCGAACAGGTCGCCGCCGACGGCGATGTCACCGGCCTCGAGCACCCCGGACAGCGCGTCGGGCGCGGCCTCCAGCGCGACGATCGGGGAGATCGGCGACTTGCCGGCCTTCTCGACCTCGGCCGGGTTCCAGCGGATGACCGCCTGGCCCCGGGTCACCGTGTCGCCCTTGGACACGAGAAGCTCGAAGCCCTCGCCGTTGAGCTGCACGGTGTCGATGCCCAGGTGGGTCAGTACCCCGTGGCCGTCGGCGTCCACCACCACGAAGGCGTGCGGGTGCATGGAGACGACGATGCCGTCCACCGGCGCCACCGCCTCGGTGGGCTCACGCACCGGGTCGATGGCGGTGCCAGGGCCCACCATCGCGCCGGCGAAGACGGGGTCGGGCACGTTGGCGAGCCCGACAGCGCGACCAGCCAGCGGCGAGGTCACAGTGGTCATGGTGGAGCCTCCCAGGTACGGAGCACAGCGTGCCGCCGCGGACAGCGGCGGTGTGATCGTTCTGAAGCCTAAATCATGCCAAGTACGGACATTTAGCAAGCGCTCTCCGAGGCGGGTCCCGACTGGCGATCCGACGCCCTTGATGCACGTTTGCTGCCGCGCGCCGCCATCGTCCCTGCTGGCAGGGGCTCGTTGGGGCACAAGTGGTCTAGTCCTCTTGGTCGACGCGCCGCACTCTACGCCATGCGGGTGAGCCACGACGATCGCGCCGATCGGGCGGCATAGAGGGGTGTGGACGGAGCGTGCTGGGCCGACCGGGTGAGCGCCTGCGGCGACCCGGCGCGGCCCGATTAGGCACTCCGCTGCCGAGCGGCTATGGTTTGTCGAGTCGCCGCGAAACGGTGATGAACGCCAGATGACGGACTCGCAAAACTTCGGTTAAAACGAAGCAAACGGATCTGCTAGGCTGGTGGAAACGAACGAAGCGCCCGGAGGGTCCGCCTGATAAGCGGCTCGAAGGAAGTGTCCGTTCCTTGAGAACTCAACAGCGTGCCAAAAGTCAACGCCAGATATGTTGACATCCCCGGCCTCACCTTTGGTGGGGTTGGAGATTCCTTTATGAAGTAAAACACTAGCGAGGACGCAGTGCGCGGGACCGCCTATTCCGGTGGTTGCCGTGCCGCTCAACGCGAGTGGTTGCAGGATTACCTGCAGACATTCACGGAGAGTTTGATCCTGGCTCAGGACGAACGCTGGCGGCGTGCTTAACACATGCAAGTCGAACGATGAAGCTCTTCGGAGTGGATTAGTGGCGAACGGGTGAGTAACACGTGGGAAATCTGCCCTGCACTCTGGGACAAGCCTTGGAAACGAGGTCTAATACCGGATATGACCTTCCTCTGCATGGGGGTTGGTGGAAAGCTCCGGCGGTGCAGGATGATCCCGCGGCCTATCAGCTTGTTGGTGGGGTAATGGCCTACCAAGGCGACGACGGGTAGCCGGCCTGAGAGGGCGACCGGCCACACTGGGACTGAGACACGGCCCAGACTCCTACGGGAGGCAGCAGTGGGGAATATTGCACAATGGGCGAAAGCCTGATGCAGCGACGCCGCGTGAGGGATGACGGCCTTCGGGTTGTAAACCTCTTTCAGCAGGGAAGAAGCGCAAGTGACGGTACCTGCAGAAGAAGCACCGGCTAACTACGTGCCAGCAGCCGCGGTAATACGTAGGGTGCGAGCGTTGTCCGGAATTATTGGGCGTAAAGAGCTCGTAGGCGGCTTGTCGCGTCGGTTGTGAAAGCCCGGGGCTTAACCCCGGGTCTGCATTCGATACGGGCAGGCTTGAGTGTGGTAGGGGAGATCGGAATTCCTGGTGTAGCGGTGAAATGCGCAGATATCAGGAGGAACACCGGTGGCGAAGGCGGATCTCTGGGCCATTACTGACGCTGAGGAGCGAAAGCGTGGGGAGCGAACAGGATTAGATACCCTGGTAGTCCACGCCGTAAACGTTGGGAACTAGGTGTTGGCGACATTCCACGTCGTCGGTGCCGCAGCTAACGCATTAAGTTCCCCGCCTGGGGAGTACGGCCGCAAGGCTAAAACTCAAAGGAATTGACGGGGGCCCGCACAAGCAGCGGAGCATGTGGCTTAATTCGACGCAACGCGAAGAACCTTACCAAGGCTTGACATATACCGGAAACGGCTAGAGATAGTCGCCCCCTTGTGGTCGGTATACAGGTGGTGCATGGTTGTCGTCAGCTCGTGTCGTGAGATGTTGGGTTAAGTCCCGCAACGAGCGCAACCCTTGTTCTGTGTTGCCAGCATGCCTTTCGGGGTGATGGGGACTCACAGGAGACTGCCGGGGTCAACTCGGAGGAAGGTGGGGACGACGTCAAATCATCATGCCCCTTATGTCTTGGGCTGCACACGTGCTACAATGGTCGGTACAAAGGGCTGCGATGCCGCGAGGCGGAGCGAATCCCAAAAAGCCGGCCTCAGTTCGGATTGGGGTCTGCAACTCGACCCCATGAAGTTGGAGTTGCTAGTAATCGCAGATCAGCATGCTGCGGTGAATACGTTCCCGGGCCTTGTACACACCGCCCGTCACGTCACGAAAGTCGGTAACACCCGAAGCCGGTGGCCTAACCCGTAAGGGGAGGAGCCGTCGAAGGTGGGACCAGCGATTGGGACGAAGTCGTAACAAGGTAGCCGTACCGGAAGGTGCGGCTGGATCACCTCCTTTCTAAGGAGCACATGGCCGGATGTGAGCGAATGTCTCACACGGTTGCTCATGGGTGGAACGTTGACTATTCGGCACACACGGTTGAAGTCGTCAGTACTGTCCTTCGGGGCGTGGAACGCGGTGGATGTCGGGTGTGTCGGGCACGTTGTTGGGTCCTGAGGGAACGGCCGGAAGGCTGTTGCTTCAGTGCCGGTCCTACTCGAGTGGTGCGTGAGCACTGTGAGGGTGGGTGTCTGGTCGTTGTTTGAGAACTGCACAGTGGACGCGAGCATCTGTGGCCAAGTTTTTAAGGGCGCACGGTGGATGCCTTGGCACTAGGAACCGATGAAGGACGTGGGAGGCCACGATAGTCCCCGGGGAGCCGTCAACCAGGCTTTGATCCGGGGGTTTCCGAATGGGGAAACCCGGCAGTCGTCATGGGCTGTCACCCGCACCTGAACACATAGGGTGTGTGGAGGGAACGAGGGGAAGTGAAACATCTCAGTACCCTCAGGAAGAGAAAACAACCGTGATTCCGGGAGTAGTGGCGAGCGAAACCGGATGAGGCTAAACCGTTTTGGTGTGAGACCCGGCAGGGGTTGCCAGAGCGGGGTCGTGGGAAAGTTCTTGATCGGTCTGCCGGCCGGTCGGTGAGTCAGAAACCGTATGGATAGTCGAAGGACATGCGAAAGGTCCGGCGTAGAGGGTAAGACCCCCGTAGACGAAATCTGTGCGGCTCACTTGAGCTTCTCCCAAGTAGCACGGAGCCCGAGAAATTCCGTGTGAATCTGGCGGGACCACCCGCTAAGCCTAAATATTCCCTAGTGACCGATAGCGGATAGTACCGTGAGGGAATGGTGAAAAGTACCGCGGGAGCGGAGTGAAATAGTACCTGAAACCGTGTGCCTACAAGCCGTGGGAGCGTCGGACAGTGGGCTTGCCCATTGTCTCGTGACTGCGTGCCTTTTGAAGAATGAGCCTGCGAGTTTGCGGTGTGTAGCGAGGTTAACCCGTGTGGGGTAGCCGTAGCGAAAGCGAGTCCGAATAGGGCGATTGAGTTGCATGCCCAAGACCCGAAGCGGAGTGATCTAGCCATGGGCAGGTTGAAGCGGAGGTAAGACTTCGTGGAGGACCGAACCCACCAGGGTTGAAAACCTGGGGGATGACCTGTGGTTAGGGGTGAAAGGCCAATCAAACTCCGTGATAGCTGGTTCTCCCCGAAATGCATTTAGGTGCAGCGTCACGTGTTTCTTGCCGGAGGTAGAGCACTGGATAGGCGATGGGCCTCACCGGGTTACTGACCTTAGCCAAACTCCGAATGCCGGTAAGTGAGAGCGTGGCAGTGAGACTGTGGGGGATAAGCTCCATGGTCGAGAGGGAAACAGCCCAGAACACCGACTAAGGTCCCTAAGCGTGTGCTAAGTGGGAAAGGATGTGGAGTCGCAGAGACAACCAGGAGGTTGGCTTAGAAGCAGCCACCCTTGAAAGAGTGCGTAATAGCTCACTGGTCAAGTGATTCCGCGCCGACAATGTAGCGGGGCTCAAGTACACCACCGAAGTCGTGTCATTGCAGCTATAGGGCCAACGCCCGCTGTGATGGGTAGGGGAGCGTCGTGTGCCGGGTGAAGCAGCGGAGGAATCCAGTTGTGGACGGTTCACGAGTGAGAATGCAGGCATGAGTAGCGATACAAGAGTGGGAAACTCTTGCGCCGATTGACCAAGGGTTCCTGGGTCAAGCTGATCTGCCCAGGGTAAGTCGGGACCTAAGGCGAGGCCGACAGGCGTAGTCGATGGACAACGGGTTGATATTCCCGTACCCGCTTTGAAGCGCCAACGTCGAACCTCTGAATGCTAAAGCCGCGAAGCCGGCCTGGAGTCTTCGGACAAAGGGACGTGGTGGAGCCGCTGACCCAACAGGGTAGTAGGTGAGCGATGGGGTGACGCAGGAAGGTAGTCCAGCCCGGGCGGTGGTTGTCCCGGGGTAAGGGTGTAGGCCGAGTGATAGGCAAATCCGTCACTCATTGAGGCTGAGACCTGATGCCGAGCCGATTGTGGTGAAGTGGATGATCCTATGCTGTCGAGAAAAGCCTCTAGCGAGTTTCATGGCGGCCCGTACCCCAAACCGACTCAGGTGGTCAGGTAGAGAATACCGAGGCGTTCGGGTGAACTATGGTTAAGGAACTCGGCAAAATGCCCCCGTAACTTCGGGAGAAGGGGGGCCGGAACTGGTGATGAGTCTTGCACTCTGAGCTGGGGCCGGCCGCAGAGACCAGCGAGAAGCGACTGTTTACTAAAAACACAGGTCCGTGCGAAGCCGTAAGGCGATGTATACGGACTGACGCCTGCCCGGTGCTGGAACGTTAAGGGGACCGGTTAGTCAATCTTCGGGTTGGCGAAGCTGAGAACTTAAGCGCCAGTAAACGGCGGTGGTAACTATAACCATCCTAAGGTAGCGAAATTCCTTGTCGGGTAAGTTCCGACCTGCACGAATGGCGTAACGACTTCTCGACTGTCTCAACCATAGGCCCGGTGAAATTGCATTACGAGTAAAGATGCTCGTTTCGCGCAGCAGGACGGAAAGACCCCGGGACCTTTACTATAGCTTGATATTGGTGTTCGGTTCGGCTTGTGTAGGATAGGTGGGAGACTTTGAAGCGGCAACGCCAGTTGTTGTGGAGTCGTCGTTGAAATACCACTCTGGTCGTGCTGGATGTCTAACCTGGGTCCGTGATCCGGATCAGGGACAGTGTCTGGTGGGTAGTTTAACTGGGGCGGTTGCCTCCTAAAGAGTAACGGAGGCGCCCAAAGGTTCCCTCAGCCTGGTTGGCAATCAGGTGTTGAGTGTAAGTGCACAAGGGAGCTTGACTGTGAGACCGACGGGTCGAGCAGGGACGAAAGTCGGGACTAGTGATCCGGCGGTGGCTTGTGGAAGCGCCGTCGCTCAACGGATAAAAGGTACCCCGGGGATAACAGGCTGATCTTCCCCAAGAGTCCATATCGACGGGATGGTTTGGCACCTCGATGTCGGCTCGTCGCATCCTGGGGCTGGAGTAGGTCCCAAGGGTTGGGCTGTTCGCCCATTAAAGCGGTACGCGAGCTGGGTTTAGAACGTCGTGAGACAGTTCGGTCCCTATCCGCTGTGCGCGTAGGAATATTGAGAAGGGCTGTCCCTAGTACGAGAGGACCGGGACGGACGAACCTCTGGTGTGCCAGTTGTTCTGCCAAGGGCATGGCTGGTTGGCTACGTTCGGGAGGGATAACCGCTGAAAGCATCTAAGCGGGAAGCCTGCTTCGAGATGAATATTCCCACCTCCTTGAGAGGGTAAGGCTCCCAGTAGACGACTGGGTTGATAGGCCGGATGTGGAAGCCCTGTAAGGGGTGGAGCTGACCGGTACTAATAGGCCGAGGGCTTGTCCTCAGTTGCTCGCGTCCACTGTGTTGTTCTGAAACAACGACCCCACACCGTTTGGTCACGGGTGTGGTGCGGTCATGCAGTTTCATAGTGTTTCGGTGGTCATAGCGTGAGGGAAACGCCCGGTTACATTCCGAACCCGGAAGCTAAGCCTCATAGCGCCGATGGTACTGCAGGGGGGACCCTGTGGGAGAGTAGGACGCCGCCGAACAATCATTCAGGAAGCCCCTCATCCTCACCGGATGGGGGGCTTTTCTGTTGTAGGGTCAGTGCCGCAACGTTTTACGTACCGTACAGGGAGGCCCCCGAGTGGAGGTCCAGGAGACGCGCGTCCAGACCGACCGCGTCCTCACCATCCCCAACCTGCTGAGCATGGGCCGGCTGGTGGGCGTTCCGATCTTCCTGTGGCTGATTCTCTGGCCGGTGTTCGACGGGCCCAACAACGACGGTTGGGCGATCGCGATCCTGATGCTGAGCGGCATCAGCGATTACCTGGACGGCAAGCTGGCCCGGCGGTGGGGGCAGATCAGCCGGCTCGGTCAGATCCTGGATCCTGCGGCGGACCGGCTGTTCGTGCTGTCGACGCTGGTGGGGCTGACCTGGCGGGGGATTCTTCCGTGGTGGGTCACCGCGATTCTGCTGGCGCGGGAGGTTTTCATCGGTGCGTTGTTGCCGATCCTGAGCAAGCACCGGTACGGGCCCTTGCAGGTGAGTTTTCTCGGCAAGGCGGCGACCTTCAATCTGATGTACGGCTTTCCGCTTCTGTTGCTGGGCGACGGCACGGGCTGGCTGGCCGACACGGCCGGTGTGGTGAGTTGGGCGTTCATCTGGTGGGGGACGGTGCTCTACTGGTGGGCAGGCATCCTGTACGCGGTGCAGGCCAGACAACTGGTGAAGGCGGACGCCGCAGCCGCGGCCGGCTGAGTCGCCGGTACCCGTAGGGCACCCTTTGCGCGCCCTTAGCACGCAGCACGCACCCCCTGATGGAGCGTGGGACGAGACGAGTCCCACGCTCCATCGGTGCGTCGGGCGGGGGTTACCGGGTAGAGATGCCTTCGGAACGGTTTGATGGAACCTCGTGCAGAGGTATTCCAGAGCCGCGAAGGAGGACGCACCCGATATGAAAGCCGTTGTGATGGCAGGGGGCGAGGGAACTCGCCTTCGCCCGATGACCTCGAGCATGCCCAAACCACTGCTGCCGGTGGCGAACCGCCCGATCATGGAGCATGTGCTGAGGCTGCTGAAGCGGCACGGCCTCACCGACACCGTGGTCACCGTGCAGTTCCTCGCCTCACTGGTGAAGAACTACTTCGGCGACGGCGAAGAGTTGGGCATGCACCTCACCTATGCGAACGAGGAGACCCCACTAGGCACTGCGGGGAGCGTGAAGAACGCGGAGGACGCGCTCCGGGACGACTCCTTTCTGGTGATCTCCGGTGACGCTCTGACCGATTTCGACCTCACCGACCTGATCGCGTTCCACCGGCGCAAGGGTGCGCTGGTGACGGTCTGTCTGACCCGGGTGCCGAACCCGTTGGAGTTCGGGATCACCATCACCGACGACGAGGGTCGGGTGGAGCGGTTCCTGGAGAAGCCGACCTGGGGTCAGGTCTTCTCGGACACCGTGAACACCGGCATCTACGTGATGGAGCCGGAGGTCTTCGACTACGTCGCGGCCGGCGAGTCGGTGGACTGGTCGAGCGACGTGTTCCCGCAGTTGCTCAAGGAAGGCAAGCCGGTCTTCGGCTACGTCGCCGAGGGCTACTGGGAGGACGTGGGCACCCACGAGAGCTACGGCAAGGCGCAGGCCGACGTTCTGGAGGGCAAGGTCGACGTCGAGCTGGACGGCTTCGAGATCTCCCCGGGGGTCTGGATCGCCGAGGGCGCGGAGGTGGACCCGGAGGCGATCCTGCGCGGGCCGCTGTACATCGGCGACTACGCCAAGGTCGAGGCCGGGGTGGAGCTGCGCGAGCACACCGTGCTGGGCAGCAACGTGGTCGTCAAGCGTGGCGCCTTCCTGCACAAGGCGGTGATCCACGACAACGTCTACATCGGGCCACAGAGCAACCTGCGCGGCTGTGTGGTGGGCAAGAACACCGACGTGATGCGGGCCGCCCGGATCGAGGACGGGGCGGTGATCGGTGACGAGTGCCTGATCGGCGAGGAGTCGATCATCGCGGGCAACGTCCGGGTCTACCCGTTCAAGACCATCGAGGCCGGTGCCTTCGTCAACACCTCGGTGATCTGGGAGTCGCGGGGCCAGGAGCACCTGTTCGGGGTGCGCGGGGTCTCCGGCATCCTGAATGTCGAGATCACCCCGGAGCTCGCGGTCCGGCTGGCCGGCGCGTACGCCACCACGCTGAAGAAGGGGGCCACCGTCACCATCGCGCGTGACCACTCGCGTGGTGCCCGGGCGCTCAAGCGGGCGATGATCTCGGCGCTGCAGACCAGTGCGATCGACGTCCGCGACCTGGAGAACGTGCCGCTGCCGGTGGCGCGTCAGCACACCGCCAGGGGCAGCGCGGGCGGGATCTTCCTGCGCACCTCGCCCGGGGTGCCGGACTCGCTGGACATCCTGTTCTTCGACGAGCGCGGCGCCGACCTCTCGCAGGCCGGCCAGCGCAAGCTGGACCGGGTGTACGCCCGCCAGGAGTACCGGCGCGCGTTCCCCGGTGAGATCGGCGACCTGTCGCACCCGGGCAGCGTCTTCGACTCGTACGCGGGCAACCTGCTGCGGGCGGTCGACACCACCGGGGTCCGGGAGGCCGGGCTGAAGGTGGTGGTGGACGCCGCGCACGGCAGCGCCGGGCTGGTGCTGCCGAGCATCCTCGGGCGGCTCGGGGTCGAGGCGCTGACCGTCAGCGGTGGTCTGGACGAGTCCCGGCCGACCGAGGACGCGGAGTCCCGGCGGGCCGGGCTGGCCAGGCTGGGCGAGCTGGTGGCCTCCTCGCGGGCGGCCTTCGGCGTGCGGTTCGACCCGGTCGGGGAGCGGGTCTCCTTCGTGGACGAGCTGGGCCGGGTGATCGGGGACGACCGGGCGCTGCTGGTTCTGCTCGACCTGGTCGCGGCCGAGCGGCGGAGCGGGCAGGTGGCACTCCCGGTGACCACCACCCGGATCGCCGAGCAGGTCGCGGCGTACCACGGCACCCAGGTCACCTGGACCAGCACCTCGCCGGACGACCTGGCCAAGGCCGCCTCCGCGGAGGGCACGGTGTTCGGCGGCGACGGGCGCGGCGGTTTCATCGTGCCGGAGTTCAGCGGTGTGCTGGACGGCGCGGCGGCCTTCGTCCGGCTGGTCGGCCTGGTGGCCAGGACGCAGCTGACGCTCAGCCAGATCGACGCCCGGATCCCGCAGGCGCACATCCAGCGCCGGGACATCGCGACGCCGTGGGCGGCCAAGGGCATGGTGATGCGCTCGGTGGTCGAGGCGGCGGGCAGCCGGCGGCTGGACACCACCGACGGCGTCCGGGTGGTCGAGCCGGACGGGCGGTGGACGCTGGTCCTGCCCGACCCGGCCGAGGCGGTCACCCACCTCTGGGCCGAGGGCCCGGACGACGAGGCGACCCAGGCGTTGCTGGACGAGTGGGCGGCCGTGGTGGACGGCGCCGGACGGTAGTGCGGAGAATCGGGGCGGGTGGCCGGCGGCCACCCGCCCCGATCGCGTTCCCGGCACCGGTCGATCACGATCGAGTGGTGATTCGGCGCGTGTACGGCGGGGGGTGTGCACGGCCGTCCCCCACGACATGGGACGATGTTCCGCATGCCAGCATCGCCGACGCCGAGTGACCGGGATGGACGCTACTCCCGCCCGGACGCCTCGATGTCCCTGCTGACCAGCGTGATGGACCATGGGCTGGACGAGGGCTACGCCGAGGCGGCCAAGGCCCGCGCCGGCGAGGGCCCGCGCCGGATGCCGACCGCGCTCAAGGGCAAGGCGGTGCTCGCCCTCGGGCTGGCGCTCGCCACCGCGGTGGTGACGGTCGGTGCGGTCACCTCGCGCCAGGCGGCGCCGACCCTGGCCAAGGAGCGCGACGCCCTGGTGCAGCGGGTCAAGGACGCCAACGGCAACACCGACCACCTCCAGCAGCAGATCCAGGACCTGCGCGGCAAGGTCGACCGGGCGCAGAGCCAGGCCCTGCAGGCCGACGGCAACGGCGCGCTGGCGCAGCTCGCGGGCCGGGCCGGCACCGCGGCCGTGGACGGCCCGGGCCTGAAGCTGGTGCTGGAGGACGCCTCAGGCACCGGCGCGGGCGGTTCGGTCTCCGACCCCCGGCAGGCGGACGGCTTCTCCAACACCGGGCGGCTGAAGGACCGGGACATCCAACTGGTCGTCAACGGCCTGTGGCGGTCCGGGGCCGAGGCGGTCTCGGTGAACGGCCAGCGGCTGACCGAGCTCTCGGCGATCCGGGCGGCCGGTGACGCGGTGCTGGTGGACAACCGGCCGCTGGTGCCGCCGTACACCGTGCTGGCGATCGGCGACGGCGCGAAGTTCGCCCAGACCTTCCAGGACGGCGAGGCGGGGCGCTACCTCAAGCTGATCCAGGACGGGTACGGCATCAAGTCGACCCTCACCGTCCAGAAGAAGCTGACCGTGCCGGGCGCGCTCGGCATCACGCTGCGGTACGCGCAGCCCGACACCTCAGGAGCAGCTACACCGTGATTGCCGTTCTGGGTCTCGTGATCGGCGTGGTCGTCGGTCTGATCGTCCAGCCCGAGGTGCCGGACGCCGTGGTGCCGTACCTGCCGATCGCGGTGGTGGCGGCGTTGGACGCGGTCTTCGGTGGTGTCCGGGCGATGCTGGACGGCATCTTCGACGACAAGGTGTTCGTGGTCTCGTTCCTCTCCAACGTGGTGGTCGCCGCGCTGATCGTCTACCTGGGCGACCAGCTGGGCGTCGGCTCGCAGCTGTCCACCGGCGTGGTGGTGGTGCTCGGCATCCGGATCTTCTCCAACGCGGCGGCCATCCGTCGGCACGTGTTCCGGGCCTGAGGAGGAGCGGTGGCAGCGGAAGAACAGCCCGAGGAGCAGCGGCCCGAGCCGGTCCGTGAGCCCGGACAGCCTGAGCGGCCCGAGCCGGCGGCGCCCGTGAGCGACAAGCCGGCGGGCGAGCAGCCCGCGGCCGAGGAGCCGGAGACCGACCCGCGCCGTCGGCTGGGTGTCGCGCTCTGGCCGCCCCGGTTCTCCCGGGGGCAGGTGGTGGTGGCGGCGCTGCTGCTGGTGCTCGGCTTCGCGCTGGCGGTGCAGGTGCGGTCGACCAACGACCACAACCAGCTGCGCGGGGCGCGGCAGGAGGACCTGGTCCGGATCCTCGACGAACTGGACAGCCGTCAGCAGCGTCTCCTCCAGGAGAAGACGCAACTGGAACAGTCCCTGGCGCAGTTGGAGAACAGCTCCAACCAGGCCAAGGAGGCCCAGGAGCAGACCAGGAAGAAGGCGACGGAGCTCGGGGTGCTGGCCGGTACGGTCCGGGCCACCGGTCCGGGGATCGTGCTGACGATCGATGATCCCCAACGGCAGGTGAAGGCGGATATGCTGCTGGACACCCTGCAGGAACTCCGAGCCGCGGGGGCGGAGGCGATTCAGATCAACGACGTGCGAGTGGTGGCAGGCACCTACTTCACCGACACGGACGCGAGCGTGCAGGTCGACGGCAGGAATGTCTCGGCGCCGTTCCGTTTCACCGTGGTGGGGAATCCGCAGGACCTGACACCCGCGCTGAACATCCCCGGCGGCGTGGTGCGCAGCCTGGAGAAGCAGCAGGCACGCGCCACCATCACCCAGGAGCAGAAGGTCGTCGTGGACGCCCTGGCCGCTCCGACGGTCCCTCAGTACGCCAAGCCGGCGGCGAAGTGACGGCCCGACCTCCGTACGGTCCGTCAGGTTTCGACCGCCCCCGGTGCGGGTGGGCGCCCCGGCATCGGAGACACTGGGACGTCACGCTCGCCCGATCACGGCCGCCAGTCCGGCCGACCGCCTGTCCGAGCCTCACACCCTGCCCCGCGGGCGGGTCTGTCACACGCAAGGGGATTCGCCCGTGAGTCTGTTCTCGAAGCTGTTCGGCCGTTCCAACCGTCGCCCCGCGGCGGTCGAGGAGCCGACCGCGCGGCACCGCCGTGCGGACGAGTCGGCCGTGCCGGGGATGCGGCCCGCGCCCGAGCAGGCGCAGTACGCCGAGCGTCCGCTGTACCGCGAGGGCGGTCAGGCTCCGGTGAATTCGGCGGGCTACGGCGCGTCGGTCGATGCTTCCGGGGCTCCGCGCATAGGTTTCCAGTCGGGACCCTCAACCTCCGGTGGAGGGTTCGCCCAGGAGAACCCCTATGCCGATCACACCCTGCCGGGTGTGCCGCACCAGGAGGCAGCGCAGATGGCCGGTGGTCCGACTCCGTGCCTCCGGTGCGGGAACCCGAACCCGGCCACGGCACGCTTCTGTTCCAACTGCGGTACCGCGCTGCGCGGCGGGCAGCTGCCCGAGGGCGCGGCCGAGACCACCTCGACCATCTCGATCTCCGGCCTCGAGTCGTACGACCCGAACACCACCACCGGCACCGGCACCACTCCGGCGCTGTCGGCCGAGGTGCTGTCGGCGATCGACGCGCTGCCGCCGGGCTCGGCCCTGCTGATCGTGCAGCGCGGCCCGAACTCGGGCAGCCGCTTCCTGCTGGACGCGGACGTGACCACGGCCGGGCGTCACCCCGAGGGTGACATCTTCCTGGACGACGTCACGGTCTCCCGCCGGCACGTGGAGTTCCGGCGCCACCCGGGCGGCTTCACGGTGGCCGACGTGGGCAGCCTGAACGGCACCTACGTCAACCGCGAGCGGATCGACGAGGTGCAGCTCAACAACGGCGACGAGGTGCAGATCGGCAAGTACCGGCTGGTCTTCTTCGCCAGCCACCAGCGGGGGTACTGAACCCAACGTCGGCAGGAGCCCGAGTGACCGCGCACACCCCCAGCACCGCCGAGCTCTCGCCCGTCCCCGGTTCGCGCCGGGCGGGCGAGGTACGGCGCCGTGGTGACGAACTGCTCAGCATCGGTGCGGTGCTGACGTTCCTCCGGGACGACTTCCCCGAGGTCACCATCTCGAAGATCCGCTTCCTGGAGGCGGAGGGCCTGGTGGAGCCGCAGCGGACCCCCTCGGGCTACCGCAAGTTCAGCTCCGCGGACCTGGACCGGCTGGCGTACGTGCTGCGGATGCAGCGGGACCACTACCTGCCGCTGCGGGTGATCCGCGAGCACCTGGACGCGATCGAGCGCGGTGAGGCGCCGCCGGCGCTGCCCGCGCCCGACAACCGCCCCGGGCCGCTGGAGGAGGCGGACCGCGAGCTGGTGGCCCACCCGGGCGGCGGTGTGCGGTTGGGCCGCTCCGAGCTGCTGGCGGCCGCCGAGGCCGGTGAGGCCGAGCTGGTCGAGTGGGAGTCGTACGGACTGATCTCGGCCGGTTCGGACGGCGGGTACGACGGCGAGGCGCTGCAGGTCGCCCGGTTGGTCGCGGAGCTGGGCCGGTTCGGTCTGGAGCCCCGGCACCTGCGGGCGGTGAAGGCCGGCGCGGAGCGCGAGGTGGCCCTGATCGACCAGGTGGTGGCCCCGCTGCGGCGGCACCGCAACCCGCAGACCCGGGCGCACGCCGAGGCCACCGCGCGCGAACTGGCGACGCTCTCGGTGCGGCTGCACGCGGCCATGGTGCAGGCCGGACTGCGTTCGCGGACGTAGTGCCTGACCGGCTGCGCTTTCATATCCGGGGCAGGGGTCATAGGGTTGCGATGTGAACGAGCTCGACGTCGTGGGTGTCAGGGTGGAGATGCCTTCCAATCAGCCGATCGTGCTGCTTCGGGAGGTAGGGGGCGATCGGTACCTGCCGATCTGGATCGGTCCCGGTGAGGCGACGGCCATCGCGTTCGCCCAGCAGGGCATGACGCCGGTGCGGCCGCTGACCCACGACCTGTTCAAGGACGTGCTGGAGGCGCTCGGCCAGCAGCTCACCGAGGTGCGGATCAGCAACCTGCGGGACGGGGTCTTCTACGCCGAACTGGTCTTCTCCGGCGGGGTCGAGGTGAGTGCCCGGCCGTCCGACGCGATAGCGCTGGCGCTGCGCACCGGTACGCCGATCTTCGGGGCCGAGGAGGTGCTCGCCGAGGCGGGCATCGCGATCCCGGACGAGCAGGAGGACGAGGTGGAGAAGTTCCGCGAGTTCCTCGACCAGATCTCGCCGGAGGACTTCGGCGGCCAGCAGTAGTCCGGCTGTAGTCCGCCACGCCGTCCATCGCAAGTCGTGTTTTGCCAAAGGGCGTTCGCATACCCACACTGAGGGCACGAAAAACCACTCGGCCGGGTGACATTGTCACCGGCGCCCGGCGTGGCGATCGTTGACGGGTCCGGGGCGACTGCTTACCGTCAGGAGTGGCTCCGGTCGGTTACGCCTTCCGGGGGCCGACGGGGCATCAGGACGAGCGGACGGAGGTAGGCATGAGCGGCACGGGCGACGAAGCAGCCGTCGGAGGCCAGTGCTCCGTGCACGTTCCGCGCTCCGCGCGCAGTGTGCTGGAGCGTGCTCGGGAGGGTGCCGGCGGCGAGCCGGGGCTGCCGAGGGTCAGCCGGTTCCCCGCGGTGCAGGCGGGCCAGCCCGCGATCGAGCGGCTCGCGCCGACCTCGGCACTGGTCGGCTACCGGGGCCCGACGGCCTGCGCGGCGGCCGGCATCACCTACCGCCAGCTGGACTACTGGGCCCGGACGGGCCTGCTGGAGCCGAGCGTGCGGACGGCCTACCCGGCCAACTCGCATCGGCTGTACAGCTTCCGCGACATCCTGCTGCTGAAGATCGTGAAGAGGCTGCTGGACACCGGGGTGTCGCTGCAGAACATCCGGGTGGCGGTCGGCCACCTGCGGGGCACCGAGTCCGAGGACCTGACCGGGCTGACCCTGATGTCCGACGGCGCCACCGTGTACGAGTGCACCTCCCCGCAGCAGGTGGTCGATCTGCTGAAGGGCGGTCAGGGGGTCTTCGGCATCGCCGTGGGCGCGGTCTGGCGGGAGCTGGAGACGACCCTGAGCCGGCTGCACGCCGAGCGCACCGACACCGGTGAGACCCTGGCCGGCCAGGACCCGGCCGACGAACTGGCCCAGCGGCGCAACCGCGCGGGCTGACCGCACGTCGCTCTCCCCGGACGGACGATCAAGGGGAGGCACGATGCGGCGGGCGGTGCAGCGGCGGCTGTTCCAGGCGGTGGTGGCGGCGAGCGCGGTGGCGCTGGCGCCGATGACCTGGCTCTGGCTCGGGGCGGGGGACCGGATCGGCACGGTGGCGCAGGCGCCCGCGGCGCCGGTGGCGGTGGTGTTCGGGGCCGGGCTGTTCGACGGCAAGCCCTCGCCCTACCTGGCGCACCGGCTGGACGCGGCGGTGACGCTCTTTCAGGACCACCGGGTGCAGGCCGTGCTGGTGACCGGCGACAACAGCCGGACCGAGTACGACGAGACCGACGCGATGCGGGACTACCTGGTCGGGCACGGGGTGCCCGCGGTGCGGGTGGTGGAGGACTACGCCGGCTTCGACACCTGGGACTCCTGCAGCCGGGCGCAGAAGGTCTTCGGGGTGGAGCGGGCGGTGCTGATCAGTCAGACCTTCCACGTCCGGCGGGCGCTGGCGCTCTGTCAGGCGGCGGGCATCGACGCGTACGCGGTCGGGGTGGACGAGGCGACCGACCGCACCTGGTACTACGGCGGGCTGCGGGAGATCCCGGGGGCGGGCAAGGCGGCGCTGGACGCGCTGTTCGAGCCGGACCCGGCCTTCCTCGGCGAGAAGGAGCCCGGCCTGGGCCGGGCGCTGGCGGACGCCGCGCCCTGACGACCGCGATCCGACCGGCCGGGACCTGACACGGCCGCACCGGGTCGTCCGGAAACTGTCGTACCCCTGCGGGATGATCGACCCGTGCGGTCAGTGCCGAGCATCCTCCACCTCGACATGGACGCCTTCTTCGCGGCGGTGGAGCAGGCGGCCAAGCCGAGCCTGCGCGGGAAGCCGGTGATCGTCGGCGGCCTCGGCGGCCGGGGCGTGGTGTCCACCGCCTCGTACGAGGCCCGGAAGTTCGGCGTGCACTCGGCGATGCCGATGGCCCAGGCCCGGCGGCTGTGCCCGAACGCGGCCTTCCTGACCGGCCGGTTCGAGGCCTACCGGCAGGTCAGCGAGCTGGTGATGGGGCTGCTGCGGGAGCTGTCCCCGCTGGTCGAGCCGCTCAGCCTGGACGAGGCCTTCGTCGACCTGGAGGCCGGCCCGCACGGCGAGCTGCTGGCCGACGTCGGGCCGGTGGCCGCACCGGAGCTGATCGTGGCGATCGCGGCCGACCTGCGGGCGGACATCACCGAGCGGACGGGCCTGACCGCCTCGGTCGGCCTGGCCGGCTCCAAGCTGATGGCGAAGATCGCCTCCGAGCAGGCCAAGCCGGACGGCCTGGTGCTGGTGGAGGCCGGGCAGGAGCGGGCGGTGCTGGCCACCATGCCGGTCCGGGCGCTGCCCGGGGTCGGCCCGGCCACCGAGCAGGTGCTGCGCCGGGTCGGCCTGGAGAAGGTCGCGGACCTGGCCGCGGCGGGTGAGGCGGAGCTGGTCCAGCTGCTCGGGCGCTCGCACGGCCTCGGGGTGTTCCAGATGTCCACCGGCCAGGACGACCGCCCGGTGGTGGCGGACCGGGACGCCAAGTCCGTCTCGGTCGAGGACACCTTCGAGGTGGACCTGCTGGACCGGGGGCGGGTGCTGGCGGAGATCGACGTCCTGGCGGCCCGGTGCATCCGCCGCCTGCACGCCAGCGGCCGCTCGGGGCGGACGGTGGTGCTCAAGGTGCGGCGCTTCGACTTCTCCACCCTGACCCGCTCCGAGACGCTGCGGGCGCCCACCGACGACGAGACGGTGATCGCCGAGGCGGCCCGCCGGCTGGCCCTCCAGGTGGACATCACCGGGGGCGTGCGGCTGCTCGGGGTGGGGGTGTCACAGCTGGCGGACTTCACCCAGGAGGACCTGTTCGCGCAGGCGGAGCAGGCCGAGCGGGCGGAGCGGGCCGCCACGCCGGAGGTGCTGGAGGAGGTCAGGGCCGAGCCGGCGCCGGTGGTGGAGGAGACCAGGCACTGGCGGCCGGGGCAGGACGTGACGCACGCTCAGCTCGGCCCGGGCTGGGTGCAGGGCAGCGGGGTGGGCCGGGTGACGGTGCGGTTCGAGACCCCGCAGAGCGAGATCGGCCGGGTCCGTACCTTCGCGGTGGAGGACCCGGAGCTGACGCCGTCCCGCCCGCAGCCGCTGCGGCCCGGGATGGTGCTGCCCGAGGAGGCGTACGGGGACGGCTGAGAGACGGGAGCGGCCCCCGCACCGTGTCCAGCGGTGCGGGGGCCGTTCATCCGGCCGGGCCCCGGGTGCGGTCGTGATGCCCTCACGTACCGCCGTGGGCCCGGTGACCGCGCGACCCGTCCCTGAGCGCGCGGTCGACGCCGTCAGGCGTCGGTCTTCACCGGCTCCGGGGCGGAGGCGGCAGCCTCGACCGGGGCGGGCGTGGTCTTGACGGTGCGGATCGCGAACGGCACCACGGCCGCCACCAGGCACATCGCGCCGGCCACCCAGAAGGCGTGCTGGTAGGCGTCCAGGGTGGGCAGCGGGATCGGCAGGTGCGGGATCAGGTCGCCGGTCAGGATGGCGCCCATCACGGCGGTGCCGATGGCGCCGCCGACGGTGCGCAGCACGGCGTTCATGCCGTTGGCGATGCCGGACTGCTCGACCGGGACGGCGCCGTTGATGTAAGCGGGCATCGCGGCGTACGCCAGGCCGACGCCGAGGCCGAAGACGGCGGAGGCGAGGTAGATGTCACCCTCGGCCCCGTGCCGGACCGCCAGGTACATCAGGCCGATGGCGCCCAGCAGGCCGCCGAGCACCAGCGGGAGCCGGGGGCCGCGACGGGCGATCAGCAGCGCGCCGACCGGGGCGGCGACCATCGAGCCGATGGCGGAGGGCAGCAGCATCACACCGGCGTGCAGCACGCTGGCGGTGAAGCCGTAGTGCGCGACCTTCTCGGGGGTCTGCGCGAAGTTGCTGATCACCATGAACGAGCCGTACATGCCGAAGCCGATCAGCAGCCCGGAGAGGTTGGTGAAGGCGACGGCCGGCCGGGCCATCATCTTCATGTCGACCAGCGGGTGGGCGACCCGGACCTCGATGAGGCCCCAGACCAGGGCGACCACCGCGGCGACGGCGAACAGGCCGAGGGTGCGGGTGGAGGTCCAGCCCCAGGTGTTGCCCTGGCTGACCGCGACCAGCAGGGCGCAGAGCCAGCCGGCCAGGGTGAGCGCGCCGAGCGGGTCGGCGCCGCCGTTCTTGTCGGTCACCGGGTCGGTCGGGACCCGGAAGATCACCAGGACGATCGCCAGCAGGCCGAAGGCCAGGCCCATCCAGAAGATCGACTTGTAGTTCCAGTGCTCCAGCAGCAGACCGGTGGCGACCAGTCCGAGGCCGCTGCCGACGCCCATCGAGGCGCTGATCAGGGCGACGCCGCCGGTGACCTTCTCCTTGGGGAGCTCGTCCCGGACGATGCTGATCGCCAGCGGGAGCACCCCGCCGCCCGCGCCCTGAAGGACGCGGGCGACCACCAGCCAGGTGAACGAGTGGGTGCCGACCGCCAGGGCGGACCCGGCGACCAGGCCGCCGAGCGAGACCAGCAGCATCGGCTTGCGGCCGCGCAGGTCGCCGAAGCGGCCGAGCAGCGGGGTCAGTACGGCGGCGGACAGCAGGTTCGCCGTCATCAGCCAGGTGATGTTCGAACCGGAGACGTCCAGTTCCTTGGCCAGCGAAGGCAGGATCGGGACGACCGCGGTCTGCACCACGCTGAACGCCAGCATCGCCAACACCAGGGCGGGGAGCACGCGCGCGCTGCTCGGCCTCACGGATTTTCCTCCAGTTCGGGCCACCCTGGCAGAGAGCTTCAGGTGGGAGAAAGTCAATGAACTGAAGTAAAGATGCCGTCAGATACTTCACTGTGTCAAATATTGCTTGGTGAAGCTTTGGCAAAGTGGCGGGGCGTCAGGACGGCCGGAGCGGTTCCGGGCGCAGCTGGCCGGAGTTGGCGGCGGTCGGCGCGGGTGCCGGCGCGGGTGTCGGGGTGGTGGTGCTGTCGTGGATCTCCACCTGCTCGCGGCGCAGCTCCTCGCGGATCAGCGCCTCCTCGGTGAACCGCTCGACCACCAGGCGGACCCGTTCGACCGGGGCCAGGTACTTGCGCACCACGGGGCGCTCCTCCCGGAGCGTCACCTCCTCGACCGCCTCGGCGATCTCCTGCTCGCTGAGCGCGGCCCGCTCGGCCTCGGTGACCGGCACCCGCTCCACCCGGACCCGCTCCTTCACCACCGGCACCTTGCGCTCGACCGCCTCGGTGGTGACGTACTTGCGCAGCTTCGCGGTGCCCAGCACGTGCCACTCGGTCGTGACGTCCAGCCGCTCCTCGCGGCAGGTGATCTCCACCGGGCCGGCCGGCGCGTTGCCGACCGTGGTCGGGGCGGGGGAGGGGGCGCCGGTGGTGGCGGGCGGCGGGCTGAGGACCGGATCGGTGTGCTGCTTGGCAGCCGGGGCCTCCGGGGTGGTGGTGAAGGCCATCGGGGCGGCCGCCACGGTCGGGGCGGCGGGTGAAGCGTTCATGCTGGTTTCCTTGCTGAGGGTGCCGAAGTCGAGGTCCTTGGCGGTCCCCGACCCGTTGCCGACCGCGGCCGGCGGAGCGGCACCGCCCGCGTCCAGGCCGTAGTAGCGGTAGAGCTGGAGCTCCTGGGCGGGGGAGAGGTGCTGGCCGACCCCGAAGTCGGGGGAGTCCTTGATCAGCGACTTGTCGTACGGCACCTTGAGCTCCTCCCCGGAGAACTCGCTGGTGGTCAGCGGGACGAAGGCGTCCCGGCCGAAGATTCCGGTACGGACGGCGGCCCACTCCGGCTCGCCGGTCGCGTCGTCCAGGTAGACCTCGTCGACCGTGCCGATCTTGTCGCCGTTCCGGTCGACCGCCTTGTGGCCGATCAGGTCTCGCGGGTCGATGTCGGTCTGCACGCTGTCCTCCAACAGGTACGAATGCCCCGTTGACGGGTCGTCAGGGGGCGGCCGAAGGAGCTGGACGGCCGCACTTCACACGAAAAGCCATCAAACGGACGCTGGCGAGCCGGGTGCACCCGTCCGGGGCAGTCCGCCGGACCGGGGCACCCGTGATCAACCGGCGTGTCGCTGGTACCCTGGGCCGCGACTGCCGAGCCCGCTCGGGAGAGTCCCCGCACCGCCCGGCGGTGTCACGGGGACGCCGAAGGAGCAAACCCTCCCCGGAATCTCTCAGGCATCCGTACCGTGCGGGGTAGGTCACTCTGGAAAGCAGGGCAGGACCGACGGCGAGGGAGCCGACGGACCCCACCCTCACCGACGGTGCAAGCCGACGGGGCGGCCCTGCGGCCGCCGCGTGCGGGCGAAGCTCTCAGGTACCGATGACAGAGGGGGAGGCCTGACGGGCTCGTTCGTCCCCGGCTCCGCTGTCCCACAGTGGTGTTGCCGTCCGGCGTGCGTGCCCCCGCCGGTCCGTGACCAGGAGGCCTCGACCCCATGAATGCCCAGCCGACCCTCACCGAGCTTGAGCAGTCAAGCCCCTTCGAGAGCCGTCACATCGGCCCCGACGCCGCCGCCCAGGAGAAGATGCTGGCGCAGGTCGGGTACGGCTCGCTGGACGAGCTGTCCGACGCCGCCGTCCCGGACGCGATCAAGAGCCTGACCGCGCTCGGCCTGCCGGCCGGCCGCAGCGAGGCCCAGGTGCTCGCCGAGCTGCGCGAGCTGGCGGACCGCAACCAGGTGCTCCAGCCGATGATCGGCCTGGGCTACTACGGCACCTTCACCCCGCCGGTGATCCTGCGCAACGTGCTGGAGAGCCCGGCCTGGTACACCGCGTACACGCCGTACCAGCCGGAGATCTCGCAGGGCCGGCTGGAGGCCCTGATCAACTTCCAGACCGTGGTCGCCGACCTGACCGGCCTGGACACCTCCGGCTCCTCGCTGCTGGACGAGGGCACCGCCGCCGCCGAGGCGATGGCGTTGGCCCGCCGGGTCGGCAAGGTCAAGGGCGGGATCTTCCTGGTCGACGCCGACACCCTGCCGCAGACCGTCGCGGTGATCCAGACCCGGGCCGAGCCGACCGGGGTCGAGGTGGTCGTCGCCGACCTGTCCGAGGGCATCCCGGCCGAGCTGGCCGAGCGCGGCGTCTTCGGCGTGCTGCTCCAGTACCCCGGCGCCTCCGGCGCGGTCCGCGACCTCGCCCCGGTGATCGAGCAGGCGCACGGCCTGGGCGCGATCGTCGCGGTGGCGGCCGACCTGCTGGCGCTCACCCTGCTCAAGTCGCCGGGCTCGCTCGGCGCCGACATCGCCTGCGGCACCTCGCAGCGCTTCGGTGTCCCGATGGGCTTCGGCGGCCCGCACGCCGGCTACCTGGCGGTCCGCGCCGCGTACGCCCGCAGCCTGCCCGGCCGCCTGGTCGGCGTCTCGGTCGACGCCGACGGCAACCGCGCCTACCGCCTGGCGCTGCAGACCCGCGAGCAGCACATCCGCCGCGAGAAGGCCACCTCCAACATCTGCACCGCCCAGGTGCTGCTGGCCGTGATGGCCTCGATGTACGCGGTCTACCACGGCCCCGACGGCCTGGCCGACATCGCCCGCCGGACCCACCGCTACGCCGCCGCGCTGGCCGAGGGCCTGCGCGCGGGCGGCGTCGAGCTGACCACCGGTCAGTTCTTCGACACCGTCACCGCCAAGGTGCCGGGCCGGGCCGCAGCGGTGGTCGCCGCCGCCCGCGAGAACGGCGTGAACGTCTTCCGGGCGTCCGAGGACCTGGTCTCGATCTCCTGCGACGAGACCACCACCCGCGAGCACCTGGCCGCCGTCTGGGCCGCCTTCGGCGTCACCGCCGAGGTCGCCGAGGCCGCCGACGCGCTGCCCGCCGCCCTGCTGCGCCAGGACGAGTACCTGACCCACCCGGTCTTCCACAGCCACCGCTCGGAGACCGCGATGCTGCGCTACCTGCGCCGCCTCTCGGACCGGGACTACGCGCTGGACCGGGGCATGATCCCGCTGGGCTCCTGCACCATGAAGCTCAACGCGACCACCGAGATGGAGCCGGTGACCTGGCCCGAGTTCGGCCAGCTGCACCCGTTCGCCCCGGTGGACCAGGCCGAGGGCTTCCTGACCCTGATCCGGCAGCTGGAGCAGCAGCTGGTCGAGGTGACCGGCTACGACGCGGTCTCCATCCAGCCGAACGCCGGTTCGCAGGGCGAGCTGGCCGGCCTGCTCGCGGTCCGCGCCTACCACCGCGCCAACGGTGACACCCAGCGCGACGTCTGCCTGATCCCGGCCTCCGCGCACGGCACCAACGCGGCCTCCGCCGTGATGGCCGGCATGCGGGTGGTCGTGGTGAAGACCCTGACCGACGGCGACGTGGACGTCGAGGACCTGCAGGCCAAGATCGAGCAGCACCGCGAGCAGCTCGCGGTGCTGATGGTCACCTACCCGTCCACCCACGGCGTGTTCGAGACCCAGATCACCGACATCTGCGCGGCCGTGCACGAGGCCGGCGGCCAGGTGTACGTGGACGGCGCCAACCTGAACGCCCTGGTCGGCCTGGCCAAGCCGGGCAAGTTCGGCGCGGACGTCTCGCACCTCAACCTGCACAAGACCTTCTGCATCCCGCACGGCGGCGGCGGCCCGGGCGTCGGCCCGGTCGCGGTGCGCTCGCACCTGGCGCCGTACCTGCCGAACCACCCGCTGCAGCCGGAGGCCGGCCCGGCCACCGGTGTCGGCCCGATCTCGGCCGCCCCGTGGGGCTCGGCCGCGATCCTGCCGATCTCCTGGGCGTACGTCCGGCTGATGGGCGGCGAGGGCCTCAAGCGGGCCACCCAGGTCGCGGTGCTGAACGCCAACTACATCGCCAAGCGGCTCGCCCCGCACTACCCGGTGCTCTACACCGGCCCCGGCGGTCTGGTCGCGCACGAGTGCATCATCGACCTGCGCCCGCTCACCAAGGAGACGGGGGTGACCGTGGACGACATCGCCAAGCGCCTGATCGACTACGGCTTCCACGCCCCGACCATGTCCTTCCCGGTGGCCGGCACGCTGATGATCGAGCCGACCGAGTCCGAGGACCTGGGCGAGATCGACCGGTTCTGCGAGACCATGATCGAGATCCGGGCGGAGATCGAGAAGGTCGGCAGCGGCGAGTGGGCGGCGGACGACAACCCGCTGCGCAATGCCCCGCACACTGCCGGCGCGTTGGCCGGTGAGTGGACGCACGGCTACTCGCGCCAGGAGGCGGTCTTCCCGGCCGGCGTGAACCCGGCGGACAAGTACTGGCCGCCGGTGAGCCGGATCGACGGCGCGTACGGCGACCGCAACCTGGTCTGCTCCTGCCCGCCGCTGGACGAGTACGGCTCCTGAGCCGACGCAGGGCCCCGGGTGCCCCCGGCGGAGTCACTCCGCCGGGGGCACCCGTCGTTCGGTCAGGAGGCGATCGCCAGCGGGCGGCGCGGGCCGACCACCCGGCCGTCGGGCAGCAGCTCGCCGGTGTCGTCGAACAGCAGGACGCCGTTGCAGAGCAGGCTCCACCCCTGGTCGGGGTGGCAGGCCACGGTGACGGCCGCCTCGTGGTCGGTGGACTCCGCTGACGGACACTCAGGACGGTGCTGGCACATCTTCGTACCCTCGCTTCGCTGCTTACGACCCGGCCGACCGGGTACGGGCAGCCGCTGGGTGCCCCGCCCCGTCGATCCGATCCCCTGCCCGGCCCAGGTGTGAACCGGCGCTCCGACGGGTAGGACAGGTCGCCCCCCGCGTCGGTTCCCAGTGTCGTCATACCGAGGGCATCCCGCAGCGATTTCGTGACATGCGCCACAACTGGATCCCAGGGATCACCCGTTCAGATGGCACCGGGTGCCGGGCGGCATCGAACGGGCCACCGGCGGCAGCCCGTTCGGGGCGGCGCCGATGGCCCGTTCGGGTGATGGGCGGGGCTCAGGACCGCCCGAGGGCCAGCGGTCGGGCCAGCAGGGCGAGCAGCTCGGCGGCCGGGTAGACCCGGTGCGCGGTGATCCCGAGCGGTGCGGGGGCGAGCGGGATCAGCAGGTCGACGGAGGGCCCGGGCTCGGGATGGTGCAGCCAGAGCGCGGTGGCGTAGTGGCCGGGCATGGAGAGCAGCCGGGGCTGGTGCCTGGCCCGGGAGGCGATGGCGAGCTGACCGGCCTGGCGGAGCGCGCGCAGGGTGGAGTCCAGGTAGGGGCCGGCGGTGAAGTGGGAGAAGGTGTGGCCGTCCGGCGACTCGACCACCTCGGCCGCCGCGGCGGTCTCGTGGCCGGATCGGATCAGGAACCGCCAGCCCGTTCGGCGGGCGGTGGCCAGGGTGGCACCGGGCTCGTCGAGGACGTGCACCGCGAGCGGGTGCGCGGGTAGCAGCCGCTCGGCGCCGCGCAGGGCGGCGGCCGCCGGCGGGCTGAGCGCGGCCTCGTTCTCCAGTGCGCCGAGGACGGCGCGCAGGGCGCTCAGCGGGGGCTGGGGCGTGTGCAGGGTCATGGCGGGTCGCCTCTCCGTGCTAGATCGGCGTGCGAGTGCGGCATACCGGCGTGGCGCTGGCGGAAACCTGGGCCGTGTCCGGTTGGGCATGATCGCGGCGTGGGCGCGGGCCCACCGTCGCGAAGGCTTCGGGAGCGGCGGGCGCCGGGCGGAAGATGTGCGAATTCTACTCGAACAGGTGCACAGGGTGACCTTCTTATCACGTTCGGTGTCCGGTGGCAAGTCGGGAATCAGCTGACGCGCCGTCAACAACCTTGTTCGGCCCCTCTGTTCGGGCTCGCGGCTAGGGATCTTCCGGTGGGGCATGATGCAGGGACGGTCGACCTAGGTGAAGGGGCACCCATGGGCGAGAAGGTCGTGGCTACTCGCGCGGAACTGTCCGATCGGCAGCTGTACCGCCGAAAGCTCCAGTGCTGTCTTGACGCGTTGGACCGGATGCTGCGCGAGGGGCGTTTCGACCGGCCGAAGGCGATGGTGGGCCTGGAGATCGAGCTCAACCTGGCCGACGACCTGGGCCGCCCGGTGATGCGGAACGAGCAGGTGCTGGCCTCGATCGCGTCCGGCGACTTCCAGACCGAGCTGGGCCAGTTCAACATCGAGCTGAACATCGCCGCCCGCCGGCTCACCGGCCACGTGCTGGACGAGCTGCGCGAGGAGATCGACACCGGGCTGCGCTACGCCGACCGGAAGGCCGAGGAGGTCGGCGCGCGGATCGCGATGGTCGGCATCCTGCCGACCCTGGACCTGGACCACACGGGCCTGGACGCGATGTCCCACAACGACCGGTACACCCTGCTCAGCGACCAGATACAGGCCGCCCGCGGCGAGGACATCGCGCTGGACATCGAGGGCGTGGAGCGGCTCACCGTCGAGTCCGTCACGATGGTCGCCGAGGCCGCCGCCACCTCGCTGCAGCTGCACCTGCAGGTCACCCCGGAGCGGTTCGCCCCGGTCTGGAACGCGGCCCAGGCGATCGCCTCGGTGCAGCTCGCGCTCGGGGCCAACTCGCCCTTCCTGTTCGGCCGCGAGCTCTGGCGGGAGACCAGGCCGGTGCTGTTCCAGCAGGCCTGCGACACCCGTTCGGCGGAGCTCAAGGCGCAGGGCGTCCGGCCGATCACCTGGTTCGGCGAGCGCTGGGTGGACTCCGCGCTCGACCTGTTCGCGGAGAACCAGCGGTACTTCCCGCCGCTGCTGCCGATCTGCGACGACGAGGACCCGGTCAAGGTGCTGGCCTCCGGCGGCATCCCGAAACTGGCCGAGATGCGCCTGCACAACGGGACCATCTACCGCTGGAACCGCCCGGTGTACGACGTCTCCGGCGGCGTCCCGCACCTGCGGGTGGAGAACCGCTGCCTGCCCGCCGGGCCGACCGTGGTCGACACCCTGGCCAACGCCGCGTTCTACTACGGCCTGGTCCGGGTGCTGGCCGAGCAGCCCCGGCCGATCTGGACCAGGCTGCCGTTCGCCCAGGCCGACCAGAACTTCCACACCGCCGCCCGGTACGGCATCGACGCGGTGCTGCAGTGGCCGAAGCCGGGCCGGGGCGCCCGGGGCACCGTCCCGGTGGCCGCCACCGAGCTGGTGCTGAACGAGCTGCTCCCGATGGCCCGTCAGGGGCTGGACGAGTGGGGGATCGAGCCCGGCGACCGGGACCGCTACCTCGGCATCATCGAGCAGCGCTGCCTGCGCCGCACCAACGGGGCCTCCTGGCAGGCCGCCACGGTGCACGTGCTGCGCGAGCGGTACGGGATGGACCGCTCCTCGGCGATCGCCGCGATGACCCGGCGCTACCTGGAGCACATGCGCGGCGGCGAGCCCGTGCACACCTGGCCGGTGGGCTGACGGGCCGGCAGGTTGTCCAGACCATCGGGCAAGTTGTACGAACAACCTGCGGTCATCGGGCCGCAACGTGATCACTGCTGCGTGTACATCTGGGGCAACTAGACATAGCGGGTCCGGGCCGAACAGTGGCCCTGTGCTGTGAACGAGGAGCACCCCGATGAGTCCCGAAGTCTCACGCCGCACCCTGCTCGGCGGCGCCGCCGCGGCCGCCGTGCTGTCCGCCCTGCCGCTCAGCGTCCGGGAGGCGCTGGCCGCCCCCGCCAAGCCGGGGCGGCTGACGGACATTCAGCACGTGGTGGTGCTGATGCAGGAGAACCGGTCGTTCGACCACTACTTCGGCACCCTGCCCGGAGTGCGCGGCTTCGGTGACCGCACCGCCGTGCGCGGGGTGACCGGCCGCTCGGTGTTCCACCAGCCGGACCCGTCCCGGAAGGATGGGCACCTGCTGCCGTTCGCGATGAACGCCGCGCACACCAGCGCGTACCAGCAGGGCGCCCCCGCCTTCGGCTTCGTCGACTCGATGAAGGCGTGGAACGACGGCCTGGCCGACGGCGGGGTCTCCCGGCGCTCCTCCGGCTGGCTCGGCCAGGGTTACTACGAGCCGGCCGACATGCCGTTCTACAACGCGATCGCCTCGGTCTTCACCACCTGCGACCACTACTTCGCCTCGGTGCAGTGCAACACCAACACCAATCGCGACCACTTCATGACCGGCACCAGCGGCGGCACGGTGCGGGACGTGCCGGTGACCGACAACAGCTACGTCCCCGGCGGCTACGAGTGGACCACCTACGCCGAGCGGCTGGAGCGGGCCGGGATCAGCTGGCGGACCTACCAGGCGCTGGACAACTACGACGACAACGCGCTGGCCTGGTTCGCCCCCTTCCAGCAGGCCAAGCCGGGTGAGTCGCTGTACGAGCGCGGCATGCGGATGGTCGGCGACCCGGCGAAGAAGAACGACCCGTTCGCGATGGGCGACGCGCTGGTGGAGGCGTTCACCGCCGACGTGCAGGCCGACAAGCTGCCGCAGGTCTCCTGGCTGGTGGCCCCGGCCGCGCTCTCCGAGCACGCCAACTACGCGCCGCCGAACGGCGAGCACCTGACCGCCCGGCTGCTCTCCGCGCTGGCCGCCAAGCCCGAGGTCTGGGCCAAGACCGTCTTCATCCTCAACTACGACGAGCACGGCGGCTTCTCCGACCACCTGCTGCCCCCGGTGCCGCCGCTGGCGGCCGGGCGCGGCGGCTCCACCGTGCCGGTGGACGGCGAGGTGGTGGTCCGGGTCGGCAAGGGCAGCGCCACCTACCACCGGGTGGTCGGCCAGGACGGCCGGTACCGGGTGAAGGCCGCCGACGGCTCGCTCGGCTGGTCCGACACCCTGCCGGTCGGCGAGACCCTGGTCTCGGGCCCGTACCCGATGGGTCTGGGCGTCCGGGTGCCGATGGTGGTGGTGTCGCCGTGGACCCGGGGCGGGGTGGTGGACTCCACCGTCTACGACCACACCTCGGTGCTCCGCTTCCTGGAGCAGCGGTTCGGCGTCGCCGAGCCCAACATCAGCCCCTGGCGGCGGGCCGTCACCGGTGACCTGACCTCGGTCTTCGACTTCTCCGGCCGCGACCCGGTCTGGCCGCAGCTGCCCGACACCAGCGGCAACCGGCAGAAGGTCACCGACACCGGCAAGCTGCCCGCCCCGACCGTGCCCAGCCCACAGCTGCTGCCCCGGCAGCAGGCGGGCACCCGCACCGCCCGGCCGAACCCGTACGTGCTGCGCCTCAAGCCGCAGGTGAGGGGTGGTCAGCTGACGCTGGAGCTGGCCAACCAGGGCAGGCAGGGTGCGGTGTTCGCCGCCTACCCGGCGCCCGGCACGCCGCCCCGGCACTACACGGTGGCCGCCAAGGACCGGCTCTCCGACAGCTGGGCGATCGGCCCGGAGGGCTACGACCTGCGGGTGCACGGCCCGAACGGCGCGCACTGGCACCTGCGCGGCGACGCCGCCGGGGCGTACGAGGTGGAGCTGTTCCCGGAGTCCGGCGCCGAGCGGGTGCTGGAGTTCCACCTGATCAACCGTTCGAAGAGCCCGCAGACCTTCCTGATCGGCGACCTGGCGTACGGCGGCGGGGTGCAGGAGGTCCGGATCACCGGGCAGGACACCCGGCCGGTCCGGGTCAAGGTCAACCGGGAGGGCTGGTACGACCTGGCGGTCTCGGTGCAGGGCGACCTGACGTTCCGTCGGCGCTACGCCGGGCGGATGCCCGGGCAGGAGCAGGGGGTGACCGACCCGGCGATGGGCCTGGCCGACGCGCTCGCGCTGGACGTGACGCTGGGCGCGGCCTCGGCCACCGTCGACGAGGCGATCCTGCTCCCGGGCCGCCCGGCCCGGGTGACCGCCCGGTTCACCGCCACCACCGCGCTGTCGGGCCTCGAAGCCCAGCCGGTGCTGCCGCCGGGCTGGACCGCGCAGGTGGTCACCGCGCCGCCGGCCGCGCTGGCCGAGGGCGCCGGCGCCACCGCCGAGTGGGAGGTCCAGCCGCCCGCCGTACTGCCGGACGGGGCCGCGCACCGGATCCTGGTCACCGCCCGGGCCAGGTCCGGTCAGCGCTTCGTGCTCGCCGACGGTGAACTGGCCGTCCGGACCGCGCCCGTGATGGCCGGTCACCTGCTGGGCGAGGACTTCGAGTCGCTGGCCCCGCTGCTCCAGCCGGTCGGCACCGTCTCCGGCTGGACCGCCCAGGCGCCGCAGGGCTGGTCGGTGCTGAACGCGGCCGGCATGCCGCAGGGCACCGCCCGGCTGCAGGGCTGGACCTTCCACACCAAGCGGGCCTGGTCCAACCCGGCCGGGCAGGACCGGGGCGCCTTCACCCGGGGCCTGGGCATCCTGGCGGTGGCCGACCCGGACGACTGGGACGACACCGGCGCACCGTCGGCCAAGGGCAAGTTCGACTCCACCCTGGTCTCGCCCGCCGTGCCGATCCCGGCCGGGGTCTCCACGCTGTACCTGGCCTTCGACTCGCACTACCGGCAGGAGGCCCCGCAGAAGGCCGCCGTGACGGCCGTCTTCGACACCGCGCAGGAGACCCGGTTGGTGTTCTACAGCTCGGACGCGACCGGGAACGACAACGCCGGCAAGGACGCCCAGAACAGCTTCGTGACCCGGCAGTTCGCCGTCCCGGCGGGTGCCCGCGCGGTGACGCTGAAGTTCCGGATGTACGACGCGGGCAACAACTGGTTCTGGGCGGTCGACCATGTCCGCCTGGACAGTGCGCCGATCAAGACCGACCGGTAGTCGGTCGGTCTCCGGGCTGAACCGCCCTCAGATAGGTGTGCGAGGATGATCGGCCCGGCGCACCGCCGGGCCGATCGTCGTTGTGGGAGACCAGGTGACCACCGTTTCGACCCCGCCCGGGACCGCCGGGATCTCGCGGCGGCTGCTCGGGATCGAGCTGCTGGTGGTGCTCGGGCTCTCGTTCGGGATGAGCGGCCTGGGCGCGCTGATCAGCTTCCTGGGCTCGGTCACCGAGCCCGCGCAGCTGGCCAAGCAGGTGGCCACCCTGAACGGCTCGCGCGCGCCCGGCCGCCCGTGGCTGGACCTGGCCTGGCAGCTCTACTACATCGCGCGCGGCCTGATGCCCGTCGCCCTGGTCGGCTACCTGCTGCTGCGCGAGGGCGCCTCGCTGCGGGTGCTCGGCTTCGACCTCCGACAGAAGTGGCGCGACCTGGGCCGGGGCACGGCGGTGGCCGCCGCGATCGGCGGTACCGGCCTGCTGTTCTACCTCGCCTCGCAGGCGGCCGGGTTCAACCTGACCGTGGCCCCGTCCGGACTGCCGGACGTCTGGTGGCGGGTCCCGGTGCTGATCTGCTCGGCCTGGGAGAACTCGATCGCCGAAGAGGTGATCGTGCTCGGCTTCCTGCTCCGGCGGCTCGGTCAGCTGGGCTGGGGCTGGCCCGCGATCGTGGTCACCAGTTCGGTGCTGCGCGGCTCGTACCACCTGTACCAGGGCATCGGCGGGCTGATCGGCAACCTGGTGATGGGCGTGGTGTTCTGCCTGCTGTACCGCCGCTGGGGCCGGGTGATGCCGCTGGTGGTGGCGCACGCCCTGATCGACACGGTGGCCTTCGTGGGGTACGCCCTGCTGGCCGGCCACGTGAGCTGGCTGCCGACCGGCTGACGGTCGGTCAGGCACAGTTCTGCCCCAGCCGTCCGGCGGCGGGTGGCCGTTGCAGCAGGCGGTCGACGTGGTGGCGCTGCAGGCCCTGCCCCGGCTCGACCGGCAGCAGCAGCCGGTCCCGGCGGAGCAGCGAGCGGCGCAGCAGGCTGCCCGGGATCACGTCGTCCACCCAGGCGAACGGGCGGCCGTCGGCGTACCGGAGCAGCGGGGCCCACTTGTGCGCGGCGATCAGGTCGAGCACCGGGACCTTCGGGTCGTCCGGCTGCGGCACGTAGCCGGAGAACCTGACCACCGGGAGGCGGGGCAGGCCGAGCGCCGGGGCGATGTGCAGGTTCGCGTGGTCCTCCCAGGTGGTCGCCCAGCAGAGTTCGTACGTGCCGGCCAGCTCGCGCAGCCAGCCGGCGTGCCGGGCCGAGAGCAGCACGGCGTAGCCGAGCAGGGTGTGCGAGTCGAAGCCCGCGTCGGGGTGCGGGCAGACCGGGTTGAGGACCCCGTCGACGTCCAGGAACAGCAGCGGCTTTGGCACTTGGCTCCCCCCAAGGTGACACCGTTGTCACATGGTCGGACGAACGAATCGGGGAGACGGTTGCCCGATGTCACCCGGAAGTGACGGTTTCCCGTTCCGGTACGACCTCGGGGGCGGCCCGGCGGAGGCGGCGGACCTGGGGCTCGGCCAGCACCAGCAGGGCGAGCAGGGCGATCAGTGCCGTACAGGTCCAGAGCGCGCCCCGCATGCCGAGGACCAGGGCGAGCGGGCCGGCCGCGGCGGTGCCGAGCGGCATCAAGCCGATCGAGCCGAAGTGGTCGTAGGCGGCGACCCGGGAGAACAGCTCGGGCGGGATCTCCTGCTGGAGCGCGACCATCCAGTTCACGCCGAAGACGGTGATGCCCGCTCCGCTGAGGAACATCGCGGCGGCGAGTACGGGCAGCGGGGCGCCGGCGGCCAGCGCGGCGGCGGGCAGTGCGAACAGGAAGACGCCGTGGTTGCCGACCAGCAGGATGCGCTGCGGCTGCCAACGGACCATCAGCGGGCCGGTGGCCAGCAGCCCGAGGCCGAAGGCGGCCAGCGCCAGGCCCCAGGCGTCCGCGCCGCCGAGCCGCTCCTTGGCGACCACCGGGCCGTACACCGACTCGACCGCGCCGAGCGCCGCCATCACCACGCTGAACTGGAGCACCACCGCCCAGAGCCAGCGGCGGCCGGCGAACTCCCGCCAGCCCTCCCGGAGATCGGCCAGCAGCCCGGCGCCGTCGGTGGGGCGGACCGGGGCGTCCAGGTCGAGCAGCAGCCGCAGGGCGGCGGCGGCGAGGAAGGTGCCGGCGTCGATCGCCAGCACCCAGCCCGGGCCGACCGCCGCGACCAGTGCGCCGCCGAGCGCCGCACCGCCGATCTGGGCGCCGTTCAGCGCCATCCGGAAGACCGCGAAGGCGCGGGCCGAGTGCTCCCTGGCCACCGACTCCATGATCATGCCCTCGGCGGCCGGGGCGTAGAAGGCGTGGCCGACACCGCCGGCCGCCGAGAGCAGCAGCAGGTGCCAGAGGCCGGCCGTACCGGTCAGCACCAGGACGGCCAGCGCCGCCTGGGAGAGCGAGCTGAACAGGTTGGCGGCGACCATCACGTGGTGCCGGGGGAGCCGGTCGGCCAGCGCCCCGCCGAGCAGGAGCAGCAGCACCATCGGGACGATCCGGGCCGCCGTCACGTAGCCGACCTCGGTGACCGTGCCGCCGAGCGCGAGCACGGCGAACGCGGTGGCGATCGGGGCACCCGAGGTGCCGATCCCGCTGATGACGGTGGCGGTGGTCTGGACCCGGTAGTTGCGGCCGGCCCAGGGGAATCGGGTGCTGTTCATCCGGTGACTATCGCGGGGCCCGCGGACGGTGTCATCCGATTAACGGGACGGGGCGGGGCGCCGGCGCCCCGCCCCGCTGACGGGCGGTCAGCCCATCTCCTCCAGGCTCCGGCCCTTGGTCTCCTTGATGCAGTACGCCACGAAGGGGATCGAGAGCAGCGCGAAGACCGTGTAGATGACGTAGGTGGCGGAGAGGTTCCAGTCCGAGAGGTCCGGGAAGGTGACGGTGATCGCCCAGTTGGCGATCCACTGGGCCGAGGCCGCCACCGAGAGGGCGAGGGCGCGGATCTTGTTGGGGAACATCTCGCCGAGCAGCACCCAGACCACCACGCCCCAGGAGAAGGCGAAGCAGAACACGAAGACGTGCGCGGCGACCAGCGCGATGGTGGCGTGGGTGTCGTCCAGGGTGGCGGTGTCGCCGGTGCCGTGCCGGAAGGAGAACGCCCAGGCGGCGGTGGCCAGTGCGGCGGCCATGCCGGCCGAACCGGCCAGCGCCAGCGGCTTGCGGCCGATCCGGTCCACCAGGGCGATCGCGATCACCGTGCCGACCACGTTGACGACCGAGGTGGAGAGGCTGATCAGCAGCGAGTTGGACTCGTCGATGCCGACCGACTGCCAGAGGAAGGAGGAGTAGTAGAAGATCACGTTGATGCCGACGAACTGCTGGAACACCGAGGCGCCGATGCCGATCCAGACGATCGGCAGCAGGCCGAACCGGCCGCCGAGCAGGTCCTTGAGCCGGGGCTTGTGCGAGGTGTCCAGCACGGAGCGGATCTCGGCCACCCGGGCGTCCAGGTCGATGCCGTCGCCCTCGACCTCGAGCAGCACCTTGCGGGCCTGCTCCTCCCGGCGGTTGGCGATCAGGAAGCGCGGCGACTCGGGGATGGCCAGCGCCATCACGCCGTACACCAGGGCCGGGACGGTCTCCACGCCGAGCATCCACTGCCACGCCTGGATGCCGCCGAGGTGCCCGGTGGAGGTGCCGCCGGCCGCCTCGTTGAGCGCCCAGTTGGCGAGTTGGGAGACGGTGATGCCGAGCACGATGGCGAGCTGCTGGAAGGAGGCCAGCCGGCCGCGGTAGGCGGTCGGGGCGACCTCGGCGATGTAGGTGGGGGCGATCACCGAGGCGATGCCGATCGCGATGCCGCCGATCACCCGCCACAGGCCCAGCATCTCGATGCTGGGCGGGAACATCGAGCCGACGCCGCTGATCGCGAACAGCGTCGCGGCCAGCAGCATCGTCCGGACCCGGCCGAGGTGGTCGGCCAGCCGCCCGGCCAGCACCGCGCCGACCGCCGAGCCGAGCAGGGCGATCGCCACCACGAAGGCGGTCTCGCCGTTGCCGACCGCGAAGTGGCTCTGGATGCCGGTCACCGCACCGTTGATCACGGCGCTGTCGTAGCCGAACAGGAAGCCGCCCATGGCGGCGGCCGCCGAGATGAAGACCACGTGGCCCAGATGGGCCTGATGATCGGCGGGCTGGACCGGAGAGCCGGTGGACACGACGCGCTCCTGGGGTTCGACGGCCAGCAGCGCGGCCGATTGGAAAGGATTTGTCCCTTATTCCACCAGTCGGCCGGTCAAAACACCCGCTCTGCCGTTGATCTGACGAGATGTCGTATCCGCCGACCACCCGTCCGGCCGCACCCGACGGGGCGTCAGCCCAGCGGGCAGCCCGCCCGCCGGGCGTTGCGCCGCAGCAGCTGCGCCCTGGCCCCCGCGTCCCGCCCGGTGCCGCGCTCGGCCAGCCGGTCGGCGAAGCCGGCCTGCTGCCCGATCGGCTTCTTGTCGTCGTACTTGAACTTGGCGTCCACCCGGTCGATGGTGAGCCGCATGCCCCGGATGCCGGCGAGCATGCCCCCGTACGGCTCCTGACCCGGCGTCACCGGCGAGCCCCCGGGCCAGTCGGGCTCGAAGTGGGCGAGCTGGCGTTCACGGCCTTGCCTGCCGCGTCCTCGACCACCGTCGCGGTGGCGGAGAAGTGCACCGAGGCGTAGTAGCTGGTCGGTACGTACGGCTCGGCCCGCCAGGCCCCGGCGGCGAAGGCGTAGTCGTCGGTGACCGCCAGGGTGACCCGAGGGTCGGCCCGGATCGCGGCCCAGACCGGGTTGGGGGCGCCGAGGTGCAGCACGATCTCGTCGCCGGTCAGCAGGAAGTGGGTCGGCACCAGGACCGGGCCCCGGCCCTCGGTGCCGTTGGCGGCCAGCAGCCCGAAGTCACGGCCGTCGGCCAGCCACCCGCGCCACTCGGCCTCGGTGCCGCGGTCCCAGGAACGGATCAGCACGGTGGCCTCCTCAGCGCCGGAAGTCCTGCAGGTGCGCGGGCAGCGGCACGGTGGTGCTCGCGTCCGGCTCCGGGGCGCCGTGTACGGTGCGGACCGGGACCACGCCGGCCCAGTACGGCAGGTCGAGGTCCTCCTCGTCGTCGTCCGCGCCGTCCGCCCTGGTCTTGGCCGAGACCTCGTCGAGCACCAGCCGGACCACGGCGGTCCTGGCCAGCTCCTTGGCGTTCGGCCGGCGGACCTCGCCGGAGCGGCCGGGGACGCAGTGGTCGACCAGCGCGTCCAGCGCCACCGCCAGCTCCTCGGGGTCGGTCACCTGCCGGGCGATGCCCTGGGCCACCACGGAGCGGAAGTTGACGGAGTGGTTGAAGGCGGATTTGGTCAGCACCAGTCCGTCGACCAGAGTGACGGTGACGCAGACCGGCATGCCCGGGTCCGCCGCGCCGCGCATCGGGCGGCTGCCGGTGGAGCCGTGCACGTAGAGGCGGTCGCCGACCCGGGCGAAGATGGTCGGCAGTACCACCGGGGTACCGTCGGCGACGAAGCCGAGGTGGCAGACGTACGCCGCGTCCAGGATGGCGTGGATCGCGTCCCGCTCCCAGGTGGCGCGGTCGCGGTAGCGGGTCGGGGTGGTGCGCGCGTTCCGGGTGTACGAAGCCGTGTCCGACATGACAACCTCTATGTACTAGTGCATACTCGTCTTTGTGCTAGGAGAGTATCTGATCAAAGGTCGCCGTGCCAGTGAGATCGCCGCCGACATCGAGGAGTCCGTCAGCTCGGGCCGGCTGCCGCCGGGGGCGGCGCTGCCGCCGCTGCGCGACCTGGCGGCCGAGCTCGGGGTGAACCCCAACACGGTGGCCGCCGCCTACCGGCTGCTGCGCGACCGGGGCGTGATCGAGACCGCTGGGCGCCGCGGCAGTCGGGTGCTGCCCCGGCCGGTCACCAGCCCGCGGGACCTGCTGCCGACCCCGGTCCCGCCCGGTGCCAGGAACCTCGCCGACGGCAACCCCGATCCGGCCCTGCTGCCCGCGCTGGGCCCCGCCGTGGCCCGCGCGGCCGCCACCGGCGACGCGGACCCGGTGCTGTACGGGCACGCCGTCGCCGACCCCGAGCTGCTCGCGTCGGCCCGGGCGGGCTTCCTGGCCGACGGCGTCCCCGACGGCGCGCTCGCGGTCTGCTCCGGCGCCCTGGACACCATCGGACGGTTGCTCAACTCCGCGCTGCGGCCCGGTGATCCGGTGGCCGTGGAGGACCCGGGCTGGGGCAGCCTGCTGGACCAGCTGCCCGCGCTCGGGCTGCGCCCGGCCCCCGTCCGGCTGGACGACGAGGGCCCGCTGCCCGAGTCGCTGGCCGCCGCGCTGGCCGCCGGTGCCCGGGCCGTGGTGATCACCGTCCGGGCGCAGAATCCGACCGGCGCCGCGATCACCCCCGCCCGGGCGGCCGAGCTCCGGGTGGTGCTGGCCCGGTACCCCGGCACGCTGGTGATCGAGGACGACCACGGGCACGGCATCGTGGACCAGCCCTACCAGGCGCTGGCCACCGCCGACACCCCGCACTGGGCGGTGGTCCGCTCGGCGGCGAAGGCGTACGGTCCCGACCTGCGGGTCGCCGTGGTGACCGGGGACGAGACCACCATCGGGCGGGTGCTGGGCCGTCAGCGGCTGGACAGCGGCTGGGTCAGCCTGCTGCTCCAGCGCACCGTGGCGGAGCTCTGGCGCACCGACGCGGCTCCGGTCGCGACGGTGGCGGGCGTCTACCGGGCCCGCCGGGAGGCGGTGCTGACCGCGCTGGCCGGGCACGGCGTCACCGCGCACGGCGCCAGCGGGCTGAACGTCTGGGTGCCCGTGCCCGAGGAGTCCGGCGTGCTCGCCGGGCTGGCCCAGCGGGGCTGGGTGGCGGCGCCCGGCGCCCGGTTCCGCCTGCAGTCGCCACCGGCCGTCCGGCTCACGGTGGCCACCCTCCCGGCCGAGCTGGCCCCGGCGCTGGCGGCCGACCTGGCAGCGGTGCTGCTCCCGGCCCGGGCGGGCTCCCGGCTGACCTGACGGCGGCGGGCGCGGGAGCCGTGCACCGGGTGTGGTCGAGCCGTCACCCGGCACAGGTCGTGGAAGAAACTCCGGTCGGATACCTAGCGGTAACAACGGTGGGCATGTCACATTCATCGCGCCACCGGCCGGCGGCCCACCCTCACCCGCGCCTTCCGACCCCACTCATCGGGAGGCCGTTCGCAGGAGTTTCGCCGTGCTCGAAAGCTGTCGAAGCGTCACCCGCCGTGTCACCGGAAGAGCCGTCACCGTGCTGGCCGCAGCCGCGCTGACCGCCCCGCTGCTGGCCCTGGCCACCCCCGCCCAGGCCGCCACGGGCCCGACCGCCAGCGTCACGCTGGGGGACAGTTACATCTCCGGCGAGGCCGGGCGCTGGAAGGGCAACAGCCTCACCACCTCGGGCAGCCGGGCCGGTACCGACCGGGCCTGGACCGGGAGTTCGTACGATCCGAGCCGGGCCTACGGCAGCAGCTACGCGAACGGGTGCGACCGTTCGGACGTGGCCGAGGTGCGCAGCGCCACCGGCATCGCCCAGACCCAGATCAACCTGGCCTGCTCGGGCGCGGTCAGCGCCAACGTGTTCCGGGCGAGCAACGGCGGCCAGTCCTACAAGGGCGAGCTGCCGCAGGCCGACCAGCTGGCCGCCGTCGCGGCCGCCAACGACGTCAAGCTGATCACGCTGTCGATCGGCGGCAACGACCTCGGCTTCGCCGACGTGATCGAGACCTGCGTCAAGGACTACCTGATCTGGTACTCGTACTGCTACGACGACCAGCAGGAGGCGGTCAACTCCCGGATGCCCGCCGCGATGGCGGGCGTCGGCAAGTCGATCGACGAGATCCGCGCGGTGATGACGGCGGCCGGCTACTCGTCCTCCTCGTACCGGATCGTGCTGCAGTCCTACCCCTCGCCGATCCCGCGCGGTGCGGACATGCGCTACCCCGAGAGCGGCTGGAGCCGCGCCGACACCGGCGGCTGCCCGTTCTGGAACGGTGACGCGGACTGGGCCCGGAACACCCTGGTGCCGCAGATCTCCAACGAGCTGGGCAAGGTCGCCAAGGCGAAGGGCGTGCAGTTCCTGGACCTGCGCGACATGATGGCCGGCCGCGAGGTCTGCTCCAAGGCCACCAAGCAGGCCACCTCGAGCAGCGCGCCGAGCGCCACCACCAGCGAGTGGGCCCGGTTCGTGGACGCCGGTCTGAGCGCCTCGCAGGGCGACGTCCGGGAGTCGATGCACCCGAACTACTACGGTCAGCTCGCCCTCGGCCGCTGCCTCGCGCTGGTCTGGGCCAAGCCCACCGGCGACCAGTCCTGCCGCAACACCGCCGGTCAGGACGCCGCCGGGATGTACCTGGTCGCCAAGTAGCCCACCACTCAACACCCGCTCCGGGCACGGCCGTTGCTCAACGGCCGGACCCGGAGCCGCTCGGCCCGGGTGAGCGGTCAAGAAGCGGGTAGACGCTCCGGCGGTGCCGTGCCGGGAGGGTGCGGTGCCGTGCTTCGGAGGGAGAAGCCGATGGGTATCGGTGGTTGCATCGGTCTGTTCGCACTGGGTGCGATCCTGACCTTCGGCGTGGACTGGCAACTGTCCGGCGTCAACCTGGACATGGTCGGCGTGATCCTGATGATCGCGGGCCTGCTCGGTCTGGTCGTGTACGCCAGGGTCTACCGGCGGCGCCGCCTGCTCGGCGGCCGCTCGGTGGAGGCCCCGGTGGTGCAGGAGCGCCGCTACTACGACGAGATCTGACGGACCGACGCTCCCGCCCGGACCCCGGGCGGGAGCGTCGTCCTGCGGGTCGTTCTCAGCCCTTGGCCAGCAGGGCCTGGGCGTGCTCGCGGACCTGATCCTTGGTCAGGTAGGCGTCGGTGTACTCGAAGTCGCGCAGCCGGGCGGGCTGCCGGGCGAGGAAGCCGGTGCGGACGAAGTCGTCCCCGGCGGTGGCGTTCAGCACCCAGTTGGCGCCGACCCGGAACTTCGCGGCGTTCGAGCGCATCGCCATGATGTGGTAGCCGCGGGCCACCAACTGGGCGGGCACGCCCTTGAGTTCGATGCCGAGTGGCTTGGAGACGGCGTCCTTGCCGCCGAGGTCCACCACCAGCCCGAGGTCCTTGTGGTAGTACGGCTCCAGCGGCTGGTTGCGCAGCGCGGCCACCACGTTGTCGGCCACCGCCTTGCCCTGCCGTGCGGAGTGCTGGGCGGTCGGCGGGCAGACCGCGCCGTCGCCCTTGGCCAGGTCAGGCACGGCCGCCGCGTCGCCGAGCGCGTAGACGCCCTCGAACTGCGGGATCCGCATCTCGGCGGTGACCGCGACCCGGCCCCGGACGGTCTCCGCGTCCAGGGTGCCGATCAGCGGGCTGGCCGCCACCCCGGCGGTCCAGATCAGGGTCCGGCTGGGAAGCACCCGGCCGTCGGTGAACTTGACCGTCTCGGCGCCGACTTCGGCCACCGAGACGCCGAGCGAGACCTCCACGCCGCGGGCCCGTAGCACTTGGAGCGCGGTGGTGCCGAGCTTGTCGCCCAGCTCGGGCATCAGCTTCGGCGCGATGTCGATCAGGTGCCACTTGATCAGGCGCGGGTCCAGCCGGGGGTAGCGCTTGCTGGCTGCGGTGGTCAGCCGCTGCAGGCAGGCCGCCGTCTCGGTGCCGGCGTAGCCGCCGCCGACCACCACGAACTGCAGCCGGGACTCCCGCTCGTGCTGGTCCAGGGTGGCCGAGGCCAGGTCGAGCTGGGCGATCACGTGGTCGCGGACGTAGGTCGCCTCGGCCAGTGTCTTCATCCCCCGGGCGTAGTCGGGCAGCCCGGGGATGTCGAAGGTCCGGGTCACGCTGCCGGGGGCGAGCACCAGTTGGTCGTACCGCTCCGCCACCACCTCGTCGGTGATCTTGCGGACCACGCAGACCTTGGAGCGCGGGTCCACCCCGATCGCCCCGCCCGGCAGGATGTGGGTCCGGCGCAGCGTGCGGCGCAGCGAGATCGCCACCGACTGCGGGGTGAGCACCCCGGCGGCGACGTGCGGCAGCAGCGGCAGGTAGAGCTGGTAGTTGAACGGCGTGACCAGGGTGATCTCCGCCTCGGAGGGGGCGAGCTTGCGCTCCAGTCGGCGCGCGCACTCCAGACCGGCGAAACCGCCGCCGACGATCAGGATTCGAGGTCGTGCCATCGTCCATCCCTTACCTGTGCTGGGGTCGAGCCGTCCTTCGAACACGGGGGGCACCTGTTCGCCACCCTCGCACGGGGTGTGACGGTCTGCCACCGGACCGCTGGAGCTAGGGTGGCGTGGTGCTCCCAGAGGTGACGGCGGTCCGGTACGTGACGCCACTCAGAGAAGGCGGCTCGATGCCGGGCCTGGTCGAGGCCGACGACCATCGGCTGTACGTGCTCAAGTGGTCCGGTGCGGCCCAGGGCCGGAAGGCGCTGGTCGCCGAGGTGCTGGCGGGGGAGCTGGGGCGCGGCCTCGGGCTCCCGGTGCCCGAGCTGGTCCGGCTGGACCTGGACCCGGTGCTGGCCAGGAGCGAGCCCGAGGTGCAGATCCAGGAGCAGATCAGGGCCAGCGGCGGGGTGAACCTCGGGATGGCGTTCGTCAGCGGGGCGCTCAACTTCGACCCGCTCTGCTTCGAGGTGGACCCCGGACTCGCCGGGCGGGTGCTCTGGTTCGACGCGCTGATCGGCAACGTCGACCGGTCCTGGCGCAACCCCAACCTGCTGGTCGCCACCGGCGGCCTGCGGCTGATCGACCACGGCGCCAGCCTGATCTTCCATCACCACTGGCCCGGGGCGGCGAACTGGGTGAGCCGGCCGTACGACGCCGGTGACCACGCGCTGCTGCGCGCGGCGCCCGACCTGAAGGCGGCCGACGAGGCGCTCGCCCCGTCGGCGGAGGCGGCAGTGGCGAAGGCGGTGGCGGCGGTCCCGGACGAGTGGCTGACCGACGAGCCGGGCTTCGACACCCCGGCGGACGTCCGGGCGGCGTACCTGGAGCAGCTGACCGCCCGGCTGGCCGGACGGCACGGCTGGCTCCCGGAGGTGGCGGCGTGACGGCGGTGCGGCACGACTACGAGTACGCGGTGATCCGGGCGGTGCCCCGGGTCGAGCGCGGCGAGTGCATCAACATCGGGGTGCTGCTGTACTGCCGGCAGACCGCCCACCTGGCGGCCAGGACGCACCTGGACCAGGCCAGGCTGCTGGCGCTGGACCCGGTGGCGGACGTGGCCGGGGTCCGGCGCGCGCTGTACGGGATCGAGGCGGTCTGCGCGGGCGGCGACCAGGCGGGTCCGGCGGCGGGGGACAGCCCGGGGCAGCGGTTCCGCTGGCTGACCGCGCCGCGCAGCGCGGTGGTCCAGCCGGGGCCGGTGCACACCGGGCTGACCGCCGACCCGGAGGCCGAGCTGCGCCGGCTGTTCGAGCAGCTGGTGCTCTGACCGGGGCGCCGGACGACCCTTGACAAGGTCGAAACTGGAGGAACTGAAGCACCTGTGCGTACCCTGATCCCCATGGGCACCACCACCGCTCCCTCCACGGTCGACCTGATGGAGGCCGTCGCCGCCGTCGGCGCCGCCTACTTCCAGGACTTCGCGGCCGCCGCCGCCCGGCACGGGCTGAGCTCCTCCCAGGCCAAGGCGCTCAAGGCCGTCCAGGAGCCGGTCCCGATGCGGGCCCTGGCCGGACGGCTGGGCTGCGACGCCTCGAACGTCACCGGCATCGTCGACCGCCTCGAAGGGCTCGGCCTGGCCCACCGCGAGGCCGCCCCGGGCGACCGGCGGGTGAAGATCGTGACCATCACCGAACCGGGCCGCCAGGTCCTGACCCGGGTCCGCGACGACATGGCCCGGGCCCACCGCGCGTTCGGCTCGCTCTCGGCCGAGCAGCGGGTCGCGCTGGAGGGCTTGTGCAAGCAGGTCCTGCCGCTGCTCACCGCCTAGACCGACCGTCAGGACGGCGCCCGGGCTGGGGTGAAACCCGGTTGTCGAGCTGCCGGGGTGTCGGCGATCATCCTGGGGACCCGACCTCCCCGATCACCGGAGACCCATGACCACCGAACTGTCCGAAGCCTGGAAGCTCTTCGAGGCCGGCGACCCGCAAGGGTCGATCCGGGCGCTGCGGTTCGCCGCCGACGGGCTGACGCCCGCGGAGATCGCGCCGCTGGTGGCGAAGCTGGCCGAAGGTGCCGGCTTCACCGACCTCGCCGAGGCTTCGGCAGCGCTGTCGGCCGGGCCCGGGGACGTCGAGGGGCTCTACCGGTTCGGCTACGCCTGCGTCGAACGCGGTGTCGCCGCGCTGGCCGTGCCCGCCCTGGGGGAGGCGCTCCGGCTGTCCCTGGCACCGGGCGCGCCGCAGCGCACCGGCCTGTTCCGCCGCCGGACCAAGCGGTCGGGCTCCCGGGAGCTGACGCCCCGTCGGGTCCTGGCGGAGCTGGTGTCCGCCCTGGAGGACGGCGAGCGGCACCCCGAGGCGCTGGCGGTGCTGCGCGAGCACGACGCCCTGCTGGGCGACTGGCCGGACCGCTGTCTGACGGTCTACAACGCCCTGATGAGCGGTCGGACCGCGGTCGCCAGGGAGGTGTTCGACGCCTTGTCGGCGCCCGAGGGGATGTGGGTGGGGCCCGGCGAACGGGTCGGGCGGATGCTCGACCGGGCGGCGGCCGTGCCACCGGTGGACGACCGGGACCTCCGCGGCTGGCACCACGTGCTGACCGGCGGGCTGCTCACCACGCTCTCGCCGCACGGCTTCGACCAGGGTATGACCGGCCGCTGGGCGTACCTGCAGGACGACTTCGACTCCTGCCGGTACGGCCTGGAGCGGCTGCGGACGGTCCTGGCGGCGGCCGGTCGCGCGCCCGGGTCGGTCGGCCTGCTGTCGGACCGCGGCAGCCGGGCGCTCGGCCTGGCGGCGGCCCGCCTGCTCGGTGTCCCGGCGGCCCCGTACCGGCCGGGCACCCCGGACGTGCTCGTCGTCGCGTACGACCTGAACGAGTGCGACCCCCAGGAGGTGGCCGGCCTGCGGGACCGGGCCGAGGGCGAGCTGCTCTTCGAGCACGCGACCTGCTGGACCGATACGCCCGGCGTGACGGCGGACGTCTGCACCCTGCTGGTGCAGACCGTGGTCGCGCCCTGGGAGCCGGGCCTGGCGTTCACCGAGGACGGCGAGGAGCAGCGGTCGGAGCCCGACGGGCGCTCGGCCGAGGAGCTCGCCGAGGCGATCCTGGCGGCCGATCCGGTCCCGCAGGAGGGCGACGGAGCGAGCCCGGCCGACCCGGACGAGGCCCTGGCCGCGTTCGCCGCCCGGGCGGCCGGAGGCTGGGCGCGCGGCCCGCGGGACCGGATCCGCTCCTCGGGTCCGGTGCGCAGTTCGCGGTTCGCCTGAGCCCGGCGGGCTCGGCCCGACCTGCTCGGCCGAGCCCGCTGCGGTCCGGGCTGACCTGGACTGTTAGGCTTGCGAAGCGTGAGCGCGAAGCCCCAGATCCCCAATGTCCTGGCCTCCCGGTACGCTTCGGCGACCCTGGCCCAGCTGTGGTCCCCCGAGCACAAGGTGGTCCTCGAGCGCCACCTGTGGCTCGCCGTCCTGAAGGCTCAGCAGGACCTCGGCATCGAGGTGCCGGCCGATGCCGTGGCCGACTACGAGCGGGTGATCGACCAGGTCGACCTGGGCTCGATCGCCGCCCGTGAGCGGGTCACCCGGCACGACGTCAAGGCCCGGATCGAGGAGTTCAGCGAGCTCGCCGGGCACGAGCAGATCCACAAGGGCATGACCTCCCGGGACCTCACCGAGAACGTCGAGCAGCTGCAGATCCGGCAGTCCCTGGAGCACGTCCGGGACCGTACGGTGGCCGTACTGGTCCGGCTCGGTGCGCTGTCCGCCCAGTACGGCGAGCTGGTGATGGCCGGCCGTTCGCACAACGTCGCCGCCCAGGCCACCACGCTCGGCAAGCGGTTCGCGACCGTCGCCGACGAGCTGCTGGTCGCCTTCGCCCGGCTGGAGGAGCTGATCGCCCGGTACCCGCTGCGCGGGATCAAGGGCCCGGTCGGCACCGCCCAGGACATGCTGGACCTGCTCGGTGGCGACGCCGCCAAGCTGGCCGAGCTGGAGCAGCGGGTGGCCGGTCACCTCGGCTTCGAGAACGTCTTCACCAGCGTCGGCCAGGTCTACCCCCGCTCGCTGGACTTCGAGGTCACCACCGCCCTGGTGCAGCTCTCCGCCGCGCCGTCCAGCCTGGCCAAGACGATCCGTCTGATGGCCGGTCACGAGCTGGTGACCGAGGGCTTCAAGGCCGGTCAGGTCGGCTCCTCGGCGATGCCGCACAAGATGAACACCCGCTCCTGCGAGCGCGTCAACGGGCTGGCCGTGATCCTGCGCGGCTACGCCTCGATGACCGCGGAGCTGGGCGGCGACCAGTGGAACGAGGGCGACGTCTCCTGCTCGGTGGTGCGCCGGGTCGCGCTGCCGGACGCGTTCTTCGCCTTCGACGGCCTGTTGGAGACCTTCCTGACGGTGCTCGACGAGTTCGGCGCCTTCCCGGCCGTGATCGAGGCCGAGCTGGACCGCTACCTGCCGTTCCTGGCCACCACCAAGGTCCTGATGGGCGCGGTGCGGGCGGGCGTCGGCCGGGAGACCGCGCACGAGGTGATCAAGGAGCACGCGGTCGCCGCCGCGCTCGCGATGCGCGAGGGCGCCCGGGAGAACGCGCTGCTCGACAAGCTGGCCGCCGACGAGCGGATCCCGCTCGACCGGGCCGGGCTGGACGCGCTGCTCGCCGACCGGCTGTCCTTCACCGGCGCGGCCGGTGCCCAGGTGGCCGAGGTGGTCCGCCGGATCGAGGCCGTGGCCGCCGCCCACCCGGCCGCCGCGAAGTACACCCCGGGCGACATCCTGTAACGGGGCGCCGGAACGAACGGCCGTGCCGCGACCCGCCCTTCGGGGCGGGTCGCGGCACGGCCGTTCCGCTGTCCAGGTGCGGAGCTAGGCGGCGCTGTCCGGTCCGGAGTCGATCGGCGGGGCGGTGCCGTCGCAGTACCACTCGCAGGTGGGCTCGGCGATCGGGTGCTCCGGCGTCAGGGCGGTGCGCGGGACGGTGAGCAGCGAGACCAGTGCCCCCAGGCCCAGCAGGCCGGCGCAGGCCAGCATCGAGGTGTGGAAGGCGTGGTCGACCTGGACCGGGTCCAGGTACGCGTCACCGGTCAGACCGGCCAGCGCGGGGAGGGCGGCCACCGAGAGCAGGCCGGCCGCCCGGGCGGCGGCGTTGTTGACCCCGCTGGCGATCCCGGCGTGCCGGACCTCGACGGCGGCCAGCACGGTGGCGGTCAGCGGGGCGACCAACAGGGTCATGCCGGAGCCGAGCACGGTGACGGCGGGCAGCACCTCGGTCCAGTACGAGGCGCCGGGGCCGATCCGGAGCAGCAGCAGGACCCCGGCCGCGCAGATCAACGGGCCGAGGCTGAGCGGCAGTCGGGGCCCGACCCGGTGCCCGAACCGGCCCGCCCGGCCGGAGAGGGCGAGCATCAGCAGCGTGATCGGCAGCAGCGCCACCCCGGCGGTCAGCGGGGCGAAGCCGGAGACGGTCTGGAGCTGCACCATCAGCAGCAGGAAGACCCCGCTGAACGCCGCGTACACGCAGAGCGTGACCAGGTTGACGGCGGAGAACAGCCGGGACGAGAACAGCGAGAGCGGCATCATCGGCTCGGCGCTGCGCCGTTCCACCAGGACGAAGGCCACGCCGAGCAGCAGGCCGGCCGGGCCGTGGAGCAGTGACAGGCCGTGCAGCCCGGCGGTCAGCGCGTAGGTGATGCCGGCCAGGGAGAGGGCGGCGAGCGCCGCGCCGGCGACGTCGAACCGGCCGCTGGCGCCCTCGTCCCTGCTCTCCGGGACGTGACGGACCGTCACGAAGGTCACCAGGGCCGCCAGCGGCAGGTTCAGCAGGAAGACCCAGCGCCAGCCGGGACCCTCCACCAGCCAGCCGCCGAGGAACGGACCGGCGGCCGCGCCGACCCCGCCGAGGCCGGACCAGACGCCGACCGCGCCGGAGCGGTCGTCCGGGTGGAACGAGGCCTGCAGCATGGCCAGCGAACCCGGCGTCAGGAGCGCGCCGCCGATGCCCTGGAGGGCACGGGCGGCGATCAGCAGCTCGACGTTGGGCGCGAACGCGCAGACCGCGGAGGCCAGCGCGAACCAGCCGACGCCGACCAGGAAGACCCGGCGGCGGCCGTACCGGTCGCCGAGCGAGCCGCCCAGCAGGATCAGCCCGGCCAGGGTGAGCAGATAGGCGTTGACCGTCCACTGCAACGCGGCCATCGAGGCACCCAGGTCGGCGCCGATGGTCGGCAGCGCGACGTTGACCACCGTGCCGTCGAGCATCGCCATGCCGGAGCCGAGGGCGGTGGCCGCGAGCACCCAGCGGCCACGGGCGGTGCCGAGCCTGAGCTCGACCGGGGTTTCGGTGTCCACGCCCCGATCCTCCGCCGTCGGCGGCGCTTCTGCCAGTTCCCGGTGGCAGATTCGCACCCCTGCCGCTGACGGTGCTCCGACAAGGAAGCTGGGGCCCTCCCGACCCCCACTTCGGAGGTACCTGATGAAGCGTCAACTGGCACGGTGGAGCACGCTCGCGGCGGGCGCCCTGCTCGCGACCGGCAGCCTGGTGCTGCCCGCCCAGGCCGGGGAGGTGACCCCGAGCGTGGTCGGCGGCACCCGGGCCGCGCAGGGTGAGTTCCCGTTCATGGTCCGGCTCTCGATGGGCTGCGGCGGCGCGCTGCTCACCAAGCAGATCGTGCTCACCGCCGCGCACTGTGTCGGCGCCAGCGGGAACACCACCAGCATCACCGCCACCCTGGGCGTGGTGGACCTGAACAGCGGCAGCGCGATCAAGGTCAAGTCCAGCAAGGTGTACCGGGCCCCGGGCTTCACCGGTGCCGAGAACGGCAAGGACTGGGCCCTGATCAAGCTCGCCTCGCCGGTCACCAGCACCGCCGTCGGCACGCTGCCGATCGCGGGCAGCACCGCGTACGACAGCGGCACCTTCACGGTGGCGGGCTGGGGCGCCGCCACCGAGGGCGGCGGCCAGCAGCGGTACCTGCTGAAGGCGAACGTCCCGTTCGTCAGTGACGCGAACTGCGCCTCGGCCTACTCCGGCCTGGTCACCGGTGCCTCGCTCTGCGCGGGCAACCTGGCCAACGGCGGGGTGGACACCTGCCAGGGCGACTCGGGTGGCCCGATGTTCCGCCGGGACTCCGCGAACAACTGGATCCAGGTCGGCATCACCAGCTGGGGCGAGGGCTGCGCCCGGCCAGGGCTGCCCGGGGTGTACACCCAGGTGAGCACCTACGCGGCGGCGATCACGGCGGCGGCCGCGACGCTCTGACTGCGCCCGGTCCGGCCCCTCCGCCCTCGGCGGAGGGGCCGTCAGCCGTGGTGCCTGGACAGCCAGCGCTCGGACTGGCGGCGCTCCAGCGCGACCCGGCCGGCCCCCGTCGGCACCCGGGCCAGTACGGTGCCGGCCGCCTCCGGCCGGCCGGCCCAGACGTGCGCCCCGGCCAGCCGGGCCGTCACCAGGGCCCGGTAGTGCTGCTGTTCCGGCGGCAGCCGGTCCAGCGCCTCGGCCAGGCCGACGGCCGCCAGCCGGGCGTGCGCCCGGTGGCCGGTCCGGACGGCCAGGTCGCGGTGGCAGGTGCCGTGCACCAGCAGCAGCCGGGTCCCGGCCTCGGCGGTCGGGTCGGACCCGGTCAGCCGGGCGGCCTCCTCCAGGGCGCGTTCCGCCTCCCGGCGGTCGCCGGCCAGCGCGTGTCCCCGGGCCCGGGCCAGCAGCGCGCGGGCCTGCGTGGCGGGCCGTCCGGCCAGCACCGCCTGCCGGTACGAGGCGTCGGCCGTGCCGAGCGCGGCGGCCGAGTCCCCGCAGGCCCAGTGCACCGCGCTCTGCCGGGCCAGCAGCAGCGCCACCCCCGCCGGGTCGCCCGCCAGCGCGGCCCACTCCCGGCCGCAGTCGTACCAGGCGAGCGCCCGCCCGTACTCCAGCCGGTCGAACCGGGCCCAGCCCGCGAGCTCGGCGTAGCGGGCGGCGAGCGAGCCGAGCCGGGCCCGTTCGGCCGAGGGGGCGGTGCGCTGCTGACGGGCCGCCAGTCGGGTGTGCTGCTCCAGGACGTCCACCAGGGCGTGGCCGCCGACCGCGTGGGCGGCCGCCCGGTAGGCGGTGAGCAACTGCTCCAGGGTGTCCGGGCCCGGGGTGGCGCCGGCCGGTCGGCCGTACCGGGCCAGCCGTCGGCGCTCCCGCTCCACCTGCGGCCAGATCTCGGCCAACTCGCCTGCGGTGTCGAGGAGTTCGTCCAGGCGCTCGGCCATCCCGGCGGGCGGCCAGCGTCGGGTGTTCTCCACCCGGCTGATGTGCGAGTCGTCGTAGCCGAGCCGGCGGCCCAGCTCGGCCTGGCTGAGCCCGCGGAGCAGTCGCCAGTGGCGCAGCCGGGCGCCGAAGTCGGAGCGGGCCGAGCCGGTCTGGTGCAGGTCGAGGGACACGGGACCTCCGGTGGGGGGTGTCCACACCGGGGGAGGGGGCGCACGCGGGGTGGACGGACTGGTCGGAGCCTCGCAAGGGTTTGTCATGGACAGGTATCCCCGGGATGGCGAGAACGTCAAACCGACACGGCGGAGCCGACGGACCGTCAGCAGCCGTGCGCCGTACGCTGCCAGGGACAGGAGAGGACGGTGTGCGGGGATGGGCGTACCAGGCCCGGACTGGGCGGTGCTGGCGCCGCACTGGCAGCCGGAGCAGCGGTCGGCCGAGCAGGACGCGGCGGCCGAGGCGGAGCTCACGGCCCTGCGCGGCACCGCCGAGCGGGTGGCCGGCGGCGGCATCCGGGCCGCCGTGCTCGGGGTGAACGACGGCCTGGTGACCAACCTCTGCCTGATCCTCGGCGTCGCGGGCGCCTCGGTGGACGCCGGTACGGTCCGGCTCTCCGGGCTGGCCAGCCTGGTCGCGGGCGCGCTCTCGATGGCGGCCGGCGAGTGGGTCTCGGTGCGCAGCCAGGCGGAGGTGGCCCAGGGCATGGAGCGATCGCTGCGCCACGCCTGGCAGTTGTCGCCGCCGGTGGTGCTGGCCCATCTGACCGGCAGCCTGCGCGAACGGGGTCTGGACCGGGAGACCGCCGTCCGGGCCAGCCGGGGCGTGGTGACCTCGGGCCGGGGGGCGACGGCGACCAGCACCCGGATCCTGTTCGGAGTGAGCGCGCAGGACGGGGGCTCACCGGTGGTGGCGGCGGTCTCCTCGCTGCTGCTGTTCTCGCTCGGGGCGCTGCTGCCGCTGCTGCCCTGGTTCTTCGCCGACGGGGGCGCGGCGGTGGCGGCCTCGGTGCTGCTCACGGCGGTCGCCTCGCTGGCGGTCGGCGGCGCGCTCGGGTACGGCTCGGGGCGGGGCGTGCTGCGGCTGGCGGGGCGTCAGCTGCTGATCGTCGCGGTGGCCTCGGCGATCACGTACGGGCTGGGGGCGCTGGCGGGGAGCGCGGTGCTCTGACGGCCGGTCGGCCGGGGCCGGCCGGTCGAGCTGCCCGGACCGGAACACCGGCCCGGGCCTGACGGTCCGTCCGCCGGGCAGCGGCACACCGCCCAGATCCCGGAGGGTCTGAGCGGTGTCCGGCCAGGGCGCACGGGGGCGCATCGGCGCACTGGCGGGGCGTGGTCGACAGCGGTCGTTGCCGGGGCCGGGCGGGCGCGACAGGGTGGGGCGGAGACGGCTCCGGAGTTCGAGAGAGGTGCGGGATGGCGGCGAAGGTCCTGATCGTCACGGGTGATGCGGCGGAGTCGCTGGAGGTGCTCTACCCCTACCAGCGGCTGCTGGAGGAGGGGTACGAGGTGGTGCTCGCGGCCCCGACCAAGAAGACCCTGCAGTTCGTGGTGCACGACTTCGTGCCGGGCTTCGACACGTACACCGAGAAGGCGGGCTACTGCTGGCCCGCCGACGTGGCCTTCGCGGACGTCGACCCGGCCGAGTACGTGGCGCTGGTGATCCCCGGCGGCCGGGCGCCCGAGTACCTGCGCAACGACCCGGAGGCGCGGCGGATCGTGGCGCACTTCTTCGAGCAGGACAAGCCGGTCGCGCAGATCTGCCACGGCCCGCTGCTCAGCCTGCCGGGCGGTGCGCTGGCCGGCCGGCGGACCGCCGCCTATCCCGCGCTGGAGCTGGACGTGCTGGCCGGCGGTGCCGTCTACGAGGACGGTGACGCGGTGGTCGACGGTGTGCTGGTGTCGGCCCGGGCCTGGCCGGACCACCCGGGGTGGATGCGCGCGTTCGTGGAGATCCTGCGGAAGAAGGCTCCGGCCAACTGACGGGTCGGACAGTGTGGTGGGCGGCGGCGCGCAGGTGCCGCCGCCCACCGGCGTACCCGGTCGTGGTGCGGTGGCGGGGCGGCGGCGTTAGCGTCGGGGCATGCATGTGGTGATCGCTGGTGGGCACGGCAAGATCGCGCTTCGGCTGGAGCAGCTGCTCGCCGAGCGCGGTGACTCGGTGGTGGGCCTGGTCCGCTCGGCCGGGCAGCTCGACGACCTGGCCCGGGTGGGCGCCCGGGGGGTGCTCTGCGACCTGGAGACGGTCTCCCTGGAGGACCTCGCGGGCGGCCTCAGCGGCGCGGACGCGGTGGTCTTCGCGGCCGGGGCCGGCCCGGGCAGCGGCAGCGCCCGTAAGGACACGGTGGACCGGGGCGCGGCGGTGCTGTTCGCCGACGCGGCCGAACTGGCCGGGGTGCCCCGGTATCTGATGATCAGCACGATGGGCATCGAGCGCGCGGGCGCCGACGGGATGGACCCGGAGTTCACCGACTACCTGCGGGCCAAGGGCGCGGCGGAGGACGACCTGCGGGCCCGGGGGATCGGCTGGACCATCCTGCGCCCGGGGCCGCTGATGGACGAGCCGGGCAGCGGCTTCGTCCGGCTGGCGGTGCCGTCGCTGCCGTTCGCCCCGGTGCCGCGCGACGACGTCGCGCTGGTGCTGCGGGAGCTGCTGGACATACCGGCGGCGGACGGCCGCACGCTGGAGCTGACCGCCGGGGCGGAGCCGGTGGCCGAGGCGGTCCGGGTGGCACTGGCGGTGGCCTGACACCTGGTCGGGCACTGAACTCCGGGCGGTGACCAGGGCCTTCGGAGTTCAGGATCGGCAGCATGGACCGGTGTCGGTGCGCTGCGTCACGATGAACGCATGACGGACAGCGGATCGGGGGAGCCGGACGGCGCCGCGGCGTCCTCCTCGGGCGGCACGAACTGGACGGCGGTGGCGGCCGTCGCGGGGGCCCTGGCCACGGCGGTGGCGGTGCTCGCGTACGTGGTGCCGCCGAGCCCTCAGGCGGTGCCGGCTCCGGCGCCCGTCGTCGGATCCGCGTGGAGCCCGCCGCCGAGCCCGGTGCCGCCGCCCTCGCCGACCCCGTCGCCGTCACCGTCGCCCGCTCCGGAGCCCGAGCCCAGCCCGACCCTTTCGCCGACTCCGCCGACTCCGCCGACTCCTCCGCCCCCGAAGCCGACGCCGTCGCCGGTTCACTCCCTGCCGGTGCCCGCGCTGTCGCTGCCGCCGGTCCGCCCGGGCGGCTGTGACCAGGCGTACGCGGTGCTGAACCGCTACAACAAGGTGGTCGGGACGACCAAGGGGAGCCGGATCGCCGCCGCGCAGGAGGCCCGCGACGGCATGATGGGCGCAAGCCTGGACGCCACCGGCGGGGTCTACTCGATCATGGTGCGGCTGACCCAGGGGTTCCAGGAGATGGGCTTCATCCTGATGGGTGCCGTGGGTGGGGACTACAACGCGGTGGCGACCGGTGTCGGGGAGGACGTCGAGACGCTCAAGAGCCTGTGCGAGACCGGCTGACCCGACGGTCCGTCACGGGCGTCGCACCGTGCTCGGCGCGCCGGGTGCTCCGGTTGGCCAGCAGGGCCAGCACGAGGGAGAGGGTCACCACCGCGAGGCAGGCGAGGGTGGCGTGGAAGAAGGCGGTGTTCGGGGTGGCGGCCGGGCTGTTCAGGTAGATGCCGGAGATCGCCGAGATGCCGACGGCGGCGGCTATTCGCTGGGACATCTGCAGGATGCCGCCCGCGACCCCGGCGGCCTCGGCCGGCGCGTACCGGAGCACCTGGGCCTGGTTGGGGGAGACGGTCAGGCCGGAGGCGGCGCCGGTGGCGAGCTGGCCGAGGGCGAGCAGGGCCGGCAGCCAGCCGGACGGGGCGTACAGCGCGGCCAGGCCGCTGAGCAGCAGGGCGCCGATCGCCAGGCCCAGGCCGAGCGGGACCACGTGCCGGCCGAACCGCTGCACCGCCCGCCAGGCGAACGAGGAGACCACCGCCATCGCCAGCGCGGACGGCAGGGTGACCGCGGAGGCCGCCAGCGGGGAGAGGCCGAGGCCGTCCTGGAGGAACATCACCAGCACCAGGGCGGAGGCCAGCGCGGCACCGAACTGGCACATCGCGGTGAGGGTGCCCAGGGTGTACGGCGCCGAGCGGGGCAGCGCCGGGTGGATCAGCGGCTGGCGGCCGGTCGCGGCGTAGTGCCGCTGCCACAGCACCAGGGCGGCGGTGAGGGCGAGCGCGGCGACGCCCAGCGAGAGCTTGGTGCCGAGGGTGGCGGGCTGGACGAACGGCAGCATCACGGCGACCGTGAGGGCGGCGGTGAGCAGCAGGCCGAGTGGGTCCAGCGTGGTGCGGGCGGTGCTGCGGGGCCCCGGCGCGGGCAGGTGACGGATCGCCAGCAGCAGGGTGGCCAGGCCGGAGGGTGCGCTGATCAGGAAGGCGAGCCGCCAGCCCCACTCCGGGCCGGCCAGCGCGATCAGGGCGCCGCCGAGCGGCGGGCCGAGGGCGATCGCCACCGCGCAGGTCACCTGGTACAGGCCGAGGGCGCGGGTGCGGGCGGGGCCGGTGAAGACGTCCTGGAGGGTGCCGATCATCTGGGAGTTCACCAGCCCGGCGCCCGCGCCCTGGAGCAGCCGGACGGCGACCAGCAGCCAGGGGGTCTGCGCGGTGGCGGCCAGCAGGCCCGCGCCGACGAACAGCGCCATCCCGGCGACGAAGAACGGCTTGCGCCCCCGGAGGTCGCCGAGGCGGCCGCCGGGGATCAGGGCGAGACCGAAGGCGAGCGAGTACCCGGCCACGATCCACTGGATCTGGGTGGGGTCGGCGTGCAGTGTGCCGCGGAGCGCCGGGACGGCGATGTTGAGGACGGAGTTGTCCAGCATGGTGGTGAAGCCACCGGCCAGGCAGACCGCCAGGATCTGCTTCTGCTTCGCTGTTTTGTGCACGGACGGAGGTTAACGGGCCCGGCGCGTCCCGGGGAGGGGCGGGGGTGACATCGGGTGCGGGTATGTCAGACCGGGGTGGCCAGCAGGGTCCAGGGCTCGGGGCGGGCGAGGGCGAGCCGGGGTTTGCGGTCGGCCCAGTGCCGGACGGCGGTGGCCATCACCGTGCCGGGGTCGGTGACCGGGTGGGTGGGGGTGAACGGTTCTGCCATCGCGGTGTAGCTCTGGAACATCGCCAGCAGCCGGACGGCCTGGGTCTGGAACGGGGAGAGGTACCGGTCGGCGAGCGGCAGGAAGAAGCGGTTCCAGCTCTCCACCGGGACCAGCGGCGGCCGCTCGATCGGGGGGACGCCGTGCCGGGCCCGGTACTCGTTGAGGGTGTCGCAGATGACGTCGAGCAGCGCGGACAGGGTCAGGCAGGCGGCACCGCCGGCGATCACCTCGGTCCTGGGGGTGGCCGGCGGGTCGGCGAGCGCGGCGGCCGCGATCACCGCGGCGACCTGGTCGACCGGGCTGATCTCGGCGAAACCGCCCGGGTCGCCGACCACCACGGCGGCCAGCCCGGAGACCAGCGCCTGCAGGATGGTGTACGGGCCGGAGAACCGGGCGATCCGCCCGTCCTGGCTGCGGCCGACCACCAGCGGCGGCCGGACCACCGTCAGGGCGCCGGGGTACTCGGCCCGGACCAGGTCCTCGCCCCGGGCCTTGGACCACTCGTAGCCGTTGCGGTAGCCCTCGAACTCGGCGCCCCGGAGGTCCTCCGGGTTCCGGGTGCCGCCGACGTAGGCGGTGGAGACCTGGACCAGGTGGGTGTCCCGGTCGGCCAGCGCGAGCACCGCCCGCAGCGGGTCCAGGTTGGCGCCGACCGCCTCCTCCCGGCTGAGTGTCCAGCGGGTGGTGGCCGCCGCGTGCACGATCACGTCCCAGTGGCCGGTCAGCTCGGCGGGCGGCGGCTCGGCGCCGATCCGCCAGCTCACCGGGGCGTCGGGGGTGGCCCGGCGGGCGACCGGGACGAGGGTGTGGCCGGAGGTCCGCAGCAGGTCGGCGACCTCGGTGCCCACCACACCGGTGGCGCCGGTCAGAAGGATTCGCATGACTTCGTCCCTGAGGGGGTGTCGGTTGACGGGGGTTCAGACCGGGGTGAGGACCAGGCAGGCGTTCTGGCCGCCGAACCCGAAGGAGTTGGAGAGCACCGGCGCCGGCCGGATCGCGCGCGGGACGGCCCGCACCAGGTCGACCAGGTCGGCCTCCGGGCTGCTGCCCAGGTTGGCGATCGGCGGGACCACGCCACGGGTCGCGCAGAGCAGCGCGAGCGCGGCCTCCAAAGCGCCGGAGCCGCCGATCAGGTGGCCGGTGACGCCCTTGACGGCGGTGACCGGCGGCGACTGGCCGCCGAAGCAGCGGTCGATCGCCCGGGCCTCGGCACGGTCGTTCAGCAGGGTCGAGGTGCCGTGGGCGTTGACGTGCCCGAGGTCGGCCGGGGTGAGGCCGGCGTCCGCGATCGCCCGGCTCATGCAGCGGGCGGCCGCCTCGCCGTCCTCGCGCGGGGCGACGATGTGGAAGGCGTCGCAGTTGTCGGCGTAGCCGGCCACCTCGCCGAGCACGGCGGCGCCCCGGGCGACCGCCAGGTCCCAGCGTTCGAGCACCAGGACGGCGGCGCCCTCGGCCATCACGAAGCCGTCCCGGTCGGCGTCGAACGGGCGGCTGGCCAGCTCGGGTTCGTCGTTGCGCATCGACATCGCCCGCATCCGGGCGAACGCGCCGACCACCACGGTGCTGACCGAGGAGTCCACGCCACCGGCCACCGCCACGTCCAGCTCGCCGTAGCGGATCCGGCGGGCCGCCTCGCCGATCGCGGTGGTGCCGCTGGCGCAGGCCGAGGAGTAGGTGGTGCAGGCGCCCTGGAAGCCGTGGCGCAGCGCCAGCCGGCAGGCGGCCGAGTTGGCCATGGTCCGGGGCACGGTGTGCACCGGCATGTCCCGGGGCCGGGTGCCGTGGCTGAGGGTGACCTCCTCCATGCTGGGCAGGCCGCCGATGCCGGTGCCGATCTGGACGCCGATCCGCTCCGGGTCCAGCCCGGTCAGCGCCGCCTGGCCGATCGCGTCGCCGGCCGCGCAGAGCAGCAGGGTGGAGGCCCGGTCGATCTGCCGGGCCACCCGGCGGGTGACGTACGCGTCCACGTCGAACGGCGGCACCAGGCAGGCGAAGTGCACCGGCAGGTCCCGCTCGATCAGGTGGTCCACCAGGGTGGCGGTGGACCGGGCCTTCAGCACGGTCTCGTACGCCTGCTCCAGGTCGTTGCCGGCCGGGGACTTGACGCCGATGCCGGTCACCGCGACCCGGTGGCCGCCGGAGGGGTGGGCTCCGGAGGGGTGGGCGGTCACCGGGCCTCGGCCGTCCGGGCCGACAGCAGGTCGATGGCCTGCCCGACGTCCTGGGCGCCGGTCAGGTCCTCGACCGCGATCCGCAGGGTCAGGGCGCGCTCCAGCCGGGCCCCGATCTCCATCAGCTCCAGGCTGTCGATGCCGTGGTCGGCCACCAGGCTGGTGCGCTCCTGGACCTCCTCGATCTCGGTGCCGAGCACGTCCGAGATGGTCGTCCGGACCATCAGGGCCAGTTCCTCACGGGTGGGCATGGGTGGGTTTCCTTCCGAGGGTGGGTCAGATGATCGGTGCGGCGGCCACGGCCGCGTCGAGGATGTCGAGGGCCTCCGTCAGCTCCGCCTCGGTGCTGACCAGTGGCGGCAGCAGCCGGACGGTGGTCGGGCGGCCCAGGCAGGGGGAGACCAGCAGGCCGCGGGCGGCGAGTTCGAGCACCACCGCGCCGGCCGTGCCCGGGCTGCACAGGTCGATGCCGCGCAGCAGGCCCCGGCCGCGGACGGCGCGGACGGCCGCCGGATGGCGACTGCCGAGCCGCTCCAGGCCGGCGTCCAGCAGGTCGGACAACAGCCGTCCGTGCCCGGCGAGTTGCTCGATCGCGTCGAGCGCCGGGGGCAGCGCCGCGCAGCTCAGCGGGTGGCCGCCGAAGGTGGCCGAGTGCAGGAACGGGTCGGCGGCCAGCGGGGCGTACAGCCGCTCGGAGCAGACCAGGGCGGAGAGCGGGACCACGCCGCCGCCCAGCGGTTTGCCGAGCAGCACGCCGTCCACCGGCAGGCCCTCGGCCAGCGCCACCGAGGGCTCCCCGCAGCGGCGCAGGCCGCACTGGATCTCGTCGGCGATCACCAGGGTGCCGTGCCGCTCCGCGTCCGCGCACCAGCGGCGCAGCACGTCGGTGCGGAGCGGGACGGCGCCGTTCTCGCCCTGGACCGGTTCGAAGACCAGGGCGGCCGCCGGGCCGGCGGCCAGCGCCCGGGCGACGGCCGCCGGGTCCTCCGGGTCGACGTGCACCACGTCCACCGCGCAGCCCTGCAGGCCGACCCGGTAGAGCGGACTGTGCGTCAGGGCGAGCGCGCCGAGCGACTTCCCGTGGAAGCCGCCGCGCACCGCGAGCACCCGGTCCCGGCCGGTGGCGAGCCGGGCCAGCTTGACCGCCACCTCCACCACGTCGGCGCCGTTCAGGCCGAAGTAGACCTTGGGCAGGGTGCCGCCCAGGTAGCCGGCCAGGCGGTCGGCCGCGCGGGCGGCCACCGGGTTGGCCAGGCTGCGGGTCGCGGTCGGCATGGTGTCCAGCTGCCGGTGGACGGCGGCCACCACCGCCGGGTGCCGGTGGCCGAGCAGGGTGACCGCGTAGGAGCCGAAGTCCAGCACCGAACGGCCGTCCGAGAGGGTGACCCGGACGCCCTCGGCGGCGGCCTCCACCGCGCCCCGGCCGGCGAAGCTGCCGGTCAGCGCGAGCTTGGGGGAGAGGTGGCGGCGCAGCTGGTCGAACACCTCGGTGGCGGTGGTCATCCGGCCACCGCCGGGCGCTGGGGCCGATCGGCGCGCGGGGCGGCCAGCGGGGCCAGCTCGCGGCGGAGCGCGGCCAGCATCCCCTCGGCGTTCTCCCGCAGGGCGGTGGCCGCGATCGGGTTGAGCATCTCGGCCAGCAGCGGGATGCCGATGTCGAAGTCCGCGTGCAGGGTCACCAGGCTGCCGCCGGGGGCGGCGTCGACCGCCCAGTGGCCGACGAACTCACCGAGGTCGCCGCTGAGTTGGCGGAAGTCGAAGCGGCGGGCGGCCGGGTCGATCACCTCGGCCTCGGTCCACCGGAGCACCGAGCCCTGCAGCCGGACCGACCAGGCGGTGGTGCGGTGGCACGGGTCGGGCTGTTCGGTGATCACCACCGAGTCGACGCTCGCCATGCACCGCGGGTACCGCTCCACGTCCACCACCGCCGCCCAGACGGTGTCGGGCGGTACCGCGATGGGCAGTTCCACTTCAACGCGTGGCATGGGAGAACCCCTTCTGGTCGTGGTCGGCGGTGAACGTGGTGCGGAAGGCGGCCGCGTGCGGACCGAGCGACTCGGCCAGCGCGGAGCCCAGCGCCGACGGCAGCACCCGGCGGAGCAACGCCCTTGGCAGCGGCCGGAGATGGGTCATCGCGTACCACTGCTCGACCAGCTCGCAGCCGAGTTCGAGCTTGGGCTGGTACGCGGTCTGGGCGAACCGGATGTGCCGGCAGCCGGAGTCGATCGCCAGCCGGATCGCCGCGTGGTGCACCGCGTGGTAGAGCCCGGCCTCGTGGGCGATCCGGTAGTCCAGGCCGATCCGGGCGCCGGTGGCGCCCGAACCCGCGAAGAAGCAGAGCAGGAAGGCGACCAGCCGCTCCTGCTCGAAGCAGGCCACCAGCCGCCGCCCGGCCGGGTCGCCGGACTGCACGGCGGCCAGGAACGCGGCGTCCAGCACGTCCAGGGTCTGGTCCGCCCGCGCCATCACCTGCCGGTAGAGCGCGAGCACCTCCGGCAGCAGCTCGGCGAACTCGTCCAGCACCTCGGTCCGCAGGCCGGGCCAGGCCGCGGCCCGGCGGAGCTTGCTGCGGGCGTTGCGCCGGGGCTTGGCCGGCAGCCGGGTCAGGTAGTCCTCGAACGAGCCCGGGCCGAGCCGGAGTTCGGTGTCCGGCAGGCTGGGCAGGAAGAAGAAGCCGGCGGCGGTCAGGGCCGGGCGCAGGGTGGCCAGCTCGGCCGGGGCGAAGTCCTTGAACACCACGGTGCCGAGCCGCTCGCGCCGGGCCAGCGCGAGCACGGCGGCGACCAGCTCGGCCACCGCCTCCGGCGGGAGCCGGCCGGGCGTCAGCACGTGCCCCTGGCCCAGCAGATGGCCGCAGAACAGCATCGGCACCCGGAGCAGCCGGGGGAACAGCCGGCGCACCGGCGCCAGCAGCCGGCGCTCGCGCGGGCCGACCACGTCGTCCAGCCGCAGCTGCCGGAACAGACAGAGCGGCAGCACCGCCAGTACGTCCGGACCCTGACGCAGCACCAGGTAGGCGAAGCCGTCCGGACCGATCCGGCCGCGCTCCATGGCGAGCAAGACGGCGCGCGACCACATCGGGTCGTCCGCCGGGGCGAGCTGCTCCCAGAGCCGGTCGGGGAGCAGCTCGATGCTGCGCACCACCTCGACCCGGTAGCCCGCCGTCCTGGTCGGTACGGTCACGGCCGTCAGCCGATCCGCAGCGGGCGGCCGTCGAGGAAGTCCCGCAGCGGCCCGGCCATCCGGCCGCGGGCCGGCGGGTGGAAGGTGAGGCCGGTGGCGGCCGAGGCCAGGTAACTGCCCTCGGAGGAGCTGATGAAGGCCATCCCGCCGAGCGCGGCCAGGCAGGTCCTGGTGGTGCGGGCGATCGCGTCCTGCGCCGAGTAACGGGCCGTCAGGGCGGCGACCAGCAGGGCGTCGGTCCACTCCTCGTCCGCCATCGCGCGGGCCACCGCCTCCACCGCGAGCATCGCGGCCTCGACGTCCACCAGGTACGGGCTCGGGTCGTCGGCGCCGCTGCCGGGCCGGGCCAGCACCCGTTCGACCAGGGCGCTGGCCACCCCGAGGTAACCGGCCGTCAGCAGCAGCTCGAACCAGAGGAACCCGGCCACGTTCAGCGCGTCGGGCACGGCGTCGGCGGTGACCTCGGTCAGCACCACCATCCCCGGGTCGACCTCGACGTCGGTGAGCACCACCTCGTCGCTCTCCGCCCCGGCCAGGATCGGCGTCCGCCAGAACGGCCTGACCTCGATCCCGGGGGACTGCGCGGGGATCAGCGCGACGGCCAGCCGCTCCACGCCGTCCTGGTCGGTCATGGTGACCGAGGCGGTCAGCAGGTCCATCGAGCGGGACAGGCTGCACGGCATCTTGCTCCCGTTCAGCACCACGACGTCGCCCCGGCGCTGCGCGGTGATGTGCGGCTTGAGGATGTTCTGACCGGCCCGGCCCTCGGCGAAGCCGGAGGCCAGCAGCAGGTTGTCCCGGGCGATCGCGGCCAGCAGGGCGCCCTCGGGACCGCTGCCGTCGGCCGCCCGGACCAGCCCGGCGACCGAGAAGTGGTGCATCGTGGTGGCCACCGCCAGCGAGGGGCAGCGGGCCCCGACGGCCCGCTGCACCCGGACGGCCTGCAGCGGTGTCGCGCCCGACCCGCCGTGCTCGGCCGGGACCAGCAGGCCGGGGCCGCCGGCCGCCCGGAACGCCTGGATCGCCGGGCTGGGTGCGGACTCCAGCCGTTCCAGCGGCTGGTCGGCGAGGGCTGCGTCCAGCCCGGGCATGAAGGTCTCCAGAGCGGCGCGTTCATGGTGCAGGAAGTTCACGGACGTCCCTTCGGGGCGGCAGGAGTGGGTCGGGCCCGGACCACCGGACCGGGCGCTACCTCGCGCGGGCGAGCGGCAGGTGCTCGAAGGCGCGCAGGCCGGCGCCGCTGCGCCGGGTCGGTGGCCGCTCCGACAGGGTCAGCCCCGGGAAGCGGTCGAGCAGGTGGTGCAGCAGGGTGGCGCCTTCCAGCCGGGCCAGCGCGGCGCCCAGGCAGTAGTGCGCTCCCGCGCTGAAGCTGAGCACCCGGATCTCCGGGCGGCGCACGGTGAAGGTGTCCGGGTCGGGGTGCCGGTCGGGGTCGCGGTTGGCGGCCGCCAGCACGGTGATCACGCTCGCCCCGGCGGGCAGCCGGACGCCGCCGACCTCCACCGGCCGGGCGGCGATCCGCTCGGTCATCGGCACGGGGGAGTCCCAGCGCAGCGACTCCTCCAGGGCGGCCGGGACGAGCTCGGGCCGGCGTCGCAGCAGCTCCCACTGCTCGGGGTGGCCGAGCAGGGCGAACACCGTCAGACCGAGCAGCCCGGTGGTGGTCTCGAAACCGGCCACGAAGACCAGGATCAGGGTGTCGACCAGCTCACGTTCGGTCAGTTCGCCGTCCCCGGCGGGTCCTTCGGCGCGGTGCAGCGCGACCAGGGTCGAGGCGAGGTCGTCGGCGGGGCGGGCCCGGCGCTCGCGGAGCAGGGTGGTGAAGTACTCCCGCAGGGCTGTCACCGCGCGGTCGGCACGGGCCCAGTCCTCCGGGCTGCGGACCGGCTCCAGCAGCCGCCCGGCGTCCTCGCCGAGTCGGCGGAACCGGGCCTGGTCCTCGCGCGGCACCCCGATCAGCTCCCCGACCACCGCGACCGGCAGCGGCGAGGCCACCAGCTCCTGGAAGTCGGCCGTGCCGCCGGCGCAGGTGGCGTCGGCGAAGGCGTCCAGCAGCTCGGCGGTGATCTTCTCCACCGCACCGCCGAGGGCGGCGATCCGCCGGGCGCTGAAATCCCGGATCACCAGCCGCCGGAGCCGGTCGTGGGCCGGGCCGTTGGTGGCGAGCATCGAGCTGTAGAAGAACTCGGCGGCGGGGTGGTCCGGCCAGTCCGTGATTTCGCGGGCGCACCATTCCTGATCGGGTACCAGGAAATCGGGATGGGTCAGGACGGACTGGCAGTCGGTGAATCGGGTCAGGAAATGTGAGCCGATAGTCGCACTGTAATACAGTGGGTCGGTTCGCCTGAGGAGGGCCAGTGCCGGGTAGGGATTCTCCCGGCCCTCGGGCGTGAAGATTGAGAAGAGTGTCGACTCTGCATCCACCGGTCCGGCCTTGCTAGCTCGTCTTGACTGGCGCAGCGTAGCGGAAATTGCCGAAGACCCAGGCCCTCGGTCGGCGGTGAATGGCGATCAGTAGTTCGAGTACGTTTCAGTGGGCGCACCAGGACCGGCCACGGGCGGATTTGCCCGGGGCGTCGCCGGACGGCGCGCGGACGGCCTTTCACCCCGGGGCAGCGCGACTTCATGCGCTCCCCCGGGGGTGAAAGGCTGTCGGTGGTTCACTTCCAGGCCCGGTCCAGGAAGTCGGCGATCAGCGGGGCGATCTCCGGGAGGTGGTCCTCCAGGGCGAAGTGGCCGGTGTCGAAGAGGTGCAGCTCGGCGGCGGGCAGGTCGCGGAGGTAGGCGTGGGCGCCGGGGGCCGGGAAGAAGGCGTCGTTGGCGCCCCAGAGGATCAGGGCCGGCGGGGTGTGGGTGCGCAGCCACTGCTGCCAGGCCGGGTACTGCCCGACGTTGCCGTGGTAGTCGAAGGCCAGGTCCAACTGGGGCTGGGTGCGGCCGGGCTGGTCCAGGAAGTGCTGGTCGAGGGTCCAGCCCTCGGGGGCGATCAGCTCGGGGTCGACGGTGCCGCCCTCGTACTGGCCCCGGGTGGCGGGGAGGGTGAGCAGCCCGCGGACGGTGTCCTCGGCGCCGGGGGTCTCCGGGCGCAGCGCGATGAAGTCGCGGGCCATCGGGGAGAGCCCCTCGGTGTAGGCGTTGCCGTTCTGCACCACCAGGCCGGCGATCCGCTCGGGGTGGCGGGCGGCCAGCCGGAAGCCGACCGGGGCGCCGAAGTCGAAGGCGTACAGGACGAACCGGTCCAGGCCGAGCTGGTCGACGAACTTCCCGGTGATGTCGGCCAGTCGGTCGAAGGAGTAGGTGAAGGGGCCGCCGGTGGTGGCGGACTCCGGGACGTCGCTGTGGCCGAAGCCCGGGTAGTCCGGGGCGATCAGCCGGTACTGCGAGCCGAGGGCGTCGATCAGGCGGCGGTACTGGTGCGAGGCGGACGGGAAGCCGTGCAGCAGGAGCAGCACGGGCGCGTCCGGGTCGGTCGGGAGGCTCTCGCGGTAGAAGATCCGCAGGCCGTCGACGGTGAGGTGGCGGTGGCGGATGCGGGCGATCATGGCTAATGCCTCCTGTGGTGGTTGTGGCATTAGTTTTGCGTGGGATGCCTAACGTGTCAAGTGGCTGTCGTAGCATTAGGGCATGGACGAGGCACTGACCGGCGAGCCGCTGGCCCTGGACCTGCTCAACACCCGCCCCGCCGACGGCGACCTGCTGTCGGACGTGGCCGGCCTGCGGGCCTGGCTCCGGCTGCAGGCCGGGCGCGGGCTGCCCGCCGACCCGGCCGAGGCCGGGGCGGCCGAGCTGGCGGCGGCCCGGGGCGTCCGGGCGCTGGCGGCGGAGGCGATCGGCCTGGCCCGGGGCGGGGAACCGGTGCCGGCCGAGGTGCTGGCCGGTCTGAACGCCGCGCTGGGCGCCGCACCGGTGGTCGGCGAGCTGACCGGGGACGGGGCCGAGCTGACCTATCGGCAGCGGCGGCAGGGGCGGCCGGCTGACCGGCTGGCGGCCGAACTGGCGGGCGCGGTGGCCGAGTTGATCGCCGATCCGGTGGAGCTGGCGGCGATCCGGGAGTGCGCGGCGGAGGACTGCGTGCTGCTGTTCCGGCCCGCCAACCCCCGGCGGCAGTGGTGCTCGGCGGCCCGCTGCGGGAACCGGGCCCGGGTGGCCAGGCACTACCGGCGGCAGAAGGCGGCGGAGGCGTGAGGGTAGGCTCGGCCGGACTTTCGGCGAAGGTGGAGGACCGGATGGCACCGCTGGCGATGGTGGCTGGCAGCACGGAGGTACTGGCCCGGCCGGACCTCGGGGAGCACCTGTTGACGGACCTGGAGCGGGCCCGGGCCGCCCGGTTCCGGCTGGCCTCCTCGCGGGCCGACTTCGTCGCGGCGCACCTGCTGGTCCGGGAGGCCGCCGCCCGACTGCTGGGCCGCCCGGCCGCCGGGCTGACGCTGCTTCAGCGCTGTCCGGACTGCGCGCGGGACGACCACGGCAAGCCGTACCTGGCCGAGTACCCCGAGGTCGGGGTGAGCCTCTCGCACGGCCGCGGGGTGGTGGCCGCGGCGGCCGGCCCCGACCCGGTCGGGGTGGACGTCGAGCAGCCGTCCCGGGGGACGGCGGCCGAGGTGATGGAACGGGTGCTCAGCGCGGGCGAGTTGCGCCGGGTCCGGGAGCACGCCGAGCCGGACCGGGCGTTCCTGCGGCTCTGGGTGCGCAAGGAGGCGATGGTCAAGCTGGGGCGGACCACGCTGGACACGCTGACCGGGATCGACCTGTCCGGGCTGGAGCTGGACGGCTCGCCGCTGCGCGGCCGGTACGGCGATCTGCACCTGCTGGACTGGGAGGACGAGCTGTACGGCGCGGCGGTCGGCGTGGTCAGCACCGGGGAGCCCCGGGTCGAGCGACTGTGAGGCCCGTCGCCACCCGGAGCGGGTGACGACGGGCCTCACAGCCGCAGCGCTGGATCAGCCGGTGAAACCGGCCGTGATCTGGGTGAACTGCCAGTTGTTCTGGGCGATTCCGGAGCAGGTCTCGACCACGCCGCCACCGGGGCAGGGCCGGTCCCGGTTCACCGACCAGAAGGCCAGCCGGGCGGTGTGGTGCGCGTTGGACCAGTCGCGGATCTTCGTCCAGGTGTCCACGCCGGTCACCTCCTGCTGGTCGCTGAGCCCGTTCATGCCGGAGATGCCCAGGTGGGCGTAGGCGGTCGCGTCGTCCCAGCCGAACACCGACTTCAGCTTGGTCTTGAGACCCTCGGCCGCGCTGACCGTGCTCGCGTACATGTCGGCGCCGCCGCCGAAGTCGAACGGCATGATGGTGAAGACGTCGATGTCGGCGTTCAGCGCCTTGGACCGCTCGATCAGCCGGTTGCCCCAGGAGGTCGGTCCGGTGGTCGCGGTGCCGAAGGTGAGGATGGTCCGCAGGCCGGGGTTGTTGTTCTTGACGATCTTCAGGGCGTTGATGATCCGGTCCTGCACGGCGGCGTTCTCGAACTCGTCGGTGTTCTCGATGTCCACGTCGATCGCCTTCAGCCCGTAGGCGTCGATCACCTTCTGGTAGGCGCCGGCCAGGGCCTCGGGGGTCGAGCAGTTCGGGCCGAGCTTGTTGCCGCTCCAGCCGCCGATGGACGGGACCACGTCAGCGCCGGCCGCCCGGATCGCGGCGATGGTGGACTGGTCCACCCCGCCGAGCAGCGGGCGCTGGCTGTCCCAGCTGGGGTTGCAGCCGTTCTGGGCCAGGACGAACGCCATGGTGAACCACTTGATGCCGGTCGCGTTCAGCACCGTGCTCGGCGCCGGCGGCTCGCCCCAGCCGAGGTAGAGGTAGGGCGCGGCCTGCTTGAACCCGGGCGGCGGCGGGGTCCCGTTGTCGGTGGTGACCGAGACCGCGGTGGAGGCGGCGGAGGTGTTGCCCGCCAGGTCCCGGGCCTTCACGGTGAACGAGTAGGCGGTGGCGGGGCTGAGCCCGGTGACGGTGGCCGAGGTGCCGCCGACCGTGGTGGCCAGGACGCCGCCCCGGTAGACGTCGTAGGCGGTGACGCCGACGTTGTCGGTGGCGGCGCTCCAGGCGAGCGAGACGGTGGAGGAGGTCTTGCCGGTGGTGGCCAGGTCGGCCGGGACGGTCGGCGCCACGGTGTCGCTGCTGCCGCCCGGGCCGTCCAGGCTGATGTCGTCGGCGTAGTAGGTGCCCTGCCCGTACCAGCCGTTCAGGTAGATCTGGGCGCTGGTCTGGCCCGCCCCGGTGGTGAACGCGACGGTCAGCTTGGTGTACGCGGAGGCCGACGGGGCCCAGGTCGAGGTGCCGCCGGTGACGCCCAGGTAGACGTAGCTGCCCCGGACCCAACCGCTCAGCGTGTAGGCGGTGTTGGGCTGGACGGCCACGGTCTGGGTGCACTTGGCGTTGTCGCTCGCGCTCGCGGCGCCCGCCAGGGCCTTGGCGCCGCCGTGCACCGGGCTGCCGACCACCGAGCCGAGCCCGCCGGAGCAGGACCAGCCGGCCAGGGTGCCGGTCTCGAAGCCGGGGTTGGTCAGGAGGTTGGCGGCCTGCGCGGTGGTGGGCGCGGTCAGGGCAGCGGCGGCGGCCAGCACGCCGGCGCCCAGGCCGGAGAGCAGCCGGGATCGGGTTCGCAAGGGAGTACCTCCAGTGGGGGATGGCTGGTACATCGCTGATGGCAGGTCAACCGGTGTGAGTACGAGCCCAGTTGGGGATGGGCTCGGCGGGTGGGCGGCTGCCGTGGCAAATGGTATGGACCTGTTGACTCGTTGGTCCAGTCCTCCTACATTGCGAAAACAAGCCGACTCCCGACCGGACGGCCCGCACGGTTCTGCACCCACCTGTCAGGCACCCCCACACCAACAGGAGAACCATGTCCGGATATCTCAGACGCAGGCTGCCCGCGATGCTGGGCGCCCTGCTGCTACCGGTGGCCGCGTTCACGGCCATCGCCGCCCCGCCCGCGCACGCGGCCGGGAAGCTCACCGCCGCGTTCAGCTCGGCCGACAACGGCTCGTGGTGGAAAGGCACCCTGGTGGTCCGCAACGACAACGCGACCGCCGTCACCGGCTGGACCCTGGAGTTCGACCTCCCGGCCGGCGTCACCCTGAGCAGCAGCTACAACGGCGAGGCGACCGTGACCGGCCGTCACGTGGTCGCCAAGAACGCGTACTACAACGCCACGGTCGCCGCGAAGAGCAGCACCGAGCCGTACAGCTTCTGGTTCGTCGCCACCGGCCCGATCGCCGCCCCCACCGGCTGTACGGTCAACGGCGACAAGTGCGACGGCACCCCCGACGTCCCGCCCGGTGCGCCGGGGAAGCCGTCGGTGGTCGCCGTGACCACCCGTTCGGTGGCGCTGAGCTGGGCCGCCGCGGGCGCCGGGGACTACCCCGTCGCCTCCTACGAGATCCTCAACGGCCCGACGGTGGTCGGGACTTCGACCGGCACCTCGGGCACCGCGACCGGGCTGAGCCCGGCCACGGCGTACAGCCTGACCGTCCGGGCCAAGGACGCCCGGGGCAACGCCGGGCCGGTGAGCCCGGCCACCACGGTGACCACCACCGACCCGGCCAGTGACCCGGTGCCGCCTACGGCACCGGCCAACCTCCGGGCCGGCACGGTCACTTCGGGCGCCGTCACGCTGGCCTGGAACCCGGCCACCGACAACGTCGGGGTGGTCTCCTACGACGTCTACCAGGGCGGCGTGCCGGTGCAGAGCGTGACCGGCACCTCGGTCACGGTCAACTCGCTCGCCCCGGCGACGAGTTACGTCTTCACGGTGCGGGCCAGGGACGCGGTGGACAACCAGTCGCCACCCTCGGCACCGCTCACCGTCACCACCGGCGACCTGGCCGGGGCCGGGAAGTACACCCGGGTCGGCTACTTCACTCAGTGGGGCATCTACGGACGCCAGTACTTCGCGAAGAACCTGGACACCTCGGGCACGGCCGCCAAGCTGGACGTGATCAACTACGCCTTCGAGAACATCGACCCGGTCAACCTGACCTGCCTGGCCGGCGTCACCAAGGGCACCACCGCCAACCCGCAGGACCCAGACCAGGGGACCGGCGCCGGGGACGCGGACGCCGACTACGGGCGGCCGTTCAGCGCGGCCCAGTCCGTGGACGGGGTGGCCGACGACGGCTGGGGCAAACTCCGGGGCAACCTCAACCAGTTGAAGAAGCTCAAGGCCAAGTACCCGCACCTGAAGGTGGTGGTCTCGCTCGGCGGCTGGACGTACTCCAAGTACTTCTCCGACGTGGCGGCCACCGACGCCTCCCGGCAGAAGTTCGTCAAGTCCTGCCTGGACGTCTGGATCAAGGGCAACCTGCCCGCCTACAACGGTGCGGGCGGCGACGGCGTGGCCGCCGGGATCTTCGACGGCATCGACCTGGACTGGGAGTGGCCCGGCTCGCCCGACGGCCACCCCGGCAACCACTGGAGCGTCAACGACAAGGCCAACAACACCGCGTTGCTGGCCGAGTTCAGGAAGCAGCTGGACGCGCTGGGCGGCTCGCACAAGCTGCTCACGGCCTTCACCCCCGCCGACCCGGCCAAGATCGCCCAGGGCTGGGACCTGTCGAAGATCTTCAGCTCCCTGGACATCGCCAACATCCAGGGGTACGACTTCCACGGGGCCGGCTCGGACAACTCCTGGGAGCCCAACCGCACCGGCCACCAGGCCAACCTGTACCCGGACGCCCAGGACCCGTACCCGGTGAAGTTCAGCACCGACGCGGCGGTGCAGACCTACCTGAACGCCGGGGTCAACCCGCGCAAGCTCACCATCGGCCTGCCCTTCTACGGCCGGGGCTGGCAGGGCGTCACCGATGGCGGCGCGAAGGGCGAGTGGCAGGCGGCGACCGGCGCGGCACCCGGCCAGTTCGCGGAGGAGGCGGGGACGCGGGGCTACAACAACCTGCTCACCACCTTCCCTGGGCTGACCGTGCTGCACGACGAGCAGTCGGTGTCGACGTACGCCTACACCTCGGCCGGCGGGCAGTGGTGGACCTTCGACGACCCGTGGTCGATCGGGAAGAAGGCGGCCTACGTGAAGTCCAAGGGCCTGCTGGGCGCGATGATCTGGGAGATGTCCGGTGACACACCGAACGGAGCCCTGATCACGGCGCTCGACAACGGCCTGAAGTGACGGTCACCGCAGGACCGGAATGAGAGAGGCCGGGGCCGCGTCCGGTGCGGACGCGGCCCCGGCACGGGCCCGAGGGCCCGGGGTCAGTGCACCAACTTGGCTCCGGCCCAGTCGGCGTGGTCGCTGTTGATGCCGTCGCCCGCGTCCGTGGCCTTGAGGACCAGGGAGTTGACGCCGACGACGCTCACGTCGACGGACTGGGTGGCGCTGGTCGGAGTGAGCGCCGACGGGGTCTCGTAGAGCTTGACGCCGTCACCCCAGACCTCGAACTTCACGGTCGCGTTCGAGATGATCTCGTCGTCGACACCGAGGTCCGACTGGAAGCGGCTGTAGCCGCCGTTCAGGGCGTAGGTGATGCTGCTGATGGCATGCGTGCCGATGCCCTTGGCGTAGGCGGTGCCGTTCAGCTTGATCGGGTTCCCGTCCACGCTGGTGTCCTTGCGGACGGTGCCCGAACCGATGACGGGGCTGCCGGTCCAGTTCAGGTCACTCAGCGGGGTCGGCGTCGGGGGGAAGCCGATGATCTTGGCTCCGGCCCAGTCGGCGTGGTCGCTGTTGATGCCGTCGCCCGCGTCCGTGGCCTTGAGGACCAGGGAGTTGACGCCGACGACGCTGATGTCGACCGACTGGGTGGCGCTCGACGGCGTCATGGCGGCCGGGGTCTCGTACAGCTTGACGCCGTCACCCCAGACCTCGAACCGCACGGTGCCGTTCGAGGTGACCTCGTCGTCGATGCCGACGTCGGACTGGAAGCGGCTGTAGCCGCCGTTCAGGGCGTAGGTGATGCTGCTGTTGGCGTGCGTGCCGAGGCCCTTGGCGTAGCCGGTGCCGTTCAGCTTGAGCGGCTTGGAGTCGACGCTCCGGTCCTTCTGGACGGTGCCGAAGTCGCTCTGCGCGGCGGTCCAGGTGAGCGAACTCAGGTCGGTGGCCTGCCCGTTGCCACTGCCCGCGGTCGTGACGGCGAGCGGGCTGCCGGCCTCGGAGCGGTTCTGGGCGGCGTCCACCGCCTTCACCGTGAAGGTGTACGGGGTCGAGGCGGTCAGGCCCGACGCGGTGAAGCTGGTACCGGTCGACGAACCGGCCAGCGTGGTGCCGCGGTAGACGTTGTAGCTCGTCACGCCGACGTTGTCGGTGGCCGCGGTCCACTTCAGGTCCACGCTGCTCGACGACACGCTGGTCGAGGTGAGGCCGGTCGGCGCGGTGGGAGCGGTGATGTCGGCACCGGGGGTCCCGGCGATCGCGGTCACGGAGCCACCGGCGGACACCGGCACGGTCACGTAGGAGACCGTCTGGCCGTACAGCGACTTGGTCTGCGGCGTCCGGGCGACGCCGTTCACGGTGATGGTGGCGGGAGTGCCGTAGAACTGGGCCTCCCAGTTCACCGTGCCACCCGAGTTGTTGGTGAGCGCGGAGGCCGTCGTGCCGATGTGCTTCAGCTTCAGGTCGTTGTCACCGACCTTGAGGTGGTCGATCTCCACCCACGGCGTGTCGGAGGTCAGCCGCGAGACGGTCGCCACCTTGTCGTGCGGCGCGTCCGGCTGAACGCCCATCATGCCGTCGATGGTGTTGCTGACCGCGAGGAACGAGATCTCCGGGTAGCTGTCCTTGCCCGCCATGAGCTTCTTGAGCCAGGCCCAGCCCTCGGCCGACCGGTTGTACTGGTAGTACATCTCCGGCAGGTAGGAGGTCGCCTCGACGTTCAGGTTGTCGTCGTTGGCGGCGATGAAGTCCAGGTAGCCGCTGGTCCGGCTGCCGTAGTCGCCCAGCCCGGTCAGCATCATCAGGAAGCTGGCCTCGTGGCCCCAACTGCTGTAGCCCGTACCGGCCGCGTCCTTGCCGCGCATGTACCGGTTGTTCGAGGAGTCCCACCACTTCGCCTCGAACTGGTTGCGCACCCGCTGCGCACGGTCGGCCCACTTCGCGCCGCCGGCGGTGTCGCCCTTCGCCTTCAGGATCTCCGCGTACGCCAGCATCGACTGGTACTGGTACCCGAGCGAGTCCGCTGCGGAGACCAGGTTCTCGTTCGGGAACTCGAAGAACGTCGCGGTGTACTCACCGGACTGCTTGCGCGAAACCGGCTGCTCGGCCGCCGGGTTGGCGTCGTTCCAGGTCACCTCGTGGCTCGCCAGGAACGGGCCCATGGTGGAGTCGTAGTACGCGGCGAGGGTCGGATCGTTGATCCAGTCCGCGTTGCCCGTCCACTGGTACTGCTTGTACGCCTTGGTCATCAGGTTGAACGGCGACGGCAGCTCCCGGAAGCCGGTGCCGTCGATGTAGTACATGGCACCGGTGGGGCTGTGCGCCCACAGCGGCCAGCCGTTCTGGCCCGGCTTCGAGGCGTCGCCCGCGAAGGTCTTCAGCATGCTGAAGGTCTCGGTGTCCAGGCCGAGCGCGTGCGCACCGTCCGACTGGTGGGAGATGTCCCGGTTGTAGTAGGACTCCCGGCTGGTGTACGCACCCCAGTAACCCGGCTGGTTCTCCTGGTGGGTGGCGTCCTTGAGGCGCCACCACTCGGGCTCGTGACCCATCATCGGGTTGCCCGGGTAGAAGGTCATGCCCAGGGCCCGGTCCTTGCCCCAGTTGAACCCGTCGTTCAGGGCCGCGTTCGGCGAGTCGATGGTCAGGGTGCTGGTCGGCGCCCCCACGTGCTGCTGGATGGTGATCCGGTCGACCCGGGGCACCTCGCCGGCCGAGGTGGCCGTCAGCTCGATGACGTCCCCGGCCTTGAGCTTGACGCTGCTGGACGTCCGGGTGTCGATGTTCATCGGGTCGGTGTAGTCCCGGCCGTACCGCTGGGAGGTCGCCCAGGTGTCCACCGGAACGGAGTTGACCGAGAGCTTGTAGGTCACCCCGTTCGCGGTCTTGCCGTTGTAGCGCGTGATCAGGTCGTAGGTTCCCGCGACGCCGCTGAAGGTCTTGCTGGCGCTGCTGGTCCCGCCGGCCACGCCCCGGGCGTAGGTGACGTTGTCGACCGCGTTGCCGTTCCAGGTGTGGTTCACGGTGTCGGTCGCGAAGTTGGTCAGCGACATGTTCTCGACTTCGAACACGTAGGGCGTCGCCGTCGCAGCCGCCACCGCAGGTGCATTGGGGAGGGTGATTGCGGTGCCGACCGTCGCGAGTACGGCGGTTAGTGCACAAGCCAAACGGCGCATGTGCGTTCGATCCTTTCGAGGGTGGGGGCGTTCTTGGTACGAGGGCGGTCGACGTGGACCGCCCGGCTGTGGGGGCGCGGGGCGTGCGGGGGCGCCTGGGTTCGCCCAGGCCGAATCGCCCGCTGCTGCTTCGCGTCAGGCAGCGCGGGGTCGGCCGGGATGTGTTGGAAGGCGTTGAAGTGTGTTGCCTATTGAGTACTTCGCGGTGAAGCAGTGTCAATAGTTGCGGTGGGGTCGGCGGGTCCTGCGTGACCTGGGTGGGGGGTCGGGTGCGGTGGTCGGGAGTGCGGTTTCAGCACGCCTCGGCCGGTGGCTTCGGTCCGGGCGGCGGGGTGTATCGGCAGGTCAGCGGCTCGGCGCGGCAGGGTGGTCGGGCTGGGGCGACCGTACCAGGAGTGGCTCGGACATGTTGGAATCAACTGACATCTTGCAATGACACTCTGACGTGAGCGTAGAAAGCTTTCATCGATGCGTTGCATGCGCTGGCAAGCCTGAGTAGTGTCCCTCCCCGCGAGGCCCATCGACCCTCTCCGGAGAAGCCCATGGGCGCTCGCTGCTCGCCGGCCGCCGAGCCCAATGCCGCAACGAGCCGACTCCGCCTGGTGTCCGGACGGCCCGAGGTGTCTCCGTAGGGCCAACGGGCCGTCGTCGTCCGGGAGATGACCGGTGCCTGCGCCGTCGACCCGGCGGGTGGACCGGAACGGTCATCAACAGTTGTGAGATATGACCTGTGACATTGTTCTGATGGCCATTCGGTGGCAGGATGCACGCCACGTCCCCCGCTTGTCCCGCCTGATGCTCAGTGAGTGCCCCCCACAGGAAAAGGACTTGGCAGTGCGCCTGCGTCTACCGATATCCACCCTCGCAGCCGGCGTCATAGCCGGCGTCGCCACGGTCGCTTCGCTGCTTCCCGCCACCGCGATCGCCGCGCCCGGCACGTCCGGTGGCAAGCCGGCCGCCGCTGCGGCCGCCCCCCTCGTCCCGAAGCCGGCCGGTCTGGCCACCTTCGCGGCCGACTCCGACCAGTTCGGCTCGCCCGCCGCCCCGCTGTCGCCGGCCCAGCTCAGCCAGGCCGCGATGGGTGAGCCGGTCGCCGCCCCCACCACCCAGTCCGCCCCGCGTGCGGTCGAGAAGAAGGCCGGGCTCGCCGCCGCGGCGGCCGCCGCGCAGAGCTGCACCGCAGCCGACTTCACCACCCGGACCGGCGCCGACCTGGTCGCGTTCGTCGAGAGCTCGACCACGGACTGCGTCAGCACGCTGTTCGACCTCACCGGCACCCCGGCGGGCGGTGTCTTCAAGCAGTCGCAGATGATGCCGGTCGCGGCCGCCTTCAAGAACCGGGCCACCGCCTACACCGGCGACAACACCAACAGCATCCTGCAACTGGTGCTGTTCCTCCGGGCCGGCTACTTCGTCCAGTCCAACTACGCCGGTTCGGTGGGCGGTTACGACGCCACGCTGACCGCCGCCTCCAAGGCGGGCATGGACGCGTTCTTCGCCGGCACCCGCTGGAAGGACGTCAGCGACGCCAACGGCAACATCCTCAAGCAGGTGCTGATCTACACCGACAGCGCCAACCTGCAGGGCAGCTACCTGGGTGTCTACAAGCAGCTCCTGAACGCCTACAACAACTCGTACAACGCCATCCCCTCGATGGTCAGCGCGGTCAACGCCCCGCTGCGGTACGCGCTCTGGCGTGGCAGCTGGAACCCGGACTTCGTCCAGGCGGTCACCGCCGACCCGAGCATCGCCACCACCCTGGCGGACTTCGCGGTCAACCACCAGGACCTGCTCGGCGGGCCGAACGCGGCCCTCGACGTGAACGCCGGCAACGACCTGTCCCGGCTGGCGGGCACCGGCACCGCCGTCGAGACCGCGGTCAAGCCGCTGGTGAAGCGGGTGCTCGACGCCAGCCCGATCCTCGGCCAGACCGGTCCGCTGTACGTCGGCACCGCGTACCAGGCCAACCAGTACAACCCGGGCCAGTGTTCGTACTACAACACCTGCAACCTGCCCACGAAGCTGGCTGCCGCGGTCCTGCCGAACCGGCTGGTCTGTGACAACCGCACGCTCCAGACCCAGTCGCTCTCGGCCACCGAGCTGGCGGCGGTCTGCACCAGCCTGCGGGGCGAGGACACCTTCTTCCACAACCTGGTCAAGGACAACGGGCCGATCCCGAACCAGTACGACAAGACGGTCATCTTCGGGATCTTCGCGAACAAGACCGACTACACCACGTACTCCTGGGCGATCTACGGCAACTCCACCGACAACGGCGGCCAGACCGTGATGGACCCGACCGACCCGAACAACCAGGCCGTGACGGTGATGTACCAGAAGTCCTGGAACGTCAACGACACCGCGCGGGTGTGGAACCTCAACCACGAGTACACCCACTACCTCGACGGCATCCACGACATGAAGGGCAGCTTCGGCACCCAGACCTCGGTGCCGGACATCTGGTGGGTCGAGGGTGTCGCCGAGTACGTCTCCTTCACCTACCGGGGTGCCACCGACACCGACGCGATGGTCGAGGCGGGCAAGCACACCTACAAGCTCAGCACCATCTTCCAGAACACGTACGGCAATTCGGACTCGACCCGGGTCTACCCGTGGGGCTACCTCGCGGTCCGCTACATGTTCGAGAAGCACCCGAGCGACGTCCAGGCGATGCTGAACCGCTTCCGGGTCGGTGACTACACCGGCGGCTACGCGGTCTACAACAACGTCGGCACCGGCTACGACGCCGACTTCGACGCCTGGCTGACCAGCTGCGCCGCCGGCGCCTGCTACGCGACCGGTCCGACCTCGCTGTTCGGCCAGTCGGTGAACGGCGGCACGGTCACCCTGACGGACAAGTCCGTGCAGACCGGCCCCGGCCAGATCACCGCCTGGAACTGGACCTTCGGCGACGGTACCTCCTCGAACCTGCGGAACCCGAGCCACACCTACGCGGCCGCCGGCACCTACACGGTCGCGCTGACCACCACCGACAGCAACGGCCGGAGCGGCACCACGCCGACCTCGGTGACCGTGCTCACCGGTGGCGGCCCGGTCACCCTGCCGACCTGCACCGAGGCGCGTACCGACGCGATGGGTCAGAACTGCTCGCGGGCCAACCGCTCGGCCACCGCCGGGAACAGCGACTACCTGTACGTCTACCTGCCGGCCGGCACCAGCACGCTGAAGGTCACCACCTCCGGCGGCACCGGCACCGCGTTCCTCTACTACAACGCCAACACCTGGGCCTCGCCGAACGCGTTCACCGCGTCCTCGACCAGCCCCGGCACCACCCAGAGCATCACCGTGAACAACCCGACGGCCGGGTACCGCTACCTGAGCCTGTACGCCAGCACGGACTTCAGCGGGGTCACCGTCAGCACCCAGTTCTGAGCCGACACCGACACCGTCCCCGGGCCGCCCGGCAGTCGCTGCAGCACGCAGCGGCTGCCGGGCGGTGCCGTCGGGTCAGCAGTCGCAACTGCAGCAGTCACAGCCGTCACTGCAGTCGCAACTGCTGCAGTCGCAGCCGCTGCAGCAGTTGCAGCAGTCGCACGCGTCGGAACAGTCGTTGCGCTGGCAGAAGCCCTCGCGCCGCTCGCCCGACCACGGGTCCTCGTGTTCGCAGCAGAGCAGTTGGCAACTGCAGGCGAGCAACGCCCACATCGCGCAGCCGGTCAGCGGATCGCGCGGCGCGGGCGGTCGCTCGGGGGCGTGGGGCTGGTGGGTCTCGTGGTCGGTCCGGACGAAGACCCGGTCGACCGCGCGTCGGGTCTCGTGCGCCAGCAGCCGGTGCGCCAGCGTCCGGTCGGTGAACTCGACCTCGGCCAGCGCGAGTCGGATGCCGTGGGTGGCGTCCCGGCAGAGCCGTTCGGCCTCCGCGCGGCTGGTGCCGGTGGCGGTCAGCGGGTTCCAGGCGCCGTTCGCGTCGTCCTCGGCCTGGTCCTCGGCGGCGTCCAGCAGGTGGGCCAGCCGGCCGAACAGCCGGCCCACCTCGCGCAGGGCGGGCGCATTGTCCGGACGTCCGGCGAGCACGGCCGTGTGCGCGGTCGCCGCCGCGGTGGCGGTCTCGGTCGGTTCGGTGAGGGCGAGCAGCGGGCTGCCCGCCGTCGCCGTCCGCTCCAACTCGCCCTGGCGGTCGGCTGCTTCGAGCAGCACGGCGGTGTCGAAGCCGATCCGGTCACCGGCCCGGCCGCTCTGCCGGTCCCAGCGCCGGACCACCGCGCGGGCGGTGCTCGCCACCGGGCGGCGGGCGAACACCCCGTCCCGGTCCAGCACATGGTCGCGCACCTTGGCCGAGGCGAGCGCGAGCGAGACGGTGGCGGCCAGCCGGGCGCCCTCGCCGTCGCTCACCTGGGCGCCGCGCATCCCGCGCAGCGGGCAGGGGCCGGCCTGGCGGCGGCTGGGCGCGGACTGCGCCTCGACCAGCACCGAGATGACCAGTCCGTCGTAGTTGGTGGCCGTCCTGGCCAGTTGGCCGTGGCCGTCCCGCAGGGCCAGGCAGAGCCCGCAGAGGTGCGCGAGCCAGGCGGCCCGGAGCGGTTCGGGCAGGCTGTGCCGACACGGTCTGACGATCCCGAACATTCCCGTTTCCCCCCGTGGTCGTGTTTCCGCAGCATGCTACGGCCGGGGAGTGGGGCACGGTAGGGCCGGGGTAGCAGCCCGGTGGGCCGGGGTCAGCCGGTCAGGTAGCCGCCGGGCTCGGCGGTGAAGAGCGGCCCGTCGGGGCCGATGACCTGCCAGGGGTGTTCGGTGGTGTCCGGCGGGACGACCAGGCGGCGCCCGGAGTCGAAGCTGAGCTCCAGGCCGCCCGCCGGGCTGACCGAGGCGCCGGTCAGCCGGCTGCCGGTCAGCACGGTCAGGCCGCCGCTCACGCCGGTGCCGAGCTGCGGGTAGAAGTGCTCCACGCCCCCGGCGGCGAGCAGCCGGAAGTCACTGTCGATCAGGACGGTGACCGCCCCGGCCAGTTCCAGCCGCAGGCCGGCCCCGGCCCGGACCCGCTGGACCTGACGGTCCGCCAGTACCTCGGCGATGGGCTCGGTCATCCGGTGCCTCCTGGAGCTCGGTGCGCTGCCCCATTGTGATCCGCTGACCTGCCCGCGTCACGTACCCCGGCCCGGCGTGGCCGCTGTGGCCGCCGGTCGAGCCGCCGGAGACGCGGTCGGCGACCGCCGTTGGTTCAGCGGCCGGAGACGCGGTCGGCGACCGCCGTTGGTTCAGCGGCCGGAGACGCGGTCGGCGAAGCGGGCGATCGGCGAGGTGGTGGCGCGCCCGGCCGCTTCCTGGCGGTCGGCCGCGTGGTAGGCGGCGTACAGGCTGTGCACGCCGAGCCAGCGGAGCGGTTCGACCTCCCAGCGGCGCACCTGGTGGCCGACCCAGGGGAGTTCGGTGAGTTCGGTGCGGTCGCCGAGGACCAGGTCACGGAGGGTACGGCCGGCCAGGTTGGTGGTGGTGACGCCGCTGCCGACGTAGCCGCCGGCCCAGCCCAGGCCGGTGCCGCGGTCCAGCTCGACGGTGGCGCACCAGTCCCGGGGGACGCCGAGCACGCCGGCCCAGGCGTGGTCGATCCGGGCCTCGGCGGTGCCGGGGAAGAACCGGTGCAGGATCTCCCGGAGCTGGTCCACCGTCCGCTGCTGGGTGGTGCCGTCGGTGTCGGTCCGGGAGCCGAAGCGGTACGGCACGCCGCGTCCGCCGAGTGCGATCCGGTCGTCGGCGGTGCGCTGCGCGTACATGTAGGCGTGCGCGAAGTCGCCCAGCACCTCGTGGCCCTGCCAGCCGGTCGCGGCCCAGAAGGACTCGGGCAGCGGCTCGGTGACGATCATCGCGGAGTTCATCGGCAGCCAGGTCCGGCGCTCGCCGCGCAGGCCGGCCGTGAAGCCCTCGGTGGCGCGCAGCACGTAGTCGGCGGTGACCGTCCCGGCGGCGGTCTCGGCCCGGGCCCGGCGACCGGCGGCGGCCGGGTGGACGGCCGTCACCTCGGTGCCCTCGTGGATCACCACGCCGAGGTCCTGCACCACCCGGGCCAGGCCCTGGACCAGTTTCGCGGGCTGGATCCGGGCGCCGTGCGGTGTCCAGGTGCCGCCGAGCACGCCGTCCACCCTGATCCTGGCGGTGGCCTCGGCGGCCGAGAGGACGGCCAACTCGTGCTCCCCGAAGGCGTCTTCCTCGGCCGCGAACGCCTTCATCCGCGCCAGCTGGGCGGGCGTCCTGGCCACTTCGAGGACGCCGCCGAGCACCAGGTCGGCGTCGATGCGTTCCGCCGCCGCGACGTCCGCCACCTCGCGCACCGAGTCGTCCATCGCCCGCTGCATCGCCTGCGCCCGGTCGGTGCCGTACCGGCGGGCGAAGGCGCCGCGGCCGGCGAAGCCGTTGTACAGCCAGCCGCCGTTGCGGCCGGAGGCGCCGTAGCCGCAGACCCGCTGCTCCAGCACCGTGACCCGGAGCCCGGGGTCGGCCTTCTTCAGGTAGTACGCCGTCCAGAGCCCGGTGTAGCCGCCACCGACGATGCAGACGTCGACGTCCGTCCCGGCGGCCAGACCGGGGCGTGGTGCGGGCAGTCCGATCGACGAATACCAGAACGACACACCGCCGTTGACGACGGGACTGCTGCCGTTGGAGCCCACAGGGGACCTGCCTTCACTCGGTGACGTGCCCGGGAGGCTATCGTCCGGGCGAAGGCCGGGACCACGGACAGAGTGCCATGCACCTCCGGCCCGGCGCTGCACTCTGTCAGGCGTGCGCTACGGACCGGGAACCCAGCCCGGGAGGGTGGGGAGGACCTGGGTGGCGACCCGGAGCAGCGCGGCGTCGTCCGGGGTGCCGCGGTCCTGGCGCCACACGACGAACTCGAAGGATCCGCCGTCGGCGTCGGGACCCTTGGCGACCACCAGGTGCCGGGCGATGCCGCCGCTGCCGACGGTGCTGGTGCTCCTGGTGTCGAGGGCGAACACCAGGGTGTGGTCGGAGAAGGTCGCGGCCGGGTGGCCGAGCACGGTGGTCGGCAGCAGGCTCGGGTCGGGGAAGGCCATGGTGGTCCGGAGCGAGATCCTGCGGTTGTCGGTGACCTGGACGAAGACCTTCCCGAGCTGGACCCGCGCCGAGGGGTCGGACAGCACCGTGCCGTCCGCGAGGGTGATCGGCCCGCTGCCGGGCTGGGCGATCGACACGGGGGTCTCCGGCGCGCCGAGCAGGGCCGGCAGGTCGGGGCGGTTCAGGGCGGCGCACAGGGCCGGGTACCCGGGGTCGTCGGCGGGCTTGGGCGGGTAGCACACGGCGGGCTCGTCGTGCGCGGCCGCCGGGTCGAGCAGGCCGGCGCCCCAGATGCCCCCGAGCGCGGCGGCGGCCAGCCCCAGGGCGGCGACGGTCTGCAGGACGGCGTTCCTGGCACTCAGGCCGGGAGCGGTCTCCGGTGGCGGCGGTCCGGCCGTGGCCGGGGCTGAGGGTGTGTCGGTTTCCATGCAGGCCCCCCTGGGTCGGTGCGGTTGCACCGGCGTGATGATCTCGGTGCGAAGGTACCAGCGGGTAGGTCCGGCCGCCCCGGGGATTCGGGGTGCCGCCGAGCGCGGGCCCGGCCGCTCGTACGGGAGGCAGGCCCCCGGTGGTGCCGGTGCTGACAAGTCCGGTTGATGGAAGGGGAGTTGCCGGATGGATTGGCAGGAGCGAGCCGGTTGACGTGCTCATGGGGCGGCTCGATGGTGGTGCTCAGCAGCCAGGTCCCAGCCCCCATCAGGGAGACGACACCATGAGGAACCGCCGCCCCGCCGTCCTGCTCGCCGCCGTCGCGATGCTCGTCACCGGCTCCGCGCTAGCCCTCCCGTCCGCCGCCGTCGCCCGCGCCACCCCCGTCGGCGAGCAGGCCGCCGCGGTGGCCGGCGCGCTCCAGCAGTCGCTGGGCGAGGAGCGCAGTGCCGGTTCGTACCTGGACGGGAGCGGCCGGCTGGTCGTCACCGTCACGGACCGGTCCGCCGCCGAGCAGGTCCGGGCGACCGGGGCGGTGGCCCAACTGGTCGCCCGGAGCGGCGCACAGCTGGCCGCCGCGACGGCCGAGCTCGACCGTTCCGCCGCCGTCCCCGGGACGGCCTGGGCGGTCGACCCGGTCACCAACCAGGTGCTGCTCTCGGTGGACGAGAGCGTCCGGGGCGCCGAGCTGAACCGGGTCACCGAGTCCGCCGGGCGGCTGGGTACGGCCGTCCGGGTGGAGCAGGTGGCCGGACGTTTCAGCACCAAGCTGGCCGGTGGTGACGCGATCTACGGCGGCGGCTACCGCTGCTCGCTGGGCTTCAACGTGCGCAGCGGCAGCACGTACTCGTTCCTGACGGCCGGTCACTGCGGCAACGCGGTGGCTTCCTGGTACACCAGCCAGAGCCAGACCACCAAGCTCGGCAACACGGCCAACTCCCGGTTCCCGGGCGACGACTTCGCCATCGTCCGGTACACGGACGGCTCGACCCCGCCGTCCTCGGTCGACCTGTACGACGGCACCACCCGGCGGATCACCGCCGCGAGCACCCCCGCCGTCGGGGCGACCGTCTCCCGCAGCGGCAGCACCACCAAGGTGCACAGCGGGAAGGTCACCGCGCTGAACGCCACCGTCAACTACGCCGAGGGCAGCGTCCGGGGCCTGATCCGCACCACGGTCTGCGCCGAGCCCGGGGACAGCGGTGGCGCGCTGTTCTCCGGCAACACCGCGCACGGCCTGACCTCGGGCGGCAGCGGCAACTGCTCCGGCGGCGGCACCACCTTCTTCCAGCCGGTGGTGGAGGCGCTCAGCGCGTACGGCGTCAGCGTCTACTGACGGACCGTCCGCACGCCGGAGGGCCGGACCCGTCACGCGCGGGGCCGGCCCTCCGGGCTGGTCAGGGGGCTCAGGCCGGGGCCGCGGCGGACTCCTGGACCTGCGCGTACGGCGCGAGCTTCCTGATCGAGTCGATGCTCTTCATGCACTGTTCCTTCGACTCGTGCGGGTCACTGGTGATCACCACCGTGCCGTTGGACGCCTTGAGCCGGAACCGGTGCACACCCGACGTGTCGGTGTAGAGCTCGAACTTTCCTGCCATGGGACTGCTCACCTCTCGTAGGTCCGACCCCCAAGGCACCGTAGGACGGCCTTCGGGCGAGGCGCACCCCGGAGCGATCCGATCGGGTGGCGGGCTGTCAGAAACCCGTCGGGAGTCGGTCGGTCGGCGTCAGCGCCCGGCATCGGCCGACGGGAGGTCGGGGATCCAGGAGCCGTGCAGTCCGGCGCTCACGCGGTGCGGGAGGTGCACGGTGGCGACGGTGTCGAGCCCTGAGGCGTCCAGGACCAGCAGTTGGGAGGCGTCCTGCTTGAGGTCGGAGACGACGGTGAGCAGGTAGCCGTCGTCCTCGCAGGTGGCCCCGGCGGCGGGAACGAAGACGGCCTCGCTGGGCAGCCGGGCGTCGCCGATCTGCCGGATGCGGCGGGCGCCGGTGGTGCGGTCGTACTTGACCAGGCCGTAGCCGCCGAAGCCCTTCTCGTCGGGGAAGGAGACCGCGTACTGGTAGCGGTTCTCGACGCCCAGGTAAGCCTCGTTGAGAGTGGGGAACTCCACCGGGAGGTCGTCGATGATCTGCTCGTCCACGGAGCCGTCGGCCGGGTCGATGACCCAACGGCGGGTGTAGGAACGGGAGACCGGCTCCGTGCCGCGCCCCGGGGCGCCGGTCCACCAGTTCCAGGAGAGCCGGAACCCCTCCTCGTCCACGGTCGGCCCCTCCAGGACGACGCGGCCCTGGCCGTCCTCGTAGGCGTTCGAGACGTGCAGCATGTTGCCGGGCTCGATGGTGTACCAGCGGATGTGGCGCTCACCGTCCGTGCCGCGCGGCAGCACGCCGATCCGGCTCAGCTGGGTGTCGCTCCAGCTGTAGGGGATACCGGAGGGCTCGGTGAGGTCGAAGGTCACGTTGCCCTCGATGAAGACCACGTGACGGCGGGTCAGGGCGAAGTCGTGCTTGAGGGCGCCCGTCGCACCGGGGACCTCCGCGCTGTGCACGATCTCGCCCTTGGCGTCGGCCACGTAGTACGTCAGGAACGGCGGGAAGGGCGAGGACCCGAAGAAGTGCAGCTCGCCGGTGACCGGGTCCTCCTTGGGGTGGGCGGTCATCGCGCCGCGCAGCTTGCCGTCGAAGTCGTAGGCGCCGACGGTGTCCAGCTCCCGGGTGAGCTCGAACGGGAGGTTGGCCTCGCAGAGGGCGAGCAGCCGCCCGCCGTGCTCGATCACATGGGTGCCGGCGGCGCTGGCGGTCAGGTCGGGGCCGTGCTCGGTCAGGTACGGCGCGCCGTCCAGGGCCGGGGTGTGCACCCAGCGGTTGCGGTACCACTCGGCCCGGCCGTCCCGGAGCCGGATGCCGTGCACCATGCCGCTGCCCTTGAACCAGTGGGTCGGGGTGATGCCGGGCTTGGGGTTGTGGCCGTTGCGCAGCAGGTGACCCGTCAGCTCGGGCGGCAGGACGCCCTCGACGGTCAGCCCGGTGGCGGTGACCTCCTCGACGACGGGGGTGAAGTGGCCGGTCAGGTACGGGGGCTTGGCGATGGTCATGGAAGTGCCTTTCGTTGCGGGAAATCGGGGAAATCGGGGAGGACGAGGTCAGCGGGCGCCCTGTGGCACCGGGGCGGCGGCAGCCGCGCGGCCCCCGGCCCGACGGCAGGTCAGCAGCGGGGCGAGCAGGGCCGCGAGGACCAGGACCGCCGCCGAGACCGCGAAGGCGGCCCGGTAGCCGGCGGTGAGCGCTACCAGGTGGCCCTGGCCGCCGGTCGCCCCGGCGGTGACCGAACCGGCCAGGGTGGCCAGGGCGGCGAGGCCGACGGCGCCGCCGACCTGGCGGGTGGTGTTGACCAACCCGCCTGCCAGGCCCGCGTCCTGAGGCGGGACGCCGTCCACGGCGAGCGCGGTCAGCTGGACGAAGGCGACGCCGAGGCCGAGGCCGATCAGGACGGTCGGGCCGAGCACGTCGGCGAGGTAGCTCCCGTCGGCGTCCAGCCGGGAGAGCCAGAGGAACCCGGCAGCCTCGGTGAGCAGGGCGGCGGTGGCGGTCGCGCCTCCGCCGAGCCGCCGGGTGACCTGCGGTGCCAGCGTGGCGGCGAGCATGTTGGCCGCAGCGAGCGGGAGTTGGCCCGCCCCGGTGAGCAGCGGGCTCTCACCGAGCACCTGCTGCTGGTAGAGCGGCAGGAAGAAGAACAGCGCGATCCACACCGAACCGAGCAGCGCCATCAGCAGGTTGCCCGCCGCGACCCGGCCGGTGCCGAACAGGCGTGGGGGCACCAGGGCGTTCGGCCGGCGCCGCTCGATGGCGGCGAAGACGGTGAGCAGTACGGTGGAGGCGGCCAGGGTGCCGAGCACCCGTGCGTCGGTCCAGCCGGCGCCCCGGGCGGTGGTGAGACCCCAGACCAGGCAGGTGAGGGCGAGGGTGACGGCGGCGGTGCCCAGCAGGTCGAACCGGCCCCCGGCCCGTCCGTCCGAGCCGTCCGCGGCCCGCCTGCCTGCTTGCTGTCCGCCCTCGCGGGGGACGAACGCCAGCACGGCGCCCAGCACCAGGGCCGTCCCGATCGCGACGGCGTGGAAGACCCAGGGCCAGCCCCAGGCCTGGGTGAGCACGCCGCCCAGCAGCACGCCGCCCGCCGCGCCCGCGCCGGAGACCGCGCCCCACACGCCCAGGGCCTTGGTCCGGCCGGCGCCGGACGGGGCGAGCCCCATCGCGAGGGCGAGCGCGGCGGGGGCGATGGCGGCCGCCCCCAACCCCTGGACGGCACGGGCGGCGATCAGCACCCCGGAGTCGGTGGCGAGCCCGGCCGCCGCCGAGGCCGTCGCGAACAGCGCCAGCCCTCCGGCCAGCACCCGGCGGCGTCCGAGCAGGTCAGCCGCTCGCCCACCCGCCAGCAGCAGGGCCCCGAAGGCCAGGCCGTAGGCGTTCACCACCCAGGTGGTCCCGCCGTCGGAGAGGCCGATGCCGGCCCGGATGTGAGGGAGTGCCACGTTCACGATCGAGGTGGCCAGCATGACGGTGAACTGGGCTGCGGCGAGCGCCGCCAGGACGGTGGCGGGCCGGGCGGCGGCCTCCGGTCGGTCCTGTCCGGTGGGTGGGAGGTTCATGCCGCACAGATTGCTGCGGACCGGTGTCCACTCTCCAGACCGGTCGGGAGCGGGCACCGTCCACTGCTGTCCACCGCTGTCCACTCCTCCGCCGGACCGGTGGTGTCGCCCGGCCGCCCGCTCCGTCGACCGGCGTCATTCGTACTGCTGCCCGCCCGAGTTGACATGGTGTCGGCTTTGTCCGAGTCCTGGCAGTTCCCGGCCGGACGGGCCGGGAAACCGGCATGGCACGAACGATCCTTGCGGCGCGGAAAGCCACGCTGATCAGGCAAATGATCGGGTTATAGTGCCGACGATGACACCACTGACGGCCCCGCCGAGGGCCAACCCCCGCTTCAGCATCCTGTCCGAGGAGTTCGCCGCCGCGCCCGAGCGGCACTTCGGTTGGTTGCGGGAACACGCGCCCGTGCATCACGAGCCGGCGGTCGACGCCTGGTTCCTCTCCCGCCACCGTGACGTGCACCGGGTGCTGACGGACCACGAGGCGTTCACCACCGCGACCCTGCAGGTGCGCGCCGAGCCGGTGATGCGCGGGCCCGTGCTCGCCCAGATGACCGGGGCCGAGCACACGGCCAAGCGGAAGATCGTGGTCCGCGCCTTCACCGGGACGGCCCTGCGAGAGCAGGTCCGCACCGTCCGGGCCAACGCCGTGGAGCTGCTCGGCCCGCTGCTCGCCGAGGGGCGGATGGACCTGGTCAACGACTTCGGCAAGCCCTTCGCGGTCCGGGTCACCCTGGACCTGCTCGGCCTGGACCGGCAGGACTGGCGCCCGGTCTCCCACTGGCTGGCCGGGGTCGGCGAATTCATCACCGCCATCGGGCTGAGCGAGGAACGCCGCCAGGACTGCCTCGCCCGCGCCGGGGAACTGGAGTCCTACCTCGTCCCGGTGATCGAGCAGCGCCGCCGCCGGCCCGGCGACGACCTGATCTCCGCCCTCTGCACGGCGGAGTTCGACGGCATCGCGATGAGCACCCGCGAGATCACCGCGCTGGTCGTCAACATCCTGGTGGCCGCCGTGGAACCCGCCGACAAGACGCTCGGCCTGCTCTTCAAGCAACTGCTCGACCACCCCGAGCAGTTCGCCCAGGTCCGGCGGGACCCGGCGCTGCTGCCCGCCGCCATCGCCGAGACGCTCCGCCGTACTCCGCCGGTCCAGCTGATTCCGCGCCTCGCCGAACGGGACGCCGAGTTCGACGGCACCGTCGTCCCCGCAGGTGCGACCGTGTTCTGCATGATCGGCGCGGCGAACCGCGACCCCGCCGTGTTCGCCGACCCGGACGCGTTCGACCTCCACCGCGCCGATCTGGGCACCGCCCGGTCGTTCACCGCCGCCGCCCAGCACCTGGCCTTCGGCACCGGCCTGCACCAGTGCGTCGGGGCGGCCTTCGCCCGCGCGGAGATCGAGACCGTGGCGGCACTGCTGCTCGCACAGCTCGACCAGGTCCGGCTCAGCCCCGGGTTCGAGTACCGGGAGACCGGTCTCTACACCCGTGGCCCGGTCGCCCTGGTCCTGGACTTCACCCCCGTCCACGGCTGACCGGCAGCCGGCACCTACCGCACTCCCCGAAAGAGAAACCCCGATGACCACCACCGACATCACCCGGGCCATCACCGACCTGCTGTTCACCCCGGACCTGCCGCTCGACCGGGCCGTCGACCGCCACTTCGCCCCCGGCTACCGCCAGCGCACCGACGGCGTGTGGAGCGACCGGGCCGGCTTCGTCCAGCACATGGAGCGACTGCGCGAAGTGGTCGTCAGCGGGCAGATCGAGGTGCACGACGAATTCCGCGACGGTGACCGCTACGCCGACCGCCACACCGTCACCGTGGTCCGGGCCGACGGCCACACCTCCCGGCACGAGGTCTACCTGTTCGCCCGCTTCGCCCCCGACGGCCGGTTCGAAACCGTCCAGGAGACCACCCTGCTGGTCTCCGGCGACGAGGGCGACCGAGACCTCGGGAGCATCCGGTGACCCCGCCCGGCACCGGCACACCACCGAACCGTCGACCGCAGAGGGGAGGAGCCGTCCGATGGCCTCGCCCGGGCAACGGCTGAGTGACGCGCGCACCCGGTCCTTCATCGGACGGGACGCCGAACTCGACTCCTTCACAAGGGCGTTGGCCGGCGAGACCGCGGCACCGTTCGTCTTCTACCTGGTCGGACCCGGCGGCATCGGCAAGTCGACGCTCGTGCGCCGCCTGGCGGACCAGGCCCGGCCGACCGGCCGGCCGGTGCTGGAACTGGACGGCCGGTTCGCCAGCCGCGACCCGGCCGAGTTCGAGCGCGCCGCCGCCCGCCTGCTCGACGTCCCGGGAACGGTGCTGTTCGTCGACTCCTTCGAGCACTGCCAGTGGCTGGAGAGCTGGCTGTGGCAGCACTTCCTGCCCCGGGCAGCCGAGGGCACCCTGGTGGTGCTGGCCGGCCGGCTCGCACCGCAGCCGCAGTGGGCGGCCGACCCGGCCTGGTCCGGGCTGCTGCGGGTGCTCGAACTGCAGCCGTTCACCGAACACCAGGCGCGGAGCCTGCTGACCACCGCCCAGGTACCGCCCCAACTGCGGGAGCGGGTGCTCGGCTTCGCCGGCGGCAACCCGCTGGCCCTGACCCTCGCGGCCGCCGGTCAGCCAACCAACTGGGGCCGGGAGGAGGGGACTTGGGCACCCTCCGCGGACGTCCTGCACACCCTGCTGGCCCGGCTGGTCGGTGAGGTGCCGACGGCGGCCCACCGCCGCGCCCTGGAGGTGGCGGCGCAGGCGTACTCCACTTCGGAGGAACTGCTGTCCTCGATCCTCCCCGACGAGGACGCCCACCTGCTGTTCGGCTGGCTGCGGAACCTGCCGTTCATGGAATCCACCCACCGGGGGCTCCATCCGCACGACGCCGCCCGCGAGACCCTCGCCGCCGATCTGCGCTGGCGGGCGCCGAACGCCTTCGCCGAGATCCGCCGGCGGCTCGCCGAGGAGTACCTGCTCCGGCTGCGCGAGGCCCCCGAGGAGCAGGTCTGGACCGTCACGGACGAACTCTTCTACCTCTTCCGGGAGGGCGAGATCGTCGCCCGGCTGCGCACCTGGTCCCGTGAGGAGGAGGTGCACGACCGGCCCCTCAGGTCCGAGGACCTCGACACCGTGCTGCAGATGGCCGAGCGGACCGAGGGCCCCGAATCCGCCGAGGTGGTCCGCTACTGGGCCCACCGCCAACCACAGGCGTTCAGCGTGTACCGGCTGGTGAGCACCGGCCGGATCGTGGCGTTCACCGCCCGGCTCGCCCTGCACGCACCCCCCGACCCCGACGACCTCGCCGCCGATCCGGTGGTGGCCGCGGCCTGGGCCTACACCGAGGCCACCGCACCGGTCAGTCCCGGCGAGCACATCGGTGTCAGCCGCTTCACCGTCTACCCCGAGCGCTACCAGGTCCCCTCCCGGGTCATCGACCTCAGCTCCTCCCGCGCCCAGGCCGAGTCCGCGCGGGCCCGGGCCCGGGCCTACGGCTTCGCGGTCTGGCGGGACGCCGAGACCTGGGCCGCCCGGGTCAGGGGCAGCCTCACCGACACCGGTGCCCGGCCCCGCGTCGGCGCGCACACCTACGGCCTGTTCGCCGTCGACTGGCGTCAGGTCCCCGTCGAGACCTGGCTCCGGCACTTCATCGCCGCGACCGACGTACCCGCCCAGGCCAAGCCGTCCGCGCTCTCGCGTGCTGCTTTCGACCGGGCCGTCCGCGAGGCCCTCGCGCACTGGCGCAGTCCAGCCGCGTTCGCCTCCTGCGCCCTGCTGCGCACCCGCCTCGCGGCCGACCTGGCCGACCCGGTGGAGGAACTGCGCGCGCTGATCCGCCGAGCCGTCGACGACGTGGCCCAGGACTCGCGCGGCGCCCGGGCCAGGGACGCCCTGACGGCTGCCCACTTCTCCGGCGCACCCACCCAGGAAGCCGCCGCCCGCCGGCTCGGCCTGCCGTACGGCACCTACCGGCGGCACCTGCGGCAGGGACTGGACCTGCTCTGCGAACTGCTCTGGGAACAGGAACTGCACGGGGTGCCGCGCTGACGGCGGTTCGGCGGCCGGTCGGGGGCGCGGGGGTCAGAGGCGAACGGTCATCGCCACGTTCACGTCGTCCCCCGCCGAGAGGTCCAGGGGCCTGCGCACGGCGATCTTGAGCGGCAGCAGGTAGCCACCGTCCTTGGGGAAGAGCGAGGTGGCGAAGGCGGTCCCACCGATCCGGGCCTCGACCGGAACGACGCCCCAGCCGTACGTGGCCATCGCCGCCACCTGGCGTACCTCGGCGGCCTGTTCCGCCGGCACGGGGACGAAGTAGAACGGGGCGGGTCCTCGCCACTCGATCACCCGGGCGGTGAAGACGATGTCCACGGGATCGGTCCGTTCGTTCGGGAGGGTCCGGCGTGGGCTGCCCCGCCGGCGGTCTGGACACCACCCTAGTACGGCAGATGATCATCGGTCACGCGGTCCGCGACCGACCTGTCGGCACGCGCCGGTACCGGCCGTCGGACCGCGGTCACGTCGTAGGGTGCGGTTGTGCTGCATCTGCGACTGATCGTTCCGGCCGACCTCCGAGACACCGTGCTGGCCCGCCTGGAGGGTTGGGTGGGTGTCACCCACGTGGTGGTGCTGCCCGGGGCGGCGCTGTCACCGGCCGGGGACGTGATGTCCTGCGACGTGGCCCGGGAGGCGGCCGACGAGGTGTTGAGCGGGTTGCGCGCGCTGGGGCTGGCGGAGCACGGGGCGATCAGCGCGCAGCAGGTGGAGCTGGTCCTGTCGAAGGCGGCGGACCAGGCCGAGGAACTGGCACCGGGGGAGGGGGCCGATGCGCTGGTGTGGGAGGCGGTCGCCGAGATCACCCACGAGGAGTCCACGCTGACCGCCGTGTATCTGGCGTTCATGTCGGTGGCCACCATGCTGGCGGCGTGCGGTGCGGTGCTGGACAGCGCGATCCTGATCGTCGGGGCGATGGCGGTCGGCCCGGAGTTCGGGCCGCTGGCGGGACTCTGTGTCGCGGCGGTCCAGCGCCGGGTCGGGCCCGCCCTGCGTTCGCTGAACGCGCTGTTGGTGGGTTTCGCGGTGGCGATGGTGCTGACCGTCGGGTTCTCGTGGGTGATGGACCGTCTGGGGCTGTTCAGCCCGGGCCGGTTCGAGGGGCCACGGCCGGGGACCTCGTTCATCTGGCAGCCGGACGCGATGTCCTTCGTGGTGGCGCTGCTGGCCGGGGTGGCCGGCATGCTCTCGCTCACCTCCGCCAAGGCCGGGATGCTGGTCGGGGTGGCGATCTCGGTGACCACCGTCCCCGCAGCCGCCAACGCGGCGGTGGCGGTGGTCTACCAGGACTACTCGCAGGCGGTCGGTTCGGCCGTCCAGCTCCTGCTCAACCTGCTGGGCATCGTGGTGGCGGGCGTGCTGACCCTGGCGGTGCAACACGCGCTGTGGCGGTCCGTGCGGTCCAGGGCCCGCGGCTGACCGGGCCTCAGGCGAGCTGCGTCCTGACGGGGCCGTGGACCTTTCCGGCCAGTCGGGAGTCGTCGGCCAGGAAGGCGGCGAACTCGGCCTGCTGCTCCGGGGTGAGCCCGGCCTTGAGGACGGTGGCTCCCACCGGCACCCGGGCGGCCGTCCTGAGGTTGCTCGCCACCGCCCAGGCCACCGGGTTGTCCGTCACCCGGGTCACCGAGGCCCAGGGGACCTCGTGTCGGGTGGCCCCCACCTCGTAGCCGAGCCCCTCGCCGGTGATCCGTACGACGGTGGGGCCGCTGAACCGCCGGGCCGTCATCAGCACCATCTTGCGGTGCAGGACCGGCGTCGCCCAGATCAGCGCCAGCCCGGCCACCGCGATCACCGTGAACCCCCAGGGGCCGAGCAGGCCGAAGAGACCGACCAGCACCCAGAAGCCGGCGAGCAGCCAACGCCGCACCGGCCTCCGTGTGGTGTGGTTCCGGATCGCCTCGGCGAGGTCCGCCTCGGTCGCTGTGTAGTCGGCCCGAATGTCCACTGTTTCCCCCGTTGACGGTCCGTCGGCCCCGGTCGCGGCCGAGCAGACAGTACAACGGCCCGTCGGCCGGACCGCGGGCAGGGGAGCCTCGGCGGCGGTCAGGCGATGGTGACCGTCACGGTGGTGAAGCCGGTGGAGTGCAGCAGGCCGGTCAGCATGGTGCGGGTGCTGTCGTCGGCCTGCCGTATCAACTCGGTCTCGGTGGCCGCCTGTTGGATCTTCTTGGTGGCGAGCTCCTCGACCTGCTGCTGGTTGCCGGGGTTGCTGCTGAAGAAGTCGCCGATCCGGTCGAAGAAGCCGCGTTGCTGCAGGTAGACGTAGGAGCGCTTGAGGTCGATGGACGGTGGCGCGAGTTGGGCGTGCGGGACGGTGAGCGCCACGGTCCGCCGGTCCTCGGAGACGGTGACGGACTGCGGGCCGAGGCCGCCAAGTTCGACGTAGGCGTCCACCGTCCCGGCCGCGACGTAGAGGGTGCGGTTGCCGAGCAGTTGGGACGGCAGGAAGGCCGCCTCGTGGTCGAGGTCGACGATCACCTGGAAGTTCCCCTGGGCGCCGGTGAAGCGCTTCATCTGCTGGATCGACTGCAGCAGCACGGGCTGGCTCCGGTCCACGCTCCGTTTCTCGAACGGGTTGGGCAGGCTGGGGAAGAGGTCGAGCTTCGCCCCGGCCAGGAACAGGGCGAACAGCACGGCCAGCGTCACGGGCAGGCTCAGGTACCAGGGGAAGGCGCGGCGGGGTCCGGTGCGGTCGGTGTCGGTGTCGGGTCGGTCGGCGCGGGGTCTGCTGCGGAGGCGTCCGAACGGTGCCATGGTCTTCCCTTCTCGGGGGCGGTGCGGCGGATGTGCAGGGCACGGCTGAGGCGGTGGCCGATCAGTAGCCAAGTGACCAGCGCACCGGTGGTGTTGAGGAGGACGTCGTCGACGTCGAAGGCCCGGCCCTCGACCAGGAGGGCCTGGGCGGTCTCGACCGTCACCATGATCAGTGCGGTCAGTCCGGTGACCCGGAGCAGACTACGGGCCTGCGGGAACAGCGCGGGCAACAACAGTCCGAACGGGGCGCCGAGCAGCAGGTTGCCGCCCAGTTGCTGCACCGCCGCGCGGACGGCCGGCTGGTCCAGGTAGGCCCGGAGGGAGGCGCCCGGACGGAGGTTGGCGTGCACCATGCTGCGGGACGCCGGGGAGGGCAGCAGGGTGACGCGGGCCAGCGCGACCGCGAACGCCACCGTGGCGGCCAGCGCCAGCAGCATCACCGTGCCGCGGACCAGCACCGACAGCAGACCGCGTCGGTGCAGGAACGGCGGCCGGTCGTACTCCGGCACCGGCTCGTCCGGGTGGTCGGCCCGGGGAGTCCCCCCGCTGATTGTCGTCACGTTCCAGCCTCCAGTACCGCTGCCGTTCGGCGCGGTCCCCTGCGTGTACCCGGCAGCGGCCCGGTCAAGCAGGAGGACCGGCAACACTCCTGGACCTCAGGTGAGTTGGCCGGAGTGGAAGCGTGCGGCGAGGGCAGACGGAGGGCGACAACCCCAGGAAGGGACGTGCTGCCATGTCGCACATAGCGGAGTCGGTCGAGGTGTCGGTGCCGGTGGAGGACGCCTACCGGGAGTGGTCGCGGTTCACCGCGTTCCCGGAGTTCATGCACGGGATCGAGGAGGTGGCGCCGGCCCCCGGGGCGGCGGTGCACTGGGTGGCCGGAGTGGACGGCGTCCGCCGGGAGTTCGACACCGAGGTCACCGAACGGGTGCCGGGGGAGCGGATCGCCTGGCGCTCGGTGGCCGGGGTCGAGCACTCCGGGGTGGTCACGTTCCACGCCTTGGAGGCCGGCCGGAGCCGGGTGATGCTGCAGATCGACCACACCCCGCACGGCGTGCTGGACACGGTCGGGGACTGGCTGGGCTTCGTCGCCCACGAAGTGCAGCGCTGCCTACGGGACTTCAAGCAGCACGTGGAGGGTCGGGCGGTGGCGCACTGACGCCCGGGCCGCCCCCGGAGGGACCCCGGGCCGCCCCCGGAGGGACGGCCCGAGGCGGAGCGACCTGGTCAGCCCGCGACCACCGGGTAGTGGTCGGAGAGGTCGTTGTAGGTGTAGCTGGTGCCCCAGCTGCTGACCGTCCACGGCTTGCTGTGGAAGCGCAGCACGTTGTTGTCGTAGCTCTGCGGACGGGCGTGGTCGGCCCGGTAGAGCACGTAGTCCAGGTCCTCCTTCGGCTCGCCCGGGTAGCGGTAGGCGGCGATCGAGTTGTCGACGGTGTCGAAGGAGTTGACCCAGCCGGTCCGGCTGGTGGCCGGGGCCAGGTTGCCGTTGGCGAGCAGGGCCGGGTACTCGGAGTCGTGCGAGTTCACGTTGAGGTCGCCGGCCAGCAGCACCGGCTCGTTGGCCGGGATGCCCTTGCTGTCCACGAAGTTCTTCATCGCGGTCAGCTGCGCCGCCCGGACGGTGGCGGGCTGGCCGTTGGAGCAGCCGGAGTCGGTGGACTGGAGGTGGGTGCCGAGCACGTGGGTGCGCTGGCCGTTGACGTTCAGCACGGCGTAGACGAAGCCCTTGTTCGACCACCAGTCGGCGCCGCAGGCGTCCTTGAAGACGTACTGCTCCTTGCGCAGGATCGGCCACTTGCTGAGCAGTGTGACCCCGCCGTCCTCGGGGGTGGTGGAGCTGTAGCTGCCGCCGGTCGCGTCCCAGCCGCTGGTGGAGCGGCCGACCACGGGGGTCTGGTACGGGTACGCCGTTCTGGCGAGCGAGAGCAGCTTGTCCGAGGCGGCGTTGTCGAACGCCTCCTGGAGCACCACCACGTCGTTGCCCTGGAAGAACGGTGCGGCCGCGATCTCCTTGGCCCGGTAGTCCTGGCCCCAGTTGGGGTAGAGGCTGGTGCTCATCAGGAAGGTGTTGTAGGTCAGCACCTTGAGCGGCGCGACGGTGACGGGCGCCTGCTCGGCCTGCGCGGTGGGGGCGGCGAGCGTGCCGAGCAGGGCGGCTGCGGCGAGGGCGACCGTGCGACGGGCGGAGGTCTGGGGCATCGAGGCTCCGTGAAGAGGGTGAGGGGGCTCGTCGGGCGACGAGATGTTGTGTAGTCAACTCGGGCTTGTTCACGTGCTTCAAGACGTCGGGAGAGCATCCGGTGAACTCGGCTTGAACTAGACCTACTGTCAGGTACGTACCTGCGGCGGCCGAGAGCGTACCCAATTCGTGCCTGCCGTGCAGGTGTTGTACGTACGACCGGCACGCCGGGCGGCCGGCACGGGTTCGCGTGGCGGTCAGGCGGTCAGGCCGGCCGCCCGTGGCCGAAGTCGGTGGCGACCAGGTGGTCGGCCCAGCGGCGGAGGGTCTCGGCGACGGGCGGGTGGTGGAGGCCGGCGGCGGTGGCCAGGTGGTCGGCGGAGGTGGTGTCGTAGCGGTCGGTGGCGAGGAACGAGAGGGTCTCCGGGTCGGCGCCGGTCAGGGCCCGGGGCAGCCGGCGGACCAGGGCGACCGGGAGGCGCAGCCGGGGTGCCCGGACGCCCAGGTGGTCGGCCAGCAGGGCGACCAGGGCCGGGAGTTCGGGGGTGGCCGGGTCGAGCACGGTGTGCTGGTGCAGCGGGCCCCGGTCGTGCTGCGGGGCGGCGGCCAGGAAGCGGGCCAGGTGGTCGGCGGCCACCACGGGCACGAAGGTGCGTCGGCTGCCCGCGAGGGCGGGCAGGCGGCCCCGGTACAGCTGCTCGACCAGCGCGGCCAGGCCGAGGTACTGGCCGGCCTCGCCGGTGACGGAGTGTCCGATCACGGTGCTGGGGCTCACCACGCTGAGCGGCACGCCGAGTTCGGGGGCCAGGGCGCGGACGGCGCTGTCGCCCTCGATCTTCGACGCCTCGTACGCGCCGAGTCGGCGGTACAGCTGCTCGGTGCGGTCCGGTGGCAGTGGGGACGGGTGGCCGGTGACCCGGTAGCCGGAGAGGTGCACCAGGCGGCGGGGGGCGGGCCGGGCGGCGGCCCAGCGCAGGACGTGGACGGCGCCGTCCCGGTTCGCGGTACGGGCCTCGTCGCGGGGGAGGCCGAAGCGGAACAGCGCGGCGAGGTTGTGGATGTCGCGGACCTCCGCCAGCCGTTCGTGATCGGCGGGGGAGAGGCCGAGGTCGGGGCGGGTGATGTCGGCGGCGACGGTGGTGAGGGCGTCGGTCGCGGTGTCGTGGGCGGTAAGCCAGCGCCGGAGCTCGGTGTCCCGGCCGGACCGGATGCCGACGGCCACCGGGTGCCCCTGGTCGAGGAGTTCGCGCACCAGCCAGCGACCGATGAAACCGTTGGCGCCGAGGACGAGCGTGGTTGCGGTCATGCGTTCTTCCTTAATAGACCGGTCTACATAATTTCTGGACGGGCGGAGACACGGAGCAGTGGGCCCGGCAGGCTCAGGTGAGCAGCAGCTCGGCGGAGCGGGCCGCCTGGTCGAGCGGGAGGCGGCTGCGCTGCACGCGGGCCAGCAGGAGGGCGCCTTCGAGCAGGGCGAGCACCGCTCCGGCGGCGGCATCCGCCCGGGCGGGGGAGTGGCCTTCCGTCACCAGCAGCTCGGCCAGGGCCTGTTGCCAGGCCGCGTAGGTGTCGGCGCACAGGCGGCGGAGCGACTCGTTCGTGGCCGAGACCTCCAGTGCGACGGTGGCCAGCGGGCAGCCCTTGCGGTAGTCGGACTGCTCCATCCGGCCGGCCAGCAGGCCGATCAGCCGGCTGATCACCTCGGCCGCCCCCGCCGTGCGGGTGTCCCGGAGCAGCTCGATCAGGTCGCTCATCTCGCGCCCGGCCTCGGTGAGCGCCTGGGTCACCAACTGGTCCTTCCCCTCGGGGAAGTGGAAGTACAGCGACCCGCGGGGGGTGCCGCTCTCCGCCAGCACCAGATTGAGCCCGGTGGCGGCGTACCCCTGGGCCTCCAGCAGATCCCGGGTGGCCCGGACCAGCCGGGCCCGCGTCTCCTCGCCCTTGGCTCCCATGGCGGCGAGAATAGACCGGTCTGCATATTCCGGTCAATCGGCTCGGACCGCCGGGGGGTTCGGTATTTCCGAACCCCGGACTCGGGTGGCCACCCCAGTGCCCGGTCGACCTGCGGCTCCGTAGGTTCGGAGCAGCGTCGGCGCCCGCCGGCCATCGAAGGAGACCGCGATGCCGGACCACGAACCGTCCACCTCACCCGACGCACTGCACCTGCGCGGCGTGACCCGGCAGTACGGACGCGGCGGCAACGCCGTGCACGCCCTGCGCGGGATCGACCTCCGGCTGCCCCGGGGCAGTTTCACCGCCGTGATGGGGCCGTCCGGGTCGGGGAAGAGCACCTTCCTGCAGTGCGCCGCGGGCCTGGACCGGCCCTCCAGCGGTTCGGTCCGGCTCGGCGGCCAGGAGCTGACCGGCCTGCGGGAACGGCGGCTGACCCGGCTGCGACGAGCCCGGGTCGGCTTCGTCTTCCAGCAGTTCAACCTGCTCCCGGCCCTGACGGTCGAACAGAACGTGCTGCTGCCGCTCCGGTTGGACGGACGCCGCGCCGACCGCCGGCAGGCCGCCCGGGCCCTGGCGGAGGTCGGCCTGGCCGACCGGGCCCGGCAGCGTCCCGGTCAGCTCTCCGGTGGGCAGCAGCAACGGGTGGCCATCGCCCGGGCCCTGATCACCGAGCCCGAGGTGCTGTTCGCCGACGAGCCCACCGGTGCGCTGGACTCCGGCACCGCCGCCGAGGTCCTCGGCCTGCTGCGGCGCTCGGTCGACGCCCGCGGCGCCACCGTGGTGCTGGTCACCCACGACACCGCGGCGGCGGCCTGGGCGGACCGGGTGCTGGTGCTGGACCACGGCCGGATCGTGGCGGACCTGCCCGGCGCCGATCTGTCCGGTGCCGACGGCGGGGAGGAGCAGCGGGAGGCGGCGGCCCGCCGGATCGCCACCCGGATGCGCGCCCTGACCACGTCGACGGTCCGACCGGAGGTCGCGGCGTGACCACCGGCCTGGCCCGCGCCTCGCTGCGCTCCCGTCCCGCCGCAGCCGTCGGCGTCCTCGCCGCGCTGGTGCTGTCCGCGACGGTGATCACCGCCTCGGTGGCGGTCCTGGTCACGGCGTCCGCCGCGCCGCCGTCCCCGCAGCGCGAGGACCTGACCACCATCGGGATCGGTTTCACCCTGGTCACCGTCTACCTGTCGATCTTCGCCACCGCCCAGGTGGCCGCCCTGGCGGTGGCCCAGCGGCAGCGGGAGACGGCACTGCTGCGCACGGTCGGCGCCGGCCCGTGGCAGGTCCGGCGCGCGGTGGTCGCCGAGACGCTGCTCACCGCCGCCCCCGCGCTGCCCGTCGGCTACGGGTCGGGTGTGCTGCTGGCCCGGTGGTGGTTCGGCGCGATGGCCGACCGGGGCCTGGTGCCGGCCGGGCTCCGACTGACCGTCGGCTGGCCGCCCGCGGTGGCGGCAGCGGTCGTGCTCACCGTCACCGCACTGCTCGGCGGCCTGCTGGCCGCACAGCGGGCGGCCAGGCTGCGCCCGGCCGCCGCGCTCGGCGAGGCGGCCGGTCCCGGCGGCGGCCCGCTGTGGCTGCGGGGCGTGCTCGCGGCGGTGGCGCTGGCGGGGGCGGTGGTACTGCAGTCCGCCGTGGCCGCCGAACCGGCCGAGGAGGTGGCCGAACACGTCCCGTTGCTGCTGCTCGGGTACCTGGTCGCGGTCGCGCTGGCCGGCCCGCTGCTCGGCCGGCTGGCGGCCGCGGTGGCCGCCGTGCCGCTGCGGCTGTTCGGGGCGCCGGGGGAGCTGGCGGTCGCCAACAGCCGGGCCCGGTCCCGGCGGCTGTCGGCGGCGATCACTCCGGTGGCGCTGGTGGTCGCTTTCACGCTGGCCAAGCTCGGCAGCCTGGTGGGACGTCAGGACCCGCCGTGGATCGACCTGTTCGCGACCGCGCTCTACGGCGGATTCGCCGCCCTGGTGGCGGTGGACACGCTGGTCATGCTGATGCTGGCACGCCGACGCGAGGTGGCCCTGCTACGGCTGATCGGCGCGGGTCCTGCCCAGCTGGTCCGGATGGCGCTGCTGGAGGCGGTGCTGGTCGCCGGGACCGCCTTCGGGCTGGGCGCGGCGGTCGCGGGTGCCGCCACCGCACCACTGGTACGGCTCGGTGCGCCGGGGCCCGCCCAGCTGCCGCTCCAGGTCTGGGGCGGCCTGGCGCTCGCCGTGACCGGCCTCGTTGTAGTCTCCTCGGTCGGCCCCCTGGTCCGGCTGCTGACGATCCGTCCGGCCTCGGGCGTGACCACGTGAGGAAGCGGGGGACGAGGTGAGCGGTGCGCGGGCGCGGCGGACGCTACGGGCATTCGGCGTGCCGGCCGGCCGGGCCGACCTCCGCGAGCTGGGGTACGCCCTGGTCGGCCCGCTTCCCGGGCTGCTCGGCGTGGCCCTGCTCTACCCCGTGCTCGCGGTGGCCCTGGTGTTGTCGGTCACCCATCTCGGCCTTCCCCTGCTGGCCGCCGTGCTCACCGCCGGGCGTGGGATCGGCGCGGTGCACCGCCGACTGCTGCGCGGACTGCTCGGCGAGGAGGTCCCGGCCCCGCCGAGTCCCGCTGCGGGCGGCGGCGCGGCGCTGCGGGCCCGGCTGACCGACGGCGCGAGCTGGCGGACGCTGGCCTTCGTCCTGCTGGCCGCGCCGCTGAGCCTCCTGGTGCTGGCGGTGACCGTCGGCCTGCGGCTGTACGGGCTCGCCGGGGTGCTCTACCCGCTGTGGTGGCGGTCCGTCAGCGCGGACGGGCACCGGGGGCTGAGCCTCGGGACCCTGGCGCTGGACACCGTGCCGAGCTCCCTGCTGGTCGCCCTGGCCGGGCTGGGCGTGCTGGCGTTCGCGGGTTGGGTGGGCCGGCGGCTGCTGGTGCTGACCCGGCACCTGGGCCGGGTGCTGCTCGGGCCGAGCCGACTCTCCGAGCGGGTCAGGGACTTGGAGGAGCGGCGGGCCGTGGTCGTCCACGACTCGGCGATGACGCTGCGCCGGATCGAACGCGACCTGCACGACGGTGCCCAGGCCCAGCTGATCGCGGTCACCCTGGCGCTCGCCTCGGCCCGGTCCAGGCTCGACCGGCTCGGTCCGGACGGGACGATCCCGGCCGCCGACCTGAGCCGGGGCAAGGAACTGGTCGACCAGGCGCTCGGCAACGCCCGCACCGCCGTCGGCGACCTGCGCGACCTGGTGCGCGGGATCCACCCGCCGGTACTGGACACCGGCCTGGACGCCGCGCTGGAGACGCTCGCCGCCCGCACCGGCGTGCCGGTCCGGCTGCGTACCGAACTGCCGGGGCGGCTTCCCGAGGAGGTCGAGACGATCGCCTACTTCTGCGCCTCGGAGCTGCTCAGCAACGCCGCCCGGCACTCCGGTGCGGAGCTGATCGAGCTGACGGCCCGGCAGTCGGCCGGTCTGCTGCGGCTGGTGGTCCGGGACGAGGGCCGCGGCGGGGCGGTCCTGCTGCCGGGTACGGCGGGCGGCGGCAGCGGGCTGTCGGGGCTGGCCGAGCGGGTCCGGGCGGTGGACGGGATCCTTCGGGTGGACAGCCCGGCGGGCGGGCCGACGGCCGTTACGGTGGAGCTTCCCGCCCGACCCGGTGTCACCACCTGACACCGACGACACCGGAGAGCAGCATGCGCATCGTGATGGCCGAGGACGCCGCCGTCCTGCGGCAGGGCATGGTCCAGCTGCTCGGCGAGCGCGGCTTCGACGTGGTGGCGGCGGTCGGCGATGCCGAGGCGCTGCACCGGGCGGTCGCGGAGCACCGTCCCGACGTGGTGGTGGCCGACGTCCGGATGCCGCCGGACCACACCGACGAGGGGCTCCGGGCGGCGATCCAACTCCGGCTGGAACACCCGGGATTGGGTGTGCTGTTGTTCTCCCAGTACATCGAGACCCGGTACACCGCGCGACTGCTGGCCACCGGGGCGTCCGGGATCGGCTACCTGCTCAAGGACCGGGTCGCCGACGTGGACGACTTCGTGGACGCGATCCACCGGGTGGCGGCGGGCGGCACCGCGCTCGACCCGGAGGTGGTCTCCCAGCTGATGGCGATCCGTCGGCACAGCAGCGGGGTGGACGCGCTGAGTCCGCGCGAGCGTGAGGTGCTGGTGCTGATGGCCCAGGGGCTGACCAACGCCGCGGTGGCCGCCGAACTGACGGTCACCCAGCGGGCGGTGGAGAAGCACGTGGCGGGGATCTTCGCGAAGCTGGACCTGCCCCGGACCGAGAGCGAGCACCGCCGGGTGCTGGCCGTGCTGCGCTATCTCGGCGCGGCGCCGAGGTGACCCGGCCGGGCCCGGGGGAGCACGCGGCGTTCACGTGGGCCGGACCGGCCGTTCCCTGAACGGGGGTTGATCTGGCGTCGGGGAGGCCCTTCACTTGTCATGGCGCCGCCGCTCCGGCGCGCGGTGCCGTTCCGCACGCCCCACCGCACCGTGCTCCGATGCTCCGACACCTCCCCCGACGAGTCTGGAGATCCCGCATGCCGCACTTCCGTCCGAGGCGCGCCGTCGTCGCCCTCGCGGCCCTGTCCCTGCTCGCGCTCGGCACCGTCCCGGCGCTGGCCGAACCCGCTCCGCACCCCGTCACGGTCGGTCAGGCCCCGGCCGCCGGCCGGGTGTCGGCGATCGAGGACGAGGCCGCCCGGTCGCTGGCGACCGCCCTCACCGACCCCGCCCTGCGCGAGCGCCTGCGCAGCACCACCGCGGCCGGGAGCGGCCCCGCCGCACTCGCCCCGCTGGCCGCCGCCGTCCCCGGCTCCGCCGCCCGAGGTCTGGCCGAGGCCGCCGAGCGGGCCGACCGGGGCATCGCCACCGCCAAGGGCCTCGGCGCGGGCCTCGGCCCGCTGCTGCGGGTCCAGTTGGCCGACCCCTCGATGCGGGCCGCACTGGACGCCGGTGTCGCACCGCTGGTGGCGACCGCCGCCACCGACGAGCACGCCCGCACCGTACGGGCCTACGACACCGCAGGCCGCGCGTACGCGTTGGAGACCGGCTCGGTGCCGGCCCGGCCGGTCTACCTGGTGGACCTCGACACGGCCAAGACGCTCACCGCCGGAGTCGAGCTGCTCCAGCGGGAGTTGCGGGCCCGTGGGGTCGATGCCGCCTCGACCGATGGGGCCGCCACCGCGCAGGCGGCCGGCGGCTGGTGGGGCACCAAGATCACGTCCGTCCGGGTGAACGACGACGAGGAGCCCTGGTTCAAGGGCGCGGCCGAGATGTTCGCCCTGGTGAGCGGCTTCGGCCAGGACGGCAAGGTCCGGGTCGACTCGGTCGCCATGCCGTACCTCCAGTACGACGGCACCACGTACTACCCGAACCAGATCCTGGTGAACTGGTCCAGCTACAAGTACAACCTGGCCGACGTCGTCCTGATGGAGGACGACGGTGACACCAACTACCTGGCCCTCGCCCAGGCGGTGGCCGCCGTCCTGCTCACCATCGCCGACCAGGGCGCCTACATCCCGCTGGTGAACGCCGTGTTGGGTGCGCTGCCCGAGTCCTGGTGGACCGACGACCCGGACTACGTGGAGTCCTGGTACACCCTGGCCCGGACCAGCTCGGGTCAGCTGAACGGGGCGCGCGGCAACGGCTGGATGACCGTCGAGCCGTACTACGTCCAGCAGTTCTGAGAGCGGCCCGGCCGCCTGCCCGGTGGGCAGGCGGCCGGACACACCGGACGGTGGTCAGCCGACGTGGTGGGCGGACCAGAAGTCGGCGCGGGCCAGGACGCTGGTGTCGGCCTGGTCGGTGAAGAAGCCGTCGACGCCCTGCTCCATCAGGAGGCGGGCCCAGGCGATCGGGTCGCCGTAGGCGTTCGGGTCGGTGCCGCGCCGGAAGTCGACGGGCAGGAAGGCGTTCTCGTTGCGCAGCGTGTAGGGGTGCAGCAGCAGGCCCTTGGCGTGGGCGTCGGCGACCAGGGTGGTGACCGGGAGCAGCTTGCCGGTGGCCGGGTCGACCGGGGCGATCAGGTTGGTGGTCGGGCCGAGGCCGTGGGCGAAGCCCGCGATCCAGCGCAGCCCGTTCGGGGTGACCAGGTCGGCGACGGTGCGCTTGTCGCCCGCGAGCACGAAGTCGTACGGCTGGGTGGCCGCGTCGCCGAGCAGCTGGATCCGGGGGTTGTCGACCAGCTTGGCCAGCCGCTGCAGGCTGCTGGGCTCGAAGGACTGCAGGATCGCCCGGCCGTTGCGGCCGGCCAGCCCGGCCCGGCGCAGCTCGGTGGCCAGGCGCTCCTCCAGCGGCAGGCCGATCGAGCGGAAGTAGCTGGGGTGCTTGGTCTCGACGTAGAGCCAGACCTCGCGGCCGGTGGCGCGGGACCGCTGCTGGGCGAACTCGACCACCTCACGGAAGGTCGGCACCGCCCAGCGGCCGTCGTAGAGGGTGTTGTGCTGACGCTGCAGCGGCAGCCGCTCCTTGGCGCGCAGGGTGCGCAGCTCGGCGAGCGTGAAGTCCTCGGTGAACCAGCCGGTCACCGCCCGGCCGTCGACCGTCTTGGTGGTCTTCCGGGCGGCGAACTCGGGGTGGTCGGCGACGTCGGTGGTGCCGCCGATCTCGTTCTCGTGCCGGACCACCAGGACACCGTCCTTGGTGGGCACCAGGTCCTGCTCGATCACGTCGGCGCCCAGGTCCAGCGCGTGCTGGTAGGAGCCGAGGGTGTGCTCGGGGCGGTACCCGCTGGCGCCCCGGTGGCCGACCACCAGCGGGTGCGGCAGCCGGTCCAGGCCGGTGCCGGTGCGGACCGGGGAGCGGGTGCCGGCCGGGCGGCGCTCGGCCGACCCCTCGTCGGCCGCCAGGGCCTCGCCGACGCCGGCGGTGCTCAGTGCGGCCGCGCCGAGACCGAGCACGCCGCTGGTGCGCAGGAACCAGCGGCGTGAGGCGTCGGCCTGCTCAGGGGTGTGAAGCTCCGTCATGTCGTCTCCCGGGTCGATGTCGGTACCTACCGAACGGTAGGAGCCGGGCGGGCCGCTGTCGCCGCCTTCCGGGCGAACCCTGTGGAAAGCTCGCGTGACGTCGGGGCGCTCCGGGGCGCGGCGACGGCTCCGGAAAAGACTCGGAAGAGTCGGGGGAATGTCGGTGAGAGGAAAAGGAAATCGCCCGGAAATCACACCGTAAAAAGCTGTAAAAGAACGTCAGAAGCCCAGCTGGGGGCCTGTGGTGCGTGCTCGGCGGGTCCGCTACGGTATGCCGAAAACCCCCCTCCCTAGGTGTGTGCAGAATGAGGCTCACTCCCCACGAGCAGGAGCGCCTGCTCATCCACGTCGCCGCCGACGTGGCCCGCGCCCGGCAGGCCCGCGGGCTGACGCTCAACCACCCCGAGGCGGTCGCGCTGATCACCTCGCACGTGCTGGAGGGTGCCCGGGACGGCCGGACCGTCGCCGAGCTGATGGAGTCCGGCCGCCACGTGCTGGGCCGCAAGGACGTGATGGAGGGGATCGCCGAGATGATCCCGGACGTCCAGGTGGAGGCCACCTTCCCGGACGGCACCAAGCTGGTCACCGTGCACGGGCCGATCCTGTGACGCCCGGCGAAGTCCTGTACGGCGAGGGCGACATCGGCCTGAACGCCGGACTGCCGGTGACCGTGCTGACCGCCGTGAACGGCGCCGACCGGCCGGTCCAGGTCGGCTCGCACTACCACTTCGCCGAGGCCAACCCGGGCCTGGAGTTCGACCGCGGGGCGGCGTACGGGCTGCGCCTGAACATCCCGGCCGGGACGGCCGTCCGGTTCGAGCCGGGCATACCGGTCGAGGTGGGGCTGGTGCCGATCGGCGGCCGGCGCGAGGTGCACGGGCTGCGCGGGGAGACCGGGGGTGGGCTGGATGACTGACCACGCACTGCGGCTGAGCAGGCAGCGGTACGCCGCGCTGTACGGCCCGACGGTCGGCGACCGGATCAGGCTGGCCGACACCAACCTGCTGATCGAGGTGGAGGAGGACCGCAGCGCCGGCGGGGACGAGGCGGTCTTCGGCGGCGGCAAGGTGATCCGGGAGTCGATGGGCCAGGCCAGGACCAGCCGGGCCGAGGGCGCGCCGGACACCGTGATCACCGGCGTGGTGGTGCTGGACCACTGGGGCGTGGTCAAGGCCGACGTGGGCATCCGGGACGGCCGGATCACCGCGCTCGGCAAGGCTGGCAACCCGGAGACCATGAACGGGGTGCACCCGCAGCTGGTGATCGGCCCGGAGACCGAGGTGATCGCGGGCAACGGGAAGATCCTCACCGCGGGCGCGATCGACGCGCACGTGCACCTGATCTGCCCCCAACTGGCCGACGAGGCGCTCGCCTCGGGCATCACCACGCTGGTCGGCGGCGGCACCGGACCGGCCGAGGGCAGCAAGGCCACCACCATCACCCCGGGGGCCTGGCACCTGGCCCGGATGTTCGAGGCGATGGACGGCGTGCCGGTCAACCTGGGGCTGCTCGGCAAGGGCAACACGGTCAACACCGTCTCCATGCACGACCAGCTGCGGGCCGGGGCGCTCGGCTTCAAGATCCACGAGGACTGGGGCGCCACCCCCGCCGCGATCGACGCCTGCCTGCGGGTGTGTGACGAGTCGGGGGCCCAACTGGCCATCCACACCGACACCTTGAACGAGGCGGGGTTCGTCGCCGACACGCTGGCCGCGATCGCGGGCCGGGGCATCCACGCCTACCACACCGAGGGCGCGGGCGGCGGGCACGCACCGGACATCATCACGGTGGTCTCCGAGCTCAACGTGCTGCCCAGCTCCACCAACCCGACCCGGCCGCACACCGTGAACACGGTGGACGAACACCTCGACATGCTGATGGTCTGTCACCACCTCAGCCCGCACGTGCCCGAGGACCTGGCGTTCGCCGAGTCCCGGATCCGCCCCTCCACCATCGCGGCCGAGGACGTTCTGCACGACCTCGGCGCGATCTCCATCATCAGCTCCGACTCCCAGGCGATGGGCCGGATCGGCGAGGTGGTGATGCGCACCTGGCAGACCGCGCACGTGATGAAGGCCCGCCGGGGCGCGCTGCCCGGCGACGGCCGGGCCGACAACCGGCGGGCCCGGCGGTACGTGGCCAAGTACACCATCAACCCCGCGATCGCCCAGGGCATGGACCACGAGATCGGCTCGGTGGAACCCGGCAAGCTGGCCGACCTGGTGCTCTGGTCGCCGGTCTTCTTCGGGGTCAAGCCGGACCTGGTGGTGAAGGGCGGGCAGATCGCCTGGGCCCAGCTGGGCGACGCCAACGCCTCCATCCCGACCCCGCAACCCGTCTTCCCCCGGCCGATGTTCGGCGCCATGGGCCGGGCGCCCGGCGCCAACTCGGTCAACTTCACCGCCCCGGCGGCGATCGAGCACGGCCTGCCCGAACGGCTCGGCCTGACCAAGCCGTTCACCGCGATCGGGAACACCCGGGGCGTCACCAAGGACCACCTGGTCAACAACACCGCCCGGCCCGAGGTCCGGGTCGACCCCGACACCTTCACCGTCACCATCGACGGCGAGACCGTCACCCCCGCCCCGGCCGCCGAACTGCCGCTGGCCCAGCGGTACTTCCTGTTCTGACCGTTCTGAGATGACAGCCGCACTGCTCCTGCTCGCCGACGGCCGGTTCCCGGCCGGCGGCCATGCGCACTCCGGCGGGGCCGAGGCCGCGGTGAAGTCCGGCCGGGTGCACGACCACGTGTCGATGGCGGCCTTCCTGACCGGCCGTCTGCACACCACCGGACTCACCGCCGCCGCCCTCGCGGCGGCGGCCGCCCTGGACCCCGACCCCGGAGCGCTGGACGCCGTGGACCAGGCCGCCGAGGCCCGTACCCCGTCCCCGGCGCAGCGTGCCGCCAGCCGCCGGCTCGGCCGCCAGCTGCTCAGGGCCGCCCGGGCCACCTGGCCGCACCCGCTGCTGGACGGACTGAAGGACCGTCACCCCGGCGGTGCCCACCAGCCGGTGGTGCTGGGCGCCACCGCCCACGCCGCCGGGCTCACCCCGGCGGACGCGGCGGCCGTCGCCGCGTACGAGAGCGTCAACGGTCCGGCCACCGCCTGCGTCCGGCTGCTCGGGCTTGACCCGTACCAGGTCACCGCCCAACTCGCCCGGCTCGCCCCGGCGCTGGACGACGTCACCGCCCGCGCGGTGGCCGCCGCCCGCTCCGGCGAGCTGCCCGCCGCCTCCGCTCCGCTGCTCGACGTCTACGCCGAGCAGCACAGCTCCTGGAAGGTACGACTCTTTGCATCGTGACCACGTCGACCCCCACGACGCCACCGTCCGGCACACCCACACCGCCACCCCCGAGCACCCGCGCGCGCTGCGGATCGGCCTGGGCGGCCCGGTCGGCTCCGGCAAGACCGCCACCGTCGCCGCACTCTGCCGGGTGCTCCGCGCGGAGCTCTCGCTCGCGGTGGTCACCAACGACATCTACACCACCGAGGACGCCGAGTTCCTGCTCCGGAACGCCGTGCTGCCGCCCGAGCGGATCACCGCCGTGGAGACCGGCTGCTGCCCGCACACCGCGATCCGGGACGACATCTCGGCCAACCTGGAGGCGGTGGAGGACCTGGAGGCCGCCGTCGGCCCGCTCGACCTGATCCTGGTCGAGTCCGGCGGCGACAACCTGACCGCCACCTTCAGCCGGGGCCTGGTGGACCACCAGATCTTCGTGATCGACGTCTCCGGTGGCGACAAGATCCCGCGCAAGGGCGGCCCCGGGGTCTCCAGCTCCGACCTGCTGGTGATCAACAAGACCGACCTGGCCCCGCTGGTCGGCGCCGACCTGGGCGTGATGGCCCGGGACGCCAAGGCCCAGCGCGGCGAGCTGCCCACCGTCTTCACCGCCCTCTCCGACCCCGACGGCATCGCCCCCGTGGTCGCCTGGGTCCGCGAGCGGCTGGCGGACTGGCAGGTGCGTTGACCGCCGCCCTGGCCGCCGCCGCCCGGGTCACCGCCGAGCCGGACGGGCGGGGCGGCACCGCCCTGCCCGTGCTGGCCGGCGGCGGCCCGTTCGCGCTCCGCCGCACCCTGGGCACCGGGCCGGGCGCGCACGTGGTGCTGATCGGCTCGATGGCGGCCCCGCTGGGCGGCGACCGGCTCGCCGTGCACGTCGAGGTGCGCCCCGGCGCCGAGCTGCGGCTGACCAGCGCGGCGGCCACCATCAGCCTGCCCGGGCCCGAATCCGCCCACCTGGAACAGCGGTTGACGGTCGGTGCGGGCGCCCTGCTGGACTGGTCGCCGGAGCCGGTGATCGCCGCCGCCGGGAGCCACCTGGTGCTCACCACCCGGATCGAGCTGGCCGCCGGGGCCCGGCTGGGCTACCGCGAGGAGCAGGTGCTCGGCCGGCTGCACGACTGGACCCGGGGCACCGGTCCGGGGCGGCTGACCTCCCGGCTGACCGTCCGGCAGGCGGGCCGGGTGATCCTCGACCAGCAGACCGACCTCGGCCCCGGCGCCCCCGGTTGGGACGGCCCCGCCTGCCTGGGCGGCCACCGCACGGTCGGCCAACTGCTCACCGTCGGCCTGCCCGCCCCGGCGGCGCCCACCGAGGGCGACGCCGCGCTGCTGGCACTGCCGGGGGAGGGCGCGGTGCTGCTGACCGCGCTGGCGCCGGACACCTTGGTGCTGCGCCGGCTGATGGCGGGTCAAGCCCCTTGACGGTGAACGGTGATCGGCTGACCCGCGTCGTCGGCGAAGCGCGGTGCAGCTATCCAATGGCATCGCCACCACGGCAGGGCGGCGGGTGGAGCCGCGATGTGCGTCCCCGGTAACAAGTTGCAGGAGCGGCCCGTCCCTTGACCCGTTCCGGCACGTACGGGCCTTGCACCAGGGCGGTAACGGTCGGGCCCGGGGTCTGGACCGGCCTGGGGGCTCTGGCAGACTGTGGCCGAATGGCGGCCCGTTGGGGCCGAGCATGACAAGGGAGTCGGGGCATGTGGGGTCGGGGGACCGTTCTCGGAGGTCGTTACACGCTGACCGAGCGGATCGGCGGCGGCGGGATGGGCGATGTCTGGCGCGCCGACGACGAGGTGTTGGGGCGTCAGGTCGCGGTCAAGGTGCTGCACGCGGCGCTGCTGGAGGACGAGCAGTTCGCCGAGCGGTTCCGGCGCGAGGCCCGGATGCTCGCCGCGCTCAGCCACCCGGGCATCGTCGACGTGCACGACTACGGCGAGAGCGTGGACGGCCCCGGCGGCCAGGTCGCGTACATCGTGATGGAGTTGATCGACGGCCGCCCGCTGCACGAGGTGCTGGCGGCGGACGGTCCGCTGTCGGCCGAGCGCACGCTCGGGCTGTTGGCAGGAGCGCTGGACGCGCTGCACGCCGCGCACCAGCAGGACATCGTGCACCGGGACGTCAAGCCGTCCAACCTGATGGTGCGCGCCGACGACCGGGTGGTGGTGACCGACTTCGGCATCGCCACGGCCGCCACCAGTACGAAGATCACCGCCTCGCACGCGGTGCTCGGGACGGCGCTGTACATGGCCCCCGAGCAGGCGGAGGGGGCGGTCACCACCCCGCTCTCCGACCTGTACTCGATCGGCGTGGTCTGCTACGAACTGCTCACCGGCCAGGTGCCGTTCGGCGGCGAATCGGTGCTGGAGATCGTGCTCAAGCACGTCCGGGAGCCCGCGCCGGGGCTGCCGCCGTCGTTCTCCCCGGCGGTCCGTCAGTTCGTCGCCACCGCGCTCGCCAAGCAGCCGGAGCACCGCCACCCCGACGCCGCCACCATGGCCGCCGCCGCCCGGGCCGCAGTCACGGGGGCCGGCGGACCGGTCACGGTCCCGGCCACCGCCGTCGGCACGCCCCCGGCGCTGCTGGCCACCCCGGTCACGGTGGTGGCCGCGGTGGGCGACCAGGCCCGCACCCGGCCGGAGCCCAAGCGGAGGCGCTTCCGGGTGCTGGTTCCGCTGATCGTCCCGGTCGTGATCACGGCCGGGGCGGGCGGCGCGCTGCTGATCGACCGCAGCCCGCTCGGCAGCCAAGCCAAGGGCAACACCCCGAGCCAGTCGGCGCCGGTCGTCGGTGGCTCGAACTCCGGTACCGCACCGGCCGGTTCCTCCCCTCCGTCCTCGGCGCCGGCCGAGACGCCGTCGGCCCCCGCCAGCGCACCGCCGGCCGACCCGAACGCCGGGCAGGCTCCGGTGAATCAGCCGGGCGGGACGGTCCCCAACACCGGCGGGGGCAACGCGGGCGGCACGGGCACGGGTTCGGGCACCGGCACCGGCAGCGGTACCGGCAACAACAACGGTGGTGCCGGCACCAACAACGGCGGCGGTACGCCCGGCGGCGGGGGCGGCGGCGGCAGCAACCCGGCGCCGACGAAGCCCAACCCGGCCCCCACCACACCGCCGCCCGGACCCAGCGTCCCGGCGGAGTGCGGCGGGAAGGGCTGGAGCTACGTCACCGGCGTGGGCAGCGGCATGAAGCTCGGCCTGGCCGGCGACCCGGTGGCGGGCACGACGGCGGTGATGGGCGGCCGGACCGAGTTCGGCTGGATGCGATCGGACCAGGGCCCGGGCGGCTGGTACTACCTGTACCCCTGCAACCTCGCCAAGCCGATGCTGGTGCAGGGCATGGGCGACGGTGCGGTCGAGGTGAACCCGGGCTTCAGTGCCCTGACCAGCTGGGGCCTGATCAACACCGGTTCGGGCAGCATCTACCTGAAGGACTACAGCAGCTCGCTCTGCATGACCGACAACGGCGCCGGCAAGGCCGTCACCATGCAGACCTGCACCCCCGGCAACAAGTCCCAGCAGTGGCGGGTCAACTGGTAGCACCACAGGCCGTCGGGGCGGGTGAACATCCGGCGATTCCGCTGCACCCGCCCCGGTCGGTACGGCATAACGGTGGGGACCACCGCAGCAGGCCCACGTGGCCTCGGCCGAAGGACCCCACCGTGCCCCTGAAGAACTACGGCGTGCTCGCCGCCACCGCCGTGGACCGGCGCCGGGAGGGCGCCTCCGACAGCCCGCACTTCCAGATCCACCTGCGCGACGCGCACGGCACCGACTACCGGGCCGCCGTCAACGTGCTGTCCCAGCAGGCTCCTTCGGAGCTGCTGTACGTGGTGGTGGACGACTTCCGGCACCCGCTGACCGGGCTGCTCCCGGCGCCCGGCAGCGGGTGGACCGCGCTGCCCGCGAAGCCCGGCACGGCCGCGCTCGACTTCATCCGGGGCAACCTGTTCGACCCGGCCCGGCTGCGCACCCTGCCGCCGGACCTGCCGGGGGTCGACAACGACCTGGCCGACCTGCTGGACCACTTCGTGCAGCGGGCGATCGCCGACCCGGGGGCGGCGGTCTACCTGTTCGGGGAGCGCTGGGGGCCCGAGGCGAACGTGCCGGACAAGGCGTTCGGCTTCAAGCCGGGCAACGGCGTGCACGACATCCACCTGAACCAGGGCAACAGCGGACGGTTCCGCAGCGACGACGGGGTCTACCAGGACGGCGGGCTGCTGATCCACCTGCCCGCCGAGGACCGCTGGGTGGCGGTGTTCCTGGCCTTCCAGTCGCAGAGCTGGCACACCGACGACACCACCGGCCACACCCTGCCGAGCACGCCGGGCCGGCCGACCGACCCGGCCGATCCCGGCGGCACGGCGGTCCGGATCGTCGCGGCCCTGGTCAACCCGGTCGGCCCGGCGCCCGAGCGGGAGACCGTCACCCTGCTCAACGCCTCCGCCGCACCGGTCGACCTGACGGGCTGGCAGCTCGCCGACCAGGCCAAGCACCGGCTGCCGATCCCGGCCGCCCGGCTGGCCCCCGGCGCGGTGCTCACCGTGAACGGCGGCCGGGGCTTCGAGCTCGGCAACCACGGCGGCTCGATCACCCTGCTCGACCCGGCCGGGCTGAAGGTGCACGGTGTCTCCTACACCGCGCGGCAGGCCGCCGCCGAGGGCCGGACGATCACCTTCTGACCCGCCGTCTCACCCGGTCGGCCGTACGCCGCGCCGACCGGGTGGGGGACCCGGCCTAGGCTGACGAGATGACCGACCGTCAGCAGCCCAGGCAGAGGCGTCTGCGCCACCGACCGCTGTCGCCGTTGCGCGAGCACCTGCGGGACTCGTTCTGGTTCGCCCCGCTGCTGACCTGCCTGGCGGCGGTGCTGATGGCCGGGGCCACCAGCTGGCTGGACGCCGAGCTGGTGCACGAGGAGATCGCCGAGACCGGCAGCGCGGCCGACCTGCTGGCCTTCACCAGCGGGGCGAAGGCCGTGGTCTCCACGGTCAGTTCGGCGATGCTGACCTTCATCGGTGTGGTCTTCTCGATCTCGCTGGTGGCCCTGCAGATGGCGGCCAGCCAGATGAGCCCCCGGGTGCTGCGGCTGTACGTGCGGAGCCGGATCACCAAGGCGACCTTCTCGGTCTGCCTGGCCACGTTCCTGTTCACCCTGCTGGTGCAGCTCGGCTACGACGACACCACCGACCCGACCAAGGTCACCTCCGTGCCGGTGGTCTCCACCGTGGTGGCGGTGCTGCTGGTGCTGCTCAGCCTGACGCTGTTCGTGCTGTACGTGCAGTCCACCCAGCGGCTGCTGCGGGTGCCGCACGTGATCGACCGGGTGACCCGGGAGTCGGTGGGGGTGCTCACCACGTACCGCTGGATGGCCCCCGAGACCGGGCCCCGGATGGAGCCGCCCGCCGACAGCGTGACGCTGCTGCACGCGGGCAACTCGGGAGTGCTGCGCGACGTCAACCTGGCCCGGCTGGTGCGGGTCGCCCGGCGGCACGGCGCGGTCTTCCACCTGGTGCCCCGGATCGGTGACTTCATCGCCCCGGGCACCCCCACCGTGCTGGTGGTCGGCGGCACCCCGCCCCGACCGCACCGGATCACCTCGGCGCTGAACATCGGGGTGGACCGCACCATGCACCAGGACCTGAGCTTCGGCTTCCGGCAGTTGGTGGACATCGCGATCCGGGCGCTCTCCCCGGCGGTGAACGACCCCACCACGGCGGTGCAGGCGATCGACCGGATCCACCAGCTGCTGGCGATGCTGGCCGGCTACCCGTTCGGCGAGCTCCGCTACCGGGACCGGGACGGCACCGTCCGGCTGGTGCAGCCGATCCCGGACTGGCAGTGCACCATCGACCTGGCCTTCACCGAGATCCGGATCTGCGGCGGCGGCCAGCCCCAGGTCACCCGGCGGCTGGCCGCCGCCCTGGACGACCTGCTGCGGATCACCCCGGAGGACCGCCGCCCGCCCCTGCTGGCCCAACGGGCCCTGCTGGAGCGGGCGGTGGCCGAACACGTACCCGACCCGGCGAACCGCAGCTTCGCGCTGGCGCCGGACCGCCAGGGCATCGGCTGACACCCGGTCAGTGCGCGCCGTCCTCGTGCGGGCGGGCCCGGTGCGGGAGGAGGAAGGCGAGGGCGGCGGCGATCAGCAGGCCGACGGCGGTCAGGCCGAGAGTCCAGCCGGCCGCCGGGCGGAAGCCGTCGGAGCCGGCCCAGGAGAAGAAGGCGGTGCCGAGCACGGCGACGCCGACCGAGCCGCCGAGCTGCTGGACGGCGTTCATGACACCGGAGGCGGAGCCGACCTCGTGCTCCTCGACGCCGGCCAGGGCGATGTCGAAGAACGGGGCCATGATCAGGCCGAGGCCGAAGCCGGTGACCACCAGGGCCGGGACCAGCTGAAGGCTGGTCAGCCCGGGACCGCCGTGCTCGAAGGTGGCCCACAGGCCGAGCGAACCGAGCAGGGCGACCGAGAGGCCGAGGTGCAGCACCCGGCGGCCGTACCGGGGGCCGAGCACCGCACCGGACAGGATCGCGCCGACCACCAGGCCGAGCGAGAGCGGGATCATCGTCAGGCCGGCGTGCAACGGGGTCCAGCCGAGGCCGAGTTGGAGGTAGAGGGTGAAGACCAGCATCAGGCCGGCGAACGCCCCGAAGAACACCACGCCGGTGGCCAGCGCGCCGGTGAAGGCCCGGCGGGCGAACAGCGAGGGCTCGACCAGCGGTGAGCCGCCGCGCCGCTTCAGCTGCCGCTGGTAGCGGGCGAACAGCAGCAGGACGGGCAGTGCGGCGGCCATGCTCAGGTACGTCCAGAGCGGCCAGCCCAGCTCGCGGCCCTGGACCAGCGGGAAGACCAGCAGCAGGGCGGCCAGGCCGACCAGCAGCACGCCGGGCAGGTCGAGCCGGACGGCGCCGTCCGCCTTGGTCAGCCGGTTCGCGGGCAGCAGGCGGGTGGCGGCCAGGACGGCGAGCAGCCCGAGCGGGAGGTTGACCAGGAAGACCGTCCGCCAGCCGGCGCCGAGCCAGTCGGCGTCCACCAGGAAGCCGCCCAGGGTCGGGCCGAGCACCGAGGAGAGGCCGAGCACCGGGCCGAACAGGCCGAACGCGGCGCCGATCTCCTGCGGCGGGAACATCAGCCGGATCAGGCCCAGGCCCTGCGGGATGAGCAGGGCGGCGAAGCCGCCCTGGACGGCGCGGGCCCCGATCAGCAGGCCGGGGTCGGTCGCGGCGGCGCAGGCCGCCGAGGCCAGTGTGAAGCCGGCGGCGCCGAGCAGGAAGAGCCGCTTGCGGCCGAAGATGTCGCCGAGCCGGGCGCCGGTGACCATGAGCATCGCGAAGGCCAGCGTGTAGGCGGCGGCGATCCACTGGATCTGGGACTCGCTGCCGCCCAGGTCGCGCAGGATCGCGGGGGAGGCGACGCCGGTGATGGTGGCGTCCAGCAGGTCCATCACCTCGACCAGCAGGATCACGCCGAGGGCGGCCCAGCGGTAGCGGTGGACCGGTCGTTCGGGGGGTGCTTCGAGCACGGCGGTCATGACGACTCCTCGGTGGAACGTCGTTCGTCGGGACGAACAGTGTTTGTTCTGACGAACACTGTTCTACGACTGGAACGACGTTCGTGTCAAGGTAGGATTCGGGGGTCGCCTACTCCGGAGGTTCCGCATGACCAGCTGGCCCGACACCTGGCCCGGCCGGGAGCAGCCCGCCCCCAGGCGGCAGCCGCTGAGTCGCGAGCGGATCGTGGCGACCGCGCTGACGATCATCGAGACCGAGGGCCTGGACGCGCTCTCGATGCGCCGGGTCGCGCAGGAGCTCGGGACGGGTGCGGCCAGCCTGTACGCGCACATCGGCAACAAGGACGAGCTGCTGGAGCAGGTGCTGGACCTGGTCTACTCGGAGATCACCGTCGAGACCCCGGACCCGGCGCGCTGGCAGGAGCAGGTGAAGGACCACATGCGGCGCGCCCGCAAGGCGCTGACCGGCCACGGCGACCTGGCCAGGGCGGCGATGGCCGCCAACGTGCCGGTCACCCCGCACGCGCTGGACAGCGCGGAGGCGATGCTCGCCCTGCTCAAGGCGGGGGGTCTGGACGACCGGACCGCCTCGTACGGCGTGGACGTGCTCTCACTGCTGGTCACCGCCACCGCCTTCGAGGAGAGCAGCCGGTGGCAGGTGGCGGCCGAGGACGCCTCCGCGTACGGGGAGCGGATCAGGACCTTCTTCGAAGCCGTCCCGGCCGACCGCTATCCGCTGGTGGTCGCGCTGGCGGGGGAGCTGACCCGGGACGTCGGGGACGAGCGGTTCGAGTTCGGGCTGGACATCGTGGTGGCCGGGCTGGCCCGGCGGGTCTGACGGCTCTGACGGTTCTGACAGGGCGTCGGGGACAGCGGTGAGCCCCCGCCGGGGGCGGGGGCTCACCGGTCGGACGGGGGCTCAGCCGGCGTCGGCGGCCCGGGCGCCGCGCTTGTCCAGCGAGGCCAGGTAGGCGTTGTAGGCAACCAGTTCGGCGTCGCCGTCGCGGTCGGCCGCCCGGTCCCGGCGGCGGGCCTGGCGCTCCTCCGACTTGGCCCACTGGAGGGTGAGTGCGATCAGCACGATCGCGGTCGGGATCTCGCCGAACGCCCAGGTGATGCCGCCGGCGAGTTTCTGATCGGTGATCAGGTCGGTGCCGGGCGGGGCCATCGAGGTCTTGAAGGTGGTGACCAGCGGACCGGTCGCCATCATCACCGCCACGCCGAAGAAGGCGTGGAACGGCATCCCCATGAACAGCTCGATGATCCGCATCACGAAGCCCGGCCGGTGCGGGCCCGGGTCGACGCCCATGATCGGCCAGAAGAACAGCAGGCCGACCGCGAGGAAGTGCACCATCATCCCGATGTGCCCGACCCGGTAGCCCATCAGGAAGTCGAACAGCGGGGTGAAGTAGAGCGCGTACAGGCTCGCGATGAACAGCGGGATGGTGAAGGCCGGGTGCGAGACCACCCGGACGTACCGGCTGTGCAGTAGGGCCACCAGCAGCTCGCGCGGGCCCTTGCTGCTGCCCTTGCGGACCGGGCGCAGCGCGCGGAGCGCGAGGGTGATGGGTGCGCCGAGCAGCAGCAGGATGGGGGAGAGCATGGAGAGCACCATGTGCTGGATCATGTGCGCGCTGAACAGCACCATGCCGTAGTCGTTCAGTCCGGTGCAGGTCACCAGCAGGACGGTGCCGAGGCCCGCCAGCCAGGCGATGCCGCGGCCGACCGGCCAGCGGTCGCCGCGCCGGACCAGCCGGACCACGCCGGCGCCGTACAGCCCGAGGGCGACCAGGCAGCCGAGCAGGAACGGCCAGTCGGGCGACCAGGTCAGGGCGGAGTCGGCGGTGAACGGGCCGAGAGGGGCCATCCCGCCGTGCTGGTGCATCCCGGTCATGCCGTCGCCCATCGGCGGGTCCTGCTTTCCCTCGTCAGTTCCGGCCGGACCGGGCCGCTGCTGGTCCGGTTCGTCCGTTTTGCTTCGGGGGTCAGCCTAGGCGGCGCTTATCCGGCGGCCGCACCCGCCCCCGGCGTGTCCGCGGCGGCGTCCAGCGAGCCGGTGACCCGGACCAGCAGGGCGTGCAGGGTGGCGGCCTCGGCGGCGGAGAGGTCGCTGGCCTCGATGATGCCGCGCGGGACGCAGAGCGCCCGGTCGCGCAGGGCCGACCCGGCGTCGGTGAGGCCGACGGTGACGGACCGTTCGTCCTCGGTGCTGCGGGTGCGCCGCACGTAGCCGGTCGCCTCCAGGCGCTTGAGCAGCGGGGAGAGGGTGCCGGAGTCGAGCCGCAGGCGTTCGCCGATCTGCTTCACGGGCAGCTCGCCGTGCTCCCAGAGCACCAGCATCGCCAGGTACTGCGGGTAGGTCAGCCCGAGGTCCTTGAGCAGGGTGCGGTACACGCCGTTGAAGGCGCGGGAGGCGGCCTGGACGGTGAAGCAGATCTGGCGGTCCAGGCGCAGCAGCTCGGTCTCGGGCAGCTCGGTCGACTCGGTCATGGTCCCAGAATAGCTGTGGGCGGCTCAGTTGTGCACAACTGAATTGCGTGCAATGATTCTCGGCAGAGGGCGAGCCGGACCACGGCCGCCGAGGTTCCGAACGGACGGGTCACCATGGACGCGCTGTACACCGCTGTCGCCACCGCCAACGGCCGCGAGGGCCGCACCGTCAGCTCCGACGGCCAGCTGGACCTCGCGCTGGCGATGCCCCCCGCGCTCGGCGGCAACGGCCAGGGCACCAACCCCGAGCAGCTCTTCGCCGCCGGCTACGCGGCCTGCTTCGCCAGCGCGCTCGGCCTGGTCGGCCGCCAGGCCCGGGTCGACACCAGCGAGGTCTCGGTCACCGCCGAGGTCTCGATCGGCAAGGACGAGACCAGCTTCGGCCTGGCCGTGGTGATCCGGGTGGAGCTGCCGGACGCCCTGGCGGGCGAGGCCGGCCAGCTGCTGGTCAAGCAGGCCCACCAGGTCTGCCCGTACTCCAAGGCCACCCGCGGCAACATCGAGGTCGAGCTCGTCGTCGAGTAGTCGCCCGCGCGTCGTCGAGCCCCGGACCGAGCAGCGGTCCGGGGCTCGACGGCGTTCCCGACCGCGATCGGAGCTCGACCCCGTTGCGAGGCGCCGGCCGGAGGATCGGCCTGCACACCGTGACGGTCGAGCCTCGGGAGGTACCGGGTGGAGCAGGGTTCCGTACGGCGCAGGCGGTGGCCGGGACGGCTGTGGCGGGGGGTGGGCCGGGGCCTGTCGGCGCTCGGCGGGATCACCCTGGGGCTGGCCGGGGACGAGTGGGCGGCCCGGGACCTGCCCGGCCGGTACCCGGAGCGGGTGCGCCCCGACCTCGCGCTCACCCCGCTGGAGCGGGCGTTGGCGCTGGAGGTGTTCCCGCAGGGGTGGCCGCGCTGAAGCCCCCGACCTGGCACGGCGGCGCCCCCGGACGAGGTCCGGGGGCGCCGCCGTGCCAGGTCAGTCCTCCTCGACGGCCTCGAACACGTCGGGCTCCGGGGAGGCGAGGCTGCCCAGGTCGCGGACCTTCTCCCGGAACGCGTCGGCGCTCATCGCGTTCCGGTGCGCCTGGGCGTCGGTCCAGCGGGCCGTCTCGACGAACACCGCGGGGTTGCGGGTCGAGCGGTAGAGGGTGTGGTCGAGGAAGCCGGGCTGGCTGCTCATGTGCTCGGTGATGCCGGTGAGGACCTTGCGGAAGGTCTCGACGTCGCCGTGCACGGTGAGCCGGTTGATGACCGTGATCATGTCGGGTCTCCTGGGGGTCGGTCGGTGGGGGCCGCCGCCGCGGCCTCGCGCAGGGTGCGGCGGAGGATCTTGCCGTTCGGGGAGCGGGGGATGCGGTCGACCACGTCGAGGTGGCGGATGTGCTGGTAGTAGGGGAGCCGGCCGTTGACGAAGGCGGCCGGGCCGTTGGGGCCGTCCAGCGGACCGGCGTCCGGTGCGAGGACCACGAAGGCGTGTGCCACCGCACCGGCCGACGGGTCCGGGTGGTCGGCCACGGCGCAGTCCAGGACAGCCGGGTGACGGATCAGCACCTGCTCGATCTCGGTCGGCGAGACCAGCCAGTTCTCGTGCTTGAAGACGTCCTTGAGCCGGTCGACCAGGAACAGGTGGCCGTCCGCCTCCTGGTAGCCGATGTCGCCGGTGGAGAACCAGCCGTCGGGGTCGGTCGCCGGGCCGTCCTCGTGCAGGTAACCCGCCATCAACTGCGGTCCGCGGACCTGGATCTCGCCGCGCTCGCCGGTGGGCAGGGCGAACCGGCCGGCCACGTCGACCACCCGGCAGTCCGTCCCGGGGACGGGACGGCCGACCGAGCCGGGGCGCGGGTCGGCGGGCCGCTCGCAGTGCGTCAGCGGCGAGGTCTCGGCGAGTCCGTAGCCCTGCACCACCGGGACGCCGAACTGGTCCGAGAGCGCCCGGGCCTGAGCCGGCAGCAGCGCCGACCCGCCGGACAGCACCGCCCGGACGGTGTCCAGCCGCAGCTCCCCGAGACCGGGGTCGGCGGCCAGCGCGGCGAGCCGGACCGGCAGGCTGTACAGGTGGGTGGCCCGGTGCCGGTTGGCCGCCGTGACGGCGGCGGTGGGCGCGGAGTCGGGGCAGAGCACCTGGGTCGCGGCCGCGTACACCGCCGAGTTGAGGTGCATCGGGTGGTAGAGCGGCAGGTGGTTGACGGTGACCGAGTCGCCGTCCAGGCCGTGCACGGCGGCGATCTGGGCCGCGTTGGCGACCAGGTTGCGGTGCGTCAGCCGGACGGCCTTCGGGGCGCCGGTGGTGCCACTGGTGAACTGGATGCACGCCACCGCGTCGAGGTCGGCCGCCGGGCCGCGCTCGCCCGGCGGCAGCAGTCCGGTGGGCAGCCGCTCGGCGGTGATCACCCCGCCGAGCTTCGGCAGCCGGGGGCGGAGCAGCTCCAGCCGCTCGGCGACCCGGGGCGGCGCGACCACGGCGGCCACCTCCGCCGTGCCGAGCGCGTGCACCAGGGCGTCGTCCCCCATCAGCGGGTTGACCACGGCCACCGGGTGGCCGGCCCGGACGGCGCCGTAGTAGGCCACCACGAACGGCACGTCCAGGCTCGCCACCACGCCCACCACCGCGCCGGTCCGGCCGACGGCCGCGGTGAGCGCGCCGGCCGCGGTGTCCACCTCGGCGTCGAGGTCGGCATAGCTGGTGTCGCCGAGCGGGGTCCGGATCGCGACCCGGTCGGGGGCGACGGCCGCTGCCCGGCGGAGCAGGCCGTCCAACGGCAGGTCGGGCCCCGGGGCGGGGGCGGCGGGCCGTCCCGCCGCGAGGTCAGTCGCGGGCCGCACGGAGGCGCTCCTCGGCGAACTGCTGGGCGTAGCGCAGGGTCTGGAGGCTGTTGGTGCTGAGCACCCGGCGCAGGTAGGCGCGGGCGTCGGCGACGGTGGTGCCCTCGCCGAGCAGGTGCAGGGCGGAGGGCTTGATGGTGGCGGTGTGCCTGGCCCGGGCGACGACGCCCTCCGGGGTCTCCTCGAACACCCAGTGGCCGGTGTGCCCGTCCAGCAGACCGGGGAGGTTGACCTGCTTGTAGATGATCTTGTTGAGCTCCGGCAGGCAGACCCGGACCGACCGGGTGGTGTGCTCGCTGCCGTCCGGGGTGTGGGTGTGCATGTCGAAGAACTGGATGCCGGGCACCTCCTCGGTCAGGTCGAGCTTGGTGACGTGCGGGACCCGCTCGGGCCACTTGTCGGCCGCGTACAGGAACTCGTAGACGTCCTCCAGCCGGCCGCCGATGAACAGCGGGTCCTCGAAGGAGATCACCCGGGGCTCCAGGTCCGCCCACTGCTCGGCCGTCTCGCGCAGCGCGTCGAGCTGGGCGGGCGCGCGCTCCTCGTGCTCGGCCGTGATCCGGGCCGCCGCCTCGGGGGCGTCGTCGACGGTGGCGAAGGTGTGCACCAGCTCGACCGCCGTCGCGCCGGCCCCCTGTGGGGTGAACGACCAGGTGGCGGTGGCGGATTCGAGCGGCGCCGGTGGCGACACCTGCTCCAGGGCGATCCGCAGGCCGGCCCGGTCGAGCCGGCGGCGGGCGTCCCAGCAGTGCACGCCGGTGCCCCCGGTCAGGGCCCAGCGGCGCACCAGCTGGGTGCCGTCGGCGTCCTCCTCGACCACCTCGCCGTGCACGGCGAGGCCGAAGTGCTGTGCCCAGGCGGCGAGATCGGCCGTCAGGTCGAAGCAGAGCCCCGCCGGGGCCTGGATGATCGCGTTGTGCCGGACGGTGTGCGTGGTCGACATGCTGTTCCTCTCACGATGGGTCGGACTCCCCAGGGGGAAGGGGCGGTTCGGGTCAGCGCCCGCCGGAGACCTCGACGACGGAGCCGGTGATGTTGCCGTTCGCGGCGGAGCACAGGAAGGCGATCGTGCGGGCCACCTCGTCCGGGGTGCTCAGCCGCCCGGTCGGGGTCCGCCCGGTCTCCCGGTCGCGGAGCTCGGCCGGCAGGTCGGCCAGCACGCCGTCGGTCCGGGTCAGTCCGGGGCTGACCACGTTGACCAGGACGCCGTCCGGTCCGGCGTCCCAGGCCAGGCTGCGGGCGAACCCGTGCAGGGCGGCCTTGCCCGCGGCGTAGAACTCCTGCCCGGGGGCACCGTCCCGGGTGAGGTGGGAGGAGAGCAGCGCCACCCGGCCCCACCCCCGGGCGCGCATCCCCGGAAGCACCAACTGGACGGTGCGCAGGGTCTGTTCGAGGTTGTCCCGGAGCAGCGGCTGCCACTCCCCGGCCGGGACCTGCTCGGTGCGGCCGCCCGGCGGGCGCCGCCGCCCGCGCCGCAGCGCGTTGGCGACCAGCACGTGGACGGCGCCCCAGCGGCGCTCGACCTCGGCGAGCGCCGCGTCCACCGAGCCCGGGTCGGCCAGGTCGTACGGCACGGCCAGCGCCCGGTCCGCCGCGCCGCCGAGCTCCTCGACGAGGGCCCGGGCCCGGTCCTCGCCGGTGCGGTAGGTGAGCGCCACCCGCGCCCCCTCGGCGGCGAACGCCCGCGCGGTCTGCCGGCCGATGCCGGCCGAGGCGCCGGTGACCAGGACGACCCGGTCGGTGAGCCCCAGGTCCACGGTCACACCTCCCGGGCGGCGGGGCGGACCCCGCGCAGCACGTCGAGGGCCTCGGTGAGCCCGGCCGGGGTGAGGGCCTCGCCCCGGCCGCAGAGGTAGCCGTCCGGCCTGACGAGCAGCCAGCCGCCGGGCGGCAGGCCGAGATCGGCGCGCAGCGCGCCGTCCGGGTCCGGCAGCGCGTCCGGGCCTTCGCCGCCGACGGTGCGGACCGAGAGCCAACCCTCGTGCGCCGCCCGGGCCGCCCCGGCGGCGCGGACCGCGCCGCCTTGGCCGGCCGCGACCAGCAGACTGGGTCGCAGGTCGCGCAGCTCGTCGAGCAGGGCGCTCCAGCCGGGCCCGGCGGCCCGGTCCGTGGTGACCTGGCCGAGCCGGCTGCCGGCCCGGGGCCCGGTGGCTCCGGCGGGCCGGTGGTCGGGGAGGGTCAGCGGGCTGTCCGGGTACTCCAGCGACAGGGCGGACATGCTGCCGATGATCTTCCGTTCGATCCGGCCGCGCAGCGGGGCGAAGGCGCGGACCAGGGCGAACACCACCGGCAGGGCCGCGCCGGCGGTGGAGTTCCGCAGCTGCACCAGCCGGGTCGCCTTCCGGGTCGAGCCGAGCAGCGCCCGGCCGACCGGCACCCGCTCGGCCGAGTAGCTGTCCAGCAGGGCGTCGTGGGCGTGCCCCTGCTCGACCAGGGCGAGCTTCCAGGCCAGGTTGTACGCGTCCTGGAGACCGGTGTTGAGCCCCTGGCCGGAGGCGGGGCTGTGCACGTGCGCGGCGTCCCCGGCGAGCAGGCAGCGGCCGCTGCGCATGGCCGGCACCATCCGCTGCTGGATGGTGAAGACCGACACCCAGCTGGGCCGGTGCACGGTGACGGGCCGGCCGAGCCCCCGGCGCAGCTTGGCGGCGAAGCGCTCGGCCACGTCCGCCGGATCGCCCGCGTAGGAGGTGTCGGCGGTGTCCAGCAGCCGCCACTTGCCCTCCTGCGGGAAGGGGATGGCCATCACGGTGCCGCTGCCGACCTTGATCCAGTGGATGCTGTTCTGCGGCAGCTCGGTCTCGATCTCGGCGTCCGCGATCAGCCAGGTCTCGGTGGAGTCGCCGATCAGCGGCAGCCCGAGCAGTCGGCGGACCGTGCTGTGCCCGCCGTCGCACCCCACCAGCCAGCCCGCGTCGGCCCGTTCGGGCCCGGCCGGACCGGTCAGCTCGACGGTCACGCCGTCGTCCCGCTGCTCGAAGCCGGTCAGCCGCACCCCCCACTCGATCTCCAAGCCGTGCTTGGCGACGGCCTGGCGCAGCACGTCCTCGGTGGCGGCCTGATCGATCATCAGGGTCATCGGGTGGCGGGTCGGGACCCGGGAGTAGTCCGGTCCGAGGGCGGCCAGCCGGCGCCCGTTCAGGTGCATGGTGAAGCGCTGGATCACCCGGCCGCGCGGCAGCAGGTCGGGCAGCAGGCCCTGCTGGTCGTACTGCTCCAGCGAGCGGGCGTGGGTGGCCATCGCCCGGCTGGTGACGGCCGGCCCGTCGGCCGCGTCGACCAGCCGGACGGCAACGCCGCGCCGGGCCAGTTCGAGCGCGGTGAGCAGGCCGACCGGGCCGGCGCCCGCGATCAGCACCCGGGCCTCCGGAGAGTTCTGAGTGCTCGTCATGTCCGCCTCCTGGCTGGGTCGGTCGGTCCGGCGGGGGCGAGCGGGAGCAGCCCGGCCCGGTGCGCCTCGGCGAGGGTCGGGGCGGTGCGGTCGCGCTCGGAGAGCAGCCGTCCCGGGGTGTCCGGCCAGGGCAGCGCCAGGTCGGGGTCGAGCGGGTGGACCGCCCGCTCCAGCTCCGGCCGGTACGGCGCGGAGCAGAGGTAGAGCACCGTGGCGTCCTCGGTCAGCGCGGTGAAGGCGTGGCCGAGGCCCGGCGCCAGCTGCACGGCCCGCCAGTGGCCGGGGCCGAGCAGGACGGAGTCCCACCGCCCGAAGGTCGGCGAGCCGACCCGGAGGTCGACCACGAAGTCCAGTACCTCGCCCGCCACGCAGGTGACGTAACGGGCCTGCCCGGGCGGGGTGTCGACGTAGTGGACGCCGCGCAGGACGCCCCGGCGGGAGACCGAGAGCGCGGCCAGTGCGATCGGCAGCGGCCGGTCGGGCCCGATCGGCCGGTCCGTCGAGTACAGCTCCACGAAGGTGCCGCGCTCGTCCTGATGCGGTCGCAGCGTGACCTCCCAGGCTCCCGCCACCGCTAGTTCACGCATACCGGGGTCTCCTTCCGGGTCAGGGCGGTCAGCGCCGGGACGAGCTCCGCCGGGGTGGGCAGCGCGGCGATCTCGGCGGCGAGCCCGGCGGCGGCCGTCCTGGCCGCCGGATCGGCGAGCAACTCCCGGACGGTGTGGGCGACTTCTGCTGCCTCGGCCCGCTCGGGGGGCAGCCGGCGGCCCGCGCCGAGCTCGGCCAGCCGCTGCGCGTAGGTGGCGGTGTCGGAGAGGTGGAACGGCAGGACGAGCTGGGGCAGGCCGTGCACCAGGGCCGTCATCGCGGTGCCCGGACCACCGTGGTGCACCACCAGGTCGCAGGCCGGCAGGACGGTGTCCAGCGGGAGCCAGCCGACGGCGCGCACCGAGTCCGGCAACGGTCCTTCGATCGGATCGGACCCGGTCGCCAGCACCGTCTCCAGGCCGGCCGCGTGCAGGGCGGCCGGCACCGTCGCCAGCAGCCCGGACCGGACGGCCGGCGGCATGCTGCCCAGCGTCACGCAGACCCGGGGACGCTCCCTGGGCAGTCGGACCCAGGACGGGACCCGGGCCGGGCCGTTGTACGGCAGGTAGCGCATCCGCCGGACCGGACCGGCGGGCGGGCCGGGCAGTTGCAGCCGGGGCGGGCACGGGTCGAGCCGCAGGCGCGGGGCCGGCAGGCCGGGCAGCCCCAGGGCGGTGAGCTCGGGGGCGAGTTCCTGCTCGGCCGCCCGGGCGTACCCGTCCGGCAGGCGCAGCCCCCAACCGTGCTCCACCCAGGGGAGGTCGAGCAGTCCGGCGGCCAACCGGCCCGCGTACTCGGTCGGTTCGCTGACCACCAGGTCGGGGCGCCAGCGCTCGGCGATCCGGACGGTCCGGTCCAGCACGTGCGCGGCAAGCCGTCCGAAGCCCCGGCCGCTGCGGTGCACCCGGCCCGCCGGGTCGGCGGGCCGGGCGGCGGGCGTGCCGTCCCGTTCGAAGCCGATCAGGTCGCCCATCGACACCGGACCGGCCGTGGCGATCGCGGGCAGACCCGCCTCGGCCGCCACCTCGGCGAATTCCCCGGGCGCCGCCAGCAGGACTTCGTGGCCCGCCGACCTGAGTGCCCAGGAAATCGGGACGAGCGGCAGGACGTGCCCGTACATCGGTGCCGCGGTGAGCAGAATCCTCATGCGCTCCACCATGGCAGAGCCGGGTCGGTGGGAATAGGGCGGAACCGGCTCCTTGATTCAACGTCGAGCCGAACTCGACCGGTTCTCAGGTCCGCGCGCGGGAAACTGCGGTCGGGCCGAATCGGCCCAGGATTCGGAGGGTCCAGAAAATGCGCGTGCTGTTCACGACTTTCCCCTCACCTTCCCACCATTTCCCGATGGTTCCGCTGGAATGGGCGGTCCGTTCGGCCGGCCACGAGGTACGGGTCGCCAGCGCGCCGTCGCTGACCGCGGCCGTGACCGGGTCCGGACTGCCGATGGTGGAGGTCGGCGCGGCGGTGGACCTCGGTGGCAGCGCCCGCAACCGCGAGCTGGCCGGCTGGCACGACCGCGACCGCTGGCCGGCCCGCTGGCCGGTCGAGCCCGGGCTGCTCGACGCACCGCGCCGGCAGCTGCTGGAGGCGCTCGGCCAGCGGCAGTTCGCGCTGGCCGGCCGGATGCTGGACGACCTGCTGGCGTTCGCCCGGCACTGGCGGCCCGACCTGGTCGTGCACGACGCCGTCTCGTACGCCGGGCCGGTGGTCGCCGCCGCGCTCGGGGTGCCGAACGTCAGCCACCTCTGGGGCAGTCCCGGCCTGCAGAAGCTGGAGATGAAGGGCTTCGGCGACCAGCCGCAGGACGGCTACGTCGAACTGTTCGAGCGGGTCGGCGCCGAGGTGCGGCTGCGGCCGGCCGCCTGGTTCGACCTGTGTCCGCCGAGCATGGGATTCGGCCCGCTGCCGGACGTCCGGACCGAGCGGTACGTCCCCTACAACGGCTCCGGCACGATGCCGTCCTGGCTGCTCGACCCGCCGGAGCGGCCCCGGGTCTGCATCACCTGGGGCGCCACCACGGCCAAGCTGCTCGGTTCCGCGATGACCGACCTGCTCCGGCAGGCGGTCGAGGCGGTCGCCGGACTGCCGGTCGAGGTGGTCCTGGCCACCACCGCCGACCAGCGCGAGCTGCTCGGTGCGCTGCCGCCCTCGGTGCGGACGGTGGAGTCGCTGCCGCTGCACCTGCTGATGCCCAGCTGCGCGGCGGTGGTCCACCACGGCGGGGCCGGCACCACGCTCACCGCCGCCCGGGCCGGGGTGCCGCAGGTGACCGTCACCCGCCGGCCCGAGCCGACCCTGAACGCCGAGCGCCAGGCCGCCACCGGCGCGGGCGTCCACCTCACCTACGGCGAGCTCGACCGGGAGGCGGACCCGGTCGCGGCGATCCGCGAGCGGGTCGCCGCCGTGCTGGCCGACGGCGGTTACCGGGACGCCGCCCGGAAGCTGGCCGCCGAGATGGCGGAGCAGCCCGCCCCGGCCGACCTGGTCGCCGAACTCGAAAAGCTGGCCTGACGTCCCAGATCTCAGCAGAGAGAGGCATTCATGAGAAAATCACCGCCTGCCGCAACCGTTTCCCCGGGGCCGGTCGCCGGTCATCTGGTGTCGCTCACCGGATTGCGCGGAATTCTCGCCCTGACCGTCTTCGGTGCGCATTTCTTCCTCTCCTTCAGTTTCGCCGGCGGGACGTTCGACTCGGATTTCGTGCAGAACGTCTTCCACGTCCTGTTCTCCCGTTCCGGCGGGCCCGCCGTCTCCTGTTTCTTCCTGCTCAGCGGCTTCGTGCTGACCTACATCGCGCGGCCCGGCGACACCGCCCGCTCGTTCTACCGGCGGCGGATCGCCAAGGTCTACCCGGTCCACCTGGCCACCGTCGCGATCGCGTTCGCCCTGGTGGCGGTCCGGTACGGCGCCCCCGGCGCGAAGGTCACCCTGTCGCACCTGCTCCTGGTGCAGAACTGGGTGCCGAGCCAGTGGTACTACCTGACCATGACCGGTCTGGACTGGTCGCTCAGCTGCGAGGCGTTCTTCTACCTCTGCTTCCCGGTGCTGATCTTCCTGCTGGCCCGGGCGAGGAGTTGGCAGCTGTACGTCGCCGCCGGGGTCTCGGTCGCGCTCGCCTTCGGCCTGCCGTACGTGGTCGAGCACACCTTCGCGCTGACCCACCCCGACCCGATGGAGATGGTCGCGACCGCGGACTACGGCGGCCCGATCGGCTACTGGTTCGCCTATGTCTTCCCGCCGATGCGGATGGCGGAGTTCGTGATCGGCATCGCGGTCGCCCTGCTGGTGCGCCGGGGAGCCTGGCGCGGGCCCGGGGTGGCCGTCGCGCTGCTGCTGACGGCCGTCGGATGGGGCGTCAACCTGTACCTGCCCGGCTACCTGCAGCTGGGGGCCGGCATGGTGGTCCCGTTCGCGCTGCTGATCGCCGCGCTGAGCCGTGCCGACGTCGCCAACTCCTGGTCGCCGCTGCGCTGGCGGCCGCTGGTCTGGTTCGGCGAGCTCTCGCTGTCCTTCTACCTGACCCATCTGCTGGTGCAGGAGGAGCTGTTCAGCCGCCTGTGGAACGCGGGGGTGGAGGCCGACCTGCTGCCCGTGCCGCTGCCGGTGCTGTCCTGGTGGGTCGGACTGCTGTCGTTCGCGGCCCAGTTCGTGCTCGCGCTGACCGCCGCCTGGCTGCTGTACCGGCTGGTGGAACGTCCGATGGTCCGGCTGCTGCGCCCGCGCGACGTCCCGCCCCTGCCGATCACCACCGCCTCGCACGACGCGCCGCACCCGCGCGCCGACCAGGCGGACCGAGCGAACCAACTGGTGGAGAAATGACCGAACTTCGCGTCCTGGTGACCGCCTCGGGCTGGCCCACCCACTACATGGCGATGGTGCCGCTGGCCTGGGCGCTGCGGGCGGCCGGCCACGAGATCCGGGTCGCCGCCCAGCCCTCCATGCGGCCGGCGGTCGTCCGCTCCGGCATGCCGATGGTCCCGGTCGGTCCGGATGTCGACTACCTGGCGGTGCGTCGCCGGACGCTGCCGCAGGAGCGGGCCGACGGGACCCCGGGCACCGCCGAGGACATCCGCGCGGCGGCCGAGGCCGACGACGGCGGGCTGTTCGGGGCCTGGGCCGAGGCCACCGGCGCGGCGCTCGACGACACGGTGGCCTTCGCCCGCGCCTGGCGCCCCGACCTGGTGATCGGCGACACCATGGCCCCGGCCGGACTGGTGGCCGCACACGTCCTCGGCGTGCCCGGCATCCGCCACCTCTGGGGGCCGGACATCCTCGGCTCCGAGGGCGGCGAGAAGCTGCTCGACATCCTGCCCGGCTACTGGGAGCCGTACCGGCGCCACGGCCTGGACCTGCGCGGGACGGACCCGGCGCACCGCACCGTCTCACCGTGCCCGCCCAGCCTGCAGGCACCGCCCGCACCCACCCGGCTCCAGCTGCGCTGGCCGCCCTACAACGGCCCCGGCACGGTGCCCGACTGGGCCGACCGGCCCGGCGACCGGCCGCGGATCGCGCTGACCTGGGGCACCTCCACCACCGGCGTGCTGGACGGCGGCGGCACCCCGCTGGCCGAGGCGCTGGCCGGGCTGGCGGGGCTCGACGCGGAGATCGTGGTCGCCGTCACCGCCGAGGAGCGGGAGCGGCTGGGCACCCCGCCGCCCGGTGTCCGGGTGCTGGAGAACCTGCCGCTGCACGTGCTGCTGCCCGGCTGCGCCCTGCTGGTCCACCAGGGTGGCTTCATGACCGCGCTGACCGCCGCCCACCACGGCGTGCCGCAGCTGCTGCTGCCGCAACTGCCCAACCAGATCAGCGATGCCGAGGTGCTGGCCGGCTCCGGCGCCGCACGCGTGCTGCCCACCGGGCGGACCTCGGCGGCCGAGGTCCGGGCCGCCGCCGAGGCCGTGCTCGGGGAGGGCTCGTACGCCGAGGCCGCCCGGCGGCTGCGGGCGGAGATCCTGGCCCAGCCCACCCCGCGCGAGGTGGCCGAAACGCTGTGCGAGCTCGCGGCCGGCGGGTCGTGACGGCGGCCCCCGGCGACGGCCGCGCACCGCTGGTCGTCGTCCTCGGGGCCTCGGGCTATCTCGGATCGGCCGTCGTGGCGGAACTCGCCCGGCGGCCGGTCCGGTTGCGCCTGGTGGCCCGGCGGGCCCCGGTGCTGCCCGGGGAGCCGGTCGCGGACTGCGAGAGCGTGCTCGCCGACCTGGCCGCGCCCGGGGCGGCCGCCGAGGCGGTGGCGGGTGCCGACGCGGTCGTGCACCTGGTCGCCGAGCTCGACCGGGCGGTCGGCTGGCGGGCTGTGGAGCAGGCCGGGGAGCAGCGTGGCGAGCGGTTGGGCGCCGGCCTGGTGCGGGAGATCGCGGGTGCGCTGCGCGGGACCGGCCGGCCGGCCCCGCTGCTGGTGCTGGCCGGCTCGGCCTCCCAGGCGGGCCGGGCCGGGCTGGTCGACGGCACCGGACCGGACCGGCCGACCACCGTCTACGCCCGGCAGAAGCTGTCCGCCGAACGGGAGTTGATGGCGGCTACCGCCGAGGGGATGCTGCGCGGGGTGTCGCTGCGCCTGCCCACCGTGTACGGCCGCGGCCCCGGCCCCGAGGGCAACGGGGTGGTGGCCGCGATGGTGCGGCGCGCCCTGGCAGGGCAGCCGCTGACGGTCTGGGGCACCGGCGGCGTGGTCCGGGACCTGTTGCACGTCGCCGACGCGGCCGCCGCGTTCACGGCCTGCCTCGACCACGGTGCCCGACTCTCCGGCCGGCACTGGACGGTGGGCACCGGGCGGCCGGTCCAGGTCCGGGAGCTCTTCACGGCGATCGCCCGGGCCGTCGCGGCCCGCACCGGCCGGCCACCGGTCCCGGTCGACTCGGTGGAGCCGCCCGAGGCGGCGACGGCGGCCGACGCGGCCGGTACGGTCGTCGACGCCTCGGCCTTCCGGGCCGCCACCGGTTGGCACCCCCGGCGCGAACTCGCGGAGTCCCTGGCCGAGTTGGCGGCCGATCTCGCCGACCGGGGGTGAGCCGCACGGAACGGGCCGGCCCCAGCGGGGCCGGCCCGTTCCGTGCCGGGGCGCCGGTCAGATGATCCGCACCTCGGGCACGTAGACGATCCACCGCCCGCCCGCGCGCCGGAATCCCTCCTCCTTGGCCATGATCTCCTCGGCGTGGTTCCAGGCGAACAGCACGGCGTAGTCCGGGTAGTCGGCGGCGAACTCCTCCGGCGTGCGCACCGGGAGGTGCGACCCGGGGCTGAGCTTGCCCTGCTTGGCCGGGGTGCTGTCGGCGATGTACGAGACCAGCTCGGGGCCGATGCCGCAGTAGTTGGTGAGGGTGGCGCTCTTCGCGGTGGCACCGTACCCGGCGACCGTGGCGCCCTCGGCCCGGCAGCGCTCGAGCACCGCGCGCAGGTCGTCGCGCACCCGGTCGACGGCGGCCGCGAACCGGGCCAGGGTGTCCCGCTCGGTGATCCGGGCCGCCTTCTCCCGCTCCAGGAACAGGCCGACCGCCGGCGTGGGCACCCGGGCGCCGCGCCGCGCGACGGTGTAGCGGATCTCGCCGCCGTGCACGGTCAGGTGCTCCACGTCGACCAGTTCGAAGCCGTAGTGGGTCGCCATCGCCTGCACGGAGCGGACGGTGAAGAAGTAGAAGTGCTCGTCGTAGATCTGGTCGAAGGAGGTCTGTTCGACGATGTCCGCCAGGTAGGGGTCCTCGAAGACGAAGACCCCGTCCGGGGCGAGCAGCGCGTCGACGCCCCGGAAGATCGAGTCGACGTAGGAGATGTGCGAGAAGGTGTTGGCGGCGTAGATCACCTGGGCCGGGCCGTCCTGGGCGGCGATCTCCGCCGCCGAGGACTCCTCGAAGAACGCGTTGCGGACCCGGATGCCCTTCGCGGCGGCGGCCTCCGCCACGCCCGTGCACGGCTCGACACCGAGATGGCGGCGGCCGGCCCGGTGCACCGTGTCGAGCATGATGCCGTCGTTGCTGCCGAACTCGACCAGGAACGCGTCGGGTTCACTCAGCTCGGTGTCCAGGAAGTGCCGGGCGGTGGCCCGGAAGTGCTCCTGCATCACCGTGGAGCCGGACGAGTGGTACGGGTAGTCGGTCCGGAACATCCGCTCGCGCGGGACGTCCTCCAGCAACTGGACCATCGTGCAGGCGTCGCAGATCGCGACCGCCAGCCGGTGGAAGAACTCCTCGGTGCCGCCGCCCGGGTCGACGAACGCGTCGGCCAGGGGCTGTCGGCCGAAGTCGAAGAACTCGTGGAGGGCGCCGCCGCAGATACGGCATCGGGACGTGGCAGACATGATGGCTCCTCAACTCCTGTCGATGACGCGGACCCGCCGGCCGGTCGGGCGGTGGCCCCGAGCCGGACCGCCCCGTGCCCGGGGCGGTCCCTGTGATCGGGATCGTTCCCAACGCGACTCGACAAACGGTTGAAGTGTGCTGGACGAGCGGCCGCCCGCCCGGTCAGACCGGGAGCACCCGGCGCAGGTACGCGCCGGTCACCCCCGGACCGGCGGCGATCTCGGCCGGGGTGCCCTGGCCGACCACCCGGCCGCCGCGGTGGCCCGCGCCCGGGCCCATGTCGATGACCCAGTCGGAGCAGGCCGCGACGTGCAGGTCGTGCTCGGCGATGACGACCGAGTTGCCGCTCGCCAGCAGGATGTCGAAGGCGTCCACCATCCGCTGCACGTCCGAGGGGTGCAGCCCGGTGACGGGCTCGTCCAGCAGCACCAGGCCGCGGCCGCGGCCGCCGGTGCCGAGCAGGATCGCGTTCGCCAGCTTCAGCCGCTGCGCCTCACCTCCGGACAACTCGGTTCCGCTCTGGCCGAGTTGGAGGTAACCGAGACCGGCCCGCTGGATCGCGCGCAGGGTCGCGGCCAGCCCGGCGGGCTCGGTGAGCAGGTCGGCGGCCTCGTCCACGGTCATCGCCAGGATCTGGTCCACCGCCTTGCCCCGGTAGGTCACGCCGAGCACCTCGGGGGTGAACCTGCGGCCCTCGCAGACGTCGCACTCCACCCACATGTCGGGCATGAAGTGCAGGTCCACCTGCCGCCGCCCGTAGCCGGTGCAGGTCTCGCAGCGGCCGCCGGGGGAGTTGAACGAGAACGCCCCGGCCCCCAGACCGAGTGCCTTGGCGCGCGGGGTGGCCGCGAAGAGCTTGCGGATGATGTCGAACGCCTTGGTGTACGTGGCGGGGTTGGAGCGGGGAGTGCGGCCGATCGGGTCCTGGTCGACCACGGTCACCCAGTCGAGCCGGCCGGCCCCCTCGACGCCGGCCATCGCGGCGGGGCGTTCGCCGCGCAGGACGGAGTCCAGGCCCCGGCCCAGCGCCTCGTGCAGCAGGCTGCTCTTGCCGCTGCCGCTGACCCCGGTGATGCAGGTCAGGGTGTTCAACGGGATGTCCACCCGGTCCAGTTGCACGTTGTGCACGTCGACGCCGAGCAGGCTCAGGCGGGCGGCCGTGCGCGGGTCGGACCGCTCGGGGCGGTGCACCCGGGGGCCGCGGCCGGCCAGGTAGGCGCCGGTCACCGAGTCCGGGTGGCTGCTCAGCTCGGCGGTCGGCACCGAGGCGACCAGGGTGCCGCCCCGGCGGCCGCCGCCGGGGCCGAGGTCCACCACCCAGTCCGCCAGCGCGATGAGTTCGGGGTCGTGCTCGACCAGCAGGACGGTGTTCCCGGCGTCCCGCAGATCGGTCAGGATCTCCCGCAGCGGGTGCTTGTCGGCCGGGTGCAGGCCGGCGCTGGGCTCGTCCAGGACGAAGATGATGCCGGTCAGATCCATGTTCAACTGCGCCGTGACCCGGGCGCGTTGGAGCTCGCCGCCGGACAGTGAGGGGGCCGTCCGGGTCACCGTCAGGTGGCCCAGGCCGAGTTCGACCATCAGCCGGACCCGGCGGGCGAGGTCCGGCAGCACGTGGACGGCGACCTCGCGCTGCATCGGGGTGAGGGTGGCGTCGACGCCGTCCACCCAGCTGCGCAGGTCCTCCACCGGCAGCTTGATCACCTCCGGGTAGGTGAGGCCGCCGAGTTCGAGGGTGCGGGCGGTCTCGCCGAAGCCGGTGCCGTGACAGGCGGGGCAGGGGACCCGGACCATGAAGCGGGCGTAGGTTTCGCGCGCGGTGTCGGTGCCGGACGCCTCGTGCAGCCGGGTGACCTCCGCCACCGCGCCGATCAGCGGGACGGCGCGCTCGATCACCGTCTCGGTGCCGGACTTCTTGTGCCTGCTGGTGATCTTGAAGGAGACCGGCTCGCCGTCCGTGCCGTGCAGCACGGCGGTCCGGAAGGATTCGGGGAGCTCGCGCCAGGGCAGGTCGAGGTCGGCGCCGTGCAGGGCGGCGAGGGTGGGGAGTGCCAGGTGCTCGCCGGAGTTGGTGCGTTCGAGCCAGGCGCCCGCGCCGCCGAACAGCGGGAGGTCGGGCCGGGTGATGATCCGGTCCGGCTCGGCGCTGTCGGTGTGGCCCATCCCGGCGCACCGCTTGCAGCGGCCCTCCATGCTGTACCGGTCGAAGTAGGCGCTGGTCAGGTTGCGCAGCTCGGGGTGTTCGAGGGCGAGCGGGCCGAGCGCGGGCAGCCGGGCGAACAGCAGTCCGAGGAAGTCGTTCAGCCCGCTGATGCTGCCCAGGGTGGAGCGGGGGCTGCGGTTCAGCCGGCGCTGGTCGACCGCGAGGGTGACGCCGAGCCCGCTGATCCGGTCCACCTGCGGCCGGTCCTTGGGGGAGATGAACTGCCGGAAGAACGGCGAGATGCCGTTCAGGTACCGCAGCTGGGCCTCGGCGTGCACGGTGTCGATGGCCAGCGAGGTCTTCCCGCTGCCGCTCACGCCGGTGAACGCGACGATCTTGTTCTTCGGGAAGGTGACGCTGACGTCCTTGAGGTTGTGCGTCCGGGCGCCGACGATCTCGATGACATCCCCGCCGGGGACGTGGTCCGGGTGGCTCACTGCTGCTCCTCCGCTGCCGTCCGATGAACTTGACTCGCGATACTACTCTCACGATACTAAAGCCGTGAATCTAACTCGACTCATGGTTCTCGGGACGCTGCAGAACAGTGGTCCGATGCACGGCCACGAAATCCGCCGCATCGCCGAGGTGACGAGCGTCAGCAGTTGGGGCGGCGTCAGCGTCGGCGCCCTCTACCGTGAGCTCCGGACGATGGACGAGACCGGACAGGTCGAATCCGTCCGCACCGAGCAGGTCGGCCGCCGCCCGGCCAGGACCGTCTACCGCATCACCGACCAGGGCGAGACGGAGCTGCGCGGGCTGCGCGAGGAGGCGGTCACCGAGGTGCACCACGGCACCGACCCGTTCGGGGTCGCGCTGCTGTTCACCCGGACCGACGACCTGCCCACCCTGCTCGGTCTGCTCAAGCGCCGCCGCGAGGCGATCCGCGGGATGCGCGACGGCATCGCGGCGGAGGGTGAGGCCCTGCTCAGGTCCGGCGCGATCGGACCGCTGGACGCGGCGATGTTCCGCCGCCGGGTGATCCAGCTGGACGCCGAGCTGGCCTGGCAGGACGACCTCGACCGCGTGATTGAGCAGGTCGTCGCCGACGGTTCCGGGCCTCGTCCGGTCGACAGAGCCGACGGCCCAGCTGTCGACGACTCCGGAGCAGCCGACGAGACCGACGATCCGACCATGGAGGTCCACACATGAACATGATCGAAGTCCACGGGCTGGCCCGGACGTTCCAGACCCCGCACGGGGAGGTGAACGCGGTGCGCGGGGTGGACTTCACGGTTACCGCCGGTGAGATCGTCGGCTTCCTCGGCCCGAACGGCGCCGGCAAGACCACCACCCTGCGGATGCTCACCACCCTGCTGCGCCCGACCGCCGGCACCGCCGTGGTGGCCGGTGCCGACCTGCTCGCCGACCCGGTCGGCGTCCGCCGCCGGATCGGCTACGTCGCCCAGGGCGGCGGCGCCAACCCGGCCGAGCTGGTCGCCAACGAGCTGATGCTGCAGGCCCGGCTGTACGGCATGTCCAAGGCCGCCGCGCAGACCCAGATCGCTTCGCTAGCAGCCCAGTTGGGCCTGGAGGGCCTGACCGACCGAGTGGTCGGCAGCCTCTCCGGCGGCCAGCGGCGGCGGCTCGACATCGCCCTCGGGCTGGTGCACCGACCGCCGCTGATCTTCCTGGACGAGCCCAGCACCGGCCTCGACCCGACCAGCCGCAGCCAGCTGTGGGAGCACATCCGCCGGCTGCGCGACGAACTCGGGGCCACGGTCTTCCTGAGCACCCACTACCTGGACGAGGCCGACGCGCTCTGCGACCGGATCCTCATCATGGACAGCGGCACCATCCTGGTCGAGGACAGCCCCGAGGAGCTCAAGCGGCGGGTCGCGGGCGACGCGGTCACCATCGAGGTCGCGCCCGGCAGCGCCCGGGAGGCGGCCGCCGTGGTCGAGGGGCTGGCCGGTCCGTACGGGCTGGTCACCACCGGGGACACGCTCCGGTTCCGGACCGAGCACAGCAGTCGCACCATGATCGACCTGCTCCGCGCGCTGGAGGCGCGCCAAGTCGAGCCGGTGTCCGTGCAGGTGGACCGTCCGACCCTGGACGACGTCTTCCTCACCCTCACCGGCCGCTCCGAGGAACCCGCTGCCGCCACCGCCGGCGCCGTCTGAACAGAGGTCGACATGCAGACACTCCGTGACACCCTGCTGGTCTTCGACAACCAGGTCCGCTTCACCTTCCGGAACAAGATCACCATCATCCTCGGCCTGGTCCAACCCGTCCTCTACCTGCTGCTCTTCGGCCCGCTGCTGACCAAGGTCGGCGGCATGGGCGGGGACGGCGACACCTGGCAGACCTTCGTGCCGGGCGTGCTGGTCTACCTGGCGCTGTTCGGCGCCGGGTTCTGCGGCTTCGGGATCATCTCGGACGTCCGCTCCGGCGTGATCGAGCGGCTGCGGGTCACCCCGGTCAGCCGGTTCGCCCTGCTGATGGGGCGGGTCGGGCGCGAGGTGGCGATCCTGCTCACCCAGTCGGTGATCATCGTCGCGGTCGGCTTCCTGCTCGGCCTGCGCGCCGTGCTGCCGGGCATCCTGGCCGCCGTGGTGCTGGTGGTCCTGCTGGGCGTCGCGCTGGCCTCGCTCTCGCTCGCCCTGGGCGTGGCCCTGAAGTCCGAGGACCAGTTCGCCCCGCTGCTCACCTCGGCGGCCCTGCCGATCATGCTGCTGGCCGGCATCCTGCTGCCGATGAGCCTGGCCCCGACCTGGCTGGACGTCATCTCCCGGCTGAACCCGCTGCGGTACGTGGTGGAGGCGATCCGCGACCTGTTCGCCGGTCACTACGCCACCGCGACCGTGCTGGAGGGCACGCTGGTCTCGGTCGCGCTGGCCGGGGTCTGCGTCCTGGTCGGCACCCGCACCTTCGCCCGCGAGAACGCCTGACCGCCACCGCACGGAAGGGCCCGGGGAGCCGTCAGGCTCCCCGGGCCCTTCGCGGTCGACGACCCGTCAGCCGGGCAGCCGGCCCGCCAGGTAGAGGTACCCCTCGCGGTCGACCCGGCCCAGGTCCCCGGTCCGCAGCCAACCCCCGGCCAGCACCCGCCCGGTGGCGGCGGGATCGCGCCAGTACCCGCTCATCAGGTGCGGGGCGCGCAGCCGGATCTCGCCGACGCCGCCCACCGGCCGCCGCTCGCCGTCCGGGCCGCACACCCGTACGTCGACGGCCGGCAGCGGCTGCCCGACCGAGCCGAGCAGCTCGGGCCTGGGCCCGGCCGCCGCGCGGTGGTCCTCGGGCCGCAGCAGGCTGATCGCGCGGATCTCGCTGCTCACGTAGTTCTGCGACAGGATCGGCCCGAAGGCCGCCACCGCGCGGCGCACCACGGCGGCCGGGACCGGACCGTTCCCGTACGGCAGGTAGCGCAGGCTGGACAGGTCGGTGCGGTCCAGGTCCGGATGGGCGACCAGCTCGGTGAACTGACGGGCCGGCAGGTACGTGCTGGTGATCCGCTCCGCCGCCACGGTGGCCAGCACCCGTCCGGCGTCGAAGCCGTTCATCAGCCGCACCGTGCAGCCCGCCCGCATCAGCATCAGCGCGACCTCGCCGCCGTTGCCCGCCAGCGGGCTGACCGCCAGGGTGGTGATCCCGGCCGGGAAGTCGCCGAGTTCGCCCTCGTGCGGGCGCCGCCAGGTGACGTTCATCGCGGTGAACCGGTGCACCGCGCCCCGGCGCCGTCCGGTGGTGCCCCGGGAGTACGCCACCAGGGCGACGTCCTGCTCCCGGGCCTGCGGCCGCATCGTCCCGCCCGGCATCCGGTCGGCCAGGGCCGACAGGTCGGTGCCGAAGCCCGGCACGCCGAGCGAGAACACCCCAGGTTCCGGCCGGCCCAGCGCCCGGGCGCCCCACCGGTCGACCACGAAGACGGCCGGCCGCTGCTCGGCGGCCACCGCGCGGACCGCCGCGACGTCCGCCGGGTCGCCCGCGTGCAGCGGGACGAACCGGCAGCCCAGCAGGTGGGCGGCCAGCCGGAGGGCGACGTGCTCGGGGGAGTTGCCGGCCAGGCAGACCACCCCCTCGCGGTGGGTCATCCCCTGGTCCTCCAGGGCCCGGGCGATCCGGCTGCTCTGCTCCAGCAACTCGCCGAATCCCACCCGCCGTTCGCCGTCCACCAGCGCGGTCCGGCCCGGCCAGCGGCGCAGCCCGCCGAACAGCTCGGCCGCGTAGCGGGACGGAGCGCCGCGCCCGGTGCGCCCGGCCGGGGGCAGCAGCCGGTGCTGCTCAGCCATCCGAGCCTCCGTCGTCGAGCACCGGGCCGAGGACCTCGTCGATCCTGGCCATGGTCGCCGGGTCGAGCTTCGCCCCGGACGCGGCGGCGTTCTCCCTGACCTGCTCCGGCCGGGAGGCGCCGATCACCGCCCCCGCCACGTTCGGGCGGTGCAGCACCCAGGCGACCGCCAGCTGGGACAGCGTCAGGCCCGCCTCGGCCGCCACCGGCTCCAGCAGGGCGACCCGGCCGAGCACCTGCTCGGTCAGCAGTCGCCGCATGAACCTGGCCCGCCCGCCGACCAGTTCGGCGGACCCCCGGGACCCCTCCGGCGCCGGCGCGCCGGCGCGGTACTTCCCGGTCAGCACGCCCTGGGCGAGGGTGAAGTACGGCACCTGACTGATCCCCAACTGCTCACAGGCCGGCACCACCTCCGCCTCCGGCTCCCGCCAGAGCGCCGAGTACTGCGGCATGTTGTAGACCAGCTGGACGTTCAACTCGCGTGCCAGCCGGGCCGCTTCGGTGATCTGCGGGGCGGTCCACTCGGAGACCCCGAGGTAGAGCACCCGGCCCGCCCTGACCAGGTCCGCGAAGGCGGACATGGTCTCCTCCAGCGGTGTGTTCGGGTCGTAGCGGTGCGCCGTGTAGAGATCGACGTAGTCGGTGCCGAGCCGGCGCAGCGAGGCGTGCAGTGCCTCGCGGACGTGCTTGCGGGACAGGCCGGAGCCGTTCGGTCCGGTGCCGGTCGGGAAGAAGACCTTGGTGCAGACCACCACCCCGTCCCGGGCCACGCCGGCCAGCGCCCGGCCGAGCAACTCCTCGGACCGGCCGAGGCCGTAGATGTCCGCGGTGTCGAAGGTGGTGATCCCGCTGTCCAGGGCCGCCCGCAGGCAGGCGAGCACGCTCTCGTCGGGTGTGCTGTCCTGCGGGTAGAGCAGGTTGCCGAAGACCACCTCGCTGATCCGCAGTCCGCTGCGGCCGAGATATCGGTGCTCCATGCCGTGTTACCTCCAGTCCGGTGGTCCGAACCACCGGTTCAGGGCCGTTGCCAAGCCGTCGGCCGGAGCGGCCGGTTCGGGCCCGGCGGCCCAGGCGACGTGGCCGTCCGGCCGGATCAGCAGGGCGGCGGCGGGTGCGCCCTGCGGCGCTTCGGCGGTGGTGACGTCGATCCGGTCGCGCCAGCGTGCGGCGGCCCGGGCCGGGGTGCCGTCCGGGGTCAGGTCGACCAGCAACCCTCGTCCCCGGTGCAGCAGTTCGGCGATCCGGGTGGGCACCCCGTCGGCCTTCAGGTCGAGGTCGGGGGCGAACCTGCCGTCCAGCGGGTGCCGTTCGGTGCCGCCGTCCGGTTCGCCGTAGCGCAGGTCGAGTCCGTTGAGCGCCTCGGTCAGCTGCCGGTTGGTGTCCGGCAGGTGCAGCAGCTCCTCGAACACCTGCCGCAGCGCGGTGACGTGGTGCTCGTCCGGGTTCATCAGCGCGAGCTGGGCCCGGGTGTACAGCAGCATCCGCTCGACCGCCGGGTGCCGTTCCCGGTGGTAGCTGTCCAGCAGGCCGGGCGGGGCCCAGCCGTGGATCTCGGCCGCCAGCTTCCAGCCCAGGTTGACGGCGTCGTGGACGCCGGTGTTGAGGCCCTGGCCGCCGATCGGGAAGTGGATGTGGGCGGCGTCGCCGGCCAGCAGCACCCGGCCGGACCGGTAGCTCTCGACGAGCCGGGTGGCGTCGCTGAACCGGGACATCCACTGCACCGGCTCCACCAGGTCGAGTTCCCGGCCGTAGACGCGGTGCGTGGCGGCCCGCAACTCCGCCAGGTCGACCGGGTGGTGGGCCGGCGGGTGCGGTCGGCCGTACTCGATGACCACCACCCGGCCGGTGCCGCCCTCCGGGGGGAAGGCGAGCACCACCACCCCGTTCGCGGTGCGCAGCCAGCGTTTCGGCAGGTCCCGTTCGGCGAGCGTGACGTAGCCGATCAGGGCGCTCACCGTGGGCGCGAACCCCGGGAAGCCGATGCCGGCGAGCCGGCGCACCGTGCTGCGCCCGCCGTCGCAGCCGACCAGGTAGCGGGCCCGGACCCGGTGTTCGCCGGCCGGCCCGGCCAGGGTCACGGTCACCCCGTCCGGGTCCTGGGCCAGCGCGGTGAGCTCGTGGCCGCGCCGGACCTCGACGCCCAGCGCGGTGGCGTGCTCGGCGAGCAGCTGCTCGGTCCGTGACTGCGGTACCAGCAGGCTGTACTGATGCCGGGTCAGGGCCAGCGTGTGGTCCAGGCCCCGGCTGAAGATGCCGCCGAACGGCAGGCCCGAGACGGTCGCCATGCCGTCCTTGAAGCGCTCCAGCAGGCCCCGGATGTCCAGGTACTCGACCGTGCGGGTGTGCAGCACCCCCGCACGGTCGTGGCCGGCCGGCTCGGTCAGCCGTTCGGCCACCAGGACCCGGACCCCGGCCAGGCGCAGCTCCGCCGCGAGCAGCAGGCCGACCGGCCCGCCGCCGGCGACCACGACGTCGTACTCCATCGGGCCTCCCTCAGCCGTCGAGGTCCGCGGCGGCGCCGCCGCGCAGCCAGGACTCGATCCGGTCGACCGCCGAGGCCAGCGGCGGCATGGCGAGGATCTGCTCGCGCAGCGCCCGCGAGGCGGCGGCCTGCGGGGCGTCGGGCCGGATCAGCTCGGCCACCGCGGCCCGGATCGCCGGCACCCCGGCCTGTCCGGCGGTCAGCTGGACGCAGGCGCCGGCCGCCTCCAACAGGTCGGAGTTGAGCCGCTGTTCGAAGAGGTGCGGCATGGTCAGCTGCGGGACGCCGAACCGGGCCGCGGAGAGCACGGTGGTGGCACCGCCGTGGTGGACCACCGCCGAGCAGCTCGGCAGCACGGTGTGGATCGGCAGGTCCTGGACGATCCGGACCCCGGGCCGGTGCCCGCCGAGCAGGGCGCGCTCGGCGGCGGTGACCGCCAGCACCGGTTCCACCTCCAGCTCGGCCAGCGCGTCGAGGATCTTCGGGACCAGGAACATCTCGGGCTGGTCGGTCGCGGTGGAGGTGAAGGTGCCCCAGGTGATGCAGACCCGGGGCCGGTCCGGCGGCTCCAGCACCCAGGACGGCACCACGCCGGGGCCGTTGTACGGCACGTAGGCCATCGGCACCGACTGCCCCGGCGCGTCGATCCGCAGCGCGGGCGGGGTCGGGTCGACCGCGAACCGGTCGAAGGTCTCCGGCGCCTCGACGCCGTACAGCGCGTAGGTCGGACCGAGCCGCTCCAGGACGTGGTGGGCCAGCCACTTGCCGGGGTCGGTGCCGTACAGGTCGGGACCCCAGGCGTGCCGGACCACCGGGGCGCCCACCACCTGGCCGGCCACCGAGGCGGCGAACGCGACCGGGTCACGGACGATCAGGTCGGGCCGCCACGCCTCGGCGTGCGCGACCAGGTCGGGTGCCATCATCTCGGCCACCCGGTGGAAGATCGTGATGATCGCGTCCCTGGTCCGGTACAGCGCGGGATCGGTCTCCGCCACGAACCTGCGGTGCAGCGCGGCGAAGTCGAGGTCGGGCCCGACCGGGACGGCGGTCAGTCCGGAGGCCAGCACGGTCTCCACCACGTGCGGCTGGGCGGCCACCCGGACCTCGTGGCCGGCGGCGCGGAAGGCCCAGGCGAGCGGGGCCATGAACATGTAGTGCGACGGCCAGGCCGCCGTCGTGAACAGGACGCGCACAGCGACTCCGTGAGGTCAGGAGGGCTTGGCCGCGATCAGCACGCGGTCTCCGGTCAGGGAGTCGACCGGGTCGGCCGACACGAAGGTGAAGCCGGCGTCCTCGGCGTAGCCGCGGCACTCCGCGACCGTGTACTCGGAGCCGCCGTCGCGCATGATCCCGCAGTTCAGGCTCTGCAGCAGGGAGACCGGGTCGGTGCGGTCGTCGTCGAGCATCGCGTCGTAGACGACCACGATGCCACCCGGGTTCACCGCGTCGAAGACCCGCTTGAGCAGCTCGGCCCGGGCGGCGGGCGGCCAGTCGTGCAGGACGTGTCCGAGGACGGCCACGTCGGAGGCGGGGGCGGTGTCGGCGAAGAAGTCCCCACCCGCGAAACGGACTTGACCGGTGGTGCCGAGTGCCGCCATGTGCTCGTCGAACAGCGGCTCCACCGGCGGCAGGTCGAACACCGCACCGGTCAGGTGCGGGTGGACCCGCACCAGGTGGGCGGCCACGTTGCCGCGGGCCCCGCCGACGTCGACGAAGGTGCTGTACCGGGACCAGTCCACGCAGCGGTCCAGCTCGTCGGCGACGAAGCTGTTGAAGGCGTCCATGTGCGCCATCAGCCCGCGCACGCCGTCGAGGTTCTCGAAGTCCTTGCGGAAGTCCCGCTGCACCTTGGCGGGTTCGGTGCGCAGCACGTCGGTGAGCGAGGCCCAGGAGCGGAAGTGCAGCCGGGAGTGCTGGGCGATCGAGCCGCCGAGGTAGCGCGGGCTGCCGGGGACCAGGAACTCGGCCGCCTCCGGGTGGTTGGCGTACCGGCCGTCCCGGCGCTCCAGCAGACCGAGGCCGACCAGGGCGTCCAGGAAGTCGGCGCCGGGCCGGGGGCGCAGGCCGAGCCGGGTGAACAGCTGCCCGGCGGTGGCGGGTTGCTCGGCGAGGAGCCCGAACAGGTCGAGCTCCACGGCGCTCTGCAGCACCTTCGCCTGGAAGTAGGAGGTGTTCAGCCGCAGCAGCGCGCGCGCCACCGAGGCCGGTCCCGAGGTCTGGGCGAGGACGGTCATGTCGTGCCTTTCCGTTGGCGGGGGAGGGGCGGGGCGGAGGAGGGGGTGTCCAGGAAGCGGTCGACCACGGTCCGGAAGTAGTCGGGGCCGAAAGGGGGTCGGGCCTCGGCGGGCAGCAGGCCGAGCAGCTTCTCGTTGGAGACCGAGTGGTCGTCGGTGACGTCCACGGTCTCGTGCACGGCGGCGGTGCCGAGCCGGGACTCCAGGTGGGCGATGATCTCCTCGATCGGTACGGCGTACCCCGAGGCGACGTTGACCACCTCGCGGGAGACGCCCTTGGCCAGCAGGGCGTCGATCACCGTGACCACGTCCCGGACGTGCACCACGTCGCGCCGGGCGCCGCGGTGCACCCGCACCGACCCCGAGCGGACCTGGGCGACCAGGGACGGCATCAGCTGGTGGCTGCGCTGGGTCCGGCCCACGGTGTAGGCGAGCCGCAGCACCAGGGCGTCGACGCCGGAGGCGCGCAGCACCCCCTCCATCGCCAACTTGTGCCGCCCGTAGGGTGAGTTGGGGAAGACCGGCCGGTCCTCCCGGCTGTCCCGGCTGCCCGCGCCGTACATGCCGCTGGCGCAGGTGGAGAAGTAGACCAGCTGCCGGCCGTCCCGCTCGCAGCGGGCGAGCACCCGGTAGAGCAGCTCGGCCTCCCGGGCGAACTCCGGGTCGGAGGTGCTGTGTCCGCTGGACACGCCGGCCGCGAAGACCACCGTGTCCGGATGGGCGGCGGCCAGCGGCCGAAGGCTGCCGGCCAGGAACCCGCGTCCGACGATCTCCATGGCGCTCCTCAGAGACGTTCGGCGATGAGCACCCGCAGCGGGTTGTGCGGCAGGGTGTGGAGCTTGGGCCGGGTGAAGCCGGCCGCCACGACCATGTCCTCGTACGCGGAGAGCGGGTGCACCTGCCCCTCGGAGGTCCAGGCGAGCATCAGCGCGGAGAACAGGTGCGGCACCGGGTCGCGGTGCGGTGCGGCGTCGCCGGTGCTGATCGCGATCGCCACCAGCCGCCCGCCGGGCCGCAGCGCGCTGCCCGCCCGGGCGAGCAGCTCGGTCGCCCGGTCGGTCGAGAAGTGGTGCAGGACGTTGGCCACCACCACCACGTCGTACGGACCGCCGAGCGGGACGTCGAACATGTCGCCGGGGAGGTAGTGGGCGCGGTCGCGGACCCCGAGCCGCTCGGCGTTGGCCTCGGTGACGGCGAGCACGTTGGGCCAGTCCAGCGACCAGACCTCGGCCCGCGGGTCGCGGGCGGCCAGGGTGTAGCCGTACAGGCCGTGCCCGCAGGCGATGTCGAGCACGGTGGGCCGGTCCCGGCCGGGCACCGGGAACACCGCGTCGGCCACCAGGTCGGCGATCGGCTGGGTGTTCAGGGTGCCGAGCTCGGCGAAGTCCTCCCAGAAGGTGTACGAGGGCGTCTCGGCGTTCTGCTCCATCACCGTGCCGCCGCTGCGGACGGCGTCGCCGAGCCGCTTGATCGCGTCCCACTCGTAGTCGCTGGCGGCGAGCCGGACGGCGTGGCCGTAGTAGTCGGGGTGGGTGCTGACCAGGATGCCGTCGGCGCCCGGGGCGAGCCGGAAGCGGTCACCGTCCGTCTCCAGCAGGCCGATCGCGGCGAGGGCGTTCAACAGGATGTGCACGGCGCGCGGGTCGGCCCCGCAGGCGGTGGCGACCGCCTCGGAGCGGGCCGGCCCGTCGGCGAGGGCGTCGAAGACCTTCAGGTCGACGCCGGCCCGCAGCACGCCGGTCCGGCGGACGGAGGACATCATGGCGAGCAGGTCCTGCCTGGTGACGGTCGGTACTGGGTCGTCGGTCATCCGGTCTCCCTGGGTTGGACGGGAACTGACGGTGCGCCAGAGCATCGTGTGTCCCGCTCCCTGGCAACCAGCTCAAGTCGTGGTCGAGCCCGGGGGCGTACAGGGGGTGCGCGGAATGTGACGCAGATCACAGACAATGAGCCGGGTTGCACGCCGGGTGACGGGGCGTGACGACGTCGAAGTAGACGGCCGGGGCCGGGCCAGCGGCTTTGCGGAACCTTTACATTTGTGACCTGGGGTTTGCCTGGGGGAGTTGAACACTCTCCGTGCCCGCACCAAGCGGTCGCCGTTCGGCGTTTCGGGCCGCCCGGGTAGGGGTGGTTGACCAGCGGCTTTGTGGGAATGGGCTAGGGGTGGCGGGGTCCGGGAGGCCGGCGGCCCCGGAAAGAACAATCTTGACGTGAACAATTAATCTCACGACACTAGTCTCACGAGACTTCGAGCACCGACGAAATTGCGGGGACTGAAGTGATCATGAGCGATCATCCCGAGTGCTTCAAGATTCAAGTTCTGGGCGCGCTGAAGCTGCGCACCCCCGACGGGGCCAACATGGCCGACGAGCTCACCGCACCCAAGCCGCGCAAGATCATCGCCCTGCTCGTCATGCAGGCGAACCGGGTCGTCCCGACGGCGGCCATGGCCCGTGAGCTGTGGGGCGACAACCCGCCGGTCAGCGTCCAGACCACGCTCCAGACGTACGTCCTGCAGATCCGCCGGATGCTCAGCCGGGCGCTGGGCATCCCCGCGGCCGAGGTGGCCCGGAACGTCCTGGTGACCAAGTTCGGCGGTTACCAGCTGATCGTCCGTCATGGCGACATCGACGCTCACGAGTTCGAGCGACTGATCGCCGACGGCCGGCAGGCGATCGCCGCCTACGAGGACGAGACGGCCGTCCGGCTGCTCACCGAGGCGCTCGAACTCTGGTGCGGGGCACCGCTGGTGGACGTCAAGCCGGGCCCGCTGCTGGACGCCGAGATCCGCCGTCTGGAGGAGAGCCGGCTGACCGCGCTGATGCAACGGGTCGACGCCCGGCTCCGGTTGGGGCGTCACCACGAACTCCCCGGTGAGCTGGCGTCGTTGGTCGGCCAGTACCGGATGAACGAGAACCTGCACGCCCAGTACATGCTCGCGCTGTACCGGTGCGGGCGCTGTCCGGAGGCGCTGGAGGTCTTCCGTCGGCTCCGCGAGCACATGGTCGGCGAGCTGGGGCTCGATCCGTCGCTGCGGATCCAGAGCCTGCACCGGGCGATGCTGACCGCCGACCCCGCGCTGGAGCAGGGCCCCGACCAGGCGGACGGGAACCTGCTGCTGGACCGGCTCGGCGGAACGCCCACGGCACCCCCCGGGCCCTGGGCGTCCCGCCTGGCCAGCTGACCGCCCGGCCGGCTGACCGCCCGGGCTACGCCGCCCGGCGCCAGTGCACCCCGCAGGTGTCGACCGGCACGATCGGCTCCCGGATGCCGTGCCGGGCGCGGAAGTCCGTGACGGCCTGCCGGCAGGGCTCGATGTTGTAGTCGTCGACGATCACGAAGCCCCCCACCGACAGCTTCGGGTAGAGGTGGGTCAGCGCATCCGTGGTGGACTCGTAGAGGTCGCCGTCCAGCCGCAGCACCGCCAGCGCGCCGATCGGCGCCGACGGCAGGGTCTGCTCGAACCACCCTTCCAGGAAACGGACCTGGTCGTCGAGCAGCCCGTAGCGGGCGAAGTTCTCCGCCACCTCCTCCCGGGTCACCTTGAGCACCCCGTTGATCCGGTGCAGCTCCATCTCCCGGTCCAGCGGGTGGCTCTCGGAGTGCACCACCGGCACGCCCTCGAACGAGTCCGCCACCCAGACCCGGCGGTCCCGTACGTCGTGCGCCGCCAGCACCGCCCGCATCAGGATGCAGACGCCGCCGCGCCACACCCCCGTCTCGATCAGATCGCCCGGCACGCCGTCCGCCAACACCCGCTCGACGCACGCCTGGACGTTGTCCAGCCGCTTCAGGCCCACCATCGTGTGCGCGGTCGTGGGCAGGTCGAGGCCGGACGAACGCAACTCGGTGCGGTAGCCGTCCACGTCGCCGTACCAGCCGACCGGGGCGTCCTCGTAGATGACGTTCGCGAGGACCCGTTTCATGAGATCCAGATAGAGCTCGCCGTTCGCTGCGACCACTTTTCCTCCTCGATCCGAAATACCGCCGGTCACCGGAACGGAAAACGTACGGCCGCGCGCTCGAAATCCGCTCGAAGGCCGGTGCCGAACGGGCTCCGGTCAGTTCGACCACGGCTCGACCGGCTCTGTGGGGGCGGCGGGATACCAAGGGGGAAATACATCCTGGACCGCAGGAAGGAATGGCCTTGAAATCTCTGGTTCTGGCCGGCGGCATGGGTACCCGGCTGCGCCCGCTCACCCATGCGATGCCCAAGCAACTGGTCCCGGTGGCCAACAAACCGGTGCTCTTCCACGGCCTGGAGCAGCTGGGCCGGGCCGGGGTCACCGAGGCGGCCGTGGTGGTCGGTGACTGGCACCGGGAGATCCGGGCGGCGGTCGGCGACGGCTCCCGCTTCGGCCTGGAGATCACCTGGCTGCGCCAGGAGGCGCCGTTCGGACTGGCCCACTGCGTGCTGCTGGCCCGGGACTTCCTCGCCGACGACGACTTCGTGATGTACCTCGGCGACAACGTCTTCTCGGACGGCCTGACCGGCCTCGCCGACACCTTCCGGAAACGCCGGCCCGCCGCCCAGGTGGCCGTGGTCCGGGTGCCGAACCCGGAGGAGTACGGCATCGTCGAGACCGGCCCGGACGGCCGGGTGACGGCGCTTCAGGAGAAGCCCCGCCGGCCGCGCAGTGACCTGGCGGTGGCCGGCGCCTACTTCTTCTCCCCGCTGGTGCACGACGCGGTCGCCCGGATCGAGCCGAGCCTGCGCGGCGAGTGGGAGATCACCGACGCGCTCCAGCTGCTGGTGGCCGAGGGGCATGAGGTCCGGGCCGCGGAGATCACCGGCTGGTGGCGGGACACCGGGCGGATCGACGACATCCTGGACTGCAACCGGCTGCTGCTGGACCGGCTGGAGACCTCGGTCGAGGGCAGTGTCGACCGGGCCAGCACGCTGCTCGGCCCGGTGGTGGTCGAGCCCGGTGCGCGGATCGTCCGCTCGCACCTGCGCGGCCCGCTGATCGTCGGCGCCGGCACGCTGGTCGAGGACAGCTACGTCGGTCCGCACACCTCGATCGGCGCGGACTGCGTACTCACCGACGCCGGCCTGGCGCACACCATCCTGCTCGACCGGGCCACCGTCACCGACGTGAACGGCATCCACGGCTCGGTGATCGGCCGCTCCGCCCGGGTCGGCAGCTCCCCGCCCGGCGGCGGGCACCGGCTGGTGGTCGGCGACCACACCGAACTCCGCGTACTCGCATGAGCGGTCCGGATCCGTACCCCAGGGAGGGCAACCGATGAACAGGCGCGTCGTCATCACCGGCATCGGCACGGTGGCCCCGGGCGGCACCGGTACCAAGGCATTCTGGGAGCTGATCACCTCCGGCCGGACGGCGACCCGGCCGATCTCGCTCTTCGACGCCTCCGCCTTCCGCTCCCGGGTCGCGGCCGAGTGCGACTTCGACCCGATGCTGCACGGCCTGACCCCGCAGGAGATCCGGCGGATGGACCGGGCCACCCAGTTCGCGGTGGTCGCCACCGAGGAGGCGGTGGCCGACGCGGCGCTCGCGTTCGACGAGGTCGACCCGGGCCGGCTCGGCGTCACGGTGGGCAGCGCCGTCGGCTGCACCACCAGCCTGGAGCGCGAGTACGTCGCGGTGAGCGACGGTGGCCGGGACTGGCTGGTCGACCCCGGCTACGCCGTCCCGCACCTCTACGGCCACCTGGTGCCCAGCTCGATGGCGGCCGAGATCGCCCGGCGGGTGAACGCCGGCGGTCCGGCCGCGGTGGTGTCCACCGGCTGCACCTCCGGCCTCGATGCGGTGGCGCACGCCCGGGAGTTGATCGCCGAGGGCAGCGCCGACGTGATGGTGGCCGGCGCCACCGACGCCCCGATCTCGCCGATCACGCTGGCCTGTTTCGACGCGATCCGGGCCACCACGCCCCGCAACGACGACCCGGAGCACGCCTCCCGCCCCTTCGACATCAGCCGCAACGGCTTCGTGCTCGGGGAGGGTTCGGCGATGTTCGTGCTGGAGGAGTACCGGCACGCGGTGCGGCGCGGCGCCACGGTCTATGCCGAGATCACCGGCTTCGGCTCCCGCTGCAACGCCTTCCACATGACCGGACTGCGGCCCGACGGACGGGAGTTGGCCGAGGCGATCCGCCTCGCACTGGCCGAGGCCGGTGCCGCTCCCGAGGCGGTGGACTACGTCAACGCGCACGGCTCGGGCACCCAGCAGAACGACCGGCACGAGACCGCCGCCGTCAAACTCGCCCTCGGCGCCCACGCGTACGCGACACCGATGAGCTCGATCAAGTCGATGGTGGGTCACTCGCTCGGCGCGATCGGCGCGATCGAGATCGCCGCCTGCGCGCTCGCCCTGCGGCACGGCGTGGTCCCGCCGACCGCCAACCTGCACACCCCCGACCCCGAGTGCGACCTCGACCACGTGCCGCTGCACGCCCGGCACCAGGAGCTGCACACCGTGCTGACCGTCGGCAGCGGCTTCGGCGGCTTCCAGAGCGCCATGGTGCTCGCCCGGACCGACGGCGGTGCCCGATGACCGCGGTCTTCACCGGCCTCGGCCTGCTCGCCCCCAACGGCGCGGGGCTGGACGCGTACTGGTCCGCGGTGCTGCGCGGCGAGAGCGGCATTGCCCGGCTCACCAGGTTCGACCCGGAGCCCTACCCGGCCCGGCTGGCCGGCGAGATCACCGGCTTCGACCCGGCCGCCCAGCTGCCCGACCGGCTGCTGCCGCAGACCGACCCGGTCACCCGGCTCTCCCTGGTCGCCGCCGCCTGGGCGCTCGGCGACGCCGGCCTCGACCCCGCCGATCTTGGCGAGTACGACATCGGGGTGGTGACGGCCAACACCGCCGGTGGCTTCGAGTTCGGCCAGCGCGAGCTGCAGAACCTCTGGTCCAAGGGCGGCGCGCACGTCAGCGCCTACCAGTCCTTCGCCTGGTTCTACGCCGTGAACACCGGTCAGATCTCGATCCGGCACGGTCTGCGCGGCCCCAGCGGGGTGGTGGTGGCGGACGGTGCGGGCGGTCTCGACGCGCTCGCCCAGGCCCGGCGGCTGATCGGCCGGGGTACACCGGTGGTGCTGAGCGGCGCGGTAGACGGCTCGCTCTGCCCGTGGAGCTGGACCGCCCAGCTCACCAGCGGGACGATGAGCACCCGGGAGGACCCGGCCACCGCCTACCTGCCGTTCGACGAGCGGGCCTGCGGGCACGTGGCCGGCGAGGGCGGCGCCCTGCTGGTGCTGGAGGACGAGCGGGCCGCGCTGGCCCGCGGCGCCCGGGTGCACGGCCTGCTGGCCGGGTACGGCACCTCCTTCGACGGCCACCCGGGGGCCGAGCCCGGTGCGGGCCTGCTCCGGGCCGCCCGCCAGGCCATCGCCCAGGCCGGCTGGCAACCCGGGCAGGTCGACGTGGTGTTCGCCGACGCGGCCGGCACCGTCGCCGCCGACCGGGCCGAAGTGGCGGCCCTGACCCATCTGTTCGGCCCGTACGGGGTGCCCGTCACGGCACCCAAGACGATGACCGGCCGGCTCGCGGCGGGCAGCGGTCCGCTGGACGTGGCCACTGCGCTGCTCGCGCTGCGCGACCAGGTGATCCCACCGACCGTCAACGTCCGCCACCCGGCCGCCGGTTACCCGATCGACCTGGTCACCGCGCCGCGCCGGCAGCCGCTGCGGCGCGCCCTGGTGCTCGCCCGGGGGTACGGCGGCTTCAACTCGGCGGTGGCCGTGGCCGCGCCGGGCGGCTGAGACCAGCGCCGCCACGACGGGCGGGCCCCCACCGACCGGTGGGGGCCCGCCCGTCGTGGTCGGTCGTGGTCAGTGACCGTCCCGGGTCACCACCCTGGACCGGACCAGCCAACTGCCGTCCACCCGCACCAGGACGTCCTCGCAGACGCAGGAGCGGTGCAGCCGGGGGTCGCCGCCGCGCGGGGTCAGGTACACCAGCGCGTAGCACCGCACCCCGACACTGCCGTCCGGCCGCGCCTCGACGTCCAGCATGCCGTGCCAGTGCCGGTGGGTCTCGCCCGCCTCCCGCTGCGCGGCCCCGGCCCGCCGGGCGCCCTCGGCCAGCTCGGCCCGGCCCCGGCTGGGCCCGGGCCGGCCGGGCAGCTGGAAGGTGCCGTCGGCGGTGAAGGTGGCGGCCCACTCCTCGGCCCGGCCGCTGTCCAGCAGCTGCAGGTGCCGGGCGTAGAACTGGTCGAGGTCGGCCCGCAGCCGCTCCAGCGGGACCGTCGTGGTCCGGGTCATCGGGTGAACTCCTCTTCGTCGGTGGATTGTTGACGATCAGTCGACTCCGGGGGCGGGGCGAACAGCTCCGACCGGACCCGGGCGGCCGGATTCCCGAAGGCGATCCGGCTGGTGATCCTGGCGCCGAGCGGGGTGTGCTGGATCAGCGCGGCCAGTCGGGGCCGGACCGCCCGGGCCACCCGGCCCGGCGAGAGCATCGCCCGGGCCTGCAGGGTCTGCATCCGCATCACCTGCTCGACGTCCCGGGTGCGCGGCTCGGCGTAGCCGCGCAGGCGCTCGGCCGACACGTCACCGGCCCGCACCGCCGCGACCAGCACGGGGTGCAGCAGGGCGGCGTCCTGGATCGCCAGGTTGATCCCCTGGGCGCCGAGCGGGCTGTGCGTGTGGGCCGCGTCCCCGATCAGCACCAGGCCGTCCCGGACCCACTCCCGGGCCCGGCCCGCGAAGACGTCGAGCAGCGTCAGGTCGGTCAGTGCGGTGATCCGCTCCCGGATCCGGTCGGCGTACTCCGGCACCGCCCGGCAGATCTCCTCGCGCACGAACGGAAGTCCCTGGTGCGCCAGTTCGGCGTACCCCCGGTGCGGCAGGGTCCAGCCGAGCTGCACGGTGTCCGGGTAGGACGGGTACGCCAGCACCGGCCGTCCGCCGCCCCGGTGCACCCGGACCGCGCGGTCCGGCGCCCCGGTGCCGGGCAGCTTGAACCAGAGCACGTCGAAGTCGAACACGTCGTCCCGGTCGGCCTCGATGCCGGCCAGCCGGCGGACCTTGGAGAACCGGCCGTCCGCGCCCACCGTGGCCGGGGCCCGGACGGTGTGCCGCCCGCCGGGACCGTCGGCCACCGCGCCGAGCACCACCCCGCCCTGCTCGACCAGCGCGGTCGCCCGGTACCCGGCGAGCAGCCGGAAGCCGTCGAACTCCTGGCAGGCGGTCAGCAGTTCGGCCAGCACGTGCTGCTGCGGGATGCTCAGCAGCCGGCCGTACGGACCCGGCAGCCCGGTGTAGTCGATGTCGAGCAACGTCCGCCCCCGCTCGACCAGTTGGAACCGGTCCAGCCGGTGGCCGCCGCGGGCCTCGGCGGCGGCCAGCACGCCGAGCTGGTCGAGCAGCGCCAGGCCGCCCGGCTGCAGGATCTCGCCCCGGTAGGCGCGGTCGAGCGAGGCGGACCGCTCCAGCACGGTCACCCGCAGGCCGGAGCGGAGCAGCAGCAGGGCGAGGGTCAGACCGGCGGGTCCGCCGCCGACCACGCAGACGTCCGTGCCGGTCTCGGCTGGTGCGGTCACCGCAGGGTCTCCTCCGGGCGTCGGGTCCGGGCGAGACAGTCGTCGATCACCCGGCGGTAGTAGTGCGGGCCGAAGCCCATCCGGTCCGCGGCCGGCACCAGGTGCCGCAGGCGCTCGGTGCAGACCGGGTGCTCCGGCGGCACCTCGACGACCTGGCGCAGGGCCCGGACGCCCAGCCGGAGTTCCAGGTGGGCGACGACGTCCGCCACCGGGACCGACCAGCCGGTGGCCAGGTTGACCACCCCGCCGGGCGACCCGAGGGCGAGCAGCGCGTCGATCAGCCGCACCGCGTCCCGGACGTCGATCAGGTCGCGCCGGGCCCCCTGGTGGATCCGCACCCGGCCCGCCCTGACCTGGGCCGTCAGGGCCGGCAGGAACTGGTGCGGGCGCTGCGCAGGTCCGACCGGGTAGGCCAGGCGCAGGATCAGGTGGTCCGGGCCGCAGCCCCGGACCACCTCCTCCATGGCCAGTTTGTGCCGCCCGTACGGCGAGGCCGGACGCACCGGCCCGTCCTCCCGGCCGGACCGGGGGAGCGCGCCGTACAGGCCGGCGGAGGAGGTGGAGAAGTAGACCAGCCGCCGCCCGCCGCGCCGGCAGTCCGCGAGGGTGTCGTACAGCAGCTCGGCCTCCCGGGCGAAGCCGGCGTCCGCCTGGCTGGTGCCGCTGGAGACCCCTGCGGCGAAGACCACCGTGTCGGGGTGCCGGGCCGCGAGCGGGCGGAGGCTCCGGGCGAGGAAACCACGGCCGACGATCTGCATCGAGAGCTCCTATCCGGCGGTGGGGGCCGGGGTGGCGGCCAGGCGGACGCGTTCCAGCAGGTCGGCCTGCCGGAGGATGCGGTCGCCCGGCCCGTCGAAACCCCGGCCGGCCAGCGCGGTCCGGGCGAAGACGTCCACCACGTTGGCGAACTGGTCGTCGGCCCGGAGCGGCAACTCCTCGGTGCCCTCCGGGCGTTCGAGGCGCAGCAGCGGCCGGTGGTCCGGCGGCGGGGTGAACGCCCGGTCGAGGGTGAGCGTGCCCTCGCTGCCGGTCAGGGCGTAGCGGCAGCGGTAGTGGTGCGCCATTCCGAACGACAGCGTGGCGGTCATCCCGGCCGAGGCCAGCAGCGCGGCGCCCGCGACGTCCACCCCGGTCCCGGGGTCGTGGTGCAGCACCGCACCGGCCACCGCCAGGTCGGGGCCGCAGAACAGCTGCGCCGCCCGGACCGGGTAGGCGCCGAGGTCGAGCAGCGCGCCGCCGCCCAGTTCGGGGCGGTGCCTGATGTCGTCCGCCGGAAGGGCGGGGATGGTGAACTCGGCCGAGAACGACCGGGGTTCGCCGATCCGCCCGGCCCCGACCAGCTCGCGCACCCGGCGGTGCGCGCTGTGGTGGAGGAACATGAAGTTCTCCATCAGCAGCAGCCCGCGCCGACGGCTGAGCTCGACGGCCTCCCGGGCCAGCGCAGGGCGGGTGGTGAGCGGCTTCTCGGCCAGGACGTGCTTGCCGGCTTCCAGGGCCCGGAGGATCCACTCCGCCCGCAGACCGGCCGGCAGCGGCAGGTAGACGGCGTCCACGTCCGGCCGGTCCAGCAACTCCTGGTAGCCGGCCACCGGGACGGTGCCGAACTCGGCGGCGAACTCCTTCGCCCGCTCGCCCGAGCGGCTGGCCACCGCCGTCACCCGGGTCCGGGGGCAGGCGGTCAGCGCGGGCAGCATCTTGCGCCGGGCGATGGACGCGCAGCCGAGCACCCCCACCCTCAGGCGCTCCACCCGCCCTCCCCGCCGTGCAACGAGCCGAGGCAGGTGACCAGGGTGCGGGCCTCGACCGTGAAGTGGTTGCCGAACTGGATGAACCGCCGGACCTGGTCGAGCGTCACCCAGCAGAAACCGTCCGGGAGTTGGGACGGGAAGTCGTCGCCGGCGGCCACGATCAGGTACCGGTTGGCCCGCCGGTGGAAGCGGCCGCCCTCCTCGGAGAGCACCGCCGAGTACAGCACCTGCTCCGGCGGCGCGGCCAGCACCAGGTCCCGGAACGGCGGCTGCTCCGGCAGGTCGGAGAACCCGTCCGACACGCACTGCACCGTCGGCGCCATCTCGACCGCGTCGAAGGTGCCCGGCTGGGTCAGCCCCTGGACCAGCAGCTGCGGTCCCTCGGCCGACCGGCGCACGACCATGGCCGCCAGACCGGGGCGTTCCACCTCCAGCAGCGGCTGGGTCCACCGGCTCACCTCGCGGTTGCCCGCCAGCACCGACACGGCGATGACCCGGTGGTGCCGTCCCTCGGCGTGGGCGATCTCGGTGGCGGTCCGCCGCCAGCCGGTCACCCGGTCGAGCGGCACCAGCTGCACCTCGCGGACCTGCATGGCCTTCAACTCGGCCAGCCAGCTGAGCACTTCGGTGTCGGAGCCGGCCCGCCCGGCCGGCTCGCCGGTGGCCGCGGCCAGCGGCAGCGAGGAGAGCACCGTCCGGGCGTCCATGTTGACCAGGTTGTCCACCGCCAGCAGCCGGTGGATCTGCCCCAGCGTCAGCCAGCGGTGGTCCGGCCCCACCTCGACCTCGCCGGTGACCTCCACCACCAGGTTCCGGTTGCGCTTGCGCAGGAAGCTGTCGCCCTGCTCGGACTGCAGCACGTCGGTCAGCACGGTGCCGCGCTCCTCGGCGAGGAAGTACGCCAGGTACGGGGTGGCCCGGCCCTGGTGCACGCGCATGTAGTTGCTGCGGGTCGCCTGCACGGTCGGGCCGAGCTGGACCGGGCCGATGTTGCCCGGCTCGACCTTGGCCTGCATCAGGAAGTGCAGGACGCCGTCGAACTCCTTGGCCAGGATGCCCAGGATCCCGGTCTCCGGCTGGCAGATGATCGGCTGCGACCAGGTCCGGCCGTCCTCCTCCCGGATCTCCAGGCCCCGGACCGAGAAGAACCGGCCGGTCTCGTGCACCAGGTCGCCGGTCGCGGGCACGGTGAGCCACTTGTCCATCCGGTCGAACGGGATCCGCTCGACCTCGAAGGTGCCGGCCTGCTGCCGTTCGGCCAGCCAGTCGGTCACCTCTTCCGCCCCGGCCACGGCGGCCGCCGAGAGGGCCAGCCGGGCGGCGGGGTCCGCCGACGGAGCCGGGTCGGGCCGGGCTGCCGTCCGGGTGTCTGCTGCGAGAGCCATCGCGGTCCCTTCCGAGCGCGGGTGTGGAGACCCACCGTCGCCGCGCCGCGTCGAAGCGGGCTCGAAGTGGGCTGGAGCAGCGCTCCAGGCCGATTCGAGCGGTGCCCAGGTCCGGGTGCCCCAGGCTCGACGGCGTACCGGCGCAGCGACGACCCGAGGAGCGAACGACCATGATCACCGAAGCCGACCTGAAGCGGATCATGCGTGAGGGGGCCGGCCAGAGCGAGGGGATCGACCTCGACGGGGACACCGTCGGCGTGCCCTTCGGCGAGCTGGGCTACGACTCGCTGGCCGTGATGGAGACGGCCGGCCGGATCGAGCGCGAGTTCGGCGTCCGGATCCCGGACGACGCGCTCAGCATCACCCGGACCCCAGGCGAGTTCCTCGCGCTGGTGAACCGGGCGATGGCCGAGGCGGCCTGATGACCCGTTGGGAACGGCGCACCGCCCTGATCGCCGGCGGCACCCGGGGGACCGGCCTGGCCGTCGCCCGGGAACTGGCCGCCCGGGGCTGCGCGGTGTACCTCAACCACGCCCGGGACGACGCGGCGGCCAAGGACGCGCTCGCCGAACTGGCCGGCCTGCCGGGCACCGCGACCGTGCTCAGGGCGGACGTCACCCGGCCCGGCGCCCTGCCGCACCTGCTGCGGCGGATCCGGGCGGAGCGCGGCCGGCTGGACTTCTTCGTGCACAGCGTGGCCTCGTTCCACCCGATGGACGCCGCGCGGCCGGACCCCGACCTGTTCCGGCAGGACCTGACCGCCGCCCTCGCCCCGCTCACCCTGGGCATCCGCCCGCTGGTCGCGGCGATGGCCGGCGGCGCCGGCCGGATCGTCGCGGTCTCCAGCAACGGCGCTCGCCGGGTGGTGCCGCGGTACGTCGCGGCCGGGGTGGCGAAGGCCGCGCTGGAGGCCCAGATCCGCTATCTGGCCGTCGAGTTGGCGCCGCTCGGCATCACCGTGAACGCGGTCGCCGCCGCCAAGCTCGACAAGGGCCCGGGCAGCGCGGACCCCGCCGTGCTGCGGCTGCTGGCGGAGCGCACCCCGGCCGGCCGCCTCACCACCCCGACGGACCTGGCCCGGGCGGTGGCCCTGCTCTGCGGTGACGAAGCGGCCTGGATCCAGGGCCAGGTCGTCACCGCCGACGGCGGCCTGGCCCTGCGCGCCTGAGGCGCCGTCAGTCCACCCCGCTGCCCCCCCGAGGAGACCCGTGCGCATCATCGACCTCTCCACCCCGATCGACGCGGCCGGCTGGGAGCCCGAGCCGGTCGAGCACCACGTCCTGTCCGCGGCCGACGGCGCCAAGCACATGAGCGCGGAGATGCTGGAGCACTTCGGCCTCGAGTTCGACCCGGCGGTGCTGCCGGACGGTGAGTTGCTCACCATCGACACCCTCACCCTGACCACCCACACCGGCACCCACATCGACGCCCCGTCCCACTACGGCTCCACCGCCCGCTACGGCGACGGTCGGCCGCGCCACGTGCACGAGCTCCCGCTGGAGTGGTTCCACGGCCCCGGCGTGCTGCTCGACATCGGCACCCCCGAGCCCGGCGCGGTGGACGCCGGCCGCCTGCGCCGGGAGCTGGACCGGATCGGGCACCGGCTGGCGCCGGGCGAGATCGTCCTGCTGCGCACCGGTGCGTCCCGGCTGGCCGGCACCCCCGAGTACTTCAGCCGCTTCACCGGGCTGGACGGCTCGGCCGTGCACTTCCTGCTCGACCAGGGCGTCCGGGTGATCGGCACCGACGCGTTCAGCCTGGACGCGCCGTTCCGGACCATGCTGGAGGGCTACCGGGAGACCGGTGACCGGGGTCTGCTCTGGCCGGCCCACTTCGTCGGCCGGGAGCGCGAGTACTGCCAGATCGAACGCCTCGCCCACCTGGAGGAGCTGCCCGCCCCGACCGGGTTCACCGTCAGCTGCTTCCCGGTGAAGATCGTCGGCGCGGGCGCAGGCTGGGCCCGGGCGGTGGCCGTCCTCCCCGACTGACCGGTGGCCCGGGCGGGCGGTGTGGGCGCCGGTCACCCCCGGCCCGGGCCGCCGAGGTCGTCACGGCTGACGTGCTCGCCCGGCGTCGCCAACGCGTTGACGGCGTCCGGCCGGAGCACCGCGCCGGTGGACTTCCGGCCGCGCCGCAGCCGGCCCTCCAGCCAGCTCGCGAACGAGGTCAGCGCGAAGTTCACCAGCACGAAGATCACCGCGACCACGGTGAAGCTGGCGATGGTGTTCGCCCCGTAGTTCGCGCTCATCGGGCGGACCGAGGCCAGCAGTTCGGAGAAGCCGAGCAGCGCGCCGCCGAGCGCGGTGTCCTTCACGATCACCACCAGCTGGCTGACGATCGCCGGCAGCATGGCGGTGACCGACTGCGGCAGCAGCACGTGCCGCATGACCTGGTTCTTCCGCAGGCCGATCGCCTTCGCGGCGTCGGTCTGGCCCTGCGGGAGGGACAGGATGCCGGCCCGGACGATCTCCGCCAGCACCGAGGCGTTGTACAGCACCAGGCCGGTCACCACGGCGTACAGCGGCCGGCTGTCGGGGCTGACGTCGGTGAACTCGGCGTACGCGGCGTTCGCGAACAGCATCAGGATCAGCACCGGGATGGCCCGGAAGAACTCGACCACGGTGCCCGACGCCCCCCGCACCCAGCGGTGCTCGGAGAGCCGGGCGATGCCGAACACCGCGCCGAGCGGCAGCGCCAGGACCATCGCGAGCGAGGCGGCGATCAGGGTGTTCTCGAGCCCGGGCAGCAGATAGGTCTGCCAGGCCCCGGCATCCGTGAAGAACGGGCGCCACTTGTCCCAGTCGAGCTGCCCCTTGTCGAGGAGGCTCCGCACCACCCACCAGACCAGCGCCGCCAGGGCGGCCAGGAACAGCAGGGTGAGCAGCGCGTTGTGCCGTCTGGCCTTCGGCCCCGGCAGGTCGTAGAGGGTGGGCGGCTTCATCGCTTCACCGACACCTTCCGGCTCACCCGGCCGAGCAGCAGTCCGGTCGGCAGGGTGAGACAGATGAAGCCGAATGCGAAGACCCCGGAGATCAGGATGAGTTGGGCCTCGTTCTCGATCATCTCCCGCATCAGCGCGGCGGCTTCGGCGACACCGATCGCGGCGGCCACCGTGGTGTTCTTGGTGAGCGCGATCAGCACGTTGGCCAGCGGGCCCACCACGGAGCGGAACGCCTGCGGCAGCACGATGAGGCGCAGCACCTGGAAGAAGGTCAGGCCGAGCGCCCGGGCCGCCTCGATCTGACCGGCCGGCACCGTGTTGATACCGGACCGCACCGCCTCGCAGACGAACGCCGAGGTGTAGACGGTCAGACCGAGGACGGCGAGCCGGAAGTTGACGGAGGTGAAGTCGTCCGCGCCGAGGTTGACGCCCAGGGTCTGGAACAGGCCCAGCGAGGTGAAGACGATGATCACGGTGAGCGGGATGTTCCGGACCACGTTGACGTAGGCGGTGCCGAACCCGCGCAGCAGGGCCGGCGGGCTGACCCGCATGGCCGCCAGGACCGTCCCCCAGACCAGGGCCCCGGCGGCGGAGTAGACGGTGAGCTGCACCGTCACCCAGAAGGCGCCGAGCAGGTCGTACCCCTCGAGAAAGTCGAACATGCTGCCCTGCCCTTCCGCAGGCGCGACCCGCCCCGCGGTGCGGCCGGCGCACCGCGGCGCGGCGGCCTCAGCTGACGGTGACGCCGATCTTCGGCGCGGGCTCGTTCTGGTAGTTCGCCGGGCCGAAGTTCTTCTTCACGGCGGCGTCCCAGGAGCCGTCGCTGACCATCTTCTCCAGGGCGGTGTTGATCTGGCCCTTGAGGGCGCTGCCCTTCTGGACACCGATGCCGTAGTTCTCGTTGCTCAGCTTGAAGCCGCCGAGCTTGAACTTGCCCTTGAACTGGGCCTGCGAGGCGTACCCGGCGAGGATCGAGTCGTCGGTGGTCAGGGCGTCGACGACCTTGTTCTCCAGGCCGGTCAGGCACTCCGAGTAGCCGCCGTACTGCTGGAGCTGGGCGTCCGGTGCGATCTTCGTCTTGACGTTCTGCGCCGAGGTGGAGCCGGTGACCGAGCAGAGCTTCTTGCTGTTCAGGTCGGCCGGCTGCTTGATCGAGTCGTCGTCGGCCCGGATCAGCACGTCCTGGTGCGCCAGCAGGTACGGGCCGGCGAAGTCGACCTTCTCCGCCCGGGCGGGGGTGATCGAGTACGAGGCGGCGATGAAGTCCACGTCGCCGCGCTGCAGCAGGGTCTCCCGGTCGGCGCTCTTGGCCTCCTTGAAGACGATGTCGCCGGGTTTGTGGCCGAGCGCCTTGGCGACGTAGGTGGCGACGTCGACGTCGAAGCCGGTGTACGTGCCGTCCGGGGTCTTCAGCCCGATGCCGGGCTGGTCGAACTTGATGCCGACGGTGATCTTCTTGCCGCTGCTGCCCGCGTCGTCGTTGTTGTCCCCGCAGCCGGCGGCGGTCAGGGAGAGGGCGAGCGCGGCGGCGGCCGCGGCGGTGACCTTGTGGACCTTCATGGTGATCATCCCCAGTGCTGGTGAGCCCCGTCAGTGGTGAAGGATCTTCGAGAGGAAGTCCCTGGCCCGCTCGCTGCGCGGGTTGCCGAAGAACTCGTCGGGCGTCGCCTGCTCCACGATCCGGCCGTCCGCCATGAACACCACGCGGTTGGCGGCCGAGCGGGCGAAGCCCATCTCGTGGGTGACCACGACCATGGTCATCCCGTCCCGGGCGAGCTGCTGCATCACCTCCAGCACCTCGTTGATCATCTCCGGGTCGAGCGCCGAGGTCGGCTCGTCGAAGAGCATGATCTTCGGTTCCATGGCCAGCGCCCTGGCGATCGCGACCCGCTGCTGCTGGCCGCCGGAGAGCTGGGCCGGGTACTTGTCGGCCTGGGCGGCGACGCCCACCCGGTCGAGCAGCTCGCGGGCCCGCTGCTCGGCGGCCGGCCGGCCCTTCTTCCGGACCTGGATCTGGCCGAGGGTCACGTTCTGCAGCACGGTGCGGTGCGCGAAGAGGTTGAAGGACTGGAAGACCATGCCCACGTCGGCCCGCAGCGCGGCCAGCTCGCGGCCCTCGGCGGGCAGCGGCCTGCCGTCGATGACGATCTCGCCGGAGTCGACGGTCTCCAGGCGGTTGATCGCGCGGCACAGCGTGGACTTGCCGCCGCCGGAGGGCCCGATCACGACCACGACCTCACCACGGGCGACGGTCAGACTGATGTCCTGGAGGACGTGGAGCTCGCCGAAGTGCTTGTCGACGTTGCTCAACACGACCAGATCGCCCGTACCCGGCGCCGGAATTTCCTTGGCCACGGTCACTCCACTCGTCGGCTTCATGGTCCGTCTTCCGGGCGGACGCCGCATGTGGAGCGGTCGGGTCGGGCGGTCGCCGGCCGATCACACTGTCAAAGGCGGGCCGCAACGGTTGGCACAGTGATCGATTGTGGCAACGCCCTGCGGGCCGGAGACTCCTAGCACTCCGCCGGGCCGGGTGCGGGACCCTGTCGGGAACCGTCCGGTCTCCACCGCCGACCCCCTCGGCGCCGTGCGGTGGCCGACCAGGTGATCCGGATCCCCCACGATCCGTGCGCCGACCACTCCGAGGTGAACATGACGGCTTTTCCGGTGGCCCCCGTCCCGACCAGACTGCCCTCGCCCAGGCGGGTGCGGCTGATGCCGCTGGTGGCGCTGATCTTCTTCAGCGTGTCCGGCGGCGCCTACGGGATCGAGGAACTGTTCTCCACCTCCGGGCCCGGCATGGCCATCCTGCTGATCGTGGTCACACCGCTGATCTACAGCGTGCCGCACGCGCTCGTGGTCGCGGAGCTGGGTACGGCGATGCCGGAGGAAGGCGGGTACTACCACTGGGTCAAGCGCGGACTCGGCAGGTTCTGGGGTTTCCAGCAGGGCGTGCTGCAGTGGGTGTGCAGCTTCGTCGACATGGCCGTCTACCCCGTCCTTTTCACCAGCTACCTGCAGAGCCTGGTCGGCGCGGTCGCCCCCGGTGAGCACGTGCTGTTCCGGCTGGGGAACCTGCAGTTCGACCTCAACTGGTTCATCTGCGCCGCGGTGATCGTGGTGTTCACGCTCCTCAACCTGCTCGGTGCGGGCTGGGTCGGTGAGTCGTCGGTGGTCTTCGCGGTGGTGTGCCTGGTCCCGATGCTGATCCTCTCGGTGATCGGCATCACCCATCTGGTGAGCGACGGGACGAACCCGGTCGGCTCCCTGACCACCGGCTCCGACCAGTCGACCTGGAACGCCTTCGGGGCGGGCCTGTTCATCGTGATGTGGAACTACTGCGGCTGGGACAGCGTGTCCAACGTGGCCGGCGAGATGGAGAACCCGCGCCGTCACCTGCCCCGGGCGCTCGCGGTGTCGATCGTGCTGATCATGGTGGGCTACCTGCTGCCCACCATCGCCTCGCTGGCCACCGGCGCGGACGGCGAGGCGGGCTGGCGCAGCTGGGAGGCCGGGGCGTTCTCCGCGGTGGCCGAGCAACTGGCCGGACCCTGGCTCCAGATCACCGTCACGGTGGGCGGCATGTTCGCCGCGGTGGCGATGTTCTCGGCCCTGCTGGCCTCCAACTCGCGGCTCCCGGTGGTCCTCGCCAAGGACGGCTACTTCCCGGCCTGGCTCGCCAAGGAGAGTCCGCGCTACCGGGTGCCGATCGCGTCCGTGGTCGGGTCCGCCCTGATCTACGCGGTGTTCTGCCTCAGCAGCTTCACCAACCTGGTGATCTTCGACGTCTTCCTCACCAACATCGGGATCCTGCTGGAGGTCGCCGCCCTGATCGCCCTGCGCCTCAAGGAACCCGACCTGGAGCGCCCCTACCGGATCCCCGGCGGCTGGTGGAGCATCGGCGCGATCGTGGCCAGCCTGCTGGCGGTCTGCGCCTGGGCCGCCTGGCAGCAGTACGTGGAGAGCGGGACCCAGGCGGTGACGTACGGCGTGGTGGTGGTCCTCGGATCGTTCCTGCTCTACCCGCTGCTCGCCCGCCGGGCCCGGCGGATCCGGGGCGCCGCGCTGCCCGCGCAGACCCGCGGCGGAGCCGCCGACCTCAGCTCGACCGCCTCGTAGCACCGGGCCGAGACGCTCCGCAGGGGACCTTCCTGTTCCCAGGTGCCCTATGCGGTACGGCGGTTCCGGGGGGTTCAGCCTGCGGGGGCCGGGACGAGGATGTTCTCGCTGCGGCGGCCGGCCTCGAAGTCCTCGACGTTGCGGACGGTGGCGTCGATGATCTGGCCGACTGCGGTGTGGGTGAAGTAGGCCTGATGGGAGGTCACCAGGACCTGGGGGAAGGTGACCAGGCGGGCCAGGGTGTCGTCGTCGATGCCCTCCAGCGAGCGGTCGTAGAAGAAGATGCCGGTCTCCTCCTCGTAGACGTCCAGGCCGACGCCGGAGAGCCGGCCGTGCCGGAGGGCCTCCACCAGGGCGGCGGTGTCGATGAGGCCGCCCCGGCTGGAGTTGATCAGGATGGCGTCGTCCTTCATCAGGGCGAGGGCGGCGCCGTCGATCACGTGGTGGGTGTCGGGCAGCAGCGGGACGTGCAGGCTGATCAGGTCGCTCCGGGCGAGCAGGTCGGCGCGGTCGACGTACGTCATGCCGAGCTCCAGGCAGGCGGGGTTCTCGGCGACGTCCCAGCCGAGCAGCTCGGTGCCGAAGCCGTGCGCGATCCGGGCGAAGCACTCGCCGATCTTGCCGGTGCCCATCACCCCGACGGTCATGCCGTGGATGTCGCGGCCGAGCAGTCCGTCGAGGCGGAAGTCGAACTCGCGGGAGCGGTTCGCGGCCCGGGTGAGCCGGCGGTTCACCGCGAGGGCCAGGGTCCAGGCGTGTTCGGCGACCGCGTACGGGCTGTAGTACGAGACCCGGGCGACGGTGATGCCGAGCCCGGCGGCGGCGTCCAGGTCGATGTTGTTGAAGCCGGTGGAGCGCTGGGCGATCAGCCGCGTCCCGCCGGCCGCGAGCAGGGCGAGCACCTCGGCGTCGAGCTCGCAGTTGACGCTGGTGCTGACGGCCGGATACCCGACGGCCAGCGGGGCGGTGTCCTGGTTGAGGAAGACGGAGAGCGAGCGGAGCTGGTGGCCGCCGTCGAAGGCGGTGTGCAGCATCGGCTTCTCGTCGGACTGGACCCCGTAGGCGAGGATCTTCATCGGGCTGCTCCTCCAGGCGGTGGCACCGGCACTGTGCACGCTAGCCGCCCCGGTGGTGACGGGGGCTCAGCGGCGCGCGATCCGCTTGCCCTCATTATTCTGGATATGTAGAGTCCAGGTTATGAAGATGGGCGAGGGCGTCGAGTGGGCCCTGCACTGCTGCCTCAACCTGGCCTGGATCGGCGAGGAGCGGGCGGTGCCGGCGGTGAAGCTCGCGGGGTACTACGAGCTGCCGCCCGCCTATCTCAACAAGCAGCTCCAGGCGCTCGCCCGGGCCGGGATCGTCAGCTCCACCTCCGGCCCCAAGGGCGGCTTCCGGCTGGCCAGGCCGCTGGAGCGGATCACCCTGATGGACGTGGTGGCGGCGATCGAGGGGCCGGAGCCGGCCTTTCGCTGTACCGAGATCATCACCCAGGGGCCCGGCGCGCAGGCGCCGGGCCGCGATCCGGAGCGCTGCCTGATCGACCGGGCGATGGGCCGGGCCGAGCTGGCCTGGCGCCGGGAGCTGGCCGGGCAGACGCTGGCGGAGCTGTCGGCCGACGTCGAGCGCACGATGCCGGGCGTGCCGGGGCGGATCCGGCGCTGGTTCGGGTGAGCTCGGGCGTCGTGGGCCGGGCCGCCTGCGCGGTTGATTCTGGATACTCAATGTCAAGAACATCGAGGGGAACCACCACCATGTCGCACACCATCGTCAACCCGACCGCCTTCGGCTACAGCCAGGCGGCGGTCACCGCCGACGGCACCGCCTGGATCGCCGGCCAGTACGCGGCCGACGCCGACGGCAACCTGGTCCCGGGCGACTTCGCCGAGCAGGTCCGCCGCTCGCTGGCCAACCTCGGCACCGCCCTGGCCGCCGTCGGCCTGGACTACCAGCACGTGGTCCGGCTCGGCAGCTTCGTGGTCGACCACGACCTGGAGAAGCTGGCAGAACTGGTCGAGCAGCTCACCGCGATCTGGGGCGACCGCCCGCCGGCCCAAACCCTGTCGGGCGTGGCGGCGCTCGCTCTGCCGGGGATGCTGTTCGAGATCGACGCGGTCGCGGTGCGCTGAGCACGCAGCAGGGCGGGCCCGGAAACGGGCCCGCCCTGCCGGGGGAGCGTCAGATGACGGTCTCGGCCTCGACGTAGCGTTCGGCCGGGACGGTCTTGAGGTCGGCGACCGCGTCGGCGAGGGGGACGAGGCGGATCTCGGTGCCCTGGAGGGCGGTGATGTGGCCGAAGGCGCCCTTGTGGGCGGCTTCGACGGCGTGCCAGCCGAAGCGGGTGGCGAGGACGCGGTCGTAGGCGGTGGGGGTGCCGCCGCGCTGGGTGTGGCCGAGGATGACCGGCTTGGCCTCCTTGCCGAGGCGGTGCTCCAGCTCGCGGGAGAGCTGGTTGGCGATGCCGGTGAACCGCTCGTGGCCGTAGATGTCCTTCACGCCCTCCTCCCAGTGCATGGAGCCGGGCTCGGGCTTGGCGCCCTCGGCGCAGACCACGATGGCGAACTTCTTGTTCCGGTCGAAGCGCTCGCGGACCACTTCGGTCAGCTTGTCGATGTGGAACGGGCGCTCGGGCACCACGATCGCGTGCGCACCGGCGGCCATGCCCGCGTTCAGCGCGATCCAGCCGGTGTGACGGCCCATCACCTCGACCACCATGACCCGCTGGTGCGACTCGGCGGTGGTCTTCAGCCGGTCCAGCGCGTCGGTGGCGACCGAGACGGCGGTGTCGAAGCCGAAGGTCACGTCGGTGCAGGCGATGTCGTTGTCGATGGTCTTCGGGACCCCGATCACCGGCAGCCCGCCGTCGCTCATCAGCTTGGCGGCCTTCAGGGTGCCCTCGCCGCCGATCGGGATCACCGCGTCGATGCCGAGGTCCGCGCAGTACTGCTTGGCCCGCTCGACGCCGTCCCGCAGGTGGCTCGGCTGGACCCGGGAGGAGCCGAGGATGGTGCCGCCCTGGGCGAGGATGCCGCTCACCGAGTCGAGGGTGAGCGGGCGGTGGACGCCCTCCAGGAGACCGCGCCAGCCGTCCTGGAACCCGATGATCTCGTCGCCGTGGTCGACCACCCCCCGGTGGACCACGGAACGGATCACAGCGTTCAGGCCAGGGCAGTCACCGCCGCTGGTCAGCACACCAATACGCATTGCTTTGCAACTCCCGAACAGTACGGACAGCCGGACTTCCACCATACGGCGCCCGGATCCGACCGGGCAGGCGCCGATGTGGGCCGGGTCACCCTTGACCCGGCCCTCGCGGTACTGCGCCGAACGCCTCAGGAGGGTGGTGCGTTCGGCTCTTCCATTGTGTGACGGATCGCGGGGGGGTGTTGACCCCTGTTCAACCCTTGGACAGCTCAGGCGGGCTGACGGGTCGCCGAGATCCGCTCCGCGCGGAGCGCGTCGTACCAGGTGGTGTCGGCCGGCGGGAGCGCGTTCACGTCCAGCGCCAGCTTGATCAGCATGTCGGCGACGGCGGGGTTGCGGGCCATCACCGGGCCGTGCAGGTAGGTGCCGAAGATGGTGTCCCGCCAGGCGCCCTCGGTGCCGTCGCCGGTGCCGTTGCCCCGGCCGACCTGGACCTGGGCGAGCGGCTTGACGCCCTGGCCCAGGTGGGTGATGCCCTGGTGGTTCTCGAAGCCGGTGAGCTGAGGGAGGTTCAGCTGGGGGTCGGTCTCGGCCAGCACGTCGCCGACGCAGCGGGCGCCCTCGCCCCGGCCGGTCCAGACGTCCAGCAGGCCCAGGCCCGGCTGGCGCTCGCCCCGGTCGTTCAGGAACTCGTGCCCGAGGATCTGGTAGCCGGCGCAGACCGAGAAGATGATCGCGCCGTTCTCGGCCGCCCGGACCAGACCCTGGTCCGCCGCGAGCCGCTCGGCCGCGAGCCGCTGCGGGCGGTCCTCACCGCCGCCGATCAGGTAGATGTCGCCGCTGGTCGGCACCGCCTGGTCCGAACGGACGTCGATCCGCTGCACGTTCAGGCCGCGCTGGCGGGCCCGGCGCTCGACCACGAGTGCGTTGCCCCGGTCGCCGTAGGTGCTCAGCAGGTCCGGGTAGACCCAGACCAGGCGCAGGCTGCTCTCGCTCATCCTCTGGGACCTTCCGGACTGCGGCCGCACCTGGGGCGGCTCGGTGGGGTACGCGGGCTGCTGCGGCGCGCCGGGGTGCACCGGCTGCTGGTAGGGGTTGCCCTGGTACGGGTTCTTCTGGAACGGGGGAGTCGCCATCAGTTCGCCACCGCCTTGCGCAGCTGCTGGAACGCCGTGTAGTTGGCGATCGCCTCGATCCGTCCGGGCGGGGCCATCCGGACCGCCTGCTCCAGCGAGTCCACCACCTGGAACTGCAGACCCGCCACCTCCAGCCGGACCGCCAGGTCCAGCTTGCGCTGGCCCATCACGAAGATCGGGTGGCCGGACAGCCGCTCGTAGTCCACGTCCCACAGCCAGGAGGTGTCGGTGCCGTCCGCGTCCAGCGCGTTCACCGAGAGGATCACCGGGGCCGGCGGCTGGTCGATCAGCGAGAACGTCTCCAGCCAGCCGGCCGGGTTCTTCGCCAGCAGCAGCCGGACGTCGCGGCCCAGGTACTGCACCACGTCGTAGCGGCCCGCGACCGCCGTGACGGCCTGCATCCGCTGCAGCGCGACCTGCGGGGCGACGCCGAAGACGGCGGCCACCGCGGCGGAGCTGGTCGCGTTGGCCAGGTTGGCCCGGCCCGGCAGCTGGAGCTGGATCGGCCAGGCGCCGCGCTGCGGGTCGATCACGTGGGTGCCCTGGAGCGCCCAGTGCGGCTGCGGACGGCGGAAGCCGCAGTCCTGGCAGAACCAGTCGTCGCCCGGACGCTGCATCACGCCACCGCAGGACGGGCAGGACCAGGCGTCCTCCTTCCACGCCTGACCGGCGGCCACCCAGACCACCTTGCGGCAGGACGAGGCGGCCCAGGTCACCAGCGGGTCGTCCGCGTTCGCGATGATCACCGCGTCGGTGTCCTGCAGGCCCTCGCGCCACTTCTCGGCCATCATCCGGGTCTCGGCGGCGCGGTCCAGCTGGTCGCGGGAGAGGTTGAGCAGCGCTATGGCCTTCGGCCGGGTGTCGCGGGCGACGCCGGCCAGGTACTTCTCGTCCACCTCGATCACGCCGAACCGCGCCTCGCTGCCACCGGCGAGGGCGGCGGTGATCCCGGCGGGCATGTTCGCGCCGAGCGCGTTGGAGACCACCGGTCCGGCGGCGCGGAGCGCCTCGGCGATCAGGCGGGTGGTGGTGGTCTTGCCGTTGGTCGCGCTCACCAGCACCACGTCGAGGTGGTCGGAGAGGGTCGCCAGCAGGTCGGGGTCCAGCTTGAGGGCGATCTTGCCGCCGATCACCGAGCCACTGCCGCGGCCGGCCTTCTGCGACAGGGCGGCGGCCACCCGGCCGGCCGTCACGGCGATCTTGGCACGGGCGGGCAGCGAGGCGTCGCGTACGGCTGCGGCTTCCGAATCGGGGCCTGGCATGCTCTGTGGTTCCTCCTTGCTGCGGCGCCGCTAGCGCGGCAGAACGGGGCCAGCCTACCCACTCCGTCCCGCCGCACCGCGCAGGGGCGCTTCTGACGCCTGCTCAGGCCGACCGGTCGGTCAGTCCCAGGTGGTGGTGGCCCCGTCCACCGGATCGTGCACCATCAGCCGGGACGCGATCGCCGCGGCCTGCTCCCCGGGCGGCCGCCCGTCCACCGGTACCGGCAGCATCAGGGAGCGGACGGCGCCGTCCGGTGCGGAGTTCCGGAACCGGAGCCGGATCCGCTCCGGCTCGTCGTTCTCGGCGAGGACCCACTCCAGGCCGCAGTCCCCCCGGCCCAGCAGCGCGGGATCGGCGGTCAGGCGGCGGCGCAGCGCTCGCGCCACCAGCAGGGCGGGCCGGGCCCAGGGCTCTGCTGTAGGCAGGTGCTCAGCCCGTTACGGAGTCAGGGGCTCGGGGCTCTGCTCTTGGCAGATGCTGCGGCAGCCAGGGACTCGGGGAACTGCGACGCCGGCCTCGTTCAAGGTGATCGTTGCGTAGGCGGTCAGGCACTTTCGCATGTGACCCCGGCGCCAGATCTCCTCGCAGTTCCCCGATCCCCTGACCGTAGATGGTCGAACGCCTGCCTAGAGCGCAGCCCCGGGCCCCTGGGTGGTCGACCGCGGAGCGCCTGCGAAAGGTGCAGCCCCGAGCCCCTGGGGCGTCGGTTGCTGAAGATCGCTCAGGTGGCCTGTGCCGCAAGGAAGTTGGGGCCGCTTAATTCCGGTTCAGCCTCTTGGCCGCCCCTTCGGTGGCTGGTACCGTCCTGACTTTGAGAGCGCTCTCAGAGAGAGTGCTCGCCCACCCCGTCACACCGTGACACCTGCCGGGGGCCCCTCCCGCCGTGCCGGTGCCGCCGTTCCGCGACCGCATCCATGGAGCAGCGCTCGCCCGTGTCCCGGCCGCCGGCCCGCCCCGTCAGGGGGCGGTCGGTGCCGTCCCATGCCGTCGCACACCCCGCACCGCGATGAACAAGGGAAGGACCCACCCCATGACGCTCCAGAGAACCGGTCCACGCGTCCGACGGCCTCGGCAGGGCGCCCGCGGCATCCCGCTGCTGCTGGCCGTGCTGGCGCTGCTGCTCGGCGGCCTCGGCCTGGCACCGGGAACGGCCGTCGCCGCGGACCCGGACTACACCCAGAGCGTGACCGCGACCAGCGGCACCCAGGCGAAGATCTCGTTCACCCCGACCACGGCGGCGCTCTACGTCGACGTGCACTACCTGGTGAACGCGGCGAACCAGCAGAACGTCCGGATGGTCAACGGCTCCGGCACCTGGACCCACACGGTGAGCGGCCTGGCCACCGGCAACGTGCTGGACTACTGGTTCACGTACGAGAAGAGCGGGCCGCAGTACGACACCCCGCACTTCGGGTACACCCAGGGCGGCGGCACCGGCGGCCAGGTGGCGCAGCCGACCTTCAGCCCGGCCGGCGGGCAGTACGCCTCGGCCCAGACGGTGACCATCGCGGACGCCACGGCCGGGGCGACCATCCGTTACACCCGGGACGGCTCCACCCCGAACGGCAGCTCCCCGGTGTACACCGGGCCGATCAGCGTCACCGCCAGCGGCACCGTCCGGGCCTTCGCGCAGCTGGCCGGCCGTACCGACTCCCCGGTGGCGACCGAGGTCTACACCATCGGTGGCACCCAGACCGGCTGCCCGGTGCAGTCGGACACCCCGAACTTCGGCCCCAACGTGCACGTCTACGACCCGAGCATGTCCGCCGCCACCGTCCAGGCGCAGCTGGACGCCCACTTCGACCAGATGAAGGACACCCTGTCGGCCCAGTTCAGTTCGAACCGGGTGGCCGACCTGTTCAAGCCGGGCACCTACAACGTCAACGACAACGTCGGCTTCTACACCTCGGTGGCCGGTCTCGGCCAGAACCCCGGTGACGTGGTCATCAACGGCAACATCACCGTGGACGCCTTCAACGCCTCGGACGCCGGCAACGCCACCCAGAACTTCTGGCGCAGCGCCGAGAACCTCGCGATCAACCCCGGTGGCGGCACCAACCGGTGGGCCGTGGCGCAGGCCGCCCCGTTCCGGCGGATCGACGTGCGCGGCAACCTGGCTCTGTACCCGGCCAGTTACGGCTGGGCCAGCGGCGGCTACGTCGCCGACAGCCGGGTCAGCGGCCAGATGGCCTCGATCTCCCAGCAGCAGTGGTACACCCGGGACAGCGGCGTCGGAAGCTGGGACGGTGGCGTCTGGAACATGGTCTTCTCCGGCGTCCAGGGCGCCCCGGCCAACACCTTCCCCACCCCGCCCGAGACGGTGCTCGGCACCACCCCGGTCTCCCGGGACGTGCCGTACCTGTACGTCGACGGCGCCAACCGCTACCGGGTCTTCCTGCCGAGCCTGCGCACCAACGCGACGGGCCCGAGCTGGGCCGCCGGCAGCACCCCCGGCAGCTCGCTGCCGATGAGCCGGTTCTACGTGGTCAAGGCCGGTGACACCGCCGCCACCATCAACAACGCGCTCGCCCAGGGCTGCAACCTGTTCGTCACCCCCGGCGTCTACCACCTGAACCAGACGCTCAACGTCACCCGGGCCGACACGGTCGTGCTCGGCATCGGCTACCCGACCTTCGTCCCCGACAACGGCGTCAACGCCATGCAGGTCGCGGACGTCGACGGGGTCCGGCTCAAGGGCCTGCTGTTCGACGCCGGCACCACCAACTCACAGGCACTGCTGACCGTCGGCCCGGCCGGTTCGGCGGCGGGCCACGCGGCCAACCCGACCACGATCCAGGACGTGTTCTTCCGGATCGGCGGTCAGGTCGCGGGCAAGGCCACCACCAGCCTGGTGGTCAACAGCAGCAACACGATCATCGACCACATCTGGGCCTGGCGGGCCGACCACGGCAATGCCGGGACCTTCGGCTGGACCGTCAACCCCGCCGACACCGGCCTGATCGTCAACGGTAACAACGTGCTCGCCACCGGCCTGTTCGTCGAGCACTACCAGAAGCACGAGGTGATCTGGAACGGCCAGGGCGGCCGGACGATCTTCTTCCAGAACGAGATGCCGTACGACGTGCCCAACCAGGCCGCCTGGAAGAGCTCCGCCTCGGTCAACGGCTACGCCGCCTACAAGGTCGGCGCCAACGTCACCAGTCACGAGGCGTGGGGGCTGGGCAGCTACTGCTACTTCAACGTCAATCCGGCGGTGGCGAGTTACCACGCCTTCGAGGTGCCCGACACGAGCGGCGTGCGGTTCCACTCGCTGCTCAGCGTCTCCCTGAACTACCAGGGCACCATCACCCACGTCATCAACGACACGGGCGGGGTCACCCCGACCGGCACCGTCCCGGTCAACGTGGTGTCGTACCCGTAAGGCACCACCAGTTTTCACTCCCGCGCTCACGCCGGTACCGGCCGCCTGACGGCCCGTCGGGACCACAACGGCCCGTCACCGGGGGCAGCCCCGGTGGCGGGCCGTCTGCATGCCCGCCTGCACCGCCGCATCCGGGGGCCCGAAAACCTGTGGTCCCCGCGCGGCCCGTGCCGCAGAATCAGCACCAGCGACCACCCGTAGCTCAGATGCCAGAGCACCGCCTGCTCGGCGGGGAGCGCCGGTTCAAGTCCGGCCGGGTGGACGTGCGCGGGTGTAGCTCAAAATGGACAGAGCGGCTGGACATTACACAGCCAGGTTGGGGGTTCGAGCCCCTCCGCCCGTGCCAGGCCCGTCACTGGGGGATCAGTCCCGTGGCGGGCCTTTCGGCGCCCCCGGCCAGCCACACTGAGTGCCCGTACCACTGCGCAATTCATGCAAGGCGTTCGGAGCCGGAGCCCTCCGCCGGACCTTCCTGGCACGGGATCAGCACCGCTGCGTTGCCGTACTGGTGGACGTCGAGCAGTGCACGGAGGCGGCCACAGGCGTGGGCCGCATCGTCTCATGGTGACCGAGCCCGGATGCGCCACGGGCCGCTTCCTGCCCGGCTGGACCGGTTTCATGACGGCCCGTCCGCACGACCGGCCGCCCCGCCAGAGTCTCGCCCTGCTGCCCGGCGACAAGCGGCCGAGCCGGATCGACCCCGAGATCATCAGCACGTGGACCGGCGGTTGGGTCGCACAACTCGCGGCACCCTCGGCCGAACGGATGGGGGCCGGCGGGCAGCAGGTTCTCTCGGACGTGGCCACCGGATCGCAGGCCCGGACCCTGCCCGACCACGACGGCGGCTGGACGGGTCGGCTCAGCGGCTGGGCCAGGGGGTCGGGAGCTGCTCGGTGGCCTCCGAGAGGTGGGCGGTGATGACCAGGGTGCCGTCCTCGACCTGGTAGTCGAGCGGGGCGGAGAGGCGTCGCATGGTGGAGATCAGGCCGGTGTTGGAGGCGTGGGTGACCGCGTAGACGGTGGGGACGCCGGCCTCCAGGGCGAGGGCGGCCATCCGGCGGAGCAGGTCGAACCCGAGGCCGCGGCGCTGCCAGGCGTCCTCGACCAGCAGGGCGACCTCCGCGCTGTCGTCGTCCCACATCAGGTGGGCGAGCGCGACGATCCGGCCGTCCGAGGACTCGACCGCGAGGGTCTGGCCGTGGCGGGGGTCGAGCAGGTGGTCGAGGTAGCGGTCGGCGTCCTTGACCGGGCCGTGGTAGCGCTTGCGGAGGGCGTCCGCGGAGCACCGGCCGTGCATGGCCAGGGCGGCGGCCTTGTCCTGGGCGTCGGCCCGACGGACCGTCAGGTCGGTGCCGGCCGGGAGGGTGAGCCGGGCCTCGACCTTGGGGACCCGGGGGCCGAGCAGCGAGTCCAGCTCGACCAGGGCCTGGGCCCGGGCGAACTCGGTCGGGGTGAAGGGGAGGTGCGGCCGGCTGAGTTCGATCAGGTCGCCGGAGGGGACCGGCAGCCGCATCACGTGGCCGTCGACGCCCGCCAGGGCCTTGGCGCCGCCGTTCGGGAACTGCCGGATCGTGCACCGGCCGAACAGCCGGCGCAGCGCGACCGGCAGCTCGGCGGCGTCCAGCGCCGTCCGGGTGGCCAGCGCGAGGACGTGGGTCGGCTCGTCCACCAGGTCGTGGGCGTCGGCCTGTTCGGTCCAGATGTCCAGGCCGCCGCCGGAGGCGACCGCCCGGGCCAGGTCGGCCCGGCTGAGCGCCAGCGGGGCGCGGACCAGGAACTCGTCCACGGCGCCGACCGGCAGCGGGTGGGTCTGCATCGAGACGATGCTGACCTGCTGCCCGGCCAGGGCGGTGCAGATCCGGGCCAGGCTGCCGGGCGAGTCGGAGACGGTGGCGCGCAGCCGCCAGAGCGCGGTCTGCTCGAAGTCGCGCAGCGGTCCGGTCACCTCGGCCGCCTCGGCTCCCGGGGGTGCGGCCGGGTCGGGGCCGGGCGGCCCGTGCGGATGGCGGTGTGCCCACCAGGCGTGGAACACGGCCGTGGCGACCAGGGCGAGCGCCGAGGCGACCAGCAGGACCGGGCCGTCGTGGCCGTGCACGACGGTGTTGGCGACCAGGTCGGCGGCCGCCACCGCGACGAAGACCGCGGCGAGCTCGGTGGTGTCGCGACGCCAGCGGTGGTTGCGGGCGCTGCGGCGCTGGGCGCGGGACGGCTGTGCAGAAGGCTGTGAAGTGGTGTCCATGGAAGCATGGTGCTCTTCCGGTGTTTCGCGATCACGAATCCCCCGTGACCTGTTGGTAAATGTCTGCGGATGGCATCCGAACTGCCTCCCCTCAGCTCAAGAACCGGTCGGACGCCCAGTCAGTTCCCGTCCTGCGCTGCGGACTTCGGACAACAGCAGGTCGAGGTCGGCCTCGGTGGTGGCCGCGTTCAGCAGACACACCCGGAGCATCTCCCGCCCGTCCAGGAGCGCGCCCGTAACAAAGGCCCGCCCGCCCAGCTGGACGGCGACCGGCAGGTCGCGGTTGACCGCGTCGGTCAGCGCCGGGTCGGCGGGCAGGTAGCGGAAGGCCACGATCGAGGTGCGGACCGGCGCGAGCAGCTCCAGCTCGGGGTCGGCCTCGACCAGCGCGCCCAGGTGCCGGGCGAGTTCGGTGCAGCGGGCGATGTCGGCGGTCAGGCCGGCCCGGCCGCGGTTCGCGATGGTGGCCCAGACCTTGAGCGAGCGGAACGGGCGGGTCTGCTCCATCCCGTACTCGGAGAACCAGCCGAGCGCCCCGGCCGCCTCGTCGCGCAGGTAGGAGGGGACCAGGCTGAAGGTGCCGCGCAGCTCGTCGGTGTCGCGCACCAGCGCGCAGCCGCAGTCCACCGGGACGCCGAGCCACTTGTGCGGGTCCAGCGCGAGCGAGTCGGCCCGGTCCATCCCGGCGTACTGGTCGGCGATGGCCGGGTCCAGCACGCCGAAGGCACCGTAGGCGCCGTCCACGTGCAGCCACAGGCCCTCGGCCGCGCAGACGTCGGCGATCGGGTCGAAGGCGTCCACCACGCCGGTGCCGACGGTGCCGGCCGAGGCGACCGCCAGGAACGGGAGCAGCCCGGCGGCCCGGTCGGCGGCCACCGCTTCGGCCAGTGCGGCCGGGTCGAGCCGGCCCTCGGCGTCGGTGGCGACGGTGCGCAGGTGGCGGCTGCCCAGGCCGAGCAGCTCGACCGCCTTGCGGACGCAGGAGTGGGTCTCGGCGGTGGCGTACGCGACCAGCGGGGGCAGCCCGGCCAGGCCGTCCGCGCGCAGGTCGTGCCCGGCCCGGCGGGCGGCCCGGTTCCGGGCGGCGGCCAGGCAGAGGATGGTGGCCATCGAGGTGCCGGAGGTGAGGATGCCGCCGCCGGCCGGGTGCGGGAAGCCGACCAGCTCGGCGATCCAGCGGACCACGGCCCGCTCCAGGTGGACGTCGGCGTGGTCGCCGCCGGCCGAGCTGGGGTTCATCGCGGCGGCGGCCAGGGTGGCCAGCACCCCGGCGGGGGCGGGGGCGGAGTTCACCCAGCCGAAGAAGCGCGGGTGGCCGTTGCCCATCGGAGCGGTCATCAGCTGACTGCCGATCACCTCGAGCAGGCCCTCCAGCGGCACGCCGTCGGCGGGCAGCGGCAGGTCCAGCAGGGCCTGCCGGTCGGCCTGGTCCATCGGCTGCCAGACCGGCCGCCCGGGCACCGCGTCGAGGTAGTCGGAGACCAGCTCGGCGGCGGCCCGGGCGGCGGTGCGGAAGTCGTCGGCGGTGTCGGTCATGCTGCTGCTCCATCAGGGGTTCATGGAGGCACGACTTCCTCGGCGCACCCAGTGGTAGAGACCTTAGTCCAGAGTGCTGGAAAGGCCGCCCGAGCTGCGGCAGTAACCTGCGATCTCCTTGTTGGTGATCTTCGAGCAGAGCCGGGCGCCCGCACCGTTCTCGGTGTAGTTGACGGTGTAGTAGCTCATCAGGCCCTGGGTGCAGGCCTTGCGCTGCCAGGAGTCGGCGGCGGTGGCGCAGACGTTGCCGGCCCAGTCCTCGCGGTCCAGGTTGTACTTCATGGTCCGGGAGCCGACGCCCCGGCTGCAGTCGTTGGCGCCGCCGCTGGCCTGGCCGTTGAGGCACCACTTGAGCGCGTCGGCGAAGACGTTCTCGTGGTTCGCGTAGTCGTGCGAGCTCAGGTAGAAGGTCGGCGCGTAGAAGAAGCAGGCGGACTGGAACAGCGCGGGCTGGTCCTTGCAGGGGTAGAGCGGGTCCTTGGCGAGGGCGGCCGGGTCGAGGTTGGCCTTGGCCTTCTCGTCCTCCTCGTCGGGGCCGAAGAGCTGCATGAACAGGCCCTCGGAGCAGAGGACCTTCCGGCTGTCGGTGGGGAACTTGTTGCACAGCGCACGGGCCTTGGCCACGTCCTGCTTGGCCACGAACATCGTGCCGTGCCCGACGCCGTGGATGCACGGGCCCTTGTTGGCCGGGGCGCAGAGCTTGAGCAGGTCCTCCTCCGGGTTGGTGGAGGCGTTCAGCATCTCCTCGACCGCGCCGTGCAGGTAGCCCGCCGCGCAGGTCTCGTGCGGGAAGGAGATGACCTTCTGGAAGTCCGCGTGGTAGCGCTTCACCGCGGTGTGCCCGAGCTCGTGCGCGATCGGGTGGCAGAACCGGACGGTGTACGGGAGCTTCTTGCTGATCGCGTCCAGCTCGGCCAGTGCGACGCCCGGGTCGGTGGCCTCCATCTTGGCCATCAGCTTGTTGCGCAGCGTGGAGCGGGTCCACACCGCCGGGTCGCCGGTCGGGCTGGGGGACGCGGCGGGGCCGCTGACCTGGGCCGCCGGGACGGGCTGGCCGGCGGGGGCGGCGGCCTGCACGGTGGTCTGCGGCGTCCACTGGGTGACCGCCACCGCGCCCAGTCCGAGCGCGCCCAGCAGGAAGGCGGTGATGATCGCGAAGAGTCGCGGTTGCATGTGCGGTGTTCCCCCGGCGGATCGCTTCGGACGGTTGCGTCTCCCATCCTGGCGCCGCCCGCCGGAAAGCGAGCGCTTCTGACGGCCATTCGGGAAGTGTCGGCCCGGCCGTTCCCCGAGCGGCCGACTGGTCAACGAGGAGAGCGCCCCCCGGTCACCGAACCGACACACTCTCACAGGACCACCACGGACGGTCCGCCGGGGCCGGATCGCGGTCGGCCGGAGCCGATAGTGGGAACCCCTGCCCGATTTCGGGCAGGATTCTTGGAGTGTGCCCGTTCGGCACCTAGGCTCCCCTCTCGTGCCTGTCTCACCACACCCTCACGAAGACCTGCTCGCGCACCTGACCCGGACCACCCCGCTGGGGCCCGGCGAGGCCGCGCGGGTGATCGCGGAGGTGCTGGCGTACTTCTCCGAGAGCACCGAGGAGTACGTCCGCCGCCGCCACGGTGAGCTGCAGGCACGGGGCCTGACCAACGAGAAGATCTTCGACCGGCTGACCGGCGAGCTCACCGCCCGCCGGGTCGCGGCGCCCGAGCTGTCCACCCGTCAGCTGCGCCGGATCGTCTACGGCTGAGCCCGCCCCGTCCCACCCGACGACGTGACAGAGGAGTACCACCATGTGCGGCATCGTGGCCTACATCGGTCCCAAGGACGCCACCGCGTTCCTGCTCGAAGGGCTCCAGCGGCTGGAGTACCGGGGCTACGACTCGGCCGGGGTGGCCGTCATCGGGAAGCCCGGCACGCTCAAGGTCTGCAAGACCAAGGGCCGGGTGGCCGACCTGGCCGCCGCCGTACCCGCGCGGTTCAAGGGCACCACCGGCATCGGCCACACCCGCTGGGCCACCCACGGTGTGCCGAGCGATGCCAACGCGCACCCGCACCTGGACAACGCCGAGCGCATCGCGGTGGTGCACAACGGCATCATCGAGAACGCCGACGAGCTGCGCGCCAAGCTGACCGTCGAGGGTGCGGTGTTCCGCTCCGAGACCGACACCGAGGTGCTGGCGCACCTGGTCGCCGCGCACGTCGGCGAGGGCGTGGAGCTGGAGGACGCGGTGCGCGCCGCGCTCGGCCACGTGGTCGGCACGTACGGTATCGCCGTGGTCGACGCCACCCAGCCGGACCGGATCGTGGTGGCCCGCAACGGCAGCCCGATCGTGCTCGGCCTGGGCGAGAAGGAGATGTTCGTCGCCTCGGACGTCGCAGCCCTGGTCCGCTACACCCGCCAGGTGGTGCACCTGGAGGACGGTGAGCTGGCCACCGTGCGCGCCGACGGCTTCCGTACCCTCACCGAGGACGCCCGCACGGTGACCCGTCAGCCGTCCACCGTGGACTGGGAGATCGACTCCTACGACACGGCCGGCTACGAGCACTTCCTGCTCAAGGAGATCCACGAGCAGCCCGCCTCGGTCGAGCGCACCCTGAGCGGCCGCCTCGACGAGCGGTTCGCCACCGCGCACCTGGGCGGGCTCAACCTGGACGCCCGCGAGCTGCGTGAGATCCGCCGGGTGAAGATCCTGGGCTGCGGCTCGGCGTACTACGCCGGCGAGATGGGCGCCCAGCTGATCGAGGAGCTGGCCCGGATCCCCGCGCACAGCGAGCCCGCCTCCGAGTTCCGCTACCGCAACCCGGTGATCGAGGCCGACACCCTCTACGTGGCGGTCAGCCAGTCCGGCGAGACCTACGACACGCTGGCCGCCGTCCAGGAGATCAAGCGCAAGGGCGGCCGGGTGCTCGGGGTGGTCAACACCGTCGGCAGCGCGATCGCCCGCGAGTGCGACGGCGGCATCTACCTGCACGCGGGCCCGGAGATCTCGGTCGCCTCGACCAAGGCGTTCACCTCCACCGTGATCGCCTTCGCGCTGCTCGCCCTGCACTTCGGCCGGATCCACGACCTCTCCCCGGCCGACGGCCGCCGGATCGTCGCGGGCCTGAAGGCGCTGCCCGGCCAGATCCGGGAGATCCTGGCCGACGAGGACAAGATCGCCGAGCTGGCCGCCGAGTACGCCCAGAGCGAGGGCATGATGTTCATCGGCCGGGTCCGGGGCTTCCCGGTCGCCCGTGAGGGTGCGCAGAAGCTCAAGGAGATCAGCTACGTGCACGCCGAGGCGTACCCCGCCAGCGAGCTCAAGCACGGCCCGCTCGCGCTGATCAACCCGGACCTGCCGACCGTGGCGCTGGTGCCGGACGACGAGCTGCTCGACAAGAACCTCACCACCCTCGGCGAGATCAAGGCCCGGGCCGGCCGGGTGCTGGCGATCGCCCACCGGACCCCGGACGCCAAGCTGGCCGACCACGCCATCCTGGTGCCGCGCAGCGAGCCGGAGCTCGACCCGCTGCTGCTCAACATCCCGCTCCAACTGCTCGCCTACCACGCGGCGGTGGCCCTGAATCGGGACGTCGACAAGCCGCGCAACCTGGCCAAGAGCGTCACCGTGGAGTAGCCGGTCCGGTAGGGGTGCCCGTCCGGTCCGGGACGGGCACCCCTGTGCTCCCGGCGGCGTACCGGTGGCTCGGTTAGGGTGACCGCACGGTCGGGTCGAGCACGGGAGTCACAGCATGCGGGTCGGGATCATCGGAACGGGCACCGTCGGCAAGACGCTGGCGGCCAAGCTGGTGTCGCTCGGGCACGAGGTGACGCTCGGTTCGCGCAGCAAGGAGAACGTGGCCGCGCTGGCCTGGGCCGAGCAGGCCGGTCCGTACGGCCACAGCGGGACCTTCGCCGAGGCCGCCGCGTTCGGCGAGCTGGTGGTGAACGCGACCTCCGGCGTGGTGGCGGTGCAGGCGCTCCAGCTGGCCGGGGCCGAGGCGCTGGCGGGCAAGGTGCTGATCGACGTCTCCAACCCGCTGGTCTTCTCGCCGCTGGGCGAGGTGAGCCTGGAGCCGGTGAACAGCGACAGCGTCGGCGAGCAGATCCAGCGCGAGTTCCCCGAGGCCCGGGTGGTCAAGGCGCTCAACACCGTCAACTCCGAGGTGATGGTGGACCCGGGCCGGGTGCCGGGCGAGCACAACCTGTTCGTGGCGGGCAACGACCCGGAGGCGAAGGCCGCGGTGGTGGCCCTGCTGACCGAGTTCGGCTGGCCGGCGGGCTCGGTGCTGGACCTGGGGGACATCGCGGCCGCCCGCTCGCTGGAGATGCTGATGCCGTTCTGGCTCAAGCTGATGGGCCACTTCGGGCACGCCGACTTCAACTACTCGATCCGGACCGCGGGCTGACGGGCGGTCAGACCCGACGGCGGCGCCAGAGCCGGTAGCCGACCAGCCCGGCCAGCAGCACGCCGAGGGCCACCAGCACGACCACCTGGTAGCGCATCACCCGCTCGTACAGCGGCCCGATGTTGCCGCCCGCCAGGTAGCCGGCGCCGCCCCAGACGCCGACCCAGAGCACCGCGCCGAGCACGTTGGCCGGCAGGAAGCGCCGCCAGCTCATCCCGGTGGTCCCGGCCACGATGCCGTTGGTCTGCCGCAGCACGTCGACGAACCTGGCCACCGTGACCACCTGGGCCCCGTGCCGGGCGAAGAACTCCTCGCCGCGCGCCATCCGGGCCGGGGTGAGCAGGACGTACCTGCCCCAGCGCTCGACTGCGGCGTGCCCGCCGGTCCGGCCGATCAGGTAGCCCAGCGCGTCCCCGGCGATCGCGGCGGCCAGCGCGATCACCAGGACGGCGGCGATGCTGAGCCGCCCGGTGCCCGCGTACACGGCGGCCAGCACCAGCACGGTCTGGCCCGGGACCGGGATCGCGCAGTTGTCCAGGAAGACGAGAACCCCCACCGCCAGGTAGCCGTAGCCGTCCAGCAGTGGGGTGAGGTGTTCGAGTGGACCGGGGAGTGCTGCGGGGGTGTCCACGGGGCTCCGGGGGAAGGGGGGTCAGTGGGCGGGCTGCTGACGTTCGATCACGGTGTCGGGGCCGGGATAGACCAGCCCCTCGTGGCCGTCCTTGAAACGCACCAGGTACGGGGGCTCGCCTTCGGGGCCCCGGACCTCGATGATCTCGCCCTGCCGGTCCGCCATCCCGATCGACCTGCTGTGGATGTGGAGGTGATCGCCTGCCGTCGCTTGCATGGTCTGCTCCTTGCCGGTCCCGGTTGCGGTCCCGGTCTCCACTGTGCGGCGGGAACGGGGAGGTCGCAACGCCCGGCCCGATCCGGACGGGAGGACCTGGCCGTCCGGGTCGGTGAGGTAGCGGCGCAGCAGCCGCTTGCACTCGGCGATCAGGGCCGGGTCGCCGGCCGGATCGGTGCGGAAGGCCAGCTTCAGGACGGCGTCGGCGCTCTCCATCGCGACCCGCAGCGCCAGCGGGTGGCCGGGCCCGGTGAACAGGCGGCCGCCGAGGGCGCGCAGCCGCAGGGCGACCGCGGCGTTGTTGTCCAGGTCGCGGTCGAGCAGGTGCTGGTCGTCGGCGATCCCGGCCGGGAGCCGGTCGACCAGGCCGAAGTCAAGGTGGCCGAAGCCCGGGACGGCGCGCTTCATCGCCACGAACTCCTCGACCGCCAGGTCGACGAAGCCGGGGACGTCGGGCGGGGTCTCGGCGTCGAGGCGGCGGGCCAGCCGCTCCAGGTAGCGGTCCAGGTTCCGTTCGGCCAGGGCGGCGAGCAGGGCTTCCTTGCCGGCGAAGAACTGGTAGAGGGTGCCGATCGGGACCTCGGCCCGGTGCGCGGTCTCCTTGGTGGTGAGCGCGCTCGCGCCGACCTCGTCCAGCAGGCCCGCACAGGCGTCGAGCAGACGCTCGTACCGCTCCTGGCTGCGCTGCTGTACCGGTCGGCGCCGGGCGGGGACGGCGGTGCCGAGGTCCGACTTCATGCGCCCACTGTGCCGTATCGGGCGGAGGGGGCGCGAATCCCCTCCGGGGTCCTGCGTTGCCAGGCCCGCCGGCAAGCGCTCGGTGGGTGGCCGGCGGCCGCCGAGCAGGACCGGCAGTTCGGCGGCAGTTCGCGGTTCCGGTCGCGGGATTCCGGGGGATTCGCGGCATGCTTCTTGCCACGTCGTTCGCCAGTGGCGCCCGGGAATGCGGGTGCCGGACAGGAGGTACCCCGTGTCGTCCACCGTGCTCGTCACCGAGGCTCCGGCCGAGATCACCCTCTCACTCTCGGCGGCGGAGGGCCTCGACCGGATGGCCGCGCCGGTCAAGGCTGCCGTCAACCAGGACAACTGCCCGAGCTGCCACTCCGGCTTCGACTGGTCGTTCGGCCGGTCGGCCGAGTTCACCCTGGGCAGCTCCGGCCGGGGCCGCTGAGCCGGCGGCCAGGCGGCCGGGGGTAAGGGAGGGGCGATGGCGCGGCTCGGGGTCGGGCTCACCTATGTCCGGGGCCTGGAAGGGCTGTTGGAGGAGTGCGGGGACGCTCTCGACCTGATCGAGGTCGAACCGCAGACCTTCTGGCGGACCCGTCCGGACGGCACCGTCGCGACCGACGACGAAGCCCTGCGCCGCCTGGCCGACCTGCCCGGGGCCCGATTGCTGCACAGCGTCGGCGACCCGGTCGGCGGCTCGGAGCTGCCGGACGCCGAACACGTCCGGCTGCTGGGCGAGTTGGCCGAGCGGCTGGACGTTCCCTGGGTGAGCGAGCACCTGGCGTTCAACCGGGTCGGCGGGGCCGAGGGCTTCCGGACCGGCTTCATGCTGCCGCCCCGGCAGACCCCGGCCGGCGTACGCCGCAGCGTCCGGTCGGTCCGGGCGATGGCCGAGACGCTCCCCGTCCCGTTCGCGGTGGAGCTCGGCACCAACTACCTCAGGCCCCGGGTCGACGAGCTCGGCGACGGCGCCTTCGCCGCCCGGGTGGCCGAACAGGCCGACTGCGGGCTGCTGTTGGACCTGCACAACGTGCTGGCCAACGAGCGCAACGGCCGCTGCACGGTCGAGGAGCTGCTCGCCGAACTCCCGCTGGACCGGGTCTGGGAGGTCCACCTGGCCGGCGGGTTCGAGCACCGCGGCTACTGGCTGGACGCCCACAGCTGTCTGCCCGACGAGGACCTGCTGCGGCTCGCCGAACGGGTGCTGCCCCGGCTGCCCGCGCTCCGGGCGGTGCTCTTCGAGCTGACCGCCTCAGCCGCTCCGGGCCTGGAGGCAGGCGCGGTACGGGAGTTGACGGACCGACTGCGGGCGATCTGGCCGGTGGACCCGGCGGTCCCGGCCGCCGCGCCCGCACCGCGCCGTTCGCCGGACCCGGCGACGGGCGGGGCCACGCCGGAGGAGTGGGAGGCCGCCCTCGGCGGGCTGGCCGTCGGGCGGGAGCCCCGGACCGCGCTGGAGCGGGAGTTGGCCACCGACCCGGCGATCGACCTGCTGCGCGAACTGATCCTGGAGTTCCGCGCGGGCGCCCTGGCCGGGACGCTCGTGCACACCGTCCGGCTGCTCCTGCTGACCCTGGGGGAGGCGGGGGTGCGGGGGCTGATGGCCGGGTACGCCCGGCAGCGGACCCCCGAGCTGTTCGCCACCGAGGAGGCGCTCGCCTTCGCCGAGCACCTGGGGCGGAGCTGCCCGGCGGTGCCGCTGCTGCCGGACGTGCTCGCGCTGGACCTCGGCCTGATGCTGGTCCGGCTGGACGGCGAGCCGCGCACGGTCACCCTCGGCACCGACCCGACCGTGCTGCTGACCGAACTCGGCGCCGGGCGGCTGCCGGTGGCCCCACTGCGCGGCAGCTACCGACTGCGGCTGGTGGACGACCGGGCGGGTGCACCGGCCGGGTGAGCCGCGATCCCGGCGGCCCCGAGCGGGGCCGGGGTCCGGCGGACGGCTACGCGTGAATGATCGTTTCGGCGGGTGAAGCCGATGGGCCGTCCGGGTGAAGGGGCGTGACCGCGGCTACCTGGCGTAACCGTGTGTGACTACAACTTGGTCGGTGGCCCGAGAGCCGGGCTTCCGTCCTTGTCCACGTCGGCCGTCAGGCGCAGCGGCTGAGTCCGGCTGCCCTGATCAGGAACTGCTCTTCCGTGGTGATCCAGGGTGACTTGGGAAGGTCGCCCGCCCGCCCGGGCCGGATTCCGTCGGACGGTTCCAGTGGGCACCGGCAGGACTTTGCAACGCCCCTATGAGAGGAAACCCGTGGCCATCGGATTTCGGCTGCCTCGTGGCTTCGCCGCCATGAGTACCGCCCTGCTCGTCGCCACCGCCGTCGTTCCGCTGACGGCGTCCAGCGCCGCGGCCGCGACCCCCATCTGTCTGAGCGGCAAGCTCAGTTACGACTACGAGTCGGCCGAAGCCGGCCGAGGCAAGCCCACGCTGACCAAGCCGGTCCGCAACGCGAACATCCAGCTGTGGGGCAAGGAGAAGGCCACCGACGCCCCGCGCCCGCTCACCGCCGACTACCGGTACACCGCCGTCGCCGACGGCGGTTTCAACCTCTGCTACACCCCCACCGCCACCCCGATGAGCAGCATCTGGGTGCGGTTCAGCACCGAGAGCACCAAGTTGTGGAAGGTCAGCGACGGCAACGGTGCCGTGTACACCTTCGACTCGCCGACCAGGTCGGACCTTGCCGCCAGTGCCGACCTGGGTACCCTCAAGGCAAGCAGCGCCAGGGCCTGGCACGCCTTCGACACCGTCAACCTGCTGTGGTGGGCGCGCAACAACCCGGTCAGCGACTGCTGGTCCACCCACGAGGCGAACAACGACGCCTGCACCGAACTCAACATCAGGTGGACCGCCAACTCGGCCGACGGCCCGGTCTACGACCTGGCCAACACCGTCTATCTCCCCGCCGCAGCCCCCGACTCCGAGCACACCGTGCTCCACGAGGCCGGTCACTTCTTCCAACACCGCCTCTACAACGGGCAGTTCCCCGCGGTCTCCGGCTGCAGCCCGCACTACGTCGACAAGGTCAGCTCCGCCAGTTGCGCCTGGACCGAGGGCTTCGCCGACTCGGTTGCCGCCTACCTCCTGAAGGACTCCCGCTACGTGTGGCCCGACGGTGGCAGCCAGTCCTTCACCTACACCACCGGCTGGCAGACCGGGGACCAGGTCCAGGGCAACGTGGACGGCGCGCTGCTGGAGCTGTGGAACAACGTCGACGGCGGCTGGGACCGCACGATCAGCGTGATGACCGCCCGCAAGCCCGCCACCTTCGCCGACTACTTCAAGACCGGACGGCCCACCGCCAACCCCGCGCTGTCCACCACCGGCAGCGCACTCACCGCGCTGGCCGCCCACGCCATCAACTACGGCCCCACACCGGTGGGCGACGGCCGGACCCACGTCCTCACCAACGGCGGCGGACTGGCCGTCGAACGCTCCGACCAGTGCGGCGCCTCCGCCAGCTCACCCGCCGTCCTGGCCACCGCCGACCCCACCCGCAACAAGCAGCAGTGGACGCTGCGGGCGGAGGCGAACGGGACCGCGAAGCTCATCGACGGCTGCCCGGACCACCTCGTGCTGACCGCACCCACCACCTCCGGCGGCCAGACCACCCTGCGGGCCGTCAACTCCTCCAGCCCGTACCAGGAATGGAAGGTCACCCAGAACAACAGCGGCACCTACACGATCACCAACCCGGCCACCGGCTACACCCTCGACAGCGCCGCCGACACTCCCGGCGCCGCGGTCACCGCCAACCCGACCGGCACCGCCAACTCCCAGAACTGGGCCGCCCTCACCTGACGGACCGCTGACGTCGGGGGCCGTGCCGGCGGCCCCCGACCACGCGAGTGCCGCTCACCCACCGGTCCGTTCGATAGCTGTCCGCCCGAACCCCTACGATGACCGCCATGACTACAGGGGGTCCCGGAGGCCGGCTCGTCGACGGCCGTTTCGAGTTGCTCGAGCGGCTCGGGGGCGGTGGCATGGGCCTGGTCTGGCGGGCCAGGGACATCGTGCTGCAGCGCGAGGTGGCGCTCAAGGAGGTCCGCTCGCCGGACCTGGCGATGCTGGCCGCCGACCCGGCCGCGGCCTTCGAGCTGCGCGAGCGGGTGCTGCGCGAGGCCCAGGCGCTGGCCCGGCTCCAGCACCCGCACGTGGTGATCATCTACCACATCGTCGACAACGCCGAACTCGCCCATCCCTGGCTGGTGATGGAGCTGGTCTCCGGCGGCTCGCTGCACGACCGGCTGAACCGGGGCGCGCTCGCGCCGCAGGAGGCCGCCCGGATCGGCCGCGGGGTGCTCTCCGCGCTGCGGGCCGCCCACGCCGCCGGTATCCAGCACCGCGACGTGAAGCCCGCCAACGTGCTGATGCGCGCCGACGGCACCCCGGTGCTGACCGACTTCGGCATCGCCGCGCTGACCGAGTCGACCAGCCTGACCGCGACCGGGGCACTGATCGGCTCGCCCGAGTTCATCGCCCCCGAGCGGATCCGCGGCCAGGAGGGCAACCCCTCCTCCGACCTCTGGTCGCTCGGCATGATGCTGTACGTCGCGGTCGAGGGCCACCACCCGCTGCGCCGCGCCACCACCTTCGCGACCCTGGCCGCCGTGCTGGACGAGCCGCTCCCGCCACCGGTGCGCTGCGGCCCGCTCGGCCCGACCCTGGTCGCGCTGCTGGCCCGCGATCCGGCCCTCCGCCCCGACGCCGCCGAGCTCGACCGGCTGCTGGCCGCGGCCGAGCAGGGCATCGACGGCACGCGCGGCGCCGGGGTGCAGGACGCCGTCCCGTACACGCCCACCCAGCTCACCGGTGTCGTGCCGCACCCCGCCACGGGCCCGGTCGACCGGGTGCCCGGGCAGGCCACCGGCGGTCAGGAGCCTTGGCCGCAGCCGGAGTTGCCGGGGCGCCCGCGCGCCCGCCGACGTACCGGCCCGGTGCTGGGGGCGGTGGCCGGGGTGGCGCTGGTCGGTCTGCTGGGGTGGTCGCTGAGCAGCGGGCTGCTGAAGTTCGACCATCGCGCGGCCGCCGGCTCCTCCCCACGGGTCACCGGTGCCAGTACGGGCAGCACCGCCGTCGGCGGTGCCGCCTCGACTCCCGCCACCAGCGGTACGCCCAAGGCGTCCGGTGCCGCCGCCAAGGACCTGCTCACCCCGGACGGTGCCCGCGGCCTGGTGGAGGAGATCCGCTCGGCCACCGGCACCGCCACGGTCACCCAGCTGCTGATCTACCCCGAGTACGCCAGTGCGAGGGTGATCACCAAGGACAACCCCAAGCACTACGACGACGTCAACTACCGGGCCGGCAAGCTCACCAGCAAGCCCGGTGGCACCGTGGGCAGCAACGACAAGCCGGTGGACCTCGCTAAGATCGACTGGAACCAGATCCCCACCGTCATGGCCAAGGCCCAGACCGAGCTCGGTGTCCCCAGCCCCAAGTCGCGCTACCTGAACGTGACGTACGGCTGGTTCGCCGACGAGATCACCATCCGGTACTACCTCTCGGACGAGTACAGCGGCGGCGGCTATCTGAACGTGGGCGCCACCGGCAAGGTGCTCAAGGTGGTCAAGTCCGGCTGACCGCACGGTGGCACGGGGTTCAGAGCCCGCCGAGGCCGGTCGAGTCGAGGTTGAACTCCTGCCGTGGCGGGTCCGGTTCGCGGGGTGGAGCCGGGGAAGGAGGTGGCGGCGGGACGGGCTTCAGCGGGTGGCCCGCCGGGAGCCCGTGCTCCAGGCCCTGGGTGGCCACCCGGCGCAGGAGTTCGGCGTCGGCGGGCAGTGGCCGCGCCTGGGCGGCGGCGACCAGGGCCCGGCCGAGGTCGGTGCGGCCGTAGTGCTCCGGTGGTCGGCGTCGGACCGCTGCCGCGAGCAGGACGGCGACCTGGGCGGCGAGTGGCAGCCAGGCCCGGGAGAGGACGGCGACGGCCACGCCGGTGAGCAGTAGGGCGACCAGGACGGTGACGCACCGGAGCCGGACCCGGCGCCGCCCGGCCCGCCAGACCACGGCGGCGGGTGAGTCGGCCAGGACGCCGGCGGGCATCGTCCGCTCGGTCAACAGGCCCTCGGTCACCAGCCGTTCGCGAAAGCTCCGCGCGAGGTGCGCGGGCGGATTCCGGTCCCAGCCCGGGCGGTCGGGCAGCCGGCCCTTCCTGGTCCGCGCGATCTCGGCGAGGAGCACGCCCTCCACCTCGTCGCGGGGCACCGGATCCGACACCCGGAACCAGAAGGCGCCGAACTGCTTGCGGGTCAGGCTGATCCGCCCCTCGGTGTGCATCCGTACCAGGGCGACGGCGGGTGCCCGGTGGAGGCCCATGCCGCTGTACAGGTAGGCGAGTTCGTACAGGTCCAGCTCGGCGGTGGCCGGGCGCGGCGGGCCCGCGGTCGCGGCCAGGGCCTGCCAGGCCCGCCGTACCGCCCGGCGCCAGGAGAACAGGACGGCGAACGACAGCACCGCCGCCACCGAACCGGCCGCCAGGCCCGGCCCGGATCCGATCAGATCCATTCGTTCCCCCCCAGCGCAGGCGACGCACGGTCCCTACCCCGGAAGCGTCCGGTTCACCCGGTGGCCGAAGGATCGAAGTCGGTTTCCCAAGAGGGGATGTGACGGTTCATCAGTCATGGAGGTGCCCGAGGCGGTGGGCTGGTGCAGGGGATGCACCCACCGCCTCGGGCGGGCCGGGTCCGGGGGCGGGGCAGCGGGTCCGGACCCGGGTCTGTGGTGGTCCGTCAGCTGATGGTCCAGCGCTGGAGGGCGCTGCCGGTGTCGGGCTGCTGGGTGACCTTGGCGCCGTTGGAGGTCGAGGCCGTGGTGAGCAGGAGCCCGCTCTTCTGAGAGGTGATCTTGAATCCGCCGGTCACCGTGCTGACCAGCCAGCGCTGGTTGCTCGCCCCGGTGCAGGTCGCCTGGAGCACCTGGGCGCCGGCCGCGGTGGAGCCGCCGCTGACGTCGACGCACAGCTGGGAGAGGCCGTTGACGAGCTGGTAGGAGCCGTCGCTCTGCTGGGTGAAGACCCAGTTCTGGTTGGCGCCGCCGTTCGGTGTCCAGGTGATGAGCTGGATGCCGGAGGCGGTGGAGTGGTCCGGGTCGTCCAGGGCCTTGCCCGAGCTGACGACGGTGTGGGTGCCGTCGGCCACCACCCCGACCGACCAGGTGAAGGTGCCGGTGCCGGTGGCGGTCCCGGAGGAGGCGGTGACGGTGACCGTCGAGCTGCCGGTGCTGCCGGGCGTACCGGTGATCAGGCCGCCGGGGCTGACCGACAGACCGGCGGGCAGGCCGGTCGCCGAGAAGGTGAGCGGCTTGTTGGCCGAGTCGGTGGCGGTGAGTTGGAGCGAGACCGCCGTGTTGACCTTGCCTGACTGGTTGCCGGGACCGGTCACGGACACGGTCTCGGGGACGCTGCCGGTCGCGGTCAGGGTGAGGGCCTGCTCGGCGGCGGTGCGGCTCGCGCCGACCGGGCTGCCGGTGGTGTTGGTCCAGAACCGGGTGGGCGTGGTCTCGGCCGGGCGCGCGGTGTCGGCGGACAGCCCGATCGCCAGGCCGCTGTAGCGGTTGACCAGGCGGTACGTGCCGTCGGGGGTGTTGGTGGTCGACCTGCCCGGGATCACCCACCACTGCTGGCCGACGGAGGGTCCGCCCGCCGGGGCGGCGGTGACGGTGGGCTTGGCGCCCCAGGCGCGGCCCGCGGTGACACCGGAGTCGACGCCGAGCAGCCGGCCGGTGGACCCGTTGGTGACGCGGTAGGACCCGTCACCGTTGCCGGTGAAGCTCCAGGTCTCGAGACCGGAACCGGTGGCGGCCGCCACCGAGGTGGTGGCGGAGCTGCCGGAGACCTGGGCGAGCACCCGGCCCGCCCCGCTGGCGATGCGGTAGGCCTTGGTCACGTCCACCGGCGGTGCGGCGGGCGTGGCGTTGTCGACGGCGAGGTTGACGTACTCGCTGCTGGAACCGCCCGAGCAGCCGAAGGAGCAGTAGGTACGGAAGTTCTTGCCGACGATGCCGCTGCCGGTCTTGCTGACGCTGTCCAGGAACCAGCGGTACCAGGAAGCCGTGTGGTAGCTGCCGGTGTCGCCGATCTTGTACCACTTCTGGGTGGTGAGGTCGTCCGTGGCGTAGAGCTCCTGCGGCGCGTTGCCGGACTGGTCGACGGCCTGGGGCTCGCCGATGTACAGGCCCAGGTGGGCGTTGTAGGTGATGTCCATGACGAACAGCGGCGAGGTGGCGGGCATCTTGCCCGCGGCGACCTGCTGGTCGGCGGTGCCGGTGTTCGCCGGGTTGTACTCGGCGGCGGCCGGGGTGTAGCCGGTGCCGCCGGTGGTCCCGACCGGCACCATGTTGCTCTCCTGGCCGCCCTTGCCGGGCTGGGACCAGGCGCCGTCGTACCACTTCTGCCAGGAGTTCGGCGCCATCTTGGCAGAGATCGGCGACCGGGCGACGTGCTCGTGGAACGCCTTCCAGCTGCCGCTCTTGTCGACCACCCGGGAGCCGTAGAAGACGTAGAAGTACCCGGAGGCGGTGTCGACGAACAGCCGCTGGTCGCCGTCGCCGTAGTAGTACGTCTGGTTCGGGAAGGCGGTGGTGTCACCCCGCTTGGTGCCGTACGGGGAGGTGATGACGTGGTCCTTGATGGTCCACGTCCGGCCCTGGTCGGTGGAGACGGCGTAGTCGATCGCGTCGTAGTGCAGGCCGTCGCCGAAGGGCTGCGGGGTGAACTCGTTGTGCACCAGGCCGTACCAGTCGCCGGTGTCGGGATCGACCCAGAGGCCGGCCAGGTCGCAGAAGTTCTTCTGGGAGTAGCCGGAGCCGGCGGGCGGCGCGGTGGCCTCCAGACCGGTGGGGCTGTTGTTGCAGCGCCAGGTGGTGTCGTTGTTCCTGTCGTTGGCGTTGGCGGGGTTCACCGCGTTGCTGAGGGTGGTGTTGAAGGTCGCGGTGTCCAGGTTGCCGCCCGAGTAGAAGTCCCACACCCGGCCCTGGTTCGCACCGTAGAGGGCGGCGGCCTGCTGGTAGTAGAAGGTGCCGTCCTTGTCGATGTAGGGGAAGGCCGGGGTGTCGGTCGGGTGGGTCCAGGCGCCCTTGGCGCCGACGGTGACGGTGTATCCGGAGGTGGGGGGCGTGGCCCGGGCGGTGCTCTGGGCGAGCAGTCCGCCGGTCACCGTCATGGTGGTGGCGAGGAGGAAGGCGGCGAGCCTGCTGCGGCGGGACGGCACGGGGGTCTCCTTATGCGGGGGCGGAGTTGTGCCGCGGTGGTCGTGGGGGACGGGTGCGGCCCATGGGCGGGGACGTGGCACGGGGTGGCCCTCCTGGTCGGTACTCCGGGCCGGGCGGCAGGTGCGCTGAGGGGGGTTGCACGGCACCGGAGCGGGTGGGGGATGAAGGCTGCGACACCGCGAGGTCTGCAGTTAGATGCAGTATCCGGCCTGGTATCGAGCAGATGTCAACACGATCGACCAAAATGTTGCATCTTTGGTCGGGTGGCGCACGGCCCGATGCGGCGTTCCCCGGACGGGCGGTCAGGGGCATCGTGGCAGGTCGGGGACGTCAGTCGGTGCACGTGCGACCGCAGCGGGCAGGGGGGCCTGACGAATCGCCAGGTTTGACCGGCGGGTGCGCGGTCAGACGAGGGGGTGGTGGCGGTCCCGGGTGTCGGCCCGGAGGCCCGGGACCGCCCCGTCGCGCAGACCCGGCCGCCGCAGGCTCCCCTCGCCCGGCGGCCGGGGCATGCGGGCAGGGGGACCGGGGCCGGGTGCGGAAATTGGCTGTTGCGTGTTCGGGCCGCGCTGGGAGGATGACCGCAACCCTCAGGCCCCAGCTGTACCGAACTCCGTCCCCAGGAGACGTTCATGGCGTTGCCGCAAGGCCCGCTCAGCCACCGCTACCGTGGCGAACACCCCATCCGTACCCTCTGCTACCTGTTCCAGCCGGACCGCCGACGGGTGCTGCTCGCCGTCGTCGTGTACTTCGCCAAGCACACGCCGGTCTGGCTGCTCCCGCTGATCACCGCGAACATCATCGACGTCGTCGTCGAGCACCGGCCGATCGCCGGGCTGTGGTGGAACGCCGCCGTCCTGCTGGTCATCCTGCTGCTCAACCTGCCGCTGCACCTGCTCTACGTCCGCTGCATGCACGGCAGCATCCGCCGTACCGGCACCCGGCTGCGCTCGGCGCTCTGCCACCGGATGCAGCAACTGTCGATCGGCTACCACTCGCGGGTGAGCGCGGGTGTCCTGCAGGCCAAGGTGGTCCGGGACGTCGAGGGCATCGAGAACGCGTCCCAGCAGACCGCCGACCTCGGTCTCGGCGCCGTCGCCACCCTGGTCGGCGGCGTCGTCGTGGTCGCGCTCCAGGCACCGGCCTTCCTGCCGGTGTTCCTGGTCATCGTGCCCGCCTCCGCGCTGCTGGTGGACCGGCTGCGGGAGCGGCTGCGGTCCGACAAGGAGTCGTTCCGGGTGCAGGTGGAGCAACTCTCCTCGCGGATCAACGAGATGACCACGCTGATCCCGATCACCCGGGCGCACGGGCTGGAGCGCACCGCGCTGCGCCGGGTCGACCGGACGCTCGGCTCGGTGCTCAGCGCGGGGCTGCGACTGGACCTGCTGAACGGCCGGTTCGGTGCCCTGGCGTGGATCCTGCTCAACGCCATCGGGGTGGGCTGCCTGGCCGGCTCCGCCCTGGTCGCGTACTACGGCTGGATGAACGTCAGCGCCGGGCAGGTGGTCATGCTCAGCGCCTACTTCACCACCCTGACCGGGTCGGTGACCAGCCTGATGAGCCTGACCCCGGTGATCGGCAAGGGCCTGGCGTCGGTCCGTTCGGTCGGCGAGGTGCTGGAGGCCCCCGACCTGGAGGTCAACTCCGGCAAGGCGGAGGTCGAACGGATCCGTGGCCGGGTGGACTTCCAAGGCGTCGGCTACCGCTACGAGGAGGCCGGGCCGCCGTCGGTCAGCGCCTTCGACCTGACGGTCCGTCCGGGCGAGACCATCGCCCTGGTCGGTGGCTCGGGCGCGGGCAAGTCGACGGTGCTCAACCTGGTGATCGGGTTCCTCCGCCCCACCGAGGGCCGGATCCTGCTGGACGGCGCCGACATGGAGTCGCTGGACCTGCGCAGCTACCGCAAGTTCGTCTCGGTGGTGCCGCAGGAGTCGATCCTGTTCGAGGGCACCATCCGGGAGAACGTCACCTACGGCCTGCCGGAGGTGACCGAGGACCAGGTCCGGACGGCGCTCCGGGACGCCAACGCGCTGGAGTTCATCGACCGGCTGCCGCAGGGGCTCGACACCGTCGTCGGTGAGCGCGGCCCCGGCTCTCCGGCGGGCAGCGGCAACGGCTGGCCATCGCACGGGCGTTGATCCGCGACCCCCGGGTCCTGGTCCTGGACGAGGCCACCTCCGCGCTGGACTCGCGCTCCGAGGCACTGGTCCAGCAGGCGCTGGGCCGGCTGGTCCGGGGCCGGACGGTGTTCGTGGTGGCGCACCGGCTGTCGACCATCAAGGGCGCCGACCGGATCGTGGTGCTGGACGAGGGCCGGATAGCCGAGATCGGCTCGCACGACCAGCTGCTGCGGAGCGGCGGCGCGTACGCGGGGCTGCAGGCGGCCCAACTGGCCTGAGCCGGACGGCGCTGACCGTTGCCCCCGGGGGGCGACGGTCAGCGCCGGGTGGGCGGGTCCGGTCAGCGCGGGGCGCTGAGCACCTTGCGGTGCTGGACGGTCGGCACCGCGCGGAGGGCGCGGCCCGCTGCCCGACGCCGTACCAGGCGGGTGACGCCGCGGTGGATCACGACGGCGTAGACCCAGCCGACCAGGATGTCGATGACGAAGTGCTCCGCGCCGTACACCAGGGTGAACGCCATCGCGAGCGGGTACGCCGCCAGCAGCACGCGGACCCGGCGGGTGGCGGTCGGCCAGAAGAAGAGCGCGATCAGCATCGGGTACGCGGCGTGCAGCGAGGGCATCGCGGCCACGTCGTTGGCGAACCGGCTGCCGTCCTCGAACACGGAGGCGGCACGCGGCAGTTCGGCCTGCGCCAGCACGTCGCCGACGATCCTGGTCACCGGGGCGGTGTCGCCCTGGGCGCCCGCCATCCACGGCGGCACCGCCGGGTAGAGGACGTAGGTGAGGAAGCCTGCGTACGTGACGGCGAGGTAGCAGCCGAGCAGGTGCCGGAACCTGGCGTGGTTCCGCCGCCAGAGCACCGCGAGCAGCACGAAGACCATGAAGAAGTGCGACATGTACACCGTGACGGCGGCGTAGTCGTACCAGTGCGCCGCGCCCGGGGTGTACAGGGCGTGCTGCAGGCGCACCGTCCACGTCTGGCCGAACCCGAGCGCCGTGTCGAACGCCAACTGGGGCCGCAGGTGCGGCAGCCAGGGCGTGTGGGCACCGTAACCGCGCAGCAGCGAGTACGTCCACACCACCGCCATCACCGGCACCCAGTCGCGCAGCACCAGCAGGGTGCGGCGCCAGCCCTCACCGCCGTGCACGGCGGCTGCCAGCAGGGCACCGATCAGCCAGAGGAAGACCAGGTCCTCGGTGTAGGCCAGGCCGTTCTCGTACGTCCACCGGGCGAGCAGCGTGAAGTAGACCGGCCAGGCCGCCCAGCGGAGCAACCGCCATCGGCCGGCCGGCTTCGGGGTCGGTGCCAGGGCCAGCGTCGGTGGCGGCGACGGCGACGGAGGCGGTGGCGGTGGCGTGGGGGCGGTGACTGTGACGGTGGTGGGTGAGGGGGACGGGTGGAGTTCGGTCACGGGCGCGTCTCCTCGGGTCAAGGATGCGGTCGGGTGGTGCTGCGGGAGGGGGGAGAGCCCGGGCAGGGGGGTGCGTGCGAGCTCCGTGCCGGTGTGGTCACAGCTGCTCCTCGCGCCCTCCGGAGCGCGCCCTGCCGCACCTCGGTCACCGGCTCAGGGGAGCCTGGCGCGGGAGTGACGGTGTCCCCGCGTACGAGCGGGGCGGGGCGGCGGCGTACGGGGGCGGGGGTCATGGAGCGAATACGCACGAACGAACTCTCCGGGGACTGCGGGTGGGCATCGGGCCCACGCGCGCCCAGGCAGCCTGCCACGCACGGATGAGCCTTACCTGAGAGTTTCCTGATGGTCGCTTGGGAGCGCGGGCGGCTGCGCTTCGGGCCCGTGCGTGGCCGGAGCATGCCGGTCGGCGGCAGGTGGTGCCGCCGACCGGCCGGTTGCCCGGGTGGGTTCAGGCCGTCTTCCGGATGTTGTAGACGACGTAGACCCCGCACTGCGAGCCCGACCCCTGGCCGGTGACGGTCCAGCCGACGGGAATCGTGGAGTTTCCGCACACCTGCACGCCGGTCTCGTCGGTGATCTTCAGGATGGTGTAGACCCCGTACGTCCCGCAGGGGGTGCCGGAGGTCCGGATCGCGGTGACCACCCAGCCGCCGGGGATCGCGGACTGGGCGCAGTCGGTGACGGTGGTCTGGGTGGTGATCCTCAGGAGGGTGTACTGCGGGAAGCTGCCGCAGCCGGTGACGTTCTGCATCGAGGTGATCACCCACCCGTCCGGGATGGGGGAGTTGGCGCACGCCTGGACGGTCGTCTCGGTGGTGAGCTGCATGATGGTGCGCTGTCCGTAGCCGCTGCAGCCGGCCGAGGTCTGACCGAGGATCACCCAGCCGGCGGGGACGGGCGTGTAGCCGCAGATCGTCGTGGTCGCGCCGCTCTGCGCCTGCTGTACGGCCGCTGTCGCGGCCGGGGCGCCGGTCAGGACCAGGCCGCCGAGCAGGAGGGCGACGACGGTCAGCAGTCGGGTCAGCTGTTGCTGCAAGGTTCTCATGTGAACTCCCCTGATGAGCCTGCCAGTTGGAGCTGTGAGCCTGACATGGCCACGTCTCCTGCCGCCACCCCCCCCGAAGAGCCGATCGCCGCCCTCGCGCTCGGCGTTCGGTCAGCTCGCCGTCCCGGCGCACGGGCCCGAGCAGAACTCCGCCGTCAGGACGTCGGCGAAGAAGCCGATCGGGTTGTTCCAGTCCCCGTTGACGTTCTGGGCGGTCAGGTGCCGGCCGTCCCGGGTGCCGAAGGTGTACGACCACGAGCCGCTGATGGCGCTGCCCATGCCCCAGGCCGTGGCACCGCAAGGGAGTTCGGCCGAGGTCACCCCGAGGCCGTACGTCGTGCCGGGAATCGAGGTGTTCGGCGGGGTCGGCCGGGTGGCGAACATCTCCCGCTGTTCGGCCGGCGGGAGCAGCCGGCCGCTGAGCAGGGCGCCGAAGAGGCGATTGAGTTCCGAGGCGGTGGAGATCATGTTGCCTGCCGACCCGCCGAAGGACGGGTTGTGTTCTCCGGGCCGTGCCCGGTGCGGTCCTTCGAGGCGTCCTCGCGGAAGGCGGTGTCACGGATGGAGTGGAGCCGGTTCTCGATCATCCGCTCCGACCTTGCGAGAGCTCCGATGCAGTGTGGGGATGCCTGCTGGTGCGTCAGGTCGGTCAGGCCGTGGACGGTCTGGCGGGTCGGCTTCCCGAACTTCAGGTCCCTGCGGTAGCGGGTGACCCTGGCATGAGCAGAAACGACCACACCTCAGCACACTGACCGGGCGAGCCGGCCCGGACGAAGCACACCCCGCCTCCGGGCCGGCTCACGTGTCGTGGCGGACGGTCCGCAATGCCGTGGGCTCGGTCTGGCCCGCGCCACGGAAGCAACTTCCATCGAGACCGGCACTGACTCCTACCGCCTCGCCGGCGCCCGAGCCAGCGCCCAGGAATCGGCCAAGGCCAGCTGATCTCTGGCGCTACCTGCCTCGACGGCCCGCCGCCCGCCGGGCCGTCCCCATGCATTGCGCCTGGCGAAACGACACGCTCAGCTGAACAACAAGGTCAGGGGCCGACGTACTCGAAGACCCCGCCGTGCGGGTGCCGCAGCACTGCACGGCGGCCGTTCGGAGTGGGCTGGATGGGCATCACGATCTCAGCTCCCCCTGCCCCAGCTTCCTTGACTGCGGCATCCAGGTCGGCGACAGCGAGAGTCGCCGCCACACCCGCCACCCGCTGCACCGCCTCGTCAGGTCCGGCGAACAGGAGGAAGGGACCGACGCTTGCCAGCGTGACGCCGGCAAAGGCGAACCGCGATGCGGTGCTTCCGGTCAACTTCTCGTAGAACGGCACAGCCGCATCCAGGCCCTCGACACGCTGTCGCACAACCACTGAATCGATAGCCATGCTCGGCATCATCACATCTTCATGCGTGCTTCCGGAGGTGGTCCTGCCGTCCCGCAGACCGCGAAGTGGCCAGTCGCGTTCGAGATGCCGTTCAACGCCGGATGTCGAAGGACAAGCTGACGCTGTCTCTCGTGAACATTCCGAGGCCCGGTGATCACCAAGTGCTGCCCAAGCACGCAGACAGACGCTGCTGCTGAACGTGAACAAAGCCAACCTGCCGGCGGCTGTGGCGACCGGCCTCGACGGACCTGTGCGACTCACTCCCACCGAGTGGAGGAGCATCGCTCTGCTGCTCGCCACTCCGGGGCGGGTGGTGACGGAGGATCAGATCGTGGGCGAGGTCGGGGGTCCTGGGCGGGAGGGGAACTCCCACCACCTCCGCGTCTACGCCTCCGGGCTGTGCCACAAGCTGGAGGCCGACCCCTCGCGCCGCTGCCATCTGATCACCGAACCGGGCCTCGGCTGCCGCCACGGACCCTGAAGGGGGATGGCCCGGGATACGCCGGGATCAGCCGTGGATGATCTTGGGGCGCTGCGTGCACCGCCGCTCGGCCGCGGTGCGGCTGCACGACGTCGCCTCGCGGAGGATCGCGGCCCTCGCCGGCGAGGCGGACACAGTGGACGTGCCGGGGTGGAGCCGGAGGAGCTCCGTAAACCCCGCCGCCGGCCTGGACCCTCACTATTCCGTCTTGCTAAGTACCGGTAGTCAGCGTTACGGTATACCAGTACTCAACGGCGCTAGCTAGCGCAGGGAGGAGGTGTTCCATGGCCAAGCTGCTGACGGAGATGCTCAAGGGCACGCTGGAGGGCATGATCCTCGCGTCGCTGGCCGGCCGGCCCGCCTACGGCTACGAGATCACGGCACGGCTGCGGGAACAGGGATTCTCCGACATCGCCGAAGGGACCATCTACGCGCTGCTCCTCAGGATGGAGAAGCGCGGTCTCGTCGATGTGAAGAAGGTGCCCTCCGAGATGGGGCCGCCGCGCAAGGTGCACTCCCTGAACGCTCAGGGGCGGGAGTACCTCGAAGAGTTCTGGAGGACCTGGAGCTTCCTCACGGAACGACTGGAACAGCTCCGCGAAGGGGGCGAGTGACCATGTCCGATGTCGAGAACACCGGCTTCATCTCGAAGCTGATCGGGCCCAAGAAGCGCTGGCGGGCGTACAAGGCGCGCGTCAAGGAGCTGCCCGGGGGCTACCGCACGGCGGTCGAGGCGATCGAGCGGCACCTGATGCACTTCGTGCCGACCGACGGCGACAGCAACGCGGCGATGTTCGAGGACCTCGCCGACCTGTTCGAGCAGGCTGCGGTGAACGGAACCCCGATCCGCGAGGTCGTCGGCGAGGACCCGGTGGACTTCGTCGAGGAGTTCGCCCGGAACTACTCGGAGGGTGGCTATGTCCCCGCCCGGGCGCGCAAGCAGCTGATCGAGGAGCTCGAGCGCGCCGCCGGCAACGGGACCGGCACAGCGGACGGGCCGGTCTGACCGCACCTCAGCACGTCGCCCCCGAGGGGCGAGCAGCACGTTCCATGCCGCCGCGGGGCCCTGCCCGGCCGCCGCGCGCCGCATCGCCGGGACCGACCACTGCGTGCAAGGAGATTCACGATGGGAAACGGCAACAACGGCCTGTCCGACGCAGGGCTGCGCCGACTGCGTGAGGTACTGGAAGCGCACGTCGAGTCCAAGAAGATCCCCGGACTCGTCGCCCTGGTCGGCCGGGGTGGGGAGACCCATGTCGAGGCGATCGGGACGATGCGTCACGACGGCGGCGCACCGATGCGCCGGGACACCATCTTCCGGATGGCCTCGACGACCAAGCCGGTCGCGGTCGCCGCGACCATGGTCTTGCTGGACGAGTGCCGACTGCGACTTGACGACCCGATAGATCACTGGCTGCCGGAACTGGCCGACCGGCGGGTGCTCAGGCAGCCTGACAGCCCGCTGGACGACACCGTGCCGGCCCGACGTCCGATCACCGTGCGGGACCTGCTCACCGCCACCTGCGGGCTGGGGCTGGACACGACGGCGATGGGCTCGCCGATGATGACCGCGTACTTCGAGCGGAGCATCTACGGCGAGAACGGATGGATGCTGCCGGCGGTGGAGCCGGACGAGTGGATGAGCCGACTGGGCACGCTGCCGTTGATGAACCAGCCCGGGGAGCGCTGGCTGTACAACGTCAGCGACGACGTGCTCGGGGTGCTGGTGGCCAGGGTCACCGGCCAGTCGTTCGAGGCGTTCCTGCGCGAGCGTATCTTCGAGCCGCTGGGGATGAAGGACACCGGCTTCCACGTGCCCGCCGAGAAGATCCACCGGCTGCCGCCGCTGTACGCCCCCGACCCGCAGACCGGAGCGTTCACCGTGGAGGACCCGGCCGAGGGGGGACACCACAGCAAGCCGCCGGCGTTCCAGTCCGCCGGCGGCGGACTCGACTCGACCGTCGACGACTACCACGCCTACTTCCGGATGCTGCTCAACCGCGGGATGCACGGCACCGAGCGGATCCTGTCCCGGCCGGCCGTCGAGCTGATGACCGCCAACCGCCTCACGCCCGAGCAGACAGCCGCCATCCAGGCCTGGGCGCGCAGCGTCGTCCACCTGTCGTACGGTCAGGGGCAGACCGGCGGCTGGGGTTTCGGGATGACGGTGCGCACCTACCGGGGCGACTACGCGCCGATCGGCCAGTTCGGCTGGGACGGCGGGGCCGGCACCACCGCTTACGCCGACCCGGACAACCAGCTGGTCGGCATCCTGCTCACCCAGACCGGGATGTCCACCCCGGACTCGGCGCGGGCCATGCAGGACTTCTGGACCACCCTTTACCAGGCAATCGACGACTGACGAACGCTCCGTTCGAGCTGCCAGGACCGGTGCCAACGATGCGTCAAGACCGGTGGCTGCGATGCCTGTGCAGGTGACCGACCGGCGGTAGGTGAAGGGGACGCGCGGAGTGCCATCGGGTGCTCGGTGTAACGGTCGTATCGGGGAAGACGAGTCCGCCAGGGGGCGGACTCCGATACGACCTGGCCGGCAGCGGTGCCGCGCGTCCTCCGCACCACCGGAGTGGGGCCTCTCGACTGCCCCGGTGAATCCGTTGCCGACGACTCCGAGATCCAGGAAGCCCACGCCCCGCTGTTGCCGCGCGGGGTGCGGACATCTGCTTGGAGGGGGCATGCGCATCGCGATCTCCGCCAACTGCTCGGGGGAGCCGTCGACTGACGGTGGGTCACTCCTGACAGCCTCTCGATGTCGAACGGGCCACCTGGTGGAAGGTGCGGCGTACGACTGTCCGGCCGTCGCGCTGCGGTGTCGTCCGCCCGGATGGGCCGGGTCCGCTGCCCAGCGGCCGGTACGGAGGAGGACCACCATGGCCGATCGCGGTGCGGCACCGGGGCTGCCGGACACTCAACGTCCGAGCGGGCACGACACGGCGCGCCTCGCGCTGGTGGTCGGTGCCCTCGGGGTGGTGTTCGGCGATATCGGGACCAGCCCCATCTACACCCTCCAGACCGTCTTCAACCCGAGCGACCCGCATCCGGTCCCGGTCAGCCCGGAGAACGTGTACGGGGTGGTGTCGCTGGTGTTCTGGTCGGTGGTGATCATCGTGCTGGTCACCTACGTGCTGCTGGCGATGCGTGCCGACAACGAGGGCGAGGGCGGCATCATGGCGCTGATCACCCTGCTGCGGCGATCCGGCTCACCGCGCGGCCGGCGCGCCACCGCCGCCCTGGCCGCGCTGGCCTTCGCCTTCGGCATGGCGGTCACCGGCACCATCACCATCACCACCCTGCTGTTCTTCTGCATCGCCCGCGCGCGATGGGGCACCCCGGTGTGGCTGGTCGCCATCGGCGCGACCGTGCTGCTCTTCGTGGACCTGCTGTTCGTGGCGGCCAACGCGACCAAGCTCCTGCACGGCGCCTGGCTGCCGCTGCTGATCGGTCTCACCGCGTTCACCGTCATGACGACCTGGCAGCGCGGGCGCGAGCTCGTCACCGCGGAACGGGCCCGGCACGAAGGCCCGCTGCGCGAGTTCGTCGACCGGCTCCACAGCGGCGGAGTGCCGGCGCTCGACTCCGCGCAGACCGAGGGGCAGCTCCAACTCGACCAGGCGTCCTACTTCCTGTCGAAGATCGAGCTCCGCCGGGGGAAGGCACCGACCATGGCACCCTGGCGCAAGCGGCTGTTCATCGCCACCTCCTACATCACGGCCGACGCCGCCGAGTACTTCGGGCTTCCTCGCGACCGTACGGTCATCATGGGCTCCCACATCGAGGTGTAGGCGCCGGGCTCCGCCGCCGCGGCCCCGGTTCTCTCAGCGCTGGGCCACCGGTACGGGTGAGCTCAGTTCGGCCTGGGCGTGCAGGGCGAGCAGGGCCCGGTGGCGGCGGTGAACGTCCTCGCGGTCGGCCTGCTCGGGTACGGAGGTGTCGCAGGCCCGGAGGATCATGGCGGCCTGGTCCAGCAGGACCTGGCGCCGGTCGGGCAGCGAGGTCTGTTCCATGATCTTGTGGAGGGCGTCCAGCTGACGGATCATCACGGCAGGCATGCCGAGCGCCGACTGGCGGATCTTCTCGAAGGCACGCTGGATCAGCCGGTCGTAGTCGGCCTGGTAGGCGATGACCCGGATCCGACCGCCCGCGTCGCGGTGGACGCGCTGCGGGTGCCAGCCGGTGGTGACCAGGCACAGGCACTCGCTCAGCCAGTCGATGCAGGTCAGGGCCGTGAACGTGTCGTTGACAGCGGCCGAGAGGGCGCGCAGGGCGATCTCCACCAGCTGGTCGACGCCGAAGGACACGTCCTGGGTCAGCGTCCGGTACGGCCCGGTGACGTGCCCTCGGGCCAGCTTCTGCGCGATGTCCGGCGCAGCCTCGGCCGGCCAGACGACCGCCAGCGGCTGGCCCTTGACGAGAAAGTGGCCGGGTCGGTACGGGAGATGGATGACGGCGTTCGACTCCGTGGCGATCCGGACCAGCCGGTCGTGCCGGATGTACTGGAGGTAGCCGCTGGCGGAGGTGGTGATGGTGGCCCCGGCCGACTCGATCTGCTTGACCAACTCGTCCTGGGACGGGCCGGCGTCCGGCCCACCGGACACGGCGGGGGCCACGGTGCCCTGCGTCTCGATGGCGCGGGCGAGGTCGTCGGCAATGCCCGCGATGACCTGGGGCAGCTGGATCATGGTGGCGATGTGGTTGATGAAGTAGATCAGCACGGCCAGGTCGACCACGGTCAGGGCGAGCGCTGTGGTGATCGACAGGTGCGGGACGAAGTCGCCGTGCGATCCGGGGCTGATCGAGACCAGTACCAGCACGCTGAAGAAGAAGGTGGCCACGAACGCGCCCAGAGTCAGCTGAGTACCCCGGTCCCGGATGAAGTTGCGCAGCATCCGGGGCCCGAACTGGGTCGACGCCAGCGTCAGGGCGACGATCGTGATCGAGAAGACCAGACCGACCACGGTGATGATGGCGGCCGCGATGGTGGTCAGGATCTGCCGGGCACCGTCGGCAGCCCCGCTCAACACCCAGCTGGGCAGGGCGAAATGGCCGTCGTACACCGCGCGGTCCAGCAGGAGGGTGACGGTGGCCAGCACCGCCGCGCCCAGCGCCTGGAGCGCGGGGACCAGCCAGAGGTTGGTGCGCAGCCGCTCCCGCCGCCAGTCGGCCTCGAAGATCGCGACGCCGCGCATCAGCGGGCTCGCCCGGACGGTATGCCGGCACGGGTGGGACGGGGATCGGTGCGCATCGGGGTCTCCCGGACGATGACGGAGTTCTGGCCTGTGCCGACCAGACTTCCCGGCTCACCTGCCGAGGAGGGTAGTCGATCCCGTCGCCGGGCCGCGGCGGCTCGGGGCCGGCGTGGGCACATCGTCAAGTCCGCCCAGGACCGATCCGGCCCGCAGCTCCCGCCGGACCGGGGGGTGGCGTGTGAACGGGCGTCAAGCTGCTGGGGGTCGGCCGTATGGATGTCGTCAGGAGCCGCGGTACGGAGGATTTCGGGGCCTAACATCCAACTTCTTCGACAAGAAAGATCTTGCTCAGATGAAATCCCTGTCCCGCCTGAAACGCGCCCTGACCTGCGGGGTCGCCGCAGTCGTCATGCTCTCCGGCCTGACCGCCCAGGCCCAGGTCGCACCGGCGCCGACCGCTCCCGTGGACAAGACCTGCGGAACCCCGGCCGTGCCGGGTGGCGGCAACTGCATGAGCTCGCTGATCAGTTCCGCCTTCGACACCATCAGGCTCATGCGCAGGGCCGCCAACCTCAACAAGCTGGACAACGCGGAGTTCACCCAGAGCACCGCGACGAAGTTGAGCGAGAAGTTCCCCGGGTTCAACGTCATGGTGTTCAAGACCGTGGGCACCGACCTGTACGACACCGAGTGGTTCACCAACGAGCACAAGGCCGACATGAAGGGGGTGTTGCTCGACACCACCTACAAGCTCAACCACTACCTGGACGCGGAGAAGAAGGAACCGTCCGGCTACGACAAGTTCCGGATCTGGGTCTTCCAGGGGGACTCGACCTTCCGCAACCGCGGTGACGGCGGGTACCTGAACTGGGCGTTCGTCGGCAACGACGGCGACAGCGTCAAGAAGGAACCGTGGACCTGCCGGGCCAACACCGCGCGGCCCTACAAGTGCGACGGCGACGTGCGCACCATCCACTTCCCCGCCCGGTCCGGCTACGCCGGCAAGACCGGCAGCCTGACCCCCGACTCCGCCGGCCCCGGCTACCACGCCTGCCTGGACGTCAGCGGCAACGGCAGCGCGAACGGCACCCCCGTGCAGATGTGGGAGTGCAACAACGGCGACGCCCAGAAGTGGACCTACAACGGCTACAAGCTCCGCGCAGCCAACGGCAAGTGCCTCGACCTGGCGGGCAACACGACCGCCAACGGGGCCAAGCTCCAGGTCTGGGACTGCCTGGAAATCCCCGGCCAACGCTGGTACATGTCGCCCAGCGGCAGTCTGCGGCACATCACGGACCAGGACGACCGCTCCAAGGACGTCTGCATCGACGACCTGAGCGGCCGGACCGCCAACGGCAGCACGGTGGCGGCCTGGGCCTGCGGCTCCGAGGACAATCGGGACGCGCCCAACCAGAACTGGGCCTGGGGCGGCACCCCGCCGACCACCGACCCGACCACCCCGCCCGCCAACGGCGCCGACGTGTACTTGAAGCTCTCCAACGGGCTGGGCGCTGTCCCGGTCAGCGGCTCCGTCGGCGCGTCAGTTGTCCCCGGGATCCGGGGTGGCAACGAATCGAAGTGGAAGGTCGCCTCGGTGGGCGGCGGCCGTTACCGGATCACCAGCTCCTACGGGCTGGAACTCACCGAGAACAGCAGCTACCTGGCGGAACTCCAGCCGTGGAGCAACTCCTCCAAGCAGAAGTGGGAGCTGTTCGGGGTCGGCAACGGCAAGTACCAGATCCGGATCTCCGACGACGACTGCCTGGCCCACGACGCCGACTTCAAGCAGCTCGGCGTGTGGACCTGCAAGTCGGGCTGGCAGCAGGAGTGGGTGCTCGAGTCCACCTCCGGCGGCGTGATCACCCCGACCGACCCGACCACGCCGACGAAGCCGGACCCGAAGCCGGACCCGAAGCCGACCACCCCGCCGACCGGGGGCGGCTCCAGCATCCCGACCGAGCGGCCGCTGTTCCTGAAGCTCTCCAACGGGCTGGGCGCGACGGCACCCAACGAGACCGCGAGCTGGGGCTCCCCGATCGTGGGCGGAATCCTCGGGTACAAGGGGTCCACCTGGACGATCAAGCCGCTGGGCGGGGGCCGTTACCGGATCGTCAACGACCTCGGGTTCAATCTCACCGAGAACCCGGACACGTACGTGGCAGAGCAGCAGGCGTGGGGCAACACCTCCAACCAGAAGTGGGAGTTCGTCAGCCTCGGCAGCGGCAAGTACCAGATACGGATCTCCGACGACGACTGTCTCACCCACGACTCCGACTTCAAGCAACTCGGCGTGTGGAGCTGCGAGGGCGGCTGGAAGCAGGAATGGTCGTTCCAACTGCTCTGATCGACAGTCCCTGAGGGTGCCCACCCGGCACCTGAGGCAGCGTCTCATCGGGGTCGGGGTCAGGGTGTTGGGCGGTAGCCGTGCGGCTGCCGCCCAACACCCTTCCCGGCGCCAACGTCCTTCCCTGACCGGTTGGACACTTGCAACTGCCCTCGCAGTCCGTCGTACCCCGGTCGGTCGGTGCATCGGCTGCCACCCGGGGCCGCCGGGGCGTAGCGTGGTCTCCCGGTCGGCTTCGCGTCCGGCTTCCACCCCGTCCGTCAGGACCCGAGGTACGGAGTACTGATGTCCAGGCCCAGCCCTGCCCTCGCGGATCTGCACGGTGTCTGGCGCCGGACACTCGCCCGCGAGGCGGACGGCTCGACGGATCGCGTCACCGCCACCACGTGGGTCCAGGGCCCCTCGCTGTTCGGGGATCTGCGGCAGCCACCCGGTCTCGAGGAGAGGGTCGGAGGGACGTCTCTGCAGGACCTGGACCGCCCACAACTGCTGGCGCTGTGCGGGCAGAAGGCGTTCGCCGGCACCTTGGAGCAGGACGGCGAGGCGTTCGGTTGGGTCCGCAGGATCGATCTGCACCCCTCGGCCCCGCTCCCCGACGCGGGCACCCTGCACTGGGAAGGCGCCGTGCTGGTCGAGGAGGGCCTGCACGAGGACTATCTGGAGCACTGGGAGCCCGTCGAGCGGCCACCGGGCTCCCCGGCGGCCGCCCTGTTGGACGATTCGGAGGAGGGCTGCGCCGGCCTGCTCGTCCGGGTGGGCTCCTGGTTCTGCTACGCCCGGGACCGGTCCGTGCCGTTGCCCACGCTCCTGGTCCCCCTCGTCGAGCAGGTCCGGGGCTGCGGTCGCCGCGCGGAGGCGGCCGCGCTGCTGGACTGCGAGGTGTCGATCGGCCGGATCCGCGCCGACCGCTGGGAGATCGTCCGCTCCACCCTGCCGCATCGCGTCGGGGCCCACCTGCACCCCGAGCTGAGCCGAGCCGGGGACGGGCTACGGATCCGCGACACCGATCGGCGGGGCCGGGCCCGGCCGCGCGATTGGCGGTTCGCGCGGGTCGAGGGCCCGGTGCTGCTGCCGACGACCGGGGAGCGCCGGGAGTGGACCGCGCCCTGACGGACGTGGGGGAGAGCCGCGCTGACGGTCAGGGCCGGAGCGTACCGAGGTCGGAGGACTCCGGCAGGCGGCGCAGCAGGACCAGCAGGGTGCCGCAGAGCGTCAGCAGATAGCAGGAGAAGCCTGCGGCGGTGAAGGTCCAGGTGGGCAGTGTAGCCAGGGTCAGCGCCGAGCTGAGAGCCGTCAGAGCGTAGACCGTACGGTCTTCGGTCTCGGGGTGGCGGTGGCACTTCACGACTGTGGGGACGGCGGCGCAGCCGTCGGCCAGGATGCTCAGGGCGAGCGCGGTGTCCGGGTCCGCGGTGATCCACCAGCCGACGAGTGCGCCCAACGAGATTACTGCGCAGCAGAGTTCGGCCGGGGTCGGCCGGGTGCTGCGGAATCCCGGGCGGCTCAGGGCGCACAGGAAGACCAGCAGGGGGCCGAGCCCGACGCTGAGGGTGGTGAGGGCCGGCCGGCTGACGTGGTGGGCGAGTTGGGCCGCGAACGCCACGCCTGGCGCGATGGCCCAGAGCAGCCGGGTGACGGGGTTGGGCCGGACCGATCCGCGCAGCGTCCGTACGGCGTAGACGCCACTGCCGCAGAGGTTGAGGACCGCTCCGGCCGGCACCACGAACGAGCCGAGCTGCATCGCTCAGCCCTCGGCACCGCCGGTGGGCCAGGGTGCCTGGTGGGGAGAGAAGTTGGGGAGCTCCCTGGTCGGCTCGCACCGGCGCTGCCAGACCGGGGTGGCTGACCCGCTGGTGGCCGGCACGATCGCCGACCAGTCGGCCGGGCAGCTGCGACCGCTCTTGTACTCGCGTTCCTCGTGCCGCACGAACTGCTTGGTGGCGAAGTGGTGGTCGACGATGGAGACGCCGGCCTGGTCGTAGGAGTGCAGTACGGCCACGGTGAGTTCGAGCAGCGCGCGGTCGCGCCACAGGGTGCGGTCCCGTCCGGTGTCCAGGCCCATCCCCCGGGCGACCTCGGGGAGTTTGTCGTAGCGGTTGGTGTCGGACAGGTTGCGGGCGCCGATCTCGGTGCAGGTGTACCAGGCGCTGAAGGGTGCCAGCGTGTAGCGCAGGCCGCCCAGTTCCAGGATCTGGTTGGAGATCGTGGGGAAGGCGTGCCAGCGAAGGCCCAGCTGTTCGAACCAGGGGTGGTCGGGGTGGCTGATCTGCACTTCCGGGACCGCGTCCGGTGGCAGGTCGAAGTACCGGGGTTCGCACTCTGGCTGCTGGACGACCAGGGGCAGGACGTCGTAGTCGGTGCCCCGGCCGCGCCAGCCGAGCCGCTGGGCGGCCGCGGTGAGATCCGCCGTCTCGGGGTCGCCGACGACGGACCCGTCGGGCTGCCGGTAGCCGGCGTAGCGGATGAGCTGGCTGTTCCAGACCCTGGGTCCGGGCCGGTCGGGTGTGCTCGGGGCGAAAGCGCTCAGGAGCAGGCGGACTCTGCCGCCGTTCCAGGCCGGCCGTAAGTGGTCGACAAGGGCTTCGAACAGGGCGCTCTCGTCACCCTCGGCGGCTCCGGTCGCGCGGCAGTCCCGGGTCTCCAGACCCGCCAGTAGAACTTGCCGACGCACTGGGGACTGTTCCGCCAGACGATCCGGGTCCCCTCAAAGAGCTCCTCGGCACTCTGCCGGTAGGCGCCCGTCGCTGCCAACTCGCCTGCTACGGAGCCGATCCGCTGCTCTGCGGCCTCGGCCGAGAGGTGCCCCTCGGCGGCGAGTTGGCGCACCAAGCCCTCGGCCTCGGCAGCCACCGGCCCGGCGGGCGAGCTGGAGGGAGTGGACGGTGGTGCGTACAGACGTGAGGTTGTCGCGATGAGCCCCCGGTCAACGGCCAGAAGCGGGAGGCCAGTTCGCCTGTACGAAACATTTGCCCGCAGTCGCACGCTATGCCGGAAGGGCCATGGCGCGGAACCGGTCGTCGCCGCTTTGACGGAACTCGTGCACACGGTTGTCGGCTCGGGTGCGGCTGGTGCGAGACGAGGGCTTGAAGTGGTGAGGGGGCGCAGCGGGGCCCGTAGGTGGGTTGGGGACGGACCGACTCCTGTATGCCTCAAGGGTTCGGGGAGTGATCGAAAAAGCGTCCGCCCACGCGATGGCCACCCCGGGGCCAGGGGTCACTCCAAAGCTCGATGTTCGCTCACGCCGCCCGCGCACAGCCTGGCGCAGAGGCGCCGTGCGGAGCATCACCCGGACGGCGCGTCACATCATCACCGCAGGGCGAACGTCGCCTGATTCGATACCGGACGCCTTCTCTCGGATCACGCGGTCCTGGCGAGAGCCGGTCAGTCCTTCAGGGCCGCTTGCACGACTGCCGCGGGCTGACGGCCGATCGGCCAGGACGTCACGAGCTCGAGGCGCCCGACCGCCCATGCAAGCCAGTCGGCGTCGCCGAGGCGGTGTGCCTCGCCTGCGGCGACCGTCTGCGTCATCAGCTCGGCCAGGAGCAGGACGTGTGTGGGTTTGTACCACTGGGCGTGCCGGTCGAAGGTCAGCTTCCGGTCCTCGTACGGGTGGCGGAGGGTCATGCTGAGGTGGCCACCCCCACGTCCCTTGAAGGGGCCGGGGAGGCCACCGAGCAGGCCCGTCAACCCGAGGTCACCCTGATAGGCCGATCCCTTGGTCCCATGCCCGATCTGGATGCCGATCCCCAGCATCACCTTGGCCCAGGGGATCAGCTCGTCCTCCGTGCCGCCGGCGTGCCGGACCATTCCCTCTGTTCGGAACTCCACCCAGGACCCGTCCGGCCGGTGGGAGTCTCCCACCACCCAGCGCCCGGCGACGAGTTCCAGCGGCCCGTAGATCTTTCCGGTATCCCCCATGAACTCATTGGATCACACCCTTGCACGCAGTCCGGATCCGACGGTGGGACGACTTGAGACGCCGGAGGCAGTACCGCGGACGGGGCTGAGGCTGTGGGCCGGGGGTTCGGGGCGAGGCGCCGGTACGACCTGGCGATGGCGATGGCGTGGGGGTGGCCGGGGTTGGGGGAGCGGTCGTGGTCCCCGGAGTTGGCACACGCACGTGCCGCTCGGTGGAGCTCTTCCCGGTCGGCTCCGTTGGCAGGTGTCGGTGAGAGCGGCCGTCCGCTGCCGGCGGGCGTGCCGTCCAGCAGCACTGACTGCGGCGGCGGGTCCGCGGCCAGGCCGCTGCCCAGGGCGTTTGCCCTTCCCGTGTGAACGTCCGCCACACCCCGGGAAGCGGGCCCGGGGCGCGACGACAGTGAGGGGTGATTCACTGATGTCGTGCAGTGATCCACCAGGTCTGCGAACGGCGGGGTATTCGTCCGATGTACACGGCAGCTCCAGAAGAAGCCCGCATCGAAGGTGTGGGCAACATACTGATCGTGCCTGCGGCGTTGCAGGACAGCGATGTGGCCCGGGACTTCTTCGGGGCCGTGCTCACACCGAATGACCTGGCGTCCGGCTCGCCCGACCTGGCGGGGAAGGACGTCTACCTGTGCGGCGACGTTTCTGCGGTCCGTGATGGTCAACTCCGTTCGGCTGCGCGGGTGTTCGTCGTCCGAGGGCTGTCGCACGGATACCGGGAGGACGCCGACGCCCCGTGGACCGTCGTGGATCTCGGCCGGGTCCCCGTTCGGGTGCACGGGGTGGGCGTGTACTACCGCCGCTTCTTCGACCTCGACGACGACCACTTCGGGCGGATCTCCGCGGAGCACGAGTTCCAGGCCCTGACGGAGTCCACCAAGCCCGGGACGGCCCATCGGAGCGGCATCTACCTGACGCCCGTCACCCGCGACGGCGACGACCTGCACTTCCGCCTGCTCCGCTGCTCCACCAACCTCTCGGGCCCGACCGAGGGCTTCCGCCCCACCGACACGAGCATTGTCGAGGCCCTCAGCCGCGAGGCCGCCACCGTCTTCCGGGGCCACGCACGGCTCAACCACGTGCTCGCCCAGACCTACCACAACACCCGGGCCACGCCCGAGCGCAAGCAGGCCAAGGCCAGGATCTCCTCGCATGCGGACAAGACCAAGGACATGCCCGCCAACGGCATCATGGCCTTCTGCACCTTCTACGACGGGCTCGACAAGCTCCGGCCCATGGCCGAGGACGCCTTCGACCACGGCATCGAGCACACCAGTGGCCTGACCCGGCTCACCTTCCGCCGCAAGTCGCCGACCGGGGCGCGCGACGAGGACGCTCTCCCCGCGCAGTTCAGCCTGACCCTCTATCCCGGCTCCGTCTTCTTCATGCCGCTCTCCACCAACCGCCTCTACACACACGAAATCCGCCCCGCGGCTCTGGACGCCGAACTGCTCCCGACCCGCCTGGGCTACGTGGTGCGCTGCTCGAACACCGAGGCCGTGCACCGGGACGGCCGGACCTTCCTCAAGAAGGCCGACGGACTGGTGGAGTTGGAGTCGCCCACCGAAGCAGGGACGGACGAGTTGCGCAGGCTGTACGCCGAGGAGAACAGGTCCACGTCCTTCATCGACTACGGTGAGCGGTTCCTCTTCAGCATGAACTCGGGAGACTACCGTGCCCCGCGATCCTAGGATCCCGGACGAGGTCCGCTCCCACCCTCTGCCGGTCGACGGTGATCCATTCAACGAGCTGTCCGCGTCGGTCAGTTGGGAGGATGTCGGCAAGGGCAGGCGAGGTGCGGTGCTCGCCCGGGTCGACGAGTCGGGCGGCGTCCCGCTGGTGCGGACCACCACCCGGTACGGCAGCCCGACGCAGCGTTTCCGGCCCGTGCACGAGCAGTTGGCGCAGCGGATCCAGGAGCACGCGGCCCTCCCCGTCGCCTTCAACAACGCCCTCATCGAGACCTACACCAACGCCTACGCGACCATGGGCAGCCACTCCGACCAAGCCCTCGACCTGGCCGACGACTCGCACATCGCGGTCTACTCCTGCTACCGCTTCCCCGAGGCCGTCCCGTCGAGGAGGCTGATAGTCGAACCGAAGCAGCCCGGCGGCGGCGGGTTCGAGATCCCCCTCACCCACAACTCCGTCGTCACCTTCTCCGTCGACTCGAATCGCCGCCTCCGGCACCGGATCGTCCTCGACACCTCCGCCCGGACGCCGGAGAACCTCTGGCTGGGCGTCACCTTCCGGACCTCCAAGACCTCCGTCCGGTACCGCGACGGACACGTGTACCTCCCGGGGGGTGCGCGCCTGCTCCCGGCCGACGAGGAGCAGCAGGGCGAGTTCTACCGACTGCGCCGCCGCGAGAACCACGAGACGGACTTCAGGTACCCGCAACTCACCTACACCATCAGCGAGAGCGACCTGGTGCCGCCCACCACACGGTCGGCGGAGCGATGACGTCGGTACTCCGGGTCGGGCGCGATGGTGCTGTGACTGTCCACAGCAGAGCGACGCCTGCGTCCGGCCCAGGGGTGGATCATGAAACCCCCGAAATCACGTCGTCCGTGCCGCTGTCCGTGCGTGGTCTATCGGAATGTGCCCCGGCGTCCTAGACTGGCGTGGCTGCCCGAGACCCCGGCCGTGTGCGCTTGATGTGGGAGATGCACCGGCTCGGCAGGGGAAGGCAGCAGCACCCTTCCCTCGCGTACCGCCAGGTTCTTCACCCCTGTCCGCACACGTCCTCGAGTCCATGGGCAGGGGGGTCGCGGTGCGTCGGTGCGGAATTGGGTTCTCCACCGGCGCTTCGCGATACCGCCGGACTGGGGAGTTCCGGCGGCGAGGGGCGGTCCGTACCGGCAGGCCTCCGGTGCGGGCCGCTCATGACGAGACCCGGCCCGTCGGCACGCGTTCCCGACTCGGCGTCTGCGCAGGGCCGTTGCGCATCTCCTGTCGCCGATGCCTCTTCGGATACGTGCCTTCGAGCCCTCGCCCGCCGACGCTACTACCGGGCCGGCCGCTCCTGTCAGCGCGTGGCCCACCACCAGCGCCAGCGGCACCTGCCTTCGGTCGCCGGTCCCCGCGTCCGTCATACGGCCACCGTACGGTCCGGAACGGTCTGATGGAGCGTCAACTGATCAACTGGAAAGCCCGATCGGCCAGATGGGGAGTCGGACAGGAGCCGCCCCGGCGTGTACGGGGGCGCACTCCGGGATGTGACCGTGCCGTCCGGACGGGCCGAGCCGTTGGCCGGCGCGTGACGTCCCCCTTGCGGGCTTCCGCTGCCGCCCTGCCACCGCGTACCGGCAGCCTTCCTCCCGTGGAGCCCTCGATCCACCGCCAACTCGGCCAGGCCGGGAGTGCGGCCGGGCGCAGTGCTCCCGGTCGCCCCGACCCGCTCTGGTCCGGATCCCGTGCCGGCGCTCGGGTCGACCCTCGGACCATCCCTGACCTGGCCGAAGGTGCCGAGGGGGCGGTGCGGTTGCGTGTCTGTGGTGCGGGCGCAGCTGCGTGAGTCGCCGGTACGTGGACGCGGCGCCGGGGCCTGCGCCTGCCGACGTCAGAACGGGCAGGGCTCGCGTCCCTGCGCAACCGGTGCCACGAAGTGCCGGAGCGGAACCCGAAGGGCGGAAGCGGTCCGACGGCGAGGACCACGGGCCTCGAGCGCCCTGGCACTCCTCGGGCGAACCGGGCGAAAAACGGCATCGATGTGGTCATTAATGTGCAGCAGACGATCGTTTGGCGACAGCGACTGGCTCCTCCTCCTCTCACGCTCGGTGTGCGCTCCTTCACCTCGCCTATGCTCGTGCCCGCGCCGCCCCGGACCCCGGCTTCGCCTACCACCACGCGAGCATGTGCAGGTCAAGCAGGGAGTTGGGCCCGTGAGCACTGCCAGAGGTCAAGGCCCGGACGCTGCCGGGGAGAGATACCGGATCGTCACCGCCCGTGGCGAGTTCAGCCTCGCCACGACGGCGGTACTGCGCTTCGACCTGAACGGATGGGGCCCCGCCGAGGGCACCCAGCGCCTGATCGTGGACCTGGGACAACTCACGAACCCGGACACCTCCGTGCTGGGAGTGCTGTCCACCGCCCAGGCCCGTGCGGAGCGCGGCGGCGGCTGGCTGCGGCTGGTCTACACCCAGCCTCACGTCGCGCAGCTACTGAACCTCGCCTCCCTCGACATACGTCTCCCCTGTCATGCCACCCTCGCCGACGCGATCGCGGGCCGTACCAGTGCCCCGCCCGTGCCGTGACACGACACGACTCCCGAGCCCCGGACCGAAGTCCCCGGGCCGCCAACTGCCCGCTTCGGCAGCGCCGCAGGGCCGACGGCCTGGCCGGCGACAGTCACCTGACGCCTCGCCCTCGACGATCCGCCGTCGGGGTCGTCCGCTCGTTCCCCGCGTCCCCGGGCACGACGGTGGCGGCAGCGCAGGGCGGGCGCGGCGGGCGGGAGATTGTCCGGCCGCCACCGGGGAGTACTGGGGCTGTTGACGGACCGGCTCATGGGCAGAAGCCGAAACGTTGGTCGGATGAGCGGCGGCCGGAGTTCCAGGGCGAACGGGTGATGCCCGTCACATCTCGCCGGCCGGTCGAAGTCGCGGGGGGCGTCACGGTGAACGCGTGAGGGATGCGACGATGAGCCGGCCATGGAAACGGGACGAGTCGCACGGGTGGGGCGGGCCGCAGTGTTCGCGGCTGCCGGCGTGCTGCTCGCGGCGACCGGCCATGTCCTGACGTCCGGCGTCCCCGTGCCCGGCTGGGCGCTGGCCGCCGCGTTCGCGGGCACCGGGGCGCTCGCCTGGCTCACGGCCCGCCGGGAGCGCGGCCCGCTGTTGGTCACCGGGCTGACCGTCGGCGGTCAGGCAGCTCTGCACGCGGTGTTCTCGCTCGGTCAGGCAACCTCCGCAGCACCTGCCCACGGTGGATACGCGACCCAGTGGGCACAGCTGCTCCTGTGCAACGCCGGACCACTGACCGAGGCGCAGGCGACGCAACTCGTCGAGGCTGCGGGCCTTGACCCGTGGTCAGCTCCCGGCGGCGGCCTGACCGTTGTCCCGGTCGACCTGCCCGACCCCTCCGTCATGGCCGACATGCCGGGCATGACGATGCCCGCTGCCGGGCTTCCGCACCACGCCATGGCAGCGGTGGCGCACCAGCACGGCGGCGGCATGCTCGGCATGCTGGCCGCGCACCTGCTGGCAGCACTGTTGCTGGGCCTGTGGCTGTCGGCCGGCGAGCGCGCCGTCCACGGGCTGGCCCGCACGGTCGCCACCCGGCTGTTCGCCCCGGTCCTGCTGCTGCTCGGCGCCGTCCGGCCCGTCAGCCCTCTCCCGCAGCGCCGCCTCCGCACCGTGGCCCGCCGTCCGCGGCGGCTGCTGCTCGTCCACGCCCTCACCACTCGGGGACCACCGGTCGCACCCGCCGTCCACTGACGGCCCGTCACATCGGGGCAGCCCCCGGCTGACACCGCGCCGGCCCTGGCAGCGGCGCCGCCGTCGCACGCCCCGAACCGGTCCTGCGGCCTGCCCGGCCGCTCCCACCTCCCGAGTAAGGACAACCGGCGATGACGCCTGTCCTGCCGTCCCCACGCACCGTGACCCGGCGCGTACGGGCCGATGATCCGACCGTGACCGCCTGGGCGCTGGCCGCCCGCGGCGGCGACCCGGTCGCCGTGGACCGCTTCGTCCGCGCCACCCGCACCGACGTGTGGTGCTTCGTCGCCCACCTCAGCGGTGAGCCCCAGGCCGCTGACGACCTCACCCAGGACACCTACCTGCGGGCGCTGCGCAGCCTGCCCCGCTTCGAAGGCCGCTCCTCGGCCCGCACCTGGTTGAAGTCCATCGCCCGCCGCACGGTCGTGGACCGGATCCGCCTCGCCACGGCTCGGCCCCGGCTGCTGGACACCGACGACTGGCAGAGCGCCGTCGAGCAGGCCCAGCACTGCGACCTGCCCGGCTTCCCGGAGGGCATCGCGCTGACCGAGCTGCTGCATGCGCTGCCCGCAGAGCGCCGCGAGGCCTTCGTGCTGACCGCCGTGCTCGGCTTGCCGTACGAGGAGGTCGCCGAGCTCACGGGCTGCCCGATCGGTACCGTGCGCTCTCGGGTGAACCGGGCCCGCGGTGTCCTGATCCGCCAGCTCGCCGACGCCGAGCAGGTCGGCCGGGCCCCGGTCGGCCGCGTGGCCTGATCAGTTCCCCGCTCCACCCGAAGGGGGCACCGGGCGGCGTGTCCCGGTGCCCCGCCACCGTCCGTGCGTTGTCGTGGACGCACGCACGCACCACGGCCCGCGTCGCAGGCCGTGAACGACAGTCTCCGGAGGAACCATCCATGTCGAGCACCACCGTTTTCGCCGTCGAGGGCATGAGCTGCGGCCACTGCGAGCGGACCGTCAGCACCCGGCTCTCCGCACTTCCCGGCGTCACCGCCGTCACGGCCGACGCCAAGGCCGGGCGGGTGAGCGTCGCCGGCCAGATCGACGAGGCCCGGGTCCGGGCCGCCGTCGACGAGGCCGGCTTCACGCTGACCGGCCGCATCTGACCGGCCGGCCACCTCGGCCACCGCTCAGGGCCCGGACCACCCGGGCGCCCGCGCCGGGCAGCGCGGGACGCTCCGGCACCGGTGCGGGACGAGCTGCGCGAGTGCGCTCTCCCACCTGACAAAGAATTCGGCAGGTATCCGGAACTTCTCGGGGGTGCGGTCCGACTCGTTTGCCGGGTGCCGTTGCCGACGGTGCGCGGTTCTGCGAAGAAGGACGGGGTATGCGGCTCAACAGACGCTCGTCACACCGGTTCAGACCCACCGTCAGGGAGATATCCCGGTGAGCGCGCCGACGGCCCATGAAGTGCCGCACGCGGCGGCGGACCGCTGGAGCCTGGTGGCGGTCGCCGGGATGCTGTCCTTCGTGGCGATGCTCGACATGAACATCGTCAACATCGCCCTCGCCGACATCGCCGACGGCTTCCAGGTTTCGGCCCAGACCGCCCAGTGGGCCGCCCTGGGGTACCAACTTCCGCTGGTGGCGCTGCTGTTGCCCGCCGGCCGCTGGCTCGACGCGGTCGGTACGCGCGCGGCGGTGCTGACCGCCGTCGGCGGGTTCGCGCTGTGCAGCGCCGCGGCCGCGGCCGCGCCGTGGGCCGGTGCGCTGATCGGGGCCCGGATGCTCCAGGGCGCCTTCGGGGCCGTGCTGTTCGTGCTGATGCCGGTGCTCGCGATGCGCTCGGTCCGGCCGGAGCTGCGCGGCCGGGCGATGAGCGTCCCGGCCACCCTGGGGCCGCTGGGCGCGGTCGCCGGGCCCGCCCTCGGAGGACTGCTGCTCGACCACCTCGGCTGGCGCGCCATCTTCCTCGTCAAGCTCCCTGTCTGCCTCGCCGCCTGGCTGACAGCCCGCCGACGCCTGCCCCGGAGCGGATCGCTGAGCCTGCCCGCGCGGGCCGAGCTCACCGACGCCGCGCTGATCGCAGGCGCCGTCGCAGCCCTGCTCCTGGCCCTGACCTTCTCGGTGAACGCGCCGCTGTGGCTGCTGCTGGCCGCCCCGGCCGTACCGCTGGCACTGGTGTGGCTGCGCCGCTCCGGGGGACGGCCCGTCAAGGCGGCTCTGCAGGAGAACCGAACCGCCGGCCTGAACACCGCCGTGCTCGCCGTCGCGGTCGCCTTCGCCGGCGTGCACTACCTGCTCGCCCTGCACCTGCAGCGCGAGGAGGCCCGGAGCGCCACCGCCACCGGCCTGACCATCCTGTGCTTCCCGCTCGCGATGGCGCTGGCCGGCCCGCTCGGCGGACGCCTCGCCGACCGCGTCGGCGCCCGGCCCACCGCCACCGCGGGCGCCGCGCTGACCGCGCTCGGCTTCGTCCTGCTCGTACCGATCGGCGACAGCTGGTCGCTGCCCGGCATCGCCTGGCGCCTCGCGCTGGCCGGCGCCGGGATGGGCCTGTACGGCGGGCCCGCCCAGACCCTCGTCATGACGTCAGCCGCGCCGCGGTCCGTCGCCACCGCGAGTTCCACCGTGCAGCTCGCCCGCAGCCTCGGCTTCACCCTTGGCCCCGCCCTGGCGACCGCCGCCTGGAGCCTCGGCGGCTCTGATGCGGGTGGCCTGCACGTAGGACTGGGCCTCGCCGCCGCGTCCGCCTGCCTCGCCGTCCCGCTGCTGGCCCTGCACGGCCGCACCGGCACCCGTGCGGCCTGACCCTCCTTTCCCGCCCCGTCACTTCACGTCAGGAGCACGCGCATGTGCGGAATCACCGGCTGGGTGTCCTTCCACAGGGACGTCCGCCACAGCGCCGCCGTCATCGAGGCGATGACCGTCACCATGGCCCTGCGCGGCCCGGACGCCGGCGGGGTCTGGCTCGGCGCCCACGCCGCACTCGGCCACCGCCGCCTGTCCGTCATCGACCTCGAAGGCGGCGCCCAGCCGATGGCCGACCGCCCCGACCACCCGGGCGTCGTGCTGACCTACAGCGGCGAGGTCTACAACCACCACGAACTGCGCGCCCACCTCACAGCCCGAGGGCACCGGTTCGAGACCCGCAGCGACACCGAGGTCGTCCTGCGCGCCTACCAGGAGTGGGGTGACGCGCTGGTCGACCGCCTGGAGGGCATGTACGCCTTCGGCATCTGGGACGAGCGCGAGCAGCGGCTGCTGCTGGTGCGCGACCGGCTCGGCGTGAAGCCGCTGTTCTGGGCCGAGGTCGACGGCGGCCTGGCCTTCGGCTCCGAACCGAAGGCCCTGTTCGCGCACCCCGAGGTCACCCCGGCTGTGGACGCCGACGGTCTGCGCGAGGCGTACAGCCTGCTCTTCAACACGGGGCCCACCATCTGGGCCGGCGTGCGCGAGGTCCACCCCGGCGGCCTGCTGGTCCTCGACCGGGACGGCATCCGCGAGCGCCGCTACTGGCAGCTGGAGGCCCGCCCGCACACCGACGACCTCGCCGCCACCACCGAGCAGGTCCGCTCCCTCGTCAACCGCGCGGCCCGGGCCCAGCTGGAGGCCGACGTCCCGCTCTGCAGCCTGCTCTCCGGCGGCCTCGACTCCACCGTCGTCACCGCCTTGGTCGCCGACGAACTGCGTCTCGCCGAGGGCCCCGGGGCGAAGCTGCGGTCCTACGCCGTCGATTACAGCGACCAGGCCGAGCAGTTCACCGGCGACGTGCTGCGCACCGGCCACGACACCCCGTTCGCGACCGAGGCCGGAGCGTTCATCGGCACCGACCACTCCACCGTGACCCTCGACCCGCGCGCCCTGCTCGACCTCGGGCACCGCCGGGCCGTCGTCGTCGCCCGGGACTCGCCGATCGGTGTCGGCGACATGGACACCTCGCTCTACCTGCTGTTCGGCGAGATCCGCAAGCACTCCACCGTCGCCCTCTCCGGCGAGGCCGCCGACGAGGTGTTCGGTGGCTATCCGTGGTTCCACAGCCCCAAGGCGCTCGCTGCGCAGACCTTCCCGTGGTTGCTGGTCACCGGCGACGAGGCCGCGATGCCGATGAACCCCGAGCTCTCACGGACGCTGCGCATCGCCGAGTTCCGTGACAGCACCTACCGCACCTCCCTCGCAGCCGTTCCGCATCTGGACGGGGAGAGCCCGGCCGAGCACCGGGGACGGGAGATGCAGCACGTCTCGCTCACCCGCTGGCTGCGCCAACTGCTGCATCGCAAGGACCGCCTGAGCATGGCGCAGGGCCTGGAGGTCCGCGTCCCCTACTGCGACCACCGCCTTGTCGAGTACGCCTTCAACGCCCCCTGGGCGCTCAAGAACCACGACGGCCGGGAGAAGAGTCTGCTGCGCTCGGTCGGCCAGGGCATCGCACCGGCCTCCGTCCTGTGGCGGCCCAAGAACCACTACCCCGCCACCCACCACCCCGACTACAACAGCGGCCTCCAGGCACTCGCCCACGAGGCCCTCGACGCCCCGCAGGTGCGCGACATCGCCGACGAGGCGGTCATCAAGGCGACCCTCGACATCCCGGCCGACCAGCTCCGGTGGGGCCACCGGCTGCGCCTGGAACGGGTGGTGGACCTCGCCCTGTGGCTCGACCACCACAAGCCCGCAGTCAGCCTCTGACCTCACCTGTCCCCGTTACCCCCGAGGAATTCGCCATGACCACTCCTGACCGTGCCGAGGGCCGCTGCCCCGTCACCGGCGCGACCGCCGGCGAGCCGATACCGCTGTACGGCGCCGCCTACAAGACCGATCCCTACGACCTGTACCGCCGCATGCGCGACGCGGGTCCCGTCCACCGGGTGCGCTTCCCGTCCGGGATCGCCGCCTGGCTCGTCACCGGCTACGAGGCCGCCCACTCCGCGCTCAACGACCCGCGCCTGGGCAAGAACCACCGTCTGGGCAACGACAACTGGCGTGCGCTCGCCTCGATCATGCCCGAGCCCCAGCACTCCCGGCTCCAGGTCCACCTGCTGCACCAGGACCCGCCGGAGCACACCCGGATGCGCCGCCTGGTCCTGGACGCGTTCGCCCCGCGCCGCATCGAGGCCATGCGCCCCCGCTTCCAGGAGATCGCCGACCGGCTCGTGGACGCACTGCCCGCCGAGGACGGCGCCGACCTGGTGGCCGGCTTCGCCGCGCACTACCCCTTCCGTGTCCTCGCCGAGGTGATCGGTCTGCCGACCGAGCAGGCCGCCCGCTTCGACCGGGACTGGGGCAAGGTCGTCCAGCCCGTCGGCCCCCAGGACCCCGGCCGCCCCGCCTACGAGGGCCGGTTGTCCGGCCTGCAGACCTACATCGCCGACGTCGTCGCCCACAAGCGCGAGCACGCGGAGGACGACCTGCTCTCCCGCCTGGTCGTCGCCCGCGACCGGGGGGAGCTCACCCCGGAGGAACTCGACTCGATGATCTTCCAGCTCCTGGTCGCCGGCCAGGAGCCCGTCACCAACCAGATCAGCACCATGATGATCACCCTGCTGCGCCACCCCGACCAGCTGGAGCGGCTGCGGGACGAACCGGAGCTGATGCCCCGGGCACTCGAGGAACTCCTGCGCCACGACGCCGCGTTCGAACTGACCACCTGGCGGTTCTTCGCCGAGGACAGTGACCTGCACGGCACCCGCATCCCGGCCGGCGACTCCGTCATCGTCTCGCTGTGCGCCGCCAACCGCGACGAGCGGCAGTTCCCCGACGCCGACGCACTCGACCTGGAGCGCAGCCCGAACGCCCACCTGGCCTTCGGCCACGGCGTCCACTTCTGCCCCGGCGCCGCGCTCGCCCGGGCCGAACTCCAGATTGCCGTCGCCACCCTGCTCACGCGCCTGCCGGGCCTGCGGCCCGCAGTTGACCTGGACGAGTTGAGCTGGATCCCGGCGGTCCTCGCCCGCGGCGTCAACAGCTTGCCGGTCACGTACGACAAGCGCGTCTGACCCGACCCACCCCAGCCACACACCGGTCCCGGCGCCCGGGCGCCCGCCCCATCGAAAAGGGGCAGGCGCCCGGGCGCCATCTCGCCATGCCCTCACGGAGGAGAAACGTGCCCACCACCGAAACCGTCATGGCCCAACCCGTATCGACCTCCAGAGACGTCCGGCAGACCTGCGCCGCCGTTCTGGAACTGCTCCTGCCACACCGTCGCAGCACCGACACCGACCTCCCGGCCGCCGTCGGCGACTTCCCCGAACAGCTTTGTCAGATAGCCGAGTTCGTCGATCAGGGCGACCCGATCGTCTTCACCCTGCCGGGTTTCCCCTGCAAGTCCCCGAGCCCCGCCAAGGTCCTCGGACACCTCCCGGACGAGGGAGAACGTCTCTCCCTCACGTTCCTCGACGACCTGTGCAGGAGGGTCGGCGAGGTGTACGGGCCCGGGGCGAGAATGGCGATCTGCTCCGACGGTCACATCTTCGGCGACCTGATCCGCGTCCCCGACCCGCACATCGACGCCTACGCCGACGAACTCGCCGCCATGATCCGCCGCGAGAACCTCACCCACCTGTCCGTCTTCGACCTGCGCGACGTCCTCGGCGATCTGGCATACGACGAGAAGCGCGCCCGCGTCCACGCCAGGTACGCGCCCACCGTCGAGGCCCTGCGCGCCGAGGTGAGGGCGGATGAGCACACTCTCGCCCTCTACCTGGGCATCACCCGTTTCCTCACCGAGGACACCGTCGACTTCACCGGCACCAGGTCCGCGCTCCAGCGCGAGTGCAGACAGCGGGCCTACGGCGTCATCCAGCGCAGCCGCGCCTGGGGCGACCTGATCGCCGAACACCACCCGCGCACCGTGCGCCTGTCCATCCACCCGCAGCCGCGTGGCGCCGCCAAGTTCGGCATCCGCCTGCTCGACGCCCCCGACGCCTGGGCCACCCCCTGGCACTCCGCCGTACTGCACCGCCCCGACGGCACCTGGGAACTGGTGCGCCGACCCGAGGCCGAACGGCAGGGCCGGCTGGTCCTGCGTGACGGCCGCCCGAGCCACTTCGAGACCAGCTGACCGTACCGAGAGCCGGGCGGCCCCAGGTCCCGTGGGGACCTGGGGCCGCGCTCCGGCGAATCGTGCGACAGGCGCAGATCACACCGCCGTGCGGGACTTCCCGGCGGCCGGCGCGTCGGCGGTGCGCCGGTGGTCGAAGGCGATCAGCGGGTCTCCCGTCAGCGGATGGTCCACCACTGCGGCCCGGACGCCGAACACCTTCGCCAGCAGGTCCGGGTTGAGCACCTCCCGCGGAGTGCCCGAGGCCACCAGAGCGCCCTCGTGCAGCACGTGCAGCCGGTCGCACAGCGAGGCCGCGGCGTTGAGGTCGTGCAGCGAGATCAGCGTGGTGCGCCGCTGCTCGCGCAGCAGGGCCAGCAGCTCCACCTGGTGCCGGACGTCGAGGTGGTTGGTCGGCTCGTCCAGCACCAGCACGTCCGGTTGCTGGGCGAACGCCCGTGCGAGCAGTACCCGTTGCCGCTCACCGCCGGACAGTTCCGCGAACCGGCGGTCCGCGTACGCCCGCAGACCCACCCGCTCCAGTGCCCCGGTCACCGCCACCCGGTCGTTCTCGTCGTCCCCGGCGAAGGCCCGCTTGTACGGGGTGCGGCCCATCGCCACCACCTCGCGGACGGTGAACTCGAAGTCCGAGCCGCGCTCCTGCGGCAGCGCGGCGAGGTGTCGGGCGGCCTCGGCCGGAGCCATCGACCGGACGTCCCGGTCGGCCAGCAGCACCCGCCCGGCGCGCGGCTTCAGGTGCCGGTAGACCGTGCGCAGCAGGGTGGACTTGCCGCTGCCGTTCGGGCCGACCAGGCCGGCGATCTCGCCCTCGGCGGCGATCAGGCCGATGTCGGAGAGGACATCGCGTCCGCCGAGGGCGACGGTGATGTCCTCGATGGTGATCCTCATCAGCGTTCCAGCCGTCGGTCGAGGAGACAGAGCAGGACGGGGGCGCCGATGACGGCGGTGACGACGCCGATCGGCAACTCCTGGGTGTCCAGGGCGGTGCGGGCGACGGTGTCCACCACCACCAGGAGGACGGCGCCGGTGAGAGCCGACAGTGGTAGGAGGCGGCGGTGGTCGCCGCCGACGACCAGGCGGCACACGTGGGGTACCAGCAGGCCGACGAAGCCGATCGCGCCGGAGACCGCGACCAGCACCCCGGTCAGCAGACTGGTCACCGCGAACAGCTCACGGCGCAGGCGGGCGGTGTCGACACCGAGCCCGGCTGCGGTCTCGTCACCCATCAGCACGGCGTTGAGGTGCCGGGCCCGGGCCTGGAGCGCGAGCCAGCCGAGCGAGACGGCGACGGCGGGCAGGACGAGCTGGTCCCAGGTGGCGGCGCCGAGGCTGCCCATCAGCCAGAACAGCACGCCCCTGGTCTGCTGCTCGTCCCCGGCCTGGAGGACGAGGAAGCTGGTGAACCCGGACAGGAACTGTCCGATGCCGACCCCGGCCAGGACCAGGCGCATCGGGGCGAAACCGCCGCCGCGCCGGGCCATCGCCCAGACCAGGGCGAAGGAGGCCAGTGCCCCGGCGAACGCGGCGGCCGAGACGCCGAAGCCGAAGGCGAATCCGGTGCCCGCGCCGAGGACGACGACGGCGACCGCACCCAGGGAGGCACCGGAGGAGATGCCCAGCAGGTAAGGGTCGGCGAGCGGGTTGCGGACCAGCGCCTGGACGGCGGTGCCCACCAGGCCGAGCCCGGCGCCGACCAGTGCGGCAAGCACGGCGCGGGGGGCGCGCAGCTGCCAGACGATCAGGTCCCGGGTGCCGGCCTCGGGGACGGCGCCGGTCAGCCGGCGTCCCACCACCGTCCAGACCTCCCCGACGGGGATGTCCACGGAGCCGAGCGAGACGGCGAGGGTGAGGGCCGCGACGAGTGCGGCGGTGAGTGCGGTCGCGACGACGCCGGCCCGCGCGGCGCGCGTCGGCCGGCGGTCGGTCGCCGCAGTGGCGGTGGTCATCTACTGCGCGCCCTTGACCAGGTCCGGGTGGATGGCGGCGGCGATCTGCCGGACGGTGTCGGCGTTGCGGATGCCGGCGATCGTGGTCACCTCGGAGCCGACCCGCAGGAACCTGCCGTCCTGAACGGCCTTGATGCCCCTGGTGGCCGGGAACTCGCGCAGGAACTTCTCCGCCTCGTCGTACGCCTTCTTGTTCTCGGCCTCGCTGCCGCGACTGCGCACCCCGAGCTGGATCCAGTCGGGGTTCCTGGCGACGACGTCCTCCCAGGAGACGGGCTTGAAGTCGCCGTCGAGGTCACCGAACACGTTGCGTGCTCCGGCCAGGGTGATCACGGCGTTGGCGACCTGCCGGTTGCCCACCGCCATCGGCTGCTTGGTACCGGCGTCGAAGTCGAAGAAGAAGTAGCCGGGCCGCTGGTCCGCCGCCACACCGGCGAGCGCGGTCTTCACGGCGCCAACCTTCTTCTCCATGTCCGAGACCAGCGCGTCGGCCTTGGCCGAGGTGCCGGTGACCTGGCCGAGGCTCTTGATGTCGGCCTCGACGCCGGTCAGGTCCTGCACTGCAGCCGGGGCCATCGCCGCGCACGCGGTGGAGTGCAGGAAGACCCGCTTGATGCCGGCCGCCTGGTACTCCTGGTCGGTCGGGGTCACTCCCATGCCGCCCATGCCCCCCATCTCACCGAAGGTGTCCACGTACAGGTCGGCGCCCGAGCCCAGCAGTTTCTCCTTCGGGATCACCATGTCGCCGAGCACCGGGACCTTGGCGCCCGCGTCCGCGAGGTCGACGGGAAGGGTGCCCTTGCCCGGCGGGAAGCCGGTGCCTATCACCCTGGCGCCCGCGCCGAGTCGCAGCAGCGTCTCCAGGCTGGACGCGTTGCTGGTGACGATCTTCTTCGGCGCCGCGTCGAAGACGGTCTCCTTCCCCGCACAGTCGGCGGCCTTGACCGGGAAGGCCGCGGCAGCGGCCGTACCACCGGCCGGGGCGGACGCCGTGCCCGTTCCCGCGTCGCCCGACTTCGCACCGCCGGCACTGCCGCAGCCCGTGACGAGAAGGGCGACCACGGCAGCGATGCCGCACAACACGCGAGAACGCATGGAACTCTCCTGGAGGATCCGAGTGCACAGGCGCGCCTCTGCGTGCCCTGCCAGTAGTCGTCCGGATCATGGACCGAGTTCCCACGAATCCCGGAATTCTTCCCGGGAGCCCGCCATGCGCAGTCGGCGCCCCCGTGTCCGTGCACCGGCCCGAGCCGCCGCATGGGCGGTCAACTAGCGCCTGGCTTCGTGGACATGTTTCCCCGATGAGAACTGCGCTGCTGTGTCTGGTGTTTCGGTGGCGGCCGACTAACATGAGGTTTCCTCATGTTCCATGCTGGTGTGAGCAAGGAGTCAGGCTGTGCCGAACCGACTCGACCTGCCGGCGGGTTTCCGCTGGGGAGTCTCGACCGCCGCGTACCAGATCGAGGGGGCGGTGGACGAGGACGGGCGCGGGCCGTCCGTCTGGGACACCTTCGCCGCCCGGCCGGGGGCTGTCCGGGATGGGCAGACCGGGGCGGTGGCCTGCGACCACTACCACCGGTGGCCCGAGGACGTCGCGTTGATGCGGGGTCTCGGACTGGACGGCTACCGGTTCTCGATCGCCTGGCCGCGCATCCAGCCGACCGGTGCGGGAGCGGTCAACCCGGCGGGGCTCGCGTTCTACGACCGGTTGGTGGACGGGCTGTTGGAGGCGGGGATCACCCCGCTGCCGACCCTGTTCCACTGGGACCTCCCGCAGGCGCTGGAGGATGCCGGCGGCTGGCTGAACCGTGACACCGCGTACCGGTTCGCCGAGTACGCAGCGGCGGTCGTGGACCGGCTAGGCGACCGGGTGCCCGCCTGGATCACGCTCAACGAGCCCTTCGTGCACATGGTCTACGGCTACGCCCTGGGCATCCACGCCCCGGGGCACGCCCTGATGCTCGACGCGCTGCCCGCCGCGCACCACCAGTTGCTGGGCCACGGCCTGGCGGCCGAGGTGCTGCGCGAGCACGGCCGGGAGGTGCTGATCGCCAACAACCTCACCCCGGTCCGGCCGGCCAGCGCCGACCCCGCCGACGTGGCGGCCGCCGACGCCTACGACGCCCTGCACAACCGGCTGTTCACCGACCCGCTGCTGCTCGGGCGCTACCCCGACCTGTCGGCCTTCGGCGTCACCGAGGACCTCGGCGGTGCGGTCCGACCCGGTGACCTCAAGCTCATCGCTGGCTCCGGCCTCGACGGACTCGGCGTCAACTACTACAACCCCACCCGGATCGCCGCCCCCACCGACCCCGGCCTGCCCTTCACCGAAGCCCCGATCGAGGGCGTCCCCCGCACCGCCTTCGACTGGCCCGTCGTCCCGGACGGCCTGCGCGAACTGCTCACCGGTCTGCGCTCCCGGTACGGCACCGCCCTACCCCCGATCACCATCACCGAGAACGGCTGCTCGTACGGCGAGGAGTTGGACGACCAGGAGCGGATCAGCTACCTGGACGGCCACCTGCGCGCGGTCGAGGCGGCGGTGGCCGAAGGAGTCGACGTGCGCGGCTACTTCACCTGGTCGCTGCTGGACAACTTCGAATGGGCCGAGGGCTACCATCAGCGCTTCGGCCTGGTGCACGTCGACTTCGAGACGCAGCTCCGCACGCCGAAGGCGTCGTACGCGTGGTACCGCGATCTGATCGCTGCTCACCGGGATCGATCCGTCGGCTAGCCTCGGCCTTTCACGGCGGGCACTGTCCGACGGGTGATCAGAAAAGAGAAAAGTGCTTCTGACCTGCAACGATGGGACTTGTCTAGGGTCCAGTCAGCTGCGTGGAAAGAAGCACTTCTCAGGTGAACAGTATCGGGTCGTATCCGCGTGTTCGCGTCGAGGGCAACGGTCGTGGGGTGGTCTCGCAGTCCGGTGCCGTGCTGCTGGTCGAGACGGCCCGCAAGGTGGGGCTGGATGCGGCGATATCGACGGCGCTGGTGCCGTGGCGCAAGGCGCGTGTGGTCCATGATCCCGGCAAGATCCTGCTGGATGTCGCGCTCGCTGTGGCCCTTGGCGGGGACTGCCTGGCCGATGTCGCGATGCTGCGGGCCGAGCCCGCCGTGTTCGGCCCGGTGGCCTCCGATCCGACCGTCTCCCGTCTGGTCGACACCCTCGCCGCGGCCGGGCCCCGCGCACTCGCGGCGATCCGTCGGGCGCGGGCCGAAGTCCGCGAGCGGGCCTGGCGGTTGGCCGGCGAGGCGGCCCCGGACGCGGGCGGCGAGGTGACCGTGGACATCGACGGAGTGCTGGTCCTCGCGCACTCCGAAAAGCAGGACGCCGCCAAAACCTGGAAGAAGACGTTCGGGCACCACCCACTGTTCGCGTTCGTCGACCACGGCCGCGAGGGGTCCGGGGAACCGGTGGCGGGCCTGCTGAGGCCGGGGAACGCCGGCAGCAACACGGCCGCAGACCACATCGAAGCGGCCCGGACGGCACTGGCCCAGCTACCGAAGAAGTACCGGCGCGGACGCCGAACCCTGATCCGCACCGACTCCGCCGGCGGCACCCACGACTTCCTGAACTGGCTCACCACACGCGGCCGGTGGCTGTCCTACTCGGTGGGGATGACCATCACCGGCGGCATCCACCAGGCCGTGCTGAAGATCCCGGCCTCTGCCTGGACCCCCGCAGTCGAACCCGGCGGAGAGATCCGCGACGGCGCCTGGGTCGCCGAACTCGCAGGCGACGTCCTGAGCGGCTGGCCGAAGGGGATGCGGCTCATCGTCCGCAAGGAACGGCCGCACCCCGGCGCGCAGTTGCGCTTCACCGACGCCGACGGCATGCGCCTGACCTGCTTCGCCACCAACACCACCCACGCCCCGATCGCCCGCCTGGAGCTGCGGCACCGCCAGCGGGCCCGCGCCGAGGACCGCATCCGCGCCGCCCGCGACACCGGACTGCGCAACCTGCCCCTCCACCGGTTCGCGCAGAACCAGGTCTGGCTGGAGATCGTCCAGCTCGCACTCGACCTGCTCGCCTGGATGCCCATGCTCGCCCTGACCGGCACCGCCCGCCGCTGGGAACCCAAACGCCTACGGCTGCGGCTGTTCTCCGCCGCCGCCCAGCTCGTCACCACCGGCCGCTGCCGCTACCTCCGCCTGGCCCGCCACTGGCCCTGGACCGACACGATCACCAGCGCGTTCGCACGCCTACACGCCCTGCCAGACCCCGGCTGACCAGCGATAACGCCCCACCCCGACGAGCACTCGACCACTTCCGGAGCTGTGGAACCCGGCGCCCACCCGACGCGACAGCCGGGCCCTCGGCATTTCTACAGGTAGAAAACCCAGCCCGGACAAGCAGAAACGACCCGCCAGCCAAACTGACGAGCCGTCATGCAAGATCGAGGCTAGGAGCCGTCCGCTGCCGGACTTGGCGGTTCCGGTCGGTGAGAGCGAAACCGATCGGGATCGCCGCACGGGAGCCGACGATCCCGCCACGGATGCCGTCGTCCGCTCTGTTCGACGGACCTGCTGCCCCCCGCAGTCAACCTGTGAGATTGCAGGTTCCCTGCGGATTTCCACGGCGTCATCCTTGTGCGAGGGCGGCGGACCGCCCACATTCGCTGATATCCGGGGGCAGAGATGGCGCGCGTGGCAGGAACGACTGGTGGCAGGTCGATCGGTACGAGGTTCGCCGCAGTGGCGGCCGCCGGGATGCTGACCCTGGCCACAGGCGTGTTGGCGGCAAGTCCGGCGCAGGCATCGGGCAGCTACCAGGGATGCCCGTCCGGGGCGGCCTGCATCTACGCGCAGGACAAGGGCTGGAACGGGGGCCACCCGGACCTCATCTTCTGGGAAGGGGTCTACAACCTCAGCTACCAGGAGGGGAACCACATCGTCTTCAACAACCAGACCGACGGGTGGAAGGTCGAACTCCGCGAGGGGTGGGGCGGTACCGGGACTGTGCGGGTCTATGTGCAGCCGGGCGAGCACGACGTCGAAAACCTGTCGCCCATCAACTCGGTTGTCCTCAGGCCGGCGTAGTCGTCGCCGAGGCCAGAGCCGGCACCCGCGGCCACTGGCTCCTGGGAACGGCCCGGTCGGCCGGTCGGCGGTCGCAGCACGAAGGATCCGGTTCTGCCTCCTGGCGGACCGGATCCTTCGTCGTTCCCCACCAGTGCCGGTGGGGAGTTGGGGAGTTGGTGACTTTCACCAGGGCGAGCAGGTGCCCGGGTGCGGTCGGGTACGAGGTGGGGCTCGTCGCCCCGAGAGGGCCTGCGGCCGGGCCGGGCGGCATGCGGTGCGGGCGAACCGCCCGCCCGACCATCGGGCGCGTGGTCCGCTCGGGCACGACGAAGGCCCGGTCCGCCACACCGGTACCGGGCCTTCGGGCTGAACCCACCTGGGCTCTGCGAAGAGTCAGCCGAACACCTCAACGAGACCCGTGGCCCGAGAGTCCCGAACGAACTCCGTCAGCCACCGCGGTCCCGAAGGCACGGGGCCGGGATCTCAGTTGCCGCCGCAGGGGACCACGAAGTACACCGGCGTGTAGTCGATGCGCTCCATGACCGGGTACCACACCGTTGACCCGATGGTGTCCCCGTCGGAGGCCTTGAACAGCGCGTCGGTCCGGTAGTTGGCCGGCGTCTGGTTGTTCCGGTAGGAGCCGATGCCGTTCCACTCGTGCAGGGCGTAGCTCGTGCAGTTCGGCAGTCCGAACACGCGCCCGGTGTAGGACGGTCCGGTGTAGAGGCAGAAGTCGCCCGTGGCGCAGTAGTTGTGGATCGTGCCACCGGTCACCCAGGCGCCCGAGTTGTCGGTGCTGCTGGCCATCGCGGGCTGCGCCAGGAGGCCGATCGCGGCGAATGCGCCGGCCAGTGTCACCGCGGCTGCTCTGCGAAGCTTCAAGATCTGTTCCCTTTTGCTGAAGTGGTACGGGATGTTGCGCCCGGCCCCGGCTGATATTCCGCCGAATATTGGGGGCTCGGGGGGTTCGTGCTATCGGCTCCGCGAATCGCGAGACATGGCTAATGGCGGAAACCCTCGGTATTTCTACCAGGGAGATTGCCGATCGATGACCTACGACCTCATAGGTTGACCACGGTGTGCGGACGGTGGGAGCTCAGCCGCAGGGGCGCACGTAGTACACGGGGGTGAGGTTGACGGCGGGCTCGGCCCCGTACTGGAGCCACCCGTATCCGATGACGGTCCCGCCGGCGTTCTTGAACTGCGCGTCGGTGTTGTAGCTGTCCGGCGTCTGGTTGTTCTTCCAGGAGCCGACGCCGTTCCACTCGTGCAAGGCGTAGTCCGTGCAGTTCGGCAGCCCGTACACGCGCCCGGAGTAGAGCATGCCGGTGTAGAGGCAGAAGTCGCCCACGGCACAGTAGTTGTGGATCGTGCCGCCGGTGACCCAGGCGCGCGAGTTGTCGCCGCTGGTGGCCGTCGCGGGCTGCGCAAGGAGGCCGACCGCGGTGAATGCGCCGGCCAGTGTCACTGCGGCTGCTTTGCGAAGCTTCAAGGTTTTTCCTCTGTGCTGAAGTGGTACGAGACGTTGCGCCCGGCCCGGGCTGATGTTCCGGCGGATCACGGGGACCCTGGGGTTCTTGCGCCCTCGGCCGGGTGAACAAGCGAAGCGCGAGGCGTGGCTGACGGCAGATTTCTACCAGCAGGGTCGCCGGTCGCCTACCTATGACTTCATAGGGCGACCGTGGTGTCAGGGTGGTGGCCGGTGGGACGGCAGCTGCGATCGACCGGGTCGGAGTCTCCGACGGGCACCGCGCGCGACCTGACGGCCCGTCGGCCCGGTGGTTCGTCAACGCGAGGGCCGGAGGGTGTCAGGTGGAGTCGGGCGCGCCGGATCGGGTGGTGTCGTGGGCGGCCAGGGCGGCGCGCAGGGTGAGTTGGTCGGTGCCTCGGGCGGCGTCCAGGCCGGTGAGTTCGGTGGCTCTGCGGAGGCGGTAGTCGACCGTGTTGGGGTGGACCTGGAGGCGGGCGGCGGCCTGGCGGCGGTCGAGGCCGCAGGCGAGGAAGGTGCGCAGGGTGTCGAGGAGTTCGGGGCGCCGGGCCAGGGGGACGAGCAGGGCGGCGAGCCTGTCCCGGGCGGGGCTGGGGCGGCTCAGCTGGTACTCGAGGAGGAGGTCGTCCAGGAGGTGGAGGCCGGGGCCCCGGCCCGAGGACCGGGCCACCTCCCGTAGCTCGCCGACCAGTCGGGCGGCGTCCGCGACGCCGGCCGGGGCGGCGGCGGCCGCTGCCACCAGCAGTTCGGCGCCGCACATCCGGCCGAGGTGCTCGACCAGGCGGGCGAGCCGGTCCCGGTCTGCGGGGCCGAAGTCGGCGGGCGGTACGTCGGCCGGGATCAGGACCAGCCCGCCGTTCCCGGACAGCGCGGACAGCGGTACGCCCGGGGTCTGGCGCTGGAGTTCGTTCCGCAGCCGGCGGAGTTTGCGGCGGGCGGCCACGGCGTGGTTCACCCCGGGGAGCAACTCGTCGGGGTGCGGTCCCATGGTGATGCCCAGGACCAGGTAGCAGGGCGGCAGCGGCAGGCCGGCCCGGTCGGCTGCGGACCTCGGGTCGCCGCCCTCCAACAGCCTTGACAGCAGCGCCTGTCGGGCGACCTGCTCGTCGCCGAGTGCGGCCTGCCGCTCCTGGACGTACCCGGCGGCGACCGCGCAGCTGACCAGCCGGAGGTAGTCGAGCAGCCGCTGCTGCACCAGCAGCACGTCGGGCAGGTCACCCGGTACGGCGGCGGAGAGGACCCGGTCCGCGCACTCCTGCGCACCGAAGTGGTACGCCCCGACCACGGCCTCCAGTGGGACGCCCTCGTCCGCGCGCCGGGCGGACGACTCGTTGATCCTCGCGAGTTCGGTCCCGCCGGGCAGCTCGCCGGTGCGCAGCACCTCGGTGAAGGCCCGGATGCCGCGCTCCACCTCCCGGGTGATCTCGCCCCGGAGCTGCTCGGAGGGGAGCGCCCCGTAGGCGGGCAGCTGTTCCACCAACCGGGCCATCACGGCGGGTGCCAGCGCCACCGCGGCGGCCTTGAGCCGCTCGTGGACGGGTACGCCGCCGAGCTGCGGGACCGAGGCGGGTTCCACCGCGTTGGATGAGGTCACAATCCACCTCGCGAATCTCTGTGGTCCGGCCCGGGGACGCGGCGCCGTACCGCGGCCATCATGGTCTTCGGGACGTTACTGACCAGTTGGTAACACGCTCGCCGGTGGGACCACCAGAGGTGTGCGCCTCCCGACCGCACCGTTCACCGGACCCCCGCGCGCCGACCCCCACCCCCACACCGGCGCCGTGCAGTTCACCTCCGGGGACCGGACGCCTGACCACCCTTCAGGCCCTGCACCGTCGCCAGGTCCCGACCATCCCACCCACGAATCGGGGAGTCATGCCCAAGCACACCTCGCGGCTGCTGGCCGTCGCCGTCACCGCCGCCCTGTCCCTGGCCGTCGCCGCAGGACCGGCCGCAGCTGCCGGACCGTCGGCCGCCGCGGCGGGCGACCGGTTCTACACCTACGACGGCAGCGCGCCGCTGGCCTCCTTCGCACCGGGCACCGTCCTGAAGACCCGGACCCTGCAGTACCACCTGCTGGGCCTGCCCACCCCGGTGAAGGCGATCCAGCTGCTGTACCGCACCACCGACGCCCAGGGCCGCCCGTCCGCCAACGTGACCACCGTGGTGCGGAGCCTGACCGGCGACGGCAGCAAGGCGGTCTCGTACCAGTCCTTCTACGACTCCCTCAACCCGGCGGACGGTCCGTCCCGGGCGATCGCCGGCGACCTCTCGCTCGGGGGGCTGATCCCGAACGTCGAGGCCGTCTTCCTGGTGCCGCTCCTGGCGCAGGGCTACAACCTGGTCATCCCGGACACCGAGGGTCAGACCGCCGACTTCGCGGCCGGACCGGAGTACGGGACCACCACCCTGGACTCGATCCGCGCCGCGACCGGATCGGCGGCCACCGGCCTGGACGCCGACACCTCCTTCGGCCTGATGGGCTACTCCGGCGGGGCCATCGCGACCAACTGGGCGGCCGCGCTGGCGCCGGGCTACGCACCCGACGTCAACCGGAAGCTGGTCGGCTACACCGAGGGCGGGCTGCTCGTGGACCCGGCCCACAACCTCAAGTACGTCGACGGCTCGCTGGCGTGGAGCGGCGTGATCCCGATGGCGGTGATCGGGGTCTCCCGCTCCTTCGGCATCGACCTCAAGCCCTACCTGAGCGACTACGGCCTGACGGTCTACCAGCAGCTGGAGCACGGGTCGATCACCGATGCCGTGGGCCACTACCCCGGGCTCACCTGGAAGAAGATGGCGAAGCCGCAGTACGCCGACCCGAACTCGGTGCCGGCCTTCCTCGCGGCGGTGAACCGGATCAACCTCGGTTCGGCCCCCACCCCGACCGTCCCCGGCTACATCGCCCAGGGCAACGGCGGCGTCCTGGAAGGGACCTTCGGCAGCCCCGCCGGCATCGGCACCGGCGACGGGGTGATGGTCGCGGGCGACGTCCGGGCCCTCGCCCGGCAGTACTGCGCCACCGGGAACGACCCGGTCAAGTACCAGCAGTTCGACCTGCTCAGCCACGTGGGCGTCCCCGTCGTCTGGGCCCCGCAGGCCCTCGGCTGGCTGAACGACCGCTTCGCGGGCCGGACCGCCCCCTCCGACTGCGGCCACATCCCGGCCGGGAACGTCCTGACCCCGGAACTGCCCGCCCCGACCTCCTGACCCGGCACCGTCCGCGAAGCCCGAGGCCCCGCCGCACCGTGCCCCACGCGGCGGGGCCTCGCGCGCCACGGATGCCTCGGAAGCTACCCGAGCGGGAGCGCGGAGTGGTCGACCGTTCGGCAAGGACTTCCGCCGGCCGGAACCGGGTCGATCGGCTGCACGGGTGAAGTACCCGTCGGCCAACGGGTGGAGAGCCCTCCCGGGGGTGTGCGGTCGGTGATCGGGGGAAGGCAGAGGTCACGGTCCGTCACTCGTGGAGGTCCCGACATGGTGCTGTTGCTTCTGGTGCTGCTCATCCTGGCTGTGGTGGAGATCGGCTGGCTCGGCGGGGAGGGACGTCACCGAGGGCGCCGCCGACTGGTGCGGGTCGCGACGGAGCCGCAGTCGGTGCCCCGGCACCGCCGCTGAGCCCGCCCGGGCGGGGTGCCGGCCGAAGGCGGTGGCCCGGTACGGTGCCGGGATGGGAAAGACCGTCACGTATCTGGAGATGACCGGGCGCGGGGAGCTGACGCCCGGTCAGGTGGTGCCCGCGTTGGTGCTTCGACGCGAGGAGGGCCTGTCGGAGCTGGTGCGTTCGGTGCAGGCCCGGGTCGGCGCGGCCTACGGGTGGCGCAGTTCGGCGCGCACCGACCGGGAGTGGGAGGAGGTGGCGCGGGCGCACCCGCAGCGCCGGTACTGGCTGGTCGTGCTGGCGGGCGAGGTGGCGGGGATCGCCGCGCTGGAACCGCAGCCGGGTGGGGAGGTGGAGCTCCGGACCTTCGGGCTGCTGCCGGAGTACGTCGGCCGGGGGCTCGGCGGGCACGCGCTGACGCTGGCGCTGCAACAGGCATGGGAGACCGAGCCGTTGGAGGCGGAGTCGGTTCGCCGGGTGTGGTTGCAGACCAACTCGAACGATCACCCGAGCGCGCTCGTCAACTACCGGCGCCGGGGGCTGCGCGTCTACCGCACCGAAGTCGAGCCGTAGGGTCGGTCAGAGCCGGACCAGCGCCTCCCGGGTCAGGTCGGCGAGGCCGGGGTAGCCGTCGACGGCCATGATCAGGTCGGCCTCGGCGAGCAGGGCGCGCAGCACGTGGACGACGCCGTCGGTGCCTTCCAGGGCCAGGCCGTAGGCGTACGGGCGGCCCACGCCGACGGCGGTGGCGCCGAGGGCGAGGGCCCTGACCACGTCGGCGCCGGTGCGGACCCCGGAGTCGAAGAGCACCGGCAGGCCGTCGGCGGCCGCGACCACACCGGGCAGGGCGTCGAGGGCGGGCAGGCCGCCGTTGGCCTGCCGGCCGCCGTGGTTGGAGCAGTAGACGCCGTCCACGCCGCCGTCCTTGGCGCGGCGGACGTCCTCGGGGTGGCAGAGGCCCTTGAGGACGATCGGCAGGTCGGTGAGCGAGCGCAGCCAGGGCAGGTCGTCCCAGGTCAGTGGATTGCCGAAGACGCGTACCCACTCCAGTACGGCGGCCCCCGGGTCCTCCTCGGGCGCCTTGGCGAGGCGGGCCCGGAAGACCGGGTCGGAGGTGTAGTTGGCCAGGCAGTGGCCGCGCAGCTGCGGGAAGTTGCCGGCGGCCAGGTCGCGGGGGCGCCAGCCGGTGACCCAGGTGTCGAGGGTGACCACGATGCCCCGGTACCCGGCGGCCTCGGCCCGGTGCACGAGGCTCTCGGCCAGGGCCCGGTCGGTGGGGGTGTAGAGCTGGAAGAAGCCGGGGGTGTCGCCGAACTCGGCCGCCACCTGCTCCAGCGGGTCGACGGTCAGGGTGGAGGCGATCATCGGCACCCCGGTCCGGGCGGCGGCCCGGGCGGTTGCGAGGTCACCGTGGCCGTCCTGCGCGCACAGGCCGATCACGCCGACCGGTGCCATGAACAGCGGCGAGGGCAGCCGCAGGCCGAACAGGTCGACCGACAGGTTCCGCCGGGCCGCGCCGACCATCATCCGTGGCACCAGGCCCCACCGGCCGAAGGCGGCGACGTTCGCCCGCTGGGTGGACTCGTCGCCCGCCCCGCCCGCGACGTAGGAGAGCAGGGACGGCGGCAGCGCCGACTGCGCCCTGGCCTCCAGCTCGGCGAAGGTCATCGGCATCGTCGGCAGCACGCCGGCCAGCCCGTTGAAGTAGATCTCGTTCTGGTAGTCGCCGAACTGCTGGGCCATCGCTCGGAAGCCTTCCTGCGGTCAGGTCGGTGGGTCCGCCACCGTCAACGGTGGGTGGTCGAGGGGCTGGGCGGCCAGGGCGGCCACCAGGGCGAGCCGCGAGGTGACTCCCAGTTTGCGGTAGATCCGGGCGAGATGGGTCTCCACCGTACGGGGGCTCAGGAAGAGCGCGGTGGCGATCTCCTTGGTCCGGGCACCGGTGGTCAGGATGTCGGTGATCTGACGCTCCCTCGTGGTGAGGGCGGTGAGGCCGGCGGCGGGAGTGGCGGAAGCGGCCGGCGGTGCGGGTTCGGGCCGGGTGTGCGCCGTCGCGTCGACCTGTTCCCTGATCCGGCGGGCCCCGGTCTCGTCGGCGAGTTCGCCGGCCTCGTGCAGCCAGGCCGCGCCGCGCTCCGGCTGCCCGTTGGCGGTCTGCACCGGGGCGCCCAGCGCGAGCGTCCAGGCCCACTGCCCCTTCAGGCCGCTCGCCCGGAAGCGGTCGACGGCCGAGTCGAACAGCCGGGCGGCCTGCTCGGTGTTCGCGTGGGCGGCGAAGACCGCCGCCTGGGCCCGCTCCGCATAGGCGAGCTGGGACGGCAGTGCGACCGCCCTGGCCGCGCTCTCCGCCCGGGTGGCCCAGCCGTGCGCCGCCGTCCGGTTGCCGGCCTGGAGCGCCGCCGCCGACAGCACCGCGTACGAGGACGCCCGGTTGCCGGCCGGCACCAGCGGCAGGTCGGGTCCGCCGCCCGCCTCCAGCAGGACCCGGCTGCACCGGGAGTGTTCGCCCGCCATCAGCAGGGTCTGGGCGAGCACCCCCGCCGCGACGCAGCTCCACCAGGTCGAGGGGTACGGGCCGGTGTCGACGGCCCGGGAGGCCAGCTCCACCGCCCGGCCCGCCTCCGCCGAACCGCAGGTCCACACCAGGCAGCTCGCCTCCAGGGCCAGCGAGAGCCCGAGCAGGTCCTGGTTGCCCAGCTCGCGGGCCGCCTCGGTGGCCTCCTCGGCCGTCCGGCCGGCCCGCTCCGCGCTCCCGGTCCAGAGCTGGAGGAAACCGTGGCCGAGCAGCAGGTGCGGCAGGAGATGGCCCTGCCCGCCCTGCCGGGCGAGTTGGAGGCCGCGCTCCAGGTGGCGGCGGGCCTCGGGATGGTGCTCGGTCAGCAGCTCGCCCCAGCCGAGCTGGGTCAGCGTCTCCGGGGAGGAGGCCAGTTGGGCGTCCGGCAGCGCGTCGGTCCGGGCCGCGCACCGGGCGAGTTCGCGGACAGCCCGCCGGGTGGCGCCGAGTTGGGCCTGGCCGAGGCCGCTGAGCGCCAGCAGGCCGGCCTCGCCGACGGCGTAGCCGAGTTCCTGGGCCATCGTCAGGGCCGACTCCACCACCGGGATGGCGTGTGCGTAGTCGCCGCGGAGGATACTGGTCGAGCCGTACTCCCGGATCAGCTCGACGGCCTCCGGCGAGGCCCCGGTGGTGAGTTCGGCCAGCTCGGCCTCGATCACGGCGGTGGCCTCGGGGTAGTGCCCCAGCATCCGCTCGGTCCGGGCGCAGACGGTCACCACCTCGGCGCGGGCGCGGGCCCGGTCCGGTCCGGTCGGCTGCTGCCGGAGCACCTGTTGGATGAGTGCGCGGCTCTCGGTCAGCCTGCCGCAGGTGTGCAGGGCCTGACTGCACGTCAGCAGCAGCCGCAGCCGCTGGGAGCCGGTGCCCGGGTGGTCCGGCAGCGCCCGCAGGGCGGCCTGGAGCCAGCCGGCGGCGGCCTGCGGCAGGGTGTTCAGCACCTCCAGCGCGGCCTGTTCCAGGGTGTTCGCCGCGGCCTGGTCGTGACCGCTCAGCGACCGCTCGACGTGGGTGGCGAGCTCGGTGGCCAGGGCTCCCCGGTCGGTGAGTTCGGCCAGTGCCCTGCGGTGCGCGCCCAGCCGCCACACCGGGTCGCCGTGGTCGTAGACGGTGCGGCTGAGCAGCGGGTGGCGGAGGCTGAACAGGGCGGTGTGCGGGACGGCGCGCAGCAGGTCGCGGCGCACCAGGTCGGCCGCCGCCGTGAGCACCCGGTCCGGTGGGAGCTCGGACACCGCGTGCAGCGACTCCACCGAGAACCGGTCGCCCAGGACGGCGGCCGCGGCGGCCAGCAGCGCCGAGTCCGGCCCCAGGCCCGCCAGTTCGCCGAGCAGCCGGTCGGTGGGCTGCTCGAAGCGGCCGTCCGTGCCGAGCGGTCGGTCGGTGTCGGTCAGGGCCAGCAGGAGCAGCGGGTTGCCGCCGCACTGGAGGAAGAGGTCCCGGGCGTTCGCCCGGGGGTTCACCAGCGCGGCCAGTTCGGCGCAGTCCTCGGCGGTCAGCGGCGGCAGGGCCAGTCGGTGCACGCCGGTGCCCGGCAGGCCGTTGGCGAGCGTGCCGAGCAGCCGGGGCGCCAGCTGGCGGGGCCGGTGGGCGGCCAGCAGCAGTAGCGGGCCGGTCAGTTGATGCCTGATCAGGTGGTCGGTGAGCTCCACCGACCTCGGGTCGGCCCAGTGCAGGTCGTCCAGCACCAGCACGGTGGGCTCGTCCTCGGCGAGCCGCTGCAGCAGGCCGCCGACGGCCTGGCAGACCCGGAACCGCTCGACGTCGAGCAACTCGGGTGATCCGGTGGGGCGGTGGGGGAGGCTGTCGGGCCCGAGCGGTCCGAGCGCCTCGTCCAGCCGGTTGCCCAGCGCGTCCCGGTAGACCTGGAACGGCACGTCCGACTCGAACTCGGTGGCCCGGCCGGACAGCACCCGGACTCCCCGCCGGGCGGCGCGCGAGACGAACTCCGCGAGCAGCCGGGTCTTGCCGATGCCGGGCTCACCCGCCACCTCGACGAAACCTCCGCCGGCCGGAAGCCGGTCCAGGAGCCTTTCCCAGTGGAGGAGTTCGGGTTCGCGCCCGATCAGCGGTGTGGGCGGGATCTCCCGTGCGTAGTGCTGCCGCACGCCGGCCACCCCCTTCCAGCCGCACCGGCCAGGACGGGAGGTGCGCCCTGCTGGCCGGCGGATCACGCCCAGAGCAGGACAGAGACTATGCCGATCCGGGCTTCTACGTAAGGCCACTTCAGTACTAATACGGATGGTCGGCCCGTCGCCGCGCGCCCTAGATTCCGTGCTTGGGCCCGGCTCGCCGGCCGGGCCGACAGGTGCCCACAGGGTGCCGACCGGAGAGCACTGCCCGCTCTGATGCGGGCGGTGGTCCCCTTGTCGTCGGCCCCTCCACGGAGGCGGAATGACGCAGATCGAGCTCGACCGGCAGCTTCCCGGCGGGTCGGTGCACAACTCGACGCTGGTGGGCCTCGCCGCAGCGGTCGGCCTGCTACGGGAGATGACGAACGGTCACCCGGGCGAGCTGCTCTGGATGGGATCCGGCGACTGGGCGGGCTCACCGCTGCCCGGGCTGGTCCGGCAGGCGCTCGCCGGGCCCGGGCGCCCGGACCGCCTGCTGGTGCTGATCGACGGCACCTGCCGGGTGGCGGAGGTGGCCCCGTGGCTCGACGAGCCGGACCCCGGCCGGGTCACGGTCCGGACGGCGCGCCGACTCCCGCACGACCTGCTGATCGTGGACCGGCACGCGGTGCTGGTGCCGGCCGGTGGCGGCGCGGACGAGCCGCTGCTCGCGGTGGTCCGGGAGCCCGTCAGCGTGCGGACCATGCGGGGGCTGTTCGGCACCGTCTGGGGCGGCGCGGCGGCCCGGGGCGAGTTGTCCGAGCACGTGGTGCTCGGCGAGGACGACGTCAAGCAGCGCATCCTGGAGTTACTGGCCGAGGGGGCCAAGGACGCGGTGATCGCCCGCAAGCTCGGCGTCTCGCTGCGCACCTGCCGTCGCCATGTGGCGGAGATCCTGTTGGAGTTGGGCGCGGTCAGCAGGTTCCAGGCGGGCGCGGCCGCCGCCCGCCTGGGCCTGGTCGCCGCCCGGCGGGCGGTCTGTGATTCACCCTGACCGCCTGACCGCCTGACCGCCCCGCCGCCCGCCCGGTCAGGGCAGTTCGCTCCCGGTCAGCCGGAGCAGCAGCGCGGCCGTCCGCCCCTCCTGACCGGCCCCGGCCCCGAGCCGGTTGGCCGTCATGTGCAGATGCGAACCGAGGATGCCGTGGGCCCGGCGCACCCCGCCCGGTGCCGTGCTCCACACCGGCACCGCCGAGCGCAGCGGGTCGGACCAGGTGTCCCACGGTGCCCCGGGCTCGCGCATCAGCCGGAGCAACTCGGGAACGGCCGGGCGGAGTTGTTCGGCCTGGGCGGCCAGCCGGTCGTCGTCGGGGGCCGGCCCGCCCGCGCCACCGTCCTCCCGTACGTACGCGTGGGTCCAGGACGCCCAGCCGTCCCGGACGGACTCCAGGAACGGGCGGATCTCGGTCCGGGGGAGGGCGGAGGCGGACACCGCGGTGGCGGCCAGGGTCTGGGCGAAGACCTGCGGGCGGCCGCGCGGGGTGAGGCAGGCGCGGAGGGCGACGGTGCTGGAGTGGTGGAACAGGCGCTCGCTCAGGCCGAGCAGCCCGGGGCCGCCGTAGCGGTCCGTCTCCGGCTCGTACCGGGCGCGGACCACGCCCGGCGGGTGCAGGGTGCCCTGGTCCAGTGCGCCGGTGCCCTCGCCGGTCCGCGCCAGTACGCCGACCGCGTCGGCGTACTGAGGGACCGTCAGGCGCCGGTCGGCCGGGACCGCGGCGTCGACCGCCGCCACCGCGCGGGTCAGCAGCTGCTGGATCTCCCGGGCTTCGTCCTCGTCCGGGCCGTGGATGCGCAGCCGCAGGTGCGGGCCGCCCTGCCAGTAGCGGACGAAGAACCAGGGCCGTTCGGCGCCGCCCGGTGCGACGGTGTGCCGGGCGACCACCGGCGCCACCGCCCGGGCGAGCGCCTGGTCCGACACGTCGGTGCCGAAGGCGGCCAGGTGCAGGTGCCAGCTCCGCCAGCCGGAGTCGGTGGTCATGTCCGCAGGTCCAGCATCGGTTCGGCGAACCGCGAGCGGCCGCACACGGTCATGAACACCGGCACCGTCCGGCGGGGGAGGTCGGCCAGCCGCTGCACGCGGAACTCGTCGTAGGAGCGGGCGGGGCGGGCGTACAGGCCGAGCGCCGCCGCGGCCAGTTCGAGGCCGTGCGCCGTCCAGCCGCACCAGAGCTGGAGCAGCGACCAGGCCGCCGGGCCGAGGTCGGTGAGCAGCGCGGGCACGTCCACCGCGTAGGTCCACACCATCGACGCGTGCCGCAGCCCGCAGTCCGTCCCGGGGGAGACCGGATAGCCGAAGGCGGCCTGCAGCGAGGTCATCACCGTCGGGTTCTCCCGGACCGGCCGCAGCCCGTCCGGGGTCGCCTCGTAGTAGCCGGTCGGCCGGTCCCCGACGTTCTGCAGGGCCACCAACAGGCGGACCCGGCGGCCGATCTCGGCCAGTTCGGGGCTCGGGGCCGGTACGGCCGCCCAGGCGAGGAACTCCTGCACGGCAGACTCCGGCAGCCGGACGGGCCGGCCGGAGAAGCCCGACAGCCGGTCGGGCACCCGCCCGGCCGACCTGTTCCAGAACACGCCGTCCCAACCGGTGCCGGGGGGTGCGGAGTCGGCGGTGGCGGCGGGGATGCCGAGCGCCGGTGCGGCGAGCGGGTGCCGGGCCGCGAAGCGGTGCCCGTTGACCTGCTCGGCCTCGGTCAGCGAGGGATGCCCGGACTCGGCGGCCAGCAGCCGGTCCGCCGCGGCGAAGACCGCCGGGTCGGCCGGGGTGCCGGGGAGCGGCTGCCCGCCCGCCGGAGCGGTCAGACCGGACAGCGCGACCCGGACCGGAGCGGACCAGCGCCCGGGGCCGGCGGCGCCGAGCAGCCGGGCGGCGGCGGCCGAGTCCTCCCCGTCCAGGGACAACCGGGCCGGGACGCCCGCGAGTTGCGCGGCGACCAGCAGGCTGCGGAGGTTGATCCCGGTCTCCAGGTCGCCCAGCGCGCAGCGCAGCCGGCCGTACGGCGTCGGCAGGTCGGTGTAGCGGGCCGCCAGCAGCACGTCCAGGTCGCCGAGCGGCGCCGGTACCTCGGAGTCCGGCAGGTCGAGGTCGACCAGGGCGTGCCGGTAGAGGTCCAGGTAGCCGGCCCCGCCGCCGGAGACGGTGAGCACGTGCACGGGGAACTTGCTGCGGACCGAGGCGACCACCCGGTGGTCGTTGAACCGGTTGGAGGGCTCCCGGCGTTGCAGCCCGAAGGCGGTGAGCAGGAGGTGGCCCGCCCGGTCACCTGCGGCGGCGTCGGTGCGGCCGTGCGGGTACGGGGCCGCCGCCAGCAGGTCCACCGTGCCGTGCGGCAGGGGGTGGCCGGTCGAGCCCCGGGCCGCCGTCGGGGGCAGGGCGGTGGTGGTCGGTGCGGAGTCGTCGATCTCGATCGCCCCGCCGAAGAGTCCCTTGCCCGGGCCCTGTCGGTAGGCGAAACGGCGCACGTCGGTTACGGTCAACGTCGCTTCCTGTCATGGGTGCTGGGCGGCGGGCCGGGTCGGGCCCGCCGGACGGATCAGGGGAACGGGTGCGGATCGAGCGACTCGGCCGGGGCCGCCCGGGCGCCCAGCAGCCGGTCCAGCCCGCCGAAGCGCTGGTGGACCTGGCCGAAGCACATCGGGACGATGCCGGGCACCACGGCCTTGACCACCGCCAGACCGGCGTCGCCGTGCTCGGGGGTCGACTGGTCGACCAGCACGATCTCGGTCAGGCCCGCCCGGCGGTAGAGCTCCGCCACGAACTCCAGCCCGCCGGTGACGTCCCCGCCGGCGGCGTGCCGGTAGACCTCGGGCCAGCCGGGGAACGCCTCACCCAGCGTCAGCCGCGCACCGCCCAGCACCGTTTCGACCCGGGGCAGCAGTTTCGGGTCCGCGTTCCGGCGCGGATGGTCCATCAGCTCGGTCACCAGCCAGGGGTCGGCGAGCATCGCCTCGGTGGTCGCCGGATCCCAGGTCAGCCCGTTCTCGGTGAGCTGGGCGAGCTCCCAGAGCGCGGACCGGACGGCCACCTCGGGGTCGGGGTGGCAGCCGGCCGTGCTGAAGGCCGCGGGCAGCGCCCGGTCGGGCCGGACCGCGAGCGCCCACACCACCGGCACCGGGATGTCGGCGGACGCGGCGAGCAGGTGCACCTCGAAGCCGCGGGCCGCCGCCATCCGCAGCAGCAGGCGGCTCTGCGGGTCGGTGACGGTGGCCGGGTCGATCACCGGCAGCGGCTGCTGCCGGTGCCAGCCGATCAGGAAGGCGTCGCGTTCCGCGAGTTCGAGCAGCGACTGGAGCGCCGCCTCCTCCGCCGAGGACCCCAGGGCACAGCCGCTGGAGGACTCCAGGACGTGGTTCAGCCGCCGGTCGCCCGGGGCGCGAGGCGGGTAGCGGTACTGGTAGAAGCCCGCGTCGGCCGGGACCAGCAGCGGCGCCCCGTCGTTCAGCCGGTGGCCCCAGACCCAGTCCATCGGGGTGTCCGGGGTCGACGGGCGGATCCGGCTCAGCGGGTGCGCGAGCTGCTCGGCGGTGTAGCTGCCGAGCCGGGCGGGGTCCAGGGCCCGGTCGCCGAGCTCGCGCGCGGTCCGCCCGGTGACCAGCGGCGCGGCGTGCGGATAGCCGGCCACCCGCTCGTACGCCTCCAGGTAGGCGACCGCCTCGGCCTCGCGGTAGGTCCGGGCCCGGCCGTGGCCGGCCGGGGCGCCGCCGAGCAGTTGGACCTCGGACATCGCGAACGGCACGTGGCCGTCCCGGCTGACCCGGACGGCCGGGCCGAACCGGGAGTCGGCCAGCGCGCGCCGCATCCGGTCCGGGTCCATGCCGTAGGGCGCACCGGCCCGGGTGGGCACGGCGGCGTCCGTCGGGCGGGGGTGCCGGGGCGGGGCCGGGGGCGGCACGGCCGGGTCCCCGGCGGCCGTGCGCGGGGTGCCGCAGACCGGGCAGCGGTGGGTCCGGCGGACCCGGTGGCGCCGGATGGTGCCGTCGCCCCGCAGCACCACGAGTTCGCCCGGGCGCAGCGGCGCCGCGCCGAGCACCAGCCCGTACGCGCCGACCGCCTGCGGCAGCCAGGGGGAGGCGCGGTGCGGGGCCGGGCGGCCCGTACCGGTGGCCTCGGGCTCCGCCGGGGCCACCCGGCCCGCGGCGGCCGCGAAGTCCACCAGGGCCTCGCCCTCCGGACGGTGACGGTGCGACAGCCGGGTGACCACGCAGCCCGCGCAGGAGACCGGGGTCCCGTCCAGCAGCAGCGGGGTCCAGAGCGGGCCCAGGACCACGGCGTCGTCGGCGATCCGGACCGAGAGCAGTCCGACCCCGCGCAGCCGGGCCTCGGCGAGCGCCTCGGCCTCCCAGCGCCGGTCCCAGCCGGCGCTGACGGCGAGCAGGCCGACCCCGGGGTGGGCGGCCCAGCCGCTCCAGTCCCAGTCGGCGGGCGCGCCCGGGCCGAGCAGGGTGCGGGCGGGGGCACCGGACGGCGGCGCCGTCCGGTGCGGCGCGTTCATCGCCACTCCAGCAGGCCGCAGACCAGCGGGAGCCGGTCGAGCACACCGTCGCTCAGCAGCCGGTGGGCCCGGAGGTCGCGGCCCGGCCGCGCCAGCAGCTCGGCGGCCCGGGCGGTCAGTGTCGCCAGCCGGGGTGCGGGCAGTGCGTGCAGCACCCAACTCCCGGTCCCGGTGGCCCGGTCGGGGGCGCGGAGCAGCCCGGTCTGCACCCGAGCACAGCTCTCCACCAGCGCGGCGTGCACCGCCGACTGGGTGCCCGGCCCCCACTGGCGGCCCAGCACGGCGCCGTCGGTGGCCCGGGTCGCGGTCGCCACCAGGCCGCCGAGCTCCGGCAGCGGCTCGGTCCGCAGGGTGACGGGGACGTCGAAGTGGTCGAGCAGCGCACCCCAGAGCGACTGGACGTCGGGGTGTGTCACGTCCGGCCAGTCGAACTCGGTGCCGGTGTCCGGCGGGGCGAGCAGCCGCACCAGGCCGTCCAGCAGCCAGAGTTGCCCGGTGGCACCGGCGCAGGGCACGGTCCGGCCGGTGGTGACCGGCCCGGTGTGCTCCGCCAGGGCGTCCAGGGTCGCGGCGTCGCGCAGCCCCGCGAGCAGGGCGTCGACCCCGGCGACCGCGCGGGTCGGGCCCCAGCCGAGGTACGTGCTCCCGCCGTCGAGGAAGCGCGCGGTGGCGGTCGAGACCGGGATCTGCGGCAGGTCCAGATCCGGTTCGAGCCGGGCCGGGCCGCTCCAACGCGTGGTCAGGGGGGCGGCGGTACGGAACACCGACAGGGCGTCAGGTGCGCCGCCCGGCCCGGCGTCCGCCAGCAGCGCCGCGACGTCGGGGGAGTCCCAGCGGGCCGCCGTGGTGGTGTGCAGCCTCGGGGCGGGCAGGCGGCGGGACTCCAGGGCGTGGCCCCAGACCAGCGTGACGTGGTGGGAGGCGTCCCGCTCCGGGCGGGCGGGGCCGGCCACCCGGCCGGTCACCTGGTCGGCCACCGGGGCCGGGCCGTCGGCGGCTTCGGGCAGCGGGGTGGCCAGCCCGGTCAGCGCCTCGAAGCAGGCCCGGGCGGCCAGCGCTCCCGCGAGCACGGCGCTCATGGTGGGCGGCGCCGCCGCCCCGGGCTCCAGCGCCGCCCAGGCGCGGGCCCGGGCGGTGGCCGCGGGGAGCCCGGCGAACGAACCCGGGACGCCGGGCCCGGCGACCACGGCGAGGTCGTCCAGGGTGAGCAGCGGGATCACGGCGGACCCGGCCGCCGGGGCGGCGAGGCGAGCGTCGTTCTCCCGGTCCAGGACCAGCACGGTGAGGTCCGGGACCGGCCCGTCCGGTGCCGCGCCCGGGCCGGTGACCCGGACCCGCTCGATCCCGTACGCCGCGAGGCCGCGGAGCAGGCCGGGCACGGCCGGTCCTGAGCCGCTGATCTCGACGGTCGAGGCCCGCAGCCGGGCGAAGACCGCGTACGGGTCGTCGCTGTGGTCCTCCAGGTGGGCGAGCACGTCGGCGTACCGGGCGGCGGTCGCCGGGTCGGGCTCGCCGACGGTCAGGGCCGCGAGGTCCAGCAGCACGCCCTGGTCGAGCAGGGTGCGCAGCAGGTGGTCGAGGACCGGGCGGGCGGACTCCGAACCACCCGCCGCCACCAGCTCGTCGACCGAGGTGCCGTCCGCCAGCCGTCCGAGCTGACCGTCGATCAGCTGGTGCAGCGCGGGCGGCCCGGCGAGCACGAACGAGCTCCGCAGGTGCGAGACGTGCACCCCGCGGGCGACCGGCGCGAAGTGCGTCCCGGGGCGGAGCCTGACCCGCGCCGCCGGATCGCGCCGGGCCGGGGCCGGCCGCGCGGGGGCGGCCGGCGCGGGGGCGGTGGCCTGGGTCATCGGACGGTCTCCTCGGGGTGCGGGGCGGGCAGCGGATCGGCACCGGGCAGGTCGAACTCCACCGCCCACTCGACGGCGTGCCGGGCGGCCCGGACGCCGGGCAGCGCCTCCTCCAGGTAGCCCCGGCCGCGCCGGTCCAGCAGCCGGGGCAGGGCGCGGGCCATCAGCGCGCTGCCCAGGTCGAGGTACTGCGGCTTGTCCCGGCGGCGGGCCTTCACGTAGGCGCTGACGCCCTCGGCCCCCTGACGGGACGGCAGACCGCCGAGCGGGGTCTTGGCGACCACCTCCTCCGGCACCTGGTGGGCCGCCCGCCAGGTGGTGAGCGCGATCAGGTGCTCGGCCTCGGTCCGGCTCTCGGCCGCTTCGGGGAAGTCCGCCCCGGCGTACCAGCGGCGGCGCTGGAGCACCACCTGACCGGCCGTCAGCCGGGGCAGCCGCAGGGTGGCGGCCCGGTCGCCGTCCGCGCGCAGCCGGGCGGCCCGCACGGCGGCGAGCGGGTCCAGGGTGACGCGTCCGCTGTCGGCGAGCCACATCGCCACCCGCAGCGGTTCGGGCAGCAGCTCCGACCACTTCATCCCGCAGGACACCGGGGTGATCCGCCGGCCGCCACGGTCGCGCAGCGAGAGCGCGCCGGTGGCCGGGTCGTGGGCGATCTTGACCCCGGCCCAGTCCTCCGGGGTGATGGTCTCGGGCAGCAGGCCGACCCGGTGGTTGATGTTCGAGCCGTGCAGCCCCCGGTCCTCCAGCACGGCGCCGCCGTCGCCGCCGAGCTGACGCAGCGTCCGGGCGGCCGTCCGCTCGGCCGCGTCGCCGCCGAGCTCCCGGTCCGAGCCGAGGAAGCGGCTGCCGAGCAGGCCCCGGCCGCCGTAGCAGTCGTTGACCACCAGACGGCCGTCCACCGGCTGCACCAGCAGGGCGTACGAGGAGGCCGAGCGGCGGAAGAAGCCCGGCAGACGGCGGCCGAACGCGCCGAGCCCGGCCGGGTCCAGCCGGACTTCGGCCGCGTCCGCCGCGGCCTCGACGGCCGTGGTGACGTGGGCGAGCGCCTCGGCGCGCAGCCGCAGCAGATCCGCCAGCGAGCCGTCGGCGGGGCCGAACTCGGCGGCGTTGCCGGCGGTCAGCGCGCTCTCCCGGCGGTAGACCATGGCGACCAGGTCGGGGGCGGCGGTCGCCAGGCCGACCTCGGCGCCGGGGCCGAAGCGGTCGGCGAAGGCGGTGCCGAGCAGCGCCCGTACCTCGTGGTGCCGGTCGAAGACGGCGAGGAAGGCGGTCACCTCGGCCAGGTCGTCCAGCGCCTGCTCGTACCCGTGGGTGGTGACCGCGGTCGGCGGCAGCACCAGGTCCTCGTTGACGTGCAGTCGGGCCGGGCGCGCGGACAGCGCGTTCAGCCCGGTCTCGGCCTCCTGGAGGCGGGCCAGCGCGGTTCGGCGTCCGACCACGCCGCCGCCGGCGATCTCGGCCAGGCTCCGGGCGGCGGAGTCCAGGACCGGTACGGCCTCCGGCGCGCGCTCGGCGAGCACGGCGCGGGCGGCCGGCAGCGGGTCGACCAGCTGCTCCGGGACGGCGGGGCCGGGGAGCAGCAGCTGCGCCGCCAGCGCGTGGGCGACGAACCGCTGGGCGACGGGCAGCGGCACCGCCAGCTCGCGGGCGAGTTCCGCGAGCAGCACGGCGGTGCGGATCGGCCCGAGGCCGGTGAGCGCCAGCAGTGCGGTCAGCGGGCGGGTCAGCGGCGTGCCGGCCAGGGTCGCGGTGCCCTGGCTGCGGCGGACGAAGCGGACCTCGAAGTCGCTCGGCCGCAGGGTGCGGTTCTGGTCCACCACCGGCGGCAGCGAGGTCCGGGCGCCCTCCGCCCAGGGGACCTCGCCGACGCCGGTGACCAGGGCGGAGAACAGGGCCCGGTCGAGCGAGACGTACGCCCGGGCCGCCTTCCGGTCGAAGCCGACGGCGTCCAGCGCGGTGCCGTGCTCGGACCAGTGCGCGAAGCCGACGGCGGTGAACCGGGACAGCGGGCTGGTGCGGACCATCGCCCGGGTGAGGTGCTGCAGGATGCCGCGCTCGGACTTGCGCAGCCGGGCCGAGGGCGCGTTCGCGCCCGAGCGGTAGCGGCGCACCGCGTCCAGCACCTGGGGCGAGTTGAGGGCCAGCGAGAGCTGGAAGGGTTCGGCCGCGCACAGCTCGGCGAGCACCGTCCGCTCGTGCGCCAGCAGGTCCTGGTGCCCGGCGGTGAGGGCGGTGCGGGCCAGCAGGCTGCGCTGCTGGGCGTCCAGCCAGGCCGTCACGGCCTCCGGCCAGGGGCCGGTCTGCAGCGCCGGTTCGGGATCGCGGTGGTTGTGGATGTCCCGGCGCAGTCGCAGCGCCCGGTGGCGGTCCCGCCCGGCCGGGCCGCCGGCCAGCTCGTACAGCTCCGCGCAGGCCGCCTCGGCGACCTGGAAGCGCGCGGTCTCGGCGGCGGCGAGCGCCCGCAGGGCCACGCCCAGGGTGGGCGAGGCGAGCCGGCGGCCGGGCAGCGGGTTGATCCGCAGCAGCGCCGTGTCGGCGAGCACCGGCCGGGCCGTGCTCGCGCGGTCCGCCGCCAGCGGTGGGTGGATCAGCTCGACGGTCATGGGGTGGGGAGCACCTTCCTCGGCAGGGCGCGCGGGCGCGGGGCGGTCATCGGCGCGGCCCTCACCGGGCGGCGGCGACGGCCGGGGTGCGGTCGCCGCCGACGGCGGGCATCACCTCGGCGGCGAACAGCTCCAGGCTGCGGAGGGCGTCCGGGCCGCCGAGCCCGCCGAAGTCGGTCTGCCAGAGCAGCACGTCGGCCGCCATCCGGTCCTGGAACCGGCCGATCTGGTCGATCACGTGCTCGGGGGAGCCGATGAAGGCGGTGCCGGAGGAGCGCAGGTCCTTCGCGGTCAGTGTCCGGGCGATCCGGTTGAAGCCGGTGTAGCCCTGGTAGTCGCGGGAGGCGGTGTCGTCCCAGCGGGCCAGTGCCGCCGTCCACACCCGGAGGTACTCGGTCAGGTGCGGGTCGGCGATCCGGCGCGCCTCCTGGTCGGTGGCGGCCACGTACAGCGGCAGGCTGGCGGCCACCCGGGGCACGGCGGTCGACCCGTGGGTGCGCTCGAAGCTCTGCCGGTACGTGCCGACCAGCGCGTCGTCGAACGCGGTGCCGGACGGCGTGATCAGCAGCCCGTGCCCCAACTCGCCGATCCGGACGAAGCTTTCGGGCGAGCGCACGGCCGCGATCCAGAACGGCGGGCGCGGGTCCTGGGTGGGCCGGGGCAGGACGGTGGCGTCCCGGAACGAGAAGAACGGGGTGTCCTCGGTGACCCGCTCCTCGGTCAGCAGCCGCCGCACCGCCTCGATGGTCGCCTCGAACCGGGCCCGGCTGCCGTCCATCGGCACGCCCAGTGCCTCGAACTCGTAGGGGAGGTAGGCGCGGGCGAAACCGATCTCCAGCCGGCCGCCGCTGAGCGCGTCCACCATCGCGATGTCGCTGGCCAGTTGGATCGGGTGGTGGAAGACCGGCAGCACACAGCCGGTCATCAGCCGGATCGAGCGGGTCTGCGCGGCGACGGCGGTCAGGAAGGTCAGCGGGCTGGGACAGTAGCCGCCGTACGGGTTGAGGTAGTGCTCGGTCATCTTCACGTAGTCCAGGCCGGCTTCGTCGGCCAGCCGGGACATCCGCAGGACCTCGTCGAAGTAGTCGACCGCGGACTTGGTGGCGGGGGAGGAATCGGGCAGGAACGACACGCCGAATCGCATGGGTCTCCAATCGTGGAAGGTCTGGGGCCGGGTCAGCGGCCTGACGTGGCCTCGGCGGCGGTCCGGATGTCCTCCGGGAGCTCCCGGTCGGCGAAGCCGGCGAAGCGCTCCAGCCAGCTCTCGCCGAGCAGTTCGTCGGCGGCCTCGCTCAGCCCGAAGCACAGGTAGTAGCGCTGCAGCGGGCTGACGCCGAAACAGGTGAGCGCGGTGTAGAGGGTGTTGAGGACGAGACGGTGCGCCAGCTGCCAGTACGGCTCCTGCGCGGTGAGGCCGGAGTGGTGGGCGGCGGAGTGGAACGCGCTCGGCACCGGGCGGTCGTCGGTCGGCGCGGTGACCGCCCCGACGGCCGCCAGCACGGACTGGTCCACCAGGCCGCCGGCCGCCATCGCCTCGGCCGCGCCCCAGCAGCGGGCGAAGCCGAGCTGCCAGGCGTCCAGGGCGGCGGCCTGCTCCGCGGGGTGACCGTCCGTCAGGGCCGAGGCGAAGAACGCGGCGTCCTGGGCGTACCTGGCCCGGAACACCGTGCGGAGGTCGGTGCGCGCACCGACGGCGGACATCACGCCCTCCACGTGCGAGCGGTAGGGCAGGGTGCCGACGCCGATACCGTACGGGTGCGAGCGGGCCAGCAGCGCCAGTACCCGGGCCAGGTGCCGGAGCAGGTCGGTGCCGTCGAGCGCCACGCTGCCGAGCACCGGTTCCAGCAGGTGGGCCGAGAGCTGGTCGCGGGCCTGCACCAGGGCCGGGGCCCAGTCGGGGTGCGGGTCCTCGGCGGACAGCTCGACGTACCCCTGCGGCCGCAGCGGCGGGAACGGCGGGTGCACGTTCTCCCAGCGGCCGAGCTCGGCGGCCCGGGCCAGGTAGGCGGCGCCGTCCGGTGGCTCGGCCGGCAGGGAGCCGGCCAACTCGGCGGCCAGGGCGGCGAATTCGTCCAGGCGCAGGGTGTTGCTCTGCAACGGCCTGAGCAGCAGCTGGAGATGGGAGCCGCCGAGCCAGCCGCGGCGGACGTGCACCAGCGGCACCCACTGCTCGGCCTTCAGCCGCCGCAGCGGCTCCGCGAGCAGCCGGAGCAGCGGGCGCGGGTCGGGCGAGTGGTCGTAGACCCGGATGACGCCGGGCCGGCCGGGCAGATCCACGGGAGACTCCTCCGGGACGGCGCGGGGGGACCTCGATGGGACGAGGTCCCCCCGCTGCGGGTGATCGGTCGGGATGACGCCGGCGTCCGGGCCGGCGGGGTGCTGCGGCCCGGGTCTGAGGACCGGACCGGCCGTGCCGCGGGGCTACCGGATCAGCAGCAGCAGCAGGACGAGGAGGAGGAGATGGAGACGGTGTCGACCATCGACATCTGGGTCTCGTCGAGCATGCCCTCGGCGTCGTCGACGAAGGCGTTGATGATGATCGAGGCGCCCATCTCGGGCAGGGCCACCGCGTCGTTGGTGTCGAGGACCAGCAGGTCCTCCACGTCGAATGCGGCGAAGTCGACCGAGGTCTGGCTCATCTGAATGTCCTTCCGTGATTTCCGGCGGTCGGTGGAATCACCGGCCGCTGCTGGTGCGCGCCGTCGGTCGGGAACCGGGGAATCCGTCGTCCGAATTGCGTCGGACGGAATCCGTCGCGTTCGGCGGAGTCGAATTCCGTCGACCCCGACTTCGGCGATCCCCATCGTGGTCGCCCGTCCCGGACCACGGCAAGAGCCGTTGCACGGCAGCAAAGTGCGACCTGTGGCCGGTTCGCTGCAGCTTGCTGCCAATGAGCTCCGGGGGCGTCGGTGGCACTGGACCGATCGCTCCGAATTCGGCATCGTCGCCTTTCGTGCCACCGCTTCACCGCCGTTCTTCCGGTGAATTGCACGGCATCTCGGGAAGTACATCGAAAGGGGAAGGGCCACCATGACAGAGGGCCACCAGGGACGGGTGCGCGGATGATCGCCGCCCACGGACTAGCCCGCTCCTTCAAGGCGAGGTCCGGCGAAGTCGCAGCCGTCCGGGGGATCGACCTGGAGGTCGGCGCCGGACAGGTGGTCGGTCTGCTCGGCCCGAACGGGGCCGGGAAGACCACCACCGTGCGGATGCTCACCACGCTGCTCGACCCGAGCTCCGGCAGCGCCCGGATCGCGGGCTTCGACATCGTGACGGAACGGGAGGAGGTCCGGCGGCGGATCGGCCTGGTCGGCCAGGGCGGTTCGGCCGGTGCGGAGCACCGGGTGATCGACGAACTGCGCATCCAGGCCCGGCTGCACGGCCTCGACAAGCGGCAGGCCGCCGACCGCGCGGCCCGGCTGTGCGCGGACTTCGGGCTGGAGGGGCTGGAGAACCGCCTCGCCAAGACCCTCTCCGGCGGCCAGCTGCGGCGCGTCGACATCGCGCTCGGCCTGGTCGCCCGGCCCAAGGTGCTGTTCCTCGACGAACCCACCGCCGGGCTCGACCCGCAGACCAGGGTCGCGCTCTGGGACCACGTCCGGGCGCTGCGCACCGAGCACGGCGTCACGGTCCTGCTGACCACCCACCACCTCGACGAGGCGGACCAGGTCTGCGACCGGATCGCCATCGTCGACCGGGGCCGGATCATCGCCGACGACACCCCCGAGTCCCTGAAGGACGCCTCGGCCGGCGACACCGTCGTGCTGAGCACCGAGCAGGTCGGCGACGCCGCCCGGGCGGTCGCCAGGGTGGTCCCCGAAGGGCGGCTGGACACCTCGGCCGGCACCGTCCAGCTGCGGGTGGTGGAGGCTCGGAGCGTGCTCGCCGCGCTGCTCCGCGAACTCGACCGGGACGGCGTCGAGCTGAGCTCCGTCACGGTCAAGCGCCCGTCCCTGGAGGACGTCTTCCTCGCCCTCACCGGGCGCGCGGTCGGCGACGAGGGCGACCTGCCCGCCGTACCGACCGCAACCCCCGAGCCCGCGCGCGCACCCGCCCTGGAGGAACGGTGAAAACGATCACCGACTCGCTGGCCATCTTCCAGCGGTCCGTCAACTACACCCTGCGCAACCCCGTCTGGGTCGCGGTCGGGCTGATCCAGCCCGTGCTGTACCTGCTGCTGTTCGGACCGCTGCTGGTCAAGCTGTCGGCCGGGCCGGGGTTCCGCGCGCAGAACTCCTGGAGCGTCTTCGTCCCCGGACTCCTGGTCCAGCAGGCGATGTTCAGCTGCATCTTCGTCGGGATGGGCATCCTGTCCGAGCAGCGCTCCGGGGTGCTGGACCGGCTGCGGATCACCCCCGCGTCGAAGACCGCCCTGCTGGCCGGCCGGGTCGCCCGGGACGTCCTGGTGATCCTCACCCAGGTGGTCATCCTGGTCCTCGGCGCGGTCGCCGCCGGGTTGCGGGCCCAGCTCGCGGGGGTGCTGCTGGCGATCCTGCTGATCGGGGTGCTCGCCGTCGGGCTGTCCGCGCTGTCGTACGGGCTCGCCCTGAAGCTGCGTCAGGAGGAGGCGTTCAGTGGGCTGTTGAACGCCGTCGGCCTGCCCGTCCTGCTGCTCTCGGGCATCCTGCTGCCGATGTCGCTGGCCCCGACCTGGCTGTCCTTCCTGTCGAAGGCCAACCCGCTCACCCACATCGTCGAGGCGGAGCGGCACCTGTTCGCCGGGGACGTCGGCAGCGGTCCGGTCGCGCTGGGGGCCGGCCTCGCCGTGCTGCTGGTGCTGGCCGCCGGGCGGCTGGCGATCCGCACCATGCAGGACACCGCCCGATGACCCGCCCGGCGGAGCGGGCGCCGGTGCTCGGGGGCGTCGAACGGCTGCGGCTGGACAACGGGTTGCGGGTGGTGGTCGCCGCGGACCCGAGCGCGCCCGCGGTCTGTGTGGCGGTCCACTACGACGTCGGCTTCCGCTCCGAGCCGGTCGGGCGGAGCGGCTTCGCCCACCTCTTCGAGCACCTGATGTTCGAGGGCAGCGAGCGGGTCGGCGCGGGCCTGCACGGGCGTCATGTGCAGGCGGCGGGTGGGACGTTCAACGGCATCACCTACCGGGATCACACCGCGTACCACCAGGTGGTGCCGCCCGAGGCGCTGGAGCGGATGCTGTTCCTGGAGGCCGACCGGATGCGCGGCCCCCGGCTCACCGAGGCGACGCTCGCGCACCAGCTCGCCGTCGTCAAGGAGGAGATCCTCCGCAACGTCACCGCTCAGCCCTACGGCGGCTTCCCCTGGATCCCGCTGCCGCCCGTGCTGTTCGGCGGCTACGCCAACACCCACAACGGCTACGGCGACCTGGCCGACCTGGACGCGAGCACACTGGCGGACTGCACCGCCTTCTTCGACACCCACTACGCGCCGGGCAACGCCGTGCTCACCGTCTGCGGCGACGTCGACCCGGCCGACTGCGCCGAGCTGATCCGGCGTCACTTCGACCAGGTCGCGGCCCGCCCGGTGCCCGTCCGCACCCCGGTCACCGAGGACCGGCCCACCGAGGACCGGCGGGACGAGATCCCGGTCCCAGGGCTGCCGATGCCCGCCCTGGCGCTCGGCCTGCGGCTGCCCGACCCGGTCGCCGAGACCGACCGCTACCTGGCGGCCGCCGTGGTGGGCGCCCTGCTCGGCGGCGGCGAGACCTCGCTGCTGCACCGCAGCGCCGTCCGTGAGGCGGGCACCGCCGTCAGCGTGCACGCGGGCGCCGGGCTCACCGGGGCACCGCTGGAGGCCCGGGACCCGGACGTCTTCGTGATCCGCGCCATGCTGCCCTCGCCCGGCACGGCGGACGCCGTGGCCGACGCCGCCTGGGACGGGCTGCGCTCGCTGGCGGACCGGGGGCCCGACCCGGCGGCGCTGGCCCGCGCCACCGCCCGGATGGCCGTCGAGCGGCACCGCCGGCTGGACCGCCTCGGCGCGCGGGCCGAGCAGTACGGCCGGTTCGAACTGCACCACGGCGACGCCGGCCTGGCCGCCGGGCTGCCCGGACGGATCCGCCGGATCACCCCGGCGGAGGTCGCCGAGGCCGCCGCCGACCTGGCCGGGCAACGCCGCCGCAGCGTCCTGCTCGTCCCCGCGCCCACCCCGGGAGGCCCCCGATGACCGCACCCGCCACCGAGCCGTCGGCCGACCTGCTGCCCCCGCTCGCCGCCGCCCGCCCGGCCGCGCCGCTGGACGCGGTCACCGTCGTGGCGGAGAACGGGCTGCGCGTCCTGGCGGCCCGCAGCACCGCCGTTCCGCTGGTGGAGCTGCGCCTGCTGATCCCGTTCGACGGGGGGCCCGCCCAGCTCGGGGCCACCGCCGAGCTGCTCGCCGCCACCCTGCTCGGCGGCACCCGCACGTACGGCCGCGCCGCCCTGGACGACCGGTTGGCCGACGTCGGGGCGCAGCTCAGCGCCCGGGTCGACCCCGAGCGTCTGGTGCTCTCCGGCAGCGCGTTGGCCGACGGCCTGCCGCGCCTGCTCGACGTGCTCGCCGACTGCCTCACCGAGCCGGCCTTCGACCCGCAGGACGTCGCCGAGCAGCGGGCCCGCCTGCGGCAGCGCATCGACGTCGCCCGGCGGATGCCCAAGAACGCCGTCCGCGAGGCGCTGCTGCGCCGGTGCCACGGCGACCACCCGCTCAGCCGGGAGACCCCCGAGTCCGGCCTGCTGGCCGCCGTCGACCCGGACGCGATCCGGGAGCTGGCCCACCGGCGGCTGGTGCCCCGGGGCGCCACCCTGGTCGTGGTGGGCGGCGCGGAGCCGAAGGTGACGGCGGATCAGGTCGGCGCGGCGCTGGCCCGGTGGCGCTCGGACCGGACGGTGACCGCGCCCACCGCCCCGGACCCGGTCCGGGGCGGCGGCCTCGACCTGCTGCCCAGGCCGGGCGCCCGGCAGGCGCAGGTCCGGCTCGCGGCACCCGCGCTGCCCCGGAGCGATCCCGGCTACGAGGCGCAGCTGGTGGCCAACCTGGTGCTGGGCGGGTACTTCTCCTCGCGGCTGGTCGCGGAGCTGCGGGAGAACCTCGGCTACGTCTACCACGCCCAGTCGACCGTCGAGGAGCACGCCGGGGGTAGCGCCCTGACCGTGCTCGGCTTCGACACCGACACCCGGACGGCGGGCGCCGCGCTCCGGGCGGCCCGGCACGAACTCGCCAGGATCGCCGACTCCGAGCCGCCCACCGACGCGGAGGTGACCGCCGCCCGCTCGTACGCGGTGGGGATCACCGCCCTGGCGCTGACCGGGCAGAGCGGGCTCGCCCACCACCTGCTCACGCTGGCGTCCGCCGGTCTCGACCACGGCTGGCTGCCCGGCCACCTGCAGCGCCTGCGGGCGGTCACGCCGGACGCCGTCCGGGCCGCCGCCCGCAGCCTCGCCCCGGACCGGTTCACCGGCGTCGTCGCCGGTGACCCCGAGGTCCTGCGGCCCGAGCTGGAGTCACCGGACGGCGGCTGGACCCTCTGAGGTCCGAGGTGGTGCTCCGGCGGAGCGTCCCCCAGCATGACGGTCGGGCGGCACTCGCCGCCGGGGACTCGGGACGGGAAGAGCGATGCGCAGAGCGTGGGCGGTACTGCTGGCCTGGCTGGCGGCCGTGGTGCTGATGGCGGCGGTGGTGCCGGGCACGGCCACCGCGCTGACCGGGGCGGCGGTGGGCCCGGGCTCCGAGCGGCCGGCCTTCCAACTGCCGTTCCCGTGCGGCACGGTGTGGCAGCTGGACACCTGGGGCCACGATCCCGCGCTGGACATGGTGGTGGAGGGCAACACCGGCTCCGACGGTCTGCCGGTGCTCGCCTCGGCGGCGGGCACGGTGTCCGCCACGTACCGGGACAACGGCTCCGGCAACACCATCCAGATCAGCCACGGCAACGGCTGGTTCACCGCGTACTACCACCTCAAGGACGACCCGGCGACGTACGTGAAGAAGGGCGACCGGGTGACCCAGGGCAGCACCATCGGCCGCATCGGCACCTCGGGCGCGTCGGGTTGGGCGCACCTGCACTACGAGCAGCGCTACCTGGCCACGGGCGACTTCACCGACGAGAGCCACCGGGTGCCGGCGCTGCTCGACGGCGTCCGGTACTCCGGCCAGAACGCCGAGTGGCCGAGCGTCACCAGCCGCAACTGCACCACCGCGCCGTCGGCCTGGCAGGACTGCCCGAGCGGCAACGTCTGCTTCTACTCCGGCGCCGACGGCACCGGTACGGTCTGCCGCTCCGGCACCGACCAGCCGGCCAGCACCTGCGGCCTGCGCCGCTCCTTCTTCAACAACGGTACGGCGCAGCCCGGTTACGACCACGTGCAGGTGTACTTCCGGGAGGGCGGCAGCCAGTGCCTGCACTTCGGCTGGACCGAGGGCCGGGGCAACCTGCCGGCCGGTGGCCGGACCGTCGACAGCTTCGTGTGGCGGGGGGAGTGCTGAGCCGTCCGGCGGGCCGACGGTGAGGGCCGGGTGAACGGCCCGGCACCCTTGTTACCCTTCCCCCAGGACCGTCGGGGGAGGGGAAACGGCTCGTGTACAGCATCATCGTGGTTCCGGGGCCCGGCATGGAGCCGGCCGGTCAGCAACGGCTGGCCCCCGGGCGGACGTTGCGGTTCGGCCGGGAGGGCGGGGCGGGCGACCTGCTCATCCCGCACACCGGCATCTCCCGGGCCGCGGGCGAGATCGTCGCCGACGGCACCCACTGGCTGCTCAGCAACTTCAGCCGGACCGCCACCTACGTGGTGGAGAACCCCGAGGGCGCCGGCGAGCACCTCAAGATCGCCCCGGGGCGGCTCGGGGCGCCGGTCCCGTTCGAGTTCTCCCGGCTGGTCCTGCCGGCCGGCTCCGACCTGATCACCCTGGACGTCTGGGCGCCCCGCCACGACTACGCGGACCGCGACCAGGCGTCCGCGGCCGGCGGTGAGCTCACCCTGCTGGCCTTCCCGCTCGACCGCTCCAAGCGGTACTTCCGGGTGCTCACCGCCCTCTGCGAGCCGCGCCTGCGGGTGAGCCCGCACGCCCCCACGCCCACCGCCGACCAGATCGTCGAGCGGCTGCGCCCGATCTGGCCGGCCGTCAACCGGGCCGCCGTGCAGTGGAACATCGACTACCTCGCGGTGAAGCTCCGGATCAAGCCCGGCCCGGACAGCGCCGCGCCGGGCCCCCGGCTGGCCGGCAAGAAGGACTCGCTGGTCTCGCTGGCCCTGCGCTTCGACCTGGTCCGGGAGGAGGACCTCGGCACCCTGGAGGCCGACCCGTCCGGACCGGAACGATGACCACCCGGGACGGCGGCCCGCCGGACCTGCTGCACGTCCCGGCCGGCTACCGGATCGGTCCCTGGACGGTCGAGCACCTGCTCGGCTCCGGTGCCTTCGGCCGGGTGTACGCCGCCCGCCGCTCGCTGCCCGAGGCCGGGGTGCCGACCCGGGCCGCGCTGAAGGTCCTGCCGACCGGCACCAGCACCCCGCGCCAGCTCGGCCACCTGCGCGAACTCGCCGAGCGGGAGACGGCGTTGCTGCGCCGGGTGCGCGCCCCCCGGCTGATCCGGCTGTACGAGGTGCACACCGTCGACGACCCGGCCCGCCCGGAGCTCGACGGCGCCACCGTGCTGGCGCTGGAGGCGGCGGAGGGCTCGCTGGACGACCTGCTCGCCACCCAGCCCGTCCCGCGCGGCGGCCCCGCCCTGCTCGCCCACGTCTGCGAGGGGCTGGACCAACTGCACCGCGCGGGCTGGGTGCACGGCGACCTCAAGCCCGGCAACGTGCTGCTGATGCCCGACGGGACGGCCCGCCTGGCCGACTTCAGCATGGCCGCCGAGCTGGAGGGCACCCACGCCTACGCCCCCGCCTTCGGTACCGCCGACTACACCCCACCCGACCTGCTCTGGTGCGAGATCGGCGAGCGCGGGCGCAAGGTCCGTCCGAGCGCCGACATCTGGGCCTTCGGCGTGCTGGCCCACCTGGTGCTCACCGGCACCCACCCGCTGCCCGGCGGCACTCCGGCGATCCGGCGCGACGCGGCCGTGCGCTACGCCCGCGGCGAGGAGGAGCTGCGGCTCTCGCCCGACCTGTCCGACGCCTGGCGGGACGTCCTCGGGGACTGCCTGGCCCGCCGGCACGAGGACCGGGCCCCGCACACCGCGGCCTCCCTGCTGCGCCGGGTGGAGGCGGCCGCGGCCGGCCGCCGCGCGTCCTGGCGCCCCGGTCCGTTCCTGCGGCGGCACCGCCCGAAGCTGCTCGCCGCGACCCTCGCGCTCGGCCTGCTGCTCGGCGGACTGGCGGCGGTCCTGCCGGGCACCGCCGCGGCGACCGGCTACGACCGCTGCCGGCGCGGCTCGGTGTGCTTCTTCGCCGAGCCGGACGGGCAGGGCGAGTTCTGCGCCTGGGTCGACGCGGACACCGACTGGTCCGAGGGCGAGACCGGCTGCGCCTGGGCGGCCCAGCTCGCCCCCCGATCGGTCTTCAACAACGGCCAGGACCTCTCCGAGGGCGCCACCCAGGTCGACGTCCAGTACTTCGCCGGCATCGACCACCGGGCCCTGCTCGGCTGCATCGGGAACGGCCACCGCGCCAACCTCTCCGGCGACCAACGGCCACGCTCCCACCGGTGGCTCAGGAGCTGTACGCCCTAGCGCACTCGGGGCGCTCGGCCATCCTCTGAGCTCCGAGGTACCGCCGCCCGGGCGCGCGCGCCACTCTGGGGTCACTTCACCTACTCCAGGGGGACACCACCATGAATCTCAAGCGTTCCGCCGCCGCTCTGCTCGGCGCCGTGGCACTGGCACCGGTCCTCCTCGCCGGGGCCGGCGCGGCCCAGGCAGCCCCGGTGGCCCCGGTGGCCGCCGTGCAGATCGCGGCCGGCGGGCCGTCGGTCTCGCCGTCGGTCACGCCCCGGACCTTCAGCTACGACACCAACATGCTCGCGATCTACTGCCCGAGCGGGAGCCTCTGCGTCGCCGTGGACGACCCGGGCGCGCAGAAGTGGCGGGTCTTCGACTTCGACCCGTGCCGGACCTACTCGGTGTACAACTGGGAGGGCGGCGGCTACTACATCAACAACCAGACCGGTCCCAAGGCCACCGCGGTCTTCTACGGCACCAACGGGAACGTCAGCGTGCCGATCAACACCCGGGGCGGGATCGACCTGCACCCCATCAACTCGCTCAGGAACTGCTGGTAGGCCACTCGGACGGCCCGGCTCCGGTGCCCCACCACCGGAGCCGGGCCTTCGGCGTGCGCGGGGCCACGCACCGGGCGGTGCGCCGATACCCCGACGGCTCGGGACCGACCGGGGGATGACCGGGGGCGGGCCGGGTACTGTGAGGCTCCTGCTGGAAGGGGTGGGGGCGGGTGCGGTCAGGGAGCGGAACGGCCGGGTGGCGCAGGCCGGTTGAGGTGGTGCGCAGGCGGCTGCTGGCCGAGATCAACGCCACCGTGCACGGGGACGACCTGCACCTGGAGCGGTACGACCGCCCGGCCGGCGACCCGGGGCTGTTCGGGCCGGACAGCGTGGTGTGGCGGGTGAACGGGCATCCGGCCGGGATGCTGGTGGGGGGCTTCGCGGCGCTGCTGCTGCAGTCGCTGCACCCGCTGGCGATGGCCGCCGTCGACGCCAACTCCGACTTCCGGGCGGACCCGACCGGGCGGCTGCACCGGACGGCGCGGTTCGTCACCACCACCACGCTCGGCTCGACGGCCGCCGCCGAGCAGGCGATAGCGGCGGTACGCCGGATCCACCTGCGGATCCGGGGCACCGCGCCGGACGGCCGGCCCTACCTGGCCGACGATCCCGAGCTGCTCACCTGGGTGCACGTCGCCGAGGTGCACTGCTTCCTGACCGGGTATCAGTACTTCGCCGCCACTCCGCTGACCGCCGCCGAGTGCGACCGCTACTACGCCGAGTCGGCGCGGGTCGCCGAACTGCTGGGCGCCACCGGCATACCCCGGTCCCGGGCCGAGGTGGCGGACTACCTGGCCCGGATCGGCCCCGAGCTGCGGGTCACCCCGCCCGCGCTGGAGGTGGTCCGGCTGCTGCGCGGGTTCGGCAGGAGCCGCCGCGAGCGGCTGGCCGTCCGGCTGCTGACGAACGCCTCGATCGACCTGCTGCCCGGCTGGGCCAGGGCCGAACTCGCGGTGCGCCGCCCGGGGTTCGTCCGGGCCGGCTGGGACCGACCGCTGGCCCGGGCCGGCGGACGGATCATGGTCTGGGCCTGCGGACCGTCCGAGATCCGGGCCGCCGCCCTGGCCCGGGCCACCGCCGCGACGGTGCACAGCGGTAGGTCTCAGGCCCGGAGCCGGTCGGGCGTTCCAGGAATTGAACCGGCCATGCCCACTATGCTGGAGCCGTACGACACGGGGGAAGCCGCATGGTGACCATGCAGCGCGTGTGGACGGCCTGGCCGGTGCAGGCCGTGGTGTACGTGGAGCCACGTCCGGGTGCCCGGCGGGATGCCGACGGCTGCCACCGAGGCGGGGCACCTTCTCCCGGAAGTGCGTAGTCCGCTCCAGGGGGTCCGACATGTTGCGCATTCACTTCACCGGGGCCGACCTGGCCCGCACCAGGGTGGCCGATCGTCCCGATCCGCTCTGGGAGACGGTCCTGAGCCTGCGGGCTCTGCAGCGTCCCGCGAACTGGCCCGACTCCGAGGCGCGGCGGCGGGAGGTCGTGACCAGGCACGCCGCCGACCTGCCGGCGCTCCTTCCACTGGTGCGGCCGATGGGCTACTTCCCCGACTTCCTCACGCCACCTGACGGGGCGTTGGGACTCGAGGAGGGCCTGGAGGCCCTGCTGCACACGGCGAAACCACGGCTGGCCGGCGATCTGGCGATTCTCGGTTCCGAGGCGAAACTCCCTTCCTGGGCACGGGAGTTGGCGGCGGGACGGCCGGGCGCCCTGCGGCGGCTCTGTGACACCCTGCGACGCTACTACCAAGGAGTGGTGGCACCGGTCGACCAGGCGATGCGGGCGCAGGTGCGGGCCGAACGCACCAGGCGGATGCGCATCGTCGACGAGTCGGGGACGGCGGCCATGCTGTCCGGTCTGAGCCCCAGCATGCGCTGGGTGTCGCCGGTGCTCGAGGTCGCCTACTCGGTCTCCCAGGACCTGCACCTGGACGGCCGGGGGCTGTTGCTGGTGCCGACGATGTTCCGCAGCCACACGCCGGTCTCGCTGCTGGATCCGACCCTGCCGCCGATCCTGACCTACCCGGCGCTGCGGCGGCCCTACCCCGGTGTCGCGGACCACGGGAAGCGGCTGGAGCCGTTGCTCGGCCGCACCCGGGCGGCCATCCTCTGCTCGGTGGGCGACCGCGCCCGGGCGACCACCGAGCTCGCACGGATGCTGGCGGTCTCCAACGCCTCGGTCAGCCAGCACACCGCCGTGCTGCGCGAAGCGGGCCTGATCACCTCGACCCGCCAGCGCAACCACGTCCTGCACGCCGCCACCCCGCTGGGCGCCTCGCTGCTCCAGGGCTGACGATCCGTCGGGCCGCCCGGTCAGCCGGCCGTCACCGCCTCCAGGTCGGCGAGCAACTCGGAGGCGGCGACCGGGTCGAGGTCGCCGAAACGGAGCGGGTGGTGACGGTCGGCCCAGTGGTAGCCCGGGGCGGAGCCGAGCCAGACCGTCCGGAAGGTCTGGTCCGGGTAGACGTCGAGGTTGCCGACCGCGATGCCCTCGTCCAGGTCGATGACCAGGTGGCAGCCCTCGCCGAGCCGCTTGGAGATCCAGCACTCCACCCCGTTGTCCTGCGGCTCCCCGCGCTGCCAGCCCCGCTTGGTCAGCCCGAGCACCCGGCCGACCGGGACGGTGCTCCCCTCGAACCGGTCCAGCCGGTCGGTGGCCGACTCCTCCGGCGTCAGACGGTGCACCGGCCGGTCGAGTTGGGGGAACGGCTGCGGGACGTCGGCGAACAGCCGGGACCAGGCGGCCACGGCCGGCCCGCCGAGCTCCAGCGGATGGGGGAGCCCAACCGTCGCGTCCTCGGGCAGGGCGAACTCCGTGCCGTCGAGGCGGGTGAGGCGGTGGTCACCGGTGACCCGGAAGTCGGTGCCGGCCGCGTGCCAGACCAGTCGTCGCACCAGCGGCCCGACCAGCGGGTGCCCGACGAACAGCTCGCGGAACTCGGCCGCGGTGACGCCGCGTCGGGTGACCATGGCCGCCTCCAGCCGGCGGACCTGGTCGGCGCCGACCGCGCGGACCTCCTTCTTCAGCGCGACGAAGCGCTTGCGCTCGGCGGGGGCCAGCACCGGGTCGTCGCCGGCGTTCGGGGCGGGCAGGTCCTTGAGGCGCCGGCCGTCGGCGGCCAGGACGAAGGGCCGCAGCTGCTCGTCGAAGCCGACGGTGAACCGGCGCGGACCGTAGTCGACCACCGTGGTCCCGTCCGGGTCGAGCCCGAGGTCGGGGACCAGCCGGTCGGAGAGCTGCTCGCCGGTGAGGCCCAGGCCCTCCGCCACCTCGGCGATCCGCTCCTGGGCCCGCAGCTTCAGGGCCTTGAACCGCACCCGCTGGGCGATGGTGTGCAGGTGCAGCAGGGCGCTGTCACTGCCGATCTCGGCCAGCACCGTCAGGCCCTCGACCGCGCGGTGGTGCGCGCCCTGGCCCGGCCAGTCCCGCAGGACCGGGGTGAGCCGACGGGCGGTGTCGTCGTCCCCGAGCGGCCCGAGCGCGTGCAGGGCCCAGCTCTCGCCGCCCGGCATGCTCGCCTGCCGCCACTCCTCGAACAGCGCCCAGCCGAAGGCGGCCAGCGAGTCGGCCCGGCAGGTCTCCAGCACGACGGCCAGCCCGGGGTACGGGTCGCGCTGCTTGGACAAGGCGAGCACGGTCAGCACGTGCCGGACGGCCTCGTCCGGCAGTGCTTCGCCCGAGTGGAGCAGGAGTTGGGGCAGCACGGCGGGGTGCGCCCAGCCGGGCAGGACGGGCATCCGGGCGGGCAGCGCGCTCTCCAGCGGGTCGGTGGCCAGCGCCTCGGCGGCGATCTCCGCCGCCTGCTCGCCGTACCGCCCGACCACGGCGGTCAGTACGGTCTCCCGGCCGGCGCTGCCCGCGACCAGCCGGAGCGCCTGCTCGGCCGCGTCCCTGGCCCGCCCGGCCGGGCCGACCGCGTCGGGTATCAGCAGCAGGGCCGCCGGGACGCCGTGCCGGTCGAACCACGAACGGGCGGTCTGCTGCATCGACTTGAGCCGGACCAGGCAGTCCGCCATCACCCGCGCCGCGGCGACGTCGAGGAACGGCAGCAGCAGTGGTGCGAGGGTGCCGGGCTGGGCGGCGGCAACGGCTGCCGCCATCGGCAGCGCCGCGAGGCCGTACCGGGCGACGACGGGGCGCAGCTGCTCCTGGCCGCGCCGCAGCTCGGTGGGCCGCCAGCCGGTCAGCCAGGGGGTGAGCACCTCGACCGGGCCCTGCATCAGCAGCCGGCCCGCCCACCAGAGGCTGTCGCGGTTGCGGAACGCGTCGGCCGCCTCGGCGGCCCAGTCCGTCGCCGCCGGGTACTGCCAGGCCGGGGCCTCGGTGCCCGCCCAGCTCTGCTGCTCGCCGGGGAGCCAGACCAACTGAGCCGTCCCGTCCGGCTGCAGACCGTCGAGCACCCGGGCCCGGCGGGATGTGCGCGGTCGGGTCCAGGGCGGCGAGAGCAGCAGCGGCGGCAGGGCCTCCGGCGTGGCCGCGGCCACCCGCCCCCGGGAACCGTCCAGCGAGTGGACCAACTCGGCGCTCTGTTCGTCGAGTTGCGGCAGTACCTCGGGCAGGGCGGCGGGATTGAGGGCCAGCTGGGTGCGCAGGAGCTGCCGTGCGGTGGCGGCGCCCGGGTCGTCGGCGAGCGCGGCGGCCGCGAGCAGGCGGACGGCCCGGACCGGGTAGCGCCGCATCGCCTCCTGGAGGGCGGGCCGGACGGGCTTCTGCTCCCGCCGGTCCAGCAGCAGGCGGAACGCGTCGTCGGTGGGGAACTGCACCACCGCCGCGGCGAGGTCGCGCAGTTGCTCGGACCTGGAGGTGTGGTCGAGCACCGGACCGAGCAGCGGTACGCAGGCCGCGCCGATGCCGTCGGCGAGGGTGGCGACCGGGTCCACCGACCAGCTGATCCAGTGGAGCCGGGTGAGCGGGCCGAGGCGGTCCAGCTGCTCGGGACGGTCGAGCGCGGCGAGCAGCATCCACCACAGCGCCGGCCGGCCGTCGCCGTGTCCCGGCTCCTCGGCCAGGCAGGCGTCGGCCCAGCCCGGTGTGCCCGGCGCGAGGAAGGCCGCGACCACCCGGCGGCGCGGTGTGGTCCGGCAGTCCGCCAGCGCGGCGACGGCCTCCCGGTACGCGTCCTCGTCCGCGGTGGCGAGCAGCGCCCGGACCCGGTTGGCCGGCGGGCGGACGGCGTGCGCGTGGAGCTGGGCGGTCGGAGCCCGGAACCGCAGCACCTGCTCGCTCCGGACCGACCCCTGCTGACGCCAGGTCACCTCGACGTCGAAGATCTCCAGCGCCGCGCGGGCGGCGAAGGCCAGGCCGTGTCGCACCGCCCAGGCGTCGGCGAACGTCGAGGTCTCGTAGCCCTCGTCCTGCCAGCTGCTGGGCAGCATGCCCGCGACGGCGGCGGCGCCGACCGGGTCCGGCTCGCCGGCCAGGTAGGCGCGCGCGGCGCGGGCCAGGGCCGGGTCGGTGCGCGGGGAGGTCAGGACGCTCTCGATCCAGTCCTGCCCGGCCGCGATGCGCTGCTGGGCCCGCTCCACCACCCCCGGCGCGGGGGCCGGCACGGCCCGCGCCGCCCCGCCGCGGCGGGGCTCGACCAGCCGTACCCAGGCGGCGGGCAGCACGAAGGTGTCCTCGTCCGGCCCGCCGGCCCCGGCCTCGACGTGGTGTCCCGCCACCTGCTTGCCCTCGTGCCGCACAGCCGCTCCTCGGTGCCGAGCGGTCACCGGATGTCGGAGACCGCCTAGGAGCGAAACCCTAGCCAGCGCCGCCGACAGCCGACGCCGACGCCGACGTGGAGGCCGAGGCTCAGAGCGGCAGGGCCAGCCCCAGCCCGTCGGGGTCGGCGGGGCCCAGCGCCAGGGCGTCGCGGACCTCGACCGGGAGCGGGCGCAGGCCGAGCAGACCCGCCGTCAGTTCGGCCGCCGCGCGGTGCCAGTCGGCCGAGCGGCGGAGCAGCGCGTGACCCGAGCCGTGCACGGTGTAGCCCGCCACCCGGGCGCCCGCCGCGCGGGCCCGGGCGGCGAACAGGCGGGTGAGCTCCGGGTCGGTGACCCGGTCGTGGTCGCCGTGCAGGGTCAGCACGTTGCGGTCCCTGAGCTGGGCCACCGGGTCGCCCACCGGGCACCACGGAGCCAGCGCGACCACACCGGTCACGCACTGGTGGCCGGCGGCCTGGAGGGCGGCCCGGCCGCCCATCGAGTGCCCGACCAGCACGGTCGGTACCGGACCGAGCTCCTCGGCCAGGTCGCAGAGCGCCGCCGCGGCGTCCCGGGCGGCGTCCGCCCGGTCGCCGTTCCAGCCCCGGTAGCGGTAGCGCACCGAGCCGACCGCGACCACGCTGCCCGCCGTCTCCCTGGCCACCGCGCGGGCGAAGCCCTGCATCCGCAGGCCCGGCAGGTTCACCGGCCCGGGCCTGCGCTCGCTGGTGACCTGGCCGCCGTGCAGCACCAGCACCGCCGCCACGGCACCCTCGGTCGCCCCGCGCCACGCCAGGGCCCGGTGCCCGGCGACCCGCACTCTGTTCATCTCCACCGACTCCAACTCTGACCACCCACCAAGGGACGGCCACTGTACGCCCGAAACACGGTGCCCCGGAGGCAGCGGTCGGACCGCCCAGCGGCGCGGTGCGGTTCGTACAGTGGTGGATGCCGGAGCCGCCGACTGAGAGGCCGTCACCATGAGCGAGAGCACCGCCCGTACCGTCCGTGCCGAGATCGGGGTGATCGGGGGCTCGGGCCTGTACGCGCTGCTGGACGACGTCACCGAGGTGACGGTGGAGACCCCGTACGGGGCGCCGAGCGACGCGGTGTTCGTCGGGGAGGTGGCCGGGCGGTCGGTGGCGTTCCTGCCCCGGCACGGCCGGGACCACGGGCTGCCGCCGCACCGGATCAACTACCGGGCCAACCTGTGGGCGCTGCACTCGCTGGGGGTGCGGCAGGTGCTCGGCCCGTGCGCGGTGGGCGGGCTGCGGGAGGAGTACGGGCCCGGGACGCTGGTGCTGCCGGACCAGTTCGTGGACCGGACCGACGGCCGGCAGCAGACCTACTACGACGGTCTGCCGCTGCCCGGAGGTGGCCGGCCCGAGGTGGTGCACGTGTCGATGGCCGACCCGTACTGCCCCGACGGGCGGCGGGTGGCGCTGGCCGCCGCGCGGGACTGCGCCTGGGAGCCGGTGGACGGCGGCACGCTGGTGGTGATCGGCGGCCCGAGGTTCTCCACCCGGGCGGAGTCGCGCTGGTTCGCCGCCAACGGCTGGTCGGTGGTCGGGATGACGGGCCATCCGGAGGCCGTGCTGGCCCGTGAACTCGGGCTCTGCTACACCTCGTTGGCCCTGGTCACCGACCTGGACGCCGGGGTGGAGAGCGGCGAGGGCGTCACCCACGCGGAGGTGCTGGAGGTGTTCGGCCGGAACGTGGACCGGCTGCGCACCGTGCTGTTCAAGGCGCTGGAGAGCCTGCCCGCGACCCGCGACTGCCTGTGCTCGCACGCCCTGGACGGTCTGGCGACCGGTCTGCCGGGCGTCTGACCGGCCGTCACCGCTGGTGCGATGGCGGCCGGTCAGACGGGACGGGCGGTCACCCGGCGAGGACGATGAGCGCCTGACGGGCGCGCCGGTCGGCACGGTCCGCGCGGTCCCTGAGCCGGAGCGCGCGCCGGATGCGGTGGTCCTCGGCCTCGCGCAGCCGGGTGTCGATGGTCGCGCGTGCTGCTTCGAGTTGGAAGGTCATGATGGTCCCCCTGTCGACGGGTGGTCCGACGACATCACCGTGATGTCAGCCCCTCGGGCCACCCTCTGTGCTTACGATTCTACACCAGATCGAGACCAACGCCTTGTAATTTCGGGCACATTCAGATGTACGCCTGTTGATCGAAGGGTGAAGTGCCGGTTTGCCCCCGGCTTCCCGAGGCCGGACCGACGACCCGGTCGGCCCCGCTGCCCGATGATGGACGAGTGCCAGAAGGAGACTCCGTCCACCGCGTCGCCGGGCAGCTGGACCGCGCGCTCACCGGTCTGCCGCTGCTCACCGCCGACCTGCGGGTGCCCGCCCACGCCACCGCCGATCTGACGGGGCGCCGGGTGCTCGGCACGATCCCGCGCGGCAAGCACCTGCTGACCAGGTTCGACGGCGGGCTGACCCTGCACACCCACCTGCGGATGGACGGCCGATGGGCGCTGTTCGGCCCGGGGGAGCGCTGGACCGGCGGTGCCGGGCACCAGATCCGCGCGGTGCTCGGGGTCGAGGGGCGGACCGCCGTCGGATACCGGCTGCCGGTGGTCCAGCTGCTCCGCACCGCCGAGGAGGACACCGTGGTCGGCCACCTCGGGCCCGACCTGCTGGGCCCGGACTGGGACCCGGCCGAGGCGGTCCGCCGACTGGCCGCCGACCCCGAACGGGCGCTCGGCGCCGCCCTGTTGGACCAGCGCAATCTGGCCGGGATCGGCAACATCTACGCCAACGAGCTGTGCTTCCTGGCCGCGCTCACGCCCTGGGCTCCGGTCGCCGACGCCCGTCCCGTACTGGACCGGCTGGCCGCCCGCGCCCACCAGCTGCTCGACGCCAACCGGGAGCGGCCGGGCCATCCGACCACCCCCGACCCCCGCCCGGGCCGGCAGCACTGGGTCTACGGCCGGGCCGGCCGCCCCTGCCTGCGCTGCGGCACACCCGTCCGCACCGCCCGGCACGACCGGGAGCGCCCCGCGTACTGGTGCCCGCGCTGCCAGCGCGGGCCTACTCCTCGATGAGGAGCCGGGGCCGGTGGACCCCCCTTCGACCGGTCAGGGTTCGATCAGGGCCGGGTGCCGGGGGTCGTCGCAGCGCACGGTGAGGTCGGCGAGCGCGCTCGGATCGGTCTCGGCCTGGTAGCGGGCGAAGGCGGGCAGCGTCCAGCGCTCCTCGGCGGCCGTGCGGCGGGCCAGCGCGGCGGGGCTCAGGGCGAGGTGCACGGTGAGCTCGAACGGCAGCCGGCGGCCGAGCAGCAGCGGGCCGTCCAGCAGCAGGACGCCGCCGGGCGGGAGTTCCAGGTACCCGGCCCGGGTGGCCCGGTCGGTGGCCGGGTCCCAGAAGGTGGGCAGGACGCGGCCGGTGCCGCCGGGCTCCAGCGGGTCGAGCACCTCGCGCAGCAGCGCGCCGTCGTCCAGCCAGCTGTCGTGGTACGCGTCGGCGTCCTGGTGGCCGTACTCCAGCCGGACCGAGGCGGGGCGCAGGAAGTCGGCCGCCGAGACCCGCAGGACGGGGCGTCCGCGCAGCCGCAGCGGTTCGACCAGGGCGTCCGCCAGCGCGCCGGGCCCGGCGGCGGGGGCGCCGTCCAGCGCCACCCTGGTCCGGCGGCCGTCGGCGGACAGGTCGGCGATCCGGTCGGCGAGCAGTTCCGCCAGCCGCTCCGGGGAGATGGGGTGCACCCGCACGGGATCGGTCTCCTGCCTCTGGTCGGTGGGTCCGTCGAAGTATGCCCCGGGCTGCTGCGAAGGGGCCGTTCGGGCCGGTGCTATCGTCGCGCCAGACCGGCGGCCGATCGGCTGACGGACCGTCATCTGCCCTGGAGGAAAAGCGCTGTGCCCATGCTGAGCCTTGCCGACGTCGACGCCCTGGCGGCCGAGGCGCACGCCGGACAGTTCGACAAGGTCGGCGCGCCGTACATCGGGCACGTCCGGGCGGTGGCGGCGGGTGTCGCCCCGTTCGGGATCGGGCTGCAGATGGCCGGACTGCTGCACGACGTCCTGGAGGACACCCCGCTGACCGCCGACGACCTGCTGCGCGCGGGGGTGCCGTTCAGCGTGGTGGCGACCGTGCGGCGGGTGACCAGACTGCCCGGGGTGGGCTACCGGGAGATGCTCCGGCAGGTGGTCACCGACCACGCGGCCACCCTGCTGAAGATCTCCGACAACGCGCACAACTCCCACCCGGACCGGGCCGCCGCGCTGGCCCCGGCCGACCGGGAGCGGCTGGCCGAGCGCTACCGCTCGGCCCGCGCGGTGCTCTGGCCCGCCGCGGCGGTGGCGGACATCCGGGCGGTGCTGTCCGTGGTCAACCCCGCGCTGCTGGCGGAGCTGGCCCCGGCGGACTGACGGGCGCAGGCTGGAGGTACCCGACCAGGAGGGAGCGCCGCCATGTCGGACATCCAGGAGCGCTTCAGCGACAAGGCCGCGACGGACCGGGAGGACGTCCGGTCAGCCGATCCGGAGGAGGGCGTCACCTCCTACCAGGTCGCCCACGCCTGGCAGGAGTCGCGGGCCGAGGGCGACCGGGAGGACGAGCCGACGGAGGACCCGCTGCGCTGACCGGTGCCCGCCGCCCCGCCGACGCGGGACAATCGCGGTATGGGAGACACGGAGAACGGCGGCGGGGACGCGGTGTGCCGGCTGGAGCAGGTCTGCCTGGAGTGCGGGCGGCTCCGCGAGGGCCCGGCCTGCGTGTGCGGGGGAGCGGCCCCGCCGGCCGCCCCCGCCCCGGGGCGGCGCCCCGGGCGGGACCGCGACGCGGCCGGCCGGGCCCGGAACGGGCGGCCGCGCGACGGCCTGGGCCGACCGCTCCCGTACGGGACCCAGGGCGCCCCGCGCCAGCCCGAGGGCGTGCAGCGCTCGGCGGGGCGGACGCTCACCGAGGCCCAGCAACTGCTGGACGCCGGAAAGCCGTTCCACGCCCACGAGGTGCTGGAGGACCGCTGGAAGGCCGCCCCGGAGCCGGAGCGCCCGCTCTGGCGCGCCCTCGCCCAGTACGCGGTCGGCCTCACCCACGCCGCCCGGGGCAACCCGACCGGCGCGGCGGCCCTGCTGGCCCGGGCGGCGGAGGGGCTGGCCCCGTTCGAGGCCGCCCCGCCGTTCGGCATCGAGGTCGCGGCCATCCGCCGCTGGGCCGCCCGACCGGCCGCCGTGTCCACCACGGTGCCCGCGCCGGAGGTCCCGGCGCTGCGGGCGCGGCGCTAGGGCCTGTCAGATCCGGTCGCCGTAGTCGGCCTCCAGCCGGTGGAGCTGCCGGGGCCCCGGGATGCCGTCGGCATCGGCGCCGGAGTCGCCGATGCTGAGCTGGTACTGACGGAAGCTCTCGGTGTCGGCCGGGCCCCAGACCGGGCCCGGGCCCTCGGCGTAGTGCGAGCAGCCGGCCGCGACCAGCAGCCGGCCGAGGGTGGTGATGTGGTCGCCGACCGCGCCGGGGCCGTACGGGCGGCCGTCGATCACCACCTGACGGGGGATCAGCGGGGCGGGCAGGTCGGACTCGTCCGCCTGCCGGCCGAAGTACCGGACGCCGGGGCGGTCGCGCCAGGCGGGGTCGGCGGCGACCAGGCCCTCGGGGAAGTCGGGGTAGCCGTAGGAGTCGACGTAGCGGGAGCGGCGCTGGTAGACCCGGCGGTAGACGCCGTCGCCGTTGGCCGAGCCGTCGTCGTTGGTGTTGCCCGCCACCACCGTGATGGTGGTGGCGGTGTACCCGAGCACCAGCCCGGTGTGCTCGCCGCCCGGGCCGTACGGGCCCTCGGGGGTGCCGAACAGCACCTGGGCGCCGATCGCGGGATAGACCGAGAGCCGGCCGCGCCGCTCGAACCAGCCCCGGGCGACCGAGCAGGAGGCGGTGTCCGGGTAGCGGCCCGCGTTGCCGCTCTCCACCGCGACGGCGGCGACGAAGTCGGCGCACCAGCTCTCGGCGGGGCGGCCCATCGCGGCCGAGAAGCGGTTCTGGTTGTCGGCGCCCTCGCGGTAGCCGAGATGGCCCCGGGCGGTCTGCAGCATGGCCCTGGCTCCGGACATGTGGTCTCCAAACGACGAGCGGGCCGTGTCCGGCCGACGCGGGTGCTGAACCGCCGTCAGCGTAGTTCTGAGCTGCGGAGGTTCCCCGGTCGATGCCGCCCCGCTCACCCGGATGGACCCGCCCCGTGCACCGGCACGCCGGGGCCCGTACGCCGGGGCGCCCGGCGCCGGTCCACCGCTCGCCGCAGGGCGGACACGTCCGGGTGAACCTGACCGGGAACGGGTTTCGGGCGCGGCCCGGGGCGGCCCCGGGGTGGTAGTCAGGAGGCGACGGTGCCGAGCGCGCCGCTCGCCCGACCGCACGCCCAGGAGGAGAAACCTTGCGCCCCACCGCCGAGAAGAGTCGGCCCGCGCCACCCGGCCCGGACGCGGAACTCCTGCTGCGGGCCTCCGTCCTGCTGGCCGAGGCCGCGCTGGAGCTGCGCCGGGCCGGGGCGGAACTCACCGCCGGGATCACCGGCCGGCGGTTCGCCCTCGACGCGGTCCGGGCGCCCGCCCCCGCCGCGGTGGCGGCCGCCTCGGTGGCGCGGACGCTGTTCAACCCGGCCGGGCTCGGCTTCGGCCCGCTCGGCGGCCCGGTCGGCGAGGCGTTCCGGTGGGCCGGGGCGCTCGCCAGGCAGCGGTCCGCCGCCGTGGCGATGGCGGCGGACGCGTTCGACCTGCGGGTCCGGGCCGCGGCGTTCGAGCATCCCAACCTGGAGTCGCCGCTGGTGGCCCGGCTGGTCGGGGCGGTGGCCGCCCGGGACCGGCCGGAGACCGTCCGGGCCTGGCGCGCCCTGGTCGAACGGCTCGGTGTCACCAGGTCGTTGACCACGCTCGGGCCGGTGGCCCAGGAGCTGCTGGCCTGGGCCGGGCTGCTCGACGAGAACCCGTTCAACGACGATGCGGCCTGGGCCGTCCTGCACGGCGAACTGCCGCCCACCGACCCGGTGTTCGGCCTCCCGTCCGGCTGGATCTCGCACCTGGAGCGCGGACCGGGCCGGGCCGAGGCGGTCGACCCCGACCCGCTGCTGGCCGAGGTGATGGCCGGCTCGGCGAACGACATCACCAGCTACCTCGACAACATGGCCGCGCTCGGCAACCACGGCGCCGCCCTGCTGCGCCGGATCAACTGCACCGACGGCGCGACCCGTTACGTCCTGCTGCTGCCCGGGCTGTCCTTCGCCAAGCTGAGCAACAACACCCCCGCCGACCTGGCCGGCGGGATCGACAACACGCTGAACACCGACACCACGTACACCCGGGCGGCCCGGCGCGCCCTGGAGTCGGCGGGCGTCCCGGTCGGCGCCGAGCTGATGATCATCGGCCACAGCCTCGGCGGCATGGCCGCGATGAACCTGGCCGCGGACCTCGGGTTCGTCACCACCTACCGGCTCACCCACGTCCTGCCGACCGGCTCGGCGATCGACGACAAACGCCCGGCCGACCCGGACACCAAGGTGATCAGCCTGGTCAACGGCTACGACATCATCACCGGCATGGACGGCCGGGGCCCGGCCTCCCCGCAGGACCTGCCGCCCGGCTGGACCGAACTGGCCTGGCTGGACGCGACGTTCGACTACCCGCTGAGCCACTCGCCGCAGGCGTACGCGATCTCGCTGCGCGGCCTCGCGGCGGCCCAGCGGGACACCGCCAACCAGCTGCTGAGCCGGTACGACGGAGAGATCGTCGGCAACCAGCTCTACCTGCTGCGTGACCACTGACCCCGGAAGGCTGCCCCAGGTGACGACGACAACCCAGAAGCCGGACCGCCCGCCCAGGCCGTCGGCGCTCTGGTCCTACGAGGGCGCCGTACTCGGCGCGCTGCTGACCGCCCGCCAACTCCCGTGGCTGGACGCACCCGCCCGGGCGCTCGGCGTCCGGCCGCTCACCCTGGACGGCCTCACCGAGCTGCTGGCCGGCCACCTGCACCGGGTCCACGCCGGACACCCGCTCCGGCTGCCGACCCCGCTCGGCAGCTACCTGGTCCCGGTCAGCGGCCCGGACGCCGCCGAGCTGCTCCGGGCGGCCGGGGCGGCCGGCGCGCTCGGCCCGGGGGAGGGCCTGGACCACGCGGGCCGTCCGCGCGGCCAACTCGCCTGCGCCGCCCCCAGCCGCCCCGTCCGGGCGCTGGGCCGGACCGCCGCCGCGGTGGCCGCCCAGGAGACCGAACGGCTGCTGGCGGAGCGCGACGCCGAGGACCTGATCACCCGTCAGGACTGGACCGACGCGGCCCAGCGGATCGCCCGTCGCGTGGTGGTGGGGGACGCGGCGGCCGAGGACACCGTGCTGAGCCGGGTGCTGGCCGCCGCTGTGGCCGCCACCGGGACCCGCCGGGAGGCCGAGTGGGCGGACGCGCTGCGCCGTCGGCTCGACCCCTACCTGCCCGGCACGGTCCGGGGCGGTCCGGACGGACCGCCGGAGTCCGCGCCGGCCCTCGAACACGCGCTGGCCGTGGTCACCGAGGCGCTCTGCCACACCGTCCCGGCCGCGCTCGCCCTGGCCGCCCTGGGCACCGAGGGTGCGGAGGAGGCCGTGCGGACCGCGCTGGACCACTGGCCGCCGATCGCCGCCAGCACCTACCGGACCACGGCGCCCTTCGACTGGCAGGGCACCGGGATCCCGGCCGGGTCCCGGCTGCTGTGCGCCTCCGCCGTACTCAACGCGCTGGCCCGGCAGCAGCCGGGCCGGACCGCGCCGTCCGGACCGCCCTCGCCGCTGTGCAGTTCACCCACCCCCTGCCCGGCCACCGCGACGGCCGTCACGGTGGCCGAGGCCGTGGTCGGAGCCGTCCTGGCGGCCGCGCGTCCCGTGCTGCTCTCCCCGGCGCTGGACCGCGACCGGCTGCCGGCCACCCTCGACCCGACGGTGCTGCGGCTGGCCTTCCACGACCCGGACCCGGTCGACGGTGTGGCCGACCCGGTCCGCGCCCGGGAGGTCAGGCACCGGCCCGGCAGCTCCCGGGTGGTGGCCCCGCAAGGGGAACCGACCGTCCACTACGTCCAGTTGGCCGCGGCCGGTGCCGCCAGGCTGGCCCGGCACGCCGAAGGGCTGACCGCCTGTGCCGAGGACGCCCGGTGGACCGGCCCGGTCGGTGAGCGGTTCCGGACGGCGCTGCTCGGTCACGCCCGCCGGTGCGCGGTCACCGCGGCCGACCTGCGGCACGCCGCCGACCGACTGGGCCGGGCCGCGGGCGGGCCCGACCGCACCTGACGGGGGGTCTCAGCCGAAGCCGCCGTGGCGGCGGCGCCCGACCCACTCGTCCAGGGTCGTCTGGATCACCGAGCGGATCTCCCCGGCGAGCGCCCCGGCCTGCTCCCGCAGGGCCCGGGCGCCGTTCGCCGGGGAGGTCGGGATCGGCTCGCCGAACACCAGCGTCACCTTGGCGGGCAGCGGCAGCAGCCCGGCGAGGCCGAGCAGCGGCAGGGTGGGGGTGACCGGCATGTACGGCAGGTCGAGCAGGCGGGCCAGCGGCTTGCAGTTGGCCAGCACCGGGTACGCCTCCTCGGTGCCGATCACGGTGACCGGCACGATCGGCACCCCGGCGGCCATCGCCACGGCGGCGAACCCGCCCCGGCCGAAGTCCTGCACCCGGTACCGGTTGGCCCAGCCCTTGCCCAGCCCGTGGACGCCCTCGGGGTAGGTCAGCACCAGCTGACCCCCGGTCAGCAGCCGCCTGGTGCCGGCCGGGTCGGTCGCCCAGACCTGGCCGGAGCGGCGGGCCTGCTCGCCCAGTACCGGCACCTTGAACAGCAGCTCGTCGGCGATCGCGTGCACCGTCCGCCCCCGTGGGTGGTGCTGCCGGACGGCGGTGACGATCAGCACCGAGTCGAGCGGGATCATCCCGGCGTGGTTGGCCGCGAGCAGCGCCCCGCCCTCGTCCGGCAGGTTCTCCAGGCCGACCAGCTCGACCCGGAAGTAGTACCGGGACAGCAGTCTGACGGCGCTGTCGACCAGCTGCCAGGCGGGGTGCTGGGCGGTGCTCTGCATGGGTGGGTCTCCCGGTGCGGGTCAGGGCGAGGTGAAGGCGAGGACCGCGTTGTGCCCGGCGAAGCCCAGCGACTGACTGAGCGCCAGCTCGATCCGCTGCGGCCGGGCCCGGCCGGTCACCACGTCCAGGTCGATCTCCGGGTCCAGCCGTTCGAGGTTGGCGGTCGGCGGCACCAGGCCGTCCCGGATGGCCAGCACGGTGCAGGCCGCCTCGATCGCGCCCGCGGCGCCCAGCGGGTGGCCGGTCACGCCCTTGACCGAGGTGACGCTCGGGGTGGACCGGACGGCGGACCGGATCGCCAGGGCCTCGGTGCCGTCGTTCAGCCGGGTGCCGGTGCCGTGCGCGTTGACGTGGTCCACCTCGCCCGCCGAGGCCCCGGCGTCGGCCAGCGCCCGGCGGATCGCGGCGGTCGCCATGGTGGCCGCCGGGTCGGGCGCGGCCACGTGGTACGCGTCGTTGGTCGCGCCGAACCCCGCCACGGCGGCCAGCGGCCGGGCCCGCCGGCTCCGGGCGTGCTCCTCGGCCTCCAGCACCAGCACGGCGGCTCCCTCGCCCAGCACGAAGCCGTCCCGGTCGGCGTCGAACGGCCGGGACGCCCCGGCCGGGTCCCCGTTCCGACGGGACAGCGCCCCCATCCGGGCGAAGCCGGTGCTGATCAACGGGGTCAGGGACGCCTCGCAGCCGCCGGCCAGCACCAGGTCGCAGGCCCCGGTGGCGATCAGCAGCCGGGCCTGGCCGATCGCACTGGTGCCCGAGGCGCAGGCGGTGCAGACCACGTGGGTCGGCCCGTGCACGCCGAACTCGATGGCGATCGGCGCGATCACCCCGGTCGGCAGCGCCATCGGCAGGAAGTACGGGCTGACCTTGGCCGGCCCGAGATCCAGCAGCCGCCGGTGCTGGGTCTCCAGGGTGTTGGCGCCCCACCCGCCGACGCCGAGCACCAGGCCCACCCGGGTGCCGTCCCAGTCCCGGTGGTCCAGCCCGGCCTTGGCGACCGCCTCGCGGGCCGCCGCCAGGGCGAACTGGGAGACCCGGTCGAGCCGGTGGGCCGGCCCGGCGCCGAGCAGGGCCTCCGGGTCGAACCCCGGCACCCGGCAGGAGATCCCGACCGGGGAGCCCGCCAGTTCGGGATCGGCCTTCGCGGTGGGCCGGCCCGCGCAGATCCCGGCCCAGCTCGCCTCGGCCCCCACCCCGGCCGGCGTCACCATCCCGACGCCGGTCACCACGGCCCGGATCAACCGGACACCCGCGCCAGGCCGGACGGTGACGGGGCGTCAGCCAGGTCGGCGCCCGTCTCGTCACCCGGCGCGGCACCGGCCAGCCGGGCGGCCAGTTCGGCCAGCGGCACCCCCGCCAGGTCGTACGGCGCGGTGTCGTCGGTGCCGAACTCCTCGGCGGCCAGCAGCACGAACTCCTCCGCCGCCAGCGAGTCCAACTCGAGCTCGGCGATGGTGACTTCGGGGGAGACCAGGGCGAAGTCCACCTCCAGCGGACCGATCAGGAGACGGACCAGCCGGGAGTACGGGTCGTTCGGGGCAGTCATCGGAGTCCTCCGTGCGGGGATAAGCGGACGACCTCGCCCCGGGACGGGGCGGGACGCGGGGCGGGAAGTCGGCGGACCACCGGCAGGCCGACCGGTTCGGTGAAGCTCGGTCCGGTGCGGCGGCGCAGCGGGCCGCTCGGCCGCAGGTCCGGCAGGTGCGCGGCGAAGTGCTCCAGGAAGACCTCCGCCTGGGCCCGGGCCAGCGCCGCGCCGGGGCAGAAGTGGCCGCCGTGGCCGAACGGGAAGCCGGGCCGGTGGTCCCGGCCCGGGGCGAACACGTCCGGATCGGGGTAGTGGGCCGGGTCGCGGTGGGCGGCACCGATCATCAGGTGCAGCACCGTTCCTGCCGGGATTTCCAGGCCCGCGACCGTGGTGCGACGGGCGGCCCGCCGGGTGGCCAGCTTCACCGGCGGGTCCCAGCGCAGGGTCTCCTCGATCAGCGCCGCCCGGTGCCCGGGGGCGGTCGCGGCCGCCAGGTCGTCGGGGGCGGTCCTGAGCAGGCGGTCGCAGAGGTTGCCGAGCAGATGGGTACTGGTGATCAGGCCGGCCGCGACCAGCGCGAACAGCTGGCCGGTGTCGAACGGTCCGACGCCGGGGGCCGGTTCCCGGCTGTCGGCCGACTCACCGAAGTAGCGCAGCAGTTCGCCGGCCGCCCGGTCGGCGGCCCGGAGCTCGTCCAGCGGGCGGCGGATCTCGCCGCCGGTGGACAGCACGGCGGCCAGTTCGGCCAGCCAGGCGGCGTCGCGCCCGGGGAACCCGGCCAGCCGGCACAGCACCGCCGCGGGCAGCGGCCGGCAGAGGTCGCCGATCAGGTCCGCCGCCCCGTCCTGACGCAGCGTCCGGGCGAAGTCGTCGACGGCGGCCGCGACCCGGGCCCGGATCGGACCGTCCAGGGCCGCCACCGAGCGGGCGGTGAAGGCCGCCACCACCGGGCGTCGGTTGACCGGGTGTTCGGGCGGGTTCTGCATCAGCAGCGAGTCGCAGAGCGCCGCGGTGGCGGGGCTGTCCCGCCAGCCCGGCGTCCGGCCGTCCCGCCAGGAGGAGTCGAGCATCACCAGCGCCGGGTCGACCAGCGCCCGCCGGACGTCCGCGTACCCGGGCACCACCTGCGCGCCCCAGGGCGTGCGGACCAGCGGCCCGGCCGCCCGCAGCCCGGCGTACACCGCGCCGATCGCCTCGGGGTCCGTGGTCCCCAACCAGGCCCGGACCAGTTCCCGGGCACGCGTGCTCGACACCTGAATGACTCGTTTCGCTTGGACCGACCGGCACGTGGTGGGCGGCCAGACCGACTCTGCGCGGGCACCACGGCGAAAGTCCAATCACCGTCACAAGATCCGATGTGTCATCGGTACCAGCCGAACTGATGGCTGGCGAGCTGCCGAACTGCCTTGCCCCCGAGGCGGGTTGCTACGTGGACGGACTGTCCTCGGGCTCCGGCGCGACTGGTCTGTACCGCCAGGGGGCGGGCGGTGCGCATCCGGTGCACTGACGATCGGTCGGTTCGCCGGGACGACGACGGCGCCGCACCCCCGGAGCGGGGGTGCGGCGCCGTCGTCGGAGACTCAGCAGCGGCCGAACGTCTCGCACTCCTCCCAGCGGGTGGCCGGGACCTCGGCCGGGGCGTCGTGCAGCGCCGGGGCGTTGAACGACTTCAGGCCGGGAGCGGCCGGGGCGGCGGGAGCCGGCGGCGTGACCGCCGGGCCGGTGGCCAGCCGCACCGCGATGGCGTCCAGGACGCTGCGCGGGCGGGCCCCCGGGAAGTTGTTGACCAGGACCGAGAAGGCCAGCCGACGGCCGTCGGGTGCGGTGGCGTAGCCGACCAGGTTGTCGACGCCGCCCATCGAGCCGCTCTTGGCGTGCACGTTGTTCTCGGCGGCGGTGCCGCGCATCCGGGCGGCCAGGGTGCCGCCGACCAGCGGCGCGGGGTTGCCCGCCACCGGGAGGGCGTCGTACCAGGTCTTGAACCACGGCTTGTTCGGGGCGAGCTTCAGCAGGGCGGTCAGCTTGGAGGCGCTGACCAGGTCGTACCGGGACAGGCCGGAGCCGTCCACCTGACGGCCGGTCGGCTGCTCCAGGCCGTTGGTCTTGAGGAAGCCGTTCACCTGGGTGACGCCGGCGCTCCAGCTACCCTGGTTGCCCTTGACCTTGCCGATCTCCTTGAGCAGGTGCTCGGCGATGCCGTTGTTGCTGAGCTTGAGCATCGGCACCAGCAGCTCACCGAGCGGCCGGGAGGCGTGGCCGACCAGGGTCTGCGAGGTCTCGGTGCCGGTGGCAGCCTTGGCCGGACGCAGCACCCGGACGCCGTGCTTGGCCAGCGCGCCGGCGAACACCTCGCCGGTGTAGGTGGTCGGGTCCTCCACCGTGGCGAAGGAGGTGACCGGCGCGGAGCCGACGGCCAGACTGCCGGTCAGCGTCAGCTCGTTGACGCCCCGTCGGCGCTCGACGCCGCTGGTGTTGCCGCTGCCGGCCGCACCGGTGGTGATCTGCCCGGCGAACTTCACCGGCGCCTCGGCCGGGAAAAGGGTCACGGTGGCGGGCTGGCCCGCGGTGGCGGCCGGGGTGACGGTCACCTTGACGGTGTCCATCGAGTACTCGGCGTCCGGGGCGACGGTGAGCCCGGAGATCTGCGGGCTGTAGGAGTACGCCTCGTCGTCCCAGGCCCAGCCGGGCCCGAGCGGGACGGAGTCGTACCGGCTGCCGTCGGCGAGCACCCGGCCGGTGACGGTGGTGATGCCGGCCGCGGCCACCTGGGCGGCCAGGTCGTCCAGGTCCTTGGGCTGCAGGCTCGGGTCGCCGCCGCCGCGCAGGATCAGGTCGCCGTTGAGGACCGAGCTGTAGCGGCTGCCGGTGGTGCGGACCTCGGTGGTGAAGACGTGGTTCTCGCCGAGCAGCTCCAGGGCGGCGGCGGAGGTGATGGTCTTCAGGGTGGAGGCCGGGGTGAGCAGCGCGTCCGCCTGGTGCTGGTAGACCACCTGACCGGTGCTGGTGTCCACCACCTGCACGCCCGCCTGGGCGGTGGCCAGCCGGGGGTCGGCCAGGATCGCGTCCAGGTCGGCGATCAGCTTCGGGTCGGCCGGGGTGGAGGTGTCGGCCTGCGCGACGCCCGCGAGCAGCGAGGCGGCGATGGCGACGGCGGCGAAGGGCAGGACACGGCGGCGATGGGTGCTCGCGGGCAGCAAGAGTGCTCCTGGGCAGTCTCGGGTACGACGAGGCGCACGACAAACCCACCGCGCCCGGAGAATCCGGCGCGGAACGGCCCGGAGCCCCCCGTTTGGCGTACACAGACTAGCAGCCGGGTGATCACCCACAGCTGCCCGGAGCAGCCCCGATCAGGACGGCACGCGCGCCCCGCCACCGGCCTTGGTGGCCTCGACCATCGCCTGGTGCAGATTGCGCGCCGCCGTCTCGTCGGCCACCGGGACGGGGCTGCCGACCACGGTGAACCAGTCCTGCGCCCCGGTGTACTGGATGGTGATCCGGGCCTCGCCGTCCACCCACGTGGTGTGCAGGGTGAGGTCTCCGGTGATGGCTCCGAGCTCCTCGGTCAGGACACCCTCGTGCCCGGCCCGGATGCCCTGTGTGGTCCACGTCGCCCAGGTCTCCACTGTGCCTCCCCGCTGCTCTCCGGCCTCGCGGCCGTGCGTGATCATGCGTCAAGAGTTACCCGCCACGGTACCCCGGGACGCGGACCATCACCCCCTGTCACCTGTGAGGGGAGCGTGAGGGGGCAGACTGGATGCATGTGCCGAAGCATCAAGACCCTGCGCGCCCCGGTGACCCCCGAAGTGACCGAGGACGACATCCACGCGGCCGCGCTGCAGTACGTCCGGAAGGTCTCCGGTTTCCGGGCGCCGGCGGCGCACAACCAGGAGGCGTTCGACCTGGCGGTGGCCGCCGTGACGGCGGCCACCCGGGAGTTGCTGGAGCACCTGGTGGTGCGGGGTGCGCACCGGCACGGTCCGGACCACGAGCACCAGCACTGAGGCTGGGGGCGGGGACGGGGGTCAGCCGAGGAAGCCCCGGAGCAGGGCCGCAGTCGCTTCCAGGTGCTCCTCGGTGACCCGTCGGGCGGCCTCGACGTCGCCGTCCAGGATGGCCCGGACCATGGCGTGGTGCTGCTCCGAGGCGTGGTCGATGTTCCGCCCGAGCACCGGGATCGCGTTCAGCAGGTCGTTCAGCCGCATCCGGCTCTCGGCCACCCCGGCGGCAAGTGAGCGGGAGCCGGTCAGCTCCGCGATGGCCAGGTGGAAGCGGGAGTCGAGCTGCCGGTACTCCTCCGGCCCGGACCGTTCCAGTTCGTCCAGGCGCCGGGTCAGGTAGGCGGACTGCTCGGCGCTGAGCGCGCGCCGGGCGGCCTGCTCGGAGGCGCCGGTCTCCAGCACCATCCGGAAGGTCAGCGCGTCCTCCAGCTCGGCCCCCATGTCCTGGACCGCGCGCCGGAGTTGGCCGAGATCGGGGTCGGGCGGCGGCAGCCGGTAGGTGACGAAGGTGCCGCCGTAGCGGCCGCGTCTGGACTCCACGCAGCCGGCCAGCTGGAGCGAGCGGATCGCCTCGCGCAGGGTCTCCCGGCTGACGTGCAGCCGGGCGGCCAGGTCGCGCTCGGCGGGCAGCCGGTCGCCGTAGCCGAAGACGCCGAGCTTGAGTGCCTCCAGGATGCGTTCGACCGTCTCCTCGAAGGCGTTGCCGGTCCGGACCGGGCGGAAGATCGCCCCGCCCTGCCAGTCCATCAGCGAGCCCTGCCCGCCCGCCTCGTCGGCCTCGGAGTCCACGCCGGAATCGTACCCATGCCCGGGCCCCTTGACGGCGCGGCGTGGTCGGGGGAAACATGCTCACCACATCAATGGTCTGGTTCCAGTCCATTGATCTCCACAACGCCGTGGGCGCACGTTTCGGACCTCCCCCACCGAACCCCCAAGGGGTGCGCATGCCTTCCGAGCACACACTCAGCGACACCGTCGGTGACGACGAACACCGGCTCCGTGAACTCGGCTACACCCAGGAGCTCGCCCGTTCGATGTCGGGCTTCGCCAACTTCGCGGTCTCGTTCTCGATCGTCTCCATCCTCTCCGGCTGCCTCACCCTCTACGGCTTCGGCCTGAACACCGGCGGCCCGGCCATGATCACCTGGGGCTGGCCACTGGTCGGCCTGATGACCCTGTGCGTCGCCCTCGCGATGGCCGAGATCTGTTCCAGCTACCCGACCGCCGGCGGGCTCTACTACTGGGCCGCCAAGCTGGCCCGACGCAACGGTCCGGCGGCCAGCTGGTTCACCGGATATTTCAACTTCATGGGCCAGGTCGCGGTCACCGCCGGGGTCGACTTCGGCGCCGCCTTCTTCACCAACGCCTTCCTCGAACTCCAGTGGGGCTACACCGCCACCCCCGCCCACACCGTGCTGCTCTTCGCGGTGATCCTGGCGCTGCACGGGCTGCTGAACACCCGGGGCGTCCGGCTGGTCGCGCTGTTCAACACGGTCAGCGTCTGGTGGCACCTGATCGGGGTCGCGGTGATCGTCGGCGCGCTGGTCCTGCTGCCCGCCGAACACGCCTCCGCCTCCTTCGTGTTCACGAAGTTCGTGAACAACACCGGCTTCCACAGCAGCTTCTACGTCGCCATGCTCGGCCTGCTGCTCGCCCAGTACACGCTGACCGGCTACGACGCCTCGGCGCACATGACCGAGGAGACCAGGGACGCGGCCCGCTCCGGACCCAAGGGCATCGTCAACTCGGTGCTGGTCTCGCTGGTGGCCGGCTGGGTGCTGCTGCTCGGGCTGACCTTCGCGATCACCGACTACGACGGGGCGCTCGGCAGTTCGACCGGCGTGCCGCCCGCGCAGATCTTCATCGACGCGATCGGGGTGGGCGGTGCCAAGCTGCTGCTGCTGATCGTGATCGGCGCCCAGTTCTTCTGCGGGATGGCCTCGGTCACCGCCAACTCCCGGATGATCTACGCCTTCTCCCGGGACGGCGCACTGCCGGGCTCGCGGATCTGGCACCGGATCAACCCGCGCACCCAGACCCCGACCGCCGCCGTCTGGCTGGCCACCGGCGGGGCGTTCCTGCTCGGCGCGCAGTACCTGTGGAACGCCACCGCGTACGCCGCCGTCACCTCGGTCTCGGTGATCGGGCTGTACATCGCCTACGTCGTCCCGGTGTTCCTGAGACTCCGTCAGGGTGACGCCTTCGAGCGCGGCCCGTGGCATCTGGGCCGCTGGAGCAAGCTGGTCGGTAGCGTGGCGGTCGGCTGGACGGCGCTGATCACGGTGCTGTTCATGCTGCCCACCGTCAGTCCCGTGAACGCCGTCAGCTTCAACTACACCCCCGTCGCGGTGGCGGCCGTGCTCGGCTTCGCCGGGGTCTGGTGGCTGGCGTCCGCCCGGCACTGGTTCACCGGGCCGAAGGTCACCGCCGAGGACGAGCCGATCACCGTATTGGAGAAGCGATGAGCAGCCCCCGCCTCACCCTCGACCGGTTGCGCGAGCTGATCGCGAGCGGCGCCGTGGACACCGTGGTGCTCGCCCTGACCGACATGCAGGGCCGGCTCCAGGGCAAACGGATCGCGGCCGGACACTTCCTGGACGAGGTGGTGGAGAACGCCGCCGAGGGCTGCGGCTACCTGCTGGCCGTGGACATCGACATGAACACCGTGGACGGCTACGAGGTCTCCTCCTGGGAGACCGGCTACGGCGACTTCGTGCTGAAGCCGGACTTCGACACGCTGCGGATGGTGCCCTGGCACCCGGCCACCGCGATGGTCCAGTGCGACGTGCTCCAGCACGACGGCACCCCGGTCGCGGTCTCGCCCCGGCAGGTGCTGCGGCGTCAGCTGGAACGGCTGGCCGGGTACGGCTGGCAGGCGTACGCGGGCACCGAGCTGGAGTTCATCGTCTTCAAGGACAGCTACGAACAGGCTTGGCAGAAGGACTACTTCGGCCTCACCCCGGTCAACCAGTACAACGTGGACTACTCGATCCTGGGCACCTCCAGGATCGAGCCGCTGCTGCGCCGGCTGCGCAACGAGATGACCGGTGCCGGGCTGACCGTCGAGTCCGCGAAGGGTGAGTGCAACCTCGGGCAGCACGAGATCGCCTTCAAGTACGGCCCCGCGCTGGCCACCTGCGACGACCACGCGGTCTACAAGACCGGCGCCAAGGAGATCGCCGACCAGGAGGGCTGCAGCCTGACCTTCATGGCGAAGTACAACGAGCGCGAGGGCAACTCCTGCCACGTCCACCTGAGCCTGCGCGACGAGCAGGGCCGGGCGGTGTTCGCCGGTGACGGTCCTGGCGGCTTCTCCCGCGCCATGGAGCACTTCCTGGCCGGGCAGCTGGCCTGTCTGGCCGAGTTCTCGCTGCTGCTGGCGCCGACCGTGAACTCCTACAAGCGGTACGTGCCGGGCAGTTTCGCGCCCACCGCGATCGCCTGGGGCCGGGACAACCGGACCTGTGCGCTGCGGGTGGTCGGCCACGGCGCCTCGCTGCGGTTCGAGAACCGGGTGCCCGGTGGGGACGTCAACCCGTACCTGGCGCTGGCCGCGCTGATCGCCGCCGGGCTGCACGGGGTCGAGCACCAGCTCGCGCTGGAGCCCGAGTTCACCGGTAACGCGTACGCCTCGGACGCGCCCCGGGTGCCCGGCACGCTGCGCGACGCGGTGGCCGCCTTCGAGGCCAGCGAGGCCGCCGGGCTGGCCTTCGGCAAGGACGTGGTCCGGCACTACGCGCACGCCGGCCGGGTCGAACTCACCGCCTACGACGCGGCGGTGACCGACTGGGAGCGGCGCCGCGGATTCGAGCGGCTGTGACGGGGCGTCCGCTGATCGGCGTCAGCAGCTACCGGGACGAGGCCGCCTGGGGGGTCTGGCGGCAGCCCGCCGCGCTGATCCCGCAGAGCTACGTCGAGGCCGTCGAACGGGCCGGCGGCCTGCCCGTCCTGCTGCCGCCGCAGGACCCGGCGGGCGCTGCCCGGGTGCTGGCCAGGCTGGACGGGCTGGTGCTGGCCGGCGGCCCCGACCTCGACCCGGCTTCGTACGGCGCCGAGCCGCACCCGCGCACCAGTGCGCCGCAACCGGCCAGGGACGGCTGGGAGTTCGCACTCGCGCGGGCCGCGCTGGACGGCGGACTGCCGCTGCTGGGCGTCTGCCGGGGCATGCAACTGCTGAACGTGGCGCTCGGCGGGGATCTGGTCCAGCACCTCGACCCGCCGGACCACCAGGTCGCCCCGGCCACCTTCCAGTGGCAGGAGGTCACGACCTCACCGGGCAGCCGGCTGGCCGTGATCCTGGGCGGCCAGGCCAAGGTGCGCTGCTACCACCACCAGGCCGTCGGCCGTCCGGGCGAGGGCCTGGTGGTCACCGGCCGGGCCGCCGACGACACGGTCGAGGCGGTCGAACTGCCGGGTGAGCGCTTCGTGCTGGGCGTCCAGTGGCATCCCGAGACCGACCCTTCCGACCCGCGCCTGTTCCAGGCCCTGATCAAGGAGAGCACCCAGTGAGCAGTGCCGAGCCCGACGTCTTCGAGGTGGTCAACCCGGCCACCGAGGAGGTGATCGCCACCGTCCCGATGACCTCGCTCGCCGACACCGACGCGGCCATCGCCCGGGCCGCGGCCGCCTTCGACGGCTGGCGCCGGGTCGCCCCGGCCGACCGGGCCCGGCTGCTGCGGGCCTTCGCCGCCGCCGTGGACGCCGACCGGGAGCACCTGGCGCAGCTGGAGATCGCCAACGCGGGCCACACCGTGGGCAACGCCCGCTGGGAGGCGGGCAACGCCCGGGACGTGATCGAGTACTACGCCGCCGCCCCCGAGCGGCTGTTCGGCCGGCAGATCCCGGTGGCCGGCGGCGTGGACCTGACCTTCCAGGAACCGCTCGGCGTGGTCGGCATCATCGTGCCGTGGAACTTCCCGATGCCGATCGCCGCCTGGGGCTTCGCCCCCGCGCTGGCGGCCGGGAACACGGTGGTGCTCAAGCCCGCCGAGCTCACCCCGCTGACCGCCCTGCGGCTGGCCGAACTCGCCCGGCAGGCGGGCATCCCCGAGGACGTGTTCCAGGTGCTGCCCGGGCGCGGCCCGGTGGTGGGGCAGCGGTTCGTCACCCACCCGGCCGTCCGCAAGGTGGTCTTCACCGGCTCCACCGCCGTCGGCAAGGCGGTGGCGGCCGGCTGCGCCGACCAGGTCAAGCAGGTCACCCTCGAACTCGGCGGCAAGAGCGCCAACATCGTGTTCGCCGACGCGGACCTGGCCAAGGCGGCGGCCTCCGCCCCGGGCGCGGTCTTCGACAACGCCGGGCAGGACTGCTGTGCCCGGTCCCGGATCCTGGTCCAGGCGAGCGTGCTGGACGAGTTCCTGGCCGCGTTCGAGACCGCCGTCCGGGCGGTCCGGGTCGGTGACCCGACGGACGAGAAGACCGAGATGGGCCCGCTGATCTCGGCCGCCCACCGGGCCCGGGTCGCCTCGTACGTCAACGAGCCCGCGTTCACCGGCAGTTGCCCGGACGGGCCGGGTTTCTGGTTCCCGCCGACCGTGCTGACGCCGGGTCGGACGGACGACCGGGCGTTCACCGAGGAGATCTTCGGCCCGGTGGTCAGCGTGGTCCCGTTCCGGGACGAGGCGGACGCGCTGCGGATCGCCAACGCCACCGAGTACGGCCTGTCAGGATCGATCTGGACCAGGGACATCGGCCGCGCGCTGCGGGTCGCGCGCGGTGTCGAGGCGGGCAACCTCTCGGTCAACTCGCACTCCTCGGTGCGCTACTCGACCCCGTTCGGCGGCTTCAAGCAGTCCGGCCTCGGCCGGGAGCTGGGCCCCGACGCCCTCAACGCCTTCACCGAGACCAAGAACGTCTTCATCGCAACGGAGGAGCTGTAGCCATGACCAAGCGTCTGGACGGCCGGGTGGCCGTCATCACCGGAGCAGGCAGCGGGATCGGCCTGGCCACCGCGAAGCGGTTCGCCGCCGAGGGGGCGAAGGTGGTCTGCGTCGACCTCGACCCGGAGAGCGGCGAGAAGGCCGCCAACGAGGTCGGCGGCCTGTTCATCCAGGCCGACGTGACCGACGAGGCGGCGGTGATCGCGATGTACCAGCAGGCCGTGGACCACTACGGCAGCCTGGACATCGCCTTCAACAACGCGGGCATCTCGCCGCCGGAGGACGACTCGATCCTGACCACCGGTCTGGACGCCTGGAAGCGGGTCCAGGAGGTCAACCTGACCAGCGTGTACCTGTGCTGCAAGTACGCCATCCCGCACATGCAGCGGCAGGGCAAGGGCTCGATCATCAACACCGCCTCGTTCGTCGCGGTGATGGGCGCGGCCACCTCGCAGATCTCCTACTCCGCCTCCAAAGGCGGGGTACTGGCGATGTCCCGCGAGCTGGGCGTGCAGTTCGCCCGGGAGGGCATCCGGATCAACGCGCTCTGCCCGGGGCCGGTGAACACGCCGCTGCTCCAGGAGCTGTTCGCCAAGGACCCGGAGCGGGCGGCCCGCCGGCTGGTGCACATCCCGCTGGGGCGGTTCGCGGAGCCGTCCGAGATCGCCGCCGCGGTCGCCTTCCTGGCCAGTGACGACTCGTCGTTCATGACGGCGAACACCTTCCTGGTGGACGGCGGCATCTCGGGGGCGTACGTCACCCCGGAGTAGTCAGTCGGGCAGTCTCGACGGCCACCACATCCGGTGGCGGAGGTCCATGGTCAGGGCCGTGACCAGGACGGAGCGGACCACCAGGGTGTCCAGCAGGACGCCCAGGGCGACCGCGAAGCCGATCTCCGCCAGCCCGACGACCGGGAGGGTGCCGAGGACGGCGAAGGTGGCGGCCAGGATCAGGCCGGCGGAGGTGATCACCCCGCCGGTCGCGGCCAGGCCGGCCACCGCGCCCGCCTTGGTGCCCCGGTGCAGGGCCTCCTCGCGGACCCGGGTCATCAGGAAGATGTTGTAGTCGATGCCCAGCGCGACCAGGAAGACGAAGACGAACAGCGGGAACGACTGGTCCGAGCCCTCGAAGTGGAAGAGGTGCCCGAAGGCCAGCGCGCTCAGCCCGAGCGCCGCCGCGTAGCTGAGCACCACGGTGGCGATCAGCACCAGCGGCGCGGTCACCGCGCGCAGCAGTCCGGCCAGGATCACCAGCACCACGCCCAGCACCAGCGGGATCACCACCCGGTTGTCGTGCGCGGCGGCCCGCCCGGCGTCCAGGATCACGGCGGTGCTGCCGCCCACCTGCGCATCGGCGTCCGGGACGGCGTGCACGGCGGTGCGCAGCCGGTCGACGGTGTCCTTGGCGGCCTGGCTGTCCGGCGGGTCGGTCAGGGTGGCGTAGAACAGCGCGGTGCCCTGACGGACCGTCGGTTCGGTGGCGGCCGAGATGCCGGGGGTGCCGACCGTGACGGCCCTGACCTGGCCGGCCCGGTCGGCGGCGCCGACCACGGTGAGCGGGGCGCCGGTGCCGCCGGGGAAGTGCTGGTTCAGCACCTGCTGGCCGGTGACCGAGTCCGGGGTGCCGGTGAAACTCCCGGCCTGGCTCAGCCCGTTGGCGTTCAGCGCGAACAGGCCGAGGCAGCAGGCGGCCAGCGCCAGCCCGGTGCCCACCCAGATCCGGCGCGGCCGGCGGGCGATCGCGCCGCCGACCCGGGCCCACCGGCCGTGCGCGGTCGGCTCCGGGGTGCCGTACGCCGGACGGACCGGCCAGAACACCCAGCGGCCGAGCAGCACCAGCAGCGCGGGCAGCAGGGTGACCATGGCCAGCAGGGCGACCAGCACGCCGATGGCGCAGACCGGGCCGAGGCCCCGGGTGGAGTTCATCTCGGCGACCAGCAGGCAGAGCATCGAGGCGACCACGGTGGCCGAGCTGGCGCCGACGGCCGGCCCGGCGCGGTGCAGGGCGAAGGCCATCGCCTCGTGCCGGTCCCGGTGCCGGCGCAGCTCCTCGCGGTAGCGGGCGGTCAGCAGCAGGGCGTAGTCCGTCCCGGCGCCGAGCACCAGCACGATCAGGATGCCGGCGCTCTGCGCGTTGACGGTCAGTCCGGTGTGTTTCGCCAGCAGGTAGATCACGGCCTGGGAGACCGTCAGGGCGGCCCCGGCCGCCAGCAGCGGCAGCAGCCACAGGATCGGACTGCGGTAGGTGAACAGCAGCAGGACGATCACCACGCTCACGGTGGCCAGCAGCAGGGTGCCGTCGATCCCGGCGAACGCGGCCGCCTGGTCGGCGCCGATCCCGGCCGGGCCGGTGACGTGGGTGGTCATGCCCTGGCTGTCGGCGGCGGCGGTGGCCCGCAGGCTGTCCACGGCGGGCTGCAGGTCCTGCCAGCCGCCGGTGCCGATGTCCACCGGGACGACGGTCTGCATCGCCCGGCCGTCGGCGGAGGTGACCGGGCCGATCACCGGGCCCCGGACGTGCGGGGCGTCGGCGAAGGCCGTCGCGTCGCGGGCGGCCGCCGCCCGGTCGGCGGGGGTCAGACCGCCGGGCCGCTGGTAGACCACCACGGCCTGGGCGGTGTCGACCGGTTGGAAGGCGCGCTGGGTGACCAGGACCTGGGTGGACTCGGCGGCGCCGGGCAGCCAGCTGGACGCCTGGTTGTCCTCGGCGTCGGCGAGTTCGGCGGCCAGCGGGCCGGTCAGCACCAGCAGGGCCAGCCAGATCACCAGCACGACCCACTTGCCGCGCCGTCCGCACGGCAGGGCGGTCAGTCTGCGGATGGACATCGGGTCCTCCGGATCGGGATCGGACGGGTCGTCAGCCGGGTGGCGGTTCCAGCTCGTACCAGACGACCTTGCCTTCGTCGGTGGCCCGGCTGCCCCAGCGGTGGGCCAGCTCGTTGACCAGGTACATCCCCCGGCCGCCCTCGTCCGCCTCGCGGGCGTGCCGGAGCCGGGGCGGGCGGCTGTCCACGTCGGCCACCTCGATGGTGAGCAGGTGGTCGCGGAGGATGCGCAGTTCGACCGGTGAGCCGGCGTGCACCAGGGCGTTGGTGATCAGCTCGCTGGTGAGCAGTTCGGCCGGGTCGACCAGGGCGGGCAGGCCCCAGTCGGTGAGGGTGCGGCGGACGAAGCGGCGGGCGTGGCCGACCATCGCGTGGTCCTCGGCCAGCGGCAGCACGGCGAACCGGTCCGCGCCGAGCGGGCGGACCTGGGCCATCAGCACGGCCACGTCGTCCTGTCCGGCGGGGGCGTCCAGTGCGGTCAGCACGGCGTCGCAGGTCTCCTCCAGGGTGGGCCGCCGGTCGGCCACCGTCCGGCGCAGCAGGTCCAGGCCGGCGTCCAGGTCGCGTCCGCGCCGCTCCACCAGGCCGTCGGTGTAGAGCACCAGGATGCCGTCCTCGGGGAGCGTGAAGGACCGGCTCTCGAACGGCACGCCGCCGACGCCCAGCGGTGCGCCGGAGGGGAGTTCGAGCAGTTCGGCGGTGCCGTCCGGGGTGGCGATCACCGGTGGCAGGTGGCCGGCCGAGGCGGCGGTGCAGGAGCGGTCCAGCGGGTCGTACAGGACGCAGACGCAGGTGGCGAACTGGCCCTCGCCGAGGGCGGCGGCGGCCTCGTCCAGGCGCCGCAGCACCCGGGAGGGTTCCAGCTCCAGGGTGGCCAGGGTCCGTGCCACGGTGCGGAGTTGGCCCATCGTGGCGGCCGCCCGGATACCGTGGCCCATCACGTCTCCGACGATCAGGGCGACCCGGCCGCCGGAGAGCGGCACCACGTCGAACCAGTCGCCGCCGACCTCGCTGATCGCGCTGCTCGGCAGGTAGCGGTGGGCCAGTTCGAGCCCGAGCGTCCGGTGCACCTCCTGCGGCAGCAGGCTGCGCTGCAGGGTGAGCGCGGTCTCCCGCTCCCGCCGGTACAGCCGGGCGTTGTCCATGCAGACCGCCGCCCGGGCCGCCAACTCCTCGGCCAGCGCCACGTCGTCCTCGGTGAACGGCTCCGGGGTGGTGCCGGTCCGGATGAACTCGGCACCGCCCAGCACCACCCCGCGGGCCAGCAGCGGCACCATCAGGTACGAGTGCACGCCGGCCGCCAGGCTCGGGGCGACCCGGTCGGGCGCGGCGACGATCCGGTGCAGCGCGGCCTCGTCCACCTGGGTCACCAGGATCGACCGCCGGGTGCGCAGGCTCTCCGCGTACAGCTGCGCGGACTTGCTCGCCTCGCCGACCGGGTCGGCCGCGCCGGCCATCACCACCGAGCCCTGCACCTCGCCCACCGCGACCGCGCGCAGCATCGCGGGCCCGTCGTCCGGCGGCGGGGCCGGCTCCTCGCCTTCCAGCACCGACTCCAGCAGGTCGACGGTGACGAAGTCGGCGAACCGGGGGAGCACCACCTCCACCAACTCCTGGGCGGTGCGGTGCAGATCGAGGGTGGTGCCGATCCGGGTGCTGGCCTCGTTCAGCAACAGCAGCCGCTGCTGGGCGGCGTGCGCCTCCTCCAGCGCCTGCTGCCGCTGCCGGGCCGCGTCCCGCTCGCGGGTGTAGAGCAGCGCGTTGTCGACCGCGACCGCGGCCCGGGCGGCCAGCTCGCCGGCCAGCGCCAGGTCCTCCGCGTCGTAGCGACGCTCCGTCAGGTTCCGGTAGAACGCGGCCACCCCGACCGCGGCCCCGCGCGCGATCAGCGGCACCACCATCAGGGAGCGGACGCCCTCGGCGCGCATCCGCTCGGTCAGCTGCGGGGTGTCGCTGAACCAGTGCATCGCCGAACCCTCGACGGCCGGCAGCAGCACCGGGCGCCGGTGCGCCAGCGCCCAGGCGTACGGCGCCGACGGCGGGTAGCGGTGCACGCTGTCCACCGGCGCGAGCGGGGTCATCGCCGAGCCCGGCACGGTGTGGAAGGCCATCCGGCGCAGCACCGCCGAGCGGTCCGCCGGGCTGGGCGGCGCGGAGGACTCGCCCCTGGCCAGCGACTCCAGCACCTCCACCACCACCGTGTCGGCCAGGCCGGGGGCGGCCACCTCGGCCAACTCCTGGGCGGTGCGGGCCAGGTCGAGGGTGGTGCCGATCCGGGTGCTGGCCTCGTTGAGCAGCGCCAGCCGCTGCTGGTACCGGGCCGCCTCGGACTCGGCCCGGTACCGCGCGGTGACGTCCACGATGGTGGAGCTCACCCCGAGCACCCCGCCGTCGGGACGCTCCAGCCGGAAGTAGGAGGCGGACCAGGCGCGGTCGTGGCCCGGGTCGCCGGGGGTGCGGCCGTGCGAGCGGGCGTCGATCACCGCCTCGCCGGTCTCCAGCACCCGCCGCATCACCGCCTCGATCTCGGTGCCGTTGATGCCCGGCAGCACCTCGGTGACCCGGCGGCCGAGCTGGGCGTCGACCGGCAGGCCGTTGGTGCGGGCCAGCGCCTCGTTCAGCCGGACGAAGCGCAGCTCGGGGTCGTACACCGCCATGCCGACCGGGGACTGGGTGAAGAAGCCGTCCAGCACTGCCAGGTCGGCCCGCAGCCGGTGCACCGCCGTCACGTCCGAGGCGACCGCGAGCACCAGCGGGCGCCCCTCCGGGCCGAGCACGGGGTGGGTACGGAACTCCAGGTTCACGTGGTGGCCGTTGCGGTGCAGCACCGGGAAGATGCCGGACCAGGCCCGGCCCTCCAGGATGCCCCGGAACAGCGCCTGCACCTCGGGGCGCTGCGCCTCGGTGACCAGCAGCTGGGCGGCCTTGGCGCCGACCGCTTCGTCCGGTGAGTAGCCGAGCAGGCTCTGGGCGTCCGCGCTCCAGTGCAGGATGCGGCCGTCGGCCGCGATCAGCGCCGTGGCGATCGGGACCATCAGCAGGCCGCCCTGATCCGGCTCACCGTCCGTGAGGTCGGACGGGAGGGGATCGGGGCCCGGCTCGTCGGTTCGCATGTATCGGACCACCGCCCGGAGGTCGGACTTCGGTCCTGCCATCGTCCCACGCGGTCCGGGGGCCCGCCGGGGAGTACGGGTGGCCTGGTCAGGCGGGGTGCTCAGGGCGCAGCACCAGGGCCAGCAGGCCGGGGAAGCGGGCGTCGAACTCGGCGCGGCGCAGCCGGTTGATCCGCTTGGCGCCCTGGTCGCGCTGCTCGACCAGGCCGGCCGCGCGCAGCACGGTGAAGTGGTGACTGAGGGCGGCCTTGCCGACCGGGACGTCGAAGCTGCCGCAGCTCCTGGTCCAGTCGGGAGCGCCCGCCAGCTCGCGGACCAGCTGGATGCGGACCGGGTCGGCCAGGGCGGACAGGGCGGCCTCGACGGGGACCTGGTCCGGGGCCCGGTGGACCGGGGCGGGGCGGTGGCCGCTGCTCGCCGTCCGGTCCGACATGCCGATCTCCTCTTGCCCGGTGTTCGATGAAGATCATACACTCCGGGTGTTCGCTTTCCGTCGAACACTACGAGCCGGGAAAGGTTCCACCTCCTGATGAAGATTCTGATCGTCGGCGCCGGAGCGACCGGTGGCTACTTCGGCGCCCGGCTGGCCCAGGCCGGACAGGACGTCACCTTCCTGGTCCGCCCGGGCCGGGCCGAGGTGCTCCGGAAGCGCGGTCTGCGGATCGTCGGCCCCGAGGCGGAAGAGGTGGTCGTTCCTCGGCTGGTCACCGCCGACGAACTCGATTCGCCCTACGACGTGGTGCTGCTGACGGTGAAGGCCACCGCACTGGAGCGGAGCATCGAGGATGTCGTCCCGGCGATCGGCCCGGGCACGGTGCTGGTGCCCGTACTCAACGGCATGGCGCACCTGGAGGTGCTGAACGCCCGGTTCGGCAGCGCGGCGGTGCTGGGCGGCGTCGCCAAGGTGGTCACCACCCTGAACGAGGACGGTGACATCGTCCGGTTGGCGCCGCCGGCCGTGCTGACCGTCGGCGCGCAGGACGGGCCGGCGGAGCGGGCGGAGGAGATCGCGGGAGTGCTGCGGAGCGCCGGGATCGACGGCAGCGCCTCGGCCGACATCGTCGGTGCGATGTGGCACAAGTGGGTCTTCATCAGCACCGTCGGTGCGGTCACCTGTCTGCTGCGCGGCACGGTCGGCGAGATCAACGCCGTCCCGGGCGGCACCGGCTTCGCCGCCGGGGTGCTGGCCGAGACGGCGGCCGTGGCAGCGGCCGCCGGGCACCCGGTGCCGGTGGCCGAACTCGCCCTGATCGAGGACATGGTGACGCAGAGCGGGTCGCCGCTGGTCTCCTCGATGTACCGCGACGTGGTGGCGGGCCGCCCGGCGGAGGTCGAGCAGCTGCTCGGCGACCTGGTGGCCCGGGCGCGCGAACTGCGGGTCGCGACGCCGCTGTTGGACCTGGCCACGCTGCACCTGCGGGTGCACCAGCAGCGGGCGGTGCAGGGCGGCTGAGCCCCGGTGCTCACTTCCACCGGAAGCAGACCGTGTAGTCGAGGTGGGGGGTAGTCCGGGACCCGGTAGGTCGACCAGTTGTAGTTCCCGCAGAACGAGCCGGCGTTGTACTCGCCGGTGCGCCCGTTGACGACGATGTTGGCGGCGGAGCAACTGCTGACCCTGGAGAAGAACGTGTTGCTCCTGCCCTACGGGGGGCTTCCCGGACGGGGCGGGGTGGCGGCGGTCGCGGCCGGGCCCCCGGGAGCGGCGGCCGGAGTGGCCTTCTCCTCGTTCGCCGGCAGCTGCCGGTCCGGGGTCTCGGCCTGCGGCAGGACGGAGGCGCCGCGCAGCAGCATGGCGTCGCAGTCGATCGGGAAGCACCCGGGCCGGTCGTCGGAGCTGAACAGCAGGTTCTTCGGCGAGAGGTCGCCGACCGTGGCGCCGATCCGGTGCAGGCGCCCCAGCGTGCCGGCCAGGTCGGCCAGCAGCAGGCAGTCCCGTTCGCTGACGGTCAGTCCGATCCCGGCCACGTACGCGTCGTCGTTGAGCAGGAACTCCAGGTTCGCCGTTGAGCAGGAACTTCGGGTTCGCCAGCCGGTGGCACCGCTGCTCAGGCTCCGGAGGTCGAAGCGGAAGCGGTCGGGGGCGGCGCGTATGAGGAACCCGCTGGTCCGGCCGCCCTGTTCGACCACGGCGGCGGGCCAGGCGGTCTTCTCGCAGAGCCCTGCCAGGCGTAGTTGATCACAGGGAGGGCGGTCAGCGCGTCAGTGCCGCCGCAGCCACCGCCGCCGCGCCGACCAGACCGGCGTCGGTGCCGAGCCGGGCCCGGTGGAGCCGGACGGAGGCGGCGAACGGGAGGGCGGCGTAGGTGGTGAGGTGGGTGCGGAGCGGGGTGAACAGCAGGTCGCCGGTCTCCGCGACGCCGCCGCCGACCACCACGGCGTCCAGCTCCACCAGGGTGGCGGTGGCGGCGATGCCGGCGGCCAGGGCGCGGGCGGCCCGGTCGAAGGCGGCCAGCGCGACCGGGTCGCCGGCCCGGGCCGAGGCGGCGACCGCCACCGCCGACGCGTCGTCGGCGGGCGGGCGCCAGCCGGTGGCCAGTGCGCGGCGGGCGATCGCGGTGCCGCTGGCGTAGCGCTCCAGGCAGCCCCGGCCGCCGCAGGGGCAGGACTCGCCGTCGAAGGCCACCGAGATGTGGCCGATGTGCCCCGCGTTGCCGGTGGTGCCGGTGTGCAGTTCGTTGTCCAGCACCAGCCCGCCGCCGACACCGGTGGAGACCACCAGGCAGAGCGCGTTCCGGTACGGCCGCGCCGCGCCGTAGCGGTGCTCGGCCGCCGCGATCGCGATGCCGTCACCGGCGAGCGTCACCGGCAGGCCCTTGACGGCGGGGAGCTCGGCGACCCGTTCGACGATCGGGAACCCGCGCCAGCCGGGGATGTTGACCGGGCTGACGGTGCCCCGGGCGATGTCCACCGGGCCCGCGCTGCCGATGCCCAGCGCGGCCACCTGCGGCCAGTGCGCCGACTCGGCGAGCTCGGCCAGCGCCTCGGCGGCCGCCGCGAGCACCGCCTCGGCGTCCCGGGCCGCCGGGGTGGGCCGCCGGGTCCTGGCCAGCACCGAGCCGTCGGGGGAGACCAACGCTGCCGCGATCTTGGTCCCGCCGATGTCCAGGGCGGCGAGCAGGGCGTCCGACACGGTGGTTCTCCTCCCGGCACGCGATCGGGTACGGCGCGCCGGTTGGCCATTCTGGCACCCGGCCCGGCGGGGACGAACGGTCACGTTCCCGTAACGGCGACGCAGCGGGACCGACAACTGGCGCTCGTAGGCTGCCGGCATCGACCGAGGGCCGTTCCGGCCAGCCCGGCAGTTACCGGTCCGACGCGCATGTCGGACCTTCCTACGAGGAGGAGGACCGTGCCCCAGCCGCCGGCCTGGCTCGCCCACCCGTTCCGCTGGCAGCGGGGCCCCGTCCCCTGGCCCGCGCTGCTCCGGGGCGGGCTCGGGATGGGCCCGGCGCTGGCCGTCGGCCTGGCCACCGGGCACCGGTCGGCGGCGGTCGCGGCGGGGCTGGGCGCGATGTTCGCCACGCTCAACGACCGCCCGGGCACCCGCCGGGTGGCCACCGTCCGGATCGCGGTCCCGGCCCTGGCCGGGGCGGTCGGCTTCTTCGGCGGCCTGCTGCCCGGCTGGTGGGCGCTGCCGCTGCTCACCCTGGTCGGGCTGGTATCGGGTGCGGTCAGCGTGGCGGGGCCGGTCTGCGCGGCCGCCGCCGTCCAGCTGCTGGTGCTGACGGCGGTCGGCGCGGGCATGCCGCTCGCGGCGCCGCCGTGGGTCACCGCGCTGTGCTTCCTGGCCGGGGCGCTCTGGCCGCTGCTGCTCCGACTGACCGTCAGCCCGTCCGACGGCGCCGGCGGGGACGGCGAGCGGCACGCGGTGGCCGCCGTCTTCGACGCCTTGGCCGACGCGCTGGACGCGGTGGGCACCCCGGGGGCGGAGGCCGCCCGGCGCAGGCTGACCCGGGCGCTCGACCAGGCCGACGAGGCGCTGCGGCGATGGGGGCCCGGCGGCCGGCGGCTCCGGGAGGTCCCGCCGGCGGCCGCCGCGCCGCGCGGGTGGGCGGTCCTGGCCGGGCGGGAGGCGGAGCACCGGCGGCTGCTCGGACGGTTCGCCGCGGCCGCCGCGCTCTGCGAGGCGAGCGTCGCACTGCTCTGGGAGGGCACCGCGCTGTCGCCCCGGGTGGCCGAGGGCCCGCGCCGGCTGGCCGTCGCCGTCCGGGCGGGCACGGCACCGGGCGCGCTGGCCGCGCCGGTCCCGGACACCGCCGCCCGGAGCGCCTTCGACCGCGCCGTCCTGGACGCCACCCTCGCGTTCGCCGACCCGGGCGGCCCGGCCGTCGTACCGCCGCGCAGCCGCCCGGGCTCCCGGCCGCTCGGACCGGCCGGACGGGAGAACGGGCTGCGGGTCGCGGTCTGCGTCGGCGCCAGCACCGCCGCCGCGCTGCTGCTGAGCGCCGACCACTGGTACTGGCTGCCGGTCACCGCGGCGTTCCTGGTCAAGCCCGACGTCGGGCCGCTGTTCTCCCGGGTGGTCAACCGGTTCGTCGGCACCGCGCTCGGGGTGCTGCTGTTCGCCGTGCTGCCGACCGCCGGGGCGGAACCGGTCGCCGTCACGGTGGCCGGGGCGCTGATCCCGCTGGCGGCCCGGCATTTCGCCGCCCAGACGGCGGTGATCACCGTCACCGCGCTGTCCTTCGTCTCGCTCGGCGGGGACACCAGGGCGTCCGGCACCAGGCTCGCCGACACCGCGCTGGCCTGCGCGATCGTCCTGGTGATCGGCCACCTGCCCCGGCTGGCCTCGACCCGTACCAGCGTCGGCCACCGGTTCGCGGTCGCGCTGCGGCACGCCCGGCACTACCTGGACCACGTCCTGTCCGGCGCCCCCGAGGGACCCGAACGGGCCGCCCTGCGCCGCACCGCCTACCGGGCGCTGGCCGAGGCCAGGGCCGCCGCCGAGACCGGCGCCGCCGAACTGCACGCCGACCGGAACTGGCTGCCCGTCACCACCGGGGCCGAACGGATCGTCGATGCCACCACCGCCTGCGCCGTCCGCCTCGACCACGGCCGCCCGGTCCCGACCGTCCCGACCGCCGCCTTGATCAGCACCGAACTGACCGCCCTGGCCGACACCCTCGACGGCCTGACCCCACCCACCCGCACCCCGGCCACCGCCCCGGCGGACTGTCGCACGCTGAGCGACATCGTGGACGAACTGCACCGGATCCGGGCGTTCACCGGTGCTCGCTAGACTGCCTGGATCCCTCGTACGGCGGTCAGCGGCGACCGCCCCCCACCCCTGTCCTGGAGTTGAACCCTCATGCCGCTGGCGCTCGTCGCCCTCGCCGTCACCGCCTTCGCGATCGGCACCACCGAGTTCGCCGCGATGGGCCTGCTGCCGCAGATCGCCGGTGACCTGGAGGTGTCCATCCCGCAGGCCGGCTGGCTGATCTCGACGTACGCGATCGGGGTGGTGATCGGTGCCCCGCTGCTCACCGGAGCCTGTGCCCGGCTGCCCCGCAAGGGCGTGCTGATCGGGCTGGCCGCGCTGTTCACCGTCGGCAACCTGCTCTGCGCGGTGGCGCCGAACTTCGCGCTGCTCGCCGCCGCCCGGCTGGTGGCCGGGCTGCCGCACGGTGCGTTCTTCGGCGCCGGTGCGGTGGCCGCCGCCGAACTGGTCGCGCCCCACCTGCGGGCCCGCGCGGTCTCGGTGATGTTCTCCGGTCTGACGGTGGCCAACATCGTCGGGGTGCCGGTGGCCACCCTGCTCGGCCAGCAGCTCGGCTGGCGGGCCGCGATGCTGGTGGTGGTCGGCATCGGCGCGCTCGGCACCTTCGCCATCGCCCGGCTGGTGCCGACCCTGCCGAGCCATCCCGGCGCCGGGCTGCGCCGCGAGCTCTCCACCTTCCGCAGCGGCCAACTCTGGCTCGCCCTCGGCACGGTGGTGTTCGGCTGCGCCGGGCTGTTCGCCTGCTACAGCTACATCACCCCGATCCTGACCGAGGTGGCGGGCTTCTCGGAGGGCTCGGTCACCGTGGTGCTCGCGCTGTTCGGTGTCGGCATGACGCTCGGCAACGTGATCGGCGGGTACGCCGCCGACCGCGCGCTGCGGCCCGCCATCTGCGCGGCCTTCCTGCTGATGGCACTGGCGCTGGCGGCGTTCTCGGTCACCGCCCGGACGGAGTGGTCGGCGGCGATCACCGTGGTGCTGATCGGGCTGTTCGGCTTCGCGACGGTGCCGACCGTGCAGACCCTGGTGCTGCAGAAGGCCCGGCGCGCCCCGACGCTGGCCTCGGCCACCGTCCAGGGCGCGTTCAACCTGGCCAACGCGCAGGGGGCGTTCTTCGGCGGCCTCGCGCTGAGCGCCGGGCTCGGCTGGGTCTCACCGGCCCTGGTCGGGGCCGTGCTGGCGGCGATCGGCTTCCTGATCGCCGCCGTCTCCTGGGCCCTGGACCGGCCCGGTGCGCAGGCCGCCCCGGTCGAGGCGAGCGCCGGAGCGGTGCCCCAGCCCGTCGCCTGACCGGGCCGCGGCGACTCAGCGGAAGGCCGCCGCATTACGTTGCGCCCAGTCGGCGAACGGCCGGGCGGCCCGGCCGAGCACCCGCTCGACGTCCGGGCCGATCCGCTGTTCGGCGGGCGTCGGCCGGCCCAGGATGTCCAGCGTGCCGTCCACCACCGGCTCGGGCAGGAAGTGCAGCAGCTGGGCCCGGGCCTCGGCGGCGCTCTGCGCCAGGAAGCGGACCGGCTCGCCCAGCGCGGCACCGATCGCCGCGGCCTGCTCGCGCGGCGAGACCGCGGCGGGGCCGGTGAGTTCGTACGTCCGCCCGGCGTGCCCGTCGCCGAGCAGCACGGCGGCCGCCACCTCGGCGATGTCGGCCGGGTCCACCACCGGCAGGCCGACGTCGCCGAACGGGGCGGCCACCGTCCGGTGCGCCCGGACCGGTTCGGCCCACAGCAGGGCGTTCGAGGCGAAGCCGCCGGGCCGCAGCACCGTCCAGTCCAGCCCCGACCGCTGGACGGCCTGCTCGAAGGCGTGCAGCCCGGCGTGCGAGGGGAAGCCGGGCCGGGTGCCGACGACCTGCGAGGACTGCAGCACCACCCGGCCGACCCCGGCCGCCTTCGCGGCGCCCAGCAGGGCCTCCGGGTCGAGCTCCAGACCGGAGCCCGCGATCAGCAGGAACAGCGCGTCGGCACCGGTGAGGGCGGCCCGCAGGCTCGCCGGGTCGGCCAGGTCGGCCGTCAGGTGCGGCACGCCCGGCGGCAGTTCGGCCGCCGTCCGGGAGACGGCGGTCACCCGGGCCCCGGCCTCGGCCAGGGCCTGCACCAGCGGACGTCCGACGTTCCCGGTCGCTCCGGTCACCACGATCATGGTCAGCTCCAACTGTTCGGTGTGCCGCGCTCGTTCGCGGCGATGACTCCACTCTGGACGGTAAAGTAGCCACCTTCTGGCCACATTTACCGGAGGTCCGATGAGAGCCGATCGCCTGGTGGCCGCCCTGCTGTTCCTCCAGGAGCGCGGGCAGGTGACGGTGGCCCAGGTCGCCGCCGAGCTGGAGGTGTCCGAGCGCACCGCCCGGCGGGACCTGGAGGCGCTGGCGATGGCCGGCATCCCGGTGCACGCGCAGCGCGGCCGGAACGGCGGCTGGTCACTGGTCGGCGGGGCGCGGACCAACCTGACCGGCCTGACCGCCGACGAGACCCGCTCGCTCTTCCTGACCGCCGGTCCCGCCGCCACCTCGTTGGAGACCAGGACCGTCCTGCGCAAGCTGGTGCGGGCCCTGCCCGCGCCGCTGCGACCGGCCGCCGAGGCCGCCGCCCGGGCCGGGTTCACCGATCCCACCGACTGGTCGCGGGCCATCAGCACGGCGGCCGAACCGCACCTGGACGCGCTCCAGCGGGCGGTGGTGGCGGGGGTGCAGGTGCGGCTCGGCTACGCGACCCCCGGGCGGGCGGCGGGGGAGCGGATCGTCCACCCGCTCGGCCTGGCCACCAAGGCGGGGGTCGGCTACCTGGTCGCGGAGACGGCCGAGGGCCTGCGGTCGTTCCGGCTCAGCCGGGTCGTCTCGGCGGTGGCCACCGGCGATCCGGTCGCCCGGCCGGACGGGTTCGACCTGGCGGTGGCCTGGCGCGGGCTGGCTGCCCGGATGGAGGAGCGGCTGCACGCCGGCACCGTCCGGGTGCGGGCGGCGCCGGACGCCTCGGCGGTGCTGCACCGGCTGTTCGACGGGCGGCTCCGGACGGTCGGTCACCTGGCCGACGGCGGGCTGGAGGTGGAGATCGACGGCCCGTCGGCGGAGGTGGTGGCGGCCCAACTGGCCGGTCTCGGCGCCCGGGTGGAGGTGCTCGACCCGCCGGCCGCCCGGCAGGAGCTGGCCAGGCTGGGAGCGGAACTCGTCGCGCTCTACCCGCCGCCGCCCCGGTAGGCGTACCGACGCCCCGTGCGGGTGGAGACCGCGCGTGCCGGCGCTGGGGGTGCCGGCACGCGCGGTGCCTGTGGGACAGCCGATCGGTCTGCGGTGCAGCGCCGCCCGATCGGCTGTCGGCGGGGTGAGGTGGTCCGTGCCGCGGTCACCGGTGAGCACGACCGGGAACCGCGGACACGGGAGCTCCGAGGCACAGCGACAGGGCACCGACGCGGGTGTATGGAGCTCGCGTCGGGCGGGCACCTGTCCACGCGGAGCCACCGCATGTCAACGGACCACCTGCTCCTACCACTCGTCGCCCCGACCGGACTCGCCGGCTGCAGCACGCCCCCGCGCGCGCCCAACCGGCCCCGCCGGGTCGACGGACCCCGGAACTCCGGGGCCGGGGACAGTCTCGCCCGGCCCGATTGCAAGAATCTTGCACGGGTCGACGGCACACCCCGCCGGACGGCCCGATGGGGTGGACACTCCGGAGGGCGGGACCGGCCCGGCGGATGGCCGCACGCAGGACGCCCTCCACCGCGAGGGACCGCAGGAACGAAGAACGGGGTGCACGTGCTGGTCAGACTGCTCGGTCGGGTCGGGGTCGAGACGGCGGACGGTTTCGTACCCGCCGGGACGGCGAAGCAGAGCGCCGTGCTGGCCGTGCTCGCGATGACGCCGGGCCGCCAGGTGGGCGTGGACCACCTGATCGACCGGGTCTGGGACGAACAGCCACCGCCCACCGCCCGGAGCACCCTCTACGCGTACCTGGCCCGGCTGCGCCGGGTGCTGGCGCCCTGGCCCGGGCTGGAACTGCTCCGGGACGGCGCGGGCTACACGCTGACCGCCGAGCCCGGGCAGATCGACGTGCACCGGCTGCGCCGGCTGGCCGCCGACGCCCAGCGGGCCGAGCAGCGCGGCGACCGGCCCGGCTCGGCCGAACTCCTCGGCGCGGCGGCCCGGTTGTGGGCCGATCCGCTGGCGGGCGTGTCCGGTGCCTGGGCGGACCGGATGCGGGAGACCCTGACCAGGGAGTTCCTGGAGATCCAGACCAGCCGCTACCGGACCGAACTCGAGCTGGACCGGCACGCCCTGGTGGCCGCCGAGCTCTCCGCGCTGGTGGCCGAACACCCGCTGGCCGAACCGCTGGTGGCGCTCCTGCTGCTGGCCCTGCGGCAGGGCGGCCGGTCCGCCGAGGCGCTGGAGCTCTACGAGCGGACCAGAGCCAGGCTGCGCGAGGAGCTGGGCTCCGACCCCGGCGCGGCCCTCGCCGACGCCCACCGCCGCCTGCTCGCCGGCGACCGGCCCACCGGTGACCGACCCGCCGGTGACCGACCCGCGCCCAGGCCGGGCCCGCCGCCGCTGCTGATCCCACGTCAACTCCCGCCGGTGGTACGGGAACTGACCGGCCGTCGGGGCGAGCTGGCCGAGCTGGACGCGCTGCTCCCGGACGGTCTGCCCGCGCTGGTGCTGGTCTCCGGCATGGCGGGCGTCGGCAAGACCGCGCTCACCACCTGGTGGGCCAACCAGGTCCGGAACCACTTCCCGGACGGTCAGTTGCACCTCGACCTGCGCGGCCACGGACCCGGCGAACCGATGACGCCGGGCGAGGCGCTGGCCCAACTGCTCGGCGCCCTGGGCGTCCGGCCCGAGCAGATCCCGGCCGACGAGCAGCAGGCGGTCGGGCTCTACCGTTCGGTGCTGGCCGAACGCCGGGTGCTGCTGCTGCTCGACAACGCCCGCACCGCCCAGCAGGTCCGCCCGCTGCTGCCCGCCGGACCGCAGAGCTGCGTGCTGGTCACCTCCCGGGAGCGGCTCACCGGCCTGATCGCCCGGGACGGCGCCCGGGACCTGCGGCTCGGCCTGCTGACCCCCGATCAGGCGGTCACCCTGATCGCCCGGCTGGTCGGCTCCGACCGGGTCGCCGACGAACCGGAGGCCGCCGCCGAGATCGCCCGCACCTGCGGCCAGCTGCCGCTGGCGATCCGGATCGCCACCGCCGGACTGGCCGGCACCGACTACCCGACGCTGGCGGAGCGGGCCGCCGCCCTGTCCGGCGCCAGCGCGCTGGCCGAGCTGGAGGTGCTGGGCGACGAGCAGGCCGCGATCCGGACCGCCTTCGACTACTCGTACCAGGCGCTGACCCCCGACCAGCAACTGCTGTTCCGCCGCCTCGGCCTGCTGCCCGTCCCGGAGTTCGGCCCGCAGGGGGCGGCCGCGCTGATCGGCTCCACCCCCGAGCGGACCGCCCCGCTGCTGCGCCGGCTGCTGGACGCACACCTGATCACCCAGCTGGCCGCCGACCGCTGGACGGTGCACGACCTGCTCCGCCGCTACGCCCAGCTGCTCGGCCTGGAGGGCGACCCGGAGGCCGAACGGCTGGCCGCCTCCCGACGGCTGTACGCGCTGTACCTGCACCTGGCCGACGCGGCCGCCCGGACGCTGTTCCCGCAGTTCGTCCGGCTGCCGATACCGGAGGCGCTCCGGCTGCCCGGCGAACCGTTCACCGACTCCCGGGCGGCCGCCGCCTGGATCGCCCGGTACGAGGGGGCCGTGGTGCTGGCGCAGGGCGCGGCGGTGGCGCAGGGCGCACCGGAGATGGCCTGGCTGCTCTCCGACGCGCTGCGCCCGCACTACACCGCCCGGCGGGGCAACCCGCACTGGCTTCCGGTGGCCCGGACGGCGCTGGCCGCCGCACTGGCCCGGGACGACCGGGCCGGTGTGATCGCCTCGCTCACCAGCCTGGCGATGGCCCACCACTGCACCGGCGACTACCGGCGGGCGGTCGGCTACAACCGCTGGATCGTCCGGGTGGCCGACCGCACCACCGACGGGCCGGCCGTGCTGGAGCGGTTCCGGGCCTCGGCGCTGGAGCGGATCGGGGTGGCCTGCTCGATCCTGGGCCGGGCCGACCAGGCGGTGGAGTTCATGTCGGCGGCGCTGGCCGTGCACCAGCGGCTCGGCTGGCGGACCGGCATCGCGATCAACCACAACAACCTGGGCGCCGGCTACCTGCTGTCGGGCCGGCTGACCGAGGCCGAGGCCCACCTCGCCGAGGCACTGGAGACCCACCGGGCTGCCGGGGCCCGGCGCGGCGAGGCCGCCGCGCTGATCAACCTCGGGGTGCTCCGGCACCGCCGGGGCGAGCTGGAGGCCGCGCACCGGGACCTGACCACGGCCCACCTGATCGACCGTGACCTCGGTCACCTGGACGGCGAGGCCGCGGCGCTGGTCGAACGGTCGGGGGTGGCGCTCTCGGCGGGACGCCCCGAGGAGGCGCTGCGCGACGCCCGTACGGCGCTCGCACTGGTGCTGCGGACGGGGGACCCGTTCGCCGAGTGCGGCGCGCTGATCGCGCTGGGCGGGTACCGGCTGGCGACGGGCCACGGCCACCTGGCCGCCCTGCACCTGCGACGGGCGCTCCGGCTGGCGGTGGCCAGCGGCGTACGGCTGCCGGAGCTGCGGGCCACCCTCGGGCTGGCCGAGGTCGAGCTGCTGGAGCACCGCCCGGCCGAAGCCGCCCGGCTGGCCGGGCAGGTGGCCGAGCTCTGCCGGGTCGGCGGTTACCGGCCGCTGGAGGCCCGGGCCCTGCTGGTGACCGCCACCGCCCGGCTGCACCAGGGCGACCCGGCCGGCGCGGTCGTACTCGCCGAACAGGCCGCCGGACTCCAACGCGGGATCGGCCATCTGCTGGACCTGGCCCGCAGCGAGGCGCTGCTGGCCCGGGCCGGGGAGGCTCAGTCCAGGTAGTCGCGCAGCACCTGGGAGCGGGACGGGTGGCGCAGCTTGGACATGGTCTTGGACTCGATCTGGCGGATCCGCTCGCGGGTCACGCCGTAGACCTTGCCGATCTCGTCCAGGGTCTTCGGCTGGCCGTCCGTCAGGCCGAAGCGCATCGAGACCACGCCCGCCTCGCGCTCGGCCAGGGTGTCCAGGACGGAGTGCAGCTGCTCCTGGAGCAGGGTGAAGGAGACCGCGTCGGCCGGGACGACCGCCTCGGAGTCCTCGATCAGGTCACCGAACTCGCTGTCGCCCTCGTCGCCGAGCGGGGTGTGCAGGGAGATCGGCTCGCGGCCGTACTTCTGGACCTCGACCACCTTCTCGGGGGTCATGTCCAGCTCTCTGCCCAGCTCCTCCGGGGTGGGCTCGCGGCCCAGGTCCTGGAGCATCTGGCGCTGGACCCGGGCCAGCTTGTTGATGACCTCGACCATGTGCACCGGGATCCGGATGGTGCGGGCCTGGTCGGCCATCGCGCGGGTGATCGCCTGCCGGATCCACCAGGTCGCGTACGTGGAGAACTTGAAGCCCTTGGTGTAGTCGAACTTCTCGACCGCACGGATCAGACCGACGTTGCCCTCCTGGATCAGGTCCAGGAAGAGCATGCCGCGGCCGGTGTAGCGCTTGGCCAGCGAGACCACCAGGCGGAGGTTGGCCTCCAGCAGGTGGTTCTTGGCCCGGCGGCCGTCCTCGGCCAGCAGCTCCAGCTCGCGGCGGAACTGCGGGGTCAGGCTGTCGTCGACGTCGAGCCGGTCCTCGGCGAACAGGCCGGCCTCGATCCGCTTCGCGAGCTCGACCTCCTGCTCGGCGTTGAGCAGCGGGACCTTGCCGATCTGCTTCAGGTAGTCCTTGACCGGGTCGGCGGTGGCACCGGCCGTGGACACCTGCTGGGCGGGCGCGTCGTCGTCGTCCCGGTCGGACAGGACGAAGACACCGCCCTCCTGCTCCTCGGGCTCGGCGGCGGCCTGCTCCTTGTCGTCCTCCCAGTCGCCGCCGGCGTCCTCGGTGGACGCTGCGGGCTGCGGAGCGGCCACGGCGGCCTTGGCCGCCCGCTTGGCGGGACGCTTCTTCTCGGCGACGGAAACCCTGCTGGTCGAGCTGAGCGACACGAGGAGCCTCTCACAAGGGGGAGTGGGACAACGCGGTACGGGAACTCGTTCCCGCGCGACAACACCTCCCCGTTCATCGCGGGGCAGGTCGATCCGTTACGGATCGAATTACGTGACGTGGGCCACGGTATTGCGCCCAATGGCCGAATGGACTACACCGGCAGCACCGGCGTGGGTGTTAGATCCGTAGTGACATCGAGGCTAGGGTACTGCGCGGAGGTGGCGTAATGACGGAACCAGGGGCGTTGTTCCGAGCGGTGGACGCGTTGCTGGCCCGTACCGAGGAACTTCCCCCGCCGACGGAGCGGGCCCGCCTGCGCAGGGCCGCCCGGTTGACCCAACAGCAGATCGCGGACGCCCTGCGGGTGAAGCGCGAGACCATTTGGACCTGGGAGAAGGGGCGGGTCGAGCCCCGGACGCCCCAGCGCGAAGCATACGCGCGGTTGCTGCGGGGATTGGCCGAGCGCTTCCCGGAGCCGGTGGAGGGGGCCGAACCGTCGTAGGGTGCGCGGCCGCCGACGGCCGCCCCCGGGGTGCGGCCCGCGCCGGGCTGCTCCCTCAGTGCGGGGCGTCTGCGGCTCCGGTCGGTGCGGTCGGCCGGGCCGGGGCGTCGAGCCCGGCGAGGGTGTCGTGCAGCCAGGCGGTCTCGGCCCGGGAGGTGGCCCGGGCGATCAGCAGGATCCCGCTCCGGAACGGGTCGGTGATCTCCTCGGCGGGGAGCGGCCGGGCGCCGTCGTAGAAGAAACTGCTCGGCTCGGCGAGGAAGGCCAGCCGGCGGCGGAGCACGGCGGCCTGCTCGGCGGGGTCCGCCAGGTGACGCAGGAATGCCAGCACGGTGAACCAGCGGTTCTCGTCGCTGATGTCCAACTGCTCGGGCGTGCGCAGTCGTTCGAGCAGCGCGTGCTGGCCGGCGGGGGTGAGGTGCAGGGTGTGCCGGAGGGCGGCAGCCGATCCGGGCTCGGGCCTGCGGAGTACCAGGCCTTCGGTCTCCAGGCGCTTGATCGTCGGGTAGAGCGTGCCGTCGCTGATCGGGCGGATGTGGCCGGTGAGTCCGGCCAGGTGCCGACGCAGCTCGTAGCCGTGCAGGGGCCGGTCTTGGAGGAACCCGAGGATCGCGAGCTTCAGCATGGGCCCATGCTGTCAGACCGCCGGTGTCGGTATATCGGCGGCGCTGTACCTCGTAGGCGAGGTATGGTCGGCCCGTTCCTGCACCGAGCGAGGAGACGGCCATGCGTGATGCCCCGGTGACCCCGAACGGCGACCGGATCCGGTGGGTGGAGCTCCCCGGAGCCGAGCCCGCCCGGGTCTACCTGCACGGACTCGGCGCCAGTTCGCCGGTGTACTTCGCCGCTGCCGCCGCGCACCCGTTGCTGACCGGCCGCCGGTCGCTGCTGCTCGACCTGCTCGGCTTCGGCATCAGCGACCGTCCGACCGACTTCGGCTACACGCTGGAGGCGCACGCCGACGCCGTGGCGGCCGCGCTGACGGCGGCCGGGGTGAGCGGCGCGGAGGTCGTCGCCCACAGCATGGGCGGCGCGGTGGCCGTGCTGCTGGCCGCCCGGCATCCGGGGCTGGTCTCGCGGCTGGTCCTGGTGGACGCCACCCTGGACCCGCCGCCGCCCGGACCCGGCGGGACCGGCATCACGGACTTCACCGAGGAGGAGTTCCTGTCCGACGGCCGGTCGCGGACCGAGCAGCGGGTCGGGCCGGCCTGGTGGGCGACGATGCGACTGGCCGGGCCCGAGGCCCTGTACCGCTCGGCGGTGCACCGTGCCCGGGGGACGGTGCCCGGCCTGCGCGAGCAGCTGACCGGGCTGGGGATCCCGCGGACCTGCCTGCACCCGGCGGACGACGGGCCGCCTGCCCGGGCCGAGCGGCTGACCGCCGCGGGCGTGACCGTGCGGGCGGTGCCGGCCTGCGGCCACACCATCATGTTCGACAACCCCGAGGGCTTCGCCCGGGCGGTCGCGGAGGCGCTCGGCGTCGGCTGACGGGGTGTGGAGCGGCGCGGCGGGTCAGCGGGCGGTGAAGGTGGCCTCCTCGAAGTCCAGGACATGGGTGAAGCCGAGGCGTTCGTAGAGCCGGATCGCAGTGGCGTTGTCGGCGCGGACGTTGAGGCCGACGTGGTCGACGGTGTCGGCCAGCAGGCGGCACAGTTCGGCGACGCAGGCGGCGGCCGCGCCGCGTCCCCGGGCGGCCGGGTGGGTGGTCACGTTGCCGAGGGCGGCCACCCGGTGGTCGGGGGAGTGGACGTGCACCCCGGCGACGGCGACCAGGCTGCCGGAGTCGTCCCGGGCGCCGACGTACCGGCCGCTGTCGAGCATCCGGTCGTCGAACCAGTTGCCCGGGTAGCCCGCCGCGAACAGGGCGGTCAGCTCCGGCAGATCGGCCCGGCTCAGCGGTCGGGGCTTCCACGGCCCGGCCGGGTGCCGGTCGGCCAGGGCTGGGTCGGTGAGGGCCATCCGGCGCAGGGTTCCGTGGCGCTGCACCGCGTAGCTGCCGGAGAGCATGTCGAGGGCGTCCGCCGAGAGGTGCCCGAGGAAGCAGCGCGGCAGTACCGGCAGCAGCGCGTGCAGCAGCTCCCGCCAGGCGGCGTCCTCCTCGGGGCGGCCGAGCGCGAGCAGGGTGGGCGGGTCGCCGACGCTGTACAGCAGCGCCACCGGGCCGTCCTCGCCGAGGGTGTACCAGGAGGTGTGCGGCCACAACAGGTCGTCGAGGTCGCCGAGTTCCATCTGATGGAGCGCCGGGTCACGCGCGAGGCGCGCCGCCAGAACGGCCTTGTCATGCAGGCTGAGCAGGGACATCCGGCCACCTTATCGGGGGCGTTGCCGGGATCTGGTTGCCGGGTTGCGGAGGTGGACCGGATCATGTCGGGATGACTGATCATCACCTGCTGTCCGCCCCGGAGCGGCTCGCCCGGTACACGGACGACGACAAGGCCGAGATCCTCGGCGACCTCACCGACCCCTTCGGAGTCGCGGCCCTCGGGCTGACCTGGCTCCCGAAGGACGAGCACTTCGGCATCCGCCTGGCCGGCCGCTTGGTCGCCCACACCGGGCTGCTCCGGTTGCCGGTCACCGTCGGGGAGTTGGAGACGGAGGTGATGGGCGTCGGCGGTGTCGCCGTCGCTCCGGACCTGCGGGGCCGGGGGCTGGCCCGGGCCGTCCTGGGGGCGGCGCTGGACCACGCCCGGACGCTGGGGCCGCCGTACGGGCTGTTGTTCTGCCGGCCGGAGCTCGTCCCGCTCTACGGGCGGCTGGGTTGGCGTCCGGTGCCGGGTGAGGTGGAGGTTCGGCAGCCGGGCGGGGTGGTGGTGATGCCGATCCGCACGCTGTGGACGCCGCTGCGGGAGGGTGTCGAGTGGCCGGAGGGGGCGGTGCGGCTGCGCTCGTTGCCGATGTGACGGCGTGAAGGTTCGAACGGGATCCGGAGCCGATCCCTCCGCATCTGTGGAGGGTGCATGGAGAAACTGTGGGGCCTGTCGGTAGTCTCTCCCCACATCGACCTCGGGGGAGTCCACATGCGCCGCGCGATATCCGTTGCCCTACTGGCAGGTCTGGCCTGTCTGGTCTCGTGCACCGCCGACCCGCCCGCCACCGGCGACCACGTGGACGCGACCGGGCCCGTGGCGCCGTCGGCGAGCGGCTCGGCGGCAGTGTCGGCGCCGGCGTCGGCGTCGGCAGCGGCGACCGGGGACCCGGCGGCGACCATCACGATCGCCTTCGCGGGTGACGTGCACTTCGAGGGGCGGACCGAGAGCCGGCTCAACGTGAAGGCGCCGGAGCAGGCGCTCGGGCCGATCTCCCGGACGCTGGCGGCCGCCGACCTCTCGGTGCTCAACCTGGAGACCGCGATCACCGAGCGCGGCGCACCGGAGCCGAAGACCTACACCTTCCGGACGTCGGCCAGAGCGCTCAAGGTGCTGCAGGACTCCGGGGTGGACGTCGTCTCGCTCGCCAACAACCACGCCGTCGACTTCGGGCCGGCCGGTCTGGCCGACACCCTTGCGGCGAAGGCGAGTTCACCGATCCCGGTGATCGGTTTCGGGAAGAACGCCGAGGAGGCGTTCGCGCCCCACCTGGCGGAGGTGAAGGGGGTCAAGGTCGCGGTCCTGGCGGCGAGCCAGGTGGTCGACCTGACCAACCAGAAGTGGCGGGCCGGTGCCGACAAGGCCGGAATAGCCTCCGCGCTGGAGGCGGACACCCTGGTCAAGGCGGTGCAGAAGGCCAAGACGCAGGCCCCGGTGGTGATCGTCTACCTGCACTGGGGCGAGGAGGGCGTGGCGTGCCCGACCGGTGCGCAGACCACCCTCGCCAAGCGGCTCGCCGCCGCCGGTGCCTCGGCGGTGGTGGGGACGCACGCCCACACCATGCTGGGCGCGGGCATGCTCGGTGACACCTATGTCGCCTACGGATTCGGCAACTTCCTCTGGTACGGCACCTCCAGTTACGCCAACTCCAACGAGACCGGCGTCACCACGCTCACCCTGACCGGTGCGGGCAAGGTGACCGGCGAGGTCTTCACCCCGGCCCAGGTGAACTCGCAAGGCGTCCCCGCGCCCGAGACCGGTGCCGTCGCCACCGCCTCGCTGAAGCGGCGGGACGGGCTGCGCGGCTGCACCGGGCTGGCTGCCGTCCCCAAGTAGTCGGGCGGGACCGGGCCCCGATGTGGTGTGCTGGAGGGAAAGATGTCACCGGAGGTCGCCGTGAGAGTCGCACCCGTCGCCGTTCTGCTCGCCGCCCTGCTGCTGACCGGCTGCGAGGCGGCCGGGCCGGTGGCAGAGAGCACACCTGTGGGGAGCCCGTCGCCGGTCGGCACGGTGGCCGACGGGCTGGACACGCCCTGGGGCGTGGCCCGTTTGCCGGACGGGGAGTTGCTGGTGGGGTCGCGGGACCAGGGGCGGGTCACCCGGGTGTCGCTGACGGGTGGTGCGCGGGTGGAGGTCGGGACGGTGCCCGGGGTGCGGCCCGGTGGGGAGGGTGGGTTGCTCGGGCTGGCGTTGTCGCCGGGGTTCGCCGAGGATCGGGCGGTCTATGCGTACTTCACCGCCGAAGAGGACAACCGGATCGTCCGGCTGCGCTACCAGGACGACCAACTCACCGATCCGCGAACGGTGTTGACCGGGATACCGAAGGGCAGCAACCACGACGGCGGCCGGATCGCGTTCGGCCCGGACGGCATGCTGTACGCGGGGACCGGTGAGGCGGGCCGGACCGCGCTCGCCCAGGACCGGGATTCGCTGGGCGGCAAGATCCTCCGGATGACCCCGGACGGGGCGCCCGCGCCCGGCAACCCCTTCCCCGGTTCGGTGGTGTACAGCCTCGGGCACCGCAATGTGCAGGGACTGGCCTGGGATCCCCAAGGGCGGCTGTGGGCGGCCGAGTTCGGGCAGAACACCTGGGACGAGCTGAACCGGATAGAGCCGGGCGGCAACTACGGCTGGCCGGTGGTGGAGGGGAAGGCGGGCCGGTCCGGGTTCGTCGATCCGTTCGCGCAGTGGACCACCGCCGAGGCGTCGCCGTCCGGGATCGCCTACGCCGACGGTGCGATCTGGATGGCGGCCCTGCGCGGCACCCGGCTGTGGCAGGTGCCGTTGGACGGCAGCGAGCCGACGGCCCGACTGGTCGACGAGTACGGGCGGCTGCGGACGGTGCTGGCCGAGCCGGCCGGCACGCTGCTGGTGACCACCAGCAACACCGACGGGCGCGGCCGCCCCCGGGACGGGGACGACCGCGTCCTGCGGGTCAGCGTCCCCCGTTGACCACGGCGCTGGTGACCGCGCCGCCGGAGATGTTCCACTTCGCCAGGATCTTGTCGTACTCGCCGTTGCGGATCAGCTGGTCCAGGGTCTTGGCCAGCACGTCGCGCAGGGCGGCCCGGTCCTTGCGGACGGTGATCCCGTACGGGCTGGTCTGGAACTGGCCGCCGGTCACCTGGAAGGTGCCCTTGCCCCGGCCGGTGCGGGTGTTGTAGTCGGCGACCGGGTAGTCGTTCAGGTCGGCCACCGCCGCGCCGGAGGCGAGTTCGGCGAGGGCCTGGTCGTCGGTGTCCAGCCGGTGGATGCGCAGCGGCTTGCCGGTCCTGGTGCAGGCACCGGTCTGCAGCTCGGCGATCTCGTCCTGGACGGTGCCGCGCTGGAGCGCGACCGTCCGGCCGCACAGGTCGTCCAGCGAGCCGATGCCCAGCGGGTTGCCCTGCTTGACCAGGATCGAGGTGCCGGTGACGAAGTAGTCGACGAAGTCGACCCCGGCGTCGACCGGCTTGTCGCTCGCGTCGGTGCCCAGTTGCCGTCGGCGGGTGTCGATCACCGCGGACATCGCCAGGTCGACCTTGCCGTCCTGGACGGCGGGCAGCACCTCGGCGAACGGCAGGTCGACGAACTGGACCCGCAGCCCGAGGTAGCCGCCGAGGGCGGCGGCCAGGTCCGGGTCGAGTCCGGTGGCGGTCCCGTCGGCGGCCTTGAAGTCGACGGGCGGGTAGTTGAGGTCGGAGGCGATCTTCAGGACACCGGCGTCCCGGACCGACTGGGGGAGCCGGGAGCGCAGGTCGGCCTTCGAGCCCGAGGTGGCGGAGCCGACGCTGCCGCAGGCGGCCAGTGTCAGGCAGCCCACGGCCGCGAGGGCGCGCGTGGGCATGGCGCAGAGGTGCATGAGGGTGCAACTTCCTGAGGGAGGGAAGAAGAGGAGACTCGGTCACCGCTGCCGGCTGCCGGGGTACGCAGCGGATCGGGCCTGCTCGCATCGCCCCTGATACCGGTGCTGGATGAGCACCCGGCCGGTCGGCTGAGAGGCCCGCCCACGGCTGGCGGGACCGCCATCCTCGCACCTCACGCGGCGGGCACCGGCCGCCACCCCCGGCCGGTGCCGCCGAGGCCCGGTGGTGTCAGCTCAGTTCGAGTGCGTCCCGGTACACCCAGGCGCCGTCCTCCCGGACGAAGCCGCTGCGCTCGCTCATCACGCCCTCCTCGCCCTGGTGCACGAAGTGCGCCCGGAAGGTGACCGTCCCCTCGGTGTGGAACGCCCCGCCCTCGGTGCTCGCCAGCACCTCCAGCCGCTGCCAGCGCAGCTCCAGGTCGAAGTCGACCGACGGCGGCCTGGTGGCGGCGGCCCAGGTGCGCAGCAGGTACGCCTCGTCGCCGACCACGAACGCGCTGTACCGCGAGCGCATCAGCTGCTCGGCGGTGGTGGCGGCGAGCTCGCCCCGGTGCAGGCGGCCGCAGCACTCCCGGTAGGCGGCGGGCAGGCCGCAGGGGCAGGCGGTGGTGGCGGTGGGGCGCGGCGAGGGCTTGGTGCGTCGTGACATGCCCCCATTCTGCGGCCTGCCGGGACCCGCCAGGCTGTCCGGCCGGTCAGAGCCCGCGCAGCCGCTCCAGCTCGCGGCGGTCGCGCTTGGTCGGCCGCCCGGCGCCCCGGTCCCGGATGCCCGCCATCTCGGCCTCCGCCCGCGGCGGCGGGGGCGGGGTGTCGTCCCGGTAGCACTCGACCGCGACCTCGGCGCCGACCCGCTTGCGGATCAGTTTGCGGACCGTGACGATCCGCTCCACCCCGGCGTGGAACAGCCGGACCACGTCACCCTCGCGGACGGCCTGGGCGGGCTTCACCCGCTCGTCGTTGATCCGCACGTGCCCGGCCCGGCACTCGGCGGCGGCCAGGGACCGGGTCTTGGTGAGCCGGACGGACCAGATCCAGGCGTCCACCCGTACGCTCGACTCGTCGGTTGCCATGCTTCGACCCTACCGCCCTGGTGGGAGCGAAAACCGCTTGCCCGGCCCGGGGTCGCAGGGCACGCTGTGCCGGTCCGCACCGCAGTCGCAGCACACCACGAAACGAGCAGTCAGCAGATGCCCGCACCCTCGGGATTCGAGTACAGCCAACGCCCCGACGGAACAGTGGTGATCATCCACCACCGCAAGCCCGCCGGTACCCTGCGCGGCCCCAGGGCGGCGGAGTTCCTGGCCGAGATCGAGGCGGGCGACCCCCAGCTGGTGATGGCCCGGTGGACCGGTCACTACAAGCACGGCAACGAACGGACCGCCAGGCAGCACCCGCGCAACCAGGGCCGCTGACCCTGCGCCGCCGCCCTGCCCGGTGCGCAAGTGCCGGGCGGCGGAGGGCCGGTAGGGTGGCTGACGGTGAGTCACCCGGAGGAGGAGCGGCAATGCGCGGTGGTCGGGTCGCGGTGGTCGGTGGGAGCATCGCGGGGTGTGCGTTCGCCTCGGCGGCGGCCCGGGCGGGTGCCGCCGAGGTGGTGGTGCTGGAGCGTACCGGTGGCCAACTGGCCGATCGCGGGGTGGGTCTGGCGATCCACGACGACCGGGCCGCCGAGCTGGTGGCCACCGGGGCGCTCGCCCCGGGCATCGCCGCGCACCGGCTGACCCGGCGCAAGTGGCTGGTCCAGGACGGCGACTCCCGGACCGGGCGGGTGATGTGGGACCAGCCCTTCCCGTTCCACTCCTACCACTGGGGCCTGCTCTGGCGCGGGCTGCGCGCGGCCACCCCGCCCGCCGTGGAGTACCGGCAGGGCGCGGCGGTGGAGGGCGTGCGGGGGTACGCCGACGGCGCCGAAGTACGGCTGGCCGACGGGTCGGTGGAGCGGTTCGACCTGGTGGTGGGGGCCGACGGCTACCGGTCGGTGGTCCGCGAGGCGGTCTCGCCCGGTGCCCGGCCGAGCTACGCCGGGTACGTCTGCTGGCGCGGCAGCTACCCCGCCGAGCGGCTGGCCGCCTTGGGAGGCCCGGCCGGCGGCGGCACCGACTGGCGGGACACCGACGCGATCACCATCGGTATCCCGGGCGGCAGTTGCGTGGTCTACCACATCCCCGGGCCGGACGGGCCGATGGTGAACTGGGTGTTCTACGGCGCCCCGCCGCAGACCGGCCCCCGGCTGGACGACCCGACCAGCCTCCCGCCGGGCGGGGTGTCGGGGGAACTTGCCGACCGGCTGGCCGAGTTGGCGCAGCGTTGGCTCCCGCCGTACTGGGCCGGGGTGATCGGGCTGACCCCGCCGGAGCGTACCTCGGTGCAGCCGATCTACGACCTGGAGACCGAACTCACCGTCGGGGAGCGGCTGCTGCTCGCCGGTGACGCCGCCTCGGTGGTCCGGCCGCACAACACCAGCGGCGCGGCCAAGGCCCTGCAGGACGCCGCCGCGTTCGAGACCGCCTGGCGGCAGGCCGACTCCTGGGCGGGTCTGCTGGACGCCTACCAGGCGGCCCGGGGATCCACCGGCCGGGAGCTGGTCGCGCTGGCCCGCCGCCTCGGGCGGGCCCAGGCGGAGTGCACCCCCGACTGGGCGGCGATGACCGAGCCGACCATGACCGCTTGGTGGCAGTGGCAGTTGGACGGCGTGGCCGGCATCGGCGGCCAGGCGATGCCGACCGTGCCCGGGGCCGCGCCGAACCCACCGCGCTGACGGCCGGTCCGACCCGGCGGCGGCGCGCGGGCTCAGGCCCGGAGCGCCTCGGTGACCGCGTCGCGGATCCGGCCGGCGCTCATCGGCCGCTGCTCCGCCAGTAGTTGGACCGCGCGGCCGAGCCACTCGCGGTCGCCGAGCCGGTGGATCCCGCCGTCCTCGGCGGTGCGGCGGAGCAGGACGTCGAACAGGGTGAGCTCGACGAAGCTGTACGGGCGGGGGTGGCGGTCGAAGGAGGCCAGCCAGTCCTCGTACGGGTGGCGCAGCGTCAGGTGCAGGTGGCCGCGCCCGCGTCCGTTCCACGGGCCGGGCCAGCCGCCGAGCACCGCCAGCGCGCCGTACGAGCCGCGCGGGTACTTGGCGCCGAGGGTGAAGCGGTTCAGGTCCATGATCCTGGCCCAGGGCGTCACCAGCTCCGTGGAGTCCGCCTGATGGGAGCACAGCCCCTCGGCCCGGAACTCCAGCCACACACCGCCGGCCCGCTGGTGATCGCCGACCAACCAGCGGTCGCCGACGCGTGTCAGTGGGCCCAGCGACGTGTGCGCAGTACTCATGGGAACAGTTGATCACACCGGACGGCGGTGCGGCAGGGGCGGGAACGCACGGACCGTCGGCCCCGGGCGCGGAGGCCCCGGCGGAGGCTGCGGGCTGACGACGGGTCAGTGGTACCGGGTGCAGGTCAGCGCGTCGCTGTTCTGCGGGCCGAGGCAGCCCTGGGCCTGGACGGTGCCGTCCACCATCGGCGTCCAGACGTACTTCTTGGCGCCGTTGGTGTTCCGGACGTACCTGGCGCCCTTCTTGTTGGTCACCAGCACCGCGCCGCCGTCCGGGGCGCCGACGCTGCGGGCCCAGTTCGCCTGGCAGGCGTTGCTGTGGAACAGCTCCACCTTGATGCTCCGGTCGGAGGCCAGCGGCACGCTCTCCACCAGCTTGCCGTCCTGGTCGCAGCCCGCCGACACCGGGTCCTTGCCGTTGCAGGCGGCTCCCTTGCAGGTGGCGGCGGCCGCGAGTGGTTGCGCGGAGTGGGCGGAGGCGCCGGTCACCGGGCCGAGCAGGGCGGCCAGGGTGGCGGCGGCCGTGACCAGGATGCGCGTGGATGCCATGGGTGTCTCCCGTTCCGGTGGCGAACCTTCGTGCTCGGAGTACCCGGTGACGGTGCGGCACATGTGGGGTGGCACGGTGGTTCAGCAGTTCGGGTGACGGCTACGCCTGGTCCTGATCCGGCGTGCCGGTGCCGCCCGGAGCCGGTTCGGGCTTGGTGTAGAGGACGTCGCGGACCTGCTCGGCGGCGCGGAGCATGCTCTCGCTGATGAAGTCGCTGAAGCGCGCGATGTTCTCCAGGCGGGCGGCGGCCGGGGTGCCGGGACCGAGGACGCCGACGCCCTGCCGGGCGGTCGCGGCGACCTGGGCGATGCCGTGCGCACTGGCGATCGTCGACTGGTACCAGACGTCGTCGTCGACCACGTACCGCTCGCGGCGGCGGTCGTCGCGTTCCCGGCGGATCAGGCCAAGACCTTCGAGGGCCGCGATCGCCTTGGAGACGGAGGCCGGGCTGACCTGGAGGCGCTGGACGAGTTCGGACGCGGTGAGGCTGCCCGAGTCGGTGGTGAAGAGGCAGGTCAGCACCCGGGACGTCATCTTGGGCAGGCCCTGCTGCATGAAGAGGGTGGTGAAGGTCTCCTCGTACTCGGCCACCGCCTCGGGGTCGCGCCCGTGCGGCTGCGCGGGCGCCTGGGTGCCCCGGGGCGTGGCCGGCTTGCGCCGGTGGGTGCGGCGTTCGGTGGAGCGCTGGGCCAGGTCGGCGCGGTACGAGGTGGGGCCGCCGTTGCGCATCACCTCCCGGGTGACCGTCGAGGTGGGGCGACCCAGCGCTCGGGCGATCTCCGCGTAGGCGAGCCCGTCCGCCACCCCCGACGCGATCTGCTGACGTTCCTGCTGGCTGAGCCTGCCACCTGGCACCGCGATCTCCCTCCGCCTTTTCCTGTCGCCGTCAGCATAGCGTTCATTTTCCATTCAATGCAACGTACCGATCGGCTGACGTTGCGTTAGAAATTGAGCTGTTGCAACGATTTTGCCGTATTGAGCTGTAGTGATGCTGTTTTGGCGCAACGAGTGCGTTGTCAGATCTGCGAACGCAACGTAGCTTTTCCAATGTCGGAAACGAAGCCAGCAAGGAGAGCGTCATGCAGAAGTTCGACACCCCGGCCCCGATCACCGCCGTCCTCGACGTCCCCGCAGGGCAGGTGCGTTTCATCGCCGCCGACCGGGCCGACACCACGGTCGAGGTCCGCCCAGTGGACGCGTCCAAGAGCCGCGACGTGAAGGCGGCGGAGCAGACCACGGTCGAGTACGGCGACGGCGTCCTGCGGGTCACCGTCCAGCCGGCGAAGAACCAGTACCTCGGTGCCTCCGGTTCGGTCGAGGTGACCGTCCAACTGCCCACCGGCTCCCGGGTCGAGGCGAAGACCGCCGCCGCCGAGATCCGGGGCGTGGGCCGGCTCGGGGACGTCACCCTGGAGAACGCCCAGGGCCCGATCAAGCTCGACGAGGCCGCGAGCGCCCAACTCACCGTCCAGTCCGGCGACATCACCCTCGGCCGGCTCACCGGCCCGGCGGAGATCAGCACCGCGAAGGGTGACATCCGGATCACCGAGGCCACCTCCGGCGCCGTCGTGCTGCGCACCCAGGCCGGTGACATCTCGATCGACGCGGCCCGCGGCACGTCCGCCTCCCTGGACGCCGGCACCGCCTACGGGCGGATCCACAACGCGCTCCGGAACGGCGACGGCACCGCCACCCTGACCATCCACGCGACCACCGCCCACGGTGACATCACCGCTCGCAGCCTCTGACGGCCCGTCCACTTCCGAAGGAGTACACCTCATGACCGACCTGGCCATAGCGGCGATCGGGTTGCGCAAGTCCTACGGTGACAAGACCGTGCTCGACGGCATCGACCTGCGCATCCCGGCCGGTTCCGTGTTCGCGTTGCTGGGGCCGAACGGGGCGGGCAAGACCACCGCCGTGAAGATCCTCTCCACCCTCATCACCGCCGACGCCGGACACGCCCAGATCGTCGGCCACGACCTCGCCACCGCACCCCACGCCATCCGCGCCGCCATCGGCGTCACCGGACAGTTCTCCGCCGTCGACGGCCTCATCACCGGCACCGAGAACATGCTCCTGATGGCCGACCTCCACCACCTCCCCCGCCCCGAAGGACGCCGCACCGCCACCGAACTACTGGAGCGCTTCGACCTCACCGACGCCGCGAACAAACCCGCCTCCACCTACTCCGGCGGCATGAAACGACGCCTCGACATCGCCATGACCCTCGTCGGCAACCCCAGCATCATCTTCCTCGACGAACCCACCACCGGCCTGGACCCCCGCTCCCGCCACACCATGTGGCAGATCATCCGCCAACTCGTCACCGACGGCGCCACCGTCCTGCTCACCACCCAATACCTCGAAGAAGCCGACCAACTCGCCGACCGCATCGCCCTCCTCCACAACGCCACCATCACCGCCGAAGGCACCCCCGACGAACTCAAACGCCTCATCCCCGGCGGCCACATCCGCCTGCGCTTCACCCACCCCACCACCCACCACCACGCCACCACCGCACTACCCGACGCCACCCCCGACCACCAGGCACTCACCCTCCAACTCCCCAGCGACGGCACCCAACACCACCTACGCACCATCCTCGACCGCCTCGATGCCGCCGGCATCCAAGCCGACGAACTCACCGTCCACACCCCCGACCTCGACGACGTCTTCTTCGCCCTCACCACCGACCACGCCAAGGAGAACACCCGATGAGCACCCACACCCTGCGCGACTGCACCACCATGCTCCGCCGCAACCTCCTGCACGCCCGCCGCTACCCCTCCCTCACCCTCAACCTCCTCCTCACCCCCGTCATGCTGCTCCTGCTCTTCGTCTACGTCTTCGGCGACGTCATGAGCACCGGCATCGGCGGCGCCGACCGCACCGACTACATCGCCTACCTCCTCCCCGGCCTGCTCCTGATGACCATCGGCAGCACCACCATCGGCACCGCCGTCTCCGTCTCCAACGACATGACCGAAGGCATCATCGCCCGCTTCCGCACCATGAACATCCACCGCGGCTCCGTCCTCATCGGACACGTCACCGGCAGCGTCCTGCAATCCGTCGCCAGCGTCATCCTCGTCGCAGCCGTCGGCGCCGCCATCGGCTTCCGCTCCACCAACGCCACCCCCCTCGAATGGCTCGCCGCCCTCGGACTGCTCACCCTCTTCGCCCTCGCCCTCACCTGGATCGCCGTCGGCATGGGCCTGGTCAGCCCCAACGCCGAAGCCGCCAGCAACAACGCCATCCCCCTCATCTTCCTCCCACTCATCTCCTCCGCCTTCGTCCCCATCCACTCCATGCCCGGCTGGTTCCAACCCATCGCCCAGTACCAGCCCTTCACCCCCGCCACCGAAACCCTCCGCGGCCTCCTCCTCGGCACCCACATCGGCAACAACGGCTGGCTCACCATCACCTGGTCCCTCGCCCTCACCACCCTCGGCTACCGCTGGTCCACCACCATCTACAACCGCGACCCCAAATGACCCCCGGCCCCACCACAACCCAACAGACGACGCACCCCGACACCACATCGGAGTACGCCGCCCGTTGGGTTGGCGGCATTTCGATCACCCCAGGCGGTCCTGCCGCTGGTGCGGAGGTTTCCCGGCGGGGGAGGATCGGATCGCGGCACCCGGTCCACCGAGTCACCCCGGAAGGCAGTACGACATGATCACCGTGCACCTGAAGTACGAGATCGACCCCGACAAGCTGGCGGACTTCGAGGAGTACGGACGGCGCTGGGTCAAGCTGGTCGACGGCTTCGGCGGCGACCACCACGGCTACTTCCTCCCGAGCGAGGGGGACAGCGACATCGCCTACGCGCTCTTCTCCTTCGGCAGCCTCGCCGAGTACGAGCAGTACCGGATCGCCAGCGCCACCGATCCCGAGTGCCTGGCCGCCTTCGAACTGGCCCGGACCACCGGGTGCATCAGGCGGTACGAGCGCCGGTTCCTGAAGCCCCTGGACACCGGGAAGCAGCGCTGACGTCGGGTCAGCCCCCGGGAGCGGGGATCGGGTCGATGACGACGATCGGGATCTCGCGGTCCGTCTTCGTCTGGTACTCGTCGTACGCGGACCAGTGACCCACCATCACCGGCCAGTACGCGGCCCGCTCCTCGGCGGTGGCGGTGCGGGCGGTGCCCTGGAGGACGGTCGGCCCGACCTGGATCCGCACCTCGGGGTGCTCCTGCAGGTTGCGGTACCAGAGCGGGTGCTCGGGGTCGCCGCCCTTGGAGGCGACGATCAGGTAGGCGCCGTCCGCCTCACCGTAGATGAGCGGCGTACGCACCGGCTTGCCGGACTTGCGGCCGATGGTGGTCAACAGCAAGGTCTGGGTGCCGTTCCAGTGCCGGCCCTCGGCGCCGTTGGACCCCACGTACAGCTTCACGTGGTCCAACTGCCAGCTGCCCGGCTTGGGGTCGGTCGGGTGGTCCCAGTCGATGGTGGTCACGAGGAGGATCCCTGCCTTCGGTGGTGGACGGTCGCCGAACGGAACTCGACGAATCTGCACAACGACCGGCACCATCCCAGGGCACGCATCCTGCTCCGAACGGCGGGCGCACCGGAACCGGCCCGACTCCGGGGCGCCGACTGGCCGGGCTACCCGCCCTCGGGGCCGAAGGCGGCGACCAGGTCGCCCGCGGTCAGCCGCAGCAGTTCACCCGGCGCGGCGTCCAGCGGGCCAGGGTACAGCCGGTAGAGGGCGCCGGACAGGTGCTCCGGGGCGGGGACGTCGCCGTCCACCAGAGCCACGAACGCCCGTCGTCCGGCGAGCCGTTCGGTCAGCGGTGGAACGGCCGGACCGGTTCGCTCCGAGGCGTGCGGCGCCCGCAGGGTCCGCAGCCGGTCGGCGAACCGCTCGGCCGGTTCGTCGGCGGTCCGGTGGAACGCCAGTACTGCGCCGTCCCGGCGGCGTACCAGCACCTCGGTCGTGGTGGCGGCGGCGGTTGCGCAGGCCAGGTCCCACAGGGTGGCCCGGTTGCCGGGCGAGAAGTGGGCGAGCACGTCCCGGCTGAGCGCACCGACCTCCTCCTGGTGCTGGCGAACGCTGTGGAAGCCGCCGTCCGCACCGGTGTTGAGGTCCGTCCAGGTGTACTGACGATCCGCCAGGTCGATGATCATCGGAACGCAGACCTTGGCGTCGCCGGCCAGGTCCAGCCGCTGCCGCACGGCGCGCGGATCGAAGTGGCCGCCGCTCGGGGTTGCCGCGTCGAGCTGGATGAACCCGGCGAAGGCGTCCGGCAGTTGATCGAAGGAGATGTCGTTGTAGCTGAACACGATCACCACCGCGTAGCGCGAACGGCCTGCGGCGAGCCGGGCGAGGTCGAGGTCGATGAACTCCGAGGCGCCGTCCGGCGGCGGCGCGGACACGAAATCCCCCGAGTGGACGGCTGCCCGGTCGCCGTGCACCAAGCCGGTGTAGTCGCAGAGGCCGGTGAACCGCCAGTTCTCGTCGTACAGCGCCAGCGACAGGTCGAGGTCCACCCGCAGGTGTTCGGGCTGCATCCAGTGCAGGAACAGCCGCAGCCGGTCCCCGGAGGGGAGCCGCTGGCGGCTGCCGCGCGGTACCGAGACCAGGGTCCGGGCCGCCGCCCGTTCGGCGAACGGGGCGATCAGGTCGACCAGCCCTTCGTCGATCAGCGCCAGGTCGTACCGGGTGCCGCCCGCCCTGCGCAGCAACTCCGCTTCGATCAACGCACAGACCGGGGCGCTGAGTTCGGCGGGCACCACGGTGCCGTGGTCCTCCCTGGCGTGCGCCAGCGACACCGTGCCGCGAGGGAAGTAGAGCCGACGTTCACCCGCTTCGCGCGGGCCGCGCAGCCGCCCGTAGGCGCCGAGCAGCGGGCCCGGTGCCACCCGGCGGAAGGCGGTGGCCAGCGTCCGTTCCAGGCCCGCCGGCAGCGGACTGCCGGGCGCGGTGCCGGCGTGCACCCGCAGCACGTGGTGCAGGCGGCGGGCGAGCTCACCCGGACGGGCGGCGAGCACGCGGACGGCACCCTCGAGGTCGCCGACCGCGAGCCGGCCCTCGACCCGGCCCGCGAATCCGGTGAAGCCCAGCCTGGTCCGCTCCGCCACCGTGACCGTGCGCAGCGGGGCCGGTGGCTCGGCGAACTCGGCGCCCACCGGATGGGTCCGCAGGTCGTTCTCGCGCAGCAGGACGAAGGCCACCGCGACCGTGGGGTACCGCTGCCGGTGCTCGAACGGGTGCAGCGACTCGCCCGCCCTGAGCCAGGCGGAGCGGTGCCGCCGCAGGTCCTCGGCGAGCGATTCCAGGGGCAACGCGTCCAGCAGCGCCAGCAGGTGACGGCGCAACGGCCGGGGCAGGCTGCGCAGCCGCAGGCCCCGTGCGGTGGCGGGCAGCAGGTCCGGTTCGGCACCGGACCAGGCCCAGATCAACCGGAGCACGTCGGTCGCGGTGTCGATCCGGGCGGCCAGGACCGGCAGCGCGCGCTCCGGGTCACGGCGCAGCAGCGCGGCCAGCACGGTCGCCTTCGTCTCCCGGACCGGGATCCGTTCGGGGAGCCGGTCGGCCAAGTCCTCGGGGGCGACGGCCAGCAGCGCCGCCAGGTCCTCGCGGTCCTGCGGCGAAAGCGGCGTGCGTCGGCCCAGCAACCGGTCGAACTCGGCCGTCACGGCCGTGATCGTGTCCTGCTCGATCAGCCGCAGCGGACGCAGGGTCTGCTGCAGGTCGAACGCCTCGGCGGCCTTGCGCCCGGCCCGGTTGTCCTCGCCGAGGTAGGTCCCCGCAGCGAGCGACGTGTCGCACAGCGGGCAGCGTTCCGCCCGGTCGGCCGCGGCCAGCCCGTCGAAGCAGCCACCGCAGATCAGGTGGGCGCACGGTGCGAGCGCCCCGACCCCCGACTCCGAGCCCGCCCGACCGCACAGCGCGCAGGGCTGGCGGGGCTGGCTGAGCAGGAACACCCGGATCTGCCGCGAGTACAGCAGTTGCGCATGGTCGGGCACCGCGTCCGGGAACCGGCGGAACAGGGGGGTGTGCTCCCGGTCCGAGCCGAGCCTGTGGTCGATCCGGTCGAGCAGCGCGGCTCCGGTGGCGGCCAGTCGCGTCGGCGGCAACTTCCCCAGCGCGGTTCGAAGTTGGCCGGTCATCAGATATCCGCGACGGGCCAGGTCGGCGTCGAGGGCGACCAGGCCGCGGAGACTCCACGGGTCGGCGGCTGCCAACAGCTCACCGGGTGGGACACAGACCGCTCCGCGACGGCGGAGCAGGAACGAGTCGAGGTCGAGGTCGACGTCGACGGGAGCCGATGAGGCTCGGGTCATACGGAGAGATCCCCCAGGCAGACGGAAAGAAGAGGGGGGCGGAAAGGGGGCGCGCTGGTCATTTTCGGAGGAAAGGAGAAGGAAGCACGCCGCGGAGCCGCCCGCTGCGCCACCGTAGCCGAGCAGGTGCGGCAGTGCCCACCGAATTAAATCCGCCGCCAAGTAGGCTTCGGCGACGGCGCACGACAGGCGGGGTGGGCCGGCTCACCTGTCCTCGTCCGTCTGCGGCGGAGCCATGGACCACACCGGATCAGCGTCACCCCAGGAGCGTCGAACGCGGCGGGCCGTACTCGTCGTTGCGGTGCTGCTCGGTGCGGCGGCCGTCGCCTTCGTCGGGCAGGGGTTGTCGCACCGGCCCGGTGCGGGGTGGCACGCCTGGGCGGGGACGTTCAACGGCGTGGTCCTCGCCACGGTCGCCGCACTGCCGGTGTCCGTGCTGGTGGCCTGGGCGCTGACCCGCCGTCGGCGTGCCGCCGGGGCCGCGTCGGGGTGGGCGTGGCGCAGGTCGTCGGCCGAGGTGGGCATCGTCCACGGGACGGTGCCGTGGGTGTGGATGATCATGCTGCCGGGCTCCGGGGTCGGCGTCGTCCCCCGGCGGGTGAGCCTGGTGCCGCTGCGGGACCTGATCACGATCCTGGCGGGCGCCCCGGCGGCGGCGACGGTGCAGATCGTCGGCAACCTGCTGGTGTTCGCGGCGCTGGGGTTCCTCGGGCCGCTGCGGTTCGCGGCCCTCGCGTCGGTCCCGCGGGTGCTGGCCCTCGCGGCGGGCTGCTCGGTGCTGGTGGAGACCGCGCAGTACGTCCTGTGGCTGGACCGGGTGTCCTCCGTCGACGACGTCCTGCTCAACACCGCCGGTGCCGGGCTGGCGGCCCTCGCCTCGCGCCGCTGGTGGCGCGGCCCCACGGCAGGTTCGTACCCGCCCCGCTGACGACGGGTCAGGTGGGGGTAGCCCCCGCACGGCCCGGTGGGCAGCGGGATGTCGGTGCGCCGGGCGGCGAAATAGCGTCTGGTGCATGACGAAGAACCGGAACAAGCAGTGGTTGCGGCGCGGAGCCGCCGCGATGGTCCTCACCGCCGTACTCGGCGTCACCGCAGCACCGGTGGCCCTCGCGGCGCCCGGCACCGTGACGCAGTCGGTGGCCGCCAGGGGCACCCTGGTCGCCATCGCCCCGCTGGACGTGCTCAGCCGGAGCCAGGTCGTCGAGGCGCTCACCGCGGGCGGGATCGACGCCGGGACCGTCCGGCACGGCGTCAGCGCCTACCGGCTCACGTACGCCACCGTCGACCCGAAGGGCCGCCCCACCACGGCGACCGGGCTGCTGGTGCTGCCGCGCGGCGGCCCGTCCCGCCTCGACCTGGTCTCCGACACGCACGGCACCACGGTCTACCGGGACAGCGCACCGACCGGGGCCCCGGGCGACAACCGGCTGACGCCGTACCTGCACGCCGCCGCGGGCCGCGCGGTCGCGGCCCCCGACTACCTCGGGCTCGGCGCCGGTCCCGGCTCGCACCCGTACATGGACACCCGCTCCGCCGTCACCGCCACCGTCGACATGCTCCGGGCGGCCCGGACGGCGGGGGACCGGCTGGGCCGGTCCGTCACCCGGGACGTGTACGCCACCGGGTTCTCCCAGGGCGGCCAGGTGGCGATGGCGCTCGGGCGCGAACTCTCCCGTGGCCGCGACGGGTTCCGGCTGCGCGCGCTGGCGCCGATGGCAGGACCGTACGACCTCATCGGCAACGAGCTGCCCGGTGTCACGGACGGCCGGATCGAGCCGCACACCGCCGTCTTCTACCTCTCGTACTTCCTGACCTCCCAGAACAAGCTGCGCCCGCTGTACCAGGACCCGGCGGAGGTGTTCCGCGCGCCCTACGCCCAGCTCGTCGAAGGACTCTTCGACGGCTCCCACCCGGAGAGCGAGATCGTGCAGTCGCTGCCGGCCTCGCCCGAGGAGGCGCTCACCCCGGAGTGGCTGGCGAACGTCCGCGATCCGCACGGCGCGCTGCGGGCGGTGGCCGTGGCGAACAGTGACGCCTGCGAGTGGCAGCCCGCCGTGCCGGTGCGGATCTACACGGCCTCGGGTGACCGGGACGTGCCGATCGGCAACGCGACGGCCTGTGCCGCGAGTCTGGCCCGGCACGGGGCGCACGCCCAGGTGGTGGACCAGGGTGCCGAGGTCGACCACTACGGGACGGCGCTGCGGTCCGCGCCCCAGGTGGTGCGCTGGTTCGACCAGGTGGGCAGCTGACCGGCCCGGTCAACTCGGGCGCTGGCGGGAGCGGGTGGCCTCCGCCAGCGCCCGGGCCCGCTCCAGCAGAGTTCGGGCTGCCGGGCTGGTGCGGTGCGTCTGGAGCCGGGTCCGCATGCCCGCCACCGCCCCCCGCAGCCGGGCCGAGTCGAGGTGCTGGCAGTCGTCGAGGACGGTCTGCCAGGCCGCGCAGGCCCGGTCCAGGTGCCCCCGGTCGAGGTACAGCTCGGCGGCCCGGGCGGTGGTGACGGCCCTGGCCCGGCGCTCGGCGGCCGGGCGTTCGCGCAGTGAGCGGCCGAGCGCGGCGAGTGCCCCGGTGGAGTCCCCGAGAGTGGCGAGCGTCTCGGCCTCCTGGTGGGCGTAGGCCGCCCAGTGGTAGTGGCCGAAGCCGTCGGCCCCGCTGTCCGAGGACTCCAGGAGCTGTCTGGTCCGCTCGAGATGGGCGAAGGCGGCCCGGCGGTCCCCGGTGCCGGCCGCCGCCACCGCGTACTGGCCCAGCACGAAGGACTGCTGGCGGACCGTCAGGGCCGACAGGTGCCCGGCCGCCGCCCGGGCCAGGTCGAGGGCGTGCGCCCGGTACCCGAGGTAGTGGGCCTGAACGCTGAGCGCCCGCAGCACCACGGCGTGCGCCGCCGGGTCGGCGGCCTCCGCCGCCAGCCGGGCGGCCGCCCCGTAGTACGCCTGGGCGGCCCCGTGGTTCAGCTCGTCGAAGCACATGAAGCCTGCCAGGTAGGCGAGTTGGGAGGCGTTCCGGAGCAGCGCACGGCGGATCCGGGGCGGTGCGGGAGCGTGCAGCCAGGTGGTGAGCGAGGAGCCCAGGAAGCCGGCCAGAGCCGGCCGGGCCCGGCCGCCGCCGAGGTTCTCCTCCATCGTGGAGAACGCCGTGTAGAGGTCCTTGACCGCCTGGACGTGCTCCGTCCCGATACTGGGCGGGTGCTGCGGCGCAGCGCCAGCCCCCCAGGTCGCGGTCGGCCGCGCGTACGGTGCGACCCCCGGCCCGGTCACGGTGTACACCGGCCCTGGCCGGCCCCGGCCCGAGGTCGGCCGGGCCAGGGTGGTGAACACCTGGTCGGCGCCGGGCGCGGGCGGCGGTCCGGGCACCCGCAGCAGATGGGTCTGTTCGACGGTGATCTCCCGTCGCAGGGCCCGGGAGAGCACCTCGGCCACCAGGGCCGGCACCGGGTGGCCGGGCTTGGAGCCGCTGAGCCAGTGCGCCACCGAGGTGCGGTCGTAGCGCAGCGCCAGGCCGCTGGCCCGGCCGACCCGGTTGACCTCGCGGGCGAACTGCTCGCCGCTCCAGCCGGTCTCGCCGATCAGGGCGCGCAGATGATGGTTCGGAGTGTGGGAAGCGGCCATGACTGATCACCCGTCCGGGGGTCGGTGGGGGCCGTGCAACATGGGGGACCTGCTCAACGCGGTTCTTCTGCAGGAGATCTGTGAGACCACCGGGACCGCGGGGTTGGCTGGGGATACGTCCATCCGGTCGGAGGACTACCCGGATCACGGGCCCCGTCAACCGGCCCGGTCGGGGCGGACCGGAGCGAGCCGTGGGCGCGTGCGTACCTCCGCACACCCGGGACCGGAGGAGGCCCTCGAGTTGGCGGCAGACCCCGCAGCTTAGGAGAAGTCACCGACCTGACGCCGCACCGGACTCCCGCGGGCCAGGACCGGGAGGTGCCGCTGCTGTCCTGCGGCAAGATCCCGGTCACCGACCGGAGCACCAGCAGCATCCTGGCAATCCGGACCGGCGAGGACAACGAAGGCATGATCGGGCTGTACCGGAGCGGCCTCCCGCCTCGGCCCGCTCGTGAGTCCGCCCCGGGCCCTGGGAAGCCCACTTTCGGCGGAAGGAACGTTTCCTGCACCACCGCCGGTCGTTGAGTCGGCGGGCCGGTCGCGGCCCGGACCGACTACTGGGAGCGAGCGAGTGAACCGGACCAAACGGCAGGCCGTGTGGAGCGACACCTGCGCGGCCGACGGCGACCTGCTGGTGGCGACTTCGTTCGACCACCCCGGGTACGGTCCGGCCGTCGCCCCGGCCGCCGCGCTGGTGGCCGCCGCGCTGCGCGCTGAGGGCCACGACGCCCGGGCCGTCCCGGCCGGGCCGACCGGCCACGGCACCTCCCGCAGCTGGCACGGGTTCGCCTACCTGGACCCCCGGCTCGGCACCGTGGGGCTCGCGGTGGGTGCCCGCGCGGACGACCCGGACGGGCAGCGGGTGGCGGCCCGGTGCACCGCCACGTGGGAACGGACGGTCGCCACCCGCCGGATCCTGCTGCCCGGACTCGGCGTCCCCGTCCCGCGCGGGTCGGAGCCGGCCGGCCTGCGGCGCTCCCGCAGCACCGTCCGGGCGTTCCTGCGGCGCGGCGACGCGGTGCTGGTGATCGGGCCCGCCACCACGGCCTTCGACCACCTGGACGGCGCGGAGAACAGGCACAGGCTGTACACCGTCCCCGGCCCCGCGATCACCGCCGAGCTCGAACGGCTGGACCCGGACCGGGTGTCCTTCGTGTTCTCGCCCGAGGTGGTGGTCGAGGACGCCACCCGGACCCTGCGGGTGCTGCGCGCGCGGTTCCCGGCGCTGCGCGGCCAGCACCCCGACGAGTGGCCCTACCGGTCCGCCGACCGGCTCGACACGCTCGTCGCGCTCTGCTCCGCCGCCGACGAGGTCTGGAGCCTGTCGCCCTCGGGTCGCCCGGGCCGGCTGCTCGGCACGGCCGTCGAGCGGACCGCGAGCAGGCTGAGGGTGCTCACCGACCCGACCGACGTCCGGCCGGACTGGCTCACGCTGGACACCCGGACCATCGCCCTGGTGCCGGGCCCGGCCGCCCGGACGGGCGAGGCCGTGCACCGGCTGATCACCCTGCTGGGCGGCCTCGGCCCGCTGAGTGTGGTGCAGCGTCAGATGCACAGCACCGTGCTGTCGTTCGCGGGGGCCGAGGCCCCCGCGAACGCCCCGGACCGGGTCAGGAACTCGTGAGGATGACCAGCTCCCGGGTGGCCCTGGTCATCGCGACGTAGCGGTCGACTGCCCCCTCGATCCCGTCGCCGAAGGTCTCCGGGTCGATCAGCACGACCAGGTCGAACTCGAGCCCCTTGGTCAGCTCCGGGGTGAGCGAGCTGACCCGGTCGGTCGGGCGGAAGGCCGGGTCGCCGATCACGCAGGCGACGCCTTCGGCGTGCTCGGCCAGCCAGCCGGCCAGCACCTCGTCCAGCTCACCGACCGATCCGTGCCGGACGGGGATGCCACTGCTGCGGATCGAGGTCGGCACGTTGGCGTCCGGCAGCACGGACCGGATCACCGGCTCGGCCTCGGCCATCACCTCTTCCGGCGTCCGGTAGTTGACGCCCAGTGCGGACACCTCGATCCGGTCCAGCCCGACCCGCTCCAGCCGCTCCGGCCAGGACTCGGTGAAGCCGTGCCTGGCCTGGGCCCGGTCCCCGACGATGGTGAAGCTCCGGGAGGGGCAGCGGAGCAGCAGCATCTGCCACTCCGCGTCGGTCAGTTCCTGCGCCTCGTCCACCACGATGTGCGCGAACGGGCCGGCCAGCGGCTCCCGGTCGGCGCCGGGCAGTGCGTCGTCGTCGACCAGCACGCCCTTCAGGTCCTGCCCGCGCAGCATGGTCACCGCGCCGTCGCCGTCCACGTCGGCCTCCAGGATGTGACCGATCACGTCGTCCAGCCGGGCACGTTCGGCCGCCACCGCGGCCCGGTGCCGTCGCTTGCGGTCGGAGGCACCCGAGTCGCCGAGCCGCTGCCGGGCCGCGTCCAGCAGCGGCAGGTCGGACACCGTCCAGGCCTGGGCGTCCTCGCGCTGCAACCGCCGGACCTCGTCCGGGGTGAGCGAGGGGGCGCACTTGCGCAGGTAGGCCGGTACCGTCCAGAGGTCGCCGACCAGGTCGGTCGCCTCGATCATCGGCCAGGCGCGGTTCAGGGTGGTGATCAGCTCGCGGTTCTGCAGCAGCGAGCGGCGGAGCTGCTCGGGCGGGGCCTCGCTGTCGTCCTTGTCCAGCAGGATGGTCAGCAGCTCCTCCAGGACCTGGTCGCGCGCCTCGTTGTGCGGGGTGCCCGGGTCAGGTGCCTCGAAGGCGGCGGCCCAGTCGTCGGCGCTCAGCCAGAGGTCGGACCAGTGGGTCTCCACCGTCATCCCCCGGGTGGGCGGCTCCTCGTAGATGCCGACGGCCGGTTCGATCGCCCGCACCAGCTCGGCCCGGGACTTGATCCGGGCCACCTCGGGATCGGTCTCGACCGGCGCCTTGGCGCCCTCGGGGACCAAGTCCCGGACGGTGCAGGTCTGCACGCCCTCCTCGCCGAGGCTGGGGAGCACGTCGGCGACGTAGGCCAGGTAGGGCTGGTGCGGGCCGACGAACAGCACGCCGCCGCGCCGGTGGCCGAGGCGGGGGTCGGAGTACAGCAGGTGGGCGGTGCGGTGCAGGGCGACCACGGTCTTGCCGGTGCCGGGACCGCCGTCCACCACCAGGGTGCCCCGGGAGCCCGCCCGGATGATGGCGTCCTGGTCCGCCTGGATGGTGGCGAGCACGTCGCGCATCCGGTCCGACCGGTTGCCGCCCAGGCTCGCGACGAAGGCGGACTGGTCGTCCAGCGCGGCGTGGCCCTCCAGGCCGTCGGCGGTGAACACCTCGTCCCAGTAGTCGCTGATCCGGCCCCGGGTCCAGCGGTACCTGCGGCGGCTGGTCAGGCCCATCGGGTTGGCGTGGGTCGCGGCGAAGAACGGCTCGGCGGCGGGGGAGCGCCAGTCGAGCAGCAGCCGGCGGCCGGTGCTGTCGGTGAGCCCGAGCCGGCCGATGTAGACCGGCTCGGGGCTGTCCGCGCCGACCACGTGGCCGAGGCACAGGTCCAGGCCGAAGCGGCGCAGCGCGCGCAGCCGGCCGGTCAGCCGGTGGATCTCCACGTCGCGGTCCATCGCCTCCCGGCCGAGGCCGCCGGGCGCCCGGCGGGCGGCGTCGAGGAGCTCGGAGAGTTCGGCGACGGCCTGGTCGAGACTCTCCGCGACGGCGGCGAAGTGCCGCTCGTCCCGGCCGGTGAGGGCCGGGTCGGCCTTGGCGGCGAGGTGGTCGGGAAGGTCGAACGCGTTGGTGGTCAGAGAGGTCATGTCAGCGGCTCCGATCCGACGTCACCGAAGGGTCATCAGCTGACAACTGCACACGCACTAGGTGAATCTCCCGTTTCCGCAGGTTACCGGCTCAGGCCAGCGATTCTGCGGCACGAGGGGGGCCTTGCCGCAAGGCCCCCCGTGCGCTATATCTTGGTAGTGGCAGGAGGTGGGTTTCCCCTTCTGCCGTTGTCGTGTCCGGAGCCGTCAGCCCTCGTCGGGCGGGCCGGCCGCACCGACGCAGGCTTCGTTCCCCTCCGGGTCGGCGAGCACCCAGTTGGACGGGGCGTCGGCGTCGCTGACCAGCCGGCCACCGGCCGCGAGGGCCGCGGCGATCCGCGCCTCGGCCTGGTCGTACGGCACCCAGACGTCCACGTGCACCCGGTTGCGCTGCGGGCGCGGCTCGTCCATCCGCTGGAAGTAGAACGGTGCCCCACGGCGGCGCGGGTCGATCAGGTCCTCGGCGCTGCCGGACCGGGCCCCGTAGCCGAGCAGGGCCCGCCAGAACGCCACCACCGCGGGGCCGGCCAGCGCGTCCACGGTGACCTGGACGGTCTGCACCGCCGTCGGGTCGGCCGGGAGGTCCAGCGCCCGCGCCGCCGCCGAGATCTGCCGGGCCAGCTCCAGGTGATGCTCGGTCAGCCCGTAGTAGTCCTCGGCGACCGTGATCAGCCGCACCGTCACGCCCTCGGGCCGCACGTCCAGATCGGGAGCGTCGTCCCCGAGACCGGGCAACTCGCTGATCGCCAGCGCGAGGCGGGCACCGGCGGCGAGCGATCCGGTCCGGAAGTACGCGCAGGCCCCCTCGCCGAGGACGCGCCAGTCGGCCAGGCCGACGGTCTGGTGGAACTGCTTCGGCCTGATGCGCTCGTACCCGCTCGGTGTTTCGGTCATCCGTGCAATCTAAACCCTGGGTCGGACAGTCCATGGTCGGGGACCGGCAGGCCGTGGCCGGAGCGGGCCACTCGGAAGCCGACGTCGTCGATCCGGAAGGTGGGGTGGCTGCGGCGGCGGACCGAGGCGCGGCAGCTCCACCGCTCGTCGAACCAGCCGCCGCCGCGCAGCACCCGGTAGCTGCCGTAGACCTCGGCGTCGTAGACGTCCCAGCACCACTCCCAGACGTTGCCCAACATGTCGTACAGACCCCAGGAGTTGGGCTGCCGTCCGCCCACGGGGTGGATCCGCTCGGCCGAGTTGCCCCGGTGCCAGGCGATCTCGTCGAGCGGGCCGTACCTGGCCTCGGTGGTGCCGGCCCGGCAGGCGTGCTCCCACTCGGCCTCGGTGGGCAGCCGGTAGCCGTCGGCGGAGGTGTCCCACTCGACGGTCCCGGCGTCCTGGTGCAGGCGGTAGGCGGGCGTCAGCCCCTGCTGCGCGGACCAGGCGTTGCAGAACCGGACCGCGTCCTGCCAGGAGACGCCCTCGACCGGGAGCCGGTCGCCCTGCGCGGTGCTCGGCCGCAGGCCGGTGACCCGGGCGTACTGCTCCTGGGTCACCGGGTGCGGCGCCAGCCGGTACGGCCCGAGCTCGGCCGACCAACTCCGTTGGGTGCGCCGGTCCGAGAGGGTGACCTGCCCGGGTGGGACGTCGACGGTCTCGGCTGCTTCGTTCACGTCCATGGGCAAGTGATCGTACAGCGGCGGCTCGGCCGGTCCAGCGGATCCCGCACGAAGTGCCGTCCTGCGGTGCGGAACCGGCGTCCGTGCTGCGGATCCGACCGGGTGGTGCCGGGAGCCCGGGCCCGCCGGCCCGCGAGGCGGAGCCCCCGGCCCCCTGGGGCGGCTTCCGGACCAGGGGTGATGATGGTGCCTCGTGACCCTGGAACCTCTGCTGTCGAGTTTCGTGCCGATCTGGGCGTTGACCGCCGTCGGCTACCTGGTCGGGCGGACCGGGCTGCTGGGCGAGCAGGCCGAGGCGGTGCTCGGCCGCTTCGTCTTCCACGTCGCCATGCCCGCCGCGCTGTTCACCATGCTGGCCGGGGCCCCGCTCGGGAGCTTCGCCAACCCCTCGGTGCCGGCCTTCGCGGCCGGCACCCTGGTGGCCTCGCTGCTCGGCTGGGCGGCCGCCCGGTGGCTCTTCGACCGGCGTCCGGCCGACCGGGCGATCAGTGCGATGGCGGCCGGGTACGTGAACTCCGCCAACCTCGGCATCCCGGTCGCCGTCCAGGTGCTGGGTGACGCCTCGTTCATCGGGCCGGTGCTGCTCTTCCAGGTGCTGCTGGTCACGCCGGTGATCCTGACCGCGCTGGACCTCGGCACCGGCGGCGGGGGAGCGGGCGCGGGGCCGGGCCGCCGGCTGTCCCGGCTGCTGGGCATGCCGCTGCGCAACCCGGTCATCCTGGCCTCGGCCCTGGGTGCGGGCTGCTCCGCCCTCGGCTGGCAGCTGCCGACGGCGCTCGCCCACTCCTGCTCGCTGCTCGGCGGCGCCGGTGTCCCCACCGCGCTGATCACCCTCGGCCTGTCGCTGCACGGACGCCCGGCCACCACGGGCAGCTCGCGGCGCGCCGAGGTCGGGGTCGTGGTGCTCACCAAGAACCTGATACAGCCGCTGGTCGCCCTCGCGGTGGGCGGCCTGCTGGAGCTGAGCGACCGTCAGCTGCTCGCGGTGGTGCTCTGCTCGGCGCTGCCCACCGCCCAGAACGTGTTCGTGTTCGCCCGGGAGTACGGCCTGAGCACCGTCCTGCCGCGCAACGCGGTGCTCTGCTCGACCCTGCTGTCGATGGTCACCCTGTCGGTGGTGGACTGGACCCTGACCCCGTGACCCGCCGGTGATCGGTCCGGCTCAGGGCGACGTCAGTGCCGTGCGCACGGCGGCGGCCACGGCCGGGTCGGTCAGCAGGTCGTTGTGCTTGAGGCAGGCCGACTCCAGGTTGACGGCCCCGGCGAGCGCGGTGCTGCCGGTGGGGGCGATCTGCTCGTCGCAGGAGGAGCGGACGGTGGTGTAGCGGGTGTTGCCGGGCGTCTCGTCGTCCTGGTTGAGGTGACCGACCACATAGGAGTTGGGCGTCATGTCCCGGCAGCCCTGGTCCCAGAGAGCGCAGAGGTAGCCGAGCGTGGTGCCGTGGTTGGGGCCGGCCAGCGAGACCCAGTGGGCCACCGTCCGGCCGCCGTCGCCGAACTTGACGTACCAGCGGGTCGGCAGGCTGCCCAGACTGTGGGCGACCAGGTCGACCTGCGCGGCCCCGGTCTGCTGCCGCACCTGCTCGACGTACGAGGCCAGTTGACCGGCCAGCACCTCGTTGGTGGACCGGCTGGTGTCGTACGACCAGGTGAACAGCCGGTCGGCGGGGAAGCCGTGCGCCCGGAAGTCGGCGGTCATGCTGCCCCAGACCCCCGGGCCCGCGTTCCGCCCGTGCACGAAGATCACCGGATTCGGCCCGGCCCCGACCGCCGGCACCGGCCCGCTCGCCTGCGCGGGGAGGGCGGGACCGGCCACCCCGAGGACCGTCAGCAGGGCCAGGACGACGGGAAACGTACGACGGTGCATGGGCCAACTCCCGGGAGCTCGAAGGCGGATGGGGCGGAGCACCGGGGATCCTCCCCCGCCGGAGGGCGTCGGAACCCGCCCGCCCGGCGGCCGGGGCTTGTGGCAGCGGAGGGGCATGACAGATGATCATGCTGCTCTGAGAAGATCCGTCACGAGGGGGAGCACGTTGTCCAGGTACACGGCACGAACGAACGACGACAGTTCGGCGCACGAGGACGAGGCGGCGGCGCGGCCCGGCCGCCGGGCGCTGCTCGCCGGTTTCACGGGGGTGGGCGCCATCGCGGGCAGCCTGGCGCTGGGTGGGGGGAGTGCGGCGGCGGTCACGGCGGCCGGGGTGGACGCCTATGTGGTGAACGTGCTGGCGAAGGGGGCCGACCCGACGGGGCGGACGGCCAGTGACGCGGCGTTCCGGGCGGCGGCGGACGAGCTGCTGGCCGGTGAGCAGGTCGGCCCGGTGGGCGGGCCGACGCCGACCAAGGTGCTGTTGATCCCGCCGGGCAACTACCTGCTGAAGCAGCCGGATTCGCTGCTGCCGAACGTCAGCGGCGAGACCGCGAAGAAGGTCGTGGACGGCATCGCGATCGTCGGGTACGGCAAGCGGCTGACCCGGATCACGTACGCGCCGACGGTCCAGGACACCGTGCTCTGGACCAACGACCAGCGGTACCGGAACATCCGGATCAGCGGGCTGACCTTCGACAGCCTGGACGAGACCGCCACCTTCAACATCGCCAAGTCCTCGACCACCTACGGGGTCCAGGACACCTGGTACACCGACGTCGAGTGGCGCGGGAGCTGGAAGGTCGGCATCGGCCTGGACGGGCCGGCCGCCGCCAACCTGAACAGCGAGATGGGCTGGGACCACTGTCAGATCAGCGGCTCCTACACCGACGCCTTCCTGGTGATGGGCATGACGCCCGCGGTCTCCCAGCAGGACCAGTTCCTGAACTACTGGTTCCGGGACTGCAAGGTCGAGTTCAAGTCCGGCATCTTCGTGCGGAACGAGCGCGGCGGGTCGATGAACTTCATCGGCGGCTCCTACATCATCACCGACGGCACCTCGACCGGGACGATCTTCAAGCTCGGTGCGGCGGCCAACTCCCGTGCCGACTCGGTGATGCGGCTGCTGGTGCAGGGCATCCGGTTCGAGCTGCGGGGCGTCGGGCACAAGCTGATCGACTCGGCCTGGTACAAGGGCACGGTCACCTTCGTCTCCTGTGACGACACCGCCAACTCGTACCAGCCCTGGGCGCCGACCGCGGTCACCCACCTGTACCGCTTCGACACGGTCACCCCGTCGCGCGGGCCGATGGTGCGCTACCAGGACTGCATCCTGATGGGCTCGCACCAGGTGATCGCGCCGACCGCGATGACCATGGGCAAGCTGCTCTACGACGGCTGCCGGTTCATCAACATGACGGCCGGCACCGGGGATTCGGGCTTCCTCCGCTGGACGGGCGTCACGCCGTGGTACGAGTTCCGGGACTGCCTGCTGAAGAGCGGCCGCCAGGCCGACGTCAAGGCGCCGTAGCGAGGGCGCGGCCGTCCCGCTCCCGGGGCGGGACGGCTACGCTGCCGGGATGGACATGATCGACATTCCGTTCGGCACCACCGACTGGTCGCAGGTCGCGGCCACCGAGCACCCGGGCGAGACCGGCGTCGCGACCTGGCGGACCAGGGAGTTCGGGGCCGTCCGGGTCCGGATGGTGGAGTACAGCCCGGGCTACCTGGCCGACCACTGGTGCGACCGGGGACACATCCTGCTGGTCCTCGAAGGCACCTTGACCACCGAGCTGGGCAACGGCGAGGTGGTCACGCTCACGGCGGGCACCAGCTACCAGGTCGGCGACGACACCCTGGCGCACCGCTCCAGCACGACGGAGGGCGCCCGGCTGTTCGTGGTGGACTGAGAGCGATGCGCCCCCGGAGCTGGTGCGAACCTACGGGACGGGCGACCGCCCGACGGCTCGGATTGGTGGACTCGTGCGATGGCCGCCCGTTCTGACACCCCGTTAGCGTTCGGGCATCGGGTGTCGCCGGGCGGCCCGCCGTTCCGTGGGCCGAGGCGCGGCCCGCACCCCGGCCTGGCGGGATGAGGGCACGTGGCGGGCGGACGTACGGCGGCGGGCAGCGGGGTGTGGCCGGTGCTGGCGGCCGCGGTGCTCTGGGGGACGGTCGGGCCCGCGCAGGTGCTCGCGGACACCGAGGTCGCGCCGGTCGCGCTCGGGGCCTGCCGGATGTTGCTCGGCGGTGCGGTGCTGGCCCTGTTCACCGTACGGCGGGCCGGACTCCGGACGCTCTGGCGGCCCGGGGTGCGTGGCGCCATGGTGGTCGGGGTGCTGGTGACCGCCGCCTTCCAGGTCTGCTTCCTGGAGGCGGTCGACCGCTCCGGGGCGGCGGTGGCCACGGCGGTGGCGTTCGGGACCGTCCCGGTGGTGGCGGGGCTGACGGCCCGTCGGCCGGCCGGGGAGCGGCTCGGCGCCCGCTGGGGTGTCGGCACCGCCGGTGCGGTGGCCGGGATCGCGCTGCTGCTCCTGCCGGGCGAGACGGACCGGGCCTCCGTGGCGGGCGTGCTGCTCGCGGTCGGCGCGGGGGCCAGCTTCGGAAGCTACATCGCGGTCACCGGCCGGCTCGCGGAGCGCGGTGCGGACACCGCCGCCGCCGCGCCGATCAGCGTGCTGTGCGCGGGAGTTCTGGTCTCACCCGGGCTGCCGGCGGCACCGCGGCACCTCGCCGAACCGGGCAGCCTGCTGCTGATCGGCTGGCTCGCGCTCGGGACCACCGCGCTCGGCTACCTGCTCTTCACCCGGGGCGTCGGCCGGCTGAGCGCCGCCACCGTCGGCACCCTGAGCCTGACCGAGCCGCTGGTCGCGACGCTGCTCGGGCTCGCCCTGCTCGGCGAACGGCTCGGGGTGGCGGGCGGCTGCGGAGCGGCCCTGCTGCTCGGTGGGTTGGTGCTGGTCTCCTGGCCGCGCCGCCGGACCCCGGCGGTGCCGTCCGGCCGGGAACCGGGCGTACTCCCGGAGCCGTCCCCGGCAGAGTGAGCCAGTGCCGGGCACGGCACCAGGAAGCCGACCACGGGGGACGCGGCATGCCCGATCAGGAAGATCTCGTCCGGGGCGAGGAACTCGCCGGCCGGGGCATGCGGCTGGCCGACGCCGGTGACCTGCACCGCGCCCTTCCGTTGATCCGCGACGCCGTGCGGACGGTCCGGCCGCACGCGGCGGTCGACCCGAGGGCGGAACTCCGGCTCGCCGCCTTCCTGCACGATCTGGGCCTGGTGCTGGCCTGGCTGGGCCGACCGGCCGAGGCGGTCGTCCCGATCGCCGAGGCGGTGGCGGTGTACCGCAGGCGGCTCGGCGGCGGTGGTGGAGCCGACCCCCGGACCGTCCGGATCCTGCTGGCGAACTCCCTCGACTCGCTGGGCACCCGACTGGCCGCGCTCGGCCGCCACCGGGAGTCGCTGCGGGCCGCCGAGGAGTCCGTGGCGCACCACCGCGAGGCAGCTGCCACGGAGCAGGTCCTGCTGGTGCTCGAACTGGCCCGCGCGCTGAACAACCTCAGCATCCGGTACGCCGATGCCGAGCAGCACGAGGAGGCGCTCGCCGCCAGCCGCGAGGCCGTCGGCCTGATGCGCCGGGTGCCCGGGACGGAGCGGGACGACCCGTCGGGCCTCACCCACGCCACCACCAACCTCGCGCTGCGCCTGGCCAAGCTGGAGCGGCACGCCGAGGTGCCCGCCGTCGTCGACGAGGCCCTGCGACTGATCGGCCGGCTCCCCGATCCGCACCCGAGGAGCCAACTGGTGTCCCTCGCCGAGTCGTTGACCTGGCTCACCTGGTACCTCGGCGGGGAGGGCCGCCTGCTCCGGGCCCGGTCGACCCGGCGGGCGGCGGCGGCCCTCCGGCGCCGGACGGCCGACTGAGCCGGGGTCAGCGCTCCTGGTACGAGTTCATCGCGTCGTTCACCCGGGCGGAGAAGAACAGCGGGCCGATCGCGTCGGCCCAGGCCATCCCCTCCGCCGTGAGCAGCAGCGACTCGCCGGCGCCGCCGGCCAGCCAGCCGCGCTCGGCGAGGGTGGCGAACTCGGCCGGGAAGTCGGCCTCCGGCCGGGTGCCGAACCGCCGGCGGTAGGCGTCGGTGCGCAGCCCGCTCCACTCCAGCAGGGCCTGCAGGACGAACATCCGGCGCCGCTCGTCCTGGTCCATCCGGAACGCCCACTGGGCCCGCCGGAACTCCTCGGTGGGGGTGGCGATGTAGTCGTCGATGATCCGGCGCACCTCCGGCACGGCGACCGCGTAGTCGGTGGTGTAGTGCAGGTCGGTGGTGAACGAGCGGGCGCCGACGCCGAGTCCGACCATGCCGGCCTGCTGGTTGTACTCGCTGATGCCCGCGAGGTCGGAGAGCTCCACGGCGGCGGTGCCGATCCGCTGGAAGACCCGCATCGAGGTCTGCCGGTAGCCGGCCGCCAACAGGTGGTCGCGGCCGTACCGGTAGAGCCGCAGGCGCTGCTCGTCCCAGAGCCTGCCGTCCTTGTCGTGCCGGGCCATCAGGCCGGTCAACGGGCGGACGTACAGCGGGTAGAGGTAGATCTCCTCCGGCTCCCAGCTCAGCGCGGCGTCCAGCGAGACCCGGAAGGACTGCTCGGTCTGGCCGTCGATGCCGTAGATCAGGTCGATGTTGAGGATCGGGAAGGCCGCCTCCTTCAGCCGGGCGAGTGCCTCCTCCACCTCCTGGCGTCTCTGCGGCCGGACGGCGGCCCTGGCCTCCTCGTCGACGAAGCTCTGCACGCCGATGCTCAGCCGGGTGGCCCCGCGCTCGGCGAGCACGGCCAGCCGGTCGGCGGTGGCGGTGGTCGGTGAGGTCTCCACCGACCAGGGCAGCACCTTGAGGTCGGCACCCATCACGTGCTCGCAGATGTCGCAGAGCCTGGTCAGTTCGTCGGCCGTCAGATAGGTGGGGGTGCCGCCGCCGAAGGCCGCGAGGGTGAAGCGGACCGGGTCGCCCTTGGCCTCCAGCGCCTCCCGGGTGGCGGTGGCCTGGCGTTCCAGGGTGCCGAGGAACGCCCGGGTGACGTCCTCGGGGGCACCGGTGCGGGTGAAGAGGTTGCAGAAGCCGCAGCGCATCTCGCAGAACGGGATGTGCACGTAGAGCGAGAGCGCGTCGAGCCGCTCGTTCGCCCAGACGTCCCGCAGCAGGGGACGGTCCGTCAGCAGCCGGTAGGCCTTCTGGTGCGGGTAGGCGTACACGTACTGCCGGTAGGGGGTGGCCGGTTCCTCCGGCGCGGACGGGGTCAGCTGGACTGGGACTGGTGCGGCCATGGGCCCGGGGTGTCCTCTCGGCTGGACTCGATGGTGCCGAACTGTCGATCGCGCTTGTACGTAAAGCTATTGACGAGGCGTCAGTTGTGTTGATGGGGTGAACATCAGAACTGCGCTCCTCGGGGAGCCGGGCGCTTGGAACGTTCCGCGCCTTGTGCCGTTCGGCCGTGGCTGTTATCGCCGGGGGCGGGGCTTGGAGATGTGCCCTGAGGTGCGGTAACTCTGTTGGGCATGAAGCGACTTCTGATCGCCGCGGGCGGTGGCGGCGACGCCATCGCGACCTCGCTGGTGCACGCCGCGCTGTACGGTGCGGGCGCCCCGGCGCTGGTGCTGACCTACGCCTGGGAGCGGCTGGTGGTGGACCCCGTCCCCGGCCCCCGGCGGCCCGCCGACTTCATCGGCACCGTGGCGGCCGGGCCCGGCCTGCACCTGGTCACGCCACAGTCCGCTCCCAGGCCGCCGGCCGGGTCGCTGCTGCCCCGGCTGGCGGGCGAACTGGGGCCTGAGCTGGGCCTGTTGGACCCGTACGAGGGTGCGGAGGGGCTGGCCCGGCAGATCCGCACGGCGGCGCGGTACTGCGGCGCCGACCGGGTGGACGTGGTCGACGTGGGCGGTGACGTGGTCGCCGACGGCACCGAACCGACCCTGCGCAGCCCGCTCGGGGACGCCCTGGCGCTGGCCGGCTGCGCGGCGGCGGGCCTGCCGACGACGGTGTACGTGGCCGGGCCCGGGCTGGACTCGGAGGTGCCGGAGGCGGTGCTGCTGCCCCGGCTGGGCGCCCCCGCGTTCGCCCTGACGGACCGCCACACCGCCGTCGTGGACGGGGTCTTCGACTGGCACCCGTCCGAGGCGAGCGCCCTGCTGGTGGCGGCGGCCCGGGGAGTGCGCGGGGTCTGCGGCACCCGCGACGCCCCGCAGCCGGTCCTGCTGGGCCCCGGCAGCGCGGGCGTGCACCGGCTCCCCCTGGCCCGGGCGCTCGAACTCAACCCGCTGGCCCGGGCGTTGGCGGGCAGTACCGACCTGGCACAGGCCGAGGCGGCGAGCGTGGCGGTCTGCGGCTTCTCCGAGATCGCCCGCGAACGCGACCGCGCCAGGGCGCTGACCCCGGAGCCGCCCGCCGTGCGGGCCGCCGACGGCGACCCGGGGGAGCGCTTCGCCACTTGGGCGGCCGGTACGGCGGCCACCGGTGTCGAGTACGTCACCACCCGCCGGATCACCGAGGAACTCGCCCTGACCAGCGCCGGATCCACCCTGCTGCGGACCGCACTGCGGGCGGCCGGGCGCCACCGTCCGCCGCTCTGGCGGCTCCGGCCCGGCTAGGTCCGTGCGGGCATCCGCACAGCTCGGCCGAGGCCGTGGGTCAGCGGGGTGGTTCGGCCGGCGGGTCCACCCGGACCAGGCCGGACCGGTAGGCGATGGCGACCAGTTGGGCGCGGTGGCGGGCGCCGAGCTTGGTCATGGTGCGTTGCACGTGGGTGCGGACGGTCAGCGGGCTGACGTACATCCGCTCGGCGATCTCGTCGTTCGACAGGCCCTCGGCCACCTGGGTCATCACCTCGCGCTCTCGGGCGGTGAGGACGTCGAGGGCGGGCGGCGGGGTGGCGGGGTCGGTGTCGGGGTGGGCCAGGAAGCGGTCGATCAGGGCCCGGGTGGCGGTGGGGGAGAGCAGGGTGTCCCCGGCGGCCACCGTGCGGATGGCGCCGAGGAGTTCCTCGGGGCCGACGTCCTTGCCGAGGAAGCCGCTGGCGCCCGCGCGCAGGGCCCGGGCCACGTACGCGTCGATCTCGAAGGTGGTCAGGATCAGCACCCGGGTGCCGGTGAGGGCCGGGTCGCGGCAGATCTCCTCGGTGGCGGCCAGGCCGTCCAGCACCGGCATCCGGATGTCCATCACCACCACGTCGGGGCTGGTCTCCCGGGCCAGTTCGACCGCCGCCCGGCCGTCGCCCGCGACGCCGACCACGGCCATGTCGGCGCAGGACTCGATCAGCAGCCGGAAGGTCCCGGCCAGCAGGGCCTGGTCGTCGGCCAGCAGTACCCGGATGGTCACCGTGCGGTCCTCTCCTCGTGCTCCCCGTCGCCCGGGTCGGGCTCGGACTCGCCGGTCTCCAGCGGCAGTTCGGTGGTGACCTCGAAGCCGCCGTCCGAGCCGCGGCCGGCCAGCAGGCGGCCGCCGACCGACTGGGCCCGTTCCCGCATGCCGATCAGACCGTAACCCGGGGTGCCGGCCGGCGCGGCCGGGCGGCCGTCGTCGGCGACGGTCACGGTCAGCAGCCGCCGGGTGTAGGCCAGCCGGACCGAGGCGGTCGAGGTGCCCGCGTGCTTGGTCACGTTGGTCAGCGCCTCCTGGACGATCCGATAGGCCGTCAGGTCCACACCGGGGGAGAGCGGGCGCTGCTCGCCCGACCTGTGCACCGACACGGTCAGCCCGGCGCCCTCGAACGCGGCCAGCAGATCCGGGAGTTGGGCCAGCCCGGGGGCGGGCTCCAACGGGGCCTCGGGGTCGTCCGAACGGCGCAGCAGGCCGACCGTGGCCTTGAGCTCGCGCAGCGCGGCGGAGGTGGTGCCGGCCAGGCCGTCCAGCATCTGCTGGGCCTGTTCGGGCTTGCTGCGCAGCAGGTAGGCGGCGGTGGCCGCCTGGGCGTGGGCCAGCGCGATGTGGTGCGCGACGATGTCGTGCAGCTCGCGGGCGATCCGCATCCGCTCCTCGCCGACCCGGCGCTGGGCCTCGTCCTCCCGGGTGCGCTCGGCGAGTTCGGCCCGGGCCTCGACAGCGGCCACGTAGTCGCGGCGGCTGCGGACCGAGTCGGCGATGGCGCCGGAGAGCAGGATCCAGGCGACCAGCCCGATCCGGTTGGCGGTCAGGATCGAGCCGGAGCCGGGGAGCACGGAGGCGGCGAACAGGAGGCCGGCCACCGCGACGGTGTACAGCATGGACGTCCGGCGGTCGGTCCGCATCGCCATCGAGTAGAGGGCGGCCAGGGCGGCGCCGGAGGTGAACGGCGAGGGCTGGAAGCCGATCGGGTCGGCGAGCACGCTGATCGCGGCACCGCAGGCGGTGGTCACCGCCACCACGGCGTGCGGGTGGGTGCGGTGCCGGAGCAGGGCGACCGAGGCGGCGGCGGCGATCAGCGCGACGGCGGGCGACGGGGCCCGGACGATCCGGGGCTCGGCGACGGCCATGCTGCTGGCCAGCAGGGCGAGGCCCCACAGCACCACCGCCAGCGTCACGTCGACGGTGCGGGGGTGCCGGCGGAGCCACGGGCGCCAGGCGATGATCATGCGGTCTCCCTCCGGTCGGCTTCGTCCATGATCGCCGACCCGGGGTCCCGGGTCGGACAGCGACATCGGGAGGCCGCCGCCGGGTTCGGCGGCGGCCTCCCACGGTCCGTCAGACGTGGACGGTCGGACGTTCGGTCGGACGTTCGGCCGGGGCGGGAGCCGGGGTCGGTGCGGGTGCGGTGCCGCTCAGCGACTCGCCCTCCACGTCCACCCGGGGAATGACCCGGTCCAGCCACTTCGGCAGCCACCAGGCCCGGTCACCGAGCAGCGCGAGCACCGCAGGGACGATGGTCATCCGGACCACGAAGGCGTCCAGGAAGACGGCCGAGGCCAGGCCGAGCCCCATCATCTTGATCATCGACTCGCTCATCCCGATGAAGCCGGAGAACACCGCGATCATGATGACGGCGGCGGCCACCACCACCCGGGCGCTGTGCCGGAAGCCGGTGACGATCGCCTGGGTGGGCCGCTCGCCGTGCACGTACGCCTCGCGCATCCGGGTCACCAGGAAGACCTCGTAGTCCATCGCCAGGCCGAACACCACGCCGATCAGGAAGATCGGCATCATGCTCATCACCGGCCCGGTCTGCTCGACCCCCAGCAGGCCGGCCAGCCAGCCCCACTGGAAGACCGCGACGATCACGCCGAACGCCGCCGCGACCGAGAGCAGGAAGCCGAGCGCCGCCTTGAGCGGGACCAGCACCGAGCGGAACACCACCATCAGCAGCAGCACGGCCAGGCCGACCACCAGCGCCAGGTAGGGCAGCAGCGCGTCGGAGACCTTCTGCGAGATGTCGATGTTCACCGCGGTGGTGCCGGTGACCAGGACGGTCGCGCCGGTGTCGGCGCGCAGCCCGGCGGCCTCGCCCCGGATGGTGTGCACCAGGTCCTTGGTGTCGGTGGTGCTCGGGCCGGTGGCGGGCACGGCGGTGAGCAGCGCGGTGTCCCCGGCCGGGTTGAAGGCGGCCGGCGAGACGGACACCACGCCCTCGGTGGCGGCCAGTTGCCGGGCCGCCTCGGTGACGGCGCCCTTCGGGTCGGCGGCGCCCTTGGCGTCCACCACCACGGTGAGCGGCCCGTTGAAGCCGGGGCCGAAGCCGTCGGCCAGGGCGTCGTAGGCCCGGCGCTGGGTGGAGGAGGTGGGCTGCGACTCGGCGCCCGGCATCCCGAGGTCGAGCGAGAGCGCCGGTACGGCGAGCACGCCGAGCCCGAGCACGCCGAACACCAGGACCGCGACCGGACGGCGCGTCACGAACCGGGCCCAGCGGGTGCCGCCGTTCGGCTTGGCGGTGGCGGTGGCGGTGGTGGTGGCGGCCCGGGTGGCCTTGGATCGCCGGGCGGCCCGGGGCAGGACGGCCTTCTGGAAGAAGCCGAGCAGTGCGGGCAGCAGGGTCAGCGCGATCACCACGGCGACCAGGACGGTGCCCGCCGCCGCCATGCCCATGCTGGTCAGGGCGGGGATGCCGACCACGGAGAGCCCGGCCAGCGCGATGAAGACGGTCAGCCCGGCGAAGACCACCGCCGAGCCGGCCGTACCGACCGCCCGGCCGACCGCCTCCTCGGGTCGGTGGCCGTCGGCCCGTTCGGTCCGGTAGCGGGAGACGATGAAGAGCGCGTAGTCGATGCCGACCGCGAGGCCGAGCATCAGCGCCAGTGTGGTGGTGGTGCTGGACATGCCGATCGCGACGATCGCGGTCACGCCGACCCCGATGCCGATCAGCGCGGTGAGCAGCGGCAGCCCGGCGGCCGCCAGCGAGCCGAAGGTGATCAGCAGCACCACCGCGGCGGCGGCGATGCCGACCAGCTCGGTGACGCCGCCCGCCTCGGGCCCGGCCTGCAGCGCCGTGCCGCCGAGCTCGACGGTCAGGCCCGCGTCCTGGCCGCTCCTGACGGCGTCCTTGAGGGTGTCGGTGGTGCTCCCGGCGAGTTCGGTGCTCTTCGCGTCGTAGGAGACGGTGGCGTAGGCGGTGCTGCCGTCCTTGCTGACGGCGTGCGTGACGAACGGGTCGAGCACGCTCTTGACCTGCGCGCTGCCGGTCAGCCGGCCGACCACCTGCTCGACCGCGGCCTTGTTGGCGGTCGCGGTGATCTGCTGCCCCTGGGGGGCGACGAACACGATCCTGGCGTCGGCGCCGTCCGAACTGGCCCCGGGGAAGCGCTCGTTGAGCAGGTCGAAAGCCTGCTGCGACTGGGTTCCCGGCATTGCGAAGCCGTCGTCCTCGGCGGCGGGCGCCTTGGCCGCGGCGAACGCGAAGGCGGCCAGCAGCGCCACCCAGAGCAGGACGACGAACCGTCGCCGCCGGAACGAGAACCGGCCGAGCCGGTAGAGAAAGGTGGCCACGGAGAAGGGCGCTCCAGTCTGGATCGGCGGTGGGCGGCGGGGGTGCCGCAGGATGCCTCAATCCTTCGTGCCGAAGCGGCTCACGTCGTCCTTCGCCGGCAGACAGTTGCGCGTACTGCCGCTGCAGTACGTGCCCCGGGCACCTACCGCGCCGGCAGCAGGCCCGGTCCGGTCGCCGCCGTCACTCCGGGCGCGGGGCGGCGGTGCTCTCCCGGACGGTCAGCCGGGGGGTGGGGTTCTTCAGGTCGTGCACCGCCCCGGGGTCGGCGATGGCCGCCAGCATGGTCCGGGCGACCTGCTCGCCGAGGGCGAAGGTGTCCCGGGACAGCGCGGTGAGCGGCGGGTGGACGATCCGGGTGAGGGTCGAGTCGTCGAAGGAGACGATCGACAGCTCACCGGGCACCGCCACCCCCATCTCGGTCGCGACGCCGAGCCCGGCCACCGCCATCACGTCGCTGTCGTAGATGATCGCGGTGGGGCGGCGGCTGCGGGTCAGCAGCGCCCGGGTGGCCGCCGCGCCCTCGGCGTCGCTGAAGTCGGTGGGGACCGAGAGTGCCTCGGTCAGGCCGAGCCGCTTCGCGCTGTCGCGCAGGGCGCGGATCCGGCGCTGGGTGTGCTGGAAGGCGGGCAGACCGGCCAGGTGGGCGATCCGCCGGTGGCCGAGCGCGGCCAGGTAGTCGACGGTGGAGATCATCGCCTCCCGGTCGTCGGCCCAGACGCTCGGCAGGGTGCCGTGCCGGCCGGGGCCGCCGAGCACCAGGGCGGGCACACCGAGCTGCTCCAGCACCGGGACCCGCGGGTCGCGGACCTGGAGGTCGACCACCACGAAGCCGTCCACCCGGTGTTCGGAGGACCAGCGCCGGTAGACCTCGATCTCGGCGGCGGTGTCCTCGACCACCATCAGCTGGAGGGCGGTGGAGCTGGCGGACAGGCCCGCCTGGAGGCCGGAGAGCAGTTGGGCGAAGAACGGTTCGACGCCGATGGTGCGGGCCGGGCGGGCCAGCACCAGGCCGACCGCCCCGGCCTTGGCGCCGCCGAGCGCGCGGGCGGCGCTGTGCGGACGCCAGTTCATCTCCTCGGCGATCCGCAGGATCCGCCGGCGGGTCTCCTCGCTGACCCCGGGCCGCCCGTTGAGGGCGAACGAGACGGCGCCCTTGGACACCCCGGCCTGCCGGGCGATGTCCGCGATGGTCGGTCTTGCCATGGGGCGCCCCCCTCTCCTACGACCCGTCGAAAACCTGGTCGGAGCATAGTGCACCCCCGATCGACCGGTTTACCGATCCCGCTGGTCAGAACACTTGCTGGGAGCACGTCAGATGGGGTGCCGAGGTGGTCACCGGAACGGTCTCTTGACACCCCGAACTAGAGCGGTTTAGGTTCGCCGTGCCATGGGCTGGATCAGGGCAGGATCAGCAGGAGGAGACCCCGTGCCGGTCACCGTCAGCGCCGTCGAGAACACCGACCTGTTCACCGGCAGCGAGGCCGACCCCCGCCAGGTCCTGCGGGTCGTGCTGGACGGGTCACCGGCAACAATCACCGTCACCGGCCCGGGAGTTCGGGGTGCGGCTGACGGCACCGGCGCGGTCGAGATCCCGTTGTGGGTCACCGACCCCGTCCCCGGCGAACGCCGCCCGGTCACCGTCCGCGCGGGCCGGGCCGAGGTGGCGGCCGAGCTGCTGGTCGCCGAGCCCGGCTGGACGATGTACCTGGTCTCGCACTTCCACTACGACCCGGTCTGGTGGAACACCCAGGCCGCCTACACCTCGCCCTGGGAGCTGCTCTCCGGCGACGCCACCACCCGGCCACTCTGGGAGCGGAACGGCTTCGCCCTGGTGGACGCCCACCTGGAGCTGGCGCTGCGCGACCCGGTGTACCGGTTCGTGCTGGCCGAGGTCGACTACCTCAAGCCCTACTTCGACCAGCACCCGGAGCGGCGGGCCCAGTTGCGGGCGCTGCTGGAGCGCGGGCAGGTCGAGCTGGTCGGCGGCACCTACAACGAGCCGAACACCAACCTGACCGGCGCCGAGACCACCATCCGCAACATCGTCTACGGCATCGGGTACCAGCGCGACATCCTCGGCGGCGACCCGCAAACCGCCTGGCAGCTGGACGTGTTCGGCCACGACCCGCAGTTCCCCGGCCACCTGGCCGACGCCGGGCTGACCGGCAGTGCCTGGGCCCGGGGCCCGTTCCACCAGTGGGGCCCGATCCAGAAGAACTTCCGGGCGGGCAAGGACGACGCCACCGTGATGCAGTTCCCGAGCGAGTTCGAGTGGATCGCGCCCTCGGGCCGGGGTGTGCTGACCCACTTCATGCCGCACCACTACTCGGCCGGCTGGTGGATGGACTCCGCGCCCGACCTGGCCGCCGCCGAGCAGGCGGTGTACGAGCTGTACCGCAAGCTCAAGCCGGTCGGCGCGACCAGGAACCTGCTGCTGCCGGTCGGCACCGACTACACCCCGCCGAACAAGTGGGTCAGCGAGATCCACCGCTCCTGGGCCGCCAAGTACGTCTGGCCCCGGTTCGTCTGCGGCACCCCGCGCGACTTCCTCACCGCCGTCCGGGCCGAGTCCGCCGCCACCGGCCGCCGGCCCAGTCCGCAGACCCGCGACATGAACCCGGTCTACACCGGCAAGGACGTCTCGTACATCGACACCAAGCAGGCCCAACGGGCGGGCGAGGTCGCGGCGTCGGACGCCGAGAAGCTCGCCACCCTGGCCGCCCTGCAGGGGCTCGGCGGCTACCCCGAGGCGGCGCTCGACAAGGTCTGGCGCCAACTCGCCTACGGCGCCCACCACGACGCGATCACCGGCTCCGAGTCCGACCAGGTCTACCTCGACCTGCTCGGCGGCTGGCGGGAGGCGCACGACCTGGCCGCCGAGGTCCGCGACCGGGCCCTGGACGCCCTGGTCGGCACCGTCGACACCCGGGGCCCCGGCACCGCCGTGCTGGTCACCAACACGCTCTCCTTCGCGCGCTCGGGTCCGGTCGCCGTCCGGCTCCCCGAGGGTGCCCCGGCGGCGGTCCGGATCGTCGACGACACCGGCGCCCCGGTGCCCTGCGCGGTGGACCGGGGCACCCTGTACTTCCACGCCGACGCCGTGCCCGCCCTCGGCTGGCGCAGCTGGCGGGCCGTGGTCGGCACCCCCGAGGCGCTCTGGACGGCCGCCGACGGCGTCACCGCCGCCAACGGGCGCTACCGGGTCACCGCCGACCCGGCCCGGGGCGGCGCACTGAGCAGCATTCAGGACCTCGGCTCCGGACGGGAGTTGCTGCGGACCGGCCGGCTCGGCAACGAGCTGCGGGTCTACCAGGAGTACCCGCAGCACCCCGACTTCGGCGAGGGCCCCTGGCACCTGCTCCCCAAGGGCCCGGTGCTCGGCTCGGGCGGGACCACGGCGGTGACCCGCCGGGAGACCGGCCCGCTCGGCGAACGGCTGGTCAGCCACGGCACGGTGGACGGCATCCGGTACCAGCAGACCGTCACCCTGTGGCACGGCCAGGACCGGATCGACTGCCGGACCAGGGTGCTGGACCACGGCTCCGCCGACCGGCTGCTGCGCCTGCGGTTCGCCCTGGACCTGCCCGGCGCCCTGCCGGTGAGCGAGGTCGCGGACGCCGTGGTCGGCCGGGGCTTCGCGCTGCCCGACGTGGACGTGGCCGAGGCGCCCTGGACGCTCGACAACCCCGCCAACACCTGGTTCGGCCTGGGCTCCACCGCCCGGGTCACCCTGACCGGCCCGGACGGCACCCCGCTCGGCGACCGGGCCCTGGGCGTGGCCGAGGTGGTGGTCCCCGACCTCGACCGGGCGGCCGACGCCCGCGAGCTGGTGGTGGCACTGGCCCGGGTGGGCGTCACCGCGACCACCGCGAGCGCCGACTGGTCCCGCTACGGCTGGCTCGACGTGGACTCCAACCTGCCGGACTTCCGGGTCCTGCTCGGCGGTCCCGAAGTCAACGACGCCACCCGGCGGTTGCTGGCCGAGGCGGGCGAGGAGTACGCGGCCGTGCTGAAGGCGCACGGCCGGGTCTGGGTCCCCGCCGACCGCCCGCTGCGCGAGGTCTGGGGGCCGGACGCCGACCTGCGCGGGCTGCGCACCCTCCCCGCGCTGGTGGTCACCGACCCCGAGGCGCTGACGGCCGACCTGGCGGACGCCCGGGTCGGCGCCGTCTGCCCGGGTGAGCCGCCCGCGAGCGAGCGGCTCACCGACCACACCGCCGCCCTGCTCACCTACGGCCTGCCCGGCTTCGCGGTGGACCCGGGCGGCGCCCTGCACCTCTCGCTGCTGCGGTCCTGCACCGGCTGGCCGTCCGGCGTCTGGATCGACCCGCCCCGGCGCACCGCCCCCGACGGCTCCTCCTTCCAACTCCAGCACTGGACCCACGACTTCAGCTACGCCCTGGTCAGTGGCGACGGCGACTGGCGGGCCCTCGCGCTGCCCTCGCAGGGGCAGGAGTTCAACCACCCGCTGCTCACCAGGCTCGCCCCCGCGCAGGACGGCCCGCTGCCCGCCCGGCACTCCTGGCTGCGGGTCAGCCCCGAACGCGAGGTCCGGCTGAGCACCCTCAAACCGACCGGCAACCCGATCGCGCACGGCTCGGCCGCCGCCACCGACCCGGCCGCCGGGGTCACCCTGCGGCTGGTCGAGTCCACCGGCCTGGGCCGGACGGCCACCCTGGACGGTGCCCTCCGGCTGACCGCCCTGCACCGGGCCGACCTGCTGGAACGGCCGCTGGAACCGACGGGTGATCAGGTCCCGTTGGACGGCGCGGGGATCGTCACCCTGACCGCCCGCCCGGTGGCGGCCCGCTCCGGCGGTGCGCCGCTCGGCCCGGTCGCCGAGGCGGCCCAGCCCGTGCACGCCCGGTACTGGCTGCACAACCGGGGCCCCGCGCCGATGGGCTACCTGCCGGTCTCGGTCGGCCTGGCCCCCGGCCTGCTGCGCACCGACGGCGGACCGGTCGAGCTGTCCGCCGTGCTCGCCTCGCACCTGGTGGACGCCGAGGTGGAGGGGACCGCCGAGATCCTGCCGCCCGACGGCTGGCAGGTCGACCTGCGCCGCCGACCGTACCGGCTGGTGCCCGGCGGGCACCTCCGGTTCCCGGTCACGCTCACCCCGCCCGCCGGGGCCGGTCCTGGCCTGTACTTCGTCGCGGTCCGGACCGGGTACCTGGGCCAGCAGGTCGAGGACGTGGCCACCGTCGCGCTCGGCGAGCTGCCCGAACTGCTCCCGGTGCCGGGCCCGGTCCCGGAGGACTGGCCGCAGGCCCAGGGCACCAAGGCCGACACCGGCCGGCCCACCGGGCTCACCGTCGAGACGGCGGCGACCACGATCCGGGTCGCGCCCGGCGGCCGGGCCGTGCTCCCGCTGCTGCTCGGCAACCGGACCATGGGCGAGATCCGCGGCGAGCTCCAGGCCGTCTCCCCGTGGGGGAGTTGGGAGACCGTCCGGACGCCGGTGCGCGGCTTCTGGGTGGCGGCGGGGGCGAGTGAGCGGGTGCTGTTCGAACTGGCGCCGCCGGCCGATCTCGACCCGGGCCGGTACTGGCTGGTCGCCAAGGTGATGTGGTTCGGCCGCTGCCAGTACGCGCCGACCGTCGAGCTGGTGGTGGAGTCGTGACGGGTGCTCAGCCGGCCGGTCTGCTCGGCCTGTTGGACGGCCGGCCGCTGCCCCGTACCGAGCTGGACCGGCGGCTGGCGGCGCTGCGGGCCGGGCCCCGGGCCACCGCGCTGCCGAGCCCCGGCAGCGCCGAGGACCGTCAACTCACCCGCTGGGTGGCGCAGGTGGTGCTGACCGAGGAGCTGTGCGCCGCCGAGGTGGTGGCCCGGGGCCTGGACCCGGGCGCCGCGCCGCCGGTGCGGCTGGACCAGCGGGCGGCCGTCGAGCTGGGGTCGATCGCCGCCGCCGCGTTCGAGGGCAGTGCGGCCGTCCGGGCGGTGTACCGGGCGGTCACGGCGGAGGTGACCGCGCCCGACCCCGGCCCCGGCCCGGCGCTCGGGCAGCCGGCGGCCGAGTGCTGGCAACTGACCGGCCCGGACGGTGACTTCGAGGCCGACCCGGCCACCCTGCCCGCCGGGTTGGTCCGGGCGCTCCGGACCGCCGGGCCGGGCCGGACGGTCACGGTCGGCCCCTGGACGGTGGCGTTGGCCGGGCGTCGGCCCGCACCGGCGGCACCGGACCGGAGCGCCGAACTGCTGGACTGCGCACGGCGGATCGCCTTCGTCCGCTGGCTCGACGGAGCCCGGGCCGGACGGCTGACCCTGGTGCCGGGCCTGGAACACCCGGGTGACCCGGCACAGCCCGACAACCACCACCGCCACTGAGCCCGACCGCCAGACGGAGGGCCGGCTCAGCCGCGCGGCACCCGCTGCGGCGGCAGCAGCTCGTTGGGCTGGACGATCACGTACCCGTGGCCGGTGAAGGACAGCTCCCAGCCCTCGGTCGCGGTGCCCCGGCGGCGCCAGGCCTCGGTGTTGCTGCTCTGCGCCTGGAGCTGGACCTCGAGCCCGGAGGACCAGCCGACCACCGCGTCCGCGTCGCCGTAGACGTACCGGCCGGGCTCGACCGGCAGCACCAGCGGGCGGCCGGAGGTCATCAGCACCAGGCTGCCGGTGCCGGAGAACTCCAGGGCGCGCGAGCCGACCCCGGCGATCCGGTCGCCGTTCTCGATGGCCACCGCGTGCCAGTCCAGCGTGGCGTCGAGGGCGAGCACGTAGGTGTTGGTGATCACCATCTTCTCGCCGTTCAACGCCAGCACGTGCAGGTGCTGGGCCAGGTTGGCGAGATAGGCGGTGCCGGTGCCCGAGCAGCGCATCAGGTCGAGCACGTCGGCCTCGCGCCGCCGGTTCCGCCGGTTGCCGGACGGCGGCGTCCAGGCGGCGTAGGCGATCTTGCCGACGTGCGCGACCATCGCGCCGCTGCGGGCCAGCACTTCGGAGGTGCCGTCCAGCACCACCCGCAGCAGCTGCGGGTTCTGCAGACCGAAACGGTCGGTGCCGGTGCCGGCGGTGTGCGCCAGGAGGGGGCTCTGCACGGAAGGGCTCCTCGAACTCGGTTCTCAGCCGCGGATCTTGAGACGGTCGGCGGTGTCCTCGCTGGGCTGTACGACGACGAAGCCCGCGCCCTGGAAACCCAGCTGCACGGCCTCGCCGCTGCCCCGGCCGACCAGGGCGCCGAGCTTCATGGACCGGCGGGCCCGCACGTCGAGGCCGGTGGTCCAGGCGACCAGCGCGTCCGGGTCGACGTAGGTGTCGGCCTCGGCGCAGTCGAGCACCACCGGTACGCCGCGGGAGGTGACGGAGACCCAGCCGGTGCCGGTGACCTTGACGTTGTACAGGCCGGTGCCGGCCAGTGCGGCCACGCCCTTCACCTTCTCCACCGTGCACTGCAGGGTGGCGTCCAGGGCGAGCAGGTGGGAGCCGTTCACCGACAGGCTCTCGTTGTCCAGGTGCAGGTTGAGCACGTCCGCGCCCAGGTCGGCGAGGTAGAGCGCACCGTCGCCGGACCAGCGCAGCAGCGGGCTGCGCTCACCCGACGCCCACTCACCGAGCGCCCGGCGGAAGGTCTGCGACACCGCCTCGTACTGGAGGAAGCCGTCGTACGCCACCATCGCGCCCGCCTTGGCGTAGACGTCGGTGGTGGCGGTCACCGCGACCCGGCAGATCGCCTTGCCGTGGTTGGTCATCCGGGTCGCGGTGTCGGCCGGCCGGTGGCCGCCGAGCCCGTTGCCCGCGAGGAACTGTGCCTGCATGACTCCCCCTCGGTCCTCAGACCTCGAACGGCTGGACGACGACGAAGTTCCCCGGCGCGCCGCGGAACTGGAGACTGTGCGATTCGGCCGCGTGCCCGACGTACGCGGAGCGGCGGATCCGCACCGGTGCGGTGGTGATCACCTGCGCGCCCCGGGACCAGGCCACCAGGGCCTGGATGTCGACGAAGGTCTCCGGCGCGGGGGTGACCGGCAGCACCACCGGGACGCCGTTGGTCTTCACCACCACCATCCCGTGCCCGCTGAGCTGGAGGGTGAAGAAGCCGCCGTTCGGCAGGCCCTCGCCCTCGATCCGGCGCACCTCGTACTCCAGGCCCGCGTCGAAGGCCAGCAGCCGGTCCGAGCCGACGCAGAGCGAGTCGCCCTCCAGCCGGACCAGGTGCAGGTCGCAGGCCTCGTCGGCGAGGAAGACCTGCCCCTCGCCGGAGACCCGCATCAGCTTGAGCGGCTGGCCGGTCAGGTTGCCGACCAGCTTCTTCAGGGCGCCGGACGCCTCGTACGCGAAGTCGGCCTTGCCCTGGTAGGCGACCATGCTGCCCTGGAGCGCGAGCACGTCCTGACCCTTGGTCAGGGTGACCCGCACCAGGTTGTCGTTCTGCTGCACCCAACCCGAGCTCTCCGGCAGCTCGGTGTACTTGGTCAGCGAGACCTTGACGCCGACCGGGACGGGCTCGGCGGCCCGGTCCTGCGGGGCCGGGGCCGGGACCTGCACCGCGACCAGGGTGGCGTCCGGCGCCGGGGCCTGCGCGGGAACGGGAACGGGGGTGGGTGCGGCGGCGGCCGGGGGCGGCTCGGACTCGTCGAGGACCTCGCCGCCGAAGTTCTCCAGCAGCGCCTGCAGCCCCCCGTCGAAGCCCTGCCCGACGGCGGCGAACCGCCACTCGCCGCCCCGCCGGTAGACGTCGGCGAGCATCACGGCCCGCTCGGTGGAGAACTCCCGGCCGGTGAAGCTGTACCGGCCGACCTCCGTGCCGTCGGCCACGATCCGGACGTAGCCCGAGGCCACCTGGGACATCTGCCCGGCGCCGTCGATGGTGGCGGTCAGCGCCAACTTGTGGACGCTCTCCGGCACCTGGGGCAGCGCCACCGCGAAGGACTCGGAGTCGCCCTCCCGCGCACCGAGCAGCCGGATCGACTGCTCGGGGCTGTTCGGCTGGTTGAAGAAGACGAAGTAGCGGTCGTCGCTCAGCCGTTCCTCGGCGTCGAGCCCGAAGCAGCTGATGTCGAAGGTGAGTCCGGGCCCGGCGATGTGCACACCGAGGTAGAGGTCGGTACTCGAGGTGAGCTCACTGACCCGTACCCGGGACGCCTTGGCGAGTTCTCTGGACACGGCGCGGACCGGCCCCCTTCCGGACGGCTTGCTGATCTCCGGACCCTATCCCAGCCGGACCACCCGGAGCAGCCCCGGGTGACCGCCGATGCGGTGGCGGTTTGCCCCGGGGCGCGGAGCTGGCTTTGATGGTCCCCGACCGCGGATCGACGGTGCGGGTGAGTGGTGAGGGAGCGTCCGGCATGGGGCAGGGTCACCGGTTGGGGCACCTGCTCGGCGGTCGGCTGGGATGGCGGTTCGGGTGGTTCTGGGGCGCGTACGGGACCAGTGCGCTCGGTACCTGGCTCGCCTTCGGCGCGTTCCCACTGATCGCCGTGCTGGTGCTGCACGCCGGACCGGCCGAGGTCGCCGCGCTCTCCTCGGTGGGGGCCGCGGTGGGTGCGGTGGTGGCGGTGCCGCTCGGCCCCTGGGTGGAGTTCCGCAGCAAGCGGCCGGTGCTGGTCGCGACGGACCTGGTGCGGTGTGCGGCGCTGCTGACGATCCCCGCCGCGTTCGCGCTCGGTGTGCTGACCTTCCTTCAGCTCCTGCTGGTCTCGGTCGTCGTCGCGGCGGCCGACATCACCTTCCGGGCCGCCTCCGGCGCGTACCTGAAGACCCTGCTGCCGGCCGGGGACCTGCTCACCGCCAACGCCCGGTTCGAGTCGACGGCCTGGACCACCACGATCGTCGGACCGCCGCTGGGCGGCGCGCTGATCGGGCTGCTCGGCCCGGTGGCGACGGTGGCGGCCGACGCGGCGAGCTACCTGCTGTCGGCCCTCGGCGTCCGCGCGACGGGCGGGCCCGAGCCGCGCCCCGAGCGCCCGCCCGCCGCCCGGCTGCGGGCCCGGGACCTGCTCGACGGCTGGCGCCACATCCTCGCCGACCCGACCCTGCGGCCGCTGTTCCTCAACACCGCGCTGTTCAACGGCCTGGTGATGGCCGCCGAACCGCTGCTGGCCGTCCTGCTGCTCGGCCGGCTCGGCTTCGCGCCCTGGCAGTACGGGCTCGTCTTCGCCGCGCCCGCGATCGGCGGGCTGCTCGGTGCACGGCTGGCCCGACCGCTGGCCGGCCGGTTCGGGCAGCACCGGATCCTGGTGGTGTTCGGGACGCTGCGGGCGCTCTGGCCGCTCGGCCTGGCCTTCCCGGGGCGGGGCACCGGCGGCCTGCTGCTGGTGATGGCCGTCGAGCTCGGGCTGATCTTCTGCTGTGCGGTCTTCAACCCCGTCCAGGCCACCTACCGCCTCCAGCGCACCGCGACCGACCGGGTCACCCGCACGCTGTCGGCCTGGGCGGTGACGACCAAGCTCGCGACCGCGCTGCTGACGGCGCTGTGGGGCGTGCTGGGTGCGGTGCTCGGCCTCCGGACGGCCATCGGCCTGGCCGGCCTGCTGCTGCTGGCGACCCCGCTGCTGCTCCCGCGCCGCGCGGCGGAGCCGCTCCCCGAGTCGGTGCCGGCACCGGCGGCCTGACCAGGGGCGGGCCGTTCGTCCCAGGACCTCCCACCGACCGTCCGTCGGGCCGCCGGATTTCCGGCCGCCTCACCATGCCATCATGGCCATGCCAGGGACGTGGGCCGAACCACCGGCCCGCGCACGCCACGGGCTGGGGGGGCTTGGGCATGAGTACCTCGTGGGGACGATCGGCCGACGGTGGGGTCTGGGAGCTGGCGGTCCGTCAGCCGACCGCCGCGTTACGTGGGCAGGTCCTGGAGTACCGGGGCTATCGGATGGACCTGCGCCACCCGCGCAGAAGGCTGGAGGTGCCGGCCGGTGTGGTGACCATGGTGCTCGGCTTCGACGGGCCGATCCGGCTCACCGACGCCGTCACCCCGGAGCGGGTCTCCTCGTACACCTCGCTGGTCGCCGGGATGCGCCGGACCGGCACGATCGGCGAGCACGGCGGCCGCCTGCACGGCATCACGGTCTCGATGACACCCCGGACCGCCTTCGGGGTCTTCGGCCCGGCGCTCGGCGATCTGACCAACCAGTGGATCGCGCTGCCCGACGCGCTCGGCACCCGGACCACGGACGGCCTGCTGGACCAGCTCTTCGAGGCCCCGAGCTGGGACGCCCGGGCCCGGGTGCTGGACGCCTTCCTGCTCGGCCGACTGTCCGACAGCCGCCCCTGGGCGCCCGCCGTCGACTGGGCCTGGCAGGAACTGCGGCGCACCACCGGCCAGGTGGCCGTCCAGGAGCTCGCCGACACCGCCGGGTGGAGCCGTCGCCGGCTGGAGACCATGTTCCGCGAACAGGTCGGTCTGCCGCCCAAGGGCTGCGCCCGGATCCTCCGGCTGCAGCGGGTGCTGCGCGAGTACCGGGACGGTCCGGACCGGGACGGCACCCGGATCGCGCTGCGCTGCGGCTACTTCGACCAGGCCCACCTGGTCCGGGAGTTCCGGGCCACCCTGGGCTGCTCGCCGTCCCAGTTCTTCGCCCACCGGAAGACCCAGACCGGCGCCGAGCCGGCCGACCGCCTGACCGGGGAGGTCACCACCGCGATCCTGCCGAACGTCGACAGGGTGCTCACCGAGTGACCGTCGACCCGGGTCCCCTCGGCGGCGGTTCGCATTTTTACAAGCGACCCGGACGGCCCCGGGGAGAGGCTTTCCCCGGGAGCCCGGGCGGCTCCCGAGAGCCTGCTCCCGACGAAGGACTCCCGTATGCGTGTCCGCGCCGCCTTGCCGATCCTGCTGCTGTTCGCCGCCTCCTGTACCCCGGCGGGCTCGGCCCCCGCCCCGCCCGGGGCACCCGCCGTGCCCGAGGTGCGGTCCGGGGCCGACATCCGCCTCCCGTTCGACCGCTACCTGATGACGCCGGAACAGCGGCGTACGGTCACCCTGGCCGAGCAACGGATCGCCCGGACCTGCATGAGCCGGTTCGGCTTCGACTGGCCCGTCCCCGACCTCCCGGCCGTGCCCGCCGGCTCGACCAACGCCCGCCGCTACGGCGTGCTCGACCCCGCCGAAGTGGCCCAACTCGGTTACCACCCACCGGCGGACCCGGCTCCGCCCGCCGCGCCGCCCGGCACCTCGCCCGAAATGATGATGGTCTACGGCGGCAGAGGCGGCGTCTCCGAACTGGCCGGCCGGCCGATCCCCGACGGCGGCTGCCTCGGCGAAGCACGCCGGGAACTCGGCATCGGCGCCGTCGGCCTCGGCAGCCCGGAACTCAACCGGATCTCCACCGACTCCTTCACCCAGGCCCAGCACGACCCGCGTCACGCGGCGGTGAACGCCGCCTGGAGCGCCTGCATGAAACAGTCCGGCTACGCCTACGCCGACATCTGGCGGGCCAACAACGACCCCCGGTGGTCCGACCGGCAGCCCTCCGCACTGGAACTGGCCACGGCCCGTGCCGACGTCGCCTGCAAACTGAGCACCCGGGTACCGACCGTGCTGCTCACCATCGAGACCGAGCTCCAGACCACGGCCATCCGCCGCCACGCCGGCGCCCTCGACCGGGCCGGCACCCACCAGGCCGAGACGGTCACCCGCGCCGCCGCCCTGCTGGCCCGGCCGGCGGTCTGAGCCCCTGCCCGACCGCTACGTGAACAGCGGTGGCTGGTCGGTCTCGTGGTGCCCGATCAGCGCCACCTCCAGGTCGAGCTGGTCCTGGAACACCTGCGCCTCGCTCAGCGGCAGGTGGGTCATGCTGCCGGGGCAGAGCACCAGTTCGCGGCTGTGCACCTTGTGGTCGTGCACGACGCCGTATCCGGCGCGGCCGGCCAGCGGCGCGAGTGCCACGGGGCGACCACAACTCGGGCAGTGCACGCGGGGCCTCTTCATGGGACCAGGATGCCGCACGGATCCGACAGTGAGGGCGAGTGGGTGCGCCCCGGTGCCCGCTCGGGGGCGGGCACCGGGGCGCGGGGCGTGGGAGGTCAGGAGCCCCACGCCTCGAACTCGTAGATGCGGGTGGCCGGATCGGTGGTCTGGGTGGGCCTGGTGACCACCAGGCGTACGTAACGGGCGCTCAGGGCGACCGGGTGGTTGGTGGTGGCGGCGGTGTTCCCGGTGACCGTGGCGGCGGTGGTCCAGGCGTCGGTGGTGGAGTTGCGGACCTGGACGGTGAAGTCGCGGGTGTTCCAGGAGGCGCTCTCGCCGCCCGCCGCCGCGTGCTTGACGGTGAAGCGGGTGAGCGGGCGGACCGAGCCGAGGTCGACCTCCAGGGCCGGGCCGCTGGTCAGCGCGCACCACTTGTCGCTGTTGCCGCCCGAGACGCTGCCGTTGACGGCCTTGGCGGCGCCCTCGTTGGCGTTGCACTGGGCGGAGGCGGTGGCGGGCCGGTTCAGGGCGAGGTTGGACTCGGTGACGGTGGACCAGCCGACCGTCGTGCTCGCGGCGGTGGAGCGGCCGAGCTCGGTGGAGACCGCCTCGACGTCCAGCGTGGTGGCGCTCTCGGTGCCGGCCCGGTCCAGCTGCGGGACGAAGTACGCGTCGTTCGGGGTGGCGCCGAGGAAGGTGCGGGTGCCGTCGGCGTTGCGGCGGTACACCTCGTAGTGGTGCACCGCGCCGGTCGCGGAGGCCGCCCAGCTCAGCCGCAGGGACTTGCGGGTCGGCGAGACGTCCGCGCTGCCCAGGACGGTCAGCGCCGTCGGTGCGGCGGCGGTGTCCACCGCGCCGTCGTAGACCCGGAGTTGGCCGACCTTCAGATCGAAGGAAGGCGTGCTGCCGACGGTCTGCAGGCCGATCTGGGCGATCGTCCGGCCCGCGTAGGCGGACAGGTCCAGCGTCCTGGTCTCCCAGCCGGACCCGGTGGTCGAGCCCAGGTCGAGGGTGCTGAAGCTGGTCGGGGCGTCGGTGAAGGCGACCGCCGCCCGGAGGTTGGTGGCGCGGGCGGTCGGGGTCTTCAGAGTCAGCGCGAGCTTGGTGTCGGCGGCCACCGGCAGCTGGGTCTGGTACAGCCGGACGGTGTTGGTGGCGTCCAGGGTGCCGGTGAGCCGGAGCGAGGAGCCGCCCTCGTAGGCGTCGGTGAAGTCGATGGACGGGGTCAGCCGGCTGCCGGTCGAGCTGACCGACCAGCGGTAGGTCGGCGGCACGTCCTGGAGCGAGAGGTTGTTCCAGCCGGTCGAACCGACGCGCACCCCAGCGGAGTTGTAGAAGTCGCCCTGGCCGGTGTCGAAGGAGGTGACGAAGGGCTTGGTGGTGATCGGGGAGGATTCGGCGACGTACGTGGACAGGCCCTTCCAGGCCGAGCTGGTGGAGGTGTTGCCCGGGTCGGCGTTGGCGCCGACCCAGTAGCGGGAGTCCTTGGCGTAGAAGTCGGCCCGGTCGGTGGCGGACTTCCAGGTCCACTCCGGCCGGTAGAGGCCGAGCGAGGTGGTGTGCGGCTGGCCGGCCGGGAAGAGGGTGCCCCAGGAGACCGAGGTGTTGTAGCCGTTGGCCTCGGTGTCGATGCCCGAGTACAGCTCGTATTCGCTGCGGCCGAGCGAACGGGCCAGCGTGCGGGAGGAGTTCAGGCCGGAGCCGGTCCAGCCGAAGTTGACGAACATCGAGTCCGAGGTGCGCTTGGCCGACTCCTGCAGGAAGGCGTCGTTGGCCGAGGTCAGCGCGTTCTGCCAACTCACCGACCCGGACTCGGTCATGGCGTCGTACCACATGAACTCCACCGGCCCGAGCGAGCGGGCGTAGCGCAGTTCGTTGCGCAGCTCGGTGGCCAGGGCCTGGTCGCCGCCGTCGGTCTCCTGGTTGATGAACCAGCCGTCGAAGCCGTAGTACTGAGCGGCCTGGGCGAGTTTGTCGGCGACGGGATAGCTGCTGCCGGACTTCTGGGCGAAGTCGCGGACCCACTGGAGCTGGCCGCCGTACGCGGTGGGCGGGAAGAACACCGTGCCGTAGACCTTCACGCCGTTGCGGTGCGCGGCGTCGATCACGGTCGGGTTGGGGGCGAGGATCAGGCCCTCGCCGGCCGAACCGCCCCAGAACACCAGCTTGTCGACGTACTGCCAGTAGCCGAAGGCGTAGTAGTTCGGGTCGGCCGAGCCCTGGGACGGGTTGTTCGAGGTCGGGCCGAAGGAGACCAGGGAGGCGATCTTCCCCTCGCCGGCCCGGGCGTTGGCGTTGGCCTTGAGGGTGGGGTCGGAGACCCGGGGGCGGAGCGGGACCCGGGAGCGGTTGAACCTGGCGTCCGGGTCGGTGGCCGGGTCCCAGTTCAGGATGCTGTTCGGGTACCAGTAGGAGGCGAACGGCTGGGTGCCGGCCGCCGTGACCCCGGCTGCGGCCGCGACCCCGGGCGGGGCGGCGGTGTCGGAGGCTGCGGCGCCCGAGGCGGGGGCGAGGCCGAGCACGGCGGCGGTGAGCGCCGTGGTCAGCAGGAGGGGGAGATGTGGTCTCATCCGATGCTCCGGTCCAAGCGAGGAGGGTGGATTGCGCTCGGGTTGGCATGCCGCCCCGGAGGCTAAATTGCTTTAGCTGGTGGCGTCAAGGGTGCCGGGCGCACCTGAGTCGTCGTCATGCCGCCGTAGTCCCTTGTCCATGGGTGTAGTTGGGGCGGCAAGCCGGTGCAGACACCCTTGACGGCGGATCGGATCAGCGGCATAGTCCCCGATCACTAGAGCGGTTTAGTCAGGACCACCCTCGTCTGGACACACCAGGAGCCCCTCTGATGCGAAGAAGCCTCCGGCTGCGGTTGACCGTCACCGCGCTCGCCCTGTCGACCCTCGCCGGCTGCGGCCTCGGTGACAACTCCGGCACCGCCGCCGACGGTGCGGCCGTCACCGGCGAGGTGAAGGGCAAGGTCACGATCCAGACCTGGGCCCTGAAGCCGAAGTTCACCGCCTACCTGGACGGCGTGATCGCCGCCTTCGAGCAGAAGTACCCCGGCACCGAGGTCGAGTGGCTGGACCAGCCCGGCGACGGCTACTCCGACAAGGTGCTCAGCCAGGCGGCCGGCGGCTCGCTGCCCGACGTGGTCAACCTCCCACCGGACTTCGCACTGCCGCTGGCCAAGCAGAACATGCTGCTGGACGTGGCCGGGGCGGACCCGAAGCTGACCGAGGACTACGTCAAGGGCGGCATCGACGCCTACCGCTTCGCCGGGCGCGGCGGGGCGTACGGCTACCCCTGGTACCTCAACACCGACGTGAACTACTGGAACTCGGAGCTGCTCACCCGCTACGGCCTGGACCCGAAGAAGGTGCCGACCGGCCTGGACGAGCTGATCGCGCAGGCCAGGACGGTCAAGGAGAAGTCGGGCGGGACGGCCTACCTGATGAGCCGCAAGCCCGGTCTCGGCGACCTGGCCAACGCGGGCGTGCAGATCATGGCCGAGGACGGCCGGAGCTTCACCTTCAACACCCCCGAGGCCGCCGCCCTGCTGGACAAGTACGTGGCCGCCTTCAAGGAGGGCCTGCTCCCCAAGGACGTGCTGACCGAGACCTACGCCGGGAACGCCAAGCTGTTCAACGCCGGTACGGTCGCCTGGACCACGGGCGGCGCCAACTACATCACCAGCCTGGCCACCGACAACCCGACCCTGGCGCCGAAGGTGGTCCCGTCCGCCGCGATGGGCACGCCGCCGCTCTACGTCCAGGGCCTCTCGGTCGCCAGGAGCAGCAAGAACCCGGCCACCGCCGTCGCGCTGGCCCGCTGGGTGACCAACGCCGAGAACCAGGCCGCGTTCGCCCATCTGACCAGCATCTTCCCCTCCACCAAGGCCTCGGCCGGGGACGCCTTCTTTAGCAAGGGCGACGGCACCAACGCCGGTGACGCCAAGGTGATCGCCTTCGACTCGCTGGCCAAGGCCCGGATGCTGCAACCCGTCCAGGTCAACGACGCGATGAGCACCGTCGTCAACCAGCAGATCGCGCTCGCGATCAGCGGTCAGGCCGGCTCGAAGCAGGCGCTGGACACGGCGGTCGAGCGCTGCAACCAACTGCTCAAGGACTGAGACCCCGGAAAGGCGTGCGATGACCCACCGGCGCTGGTTCACCCCGTGGCTGCTGGCCGCACCGGCCGTGGTCTGGCTGGCCGTCTTCAACCTGTGGCCCGCGCTGAACACCGTGGTGCTGTCGTTCACCAACGCCAAGCCGCTCGGCGGCGGCCGGTTCACCGGCCTGGCGAACTACGAACGCGCCTTCAGCGACGAGCAGTTGGCCGACGCGCTGCTGAACAGCATCGTCTACCTGCTGATCTGCCTGCCGCTGCTCACCCTGCTCCCGCTGCTGCTGGCCCTGCTGGTGGAGAAGCGGCTGCCCGGCATCACCTTCTTCCGGACCGCCTTCTACACCCCGGTGATCGCCTCGGCCGTGGTGGTCGCGCTGATCTGGGGCTGGGTGCTGGACGACCGGGGTCTGGTGAACGGGCTGCTCGGCCAACTCGGCCTGGCCGAGCAGCCGGTGTCCTTCCTCACCGACCGCTGGCTGCTGCTGTTCAGCGCGATCGGGCTGACGGTCTGGAAGGGCCTCGGGTACTACATGGTGATCTACCTGTCGGCGCTCGGGAACGTCGGCCGCGAGCTGCACGAGGCCGCCGCGGTCGACGGGGCCTCGGCGGCCCGCCGGTTCTGGCACGTCACGCTGCCCGGGGTGCGGCCCACCATGATGCTGGTCTCGGTGCTGATCTCGGTCTCCGCGCTGCGGGTGTTCTCCGAGCTGTACGTGCTCTCGAACGGCACCGGCGGCCCGGGCGGCCGGGACATGTCGGTGGTGATGCTGATCCAGATGTACAGCCGGGGCTTCACCGGGCACATCGGCTACGCCTCGGCGCTCAGCCTGCTGCTCTTCCTGATCACCGTCGGCCCGATGCTGCTGCTGGCCCGGCTGAACCGAAAGGCGGTCTGAGGATGGGACCGGCAAGGACCCGGGGCCGGGGCTTCCACACCCCGTCACCCGTCGAGCGGACGGTGCGCTACCTGCTGCTGGCACTGGTTCTGCTGCTGACCGTCGGCCCGTTCCTGTGGCAGCTGTCCACCTCGCTCAAGGGCCCGGGCGAGGACGTCTGGTCCCGGACGCCCGGCTTCTGGCCGCAGGACCTGACCTTCGCCAACTACGGCAAGGTGGCCGACACCATCCCGGTCTGGACGTACGCCGCCAACTCGCTGGTGGTGGCCGGGATCGCGGTGGTCGGCAACGCGGTGGGCGCCACGCTGGCCGGGTTCGCGCTGGCCCGGCTGCGGTTCCGGGGCGCCCGGCTGGTGCTCGGCCTGTTCCTGGCCACCCTGGTGCTGCCCGGCGAGGTCACCATCGTCTCCCAGTACGTCACGGTGCGCAGCCTCGGCCTGACCGACACGCTGGCCGGGGTGGCGCTGCCCGGGGCGGTCTCGATGCTGAACGTGCTGCTGATGCGCACCGCCTTCCAGGCCGTCCCGCCCGACCTGGACGCGGCGGCCCGGATGGACGGCGCCAACGTCTGGCAGCGCCTGGTGCACGTCGGCCTGCCGAACGTCCGGGGGATGCTCAGCGTGGTGGTCATCTTCACCTTCATCGGCGCCTGGGACGACTTCCTCTGGCCGCTGATCGTGCTGAACGACCCCGGCAAGTACACCCTGACCGTCGGCCTGCAGTACCTGAACGGCACGTTCAGCGCCAACCCCCGGCTGATCGCGGCCGGCACCATGATCGCCTTCCTGCCGATCGTGGTGGTCTTCGCCACCCTGCAACGGTTCTTCTTCCGGGGTGTCGAGGAGGGCGCGGTCAAAGGCTGAGCAGTGCCCCGGTCCGCACCCCAAGGAGAGTTGTCCCCGGTATGACCATCCGTCAACAGTTCGACCCGGCACCACGGTTCGGCGTCAACTACACGCCGAGCCAGGGGTGGTTCCACCACTGGCTCGACTTCGACCTGGACCAGATCCGGGCCGACCTGGACTCGATCGCCGGGCTCGGCCTCGACCACCTCCGGGTCTTCCCGCTCTGGCCGCTGTTCCAGCCGAACCGCACGCTGATCCGGCCCCGGGCGGTCGAGCACCTGGTGCAGCTGGTCGACGCGGCGGCCGAGCGCGGTCTCGACGTCGCGGTGGACGGGCTGCAGGGCCACCTGTCCAGCTTCGACTTCCTGCCCGCCTGGACGGCCACCTGGCACCGGCGGAACATCTTCACCGACCCCGAGGTGCTGGACGGCCAGGAGCGCTATCTGCGCACGCTGGCCTCGGCGTTGGCGGAGCGGGCCAACTTCCTCGGGATGACGGTCGGCAACGAGATCAACCAGTTCTCCGGCGATCCGCACCCCGACCCGGACCGGATCACCCCCGAGCAGGCGGACGCCTGGCTGCGCCGGATGCTGGCCGCCTGCGAGCAGGGCGCCCCGGGGCGGCTGCACCTGCACGCCGAGTACGACGCCTGCTGGTACCAGGACGACCACCCCTTCACCCCCGCGCAGGCCGCCGGGATCGGCGCGGCGACGGCGGTGCACTCGTGGGTCTTCAACGGCACCGCCCAGCGGCACGGCGCCGCTTCGGTCGCGGTCGGGCAGCACGCCGCGTACCTGATCGAGCTCTCCAAGGCCTGGGCCGAGGACCCGGCCCGGCCGGTCTGGCTCCAGGAGGTCGGCGCCCCGGAGCCGCACATCCCGCCCGGGCAGGCCGCCGACTTCGTCCGGACCACGGTGGCCGCCGCGCTGGACTGCCCCGACCTGTGGGGCGTCACCTGGTGGTGCTCGCACGACGTGGCCCGCTCGCTCGCCGACTTCCCCGAACTGGAGTACAGCCTCGGGCTGTTGACCAACGACCGGCGGGTCAAACCGGCCGGCCGGGCGATCGCCCGGGCGATCGAGGAGGTCCGCGCGCACTGGCACCGGCCGCCGCCGCGCGGCACCGCCCTGGTGCTGGACCTGCCGGAGGCGGCGGCCAAGCGCTCGACCTGCGCCCCCGGCGGCGCGTTCTTCGAGGCGTTCATGCGGCTGAGCGCCCAGGGTGCCAGGCCCAGCGTGGTGCTGGCCGGCCGGGCCACCGACCCCGCGCACCTCGCGGCGCGTGGCATCACCGCGCTGGTCGCGGTCGAGGACGTCGAGCAGAGCTGAAGTCCCCCTTTTCGCCGAGTACTTCATGGAGTGTCTGTCATGCATGATGACCGGAGTCTGGTCGAGTCCCGGCTCAAGCGGGTGCTCGCGGAGCGGATCCGCCCGGCGGTCTACCCCGAGTCGGTGCCGCTGGAGGTGGGGATCTGGACCGCGCCGGACGAGCCGGTGCCGGTGGCCGAGGGCATCGCCGCCCCGCGCACCCCGATCGCGGCCGGGCAGCGCTGGGGCGCCCCCTGGGGTACCAGCTGGCTGACCGTCAGCGGGACGGTGCCGGAGGCGTGGGCGGGGCGGACGGTCGAGGCGCTGATCGACCTGGGCTTCGACGCCAACATGCCCGGCTTCCAGTGCGAGGGCCTGGTCTACCGGCCCGACGGCACACCGGTGAAGGGGCTCAACCCGCGCAACCAGTGGGTGCGGATCGCCGCCCCGGCGGTCGGCGGGGAGCAGGTGCTGCTGCACGTCGAGGCCGCGTCCAACCCGGTGATCCTGGACTACCACCCCTTCCTGCCCACGCGGTTGGGCGAGAAGGAGACCGCCGGGAGCGAGCCGCAGTACCGGCTGGAACGGGTCGACCTGGCGGTGCTGGACGAGACGGTGTGGCAGCTGGTGATCGACCTGGAGGTGCTCGGCGAGCTGATGGCCGAGCTGCCGGTGGACGGCGCCCGCCGCTGGGACCTGCTGCGGGCGGTGGAGCGGGCGCTGGACGCGATCGACCTCCAGGACGTGAACGGGACGGCGGCCGCCGCCCGGGAGCAGCTGGCCGGGGTGCTCGCCACCCCCGCCGAGCCCTCGGCGCACCGGATCAGCGCGGTCGGCCACGCGCACATCGACTCGGCCTGGCTGTGGCCGCTGCGCGAGACGGTCCGCAAGGTGGCCAGGACCACCGCCAACATGACCGCCCTGCTGGAGGACGAGCCGGACTTCGTCTACACGATGTCGCAGGCGCAGCAGTACGCCTGGATCAAGGAGCACCGCCCCGAGGTGTACGCCCGGGTGAAGAAGGCGGTCGCGGACGGCCGGTTCGTGCCGGCCGGCGGGATGTGGGTGGAGTCGGACACCAACATGCCGGGCTCGGAGGCGATGGCCCGTCAGTTCGTCCACGGCAAGCGGTTCTTCCTGGACGAGTTCGGGATCGAGAACGAGGAGGCCTGGCTGCCGGACACCTTCGGCTTCGCGGGCGGGCTGCCGCAGATCATCAAGGCGGCCGGGTCCAAGTGGCTGCTCACCCAGAAGATCTCCTGGAGCCAGGTCAACAAGTTCCCGCACCACACCTTCTGGTGGGAGGGCATCGACGGGACCAGGATCTTCACCCACTTCCCGCCGGTGGACACCTACAACTGCTCGATGGACGGGCGCGAGATCGCGCACGCCGCCCGGAACTTCAAGGACAAGGGGGTGGCCAGGCACTCGATCGCGCCGACCGGTTGGGGCGACGGCGGTGGCGGCACCACCCGCGAGATGATCGCCAAGGCGGCCCGGCTGCGCGACCTGGAGGGTTCGGCCCGGGTCAGCTGGGAGCGGCCCGCCGAGTTCTTCGCCAAGGCGCAGGCCGAGTACCCGAACCCGCCGGTCTGGGTCGGCGAGCTCTACCTGGAGCTGCACCGGGCCACGCTGACCAGCCAGGCCAGGACCAAGCAGGGCAACCGGGCGGCGGAGAACCTGCTCCGGGAGGCCGAGCTGTGGGCCGCCACGGCGGCCGTCCGGGTCGGACTCCCGTACCTGTACCAGGAGTTGGACCGGATCTGGAAGACCGTCCTGCTGCACCAGTTCCACGACATCCTGCCCGGCTCCTCGATTGCCTGGGTGCACCGGGAGGCCGAGCGGACGTACGCGGCGGTGGCCGCCGAGCTGACCGGGATCACCGAGCGGGCCCAGCGCGCACTGGCCGGTGACCCGGCGGGCGGGGGAGAGGTGGTCTTCAACGCGGCGCCGCACGCGCGCGGCGGGGTGCCGGCCGGTGGCGGCCGGGTGGCCGGGGAGCCGGCGGGCGGCTGCACCGTGACGGCCCGGCCGGACGGCGGGTTCCGACTGGAGAACGGCCTGCTCCGGGTGGAGGTGGACGGGCGCGGCCTGGTGGTGTCGGTGCTCGACCTCGCCACCGGGATGGAGACGGTCGCCCCCGGGGCCGCCGCCAACCTGCTCCAGCTCCATCCCGACTTCCCGAACATGTGGGACGCCTGGGACGTGGACCAGTTCTACCGGAACACCGTCACCGACCTGACCGGGGTCGACGAGATCGCGTTGGCCGCCGACTCACCGGGGACCGTGGCCGTCCGGGTGTCCCGCTCGTTCGGGACGTCCAAGGCGGTGCAGACGATCGCCCTGACGGCGGGGGCCCGGCGGTTGGAGCTCGACACCGAGGTGGACTGGCAGGAGACCGAGAAGTTCCTCAAGGCCGCCTTCCCGCTCGACCTGCACACCGACCGGTACGCCGCCGAGACCCAGTTCGGCCACCTGTACCGCCCCACCCACACCAACACCAGCTGGGAGGCGGCCAGGTTCGAGTCCTGCAACCACCGCTTCGTCCACCTGGCCGAACCCGGCTGGGGCGTCGCCCTGGTGACCGCCTCCACCTACGGCCACGACGTCACCCGGACCGTCCGGGCCGAGGACCACGGCACCACCACCACGGTGCGGTTCTCGCTGCTGCGCGCCCCGCGCTTCCCCGACCCGCACACCGACCAGGGCCGGCACAGCTTCCGGCACGCCCTGGTGCCGGGCGCGGAGATCGGCGACGCGGTCCGGGAGGGCTACCTGATCAACCTGCCCGAGCGCCGGGTGGCCGGCTCCGCCGAGGTCCGCCCGCTGGTCGAGCTGGACCGGGCGGCGGTGACGGTCAGCGCGGTGAAACTCGCCGACGACGGGAGCGGCGACGTGGTGGTCCGCCTGTACGAGAGCACAGGCGGCCGGGCCGACGCGCTGCTCACCGCCGGATTCGACTTCACCGCCGTACGGGTCTGCGACCTGCTGGAGCGTCAACTCCCGGACCGCAGCGCGGAGCGGGCCGACGGCGGGGTACGGCTCCGGCTGCGCCCGTTCGAGCTGGTCACGCTGCGGTTCGCCCGGGCCTGACGGCGGCCCGGGGTGGTCAGCCGCGCTGGTGGGCGGCGCGGCGTTGGCGCTTGGCGAGTGGGGGCTGGGTGAGGTCGGCGGACTTCGAGCGGAGGCCTTTGAAGGGGTAGCCGCGCTCGGTGAGCCACTGTTCGGCGGCGGCCTCGGCGCGGGTGGTGGCGGCCACGATGTCCTCCTCGGCCGCACCGGATTCCAGGAAGCGGAAGGTGAATCCGGTCCGGCCGGGGAGGTCGTAGGCGAGGTGGCCCTCGGGGGTGAACGCCGCGTGCAGGACGTCGTGCTCCGCCGCCCGCGCGATCAGCTCGGTGAGCTGGTCGGAGTCGAGACCGTCGAAGAAGCCGGAGACGGTGATGCGGAAGATGCGTGCGCTCATCCCGTGACCGTAGGCAGCGGGAGCACCGCAGGTCCACCGGTTTTCGGCCGGCCGTACGCCAGGCGGTCGGCTACTGCTTCTTGAACGACCGGATCTGGTAGTTGCCCTGGAGGTTGCCCTCGCCGCCGGAGGGGGTGGAACCGACCCGGGAGTTGTAGTTGGTCTGGGTGTAGTACTGCACCCGGTGGTTGGTGTTGTTCCGGACCGAGAGGACGTTCTGCCCGCGCTGGATGAACGAGCAGTTGTCGGCGGTGTTGGCCTTGCGCTCGTCGGACCACTGGCACCTGGTCCCGCCGCCGTTCCAGTCGCTGTAGAGGCAGAAGTAGCCCGGCGAGCAGGAGTAGGCCCGCACCGAGGCGGGCGCGGCGGCGGCGTCGGTGATCGGAACGATCCCGAGGGCGGTGATCGCGGCGGCGGAGGCGAGCGCGAACGAACGGAGACGAAGCATGGCGAACTCCCTTTCGGTGCAGGCGCAAAGCGGCCCGGGCCGACAGCCGGTGCCGAAATGGATCCTTTGCGTGACTTATGGTGCCATTGCCGTCCTTTGTTCCCTGGGCACACCGGGCCCGGGAGCAGGGGGCGCCTGAAGCGCACCCGCGCACACCTGGAAGGCCGCACGCCCCTCAGGACACCGGCAGCGGCGGCCGGTCCTGGAGTTCGGTGCGGTAGCGGCCCGGGGTGGTGCCGAACTCGCGGTTGAAGGCGTGCGAGAAGGCGTACGGACCGGCGTAGCCGACCTGGTGGGCGATGGTGGCCAGCGGGTCGGCGGTGTCGCGGAGCAGGGTGGCGGCGTAGGTGAGGCGCCACCAGGTGAGGTAGGCCATCGGGGGCCGGCCGACCAGGGTGGTGAAGCGGCGGGCCAGGGTGGGGCGGGAGACCCCGGCCTCGGCGGCCAGCCGGTCGTTGGTCCAGGGGGCGGCCGGGTCGGAGTGCAGGGCCCGCAGCGCGGCGGCGGTGACCGGGTCGCCCAGCGCGGCGGGCCAGGCCCCGGTGCTGGCCCCGGCCAGCCAGGCCCGGACCAGGTAGACCAGCAGGAGGTCGAGCAGGCTGGGCACGGCCAGGCAGGCGCCCGGTCTGGCCTGCTCCAGCTCGCGGCCCAACAGGTCGATGGCGAACCGGAGTTCGGGATTGCTGCCGACCCGGTTGGGCAGCAGGACGACGTCCGGGAGTTCGGCCAGCAGGGGGTGCACGCGGCTGCGGTCCAGCCGGTACTTCCCGCACAGCAGCTCCGTGCCACCCTGCGGCGCGCTCCCGGCGTACTGCTCGAAGGGCACCGCGCGCGCCACGGTGGCCCGGTCGGCGGGGGAGTCGGCGATCACGTGGCCGGTGCCGTGCGGCAGCAGCACCGCGTCACCGGGGCCGAGCGTGACCGGGTCGCCGCCGCCGTCCGGCAGCAGCCAGCAGCCGCCCTCCAGTACGACGTGGAAGCCCGCGCCGTCGTACGGGGCCAGCCTGGTGCACCAACTCCCGCCGACCCGGAGCCGGTTGGAGGAGGGGCGGCCGAGCCGGACGGCGGAGATCGCGTCGCTCACTACATCCATCGGGCCAGCATACGGATCCTCGTAGGTGAGACGGACACGTATTTCTTTGAGCGCAGAAGGTATTGAGCTGCTCATCCACTGCTCGCTAAGGTCGTGATCATGGAGAACGAGAGCGTGCAGCGGATGATGCTGGGAGACGTCGAGGTCATCCGGCTGGTGGAGTGGCGGGGGACGTTCCTGCCGGCCGGTGACTTCGTGCCGGGGGCCGGGGCGGAGGTGTGGCGGGAGAACCGGGACTGGCTGACGCCGGACCACTGGGAGGGGGAGGACGGCCGGGTCGCGGCCGCGTTGCAGACCTGGGTGCTGCGCAGCGGCGGCCGGACGGTGGTGGTCGACACCGGGGTGGGCAACGGGCGCGAGCGGCCGGGGTCGGCGCTGTTCCACCAGTGGCAGGGCGACTTCCCGGGCCTGCTGGCCCGGGCCGGGATCACCCCGGAGGAGGTCGACGTGGTGGTCAACACCCACCTGCACGTCGACCACGTGGGCTGGAACACCACCGCGGTGGACGGCGGTTGGGCCCCGACCTTCCCGAACGCCAGGTACCTGCTGCCGGCCGCCGACGACGCCTGGTTCGGCCCCGGCAACGGCTACGCCAAGGGTGGCCGGGTCGACGACCGGCTGCTCTACGAGGACAGCATCGCCCCGGTCCACCAGGCCGGACAGGCCGTGCTCTGGGAGGGCACCCACCGGATCGACGAACACCTCACCCTGGAGTCTGCCCCCGGGCACACCCCCGGCTCGGCGGTGCTGCGGCTGGCCTCGGGCGGCGACCGGGCGGTCTTCGTCGGGGACCTGGTGCACAGCCCGGTGCAGATCCTCCGGCCGGACTGCAGCAGCTGCTTCTGCCTGGACCCGGCCGAGGCGGCGGCCAGCCGCCGCCGGATACTCGAACGGGCGGCGGACCAGCGCGAGTTGGTGGTCCCGGCGCACTTCGGCGGGGCGGGGGCGGTGGAGGTCAGGAAGGCCGGGGAGGGGTTCGCGCTCGGCCCTTGGGCGGCCTACCGCTGACGGGGCGCCAGGTCCGGGGCGTGAACCGCGTATCGCGCCCCTGCGGGGTGGGTACCTCCCGGGGATGACTGTGACATTCGACGAGACCGTCCGGGCCCGGCTCCGAGCTCCCCACATCTGGTACGTCGGCACCGTGTTCGCCGACGGCGCCCCGCAGGTCAGCCCGATGTGGGTGGACCTGGAAGGGGAGGACGAGCTGATGTTCAACACCTCGGTGGGCCGGGTGAAGGAGGAGAACCTGCGCCGGGACCCACGGGTCTACCTCTCGCACGCGGACTCCGCCGACCCCTACGACCGGGTGCAGATCAGCGGTGTGGTGAGCCGCTTCGTCGAGGGTGAGGAGGCGCGGGAGCTGATGGACCGGCTGGCGCGCAAGTACCTGGGCAACGAGCGCTACGAGTGGATGCTGCCGGGTGAGCAGCGGATCGCGGTGATCGTCCGCCCGGTGAAGGTGCGTCACATCGTCGGGGTGGAGCGGTTCCGCCCGGGCGGGCCGGTGGGTTGACCGGGGGCGGGCCGGTACGGGCGGCCGCCCGTACCGGCCCGGTCCGGGTCAGTGCCCGCGGGCCAGCCACTCGGCGAGGTGCGGGGCCTCGGCGCCGATGGTGGTGGAGTCGCCGTGGCCGGTGCGGACGACGGTGTCCGGCGGGAGGGTGAGCAGCCGGGCGGTGATCGAGTCGACGATGGTGGGGAAGTCGGAGAAGGACCGGCCGGTGGCGCCCGGGCCGCCGGCGAACAGGGTGTCGCCGGTGAAGACGGTGCCCAGGCCGGGGGCGTACAGGCAGACGGCGCCGGGGGCGTGGCCGGGGGTGTGCAGGACCGTCAGTTCGGTGCCGGCCACGGTCAGCCGGTGGCCGTCGGGGAGCGGTCCGTCGGGGGCGCGATCGGGGTGGGTCCGGTCCCAGAGCGGGCGGTCGGCCTCGTTCAGCAGGATCGGGGCGCCGGTCTTCGCGGCCAGCTCGGGGGCGGCGTTGACGTGGTCGTCGTGGGCGTGGGTGCAGACGATGGCGACCACCCGGCGGTCGCCGACCGCGGCCGCGATGGCCTCGGCGTCGTGGGCGGCGTCGATCACCAGCACCTCGTGGTCGTCGCCGACCAGCCAGACGTTGTTGTCGACCTCCCAGGTGCCGCCGTCCAGCGAGAAGGTGCCGGCGGTGACCAGGTGCTCGATCCGGGGCGAGGACTGAGCGGTCATCAGAACACCACCACCGAGCGGAGCACGTCGCCGCCGTGCATCCGGGCGAAGGCCTGCTCGACGCCGTCCAGCGGGATGGTCTCGGTGACGAACGCGTCCAGGTCCAGCCGCCCCTGCCGGTAGAGGTCGATCAGCAGCGGGAAGTCCCGGCTGGGCAGGCAGTCCCCGTACCAGCTCGACTTGAGCGAGCCGCCCCGGCCGAAGACGTCCAGCAGCGGCAGTTCGAGCTTCATCTCCGGCGTGGGCACGCCGACCAGGACGACGGTGCCCGCCAGGTCGCGGGCGTAGAACGCCTGCCGGTACGTCTCCGGGCGGCCGACGGCGTCGATCACCACGTCCGCACCGAAGCCGCCGGTCAGCTCGCGGATCGCCTCGACGGCGTCCGCCTGGCGGGAGTTGACGGTGTGGGTGGCGCCGAGGCCCCGGGCCAGCTCCAGCTTGCGGTCGTCGATGTCCACCGCGATGATCCGGGCCGCCCCGGCCAGCCGGGAGCCCGCGATCGCGGCGCCGCCGACCCCGCCGCAGCCGATCACCGCGACGCTGTCGCCCCGGCCGACCGCGCCGGTGTTCAGCGCGGCGCCCAGACCGGCCATCACGCCGCAGCCGAGCAGCCCGGCGGCGGCGGGGGAGGCGGCCGGGTCGACCTTGGTGCACTGCCCGGCCGCGACCAGGGTCTTCTCGGCGAACGCGCCGATGCCCAGCGCGGGGGAGAGCTCGGTGCCGTCCAGCAGCGTCATCCGCTGGGTCGCGTTGTGGGTGGCGAAGCAGTACCAGGGCCGGCCGCGCCGACAGGCCCGGCACTGGCCGCAGACCGCACGCCAGTTGAGGATCACGAAGTCACCCGGGGCGACCTCGGTGACGCCCTCGCCGACCGACTCCACCAGGCCGGCCGCCTCGTGGCCGAGCAGGAACGGGAACTCGTCGTTGATCCCGCCCTCGCGGTAGTGCAGATCGGTGTGGCAGACCCCGCAGGCCTGCACCTTCACCACCGCCTCGCCCGGGCTCGGATCGGGCACCACGATGGTCTCCACCCGGACGGGTTCGCCCTTCGCTCGGGCGATGACACCCTGGACCTGCTGGGACATGGCTGGAAACCCCTTCGTCGGCCGGCCGGGGAACCCACGGCTCCCTCCCGTCGGCAAGATTACGCAACCGCCACCCGTCCGGCCCCGCGGCTGGCTGGTGTCCCCGATTTCGGTGCCGATCCCCCTCTTGTGCGAGCGCCGTCACCCCTGGAAGATTCCTGGCAGCCGGCACCGAGGAGGGCAAGTGGCCGCACGGCGGTACTGGTTCGTGCTCGTGCTGTTCGGCGTGCTGCTCGCGGCCTCGCTGCCGCTGTACCGGCTGCCCGGCACCCGCTGCGGGCGGGCGGCCGACGCCGGCTGTGGCGTGCCGGTGCACGCGACCGGCGGCATCCTCGGCACCGCGGCGCTCGCCCATCCGGGCCGGCTGGCGGCGTTCTGGGCCGTCGCGCTGCTGCTCGCGCTCTGGCTGACGTTCCGTCGGTACCGCCGGGCCGGCCGGCTGCGGCGGGCGCTGCCCGCGCTGCTGGTGATGGTGCTGCTCGGCGGGGCGGCGGTCGCGCTGACGGTGACCGACTGGCACGGCTTCCACTCGCCGAACGCCGCCCTCGGCTCGGCCCAGCTGCTGATCTTCAACGGCGCCACCCCGCTGCTGGTCTCGGCGGCCGCGCTGTTCCTGCTGGCGGCGGCCGAACGCAGCAGCTGGCTGCTGCTGTTCTCGCTCGGGTACGCGGCGCTGGCCTACGGCCTCGCCACCTACGACGCGTTCCACCTGCTGGAACTGGTCCGCCTGCCGGTGGACGAGACCGCCGACCGGTGGGGCGTCCGGCAGTGCCTGGCGCTCGCGATCCCGGCCGGGGTGCTGCTGGGGGGCGGTGCAGTGGCCGCGCTGGCCGGGCGCAGTTCGCGCCCGACGGGCCGGCACGCCCGGGGCGGGGTACCGGCGGTGGCCCGGCGCGGGGTGCCGCAGCGCTGACGCCCGGCCGGCCGGAATTCCGGCGGGGCACGCTGCGAGAAGTCCCGACGGTCCCGGCGGACCCACGATGGCTGCGGTGCCTGCCCGGACCCCTGGGCCGGAGGTGACCGTCGCTGCGCCGTCCCGGCCGCCGGACTCCGGCCCGCCGGGACGGCCGCGCCGCTCGCCGGGCCGTCGAGAGGAGTTCTCATGCTGGTCTGCGTGACGGGGGGCACCGGCTTCGTCGGGGCCCATTCGGTGGCGGCCGTGCTGCGCGCCGGGTGCCGGGTCCGGCTGCTGGTCCGTGATCCGGCCGCCGTGGAGCGGTCGTTGGTGCCGCTCGGCGTCGATCCGGCCGGTCTTGAGCTGGTGGTCGGCGACGTCACCGACGAGGGAGCGGTGGCCGAGGCGGTCGAGGGTGCGGAGGTGGTGCTGCACGCGGCCTCGGTGTACTCCTTCGACAGCCGGCGGCGGAGCGAACTGCGGCGCACCAACGTGCGCGGCACCGAACTCGTGCTGGCCGCCGGGCGGGCGAGCGGTGCCCGGCGGGTGATCCACGTGTCGAGCGTCGGCGCGCTGTTCCCGGCCGCCGGGCCGGCCATCCGGACCGACTCGCCGGTGGGGCGGCCCCGGGAGGCGTACCTGGCGACCAAGGCAGCGGCCGAGCAGGTGGCCCGCCGGCACCAGCAGGAGGGCGCGCCGGTGGTGATCAGCTACCCGCCCGCCCTGCTCGGGCCGGACGACCCGTACCTGGGGGACCAGAACACCCGGCTGCGCAACGAGTTGCGGGGTCTGATGCCGCTCTGGCCGGGGGGCGGTCTCCCGCTGGGGGACGTCCGGGACACCGCGGCCCTGCACGCGGCGCTGGTGACCGGGACGGCCGGTCCGGCCACCCGGCACTTCGGCCCGCAGCACTTCCTGACCACCCGTCGGTACGTCGAGACGGTCCGGGAGGTCACCGGGCGGCAGCTGCCCGCGATGTACCTGCCGGCCCGCGCGATGCTGCCGTTCGGCCTGCTGACCGGGGTGGTGCAGCAGGTCTGGCCCTGGCACATCCCGGCCGAGTACGGCGCCGTCTACACCTGCGCGGTGGCCGCCCCGGCCGAGGGCGGCGACGAACACGGCATCGCCGCCCGGCCGTTGGCGGAGACGATGGCCGACACCATCGCCTGGCTGCACGCCCGGGGCCGGCTGAGCCGGGCCCAGGCGGGCCGGGCGGCGGACCGGCCGACGGCGGTGCGCGGATGACCGCCACCGGCGCCGCCCCGGGCGGCTGGGAGCGGCTGCCGGCGCGCCTCGGCTACGACCGGATCCGGCAGAACGTGATCGAACTGGTCGGTGACAGGCCGGAGTTGGCGGCCGTCACGGTCCCGGCCTGCCACGGCTGGACGGTCCGCGATCTGGTCGACCACCTGGTGGACGTCTGCCGGCAGGTCACCCTGGGGATCCAGGTGCTGCCGCTGCGGGACCCCGAGCCGGACGGTGCGGCCGGGGTGCCGGAGCTGCTGGAGCGGTGGACCGAGCTGTCCGGGCTGCTGCCGCCGCTCACCGAGGGGCTGCGCGGTCCGATCATGACGATGGACGCGCTGTCCCACGAACTCGACCTTCGGCGGGCGATCGGCGCACCGGTGCCGGTCGAGCATCCCGCCTACCCGGGCTCGCTGGACCTGGTGGCGCTGGGCATGGGCCTCACGGTGGCCGAACTCGGCCTGCCCGCCCTGCGGGTGCGGTCGGGCGGCCAGGAGTGGCGGGTCGGCCCGGGGGAGCCCGGGGTGACGGTGAGCGGGCACCACCACGACGTGTTCCGCTCGCTCACCGGGCGGCGCACCCTCGACCAGATCGGCGCGCTGTCCTGGAGCGGCCCCGCCGACCGCTGGCTGCCGGCCTTCACCTGGTGGCCGTTCAGCCCGCCCGCCGAGCCCACCGAACAGGCCGTGCATCCGCGTTGAGAGGGCCGGGAGCGAAGAGCGGGCACGTCAGGAGAAGTCCGGGGGGCCGCGGGAGCTGAGTATCTGTAGGGCCGTCCTGATGCAGTCGGCGCCGAGCACAGCTGACGAGGGGAGAGCCTCATGGGTGACGCGGGCACGGATCGGATCGGCCTCGGCCGGCGGGGGATGCGGATCGGCTGGGTGGCGCTGCGGCACACCGCAGTCGCACTGGGCGGGGCGGCGTTCCGGCGGGGCCGGGGCGGGTCGGTGACCGGCCGGCTGGCGCGGCAGGCTCCGGCGATGCTGACCGAGTTGGGCCCGTTCTACGTCAAGGTGGGCCAACTGCTCAGTACCCGGCGGGACTTGCTGCCCGAGCAGTGGTGCGACGAGCTGGGCCGGCTGACCGACACGGTGCCGCCGCCGACGCGGGCGGAGCTGGCGGCGGTGCTGGCCGAGGAGTTCGGCCCGGAGGCCGAGTGGCCGTTCGACACGTTCGACTGGGAGCCGGTCGGCAGCGGCAGCATCGCGACCGTGCACCGCGCGGTGCTGACCGACGGCCGGGTGGTGGCGGTGAAGATCCGGCGGCCCGGGATCGTGCCGCTGATGAGCAGTGACTTCCGGCTGGCCGGGGCGTTCGCCCGGGCGGCAGGCCGGCTGCCCGGCCTGCGCCGGCTGCCGGCCGAGGAGATGCTCGGGCAGATCGGGACCGCCGTACTGGCCCAGGCCGACCTGGCGGCGGAACGGGAGTCGCTGGCCCGGCTGCGCGGCAACCTGGCCGCGGTGAAGGGCGTACGGCTGCCCGAGCCGATCGAGGGGTTCGGCGGCGACCGGGTGCTGGTGATGGAGTTCCTGGACGACCTGCGGGAGTTCCGCCCGGAGCCGTACCTGCCGGAGCAGCGCCGGGACGCGATGCAGCGGGTGCTGCGGGCGGTCTACCAGATGCTCTTCCTGGACGGGCTGGTGCACTGCGACCTGCACCCGGGGAACCTGCGGCTGGACGGGGCGGGCGAGGTGGTGCTGCTGGACGCCGGGTTCGTGGTCCGGCTGCCCGACCGGGTGCGCAGGCATTTCGGGGAGTTCTTCCTGCGGATGGCGCTCGGCGAGGGCCGCCGGTGCGCGGACATCGTGATCGAGAGTGCCGCCAGGGTGCCGGTGGACTGCGATCTGGAGGCGTTCCGGACCGAGGTGGAGAAGCTGGTCGGGGACGCGTCGGCGGTGGTGGCGGCGGAGTTCAACCTCGCGGCGTTCGCGCCGCGGCTGTTCAAGCTGCAGCGGCGGTTCGGGATCTTCGCCGCCGCGGAGTTCGCGTTCCCGCTGCTGTCCCTGCTGGTGCTGGAGGGCATGATCCACAGCTTCGATCCCGGGGTTGACTTCCAGGGGGAGGCGGTCCCGGTGCTGATGCTGGCCTTCGGTGCGGCAGAGGGCTGAGTCGACAGCCAACGGCGGGCGGTGCGCGCCGACGCCGTTCGCTGAGCGGGGACGGTCCGGCCCACCGCCCCGGTGCTGCGGTCCGGTGTCAGCCGGATCTTCTGACGCCGGGCGCGCGGGCGAGCTGCACGGCCCGCTGGGTCGGCCGCAGCACGTCCAGCTGCTGCCGGCCGTCGAGTTCGGGCAGTGCCAGCAGGATCGGGATGTCCAGCTTGCCGAGCGGACGGGTCATCACGTCGGCCTCCACCGTCCCACCGCCGGAGATCACCACCGGCAGGTGCGAGGAGCCGACGAAGAGCGGCTGCCGCACCCAGGGGCGGGGTTCGACCGGGGCCCGGGAGACCACGGCGGCCCGGACGTACCACTGGCCGTCGGGCAGCCCGGTGAGCCGGTACGGGCCGGTCTTGTCGAGGACGTCGCAGGCCTTCGGCTGACCCTCGGGGATCGACTCCTTGAAGGCGGCCACGTAGATCCGGATCGGCAGGTCGGTCTCGGGGACGTACAACTCGCCCTGGACGGTGCCGCTGTGCCCGGTGGGCCGCCCCGGGCGCAGCGCGCTCGGGGTGCCGTCCATGCCGAGCTCGGACAGCATCCGGAACCTGGCCGGCGGGACGCCGACGCTGCGGGTGAAGCGGCTGGTGAACGTGCCGAGACTGTTGTACCCGACCATGAAGGAGATGTCGGTGACACTGGCCGACGTCTCCAACAGTAACTTCTTCGCCATACAGAGCCGAATGGCGGCCAGAAAGCGGCTGGGTGACGTTCCGGTGAGTGTGCGGAACACCCGGGAGAAGTAGAACTTGCTCAATATCGCGCTGTCCGCGATATCGGTGAGGGTGAGGGGTTCGTCAAAGCGTTCCCACATCGTGGCGATGGCCCGTTCGACAGCGTCATGCAAGGAATCTCTCCATTCCCGATGGGTGGATGTCCTATTTGTTCTGCTGCATTGGGGGCCGAGCCTAGCGATGAGGTGTCATGTCCGCAATGGTGCCTGCCGGTCAACTCCCGGTGCACAGTTGAGAATTCGCCACCCACTGGGTGTGAAGTCCGTGCGGCACCCGGACCGGCAGCGGGATCACGGCCACCGGCGGCCCGCTGAAGCGGGTCGAGTCGAGGACGATCAGTTCGCCGCGGTCGGTGGCGGTGTCGTGCACCAGGCTGAGCAGCCAGCCGTCGCCCTCGGGGGCGTGGGCGCCGCGCGGTACGAAGACCGCCTCGCCGGCCTCCCGGCCCGGCCCGACCCGGTGCACCTCGGTGTGTCCGGTGAGCAGGTCGTGGCGGAGGAGCTCGGGTCCGGCCAGTGCGCCGGCCCGCTCCGGGTGCAGGCCGACGGTGACGGCCCAGCGGTTCGGCGAGCCGGCGTAGCGGTCGTCGATCCGGGGGAACTCCTGGGCGCGGCCGTCGAGTCGGCGCTCCAGCACGGTGCCGTGCCGGTGGTCGACGGTCCACCGCCACAGGGCCGGGGCGGACTCGCCGGGGTGCAGCGGGTCGCGGTCGAAGACCCGCTCGTGCCGGATCACGTCGATCACCGTGCGGCCGCCCTGCTCGTAGGCGTTCACCGGGTGGAAGACGAAGCAGGGGTCGATCTCCAGCCAGCGGACGTCCGCGTCCCGGCCGCCGCGCGGCAGGATGCCGAGCCGGGCGCCGTGGCCCTCGTCCCAGGTGTAGGGGACCCGGGAGCCGGCCGCGGCCGCGCTCGGGTCGAAGGTGACCGGCAGGTCGTAGATGATCGCGTGCCGGTCGGTCAGCGAGAAGGCGTGCACCATCGGGGCGCCCTTGACGGTGATCGGCTCGGTCCGGCTGACCCGGCCGCGCGCGTCCACGGTCAGGTAGGTCAGCTGCGGCTGGCCGAACTGGTGGGCCACCGCGTGCAGTTCACCGGTCAGCGGGTCGGCCACCGGGTGTGCGGCGAAGCCGGCCGGCAGGGTGCCGTCGAAGTCGTGCCGGGCCAGCGTCTCCAACTGCTCGCCCAGCCGGAACGGGAGCGCGCCGCCGTCGCCGAGCGCCAGGGTGCGGCCCGCGTGCCGGACCAGGCCGGCGTTGGTGTTGTCGCACAGCCCGGCCGCCGGGCCCGGGGTGGGGAGTTCGCCCAGGGAGCGGGTGACCCGGTCGGTGCGCAGCCAGCGGTTGCGGTACCACTCGGCGCGGCCGTCGCGCAGCCGCAGACCGTGCACCATCGCGTCGCCCGCGAAGGCGTGGTCGGTGGCCGGGTCGTGGGCGCCGAGCGGGTTGGCGCCGATCCGCAGCAGGGTGCCGTCGAGGCCGGCCGGGAGCCGTCCGAGCACCGGCAGGCCGTGCTCGGTGACCTCCTCGGCAACCGGGCGGTAGCCGCCGGTCAGCAGGTGGGTGGTGCCGTGGGTGCGACGGGTGGTCATCTGGTGCCCCCTTGCATATCGGCGTTATATAACTCTGTTCTGTAAAGGTTCCTGCTGTCGTGAGAGGATGTCAAGAGTGAGCCCCCGTCAGATCGACCCGACCCTCGCCCCCCAACTCCTGCGGGCCGCAGCCAAGTTGCTCGCCGAGGAGGGGCCCAAGGCGCTGTCGACCCGGCGGCTGGCGGCCGAGGTGGGCACCTCCACGATGGCGGTCTACACCCACTTCGGCGGCAAGGGTGACCTGGTCAGGGCGATGGTGCGGGAGGGCTTCAGCTACCTCAACCGCAGTCTCACCGAGGTGGCCGAGACGGCCGACCCGGTGGCCGACATCGGCGCGCTCGGCTGGGCGTACCGGCGCAACGCGCGGGAGCACTGGCACCTCTACAGCGTGATGTTCGGCGGATCGGTGCTCAGCGGCTTCTCGCTCACCGACGACGACCGGCAGCACGGGCGCTACACGCTGGAGACCCTGGTCGGCGCGGTGGCCCGGTGCATGGCGGCCGGCCGGTTGTCACCCGGCGACCCGCAGGCGGTGGCGCACCAGCTGTGGATCGCCCTGCACGGCCTGGTCACCCTGGAGTTCGGCGGCTACCTGGTGCCCCCGTACGACGCGGACAGCTGCTTCGAGGCCCAGGTGGCCGGGCTGCTGATGGGCGCGGGCGGTGAGCCCGGCGCCACCCTGGCCTCGATGGTGCGGGCACGCGAACGGCGGGCCTGAGCGCGGTCGCGCCCTGGCCCGCCGTCGGCCGGTCGGTGGTCAGTTGTTCCAGGGGGCGGTGGGGAACCAGAGGTAGTCGAGCCGGCCGAGCACCCGGACGTCCCAGTAGACCAGGGTGAAGACGCCGGCCACGATGAAGGCGGCCGCCGTCACCGCCGCCACCCGGCCGGGCGAGGCGCTCAACCACCGTTGCAGCGGGCCGCCCAGGGCGTACGTCAGGACCAGCACCAGCAGCGACATCACCACGATGTTGCCGAGCGACTGGAGGGTGAAGGCGGCCGCGCCGTACAGCGGGTTGTGGGTGCTCGCCGCGTGCCGGAACAGGTCCCGGAACAGCGGGTAGGGGCGGCCGATCAGGAAGCCGCCGACCAGGGCGCCGAGCAGCACCATCGGGGCGTTCGGGAAGCGCCGGGAGAGCGGGCCGAGCGGGTCCTTGAGCAGGCCGGCGGCGGCCAGGCCCAGCACGGTCATCACCAGGCCGATCAGACCGAAGGTGACCATGGACTGCAGGCTGCGGGCCGACAGGGTGCCGGCCGGGCTGCTCGCGGTGGAGAACTGCGGCATCCGGGTGCCGACCAGGCCGACCAGCGCGCCGTACGCGGCGGAGACCGGGATCATCCCGGCGGCCATCCAGCCCAGCGGCCGGACGGTGTGCAGGAACCGGTCCCGACGGCTGGTCAGTTCGCCCATCATCGGGCCGACCGCGCCGAAGACCGCGATGTTGCAGGCGGTGAAGGAGCCCGCCAGACCGGTGACGAAGGCGAACACCACCCCGGTGGCGATCCCGGCGATCGGCGTCTTGTGGGCGTCGTGGCCGAGCAGGGCGTTGGCGGTGGTGGTGCCGATCTCGGTGTCCACGAATTTCGCGGACCAGGCGTAGGAGAGGAACAGGCCGAAGCCGACGCTGAGGAGCACCACCAGCATCCGGCGGCGCGGGAAGGTGCCGTTGACGAAGAGTGAGGTTCGGGAGGCCCCTGTGGCGGGTGTCGAAACGACGCGGAGATCGCTCACGTTTGCTGCTCTTCCGGTGGGGTTTTCAGGACAGGACGGCTTGATTCTGGGTGTCCCGGTGCGGCCCGGCTTCTTCGCACGTGCCCTTGCCAGGGCACGTTCGGAGTAGGCGGAAAACCCGTCAGGCGACCAGGATTTCGGTTGGACAGCTGTGACCGTTCGGCAGCCCGATTCCTCGGAGGGAACCATGGCGGGTTCTTGGCGTGCGCTCAGGCGCAGAATTCTGACCCCTGATCATTCGGAGACGAAGCTCTCCAAGCGGGGATTCCACGAGAAGAGCGTGCAATCCCGGGAGTTGCTCGAGACGGTCGGCGCGACCTTCCTCACCGGCTACGGCCACGTGATGGAGTCGCGCACCGTCGCCGAGGCCGAACTCCGGCTGGAGGGAGTGCCGGACCAGTTCCGCGGCTTCGCCTACGAAGGTGCGGCGATGGGTGCGGCGATGCTGGACGGGCTGCCGTTCGGCAACGGCCGCAAGGTGGCCGAACTGCTGGCCGGGCGCGGCCGGCAGCACAGCTACATGGTCTACGTCGGGGTCGGCTGGGCGATGGCCAGGCTGCCCCGGTTCCGCTGGGCCGCGATCACCCCGCCGGACCCGCTGCTGCGCTGGCTGGTACTGGACGGCTACGGGTTCCACCAGGCGTACTTCCACACCCGGAAGTACGTCCACGAGCACTATCAGGAGCCGAACTTCCCGTGGCCGGTGGACGGTTCGGCCGACTACCGGAACCGGGCGATCGACCAGGGCATCGGCCGCGCCACCTGGTTCGTGGCGGGCACCGCGCCGGACGTGGTGGCCGACCTGCTGGACCGCTTCCCGGCGCACCGGCGGCCCGACCTCTACAGCGGCGCGGGGCTGGCCGCCACCTACGCGGGTGGCGGGGACCAGGCCGAGCTGGCGGTGTTCTGGGAGCGGGCGGCGGCGTACCGTCCGCAGGTGGCGCAGGCGTCCGCGTTCGCCGCCACCGCCCGGGTGGAGGCGGGTCTGGTCACGCCGCACACCGAGCTGGCGGCCCGGTTCTTCTGCGACCTGACGCCCCGTGAGGCGGCCGCGCTGTGCGACAAGGCCCGGCCGGAGCCCGGTCCGGACGGCGCGGTGCCGGCCTACGAGCTGTGGCGGCAGCGGATCGCGGCGGAGCTGGCCGAGCACCGCGACGTGACCGCGTGACCGCGCCCGCGCGGGCCCGGCGGCTGCCGCCCGGGCCGCCCGCCTCCCGGACCGTCGGGCTGCTGGCCAGGATGGCCAGGGACCGGCTCTCGGTGATGACCTCGGCGGCGCTGACCTACGGCGACGCCGTCCGGCTGCCGCTCGGCCCGAAGACGCTGTTCTTCTTCAACCACCCCGACCACGCCAAGCGGGTGCTGGCGGACAACGCCGCCAACTACCACAAGGGCATCGGCCTGGTGCACGCCCGGCGGGCCCTCGGGGACGGGCTGCTGACCAGCGAGGGCGAGCTCTGGCGGGCCCAACGCAAGGTGATCCAGCCGGTGTTCCAGCCCCGGCGGATCTCCCGGCAGACCGGGGTGATCGCCGAGGAGGCGGCCAAGCTGGTGGCCCGGCTGCGCTCGCTGGCGGGCACCGGTCCGGTGGACATCAGGGCGGAGATGACCGGGCTCACCCTCGGCATCCTCGGCCGTACCCTGCTGGACGCCGACCTCGGTGTGTACGAGTCGATCGGCGAGTCCTTCGAGGTGGTCCAGGACCAGGCGATCTTCGAGATGATGTCGCTGAGCGCCGTCCCGTCCTGGCTGCCGCTGCCGCAGCAGCGCCGGTTCCGGCGGGCCCGGGCCGACCTGGAGCGGATCACCGGCCAGTTGGCCGCCGAGCGGGCCGCGCACCCGAGCGCGGACGGCGACGACGTGCTGTCCCGGCTGATCGAGGCGACCGCCGCCGAGCCGGACGAGGCGGTCCGGCGGCAGCGGATGCGGGACGAGCTGGTCACCCTGCTGCTGGCCGGGCACGAGACCACCGCCTCCACGCTGAGCTGGACCTTCCTGCTGCTCGACCAGCACCCGCTGGTCTGGGAGAAGGTCCGGGCCGAGGTGGTCGAGGTGCTCGGCGACCGTCAGCCGGAGGCCGAGGACCTGCACCGGCTCAGCTACACCTCGATGGTGCTGGAGGAGGTGATGCGGCTCTACCCGCCGGTCTGGATCCTGCCGAGGAAGGCCCAGCAGGCGGACGAGATCGGCGGCTTCCACGTCCCGGCCGGTGCCGAGGTGCTGGTCTGCCCGTACACCCTGCACCGGCACCCGGAGTTCTGGGACGCCCCGGACCGCTTCGACCCGGAGCGGTTCGCGCCGGGCCGGGCGGCCGGGCGGCACCGCTACAGCTACATCCCGTTCGGGGCCGGGCCGCGCTACTGCGTCGGCAGCAGTCTGGGCATGCTGGAGGCGACCGTGGTGCTCGCCGCGGTGGTCCGCGAACTCCGGCTGGCCAAGGCCCCGGGCTACGTGCCCAAGCCGGAGCCGATGCTCACCCTGCGGGTGCAGGGCGGGCTGCCGATGACCGTCCACCCGGTCGACTGACCCGTACCCAGCCGACCCCTACCCAGCACGGAACGCCCGGCCGGAACCCCCGGCCGGGCGTTGCGTGCTGGGTACGGTGGCGGGCCGGCACGCCGGAAGCCGGTGTCTCCCCGGGTGGGGAGGCACCGGCTTCCCGGGGCGACCGCGGTCAGTCGGGCAGGCGGTGGAAGCCGCCGGCGAAGAACAGCAGCGGGTCGTCCGCGGGCGGGCGCCCGATGTCCAGCACCGAGCCGAGGAAGATCGAGTGGTCGCCGCCGTCGTACTCGGCGGTCAGCTCGCACTCCAGCCAGGCCTGCGCACCGACCAGCACCGGGGCCCCGGTGAGGCGACCGGGAGTGGTCTCGACGGCGTCGAACTCCTGGGCGCCGCGCGGGCGGTGGCGGTCGGCGAAGTGCCGGGCCGCCTTCTCCTGCGAGCCGGAGAGCACCGAGACCGCGAACGCCCGCTCGGCCAGGATGGTCTCGTGCACGGCGGCCGTGCGGACCACGCAGACCAGGATCACCGCCGGATCGAGCGAGACCGAGGCGAAGGAGTTCGCCGTCATCCCCCGGGGCTCCGCCCGCCCGGCCGTCAGCACCGTCACACCGGTGGCGAACCGGCCCAGCACGCCGCGCAGTTCGGTCCGGTCCTGGACCGGCCGGACGGCGGTGGGCCGGCCGCCGGGCAGTCTGTCGATGGACGTCATCGGCTACACCTCGCTCGGGACGAGGACGGGCCTGACGGCCCGTCCGGCGGGGCCGCCGGGCGCGACGGCGTACGGTTCGAGCGCCTTGCGCAGCGCCTCCGGCACCCGGGTCGGCCGGGTGTCGTTGTTCGGGCCGCGCATGCACGCCACCCGCTGCCGGCCCCGGGCGACCAGCAGCTCGCCACCCGCCTCGGGCAGTTTCACGTAGTCGAAGGTGAAGCCGACCTGGGTCTGCGTCAGGTCCTCCAGCCGCATCCGGATCGACAGCTCGTCGAAGGCGGTGATCTCGGCGAAGAACTCGCAGTCCACCTTGAGGGTGAACAGCTTCAGGTCGGCGCGGATGTCCTCCAGCACCTCGGGGGCCATCTCCCGCAGGAACATCTCCCGGCAACGGCCCTGCCAGCGCAGGTAGTTGACGTAGTAGACGTTGCCCACCAGGTTGGTCTCCTCGAAGCCGACCAGGTGGCGGTACTCGTAGAACGGCTGCACGGTCACTCCTCGGATTCCGTCGACAGGGCGAACATCACCGGCAGCTCCACGCCGTGCAGGGCGGTCGGGAAGGTCGCCACCAGGGCATCGCCGGAGCGCAGCACCACCCAGCGGTCCGGGGTGTCCGGCAGCTCGGCCAGGGTCAGCGCGACCTGGGCCCGGCCGGTCTTGCGCAGGCACTCGGTGGCGCCCCAGACCCGGGCCGCCGCCTGGGAGAGCGGCTCGCCCGACTCGCCGGCCACCAACTCCGCCAGCGTGAAGCCGTCCGGGCCGAGCAGCGCGGCCCAGTCGGCCGGGGCGCGGTCCGCCACCGGCTCGACGTCGCAGCCCACCGGCCGGTCGCCGAGCACCGCGAAGGTGACCCCGCCGCCGTGCGAGGAGCTGACCCGGGTGCCGCCGTCGATTTCCGGCCGGCCGTCCGGGCGGTAGCGCACCGCGGTCTCCCGGCCGAGCGCCCAGCCGACCGCCCTGGCGGTCCGCTCGCGGCGCATCGCCACGCCCCGCACGGCCAGTTCGCCGTCCGGCAGCACGATCCCGCGCAGCGGGGAGCCGAGCAGCAGCTCGGCCCGCCGCTCCAGGTAGCCACCGAGCAGCGCGGGCTGCCAGGGGCCGGTGCCGTCCAGCTTGCGCACCGCCTGCAGCTTCAGCCCCTCCCAGCGCTCGACCAGCACGCCGTCCTGGTCGCGCACGTCGAGGTCGTACAGGTAGGTGTCGCCGACCTTGGAGCGCTCGACGGCGTGCAGGGTGACCTGCTTCTCGGTCCGGACCGCCGTCGGGTCGGCCAGGTGCAGCCGCTCGACGCTGACCGGGAGCAGGGTGGCGTCCGGTACGCAGCACTGGATCGAGTGCATCAGCGCGTCCCGGGTGCCGGGGTCGGCGAGCACCAGCTCGTGCGGCAGGTAGCCGGCGAACCAGTTCGCGGTGGCGGCGTTGGAGATCTCCGCGACGCAGCCCTTGGCCGCCAACTCGCGGTAGCCGAGCAGGCGTTGGAACCGTCCGCCCTGGAAGAGCACCGGTCCGTAGAGGTCCCGGGCCGGGTCCAGCGGGACCTGCGGGGCGTCCTCGGCGATCGGCCTGGGGGCACTGTCCAGCGGGGCCGGGCGGCCGTACCGCAGGGTGGCCCGGAAGTGGTCCGCCTGGAAGCCGGTCTCGCTGCTGCGGAGCACCGCCTGCACCGTGTCGGCGTCCCTGGCCAGCACCGCGACCCGGAGCGTGACGGTGCCGGTCACCGGGACCACGATCGGCCGGAGGAACTCCATGTTCTCCAGCGTCGGGGTGCCCGGCTGCCCGGAGACCGCCGAGGCGGCCTGCGCCATCGCCTCCATGCCCAGCACGGCGGGGTAGAGCAGGTCCCCGTCCAGCAGGTGGTCGGCCAGGTACGGGTCGCCCGCGGCCGACAGGTCGGCGTCGGCGACCAGTTCGATGCCCGGGTAGTACGCCTGCGGCCGCTCCAGGAAGCGCAGCAGCGGCAGTTCACCCCGGCCGACGTCCAGGGTGGGCAGTCCGCCGGCCCGGCCCATCACGACCAGCGCGGTCGGCGCGGTCGGCGCGGTGGGGTCGGCGAGCAGCTGCTTGAGCTGCGCCACCCCCTGCTCGGTCGGGATCGGCTCGATGCCCTCGCGGATCAGCGACTCCAGCACGCCGAGCCGCTCGCCCATCCCGGCCCCGGACCAGACCGACCACTCCAGGGCCAGGCAGCGGCAGTCCGGGTTCTCCTGCCCGACCTGCCGGGTCAGTTCGGTGAGCCAGTCGTTGGCGGTGGCGTAGTCCGCCTCGCCGCGCAGACCGGCCCGGCCGATGATCGAGCCGAAGGTGACCAGCAGCCGCAGGGCCGCCGGGTCGACGGCGGCCAGCACTGTCTCCAGGCCGGTGATCTTGGTGGCCAGGGTGCGCCGGAACGAGTCCTCGTCCAGGGTGGCCAGCCCGTGCGGCTCGTTGCGGCCCGCGCCGTGCAGCACGGCGGAGACCGGGCCGAGCGCGCGGCGGATCTCCTCGACCGCGTCCTTGACCTGGTCGGCCGAGGTGACGTCGGCCCGGGCGTAGTGGAAGATCACGCCCGCCTCGGTCATCCGGGCCAGGTTGGCGGCCAACTCCTGGTCCTGGGCCGGGTCCGAGCGGCCCAGCAGGCCGATCGCGGCACCCGTCTCCAGCGCCAGTTCGAGCGCGCACTCGGCGGTGATGCCCTTGCCGCCGCCGGTGACCAGCAGCACGTCCGCCCCGTCCAGGGCCGGACGGGCCGAGGCCGGGTCCGGGGTCGGCCGGGGCCGCAGCACCGGCACCCGGCGGACGTCCTCCGGGCTGTAGCTCACCTCGGCGAACCCGGCGGTGCCGGCCACGTCGGCGGTGATCATCGCGCTCAGCTCGGCCGCCCGGGCCGCCGACAGGTCGTCGGGCAGCGGCAGGGTGACCAGCGTGGTGGTGATGTCGGGGGCCTCCAGGTGCAGCGTCTTGGTCAGCCCGGCGGCGCCGCGCCGGTCGCCGACCGCGACGAACCGGCCGGTGCCCGCGCCCGCCTCGGTGAGCGCCGCCCGGGCGGCGGCCAGCATCAGCGCCGCGTGCTCGGGCCCGCAGTCCCTCGGCAGGCAGAGCAGCACACCGCCGCCGAGACCGGCCTCGGTGAGCGTCCGGTGCAGCGTGTCGGCCAGCGGGTGCCGGTCGGAGGCGAACAGCTGCCAGCGGCCGCCGGTGTCGGCGCTCCGGGAGGCGGGTGCCGGGGTCGGGACCAGCTCGACCTCGAACGCCCGGACCCAGGGTGCGACCCCCGGGGCGATCCGGGACGGCTCCGCCCCGTCCCCGCCGGTCTCCGCCAACTCGTCCAGCAGCCCGGCCAGTTCGGCCAGTGTGGAGGTGGCGAAGGCGGAGGTGACCAGCGGGGCGGTGAAGCCCATCTCCTGGGCCGCCTGGTTCATGATCTGACCCACCGTGATCGAGCTGAGGTGCAGCTCGTCCAGCGGGTTCATGTCCGGGCCGACCGCCGCGAGCGGCAGCTCGGCCCGGTCGGCGGCCAGTCGGAGCAGCACCTCCAGGCTGCTCCCGGCCGGCTCGGCGCCGGCCGCCGGGGCGGCCGGGGCGGTGACGGTGACGCCGGCGGCCACGGGGGCCGCCACCGGCCGCTGGGCCGGGACGGCCGCCAGCACGAACTCGCCTTCGGGGGAGGTCTCGCAGGGGCTGGCGAAGAAGCTGAACTCCTTGTCCAGCGGCAGCGGCCGGGTGAACCGGTCGCGGAACAGCTCCGCGTGCCGGACCGGCGCGCCGAGCGTGAACGCCGCCGCCACCGCCGCGAACAGCCCGGCCAGCGAGGTGCTGTCGGACTCCAGCGAGACGGTCGGCACGGTCGGGGCGATCTCGGCCGCCAGGCCGCGCAGCACCCGGCCCGGGCCGACCTCCACCAGCAGGTCGACCTCGGCCGCCAGCTCCCGGACCGCCTCGTCGAACCGGACCGGGTCCAGCACCTGACGGGTCAGCAGCTCCACCGGGTCCACGTCGGAGGGGAGTTCGGTCGCGGTGACGGTGGAGAACATCCGGCCGGTCAGCGGCGTGAAGGTCTCGGTCGCCAGGTGCGCCCGCAGGCCCTCGGCGGCCGGCGCCACCGCCACCGAGTGGAAGGCGTGCGAGACGTTGATCCGGGCGGTGCCGAAGCCCGCCGCGGCGGCCTTGGCGCAGACCCGCTCGACCGCGTCCACCGGCCCCGACACCACGGTCTGGGACGGGCTGTTGTACCCGGCGATCACCACCGGCTCGCCCGCCAGCAGCGGGGTGACCAGCGCGGCCTCCGCCGCGATGCCCGCCATCGTGCCGTTGCCGTCACCGGCGTCCGCCATGATCCGGCCGCGGGCGGCGGCCACCCGGAGCAGGGCGGTCTCGTCCATCGCACCGGCCCAGTGCAGCGCGGTGACCTCGCCGAGGCTGTGCCCGGCCGCGCCGACGGCCTCGATGCCGAGTGCGGAGAGCACCCGCAGCCCGGCGACCGAGGCGGTGACGATCCGGGGCTGGGCCACCGCGGTGGCGACCTGGTCGCCACCGGTGGGCAGGGCGTGGGTCCGGTAGAGCTCGTCCACCGAGGCGAACCTGCGGCGGACCGCCCCGCCGTCGCCGCGCCGCCCGGCACCCTGGCCGGGGAAGAGGAAGCCGATCCGCGGGGTGAGCGCCGAATTGCCCAGGTACACCCCGCCGTTCGGGTCCAGCACCGAGCGGGCGCCGGAGTCCAGCAGGGTCAGCAGCTTGGCGAAGCGCTGCTCGGCCTGCTCGGGGCTGCTCGCCACCACCGCCGCGCGGATCGGCCGGTCGGCCAGCTCCTGCTGCAGGGTGGCGGCCAGGTCGCCGAGCTCGGCGAAGGACAGCCGGGGGCTCAGGGCGGCCAGTCGGGCCACCCGGCCGCGCAGCTCGGCCATGCTGCCGGCGTCCACCAGCAGCAGTTCGACGTCCTGCCGGGAGGCGACCAGGCGGCGGGTGGTGCGGCCGACGTCGGTCTTCCGGACCCCGTCGGCGTGCTCCACCACCACGTGCGCGTTGATGCCGCCGAAGCCCATCGAGGAGACCCCGGCCCGGACGGGTGCGTCCGTCGGCCAGAGCTCGGCGTGGTCCGGCACCCGCAGGGCCGGGCGCTCGCCGGTCAGCTCCGGGTGCGGGTCGACGTGGCTGGTGGCGGGCGGGATGATCTGGTGCCGGACGGCCAGCACGGCCTTGAGCAGCCCGGCCACCCCGGCGGCCGCCTTGGTGTGGCCGAAGTTGCCCTTGACCGTGCTGATCGCGGCGGGCGGCGCGGTCGGGTCGGCGGCCCGGCGGGCCTCGCCGAAGGCGCGCAGCTCGGTGGCGTCGCCGACCGCGGTGCCGGTGCCGTGGCCCTCGAAGTACGACACCGTCTCGATGCCGAACCCGGCCGTGGCGTAGGCGCGGTCGAGCGCCAGCCGGTGGCCGCTGGCCTCCGGGCGGGTGATGCCGCCCTTGCCGTCCGAGGAGTAGCCCCAGCCGGCGATCGAGGCGTACCTGAACCGCTGCTCGGCCTGCGCGTCCTGATCGCGCATCAGGACCATCATCCCGCAGCCCTCGCCCGGCCAGAAGCCGTTCGAGCCCTTGTCGTAGACCCGCATCTCGCCGGTGGCCAGCGCGCCGGTCTTGGCGAAGCCGATCACCTCGAACGGGTCGATCGAGAGGTCGACGCCGCCGACCACGGCCACGTCCAGCCGCCCGTCCACCAGCGCGTCGCAGGCGGTGGCGACCGACAGCAGCGAGGAGGAGCAGGCGCCGTCGACGGTGAACCCGCCGCCCTTGAAGTCGAAGTGGTTGCAGATCCGGCCGGCGATGGTGTTGGCCAGGCCGCCGGCCAGGGTGTCCTCGCCGATCGGCGGGAACGGGCTCTTGTAGCGCTCCTCGAGCCCGGCCAGGAAACCGGCCAACGCGGCGTCGTCCCAGCCCTGTTCACGCAGCGCGGCGCCGACCGTGCGGCGCACGTACGGCCAGCGCAGCCGCATCAGGTTGGCCCGGCTGAACTCGCCGGTCAGGGTGTTGCCGATGATGACCCCGGTGTTGGAGTCGGCGAGCCCGGCGCCGAGCGGGAAGCCGGCGTCCTCCAGGGCCCGGGCGGCGGTGTCCAGCGCCAGCCAGTGGGTCATGTCGGTGGCCCGGTAGGTGGAGCCGGCCACCCGGTACTTGACCCGGTCGAACTCGAAGCCCTCGATCACCGCGGCCTTGGCCGAGTAGAACTTGTCCGGCGCCGCCGGGTCCGGGTCGTAGTAGTCCTCGGCCCGCATCCGCTCGTCCGGCAGGCGGCGGAACGCCCGGCGGCCGGTGAGCACGTTCTGCCAGAGCTGGCCCGGCGAGTCCGCGTCGGGGTAGCGGCAGGCGATGCCGACCACCGCGATCCTGGCCGGATTGGGAGTGGAGGTCATGCGGCCACCGCCTCGGAGCCGGTCTTCTTGCCCAGCTCGGTGGCGATCGCGTCGCCGAGCCCGTTGCCGGCGGAGGACTCCGGGGCCCGGTAACGCTTGATCAGATGAGCCACCCACCAGCCGGCCCCGCGCACACCGCAGACCACGGTGACCGCGAAGAACAGCGTGTAGACGACGTTGAAGAGCATCAGCACGCCGTAGGTCATCGCGACCCAGGAGCCGAACATGAACTGGTTCTTGGCCTTCGAGGGCGTGGTGCCCGGGTCGCTGATCATGTAGTTGGTGAACAGCACGAAGGCGACGCCGCTCATCGGGCCGAGCGCCGAGAAGATCGCCACGTCCCAGATCCAGTGCCGCAGCAGCGCCTGGATCACGAAGCCGCCGAGCCAGCCGACGATCAGCGCGACCTTCTTGGTCAGCATCGCGTTGATCACGGTGCCGGAGGTGACGATGATCAGAGGGATGGCCACCCGGAAGAAGGTGTTGGCGTTCTCGGTGAACTCGTACGGCGGCGCGATGCTGACCCAGGAGCCGAAGCAGACCAGGCTCATGGTGATGCCGAAGTTGGACGGGTTCATGAAGTGCCGCATCCGGCCGGCCACCGGCGCCTGCAGCGCGTGCTTGCCGGCCACCCCGACCACGGTGCCGAAGATCACCGGCAGGATCTGGTCGTTGGCGTAGAGCAGCATGTTCACCGCGAGGGCGGTGATGTGCGAGGGCAGCAGGAACTCGTACAGACCGCGCATCCCGTTGCCCCGGAAGCGCGCACCGCGCTTCTGCGCCCAGGCGCTGAGCACCTCGAAGGAGAGCTCGGTGGCGTACGCGGTGCCCACCGCGACGAAGGGCCACAGCCACGGCTGTTCGAAGCCGAGCAGGGTGTAGCCGAAGGCGTTGAAGATCGAGATCGAGATGGCGAAGTTCCGCAGCGCGAGGTAGCGCGGGTCCTTGGCGGCGGGGGTCGGCAGGGCGACGGCGGTACTCATCGGCTCGGAACCTCCTGGACGTCGCTGGTCAGCTGGAGCGTGTGGGTGCCGGGGGTCAACTGAACGTCCTTCATGTGCAACTGGCCCGAGGCGTCCCGCCAGCAGAGCTCGACGGTGGCCGGGCCCTGGTAGTCGCCGAGACCGAAGTGCACGTCGAAGCTGCGGAAGCCGCCGTGGCCGCTGCCGCCGTCGAGCTGGGAGATCTGGGTGCCGCGGGGCGTGGTGACCTTGACGGTGGCGTTGTAGGCCGGGCTGCCGGTGTTCACCAGGCCCTGGCCGGCGCCCTCGGTGCCGGTCGGCCGGTACAGCCGCAGGTCGAGGTGGTTGCCGGGCCGGGGCGCCTGGTTGGCGTAGAACGCGGGCGGGCCCCACTGGCGGGCCACCGCGAAGTCCAGCAGGCCGCTGCCGGTGGTGTCGCCGGTGGCGATGGCCCGGGTCGGGGTGGGCACCGCGAGCCCGAGCTGCTTGCTGATGTTGGCGTAGGTGCCGCTCGGCGTCTTGGCGTAGAAGGCCAGCTCGTCGTCGCCGGCCAGGTCGTCACCGGGCTGGACGTTGGGCCACATCCGGGGGTTGGAGAGCAGGTCGTCGTTGGTCATGGCCATCTCCTGGAGCCACGGCCACCGGTCGATCTCGCCCTTCACGAAGCCGTCGGCCTGCAGGATCGCCAGGTCGCCGTCGTTGCGGAAGTCGGCCATCTTGGTGTCCCAGCCCCAGCCGGTCCAGGCCACGCCGTGCTCGCGGGCCTCCTGGGTGAACGGCGCGACGTCCCGCTGGAGGTAGTCGCGCATCTCCTCGTTGTTCTTCGCCTGGTTGATCCAGAGGAAGTTGGACTCCTCCAGGCCCCAGGCGGCGGTGATGTTGCTGACCATGATGTCGAAGCTGCCGTTGTTGTTGACGTCGGCGAAGTCGACGCCCATGCCCTTGAACGAACCCTTGCCGAGCACGAAGGACTTGGGGGTGGTGGAGTCCCGCTGTCCGGTGGCCTCGGTGAACTCGATCCGGCCCGGCGTCGAGCGGTTGTGCAGCAGGTGGGCGTGGCCGAAGTCGTTGGCGATGTACAGGTCCGGCAGACCCTGGCCGGTCAGGTCGGCGCCCGCGATGGCCAGCGTCCAGCCGGTGGAGGCGTCGAACGGGATGGCGGCCCGCTCCTCGGTGAAGAAGGCGTCCGGCTCCGTCCCGGTGGTGGACTTCACCCAGCGCAGCACGTGGTCGCCACCGGCGTTGCGGGCGCTGGAGAGCGAGTCGTTCATGTGCACGTTGTTGAGGCCCTGCGGGTCCAGCACGTCGGAGTCGGGGAAGTAGTTCCCGATCACGATGTCCGGGTGGCCGTCGCCGTCCAGGTCGCCGACGTAGGCCGCGTCGGTGTTCCAGCGCGGGCCGTGGTACTTGCCGTCCAGCGACTGGGTGGGCACCACCTCGCGCGGCGTGTAGCTGTCCGCGGCCGGCCCGGTGGCGTCGGAGTTCGCCAGGAACAGGACCGGGGTGCGGCCCCAGTAGGTGGCCAGCAGGTCCATCCGGCCGTCGGCGTTGAAGTCGCCGGGCGTACAGCCGGTCGGGGCCATCGCGGCGTCCATCGGCAGCGGGGCGGCGTTCAGCACGAACGGGGTGAACCGGTCGCCGGCCCGGGCGGTGGGCGTGTACGTCACCACGATCTGGTCGGTCCTGGTGTCGACGATGCACATCCCGTCGGCCCGGCCGTGCCCGGTGAGGTCGTTGATGGCGATGCCGGCACCGACCGAGGAGACCCAGGACCGGATCTTCTCGTACGACGGGTTCACCGTGCGGACCGTGTTCATCTTCTGCGACTCGTACCCGGGCGGGAAGGCGATCGGCATCTCGGTGAACTTGTACTGCGTGGCGACCTCCTCACCGCCGGCCACGGCGACCGAGCCCCGGACGGCGATGAAGAGTGACGCGGTCACCACCACCGTCGCCACTCCCGGAATGAGTCTACGAATTCGCTCGCGATACAAGACGTTCCCCTCTCCGTGCAGGTATCCGCACAGTAATAACAATGTGATGGATGGTCAGCCGGATTTCGCTGGTCAACCCCTTTTGTCGATGGCTTGGTTTTTGAGCATGAGTCACCCTTTGCGGTCCCGCTTCTCTCATGTTGCCCACCGCTCCGACCGGGTGGCCGGGAGGGCACGTTCGGAGAAGACAGCGGGTCGGGGCGACTGTGAAGCTCAGGGAGAGAAGACGTCCCCAATCGGATTCCGCGACCCCGAGGATGCTCCATGACAGAGGTTTATGACGACGTCGTTGTCGGATCGGGCTCGGCCGGCGCGGCGATCGCCGCCCGGCTGACCGAGGACCCGTCCCGCCGGGTGCTGCTGCTGGAGGCGGGGCCGGACTTTGCCGACGTCGGCGCCCTCCCGGCGGACATCAGGGACGGCGGCTCGATGTCGCTGAGCGCGCACGACTGGAAGTTCCGGGCCGAGATCAGCGACGGCCGGCGGATTCTCTTTCCACGCGGGAAGGTCTCCGGCGGATCGTCCTCGGTCGGTGCCACCATCGCCCTGCGGGGCGTCCCGGAGAATTTCGACGAATGGGCCGCTCTGGGTAATTCGGAATGGTCTTGGCCGGACGTCCTGCCGTATTACCGGAAGCTGGAGGACGATCTCGATCTCGGCGGCGACGAACTGCACGGGAAGGGCGGTCCGGTCCCGGTCCGGCGGTGGCGTCCGGAGGAGCTGACGGAGGTTCAGCGGTCCTTCGTGGACGCCAGTCTGGCGGCGGGATTTCCCGAGGTGGCGGATCACAACAACCCCACGGCCACCGGAATCGGACCGATTCCGTCCAACCGCCGGGACGCCGAGGTCCGGATCAGCGCCTCGCTGGCCTACCTCACCCCTGAGGTGCGCGGCCGGGCCAACCTGACCGTCCGGGCCGGGGTGCTGGTGCACCGGGTGCTGTTCGAGGGGACCCGGGCGGTCGGCCTGGAGGTGTCGGCGGGCGGGGCGGCCGAGCAGGTCCGGGCGCACCGGGTGATCCTGTCCGCCGGGGCGGTCAACTCGCCCACCATCCTGATGCGTTCGGGCATCGGCCCGGCCGAGGACCTGCGCCGGCTCGGCATCGAGGTGCTGCTGGACGCGCCGGGGGTCGGCGGCAACCTGATCGACCACCCGCGCACCGGCATCTTCATGAAGCCGGCGGTCGGGGCGATCGACCGCACCGAGCCGTTCCTGCAGACCATGGTGCGGACCACGGCGAAGGGCTCGACCGACTTCAACGACCTGCAGTACTACATGGTCAACCACTTCGACCTGACCATGTTCCCCGACCTGCAGATGCTGGCCGGCGGGAACGTGATCCTCGGTGTGATGGTGGTGGACCAGAAGCCGGAGTCCCGGGGCCGGCTGCGGCTGAACTCCACCGACCCGGCGGCCGGGCCCGACATCGACCTGAACTTCCTGTCCACCGAGCGCGACCTGCAGAAGCTGGTGGACGCCGTCCGGACCTGCTGGGAGCTGGTCAGCCACCCGGGGATCAGCAGCCGGGGCGACGGCTTCATCGTGCTGAACGACCAGTTGATCGACAACGACGACATGGTCCGCCAGTACGTCCGGCTGAGCCTGGACAGCGCCTACCACCCGGTCGGCACGGCCCGGATGGGCCAGGCCACCGACGAGGGCGCGGTGGTCGACCAGTACCTGCGGGTGCACGGCACCGAGGGCCTCTACCTGGCCGACGCCTCGGTGATGCCGAGCATCGTCAACTGCAACACCAACCTGACCTCGACCATGATCGGCGAGCGCCTCGCCGACTGGCTCCGGGTCGGCTGACGGACCTGTCCGCTGCGCTGTGAGGAGACCGAGTTGATGGACCTGCCCAGGATCGCCACCCGCGAGGAGTGGCTGCAGGCACGCAAGGAACTGCTGGAGAAGGAGAAGGAGCTCACCCGGCTGCACGACGAGGTGGTGGCCGCCCGTCCCGAGCTGCCGATGGTCAAGGTGGAGAAGGAGTACGTCCTCCACGGACCGCAGGGCGAGCTCTCGCTGCCCGACCTGTTCGAGGGCCGGCGGCAGCTGATCGTGCGGCACTTCATGTTCGGACCGGACCAGGAGGAGGGCTGCATCGGCTGCTCGATGCAGGCCGACTCGGTCGGCCACCTGTCCCACATCAACGCCCGCGACACCACGTTCGTGATGGTGTCGCGGGGACAACTGCCGAAGCTGGAGGCGTTCAAGGCCCGGATGGGCTGGACCCTGCCGTGGTACTCCTCGTTCGGTTCGGACTTCAACGTGGACTACCACGTCACCACCGAGCAGGGTGAACTGCCGGGCGTGAGCGTCTTCATGACCGACGGGACGGACGTCTTCCACACCTACTCGATCTACGACCGGGGCGGTGACATCTTCAAGAACTTCTACAACTACCTCGACCTGACCCCGCTCGGCCGCCAGGAGGCCCAGCTGGCGCAGCCGTGGGACTGGTGGCGGCACCACGACAAGTACGACGACGAGAACGCCGCGACCGCGGGTGTGAACTGGTGGAACCGGACCGACAAGTTCGCCACCTGATGACCCGCCACCTCTGGCTGGTCCAGCCGCCCGCGCTGGCCGGTGCCGCACTGCTGGTGCTGGCCGGTGCGGGGATCGGCTGGCGGGCGCACCAGGTGGCGGGCGCCGGTGTGGGGGCGATGGCCGGGCTGGTGGCGGCCGGGGCGCTCGCCGTGCTGGTGGAGCGGGTCAGGTGACAGGGGCGACCTGACCCGCCCGGGGCCCGGGTGTCGTGCACCACGACACCCGGGCCCTGCCGTGTCCGGCGGTGTCAAGTGCCGCTTCAGCGAAGGGCGTTCAGCGCTCCGCCGCGAGCTGCTCGTGATGGGTGGCGGCCAGGCCGAAGGGGCGGAACAGGGCCGGGTCCAGGAACCCGGAGATCCGGGCGATCCGGTCCCCGGCGAGGGCCAGCACGGTGACCGAGTGGGCGTGGTGGCGGCCGTCCGGACCGAGCCGGTAGAGCCCGAAGGCGGGCCGGCCGTTGGCCCGGGTGGGCGCCAGCCGGTACAGGCCGGGCGCGGTGAGCACCTGGGCGGCGAAGAACCGGGCGACCGTCCGCCGGCCGCGGAACCAGGAGGGGTACGGCGGCATCTCCGCCACCGCGTCGTCGGTCAGCAGTGCCAGCAGGGCCTTGATGTCGGCGTTCTCGAAGGCCAGTTGGTAGCTGTCCAGCAGCTCGCGCTGCGAGGGCGAGACCGGGTCGGTGATGTCGTCCTCGGCGGGCGCGAGGTGCTCCAGCCGGCCCCGGGCCCGCTGGAGCGCGCTCTTCACGGCGGGCACGCTGGTGCCGAGCAGCTCGGCGACCTCGCCTGTGGGCATCGCCAGCACGTCGCGCAGGATCAGCACGGCTCGCTGACGGGGCGGCAGGCACTGGAGGGCGGCGATCAGCGCGAGCCGGAGGCTGCCCCGGGCGGCGACCACGGCGGCCGGATCGGCGGGCGGTGCGCCCAGCAGGGTGTCGGGCGCGGGCTGGAGCCAGTCGAACTCGGGTACCGGCGGGGCGAGCGGGGTCCGCGGGCGGTCGTTCGGGCCGCCGAGGCCGGAGGGCAGCTGCCGGCGGTCCCGGTGCTCCAGCGCGGTCAGGCAGGCGTTGGTGGCGATCCGGTAGAGCCAGGTGCGCAGCGAGGACCGCCCCTCGAAGGCGTGGTACGAGCGCCAGGCCCGTAGATAGGTCTCCTGCACCAGGTCCTCGGCGTCGTGGATCGACCCGAGCATCCGGTAGCAGTGCGCCAGCAGCTCCGTCCGGTAGCGGTCGGAGATCCGGGCGAAGTCCTCGCCCGCCGTCATCGGTGTCACGTCCTGCCGTCCCCCAATGATCATGCCGCTCAAGATACTTGAGACCGGGTCGGCGGAGGTGCGGTGTTCGCGATTCGTTTCGGGGCCGGGCCCGGTCTGTATGTCGTGGGGTGTGCTCCGTGGCACTCCGGGGAGCACGAGGCTCAGCCGGCATATGCGCTGCGCCGCGTCACCCAAATCACGGGGACGCGGTGGTTTCGGCCCCCGATCCGTTCACCGAAGAGGGCAATTTAGGAGACAGCGGGCCTGCGCGACCCTGGCAGCATCGGGTTGCCCGCGAATGTCCGTCCACGGCGAAGGAGTGACTTCCATGAGTGAACAGCAGGTTCCGGCGGCACGCGTTCCGCTGATCGAGGAGGCCGACGCGACCGGAAGGACCGCCGAACTCTACGACCTGATCAAGAGCAGGACGGGCCTTCCATTCGTGCCCGATATGTTTCGGCTGGTCTCCACCCGGCCGGATCTGATGGAGGTTCTCATCACCGGCTACACCGGGGTTTTCGGCGACGGGGTGCTGCCCCGGGCCACCCGGGAGATGATCTCCGCCTGGAGCTCCAAGGTGAACGGCTGCCCGTACTGCGTGGGGACGCACAACTGGTTCCTCGCCCAGTTCGGCGGCACCGAGGAGCTCACCCACGCGATCGCCACCGCCGACAAGCCGGGCGAACTCCCGCTGGACGCCAAGCACCTGGCGCTGATTGAGCTGGTCACCCAGGTCTGCACCGGTGCCTACCGGATCACCGACGAGGAGTGGGACCGGGTGGCGGCGGCCGGCTGGAACAACGACGAGATGCTGGAGGCGGTGTTCACCGCCGGGCTGTTCGCCTTCATCAACCGTCTGGTGGACGGCTACGGCCTGGGCAGCTCGATGACCCGCAGCCGGGTCGCCAGCCAGTCCGAGGCCGGCGCGGACGCGGCGGCCGGCTGATGGCGGCGTCCCGGGCGGTGCTGCTGACCGGCGCCTCCTCCGGTACCGGGATGTCCTCCGGCACCGGCCGCGCCGCCGCGCTCCGCCTGCACCGGGCGGGCTGGCCGGTGTACGCGACCGGGCGCAACCTGGAAGCGCTGGCCGACCTGGCCGCCGAGGGCATCCAGGTGCTCCACCTCGACGTGACGGACGAGCGGTCCATGGTCGAGGTGGTGGACAAGATCACCGCCGAGCACGGCGCGGTCGGCACGCTGATCAACAACGCGGCCTACAGCCTGAACGGCACGATCGGCGAGACGCCGGTGGACGAGGTGCGCAAGCAGTTCGAGACCAACGTCTTCGGGCTGTCCCGGCTCACCCAGCTGGTGCTGCCCGGGATGCGGGCCCAGGGCAGTGGCCGGGTGGTCATGATGTCCTCGATCTTCGGCCAGTTCGCCACCCCCGGCCGGGGCTACTACCAGGCCACCAAACACGCGTTGGAGGCGATCGGCGACTCGCTCCGGCACGAGGTCTCCCGGTTCGGCATCAAGGTGGTGCTGATCGAGCCCTCACCGGTGCTGGGGGGATTCGTGCCGATGTCGGTGGCCGACCTCGGGATGACCGGACAGGAACGCAACGGCCTTTACGACGAGTTCTGGGAGTACTTCGTCGACTGGCACGGCGCGTACCGGGAGACCGACAAGCCGACCGGCCGCGGTCGAATGGCCGTGCGAGCGGAGACGGTCGCAAAGGTGATCGAGCAGGCGGTGAGCAGTGCAGACCCGAAGATCCGGTACCGGATCGGGATGCCCTCTCGACTGCTGCCCCGGATGCGCTGGACAATCGGCGACCGGATGTTCGAGAAGTTCGTGCGCGCCTTCTTCCCGATCCCGTGACCGGGTGACCGAAAGGGCGCTTTCCCGAGACCGTGTTCCGCCTTGCGACTCCCCGAAGGAATGGTGTGACCGAAGAGTTCGAAACCCCCGCGCTGGCCCGGGCCATGGACTACCTGCTGGGCGGCGAGGCGCACGGCCCCGCCGACCGGGCGGCCGCGGACCGGGCCTGTGCGGACTGGCCGACCGGTGACCTGAGGGCCGAACTGCGGGCCACCCGGGCCGCCCTCGGCCGGATGGTCGGCCACCTGGTCGGCGGAGCCGGCCTGGGGCAGCTGCTGCACATCGGGGCCGGCCTGCCGACCATGCGCAACACCCACCAGGTCGCCCAGCGGGTGGCCCCGGGCACCCGGGTGGTGTACGTCAGCCGGGACCCGGGCGTGGTGGCGCACGCCCGGCGGCTGCTCCGGCAGCAGCCGAGGAGCCCAACGGCCTATGTGCACGGCGAGTTGGGCGACCCGGACCGGATTCTCCGGGACGCCGCCGGGGTACTGGACCTGTCGCGCCCGATCGGCCTGGTGCTCTTCGGCGGGCTGCACTTCGTGCCCGGGACGGACGATCCGGCCGGTCTGGTGCAGTTGCTGGTGGACGCGGTCCCGTCCGGCAGCTGGGTGGCCTTCGGTCACCTGGCCACCCATGAACGGGACCACCTGATGGACGCCGCGATGGAACGGATCGTGCCGGACTGGAGCGGCCAGATCGTCCGCCGGAGCCGGGCGGAGGCGATGGCCCTGCTGGACCGCAGTCTCGAACTGGAGGACCCGGGCATGGTGTTGTCCACCGACTGGCGCCCCGAGGCAGCGGCCGCCCCGGCCGACTCGCCGGCCATGTGGTGCGCGGTGGCGCGCAAACCCTGAACCGACCGCCCTACCGAACGAGGAGCGCACCGTGCACAGAAGGCTGGTCCAGTCCTCACTGCGGGGGCTGTCGCTGCTCCAGGTACGCCACGTCAAGCCGGTCGGATTCGACGCGGCCCGCGACGGCGTCGCCCAGGTGTACCGCGAACTGGAGCGGGACTTCGGGGTGTTGGCCCCACCGATCGCCCTGCACTCACCCGCGACCGGGCCGCTCGCCGCGAGTTGGCTGATGCTTCGGGAGACCATGCTGGTGGCGGGGGTGGCCGCGCGGACCACCAAGGAGGGCGTGGCCTCCGCGGTGTCGGTGGCGAACGAGTGCCCGTTCTGCCTCCGGATGCACTCCGCCATGCTGCACAGCCTGGCACCCGGCCGGGACGGCGAGGCGATCCGGGACGGCCGGCTCGAGCTGGTGGCCGACCCGGGGGTCCGGGCGGTGGCGGGCTGGGTCCGGGACGGCGCGGTCCGGGACACCGTCGGGAAGACCCGGTTCCCGTTCGCCGCCGAGCAGTTGCCCGAGCTGCTCGGGTCGGTGGTGATCATGCACTACCTGAACCGGATGGTGAACGTCTTCCTCGGCCCGGTGCCGCTGCCGCCCGGCGCCCCGGAGAGCTCGCTGCGACCGGTGCTGAAGGTGCTCACCTGGCTGCTCCGTTCGGCGGCCCGGGCGGAACCGAAGGCGGGCGGCACGCTGGGCCTGCTGCCGGCCGCGCCGCTGCCGGCGGACCTGGCCTGGGCGGCGCCCCACCCGCAGATCGCGGCGGCCTTCTCCCGGGCCAGCGCCGCCGTCGAGCTGGCCGGGCGGGCGGCGCTGCCGGACGGCGTCCGGGCCCTGGTCCGGGACACCGTGGACGGCTGGGACGGCCGGCCGCCCGGGCTCGGCCGGGGCTGGGCCGACGCACCGGTGGCGACCCGGCCGGCCGAGGAGCAACCGGCCGCCCGGCTGGCCCTGCTGACCGCGCTGGCCGCCTACACGGTGGACGCGACGGTGGTCGACGCCGCCCGCGCCGCGGGTGCGGACGACGAGGCCCTGGTCGGCATCACGGCCTGGGCGAGCCTCACCGCCGCCCGCCGGGTGGGGGCCTGGATGTACCGCCCGGAGTGACCTGAACCTCCGCCCGGCACCCTGCAGTTCGCTTCGGATTCCCCCGGACCCGCACCGAAGGAGAGATGACGTGCAAGCCGCAGTCGAGCGCGCGATCGCGACGATGTGGGACCGCTACGAGGAACCGCTCTCGTTGGACGACATCGCGGACACCGCCATCCTGAGCAAGTTCTACTTCTCCCGGGTGTTCCGGACCCTTACCGGCACCTCGCCGGGGCGGTTCCTGTCCGCGATCCGGCTGCACAAGGCGAAACACCTGCTGCTCAGAACCGAACTGAGCGTCACCGACATCTCCTACCAGGTCGGTTACAACAGCCTGGGCACCTTCACCAGCCGGTTCACCCGCAGCGTCGGGCTCTCCCCGGGGCGCTACCGCACGCTGGCCAGGACCGGCATGCCGGTCGCCCCCCGGGCCTTCCGGTCGGGGGCGGCCCGGCGGACCTGCGCGGTGCGCGGTTCGGTCGGGTCGCCTGAGGTCGGCTTACCGACCCGGATCTACGTGGCGGCGTTCAGCGACCCGATCGTCCAGGGCGAGCCGGTGGCCTGCGACATCCTGGACGGGCCGGGCGAGTTCGAGCTGTCCGGGGTGCAGGAGGGCGTCTGGCACCTGCGGGCGGCGGTGGTCGCGATGCACGACGTCGAGCCGCAGCCGTGGAAGCGCAGCCCGCTGTTCATCGGCTCCAGCCGGCCGGTGACGGTGCGGGCCGACCAGCCGATCGAAGTGGACCTGGAGACCCGCGAGTTCTGCCCGTTCGACCTGCCGATCCTGCTGGCGCTGCCCGAGCTCGACTGCTGGGAGCTGCCGCAGGTGGAGCTGGCAGCCGGTGCGGTCGGTCTGACCCGAAGCTGACGTATGGTCAGATACCGTGCTGTACAACTGAGTTGGAGCGCGACGGCTTGACAACACGCGGCCGTCGGCGGAGAGTGGGCCCGGTCATGCATAACGATGTTATGGCTCGGGCCGAGGCGTCCGGGTCCACCAGGTGACACGGAGGCTGATCCTCATGCCGCACATCGCGCTGCCGGCTCCGATCCCGGGTATCCGGGGGCTGATGGACTCCAAGCCCGCGTCCGGGCGCCGGCTCAGTGAGCTGGCCGAACAACTGCTCCGGGGCGACTCCCCGCTCAGCGTCGGGGAGCGCGAGCTGATCGCCGCGTACGTCTCCGCCCGGAACGGCACCAGGTTCTGCACCGGTGCGCACGGCGCCGCGGCCGCCCACGCGTTCGGTGGCGACTACGCCCTGGTCGAGGCGGTCCGGCAGGACGTGACCACCGCTCCCGTCGACGAGCGGCTGCGCGCGCTGCTGCAGCTGGCCGGCCGGGTGCAGATCGGCGGTCTGGCGGTGACGGACGCCGACATCGAGCGGGCCAGGTCGGCCGGCGCCGACGACGAGAGCATCCACGACACGGTGCTGATCGCCGCCGCGTTCTGCATGTACAACCGGTACGTCGACGGCCTGGGCGCGATCACCCCCGAGGACCCGGCACTGTACGACGAGATGGGCGAGGGCCTGGTGGCCAAGGGCTACCTGGGGCGCTGACCCACGACGGCACGGCGGTGGCCCGTACCCGGCCGGGTACGGGCCACCGCCGTGCCGTCGTGGGTCAGCCGAGCGGCTTCAGCCCGGCGCCCGTCAGCAGGTAGCCGGCGGCCAGCGCGGCGGGGTCCGTCCGGACCAGCTCGATCACCGCGGCACCGGCCTGCTCCGGGGTGAGCAGCGGGCCCAACTGCGCGACGTACTCCTCCTCGGGGCGGTGGTCGCGGGCCGCGTAGGCCCGGGCGGCCGCGCGGCCCAGGCCGGTCAGCGGGGTGATCCGGGGGAGCACCGTGGTGAAGCTGAGCTCCAGCCCGGCCCGGTCGGCCTCGTCCTGGGCGTAGGCCGTGATGAAGCGCTGGGTGGCCTTGGCCCCGGCGTAGCCGCCGCTGAGCGGGGAGCCGGCCAGTGCGGCCCCGCTGCTGAACACCACCACCCGGCTGCCCGGCCGGAGCGGGGTGAGCAGCGCCTCGCGCAGCCAGTGGAAGGAGATCCGCACGTCGGTCTCCCAGTTGACCGAGAAGGTCTCCCAGGTCTGCTGCTGCAACGGCCGCATGTGCGGGGTGGCGCCGGCCACCAGCACGACGGTGCCCGGCTGGTGGCGGTCGATCAGGTCGGCGACCACGGTGGGGTCCCCGGCGTCGGCGGTCTCGGTCAGGATGCCGCCCGCGCCGTTGGCCGGCTCGGGGAAGACGGTGGCGGTGCGGGACACCGCGACCACGGGGGCGCCGGCCTCGGCGAAGGCGGTGGCGATCCCCTGGCCGAGGCCGCGGCTGGCGCCGACCACGAGGGTGGTCCGGCCGGACAGGTCGCTCATGAGTCCTCCAAGTGGTGGAAAGTTGCTCGTTCATGACGGTACGTCACGCTGTGTGCGCGGAGCCCCGGTCCGGCACCTCGGCCGGACCGGGGCCCCGCGCGGGGGTCACCGGGTGGTGCAGCCCCACTCCTTCAGGGCGCGGCGCTGGATCTTGCCGACCGGCGTGCGGGGGATCTGCTCGATGAACTCGACCTGGCGGATCTTCTTGTACGGGGCGACCCGTTCGGCGACGAAGGCCATGATCTCCTCGGCGGTGGCCGGCTCCCGGGTCACCACGAAGCCCTTGGGGATCTCGCTGGCCTCCTCGTCCGGCACTCCGACCACGGCCGCGTCGGCGACCTTGGGGTGCGTCATCAGGACCGCCTCCAGCTCGACCGGGGAGACCTGCTGGCCCTTGTACTTGATCAGCTCCTTGATCCGGTCGACGATGAACAGCTCGCCGTTGCGGTCCACGTAACCGAGGTCCCCGGTGTGCAGGAAGCCGTCCGGTTCGAGCACCTGCCGGGTGGCCTCCTCGGCGTTCAGGTAACCCTTCATCACGTGCGGGCCCCGGATCAGGATCTCGCCGTTCTGGTGCCGCCCGAGCGCCCGGCCGGTGCCGGTGTCGACGATCTTGCACTCGATGTTCGGCGAGTTCCGGCCGACCGACCCGGGGGCCACCGAGTGGTCCAGCTGCATGAACGACACCAGCGCCTCGGTGAGGCCGTACCCCTGGCCGACCCGGCAGCCCAACCGCTCGCGGCAGAGCCGGGCCGTCTCCGGGTCGAGCGCCGCGCCGCCGGAGACGATCTCGCGGACCGAGGAGAGGTCGTAGCGGTCCACCAGCGGGCTCTTGGCGAGCAGGACGGCGATGGTCGGCACCACGTACAGCCGGGTGATCCGGTGCTCCTGGATCGCCCGCAGGTACCCCTCGGGGTCGAACCGGGGCATGGTCACCAGGGTGGCGCCCTGGAGCAGACTGGCGTTCATCACCATGATCAGGCCGAACGCGTGGTGGAACGGCGGGACGGCGAGCACCTTCTCGTCCGCGTCCAGCGGCGCGACCGTACTGGTCTGCAGCACGTTCGCGATCATGTTCCGGTGGGTCAGCATCACCCCTTTGGGGTGGCCGGTGCTGCCGCTGGAGTGCAGCAGGGCCACCACGTCCGCGGCCGGGTCCACCGCCGTCCCGGGGGCGACGCCCTGGGTCAGCAGCGCGGCGAAGGGCGTGGTGCCCGGCAGCTGCGCCCCGGTCGGGCCGAGCACGATGATCTCCTCGACCAGGGTGCCGGCCAGCAGCTTCTGCGCCGTGTCCAGCTCGGCCGGCGAGATGACCAGCAGCCGGGCGCCGGCCTCGTTCAGATGGGCGGTCAGATCGTCCACCGTGTCCAGCGGGTTGAGCACCACCACGGTGCCGCCCGCGTGCGCCGCCGCGTGGAAGGCGATCGGGTACTCCGGCAGGTTCGGCGCCAGGATCGCCAGCACCTGCCCGCTGCCGAAGCCACGCGCGCGCAGCCCCTCGGCGGCCCGTTCGATCGCCGAGGCGAGCTCCCGGAAGGTGTAGGCGGTGGTGCCGGTGACGTCCACGGTCGCCACCAGGTCGGCGTGCTGCTCCGCCCGCTCCAGCACGAAGGCGGTGAACGAGGTGTCGGGCACGGGCACCGGCGGGTGCGGGCCGGTGAAGATCATGAGGTCACTTCCGCCCGACTGTAGGTGCTCAGGCCGGGCTGGTAGCTGCGCTTCTCGAACTGCTTGAGCGCGACGTTGATCCACTCGTTGCCGGTGAGCCGGGAGAGCTCCCAGAGCTTGGCCTGGTCGTAGTCGATCGCGGCCGGCAGGTCGACGGCCCGGTTGTGCTCGTAGACCTGCTTGGCCAGCGCGAGGGTGACCGGGTTCTTCTTGACCAGCTTGCGGACCAGCTTGTCGGTCTCGGCGTCCAGCTGCTCGGCCGGCACGGCCTTGTTGACCAGTCCGTACTTCTCCGCCTCGGCCCCGGTCAGGGTGTCGCCGGTGAGGATGTAGTAGAGCGCCTGCTTGCGGGAGAAGTTGTGGGCGGCGGCCCAGCTGGCGCCACCGGCCGGGAAGATGCCGAAGTTGATCTCGGAAAGCCCGAACAGCGCGGTCTCGGAGGCGATCGCCAGATCGCAGATCCCGGTGACCAGAACTCCGCCTCCGAACGAGAAGCCGTTCACCTTGGCGATCGTGACGGCCGGGAACGCCTTCAGGCGCTTGAACCAGTTCAGCGCCACCAGATTGGTCCGGTAGAACAGCTGCGGGTCCTCGTACGGCTTGAGAAAGCACTCCTCCAGGTCCATACCGGAACTGAAACTGTCACCGTTGCCGGTCACCACGACGACCTTGACGTCCCCGGCCTCCTCGATGGCGTCCAGGGCCCGGTTCATGTCCTGGTGCATCTGGGGGTTCATGGCGTTCTTCTTGTCGGGACGGTTCAGGTAAATCGTGGCGGTGGGTCCGTCGATCTCAAGGTTCACCGTGTCCAGCTCGATCATGTTTGGGCCTTCTTTCCGTTGCCGTCCGGGGGCTTTTTCTCGATCCGTCGGTTTTACATCGTGAGTATGCGGGGAATGTCCGGTGGGCCGACTACTCCTGAATTGCCCTGCCGTTCGTCCGGGTCCGTCACCAGCGGGAAGGCAGGAGGGCACGATGGAAGATGTGTGCGGTAGTGCGTTCCCGGATGATGCCCCGGAACGCGCAATAATCGGCCGCCTTCCGGCCGCCGGAATGAGACGTTCGAAAGGGCGGCGGCGAACAGTTCGGAGCGGACCGGAGGGGGTCGGGAGTGACCGGTCCGACCTGGTGGGAGTCCGCTCGGAGCGCACCCGTGGGGAGGTATCCGGAGGCAGTGGTTAACCTCGATCTTGCATGACGGCTCGTCAGCTCGGCTGGCGGGCCGTTTCTGCTTGTCCGGGCTGGGTCTTCTGCCTATAGAAATACCGAGGGCCCGGCTGTCGCGTCGGTTGGGCGCCGGGTTCCACGGTTCCGGATGTTGTCTGGTGTTCGTCGGGATGGGGTGATGTCGCTGGTCAGCCGGGGTCCGGCAGGGCGTGCAGGCGCTCGAAGGCACTGGTGATCGTGTCGGTCCAGGGCCAGTGGCGGGCGAGGCGGAGGTAGCGGCGGCGGCCGGTGGTGACGAGCTGGGCGGCGGCGGAGAACAGCCGCAGCCGTAGGCGTTTGGGTTCCCATCGGCGGGCGGTGCCGGTCAGGGCGAGCATGGGCATCCAGGCGAGCAGGTCGAGTGCGAGCTGGACGATCTCCAGCCAGACCTGGTTCTGCGCGGCCTGGTGGAGGGGCAGGTTGCGCAGTCCGGTGTCGCGGGCGGCGCGGATGCGGTCCTCAGCGCGGGCCCGCTGGCGGTGCCGCAGCTCCAGCCGGGCGATCGGGGTGCCGGTGGAGTTGGTGGCGAAGCAGGTCAGCCGCATGCCGTCGGCGTCGGTGAAGCGCAACTGCGCGCCGGGGTGCGGCCGTTCCTTGCGGACGATGAGCCGCATCCCCTTCGGCCAGCCTTTGAGGACATCGCCGGCGAGCTCGGCAACCCAGGCGCCGTCGCGGATCTCTCCGCCGGGTTCGACTGCGGGGGTCCAGGCAGAGGCCGGGATCTTCAGCACGGCCTGGTGGATGCCGCCGGTGATGGTCATCCCCACCGAGTAGGACAGCCACCGGCCGCGTGTGGTGAGCCAGTTCAGGAAGTCGTGGGTGCCGCCGGCGGAGTCGGTGCGGATCAGGGTTCGGCGTCCGCGCCGGTACTTCTTCGGTAGCTGGGCCAGTGCCGTCCGGGCCGCTTCGATGTGGTCTGCGGCCGTGTTGCTGCCGGCGTTCCCCGGCCGCAGCAGCCCGGCGACCGGCTCTCCAGACCCGCCTGGGCCGTGGTCGACGAACGCGAACAGCGGGTGGTGCCCGAACGTCTTCTTCCAGGTCTTGGCCGCGTCCTGCTTTTCGGAGTGCGCGAGGACCAGCACTCCGTCGATGTCCACGACCACCTCGCCGCCCACGTGCGGGGCCGCCTCGCCGGCCAACCGCCAGACCCGCTCGCGGACTTCGGCCCGCGCCCGCCGGATCGCCCCCAGTGCACGGGGCCCGGCCGCGGCGAGGGTGTCGACCAGGCGCGAGACGGTCGGGTCGGAGGCCACCGGGCCGAACACGGCGGGCTCGGCCCGCAGCATCGCGACATCAGCCAGGCAGTCCCCGCCAAGGGCCACCGCGAGCGCGACGTCCAGCAGGACCTTGCCCGGGTCATGGACGGCCCGAGCCTTGCGCCACGGCGCCAGTGCCGTCGATATCGCCGCGTCCAACCCTGTCTTGCGGGCGGTCTCGACCAGCAGCACGGCGCCGGACTGCGAGACCACCCCGCGGCCACCGCCCTCGACGCGGACACGCGGGTACGACCCGGTACGCTTACTCACCTGGAAAGTGCCTCCGACCGGGGCGGGAACAGGGACCTAGACAATCCTCATTCTCGCTGGTCAGAGGCCCTTTCTGCTTTCCTGACCACCCGTCGGACAGCTGGCCTCATGAAAGCCCGAGGTTAAGGTGTCCCCATGAGCACGGAGCTGATCGAACGCGCGACCCCGACCGGGGCGCTCCCGGGACGGGTCCGGCCCCTGGCGGCCGAGCCGGGTTCCGGTGCGCACCGGAGTGACTCCGGGGGCCGGCCGCAGCTGTTCGACGCCTTCGAGCGGCGCACCGAAGAGTTCTCCGTGTGACGGACGAACAGGGCGAGGCCGCCACACCCGTCGACCACGTGTTCTCCGCACTGGCCGATCCGACCCGTCGTCAGCTGCTCGACCTGCTGGCCGCACGGGGCGAGGCCACCGCGACGGAGCTGGCCGAGCACGTGCCGGTCTCCCGGCAGGCGGTGGTGAAGCACCTGTCCCTGCTGGACGCCGCCGGGCTGGTGGCGGGCACCCGGGTCGGGCGCGAGGTGCGGTACGCCGTGAAGCCCGCGGCGCTGGACGCGACGGCCCGCTGGATGTCGGCGCTCGCGGTCGACTGGGACCGGCGGCTGGCCACGGTCAAGCGGATCGCCGAGGCGGCGGAGCGCGACGCCCGTCCGTAGTCCCGGGGGTGGTCCGAACTGCCCGGCGACGGTACTCCGCACGATGGAAGTAGCCGACCGCCGAAGGTACTTCGGACACTGAGAGGGCGTGGGTGGGCGTCCCACGGCCGTCCCGGTCGAGGAGATCGTATGCACAAGACTTCGGAGCAGCGGTGACCGGCCAGGCCGAGTCGGCCCGGGCCGAGAGCGCCGGACCGCTGCTCTACCGGTGGCTGCGGGAGAACGACTCGCGCAGCCACGCCGAGGCGGCCCAGGCGCTGGGGCTGGACGCGCGGGAGGCGGCGTCGGCGTGGGCCGAACTGCGCGCCCTGCGGCTGGTCCGGCCGGGGGCGGCGATCGGGGAGACGGACCTGGTGGAGCCGGACACCGCGCTGCTCGGCCTGCTCGGCACGCTGCGCCAGAAGCGGGCCGTGCTCAGCTCGCACTGCCAGGAGTTGACCTCGATCGTGAGCGCCACCGAGTCGCTGCTGGAGCGCTACCGGCCGGCCGCGGCCCGGCCGACCGACCAGGTCGAGGTGGAGGTGGTGACCGGGACCCGCAACCAGCAGCGGATGCTGCGGGACTTCGCCGACCTGCCCCGGGCGCAGAGCCGCACCCTGCACGCCGACACGGTGCCGTCGAAGACCATGAGCCAGGCCCTGGGCAGCTTCCTGACCGAGAAGGGCCGGATGGTCCGACGCGGTGTCACGGTCCGGGCGATCTACCCGCAGGGCTTCAACTCGGCGCGCTGGCAGTGCAAGTACCTGGCCGAGGTGCAGCAGGTCGGGGTGGAGCTGAGGCTCGCCCCGCAGGTCCCGTTCAGCCTGCTGATCGGCGATCTGGACGTCGCCCTGCTGCCGCCCCGGACCGACCGGCCCGAGGACCCGCTGATCGTGGTCCGCGGCGCGGCGCTGGTCCGGACGTACGCCGCGCTCTACGACGACTACTGGCTGCGGGCCTTCCCGTACCTGGGGCCCGCCGAGGTGGCCGCCGACGAGCGGGGCGACTGGCTGACCGAGCAGCACCGCACCTCGCTCCGGCTGCTCGCCAACGGTCTGACGGACGAACGGATCGCCCGGTCGATGGGCGTCTCCGTCCGGACCGTCAGCCGCCTGGTCTCCGAGGTGTCCCGGCACCTCGGAGCGCACAGCCGCTTCCAGGCGGGGGTGCTGGCCTGCGCCCGGGGGCTGGTCTAGGGCTTCGTCAGTGCTGGAGGGCGAGCCGGATACCGAAGGCGATCAGCAGCGCGCCGGTGGACCGTTCGATCCGGCGGCGGACGGCCGGGCGGCGCAGGAAGGCGCCGAAGCGGTCCACCGTCACGGTGTAGAGGGTGAACCAGAGCAGGTAGAGCAGCACGAAGACGGCGGACAGCTGCAGTGCGCTGCCCAGGGTGTGCCGGGTGTCGGGCAGGAACTGCGGCAGGAAGGTGACGAAGAACAGCGCCACCTTGGGGTTGAGCGCGTTGGACAGGAAGCCCTGCCGCAGGCACTGCGCCCGGGGGAGCGAGCGGTCGTCGTCCGGGCCCTCCTCGCCCTGGGTCCGCCTGCGGGCGCTGCGCAGGGTGGCGATGCCCATCCACACCAGGTACACCGTGCCGATCACTTTGAGCACGGTGAAGGCGGTGACCGAGGCGAGCAGCAGGGCCGAGACGCCGAGCGAGGCGGCGCTGACGTGGACGCTCAGGCCCAGCATGCCGCCGGTCATGGTGAGCAGGCCGGCGGACCGGCCGCCGACCAGGGCGTTTCGGGTGATCAGCGCCTGGTCGGGGCCGGGGATCATGATCAGCAGCAGCGCCGCGATCGCGAAGGTCAGCACGCGGCAGCCTCCACCGTCCGGAGCACGGCGGCGCGTTGCCGCTCGCGGAAGTAGAAGTGCCCGCCGGGGAACGTGCGTTGCTGCACCGGCCGGACGGTGGTGTGCTCGGCCCAGGCCGCCAGCTGCTCGGCGGAGACCACGTCCTGCTGGCCGCCGAGCACGGTGATCGGCACCGGCAGCGGCGGCTTGGGCCGCCAGCGGTAGGTCTCCACGATCCGGTAGTCGGCCCGGACCGAGACCGCCGCGAGCCGCCGCAGCTCGGCGTTGCCGAGCACCTCGTCGGGGATGCCGCCGTGCCGCCGGGCCACCTCGGTGAGCAGCTCCCGGTCGGGCAGCAGGTGCAGCCGGGTGCGCTCCCGGGGCAGGTGCGGCGCCGGGTAGCCGGACAGGATCAGCCGCTCGGGCAGCGGCCGCCCGGCCGCCCGCAGCGCCTGGGTGAGCTCGTAGGCGACCAGGGCGCCGAGGCTGTGCCCGAACAGCACGTACGGCGGGGCCGGGTCGAGCGCGGTGAGCAGGGTGCGTACCAGCTCGGCCATCGAGGTGTACGGCGGCTCGGCCAACCGGGAGCCCCGGCCGGGCAGTTGCACGGCGCAGACCGCGACCTTGCGCAGGTCCCTGGCCCACCGGAGGTACTCGGCGGGCGAGCCGCCGCCGTGCGGCAGGCAGTAGAGCGTCCGGGCGCCCGGGTCGGCACCGGGGGCGTGGATCGTCCAGCGCGGTACGGAGGGTGCGGAGGGCGCGGAGGGTGCGTCCATCGCGCTCACCCGGCCGGGGCGGGCTCGGTGGAGCCGCTGAGGTACCCGGCCAGCAGGTGGACGGTGGGGTGGTCGAAGATCTCCCCGGGCCTGGTCTCCCGCCCGGTGTACGCGGTCAGGTCGGCGCTCAGCACCAGGGTGGTGGCCGAGTCGACGCCGAGCTCCGCCAACGGGAGGTCCGGGCCGATCTGCTCGGGGGTGACCGCGAGCAGGTCCGCCAGGTACTCCCGGAGCCAGTCGGTGAGTTGCTGCCGGGTCATGCCGTCTCCTCGTCCGCTGCGGTGCCGGTGTCCGGTCGGTCGTCCAGGGGTGCGGCCGGGCCGAGCAGCGGCTCCAGCCAGCCGTCCAGGGCGGCCACGGTGGGGTGTTGCAGGATGATCCCGACCGGCACCTCGGCGCCGAAGGCGCGGAGCAGCGCCGCCGAGATCCGGCGGCGAGCAGCGAGTCGCCGCCGGCCTCCAGGAAGTCGTCCGCGAGGTCGACCCGGCTCAGGCCGAGCACCGTGCGGTAGATCTCGACGATCTTCGACTGGCGGTCGGTCCGGGGTGGTTGGGCGGCCCGGCGGGGTCCGCCGCGCCGGGTCCCGGCCTTCGCCAGGGCGGTCCGGTCGACCTTGCCGGTGCGGCTGAGCGGCAGTCGGTCCAGGGCCAGCAGCCGGGACGGGACCATGTGCCGGGGCAGCCGCTCGGCGACGTACCCGGTGAGCGCCTCCCGGTCGAACCGCCGGGTGGTCAGCGGACCCTGGGCGGCGATCACGTCGAAGCCGACCGAGGCGGGCCCGTCGGTGGGCCTGGTCAGCACGGTGCTGCCTGTGTAGCCGGTGTCGGTGAGCAGCTCGGCCCACTGGCCGAGGTCGAGCAACGGGTGTCCCCAGCACCGGAGTTCGGTGTCCTGGTAGCCGTCGAAACCCTGCTGGAGTCCCATGGTGAGATCGAACCACGGGTGGAAGGCGGTCTGTTCCACCATCAGCAGGGTGCCGCCCGGGGCCAGCACCGAGCGCAGGGTCTCCAGCCCGGGCCCGATCCGGCGGATGTCGTGCAGCACGCTCGCGGCGATCACCAGGTCGGCCGTCAGCCCCTCGTGGCCCTGGAGTTCGGGTGCCTGGTCGAGGTTGAACAGGCCGGGGCGGAGGAAATCGTAGCCGCCGAAGACCTCGCGGGCCCGGTCGGTGAAGTAGGGCGAGATGTCGGTGAACAGGTAGTCGGTGCGGTCGGCCGGCAGCAGCGGGAGCAGGTGGCGGGTCAGGGTGCCGTAGCCGCCGCCGACCTCCAGCACGCGCAGCGGCCGGTCGGCGGGCCAGTCGGCCACCAGGCGGCGGACCGCCTCGGTGGCCACCGCGTAGGCGGGCCCGAACAGCCGGGCGTAGACCTCGGGGGTGCGGTCGGAGGCGTACAGCTCGGCGGAGTGCAGGGACTGGGTGAGGATGTCCGCCAGGCCGCCGGCCAGCGAGAGCATCCAGTCGATCAGGTCGTCCGGGACCTCCAGGGTGTCGCGCAGTGCGGCCCGGGCGTCGGCGGCGACCTGATCGGTGATCAGGTCGGGAAAGACCCGGGCCACCTCCAGTCCTTCGGGCGTCCGGCGCAGCAGCCCGTGCCCGCGGAGCACCTCGGCCGCCCGGGCCAGCCAGCGTTCGTAGCGCGGGGCGACCCCGGTGGCCAGCGCGGCGGCCGGGTCGAAGCGTTCGCCCGGGGTGTGCGGCAGGCCGAGGGCGCGGAAGGCGGTGGCCGCCGCCGCCACGTACACCCGGTCCAACGCGGCCCAGGCGGCGCGGAGTTCGGCGCTGCCGGGGCCGGGTGCGGGCAGCTCGGCGGCGGCCTTCAGGGCCTGGCGACATCGGTCGGTCTCGGCCGGGTCGGCGGTGGCGGTCAGCAGCAGCGAGCCGTCCGTGCGGTCCGGCACCACGAAGCCGAGCAGCTTGGCGCTGCCGCCCTCCTCGGCGGACTTCACCACCACGGCGGACTCCACCCCGGGGTGCCGGGCGAGCACCGCCTCGATCTCGCCGCACTCGATCCGGTGCCCGCCGATCTTGACCTGGCCGTCCCGGCGGCCGAGGAACTGCAGCACCCCGTCCGGCAGGTAGCGGCCGAAGTCGCCGGTCCGGTACAGCCGTTCACCGCTGACCGGGTGCCGGACGAAGCTCGCGGCGGTCCGCTCCGGATCGCGCCAGTAGCCCCGGGCCAGCCCGCTGCCCTCGATGTACAGCTCGCCGGGCACCCAGACCGGGCAGTCCCGTAGCCCGGCGTCCAGGACGTGGAACGCCTGGTTCCGCAGCGGCCTGCCGTACGGGATGCTCGGGGCGTCCGGCGCCACCTGGTCGGCGGGGTGCCAGTTGGACCAGATCGACGCCTCGGTGGCGCCGCCGAGGCCGATCACCTGGGCGTCCGGCCAGAGCGCGAGCACCCGGTCCGGCAGGTCGAGCGGGATCCAGTCGCCGCTGAGCAGCACCAGGCGGAGCGCGGGCGGGACGTGCTCGGCCTGCTCCAGGTGCTCGACCAGCATCTGCAGCTGGGCCGGCACCGAGTTCCAGACGGTGACCCCGTGACGCGTCATCAGCTCGGCCCAGTGGGCCGGTTCGCGCCGCTGGTCCTCGTCGGGGAGCACCAGTGCGGCGCCGGCGGCCGTGCTGCCGAAGAGGTCGTAGACCGAGAGGTCGAAGCCGAGGTCGGCGAGGCCGAACAGCCGGTCCTGCGGGCCGACCCGGAACCGTTCGTTGATGTCCAGGACGGTGTTCAGCGCCGCGCGGTGCTCGATCATCACGCCCTTGGGGCGGCCGGTGGAGCCGGAGGTGTAGAGCACGTAGGCGAGGTCGGTGGGCTCGGCCCGGCCGGTGGGCGCCGCACCGGGCGGGGTGCCGGGGTGCAGCCGGGGGAGGGCATCCGGCCAGTCCAGCGTCCGGTCCAGCTCCTGGTCGGTGACCACGGCCAGCGCCTCGCCGCTCTCGAACAGTTCGGCCCGGCGGCGGGTCGGCAGGGTGGCGCCGACCGGCAGGTAGGCGGCCGAGGCCAGCAGCACGCCGTGCGCGGCGGCCACCTGGTCCGGGCCCTTGGGCAGGGTGACGGCGACCAGCCGGTCGCGCAGCGGCCCGGCGTCGAGCCCGGCGATCCGCCCGGCCACGGCGCCGGCCCGCTCGGCGAGTTCGGCGTAGCTGACCGCGCCGGCGCCGGACAGCACGGCGGGCCGGTCGGGGTGGTCGGCGGCGCCCCGGAACAGCGCCTCGTGCAGCAGGCCGCCGGGCGTCTCGCCGGCGGTGTCGTTGGCCCGCTCCCGGTCGGCGAGCTGCCGGGCCGGCAGCGGGACGGCCAGGCCCTGGTCCCAGGACTCCGGACGGGCCAACTGCCGCACCAGGCCGCAGTAGGCGCCGAACATGTCGTCCAGCAGGCCGTCGGGGAACAGCTCCTCGACGGCGTCCCAGGTCAGGTCGAGCGAGCCGGTGACGTCCAGCACCTGGTGGTCGAGCCAGATCTGCGGGGTCTGGCTCAGCCGGTAGGTGATGTCGCCGAAGTACGCCATCGGCCCGGAGGCGTCGGAGACCGTGCCGAGCCCGCTGGTGAACACCACCGGCATGCCCTCGAAGCCGGTCTGCAGGCCGCGCCGGCGGCGCTCCCGGAGGGTGTGCAGCGCACTCACGTAGCGGTGCCGCAGGTCCTGCTGGAGCTGGGTCTGGGTGCGGGCGGCCAGCTCGGCCAGCGGCAGGTCGCCGGTGGTGTCCATCTCCAGCAGGCAGATCGAGGTGAAGTCGCCCACCACGCGCCGCAGATGGGGGTGGACGGTGCGGTGGCCGCGCTCGTTCCCGGCCAGCAGCAGCGGCAGCCGGTTGAAGACGGTGAGGTTCAGGCTGAACCGGGGCGTGCCGCTCCAGGCGGCCAGCACCTCGGCGAAGACGGTGGCCAGCACGGCGGTGGGGGTCAGGCCGCGCTGTTCGGCGAGCTGCTGGAAGCGCTGCCACTCGGCCGGCGGCAGGTGGTACTCGCGGTGCGTGAAGCGGGGCTGGTGGATCTGCACCGGCGGTCTGGCGAGCGGGAGTTCGGGCGGCGGGGCGAGGGTCTCGGCGCGGGAGGCCCAGTAGTCCAGCGAGCGCTTGTAGCGCGGCGCGTCGGTGCCGTCCGCCAGGGCCAGCACGTAGTCCCGGAAGGTGACGTCGATCGGCGGCAGCTCCAGCGACTCGTCCCGGCAGAGCGCGCTCCACTCGGTGAACAGCAGCGTGATGCTGGCCAGGTCGACCATCAGCAGGTCCAGGCTGACGTGCAGCCGGTCGTGGTCGGCGAGCCGGCTGATCCGGATGTCGAACAGCGGCCACACCGCCGGGTCGTAGACCCGCTCGGACATCTCCGCCCTGGTCGCGGCCAACCGCTCGGCCAGCAGCGCCGGTTCGGCCGCCGACAGGTCCTCGAAGCCGACCTCGAACGGCGGCGCCTCGGGCAGCACCTGCTGCCGGCCGTCCTTGTGCACGACGGCTCTGAGCATGCCGTGCCGGGCCAGCAGGCGGCGCCAGCAGCGGGACAGCAGGGCCGGGTCGAGCCGCCGGCCCTCCAGTTCGAAGTAGGCGTGCGGGGCGACGTTCCCGAGCACGAAGTTGGGGCCGCGGCCGACCCAGTAGGCGTACTGGATCTCGGTCAGCGGGAAGGCCGCATGGGCGTCGGTGGTCATCGGGGCACGCCTCCGGGTCGGGACAGGGCGGGGGACGGCACCAGTGAAACAACGAGGCGACGATCCGAACAACGGATCGAATCTGCCGGAACGCGCCATGTCCCAATCACGCCAACCGGAGGCGGCGGTGCAGCCGGCCCGTCCGCGCTCCCTCGCGCCCCCGGGCCGCCCCGGGCCTAGCATCGTGGGTATGGGAGAGCGACAGATCGCGCCCTTCGCGCCACAGCTGGTCCTGGAGACGGACGGCGACTCGCAGGTGATCAGCCCGAGCCGCACGTACCACGTCGGCCGGGACCCCACCGGCGAGATCGTGCTGACCGACCCCCGGGTCTCCTGGCACCACGCCGTGCTGCACGCGGACGGTGACCACTGGATCCTGGACGACACCGGCTCCACCAACGGCACCTGGGACCACGGCCACCGGGTCAGCCACCTGGACCTCGGCCCGGGCAGCACGGTCCGGTTCGGCAGTGCCGAGGACGGCCCGGCCGCCACCGTCAGCGCGCTGCCCGAGCCGCCCGCCACCGCGCGGGCCCCGTCCGCGCTGACCGCCATCACCGGCTCGTTCCGGCCGCCCACCCGGGTCCGCCGGCTGCCCGCCAAGGTGACCAGGATCGGCCGGTCCGAGGACAACGACCTGGTGCTGGCCGACCTCTCGGTCTCCCGTCACCACGCCGAGCTGCGGGTCCGCCCGGACGGCCGGTACGAGATCACCGACCTGGACAGCCACAACGGCACCTACCTGAACGGCAGCCCGGTGCACACCGCCCCGGTCGGGCCAGAGGACCTGGTCGGCATCGGCCACTCGATGCTCTGCCTGGTCGGTGATCAGCTGCAGGAGTTCGTCGACACCGGTGACGTCGACCTGAGTGTCGAGGGCCTGGTGGTCGAGGTCGGTGACGGCAAGGTGCTGCTCGACCAGGTCACCTTCCCGGTCGGCCAGAAGTGCCTGCTGGCCGTCGCGGGCCCGAGCGGCGCCGGCAAGTCCACCCTGCTGAACGCCCTGACCGGCCTGCGCCCCGCCGACCGGGGCACGGTCCGTTACGACGGCCGTGACTTGTACCGGGACTACGCCGAGCTGCGCCGCCGGATCGGCCTGGTGCCGCAGGACGACATCCTGCACACCCAGCTGACCGTCCGCCGCGCCCTGCGCTACGCCGCCGAGCTGCGCTTCCCCGGCGACACCGAGCCCGCCGAGCGGGCCGCCCGGGTGGCCGAGGTGATCACCGAACTCGGCCTGGAACAGCGCGCCGACCAGGTGATCTCCAGCCTCTCCGGCGGCCAGCGCAAGCGGGTCAGTGTGGCCCTGGAACTGCTCACCAAACCCTCGCTGCTCTTCCTGGACGAGCCCACCTCCGGCCTGGACCCGGGGATGGACCGCTCGGTGATGCACATGCTGCGCGACCTGGCCGACGACGGACGGACCGTCATCGTGGTCACCCACAGCGTGCTCAGCCTCGACCTGTGCGACCGGCTGCTGCTGCTCGCACCCGGCGGGAAGATCGCCTTCTACGGACCGCCCGGGGAGACCCTGGACTTCGTCGGCTTCGGCCAGTGGCCGGAGGCCTTCGAGGCGTTCGAGAACGACCGGGCCAGGGACTGGGCCGGGCAGTACCGCGACTCGGACGCGCACCGCCGCTACATCGCCGACGCGATGGACCGCCCGGTCCGCCCCGGCCAGGCTGCCGGACCTCCGGCAGCGGTCCGGCCGCCGCAGGGCTGGTGGTCCCAACTCGGCACGCTGGTACGGCGCTACGCCACCGCGCTGACCGCCGACCGGACCTTCCTGGCGGTGATGATCGCGCTCCCGTTCGTGATGGGCGCGATGGCCCGCGCGCTGGCCGGCGGCAAGCTCACCCAGGAGACCGCGCTGAACGGCCTGCTGATCCTCTGCGTCGGCGGTGTGCTCACCGGCGCGGCCAACGCCGTCCGGGAGCTGGTCAAGGAGCGGACCATCTACCAGCGCGAGAGAGCCGTCGGCCTGTCCAGATCCGCCTACCTCTGGTCGAAGATCGTCGTGCTCGGCACCGTCACGGTGGCCCAGGCGGTGGTGCTGACCATGGTCGGCCTGGCCGGGGTGAAGCTCAGACCGGCGGGCGGCGGCGGGGTGGTGCTGCCACCGCTGGTGGAGATCACCATCGCGGTCGCGATGCTCTCCTTCACCGCGATGATGCTCGGGCTGCTGATCTCCGCGCTGGTGAAGAAGGAGGAGGTGACGATGCCGCTGCTGGTGCTGCTCGCCATCGTCCAGGTGGTGTTCTGCGGCGCGCTGCTCCAGCTGAACGGCGTCCCGGTGCTGAACCAGCTGTCGTACCTGATCCCGTCCCGCTGGGCGCTGGCGGCGATGGCGGCCAGCGTCGACCTGCACCAGCTGGTCCCCGGCAAGCTCACCGAGGACCCGCTGTTCCGGCACGGCCTCGGGGTCTGGCTGCTCGACCTCGGTGTGCTCGCGGCGCTCTCGCTGCTGTTCGGCCTGCTGGTCGCCCGGCTGCTGCGGCGGCACGAGCCGGCCGTGATGCGCGGGTAGCGGCGATGACCAGCCCGTACGAGTTCCGGCCGACCCATGTCGTGCCCGAGGGCGGGCTGCCGACCTGGGAGAGCCCCGACCCGGCCCGGCAGTCCGCCCGGCTGGACCCGCTGCTGCCGGTGATGCTGACCGAGACCAGTGGCGACTGGGCCCGGGTGGTCTGCTCCAACGCCTGGTCCGCCTGGGTGGACGGCCGGCTGCTGGTCGCGCTGCCGCACCGCCCGCCCGGCACCGCGCAGCCGCTGGGCACCACCGCCGACCCACGCGCGCTGCTCGCCGCGCTGGAGTCCGCGCTCGGTGCCTACCGGGCGCTGGTGGAGCAGTACGTCGACGGCCGGATCGACCTGGAGGGCTTCCGCAGCCGCAGCGCCGGACTGCGGATCGGCGCGGTGGTCGACGGCCCGGCCGCCTGGCTGCTCGACCTGGACCGGGGGCGCTGGTACTACTGCGAGGGCGCCCAGTTGCAGACCTACGCCACGGTCGAGCCCGCCGACAGCGGGCGGGGCGCGCCGTGAGCCCGACCGTGCAGTCCGACCTGACCGGGCGTCAGCTGGCCGGCTACCGGCTGGGCAAGGTGATCGGGCGCGGCGGGATGGCGGTGGTGCACCAGGCGGAGGACCTGCGGCTCGGCCGGATCGTCGCGGTCAAGCTGCTCGCCCCCGAACTGGCCAGGAACGACGTGTTCCGGCAGCGGTTCGCCCGGGAGTCCAAGGTGGCCGCCGCGATCGACCACCCGCACATCGTCCCGGTCTACGAGGCCGGCGAGGCCGACGGGGTGCTCTACATCGCGATGCGCTACGTCCAGGGCCGGGACCTGCGGGCCCTGCTCGACCGGCAGGGCCCGCTGAGCATCCGTCAGACGGTCCGGATCACCGCCCAGGTGGCGTCCGCGCTGGACGCCGCGCACGCCCACGACCTGGTGCACCGGGACGTCAAACCCGGCAACATCCTGGTCGCCGAGGGCACCGACAGCGAGCACCCCGAGCACGTCTACCTGACCGACTTCGGCCTGACCAAGAAGTCACTCTCGCTGACCGGTCTGACCACCGTCGGCCAGTTCGTCGGCACCCTCGACTACGTCGCGCCCGAGCAGATCTCCGGCAAGCCGGTGGACGGCCGCTGCGACGTCTACAGCCTGGCCTGCGTGGTGTACGAGGAGCTGACCGGCGCGCCCCCGTTCCGCCGGGACGACGACCTCGCGCTGCTCTGGGCGCACCTGAACGACCCGGTGCCGCCGGTCACCGCGCTGCGCCCGGACCTGCCCGGCGCGATCGACGAGGTGCTGGCCAAGGCGCTGGCCAAGACCCCGGAGCAGCGCTTCGACAGCTGTCTGGCGCTGGTGGCCGCGCTGCGGGCGGCGGGGGAGACGGCGGTGGCGCCAGCCGGTGCCGTGCCGACGCCGACCGAGGTGGTCCCGGTGGTGGCACTGCCCGAGCCGGTGCCCGCGCCGCCCGCCTGGGCCTGGCCGGTGTTCGAGGCGGGCGGGCGCTGACCGGCGTCCGGCCGGGGTGGGGCTACCCGGCGGGCTGTTTGACGGGTGCCACCCGGGTCTCGGCGGCCGGGCGGGCGGTCCCGCCGCTGAGGCGTCCGAGCAGCAGGGCGACCAGTACGGCGGTGACCGCGAGCGCGGCCGAGCCGCAGCGCAGCGCGAGGTGCAGGCCGTCGACGAACGCGTGGTCCACCGCGGCCTGGACCGGCCCGGGCAGGGCGCCGGCCGCCGTGCTCGCGCCGCCGCTGTGGCCGACGAAGGCGTCGGCGGTCCGGCCGGCCGCCTCGGCGGGGAGGCCGAGCCGGGCGAAGGCGGTGGTGAGACTGCCGGTGAGCCGGTTCGCCAGCAGCGCGCCGAGGACGGCGATGCCGAGCACCCCACCGAGTTCGCGCAGGGTGTTGACGGTGGCCGAGGCCATGCCGGTGAGGTCCGCGCTGACCCGCTGGAGCACGGAGATCGACACCGGGGTGAAGGTCAGGCCCATGCCGAGGCCCATGGTGCAGAGCGTCCAGAGGTACTCGGGGTAGCGCGCCTGGTCACCGTAGAAGGAGAGCCCGCCGAGGCCGGCCGCGCACAGGGCGATGCCGAGCACCACCGGGAGCCGGGGGCCGTACCGGGTGGTCAGCCGGCCGGAGAGCGGGGCGGCGAGCACGATGGCGGCGGTCATCGGCAGGCCCGCCACGCCGGCGTCGGTGGGTGCCCAGCCGAGCACGCCCTGGAGCATCAGCGGCAGGAAGAACATCGCGCCGAACATCCCGAAGCTGACCATGAATCCGCTCAGCAGCGCACCGCAGAGCACCCGGTCGCGGAACAGCCGGAGCTCCAGCATCGGTTCGGCGAGCCGGAGTTCGAGCAGCACGAAGGCGGTCAGCAGGACGGTCGCGGCGGCCGCGCAGGCCAGGATCACGGAGTCGGTCCAGCCCCGGGCGGGGCCCTCGATCAGTCCGTAGACCAGCGCGCCCAGGCCGGCGGCGGAGAGCGTCAGGCCGGTCAGGTCGATCCGGCGGGCGCGGGGGGCCAGGTCGGGCAGGGTCCGGGCGGCCAGCACCAGGCCTAGGACGCCGACCGGGACGTTGATCCAGAACACGCTGGCCCAGCCGAAGGCGTCCACCATCGGGCCGCCGATCACCGGGCCGATCGAGAGGCCGAGTGCGGAGACCCCGGACCACAGGCCGATCGCGCGGGCGCGCTCGCGTTCGTCGGTGAAGACGTGCCGGAGGATGGCCAGGCTGCCGGGGGTGAGCAGCGCGGCGCCGACCCCCTGGAGCATCCGGGCGGCGATCAGCAGACCGGGCGTACCGGAGAGCGCGGCGGCGGCCGAGCCGAGGGTGAACAGCGCCAGGCCGAGCCGGAACACCCGGGTCCGGCCGTAGCGGTCGCCGAGCGCGCCGCCGGTCAGCAGCAGTGCGGCGTAGACCAGGCTGTACCCCTCGGCAACCCACTGCAGGCCGCTGATGCCGGTGTGCAGGTCCTGCCCGATCCGGGGCAGCGCGATGTTGACGATGACGTTGTCCAGCATGGCCATGAACATGGTGACGCAGAGCGTCGCGAGCGCGAGCCGCTTGCGCGGCGTACTCGACCTCTCCATCGGGACCCCCTCCGGTCGATGATCCCTAACAGCGTTAGGGGCGATGGCGGCCCAGAATGCCCCTAACGGTGTTAGATTGCAAGCCCAATCCCCGGAAGCACAGGAGGGGCGGTGCCCGTGCCCGCACAGGACGACCCGTCGGTACCGGCCCTGACCAGGGAGTCACTGGCCCAGGCGGCGCTGCGGGTGCTGGAGCGGGACGGCCTGGCCGGGCTGTCCATGCGCAAGGTCGCCGCCGAGGTCGGGGTCAAGGCGGCCTCGCTGTACTGGCACGTCCGGAACAAGGAAGAGCTGCTCGACCTGCTCAACGACGAGCTGATGGCGGACGCCGAACCGCCGCCCCGGGCGGGCCACTGGCGCGAGCAGTTCCGCGAGTACGGCCTGCGGCACCGCCGGCTGCTGCTGGACAGGCGGGACGCGGCCAAGGTGGTCGCGGGTCGGCTGGCTCCCGGGCGCCACCTGCTGGGCCTGATGGAGGATCAGCTCGACCGCCTGCGTGAGGCCGGCTTCTCCGCCGCCGACGCCGCGATGGCCTCCTACCTGCTCGGTGCGTACGTGCAGGGCTTCGTGCTCCAGGAGCAGTCCCCGCTCGCGGCCGCCGAGGCGATGGGCGCGGGCCGCCGCGAGGTGGTGGTGGCCGCCGGCGAGCGCTTGCGGGCCCTGCCGCCGGAGACCTACCCCAACCTGGTCGCGATGGCCGACGACCTGACCGACCCGGACATGGACGCCCGGTTCGAGTTCGGCCTGCAGCGCATCCTGGACGGCCTCGCGGCCCTGCTCCCGCCCGAACGGCGCTGAGCGGCCGGGGTCGCAGGATCATCCGGAAGCCGGACGCGGAGGTGCCCGACCGGACACACTTGGCCCATGCAGATGGCTGTGGATATCGCCGGTACCGACCGATCCGGTGCCGAAGTCGCTTCCCTGAAGCGGACGTTGCTGGCCGACCCCGATCTGCGGTCGGTACGGGTCGACGAGTTGGCCGGTCCGGAGGCCTCCGGTGCCATGGGGGTGCTGAGCGAGGGGCTGCTGCTCGCCTTCGGGGCGGGGGGTGTCGGGGTGACCGTGGTCCAGGCGCTGTGCGGTTGGCTGGCCGGGCGCCGGCCGGGGGTCCGGCTCCGGATCACCCAGGGGGAGCGGACGGTCGAGATCGACGTCACCAGGGCCCGTAACGCCGAGGAAGTGCTCGCGCTGTACCGGCAGTTGGAGACCCCACCGGAGAACGTGCCGGACCGTGGGGCGGGCGCGTGAGCAGGCTGCCCGATCCCGAACTGTCCAGGGCCGTGCTGATCGGGGTCTCCACCTACGCGGAGGCCGAGCGGTGGCAGCCGCTGCCCGCGGTCGAACGGAACCTGACCGATCTCCGGGACGCCCTGACGGCCCCGCAGCTCTGGGGCCTCCCGCCCGAGCACTGCACGACGATCCTTAACCCGACCGACTCGGGCCCGGTGCTCGAAGCCGTCCACGCGGCGGCCGGGGCGGCGCGGGACACCCTGCTGGTGTACTACGCGGGGCACGGGTCGACGGTCGACGCCGATCTGTTGCTCACCATGGCCTCCACCACCTCGGACAACCTCCTGTTCCGGGCGCTGCGGTTCAGCATCGCGCGGGACCTCATCCAGCAGCGCCGGGCCACGAACGCGGTTGTGCTGCTGGACTGTTGCTTCAGCGGGATGGCCCATCCGATGGCCGATCTGACCTCCTTCGTGGAGCGGCAGCTCGCGGCGGCGAGCGCGTACACCCTCAGCTCCTCCGCCCGGGACTCGATCTCGCTGGCACCGCCGGGCGAGCGCAACACGGCCTTCACCGGGGAGCTGCTCAAGGTGCTGACCACGGGGGTGCCGAACGCACCGGAGCTGCTCTCGCTCGGCACGGTGGCCCGGGCGGTGACGCAGCAGTTGGTGGACCGGCGGTTCCCCGCACCGAGCCACAGTCAGACCGGTGAGGGAGATCGGCTCGCCCTGGCGCGCAACCTCCGCTGGCAGCCGCCTCGGTCCGGTGGCGGACGCGGCGGTTCGGCCCCCGCACCGGGGTTCACCGCGCAGGATCTGGCGATCAAGGTGGTCGGTATCGGCGGCGGGGGGATCAGCGCGGTCAACCGGATGATCGAGGACGGCGTGGCCGACGTCGAGTTCATCGCGATCAACACGGATGCCCAGGCCCTGCTGCTGAGCGACGCCGACATCAAGCTGGACATCGGCGGGGAGCTCGTTCGCGGCCTCGGTGCGGGAGCCAACCCCGAGCTCGGCCGGACGGTCGCGGAGCTGCACCGTGGCGACATCGAAGAGGTGCTCAGCGGTTCGGAGTTGGTGTTCGTGGCCTGCGGGGAGGGTGGCGGGACGGGCACCGGAGGCGCGCCGGTGGTCGCGTCCGTCGCCCGTCGGCTGGGGGCCCTCACCATCGGCGTGGTGACCCGGCCGTTCAGCTTCGAGGGCAGGCGCCGAGGGGAGCAGGCGGACGAGGGGATCGAGGCCCTGACCGCGGCGTGCGATGCCGTCATGGTGATCCCCAACGACCGTCTGCTGTCGCTGTCGGGGCACCGGGCCAGCATCGCGGACGGCTTCCGCCTCGCGGACCAGGTGCTGGTGAACGCGGTGCGGGGCCTCACCGACCTGATCACCACGCCGGGGCTGATCAGCATCGGGTACGGGGCGGTCCGTCAGATGCTGACGGGGGCCGGTCCGGCGGTCATCGCGATCGGTGAGGCGTCCGGCCCCCGCCGGGCGGCCAGGTCGGCGGCGGCCGCGATCAGCAGTCAGCTGACCGAGCAGAACCTGCTGGCGGCCCGGGGCGTGATCATCTCGGTGGCCGGCAGCTCGGGGCTCCGCTACGAGGAGGTCCAGGAGGTGGTCGTACTGGTGACCGGGGAGGCGGACCAGGACGCGAACGTGATCTTCGGCGCCGTCCTGGACGACTCTCTGGGGGACTCGCTCAGGACCACGGTCGTCGCGGTCGGCCCGCCGCCGGAGCGAGAGGCGGAACTGCTGCAGCAGCAGATGGCCTGAGCCCGCGCCTGGCACGGGGTCACAGGACGAGCGGTTCGCCGGGGGCCAGGATGCGGACGTCGGTGTCGGGGGCGAGCTCGGCGGTGGCGTCCCGGAAGAGGTCGGGGCGGTTGCGGACGAGTTTGAGGACGGTCGCCTCGCGCAGGCGGCCCGCGGTGAAGGCGTAGTGGATCGGGACGGCCAGCCGGGGCCGTAGTGCCCGGGTCAGCTCGGCCGCCTGGGCGGCGTCCATCACCACCTGCTTGTTGAAGGCGGGCCGGATCCGCAGGCCGTTGACGGGCAGCAGCGCCAGGTCGAGGGCGGGGAACCGGCGGGCGACCTCGTCCAGGGCGGGGATGCGCAGGGTGTCGGCCCCGAAGAACACCGAGGTCCGGTCGTGCTGCAGGACGAAGGTGACTTCGGGGACACCGTGCAGGGCGGGTGCGGCGGTGACCAGGACGGGCCCGAGGCGGGTGCTCTGCCAGGGGTCGAGCTCGGTGACCCGGGTGAAGCCGGCCGCGCGGACCCGGCCGGCCAGGCCGCGGACCACGGCGAACGGCACGGCCTTGTCGGGGTAGCCCGCCAGGGCCGCCAGGTCGCAGTGGTCGTAGTGGCCGTGGCTGATCACGATCCCGGCGAGCGGCGGCAGCTCGGCCGCCGAGCGGACGGAGCGGGGTTCGCCCTGGTGGTAGCCCTTCCGTTCGGACAGCCAGGGGTCGGTGAGGATCCTGGCGCCGTCGAAGTCGAGCAGGGCACTGGCGTGGACGACGCGCTGGACGGTGACGGTCACGGTTCCCCCGAACTGAGAAGACAGCTGTCTACTGACGGGCATGAGTAGACGCCTGTCCACTAAGCTTGTCAACATGACTGCCGAACGACGACGACCCAACGCCCGCGGCGAGGGCGGCCGCCTGCGCGCCGACCTGGTGGAGGCCGCGAGCCGGCTGCTGGAGGAGGGGGACGGTGAGCAGACCCTGTCCCTGCGCGCGGTGGCCCGACGGGCGGGCGTCGCCCCGCAGAGCGTCTACCTGCACTTCGCCGACCGGAAGGCGCTGCTGGTCGGGGTGTACGAGGCCCGGTTCGACGAGCTGCTCGACGTGCTGGCCGGGGCCACCGGCCCCGACCCGCGCGGCCGGCTCCGGGCGGTCTGCCTCGCCTACTGCCACTACGCCGAACGGCACCCCGGTCACTACCGGGTGCTGTTCGGCACCGCCGGGTCGCCGGGCTGGGAGCCGGACGAGATGGCGGGACTGCCCGCGTTGCACCTGCTCGACTCCGCCGTCCGCGCCTGCACCGAGGACCCCGCGCCCGGCATCGCCCCCGCCACCCTCTGCCTCTGGGCGGCGCTGCACGGGCTGACCGTCCTGCGCCGGGACCGGCCGAGCTTCCCCTGGCCGGAGCTGGACGGTCTGGTCGACACGCTGCTGGCCGCCCACACCGGAGGCTGAGGTGGGGCGGCCCGGGTGGGCCGCCCCACGGCGGGCTCAGCTGGAGACGGGGAGCAGGCGCATCGCGGTGGGGGTGTCGTCGCCGAGGTAGTCGGGGACGCAGGTCCACCGGCCGGGGCGGGCGGCGATCAGGCCGAGGCAGGTGCCCAGGGCCCGCTGGCCGTAGGCGTTGGGGTGCATCGACTCCTCCAGGGTGCCCTGGGTGTTGGCGTAGTCCAGGAAGCGCGCCCACTCGTGCTTGCGGGGGTCGGGGCCGCCCTGGCCGACCTGGGAGGTGCCGAGCGAGCAGACCTCGTGGCCGGCCAGCGTGTCCTGCAGGTCGAGGAAGTCCGCGCCCTTCGCGGCGGCCACCGACCCGACCAGGTCGGAGAGTTGGGGCACCAGGGTGTAGCGGGCCCAGTCGGCGTCCCGGTTGTTGAACGGGCAGCCGTCCCGGTTGAGGCGGTTGGAGTCGCCCTCGCGCAGCCGGAACTCCTCGCCGCCGGGGATGGGGGAGGGGTAGGACTGCAGGACCAGGCGGTAGTCGCCGGTCCGGTAGCCCGCAGCGGTCATGGTGGCCCGCAGGTCGTCCACCACGGTGCCGATCGCGGCCCGCACCTGCGGCAGTTTGCGGTCGACGATCGCCCCCTGCTCGCGGGAGCAGAGCCGGCTGAACGCCCAGTCGTAGGCGCACTCGCCGATGATCTCGCCGAACCCGATGTCGTTGCCGCCGAGCGAGAGCACCACCAGCGAGACCCGCTTGGTCCGGGCGAGCTGGCCGAGACGGTCCAACTGGGGCGCCTCACCGTTGAGTTGTACGCCTCCTGCGGCGGTGCTCAGCACGTGCCGGGTCTCCGCGCCGGAGCAGGCCAGGTTGACCCGCTCGGCCACCGACAGGGTGGCGGTGAGGAGTTCGGAGACGTCCGAGCGGTGGCAGCCCTCGGCGGCGGCGGTGCTGCCGTACACCCGGGCGGGGTCGTAGCCGCTGCCGGTCCAGGCCCGGTCGGTGCCGTTCCGGTCGGTCTGGTAGCGCGCGCTGTTGCCCAGCCAGCGGCCGCCCTCCCCGGAGATGAAGCTGTCGCCGAGGGCCACCGCGACGGTCGGTCCGGTCGGCGGGGCGAGGGCGGCAGGGGGTGCGGGCGCGGCCAGGGCGGGTACGGCGCCGCCGAGGGCGAGTACGAGGCCGGCGAGCAGGGCGCCGGCTCTGATGGCAGGGGTACGCATGGGGGATCGCCTCCGGTGGGGTGCGGGATCGGGGCCGCCGAGCGGGGTGCCGGCCGGACGGGAAGGGGCCGTGGCGGGCCCTGCCCGACGACCGGCATTCACGCTACGATCGCCGCCCACCGGTTCCCCATCGGTCGGCCACGCGGGCCCCGGGGCGGCCCGGGCCGGAGGTGGCGGGGTGGAGTTCGGGATTCTCGGTCCGCTGCTGGTCTGGGACGCGGCGGGCCGTGCGGTGCCGGTGGGCGGGCCCCGGGACCGCCGGGTGCTGGCGGCGCTGCTGCTGGCGGAGGGGCGGACGGTCGGGCTGGCCCGGCTGGCGGCGGCGGTCTGGGCCGACCCGCCGGTCACCGCGCGGGAGCAGCTGCTCAACGTGGCCGCCGGACTGCGCCGCACCTTCGCGGTGCACGCGGCCGAGGAAACGGTCCGAATGGTCCGTCAGGACGCCGGTCTGCAACTGTCGCTGGGGCCGGGACGACTGGACCGGTCCCGGTTCTCGGCCCTGCTGGCGCGGGCCGGGCGGGAGTCCGCCGACGGGCGGTACGCGCTCGCCGCCGACCAGCTGCGCGAGGCGCTGGCCCTGTGGCGGGGCCCGGCCCTCGGTGGTCTGGACGGGCCGGTGTTCCGGGCCGAGGCGGCGGTGCTGGAGGAGCAACGGCTGGACTGCCTGGAGCAGTTGGCCGAGGTGGAGGCGGCGCTCGGCCTGCCCAACGTGCTGGGCGGCGAGCTGGCCAGGCTGGCCGTCGAACACCCGCTCCGGGAGCGGTTCGCCGAGCTGCAGCTACTCGCCCTCTACCGGGCCGGCCGCCGGCCGGAGGCGCTGGCGGTCTTCAGCCGGGCCCGGCAGGCGCTGGCCGAGCAGGCGGGCCTCGACCCGGGGCCCGGGCTGGTCCGGCTGCACCGGGCCGTGCTGGCGGACGACCCCGCCCTGCTGCCCGGAGCCGGAGCCGGAGCCGGGGCCGGGACCGGGCCCGGGGCGCCCGCCCCGGCGGTGCTGCCCGTGCCGTCCCAACTGCCGCCCGCACCGGCGGTGTTCGTGGACCGGGAGGTGGAACTCGCCGAGCTGGTCCGGGCCTTGGGCACCCCGTCCGGGACGGTGCCCAGCGCCCTGGTGACCGGGCAGCCAGGGGTCGGCAAGACCGCCCTCGCCCTGCACGCCGCACACCGGCTGAGCCCCGCCTTCCCGGACGGCCGCCTGTTCGCCGACCTGCGCGGCGCGGGGGCCGGTCCGGCCCGCCCCGGCGAGGTGCTGGGCGGTTTCCTGCGGGCGCTCGGCGTCGACGGCCGGTCGCTGCCCACCGGGACGGCGGAGCGGGCGGCCGCGTACCGGACCCTGCTGGCCGGGCGGCGGGTGCTGGTGGTGCTCGACAACGCGGCCGACGAGGCCCAGCTCGCGCCGCTGCTGCCCGGCACTCCGGGCTGCGCCGTGCTGGTCACCAGCCGACGGCGGCTGACCGGCCAGGACCACCGCCTGGTGCTGCCGTTGGGCGTGCTGGACGAGCCCGCCGCGCTGGCCCTGCTGGCCCGGGTGGCCGGTCACCCCAGGATCGCCGGGGCGCCCGGGGACGCCCGTCGGCTGGCCGGTCTCTGTGGCCACCTGCCGCTGGCCCTGCGGGTGACGGCGGCCAAGCTCGCGGCCCATCCGCACCGCAGCCTGGCCGACCTGGTGGCCCGGCTCACCGACGAGCGGGACCGGCTGGAGGAGTTGAGCCACGGCGGGGTCGGCGTCCGGGCCGGGCTCTCGCTCTCCTACCGGGCGCTGCCCGCCCCGGCCCGGACGCTGCTGCGCGGCCTCGCCCTGCTGGACGCCCCGGACAGCGCGGCCTGGACCGCCGCGGCCGTGCTGGACCGGCCGGCCGGGGCCACCGACCGGCAGCTCGACCTGCTGGTCGGCGACCACCTGCTCGAACCGGTCGGCCGCGACCCGGCCGGCCAGACCAGGTACCGGCTGCACGACCTGGTCCGGGCTTTCGCCCGGGAGCGGGCCGCCGTCGAGGACCCGCCCGAGCAGCGGGCCGCCGTGCTGGACCGGGTGCTGCGCTGCTGGGTCACCCTGGCCCGGGCCGGCCGCCGCGCCCACCAGGGCGCCGACTACCCCGGCCTGCCGCACCGCACCCCCGACTGGCTCCCCGACGACACCCTGGCCGGGCCCGCCCGGACCGACCCGGTCGGCTGGCTGCGCGCCGAACAGGAAGCCCTGGTCGCCACCGTCCGGCAGGCCGCCGGGCCCGGACCCGATCTCCCGTCCGGTGCGGCCGCCGCCTGCTGGGAGCTGGCCGCCACCGGCGAGTACGTCTTCGACCTGCGCAGCGACCTGGACGGCTGGCGCCCGGTCCAGGAGGTGGGGCTGGCCGCCGCGCGAGCCTGCGGCGACCGGGTGGGGGTGGCCGTCCTGCTGGTCGGTCTGGGTCGGCAGCTCGCCACCCACGAACAGTGGCGGCGGGCGAGGGACACCCTGGACCTGGCCGAGCGGATCTTCCGGGAGCTCGGCGACCCGCACGGCGCGGCGTACGCCTCCTGGGTGCTCTCCTACCTGGACCGGATGCAGGGCCGGCCGGCCGAGGCGCTGCGGCGCTGCCGCCGGGACGCGGCCGCCTTCCGGGCCGCCGGTGAGGCGTACGGGGAGGCCCAGGCGCTGCGCGGGATCGGGCAGTTGCTGCTCGCCGAGGGGCGGACCGAGCAGGCGCTCGACGTGCTGCGGGAGGCCCTCGCGGTGGCGGGGCGGACCGGGGCGGAGTGGCCCAGGATCTGCCTGGTGCGGTGGATCGCGGAGGCCGAGCACCGAGCGGGGCAGCTGGCCGAGGCCCAGGCCGGTTTCGCCGAGGTGCTGGCGCACACCGACGCGCTCGGCGACCTGGCCGGGCAGAGCGGCGCCCGGATCGGCCTCGGCCGGGTGGCGCTGGACCGGGGCGACCGGACGGCGGCGTTGGAGCACCTGCGCGCGGCCGCCGAGCTGGGCCGCCGTTCCCGGCACACGGTGGTCTCCGCGCTGGCCGCCCTCCCGCTCGCCGAGGCCCTGGCCGCCTCCGGCGACCGCACCGGCGCCGAAGCGCTGCTCGCCGAGGCCGCCGACGCCTGCCGCCGGATGGGCACCCGGCCGCTGCTCGCCCGGATCGACGCGCTCCGCGACGCGCTCGCACCGGCCGGGGCGGGTAGCGCCTGAGGGGGCGTCAGAACAGGTCGGCGGCCTGCTGCGCGGCAGTCAGCGCCGCCCCGACAGGCGTGACTTGCGGTAAGGGCATACGATATTGCGTATGACGCAAGACGGTGGCGATCTGGACGGCCTGGTACGCCAGCGGATCCGGGCCCTGCGGGTGGCCCAGGGCTGGTCCCTGGAGGAGCTGGCGGGCCGGGCGAAGGTCAGTCAGTCCACCCTGAGCCGGATCGAGAACGGGCAGCGGCGGCTGGCGCTGGATCAACTCGTCACCCTGGCCAGGGCCCTGGACACCTCGCTGGACCAGCTGGTGGAGACCGCCACCGACGACGTCATCACCAGTCCGGTGATCGACGCGGCGCACGCGCAGATGCGCTGGCCCGTCAGGTCGGACCCGGGCATGACGGTTATCCGGCAGCGGATGACGAGCCCGCCGCCCGAGGGTCCGGCCCGGATGCGGGCCCACCCCGGGCGCGAGTGGCTGGTGGTGCTGTCCGGGACGGCGATCCTGCTGCTGGGTGACCGGCGGATCCGGGTGGAGACCAACCAGGCGGCGGAGTTCCCCACCATGCTGCCGCACGCGATCGGGGCCGAGGGCGGGCCGTGCGAGATCCTGGGCATCTTCGACCGGGACGCCCGGCGCAGCCACCAGCGCGGTGCCGACGGCTGAGTCTTGCGCCTGCGGCCGTCCGTCCGGTCATCGTCTTGCGCAGACCGGGATCGATGCTGCCGGAACGGCACGGGCCGCCTAGCGTGGCCGGCATGACCCACGCTTCGCCGCACCGCGCACACGGCCACATCCACAGCGCTCCGCACCCCGCCCGGGACCCCGACGGTCAGGCGGAGATCCTCGACCTGGACGCCGAGGTGCTCGCCGAACACCTCGCGGCCGTCGCCGCCGAACTGCCCGTCGAGCGGATTCCACGGCAGATCGTGGACCTGGGCTGCGGGACGGGCGCCGGCACCTTCGCCCTGCTCACGCGCTTTCCCGAGGCGGAGGTCATCGCCGTGGACGCGTCGCCCAGCCACCTGGACCGGCTGCGGGCCAAGGCCGAGGCGCTCGGGGCGGCCGACCGGGTGCATCCGGTGCGGGCCGACCTCGACGCGGACTGGCCGTCGCTCGGCCGACCGGACCTGGTGTGGGCGTCGGCGTCGCTGCACCACCTGGCCGACCCCGACCGGGCCCTGCGCAAGGTGCACGAACTGCTCGCACCCGGTGGCCTGTTCGCCGTGGTGGAGTTGGCGGGCTTCCCCCGCTTCCTGCCCGCCGACGCACCGGCGGAGCGGCCCGGCCTGGAGGACCGCTGCCATGGTGCCCTCGCCCACCAGCACGCCGAGCACCTGCCGCACCGGGGTGCGGACTGGGGGCCGAAGCTGACCGCCGCCGGGTTCGCGGTCGAGAGCGAACGGACGATCACGGTGAACGTGGCCGGCGCCGACAACGCGGGAGTCGGACGCTACGCGATGAGCAGCCTGAAGCGCCTGCGGGGCAACGCCGCCCACGCCCTGGCGGCCGACGACCTCGCGGTCCTCGACCAACTCCTCGACCCCGAGAGCCCGTTGAGCATCCTGCGGCGGGACGACCTGGCGGTCCGCACCGAACGCACGGTCTGGGCCGCCCGGCGCGCCTGACCCCGTCCGCTCCCCTCGTCCGCCCTCCTCTGCCGAGACCCGCGTGGCCGCCCCGAGCCGCGCGGGTCTTCGGCATGCCCACGTCGGTGGACCGTGTCGGATCCGTTGACACTCTCGTCATCCCCCTGTAACTCTTGGGTATCCTCACGCAAAAAGCCAACAAAAGACAGTCAATTTCTCGACTCCCACCTCCCCCACCTATCGAGAGACAGAGGGATGTCATGAGATCGAAGCGCATACTCCCGCGGCTGACGGCGACGTCGACCGTGGTGGGAATGCTCCTGCTCGCGGGGCCGCTGCCGCCGGTCCACGCGGCGGGTGGCCCCAACCTGGCCGCCGGGAAGGCGGTGAGTGCCAGTAGTGCCAACGGCCAGTACGTGGTCGGCAACGTCAACGACGGCAGCCAGGCGAGCTACTGGGAGAGCGGCAACGGCGCGCTCCCGCAGTGGGTCCAGGTCGACCTGGGCAGCGCCGTGCCGATCGACCAGGTGGCGCTCAAGCTGCCGGTCGGCTGGGGGAGCCGCTCCGAGACCCTGACCGTGCTCGGCTCCACGGACGGGGCCGCCTTCGGCACCGTGGTCGGCTCGGCGGCCTATGTCTTCGACCAGGGCAGCGGCAACACCGTCCGGATCAACTTCCCGGCCACCACCGCCCGTTACGTACGGGTCCAGGTCGCGGCGAACAGCGCCTGGCCGGCCGCCCAGTTCTCCGAGTTCGAGGTGTACGGAGCGACCGCCGCCTCGGCCAACCTGCTCCAGGGCCGCACCCTCAGCGCGAGCAGCGCGGTCGGCGCCTACCCGGCCGGGAACGCCGCGGACGGCGGCCAGGCCAGCTACTGGGAGAGCTCGGCCAACGCCTTCCCGCAGTGGATCCAGGGCGACCTGGGCGCGGCGGCGCAGGTCAACCGGCTGGTGCTGAAGCTGCCGAGCGGCTGGGAGCAGCGCAGCCAGACCCTGAAGGTGCAGGGTTCCACCGACGGCAGCTCCTTCACCGACCTGCTGGCCGCAGCCGCCTACAGCTTCGACCCGGCCGCCGGGAACGTCGTCACGGTCTCGCTGCCCACCAGCACCACCCGCTACCTCCGGCTGCTGTTCACCGCCAACAGCGCCTGGCCGGCCGGCCAGGTGTCCGAGTTCGAGGCGTACGGACCGGTCGGCGGTGACACCCAGGCGCCGACCGCGCCGACCGGTCTGACGTACAGCCAGCCGGAGCCCGGGAAGATCAGGCTGGCCTGGGGCGCGGCCACCGACAACGTCAAGGTGAGCGGCTACGACGTGTACGCCAACGGGCAGTTGCTGGCTGGCGTGGCGGGCGACGTGCTGACCTACACCGACAGCCGCCCCGCCGCGGAGACCGTCACGTACACCGTGCGGGCCAAGGACGCGGCCGGTAACCAGTCCAACCCGAGCGCGCCGGTGACCCGGCCCGGTGAGAGCCCTGGTGACACCGTCAAGCCGACCGCGCCCGGCAACCTCGCCTACACCGAGCCCGCCGCCGGGCAGATCAGGCTGAGTTGGGACGCGTCCACCGACAACGTCGGTGTCACCGGCTACGACGTCTACGCGGACGGGCAGTTGAAGGCGAGTGTGGCCGCCACCGTCCGGACCTGGACCGACAGCCAGCCCGCCTCGGCGACCGTCACGTACACCGTGCGGGCCAGGGACGCGGCCGGCAACCAGTCCGACCCGAGCAGCTCGGTCACCCGCCCCGGCGACCCCGGCACGCCGGGGACCAACCTCGCGGCGGGGAAGCCGATCGAGGCGTCCGGGCAGGCCTGGACCTTCGCTCCGGCGAACGCCAACGACAACAACGTGACCACCTACTGGGAGGGCGCCGCCGGCGCGCTGCCCAGCACCCTGACGGTCAGGCTGGGCGCGAACGCCGACCTCCAGCGGGTCGTGGTGAAGCTCAACCCCGACCCGGCGTGGGGCGCCCGGACCCAGAACATCCAGGTGCTCGGACGGGAGGACGGTGCCACCGGCTTCACCAGTCTGAAGGCGGCCGCCGACTACCGCTTCGACCCGGCGAGCGGGGCCAACACCGTGACCATCCCGGTCACTTCGCGGGTCGCCGACCTCCGGCTGAGCATCGCCGCCAACACCGGCGCGCCCGCCGGGCAGGTCGCCGAGCTCCAGGTCATCGGCACCCCCGCGCCGAACCCGGACCTGACGGTCACCGACGTGTCGTGGACCCCGGCGACCCCGAACGAGGTCACCGCCCTGACGCTGCGCGCCACCGTGAAGAACATCGGCACCCTCCCCGCCCCCGCCGACACCATCGACTTCCTGCTCGGCGGCGCGCTCGCCGACAGCACGGCGCTGCCGGCCCTGGCCGTCGGCGAGTCGGTGACGGTGTCCAAGAACATCGGCACCCGCCCGCAGGGCAGCTATCTGCCGAGCGCCCGGGTGGACGCCGACAACTCCGTCCGGGAGCGGAACGAGGACAACAACCTGCTGGCCGCGAGCTCCCCGATCACCGTCACCCAGGCACCGGGCCCGGACCTGGAGGTGCTGGACGTCACCCCGAACCCGGCGAGCCCGGCCGCCGGTGCGCCCACCTCGTTCACCGTGCAGCTGCGCAACCGGGGCATCGACCCGGCACCGGCCGGCGTCACCCGCCTGACGGTCGGCACGGCCACGCTGAACACCGCCACCCCGGCGGTCGCGGCGGGACAGACCGTCAGCCTGCCGGTCACCGGCAGCTGGACGGCCGTCAGCGGCGGCGCGACGATCACCGTCACGGCCGACGCGACCGGCACCGCGACGGAGACCAACGAGACCAACAACGTCCTGGCCAGGCCGATCGTGGTCGGCCGGGGCGCGGCCGCGCCGTACACCTCGTACGAGGCCGAGGACGGCCAGTACCAGGGCGAGTTGCTCCAGGCGGACGCCACCCGCACCTTCGGGCACACCAACTTCGCCTCCGAGTCCTCCGGCCGCAGGTCCGTCCGGCTGACCAGCACCGGCCAGTACGTCGAGATCACCTCGACCGTGCCGACCAACTCGATCGTGGTGCGCAACTCGATCCCGGACACGGCGGGCGGCGGTGGCGCCGACGCGACGCTCAGCCTCTACGTCAACGGCACCTTCGTGCAGAAGCTGAACCTGTCGTCCAAGCACAGCTGGCTGTACGGCACCACCGACCAGCCGGAGGGGCTCACCAACACCCCGCAGGCCGACGCCCGCCGGCTGTTCGACGAGGCGCACGCGCTGCTCCCGCAGAGCTACCCGGTCGGGACGAAGTTCCGCCTGCAGCGCGACGCCGGGGACACCGCCGCCTTCTACGCGGTCGACCTGGTCGACCTGGAGCAGGTGGCCCCGCCGACGGCCAAGCCGGCCGAGTGCAGCTCGATCACCGACTTCGGCGCCGTGCCCGACGACGGTCTGGACGACACCACCGCGATCCAGGCGGCGGTGACGGCGGATCAGAACGGCAGCATCGCCTGCGTCTGGATCCCGGCGGGCCAGTGGCGCCAGGAGAAGAAGATCCTCACCGACGACCCGCTGAACCGGGGCACCTACAACCAGGTCGGCATCCGGGACGTCACCATCCGCGGTGCGGGCATGTGGCACTCGCAGCTCTACACGCTCACCGAGCCGCACCTGGCGACCGGCAGCATCAACCACCCGCACGAGGGCAACTTCGGCTTCGACATCGACGACAACACCCAGATCTCCGACCTCGCGATCTTCGGGTCCGGCCGGATCCGGGGCGGCCCGGACGGGTCGGAGGGCGGCGTCGGACTGAACGGCCGGTTCGGCAAGAACACGAAGATCAGCAACGTCTGGATCGAGCACGCCAACGTCGGCGTCTGGGTGGGCCGGGACTACGACAACATCCCGGACCTGTGGGGCCCGGCGGACGGGCTCCAGTTCACCGGCATGCGGGTCAGGGACACCTATGCCGACGGGATCAACCTCTCCAACGGCACCCGCAACTCCAAGGTGTTCAACTCGACCTTCCGGACCACCGGGGACGACGCGCTCGCGGTCTGGGCCAACAAGTACGTCAAGAACACCTCGGTGGACATCGGCCACGACAACAGCTTCACCAACAACACCATCCAACTCCCGTGGCGGGCCACCGGGATCGCCGTCTACGGCGGTTACGGGAACAAGATCGAGAACAACCTGGTCTACGACACCGCCAACTACCCGGGCATCATGCTCGCCACCGACCACGACCCGCTGCCCTTCTCCGGGCAGACGCTGATCGCCAACAACGCGATCTACCGCAGCGGCGGGGCGTTCTGGAACGAGGACCAGGAGTTCGGCGCACTCACCCTGTTCGCCGCCAACCTGGACATCCCGGGCGTGGTGATCCGGGACACCGAGATCCACGACAGCACGTACGACGGCATCCAGTTCAAGACCGGCGGCGGGACCGTCCCCGACGTCAGGATCTCGAACGTCAGCATCGACAAGTCCAACAACGGCGCGGGCGTCCTGGCGATGTCCGGCGCCCGGGGCAGTGCGACCCTGTCGAACGTGACCGTCACCAACTCGGCCACCGGGGACGTCGTCCGCCAGCCGGGCACCTCCTTCACCATCACCACCCAGTAGTCCCGGGCGGCCCCGGCCGGCGGGGATCCGTCCGCCGGCCGGGGCCGCTCCGAACGCACTTGACTCCCGACCCACCCCGGCAACATCGTCAGGACATGCCTTTCACCATGGAGCCGGAAGCCTTCGACCGACTGCGTCGCCTGGACGCGCTGGCGGTCCGGATCAGCCTCGACCTGGCCCACCGGATCACCCCCGAGGACTTCGTCCGGCCCACCCCCTGCGCCGCCTGGACGCTGGGCGAGCTGCTCGCCCACCTGACCGCCCAGCACCTGGGCTTCGCCGCCGCGGCACGCGGGCGGGGCGGCGAACCCGACCGGTGGGCGGTCGGGCCGGTCACGGACGACCTGCCGAAGCGTCACGAGGCGGCCGCCGCCGAGGCGCTGGCCGCCTTCGCCGAACTGGCGGGGCCCGAACCGCTGTTCGCCCTGCCCGAGTTCAGCAGCCCGCTCCCGTTCCCGGCGGGCCGGGCCGTCGGCTTCCACCTGGTCGACGCCGTGGCGCACGGCTGGGACCTGGCCGCCACCCTCGGGCTCGACTACCACGCCGACCCCGAACTGCTGGACGCCGCCCTGGTGGTGGCGCTGGCCGTCCCCGACGACGACTCCCGGCTGGCCCCCGGCAGCGCCTTCGAACCAGCCCTGCCCGCCGAGCCGGGGTCGAGCCCGCTGGACCGGATCCTGGTCGCCCTGGGCCGCTCCCCGCAGTGGGGCGGGCCTGACGGGTACGGCCGCCCGGCTGCGGATGATGTTGAACGCCCACGTCCCGAACCCCTCCGTTGATAGCGTCGGAGCGTGACGAGCCGACAGCAGTACGACAGCACCCCCGGACTGACCCGCCGTAAGGCGCTCGCCGCACTCGGCGGCGGTGGCGCCGCCTGGCTGCTGCGCGGCACCGTGGGGCCGGACCACGCGCAGGCGGTCGGCGCCGCGCCGGCCGGACTGCCGGCCGGTCTGGTGCCGTACCAGCGGGTGTACGAGAACTGGGCCGGGGAGGTCCGGACCGACCCGCTCTGGGTCTGCGCGCCGGACCGCCCGCAGCAGGTCGCCGAACTCGCCGACTGGGCGCGCGGCGCGGGCTGGCGGCTGCGCCCGCAGGGCCACCGGCACGGCTGGGCGCCGCTCACCGTCGCGCCGGGCACCCCGGCCTCGGCCCGGGTGCTGCTGGTGGACACCACCCAGCACCTCACCGCGATGGCGCTGACCGGGAGTTCGGTGGCCGGCGCCCCGACCGTCCGGGTGCAGACCGGCGCCTCGATGGAGGACCTGCTCGGCCACCTGGCCGGGCACGGCCTCGGCGTCACCGGCTGCCCCGCCCCCGGCGACCTCACCGTCGGCGGTGTGCTGGCCGTCGGGGGCCACGGCACCGCCGTCCCGGCCGTCGGCGAGACCGCGCCCGCCGGGCACGGCTACGGCTCGGTCAGCAACCAGGTCGTCGCGCTCACCGCGGTGGTCTGGGACCAGGGCCAGGGCCGGTACGTACTGCGGGAGTTCGACCGGTCCGAGGCCGACAGCGCCGCGTTCCTGGTCCAGTTGGGCCGGGCCTTCCTGACCGAGGTGGTGCTCCGGGTCGGTGCCGACCGGAACCTGCGCTGCGTCAGCCGGACGGACGTCCCGGCCACCGAACTCTTCGCCGCGCCGGGCGGATCCGGCAACCGGACGTTCGCCGACTTCGTCGACCGGGACGGGCGGGCCGAGGCGATCTGGTACGCCTTCACCTCGAACCCCTGGCTGAAGACCTGGCGGGTCACCCCGAACCGCCCGTTCGCGGCCCGCAGCGTCGCCGAGCCGTACAACTACCCCTTCTCCGACAACATCCCGAAGCCGGTGGCCGAGCTCGCCGGACAACTGGTCGCGGGTGCCTGGGGGTTGGCCCCGACCTTCGGCCAACTCCAGTTCCTGATCACCAAGATCGGCCTCACCGGCGACCTGACCGACGTGCTGCTCTCCTCCGGCCTGCTGCGCAGCCTGCTCACCGGCGACCTGCTCAGCCACCTGCTCGCGGACGGCCTGCGCTCCGACCTCTGGGGCCCCTCCAGGGCGGTGCTCCAGTACGTCCGGCCGACCACGCTGCGGGTCACCGCCAGCGGGTACGCGGTGCTGGTCCGGCGGGCCGATCTCCAGTGGGCGGTCAGCGAGTTCACCACCGCCTACCAGCGGCTGCTGACGGAGTACCAGCAGCGCGGCGAGTACCCGGTGAACGGAGCCGTCGAGATCCGGGCGACCGGGCTGGACGACCCGGCCGGCTCCGGCGTGCCCGGTGCCCGGCCGCCGCTGCTCTCCGCCGTCCGGCCCGACCCGGCCCACCCGGAGTGGGACACCGCGGTCTGGGTCGACATCCTCAGCCTGCCCGGCACCCCAGGGCTGCACCGGTTCTGCCGCGACCTCGAACAGGCCCTGCTGCGCAGCTTCGACGGTGGCCGGGCCGGGCTGCGGGTCGAGTGGTCCAAGGGCTGGGCCTACACCGAGGACGGCGCCTGGGCCGACCCGGACGTGCTCGGCCGGGTGATCCCGGACAGCCTCCGGGTGAGCGAGGGCCCGGGCTGGGACGAGGCGGTCGCCGTGCTGGACCGGCACGACCCGCACCGGGTCTTCGGCAACGCCTTCCTGGACGGGCTGCTCCGGTCCTGACGGGGCACCCGCACCCCGGGGTGCCCGGGGTGCTCAGCCGGGCGAGGATGGGAGGCGGGGCCGGTCCGGGGTCGGGCACTGGAGGTACCCGTGGTGCGTACCCACAGCTTGGACGTGTTGGTCGCGGGCGCCGGCCCGGTCGGCCTGAGTGCGGCGATCGGACTGCGGCAGCACGGCGTGCGCTGCCGCCTGGTGGACCGGCTGCCGGCCCGCCTCCCGTACGCCAAGGCGGTCGGCATCCAGCCGCGCACGCTGGAGATCTGGGACCGGATGGGTCTGGCCGGGGCGTTCCTGGAGGCCGCCGTCCCGCTGCGCGGCCAGGTTGGCTGGGTCAACGGCCGGGAGCAGCCGCGGCTCGACCTCGCGCTGCCGCCCGAGGTGCCGTACGGGTTCGCGGCGCTGCCGCAGTACGAGACCGAGCGGCTGCTGGAGAGTCACCTGGCCGGTCTGGGCACGGCCGTCGAGCGCGGCACGGAGCTGCTGACGTTCGGTCAGGACCGCGACGGGGTGACGGCGCTGCTGTGCACCGCCTCCGGGGCGGAGGAGGAGGTCAGGGCCGGTTGGCTGATCGGCTGCGACGGGGCGCACAGCGTGGTCCGCAAGGGGCTGGGCCTCCGCTTCGAGGGCGGGGCGTTCCCCGAGGAGTACATGCTGGCCGACGTCGAGGCCGACTGGGACCTGCCGGCCGGGTACGCCGTCCGGTCCAGCCACCGCGCGGCGGACGGTTCCACCGACGACCTGCTGGTCTGCGTCCCGCTGCCCGGCGCGGGCCGCTACCGGATGTCGATGCTGGTCCCGCCCGGGCTCGCCGCCCGGCCGGACGGGCAGGGGGACGGCGTGGCGCACGGTCTGGCGGGCGGCGGGCCGCAGCTGTCCGACGTCCAGGCGGTGGTGGACCGGCTGGCGCCGAGCCCGACGGTGCTCGGGCGGATGCGCTGGTCCTCGGTCTTCCGGATCAGCCACCGGATCGTCGACCGGTACGGCGACGGCCGGGTCTTCGTCGCGGGCGACGCCGCCCACATCCACCCGCCCACCGGGGCGCAGGGCATGAACACCGGCATCCAGGACGCCTGCAACCTGGCCTGGAAGCTCGCCCTGGTGGTGCGCGGCGAGGCCGGCCCCGGGCTGCTGGCCAGCTACGACGCCGAGCGCCGACCGGTCGGCGAGGAGGTGGTGGGCCGAACGGTGCGGCATGCCACCCGGGGCATCGAGGCCGACCCCACCGACCCGCGGACCCTGCTGCTGTGCGAGGCCCAACTGCTGGTCGGCTACCGGGGCGGGCCGCTGGCGGGCCGCCCGTACGGCCCGGCCGACGCGCCCCAGCCGGGGGACCGGGCGCCGGACTGCGGCGGGCTGACGGCGCCGTTGGCCAGGTACCCGCTGCGCCTGCTCGACCTCCTGCGCGGGCGCCCGGGGCACGTGGTGCTGCTGTACGCGGCGGGCGCCGAGGGCCTGACCGGGGCGGCCGAAGCGGTGGCGGCCGCGGGGATGCCGGACGCCGGGGCCCGGCCGGTGGCCGTCGCGGTGCTGGCCCGGGAGGCCGGGCCGGTCGACCCCGACGCCCTGGGCATCCCCGGATTCCGGGACGCCGCCGGGGAGTTCGCCCGGCTCTACCGCCTCGACGGACCGACCGGGCTGGTGGTCAGGCCGGACGGGCAGCTCGGTGCGCGCTTCCCGCTCGCCGGCACCGGGGCCGCGCTGGCGGACTACCTCGCGGCGCTGTCGGTGCCCGGGTGACGGCGGACCGCCGGAGGCGGTGCCGGTGAGCCGTTCCGGCCGTGACGTTCGTAGAGTCTGAGGATCGTCTCCGGGAAGGGACCCCGCATGGTGGACCACGCACGCGACCACGCCGACCAACTGCGCGAAGCACTCGCGGTGCTGGGGATCGAATGGCGGCCGGACGAGGTGGTCGGCGACGAGGTGCGGGCGGTGATGCTGGCGACCGCGCTGCTGGGCGCCGCCGAAGCGCACCTGGTGGCGGCGGAGACCACCGCCGCGCAGGCCGGCGAGGACCTGGCGGCGCTGCGGCAGGCGTACGGGCCGGTGCGCGAGGAGGTGGTGGCGGGGGCGTCGCCGAACCTGCCCGACCACGAGCGGCTGGTGCTGATGCTGCGGACCAGCCTGCTGGTCGGTGACCTCGGCCGGGCCGCCGGTCCGGACGAGGAGCACCCGGACGTCGAGACCCTGGCCGCCGCGCGGGACGCGGCCGCCTGCGCCTCCGCGCTGCTCGGCTACCACTTCGCCCCGAGCTTCGGCAGCGCGGCCGGTCTGCCGGAGCGCAAGGAGTTCCTGGGCGCCGCCGCCGGTCTGGTCCGCCGGCTCGCCGACCGGCTGGTGACCATCGCTAGATCCGGCGGAGCGACCGGCTGAGTCGGCGGCCGAGGGCACCCGCTGGCATGTTCGCGCCCGGAAAATGCCTGGTCACAGCTCTTTCGCTGCTCTCGGCGGGGGTCTAGCATTCCGGGCACGGCGGCCCCCACCACCCCCGAGTTGCGGGCCGCCGGGCCGGTCGGCCGTTCCTCCAGCGGTCGACCCCTCCCACGGCCGGAGCCCTGGGCAACCCCCTGCCCCCGGGCTCCGGCCGCGCTCGCCCCGCCGTTGGTCAGGACGCCCCTGACCAGTGAGAATGGCCCCGAAGCGCCCGCCCAGGGCGGGACGATCGGAACAGAGCGGACAGGGGCACGGCGTGCGGGGGCGGAACACGGAGCGGGACCGGATCGGGCGGCTGCTCGCCGACGCCCGGCAGGGGACCAGTGGCGTCCTGCTGCTGCACGGCGAGGCCGGCATCGGCAAGACCGCGCTGCTGGACTGGGCCGCCGGGCGGGCGGACGGCCTGCGGGTGCTGCGGGTCGAGGGCATCGAGTCCGAGATGGAGCTGGCCTTCGGCGGCCTGCACCAGCTGTTCCTGCCCGTCCTGGACCTGGTCGGGACGCTGCCGGAGCCGCAGGCCGCAGCGCTCCGGGCGGTCTTCGGGCTGACCGCCGACGGCGTCCGGGACCGGTTCACCGTCGGCCTCGCGGTGCTCACCATGCTGTCGGAGGCCGCGGCCGACGGCCCGCTGCTCTGCCTGGTCGACGACGCGCAGTGGGTCGACCAGCCGTCGGTGGACCTGCTGACGTTCGCCGCGCGCCGACTGCGGGCGGAGGGCGTGGTGATGCTGTTCGCGGTCCGCGACGGGGCGCCCGGCGCGGCCGTGAAGGGGCTGCCGCAGCTGCTGGTCGAGGGCCTCGACCGGACGGCCGCCGCCGAGCTGGTGCCCGACCTGCCGCCGTACGTCGCGGACCGGGTGATCGAGGAGGCCCGGGGCAACCCGCTGGCCCTGATCGAGCTGGCCGGCGCCCTCACCCCGGCTCAACGGGCCGGTCGGCTGGGCCCGTTGGCGCTGCCGGAGGCGGCCGGGCTGCCCGGCCGGATCCAGCACGGATTCCTGGAGCAGATCCGGCGGCTGCCCGAGCCCGCCCAGCTGGTGCTGCTGGTGGCCGCCGCCGACGACACCGGGGACCTCACCGTGGTGCTGCGGGCGGCCGCCGAGCTCGGCGCGGCGGTCGAGCACCTCGAACCCGCCGAGCGCGCCGGGCTCGTGGCGCTCTCCGGGGCGGCGGTGCGGTTCCGGCACCCGCTGGTGCGGTACGCGGCGTACCAGGGCGCCCCGCTGGCCCGGCGGATCGCCGCGCACCGGGCGCTGGCGGCGGCGCTCGGCGCCACCGGCCAGGCGCACCGGCGGGCCTGGCACCTGGCCGCCGCGTCGACCGGGCCCGACGAGCAGGTGGCCGAGGAGCTGGAACGGGTCGCCGAGTGGGCCGGGAGCCGACAGGCGATGGCGTCCGCCTCGGCCGCCCACGAGCGCGCCGCCCAGCTCACCGCGGACCCGGGCCTGCGGGCCCGCCGACTGGTCCAGGCGGCGCAGAAGGCCGCCGACGCCGGACAGGACGAGCGGTGCGGCGCCCTGGCCGACCAGGTCCCGACGCCGTTGGCGGACCCCGAGGTGGCGGCCGGCCTCGCGCGGGCCAGGGCGGTGGTCGAACTCGGCTACCGCAGGCCGGAGACGGCCGCCCGGATCCTGCTGGACAGCGTCGACCCGGCCGCCGACCGCCCGGAGGCGATCGCCGAGGTGCTCACCGACGCGGTGCACGCGGCCTACTCCGGCGGGAGCGCCACGCTGATCGCGGAGATCGCCGCCCGCGCCCCGGAGCTGCCCGTACTCGCCGTGCCCGCCCGGCTGTTCGGCGGCGACGTGCCCGGGGCGCTGGCCGCGCTGCGCACGCTGGTGGAGCAGGGCCAGGACCCGGCCACCGGCGTGATGGACCGGCTGATGACCGGGATCCACTGCCGGCTGACGGGTGATCACCGGGCCGCGCGGGAGGCCGCCGTCGGTGCGGTGGCCGTCTGCCGCGACCAGGGCGTCAGCGGCTGGCTGCCCACCACGCTGCACCTGCTGGCCCTGACCGAACTGTCGCTCGGCCGGTTCGACGAGGCGTCGGCGCACGCCACCGAGGCGCTCGGACTGGCCGAGTACTACGACCTCGCGCACCGGGCCGCCCATCTGCGCGCCGTGCTGGCGCTGCTGGCCGGCCTCCGGGGCGAGGAGGAGCAGAGCCGCGCCCTGGCCGGTACGGCGCTGGCGTACAGCCGCCCGCGCGGGGTCGGCCGGGCCTCGGCGGACGCCGACTGGGCCCTGGGCCTGCTGGAACTCGGCCTGGGCCGGGCGGAGGCGGCCCTGGAACCGCTGGAGGCGGCGCGGCGCGGGACGGACCACCCGCTGCTCGCGCTGTCCCTGCTGCCCGACCTGGTCGAGGCGGCGGGCCGGGCCGGCCGCCCGGAGCGGGCGGTGGAGCCGGCCCGGGTGCTGGGGGAGTGGGCCGCCGCGCTGGAACAGCCCGGCCTCTCCGCGCTGGCCCGCCGCTGCCGGGCGCTGACCGGCCCCGACAGTGCGGCCGAGGAGCACTTCCGCGCGGCCCTGGCCCTGCACGAGGGCGGCAGCGGGTACGACCGGGCCCGCACCGCGTTGCTCTACGGGGAGTGGCTGCGCCGGCTGCGCCGCCAGATCGACGCCCGGGACCACCTGCGCGCCGCGCTGGAGACGTTCGAGCAGCTCGGCGCCGAACCCTGGGCGGTCCGGGCCCGGGCGGAGCTGGCCGCGGCGGGCGGGGAGACCGTGCTGACGGTCCGTACGGACGGGCCGATCAGCCTGCTCAGCCCGCAGGAGCGCGAGGTGGTGCGGCTGGCGGCGTCCGGTGCGAGCAACCGGGAGATCGCCGCCCAGCTGTTCCTGAGCCCCCGTACGGTCGGGCACCACCTCTACCGCGCGTTCCCCAAACTGGGCGTCAGCTCCCGCACCGAACTCGCCACCCTGCTGGCCTCATGAGACCGGGGCGCGCTCCGGCACCGAGTAGATCATCCGGGTCTGCGCGGTCCGGTAGCCGGCCCGGGCGAAGGCAGCGGCCATCGGGGCGTTGTCGGTGTCCGTGGTGGCCGTGATCAGCTCGGCGCCCGCCGCCACCTGCACCCGGGTGATCTCGGCGAGCACCTCGTCGACGTACCCCTGGCCGCGCAGCTCCGGGACCACACCCAGGTAGCCGACGTTGCGGTTGTACGGCGTGGCCGACGGGAGGGCCAGCCCGGCGACCTGCCCGTCGGGGGTCCGGGCCAGGCGCCACCAGGAGCGCTCGCCCGGGCAGCCGAGGTAGAAGTCCACCTCCTCCTGGGCGGTGGCCTCGGGGCCCATCAGCGCCAGGTTCCGGCGGGTCTCGCCGTCCAGGCTGCCGACCGCGATCCGGCGGAAGACGTCGAGGAACTCCTCGTCCGTGCCCTCGCTGAAGGTCAGCCGCCCGCCGGCGGTCGGCAGGCCGTCGTCCGGGGTCCACTCCAGGCGCAGCCGCTCCACCTCGTCGGTGAGCCCGGCGGCCCGGGCGGCCTGCTGACGCCAGGTCAGCGCGGCGACCACGGCCGGGTCCTCGCGCCAGCCGGTCGGCAGCGTCACGTTGTACAGCGGGAGCTTGTCCGCGCCCTGCTCGGCGAAGGCGCGCAGGCCGGCCGTGACCAGTTCGGCGGCCACCGCCGCGCGGTCGGGGACGGAGGGGTCGACGTACAGGCAGTCCAGGGCGACCGGGTGCTCGCTGGTGGCCTGCCCCCACCACAGGGCGCGGGCCACCACCCGGCCGTCCTGCTCGGCGATCCAGGTCCACTCGGGCCGGTACATGCCCTCGCCGAGCTCCTCCAGGTAGCGGTCGGCGGCGATCCAGCCGATCGGCTCGTCCACCGTCACGGCGGTGACGCGGTCGAGGTCGGCCCCGGTGGTGGGACGGAACAGCATGGGGCTCGGCTCCGGGGTGTTCGCGTAGGTGGTGATGGTCGCGCCGGTGTTGAAGACGCGGGAGTCGGTCAGGGTCAGCCGGGTGGGGAGGAACGGCGCCCGGAACAGCGGGACGCCGGAGCCGATCACGACCGGGTAGCGCTTGACGATCAGTTCGTCGATCTCGCCCAGCAGCTGCCCGGCCAGGTCCGCGCCGCCGCAGAGCCAGATGCCCGCGCCGTCCTGCCGCTTGAGGTCGCGGACGAACGCCACCGGGTCCCCGGCGACGATCTGCACCGCCGGGTCGAGCTGGGCGAGGGAGCGGGAGAAGACGTACTGGCGCAGGTGCGGGTAGGGGCTGGTGACGCCGGCCGCGAGGCCGGGTTCGTAACTGGCGCGGCCCATCAGGACCGTGTCGAAGCGCCGGTTGGCGACCCCGTCGAGGCCCAGCGGGCCACGGCCGTGGGCCGGGATGGTCTCGGGGAACTCGGCCACCAGCGCGGCGGCGAGGTCGCCCTCGAAGGGGAAGAAGTCGAACTGCCCGTCCGGACCGGCGATGAAGCCGTCGAGGGTGCTGCCGACGTAATAGGTGAGCTGACGCACACGTCCTGCTTTCGGGGGGTGGGGCTTGGGGTGACGTCATTGACGGTAGGTCGGCGGCCCGGTGCCGGGCATCGGTCACCCCGACGTAATGTGACCGGTCGTCGGTCCGTCGGCGATGGGTCGGCGTGGCCGGTCGCCCTACCGGTGGTCCGGGGTGCGGCGGCGGAGCCGGCGCGCGGCGAGCGCGCCGAGCAGGCCCGCGAGGGCGCCCCAGGCGGCGGCCAGCGGGACGGCGAGCAGCAGGCGGGGAGTGAGCGAGACGCCGCCGCCGGCCGCGTCGAAGCCGAGCAGGGACAGGCCGACCTCGGCCGAGATCCGGGTCAGCAGGCCGATCAGCAGCATGGCGACGGCGAGTGCGGCCGCCAGCTGGGCGGCGTACCGCCGGAGCGGCAGGCCGGGCGGCGAGTGCAGGGCCGCGCCCAGACCGGTGAGCAGCAGCAGGACGGCGACCAGCAGCGCGAGCAGCCAGGCCCGGCCGTCCTGGACGGCCAGCGCGCGGAGGTCGAGCGTGACGTCCCGGCCGTCCTGGGTGCGCAGCACGTCGGTCAGCAGCCGGGGCACCGGCAGGCCGAGGTCGCCGCCGACCGAGCCGTGCCAGGACGCGCCGAAGCCGAGCCCGAGGGCGAGCCAGGCCAGGTTGGGCAGCGCCAGCAGGACCACGGCGAGGGTCTGGCGCGGGTGGCCGTCCACGGCCGCCGAGACCAGTCCGCCCACCAGGGCGAGCGCCACTGTGCCGAGCAGGAGGGTGAGCACCGCGTGGGCGGCGGGCCGGACGGCCGCCCGGTAGCGGAGCAGGGCCGGCGGCAGCGGCGCGCTGCGGGCGGCGAGCATGGTCAGCAGCAGGACCAGGGCGAGCCAGAGCAGGCCGAGACCGAGGGTCGGCGGCAGGTCGGTCCGGAAGCCGACGGTGGGTGCCGCGCCGAAGGCCGCGCCCAGGCTGTCGGCCAGCGGGTCGCCGGTGCGGACGGTGAAGCTCTGGTGGGCGGGCAGCCGGAGCAGGAGCAGCAGGGCGAGCCAGAGCACCGCCGTACGGGCCGCCCGGGCGGCCAGTTCGCCCGGGGTGGCCACCGCCCGGAGCCGGAGCGGGCGCAGGAACAGCCGGGCCAGGGTCAGCGCGCCGAGCAGGGTGACCGAGAGCGGCAGCGCGGCGAGCCCGCCGTGCGCCTCGGCCAGGAAGGCCGCGCCGCCGGTGAGTTGGACCGGGACGCCGACCGCCATCAGCACGGTGGCGGCCACCACGGCGGGGAAGGCGCCGGGCAGCTGGTCGGCGCCGGCCGACCAGAGCCCGAGGGCGGCCAGTGCGGTCATCGCGGCCAGGGTGCCGAGGGCGGCCAGCAGGGCGTCCGCCCAAGGGGTCCACCGGCCCGGGCGGGCCGAGTGCTCGGTCGGCTGCATGGTGCCTCCTGGCGGACCTGCGGTGCCGTGGTCCGATCACCCCAGCTTGGGCCAACCGGCGGTCTCCGGCGAGCCGCCGGGGGCGGGCGCCCGGACAATGGAGCAGCGGGGGAGACCAGGTGTGGAGGCAGGCTGTGAGTTCCCAACCGCCGTCCGATCCGCCGCCGTCCGACCCTTCGGAAGGGCGGCCGCCGCAGGAAGGACGGCCGTCGCAACCGCCGCCGTCCGAGCCGCCGTCCGGCCCGCCGACGGTGCCCCCGGGCGGCCCGGCGTCCGAGCCGGGCGGTACCGGTGGGCCGCCGACCTCGGGCGGGAGCGCGGCCGGTCCGCCCTCCGGCCCGCTCTCCGGTCCCTCGGCGGGCGAACCGCCGACCGGTGGCGGGACGGTGGCGGGTTCCAGCGGCCTCGGCTCGACCGGTCTGGCCGGCGGGGGCGGGCAACCGCCCGGCGGCCGCACCCTGGTGACGGCTTCCGGTGACCGACCGCCCCGGGCCTGGTGGCGCAGACCCCGGCTGATCGCGCTGCTGACCGCCGTGGTGGTGGCCGCCGCCGTGCTGACCGTGGTGCTGACCAACCGTGACTCGGGCACCAAGACCGAGGCGGCCCCGCAGGTCGCCCTGCAACCGGTCGCGGCCACCGGACCCGATCCGTTCACCGGCTCGGTCGCGGTCGCGGCGACCACGGCGGCCTCAACCGCGACGGCCGCCACCACCGCCTCGGCCACCGGCGCCGGCGCCCGTACCGTGCAGGGCTCTGACCCCGGCCTGTACGGCGGCAGCCGGCAGGTGGCCAGCTGCGACGTGCCCCGGCTGGCCGAGTTCCTGGGCGCCAACCCGGACAAGGCCAGGGCCTGGGCGGCCGTGGAGGGGATCGACCCGGGCGCGGTCGGCGACTACCTGCGTTCGCTCACCTCGGTGGTGCTGCGGGTGGACACCCGGGTGACCAACCACGGTTTCGCCAACGGTGTGGCGACGCCGTACCAGGCGGTGCTGCAGAGCGGCACCGCCGTGCTGATCGACGCCAAGGGGCTGCCCCGGGTGCGCTGCGCCTGCGGCAACCCGCTGCTGCCGCCGGTGCTGTCGGTGACCCCGCAGGCTTTCTCGGGCACGCCGTGGCCGTCGTTCCGGGAGCAGGACGTGGTGGCGGTGAGCCCGGCGCCGTCCCCGCTGAAGGACGTCGTGGTGGTCGACCCGTCGAGCGGGCAGTCGTACGCCCACCAGCTCGGCGGCTCGCCGTCGGCCTCGGTCTCGCCCTCCGGTTCCGGTACGGCCTCGGGTTCGGCCTCGGGCTCCGGGTCGGCGTCGACGAGCAAGGGCACCTCCTCGGCACCGTCGTCCGCCGGTGGCTCGTCGGGTGGCTCGTCCGGTCCGTCCGTCGGGGCGCCCCGCAGCGGCGGCTCCGGCGGCTCGGCCGGGTCGGTGACGCCGGCTCAGCCTGGCGGTGCGTCGGCCGGCAACGGCTCGGCGGGCGGTGGTCCGGCCGGGTAGCACCCGGACCCCGGCTGCTCGCGGCAGCCGGGGTCCGGAGTGTGGTTACCGACCGGGGGTCAGCTGGTGGTGTTGATCGAGGTGTCGTCGATCAGGAAGCTGGTGGCGAGGGAGGAGTCCTCGACGCCGTTGAACTTGACGGTGACGCTCTGGCCGGCGTAGGCCGAGAGGTCGAAGGTGCGCAGGGTGTAGCTGCTGATGGCGTCCACGTTGGAGTACGTCTTCAGCGCGGTGCCGTTCACCGTGACGGTGAGCTTGTCGTACTGGGTGGTGCCGGTCTCAGCGGTGTCGATCCGCAGGTAGAACCCGAGGGTCGCCTTGCAGCCGGTCGGGATGGAGACGGTCTGGGTGATGCTGTCGGTGTGGGCGGAGCCGTAACCGTTCAGCCAGGCCTTGTAGGAGCCGGTGCGGGCGGGCTTGCTGGTGCCGTTGTCGATCACACCGGAGGTCTGGGTCCAGGTGGTCGCACCGGACTCGAAGCCCGCGTTACCGAGCAACTGCGCCGGGGTGCAGGTACCGCCGCCGCCGCTGACGGTCCAGCTGAAGGTGGCGCTGGCGGTCCGGTTGGCGGCGTCCCGGACGGTCACGGTGACGTTGTAGCTGCCGGTGGCCGTGGCGGTGCCGGTGATCAGGCCCGAGGAGCTGATCGAGAGGCCGGTCGGCAGGCCGGTGGCGGTGAAGGTCAGCGGGGCGGTGCCGCCACTGGCGTTGATCTGGAGGCTGGCCGAGCCGTTCAGCGCGGTGGTCTGGCTGCCCGGGTTGGTCACCGAGACGCTGCTGCCGGCCGGCTTGGTGAGCAGGCAGCCGGCCACGTTGAGGTCGATGGCGCGGTTGGCACCGAGGCAGGTGGTGAACCAGTAGGTCTCCTGGCCGTAGCTCTGGCCCTTGGTGACCGTGGTGGTGCCGTCGGCCGCGACCTCGCACGGGTTGTTGAGCGTGCACATCGCGCCGTCGTCGTTACCGGTGTTGTTGATCCCGACCACCCGCTTGCTGGTGGCGTCGACGATCGGCGAGCCGGAGGTGCCGTGGGTGGTGTTGCAGCCGGTGCTGTAACGGATCGAGTCGCGCCAGGTCCACTGGTCCTCGCGCAGGGTGTCGACGAAGCCGTTGACCGAGCAGTTCCAGGTCTGCTTCCAGTAGCCCGAGGGTATGAACATCGAGGAGCCGTTGACCGGGTGGGTGTCGCTGATGGTCAGCGCGGTGGCGCCGAACTTGCTGGTGATCGACGCGAAGGTGTCGGTCAGCTGGTAGAGCGCGACGTCGGTGCCGGTCATGGTCGCGTACAGCACCTTGTCGGCGTTCACGGTGCCCAGCGAGGAGCCGGCCGCGTTCAGCAGGGTGCCGGAGCGGCTGGCGGTGGTGTTCTGGATGACCTGGCCGGCGCTCGGCATGGTCGGCAGACAGTGGCCGTTGGTCAGCATCATGGCCCGGTCCGCGTCGACCGAGGAGGGGTAACGCACCAGGGAGGCCGAGCAGTTGCTCAGCGCGATGGTGGACGTCAGATCGCCGGCCTGGACGGCCTGTGCGGGCGAGACGGCGGACGTCAGCAGACCCGCGACGACTACGGCGGTGCCGAGTCCGGCGGTAAGTCCCTTGAGCATGGGTCTCCTTGTGGGGGATCGCCGGGCGCGCAACCGGTTGGGAACGCCCAGGCCGGAGAAAGCTGCCATGCCCGCATCAATGAGGTCAACTGTCTGGACCGAATTGGCTGTTGAACCGTGCCCGGCGGCGGGTGGGCCGCCGGACCGGCCGGACAGGTGGATCGTTGACGCACCGGAGGACCGCCCCGCCCAAGGGAGTTGACCATCCGTCGGAGATCCGCTGCTCAGGTGCGCTGCCGGGGGCGGCGGTCGGCCGGCCGGCTCGGCGGTATCGGGGTGGCGGGGAAGTCGCGAGGCCCGGTCCAGAGCGCCGGCACGGCGTCGGTGCGGCGGGCGAGTTCGTGGGCCAGGGATTCGTAGTTGACCCGCCAGCCCCGGAAGTGCGGCCAGGCCTCGGTGACGGTCCGCTCGCCGCTGATGCCGCCGGCGGTGACCAGGGCGACGGCCGCGTCGAACTCCTCGAAGGTGAGCCGGATCGGGCCGTCCGGATCCGGGTCGGGGTCGAAGGCGATCCGCTGGGTCCGGGCGATGTCGCGCAGCGCCGTGAACCCGGCCCGCAGCACCAGCCGGGCCTCGGGCGGGGCGGCCTTCGGGCAGACCGCGAGTTGCAGGGCGGCCGCGTCCATCACCGCGATCAGGCCGACCACCCAGCTGCGGTGCGGCTGCGGGGAGCGGAAGGAGAGCAGTACCGGGTAGTTGGAGTGGCCCTCGCCGATGTCGGCGGCCAGCCGCTCCCAGTCGCGGTAGAGCTGGGGCAGTGCGGTCTCGGTGTCCACCAGCGACTGGCGGGCCAGCAGTTCGGGGCCCCAGGCGGGCTCGCCGGCCCGGGACTGTAGCAGGGTGACCTCCACCTCCCGGCGGTTGTACGCCCCGTACAGGGTGGGCAGGTAGCCGATCAGCAGGGCGATCACCAGCGGCCCGGTGGCGGCGGCCAGGAAGTCCAGCGCGGACAGGTGCAGGCGCTCGCCGCTGGCGAAGCCGAGGGTGAACAGACTGGATCCGGCCTCCCGGAACGAGACCGCCCAGCCGAGCTCGGAGAAGCCGTGCAGCAGCAGGGTGTAGGCGACCAGCATCCCGAGTAGCCAGGTGGTCAGCATGCCGAGCAGGATCAGCGGCGCCAGCCAGGTCTGCACCCGGTCCTGCACCTGGTAGCCGCCGAAGGGGGTGATCGCCCGGAGGGTGGCCCGCAGGCCCGACCACAGCCGGTGGACGAGTGCGGAGTACAGACCGCGCGGCACCACCAGGGTGCGCAGGATGCTGGCGACGGTGAACAGCAGGACCAGCACCCCGGTGAAGGCGTAGATCATTCTCATGGCGCTCATTGTGGTGGCGCCGGGTGGACGCTCCGACACGCGGTGTGGCGGAGGTCGTCCGCCGGCTGAAACGTTATCGACGACTTCCCCGCTCTGAGCTGCGGTTATCGTCGTCCGGCCGGTGTCCGGGGCGGCGCGGGCGGTGGGTGGGCGAAGCTGGATCAGCTCTGCCCGATCGCAGGCTTCGACTGCTGTTCGCCATGGATTCATCGCCAGGACGCGGCTATGGCACATGAATGTCCGGCGGTCGGGATCACTGTTCGTGACCGCCCCGGGGAGATACCCGCCGGTAGGCAACGAATTCCGAAGGTCGACGGCCGTTGACGGCACGCGGGCGGCCCGCTTCCATGGCGACCGGGAGCGACCACACCGAACACCGGCATCAGCCCTCTGGAGGAGATACCGCTCCCGGTCACACCGCCCTACCGCGCGCCGTCGCGCCGAGCCGATCGGAACCCCCTTTCATGACCGACACGCTTGACTCCTCTCCCCCGGTGTCGGCGGTGGCGTCGCAGGCGCCCGCAGATGTGCCGAAGAAGCTCGCCCGCTCGCTCGGTGTGGTGGGCGGCACGCTGCTCACGCTGTCCTGCGTGACGCCCGCGTCCTCGCTGTTCGTGATCGTGCCGGAGCTGTTCCAGTCGCTGGGCACCTACACCGCGCTGGCGATCGGGATCGGTTCGCTGATCTGCATCGCGGTGGCGTTCTGTTACTCCGAGCTCGGCACCCTGATCCCCAGCGCCGGTGGCGAGTACGCCATGGTCGGCACGCTGGCGGGCCGGTTCGCCGGCTGGCTGGTGTTCATCCAGTCGCTGATCGTCGTGATGATCGTGCCCTCGCTGATCGCGATCGGGACCTCCGCGTACCTGGCGCCGATCGTCGACGTCGACCCCAAGATCGCCGGCGCGGCCGTGATGATCGCGGCCACCGTGGCGGGCCTGCTGGACCTGCGCGCCAACGCCTGGCTGACCGGCATTTTCCTGGTCCTGGAGGTGATCGCCTGTGCGGTGGTCTCCTTCCTCGGCTTCTCGCACAGCGAGCGGGGCGTGGGCAGCCTGCTGCACGGCTCGGTGATCGGCGAGGGCGGCGGCACCAGCGCGGTCGGCATGGGGGCGATCCTGGCCGCGATGGGCACCGCGCTCTTCGTCACCCAGGGCTTCTCGACCGCGATCTACCTCTCCGAGGAGCTGGAGAACCCCCGGCGCAACGTGGCCCGCACGGTGCTGTGGACGCTCGGCCTGTCCGTGGTGATCATCCTGGTCCCGGTGATCGCGATCACCGTCGGTGCGCCCGATCTGGAGGCGCTCTCCGCCGGGGACATCTCGGCGCTGGTGGCCGGCTGGTCGGGCTCGGCGGTCGGCACCTTCGTCAGCCTCTGCATCGCGCTGGCGATCATCAACGCCGGCATCGTGATGGTGATCCAGAACTCCCGCGTGCTGTTCGCCTCCGGGCGCGACCGGGCCTGGCCGGAGCCGGCGAACAAGGCGTTCGGCACCCTCAACCGCTTCAGCGCCCCGTGGATCTCCACCCTCGCGGTCGGCATCCCCGGCGCGGTGCTCTGCTTCGTGCCGCAGGACCTGCTGACCAACATCACCGGTGTCGCGGTCGCGGCGCTCTACCTGCTGGTCGCGGTGGCCTCGCTGTTCTCCCGCCGCAGGCACCACAAGAACGCGCCGGCCTGGCGCCAGCCGCTCTGGCCGGTGCTGCCGGTCCTGCTGATCGCGGCGCTCGGCTACGTGCTGACCCAGCTCGACCACACCGCGCTGGCCTGGACCGCCGGGATCACCGTCGCCGCCAGCCTGTACTGGGTGTGCTACCTGCGGCCGCGGCAGGACAGCCGCTGGATCATCACGGTGCCGGAGGACGGGCAGAGCTGACGCCCGCTCGGTCCGCAACGAGGCCCGGCCCCGGGAACGGGGCCGGGCCTCGCGCCGTCAGCCGTGGACCTGGTCCGCCTGGTCGCCGGGGCGGAAGCGCACCAGGCAGTGGTGGCAGTACAGCACCTGCGCCAGCTCGCCGGTCCGGGCGGCGTTGACCGCCCGGGCGGCCAGCGCCCCGGACGCCAGCGCGCAGCCGAGCAGGGTCGCCGCGAGGACGGGGTTCCCGGCCGCCAACTGGGCCACGCCGTACGACCCGAGGGCGGCCGCGGCGAGCAGCGGGAGGGTGCCGGTCGAGCGCGGCACCGGTCGGCGCAGCTCCTCGAAGACGGACAGCCGGGTGGACTCCTCGCAGCGCGGGCAGACCGGTCCCGGGGCCGGCTCCGCCTCCGCGGCGAACTGGTCCGTGTTCGTCATCCATCGCTCCATGGTCGGCGGGCTGGGGTCGGTCCGGTCGGTCGTGCGCCCGGCAGGGGCGCATCGGACGGGATCGAACCTAGTCGGTCCGCGCCCACCGGTCGATGGTGCACCCGCGGTCCGGCCTCAGCCGAGGTAGGCGGGGGAGACCGCGGCGCCGAGGAGTTGGCGCGGGGCGCCGGTGCCGTCGGCGGGGGTGGACCAGAGGTCGGCGCCGAAGTCGCCGGGCATCGAGTACTCCAGGGTCCGGTCGTCGGCCCACAGCACCTGGTCGTCGATGTTGCGCTGTTCGGCGGTGCGGGTCTCGGCCATGGTGCGCAGGTCGAGCACGTAGAGCCGCCAGGGGGCGTCGGCGGGGGCTTCCGGGGCGCGCTTCTTGTACGCGATCCGGGTGCCGTCGGGGGAGAGCGAGGGGCACTCGACGTTCTGGTGCAGGGTGGTCAACGTCCGTGCGGCGACGTCGCCCTGGACCAGGTAGGTCTGGCCGCCGGTGGCCAGCGTGGCGTAGAACCGGCTGTCGTCGGCGAAGGTGACACCCCAGATGTTGGTGTCGTGCGCCTGGTAGGGGTGGCCGTCCTTGACGATCGCGTAGGTCTCCAGGTTGTCGTCCAGCGCCCAGGTGCCGGTGTCCACGATCGCGGTCCGGGTGGAGAAGTCGGTGCCCGCGTACGAGTCGCCGCTGACGAAGACCGTCCAGGCGGCCAGCCGGCCGGAGGGCGAGACCCGGGCCCGGGTGGGGATGCCGGCGGCGGGGAAGACGTGCCGCTCGTGCAGGTCGGCGTCCAGCAGCACGGTGCGGTAGGTGTCCTCCAGCGCGCCGTGGACCGCCTGCAGGCAGATGCCGGTGCCCGCGGCGGCGTGGAAGCGCAGGCACTTGAGGCCCGAGACGGTCCGCTCGCCGTCCGGCCGGTCGGCCGGGACGGTGGCGATCTCGTCCCGGTGCGGGCCCCAGGCCAGGTTGCGGAAGACCAGCTGTCGACCGGGGGCCCGGAGCGACACCGGGCCGGTGCGGACGGCCGGGCCGCCGGCCTGCTCGTGGTCGCGCCGGTCGGCCCGGTCGGCGGCGTACAGCACCGCGCCGGTGCCGATGCCGCCGAGCAGGACGACGGCCGGCAGCAGGACCAGCAGGCGGGTGGAGTTCTTCATCGGGTGACCTCGTCGGCGGAGCTGCGGAGCAGGAAGTAGGTGGTAACCGCGGTGCAGGCCAGGGCGGTTGCCGTGACGGCGAGTGCGGTGTGGCCGCCCCAGACGCTCCAGGCCGCGCCGAAGCCGAGCGAGCAGAGGAACCGGGCCAGTGCCTGCCCGGTGCCGACCAGCGCGAGGGCGGAGCCCTGCCGGTCCTCCGGCGCGGCGTTGGCGGCGGCCGCGGCGAGCACACCGTCGGTGGCGGCGTAGAAGCCCCCGTGCAGCACCAGCACCAGCAGCACGGCCGAGCTGTGGCCGAGCACCAACGCGTAGGCGAGCAGCAGCAGGAGGTGCCCGGCCAGGAAGAGCCGGCGGCGGCCGACCCGGTCGGCCAGGGCGCCGAACGGGATCGCGAGCAGCAGGAAGGCGGCGGCGGTGCCGAGCGGCAGCAGCGGGAACAGGTGCGCGGCGAGGCCGAGTTGACGCTGCAGCAGCAGGTAGAGGAAGGAGTCGCTGACGGTGGTGAGGCCGAGCAGCGCGGCGCACACCCCGAGCCGGCGCAGGCCGGGCAGCCGGAGCAGGTCGAGCGAGTCGCGCAGCGAAGGCCTGGGTTTGGGATCAACCGGCTTGCTGCGGGCGGACGGTACGAAGAGCAGCAGGACCAGGACGCCGAGCGCGGCGACGCAGCCACTGACCGCGAAGACCGCGTCGTACCCGTCCACGGTGGCCCGCAGCACGGCGAACGCGACCAGCGGTCCGAGCAGCGCGCCGGTGGTGTCCATCGCCCGGTGCACGCCGAACGCCCGCCCCCGGTGTTCGGGTGCGGTGGCCAGCGAGATCATCGCGTCCCGGGGCGCGGTGCGCAGGCCCTTGCCGGTGCGGTCCACCGCCAGCACCGCGCCGATCAGCGGGACGGTGTGCACCAGCAGGAGCAGCGGCTTGCAGAGCGCGGAGAGCCCGTACCCCACCGCCGCCACCGACTTGGGCCCGCGCCCGCCCCGGTCGGCCAGGTGACCGCCGAGCAGCCGGACCAGTGCGCCGACGCCGTTGTTGATCCCGTCCAGCAACCCGAAGCCGAGCGGCGAGAGCCCGAGCCCGGCCACCACGTACAGCGGCAGTACGGCACTGACCATCTCCGAGGACACGTCGGTGACCAGGCTGACCGCGCCGAGCGCGATCACGGTGCCGGGCACGGCGGCCACCCGCCGTCCCGGACGCTGGTCCGGGACGGCGGGGGCCTTGGTGCTGCGGGAGTCCGCGAGGTACACGGGCGTCAGTTCCAGATGCCGGTGATGTCGGCGGCGGAGGCCGCGTTGCCCGCGTGGGTGGAGAGACCGGCCAGGTCCTCCAGGGTGCGGAGCACGTTGTAGTGGTTGTACGTGGTGGACGAGGTGCTGCCCGGCGTGACGTGCTCGCCGTAGAGCACGGTCGGGATCTTGTTGCCGGAGAGGCGGTTGTCCTCGTCGAAGGTGACGACCAGGATGCTGTTGTGGGTCTTGGCCCAGGTGGCGTACGCGCCCAGCTTGTTCTTGATCCAGGTGTCGCCGGTGCCGACCGAGCAGTCGTGCATGTCGTTGCACAGGTCGGGCACCACGAAGGAGACCTTCGGCAGGGTGGTGTAGTCGGTCGGGAACTGCGTCATGGTGTACGCGGTGTTGGTCGGCACGTTCTTGAAGCCGAACCAGGGGTTGTGCTTCTGGGCGTACTTGCCACTGCTGCAGGTGGTCGAACCCTGGCTCGGCAGGCCCTCGTTGTAGCTGCCCCAGGTCTTGCCGGCCGCGATCAGCTCGGAGGCCAGGTTGGCGGCGGAGAGCGAGCCGACGCCGACACAGCTGTCGTCGGTGCGGCCCTGGGTGGCACCCGAGAAGAGCATGTAGTAGTTGGGCTCGCTCGGGTGGGTGAGGCCGTAGGAGGCGGTGAGGCTGGCGCCGCCCGCCTTCAGGGTGTTGTTCAGGTACGGCGCGCTGGAGCTGCCGATCACCTGCGAGTAGGCGTGGTTCTCCATCACCACGACCACCACGTGGTCCGGGGAGGGCAGGCCGACCACGGCCTGCGCACTGCCGGTGGCGGCCCACAGGCCGAGCGAGCCGGCCGCCAGGGCGGTGGCGGCGGCGACGGCGGTGAGCCGGCGGCGGGAGCGGGGGGACGGTGCGGACTGAGTGGGCGTCATGGTGGATGTCCTCCGGGCGAGTCGGCGAGGGCAGAGGGGGTGTCCGAGCGCCGCAACCTTAGGAGTGCGGTGGTGGACATGGCCGCGCTTCTCAGGTGAAGAACAGGCGAACGGCGCCTGCCGATTTGTCAGTGTCCTGGCAAGGGGAGTCGGGTGTCCAGAGGCGTGCCGGAGGTCCCCGGGGCGGGTGACGCCGGCCGGGGGAGGGGGAGGTACGGGGGGTCAGGCGTCGAGATGCAGCCAGGACGAGTGCCAGAGCAGCGCGCACTGCCGGTCGCAGCCGGTCAGCGGCAGCGGCTCGCCGCCGCAGCGCAGGCTGTCCAGCACGTACCAGTCGCCGCCGACCGGCCGCTGCCAGCGGGCCAGCGAGCGGTGCCGGACCGGCGTCGCCCCGTGGCTGGTGCCCGCGAAGCGGGCCATGCCCGGCTGGAACGGCACACCGTGCAGCCGGCCGCCGGCGTCCAGGGTGGCCCGGATCTCGTCCAGGCTGCGGACGGTGGCGTACCGGGTGGGTGTCAGCGGCTCGGCGGCGGCCTCGGTGGAGGGCTCCAGCCACTCGTCGCGGAACAGCAGGGCGCAGGCCATCCCGCAGCCCTCGGAGCCGTCCGCCCCGAGGCAGGTGGCGCCGCGGAGGCTGGTGGTGGCGGAGAGCCGGCGCATCCGGTAGTGGTCGTCGACCATCCGCCGCACCACGTGTTCGACCTGGTAGGTGCGGCCGCAGTAGGACCACTGACTGCCCGTGAACCAGAGGCCGCGGTGCCGGTCCTGGTCGTCCAGCGTGGCGCGGACCGCGTCGGCGTCCTTGACCCGGACCCAGTCCCCGACGGAGAAGGCGGACGGCCCGCCGGGTGCCGGGACCCCGTTGCGCCGCTCACGGGAATCCTCCAGCGCCAGGCGGGCCTGGCGCACCAGGCCCAGCGGGGGCAGGTCCCTCAGCGGCAGGCTCTTGTACTGACATCGGGTGGCCGGTCCGGTGAATACGGGGCCGCCGGAAAGGGTCGGCCGGGAATCCTTGACGGTCACGCGTGAATCCCATCCTCGCTGATCGGACGCTGCTCGCCAGCAGGCTACCGCCGGGCGCGCCGACAGGTGCGGTTGCCGGGCGCGCGGGGGCGGGCGATTAGTACAAGGGGGGTCAGGTGGTCGATATCTCCGGATTGATTCGAAGAGGAGTTCGCCAATTATTGGGCGGGCCCGGTGTGTTGCTGCCGTGAATTGTGCCGGGACCGGTCTAGCCTCGATCTTGCATGACGGCTCGTCAGCTCGGCTGGCGGGCCGTTTCTGCTTGTCCGGGCTGGGTCTTCTGCCTATAGAAATACCGAGGGCCCGACTGGCGCGTCGGTTGGGCGCCGGGTTCCACGGTTCCGGATGTTGTCTGGTGTTCGTCGGGATGGGGTGATGTCGCTGGTCAGCCGGGGTCCGGCAGGGCGTGCAGGCGCTCGAAGGCACTGGTGATCGTGTCGGTCCAGGGCCAGTGGCGGGCCAGGCGGAGGTAGCGGCGGCGGCCGGTGGTGACGAGCTGGGCGGCGGCGGAGAACAGCCGCAGCCGCATGCGTTTGGGTTCCCATCGGCGGGCGGTGCCGGTCAGGGCGAGCATGGGCATCCAGGCGAGCAGGTCGAGTGCGAGCTGGACGATCTCCAGCCAGATCTGGTTCTGGGTGGCCTGGTGGAGGGGCAGGTTGCGCAGTCCGGTGTCGCGGGCGGCGCGGATGCGGTCCTCAGCGCGGGCCCGCTGGCGGTGCCGCAGCTCCAGCCGGGCGATCGGGGTGCCGGTGGAGTTGGTGGCGAAGCAGGTCAGGCGCATGCCGTCGGCGTCGGTGAAGCGCAACTGGGCTCCGGGGTGGGGCCGTTCCTTGCGGACGATGAGCCGCATCCCCTTCGGCCAGCCTTTGAGGACGTCGCCGGCGAGCTCGGCAACCCAGGCGCCGTCGCGGATCTCTCCGCCGGGTTCGACTGCGGGGGTCCAGGCAGAGGCCGGGATCTTCAGCACGGCCTGGTGGATGCCGCCGGTGATGGTCATCCCCACCGAGTAGGACAGCCACCGGCCGCGTGTGGTGAGCCAGTTCAGGAAGTCGTGGGTGCCGCCGGCGGAGTCGGTGCGGATCAGGGTTCGGCGTCCGCGCCGGTACTTCTTCGGTAGCTGGGCCAGTGCCGTCCGGGCCGCTTCGATGTGGTCTGCGGCCGTGTTGCTGCCGGCGTTCCCCGGCCGCAGCAGCCCGGCGACCGGCTCCCCGGACCCGCCTGGGCCGTGGTCGACGAACGCGAACAGCGGGTGGTGCCCGAACGTCTTCTTCCAGGTCTTGGCCGCGTCCTGCTTTTCGGAGTGCGCGAGGACCAGCACTCCGTCGATGTCCACGACCACCTCGCCGCCCACGTGCGGGGCCGCCTCGCCGGCCAACCGCCAGACCCGCTCGCGGACTTCGGCCCGCGCCCGCCGGATCGCCCCCAGTGCACGGGGCCCGGCCGCGGCGAGGGTGTCGACCAGGCGCGAGACGGTCGGGTCGGAGGCCACCGGGCCGAACACGGCGGGCTCGGCCCGCAGCATCGCGACATCAGCCAGGCAGTCCCCGCCAAGGGCCACCGCGAGCGCGACGTCCAGCAGGACCTTGCCCGGGTCATGGACGGCCCGAGCCTTGCGCCACGGCGCCAGTGCCGTCGATATCGCCGCGTCCAACCCTGTCTTGCGGGCGGTCTCGACCAGCAGCACGGCGCCGGACTGCGAGACCACCCCGCGGCCACCGCCCTCGACGCGGACACGCGGGTACGACCCGGTACGCTTACTCACCTGGAAAGTGCCTCCGACCGGGGCGGGAACAGGGACCTAGACAATCCTCATTCTCGCTGGTCAGAGGCCCTTTCTGCTTTCCTGACCACCCGTCGGACAGCTGGCCTCATGAAAGCCCGAGGCTAGGTTTCAGGTGAGCACAGTCGCCCGGTGGAGTGGCCGAGGGGCGAGGCAACGGCTTGCAAAGCCGTGTACATGGGTTCGATTCCTATCTCCACCTCCAGGTCGTCGACCACGGCGGCGCGGCCGCACCGGATTCCGACTCCGGTGCGGCCGCGCCACCGTTCGGCATTCCGCCGCGCCCCCGCCGGAGCCCGGGGCACCGACCCCGGCCGTGCCCACCGGGACGGGCGTGAGAGCGTAGGGCCCGCCCCTGCGACGTACAGCCCCCGGGCGGGAGGAGAGCCGATGACGGCCGGACGGGTCCTGGTGGTGGACGACGACGCGGCGATCCGGCGCTCGCTGGAGCGTGGGCTGCGGCTGAGCGGCTTCACCGTGCGGACCGCCGAGAGCGGTGCGGACGCGCTGCGCCTGCTGGCCGAGGCGGCGCCGGACGTGCTGGTGCTGGACGTCTCGATGCCGGGCCTGTCCGGCACCGAGGTGTGCCGCGGTCTGCGGGCGGGCGGTGACGAGACGCCGGTGCTGATGCTGTCCGCGCTGGACGAACTCGCGGACCGGGTGAGCGGTCTGCAGGCCGGGGCGGACGACTACCTGGTGAAGCCGTTCGCGCTGGAGGAGCTGGTGCTGCGGTTGCGGGCGCTGCTCCGGCGACGGCCCGCGCCGCCGTCCACGGCGCTCCGGGCCGGGCCGCTGGTGATCACTCCGGAGACCCGGCAGGTGCACCAGGACGGTGTCGAAATCGCGCTCACCCGGCGGGAGTTCGAGCTGCTGGCGGAGCTGGTCAGGAACGCCGGGATCGTGCTGAGCCGGGACACCCTGCTGGACCGGGTCTGGGGGTACGACTTCGAGGTGCGCACCGACGCGGTGGACACCTTCGTCAGCTACCTGCGGCGCAAGCTGGAGGAGGGCGGGCGGCCGCGCCTGATCCACACCGTGCGCGGCGTCGGCTTCGTGCTGCGGCTGCCGGTGGACGGGGCGGGCGGGTGAAGCTCTCCAGCCGGATCGCGCTGTCGGTCACCGTGGTGGTGCCGCTGCTGGTGCTGGGCGCCGGCGCCCTGCTGCTGGGCCTGGTCAACCGGGACCTGCGCGGCCAGCAGGACGCCCGGCTGCACGACCGGGCCGCCGCCGTGCTGCCCGCCGCCCGCGCGCTGCTGACCGCCGACCGGGGCGGCCGGCCCAAGGTCGAGCGGAACCAGAGCCGGCGCATCCTCGGCGACGCGCTCGACTCCGGGGTCCGGGTGGTGGCCGCGGACGGCTCCGTGGTGCTGGCGGGCGGCCCGGCCCCGGCCGACCCGGCCCGGCTGCCGGACGTACCGGGCGGGCCGGTCACCGTCCGCGAACACGGCGACGTCTGGCGGGTGTTGACCGTCCGGGTGGACGGGCCGGCGGCGGGCACGCTGTGGCTGATCGCACCCGCGGCCGCCGACGGGCCGCAGCTCGCCGCCGTCCGCCGCCGGGTGCTGCTGGTCTCGCTGCTGGCCGCACCGGTCTCCGGGCTGGTCGCCCTCGGACTGGCCCGGCGGGCCACCCTCTCGATCCGGCGGCTCAGCCGCCGGGCGGCCGAACTGGACCCGGCGGCCGGGGCCGCCGCCTTCGCCCCGGGCCGGAGCAGGATCACCGAGGTGGACGAACTCGCCACCACCATCCGGGTGTTGCTCACCCGCTACGACGAACAGGCGGTCCGGACCGTCCAGGCGCTGGACACCGCCAGGGAGTTCTCCTCGGCCGCCTCGCACGAGCTGCGCACCCCGCTGACCAGCATGCGCACCGACCTCGACGTGCTGGCTGCGCACCCCGACCTGCCCGCCGGGGAGCGCGCCGAGGTGGTCCGGGACCTGCGCGCGGACCACGCCCGGCTGGAGGAACTCCTCACCGCGCTGCGGACCTTGGCCCAGGGCGACCTGGTGGAGGTCTCGGCGTTCGCCCCGATCGACCTGGCCGACCTGGTGGCGGACGCCGCCGCCGAGACCCGGCGGCGGCACCCCGAGGTCCGGCTGTCCGTGCAGGGCCCGGCCGAGGTCCGGGTGTTCGGCTGGGAGAGCGGCCTGCGGATCCTGGTCGCCAACCTGCTCGGCAACGCGGTGGTGCACGGCCACCCGCCGGACCGGCCGGCCGTCGTCTCGGTGCGGTTGGGCACCGAGGGCGAGTCCGTGCTGCTGACCGTGGCGGACCAGGGGCCCGGCATCGAACCGTCGGCGCGGCAGGCGGTCTTCAGCCGGTTCCACCGCCGCCCGGACAGTCCCGGCTCCGGCCTCGGGCTGACCCTGGTGGCCCAGCAGGCCGCGCTGCACCGGGGCACCGTCTCGGTCGGCGCCGGAGCGGGCGGGACGGGCAGCCGGTTCGAGGTGCGGCTGCCGCTGCTGCGGGCCGACGCGCCGACGGTGGAGCTGCCGGTGCAGCTCGCGCTGCGCCGGGACTGGCTGGCGGGGGACCGCAGCTGACGGCCGGTCCGACGGGCCCGGCGGGCTCACAAGGAATTCACAAGAAACGGCGCTAGCCTCCGCACCGGTCGGCCCGGTCCCGGGCCCGACGACCCCCTGGCGTCGAAGGAGATCCCGCCATGCTCAGCAACCGCAAGGCCGTCCTCACCGGAGCTCTCGCGCTGGCCGGCACGCTGCTGGTGGCCGTGCCCGCGCAGGCCGAGACCAAGCCCGCGACCGCGCCGAAGGGCGACGGCGCCAAGGCCGTCTGCAAGCGCCTGCCCAAGACCGAGCAGCGGGTCAACGCCTCGGTGACCCGGTTGAAGGGCGACGCCACCGTGACCGGTTCGGTGGCCCGGATGGAGCAGCGGGTGGCCAACGCGAAGGCGGCCGGCCACACCGAGATCCAGACCCTGCTCAACGGCCGGCTGACCTTCCGGAAGAACCTGCTGCCCACCCTGGAGGCCCGGCAGAACGACCTGAAGGCCGTCGCCACCTGGTGCCAGGCCCAGGGCCACACCCAGGCCCCCGCCAAGTGACCCGCCGTCACCTCCGCCCCGGGGCGGCCGTCGTCGCCGCCCTCGCCGTCCTGACACTCGCCGGTTGCGGTCCGACCGGGGGCGACCGGGCCGGGACGCCCGACCGGGCAGGGCAGTCGGCGAGCGCCGAGGACGCCCGGGTCCAGGACATGCAGCAGAAGGTCGACGCCGCCGAGAGCGCGGCGGCGCAGGCCGAGTCGGACGGCACCGACGACGGCTGATCCCCCGCTGCCGCCGCCGCTGGCCTTGACGTCAGGGTCAAGGTCTACCGTCGTCCCAGGCGGTGCGGAGCGGCACCCCGGAAGGAGCGGGCGATGCGGATCGGCGAGTTGGCCGAGCGGGCGGGTACGACCACCCGGACGCTGCGGTACTACGAGCAACTGGGCCTGCTGCCCGCCCGGCGGTCCGGCAACGGCTACCGGGCGTACAGCCAGGAGGACCTGCGCCTGCTCCGGCAGATCCGCACCCTCCAGGACTTCGGCTTCGGCCTGGAGGAGACCCGGCCGTTCGTCGAGTGCCTCCAGGCGGGCCACCCGGAGGGTGACTCCTGCCCGGCCTCGCTGGAGGTCTACGAGCGCAAGCTCGCCGAGCTCGACGCCTGCATCGCCCGCCTCCACGAGGTCCGCGAGCAGGTCGGGGCCCAGCTGCTCCGGGCCCGCGAGTCGCGGGACGCGCTGGCCGCCGCCGATGACCGAGCACCGCGCTGCGAACTGGCGGCCGAGCCGCCGGCAGCCGACTGAAGGGGACAACCATGCAGATCGCCGGAGTGGCCGAGGTCACCGACGAGACCTTCGCCGAGCAGGTGCTGGCGGCCGAGGGCCCGGTCCTGGTCGAGTTCACCGCCGACTGGTGCCCGCCCTGCCGGATGATGGCGCCCGTGCTGGCCGACATCGCCCGCGAGCAGGCCCACCGCCTGACGGTGGTGCAGCTCGACGTGGACCGCAACCCGCAGACCCAGGCCGCCTACGCCGTCCTCTCGATGCCCACCATGGTGGTCTTCCGCGACGGCCGACCGGTCAAGTCGGTGGTCGGCGCCCGTGCCAAGGCCCGCCTCCTGCGCGAGTTCGACGACGTGCTCTGACGGCTCGGCAGGTCAGGCAGTCCGCAGGTCAGGCCATCCAGAAGAAGACGGCCGTCATGCGCTTCTCCGCCAGGGTGTCGCCCCAGTAGCCGGTGGCGGTGTGGATCATGTTGGCGGTGTAGAGCAGGAGACGGTTGTAGCGGTGCGGGACGGCGACGTCCTCGGTGAAGGAGTCGGCGGGGACGAAGCGGGTGCCGAGGGCGTCGACCAGGTTGTTGTGCGGGGCGGTGACCAGGTTTCCGCCGAGGCGGCCGCCGGGGAAGGTCTGGCGGTGGAAGCTGGTGCCGCACTGCTTGGGCACGTCGGGGTTGAGGTAGAGCACGGCGGCGTAGCGGCAGAGGGCGCGGGAGTCGGTGTGCGGGCGGGGTTCGCACTCGCCGGCCCCGACCACCTGGACGCAGTTGTGGTTGAAGCTGCCGCCCTCGACCTCGGTGCGGGCCCAGATCCGGGGCGCGCCGGTGGCCTTGCGGACCTGCGCCTCCAACCGGGCGAGCTCGGCGGGCAGCAGGGCCGGCATGGTGCGCAGGCCCGGCCAGGACTCGGGCTGGTGCGGGTAGCCCTCGTCCCAGTCCTCGACCGCCAGGCAGCGGGCGCGGATCTCGTCGATGTTCGGCAGTACGTCGTCGAGCACCCAGTAGTCGCGGCCCCGGGTGGGCTTGCGATAGGGCAGGACGGGGAGCACGGCGGCAGGCCGGCGGAGCTGTGGGGGCATGCGGCCGACGATAGGAGCGGGGCACCCCACGACTCGCCCGCAAAACGGTCAACATTCGGTCTGGATGACGGAACGCGGCCAACCGCCGAGGTGGGGCGGGGTGACGACCCGTGAGCCGGGAGTGCGGGCGGCGCCGGTCCTCCGGGTGGGTGCGCTCGATTCGTACGCCTGTTTCGCCGTCCCTATGCTGGTGCGCGATGACTCCTGACCGTCGCTCCGTTCTGCGCACCGCCGCCCGGCTCGCCGCCGTGACCGCCGTAGGTGCCGTCTCGGCCTGCGCGGGGGGCCCCACCCGGGTCACGGGTGACCAGGGGCCGGTGGACCCGCCGGAAGGCATGTCCGGGTACTCGCCGCAGCCGTCCGCCACCCCCGCCGGGCCGGCGGCCACGCCCACGCCCGCACCCTCGCCGCCCGCCGCGCCGGTCCCGGCGGTGGTGCCGCTCGCGCCGGGGACACCGGCGGAGGTGGTGAGCGGGCCGCGCGGGCGGCCGGAGGTCGCGCTGACCTTCCACGGGGAGGGCGACCCGGCCCAGGCGACGGCGCTGCTGGAACGGGCCGAGCAGCACGGCGTGAAGCTGACGGTGCTGGCGGTGGGCCGCTGGCTGGACCAGCAGCCCCAGATGGCGGAACGCATCCTGCGCGGTGGCCACGAACTCGGCAACCACACCCAGAACCACGGCGACATCAACGCCATGACCCCCGATCAGGCGCACGCGGAGATAGCCGAGTGCGCCGAGCGGCTGCGGCGGCTGACCGGTTCGATCGGGCGCTGGTTCCGGCCGTCGGCGACCCAGTACGCCAACGCGATGGTCCGCGAGCAGGCCCGGCTGGTGGGGTACGAGCACTGCCTGTCCTTCGACGTGGACCCGCGCGACTACAGCGACCCGGGGGCGGACCTGCTCCAGCGGCGTCTGCTCCGTTCGGTCCAGAGCGGCTCGGTGGTGGCGCTGCACATGGGGCACCAGGGCACCGTCGACGCGCTCCCGGCCGTGCTGGACGGGTTGCAGCGGCTCGGGCTCCGGCCCGTGACGGCCAGTCAGCTCTGCACCTGACCGTCCCGGTCCGCACCCGCTCGGGAGGTCGCCGCGGAGCGGAGTGATCCATTGACACAGTGTCAGCGACGCGGTTCCTCTACTGTGGTGAGCATGACCAGTGGGGGGCCGGACAGTCTGTTACCACGTTCCGAGGCGCGCCCCGAGGCCGCCCGGGCGGTGGAGCTGCCCGCCGCCGATCCACCGACGGTGGGTGCGGCGAACCGGTACGAGGTGGTGCGGCTGCCGCCCGACGACCAGGGCCGGGAGGGCTGGGCCGTGGTGGACTGGCTGACCGGGCGGTGGGTCCAGGCGGGCGGTGAAGTCGACGTGTACGCCGCCGAGTTCGGCGCCCGGGCGTGTATCCGGCGGCTGCGCTACCTGGACGAGCTCGGTGCCCGGCACGACTGACGGGGGAGTGTGGGCGGGCCGCCCCGGCCGTCGCCTGTTCGAGTGACTGGCGGGTTGGGAGCCGTCCGTCGGTGGGAGGGGCTGGGTGTGACTTCTTCCTCCCCCGCGCGCAGGCGCCGCCATCCGTCCCGGGCCGCCGCGCCCACCACCCCGAGCAGCGGTCAGACCGGCGCAGGCCCGACCCCGGTGCGCCCGGCTGCCCGGCGCGAGAGCACCCCCGTCCGGGCCAGGTGCTGCCGGACCTGGAGCAGCGAGCACCGGCTGCTCGGCGGCACGGTGGTGCGGACCAGGTGGCACCAGCCGGTCTGCCCGCACTGGGCGGAGCGCTGACGGAGCGCTGACATGGCGCTGACGGAGCGCCGACCGGCAGGGCCGGTGGCTCCCCGGGGCGGTGCGTGCGCGATGATCGGTGGGTGACCGACGATCCGCAGCACACCGGTGCCCCGGGGGCGGAGCCCGGCCCCGGGTACGTCCTCCGGGCCGGCGTGCACACGCTGCGGGTCGCGACCCGGGCGATCGCCGACGAGATCACCGCGCTGTGGAACTCGCAGGTCGCCGAGGACGCCCCCGAGCAGGACTACGCCCGCCTGGTCGGGCCGGACGACGCGTGGACCGGCGCCGGCCCGGTCTGGGACCGGGTGCCGGACTGCCGGACCGTGCACCGCCTGCTGGCGACCGTCGAGCCGGACGGTTCGCTCGGCGGGGAGCGGGCGGGGGAGCGGTTGCGCTGGGAGTTCGAGTCCGGCTCCTACACCGGGATGCCCTGCCGGACCAGGATCGAGCAGCGGCCGGGGGGTTGCCTGGAGGTCGAGGCCCAGGGCACCGACCCGGTGGAGGTGGCGGCCGGGTTCGCCACGGCGCTCGACCAGGCGCGCGAGCGGCTGGGCTGACCCGGCCGGCGGCGGATCAGCCGAAGTCGGGAATCGGGTGGTCCGGGGCGAGCGCGGCGGCGATCCGCTGGGTGAGCACCTGGGCGGTGTGACCCTCCGGGGTGTGCCGGCCCTTGGTGGTGGAGACCGCGATGGCCAGGTGCTCGCACGGGAGGTAGGCCTGGGCGGCGGTGTAGCCGAAGAACAGCGGGTGCTGGGAGATCCAGCCGTTCAGGACCAGCAGGCCCATGCCGTAGTGGGTGGCCTCGGTGTTCGGGAGGCAGACCGTCTCCGGGCAGGTCTTGGTCGGGTGACCGAGGCCGACCGTCCCCGGGTCGAGCAACTCCCGGTAGGAGGACGGCGAGAGCAGCTCGCCCGAGCCGATCGCGGTGGCCGACCGGGCCAGGTCGCAGATGTCCGTGGTCTGCACCGCGCCGGGGGCGGTGGTCCAGGACGGGTTCCAGAAGCTGGACTCCTCGTACGTCCCGCGTTCGGCGGTGAAGGCGTGCAGGACCGGCGTCGGGATGTCGGGGGTGAAGCTGTTGCGGGTCTCGGTCAGGCCGAGCGGGCCCAGGATCTTCTCGTCGAGCAGGACGTCCAGCCGCTTCCCGGTGATCTTCTCCAGGGCGGCGCCGAGCAGGACGAAGTTGGCGTGTGAGTAGCTCCAGTTGGTGCCCGGCTCGTACCAGTCGTCCTGGCGGGTCGAGACGGCCACCAGCTCCTCGGCCGTCCAGTGCCGGAACGGGTCGGCGTAGAGGGACTCGCCGAAGCCGGGTGCGGTGACGTAGTCCACCAGTCCCGTGGTGGAGTCGGCGAGCATCCGCAGCGTGATCCGGTCGCCGTGCCGGAGGTCGGGCAGCCACTGGGCGACCGGGTCGTCGAGGCGGACCACGCCCTCGTCGACCAGCCGGAGCAGGGCGGTGCCCAGGTAGCTGATCGCCACGTTCCCGTTCCGGAAGTGCATGGCGGGTTCGGCCGGGACCCCGGTCATCGACTCACCGAGCGCGGCCGTGAGGACCTCGTGGCCGTCGGCGGTGACCCGCAGGATCACCGACTTGAGGTCCATCTCGGTCCTGGCCTGTTCGGCCAGCCGCAGGATGTCGAGGGCCGGACCGCCCTCGGGGTGCGGGGAGCTGACGCAGGGTGGGCGGTGGCCGCCGTCCCCCGTCGCACCGGCGGTGCCGGCCGGGCCGCCGAGCGTGCCGGCGGCGAGGAGCGCGGTGACCGCGGCGAGGTACGGCAGGGCGGAACGGGTGGATTTCATGCCCGCAGTATCGGCAGCGAGGGCCCGACGGCCGCCGACGTCGCCGGACGACCCGCGCGAACATCACCCATCGGGACGGCACGGACCGTCAGGCGGAGGGCGTCGGGTAGAGGCTCGGGAGGTTCACCACGATGGCCTCCTGGGTGCTGCGGGCGATCACCACGACGGCCTCCTCGGCCGGGTCCGGGTTCTCCTCGCGGTGCGGCACGAAGGGCGGCACGAAGATGTAGTCGCCGGGGGAGGTGCGGAGGCGGATCTCCTCGGGGGTGCCGGAGGAGTCGTCGACGAAGACGAACTCCGGGTGGCCGCTGACCACGTGGATCGCGGTCTCGGACTCGCCGTGGTGGTGGTCGGAGGAGGCGGTGGCGGGGGCGACATGGGTCTGGCCCATCCAGAGCTTCTCCGAGCCGACGGTGCCGCCGCTGATCGCGGCGAACCTGCGCATGCCGCTGCTCTGCGCGGTGTCGCCGTCCAGTTCGCCGGCCCGGACGTGGTGCAGACGGGCCCGCAACGGGGCGCCGTCGGCGGCCGGCCGGCCGTGGTCGGGCAGGTGCGGGTGGAAGCCGGTGCCGGCCTCGGTGCAGGAGGCGCCGGGCTCGCCGTCGGCCGTCGGGGCGTGGCGGTGGGCGGTGGGCATGGTGGCTCCAGGAAGGTACGGGAGGTGGGCGGGCGGCAGCGGCCGGGCCCCGCCGGATGGTCAGGACGCTAGGGTGCGGCCGGAAAGGATGTCAAGAGGTGTCCTTTCCTCCGGGCCTGCCGGGGAAGGCACTTGAAGTGCGCGGCGGGCCGGGGATACTCATGCTCATGCATATTTCCGCGAAGGCGGACTACGCCGCGCGCGCCCTGGTCGAACTGGCCGGGGACGCGGCCCGTCCGCTCACCTGCGAGGCCATCGCCTCCTCGCAGGGAGTCCCGTTCCGATTCCTGAAGTCCGTGGTCGGCGACCTGCGGCGGGCCGGTCTGGTGCGCAGTCAGCGCGGCTGCGAGGGCGGGTACTGGCTGGGCCGGCCCGCCGAGGAGATCACCCTGCTGGACGTGGTGCGGGCGGTGGACGGCGAGGTGATCACGCTGCGCGGCGAGCCGCTGGCGGACCTGGCCTACCCGGGCCCGGCCGAGGCGCTGCCGGCGGTCTGGCGGGCGGTGGAGGAGCGCGCGGTGCGGATCCTGGCCACCACCACGGTGGCCGGCCTGGTGCGGGAGTCGACGCGTCCGGCGGAGGTGGTCCCGGCGTGACGGCGGTCCGGCTGGAGGTGGTCGAGTACACCGACCCGGCCTGTCCGTGGGCCTGGGGCTCGGAGCCCAAGGTACGGGCGCTGCTGCGGGTGTTGGCGGGTGCGGCGGACCATCGCCGGGTGTTCGGCATCCTGTTCGACGAGGACGACGACCCGGCGCCCGACCCGGCCGCCGAGACGGCCTGGTACGCCCGTTACGTCGAGGGGATCACCGCGCACACGGGGGCGCCGCGCGCCGCCGGGCTGCGCTGGGTGGCCGCCAGCAGCTGGCCCGCCTCGCTCGCGGCGGCGGCCGCCGAGGCCCAGGGCCCGCTGGTGGCCGAGCGGGTGCTGCGGCGGCTGCGGGAGACCGCCTTCGTGCTCGGCGAGCCGGCCGACACCCCGGCCCGGGTGCGGGCCGCGCTGCACGGGGTGCCGGACCTCGACCTCGACCGGCTGGCGGCGGACGCCGGTTCGGCGGCGGTGCTCGAACGGGTGCGCGCGGACCGGGCGGAGACCCGTCGGCCGATCCCCGAGGTGGTCGGCCTGCGCGGTCCGGGGCCGCACCCCGGGGCCGCCAAGGAGACCGAGGACGGCCACCGGTACGCGCTGCCGACGCTGCTGTTCGCCGGCCCGGCCGGGCGGCGGGCGGTGCCGGGCTGGCGCCCGCTCGCGGAGTACCTGGCGGCGGCCCGTGCGGTCTGCCCGGGACTGGTGCCGCGCCAGGACGCGCCGACCGCCGTGATGTTGATGGAGCGTTACCGCAGTGTGTCGGCGTCCGAACTGGCCTCGGCCGAGGGTGCGGTGCCGGTCGGCGCGGTCCGGGTGGAGACCGCCGGCGAGGCGCTGTTCCTGCACCCGACCGAGCGTTCGGGCTCGTTGCTGCTCACCGGCCCTGACGCCCCTGAGCTGCAAGGATCGTGCGTGGTCGGTGAATTGGGGCGGGCCGCCAGGGAATGAGACACCTTTTGGTGTCCATTGACAGCGGGCCGTTCCAGTCGCCAGGATGTGCGCATGTTCTCCACGCACCCCAACGTGGTGTGCCGCTACGTGGACCTTCGGCGCACCAGCAGCGACCTCTGTCGCTGAGCGCGCTCTCCCGGCGGCAGACCTGCCCGCCGTACCGGCCGGGCCCTGCCCGCCCGCACTCCCGTCCGGCCCGCGGTCGCTGACCGCCCCGCCGACCGGCCCCGGTCACCCGACACCGCGGTGACCGCCCGCCCGCCGTCCCCGACGGCGCGCACCCCTCTCCTCGCTGCCCGGCCGCCGTGCGCCCCTCCCGGGGCCGGAGCCGTCCGCGCCGATCCACGCCGCCCAGAACCGTCGGTGCACGCCGACGCCATGCCCCGTGCGCCGCCCCCGACCCGCCGGTCCGGGGCGGGCCGGGCGTGCACCCGAAAGGTGACCCACACTCATGAACGCACTGCCCGAAGGCCGTTCCACGCTGGCCAGACGCTCCTTCCTCGGGCTCGGTCTCGGTACCGGGGCCGCGCTGCTGCTGGCCGCCTGCGGGGACACCGGCGACGCGGTGGGCGGCAGCGGCAGCTCGGGCACCGTGCGCTGGGGCTGGGCCCTGCCGACCTCCTGGGACCCGGTCTTCTCCTCGGCGGGCTGGGACGTGCACGCGCTCTCGCTGGTCTACGCCGGCCTCACCAAGCTCGACGAACAGGGCGCCGCGGTACCGGCGTTGGCCACCGGCTGGAGCTACGCCCCCGACGGCACCTCGGTCACCTTCAAGCTCCGGCCCGGCCTGACCTTCGACGACGGCACCCCGCTGGACGCCGCCGCGGTCAAGAAGAGCCTCGACCGGGGCCGGACCGACCCGAAGTCGCTGGTCGCACCGCAGCTGGTGCACCTGAAGGAGGTCAGCGCCCCCGACCCGGGCACCGTCGTGCTCCAACTCACCCAGCCCGACTACCAGTTCCCCAACCTGCTGGCGGGCAAGACCGGCCTGATCGTCAACCCGAAGGCGTTCGAGACGGACGCCGCCGGGATCGCCACCAAGCCGGCCGGCGCCGGCCCGTTCTCGCTGGTCTCGTACACCCAGAACAGCAAGGCGGTGCTGCGCCGGAACACGGGCTACTGGGACGCGGCCTCGATCAAGCTGGAGAACTTCGAGCTGCACCCGCTCCCGGACGCCGCCACGGTGGTGGCCGGCCTGCAGTCCGGCCAGTACGACGTCGCCCAGATCCCCGGCAGCCAGGTCGCCGCCGCGAAGGCGGCCGGCCTGGAGGTCCAGGTGATCCCCTCGCTGGTGGTGGCGGTGCTGGACGTCAACCTCGGCAAGGCGCCGTTCGACCAGCCCGAGGTGGTCGAGGCGCTGAAGTACGCGATCGACCGCGAGGCGCTGGTGAAGACCCAGCAGTTCGGCTTCGGCGAGGTCAACTACCAGCCCTTCCCGAAGGGTTACGTCGGCCACGACCCGGGCTCGGAGGACCTGTACCGCTACGACCCGGCGAAGGCCCGCGAGCTGCTGGCGAAGGCCGGACACCCGAACGGCGTCGACCTGACCATCACCACCTCGGCCGCGCAGGGCCTGCCCGAGCAGCTGCAGGCCCAGCTCAAGGAGGTCGGCATCAGGACCACCATCGAGGTGGTGCCGGCCGCGCAGGCCACCCAGATCGTCTACATCCAGCACTCCAAGGCGCTGTTCACCGACCAGTTCGCCGGCCGGGACTCCGCCCCGCAGGCGTTCCAGGTGCTGTTCGGCGAGCAGGGCCTGATGAACCCGGGCCGGACCACCCCGCCCGAGCTCAAGGAGGCCGTCGAGAAGGTCTCCCGGATCCCGCTCGACTCGCCCGACTACCCCAAGGTGCTCCAGGCGGCCACCGCGCTGGCCGTGCGCACCATGCCGAACGTCTTCCTGTACAGCGTGCCCCGGCTGCTGGCCCGCCGCCGGTCGGTCTCGCAGATCCCCGCCTTCACCGTGGTCCAGCGCTTCGAGGGCGTGACCGCCTCGTGAGCGCCGTACTCGCGCCCGGCCGGCCCCTGACGGCGGGTCCGCTCGCCCGACGGGCCGCCCGGGCGCCCCGCCCGGTGGCCCGGGTGCTGGCCGGGACGGTCACCGTCTTCCTGCTGTCCTCGCTGCTCACCTTCGGCCTCGGCGCGCTCTCCGACGCCAACCCGGCGGCCGCCGTGCTCGGCGAGACCGCCACCCCCGCCGACATCGCCCGGCTCGACCACGAGTTCGGCTTGGACCGCTCGCTGCCGGTGCAGTACGGGAGTTGGCTCACCGACGCGCTCGGCGGTGACCTCGGCCGGTCTTGGTTCACCACCGTGCCGGTGGCCGACTCGATCGCCACCGCGCTGCCGGTCGACCTCTCGATCGCGGGCCTGGCCCTGCTGTTCGCGGTGCTGCTCGGCGGCGCCGCCGGGATCGCCGCCGCACTCAGCAACGGCGGCCGCACCGACCGGATCGTCACCGCCGTCTGCACCCTGCTCGGCACCCTGCCCGCCTTCGTGATCGCGATCGGCCTGATCACCCTGCTGGCCGTCCAGCTGCGCCTGCTGCCCTCCGGCGGGTACGTGCCGTTCGGCCGGGACCCGGGCCAGTGGCTGCGGTTCGCGGTGCTGCCCGCGCTGGCGCTGAGCCTGGACGCGGCCGCCGCGATCGCCCGGCAGCTGCGCACCTCGCTGGTCGGCGAGCTGCGGGAGAACTACGCCACCGGCGCGGTGATGCGCGGCCTGTCCCGGCGGCGGGTGCTGCTCGGCCACGTGCTGCGGAACGCGGCCGGACCGGCCGTCACGGTGCTCGGGATGAGCGTGCCGATGCTGATCGGCGGGGCGGTGGTGACCGAACGGATCTTCAACCTGCCGGGGATCGCCCAACTCTCGCTGCGGGCCGCCGAACAGCACGACGTCCCGGTGATCCAGGGCACCCTGCTGGTCACCGTGGTGGTGGTGCTGATCGCCAACCTGGCCGTGGACGCCGGGCTGTTCGCGCTCAACCCGGCCGCCCGCAAGGCCCGTTCGGCCCAGGCCAGGGAGGCCCGATGAGCATCCTGCGCTCCACCGGCCGGGTGCCGGTGGCCCGGGCCGCCCTCGGAGTGCTCGCCGCGGTCGCCCTGCTGGCGCTGTTCGGCGACGCTCTCGCCCCGCTCGACCCGCTCGCCCAGGACACCGCCCGGACGCTCCAAGGCCCCAGCGGCGCCCACCTGTTGGGCACCGACTACCTGGGCCGGGACGTGCTGAGCCGGCTGCTGGCCGGCACCGGGAGCTCGGTGCTCAGCGCGGTCGAGGCGGTCGGCGCCGCGATGCTGCTCGGCGTGCTGCCCGGGCTGGCCTCGGTCCGCTTCGGCGCCGCCTTCACCTGGGTCTCGCTGCGCGCGGTGGACGCCCTGATGACGCTGCCGTTCACGCTGTTCGCGATCGCCGCCGTCGGGGTGCTGGGCAACGGGCTGCACCAGGCGATGCTCGCCCTGGGCGTGCTGCTCGCCCCGCTGTTCTTCCGGGTCACCCGGGCCGCCGCGCTCGGCCTGGACCGGGCGCAGTACGTCGAGGCGGCCGAGCTGATGGGCGCCTCCCGGTGGTGGATCCTGCGCACCCACATCTGGCGCAAGGTGCTGCCGACCGTCGCGGTCACCACCGCGCACGCGCTGGCCACCAGCCTGCTGGCGGTCTCCTCGCTGACCTTCCTCGGCATCGGCGTCCAGCCGCCCGCGCCGACCTGGGGCGGCATGCTGGCCGGCGACCTGGGCTTCCTGGCCCAGCAGCCCTGGGCGCCCGCACTGCCCGCCGCGCTGATCATGCTCACCGTCGGCGCGCTCAACCTGCTCGCGGACGCCGTCCGGGACGCGGAGCCGAACGCGGCGGAGCCCGGCGCGGCTGAGAAGCCCGAGAAGACCACCACCCGAGGGAAGGAGCGCCGCGATGACCTCGCCGCCGTCTGAACCGCCCGCCCTCACCGTCGAGGCCCTGCACCTCACCGTCGGCCACGGCCGCACCGAGGCCGTCCGGGACGTCTCGTTCACCGTCCGCCGGGGCGAGGCCCTGGGCCTGGTCGGCGAGTCCGGCAGCGGCAAGACGCTGACCTGCCGCTCGGTGCTCGGCCTGCTCGCCCCCGGCGTCGAGGTCGCGGAGGGCAGGATCGCCCTGGGCGACACCGAGCTCACCGGCCTGACCGGGCGTCAGTGGCAGCAGCTGCGCGGCACCCGGCTGGGCGCCGTTTTCCAGGACCCGAGCTCCTACCTCAACCCCGCGCTCACGGTGGGCCGCCAGCTCGCCGAACCGCTCCGGGTCCGGCACGGCCTGCCCCGGGCCGAGGCGCGCGCCCGGGCGGCCGGACTGCTCGACTCGGTCGGCCTCGACTCCGGCCGGGTGTACGACAGTTACCCGCACGAGCTGTCCGGCGGCATGCTGCAGCGGGTGCTGATCGCGATCGCGGTCTGCGGCGACCCGGAGCTGCTGGTCGCCGACGAGGCCACCACCGCGCTGGACACCGTGGTGCAGGCCGAGATCCTCGACCTGCTGGACCGGCTGCGGGCCGAACGCGGCCTGGCCCTGCTGCTGGTCACCCACGACCTCGCCGTGGTCGCCGAGGTCTGCGACCGGATCCTGGTGTTCTACGCGGGCGAGATCGTCGAACAGGGACCGACCGCCGAGGTGATCGCGGCCCCCGCGCACCCCTACACCGAGGCGCTGCTGCGGGTCGCCTCGCTCGGCGACCGCACCCGCCGCGAACTGGCCGTCATCCCCGGCCGCCCGCCGGAGCCCGGCACGGCCGGCCCCGGCTGCCGGTTCGCCGACCGCTGCGACTACGCGACCGACGCCTGCACCACCGACACCGTCCCGCTGACCGGCACCGCGCCCGGCCGCCAGGTGCGCTGCCTGCGGGTCGGCGAACTCGCCCTGGCAGGCACCGCCCACCGCACGGAGGTGTTCCGATGACCGTCACCACCGACCTGCCCGCCCGCACCGAGGCGCCGACGACCGCGCCGCCGGGCGAGCCGCTGCTGCGGCTGCGCGGACTGAGCGTCGCGTACGGCCCCGGACCCCGGGTGCTGGACGGCGTCGACCTGGACGCCCGGGCGGGTGAACTGCTCGGCGTGATCGGGGAGACCGGCTCCGGCAAGACCACGCTGGCCCGCGCCGTGGTCGGCCTGGCCCCCGTGGTCGCGGGCACCGTCACCGTCGACGGGCGGGACCGCACCGGACTGCGCGGCCGGGCGCTGCGGGCGGTCCGCCGGGACGGCGCGGTCCAGTACATGTTCCAGGACCCGCTGCGCTCGCTCGACCCCGATCTGACGGTCCGCCGGCTGATCGGCGAGCCGCTCGTGGTGGCGGGCACCGAGCGGGCCGAGCGTGAGGAGCGGGTGCTCACCGCGCTCGACCAGGTCGGCCTGGACCGGGCGCTGGCCGACCGCACTCCCGCCCGGCTCTCCGGCGGTCAGCGTCAACGCGTCGCGCTGGCCAGGGCGGTGGTCACCCGCCCCCGGCTGCTGCTGGCGGACGAGCCGGTCAGCGCGCTGGACGCGTCCAACCGCAACCACGTGCTGCGGCTGCTCGACGAGCTGCGCCGGGAGCTCGGCCTGGCCGTGGTGGTGATCTCGCACGACCTCGACTCGCTGGCCGGGGTGGCCGACCGGATCGCCGTGCTGTACCGGGGCCGACTGGTCGAAGAGGGCCCGGCCGAGGCCGTGCTGGAGCAGCCGCTGCACCCGTACAGCGCCCTGCTGGCTGCCTCGGCGCCCAGCCTGCTGCGTGCTCACCGCACCGACCTGGCCCTGCTGCGGACCCCCGCGCAGGCCGCCCCGGCCGACGCGGCCTGCGTCTTCGCGCATCGCTGCCCGTTCGCCGACGCGGCCTGCCGCGAGCTGCCCGAACCGCAGCCGCACGGCCCCGAGCGGGCCGCCGCCTGCCTCCACGCGCCCGACTGGCGCGCCCAGCTCAGCCGCTGACCTCTCGTCAGAAGCCCGCGCCGCCCCGCTCCGCTCACCCCTTCGCCCGCACCGGAGTACGCCGGATGACCCTGACCCTGCCCGTCCTCGCCCCGCCCGACCTCACCGCACTGCCCGGGCTCACCGCCGCGCTGGCCGCCCGGGCCGCCGAACACGACCACGCCGCGAGCTTCCCGCACGAGGGCGTCGAACTGGTGCACCGGGCCGGGCTGCTGACCGCCACCGTGCACCCCCGGCACGGCGGCCCCGGGGCCCGACTGGCCGACACCGTAAGGATCCTGCGGGCGCTGGGGGAGGGGGACCCGGCGGTCGCCCTGGTCACCGCGATGACGCTGTTCACCCATGCCGCCCAGGCCCGGGCGCCGCACTGGCCCGAGGAGCCGATGGCCGAGCTGCTGGCCGAGTCGGCCGGGCGTCCGGTGCTGCTCAACGCGCTCCGGGTGGAGCCGGAGCTGGGCAGCCCCGTGCGCGGCGGCCTGCCCGCCACGATTGCCCAACTCCGCGATGGACAATGGGAGTTGACCGGACGTAAGATCTTCTCCACCGGTGCGGTAGCGCTGCGCTGGATGCTGGTCTGGGCCCGCACCGACGAGCCCGAACCCCGGGTCGGCTTCTTCCTGGTCCGCGCCGACCGGCCGGGCCTCACGATCGAACCGACCTGGGACCACCTGGGCCTGCGGGCCAGCCGCAGCGACGACGTGCTGCTGGACGCCGTCCGGGTCCCGTACGAGCACACCGCGCTGCTCGCCGCACCCGGCGCCGACGGCGGCCGGGACGCGACGGCCGGCGCCTGGAACTCGCTCGGCCTGACCGCCCTCTACCTGGGCGTGGCCCGGGCCGCCCAGCACTGGCTGACCGGCTTCCTGCACGAGCGGGTGCCGACCGCGCTCGGCGCACCGCTGGCCACCTTGCCCCGGTTCCAGAGCGCCGTGGGCGGGATCGACATCGCGCTGAGCGGTGCCGAACGCATGGTCGGCGCGCTGGCCGCCGCCGTGGACGCCGGGGAGCCCGGCGCCGCCGAGGAGTCGGCCGGCGCCAAGCTGATCGGCACCCGGGCCGCCATCGACGCCGTCCAGCAGGCCGTCGCCCTGGTCGGCAACCACGGTCTGACCCGCCGTCACCCGCTCCAGCGCCACCTCAGGGACGTGCTCTGCAGCCGGGTGCACACCCCGCAGGACGACACCCTGCTGCTCGCCCACGGGCGCGCCGCACTGCACCGCACCACGACCAACGCCCTCGCCCCGAAAGGAATCTGACCCATGCCCGTCGAATTCATCGGAATGATCTCCACCCAGGACGTCTCGGAGACCCGCCCCGCCGCCGGCCCGGTCGTCGACCGCGACTACACCCGCCGTTTCGCCCAGGCGCACGAGGAGGCAGGCTTCGACCGGATCCTGGTCGCGCACTCCTCCGCCAGCCCCGACCCGCTCCAGGTCGCCGCGTTCGCCGCCGCGCACACCGAGCGGCTCGGCCTGCTGATCGCGCACCGCCCCGGCTTCATCGCGCCGACCCTGGCCGCCCGCACCCTGGCCACCCTCGACCAGCTCTCCGAGGGCCGGGTCGCCGTGCACATCATCACGGGCGGCCACGACGCCGAGCAGCGCCGGGACGGCGACTACCTGGCCAAGGACGAGCGCTACGCCCGCTCGGACGACTACCTCACCGTGGTCCGCCGGGCCTGGACCGCCGACGCGCCGTTCTCGCACGAGGGCCCGTACTACACGTTCGCCGACTTCCAGTCCGAGGTCCGTCCCGTCGACCGGATCCCGGTCTTCTTCGGCGGCTCCTCGGAGGCCGCCTACCGGGTCGGCGGCAAGCACGCCGACACCTTCGCGCTGTGGGGCGAGCCGCTGGCCGAGACCGCCCAGCAGATCGCCTCCGTCCGGGCCGCCGCCGAGGCCGCGGGCCGGACCGACGTGCCCGGCATCAGCGTCTCGTTCCGCCCGATCCTGGGCCGCACCGAGGCCGAGGCGTGGGAACGGGCGCACCGCATCCTGGAGACCATCAGGAGCCGGGGCGACGCGTTCGGCGGTCGCCGCCAGATCCTCCCGGTCGGCCCCGGCGCCACCCCGCAGAACGTCGGCTCCCAGCGCCTGCTGGCCGCCGCCGCCAAGAGCGACCGGCACGACCGCGCGCTGTGGACCGCCCCCGCCGCCGCCACCGGCGCGGCCGGCAACTCCACCGCGCTGGTCGGCACCCCGGAGACCGTCGCCCAGGCCCTGCTGGACTACGTCGACCTCGGGGTCACCACCCTGCTGATCCGCGGCTACGACCCGCTGGACGACGCGGTCGACTACGGCCGCGAGCTGCTGCCGCTGGTCCGCCAGGAGGTCGCCCGCCGCGACGCCGCCGCTGCCGCCCGTACCGCCGAGACCGTGGGAGCCGGCCGATGACCACCACCGTGCCCGACACCACCGTGCCCGACACCGCGCTGACGTGGAACCCGGTCCCGGAGATCACCCCGCGCGGCACCGTGCTGCTCCTGCCCGGCCGGGGCGAACACCCCGGCGTCTACGCCAGGTTCGGCCGCCGACTGGCCTTCGACGGGTACGTGGTCCGGGCGTTGGCGGGCCCCGAGGGGCTGGCAGCGCTGGTGGCCGAGGCCCGGGAGCTGAACGCCCCCGTGGTGCTGGCGGGCTCCGACACCGGGGCGCTGGCCGCCCTGGCGGAGGCCGAACTCGCCGGCCCCGACGCCCTGTTGCTGGTCGGCGTCCCGGGCGAGGCGGGCGACTGGACCGACGAGCTGGCGGTCCGCACCGCGTGCCCGACGCACCGTGGACAGCTCGCCGAGGACCCGGCCTTCCGGGCCGGCGACCTGGCCCGGGCCGTCCCCGCCGACCTGGCCGCCGCCGCCGCGGCGGCCACCCCGACCGTGCCGGTGCTGCTGCTGCACGGCGCCGCCGACCCGGTCGCCCCGGCCGACGGCGCCCGGGCGCTGGCCGCCCGGCTGCCCGGTGCCGAACTGGTGCTGGTCACCGACGGGTTGCACGACGTGCTGAACGACGCCCCGCACCGCACCGTGGCCGCGCGGATCGTCCAGTGGCTGGAGCGCCTGCGGCTCGGCACCGGCCTGCCGCCGCTGCTCACCGAGGTACCCGCCGCCCAGGAAGGAACCCGACCGTGACCGCCGTCGACGACCGCCCCACCACCGCGCCGCCCGCCGAACTGCTGCGCCGCACCCTGCGCCGGCACGCCGGCGGGGTCGCCGTGATCACCGTCCCGGGCCCGGTCGGCTTCACCGCGACCTCGTTCACCTCGGTCAGCCTGGAGCCCGCGCTGGTCTCCTTCTACGTCTCCGCCACCGCCTCCTCGGCCCCGGCGGTACGGGCCGCCGAGGCGTTCGCCGTGCACCTGCTGGCCCGGGACCAGGAGGAGCTGGCGAGCCGGTTCGCCCGCAGCGGGGTGGACCGGTTCGCCGGGACGGACTGGCGGCCGGGGGAGCTCGGCGTCCCGCTGCTGGCGGGCGTGGCCGGGTGGCTGACGGCCCGTCCGGTGCTGGTGCAGCCGGTCGGCGACCACCTGCTGGTGGTCGGCGAGGTGGTCGCGGCGGAGGCCGGGGAGGGCGATCCGCTGGTGTACCACGACGGCGGCTTCGGCGGTTTCCTGGCGGCCGGGGCGGGCCGGGGATGACGCTCACCGCGCACTGGTTCCTGCCCACCACCGGCGACAGCCGGCAGATCGTCGGCGGAGGGCACGGTTCGACCCCGGGCTCGGCGGGCGGTGACCGGCCGCCGACGGTCGGGTACCTCGGTCAGATCGCCCGCGCGGCCGAGCAGTTGGGCTTCGCCGGGGCGCTCACCCCGACCGGTGCGTGGTGCGAGGACGCCTGGCTCACCACCGCGATGCTGACCCAGGTCACCGAGCGGCTGAAGTTCCTGGTGGCCTTCCGGCCCGGCCTGCTCAGCCCGACCCTGGCCGCCCAGATGGCCGCCTCCTACCAGAACCAGTCGCAGGGGCGGCTGCTGCTGAACGTGGTCACCGGAGGGGAGTCCGCGGAACAGCGCGCCTTCGGCGACTTCCTCGACAAGGAGGGCCGGTACGCCAGGACGGACGAGTTCCTGGAGATCACCGGCCGGCTCTGGCGGGGCGAGCGGGTCGACCACGAGGGTGCCCACCTGCGGGTCGAGGGCGCCGAGTTGACCCGGCTGCCGGAGCCGGTGCCGGAGGTGTACTTCGGCGGCTCCTCGCCCGCCGCCGAACGCGTCGCGGCCCGGCACGCGGACGTCTACCTGACCTGGGGCGAGCCGCCGCCGCAGGTCGCCGAGAAGATCGCCGGGATCCGGACGGCGGCCGCCGCGTACGGGCGCAGCCCCCGGTTCGGCATCCGGCTGCACACCATCAGCCGGGACACCGCCGCGCAGGCCTGGGCCGAGGCCGACCGGTTGCTGGCGGGGATGGACCCGGAGCGGATCCGCCGGACCCAGGAGGCGCTGGCCCGCAGCGAGTCCGACGGCCAGCGACGGATGCGCGAACTGCACGGCGGCGAGACCGGGCGGCTGGAGGTCTACCCCAACCTGTGGGCGGGGGTCGGCCTGGTCCGCGGCGGCGCCGGGACCGCGCTGGTGGGCAGTCACCGGGAGGTGGCCGACCGGATCGCCGAGTACCACGCGCTCGGCATCGACGAGTTCGTCCTCTCCGGCGCCCCGCACCTGGAGGAGGCGTACGCCGTCGGCGAGGGCGTGCTGCCGCTGCTGGCGGCCCGGGGACTCTGGCGGCCGCCCGAGGCCGCCTGACGGCCGGTCGGCGGGCCCGCCGCCTCGGTGTCCTACCTCCGTGGGGACATGAGTCGGACGGCTGCGGGTAGGCGCGCCCCATGCCGGCCCGCGCCAACGGAGGAGTCCGCTCATGCAAGAGGTCATCACCCACGGTCTCCCGGCCGCACTGGTCGCCCCCGAGCCGCCCGAGGTCGAAGCCTGCCTGGAGTACCGGGCCGACGACCCCTACGCGGTGAGCATGGTCTTCGGGGCGGAGTGCGCGCTCGGGAGCAGCGCCGTGGCCTGGGTCTTCGCCCGGCAGCTGCTGACCGACGGGATCGCGGCCTCGGCGGGGCTGGGGGACGTCCGGGTCCGCCCGTACGACCCGGAGCAGACGGTGATCGAGCTCCGGGTGGACGGCGGCTGCGCCGTGCTCCTGGTCCGGACCGAGGACATCCGCTCGTTCCTGACCGCGACGTACCGGGCGGTTCCGCCGGGATCGGAGTGGCGGCGGATCGCGTGGGACGAGGTGCTGGCCAGGCTGACCGGGGGTCAGTTCTGAGTTCGGGTACGACCCGGTGCTCCCGGCCGACCCGGCGGCAGACTCTGGACAGTCGACAATAAAAGGGTCATAAGGGGACATAGGGTACCACTTTCGAGGGATTCCGCATGGCGGCCATGAAGCGGGGTAGGCGGCCATGAACAAGGTGTCCGGACGACGGAAGGTGTGTCATGGCAGTGCCCAGTGAGGTTTCGCTGACCCCCATGTGTACGACGGTGACCGGCACGACCCGGCTGCCCGAGCTCGCCGGTCTTCCGGTGATCGAGGACCCGTCGGCCGTCGCGCCGCGCGACGCCAAGGAGCTGGCGCGGACGCTGCTGGCCCGGCTGGCGGACCTGGAGGAGGGTACGGCGGCGTACTCGTACGTGCGCGGGACGCTGGTCGAGCTGAACCTGTCGCTGGTGCGGTACGCGGCGCAGCGGTTCCGCAGCGGATCCGAGCCGATGGACGACATCATGCAGGTCGGGACGGTGGGCCTGATCAAGGCCATCGACCGGTTCGACCCGGAGCGCGGCCTGGAGTTCTCGACCTTCGCACTGCCCACGATCATCGGGGAGATCAAGCGTCACTTCCGGGACACCACCTGGGCGGTGCACGTGCCCCGGCGGATGCAGGAGCTCCGGCTGTCGCTGGTGAAGGCGCAGGAGGAGCTCGAACAGCGGCTGGACCGGTCGGCGACGGTGGCCGAGCTGGCGGAGCGGATGGAGGTGAGCCCGGAGGACGTGGTGGAGAGCATGACCGCCACCAACGCCCACACCGCCGGCTCGCTGGAGATGCGCCTGGCGGACGACTCGCCGGACAGCACGCTCGCCGCGCGGCTGGGCTACGAGGACACCCGGATCAGCCGGGTCGACGACCTCGAGTCGCTCAAGCCGCTGATCGCCGCCCTGCCGGAGCGCGACCGGCTGGTGCTCTCGCTGCGTTTCGTCGGCGAGCTGACGCAGTCCGAGATCGGTGAGCGGCTCGGTGTCTCGCAGATGCACGTCTCGCGCCTGCTCAGCCGCACCCTGGCCAGGCTGCGCGCGGAGCTCACCCACGAGGACTGACACCGCCCGACACCTGCGGTCCGCGTCTCCCCGGTCGACCCGACCGGGGAGACGCGGCGGTCCGGGCACCGGCCGCCCGGGTCGGTCAGGTCGACCGCTGACCCGAGCGGCCGGGTCGGTCAGGTCGTTCGCTGACCCGAGGTCAGCCGCTCGGCCCGGACCTCGAGCCAGACCGCCTTCCCGTCCGCCAGCAGGTCCACGCCCCAACGGTCCGCGAGCCGACCGACGATGTGCAGCCCGTGCCCGCCCGGGGTGCCCGGCTGGTACGCCCGGGGGCGGGGCATGGCCGGGTCGCCGTCGGCCACCTCGACCCGCAGGGTCTCGGCGGTGCCGTGCAGCAGGATGTGGTGCGCGCCGCCGGCGTGCATCACCGCGTTCGCCAGCAGCTCGCTGACCAGCAGCAGCACGTCGTCCGCCGGAGTGTCCTCCTGGCCGTCGCCGCCGGTGACGGCGTACCAGTCGAGGAGTGCCTGCCGCCCGAAGTCGCGTCCGGCCGCCACCTGTCGGCGCATGCCCTTGAGTACCAGACGTCTGCGCTGGCCCGCGGCCGGCAGCTGGGGCCGGATGGGTGTGCTGATGGGCGGCGGTGCCCCGTCAGTGGTCATCGGGTCAGTCCAAGGTCTCATCGAGGGTGGTGGGCGGGGCCCCGGCGCCGGTGGGGAGGACGGTGAAGACCTCGCCCGCTCCGGTGATCGCCAGCAGCCGTTCGACCTGGGCGGAGAGCGTTCCGAGCCGCAGGTCGACGCCCGCCTCCTGGGCCGCCTGCCGGGTCTTGATCAGCAGGTTCAGCCCGGAGGAGTCACAGAAGGTCAGTTCCTCCAGGTCCACCAGGAGCCGTGCGGGCCGGGCTTCGAGATGCTGTGCGAAGACCACCTTGGCGGCGGACAGCGAATCGAGGTCCAGCTCGCCGCTCAGCCGGCAGACGATCGACCCGTCCGGTTCGGTCCGGGACGTCAGGGTGAGGGCACCGGCCTGCGGGCCGGTTCTGTCGGTACTCAATGCGGTCAAGCCTTCCGGGTCCGTGCGGTGCACAACAGCTGTGGGGGAGCAGTGCTTCCCGCCACGACCTTAGGCTGGCGGCCCGCCGGGTGGTAGCCCGCAGTCGCGGTACCCACCCGGCGCACCGGGCGCACCAGCCCCCTACCTTCGGGACCCGACGTCCGGGACCTGACCTCCGGTCAGGCGAACGGGCCGCGGTAGAACGGGCCGTAGTAGGCGCCGTAGGTCTCCCGGTAGCCCAGGTCGACCTCGTGCTGGTACGGGTCGAACTCGGGGCCGTTCTTGATCTCGTCCTTGCTGCGGTCGACGTGGACCACCTGTTCGGCCTCGTCGACGCGGAGGACGGTGCCGGCCGGGAGCAGGACGTGCTTGCCGAAGATCCAGGGGCCGGTGTCGACCACGAGATAGGCGGAGTCGGTCTCGTCCGAGTGCTTGTCGACCTTGCCGATCCGGCCGTCGGTGGCCTCGACGTGGTAGCCGATCAGGTCGTGACCGGAGACGTGGCCGGAGGTGGAGCGGAACTTCCAGATCTCGACGCCGCTCATGCGGGCTTCCTCTCCTCGTGCGCCGTTGCGGGCCTGTCCCGCCGGGCGCGTCCTGCACCTTCGGCTGCCCCCGTCCCAGGACTTCATGCAACCCGCTCCGGTGGTGGTCGCGGAACCCGGGGGTTTGGCCGGCCGGGACGGGGTGAGACGGAAGACCGGAACGCGCGTGCGGCGCCCGGCCGCGCCGCCGACCCGGTGGGGCCGGGGAACGACCGGACTCCGCCGGACTCCACCCGGAGGAGGGAACCGATGACCGACATCTCGCGCCTGCCCGGCGCCCTCGACCAGCACTGGGACTGGCAGCAGCGGGCCGCCTGCCGCCGCCAGGACGCCGCCCTGTTCTTCCACCCGGCGGGGGAGCGCGGCCAGGCCCACGACGACCGGGACGAGGCGGCGAAGCGGGTCTGCGTCGGCTGCCCGGTCCGTTCCGCGTGCCTCGCCTACGCGCTGGCGGTCCGCGAGCCGTACGGCGTGTGGGGCGGGCTCACCGAGGACGAACGTGCGGCGCTCCTGCGCCGGAACCGGCGCAGCGGCCGGGTTGCCTGACGTGCCGTCGCTCTCGCTCTCTGCCCAGCGGTCACCTCTTGCCTAGCGGTCACCGCCGCCGGAGTTGACGGTGGCGGCATTCCGCACCACGGCGGCGATGCCCTGGCGGACCCCGGTCAGCTCCGCGAGGTTGCCCGCGATGGCCTCGGCCTCGTACGCGGACTCGACGGTGAACCAGGTGCCGATGACGTTGGTCCGCTGCCGGCAGCGCGCGTCGGCGGTCGCGACCGCGACCTCCTCGGGTGAGGCCGGGCCGGTGCCGGTCTTCCACCGCGGGTCCTTCATCGCGTCGTCGGGCGTCGGGTAGCCGTGGCCCTCGGCCCGCATGCAGTCCGACCAGGCCCGGAAGACGGCGGTGAGCCGGTCGTCGGTCATGGACCGCCGGTAGTTGTCGAAGTTGATGCCGACGGCCAGTTGGGAGTCCAGCATGCTGCCGCCCTGGGCGGTCAGCCGCGCGTCGGCCTCGCCGAGGCAGCCGCCCGGGGGGATCGGCGTCCCGTGGTAGCTCGTGCTCGGCTTGGCGCCGCCCGGGAGGCTGCCCGCCAGCACGCCGACCACCTCGGGGGAGAGCTGCGGCGGTGCGGGCCGTGGCGCCGGCGGCTCGGCCGGGCGGTAGCCGTTCGCGGGCGCGGCCACGTCGTACCGGTGGGTGGCCTGACCGCGCGAGGAGGCCGCGGGCGGTGCCTCGGGGGTGTAGGCCAGGCCGAACCGCCGCATGCACTGCGCGGTCAACGTGCCTCTGGCGGTGTCCACCTGGTGCCGCTGCTCCGAGCTGAACAGGTACGCCTCGACCGGCATGGACTTGTCGGCCGTGCTGTCGGCCACCGGGATCTCGTGGATCGCGGGACGGGGCAGCGGGGGCAGTGTGGCGGACGGGGCGGCTCCGGGTGCGGTGGCGGTCCCGGGCGCGGATGGGTGTGCCGAGCAGCCGGCCGTGAGCAGGCCCGCCGCCGCGAGCAGTGCGGCGGCCAACAGGCGTGGGGTGGAACGAAGGTGAGTCATGCCCAGGACATCCTCGGGTGATCGGGACAGGACGTGGAGTCGGGACGTGCGAGTGGCCGGCCACGCGAATTCTCGTGGCCGGCCACTGGATTCGGCAGTCCGGGACGGTGCGATTCCCGGCCGGTGTATTCCTTACAGGAAACGCTGCGAGGCGTTGTTGTTGTAGAGCGTCCCGTTCAGGTTGGTCGCGGTGTAACCCGGGATGTCCTGGTAGGGGCCCTGCTGGTAGGAGTTGACGTAGATCCGGACGGTGCGCGGGTTCATGTTGTAGACGCTGGCGGTGTTGTTCTTCACCAGCTGGCCGGAGCCGTCGCAGTTGCCGTTGGCGCAGCCGGAGAAGTACCAGGCGGAGAAGTAGGTGTCGTTGCCGCCGTCGCCGTTGAAGGCGCCGCTGAAGTTGGAGTGGTAGTACAGGCAGGCGTCCACGCCCCAGACGCACCCGCCGGGGCTCGCCGAGGCCGGGGTGACGCCTGCGGCGATCACGCCGAGGGCGGCGACGGACACTGCGGCGGCGGCGATCTTCGTTCGGATACTCACAGGAATTCCCTCTCGTCGTCGGCGAGTTTCTCGCCTTCGGGTCCACTGGGTGACGAATCGTCACCGAATATCTCGTGGGGTCGCATTCAGGATTTCAGTGGAGAATGCGTCTCCGCGAGCCGGTATTTCCGGCCGGCCGTGCTTGCCGGTCACAAGAGGAATTCTGTGTCAGTGCTGGAGGATGGGCAACGCTGTTTGGTTAAGGCGCGACCGGCCCTGCTGCTCCGGAAACGTCCGGGGGAAATGGGTCGGTCCGGTCCGGTCCGAGCGGCGGATCGCGTAGTGCACGAGCAGCCGTCCGCAGACCTCCTGCTGGATCCCGTCGGAGGTGCGACTGGTCAGTGGGCCCTTCTCCCGTCCCGCGCCCAGCAGCGCCTCGCGCAGCGCGCCGCCACCTGCCTCGGTACGGGCGAGGACGCCGAGCAGCTCGGCGGCGGGTGCCCGCTGTGCGTCCAACAGGTTGGTGAACACCCCGGGGGCGAGCACCCGGGCCCGCCGTCCGCCCAGTCTGGTGAGGAACGAGCCGTCGGGGCAGAGGCGTTCGGGCGTGGGGCGTGGTCGCTGCCCGAGCGCCAGCTGCCAGAGCAGCCCGGCCCCGGCGCCGGTGATCGCGTCCCAGTGGTCGAGGTCGAACGGCCGCCCGGGGACGGTCAGCAGGGTGCCCGGGCCGAGCGAACGGAGCAGGGCGGTGTCCGTCCGGCGCTCGCCGACGGTCGCGTCGATGACCGTCCGGGTGCTGCTCTCGACCACCGCGAGGGCGTGCAACCGGGGGGCCGGCGAGGCCCGTTCGGGCAGGTCGACGGTGTGCTGTTCGAGGTGCATCAGCCGTAGGCCACGCCAGTGCGCGCCCGGGGTGCCGAGCCGTGCGATCGGTCGGGAGACCGACCGCTGCAGGGTGAACAGCGGTTCCGGGCCGAGGCGTTCACGGGCCTGGAAGATGCCGGCCCGGCTCGGCAGCGTCTCCTCGGCCCACAGCTCGGCCGCCCGCAGGTCGGTGGTCAGCCGGTCCATGACCTCCTGGTAGGGCGCCGGTGAGAAGAGGTCCATGGCGAGCACGAAGTAGACCATGGTCCGGGCGGAGAGCAGCCGGCGGCGCTTCTCGGTACGGCCGCAGGCGGCCACCGCGCTGTCCACGAGGGCGGGCGGATAGACGCTCAGCAGCAGTGGGAACCCGGCTTTGGCGGCAGACTCTGACAAATCAACTCCTCGGGGGGACAAGGGTGCTCACGGGCGGATGGCGGCGGATACGGGCGGATCAGCCGACCTGGAGGCGCCAGCCGGAGAGCCAGTGGGTGCGCCGGAGCGCGCGGTGGCACACCGCATGGGCGGCCCGGTCGGCCGCGAGCCGGTCCTCGGCCAGCAGGAAGAACGCGAGGTCGATCCGGCCGGGTGAGCAGCGGGCGCGGAGGTGCTCGACCCGGTCGGCCGCCTCACTGTGGGAGTCGATCAGCTCGGCGAGCAGGTCCGGGTCCAGCAACGCGCGGGTGGGGCCGGTCAGATGAAGGGTGATCAGATGCATGGCGCTCTCGGTAGGGAGGGCTCGGCGGCCATGGGTGGTGCCCCGGTGCGGTGATGCAGCGGGCGGGTCAGGGGGCCGGCGTCACGATGCCGCCCCAGCCGTAGCCGTCCGCGAGCGAGACGGTGGTGTCAGCGGTGGGCCGGGCCGCATCGGCGTGCGCGGCGCCGACGCCGAGCAGGGCCAGGACGGTGAGGACGACAGCGGCGATCTTCTTCATGGCAGGCTCCGGCAGCAGAGATGGAGGTGGGGTGGAAGCGGGCGCTCCCTCGGGGGACTTGGTGCTCCCCGGGTGCTCCGTCGTTGGTGCCAACCCTGGCCGACCGGGCCGCTCCTGTCATCGGCCGCACTGCGGCACGAACATGACTGGCATCTTCGCGTCAGCCCGCCAGCCCCGTCACCGCCGAAGAGCAGACGGTGCTCAACGATCCACGACCGCCGCAGGAGGACGGCTGCCTAGCCGACCCACAGCCCCGGGCCGACGACGTGCAGGCCGACCTGTGCGGCGATCCAGTCGGCGCGGATGGCCTCGTGCGGTCCGACGTGGACGTAGAGGGTGTGGGCGTCGGCCGGGACCTCCCGGAACAGGTCGGCACTGTGGACGGCGATCTGTACGTCGGCGTGCTTCGCCCCCGGTGGCAGGTCGAGTTCCGGTACGGCGGGCCACCGTGTCCACCACCACTCCAGGGAGGCGGGTCCGGCTCCCACGGCGGACAGGAACGCTTCCTCGTAGCCGTCGGGAAGGGCGCCGAGCGGCTGCTCCTCCTGCGAGAACTCCAGCGGCAGCAGTCGCGCCAGACTGTCGGCGTCGCCGGGCAGGTCCTCGTCCGGGAGCCCGTGGAAGGGCGCACCGTCGGCCCCGACCCTGCCGCACTTCGCGCTGTACCAGGCCCCGGGGAAGGCCGCCCGCAGGGGCAGTAGCTCTTCGACGGTGGCCAGCTTCGCGTGGGCGAAGACCTCGGTCTCGCTCAGGTCGGCGATCCGCAGCACTCTGCGGGCCTCGGTCAGGGCCTCGGTCAGATCCGTGGTCCTCAGGATGGGATAAGCGGTCGCGTGACTCACACGCCGGACTCTGCCACAGACCGCTGCCGCCGGACCACGCGGTTCGGTGACCACCTGCAGTGCCGACGGTTGCCGTTCGGGTGGGCGAGGCCGGAGTCGGACCGGCACAGCCGAAGCGGGGGTGTTACAGACCCTTGGGCTCTCCAGTGCCCAGCTCGCCCTTGGCGGAGGACGTGGGGGTCGAACCCACACGGGTGCTCGCGCACCCCGACGGTCCTCCATGAACTGTGTTGTCCTGCGCGGAGAGTGCGCGGATCGAACGCGCGCGGGCTTTCACCCGACCACGGCTCAGCAAGCCGCTGCCTTACCACTCGGCCAACTCTCCAGAGCTGCCGGACGAGGATTCGAACCCCGAGTCTCCTGATCCAGAATCAGGCGTGCTGCCAGTTGCACCATCCGGCACTGCGGGGCGGCACGAGAAAGGCCGCCCGGACGGGAAGTCCCGTGGGCGGCCCGGCGTCGACGCCGTTCTACCGTCCGGTGGGAAGTCCCTGGCTCTGCTGGGAACTTGAGGAACGCTGATACGACCGGCTACTGCTCATGGCGTGCGTTCCTCTCTCCGGGTGGTGCGGGCTGAGGTGCCAACTCTGCGCCACGGCAGCTTGAGGGGGCAACCGATTAATCGGCGGCGCCTTCGAGGTGTTCCGTCAGGCCGGGTGGATGAGGCGGCTCTCGTAGGCGAAGATCACGGCCTGCACCCGGTCGCGGAGGTCGAGCTTGTGCAGGATGCGGCCCAGGTGGGACTTCACGGTCGCCTCCGCGAGGTGGAGGGTGGCCGCGATCTCGGCGTTGGACAGGCCGCAGCCCACCTGGACGAGCACCTCGCGCTCACGGACGCTGAGCCGGTTCAGCCGCTCGTCGCGGTCGCGGGTGGCGCTGCTGCCGTCGGGGAGGTGCGGGCGGAAGGACTCCAGCAGGCGGCGGGTGATCCGGGGGGAGACCACCGCGTCCCCGGCGGCCACGTTGCGGATCGCGGCGAGCAGTTCCTCGGGCCTGGTGTTCTTGAGGAGGAAGCCCGAGGCACCGGCGCCGAGTCCGGCGAAGGCGTATTCGTCCAGGTCGAAGGTGGTGAGGATCAGCACTCGGCTCCGCGGGGAGACCCGGACGACCTGCCGGGTCGCCTCGATCCCGTCGATCCCGGGCATCCGGACGTCCATCAGGACCACATCGGGGCGCAACTCCCTTGCGAGGTCAACGGCTTGGGCGCCGTCTGCGGCTTCGCCGACCGGCGCCAGGTCGGGCTGAGCCTCCAGGACCATGCCGAAGGCCATCCGGAGCAGCGCCTCGTCGTCGGCGATCAGGACGCGGATCGTCATACGGACGCCGGGCCGCTGCTGCCGAGGACGAGACGGGTGCGGACCCGCCAGCCGCCGCCCGGCAGCGGCCCGGCCTGCAACGTCCCCCCGTAGGCGGCCGAGCGCTCGCGCATGCCGGGGATGCCGTGACCGGAGGGTGCGGGGCCGGGACGCGGCGGGCGGGGGCCGGTGTCGGTGACGTCCACGGTGACCGTCTCGGTCGAGCACCGGATCCGGACCGTCGCCTCGGTGCCGGCGGGTGTGTGCTTGAGGGCGTTGGTCAGGGCCTCCTGGACCAGGCGGTAGACGGTGAGTTGTGCGGTGGCGGGGAGGTGGGTGTGGCCGCCCTCGACCTCGACGCGGGTCGGCAGCCCGGCGGCGCACATCTGACCGGCGAGGGTCTCCAGTTGGGCGATGCCGGGCAACGGGTGGCGTTCCGCGTCGGGTTCGTCGGTCCGCAGGATGCCCAGGGAGCGCCGCATGTCGGTCAGGGCCTGACGGCCCGTCTCGGAGATCCGGAGCATCGCGGTGGTGGCCTTGTCGGGCGACCGGTGCTGCGCGTAGACGGCGGCGTCGGTGAGCGCGACCATGACGGACAGGTTGTGGGTGACGACGTCGTGCATCTCGCGGGTGATCCGCGTCCGCTCCTCGGCGACGGCCAACCGCGCCTGCTGGTCCTGCTGCTGCTCCAGACGGGCGGCCCGTTCCTCCAGGGCCGCGAGGTAGGCGCGGGTGGTCCGCACGTTCACACCCAGTACGGCGGCGGCGACGACCAGCGCGGTCACCGCGACGAAGGGGGTCAGGAAGGCGCCCTCCGTCGTCCAGCGCAGGCAGGCCAGCAGCGCGCCGATCTCCACGACGGCACCCGCGATCAGCGTGCCGCGCCGGTCCGAGGTCGAGGCCACCGTGTAGAGGGCCACCAACAAGGCGAGGTCCGCCGGCAGTTGGATGTCCATCAGCCACTGGACGGCGGCTGCGGCCGCCACGGCGCCGAACACCGTGCGTGGGGCGCGGCGCCGCCACAGCAGCGGCAGCGCGAGGGCAGCGGTGAGGGCCACGGCCACCGGAAGATCCTGCGGTGCGCCGGTGGTCAGGATGTTGAGCAGGAGCAGCGCCGGCACCAGCGCGTCCCGCACCACGGGCGGCAGCCGGCGGGCCCGACGCCGAGCCGCTCTCGCCGCTCGTACGGGGGCCGGCCGCACCCGGTCCCGGTGGGCAGTGCCGGGGTCTGCGGTCATCACACGTCCCTGTCGATTCGGCAGCATGGTGCACCCGGCACGTACCGCGGCCCTGTCACGGTAGGCGGTCGGCACGTGGAGCACATGAGCCCACCGGCGGACGGAACCGCACCGGGGTACGACCGGAGGAGGAGACCCCGTACCCACCGTGGTCGCAAGGCGGTCGCCGATCCGGCGTGCTCGCCTGCCACTCCGGTCGCACCGGTGCCTGCCCCGGACTGCGACCCGGGAGCGATGCGGCAGTGGCGGCCCGGCGCCGACGATGGCCGGGTGACCGAGATCATCACGGGGCTGTACATGTCCCCCCTGGAAATCCTCTCCCTGCTGGGTGCCGTCGCGCTGGTGACGGCCCGCTGGCTTCCCTCCGTCCTCCGACCCCGCGTCACGATCGCGGCGGCGGCGGTTCTGGTGCCGTCCGCGATCGTGCTGAGCGTGGCGGGGATCCGCTGGCAGCTGCTGCCGGTCCTGGCAGGCGCTGCCCTGGTGTTGCCGTTCGCCCTCTCGCCCCTGCTGCGCCGCCGTGGCGGCCGGACGGCGTGGCGGGCCCGCTGGTGGCTGGCGCTGCCGGGATCGCTGGCCTGCGTCGGCCTGATCGCCACCGGCCCGGTGGGCGCCTGGGCCTTTCCGGTGCCCGAATTCCCCGAACCGTCCGGCGAGTTCGCGGTCGGTACCCGGGTGGTGCAGTGGACCGATCCGCTCCGTCCGGAGAGCTTCACCGCCGATCCGGACGATCGGCGCACGGTCGTGGTCCAGCTCTGGTACCCCGCGCAGAAGAGCCCCGCAGGCACGCAGCGGGCCCAGTACCTCGGGCGCACGGAGCAGGAGGCGCGGACCGTTTCCGCAGCCCTGGCCGGCGCGGTGGGCCTGCCGGGCTTCCTGGTCGACGGTGTTCCGCGGGCCCGCAGCCGGTCGGTCTTCGACGCCCCGGTGGCCGGTGCGGGCGAACGGTTCCCGATCGTGCTGTTCTCGCCCGGGTCGGGCGGCGTGCGGACCCAGAACACCGCCTGGGCGGAGGAGTTGGCCAGCCACGGCTATCTGGTCGCCGCCCTCGACCACCCGTACGACTCCGCCGCCGTCGTCCTCGACGACGGCCGTACGGTCAGCAGCGAGACCTCCTCCAGCGGGGACCGGGACAAGGACGAGGAGCTGGCGGTCGGCTGGACGGCTGTCCGGGCCGCCGACCTCGGCTTCGTCCGCACCCAGTTGGACCGGCTGGACCGGGGTGAGACCGGGGACCCGTTGGCCGGACGCCTGGACACCAGTCGGGTCGCGGTCACCGGGCACTCGATCGGTGGCGCCGCCGCTCTGCAGGCTGCCCGGCAGGACGGCCGGTTCGGCGCCGTCATCGATCTGGACGGCTACCCGCACGGCCCGACCTCCCCCGCCCTCGGCCGGCCGACGCTCGCGCTCACCCAGGCCGTCACCCCCGACACCGACCCGCGCTACCTACCCCGCCTCACCGAGGCCCTGGAGCTGAGCACCGCGACGAGTTACCGGCTCACCATCCCCGGCGCCGGGCACCTCACCTTCATGGACGGACCCCTCTACCTGCCGCCCGTGCCCTCGATCGTCGGCTCCCTGGGCCGCGCCGAGAGCCCGCACGTCGTCGCCGCCACCACGCTCGCCTTCCTGGACGCCACCCTGCGGGACAGGCCCGGTGACCTGGCCGGCGCTCTGTCGGCCTACGGCGAGCTCAGCGTCCACCACCCGGGCGGCGGTCGCTGATCCGGTGTGCCCGGGCAGCTGACGGAACGACAAGTTCCGCTGGCTGGAGCGAAGTTCGTGGTCCCACCCCCGCTCCGGTGTGGCTATTGATCCGGGTGACGGGATCGCTGACACTGTGTGCCAGGTAACAATCGCGGGGGGCGATCGTGCTCGAAACATTGGGCTTGAACAGTCAGGCTGAGGCGGTTTACCGCGCCATGCTGGCGTGTCCCGACCACGGCGTGGCCGACCTGGTCGAGGGGACGGGTCTGCCGATCGTGGCGGTACGGGCGGCACTGAACGAGTTGGCGGACCTGGCTCTGCTGAAGCCTTCGGCGGACTCCGACGGCCGGCTGCGGCCGGTCAGTCCGGACGTGGGGCTCGCCACCCTGCTCGCTGCGGCCGAGGCCGACGCGGCGGCCAAGCAGGCCCAGCTGGTGGCCACCAGGGCGGCGATCGCGATGATCTCGGCCGAGCACGACCGGCGTTGGGACGGTGACGGGGACGCCACCCGCCGGCTGATCGGGCTGGACGCGGTCCGGGGCAGACTGGAGGAACTCCAGCACCGCACTGAGTCGGAGTGCCTCTCGCTGAACCCCGGCGGCGCCCACCGGCCCGACGCACGGGCCGCCGCCGGACCGCTCAACCAGCAGGCGCTGGAGCGCGGGGTGGCGATCCGGGCGATCTGCCGGGACAGCGTCCGCAACGACGCCGACGCGTACAGCTACGCCCGCTGGCTGACCGGGCTGGGCGGCCAGATGCGGACCGTACCCACCGTGCCGATGCCGCTGGTCATCATCGACCGCAGGCTCGCCATCCTGCCGCTCGACCCGAGCGACCCGCGCGAGGGCGCGTTGGAGGTGGACAGCCCCGGGATGATCACCGCAGTCTGCGCGCTCTTCGACCAACTCTGGTCCGTAGCATCGTCGTTCGGCGAGGTCGCCCCGACCGACCGGAACGGCTGCACCCCGCTGGAACAGGCCCTGCTGGAGATCATCAGTGCCGGCCACACCGACGACGTCGCGGCCCGGAAGCTCGGGCTCTCGCTCCGCACCGTCCGCCGGATGATGGCCGGCCTGATGGCCCGTCTGAACGCCTCCAGCCGCTTCCAGGCCGGGCTGAACGCCTCGAAGCTCGGGTGGATCTGACACCCGGGGAGCCGCGGTGGAGCGGCCGGCCGCTCCACCGCCGCAGAATCGTCAGTTCAGGGCCACCACCGGGACGGGATTGCTGCCGCTCCAGGTGCCGTTGAAGCCGAAGGCGACCGAACCACCGGCGGTGACGCCGCCGTTCCAGGCCGCGTTGGCGCAGGTGACCCGGGTGCCGGTCTGGGTACAGGTGGCGTTCCAGCTCTGGGAGAGCTGCTGGCCGGCGGTGAAGTCCCAGCCCACGCGCCAGCTGCCGAGCGAGGAGCCGGGCGGGCAGCTCACCGTGACGCCGCCCGTGAAGCCGGTGTTCCACTGGTTGGGCACCGTGTAGGCGGCCGTGCAACCCGGTGCCGGTGAGCTGCTTGCCGACGGCGAAGGAGTCGAGGTGTGAGTACCGGCGCCGAGGGCGACCGCGACCGCGTGGTGGGCGGGCTTGGGTTGGTAGCCGGCGTCGTACAGGGTGGCCGCGCCGTAGCCGGGGAAGACGCTCGGCACCCAGGAGTCGGCGTCGGAGATGTCCCAGGCGGTGACACCCCGGCAGCGGCTGACCGCGAGGCAGGACTTCACCACCGTGCCGTAGTCGGCGGCCTGTTGGGACAGCTTGGCCTCGGTGGCCGGGGTCTGCAGCCGGACGTCGAGCTCGGTGACGGCGACGTCGACGCCCAGATCGGCGAACCGTTGGAGGTTGGCCTGCAGCGTGGCCGGGACCTGACCGAGGACGAAGTGCGCCTGGAAGCCCACCCCGTGGATCGGCGCCCCCTGCGCCTTGAGCGAGCGCACCAGCGCGTACAGCGCGTCGCTCTTCGCGCCGAGCCCCTCCACGTTGTAGTCGTTGAGGTACAACTCGGCTGCCGGGTCGGCCTGGTGGGCCCAGGTCAGGGCGTCGGCCACGAAACCGGTGCCGAGGGTGTCGGTCCACAGCGAGGAGCGGTAGCTGCCGTCCTCGTCGAAGAGCTCGTTGAGCACGTCCCAGGCGCGGACCCGCCCCTGGTAGCGGCCGACCTCGGTGGCGATGTGCTGCTGCAGGATGCCGCGCAACTCGGCTGCGCCGAAGCCGCCGTTGGCCAGCCAGCCCGGGTTCTGGCTGTGCCAGACCAGGGTGTGCCCGCGCACCTGCTGGCCGTGCGCCTGGGCGAAGGCGACGATCTGGTCGGCCTCGGCCCAGTTGTAGCTGCCTCTGGTGGGCTCCACCGAACCCCACTTCATGGCGTTCTCGGGGGTGAGCGAGCCGAACTGCGCACCGGCGAGGGCGGCGTACGCGGCGTTGCCGCCGAGTGCGCCGCCGGCCACCGCGTTGCCGAGGTAGATGCCCTTGGCGGCGGCGAGTTCGCGCAGCGGTGGGTCGGCGGCCCGGGCGGTGGAGGGCAGCAACGCGGCGCCGAGCAGGGTCGCGGCGCAGACGGTGAAGGCCAGCACGGCCCGGCGGAACCGGGTGGGCCGGTGGGTGGACGGTCCGAGCGGGTGGGGCATGGCTTCGTCCTTTCCTCAGGGGGACGGGCGCGGGCTCAGGCGCAGACCGACCCGTTCACGGTGAACCGGGCGGGGGCCGGGTTGCTGCCGGAGAAGGTGGCCTGGAAGCCGAACTGGGCGGTGGCGCCCGGTGCGACGGAGCCGTTCCAGCCGACGTCCTTGGCGCTGACCGCCGCTCCGCTCTGTACGACGGTGGCGTTCCAGGCGTTGCCGATCCGCTGGTCGCCCGGGAAGGACCAGGCCAGCGACCAGCCCTGGAGAGGGGCGGTGCCGGTGTTCTTGAGGGTCACCGTGGCGGTGAAGCCGCCCGACCACGCGCTGTCGACCCGGTAGGCGACCGAGCAGGCTGCCGAGGCGGGGGTGTCGTCGTCGGCCTCGGTCGCGGTGAGGGTGGCGCCGGTGACCCCGGGGCCGGTGAGGGCGAAGGCCGCGGTGCCGTTGGTGCTGTCGGTGTCCTGGGCGGCGGTGAGCGTCACGGCCTGCTCGGTGGACCAGTTGGCGGGGGTGAACACCAGCGTGCTCCCGCTGCCCGCCGTGAGGTCCTGGTCACCGGAGCTGCGGGACACCGTGACCGTGACGTTCTGGGCCGGGGCCGCCGAGAGCCTGACCCGGGCGAGCGCGCTGCCGCCCTCCGGTACGGCAACCGCCGTGGGAGCCACCAGGACCTGCGGGGTGACCGGAGGGTTCGTCCGGTCGGCGGCGAAGGCGGCGAGCCAGGCCAGCGGGGCGTTCCAGTTGACCGCCACCTCGTTGGTGGAGTACGAGCCGATGTCGTCGACGTAGCACTTGGCGGGCTTGCAGCCGGTCAGCCGCTCGACCGCCACCGGGTCCTGGAGGCCGGCGTTGGGGCCACCGGCGAAGGAGCCGGCCGGCGGGTGCGGCAGCGAGGGGTCGCTCTGGTGCGCCCAGAACCGGTGGTGCTGGTTCTCCGAGGCCAGCTCGCCGTAGCCGGTGACGTACGACCGGTTCAGCGCGTTGCGGCCGAGCAGGTAGTCCAGCGACTCCAACGCTCCCGCCCGGTACCGCTGTTGGCGGGTCAGCTCGTAGGCGACGCCGAGCACCATCGCGTTGTTGGCGACCGCGCTGTTCGAGCCCCAGTTGTAGCCGTCGGCGGCCAGCGGCACGCCGTAGCCCTGACCGGCGATGGTGGCGAGGTGGCCGTCGGCGGCCGTGACGAGCGAGGCGCGGAGCCGGGCCAGGTCGTCGGCGGGCAGCCCGACCCCGGGCACGGTGGCGAGCGTGATCCGGCCCAGCGTCGCGGTGCCGCCCCACCAGGGGGTGTCGACGGGGGCGTTGTGGAAGGACGAGCCGGTGACCGCGTCGCGGTACTGGCTCTCGCCGGTGGTCGCGAACAGCTCGGCGGCCGCCCAGTAGAACTCGTCGCCCACCTCGGCGTCTTCGTACCCGCCGCCACCGGTGGTGTCGGTGGCCGAGGCGAACAGGGCCGGGTTCGCCTTGGCCGCCGTCCAGGCCCGCCGGGCGGCGTCCAGGCAGCGGGCGGCGAAGGCCGCGTCGTACGGGGCGTAGACCCGGGCGCACTGTGCGGCTGAGGCCGCCAGGTTGAGGGTCGCGGCGGTGGACGGGCGGTGCAGTTCACGCTGCTGGGCGTCCTGGTCGGGGCGGGTCGGCAGCGCGGTCCAGGCGGAGTCGTGCACCTTGTGGAAGGCCATGCCCGCCAGCGGTTTGTCGGCCGGGACCTGCATCCGCAGCAGGAAGTCCAGCTCCCAGCGCGCCTCGTCGAGCACGTCCGGTACGGAGTTGCCGCGCTCGGGCACCGGCAGGGTCGAGTCGCCGAGGGCTGCCTCGGTGCCCGCCCGCTTGGCCCGCTCGAAGGAGTTGACCAGCTGCCAGGCCGCGATGCCGCCGTTCACCACGTACTTGCCCTGGTCGCCCGCGTCGTACCAGCCGCCGCGGACGTCCCTGGTGTAGTCGCAGACCCCGGCCTGGCAGGGCACGTTGACGTCGCCCAGGTTGGGGGCGACACCCAGGTGCCCGGCCGGGCGGCCGTAGCCGGCGCCGGCCAGTGCGGCGTCGATGGCGATCCCGCTGCGCTGCTGGTAGAAGAACGAGAGGCTGTCCGAGCGCAGGCCGTCGTAGAGCGACGCGGAGATGTCGAAGGGGTAGCTGCTCTGCCCGTCCACGACGAGGGTGAGGCCCGTTCCCGTGCCGCCGTAGGCGGAGAAGTTCAGCAGGTGGGTGGCGTCACCGGAGGCCGCGTCGGCTCCCCGGACGACGGTGCTGCCGGAGGCCAGCACGGCCCCGGCCGCACTGCGCAGCTGCCAGCCGAGCGGGGCCGTGGCGGAGCTGACCACGGTGGCGCGCTTGGGGCCGTCCGGAAGGTAACCCACCTGGTTGACCCGGACGGTCGAGCCGGCGGCGGCCACCGCCGGGGTGGCGGTGCCGGGGGAGCCGACGAACGCCCCGGTCAGCAGGGCGGCGGCGAGCAGCACGGCGGCCGATCGGCGCCGTGGGGAGCTGGGTGCGGAGGTGAGGACGGAAGGCACGGGTGGGGCCTTTCGGCTGGGCGCGCCGGAGACGCGCGGCGGTGGGAGGCGGTGGTGGGGCGGGAGTTGCCCCACCACCGGGGGTGCGGAGGGTCAGGCAGCCGTGCAGGTGAGCGTCGGGGCCGCGTTGCCGCCCGTCCAGGTCCCCTGCAGGCCGAAGGTGGTGGAACCACCGGGCGCCAGTGTGCCGTTGTACGCCAGGCTGGTCGCAGTGACCGCGCCCGCCGTCTGCTGGGCGGTGGCGTTCCAGGCGCCGGTGAGCTGCTGGCCGTTCGGCCAGGTCCACTGCACCGACCAGGACTTGGTGGCGGCGGTGGCCGTCACCGTGACGGTGGCGGTGAATCCCGGGTTCCACTGGTTGTCCGGGTGCCACCCCGCGCTGCAGCCCGCGCCGGCGTCGGTGCCCGAGGTGGTGGCGGTCACGGCGGCGGAGGCCGCCGAGACGTTGCCGGCCGCGTCCCTGGCCCGCACCGTGTAGGCATAGCCCGTGGCGGCGGTCAGCCCGGTGTCGGTGTAGGAGGTGCCGGTGGCGGTCCCGGCCAGGGTTGCGCCCCGGTAGACGTCGTACCCGCTGACGCCGACGTTGTCGGTGGCGGCGGCCCAGAAGAGCGAGACGCTGCTCGCGGTGCTGCCGGTGACGGTGAGCCCGGTGGGAGTGGAGGGTGCCTGCACGTCGCCGCCGCCGGGTGTACCGGGTGCGCCGAAGCCGGGCGCCTTGACGTCCGCCAGGTAGGCGTCCTTGGTGGTGTTGACGGTGGTCCAGTCGTCGTTCAGGATCCCGCCGGTGTCACCGGAGTTGGGATTCCAGGACCAGAACGTCCAGCCGATGCTGTCCGCCCCGTACCGGGCCGTCGGCCGCAGGTACTGCACCAGTGCCTTGAGCCACTGCTGGTCGACGGTGGACTGCAGGGTGGTGCCGAACTCGCCGACCCAGACCGGCGCGATGTTCTGCTGGAACAGGTAGCCCCAGTTGCGGTCCCAGACGCCGGGCAGGTTGGCCGGGTAGGAGGGGTCGGTGAACCAGCTCTGCTGCGCCACGCTGGTCGCGTAGTCGTGCACGGAGTACACCAGCCGGTCGGCCACGTTCAGCCGGACGGGGTACTGGGCGGCGCCCTGGAGGTTGCCGCCCCACCAGTACGAACTGCCGTTGAAGGTCTGGTTGCCCTCGACGAAGACCAGCAGCCGGGGGTTGGCGGCGAGCACCGCGTTGCCGGCCCGCTCGGCGGCCAGCCGCCAGTCGAGGGCGGGGTCGCCGCAGCCCCAACAGGCCGGGTCGTGCGGCTCGTTGTGCAGGTCGATGCCGATCACTGCGGGCTTGCCGGCGTACCGGGCGGCGAGACTGCCGAGGTGGCTGATCCAGCTGGACTCGGGCACGGCGGCGGTGTACCAGAGCGCCGACTGCCCGGTGGAGTCCGGACGGTGACGGTCCAGGATCACCTTGAGGCCGGTCGCGCCGGCCTGGTCGACGATCTTGTCCATCACCTGGAGTGAGTTCAGACCTTGAAGATCCGCGTTCATCCCGCCCGAGGTGTTCAGGCTGACCGGTGAGGTGCCCTTGAAGAGATCGTCGCTGTAGGGCAGCCGGATGGTGTTGTAGCCGAGCGACTTGATCTGGTCGATCATGCTCTTGTAGTCCCGGGACCAGAGCCCGTGCGGGACGTAGTTGGCGGTCTCGAAGCCGAACCAGTTGAGGCCGGCGATCCGGACCGGGCGGTTGGCCTCGTCCAGCAGTTGGCGGCCGCTGGTGTGCCAGTAGCCGGAGCCCGGTTCGGTGGCCGCGGCGCTGGTGGCGGGCCGGGTGGCCTGGGCCGGCTGGGTCGCGTGGGTGGTGGTGGCGGGGGCGATGAGTGCGGTCGACGCGAGGGCGATGGTCAGCAGCGCATCGCGCAGGCGGCGTACGGGGTGGAGCACGTCGCTGGTCCTCTCTGGTCGGTCCGGCGGGATCGGCCGTCCGATGGGAGCGCTCCCACTTGACCGGAGAGCTGGACGCCGTGCGGTTCTGCCGGGGTGGGGGACGGGGCCCGTAGGGTGGGGGCGGGCGTGCCGAGTGCGGCGGGTCCAGTGAATCCATGGAGTGTCAGGGCGTCAAGGGGCCGTTCAGTATTCGGCAGTTGAACGCGGAACGGTACCGGCGGGCGGGAGTGCAGGGTGGACGGGCGGCAGGACGGCGCGGGCTGGGTGGTGCGCACCGGTGAACGGCCCGGCACCGCAGGGCGGTTGACCGAGGATCACATCGTGGTGCTGCCGGACGCGGTGGTCGTCCTGGACGGCGTCTCCACGGTGACCGGGGACGAGCCGCTGGGCGGCTGGTACGCCCGTACGCTCGGCGAGCGGCTCGCCGACGGGCTCGGTGGCGGCGCGGCCGCCGACCTGCGGGCGGTGCTGTCGGAGGCGATCCGGGCGGTGGCCGCCGAGCACCGGCTGCTGCCGGGCCGGAGCCCGGCCGCGACCGTGGCGGTGCTGCGCCGCACCGGCGACCGGCTGGACGCGCTGGTGCTCGGCGACAGTCCCGTGGTGGCGTTCGGCCGGGACGGCACGGTGCACGAGCTGCGGGACGACCGGCTGGCCGACCTGGTCGCGCCCCGGCCGCAGCTCGCCGAGTACCGGGACCGACTGGCCGCCGGGTCCGGGTACGACCAGCGGCACCGCGAACTGATGCGGGAGCTGCGGGAGTTCCAGTACACCGTGATCAACCGCGAGGGCGGTTACTGGATCGCCGAAGCCGAACCGGAGGCCGGCCTGCGGGCCCGGACCGCGTCCTGGCCGCTCGCCGAGCTCACCGACGTGGTGCTGGCCACCGACGGGGTCAGCTCCCTGGTGGACGACTACCGGCTCGCCGACTGGTGCACCCTGGTGGAGGACTGCCGCCGGTCGGGCCCGCAGTGGCTGGTGGACGCGGTCCACGAGGCGGAGGCGGGGGACCAGGGCGCGGTGAAGTGGCCACGCGGCAAGGTCCACGACGACAAGGCCCTGGCCCACATCACCCTCGACGCCCCGCCCGGGCAGCGAGTGGTACATGGGCGAGTTGGACGGTGACGGCTCGGTGGTCTGCTGGGCCTCCTACGGACCCGACCTGGCCGAGGCGATCCGCGGTCTCTGAACTGCTCGACGAGGACGACCGGCCGAGGCGGCCGACGCGTGGACCGCCCCCGTTGTCCGGGGCGGCCCACGGTGCGGCGGGGCTACGCTGCCCGGTCGGTCACTTCTCGGCCGGGAGTTGGTAGACGTTGTCCGGGGTGACGATCTTGGTGATCGCGTTGGCGACGAGGGTGCTCGGCTCGGAACCGTCGTGGGCGACGTCGGTGTTCAGCAGGATCACCATGGTGGCGTCCTGCTCGGGCAGGTACATCGTCACGCTCTGGTAGCCGGGGAGCGAACCGTTGTGGCCGACCCAGCCGTGGGTGCGGAACAGGCCGAGGCCGTACCCGGCGCCGTCGAAGTTCGGGACCGGGACGAACTTCTCCCGCTGCGCCTGGGTGGCGGGGGAGAGCAGGGTGCCGGTGGCGACCACCTTGGCCCAGCGGTGCAGGTCGTGCAGGTCGGAGATCATCGCGCCGGCGGCCCAACCCCAGCTCGGGTTCCAGTCGGTGGCGTCGGTGAGCTCGCCGGAGAGCGTCTGCCGGGTGTACCCGTGCGGGTGCGGCTCGGGGAACTCGGCGCCCTCCGGGAGGAAGGTGTGGTGCAGGCCGGCCGGGCCGGTCACCCGCTCCCGGATGACCTCGGCGAGCGGCATCCCGGTCAGCTTCTCCACCACCAGGCCGAGCAGCACGGTGTTGGTGTTGGAGTACTGGAAGGCCGAGCCCGGCGCGAAGACGTTGTCGTGGCGGAAGGCGTAGGCCAGCAGCTCCGGCGGGGTGAACGGGCGGGTGGGGTCGCTGAGCAGGTCGTGGGCGAAGTCCTCGTCGGCGGTGTAGGAGAACAGGCCGCTGCGCATCTCGGCCATCTGACGGATCGTGATGTGGTCGCCGTCGGGGACGCCGTCCAGGTACTTGGAGATCGGGTCGTCCAGCCCGATCAGACAGTCGTCGACCAGCTCCAGCAGGGCGGAGATGGTGAAGGTCTTGGTCTCGCTGCCGATCCGCGAGTTGAGGTCGGGCGTCATCGGTTGGCCGGTCGCGGTGTCGGCGACCCCGGTCGACCGTACGTAGCTGCCCCGGCCGGGGAACCACAGGCCGACGGTCACGCCGGGGACGTCGGCTTCCTGGCGGACCCGGGCGATCGCCTCGTCGAGCTGGGCGACCAGGGCGGGGTCGAGCTCCTGGTGCGGAGCCCCGGCCGGGTGGGCGGCCCGGACGACGGCGGCCGTCGGCGGGAGGGCCTGGGCGGCCGGTGAGGTCAGGGCGAGCGGGGTCAGGGTGGCCAGGGCGAGCAGGGCGGTGGTGAGCCGACGGGGGGAAACACGGCGCATGGGCGGGGCCTCTTCCGGTGGGGGACCTTGCCAGGCAACGTCACCACCTGCTCCCGGCGGCTGGCCGGGAGCGCTCGTCGACCGCCCGGCGAGTCCACCCGTACGGACCCCGACCGCCTGCGCCCGTCGCACCGAGCGGCCCGGCCCCGCCCGGAGCACCCTGGAAGGAGGCAAGGCCCGGCCGAGGCCGGGCGCGGCACACGGACGCGGGAGGTGTTCGGCCATGGCGAAGTTCATGGATGTGCACCGGAACATGACGGGCATCACGGCGGAGGAGCTCCGGGCGGCCCACCTGGCCGACCTGGCCATCGAGGCCGACGAGGGGGTGCACTTCGAGCAGGCCTGGGCGGATCCGGAGGCGGGCGTCGTGTACTGCCTGTCCGAGGCACCGTCCAAGGAAGCGGTCCAGCGGATCCACGAGCGGGCCGGGCACCAGGCGGACGAGATCCACCCGGTGCCGCTGATGGTCTGAGGCGGTCAGGCCACGGGCTCGGGGCTGATCAGGACGACCTCGGCCGGGCCGGCGCGGAACGCCTTGTTGGCGGCGTCGGCCGCGACCATGTGGGCCGACCCGTCGTGCAGCCGGAGCGCCTCCGCCGATGCCCACTCCTCGATCAGGACGAAGCGGTCCGGGTCGTCGGCGACGGTGTGCAGGTCGTACCGAAGGCAGCCGGGCTCGGCGCGCACCGTGGGGGCCAGCGCGGTGAAGGCGGCGATCTGCTCGGCCCCGAGGCCGGGCCGGGTGGTGAGGTGGACGAGGACCTTCAGCGGGGTGGCGTTCGACATCCGGCGAACCTAGCGGTCGGCCGATCATGAGGGTCGGACCCGACCGGATGGTGGAACGCGAACGTCGCGGAGCCCGGGCCGGCCGGCCCGGGCTCCGCCGGTGGGTCGGTCTTAACTGGGGGACTCGGCGCCCCGGCGGGCGTAGTACCACCAGGTGACCACGATGCAGCTGAGGTAGAAGGCGACGAAGCCCCACATCGCGCTGGTGACCGCGAAGTTGGCGAACATGGCGGGGATGAAGAAGAACCCGTAGGCGGCGATCGCGGCGGTGAAGCCGGTGACCGCGCCGGACTCCATCTCGGCCTGCTTGAGCGCCTGGTCGTGGGCGGGCGTCCCCTCGGTGAGGCCCTTCAGGGCCTGGGCCCGGAAGATCACCGGGATCTGCCGGAAGGTCGAGCCGTTGCCGATGCCGGAGAAGAAGAACGCGGCCAGGAAGCAGACGAAGAAGCCGTAGAAGGAGCCCTCGTTGCCGCCGGCGGGCAGGAAGTTGATGACTCCGACGATGGACCCGGCCATGCCCACGAAGGAGAGCACGGTGACCCTGGCCCCGCCGAACCTGTCGGCGACCCAGCCGCCGGCCCAGCGGGCGAGCGCGCCGAGCGCGGGGCCCATCCAGGCGTAGGTGGCGACGGAGTAGGCGGGGAAGGTGGTCTTGATCAGCAGCGGCAGGGCGGCGGCGAAGCCGATGAAGGAGCCGAAGGTCCCGACGTAGAGCCAGGTCATCAGCCAGGTGTGCTTGCGCCGGAAGATGACCCGCTGCCGGCTGAAGGGGGTGGAGGCGACCTTGAGGTCGTTCTGGCCGAGCCAGCTGACCAGGGCCAGGACGATCAGCACCGGGATCCAGACGAACGCGGCGTTCTGCAGGTAGACCGGGGTGCCGTCGGCCTTGTGCTGGGCCGAGCCGATGGCGAGCATCGAGGAGGTGATCAGCACCGGGGTGAGCAGCTGGACCACCGAGACACCGAGGTTGCCCAGACCGCCGTTGATACCGGTCGCGTTGCCCTTCTTCTCCTTCGGGAAGAAGAAGCCGATGTTCGCCAGCGAGGAGGAGAAGTTGGCCCCGCCGAAGCCGCAGAGCGCGGCGATCAGGGCCAGTACGCCGAACGGGGTCGAGGTGTCCTGGATGGCGATGCCGAGCCAGAGCAGCGGGGCGATCAGCACCACGGTGGAGAGCGCGGTGAAGCGGCGCTGGCCGATCCGGGGGCCGAGGAAGGTGTAGAAGATCCGGGCCGTGCCGCCGGTCAGGCCCGGGATGGCGGTCAGCCAGAACAGCTGGGAGGTGGAGATGTCGAAGCCGACGTCCTTGAGGTTGGTCGCGGTGACCGACCAGACCTGCCAGACCACGAAGGCGACCAGCAGCGCGGGGACCGCGATCCACAGGTTCCGGGTGGCGACGCGCTTGCCGACGGACTTCCAGAAGACCTCGTCCTCCGGTTCCCACACGGTGACCGTGCGGCCCGGCCGGTAGTCCTCCGGATCGGGGCCGGAGCTGCCGGCCGGTGGCTGCGAGGCGCGTTGGAGCGTGGAACTCATGCTGCTTCCCCTGCTGTTGAGACGATGCAGGTCCTACCGGGCGGAGGCCGCCGGGCAGGTCCGGATGCTTCCACGGTGCTCCTCTGTTCCGGCCCTACCGAGAGTCCAACGCCACCTTCCGGCCGGTCCAAGGTCCCGCCTGCGGATCGCCCTGCCTCAGCCGGAGTGGGCGTGGGACTGCTCCTGCCGAGGTGCCCAGAGGGGAGTGCGGAGCTGGGTCTCCATCTCGTCCAGTGCCTGCCGGACGGCGGTGATGCGCAGCCGCAGCTCGTCGGCCGGATCGGGCACCTCCACCACCGGACGGGCGGCGGCGGCCTCGATCTCGCGGGCCTCGTCGAGGGCGTTCAGCACCACCCCGATCAGCACGTTCACCAGGACGAAGGAGCCGAACAGCACGTAGGAGGCGTAGAACACGATGCTGAACGGCGAGATCTCCAGCCCGGCCCGGACGGACTCGCCCAGTCCGTCCAGCGTCATCAGCAGAAAGAGCGTCAGCGCGGCGCGCCCCAGCGAGCCGTAGTGCTCCGGGTCGTAGGGGGCGAAGCAGATCCAGCCGACCATCGAGTACACGTAGAGCACCAGCGCGCCGACCACCAGGAAGCTCGCCGTACCCGGCAGGCTGCGGCCGACCGCGATCAGCAGTACCCGCAGCTGCGGCATGAAGCGCGCGGTGCGCAGCACCCGGGCCAGCCGGAGCAGCCGGAGCAGGGTGGTGTTCTCGCGCAGGAACGGGATGAACGCGGAGGAGACCACCAGCAGGTCGAAGACGTTCCACGGGTCCCGGAAGAAGGCGGCGGGCCGGTCCAGGTGCGCGCCGAGGCGGACCAGCATCTCCAGGGTGAAGACCACCAGACAGCCGAACTCGGCCTGGTCGAGGGCCTGGCTGTACGTGCTGGTGAGCCCCGGGTAGGTCTCCACGCCGAGCAGCAGTGCGTTCAGCAGGATCACCCCGAGCACGGTGAACGCGAACGCGGGCGCCTCGTTCATCGCACGGCAGCGTGCGGCCAGGCGGCCGAGGCCGGCCTGTACCGCGGTCAGCTCTGTCATCGGTCTCTCCCCTTGTACCGACCGCCGGGCAGGACGGTGATCGTCGTTCCGCTCGCCCAACGCCTGACGGTCCGTCAGGGCACGCCGGCGTCCCGAAGCTCACCCGAACGTGGCGGCCGCCCGGGCGGTGCTGTGACGGGCCTGTGACCGGAGGTGTGGCGTGCGTCATTGCCGGGGTGGGCACGCCCTGATCGACTCGGTGGATGCCCAGCTCCCGCACCGCCCTCCCCGCCGTCCTGGCCGGCGCCCTGCTGCTCACCGGATGTGGTTCGCGGGCCGCCGGCCTCGGGAGCGGCGCGGTGCCGCCGTCGGAACGGCCGCCGGGTGCGCCCTCCTGCGGGCCGGCGTCCGGCGGTGCGCCGAAGCCGTCGGGGCAGCCCGCCCTGGCGGCCGTGGGCGGCGTCAGGATCACGGCCGTGCGCGGTGGTTGCGCCGAGTTCGAGGTGACCAACCACGAGGCCGGGCCGCTCTCCTACCTGATCTCCTTCAGTTTCCTGTCGGCCTCGGGGCAGGCGGTGGCGAGCCCGCAGCAGGCCGTCGCGTCGGTCGGTCCCGGCCGGACCGTGCCGGGCAAGGTGGAGACGACGGCCGGCCGGCCGTCGGACGGCACCGGGCGGGTGAAGATCACCAAGGTGCGGAGCGTGCCGAGCGCCGAGGCGTCGGTCGTGGGCGAGCCCTGCCCGCCGTCCGGGACGCGGATCTCCGTCGACGAGGGCGACGCCGCGATGGGGCTGCGGGTGGTGGGCCTGCACCTGGAGAACTGCGGCACCGGGACGGTCCGGCTGAACGGCTACCCGGAGCTCGAGGTCCTGGACGAGGACCACAAGGCGGTGGACGCCGTGCAGGTGCTGCACGGCGGCAGCGCGATCGCGAGCGGTACCGGGGCCGACGGCGGACCCGAGCCGCTGGCCCTGCAGCCCGGGCAGCGGGCCCGGGCCGAGGTGGTGTGGCGCAACACCGTCGAGGCCGGGGTGGGCGACCCGGTCAACGCGCCGTACCTGCGGGTGCGGGCGGCGCCGGGCTCGGCCCCCATGACGGTGATCCCGGAACTCGACCTGGGCACCACCGGCCGACTGGGCGTCAGTGCCTGGAAGCCGGACGGGGTCGGCTGACCGGCTACTTGACCTTGGTGCAGCCGGTCTCGCTCGCCTGGTGCACCGTGACGTCGTTGGGCAGGGCGGTGGGCACCGGTGCGGGCGCGGTGGCGACCCGGTAGTCGGTCCCGAGGGTGACCACCACGCTGCTGCCGGTGCCGCCCGCCGCGACGGCGGTCTCCGGCAGGCCGAGGGCCTGGGCGATGGCGCGGGCGGCGTCCTTCTGGTCGGCCCGGGGGTAGCGGACGGTGCTGGTGACCACGTTCTTCGGTGCGCCCGTCCCGGCCTCGGCCCGGTACCTGAGCTTGGCCAGGGTCTCGGCGGTGCTGCTGGCCAGGCCCTTCTGGGCGGTGCTGTTGAGGACGGTGACGCCGACGGTGGCCGGGTCCACCACCGGCGGGGGCGGCGGGGTGGCGGTCGGGGTGGCCGGCTGGGTGCCGCCGCTGTGGTCCTCGCCGCCGGTCAGCGGCTTGTCCGAGCGGATCAGGGCGAACAGCTCGCCGCTCCCGGGCGAGACCAGCTTGTTCTTCTCCTGCAGTTCCGGGTTCGGGTCGTCGTGGGTGAACGCGGTGGGCGGTTGGACGAACTGGACCTCGGAGGGCCTGATGTTCTTCAGGTCGGTGGCCAGCGAGACCAGCTTGGTGGTGCCGGCGATGTTCTCCGAGACGGTGAGCGACCTGGTGGCGGCCTCGATCACCGGGAAGGCCTTGGTCGGGTCGAGCAGGGTGCCCTTGGCGGTGAGCTTGCGCAGCAGCGAGGAGAGGTAGGCGCGCTGCATCGAGAACCGCCCGATCGCGGTGCCGTCCTGGACCTCGTGCCGGGTGCGGACGAACTGGAGGCCCTGTTCCCCCGTCAGCGTGACCGGGCCCGCCGGGATGTCGAGGTGCGAGCCGGAGTCGTTGACCGGGGTGCACAGGTTGACCTCGACACCGTCGACGGCGTCGGTGAGGTCCTTGACGCCCTGGAAGTTGACCACCATCCAGGAGTCGATCTTCAGGCCGGTGAGTGCCTGGACGGTGTCCTGCACACAGCCGGGGCCGCCCCGGCCCATCGCCTCGTTCAGCGGCCGGTGCTTGATCGCCTGGGAGACCTTGCCGTCCTTGGTGGTGCACTTCGGGATGTCGATCAGCGAGTCCCTGGGGAGGTCGAGGGCGACCGCCGCGCGTTTGTCGGGGTAGACGTGCAGCACGATGTTGACGTCGTTGTTGCCGAGGCCGACGTTCTGCCGGTCGCCGTAGCCGCCGCCCAGGCCCTTCCGGCTGTCGGTGCCGATCACCAGGATGTTCATCGCGACCCGGCCCTTGCCGTCGGCCTGGCCGGGCGGCGGCGGGGCGTTGCCCGCGCCGAGCCGGTCGGACTGGATGTTGGAGTCCAGGTGCCGCAGGTAGAGGAAGGCGCCGCCGCAGCTGGCCAGCACCAGCCCGCCGGTGGTGAGCAGGGCCGGTACGACCCAGCGCGGGCGGGACTTCGGCGACCGGCGGCCGTGCGGCCGGGCCGCCTGCCGGGTGGCCGCCCGTCCGGCGGGTTTCGGCTGGTGGTCGGGCATGGCGCGTCCCCCGCTTCTCGTGGTCGGGCGCCCGTCGGGCACCTGTACGAAGCTAGCGGAGATCGTGGGCCGGTCTGTGATCTGTTACAGAATCAGAACGCTTGAGTGAACAGGGGTTTGACGAACGAACTGGGTTGTCAGGCGGTGCCCGGAGCGGTCGGGCCGAGGTCGCCGGCCGGGGAAGGGGCCCTGGTGCCGAGGCAGAGGATGAAGGTGCTGCTCCGCCGCTGCTCGGTGTAGGTGGCGATCACCCCCGGCTCGGTGTCGCACTGCGTCTCGTCGACGCCGTGGACCACCTTGAGGACCTTCAGGTCGTCGGGGCCCGCCGCCGGGCAGTCGACGATCGTCACGTCCGGGGCGTCCTCGGTACCGGAGTTGTGGACGCAGTCGCCGGCCTGGGCGGACCGCGGGTCGTCCCGGTAGAAGTACGCGGCGGCGGCCAGGGCGAGCGCCACTCCCACCACGACGACCAGCCCGGCCAGGAGGCCCGAGCCGAACCGCCTCCTGCGAGGCGCCGAGGTCGCGGTGCCCTCCTCGGGGGACGGCGGGGCGTCGGAGGTGTCGGGGAGCTCGGGGGCGGGGCTGGTCACGGTCGTCCTCGGGTCGGTTCCGGCGGTGTGTGCGGCCAGAGACTAGGGCATCCGGGGCCCGTGGATCGAATGGAAATACGACCGCCCTCCGAGCACATCGCACATGGATCTACCAGAACGAACATCCATGTGTTAGAAATGCGGCATGGCTACCGCGAACCGTCTCGACGTCACCCTGCGCCTGGTCCAGGGCGCCGAGCAGATGGGCGTCGGTGAGCTGGCCCGACGGCTCGGCGTGTCCGAGATGACCGTCCGCCGGGATCTGGACGAGCTGGAGCGCCGGGGGATGGTCGAGCGGGTGCACGGCGGCGCCCGGGCCACCGGGACGCGGGAGCGGCGGACCGGGTTCGCCGCCCGCGAGCCGTGGCAGGCGGCCACCAAACGCCGACTGGGCGCCGCGGTGGCCGAGTTGGTGGAGCCGGGCCAGACGGTGCTGCTGGACGCCGGCACCACCACCGTGCAGGTCGCGGCGCAGCTGGTGGCCCGGGCCCCGCTGACCGTGGCGGTGCTCAGCCTGCAGGCGGCCGTCCGGCTGGCCGACCAGCCGGGCATCCGCCTGCTGGTGCTGGGCGGCGAGGCCCGGCCCAACGAGCAGTCGCTGGTCGGCCCGCTCGCGCTGCGGGCGGTGGACGCGCTGGCCTTCGACTGCTTCGTGATGTCGATCGGCGGCGTGCACGCCGAGCACGGCTGGTCGGAGTTCTCGCTGGACGACGGCGCGGTCAAGCAGACCGCGCTGGCCCGGGCCGCCCGGACGGTCGCGGTGGCGGACGCCACCAAGCTCGGGGTGCAGGCGTTCAGCCGGGTCGCCCCGCTGTCCGCCGTGGACGTCTTCGTCACCGACGCCACCGGCGCCGACCCCGCCACCCACCCGAGCGGTCCGCAGACCCTGGCCGCCCTGCGCGAGGCCGGGGTCGACACCCGGCTGGTCTGACCCGCCCGCAGCCACCCCGCGCCGCCCGGAGCCACCCCGACGAAAGGCCCCCGATGACCGAGACACCCCGCCCGCTGATGATCCTGGTCGCCGGCCCGTACCGGTCGGGCACCGGTGACGACCCGGCCCGGCTGGCCGCGAACGTCGAGGCGATGAACCGGGCCGCCCTCACCCTGTTCCGGGCCGGGCACCTGCCGGTCACCGGCGAGGCGCTGGCCCTGCCGCTGATCGGGGCGGCCGGCTCCGCGCAGGTCGGCGACCCGGCCTTCGACGAGATCTTCCACCCGGTGGCGGAGCGCCTGCTGACCCGCTGCGACGCGGTCTGGCGGATCGGCGGCCCGTCCCAGGGCGCCGACCTGATGACCGCGCAGGCCGTGGACCAGGGCAAGCCGGTCTTCCACCGGCTCGACGAGATCCCGGCCGCCCGGTGACCGCCGGCCTGGACACCCCCGACCGGCGCGGCCGCACCGGCCTCGACCGGGCCGGCCGCGACCTCACCGGCAACCCCGGGGTCGCGGTCCGCGACGTCACCCTGCTCTCCTGCCACTGGTACGTGCTGCGCACCACCACCTTCGACTACCGGCACCGGGACGGGCACTGGAGCACCGAGCAGCGCGAGACGTACGACCGGGGCAACGGCGCCACCGTGCTGCTGTACGACACCGAGCGCGGCACGGTGCTGCTGACCCGTCAGTTCCGCTACCCGGCCTACGTCAACGGGCACCCGGACGGGATGCTGCTCGAAACGGCCGCCGGGCTGCTGGACCAGGACGACCCGGAGACCGCGATCCGCCGGGAGGCTGCCGAGGAGACCGGGCACACCATCGGCGCGGTGCAGCACGTGTTCGACGTCTACATGAGCCCCGGTTCGGTGACCGAGCGCCTGCACTTCTACGCGGCGCCGTACGGCCCGGGCACCCGTACGGGTGTCGGTGGCGGGGTGGCCGCGGAGGGGGAGGACATCGAGGTGCTCGAACTGCCCTTCGCCGAGGCCCTCGACCTGGTCCGCTCCGGAGTGATCGCCGATGCCAAGACGATCATGCTGTTGCAGTGGGCGGCGCTGGACGGCCCGTTCGGCCCCGGAGGGGCCGGGTAGCAGGTGCGGGCGGGGAAACATCAGCGGATTTTCCGATGAAGTACGACTGTGTCGGCCGACACGTCGGACGATCCGTAGGGGGAGATTCCGCCGGGGTCGGCGCGAGTCTGCTACGGTTACACCAGTTGCAGTTTTGGTTCCCATGACTTTTGTGTGCGCCTGCTGGTTTGAACGCAGGCGCATTTTTGTTTCCCGGCTCGCACCGGATGGGTAATCCTCGCGGCGACTCGGCCTCCGCACAGGGCGGGAGCTGGTCAGCCCCTTGAAGGAGAATTTTTATGGCTAATGGCACTGTGAAGTGGTTCAACGCGGAAAAGGGCTTCGGCTTCATTGAGCAGGAGGGTGGCGGCCCGGACGTGTTCGCCCACTACTCGAACATCAACGCCAACGGCTTCCGCGAGCTGCTCGAGGGCCAGAAGGTCGAGTTCGACGTCACGCAGGGTCAGAAGGGCCCGCAGGCCGAGAACATTCGTCCGCTGTAGTTTTTACTGCGCAGGCACCTGCCACGCAGGAGGGGCCCGCACCGCGCGTCATGCACGGTGCGGGTCTCTCGGCATTTCTGCCGGAATCGGATGTTCACGGTTCGAGGTTTCGGCCGGGGGGCTCGTCGAAGCCCCTCGCAGGTGACGTGCAGCACGGTTTTCTCCGTCCACGCCCCGCGTTCTTCACCGCCGTGTCCGGCCCGTTCGTGTGCTCTCCGTGCTGCCCAGTGCCGCGGAGGCAGCCTCGCGACGCGCCGCGCCGAGGAAGGTTTTCCCGCATGAACACCAACCGTTCCAGCCGTTCGTCGTACCAGAACTCCAACTCCCGCTCCGCCCAGGGCTCCCGCTCCGGCGGTGCGAGCCGGGGCAGCAGCTTCGGTGGTTCCGGCGGCGGCTTCCGCTCCGAGGGCCGTCCGCGTTCCTCCGGTCCGTCGAACCGTCAGCGCTCCGCCCCGCAGGGCGAGTTCGCGCTGCCCGTCACCGTCACCCCGCCGCTCCCGGCGGTCGAGGCCTTCGCCGAGCTGGACATGCCGCAGGCGCTGCTGGCCACGCTGACCCGGCAGGGCGTCACCGCCCCGTTCCCGATCCAGGCGGCCACCCTGCCGAACACTTTGGCCGGCCGTGACGTGCTCGGCCGGGGCCGGACCGGCTCGGGCAAGACCCTCGCCTTCGGCCTCGCGGTGCTGGCCCGGACGGCCGGCCGCCGGGCCGAGCCGCGCCACCCGCTGGCCCTGGTGCTGGTGCCGACCCGGGAGCTCGCGCAGCAGGTCACCGAGGCGCTCACGCCGTACGCCCAGGCGCTGCGCCTGCGGATGGTGACGGTGGTCGGCGGTATGTCGATCGGCCGTCAGGCGATGGCCGTGCACCGTGGGGCGGAGGTCGTGGTCGCCACCCCCGGTCGGCTCAAGGACCTGATCCAGCGCGGTGACTGCGTGCTCGACCAGGTCGGCGTGACCGTCCTGGACGAGGCCGACCAGATGGCCGACATGGGCTTCATGCCGCAGGTCACCGAGCTGCTGACGCAGGTCGCCGAGGGCGGCCAGACCATGCTGTTCTCCGCCACGCTGGACCGCAACGTCGACAAGCTGGTCCGCCGCTTCCTCAGCGACCCGGTGGTCCACTCGGTCGACCCGACGGCCGCCACGGTCAGCACGATGGAGCACCACCTGCTGCACGTGCAGGGCCACGACAAGAACGCGGTGGTCGCCCGGATCGCCTCCCGCGACGGCGGGGTCATCATGTTCACCGACACCAAGCACGGTGCGGACCGGCTGGTGCTCGACCTGCTCTCGGTCGGCGTCAAGGCGGCCGCCCTGCACGGCGGCAAGTCCCAGCCGCAGCGCACCCGCACCCTGGAGCAGTTCCGCAACGGCCAGGTGACCGCGCTGATCGCCACCAACGTGGCGGCCCGCGGCATCCACGTGGACGGTCTCGACCTGGTGGTCAACATCGACCCGCCGAGCGACCACAAGGACTACCTGCACCGTGGCGGCCGGACCGCCCGGGCCGGCGAGTCCGGCACCGTGGTCACCCTGGTGCTGCCCAACCAGCGCCGTGAGATGACCCGGATGATGACCGCCGCCGCGCTGGTGCCCGGCTCGGTCAAGGTGCACTCCACCGACGAGGAGCTGGCCCGGATCACCGGCGCCCGGGTCCCCACCGGCGTGCCCGTCGTGGTGGCCGACCCGGTCCGCGAGCGGCCGCGCCGCAGCCCCTCGTCCTCTTCCTCGGGCGGCCGGGGCCGGGCCCGTGACCGCCGTGGCGGCGGCTCCTCCTCGGGCAGCCGCACCGGCTCCGGCGCGCGTTCGCCGCGCTCCGGCCCCCGGGTCGGTCTCGCCGCGTAGTACCCGGTCCGCCACCGGACGAGCACCACGCCCTCTCCAGAGTCGTCACGACCTCCCCGCCGCATCGGGCGGGGAGGTCGTGCCGTCCCCAGCAGCGACGAGCTGCCGGATGACCACCACCAGAGGGAACCGAATGAAGCAGCTCAGCCTCGGCGTACTGGCGCAGTCCCGCAAGGAGAACGAGTTCCGGCGGCCCATCCACCCCGCGCACTTCGAGCGGATCGACCCGGAGCTGCGCGGCGGCATCTTCCTCGAACACGGCTACGGCGAGCGCTTCGGCGTCACCGACGAGTCGTTGAAGACCTTGGTCGGCGGCTTCCGTACGCGGGCGGAGCTGATCGCCGAGTGCGACGTCATGCTGCTCGCCAAACCGCTGGCCGCCGACCTCGCCGAGCTGCGCGAGGGCCAGGTGCTCTGGGGCTGGCCGCACTGCGTGCAGGACCGTGAGCTCACCCAGCTGGCGATCGACCGGAAACTGACGGTGATCGCCTTCGAGGCGATGAACCACTGGACCAACGACGGCTCGTTCAACCTGCACGTGTTCCACAAGAACAACGAACTGGCCGGCTACTCCTCGGTCCTGCACGCGATGCAGATCCACGGCTCGACCGGGGACTACGGCCGCCGGCTGCGCGCGGCCGTGATCGGCTTCGGCGCGACGGCCCGGGGCGCGGTCACCGCGCTGGCCGCCCTCGGCGTGCACGACGTGGACGTGCTGACCCAGCGTGGCGTCACCGCCGTCAGCTCACCGATCCACTCGGCCCGGATCGTCCAGTTCGACCGGGACGAGGCCGCGCCGCGTCCGATCCACGCCATGACCGACGACGGCCGGGTCCCGTTCGCGGGCTTCCTGGCCGAGCACGACATCATCGTCAACTGCGTGCTGCAGGACACCGCGGCGCCGCTGGTCTTCCTCGCCGACGAGGACCTCGCCCTGCTCGCCCCGGGCACCCTGGTCGTCGACGTCTCCTGCGACGAGGGCATGGGCTTCAGCTGGGCCCGCCCCACCACCTTCACCGACCCGACCTTCGTGGTCGGCGACAACGTGCGCTACTACGGCGTCGACCACAGCCCGTCCTACCTGTGGAACTCGGCCACCTGGGAGAACAGCGAGGCACTGCTGCCGTTCCTGGGCGCCGTGCTCACCGGTGCCACCGCCTGGGACTCCAACGAGACCATCCGCCGGGCCACCGAGATCCGCGACGGCGTGATCCAGAACCCGGCGATCCTCGCCTTCCAGGACCGCGCCGCGGAGTACCCGCACCGCTGAGCGGATCAGGGGCGGGGCCGGTCGGTCCGGTAGCCGAGCGCGGCCGCGGCGGTGGCGGCGAGCACCAGGACCGCGACCAGCCGGAGCCCGAGCGCCATCGCCGGGACGAACTCGGTGGCCCGGGTGGCCGGTCCGCCGACGTGGGCGGCCAGTACCGTGCCGACCACCGCGACACCGAGGGCGGCCCCCACCTCGCGGGCGGCGGTGTTCAGCCCGGCGCCCAACCCGGCCTGGCCGGGCGGGAGTTCGGAGACCACCCCGAAGGCCAGGGCGGGTGCCGAGAGCCCCATGCCGCAGGACAGCACCAGCAGGTACCCGGCGTACAGCGGGTAGGGCGTGCCCGCGTCGGCGGTCGAGACGCAGAGCAGGCCGAGCCCGATCAGCAGCAGGCCGCCGCCGATCAGCGGACGCGGGCCGTACCGGGCCTGGAGCCGGACGGCGACCTTGGGGGCCAGCGCCATGCCGACCGTGAGCGGGACGATGGCCAGGCCGGTGAGCGCGGCCGAGTACCCCTTGACGTACTGCAGGTACTGGGAGTTGACGTAGAACAGGGCGAACAGGCCGAAGAAGCTCGCGGCCGAGCCGAGCGCCGCCGCGCGCAGCCGTCGGTTGCGGAACAGCCGGGGGTCGACCAGCGGGTGGGCGGCCCGCAGGGCGTGCCAGGTGAAGAGCGCGAGCAGCAGGACTCCGGCGGCGAAGCCGGTCAGCACCCGGGCGGAGGTCCAGCCCTGCTCGGGGCCCTCGACGATGCCGTGCAGCACGGCGGCCAGTCCGCCGATCAGCAGCAGTGAGCCGAGCCCGTCGGTGGCGGCGGGGTGCCGGGGCGAGTCGGGGACGGTGCGGGCGACGGCGGCCGCCAGGACGGCGGCCAGCGGGAGCATCGCCCAGAACAGCGCCTGCCAGGGCAGGAACTGGGCGATCAGTCCGCCGACCACGTTGCCGGCCAGGCCGCCGAGGCCCAGCGCGAGGGTCCAGGTGGCCAGGGCCCCGGCCCGGCCCGTGGGGCCGGCCAGTTGGACCATGATCGACATGGTGGCGGGCATGATCAGCGCCGCCCCGGCGCCGGAGACGGCCCGTCCGGCGATCAGCAGGGCCGGACCGCCGGCCAGCGCGCTGACCGCCGCGCCGATCGCGAACAGCCCGAGCCCTGCCAGCAGGACGCGTCGTCGGCCGTAGCGGTCGCCGAGCGCGCCGGCGGGGATCAGCAGGCCGGCGAACACCAGGACGTAGGCGTCGACCGCCCAGACCAGCTGACCACTGCTCAGGCCCAGGCCGGAGGAGGCGAGTTGCGGGATCATCAGGTTGATCGCGGCGACCATGCTCTGGGCGACCATGGCGCAGGCGCAGACGGCGAGCACCACCAGTCGCCCTGGTCGGGCGGCGGTGGACACCGGGGCGGGTGTGCGGGCAGACGTGGACAAGGCTCCCCCTGGAGCTGGCGTGAACGGTGGGATGTCTGCCACCGTAGGGGGCCCCGCTCCTGTCTTCCAGTGCAAGTTTCGCAAGGAATGAATGCGTGTGACGCAATCCGGTCTGGACCTCAACCTGCTGATCGCCCTCGACCTGCTGCTGGAGGAGGGCAGCGTCTCCGGCGCGGCCCGGCGGATGCACCTCTCGGAGCCCGCGATGAGCCGCACCCTGGGCCGGATCCGCAAGGCGCTCGGCGACCCGGTGCTGGTCCGGGCCGGGCGCGTGATGGTGCCGACCCCGCACGCGCTGGCGCTGCGCGCGGAGGTCCGGGCGGTGGTGGAGCGGGCCCAGGCGCTGTTCACCCCGACCGGGCAGCTGGACCTGAGCACGCTGTCGCGCACCTTCACCGTGCTGGCCCACGACGCGTTCGGCGCCCTGTACGGCTCGGCGCTGCTGGCCCGGGCCGCGGCCGAGGCGCCGGGGGTCCGGCTGCGGATCCTGGCCGACAGTCACCTGGACGCCCCGACGCTGCGCGAGGGCGGCGCCGACCTGGAGGTCGGGGTGATCGACAGCACCGCACCCGAGGTACGGGTCGAGCGGCTCTTCGAGGACCGGATGCTGGGCGTGGCGCGCCCCGGGCACCCGCTGCTGACCGAGGGGCCCGTCACCCCCGAACGGTTCGCCGCCGCCCCGCAGTTGAGCGTCTCCCGGCGGGGCCGGATGCACGGTCCGATCGACACCGCGCTGGCCGGGCTCGGCCTGACCCGAACGGTGTCGGCCAGTACGCCGACCTTCCTCGCTGCGCTGTTCATGTCGCTGGACAGCGACCTGGTCGGCCTGGCCAACCTCCGGGCCCGGCCGTTGACCGACGCGCTGGGCCTGACCCTGTTCGAGATCCCGCTGGAGCTGCCGCCACTGCCGTTCGGCCTGGCCTGGCACCCCCGGCACGACGCCGACCCGGCCCACGCCTGGCTGCGGGAGCGGGTCCGGGAGCTGATGACCGCACCGACCGGGTGACCGGGTGTCAGGTGGTCGGCCGGCCGAGCCGGGCCGCCCGGACGGTCAGGTGGTGACACTCCGGCAGGCTGGCGGTCAGGCGGGCGGCGGCCCGGAACTGCTCGGCCGCGCCGACCGCGTCCCCGGCGAGCTCCAGCAGGTGGCCGCGAACCACGGCGGGCCGGTGCCGGCCCGTCAGCTGCCCAGTGGACTCCAGCGCGTCCAGCTCGGTGAGCCCGGCGGCCGGGCCGTGCACCATCGCGGTGGCGACCACCCGGTTGAGGGCGACCACCGGACTGGGCGCGAGCCGCTCCAACACCCCGTACAGCGCCAGGATCTGCGGCCAGTCGGTCGCCCCGGCGGTCGCGGCCTCGTCGTGCACGGCGGCGATCGCCGCCTGCACCTGGTACGGCCCGACCGGGCCGCGCGGGAGGGCCGCGGTGATCAGCGCGACGCCCTCGGCGATCGCCCCGGCGTCCCACCGGCCGCGGTCCTGCTCGGCGAGCGGGACCAGCTCGCCCGCCGGGCTGGTCCGGGCCCGGCTGCGGGCGTGGTTGAGCAGCATCAGCGCGAGCAGGCCGGTGACCTCGCCGTGCTCGGGCAGCGCGGTGTGCAGGGCGCGGGTCAACCGGATCGCCTCCCGGGAGAGTTCGACCCGCTGGAGCTCGGGCCCGGCACTGCCGACGTAGCCCTCGTTGAAGATCAGGTAGAGCACGTGCAGCACCGAGCCGAGCCGGGCGGGCCGGTCCTCGGGCGCCGGCATCCGGAACGGTACCGCCGAGCTCCTGATCCGCTGCTTGGCCCGGCTGATCCGCTGGCCCATGGTCGCCTCCGGCACCAGGAAGGCGTCGGCGATCTGACCGGTGGTCAGGCCGCCGACCGACCGCAGGGTGAGGGCGATCGCGGAGGCCGGGGACAGCGCGGGGTGGCAGCACAGGAACAGCAGCAGCAGCGTGTCGTCCCGCCCGCCGAGGTCCTCGGCGTCGGCGGGCGGCGCCGACCAGTGCTCGGCGGGCTGCTGCCCGGCGACCCGGTCCTCCCGGCGGCGCCGGGCCTGCTCGCTGCGCACCTCCTCGGTCATCCGCCGCTGGGCGACCTGGATCAGCCAGCCCCGGGGGTTGCCGGGCAGACCCTCGGCCGGCCACTGGAGGGCGGCGGCGAGCAGTGCCTCCTGGACGGCGTCCTCGGCTGCGGTGAAGTCACCGAACCGCCGGGTGAGCACGCCGAGGACCTGCGGCGCCAGCTCGCGCAGCAGGTCCTCGGCGGCGGGGTCGAGCGTGCTCAGCGGGTCACATCTCCTCGGTCGGCGCCGACATCACCTGGCGCACCTCGATCGGCATGTTCAGCGGCCGCCCGCCGGGGCCGGGCGCGGTCGAGACGTGCGCGGCGATCTCGACGGCCCGCTCGGGGCCCTCGCAGTCGACGATCCACCAGCCGGCCACCCACTCCTTGGTCTCCGCGAACGGACCTTCGGTGACCACCGGGACGCCGTTCGCCCCGGCGCGGACGATCTTCGCGGTGTCCGGCATCGCCAGCCCCTGGCCGTCGACGAACTCGCCGTCGGCCATCAGCTTCCGGTTGGTGTCGCCCATGAAGCCGATGTGGGCCCGGAGCTCCTCCGGCGTCCAGGTGTCGACCGTCGGGAAGTCGCTGGCGGCCGCGCTGAACTGCATCAACAGCATGTACTTCATGATCTGCTCCTCGGTCTCCGCGGCGCCCTCGTCCGGGTGCCTGCACGGACAGGTAGAGGCACGCGCCACGATTTCGACATCGCCCACGATGATTTCGCAGAAATCTTTTCGCGGGGCCGGCGACACGACCCCGGCGGTGGTCAGAGCGCCAGCACCGGCCGGGTGGAGAGGGTCTCGTAGCCGTCGTCGCCGTCCGGCCCGTAGACGAACTCGGCCGTGAACGGGTTCCGGTTGGCGGTGGCCAGCGGCAGCCAGCCGAGCAGGGCGCCGTAGCCGCCGCAGGCCGACTCGCCGCCGTCGCCGCCGTGCACGGCCGTGCGGTCGTCGGTCAGCTCGGTGCGGTAGGTGTCGTAGGCGATCCGCAGGCCGAAGGCGTTCGGCCGGTGCTGCGGCCCGTCGGGGTCGTCGTAGGGGATGCGGTCGAGCGGGCAGTCGTCGCCCCAGCGGAACAGGGTGCCGGCCCCGGCGCCGCAGGCGTGCTCCCACTCGTCCGCGGTCGGCAGCCGCAGGCCACGGGCTGCCAGCACGGCGGGCAGCTCGTCGGGCGGGCAGGTCAGGTCCTCGTCCTGAACGGCCGTCAGCACGGTGGCCAGGGTGACGCTCCGGCGCGGGCTGAGCAGCTCGGCCAGGTGCGCCCGCAGGTCGTCACCGCAGCCGAAGCCCGCCTCCATGCTCTCGGTGAAGTCGGCCGCCTGCTCCGGGGACGGCTGCCAGGCGTCGAGGTCGAAGCCGAGGGTCACCGTGCCGCCGGGTATCAGGGCGAACTCCTGCCCGTCCCGCTCGATCCGGACCCGGTGCAGCGGGGCGCCGAGGTGCTCGACGGTCTCGACGGCGGTGAGCCGGCCGCCCACCTGCTCGGCGGCTCCGGCGGCGAGTGCACGGGCGGCCGGCAGGTCGAGGGACCGCCACTGGGCAAGGCTGAGGTCGGCGAGAGACATGGCCCGCAGTGTGCCACGGGGGCCGGACACCGCCCGGGTCAGGGGCGGGCGGCGGCGAGCAGGGCCTCGGCGACCGAGGTCCGGGCGTAGAGCACCGAGCGGCCGGCCCGGTGCGCGCTGACCAGACCGGCGGCGCGCAGCGCGGTGAGGCACTGGGAGACCCCGGCGGGGGAGAGTCCCGTACGGGCGGCCAGCTCGGTGGTGGAGGCGGGGATGTCGAGTTCGGTCAGCAGCAGGGTCCGCGAGCGGCCGAGGACGGTGCCGAGGGCGTCGGTCCCGGTGGCCGGGCGGCGCTCCCAGAGTGCTCCCACGCCCCGGGCCGGGTAGGCCAGTTGAGGCGGCTCCGGCAGGCTGACCCGGGTCAGCGGGCCCGGCGCGGTGAACGCGGAGGGGATCAGCAGCAGCCCGGCGCCCGCCGTGCTCCGGGGCATGGTCCGCCGCCGGTAGGCGAGCCGCAGCGCGCTGTCGTCCCAACTCACCGAAGGGTGCAGGTCGTTGAGGAGCCGGCCGGTGCCGTGCTCGGCCACCTGCCGGGAGCGGTGGAAGACGTCGGCGTCGAGGACGGCCAGGATCCGCGCCCAGTACGGGGCGAGCGCCAGCTCCCAGTAGCTCTCGACCTCCTCCGCGAGCCGGGCCAGGCCGGCCGGGGGATCCGCGTACAGGCTCCGCGAGCGCGGCCCGAGACCGCCTTGCTCCGCCCGCAGCCGGTCGAGGTCCCGGCGCACCCGGGCGGCGGGGGCGGCCAGCACCGCGGTCAACTCCTGGGCCAGCGTGGGGGCGGGGCCGGTGGGCGCCGGGTTGAGGAAGTCGGGTACGTAGCCGTGGCGCGGGACCAGCTCGGCCAACCAGCCCCGGTCCAGGCCCGCCGTCGCCAGCCGGGGCCGCACCTGTTCGGCCCAGGTCCGGTGCACCGGGTGCGCGGTGCCGGAGCGCAGCGACCGGTAGCTGGTGCCGACCTCCCACATCGGCGAGACGGCGAACCGTACCCGGGCCAGGTCGCCCGCCGAGAACGCCAGCTCCGCCACGTGACACTCCCGAGGATTCAGGTAGGGGTGAATGAATGGCCGTCAGCGTACAAGTCCGTGAGCATGCCGACATGACCTTGGAGACGATCACCGCAGCGGGTACCTGGAAGTCCGGCGATCTGGAGCTGACCCGGATCGGGTACGGGGCGATGCAACTGGCGGGCCCGGGGGTGTGGGGGCCGCCGCCCGACCGGGACGGGGCCCTGGCCGTCCTGCGGGCCGTGGTGGCGGCGGGGATCACCCACCTCGACACCAGCGACTACTACGGCCCGTACGTGGTCAACGAGTTGATCCGGGAGGCGCTGCACCCCTATCCGGCGCGGCTGCGGATCGTGACCAAGGTCGGCGCCCGCCGTACGGCCGACCGGGCCTGGCCGGCCGCCGTGTCGGCGGAGGAGCTGGTCCGGGCCGTGCACGACAACCTGGAGCGCCTGGACCTGCCGGTGCTGGACCTGGTCAACCTGCGGATGACCGGCACCCGGGCCGCCGCCGACCTGGCGGGGCCGTTCCGGGTGCTCGCCGAGCTGCGCGACCAGGGTCTGATCCGGCACCTGGGGGTGAGCAACGTCAGCGCCGAGCAGGTCCGGGCGGCCCAGGGGATCGCCCCGGTGAGCACCGTGCAGAACCACTACAACGTGGCCTCCCGGGCGGACGACGCGCTGGTCGACCGGTGCGCCGAACAGGGCATCGCCTACGTGCCGTTCTGTCCGCTGGGCGGCCTCCGCCCGGTCCAGGCCGAGGCGTTGGACGCGGTCGCCCGCGAACTGGGCAGCACGGCCCGCCAGGTGGCGCTGGCCTGGCTGCTGCACCGCTCGCCGGGCATCCTGCTGATCCCCGGCACCTCCTCGATCGCCCACCTGCACGAGAACATCGCGGCCGCCGCCGTCACCCTGCCGGAATCGGCCCTGCGTGTGCTCGACGCGATCGGCGGCGGGTGACCGTGAATGATATTGTCCATGTCAACTTCTGAGTGTCCATGTCAAGGTGGGGGATATGCGCATTTCTCTTCCGGTCCGTCGTTCGGTCTCCACGGTGGTGGCAAGCGCCGTCGTCCTCGGGGCGAGTCTGCTCGGCGCGTCCAGTGCTCACGCGGACACCAGGTACACCTGGAGCATCAACGACAAGACGATCCAGTTCGCGAACGGACTGTGTCTCGACATCACGGGTGCCGTCTACTCGGTCGGCACCCAGCTCGAACAGTGGGACTGCAACGGCAACGCCGCGCAGCGGTTCAACCTGGTCTGGACCGGCGACCTCGGTGGCCACTACCAGGTCCAGTCGGCCCAGAGCCCCGGGCTCTGCCTCAACGACTGGGAGGGGAACCACCGCAGTGGCGACACCATCCGGCTGTACTACTGCGGCACCACCAACCCCGACAGCGCCTGGGACCTGTTCGAGACCCCCAGGGGATTCGTGCTCGAGGACCACCGGAACTCCGGGCAGGGCGCCAACTCGCTCGCCCTGAACATGGCCGGCGGCGACGGCCGGGGCTACAAGGGCATCCTCTACCCGTACATCGCGTACGTGAGCAACGAGATGTTCGGCCTCATCAACAACTGACGCCGCGTCGGGCCGGTCAGCGTTCGGAGAGTTCGGACGGGGCCTCCTGGACCACCCAGCCGTTGCCGTCCGGGTCCTCGAAGGTCATGAAGGAGTTCCAGGTCTCGCCCTTGCCGTCCTCCCAGCCGGTGGCGCCGATGTGGCGGATCGGGGAGACGTCCACGCCCCGGTCCACCAGGGCCGCGCGGGCGGCCTCGATGTCGGTGACGCAGAGCTGGAGGCCCTGGAGGGTGCCGGGGGCCATGGCCTTCGTACCCGGGGCGGCGGGCATTCCCTGGAGCATCGCGATCGAACAGCGGGAGCCGGGCGGGGTCAGCTGGATGATGCGCACGCCCGGCGCGACCTCGTCGTCCAGGTCGACCCCGAAGCCGGCCCGGTCGGCGTAGAACTCCTTCGCCCGGTCCAGGTCGGTGACCGGGACCGGGATGACTTCGAGTGTCCAGTTCACGGAGAGTTCCCCTCGGAGCGCGCGGGCGGATCGGATCGGGTCCACGGTCGCTCAGCCGGCGGGGCCGTGCACGGCGAAACGCCGGGCCGGGCCGGGGCGATCGCGTCAGGTCCCGGTCGGCTCCGGCGGGTCGGCCCGGTCCCGGCGTCGGACGGCGATCAGGACCGCGCCGACCGCTGCCAGCACGGCGGTGGCGACGGCGGGCAGCCACGGCAGCGACGGGGGCGAGTCCTCGGCGGCGAGGGCGCGCTCGCCGGCGGGCAGCAGGCCGAGGTCGTCGGCGCAGACCAGCGGTGCGGCGTCGTCGCCCCGGTAGGCGCAGACGACGCTGGCGGAGTGCAGCGCGGTGTCCCCGGTGGCGCCGAGGTCCGCCGCGACCTGCAGCGACCTGGCGGTGCGGGGTCCGAGGGTGACGTCCCGCCAGATCGCCGCGCCGGTCGGGGTGACGGTCTCGGAGGAGCCCCCGGCCGGGCGGGCCCCGGCGGGCAGCACCTGTTCGATCCGGAGGCCGGTGACCGGCCGGTCGCCGTGGTTGTGCAGGGTGACGGTCCAGGTGACCCGCTCTCCGGCATGGGCCCGGTCCTGGCCGTCGTCGAGCGAGATCGACAGCTCGGGCCGGGGGGTCGGGCCGTCCTCGGCCCGGGCCGGTGCGGCGGCGCTGGCGAGGACCACGGCCAGTGCGGTGGCGGGGAACAGGAGTGCGGAGGGTCGGACCATGCGGGCGGCTCCACGGGTCGGGCTGGTGGGGTGGCGACCATCGGATCACCCGCCGGGCCGCAGCGGGCCGGAGCGGTGCGGCCCGACGGGCGGAGTCCACCCGCACAGCGCAGCAGACCCGACCGGACCCACGGTCCAGTGGTTCCGACCCGCACCGGCAGGTACTGACGGACCGTCACACTGCTCCGTTCGTGTGATCAGCATTCGATGGTCACGGTGCGCCCCACCGGTGCGGCCGCGCCGCGCCGTTAGCGTCGGCCTGCCCGTGGCGCGGATGAGCGCCGTCGGTGCAGCGCCTCACCAGGTCCGCGCAGGTCAGCACCCGAAAGGCAGTCCATGCAGATCAGACGGGCGTCCGCCGTCGCCGGTTCGCTGCTGGCGGTGGCCGCACTGCTGGCCGCCGCCCCCGCTCCTGCGGCCGAGCGGGTGTCGGCGGTCAGGGGAGCCGGCACCCAGCGGCCGATCGGTCCTGACCCGGCCTTCACGGTGCTGACCCACGGCAACCTCACCATGGCGTCCAACTCGGTGCTGGCCTGCGACGACAGCCAGGGTGACGACTGCAACGACAACAGCTACAACAACGGCCGCACCAAGTGGGTGAAGAGCGACCCGGCCGCGCCCGGCAACACCGCGTCCGCCGCCACCCTCACCATCCCGGCCGGCTCCACCGTCCGGTCCGCCCGGCTGTACTGGCAGCTCAACCCGGACGGCACCAGCGTCACCTCCACCTCGGGCGACGCGGGCAAGGCCGACCAGGTCGAGCTGAAGGTGCCCGGTGCGAGCGGCTACCAGCGGCTCACCGCCGACACCTACGACTGGTTCGACCAGCAGACCGGCGGCACCCCGCCCAAGCCGATCACGGCACACGCCGGGGTGAAGGACGTCACCGCGCTGGTGCAGGCGGCCGGCGGCGGCTCGTACACGGTCGCCGACCTCCAGGCCTGCCAGGGACGTTCCTCCACCGCCGACTTCGGCGGTCAGAACGTCGGCTGCTGGGGCGGTTGGTCGCTGGTGGTCGCGTACGAGAACCCGGCCGAGCCGCTGCGCTACCTCCAGGTCTGGGACGGCTACCAGCTGGTCCGCCCGCCCAACCCGACCGCCACGCTCACCCTGACCGGCATCCGTACCCCCGCCGGGCGGGCGCCCGCCGCCACCATGGGTGTCGGCGTCGGTGACGGCGACACCCCGATCGCGGGCGACTCGCTGGAGGTCGGTGCGGACGTCGGCTCGCTGCAGAAGCTGCTGATGCCGACCCCGAGCGGCACGGTGGTCGGCGACAACGCGTTCACCGGCCGGATCGACCGGGTCGCCGCCGACGGCACCGGTACGAACCTGACGGACCGTGACCCCAGCCCGGTGAACAACCTCGGCTACGACGCCCGCATGATCGACGTCACCGGCAAGATCCCGGCGGGCAGCAGCCAGGCGGTGCTGCGGATCACCGGCGAGGGCGACGCCCTGCACCCGCAGTTCGTCTGGCTGGCGCTGGAGGCGGTCGAGCCGGACCTGCAGATCGTCAAGGCCAACACCCCGCCGGGCCGCACGGACGACAACCCGCCCGGCAACGTCGAGGCGGGCGGCGAGATCACCTACACCTTCACCCTCACCAACGCCCGCAAGGACGGCACCAGCAACGACCTGGACACCGCGACCGCCGTCACGCTGACCGACACCCTGCCGACCGGCACCGCCTTCGTGGCGGGCTCCAACCCGGCCTGCTCGGCGGCCGGCCAGGTGGTCACCTGTACGGCCGCCGACCTGGCCGCCGGGGCCTCGGCCACCCTCGCCTTCCGGGCCGTGGTGGACCCCTCGACCGCCGTCGGGACCAAGCTGGACGACACCGCCCGGCTGTCCTTCGCGGGGCAGCAGACCGGCCGGACCCAGCAGCGCACCAGCAACACCGTGCGCAACACGGTGCTCGCCGCCCCGGCCTACCGGATCGTCAAGACCGCCGACCGGACCGTGGCCGGGCCCGGCGACCGGGTCGGCTACCGGCTGGAGATCACCAACACCGGTACGGTGCCGATCGGTTCACTGGAGGTCAGGGACGACCTCGTCGGGCTGCTGGACGACGCCTCGTTCAACAGCGACGAGACCGCCGGTACCGGCCACGCCGGCTACCGTCCCACCGTCCTCAGCTGGACCGGGGACCTGGCTCCCGGGCAGCAGGCGGTGGTGACCTACAGCGTCACCGTGTACACCGGCGGCACCGGGAACCACAACCTGCGCAACACCGTCACGGCGGACCGGACCGGCGGCAACTGCCTCCCGGGCAGCACCGATCCGGCCTGCGTGGTGGTGGTCCCGGTGATCGAACCCAGCCCGACGCCGAGCCCGGCCCCCAGCCCCGACCCGAGCCCGACCACCGACCCGACGCCTTCGCCCAGCCCCACCGCCACGCCCGACGGCGGCCGGGACGGGCACCTGCCCGACACCGGTGCGACCACCCTGCTCGGCACCCTGTTCGCGGTGGCCGGTCTAGGGCTCGGCGTCCTGTTCGTGGTCGCCTCGCGCCGTCGGCGGCACTGACACCGTCACCCGATGCGCTGGTGCAGCAGGTGGTACAGGGCGTCGGCCAGATCGGCGTAGTGGTCGGCGTCCTGGGCCGCGAAGTGCAGGTCGATCAGCGGTTCCGCGCCGGTGGTCACGATCGCCACGGTGAGGTGGTCGACCAGCTGGTCCAGGGTGCCGCGCCGGGGCACCTGGTCGTCCGGCACGGGTTCCGCGGTGATCTCGGGGTTCACCCGGAGGACCAGGCGCAGGGCGTCCGGGTCGCGCCCGGCCTCCTCGGCGTGCTGCCTGACGGTGCGCCACATCCGCGCGACCGGCGGGACCGGCAGCGGGCCGGCCAGCCAGCCGTCGGCGCGCCGTCCGACCCGGGCCAGGGCGGCGTCGCCGAAGCCGCCCAGCAGCAGCGGCGGCCGGGGACGCTGGACCGGCTTGGGCAGCATCACGGACTCCGGCACGGTCCACAGCGGTCCGTTGTGGCGGACGGTGCCGGTGTCGGCCCAGACCCGTTCCAGGATGTCCAGGGTCTCCTCCAGCCGGGCACCCCGCCCCTGCCAGGGCACCCCGGCGGCCAGGTACTCGTCGGCGGACCAGCCCAGGCCGAGCCCGACGTCCAGCCGGCCCGCGCTGACCAGGTCGATCGCGGTCAGCGCGCGGGCCAGCACCACCGGCGGCTGCCAGAAGGCGTTCAGCGTGCTGCTGCCCAGCCGGACCCGCTCGGTCGCGCCGGCGGCCACGGTCAGCGTGGTCAGCGGGTCCAGGAAGACCTGGTGCTCGGCCGGGAACGTCCCGTCACCACCCGGGTAGGGGGTGATCGGGGCGACCGGGGTGAGCAGCCGGTCGCCGACCCAGAGGCTGTGGTAGCCGATCTCCTCGGCGACGGCGGAGACCTGCGCGGAGAGCCTCGGGTCGGCGAAACGGCCGTACTGCGGAACGGCGAGTCCCAGGTGCATGGTGGTACCGGTCTTCTCTCGGTGCGGGTACGTCCGGTCCACCGTCCCAGCGGGCGATCGTCGTTCGATGAACAACCGCTCAACACGGGAAGACGCGGCCGGCGGTCACCGACCGGGTCAGCGCGCCGGGGGGCCGTCGAAGCTGGCGAAGTACGCGGCGGCCATGTCCTCCTCGCCGTGGCCCTGGGCGGCGGCGCGGCCGAACCGGTCGGCGCCGGCGGCGGCCAGGTCGAGGCGGACGCCGTGCTCCCGCCCGGCCTCGACGATCAGGCGGGCGTCCTTGGCGGCGGTGGTGACCGTGAAGGAGGCGGGGGAGAGCCGGTCCTCCAGGACCAGGGCGGCTTTGGCCCGCAGGTAGCCCAGGTCGAGCGGGCCGCCCGCGACGAGGTCGAAGAAATCCTGCGGGTCCACGCCGAGGCCCTTGGCGAGCGCCAGTAGCTCGCCGGTCGCGACGGTGGCCGCGAGCACCCAGCTGTTGGCGACCAGCTTGAGGCGGGTGGCGCTGCCGTCCGCACCGTCCTCGCCGGTCCACAGGGTGCGGGCGCCGACCGCGTCGAGCACCGGTGTCACGGCCGCCCGGGCCTCGGACGGTCCGGCGGCGAGGACGGTCAACTGCCCGGCCTCGGCCGGTTCGCGGGTGCCGAGCACGGGTGCGTCGAAGAAGCGCAGCCGGTACTGCCGGGCGAGGTCGGCCAGTTCGCCGACGTCCGTGATCCCGACGGTCGTCGACTGCACCCAGGCCGTCCCGGGGCGCAGCGCGGGTGCCGCGGCCCGGAGGGCGTCGAGCACGGCGGGGCCGTCGAGCAGCATGGTGAGCACGACGTCCGCGTCCCGGACGGCGTCGGCGGGGGTGTCGGCGATCAGGGCGCCGTCGGCGGCCAGCGGTTCGGCCCTGGCCCGGGTGCGGTTCCAGGCGTGCACGGTGTGTCCGGACCGGAGCAGGTTGCGGGCCATCGCGGCCCCCATGATCCCGGTGCCGAGGACACCGACGGTGAGGCTGTCTTTCATGATCGGCTCCTGCCCGCTGCCGACCGGTCCATGCCTGCGGGTGTCGGTCGTCACACGGAAGGGTTTCGAACGCGCGGACGGGCTCCGACCTGCGCCGCAGTTGACGGGGGCGGGTCGGCGCGGGGAGGGAGGAGTGATCAGGCAGACTCGGGGGAAGCAGATCACCACCGAGAGGATCACGCATGATCACTTTGAAGAAGGAAGACGGCCCGGCGGATCTCGACGGGGTGACCCACCTGTCCATCGGCGTCTCCTGGGACCCGACGGTCGGCAGCAGCGGCGGCCTGATCGGCAAGCTCCGGCAGAAGGCCGGCACCGACCTCGACCTGATCGCCATCGCGATGCAGGGCGCGGAGCCGGTCCGGCTGGCCGGGCTGGACTCCCTGGACCCGCTGGGCAACGGTGGGTTGATACACAGTGGGGACAACCAGACCGGTCACGGTGACGGCGACGACGAGACGGTCACCGTCGACTTCTCGCGGGTCCCGGAGAACATCACCTCCATCGTGTTCATCGCCGCCGCGTACAAGAAGCGCAGCGCGTTCCAGAACGCCCGCAACATCAGCTTCAAGGTGTACGACGCGACCGGCGGCAGCAGCCAGCAGGTCGCCGACATCTGGCCCAGCATGCTCACCAACGACAACGGCTGCGCCGTGGCCAAGGCGATGCGGGTCGGCGGGAGCTGGAAGCTGCAGGTGATCAACGAGACCGGCAAGATCAAGCAGGGGGACGAGAAGGACCTGATGCGGTTCGCGGTGAGCAAGTAGCCCGGACGGCCGACCGGTCGGACCCGGCGGGGTGCTGCCCACCCCGCCGGGCGGGGCCTATCGCCCCGACGCCGCAGGGGACTTGCCCGCCGCGCCGGGGCGGGCGACGCCGTCCACCGACGTGCAGATGCCGAAGACCCGGTCGTGACCGGTCCAACCGTTCACCCGGCCGCGGTTGTTGCTGATCTGCACCCGCCGCCTGGCCGGGTCCAGGGCGGACACCAGATGCAGGTACACCGTCCCGGCGACCCGGGCGAGGACGATGTCGCCGGTCTCCAGCTTCGACGGGTCGACCGGCGCGACCACCACCTGCTGCCGACTGCGGATCAGCGGGACCATCGAGGATCCGGTCGGCCGGAACTCCACGGTCGCCCCGCCCGCCACCCTGCCTGCCACCCCGTCCAGCATGCCCATCCGCCGATCTTGGCAGACCCGGGTGACCCGCCGCTCGGATTATCGGGGCAGGGCCGCCGACGTGGTGTCAGCTCAGTTGGGCGCGGCTGCGCCGTACCGGGCTGAGCTGGTAATTCGTTGCCGGGGTGCGGTGGCGCCTGCCAGACTCCGGGCCATGTCAGTTCGATACCCGCGCCCCCTGCGCCCCCGTGACCGTGTCGGCATCACCTCTCCGTCCAGCGGAGTGGCGAAGGAGCTGCGCGGGCGGCTCGACGTGGCGATCCGTGAGGTGGAGGCGCGCGGGTACGAGGTGGTGGTCGGCCGCTGCATGGACGGGACCGGTCACGTGAGCGCGCCCGCGGCCGATCGCGCGAACGAGCTGATGGCGATGCTGACCGATCCCGGCATCGCGGCCGTGGTGCCGCCGTGGGGCGGGGAGACGGCGATCGACCTGCTGCCGCTGCTGGACTGGGACCGCCTGCGGGACGCGGAGCCGACCTGGTTGGTGGGCTACTCCGACCTGTCGACCGTCATGACGCCGCTGACCCTCCTCACCGGCATCGCGACCGTGCACGGCACCAACCTGATGGACACGCCCTACCGGGTACCCGAAGGGCTCGCCTCCTGGCTGGACATCACCGCGGCGCCGACCGGGCACCGGTTCACCCAGACCCCGCCGGAACGCCACCGCAGCTCGGGCTGGGACGACTTCGCGGCCGACCCGGAGGTGCGCGAGCTCTCGCTGGACGCCGTCGGCCGGTGGACCAGGCTGGACGGTGACGGCGACGTGGAGATCGAGGGCCGCCTGATCGGGGGCTGCGTCGAGACGCTGTGCAACCTGGCCGGGACGCCCTACGGCGACACCACGGCGTTCGCCCGCGAGCACGCGCCGGAGGGGCTGCTGGTCTATGTCGAGGCCGGGGAGGACAACGCCTACACGATCTGCCGGAACCTGCACGGCATGAGGCTGGCGGGCTTCTTCGACCGGGCGAACGCGATCCTGGTCGGCCGGACCTCCGCGCCCGACGGCCGGTCACTGACGCAGCACCAGGCCGTGCTGGACGCGCTCGGCGTGCTGGGTGTCCCGATCATCGCCGACGTCGAGTGCGGGCACGTCCCGCCGTTCCTGCCGATCGTCAACGGAGCGCGCGGCCGGGTCGTGCACACCGCGACCCGCAGCGAGCTCACCCAGACGCTGGACTGACCGGGACGGCCCGCCCCGCGCAGGGGGCGGGCCGACGGGTGGACGGTGGGTCAGGCCCCGGTCCTCTTCCTGACGGATCGTCGGGTGGTGCCGAGGAGTCCCGAGGGCTAGCCGAGATCGGTGGTCAGCGCTGTCAACAGCGGGACCAGGAACCGGCGTTCGAGCCGACCCGGCGGCAGTCGGTCCGGTTCGACGTAGCTCTGGGCCAGGCCGCCCTCGCGGATGGCGATGAGCAGGCGGGCCAGTTCGTCGGCGTCCACGGTGAGGGCGCGGCCGGCCCGGGTGAGCTGTTCGCGCAGGCCGCGGGCGATCTCGGCGCGCAGCCGGGCGTCGTGCTCGGCGAGGGCCCGGGCGGCGTGGGGGTTGCGGATGGCGTGCAGGGTGAACTCGGTGCTGACGAGGTACCAGTCGCGCTCGGCCGGCTCGATGTCGGAGAGCGCGTCGGCGACGTCCTGGAGGGTGAACTCCTCGGCGGTGGCGGCGTCGATCAACTCGGCGATCCGGCTGACGATCCGTGCGCTGTGGTCGTCGAAGAGCGCCAGGAACAGTTCGTCCTTGCTGCCGAAGTTGGAGTAGAACGCCCCTCGGGTGTAGCCGGCCGCCTCGCAGATCTGCTCGATCGTGGAGGCGTGGAACCCGTGCGCCGCGAAGGTCGCCAGCGCGGCCCGCAGCAGGGCGGCGCGGGTGCGGGGGCGGCGCTTGGTCACACCCTTGGGCATCGGGACTCCTTCATCATCGGCCTTCACCCTAGCTTCCGGATCGGAGACGGATCCCATCGGATGCATGGACGTATCCGATACATCTCCGTATCTTTTGGGTGTCCGCACCGTCGCCGACCCCTGGAGCCCGCCATGAGCACCCCGCCCTCCGACCTGGCCGCGGCCGGCCTGGTCCAGGCCGGTGTCACCCTGCCGATGCCGCCGACCTTCGACACGGTGGAGGCCGAGCGCCGGTACCGCAAGGAGCAACTCGCGGCCGGCTTCCGGCTGTTCGGCAAGTTCGGCTTCTCCGAAGGGGTCGCCGGGCACATCACCGTCCGCGACCCGGAGCACCCGGCGCAGTTCTGGGTGAACCCCTTCGGCATGGCCTTCAGCCAGATCAGGGCCTCCGACCTGATCCTGGTCGACCACGACGGCGCGGTGCTGCACGGCGATCGGCCGGTGAACCGGGCCGCCTTCGTCATCCACTCCCAGGTGCACGCCGCCCGCCCGGACGCGGTGGCCGCCGCCCACTCGCACTCGCTGCATGGCAAGGCGTTCTCCAGCCTGGGCATCCCGCTGGCCCCGATCACCCAGGACGCCTGCGCCTTCTTCGAGGACCACGCCGTCTACAGCGACTACCGGGGCGTGGTCAACGAGACCGAGGAGGGCAAGCGGATCGCCGCCGCGCTCGGCAGCCACAAGGCCGTGATCCTGCAGAACCACGGGCTGCTCACGGTCGGGCAGTCGGTGGCCGAGGCGGTCTGGTGGTTCGTCACCATGGAACGCTCCTGCCAGGCCCAGCTGCTGGCGATGGCCGCCGGGGAGCCCCGGCTGATCGACCAGGAGACCGCGCTGACCACCCGGGGCCAGATCGGGAGCCACCTGGCAGGCTGGTTCCAGGCCCGGCCGCTGTGGGACCAGATCGTCGCGTCGGACCCGGACCTGTTCGACTGACCTGCCTCCGTTCTCCCCGTTCCGAAGGAACCGCTGTGACCAGAAGCTCGGACCGGCCGCATCCGCATCCGAGGCTGCGGATCGCGGTGCTCGGCGCCGGCAGCATCGGCTGCCACCTGGGCGGCCGGCTCGCCGCCACCGCCGACGTCACCCTGATCGGGCGACCCAACGCGATGGCGGAGATCGAGAAGCACGGACTGACCCTGACCGGGCCCGGCAGCGAACGGCGCGAACTCCGCGACCTGCGGCTCGCCACCGACGCGAGTGCGGCGGCCGGCGCCGACTACGTACTGGTCACCGTGAAGTCCACCGACACCGTCGCCGCCGCCCGGGAGCTGGCCCCGCACCTCGGGCCGGCCACGGTGGTGGTCAGCTTCCAGAACGGTCTGCACAACCCGGAGTTGCTGCGTGCCGAACTCGCCGAACTCACCGGACTCGCCGGGCACCGGGTGCTGGCGGGCATGGTCCCGTACAACGTGCTGCGCACCGGACCCGCCGCGTTCCACCAGGGCAGCGGCGGGTCGTTGACGCTGGACGACTCGCCGGGGGCTGTCCCGCTGGCCGCCGTCGCCCGGAGCGCCGGGCTGCGGCTGACGCTGCGTCACGACATGGCCGCCGTCCAGGCGGCGAAGCTGCTGATGAACCTGAACAACGCGCTCAACGCGCTCTCCGGTCTGCCTCTGCGCGACCAGCTCGGACAGCGCGCGTACCGCAGCTGCCTCGCGCTCTGCCAGCAGGAGGCGCTGGCCGCGTTCGACGCCGAGGGTATCGGGGTGGCCCGGCTCGGCGCCATCCCGCCCCGGCGGATGCCCGGGCTGCTCCGGCTGCCCGACGGTCTCTTCCGCCGGCTCGCCCGCGCCGGCCTCCGGATCGACGCCCAGGCCCGCTCCTCGATGTGGGAGGACCTCCGACGCGGACGCCCCACCGAGGTCGGCACCCTCCAGGGCGAGGTCGTCGCCCTCGCCGGACGCCACGGCCTCCCGGCCCCGGCCAACGCCCGGCTGATCGAACTGGTCCGCCGGGCCGAAGCCGTCGGCCCCGGCGCGGCCCGCAGCTGGTCCGGGCCGGAGCTGCTCGCGGAACTCACCTGACCCCCTGAGTCGGCGGGCCCGGTCCCACCCGGAGCCGAGGCCGGCGCCGCGCGTCCGCACCGCGACGTACGAAGCGCGACGTGCCGCACCTCAAGCAGGGGCGCAGCACGGTTTCCCGGTTCACGGCGGCCCGCGGTACCGGCGCGCTCCGCGAGCGACCTGGTCGCCCGTGCGGTCCGTGAGCGTGAACAACAACTACACTCGTCCGAAAACCAGCAGGCGCGCCGGCCAGGCCGCTGGCACCACCGAGGGGACGTACGTGGGAACCGATAGCGCCGAGGTCCGCCAGCCCGTGATGGCTGATGTGGCGAAGCTGGCCGGCGTCTCGCACCAGACGGTGTCCCGGGTGCTCAACGGTGCTCCGCACGTGCGGCCCGACACCCGGGAGCGGGTGCTGGCGGCCATTCGCGAGCTGGACTACCGGCCGAACTCGGCGGCCCGAGCGTTGGTCACCAAGCGCTCCCAGACGCTCGGGGTGGTGAGCTTCGACTCGACCCTCTACGGTCCCGCCTCGATGCTGGACGGGATCGAGCAGGCGGCTCGCAGTGCCGGGTACTTCGTGAGCGTTGCGAGCCTGCGCTCGCTGGACAGCCGCTCGGTGCAGGAGGCGGTGGACCGGTTGCGGGACCAGGGCGTGGAGGGTGTGGTGGTGATCGCCCCGCAGATCTCCGCCGTCAGTTCGGTGGCGAGACTGTCCAGTTCGGTGCCGGTGGTGGCGGTCGGGTCGGGGCGGCAGAGCAGGGTGCCGACAGTGTCGGTGGACAACCGGCTCGGTGCCGCGGAGGCCACCCGTCACCTGCTCGACCTCGGGCATGAGACGGTGCACCACGTGGCCGGGCCGGGCGGGTGGCTGGAGAGCCAGGACCGGGAGGGCGGCTGGCGGCAGACGCTGGAGGCGGCCGGGGCCACGGCACCCGAGGTGCGCAGTGGGGACTGGAGTGCCCGCTCCGGCTACCAGGCGGGTCTGCGGCTGGCCGGCGAGTCCGGTGTCAGTGCGGTGTTCTGTGCCAACGACCACATGGCGCTGGGGCTGCTCCGGGCGATGCACGAGGCCGGGCGTGCGGTGCCGGGAGAGGTCTCGGTGGTCGGTTTCGACGACGTCCACGAGGCGGCGTACTTCACTCCGCCGCTCACCACGGTCCGCCAGGACTTCGCCGAACTGGGGCGCCGAGCACTGGAGTTGTTGGTCGACCAGGTCTCCGGGGCGGCGTCCTCGGGTGCCCGTGAGCACGCGCTGATCTCGCCGGAGCTGGTGCTCCGCCGTAGCAGCGGCCCGGCCCGCCGCCGCTGACCCCGGCCGCGCTCCTCGCCTGAACAGGCCCCGATCGGCTTGCGCCGCTGACCTGTTCGAGTTCGTCAGGCCCATGCCCTCCCGGTGCCCTGCCATCGGCAGGCGCGCGGCCGGTCAAGATTGGGTAACGCCCGAGTTACCTCTTGTCGCAGCCAATTGTTAGCGTTAACAATTCCCTCAGCAGGGCGCGGTGCTCGCCACCCCGTCCCAGCGCCCCCACCCGAGAGGAACCCGAACATGTCAAAGAGAGCTGCGGTGGCCCTGGTCGCCACCGCGATGGCCGTCGCCCTCACCGCCTGCGGCTCCGGCGGCGGTTCGAAGGACGCGGCCGGTGGCGGTGGCTCCGGCAAGCTCACCGTCGGCTTCTCCCAGGTCGGCGCCGAGAGCAACTGGCGGACCGCCAACACCAAGTCGGTCCAGGACGCCGCGAAGAAGGCCGGGATCACGCTCAAGTTCTCCGACGCGCAGCAGAAGCAGGAGAACCAGATCAAGGCGATCCGCTCGTTCATCCAGCAGAAGGTGGACGTGATCGCCTTCTCGCCGGTGGTCGAGTCCGGCTGGGACACCGTCCTGAAGGAGGCCAAGGACGCCAAGATCCCGGTGGTGCTCACCGACCGCGCGGTGGACTCCAAGGACGAGTCGCTCTACGCCACCTTCCTCGGCTCGGACTTCGTCGAGGAAGGCAAGAAGGCCGGCGACTGGCTGGTCAAGGAGTACCAGGGCAAGACCGACCAGGTGAACATCGTCGAGCTCCAGGGCACCACCGGCTCCGCCCCGGCCAACGACCGCAAGTCCGGCTTCGGTGACGTCGTCAAGGCGGACCCCAAGTTCAAGGTGGTCGCCTCGCAGACCGGTGACTTCACCCGCGCCAAGGGCAAGGAGGTCATGCAGGCCTTCCTGAAGTCCCAGCCGAAGATCGACGTGCTCTACGCGCACAACGACGACATGGCCCTCGGGGCGATCCAGGCGATCGAGGAGGCCGGCAAGACGCCCGGCAAGGACATCAAGATCATCTCGGTCGACGGCGTCAAGGACGCCTTCACCGCGATGGCGGCCGGCAAGATCAACGTTGTGGTCGAGTGCAATCCGCTGCTCGGTGACCAGCTGATGGAACTGGTGAAGAAGGTCAAGGCGGGCGAGAGCGTCGAGCGCCGGATCAAGACCGTCGAGGGTGTCTTCACCCAGGACCAGGCGGCCGCCGCGCTGCCCTCCCGCCAGTACTGAGCCACCTCCGGTACCACCGACGCGTGACGTACCGACGCAACGACACAGCCCGGCGTGCGGGCGGCCCTCGGCGGAGGGCCGCCCGCACGTCGGCCAGGAGAGGAGGAGCGGATGCCAGCGCAGCCGGTCCTGGAAGTACGGGGAATCCGCAAGGAGTTCCCGGGCGTGGTGGCACTGGACGGGGTCGACCTCCGGCTCTTTCCCGGAGAGGTGCACGCGCTCATGGGTGAGAACGGCGCGGGTAAGTCGACCTTGATCAAGGTACTCACCGGCGTGTACGAGTCCGACGGCGGCGAGGTCCGCCTCGCCGGGCAGGCGGTCCGGATCGGTGGGCCGCTCCAGGCCCAGCAGGCCGGGATCTCCACGGTCTACCAGGAGGTCAACCTCTGCCCGAACCTGTCGGTGGCGGAGAACATCTTCATCGGCCGTGAGCCGCGCCGCCTCGGTCTGATCCAGTGGGCCGAACTCCGGCGCCGGGCAGCCGAGTCGGTGGCCGCGCTGGACCTGGACATCGACGTCAGCACCCCGCTGTCGGACCACTCGATCGCGGTCCAACAGCTGGTGGCGATCGTCCGTGCGGTGGACGTCGACGCCAAGGTGCTGATCCTGGACGAGCCGACCTCCAGCCTGGACCGCGACGAGGTGCGCCAGCTCTTCACCGTGATGCGCAGGTTGCGTGACCAGGGAGTGGCGATCCTGTTCGTCTCGCACTTCCTGGACCAGATCTACGAGATCTGTGACCGGATGACCGTTCTGCGCGGCGGCCGCCACGAGGGCGAGTACCTCACCAGCGAGCTCAGCCAGGTCGCGCTGGTCTCCCGGATGATCGGCGGCGAGCTGACCGAGCTGGCCGGCGCCGCTCGCACCGAGCCCACCGGCTCCTCCTTCCTGCGCGCCGAGGGCCTGGGCCGCCGGGGCGCGGTGGAGCCGTACGACCTGGCCATCCGGCCGGGCGAAGTGGTCGGACTGGCGGGGCTGTTGGGCTCCGGCCGGACCGAGGCGGCCCGGCTGCTGTTCGGCGCCGACCAGAGTGACCAGGGCACCGTCCGGATCGACGGCGAGCCCGCCGCGCTGCGCAGCCCCCGGGCCGCGATCGACCACGGCATCGCGTTCTGCTCGGAGAACCGCAAGACCGAGGGTCTGGTCGGCGAGTTGACGGTGCGGGAGAACATCGTGCTGGCCCTGCAGGCGGCCCGGGGCTGGACCCGCCCGCTCTCCCGCTCGGCCCAGGACGAGCTCGCGATCCGCTGGATCCGCGCCCTGGACATCCGGCCGAACAACCCCGAGGCGCTGATCCGCAACCTCAGCGGTGGCAACCAGCAGAAGGTACTGCTCGCCCGCTGGCTGATCACCGACCCCAAGCTGCTGATCCTGGACGAGCCGACCCGAGGCATCGACATCGGCGCCAAGACCGAGATCCAGAAGCTGGTGGCCAAGCTGGCCGGTGACGGGATGTCAGTGCTGTTCATCTCCGCCGAACTGGAGGAGGTGCTGCGCCTCAGCCACCGGATCGGCGTGCTGCGCGACCATCGGATGGTCGCCCAGCTGCGCAACGACGGAACGCTCACCCCCGAGCGCATCATGGAGACCATCGCGAGCGGAGCCGCGTTGTGAGCCGAATCGCCCGACACCGCCTGTTCTGGCCCGCCGCGGTGCTGCTCGCACTGCTGCTCGCCAACCTGGCGTTCACCCCGGACTTCCTCGCGGTCCGGCTGAAGGACGGCCACCTCTACGGCAGCCTGATCGACATCCTGCACTTCGGTTCCCCGCTGGTCCTGGTGGCGCTCGGGATGACCCTGGTGATCGCCACCGGCGGGATCGACCTCTCGGTCGGCTCGACCGTCGCGATCGCCGCCGCGCTGGCCTGTCTGCACATCAGTGAGTCACCGGATCCGGGTGGCCTGGGCACCGTGCTGACGGCCGTCGGCATCGCGCTCGGCGTGGCCCTGCTGCTCGGCACCGCCAACGGCCTCCTGGTGGCCAGGGTCGGCGTCCAACCGATCATCGCCACGCTGATCCTGATGGTCGCCGGGCGCGGCGTCGCCCAGCTCATCACGGACGGTCAGATCATCACCATCACCAGCGATCCGTACAAGCTGATCGGCGGCGGCTACTGGCTCACCGTGCCGTTCTCGGTGCCGCTGGCCGGTGCGGTGGTGCTGCTGGCCTCGGCGCTCACCCGGCGCACCGCGCTCGGGCTGCTGCTGGAGTCGGTCGGCGGCAACCCGGTGGCCAGTCGGCTGGTCGGCATCCGGGCGGTGCGGCTGATCGGCCTGGTCTACGTGGTCAGCGCGCTCTGCGCGGCGCTGGCCGGGCTGATGATCAGCTCCAACGTCTCCAGTGCGGACGGCAACAACGCCGGCCTGTGGATCGAGCTGGACGCGATCCTGGCCGTGGTGGTCGGCGGCACCTCGCTGAACGGCGGCCGCTTCTCGCTCGGCGGCACGGTGCTCGGCGCGCTGGTCATCCAGACCCTGTCCACCACCGTCTACACCATCGGCATCCCGCCGGAGACCACCCTGGTCTTCAAGGCAGTCGTGGTGATCATCGTCTGCCTGGTCCAGTCGCCCGCCTTCCGTGCCAAGGCCGCCCGACGGCGCTCCCGCGCCCGGCACGGCGCCCTGCCGGCCGCGCCCGAGAAGCTGGAGGTCGGCGCATGAGTACCGGCACTGTTCTGTCTGCCCTCACCCGGCGTGGCCGGGGCCAACTCCCCATGCTGGTCACCTCGGTGCTGCTGGTGGTGATGTTCGCGGCCGGATCGCTGAACTACCAGGGGTTCTTCTCCGGGCAGGTCCTGCTCAACCTGCTGATCGACAACGGCTTCCTGCTGGTGGTCGCGGTCGGCATGACCTTCGTGATCCTCACCGGCGGCATCGACCTGTCGGTCGGCGCGATGGTCGCCCTGTCCACCATGCTCTCCGCCTGGCTGGTCCAACTGCAGGGCTGGCCGCCGCTGTTGGTGATCCCCTTGGTGCTGGCAACCGGCACCGGAGCGGGGCTGGCGATGGGCTGGGTGATCCAGGCCTTCGAGATCCAGCCGTTCATCGTGACGCTGGCGGGCATGTTCCTGGCCCGCGGCCTGTGCTACACCATCAGCACCGAGTCGATCTCGATCACCGACCCGACGTACACGGCGATGGCCCAGACCCACATCCCGCTGGGGGAGTTGTTCATCTCCCCGAGCGTGCTGATCGCCCTGCTGGTGGTGGCCGCCGGGTTCACCGTGCTGCACCACACCAGATTCGGCCGGAACGTGTACGCGCTCGGTGGCAGTGAGCAGTCCGCGATGCTGATGGGCCTGCCGGCCGGCCGCACCAAGATCGCGGTGTACGGCGTGAGCGGTTTCTGCTCGGCGCTCGGTGGCGTGCTGATGACCTTCTACATGCTCTCCGGCTACGGACTCCACGCGGTGGGGCTGGAGTTGGACGCGATCGCGGCCGTGGTGATCGGCGGCACCCTGCTGAGCGGCGGCTCCGGCTACCTGCTCGGCACCGTGCTCGGAGTCCTGGTGCTCGGCCTGATCCAGACCGTGATCAGCTTCCAGGGCACGCTCAGCTCCTGGTGGACCAGGATCGTGATCGGCGCGCTGCTGTTCGTCTTCATCGTGCTCCAGAGGGTCATGACGGCCCGCCGGCGCCGCTGGTAGCGCCGTACCCAGACCCCGCTCACCGGGCCGTCCACCCCGCTTCGGCCGGCCCGGTCCGCGCGGCCCCGTCCGTTCGGACGGGCAGACCGGCCGCCGGGCCCGCACCGTCGCGGACCCTCCCGGCGGCCGGTACCGGACCCTCCTCCCGTGAAGGACATGAACGTGCCACCAATTTCCTCCTCCCCGGAGCGCCACGTCGTCGGCGTGGACTTCGGTACCCTCTCCGGCCGCGCCGTGGTGGTCCGGGTCAGCGACGGCGAGGAGCTGGGCACCGCCGTCCACGAGTACCGGCACGGAGTGATCGAGACCCGACTGCCCGGAACCGGGCGGCAGTTGCCGCCGGACTGGGCACTCCAGCACCCGGCCGACTGGCGTCAGGTGCTGCAGACCGCGGTCCCCGCCGCGCTGGCCGCCGCCGGTGTCGACCCGGCCACCGTGATCGGCATCGCCACCGACTTCACCGCCTGCACCGTACTGCCGGTCACCGCCGACGGCACCCCGCTGGCCGAGACCGCGCTGGCCGACCGCCCGCATGCCTGGCCCAAGCTGTGGAAGCACCACGCCGCGCAGGAGCAGGCCGACCGGATCAACGAACTCGCCCACCGGCGCGGCGAGAAGTGGATCTCCCGGTACGGCGGGAAGATCTCCGCCGAGTGGCAGTTCGCCAAGGCCCTCCAGCTGCTGGAGGAGGACCCGGGCGTCTACGCCGCCACCGAGCGCTGGATCGAGGCCGCCGACTGGATCGTCTGGCAGCTCACCGGCGCCGAGAGCCGCAACACCTGCACCGCCGGGTACAAGGGCATCTTCCAGGACGGCGAGTACCCCTCCGAGGAGTACCTCGCCGCACTCAACCCGGAGTTCGCCGACTTCGCCCGCACCCGGCTGGCCCATCGGCTCTCCCCGCTCGGCTCCCGGGTCGGCTGCCTCACCGCCGAATCCGCCGCCTGGACCGGCCTGCCCGAGGGCATCGCGGTGGCGGCCGGCAACGTCGACGCCCATGTCGCCGCTCCCGCCGCGCAGGCGGTCGAGAACGGCCGGCTGCTGGCCATCATGGGCACCTCCACCTGCCACGTGGTCAACGGCGCCACCCTGGCGGACGTCCCCGGCATCTGCGGCGTGGTGGACGGCGGCATCGTCGAGGGCGCCTACGGCTACGAGGCCGGACAGAGCGCGGTCGGCGACATCTTCGCCTGGTGGCTGAGCCAGGGCATGCCCACCGAGTACGTCGCCGAGGCCGAGGCCACCGGCGAGGACGCCCACCAGCTGCTCAGCCGCAAGGCCGCCACCCAGCCGGTCGGCGGGCACGGCCTGGTCGCCCTGGACTGGTTGAACGGTAACCGCTCCACCCTGGTCGACCACCATCTCTCCGGCGTGATCGTCGGCCTCACCCTGGCCACCCGGCCCGAGGACGTCTACCGGGCCCTGCTGGAGGCCACCGCCTTCGGCACCCGCACCATCGTCGAGGCGCTGGAGCAGGGTGGCGTCCCGGTCACCGAGTTCATCGTCACCGGCGGGCTGAAGAAGAACCCGCTGCTGATGCAGATCTACGCCGACGTGCTGCGCCGCCCGATCTCGCTCGCGGTCTCCGCCCAGGGCCCGGCGCTGGGCTCGGCGATCCACGCCGCGGTGGCGGCCGGCGCCCACCCCGACGTGCGCACCGCCGCCGCCGCGATGGGCCGGGTCGAGCGCGCCGCCTACCGGCCCGACCCGGAGCGCGCCGACGGCTACGACGTGCTGTTCGCCGAGTACCGCGAACTGCACGAGCACTTCGGCACCGCCGCCGACAAGCAGCTGCACCGGCTGCGCCGGATCCGCAACGCCGCCTTGGCGAAGGCCGCTCCGACGCAGAACAGCGAGGAATCATGACCGACCTGATCGACCTGGTCCGCCGTCAGGTCAGCGAGCTGCACCACGAGTTGGTGCGCTACGGCCTGGTGGTCTGGACCGCCGGGAACGTCTCCGCCCGGGTGCCCGGCGAGGACCTGATGGTGATCAAGCCGAGCGGCGTCTCGTACGACGAGCTGTCGCCGGAGAACATGATCCTCTGTGACCTGGACGGCACCGTGGTCGAGGGCGTCCACTCGCCCTCCTCCGACACCGCCGCCCACGCCTACGTCTACCGGCACCTGCCCGAGGTCGGGGGAGTGGTCCACACCCACTCCACCTACGCCTGCGCCTGGGCCGCCCGCGGCGAGGCGGTGCCCTGCGTGCTGACCGCGATGGCCGACGAGTTCGGCGCCGAGATCCCGATCGGCCCGTTCGCCCTGATCGGCGACGACTCGATCGGCCGCGGCATCGTGGACACCCTGCGCGGCCACCGTTCGCCCGCCGTGCTGATGAAGAGCCACGGTGTCTTCACCATCGGCAAGGACGCCAAGGCCGCCGTCAAGGCCGCCGTGATGTGTGAGGACGTCGCCCGCACGGTGCACATCTCCCGCCAGCTGGGCGAACCCCTGCCGATCGCCCAGGCGGACATCGACAGTCTCAACTTCCGCTACCAGAACGTGTACGGCCAGCAGTCCGGCCGGTGAGGAGCCCCACCATGAAGACGATCGAAGACCGCGAGGTCTGGTTCCTCACCGGCAGTCAGGGCCTGTACGGCGAGGAGACGCTGCGTCAGGTCGCCGAGCAGTCCCGGCGGATCGCCGAGCAGCTGGACGGCTCCCCTGAGCTGCCCGTCAGGGTCATCTGGAAGCCGGTGCTCACCGACGCCGGAGCGATCCGCCGGATCTGCCTGGAGGCCAACGCGGCCGACGGGTGCATCGGCCTGATCGCCTGGATGCACACCTTCTCCCCGGCCAAGATGTGGATCGCCGGGCTGGACGCGCTGCGCAAGCCGCTGCTCCACCTGCACACCCAGGCCAACGTCGCACTGCCCTGGTCCACCATCGACATGGACTTCATGAACCTGAACCAGGCCGCCCACGGCGACCGCGAGTTCGGCTACATCCAGTCCCGCCTCGGTGTCGCGCGCAAGACCGTCGCCGGGCACGTCAGCGACCCGGTGACCACCACCCGGATCTCCTCCTGGGCCCGCGCGGCGGCCGGCCGGGCCGAGCTGGCCACCCTCAAGCTGGCCCGGTTCGGCGACAACATGCGCGATGTCGCCGTCACCGAGGGCGACAAGGTCGAGGCCCAGCTCCGGTTCGGCGTCTCGGTCAACACCTACGGCGTCAACGACCTGGTCGAGGTGGTCGACGCCGCCTCCGACGCCGAGGTCGGCGACCTGGTGAAGGAGTACGAGGACAGCTACCGCCTCGCCCCCGCCCTGCGTCCGGGCGGCGAGCGGCACGAGTCCCTGCGCTACGCGGCCCGGATCGAGGCGGGCCTGCGCACCTTCCTGACCGCGGGCGGCTTCCGCGCCTTCACCACCAACTTCGAGGACCTCGGCGGGCTGCGCCAGCTTCCCGGCCTCGCGGTCCAGCGGCTGATGGCCGACGGCTACGGCTTCGGCGGCGAGGGCGACTGGAAGACCTCGGTGCTGCTGCGCACCCTCAAGGTGACCGCCACCGGCCTGCCCGGCGGTACCTCCTTCATGGAGGACTACACCTACCACCTCGAGCCCGGGCAGGAGTTGATCCTCGGCGCGCACATGCTGGAGGTCTGCCCGAGCATCGCCGCCGCCACCCCCTCCTGCGAGGTGCACCCGCTCGGCATCGGCGGCCGGGAGGACCCGGTCCGGCTGGTCTTCGACGCCGCGCCCGGCCCGGCCGTGGTGGCCGGTCTGGCCGACATGGGCGACCGCTTCCGCCTGGTCGTCAACGAGATCGACGTGGTCGACCCGTCCGAGCCGCTGCCCAGGCTCCCGGTCGCCCGCGCGGTCTGGAAGCCCAGGCCCGACTTCCGCACCTCGGCGGAGGCCTGGCTGGCGGCCGGCGCCCCGCACCACACGGTGTTCTCCAGCGCGCTGGGCGCCGAGCAGCTCGACGACCTGGCCGAGATGCTGGCCACCGAGCTGGTGCTGATCGACTCCGGCACCACCATCCGGCAGTTCACCCGCGAGCTGCGCTGGAACCAGGCCTACCACCGGCTGGCCCAGGGCTTCTGATCCTGCGTCATCCCCTCGGGGCGGCACCGGACCCGGTGCCGCCCCACGGCGTTTCACCACAGGGAGAACCTGCGCCATGACGACCGACCTGACCATCCACCAGTACCCCGCCGGTGAGCTGCCGGACGGGCGGACCATCGACCGTTGGGTCTTCGGCACCGCCGGCGGGGTCACCGCCGAGGTGCTCAGCCTGGGCGCCCGGCTGCAGTCCCTGCATGCCCCGGACCGGGACGGGCGGCGGGCCAACGTGCTGCTCGGTGGCAGTTCCGTGGCCGAACTGCTGGGTGGGGCGGCCTACTTCGGCGCCACCGTGGGCCGTTACGGGAACCGGATCGCGGGTGGTGAGCTACCGCTGGACGGCGCCGTGCACCGCCTCGCCGCCCAGCAGAACGGCCACACGCTGCACGGCGGCCCGGACGGCTTCGCCACCCGACTGTGGAGCGGCGAGGCGGTGACGGAGGACGGACGGGTCGGTGTCCGGCTCACGCTGCACAGCCCCGACGGCGACCAGGGCTTCCCCGGGGCGCTGGACGTGACGGTCGGCTACCTGCTGGATCAGGACGGCGAGTTGACCATCTCCTACCAGGCGCGGACCGACGCGCCGACGGTGGTCAACCTGACCAACCACGCCTACTTCAACCTCGGCGGCGAGGGCAGCGGCCCGGTGCTGGACCACCTGCTCCGGGTCGAGGCCGACGCCTACCTGCCGGTGGACCACGCCCTGATCCCGCTCGGCGCGCCCGAGCCGGTCAAGGACACCCCGTTCGACCTCACCACCGCGGCCGGCCTGGGCGGCCGGATCTCCGTCGCCGACCCGCAGCTCCGGCTGGCGGGGGACGGCTTCGACCACAACTGGGTGCTGCGCCCGGGCGATGGCCTGCGGCCGGCCGCCACTCTCCACCACCCGCGCAGCGGACGGCGGTTGGACTGCCTGACCACCGAGCCCGGCCTCCAGGTCTACACCGGCAACCACTTCGACGGCTCGCTGGCCGGCCCCGGCGGCAGCCGCTACCGAGCCTATGCGGGCATCGCCCTGGAGACCCAGCACTTCCCCGACTCCCCGCACTTCCCGGACTACCCCTCCACCGTGCTGCGGCCGGGGGAGCGGTACGAGTCGGTCACCGTCTACCGGTTCTCGGCGGAGTAGTCCGCGCCGGTGGGGCGCCACTACGACTACCTGCTCCGCGTGCAGCCGCGACCTGACGCCAGGTCGCGGCCGTACCCGTACCCGAGGAGTACCCCCACATGTCCAAGCTCCGTCACCTGGCCGCAGCGGCAGCCCTGGCCCTGGCCGTGCTGCCCGCCGGGCCGGCCGAGGCGGCCGCGCCCCCGGTCGGCAGTGCCACCCGGTACACCATGACCGCGTTCACCAACAGCAGCGAGTCCAACATGTACGTCTACGACTCCCCGGACGCCACCGGCTACCGGTTGGTCAAGTCCTCGGCGTACACGCCACCGTCGGGCCTGATCCGGGACCCGAGCATCATCCGGCACACCGACGGCCGCTACTACCTCACCTACACCACCAACTGGTCCGGCAACACCATCGGCTTCGCCACCAGCACCGACCGGGTGAACTGGACCTTCCTCGGCAACCACACCATTCCGCTGGCCGGACTCCAGCGCACCTGGGCACCGGAGTGGCACGTCGACACCGACGGCAGTGTCAACGTGATCGTCTCGCTCTCCACCTCCGCCTCCGGCGCCGACTTCCTGCCCTACCGGCTGACCGCGACCGATTCCGCTCTGACGTCCTGGAGCTCGCCGACCCCGCTGGCCGGGATCACCGGCAACCACATCGACACCTTCGTGGTGAGGACCGGTTCGACCTACCACGCCATCACCAAGAACGAGACCACCAAGTACCTGGAGCACGCCACCGCCACCAGCCTCGGCGGCCCCTACACCTTCACCGGCACCGACAACTGGGCCGGCTGGGGCAACTGGGTGGAAGGCCCGGCCCTGGTCCAGCTCGACAACGGCGGCTGGCGGATCTACTACGACGGTTACAGTGCGCACAAGTACTACTACAGCGACAGCTACGACGGGCTGAACACCTGGACCGCGCCCACCGAACTGCCGGGCCTCAGCGGCTTCGCCCGCCACTTCACCGTCCTCAAGGAGACCGTGCCCGGCGGTGCGGCCCTCCCGGTGAACACCAACCGATCGCTCCGGTCCGTGAACTACCCCTCCCGCTATGTCAGTTCGGACGGATCGCTGGCTGCGGTCACCGCGTCCAGCAGCTCTGCCGGCAGACAGGCCGCCACGTTCACCGTGCTGCCGGGCCTGGCCGACCCGAACTGCCACTCGCTGCGCGCCGCCGACGGCCGCTACCTGCGGCACCGGGACTTCAAGCTCCGGCTGGGCACGGACGACGGCTCCGCCGTCTTCAGGGGCGACTCCACCTTCTGCCCGCGCCCCGGCTCGGCGGCCGGCTCGGTCTCGCTGGAGTCCTACAACTACCCGGGCCGCTACCTTCGGCACTACGACTACCAGTTGAGCCTGGACGTCTACCAGGACAGTGACACCTTCCGCGCCGACAGCTCCTTCCAGGGCGTCACCCCCTGGAGCTGACGGACCGTCCGGACGGAACGCCGCTGCCCGGCTCCCCACCGTGGGGGGAGCCGGGCAGCGGCACGTGGGACGGGCCTACGAACCGGCCTTGCGCTTGTTGTAGACGTCGAAGCCGACCGCGGCCAGCAGCACCAGGCCCTTGATCACCTGCTGGTAGTCGGTGCCGACACCGACCAGTGACATGCCGTTGTTGAGCACGCCGAGCACCAGGCCGCCGATGATCGCGCCGAGCACCGTGCCCACCCCGCCGCTGGCCGAGGCGCCGCCGATGAAGGCCGCCGCGATGGCCTCCAGCTCGAAGTTGATCCCGGCCTGCGGGGTGCCCGCGTTGAGCCGGGCCGCGAAGACCAGGCCGGCCAGCGCGGCCAGCACGCCCATGTTGACGAAGGCCAGGAAGACCACCCGCTTGCTCTTCACGCCGGAGAGCTTGGCCGCCGCCTCGTTGCCGCCGATCGCATAGGTGTGGCGGCCCAGGATCGAGTTGCGCATCAGGTAGCCGAATCCGACCAGCAGCGCACCGAGGATCAGCAGGACGATCGGCACCCCGTGGTAGCTGGCCAGCAGCAGGGTGAAGGCCAGCACCGCCACCGCGATCGCCGCAAGCTTGGCCGCGAACAGCCCGGCCGGCAGCAGCACCAGCCCGTACGAGGCGGCCTGCCGGCGTCCGCGGACCTCCTGGAGCACCGCCACGGCCAGCACGGCCGCGCCGATCAGCAGGGTCAGGTTGTGGTAGTTGGTGTGCGGGCCGACCTGCGGCAGGAACCCGCTGCTGATCTTCTGGAACCCGGCCGGGAACGGTGCCACCGACTGGCCCTGCAGCAGGATCTGGGTGCCGCCGCGGAACAGCAGCATCCCGGCCAGCGTCACGATGAACGACGGGATACCGATGTAGGCGATCCAGAAGCCCTGCCAGGCACCGGCCAGTGCGCCGATCAGCAGCGCCGCGACCAGCGCCACCGGCCACGGCACCTGGCCCTTGACCATCATCACCGCCGACGCCGCACCGACGAAGGCGGCCAGCGAGCCGACCGAGAGGTCGATGTGGCCGGCGATGATGACGATCATCATGCCGATGGCCAGGATGAGGATGTAGCCGTTCTGCTGGATCAGGTTGGTGATGTTCAACGGCTGGAGCAGGATGCCGTCGGTCCAGATCTGGAACAGCAGCACGATCAGGGCCAGCGCGCCGAGCATGCCGTACTGGCGGACGTTGCCCCGCAGTACGGTGGTCAACAGCCCGACCGGTTCGGGCCGTTCGGTCTTCTGCGGGATCTCGGTGGTCATCTGGGCCATGCCTTACACCTGCTCGTGTCGTCGGTCCGCGGTCTGGGTCATCAGCCGCATCAGGGATTCCTGGGTCGCCTCGGCCCTGCTCACCTCACCGGTGATCCGGCCCTCGGCCATGGTGTAGATCCGGTCGCACAGACCGAGCAGCTCGGGTAGTTCGGACGAGATCACCAGCACTGCCCGTCCCTGGGCGGCCAGGTCGGCGATCACCGTGTAGATCTCCGCCTTGGCACCGATGTCGATGCCCCGGGTCGGTTCGTCGAGGATCAGCACCTCGGGCTCGGTGAAGATCCACTTGCTCAGCACGACCTTCTGCTGGTTGCCGCCGCTGAGCTTGCCGGTCTGTGCGAAGACCGAGGGCGCCTTGATGTTCATGGCCTCGCGGAACCGCTCGGCCACCCTGGTCTCCTCGTGCCGGTTCACCCAGCCGCGCCGGGCCACTTTGGCGAGCGCGCTCAGCGAGATGTTCCGACTGATGTCGTCCATCAGGTTGAGCCCGAGCTGCTTGCGGTCCTCGGTGACGTAGGCGAGGCCGTGGCCGATCGCCTCCGGCACCGTACGGGTGCGGATCTCCCGCCCGTCCAGCAGCACCCGGCCACCGGTGTACCGGCCGTAGGAGCGGCCGAACACGCTCATCGCGAGCTCGGTGCGGCCGGCGCCCATCAGGCCGGCGATGCCCACGATCTCGCCGCGTCGGACGTTCAGCGAAGCCCCGTCCACCACCTTGCGCTGCTGGTCGATCGGGTGGCGCACCGTCCAGTCCTCGATCGCCAGCGCGACCTCGCCGATCTCGGGGGTGCGCTCGGGGTAGCGGTGCTCCAAGTCGCGGCCGACCATGCCGCGGATGATCCGGTCCTCGCTGATGCCCTGGACCGGGATGGACTCGATGGTCCGGCCGTCCCGCAGGATGGTCACCGAGTCGGCCACCCTGGCGATCTCGTTGAGCTTGTGCGAGATGATGATGCAGGCGATGCCCTGGGCCTTGAGCTCCAGGATCAGGTCGAGCAGTTGGCGGCTGTCCTCGTCGTTCAGCGCGGCGGTCGGCTCGTCCAGGATCAGCAGTCTGACCTCCTTGGCCAGTGCCTTGGCGATCTCGACCAGTTGCTGCTTGCCCACCCCGATGTCGGCGATCCGGGTCTGCGGGTGCTCCGGCAGGCCGACCCGGCGGAGCAGCTCGGTGGCGTGGGTGAGGGTCCGGTGCCAGTCGATCCGGCCGCGCCGGGCGTGCTCGTTGCCGAGGAAGATGTTCTCGGCGATCGACAGGTAGGGCACGAGGGCGAGTTCCTGATGGATGATCACGATGCCGCGCCGCTCGCTGGCCCGGATGTCCCGGAACTCGCAGGGCTCGCCCTCGAAGAGGATGTCGCCCTGGTAGGAGCCGTGCGGGTAGACGCCGCTGAGCACCTTCATCAGGGTCGACTTCCCGGCGCCGTTCTCGCCGCAGATCGCGTGCACCTCGCCGGGCGCCACGCTCAGGTTGACGTCGGAGAGGGCCAGGACGCCGGGGAAGGTCTTGGTGATCGAACGCATCTCCAGGATGGGTCCGGCCATGGTGGTGGTTCCGTTCGCCGGGGGTGGTCCCGGGCCCGTTGGGGCAGGCCCGGGACCACCGGTCTTGGTGGGGCGGCTACTTGACCTGGTCGGCGGTGTACTGCCCGCCGTCGATCAGCACCTTGCGGTAGTTCTCCTTGTCCACGCTGACCGGCTGCAGCAGGTACGCGGGCACGGTCTTGGCGCCGTTCTCGTACTGGGTGGTGTCGTTGACCTCCGGCTTGCCGCCGGTCAGCACCGCGTCGCCCATCTGCACGGCCACCTTGGCGAGTTCGCGGGTGTCCTTGTAGACGGTCTGGGTCTGCTCGCCCGCGATGATGGACTTCACCGAGGCCAGCTCGGCATCCTGCCCGGTGACCACCGGGAGGGTCTTGCCGGCGCTGCCGTACCCGACACCCTTGAGCGAGGAGAGGATGCCGATCGAGATGCCGTCGTACGGCGAGAGCACCGCGTCCACCTGGGCGGCGGTGTACGCCTTGCTGAGCAGGTTGTCCATCCGGGACTGGGCCACCCCGCCGTCCCAGCGCAGGGTGGCGACCTGGTTGAAGGCGGTCTGGCCGCTCTGCACGACGAGCTTCTTGTCGTCCAGGTAGGGCTTGAGTACGCTCATCGCGCCGTTGAAGAAGAAGGTGGCGTTGTTGTCGTCCGGGGAGCCGGCGAACAGCTCGATGTTGAACGGGCCCTTGCCGTCCTTGAGGCCGAGCTTGTCGACGATGTAACTTCCCTGCAGCACGCCGACCTTGAAGTTGTCGAAGGTGGCGTAGTAGTCGACGTTCTTGGTGCCGCGGATCAGGCGGTCGTAGGAGATGACCGGGATCTTGGCGTCTGCGGCCTTCTGCAGCACGTTGGTCAGCGAGGAGCCGTCGATGGCGGCGACCACCAGGAGCTTGGCACCCTTGGTGATCATGTTCTCCAGCTGGGAGACCTGGTTCTCCACCACGTTGTCGCCGTACTGGAGGTCGGTCTTGTAGCCCTTGGCCTGGAACTCCTTGGCGATGTTGTTGCCGTCGTTGATCCAGCGCTCGGAGGACTTGGTGGGCATGGCGATGCCGACCAAGCCGCCCTTGGCGTCGCCGCTCTTGGCCGGGGCGTCGCCGACCCCGTTGGCGCTCTGGCCGCAGGCGGCCAGGGTCAGGGAGAGGCCCGCTGCCGCGAGACCGATCGAGAGCTTTCGCACAGTTCCTCCAGGGATGGTTCCGCGCCGCGGTGTGGGCGGGGCGGTACCTGAGTGTTAACGCTCACAGAAGGGTCGTCAAGGGTCGGGAGATCACCGTTCCGTCTCGCCGCCGCGCGCTTGACGCGGCGATTGTTAGCGTTAACAACTCCCGCCAGGAGATTGGAGAGGTGGCGCGGGCCGCGTTGGGTGAAGCCGGGTCGGCGAGCAGCGACGGGCCGTCGAGAGTGCCGCGCCGATCCCCGTCACGTGCCGCCTCCCCGCTCCGATCTGCTCAGACTCCGCGCGCGGCCTGCTGGAGGGCCCCGGCTCGATGCAGGGTGTCCGCGATCCGCCCGAGCGTGGCCTCGTCCCGGGGGACGGGCTCCAGCACCGGGCCCTCGGCGGTCCGCCAGCGCCGGGCGACGGCGTCGGCGGACTCGCCGGTGAGCAGCGCGGCCGCCTGGGCGGCGGCGCCCAGAGCGACCAGCTCCTCGGCCGCGGGCACCTGGACCGGGTGGCCGGACAGCCGGAGTACGGTCTGCTGCCAGGCGCGGCCGCGGGCGCCGCCGCCGATCAGCAGCAGCGGCCGGTCGTCGTCCGGGCGCCGGCCGCCGGCGCGCAGCACGTCCGCCAGTGCGGTCAGCAGGGCGTGCACGGCGCCGTCGTAGGCGGCCTGGAGCAGCTGGCCCGCTGTGGTGTCGTGGCGCAGCCCGTGCACCAGGCCGGAGGCGCCGGGGAGGTCGGGGGTTCGCTCGCCGTCCAGGTAGGGGAGGACCACGGCGGTGCCGCCGTCCTCGACCTGCTCGCGGTCGCGGCCGAGCAGGGTGGCGAACCGGTCGACCGCCAGCGTGCAGTTGAGCGTGCAGGCCAGTGGCAGCCAGCCGCCCAGCGCGTCGGCGAAGCCGGCCACCGTCCCGCTCGGGTCGGCGGGCCGGGAGCTGCCGACGGCGTAGACGGTGCCGGAGGTGCCGAGGCTGAGCACCGGCTGACCGGGTGTCAGGCCGAGGCCGAGGGCGGCGGCCATGTTGTCCCCGGTGCCGGTGGCCACCGGTGTGCCCGCGCGCAGCGGCGAGCCGGGGCGGGCGGTGCCGGCCCGGGCTCCGGCGGGGAGGACCGGCGGCAGCAGGGCCGGATCGAGACCGATCCGGGCGAGGACGTCCTGGTCGTAGCCGTCCGGTCCCCACCAGCCGGTGCCCGAGGCGTCGCCGCGGTCGGTGGCCGCCCCGCCGGTCAGACGCTCCGTCAGGAAGTCGTGTGGCAGCCGGACCGCGGCCGTGCGGGCGGCGGCCGCCGGCTCGTTGGCCCGCAGCCAGGCCCACTTGGCGGCGGTGAAGGCGGCGGTGGGCACGCTGCCGGTACGGGCGGCCAGCTCCGCTGCGCCGAACTCGGCGCGCAGGGCGGCCGCCTGAGGGGCGGCCCGGACGTCGTTCCAGAGCAGGGCCGGGCGCACCGGCCGGGCGGCCGCGTCCAGGGTGACCAGGCCGTGCTGCTGGCCGGCCACCGAGCAGGCGGCCGCGCGGTCCGCCCAGCCGGTGTCGGAGACGGCCGCCTTCAGGGCCTGCCACCACTGCTCGGGATCGCTCTCCCGGCCGGGGCCGGTGCTCACGGTGTGCGGGGCGCGGCCGTGGCCCAGCACGGCGCCGGAGTCCACGTCGACGGCCAGCGCCTTGGTGGACTGGGTGGAGCTGTCGATGCCGATGACGACCTGCCGAGCGGTCATGCGTTTCCTCCCGCGGGGTTTCCTTCGGACGGCTCCGCATACTAGTTTGTTTTTCGCCCTGACAAACAGTCCTCGCACTGATCCGGAGCCGCTCGATGACCACCGATCCGCTCGTTCCCACCCCCGCGCACCGCTTCACCTTCGGCCTGTGGACCGTCGGTTGGCAGGGGCGCGACCCGTTCGGCGACGCCACCCGGCCCGCGCTCGACCCGGTCGAGACGGTGCAGCGACTGGCCGCCCTCGGCGCCCACGGCGTGACCTTCCACGACGACGACCTGATCCCGTTCGGCGCGGGCGAGGCCGAGCGGGAGCAGACCGTCAAGCGCTTCCGCGCGGCGCTGGACGCCGCCGGCCTGAAGGTGCCGATGGCCACCACCAACCTGTTCACCCACCCGGTCTTCAAGGACGGCGCGTTCACCGCCAACGATCGCGACGTGCGCCGCTACGCGCTGCGCAAGACCATCCGCAACATCGACCTGGCGGCCGAGCTCGGCGCCACGACCTACGTTGCCTGGGGCGGCCGGGAGGGCGCCGAGTCCGGCGCGGCCAAGGACGTGCGCACCGCACTCGACCGGCTGAAGGAGGCCTTCGACCTGCTCGGCGAGTACGTCGAGGCGCAGGACTACGACCTTCGGTTCGCCATCGAGCCCAAGCCGAACGAGCCGCGCGGTGACATCCTGCTGCCGACGGTCGGTCACGCCCTGGCGTTCATCAACGAGTTGGAGCGCCCGGACCGGGTCGGCGTCAACCCGGAGGTCGGCCACGAGCAGATGGCCGGGCTGAACTTCCCGCACGGCATCGCCCAGGCGCTCTGGCACGGCAAGCTGTTCCACATCGACCTGAACGGCCAGTCCGGCATCAAGTACGACCAGGACCTCCGCTTCGGCGCCGGTGACCTGCGCCAGGCGTTCTGGCTGGTCGACCTGCTGGAGAGCGCCGGCTACGACGGCCCGAAGCACTTCGACTTCAAGCCGCCGCGCACCGAGGACTTCGACGGCGTGTGGGCCTCGGCGGCCGCCTGCATGCGCAACTACCTGCTGCTGGCCGAGCGTTCGCGGGCCTTCCGGGCGGATCCGGAGGTGCGGGCCGCGCTCGCCGCGTCCCGGCTGCCCGAGCTGGCCCGGCCCACCGCGGCCGACGGCCTGGCCGGGCTGCTGGCCGACCGGTCCGCCTTCGAGGGATTCGACGTGGACGCCGCGGCCGACCGCGGGATGGCCTTCGAGCAGCTGGACCAGTTGGCCTTGGAGCACCTGCTCGGCGCCCGCTGACCCCTGGCGGCGAGGCGCTCGTCGGTCAGCCGCAGGGTGGCCGCCCGGTGCAGCCGCTGACGGTCACTCGGGTGTGCGGCGCGCAGCTCCCCGTACGTCCGGCAGGTGGCTCCGGTCAGCCGATGCTGTGCCAACGTGGCCTGCGCGCTCGGCTGAACCGGTGATGACGGGTGGCGCCCCGCGCCTCCCTGGCCGGGGCGCCACCCGTCCCAACCGCACCCCGAGAGGAACTGATCCGGTGTCAGGCCAGCAGACCGGCGGCACCGTCGCCAACCCCGTGATCCCCGGCTTCCACCCCGATCCGAGCATCTGCCGGGTCGGTGACGACTACTACGTGGTGTGCTCCAGCTTCGAATACTTTCCCGGCATCCCGGTCCTCCACAGCCGAGACCTGGTCAACTGGACGCAGATCGGCAACGCCCTGGACCGGCCGAGCCAGCTGCGGCTGCCCGCGTCCACGCTCTCCTCCGGCGGCCTCTACGCGCCGACGCTGCGCCACCACGACGGCCGGTTCTGGCTGATCGTCACCAACGTGGCCGAGGGCGGGGGCAACCTGCTGTTCAGTGCCACCGACCCGGCCGGCCCGTGGTCCGAGCCGACCAGGGCGCCCGGGGTGCCGGGCATCGACCCGGACCTGGCCTGGGACGAGGACGGCACCTGCTGGTGCACCGTGGCCGGGGTCTCCCAGGTCCGGCTGGACCCGCGCACCGGCGAGACCTCCGGCGAGGTGCGCCGGCTCTGGTCCGGCACCGGCGGGGTGGCCCCCGAGGCCCCGCACCTGTACCGGATCGGTGAGTACTGGTACCTGATGATCGCCGAGGGCGGCACCGAGCGCGGCCACGCCGTCTCGATCGCCCGCGGCCCCTCGCCCGCCGGACCGTTCGAGCCCTGCCCGGCCAACCCGGTCCTGACCCACCGCGGCACCGGCCGCGCGGTCCAGAACACCGGCCACGCCGACCTGGTGCAGGGTCCGGACGGCTCCTGGTGGATGGTGCTGCTCGGCGTCCGCCCGCAGGGCGGCACCCCCGGCTGGCACGTGCTCGGCCGGGAGATCTTCCTCGCACCGGTCGAGTGGGCGGACGGCTGGCCGGTGGTCGGCGAGGTCACCACCGAACTGCCCGTCCCCGCCTGGCCGTTGCAGCCCGGGCCCGAGATACCGGCCCGGGACGACTTCGGCCAGGTCGAGCTCGGGCCCCGCTGGATCTCGCTGCGCGAGCGCCCGGACGGGCTGTGCACCACCAAGGAGCGCACCGGCTGGCTGACCCTGCGCGGCCGGGGCTCGCTGGACACCCTGGACGCGGTGCTGGTCGGCCGCCGCCAACAGCACCTGGAATGCCACGTCCGCACCCTGGCCGACCCAGCCGAGGGCCGGGGCGGCCTGGTGGTCCGGCTGGACGAGGAGCACCACTACGAGCTGGAGGCCGCCGACGGTGAGGTGCGCCTGCTCGCCCGGGTCGGCCCGCTGCGGACGGAGGTGGCGCGCCGTCAGGTGCCCAACGGCCCCGTGGTGCTCGGCCTGCGGACCGGCCCGCAGACGCCACGCGACGCCCGCACCGGCCCGGACGACCTCAGTTTCGGCATCGAGGAGCCGGACGGTACCTTCGCCGGGCTCGGCACCCTGAGCGGCCGCTACCTCTCCACCGAGGTGGCCGGCGGCTTCACCGGCCGGGTGATCGGCATGTACGCCGCCGAGGGCACCGTCCACTTCGACTGGTTCGACTACCAGCCGCAGTAGGCCCGCCCTCGAGGCCACCTGGCAGGGACGCACCAAGTCAGACTCGCGAGAGGGACGACACGTGAAGACTGCCTGGCCTCGAAGGGTTTCACCTTCCAGCGGGCCCGGCTGGTCGAGGGTGCGTACCTGGACGTCCAGAACCTTGCACACCGATGCCAGGACCGGGAGCAGCGACCGGGCCGCCGGCCTGGCCCAGCTCTCCGGCATCGCGCCGGGGCGGTCGGGCGGCCCGGCCGTGGAGCTTCGAAAGTTTCGATTTGGTTTCCATCCCGGCATCCCAGATGATTCGATCGCTCCGGCGGATGAGGCATCCATGAGGCAGTCAGGAATGGTACTGGCCTGCCTAGTTGTCGGTCCCAATGTTCTCCGGGTGAGTGCGAATCTTTCGCTTTGTGTGTCGAATGTATTGACAGTGGATGACGAGTGGGCACACTGGTCGTCATTGGTACCCCGACGGCCCGGAGCTCTCAACTGATGTGCTGCTTCGGCGCGTTGAGCGATCCAGCCGAGGCCGGGGAGCTCCCCGCTGTCCGCACGCCACGGCGTACACGATGAGGAAGTAGGCACATGGACACCATCGTCCGAACTCATGCCCAAGGGACCGGCGGTTTCCGACGGTTCGTCAGGAACGCCGGCACCCTGGCGCTGGCGTTGCTGGTCGCGCTGATGCTCCCGGTCTCCGCAGCCCACGCCGACACCGTGGTCACCTCCAATCGGACCGGTACCGACAACGGGTACTACTACTCGTTCTGGACCGACAGTCCCGGCTCGGTCTCGATGAACCTGAGTGCCGGCAGCCGCTACAGCACCCGGTGGAGCAACACCGGCAACTTCGTGGCCGGCAAGGGCTGGGCCACCGGCAGCCGTCGCTCGGTGACCTACTCGGGCAGCTTCAACCCGTCCGGGAACGCCTATCTGACGCTCTACGGCTGGTCCACCAACCCGCTGGTCGAGTACTACATCGTCGACAACTGGGGGACCTACCGACCCACCGGCACCTTCAAGGGCACCGTCACCAGTGACGGTGGCACCTACGACATCTACCAGACCACCCGGTACAACGCTCCCTCCATCGAGGGGATCAAGACCTTCAACCAGTACTGGAGCGTCCGTCAGAGCAAGCGGACCGGTGGCACCATCACCACCGGCAACCACTTCGACGCCTGGTCCCGGGCGGGCATGCAGCTCGGCACCATGAACTACATGATCCTGGCGACCGAGGGCTACCAGAGCAGCGGCAGCTCCGACATCACGGTGGACTCCACCTCGGGCGGTCCCGGTGGCGGAGGCTGCACCGCGACCCTGTCGGCGGGTCAGTCCTGGGGTGACCGCTACAACCTCGACGTGGCGGTCAGCGGCTCCGCCAACTGGACCGTCACGATGAACGTGCCGTCCCCGGCCAAGGTCCTGTCGACCTGGAACACCACCACCAGCTTCCCGAGTTCGCAGGTGATGGTGGCCAAGCCGAACGGCAACGGCAACACCTTCGGGGTGACGATCCAGCCCAACGGGAGCTGGACCTGGCCCACCGTCTCGTGCGCCGCCGCCTGATGCACGACGGGTACGCCAACAGGCCGGCCGCCGTTCCGCGGACCGCCCAGGTACTGGCGGGCAGGGGGCCCGACGGCGGCAACAGCCACCGGGCCCTGACGATCCGGCACAGCGGCAGACGGACCTGGCCGACCGTCAGCTGTCGGACGGCCTGATCCGAGAACCCGTCGATCTCTCCGGCAACCGTTCCGGCCGCCGTGGCAGCAGGGGAGTGCAGCACCGGCTCCACCCCCTGGACGGACGGACATGACGGACACACAGACGGCACGGCGGGCCGCACGGCAGCGCAGGCGCTCCCGCAGGCTCGTGTTGGGTACCACGACGACAGTGAGCACGGTCGGCCTGCTGGTCTGCCTGACGGTGGTGGCCCGGTGCCCCACCCACCGAGATCGGCACCGCCGCGGCCGCCGCCGGCCCCGTGGTCGGTACCGAGACGGGGGTGGCGGCGTCGCCGCCGTCAACTGCCGTCGCACCTCACAACTCCCTCACCATGAAGGTCGGGTGGAACTGCCGGGTGTGGTCAAGGGGGCGCACCGGGCCGGCCAGACGGAGTGGGACGGTGAATCGGGCGTCGGTGCTGGAGGCGGAGATCCGCAGCTCCAGGGCGCCCGGCTCGACGATCCGGTGGCCCTCGCGGCCGGTGAAGGAGGCGAGGTCGGCGGGGAGGTCGAGCTGCACCCGGCAGCCGGCTCCGGCGGCGAGCTCGATCCGGCGGTAGCCGACCAGGCGCTGAACCGGCTGGACCACACTGGCCACCGGGTCGTGCAGGTAGAGCTGCACCACCTCGGCACCCGCCCGCTCGCCGGTGTTGCGCAGGTCGAAGGCGAGCCGGAACGCGCCGTCCGTGCCGGTCTCCGCCGTCTCCACCGTCAGGCCGGACCAGTCGAACTCGCTGTAGCCGAGCCCGTGTCCGAAGCCGTAGGCGGGCGTCGGGTCGATGCTGGAGACGCCGCTCGCCTGGGCCAGCGGGGCGGCCAGGTAGGTGGACGGCTGGACGTTCGGGTGAGCGGGAACGGAGACCGGCAGCCGCCCGGACGGGTTGACCCGTCCGCTCAACACCCCGGCCAGGGCGCCGGTGCCGGCCTCGCCAGGGAAGAAGCACTGCACCACGGCCGCGGCCTCGGTGGCGGCGCGCCCCAGCGCGTACGGCCGCCCGGCCAGCAGGGTGACCACCATCGGGGTGCCGCAGTCCAGGAGAGCGTCGAGCAACTCACGCTGACGCCCCGGCAGTTCGAGCGAATCGGCGTCGCAGCCCTCGCCGCTGGTGCCCCGGCCGAACAGCCCGGCCCGGTCACCGAGGGCCAGCACCACCACGTCCGCCTCCCGGGCGGCTCGGACCGCCTCGGCGATGCCGGCCGGATCCGCGCCGTCCACGCTCACACCGAGCACGGTCCGCAGCTCGCTGCCGGCGAACTCGGCTGCCAACGCCTCGCGCAGGGTCGGGAGTTCGATGCCCAGCGGCACCTCCGGATGCCGGCTGCCGACGTGCACGGGGAAGGCGTAGCAGCCGAGCACGGCGGTGGGTTCGTCGGCGTTGGGACCGATCAGCGCGATCCGGGCGGGGCGTCCCAGCGGCAGCAGGCCGTCGTTGCGCAGCAACACCACGGCCTGCTCGGCGAGTTCGGCGGCGAGGGCGCGGTTGGCGGGCCGGTCGAGGTCGACCAGGCCGCGCAGGGCCTCGGGGTCGGTCAGGTCGGTGTCGGCGAGGACGTCGGGCACCGGGTCCCAGTCCGGGTCCAGCAGCCCCAGTTGAGCCTTCTGGACCAGCACCCGCCGCAGCGCCCGGTCGATCAGCTGTTCCGGCACCGCCCCGGCGGTGACGGCGTCGAGCAGGGGCTGTCCGAAGGTCTTCACGGTGGGCAGTTCGACGTCCACGCCGCTGCCGAGGGCCTGGGCGGCGGCGTCCGACCAGTCCTCGGCGACGCCGTGCAGGGTCTTGAGGAAGGCGATGCCGAAGTAGTCGGCGACCAGGGTGCCGGTGAAGCCCCAGGTGTCCCGGAGCAGTCCGGTGAGCAGGGCCTCGTCGGCGGCGGAGGGCAGGCCGTCGGTGTCGGTGTAGGCGTGCATCACCGAGCGGGGGCGGCCCTCGCGGACGGCCATCTCGAACGGCGGCAGGATGACGTCCGCCCGCTCACGCGGTCCCATGCTCACGGGTGCGAGGTTGCGCCCGGCCCGGGAGGCCGAGTATCCGGCGAAGTGCTTGAGGGTGGCGACGATCCCGGCGGACTCCAGGCCCTGGACGTAGGCGGTGGCCACGGTGCCGACCAGGTACGGGTCCTCGCCGATGGTCTCCTCGACCCGGCCCCAGCGGGCGTCGCGGACCACGTCGAGCACCGGTGCCAGGCCCTGGTGCACGCCGACGGCCCGCAGGTCGCGGCCGATCGCGGCGGCCATCGCCCGGACCAGCTCCGGATCGAAGGTGGCGCCCCAGGAGAGCGGCACCGGGTAGGCGGTGGCGCCCCAGGCGGCGAAGCCGGCCAGGCACTCCTCGTGGGCGAGAGCAGGGATGCCGAAGCGGCTGGCGGCGACGATCCGCCGCTGGGTGCGCAGCAGGGAGAGCGCGCCGAGCGCGGGATCCACCGGCACGCTGCCGAACGATCTGGTCAACTGTCCAAGACCGTCGCGAAGTTGGGCGTCGAGATCGAGAGGTTCCGCCATCTCGTGCTGGTGTGGGGCGACTTCACCGCCGCCCTCCCCGGCGGCGACCCAGACGCCGATCAGCTGGGCGGTCTTCTCCCGCAGGGTCATCGCCGCGATCAGGGCGTCGGCCCGGGCTCCCGGGGGGAGCATGGTGTCCCGCCAGGCGGGGGCCACCTCGGCGGCGGGGTCGTGGGTGGTACTCATTTCCCTCCAACGCCCGTCAGGCCCTGGACCAGGGCGCGGCGGGCGAACAGGTAGACGACGAAGACGGGGAGTGTGGACAGCACCACGGCGCTGAGCAGACCGGGCACGTTGACGCCGTGCTCGGTCTGGAACTCGTACAGACCGAGGGTGACGACCTTGGTGGAGTCGGACTGGGTGAGGATCAGCGGGAACAGGAAGCCGTTCCACGCCTGGAGCGCCGCGAAGACCACGACGGAGGAGATCCCGCCCTTGGAGAGCGGCAGCACCAACTGCCGGAACACCCGGGCCGGGGAGGCGCCGTCCATCGCCATCGCCTCGTACAGCTCGGGGCTGATGTCGCGCATCGCGCCGGTCAGCACCAGGGTGCAGACCGGGAGGCAGAAGGCGGCGGTGGGCAGGATGACGCCGATCAGGTGGTCGTACAGTCCGGCCTTGCTGATCAGGTAGAACATCGGCACGATCACCGCCTGGGCGGGGATCGCCAGGCCGAGCAGGAACAGTCGGAACACCCAACCGGTCGCCCGGCCACGGGCCCTGACGATCGCGTAGGCGAGCGGTGGGACGACCAGCAGGACGATCGCCACCACGCTGGCCGTGACGGCCAGGGTGTTGAGGAAGTCCTGCCCGAAGCCGTTGGACAGGTCGGTCAGGTAGTTCTGGAAGGTCCACTCGGCGGGCAGGCCGAGCGGGCCGTTGGTGGAGTAGTCGGCGCGGGTCCGGACGGTGGCCAGCAGCAGCACGTAGAGCGGCAGGCCGACCACCGCCAGCCAGACCAGTGAGCCCAACCCGGCGATGTAGTTGGGACGTTGACGCATGGTTCAGAGCCCTTCCGCCGTGCCGCGCATCCGGTCGTATCCGGTGAACTTGACCACCGCGAGCGAGATCAGGGTGGCGATGACCACCAGGACAAGGGCGATGGCCGAGCCGGCTCCGAAGTCGAAGCTCTTGAAGGCCTTCTGGTACATGTGGAAGGCGCTGACGGTGGTGTCGGTACCGGGGCCGCCCTGGGTGAGGATCAGCACCGTGTCGAAGGTGGTGAGCCCGCCGACCACCATCAGCACCGAGGAGGTGATGACGGTGTTGCGCAGCTGCGGCAGGGTGATGTGGAAGAACTGCCGGACGGTGCCCGCCCCGTCGATCGACGCGGCCTGGTAGAGCACCTGCGGGATCGCCCGGGCGCCGCCCTGGTAGATCAGGGCGTGCAGCGGGGTGAACTGCCACACGCCGACGAAGGTGAGCACCGCGACCGCGCCGCTCTGGCTGCCGAGCAGATTGCCGTCGCCGAACAGCCAGGTGAGCTGGGACGGCACGCCGAAGTTGGGATCCAGGACGGCCCGCCACACCACGGACACGGCGGTGGCGGAGAGCAGCAGCGGGACGAAGTAGATCGCCGAGAGCACGGCCCGGTTGCGCTGGTGTCCGGCGGCCCAGACACCGAGCAGCACGGCGACCGGCGTCTGGGTGGCCACACCGAGGACGGTGAGCAGCAGGGTGATCCCGATCGACTGGATCATCACCGGGTCGTGGATCAGCGCGGTCCAGTTGTCCAGGCCGTTGAAGCGCGGCTCGCTGATGCCGTCCCAGTGGGTGAAGGAGAGCACGGCCACCAGCAGCAGCGGCACGATCGCGAAGAGCGTGAAGAACAGCGCGGCGGGTGCCGCCCAGAGGAAGCCCGGGCGGGTCACCCCAGCGCCGGACTTCGGGGTGGACGTCATGCGTTGGGCAAGGCCTGCATGGCCTTGATGAAACCGTCGGCGTCGAGTTTGCCGTTGAAGAACTGCTGGACGGCGCCCTGCATCGGGGTGCCGGCGCTCGGCGGGTAGGCCTGGTCCCAGGAGAGCTGGAACGACGGGGCGGCCTTGACCAGCTCGAACTGGTACTTGGAGTACGCCGGGCTGGCCGCGGTGTCCAGGAAGTCGACGGTGTTGCCGGTGGTCGGCAGGTTGCCGACGGCGAGCTGGGCCTTGACGAACTCGTCGGAGTACATCAGCTTCAGGAAGGCGGCGGCGGCCTCGGGGTGCTTGGTCCTCTTCAGCACCGAGTAGAAGTTGTTGGTGTTGCCGACCACGTCGGCCGGGTCGCCCTTGCCGCCGTTCACGGTCGGGAAGCCGGTGTAGCCGAGGCCCGACTCGGTGAACTCCGGGTTGCCGTCCTGCTGGGTGGAGTAGTACCAGGAGCCCATCAGCTCGAAGGCGGCCTTGCCCTTGGCCAGCAGGGCGGGGGAGCCGCCGTCGGTGAACTTGACGGAGTCGAAGTTGCTGCCGAACGCGCCGGCGTCGACCAGCTCCCGCAGGGTGGTCAGCGCCTTGCGGCTGTCCTCGCTCGCCCAGGCGGACGGGTCGCCGTTCACCGCCTGCTGGAACAGTCCGGGCCCGGCGACCCGGTCGTACAGGTACTCGAACCACATCAGGGTCGGCCAGCGGTCGGCGCCGCCGAGGGCGATCGGTGTCACGCCCTTGGCCTTCAGGGTCCGGCAGGCGGCGACCAGTTCGTCCCAGGTCCTCGGCGGGGTCAGACCGGCCTCGGCCAGCACCTTCTTGTTGTGGAACAGCAGCACCGGCTGGGTCCCGCGCATCGGGACGCCGTACGGTTTGCCGTCCACCGTCGCGGAGTTGAACACCGAGGGCAGGAAGTTGTTCTTCAGCCCCGGGTCCCGGGCGATGAAGTCGTCCAGCGGGAGCAGCAGTCCGGCCTTGACGAAGGGCTGGATGGAGCCGCCGCCCCAGTTGAAGAAGACGTCCGGGGCCTGCGGGGTGTTGATGACGGTCTGCAGCTTCTGCTGGTAGTCGGCGCCGGGGACGGTGTCCAGCACCACCTTGACCTTGGAGGTCCTGTTGAAGGTCTCGACGATCTGCTTCTCGACCTTGTTGGTGGCGTCGCCGTACACCAGCACGCGGATCGTCCCTGAGCCCGCGTCGGAGGAGGAGCCGCCCGAGCCGCAGGCCGCGGTCATGCCCAGGACGAGGACGGTGGCCGCAGCGGTCGCGGTGAATCTCGATCCCATACTCTGCCTATCATGCGAATGTTGCGATAAAAGTGCCGAATGTTGTGGGAAACTTAGAGCCGCCCCTGCCGCCCGTCAAGGGGTCCGGCGGATCCGGTCACCGACCGGTCGACCGGCTAGCATCCGTGCCGTACGAACAACCACAGCAGCGGAGTTCGCCCGACAGGGCAGTCAGGAGGATCTGGTGGCCAGAGCCGCGACGCTCGCCGAGATCGCGCAGGAGGCCGGTGTCTCGGCCCCGACTGTTTCGAAAGTCCTGAACGGCCGGGCCGATGTCGCCCCGGCCACCCGGGAGCGGGTGGAGGAACTGCTGCACCGGCACGGCTACCGGCGGCGCGGCGGCGCCCGGACCAGCCCGCTGCTCGACCTGGTCTTCCACGAGTTGGAGAGCTCCTGGGCGATGGAGGTGATCCGCGGCGTCGAGAACGTGGTGCGGGAGGAGGGTCTGAGCATCGTGCTCTCGGAGTCCTCCGGGCGGCTCACCCCGGGCCAGTCGTGGGTGGACGGGGTACTCGCCCGCCGCCCCACCGGTGTCCTGCTGGTCCTGTCCGGTCTGGACCGCTCCCAGCAGGAGCAACTGGCCGGCCGCGGCATCCCGTTCGTGGTGCTGGACCCGGCCGGCGACCCCGGCCAGGGGGTGCCCGCCGTCGGCACCACCAACTGGGACGGCGGCCTCGCCGCCACCCGGCACCTGGTCGACCTCGGCCACCGCAGGATCGGCCTGATCGGCGGCCCGGGCCGGATGATGTGCAGCCGGGCACGGGCCGACGGGTACCGGGCCGCGCTCGACATCGCGGGTATCGCGTACGCCCCGGAGCTGGTCCGCGAGGGAGACTTCCACCACGAGGCCGGCCACCGGATCGGGCTCGAACTGCTGACCCTGCCGGACCGGCCGACGGCCGTCTTCGCCGGGAACGACCTGCAGGCCCTCGGGCTCTACGAAGCCGCCCGTGAGTTGGGGCTGCGCATCCCCGAGGACCTCAGCGTGGTCGGCTTCGACGACCTGCCGCTGGCCCGCTGGGTCGGCCCGCCGCTGACCACGGTCCGCCAGCCGCTGACCGAGATGGCCGAGGTCGCCGCCCGCCTGGTGATCGACCTGGCCCGGGGCACCCGGCCCGGCGCGCTCCGGGTGGACCTGGCCACCAGCCTGGTCGAGCGCAGCAGCACCGCCCCGCCGCGAAATTCCTCCCGGCCGGTCGACGGCGGATCAGACGCGTCCTCGGGTCACGGCTGACACCGACGGAAATCCCGAAAGTTTCGGTCCTTCGAGACCACGGCAGGTCACCACAAGGGCAAGCTGTACGGCTGGGACGTGGTGAACGAGGACGGCGGCTGCAGGCGAGCGGGTGCGGGTCCCCACCGTGCCGAGCGGAAGCCGCCCCAGACGGAAGCCGCGCGGTCCGAGGTCGCCACCCGGTAGCCGTCGCCGGTGGCGAGCTGGGGATCGGGGTCAGTGCAGGTTGAACCCCAGGGCCGGGTTGGCGTTCCGGACCAGGGACTTGGCCTGCTCCGGCCACCAGGCGCCGGCCGGGGGGTCGACGACGCCGTACTCGGGGTCGATGGTGCCGCCCGGGATGCTGCGGTTGCACTGCCCGTCGGACTGGCCGACGGTCTTGATCCACAGATAGGCGTCCACGAGTGGGACGCCGGTGTCCGCGGTCGGCCGGTCGCCGATGCCGCGACCGGGGGCGTTGCACCAGGTCTGCGGGTCGCCGGCGTACTTGCCGACGGGCGGGGTCCAGGCGCCCTGGCCGCTGCGGCTGGTGTCGACGACCAGGTGGGTGAGCTCCTGCACGGGCGGGGTGCCGACGTTCTGCTGGAACCACTCGTCGGTCCAGTGCCAGGTGGCGGGGTCGTCCACGTTCACCGAGTTGCCCGGCTGGCCGTCGTTCGGTGCCGTCGGGGAGTAGTACTGGCCGGCGCACCAGTCGGGGTGGCCCTTGGCCCAGTCCGGGCCCTTGGTGGCGAACCACAGGCACTGGGAGACCCAGGTGCCGTAGTGGGTGCCCAGGTCAGTGCCCAGGTAGTTGGAGACGTTCAGCGAGAACCCCTGGGTGCGACCGACCCCCGCCTGGATCAGGCGCTGCGAGATGTCGCCGACGCCGCGCCAGTGGCTGTTGCCGGCGTCCAGGTAGACCACGCTGTTCGGCTGCCGCTCCAGTGCGTCGATCGCATGGTCGAGGTCGGCGAGGCGGCCGCTGGTGAGGGTGCCGGTGGGGTCGCTGTCGGGGCCGCAGTCGGAGGGAAGGTTGGCCAGCCCGTCCGGCTCCAGCACGACGACGGCCTTGCTCCGGCCGAGCCCCCGGGCGAAGGCGTCGATCCAGGCCCGGTACTCGGTGTCCGACTGCGCACCGCCGGAGGAGTACTGCGAGCAGTCGCGCAGCGGGATGTTGTACGCCACCAGGACCGGAACGGTACGCGTCAGCTCGGCCCGCCGCACCAGGCTGCGTACCCGGGACTCGACCTGCGCCGGAGTGCCATCGGTGAACCAGGCGGCCTCCGGCCAACTGGCCAGTTCTGCCATGGACTTGGCGCCCTCGAAGTCGTGGTGCAGCAGGTCGGTCACCGCCTGGTGGGCGGCGTCGCCGGCCGGGTCGACGTAGAAGCGGGAGTTGGCCGGCAGGGTGTGCGAGGCCGGCGCGGTGCTCGGCTCGGCGGAGGCCGGGGCTGTGCCGCCGAGCACCAGTGCGAGGGTGCTCGCGGTCAGGACGGATCGGTGCAGGAGGATACGCACGGGGTTCCTTTCGGTGGACCGGGCCCGGCCCGGGACCGCATGGGGGTCGGCCCGGAGCCGGGAGGCGGTGCGGATCAGTAGCCGTAGATCATCTTGTAGGCGACCTCCGGCAGGAACTGTCCCGCCGAGGAGCCGGCGCCGACACCGCAGTTGCCGTCGGACTCGCCGGGGATCTTGATCCACAGCAGCATCTCGGCACCGCCGCCGCGCTGGGGCGGAGTGCCGATCCGGCGGCCGGCCGGGTTGCACCACTGGCCGTCGGAGCCGTTGCCGTTGCGGCTGGTGTCGACCACGAAGGGCTTGGTGTAGCCGTAGGAGCTCAGGGCGGAGTTGACCGCGTTGCCGTAGGAGCCGTCCTGGTCGGTGCGGAAGTAGTTGGAGACGTTCAGCGAGAAGCCGTGGGCCTCGCCGACCCCGGCGGCGGCGAGCTGCTGTGCCATGGTCGAGGCACCGACCCAGCCGGGGTTCCCGGCGTCCAGGTAGACCCAGGTGTTGGATGCCTTGGCCTTGAACTGGGCGATGGCGTTCCTGAGCATGGCGTTGCGCTCGGTGACCTGACCGGACGTCATGCAGCTCTCGTGGCCGAGGGCGTCGGGTTCGAGCACGACCAGGGCCGGACGGTTGCCGATGCCGCCGGCGAAGGCCGCGATCCAACTGTCGTACGCGGCCCGGCTGCCCGCGCCGCCCCCGGACTGGCCGGCGCAGACGTCCCGATTGGGGATGTTGTACGCGACCAGCACCGGCAGCTTGTCGTAGGAGTCGGCGCGGCCGACGTAGGCGCCGGCCGCCGAGCCGATGTCGCCGCTCCAGTTGCCGAACCAGCGGGCGGCCGGGGTGTTGGCGATCGAGGACCGGATCGCCGTCACTCGCCCGTCGCCGGGGTTGGCGTTGGCCCAGCGCAGGGCGGAGTTGTCGGGGTCGACGTAGAAGCCGCTGGTCATGGTGGTCGGATCGGCCGCGTGGGCGGTACCGGTGCTGATCACGGCGAGGCCGGCGGTGAGGACCCCGGCCAGCAGTGCCGAGGCCGTACGGACGGACGTGCGCATGGTTCTTCCTCCGGTGGGTGGGGCGGGGAGGTGGAAGTGCTTTCGCGAATCCACGGGGTTGGTGGCAGGTCAGCCCAGCGTCCACTGCTGGTTCCGGCCGCCGCTGCAGCTCCACAACTGGACGGGCGTGCCGTCGGCGGTGGCCAGACCGGCCACGTCCAGGCAGAGCCCCGACTGCACCCCGGTGACGGTGCCGTTCGCGTTCACCTGCCACTGCTGGTTGGGCTGGCCGTTGCAGGACCAGACGACCACCTTGGTGCCGTTCGCGGTGCCCTTGGCGTTGGCGTCCAGGCACAGCGTGCTGCCGCCCACGGTCACGGTCAGCTGGTTCGACGCGGTCCGGGTCCAGGTCTGGTTCGCGCCGCCGTTGCAGGCGTGTACCTGCTGCTGGGTGCCCAGTGCCTGGTCTGTGTCGGTCAGGCACTTGCCCGAGTCCACCGCGCGCAGCGCGCCGGTCGTACCGCCGCCGGGTGACCCAGCGTCCAGGCCCATGAAGCTGATGGCCCGGGCGGCCATCGTGGTGCCCTTCACCGGCAGCTCGTGTCCCAGTCCGGCCAGGCTGTACGCCTCGACCTGGGTGGTGCCGGAGCTGTTGCCGTACCGCGTACGGGTCCAGTTGACCGCGGGGGAGTCGGTGGCGGACGGGGTCTGGCTCACGCCGAGGACGTCGGTCCACTGCTTGATCTGCTCGCCGAGGTTGTTGTGGTTCAGGATGGTGTCGGCGGTTCCGTACCACAGCTGCACGCGCGGACGCGGGCCGGTGTAGCCGGGGTGGGCCGAGTCGCGGACCAGGCTGCCCCACTGCTGCGGGGTCCTGGACACCCGGCCCTGGGCACAGTCGGAGTTCCAGCCGCGCACGGAGCCGGTGTAGAAGCAGCGGTAGGGCACGCCCATGAACGCCGCGCCCGCCCTGAACACGTCGGGGTAGTCGGCGAGCATCACGTCCGTCATCATCGCGCCGGACGACTGCCCGGTCACGTACACGGCGTCGGGGTTGCCGCCGTAGCGCTGCTCGACGTAGGTGATCATCGACATCAGCCCGACCGGGTCACTGCCGCCGTTGCGGGTCAGGGCCTGGTCGGAGGAGACGTCCCAGCAGCTCGCGCCGGGCGTCGACGGATAGATGACGAGGAAGCCGTACTGGTCGGCCAGCGAGGCGAAGTCGGTGCTCGAGTACAGGTAGGGCCCGCTTCCCTGACACCCGTGCAGCGCCAGCAGGACCGGGGGGTTGGCCCTGACGTTGTTCGGCACGTACAGGTGCATGGCCAGGCCGGTCGGATTCGTACCGAAACCGGTGATCTGGGTCAGCGAGGCCGCGGCCGCCGGCGTGGTGGCCGGGAGACCCAGGCCGAACGCGAGACCGACTAAGGAAACGAGGGTGATCAAACGGTACTTGAGGGAGCGGAAACGGGACATGGGACCTCTCCGGGCGAATTTGTTTTGAGCGTTGATTATGGTGGGGTGTCGCCACCGTGAAAGCAATACCGATGCACGCCCAACCTGGTGGCCGCACCGCCGAGTTGACCTCTCGAGGGTCGGCCGGCACCGCTCTCCCGACGGCGTCGAAACTTTCGAAGACCTGACGAGAAGCTGATCAACGGCGCGGGCCCGTGCCGACTTTCACGCCTCTGGCCTGCGCAGATACGGTCGATGGCAGGGAGGGGGTTACGAAACCTCGGTCGAAAGTGTTGACATCCCGTCAAGTGCGGGCCAACACTGGCGCCGTCGACAAAATCGGGCTGCGGCGGGCCACCACCCTGCGCACCAACCGGTTTCCGGGCAGCCACTGTTGGCAGTAGACCGGCTCCATGCGCCGCCGCGCCACCATCCCGTCCCATTCCGGCGCGCTGCGGCCGAATGCCGTACCACGTATTGACGACGCTTCACCTGGGTATGTCGGTCAGGGCCGCGTTGCGACGTCAATTGTTAGCGCTAACAGTCGAATTGTCGACCCCATCGGCATTCAGGTTCCCCCACCCCAAGGAGAGCGATCCGTCATGCCACGGTTCGACAGGAAATCCCGTCTCCGCAATTCTCTGACGGCGGCCGTCTGCCTGGCCGCCCTCGGACTCCCGGTCGTCGCCGTGGGCCCGGCGGCCCAGGCCGCCGGGACGACGCTCGGTACGGCGGCGGCCGACACCGGCCGGTACTTCGGCACCGCGGTGGCCGCCGGCCGGCTCGGCGACTCGACCTACACCGGCGTCCTCAACCGGGAATTCACCATGGTCACCCCGGAGAACGAGATGAAGTGGGACGCCGTCGAGCCGTCCCGTGGATCGTTCACCTTCGGCGCGGCCGACCGGATCGTCGGCCAGGCCACCGCGCAGGGCCAGCGGATGCGCGGCCACACCCTGGTCTGGCACTCCCAACTCCCGGGCTGGGTCGGCTCGATCGGCGACGCGAACACCCTGCGCAGTGTGATGAACAATCACATCACCACCGAGATGAACCACTACAAGGGCAAGATCTACGCCTGGGACGTGGTCAACGAGGCGTTCGCCGACGGGGGCAGCGGCCAGCACCGCAGCTCCGTCTTCCAGAACCTGCTCGGCGACGGCTTCATCGAGGAGGCGTTCCGCACCGCCCGGAACGTCGACCCCGCGGCCAAGCTCTGCTACAACGACTACAACATCGAGAACTGGACCGACGCCAAGACCCAGGGCGTCTACCGCATGGTCAAGGACTTCAAGTCCCGTGGCGTGCCCATCGACTGCGTCGGCCTGCAGAGCCACTTCGGCGCCGGCGGCCCGCCGGCGAACTTCCGGACCACGATCTCGAGCTTCGCCGCGCTCGGCGTGGACGTCCAGCTCACCGAGCTCGACATCGCCCAGGCGTCCACCACCGCCTATGCCGACACCGTCAGGGCCTGCCTCGCCGTCGCCCGCTGCACCGGCATCACGGTGTGGGGCATCCGGGACAGCGACTCGTGGCGCGGTGGCGAGAACCCGCTGCTCTTCGACAACAGCGGTAACAAGAAGCCCGCCTACGGCGCGACCCTGGCCGCCCTCGGCGGCGGCACCGGCACGCCGGGCGGGGGCATCGTCTCCGGCGCCGTCTACACGCTCTCCGCCGTGGCTGCCGGACGGGTGCTCGACCAGCCCGCGGGCCAGAACGGCAACGGCACCCAACTCCAGGTCTGGGACGCCAGCGGCCGCCCCAACCAGCAGTGGCGGGCCGACCGGAACGGCGACGGCTCCTACACCCTGACCAACGTCGCCAGCGGCCGGGTGCTCGACCAGCCGGGGAACCAGTCGGCGAACGGGACCAGGACGCAGGTCTGGGACGCCAGCGGCGGTGCCAACCAGCACTGGCGGGCCGACCTGAACGGCGACGGCTCCTACACGCTGACCAACGTCGCCGGCGGCCGGGCGCTGGAGATCCCTGGCGGCCAGACCGCCAACGGCGCCCCCGTCCAGATCTGGGACTCCAACGGCGGTGCCAACCAGCACTGGAACTTCAGGTGAGCTGAGCCGCACGCCGGTGCCGGGGACCCGGCACCGGCCGACCGGCCCACCTCGCCTGCGCGCGCTCGGGGCGGCACGCGCAGGTGAGCGGTGAAATCGCCGCGTGACAGCCCCGTCCGTTCCCACAGGAGGTCCTGATGCGCAGAGAGAAATCCGGCCGTAGGCGGCTGTCCCTGATACTGACCGCCGTGGTCGCGGCCCTGGTGGCGCCGGCCGCGATGCTGGTGGCCGGCCCGGCCCAGGCGGCCACCAGCGGCGCCCTGCGCGGCACGGGTTCCGGCCGCTGTCTCGACGTGACGAACGTCAGCCAGAGCGACGGCGCGCTCCTGCAGATCTACGACTGCTCGGGTGGGACCAACCAGCTCTGGACGGCGACGTCCGGCAACGCGCTGACGGTCTACGGCAACAAGTGCCTGGACGTCCCCGACCACGCCACCACCGCCGGGACCCGGGTGCAGATCTGGTCCTGCAGCGGTGGGGCGAACCAGCAGTGGCGGGTGAACGCCGACGGCACCGTGGTCGGCGTCGAGTCCGGCCTCTGCCTGGACGTCTCGGGCGCCGGTACGGCCAACGGCACGGCGGTGCAGATCTGGACCTGCAACGGTGGCGGCAACCAGAAGTGGACCGGCCTGTCCGGGGGTTCGACTCCGACGCCCACGCCGACCGGCGGCAGCTGTGCCCTTCCGTCGACGTACCGGTGGGCCTCGACCGGCGCGCTCGCGCAGCCCGCGAACGGCTGGGCGTCGGTGAAGGACTTCACCGACGTGGTCTACAACGGCAAGCACCTGGTCTACGCGTCGAACGTGTCGGGGTCGTCGTACGGCTCGATGGCGTTCACCCCCTTCACCAACTGGTCCGACATGGCCTCGACGGGCCAGAGCGGGATGAGCCAGGCCGCGGTGGCGCCCACGCTGTTCTACTTCGCGCCCAAGAACATCTGGGTGCTGGCGTACCAGTGGGGTGCGTGGCCGTTCATCTACCGCACCTCCAGCGACCCGACCAACCCCAACGGCTGGTCCGCGCCACAGCCGCTGTTCACCGGCAGCATCCCCAACTCCGGCACCGGCCCGATCGACCAGACCCTGATCGCCGACGACCAGAACATGTACCTGTTCTTCGCCGGTGACAACGGCAAGATCTACCGGGCGAGCATGCCGATCGGGAACTTCCCGGGAAGCTTCGGGTCCTCCTACACCACGATCCTGAGCGACACGACGGCCAATCTGTTCGAGGCGCCGCAGGTCTACAAGGTCAAGGGCCAGAACCAGTACCTCATGATCGTCGAGGCCATGGGTGCGAACGGGCGCTACTTCCGGTCCTTCACCGCGTCCAGCCTGAGCGGGGCGTGGACTCCGCAGGCCGCCGGTGAGGGCAACCCGTTCGCGGGCAAGGCCAACAGTGGAGCGGGCTGGACCAACGACATCAGTCACGGTGACCTGGTCCGCTCCAACCCCGACCAGACCATGACCATCGACCCCTGCAACCTGCAGCTCCTCTACCAGGGCAAGTCCCCCTCCGCGAGCGGCCCCTACGACCAACTGCCGTGGCGGCCCGGCGTCCTGACCCTGCAGCGCTGACCAGCCCGACCGGCCTGCGGGACGGGTGTCCCGCACGGCCCGGCTCATGCTCACCGTCCGAGGAACCCCGGCTGGAGGCGGCCGGGGTTCCCCGGGAACCGATCACGGTGACCGGCAGGGGTGCCGCGAAGCTCTCGACCAGGTCGACCCGCTGTCCGGGGGACCAGCTCTCGGCCAACTGCTCGGCGAGTGCAGCGATGTAGGGGCGCAGCGCGTCGACCATGGCCGGGCGGGTCGCTGTTGAGCATCGAACTGATCTGACCGGAGGTCCGCCCCGTCGGTGCTCAGTCGCGGGTGACGCCGAATCCGGTGTCCTGGAGCGCGGCGGTCCACACGTCGCGATCGAACCACCGGGTGATGTCCGGTGCCAGGGTGGTGATGGCGTCCATGCGGGCTTGCCAGTCATGGCCGGAGGGGCCGCGACTGCCGTCGCAACCGGTGCAGCCGTCCTCGCCGTGGATGTGACCGGCCAACCAGGCGTTGACCAGCACGTTGAGGAGAGCGGCGTAGAGGTCCCCGCCGTTCTCGGCGAGCTGGTCGGGGAAACCGGCCAGGAGCAGGGCAAGTTCGGGGTTGTTCAACGGGGGCAGGGGTGCCCGGCCCACGTCCCGGGGGTCGGCATGGTGCAGGGCCGCCTGGCGCCGCCGCGCGATGGCTCCGGCAAGTGCGGCCGCGTCGAAGTAGCGCCAGGCGGAGTGCTCCGGGATCCCCAGTCGGCCGGCCACGGTGCTGATGTTCCGTTCGATGGTGTCGGCCACTGTCCCGGGCCGGACCGTGATGCCCAGCCGTGCCAGCTCGGCCAGGGTCGCCGCCACCGCGTCCTTGAAGGCTTGCGTGTCTCTCACAGCCAGCAGGGTAGACCTGGCGGTCGGGGTATCCAGCCGATCCCGGGCCGGGCGACTGCCCGGGCCACCGGCAGAATCCGGGAAACGTCCCCGGTCCCAAACCCCCGAGACCAAGATGGCCGCCATGACCGACACCGTCCCGGCTGCGCCGAGTCCCGAGGGCTGGACCCGGCTGATCGCTGCTCGCCACGCCTACTCGACTGCCGTCGGCCGGCACTATGACGAGATCCTGGACGAGATCTCCGAGCGCACGCTGACCAGCGCCAGTATCGGCAAAGCCGACATCGGCGCCTTGCCGCTCTGGAAACGGATGCGTGCCGACACGCGGTGGGCCGGGGCTCTCATGGCGATGCCGGACGTGAAGGTGCGTCAGGTCACCGGCGCAGCGGTGGCCGTGGTCCGCGACACGTCGGCCGACCGGGGCACCGCCGCCGGCAACGGCCGTCGGGCCCTGCTCGACCTGCCCGGATTCGTGAAGGGTGATGCGCTGGCGTCCGCGGTGCTGACTGCGGCCGCGCCCGACCGGATGGCCGTCTACGACCGTCACACCCACCGCAGCCTGCACCAGCTCGGTGTGCACCTCACCAGTGCTCCCGGTCGCTGCGGCCGTTACCTGGCACTGCTCGACCGGATGCTCGCCGTCGGTCCACTGCCGTCCGGATGGACCGCCCGCGACCTCGACATCGCCCTGCACCGGCTCTCCAAGGCTCACTCCCAGGACGAGCGGCCCGTGCGGGGTGTTCGTGGTTCCGCCCGCCCACCGGGGACCATGCCAGGGTCGCGAGCACGGGTACCAGCCCATTGCGCCGACACCAGGCTACGGTCTCCGCGACACCGGAGACCAGGGGAAGCCCGTCGAGCCGGCCACGGACGTGCTCCTCGCTCGCCCCCGCCCATCCCGCCGCGTCCAGCCGAGAGCCGTAATCAGAGCATCGGGTTATACCGGCGCACGTGGGAGCACTCGGATGCGACGATCAACGGGCGTCCCCTCGACGCCCCCGGCTGCCCCTGGGGTCGTTACTCCGTCGCGAAGAGCGACCGCCCGACGTACTGCGTGTCGGTGTACTCGCGAACCGAGATGATCAGGCCGTCCCGCACTGTGAAGATGCCCAGGCAGACGTTGTCGTACGTGCGGCCGTTGGCGGCCGTGCCCTTGGCCGTCCACTCGGCGACCACCTGATCTCCCTCCGCGATCACGCTGGTCAGGGCGACCACCGGTGCGCCGTCCGGAGCGAAGAGGCGGCCCACCCCGCCGAGGAAGTCGTCGACGATGGCGTCCCGGCCCTGCCAGGTGCGGCTGATCGGGAGGTCGCCCGGGTACTCCCAGGTGGCGTCGGGGGCGAAGGCGGCCACCACGGCGTCCAGGTCACCCTCGGCGACGGCGGTGACGTAGCGGACCACGGCGGTACGGGGGTCGGTCATCTGATGCTCCTTCGGATCGGAATTCGGTGTGGGTTCAGGAGAGGGTCAGAACGGCGTTGCCGCGGACCTTGCGGTCGCGCAGAGCGGCCAGGATGTCGGCGGTACGGCTCCAGTCCTCGACCACGCCGATCTCGGGGTGCAGCCGCTGCTCGGTCACCAGCCGGACCAGGGTCTCCAGGTCGGCCGCGTCCGGGGCGTCGTGGTCGGCGTAGCTGAAGTGCCGGACGGTCGCCGAGACCGGGCCCGCGAAGAAGTCGAAGAAGTTCAGCAGCGCGGGCTCGCGGCTGGCCTGGCCGAACCAGATCAGTTCGCCACGCGGCGCGAGCCGGGAGAGGGCTGCGGGCAGGTCCGCCCCACCGGTCGACTCCAGCACCAGGTCGAAGGGGCCCTCCGCCGCGGCGACCTCCCGGATCACGGCGGCCGCGCCGAGCTGGGCCAGCCGGGCACCGCGCTCCGCCGAGCCGCTGACGGCCGTCACCGACGCGCCCGCCGCGGCGGCGAGTTCGACGAAGTAGTGCCCGACACCGCCGGAGGCCCCGGTGAGCAGCACGCGCCGGCCGGCGACACAGCCTGCAGCCCGGAGCAGCCGGAGCGCCGTCAACCCGGCCAGCGGCAGCGCCGCCGCCCGGACGGCGGAGAGCTCGCCCGGCAGCCGCGCCAGCGAACCGCTCGACACCGCCACGTACTCCGCCCAGCCGGCCGACGCCGGGTGTGCCACCACCCGCTCGCCGACAGCAGGACCGGAGCCGTTCGCCGCGGCCTGGACCACCAGCCCCGCCACATCCTTCCCGGGCCGCCAACCAGCCTCCGGCTGCTCCAGCTGGAAGGTCTCGCCCCGGTTCACCGAGTACGCGTCCACCTTCACCAGCACCTCACCGGGCCCCGGTTGCGGCTCCGGCACCTCGGTCCGGAGTACCGGCTCGTCGGGCCGGCCGGTGGCCACGAATGCCTTCATCGTTCCTCGTCTCTCGCTGTGCTTCGGCCGGTGCCGCCCGGCTGGTGTTCAGCTAACCGGGCAGGCCGGAGGCCGGTCCAACAACCGGACGAGGGCTTTGACAACCGATGGTTGTCGGCCAGGATGACTGTCGTGACTGCCGATCTGGATCTCGATCTCGCCCAGGTGCGCGCCTTCGTGGCGACCGCCGGGACGCTGCACTTCCGGAGGGCGGCCGAGCAGCTGACGCTCACTCAGCAAGCGCTCTCCAAACGGATCTCCCGGCTGGAGGAGGCACTCGGCACCCGGCTGTTCGAGCGCGGCGGCAGAACCGTGGAACTCACCGAGGCCGGCGTCCGGTTCCTGGCTCCGGCCCGCGCGCTGCTGACCGCCGGGGACGCCGCGGTGGCGGCCCTGCGGCAGTCGCCACGGCCCGTACGACTCGACGTCTGGGGGCACCTGTTCGCCCCGCTGCGCACCGTCCGGGAGGTCCTCGACCTGGCGCCGCCGCTGCAGGTGGAGGTCGGCCCGGGCCGGGATCTGCCCGGGGTGGCCGGCGCGCTGCTTCGTGGGGAGAGCGACGCCGGGTTCGGGCGTTTCCACCACTCCCCGGACGGTCGCTCCTCGCATGGTCAGGACGAGCCGCTCGCCCACCGGCTGGTCCGCCTGGAGCCGGTGGACGCGGTACTCGCCGCCGACCACCCGCTCGCCCGGGCCGACGCTCTGCGACCGGCCGAACTGGCGGGCCTGCGGCTGCTCCTCCCCGCCACGGCCGAACGGCTCGACTTCCTCCAGCGGTTCGCCGAGCACTTCGGCGTCCCGATGCTGCCCGGCGAGGCCAACTTGGGCCCCGAGCACTTCCTGGGGCGGGTCCGGACCACGCCGGACGCCTTCACCCTGCTCCCCGCCGAACTGCCGCTCCCCGCAGGCTCCCGGCTGGCTGCCGTACCCCTGGTCGAGCCCACCCCGCTCTACGCCTGGTCACTGGTGTGGTGCCGGAACCGGCAGGAACCGGGGGTCACCGAACTCCTGCGCCGCTTCGCCGAGGTGGGCGGCCGCCGCCGCTGGCTGGAGTACCGCCCGGAACGTGACTGGCTCCCCGCGGCGGACCAGGTCGCCAGTAGGTGGGCAGCGGGGTAACCACAGAGGCGCGGGGAACTGCACGAAACCGGAAGTGACGGCGCCACACCTACCGCCTCGCGCAGTTCCTCGCGCCCCGATGCGGCTGATGCCCCGGCAGTCCAGGGCCTGCGATGCGGTGTCGGCGGGCCCGGGTGGTCGCGGGCAGGATCCGACGCCTGATCAGCTCCCGGCGCACGTGCCTGCTGTCGTAGGCCGTGTCTCCGAGCAGAGCCTGCGGGCGTCGACGGGGCCTGCCCGGTCGGCTGGCACAAGTCATCGTTCACGATCCACGGTTCAACAGCCACGCCATCACGAACGGCCGAATCATCACATCGGTCACGGCTGACCAGCCATCACATACAAGATCGCGTTACGAGCTCTCAGTTCGAAGAAGACGCAATTCGTGCGGTGGGAGCCTTGCCTGCCATGACCGAGCGGATTCTCTGGTCCAGTACCCGGGCCCAGTCCGCAGCCTTCGGGCTGTTGCCATGAAGTGGCGTGGTGACCGTGGCCTCCACAGCGCCGACGCGCATGATCACGACGTCGAAGTTCCTGCTCTCGAAGCTCAGGGCCTCGTCGCCGACGCCCTGCAACTCCTTCGTCTTGACGCACGAGTACAGCGAGTGACGGGTCTCGCTGTTTTTCTTTGCGTTCTGGATGCGCTCGGAAAGAGTGGGATCTCCGTTTCCTTCGGCTCCAACGACCATCAGCTTGAAGGACGCTCCCTCATCGGTCGCAGTTCCGATGGCGGCGGTCTTCCCGTATTCGGTATCGATGAGTGACGGAGCGGTCTTCCAGTCCTGGCAAAGCGTCCACACTGAAGCCGCCAGCGCATTGTCGCCTGCTGGCCACGCGTTGAAATCCGAACCGCCCACCTTCCAGCCGGCAGGAAGTTCGTCGGCAACCGGAAGCGCCTTGTCGATTCCGTCAGGGCTGAGAATGCCGGCGCCGTCGAACTGGCCAGTCTGCTGGGCCGCGGTCGGCATCCCGGCGGAGCCCCCCGGGCCGCTCGCATCGGCGCCGTCGCTCTTTGTGCAGGCCGCCGCTCCGCAGGCCAAGGCCAAGGCCAAGCAGGACAGAGCCGTGCGCTGCACAAGTCGTGGGTTGGCAGTCCTGATCATGAATTGCTCCCCGAGTCCCGTCGGACAGCTGCTCGCCGCCGATCCCTCGGGAACAGTAACGAACACAGCCCGGGGTGCGACAGACCGTCCGGTCCGTCGCTGGCGGAACGTCAGATCATCATCGGCTGCGAGGAGTTCGGCTCACATCAGCTGAGCCGGCGGACCCGTCGGCGTTGCAGCGTGCACAACCGACGCTTGCCCCGGGACTGCCCGGACCACCGCCGGTACCCTCCGGGCGGGAGCACCCGCGATCCTCGGCGTCGCCTCACCTGGCCGGACCGAGGTCCGGCGGGAGGGCGGCCACCACGAGGGCGACGGCTTCCTCGGGCGTCTCGGTGCGTGCGACGAGCACGCCGTCGCGCCGCACCCCGTAGCGGCCCTCGTCGTAGGGGCAGATGAGGTACCCGACCCGAGTCTTCATCCACCCCTCGACAGTGGTGGAGAACCAGAGGTTGAAGTGGCTGTTGACCGGCATCAGTTGACGGAGCGCCGGCTGGGCGTGGGCCGCCACCAGCAGTGCGTGGGCGCGCGGGTGCCGGTCGTACGGTGGCATGTGGACACGGTCGAGCTTGCCGCACCACTCCAACTCGACGGCGCCGAGGGGCTCCTGCTCGTGGGCGAGGGCCCAGGGCCTGAACCGGATGAACGGGGAGTGTGCCCGGGTCTGCTCCAGCCCCGCACCGCTCATCCAGGTTGCCGTCGCCCTGACCACCTCGGCCAGGTCCGCGGTCCATCCGCAGGCCAGCCGGGTGCTCTTGGCTTGCAGGTTCACCTGGAAGGCCCGCCGCTCCTTGGGCGGGTACACCGTCGTGCGGCGGGCGATCCCCGCGTCGACGTACTTCGCGAGGCGGCCCCACCCCTCGTCCGGCTCGGGAAGGGCGAGCCCGAGTTCGTCGGCCGTACGTCTCAGCGCGGCCTGGAGAGCCCCGTCGTCGTCCCAGTCGGTTTCGCCATGCCCCGCCCCCAAGTTCATCACCCCAGTCCGCCCGGATCTCCTCTGCTCGGTGGCCGAAGGTGCTCGCCGGTCCGGCCGTGAGAGGCGTGCTGACGACCGTGCACGGACGCGCCCGGCGGTGCACTCGGGCCCTACAGCAGGACGGGGAGTGATTCCAGCCCTCGGACCAGCCGCGAGTGCCGCCAGCGGAGTTGGTCGGCCGGCTGGGCCAGTCGCAGGTCGGGGAAGCGCTCCAGCAGCACCCGTAGGGCGATCTCGATCTCGGCCTGCGCGAGCGGTGCGCCGAGGCAGCGGTGGATGCCGTGCCCGAACGCGAGGTGGGAACGGGCCTCCCGGTCCAGGTCGAGCCGGTCCGGGTCCGGGAACCTGGCCGGATCGCGGTTGGCGGCGCCGGGGCTGACGAAGACCGGACTGCCCGCCGGTACGTCCGTCCCGCCGATCCGGACCGGCTCGGGTGCCCAGCGCCAGGTGGCGATGCTGACCGGGGAGTCGAAGCGCAGCAGCTCGTCGACGGCGGCCGCGATCCGGTGCGGGCCGGACCTCAGGAGCTCCAGTTGGTCGGGGTGCTGCAACAGGGCCAGGACGGCGTTGCCGATCGCCGCGGTGGTCGTCTCGTGCCCGGCCACCAGGAGCAGTACCGCCAGCGAGACCAACTCCTGTTCGCTGAGCCGGTCGCCGTCGCCGTCGCGGACGGCGACCAGCGCGGACAGCAGGGCTTCGTCCGGGTCACGGCGCTTGGCCGCGACCAGCTCGGCCAGGTAGTCGGCCAGCGCGTGGGAGGCGGCGTCGATCCGCTGGTGGTCCCCGGTCGCGAGCAGGTCCGTCGACCACTGGCGGATGCGGTGGCGGTCACTCGTCGGCACCCCGAGGAGCTGACAGATCACGGTGACCGGCAGGGGTGCCGCGAAGCTCTCGACCAGGTCGACCCACTGTCCGGGGGACCAGCTCTCGGCCAACTGTTCGGCGAGCGCGGCGACATAGGGGCGCAGCGCGTCGACCGTGGCCGGGGTGAACGCCCGGGTGACCAGGCGGCGCAGCCGGGTGTGGTCGGGCGGGTCGCTGTTGAGCATCGTGGTGGCCAGCGCGGGGTGCAGGGAGCGTCCCGACGGGCGGTCGGCGAAGAACGCGGCGGTGTCCTTCGACAGCGCGGGGTGGGCGAGCGCCGCTCTGGCCTGGTCGAAGCCGGTGACCACGGCGGCCGGTCCGGTGCCGCCGTCCAGGGGCAGTTCGAGCACGGGCGAGCGTTTCCGCAGGGCCGCGTAGGTGGGGTACCGGTCCGCGTAGAAGGCCGGGTCGGTGAAGGGGGAAGCCATGGTGCTCCTCGGCCGCGTCGTCGAACGCCGGGTGTCGGTGGGCGGCGGCACGGTGGGCGATCTCGTTGCTGACGTACTGTTCCGCGACCCACCGTAGTGCTGGGGAGTTCGGTGGTGGCGATGATCCGGGTGGGTCCGTCGAACGTTTTCGCACAATGTCCGGAAAGCGGAAGCCGACCACAGTGCCGTGCACCGGGTCACCGGCTGCGGGTACGGTCCGCAGCCGGTGACCCGACGCAGGGGCTACTCCTCGGTCGGGCCGAGGTCGGGTGTCTCGCGCAGCTCGACGGTGAGTGCGCGGTGGGCGGCGTGCAGCTCCAGCACGGTGATCTCGTTCGACCCCGGGTGCAGGACGGGGCCGGGCACGTAGAGCGAGCGCTGCGGGCCCCGGGACCAGTGGCGGCCGAGGTGGAACCCGTTGATCCAGACGTTGCCCTTGGTCCAGCCGGGCAGGTGGACGAAGGTGTCGGCGACCTCGTCGATCCGTACGGTGCCGCGGTGGAACGTCGGGCCCACCGGGGCGGTGGCGGTCTCGGCGAAGGCGAGACCGTCGAGGGAGGTCAGCGGGAGTGGCAGGCTGCTCCAGCCGGTGAGTTCGGTGCCGTCGAGCAGGACCAGGCCGAGCAGTCCCTTGCGGTCGTGCATGCCGGGCCCGTAGTTGACGCGGCCCTGGTTCTCCACCAGGACGCTCAGGACGGCGCCCGCCCGGGGCACGGTGAAGGCGAGGGACCGCTCGTGGCTCTCGCGTTCGAGAACGCCGATCGGCTGGCCGTCGACGAAGACCTGGGCGCGGTCGTGGACCGCTCCCACTTCGAGCAGGGCAGGACCGGGGTTCGGCAGGGTGGTCCGGTACAGGACGAAGCCGAAGTCCTGCCCCAACTGCTCCATGGTGAGCGGTCGTTCGGCGTGCACGGCCTCGCCGAGGGTCGGCAGGTTGGCGAGCAGCGGTGCGCTGGTGGTGAGCGGGACCGCAGCCGATCCGGTCCTGGCGGCGCGGGCGGGTACCGGCTCCGCCGGGACGGGCGCGTACTTGGCGATCACCTGGCGGAACGCCTGGTACTTCGCCGTCGGGTCGCCGGCCTCGTCGAGCGGGGCGTCGTAGTCGTAGGAGCCGACGGTCGGCCGGTAGGTGTGTTTGTCGTTGGCGCCGTTGGTGAAGCCGAAGCTGGTGCCGCCGTGGAACATGTAGAGGTTGACCGACGCACCGGTGGACAGCAGGGTGTCCAACTCCTCGGCGGCCTGGGCGGGGTCGCGGACCACGTGGCGGCCGCCCCAGCGGTCGAACCAGCCGATCCAGAACTCGGTGCACATCAACGGCCCGTTCGGCCGGTGGGCGCGCAGGGCGGCGAGACCCTGGGTGGAGCGGCTGCCGAAGTTGGCGGTGGCGAGGACACCGGGCAGCGAGCCCCGCGCGAGGTCGGCGGGCTGGTCGCAGGTGAACAGCGGGACGTCGACGCCGCACCGGCGCAGCAGTTCCGCGAGGTGGACCAGGTGGGCGGGGTCGCCGTCGTGGGCTCCGTACTCGTTCTCCACCTGCACGGCGATGACCGGGCCGCCGTTGGTCGCCAGGTGGCGGCTCAGCGGGGGCAGCAGACGCTCGAAGTAGGCGTCCACCGCGGCGAGATAGCGCGGGTCCTGACTGCGCAACAGGATGTCGGGGTCGGCGAGCAGCCAGGACGGCAGACCGCCGCCCTCCCACTCCGCGCAGATGTACGGGCCGGGGCGCAGCAGCACGTGCAGCCCTTCGGCGGCGGCCAGGTCGAGGAAGGCCGGCAGGTCCAGCCCGCCGTCCAGCCGGAACTCGTCGGGGCGGGGCTGGTGGAGGTTCCACGGCACGTAGGTCTCGACCGTGTTGAGCCCCATCAGGCGGGCCTTGCGCAGGCGGTCGGCCCAGTGTGACGGGTGGACGCGGAAGTAGTGCAGGCCGCCGGAGATGATCCGGAACGGCTCGTCGTCGAGGCGGAATCCCTCGTCGGTGATCTGCAGGACGGGCATGGTGCGGCTGCTCCTGGGGGAGTGGGTGTTCGCCTGCGCTCGGGGGCAGGGGGTGACGGGCCGGGGCCGGCGCGGGAGCGTGTCCCGGCGTCGGCCCCGGCCACGGGGTCACGGTGTGGCGACCTTGAAGCCCTGCTGGGTGCCGTAGTCGGCGATGCGCTTCTGCCAGGCGCTCAGACCGGCGTTGGCGTCGGTGGCCAGGCTCTGGCCGACGGTGTCCTTGAACACCGAGTTGGCGTAGACCTGGTAGGGGAGGTACTGCCAGCCCTTGCCGACGCTCGCCGAGGAGGCGGCGAAGACCTGGTTGGCGGGCTGGCCGCCGAGGGAGGCCAGCGGCTTCTCCAGGAAGGCGGGGTCGCTCAGCAGCTTGGTGGTGGCGGGGAAGAGGCCGTGCTCGGAGAGCGAACGGGCGGCCTCCGGGTCGGAGTTGAGCCAGATCGCGAAGGCCGCGGCGGCGGTCTTGTTCTTGCTGGTGCTGGGCACCGCGACGGCGGAGCCGCCGTTCTCCGAGGAGACGTTCTCACCGGCGGTCCACTGGGGCACCGGCGCGGCCCGCCAGTCCCCGGCGGTGTCGGGAATGGTGGAGACGATGTTGCCGGGGGCCCAGGCACCGGTGATCCACATGGCGTACTGGCCGCTGCCCATGGACTGCCACCACTCGTTGGTCCACCCCGGTGCGGGGTCGACGAGCTTGCGGCCGATCAGGGAGGTCCACAGGTCGGCGACCTTCCTGGCGGCCGGGTCCTGCAGGCCGACCGAGACCGAGGTGGCGTCCTTCTGCTGGAAGGGGCGGCTGCCGGCCTGCCAGAGCAGGCTGTCCATCCCGCCCGCGTCGCCCGGGTCGAAGGAGGTGATGAAGCGCTTCGGGTCCGACGCCTTGATCTTGACGGCGGCGGCCTCGAACTCGGCCCAGGTCTTCGGCGGTTCGATGCCGAGCTGGTCGAGGAGCTTCTTGTTGTAGAACATCGCCATCGGACCGGTGTCCTGCGGGACGGCGTAGATGCCGTCGCCGACGGTGACCTGCGACCAGGCCGACGGCGCGAACTTGGCCTGGAGGTCGGCCGCGCCGTACTCCTTCAGGTTGACCAGCCGCTTGGACATCGCGAACTCGGGGAGGGCGAAGTACTCGATCTGGGCGACGTCGGGGCCGCCGTTGCCCGCCTTGATGGCGGTCTGGAGCTTGGTGTACTCGGTCGCCGACTGGCCGGCGTTGACGATGTCGACCTTGATCTTCGGGTACTTCTGCTCGAACAGCGCCACCGTCTTGTCGAGGTTCGGCGCCCAGGTCCAGAAGGTCAGCGTGGTGGGGGTGTTCAGGGCGGTGGCCGGGTCGGTGGTACCGGAGCCGGTGGCGCCCGAACCGCAGGCGGTGAGGCCGAGGACCAGCGCGGCGGCCGGCACGAGGGCCAGCAGTCTGCGGCGCGAGGGGACGGATGCACGGGTCATGGCGTGACTTCCTTGCTGGGATCGCGGGGGAGGGAGCCGGATGGGGAACCGAACGGGGGTTACTCCTTGACGCTTCCGGCGGCCAGGCCGGACTGCCAGAAGCGCTGGAGGAACAGGAAGGCGACGACGAGGGGGATGATCGCCAGCACGCTGCCGGTGACCACCAGGGGGTAGAAGCCGGTGGTGGTGGCGCCGCTGCCGGCCGCGCCGGTGGCCAGCGAGTTCCACTGGTTGAGGCCGACGGTGAGCGGGAACCACTCGGGATCGCTGAGGACGATCAGCGGCAGGAAGTAGTTGTTCCAGGTCGCCACCAGGGAGAACAGCAGCACCGTGACGAAGCCGGGGGCGAGCAGGCGCAGCGAGATGGTGAAGAAGGTCCTGATCTCGCCCGACCCGTCGATGCGGGCGGCCTCCAGCATCGAGTCCGGGACGGCCCCGATGGCGTACACCCGCATCAGGTAGACGCCGAACGGGCTGACCAGGGAGGGCAGCAGGACCGCCCAGGGGGTGTCGACGATGCCGATCTCGCTGAACAGCAGGTAGGTGGGGACCGCCAGCGCGGTGCCGGGGACGGCGATGGCGCCGAGCACCAGGGCGGCCAGTAGGTTCCGGCCGCGGAAGCGGTACTTCGCCAGCGCGTACCCGGCCGCCGTGGCGACGAAGGCGGCTCCGCCCGCTCCGACCACCGCGTAGAGCAGGGTGTTGGCGAACCACCGGAGGTAGATGCCGTCGTCGAAGGTGAGGACGGCCCCGATGTTGTCGAAGAGGTGGAAGCCCTTGCCGAACCAGAGCCCGAAGCTGCTGGTGAGCGAGCCCGCGTCCTTGGTGCTCGACATCGCCAGCCAGAACAGCGGCAGCAGCGCGTAGAGCAGCATCAGGCCCATGGCCAGGGTGAGCGCGGTGCTCGATCGGCGGGCGCGCGGTCGGCGGCCGACGGGGGTGTTCGCGCTCACAGGCTCTGTTCCTTCCGCATCGACCGGGCCTGGACGGCGTAGGCGACCACGGCGGTCACCCCGCCCAGGACCACGGCGACGGCCGCCGAGTAGTTGAACTGCTGGCCGTTGAAGGCCAGGTTGAAGGCGTACATGTTGGGCGTGTAGCTGGTGGAGATCACGTCCGGGGCCAGCGACTGCAGCACGTTGGGCTCGTTGAAGAGCTGGAACGTCCCGATGATCGAGAAGACCGTGGCCAGCGCCAGGGCCGGTCGCAGGGCGGGGAGTTTGATGCTCCACGCCTTGCGGAACTCGCCGGCCCCGTCCACCTCGGCGGCCTCGTACAGCTCGTGCGGCACGGTGCGCAGCGCCGCGTACAGGATCAGCATGTTGTAGCCGACGTACTCCCAGGTCACGATGTTGCCGATGGACGTCAGCAGCCACGAGTCGCTGAGCAGCCTGGGTACGTCGGTGTGCAGTGCGTCGCCGAGCTGGCGGATCAGTCCGAAGCGGTCGCCGTAGAGGTAACCCCACATCAGGGACGCCACGACGGCCGGGACGGCGTACGGGACGAAGATCCCGATCCGGAACAGGGCCGGCCAGCGCAGCCGGCCGCTGTCGATCGCCAGGGCCGCCAGCAGGGCGAGGGCGAGCATCACCGGGACCTGGACCAGCAGGAACAGGGTGACCCGCCAGAGGCCAGCCCGGAACAGTTCGTCCCCCAACGCCCGGGTGTAGTTGTCGAATCCGACGAACACGTTCCCGCCGACCAGCCGGTCCTGAAAGAAGCTCAGGTAGGCGGCGTAGACCAGGGGTGCCGCGATGCCGATCACGAAGACGACCAGGAACGGTGCGAAGAAGACGTAGCCGAAGGACCCGTGACCGAGCCGGTTGGTACGGGATGCGCGGCGGGACCGACCTGTCGGTCGGACCGGAGTGGCCGGGGCCGAGGGTTGCGACGTGCTCACGGTAGTGCCCTTCACGGCTGATGTTTACGCCAACATGAAGCTGGCGCTGAGTCTCGACCGCTGACGGTGGGCCAGTCAAGGGGCGGTGACGGCGTGATGCGTCTTCGTGATGAAACGGCCCTGTCACACGGGGCGCCTCGGGAGAGCCGTCCCCGAGGCCGGCGAAGGATGCCCGAACGGGGCATCGGCCCAGCTCGGAGCCCCTGGTGGCGGGGGTACGGGTGGGCTCAGGAGGGGCTTCAAAGTCGGCTCGCCATCGGCGAGTTGACCTCGGCGGCCCAGGTTACGGCCGGGTATCGGTCGGTTCACCGGCTTGACGCGGCCCCGGGTGGCGGGCGACATTGCTTGCACCGCGTTTGAACGTGTTGATTTCTGATCGTTCTTGCTGGTTTCATCTGCCGTGACGCCCGGCCCCCTGGCCCGGCCCGGCTGCCCGGCCTCCGTGGCCCCCTCTCCTTCCCCCTCGTCGTGCGCCCCGTGTCGGCGCACGTGCTTAGGAGCTTTTCGATGATCCGTAACCATGGCAGCCGGGCTGTCGCCGCCGCCGGTCTCCTGCTGACGCTCGGTCTGAGCACCGCCTGCTCGACCGGCCGGACCGCCGGGTCGGACGCGGGCGCGTCTGTCGAACCGGTCAGCGGCAGGATTTCGCTGACGTACCTTCAGAAGCAGGGCGACCAGGAGTACTTCGTCGGAGAGGCGGCCGGTGCGAAGGCCAAGGCGGCCGAGCTGGGCGTCGATCTCAAGGTGGTCAACCTGGGCAACGACGCCAACAAGACGATCAGCGAGGTCCAGTCGGCCGTCGCGCAGAAAACCAACGGCGTGATCGTCGTCGTCCCGGACCCGGCGGTCGGCCCGCAGGTCGTGCAGCTGGCGAAGGACGCCAAGGTGGCGCTGCTCACCTCCGACGACCAGATCTGTTCGGCGGGCCCCGACCCGGCCGCGTGCGCCAAGGAGAACCTGATCCCGCGGATCGGCTTCAGCGGGCAGCAGATGGGCGGCGAGGTCGGCAAGCGGGCGGCCGAGGAGTACAAGAAGGCCGGCTGGAGCGCGGCCGACACCCGGATCGTCTCCGCCTGGAAGCAGGACGTGACGGTGTGCGGCGACCGGGTGAAGGCGGCCAAGGACGCCTTCAACTCCGCCGTGGGCGCGGGAGTTCAGACCATCGACGTGGCCACCGACAACACCCCCACCGGTGCCCAGGACAAGATCGCCGCGACGGTGACCGCCAACGCCGGGGTGAAGCACTGGGTGGTCTGGGGCTGCAACGACGAGAACGTGCAGGGCGGCGTCACGGCCCTGCAGAACGCCGGCATCGGCGCGGACGACGTGATCGGCGTCGGTCTCGGTGCCTATCTGGCCTGCAAGAACTGGAGCGGCGGCAAGCCCTCGGGGATGAAGGCGGCGCTGTTCATCAACGGCCGGGACGTCGGCGCCCTGGCGGTGCAGACCATGTACGACCGGCTGAAGAACGGCAAGGACTTCCCCGCCGAGGCGTTCGCCCCGACCACCATGGTCGACGCCGCCACCTGGAAGAGCGCGGGCGTGACCTGCGCCTGACCCGAACCGGCCGGCCCCGACCGCCCCGACCGGGGCCGGCTCCGGCCGCCTCCGGCCCCGGATGCCCCCGCAGCCGGGCCGGAGGCGGCACCCCACTCCTTCGGCGTCCTTCCCGAACCACCCCCCTTGAGGTGATCTGTCATGACTGCAGCGTACGGTCCGTCCAGCCCAGGGCCCCGGCCGCCGACCGGCACGGCCGCCGTCGTGGGAGTCACCAAGCGCTTCGGTGCGGTGCAGGCCCTGCGTGGTGTGAGTCTGGAGTTCCCGGCCGGTCAGGTGACCGCCCTGATGGGGGAGAACGGCGCCGGCAAGTCCACCCTGCTGAAGATCCTCACCGGGGACCACCAGCCGACCGAGGGACACGTCGAACTCGACGGCGTACGGCTGGACCTGTCCTCGCCAACCCGGGCCAGGGCAGCGGGAATTCGGATCATTCCGCAGGAGCCGGAGATCATCCCGCACGTCTCGGTCGCCGAGAACGTCTACGCGGGCGCCCTGCCCCGGCGGGCCGGGCGGCTGCTCGACCGGGCCGAGCTGCACCGCCGGGTGACGGCGGACCTCGACCGGCTCGGCTTCGCCGGGGTGCTCGACCCCACGCTGCTGGGCAGTCAACTCACACCGGCACAGCGGCAGTTGGTGGAGATCATGCGGGCCGTCACGGGCAAGGCGCGGGTGATCGCGTTCGACGAGCCGACGTCCTCGCTGTCGGAGCACGAGGTGGCCGCGCTGTTCGCCCTGATCCGCGGCCTGCGCGACCAGGGCATCGCGATCGTCTACGTCTCGCACCGGATGCAGGAGATCTTCCAACTCGCCGACCGGATCGCGGTGTTGCGTGACGGAGCGCTGGTCGGTGTGCAGGACGCCGCCGGCACCGGCGAGGGTGAGTTGGTGCGGCTGATGGTCGGCCGGGACCTCTCCACGCTGTTCGTCCGCGAGAACGCCGCCACCGACCGGCTGATCCTGGACGTCCGGGGTGTGACGACCGATCACGTCCGCGACATCGACCTGCAGATCCGGGCCGGCGAGGTGGTGGGCCTGGCCGGTCTGATCGGCGCCGGACGTTCGGAGTTGGCCCTGGCGCTGGCCGGGGACCTGCCCATCCACAGCGGGACCGTCACCCTCGACGGCGCGCTCCTGCCCTCCGGCAAGCCGGGCGCCGTGATCCGGGCCGGACTCGGACTCGCACCCGAGGAGCGGAAGGCGCAGGCGCTGTTCCTGCACCGCTCGATCCGGGACAACATCTCGACCGTCGTGCTGGAGCGCCTGCGACGCTTCCGGTTCGTCCGGCAGGGCGCCGAGCGGGAGTTGGCGCAGGAGTACACCGACCGGCTGCGGGTGCGGGCACCCTCGATCGAGCAGGAGGTGCGCAAGCTGTCGGGCGGCAACCAGCAGAAGGTCGTGCTTGCGCGCTGGCTGGCCCGCAGGCCGAAGGTGCTGATCCTGGACGAGCCGACCCGGGGCATCGACGTCGGCGCGAAGGCGGAGATCTACCAGATCATCGCCGACCTCGCGCAGGAAGGCGTCGCCCTGCTGGTGATCTCCTCCGAACTCCCCGAGGTCCTCGGCCTCGCCGACCGGATCGTCGTGATGCAGGGCGGCCGGATCACCGGCGAACTCGACCGTACCGAGGCATCCGAAGAAGCGATCCTCGCCCTCGCCATGGCGGACGACCTCGTCGCCGACCCCACCGCGACCATCTCAGCCCCTGGAGCCACCTCATGACCACCACCACGCCGTCCCCGGCCGTAGCGGGCAGGCCCACCGGTGCCAAGCGCCCCTTCCTCGCCGCCGTCGGTGGGCAGAACCTGAGTCTGATCGGCGCGTTGGCCGTCGTGCTGGCGCTGTTCGGGTTCCTGAACGACAACTTCCTGAGCCTGTCGAACCTGCAGGTCATCGCGGAGGCTGCCACCATCACCGGTCTGCTGGCCGTGGTCCAGACGGTGGTGATCATCTGTGGTGGGCTCGACATCTCGGTCGGCTCGCAGGCGGGCATCGCCTCCGTGGTCTCCGCGATGGCGTTCACCTCGGCGGGCTCCAACGCCCTGGTGGGCATGGCCGCCGCCGTCGGCGTGGGCCTGGTGGTGGGGGTCCTCAACGGTCTGGTGATCGTCTACGGGAGGGTCAACCCGACCATCGCCACCTTGGCCGGCCTCGCCGCCTACAAGGGCGTCGCCCAGCTCCTCTCCGACGGCCGCGCCCAGGGCTACGTCCTCAACGACGACCTGTTCGTCTTCCTGGGCCGGGGCAAGATCGCGGGACTCCCAGTCATGGTGTGGATCCTCATCCTGGTCGCGGTCGCCGTGCACCTGCTGCTGAAGTACACCGACATCGGCCGCAACGTCTACGCGATCGGCGGCAACGACACCGCCGCCCGGTTGGCCGGCATCAACATCAACAAGTACCTGGTCTCCGTCTACGCCCTGATCGGCGTCGTCGCTGCCGTCGCCGGCATCCTGCTCACCGCCCGCACCGGCTCCGGCCAGCCCGTCTCCGGCAGCGAAGGACTCGAACTCAAGGCCATCACCGCCGCCGCCCTCGGCGGCTGCGCCCTCAAGGGCGGCAAGGGCGGCATCGGCGGCACCCTGCTCGCCGTCGCCCTGCTCGGCGCCCTCGAGAACGGCCTCACCGTCCAGGGCATCAACTCCTTCTGGCAGAACGTCGCCCAAGGCGCCCTCCTGGTCGTCGCCGTCGTCATCCAGCAACGCCGCAGCGGCGAACGCGCCGTCGGACTGCCCGTCTGACCCCCGTACTCCGTCCCGCCGCCGAGTCGCGTCGAGGGCCGCCCCACGGATGTGGCGGCTCTGGTTCGCGGCGGGACGGGCCGGTGGTTCGGCCGCCGAGGGTCGGCCGAACCACCACAGGCTGCCGGTTGTCCACGCCCCGCGCGGGTAGGACAACCGGCAGCCTGCTGTGCTGTGCAGACCCGCCTTCGGGTATCGCGTGCCGCCCCGCTACCATGTTCACGCAGACACGTGAGGAAGGACCGGCATGGACCCAAGCGCGACGCCCGGCGCCACCACCCGCAGCAGGCAGCGCCCGCCCTCCCAGGCCGACGTCGCCGCTCTCGCCGGTGTCTCGTCCCAGACCGTGTCGCGCGTGGCCAACCACCGCTCCAACGTCGAACCCGAAACCCGCGAACGCGTCCTTTCGGCGATGCGGATGCTCGGCTACCAGCGCAACAGCGCCGCCCGCGCCCTCACCCTGGGGCGCTTCCACGTGCTCGGTGTGGTCGCCTTCGACATCGCGGCCCAGGGCAACGCCCGGACGCTGGCCGCCATCTCGCACGCCGCCCAGGCGTCCGGGTACTCGGTGAACGTGGTGTGCGCGGAGGAGCAGACCGAGGACGCCGTCCAGCAGGCCGTCCGGCAGCTCACCGACCAGGCGGTCGACGGTCTGATCGTCGTCGAGGCGCAGATCCTCGACCGGCGCGGCTTCAACGTCAGCTCGGGCGTCCCGGTGGTGGTGGCCGACGGCGATCCCGAGCGGCGGTTCCACTCGGTGGACACCGACCAGGCGGCCGGCGCGACGGCCGCGACCCGGCACCTGCTCGACCTCGGCCACCGTACGGTCTGGCACATCGGCGGCCCCCAGGACTCCTACGCCGCCCGCCGCCGTGCGGCCGCCTGGCACACCGCACTGAAGGACGCGGGAGCCCCCGTCCCCAAGCTGGAACTCGGCGACTGGACCGCCGCGTCCGGCTACCGGATCGGCCGGACGCTGGCCGCCCGTCCCGACGTCACCGCCGTGTTCGCCGCCAACGACCACATGGCCCTGGGCCTGATGCTGGCGCTGCGCGAGGCCGGGCGCAGGGTGCCGGAGGACGTCAGCGTCGTCGGCTTCGACGACGTGCCCGAGTCGGCCTACTTCGCGCCCCCGCTGAGCACGGTGCGGCAGGACTTCGAGGAGGTGGGCCGCCAGTGCGTCGGGCTGCTCCTCGACCAGATCGACTCGCCCGCCGGGGAGCGTCCGGCGACCCGGCCCATCTCCGTGACACCCGAACTGGTCGTCAGGTCGAGCTCGACCCACCCGCCGGCCCACCTCCGGGGATGAGGACGGTGCACCGCTCCTGAGGGGCGGCGCACCGTCAGCGCGACGCCCCTCCACCGGGCAGCCGTGGGCAGCGGTGAAGGGGCGTCGGCGGGGGCGGGGGCGGGTCAGGCTGCGGTCCGCCGCCACTGCTGGTTGGTGCCGCTGCCGCAGGTCCACTGCTCCAGCGCGGTGCCGTTGGCGGTGGACTGGTTGGTGACGTCCAGGCACTTGCCGCTGTGCCGGGCGATCAGGCGGACGTAGCCGGTGGCCCCGCTGACCTTCTGGACCTGCCACTGCTGGGAGGTCTGGTCGCCGCAGGCGTTCTGGACCACGAGCGCGCCGTCCACGGTCGAGGCACCGGCGACGTCGAGGCAGTTGCCGCTGTGCCGGGCCATGAGCTGGACGTAGCCGGTGCCGAGGTTCCTGATCCAGAAGTCCTGGTTGGCGCCGTTGCCGCAGTCCCACTGGATGAGTTGGGCGGAGGGAGCGGAGGAGTAGTTCGCGATGTCGGCGCACTTGCCGCTCTGACGTCCCGTCAGGCTCTCCCAGGTGACGTTCATGCCGGCGACCGTGCCTGTGGCCGTGTTCACGGTGATCCGGGGCGAGTAGCCCATGCTCATCGTGGTGTCGGTGGGGAAGGTGAGGGGCAGCCAGACGTACTGGGAGTCGTTGACCGTCCCGCCCATGGAGTTGCCCCAGCGGTCGCCCAGGTACAGGTAGCCGGTGCCGCCGGTGCCCTGCACCGGCAGGACGAAGGCGGTCTGGCTCCAGTAGGTGATCCCGTCGCCGATGTCCTGCAGGCCGCTCCAGGACCCGGTGATGCTGGAAGCGGTGCCGTACTTCTGCTGGTTGGGCGACCACCCCTGGGCGCCGGAGGTCAGCAGGAAGTAGACCCCGTTGCGCTTGAACAGGGCCGGCGCCTCGCGGGACTGACCCACCCACAGACTCTGCACCTGGGCGTCGATCCCGGTGTAGTCGGCGGTGAGCCGGTAGATGTGCAGGTCGGCGTTCTCGTTGGCGGCCGAGATCATGTACCCGGTGCCGTCGTCGTCCACGAAGGTGGTGATGTCACGCGACATCTCGCCCAGCGGCCGGAAGCTCCCCTGCCAGGTGTAGTCGCCGTCGACGGTGTCGGAGACCGCGACCGCCGCCCGGGCCTCGCCGTAGTGCGCGCCGTACTCCTTGTGCATCCACATGACGAACTTGCCGGTCGCGGCGTTGTACATGACCTTGGGCCGCTCGACGATCGCGTAGCCGAGCTCCGGGGCCGCGGCCTGGGTCAGGACGTTGTTGCGGAACTCCCAGGTCCTGAGGTCGGTGGAGCGGTACGCGGAGACGTACTTGAAGGTGTTGTCGGCGTTGCGGTTCTCGCCGAACCAGTAGTAGTACTGGCCGACCTTGATGACGCCGGCGCCGTGCGCGTGGACCGGGTTCCCGGCGGTGTCGGTGAACTGGGTGCCGTTGGTAATGGTCACCGTGGCCGCCTGCGCGGTGCCGAAGCCTTGCAGGAGGGGGAGGAACAGCGCCAGCAGGGCGCCGAGCACAATCGTTCTCAATCGCGGCATCTCTTCAGACCTTCGTTCTCCGATGCGAGCGCCGGTACGGGTCGGTCCTGGCCGCGCAAACACGCCGGGGCCGTGGGTGGGCCCGGGGTGCGGCGGAGGACCCTCCGGATCCAGCTCCGTGGAACGCGCAGGCATCGTGGGTGGGGGAGGCTTGTTGCTCGCTCTCGTGCCGTCAAGTACGAGAATGTGATGGGCAGTTGGGGTGGGAACCCTCGGTGGCCCGGGGTTGCCCGACTTCCGTGCACCCCGGTCTCCGGCCTGGTGGGTCAGGCGGACGGCCGGGAGGTGACCGCTTGTCGCGACGGTCTGCCCGTCCAAGCATGTTGACGCAAACAAGCGGTCGACCGAGAGTCTCGGAGTGAGGACCCGGTGGTGTCAAGGGATTCGGCAAAACACGGGACTGCCTTCGGCACGGTCCGGTCGCGCATCGTGGGCGATCTGCCGGCCGGGCCCGCCGGCGGCCGGAAAGGTGGGAAACCCGTCCTTGCCGGCGGGCCGGGCGCGGAACAGCGTGGAGAGTACGGCGGCACCGACCCCGGCGAGGTCCTGCACACACCCGGCCGCTTCGACGAATCAGCTCGGGCCTGACCCCGGATCAGCAGGACGTACGGCAGCGGCCGGGTCGTCGGCCAAATGCGGATGCGGATTGCCGGCCCGGACGTCTACTGTCCCGGCCATGCCGAGATCCTCCGGATACACCCCTGCCCAGCGCCCTGGCGGCGTCGTGACGATCACCCACCTCCGCAACCGGGCGTAGGGTCGGTCCGGCGGATCTTCGCGGTGGGCGTGCCACCTCATGCCGGGCGGCCGCTCCCTGCCACCTCAACACAGTCAAGGAGAGAGCAACTGACTCCGCATTCCCTCGCGTTCTACGTGGACGCGGTCACCTCCGGCACGGTGCTCGGCGCCAAGCCGACCGACAGTCCCGACCAGGTCACCGAGATCCTGGGCGGTGACTTCGACGAGAACTCCCGCTACGTCCACAGCATGTGGCGCGACTACGGACTGGTCGAGTTCTTCTGGGTCCGTGAATCGCCCGACCACCCGTGGGAGGGGCATCACTTCACCCTTCAGGTGCATCGCCTCGCATACCGGGGCGACCACCTGGTCAACAAGGCGATCCGTGAGCGGTACGGCCGTTTCGACCGGCACCTGCGCTTCGACAAGCTGCAGCGGTTGCTGGTGAACCGCGGCGTCTGTCTGGAGGACGTCCCGGACGCCGAGGCCCCGGCCTTCACCCTGCACTGGCAGCCCGCCTCACAGGTGTCCGTCATGGCTTTCCGGGAACGCGGGTGCGGGCGGTCCGGGCGGCGCGGCAACCGACTTGTCGGCGACGTGAACAGCATCTCGTCATCACTCACTGCCGGGAAAGTGGCATGGAACCGAGCACGCTACGGCCGCCAGGACCCCTGACGCTGGCCCGGTAGGACTCGCGGGTCGAAGTCGGGTGGCCGACCGAGGGAGTGATCACCCCGCTTCGTTCCCATCTCGTGGCCCTTCTGCCGCCGGTGTCCATGCACCTGCCCGTGCAGCCTCGTGGGGAAGGACCGACCGGGTGGGGAGCCGTCCGGGATGAGAACACGATTGAGTGACCGCGTCCGCAGGTGTGGTGTCGGGCCTGGTCGGTCAGGAGCGACAGCGCCGCGTGGTTGCGACCTGGCGACCCGGTGCCGTTCCCGGCAAGGCTTGCCCTGGCACGGCACCGGCCGGCACGGCCGGCCAACCGCCCGCCACACGACCGGCGGGGCCAGGAGCCGGCCCTGGCCCCGAGCCGGCACCGTGCAAGGACACCTCCCATGAATCCCGCCCTGTGGATCAGCGGCGGACTGCTCGCCGCCCAACGCCACGAACGCGCCCGCGCGTTGAGACACGCTGGCAGCGCCGCTCCGTCTCCCGCTTCCAGTGGCGGCGGTACTCCTCGACCACAAGCACAAGGCACTTCACCGATCCAGTGAACCCTCACGGCCCCAGCACCGGACCGACCGCTCCCGCAGCATCGCCCGGATGCCGACGCCAAGCTGGAGTTGAGCAGGACAGCGGCGGATCCAGGTCTGCCCGCCTGTCCCATGGCGGGGGCTCCCGGCTGGTCCACAGATCCCGGGACGTACCCGGGACCACGACCTCATGCCACCGGGCATCGCGGATTCCTAACGTAGGAGCACGCGTTGAGCACTCGGCCGGTGACACCGTCCGGCAGCTCAGGCGATCCGGGTCGTCGACGACGACCCACTCCATGAGCCGGGGCCCTCCCGGCCCGTGTGTTCCAACAGTGAAGTACTGGAGGATCCCAGATGGGTTGGAACCAATTCACGCTGTCCTCGACCGGCACCTCGGACCCGTCGAGCCGACTCGCGGCGGTCTCCCGGATCGACGGCAGCATGGAGGTCTGGTGGGTCGCCTCGAACGGCTCCGTCTAGGGAGCGTATCGAGTCGTGATCAATCTGTGGGATGTGCCTTCGTGGCACGGCCCGGTCCGGTAGACCGTCTTGCGTGACGCGAGTTCAACTGACTGATGATGAGTGGGAGTTCATCGAGCCGTACCTGCCGATCGGCGAGTACGGCCCGTACCCCGAGCGGCTGCGGCAGCAGTTCGAGGGTGTGATCTGGCGGTTCAAGACGGGCGGGCAGTGGCGGGAGATGCCGACGGAGTTCGGCGCCTGGTCGACCGTCCACAACCGCTTCCGGCAGTGGCGCAACGCCGGGGTCTTCGAGGCCCTGCTGGAGGGCACGATCGCGGAAGCCGCGAAGCGCGGTGAGGTAGATCTGTCCCTGGTCAGCATCGACTCCACCACCGCCCGGGCCCACCACGACGCGGCCGGCATGCACCTCGACGGGGACGTCGTCACCGCCCTGGAGAAAGCCGCCGCCGAGGAGGAGAAGGCTAGGTCAAAGGGGGCGGCCTCGAAGAACAAAGCGGGCAGGAGGCCGAAAGCGATCCCGCGCGAGAGGAGCGAAGACGCATCCGGCGTCGGCACGGACTCCGACTGAAGGCCGCCCTGCTCGGCAGGTCCCGGGGCGGACTCACCAGCAAAATTCATCTCGCCGCGGACCGCGGATGCCGTCCGCTTGCACTTGTCCTGACCGCCGGACAGGCCGGGGACAGCCCGCAGTTCATCCCCGTTCTGAAGAGGGTGCGGGTGCGCGGGCCCGTCGGCCGTCCCCGCACCCGGCCGGACGCGGTCGCCGGGGACAAGGCCTACTCGTCCCGCGGAAACCGCGCCCACCTGCGTAAACGCCGAATCAAGGCGGTCATCCCGGAGAAGAAGGACCAGGCCGCCAACCGGAAGAAGAAGGGCTCCGGAGGCGGCCGCCCCGTCAGCCACGACGCCGACCTCTACAAGGAGCGGAACACCGTCGAGCGCGCGATCAACAGGATGAAGGCGTGGCGCGGCATCGCCACCCGCTACGACAAGACTCCGGGCAGCTACCTCGCCGGCCTCCACCTCCGCGCCTCGATTATCTGGATCAAGGACCTCACGCGAAGCTCCACTTGATCACAACCAAATACGCTCCCTAGGGGGCGTACTGGTACGAAGGCTCGCCGTGGCAGCGCTATGAACTCGCGCCCGCGGGCAGTGCCTCGGTCAACGGCGGTATCGCCGCCCTCTCCCGCATCCCCGGCAGTATGGAGGTGTGGTTCGTCGGGGCGAACGGTTCGGTGCAGGACCGTTATTGGTACGAGGGCAGTCCCTGGCAGAGCTTCGAGCTCGCGCCTGCAGGCAGTGCCGCGACCACCGGTGGTGTTGCTGCGGTGTCCCGGATTCCGGGCAGTATGGAGGTGTGGTTCGTCGGGCCCAACGGCTCCGTCCAGGACCGCTACTGGTACGAGGGCAACAACTGGCAGAGCTTCGAACTCGCACCCGCCGGCAGCGCCTCCACCCACACCGGAATCGCGGCGGTGTCCCGGATCCCCGGCAGCATGGAGATCTGGTTCGTCGGGCCCAACGGCTCCGTCCAGGACCGCTACTGGTACGAGGGCAACAACTGGCAGGCATTCGAACTCGCACCCGCCGGCAGCGCCTCCGTCACCAGTGGCGTCGCCGCCCTCTCCCGGATCCCCAACAGCATGGAGATCCGGTTCGTCGGGGGCGACGCCTCCGTCCAGGACCACTTCTGGTACGACACGTCGAGCAAGAACTTCGACCAGGACGTCACCACCGACATCGCCATCGGAGGCTCGGCACACGTCGTGATGCGGCAGGACGGCTTCTTCTCGTTCAGCACGCACGCCCACGACAGCGGGTTCGACAACGTCGACTACACGATCACTGCGGCCGTCCTGACGCCGGACGGAACCGTGTTCACCTTCCAGCACTCCGGTCACACCGAAGGAACCGTGGCCGGCCTGCCCTTCGGTACCCCCGACCGCAACGACGACTTCACGTTCGTCGGAAACGACCCGAAGATCACCGAGAAATGGGACGGCATCCTCAACGGCACCTTCCAGGCCAGCCTGCAGGGGACCGATACCCTCGCGGCCGGCGTCACGGGAGCCCTCGGCGACGTCGTGAAGGCGATCGTGTCCGCGGCGGGCAAGGCCGCGGCCGAGGCGGTCATCAAGCTCGTCTCCTGACCCCCGGCCGGTTCCGGCAGTAACCGGCCCCTGCCCCGAGGCACCGGCCCGGCTCCCTCCCAGGAGCCGGGCTGATGCCACGTCAGCGCATGGGCTCAGCCCGTCTCATGCTGAGGAGTGCCGCCCGGGGAGCAGGCGCGGGAGTGAGATGTCCGCGCAGAGCAGGACATCCGCTCTGCCGAAAGCTCTGAAGACGGTCTCTAACCGACCAGGCGACGACGCCAGTCCAGGGGCGTGACGGTGATGGCCCGGTCAGGGTCGCGGTCCCACTCGACAGGGAGGCCGACCGCTTCGAGGGCGGCCACGACCTCGTGGCCGATGGCTGCGGTGGTCGCGGACGAGCCGTCGAAGCCGCCGTAGAGCAGCATCAAGCCCTGGCCCGCTGCGGCGGAGTCCGTGCACTGCGTGTGGAAGTAGACGAACCCCCGGGCGTCGGGGCCGCCTTCGCCGCCGATCTCGGACTGGCCGCAGTTGCGGCAGCAGGTGAAGTTCTCGCGGGCGGTGATGCCGGCCCGCTGCAGGGTGGCGAATGCGCGGGAGAGCCGTTCGGGGTCGGTTTCGCCCTGCCAGCGGGCCTGTTCCGCGACGCGTTCCAGCCAGAGCCGGTCGGCCAGCGCCGCTGCCTGCTCGCGCGAAACGGGCCGGCGGTCCGCCGTGACCAGGTACTCCTCGGCGAGCTCCGCGAGTTCGGCACGGGAGGCGTAGCCGCCGGCCAGCACTTCGCGGACCCGCTTCTCCAACTCCGCGCGGTCGCTTTCGTCGAGGTCGAGCGGCGGCACCTCACTGGCGGGACCCATGTCCACCGATGACCAGGCCAGACCGGTGTCCCAATCCGACTGCCGGCCGGCCCAGCCGGTCATCGCCGCGATCACGGCCGAGGGGCCGTCGGCCGTCGCCTGGAAGTGCCGGTCGGCGGCGCCGTCGCGGTGCTCCAGCGTGTAGTCGCCGCCGGACTCGTGCCAGACCTGGGCGAAGACGTCCGGCAGGTCGGGTATCCGCTGGATGACCAGGAACCGGTCGCCGTCAGTGCCGATGCGCCTGACCAGCGCGGCCAAGTCCTCGGCAGCCACGCGGACGTGCCGCTCCCAGTTCTCCGTCTTCACCATGATCTCGAGCATCCGCAGACTCTGACACACCTGCCTGACGGCACCGTGCACCGGCTGCGGTGGTGAGACGCCGAGAGGGCGTTCCACCCCGGCGTTTCGTCCTGTTGTATCGGGATGGTGGTTCATCTGCCACGCCACGTCGGGGTGGATTCGCCGGTGAGTCGGCTGGTCATGTGATGTGGCGAGTGGCTTCGGTGCGGTGTGCAGGACCGGCGGCGTTCACCCGTCCGGGTCGGCGTGGATCGTGGTGCGGGGGTGCCGAGGGATGGTCGACTCGAGGGTGGGCCGCGCGAGGTGGACCCGGTCATCGGAGGAGTAGCTGTGATCCGTCGTGCGTCGACCCTTGCGCTGGCCGTGGCCGTCGGCGGTGCCGCGCTGCTCGCCGGGGGCGCACCGGCAACGGCCGCGGGCGGGACGGTCAGCTGTGACGTCGCCGCCATGGGCGCCCGGGCCGCGCAGTTGCGGGCGCAGGGGCGGTATGCGGAGGCGCAGGCCGTCGAGCAGCGGATCAGGGCCTGCGAGGACGCGGAGAACGGGAGCAGCGGTCCGCTCTGGCGGTGAAGCGGTGAAGCGGTGAAGCGGTGAAGCGGGTGATCCTCGCGGCGGCCGGTCCCCGGCGGGTGGCGCGGGGACCGGTACCGGGGGCGGGTCAGCCGGCTGCGGCGAGGGTGGCGGTGGCCATGGACTGTTCCCCGGCGGCGTTGGGGTGGAACGGGGCCGCGCCGCTGGCGATGAGGGGTTCGAGCCAGCGGGTGCCGGTGGGCTTGCAGGCGTCGTGGCCGACGGACGGGGTGTAGGTGTCGACGTAGCGGGCGCCGTGGCCGGCGGCCTGGGCGGCGATCACGGCGTTGAGGTGCTTCTCGGTGTCGCGCAGCCAGGGGGCGTCGCCCTTGGCGATCGAGACGGTGGAGAAGCAGTTGGTGCCGTTGTCGGGCAGGATCGCGGGATAGCCGGTGACCAGGACGGTGGCCCCGGGCGAGCGCTGCCGGATGCCGTCGAGGGTGGCGGCGATCCTGGCGGCCGTCGCGTCGATCTTCACGGCGAGCTGGTCGACCCCCGACTTGGCGTAACTGGACTTGCAGGGTGCGCCGTTGGGGGAGAACAGTCCGAGGGTGGCGCAGCGCACGATGATGTCGGCGAAGCCGATGTCGTTACCGCCGATGGTGAGGGTGACCAGGTCGGTGTCGGCGGTCAGGGCGTCGAACTGCGGCCCGCCGGAGCCGGTCTGGGTGGTGGTCATGTGCGCGGTGGTGGCGCCGCCGCAGGTGACGTCGGCCCGGGCGGTGGGTGCCAGGGCCGCGCTCACCAGCGAGGGGTAGTTGCGGCTGGAGCGGGTGCAGGCGGTGTCGATCTGGTCCGGTACGCCGGCGCCGGAGGCGTACGAGTCGCCGAGCGCGACGTAGCGGGCGTACGAGGTCCGGGCGGCGGCGGGGCTCGCGGTGGCGGTCACGGTGCCGGCGAGTGCGGCGGTCAGCGCGAGGGCGGTGACGGTGGTGCGGGCGCGGGTGGTTCCGGTCGACGGCATGGGGGTGCCTCCGGGTGGGGTGGGTGGGGGAGGAGCACCCGCCGGGTGGGCGTGGGGGCGCCGACGGGAGGCGCTGTCGCCCTCCGCCGTTGTTACCAGGCGGTGCTACCGTGCGGTAAGGATGTGCGGCGAGTGATGAACTGTCAATAACTCCGGCAGCAAAGGGAGTTGGTGCCGCCGCCCGGCGCGGGCCGGGCGGCGGCACCCGGGTCGGGTCAGCCGCGGTAGTGGTTGCGGTGTTCCTGCAGGAAGGCGTCGAGGGTGCGGGGCGGTCGGCCGAGGAGGTCGGCGACGGTGGTGGTCGGGGTGTCGGGGCGGGCGATGGCGAGTTGCTCGATCTCCGTGACGTGCTCGGCGAGCCAGCCGGGCATCCGGACCCGGTGGACGAGGTGGTCGCGCAGCTCCTCCGGGGTGAGGTGGACGTAGCGGACCTCACGGCCGGTCAGGACGGTCAGCCGGGCGGCGAGTTCGGGGTGGGAGACGGCTTCGGGGCCGGTCAGGGTGTAGGTGCGGCCGGCGAGTCCGGGCCGGGTGAGGACGGCGGCGGCGACGTCGCCGATGTCGCGGGAGTCGACGTAGGTGCAGGAGGCGTCGCCCATGGTCCCGAGGACGACGCCCTGGGCGACGCCGGGGGCGAGCCGCAGCAGGTTCTGCATGAACGCGTACGGACGCAGGACGGTGTGGGTGAGCCCGGTGGCCCGGAGGTGTTCCTCGATGGCGTGGTGTCCTCGGGAGATCGCCACCGGCGAGTCGGGCTCGGCGGCGGGGGCCGAGACCTTGACGAGGTGTCCGATGCCCGCGTCGGCGGCGATGTCGATGACGCGGGTCTCGAGTTCCACCTGGGCAGGGCTGTTGGCCATGGCGAGGAAGAGCCGGCTCGCGCCCTTGAAGGCGGTGCGCAGCGAGTCGGGGTCGGTGGCGTCCGCGTACTGGACCTCGACGGGAAAGCGGTGCGCGCCGGTGAGGCCGGGCAGTGGCTGTTCCGGGGTGCGGGTCAGCGCGCGGACGGGCTCGCCGAGGGCGAGCAGGCTGTGGAGCAGGGCGTTTCCGGTGGTTCCGGTCGCTCCCATGACAACGATCATCGGGTGTCCTCGTTTCCTGGTGGGTGTTACGGCTGGTGCGTGGCGGCGGTGGCGGTGACGGTGCTGCGCCAGCGCAGGGTGACGATGGTGGTGGCGAGGGCCGCCGACACCGGCAGGTCGATGCGCAGACGGTCCAGCCAGGCCGCGTCGGGTATCGCGGTGTGGGCGGGCAGCCACTCGGCGGCGAACCAGCCCAGCAGCCCGGCCGCGCCGACGGCGGCGACGAGCAGGACGGCGGTCAGGACGACGCGCGGGACGGCGACGGTCCACCGGCGCGGCCGGCCCCCGCGGTGCAGCCAGGCGCCGATCAATAGCGCCACCACGGCGGAGGTGCCGGCGATCGAGGTGACGGCCGCCCTGGCGAGGTCGGGCTGTCCGGTGAGGATTCCGGCGGTGCCGGCCATCAGCGCGGGGGCGGCGTAGGCGGTCAGTACTTCGCGCCAGAGGACGAACCGCCGGGGTGGTGGGGTGGCGGCCCGGCGTCGGCCGACGGTGTCCTTCGTTGCGGTCATGCGGGCCTCTTTCTCGTGCGGGCGAGATAATTAGCTGGCTAACTACTGCGTCGTAAAAAAGGCCCGGCCCAGAGGGCGGGGCCGGGCGGGCCGGGGTCGGATCAGTCGGCGGTCAGGGCGGCGCTGCCCTGGACGACGCGGGCGAGCAGGTCGAGGAACACGGTGCGCTCCCGGGTGCTGAGCCCGCCCACCATCGACTCCAGGCGGCCGAAGTGCTCGGGTGCCATGTCACGCAGGCGCTGCGCACCGCGCGCGGTCAGGATGGCCACCGTGCCCCGCCCGTCCTCGGTGGACGGACGCCGGGCGATCAGGCCCTCGCGTTCGAGGCTGTCCAGCAGGCCGGTGATGGTGGCCCGGGAGACGTCGAGATCGGCCGCAAGGCTCGAAGGGGACTTCTCCCCGCCGTGCGCCTCGAGGACGGCGAGCAGGCGGTACCGTCCGGTCGAGAGGCCGAACCTGGCGAAGTGCGCCTCGGCTGCCCGGCCGACCCGCGCGCCGGCCGAGATCAGTCGCACCGCGACCAGCACCGCCTGCGGATCGACGGCCAGGCCGTAGTGCTCGACCTGCTGCCGGGCCTGCTCCAGTGTGGGTGTCTCGCCGTCGTCCCCGCTCCTCGTCATGTAGATAATATGGCGGCTAACTATCTCGGCTGTCAAGGTGCCGGTGCGGGCGGTCCGGAAATCCGTAGCCAGGGCCCGGCCCCCTTGCGTAAGGTGCACACTGCAGCTGCATCTGTTACCAACAAGAGGGGAGCGGGCGTCGATGCCGGACACCGGGATCAGTGAGCTCGTGCGGAGGTGGATCGAGGGCTGGGCCGTCTCCCGGGGCGGCTCGGACCCGATCGACGAGCCGTGGGGGTGGACGATCGACGTCGGGCAGCCCAGGCACGTCGCCCGGCACGTGCTGCCGGAGCCCTCCGAGGCCGAGGTGCGCGAGATCGTCGCTGCGACGAGCGCGCCCTGGACGTGGCTGAAGCTGTTCGCCGAGGACGAGGCGGTCCTGCCCTGGGTCGGGCCGGGCTGGCGGCGCGACCTCCCCGGCTTCCTGATGACCTGCCGGCTGGCCCCGGAGCGCCCCGAGGTGCCGGTCGGCTACATGCTCACCAGTTGGACCCGGGGCGGCGTCAGCCGCGTGCTGGTCCGGACGCGGGCCGGGCACTTCGCCGCCCGTGGGCAGATCGCCCGGGTGGGCGACCATGCCGTGGTCGACCAGGTCGAGACCGCCCCCGAGCACCGGCGCAAGGGCCTCGGTGGGCTGGTGATGCGCACGCTGCAGGGCACCGCGTACGAGGCCGGTGCGCGGACCGGCCTGCTGGTCGGCACACCCGAGGGCCGGGCGCTCTACGCCGCGCTGGGCTGGACCGTGCGCTCCCCGATGGCGAGCCTCTGGTACGAGCCGTCGGACGCCGCCCGCTGAGCTGGACAGGTTGCGAGGCGGTCAGTCGGCGAGGCGCATGGTGGTGATGCGGTCGGTGACCTCGGTGAGGGTGAGGGTGGCGGTGGTGCTGTCGTCCTCGAGGGGGACGTCCCAGTGTTCCTGGAGGGTGAGGAAGAGCTCGGCGACGGCCAGGGAGTCGAGGTCGAGGTCGGTGAGGGTGGCGTCGGGGCGGATCTCGGGTGCGGGGACCTCGAACTTCTCGGTCAGCAGGAGGGTGAGGTGTTCGTAGACGGCGTTCACGTGGCTGCCTCCAGGGTGAGCGGGTGTGCGGGGCGGGATCACGGGGTGCTGCCCAGTTCCGGCAGCGACAGGACGGTGGCCGTCGGGAGCACCTGGCGGGCGCTGCGGCCGAGCGCGCTGCCGGTGCCGGCCTCCAGCAGCACCGCCTGACGGTTGCCGGAGGCCAGCCGTAGCGCCTTCGGAAGGCGTACCGGACGGGTCAGGCACTCTCCCAGCAACTCCGGTACCGCGGACGGGTGTTGGTAGGTGCGGAGGTGGGCGGCCGAGTACACCGGCAGCTTCGGCGGGTGGCACGGGAGGTCGCGGACGAAGGCCGCCAGGGCGGCGGCGGCCGGAATCAGGGCGGGGTGATGGGCGTAGAACGGGACCTGGACGCGGACGGCGGGGAGGCCGTGGGAGGTGGCCAGCTTCGCCACCCGTTCCAGGGCGGGGGCGGGGCCGGCCAGGATGCACTCGGTGCGGGAGTTGACGCAGGCGATCACCACGTCGGGCTCGTCCAGGAACTCCCGTACGGCGGCCTCGCCCGCCCCGATCCAGGTCAGGCCGCCGTCGCGGGGGAGCAGCCGGCCCACCTCGGCGGCGACCCGGGCCCCGTCGGTCAGCCCGAAGACCCCGGCGGCGGTCAGCGCGCCGACCTCGCCGAAGCTCACCCCGAGCAGCCGGTCCGGTGCCCGGCCGCTCGCGGCGGCCGCGCGGTGGACGGTCAGACAGGCGCCGAACAGGGCCAGTTGATGGGCGCCGGGCGGGCCGTCGACCGACTCGCGGCCGTCGGGTGGCTCGGTGCCGAGCGCTATCGGGCCGATGGCCGGCAGTCCGGCCTCGGCGGCGGCCCGGTCGACGGCGGCGAACACCTCGGCGGCGAGGTCGCGGGCGGTGGAGCGGGTGGCGAGCCAGTCGCGCAGCACGCGGAGCTCGAAGTCGCCCTGGCCGGGAAAGAGATGGAGGGTACGCATCTGGGCTCCAGGGGCCGATGGGGTACCACTCGATTAACCGACACCCCGGGAGGCGCGCACAACCACCCTCCGTCCCAGTTCTGTTGAACGTGCCCGGGGTGTTGCGGGCGCGGGGGTGCCAGGTCCGTCCCCGCGAGCAGGGCGGGCCGCGACCGGTGGACGGTCGCCGGTGTCCGACGGCGGTGGCCGGAGCAGTGCACCGGGGATGACAGAATCGAACCCATGAGCAACGCCTACTTCGACATCACCATCGATGGCGCGCCTGCGGGCCGCATCGTCTTCAACCTCTTCGACGAGGTCGTTCCGAAGACCGCCCAGAACTTCCGCGAGCTGGCCACCGGCCAGAACGGCTTCGGCTACGCCGGCTCCGGCTTCCACCGCGTGATCCCGGAGTTCATGCTGCAGGGCGGTGACTTCACCAACCACAACGGCACCGGTGGCAAGAGCATCTACGGCGAGAAGTTCGCCGACGAGAACTTCGACCTGAAGCACGACCGCCCGTACCTGCTGTCGATGGCGAACGCCGGCCGCAACACCAACGGCTCGCAGTTCTTCATCACCACCATCGTCACCTCCTGGCTCGACGGCAAGCACGTCGTCTTCGGCGAGGTCGTCGAGGGCCAGGAGATCGTCGACAAGATCGAGTCCCTCGGCTCGCAGTCGGGTGCCACCAAGGCCAAGATCGAGATCGCCGCGTCCGGCGTCGTCGAGGCCTGATCCGAACCCCGTCGGCAACGCACCTGCGACCGGCTCCGGGCAGCGCCCGGGGCCGGTCGCGTTCGTCCGTCCCCGGTCAGCCGCGCCGCGACGGGTCGGTGGACCAGGAGGTCAGGATGCGCAGCGCGTCGTGGTCCGGGCCGCCGGCGGGCGCCGTGTACGTGACGAGGGTCTGGTCCGGGGCGGCGCCGAGCCGCATGGCCTGCCAGTCGAGCTCGATCGCGCCGACCACCGGGTGCCGGAGGCGCTTGCGGCCGCCGCCCGCGGCCCGTACGGCGTGGCCGCCCCACCAGCGCCGGAAGTCGTCGTCCCGGAGCGAGAGCTCCCCGACGAGCTCGGCCAGCCGGGCGTCGCCGGTGGCGTGGACGGCGTCCATCCGCAGGCTGGCCACGGCCTCGGCGGCGACGGCCGGCCAGTCGGAGTAGAGCGCGCGCATCCGTGGGTCGAGGAACAGCAGCCGGACCAGGTTGCGGTGCTCCGGCCGCAGGGCGGCGAAGTCGACGAACAGCGCGGCCGCGGCGCGGTTCCAGGCGAGGACGTCGGTGCGGCGGCCGAGGACCAGGGCCGGTGTGTGGGTGAGCGCGTTCAGCAGGTCCTGCACGGGACCGGCGACCCGGGCGGCGGCGGGGGAGCGGCGTGCGGGGCGGCTCCGGGCCAGCGTGCGCACGTACGTGTGCTCGTCGTCGGTGAGCCGCAGGGCACGGGCGAGGCCCGCCAGGACGTTCTCGGAGGTCGCGGTCACCCGGCCCTGTTCGAGCCGGGTGTAGTGGTCGACGCTCAGGGCGGCCAGCTGGGCGACCTCCTCCCGGCGCAGGCCCTTGACGCGGCGCGGGTTGCCGATCGGCGGCAGGCCCACCTCTTCGGGCGTGATCGCGGCACGCCTGGCCTTCAGGAAGTCTCCGAGTTCGCTCATCCGGGCCAGTCTGGCACCGGTGGTACGGCGCGTTCCCGGGTCGGTCGACCCCAGGAACGCGGTTCCCGGCCACCGGAGGGCTCTGGTCGCCCACGACCCGGGCCGGGAGGCTGGTGGACGTCCACCCCACCACTGCACCGGAGGCCCCCATGACCGTGCTCACGCTCGAATCCGCCGCCCGCATCGCCGCTGCGGGCCGGCACGCCGCGGCCGGGATCGGGACGGCGATGAACATCGCGGTGGTCGACGCGGGCGGCCACCTGCTGCACTTCTCCCGGATGGACGACGCGTGGCTCGGGTCGATCGACCTGGCACTGAAGAAGGCCAAGACCTCCGTCCTGTTCCGGATGCCCACCTCGGTGCTCGGCGCGGTCTCCCAGCCGGGCGGGCCGGCGTACGGCATCGAGTGGAGCAACGGCGGGCTGGTCTCGTTCGGCGGCGGCCTCCCGATCACCGACGCGGCGGGCCGGGTGCTGGGTGCCATCGGCGTCTCCGGTGGTACGGGCGACCAGGACGTCCAAGTGGCGCAGGCGGGTCTGGCAGCCCTCTGAACGGACGGACGGCCCGTCAGTCGCCGACCGGTTCAGGCCGTCAGGCGGGCGTGCAGCGCCCCGTCGGTGCGGCCGAGCCTGCGGGCGGCCAGCCAGGCGGCGGCGCCGGCGGTGTTGCCGGTGTGGGAGAGCGGGGCGTCGGGCCAGCGGGCGGCGATCCGGGCGCGGACCGAGGTGCAGAGCGGGGAGCCGGGCGAGAGCACGCCACCGGCCAGCACCACGGGGAGGGCCGAATCCGCCGGGCGGACGGCGGTGAGCGAGTCGAGCAGGTGGTCGGCCGCCCGCTCGACCAGCCGCCGGGCCGCCGGGTCACCCGCGGTGGCGGCGGCCAGGACGAGCGGGGCGAGCCGGGCCAGCCGGACGGGGGCGTCGGCATGGACGGCGGCGATCACGGCGGCGCGGGTCCCCGGCCCGGCCGGGAGCGGGCCGGCCAGGGCGGTGACCACCCGGGCGGCGAGGCCGTCGAGCTCGCCCCGGTCGTTGGCGGCGAGGGCGGCCGTGACCGCCGCCCGGCCGAGCCAGAAGCCGGAACCCCGGTCGCCGAGCAGCCAGCCGTGGCCGTCGGCGATCCGGACCGGCTCGAAGTCCCGGCACTGGGCCGCGGCCGCGCCGGTGCCGCTGAGCAGCACCGACCCGGCCGGGCCCGCCGTGCCTGCGGCGTAGGCGAGTTCGAGGTCGCTGACCAGGTGCGGAGTGGTCAGGAGCCCGGCGGCGGGCCAGACCTGATCGAGGGTCGGGCCCGTGATCTGACCGCCCGCCAGGCCGATCACCCCGGCGGTGACCCTGGCCGGATCGACCTCGGCCAGGGCGGTGCGCAGGGCGGCCAGGACGTGCCGGGCGGCGGTCGCCCCGCCGTGCGAGACCGGATTGCCGCCCGCACCGGTGGCCGTGGCGAGCACCCGGCCGTCCAGATCGGCGAGCAGCACCCGGCTGGTGGTGCCGCCGACGTCCAGGCCGAGCACGAGCGGTCCGCCGGTCATGCGGTACGGCGGATCCGGCCGGCGTACTGGGCCTCCAGCACCCGGTTGTGCTCGTCGCCGCCGGGGATGTTGGCCGACAGGTAGACCGGCGGGACGCCGCCGGCGGCCTCGATCCGGGCGATCACCTCGGCGACGATCTGCTGGGCGAGCAGCGCGGCGGTGATCGAGGAGATGCCGCAGGCCAGGCCACCGCTCTTCATCGGCAGCACGGCGTCGCCGAACGGCGCCCCGTTGTCCAGCGCGACGTCGGCCAGGTCGCGCAGCCGCAGGCCGGACGGGTGCTTGGGCTGGACCCGGGCGGTGTGCTCGGCCGAGGTGATGACGATCACCGGATGGCCGTTCTCCTTGGCCAGCCGGGCGAGTTCGACCACGCAGCCGTTCACCCCGGAGTTGGAGGCGAGCACGAAGACGTCGGCCGGGTGCGGGGCCGCGAGTTCGAACAGCAGGGCGGCGGAGTCGGTGCCGCGCTCCAACTCGGGCCCCTTCAGCACGTCCAGGGGCCGGCCGCCGTACAGCACCACGTCGCGCAGGGCGATCCGGTTGCTGGGGACCAGCCCGCCAGCCCGGCCCGCGAGCTCCATCGCGAGCGCCTCCGAGTGTCCGGTGCCGAAGGCCTGCACGATGCCGTCGGCCGCCAGTGCCGAGGCGATCAACTGGGCTGCCCTGGCCACCCCTTCGGCCTGCTCCTTGCCGACCCGGTCGATCGCGGCGTGGACCGCGGCCGTGAACTCCGCCGCTGACGGTGTGGGCACCTGGACCTCCTCGTTGGGCTCGCTGTGCTGCCCAACTATTGGGCTGCACCCGGCCGCTGTCAACGAGTGGTCTGGACCGGGTGCGGGGCGGTGCCCGGAGGCCCCGGTGACCGGCCCGTGGTGTGCCGCTGGGGGTGCCGCGGGTCGGCGCAGCAGGCCCGGGGCGGGGCCCGTCCGTGGACCTGTCACACTGATCGACATGACCCCCGACCGCCGCAGCCTCGGGCTGCCCGCATTCTCCGAACCCGCCACCGACGCGCCCGTCCCGGCCCCGAGCACCGGCCGGCACCTGCACCCCGTCGAGCAGGGCGCCGACTTCCGGCAGCCGCCCGGCGAGGAGGTCGCCGAGCCGCGTCCGGCCCGTCGGCCGCTCGCCGTGGGCGGGCTGACGTTCTCCGACCCGGACTCCGGTACCGCGATCTGACGCCAGGCCCGCCGCCGGACACCGACGGCTCGTCAGCCCGGCGGCCGTACGCGCCGGCCCGGGCCAGGCAGGTTTTCGGCGGCGGGCTGTGACATGATCGCGCCCCCATCGCGTTGGAAGGACATGAAGGACACGACGGAGCACGACCCGGCACCCGAAGGGCCGGCGAACTTCCTGGAGTTCGCCGCCGGGCGCGGGCCGCACCTGGTGCGGACGGCCTTCCTGCTGACCGGCGGCGACGCCCATCTCGCGGAGGACCTGGCGCAGGAGACGCTGGGCCGGATGTTCGCCCGGTGGCGCACGGTGTCACGGATGGAGAACCCGGTCGGCTACGCGCAGACGACCCTGGTCAACACCTTCCTGACCCACAAGCGGCGCCGGAGCAGCGGTGAGCACGTCACCGACACCTTCTCCGAGACGCCGGTCAGCGAGGGGGACCCGGCGCTGCGGCTGACGCTGCTGCACGCGCTGGCCCAACTCCCGCCCCAGGACCGGGCGGTGTTGGTGCTCCGGTTCTGGGAGGACCGCAGCGTGGAGGAGACGGCGACGATCCTCAAGCAGCGGTCGGGCGCGGTCCGCACCCGCAGCGGACGGGCGCTGGAGCGCCTGCGCAGCGTGCTCGGCACCGAACTCGCAGAACTGGCCGTCAAGTGAGGACGCAGCCGCCCGGACCCCAGCCCGAGGAGAGCCACGCCATGTCGACCGAGGACGATCTCGTCAAGGCCCTGCGCGGTGCGGCCGCCCTGGCCCCGCAGCCGTCGCCGCCCGCCTTCGCCGCCGGTGCCGCCGCCCGGGGCCGGGCGATCCGCCGGCGCCGCCGCGCCGCCGCGCTGGTCGGGGCCGCGGCCCTGGCCCTGTGCACGGTGACCGCGGTCGCGGTGCTGCCGGGCAGCGGCAGGGGCACCACTGTCGCCTCCGACGACCCGTCGATCTCCGCCGCCTTCATGGAGCAGACCGTACGGGCGCTGCTGCCGCCCGGCCAGGTCGCCCAGGTGCACGCCTCGGGCGTGGAGAAGGCCAAGCCCTTCGGGGAGATCGCGCAGATCGCCCTCACCCTCGACGACGGCAAGGGGCCCACCCAGCTCGGTCTGACCACCGAACGGATGGCGCTGCCGGTCGACGCGGACACCCCAGGCACCGAATGCATGGCAGGCCTTCAGCGCGGCACCTGCGAGCGTACGGTCCGCCCCGACGGGACGATCGTGGTGGTGGAGCAGGACAGCTGGGTGCAGGCTCCGGTCCGCCGGCAGTGGGTGGTGACCGCCACCACGACGGACGGCCGGCGGATCCGCCTGGAGGCATCGCTCGCCGACGGCGAGCGGACCGACTCCGCGGTCGGCGTGCCGCAGATGATCGGGATCGTCACCAGTACCACCTGGGACCCGGTGTTCGGAGCGGTGACCACCCCGAGGTACCCCAAGCAGGCGTTCTCCGGCCTGCCGGCGGCCAGGATCGCCGCGACCGCCACCGCCCTGCTGCCGCCGGGCGTCACGGCCAAGGCCCCCGAAGGCCGGTTCGCCAACGGCCAGACCGTGCTGACGCTGACCGGGCAGGACCGTCAGGTGGTGCTCAACATCAGCGCGCAGCGCTACGGCGTCATCACCCGGGAGGCCTTCGAGTCGGGGGCCGACCCGAGCAACCTGACCCGGACCGCCGACGGGACCTCGGTGGTCCGCCGCGAGTCGCGGGCGGACTCGGACGAGACCGGCCCGGTGCTCACCTGGTCGGCCGAGGCGCTGCACCCGGACGGCACCCGGGTGAGTGTCGGCCAGGCCGCGCCGGGTGTCTGGCCGGACGTTCCGCCGCTGTCCGGGCGGGAGGTGCTGACGATGGACCAGCTGGCGGCCATCGTGGCCTCGCCGACCTGGCAGGGGTGACACCCCGGGCGGCTCGGGGGACCGATCGTCACCCGAGCCGTCACCCGAGCCGTCGCCGGGCCCGCAGGTACTCCCGGCCGAGCAGCCGCAGCGCGGCGGGCTTGGACGGGCTCGCGGGCCCGCGCAGCAGCGCACCGCCTGCGGCGCGGGCGGCGGCGCTGGTGAGCCGGTCCACCCCGACCAGGCAGCGCACCATCGGCCGGTGGGCGGCCGGTACCAGGTCGACGACCGCCGCTCCCTCGGCCAAGGTGCGGTCCACCCGGTCGAGTTGGTCGGCCAGCAGGTCCAGCACGGCCGGTACGGCGCGCGCCTGCTCCAGGTCGGCGCGGGTGACGCCGTGCTGCTCCAGCGTCGCCACCGGGAGGGTGAGCCGACCGTCCGTCAGGTCCTCGGCCAGGTCGTTGACGAAGTCCAGCCGCTGGCTCGCGTCGATGAACGTCCGGCAGGCCGCCTGAAAGGCCGTCCGGTCGCCGTCCGGGCCGAGCAGTGTGGCGACCACCAGGAAGGCGGGCAGCGAGTACCCGTCCACGTAGCGCTGGTAGTCCTCCTCGGTGGCGAACCCGGTGAAGTCGAGATCCGTGGCCGCCGCGGCGAGGTAGTCCGCCACGCGGTCGCGGAGCACCGGGTGCGCGCCGACGGTGTGCAGCAGGGGGCGGATCTCCGGATCGTCCGAGCGGCCGGTGGCGAGAGCCTCGGAGACCTCGTGTGCCCAACGGGCGGACGCCGCCTTGCGGTTGGCCGGCGGGCCGCTGTCCAGCAGGGTGTCGGTGTGGTGCATGAACGCGGCGGCCGCGATCACGTGCGGCACCGTCGCGCCGGGCAGCAGCAGTCCGGTGGCCAGCGCCACCTCCCGCTTGTACGCGGCGACCTGCCGCCGCTGCCGGCCGTAGTCGGCCCGCAGCCCCGGGTCGTGCACCCCGGCCGCGTCCAGCGCCCGTTCCCACCTGCCCACTCGGCCCACCGATCGTCTCGTTCCCGGCGCCGAGCCTAGCCGGTGGCCGCCGGGCGGCCCGTGCGGGTGCTCCGGGAACCGAAACGGTCTCTTCCGGGCCACGGCTCAAGGCCTGCATACCGATTTGCGGTACACCGGCGGCCTCTGCCACCCCACCACCCCGCTGCGCGGCACCGTTGGACGGCCATCGCCCGTACGGCAACCGATCGCGCATCGGTTGCCGTACGGGCGTGGCCGGATCAGCCGTTCGCGCTGATGGCCGGCCCGGCCCGGCCGGGCGCGCACTCGGTGGTGGCACCCCGCAGGGTGTCGCCCGCCACACCTTCCGCCTCAGCGGCCGGTCAGTGCTCCACGCTGGTGACGCTGCAGTTCGGGCGGCCCGGGCACCTCCGGTCGTCGTTGACCGCGAGCCAGAGGAGGAAGATCAGCCACAGCACTGCCACCACACCGAAGAGCAGACCGAACCGGTCCACGCCGAACCACTTCTTCTTCACTGCGTCCCCCTCACGCCGTGTGCGCCCGGGCCCATCCCCGGGAGCCCAGCTGAAGATGTACCCGCACCTCGGCGGCGCTAGGGAGCGTATCGAGTCGTGATCAATCTGTGGGATGTGCCTTCGTGGCACGGCCCGGTCCGGTAGACCGTCTTGCGTGACGCGAGTTCAACTGACTGATGATGAGTGGGAGTTCATCGAGCCGTACCTGCCGATCGGCGAGTACGGCCCGTACCCCGAGCGGCTGCGGCAGCAGTTCGAGGGTGTGATCTGGCGGTTCAAGACGGGCGGGCAGTGGCGGGAGATGCCGACGGAGTTCGGCGCCTGGTCGACCGTCCACAACCGCTTCCGGCAGTGGCGCAACGCCGGGGTCTTCGAGGCCCTGCTGGAGGGCACGATCGCGGAAGCCGCGAAGCGCGGTGAGGTAGATCTGTCCCTGGTCAGCATCGACTCCACCACCGCCCGGGCCCACCACGACGCGGCCGGCATGCACCTCGACGGGGACGTCGTCACCGCCCTGGAGAAAGCCGCCGCCGAGGAGGAGAAGGCTAGGTCAAAGGGGGCGGCCTCGAAGAACAAAGCGGGCAGGAGGCCGAAAGCGATCCCGCGCGAGAGGAGCGAAGACGCATCCGGCGTCGGCACGGACTCCGACTGAAGGCCGCCCTGCTCGGCAGGTCCCGGGGCGGACTCACCAGCAAAATTCATCTCGCCGCGGACCGCGGATGCCGTCCGCTTGCACTTGTCCTGACCGCCGGACAGGCCGGGGACAGCCCGCAGTTCATCCCCGTTCTGAAGAGGGTGCGGGTGCGCGGGCCCGTCGGCCGTCCCCGCACCCGGCCGGACGCGGTCGCCGGGGACAAGGCCTACTCGTCCCGCGGAAACCGCGCCCACCTGCGTAAACGCCGAATCAAGGCGGTCATCCCGGAGAAGAAGGACCAGGCCGCCAACCGGAAGAAGAAGGGCTCCGGAGGCGGCCGCCCCGTCAGCCACGACGCCGACCTCTACAAGGAGCGGAACACCGTCGAGCGCGCGATCAACAGGATGAAGGCGTGGCGCGGCATCGCCACCCGCTACGACAAGACTCCGGGCAGCTACCTCGCCGGCCTCCACCTCCGCGCCTCGATTATCTGGATCAAGGACCTCACGCGAAGCTCCACTTGATCACAACCAAATACGCTCCCTAGTGCCGTGCCCCGGCATATCCTTGTGGCGTCCTGGTCGCATATGCCGGCCGTCGCTTCTGACCCAACGGCCCGGCCAAGGAAGACCAGTTGACCCCGCACTCGCTCGCGTTCTACCTGGACGTGGTCGCCTCCGGAACGGTGCTCGATGCCAAGCCGACGGACAGTCCCGACCAGGTCACCGCGATCCTGGGTGCCGACTTCGCCGAGAACTCCCGTGACGACCACAGCATGTGGCGCGACTACGGACTGGTCGAGTTCTTCTGGCAGCGGGAGACGCCGGACCACCCTTGGGAGGGGCACCACTTCACGCTGCAGGTGCATCGACTGTCGTACCGGGGCGACGGCATCGTCAACAAGGCGATTCGCGACCGGTACGGGCGCTTCGACCGGCACCTCGGGTTCGACAAACTGGAGCGACTGTTGGGGAAGCGCGGCCTGCCCCTGGAGGACGTGCCGGACGCGAACGGTCCAGAGTTCACCCAGCACTGGCAGCCCGCTTCGCAGGTGTCCGTCATGGTGTACCGGGCCCACCCGGAGTGGCGGCAACGTCGGCGCGGCGGCGATCGTCTCGGAGACGTGCGCAAGATCCTTTCATCGGTGAGCGCCGAAGAAGTGGCCTGGCACAGGAAGCGCTACGGTCGTCAGGACAGCCGCTGAGCACTACCGGCCGGGAGGTCCGCTGCCGTCACAGCCGCCTCCTCACTTCGGCCACGGCCCGCGCGGCAGTTCTCGCCCCGGACGTCCTCCCCTTTTTGAGGGCCGGCGGGTGCGCCCACCGGATCGTGTGTGCCGTTACGGGGAGCTGGAATGAGCCGCAATCATAGAAATCTTCACGAAGGCCGCACTAGGCTGGCCGCCACCAGAAGATGACGCATCGTCACATGGCCGTCTGCAACGGTGTCTGCTGCGCCCGGCGCGCCTCGGGCCGAGGACGCCCGACGACCGACTCGACGAGAGGGGCCGGACATGACGCGTTCCCGGAGGCCGGCACGGTACAGCTTCCTACCGGGAGTCCTGGGCCTGGTGATCCTGTCAGCCCTGAGCGGCTGCGCAACCAGCTCCGGCGGCTCCGCGGACGCCGAACCCGCGAAACCGGCGCTCGATGTCTGCGCGTTGGCGACCGAGGAGGAGGTCGGGGCGGTCCTCAGCCAACCGGCCAAGGGAAGCCGGGACGACACCGCCCTGCCGGGCCTCACACAGTGCACCTACGTGAACGCCGCCAAGGGCCGCAAAGTCTTCATCACCCTGCTGCCCTACGAGGTCAGCCGACTCACCAAGTCCGGCACACCGGTGGCCGGAGTGGGCGACGTGGCCCTGTACGAGGAAGCCTCGATCGGTGGCCATCTGTACGTGCGCAAGGGCTCGGTCAACTTCGCCGTCAACTACGCGTTCGACCCCCTTGCCCCGGGAAGCCCCGACGAGCACTCCAGTCAGATCCGCGACCACCTCGAAACGCTGGCCCGCGCGATCGTGTCAAGGCTGTGAGCGGCCGCATGTGCGAGGTCGAAGGAGGACGGTCCCGACGACGGACGGGTGCTTCGTTCCCGAGCGGTGCCGTCGTCACGCCCAGCGGTGGACCCGCAGCTCACGGCAGCGCCAGGACAGTTGCCGCGCGTCCGCCCGAGGTCTGCGGTGGCCCCACTGTCCGTCGGCCACGGACAGGTTGACGACGAGCCAGGCACGCCAGGCCGGGCCCACGCCTTGGCCGTCGGCGTGGACCTGGTGGCCGTCCACCGACCAGTCCACCGAGTCGGTGCCGAACAGGCAGCTGACGGCAAGCCACTTGCCGGGCGTGACCAAGCCGTTCAGGTAGGCCGGCTCACCGGGGCGGACGTGGTTGCTCAACTCCAGCATCCGCGGGTGGTCGTCGTGGTACTCGAAGACGTCCACCTCGCCGTGGCCCGGCTGCGGGCGGCCGGGGGAGACGTCCCGGCCCCAGGTCCAGATCGCCGGCCAGACGCCCGGCGCGGCCGACAGCAGGCACTGCGCCTCCAGCCGGTCACCGGGCCGTAGTTCGAACCCGCCCTCGGTGTTCTCCGTGGTCACCAGCGGTGTCCGCCATCGGCGCGAGGTCTCGCGGACCGCCGTGAACCGGTCCCCGTCCGGCCCGTAGCCGGGGACCAGGTGGTCCAGCTTGTTGTCGGCCGGGTTGAGGCCGCCCGGCGGGTAGGCGGACGAGACCCCGGCCGCCCACTGCCTGCGATCGGAGAACGGGGCGTCGAACACCACGGCCGGTCCGGCCGGCACGCCGCTCGGCGGAAACGATTCGGTCACCGGGTGCTCCTCGGTTCGCATGATCGGGTCACCGCGGGTATGCCCGTCGAGCGGTACCCCGACCGCCCGGCCAACCGGCGCGCGGAGGTGCGAGCGCCCGCACTCAGGGGCGTGCCCACACGGGTTGCGGCGCGCTCGCGCCCTCCCGGACCCGCCCTCCGAGCGGGCGTTCTCAACGGCGCAGGGACTCGCCGTAGTCGCGCCAGTGTTCTCCGGTCTCGCGGCCCTGCTGCTCTGCCTGCCGGCCGGTTTCGCGGCCCTGCTGTTCCAGTTGGCGGCCGAGGTCGCGCGCCCCCGGGGTCGAGGCGTCGGCAGGGTGGGCGGCCGGTTCCGTGGGGGTGGTGACGGTGGTGGGGTCCGAGGCGGGTTCGGTGTCGTCGCGTTCGGTGGCCGCGCACCCGGTGGCGGCTGCCACGGTGAGGGCGAGGGCGGCCAGAGTGACAAGGCGGGGTCGGCGGTTCATGGCACCATCCTGGTGTTCCCGGCTCGCTGGAGGGGGCGCGGAAGGTCCCGTCAGATGTGGTCTTTCGTCACTGATTCGCTGTCCGGCCCCGGCCCTCTGAGGGCGCGGCGCCGCTCCTGGAGATGCACCCGCGGCACCTGCGGCAGGCGAGCCCCGCTGACGGGCTGTCAGGGGACGGGGCCGCGTGAAGCCGCCGGTCCGGGGCACACGGTCCCGCATGATGACACCAGGGGGTAGACCCTTCATCCGGTGGACACTCCCGGCGCTGTCGGCTCAGGCCGTCCTGCTGGTGCTGGCCGGACTCCTCGTCACGCACCCGCCGTTCGGCCTCTGGGACCCACAGGAATCGACGGTGGTGACCTGGTTGGCGGAGCACCGGACCCCGGCACTGGATCATGCCTCCGGATGGGTCTCGGCGGTCGCGTTCACGCCCGCCGTCGTCACCGTGACCGCGCTGGTGATGCCGGCGCTGGTGCTCGCGGGCCGGCCGCGCCGCTGGCGGGAGGCGCTGTTCGTCGGTGGCGCGGTGCTCGCCCAGGCCGTCGTCTTCGTGTCGGTGGCGGCCCTGGTGGACCGGACCCGGCCCGACGTGCTCCGGCTGGACGGGGCGCTGCCCACCTCCAGCTTCCCGTCCGGGCACGTGGGCGCCGCGACCGCCCTGTACGGGGCGCTGGCCGTGCTCCTCCTGCGGTCGGCGCACGGCCGACGGTGGCGGGTGCCGGTCGGCGCGCTGGCCTGCCTGGTACCGCTGGTGGTCGCGGTGAGCCGGCTCTACCGGGGGATGCACTATCCGAGCGACGTGCTGGCCGGGTTGCTGAACGGCGCCGCCGCCCTGCTGGTGCTGAGCCCGTTCCTGCGGCCCCGCCGGGACCCGGCCGCCTCGGCCCCACCCGGCCGGGTCCCGGCGGGGAGCGGACGGACGGGCGAGCCGGCGGACCGGCGGGTGATGGTGGTGTCCAATCCCGCGGTGGCCGGCCCCGACGTCCTCGACGGCGTCCGCGTGATGCTGACCGAGCACGGTTACCCCGAGCCCCGGCTGACCGAGACCGACCCGGACGACCTCGGACGGTCGGCCGCCGCCCGGGCGGTGGCCGACGGCTTCCCGCTGCTGGTGGTCTGCGGCGGCGACGGCACCGTCACCGCCTGCGCCCAGGCCCTCGCCGGGACCGGGACGGCGCTGGCCATCGTTCCGTGCGGCACCGGCAACCTGCTCGCCCGCAACCTCGGCCTGCCGACCTCGCCGGTCGGTGCGCTGGCCGCCGCGCTCGACGGCGCGCCGCGCCGGATCGACCTGGCACTGGCGGAGGGCGACGGCATCGAGCCGACCCTGGTCGGCGTGATGGCCGGGATCGGCCTGGACGCGGCCGTCATGGCGGACACCGGGCGGGACCTCAAGCGCCGCCTGGGCTGGGCCGCCTACGGGGTGGGCATCGTCCGACACCTGCGGGACCGGAGGATGCGGCTGGCCGTCACGGTCGACGACGGAGCCACCTTCCACCGCCGGGCCGCGATGGCCGTGGTCGGCAATGTCGGCTCGCTCCAAGGCGGCGTGCGCCTGCTGCCGCAGGCGGAGCCGGACGACGGTGTGCTCGACCTGGTGCTGCTCCAGCCCCGGGGACCGGTGGGCTGGTGCGGCGCCGTACTCCGGCTGGTGACCGGCCGTCAGGGCCGGGCGGAGCAGGAGACCCGGCCGGGCGGACCCGCCCGGGGCGGGCGGTCGGCCGGCGCGAGCAGCCTGGAACACTTCCGCGGCCGCCGGATCACGCTCGTCACGGAGCGCGGGACCCCGCGTGAGCTGGACGGTGAGCCGGTGAAGGACGGTCGGCGCCTGCAGCTGACCGTACGGCCCGGCGCTCTGCTGGTGCACGCGCCGGTCCCGGCCGGCGGCCGGGGCGACCGGACCGGGGGCACGGCGTCGCGACCGGGTACGGAGGACCGCCCGGCGGCCGAGGCCGGCAGCCGACCGGTCGGGGCGGCGGGCTGATGGGCACCGCGCGGAGGGTGCGCGGCCGGGGCGAGGAGCTGTCCGCCGACGATGCCGTCGCGACCCTGCGGAAGCACGGGCGCTGGCCGCTGTTCCGCGACGCCCTGGTCCGGTTCCGGTACGCCGACGGTTTCAGCCACGCGCGGGCGCTGGCCTTCCAGACCGTCCTGGCCGTCGTGCCGTTCGTCATCGCCGTGATCGGCCTCTCCGAGGTCATGCACACCGAGCGGATCGGAAAGGTCGCGGAGCTCACCATCGAGCGGTTCACCGCAGGCCCGAGCGCGGACATGGTCCGCGAGGTGCTGGACCGCAGCCGGACGCGAGCCGGTTCGGGTGGCTCCGTCGCGCTCTGGTTCGGCCTGGTGTTCTCGATGGTCAACCTGGTCACGGCGATGAGCCAGATCGAACGCGGCGCGAACCGCATCTACGGCATCGAGCGGGACCGCCCGGCGGATCGCAAGTACGGCCGGGGCGTGCTGATGGCCGTCCTGGCCGGGCTGCCGATGGGAGCGGGCTTCGTGGTCCTGGTGGCCGGCCCGGAGATCGCCGCCTCGGTGGCCGACGTCTACCAACCGGGCACCGGGGTGGCGACCATCTGGACGGTGCTCCGCTGGCCGGTGGGTTTCGGCCTGGCCCTGCTCTCCGCCGTGGTGATCTTCCGGCGGGCACCGCGTCGCAAGCAGCCGGGCTACAGCTGGCTTGCCTTCGGCGCCGCCGTGTACCTCGTGCTCTGGATGGCCGCCACCTGGTTGCTCCGCCTCTACCTGCGGATCAGCGGGTCCTTCGACGCCGTGTACGGCCCCCTCAGCGCGGGCGTCTCACTCCTGGTCTGGGCCTACCTGACGGCGATCGCCCTGCTGCTCGGGATCTCGTTCGCGGCCCAGTTGGAGGCGGACCGGAACGGCCAGTGCACGCCGATCAGCCCGGATCCGGGGGCTGACCAGCCCGAGCGGGGGTAGCCGCAGCAGCGTGAAGACCGACATCCGATGCCTCCTCCGCCGTCTCCCGCGTCGATCGCTGGGCGCCGCCGACCGTCGCTTCGGCGGGCGGCTGCTGGTGGTGGCAGGTGCGTTCACCCTCGCCTCGGTGCCGGCCGGCCTCCTGCTGGTGCTGATCGAGGCCGGCTGGCAGCCACTGGCCGAGCTCGACCGAGCGGCCGCAGAGCGCCTGCACGCCGCTGTCCTGGAGCACCCGGCGCTGCTGTCCGTGATCCGGGTGCTGAGCGACCACGTGTGGGATCCGGTCACCATGCGGCTGGCGGTCGCGGCGGCGGTGGGCTGGCTGCTGTACCGGCGCGCGTGGCGGCTGGCCGCGTGGGCGGCGGCCACCGAGATCGCGGCCGGTCTCACCGGTCTCCTGGTCAAACTGGTGGTCGGCCGGGTCCGCCCGAGCCTGCCCGACCCCGTGGCGCTCGCGCCCGGGTACTCCTTCCCCTCCGGGCACGCGATGACGGCGGCCGCCTCCTGTGCGGTGCTGCTGCTGGTCCTGGAGCCGGTGGTCCCCCGGGGGCTCCGGTGGGCCGCCCGGGCGCTGGCGGCGGTGTCCGTCCTCGGCGTGGGCTTCACCCGGGTCGCACTGGGTGTGCACTGGGCCAGCGACGTGCTCGGCGGCTGGCTGCTCGGGGCCGGGCTGGTGGCGGCGACGGCCTGGACCTTCGACACCTGGCGCCGGGAGACCGGCCGCAGCGTGCCGCCGGTGACGGCGGGCCTGGAACCGGAGCTGGCGACCGCAGGCTCCGAAGGGCCCGAGGCGCCCGTTCGCGGGCAGCGGTGACGGTACGTCAGGCCCGCGCCGGACCGCCCGGCGCGGTGGTCACCACGGTGTGCAGGGTCCCGCCGAGAGACGGTCAGGTCCAGTTGCACTGGTGGAAGGGCACGATGAGCGGGTTGACGGCGTAGTCCCAGGAGACGTCCGGTCGCCAGGTCTCCAAGTCCCAGCTGTCGCCGGTCACATGGCTTCCGTCGGGCTTGGTGTAGGCGTAGCGGGAGTGGCAGGCGAGTTGCTTGTAGAGGGAGGATCCCTGGGAGTCGCTGAGGCCCCTGGGATAGGGAACGGCGCTCCACGCCTGGTCCCAGAGGGCGTTGTAGTCGGTGTCGGCGTCGTCGAATCCCCGGTCGGTGGGATAGACGAAGATGTCGATGTCACCGTTGTGGACGGCCTTCCACACGTGTGTCCGCTTGACCCAGGGGACGTTGGTGGTGCCCTCGTAGCCGACGCACTCGCCGATGCAGGTGCCGTGCGGCTCGCCCCGGCCGGCGGACCAGAAGAGGCTGATGTGACGGGCGGAGAAGGTCTGGCGGACCCCGTTGTACCCGGGGTCGGCGAACTCGTCGCTGGTGGGGTAGCCGAACTCGCCGCCCTCCCAGCCGTACTGGCCCCAGAGTTCGCCGATCTTGCCCCAGACGGGGTGGGCACCGTTCGAGAGGGTGGGGTGCCAGTAGACGGTGCCGCCTTCGAACTGCTGGCGCCGGCCCTGGCCGTCCGGGTTGGTCAGCTCGTCGTCGGTGGGGAAGCCCAGTCGGCCGTTCTCCCAACCGAGGCCGCCCCACTTGTCACGGACGGCTCCCCAGACGGGGTGGGCGCCGGTGGCCGCCGTCCAGTAGATGGAGCCGCCGACGAAGGTGTTGTACCGGCCGCGCCCGTTCGGTGTGGGCAGTTCATCGGAGGTGGGGCAGCCCAGCGGGCCGTTCTCGCCCTGTACGGACTGGTACTTGGCGAGGATGTCGCCGCCGACCTGATGGCCGCAGATCGTCTCGTCGGCCGCGGCCGGGCCGGCCTGTCCGGTCACCATGGCGAGGGCGGCGGCGCAGGTGAGGGCCGCCGCCCTCAGAAGGCGGGGCGTGGTGGTTCGGGTGTTCAACTGTGTTCCCCTATCGCCTGTTGGGCACGGAGGTCACATGGTGCCCGGTCGGATTCGTGGGCGGGCCCGTACACGCCGGTGAGGGCGGACGATGGCCGGAATGTGCTGCTGACCGGGAGCGGCCCGTCCGCCCGGTCGGGGGTCGCCGGAATCGGTGGGGGAGCTGGGTGGGTGGGTTGCGCGGTTCGGGGTAGCCGGGAGGTGGCAAGGACGCCACCCACTCCGGATCAGGGGCGGGTCGGCTCCACCACGACCTGAGGAGTGGCCCACCGATGACGACAGGGATACCGGGGAACGACAGCTCCACGCCGTCCGTGGACGAGCTGACCACCCAAGCCGACCGCACCCGCGAGGAGTTGAGTCACAGCATGAAAGGTCTCACCGATGACACCGACGCTGCCGTCCGCGCCGTGACCGCCGCCAAGCACCAGGCCCAGGAGATCGCCGAACACGCCGCCGCCCTGGTCCGTGACACCGTCACCCACGCGATCGACACCGCCCACTCCCACACCCACGACCCCGCCGTCCGCGAACACCTCGACCAGGCCGCCACCCTGGCTCGCGACACCGCGGCACACCTCGCACATCTCGCACACCGCAGCACCGAACACACCTCCTCACAGCTCCGAGCGCAGGCCGGCCGCGCCGCCAGGGCCGCCCGCAGCAACCCCAAGCCCCTCCTGGTCGCGGCCGCCGCCGCGATCCTCACCGCCCTCGTGCTGCGCCGTCTGCTCGACGGACGCCGGTGAGAGTGACGAAGACCGTTCCCCAGGCCGGTCGGGCTCGTCCTGGGGCCGGCCGGCGGTGCCGGTGGACTCCCGGACGCGCTCGGTCGGGGTCGGTGAGCCGAGCGGAGCGGTGCACGGCCCTCGGCGCGGGTGAGTCGCTCCAACCTGCCCGTCGACAACCCATCCCGTGGCAGCCCTACGACGCCACCTGACAGAGCATTGCTAGTGCACGCAGAATTCGTTGCCCTCCGGGTCCGTCATGACCGTCCACTCGCCGGCCGGTTCCTTGACGTGACGGAAGACCTGGGCGCCGAGGGCGGTCAGGCGCTCGACCTCCTTGTCCCGCTCGCCCGCAGGGCCGTGCAGGTCGATGTGCAGGCGGTTCTTGACGGTCTTCTTCTCCGACTCCGGCACCCGGTTGAAGAGCAGCCGACGCCCCAGCCCGGTGCCGCTCTCCGGGTCGAACGGCTCGTCGGGGTGACGGACCGCCGCCGCGTCGCGCCAGGCCTGCCGGTCGCCGTGCTCGATGACCAGATCGGGCGGGACGGCGCCGAGGCCGAGCAGCTTGCCGATCAGCGGGCTGTGGTCCTCGACCGTGTAGTGCAGCGCGGCGGCCCAGAAGTCGGCCTGCGCGTGCGGGTCGTGGGAGTCGACAACGAGCTTCCAGTGCAGCGGGGTTGGTGTCATGGGCGGCACCCTACCGACCCGCACCGACGGTGCTGCCGACGCCGCGCCCGGCGGACGGCGGGTCAGATCCCGGAGGTGGCGGCGAGGGAGCCGGCGGCGACCGCCGCGGTGAGGGCGGCGTGGTCGGCGACGGTGCGGTCCGCGTAGTGCAGGGCGAAGTCGGCGATCGCCCGGTCGAAGGTGTCGGTGTCGCCGAGGTAGCCCGCGATCGCGATCCGGTCGCCGGAGCGGGCGTGCGCGCGGGCCAGGGCGGTGCCGCACAGCCGGGCGTACTGGCGGAGGGCGGCCGGGGTCATGGTCTCGACGGCGGCCGACCCCTTCATGTCGCGGAGCTGGCGACCGTAGAAGTGCCGGCCGTTCGGGCCGGTCATCCAGCCGAGGAAGATGTCACCGGCGGCCTGCATCAGCCGCTGCCCCGCGACCACCCGGTGCCCCTGGTGTTCGTGGCCGCCGGCCGGCAGGTGGTCCGCCAGGACGGACCGGCCGGCCTCCTTGACCTGCAGGAAGAGCGGGTCGTGCTCGTCCCGGCCGGTCAGCAGGATGATGAAGCAGCGGGTGCCGACGCTCCCCACACCGACCACCTTCCGTGCGGTGTCGACGAAGCGGAACCGGTCGAGGAGCAGCCGGCGCTCCTCGGGGAGGGTGCTGCGGTACTCGCTGAAGATCTTGCCGACGGCCCGCAGCTCGGTGCTGCTCACCGCCTCCAGCAGCGGCGGGTCCTGCAGGATGCGCCGGCGGCCGTCCCGCCGCTCGGTGAGCTTGCCGAGCGCCTGCAGGCTGGTCCGGCGGCGGGCCCGGCCGAGGTTGGCCTCGGCCCGGCGGCGGTTCCTGGGTTCACGGATCAGGTCGAGCACCTGGTCGGCGTCGATCCGCTCGTACCAGACCGCGAGTTCACCCAGCTCGGCCAGCTGCCGGACGGCGAGCCGGTAGGCCCGGGCGGCCGCGCGGGCCGCCCGCCACGCCTGCTCGTCGCCGTGCCCGTTGTCGCGGGCGGCCACCGCGACGCTGGCGGCGAGGCGCTTGACGTCCCACTCGAACGGCCCCGGCAGGGTCTCGTCGAAGTCGTTGAGGTCGAACAGCAACGCCCGTTCGGGGGAGGCGAACACGCCGAAGTTCAGCAGGTGCGCGTCACCGCAGAGCTGGACGTTCAGCCCGGTGTTCGGGACGGCCGCCAGGTCGGCGGCCATCACGGCGGCCGCACCGCGCAGGAAGGTGAACGGGGACACCGCCATCCGGCCGTACCGGATCGGCAGCAGCTCGGCGACCCGGTCGGCGCCCTGCCGCTCCAGTACGGCGAGCGGGTCCGGCCGGTCGGCGGCGGCGGTCCAGCGGCCGTGCGCCGAGCGGGTGACGGTCTTTCGGGCGGCGCGGCCGCGGCGTGCTCGCTCGGCTGGGCTGGTCATGGGGCGGTTCCTGTCGTCCGTCGTCCGTCGCTCGTACTCGTCGCTCGTGGGGTGGGTGGGTGCTCCGGGTCAGCTCTTCCTGCCTCGGGCGGTCGTCTTCTTCGTGGCGGCTGCCGGGGCCGGTGTCGCCCGGGGGGACGGCGTGGTCCGTGCGGTCCGCGTGGTCGGCCACTTGAGTTCGATCTCCAGCTCGATGTGTCCGTCGCCGACCTCGATCTCGAACTCGCTGGTGAGTTCGTCGGGGACCCGCAGGGTGAGCTTCCCCGAGCCCAGGTCAAGCTCGGCGGTGCCGCCGCTCCGCAGCGCCTCGGCCAGTGCGGCGAGCCGATCGGCCACCTCCAGGCGGGAGAGCGTGCCCTCTTGCTCGAACTTCAGGTCCTTCACGGTGCCTCCGATTCGGCGGAACAGCAGGTAGGGCCCATTCTGTGGCCGGGCAGTGCGGCGGGCACCCGGGGCGTGATCGGTCGGTCCGTCAGGTCCGGGGCGTGTCCCGCGAGACGGTGGTCGGCGGCGGTCTACAGTGCCGGTGACGGGCGGACCGAGGCGGAGACCGGAGCGGACGATGAAGGCAGCTCGGTTCAGCAGCTTCGGCGGCCCCGAGGTCCTGGAGATCGTGGAACTCGCCGACCCGCAGCCCGGGCCGGGCCAGGTCCGGATCGCGGTGCGTGCGGCCGGGGTCAACGCCGGCGACTGGAAGAAGCGCCAGGGCCTGATGGACCGGGAGCTCCCGCAGACCCTGGGCCACGAGGCAGCGGGCGTCGTCGACCGGCTCGGTGACGGTGTGTCGGACGTTGCCGTGGGCGACCGCGTCTTCGGCCTCTCGGGTGAAGGCGCAGCACAGGCCGAGTCGGCGGTGCTCGACCACTACGTCCCCATGCCGCCCGCCCTCGACTTCGCCACGGCTGCGGCACTGCCCGCCGCACTGGAGACGGCCGCGCGGTCCCTGGACCAGCTCGGCGTGGCGGCCGGCTCGACGCTCCTGGTCAACGGCGCCTCGGGCAGCATCGGCGGCGCGGCGGTCCAACTCGCCGTGGCGCGGGGCGCAAGGGTGATCGGCACGGCCGGACCGGCCAACCACGACCATCTGCGCTCCCTCGGAGCCGAACCCGTGGCGTACGGCGAGGGCATGGCCGCTCGGGTCCGCACGCTCGCCCCCGGCGGGGTCGACCTGGCCCTCGACGTCGCGGGCAGCGGCGTACTGCCCGAACTCATCGCGTTGGCGGGCGCCCCGGCGAACGTGGTGACGATCGCCGACTTCGCCGGTGCCCGCGAGCACGGCGTCCGGTTCAGCCGGGGTGACACCGGCCGGGCGCTGTACGTGCTCACGGAGATCGGGCCACTGATCGAGGCGGGCCGGTTCGTGCCGCCCACCGTACGGACCTTCCCACTCGCCGACATCGCCGAGGCGCACCGCGTGGGCGAGGCAGGTGGCCTGCGCGGGAAGCTCGTGCTCCTGGTCGACTGAGTCGGTCACGGCTCGTCCGGGGCTCCGGCCACCGACCGAGGCGGTGGCCCGCGAGGGTGGCGACCTCAGGACCCACCTGGGTCACGTAGCTCGGTAGGCCCCGGGTCGTACGCGCTACTTCGGTGCCTGGAAGCCGCCGATCTTCTGTTCGAGCAGTTCGGCCAGCCGCAGTGGGGTGCGGTCCTCAAACATCGGGCCGATGAGCTGCACTCCGACCGGCAGGCCCTCGGGGGACCGGCCCGTCGGTACGGCGGTGGCGGGTAGGCCGGGCATGGTGGCCAGGCCGGCCCAGACGAGTTGGTCGAAGTACGGGTACGCGACACCGTCGATGTCGATCCGGCGTTCCAGCGGATCGGGGTGGTGGTCGTGTGGGAAGGCAGGGGTGGGTGTGACGGGGCACACCACGATGTCGAACTCCGTGAAGAGCTGCCGCCAGCCGTGTCGGTGGAGCTCGCGGTGGCCGTTCGTCTCGAGCCAGTCGCTGTGGCTGAGCACCGTGCCGCGTAGCCGTGCAGTGTCGAGGGTTTCGGCGGCCGGGCTCACCTCGGCAACGCGGGCCTGCACCTGCTCGCGGGCTTCGATGGGAAAGCGTATGACGGAGCTGGAGGCGAGCAACTGCATGTAGAGCATGGCGGCTTCGCGCAGGTCGGGGAGCAGCGCGCTGTGCCGTTCGACGCGGGCGCCGCCGTCGGTCAGCGCGTCGGCCACGCGGTTGACGCCCGCCCGCACGGCGGATCCGGTCGCGATGAGCGGGTGGTCCTCGATGACCAGGACTCGGAAGTCGCGGAGCTCCTGGTGGCGCGCCGGCGGCAGTCGCAGGTCGTACGCCACACCGTGGGTCAGTGGGTCCGGTCCGGCCATGACGTCGAGCAGGAGGGTGAGGTCACGGGCGCTGCGTGCCATCGGACCGACGACGGCGAGGTCGAGGTCGACCGGCAAGGCCGGCGCCGGCGGCGGGGTCATACCGCGGTTCGCCGCCAGGCCGAGGGTCGGCTTGTGTGCGTAGACACCGCAGAAGTGCGCGGGCGTGCGCAACGAACCGGCGATGTCGGAGCCGATGGACAGTGCGCCGAACCCGGCCGCCAGGGCCGCCGCCGATCCGCCCGAGGATCCACCCGGCGTGCGACCGTGGTCCCACGGGTTGTTGGTGGTGCCGTAGATGTCGTTGAAGCTCTGCACATCCTGCAGCCCCAAGGGCACGTTGGTCTTGCCGAGCACCACGGCGCCTGCGGCCTTGAGCCGCGACACCTGCACCGCGTCCTCGGACGGCAGGTGGTTGCGGTGCGGAGGCATGCCCCAAGTCGTGGGCAGCCCGGCGATGTCGTAGGACTCCTTGACCGTCACCGGAATGCCGAGCAGCGGCCGGTCCGCACCGCCGGCACGCGCCTGGTCGGCGGCGCGCGCGGCGGACCGGGCACGGTCGAAGTCCGGCACGCAGATCGCGTTGATCGCCTTGTCGTCCCGCTCGATCCGGGCGATCGCCTCGTCGGTCAGTTCCGCCGAGGTCACTTCACCGGCGCGCATGGCGGCCGCGAGTTCTTCGGCCGTCTGAAATTTCCACTCCATGAATCCGACCGTACCGACCCCTGGAACAGGCCACGAAATGCCGATTCGCACAACGGGGTGGTGGTCTGAATACTCATCAGTTCCTCGCCGACCGCAGGTGGTTCGCCCGGCCGCCGGCGATGGCGACACGCGGCGGGATCACCGACGGCGTCGCCGCTGGTTGCGCGAGGACGCCATCACGCCACTGGCGGGATGGCGAACGGGTCATAATTCTCGGGCATCAAGCAGCCGTAGTCCTGCAGCGGGAACGGATCGTTCAGCACGATCTGCTGCCGCTCGCCCGCAGGGGAGAGTCCGTCCGGGCGGTCCAGAATCCGTTGCCCGGGGCGCCCGCTGGTTGCCGGTGCGTCGGCTGCGAGGCGGCCGAAGCGGTCCATCAGAGCCCACACGGCGTCGTGGACATCGCAGATGAACTCGGCTGCCCGCTCCTCGGTCATTTCCGGGTCGGTTTCGCGGAGCGCCGCGCGGGCCGCCGCGATGAAGCGCTCCGGATCGACGACCACCACGTCCTGGCGCATCCGCACACTGATCGTCATGCCTGCCGTCGGTGCTGTGATCTCATCCACCGGCTCACGGTACTGCGTCGGAAGGGTGTCCGGCCGCGAATTCCCCCTTGTGCACGACTGGCCAGGCACGCCCTGGTCTGACCTGGAATCAATCAATGGTGGAATCGGGGCATTTGGCGGTCTGTGACCGTTTTGATGGTGCAGCGTTCAGCCGGCGCCACCACATCGAGACCTCCGTCATCGGCCGGCAACCGCAAGGCTACGACCGGCCACAGTGACCAATTCCACTGAACGGCAGGTCAGTTGCACCGGGGACATCCCGGTGGCCACCGCCAGACCTGTTGGGGCCCGCTTCGATCGATCCCAAGGGATCGTGCAGTTCGTCGGCGAGGCGCCCCGCAGTCAGTCCAGGTCGTAGTCGAAGGTGTAGGGGACGGACGGTGCGCCGGGTTCGACGGTGAAACGGCCGGTCCCGCGCAACCCGGTGAGCTCGCCGGTGCCGGATCCGGGCACGACCGCGAAGGTGCAGCGCACGGTGCCGTCGGCGTCGAACGAGCCGCGCTCTTCGAGGGCGAAGGCGCCCTGGCATCCGTCGAGACTGCCGACCAGGACCTCCATACCGGCGAACGTCCCGGTCTTCTCCGTGACGTAGACGATGGCGTACTCACAGGTGGTCGTGGCGGCCTCGATGCCACCGTCGAAAGCGTTGGTCACGGAGGCATGGGCGAGTCTCGGGCTTGCCTCGGTCGGGGTGACGGGGCGCTCCTCCCAGTTGGCGAAGGTGAAGCGGCCGGTGGTCTGCGTGGGCACGGGAGTCCTCTCGATCAGCCGCGCGGCGTCGTCCGTACGGCGTGATCAGAAGCCTGCCCGCTGTACCTGACACCTTCTGTCAGGTGCGGCAGGACAATGGCTCCATGCGTGCCGACCGGCTTCTCTCCCTGCTCCTGCTGCTCCAGAATCGCGGGCGGATGACCGCCCCCGAACTCGCCGCCGAGTTGGAGGTGTCCGTCCGTACGGTCTACCGGGACATCGAGGCACTCGGCACCTCGGGCGTCCCGGTCTGTGCGGATCGCGGTCCAGCGGGCGGGTACCGCCTGATGGACGGGTATCGCACGCGGCTGACCGGGCTCACCGAGGCGGAGGCCGGATCGCTCTTCCTCGCCGGGGCGCCGGGTCCGGCGCGTGATCTGGGCCTCGGCGCGGAACTGGCGGCCGCTCAGCTGAAGTTGCAGGCCGCTCTGCCGGTCGAACTGGCCGACCGGGCACGGCGTATCCAGGACCGGTTCCACCTGGACGCGCCGGCCTGGTTCCGGGACGCGGACCCGGTGCCGTACCTCGCGCCCATCGCCCAGGCGGTGTGGGAGCAGCGTGTGCTCCGTGCCCACTACCGGCGTTGGGGCGGTGAGGTGCACCGGGAGCTGCGCCCGCTGGGCATCGTCCTCAAGGGCGGTATCTGGTATCTGGTGGCGCTGTCGGAGGAGTCCCTGCGGACCTACCGGGTATCGCGAGTCCTGGCCCTGGACATCCCGGGGGAGAGATTCGAGCGCCCGGCCGGCTTCGATCTGGCCGCCTACTGGGAGGAGTCCGCACGGCGCATGGCGGCCGTGCTGCACCAGGGGACCGCACGGCTGCGGGTCTCGCCTCGCGCACAGAAGCTGCTGCCCGCGCAGTTCGGTGCGGCGGGCGCACGGGCCCTGGGGGCGGCCGGGCCGGCGGACCAGGAGGGCTGGGTGGAGGTGGAGTTGCCGGTCGAGACGCAGGCCGTCGCGGTCGGCGACGTGCTCAGACTCGGTGTCGAGGCGGAGGTGCTCGGTCCGCCTGAGCTGCGGGAGGCGACGGCTCAGGCGGTGGCGGAGCTGGCGAGGCGGTATGCGGCCTCGCCCTGACGGCGGTCTGGGGTCTCAGCGGGAGGCGTCCGGTGAGTCGGCGGGCCGTCAGTTCCGGTCGGGACGGGGAGTGGTCGGGGACGGGATGCGCAGGTCGGCCGGGCGGACGAGGGACATGGCGCGCCCGTCGCGCAGGACCACGGCGATCTCCGTTCCCTGGGTGGTGAGTTGGGTGAGTGCGGTGTCGGCGGCCTCGCCGTGGCCGAAGTGCGGCAGGGGCGGGCCGGGGTGGCTGCCGAGGGGGTCGGTGGGGGTGGCGCGGCCGGCCCGGAGGGTGCCTTCGAGGTCAGGCAGGGTGACCGAGCCGGTGAGTTCGGGGGCGGTGGGGCGGCGGCCGTCCGGGCAGGGGCCGGTGGGCAGGACGGCGGGTCGGCCCGCTTCGGCGAGGGTGCGCAGGGTGGCGAGGGCGTCCCCGACGGTGGTGTGGGTGTTGAGGTAGGGGAGGGGCGCGGTGTGGTCGTCGGTGGGAACGGCGTCGCCGACCCGGGGGTGCGAGGGGTCGCCGTCCAGGAAGCCCAGGCGGAGCATCCAGGTGTCGTCGAAGTACTTGGAGAGGTACTGCCGTCCGGAGTCGGGGAGGATGACCACGACGACCGCGTCCGGGCCGGCCTCGGTGGCCACCTGCCGGGCCGCTGCCAGTGCCGTACCGGACGAGCCGCCGACCAGCAGGCCCTGTTCGCGGGCGAGTTGGCGGAGGGTCAGCAGGGCGTCGCGGTCGGCGACGGGCAGGACACGGTCGACGACGTCCTGGTGGTAGGACTTGGGCCAGGTGTCCGCGAGGGTGTCCGGGTGGCGGAAGTGCCCGGCGGCCTCGATGAAGTACGGGCTGCCGTCGCCGCCCGCGTACACCGAGGAGGCCGGGTCCGCGCCGATCACCCGGACGCGGCCGTCGCTGGCCTCCTTCAGGTAGCGGCCGGTGCCGCTGATGGTGCCGCCGGTGCCGATGCAGGAGACCAGGTGGGTGATCCGGCCGTCGGTCTGCCGCCAGATCTCCGGCCCGGTGCCCAGGTAGTGCGCCTCCGGGTTGGCCGGGTTGTCGTACTGGTCGGCGAGCCAGCCGTCCGGCGTCTCGGCGGCGATCCTGGCCGCCGTGTTCACCGGGTGGTCCGGGTGCTCGCGGGGGAGTCCGGCGGGTCGGACCACGACCTCGGCGCCCAGCGCCCGCAGGGTGGCGGTCTTCTCGCTGCTCACCCGGTCGGAGACCACGACGACGGCGCGGTACCCCTTCTCGGCGGCCACCACGGCGATCCCGATGCCGGTGTTGCCCGAGGTGGCCTCGACGATCGTGCCGCCGGGCCGCAACAGCCCGTCCCGCTCGGCCTGTTGCACCATGTTGGCCGCGATCCGGTCCTTCACGCTGCCGCCCACGCTCAGGTACTCCAGCTTGGCGTAGACGGCCGCACCCCGGTCGCCCCCGGGCATCCGTACGCGCACCAGCGGGGTGCGGCCGATCAGGTCGAGCACAGACTCGTGAGCATCCATGGCGCCAACCTTGCCAGGCGGTGATCGGGACGGACCAGTGGGGCACACGACGCGGGTTGCCATCGGCGGGGGTCAGGAGCTGTCGCCAGCGCGCGGACGGGGCGCGCGGGTTATGTCCGCGCGCTGGGTGGGGGCGGTACTCGCGGTGGCGGGATCTACGCTGGTGGGCGCCGGTTTCGCGAGGTTTCGTCGCAGTCGTAGGAGGACCGAGGGTGCGTCACATCCGCATCGCGCTCGCCGTGGTGCTGGTCGCCGTCGGCGGGGCTGCTCTGGGGGCTGCCGGGAGTGACGAGGGGTCGGTGGTGCGGGGCGAGTCGATGCTCCTGCTGTCGGACCCGCAGGCTCAGCTCAAGCTCCACCGGGTGACCGACGCGGTCCAGGACTGGGCGGAGGCCGGGCCGGCCGCCTCCCTGGGGTACGCCGGTACGGTGATCGACGCGCCGAACCGGCGGGCGGACATCTACTGGGCGGGTGAGTTGCCCGCGGTGGTGCAGGAGTTGATCGGGGCGAACTCCTCGCCCGGCCTCACCGTCACGGTCCGTCCCGGGGCCTACTCGCGGGTGGAGATGCAGGCGGCGGTGGACAGGTTCGTCGCGGCGGCCGGGCCCGGGGTGTGGACCTCGGTCGGTCCGAAAGAGGACGGCAGCGGCATCGCGGTCACCTACGATCCCGCCGCGGCCGGGCCGCTGACCGGGGCGCGGGTCAGCGACGAGCGGTACGCCGAACGCGCCGGTGACCTGGCCGGGATGGCGGTGACCGCGCGTCCCGGCGGGGTGACCGTGCCGCTGTCCGGCGGCCGCCGGGTGGACACCGCTCCGTACTACGCGGGTGCGCAGGTGCGGACCTCGACGGCCGACTTCTGCTCGGGGGCCTTCACCGGGTGGAAGGGTGCGACGAGGGTTCAACTCACCGCCGGGCACTGCGGCGCGGGTCGCTACTACAGCGGGGCGGACCACTACATCGGCGACCGGATCGCGGTCGACGCCGGTCTGGACGTCGGCATGATCGGCATCAACGGTGACGGCGGGGTGCGTTTCTACGACGGCCGCTGGTCGGACACCGGCGGATCGTCGCGCCGGGTCTACGGCTCCGGCCGCAACAACGTCGGCGACCTGGTCTGCCTCAGCGGTGCGCAGTCCGGCTGGGTCTGCGACGTCAAGGTCACCAGCGTCGACGTGCGGACCAAGGACGCCGCCGGGGCCGTGACCGTGCCGGTCGACGTGGCCGAATCCCGTGGCGGCGACCACCGACCGATCGTCGCCAAGGGCGACAGCGGTGGCCCGGTCCTCGCCGACCCCTACGGGCCGGGCGAGGACATGGCGGCCCGTGGGGTCGTGATCGCCGGCGGCTCCTCCACCGAGGTCGGCTGCCCGGCCAACTCGACGGCCACGCCGACCCGTTGCTACTGGCAGGTGATCTACGTCCCGATGACCCCGATCGTGAGCAGGCTCGGCTTCTCCCTGTCCTGACCCGGGACGCACGCCGACCTGCCGACGAACCGTGGTGCGGGCAGCGGACCGGCGGCCCTCGAAGCTGTGAGGGCCGCCGGGTGTCGCGCGTTCACCGGGTCAGGCGGCTGAAGCGGGGTCAGGTTCGGTGCGGCCGGTGTGCCGACGGGTGCGGAGCAGGAGGCCGAGCGTGGTGGCTGCGGCCAGGACGGCGAGGACGATGCCGGTGCGGTACAGGTTGTGGACGTCGGCCGGGCCGATCCCGTACTGGGGCGGGGCGACCAGGAGCGTCCAGGGCAGGGCGGCCAGGGCGATGCCTGCGGCTCGCAGGCGGTCGGTGCCCGGGGCGGCGAGCAGCCCGAGGTAGGCGAGGCCGATCACGAAGGCGGGCCAGGCGGTGGCGACGTCGAACAGGGCCTGGTAGCTGGGCGCGAAGGAGACGTTGCGGTAGGAGCTGTCGTCGTAGGGCCAGGCGTTGAGCCAGAGGGCGGCGGCGCCGCTCATCGGCAGCGCGATGGCCAGGGCGGCGGCCGTCGTCCGGGAGCGGTCCTGCCGGGTGAGGTCGACGGCGTCGGGCGGTGCGATCAGGACCAGGACGCCGATGACGCTCCAGAGCACGAGCAGGCTGGTGCCCCGGTCGAGCCCCGCACCCGGGTCGGCCTGCGCGACCACGGCGCCGACGATCCGGGCCGCGACGGCCGGCAGGACCAGGGCCCGGGCCGGTGCCCAGCGGCCGAGGGCGGCGCAGAGCAGGGCGAGCACCCAGGGCGCGGTCTGCGCCGTGCCCACGGCGATCCGGACGGCGGGGCTCCCCAACTCCCAGGAGTCGGACAGGAACAGGTCGAGCAACAGGTGGACCAGGCTCACCGCCGCGCCGCCGGCCAGCAGGAACGGTGCGGCGCCGGCGATGATCCGGCCCGCCGGGTCGCGGGAGCTGAGCTTGGTGCGCAGCCGGACGGCGTGTGCGGCGAGGGCGGACCACTCGCGCAGGGCGGTGCGTCGGTCGGTGTGCTCCACGGCCTCGGCGAAGACGGCGGTGATCTCCGCGCCGTGCGCCGCCCGGTACGCGGCAGGGTAGAGGACGTCCAGGGGGAGCCGTGCCAGCAGGCCGGGGGTGGGGAGGTGCGAGTGCGTCATGCCGTCCCCCCGACGGTCCGGAGGGTGGGCTGCGGGCTGCCGAGGGCGAGCCGGCGGTCGGCCTCGGCCACCCCGGCGCGCAGCCGCTCGGTCTCGTTGGCCAGGGTCTCCCGGCCGGGCTCGGTCAGCGCGAAGCTGCGGCGCAGCCGCCCGGCGACGACCTCTTCGTGGTCGATCCTGATCAGCCCCTGCTGGAGCAGGCGGTCCAGGGCCGTGTAGAGGGTGCCGGTGAGCATCTTGGTCCGGCCGCCGGTGATCGCCAGGACTTCCTGGACGATCGCGTAGCCGTGCCGGGGCGCGTCGGCCAGTGCGGTGAGCACGAGCCGGGTCGGTTCCTGTAGTTGACGATCTGCCATACCGAGACCATAGATCAACGGCTTAGATATGTCGATGGTTTAGCTATGGAGTGAGGCCGGGCCGGCTCCGCTCGTCCTCGCGACGGGATCGGGGGTCAGGCGACCTTCCGGAGCGCGTACAGCACGTTGTTCCTGAGCGGGGGGATGCGGGTCTCCAGGAAGGGGACCCAGTCCGGCAGTGCGGTGGCGATCGCCGAGCGGAGTTCCCGGCGGCTGGGGAAGTCGACGGTGCGGTCCCCGGAGATGTAGCGGTCGGCGGCGTAGGCCAGCCAGTGGGCGGCGCCGGCGTCCCGCTCCCAGTCCTTGATGGCCAGGACCGCGCCCGGTGCGGCGAGGGAGGCCGCGTCCTGGATCAGTTGCCGGCGCTGCGGGACCGGGACGTGGTGCAGGACATCGACGATCATGACGAGGTCGAACGGCTCCGGGTCCTCCGCGATCAACTGAGAGGTGCTCATCGACCGGAACCGGGCGCGGTCAGGATCGCCCAGGAAGAGGCGGCCGGGCGCGGGGGCGATGTCGATGCCCAGGTAACTCGAGGTGGGCGACCGGGCGGTGAGCCGATGGGCGAGGGCGGCGTCGCCGCAGCCGACCTCGAGAATTCGCCCGGCGGGGCCGAGGCTGAGCAGGGTGGTGGCGAGGTCGTCCAGGTTGATGAAGGCCGAGCGGTAGAGGTTGGCGGCCGGTACCTCCAGGCTTCCGAGACGGTTCCTGACCAGGGTGCCGAGACTCATGGGGGTGCCTTTCGGTCGGGCTTCGAATGAGGAGCGTGCCCGACGTCCGCTCAACGAAACGGGCTTGTGGCGAGTCACGCCGCCGGGGCCCGGATCACCCGCGGCGGTGAGCACCCTCGGCCGGCCCGGTGAGCGCGGCCGGCTTGGCGGGCAGGGCGGGAAACTGCCCGCCGGGATTCGCCGGAGCGGGGTAGGCTGCGTTGAGACGGCCGGACAACTGCTCAGCAGGGCAGGATGGTTGGCCGCGATCGAGAGGGATACGGCCTATCGGCAGACACGTGCCGGTCGCCCTGTGGCGACTGCTCGGATTCAGCCAGACGCAGCCAGGTGGCAGGGGCATGTCCATGTCCCGGATCTGGAAGCGGATCACCGGATGATCACCCCCGCGCGTCCTCCACGGGACGGCTCGGGTCATCGTCCGCAGCTGCTCCGAAATCGCGCGTGGGAAGAGGTTCGTATCGTGGAGATCGCTCCGCTGGTCGGGATCGTCAGCCTGGCCGTCGTCGCCACCACCGGCATCGCCCGGCAGCTCCGAGGAGCCGTGCCGGAGGTCGTCGCGCTGGTCACCACACTGATCGACGCCGCCCGGGAGATAGCCCGCCATCTGCGCGCCGCTCCGGACGCCGGGGGCGCCAACGGCCGGGATCGGCACCAGTTGCCCCTCGCGCCGATGGCCGTCCTGACGGTCGGCGACGACATCGCACACCATGCGGAGGACGTCTCCGACGGTGACGATCCCCCACCGTCACACGCGATCTGACGCCGGCAGGTCTGCTGGTACGCCGCCGCCGGACTCCGTGGCTGCTGCCCCCCGGGGGGCAGCACCGTGGGTCGCTCGACTGAACGGGTGGTTGTGAGTGTCGGTGACCGCATCGCGATCATCCGGCGTGGTCAATTGATCGCGCCGTGCACCAGCACGGTGTGATCCACCGTCAGGAGTGCTCATGCGTGTCCGCCGCACCACCCCCGCAGTGCCCACGTCCACCCGTGGCCGGAGCTCCGCCCTGCTGGCCGGCCTGACGGCGGCCGTGGTCGCCGTCCCGCTCTCCCTGGCGGGTGCCGGACTCGCGTACGCCGCCCCCGGGCCGGCCGTGACCTGCACCCTGAACGGGGCCTCGGTCAGTCCGGTCGCGGAGATCACCGGGACCGCCGGCAACGACGTCCTGGAGTGCGCGAACGGGGTGCCGGTCGGCCACCCGATCGACCTGCTCGGCGGGGACGACTCCGTCACCATCCGCGGTGGTACCGCCAGTGACGTGCGCGGTGGTGACGGCAACGACACCATCACCCTCACCGGCGCCGAGGGGTCCGACGCGATGATCGGGAAGATCGTGGTGGACGGCGGCGCCGGGAACGACAAGTTCTCCATCACCGGCGGCGCAGGCCGCACAGGGGCCGCCGGCGCCACCGGGGCGAACGGCAACAGCACCGACACCGGCATCGGCGGTCGCGGCGCCACGGGCGGGACGGGTGGCACCGGCGGTGTCGGCAACCCGGCCGGGAACGTGATCGGCGGCCCCGGCGCGGACACCATCAACGCCTATGGCGGCAAGGCCGGTTCGGGTGGTGCCGGCGGCCGGGGCGGCGACAGCGTGGAGGACCGGCCCGGTGGGCTCGGCGGTCGCGGCGGGGCCGGTGGCGAGCGCGGCATCCCGTACTCCGGCGGCACCTTCAGCTACGACGCCGAGGACACCTTCAAGGCCTACTACGGCCCGTACGGGAACGAGGGGGCGGTCGGCGCGCGCGGTGCCAACGGCCCGACGTACAAGGGCTGAACCGGCGGGTGGTGTGCGCGGGCCTCGCACCCGCGCACACCGGTCACTACCGCGCGAGCCGCTGCTGCCACCAGGCGAGGGTGGCCGCGAGTGCCTCGTCCACCGGGGTGGCCTCCTCGCCGAACGCGGCGGTCCAGGCCCGCGAGTCGATCTCGAAGGGGCGGTCGAACTGGTAACGGACCTCGCGCAGTTCGGCGAGGGTGGGGTTGGCGAGCCCGGCCAGGCGCAGCGGCCACCACGGGAGCCCGCCGACCTTGGCCGGGGGGAGGCCCGCCAGACGGGACATCCGCTGGAGCAGCTCCCTGACGGGGAGGGCCGGAGCGGTGGGTACGTGCCAGGCGCGGCCCCAGGCCCGCTCCTCGGTGCCGAGGCGGACCAGGGTGCGGGCGATGTCGGGAAGGTAGCTGAAGCTGTGCGGCGCGTCCGGGTCGCCGAGCACGCGGACGGGCTTCCCGGCGAGCAGCGGCGTCATCACCCGCTGGGCTAGTGGCTCGTCTCGGATCCTTGGCCGGGTAATTGATCCTTCGTCTGTTGCGCGGCAGGCTGCTTCCAGGTTGTGATCGTGGAGGTGGTTGTGGGGCGTCGTCCGGGGGTGTTCGTCCGGCCGGTGGGCATGGAGGAGGGGCGTCGGCTGCAGCGGATCAGCCGGACCGCGAAGGATCCGGTGAGGCTTCGGCGGGCGATCGTGGTGATGATGTCCGCGCAGGGCCAGTCGGTGCCAGACATCACCTCGTTTATGCAGGTCAGCGCCGACTATGTGCGCGACGTCATCCACGCGTTCAACGAGCGGGGGTTCGACGCGCTGGACCCAAAATGGAGCGGGGGACGCCCCAGGACGATCAGCGGCCAGGTGCGTGAGCACATCTGCCTGATCGCCCGGACGTCCCCCGCCGACTGGAAGATCGCCGCGTTCTCCACCTGGAGCCTGGCCAAGCTCGCCGAGCACCTGGTCCAGCAGGCCGTCGTGCCGGCGGTCAGCCGCGAGACGCTGCGGCGGATACTGCGCGAGGGCAAGGTCTCATGGCAGACCACCACCACCTGGAAGTCCTCGAACGACCCGGACTTCATCGCCAAGATGCACCGGATCCTGGCGCTCTACGACTCCCCGCCCACCGACGGCCGGGTGGTCTGCGTGGACGAGTTCGGGCCGCTCAACCTCATGCCCCGCAAGGGCAAGGCATGGCGCCCGCACCGCTCACCACGTCGCCTGCGCGCCACCTACAACCGCTACGACGGCGTGATGCACATGCTCGCCGCCCTCGACCTGGCCACCGGCAAGATGTACTACCGCATCCGCCCCCGCAAACGGTGGCGCGAGTTCCTGGCCCTGCTCAAGTCCCTGCGCACCCGCTGGCCCGGCGAGAAGCTCTACGTCATCCTGGACAACTTCTCCCCGCACAAACACCCCAACGTCCGCGAGTGGGCGGCAGAGAACGACGTCGAGCTGGTCTTCCTGCCAACCTACGGATCCTGGCTGAACTGGATCGAGTCCGAGTTCGCCGCCCTGCGCTACTTCGCCCTCAACGGCACCGACCACCGCAGCCACGCCGAACAGAACGTCGCCATCAACTCCTACATCCGTTGGCGTAACGCCCGCGCGGAGCCGAAGACCAACTTCGCTCCCGACTCGCCGATCCGTACCTGGACCAAGGACCCGACCCAGGCCGCCTGAGGCTTCCCTCTACGCTGGTCACGTGCGCTACCTGACCGAACCCTTCGCCCTCGGTGCCCTGCGACGAGGGCGCGCCATCGAGCAGTTCCTCGGCGCCGCAGGCACGCCGGAGAAGCCCGGCATCCGCTGGGTCGAGATCAGACCGAAAGCCTCGGGCTACCTCGTTGTGCTCCACACTGCCGAAGACGTCGGTGGAGAACACTTCCGCGACCTGGTCGAGTTCCCGCCTCTCGACTCCGACGACGGCGAGGAGGACTTCGGCCAGGAGATCGCCACAACCGAGGACGAGCCGTCCGCCATGGCGATCGCCGAGGCGAGCACCGGAGCCGTCCACCACCGATGGGTCAACGCAGGCATCGCCCAAGACGACTACCTCGACTTCGTACGAGCCGGGCGCCCAACATACCCACCAGCAACCGAACCGAGCTGAACACTTCACACAACAACGCTCTGTGCCCGCGAGCGGGTGGCTCTCGGTGAACGGCCGGTCGGCGGGACCGTAGGCGTACAGGTTGCCCATCATGACCAGCACCGCGCCGGTGGCCTCGGCCGCGTCCAGCACCGAGTCCGCGATCGGCGGCCAGTCGGTGGGCCAGCGGTGGTACGCCGGGCTCGCGCAGTTGTAGATCACCTCGGCGCCGTCGGCGGCCTTGCGCAGGGCGGTGGTGTCGGTGACGTCCAGTGCGGTGCGGCCGGCGCCGCCCGAGCGGGTCAGCACCGTGACCTCCCGGCCCTGCTCGGTGAGCAGCGCTGCGGTGGCGGCGCCGATCGGGCCGCTGCCGATGACGATGTGACGGGCCATTGGTTCCTCCCCGGTGATGGAGAGCAGTGCTCTCCCGGGGGCAGTCTGGTCGGCCGGACCGGGGCAAGTCAAGAGCAGTGCTCTCTCTTGTGGTCACTGCTCTCACCGGACAGAATGGCCGGCATGACGGCGTCCCAGACCGCGCGGCAGCTGGCCCGCGCCGAACTCACCCGGGCCATCAAGGCGTCCGCCACCCGGCAGCTCGGCGAGACCGGCGCCGCCGCGCTGTCGCTCCGCGCGGTGGCGCGCGACCTGGGGCTGGCCTCCTCGGCGCTCTACCGCTACTTCCCCAGCCGGGACGCCCTGTTGACGGCACTGATCGTCGACGCGTTCAACGCGATCGGTGCCGCCGCCGAGGCGGCGGCGGTCGGGCCGGGGGCTCCCGGGGCCCGCTGGCTGGCCGCCTGCCGGGCGGTCCGGCGCTGGGCGCTGGCCCATCCGCAGGAGTTCGCCCTGGTCTACGGCTCCCCGGTGCCCGGCTACCAGGCCCCGCCCGACACCGTCGACCCGGCCACCCGGATCACCCGGCTGCTGGCCGCCCTCGTCCTGGAGGCCCACGCCCAGGGGCAGTTGTGCCCCCCGGCGCAGCCGCTGCCCGGCCCGGGGCTGATCACCCGGCGGGTGCTGGACCCGCTCGGCGGCCCGCCCGCCGAGCCGTACGCGGACCTGGTGGAGCGGTCGCTGACGCTGTGGATCTCGCTGGTCGGCACGGTCAGCTTCGAGCTGTTCGGTCACCTGGACGCGGTGGTCACCGACTTCGACGCGTACTTCGACGCCACGGTGGTCGTCGCGGCGGAGGCGGTCGGTCTCGCGGTCCCGCTGGGGGAGTAGCCGGGGCCGCGCGCCCGGACGGGTGCGCGGCCCCGAGGGTGGGTCGGGTGTCGGGTCAGCCGGTCAGGTCGGGGCGCTGGGTGACGCGGATCGCGTTCAGCAGCGTCTTGCCGTTGGCGGCCACGAAGCGGACGTCGAGACGGCCGTCGGTGACGGTGACGGTGAAGGACTGGGTCAGGGCCTTGCGGCTGCCCACCTTGAGGGCGATGTCGAGGTCGGGGATCACCTCCCGGTCCTCGATCAGCACGTCGAAGACCCGGGTGTTGGGCGACTTGCGGTCGAGCTCGGCGAAGTCCAGCTCGACGGTGTAGACGCCGTTGGGCACGTGGTCGAAGGCGTAGCCGTACATGCCCTCGCGGGCGGTCTGGAAGCGCTTCGGATCGGTGCTGCCGGTGATGGCCTCCCGGGTGTCCTTGGCCGAGGACTTGCCCTGGTAGCCGTAGCCGCCGCTGGCGTACTCGCGGTCCTTGGTCCAGCTGTCACCGAGCGAGTCGGTGAAGCCGCCGATGGCGCCGGCGTCCAGGGCGACCTGGTAGCCGGGGACCACCACCGTGACCGGGACGGTGAGTTGGGGTGCCCGGCCGCTCGCGGAGCGGATCAGCAGCTGGGCGGTCAGGACGGTGCCGGGCGCACTGCCGGCCGTGTCCAGGGACAGCTTGACGGTCTGCCTGCCACCGGTACCGAGGTCGCCGGCGGCCGGTTCGACCTTCAGCCAGGCGGCGTCGACCGCCTCGGTGACGGTGTACGCCGTCGGGGCACCGGAGTTGGCGAGCTCGAAGGTGCGGGTGCGGGTCTGCCCGGCGGGCACCACGGCGGTCAGCGCGGGCACCGAGCTGGCGACCCGGCCGGTGGCCAGCGCGGTGACGGGCCGCTGGACCGCACCCGCCGTCACGGTGACCGGACCGGTGGCGGTGGCGTAGTTGGCCGCGCCGGTCTCCAACCGGTAGTCCCCGGCCGCGGGTTGCAGCACGTAGCCGCCGTCCTCACCGCTGGTGGCGGTGCCGGCCGTGGCACCGGCGGCGGTGAGCAGCTTGACGGCGGCCCCGGCCAGCGGCTTCCCGTCGTTGGCGTCGGTGACGGTGCCGCGCAGCAGCCCCGTCTTGACGGGCCGGAAGGTGACAGCCAGTCCGTCGGTGAGCACGGCGGTGTTCAGCGAGTACTGGAGCGCGTCGGTGCCGGTGGCGTTCTCCAGGCCGACGGTGGCGCCCGATCCGGCCGCCGGGCCGGCGGCGGCGGTGTCCTTGTAGCGGTAGGTGAAGCTGCCGTCCTCGCCGATCGCGACCGAGAAGGAGAGCCGCACGGTGCGGTCGGAGTAGAAGGTGACGTTTCGCCACTCGACCACGAAGGCCCGGTCGGTGCCGGTGCCCGTGGTGGCCGTGTAGACACCGGAGTTGGCGTCCAGGTAGAGGTCGTCCCAGAGCGGGTAGAGCGCGCCGTTGGGCAGACCGGGGGAGGGGATGGCTCCGTTGCTGTAGAGGGTCGAGGCGGCCGGGAAGGAGAACACCCCGTCGGTGCTGACGTACCCGGAGGTGTACACGTTCCCGTACAGCGGGACCGCGAACGGGAGCCTGACCTGCTCGGCGGCGGTGTCGCCGGTGAGGGCCAGCTTGGTGGTGCCGCCGACCCAGTCGCCGCCGCCGGCGGCGCAGCTGTAGCCGAACGTGTCGGTGCGGACCGGCAGTTCGATGTCGGCGGTGGTGTCGCCGGTGAGCGAAAGGTGCCGCTGGGCCTGGTCGGCGCAGCGGTACGGGGAGCTCGCGGTCACGTCGTACTCGCCGAGCGGGAGGGTGAGCCGGTAGTGCCCGGCGGCGTCGGCGGTGGCGCTGACCGGGGTCCCGGTGGCGGTGACCACCGAGCCGGCCGCCGGGACGCCGCCGCTGCGGACGGTGCCGGTGACGACGGCCGAGGGGGCCTGCTCGACCGCGAAGTCCCGGGTGACGGTCTGGTCGGCGACCACCACGGCGTCGGCGGTGGCGGGCAGGTAGCCGTACTTGGTCACCTTGAGGCTGTAGCTGCCCTCGGCCAGGTTGGCCAGGCTGTACGAGCCGTCGGCGCCGGTCACGGCGGTGCGGTCGATCGCGCCGTCCGCGAACACGGTGGCACCGGCCAGCGCGGCGCCGCCCGAGGTGACGTGGCCGGCGAGGGTGCCGACCGGGCCGTGCGGGGCGGCGGAGACCGCCGCGTAGGCGTCGAGCTTGCCCTCGCCGAAGATGTTGTTCTTCGCGGCCGTGCCGCCGCAGGCGGTCGCGTCGGTGTCGACGGCGGTGCGGTCCAGCAGGGCCCGGGTCTCGGCCACGTTGCCGCGCAGCGAGGGTGCGTAGGCCCAGATCAGGGCAACCGTCGCGGCGGTGTGCGGGCTGGCCATCGAGGTGCCGCTGAACGCGGCGTAGCCGGCGCCCGGCACGCTGGAGCGGACGTTCTCACCGGGCGCGGCCAGGTCGGGCTTGAGCTGCCCGCTCTCGCCGGGGCCCCGGGAGGAGAAACTGGAGATGGCACCGGCGCTGTTGAAGGAGCCGGAGGAGTACCCGTTGGTGTAACCGCCCGGGTAGCCGTTGGAGTTGCAGCCCGGGCCGCTGTTTCCGTTGGAGAAGGCGGGGAAGATGCCCGCGTCCACCCAGGCCTGCACGGTCAGCCGGTACCAGTCGTCGTAGAGCGTGCCGCCCCAGGAGTTGTTCACCACGTCCGGTGCGAGATCGGGGCGCGGGTTGTTGCCGCTCAGGTCGGTGGGGGCGATCACCCACTGGCCGGCCGCGAGCAGCGAGGCGTCCGAGCAGCTGTTGGTCTCGCAGCCCTTGGCGGCGATCCACCTGGCACCGGGAGCGACGCCGATCCGGTCGGCGCCGGCGGAGCCGACCATGGTGCCCATGGTGTGGGTGCCGTGGTCGTTGTTGTCGCAGGGGGCGGCGGACGGGCAGACGTTCGCCGGGTCGAACCAGTTGTAGTTGTGGTCGTACGCCCCGTCCGCGCTGCGGCCGCGGTACTGGGCGTTGACGGCCGGGTGGGTGTAGTCGACACCGGAGTCGATGTTGGCGACCACGATGCCCTCGCCCCGGTCGCCCAGCTCGTCCCAGACCCGTGGGGCGCCGATCCGGTCGACGTTCCACTCGACCGCGTCCGCCGCCTTGGGCTCGGCGGTGGCCGGGATGACCTCGTCCAGCTTGACGGTCTGCTCGGCGCGGATGGAGGCGACCTCGGGCTGCTGCGCCAGGGTGTCCAGCAGCTTGCGGTCACCGGTCACCCGGATCGCGTTGACGATCCAGTAGGACCGGTAGTCGGCCCGGACGGCGTCGAGCAGGCCGCGCAGGTGCGCCTGGGTGGTGTCCGCGTGGGTGGTCTTGGCGCGCAGCAGGGCCTCGGCCTTGGCGGTCTTGGTGGTGGCGCGCTGCGCTTCGACCGTGGTGGCCTGGGAGTTGAGCTGGACCCAGTACACCGCCTTGTCGTCGTCGGCCAGTTGGTCCAGCACCTTCGCCTCGATCTTGGCGGCGGCGGGTACGGACGCGGAGGGCGGCGCCGGTGGTGCGGCCGGTGCGGCGAAGGCCGGTGCGGCGAGGGTGACCGTCGGGAGGGCGAGGGCGGCGAGCAGCCCGGTCAGGGCCGTACGCCGGCGGCTGGTCCGTAATGCCACGGATTCTCCTTCACGCGGTGGCGGCGGCCGGGGGGCCGCCGCGCGGACGGGTGAGAACAGTGGTGCGGTCGCCATCCCTGCCCGGACGGGGGCGGGCGGGAAACCGGATTTGAGTGGCAGGAACATGCCACTGTCGTCAAGTGGCTTGAGGGTCGGGTCGTCTGACCCAGCGTCAACGGACGGTGGGGTGTGCGTGACGGGGTTTGAGTGGGGCCTGCTCGGTGGTGGGGCCGGTGGTGCGGTCGGGGCCGTGGGTTCAGGAGGTGGTGGAAGTCACTCGGTGAACGGTCGGGATTGCCCGTCGTGGGCCGTCCGGTGGCTCGATGGGTCGTATGCGGTCTGTAAGCTCATCGGGTTGTCTTTACAAGAACCACACATGGCAGGGGTCGGCGTCCGCGTCCGGCCCGGCTACCCGATTGCCACGCAGAAGGTCTCCCATGAAGTTCCGCACCACCGTCGTCACGGCCACCCTGATCGCTGTCTCGGTACCGGCTGCCCTCTCGGTGGCCCCCGCCTTCGCCGGTACCACCGCCGTGGTCCGACTCCAGGGCACCGTCGCACAGTTGGAGCAGAACGCCGCCAATGCGCGGGCCGGGTACGAAGCGGTCCTGGCCAAGGAGACCGCGCGCCGGCAGGAGCTGACCGCACTGCTGAGGAGCGGACGGTTCCCCGAGGCGATCCAGGCTCGGCAGGACGCGGCGACGGCGGCCGTGCGGCAGGCCGAGGTCGCCAAGGCGGAGGCCGACCGGGTGCGGGCCGAGCGCAACGACGCGATCGACGCCCTGCCTGCCACCACCACCGATGACGAGCGGGTGGCGGCCTTCCGGGAACTGGGCAAGGCCGATCTCGCCGTCGAGGCCGCCGCCGCCACGCTGGCCGGTGCCGAGCAGGAGCTCGTCGCGGCGGCGGAGCAGGGCCAGGACTGGCGGGTCGGGCTGGTGCAGCAGGCCAGCGCCTCCGAGGGGGCCGTGGCCGACGCGCTGGCGGTGAGCCAGGCGGCCGACCGGGCGCTGGCCGACGCGCGGGCCGCCGAGACGCAGCAGCCGACCCCGACCCCGACTCCCGCGCCCGCCGTTCCCACCGGCGGTACCGCGACCGCCGCCGCCGGGGCGACCGCTGCGGCAGAGGCCGACACCGGTGGCTCGGTCCGGGTGGAGGACACCGCCGTGACCGTGCCGACGAGTCCGACGGCCGCTGCGTCGGTGGGGTCGACCCCGACGGCGCCGGCCGTTCACCAGGGCGAGCTCGCCGAGACCGGGTCCTCCTCGGCCTCCACCGTGCTCGCGATCGCCGGTGTCGCGACCATGGCGCTGGGCGTCGGGGCCGTGGTGGTGGCCCGCCGCCGCAAGGCCGACGCGGACCGCTGAGCCTCAGCGGCCGCTGCCGGGAGCCGCCGCCGGGCCCACCGCTGACACCTCGTCGTGCAGGAGGTTGTCGGCGGCCAGGACGTCACCCGCGACGGGTGATCCCGAGGCGCGCCGGAGGGCGCCGACGGCAGGGTCGGAGAACGAGACGTGGAGCGTGTAGCGCGGCGGTCCGGTGATGGTGTTGTGGGCGTCGACGGGCGGGACGAGCCCGCGGGCCACGGCGGGGCCGGTGTAGCCAGGGCAGAGGGCCGCGACCGGGAACGTCACCAGGGCGGAGACGGGGCTGATCAGGCGGCCGTCCGCGGTGGGCTCGGTGTCGTCGTCGTACGTGACCGGCAGGTGGTGCGCCGCGCCGACCAGTCCGCCCGGGCCCTCGATCTCCACGGCGACGCCCTCGGGGCCCAGCGGCCGAGCCAGGTCCAGCGGCCCGGTCGGGCCGGGGGAGATCAGCAGGCCGACCTCGAGGATGCCGGGATCGTTCGCCGACTGCGAGCTGAACCCGTAGGAACCGAGGTCGAGTGCCGGCCCCGGGCTGCCGGGCCGCCCGCTCCCGGCGGCAGGTGGCAGGGTGAAGTGATGGAAGCCCTTGGTGCCGCACTTTCCGCCGGGGAAGATCCCGCCGCCGGGGAGCGCGGCATCCGCCGACGGCCGGACCGCGACCGGCAGGGGCGGGGCGGACCGGTCATCGGTGGGTGGCTCCCGGCCGGCCCAACTCGCCAGCCCCAGCAGCGCGGTCAGCCCGCAGAGCACCGCCAGCGCGATCCGTCCCCGGCGGTCCAGCCAGCCGGACCACCGCGAGGTCCGGTGTAGGTGGGGCGACCACCGGCGGCCGCCGGGGTCGACCGGTTCCTGGAGCCGCCACTGCGCCGAGAGCATCCGGGTGCGGGCGGACGGCTCCCGGACAGCGGCACCGTGGACGAAGTTCTCGTCCAACAACAGTCCCTCGAACGGGTCGCCGCCGGTCGGTTCCGGTCGGTCGGGCGAGGACGGGTGGGGGTCATCGGCTATCGGCACGGCCGCAAGTATGCCGCAACCGTGATCATGGCCCGCGCCGCCGTCCGGGTGTGGCCGGGGGAGGCCGTGCCGGGTGTCTGACGGGCCGTCGGGTCGGGGTGGAAAGTTTTCTGGATCGGGGACCTCGGGGCCGCCCGGAACGGTGTCGTGCGAGGCGTTGCGGGGGTCGTGGCCGTGACGCGGTGACTGCCCGTACCCACGGTGGCCGACCGCTGTCCGGGGGCTGTCGCAGGGGCCGTCCCGGCCTTCGCCAAACATGCTCTGACCTGGTGTTTTGATGGATCTCGCCTAGGCTGTGGAACCTCTGCAGGACACCTTCGGAGGGGAACATCGTGAGCGAGGGAACCAACAAGTACGACGCCAGTCACATCCAGGTGCTGGAGGGGCTGGACGCGGTGCGGCAGCGGCCCGGGATGTACGTCGGCTCGACCGACGAACGCGGACTGCGCAACGTGGTGTTCAGTGCGGCCGACCGGGCCGTGGACGAGGTCCTGTCCGGCCGGGCCGGGCGGGTGGAGGTCACGCTCACCGCGGGCGGCGGTGTGTACGTGGCCGACGACGGGCCGGGTGCGCCCATCGACGAGGTGCGGGACGCCGCCGGTCACAGCAGCCTCAGGGAGGAGCTGACCGTGTTGTCGGGCGGCTGGGGTTTCGGGCTGGAACTTGCGGTCGTGAACGGCCTGTCGAGCCGCCTGACGGCCGAGGTGCGGTGCGACGGGGTTCGCTGGGTCCAGGAGTACGTCCGCGGTGTCGCGGTCGCCCCGCCGGTGAACGCGGGGCCGACGGTCGGTCAGGGGACCACCGTCGCCTTCTGGCCCGACACCGAGATCTTCGGGACGGCGGAGGTCTCCTTCGACGCCCTGCTGGACCGCTTCCGGGAACTGGCCTTCGTGAACCCGGGACTGGACATCTCCCTGACGGACCATCGCCTCCCGGGCGCGTCCCGCTCGGAGCGGCTCCGGTTCCCCGGCGGGGTACGGGACTTCGTGAACTTCCTGGGCGAGCAGGCGGGAGAGCCGGTGCACCCGGAGGTGATCGGCTTCGAGCAGGAGCGGTCACCGGTCGCCGGGGAGGCGGCGGTGGCGGTGGCGCTGCGGTGGTGCGACTCCCCGGGGGAGCGGATCCGGAGCTTCGCCAACTCCTGGGCCACGCCGGGTGGTGGCACACACCAGGAGGGATTGCGTGCGGGTGTGGCCGCCGCAGTGAACGCGTACGCGCGTGCGCAGCGGCTGCTGGCGGAGGCCGAACCCGATCTCGGCACCGAGCGGATCGGCGAGGGCCTGACGGCCGTCGTGGCGGTGAAGGTCGACCGGCTCGAGCTCGAGGGCTCCTTGCGTGACCGGCTGGGCAACACGGCGGTGCGCGACCGGGTCGAACAGGCCGTCCGGGAGTACCTCGGCGGCTGGCTGACGGCGCATCCGGAGCAGGCCGCAGCGATCGTCGGCCGGCTCGTCCGGGGTACGCACCAGGGCTGAGCGGCAGTCGACCGCCCCCGCCCGGGCAGGGACCGGGCCGGGCGGGGGCGGGCGGCATCGCGTTGCGGTAGATGCATAAAGGATTCATATAAATCAGCTATGCTTCTGGCATGAGTCGCCGAGACGCCGCGCACGGCGCTTCCGATGCCATCGGGTCAGCCCTCTACGGCCTGGCCACCAGGGCGGTGAGACGCCTTCCCCGCGACATGAGCCTGACGTCCGCCGCCACCTTGGCCACGCTGGACAAGACCGGCCCGCGACGGATCACCGATCTGGCCTTGGCCGAGGGGGTGACCCAGCCCGCGATGACCGTGCTGGTCCGGGTGATGGAGGAATCCGGGCTGGTCGAGCGGAAGGGCGATCCGTCCGACCGGCGGGTCACGCTGGTGTGCCTGACCGAGTCCGGCGCGTCGTACGTCCGGACGCGACGTCAGGCGGGCGTCGACGCGTACGCGCGGTTGATCGACGAACTCACCGGTGACGAGGTCGAGGCCCTGGCAGCAGCCCTTCCGGCGCTGCTGCATCTGGCGGAGCTCGAAGGCCACGCCCGAGAGGGGGCGGACCGGTGAACGCGGCCCAGGCCCATGACCAGCCCACGAGCTCTGCCCCGATACGTTCCGAGGTACGTCTGCTGGTCCCCGCCGTGGTGTTCATCGCCCTGGTCGTGGCGGCGGTCGCCAGCCTGGGGACGCCGCTCGTCACCAGCGTGGCGACCACGTTCCACGTCTCCCTCGACAGCGCGCAGTGGACGCTGACCATCGCCCTGCTCAGCGGCGCCGTCGCCACCCCCGTCCTCGGCCGGCTCGGAGCCGGTCCGCACCGGCGGGCCACGATTCTCGCCACGCTGGCGATCGTCGTCGTCGGCAGCGCGCTCACCGTGCTGCCGCTGCCGTTCGCCTGGCTGCTCGTGGGCCGGGCGGCCCAAGGCGTCGGGCTCGGTCTCACGGCGCTGATGATGGGCGTGGCCCGCGACCATCTTCCCGAGGAGCGCAGCACGGCCACGATCGCCCTGATCTCGGTGGTCTCCGTCATCGGAGCCGGCGTCGGCTACCCGCTGGCCGCGCTGCTCGCCGAGTTCGGCGGACTGCGGGCCGCGTACGGCCTCGGCCTGCTCGTCACCGCCGTCGCCTTCGTGACCGCGTGGCGCTCCATGCCCGCAGCTCCCGAAGGCCGCTCCGCTCACGTGAACGTGGCCGGTGCGCTGGTCCTGGCGGCCGGACTGCTCCTGGTCCTGTTCCTGGCCGGCGAGCGGAGCCTGTGGAACCGGCACCTCGCCGTGGCGGTGACGCTGGCCGTCGTCGCCGTACTCCTGCTCTGCCTCTGGACCGTTTCCGAACTGCGCACCAGGACGCCGCTGGTCGACGTCCGGGCGGTACGGCACCCGGCGGTCGCCGGGGCCAACATCGCCATGTTCGTCGGCGGGAGCGGCATGTACCTCCTGCTCACGCTCATCACCCGCTACGCGCAGACGCCGCACAGCGCCGGCTACGGCTTCGGGCTGACCACCTTTGTGGCGGGGCTGGTCCTCATCCCGTTCTCCGTGCTGGGGTTCGTCGCAGGCAAGCTCACGCCGCTGGTCCGGATGCGGGTCGACGGCCCGCTGCTGCTGGCCGGCAGCGCCGCCGTCGTCGGCGGCGGGTTCGTCCTGTTCGCCACCGCCCGGTCCAACCTGGCCGAACTGTTCGCCGCCATGGGCGTGCTGGGCTTCGGCGTCGGCAGCTTCTCGGCCGCCATGCCCGGCGTCATCCTGGCCGTCACCCCCAGGAGCGAGACGTCGAGCGCCATGAGCTTCAACTACGTCGTCCGCAGCGTCGGGTACTCCCTGGGCAGCGCCATCGGCGGTCTGGTGCTGGCCGCCGGCACCGCCACGGGCCGGCTTTTCCCGGACGAGGACGCCTACACGACCGCGGCGCTGGTCGGCGTCGCCGCGATGGCGGTCACGACGACGGCCGGCCTCGCCCTCGCCCGCCGGCGCTCACCCGGGACCGATCCGACCACCGCCCCGGGCGGGGTGCCGGGGTCGGGCCGGTCGGGTCGGGTCGGAGGCTGAGGACCGAAGCAGTCCGACTTCGACGCCGGCTCCGTCGGCCGAGCAGGTTTCCGTCCGTCAATTCCGAACAGAGGAGGCACCGTGGCCAAGGGTTACTGGGTCAGCGCCTACCGCACCATCGCGGACCCCGAGAAGTCGGCTGCCTACAACGAGCTGGCCGGCCCGGCCGTCAAGGCCGGGGGCGGGCGGGTACTCGCCCGCGACGGCCGGGTCGTCGCACACGACGCCGGAGTCGCCGGGCGCACCATCCTGATCGAGTTCGACAGCTTCGAACAGGCGGTCGCCGCCCATGCGAGTGCGGCCTACCAGGAGGCGCTGGCCGTACTCGCCGACGGCGTCGAGCGCGACTTCCGCATCATCGAGGGCCTCGACTGACGATCGAGGCCGCGTCGGCGAACAGCTCGGCCGGGTGCGGCCGCCGACAGTCGGTCCGGGGATGGGTCAGGTGTCGATCCGGGCCAGCAGGAGGTTCGGGTCCTGGAGGGTGGCGAAGGCGGCGCTGGTGACGTAGGCGGTGCTGCCGCAGACCGCCACGGAGGTCGGGCTGGAGAGGCCGTCCTGGTGGGTGAGCACCACGGTCGGGGCGCCGGCGCCGGGGGTGGCGTGGACGACCTCGTCGGCGGCGTTGCGGGCGGCGAGCAGGGTGTCGCCGTGGCCGGTGAAGGCGAAGTCGTCGATGCCGTCGATGCCGGTCAGGCGGGTCTCGATCGGGCCGGCGGTACCGTCGGGGCAGATCGGGATGCGCAGGACGGTGCCCCGGTCGGTGTTGGAGACCCAGACGGCGCCGTCGTGCTCGCGGATGCCGTTGGCGCCGAGGAAGGCGGTCGGCCCGAGTTCGGTGCCGGAGGCCCAGGCGGTACGGGTGCCGTCCTGGAGCGAGACGCGCCAGACGGTGCCGAGCACCGAGTCGGCGACGTAGAGGGCGTCGTGGTGCTGATCGAGGGTCAGGCCGTTGGGCAGGCCGTTCGCCGGGAGGGTGGCGATCCGTTCGGGTGAGCCGCCGGGGCGGAGCCGCCAGACGCCGGTCAGGTCGTCGGTGCCGGTCGCGTAGTTGACGTACAGGGTGCCGGGCGGCGGCACCGGGGACCGGGGCACCCGGGCGCTGTCGCCGCCGGATCGCGCGGCCGATGTGGCATCGTGTCACCGGTGCGTTGCCAAGAGTCAGCTGATGCCCGTTCGGGTGAGCGGTCCTGCGGTCGGCGGTCGGGGCCGGTGCGAGGTGCGTTCGGCACCGCGCGGACGGCAGGCCGGGTGAGAGCGTGAGACCGGCATCGATCGGGCCGTACGTCGAGCACCTCGCCAAGGCGGTGTGGCAGCGCGGCCGGGAGATCGAGCTGCTGCACCGGGCGGTGGCCTTCGCCGGGCTGTGTTTCGTCACCCTGGTGCCGCTGCTCATCGTGATCGCGGCCGCCTCGCCGACCCGGGGCATCGGGATCGCCGACTGGATCATCGACGGGCTTGGGCTGTCGGGGACTTCGGCGCAGGCGGTGGACGAGCTGTTCTCGTCCCGGCGCGACGTGCTGAGCACCACCACCGCGCTCGGACTGGCGGGCCTCTCGGTCTTCGGGATCTCGCTGATGACCGCCGTCCAGAACGCCTACGAGCGGATCTGGCGGCTGGAGTCCGCCGCCTGGCACGCCGCGTGGCGGCAGGTGATCGCGCTGGCCGGCCTGATCGGGTACATCCTGGTCGCCGCCTGGAGCGGGGTGCCCTGGCACGACACCGCCGCGCAGCCCGCGCTCCGGGCCACGGCCACCCTGGTCGGCGGGGTGCTGCTGTTCTGGTGGTTGCAGCACCTGCTGCTCGGCTCCCGGGTCGGCTGGCGCACCCTGCTGCCCGGCGCGGTCGCCACGGTCGCGGCGCTGGCGGGCCTGCGGGTGTTCTCCCGGCTGGTCTTCGCGCCGCTGATCGCGTCCAACGCGATCACCTACGGCGTGATCGGCACCGTCTTCGTGGTGCAGTCCTGGCTGATCGGGGTCGGGTACTGCGTCTACGCGGGCGCCCTGGCGGGTGAAGCACTGCACCACGCGCACCTGTCTGGGCACCGGCGCGGCCGGGAGCCGCGCGGGCCGGATGCGGCAGGGTGACGGGGGCAGCGCCGGTGCTCGGCCCTGCCCCCGGGGTGGGAGGGCTACTTCCCGGTGCTCCAGGCCGACTTGGTCTGCGGGGTGGTGGTGGGGGCGAACTGGGTGGTGTCGAGGTTGATGTCGGCGTAGAACACGCCGAGGTTGTAGCCGTCGCCGTCGGTGTCGACCGTGATGGTGACGTCGGTGTCGCCGTTGCGGAGGTAGGGCGAGACGTCCCAGCGGGTGGCGTCGTGGCCGAAGTTGTTCCGGGGAGCGGGGTTGCGGGCGGCGGTGATGCCGGCGCCGGGGATGTCGACGGTGGAGTTGAAGGCGTCGTCGGCGGGGTGGTTGGCGTCACTGAACGGGGTGAGCGGGCCGTTGGTGGACTTCAGGGACATGGTGTCGCCGTTCCACTTGTGGTCGCCGTCGTAGACCACCCAGCCGAGGTGGCCGGAGACCGGGCCGGTGGCGGGGGCCTTGATGCCGGTCAGGGTGCCGCTCAGGGCGGGGGAGTTGGGGAGCTCGGGCTGGAAGCCGTCCCAGACGTGGACGTGGCGCAGCGGCTCGCAGGGGTCCTCGTAGGCGACGACGAGGGTCCAGCCGCCCCAGCTGTGCGGCTTGACGACGGAGTCCATGTTGGCGCCGGTGTAGGTGCCGGGGCCGTGCTGCCGGACGAGTTCGGTGACGTCGGCGGAGGCCTGGTAGCTGCTCTCGTCGTCGGTGGTGATGTAGCCGATGGAGGGCTGGTCGTTCGGGATGTTGGTGTACTGGGCGTCGCCCGGGAGCTTGAGGTAGATCTCGTCGATCTGGCTCTCGGGCAGGACCACGCCGTCGATGCCGCGGGTGCCGCCCCAGTAGAGGCGGGCGTACCTGACCGCGGAGCCTTCGGGGAGGGCGAGGTCGGCCGAGCTTGCCGAGTAGACGGCGTCGCCGAACGGGCCGATGCTGCCGGGGTCGATGTTGACGTACTTCATCTCGTAGTTGTTGTTGATCGGCCGGCTGCCGGCGCCGGTGCGGGCCTGCTCGCACGGAGGCTGGGCGGGGTCGACGGGGGGTTTGGTCTCGTCACAGGTCATCAGGGAGTTGCTGATGTGGGTGACGGAACCGTGGAAGTTCCCCTCGAAACGGGTTTCGAACGGCAGCCGGTTCTCGGCGAGGGTGATCGAGGACGCCTGGACGTCGTCGGCGGCCCGGGACTGGGCGGCGGGCGCGGCGAGCGTGCAGGCCGCGGCGGTGACGGCCACCGCGAGGGCGAGCGTGCGGGGCGAGGAGCGGCGGAGGTGACGGTGGGACAACTTTGCCTCCCGGCTGGTGCGTATACGGACTCCTTTACGGGACCACTGACCGGACTGTTCATCAGCTGATTGGACCGATCGGGGGCGCGGCGTCGCTCCGCTCGCTCCAGGGCCTACGCGGCCTGGTTGGCGCGGAAGGCGCGCCGGTAGGCGGCGGGCGTGGTGCGCAGCGCCTCGTGGAAGCGTCGGCGCAGGTTGACGGCCGAGGAGAGGCCGACCCGGTGGGCGATGGTCTCCACCGGGAGGTCGGTCTCCTCCAGCAGGGCCCGGGTGGCGGCGATCCGACGGTCCATCAGCCAGCGGCCGGGGCTGATGCCCAGCTGCTCGGTGAAGCGCCGGGTCAGGGTGCGGGCCGAGACCTGGGAGTGGGCCGCCATCTCGGCGACGCTGACCGGCTGGTGCAGTCGGCCGGCCAGCCAGTCGAGCAGCGGGGCCAGTGAGTCGGCGACCGGGCCGGTGGTGGGCAGTTCGGCGTACTGCAGCTGGCAGCCCTCGCGGTGCGGTGGCATCACCAGCTGCCGGGCGATCCGCATCGCGTACGCGGCGCCGTGGTCGGTGCGCACCAGGTGCAGGCAGAGGTCCACGCCGGCCGCCGAACCGGCGCTGGTGGCGACGTCGCCGTGGTCCAGGTAGATCACCGCCGGGTCGACCAGGACCCGGGGGAAGCGGGCGGCCAGCTCGGCGGCCTGGGCCCAGTGGGTGGCGGCCCGGCGGCCGTCCAGCAGCCCGGCGGAGGCGAGCACGAAGGAGCCCGAGCAGAGGCTGACGATCCGTGCGCCACGCCCGTGCGCGCGGAGCACCGCCGCGACCACGCCGGGGGCACCTCGGTGCCGGCCGGCTGCTGCCAGCCGGGGATCAGCACGGTGTCCGCGCGCTCCAGCGCGTCCAGGCCCGCCGTGACCAGCAGCTCGTAGCCGGCCAGGGTGCGGACCGGGCCCGGGTGTTCGGTGCAGACCTCGAAGCTGTAGCGGGCGGGGACCGCCTGGCCGTGGTCGGCGAACACCTCGGTCGCACAGGCCAGCGGGAAGGTCGACTGCGGGGGCTGCAGCAGGGCCACCACCCGGTGCGGCGGCGGGGACGGGGCCAGATGCGGAGGTGTCATGGCGGGAAAGTACCCCATCATGTCGTTCCGGACACTGGGGTGGCCGCCTGCCGCGCACCAGGATCGACGCGTGACCATCACCGCGCAGCCGCACACCCCTACCCAACCACCGCCCGCCCGGCCCCCGTTGTGGGACCGGCGCTTCACGCTCTACTTCACCGCCCGCACGGTCTCGCTGGTCGGCGACGCGATGCTGCCGGTGGCCGCCGCGCTCGCGGTCGGCACGCTGTACGGGATCTCCGGCGTCGGCTTCGTACTCGGCACCTGGACCGGGACGTTCGTGCTGCTGGTGCTGTTCGGCGGGGTGTTCGCCGACCGGTTCGGCGCGCGGCGGATGATGGTCGGCGCCGACCTCGCCCGGGTGCTCACCCAAGGGGTGCTGGCGGTCGCGTTCTTCGTCGGGCCGCCGCCGTTCTGGCTGCTGGTGACGATGGCGGCGCTGGCCGGTGCGGCCGTCGCGATGTTCCTGCCCGGGGTGAACGGGATGGTCCCGCTGGTCGCGAGCGAGCCGCAGCGGGCCAACGGGACGCTGAAGGTGGCCGACGCACTCGCCCACCTGCTCGGCCCCGCCCTGGCCGGGGTGCTGGTCACCTGGACCGGCGCGGTGACGGTGTACGCGATCGACGCCGGCACCTTCGCGCTCAGCGCCCTGTGCCTGGGGCTGATCCGGCCGGCCCCCACCGTGGAGGCCAACCCGGCTGCGCGTAACGGGAGTTCGCTGCTCCGTGAGCTGCGCCAGGGCTGGCAGGAGTTCCGGGCGCGGACCTGGATGTGGGCGGTGATCGTGACCTGGCTGGCCTTCGGAGTGCTGGTCTTCGGCCCGCTGGTCCCGCTCGGCTCGGCGGTGGTCAACGCCCGGCTCGGCCCGAACGCCTACGGCCTGGCGGTCTCCTGCCTCGGCGTCGGCACGGTGCTCGGCGGCCTGCTGGCGGTCCGGCTGCGCCCGCCCCGGCCGCTGGCCGCCGGGGCGGTGGCGCTGGTGCTCTACGCCGCGCTGCCGCTCGCCGTGGCACTGGGCTCCGACCTGCCCTGGCTGCTGGCGGGCCACGCGCTGGGCGGCGGCGGCCTGGCGTTCTGGTCGGTGATGTGGGCGACCAGCGTGCAGACGCACACGCCGCCCGCAGTGCTCAACCGGGTCACCGCGTACGAGCTGGCCGGTTCGGTGTCCGGGATCGCGCTGGGCCAGATCCTGGCCGGGCCGGCCACCGGACTCGCCTCCCCGGAGCGGCTGTTGCTGGTGTCGGCGGCCGCCTGCGTGGTGGGGTGTGCGGTGCTGCTGGCCGTCCCGGCGATCCGTACGCTGCGGGGCTGACGGGGGTTCAGGCGTCCGGTTCGGCCTGGTGGCCGACGGCCTTGCGGGGCAGGGCCAGGCAGAGCACCGCGCACAGCAGGTAGGCACCGACGGCCCAGGGGCCGGCCTGGGTGAGGGCGCCGGTGAGGCCCTGGTCGGCGTGCGAGAAGAAGACGTTGCCGATCACGGCGACCCCCAGCGCTCCGCCGAACTGCTGGGCGGTGGACAGGATTCCGGCGGCGCCGCCGGCCAGCGGGCCGGGCACGGTGCCCAGGATGGTGTTGACCAGCGGGATGACCAGCAGGATCAGGCCGACACCCGCCAGGAACAGTCCGGGCACCAGTGGCCAGGCGCCGGTGTGGACGGCGGCCGCGTCCTCGGCGGCCCGGCTGACCCAGAACAGTCCGCCGGCCATCACCAGGGCGCCGGCGATCAGGACGGTGTGGCCCAGCCTGGCGGCCAGCGGGTCGACGGCGGGGGCGGCGAGGACGGAGCCCGCGCTGAAGGCCACCATCAGCAGACCGGCCTCGGTCGGGGTGTAGCCCTGGCCGGTCTGCAGCCAGACGGTGAGGACCAGCATGAAGCCGGACATGCCGCCGTAGAACAGGAGTTGGATGAGCAGCCCGGCGCTGAAGGCGGGCTTCCGGAACAGGCCGGTGGGCAGCAGGGGGTGCTCGACGCCGCGCCTCTTCTCCCACCCGGTCAGGGCGGCGATCGCGAGGATTCCGGCGGCCAGGCAGAGCCAGCCCCACAGCGGCCAGCCGTTGGAGCGGCCCTGCACCAGTGGCAGCACGATCGCCACCAGGCCCGCGGCCAGCACCAGGTTGCCCGGCAGGTCGATCCGGCCGCTGAACCGGCGGTCCCTGGAGTCGGGGATCCACTTCGCGCCCAGCGCCAGGACCAGGACGGCCAGCGGAAGGTTGATGGCGAAGATGGTGCGCCAGCCCCAGCCGAACAGGTCCCAGTCCGTCAGCACGCCGCCGAGCAGCACGCCGACGGCGGTGGAGAGCCCGGCAATCGCCCCGTACAGGGCGAAGGCCCGGCCGCGCTCCTCGCCGTCGAACATGGTCCGGAACGAGGCGAGGACCTGGGGCATGATGACGGCGGCGGCCACGCCCTGGACACCGCGCGAGGCGATCAGCATCCCGGCGCTGCCGGCGACCGCGCTGGCCAGACTGGCCAGCGCGAACGCGCCGACACCGGTCAGGAACAGGTTCTTGCGGCCGTACCGGTCCCCGAGGTGGCCGGCGACGATCAGGGTGGCGGCGAAGCCCAGCATGTAGGCCGACACCGTCCACTGCAGCTCGGCCGGGCCGGCGCCGAGGCCCGTGCCGATGGACGGCAGCGCGGTGTTCACGATCGATCCGTCGATCATGTCCAGGAGCACCGCGAGGATCATCACGAGCGCGGCGGCCCAACGCTTCGGGTAGGGCGCCGCCGGGTCGGCGGTGAGGGCGGTGCCCTCGGTGTCGGTCGTGCTGGACGACATGGTGTCGACTCCCTCATTCGTCTTGATGCTCATGTATCTTGGTTATCAAGGTAATGAACACGATGCGGGGAGATATCTCGAATGTCAAGCGGAATGGATCCGGTCACCGCGCGGCTCGGGGCGGCGGTGCAGAGCTACCAGGGGGCGGTCGACGACTTCGACCGCGAGCTGGCCCGCCTGCTGGGCGTCAACGAGACCGATCTGCGCTGCCTGGAGATCCTCCTCACGGTCGAGGAGACCGCCCCCCGCGAGCTGAGCCGCCTGCTGGGCCTGACCACCGGGAGCGTCACCACCATGCTCGACCGGCTGGAGAAGCTGGCCTACCTCACCCGCACCCCACACCCCACGGACCGGCGCAGGACCCTGGTCCGGATCACGCCGGAGGCCGCCCGGCGCTGCTACGGCCTGATCGGGCCGTTCGTCGACGACGCGACCCGGCAGGTGGGCGACCGCTACACCCCCGAACAGCTGGAGCTGGTCACCGACTTCCTCACGTTCACCCGCGACATCCAGCAGCAGCACGTCGAGAAGCTGCGCGGGACACCCGCCGCCGGCCCCTCGCGGACGGGCGGCCGCCAGGCCCCCGGCCCCCGGGGCGGCACGGGCTGATCGCCGGTCGGGAACGGCCGATGGCCGCCCCCTTCCGAAGGGGCGGCCATCAGGTGGTGCGGATTCAGGAGGTCGGGTTGCCGACCAGCTGGAGCGGGCCGTTCAGGGTGTTCGGCGTGCAGCCGGGGCCGGTGAGGGTGAGGTGGTCGCGGGTGTTCACGATGCTCATCGGGCCGGTGAGGACGGTGCCGCAGAGCTGGACGGTGGCCGCGCCGACCGCCTGGACGGGCCCGGTGACCGAGGAGCCCTTGACGACCAGGCTCGCCCCGGCGCGGACCACGATCGGGCCGGTCTGCCGGGCGTTGGTCAGGCAGGTGGTGCCGTTCGAGACCACCAGCGGGCCGGTGCGGCGGCCGGTGACGGTGGTGGTGCAGGCCGGGCCGGTGGGGACCTTCGCGCGGAAGTCCAGGGCGTACGCCAGCTTGCCGGGCTTGGCCTCGGTGATCGGGGCGCTGAGCTTGCCGAACTCGCCGCCGGTCGGCTTCTTGCCGGCGTTCCAGGGGTTGAGACGTCCGAGCTCGGCGGCGGTCCGGCCGTCGGCGGTGACCACGGTGTCCCCCGGGAGGGCGGACATCGCCTGCGAGGCGGTGCGGACGGCCGCCAGGTAGGAGGCGGAGTCGGTGGTGTCGTACGAGCCGGGCAGGCCGATGCCCTGGCCGCGCAGCCAGTCGCCCCAGGTGAACTCGAGGTACTCGGCGGCGTCGGAGGGCACCGTGTAGCCGATGTCGCGGGTGAAGTAGACCAGGCTGCGGTACGGGTCGTCGTGGAAGTACGCCAGGCCCAGGTGCGGCGGCAGCTGCTCGACGGTGACCGGCTGGTTCTTCTCGTCGAGCAGGCGGACCCAGTGGTGCTCCTGCATGGCCTGCCAGAAGGCGGCCTGCGAGAGCTTGCCGTAGTTGGCCTGGACGATCAGGCGGATGTGCAGGCCGGGCCCGCCGTCCGGGGCTTCCAGGAAGGAGGTCAGGGTGTGGTGACCGTCCGTCAGGTAGAGCGCGCCGCCCGGGCCCACCACGACGGTCTTCATCTCGGCCCGGCCGGCGGCGGTCTCCTGGCCCAGCGCGACGGTGCAGGTGAAGGTGGCCGGGTCGGCGAGCCGCGCGCCCGGCTGGACGGTGGCGGCCACGCCCTGGCCGTTGGTCTCGCACCAGTCGTCGAAACGCTTGTTGACGTTGCCGTTCAGCTCGTCCTTGGCGGAGGTGTAGCGGCCGAGCTTGTAGTACACCTCGTCGTAGCCGACCGCCGACTGGGTCGGGCGGAGCTGATCGAGCGTCACGTCCAGCAGGTCACCGGGCTGGGCCTGCAGCGCCGCACCCGGTGTCGGCGCGGTGGCGGCGCCCGCAGGGGCGGCCAGGCAGGTCAGACCGCCCAGCGCGAGCGCACCCGCGGCAGCGGCGGCGAGCACGCCGCGACCCGGGCGGCGGTGCTGCGGGGACGGCGCGGGGGCGGGGCCGGTGCTCATGGGTTCTCCTGCGGATCGGCGGCTGAAAGCAATCGCTGCTGGCGCACATCCACCCATCACCCGCGGCTCAACCGGTGGCCGCAGGGTGATCCCCAGATGTCGGAGGCATGAACCCTGTGGACCGGCGGCCCTGACCCGCCCTCAGGACCCGACTCCGCGGGACCCGGCCGGGGCTGACGTCCCGGCAGGCCGGTGCCTCCACGGAGGCACCATCAGGCAGGCTGCCAGAGTTCGATCCGGTTGCCCTCGGGGTCGGTGACCCAGCCGAAGCTGCCGACGCCCGCCATCTCCTGGGTCTCCGCCGCGACGTCGGCCCCCTTGGCGCGCAGCTGCGCGAGCATCGCCGCCAGGTCGCGGACCCGGAAGTTGAGCATGGTCTGCTGAGCGGGGGAGCCGAAGTAGTCGGTGTCGGACTCGAAGGCCGCGAACACCGTCGGCCCGGCCTCCTGCCGCCAGAGACCGTTCCCGTCGGCGTCCAGGCCCAGGCAGTCGCGGTACCAGGCGCTCAGGGCGACCGGGTCGGCGGCGCGCAGGAAGTGTCCACCGATGCCAAGCACTCGTTCCATCCGGCCATCCTGCCAGCACGGCGCCCCGGGTGTACTGCCGACGGTCCGTCAACCGTCCGGCCCCGTGGTCCCGGGACGGGTCGATCGCCCGATCGGCGGCCACGTCGCGACAGCGCCGCCCGCCCGGCCGACGATGGGCGGACGCGGGTCTTCGACGCCCGCATCCCTGGAGGCACCATGAACGACCCGGGCCCGGACCCGACGCAGCCCACCACCGCGTTCGTGCTCGGGGGTGGCGGCGGCCTGGGCGGGTTCCAGGCCGGCATGCTCCGAGCCCTGTTCGAGCGCGGGATCAAACCCGACCTGATCGTCGGGACCTCGATCGGCAGCCTGCAGGGCGCGATCGTCGCGGCGAACCCGACGCTCTCCTCCTGCATCCAGCTGGACGAGTTCTGGGAGGACTTCGTCACCATGCGGGTGATGCGACCGCGCCTGCGGGGCTTCCTGAGCAACGCCCGGCACGTCCGCGCGGGGCTCACCACCAACGATCCGGTGGTCGGACTCATCACCCGGCACTTCGGGGCGGGCACCCGGTTCGAGGACCTGCAGGTCCCGTTCCAGTGCGCGGCGACCTCGATCGAGGACGCCTGTGTCCGGTACTTCGAGCGCGGACCGCTGCAGCCCGCGCTGCTCGCCTCGACCACCGTGCCCGGGCTGTGGCCGCCGGTACGGATCGAAGGGCGGCACTACCTCGACGGCGGGCTGGTGGACAGCCTGCCGGTCGGCCGGGCGACGAGCCTCGGGGCGACCACGGTCTACGTCCTGCAGCTGCGGCAGACCGACACCGCGCTCACGGTGCCCACCATGCCCTGGCAGCTGGTCCAGGTCGCGTTCGAGGCCAGCCGGCGCAACCAGGTGCTCTCCGAACTCGCCCGCACCCGTCCCGGCGTCACCGTCCACGTGCTGCCGAGCGGCGAGGACGGCGTGGTGCGCAAGGCGGCCGCCCCCTGGACCTCGGTCCGCCAGGAGCTCCAGGACATCCGCCGGCGGATCACGGTCGGCTACGACTCGGCCCGGGCCTACCTGGAAGCCACCCACTCGACCGTCCGGGCGTGACGGACGGCTGCTCCACCTCGAAGCGGCCCGGGCGGGCCGGGGACGTACGGCCGGTCGGAAAGGGTGCTGGACGGATGACGAACGAGGCTGCGCCGACGCTGGTCCCGGCCGTACCGTACGCGGGCACCCGCAAGGCGGCGGGCCGCGCGGCGGGTGTGCTGGCCGAGATCGCGGTGCTGGTCGGGGGAGTCGTCCTCGCGCTGTCGGCGGCCCCCGGCCTGGTCCTGCTGCGGCTCCTGCTGCCGGTGCTGCCCGGGCCGGTCCGGGCGGTGGCCCGGCTGGTCCTGCTGTACGGCGTGTACCTGGTGGTCTTCGAGCTGCCCGTGCTCTGGGCGGTGCTGCGGCTGCGGGCCACCCCGCCGCCCGCCGGGCAGGGGCGGTACCAGACCCACCTGCCGGTCCTGCGCCGGGCGAGCGCCCGCTTCTTCGGGCCGGGGCTGACCGCGGTCGGCCTCCGGCCGCAGGTGGAGCAGCCGGTGCTGGACCCGAGCCGGCCGGTGGTGCTGTTGATGCGTCATGCCGGTGTGCTGAACACCCAGCTGGCCCTGCACTTCATGGTCAACCGGCTGGAGCGGGTGCCGCACGCGATCTGCAAGCGCGCGGTGACCGCCGACCCCGCGCTGGCGGCGCTGATCCGTCCGCTCGCCCTGTACCCCATCCGCTGGGACACGGCGGGGCGGTTCCGGGCGCTGCGTCACCTGATGGGCATCGGACGGGAGCTCGGCGCCGGCGACGTCGCCGTGGTCTTCCCGGAGGGCACGAACTTCAGCCGCCGCCGACAGCGCCGGGCCGCCGCCGGTCCGGCGGGCGCGGTGGCCGGGGGCTGCGTGCTCCCGGCGATGTCGGGCGGGGCCCGTGCGGTGCTCACCGCCGCCCCGGAGGCCCAGATCCTGTTCGTGGGGCACACCGGCCTGGAGGACCTGCTGCCCTGGCGGCTCGGCGCGGGGTACCCGTCGTCCGGCCGGGGCCGTTTCCGGGTCGCCTGCTGGAGCGTCGAGCGCAGCGAAGTCCCCAGGAGCAAGGACGAGTTCGCCCGCTGGCTGGATCTGCAGTGGGTGACGATGGACGGCTGGATCCGGGCGGCCAGGGCGGAGCGCGGCTGACCCGGCGGGGCTCGTCCGCGCGGCTGACCGGCAGGCACCGGTGCGAGGGGGCAGCGAGCCCACGTACCCGGATGGTGGACCCGGCGGTGCGCCTGCCGGGGGCGGCGGACGGTGCTGCCTAGGGTCGGCCCAATGTGGCAGGACATGTTCCACGCGGGTGTCCCCTACGCCGAGAAGGCGATCCGTACGGTCGCGGTCTACCTCGCGCTGCTGGTGCTGCTGCGCCTGGTCGGCAAACGCGGGCTGGCCCAGCTCAACACCTTCGACCTGGTGGTCATGCTGCTGCTCTCCAACGTGGTGCAGAACGCGGTCATCGGTGACGACAACTCGCTCAGCGGCGGACTGTTCGGCGCGGTGGTGCTGCTGTTCGCCGACTCGGTGCTGGTCCGGCAGGCCGCCCGCTGGCCGAAGTTCAACCGGCTGTTCCAGGGCACCGCGACGGTGCTGGCCCGGGACGGCCGGTACGACTTGCAGATGATCCGTCGTCAGGGGCTGCGGACCGCCGACCTGGACGTCGCCGTGCACCACCAGGGCGGTGACGGCATCGAGGAGGCGGCCCTGGTGGTGCTGGAGCCGGGCGGCACGCTGCTGGTCGAACTCCGGCCCGGCGACCAGGTGGCGGACAAGGACGACGTGGCCGCGCTGCGCGCCCTGCTGGCCCGGATCGAGGCCCGGCTGCCGGCCGGCTGAACCCGCGGATCGCGGTGGCGGACGGCGTGGCGGTCCGGCGACTCCGACCCGGCGCCGCACAGTGTCCGCATGAGGCGTGCCACCCGTGTCACCACCCTGCTCACCCTGGTTGCGGTCGTCGTGGGAGCGGCGACCGTCGTGTCCCGGGCCGACGCCGCGTCAGGACAGCTCCGCGAGCAGGTGGTTCCCGGCGTGGAGTACCGGGCGTTCACCTTCCCGACCTCGCACGGGGCAGCCGGGGTGCACGTGGTGACCGCCCGGCTGGACCGGGCCGGGGTGCGGGCGGGCCTGCTGCACGCCGGTGCGGTCTCGGCCCGCAGACCGGTCTCGGCGATGGCGCGGGACCTGGGGGCCGTCGCCGCGGTCAACGGCGACTTCTTCCACCTGACCGAGGACCAGCACCCCGGGGTGCCGGCCACGGGAGCACCGTCGGGCCCCGCGGTGCTGGACGGGCTGCCGCTGAAGGGCGCGGTCCCCAGGGCGCAGCGGTTCGGCTGGGCGATGCCGCCCGGTGGCAGTGTGGAGGACGTCTTCGGGGTGGGTGTGGACGGCAGGGCGCGGCTGGGCCGGCTGACGCTGCACGGGTCGATCCGGACACCGGACGGAGTGGCGGAACTCGGGGGCCTCAACCAGTACGCGCTGCCGGTCGGCGGCATCGGGGCGTTCACCCCGGAGTGGGGTGCGGCCTCCCGGGCCCGCGCGGCGTGCGGCAGCGACCAGCGCCGGGCCGATCCCTGCACCGGGGACACCTGGGAGGTGACGATCCGCCAGGGATCGGTGGTGGCGGTCGCGGACACGCCGGGGGCCGGGGCGATCCCGCTCGGCACCACCGTACTGCTCGGCCGGGAGGCGGGAGCCCGGCGCCTGCGTGAGCTGACGGTGGGTGCACCGGTCGACGTCGCGTACGACCTCGACGCCGGCCCGACGGTGCCGTTCGCGTTCGCCCTGGGCGCGCACCCGCTGGTGACGGACCGCCGGCCGCTGCCCGGCCTGGACACCGTCACCGCCGAGCCCCGGGCGGCGGTCGGCATCGCGGAGGACGGCCGGGTCCTGCACCTGCTGTCCACCGACGGCCGGGGAGGTTCCTCCGGCGGGCTGACCGTCGCCGAACTGGCGGACGTCCTGCGCTCGCTGGGCTGCGAGCAGGCGGCGTACCTGGACGGGGGCGGATCGGCCACCCTGGTCACCCGGGGTGCGGGCGGGGTGGCCGTTCGCAACCGCCTGGACCAGGGGCAGGAGCGGCCGGTGCCGAACGGGATCGGTATCTCCGCCACCGGCGCCTGACACCCGTCGGGACCGGCTGTCCTCGCGTTCCGGAAATGGGAAGCAGGTCTTGCCATACCGGAACCAGGGTTCATACTTGAAGGCATGGACGACGCACACGAGCCCCGTACGGCGTGGACGTTCCTGACGAACCACGCGCGGATCCTGCTGCTGGTCTCGCAGGACGAGGAGGTGCGCCTGCGGGATCTGGCGCAGGCGTGCGGCCTGACGGAGCGGGCCGTGCAGGCCATCGTCACCGACCTGGAGGGAGCGGGCTACCTCACCCGGACCCGACACGGCCGCCGTAACCGTTACCAGGTCACCCGCGGCACCCACTTCCGCCACCCGGCCGAGAGTCACCACGAGATCGCCGGGCTGCTCGCCCTGTTCGCGGACCTTCCCGGCGACTCTCCCGCCCCGGCCCCAGCACTCTCCGGTGACCGCCATGACCTCCAGCAGCCCATTTCGTGATCCCCGGTTCCGCTTCCGTCCCGACGCCGCCGACCTCCGGGTCCCCGCCGACTCCGCCGGGTCCGGCGGACCCGTGCACGACAGCGGCCCGCAGCTGGACGTGCGGGTCACGTCCGTCGGCGGCGGACGGTACCGGGCGCGCGTCGCGGGTGACGTCGACCTGGACTCCGCCCGACAGCTGGAGTGGGCGCTCGCCGCAGCGCTGCACACCTCCGAGACGGAACTGGCCGTCGACCTGGCGGCGGTGACCTTCGCGGACTGCGCCGCCCTCAACACCCTGCTGAGGCTGCACACCCTCGCCCGGGAGACCGGCCGGACCTTCGTCCTCGACGCCCCCAGCGCCCAGGTCGAGCGACTGCTGCAACTGACGGGCACCCGTGGGACGTTCACCGTCCGGAGCTCCCCGACGGGGACGGAGCGGGGGGAACCGGTGGCGGATGAGCAGTGAGATCCCCGCCGTGCTGCTTCCCGCTGACGGAGCGCGTGGCTCCGGGAGGGTGAACTCCCGGAGCCACGCCGGTGCATGACGGTCAGGCCGGGGTGATCCGGCCCCGCCAGCCGCCGGTCTCCCGGCCGCGTCCCTCGATGAAGTCCTTGAACCGCGCGAGGTCGCCCTTCACCCGGCGGTCGAGGACGCCGAGCAGGTCGCCCGCCTGCTCCGTGATGCCCTCGGGCTGGAAGTTCATCGCCAGGCTGACCTTGGTGCGGTCGGCGTCGATGGGTTGGAAGGTCACCAGGCCCATCTGCCGGACGTCGCCGTCGACGGTGCGCCAGGCGACGCGCTCGTCGGGCCGCTGGTCCACGATCTCGGCGTCGAACTCCCGCTCCGCACCGGCGATGCTGGTCCGCCAGTGGGTGCGCCGGTCGTCGAGCTGCCTGACCTCCCGGACCCCCGCCATGAACTTCGGGAACTCCTCGAACTGCGTCCACTGGTTGTAGGCGGTGTGCAGCGGGACGTCGACGTCGATCGACTCCTTGACCATGCTCATCGTTTCTCCTCCTCGCAGGTGTCGGCAACCGGGTCCTCCGATCCCGTCGCCGCGCCTGCCCCGCCCGCGCGCGCTCAATCGGGGCACCGGGACATCGCTCCGTGCGGGTGTCCGTCCGTCCGGCTGTCCGAGGGATGGATTCCGGACGGCTGGGCAGGTGCGAGGCGAGCCGGCCCGGTGAGCACCGAGGAAGCCATCAGCAGTGACCAGCCGAGCCCGCAGCACCCGGCCGAGCGGTACCCGAAGCCGCCCTTCGCCGAGCAGAGCCAGACCTACCCGGGGGCGAGCGGGGAGATGGACCCGGAGCCCGACCACGGCGAGGCCACCTACCATCAACAGCGCCTCGGTGCAGGCGTACCAACCCACGCCGCACCTGCTGGACCACGCGGCCACCAAGGGCGCGGTGGTGAACTTCACGAAGGGTCTGGCCCGGCAGCTCGCCCGGACGGTGTGCGGGTCAACGCGGTGGCCCCCGCCGAGATGGCCCCGCTCTACGTCTCCCTGGCCTCGCCGGAGGCGAGTTACGTCACCGGCGAGGTGGTCAACGCGACCGGGGGCAGCCGCTGCCCTGACGGCCGTGCCGGCTTCCGGGCGGCTGCCCAGGTGCCGCGCGAACCGTCGTCGCGGGGCGTTGTTTGGCCGCGCGCAGCTCGGGCAGGCGCCCTCCCAGGCGGTACGACCAGCAGGTGACGGAAGAGGGTGTGCGTCATGGGCGTGCAGCGATTCGCCCTTGCGTTCCCGGGCGATCCGGGCTCCCACGGGGTCCAGGACGTCGTGGTCGTCGAGCGGATCGGCGTGCTCGGGCCGGGTGGCCACCCGGTGTACGCGGACCGGTCGGGGATCGTCCGCGCCGAGATCAGCGATCGTGGCGAGGTGCGGATGCTCGCCAGCGGGGGACACCAGATACCGCGTACGCCGATGGTGGCGGAGCGGCTTCCCGACGGACCGGCCGTGCCGCACCACTGAGGCGGCCGCCGATGGAGAGGAGGGCGTCGTGCCCCGTGGATCGAGCCCCAAGCGGGAACGTCAGTACGAGCACATCAAGGCGAGCGCGCTGGAGCGCGGCGAGAGCGAGCAGCGGGCGGAGGAGATCGCGGCCCGGACGGTGAACAAGGAGCGGGCCCGACACGGCGAGTCGAAGACCGCCAGCCGCTCGTCGTTGCACGACGTGTCCTCCGGTCACCGGGGCGGCAGGCGTTCGCACTCCGGGGCGCAGGGCCTGACCTATGACCAGCTGTACAACGAGGCCAGGCAGCGCAACATCCACGGCCGTTCGAGGATGAACAAGAGGCAGCTCGAACACGCCCTCGGCCGTTGAGCGGTCGTGGCGGCTGCGTTTCGGCCAATCTGAAAGTGGGTCAGTTCGTGGGCGCCGCTGTGGGGTGACTCGGCGGCGGGGTGGACGGCGGGGGTCAGATCCGGACAGGAGTGCGAGTCCGGCTTGCTGACGATCCGTCAGAGTGTGTGGGAATCGTGCTATAAAAACGGCGATCATGTGACCGCATGATCATTCCTCGCGGTCGCCACCACACCGATCGCGTCCTTTGGGAGACCCATGTCCGTCCTGAGCCCACTGCACCGGATCAGCAGTCTCGTCGCACGCACGACGTTCGCCCTGGCGGCGGTGACCGCACTGCTCCTCGCCGGCTTCACCGTCGCGCCCGCAGGCTCGGCGCACGCCGCCGGCCTCGACGGCACCTGGGCCTGCAGCGTCCCGGCCGGCTACACCTACGACCAGGTCCAGCAGACTCGTCAGTGCAGCGGCGGCGCCGGCTGGACGTCCACCGTCTTCCGCCTGCGCACCCCCGCCGAGGGCGTGCTGTCGTGCACCCCGGTCGACGGCTTCGTGTACGACAACGTCACGCTCGGCAGCGCCTGCGCCCAGACCGGCCCGCAGGCCCCCGGTTACCGGCTGCGGACCCCGGTCGACGGCCTGACCGCCTGTGGCGTGAAGCCCGGCTGGACCTACGACCTGATCACGTACACCACCGCGTGCAGCACCACCTCCGGTGTCCCGGCCACGACCTACCGCAACCGCGTCCCGGTCAACGGCCTGTGGGCCTGCTGGGCCCCGGCCGGCTGGACCTACACCGCGACCACCAGCACCTTCGACTGCAGCCTCACCAGCGGTGTGCCGTCCACCAAGTACCGCATCGCCCACTGACGGCGGGTGACGAAGGCCCGGCCCGCCGACGGCGGAGCCGGGCCTTCGTGCTGTGACCGACGAGCCGTCGCCGGAAGTCCCCGGCCGCCACCGGGGAGTGACGGACCCGCAGGTCCGATGCGGGGGGTGGTCAGCTGTCGAGCCAGTCCCGGTAGTGGGTGGACGCCAGGCGGGCGTCGGGGCCGGGGGTGAGGGCGTCGCCGCGGACGGCGGCGAACAGGCCCGCCTGGTCGTCGAGGAGGACGGGGCGCCGGTCGCCGCGCGCGGCGAGGGTCAGGCGGCCGATCTCGTCGAGCGTGAACCGGTCGGGGCCCGCGACGTCCAGGATCCCGTCGAGCGGGGCCGCGGTGGCCACGTCGGCGAGCGCCGTGACGACGTCGGCGCTGGCGATCGGCTGGAGCGGGGTCGCGGGCAGCCGGACCGCGGTCTCGTCCGAGCTCCAGGACATGGTCGGCTCCATGAACTCGAAGAACTGGGTGGCGCGCACGATCGAGTACGGCGTCGGGCCGCCGCGCAGCAGCTGCTCCTGGAGGACCTTGGCGCGGTAGTAGTCCAGCTCGGTGACCTGGTCGACGCCGACGATGGAGAGCACGACCTGGTGGCGCACCCCGGCCCGCTCGCCCGCGGCGAGCAGGTTGCCCATGGTGGTGCGGAAGAAGTCGACGGACCGGGCGTCGAAGGTGGGGGAGTTGGTCACGTTGACGACGGTGTCGGCGTCGGTGAGTGCCTTGTCGACACCCGCCCCCGTGAGCAGGTCGACCCCGGAGGACAGCGACGCGGTGGTCACCCGGTGGCCGCGCGCGGTCAGTTCGGCGGCGAGCTGGGAGCCGATCAGGCCGGTGCCGATGACGGTGATCCTCATGACGTGCCTCCTTCGTGGGCCGAGCATCCGCGACGGAAACTCGGACAGGTTATGTCCGAGATGATACTCGGATAGTCTGGGTCCGAGTCAAATGGAGGCGGGATGAAGCTGTCCGGTGGCGTGGAGTGGGCGCTGCACTGCTGCGTGGTGCTGACCACGGCCGGCGAACCGGTGCCGGCGGCCCGGCTGGCCGCGCTGCACGACGTGTCGCCGAGCTACCTCGCCAAGCAGCTGCAGGCGCTGTCCCGGGCGGGGCTGGTGCACTCGGTGCAGGGCAAGACCGGCGGGTACGTCCTCGCCAGGCCCGCCCAGGAGGTCACCCTGCTCGACGTGGTGCAGGCTGTGGACGGAGCCGACCCGGCGTTCGTCTGCACCGAGATCCGCCGGCGCGGCCCGTTGGGGACGCCGCCCGAGCAGTGCACGCGGCAGTGCCCGATCGCCCGCGCGATGGGAGCGGCCGACGCGGCGTGGCGGGCGTCCCTGGCCGCCGTCACCGTCGCGGACCTGGCGGCGTCGGTGCGGGACGAGAGCGGGCCCGAGGCGCTGCCGAGGATCGGCGCCTGGCTGAGCGGGGGGCCGGCTTCCTAGCGGGTGCCGCTCGGGGGTGGCGGTCGGCAGCCGGACGGTGACGAGGAGACCGCCGGGAGCCGAGTCGGGGCGTGACCGGTGTTCTCTCCTGGGTTCGGGAACGCAAAAGGGCCGACACGATGCCGGCCCCTCGGTGGTGCATGAATTGATGTGCAGTCAGATCGCGTCGGCACTGCGGAAGTCCGGCAGCGAATTGGACTGCTGAGCCCCTGCATTCCGGACAGACAGCTGGCCGGCGTCAACCCGCCAAGCGTCGCCGCTGCTCCCGGTGAAGAGCCAGCAGCGCTGTGAGCCCCCCAACGACAACGGCGATACTGGCCTGTACGGCAATGCCTGCCGCATCGCGTCCTGCGACATTCAACAGCACTATCGACGGCGTCCCGCCGACACAGCAGCCGGCGATGATCGTCAGCACCCGCAGGTGCCACGGCAGTCGACGGCTCATCACAGTGGAGAGCCAGCCCGCCGTGATGAGGGGTGCCAGGTACCCCGCAGCAAAAATCAGAAGAAATATCACAATTGCGGCTTCAAGTGGCTGTGACGCATGGTGCCATCCCCCTTCGCGCAGTCGGATCGCCGCGCACAAGCCCTATGATGGCATGTCATTTGAACGCGTTCAAGTTCTGCGGCGAGCGGCCTGGGCAGGCGCGACTGCGCTGTTGGCATGGTGGGCTCGTCGTCGGAGTGCTGTTCCTCGGCGGTGGAGCAACCGTGCCGGGCAGCTGCCAAGGGCGATGTGGTCCTACCTCGACGAACTTTCCGGCCGCTCGGACTCGGCCCCTCAACGCTCCGTCAGGACTGCATCTTCGATGAGGTCCGCCACATCGCCGATCCTGTCCTCTTCATGCGCGTGTTCGGCACCGCCGACGAGACCGCCATGAAGTACGTCCCATCACCCGCCCCGAACGCCGGTCCGCCCGTCCCCGATGGCTCTGGGAAGATTGTCAGTCCGCCGTCGTAGTCTTCCGCCGTGTCGAACCCGGAAAGTCAAACACCCGAACGCGCCTATCCCTGGCGTGAGCTGCTGCAACGCTGGAGCGACGAATGGCTGGACCCGATCCTGCACGAACAGGAGCGATCCGAACCCTTCTCGTCCGCCGTGCGCGCTGCCCGCTGGCTCGGCGGCGAGGGCGCCCGTGCTGAAGAGATCGCGCAGTTGGAGAAGCGGCTCGGCGTCGCGCTCCCGTCCAGTTACCGCCAGTTCCTGCAGACCAGCAACGGGTGGCTCGACACGACCAGCTGGATCGAGCGGCTCCTGCCGACGCGGGAAGTCGGCTGGGCCAGGGACCTCGATCCGGAGTCGTTCGGCCCCCGGGTCGAGGCGGCGGAGACGTTCGAGGTCTCCGACGAGCTGTACTACGTCTACGGGGAGGAGCAGGACTCCTTCCTGATGCGGGACGAGTACCTGCCCCACATGCTCAAGATCAGCCACACTCCAGGCGCTACGGATGTCTACCTGCTCAACCCGCTCGTCGTCACTCCTGACGGGGAGTGGGAAGCGTGGTACCACGCCCACTGGCTCCCCGGGGCGAGGCGCTACCGGTCCTTCTGGGACCTCATGAATGACGAGTACGAGATCTTCCACGACGACGATTAGCGCACCGGACTCCGGAAACGCGATTCCCATCGCCCGGCACCAACCCTGAACGAGAGTCACCGTCTTGCACGAGCACCCCGGCACAGCCGCGCTGGTTCAGATCATGTCGCCCGAGTTCGGCAGCGACGAGCAGGTCGACTGGACCGCGGCCGAAGCCGCCTGGAGTACCCGCTTTCCGAGCGACTACCGCGCCTTCATGTCCTGCTACGGCGGTGGCACGATCGCCGGCGAAGTGGATGTCCTTCTGCCCCTGCCCAAGGAAGGCATCCAGTGGGATCCCGGGTCCTTCGAGGGGGAGACCGGAAACGCCCGCTCCACCTGGGAGATGGTGGGCGGCCAGGCCGGCCTCGATCTCGACCCGGTCGACATCCTGGCCTGGGGTGTGACGTCCGGGGCGGACATCCTGTGCTGGCTGACCACCGACCCGGACCCCGAACAGTGGCCCGTACTCGTCTGCGGCCGCCACACCCGCGAGGACTTCACGCTCCACCCCTGCGGCATGGTCGAGTTCCTGCGCAGGCTTCTCCTCGACGACTTCGACGTGTACCCCCTCAGCATCGACCTGCGAGGCCACGCCCCGAAGTTCGTCCACTGGCGCGAACAGCAGCTTCGCTGGAAGGCCGGGCTGGATCCCGACACCGGAGAACCCGACCCGTACGCTGACATGTTCCCTCGCTGACCGCACCGGACCAGCGGCGTGGCCAGGTCGAGGCGGCCTTCTCATCGGCGGGGACGTATCCGCGCTGCTCCGGCCTGCAGTGTGTCTTGTGGTCTCGGACCCAGAGGCCGGTGCCGCGTTCCATGGCGCGGACGAGGTGGTGCTGGTCCTCGGTGCGAACGAGGTGAGTCTGCGTCAGGGGCACGTCTGGACGAAGTGGGGCCACGGCTGACCACCCGCTACGCGGACGACCCGGACGGCGCCGTCAAGGGGAGCGGCTGGCGTCCGAGGTCGCCGCGTGATCAGTGGTTGTCCAACCGACACCTGATGATCACGGGCGGCCTCACCTGCTCGGACGCCACCGGAACCAGTAGTCCGGCCCCTCGACCCGGTAGCGGGGCCCCGCATCAAAGCGCACCTCACCCACCAGTCGCCTCGCGCCGTCCGGCGCCTGACGGTACGGCGCCAGCAGAAGGGTCAGCTCGTCGTAGCGGTCATCGATCCCGCTCCGGCCCGGATGGGTCTCCGGCCCCACCGTCCCCGCCTCATGGCGCTCATTCCACCTGGCGAAGATCGCCCACTGTTCGTGTTCCAGTTCCACCGCTGCGTCGCCAGCGGGCCAGACGCTGTACTCGTCGGCCTCGTCGGCGTCATCCCAATCGTTGCCCTGGAAGTAGTGGGGCCTACCGTCGACATCGGCCAGGCCAGCACGCGGCCCGTCGTACCACTCCAACTCGACGTACACGCGCTCGAAGCCGTCCGCGATCAGCTGCACTTCGTCCCAGGTCCCAGCCACACACACAGGCTACCGAGGAGTGGCCCCGCATCCATGATCACGATCTACGGTCGGAGTACTGGCGCTCCAGTCACACGTCGCGATCTGGTTCGATGGCCTTCGGGGGCCACTGGCCTCGGCTGAATCGCGGAGGCGGGCGGATGGACGAGCGCACGGTCATGTTGAACGAACTGGCGCAGGGTCTGCGCCCGCTCGGGCAGGGTGTCGAATGGTTCGAAGCCCTGCCCTCCGAGGGCCAGTTGGAGGTCCTTCGGGATCTGGGCGGGCACTGCATCCAGGCGCGGGCGACGGTGGAGGACGGACCCGAGAGCGTACGGCTCGCCGGTATCCGGCCGACGCACACCCCGGCGGTCCTGATCACGCGTGGGCAGTTGGCCGGGCAGCTGACAAAGATCATCAACCTGCCGCAGGACGAGCGAGTGAAGGCGTTTCGGCTGCTGGTCGCGCTACTGGGGGTGGCGGACAAGCGCCGCCGGGAGCGGTTCTGCGCCGACGGATGCACCCACGCCTGGCACCAGTTGGCGGCAGGGGTCGATACGGAGGCGGCCACCGCGTGACCATCAGAGGTTGTGTCGACTGCTGAAGATGGTGCGACAGCCGCGGGCCCTCCCGCCTGCGACACACCGGGCAGTCGGCCCCCGGGAGTGTCAATCGGGCCGGCTGGATCCCAAGGCTGTACTCAACTGCTCGACCCCCGCCTCGACACGTAGGTATTCCTCTGTGCGATAGCCGAGGTCGGCGATGACCTGCGTCATGCACCTGTAGGCGGCGAGTTCTTCAGGCAGGTAGAAAGCTTGATCCTTCTCCACCACCTCGGCTACATCCGGACGTTCAGCCGCCAGCCGACGCAGGACCTCCGCTTCGAGCATCCGCTCCAGACCTTGGTCACGGTGGCCCAGGACCAAGCTGGTGGGGCCCGGGCGCGCCACGATGTCGGCCCCGTGCTTGATTTCCGCAGCCTTCGTCGCGACGATCTCCCCGTCGGCCTCGTGGACGACCGCCACCACCAGCCTGTCACAGCCCTCTGCCAGCCCCTGCGCTTCGCGTTCCCGGACTGCCTGCGGTGCGAACCAGTCATGCGGTGAGCCCCAGCAAGTTGCGAGGTACCGGCAGTAGCGCGACAAGAACTCCTCGGGCACCGCAACGCCCCAGGACACCACACGGTACCCGGCAGGCGTCGGCAGATCCCAGAGCGCCAGGTCCGCGTCGGCCATGACGAGCCGCTGGAGCAGCGTCCGACTTGATGGCTCGAAGCCGAGACGCACCGTCCACGCCTCCGCCGACGTACCGCGGCGCACCCCGGACACGGAAATTCGGTCCTTGCCGTGCCGGCGGGCTTCCGCCAACAGCAGGCGTAGGAATGCTGTTCCGATGCCCAGCCGCCGCCGCTCGGGGTGAACGTGGACTGTGATGAACGCAATGCGTACGGTGTGGTCAGCGTCGTCGTGGTGGACCGTGTAGGACGCGGAAGCCACGATTTTTCCGTGTTCTCGCGCCAGCCACAGTGTATTGGTGCAGTCTGTCGTCGTGCTCTCACGCAGCCTGTTCACCATGGCATCGAGCGTCGGCGAGGCCAGCTCAGGCCAGTCGTACTCCATCGACTGGACCTCGTGGGCGTGGACCTCGCGCCACTGATCATCGGTCGCTTGCGGCGCGTCGAAACGCTCGAAATCCATGTAGTCCCCATCGGCGGAACCGTCCTCGGGGCACCTTAACGTGGTGCTCGGAAGGAGCTGACGTCTTTTCACTCACAGAGCGTCGCTCTCCGAACGAATCCAGACCAACTGCTCGTCGCTCAACGGTGGGGTGAATCTGCCTGGAGAGAGCAGCATACGGTCGTCCGGCCACATGTTCTCAAGTCCGTGCTCCGCGCAGTCGAGGGCGATGCGGTGTGACGGTTCACCCTGGCATGCGTCACCTCGGTGCGGGCCGTCGTGAGACTGGCACGCGTATCCAAGGGTTGTGCAGTCGTCCTCATCGCTCGGCTCGTAGAAATCGGGGGCTCGGCGATTACCCGAGGCCGAGAAGGGCGAGCGGTCTGCTGGCGTCGCGGGCGATGTAGCGGAAGGAGGCGGCGACGTTACGGAGGTTTTCGTCGTGTTGTCGGTGGTGACAGGTCGTGATCCCTGCGGTATGCCGTTGGTATGCGGTATGCGCAGGGTGGGGGCCTGACCGCTGAGCGGCGGGCGTTTCGTGAGCAGGTGCGGCTTCAGGCCGGTGTCCGGTTCGAGGCCGGTGAGAGGACTTCGGTGATCGCCCGGGACCTTCGGGTCAGCGAGTGGTCGGTAGAGCGTTGGCGTCGGGCCTGGCGGTAGGGCGGCAAGGATGCCTTGCGCTCGGCGGGTCCGGCGAGTCTCCCGAAGCTGTCGGGGGAGCAGTTCGCCTCGTTGGAGCAGGAGTTGGGCAGTGGGTAGGCCCCGCTTCCACATGCCGCTCAAGGGTGCCCGCAGGTGCTTCGCGTGAACCGACTACCGCGACCTCTCGTACTGGTCTGGGACAATCTGAACACGCACCTGGCCGTCGGCGTGAAGCGGTACGCGGCCGAGCACGACTGGCTCACCGTCTTCCAACTTCCCTCGTGCGCACCAGACCTCAACCCCGTCGAAGGAATCAGGCCCGCCGCATCCGGTAGACGCAGGTCCGGTAGGGCATCTTGACGCTGTCGCGGCCGGCCAGGGCCGGGTCGGTGGCGGCCAACTCGCCGATCTCCCGGTCCAGGCGGGCCTGCTCGGCGGCGTCGGCGGTCAGGTAGGAGGAGCGGGACCGCACCAGGTCGATCAGCCGGTCTGTCGGGACGGTCACGGTGTGCTCGACCAAGCCACGTTCGGGCTCGGTGAACCATGGCGTCACCGGTCCGTACTGCCAGGCGCTCTCGAGGCCGTATCCCTCGCTGCCGGCGATGCCGGAAAGTGCGGCCACCCACGGGGTCCGATCGTCACGGATGTTCCATATCGCAGCGAAGACGCCGTCCTTGCGGAGCACCCGGTGAATCTGCGGCAGCGCGTCCTGCGGAGCGAACCAGTGGTATGCCTGCCCGACCACGACGGCGTCAACGGACTCATCCGGCAACGGGATGTCCTCGGCGCTGCCGGCGAGCACCTGCGTGCCTGGGTGGCGTTCGGCGGCCACGGCGCGCATCTTCTCGTCGGGCTCGACCGCGATCACCTCGTGGCCGACGGCGCGCAGTACACCGGCCAGTAGCCCGGTACCAGCCCCCAGATCCAGAACGCGCACCGGCTTGGCGCCGATGGCCCAAGCGACCGCCGGCACCGGATAGGTGGGCCGGATCGAGTCGTACAGGCGGGCAGCGGAACCAAAGGACAGCGCAGAGGTGGACATGCCTGTGACCGTACCCAGATCCGGGCCGGCGGTGCCGACATGGCTGCAGCCCGAACACCCGCCGATGGCCGCGGCCCACGCGCCCCGCTACCCGAGCGGTCAGCGTTGGGGCACCAGCACAACCTCCAACCCACCCAGACGACCCCTCACCCCGACTTTGCCGAAGCCCTGGTCCCTGGGGATGGGATGCGGGTCGCACCACAGCAGTTGGACGCCGCCGCGACGGAGCTGCTGGTGGGGTCGCCGCGGGTCCAGCACCGGTTGGACGTCGCGGAGAACGCGGCGGCGGACGTCGGCGTTCTGGCCCGGCTTGCGCAGGATCCGGAGCCCCGGGTCCGGTTCGTGTATGCGGTGACGCTCGTCGAGGACAAGCGTCGTGTCCCTGCCGGAGTGCTGGAGATCCTGGCGCAGGACCCGGAACCGAAGATCCGGCGGATCGTCAGTGACAGGGGGCGGCAGCCGGTCGCGGTGCCGGAGCCGCCGTTGGTGCTGACGGCGGAGCAGCGGGTGGCGCACCCGGACCCGGCGGTCCGGCGGGAGGCTGCCGCTGATCCCGAGGTGCCGACCGCGTTGGCTCTGCGGCTGGCGGAGGATCCCGAGAACGACGTGCGGCTCGCGGTGTTGATGCGGGAGGATCTGTCGGAGGGTCAGCGGACCCGGATTCCGTGGGTGACTGGGCGGTCCGCGACCCCAGGTTGCCTGCCGACGAACTGCTCCGGCGGCTCGTCCTGCCGGCGCAGGCCTCGGCTGCCGCAGGCAATCCGGCATTGCCGGTGGCGGTCATGCACCGGCTGCTGGACCTTGCCCGGGCGCACTGAGTGATCCTCAGCGAAGGGCGACGGCTACACCCGCTGGTTGTCGTTCACGGTCCCGTGCAGTGGCATCGTCCGCCTACCTGCCAGGTGAGGCAGCGGGGGTGCCGGCCGGGACCACGGCACCGGCATCGTGGGGGACAGCCGCGGTTCGAACGTGGAGCGCAAGGGCCAGCAGGCCGCCGTCTTGGAAGTACCGCACGGGGTCGTCCCGATAGGCATCGGCAGTTCGACGGTCCCTGAGTGCGGTGATGCACTCTGCCAGGGTTTCCAGCTGTGCCGGCTGTAGCGGACCGCCACTGGCCAGGCAAGCAGTGACGCACTGGCCAACTCGAACAGCGATCAGGTCGTCCGGCGACAGCAGGCCGGGCTTGCTGCTCCAGAAACCGACGGCGTGCAGCGCGCCCGCTCTGGGTGCCCCGTGCCACCGGCCTGGGCCGAGGTTGGGGTTGGGGTTCGGGTCACGCATCCGCGGTGTGCGCCGCCCGAGGAGCTTTTCCTGCCGGCGCATCGCACCGTAGATCCGTAGTTCCTCCGTCCGCGCGTCTCGGCTGGCTGACAGCACGTCAAGGGCACCCAGGAGGGCGGCTTCGTCCCGGCTGAAGTCACCGGCCTCGGAGGCGAGGAGGCTCAAGGTGGCATTGAAGCCGATCGGCCGGTAGAGCTGCACACACGAACGCAACATCGACACCCGCAGCCCCAACGGGAGGGCTGGGTTGCGGACCTTACGAGCGAAGTTGTTGAAGCTCACGGTGACAGGTTACGTCTCGCGCTCGCGGTGCCGGCCGCGAGCGTGTCGGCACCCTCCGACATCCGGTAGCCGTAGGCGAGTTGGTGTGGGCTACCAGTCGGTGGTGGCACGGACTCGGGAGGGCCGCCGGGCGCGGCAGCGGTGCCGGACCAGCCAGGTGCCCAGGGTCACGGGCCGACGTGTACGGGGGAGGCCCAGAGGGAGGGGCGGTCGGGGTGGCGTGCTCGGAGTTCGGAGACCGCGTGGTGCAGGGCGTGGGCGGCGCCCGTGGTCCGGTGGGTGGTCAGGTGTTGGTAGAAGGACTCTGCCAGGCGAACGCTGGCGTGGTCGGCCACCGGCCAGAGACTTCCCACCAGGTCGCTGAAGCCTGCCAGTTGGAAGGCGGAGAGCAGGTTCAGCGACTCGTCGGGGACGTCGAGGCGGCTGCGCATGGTTCCGCAGGCGGACAGGAAGGCCAGACCGCCCTGTCCGGCGCGCGCGGTCGCGAGGTGCCCGAAGTGCAGCCGGCCGTCGTGCAGGACGAGGTGGCCTTCGTGGTGGCGGTCGGCGTCGGACCCGGCGTGACTGGCGATGTGGACGATGTCGTGGTGCCGGAGCTCCGCCAACAGACGCTCGCGGGTGGCCGCCGGTCCGCGCAGGAGGCGGGCACCCGGCAGCAGGTCGAGGAGTACGGCGGCTTCCTCGTCGGCGCCGGGGAGATCGGGAACTCCGGGGGCGTGCGGTACGGCGACGATCAACGGCCGGCTCCCGGCGCTCATCCGCCACGGCCGCGCCTGGCCGAGCGCGCGCACCGTGCCGGTGTACGAGGAGGTCACCAGGTCGAAGGCGGATCCTTCGGCGGGGTGCTCCGCCATGTGGAGGGGAAAGTAGGAGAGGAAGCCGGTGGGGCACCACCACAGTCGTGGCCTGCCGGTCGGGTCGGCCGTGCCGCTGCGCGGAAGGTCCCGTACGGCGTCGAGCACCGGGCCGACGACGGCGTCCCAGAGGAGTGTCAGACCGGACCGCACCTCGTCCTCGGCGAGCAGCCGGTCGCGTACGGAGCGGCCGGCGTCCAGCGCGAGTTCCGATCCGGTGACGATACTGGTGCCGAGCGTTCCGAGGGTGCTCCGGCCGAGCCGGGGCAGCGAGAGCGAGCGCACCCCGTCCGCCGTCACGATCAGTGCGTGGGATCCGTCGCCGTCGCGGCCGGCGATGGTCACCACCACCGGACCGGCATGGCACGCGGCGAGGATCTCCGTGAGCCGTGGCGGACGGAGGAACTCCTCGAACCCTGGCACCCGCCGGATCTCGGCGGTCAACCGCCGGCGCTGCTCGGACAGTTGCTGCCGGCGGTCGGCGTCCGGTGCCGCCCGCCATTCGCCCGGGAAGGTCTCCAGCGCGGCCGCCAGGTCGGGGGCCCGGGAGCGCAGCCGTTCCAGGCTCGCCGAGACGGCCGCCGACTCCCCGTGGATCAACCCGCGTCCCTGCTCCAGGAGTTCCAGTGCCCCCGCCGGATCGCCGAGGGATATCAGGCACCCGGCGGCCACCGCCGGAAGCGGTGCGAACTCGGCGAGGGCGCGGGCCCGATCCGGGTCCTGCCACACCTGTCCGACGAGTTCCGAGAGGAGACGGACAGCGAGGGTCAGGTCCTTCGCAGCGGCGGCAGGGGTGCCGAGGGCGAGAGCGAGCTTGCCCGCCGCCCACGCGCCTTCCAGGCGGCGGCGCAGGGACGCGGCGGAGGAGCCGGCCACCTCGCGCAGCAGCCGTGCCGCTTCGACCGCGTCCGCCGGATTGCCGAGATCCAGGTAGCGGTTGTTGAGGGTGACTCCGAGTACGAAGCGCCGCTCCGCCTGGCGGTTCGGGGTGTCCGCCGCGTCGCAGGCTGTCCGCAGGAGGGCGACGCCCTCGTCGAGAGCCGCGTGGTCCCCGGTGCGGGCGTACCGGTCCGACAGGGCGGTGGTCAGTGCTTCCAGGACGACGCCTGTCGGATGGCCGGCGGAACTGCCGTACGCCTGTCGGGCCAGGAGCAGCGCCTCGTCGGTGTCGTGGGCTGCCGCCTCCCCGGGCTGGGAGAGCCGGGCCCGTAGCCGCAGCCAGCGGCTGAGGTTGGCCGTCAGCGCGATCCGCAGGTCCGGCGTCGGCCCTGGGCCGGTCGGCGCGGCGAGCGCGGTGCGGCCGAGGCTGATCATCTCGTTCAGGGTGGCGGCGTCGATCAGCTCGCTGTGGTCGCCGGCCAGTCTTTCGAGGTGGAAGGCGAGGTTGTTGAGTGCCCGGGGGAGGGCCGGATGCCCGGGCGGAAGTGCCACGGCCAGTGATCTGCTCAGGGCCACCGCTTCGCGCAGGGAACCGGTGTCGCCGGTCTCCTGGTACCTGATGTGCAGCAGGCCGGCGAGATTGGTCCGGTGGTCCGGCTGGTTGGGATGATTACCCGGCAGCAGCTCCAGCGCCTTGCGGTTCAAGCCGATGAGTTCGGCGAGCGCGTCGGGGGCGTGCCGGGAGTTGTAGGCCACGAGCAGCACCTCGCACAGGCGCGCCAGGTGGGTGGCCCGCTCGGGTGTGCCGGACGAGGACCCCTCGAAGAGCCGCCGGGCGAGGCCGAGTGCGGCTGTCATGGTCTCCGGGACGGCGTGGTGCTCGTGAAGCAGCGTCAGAACGTGCGCCAGGTTGCCGGTGGACCGGGCGCGGTCCGCTTCGGCCTCGGACATGGCCACGCACAGTTGCAGCACGGCGGCAGCGGCGAGCAGGGCCGTCCGGTCGTGCGGTCCGGCTTCCTGGAGGAGGTGACCCGCGAGGTCACCCCAGCTGTGGACCTGGGGCACACCCGGCCGTGGAGGTGCCGGAAGGGCATGGCGTACGGCTTCCGGGGTGGACTCCGGTTCGGCGTCCCGCAGCGGGGCGAGCAGCGTGAGCGAGAGGGTCAGGTCTCGTTCGTGCCGGGGGTTGCGCTGGGCGTCCGCTCCGCTGCGCAGCCAGAAGACCCAGCCGACCAGCCGGAGGAGACGCAGATGCGGCTGCACGTCGAGCTGCAGGTCCTGCAGCACGGCGCGTACGGCGGATTCCAGGGATTGGGCCGCTTCCTGCTCCGTCTCGGGCTCCAACAGGACACCGATGTCCTGGCGGTCGGAGTACACCGCGAGCCGTCGCGACAGCCGATGCGTCGCGGGGCCTTCGCGGTTCAGGTCCGCCGGCACGGGAGCCACTCCCCTCGGCCCTCGTCCCAGACCAGTGTGCGGCCCCGGAGTTCGGTGCGGTCCATCGCGGCCAGTTGGCGCAGTGCACTCGCCGGGACGGGATCCGGCATCACGAGATGCAGATCGGTCTCCGGATCGAGCACGCTGAGGTACTCGGTAGGGCCGGTGGTCGGAGGCGTGGCCACGGGGGCGGGGGCGGGCTCCGCGCTTCGCGAGCCACGGAACCGGGTGCGCAGACTGGCGTAGGCGTCCTCGGCGGACTTTCCCACGAGGGCCTGTACGAAGGGAAGCACCACCGACGTGGCGACGCCGCCGAGGATCAGCGCCGCCCATTCGGGCACGTCGCGTACGACCGGGGCCTCGACGGCCCCGTTGTGGGCGATGGCCTCCGGCAGCCGGGCCGTTCCGTCGGCGATCAGAGCGGCGACCGTGGCGGGGTCAGTGCTCCCGGGGATCGGCGGGCCTTCTCTTCCCGGGGACGAAGCCTGCCAGTTGTCGTCGGCCGCGCTGTAGCTGACGACGCAGTCGTGCGGCTCCTGCGGGTGGAGCGGCGGATCGGCACGGAGCCAGAGCCACCCCAGGTCGCCCGTCCCGTCAGCGGTCTCGTCCCGGTAGACCCGCTTGCGCACCAGGCTGAAGCCCCGTGCGAGCAGCGCCTCGGCCATGGCCGCGAGTCGCTCGTCCGTCCCTCGCAGCTCGCTCGTTGCGTCGTCCGCTGAATCCAGCACGCTGCATTATCTCCCCAACTTCCTCGCTTTGCCCGAGACTTCGGGCAGTTGGGCCGACACGCCGACTGTCTCCGTGATGCGCTCACACTGATTTCGAACAGAGCCTGGAGCAGCCGGCCCAGGAGTGCCCGTCCGCACGGGCGGCGGCGCGACGGCGCGGGCACGCCGCTGTTCACCGGCGGAGCGCCGCGCATGCTGGTGCAGCGGAGCGTGACGGCGACGTCGACCGCGACGCACCTGGTCTACGAGGTGGGCTGAGGGCGGGTCACGGACTGCGGAGCGCTCGTGGCCGGATCACGTCGGCCGTCGATGCCCTGGCCCAGGGCGGGCGCACCGTGCCTTCGAGGAGTTCGGGGGAGGTCAGTTTCAGTGCGATGGCGAGGCGTTGCAGCGCCTGGGGGTCGAACTCCAGCCCCGTGCCGAGGAGTTGACGGAGATAGGCCGCGGTCAGTCCGGCCCGTCGGCAGAGCGCTTCGTCGGTGAGGCCGAGGTCGAGCTGCCGTTCGGCGATGCGGTGTGCGAGCCCGGTCGGGTCCGGGGCCTCGTCCCAGGTGCGGCGGGCCGGTCCGTGGTCGGTGAGTGCGTTCATGGTCCCGTTCACCCCTCGTGGAGTTCCGGTCGGGCTGCTGCCCTGTGCCCACCAGCGTCGTCGGTGGACGGGGCGGGAGCCAGGGCCGGGTGGTCCGGCTCCTGGGCCGGTCGGCCCTGCGGCCTTGCCCCGGGCGGGTCCCGGCCGGGCAGCCTAGCTGAATGAGTCCAAGGGGCACGGCCTTGCCGAGCGTCACCTGAAGTTGCTGCGACCGGCCCGCAAGGGGGAAGCCGAGCCGGCCGCCGGGTCACACCTGTTCAAACCGGGTGTGGAGTCGACCGGCCACACATCGTCGCTCCACAGCGAGGTGTCGCGGGCCACGATCCGGATCATGCTGGTGAGCAGGTGAGAACGCGGCGCGCAGCCGCACTACGGGTGGTCGGCGCTACCACCCCCGAATCGGAGTAGAACCGGATGGTCCTCACAGACAAGCCGGTCCGCCGGGAAAGCTCCCCGATCGAGTAGAGGGTCGTAACGTCCATGTCCCCCACTCTGCTGTCTCCAGTCACTGGAGACTCAAGGCCATTCCCCAGCCGGGCCCCGACCGAGACCTCCTCCGAGGTACTGAAGCATGCGTCGCGTGCTCTCCGCTGACCGCCAGGATGAAACGGGCACGCCTTGCACGCGCTGGGCGAGCGAGGGCAGCGACATGCGGCACCGCTCGCCGGTGGGCTACGGCTACGAGCCCTTGGACTCAATCATCTAGGGTGGGAGACAGTGTCCGCAGACCGTTGCGAGCGTCCTGGAGGAGCCGGTGAGCGACGCAGCCGGGGCGGGACAGGTGCCGGTGACGCAGCTGCGCCTGGACGCTCTGCTGGACGAACTGCAGACCCGGTTGGACGTGGCGCGGGGGACCAGGGACCGGGTGCACAGCCTGCTGGAGGCCGTCCTCGCGGTGGGTCGCGACCTGGAGCTCGGCCAGGCGCTGCGGCACGTCGTCGAGGCGGCGGTGACCCTGGTGGACGCCGAGTACGGCGCGCTGGGGGTGATCGGGGACGACCAGCGACTCTCGCAGTTCGTCCCGGTCGGGGTGACGGAGCAGCAGATCGAGCGGATCGGTCCGCTGCCGTCGGGTCACGGCCTGCTGGGTGAGCTGATCCGGCATCCGGTCCCGCTGCGGACCGGGAACATCGCCGGGCATCCGGCCTCGTACGGGTTCCCGGACCACCACCCGCCGATGCGCAGCTTCGTCGGGGTGCCGATCCGGATCCGGGACAAGGTCTTCGGCAACCTGTACCTGACCGAGAAGCGGGGCGGCGGCGAGTTCGACGCCGAGGACGAGTCGGTGCTGGCCACGCTCGCGGTCGCGGCCGGGGTGGCGATCGACAACGCGCGGTTGTACGCACAGGCGCGGTTGCGGGAACGGTGGTTGACCGCCGGCGCCGAGGTGACCAGCAGCCTGCTCTCGGGTAGTTCCGAGCAGCAGGTGCTGGGCCTGCTGGTGGCCCGCGCGGGCGACGTGGCGGGTGCGGATCTGGCGGTGGTGGCCCTGCCGGTGCCGGGCTCGCAGGAGCTGGAGGTGCGGATCGCGGTCGGGCTGGGGGAGCGTCGGCACCGGGGCCTGGTGGTCCCGCTGGAGGGGTCGTTCGTCGGGGAAGCGGCCCGGACCGGCGGGCTGGTGGTGAGCGCCGATGTCCGCAACGACCCGCGGATCACGGCCGGACCGTCCCGGTGGGAAGGGCTCGGGCCGGCCGTCGCGGTGCCCGTCGGCACCCCCGAGCACGGGCTGCGGGGCGTGCTGATGCTGGCCCGGGCGGCGGGCCGACCGCTCTTCGGGGCGGACGAGTCGGGCCCGCTCGTGGGTTTCGCCGGGCAGGCGGCGGTGGTGATGGAGCTCGCCGAGCGGCGCCGCAACTCCGAGCAGATGGCCCTGCTCCAGGAACGGGACCGGATCGCCCGGGACCTGCACGACCTGGCCGTCCAACGGCTGTTCGCCACCGGGATGACCCTGCAGGGGGCCACCCGGTTCATCGAGCATCCGGAGGCCACCGAGCGGGTGCTTCGGGCGATCGACGATCTGGACGAGACGTCGAAGACCATCCGGGCCACCATCTTCGGGCTGCGGGCCAGGGAGTCCGGGCCGGCCGCCGGGGGACTGCGGGCGAAGGTGGTCGAGGTGGTCGAACGGGCGGCGGACGTGCTCGGTTTCATGCCGGGGCTGCGGATGACCGGCCTGCTGGACGTGACGGTGCCGCCCGAGGTGGCGGACGAGGTGCCGGCCGTCCTCCAGGAGGCCCTGTCGAACGCCGCGCGGCACGCGGCGCCGACGGTCGTAGGGGTGTCGGTGGCGGCCGGGACGGAGCTGGTCCTCACCGTGACCGACAACGGCCGCGGGCTGCCTGCCGGCGGGCGGCGCAGCGGGCTGGCCAACCTGGCCGACCGGGCCGCCGCGCACGGGGGGAGCTTCGAGGCCCGGGCGCCCGCCGAGGGCGGGACCGAGCTGTGCTGGCGGGTGCCGCTGCCGGAGTGAGGCGCTGTCAGTCGGCGGGCTCCAGCACGGCGGTGCCGGTGCTCGCACCGCCCACGGCCGTCCGGTGTCCTGCCCGCGGCACGGGCCGGTCGGCCCCGATCCCCGGGCCCGAGGGGAAGGGGTCAGTGCGGGCGCCCCGGGTGCTGGTCGGGGTCGGCGTGAGCGGCGAGGACAGCAGCCTGGAGGCGGCGCTCCACGCCGAGTTTGGCGAGCAGTCGGGAGACGTGGTTCTTGACGGTCTTCTCGGCGAGGTAGAGCTCTCTGCCGATCTCCCGGTTGGTCATCCCCTCGCCGACCAGGGCGAGGATCTCGCGCTCACGCGGCGTCAGTTGGGCCAGTGCGGCGTCGGGTTCGCTCGCCTCGTGGTGGCGCAGGCTCTCCATGAGCTTGCGGGTGGTGGCCGGGTCGAGCATCGACTGCCCGGAGGCGACCGTCCGCACCGCCTGCACCAGGTCGGCGCCTTTGACCTGCTTGAGGACGTACCCGGCGGCCCCGGCCATGATCGCGTCCAGCAGCGCGTCGTCGTCGTCGAAGGAGGTGAGCATCAGGCAGAGCAGCCCCGGCATCCGGTCCCGCAGCTCCCGGCAGACCGTCACCCCGTCGCCGTCCGGCAGCCGGACATCCAGGATCGCCACGTCCGGCCGCAGCGCGGGCACCCGGGCCAGCGCCTGGGCACAGGTCCCGGCCTCCCCGACCACCTCGATGTCCGGCTCGGCCTCCAGCAGGTCCCGGACCCCGCGCCGGACCACCTCGTGGTCGTCGAGCAGGAAGACCCGCACGGGCAGGTCGGAGTCGCGGGGCTCGGTGACGTCCATCGCTGCACTCCTGGGGCCGAAGGGAACCGCTGCTCCGATTCTGGGCGCGCCCGCCGCCCGCCGCAGTGTCACACCGGGCTTGTCGGCCGGGCCGGTGACAGGATGAGGGAGCGGTGCGTGGAGGTGAGCGATGGCGACCACCCGGCAGTGGCGGCGGTGGGCAGCCGAGGGAGTGGGGACGTTCTTCCTCGTCCTGGTGGCCGCCGGCGCGGGTGTGGTCGGTGCCGTCACCGGGGGCGGTGTCGGGCCGTCCGCCCACGCCGTGGCGGCCGGTCTGACGGTGCTCGCGCTGATCTACACGCTCGGTGAGACCTCGGGGGCGCATCTCAACCCGGCGGTGACACTCGCGTTCGCGGCCCGGGGTCACTTCCCGTGGCGTCATGTCCCGGCGTACCTCGTGGCGCAACTGGCCGGGGCGCTGGCCGCCGCCGGTGTGCTGCGGGGGCTGTTCGGCGGGACGGGGGAGGTGGGGGCCAGCCGGCTCGGGCCGGGTGTCGGCTGGGGCACCGGGCTGGCGTTGGAGGTCCTGCTGAGCCTGGGGCTGATGACGGTCATCCTCGGTACCTCGTCGGGGGCGCGGAACATCGGTCACAACGCGGCGATCGCCATCGGCGGGTACATCGCGCTGGCAGGGCTGTGGGCGGGGCCGGCGTGCGGGGCGTCGATGAACCCGGCCCGGAGCCTGGCCCCGGTGGTGGCGGGCGGGCACGGCGGGCCGCTGTGGATCTACCTCGTCGGTCCGCTGGTCGGAGCGGGGCTCGCGGTTCCGCTCGCCTGGGTCCTCCGGGGGAGGCCGAGCGAGGAAGCCACCCGGGCGGCGCAGGGCGCGGACGGCGCGGACGGGACGGACGACCGGTCGCCCCCGGCGCAGGGCGGGGCGGGGGACGGGTCCGGGACATGGTGATCGGCCCGGCGGTCGGTGTCGGTCGGATGCGTGGCCGGGTCAGTGCAGGTGGTCGTCGGGTGCGATGGTGCCGATACGTCGGCCGGTGATGCCGTCCGGGCGGACGCGCACCCAGATCGGCCGGTTGCCCCCGGCCCACGGCTCGCCACCGGGCTGTGCCTCCAGGTCCTGGATCTCCGTCGGGTCGTCGACGGCCTCGGCGGGTCCGGTGAGCAGCACGCTCCATCCGGTGCCCACCCGGTCGTCGATCCGGTCGACCTGGAAGGACACCACGGTGCCGGGAGTCGGTGCGGCAGCGCCGTGCGGGTCGGTGCGGTACACGACGGTGCCGACGCGGACGGTGTAGTTGACGGGCAGTACGGTCGGCCCTGGCTTCGTCGCCAGGGCGATCCGGCCGACTCCTCCGCTTCCCAGGCGGTCCCAGCACTCCTGGGTGGTGAGGCGGATCAGGGCGGGGTGTACGGCGGGCGGGCCCTGGCCCGGGGGTGGGTCGGCGGGGCCGTCGGTCAGCTCGCGGTAGGTCAGATCCATGGCGGCGCCGAGCCGTAGCAGGCTCGCGGGGTCGAAACCGGCTCCTGCCGTCATGAGGAGCCGAAGGTAGGCCGGTGTCATGTTCGCCCGCTGGGAGAGTACTTCGTCGGTGAGGCCGAGGCGGTGCTGTCGGTCGGCGATCCGGCGGGCGATGACGCCTTGGTCCGACAGGGTCGCGGCGGGTGCGGTGCCGGTGTCCGGGTCGTTCACGGTGTGCTCCTCGCAGGGTTCGGCTCAGGTCCGGAAGAGGGTGATCGTGAGGGCGCCGCTCGGCCGCGGGCCGAGACGTGTCCGAGCACCCGGCCCTCGGCGACCCCGGGGACGTGGACAACCGGGTCCGGTGCCTCGCCCCAGGTTCGGCGGCCCGGTCCGTGACAGGTCAGTGCCTTCATGGTCCTGTGCGCTCCTCGTGGCGTTTCCGGACGGCGGGCCCAGCCGGGTGACCGGCCCTGCCTTCTCCCAGCGTCGCGCGGGTGCCGACGCGCGCCCAGGGCCGGACGGGTCGGGAAACGGGCCGTCCGGCCCTGGCGCGCTCCGGCGATCCAGGGGCGGCCCGGCTACCCGGGAGGTAGTCCCCGCAGGCCGCCGTCGCTGTCCAGTACCTCTGCCACCGTCAGTCGGGGCGTCGGAGCGCCCTCGGGTCCGTAGCCGAGCCGGACCAGCATCTGCACGTGCTCCGGCCCCTGCTCGGAGTCGCGTGCTTCCCAGCGCAGTTGGGGCCATTCCATGACCTGGTGCAGCAGGGACGCGCGGACCTGGTGCACGGTCGCGGTGAGCAGGAGGTGTTCCAGGGCGAGGCCTGCGCGCAGCCAGTCGATCGGCCGGTCGTTCGCGGTGGTCAGCACCGCGATGCGCGGCTCGGCCTCGAAGGCGGCGGGTGGCAGGTGGTCGGCGGGGCGGATCGCGGCGAAGTCCCGTACCGGGAGGCGGCCGGTCGCGTCCTGGGGGCCGAGCGCCGCGTCCGGGATCCCCAGAGCCGGGGCTCCTGGTTCCCGGAGCCAGGAGCGGCTCTCCGCACTGCGCGCCGGGTCGGTGGTGTTGCGGCGTTCGGCCTCGGCGGTGAGCCCGAGCAACCGGTGGGTCTCCGTCCGGTCCGGCAGGTGGAGCACCGCGCCTTCGGCCCGTGCCGCCCGGGTCAACTCGTCGAGGACGGCCGGCGGCACCGGCTCGCCGGTGAACGGTGTGCGGATGGTGTGCCGGTGCCAGATCGCCTCGAACAACTCGGCGACGCGCAGGGGTTCGGTCCGGACCGGGCGGTCCAGGCCGACGGTGGCCAGCAGGTCGGCCTCGCCCGGGTCGGGCAGCAGGCGGATCTCCGGGGCCCAGCCGAGATGGCGGGCGGCGATCCGCAGGTTGAGGATTGCGGCACCGACGGAGATGTGCAGGGCCCGCCCCTGCGGGTCGGCGGCGGTCAGCAGGTGCTCGGGGCGGGCCCGCACCTCCAGCGTCGACGTCTCGGGCCGCAGGCGGAAGCGCCAGGGCTGGGTGTTGTGCACGGACGGCGCGGCGACGGCTGCGGAGAGCAGCTTCTCCAGGACGATCGCGTCCAGAGTCAGGACGGACATGACGGCACCTCAGGTCTGCGGTGGGTCGGCGGACGGGCCGCGCGGGCCGCGTACGTCACCGTGGGCTCCAGGGTCGGGCGGGGCGAGGGCGGGTGCTCTCACCACCCACTGTCCGCCGTTCTCCGAACGACGGCTTGGGCCGATCGGCCCTTCCGGCGGGCGCTCGTGCAGCGGACGATGAAGGACACCATGGGCATCGAGAGCGCTGCGACGGTGCTGCGCGGTCCGGTCCGCCGTTTCACCACGTACCCTGCCCGGTCGCAGTGGTATCGGACGGCTGATCGGCTGACGAGCCATCACGACGAGGACCGGACCACACACGGAAGGCGTGAGACTCCATGCATGCGGTGATCGTCTACGAGAGCACGTACGGCAACACCCGCCGGATCGCCGAGGCGGTCGCCGAGGGCGTCCACGACGCGGCTCCGGAGGCGGACGTCCAGTGCCTGGAGGCCTCCGCGACGGACGGTGGCATGACCCGTTCCGCAGATCTCCTGGTGGTCGGTGGCCCGACCCACCTGCGGGGCCTGTCCACTCGCCTCAGCCGGAGACTCGCAGCGAGCTCCAAGATCGACAAGGACGACAAGGACGACGACAAGGTCGAACGGAGGAGCTCCGGACCGGAGCCGAAGGTGGCCGGAACCGGGCTCCGCACCTGGTTCCACACACTCCCTGCCGCCCGCGCCGGCGCCCGCGCCGCCGCCTTCGACACCAGAGGGGAGTCCCGGGGCAGTGGCGGCGCGGCCGACGGGATCGCCCGCCGCCTGGCGCGCCACCACTTCGACCTGGTGACCGAGCCCCGGGGTTTCGTGGTGCGGGACGTCGCGGGCCCGCTGCGCGAGGGCGAGCTCGCCCTGGCCCGGGAGTGGGGCAGGCAGCTGGTGTGACGGGCCGGCAGAGGCCAACCGAGGTACGGCAGGCGCGGTACGGAGCGCCTGCCCGGCCGGCCGGACCACCGGAGGCCCTGAGGCAGGAGACGGCAATGGGACACCTGGACGGAAGCTCTGCGGTCGGGACCGCCGAGGAGCGGGAGTGACGACGCAGCCGCTCCGAGGCGGCCTGGCGGACGAAACCTGGCGCCTGAGGTACGAGGGGTACGAGCCGTCGTCGGAAGGCGTGCGCGAAGTCCTGTGCGCGGTCGGCAACGGGTATCTGGTCAGCCGCGCGGCCGCTCCGGAGGCGGAGGCGGACGGGGTGCACTACCCGGGCACCTACCTGGCCGGCTGCTATGACCGGACCGTCTCGGTGGTCGGGGGCCGGGAGGTGGAGAACGAGGACCTGCTGAACTGCCCGAACTGGCTGCCCTTCACCTTCCGTTCCTCCGAGGGCGAGTGGTTCTCCGGACCCCCGGCGAGCCAGCACCTGGAACTGGACCTGCGTACGGGTGTGCTGACCAGGACCGCTCTGGTGGTGGACGCACTCGGCCGCCGGACCAGACTGGTGCAGCGCCGGATCGCGAGCCAGGCGCAGCCGCACCTGCTCGCGCTGGAGACCGAACTGCTGCCGGAGAACTGGTCGGGCGGGCTGGAGGTGCGCTCCGCCCTGGACGGTACGGTCGCCAATACCGGCGTCGCCCGATATCGCGGTTTGACCAGCCGTCACTGGGAGTCCGTGGGCCAGGGCGTGGACCGGGACGGCCAGTTGCACCTGGAGGTCGCCACCCGCGGATCGGCGCTCCGTCTCGCGCTCGCCGCCCGCACCCGCGCCCACCGGTCGGGCGTGCCGGTGGCGACGGTGCGGACCGAGGAGGTCCGGGACGGCTGGGTGGCGCAGACCCTGGTCATGGACGTGGCCGAGGGTGTGCCGGTGACGGTGGAGAAGACGGTGGCGGTGTACACCTCCCGCGACCAGGTCGCCGGGTCGCCGCTGCGGGCCGCCCGGTCGCTCGTGCAGCGGGCGGCCGGCTTCGACGAGCTCGTGCGTGAACACTCGCTCCGCTGGGCCCGGTTGTGGCTCCGGTTCCGGTGCGAGGCGGACTTCGAGGGGGTCGGGACGATCCGTCTGCATCTGTTCCACCTGCTGCAGACCTACTCCGAGCACTCGGTGGGCCTTGACGTCGGCATCCCCGCCCGGGGCCTGCACGGCGAGGCCTACCGCGGGCACGTGTTCTGGGACGAGCTGTTCGTCCTGCAGGTTCTCAACCTGCGCTTTCCCGAGCTCGCCCGGGCCGTGCTGGACTACCGGCACCGCCGCCTGGACGCGGCCCGCCGGGCGGCTCGCGAAGCGGGCCTGCGCGGGGCGATGTACCCGTGGCAGAGCGGGAGCGACGGCCGGGAGGAGTCCCAGCAGCTGCACCTCAACCCGCTCTCCGGACGGTGGCTGCCCGATCACAGCCACCTGCAACGGCATGTCGGTTCGGCCGTCGCCTACAACGTCTGGCAGCACTACCAGGCCACCGGTGACGTGGACTTCCTGGCCACCACGGGCGCCGAGATGCTGGCGGAGGTCGCCCGGTTCTGGGTCGACCTCGCGGCGTACGACCCCGCGCGTGAGCGCTGGTCGATCCGCGGCGTGGTCGGCCCGGACGAGTACCACGACGGGTACCCGTGGACGGATCGGCCCGGGCTGGACGACAACGCCTACACCAACGTGCTCGCCTCCTGGGTGCTGGCCCGCGCCCAGGACGCGCTCGACGTCCTGCCCGCCCGTCGGCGCGAGGAGCTGACGGATCGTCTGGGACTCGACCCCGGCGAACGCGACCGGTGGCAGGAGGTCGGGCGGCACCTGCACGTCCCCTTCCACGAAGGCGTGCTCAGCCAGTTCGAAGGCTACGACCGGCTGGACGAACTGAACTGGGCTCTCTACCGGAGCCGCTACCCGGACCTGCGGCGGCTGGACCGGATCCTGGAAGCCGAGGGCGACAGCGTGAACCGCTACAAGGCGTCCAAACAGGCCGACGCCCTGATGCTCTTCTACCTGTTCTCCGCCCGCGAGGTCCGCGACCTGCTGCGCCGGCTCGGCTACCCGGCCGGACACGAACTGATGCGCCGCACCGTCGACTACTACCTGCCCCGCACCGTGCACGGCTCGACCCTCAGCGCCGTGGTGCACGCCTGGGTGCTGGCCCGCTCCGACCCCCGGGCGTCCTGGCGGTTCTTCCGCGACGCCGTGGCCGCCGACCGTCAGGACCTCCAGGGCGGCACCACGGCCGAGGGCCTCCACCTCGGTGCCATGGCCGGCACCGTCGACCTCCTGCAACGCGGCTACACCGGCCTGGAGATCCGCCAGGACGCCCTCTGGCTGGACCCCCGGCTGCCCGCGGCCCTCGGTCACCTCGAACTCGACCTGCGCTACCGGGGCCACCAGGGGGTGACGGTCACGGTGGACCGAAAGACCGTGACGATCGCGCTGCCGGAGAACAACCGTCAACCGGTCGAACTCCACATCCGGGGCACCGCCGCAAGCGTCCGGCCGGGCGAGCAGCGAACCTTCACCCGCTGACGGGCCGTCACCGCTCGGTGGCCGTGGCCGGCGCCCCGTCGGGGACGGTCACGTCGGTCACCGCTGCGGAATGGCCCGGCCGCCGTTGACCACCGCCTCCGGGACGGGCCGGGGGTGGGTCGGCTGCGGGACGAGAGGGAGCGCGGGGGTGCCGTCCGGTGCGATGGTCGGCCCGGTGGTCGGCGGGGTCTGCCGGGTTGCGGCGGCGGTCTCGCGGGCGAGGAAGGAACCGAGTTCGCCGATGGTGCTCATCAGCGGTGCGGGGAAGACGACGGTGGTGTTCTTGTCCACGCCGATCTCCACCAGGCTCTGCAGGTTGCGCAGTTGCAGGGCGAGCGGGTGGGCCATCATGGTGTCGGACGCGTCGCCCAGGGCGGCGGCGGCGAGGGATTCGCCCTCGGCGTTGATGATCTTCGCCCTCTTCTCCCGCTCGGCCTCGGCCTGGCGGGCCATCGCGCGCTTCATGCTCTCCGGCAGCTGGATGTCCTTGAGCTCGACCAGGGTCACCTGCACGCCCCACTCGACGGTGGTGACGTCGAGGATCTCGCGGATGTCCAGGTTGATGGTGTCGGTCTCGGAGAGCGTCTCGTCCAGGGTGTGCTGACCGACCACCTTGCGCAGCGTGGTCTGGGCGATCTGGTTGATCGCCGCGTCCACGTTCTCGATCGCGACGACCGACTTCACCGCGTCGACCACCCGGAAGTAGGCGACGGCGGAGACGTCGACGCTGACGTTGTCGCGGGTGATGATGCCCTGCGACTGGATGGGCATGGTGACGATCCGCAGCGAGATCCGGTGCAGCACGTCCACGATCGGGATGATCAGGGTGAAGCCGGGCTTCCTCGACGCGCGGATCCGGCCGAGCCGGAACAGCACGCCCTCCTCGTACTGCCGGACGATCTTCACGGACAGTGCGAACAGGAGCAGGAGGACCAGCGCGACGACGACGAGGACGACGATCAGGGTTTTCATGGTGTGCCTCTGTTCAGTTGTGGTCGGGCCGGCGGGAGGCCGAGCGGGCAGCACGAAGTGACGGTCCGTTCGTCGTCCGGGCCGTCGGGGCAGGTGGGGCGGCGGGCAGCTGCAGGGGCATGGTGATCCTCGGCAGGAGGAGGTCACCGGAGGTGCCCGGTTGTGAGCTGATCGCTCCCGAGGTGGGCGTGAGGCCGACCGTCGTCTCCGGGCTGGCTGCTGGCTCAACCACCTTCGACGGTACTCGCGTACCACGCCTGTTGTCGATGCTGCCTGTCGGCGGCCGGTTCGGGCGGACAATGGCCACGTGAACCGCCGATGCGACCACGCACGGCTGGCTGCGGACGAGCAGGACGGAGCGCGCCATGACGCAGACGGGGCCGGGCTCTCCGGCGGCCGGGGACGCACCGGTGGCGGCCCGCTCCACCGGTCAGGTCGCCGACGACGAGGACCTGCGGGAGAGCCTGACGGGTCTGTCCCGGCTGGCCACCGCCCGGTTGGACCTGCGCGTCCTGCTGACGCACGTCGCCGAGTTCGCCGTGCGGGCCATCCCGGGCGCGGACGGCGCGGGCCTGACGCTGCTGGAGGACGACCGGGCCGACACGATGGTGGCGAGCGCCGGGTTCGTCCGGGAGGTGGACGCGATCCAGTACGGCCTCGACGAGGGACCGTGCATCACCGCGGCGGCCGAACGGCGTACGGTGCGGTCCCACTCGCTGGGCCGGGATCCCGCGTGGCCGCGGTTCGGGCCGCAGGTCAGCCGGTTGGGCGTGCACAGCGTGGTGTCGTTGCCGTTGCTGGCCGGTGAGGGGGTGCTGGGGGCGATGAACGTCTACGCCCGCGCCGAGCACGCCTTCGACGAGCGGGCCGTGGAGCTCGGGGAGCTGTTCGCCGTGCCGGCCGCGATCTCCGTCCAGAACGCCCAGGCCCTCGCCCGGGCCCAGCGGCTGGCCGCCCAGCTGCAGTCCGCGCTAACCCACCGCGCCGCGATCGACCAGGCGTTGGGGATCCTGATGAGCCGAAGTGGCTGTACCCCCGCCGAGGCTTTCGACAAGCTGCGGGTGCTGAGCCAGCGTCAGAACCGGAAGGTCTCCGTGGTCGCCCAGCAGCTCCTCGACGAGGCCGTGGCGCGGGCCAGGGCCCGGCACGGCGCGGGCTGAGCCCCGCCCGCCGCCGATCCGGCGTAGCGTCAGGGGTACGGAGGCCGCCGGACGGCGGACCCCGACCGCCGTCGGTCTCCGCCCACCGCGCGCCGCGTCCCGCCGCGGGCGGACCGGGCGGTTCGGCCGGGTGCTCGGGGCGCCCGGAGCACCCACCGTGGACATCTCCGGCTCACTCGCGCACCGGCTCGGCACCCTCACCGAGGCCCTCGGACACCCCGGCGCCGACCTGGCGCGCTCCGTGCGCGAGCTCGCCGACAGCCTGCGGCTCACGGTGCCGTCCTGGCTCGGCCTCACGATGACCCTCGTCCCGGACGGCCTCCCGCTGACGCTCACCGTGCTGGACGACGGTGTGCCGCCCGGCCCGGTCGCCAGCTCCGTCCGGGTGCCGCTGACCGGGCCCGGTGCCGCCGGGCCGGGGGACGCGGTGGTGTTCTACGCCGACGCGCCGGGAGCCTTCGTCGACTTCGCCGCCGACCTGGTCTTCGCCCTCGGGCTGGAGCCGGCGGACGTCGCGCTCGACCGGCACCGCACCCCGCCGGCCGGCCCCCCGGGCCTCGGCGGACCGGCCGCCGACCCGGGGCCTGATCAGGCGATCGGCATCCTCGTCGACCGAGGACGAACCCCCGAGGAGGCCCGGGCCGAACTCCGCCGTCTCGCCCGCCACGCACGGACCGGCCGGTCCGCCGCCGCCCGGCAGCTCATCCGCTCGACCGCGCGCCAGCCCCGGCCGGGGGCCGGGTGACGCCCGCGGACGTCGGTGGGGCACGCCTTGCCTTGCTGTAGAACTGAGTTGGGCGTCCGGCTGTTCGCCTGCCGGGCCGCTGCGGGTGAACGGTCCGGTCGGTGAGGAGGAGGCTCCGGTGGGGGACGAGATGCGGTCACGGATTCCGCAGCTGCGGTTGGACGAGCTGCTGGAGGAGCTGCAGGCGCGGATCGACGCGGCCCGGGGGACCAGGGACCGGGTGCACAGTCTGCTGGAGGCGGTGCTGTCGGTCGGGCGGGAGCTGGACCTGACCCAGGCGCTGCGGCGGATCGTGGAGGCCGCCGCGGTGCTGGTGGACGCCCGGTACGCGGCCCTGGGGATCATCAGTCCGGACGGGGAGCGGCTGTCGGAGTTCCTGACGGTGGGGATGACGGACGAGGAGGTGGCCGGGATCGGCCCCTACCCGACCGGCAAGGGGCTGCTCGGCGAGCTGATCAACCATCCGGAGGCGCTGCGGCTGGGGGACTTGTCGCAGCATCGGTCCTCGTACGGGTTCCCGGACAACCACCCGCCGATGCGGACCTTCCTCGGTGTGCCGGTCCGGGTGCGGGACAAGGTGTTCGGCAATCTCTACCTGACCGACAAGCGGGGCGGGGAGGAGTTCGACGCCGACGACGAGTCGGTGATCGCGACGCTGGCCGTGGCGGCGGGGGTGGCGATCGACAACGCGCGGCTGTACGAGGAGGCGCAGAGCCAGCAGCGCTGGCTGAGCGCGAGCGGGGAGATCACCCGCAGTCTGTTGTCGGGCAGCCCGCGCGGGCAGGTGGTGGAGCTGATCGCGCAGCGGGCCCGGGAGATCACCGGTGCGGAGCTGGCGGACGTGGTGGTGCCGGCGGCCGACGGCGAGACGCTGCGGGTGGAGTTGGCGCTCGGCGGGGACGCCGCGAAGCGGGCGGGCCTGGTGGTGCCGCGGGAGGGCACGCTCTCGGGCGCGGCGTTCACCGAGGGGGCCCCGGTCACCACCCTCGACCTGGCCACCGATCCGCGGCTGACGGCCGATCCGCGGCGGGCGGAGCGGCTGGGCCCGGCCGTCGCCGTGCCGCTGGGGCGGACCGAAGGGCACGTCGACGGAGTCCTGCTGCTGGTCCGCCGGGCGGGGGAGGCGGCGTTCACCGAGCGGGAGACCGGACCGCTGCTGGGCTTCGCGGGCCAGGCCGCGCTGGGGCTGGAACTGGCGTCCCGGCGCCGGGACGCCGAACAGCTGGCGATGCTGGAGGACCGCGACCGGATCGCCCGGGACCTGCACGACCTGGCGATCCAGCGGCTGTTCGCCACCGGGATGACGCTGCAGAGCGCGGCCCGGTTCATCGAGCATCCCGGGGCGTCCGACCGGGTCCTGCGGGCGGTGGCGGACCTGGACGAGACGATCAAGATCATCCGGTCGACGATCTTCGGGCTCCGGGTCCGGGAGGACGCGGCGGGGTACGGCCTGCGGGCCAGGGCGGTGAAGGTGGTCGAGGAGGCGCAGGCGGCGTTGGGGTTCGCGCCCCGGCTGAGCATGGAGGGCCTGCTCGACACCGACGTGCCCACGGAGGTGGCCGACCACGTGGTGGCGGTCCTGGGCGAGGCGCTGAGCAACGCGGTACGGCACGCGTGCGCCGGGCGGGTCGAGGTGGTGCTGCAGGCGACGGGCACGCAGGTGGTGCTGACCGTGCAGGACGACGGCGTGGGCATCCCCGAGCAGGGCCGGCGCAGCGGCCTGCGCAACCTCGCGGAGCGGGCCGAGGGGCTGGGCGGTGCGCTGGAGCTCACGGCCCCGCCGGGCGGCGGCGCGCGACTGGTCTGGTCGGCGCCGCTCGGCAACTGACGGACCGTCACCGCCCTCGGTGGCCGGGCCGGCCGAGCCGCTCCTCGCTCAGTGCGAGGAGGGCAGCAGGTGCCCGGTGACCAGCTCCGCCCGGATCAGCAGGGTGACCTGCCCGGCCGGGGCGGAGCCAGCTGCGGCCGGGTCCTCGGCGACCTCCGCCCGGCCGAGGACGGTGACGGTCCAACCGCTGCCGTCCGACTGGTGGACCTCGCCCGTCTCGAACGCCACCAGGGAGCCGGCCACGGCGCGGACCAGCTCGGACCCGGCCGGGGCGCGCAGCAGCACGCCGCCGCTGCCGAAGCGGTAGCGGGTCGGCAGCACGGCGGGCAGGGCGCCGACCGTGTACACGACCCGGCCGACCGACGCCGAGGTCAGCAGCCGCAGGCACTGCCGTTCGTCGAGTGGTACGGGAACGGCCGAGGGGATCTGATCGGGACTCATGTCGTCGATGCTTGCCCGGGGCGGAGCGTCGGGTGAGGGGCCGTTGGTCCCCGGAGCCGGTCGGATGGTCCCGGAGCGGTTCGTGCGGGGGACATCGACGGGGCTCAGGGGTGGTTGCGGCCGACCGGCGGCCGGCCGGTGCCGGGGGCCTGTGCGGCGATCACGGCCGCCTGCACGCGTCGTTCCACCCCGAGCTTGGCGAGCAGGCGGGAGATGTGGTTCTTGACGGTCTTCTCCGCCAGGTAGAGCCGTTCCCCGATCTGACGGTTGGTCAGCCCCTCGCCGATCAGGGCGAGGATCTCGCCCTCCCGGCCGGTGAGTTCGGGGAACGCCGGGGTGGGCGGGGTGGCGTCGCCGCGCATCCGCGCCATCAGCCGGGTGGCCGCCCCGGGATCGAGCATGGACTGCCCGGAGGCGACGGTGCGGACGGCGGACACCAGGTCGGTACCGCTGATCTGCTTGAGGACGTACCCGGCGGCACCCGCCATGATCGAGTCGAGCAGGGCCTCCTCCTCGTCGAAGGAGGTCAGCATCAGACAGGCCAGGTCGGGCATCCGGGCCCGCAACTCCCGGCAGACCGTCACACCGTCGCCGTCGGGCAGCCGCATGTCCAGCACGGCGACGTCCGGGCGCAGCGCCGGTACCCGGGCGATCGCCTGCTCGGCGGTGGCCGCCTCGCCGACCACCAGCAGGTCGGGCTCGGCGTCCAGCAGATCGTGCACCCCCCGGCGGACGACCTCGTGGTCGTCGAGCAGGAACACCCGCACGGTGGTGCCGGCCCGTGCTGCCCCGTTGTCCGTCATCACGTCTCCGTACTCGGGGACCCGCCGGAACGACGGGCCGAATGAGAACCGAGGGAGAGTCTGACGCTCGGGCGTCTGCGGACGGTAGGGCCGGACGGCCCTAATCGCCGGTGGCGGAGGCGTCCTGACGGTCGAACAGCGCGGGCACCGGGAGACGGGGGGTGGGGACGACCGGCGAGCCGTAGCCGATGCGCAGCAGCATCTGCGGCGCGCAGCGGTCCGCGTCGGCGGTGGCCAGCCGGGCCCGCAGGTCGGGCCACTCCAGGGCCTGGTGGAGCATCGAGGCGCGCAGGCCGCGGAGGGTGAGCAGCAGCAGGACGTGCTGCAGGGCCTGACCGGCCCGCAGCCAGTCCGCGCGCCGGTCGTGCCGGGTGGTCAGCAGGAGCAGCCGGGGGCCGGACCCGGGCGCGGTGCGGTCCCGGGGCGGCTCGTCCAGTCCGCCGAAGGAGCGCACCGGGAGACGGCCGGTGGCATCCCGTGGTCCGAACGCGTGGACGGGCAGCGCCCGGGCGTCGCCGGGGCCGGTGGTCCGGGCCAGGCACTCGCGCCGGCGGCCGGGGTCGAGGGCGTTGCGGGAGTCGGCCACCGTGGTGAGGCCGAGCAGACGGGTGCTCTCGGCGGGGCCGGGACGGTGGAGTTCGGCACCGTCCAGCCGTGCGGCCTCGGCGAGTTCGCCCAGGAGGGCCTCGGGGACCGGCGCCGGCGAGAACGGCAGGCGGCTGCTGCGGCGCCGCCAGATCGCCTGATGGAGGTCGGGGTGGCGTAGCAGGCCCGCGCGGGGCCGGCCGGCCAGCCGCACCGTGGCCAGCAGCCCGGGCCGGTCCGGGCAGGGCAGCAGTCTGATGACCGGTTCGCGGCCCAGCTGGATCGCGGCCGCCTTGAGATTGCCCAGCGCGGCGCCGACCGAGATGTGCAGTGCCCTGGTGTCGGGATCGGTGAGCGGCAGGGCGTGCCGCGGCGACGCGTGGACCGCGAGCGTGCCCGGCTCGGGGCCACGACTGAAGTACCACGGCTGGGAGTTGTGGACGGACGGGGCCGCGGCAGCCGCGGCGACGAGGACGTCCTCGATGCTGCGGACGGTGAGCGACGGAGCCATGGAGGTCCAGCCTTCCTACGGAGCGGCCGGGAGTGGCCGGTACGTGGTGTCCGCTGACGACGGGTCAGCCGAGCCTGGGGTCGGGGGTACCGGGCAGGTCGGAGGAGCGGCCGGTCCAGATCGGCTCCAGCCGGGCCCAGTCCTGCTGCCAGTCGTCCGTCGCCGCGCGGTCCAGGGAGCGCAGCCGCAGGCCCAGACCTGCGGCGACCAGGACGGACAGGCCGCCGAGGGTGAACAGGCCGGCCACGCCCGCCCCGACCGCGACATCGGTGGCGCTCGGGGGAGCGGTGGCGAGCGCACCGGTGTCGCCGACCCAGATCCGGGTGGTGGCGCCCGGTGCGGCGGGCCGGGTGAGCACGATCGTCCCGCTGCGGTCCTGGCCGGCGGGGGAGGTCCAGGCGGCCTCGGCCCGGTAGCCGGTCCGGCTCAACGTGGCGCCGGCGTCGGCCCGGCGGGCCGGGGTACGGACGACCGCGTCGACCTGGTGCAGCCCGACCGCCGCCGCCGTGGCCCGGCGTTGCCCGGAGCCCAGCTCGACCAGCGCCGCCGCCGTGCCCACCAGGGTGGCCAGGGCGAGGCCGAGCGCACCGAGCAGCAGGGCACGGCTGCGGGCCCGGTCCAGTGGCCGGCTCAGCCCGTTCCGCTCGAAGCCGAGGGCCCGGCGCAGATGACGGTGCGGTAGGCGGACGGTGGGGCGGCGGGTGCTGGACATGGCGGTTGCTCCTTCGAGGTGACGGGCCGAGCGGGTCCGGGCGGTGGGTCCGGGGACCCACCGCCTTCGCGTCCGGCGGCGTCAGTCGTGCGGGACGACGGCGACCGGGGCCTTCGCGTGCTGCAGGACGGCGTGGGCGACCGGCCCGAGCCGCATGCCCGCGTGGTGCGGGCGGTGGCGCCGTCCGATCACCACGAGGGCGGCCTCGGTGGACCGGTCCACCAGGGCCGCCCCTCCGGTGCCGATCCGGCACTCCTCGATCACCAGCACCTCCGGGTACTTCTGGCGCCGGCCGGCCAGCGCCTCCGTGAGCAGCTCGGACTCGATCGCCTGGAACTGCTCGGACTCGACCTGCGGGGGCACCCAGCCGGCGTAGCCCCAGGACGCCGGCGGCGTCCAGCCGTGGACGGCCCGGAGCACGGCGCCGAGCCGGACGGCCTGCTGGAACGCGAAGTCGATCAACTCGTCGGCCGGGGCACGGGTGTCGACCCCCAGGACGATCTCGCCCCGGCCGGGACCGCCCGGGCGGTCGGTGCCCGCGGCCCGGACCAGGACGGTGGGCACCTCGCAGCGGGCCACCACGGCGAGCCCGACCGAGCCGACCACCAGCCCGGTGAACCCGCCCCGGCCGCGCGAGCCGAGGACCAGCAGGTCGGCGGAGGCCGCGGCCTCGACCAGCAGGTCGGTCGGCTCGCCGCCACCGCCGATCAGTTCGGTCTGCACCTCCAGGCCGGGGTGCGAGCGCCGGGCCTCCTGCTCGGCGTCCGCGAGCATCCGTACGGTGAGGCCGCGGACGTCGGTGGGCTGGGTCCGGTCGGCGTTGATGCCGTCGATCCAGGTCTGCGCGTGGACCAGCCGCAGGGCGAGCCCCCGGCGGGCGGCTTCGTCGGCGGCCCACCGGGCGGCCGCGGTGCTCTGCGGGGAACCGTCGATACCGGCGAGCAGGTACTGGGTCATGGGAAACCGTCCTCGGGTCGATGGGGTGGACGGCCGTCCGTCCGGCGAACCGGCCGGTGACGTACGGCATCGTCACGACCCCGTCAGCATCGTCCGGCCGGGCGGTGGCGGGCATGGGCCGGACAGCCTCGGGAACGGGGCCGAGGGTCCCGGGTCGCCCCGGCGTCGCGTACCCCGGTCGGCCCTGTGCGGGCTGCTGTCCGCGGCACGACGATGCGTCAGGAGGCGGGTGCCGCACGACCGTCCACGAGCTGACGGAACACCAGGCGCGCCTCGCCGGACCGGCCGACAACGAGGAGCTGAGTGCCATGGACCTGCCCGTCGCCGTAGGAGTGGACACCTCCACGGCAAGCCTGGCGGCCGCCGACTGGGCGGCGGGGGAGGCCGCCCTGCGCGATCGTCCGCTGCGCGTCCTGCACGCGCTGCCGCTGATGCCGCACCTGCTGCCGGGCGGGACGGCCCGGTCGCCGCTCGACGGCTGCGCCCTGCTGCACGAGGTCCGGCACCTTCTCGCGGTGCGGCACCCGCAGGTGCACACCCGCACCGAGGAGGTCCACGACGTCGCCACCGCCGCGCTGGTGGCGGCTGCCGAGACCGCCGAACTCCTGGTCCTGGCGGTCCGTGGCGACGGCGGCTTCCCCGGGCTGCGGGTCGGATCGACCGCCCTGCACGTCGCGGCGAGGGCCGGCTGCCCGACCGTGCTGGTGCCGGTGGACGAAGTGGACGCGGGGGTAAGGGACTTCATCGCGGTCGCCGTCGACGCCCGCCGTCCGCACGGTGCGGCGCTCGACTTCGCCTTCGAGGCCGCCCGCAGACACGGCTCGCCGCTGCGCGTCCTGCACGCCTTCCCGGTGGTGCGGACGGCGGGCCGGGCCGACGGGCGGGAGCGGGAGGCGGCTCTGCTCGCCGCGGTCCTGGAACCGTGGAAGGACGCCCACCCGGAGGTCGAGGTGATCGAGGAGGCGGAACCCGCAGGCGCGGGGCTGCTGTTGGTCGAAGCCTCGGCCAAGTCCCGGCTGCTGGTGGTCGGGCGGCGTCCCGACGGCACGGCCGGACGGTTGGGCCCCGTCGCCCACGCCGTCCTGCACCATGCCGCCTGCCCGGTCGCCGTGGTGCCTGGCAGTTGAGCCGGACACCGGGACCTTCGGGCCACCGGGAGGCTGTTCGGCCTCTGGGCCGGGTCGCGGGGGCGGCGGCACAGTGTCCGTGTCCAAGCAGGGTGGTCGAGCGCATCCGCGCCGCGGCCGGTCGGAACGGTGGAGGTCACAGCCATGAAGCGCGCTGTTGTGGTGGGAGTCGACGGATCGGCGCAGAGTGAGGCCGCCGCCCGGTGGGCAGCGGAGGAGGCCCGGCGCAGCGGACGGGTGCTGCGCATGCTGCACGTCGCGGCGGACGGCGGGGGACTCGCCCCGGCGGACGAACCGACGGACCGCTTGCCGGCCCCGGTGGCCGAGATCCGGGACCGGGTCGCCGCCGGCTGGCCGGAGCTGACTATCAGTTGCGAGCAGGTCACCGGGAGCCCGTACTACGCCTTGGCGGCCGCCGGCGAGCGGGCCGGCCTGCTCGTGCTCGGTTCCCGGGGGCTCGGCGCCGTCGTCGGCCGGTTGGTCGGTTCGGTCGGGCTCCGTACGGCGGCTCACAGCCGGTGCCCCGTCGTTCTGGTCACCGAACGTGCGGACGGTCCGGCCGACGGGAGGGGCGAGGTCGTCGTGGGGATCCAGAGTGACCGGCCCTGCGACGCGGTGCTCGCGTTCGCCTTCGAGCAGGCGGCCCGACGCGGGGTCGCGTTGCGGGCGGTGGAGGCCTGGACGCCGCCCACCGGACCGTATGTGACGGAGGCTCCGCTGGGGCAGCAGGCGATCAGGGAGTCGCTGGCGACCGCCCGGCTGGTGCACCTCCAGGACGCGTTGGGCCGCTGGCGGGAGAAGTTCCCCGGCGTCCCCAGCGAGGCGGAGGTGGTGGGCGGCGGCGCGGCCGACGCGTTGCGGGTGGCCTCGCGCGGGGCTTCCCTGGTCGTGGTGGGACGGCGGGCGCCCGGACAGCCCATGGCCGCACCCCACTTGGGGACGGTGGCGCACGTCGTCCTGCACCACGCCCACAGCCCGGTCGCCGTGATCCCGCACGACTGAGACCGGCCGAGGGTGGTCCCGGCCGTCGCCCGGCCTGTTGGCCGGCCCGTCGCCCGGCCCGGGACCAACCGCCTTGCCGAGGCGGGACCTTCGGCCCGAGGTCCTGCCCCGACCGGCAGGCTCGCCGCCGCCCCCGGCGGCGGGACGCTGTGTGCCGGGGCGCCGACGACAACCGGATGCGCCCGGCCCCGGACGACAACCTGAAAGGTGGTCCACCATGTCCCGTCGCCCGCAGACCGCGAGCACCCCGGAACCCGTTCGGCCCGAAGCAACCGAGACTCCTGCGCCCTCCGAGGCGGTGATGGCCGTGGACGTTCTGGTCGGCAACGGCCTGAAGGCCCTGGGGGAGTACGCGGGGTTCACGCAGGAGAAGGTCGACCACATCGTCAAGAAGGCGTCGTTGGCGGCGTTGGCCGCGCACACCCGGTTGGCGGTGCTGGCGGTGGAGGAGACCGGGCGGGGGGTGTTCGAGGACAAGGCCGTCAAGAACGTCTTCGCCTGCGAGCATGTCACGCACTCGATGGCGGACATGAAGACGGTGGGGGTGATCCGGCGGGACGACATCGACGGGATCGTGGAGATCGCGGAGCCGGTGGGTGTGGTGGCGGGGGTGACTCCGGTGACCAATCCGACCTCGACGACGATTTTCAAGGCGTTGGTGGCGTTGAAGACCCGCAATCCGATCGTGTTCGGTTTCCATCCGGCCGCGCAGCGGTGTTCGGCGGAGGCGGCGCGGATCGTGCGGGACGCGGCGGTGGCGGCGGGTGCTCCGGCGCACTGCGTGCAGTGGATCGAGGTGCCGTCGATGGAGGCGACGGGTGCGTTGATGAACCATCCGGGGGTGGCGACCATCCTGGCCACGGGTGGGAACGCGATGGTGAAGGCGGCGTACAGCTGCGGGAAGCCGGCCCTGGGGGTGGGTGCGGGCAACGTGCCCGCGTACATCGAGAAGAGCGCGAACCTCAAGCGCGCGGTCAACGACGTGGTGGTCTCCAAGTCCTTCGACAACGGGATGATCTGCGCCTCCGAGCAGGCCGTGATCCTGGACCAGGAGATCTACGGCCCGGCGCTCGGCGAGTTCCGCAAGCTCAAGGCGCACCTTGCCACCGGCGAGGAGAAGGTCCTGCTGGAACGACACCTGTTCGGCACGGTCGGCGACCGAGGACGGCTCAACTCCGCAGTGGTGGGCCGGTCCGCCGCGCAGATCGCCGAGGGCGCCGGGTTCACGGTTCCCGCCGACACCTCGATCATCCTGGCGGAGGTGGACTTCGTGGGGCCCGAGGAGCCGTTGACGCGGGAGAAGCTCTGCCCGGTGCTCGCGGTGCTGAAGGCGGACACCCGCAAGCAGGGGCTGAGGCTGGCCACCGAGATGGTGGAGTTCAACGGTCTGGGGCACTCGGCGGCGGTGCACACGGAGGACGAGGCGTTCGCGGAGGAGTTCGGGCATGCGGTGAAGGCGTGCCGGATCATCTGGAACGCGCCGAGTTCGCAGGGCGGGATCGGGGACGTCTACAACGCGTTCATGCCGTCGTTGACGCTGGGGTGCGGCAGTTACGGGGCGAACTCGGTGTCGGGGAACGTCACCGCGCTGAACCTGGTGAACATCAAGCGGATCGGGCGGCGCAACACGAACATGCAGTGGTTCAAGATCCCGCCGAAGGTGTTCTTCGAGCGCAACTCCATCAAGTACCTGGCGGACATGCGCGGTGCGCGCAGGGTGGTGATCGTGACCGACAGGACGATGGTGGAGATCGGGCACCTGGAGCGGGTCCGGTCGGTGCTGAACCGGCGGTCCGAGCCGGTGGAGATCCGGGTGATCGACTTCGTGGAGCCGAACCCGAGCATCGACACGGTGGACAAGGGCGCGGAGCTGATGCGCGGCTTCCGGCCGGACACCATCATCGCGCTGGGCGGCGGGTCGCCGATGGACGCGGCCAAGGTGATGTGGCTGATGTACGAGCACCCCGAGACGGTGTTCGCGGACCTGAAGGAGAAGTTCTTCGACATCCGCAAGCGCGCCTTCACCTTCCCCGACCTGGGGGAGAAGGCCAAGCTGGTGTGCATCCCGACCACCTCGGGCACCGGCTCGGAGGTCACCCCGTTCGCGGTGATCACCGACTCGGAGACCGGCCAGAAGTACCCGCTGGCGGACTACGCGCTCACCCCCAGCGTGGCGATCTGCGACCCGGCACTGACCACGCACCTGCCGAAGGCGGTGACCGCCGACTCCGGCTTCGACGCCCTCACCCACTGCATCGAGACCTACGTGTCGGTCTACGCCAACGACTTCACCGACGGCCTGGCCCTGCAGGGCATCCGGCTGGTCTTCGACAACCTCGAGGAGGCCGTGGCCAACGGGCCGGACAACCCGGTGGCGCGGGAGAAGATGCACAACGCTGGCACCATCGCCGGAATGGCCTTCGGCTCCGCGTTCCTGGGCATCGTCCACGCCATGGCACACACCCTGGGCGCCACCTTCCACGTCGCGCACGGCCGCACCAACGCCATCCTGCTGCCGCACGTGATCCGCTACAACGGCGCCGCCCCCTCCAAGGTGACCAGCTGGCCCAAGTACCAGAGCTACGTCGCCCCCGAGCGCTTCCAGCAGATCGCCAGGATGCTCGGCCTGCCCGCCGACACCCCCGAGCAGGGCGTCGAATCACTGGCCCACGCGGTGGAGCAGCTGCGCGACAGGGTCGGCATCCCGCAGTCCTTCAAGAACGCCGGCGTCGACGAGAGCGCCTTCCTGGACGCCCTCCCGCAGCAGGCGATGTACGCCTACGAGGACCAGTGCGCCCCGGCCAACCCCCGGATGCCGATGCTCGCCGACATGCAGCAACTCATGCGCCAGGCCTACTACGGGGACCACATCTGAGCCGGGACGAAGGTCCATTCGAATCAGGACTTTCCGAGCCCATGTGACTTTGTGAATCGTTTCACAATGTAGGCGTAGGGCTCGGAACCACGAAGAGCGGGAGCAGCACACCATGAGCACCCAGCACATCGAGAAGACGCGGGGCGGGGCCTGGGAGGGTTTCAAGGGCGGGTTGTGGCGGGATGCCATCGACGTCCGGGACTTCATCCAGCAGAACTACACCCCCTACCTGGGTGACAGTTCCTTCCTGGCGGGCCCGACCGGGCGGACCACGGCGGTGTGGGAGAAGATCACCGACCTGTTCCCGCAGGAGCGAGCCAAGGGCGTCCTGGACGTGGCGTACGACGTCCCGTCGACGATCACGGCGCACGCGCCGGGGTGGATCGACCGGGAGCTGGACCTGATCGTGGGTCTGCAGACGGACGCGCCGTTGAAGCGGGCGATCATGCCCTACGGCGGCTGGCGGATGGTGGCCGGCGCGCTGGAGACGTACGGCTACCCGGTGTCGGCGGAGCTGGAGAAGGTGTTCACGCAGTACCGCAAGACCCACAACGCGGGCGTGTTCGACGCCTACACCCCCGACATCCGGGCCGCCCGCAAGGCCGGCATCGTCACCGGCCTGCCCGACGCGTACGGGCGGGGGCGGATCATCGGCGACTACCGCCGGGTCGCCCTCTACGGGGTGGACCGGCTGATCGAGGCCAAACTGGCGGAGAAGGCCGGGCTGGACGCGATGCCCGGCGACCCGGCCCTGCTGGAGGAGACCATCCGGGAGCGGGAGGAACTCGCCGAGCAGATCCGCTCGCTGGGCGAACTCAAGCAGATGGCCGCCTCCTACGGCCACGACATCTCCGGCCCGGCCGGCACCGGCCGCCAGGCGATCCAGTGGCTGTACTTCGCCTACCTGGCAGCGGTCAAGGAGCAGAACGGCGCCGCGATGTCACTGGGCCGGACCTCCACCTTCATCGACGTCTACCTCCAACGCGACATCGACAGCGGACTGCTGACCGAGCAGACGGCCCAGGAACTGGTCGACGACTTCATCATCAAACTGCGGATCGTACGCTTCCTGCGCACCCCCGAATACGACGAACTGTTCTCCGGCGACCCGACCTGGGTGACCGAGTCCATCGGCGGCATCGGCCAGGACGGCCGCCCACTGGTCACCCGCAGCTCCTTCCGCTACCTCCAGACCCTCTACAACCTCGGCCCCGCCCCCGAACCGAACATGACCGTCTTCTGGTCCCCGCAACTACCCCAGGGATTCAAGGAGTTCTGCGCCCAGGTGTCGATCGACACCTCCAGCGTGCAGTACGAGTCGGACGAACTGATGCGCCCGCGCTTCGGCGACGACACCGCCATCGCCTGCTGCGTCTCCGCGATGGCCGTCGGCAAGCAGATGCAGTTCTTCGGCGCCCGCGTCAACCTCGCCAAGACCCTCCTCTACGCGGTCAACGGCGGCCGCGACGAGAAGTCCGGCGCCCAGGTCGGCCCCGCATCCGGCCCGATCACCTCCGACGTGCTGGACTACGACGAGGTGCTGGCCCGCTTCGACCAGCAGATGGAATGGCTCGCCCAGACGTACGTGCACGCACTGAACGTCATCCACTTCATGCACGACAAGTACGCCTACGAACGCATCGAGATGGCCCTGCACGACCGCGACATCCGCCGCACCATGGCCTGCGGCATCGCCGGCCTCTCCGTCGCCGCCGACTCCCTCGCCGCCATCAAGTACGCCAAGGTCACCCCCGTCCGCGACGACACCGGCCTGGTCACCGACTACCTCATCGAAGGCGACTACCCCGCCTACGGCAACAACGACGACCGCGCCGACGAGATCGCCGTCTGGCTGGTCGAGGAGTTCATGCGCAAGATCCGCAAACACCCCACCTACCGCGGCGCCGAACACACCCAGTCCGTGCTCACCATCACCTCCAACGTCGTCTACGGCAAGAAGACCGGCAACACCCCCGACGGCCGCCGCACCGGCGAACCCTTCTCCCCCGGCGCCAACCCCATGAACGGCCGCGACAGCCACGGCTACATCGCCAGCGCCCTCTCCGTCGCCAAACTGCCCTACCAGGACGCCGAGGACGGCATCTCACTCACCAACACCGTCACCCCCGACGCCCTCGGCCGCACCCCCGCCGAACGCATCACCAACCTCGCCGGCGTACTCGACGGCTACATCGCTTCCAACGGCTTCCACATGAACGTCAACGTCCTCAACCGCGACACCCTCCTCGACGCCATGGAACACCCCGAGAACTACCCCCAGCTGACCATCCGCGTCAGCGGCTACGCCGTCAACTTCGTCCGCCTCACCCGCGAACAACAACTCGACGTCCTCAACCGCACCTTCCACAGCTCGCTGTAGCCGGCGTCAGGAGGATTCGCCATGGCCGTCGATCTCGGTATCACCATCCCGCTCGGGCCGCCCCGGACCGTCACGGGTTCGGTGCACTCCTGGGACCTCTCCACCGGGGTGGACGGACCCGGCACCCGCTTCGTCACCTTCCTCGCCGGCTGCCCCCTGAACTGCCTCTACTGCCACAACCCCGACACCATGAAAATGCGCAACGGCAAACGCACCAGCGCCGACGAGGTGGTGGCCGAGGCCGCGAAGTACACCACCTTCATCCGCGCCTCCGGCGGCGGCGCCACCATCAGCGGCGGCGAACCCCTGCTCCAGCCGGTCTTCGCCGGCGAGCTGTTCCACCGCTTCAAGCACGAACTCGGCCTGCACACCGCACTGGACACCTCCGGCTTCCTCGGCACCCGCGCCACCGACGCCCTCCTCGCCGACGTCGACTTGGTGCTGCTGGACATCAAGTCCTGGGACCGCGAGCTCTACCGCCGAGTCACCGGGCGGCAGTTGGACCCGACCCTGGACTTCGCCCGGCGGCTCGCCGACCTCGGCAAGGAGGTCTGGGTGCGGTTCGTGCTGGTGCCGGGACTGACCGACCCGGTGGAGAACGTCGAGGGCGTAGCCGGCTTCGCCGCCTCGCTCGGCAACGTCTCCCGCGTCGACGTGCTGCCGTTCCACAAGCTCGGCACCGCCAAGTACGAAGCCCTCGGCCAGGACTTCGCGCTCGCCGACACCCCCACACCGACCCCCGAACAGGTCACCACCGCCCGCGCCGTCTTCACCGGCCACGGCCTGAACGCCATCTGACATCCAGACGATCGGGAACGATCAGGAGCGAGCCGATACGGTCTGATCTGCGCGGATTCTCGCTTTCCCGGCCCCCCGGCTCGCGTCCTCAGTACGGTCATATGCCATGGTCACCCCTCGCAACCACCAGGTGGACGGTTCCATGGATCGAGGAGGGGCGGAGACGGCGGTTCCCCGGCAGAGCGCGTCGGACCGGGACATGGACGAACTGCGCGCCGCCGAGCGGCGGTTCAGGGGGCTGCTGGAGTCCGCGCCGGACGCGATGGTGATCGTGGACGACCGCGGCGTGATCAGGCTGGTCAACGCACAGACCGAGGCGCTGTTCGGGTACCGCCGGGAGGAGTTGCTCGGCAGGCCGGTGGAAGCCCTGCTGCCCGAACGCTTCCGCGCTCACCACCCGCAGCACCGCAGCGGATACACCGTCACCCGGCGGACCCGGCCGATGGGTTCCGGGCTCGATCTGTACGGGCTGCGTCGGGACGGTACCGAGTTCCCGGTCGAGATCAGCCTGAGCCCGCTGGAGACCGGCGACGGCCTGCTGGTCTCGGCCGCGATCCGGGACGTGAGCGATCGCAAGGCGGCGGAGGTGCGGATCAGCGAGCTGGCGACGCTGGTCGAGTCCTCGCAGGACGCGATCATCACCCACACCCTGGACGGCCGGATCACCTACTGGAACGCCGCCGCCCACCGCCTGTACGGCTACAGCCCGGAGGAGGTGATCGGGCGTCACATCGGGACACTGGCCCCGCCCGATCTCAAGGACGAGGTGACCGCCCTGCTGGAGCGGCTCGCGCGGGGCGAGCGGGTGGAGAACCACGAGTCGCTCCGGCTCGCCGCGGCCGGCCAACTGCTCGACGTGGACGTCACCCTGTGGCCGACCCGCGACCAGTACGGCGCGATCTGCGGTGCCTCGGCGATCGTCCGCGACGTCGCGGACCGCAAGCGGGCCGAACTGGAGCTGACCCGGCTCTACCAGCAGCAGCGGCACATCGCGCTCACTCTGCAGCGCAGCCTGATGGGTTCACCGCCGGACATCCCCGGGATGCGCACCGCGAGCCGGTACCTGGCCTCGACCGAGGGGGCCGGTGTCGGCGGCGACTGGTTCGACCTGGTGCCGCTCGGGGCGGGGCGGATCGGCGTCATCGTCGGCGACGTGATGGGCCGAGGGCTGGAGGCCGCCGCGGTGATGGGGCAACTCCGCTCGGCCGCCCACGCGTTGGCCAAGACGGGCATGCCGCCGCGACAGCTGATGCAGGCGCTGGACGCGGTGGTCGCCGACCTGCCGGACCAACTGGTCACCTGTTGCTACCTGGTGATCGACCCGCACGCCGGCGAGGTGGCGATCTGCTCGGCCGGCCACCTGCCGGCCCTGCTGGTCTCGCCGGACAACACGGTGCGCGAACTCGTCGCGCCGGTCAGCGTCCCGCTCGGAGTGGGCGACGTCCCGCACCAGCAGGCGACTCTGACCGTCCCGCCCGGCTCCACCCTGGTCCTCTACACGGACGGTCTGGTGGAGACCCCCGAGAGCGACCTCGGTGTCCAGATCTCCGCGCTGGCGGACGAGTTGGGGCGTGCCTTCGTCCGTACCCCCGATCTGGAGGTGGTCGCCGACCGGGTGCTCCGGGCGATGCTGCCCGGGACGGACCGGTACTCGGACGACGTGACCCTGTTGCTGGCCCAGTTGCCGGCCCCGCCGCTGGCGACCGCCTCCGTGGACCTGCCCGCGCTCCCCTCGTCGGCGTCCCTCGGGCGCCGGTTCCTGCGGGCGACCCTCCAGGAGTGGGCCTGCCCCGAGGTCGAGGACACCACCTGCCTGCTCGGCTCCGAGCTGATCGCCAACGCGGTCCGGCACGCGCGCGGACCGATCGGACTACGGCTGCACCGCACGGCCCGGGAGCTGACGATGGAGGTCTCGGACACCAGCCCCTCGCTGCCGGTTCCCCGGCCGGCCGACTGTGGCAGCGAGGACGGTCGGGGCCTGTCCCTGGTCGAGTCGCTCGCCTCCGGTTGGGGGGCCCGCCCGACCGCGACGGGGAAGACGGTCTGGTTCACCCTGGCACTCGACTGAGGGACCGGTCGACGTCCACGGACGAGGTGGCGGGCACCGACCGTCAGGGCCGGTGCCCGCCACCTCGGGTGAGCCGTGGTCAGCGGAGCCACGCGTGGCCCCGGACGACCGGCAGGTCGGCCCAACGGCGGCCCGCGCCCCAGGTCGCGCCCGCGCCGGTCGCGGCCAGGACGATCAGGAGCAGGGCGTACATCAGGTGGTAGTCGGTGACCGGGTTGGTGGACCCGCTGGCCGTACCGTCGGCCAGGTGACGGGTGGGCGGCCACTCGGCCGCCCACATCAGGGCCATCAGCAGGGTGCCGCCGACGGCGGTGACGCGCAGTGCGACGCCGGCGGTGAGGGCGAGACCGATGCCGAGCAGGCCGAGCATGAACAGCCAGTCGGCCCAGGCCTGGCCGGCCAGGTCGTGGAAGACGGACTGGAGCGGACCGGCGGAGACCCGGCTGAGGAAGCCCTTGGTGGGTGAGCCGCCGTTGACCCAGGACCGCGCGTCCGGGGTGGCGTATCCCCAGCCGAAGGCCTTGTCGAGGAAGGCCCAGAGGAAGACGAAGCCCAGGCCGACCCGTGCGACGGCGAGGGCGCGGGTCGCGGCGACGGCGACCGTGGCGGTGTCCGCCGAGACCCGGGGCCGGTGGGCGACGCCGTGCCGGAGCGTCGCCCCGAGCCGGGTGAAGCGTGAGGTGGGTGCGTGGTGAACGGCCATGGCTTGCTCTCCTTGGTCAACTGTCTTGCAGGGAACGGACTTCGTCGAGGCCGCCACCGGAAGTCTCGGGCCGGCCGGGGGTGCGGGTCTGCGGGCCGTTGGTCCCTTGCGGCGGTACGAGGGTCCCGGGACCTTGGCCCGCTCGGCCCTTCGCCGGCGCGACCGCGGGCCGGATGGTGGAGACACCCGACAGGGCACCTGCCTCGCGACCGCGCCGGGGCGAACCACCACCCTGCGTACCGAATCCGCACCGGACGGCCCGACACCCGAGGCCGGCCGGTGCTCATGAGAGGAGACCGGCGATGCGACACCGGATCGTGGGAGAACTGATGACCTCCGCCGTCGTCCATGTGCGGCCCGACACCGGCTTCAAGGAGATCGCCGCGCTCCTGGCCGCACACGACATCACCTCCGTGCCCGTCGTCGACGAGCAGGACCGCCCGGTCGGCCTGGTCTCGGAGGCGGACCTGCTGCTCAACGAAGCCGCCGAGGAGGATTCCGCCGGGCTGTTGCTCACCCCATGCCTCTCGCCCGCCGACCGGACCACGAGCCGGGCCACCACGGCCGACGGGCTCATGACCAGCCCGGCCGTGTGCGCGAGGCCCGAGTGGACCGTGGTGGAGGCCGCCCGCCTGATGCACCGCAACCACCTCAAGCGACTTCCGGTGACCGACGAGGCGGGTCGCCTGATCGGGATCGTCAGCCGGAGCGACCTGCTACGGGTCTTCCTGCGGCACGACCGCGCGATCCGCGAGGAGATCCAGGGCGAGGTCCTGGCCCGCACCATGGGCATCCCCGCCGGCGCGATCGAGGTCCTGGTGCACGAGGGCGAGGTGACCCTCCGCGGCACCGTCGAGTACCGGAGCCTGCTGCCGGTCGTCGAGCGGCTGTGCCGCGGAGTGGACGGCGTGATCGCGGTCACCAGCCACCTCGGCTACCGTACCGACCGGACCTCCGTGACCCCTGGCTGACGGGGGCTCGGTCGAGGCCGGGCCGGTTCCCCGACACCCCTGTCAGAGGTGGGAAGTGAGCCCGGTGACCGGGTCGTGGGAGATCAGCGTCGGCAGCCGAGGGTCGTACCGGACGACCTCGGCGGTCAGCAAGGACCGTCGCTGACTGGCCGTCGCGACCTCGGCCAGGAACCGCAGGACAGCGGTCACCCCCGCCCCGTCGAGGACGTGGTCGGGCCAGACGGAGAACTCGATCTCCTCCTCGTCGTAGGGCAGGGCGAAGAACCACACGGCGCCGAAGCGGGCCCGGAAGGCAAAGCTCGATCCCTCGCCCTCCGGCTCGTCCGCCCAGACGCGGAAGAGGTCGGCGATGGCGGGACGCGCGGGATCGAGCTGGAGGTAGGGGTGTTCCACCTCGGTCTCGTCGGCTACCGCGCGCAGGTGTTCGAGGACCGCGATCCACTCGACGCGGGTCGTGTCGAGGACCCGGATGTCCCTCAGGCTGCCGTCGACGTGGAAGACACCGCACATCCACGGCTCGGGCAGGCACCGTGCCCGAGTAGGGCGTTCACCGGCGTGCAAGTCCTCGTGCGTCAACTCGACCTGTCCCTCGCGTTCGTCTCTCCCATGGTTCCGGCTCCTGCGACATCAGAAGATCCCCGTCCACGGCCTCGCCCACCGTCCGAGCCGGCCACACCGGCGACGCCTGCATCAAGCCTGGGCGGAGACCGGTCCGGCGTTGATGCCCGCGATCCGGCCGGCGGAGTCGAAGGAGACCACCGTGGCGCCCCCGCCGGGCAGTTGCGCGGTGATCCGGTCGGCGGCCTCCTGCACCGGGACGCCGTGCAGGGCGAACCAGCCGCTGACCACCAGTCGCGGCGAGCGTGCGAAGAGCTGTGCGCCGGTGAGCAGATGGCGCGGCATGGTGACCGGGTCCAGGCGCGCGGGCTGGAGTTCCGGGTCCTGCGGCACGAAGTAGACCCGGGTCTCCGGCCCGGCCTCCTGGCCGATGTAGCCGGGCGCGCCGAGCACCGCCATACCGAGGAAGGCCAGCGCCTCTGCGGCGCGGCGTGGATCGGCGAAACGGGCCAGCGACACGCCCTCCTCCCGCAGCTCCTCGATGCCGTGACGCCGGCCGAACTCGAGGATTCGCGCCGCGGCGGCGGTCACTTCACTGCCTTGCAGCCCCGGGTTGGCCCAGCCCCACAGCCAAGTCTGCTCGGCCAGGTCGTAGCTGCCCAGCAGCCCCACCCGAAGGGTTCGGCCGCCGGACTCGTAGCGGCACTGGTCTAGATCTGCCGTCCACGGCGCTGCGGGGAACGCCTGGCCGATCATGTCCAGCTGCTGTACGCCCCAGGCCGCGTGGTACTCGGCGGCGTGCAGGAAGGCGTCGGAGAAGGTCTCGGTCATCGGCGCAGCTTACGGCCCCGTGTGGGCACGGGGTCGGGGCAGGTCGGTCTGACGGGTGCTCACCTCTGACACCGGGTCAACCCGAGCCCGGGAGGGCGGAGAGCAGGGCTGCGGCGGCGCTGTCGAACGGCGCGATGCTGCCCGCTGCGCGACAGAGGATGTGGGCGCCTTCGAGCGTGACGATCATGAGGGTGGCGAGGTCGGCGGCCTGGGACGAGCCCAGGCCGGCCTGGGTGAGTTTTCCGGTGAGCTCGCCGACCCAGCCGCTGAACGATTCGGCGGCGACCGCGCGCAGGCTGCCCTGGTCGGCAATGGCTGCACCACCGTCGACGGTGACCGCCGCTACTGCGCAGCCGCCGCCCCCGGCGGATGCCTGCACCACGGGGCGGACGCTGCCGAGGAACGCCTCCACGACTTCGCGTGGTGTGCGGGCGGGCAGTGCGTGCAGGTGGCCTCGGACGTCCTCCCCGTTGCGGCGGGCGGCTTCGAGCGCGAGTTGCTGCTTGCCGCCGGGGAAGTGGTGGTAGATCGCCCCGCGTGCGGCCCCGCTCTCGGCCAGGACGTCGGTGAAGGACATCGCGGCCAGGCCATGGCGTTGCAGCAGCCCGATCGCTGCGCTGATCATGCGGGACTTCGTGTCCGCGGCCATCGCACTCCCTTGACTAGTACGAGCATCCTACTCCATGCTCACCTTGCTAGGACGCACGTACTAGTGGCGTGGGCCGTACAGGCCCCGAAACCGGAGGTTCGCGATGGGCAAGACGTTTCTCTACACCGAGATCCAGGTGGCAGTGCCGTTCGAGCAGTTCGACTGGCACCAGGTCAACGTGGCGCTGAAGGCCGCGCCGGGTCTGATCCGCAAGACGTGGCTGTCCGGGATCGGCACCCACACCATCGGTGGCTTCTACGAGTTCGACAGCGCCGAGAACGCCCTCGCCTTCGCCCAGGGCCCCTTCGCCGAGGAAGCCCGCCGCGCCGGAGCCCCGGCAACGACGCGACTGTTCGACGGTGACATCGTCAAGGACGCGAGTGTGGACCTGGACTCGCCCTACTACACCTGACACCTGATCTGCGCCGGCAGGAGACTCGGCAAGCCGGTGTCGGTCCTGGCGTAGGGTGGCCTGATGCTCGATCAGCTTGAGATCAGGGTGATACCGCCCGGGCACCGGTTCGCCGCCCAGGTGCGGTTCTGGGTCAACGGCGAGGACGTCGTGGAGGCCGCCGTCGGGGCGGGAGGCCGTGGCCCGTACGCAGTTGATGTGCTGTTTCCCGATGGCTGCGGTCCCCTGCATGCGACCGGCGAGCCGCGACGCGTGGAGCTGGGGGAGCCCGAGTGCACAGGCGACTGCTGTGGTTTCCTGTCCGTGGTTGTGCAGCGGTCCGGGGACGTCGTGCAGTGGTCGGACTGGGAGCTTCCGTACATGGAGACGACGCGGCCGCTGGAGCTTCACTTCGACGCCGACGAGTACGAGACCGAGCTGGCTCGCGCTGAGGCAGGCCGACGGTGGCAGGTCCACACCTAACTCAGCATCGGCGCCGCACCCGGTCCGGCCGGCCAGGGATCCACTCGACGGCGTAGGCATGGCCAGAGGCGGCTTTCCCCAAGCGGCTACCCGACTTACTCGGGGGCCACAACATCAGTCACGGTGATCGTGACGTTCCATGCCGGGACTGGATCCGGGCACTTTTTCGGATCGGCCGCCTCGTCCGACTCCGTGCACGTGGCCTCAGCGGTGATGTTGGTGGTGCCTTTCGCTGCGGCTTTAAAATTCCCCGCCTGTTCACCGTCCAGTGCGACGACAGCTTTCTCGGAGGAAGTCGGGGCGCCATACGTGATCGTATATCCATCCCCGGCTTCGTCGCCGAGTTGCACGGCAGCGTATTGGTCGACGGTCAGATTGACGGTCCTTCCGTTGTCCGCGTTCCCGAGCTTGGTGACATCCGCCGGTACCGCAGCAGAGGAAGCGACCCCCATCAGTGCCATGCCCAGGGCGAGCGGAGCGATCAGATATCTGAGTGCCCTCACAACCTTATCCTTTGAACTTTGAATCCCGCGGCGTCTCACATCCTCGGCACACGCCGAGATCGGAACGCACAACCAAGATCTACACCGGAAACCGGAGACCGGCCTGCTCCAGCACCCGAAGTGCCCCTCAGGAGTGATCGAGTTCGAGTGATCGCTACGGCCAAAAGGGCTATTCGGTCTGGAATCTCAGTGCGCCAGACCATCACAATCATCCTCATTTCATGGCTGCATCAGGAACAGGTGCCGAGCTTGTTCCTTGACCTCCGGCTTGTCGGCCTTCTGGATTGGCCTGTCGTGGCGCCGCGCCGCGTGGGAGCATCTCGGCATGCGCCTGATTGCTGATGGGGCCACACCGACCTCGCGGTTGGTGCTGGTCGAGGACCTTGAGGCCGACAACGGCTACGCCTTCGAGCCAGCTGGACCGCTCTTCCTGGCCGTCGGTGATCGGATCAGCTTCGAGGACGGCCGGCTTGTCGTCTTGCAGGCGAGCGGAGAGCGGCTGTTGCCCGCCGGCGACTGGTCCACCCGCTGCGGAATCAGGGCTGGCCGCCGCAGCTGACAACGCCGCCAACGCCCATCGGGCGAGGTCGACGCCGAGGCACAGCGCCTGTCCCGGTCGGCACCCGCCGACCCCGCAAGAGTTGCCCCCTCGGCCCGATCCCTCACCATGGCGGGCCTCCGTGCCGAGCAACGCGCTCGACATGCCGATCCTCAGCGCGAGGACCAGCAGGTAGCGATCCTTCTCCTCCGAGAAGGTCTCCGTACGACCGCAGACCGCCTGGCCGTAGCCGCGGATCCAGTCAGGCATATGGTCCTCCCGGGTCTGCGGATCGACCGCGAGCACCAGCACCGCGACGTCCGCCGAGCCCGCGAGCCTGCCCGCCAGCTGGACCGCAGACAGGCCGGCCGCCGCGTCCGGGGCCTCCCCGAACTCCGTGAGGGCTCGGGTGAGTTGGTCCGTTCCGGGGATCGGCACGTAGGGCGAGGCCTGTTGCTGATGGTTCGCCATGCCGGGGCCGTACCGAACCGTCGAGGGAAGCAAAAGTCCACGGCGGACACGCCTGGCAGCCGGAGGTGGTGAGCGGACGCCGACCCTGAGGGGCCGCCGAAATCCTGCCCCAGGCTATTGGACGCTCACACCGGATCGGTCGGCCTACGCCACGCCGGGGACGACCTGGCCGCCGACGATGTGAATCCGGGCGGCGCGGGCGTGGCCGTCACAGACGATGTACCGGCCGCGGTCCCCGGCCTCGACGGTGTGGGTGGCCGGCTCCACGCAGGCCGCTTCCATCCGGTCGTAGGGCCAGGTCTCCAGGCAGGACGGGGCCGCGCACCAGGTCCGCTCGGCGCTGGAGGCCAGAGTGGCACCGTGCTCCGGGCACACCCACCCACGGCACCGAGCACCGGCTCGGCACCCGGACGCTCTGCTGCGCCTGTTCGTAGGCGGTGGTGTCGGTCATGCCGGGACTCCAGCCCCTGCTCCGCCGGGCCGTCACGGGTCGGGGGCCGCGTTCCGCTGAACGCCGTCGGCTCTGTCCGCTACCGTGTACGTGCGGTCAGTGACCGTGGGCCCGGCTCGCCAGGCCCGGCGACCGTCCGGCCCGTGCACGCGGCCGAAGGTGCCCCGCGCTGAGCCGCCAGTTTCACCCTTCGCTCTTCCGGCCGACGCCTTCCTGCGAGGCGGGTCACGGGATCGCCGCAGCCCTGGAAGGGACCTGTCATGCCGAAGGACCACGCCCGCAAGAGCGCACTCGCCGCGATCAAGAGCACCTACAAGCTCACGCACACCGACGCGATCGCGCTGCTCGACCACCCGGACAAGGGCGAGCGCATCCTCCTGCGCGACATCTTCGAGGGTAACGAGGACATCACCACTTACAAGGCCGCCGTCGACCTCCTCGCGCAGCGGCGCAGCGCCGCCGACAGCGCGGACACGGACGAGCACGACGAGCACCTGGCGGACTTCGACTTCGGCTGCGAGGCGTGCGGGTACGTGGTCGAGGGCTTCCACTGCTGCGACTGCGACGCCGACCACGAGTACGCGTGTGCCTGCTGACCCGCCGGTAACCACGGGCGCCGCCATAGAACTGGTGTGGCGTGGCCTGGCGGTGTTCGCCCTGCCGCCCGGCGGCCGCCGCCCCGAACCCGGGTGGGGCGCCTCGGCCGGGCAGGGATGAGGTTGCACCGGGCGGCCGCCGGGTGCCAGCTCCTCGCCGACAGATCCTGTTGAGGACCCGGGGTCAGTCAGTCCTTGAGTCAGACCCCGCCCAGAAGACGCTCGTGAACATCATCACTGTCAGTCCTCCAGGGGGACTCGGAGGGTGCGGAGGGTGGCGGCGAGCATCCGGTACTGGCCGACGAGGATGACGAGTTCGATGAGTTGCCGGTCGTCGTACAGCCGGCGCAGGGCGTCCCAGGTGTGGTCGGTGAGCTCGCCCAGGTCGTGGATCTCGTCCGTTGCGCGCAGGACGAGCAGGTCCTCGCCGTCCCAGCGGCCGTCCGGGGCTGGGGAGTTGAGGGAGGCGATGGCCTCCTCGCTGAGGCCGGCCGCGCGGGCGAGGGGGACGTGGTGCGCCCACTCGTACGTGCAGGCGGACCGGTGGGCGGTGCGGAGGATCGCGAGTTCGCGTGCGCGGGCCGGGAGTTGACCGGTGAGCAGCAGGGTGCCCGCGAACCCCACCCAGGTGCGGAACAGTTCGGGGTGGCGCGCCAGCACCGTGAAGACGTTCAGCGGGGCGTCCGCCGGGCCGGGGACGGTGAGCGGGAGCGTTCGGGCGATCTCCTGCCAGGTGTCGGGCGGGACCGGTTCGATCCTGGGGGAGGGGCCGCCGGGTCGGGGTGGGGTCGGTGCGGGCATGGGCGTCCTCGGGTCCTGAGGGGGCGTCACGGATGCGTGGTGACCGGGCTCTCACGGTACCCACGGGCGCGTACGTTCCGGAGCAACCCGGCCGCCCGGGGCGATTGGACGGCGGCGCCGCGCACGTCTACATTCCTGTAGACGCATGTGAGGGGCGGAGTGCCGACATGTCGGTCTCCTGCCTGTTTGCCCGATGTCCTTGGGAAGGGTGCACGTGAGCGCGATCACTGTCGGACAGGCGGTTGTCCTGGGCATCGTGGAGGGGGTGACCGAGTTCCTGCCGGTCTCCTCGACCGGCCACCTGAAGATCACCGAGGGGCTGATGGGCATCCCGGTGGACGACACCTCCGTGGTCGGTTTCACCGCCGTCATCCAGGTCGGGGCGATCGCCGCCGTGCTGCTCTACTTCCTCAAGGACATCGTGCGGATCGTCTCCGCCTGGGGGCGCGGCCTGGTGAACCGCGAGGAGCGGTACCACCACGACTACAAGTTCGCCTGGTGGGTCATCTACGCCACGATCCCGATCGTCGTGGTCGGCCTGGGGGCCAAGTCGCTGATCAAGGGTCCGCTGGCCTCGCTCTGGGTGGTCGCCGGTTCCCTGATCGTCGGCAGCGGCGTGATGTGGGCGGCCGACCAGATGGGTCGTCACAAGCGCGGCGAGGACGACACCTCGTTCAAGGACGCGATGATCGTCGGCTCGGCGCAGATCCTGGCGCTGCTCTTCCCCGGCTTCTCGCGCTCGGGTGCGACGATGTCCGCCGGTCTGATGCTCGACCTCGACCGGGTGGCCGCCACCCGGCTCTCCTTCTTCCTCGGCATCCCCGCCCTCACCGGCGCCGGCCTGTACGAGCTGAAGGACGCCCTGGGCAGCGGGACCGGCACCCTGCCGCTGGTGGTCGGCACCGCGGTCTCCTTCGTGGTCGCGTACGCCTCGATCGCCTGGCTGCTGAAGTACGTCGCCAAGCACTCGTTCAACGTCTTCGTGATCTACCGGATCGTCATCGGCCTGCTCCTCTTCGGCCTGCTCGGGACCGGCGTGCTGAACGCCTGACCGGCGGGCGGCGGCTCGCGGGTTCAGGCGAGGGCGGTGGCCGGCAGGGTGAAGACGGTGACCAGGACGACGACGCGGGCGTAGTGGTAGCGGTCCCAGCGGTCGCCATCGCCTGACCCGCTGTCAGGCGGACGGCCACTGGCCGTCCCGGTGCGGGCGGGCCGGAGGACTACCGGGAGCTGTCCGGCCGAACCGGCGGGCGGACGGCGCCGAGCAGCAGGGTGACCAGCTCCTCGATCACCTGGTCGAGGGTGGCCTCGAACTGACCGGCCGTCCAGTCGTGCAGCAGCCCGTTGACCGCGCCGATGAACGCCGTCGCGGCGATCCTGAAGTTCCGCGGCGCGGCCTCGCCCCGGGCGACGGCCGCCTCCGCCTCGGCCACGATCAGCTGCACCCAGCGCGAGCGCCGGAGCAGCCGCTGGCGCTCCAGCTCCTCGCTGACGCCGATGATCTCGACGAACGCGATCCGCAGCCGCCGCCGGTCCTCGGTGGCCGCGGTGACGTAGGCCCGCAGCACGGCGCCGATGCGCTGCTCGAAGGTGCGACCGGCCGCGTCGCCGAGCGCCCGGAGCACGGCCAGCTCGGTCCGGTCGTTGACCAGCAGGTGCAGCTGCGCGAGCACGTCCTCCAGATTGCGGAACTCCTCGTAGAACTGACGGGTCGACAGCCCGGCCGCCTCGCACAGCCCCGTCACCGAGGCCGCCCGGTAGCCGGGCCGGTCGCCGAACTGTTGCAGCCCGGCGGCCAGGAAGCGCTCCCGCCGCTCGGTCCGCCGCTCCTGTGCCGACCTGCCGCCATACGTACCCGTGGCCAGTCCCACTGCCCCAACCCTCCGCCGTCCCCTGCCGATTGTCGCCTACCGGGGTCTTGCCAGGGGCGCCGCGGGCTCCCTACCGTCGAGTAGCGCCAATCTGACTATCAGTCTTTTCAGACTTCTGTGTGCATCGGCGAAGGAGCCGCGATGTCCCCCATCCGTTCCAGGCGTTCCCGGCACGTCCGAACCCTCGGCGCCCTCGCCGCCGCGCTCGGCCTGCTGGTCACCGGCACCGGCGCCGCTGCGGGCACCGGCGGCCCGCAGGGCACGGCGCCGCCACTGCGGGAGGTGATGTTCGTCGGCAACAACTGGGACGGCACCGCCGACGTGATCCGCTCCGGCGGCGACCTGGCCAGGATCGGCCGGGTGAACGTCGTCCCGGACCGGGACCAGCGCCTCACCGAGATCTACCTCAACCCGGTGAAGCTCGCCTACTTCCTCGGCATCCGGCTGGGCCCCGGCGAGGGCCACGACCAGTTCGTCGACGACATGTACTCCACGCCGGACGGCTCGTCGGTGGTGGTCTCGCGTCCGAGCTTCGCCGACGTGGTGTCCATCGACCTCGGCAGCGGCCGGATCAACTGGCGCTTCCCCGTGTCGGGTTACCGCTCCGATCACATGGCGGTCTCCCCCGACGGCACCCGGGTCGCGGTCTCCGCCTCCACCTCGAACACCGTGCACGTCCTGGACATCCGGACGGGTACGGAGCTCGGCTCCTTCCGCACCGGCGACAAGCCGCACGAGAACCTCTTCGCCGAGGGTGGCCGACGGATCTGGAACATGTCGATCGGCGAGGTCAACACCGCGCTGGACGCCCCGTGGCTGGACTGGACGAAGGGCGACCGCCGGATCACCGTGGTCGACGCCGACACCCTCGCCCCGGTCAAGGTGATCGACATGCGCGAACGGCTGGATGCCTTCGGCCGCTCCGATCTCTCCGACGCCGTCCGGCCCGCCGTCTTCACCCCCGACGGGTCGGCGCTCTACTTCCAGGTCTCCTTCTTCAACGGCCTGGTCGAGTACGACGTCGCAGCCGACCGGATCACCCGGGTGAAGACGCTGCCGAAGAACCCCGCCACCAGCGAGGACCGCACCACCTGGGTCAACGACTCGCGGCACCACGGGCTTTCGGTCAGCCCGGCCGGCGACAAGCTGTGCGTGGCGGGCACCATGGACGACTACGCGACCGTGATCGACCGGGCCACCCTGCAGGAAGGGCCGCTGGTGCCCGCCGCGAAGCCGTACTGGGCGACCGTGAGCGGCGACGGGCGGTCCTGCGTGATCTCCGAGAGCGGCGCCGACCAGGTCACCGCGATCGACTTCGCCACCGGCCTGCGGTCGGCGACCGTCGCGGTCGGCGATCACCCCCAGCGGGTCCGCCTCGGCCACGTCCCGGCCGCCTGGACCGGGGTGACCTCCGGCTGATCAACCGTCAGTCCTCGGCCCCGGCGCGGGACTTGCCGCGCCGGGGCGCAGCCTTGCCGCGGATCTCCTCGGTGGCTGCCCGGAATGCGGGTGCGGCGCGGGCGAAGTAGTCGAAGAGCACCGCCTGCTGCTCCGGCGGGTAGCTGCCGATCAGCGCCGCGATGTGCCGGCGGGCCGGGCCGACCACGTCCTCGACCCGGTCCAACGCGTCCGGCACGGGCTCCACGATGACGCGGCGCCGGTCCGCCGGGTCGGCAGTGCGCCGGGCGTAGCCTGCCCGTTCGAGCCGGTCGATCAACCGGGTGGTCGCCCCGGTGGTCAGCCCGGTGCGGGCGGAGAGCTCACCGGAGGACAGGCCCCCCTCCAGGGTGATGAGGCTGAGGGCGTACCACTCCGAGGTGTGCAGGCCGGCTGCCTCCGCGCTGGCGAGCCCCTGGAGTCCGACCGCGTCCAGGTACTGCCGGAAGACCGTGTGCGCTCCCGCGCCGTCGCCTGTTGCCATTGCCCGGATCTCCCTCTACTTTAATATCTGCACGCATGCAGATACTGCATGTGAACAGCATCTGCTTCAGTCTAACCAAAGGGGAGTGGTCCGTCATGCAGTCCACCAGCGAGTCCGTCGCCGTCCAGGCTGTGCTGAACCGGTTGGTCGACGCCTGGGGGCGCCAGGACGCCGAGATGTACGGCGAGTTGTTCACCGAGGACGCCACCTACGTCACGTACGTCGGCACCTTCTACCAGGGGCGCCACGACATCGTGGCCAGCCACCGCGCCCTGTTCGACGGCTTCGCCAAGGGCACCAGACTGGCCGACGAGACCCTGGCGATCCGCTTCCCCGCCCCCGGCGTGGCGGTGGTGAGCGGCCGCGGCGACACCTACAAGGGCAGCCGGCCCGCGAAGCTCAGCAAGATCCAGACGTACACGCTCGTGCTCGGGGCCGACGGCGAGTGGCGGATTGCGGCCTTCCAGAACACCAGGCGCAGGCCACTGACGGAGGCCGTGTCCCACCGGCTCGCCCCGGGGCTGGTCCCGGTGGCCGAGCGCCGGTGACCCGCACCGCCCGCGCCACCTGCACCGCCCCTGGCACCCTTTCCGCCCCGAACTTACGGAGACCTCCGATGCCCACCGCCCAGCTCACCGCGCCCGCCAGCACCGACACCACCCCACCGCGTCCCGGCAGGTCCCGCCGGCGAACCGTCAAGCGGGTCCTCGTCGCCACCGCGCTCACCCTTGGCCTGACCGCCGGCGGCGGCTACCTCTGGCTGTCCGCCGCCTCCGACGTCAAGGTCACCGGCACGGCCACCTGCGCCGAGGTCCAAGCCGCCGGGGCGGGTGACCGCGACGCGGTCTGCGCGGTGCTGTCCGACCTGAGCCGGGCCTGGGGCGACGCGGACGCCGACGCCTACGGCCGGCTCTTCACCCAGGACGCCACGTACACCACCTACATCGGCACCCACTACCAGGGCCGCGCCGACATCACCGGGGCGCACCGCGCCCTGTTCGGCGGCTTCCTCAAGGGCACCCGGCTGGCCGACTCCGTCCTCGGCATCCGGTTCCTCGGCGACGACGCGGCCCTGGTCACCAGCCGGGGCGACACCTACACGGGCGCAAGGCCCGGGGAGCTGACCAAGGTCCAGACGTACACCCTGGTCCGCGAGGCCGACGGCCGGTGGCGGATCGCCGCCTTCCAGAACACCCAGCGCCAGGCCGTCATGGAGAAGGGCTCCTTCCTGCTGGCCCCCGGCACCGTGCCGCAGGCCGAGAGGTGAGCGCGCGCCACGCCCTGGTCACCGGGGCCGGCACCGGGATCGGCCGCGCCTTCGCCCGTCGACTGGCCGCCGAAGGCTGGACCGTCACCGCCGTGGCCCGGCGCGAGGACCGGCTGCTCGCCCTCCTCGACGAACTCGGCCCCGGCCACCGTCATCTGGTCGCCGACCTCACCACCGCCGACGGACTGGCCCTGGTCGCCGGCGAACTGACCCGCCGTCACGTCGACCTTCTGGTCAACAACGCCGGCGTCGCCCACCACGGCCCCTTCGTCCACACCGCCGCGCCGGCGGCGGTGGCCGCCCTGCGACTCAACTGCGAGGCCGTCGTCACCCTGGCGCACGCCTTCCTCGCCGGCGCCCGCCGGGGGGACGCCTTGGTCAACGTCTCGTCCACACTCGGGTACGCCCCGACCCCGGGCCTCGCGGTCTACAGCGCGGGAAAGGCCCTCGTCACCGCCCTCTCCGAAGCCCTCTGGCACGAGCAACGGCCGTACGGCGTCCATGTGATGGCCGTCTGCCCAGGACCGACCGCCACCGAGTCGGCCGCCGCGCGCAACCGGGACGTCCCGAAGGCCCTGCTCCAGACCCCCGAGGCAGTGGTCGCCACTGCCCTGCGCGCGCTGCACCGCAGGACCCGTCCGACCGTCGTCCCCGGCACGGCGAACTCCCTCTTCGCCCTGGCGGCCCGCCTGCTGCCGCGCCGCGCGGTACTCGCGATGCTCGGCCGCTGACGCCGGCCACGGCGAGCAGGTCGGGCACGGCGACAGCGGACTCCGTGCAGACCGGCACGCCGATCGCCCGGACGGCCCGCCACTGCCAGCGGCCGGGACAGGCAGCCGGACGGACGGGCCGGCGGGCGACCTCAGCCGGCAGGGGGTCCGGGCGGGGACGTCCGGGGGATCGGCGTGCCGGTCTGCACGGTGACGCAGTACGTACCGCTGCCGGGCGGCGCGACCTGACCGGGTGGGCACGTGGTGGGACGTGCCGGGACGTAGCTGATCGTCGGCCGGGGCCCCGGGTCGGTGCCCGCACGGCGAGTCGTGGACGGCTTCGGGGTCGCCGCAGGCGCAGGCGTACGGGTTGTCGCCCGCGCCGGCTGCGGAGGGGTCGGTGACCGGACCGGCTCCGGTGAGGCACTGGGGGAGAGGCTCGGTTCGGAGCTCGGGGTCGGGCTCACGCTGGGGAACGGGCCGACTGTGGGGGTGAGGCCGGCAGGCTCCCGCACGGGTGCGGCGGCCGGAGTGTGACCACCTCGGAGCCCAAACCCGCCGATACCCGCCAGAACCAGCGCGCCGGCCCCGATCATCAGGCCGAACGGGAGCCCGCGCAGGCGCCCCGATCGGGCCGACTCCCGATCGTCATTGCCCTCTGCCACCGTCGCGCCCCCGTTCGCTCAACCGTCTCAACCTTGCGGATCCTAGCCGCGTTGGAGGCTCCGCCCGCCTCTCAGGTGCGGCGCGGGAACTGGCCGTGGTCGGAGCTCATGCCGCACCCTGGTCTCCACGGCCGCCAGGTCAACTACACTCCGCACATCACTGCGGACATGACGTCAGCGGGGTACCGCACCCCGGACCAGGACGAGGCACCCGGTGCTGGTGGTCGGCTTCGGCGGCGACCGGCTCGATCACAACGACAGGACCATCTGTGGCAACCGATTACGACGCTCCGCGCAAGACCGACGACGACAGTTCGACGGACAGCATCGAGGAGCTGAAGGCCCATCGCAGCGACAAGGCGGCCTCCGCCATCGACGCCGTCGACGCCCTGGAAGCCGCCGACGGATCGGAGCTGCCCGGCGCCGACCTCTCCGGCGAGGAACTCACCGTCGCCGTCCAGCCCATGCTGAACGACGAGTTCACCTGCGCCAACTGCTTCCTCGTCCACCACCGCAGCAGGCTCGCCCGCCTCAAGAACAACCAGCCGATCTGCAACGACTGCGACTGACCCACCCGTCCCACGGGCCCCGGGCCGGCGTGAGGCCGGACTCCCGAAGGTGGGGTCCGCCTCCGCCGGCCGGTCGCCTCGCCGGACTCTGTGCGGAGCGCGCGGTCGGCACTGCCCGGTGCGGCCGCGTGGGTGATTTCCTCGAACAGCACTCGGTGGTCCATGGCTCCCGGAGTGTGACGCGGTCGTCACTGCGTGCCTCCGGCTTCTGGCGGACTGTCGGATGCCGGAAGGGGTCGGGGTAGAGGTTTCGGGCGCGCTATGGTTACTCTGAGAGTGTGCGATGCAACTGAGAGTGATAGTGGGATGATGGACCAGGTCAACCCGGATGACCATGCCGCCTGTGCCCTGTCGTCGGGCCCGCCGATGGTTTCGGGAGCGGACGAGGTGACCCTTCCCCCCGCAGTGGTCAAGTGCATGGGCCGCACCTACGGGACCGCCCCCGCCCAAGGCGCGGTGGCCGTCACCGACATCACCGACATCACCTGCCCCGTGCCGCTGGGCGACGCCCTGCCGGACGGCACCGGTGCCTGGGAGGTCCGGAGCGTCGGCGGAAGGGACCTCGCCCCGGCCCGGGACCTGCTGCACGCGGTCTCGCTGCTGCGCGGGTTCCACTGGCCGTCCCATCACCTGCGCTGACCCGACCGTCAGCCGATTCGGCGCGCTCGACATCTTCAACGGCCGGTACCAGCAGGTGCTTTGGTGGCTCGGCCGGGTCGGTGTCCGGGCTTGCCTTCGTGGGCCTCGGAGTGACCGTTCCGGTCGGCAGTCGGCGCCATCGCACGTGGTCGGTTCGTCCCGGCCGGCAGCGGCACCGCTGGCGGCACCCCCGAGGCGGCCGGTGGCGCTCTCCGCCGGCCGGGACGGCGCTGGGTCAGGGCAGGTCCGGGCGGGGCCGGCGCCCCGCCGGGCCGTGTCCGGCGCCAGCTCCACCATGCTCGGCCATCCGCTGAGCGCCGCCGGACGGGCTCTTCCGGTGGCCCGTGGTCGAAGCTTGTCCGGCTTGCAACAGTGACGCCCTGTCAGAGGTCGGCCTGTCCTGTTTTGCCCGTTACGTCCCCGCTGGGCGGCGGGGTGCGCGCACCCGTCGAACGTCGGACCGCAGCGGGTGTTCTCCGCGCGGACGGAGACGCAAAAGTTATGCTCCGGACGCCGGGCGACGTTCGACGGCGGCCGGGCCGTACGCGCAGTCGGGCTGCCTCGTGTGCAGGTCAGGGTGGGTGAAACCTCGGTGGTATGTATACGTGCCATATGATCGGGCGCGGTCCGCAAGGGCTGTGGGGCCTCGGGCTGTTGAAAGACGGCCGGTGTTGAACGGCGGCTGGACGCTACGTCGCGGCCGGGTTCGATGGCCGGGGGGCCGGTGTGCGTACCAGGCGTGCAGTCGGCCGCAGTCTCCGCAGGTGACCGGTACGGACCGGCGGCGTCCGGCTGTGGTGACCGGCGCGGCCCGGCCCGGGGCAAGGTCGGGGGTGGGCCGCCCTGGTGGCGCAGGGGGGTGACTTTCGCCGGGCAGTTCGCCGTAGTGGCTGGTGTGAGGTGAGGTGAAGTCGCGTCATGAGGGGCACCGACGCCGACGAGTGGGGCTAGATTCTCTGCCCTGTAGTGACGGAGCGTCACTCTCCGGATCTCACCGAGTTGTTGAACTCGCCGGCGGGAGGGCGCCTGAGGCCGACTCCCTGCCTGCCTGGGTGCCAGGTGTTGCTGTCTGTTCGCGTGCGTTCGACGATGTGAGCGAGGTGATCACTCCAGGCCGTGCTGACGTTTCGGAAGGGTTGTGACGTGAAGAGAACCTGCAGGTTCGATCAGTGGAGCGTGAGTCACCCGACAGCAGCGACACAGGTACTGGTGGCGACGGCCTTCCGTCACCCGCTGCGGGGGCCGGTCGACTGCCCGGCGGCCGAGTTGGTGGGCGGGGTCCTGGCGAGGCGCGGATTCGAGGTCCGCTTCCTGGCTTTCGACGAGCACCGATGGGACGAAGGCGACCGCGAACGGGCGGGCGGGACCGTGATGTCGGCACTCTCCTTCCGCCTGGGCGACGGCCGGGTGCTCGGGCTGGCTGCCGCCGGGGCCGGCGCGGGGGAGGAGGCGGCCAGAGCAGCGGTCGAGGAGTGGGCGACGGTGCTGCGTACCCGGCGGATGATGGTGGCCGGTGCGGACCCGCTCTGTCCGGGTGAGCGGGCGGAGGCCGAGACGATCCGGCGGTTGGCGGCGGCCGGCCGGTCGAGGCTGTTCGTGCTCGGTACTCCCGCGTGGGGGCGGCTGCACGGTGCGGGACGTCCTGAGGTGCAGGTGGTCCGGGACCTGGCGGCCGTCCCCGACGGCGCGACGGTGGTGATAGCCGCAGCCGGGGTGGCGGCGGCCGCCAGGTCGGAGGCGGTGGGGCGTGGGTTGGAGGTGGTCGACGCGACCTGCCCGCTGGTGGGCGCCGCGCATCGGGAAGTCCGACGGATGGCCGGGCAGGGGGAGACCGTCCTGGTCGTCGGGCATGCGAAGGGTCCGGCCGCCGGGCCGATGCTCGGGCAGGCGCCGCAGGTCACCGCGCTGGTCGAGGTGGCGGCCCAGGCGGACGGGGTGCCGGTGGCGGATCCGGGCAAGGTCGGGGTGGTGATCCAGCCGGGTCTGCCGCTGGAGGAGGCGGAGCGCCTGGCGGAGCGGATTCGCGCCAGGTTCGGCCACGTCATTCCCCAGGACCCCGCCACCTACTGCCATGCCGTCAGCGACCGCAGGGCGGCGCTGCGCTCGCTGGCCGAGCGGTGCGACCTCCTGCTGGCCGTCGGGCCGTCGGGCGATCCGGACGTGGCGCGCACACTCGCGGTGGCCCGGGCGGGCCGGGCGGTGGTCCGGCATGTGGAGCGGGCGTCGGACATCGAACCGCACTGGCTCGAGGGAGTGGCGGTGCTCGGGCTGGCCCCGAGTTCGGGGGCGCACCCGGGGACGGCGGCGGGCCTGCTGTCCGTACTGGAGGGGCTCGGGCCGAGCAGCACGGACGTGCACGAGGTGACCACCCGGCCGTGGGCGGATGCGGATCGGGCGCTGGTTCCCGGCGGTGAGCCGCTCGCCCTGGTGCCGGAGGTGCCGGGCGATTTCAACGCGCCAGCACGTTTCGGCAGGTAGCCCACCTCGGCCGCGGTCAGGAGGGGACGCGCACCGCGTTGGCTGAGTGCGCCGGTTCGGGCGGGCGCCTCCGGTAGGACGGAGGCGCCCGCGCCCGGCGCCCACTCAGCCGAAGGAGCCACCACCGAAGGGCTCGGCGCCCGGCTCCCCGCGGTCTGGGAGTACCTGACGATGCGCCAGCTCGACAACTTCCGGCCCTGCCTGACGATCACCGACTCGGTGGCCGGCTACGAACTCCCCGCCGAGCTCCACGCTCGCGCCGACGTCCAACGCCACCACCCTCGTCAACGACCTCTGGACCGGTTCCTGGACGGCCTGGCGGCCCGGGTGGCCGGCAAGCACCGCTGGCACCAGACCAACACCGATCGCTGCACCCTTCCCGACTACTGGACCTGAAAGAGCGGCAGGACCTCGGGAGCGCCCCGTCAGCCCCGCCTGGGCGAGGTGGACGGCCTCCCGGCGCGTGGCGCGGGGAGCTGTCCGGCGCGCAGCAGCACTCGGCGGGCGGCCGGCTCCCGCTGGTAGGGGCGCAGCCCGGTGCGCAGCTCGCGCAGGGCCTTGTCGCCCCGGGCCGACGAGACCTGGGGGTAGTCGTCGAGGAACCTGTCCCAGATGGAGCAGGCGAGTTCGAGGTGCCCCTGGCCGAGCTGGAGTCCGGCCAGGCGGGCGGTGGTGAGCATCCGGGCCCGGCGCTCCTGCCGCGGGCGATGGCGCAGTGAGGTGGCCAGCGCCCCGCAGGCCCCGCGGATGTCACCTGCTGCGGCCAGTACCTCCGCCTCCTGGTGCGCGAACGCCGCCAGGTGGTAGCCACCCAGGGCCGCGCCGCTCCCTTCGCTCTGTCCCAGCAGCCGCTCGGCCTGGCCGAGCCGGATCAGGGCCAGTTGCCGGTCGCCGGTGGCCGCCAGGGCGAGCGCCTCCTGCCCGGTGACGAAGGCCGCCGACCGTGGCGGCAGGCCGCCGGTCTCCCGGGCCGCGGCCTGGGCGAATTGGAGCGACTGCTGCACATTTCCCAAGTAGTGCGCCTGCACGCTCATCTGGCGCAGGGTCATGGCGTAACGGGGGCGGTCGCTCACCTCGGAGGCGAGCTGGGCGGCGATTCGGAAATACGCCTGGGCCGCGCCGTGAAGGTTGGCGTCGAAGGCCGTGAAACCGGCGAGGTAGGCGAGGTCGACGCTGGCCTGACGGAATTTCCGGCTGACCGACGGTGCGGCCGGTGCGGCCAGATGGGCGGCGATGTCGGTGGAGAGGTAGGCGGTCAGGGCCGGGCGCAGGTGGGCTCCGCCGAACACCTCGTCCGCGTCGGCGAACAGGGCCACCATCAGCTCGGCGGCCTGGATGTGCGCCGTTCCGATCCGTCCGCGGGCGGCTTCCGGGCGGGGGCGCCTGGCGACCTCCGGCAGGTCGGGATCGAGCAGGTACGGTAGCCGGCGCAGGGTCCGCAGCCCGATCGGGGTGTCCTCGGTGAGCTCGCGCAGCCGGTCGTGCGGGGCCGGGAGGACCGGCAGGGGGTCGGACGGGCCGGCCCGGGGGGCGAGCCCCGCCTCCTGGAGTCCGATGCCGCGGCCGAGTTCCCGGGTGAGGACCTGGCAGATCAGGGCGCACACCTGGTCGCGGGGCCGGGTGCCGGCCAGCCAGTGGGCCACGGCCGTCCGGTCGTAATGAATGGTCAGTGCACAGCGGACACCTTCGGCGTTGACCGATTGTGCCAATTTATGGCCGGTCCAACCGGTCTCGTCGAGCAGCGATCGAAGTTTCAGATTCGGCGTTCGGCGGAGATTCAAGCCAACCCCCTGATCGCGGGCCGATGGCTGACGGAAAATCAGATGTTCAACAGCTGACGGGATTTCAACATCCCGCGCGCCCCCACGGGTTCCGCGCCGCCGGGAAATGGAGCGTACTGGCTACTGTGGACGCCGACCGGCCCCGTGGCAAGTACGCCCGGTGAAGTCCTGATCGCTGTCCAGGAGGACGGGAAGGGGACCGGTGATGACCGCCGTCACTGCCGAGAACGGTGAACACCAGAGCGGGCCTCTCCTGGACCGGGCGCGCGGGCTCGTCGATGCCCTGTTGCGTACCTCGGTCCAGGAGATGCCCCCCAGGATGCGGCTGGTCTGCGGCTACCAGCTCGGCTGGTGGGAGGCCGACGGCCGCGCTCGAACCGGGGCAGCGGGCAAGGCGCTGCGCCCCGCGCTGGCCCTCGCCGCGGCCCGGGCGGCCGGCGGGGTAGGCGCCGACGCGGTGCCGGCGGCGGCCGCCGTCGAGCTGGTGCACAACTTCTCGCTGCTGCACGACGACGTGCTGGACCGGGACGAGACGCGCCGTCACCGGCCCACCGCCTGGAAGGCGTTCGGCACCACCGACGCGATCATGGCCGGGGACGCGATGTCCGTGCTCGCCCCGCAGGTGCTGGCCCACCACGACCACCCGGCACTGGCCGAGTCGGTGCGCCGCCTCGGGGTCTGCGTCGCCGAGCTGTGCGAGGGCCAGCACCTGGACTGCGCCTTCGAGCAGCGCGTCGAGGTCAGCCTCCCCGAGTGCCTGGAGATGGTGGCGGGGAAGACCGGCTCACTGCTCGGACTCTCCTGCGCGCTCGGCGCGCTCGCCGTCGGGGCACCCGCCGGGACGGTGACGGCGCTGGACGCCTTCGGCCGCCAGCTGGGCCTGGCGTTCCAACTGGTCGACGACCTGCTCGGGATCTGGGGCGACCCCGCCGTCACCGGCAAGCCCGTCGGTGCCGACCTGCAGGTCCGGAAGAAGTCCCTGCCCGTCGTCGCGGCCCTGGCCGGCGGGACCGAGCCCGCCCGTCGGCTGCGCGCCCTCTACACCCTGCGCCGCCCGCTCAACCCGGCCGAGGTGACCCGGGCCGCCGAACTGGTGGACCAGGCCGGCGGCCGGGCCTGGGCCGAGGAACAGGCCCGGCTGTACACGGTCTCGGCACTGGAGACCCTCGACCGCGCCCTGCTGCCCGGCGGTGACGGCACCGCGCTGCGGGCGCTGGCCGCCATGATCACCCGGAGGAAGCTGTGACCGCTGAGCCGGGCCGACACCGGTCCCGTACCGTACTGCTGGCCGCACCCCGGTCGTTCTGCGCCGGGGTGGAGCGGGCCATCGACGCGGTGGAACGCCTGCTGGACGCCCCCGGCCGGTCCGAGCCGGTGTACGTCCGTAAGCAGATCGTGCACAACACCCACGTGGTGGCCGACCTGGCCGGGCGCGGCGCGGTCTTCGTCGAGGAACTCGACGCCGTACCCGAGGGTGCCACCGTGGTCTTCTCCGCCCACGGCGTCTCGCCGCAGGTCCGGGACGAGGCGGTGGAGCGGCGGCTGACGGTGGTGGACGCGACCTGTCCGCTGGTGGCCAAGGTGCACTCCGAGGCGCGGCGCTTCGCCGCCCGGGGCGACACCGTCGTGCTGATCGGGCACGCCGGCCACGAGGAGGTGGAGGGCACCCTCGGCGAGGCACCGGCGTCCACCGTCCTGATCGAGACACCGGAACAGGCCGCCGGGCTGGCGGTGGCGGACGACTCCCGGGTCTCCTACCTCACCCAGACCACGTTGGCCCTGGACGAGACCGCCGAGGTGGTCCAGGCGCTGCGCACCCGCTTCCCGCTGCTCCAGGCCCCACCCGGGGACGACATCTGCTACGCGACGACGAACCGTCAACTCGCCGTCGAGGCAGTGGCGGAGCGGTCCGACCTGGTGCTGGTGGTCGGCTCAGCGAACTCCTCCAACTCGGTGCGGATGGTCGAGGTGGTCCGCCGCCGCGGCACCCCCGCGCACCTGATCGAGGACGCCGGCGGCATCGACCCCGCCTGGATCGAGGCGGCGGACACCATCGGCCTGTCCGCCGGGGCCTCCGCGCCGCCCGCCCTGGTCGGCGAGGTGATCGAGTTCCTGGGCCGGTTCGGTCCGCTGACGGTCGAGGAGCACATCACCACCGTGGAAGACATCACCTTCGGACCGCCCGCACCAGTGAGGGACCACCCATGACCGTACCCACCACCGTCGGTACCGCGCCGGAGCTGCGGCAACCCGACCTGCTCGCCGGCCTGGACGGCCCCGAGGACCTCAGGAAGCTGCCCGCCGACGGCCTGCCCGAGCTGGCGGAGCAGATCCGGGCCCTGCTGATCGACAAGGTCAGCGCGGTGGGCGGACACCTGGGCCCCAACCTCGGGGTGGTGGAGCTGACCCTCGCGCTGCACCGGGTGTTCCGCTCGCCGCACGACACCCTGCTGTTCGACACGGGCCACCAGTGCTACGTGCACAAGATGCTGACCGGCCGTCAGCACGACTTCGACGGCCTGCGGCAGGCCGGCGGCCTGTCCGGCTACCCGAGCCGGGCCGAGTCGGTGCACGACGTGATCGAGAACAGCCACGCCTCCACGGTGCTGTCCTACGCCGACGGCATCGCCAAAGCCCGCGCCCTCAGCGGCGAGGGCGACCGGGCGGTGGTCGCCGTGATCGGCGACGGCGCGCTGACCGGCGGGCTCGCCCTGGAGGCACTCAACAACCTCGGCGCCGCCCCGGGCCGTCCGGTGGTCGTGGTACTCAACGACAACGGACGCTCCTACGCCCCCACCGCGGGCGCGCTCGCCACCCACCTGGCCGCACTGCGCGGCGGCGCGGCGGCGGGCAACCTGTTCGAGCAGCTGGGCCTGGCCTACCTCGGTCCGGTCGACGGACACGACACGGCCGCGCTGGAGCTGATACTGCGTCAAGCCCGGTCCCTGGAGAGACCGGTGGTCGTCCATGTGGTCACCGACAAGGGCCACGGCTACCTGCCGGCGCTGGCCGACCGGGCCGAGAAGATGCACGCCGTCGGTGTGCTGGACCCGCTCACCGGCCTGCCCCGTTCGGCGGCCGCGCAGCCCACCTGGACCGACGTGTTCGCCGAGCACGTCACCGAGTTGGGCGCGCACTACTCCGACCTGGTCACCATCACCGCCGCCATGCCGGGGCCGACCGGACTGTCCCGCTTCGCCGACCGCTTCCCCGACCGGTTCTTCGACGTCGGGATCGCCGAGCAGCACGCGGTGGCCAGCGCGGCCGGCCTCGCCACCGCCGGCGCGCGGGCCCTGGTGGCGGTCTACTCGACCTTCCTCAACCGGGCCTACGACCAGGTGCTGATGGACGTGGCCCTGCACCGGCTGCCCGTCACCTTCGTGCTGGACCGGGCGGGCGTCACCGGCCCCGACGGGCCCAGCCACCACGGGATGTGGGACATCCCCCTGCTCGCCTCCGTCCCCGGCATGCGGGTCGCCGTCCCCCGTGACCCGGCCGGCCTGCGGACCCTGCTCGCCGAGGCCGTCGACGAACAGGAACACCCCACCGCCGTCCGGTTCCCCAAGGCCGTCGCGGGCTCCGACATCGCGGCCCTGCACCAACTGGGCCCCGTCGACGTCCTGTTCCGCTCCACCGTCCACGAAGTCCTGATCGTCGCGGTCGGGCCGTTGGCGGACGAGTGTGTGAAGGCGGGTCGGTATCTGGCCGACACCGGTATCGGGGCGACGGTGGTCGACCCGCGCTGGGTGCTCCCCGTACCCGCCGAGCTCGTCACCCTCGCCCGGCAGCACCGCCTGGTCGTCACCGTCGAGGACAACATCCGCAACGGCGGCGTCGGTGCGGCCGTCGCCCGGGCGCTGGCCGACGCCGGGGTGCACGTGCCCGTCACCACCATGGGCCTGCCGGCCCGCTTCCTGGAACACGGACCGCGCGCCGACCTGCTGGCCGCCGCCGGACTGACCGCCAAGGGCATCGTGCACACCGTGCTGTGCGCCAGGGCCGACCGGCCCCACCCCCGTACCTGAGCAGTCGAAGGAGTCCTGATGCCGCCGTCGCAGGTGCCACGCCGTCACTCCCGCCGGATCCAGGTCGGTTCGGTCGCGGTGGGTGGTGACGCCCCGATCTCGGTGCAGACCATGACCACCACGCTGACCGCCGACGTCGACGCCACCCTGCAGCAGATCGCCGCGATCACCGCCGCCGGGTGCGACATCGTCCGGGTCGCGGTTCCGTCCCAGGACGACGCCCGGGCGCTGCCGGAGATCGTCCGCAAGTCGCCGATCCCGGTGATCGCCGACATCCACTTCCAGCCGCGCTACGTGTTCGCCGCGATCGACGCCGGGTGTGCGGCGGTGCGGGTGAACCCCGGCAACATCAAGGCGTTCGACGACAAGGTCAAGGAGATCGCCCAGGCGGCCGCCGCCGCGAACATCCCGATCCGGATCGGCGTCAACGCCGGCTCCCTCGACAACCGACTGCTCGTCAAGTACGGCAAGGCCACCCCCGAGGCCTTGGTCGAGTCGGCCCTCTGGGAGTGCTCGCTGTTCGAGGAGCACGGCTTCCGTGACCTCAAGATCGCCGTCAAGCACCACGACCCCCGCACCATGATCGCCGCCTACCAACTCCTCGCCGAATCCTGCGACTACCCCCTGCACCTCGGTGTCACCGAGGCGGGCCCGGAACTCCAGGGCGCCGTCAAATCCGCCGTCGCCTTCGGGATCCTGCTCAACCAGGGGATCGGTGACACCATCCGGGTGTCCACCTCCGCCCCACCCGTCGACCAGGTCAAGGCCGGCAGTCACATCCTCCAGTCCCTGGGCCTGCGGCCCAGGAAGTTGGAGATCGTCTCCTGCCCGGGCTGCGGGCGGCTGCAGGTCGACATCCACCGGCTCAGCCGGGAGGTGGAGGCGGCCTTCGAGGGTTTCCCGATCCCGCTCCGGGTGGCAGTGATGGGATGCGTGGTGAACGGCCCCGGCGAATCCCGCGAGGCCGACCTCGGGGTCTCCTCCGGCAACGGGAAGGGCCAGATCTACGTCAAGGGCGAGATCATCCGCACGGTGCCCGAATCGCAGATCGTCGAAGCCCTGCTGGAGGAGGCCATGCGTCTCGCCGAGGAGGCCGGACCGGGCGAGCCCACCGAGTGACCGGCACCGGCCGTCCCGCGACCTCCTCGCTCTGTGATCCCCAGGCCCGTCCCGACCGTCACAGCGGCCCGGTCTCGTCCGTCGTGATCCTGGGTTCCACCGGCTCGATCGGAACCCAGGCCGTCGACCTCGCCCTGCACTACCCCGACCGGCTCCGGGTGGCCGGCCTCGCCGCCACCGGGCGCAACCCGGACCTGCTCGCCGAACAGGCCCACCGCCTCGACGTGGCCACCGTCGCCGTCGCGCGGCCCGCGACGGTTCCCGCGCTGCGGGCGGCCCTGCGCTCCCGGTACGGACCGGGACGCTTCCTGCCGGAGATCATCGCCGGACCCGGTGCCGCGGCGGAGCTGGCCTCGGCACCGTGTGACCGGGTCCTCAACGGCATCACCGGCTCCATCGGCCTGGGCCCGACCCTGGCGGCACTCAGAGCCGGCCGGATCCTGGCACTGGCCAACAAGGAGTCCCTCGTCGCCGGCGGCCCGCTGGTGGCGGAGCTCGCCCGACCGGGGCAGCTCATCCCGGTGGACTCCGAACACTCCGCCATCTTCCAGTGCCTGGCCGGCGCCACCCACGGCCAGGTCCGGCGGCTGGTCCTCACCGCCTCCGGCGGCCCCTTCCGGGGCCGCAGCCGCCGGGAGCTGGACAAGGTGACACCGGATCAGGCGCTCGCCCACCCCACCTGGACCATGGGCCCGGTCGTCACCGTCAACTCCGCGACCTTGATGAACAAGGGGCTGGAGGTCATCGAGGCCCACCTGCTGTTCGGGATTCCCTACGACCGCATCCACGTGGTGGTCCACCCGCAGTCCTACGCGCACGCGATGGTCGAGTTCACCGACGGCTCGACCCTCGTCCAGGCCGGACCCCCCGACATGCGCATCCCCATCGCCCTCGGCCTCAGCTGGCCCGACCGCCTGCCGGCGGTCACCCCTCCGGTGGACTGGGAGGGGCCGCACAACTGGCAGTTCGAGCCGCTGGACCACGACGCCTTCCCCGCCGTCAGGCTGGCCGGCCTCGCCGGAAGCCTCGCAGGCACCGCTCCGGCCGCACTCAACGCCGCGAACGAGGAGTGCGTCGAAGCCTTCCTCGCGGGTGATCTGACGTTCACCCAGATCATCGACGTGGTGGCCGAGGTGCTCGCGAGCCACTCCGCCCCCAGGGCCGGCCTCGCCATCGACCTCGAAACCGTTCTCGCCGTGGACGGCTGGGCCCGCCGTCGGGCCCGCCGCTGGATCAAGCGGCTCCGCAGGACCGGACGGTGAGGTCCGGTGGGCTACCGGAACTGCGCGGAGAACGAGCCCAGGTCCCAGTAGCAGCCGCACCGGTCGATGAGCCGGTCCTCGTTGAACCGGGCGGTGGTCACGCCGACGATCACGAAGGTGCTGCCGACGTGGTCCGGCGTCACCAGGCCGGGCATCTCCCGCAGGATGGTGCCGTGCATCTCCCACCGCAGGGCCGCCCGGGCCCCGGCGCCGAACGCGTCGAGCACGGGGAAGGTGAAGCGCGCACAGGTGAGCCACGTAGCCGGCGGCCACGTCCGGCAGGATCATCGAGCAGAAGAAGGAGTTGAGTTGACGCTCCATCAGGTACTCCCAGGACGGTGGGACCCGCCGGGCCAGGCGCCACCCGGACTCGCCGCCGAAGCCGATGAACAGGGTGGCCAGGGCGTGCTTGAGCCGACCGGCCTGAGCCGGGGTGGCGATCTCGTGGACACTCGCGATGGCGCCCTGCCAGGCCTGGCAGAGGATGCTCGTCCGGGTCTGGGCGTCCCACTCCTTCGCGCAGGCGGCGATCGGCGCGGTCGACTCGATGGTGAACGTCCCCATCATCAGCTGTGGGTACAACTGTGCCGGGACGACGCCGTGTTCGTTGTCCTCGCAGGTGTCGTCGGTGATGTACTCGGCGACGAAGCACTTGGCCAGCACGAGCAGGTGGTTGTCACTCGCCGCATGCGGATTGGCCAGGCACATCATGCGGCCGAAGCCGCTGAGGTTGATCTCGCCCAGGTAGTCGGCGATCCCGACCTCGAGGGCCCATTTCTCCAGCGCCGCTTCGACGCGGTGGGCTCGGCGGGTGTTCTTCTCGACGGGAGGCGGAGGGGTGCTGAGGCGGGCGTAGGGGTCCATGCTGTTCTCCCACTGCCGTGTGCCGGTGTGCGCACTGTTCCCGCCAAGCCTGGGGCGGCGGCCGGTGCCACGTAAGAGGCTTGCGGGGGTGGGACCTTGGACCTGGCCCGGGTACGCTCCGGGGGCGCACGCACGATGCCCGAAGATGATGCCGCCCGTGGCCCGCGGCGACTGTTTCTGTTGAGGAAGCGGATGTCTGCACGCCGATGATCAAACCCAGGGACGTGAAGGTGCGCGTGCCGGCGGACGCCGCCCCCGTCGAGTCCTGGTCGGAGGAGGCGATCCGGCCCGCGGGTGAAGCCGGTCCGACCGAGCTCACCGCATGGCACCGCCGGGGCTGCGACGGTCGGCGGACGGTCGGCGGTGCACGGAGTCCTGGTTGGCGAAGGTTTCGCAGCTGGTGCAGGTTGCGCCGCCGCCTGCTGTGCGGCAGGTGTCGTCGCCGTCCCCGCCGGGACCCCCTCACCCTGCGCTCCGTCCGGACACAGCGCGTAGTCGGCGGGGCGTCCGGGTGAGCGGGCCACCTCAAGCCCCGGTGCACGGCGGTGGGGCGACGAACAGTCAGGCCGTGTCGTGTCCTGTGGTGCTCCGGGGCCGTTGTTCCGGTCAGGACGTCGGCGGGCCGTCAGCGGGAGTGGCCCGTCGGCCGGTCCGCCGCCCGAGACCTGAGGATGATCAGGGCAGGCTCCAAGCCCCGCAGGGACAGCAAGGCCGGCAAGGCCAGGGTGAGCAGGGAGAGCAGGAGGCACGCCGCGGCGCGGAACAGCTCGGGAGAGTGGTTCGGCAGTGGTGTGCACGGCGCGCAGGGCCTGATGCACCTCGATGTGCGCGTCGCCGGCGACGGACTGCTGATCACCAGCTCCCCGGTCGAGGTGGACGGGGCCCCGGGTATGTGGCGGCTGCGGCTGCGCAACGACAACGGTGGCCGGGACCTGCGGGAGCTCGCGGCCGCGTTCCGCCGGGGTACCGCGTACGTGCTGGGTGATCAGGGCGGTGCGTCGGGCCCGGTGACGTTCTTCCCCGACCCGGGGCAGCCGGGGGTGGGGTCGCTGGTCCGTACCCGTCCGGTCGACCCGGAGGACGAGGGATCCGGCGAGCTCGTGCGCCGCGCCGATCTGCCACTGCCGCTGTGGGCGGAGGCCGGTTTCGCGATGGTTCCGATCCTCGCCGTACTGGACACCGGCGTGCCGTCCGAGCGGTGGGACCAGGAGGACGTCCTGGCCTGTCCCGGGTGCCGACGCCCCGTGTACGGGAAGGAGGCCACCACCGGTGTGCTGGTCGGGGGTGCGTTCCCGCTGGTCGGCCTGTGCCGGATCTGCGTGAGCGGGCAGACGTTGCGCGCGGTCCGCGAGACGGGGCTGCTGATTCCCGAGCAGCAACGGGTCGTCCTGGCGTCCTTGGAAGGCGCCAGAACCGCCTGAACGGCACCCTCGCCTGCTCCGTGCAAGGCCGTCCGAACGGGTTCGAGGATGATCCGCCATTCGGTCGCACCGTCACGAACGGCCCTGCCGGGCAGGGCTGTTGGTGGCGGAGCAGAGCATTCGGCCCTGGGCGGCGCGCGCGGAGTGGGCTGACCGGGTTGAGCGGTCACGCCAGGTGGGTGTGATCATCAGCCCGACGGCGGATCCGGCGGTTTGAGTCAAGAGGAATCCTGCAACCATTCCATAACTATTTGCCACAGCTGTGGGGCTGCGCAGGCGAGGCCCGCCCGCCCCACCAATGAGGGGAACCAGTAGATGCCCAGACTCGCGATGCGAGTGGCCGGCGCCGCGGCGGCTGTAGCGTTCCTGGGTGCCGGGGGGTCGGCCTTCGCGGCGCCCACGGACGGGATGCCCCCGGCGTGGTGTGCCGATCACCCCTCCCGATGCGGCATGACTCCTCCGCCCAAGCCGGCCAAGGAAGTTACCCCCGACCCGGCTCCGGGAAGCGGTCGGCCCGCCGATCCGGCGGTCGTCGACTGCCCCGTGCCGGCCGGGAATCCGGCCGGATCCGCCGCCTGCCCCGCCGATCCAGGGGCCGTACCGGCTGCCGTGCCGGCCCCGCTCGCCCTGATCACGGTGGACCCGGGTGTCGCGCGACCGGGAGGCACGGTGCACATCCACACCGGAGCCCCCTGCCCGGGCGGGACGGAGACCGCGTCCTCCCCGGCTTTCGCGGCGCCGGTGCCGCTCGGACCCGACAGTCCGGGCGGCCTGGCGACCGTCCCGGCGAACGCGACGCCGGGCACCTACCCGGTCACCGCCACCTGTGCCGGCGACCCGGTCGCCACCGGCAGCATCGTGATCGCGGACCCGGCCGCTCCGGCCGCCGGGGGCGGCTGGGGAGCGGGTGCCGGCCCCGCCGACGCCGCCCTGGTCCTGGCCGGCTACGGCGCGCTGATGCTGACCGGCGGGGCCGGCACCGCCGCAGCGCTACGACTGGTCCGTCGCAAGCTCGGCGGAGCCGTGGCCGGTGCCTGAACGCAGGCGGCGCCGGGTCCGGCGCGCCTTGGAAGTGCTGTCCGGTGCGCTGCTGTTCGTCGCCCTGGTCGGGGCGGTCCGAAACGCCGTCATCGCTCCCGAGCCGGCACCGCCCGCTCCGGCGCAGCCCGCCTCCCGGCCGCCGAGCCCGCGCGCCGACCCGCCCGCTCCCGCGCACCCGTCTCCCGGCGCGCACGCGCCGTTGTCGCCCTCCACGCCCCTGCGGATCTCCATCGCCGCCATCAAGCTCACCGCGCCGCTGCTGGCGCTGGGCACCGACAGCAAGGGTCGGCCGGAGCTGCCGCCCTACGCCATGCCGGACGCCGCGGCCTGGCTGCGCGACACCCCCACGCCCGGTGCGCCGGGGGCCGCCGTGCTGGCCGGCCATGTCGACACCCCCAGCGGCCGCGCGGTGTTCTGGTCGCTGTCCGCCGTCCCCGCCGGTGCCGCCGTCGAGATCAGCCGACTCGACGGCAGCACCGCCACCTTCACGGTCGATCAGGTCCGCACGTTTCCCCGCGCCGCCTTTCCCGCGAGTCTCGTCTACGCCCCGACCCCGGCCGCCGAACTCCGCATCATCACCTGCGGCGGCACGTACGACCACCACCATCACGAGTACACGGACAACGTCGTCCTCTTCGCCCACCTCACCGACGCCCACTGACGGTCGGCCGGGGCCGGGAGTTCGTCAGGTGGTCGGGGTCGGTGAGTCCGGGCCGAGCAGCCGGGAGAGGGCGAACGACCCGCGTCCCCGGGGCTGCACGTCGACGATGAGGGTGTCCACGGCCGTCCCCGTCCACAGCTCCGCCGCACCCGTGTCGGAGTCACCGGAGCCGGGAGCGGCGGACCTGCCCTGCCCGCCGACGCTCACCGCGTTCTGGTCGTGGACCACGGCGGTCAACGGCATCCCACGACTCATCAGGGGCGCCGGAGCGGAGCCGTTGGACACCATGAAGGAGACCGAGCCCTGTGACTGGTCGAGGCCCGCCACGGCGAAGCGCAGCCGGACCGGCTTCGTCAGCGTCACGGTCATCCGGTAGCCAGTGCCCTGAGGGAGGATCAGGGCGCTGCCCGAGAGCTGGGGCGAGACGGCGAGCGGGCCGGCGTGGCGGGCGAACCGGTCACTCCAGTAGCGCTGCGACGGGCCCCCGGGGGACGTGGCGACCACTGCTGCCCAGCCGTTGTCGGCGGTCCCGCCGCGGAACGTCGGGGTCTCCTCGAGGGTGGACGGCCGCACCGAGCCCCAGTCGACGGCGACCCCCGTCACCGTCTCGCCGTCGAAGGTGCCGATGCGCATCGGGGCGTTCGAGGCTTCGGCAGGTCCGGCCGCCACGGCCGACCCCAGCGTGACGCACAGCAGGACGGTCACCAGTCGACGGATCCGTCTCCGGGGTGGGCGCGGTGACGGGGTGGGCATTGGGGTGGGTTCGATGGGCGCGGACACGATCGGCCTCCTGGGTACCAGGGTTGATGACAGGAAAGTCATATCCGCGATCCCGGTCGAGCTCACACCTGCCGGTGGAAGATCACTGGTTCAGTGGCGGACGAATGCCCGCGCCGCTGGGCCCATTCGACCGCCGTGGCGGCGAGTGCGCGGATGGACCAGTACGGCATCACCCGGGGGAGTGGAATCCGCAGCCGTCCGAGCGGAGCCGACCCCCGGGCGTGAACGGCGACTCGCGTGGACCCCCGTCGGCCGGGTTCAATCGCCGCCGTGCACCCATCTCTGCCGAACCGCCCTGTCACGTCCCGACGCCTGCTCCTGGGCGGTGCGGCCGCCTTGGCCGCCACTGCGGCGGCGTGGGGTGCCGAGCGGGTGCTGCCCCGCTCGCCGCAGGTCCCGGCCCCGCCGCCGCGGGCGGTCCCGGCGCTGCGCCAACCCGGCCTCGACACACCGCAGTTGCCCCATGCGCTGCTGCTGGCGTACGACCTTCCCGACGCCTCGGGCAGCCGGGCGGCGAGCGCGTTGAGCGCGCTGCTCGGCGGGTGGACCGGTACCACCCGCACGGCGGCGGTCACCGCCGTGCTGGGTGTCGGGCCCGGACTGCCCCGGCGGGTCCCGCTGCGCGTCCCCGAAGCGTTCGGCGAACTGCCCGCGCTGCCCGGTGACCGGCTGGACCCGGCGCGCAGCGGAGCGGACGTCCTGCTGCAGTTGTGCGGTGACGACCCGGAGGTCCTCGGTGCGACGGCGGACCTGCTGGACCGGCAGGCGGGCGGTCTGCTGGCGCCGCGCTGGCGCCAGGCGGGCCACCTGCCGCCCACGCCGCCCGGTGAGACGCCCCGGAACCTGTTCGCCTTCAAGGACGGCACCGCCAACCCCGGTGCCTCGGGGGAGCGGTGGGTCTGGCTGCCGGACGGGCCGTACGCGGGCGGGACGTTCCTGGTGTACCGCCGGATCGCCATGCGCACCGCCGCCTTCGCCGGACTGTCCGGCGAGGAGCAGGAGGCGGTCATCGGACGCCGTCGCGACGACGGGCGGCCGCTCGGCGGCGCGCACGAGCACGACGAGCCGGACTTCGGTGCCAAGACCCCGAACGGCCGCTACGTCATCCCCGCCACGGCGCACATCCGCGCCGCCAACCCGCGTCTCGACGGCGGCGCCCGGATGCTGCGGCGGGGTTACACGTACTCGGACGGGCCGGACGACGAGGGGCTTCTGTTCTGTGCCTATATGACGGACCCGGCGCTCTTCGTCCGGGTGCAGCGACGGATGGCCGAGAGCGACGCCCTCACCCCCTTCGTCGAGCACCGCGCCTCGGCCGTGCTCTTCGTGCCGCCCGGTGCACCGGCGGGGGCGTCGCTGGGGGAGAGCCTGTTCGCTCGGGGATGACCTCGGGGTCGGGCGCGGGCGCGAACTGCGCTGTGCCGTAGCTCGGTTGGAATCATTCGAGCAGAGGGTTGATTCGGGGTGGCGGGGGCCGTCGGGGCCGGTCGATCCGGCCCGCGTCAGACTGGTATATCTGACGACATGTCCGAAACACCACAAGTTGTTCCCCGGTCGCCGAGGCGCCGGTGGAAGCCGGTGCTGCTCGCCGCGACGGTCCTCATCTCGCTGGCCGGCGCCAGTGGTTGCGGCAGTGGCGAGCGGGCCGCGCCGCCGCCGCCGGCCGTCATCCGGGTGCCGGAGGACGTGCCGACCATCCAGAAGGCGGTCGACCGGGCCCGGCCCGACGACCGGGTGCTGGTCGCGCCGGGCGTCTACCGGGAGAGCGTTCGGATCACCCACGAGCGGGTCGTGCTGCAGGGCGCCGATCGCAACACGGTAATCATCGACGGTGAGTTCAGGCGTGGCGACGGGGTCGTCGTCACCGGCGCCGGGTCGGTGGTGGAGAACCTGACGGTCCGCAACAACCTGTTCAACGGTGTGCTGTTCACCGGGATCACCGATCCGAACTTCCAGGGCAGGGGTGGCAGCAGCGGTGAGTACCAGGCCATGGACACCACGAAGTTCCCGGCGATGCGCGGGTTCCGTGCCTCCTACGTCACCGCCCACAACAACGGCCTTTACGGCATCTACGCGTTCGACACCCGGGACGGGCTGATCGAGCACTCCTACGCCTCCGGCCATGCCGACTCCGGCTTCTACGTGGGCCAGTGCGATCCGTGTGACACCCTGGTCCGCGGCAACCTGGCCGAACACAACGCCATCGGCGCCGAGTTCACGAACTCCTCGGCCGGTCTCCAGGTGGTGGGCAACAGGTTCTCCGCCAATCGGGTGGGCGTGTCGATGGGCTCCGACACCCTGGAGGCGCTGGCACCGCAGCACGGCGCCGTCTTCGCCGGGAACGTGGTCACCGACAACGCCGACGCGGGCACGCCGGAGCAGGCGGACGGCGGCTTCGGTATCGGCCTCGGCATCGGCGGCGGTGTCGCCAACACGGTGACCAACAACCTGGTGACGGGCAACCCGACCGCGGGTGTCATCGTCACGACCGCGAACGGGTTCGCCCCGGCCGACAACCGGCTGAGCGGAAACACCGTGACGGGCAACGGGGTCGACCTCGCCTTCACCGGCCACCCGGAGGCGGGTGCGACCGGCAACTGCTTCACGGGCAACACCGCGGGAACGAGCGCCCCGGCCGACGCCCTGGTGGGCACCTGTCCGCTGGCGACCGCCGGAAGCGTCGGGCCGGCCACGGCTCCGCCGGGCATCTCCTTCCACGACGTGCCGGCACCGGGGCCGCAGGCCGCTGCGCCCGTCGGCTTCGGCGGCACCGCGATGACCGGTTCGGTGGTGCTGGCCGATCCGGCCAAGACGCCGCTCCCCACGGACCCGAAGGCGGTGCCGCAGCGGTGACCGAGAACCTCGGCGACGCGGTTCCCCAGGGCACGACGGTCGACTCCGTGCGGGATCGGGGTGCCGACCGGCACCAACGGCGGTCACTCCGTGAGCGTGTCCGGCTCGCGGAGTCCTACGGGTCCGTGAGACCAATTGCCTATGGTCGGAGAAACCCCCGGAGCCCGTGAAGGATCAGTCGGCAGGCACCGCCCGTTCGTGCGGGAGCGGTCCGCCGACTCGCCGACCAGCTCATCGGGCCGGCCCGATGCCAGCCTCCGTGCGGAGGCCACCACGGCGCCGGGCCTCCCGACGGGCGTTTCGTGAGCTGGGGCGCTGCCCACCGCACTCGGCTGGCCCAAGCGGTGACGTCCGTGCGGCTGCCCCTGCTCATCCTGCTCGTCATCGCGGTGGCCGACGTGGTCACGGGGCAGGACACGGTCTTCTATCCCTTCCTGATCCTCTGTCCGGCGCTTGCCGCACTCACCGCGACGCCCAGGGCGGTGGTGGTGGTCGGTCTGGTCTGTTTCCCGGTGCGTTACCTGCTCTCGCGCTACGACCACCCGTCCGAGCCGCTCAGCTCGTCGGTCTTCCTGGCCAACAGTGCGGTGTTCCTGGTCGCGATCGTCCTGTGCGCGTACCAGGCCCAGCTGCGCATCCGCCGGGAGACCACGCTCGCGGACGTGACCTCCGTCGCCCTGGCCGCCCAGGAGGTGCTGCTGCCGACCCTGCCGAGCACCGTGGGCGGGGTACGGATCAGCACGCGGTACTTCGCCGCCGCGGCCGAGGCGCGGATCGGCGGAGACCTGTACGCGGCCGTCGACACCCCGTTCGGCACCCGCATCCTCATCGCCGACGTCTGCGGCAAAGGACTCGGTGCGGTGCGGACCGCGTCCCTCGTGCTGAGTGCCTTCCGCGAAGCCGCACTGGACGACCCCGACCTCGCGACGGTGGCCCAGCGGGCCGACACGAACGTCAGCCGGTTCAGCGACGACGGCGACTTCGTCACCGCCCTCCTGGTGGAGGTGCACCCCACCCACCTGACGCTGCTGCACCGGGGGCATGTCGCGCCGATCCTGGTCGGCCCGTCCGGCGTACGCGACCTCGACCCGCCCGCACCCGGACTGCCGCTCGGACTCGGCCTGCTGGGACCGGAGACCGACACCCCGTGGACGATGCCCTTCCACCCCGGCGAGGTCCTGGTCCTGGTCACCGACGGCGTCCTGGAGGCCCGGGACGCGAACGGCACCTTCTACCCGCTCCACGACCGGCTCGGCGTGCTCATGGACCCGTCCGCCCCCGATCACCCGTGGAGCCAGGGCAACCTGGACCGGGCCGCCGACCGGATCGGCGCCGACCTGCTCGGACACGCCCACGGCAAGGCGAGGAACGACGACGCCGTCGTCATGCTGATCAGCCGCACCGAGCCGACCTGACGGCGGTGGGCCGGTACGGACAAGAGGAGGGGCCCCGGTCTTCCGGGGCCCCTCCGAGTGATCTCACCGGCCCAAGGCCGGTCCCTATCCGCGGGCCTTGCGGCGCAGTCGGGCCAGCACGATGCCGCCGACCGTCATGGTCAGGGCTGCGGTGAGGGCGATTCCGACGAGTGGGGCGGGCGTACCGGTGGACGCCAGCTCGGGCTTCGGGCTCGGAGTCGTGGACTGCAGAGCCACGGGCTGGGGCGGGGCTGGGGGAGCGGGCGGATTCGGGGCGGACTGCTGGTCGGGGACCGGGGGGTTCGGGACAGGCGGCGTGGGCGGCGTGGGGGGCGTGGGCGGGATCACGTCGGACTTCACGAAGGTCGCGGCCATCGCCGTGTCCTGATCGAGCGTGAACTCGTGTACCGGCGTGGTCGCGACGATGTCCCGCTTGGTGGGGTCGTTCTCGCGGTTCCAGCCGGCGAAGGTCCAGCCCGGTGCCGGGGTGGCGGTCAGGGTCACGGTGGAGCCGCATCGGTACGGCGCCGGGCGGTCGACCGTCACCGTTCCGCCGTCGGTCGGCTGGGTCTGCAGGGTCAGCGCGCAGTCGATCTGTGCGTACCGGGCCTCCAGGACCGAGTCGGCGTCGACGGGGACGCTCACCGAGGTGTCGGTGTCCGCCAGTGGCTTGCCGTTGAGCGACCAGCCGACCAGCCGGTGGTTCGGCTTGGCGGTCGCGGTGGCGTGGACCAGGGAGCCCCTGGTGTACGGGCCGGGCACGTCGACCGTCGCGCTGCCGCCGGTGTCGGGCGTGGACTTCACCGTCAGACGGCAGTAGACGGCCGGGCTCTTCTCCGGCTGCATCGCCGCCACGACCGGCGCGTTCCTGCGGATCATCCGCACCGCGTCGGAGGGCTGGGCTGCGGTGTCCGGCGCGCCCAGGGGTTCGCCTTCGTAGGTGGCCTCGGCGTCGGAGTAGTAGTTGATCCGCTCACAGCCGGCGCAGCCGCCGTCGTAGGCCATGATGGTGCGCCACTTCTTGCTCGGCGGGATCCAACCGTGGGCGTAGGGGTAGTCGCCCGGCTCCGGCTCGGTCACCCAGTCGTGGTCGAGTCCGAGGTTGTGGCCCAGTTCGTGCCCGAGGGTGAGGTTGGAGACGTAGGCGACGTTCATCATCAGGAACATGCGTTTGCCACTGGTGGGCTTGGGGTCCTGGACGAAGGACGCGGTGCCCGTCCCCACGCTCTGGAAGAGCGCGATGTCGTCCGCCGCGTACTTGGTCCACAGCTCGTTGTCCGACGCCCATTTCCGGTACGGCGCGGTCTCGCTGGGATTCTCGGCCGGGAGTCCGGGTTCGTCGGCGGCCGGGCCGATGTGGACGAGTCGGGCGCGTACCGCGAGCTTGCTGTTGGTGAAGCCCCGGTTCACCAGGTCGACGCCGAGCTTGGCCTGGGCCTTGACCTTGTCCTCGCCGCCGGCCTTGTCGGCGGCCTCCTTGGTGTAGAAGACGGCCATGTCGATGGTGTTGAGGTCCTTGGCGCCCTGGCAGTCGGACGGGTCGTCAGCGCGCAGGGACGGCTTCGCCGGCGAGGGCGTGGCCACCTTCGGTTCGTCCGGCGGGTCCACCGCGTCGTCCGGGCGGCCCGGTGTGCCCTCGCTCAGCGCGGGGTGGAGCTCCTGGACGCGTACCTTGCCGGGCGTGGTCGAGGTCAACGTGTAGGTGTGACCGTTGGTGGAGATCTGCCCGGCCACCTGGGCCGAGGAAGCGTCAGGGCCCGAGCACAGGGCGTCGAAGTGGAAGTCGGCGGACCCCTCCGGGTCCCCCTCGACCTGCGCCGCCCAGTCGACCTCGCCCGTGGGTCCCGGTCGCACCTGACCACCGGTCACCTCGACGGTCACGTCCGGGAACAGCCTCAGCGTGGTCTCCGGGCTCGTGTCCGCGTCCTGGGCCGGGTCGCAGAGCAGGGGCCGGGCGCGGGCGAGATCCCAGGAGATGTCCGCCGTCCGCAGCACCGGGTCCGGCGCGCCGGCGAGGCGGCCCGCCGTCGGCGCAACCCCTGCCTGTCGGCCCGGCGAGGCCACCGACGGCACGGTGGTGGCCGTCAGGGCCACCACCGCCAGAGCCAGCAGACCGGGTCCTGCCACCGATCGCCTCAGGCCACCATGTGATCGCATGTCATGTAGAACAACACGCTGACGTGCCGATCCCCGGTATTGCTCTCGCCGATTCATCCGCTCGGCCCCCGGTGGGATCGGGCGTCGCCGGCCGTCGTCGTGGGGTGGTCAGGACCGTGCCGCCGGGCCCTCCCCACGGTCGTGGTGCGGGGTGTCGGTCCGTAGCGCCCGGTCGACCAGTGGCCCCGCCACCCCGAGGTAGTCCTCGGGACGGCACAGCCCGGCCAGCGCCTCCGGGGTGAACACGCCTTCCAGTTCCGGGAGTTCGGCGAGCACGTCGGCGAGCTCCCGGCCGGTGGCCGCGGCGGTTCCGGCCGCCCGGGAGGACAGTGCGCGGGCCGCCGCCCGGCCGAGCCGGGGGGTGAGGAGGGCGGAGATCCGCTCCGAGACGATCTGACTGCCGGTCAGCGCGAGGTTGGCCGCCATCCGGTCGGGCCGTACCTGCAGGCCGGCGGTGAGCTCCACCGCGGTGTGCGCGGCGCCGCCGGCCAGCCGGAGTGCCTCGCGGAGCAGCTGCCACTCGGCGTGCCAGACGCCGCCGGAGCGCTCGTCCTCGGTGATCAGGCACTGCGTCAGACCGGCGGCGATGACCGGCACCTGGAGCGCGGCGCTGCGGATCAGGGTGGAGAGCACCGGGTTCTGCTTGTGCGGCATCGCGGAGGAGGCGCCGCGTCCGGCCACCGGCTGCTCGCCGACCTCGCCGATCTCGGTCCGGGTCAGGACCTGTACGTCGACCGCCAGCTTCCCGAGCGCCCCGGCCGTGAACGCGAGCCCGGCGGCCAGGTCGGCGATCGGGGTCCGCAGTGCGTGCCAGGGCAGGACCGGCCGGGCCAGGCCGGTCTCGGCGGCGAAGCCGTCGACCAGGCGGTCCAGGTAGCCACCCGGGTCCTCGTCGGTCGAGGGGTCGGCGGCCCGGGCGTACTCGAGGTATCCGGCCAGCGTGCCGGCCGCGCCGCCCAGGGAGACCGGCAGCCCGCTCTGCTCAAGCTGCGCCAGCCGGCGGTTCGCGTCCAGCACCAACTGCCGCCAGCCGGCCGCCTTCAGGCCGAAGGTGGTCGGCACTGCCTGGAGGGCGAGGGTGCGTCCCGCCATGGGGGTGGACCGGTGGGCGGCGGCCAGCCCGGCGAGCGCCTCGGCCACCCGGTCCAGGTCCGCCCGGATGATCCGCAGGGCGCGGGCCGCGACCAGCATCGCCCCGGTGTCCAGGATGTCCTGGCTGGTCGAGCCGGAGTGGACGTACTCCGCCGCCTCGGGGTGCTCGGTGGCCACCAGCTCGGTCAGGGCCCGGACCAGGCCGACCACCGGATTGGCGGTCTCCCGGGAAGCGAGTGCGAGTGCCCGTACGTCGAAGTTCTCGACCCGGGCGAGGGCCGTGATGGCCTCGGCTGCGGGTTTCGGCACCACCCCCAGCCCCGCCTGGGTCCGGGCCAGCGCCGCTTCGGCGTCCAGCATGGCCTGGAGCCAGGCCCGGTCGCCGACCGCCGATTCGATCGGGGTGCCGGCCCGGACCGGCGAGAGCAGACCGGTGTCCGCCTCCGCCTCGGACGGCATGGTCTCGGGTGTCATGCGCTGGCTCCTATCCTGTCGGCTTCCTGGTGCTCCACGGGCCGGAGCGAAAGTATGACGCGAGCGATCGCGTCCGAGTCGCCCAGGGTCACGGAGTCCACCCCGGGGCGGATACCGGCCGCCGTGACCCAGTGCACGCCCTCGGTGGGGACCCCGTAGGCGAACCGGCGCGGGTGCGCCCGCCCTGCGGCGTCGACCACCCGGTACGGACGACCGGTCACGTGCAGCCCGCCGGTCTCGTGGCCGTCGGTGCCCGGCGTCCGGTAGGGGGTGATCTGACCGGCAGCCAGCAGCTGCCGCAGCAGCGGGTCGGCGGTTCGGCGCAGGTCGGGTTCGGGCAGCCGGGCCTCGATCAGCACGGTGGCCAGGACCGGCGGCCCCGGCACCCGGCCGGACCGGGCGAGGAAGACCCGACGGTCGGTGTCGACGGTCACCGTGGTTTCGGGGCCGGTGAGTTCGAGGATGCCCGCCTCGATCAGCGCGATCATCTGCTCGATCCGGGCGGCCGGCGGACCGATCGACAGGAACGCGTTGAGCGGGGTGTACCAGCGCTCCAGGTCCTCGCGGTGCGAGCCGCCGGTCAGGCCGCCGTGGTCCACCGCGAGTCGTATCTCGTTGCGCAGGTCGCGCAGCACGTCCAGCGCCGCCTTCAGCGGGCCCCTGAGGTTGCCGGCCCGCGCCTCCCGGACGTCCTGGGCCAGGTACCCCAGCAGCCAGCTCCGGAACTCGGTCCGGTCGCCGAACTCCCGGTCCGCACACGGCCGGGTGAGGCGGTCCCAGTCCCAGTGGTCCGCCCGGTCGATGCCGTAGGCGTGCAGCAGTTCGGCCCGCTGCCCGGCCCGCTCGGCCGTCAGGTAGAGCTCGGTGAACGGCTCCCGGTCGGCCGGGCGGTCGCGGGCGTCCAGCAGCGCGCCGTAGTACACGCTCTCCACCTCGCGGGCGATCAGCGGCCAGAGGTCCCGGCGGAAGTCGAGCCGGGTGTCGCGCTGCCGCAGCCTGGTGACGAGCTCGGCCGAGAGCAGTTTGGGGAAGTACCGCCCGTAGGCACCCTTCTGGTTCTCGCCACGTGCCTGGTAGGGCACCCCGCGCCGTGAACTCGCGTACAGCACGGGTTCCTTGCCGGACGCGTGGTAGACCAGTCGGCCGCCCTCGCGGGTGAACGTGCCGCCGCGGCCCTCGGTCAGCAGCGCCAGCTGGTCGAAGAAGTTCAGCCCGAGGCCGCGCACCAGGACGTGTTCCCCCGGCCGGATGGCGCTCAGCTCGGCGTCGGCCGGGTTGCCCGGCGGCAGGTATCCGAGCCCCAGTCTCGCGGCCGTGTCGGCCAGTTGCCGCTCCTCCGGGCCGAGGACGGCCGGTACGTGCCCCTGGGCCAGTACCACGGCGTCCAGCTCGCCGATCGTGCTGCCGTCCGCCAGCTGGACCCGTTGCGACCGCTCCCCGGTGAGGTGGACCGCCCGGGAGCGGTGCACCCGGATCGTGAGGTGGCCCGGCGCGCGCTCGACCAGCCGCTCGAACATGGCCCGCAGGTAGGCGCCGTAGAACGCCCGGGTGGGGTAGGAGTCCGGGCCCAGCTCCGCTGCCTCCGCGAGCACATCGGCCGGGGCTCCGGACGGCGAGCGGGCCCACTCGTACAGGCTCGGTCCGGGCTCGACCGGGCCGTCGATCCGCACGCTGTCGTCGGTGAAGACGGTGACCTGGGAGGCCACGGTGTTCATCAGCAGGTGCCGCGACTGGTCGGTGCGCCAGACCCCGCCCGCACCGGGCGGGCTGGGGTCGATCAGGTGCACGGTCAGGGGGCGCGGGAAGGGATCGGCCCGCTCGTTGGCACAGAGCCGTTCCAGCACCGAGAGCCCTCGGGGACCCGCGCCGATCAGGCAGACGTTCATCCGGGGCCCCGTCATGACCGGTGCCACGGTGCGCGGTTCGTGAACTGCCGACCGGTGTCGACGGACGTCCGGCTCCTTCGGAGCCGGGTGGATGTTCCACACCATGCCCCCCCAATCCTTGGCGTCAGTTGCGGAATTCCTGCAACGTGCGTCTGGAGTGAGGGAGCTCTCGACCACGGCTAACCTGGATGATCAGCATCATGCCCAGCGCCCGGCGCCGGAGTCAACCGCGCTCGGGGACTTCCACCGCCCGAGTGCCGCTCTGCCGGTCCACGACGTCGGCCGAGGCTGCCCGGACCGCTGGTCACACGGCCAGCCCTGCGTCCTGGGCGGTGTCGATGTGGATCGGGGCCTTCGCTTCGGGGCGGATGCTGTCGAGCACCGGGTACGGGCGCGGGTACATCGCGCCGATCTGGAAGCGCTGGGCCAGTACGTCGGCGAACGCGGCGGCGATGCGGACCTCGCCGTTCGGGTTGGGATGGGTGTCGTCCCAGGTGTGCTCGGCGGCCACGAACTCGACCGCGGTGTCGGCGACTTCGATCGGCGAGATCGGACGGCGCAGCTCGGCGGCGACCGCGCGGATCCGGTCGTTGCACTTGCTGACCAGCTTGGCGAAGACGAAGTCCTCGGTGGCTCGCGCGGTCTCCAGGATCGTGCCCAGAATCAGCCGCACCGAGTGGTGCCCGGCCCGGGCGTTGGCGATGAACTCGCGCAGATTCGCCTCGAACTCGTCAGGGGTCGTGCCGTACCAGACCAGGTCGTTGATCCCGAGCAGCACCAGCACGAAGTCCGGCCGGTGCGTCTGCACGTACTCCCGGATGGTGGTCTTCGCCACGAGGTAGGGCTGCCCCCACTTCGCGGCGTGATCGCGGTCGAACCCGGGGTCGGCGTAGGTGTTGTCGCCGTCGCCGCTCTCCTCGGTGCGGATGTTGTCCAGCGTCTTGTGCGGGCCGACGAAGTCCACGTCCAGACCCTGGGCGGTGAGGTGCTTCCAGAACCGGTACCGCCAGGTCCAGTCACCGCTGCTGCCATGGCTGATCGAATCCCCGACGATCATCAGGGACACCTCGACAACCTCCGGGTTGTCGAGGTCGGCAGCATCGGAAATCGTGGACGCCATCACTGTTGCTCTCATCTCTGCGGCGGTGACCCCGGCGCCCCGAGCAGTCCGGGTCGGTCCGGAGGGCGGCACCGCACGGGACACGGACACCGTCGACCGGTGCAACGATCACAACGACCACGGGTCACGCCCTCGCGGCCGCACCCAGGCGGTCACCGGATCCAGCCGCCGGGGCCGGGGCGGAGTGCCATGAAGCCGTCCAGGGGCTCGAAGCCGAGGGTGCGGTACAGGCTCGCCCCGGCGGCGGTGGCCCGCAGTTCGACGGACCCGCAGCCGCGGTCCTTGAGCGCCTCGACGAGTGCGGTGGTGACGGCGCGGCCGTGGCCGAGCCGTCGGTGGGCGGGGTCGGTGGCGACGGTGTGGATGCGGCCCCACCGGCCGGTGGGGAAGGCGGGGCCGAGGTAGCCGCGGTAGACGATGCCGATGGCACACGCGGCGAGGCTGCCGTCGGGGGCGGGGACGACGTAGGCGAGCAGGTTCGGGTCGGTGCCCAGGCGGTCCCGCATGTCGTCACGGAAGGTGGTGCGCCACTCGTCGGTGAGCGGGCCGCCGTCGAGGACGGCCACGCGCAGGCGCAGCAACTCGTCGGCGTCCTCGGGCACGGCGGGCCTGGCAGCGGTGGTGGTCATCGGCTGGTCCTCTCCTTGGCGCGGTGAGTAATCGTCCCTCGGAGCCGTACTGATTCTGCCGAACGCGACCCTGCGCCGGCCGGGCCGCGTTCGCTCGATCAGGACATGAGCGAGTGATACTAATTGCCCGGGGAGCGCGCAGTCTGCCGTGGTGCTCCGGGCGGGGAGAAGGGTTGCCATGACCAACACTGCCGAGGAGCGCAGGGCGCGCATTCTCGAGGTCGTCCGTGAGCTGGGTTCGGTCCGGGTGATGGATCTGGCGGCCCGGATCGGTACCGCGCCGGTCACCGTGCGGCGGGATGTGGCGGCTCTCGCCGAGAGCGGTCTGCTGCGCCGTTCCCACGGGGCCGTCTCGCTTCCCCGTGAGGCGCTCGCGCCGGGTGCGGAGGGCCGTGAGCGGGTGATCGGGATGCTGGTGCCGAGCGTCGGTTCCTATTTCGACGAGGTGATCGACGGAGCGCGTGCGGCGGCCGCCGCGGCGGGGGCCCGGCTGCTGCTCGGCATCGCCTCGTACGAGTCCACGGACGACCGGGCCCAGGTGGACCAGTTGCTGGACTCGGGGCTGGACGGTCTGCTGCTGACGCCGAACTGGCGCCCGGGTACCGGTGCCGGTGACACGGCGTGGGTCCGGGACCTGCCGGTCCCGGCCGTCCTGGTCGAGCGGCTCGCCCCGCCGGACAGCGTCGCGGCCGAGTTGGACGCGGTCGGGTCGGACCACCAGCACGGTGTCCTGCTCGCCCTGCGGCACCTGCAGCGGCTGGGGCACACGTCGGTGCTGCTCGCCGCGCGCGAGGACACCTGGACCGCGTACCAGGTGCGGGCGGGTTACCAGGAGGGGGTGCGGCTGCTCGGACTCGCACCGCAGCCGGTGATCGACATCCGCCGTCCCGGGCTCGACTCGGAGGTCATCGCCGGGCGGGTCGCCGAGGCGGTCGCCGAGGGTGTGCGGGCCGTGCTGGTCCACAACGACCAGGAGGCGATCCAGTTGGCGCCGCTGCTGCGGGCCCGGGGGCTGCGGGCCCCCGACGACCTGGCGCTGATCTCGTACGACGACGTGTTCGCCGCGTTGGCGGCGCCGGCGCTGACCGCCGTCGCCCCGCCCAAGCGGGCGGTGGGTGCCGAGGCGGTCGAACTGATGCTGCGGCGGATCGAGGGCGGGGCCGAGCTGCCCGTCCACCACGTCCGGCTGCTGCCGGAGTTGAAGGTCCGTACGTCGTGCGGTGGCGTGCCGGAGGGCGGGGCCCGCTGAGCGGTCGGCGCAGCGGGCCGGCCGGTCAGGCGGTCAGTCGGCGCAGGAAGTGCGCGCCGGGGCCGAGCAGTTGGTCCAGCGGGGCGGCGGCGGGGTACCAGGGTGCCTCGTACTCCCAGGAGACCCAGCAGTCGCGGGGGAGCAGGGCGAGGCACTCGGCGACGGGCAGCACGCCGGCACCGAGCGGCAGCGGGGTGAGGTCGTGCGCTCCGGCGATGTCCTTGACCTGGACGTAGCCGAGGCGGGGGGCGAGTGCGGCGTACGACTCGGTGGGTGACTCGCCCGCGAGGTGAGTGTGCATCAGGTCCCAGAGTGCGCCGACGAAGGGGTGGTCCACCGCTTCGAGCATCCTGGCCAGGTCCCGCCCGCCGCGGTGCGAGTCGTGCGTCTCCACCAGGATCCGTACACCCAGGTCCCCGGCGGCGTCGGCCACCGCCGTCAGCCGGCGGGCCGCCCGGGCGTCGGCCTCGGCTGCGGGGCCGTCGCCGCCGCGCGGGAAGACCCGGAGGTGACGGGCGCCGAGGTCGGCCGCGAGGCGGAGCTGGTCGAGCAGGTCGTCGATCAGCCGGGCGTCGTCGCCGGGGGCCGCGATGCCCAGGTAGCCGGCGACGCTCAGCGCGGTGACGCCTGCGGCGGTGAGGGCCGATGCGGTGGCCGCCCGCTGGTCGGCGGACATCCCGAGGTGAACGGGCTCGCCGGGGGAGCAGCGCAGTTCCAGGCCGGTGTAGCCGTGGGCGTCGGCCGCCCGGAGGTGTTCGGTGAGCGGGCGGGCGGGCAGGCCCAGGGTGGAGAAGGCGAGTGGCACGGTGCTCACGTCCCGGGGTGGAGGGTGACGGTGACCTGGCCCGGGGTGAGCACGGCCTCGTACCGGCTGCCGTCGGGCCGGCGCACGCGCAGCCGGGATCCGTCGGTGTGCACGTCGAGGCCGGGGAAGGTCCGGGGTGCGGTCCGGTCGAGTCGGGAGACGCTGACGAACAGTCTGGCCGCGCCGCCCGTACTGCCGGTCAGGACCGGTACCGCGCCGACCGGGCCGAGGGCGGTGCCGTTCGGCAGCCGGTGGGTGGCGACGGCGGTGAAGCCGTCGATGTTCTGCAGGGCGGAGGTCAGGCGTCCTCCCCGCCGGTCGGTGGCGCAGCAGTGGGCGAGCGGTCCGTCCGTCCGGGTCTCGGCTCCGGCTCCGGCGACGGCCCAGCCGCTGTGCCGCACCTCGGTGCCGGGTTCGGCACCGGTGACCAGATGGGCATGGATCTCGTCGGACCCCGAGACGAGGACCACCGAGGTGACGGTGACACCGGGCAGTTCACGGCCCTCGACGCGGGGGTGGTGCAGGGAGGCGGCCCAGCCGTCGCCGGTGCCGAGGGGGTGGATCCGGCCGCGTTCGCTGGTCCGTCCGCCGATCACCAGGCCGAAGTGGTTGTCGGGAGGGCCCTCGAAGACCGGGCCGGTGGCGGTGGAGTGGGCGAGCCGGGCGTAGAGCGGGTTGTCGGGCAGGACCTGGTCGGCGGGTTGGTCGTCGCTGCCGTGGTTGTGCAGGCGGACCAGGCCGTCGGCGGTGGACTGGACCAGCCAGCCGGGCTGCGGCAGTGCGAGGACGGCGTCTGCCGCCTCGGTCGGTCCCGGTTCCTCGGTGGCCGTCCAGACGGGGTGGCGGTCGGGCAGGAGCAGACCGAGGAAGCCCTTGCTCGCCCAGTAGGGGGAGGCCGGCCCGGAGTACGTCTGGACCATGGGGTCGAAGGGGCCGAACCAGCCGAGCGGGAGCAGTCCGTCCGCGTCCACGGCGCCGCCGTCGAGGAAGTACCGCAGCGCGCCGGAGGCGATCCGGCGGGTGGCGCCGGGGGTGAGCGGGGTGTGTCCGGTGAGGGCTCCGGCCCACAGTGGCGCCGTGGCGGCGAAGCGGTAGACGAGGGAGCGGCCCTGGTGGATGGGTGCGCCGTCGGCGCCGAAGGTGCGGGTGTAGCCCTCCAGGTGTGCGGCCAGGCGGGGCCCGTAGGTGTCGAGCAGGTGCTTGTCGCCGCTCAGGTGGGCATGCAGGAGGGGGTAGAGGTGGAGGGCCCAGCCGTTGTAGTGGTCGAAGGCGCGCGGGCGTCCGTCGGTGTACCAGCCGTCGCCGAGGTACCACTGCTCGATCCGCTCGAGTCCCCGGTCGGCCGCACGCTGTGCGCTGCCGTCGTGGTCGAGTCCGACCTCGGCCAGGAAGGCGCCCACCATGGCGGGGAAGAGCCACCAGTTGTTGTCCACCGGTGAGGGCCGCAGGCCCGGGGCCAGCCAGGTGCGGACCTGTTCGCGGGTCGGCTCGTCCAGGGTGTCCCAGAGCCACGGCCGGGTGAGGCGCAGCGCGACGGCGATCGAGGCGGCCTCCACCAGGGCCTGGGGGCAGCTGGCAATGTCCGGCCAGGACACCTGGTCGCCGTCGGCGAGATCGCGTTCGGCGGTCGGGGTCCGGGTGCCGGCGCCCAGTCCCCGGGCGTAGTCGCGGAGCAGGCCGGCGGGGTCCTCGCCACCGGCTCCGGCCACCCGGAAGGCCGCGAGCAGGAACGTCCTGGCGTAGCCCTCCAGGGCGTCCGAGCGCCGTCCGGACAGGCTCGGGCGGCCGCCGGGGAGGTCGAGCAGGGCGTGGTCGGGGCCGGCGTGCGGCCGGACCGCGGCCAGCAGGGCGTCCGCGACCGCCTCCCAGTGGGCCCTGGTCCATCCGGTGTACGGGCTGAGGGTTCGGTCCTCGGGGGGAAGCTCGATCGAGGGCATGGCCGGCTCCTAGGTCGGGGCTGTCGATCGAATCTAGGAAGAGTCGGATCAACCGTCAAGCCATATTGACCAAATGATCACCGCTCTACATCTCTCTGTGACCTGGCCGCAGTTCAGGCGTAGGGGGAGCATTTTCCGTCGGTCTCAATCCGATCACTTCAGATCAAGTGATCCAATGCTCTTGACTCCGATCGGAGATCGGTCGCAGGATGATCCCACTCGCCGGCCAGTCATTCGAGGACCGGCAGATCCGGCACACCGCCCCCTCCACAGGAGCCGAGCCATGACCAGCAGCCCTTCCCCCGCCCGCGGCCACAGAACCCGCCGCATCGCCGTCGCCCTCGCCGCCTCCGCGGTCTCCGTCGCACTCGTCGCGGGCTGCGGCAGCAGCGGTGACAGCGCCGCCCCCGCCGGCGACGGGCAGCCTGTGACCATCACCTTCTGGGGCTGGGCCAAGGGTACCCAGGAGGTCGTGAACGCGTTCAACGCCTCGCACAAGGACGTCCAGGTCGCCTTCGAGGCGATCCCCTCCGGCGTCGCGGGCGGCTACGCGAAGATCGCCAACGCCGTGAAGGCGGGCAACGCCCCGGACCTGTTCAACACCGAGTACGGGCAGCTGCCGGACTTCGTCAGCCAGGGCGCGGTGCAGGACATCTCCAAGCTGGTGTCCAGCGACCTCAAGGGCAGGTACCTGCCGCAGTCGGTGGAGCTCACCACGCTCGGCGGCAGGAGCTGGGCGCTGCCGCTGGACGCCGCCCCGCAGGCCTTCTTCTACCGCAAGGACCTGTTCGAGAAGGCCGGCATCACCGCCCCGCCGAAGACCTGGGACGAGTACCGCGCCGACGCGGAGATGCTCAAGAAGGCCGTCCCCGACAGCCGGATCGGCACCTTCTTCCCCGACGACCCGAGCACCCTCGAGGCACTGGCCTGGCAGAACGGGGCGCACTGGTTCACCGGAGTCGGCGACGCCTGGCGGGTGGAGCTCAACGGGGGCGAGACCAACCGCGTCACCGACTACTGGCAGAAGCTGATCTCGGACGACCTGGTCCGCGTCCAGCCGTCCTTCAGCCAGCAGTGGACCGCCTCGCTGCAGAAGGGCGAGACCGCCGCCTACGTCGGTGCGGCCTGGGGCGGCGGCGTCCTCAAGGGCACGGTGCCCGACGCCTCCGGCAAGTGGGCGGTCGCCCCGGTCCCGAGCTGGGACGGCAAACCCGCCAGCGGCATGCTCGGCGGCACCACCTTCGCGGTCTCCAAGGAGAGCAAGAAGGCCAAGGCCGCCCTGGAGTTCGCCACCTGGGCCACCACCACGCCCGAGGGCATCCAGGCCCGGATCGCCTCCGGCACCTCCTCGATGTTCCCCGCCGCACCCGCGCTGGTGCCGGCGGCCAAGGCCGCCTTCAACACCGACTTCTACGGCGGCCAGGACATCTACTCCGTCTTCAGCGCCGCAGCCGAGTCCATCAAGCCGAACTGGCAGTGGGGCCCCGCCATGGCCGCCACCAACGGCTCGATCAAGGACGCGTTCGGCAAGCTGACCCAGGGCGGCACCGTCCAGGCCGGCGTCGACGCCGGCCAGCAGGCCACCGTCGCCGAGATGAAGAACCGCGGACTCAAGGTCGCCCAGTGACCAGCCACACCACCACCACGCCCTCCCGCGCCGCCACCGTGCGGCGGCGCGGGAGGAGCGGGGCCCCCGCGCTCCTGCTGGCCCCGTTCTTCGTGCTGTTCACCGGGTGCACGCTGATCCCGATCGGCTACGCGATCTACCTGAGCCTGTTCAGCGAACGCCGTTCCGGCCTGGGGTTCGGCGGCAGCGAGAGCGTCTTCACCGGGATCGGCAACTACACCCGGGCGCTCACCGACCACGCCTTCCTGGACGGCTTCGCGAACACCGCCCAGTACTGCCTGGTCTACATCCCGGTGATGGTCGGCTTCTCGCTGCTGCTGGCCCTGCTGCTCGACTCCACGCTCGCCCGGGCCCGCCGGTTCTTCCAACTGGCGCTGTTCCTGCCGCACGCGGTGCCCGGCATCATCGCCGCGCTGATCTGGATGTACCTCTACACCCCCGGCATCAGCCCGGTGATCGACGCGCTGAACGCCGCGGGAGCCGAGGGCGACATCCTCGGCCACCCGCTCGCCGCCGTGGTCAACATCGCGGCCTGGGAGTGGACCGGCTACAACATGGTGATCTTCTACGCCGCGCTGCAGGCCATCCCCCGCGAGGTGCTGGAGGCCGCCGTGGTGGACGGCGCGGGGCCGCTGCGCACCGCGTTCAGCGTCAAGATCCCGCTGATCCGGGCCTCGCTCACGATGGTCGGACTCTTCACCGTGATCGGCTCGCTCCAGCTCTTCACCGAACCGATGATCCTGCACGGCACCTCCCCGGGCGTGACCAGCGCCTGGACCCCCAACATGTACGCCTACACCGCCGCCTTCGAACGCGGTGACTACGGACTGGCCGCCGCGTCCTCCGTCCTGCTCGCCGTCACCGCCGCAGCCCTCTCCCTCATCGTCACCCGGATCAGCCGCAGCCGGTCCGACCGACGTACGGAGGCCACCCGATGATCTCCCGCACCCGACCCGCCCGACCCGCCCGACCCGCCCGGCCCGTACCGCAGCGACCGACCGGCCGCCGCCCGTGGACCCTCTCCAAGGCCGCGGTCAACGGCGCCCTGCTCCTGGCCACCCTCTACACCCTGCTGCCACTGGCCTGGCTGCTCACCGCCGCCGCCAAGAACACCGGCGACCTGCTGGTCGGCAACACCCTCACCCCCGCCCGCTGGCACCTCGGCGAGAACCTCCGGCACCTGGTCACCGCCGACGACGGCATCTACTTCCGCTGGTACCTCAACTCCCTGCTGTACGCCGGACTCGGGGCCCTGCTCTGCGCGTTCGTCTGCGTCTGCGCCGGGTATGCCTTCGAGGTCTACGCCTTCCGGGGCAAGGAGAAGCTCTTCGGCCTGGTGCTGGTCGGCGTCCTCGTCCCCACCACCGCCACCGCCCTGCCGATGTACCTGATCGCCTCCAAGATCGGCATCGTGAACACCTTCTGGGCGGTCTTCCTGCCCTCCCTGGTCTTCCCCTTCGGCGTGTACCTCTCCCGCGTCTTCTGCGGCGGCTACATCCCGGGCGAGGTGCTGGAGGCCGCCCGGATGGACGGGGCCGGCGAGCTGCGCATCTTCTGGTCGATCGGTCTGAAGATGGTGATGCCCGGCTTCGTGACGGTGTTCCTGTTCCAGTTCACCGCGATCTGGAACAACTTCTTCCTGCCGTTGGTGATGCTCTCCGACAACGACCTCTTCCCGGTCAGCCTCGGCCTCTACACGTGGAACACCGAGACGCACGCCTTCCCCGAGTACTACCCGCTGGTCGTCACCGGCTCGCTGCTCGCCGTCCTCCCGCTGGTCGTCGCCTTCGTCGCCCTGCAACGGCACTGGAAGGCCGGACTGACCGCGGGCAGCGTCAAATGACCACGCGACCGGCCCATCCCGAAGAACGACTGGAGACCCGAGTGCCCCACCAGCAGACCGTGTCCACCGGCTCCGCCAGCCCGGAGCAAGCGGTCGGCCGGCGGCCCCGGGCCCTGCTCGCGATGCACCCGACGCTCGCCCCCCAACTGCTCGACCCCCTCACCCTGGGCCGGCTCACCGGTCTGGCCAGCTTCGATCCGGCCGTGGTCGTCGACGACTTCAGCACCCCCGAGGCCGTCGCCGCGCTCGCCGACACCGAGGTGATCCTCTCGAGCTGGGGCTGCCCGCCGATCGACGCAGGAGTCCTCGCGGCGGCCCCGCGGCTGCGGGCCGTCATCCACGCCGCAGGCTCCGTCAAGCACCACGTCACCGACGCCTGCTGGGAGCGGGGCCTCCAGGTCACCTCGGCCGCCTGGGCCAACGCCCTCCCGGTCGCCGAGTACACCGTCGCGGCCGTCCTGTTCGCCAACAAGCAGATCCTCCGGCTGGCCGCCGAGTACCGCCAGCACCGCACCCCCGGCGACTGGAGCCAGAGCTACCCCACCATCGGCAACTACCGCCGCACCGTCGGCATCGTGGGCGCCTCCCGGATCGGCCGCCGCGTCATCGAACTGCTGCGGCCCTACGACCTCGACCTGCTGCTGCACGACCCCTACGTGGACGCCGAACAGGCAGCCGCCCTCGGCACCCGGCCCGTCGGCCTCGACGAACTCTGCGGGCAGAGCGACGTGGTCAGCGTCCACGCACCCGAACTCCCCGCCACCCGGCACCTGATCGACCGCCGCCGGCTCGCCCTGATGAAGGACGGCGCCACCCTGATCAACACCTCGCGAGGCTCCCTGATCGACCAGGACGCCCTGATCGAGGAGCTGGCGGCCGACCGCCTCAACGCCGTCCTCGACGTCACCACCCCCGACGTGCTGCCGGCCGACTCACCGCTCTACGACCTGCCCAACGTGCTGCTCACCCCGCACGCGGCCGGCTCCCTGGGCAGCGAACTGCACCGGATGGCGGGCGCCGCCGCGGACGAACTCGCCCGCTACGCCGCCGGGCTGCCCTTCGCCCACCCGGTCCTGCCGGGGGACATCCACCGCAGCGCCTGACGGGCCGTCACCCTCGGCGGCAGCCCGGACGGGACGCCCCGCCGCCCGGGCAGGCGCCCACCCACCACGACAAGAGGAGTACCAGTCCCATGCCCCGCACAGTGATCGGCATCGTGATGAACGGTGTCACCGGCCGGATGGGCTACCGCCAGCACCTGGTCCGTTCGATCCTCGCCATCCGCGAACAGGGCGGCCTCGCCCTGGCGGACGGCGAGGTCCTGTGGCCCGAGCCGATCCTGGTCGGCCGCAGCGCGTCCAAGCTCAAGGAGCTCGCCGACCGGCACGGGCTGGCGCACTGGACCACCTCCCTCGACGAGGCGCTCGCCCACCCGCTCGCCGAGGTCTACTTCGACGCCCAGGTGACCCCGGCCCGCGATCCGGCGATCCGGCGGGCCATCGCGGCCGGCAAGCACATCTACACCGAGAAGCCGACCGCCGAATCGCTGGACGCGGCACTGGAGTTGGCGCGGCTGGCGCGGGCGGCCGGGGTGTGCAACGGCGCGGTGCAGGACAAGCTGTTCCTGCCCGGGCTGCTCAAGCTCAGGCGACTCGTGGACGGCGGCTTCTTCGGCCGGATCCTGTCGGTGCGCGGCGAGTTCGGCTACTGGGTGTTCGAGGGCGACTGGCAGAGCGCCCAGCGCCCGTCCTGGAACTACCGTGCCGAGGACGGCGGCGGGATGGTCCTGGACATGTTCCCGCACTGGCAGTACGTGCTGGAGGGCATCGTCGCCCCGATCCGATCGGTCTACGCCCACACCGCCACCCACATCCCGCAGCGGGTCGACGAGCAGGGCCGGCCCTACGCCGCCACGGCCGACGACGCCGCGTACGGCATCTTCGAGCTCGACGGCGGCATCACCGCGCAGATCAACTCCTCCTGGGCGGTGCGCGTCGACCGGGACGAGCTGGTCGAGTTCCAGGTCGACGGCACCGAGGGCAGCGCGGTGGCGGGCCTGCGCAACTGCCGTTTCCAGCACCGGGCTTCGACCCCCAAGCCGGTCTGGAACCCGGATCTGCCGGTCACCGAGTCGTTCCGCGACCAGTGGCAGCAGGTGCCCGACAACGCCGAGTTCGACAACGGCTTCAAGATCCAGTGGGAACTGTTCCTGCGGCACGTGGCGACCGGGTCGGAGTACCGCTGGGACCTGCTGGAGGGCGCCAAGGGCGTCCAGCTCGCCGAACTGGGGCTGCGCTCCGCCCGCGAGGGCCGCCGCCTCGACGTGCCCGAGCTGGAGATCTGACCCATGGTCACCAGCAGCCTCACGGCCGACGACTGCCCGCCCCCGCAGCCCGGCAGGGCCCCGCTGAGCCGGATCGCGTTCGCCGCCGCCCACGTGGTGGCCGACCCCCGCGGTGAGAACGCCCCGGGGGCACCCGCGGCCGTCGACTGGGACGCCACGCTCGCCTTCCGCCACCACCTGTGGTCGCTCGGCCTCGGCGTGGCCGACGCGATGGACACCGCGCAGCGCGGCATGGGCCTGGACTGGGCCGCCACCAAGGAGCTGATCACCCGCTCCGGTGCCGAGGCCCGGACCGTCGGCGGCCGCCTCGCCTGTGGCGTCGGCACTGACCAACTACCCTCGCCCGAAACGTCGTTGTCACAGATCCTGGCCGCGTACGAGGAGCAGTTCGCCGTCGTGGAGGAAGCCGGCGCCCAGCCGATCCTGATGGCCAGCCGCGCGCTCGCCGCCGCCGCCGACGGGCCCGAGGACTACCTGCACGTCTACGGCCGGCTGCTCTCCCAGTCGCGCGAGCCCGTCATCCTGCACTGGCTCGGCGAGATGTTCGATCCGGCGCTGTCGGGGTACTGGGGCTCGGCCGACCTCGACCGGGCCACCGGCACCGTGCTGGCCCTGATCCGCGAGCACGCCGACCGGATCGACGGCATCAAGGTCTCCCTGCTGGACGCCGACCACGAGATCGCCCTGCGCCGGGCGCTGCCCGAGGGCGTCCGCCTCTACACCGGTGACGACTTCAACTATCCGCAGCTGATCCGCGGTGACGAACTCGGCCACAGTCACGCCCTGTTGGGGATCTTCGACCCGATCGCCCGGGTCGCGGCCGCCGCCCTGCGTGCCCTCGACGCCGGGGACCTCGACGGCTACGACAGGTTGCTGGCACCGACGCTGCCGCTGGCCCGGCACCTGTTCGCCGCACCGACGTACCACTACAAGACGGGCATCGTCTTCCTGGCCTGGCTCGCCGGGCACCAGGGGCACTTCACCATGGTGGCCGGCGCCCAGAGCGGGCGCTCCGTCCCGCACCTGATCGAGCTGTCCCGCCTGGCGGAGGCGGCCGGCATCCTGCCGGACCCGGATCTCGCCGCCCGGCGGATGGCCCGCTTCCGCGCCGTCGCGGGGGTGGAGTCGTGAAGGGTCTGTCGCTGAACCAGATCACCACCAAGGGCTGGAGCCTGCCGGAGGCCGTCCGGGGCTGCGTGGCAGCGGGGATCCCGGCGATCGGGCTGTGGCGCGACAAGGTCGCCGAGGTCGGGGTCGCCACGGCCGCGACCCTGGTGCGCGACGCGGGGCTCGCGGTGAGCAGCCTGTGCCGGGGCGGGTTCCTCACCCCCACCGACCCGGCGGACCGCCGGGCCGCGCTGGCCGAGAACCTCCGCGCCCTGGAGGAGGCCGCCGAACTCGGCACCGACACCCTGGTGATGGTGGTCGGCGGTCTGCCCGACGGTGATCGCGACCTGGCGGGTGCGCGGTCCCGGGTGGCCGACCTGGTGGCCGAACTCGCCCCGCACGCGGGCGACTTCGGTGTCCGGATGGCCATCGAGCCGCTGCACCCGATGTTCTGCGCCGACCGGGCCGTGGTGTCCACGCTGGGCCAGGCCCTCGACCTCGCCGAGCAGTTCCCCGCCGACCAGGTCGGCGTGGTGGTCGACAGCTACCACGTCTGGTGGGACCCGCAGTTGGCCGACCAGATCGCCCGGGCCGGCGCGGGCGGCCGGATCGCCTCGTACCAGGTCTGCGACTGGACGCTGCCGCTGCCCGCCGACGCCCTGCTCGGGCGGGGCCACGTCGGCGACGGCCACATCGACTTCCGCGCCATGACCGACCAGGTCACCGCCGCCGGTTACACCGGCTGGGTCGAGGTCGAGATCTTCAACGAGGACGTCTGGCGGACGCCCGGCGAGCAGACCCTGAAGACCGTGATCGAGCGTCATCTCGCCCATGTGGTCGCCCGGTGAGGGTGGTCATCGCCCCCGACTCCTTCAAGGGCACCGTCACGGCCGGTGGCGCGGCCCGGGCGCTGGCCGACGGCTGGCGCTCCGTCAGACCGGACGACCGGCTGGTGCTCCGTCCGATGGCCGACGGCGGCGAGGGCACCCTCGCCGCCGTCGCGGCCGCCCACCCGGGAGCCGTCCTGATCCGGGTGGGCGGCTGCACCGGCCCCGACGGCCGGCCCGTCGACGGCGAGTACGCGCTCCTCCCGGACGGCACCGCCGTGGTCGAACTCGCCACCGTCAGCGGCCTGCCGCTGATGGCGGAGCCCGCCCCGCTCACCGCCACCACCCGAGGCACCGGTGAGCTGGTCGCCGCCGCACTCGACCAGGGCGCCCGGCGCCTGGTGGTCGCCCTCGGCGGCTCGGCCTCCACCGACGGTGGAACCGGCCTGCTGGCCGGCCTGGGCCTGTCGGTGCTCGACGCCGACGGTGTCCCGCTCCCCGACGGCGGCGGCGCACTCCGCCGGGCCCACCGGATCGACCGCGGCCGGTTCCGGGCCGCCCCCCGCGACGGCGTCGACCTGCTCACCGACGTCGGCAATCCGCTGCTCGGCCCCGACGGGGCCGCCGCCGTGTACGGCCCGCAGAAGGGTGCCGGCCCGGCCGACGTCGAGCGGCTCGAGCGGGGGCTCACCCGCCTCGTCGAACTGCTCGGGGGTGACCCGGACCAGCCGGGCGCCGGCGCCGCCGGGGGCACCGCGTACGGGTTGACCGCCGCCTGGGGTGCCGTCGTCACGCCGGGGGCGGCAGCGGTCGCCGAACTGCTCCGTCTGGACGAGGCTCTCGCGGACGCGGACCTGGTGATCACCGGCGAGGGCCGGTACGACGCCACCAGTCTGCTCGGCAAGGTGGTCGGCGAGGTGGTGGGCCGGGCGGAGCGGGCCGGGGTCGGCGCCCGCATCGTCGCGGGGGAGTCCGACGAGGACGTGGCGGTGACGCTGACCCGGCTCGCCGGAAGCTCCGTGACGGCGCGTCAGGATGCGCCGCGCTGGCTGCACGCGGCAGGGGCGGTGCTGGCCCGCGAGGCGGGCTGAGAGCTGAGGTGGTGCAGATCGTTTGATCGGCACCACCTCACTCGTCTCCCAGAGCTCTCAGCCCCGGCCTCCGCACGAACTGCGGATCTTCAGGTCCGGCAGCATGACGATCCGGCGGGCCGGCCAGGGCGGCCCGTGGTCGAGGCGCCGCAGCAGCAGTTCGGCCGCCGCGGCGCCGACGGCTCGCTTCGGCGGGGCCACGGCCGTCAGCGCGGGTGCCGCGAGTGCGGCGTACACGTCGTCGTAGGAGACCAGGGCGAGGTCGGCGGGAACCCGCAGGCCGCGGGTGCGCAGCAGTGCGGGCAGTTGGATGGCGTCGTGGTCGTTGTGCACGAGCACCGCCCGTACGCCCGAGGCGGCGGCGTCGGCCACCTGGTCGGCGAGGGTCTCGATGCTGCCGTGGCCGGAGCCCTGGTCCGAGGTCCGCAAGCCGATGACCGGTTGGGGTGGGAGGCCGAGCAGCCGGACGGCTTCGGTGTAGCCGGTCCGTACCTGGTGCGAGGTCCAGGTGTCGTCGCGGGCTGCCAGGGTCACCGCGCGGTGGCCGAGCGAGGCGAGGTGGCGCAGGGCGAGCAGGACGCCGTGGTGGTGGTCGGAGCCGACGGCGTCGAGCGCGGCGCCGGGCCCGACCGGCGAGGCCCAGCGTTCGACCAGGACGGCGGGGACCGGCAGTTCGTCGAGCCAGTCGAACTCCTCGTGCTGCCCGCCGGGGAGCCAGTTCGGGGCCAGCATCAGCGCGTCGACACCGGACTCCAGCAGCCGCTCGGCCTGGAGGCGGTCGTTGCGGGCCTGGTAGGGGGCGATGCCCAGGACCAGCCGGGCGCCCGCCGCCGCTGCGGCGGCGCGCGCTCCGGCGATCACCTCGTCGAAGTACGACCCGACGGTGGGCACCAGCATGCCGATCGCTCGCTCACGGCCGTCGGACGGATCGGTCGTGACCTCCTCCGGCAGGGAGACCGCTCCGTGGGAGCGACGCAGCCGTCCGTGCTCCGCCAGGACGGCGATGTCGCGCCGGACGGTGACCGCAGGGATGTGAAGGTGTGCGGCCAGGTCCACCACGCGCACGGTGCCGAGCTCTCGTACCGCGTTGAGGATCCACGCGTGACGGACCTCCGCTGCGATGGCCATGTGGTCCCCTCCGATGGGCAAAGTCTGATCCGCCTGATCAAGTCTTACCATTTGATCACATGGAGATCAAAGAGCCAATCGTTGGGTCGTTTCGAAGGCTGGGTTGGGGCGATGGCTGGGGCAGGTCGCTGGCGATCAGGACGATCGCGAGGCCGTCCGCGGCGAGGTGCCAGATCGGCTCGCGCGTGGGTGCTGACGGTCGGCGTCCGGTCTCGCGCGGAGCCGCCGAATCCGTCGCCGAGACGGGGACTGCTCCTGGGTTCACGCCTGCTGCTGGGCGGGACCGGTTTCGTGGTCCGGGCTGGTCGCCACGGTCGCCGACGGTGTGGTGCGGGGCCAGGTCCAGGCGTACCGCAGGATGAGGGCGAGAACGAGCACTTCCAGTGCGACGCCGAGGCCGTAGAAGTACGTCCAGGACTCGCCCACCGCGTTGAACGCCGCGAAGAGGACCTGCACCGAGGCCACGATGAGGTTCGTGATGCGGTTCGCCCGGGCGGGCAGCGTCATGGACAGCACGACCATGAGGATCGGGATCGCCATGAGGGCGAGGAAGGTGGTCAACAACGTCTGGCTGATGTCGAACTTCCAGACGACGCCGCCCTCGATGTCGTCGATGACGCCGGGCTTGAAGAAGGCGAGAATGTCCACGTAGACGTACAGGAACAGGAAGCTTGTCCACGCTGCGGCGAGCTTGGCTCTCACCGGGATCCGCGGGTCTTCCAGTGCGGTGGTGCTGGGTTGACGTGTTGTCATCGCAGGCTCCGTTGTCGTGGTGAGGATCGGTAGGTCCACGGTCGCCGAGCCCGGCGGCGGGTACATCGGCGTCGAGGCCGGACCCGCCTCGGCCGTTGGGAGGAGCGGCGTCTCGTTCTTTCGGTCGGTCCCCGACGCCTCGGCAGTCCCTAGGCTGGGTGTGTGACCACCAACGCCCTGAGCTCGCTGTGGGCCGAGCCCCGCGCCACGGACGCCCCCGAACGGGTGCCGCGCGACTGGGTGCTGGTCGGGGTGTTGACGGTGACGGCGCTGCTCGAGGGGGTCCTCCGGGACGACGTCGCCTGGCGGCCGTTCGCGACGGTCGTGGCGGTCGGACTGGCGCCGGTGCTGCTCTGGCGGCGTACCCACCCGTTGGCCTGTGTCGTGGTGGCCTTCGGCACCGTGATGGCGTTGGGACTGGCGAGCCTGCTGGGCGGGGCGCCGAGCGTGGGCCTCGACACGATGATCTACGTCCTGGTGCTCGTCTACGCGCTGGTCCGCTGGGGCTCAGGGCGCGAGATCGTGATCGGCCTGGCGGTGGTGGCGGTCGCCGCGGGAATCGGTACGGTCGCCGACTACACCGGGCCGGCCGACGTCATCGGCGGGTTCGCCATCCTCGCGGCGGCGGCGGACGGAGCGGCGTTCCGCTACCGCGCCGAGAGCTGGCGCCGGGCGTTGGACCAGAGCCGCAGCGAGGAGCGGATCGGCCTCGCGCGCGAGCTGCACGACATGGTCGCCCACCACGTCTCGGCGATCGCTGTGCAGGCGCAGGCGGGCCGGGCGATGGCCGGGCAGCGACCTGAAGCGGCGCTCGAGGCGCTGGCGGTCATCGAAGGGGAGGCGTCGCGGACGCTCGCGGAGATGCGGGCCATGGTCCGGGTGCTGCGCGACGGAGCGCCGGCGGAGTACGCCCCCCAGCCCGGCGTCGCCGACCTGGTGGCCCTCGCCCGACGCGCCCCTGTCCCGGTCGTCGACGTGGAGTTGCCGGATGACCTGGACGACCTTCCGCCCCAGGTCGACGCGGCGGTCTACCGGCTGGCGCAAGAGGCGCTGACCAACGCCCTGCGGCACGCCCGCAACGCCTCGCGGGTGGAGATCCGGGTCGTCGGGGGCGCGGGAGGGCTGCGACTACGCGTGACCGACGACGGACAGATCGACCCGGCACGGTCGGTGAACCACGGCTTCGGGCTGCTGGGGATGACCGAGCGCGTGCAGCTGCTCGGCGGCACGCTGCGTGCCGGGCCGGCGCCCGAGGGCGGCTGGACGGTCGACGCCGAACTGCCGACGAAGGTACGCCGATGACGGTGCGCGTGCTGGTGGCCGACGACCAGGACCTGGTGCGCACCGGCCTGTCGATGATCCTTGAGGCGCAGCCCGACATCGAGGTCGTCGGCCAGGCCGCCGACGGCCACGCCGCCGTCGAGCTGGCACATCGGCTCCGCCCCGACGTGTGCCTGGTCGACATCCAGATGCCCGGGCTGGACGGCATCGCGGTGACCGAGCTCCTCGCAGGGCGGGGTGTCCCGGACCCGATCGCGGTGGTGGCGATCACGACATTCGACCTCGACGAGTACGTCCACGGCGCGCTCCGGGCCGGCGCCCGAGGCTTTCTGCTCAAGGACGCCGGGCCGGCGCTGCTCGTCCAGGCCGTCCACGCCGCCGCCGTCGGCGATGCCCTGATCGCGCCGAACATCACCCGGCGGCTGCTGGCCACCCTCGCCGCCAGGGAACCGTCGAGCCGACGGACCCAACCGATCGAGCCGCTCACCGAACGCGAGGAGGAGGTGCTGACGCTGGTCGCCCGCGGCCGTACGAACGCCGAGATCGCCGCCGAGCTGTTCATCGGCTTGACGACCGCGAAGACCCACGTCGCCAGCCTGCTGACCAAAATCGGCGCCCGAAACAGGGTTGAGATCGCGATGTGGGCGTACGACACCGGCCGGGTGGGGGACTGAACCGAACCTGACGGGCATGCACGACGACTGGTGCCCGGCTGGGTGTCGGCCGTGAGCTCAGACGACGCACCTGATTCGGCCGGCCACTGATCTGCTGATCGGCGTTCCGCCGAAAGTGAGAGCAACTGTCAAATCCGGTGGGTCGGTTGAGCTCGTTCCAGTAGCCCAGCGCGCCGTCACCGACGGCGAGGACGGGCGCGCGCATGCCCCGGGGTGCGGGCGGTTCGCAGAAGGGCCTGTCCGCACCAGGGCTCCTGGCGCAGAAGTGGCTGACGAACCAACAGGTCACCGCACCTCGGACGACCACCACCGTCCGCTGTGCCGATGGGCAAGCGCCGGGCCAGGCACCGGAGGCACTGACCTCCTCCGCGCAGCCCGCGCGTGCCGTGCGCCCGCTCGAACGAAGCCGGCGCACAGCCCGCCGTCCTGCGGTGACGACGGACGCTCCTGCGGCCCCTCTGCTGCGCAGAACCGCAGTAAGTCTTGCTTGCTCCTGCTTGAAAGTGCTACTAATCAAGCATTATTGAGCACCAGTACGGGCCAGATCCCCAGAAGGAGCCTCCGCATGGCTACCGCCGACCCGTCCCGCACCACGGTCGAAATCGCCTGGCACCGGAGAGCACCGGTGCGTGACGACCTCGACCGCGGTGCCTGCGTGATCGCGTTGGGCGCCGGCCGGACCGGCGACGCGGCCGGTTGCCCCGGCACCGGCCGGTACGCGTGGCAGGCGGCGGGTCGGCGATGATCCTCACCGTCACGCTCAACGCCGCGCTGGACGTCACCTACTTCGTCGACGCCCTGGTCCCGCTCGCCTCGCACCGTGTCGACGAGGTGCACGAGCGCGCCGGTGGCAAGGGCATCAACGTCGCCCGGGTGCTCGCGGCACTCGGGCATCCGGTCACCGTGACCGGCCTGGTGGGCGGTGCCACCGGCGCGCTGCTCCGCCGGGAACTGGGCACGGCCGGTCTGCACGACTGCCTGGTGCCGATCACGGGCGACTCGCGGCGCACCGTCACCGTGGTCTCCCGCCGGGACGGCGACGCCACCGTGTTCAACGAGACCGGGCCGGTCGTGCAGCCGGAGGAGTGGCGCGCCTTCACCGACCGGTACGCGCTGCTGGTGCGCGACGCCGACGTCGTCGTGCTGGCCGGCAGCCTGCCCCCGGGCCTGCCCGAGGACGCGTACGCGCAGCTCGTCACGGTGGCCGCGGCCGCCGGTGCCGTCACGGTGCTGGACACCAGCGGCCCACCGCTGCTGGCCGCGCTCGCAGCGGGGCCGGACGTGGTCAAGCCCAACGCCGCAGAGCTCGCAGCCGTCACCGGACAGCCCGACCCGGCCCTGGCGGCAGCCGCACTGCTCGCGCTGGGCGCCCGCGCGGTGGTGGCCTCCAGCGGTCCGGACGGGCTGCGCGCGATCACCCCGGACGGCAGCTGGCAGGCCACGCCGCCCGCCCAGCTCAGCGGCAACCCCACCGGCGCGGGCGACGCCTGTGTCGCCGCGCTCGCCGCTGGGCTCGCCCTCGGCGCGCCGTGGCCCGAGGTCCTGCGGGAGGCGGTGGCCCTGTCGGCCGCAGCCGTCCCCTGCCCGGTCGCCGGTGACTTCGACGCCGCGATCTACCACCGCCTGCGCACCAGCGTCCCCGTGGAGGAGACCCATGCCCCTGGCACCCACCGATGAGATGGTCCGGGCCGCGCAGCGGAGGCGGAGCGGCGTCGGCGCGTTCAACGTCGTGCAGATCGAGCACGCCGAAGCGATCGTGGCCGGCGCCGAGGCGGCCGGGCTGCCGGTGATCCTGCAGATCAGCGAGAACACCGCCCGCTACCACGGCGCGCTGGAGCCGATCGGACTCGCCTCACTCGCCATGGCCAGGGCGGCCGGCGTACCGGTGGCCGTCCACCTGGACCACGCCGAGTCGACCGACCTGGTCCGCGAGGCCGTTGAACTCGGCTTCACCTCGGTCATGTTCGACGCCGCGAAGCTTCCCTACGACGAGAACCTCGCCACCACCCGCGAGATCACCTCGTTCTGCCACGGCAGTGGTGTCCGGGTGGAAGCCGAACTCGGCGAGGTCGGCGGCAAGGACGGCGCCCACGCCCCGGGGGTGCGCACCGATCCCGGTGAGGCCCGGGAATTCGTCGCCGCGACGGGGGTGGACGCTCTCGCGGTCGCGGTGGGCAGCTCCCACACCATGCTCACCCGCGACGCCGTCCTCGACTTCGCGCTCATCGCCCAGCTGAGCGAAGCGGTGCCGGTCCCGCTCGTCCTGCACGGCTCCTCCGGCGTCAGCGACGCAGACCTCGCCCAGGCCGTCCAGGCGGGCATGACGAAGGTCAACATCTCCACCCACCTCAACAAGATCTTCACCCAGGCCGTCCGCGACCACCTGGACGGCCACGCGGGGGTGGCCGACCCCCGCAAGTACCTCGGTCCCGCCCGTGCTGCCGTCACGGCCGAGGTGGCCCGGCTCCTGCGGGTCCTGAACGGGGCCTGACCATGGCCAGGAAGGAGGAGCGTCGTTTTCGCTCCCCCGGCGGAGCCGGCGGCCGACGCCAACGTCACCGCGGCCGCGTACGCGCAGGCGCCCGAGGACCGGCTCGGTTTCCGGGCCGAGCAGGCCCGCCGCCTCAGCTGGGCGGTCGAGCCCACCGAGACGCTGGGCTGGTCGAACCCGCCGTTCGCGAAGTGGTTCGCCGACGGCAGGCTCAACGTGGCGTACACCTGCGTGCGTCACCCGATCAGGGGCCGCTCTGAAAGGGCTCAGTGATCAGCAGTTCGGCATGCGGCTGGAATCGGCAGGCTTCGGCCACCTGCTCCGGCAGGACGTCCTGGACACCTACCGCAAGCGGCGACGGGCCTGGTCAGCCGCAGTGCGAGTTGTACTGGTGGATGACCTCGCCGTCGATGGTGCCCTGCCAGTCGATGCACGAGTGCGCCGCGTAGATGCGCACCGGGCCGGCGTAGGTCGTGTAGAAGCCGCCGTCCGATACCCAGGTGCCGCCGGAGAGCCGGATGCCCGCGTCCATCGACTTCAGGTACGAGCTCGAGCTGGTGCGGACGGTCACCACGCAGTTGTAGCCGTTGGAGCTGTTGTAGGTGAGGAATACGGTCCCCTCCGCCAACGGCAGCGAGTCGACAACGGAGTACCCGCTGCCGCACGCGCCGTTGTAGCTGGCAGCCTCGGCCACGCTCGGCATGACCGCGACGCCGCCCGCCGCCATCGCGGTGACCGCCGTGCTCATGGCGATGCGCTTGAAGAGCTTCCTCATGATCTGTCCCACTCCATTCCCGTTACTCACCAGACGAACTGAGGATCCGCAGCCTCCAACGGCATGACTGCCGGCCGCGGCACCCCCTGACGCCATCGTGGCGAGCCCTGGTATCACGGACGTAACACTGGGCCACAGGCTCGGTAGCGGGCCGCAGTTGAGCCCGCCGACTCCGACTACGGCGAGGTCACGCGGACCGCCGGCCGGTTGACGGAGTGCCTGAGCCCCGGGGAGCGACGCCGTCTTCCGGGACAACGCGGTCTGCGCCTACCGGCTCCGGCTGCCCGACGCGGGGGCCGAGCCGTAGGGAGGAGCGGTAGGACCGACCGTCCAGGATCGTGGCCGGCTCGGGCAGCACGGTGCTCTGCTCGCGGGCCGCAGCCCCGAACTCGCGCACGCCCGGGCGACGGTGCACGTGGCAGAGGTCGAGCAGTGGCTGCGGGACACCCTCGGGATGCCCGGCTCCCTGCTCAGCCGACGGCGAGCCGCGCTCCGGCGCCGGTCTGACGCACCGACAGAACGCGACCTTCGCCGAGGCGCATCGCAACCGTGGCGGACGGTGCGAGGTCCGGTCAGCTCGCCGCGTGTCGGAGCAGTGAGCGGATGAGGGCGTGGTGGAAGGGACGGACCGGGCGGAAGTAGGCCCGGCCGAGGGCGTTGTGGAACTGGACCACGGTGGAGACCGTCAGGTCGGAGCCGTCGGTGTGGACGGAGGCACGGAAGTCGAGGTGGCGGTCGTCCGTGCCGAAGACGACCTCCCGATCGGTGACCAGCAGCGTCGGGAACGGGGCGGCCGACCGTCGGTCCCCGGTACGCAGGCCGAACGGGCGGACCAGCGCGTCGCGCAGGCGCATCAGTCGGCCGATCCAGCTCGGAGCGCCGGTGAAGAGCCTGCGGATCCACTCCTCGGGGTCGGCGCTGCTGCCGGGCGGCAGGGTGACGGCGTAGGCGTCCCGGTAGTCGATCCGGGGGAGCTGCGCCGGCAGGACGGAGTCGGCGGGGACGGGCACGACGCGGGTGATGGCCATGCTCCGTACGGTAGCGTATGGAGCATGGCGCGCACCGGAAACGCACGATTCACGGCCGAGGACTGGCTGCACTCCGCACTCGCCGCGATGGCCCGTGGCGGGGTCGGAGCGGTCCGGGTCGAGCCGATCGCCGCCGAACTGGGCGCCACCAAGGGCAGCTTCTACTGGTACTTCGCCAACCGCGAGGCCCTGGTGACGGCAGCGCTCCAGCACTGGCTCCGGGAGACCACCGAAGGCGTGGCCGAGACCCTCGCCGAACTGCCGGACCCCACGGACCGGTTGCGCGCACTGCTCGGCACGGTGTTCGCCGAGCGACCCGGACGCGGCCTGGAGGTGGCGTTGCAGGCGGACGTGGACTCACCCGAGGTCCGCAGCGTCCTGGCCGAGGCGGACCGCCGACGCCTGGCGATCCTGCGCGGCCTCCTCACCGACGTCGGCCTGGCCGGCGAGGCCGCCGAACGGACCGCTCTCTCCGGGTACGCGACCTACCTCGGCTTCCTGCAACTCCAGCGCACCGACCCGGACCTGGTGCCGAACGGGGCGGACCGTGCGGCGTACGTCGACTCGCTGCTGGCCACGATGCTCGCGGGGCACTGAGGCACCGTCGACCGTGCAGCGGGTGCCGGGAACCGAGCCGGCGGCCGCCCGCCCGCATTCGACAAGCGCCGCTACGTCGTCGAACGCTGCTTCAACCGTTTGAAACAGCGGCGTGGCATCGCCACCAGGTGCGACAAGAGCGCCGAAGGCCACCCTGTACAACCGGAGTTCCGTTGCGTCCGTGGCGGGCCAGCCCCGACCCCTCGCACCGCTATGGCCTGCAGACTCATATGATCGCCGGGACTTCGAAACACCCTGGGCCGCGACCTGGGCGGAGAGATAGAAGACCCGCAATAGGCGGCGGTGGTAGCGGTGGGGCCGGCGCATGGCCGTCAGCGTCGCGGTCCAGCCCACGGCGACGTGCAGCAGCAGCCACAGCGGGGTCCGCAGCCGGTCGGCGCCGAGCGGCCCGGCCGGCTCCGGCAGCGGCGTGTCCAGCAGGCGGCGGGCCCCGCGACCAGCACCCGCCGGGTGGTGTGGGCCGGCCCGGCCCCGCGATCAGCCCCGCCCACACCACTGGCACCAGCGCGGCCCTCCGTACGGGCCGGACTCCCACAGCAGCGCGGGCAGCACGGCGAACGGCAGCAGCACCGTGCTCGCCGCCGCGCCGAGGAACACGGACGGCACACCCGTGGATGTGGAGCCGCGTAGCAACGGCCGGATTCCCCAGGTCACGGACGCCGAGTATGACGTCCCGCACTCCCGGCCTCCTCCCCCGATCGGGGGAGCGCGGTTTCGCTCCCGCCGGGGAGGCGCGTACGGGGCGCCGTGTTCCAGGATCGGTCAGGCCCGGAGCGACCGGGCCGATCACGGAAGGACAGCGGATGCACGCCCCTGGAACGACGGCCTCCCGGCTCGCGGCAGCACGCAACATCCCGGCGTCGGCGGCCGTGGTGCTGGGCACGCTCGGCCTGTTCACCTCGTTCGCGGTCGTCGGCGGCCTGCTCGGCGCCGCCGGCCTGGTCACGGGCACCGTCGCCCTGCGAGCGTGCGGACGCACCGGCACCGGCCGGGGCCGCGCGCTCGTCGGCCTGCTGCTCTCGCTCGCCGCGATCGCGGTGTCCGTCCTGGCCGCCGCCTTCATCGCCTGGTACGCGAACCACACGCAGGAGTGCTACCGCCCCGACGGCATCCACCAGTACGTCGAGTGCGTCCGCCGCAACCTCTCCGGGCACTGACCGCGCCGGGAACCCCGGCGAACACCAAGACCGCACACACCAGCAGAGGTGACATTCCATGAACTCACATACGCCGCTTCGGTTCCACGTCCTGCGTCGCAGGACGACTCACACCGCCGTCGCCGTGGCCATCGGGGCCCTCGCCCTCGGTGCGCTCGCCCCGTCCGCCGTCGCCGCCCCAAGCGCCGCCAGGCCGGACGCCATCCAGCAGCGTCTGAACGCAATGGTGAGCCCCGATCACGCGCCTGGCGCTCTGGCCGCCGTCCGTGACCAGGCCGGCCACACCCGTACCTACGCCGCGGGCGTCGGGGACCTGGCCACCGGTACGAAGGTGCCCCGGAACGGCGAGGTACGGATCGGCAGCGTCACCAAGACGTTCACCTCGGTGGTCGTGCTGCAACTGGTCGGCGAGGGCAAGATCCACCTCGACGCCCCGGTCGAGACCTACCTGCCCGGCCTCCTGCGCGGCCAAGGGATCGACGGGCACCACATCACGGTCCGTCAGCTCCTGCAGCACACCAGCGGACTTCCCGACTACGAGGACGACGTCACCGACGACATCATCCAGCGCCGCTACCTCTCCCCCCGCGACACCCTGGACATCGCGCTGCGGCACAACGCCGTCTTCGCCCCGGGAACGAGTTGGGGATACAGCAACACGAACTACGTGGTAGCCGGAATGATCGTGGAAAAGGTCACCGGACAGCCCCTTGCGAAGGAGTTCGACAAGCGCATCATCAAGAGGATCGGGCTGCGCCACACCTACCTCCCAGCCCGCGCCGAGACCACCCTCCGGGGGCCCCACCCCCACGGCTACCACAAGGACAGCCCGGACGGATCGCTGCGCGACGTCACCGAGATCGACCCCTCCTCGGCCGGGGCGGCGGGCGCGATGGTCTCCACCAGCTCCGACCTCACCCGGTTCTTCTCCGAGCTCGTGAAGGAAGGCCACCTCCTCAGCGGCCCCGAGCTCAAGCAGATGCGCACCACTGTTTTCACGGGCATGCCCGGCTACGGCTACGGACTGGGGATCATGAGGACACAGCTGTCGTGCCACAAGACCGTCTGGTGGCACAACGGCAGCATCCCCGGCTACGGAACCTGGAGCGCCGCCACCGACGACGGACGCGCCGCCAGCGTCATCATGACCGCCGACCCGACCAGCCAAGCGGACATACAGCCGGCCGAGGATGCCATCGACGCAGCCCTGTGCGGCTGAACCACGCCTCCCTGGGAACCGTCGGCGCGCTGGGGAACTCGGCCGGCGTCGTTGCGCAGACCCGCAGAGACCCCCGTGCACCGGGCCGGCACGGCAACGGTATTCAGAAGACGACGAAGGTGGCTCTGTCGGTGAGTCCCGACTCCACCGGAAGGTCGGTTCTGACTGCAGCGGGCGATTCCGGATCGCAGCTTCTGGACGGGAGCCGACTCCAGTTCGGCTGCACTGGGCCTTCCTCGAAGTCGTGATGATGTCCAGCTCTCGTGCCATCGGGCGGCGCGAGCTCTACCGCAGGTGACCACTCGAGCCATCACTCTTCGTGATTTCTGACGAACCGGCGACGATTGTCCGCCCGCACCACGGCCCCGGCAGCCGGTCAGCTGCCGGGGCCACCTGACCGGCCCGAACTCCGAACCGCACGTCCGGTCCTCGGGCCGACAGGGTCGCGGGGTCTCAGCCCCGGTTGGCGGTGATCCAGTCCAGGTAGCGGGCAACGTCGGTGTAGACGCCCGGGGAGCCCGCCTGGGCGCAGCCCCTGCCCCAGGAGACCAGGCCGCGAAGGACGCCGTCGGCCTGTGCGGGGCCGCCGCCGTCGCCTTGGCAGGCGTCCTTGCCGCCTGCGGGCGGCCCGGCGCAGAACATCGTCGCGCTGTCGTAGACGGGTGTCTCGACCAGCGAGCCCAGGAGGCTCGGTGCGCCGCGGTCCCAGCGGTTCAGGAGTCCGAGGCCGAGTCCGCCGTAGGCGTTCTGGCACGTCTGCTGGCTGGTCACCGCGACCTTGACGGTCTTCAGCGTCGCCGGTGTCGAGCCGCCTTGTGTGGTGGTTCCCCAGCCGGTGACGGTCAGTTCGGTACCGGCGGCCGGTGTCTGGTTCGAGGTGGGCAGTTGGGCCGCGGCGGTGGTGGCGCCGTTCAGCGGGATGTCGGTGGCGAGTTTGAGGATCGCGATGTCGTTGCTGAGCGAGAGGCCGTTCCACTGCGGATGGGTCCGCACGGACCGGACCGCGGTCAGCGTGCCGCCGGAGGCGTGCCGCAGGCTGCCGGAGCGGACCCTGAAACTGGCCGCCGACATGCCGGCCACGCACTCGGCCGAGGTGAGCACGGTGTCGCGGTCCAGGATGACCCCTCCGCAAGCGTGGGAGGTGGTCTTGATGCTGACCTGGAAGGGCGCGGCGCCGGCGGTGGCATCCGAGCCGCCGACGACCGCGCCGGCCGGAGTCGCCGCGGTCAAGGCGATCCCCAGGGCAGCGGTCACGGCCGGTATCGCCGTACGGACCGATCGGTGGATGATCATTCTTTCCCCCCAAGTGGGCAGCGGCCCGGCCGGACCCCGCCGCGGCGGGCCGGACGACCTGACGCTGCATCAAGTGTCTTGATCACCGAGCCTTCCGGCACCCGGCAGGGCCCGTCAAGTCCATGCCAGAACCTGTCGCGCCAACGCCTGATCCCGGCGACGGCCACCGAACCCCGGAACCGCAGGACTCCGACTGCCCGCCCACACCCGCCGCGAGCCTGTCCGATCCACCAGACGTCAACTCACACTCAGTGACATCGACGGCTCGTCATCTCGTGCCGAGCCGCCCCCCTCGGGCAACCTCAGGGCCGCCGACACCCAGCAACGAAGTCCCGCGAGCGACCGTCAACGAGGCACAGGCCGCTTCCGCCGACCCCGGCACGCATCCTGCGCTACCGCACCGACCTGAAGACCGGCACGGTCAGCCGCCAAACCGGCTACGCGATCACCGACCTGACCTCGCAACAGGCCTCGCCCCAAAGGCTCGGCCGGCTCGCCAGATCGCAGTGGACCATCGAGAACCGGCTGCACTTCGTCCGCGACACCACCTTCGCCGAAGACGCCTCAAAGATCCGCACCGGCCACGGCCCCGAGAACACGGCGACCCTACGCAACCCGGCGATCACCACGCTGCGGCAGCACGGGCACCGGAACATCGCTTCCGGCCTCCTGCATGCTCCTACGAACCCTTCTGCCGCCCGCTCGACCTCCTGGGCATCACCTGACCAGCACACTCACAAGATCGCGGGACTTTGCAACGGCCCTGGCGCCGTTGGCGTCCTTGTAGGTGACGTCGAAATGGCGGGTGGCCGGGTCGGAGGCGATGGCTGACCCCCGCAGTGACAGGGCGAGTGCGAAGGCGGTACCCGTCTCTCCGCCGCTCCCCGAGTCCGTTCCCGCCCAGAGGCCGCCCGCCCGATGGCGTCCGCACGATCCATCAGAAGGGTGCCCGACAACTACGCCCACCCGGAGACCAACGACCGTGCCCAGGGGCGGGGGATCGGCGGACGGCCAGCAGGGCGCAGCCGGTCTTACGGGTGAGGGCGGCCGTGTCCCTGGGATGGCCGGGTGTCGCCCACCAAGGTCCGTCAGCACCCGGTCAGGCCCCGGTCAGGCGGGGCGGGCAGAGTGGTGTCACGCCGAAGGGGCAAGCGCCGCCCCGGAGGCTTGGGAGAGGTGCCCGGAGTGGCTGATCGGGTGCCTGGCCGGTAACGGTCGAGCAGGACCTCTCGGGGTCCGCGCAGGTTCGAATCCTGCCCTCTCCGCCCACCGAATACCCCGGGGCTGACCGGCCGCTGGGCCTGGTGCAAGCAGGCGGCGACCGGCCAGGCCGGACTCGTCCAGCGGGCATTGGAGTGCCGGAGAGCAGCGCGATCCTCGCACCCAGCACCGACAATCCCCGGACCTCAACCGCAGTCTGGAGAGCGCCGGCACCGTACCCAAGAGCACCTTGGCCACCGCGGGCGGCGCCGGCGGGGAGAAGCCGAAGTCCGCCGACCGCACCACCTTCTCCCCATCGCGTCAGGCGCCGAAGGCGGTCGGGGGTAAGAAGAGCACCTCCACGAAGGCGACGGCGTCGAAGCCGGCCACCAGCGCCACCGGCGAACGCCGCACTGCGGCGGCCGGCCGGGCGAAGGAGGACCTGGGCGCTCTCACCAAGGCCGAACTGTACAAGCGCGCCACCGACCTCGACATCGCCCACCGCTCCACCCTGACCCGCGACGAACACCAGAAAGCCGTCGCCATCGCTTCCCGTCACCTGTGCGCAGCTTCCTGACGTTGCGTCGCCCCGACTGACTGCCGCAAGAGCCGGGCTGCTCACCGCCGGGCCTGACGCCGCGCCGTCTGCGGTGCTGTGGTGTCACCAGCCCACCCGGAAGTGGGGACTGGCACGCTGTCAGGCACTGCTGTCCTCGGGGGAGGAGCACTACAAGCGGCGGATGTTCCCTGTACCGTCCGCGTGTTGAAGGGCTTTGGCAGGAGCCATCGCGCTACGCACTGCCATAGACGACATCTTCGGGCTGCCTGCGAGCCGATGGGGCGGTGCGGTCAGTCCAGGCGTTCGATCGCGGGGGGCTCCCATGTTCCCTGCGCCACCTCGGGCTTCGGGGAGTACAGGCGCAGCGCCACCTTGAATGCCCCTTCGGTCGGGGTGGGCAGCCAGTTCGCGCTGCCGCCGGTGGGTTCGTGTGCCTGGATGGTGAGGGTCAGTGATCCGTCGTCGCCGTAGTCCAGGCCGGTGCGGTCGCCCAGGGCGTAGCGGTTGGCCGGGTTCGCGACGAGGTAGCTGTCGGGGTCGTAGAGGGTGAGTGACCAGAACGCGTCCACCGGCGGGAGTTGTTCCTTGTCGAAGTGCAGCCGGTAGTGGTGTGAGGCGTCCAGGGGGCGGCCCTGGCCGTCGGTCAGGGCCAGGGGGTAGCAGGCGTCCTCGATGAGGTTGCCGCCGACGCCGAAGAAGGTCCAGGCCGCCCGGTAGGGGTAGCGGGTGCCGTAGCGGCCCATGTCGAGGGTGACCATCCAGCCGTTGACGTTCTCGCCCAAGTGGGCCTGCGCGGACCGGACGGTCTCTTTGGCGTCCTCGACGCTGCGGGTGATGGCCCCCTGGACTTCGGGGGTGAAGTCGTCCCAGGGGAACACCGCGCCGGGTCCGATGCCCAGCGCGGCCAGGCGTTCCATCTGCGGGGCGTCCTCGGGGTAGACCGGGTTGGTGGCGAGCAGGTCGTTGAGCCGTGAGAAGAACCGGTCGGGCGGCATGGCGAAGACCTGGGTGGTGACCGGCGTGCGGGCGTCGACGCCCGGTTGCAGGGGTACCTCGGCGGGCGGCGTCCAGTCACTTCCCCAGGCTGCCAGCGGCACCAGGCGGTACTGGTCCTGGAGTCGGTGGGCGGCGGCGTAGTCCTGGGGCCCGGAGACGTAGGTGCGGCCGCCGAGCAGGGCGAGGTTCGTGGGCATGCGCAGTTCCTCGACGCCTTCGGGCAGCTCTCCGCTCCAATCCGGGCCGGTGATCGCGAAGTGTCCGCCGCCGGCGCCGATCGTGCGGGTACCCGGGACGTGGGGCACGTTGTTCCAGGCGTCGATGAGCTGCATCAGCCAGTAGCGCTCACCCATCGGGGGGACGGAGAGCACCAGCGGCCCGCCGGACAGGTCCAGATCCGCGATGGAGTACAGGGTGTCCACGTTCAGGCCCACCACGACCTGGTCGGAGGCGTCGGGCAGCTCGCGGAAGTGCGCGAACTGGTTGACCGGCGCGCGTCCCTTGTCCGGCCGTGTCACCTGGGACGTCGTCTGGATCTGCAGCGCGATGTAGACGAGCGGCATACCGAAGACGAAAGCCTCCTGAGCGAGCTCCGCCGCCTCGGCTACGCTCAGCGCTCGCTTCGCATGACCGTCGTGCACCTTGGATCACATCCTCCGTCGGGCCGGACTGCTCCTCTGGTGCGGTCCCGTCCTCGGCCGATTCCGGTCCGAGCCTGCCGCTCCACCAGGTCAGTAGAGCAATGCAGACGCGGCTCCGCATCCCGACATGCAGCCCCACCTGTTCGGGTGCCACGGCTGTCGGACCAGCCCCGCGCCGGACCGGCGCGGGGCTGGGCTGGTGGGCGGGTGCTGAGGGGTGGTCAGGTGTTGCAGTAGTTCCGGTTGCCCGTGGCGAAGCCGGCGGTGCTGCTGGCCCAGGTCGGGTCGCCGTCGGTGTCGTAGAAGACGAAGTTGCCGTCGTTCTGCACCCGGGCCGTTCCACCGGGGGCGGGGCTCAGCGCACCGAGGGTGCAGACCGTGCCGCCGGAGGAGTTGAGCAACCGGACGTAGCCGGACTGCGACCAGACCACCCGGGTCACACCCATCCCGTTCGTCCCGCTGGCCCACAGCGGCCAGTCCTGGGTGTCACTGAGGGCGTAGAGCACGAGGTTGCCGTCGGACTGAAAGGTCAGCCGGGTGTAGTAGCTCGCGCTGACGGAGGCACCGGGGTACCAGTCGGCCTGTGCGAGGGTGAAGCGGGCCGCCGTGCTGCCGCCGGCCAGGGCCATCGCTTCGGTGCCGGACGCGGTGACCGCGGTGACCGCCGCCGTGCAGACCAGGGCCGTGCGGACGGCGGCCTTGCGCAGCCACGAGCCGCCGAGCTGGCTGATTCCCATGAGACTTCCTTCGGTTCGAGCGGAGGGACGTGGTCCCCCGTGCGGTCCCGCTGGGGCCGCCCACGTCCGGGACGAACCTACGAAGGGCGCGTATCAGCCCGATAACCTCGCCGTCACACCACCACGGGCCCGCCTCCCGCGTCGGCGACCGGGATTGGGCAGGTCAGAGGCGCTGACATGCGGGTGGGGCCGATCCACCGTGTGCTGTACACGATCAGCGAGAGCGGGGAGGCCTGCCGATGGCGGGCTTTGACAGTGACTGGTACCGGTGACTCCACCCTGAAGGTGAGTTCTGACTCCAGTGGGTCGGCGTGGAATATGTATCGCCGAGTTTTGACTCCAGTGATGGGGCGGTAGCGCGAGGACGGCCGTGCTACCAAGAGCGCGGGGCAAGTGCCCGGCTCCAACGTCGAGTTGTATGCCGCGATCCGCAGGGACGCACGTGACGAGGGGCTGTCCTGTCGCGCGCCGGCGTTGAAGTACTCGGTGGGCCGGCGCACGGTCGCGGCCGCGCTGGAGTCGGCGTTGCCCGTTCCGCGCAAGCAGCAGCCGCCGCCGCGCAGGTCACGTCGTCAGCGACGTCGGTGGTGGCGGTTTCGGGGCTGCCCTGCCGGGTCTGGACGTGCCGCTGCCCCGCCGGTGTGTGGCGGGGCAGCGGGGGTGGGCGGGGCCGGTTAGAGGCCGTTGGTGTACAGCAGCGCGTTGGGGGTGCTCTTGGAGACCTTCGTCAGGACGTCCTTGGTGGTGTTGTCGCCGATCCATTCGGCGATGCCTTCGGGGGTGGCGTCGGGGTGTGCGGCGAGGTAGAGCGCGACGACGCCGACGACGTGCGGGGCGGCCATGGAGGTGCCGCTCTGGGCGATGCTGCCGCCGCCGAGCTTGGCGGAGACGATGTCCGCACCCGGCGCGTAGAGGTCCACGCAGGTGCCGTAGTTGCTGAAGGACGTCTCCTCGTCGAACTTGCTGGACGCGGCGACGGTGAGGACCCGCTCGGCGGAGGCGGGGGAGACGTAGCAGGCGTCCTTGGAGTCGTTGCCCGCGGCGAGGACGGGCAGGACCCCGGTGTCGGAGAGAGCAGTGGCGGCCTTGTTGACCGCCTCGCTCTCGTCGCCGCCCAGGGAGATGTTGGCGACGGCGGGCTTCTTGGCGTTGGCGGCCACCCAGTCCAGGCCGGCGATGAGCCGCTCGGTGGTGCCGGTGCCGTCGCAGCTCAGGACGCGGACACCGACGAGGTTCACCTTGCGGGCCACCCCGTAGGTCTTGCCGCCGATGGTGCCGGCAATGTGGGTGCCGTGGCCGTTGCAGTCGGCGCCTTCCTGCCCGTCGCCGACCACGTCGGTGCCGGAAGTGGCGCGGCCCTCGAACTCCTCGTGGGCGTACTCGATGCCGGTGCCGATGACGTAGGCGGTGACACCGGCACCGTCGCCCGTGACGGTGAAGGACTCGTCCAGCGGCAGTTCCTTCTGGTCGATGCGGTCCAGGCCCCAGCTCGACGCCGCCTCCCGCATCGCGGACGCGGACGCCGCAACGGCCTTCGGGATGCTGGTGAAGCCGTCCTCCTCGACGGCCTCCACACCGGGCAGGGCCCGCACCCGCTCCAGCTGGCCGGCGTCCAGACGGGCGGAGAACCCGTTCAGGACGGTGCGGTAGGTGTGCAGCGGCTCCACACCGTGGACCTTGGCCGCGGTCGCGGCCGGGTCCAGGCCCTCGCGGACCGTGACGATGTACTGGCCGGGCACGACCTGCACAGCCCGCTGAAGCGGGGCAGCGGCTGCGCCGGCCTGTTCGGCGGCTCCTCCGGCCGCCGCGCCCTGCGCGGTGGCCAGAGGGATGAGCAGCAGGAGGGCTGCGGACGCGCAGCGCGCGGACAGTCGCATGGGTACTCCGTTCACGAGAGGGCCGTCCCCGGGGCAGGGACAGCCCCGCACGTGACGGCCACCTGATACATCGTCCGTTGACGTACCTTCCTTGAGCGGCGGCACCGGCGGAAGCCGCATCGGCGCCCGGACCACGACGCTGTCGCAGTTGCGGCCGTGGTAGACCTTCGGGACCGTCCCACCCCGAGCGCCAGGCGAAACCGCACCAAGGTGGAGTCATTTCCCGCATTCAGCCCGTGCCCCTGACGCCCCTGAGCGGAGCCAGAACTGACCTACCACTGCTACCAGTTGTCACTGACGCAGCCAGGTGGCAGGCACACGACGGCGGGACAGCAGGTGGGGCACGGTCGCGGACTCCGGGTGGGACGCGGTGTTCAGGTAGCCGCCGCGTGGCTGGTTGTTCCCAGCCTTCAGGTGCGCGAGGCCGTTGACGAACATGGTGGCGCCACTGCGCCGTCCGAGCTCGCTCGCGACGCCTCGGCACGGGCGTGGCGTTCGCTGTCGGGCCTTCGGGGCCTCGTCTGTCCGCGCAGCACAGCCTCGCCGGAGCCGCTGACCAACCGGCACCGAGATGACCGCCGATCTCAGCGCCGGAACCCCGATGCGTGGTCCCCACCCTGACGGCGACTCAGGGGTCAGGGCTCGGGTGCGGTCAGGGTCGGACCCGGATGGCAGCGGGGGTCCGGTCGGCCAGACTGGGTCGAGCAGGAAGCAACTGACTACCAACTCTGGAGTACCGAAGCGTGAACACCCTTGTGCACCACCGTCGTTGGCCCCGTCTCGTGATGGCTGGAGCGATGCTGGCCGCCGTGGTCGTGGGGGCCGGAGGGGCGGCGGTGGCCGCGCCCCGGGACGCTGAAGCGACCGCAGCGGTCCCGCTGCCGCCGCTCGACCGGGCCGCGATCCGCCAGGCGGTCGCCGGATTCCCGACCGCGGACGTGAACGGCGTCCTGGTGCGCGTCACCGGCAGCGCCGGCCGGTTCGAGACCTCGGCGGGCGTCGGCGACCGAACCACCGGTGAGGCACCCGACCCGCAGGGCCGGTTCCGGATCGGGTCGATCTCCAAGGTCTTCACCGCCACCGTGGTGCTCCAACTCGCGGCCGAGCACCGGCTGGACCTCGACGGCACCGTCCAGCGATACCTGCCGGGCCTGCTCCCGGCCGACCTGCCGCCGGTGAAGGTCGGTCAACTCCTCGACCACACCTCGGGCCTGCCGCACGGCTCCGGCGACGCCTGGGGCGACGGCACCGCCACCTGGTTCGTCGATCACCGCTTCGACAGCTGGACCCCCGAGCAGGTGGTCGCCACCCTGGCCGGCCAGCCGATGGTCTTCGCGCCCGGCACCGGCCAGCAGTACAACGGTCTCAACACCTTCGTCGCCGGCCTGCTGATCGAGAAGATCACCGGCCGCTCCTACGCCCACGAGGTCCAGCGCCGGATCATCGAGCCGCTGCACCTGCACGACACCGCCGTCCCGGACCGCCGCGACCCCCGGCTCGCCCGCCCGGCGGCGCACGCCTACCTGACCGCGCCCGGTCCGGACGGCGCCGACCGCCAGGTCGACGTCACCGAGCAGAGCCCCTGGCCGTGGGCGGAGGGCGGCCTGATCTCCAGCGCCCCCGACCTGGACCACTTCCTCACCGCGCTGTTCCAGGGCCGGCTGCTGCCCCCGGCCCAGGAGGAGCAGCTGTTCACCGTGCCCGAGGTCCCCAACGTGGACAACTCCCAGTGCTTCCCGGGCCAGCAGCAGGCCTGCATGAGCAAGGGCCTGGTCCGCACCGAGATCAACGGGGTGACCCTCTGGGGCAAGACCGGCTCCCGCCCCGGCTGGACCAGCGGCGCCTTCGCCACCCGTGACCTCCAGCGCCGGATGGTCTACTCGTTCAACCCGACCACGACCCGGGGTGCCGACATCCGCTACGTCCTCAAGCTCGCCAACGCGGTCGTCCCGCCCGCCGCCGGGTAGCCCCGTCGCCGGGGCGGCTCAGCAGCCGGACGAGTCCCAGTCCGCCCGCCGCCTGGTGCGTACCGTTCAGCGCGGGTGGGAGCTGGAGGACCTGGTCCAGACGACGCCGGGACAGCATCTGGGGCTCGGTACCGGACTCCGGGTGGGACGCAGTGCGGCGGGACAGCGTCCAGGGCTGACCGATACGAGCTGGGGGGATAACCTCTCCAGCCACTCCGCGCCGCCGGGGTGTCGGCAGGCGCCACTCGTGTGACTGGTCGAGACACCTGTCACCAGTTGGCCGATGTAGTTGTCACCTGCTCCGATTTTTCGGGCTAGTTGTCACTGACCGTTGCTCGCCATGCGGGCCCTGGCCTCGTCAAGGTGGCTCGGGCGGGTGCTCAGCCGAAGTTGAGGGCCTGCATAGCCGGCCCCGACGACTGTGATCACTGAGCCGATCGCCGGCCAGTCTGCTGGGTTGACGTAGTTGTCGCCGATTTCGAGGGTGTCGACCACGCCGATCTCCCCGGACGGGATCTGGACCCTGAGCCCGTAGTGCATGTGTTTGATCACGGTTCCGTCGGTCACGGACCACCTCGTCAGCTGCTCAGCCATGGCACGAGTCTTGCAGCTGGCGAGGGGAGGGTGAGCTGATTGTCCGTATGGCTGGGTGCCAGCTCCTGGGGCGCAACGGCCACGGGTGTTCACGAGTAGGGCTGACCAGGGTCCGGGGAGGGCAGCCGAAGATCGCTCCCCGAGCGACGAGTGATCGCTTCCCGAATGCGGGTCATGTAGGTCGGCGGGCCGAGTCGGACTGCAGTAGGAGAAGGCTTGGCACTCACGCGCCCACCGTCGGCCGGCTGGCCCGCTGGTGTGCGAAGATCCGGGAATGCTGACCGAACGGATAGCGGCGGTGGACTGGGCCGCGATCCCTACGCCGGCCCTTCGGGTCCCGTCGTGGGCCACCGTGCACGTTCCGCATGACGGGCAGCTACCGGATCCGGTTGCGCCGCTGCAGGCGCTGGCCACTGCCCGCAGTCAAGTCCTGGTTGCCAACGCCGTATCCCGGTTGGAGAACACCAGCGTCCTGCACGGGCACATGGCCGCCGTCTTCCCCGCAGCGGTCGCCTCCACCCCGTTCCTGCTGGAAATCGCCGAACAACCGGACGCCTTCCCGTTGGCCCGCAACTCCGCATCGTAGGGGTGCCGGATCTCGGCGGACATGTTCCAACCTCCGTGGCAGGAAGGGGAGCAGTGGCTGACGCACTTCTATCGGGAGTTCGGCCAGGAAAGCGCCTCACCATGCCTGCGAAGCCCGAAGGACCACGGCCCCGTGGCAGTCGCCCACACGCCGGTCCGGTCCCGGGGTGGGTGGCGGCGCGGCGGGGGAGAAGTGTCCTGACGCGGCGTTACCGTCGTGAGGGTGACGGGAATCAATGCTGACCGGCGGTGGTCCGAGTCCATGTCGGCGGCCTACGAGCAGTACCTCGTGCCGGTGGTCTTCCGGCCCTTCGCCGAGGATCTGGCTGGCCGGGCGGCGGCGCTCCACCCTCGGCGGGTCCTCGAACTGGCGGCGGGGACGGGTGTGTTGACGGTGGGATTGCTCGCAGCGACACCTTCGGCCGAGGTGACGGCCACCGACCTGAACGAGGCCATGGTCGCTCTCGGGTCGGCCCGGGCCCCGGGCGCGGTGTGGCGGCAGGCCGATGCCCAGCGGCTGCCCTTCCCGGACGCAGGATTCGACCTGGTGGTCTGCCAGTTCGGCGTGATGTTCTTTCCCGACCACGTCGAGGCGTTCTCCGAGGTCCGCCGGGTGCTGGCCCCGGGTGGCAGGTTCCTGTTCAACACCTGGGGCCCGCTCGGGACGCACGCCTTCGAGGTCGCGCTGCAGGCGGGGCTCGAGCGGGCGTTTCCGGTCGACCCGCCGAGGTTCTTCCCCACGGTCCCGCACGGGTACGCCGACCCTGCCGTGGTGGCCGCCGACCTGGCGGCCGCCGGGTTCGCCGTCGAGGACGCGCAGGAGCTGACGCTGCAGGGCACGGCCGCGTCGACCGCCGACCTCGCCACCGGGTACCTCACCGGGACGCCGGTCCGCGCGGCGGTCGAGGAGCGCGGCGACGGACCGGCCGTCCGGGCCACCGTCATCGAGGAGATGACGGCCCGTCTGGGTCCGGGGCCGGTCACCGCCCCGATGACGGCGTACGTCTTCCGCGCCGTGGCCTGAGTGCTGGTGACGCACGGACGCTTGGTTGTCCCGCAGGCCGCGAGGTCGTGAGCTGCCGGACGGGCGAGTGCCAACGGGCCGTCAAGATCGGCCGGAGCGCTGCCAAGAGAGCGTCAGGGAAACCGGAGGCCCTTCTTTCGGAATCCAGTGTCGTCCTCAGGGAACCGGGGCCGCCTCGCTTGGGGTGGATCCGTTCCACGCCGGTGGAGAACTTCACCGAGACACCGTCGGCGGCCAGGTGATGAGGGGGCGCGGTAACGGGCTGTATCGGCTGTACGGGGGCGAGGCCGCCAGGGGTGGCGGCATCGAGTACAGCAAGGCCCGTTCCGCGCCTTCGGTCGTCTCCGGCCGCGCGTGGCGCCAACGATGCGTCAGGAACTCGCCGCAAGGCGTCAAGAACGCGTCAGGGACGCGCTGCGGTCGATCACGCCGGTCCTAGCGTCAGCGGGCGGCCGAACTCGGTTCGTGGTGCTTCCGCGCCATGGATCCCACCGGGGGACGGTCGGCGATCCGTCGGCGGGGGAGAGGACGCGCAGTCATGTCAGTGGGGGTTCCGGTCAGATCGGCCGTACCGAAGCGGACCGAAACGGTGGATCCCGGGCCACCCGGCCCGGGCGCTGTCGTACCGGGTCGCCGGGTGCGGGCGTCGCGGTGGAGCTTCGTGCCGGCTGGTACCCGGTTGAGCACGCCCCGGCTGGTCCGGGTGCTGACCGCAGTGTGCCTGGCAGGTCTGTTGGCCTTCGCGGCCACGGCCGCCGTGGTGCTCGTCGGCGGCCGGAACGGCATCGACACCATCGGGCACCGGGCCGCCCCACAGTCGATCCGTGCCACCGACCTCTCCTTCGCGCTCAGCGACATGGACGCCCAGACCGCCAACATCCTGCTGATCGGTGCCGACCCCGGGTACACCGCCCTGCGCAGGCAGACCCTCGACACCTACGAGCAGCGGCGCGCCCAGGCCGGCGCGGATCTCCAACGTGCCGCCGAAGCCGCCGTCGGGGACCCGGCGGGACAACTGGCGGTGCAGACCGTGCTGGGTGAGCTCGGCCGGTACGAGGCCCTGGTGGCGCGGTCCCAGCTGCTGGCGGACCAAGCCGGGTCCCCGGCGGGCAAGCCCGCGCCCGAGGCGCTCGACGCCTACCGTCAGGCGACCGACCTGCTCCGGCAGAAGCTGCTGCCCGCCGCGGACCAGGTGACCGCCGCGAACGCGGCCACGGTCGAACGGATCCACGCCGAGCAGCGCGACGGCCTGGCCGCCGGCCGGTGGTGGCTGCCGGCCACCGGCCTGTCGGCGCTGTGTGCGCTCGCCGCCTTGCAGCGGATCCTCGCCGTGCGCTTCCGACGCCTCGTCAACCCGCCCCTGGCGGCGGTCACCCTGCTGACCGTCCTCGCGCTGGCGACCGGTCTGAGCCTGGTGGCCCGGGCCGAGCAGCATCTGGTGGTCGCGAAGAGCAACGCGTACGACTCGGTGATCGCGCTGAGCCGGGCCCGCGCGGTCGCCTACGCCATGAACGCCGACGAGAGCCGGTACCTGACCGATCCGGCCCGGGCCGGGGCCTACGAACAGAGCTTCTTCGACAAGACCCAGGCGTTCGCCCGGCTCGACGGCACCTCGCTGAGTACGTACGACACCCGCCTGGCGGCAGCGGGCGGTGCCCACCGCGCCGACCGTTCCGTCGTCCCGTTCGACGGGTTCCTCGGTACGGAGCTGCGCAACGTCACCTTCGCGGGCGAGCAGGATGCGGCGGAACGGGTCCTGACGGCCTTCGAGGCGTACCAGCGGGACGACCGGACGATGCGCCAACTGCGGGACCAGGGACGGCTGAAGGACGCCGTCACCTTCAACACCGGCACCGCACCCGGCCAGTCCAACGCCGACTTCGAGCTGCTCGGCACCGCCCTCGCCGATGTCATGGCGATCAATCAGCGAGCGATGGACCAAGCGGTCGAGGACGCCGACGAGGAGCTCGGCCAGGGCATCACGGCCGTCGCCGGCCTGGCGCTCGCCGCCGCCCTGGCCCTGACCGTGCTCGGCGTCCGCCCGCGCCTGCGCGAGTACCGCTGAGCCGAACGGGGCGGTCCAGGTCCCGACCTGTCCAGGAAGGGGACCGGCTGCCGCTGGCCGGGGAACCTGACCACAGGCGGATCCCGGCCTCGTCCGCCGACCGGTGGACATAGGTAGCCCCTTTCGTACAGATCACGAGGCCTGCCGATCGAACGCGAGGCCCAAGCGCGGCAGCGAAACCAGTGCGGAGATCGGTCCGCCGCCCGGCAGCCCGGCCTGCGGACCGATCTCCGCACCGAACTGCTGTGCGGGTGGGCGACCTGTGCGGGCCTGCCGGCACCCCGGTGGACGCTCACCTCCCGACTCGTCGGCACGACGCGCAGGATCCTGAAGGCATGAGCGATGCCGAGACAGCGGTGGACCTGATCCACCTGGCCGACCGTCAGAACAGCGTCGTGATCAGAGTGCTCGGTCACCATGACGGAGGCGACGTCGAGGCCGAGGTGGTCATCACGAGCACGTTCTGCAACGGTCGGCTGGGCCTCAGCCTTGCGCCCAAGGACCTTGACGACTGGGCCACCGCCCTGGACGACCTCGCCCGCGGCCTGTCCGTCTGCTGGATGACCGACATGCGCAACCCCGAGATCAACATCGAGTTCAACACCCAGTTCGCGATCCCCCTGATCACCGTCGAAGACGTCCAGGGCTCCACGACGGCCATGGCCGTACCCGTGGACCTGCCGGACGGTTGGGTCGAAGAGCACCGCAGACGTCTGGATCACATCCGCCAACTACCGCTGCGCCCTCAGGCGATCCAGCAGTAGACGCTGCCCGAGGCGGGTGCAGCGGCAGGTGGTCGGCTGGCCGAGTGGGCTCCAGATGTCGTGGCGAGGGCTGGCAGCCCGGGTCTGGTGCGGCGCGGCCCAGTACCGGGGACCCGGCGGCTGGTCGGCGGCCGCAAGCGCCGCTCATTTGTCGGGGAGGTCCGCTGATGCTGCCGGGTGGCGAGTTCGGTGCCGGAGGCCGACGCCGAAGTCCAGGCGGTGGGCGACGGGCTGGCCGCCCGTGGAGGCGAGGTTGACGGAGGCGGGGCTGGGTGGTGCTGAGCCGCAGGGCGGCGAAGTGGGCTTCGTGCGCCCCGGGACGGCACGGCATCAAGGAATCGTCAGAGCCGCCGGGGAGCCGTTGCCCCGGTGATCCGGGTGTATTTGAATGAGCGTCATGAACCGCTCGACACGCCATCACGACCGCCCGCCGCAGCTGCGGGCGCCGGCTGTTGTCGCGGTCACCGCCGTCCGGTAGCGATTCCTCCCCGAACCAGTTCCCGGACGTATCGCGGGCGGGGCCGCCACGGCCCGCCCGCACCGTTCTTCCTCCGCCCGGGCGGGAGCGACACGCACCAGCCCGGCAGGATTCCGCCTCACTCCCTCGCATCTCCGGCACCCGGTACGCGCATGCCGCGCCCCGGCACCCCGGGGTGCCCGCCACCCTTGGATGGGTCATGTCAGCAGTTCTGTCCTCCCGTACCGCCCTGGTCACCGGCGCCTCCTCCGGCATCGGCTGGGAGACCGCCGGCCGGCTCGCCGCCCTCGGCGCCACCGTGATCGTGCACGCCCGTACCGTGAACGAGGGTGAGCACGCCGTCGACCGGCTGGTCGCCGCAGGTGCCTCCCGCGACCAACTCCACATGTTCGCCGCGGACTTCACCCGCCTCGGCGAGGTGGCCGTGCTGGCGGCGACCGTCGCGACGGCCTTCCCGACCCTGGACCTGCTGGTCAACAACGCGGCTGTGCTGGCCCCCGAGCGCTGCACCCTCACCGACGACGGCAACGAGGTCTCGCTCCAGGTCAACTTCCTGGCCGCCCACCTGCTCGCGAAACTGCTGCGGGCGCCGCTCTCGGCGGCCGGCGGCAGCGCGCGGATCGTCAACGTGTCCTCCTCGCTGCACCGCACCGCGTCGATGAACTGGAACGACCCGCACCGGGCGAAGAAGTACTCCCGGGTCGCGGCGTACGCGCAGTCGCAGCTGGCGCTCACCATGGCGGCCCGCGACATGGCCCCCGAGGGCTCCGGCATCACCTCGGTGAGCGTCAACCCCGGGCTGTGCGACACCGCGCTGCTCCCGCTGTACGGCCGGGTCGGCGCACCCGCCGCCGAAGGCGCGGCGGCCGTGGTCGCGCTCTGCCTGCCCGACTTCCGCCTCACCAACGGCGAGTACTACGACGGCGGCGACATCGCCCCGAGCGCCCAGGTGGTGCACGAGGAGCGGTCGCTGCGCCGCCTGGGCAAGCTCGCCGACCAGCTCGTCACCCGCACCTGAGACCGTCCGTCGCACCAGGAGAGACCGGCATGTCCAAGCGCGCACGTAAGGAGAGGGCCCGCCGCAGGAAGAAGACCAACCACGGCCGCGGATCCCGCCGCAAACCGGCCGGTTCCGGCGCCAGGGTTGCGTCAATCCCTCCTGGTGATCCGTCAAGAAGGTGTCAGTGAGGGAGCGTCGGCGTTCGGTGGGGCGGTTGGCTGGTGAGGTCGTCCCATGCCGGTCTCCCGTTGCCGGTCCGCCTGCAGAAGGTTCGCCGCATGCCTCCCCTGGCTCCTGAGAAGGACCCCGTCACCGTACCGTCGCAGTCCCTGTCGACGGCCCGTCACCACCGGGCCCCGAGCGGGTTGTTCGATCCGAAGCAGCTGGTGTCCGCCTTCCCGGAGGCACTGCGCAAACTGCATCCCCGGGTGATGGTGAAGAACCCGGTGATGTTCGTGGTCGAGGTCGGCTCGGCCCTGACCACGCTGTCGGCGGTGCTGTCGCCCAGTGTCTTCGCCTGGCTGATCAGTCTCTGGCTCTGGCTGACCGTGGTGTTCGCCAACCTGGCGGAGGCGGTCGCCGAGGGGCGGGGCAAGGCGCAGGCGGAGTCGCTGCGCCAGGCCAGGACCGGGACGGTGGCTCGCCGGATCGAGCGGTGGCGGGTCGGGCTGGAGGAGTTCCGGGAGGAGCGGGTGCCGGCCGAGCAGCTGCTGCTGCACGACTTCGTGGTGGTCGAGGCGGGGGAGACGGTTCCCGGCGACGGCGACGTGGTGGACGGCGTCGCCGCGGTCGACGAGTCGGCCATCACCGGCGAGTCGGCCCCGGTGATCCGTGAGGCGGGCGGGGACCGCTGCGCCGTCACGGGTGGTACCAAGGTGCTGTCCGACCGGATCGTCGTGCGGATCACCTCCAGGCCGGGGCTGACCTTCATCGACCGGATGATCGCCCTGGTCGAGGGCGCCGAGCGGAAGAAGACCCCGAACGAGATCGCCCTCAACCTGCTGCTCGCCTCGCTCACCGTCGTCTTCGTGCTCTGTGTCGTCACCCTGCAGCCGATGGCCGTGTTCGCCGGGGCCGAGCAGAGCACGACCGTGCTGGTGGCCCTGCTGGTGGCCCTGATCCCGACCACGATCGGCGCGCTGCTGTCGGCGATCGGCATCGCGGGCATGGACCGGCTGGTGCAGCGCAACGTGCTGGCGATGTCGGGCCGGGCGGTGGAGGCGGCCGGGGACGTGGACGTCCTGCTGCTGGACAAGACCGGCACCATCACCTTCGGCAACCGCCAGGCGGTGCGCTTCGTGGCACTGGCCGGCGTGGCGGGCGCTCAACTCGCGGAGGCGGCCCAGCTGTCCAGCCTCGCCGACGAGACGCCGGAGGGCCGCTCGGTGGTGGTGCTGGCCAAGGAGCGGTACGGGCTGCGCGAGCGGGCGCCGGGTGAGCTCGGGCGGATGGAGTTCGTCCCGTTCAGTGCGCAGACCCGGATGAGCGGCGTCGACCTGAACCAGCCGGACGGCACCGTCATCCTGGTGCGCAAGGGCGCGGCGGCCGCGGTGGCGACCTGGGTGCACGAGCGGGGCGGCCAGGTGCCGCAGCAGGCGTTCGACGCCGTCCGGGTGATCGCCTCCGGCGGCGGCACACCGCTGCTGGTCGCCGTCCACGACCGTTACGGCGCACGGGTGTTGGGGGTCGTCCAGCTCAAGGACATCGTCAAGGACGGCATCCGGCAGCGGTTCGAGGAGCTGCGCCGGATGGGCATCCGCACCGTCATGGTCACCGGGGACAACCCGCTGACCGCCCGGGCGATCGCCGACGAGGCCGGGGTGGACGACTTCCTCGCCGAGGCCACCCCCGAGGACAAGCTGGCGCTGATCAAGGCGGAGCAGGAGGGCGGGAAGCTGGTCGCGATGACCGGCGACGGCACCAACGACGCCCCCGCCCTGGCGCAGGCCGACGTCGGCGTGGCGATGAACACCGGCACCTCCGCCGCGAAGGAGGCCGGCAACATGGTGGACCTCGACTCCAACCCCACCAAGCTGATCGAGATCGTCACGATCGGCAAGCAACTCCTCATCACCCGAGGAGCGTTGACCACCTTCTCGATCGCCAACGACGTCGCCAAGTATTTCGCGATCATCCCGGCGATGTTCGCGGCCGCCTACCCGGGCCTGGACCGGCTCAACGTGATGGGCCTGCACAGCCCGCAGTCCGCGATCACCTCGGCGATCATCTTCAACGCGCTGATCATCGTCGCGCTGATCCCGCTCGCGCTGCGCGGGGTGCGCTACCGGCCCGCCTCGGCCTCCGAGCTGCTGGGCCGCAACCTGCGGCGCTACGGTCTCGGCGGGCTGGTCCTGCCCTTCCTCGGTATCAAACTCATCGACCTGGTCGTCCAGTTCGTCCCCGGCCTGTGACCGGTTCGGTTCGGCCGGGCACGACCGATGGTCCGGTGATGGTGGAGCGATGTAGCACCGATGTTCGAGCCGTCGAGGCTGATGGGCGTGACGACGACGACCCACGCCGGGACCGGAACCGTGCTCTACGAGTACCGGCGCACAGAGCTGATCGAGCCGGACTGGCGGCGCTTCCCGCTGTGGAGCGAGGTCACCGCCGAGGAGTGGCGGGACCCGCAGTGGCAGCGCGCGCACTGTGTGAAGAACCTGCGCCAGCTGCGCGAGGCGCTGGGCCCCGGCCCGGGGGAGACCTTCTACGAGGATGTCGCCCGGGACCAGGCGGAGTTGGCGACCATGTCGCTTCTGCTGCCCCCGCACGTCCTCAACACGATGTCCCCGGACCGGCCGCCGACGGCCGACTCGCTGTACGCCGACCCGGTGCGCCGCTACATGCTGCCGGCCGCCTCGGACCGTGACCCCGAGTGGCCCAGCCACCCGGTGGCCAGCCGGGATTCGCTGCACGAGGCCGACATGTGGGTGGCCGAGGGGCTGACCCACCGTTACCCGACCAAGGTGCTGGCCGAGGTGGTCGCCACCTGCCCGCAGTACTGCGGGCACTGCACCCGGATGGACCTGGTCGGCCCGGCCACCCCGGCGACCCCGAAGTACCGTTTCGCGCTCAAGCCGGTGGACCGGCTGGACCGGATCGTCGAGTACCTGCGGGCCACCCCGGCCGTACGCGACGTGGTGGTCTCCGGCGGGGACACCGCCAACCTGCCCTGGCCGCGCCTGGAGGCGTTCCTGCTGCGGCTGCTCGACATCGAGAACATCCGTGACATCCGGATCGCCACCAAGGCCCTGGTCGGCCTCCCGCAGCACTGGCTGGCCGACGAGGTCAGGGCCGGCATGGCCCGGGTCGCCGCGCTCGCCTTCAGCCGGGGCGTCAGCATCGCGGTGCACACCCACGCCAACGCGGCCCAGCAGGTCACCCCGCTGGTGGAGGAGGCGGCCCGGGCGATGCTGGAGGCCGGTGTGCGCGACGTCCGCAACCAGGGCGTCCTGCTGCGCGGGGTCAACGACAGCCCCAAGGCGCTGCTGGACCTGTGCTTCGCCCTGCTGGACGGCGGCGGCATCACGCCGTACTACTTCTACCTCTGCGACATCATCCCCAACAGCGAGCACTGGCGGCTGCCGCTGGCCGAGGCGCAGCGGCTCCAGGACGCCATCATGGGCTACCTGCCCGGCTTCGCCACGCCCCGGCTGGTCTGCGACGTGCCGTACGCCGGCAAGCGCTGGGTGCACCAGGTCTCGCGCTACGACCGGGAGTTGGGGATCTCGTACTGGACCAAGCACTTCCTGACCCTGCTGGACACCGACGACCCGCAGGCGCTGGAGCGGGTCTACGAGTACCACGACCCGATGCACAGCCTGCCGGAATCGGGCCTGGAGTACTGGCGCAGCCGGCGCGACGAGCCCGCCCTCTCCCTTCTGGAGCGCAGCCGATGATGCTGTTCAACGACCCGGCCGCGCTCGCGGCCTTCGCCGAGGCGCACCGCCGCCTCCAGCAGCTGGAAGCGGCGGGCTTCGCGCCCGAACTGGTCCGGGAGATCCAGCAGGAGAAGCTGGCCCTGCTCTGGGACCGGGCGGCCGAGGCACCCTTCTACCGGGACGCGCCCGGCGTCGCGGACCGGGACCTGGGCGCGGTGGAGCCGACCGCGAAGGACCGGCTGAAGGCCGGGCCGGCCGACTTCGCCCGGGCCGGTCTCGAACGGGTCGTCAAGTACTACGAGAGCTCCGGCTCCTCGGGCATCCCCACGCCGACGCCCCGGCTCGCCGAGGACGTGATCCACAACGTCATCGGGGTGGCCCCGCTCTGGCGCCGGGCGCTGGGCGCCGACCCGCGCCGGGTCGCGGTGCTGCTGCCCTCGGACGTGGTGCCGGTGGCCGACTTCGTGGCCGGGGTCTGCGAGTACCTCGGGCACGCCGCGCTGCGCTGCTACCCGTTCACCACCGGGATGTGCGACTTCGACCGGCTGGAGCGGCTGTTCGGGGGCTACCGCCCCGAGGTGCTGTTCGCCGCGCCCGGGGTGCTGACCCAGTGGACCCGGGTGCTGAAGAGCCGGGGTGCACTCGACGACGTCCGGTCCCGGGTGCGGACGGTGATGCTGCTCGGCGAGGTCTCGCTGCCCGCCCAGCGCGCCAAGCTGGCCGCCGACTGGCAGGCCGACGTCTTCGACGCCTCCTACGGCAGCACCGAGACCGGCACCATCGCCGCGACCTGCGAGCGGGACCGCCTGCACCTGCTGCCGCACGGCCACATCCTCGAACTGCGCGACGGCGACAAGCTGGTGCCCGCCGCGCCGGGCGCCACCGGTGAGTTGGTGGACACCCCGCTGAACAACTTCGCCCGCCCGCTGCTGCGGCTGGCCACCGGCGACATCGCCGACGTCGCCGCCGAGCCCTGCCCGTGCGGCCTGGCCCTGCCGACCGTGCACATCCACGGCCGGCAGTCGGACCGGGTGGAGATCGGCGGCACGGTGGTCGACGAGCGCCTGATCGGCTCGATCGTCTACCAGGACCACCGGGTCACCGGCTACCTGATCCAGGTCCAGGCGGCGGCCACCCGGCTGGTGCTGGAGCGTGACGTGGACGTCGAGGAGAGCGACGACGTGCTCGCCGCCGACGCCCGGGAGCGCTTCGAGGGCACCGGAATCCGGTGGGACGACGTGCTGGTGGTCAGTCAGCTGCCCGCCGTCACCAAGGCCGGTGGCAGTCAGAAGAACTGGAAGCGCACCAACGTGGTGGTCGCCCGATGAACCCGTTCACCCTGCTCGCCGACGGCGGGGTCCGACAGGGCGAGGCCGACCTCTGGTGCAGCTACGCCGCCGTGCGCACGCTGCACTGGCTCGGCGAGAAGCCGGCCCGGGCGGGCCAGGTGGTCGACTTCCTGCTCTCCCGGCAGAACGCGGACGGTGGCTTCGCCTGGCAGCGCGGGCTGCCCTCGGACGTCTGGGCGACGTACTACTGCACCCAGTCGCTGGGCGACCTCGGCCACCAGGTGCCGCACGCCGGGCTGTTGGCCGACTGGCTGGCGCAGACCCGCACCCGGGACGGCGGCTTCGCCATGACGCCGGGTCAGGGCGCCGACATCTGGGCCGCCTACTACGCCACCCGGCTGTACCGCGAGGTGCTGCGGCTTCCGGTGCCGGCGGTCGAGGAGCTCGGCGGCTGGCTGGCGGCGGCCCAGCAGCCGTGCGGTGGGCTGAGCTGGAGCCCGGGCGGTCGCGGCGCCGACGTCCGGGCCGGCTACTACGGCGCGCTCGCCTGGCGCGCGGCCGCCGGGGACGCACCGGTGCCGTGGCGGGCCGAGGCCCTGGTCGAGTGGCTCCGGGACCAGCAGGGCCCGGAGGGCGGCTTCCGGTTCGCGCCGGGTTCGCACCCCTGCGCCTGGGCGGCGTTCCGGGCGGTGCGGGCGCTGGACGCGCTGGACGCCGCGCCGCGCGAGCCCGACCGGCTGCGCGGCTGGCTGGCCGCCCGGAGGCTGCCCGACGGCGGCTACGAGCGCTGGGCCGGCTACGGGAGTTCGGACGTCTGGGCCTGCTTCAGCGTGGTCGGCGCCTACCAGACCCTGGGCGACCGGCCCGAGCCGGCCGACCGGGCCCGGATCGCCGAGCTGGTCAGGTCCTGCCAGCTGCCCGACTCCGGCTTCACCTACACCGACCCCGGCCGGGCCGGCGACAGTCTGGCCACCGCGGCGGCCACGGTGCTCACCGCGCTGCGCCCGGCCCCGGGCCCGGCCGTCACCGGACCACTGGTGCGCTGGCTCCAGCAGGCCCATCTCCCGTACGAGGACGGCGTGATGTACATGCCGGGCCGGGGTGCGGAGGTGCGCTGCACGCTCTGGGCGATCGAAGCCCTGGGCGCGGTCGGCGAGCGGGTGGACACCAGGCGGATCGGTCGCTGGGTGCGCGGGCTGCAGAACGCCGACGGCGGCTTCGGCTACTGGCTCGGCCGGGGGTCCGACCTGGTCTCCACGGTCAGCGCCGTCGAGGCGCTGGCCGCCGCCGGGCTGGTGCCGGCGGACCGGATCGACCCGGCCGGAGCACTCCGCTTCCTGGCCGACTGCCGCGCCGGTGACCGGTTCCGCCCGGTGCCGGGCGCCGAGCCGACCCTGGCCGCCACCGCCCAGGCGGCCCGGGTGCTCGCCCTGCTGGGCAGCGCCGAGGAGGCGGCCGCACTCGGTGCGACGCTCGCCGCCCAGGCCGGACCGCTCGGCGGCTTCGGCCCGACCTCGCGCGGCCTGCCCGACCTGCTGACGACCTACCAGGTGGTGCTCACCCAGTCCGTGCTGGGCCTGCCCGTCGACCTGGACGGGCTGCGCCGGTTCCTGGCCAAGGTGCGGGTCGGCTCGGGCTTCGCCTGGAGCCCGCTGAGCCGGCTGCCGGCCGGTCTGCTGGCGGGCTGTCTCGGTGAGCAGCTCGCCGCACTGGCCGCCAGCGCCGCCGCCCCCGCGCGCCTGCTGCGACTCAATCTCTAGGGGAGTACCGCCGTGCCGACCACCAAGATCGAGACCCCGTTGACCGATCCGGCGTTCGAGCGGGAGGTCGCCAAGCAGCTGAGCTTCTGGTGGCGCCAGGAGGGGGTGGGTCCCAACCATGTGCTGACCCGGTTCGCCGAACTGCCGGGCCACCGGGTGTACAGCGGCCCGTTCCCGCTCGGCGGCCCCGGGGCCGACCCGTTCGCCATCGTCAGCTGCCTGGTCTCGCGCGACCGCGACCGGGCCTTCCGCCGCCGGTACGCGCTCGCGGTACGGGCCGTGCTGGCCACCCGCATCCCGGTGGAGCGGATCTTCGTCTCGTTCGATCCGGTCGATCCCGCCGACCACTTCACGCCGGGCACCGCCTGGGCCGAGCCCTCCGAGGAGAACCAGTGAACACCACCCCCACCACCGACGCCGCCACCCTGCGCGACCTGCTCCGGGCCGCCCTGGCCGGCCAGCTCGACCACCCGTTGACGCCGGCCGACGACGAGGTCTCGCTCGCGGACCTGGTGGCCGACCGCTACGACAGCCTCGGGGTGCTGGACGCGGTGGGCCTGGTGGAGCGGGACTTCGGCGTCTCGGTCGACCTGGTCGTGGACGACCTCCGCTCGACCTTCTTCAGCGTGGCCTCGATCGCGGCCCTGGTGGAGCGCAAGCGGCGGGACGAGGCCGTCCTCGGGATGCTGTCGTGACGGTCCGCCAGGACCCTGCGGAGCTGGAGTTCGCCACCTCGGGCTCGACCGGCGAACCGCAGCGCTGGCTGCGCGGCGCCGCCCAGGTCGAGGCGGAGGCCGAGCTGCTGATCCGGCTCTGCGCGGCCGACGGCGTGGACGGCGTGCTCTCGTTCGCCCCGCCCCGCCACCTGTACGGGCACTTGATGAGCCTCGCACTGCCGCGACGGCTCGAAGTGCCGTGCCTGCAGGCCGGGCTGACCGCACCGCTGGCCCGGACGGTGGCCCGCTGGCGTCGGCCGCTGATCGCCGTGGTGCCCGCCGCGTTCGCGGTGCTGAGCCGCTGCCTGCCCGAACTGGCCGCCGCCGAACGGATCGTGCTGGTGCACAGCAGCGCGGTGCTGCCGCCCGCCGGGCTGCGGCTGCTCGCCGAGCTGGGCGAACGGGCCGCTCTGATCGAGCTGTTCGGCTCCACCGAGACCGGCCTGATCGCCAGCCGGACCGGTGGTACGGGTGACTGGACGCTGGCCGAGGACACCCGTTTCGCGAGCGGCCAGGGCGCGGGCGAACTGTGCGTCGAGAGCCCCCGGCTGGCCCACCGCCCGGACCTCCCGCCGCCGTCCGTCGCCGCCACCGGCGACCTGGTGACGGTGCTGGACGAGCGGACCTTCCGCTGGCACGGCCGGAGCAACCGGCTGGTCAAGGTCAACGGGGTCCGGGTCGGGCTCGACCGGGTGGCCGCCCGGCTGGCCGAGGCCGTCCCCGGGGTGGCGATCAGCTGCCGGGCCGAGCCCGACCCGCTGCGCGGCGAGTGGTTCACCGTGCACGCCGAGACCGAAGACCCCCGGCTGCGGGCCGAACTGGCCGCCGCCGTCCGTGCGTTGCCCGCCGCCGAGCAGCCGCGCGCGCTCCTGCTGTTCCCACCCACCGGAAGGTCCGATGACTGACACCGCCGCGGTCCTGCGTACGCTGGCCCGCGAGGCCACCAGGTTCCCGCACTTCCAGCACAAGTACCGCGAGGTCGACCTGTCCGGCGACTTCGACTTCGGCACGCTCCCCGAGATGACCAGGGGGGACGTCACCGCCGCCGCCGAGCAGGCGGCCGCGGTGCGCCCCAGGGCCGGTTCGGCCTACCTGTTCACCAGCGGCGGCAGCACCGCCGAGCCGAAGCTGGCCTGGATCCCGACCGAGATGCACCTGGGCGAGCTGACCGGCCACTGGCAGCCGCTCGGCCCCACCGACGTGCTGGCCAACCTGGCCAGTCCGGGCCGGCTCTGGTCGGCGCACTACTGCTACAACCGGTTGGCCGAGCTCGCCGGTGCGGACGTGATCGGGCTCGGCTACGTGGCCGACGAGGAACTCGGCCAGTGGCTGGACTTCCTGACCCGGCACGGCACCACCGCGGTGGCCGGCACCCCCTCGCAACTGCTGCGGATCCTGCGGTTCTGCGAGCTGACCGGCCACCGGTTCGCCTCGACGCTGCGGGCCGGGATCTGGTTCGGCGAGCCCTGCGACCCGCAGCTGCCGGAACTGCGCGACAAGGTGGCACCCGGCTTCGGCCTCTGGGGCAATTACGGCTCCACCGAGACCTGGGTGATCGGGCACAACGGGCCGGACTGCCCGACCGACACCTTCCATCAACTGCCCTATCAGCACGTGGAGTTGGTGGACGGAGCGGTGCTGGTGAGCACCCTGCACCCGGGCGCGGTGGCCCCGGTGATCCGCTACCGGATCGGCGACCGGGCCGAGCGGGTGGCGTGCCCGTGCGGCCGGGCCGGCGCCGCGCTGCGGATCGCGGGCCGGGAGAGCTCGCTGGTCAAGTTCGCCGGGACGCTGGTCAGTCCGCAGCAACTGGTGCAGATCGCCAAGGAGTTGCCGGGGGTACTGGCGGCCCAGGTGGTGCTGACCGGCGCGGCCGGGATGGCCGAACGGATGGAGGTCCGGGTGGTCGCCGACGGCGCGGTGGCCGAGCAGACCGTCCGCACGCACCTGCTGGCCTCGCAGATCGACCTCGGTTTCGCCCTGCGGGGCGACGAGGAGGAGTTCCGGGTCACCCGGGTCGACGCCCTGTCGGCCAACCCGCGCACCGGCAAGACTCCGGACCTGCTCTGGGCGGACGCCTGATGCTCGCCCAGGACCGGCCGCCGGCGATCCCGCCCGCGCTGCTGCTGCCGCTGGCCGAGCGGCAGCAGCAGCTCGACACCGGCGGGCTCGACCCCGCCGCCCACCGCGCCGAACTGCTGGACCACATCCGCCGGGCGGACCCCCACGTGCGGGCCTTCACCGACTGGCGCCCGGCCGATCTGGCGCCGGTCCCCGACCGGATCTCGGTCAGCTACAAGGACACCATCCACGTGGCCGGCCGGCCGACCCGGCTGGGGATCCGCAGCGGGTACCGGGACTACCCCGTCGAGTCGGCCGAGGTGGCCGCCCGGCTGGAGCGCAGGGGCCTGCACTGCGTCGGCAAGGTGACCACCACGGAGTGCGCCCTCGGCACCGCCAAGCCGAGCCGCAACCCGCGGTACCCGCACGTGTCGACAGCGGGCTCCTCCTGCGGTTCCGCGGTGGCGGTGGCGGCCGGGTTCTGCGACCTCTCGGTGGGCAGCGACTCCGGCGGTTCGCTGCGCTGGCCCGCGGTCTACTGCGGGGTCACGGCGCTGCGGCTGACCCCGCGCCCGGCGCTGCTGGCCGGGGTGCACGCCGTCTCGCCGAGCATGGAGTCGGTCGGCCTGGTCACCAGGACGGCCGCCGACCTCGGCTGGCTCTGGCGGCGCCACGGGCTGGCGGAGTGCCTCGGCGGGACGGTCACGCCGCCGCCCCGGCAGCTTCGGTACGCCGTCGCCGCGCCGCCCGGGGAGCCGCTGCACCCACAGGTCGGGGCGCTGCTGGCGGCGGTCGGCACGGTGCTCGCCGAGCACGGCCACCGGCCGGTCGCGGCCCGGCTCGACCAGGTCTGGGCACTACGGGCGCCGGCCGGCGAACTGCTGGCCCGGGAGGCCCACGACAGCTACGCCCCGGTGCTGGACGAGCCCGGTGTGACGGTCGGTCCCGACACCCTGGCCGCGATCCGGCGCGGCGCCGGCACCGACGACGCCCGGCACGCGGAGCTGAGGGAGGGTCAGGACCGCGCACAGGCGCTGCTCACGGCGCTGCTGGGCGAGCAGCTCGACGTGCTGGTCCTGCCGCTGGAGGCCGGCCTGCCGGATCTGGTCGGCGTACCGGCCCCGCCCGCCCCGGGCGGTGGCGGCGAGCTGACCCTGATCGCCAACTACGCCCGGCTGCCGGTGCTGGCGATCCCGCTGGCCCTGAGCGAGCAGGGCTCCCCGCTGGGCGTCCAGGTGCTGGCCGCACCCGGCGCCGACGACCTGCTGGTCGCCGCCGCCGAAACCCTTGAGCAGCTGGCTGGGTCGATCACCCACACGATGAGACGGACGGCTAACGCATGACGACTTCACAGACCGAGCCCGACGCGGTGGTGCTGCTCGGCGCGATGCTGGGCGGCCGCTACCCGGAGCTGGTCCCGGCGGCGCTGCGCCGCGGCCTGACCGTGCTGGGCGTCGACGCCGACACCCCGCGGGCCCGCCGGTTCGACCAGGCCCGCCGGGAGCGGCCCGACCACCCGCTGGCGGGCATCGCCGAGCTCGCCTGGCTGCCCGGCGACCGGCACGAGGAGATCGTCCAGCAGGTGCTGCGGTGGGCCGAGGGCCGCCGGATCGCCGCGGTGGTCCCGTTCGGCGAGGACTACGTCGAGGCGACCGCGCTGGTGGCCGACCTGCTCGGCCTCCCGGCACCCGGCCTGCGGGCCGGCCGGGTCTGCCGCAACAAGCTGCTCCAGCGCCGCTACCTGGCCGACTGGAGCCCGCGCTCGGTGCTGCTGCCACCCGCCGGGCACACCGACCGGGCCGAGGGCTGGACGCACTTCCCCGCCGTGCTCAAGCCGCTGGACGGGCAGGCCAGTTGGGGAGTCGAGCGGGTGGACGACGCGGCCGCACTGAGCGCCGCGCTGGCCGAACGGGACCCGGCGGAGGCGCTGCTGGTCGAGGAGCTCGCGCACGGGCACGAGGTCTCGGTCGAGTCCCTGGTGCAGTACGGCGAGCCGGTCTTCGCCGCCGTCACCGGCAAGCGCACCAACGAGGGCGCCGACGGTGCGACCCGCTGGTTCGTCGAGCTCGGCCACACCGTCCCCGACCCGGAGCTCACCGAGGCGGACCGGGCGGCCGTGCTGGCCGTCAACGCCGCCGTGCTGCACCGACTCGACTTCCAGGACGGCATCGCGCACGCCGAGTACCGGGTGGCGCCCGACGGCACCGTCCGGCTGATGGAGATCGCGGCCCGGGCCGGCGGCGACAACATCCTGACCCTCTACCACCTGGCCACCGGCGCCCCGCTGGAGGAGGCGGTGCTCACCGTCGCCCTCGGCGAGCCCACCGAGTACCCGCAGCCGCGCCGGTTCGTCCGGCAGGTCTACCCCGAGCACACCCCCGGCGTGCTGCGGGACGTGACCGCGCCCGGCCTCGGCACCGAGGTCAGCTGGCTCGGCGAGCGCTGGATGTGGCCCGCCGTCAAACCGTTGGGCGCCCACGACCCGGCCACCGTCCACATGATCGTGGCCGGCCGCTCCCGGGGCGACGAGCTCACCGCGATCCGGGCCTCCTCGGACCGCTCGGCGATGTACGTCATCGACGCCCCCACCCCCGCCGAACTCGACGCCCTGCAGGCCCGGGTGGACGCGGCACTGACCGTGGAGGTCGAACCCCGTGGCTGAGTCCCTGCGCAGTCTGGTCCGCGAGCGGCTCGATCCGCTGCGCCCGCCCGGCTACCGGCGGATCGCCGCCGCCATGCTGGTCACCAACGTCGGCAACGGCATGCAGTTCATCGCCAACTGCCTGCTGGTGCTCCAGATGACCGACAGCCCCCGGGCGGTGGCCCTGGTGCTGCTCACCGCGGCGATCCCCGGCGTGTTCTTCGGACCGCTGATCGGGGTGGCGATCGACCGGTTCGAACGCCGCTGGGTGTTCGTCTGCGCGGACCTGGTCTCGGTCGCCACGCTGGCGGTCACCGTGACCCTCCAGGCCACCGGGCACCTGGAGACCTGGCACGTGTTCGTGATGGTCTTCGTGCTCGGTCTCACCGAGTCCACCGCGGTGCCCACCGGGACCACCATGGTGCGCGAGATCGTGCCGGTGCAGAAGCTGCTGGCGGCGAACGCCACCACGGGTGTCGCGGTGCAGATCGGCAACGTGATCGGCACCGCCGTGGGCGGCTTCCTGATCGCCGCCTCCTCGGTCACCTGGGTGCTGGCGATCAACCTGGTCTCGTTCAGCGCCTCGGCGCTGTTCGTCGCCGGAGTGAAGAGCCGACGGGTCATCAGCAAGTCGACCGGCGAGGGCTGGCGGGCGCAGGTCAAGGACGCCGCCGCCGGGTTCACCTACCTGCGCACCCACCCGGCCACGCTGCCCTCGTACACCATGCTGCTGGTGCTGTTCGCGGTGCTCTACATGATGAACACCCTGGTGGCGCCGTACGCCGAGACCGTGCTCGACGTCGGGGCCAGCGGCCTCGGCTTCATCGACGCGATGTTCGCGGTCGGGGCGATCCTCGGCGGGCTGGCGCTGCCGCTGCTGACCGCCCGCTTCAACCGGGACCGGCTGGCCTGCTACGGGCTGATCGGCATGGGGCTGACCCTGATCCTGCTCTGGCAGGCCGACGGCCTGGCCGAGCCGATGGTGTTCTACGCGCTGGCCGGCATCAACTTCCAGGCGTTCTACATCTTCCGCACCCGGGTCCAGGAGCAGGTGCCGGTCGACATCCAGGGCCGGGTGATGGCGCTGCTGATCACCACCGTCGGGATCTGCCGGATGGGCGTGTACATCGTGCTCGCCGCCTTCGTCTCCACCCTCACCCTGCGGCTGATCTACCTGTTCTGCGGCATCACGGTGCTGGTGCTCGGCATCGTCATGACCACCAGCACGATCGTGCGGCGGGTCGAAACCAGAGCGCCGGAGAGCGAGCCCGAACTCGCCCAGGCCGAGTCCGGAAGGTAACCCGACCATGCCGAATCGACGCCCCGCTCTGCTGCTGGTGGGCGGACTGGCCGTGGCCTGGAACCAGCGCTGGCTGGCCGCCGCCCGGGCCAGGGGCCTGGAGCTGCTGGTGCTGGACGCACCGGGGCCGCACACCGAGACCCTGCTCGCGGGCCGGGACACCCCAGGCCACCCGCTGGCCGACGTGGTCGAAGCGGCCCTGGTCCCGGCCGACGACCTGGCCGGGCTGGCCGACCGGGCGTCGGCCTGGGCGCTGGAGCACGACATCCGCGGGGTCTGCTGTCTGCGCGAGGAGTACGTCGAGGGCAGCGCGCTGGTCGCGGACCTGCTCGGCGTGCGCTCGCCCGGACTGCGGGCCGCCCGGGTGTGTCGCAACAAGCTGCTCCAGCGGCGCTACCTGGCCGACTGGAGCCCGGCCTCCGCCCTGGTCCCGGCGGCCGGGCGGACCGAGCTGGCGGCGGCCTGGGACGGCTTCCCGGTGGTGGTCAAACCCGTGGGCAGACTGGCCAGTTCGGGTGTCCGCCTGGTGGCGGACCGGGCCGAGCTGCTGGCCGGCCTGGCCGGGTACGAACCGGACGAGACGCTGCTGTTCGAGCAGCGGGCCGAAGGCCCCGAGTACTCGGTGGAGTCGCTCAGCCTGCACGGCGAGGTGCACTACCTGGGCACCACCGAGAAGCGCACCACCGAGACGGTCGGCGACTACTTCGTCGAGATGGGCCACACCACCCCGGCCCCCGGTCTGGACGGCCCGGCCCGGGAGCGGCTGTACGCCGTGCACCGCGCGGTGCTGGCCCGGCTCGGGTTCGACACCGGGATGGCGCACGCCGAGTACCGGATCGGCCCGGACGGGCGGATCGTGCTGATCGAGATCGCCGCCCGGCCGCCGGGCGACAGCATCATGGCGCTGCACTGGCTGGCCACCGGGCGGCCGTTGGAGGACGCGGTGGTGGCGGTGGCGGTCGGCGAGCGTCCGGACCCGGTGCGGCCGAGCCGGTACGCGCGCCAGGTCTACCTGCCTCACCGGCCCGGCGTGCTGGCCGACCTGACGGTCGATCCGGGGCTGGAGACCGAGCCGCAGTGGTTCGACCCGGCGGTGGTCCGGGCCCAGGTGGCCGACTGCGCGGCCCCTGGCGACCTGTCGGCGCTGCGCTGTGTGGTGGCGCTCAAACCGGCCGGTACCACCCTGCACCCCATCCGGCAGTCGGGCGACCGGGCCGCGATGTTCGTGGTGGACGCGGCGACCCCGCAGGCCCTCGACCGGATCGAGGAGCGCTGCCTCGCGGCGATCGCGCTCCGGACCAGAGACTGAACGGACGGCACCCGACTATGTCAGCACTGTTCACCGCCGAGACGGCACCCGCCCCGGAAGCGGGATGGCCGGAGACCCGGGCCGTGGAGCAGGTCACCGCCCGGCTGCGCGAACTGCCGCCGCTGGTGGGCCTGGAGGACTGCCTGGAGCTGCGCCGACGGCTGGCCGAGGTGGCGGCCGGCCGGGCGCACCTGGTGCAGGGCGGCGACTGCGCCGAACTCTTCGCCGAGGTGTCCACCCACACCGTCCGCCGCAAGGCCGCCCAACTCGGCGAGCTCGCCGACCTGGTGGCGGTCGGCACCGGTCGGCCGACCGTACCGGTCGGCCGGATCGCCGGGCAGTTCGCCAAGCCCAGGTCCGAGCCGTTCGAGCCCGGGCCGCTCGGCGAGCGCCTGCCGGTCTACCGCGGCGACGCCGTCAACAGCCCGCCGGCGACGGCCGAGGCACGGATGCCCGACCCGGGGCGGCTGCTCACCGCGCACCGGCTCTCCGCCGAGATCAACCGTCAGCTGGACGCCGAGGCGGCGGCCGGCCGCCGGGTGTTCACCAGCCACGAGGCGCTGCTGCTGGACTACGAACTCCCGCTCACCCGGGGCCTGGGCGCCCTGCGGCACAACGCCTCCGCCCACCTGCTGTGGATCGGCGAGCGGACCAGGCAGCCGGCCGGACGGCACGTCGCGGCGCTGGCCGACACCGCCAACCCGGTGGCCGTCAAGCTCGGCCCCACCAGCACCGCCGAGGACCTCGCCGAACTGGCGGCCGTGCTCGACCCGGAGCGCATCCCGGGCCGGCTCTCCTTCGTGCTGCGGTTCGGCGCCGACCGGGTCGAGTCGGTGCTGCCCGGCCTGGTCAGGGCGGCCGCCGAGGCCGGTCTGCGGCCGGCCTGGATCTGCGACCCGATGCACGGCAACACCGAACGCTCGCCCGCCGGACGGAAGATCAGACGGATGACCAACGTGCTCGCCGAGATCCGGGCCTTCACCCGGGTGCTCCGCAGTCTCGGCGAACACCCCGGCGGCATCCACCTGGAGCTCACGCCGGACGACGTGACCGAGTGCGTCTCCGACCACCACGACGCCGCCGAGCAGCCCCGCTACTGGACCGCCTGCGACCCCCGGCTGAATCCCGGTCAGGCCAGGCTGGCGGTCGCCACGTTCGCCGAGGAGGCGGCGTGATCGCCCTCGGAACGGGGGAGTTGACCCCGGCGACGGTGGCCCGGCTGTCGGCCGGACCGCTCCGCGAGCCGGTCGGCCTGGACACCGCGACGGCGGACCGGATCGACCGCGCGGTCGGGCTGCGGGACCGGCTGGTGGCCTCCGGGCAGCCGCTGTACGGGGTGACCACCGGCTTCGGTGACCGCAACGTCGGCCAGATCTCCGCCGCCAAGGCCGCCGAGCTCCAGCACAACCTGGTCCGCTACCACCTGGTGGGCAGCGGTCCGACCGCCGCCGACGAGGTGGTCAGGGCCACCATGCTGATCCGGGCCAACTGCCTGGCCCGGGGCTACTCCGGGGCCCGTCGCGAGGTGATCGGGCTGCTGCTGGACTGCCTGCGGCACGACGTGCTGCCGATCGTGCCGGAACGCGGCTCGGTCGGCGCCAGCGGCGACCTGGTGCCGCTCTGCTACCTGGCCGCCCTGCTGATCGGCGAGGGCACCGCCACCCACCGGGGCGAGCGGCTGCCGGCCGCCGACGCGCTGGCCGCCGCCGGGCTGCGTCCGCTGGTGCTCCAGCCCAAGGAGGCACTGGCCCTGATCAACGGCACCTCCTTCATGTCCGGCTTCGCGGTGCTGGCGGCCGCCGAGGCGCGCCGGCTGGCCGCCGTCGCCGAGGCGTGCACCGCGCTGGCGGTCGAGGTACTGCTCGGCAACCGGGACCACTACCACCCGGTGATCCACCGGCAGAAGCCGCACCCGGGCCAGGTCAGGTCCGCCGCCCGGATCCGGGAGCTGCTGGACGGGTCGATGCTGGCCCGGGACCAGACCCAGGTGGTGGGCGCCAACGGCGAGGTCGGAGAGGCCGGTTACCGTCGGCTGGAGCACCCGATCCAGGACCGCTACTCGGTGCGCTGCGCCCCGCACGTGATCGGGGTGCTGCACGACACCCTGGACTGGGTGGACCCCTGGCTCGACACCGAGATCAACTCCACCAACGACAACCCGCTGCTGGACGCCGACACCGGCCTGATCCACAACGGCGGGAACTTCTACGGCGGCCACGTCGGGCTCGCGATGGACTCCCTGCGGGTGGCGGTGGCCAGCGTCGGCGATCTGCTGGACCGTCAACTCGCCTGTGTGGTGGACGAGAAGTTCAGCAACGGGCTGACCGCTGGGCTGACCGTGCCGACGGCCGACGGCGACCCGCAGGCGGGCCTGCACCACGGCTTCAAGGGCGCCCAGATCGCCTGCTCCGCGCTGGTCGCGGAGGCGCTCTCGCTGGGCATGCCGGCCACCGCGTTCTCCCGCTCCACCGAGGCGCACAACCAGGACAAGGTCAGCATGGCCACCATCGGCGCCCGCAGCACCCGGGTGGTGACCGGGCTGGTCTTCGAGGCGGCCGCGATCCAGCTCGCGGCGCTCTGTCAGGCGGCCGACCTGCGCGGCGCCGGACTGCTCGCGCCGGGCACGGCGGCGGTGCACCGGCTGGTCCGCCGCCATGTCGGCTTCCTGGCCGCCGACCGCCGACTGGACGTCGAAGTCGCCTCACTGGCAGGCGCGTTGCGAGCCGGCGCGGTCGAGTTCGAGGGATTCGTACCGAGCGGGATCGCGGAGGAGAGCCATGTCTGAGGTGCTGCACGCAGCCACCGAGTACTTCACCGAGGCCGGCCCGGCGGGCCGGCCCGAGCAGCCGGAGCTGCTCGGCCTGCCGCTGCGCGAGCGGCTGGCCCTGCTGCACTCGGGTGCGCTGGCGCTCGCCGAGTGGAACGAACTGGCCGACGCCTGGGGCCGGGAGGCGGACGGCCGCTACCGCGCCTGCGCCGAACTCCGGTCGGGCGGCCCGGACGCGGCCCCGCTGCGGCTCGGGGTGAAGGACACCGTCGACGTGGCGGGCTTCGCCACCCGCCTCGGCCTGCGCCACTACCGGCACCACCCGGCCCGCAGCGCGGCCGTGCTGGCCGGCGGCCACCGGCTGGCCACGGTGGCCAAGGTGGTCACCACCGAGCTGAACGTCGGGATCGGCTCCGGCTGCGGGAACCCGTGGTTCCCGGCGATCGACCCGGCCGGCTCCAGCACCGGTTGCGGGGTCGCGGTGGCCGCCGGGATCTGCGACCTGGCCCTGGGCACCGACGTGCTCGGCTCGGTGCGCTGGCCGGCCGGCCGCTGCGGGGTGGTCGGGCTGCGGATGACCCACGACCCGGCCGCCGTCCGGGGGATGCTCCCGCTCAGCCCGTCGATGGACGCCCCCGGCTGGGTGGCCAGGACCGCCGAGGACCTGGCCCTGCTCGCCGAGCTGTCCGGCCTGCCGATCCCGCGCGCCGAGCGGCACCGGGGCCTGCGGATCGGGGTGGTCGCGGAGGTGGCCGAGGGCGGCGCGGAGCCGGAGATCCTGGACGCGCTGAGGACGGCGGGGGAGCTGCTGGCCGCGGCCGGGCACCGGGTGCGCACCACCAGGCTCGGCGGCCCGTGGGATCTGCGGGGCGCCGCCTGGGAGTTGTGCGCCCGGGAGGCCTGGGAGGGCAGCCTGGCCTGGGACGGGCGGATCGCCGACGAGCTGTCCCCGTCCACCCGCAGGGCGGTGGACTCCGGCGCGGCGGTCGACGCCCACCGCCACCGCGAGATCGCCGCCCAACTGGCGCGGACCAGGGCCGGGGTGCCCGAACTCTTCGCCGCTCCGGGCGTGGACGTCTGGCTGCTGCCGCTGGACCCCGACGTCCCGCGCCCGCGCGGCGCCGCCCGGGCGGCCTCCTCGCTGGTCACCCCGGGGCACCGCGACTACGACCGGGAGATCGGCTACACCCCGGTGGCCAGCTTCGCCGGGCTGCCCGCGCTCACCTTCCCGGTCGGGCTCTCGGCCGGCGGCGAGGCGCCGCTGGCGATGCAACTGGTCGGGCGGCCGGGCACCGAGGGCATGCTGATCGGCCTGGCCCGCGAGGTCGGCCGCACCGTCGGCGTGCTCGGCCGGCCCCGCTAGCGTGCCGACCGGCAGTGCTCCTCACTGGCAGCCGACCGGCCGGACGCCGTCGCCGGACGACCACTGGCCTGCGGTCAACTGTGCGTGCAGCAGCCGTAGTTCGGCCGCGCGGCCGGGGTGCATCCGGGCGAACAGCGCCAGTCCCCGGTCGGTGTGCTCCAGCGCCGTCCGCAGGTCGCCGACGTCCTGGGCCAGCTTGGCCAGGCCCTCGTACGCGACACCCTGGTCGAACCGCAGCTCCAGCTCGGTGGCCAGCCGCAGGGCGCGTTCGTGGCAGTCCCGGGCGACCTCGGGGGAGCCCTGACCGCGATGGATCGAGCCGATCAGGTTGAGCGTCTGGCTCTCCAGGTCCCGGCTGCCGATCTCGCGGGCCAGCACCAGGGCCTCCCTGGCCCAGCCGAGTGCGGCGGCCTGGTCGCCGGTGCGGTGCAGGAAGTCGCCGAACGCCCAGCGGGTCCTGGCCTCCACCTCGCGGGCGCCCAACTCCCTGGTGCGGGCGAGCGCCTGCTCCAGGCAGGTCCACGCCTGGTCGACGTGGTCCAGCCGGGAGTGCACCCAGCCGACGTTCAGCAGGTCGACCGCCTCGCGGAACGGGTTGTCGAGACTGCGGCTCAGCTCCAGCGCCCTCCCGTGGTACTCCAACGCCTGTCGGTAGTCGGCCAGATAGCCGTACACCACCCCGATGTTGCCCAGCACCGCCGCCTGGTCGCGGACCGCGCCCAGCTGCTCGAAGATCGCCAGCGCCTCCCGGTACTGCGCCAGCACCTCCGGGTAGTCCCCGCGCAGCAGACCGACGTGGCCGAGCGTCCACAACGTCCGGGCCTCGCCGTAGCGGTCGGCGGTGGTCCGGCACAGCTCCAGTGCGCTGCGCAGCGCCCGCCCGGCCAACTCGTAGTGGCCGAGCGCCCGGTGGGCCAGACCCAGGTTGGTCTGCACCTCGGCCTGGCCGCGCAGGTCGGCGGCGGCCCTGGCGGCGGCCAGGGCGTGCTGATAGCCCGTCAGGGCGTCCTCGGGGTAGCCGTTGCGGACCAGCAGCGGGCCCACCGCGACGGCCAGCCGCCAGGTCTGCTCCAGGTCGTGGCCGGCCGGGGTGCCGGCCAGCAGGGCGACGATGTTGGCCCGCTCGGCCGCCAGCATGTCCGCGGCGTCGGCCACCGTCCGCAGCCCCGGTATCGCGCTCGGCGCCTCCCTGGCCGGGTCGGCCGGGTCGGGCGGGCGCCCGGGGTCGGAGAGGTCCGCGACGCTGCGCGCGAGGTTGAGGTAGTGCTGCCGCAGGCGGCGCAGCGCCTGCTCGCGGCCGGCCTGCTGCTCCTGGTGCTCGGCCTTGGTGAGGGCGTACTGCCGGATCAGGTCGTGGAAGTAGTAGCGGCCGACGGTGTGCTGACTGAGCAGATGGGTGTCGAAGAGCTCCTCCAGCAGCACTTCGGCCTCGGCCACCGTGGAACCGGTCAGCACGGCGGCGCTGACCGCGTCGAAGTCGCGGCCCGGGTGCAGCCCGAGCAGCCGGAACAACCGCTGCTGCGGTGCGCCGAGTTGGACGTAGCTGACCTCGAAGGCGGCGGCCACGCTGAGGTCGCCGGCCACCAGCTCGGCCAGCCGCCGCTGCCGGTCGCGCAGCCGGTGGGCGAGGTGGGCCACACTCCAGGCGGAGCGGTGACGCAGTCGGGAGGCGGCGATCCGGATCGCCAGGGGCAGGCAGCCGCAGAGCTCGACCACGTCGGCCACGGCGGCGGCCTGGTCGGCCGTGCGGTCCGCACCGACGATGCGGACGAACAGGTCGACGGCGTCCTCGGGGGCCAGGACTTCCAGGGACAGGTTGACGGCGCTGTCCAGCGCCGCGAGTCTTCGCCGACTGGTGATCAGGACCAGCGCGTGGCCGGTGCCGGGGAGTAGTGGGCGGACGTGCCCGGCGTCCAGCGCGTTGTCCAGCACCACCAGGACCCGCTGGTCGGCCAGCGCCGCGCGCCAGGCCGCGGCGCGCTGGTCGAGCCCGTCGGGGATGCCCTCGGGGCTGACCCCGAGGTAGCGCAGCAGGCGGTCGAGCGCGGCGGCCGGGGTGATCGGCTCCTGGCCGGGGGTGTGGCCGTGCAGGTCGATGAAGAGCTGGCCGTCCGGGTAGCGGTCGGCCAGCGCGTGCGCGACCCGGACGACCAGGGTGGTCTTGCCGATCCCGGCCATGCCGTCCACGGCGGTGACCACCAGGGTCGCGTTCCGGTCCCGCCCGGCCAGCCGGACCAGTCGGTCCAGCTCGTCCCCGCGTCCGGTGAAGTCGGTGACGTCGTACGGCAGGAAGCGGCGCTGATGGGCCCGGAAGACGCTGTCGCCGACCCGGCCGGGCTCGGCGGGAGTGGTCTGCTCGACCGCGGCCGGCCGGTCCAGGGCGGGGTCGCAGCGCAGGATCTGCTCGTGCAGCAGGCGGAGTTCGGCCCTGGTGTCCAGGCCGAGGTCGGCGGCCAGCAGGTCCCGGCCCTGGGCATAGACCTCCAGCGCGTCGGCCTGTCGTCCGGAGCGGTGCAGGGCGAGCATCAGCTGGCGGCGGAACGGGTCCCGGAGCGGGTGGGTGGCGACCAGTTCGGAGAGGCCGGGCACCAGGGCACCGGCGTCGTCGCCGTCCAGCCGGAGGTCGAACAGCCGCTCCATGGCGGTGAGTCGCTTCTCGTCGAGCTTGTCGGCGGCGATCCGGACCGCCCGGCCGTCCAGTCCGGCCAGCGCCGGGCCCTCCCACAGGGCCAGCGCCTCGGTCAGCGTCGCGACGGCCTCGGCCCGGCGGCCGGTGGCGCGTGCGGTCTCGGCCGACCGCACCAGGGCGCGGAAGCGGTGGGCGTCCACCCGTTCGTGGCCGTCCGGGACGCTGCTCAACTCGGCCCGGTAGCCCCGGCTTTCGGTCCGGATCAGCCGGCGCAGCGGCCCGAGGCAGCGGCGCAGCGCCGCGATCGCGTTGTGCACCTGGCGTCGCGCGGTGTCCGGCGGGTCGTCGTCCCACAGGGCGTCGACCAGGGTGTCGAACGGGACGACCCGGTCGGCGTCCAGCACCAGGACGGCGAGCAGCCGCTCCTGCCGAGGCCCGTTCAGATCCAGTCGGCGCCCGCCGAGATGGACCCGCAGTGGCCCGAGCACCTCGATGCCCCACTCCTCGTCCGTCACGATCGCACAGTCTTTCGAGTAGCGGTGGGCAGTGGAGCCATGTATATCAGCAGTAAAGAAAATTGCTCTGCGAACCTTGGAATCCGTGGCAGTCGGCGCGCGTGGCCACGGTTCGGTCAGCGGCGGGGGAAGGTGCGGCGGACAGTTGACGGAACATCAGGACATCACCGAAGCACACCGGGGGTTCCGGTGGACGGCGTGGCCGCTGGGAGCGCTGCTGCTGCTCGCCCTGGTGGTCCAACTCCCACCCGGTCAGGGCGGATCGGCCGTCGACTCGCGCGCCCGGGACGTCGCGCAGCTGCTCTGGCCACAGGGCTGGAACCTGTTCGACGACGGCCAGTACGGCCCGGAACTGGTCGGCTACCGGGCCGGCCCCGACGGCTGGCGCAGCGCGATGGTCACCCCGCACGGCAGACCGGGCACGCTCTGGGGCGCGGACCGGAGCGCGCGCACCCAGATCCGGGAGATCGCGGCCCTGGCCGACCTCGTCCCGCCCGACGCCTGGATCGACTGCGCGGCCGCCACCCTCGCGGACTGCCACTGGCCCGCACCGCCCGAACCACGGCCGATGACCAGCCCGTCGGCGCTGCCGACCCTGTGCGGTGAGGTGGCGCTGACCCGGGAGACGCTGGGCCGATGGGGGACCGAACCGGCCGGACAGTGGCGGATCGAGGCGGCCGTGCTGCTGCGGGTGACCTGCCCGTGACCGGGTACCGCCGACTCACCGCCGGGGCCGTCGGCTACACCCCGGGCCGGGGGATCGCGGCCGGCCGCTCGCTGCTGGCCCTCACCCAACTGGTCACCCTGCTCTGCACACCCGACGCGGCGCTGTTCGCGGCCGGCGGTCTCGGCGCGGTCGCCCCCCGGTGCGACGGTCTGCGGGCACTCGGGCTGTGGTGTCTGGGCCCGCCGGACGGCACCCTGACGGCGCGTCGGCTGCTCGCGGCCGCCGGCCTGGTGCTGGTCGCGTCGGGCTTCCTGCCCCGCTGGACCTGCCTGCTGCACTGGTACCTGACCTTCGCCCTCACCACCGCGACCGGCCTGGCCGACGCCGGCGACGCGGCGGCCAGGATCGCCACCCTGCTGCTGGTGCCGATCCTGCTCGGCGACACCCGGCGCTGGCACTGGCGGAGCCGGGCCGACGCCTTGCCCCCGCTCTGGCGCGGTGCCGGACACGCCGCCCAACTCCTGCTCCGGCTCCAGGTATCGGTCGTCTACCTGCACGCGGCCCTCTCCAAGCTGGCCGCCCCGGCCTGGCGGGACGGGACCGCGATGTACTACTGGCTGCACGGCCACTACTGGGGAGCCGCGGCGGGGCTCCGCCCCTGGGTCGACCCGATCCTGGAGCACGGCTGGTCGGTGCGGGCGCTCGGCTGGTCGGTGGTCGGACTCGAACTCGCGCTCGCCGCCTGCATGCCGGCCCCGGCCCGGTTCCGGCGGGCCGCCGTGCCCGGCGCCGTCCTGCTGCACGGCGGGATCATCGTGCTGATGGGCCTGTTCGGCTTCGGGCTGACCATGATCGCGCTGGTGCTGCTCGCCTGCGCGGGCACCGGAAAGGGTGAATCCACACCGCGTGGCCTGCGCCGATGCACAACCGATGTAACCGGGGCCCAGACTGAGGGCAGGTCGAGTGCGGCTCGTGCAGGGGCGGACCGACCGCGGAGTGAAGACCGCAGACCCAAGGGGAAGGAAACCCAGTGAAACCGACCAGGATCGCGCTGTTCGTCGCCGCGCTGGTGGCCGTGCTCGCCATCGCCTCGCAGCCCGGCTCGACCGGCCCGGCCGGGAAGCCCGGCCACGCGGCGCAGCCCGCGACCGGCTGCCCGTCGCTCGGTCCTTGCTAGAAAGGGGAGTTCGGATGTCTCGTCTCGTGGTGGTGTCCGGTGGCGGCAGTGGGATCGGCCGAGCGATCGCCGAGCACTTCGCCGCCGTCGGTGACGACGTACTGATCCTGGGGCGCAGGGCCGCGACCCTGGCCGAGGCCGCCGACGCCGTCAACGCCGAACTGGACACGAAGCGGGTCACGTACCTCGCGGCGGACCTGAGCGACGTGCGGGAGGTCGAGGGCGTCGCCGAGCACGTAAGTGGACTCGGCGGCACCGTGGACGTCCTGGTGAACAACGCGGGTGGCTTCTACGGGCTGGACCAGCCGGACACGCTGGCCGGCTACGCCGCGCAGTGGCGGGCCAACTTCGAGGGCAACGTGCTGCCGACCGTGCTGCTCACCGAGGCGCTGCTCCCGCGGCTCACCCGGCCGGGCGGCCGGATCGTCACGCTGTCCTCGATCGCCGCCCTGCGCGGCCCCGGCACCTACGGCGGCGCGAAGGCGGCGTTGCACCCGTGGAACGCCGAACAGGCCACCGCCCTGGGCCCGGAGGGCATCACGGCCAACATCATCGCGCCGGGCTACATCGAGGCCACCGAGTTCTTCGGCGACCGGATGACGCCCGCGGGCCACGCCGCCCGGGTGTCCCAGACCCTGGTCGGCAAGGCGGGCCGGGCCGCCGAGATCGCGGCGATGACCGGCTACCTCGCCTCACCCGAAGCGGGCTTCGTCACCGGCCAGATCCTCCAGATCAACGGCGGCGCCCTGCTCGGCCGGGGCTGACCGCCCGACCAGGGGCCGCCGGGCGGTGGCGGCACCTGATGCCGCCTACTGGGCCGCATCCACACTCGACCGTCCAGTCGAACCCGGCCCGTCCTCGTCGGGCCGGGTTCGGCTGGGCGGTCAGGTCCGCTGGTTGCCGCCGGACTGCGGCCCGGGCACGACTCCTCTGGCGTCCGGGTGTTCGTCAGAGTTTCGTAACTCCCGCAAGGGTGGTGCCTGCCACCTGCGGAGTGTTGTAGTCGATGCCCGACCACCCATCCACTGCTGTCCGGAGATCCCGATGCGCCGCCGAATTTCCCGGCCGGTTCTGGCCGTTGCCGCCCTGGTGTTCCTGCTGACCGCCGGGGCGGGGCTCTACGTCTTCGAGCCGTGGAAGGCCTTCACCGACACCGCCGTCGACGAGGCCCTGCCGACGGTCGTGATCTCCGCGCCCGCAGCACCCCCCACCGCAGGATCGAGTTCCACGCCGCTCCCGGACCGGGGGCCGGCTGACCTGAGGCGCGGCGGCTTCGTCTCCGGCGAGCACGCCACCACCGGTGACGCCCGCCTGATCCGGCTCGCCGACGGCAGCACGGTGCTACGCCTGGAGAACCTGGCTACCTCCGAGGGCCCGGATGTCCGGGTCTACCTCTCCACCCGCCCGGCCGCCGAGTCGAAGCTCGACAGTCTCGGCCCCGACGCCGTCGAACTCGGAAGCCTGAAGGGCAACTTGGGCAACCAGAACTACGCCGTTCCGGCCGGCACCGATCTCACCAGCTTCCGCAGCGCCGTGATCTGGTGCAAGCGCTTCTCGGTCGGCTTCGGCGCCGCCGATCTCACCACCCCGGCCTGACCCCGCCGTTTCCGCCCGGAGCGGCGGAGACCGTCACTGCGCGGGCATCATGCGCCACCAGCGTGTCGGGCGGCCCGGGCCCGGGCGGTCGCTCGGATGCAGTGGTCATAGTCGCGGAACCACCACGTGCGAGGTGCACCCCGGCCGCCGGTCGGCGACGAGCCGGCGGTCGTGCGGCTGACCGCCCAGTTCGTCACGGCCTGGCACGTCGTGTTCGCCACCGACAACGAGGAGCTCCGGTCCGTCACCTGCGAGGGTACGGAGGTGCCGGTGCGCAGGGTCGGCACGATGGCCGGCGGCCGGCGGGCCGTGTACGCGGCGGAGTTCCCCGATCTCATGACCGGCTCGCTGACCGTGCACGTGCAGCGCGGGTCGATGGAGGTCACCGAGTCGGTGCCGACGGACCTCACACCCTCCGACGACAGCGTCGCCCACTGTGACTGACGGCCGGTCAGGGGACTGCCGGGCGGGGGGATCGGCCCACCCGGGTTGATTCCGGGCCGGGCCGGCGTGAGATCTCACCGGATCCGACACAAGCGATCTCTGGACTCCCTCGCTTCCTGTCATGCACGCCAGCGAATCCTTCGCATCAATCATCTGGTGCTGCATCAGGCACCGTTCGCCCTGCTGAGAAACCGACAGAGGTCAGAGGGGTGGGGTTCCGAAGGCCGTAGAGCTGGGTTCGGCGTCGGGATCGCGCTGCGGCAAAATGGCCGCCCCCGATGCCGGAACGTGTCAGGCTCCTCGAATGGAGATCCGTCGTGTCACCCAGGTCGAGGCGGTCGACGCCGCCGGACATCTCTTCGACACCGTCCCAGGGCGGGAGGCCAGTGAACGGTTCCTGACGGACGAGCGCCATCACCTCCTGATCGCCTATGTGGACGACGTCCCGGCGGGGATGGTCACCGGTGTCGAGATGACCCATCCGGACAAGGGAACCGAGATGTTCCTGTACGAGCTGGGCGTGGACGAGCCGTTCCGTGGGCGTGGCGTCGGCCGGGCTCTGGTGTCGGCGCTTGCGGACCTGTCACGTGAACGGGGCTGCTACGGCGTGTGGACGATCACGGACGAGGAGAATGCGGCGGCACTGGCGACGTACCGCCGCGCCGGCGGCGTCCCGGAAACGGGACAGGTGGTACTCACCTGGACGTTCGATCAGCTGTAGGCCGACGCAACGGATCTCCTTCCCGCACCGCATGGTTGGCGACTCGGCGTCCGGTTGGCTACCTGGGATGTGCGGGTCTCCGTCAAGCTGGCCTGGTGGCTGAACGCGTACAGGTCCGCGAGATCGATGATGACGAGGGCAGGCGGCTGTCTGCCCGGGTCATACCTCCAGGTCCTCCGTCACGGGCAGGCACTCGGTGAGCAGGTCGACGACGTCGCGCCAGGCTCGTTGCGCGTGCTGTGGGTGGTAGCCGACGCCGGGGACCGTGGGGTGGTCGACCGGCGGGTGGTGGAAGGCGTGCAAGGCGCCGCCGTAGACCGTGAGGCGCCAGTCGACGCCCGCGGCCTGCATCTCGGCGGTGAACGCGTTCCGTTGTGCGGGCGGCATGATCGGGTCCTCCGACCCGACGCCGGCCCACACCGGGCAGCGGATGCGCGCCGCCTCGCCCGGCCGGCCCGTGGTCAGCGCGTTGACTGTCCCGATCGCGCGCAGGTTGACGCCGTCGCGCCCGAGTTCCAGCCCGACGGCGCCTCCGGTGCCGTAGCCGATGACGGCGATCCGGTCGGGGTCGACCCGCGATTCGGTGCGCAGCACGTCGAGCGCCGCATGGCCGATGCCTCGCATCCGGTCGGGATCAGCGAGCAGTGGCAGGCAACGGGCCAGCATCTCCTCGGGGTCGCCCAAGTAGCGCCCGCCGTGAAGGTCGAAGGCCAGCGCCACGTATCCCAGCTCGGCGAGAGCATCGGCCCGGCGGCGCTCGACGTCGCTGAGCCCCATGCCCTCCGGTCCGAGCAGCACCGCAGGGCGGCGGTCGATGCCGGCCGGGAGCGCGAGGTGCCCGACCATCGTCAAACCGTCCGCCGGGTACTCGACCGTGCGCGTGGTAATCGTCGTCATGAGACTGGACTGTAGTGATCGTCGAGCCCGGTCCGGCCGGTGTTCTGCCGCCGGCAGAACAGTGCGCGGGTCCCTCTGAAATACAAGGGCCCGAGCGCTCAGGGCTTCAGGATCATCTCGTTGCCTCTTTGGCGCGTCCCGGTGTCACGACCCAGAAGTGCAGGCGTACGTAGACGACGGCCCTCTCCCGGGACCTGCTGCACTTCATCGAGACTGGCCCCAACCCGGTCCTGACCACCGAGGTCGCCGCCGACGCCAACCGGAACATCGCGGTCCCGGCCGGGTTCACTTGCTGGAGATGCTCCACATGCCGTCGCCGGCTGCGGCGGCGTTGTCGAAGGCGGTCCACGCGGCGTCGTCGAGCTCGAAGGCGTCGAGGAGGTAGGCGGAGATCGCGTCGGCGACGAGGGCGACGCGGGGCGGGGTCCTCGTCGGTGGTCTCGGCGGCCCTCTCGCCGGCGATGCCGCCCAGGGTGTGCTCGCCCTCGGCGATGGCGAGCAGGCTCTTCGGGGACGGGCTGAGGTGGTAGGCGTCGGTGAACCAGTCCGGCCCCCGGGTGGAGAGCTGCGACTGGTCCCTGCCACCCGCGATGACCAGGGCAGGGGTTGTCATGGTGGAGTAGTCCGGCCTCATGAACGGAAGGTGCTCGGCGGCGAACGGGGTGAGGGTGTCGCCGGTCCCGGTCGCGGCGATCAGCGCGCCGGCCGAGACCGCGGGGTGGGAGAAGTCCTCTCCGGGAGTGCCGTCGGCGTCGAGCACGCGCGCGCCGAGGAGCGCGCCGGCGGTCTGGGCGCCCCAGGAGTGGCCGACGATCGCGATGCGCTCACGGTCGACGCGGGTCTCCAGGCCGCCGGCCTGGAGAAGGACGTCGCCGAGGCCGTCGAGGACCGCGTGGAGGTCGGCGATCCGGACGCGCCAGATGGTGGCAAAACGCGGATCGTCCCACCCGATGCCGTTGCGGCGGGAGTCCAGGTGGGTGGGCTGTACCACGACGAATCCGGCTGCGGCCCACCGGTCGACGAGGGGCTGGTATCCGTCCAGCGACCAGGCGTTGCCGTGGGAGAACACGATGACGGGCAGGTTCTGGTCCGCGAGCGGGGCGGTGACCTTCACCGGTAGGTCGGCGCTGCGGCCGGGCGCGGGAACGGTGATGGGCTTGACCGAGACGATCCGCTGGTCGGGGTGGTGGGAAGGCATGGGGGACCTGCGCTTTCTCCATGGGATGGCTCTGCCATACTTTGGCGGAGCAGCGTTCCGCCAAATTAGCGGAACATTGTTCCGCGAGCAAAGGAGGATCCCGTGCCGGAACCGGTCGGAGTACGCCAAGCACAGGCACAGCGCACCCGCAGCGGCGTACTGGCGGCCGCAGCGGCGGTCTTCGTGGACCAGGGCGTCCAGGCCCCCATCCGCGACATCGCCGAACGCGCCGGCGTCGGCGTCGGCACGATCTACCGAAACTTCCCGACCCGGGCGGACCTCGTCACCGCCGTCTACCGGCACCAGATCGACACCTGCGCCGCACTCGCGCCCCATCTGCTGGAGGAGGCAGCCTCCCCGTTCACCGCCCTGACCCGCTGGGCGGACGCGTTCGTCGAATTCCTGGTGACCAAGCACGGACTCGGTGCCGCCCTGGGGTCCGGCGATCCGGGGCTGGAGAACCTCCACACCCTCATGCTCGACACCCTGGTCCCGGCCTGCGCAACACTGCTCGACGCCTGCGCCGCCGCCGACGAAATCAGCCCCGGCATCACCGCCTACACGCTCATGCGCGCCATCGGAAACCTCTGTATCACCGGTCCCGACTACGACCGGGCCGAGGCCAAGCACATGGTCGCCACCCTCCTCGCCGGATGCCGCCGCAAGGCATGGTGACGGCACCCGGCCGAGCCTCACCGCTCCCCGCTGGTAGGGGCGCTGGCCGACCCTCGCCCGAACGATCGGCTACAGCTCGCCCTACGCGTTCGCCGCCGCCTCCCGCCGCCATCACGGCGAACCACCCGGAGCCTGGCGGAAGCGGGAGTCGCTGCGCGACCAGGAGCTCACTGCCCACGGTTCCCGGACGCACTGAAACCCCGTGGTCATCCGCTGCCTCGCTGTTCCACGTCGCGCGGTGACAGCCGCCGGGTGATCCGGTCGAACAGTTCCGCCAGCGGCTCGCCGACGTCCCGGCCGAACGCGGTCAGCCCGTAGGTGACCTTGGGCGGGGTCGTCGGCTCCACCTCCCGCCAGATCAGGCCGTCCTGGACCAGTGCGCGCAGGGTCTGGGCGAGCATCTTCTCGCTGATGCCCCGGATGCTCTCGCGCAGCTCGTAGAACCGGAGGTCGCTGCCCTGCAAGGAGATCAACACCCAGACACCCCACCTGCTGGTCACGTGGTCGACCACATCACGCGCGGGGCAGTCGGTGTGAAACACCTCATACCGCTCGTCCGCCTGGGCCCTTCTGGACTGCACGCCTTCCGTCACGTCATGAGCTTACCCAGAGGTACGTCCTTACCAGGAGTTAGCCCGGTCCCTAGCGTGTGAGGTCACCGAGGACATCCGACAAGGAGCTGCAAATGATCGTGGTAACCGGGGCTACCGGGAATGTGGGCCGGCCGCTGACGCGGGCGTTGGCCGAGGCGGGCCAGCAGGTGACGGCGGTGTCACGGCACGCGGCGGCGGTGCCGGACGGCGTTCGCCACGTGGTGGCCGACCTGGCTGATCCGGCCGGCCTTCAGCCCGCGCTGACCGGGGCGGAAGCACTGTTCCTGCTGCTGTCCGGCGACCTGCACGCGGCCGGGGCCGGCCCGGCCGACCTCATCGGCCAGGCGGCGGCCGGCGGGGTACGCCGGGTCGTCCTGCTCTCCACGCAAGGCGTGGCGACCAGGCCCTTCGGCGCAACGCGGATCGCGATGCGCGCGCTGGAGGAGGTGCTGTGCGACTCCGGCCTGGAGTGGGTCATCCTGCGGCCGGGTGGCTTCGCCTCCAACGCCCTGTGGTGGGCCGGGTCCATCCGTGCGCGGCGGGTCGTCGCCGCTCCCTTCGGCGACGTCGGGGTACCGATCGTCGACCCGTTGGACATCGCCGAGGTCGCGGCGGCCTGCCTGCTGGAGGACCGCCACACCGGCGGCGTGTACGAGCTGACCGGCCCGGGGGTGATCACGCCGCGCCGGCAGGCAGCGGCCATCGCCGCCGCACTGGGCTCACCGGTGCGGTTCCACGACCTCACCCGCGACGAGGCCAAGGCCGCCATGGCCCAGAGCATGCCGGCGGAGCTCGCCGAGGACACCCTGACCATCCTCGGTTCCCCGAACCCGGCCGAACTGCGCGTCAGCCCGGACGTTCAGCGGGTCCTCGGCCGCGCCCCGCGCCCGTTCGCCGACTGGGCGGCCCGCAATATCGCCGCGTTCCGCTGAAACCGGTCGGCGCCGCTGCGGGAGGTTTGACGGTGCGTCAGGACAGGCCCACCCAGGTCGCCATCAGGTTCTGCACCGCAGACCCGTCGGCATCGGCCAGCTTGGTGCCGGCGAAGTCGCGCGCCCACGCGGAGGTCTGCAGTCGGAACGGCGGCTGCGCCGCGGTCGGTGCCTCGATGATCGGGGCGACCGCGTCCGCGGCGCTCTGAGCGTTGCCGAACGAGGCCAGGGTGCGGTCGATGTACGCCTTCAGTGCCGGTGCGTACGGGCTGGCGATCGTCGAGCTGTGGGGTGGCAGTGACCCGCACCCGGCGGTCGAGGTGATCGCCGGCGGAGAGGTGGACGGCCGTCCGATGGAGGACATCGTCGAACTCGCCGGTGTGGTCGTCGCGGTCGACCCGGACCGGCTGCTCGGCGAGCTCTCGGTCTCCGACGACCTCGCCGAGCACACCTCGCAGGACGACTGCCACACCTACGCCGAGGCGCTCGCCCACCAGGTCGAGTACGCCGTCGCCGTCGCAGGAGAAGGTCCACCAAGTGGCTGCGCGTGCACGCGGTGTGGCCGCACACCGAGCTCAACTGGCCCCTGCTCGTACCGACTCGCTCGGGTGCGGTACTCCGCACGGACTACGGGACTCTCGCCGCCAGGAGTTGACGGCCGAGCAGTGCCAGCGGGTGGCCGTCGGCGGGCAGGGTCAGGACGGTGCCGGCCCCGGCGGCGCTCAGCGTGTCGAGCGGGCGGCGGCGGGAGGACGAGCTGCGCTGCGGCATGGCTCTGGCGTCGTGCGAGCTCTCGGTCAGCAGGGCGTGCGAGATCAGGAACTCGTGGTGCGTGCGGGTCGGTTCGGTGAGCAGGAGCAGGAGCAGGAGCAGGAGCAGGAGCAGGCCGCCGGGAGCGAGCAGGCCGGTGAGGCGGCGGGCGGCAAGGTCGGGATCGGGGGCGCCGGCCAGTATATCGGAGGCGATGACCAGGTCGAAGGAGTGCGGGCGGGCCTTCGGGAGCAAGCGGCTCATGACGCAACGGGCCGGCACGGCAGATGGTCGGCCTCGCCTGTGCGTTCGCCGCGCGGGTAGGCGGCTACGAGCGGATCTACCTCCACACCAACGCCGCCATCCCGGGCGCCGAGCCCTTCTGGCAGGAGACGACCACCGAGGTCTTCGACGCGCGCCCCAGCGGGGAGCACGGTCCGGGCGTGTCCACCGTGCACTTCGAGATCCCGTTGCCGGACATGGGGGATCGGGGCCGCCCGGCCGCCTGACGCGGTGCCGCTCGGGTCCGAGCCCGGCGCCCGTGCAGCCAACCTCGGCTGCGTACCTCGTTCGGGTACTCACGGTCGCGCCTGACCGCAGGCGGCTCGCTGCCGGCCCAGACTCGTTGGCCCCAGCGCCCTTCGGGGGCCGAACAGGCCCCCTCGGCAGTGATGAGGTCCAGCACGTGAAGATCCGACAGGCCGTCCTCCCGCTCGTGCTGAGCGCCGTCGCGCTCAGCACCGTCGCGGTCGCCGACGCCGTGGCCGCCCCGTCGCCTTCCAGGGCGACGACCTGCGGCCAGGCGGTCCGCAACACCCAGAACGACCTCCGACAGGCCGGCTCCCCGACCACTGCCACCACTTGGCAGGGAGTACGCAACGCCGCGCAGAACTTCCTCAACAACCACCCCTGGAGCAGCCCGGCCACCGACGTCATCAAGATCGACGTCAGCGACCTGAACCGGCTGTGCGCGAAGTAGTGAGGCTCGTCGGCTGGTGACGAACTCACTGCGGGGTTCGGGGAACCGGATGCGCGGTGTCCCGCCGGTTCGCGCTCACGCCTGTGCGGCACCTGCGCGGTGCGGCGCGGCGTGCCGTCGGGCAGGGCGGTGCCGAGCTGGTCGGGGCGAGGTGATCCGCCATCCGATGTCCGTCAGTTTCCGGTCATGCGATGTACCCGAACGTCACCATGGCCGGAATTCGGACACCTCCTCTCCGCTTCGGGCGCTCTTCCCCCGGCGAGCGCCCCGGCGCATGCTGATGCCGGGCCGGACAACGGCGTCCTGCCCGCGGAGGGGGACCGGCATGGACTACGAGAACCTGTTCGAACGCATCAACGACGCAGTCCGCCCCGTCCTGGTCGGGGGAACCGTCGCCCAGTACATCCCGGCCCTCGCCGCCGTCGACCCCCACCGGTTCGGCCTCGCGATCGCGGACACCCACACCCGCAGACCGCCACGCGGCACCGGGGACTGGCAGGTTCCGTTCTCCATCCAGTCCATCTCCAAGGTGTTCACCCTCGCCCTGGTCCTGGCCGCCGACGGCGACTCGCTGTGGACCCGGGTGGGGAAGGAACCGTCCGGTTCGCCCTTCAACTCCCTCGCCCAGCTGGAACGGGAGAACGCGATCCCGCGCAACCCGTTCGTCAACGCCGGCGCGCTGGTGACCACCGACCGGCTGCTCACCCTCACCGGGGACTCCCGGGGCACCCTGCGCGAGTTCCTCCGCACCGAGAGCGGCAACCCCCGCATCGACTTCGACGCCCAGGTCGCCTGGAGCGAGAGCCAGCACGGACACCGCAACGCCGCGCTCGCCCACCTGCTCGCCGACCACGGCCGCCTCGACAACCCCGTCCCGGACGTCCTCGACCACTATTTCTGGCAGTGTGCTCTCACGATGAGCTGCCGCGACCTCGCCCTCGCCGCAGGGTTCCTGGCCCGGCACGGCCTACGGGCCGACGGCACCCGCCTGCTCTCCCGCAGCGACGCCAAGCGCATCAACGCCGTCATGCTGATCGGCGGCACCTACGACGCCGCGGGCGAGTTCGCCCACCGCGTCGGCCTACCCGCCAAGAGCGGCATCGGCGGCGGCATACTGGCCGTCATCCCGGGGCGCGGAACGCTCTGCACCTGGGGACCGGCCCTCGACAGCCACGGCAACTCGATCGCCGGTATCACCGCGCTCGACACCCTCACCACCCACACCGGCTGGTCCGTCTTCTGAGAGCGTTGTGGCCAACCGAACCGCAGCTCGAAGAGCTGCGGTTCTTTCATGATCGATGTGTTCTCGTCGGTGGGTTCGGGCAGCTCCGGGGCGGCTGGTTTTCTCGTCGCGGAGGTGGTCGGTGTCGTCGGTGATCGCGTTGATGGAGCGGCGTGAGGTGAGGGCCCGTGAGGTGCTGGACGGGGCGGAAGCACCGGTTGCGCGAGGCCGAGGAGCAGGCTGCCAAGGCCCGTCAGCGGTGGGAGTTCGCCCGGATCGGGCGCCAGGAGCTGATGGATGAGCTGGCCTCGGCAGGTGCGCAGGCGACGTGGGTCGACAGCGATGGCGAGGCGGCGACTGATGGGCCGCCGGAGACGGGCGGTGAGACCGCTGGAACCGCGCGCACGGGACGGGAGAGGTCTGACGAGCGGCCGCTGCAGTGGCACGAGGGCCTGGGGCGGCAGGTGTTGTGCGGCATGTACCGGCAGGTGTTCGAGACGGTCATGGCCGCCGGGGGCCTGGTGGACGTGGCCACGGTCTCGGACACGCTGGGGCTGGGGCGGGAGAGACTCGCCGTGGAACGGGTGCGTCACCGCGCTTATGCCCTGCATGCGAAGGCTGGCTGGAGCGGGAGAAGGGCCTGTTCAGGCGGTTGCGGGAGCGGGTGGCGGCCCGGGCGGCGATCGGGCCAGTGCCGACGCTCGCCGGCGATCGGACGGGTCAGCGTGATCAGGCCGGCCCACCAGAGCATCTGCTCGTGATGGTCCGGGCGGCGCTCGTGGTCGCGGTTGAGACGGCGGGCCAGTGAGAGCTGACCCAGAGTGCGCTCCACGACCCAGCGGCGGGCCAGGACGGTGAAGCCGCGTGTTCCGTCGGGACGTTGGACGACCTCGACGGTGACGCCGTGCCGTGCGAAGGCGTCGGCGAGGGGCTGTCCCTGACAGGCGCTGTCGGCCCAGGTGAGTTTCAGCAGCCGTCCGGGCTCGGTCATGTAGCGGTCCAAGAGCGCGGGCGCGGGCTTGGAGCCGTGCACGTCGGCCGGGGACACGATGACCTCCAGCAGGTCACCGCAGGTGTCGGTCAGGATCGAGCGCTTGCGGCCATCGCGCTTTTTGTTCCCGTCATAGCCACGTGACTCCACAACGGTGTCCGCGCCGTCCACGGACTGCGCGTCGATGACCCCGGCTGTCGGCTCCGCATTCCGGCCCCGCGCCACCCGGTCGCCGCGTCGCAGCCGCTGATACAACTCACGGACATAGCCGTACGCACGCCACCGGCGGAAGAAGTCGTACACCGCCCGCCACCAGGGAAAGTCCCGGGGCACGGAAGACCATTTCGCGCCGTTGTCCACCACGTAGCGCACCGCGTCGATCATCTCGCGGTGGCAATGTGCCTCCGGGCGGCCGCCCTTGGACTCCATCCAGGCTGGCATCGGCATCGACGCCCTCACCGCAGCCCACTCCGCATCGCTCATGTCGGTGTCGCAGTACGCCTCCCGCCGTCCTGGAGCAATCGACCCGAACTCATGGACGTAGCAGTCGCATTCCGGAGTGACCGGGTTGGACGCCGAGGGCACGGTGGTGGTCCGCTGGATCGGCAATGGGTCTCCTCAGAGGGCTTGGTCGACTCAACCCTGCCCCTACCGAGGGGCCCGTTCTTTCATGCCCACCACCTGCACCGCCCGAGCGACCGAACCGGCGCCCAGCCGCCCGCTCGAACACTCGGTTGGCCACAACGCTCTCATTGCTTCGTTTCGATCGAAATGCGGTGCGCATGAGTACGCGTAGTCATGCGCACCGCTGCCAGGCTCGGCATTTTGCGGCCATGACGAGTACCCCTCTGGCGCCTTAAGCGCTGGTGCCCTTGGTCGCACCCGACACTCAGGGGTGACCGCGGTGGACGCATGCACAGAGATACTGCTCAACTGATCAGGCAACGGGCTTCCTCGGTCGTGCTGGTGTCGTAACCGCGTCACTACCAAGGGGCCCGTTCTCTCGTGCCCGCGACCGCACCCGAACCTCCGTCCAGATGATCACCCGCTGCCGCTTGAACAAGGCCCGGTTTGCCACAACGCACTCATTTCCGCGTGCGAGGGCGGGGCTCACAAGTTCAATCTCACTGCCCCATAAAAATAGGCTAGTTCAGCGTCGGATCCGGACGGATTGCCACTGACGACGCGGCATCGTTGCCGACGTCGTTGCCGACCTCAGACATGTCCGGACAAGAGTGACGCGGGCTGAGCGCGTATGAGTACCCACTGTACTCGGCATCCGAATAGAGGTGCCCAACAGTGTCCGCATTATTGTAGTACGAGCTCATTCTGTCGTTGAAATCGAACTGGCGAAAGTCCGGGACATGCTGGTTCGTTACCAGAATCATCGCATCGGCTCCAGCATTATAGTCAAGGTTCTGGTAGAGGCAGAGCGAGCCGGACGGACAGTCGGCCAGGCCGCTGCCCATCATGATGAAGGTGCCTTCCTCGGCGCTGGCGGTTCCGGTTCCCCCGACCAGCGAGAAGACTGTAGCGGCACCGCAAATGACAGCCGCCATTTTGGACCTGATCGCGCGCACTTTTCTCCCTTTGGTTAAACACATGCAGAGCGTCGGACGATAATTCCACATCTACTGCGCGAAATCGCCAGGTTGGTCCAGGACTCGCCGCCGGAAAAAGTTCGGATATTCGCTTATGTGAATATTTGGCTGGTCGACCGCTTTCACGCACCAACCCGTGAGATCTCAAACGCGGTCTGAGACCGCGTTTGAGATCTGCCGTCCCCTGGGGCTGGCGGGGTGTTGAGCTCTGTGTGAGTGGTTCTTGGGGTGGGTATCCGTCGGATCTGACGGACGACCAGTGGGCGCTGGTGGAGCCGTTACTGCCTCCAGCACGGGTGGGTCCGAGGGGCGGGCGACGGGAGAAGCACCCGCGGCGGCGGATCGTGGACGCGATCTTCTACGTGGTCCGGACCGGGTGTGCCTGATGTCAGCTGCCGAAGGACTTCCCGCCGTGGCAGACGACGTACTGGTACTTCACGTGGTGGCACGACGACGGCACCGTCGAGCGGATCCACGACGCCCTGCGCGGCCAGGTCCGGGTCGCCGACGGCCGTGACGTCGAACCGAGCGCGGGGCTGATCGACTCGCAGTCCGTGCGCACTGCCGACACGGTCCCGGTCACCACCAGGGGCTTCGACGCGGGCAAGAAGGTCAAGGGCCGCAAGCGGTTCATCGTCACCGACACCCTCGGTCTCCTGCTGGCGGTACACGTCGTCGCGGCTAACGTCCAGGACCGTGACGGCGCCCGCCGCCCGCTGCTGTGGACCCGTCTCGACCACCCCGGCGTTCAGAAGGTCTGGGCGGACCAGGGCTTCGCCGGCCGCCTGGTCGACTGGACCGCCTCGATCCTCTGCCGTGAGCTGGTGATCGTGCGCAAGGCCCCTGGGCAGCGTGGCTTCCAGGTCCAGCCAAAGCGTTGGGCGGTTGAACGCACCTTCTCGTGGCTCACCGCCCACCGACGTCTGGCCCGGGACTACGAGACCAGCCCGGCCCGGTCCGAGACCATGATCCGCTGGGCGATGATCGGCATCATGGTCCGCCGCCTCACCCGAGGCCGACCTGCTACCCGCCCCGGTCCTTGGCGCCCCACGCCCACATCACCGCGTCATTGACGGCTTGCTGACCTGTAGAGGTTGGCAAGTACCCACTCGTTCGCCGGAGGCTCGGGCCGCCTGAAGAGCACGGAGACGTCGGCTTCCGTTCGTATGGCGAGCTGGTCGTCGAACGTCAGGGCCTCGTCGCGGCGCCATGCGCAGCCGAGTTGCTCGAGCCCGTCGATGACTGCCTCACGACTCGGGGCCTCGATTGCCGCCCGGCCGGCCGCACCGGTGCGAGAGGGGGCTTCAAAGCGGCCCTCGGCGTCCACCGCGTCGAATCCGAGCAGGCCCACCGTCAGGCCAGGATCAACCCACACCTCCAGGCTCCCGTCCTTGAACCCGACTGCTCCACCGGAGCCCGACAGTGCTGGCGCGGCCAGATCGGTCCCACCACCCAGCAAGAGATCCGCCTCCTCACCGGACATGCCGAGTCTGAACGCGCCGATCTCGCCGGTGGCCGCGAAAGAGATCATCAAACCTAGCACGGTGTTCATGGACAGGAGGCTATCGGCACAGTCCACCTGGCCCTCCGTCAGATCTCAAACGCGGTCTGAGGCCAGGGGTGTTGCAAAGTCCGATGAGCTCGTGAGTGCGCCGGTCAGGCGATGCCCAGGAGGTCAAGCGGGCGGGTGAAGGGCTCGTAGGAGGCGTGCCGGAGGCCAGCGGCGATGTTGTGGTGCCCTGCAGCGCGGAGGGCGTTGATCGTCGGGTGGCTGTAACCGTCGCCTGGGCTGGTCCGACGGAGCACCATGCCGAACTGTCAAAGCGTGGTCTGTTTGGCGCCGCACCCATGCGATGATCGCCAGAAAGCCATGATTCGCGCTCGGGGGGATGCGATGGATGTGAGGAACGCGGCGCGCCGTACGACCGGGGCGCTGTTGCTGTGGTTGATGGTGGTCGGGTGCGGGCCAGTGGAGGGACGGCCCGAGGCGAGCGCGTCATCAGCCCAACCGACCTCTTCGGCTAGGAGCACTCAGGCTGCGGCGCCGGCACCACCCACGACAGCTCCAGTCGGGCACCCCGTTGTGCTGACCGGACATGCGAGTGCGGACGACCACTGGATCCTGGGCAGGCTCGAGGACCCGCCGGAGCGTTGTCCCCGGCCGGAGCTATCGAACATGCTGGTGCTTGATTCGTACGGGCGCGATTGGGCCTACGTCGTGTGGCTGGCGGACGACGTGAACGTCTGCGTCGCTGCCCTCACCCGAGACCGCGGGCGGACGATCATGTTCGGGCCGATCGACGAGCTTGCGAACCAGACGAGCCTGATCGGCATGCCCCAGTTCGACCCAGCCATCTTCGCCGTGTTCCCCGGAATCGACAGCGAAATCGTGCTGACAGGGGATACGCCCCACACCTTCCACCCAGCACGCTCACGGACTGTTGCCCTCGGCCCGGGCCGGGTGGTCACCTTCGCGGTGAGTCGCTTCGCAGTCCCCTTCCAGGGCTCGCGGCTCGGCGGCCAGTTGTGCCCTGCGCGCGACGGGGTGTGCCAGCCTATGCGTTCTTGACTGGCGCCGGATGGCAGCGAGCGGCGCGAGGTTCCGCGCGACCGCCCCGCCGCGTCATGGACACAGGAGAGGGCCGCTGCCGCACGGGCTCTCCACGTACCCGGCACCCCGTCGGTTCAGAAGATGATGCAGGTCAGGGTCGTTTCAACGTTTTGGTGAGCCCCTGAGTCCGCAGGTCACGATGGTGTGAGAGGTCTGAGTCGGCCCGTCACGGACGCAACGAACCTCCGGTTGAACGGGTGACCTTCTCAAGTCGCCCTGAACCGCCGGAGCTTCGATGTGCCGCCAGTCTGCCACCGTCTGCCTGATCAAGTCGCCCGCTATGGACGGCGTGGCGGGACTGTCGCTGGTGGAGCGGTTGCGGCTGCTGCCCGATCCGCGTCGACGGCGAGGGGTGCGTCACCCGTTCGTGGCGGTGCTCCTGGTCGCCGCCTCGGCGGTGGTCGCCAGCGCGCGTTCTTACGCGGCCATCGGCCAGTGGGCCGGGAACGCTCCGCAGCACACCCTGGCCCGCCTCGGCGCCCGGTTCGCGGGAGCACTGGGCGTGCGCGTCGCCCCGAGCGCCGCCACGATCCGGCGGGTCATCGCTCTGGCCTGCCCCGGCGGCCTGGCCGACCTGACCGGCGCTGATCCGGTCGGCTCGGACTCGGTAGCCGTGGACGGCAAGGCCGCCCGCGGCTCCCGACACGGCACCTCGCCCGCCGCCCACCTCCTGGCCGCGATGACCGGCGACGGCCGGACCGTCACCCAGCTGCGAGTGCCCGACAAGACCAACGAGATCACCTGCTTCACCGCGCTGCTGGCGCCCTACGACCTGACCGGGGTCACGGTCACGGCTGACGCTCTGCACACCCAGCGCGGCCACGTGCGCTTCCTGGTGGAGCAGAAGAACGCCCACTACCTGCTGGTGGTCAAGGCCAACCAGCCCGAACTGCACCGCAGGCTGCGGTCGTTGCCGTGGAAGGACGTCACCGCGCGCCGCTACGACCGCCAGGTCGGCCACGGGCGCCGAGAGACCCGGGTGACCAGGGCCCTCACCGTCACGGACCTGGGCATGGCCTTCCCCCACGCGGTCCAGGCCGCACGCATTCTGCGCTACCGCACCGACCTCGCGACCGGCACCGTCAGCCGCCAGACCGTCTACGCGATCACGAACCTGACCTCACAACAGGCCTCGCCCCAGCGGCTCGGCCAACTCGCCAGGTCGCAGTGGACCATCGAGAACCGTCTCCACTTGGTCCGCGACACCACCTTCCGCGAGGACGCGTCCAGGGTCCGCACCGGGCATGGCCCCGAGAACATGGCGACCCTGCGCAACCTGACGATCAACGCCCTCCGCGCTGCAGGGCACCACAACATCGCCGCTGGCCTCCGGCACGCCTCCTACGAGCCCTTCACCCGCCCGCTTGACCTCCTGGGCATCGCCTGACCGGCGCACTCACGAGCTCATCGGACTTTGCAACACCCCTGGGTCTGAGGCTGACATGAGAGTTGGCGTTTCGGGCACCTGTTCCTCATGGCGTCGAAAGAGCAACGGGACCTTGCGAGGTTGCAGTTCGACGTCTCTTGTGAGCTTTCCCAGGAGGTATCGAGAACGGGTAACGCTCTGAGCCTGCCGTGCACGGACCCGGCCGGGGCCGCCAGGCGCCGTCCGGTTTCATGTGTCGTTCGACCCGCAGGCACCAGCGCGAGGACAGGGCCTGACCGTGACGCCGACCGGCACCCTTACCGGTCCCATTACCGGCGGCTCGGTCCAGACCGTGATCAAGTTCGGGATGGTGGCCCTGGTGAACGAGGCGTCGGGTCTCTCCGCGGCTGCGGCGGGCCCCTATGGCCCGCAGGTCACGTTCCACATCCCCATCGAGGCGCCCAAGGGCAAATACACGGGGACCCTGACGTTCACCGACCAGACCAACAACGAGATCGCCTGCATCACCATGAGCTTCTTCTCCTCCTCCTCCTGACACACCCCGGTCCGGTGCGGCAACGCCACCTCGGGCCGCACCACCCACTACTGAAAGGCACTCAGAGGTGCGGAGACTCGCGCGCCCGGGTCCGGCCCGGGCGCGGGATCTCTGACGGGCGCGCCGGCGCGGGGTCCGGGGTGGGTGCCGGCGCCGATGGCCGTGTGGGCATCCTCGATGAAGCACCATCGCCTCCGGGGGGCAAGGGCGATACGGGCGGGGGAGTACCCGGCAAACCACCTCGGGGCTTTGGCCGGTGCCCCTTGACCAGGTCGCCTGATCCGACTCCGCCGGTGGCCTGCTGCTGCCGTGGCAGCGGCCCATGAACGGGGGGCCACCGAACCGCAGCCGACGAGTGCGCCGATTCCGCAGCAGACCGGGATGGCCGAACTCGCCTGCTTGGCAAACGAGTTCGCGCAACTACTGACGCCGACGGAGGGCAATGACGCCAAGCTCACCGCCTGGATCGCGTCAGCTCGCTCGGTCGCCCTGCCCCCACCTGCGCTCCTTCACGACCGTGCCGCCGTCGACGCCGGACTCACCATCCTGCACCACAACGGCCGTACCGAGGGCGTCAACACACGAACCAAGGAAGATCACGAGACGGCTGCACGGCCGAGCCGGATTCCTCTGCTCCGACACCGCATCCTCAGTGACCACCACAGAGCATTACCACCGATGACGGGACAGAGTCGATGACCGTACAGTCCCGTTCCCGGAGGAGCAAGGGATCCTCCGGTCGCGGTCCTGGCGAACCCGTGGCGCCTGACCGCGACTATCAAGCTCACCGACAGGGTCAGGCCAACTGACACCCGCACCGAAGAGGGTGAGCGCTCACATCCGTCCGGTCAACAGCTTTGACAGGATGAGATTCTGATGACGCCTCAGTAACGGACAGGTTGCGGCACGGCACTTGACGACCTCTCATGCCGCGTGGTTTTCTCCCTACAACACGCCGGATGTTCGACTTTCAAGTTGTTAGCGCTAACAATCTGTCGGAGACCCGGTGCCCCCACCCCCTCAGGGGTCACGTCTTGCCGCCGCCTCGGACGTGCCGTGCCCGATCCGCACGTACCGACAAGGACCGGCCCCTGCCCAAGTCGCCCCCAGGAGGGTGCAGATGAACGCTCTCGGTACAGCTCCACGAACCTCGACGCGGCGCGGATGGCGGCTGCGGATGGCCGCCCTGCTGTCGATGGTCTTCGTGGCCGGCTTCCTGGCGATGGTGAACCCGTCGTCGGCCTCGGCGGCTTCGGTCGACACCGGCAAGTGGTACGTGCTGGTCAACCGCAACAGCGGCAAAGCCCTCGACGACTACAACTTCGCCACCGCCGACGGTTCGCCCGTCGTCCAGTGGACCCGCAGCAGCAACGAAGCCCAGCAGTGGCGCTTCCTGGACTCCGGCAGCGGCTACTACCGCCTGCAGAACCGCAACTCCGGCAAGGTCCTGGACGACTACAACTGGTCTTCGGCCGACGGCACCGACGTCGTCCAGTGGAGTGACCTCAACGCGACCAACCAGCAGTTCCGCCTCGCCGACTCCGCCGACGGCTATGTCCGCCTGCTGAACCGCCACAGCAGCAAGGCACTTGAGGTCCAGGGCGCCTCCACCGCCGACGGCGGCAAGATCGTCCAGTACGCCGACTGGGGCGGCGGCAACCAGCAGTGGCAGCTCGTCCCCGTCGCCGACGCCGGCACCGGCGCGTGCGCTCTTCCGTCGACCTACCGCTGGACCTCGAGCGGCCCGCTGGCGGAGCCGGCGAACGGGCAGGTCGCGCTGAAGGACTTCAGCACCACCACGTACAACGGCAAGCACCTGGTCTACGGGACCACCTCCAACGGAACGTCGTGGGGCTCAACGGGCTTCAGTCCCTTCACGAACTGGTCGGACATGGCGACGGCTACCCAGACCCGGATGACCGATCCCGCAGTCGCGCCCGAGGTGTTCTACTTCGCACCCAAGAACGTCTGGGTGATGGTGTCCCAGTGGAGCCAGTGGCCGCTCTACTACCGCACGTCCAGCGACCCCACCAACCCCAACGGCTGGTCCGCCTCGCAGCCGCTGTTCACCGGCAGCCTCCCCGTGAACGCCCAGGGCCAGAAGGACGCCCCGATCGACCCGACCATGATCGCCGACGACCAGAACATGTACCTGTTCTTCGCCGCCGACAACGGCAAGATCTACCGGGCGAGCATGCCGATCGGGAACTTCCCCGGCAACTTCGGCACCTCGTACACGACGGTCATGAGCGACACCACGGACCTCCTGTTCGAGGCGCCGGAGGTCTACAAGGTCCAGGGCCAGAACCAGTACCTCATGATCGTTGAGGCGCAGGGTACGAACCGCTACTTCCGCTCGTTCACGGCCTCCAGCCTGAACGGTCCGTGGACCGTCCAGGCCGGCAGCGAGAGCAGCCCCTTCGCGGGCCAGGCCAACAGCGGTTCCACCTGGGCCCAGGGCGTCAGCCACGGTGACCTGGTCCGCAACAACCCCGACCAGACCAAGACCATCGATCCCTGCAACCTGCAGTTCCTCTACCAGGGGCTCCCCAAAAACATACCGGCGGGCACCGACTACACCAGCCTTCCGTACCGGCCGGGTCTGCTCACCCTGCAGCGCTGACCCGCCTGATCCACGGTGATCGCGATGTGATGCGGTCCGCCGACGCGTGGACGAGCTGTCCACGGCGTGGGCAACTCCACCTGCTGACCGACACTCACCGCACCGAGGAACCCCAGCCGCACATCGGCTGGGGTTCCTCATCCTCTGTGCAGGCGGTTTCAGGGATCCCGGCTGGGGAGCCTGGACTGCCTGCCGCGACGGACACCTCCTGTGGGCGCTCGCCCGCCGCCGGACCGAGGGCATCCTGCGAGCGGAGTACCGGTCCATGGCGGGCCGGCCGGTGCTCACCGAGCAACTTCGGCCGGCAAGAGCGCCTTCGGCAGTGGCCTGAAGCGGCGCGCGCACGCTCAGGTCCTGCTCGGCCTGGTGTCCCCGGCGTTGCGCTTCGGTGAGATCGTGCTCGGTCGGCTCGGCCTGGTACTGGGCTTCGGTGACACTCTGCCGGCGCCACCAGCGCCCAGGGCCACCGGAATCACGCTCGCTGAACAGGGTGGAGCGAAGCCGCGCGAGCACTCGCCGGCCGGCCCGAGGGAGCCGGCGCTCTGATCAGTGCTGACAGTGCTCGCTGGGTGCGGTGTTCGTCACGATGCCCCCTCTCCGGAGAGCCGTATGCGAATCCTTCGGTGAGGATGGTCGGAGCGCTGCCGCCGTCGCGCCGTCCCCGCTCGCAGAAAGCCCGAACTCCATCGTGCGCACCATCCGGTTCATCGCCCCTGTCCTTGCCGTCCCCGTTCTGGCGGTCGGGTGCAGCGTTCCTGAGCCGCACGTGGTGCCGCGCTCGCCGCAGCAGGTACTCAAAGCGGTGATGACGGTCATGGCCGATGCCGGAAGCGCCGAGGTGACGCTCGACGGCGGCTGGGAGGGTTTCGCGTCGTGGCGGCCGCAGGCCCGGGCCGAACTCGGGACTTCGGCCCGGACGGACGGCGTCCAGGTGCGCGTGGTCGACCGGGGCGTGTATGTCGGCGGAAACACGGAGTACTCGGCCTATCTGGGCGGGCGGCACTGGAAGCGGCTGGACCCGGCCGATCCCGTGGTCGGCAGGGAGGCCGGGCTCGGCCTCGCCCCGGTGGTGGCGTTCGGCCGCCGGCTGGACCCCACGCGCGGGCTGGAGAAGTCCTCGCTCGAAGCGGTGGCCAAGGTCGGCCGCGAACGCCTCGGCGAGGAGAACACCACCCACTACCGGGCCGTGATGCGGGCCGACTACTACTTCGAGGACACCAGCCCGGGCCAGGCGACCGTCGACTACTGGGTCAACGACCGCGACCAGCTCATCCAGCAGGCCCACGCCCCCGACCCCGCAGCCCAGGGCGGCACCACCACGATCCGCTACGCCCGCCTCGGCGTACCCGTCGACGTCACCGTACCCGCCCGCGCCGACGTCCTCGACCCCCTGCTCGGCCGACCCGAGCACTGACCGCACCCGCACCGACCACGCGGCCCGCCACTCTCGCGGGCTGTGACCTCACCGCGGGCTCGACCCGCCCCAAGAGACCAGGACCAGTCAATGCCCTCCAAGCGCCTTGCGTCCATCGCTGTCCTCTGCCTGTCCCTGGCAGCGATGGCCACCGCGTGCAGCGACGACACGAAGACGACCGCTGCGGCGACGGTGACCCCCTCGACGCCGAGCGGCTCCGCGTCGGCTCCCGCGAGCAGCCCGGCGGTGCAGGGCCTGGCCGTCGACACCCTCAGTGGCGCGGAGATCGCCAAGCAGGCGCAGGCCGCCACGGCCGCGTTGACCTCCGTCAAGATCGACGGAAGCGTCACCAACGACGGCAGCAGCACCACGCTGCAACTGGCCGCGGACAGGAAGGGCAACTGCGCGGGCACCGTCAGCGTCCCCGCCACGGGCCGGGTCGACATCCTGCGCACCAGCGCCCAGGTGTGGCTCAAGCCGGACGCCGTCTTCTGGAAGCAGCTCGCCACGCAGAAGGGCGGCCCGCGGGCCGGCGCCATGGCCGCCGAACTGTTCAAGGGCCGCTACCTCACCGGCGGCCAGAACGACGCGACCGTCACGCAGACGGCTTCGATGTGCGACCTGGTCGACAGCATCGCCAAGGACGACGACGGTACCCCGAGCACCTACACCAAGGGCAGCGCCGGAACCACCAACGGCGTCAAGACCCTCAGCCTCGTCGCCACCGACGCCGACGGCGTGCGCAGCACCATGTACATCGCCACCGAGGGCAAACCCTACCTGGTCAGGGTCGAGCGCACCGACAGCCCCCAGACCGACCACATGGACCTGAGCGACTTCGACAAGCCCGTCACCGTCCAGGCACCCCCGGCCGACACCGTCATCGACTACTCGGCCTTCCAGGACAAGCTCAAGACCGCCTGAACAGGGCACCAGCCGTGACTCCTCCCCACCTCCCCCTCGGACGCAGTGACAGACGCGATGGAGCGGCTTCCTACGTGGTGCCGCGACCGCCCTGCGGCGGCCGCGGCACCCGACGCCGGATCAGATGAACCGCCACAGGTGGTCGCCGGTGCCGTTGTCGTCCCAGAGCACGGCCTGCGCTCCCTGGGCGGTGGAGGCGCCGGAGATGCCGAGGACGCGGCCGCTGTTGGCGCACTGGATCCTGAAGGTGTCGCCGCCGCCGTGGCGCAGGCGCCAGCGGTGCTCGGCCGCGCCGTTGTCCGCCCACTGGACGATCCGGGCGCCATTGGCGCTGCCGCCGTTCTCCACGGCGAGGACCTTGCCGCTGTTGGAGTTGCGCAGGCGCAGGTAGCCGCCGGTGTCGAGGGCGGCCGTCCAGAGGTGGTCGGCGGTGCCGTTGTCGGCCCACTGCAGGGCGGTTCCCCCGTCGGCGGTCGACATGTTCTGGATGCCGAGGACGAGTCCGCTGGCGACGTTCTGGATCCGCCTGGCACCGACGGGGAGGAACTGCCACTGGCCGGCGGCGGTGCCGCTGTCGGGTAGCTGTACGGCTGCGGCTCCCTGGGCGGTGGAGCCGCCTTCGATGCCGAGCAGCTTGCCGGTGTGGACGTTCTGGAACTTGTGGTAACCGTTGCCCGCGTCGACGACGGTCCACCGGTGGTCCGCGGTGCCGGTGTCACTCCACTGGAGGATCGCGGCGTTGTCGGCGGTGGACATGTCCTTCACGCCGAGGACCTTGCCGCTGTTGACGTTGCGCAGCCGCAGTGCGGTGCCGTCGACGACGAGGACCCAGTTGTGGTCGGCGGTGCCGGTGTCGGGCCACTGCAGGGCCAGGCCGCCGTCGGCGGTGGACATGTTCTGGATGCCGAGGACGAGACCGCTGCCCGCGTTGACCAGCCGGACGCTCGAACTGTCGGTCCGCCAGTAGGCGGTGTAGTTGAAGCCCTGAGCGTCGTAGAACGGGCCGAGGTTGACCGTCGCCCCGTCGGCGGTGGCCGTGAAGGCGAGGGCGGTGCTGCTGGTCCGGGTGATCGTGGCGGCGTCCAGGGCCGGCAGGGCGGACAGCGCGGTGCTGCCGTAGTTGCCGGCCAGCACGGCGGGGCCGTAGGTGATCGCCGCGACACCGGGGCTGTCGTTGGCGGCCTGGAGGGCCACCCGCATCGGGAGCTTCACGGTGACGGTGTCACCGGTGGACCATGACCGAGTCACGGTCGCGTACGTGCCCGGGGTGACCGCGACGCTCTGCGCGACGCCGTTGACGCTGATCGTGGCGCCCGAGGTCCAGCCGGGGATGCGGACACGCAGGGACCACGTCCCGCTCGCGCTCCCGGTGACCTTGAGCGTCGTGGTGTCCTCGGCCGGGAACGCGGTGGTCTGGGTGACCGTGATGCCCCGCTGGGTCCAGTCCAGGACGGACGGGAGGAACAGGTTCACCGTGAGGGTGGTGCCGTCGTGGAAGTAGATGGAGTCCATCAGCTTGGTGTTGGACTCGACGCCCGTTCCCTGGCAGCACCAGAACGTGCCGTAGTCGGTGCTCCAGGTGCCACCGCCCCAGGCCGGCCCCTTGCCCCGGCGGCCGCCCGGGTTGAGCGAGCTGAAGTACGTGATGTGGCCGTGCGGGTCGGCCGGGTTCTGGGCGCCGATGACGTGGTTGAGCAGCGCCTTCTCGTAGAAGTCGAAGTACGAGGCCCGGTCGGGGCTCAGCTGCCACAGCTCCCGGGTCAGTTTGAGCATGTTGTAGGAGTTGCAGAGCTCGCAGGTGTCGTCGGTGAGGTAGCCGGAGATGGCGTTCGCGGCCCGGAAGTGCTCGGCCTGGCTGTTGCCGCCGATGGCGTAGGTGTGCGAGCCGGTGGTGATCGCCCAGGCGTTGGCAGCGATGTCGCGGTATCGGGTCGTCCCGGTGGCCTTGTACTCGCGGACGGCGCCGATCCACTTGGGCACCTGCGTGTTGGCGTGGCTGCCGTTGAGCTGGTCCAGGTTCGCGGCGAGCGGGTCGAGGACCGCGGCGTGGTCGAACCGCTGGGCGGTGGTCAGCCAGCGGGCGTCACCGGTCTGCTGGTAGAGGTCGGCCAGCACCTCGTTCATGCCGCCGAACTCGGTGCCCAGCATCGACTGCATCGTGCCGTAGCTGAGCGCGGCGGTACGCCGGTCGACCCAGCCGGCGAGCGCGAGGAGCACGTCGCGGGCCTGGGTGTTGCCCAGCAGGCGCCACACGTCGAGCAGGCCGGCCATGGTCTTGTGGACGCAGTAGTACGGGACGTTGCCGTTGCTCAGCCTGCCCGCTTCGAGGTTGGCGAAGTCGGCCTCGGGAAAACCCGAGAGGTAGCCGGCGGAGAAGCCCGCAGCGGCGTTGTTGGCCTGGCACTTGGCGAGTTCGGCCACCATCTGGTTGGCCTTGTCGCGGCAGGTGGTGTCCCCGAGCGCGACGGCGGCCTGGGCCCACGCCGAGAGGAAGTGACCCTGCACGTGGGTGCGGAAGGGGAACCCCGGGTCGTCCCAACCCCCGTTCACAGCAGCGGCGTTGGTGGAGAGCCGGTGATTGGCGCGGAAGTTGTACAGCAGGCGGTCGACGTCGACGAAGCGGAGGTACGCCAGGGTGCGGTTCTGGTTGTCGAGCCACCGGCTGCTGGTGAGCCGGACCTGACCCAGCTCGAACGGAACCGTCGTCACGCCGACGTCGGACCTGACCGGGGGCGTCTCCGCCGCGGCGGAGACGGTGCTGAGGACGGGGCCGGCAGCCGCAGCCACGGCCACGACGCCGGTCGCCTTGAACATGGCACGGCGGTTGAACGGGTGAGCCGACATGGCGAACTCCATGGTGCGTAAGAGAAGAAAACGGGGAGCACAGCGGCCAAGGGATCCGCGCACAAAGGCTGTTCGGCTCGAACCGGCTACCGCAGGAGTGGCGCTACAGCTTGCCGAGTTCGACGTGGTCGGGGGATCTCCAGGTGCCGGTCGGTCCTGCTGACGGTGGAGCCGTAGTCCTTCGCGTGGCCGAGCGTCGCCCCCGAGGTCTCGGTGCGACGCCCGCTCGTTGCAAGAGTGTTAACGCTCACAATTAGAGTGTCAATACTTTCGACGGCAGTGCCGGCAAAGCCGTCCACCGCCCCGTGTAAACACCGCCTCTTCACCAGTCGGCAACGTGCTGCGGCGCTTCCGCGATGTCAAGCCGCTGGAGTAGGGCACCCCTGCTGTCGTGACCAGCACGAACGGTTCGGCCTGTGGAAAACCGACTACGAACGTCACCGGCTGTGGGCTGTCCGGATTGCTCGTAGATGCCCGGGTGACCAAGCCCAGGCAGGCGGCGCCGGGCCGCACGGAGGGTTTCTCCATGCGGCCCGGCGGTGGGGGTGGGGGCGGGCCGGGCTGCTTGTTGCGTTTCGCGGGCGGATACCGCCCTGGTCCAGGGGGTGGGGCGATCGTGGCCCTCACGGTTCGATCGGGGTGCGGTCCAGGGTGCCGGTGGCGAGAGCGCGCAGGGTGGGGAGGGACGGGGTGAAGGCGTAGAGGGCGCCCTCGGTGCGGACGAAGGGGGTGAAGTAGAGGCGGTGCGGGCGGGGTGTGCCGCCGGGGGTCGGGGGAGGGGTCTCGAAGGCGATGTCGGCGGCCGGTCCGAGCAGTGGGTCGGTGCCGGGGCGTGGGGTGCGGCCGGGTGGGAAGTCGGGGGTCCCGGTCCAGGCGCGCTGGACGAACTCGAACTGGTCGACCAGGTCGGCCTGGTAGCTGAGGAAGAGCATGCCGCGCTCGGCTGCGGCGGACGCCGGCTCGTACCGGGGCCCGTAGGGCAGGCCGCGGCGCAGCATGCGGTGACCGTCGAGCTGGTCGGCCGGCAGCGGGCGGGTGCCCGGGCACAGGACCAGGCCGTCGCGCGGATTGGTTTTGCGCAGGTGGGACCAGAGCGGAGTGATGATCCCGTCGGGGTCGTCGGCGAAGCTGATCGGTTCGGTCGACGGTGCGCCAGGGCCCGGGTCGGCGTCGGGTGAGGCGGTGAGCGGGGCACCGGAGGGCCAGCGGCCGATCAGTCGGGCGCCGAGCCAGTTGCGGTCTGCGCCGGGCGGGACCGCGCCGGCCTTGTGCAGCGCGGCGAGTTGGGCGTCGAGCTGGGCTTGCCAGCCCGGCACGTCCTGGGCAAGGCGGCGGACCACCAGGAAGGCACCGTCCCGGGCCCAGGCGGGCAGCCCGGTCGGTCGGTCGCGTGCCCTCCCGTGGCCGACGACGAACTCGCCGGCCGGCAGTGGCCGCCGGTCGGGGTGCTTCGGGTCGGGCGGGTCGAAGCCGGCCACGGCGGGCTGGCTGATCCCGTCGCGGAAGCCGAAGTGCTCGGTGCCGGCGTGTGCGCCGGGGAGGGCGGCCGCCGCCTGTTCGCCGCTGACCGTGATGCCCGCGCGGGTGGCGGTTGCCCGCTGCTCGTCCACGGCTGCGGCGAGCCGGCCGGGGTGGTTGGCGGCGAGGGTGAGCACGGCATGCACGGGCGGTTCGGCCGGGCCGCCGAACCGCCAGCTCTCGGGTGCGGCCGGGCCGGTGTCGCCGAGCAGCGCGGCGCGGGCCGCCGCGCCCTGGCGGAAGGCGGTGGCGCAGCTGTCGGCGGGGGCGGCGGGCAGCGGGTCGCGGTCGGCCAGTAGGGCGAGGCCGGGGTGGGTGAGGGAGAGTCCGGTCCACAGCAGGCTCATCGCGTTCGGGGAGTCGCCCGGGGAACTGGACGTGACCTGGCGGGTGGTCGCCAGCTGGGGGAGAAGGCGGTCGAGCCAGGCGAGGGCGGCGTCGCGCCGGCCGAAGGTCAGCAGGAGCAGGTGGCGCTGCCGGCAGTCGAAGTCGGCGAGGATGTCGCCCTGGATGCGGTCGTCCGTGCGCAGTGGGAGCGCCTGTGGAGCGAGGGCCGCTGCCGGGGCACCGAGGGCCGGAGCGGCGACGGCAGCCGCCGCTCCGGCCAGTAGGGTGCGGCGGCGCAACGCGGGAGTGGGCGGGTTCACGAGGTGGCCGAACCTCCAGGCGTGGGCGGGGCGGGGGGAAGAGAGAGCCGGTGGCGCACCCGGTGCCCTGTCAGTGCAGGACGGTCCCGTCGTTGGGGGCGGCTGGGCCGAGTTGGACCCACTGGGCGGTGCTGGGGACCCCGTTGGCGTCGAGGAGGAAGAGCATGTACCAGCCCGGGATCGCGGCCGCCGCGCTGGGCGGGGCCTGCAGGGTGAGGGTGTTCCCCTCCCTGGCCTTGATCCGCAGTTCGAGGTGGCGCTGGCTGGTGTTGACGGAGTGGGTGGCGGTGGTGGGGGAGAGCAGCACGGCCCGCCGGACCTGGTCGGAGGTGGAGGTGGTGACGGTGAACCTGGAGTCGTACGGCAGCGGTCGCTGCGGAACCTGATCGAGGGCCGGCCTGGGCCCCTGGTGCAGGTAGGCGGGCTCGTAGATCTCGATGGTGCCGTTCATGTCGCTGGTGATGTCGGGGTTGTTGGCGAGTTGCTGGAGTTCGTCGCCGGTAACCAGGACGCGGCCGTCCGGCAGTACCACGGCGTTGGAGTGGTAGCCGCGGGGCAGCCGCTGGACCGGCCCGGGCTGCCAGCTGCCCTGGGCGTCACGCAGCTCGGTGCGGCGGTACTTGAGGTCGGCGTTGGGGTTGTACGGGCCGTTGCCGTAGTCGCGAATGTCGTAGGCGCCGTTGACGGTGAACAGGGTGCCGTCGGGCAGGACCAGGGTGTTGTCCTGGGTGCGGCCGATGGCGCGCGGCTGCTCCGTGGTCCACTTGCCGCCGGCGAACTTGTAGGTGCGGGGGTTGTCCCGGTCGCCGCCGAGGATCAGCGCCGAGTCCGGGCCCTCCCAGCCGCCGGGCAGGGGAACCGCCGAGCCGTAGTTGCGGGTGGTGCCGTCCGGGCGGGGCGGCAGGTCGCTGCGGGTCTCGGCGACGGGGTCGAAGACCCACTGCTCGGCAGGCTGGCGTCCGAAGGCGTAGATCTGGCCGTCGCGCAGGGCGAAGAGCTGCGGGTAGTCCCGGGTGAAGGGGGCGTCGGCCTTGAAGCGGTCCAGCGGCTGGTTGGCGGGGCGGTCGGTCTTGGCGAACGGTACCGGCCGGTTCAGTGCCGGGAACCGCTCGACGATCGGGGTCGGGGTGCCCCAGCCGAGTTCGGACTGCCCGGACATGATGAGCTGCCGTCCGTCCGGCCCGGTGACCACCGAGGGGTACCAGCGGCCGGTGGCCATGTCCTGGTTCTGCGTCCAGGTTTCCGACCAGGGGTCGAAGAGCAGGGCAAGCTTGGCGCCGCTGCCGCCGTTGCCGCCCAGGTTGCCGCCGTAGATGCCGAGCATGCCGTTGGGCAGGAAGGAGTGGCCGGAGCAGAAGAAGGGTGCGGGCCGGGGCTGGTTGAGCCCGTCGGGCATCACGACGGTGGGCGGGGTGACCTTCTTGAACGCCTCCGGGCCGGTGCCCTTGTTCGGGTCCCAGAGGAAGGCGCGGCCGGCGTTCTCGGCGCCGATCACGTCGGTCGGGGCGGGCTCCTTCTGCGGGTTGGTCTCGATCCGTTCGAAGGAGAAGAGCAGTACCTTGCCGGTGGGCAGCATGGCGATGTGGGCGGCGAAGTCCGGGGAGGGGAAGTACTCCTTGAACACGCCGACGGTCGCCGGGTCCAGGGCGGAGTTGAGCTGCGTCTGGGAGTCGGTGAGTGCCTTGAGCCGGGCGGTGCGGGTGGACTGCGGGTACTCCCCGGCCGCGCGCAGGCCGAGTCGGGTCCGGGCGTGCTCATCGGCGTGTTCCTGCCCGAGAGCCTTCACCTCCTCGGGGCTGACCTCGGCCCGGACCTGCTCGGGGGTGACGGCGGGCAGGTCGAGGGCGCGCTGCGGCTCTTCTCCGGACGGGCCACCTTGGTGGTCGTGCAAGGCGACGGCGAGGGCCGGGACCGGGAAGGCAAGAGCGGGGGCCAGCAGGCAGGCGGCCAGCAGGTACGGGAATCGCTGACGGGACATCAGTCTCCTTCGTGCGGAGTACGTGGGAGAGCGGTTGCCGCCGGACGGCGGGCGATTGCGGGGGTGCCGAAGTCGGTCTCGGACCGTCGTGCGGTGCTGTCGCGCCGGGCAGCGGGCGGGTGATGGCCGCGCCGACGCCGTGTCAGCGCAGTGGGGCGGCGCCGTTCATGTGGGCGAGCGCCTCCCGAATGGGAGTGGGATCTACGTGGACGCCGGAGCCGAAGGGGTGGTTCAGCTGCATCACCAGCCAGATCCCGAAGGCGAACAGTCCCGAGACCACGCCGATCCCGACCGACCCCCGGCGCCCCTTCGGCCAGCCCATCAGGACCAGGAAGAGGACGGTGAGGAAGGCGGTGCCGACCAGGGTCAGGATGAGAATGCGGGGCACGCCCTCGCTGGCGGCGGCATTCCGGGCGCGGCGCCCGGCGAGAACCGCGCGCATCGCGTCGTGCAGGTCCGTCGCCGTGTGGGCGGGTGCCCCGGCGAGCTCCTGGTCGACCCTGGCGCCGAGGGCGTATGCCGCCTCCCGGGTGCGGGGCTCCGTGTGGCCCTCACGCAGGTTCGGCCACTCCCGCACGATCACGCCCTCGGTGTAGTCCCGGGTCATCCGCTGCAGGTCGGTGCGGGCGGGGTCGGGGAGGGTGCCGGCGGCGAGGTAGAGGTCGGTGAGCGCGCCGGCCTCGACGTAGGCGTCATGGCGGGCTGCGTTGATGCTGTTGGTGGCGGTGACGGTGAGGAAAGCGACGGTGAAGATGAAGAAGGAGGCCACCGCGCCGACCGCCGTGCCGACTGCCGGACCGGGGTCCGGCGCCTTGCCCTGGTGGACCAGCCGGTGGCCCAGCCAACTGGCGCCCGTCCCGAAGGCGGCCGCCGTCAGCACCAGCACGATCACCACGGTCGGCCCTCTGCGGTCCGCTTGCGGGTGACCGGCGCCGTTTCGTCGACTGTCGATTGATCGTCCATGTCCCCAATTTCACAGAGGATTGGAGCCTGGTTGGCCGTGGCAGGGCCAGATGTCCTATCCGGGTACCCCGGGAGGATGGCGGCCGGTTGCCGGCCGAAACCCGTGCCGAGAGCAGTCGCCCGGTCGGTGAGCAGTGATGTGCGGCCCTCGGGCCCGAAGCCGAAGGCCGCTTCGGCACGTGCCTTGCCAGGCGCCCGGCTCCAGGTCCGCTCGAGAAGCACTGCTCCCGGTTCACGGCATTGCCGGTCTTGTGGGTGAGGCGACGGGCTGGGCCTCCCCCTGCCTGGTGGACACGCTGATACCGGATCGCGCTTGATCCGAGGGAGGCGAGACACCGCCGATGGCGATGAAGGACTACTGAGTGGACGTTGACGTCCACTCAGTGAGCAAGTCCCGTCTCTGACCGCGCAGATCGCGCGGCGACCAACCCAGGTGGTGCGACGGCGATGTGGGCCAGAGACCGGCTGGACGGGCTGTGGTGCGACAAGGACTTCGCGGGCTGGTACCCGCGCGACGGTCGTCCCGGGGTTGGGGGCCCGGTCCGAGCCCTCTGTGATACATGACCCACAACCCGGAGCCGGTGACGGTGCGCCGAGCGAGCTGGGTGGTCCCCTTCTCCAGTTCGGCCCTGCCGCCGGGCACCTCCAGTTCGGTAGATGCAGAGAGCACCATCAGCGGGGGCGTGCGCCCGTGTCAGCGCGGTATCAACGCCGTGTCAACGACGCATCGCAGACTAACGAAGCAGCCGCACGAAGCGATTGCCCCCACCCCCTTCCGAAGGGAACCCCCCCGTGCCAGCATCACGACCCGATTACCGACGGCTGTCCGACGGGATCGCCGAGGAGGCCAACCTCCTCGTGCGGGCCCTGGAGACCGTCGAGCTGGACCGTCCGTCCCCGACCTGTCCCGGGTGGACCGCGGGCCACCTCGCCGAGCACCTCCACCAGGCGTTGGCCTGGGGCGCCATGCTGGTGGAGGTCCGTGCACCGCAGTTCATCCCGCCGACCGGCGCGGCGGAGGGCGCCGGTCAGGGCGAGACGGACTGGACGGACGCCGTCAACGACCTGGCCCTGGGCTCGCCCGCGCAGTTCGGCGACGAGGACGGCCGGGACAAGCTCACCGCCTGGCTGGTAGACGGGGCCGAACGGTTCGTCGCCGCGCTGCGCGACAGCGGCCCGCACGCGCCGGTCTGGACCACGTTCGGCCCGCACGAGACCGCCTTCTGGGCCCGGTGGGGCGCGATGGAGGTCGCCGTCCACCGGGCGGACGTCGAGCTGCTCGCCGGACGGGAGTTCCGGCTGTCCGCCGACCTCTCCTACGACTCCGTCGACTTCTGGCTCGCGGCGTTGAGCGACCCGGCAACCGTCCCGTTCTACGACCCCAAGGTGACCAACCTGCGCGGCACAGGCGAGACGCTGCTCTTCCGCGTCACCGACGCGCCGCCGGATGCGCCGTCGGCCTGGCTCGTCACCCGCACCCCGGACGGGCCGCGGGCCGAGACCGACCCGGTCGCCACCGCCGGATCCGCCGACGTCGTCGTCACCGGCGGCTGCGCGGACCTGGTCCTGCTCCTCAAGCGCCGCCTCCCCGCCACCGACCCGGCCATCACGGTCACCGGCGAGACCGCCCTGCTCACCCACTGGCTGGCCAACGCCCTGACCTGAGCCCGACCCCGCACATCTCTCCACACGAGCGCACCACCGCCCCTGGCGTGCGCACCGCGGCCCCGCTTCGGAGTCCTGTCCCCGGACAGTCCCGCTCCGAGGCGGGCCGCCTGCCCGCCACCCGCTCAGCTTGTGTTCAATCCGGTACGGCGTGGTTCGGCGCCGGCCTGGTGACGGGTCGGCGGACGGTAGGGCTCAGGAGCAGGCCCACGTCGTAGCGGGTCGCGGGGCGGCGGTTCTTGGAGTCGGGTGGGCGACCAGGGCCGGGGCCACACCGGGCAAGGCGCGCCCGGCGCGGGCACCAGCGCCTTCGGGTGCCGGGTCTGCACGTACAGACCGAAGAGTGCACACGCCAAGGGCCGAACGGGGCCGACCGCACCGGGGACGGCAGCAAAGCCCGTCCCCGTGCGGTGCCCGCGCCCTGCGAGCGGCAGCGCGTCAGGTCTGTGCGGTGTCGTCGCCCGCCTGCCCGGCGCCCTCAGCTGCGCCTTCCTTCTCGCGCATCTTGCGTACCAGCTCCGCCTTCTGGTCGGCCGCACCCTGGCGGTCGAGGTTGCGGTGCGGACCGTTGTTCTGCCGTTCGGTGCGGGACAGCCGCTTCCGCTGGCCACCGCCCATGCCCACGGGGTTGTTGATGTTCTTGCTCACGGTGGCAGCCTAACCCGCTCAGAGGAAGGACCGTTCGCCGGTGCCCCGGTAGTCGGGCACCGAGGTTCTCGCTTCCTCCGATCAAGCAGATCCAGTATCAGCGTGTCCACCCAGCAGGGCGAAGCCCCAAGGGGTATTCGCCCTGCTGCCGGTACCGACCGGAGCGGCGCTGCTGCTCTTCATGACGGCGGCCGAGGCCCGGCTGCAGCTCGCCGTCGCCCCCGCGCTGCGCGGCCGGGTGGTGGGCCGCTACATGCTCGCCTCGCTGGGGACCTGCCCGCCGGCCGCGCCCGCGGACCGGGCCCCCGCCACGCTCCCCGGGCCTGCCGGCGGAGGACGCCGGCAGGCCGGTGTGACCGGCTTGGCGGAGCGGTATGCCCGCGGCTCGGCCCTGGGCGCGCGTCGTCGCGGGCAGTGGTGCGGGGGAGGAGCAGTCCGATCCTGTCACCGCGTACCGTCCTGGCTTCGCCTGCCTTCGCCCAGGCCGTCAACGCGCTCGTTCATGAGTCGGCCTGGACACCGCCGCGCCTTCAGCCGCGGAGGAGGGCAAGCTCGTTGTCGTTGCGCGTGGGCTGCCCGGCGACGGGGACCGAGTGGCCGGTGCGCTTGAATCCGACCTTGCCGTACAGCGCTTCCGCTCGGGTGTTGTCCTCGTGCACGAAGAGCCGGACGCGCTCGACCGGCGGCTCGGTCAGTGACCAGGACCAGCCCAAGGCGGCCTGGAAGAGTTCTTCCGCCAGCCCGGTGCCGCGCGCCTCGGGTCGGACGAAGACGCCCACAACGTGGGTCTGCGGGACCCCGGGGACATCGCCGAAGAAGGTCTCGACGCCGGGCCGTTCGACGAGCACGGTGACGGTGCCGAGCCAGTGTCCGTCCGCGGCCTCCGCGACGAACTGCCGGGCGGTCTTCCCTTCGGCGGCGCCGGCGGCACGGCCCTGCCAGAACTCGTCGGGAAGGGCGGCGGCCTGCTCGTAGGTGTCGAGGAACGCGAGATGCGCGACCGGATCCCGCAGGGCGTCCAGACGCAACGCCCGGACCAGGGCCCAGTCTTCCTGCCGTACGGACCTGATGGTGTGCTTCATCTGCCGATTTTCGCATCTGCCCTGGTACCGGCCACAACTGGATTCCCCTCGACCACCGGCCTGCTACCAGGTGTCACCGGACGTTGCCGGTGCCCCTTGACCAGGTCGCCTGTCCGGGGTCAGGCGGTTCGCCGGCGCATGGCGAGGAGTTCGGCGACGGCGTCCAGCCAGCGGGCGAGCACCTCGTCGTCGTCGACGCCACCGGTGACGGTCGCGGCGGTGTCGAGCCACTCCTGGACCAGGCGGGTGGGCTCGGGGCCGGGGAGGGGCTCGGGGAGGTCGGCGGCGTAGCGGGTGCCGCCGGCCCGGACCACCTCGGCGAGGTAGCCGAGGGAGCGCGGCACGACCTGGAGCCGGTCGGCGGCGACGGCGGCCGCGACGGCTCCTTCGCCGAACAGGGCGGCCCGTCGTGCGCCGCCCGCCGAGAGGCCGTAGCGGAGCAGCGCGGGGATGTCGAGCTCGGCCAGGTCGTCGTCGGTCCGTTGCCGGTGCGTGTTCATGAGCACCTCGCTCTCAGGAGGGTGGTGGCGGAGCTCACCGGACGGTGAGGGTGTAGCTGAGGTGCTGGACGTCCTGCTCCTGCCCGGGGCGGATCTCGCCGTTCGTGCAGCTGGTCGGAAGGCAGCGGCGGAGCGCGATCCTGGTCTGCCCGGCGGCCTCGGCGCGGAAGGTGAGATCGCGGGTGCCGCCGGCGCCGGCCTTGCCCTCGCCGCTGGCCGAGGGCTGATAGCGACTGTCCTGGAAGCGGGCGACGGCCGGGTCGGGCTGCGGGTCCTCCACGATCCAGGTCATCCCGGTTGAGGGGTTGTCCTCGACCCGGATGGAGAACTCTGCCCCGGCGGCGACCTCGATCGCCGGCCGGTCGGCGGCGAAGACCTTGCCCCGGTCGGGCTCGGCGGGCTCGGCGTCCCCGCAGCCGCTGGCGAGCAGGAGCACCGCCGTCAGGGCCGGGACGGCGTGCAGGGGGCGGGGTGCCATGACGGGGCCTCAGTTCGGGAGTTGGACGCCGTAGGCGTTGGGCAGACGGTTGTCGGAGGCCGCGCCCATGTGGCTGTTGACGAAGTCGTCCTCGCTGACCCACGTGGTGGTGCCCCAGGGATTGTAGATCTGCAGCATGCCGCCCTCCTGACCGATGATCATCATCTGGTGGGCGGCGTCCTTCCCGTTGACGACGATGGGCACCGGCTTGCCCTCGGCGACGGCCTTCTCGATGCCGGGCAGGATCGCCCGTCGGTCGTCCGGGTTCTCCAGGTGCTTGTACTCGTACTGCGCACCGGTGTGCGGGCTGATCTCCGCCCCGGCGATCTTCTTCTGCCCGTCCTCGCCCATCCCACCCCAGTTGGCTCCGCCGTCGCCCTCGGTGTGCACCCGGTGCTGCTCGTCCAGCAGGCGCCGGCGGAACGCGTCGGGGTCGTCGTCGGTGCCGGTCGGGCCGCCGGTGAGCTCCAGGGCGTAGACCGGGTCGACCATGGCCCGGGCGGTGATGGTGGACGAGGCCACGCAGGTGCCCTCACCGCCGGCCTGGGCCCACGGCCGCTTCCCGTACCGGACGTCGTCGGTGTTCTTGTTGGAGCCGTTGTCGTTGCTGCCGCCGCTGCCGGTGTCCTCGTCCTCGGTGCGGACGGGCGTGAGGTGCTCCCGCAGCCAGTGCGGGTCCTTGCCGTGGATCTTCGCCTGGAAGTCCCGGATCTGGCCCATGTCGTGACCTGACGCCAGAGCCTTCATCAGGTAGGCACGCTCCTGCGGGGACTTGGACTCGGCGAGCAGTTTCTGGAAGTCCGCCTGGTCCTTGTCGCTCAGCTTCTCCAGGAACTCGCCCGAGCGCTTGAGGTCGTTGGCCGACAGCAGCTCGTTGAACTCCGCCGGGCCGTCGGCCCCGGAGGCGTCGGCGAGCACCAGCTTGTCGGCGGCCGAGACCTCGTCCGTGTCCATCCGCCCGGCCCGTGCCTCGGACGCCAGCTTGTTGAGATCCCGGGCCGCGGCGCGGGCGGCGTCGTCGGCGATCTCGGCGCCCTGGATCATGACGCGCGTCGCGTTCCGGGCCATCTCCTGGGCCCGCTTGCGCTCGGCCTCCTCGGCGTCCTTCTCGATCAGGTTGTCGAACCAGCCGTCCTCGTCCCCGAGGAGGTTCAGCACCTGCTCCAGCTCCGGGCGGCCCTGCCGGTCGAGGTGCTGCGCGCGGTGCAGCTCGTCGGCGAGCGTCAGCAGTATCAGGCCGCCCTGGTGGAAGGCGGTGGTCATCTGGTCGGCGGCACGGGCGGCCGCGCCGACCACCTCGCCCGCCTTGGCACCGGTGGTGCCGGTCCAGACGTCGGGCAGCCCGTCCCTGGCGACCCGCTCGACGTTGGTGTGCACCTCCTCGGAGTCGGCCGTGGCCCGCCGGTAGCGGTTCCCCGTCGCCTCGATGGTGCCCGGGTCGCCGGCCGGGGCGGGCACCGCGAGGGTGCTCCTGATCGCGGATATCAGCCCGTTCTTGTCGCCCGCGCCGTCGATGTCGCGCAAGCGCTCGTGAAGGGCCACGCGCCGCTGGGTGGTGGAACCGCCTGCCATGACTGTGCTCCTGTTGCCGGGGTGGTTCGGTTCAGCCGAAGGGCCGGTAGTCGCCGCTGCCCACGGTGGACAGGTCGGTGACCACCCCGTGCTCGCCCACGCGGTAGCTCGCGTTCGACACGCGGATCCGGCCCGCGAGTTCGTGCAGGGCGCTCTGGAGGTTCTGGGTCTCGGCCTGCCATGCGGCGGCGAAGTTGGTGTACGCCGCGCCGGAGTCGTCGCCGCCGAAGACGTCGGTGGCCTGGCAGCTCCCGTCTGCGACCGCCGACCGGATCCGCCCGACCTCGTCGGCGGCGTCGTCCAGGCGCTTGGCCTGCGCTTCCACACCCTCGTGCTTGACCGTGTACCCGGACGCACCCGGCATGCCCACCCCCAGCTCATCGGCCCGGCCGCTGCGGACCGGACCACCTGACCGACGCCGCTCCCCGGGGCGCGCGGGTGGCTCACCCTAACGCAACGCTGACGGCTCCAACCCGAGGACGTGCTCGAACGACCGGGTACTGCCCACCGGATCGGTCAGTTGGGTGGAGCTTGCGGAGATTTCGGATTCGGGGTGCGATGGGCACCATGACCATATTTGACGGAAGCCTGACAATTACGCGGGGAGTCCTGCCCGACGGAGGATCGTGGCAGACGGCACACGTCCTCCGGTACCGCGGGTACCGGCTCGACCTGCGTCAAGGACGGCGACGGTTGGAGGTGCCGACCGACGTGGTCACCCTGGTGATCGGCCTCTCCGAGCCGTTACGGCTCACCGATGCGATCGACGACCGGGCGGTGCTCCACGCTGCCTCTCCCGTCGGCGGGCTGCGGCGCACGGCCACCGTCGCGGAACACCAAGGCCGAATGGAAGGGGTGTCCGTCTCGCTGCACCCGGCCGAGGCGCACCGGCTCTTCGGCCCGGTCCTGAGCGAAGCGGAACACAACTGGGCAGACCTGCCCGACCTCCTCGGCCGCCCCGCACGGCAGTTGGCCGAGCAGATTGCCGAACAGCCGGACTGGGCCCAACGGTTCCGCCTGCTCGACAATTTCCTGACCGCCCGCATCGCCCAGGGGCCCCGATGGCCGGCCGAGGTCTCCTGGGCCTTCGCCGAACTGCGCCGCAGCGGCGGCACCGCCCCGGTCCGCGACCTCGTCCACGGGACCGGTTGGAGCCGGCGCCGGCTCGAGACCAGGTTCCGCGAAGCCGTCGGGCTCGCACCCAAGCAGACCGGTCAGGTCCTCCGGCTCCAACGGGCCCTGTCCTACCACCAGCGCGCCACCGGCAGTTGGGCGGAGGCTGCGGCCGTCAGCGGCTTCTACGACCAGGCACACCTGAGCAACACCTTCCGGGCGACGACGGGCTGCTCGCCCGCCGAGTTCATCGGCCACCGCACAGCCGCCGAACCCACCGCCGAGCCGGCCGACCGGGTACCCGACCTCGTGACCAGTGCCGTTCTCCGGCAGCCGAGTTGAGGTAAGCGGTGGTGCGCATTCCTACAAGACTCCCGTGCCACCGCCGAGCGAAGGTCGTTCGCAGGCGGCCGAGCACGTCCGTGGCCCGCAGGGGAGGCCACCAGCCCTGTCCCGCCGCCTGCCAACGAGATCCTCCACCACCAGAAGGAGACCCACCATGCGCACGACCGGGAAGCTCGTCCTCGCCACCGTACTGACGGGAGCGGCACTGTTCGCCGCCGTCGGCCCCGCCGCCGCGTCGGCCACCTCCGTCACCGGCGCCTATGCCTACTACGACCCGAGCCGCAACAACTTCGGGCTGCAGGACAACAAGGCCGACGGCAACGGCGTCTTCATCGAGTACTGGATCGACGGCGTCAAGCAGAGCCGCATCGTCAACTACAACGGGAACGGCACGTGGCGCGACTTCGTCGTCACCACCGGCGAGGGCCACTCGCTCCAGTGGAAGGTGTGCGTGGACATCTCCTTCGCCCAAGACCGTTGCTCCAGCCTGATCTACGACGCCGTCTGACCGTCGCCCCGCGAACGCTGAGCCTTGCGGGGCCGAGCCTGTGGTCCGGCCGGAGGCACCGCAGCAGGACCGGGCCCGGAGGCCGCCACCCGACCGGGGTGGCGGCCTCCGGGCCCCGGCGGTACGCCTACTCGTCGAAGCGGCGCCGGTTTCGTAAGCGGGCCTGGGGCGGAGCCGGTACGGCGTGCCAACCCTGGCAGCAGCTCACCCCACGTATAGTGCAGGCGTTTTGGGGAACTGATGACCCGTCGCCGAGGAGGCTGTTGCATGGAGCCCGTCACGCTGATCACTGGTGGATCGACCGGGATCGGTGCCGCCACCGCCCGTACCCTCCTCGACCAGGGCCACCGGGTGGCGGTCACCGGACGTGACGCGGGCAAGCTGGCCGCCTTCGCCGCTTCGGCCGGAGCGGGTGAGCGGCTGCTGACGATCACCGGTGACGCCGCCGAGGCGGCGGACGTCGCCGCCGCCGTGCGCCGCGTGGTCGAGGTGTGGGGCCGACTGGACAACGTCATCGCCAACGCCGGTTTCTCGCTGCCCGGCAACCTGGAGGACCACGCCCCCGAGGACATGCGCGCCATGGTCCTCACCAACGTGCTGGGCCCGGCCCTGCTGGTACGCGAGACGCTGCCGCAGTTGAGGGCGTCCAAGGGCAGGATCGTGTTCATCGGTTCCGTCGCCGGAGTGCGCAACACGCCCGGCAACCTGTACTCGGTCACCAAGTGGGCTGTGCACGCGCTGGCCGAGAACACCCGGCTGCTGGTCGGCAAGGACCGGGTCGGCGTGACCGTCGTCGCCCCCGGAGTGGTGGACACCGCGTTCTGGGCCGAGCGCGGCGGCACCCCCGAGGAGGCGATGACCCCCGAACAGATCGCGGCCACGATCGCCTTCGTGCTCAACCAGCCTGCGGGCGTGGACATCAACCAGATCACCATGCGGCCGACCGGGCAGCTCGGCTGACGCGGGTACGGCGATCGAAGCGGAACTGAGAGACCCGGGCGGCCCCGCAGCTCGCGCGGAGCCGGGGCGGGCAGCACAGTCAGGCCCCTGCCGGGGTAGGTCGGAATTCGCTTGCGGCGCGCTGCCGGACCGGGCAAGCATGCGCGGAATGAACGTCACCGACGACAGAAGCGCCCCGGACCAGACCGCTCAGTACCGGGGGTTGGCGGTCATCCACTGGGCGGCGTACGACGAACCCGGTTGGGACCACCCGGTCTTCGAGCGGATCATCCGCACCTCGGGAACGCCGGCGCTGGAGATCGGGGTGGGAGCCGGTCGGCTGCAACGCCGCTATCTGGCCGCCGGACTGCCGGTGGAGGGGCTGGACGCGTCGGAGGAGATGCTGGCGGTCTGCCGCGAGCGGGCGGCGGAACAGGGACTCGCGCCGGTTCTGCACGCCCAGCACGTCCAGGAGTTGGACCTGCCGAACCGCTACCGGACCATCTACATCCCCTGCGGCAGCATCGCCTGCCTGCCGGACCGGCAGGCCCTGACCGAGGCGTTCCGGCGCTGCCGGGAGCATCTGGAGCCCGGTGGTGTACTGGCGTTCAACCTCGAACCGGTCGACCACGACTACAAGAGCACTGCTGCCATGGCCGAGGACTGGCAACCGCACGTTCGACTCGATCTGGAGGCCGGCCGAACGCTGCGCGTCGAGCGGCGGGTGCTCGCCGAGGACGCGGTGGAACAGAGCTGGACGGAGGAGCGCCGGTACACGCTGCTGCGTGGCGAGACCGTGCTGGCAGGCCCGCAAGTCCGCCCGGCGACACTGCACTGGTACCACGCGCACGAGGTCCTTGCCCTGCTCCGACTCGCAGGCTTCACGTCGGTCGAACTCACCGAGACGGACCTGTGCACGCCGTACCGCGGCGCGTACGACCGCGGGCCCGTCATCGTGACGGCCACGACCGCCTGAACGCAGCGCGGCGCCCCCACCACGAGATCAACTGCACTCACCGAAAACACATATGACGTGTCCTCATATAACGGGAGCCCCGTCTCCGCCCACCCCCGGGTCAGTGGCATGCTGACCGCATCCGGCACCGGGCTCCACGGTCTGGCCGCCGGCAGGGGCCCGGACCTGACCTGGGCCGAGTACGCGCACGACACCTGGAGGACCACCGCGTGACCATCGAGCTCCGCCACCACCGCGACCTGACCCCCGAGGCCCGGCAGGACCTGATGGAGGTGTACGCGGACGTGCGGGCACCGCTGCTGCACCTGGCGAACTACCGCGTCGAGGCGTTCGCCGAACGCCTCGACCGGCACGCCACCGAACCCGGCTTCGAACTCGTCCTCGGCTACGACGGCTTGGTGCCGGTCGGGTACGCCTACGGCAACACCGTCGACGCTCGCGACCGGTACTGGAACCGCATGGCCGAGCCCCTGCCCGACGGCTTCACGGACACCCCGGCGCTGGCCGTCAAGGAGATCGGCGTCCGCACCCCGTGGCGCGGCACCGGAACGGCCCGCCGCATCCACGACGACCTGCTCGCCGACCGGACCGAGGATCGCGTCACCCTGATGGTCAACCCGCTCGCCGGCGACGGCAGAGTTCGGCAGCTCTACGAGACCTGGGGCTACCAGGCGTTCAACGCCCAACCGCCCACGCCCGACTCGCCCCGGCTGACCGCGATGATCCGCTCGCGGGTGCTCTGACAGTCGGACAGCGTGCGTGCCGACAAGGTGTGCGGCTCGGGTGCGGGATCGATCCCCTCAAGCGCCACCGGGCGGTGGCCACGAGGTACGGCTGTGAGGCAACCGTACGGATCGTGGCGATCAAAGAGGGGCCATGACCCCACCGTCGTACCAGTCTTCAGTTAATCCTTTGCCGCGGAATCGATAGGTCAGCTACGTTCTCCCCGCCGTCCATATGTTCATCCGGACCGGCACCGTCGACGAGGAGGTGTGGAGCACATGCGCACGAGTGCCCAGCAGGTGAGCCCGCGTACTGCCCTTTGCCACCTGCTCACGACGGAGACACCTTGTCGTTTCGTATCACTCCACTGACCGACCCTGCCCGCGGCGCACAGAGCCGCCGCCTCGTGTGGCTGGCGTCCGACGCTGATTCCATCCCCGTCGGGACGGCCTTTCTGCGCCTGTTCGACGGCGGACAGGAGCACCTGGCCGAACTGACCCTCCACGTCCATCCCGTGGAGCGCAGCAAGGGCGTCGGCTCCCGGCTTCTCGACGCGGCCGTGGCCGCCGCCCGGGACAACGCCCGCCGCTGCGTCAGCGCGCAGGCCGAGGCCGGATCGCCCGGCAGTCACTTCCTGCCGGCCCACGGCTTCCGCAAGGTCCTCACCTTGAGGTACGCCCGTTTGCCGCTGGCCGACGTGGACGCCAGCGCCCTCACCGAGATTGTCGAGCGTCCGCATCCCGGCTACCGGCTGACGTCATGGCAGGGAACCGTCCCCGACGACCTCGCCCAGACGTTCGCCGACTCACGCCGGGCCATGGACGACATGCCCATGGAAGACACCGACTTCGGCATCGTGGCCTGGGACGTGGACCGGGTCCGGGCTGCGGCGAAGGCCGTCGAACAGCGCGGCGACCAGTTGCACACGGTCGTCGCCATCGACACTGCCGACGACTCGATCGCCGGGTTCACCGAACTCGTCGTCCCGGGCAGCGGCACGGGCGACGGCCAGCACTACGGCACCGGCGTGCTGCCCGAGCACCGCGGACACGGTCTCGGCCGATGGATGAAGGCCGAGTCGATCCGACAGGCCCACGGGCGCTATCCGGACCTCGGCGGCCTCCTGACCGACACCGCCGACAGCAACACGCACATGAGACACATCAGCGACAGCCTCGGCTACGTGCCCACGCACACGACAGTGCAGTACCAGCTCGACCTGTAGAGGCGAGCGGACGGGCCGGACCTGGGCATCACCTGGTCCGGCCCGTCGGCACGGTCACAACAGGGAGCCCCGCGCTCCCCGGTCGCCGTCCGGGGAAGGTGGCGGCGTCAGTGGCAGGACGTGGGTGGTCCAGGTCAGGAAGGTCCGTAGTCCCATGCGTTCGTAGAACCCTCCGGCGAGGACTACCCGGACGGCTGGCTGCGTGCTTGCGGACGAACGCATCGTCCCCGCCCTGCGTCTGACGCACCAGAGCCCGGCCCACCCCTGGACCCGGGCCCAACTCGTCCGCGCCGCCATGTCCCGGACCAGCTTCGCCCAGCGCATCCGGGAGGTGGCCGGCGTCCCGCCGCTGGCCTACCTGTAGGCGTGGCGCAGCACGCGTTGCGCCGGGAGGACACCCCTGTCTCGGCAACCTCGCCCTCGTCGAACGCCTGCGGGCGCTCGCGAACGAGGCCGACTGCACAGCGGCGCAGTCGGCACTCGCCTGGGTCCTGGCGCAGGGCCAGAAGATCCCGCACGGTCGAGTTCTCCGCCGAGCAGCTGAGGACGATCACCGACCCGGTGCCGGAAGCAGCGGGAGACCGCGCACCCGACCAGTCCCGCCCGGAGAAATGAACCGCGGCCCGCCCAGGCCGAGATCCCGGCCACACCCCGGCGGTGGCCGGCCGGGCCGGCGCCACGGAGAGCTATACACACGAGGTATACACGCGGTGTAGAGTGCGCCGCATGTCAATCAGTCACACCCTGCTCGGGCTCCTGGAGTCGGGGCCCCGCCACGGGTACGACCTCAAGCGCGCCTTCGACGACCGGTTCGGCCAGGACCGCCCCCTGCACTACGGTCAGGTCTACTCGACCATGGCGCGGCTGCTGAAGCACGGCCTGGTGGAGGTCGACGGCCTGGAGGCGGGCGGAGGCCCGGAGCGTAAGCGGTACGCCATCACCGACGCCGGGGTGACCGACGTCGAGAGCTGGCTCGCCCAGCCCGAGAAGCCCGAGCCGTACCTCCAGACCACCCTGTACACCAAGGTCGTACTGGCCCTGCTGACCGGCCGCAGTGCCGAGGGGCTGCTCGACACCCAGCGGGCCGAGCACCTGCGCCTGATGCGCGAGCTGACCCGCCGCAAGGCCGGCGGCGACCTCGCCGACCAGCTGATATGCGACCATGCCCTGTTCCACCTGGAGGCGGACCTGCGGTGGCTGGAGCTCACCGCCGCCCGGCTCGACCAGCTCGCCACGGAGATCCGCACATGACCGACCCCATACTGTCCGCGACCCGCCTGCGGAAGTCCTACGGCCCGACCCCCGCGCTGGACGGCGCCGACTTCGGCATCCGCTCCGGCGAGGTCGTCGCCGTGATGGGCCCCTCGGGCTCCGGCAAGTCCACCCTCCTGCACTGCCTGGCCGGCATCGTCACGCCCGACGCCGGCCAGGTGACGTACAACGGCCGGGCCATGTCGACACTCTCGGACGCCGGGCGCAGCCGGCTGCGCCGGGGTGAGTTCGGCTTCGTGTTCCAGTTCGGCCAGCTGGTGCCCGAGCTGACCTGCCTGGAGAACGTGGCACTGCCGCTGCGGCTGAACCGCGTCCGGCGCAAGGAGGCCGAGCGCCGGGCCGTCGACTGGATGGAACGCCTGGAGGTCGCCGACCTCGCCCGTAAACGTCCCGGCCAGGTCTCCGGCGGCCAGGGCCAGCGGGTCGCCGTCGCCCGGGCCCTGATCGGGAGCCCGCGCGTGCTCTTCGCCGACGAACCGACCGGCGCCCTGGACTCCCTCAACGGCGAACGCGTCATGCGACTGCTGACCGAGGCCGCCCGCGACACCGGCACGGCCGTCGTCCTGGTCACCCACGAAGCACGCGTCGCCGCGTACTCCGACCGCGAGATCGTCGTACGCGACGGAAAGTCGCGAGACATGGGGCACGCCGCGTGAAGAACAGCATTCTGCGACGCATCCGCACCCAGCACCGCCAACTCGACAACCGCCGTGCGGCGGCGCGCGGGGAGACCCCGGTCACCCCGGCCGACTGGGCACGGGACCTCGCCTTCGGCGTCCGGTTCGCGGTGGGCGGCGGACGCGAGGGCTGGACCCGTACGCTCCTGACCGCCGTCGGAGTCGGCCTCGGCGTGGCCCTGCTGCTCGTCGCCGCCGCCGTCCCGGCCATCCTCAACGCCCGCGGCGACCGCGGCGCGGCCCGCGACGTCTCCCCCTCCTCCTACAGCGTGGCCGTACAGCCCACCGCCGAGACGATCGTCACCGGCCGGACCGACACCACGTACCGGGGCCAGGAGGTCTACGGGCGGCTGGTGCAGCCGGACGGCGACCGTCCGCTGCTCCCGCCCGGCCTGGACGAACTGCCCGCCCCCGGCGAGATGTTCGTCTCCCCCGAACTCGGGAAGCTGCTCGCGTCGCCCGAAGGGGCCCTGCTCAAGGAGCGCCTCGGCCACAAGGTCAGCGGCACCATCGGGGAGGCGGGACTCCTCGGCCCACACGAGCTCGCCTACTACGCGGGGGCCGACAACCTCGTCCCCGACGGCATGAACCCGACCAGGACCGACGAGATCGGCAGCCCGAATCTCTCCGAGGCCCTCGGCCCGTTCCTGACACTGTTGGTCATCATCACCTTCGTGGTGCTGCTGGTGCCGGTGGCGATCCTCATCGCCACCGCCGTCCGCTTCGGCGGCGAACGCCGCGACCGACGGCTGGCCGCGCCGGCTGGTCGGCGCGGACGCGCACATGACGCGGCGGATCGCGGCCGGGGAGGCCCTGTTCGGCGCGCTGGTCGGGCTCGCCGTGGGGCTGGGCCTCTTCGCCGGTGGACGGCAGCTCGTCGACACGGTCGAGCTGTGGCGGATCAGCGTCTTCGCGTCCGACGTGTCCCCGAGTCCGCTGCTGGTGGCGCTGATCGTGGTCGGCGTGCCGGTCACGGCCGTCGCCGTCACCCTGTTCGCGCTGCGTACGGTCGCCATCGAACCGCTCGGCGTCGTACGGCACACCGGGACGGCCCGGCGGCGTCTGTGGTGGCGGCTGACGCTTCCGCTCGTCGGGGTGGCCCTGCTGTCCCCGATGATCGGGGGCCTCTCGCCGGACAGCCCGGTCAACGAGCCGAAGATCGCGGCGGGCGCCGTGCTGCTGCTCGTGGGGGTGACGGCGCTGCTGCCCTGGGCGATGGAGACCGTCGTCGGCCGGATCCGCGGTGGCCCGCTGCCGCTCCAGCTCGCCACCCGCCGCATCCAGTTGGACAGTGGCGCGTCGGCCCGGATGGTCAACGGCATCACGGTCGCGGTGGCCGGCGCGATCGCCGTGCAGATGCTGTTCTCGGGGCTGGAGAGCAGGTACACCCAGCACACCGGCTTCAGTCCGCTCCGCGGGGAGATGCGGATCAGCAGGGACTACACCGGTGCGGCCCAGCAGAAGGAGGACACGGCCGCGCTCGGCGCCACCCCGGGCGTGGCATCGACCCTGACCTACATACTCGGCCACGCGCACAGGACCGGCCCGCCCACTGACCCCGGCGCCTTCGTGATCGTTGGGGACTGCGCGGCCCTGGGCCAGGTCGTCGAGGCCTCCGACTGCCGCCCGGCAGCGTCTACCTGGCCGAAGGACCCGGCGAATCAGAACCCGCTGACCGGCGGCGTGTACCTCCCCGCACCCGGCGCGCAGGTCGACCTCTCGACGGAGGACAAGGAGTCGGGGCAGCCGGGCGCGCCCAAGCTGTGGACCGTTCCGGTCACCGCCCGCCTCGCCCCGTTGGTGCCGCACCCGGCAGGGTCCTTCGGCACCGGGATCTTCGCCACCCCCGAGGCGATCAATGTCGGTGACCTGGGCGAGGCCCGCACCGAACTGCTGGCGAAGCTGGACCCCGCCGACCGCGACGCGGCCGAGCGGGTCCGTAACACGGCGGCGCGGATGGACCCGTTGCTGTCGGTCCAGCACGGCACGGAGACCGTCACGGCCCCGAAGTTCACGAACATCAAGCGCGGCCTGTTCATCGGCACGACAGTCACACTGCTGCTGATCGGCGCGAGCATGCTCGTCACCATGCTGGAGCAGCTCCGCGAGCGGAAGAAGCTGCTGTCGGTGCTGGTCGCCTTCGGCACCCGGCGCTCGACGCTCGGGCTGTCGGTGCTGTGGCAGACCGCGCTGCCGGTGACGCTCGGCCTGGCGCTGGCTGTCGTCGGCGGCCTGGGCCTCGGCGTGATCCTGCTGAAAATGGCGGTGCTGCCCCTGGCCCTGGACTGGGCGGGCATCGCGTGGATGACCGGCATCGGCGGCGGTGTCGTCCTGCTGGTCACCCTGCTCAGCCTGCCGCCGCTGTGGCGCATGATGCGTCCCGACGGCCTGCGCACCGAGTAGCCCACGGCACAAGTACGGGTCCGTACAGCCGTCGCCGGAGCCCGGTGTCTTGCGCGGCGGCCGCAACGGTCAGGTCCGGGTCTCCAGTCGCCCCAGGATCGCTCGTAGGACTGCGCTTCGGTCACTGTCATGGGGAAGCTGCGGGAGGTAGGTGCGCAGCCGCCGCACGGTCTCGAGCCGCACGTTTCCCGGACCGGTGGCGTCGATCACGGCACTGATCGCCTGCAGGGCCCAGTACTGGTTGAAGTGCAGGGTTTCGGCGGTCGCCGCGTCGACAAGTGCAGGGAGGAACCCTTCCTCCGGGAGGGCGTACAGGCGGGAGTAGGCGGCCAGCCGGACGCCGCCTTCGGTGGAGGCGAGGGAGGCGGTGACGTCGAAGTCGGGCAACCTCGGTGTCAGTCTGGCCAGTTCGGCGAAGATCAGCTCCTGACGGTAGGTCCGTGCGGCGCCGGAAGGCTGTCCGCGCCGCAGGTCGGTGAACTCGCCGACCAGGCGGGCGACGTCCTGGTCGGCGTCGCCGCTCAGGGCGCTCTCGCGGTTGGCCACTGCTGGCGACACGGGCTTGGCGGCTCGCGTCGTCGACCGCAAGCCGGGCCTCGACCGTCCGCTGTTCAACGGCCTCGACGCGTTCCTGCAGTTGCCGGTACTGGAGTTTGGTGCCGCCGGGAAGTTCGATGCTGTCGAAGAGGTCGCCCAGCCACGGGATCACGGCCACCACTGCCAGGACCAGCGTGGCCGTGTCGATCTTCAGGTTCGGACGGGCCAGGTGCACGGCTGCGAGGCCTACGGCACCCAGGGAGATCAACGAGGCGACCCACAGTCTGCGCCGCCCGGCACGCACACGCTCGCGGCCCATGGAGCCTGGCTCTGTCATGGACCCACTATGCCAAGGAACCGGCCGCCCGCCGGGACCCGGCGCGGCCGCGTTCCGGTCCTCAGAGGACCGGGCGAGGCAGCCCGACGAGCCGTCCCGGGGACTGGTCCTGCACGACGAGGCGTGGCACCGGGCGAGGCCTGCTCGGTGCGAGAGGGCGTCGGTGGCGTCCCCGGACTCGTGCAGGTGGCGGACCGAGAAATTCGACCCGGCCGGTTCGCGTGTCGGTCGGCCACGGTCGCTCGTTACGATCATGGCCCCAACTGAGCTGACCAGCGGGCCTGTGACGACGAAAGGCCCACCCGCGCCATGACCCACCGCCTCAGTGAGCCCGACCCGGCCCGGTTCGGCGAAACCTTCCTGCCGGACCAGCAGCCACCCCGGGTGCACCCGAAGGTGCTGCAGGACGAATTCGTCGCAGCGGCCGAATGGGCCGCCCGGTACCTGAACGAGCTGCCGGCCAATCCGGTGGGCCGGCCGATGCCCGCGCGGCAACGGGCGCGGCTGCGGGAGGGGCGGCTCGGCCGAGAGCCCGGGGATCTGGGTCGGGTGCTGGACTTCGTGCGGGACCAGATCGCCCCCTATCCGACCGGCAACGGGCATCCCGCGTTCTTCGCCTGGATCAACTCACCGCCCGCACCGGCCGGAGTCGTCGCGGAACTGCTGGCGTCCGCCGTCAACGCGACCTGCGGCATGGGCGAGAACGCCCTGATGGACCTGGAGCGCGGCACCGTGCGGATGCTGGCCGGCCTGGCCGGGCTTCCGGACCGCACGGGCGGGGTCCTGACCAGCGGTGGCAGCATGGCCAACCTGCTGGCCCTGGCCACCGCCCGCACCTGGTACCTCACCCGCCGAGGCTCCGCGGACGGCCCCGCCTACGACCGCGACCACGCCCGACTCACCGTCTACTACAGCGCCCAGGCGCACATGTCCGTCGCCAAGGCCGCCTCCTGCATCGGTCTGCCCGCCCACCGGCTGCGCCCGGTCACCACGGATGCGCACGACCGCCTGGACCCCGCCGCACTGCACGCCGCAGTCGCCGCCGACCTGGACGCGGGCCTGCTGCCGTTCTGCACCGTCAGCACGCTGGGCACCACCGCGACCGGCGCCGTCGACCCGCTCGAACCGGTCACGCGGCTGTGCCGGAGCGTCGGCATGTGGCACCACGCCGACGGAGCCTGGGGAGGGCTGGGAGCCGCCGTTCCGGCGCTGGCCCCCCGCTACCAGGGCGTCGGCGACCTCGACTCGATGACCGTGGACCCACACAAGACCCTCAGCGTGCCGGTGGGCTGCGGGGCGCTGCTGGTCCCGGACCCCGAGCACCTGCACACCGCCTTCGCGCACCAGGCCTCCTACCTCGCCGCCGCCGAACCCGACGCGCTGCCGTGGCTCTCCCACTCCACCATCGAGCTGACCCGCCCCGGCACCCGGGCCCTCGCCCTCTGGGCCACCCTGCAGCACCTGGGCCGGGACGGCGTCACCGACCTGATCGAGCACTACCTGCGCCTCGCCGAAGAACTGCGCGACCGGATCACCGCCGAACCACGACTGGAGCTCCTGGCAGGCGGCCCGTGGCCGGTCGCGTGCTTCCGCGTCACCGACACCCGGAGCAGCGACCCCGACGCCCTCCAGACCCGCGTCGCCCGCCGCGTCCAGGAGAACGGACGCGCCTACCTCGCCACCGTCGCCGTCCGGGGCAGCACCGCGCTGCGCGCCTGCCTGTGCAACTACCGCACCACCACCGCCGACCTCGACCTGCTGCTCCGCGAAGTCCTCCACGCCGCCGACGCCGACCACTGACAACGCGCCGTGACACCAGGTCAGCGGGTGAGCGGGCCCAGTCCCGGTGCAGCCGGCGGACGGTGCCCTCGGTGGCGTACCCGAGGGCGTCCGTGAGCCGCGCCGGGACGACACCCTTCCCGGTCGCGGTTTCCGTGGGACGAGGGGAGTCTCCCGGTGGCCGTGGGGACACCCGCCAACTCGCTTCGCTGCCAGGTCACTTGACCGCCCCCCGCGCAGGGGCGGAAGTTCACTCGCGTCCGCGAGCATCGGCGGCTATGAGCAACCTCAGTCGCCGCATATTCATCCTAGGCGGGCTCACCACCGCGGGCGCCGCCACGCTCCAACTCGGGGCGATGGCCCAGCCGTCGGCCGCCGCCTCCACCCCCTTCCCCTTCACGCTCGGCGTCGCCTCCGGGGAACCGGACGACAGCAGCGTGGTGCTCTGGACCCGGCTGGCTCCCACGCCGACCAACGCGGACGGCCAGGGCGGCATGCCCAACGCCGACGTCGCCGTCGACTGGCAGGTGTCGACCAGCCAGAACTTCACCACCCTGGTCAGCTCGGGGACGGTCACCGCCCGCTACGCCCAGGCCCACTCGGTGCACGTGCTGGCCGGCGGACTCGCCCCGGACGCCGAGTACTACTACCGCTTCCGGGCCCAGGGATTCATCTCCCCGGTGGGCCGGACCCGTACCGCACCCGCGCCGGCCACGGTCGGGCGCGACTTCACGATGGCCTTCGCCTCGTGCGCCCATTACGAGAGCGGCTACTACACCGCCTACCGGCGGATGGCCGACGACCGCCCCGACCTGATCCTGCACCTGGGCGACTACATCTACGAGGGCGGCGCCGGCTCCGGCGGCGTGCGCCAGCACCTCGGCAGCGAGATCGTGTCGCTGGCCGACTACCGCCGCCGCTACGCGCTCTACCGCACCGACCCGGACCTGCAGGCCGCGCACGCGATCGCGCCGTGGCTGGTGGTGCCGGACGACCACGAGGTGGAGAACAACTACGCCGACATGGTCCGCGCCGACAGCAGCCCTTCGCTGACGGCGGCCCAGTGGACCGCGCGACGCACCGCTGCGTACCAGGCGTACTTCGAGAACATGCCGCTGCGAGCGGCCGCGACGCCCGCCGGCAACAGCATCCAGCTCTACCGCCGGGTCCGCTGGGGCACCCTCGCCACGTTCCACATGCTCGACACCCGCCAGTTCCGCGACGACCAGGCCTGCGGCGACGGGACGAAGGTCTGCGCCGACGCCGATCTGACGAACCGTTCGCTCACCGGCGCGGCCCAGGAGGCCTGGCTGCTCGACGGACTCGGCCGGCACCTGAGCACCTGGGACCTGATCGGCCAGCAGGTCTTCTTCGCCCGCAACGTGAACGCGTCCGGCGCGATGAACATGGACGCCTGGGACGGCTACCGGGCCAGCCGGGCGCGGATCCAGCAGGGCATCACCGACCGGTCCGTACGCAACCCGGTCGTCCTCACCGGTGACGTGCACGCGTCCTGGGGCAACGACCTCAAGGCCGACTACGCAAATCCGTCGTCGGCGACGATCGGCTCCGAGCTGGTCTGCACCTCGATCACCAGCGGCGGCAACGGAAGCACCGGCACGACGATCCCGAACGGATCGCTCAACCCGCACCTGCGCTTCTACTCCAACCAGCGCGGCTACGTCCGCACGCGCATCACGCCGTCCCAACTCACCGCCGACTTCCGGTCGGTGGCGACGGTGACCGAGCACGGCGCGGCGGCGACCACCGCCCGGACCTTTGTCATCCACGACGGACAGCCGGGGTTGGCCGATGCGTAAGCTCTCCGTACTCGGCGCAGCCGTCGCCGCCCTCACCGCGGCCCTCGTCATGGTCGCCCCGGCCTCGGCCGCGGGGCCCTCGTCCTGGGCGACCGCGAACAGCGACTCCACCGGTGACCAGGACTCCGCCTCGGTCGCGGCCAACCGCCTCGGCGACGTCGCGGTGGTCTGGGAGGACGACCGCGACTCGACCAACCCGGGCGACACCACGCACAGCGACGTGTGGGTGCGGACGTACCACAACGGTGTCTCGGCCTACGAGACGAAGCTCTCGGCCGGTGGGACCGCGGGCGCGGCCTGGCGGCACCTCCAGCCCGACGTGGGACTCGACGACCGGGGCAACGCCGTCGTCGTGTGGGCGGAGGACCCGGACGGCAACGGGCTCTACAACATCACCTACCGGGTGCTCTCGCCGGCCGGTGCGGTGCTCGGCTCCGGTCAGGCCAACGCGAGCGCCGACGGCCAGCAGATCCATCCGCGCGTCGCGGTCGATCCGGACGGCGCGCCGGGCAGCACCACCGCGGTCGCGTTCTCCGTGGTGTGGGAGGACATCCAGGGCACCGCGGCGGCGACGGTGAAGGCAGCCGGGTTCACCGGGACCACGACGAAGGCCTACGAGGTGACGGTCAACGCGGCCGGCGGCGCGCACCACAACCCAGACGTCGCGACCTCCGCCTCGGGCGACGCCGTCGTCGTCTGGGACGAGGACACCGACGGCAACGGCTACTACCAGATCGGCCTGGTGAAGCTGGCCAAGTCGAACGGGGCCGTCGCCCTCACCCGCCGCAGCGCCAACAGCCTCGGCGGCGGCCAGCAGCAACGCCCAGCCGTGGCCGCCGACTTCAACGGCGACTTCGCGGTGGCCTGGGAGTCCGACCACACCGGCACCCGTGGCGTCTGGGCCCGGTCGTTCACCGCGACCGGCACCGCCGGGTCGGCCGAGGTCGAGATCTCCGGCGCCACCGGAGCAGGCAACCCCACCGTCGGCATCGACGACCAGCGCGACGCCGTGGTCGGCTGGAGCGTCGCGGGCACCGATCCGGCAGTCTGGGCCCGGGGCCTCAACCCCGACGGCACCTTCGCCGGCCTACTGCCGGCCCAGTCCGTCAGCCAGGTCACGGCCGGTCGGCAGGAGCAGGTCGCGGTGGCTTCCTCCCCGTTCGGCACTCTCGCGATGTCGTACACCGATGACAGCGACGGCAACACCTTCGACCAGGTCCTGCTGAGTCTGGGGGCGACCAACTCGGACTGGTGAAGCCCCCTTTCGACCCGGGTCGTCTGCCGGGCCGGACCAGGTGACGTCCAGGTCCGGCCCGTCCGTCCGCCGGTCCAGGTCGAGTTGGTACTGGTGTGTCGTGTGCGTCGGCGTGTAGCCGAGGCTGTCGTCGATCTGTCGCATGTACAGGTTGCTGTCGGCGGTGTCGGTCAGGAGGCCGCCGAGGGCCCGGCCCGGCCGGTCGGCCAAGCCCCGGACCGCGCGGAGTCCCCGTGCACCCATCCGTCGTTCCGCCCCCGTGCCCGGTCCGCGCGCCCTACAGTCGTGAGCGGCGGCAAGTGGCGGACGACTCCGAGGGGAACCGTGCACATCTACTGTGATCGTTGTGGCTTCGAACGTGACTACAGCGGTGCGATGGACCAGAACGGCGTGCTCTGTGCCGTCTGCGGGATCGGTCACATGCGCAACGGCCGTCCGCCGCGCGGCTTCACGGTCGGCGCCGACTTCCGGGCGGTGCCGCGCAACCTGCTGGTGCCGGCGTACCAGCCGACCCGGGTCGGCTCGATGGGGACGCCGAGCGGGTTCAACTACTTCGCGAACGTCGTGGGAGGTGCGTATCAGCAGTTCGTCCAGCAACACACCTCCTATGTCGGTAAGTTCACCAACATCCTGGTGCCGTCCTCGGAGCAGTTCGCCTGGCTGACCCCGTACACCGGGAACAAGCACAACCGGACGCATTTCACCCAGCTGGCGCTCGCCCGGGTCGCCCAGGCCAAGTTCGCCGACAACCGGGGCAGACTACCGCGGCTGATCGAGCCGTTCCTGGGCTCGGGGCAGATCTTCCTGAACTCGGCCTGCTGGGGGACCGCCTTCACCGACGGCGTGCCGCTGTTCGGCTCGGTGGTCGCGGGCGACCTGAACCACTACGTCATCGGTTCGTACTGGACCATGCGCCGGATGGGCGATCGATTCGTCACCGAGTACCTGAAGCTGGCGAAGGTCTGGGACACCCAACTGCTCGGCAACTTCGCCCAGTTGCTGGCCGACCTGCAGACCGGGCGGCAGGCGCTGCTCAATGCCGGGAACGACCCGGCCACGGCGATGCTGACCTGCCTGAAGTACATCTGGCTGGTCAACCGCTGTGTGCACGGCACCAAGTTGAACAGTACCGGCGCCGTGGTCGCGACCTGCAAGGACCGCACGGCCGACGAGCTCACCGCGCTGCGCACCCAGGAGCAGACCCGACTGGCGGCGGTCCGGGACAAGGTGCAGGAGGTCGCGATCGACTTCGAGTGCCGTGACTTCCGCCGCACCTGTGAGTTGGCCGACCGGACGGACATCGTCTTCATGGACTGCCCGTTCCCGGTGTTCAACAACGGTCTGGTGGCGGGCAACCACCTGGCCCCCGAGACGGTCGGTTCGGCGACCGCGAACACCTACGGCACAGGCGACGACGGCGCGGAGTTCCAGAAGGTCATCGTCGACGTGGCGCGGGAGCTGGTCGAGGAGGGCGTCACCGTGCTGCTCTGCAACTTCGCCAACCCCGGGCTGGTGCACGCCTACCAGCGGCTGGTCGGCAACAACGTGACGGCCGGGAACCTCAAGTACCACACCTTCACCTACCGTTCGCCCGCCACCACCAGCGAGGCGTACCAGCTGACCGTCCTGCCCGGCGCCGGGAACCCGACGGTGACGGCCAGCCCGCAGCGGATCCTCGCCGACTGGCGTCGCCACGGTGGTGACGACGTGGCGGCCGGCGAGTTCTTCGCCTCGCGGGAGACGGAACTCAGCGACAGCGAACGGGAGTACCACGCCCCGCACGACGCGGCGGAGGAGCGCCGCCAGAACGAGGACAGCGACTTCGACGACTTCTGAGACGTGAGACGCCCGCGCGCCCGCACCTGGTGCACCCTGCTCCTCGCGCCGGCGATCGGTCTGGCACCGCGCCTCATCACCGAGGGCCTCACGCGGGCTCGGCGCAGCCACCGCAACCGTCCCTGACCCCCGCTCCCCAGGCCGGCTGGAGGACGATCGGGATCTTGCTGCCACCCCAGGCGCCGATCTCGCAGCGTCGCCGGAACGTCGTCGGCCGGCGACAGGGTCGGGTCTGCACACCGACACCTTGGACCCGTCGGGCTGACCGACTCCTCGGAGCCGGGCTGGGTGGCTCGGCCCGGTCTGGCCGGCGGGCGCTGTGCAGGCCCCTACGTGGCACCGGTCATTGATGGCCGGTGCCATGTCCTGTTCGCTGAACAGAGGAAATGCCACGTTCAGTACCGCCGGCCGACTCGTCGACACGCCCTCCCGTCATCGCCGAAAGGCGCACGCTCGACCTTGAACCGAGAAACTTATCCGTTCTTCGACCCGGAGCTCATCGCCTTGACAGCTGCGGAGGATCCGTCACCAGCACCGACAGCGTGACCCCTCAGCCCCTTATCGTCCGCTTCGGGAAAGCAGGTTGGCGTCACTCGCCCTCGGGCGGGAGCAGCCCCCGGGCGGGGCGTCGTAGGTGCTGGGGCCAAGATCGGCTGAGCCGTTTCGGGTGATCGCCGTCGCTCCACCGAAGTCGGCGTTCACTCACCGGGGCGCACCGCTGACGTACCGGAAGATCCCGCCCCAGTTGTCTCGAAATTGACCAACAAGTCAGCAGGAGAACTCACTTGGCGATGCATCAGCCTGCCGCGTCCTCGGCTCCTGCGGCTCGGCGGAAGTTCCACTCGCGAGCCGTACACATCCGTATCGGCCCCACCACAGTCCGCCCGACGAGACTGCTCGGTGGTCAGGAGAACCATGAGTGAGAACCTCCATGGTCAGAGCGTGCTTCTGGACGGACTGGTCCCGCACTGGGTTGGCCTGGAGCGGAACGGGCAGGGCCTGATCCGGTCCAAGGGCCGCGACAGCGGGCCCGTTGTGCAGGTGATCGGCGGAAGGGGCGCGGGGAAGAGCGCCCTGCTGAACGCGCTGTACGAGGCCTATCACAACCGGCTGCCGCTCGCCCATGCCGATCTGGCCGCACCAGGCTTCGGCCACGACTCACTGGCCGGTCTCTCGGAGAACGAAACCCCGAACTCCTCGCCTGTCACCAGTCTGCTCTATCTCCTCTCCGACCAACTCGGCCTGAAGGTGGACAGGTTCGGCCACGGCCTGCAGTTCCGTCGGCTTTCGGTCGGCTTGCTGGTGGTCAGCGCCTGGCAACCTGTCGGGATCACCGAGGAAGCCCCGGGCCGTCCCGAAGGCCTCCGGGCGGCCGAGCGGCGGCTGTTCGAGATCCTCCGGGCCGACAGCATTGACCAGCAACGGCGCAAGGAGGTCGTGGAACAGTGGCTGGACGCGCTGCTGCCTGCCGTCAGCGGCGCCGTCGGTGTACCCATCGGTCTGGACCCGATGTTCCAGGCCGTCGCCAGGACGGCCCGCGAGCTGCTGCTCGCGGCCCGCCCGGACTCCGGAGCGCTGCGGTGGTGGCGCGACCAGCTGCCGATGTTCACCGGCGATGGCCTCCAGCGGCTGCTCCCCTTCGTCCGCGGCTTCCGCGGAATGGCCGACTGGCGGCAGAAGGCCGAGGCTCTGCTCGTCGCCGCCTTCCTCGCGGACATCGACGAGAACTACGGCTGGCGCAGGCGCCACAACGACGCCCCCTACCCACTGGTCCTGCTGGACAACCTGCACACCCCGCAGGGCGCGCGGCTTCTGACGGTGCTGCTGCTCGCGTACCAGCAGCTGCCCCGGACCACCCGTCACGTCACCAGGCCGGTGATCGTGGCGAGTTCGCTGGGTGACATCGGAGCCGACTCCGTCACCGCGCTGCCCGACGCCACGGCCGCTACCGTCCGCCCGCCCGGCGGCCACGCGGGCGGACCGCAGGTACTGAGACTGGGCCTGCCGCCCGTTCGGCACGAGGAGATCCTGGGGATGCTGAGCCCGCTGGACTGCCCGCGCCACCTGCCGTTGCTCGTCGAGCGGCTCAGCGGCGGCCGCCCGTCCACGGCCCGCCTACTGGCGGATGCCGCAGCCCAGCTGGCACCGGCGGCCGGGGGCGGCCTGCAGATGGCGGACTTCGTCGCGCTCCTCGACGGGACGGCAAGCGGTGACCTCACCGCCCGGCTGCTGCGGCAGTTGCTGCCAGTTCCGCACATGCGGGAGCGACTGACCCTCCTGTCGGCGGCCCTGGACAGCACGGCGGCCCGCCGCCTCTGGAGCTTGAGGCGTCCCGACGACGACGCGTTCAGGTGTGTACGCGAAGCAGCCGAGCATCTGGACACGACCCGGTGGGATCTCCGGCCCTGGCCGACCGCAGGCCATCCGACCCCCTTCGTGGCCGACCGGGCGTTGCGAGCGCTCCTGCTGCTCCGGCTTCGCGCCGCTCTCGCCCCGGAGGACTGGAGTCAGGCCCAACGACGCCTGCGGTCCAGCTACGAGCCACCCGACCCCGCCCTGCCACCGAGCCGTCAGCAGGCCGACTACCTGCACCACAGCCTCGCCCTCGGTGAGGCGAACCTGGTCGTCCGGTTCCTGCACCAGCGGTTCGGCCAGGACGGACTACACGAGTGGCTGGCGACGGTGAACCACGTCTGCGCCGCCCCGCTCGCACCCGAGGCTTCCGTCCCGCAGGTGCCGACCACCGTGGTGCAACCCTTGGAGCTCGCCCGCTGTCCCAGCTGCACCGACCCCACCGCCGAGCACGTCCACCTGGCGATCAACCGGCTGGTCCGCGCGCTCTGGCGGCAGTCCGATCCGCTGACCGTCCCTCAGGACGAGTGCGTCGAGCGCGTCGAGTCGGCACTGAGCACGCTGTACGAGCACGTCGTTGAGAACTCCACCCTCCAACGGGCCCATCGGGAGTGGCCCAAGCGCCTGCGAGAGGGTGTTCAAGCCCCTGATCTGCCGATTTCGGAAGGGCCCGGCTCATGAGCATCCTCAACCCGCGCACCTGGGGCACCCTGACCAGATGGGTGGCCGGCGCAACGGCCGTACTGCTGCTGGTGGCAGGGGGTTGGACGGGCTACTCACTCCTCCAGCCCACTCTGGCCTGCGCACCCGGTGTGCAGAAGCGCGGCCCCCACCAGGAGTGCACCGGGGTCAGTGACGGCGGGTTCAGCTTCGCACCGGCCCTCGACCAGGTCTCCAGCCGGATCAAGACCGAGAACGACCGGATCGCGGGCCAGCCGCACGTCACCGTCGCGTTCATGGTGTCGATGATCGCCGCCAGCGACGTCGACCAGCAGCAGATCCTCCGGGAGGTCCAGGGTGCCTACCTCGCCCAGTACCAGGCGAACCGGACCAACGACAAGTCCCCGGCGGTCCGGTTGGTCCTCGCCAACCCTGGCTCGGGCGGTGCCCAGTGGCGGCCGGTCGCCGACCAACTGGGCGGAATGGTGCACTCGGCAACCGACAACCTGCGGGCGGTCACCGGCTTCGACTCCAGCGTGAACACCACCAAGGAAGCCATCACCTACCTCACCAACACCCTGCACATCCCGGTGATCGGTGGGCTGATCACCGCCGACGACATCGCCAACACCAAAGAGCACACCACCTTCCCCGGCTTCGCCCGGGTCGTGCCGACCAATACGCAGGTGGCCGATGCGCTGGCCGCGTACATCGGCAAGCAGGCGGCTGAGATTTTTCGTCGTGGAGGACCTCCGCGAGGACGACAACTACATCAAGACCCTGAGAGCGGCCTTCGACAAGTACTCGTCCCTGCCACCGGAGCAGTACCGCTCACCGGACGACATTCACGCGACAGGCAACCTGTCCAACGATTTCCAGCAGATCGTGTCCGGCCTCTGCGTCTCGAACGTCAAGACGATCTACTTCGCCGGGCGCTACACCCAGCTCCGGCAGTTCCTCAACGAGCTCGGCAGCAGGGGCTGTGGGGGCACGACGTTCACCGTGGTCACCGGCGACGCCGCCGACACCCTGGCGTCGGATCCCGGATTCAACTGGGACATCCTGAAGAAGAACACCGAGAACGGCCGCATCATCCTCCAGTACGTCGCTGTGGCCAACTCGGCCATGTGGGACACCTACGAAGCCGGCGCGGACGGTGGCTCGAAGGCCGAACTCACCGCCCTGACCGAGTACCTCAAAGGCCCCCTCAAAGACTTCGGTCCGGTCGACTTTCGAGGATCACGGACGATGATCGCCCACGACTCGGTCCGGACGGCGGTTGCCGCGATCCACCTGGCCGCGCAGAGCGCCCCGGTGCCCAGCCTGCAGGACACGAGCAACAGCCTGCTCCGGCTGCACAACACCGACCGCGTCCGGGGCACCAGCGGCTGGATCTGCCGGGACAACCTGGGCAACCCCGACCACAAGGCCCTGGCGGTGGTCGAACTCGATCCTGAGGCCAAGGCGATCAAATTCGACGTCCTGACCTGGGCCGGAGGCTCGCCGCCCGCCAAGGACTGCCCGACCGAGAAGTGACTGCGGCGTCGTACCATCCGCTCGGTCCCGGGAGACGGCCGCCACACGGCACTAACAGGCGGGCGGGTTGGGTGGGCGGCCATCGTCCTGCAGCGGCTTGCCGAGGGTTCTTGCGGAGCCGGACGAGGAGGCGCGGCGCGCTCAACCTGGTTGGCTGACCTCTTGCAGTCGAGATCGGCGGTTGCCGCAGCGATCTCCGGTGGGCTGGGGCGGTAGGTGGCGAAGTCCGCGTTGTCGGCCGGAGCCCACCGGGTGTCCAGGAGAGTCCGCTCGACCGCCGCGACGTCCGAGCCGGCGTCGACCACCGTCACGCGGCCCCCGCTGCGCTGCCCGCCGTTCCGCTCACAAGCCGAAGACCGAGGCGTGGTCGGCCGCCCAGGTCCGAAACGGCCGCGGTCGCAGACCTGTTGCCTGCTCGAAGGTCGGGTCGACCGTCGCCTTGAGGTCCCGGGCCTGGCGGCCGGCACTCTGCAGCAGTGCCTCCACGACCGGGGCCGGGTAGCGCCGTGACCACTGGGAGGCGGCCTGATCGAGTGTCAGTTCCTCGATCTGGAGCGGGCGTCGGAGGACGGCGGAGAGTCGGGCCGTCTGCTCGGCCGGGGTAACGGCCTCCGGCCCGGTCAGGGGGTAGATCCGGCCGGCGTGGCCGGGCTCGGTCAAGGTCAGCGCCGCGATCTCGGCGATGTCGCGCGGATCCACGCACGCGTTGCCCGAGTAGGGGTTCAGGGACCGGACGACGCCCTCGGCGCGGATGGAGGTCGCCCAGGCGAGGGTGTTGGACATGAAGGCGCGTGGGCGAAGGAAGGTCCAGTCCAGGCCGGACCGGCGGATCAGCTCCTCGTTGGCCCGCTGCCAACGGGTGATCAGGTCCTCCGCGTCCTCCTCGCTGACGGCGTAGGCGGACAGCTTCACCACATGGCGCACGCCGGCGGCGATCGCCGCCGCGATGAACCGGAGGTCGTCGGGCTGGGTGGGGTCGTTGGTCACCAGGAACGCCGTCCGGACGCCTTCGAGAGCCCGGAGCAGCGCGTCATGGTCCGCGTACGCGGCCGTGGCGACCTCGATGTCGCGACCCGACAGGGTCAGTCGGGTGGGGTCCCTGGCGAGCACCCGCACCGGTCGGGTCGACGCCAGCAGCCGAGCCACCTCACGGCCCACCGTCCCGGTGACACCGGTCAGAAGAATCACAGCGGACATTCCCGTCGTCGATGCGAATGCGGCGCCACGCCAACGAGATCGGGCATGCCGATGGAGCAACCGCGGTCCTGGGAGAAGACAGCACAGTAACGCCTGATCTCAGGAGAATGATTGACGGTGCGTCATTCATTGCGCTCGGGGGAAGGACGTTCTGCCCGTCCGGGCAGAACGATCTGCCTCTGCGGGCATCTCCCGGTCGGGGCGTGCACAAGGGCAGGCCGTTCTGTCCGGACGGGCAGGCCGAACTGCCCCTTGCCGCCGCGGACATCTCCTGGCTGGGACGTATGCAGAGGTCGGGACACGTATTCACCCGTGGCAGCTGCGAGTTGAATCCGAGTGGGCATCAGAAACCGGCACCGGCGAGCTCTTTGAATCCGGCCATCCGGTGGTATGGTCACGCCGAAGCAGACAAGATCACCCGCAGATCACCATGGGCACGGGAGTTGCGCCACCCGCAAGTTGGGGCCACAACTTCCGACACGCGGGGAAGACCTGATCGAGCGCGCCCGGTCCGCCCCGACCCCGGCGGCTGAACCACGCGACTGTCTGCCGCCCTGGTTTCCGATGCCATGCCCCGTGCGGGGGTCGCGGTCCGTCCCAGGCACCTCGGCTGCGGCCCGCCCTTCCGGCTCCCCGGCCTG